>NZ_CP012382.1:1475000-6275000 GCF_001267885.1 Streptomyces ambofaciens ATCC 23877 | reverse complement strand
CCGGGGAGCCGCCCCCCGTCACTCCCCGGTGCCGGCGTCGTCCGCGTCACTCCCCGGGACGGTGCCGTCCGGTCCGTCCGTGCCGTCGCCGTCGCCGTCTTCCCGCAGCTCCGTCACCCGTTCCAGCAGGATCGGCTCCCAGGCACGCCGCAGGCGGAGCCTGAGCAGGGGCAGGGGCCGCGTGCTCACGCCCGGCGGCGTCGGCGGCCCGCCCGGCAGGGCGCCGGCGAGGTGGACGAGGGCGTCGCAGCGGGCCAGCCACAGGCCGCGCAGGCAGGGGCGGGCGCCGTAGCCGGCGAGGGTGGCGGCGCGGACGGCGGCGGGCGAGCCGACGGACAGCGCGAGGGCGGCGATGTCCTCGGCCGGGTCGCCGAGGACCGCGTCGGTCCAGCCGAGGACACCGCGCACCCGGCCGTCGGCGCCGACCACGAGGTGCTCCCCGGCCAGCGCGTGGTGGACGAGGACGGCCGCGCCGCTCTGGGCGCCCAACTGGGCCGTCGCCGCCCGGGTCAGCCGCTCCGGACGCGCGGCGTCGAACTCGTCGGCCCGAGCGAGGCGTAGGGCGGCGCGCTCGGCGGCCTGCCGCAGCGTCTCCAGCGGGCGCGGGGCGGCCCGGGGCACACCGAGGGTCTCCGCCTGGCGGGCGGGCACCTCGCGCAGCCCGCCGAGCAGCGCCGCCAGGTCCGCCTCCCCCAGGGCCGACACGTCGTGATCCTCACCCGATCCGCCGGGCACCCTGGTGTCCAGCGTGTAGGTCAGGCCCGGCGCCCACTCGCCGTGCGCCACGCTCTTCGGCACCGCGACGGACAGGTGCGGGCGGATCAGCTCGCGCAGCCGCAGCTCGCGTCGCTGCCGCACCGCGGCCTCGCGGTCGGGCGCCAGCCGGAGCACGTGCCGGGTGCCGACCCACCAGGTGGCGGACGCGGTGCCCTCCGCGACCGGCCGGACGGTCTCGGGTTCCGCGCTGCCGCCCAGCAGGGAACGGACCAGTCGACGGACGGTGTCCGCGGTGGGTGTCGGTGCCTGGGTCATGGTCGCGCCGTCGTCTTCCGGGTCTGCCCGGGCGTTCAGGTCGCGCCGGGGCGTTTCGGGGTCTCTCGGTCGCCGGTCACTCCACCGTGACCATCTCCCGCGTGGTGTCGTTGAGGCGGCGGCCACCGTCCTCGGTGACCGTGACGATGTCCTCGATGCGTACCCCGAACCGGCCGGGCAGATAGACGCCGGGCTCGACGGAGAAGCACATCCCGGGCACGAGGGGCTGTTCCTCCCCCTCGATCATGTACGGCGGCTCGTGCGTGGTGACGCCGATGCCGTGCCCGGTGCGGTGGATGAAGTACTCGCCGTACCCGCCGTCGGCGATGACCGCGCGGGCGGCCCGGTCCACCTCCTGGCAGGCGACACCGGGCCGCACCGCCCGGAATCCGGCCTCCTGGGCCTCGCGGACGAGGTCGTGCACCCGGCGCTCCTCGTCGGTGGGCTCGCCCACGTGGACGGTGCGGGAGGTGTCGGAGCCGTACCCGTCCTTCAGGCCGCCGAAGTCGAGGACGATCATGTCGCCGTCCTCGATGACGCGGTCGCCGACCTCGTGGTGCGGGTTGGCGCCGTTCGGGCCGGAGGCGACGATGGTGAAGTCGACCTGGGAGTGCCCGAACCGCCGCAGCAGACCGGCGAGGTCGGCGGCGACCTCGGACTCCCGGCGCCCGCCGAAGCGGACCGTGCGGATCTCCTCGAACGCGGCGTCCGCGGCGGCGCCCGCCGCGGCCAGCAGTTCCAGTTCGGCCGCGTCCTTGACGGCCCGCAGCATGGGCAGCGCCTCGGTGAGGGAGGCGTACGAGGTGCCGGGCAGCGCCCGCTGGAGGGCCAGCAGGTGCATCGCCCAGGCGTTGTCACTGATGCCGAACCGCCCGGAGTCCGCGAGGAGGGCGGCGGTGGCGGCGTAGGGGTCCTTGCCGTCGGTCCAGTCGCGCAGGGTCAGGGCGGGCGCGCCGACGGCCTTCTCCGCGTCGGGGGCCTCCAGCGTCGGCACGACCAGGACGGGGTCCTGGCCGGGGGCGAGGACGAGCAGGGTGAGCCGTTCGGTGGCCGCGGTGGGCGCGTAGCCGGTGAGCCAAACGAGGTCCGGTCCCGGCGCCACCAGCAACCCGGACAGGCCCGCGTCGGCGGCCGCCCGGGTGGCGCGCTCCATGCGGGCCCGGTAGTCGTCGGCGGTGAAGTGAGCAGCGGGCGTGCTGCCGGTCATCCGGGCCTCCTGGGCGACGAGGGTGGGGCTGTGAGCAGCATCCTGCCCTCGGCGCGGGAGTGACGCGAGCCGATTTGCACGGAAACCCGCACCACTGGTGGAACGGGAGACGCCTCACGGCCGCCGGGGCGTGCCGTCCGGTCCCTCGGACGCCCCGGCGCCGTGCGCGTGTGGTCCGAGCGCCCCGGAGGTGACCGGTGCGGGTCCGGTGTCCGCCGGGCGGCACGGGGTGCTCGGCCGTCCGGGAAGGGCGAGCAGGGGCGCGGGCCGGCGAATCGGTTCGGACGGGTCAGGTGACGACGCCCGGTACGGCCGTCAGCTGCTGGTAACCGCCGCTCTCGTGGCGCACCGTGACCTTGACCGCCTTGCCCGGCCGGGCGCGGGCCACGGCATGCGCGAGGTCGGCGGCCGAGTCGACGCGGATCGTGCCGAAGGCCAGGAGCACGTCGCCCCGGACCAGGCCGGCCGCGTACCCGGGGCCGGGCACGTGGACACCCACCACCAGGGCCCCCGGCTTCTCGTGGTCCACGGCCTCCACGCCGAGGGTCGCGCTGGCCGGGGCCGGGGAGGCGGACCGGCCGACCGACGGGTCCGCCGGAGCGGCCCGGGTGCCCGCCGACTCGCCCGCTCCCGCTCCCGGTCCCGGTCCGAGCGCACCCGCCTGCCGTCGCATCTCGGCCAGCTCGCTCATGCCGATGACCGTGGCCCCCACCGTGCCGAGTCCCACGCCCGCCAGCAGCAGGGCCGTGGCGGCGCACACGCCGAGCAACACGGTGGTGAGCCGTCGGCGGCGCCGACGCCCGGTGTGCGGACGCCGGACGTCGGCGGGCGCGGCACCGGCTCGGGGTTCCCGGCCGGGCATCGGCTTGGGTCGCAACGCTGTCTGTTCCATCGATCGCCTCCGGCTGGTGCTCTACCCGGCGCACCAGCGCGTGACGAGCCACGAAAGAGTGAGACTGGACGTCGGTCAGGCCGTCGGCACGGTGCTGAGCCTGGGCACGGGTACGGCCGGGATCCGGTCCGGGAGGAAGCCGTGGGTGCGCCGGGCCAGGTAGTCGGCCTTGTACCGCGGCACCTCCCGATGCCAGTTGAGGATGCCCGCCATCCAGTTCTGCAGGTCGGTCACATAGCCCGCCATGACGCCGCGCGCCTCGTCGCTCAGCCGGAAGTCGTCGTACACGACCGGCAGTTCGTGCGCGACGACGTGCTCGAACTGGCGCATGCGCTGGTTCATCAGGTCCTGCACGACGGTGAGCGCGGCCGGATAGTCGACGCCGAAGAAGTTCTGCACGACGAGGATCGCGTTGTGGATCTCGCCCTCGTACTCGATCTCCTTCTGGTACGAGAAGACGTCGTTGAGCAGGCACGCGTAGTCGATCGCCGCGTTCTCCAGGGAACGGACGGGCCCGCTGCGGTAGACCTCGGGCGGAACGGCCGGGCCGTGTCCGGCACGGCACAGGCCCAGCGTGAGGTCGGAGCCGAAGGTGGCGCGCCGCATCTCCAGGTAGTCCACCGGGTCGGGGACGCGGTTCTGGATCTGGTTGGCCAGCTCCCACACCCAGGCCTCGGTCATCTTGTCCACGGCCGTCTTCAGCGGGCGCCGCTGGCCGGGCGTCATGCCGGCGGTCGTGCGGGTCCACAGGTCGATCAGGGAGCGTTCCATGGCGTTGGCCGGCGGCGGGACCGGCTCGCCGTCGAGCGGCATGCAGGCCGACAGCCGGGCCGTGGTCAGCCGGGCGGCGGCCAGGTCACGGCGGTGGCCGTAGACCAGCGGGTAGTAGTCGTCGCCGTAGGTGCCGAAGGCCAGCCAGCCGGAGGCGAGGTCCAGCTGCTCCTGGGTGGCGTCCGGGTCCAGGCCCGCGGCGCACAGGGGCAGGTCGCAGCTCGCGAGCTTGTCCTGGTCCCATACCCCCTCGCTGAGGATGCCCATCGCCCGGCACCATTCGGACAGGTGCCGTCGGGCGCCCTCCAGGGCCGGGCTCAGCTCCAGTGGGAAGGGCATGCGGATGTCGGGGATGACCGAGGGGCCGACCTTCTGGAACGGCACATAGGTGTAGGGACGCCTCCGTCCGGCGGCAGCCGCGGTCAGCAGCGCGCCGACGTCCGCGGCGGAGGTGCCGGGGCCGGTCAGCGCCTGCCAGCCGGCGGCGGGCCGGGCGCCCTTGTTCATGTACCGGCTGGAGCGCATGTGCCACTCGTGGCCGCCGGACTGCCAGTCCTGGAGGCCCTTCGCGTACGCCCCGACGGCGGCGACCTCGGCCGGCGACAGGCCGTTCTCCAGTGCCACCGCGGGCACTTCGGTGAACGCCGTGTGCTCGAACTGGTGCAGCCGGGAGGTGAGGACGTCGTTGACCAGCTCGGCGGCCTCCTGGGTGGTGCAGCCGAAGAAGGTCTCCAGGACCAGCACCCCGTTGCTCAGCTCCCCCTCGTCCTCGACCTCGCGCTGGTAGGAGAAGAGGTCGTTGCGCAGGTGCACGGCGTCGGAGAACGTCTCCATCAGCACCCTCAGCGGCCGGGAGCCGGCGACGGCGGTGGGCACCTCGGCGGTCGCGTACTCGACCAGCCCCGCCGACCAGGGGGCGCCGCCGACCTTGCGGCGCATCTCGATGTACTCGACGGGGTTGGCGATCCGCCCCTCGTTGATGTTGGACAGCTCCCACAGGGACTCGTTGAGCAGGTGCTCGGTGGCGACGGCGAAGCGGCGGCGCCACTCGGCCGACATCGCCGGCACCGTGCGCGTCCACAGGTCGGCGAGGCCGGCCTCCACCGGATTCTCCGGCTCGGGCATCCCGGCGGCGAGGTCGAGCGGCATGAACAGGGAGAGCCGGTCGAGATGGGTCTTGCCGCCGACGCGGTCCTGGGTGCGCTTGAACTTCTCCAGGAAGTGGTCGTCGAAGAAGAAGACCCACACGTACCAGTCGGTGATGAGGGAGAGCGCCGGGCCGTCGCAGTCGGGGTGGGTGTAGGCGCAGAGCAGGCCGTAGTCGTGCGCGTCGAGGTCGGACTGCTCCCAGACCCCGGAACCCTCCAGCATGCCCATCTCGCGCGCCCACGTCGTCGAGTGGGCGCGGGCCTCGTCGAGATGCGGGTTGAGCCGGGCGGGATGCGGCAGGTAGAAGTGCGGGAGTTCGAAGGGCTGTTGCGTCATGGCCGGGCACTACCCATGGCCCCGCGGGCACATCCGCGGCGCGGCACATGATCACACCATCGCGTGAATCGGGGCGAAGGGCGGGAACTTTCGGCGGTCCGTCCTGCCCGGGCCCGGGCGCCGCGGGCTCAGCCCCTGACCTGGATCAGCGCGTGGGTCCCGCTCGTCCGCCAGCGCCGTTCCCCGCTCGCCTCCAGCGCGGCCTCCGTCCGCGCGGTCAGGCCGGTGATCACGTCGGACTTCAGGGTGCGCAGTGCGGCGACGGGGCCGGGGAAGTAGCCGGTCACATCCGCGAAGGGCGTGGTCGGGGGCCAGTACCGGTCACCCACCAGACGACGGTAGTTGAGGTCGCCCTTGAGGACGGTGACCGTGGCCGAGGCGAACTCCGCGCGCAGGTCGCCGGGCATGTCCGCGTACGGCAACGGGGCGCAGGAGAAGGGGTGGACGCGGACGGTGACGCGGCCGTCGGTCAGTGCGGTCCACAGGCCCTCGCCGTAGGAGGCGGCCGCTCCGCCCGCCGCCACCAGGCGTCGCAGCGCGTCGAGCACGTCGGCGGGGGTGGCGTCGGAGACGTAGTACGGGTGCGGCTTGACGTGCAGGACCGCCCGTCCGATGCGGCCCTCGGCGAGGAGGTGGGCGACGAGCAGCAGGTCGGGGACGAGTTCGCGGCCCGCGTTGTCGGCGACGAGGCACAGGGTGGCCGGGACCGGGGTGCCGGGCGCGGAGGGCGGGAGCAGCGACCACAGCACGTCACTGTCGTCGGCGACCAGTGCCCGCACCCGGTCCTCGGTGCGGGCGCCGTTCCCGGAGAGGCGGAAGCCCAGGTCCGCGCGGTTGCCCCAGAGCGAGCCGTGCAGCAGGGCCCGGGTCCGCTCCTCGGCGGGCAGGCCGGCGAGGTCGTCGAGTGCGGCCAGTTCCTCGTCCGTCTCCGGGGACCCGAGCTCGGCGAGTTTGGCGGGCCGGAACGGGTCGACGCCCTGCCAGGGGCCGGGGCCGAAGTATCCGACGGCGTCGAGGAGCCGACGGTAGAAGTGGCTCTCGGCCCACAGCCAGGGCACGTCGAACCAGGAGCGGCCGGCGTACCGGTCCGTCCCCCATTCCGCCCAGCGGCGCCGGTCCGCGGGGTCGGCCGCGTCGGGCAGCGGCTCGATCGCACCGTCGGCACAGCTCGCGAGCAGCGCGTCGAGGCCGGCCCGCCGCTCGGGGTCGTAGGGGAACGCCTCGCCCACCTGGCGGAGGATGGCCGGGTGGCGCTCGGCCAGCACGCTGTGGGGGAAGGACCCCGGCTCGTCGCCGAGGATGACCGGGGCGGGCTCCGGCGGGGTGTCGGGCATGCGCCTCACCGTATCGCGCGGCCGGGGCACGGCGACGGAACCGGACGCCCGTCCCCGCGCCTCGGGCCCCCGGCCCCCGGCCCCCGGCCCCCGGGCCCCGGGCCCCGGGCCCCCGACGGGGGTCAGGCGGTGCTCAGTTCCCGCTCCAGGCGGGCCGCCAGGGTGAGGTAGCGCGCGCGTCGGGTGACCGGCACCATGCCCCGGATGAGGAGGCGCCACATCCCGGCCAGGCGGCGCGGCTGCCGCGCGTCGGGCTCCAGGGTGCCGCCCACGACCCGCGTGCCGACGATGGAGCAGACGAGCGTGTGGGCGACGGAGTCGACGTCGATGTCCGGGTGCACGTCGGACTGCCGGACGGCGTCCAGGAGGCGGGACGAGGCGATCTCACGCCACTCGGTGAAGGGGTGCGGCAGCGGCGGCCGCACTGCCACTCCCCCGGTGGCGAGCCGCAGACCGGCGCGCAGCACCGGCCCCTCCTCGCACAGCCGGGCCATGTCGAAGGTGAGGCGCATCAGGGCCTCCAGGGAGGTGTACCCCCTGCCGTCCAGCTCGGCCGCCAGCCTGCGCGACGTGAGGGACTGGAGCTCCATGATGGCGTGGGCGAGGTCCTCTTTCGCCGCGAAGTGGAAGTAGAGGGCGCCCTTGGTGACTCCGGCGTGGGCCACGATCTCGCTCAGGCTGGTCGACTCGTAGCCTTGACGGTCGAACAGTTCGGCGGCGGCCCCGAGGATCGTCGCGCGGGTCTGTTCGGCGCGTAGCTGCCTCGCCATCGGCTGGACTCTCCCGGGCTGGAACTCAACAGGCCGTGCCGCCTGTCTTAACCCCCCGTACAAGATAACGCACCGTCAGGTGCACGTTCCCGCGCCCCCGTGGCACGAGCGGCACCGCCCGTCGCGCCGCCACGGGGGACAGGGCCGGGGCGGAGGCCGTCGAGCGTCCTCTCCCGTCACTCTCGCTTCACCCGTCCCGTTCATCACGATGCGGCACCGACAACTGGTGGCAGGTCGCGGGTCACTTGACTACCGGCCGTCACACACGGTTTGCTCCGGCCAGGCGAGATTCACCCGGTTGGCGCACCGTCACGCGGCTCCGGCCCCCCTCGCTCCGTTCCTCCTGCTCGGCCGCACAGCGAGGTGCCGCAACCCCCATGAGTACTTCTCCCCCGCCCACCCCCACGCCCGGACGCCTGCGCGCCGCCGCCCTCGCCGCGGCCGTCTGCCTGCTGGCGGCCGGCTGCTCCGCCCTCGGCGCGGACGAGGACGGCTCGGCCGCCGACGCCGCGGCCGGGGCCGGCGGCGACCGGATGAAGATCGTCATGGTCACCCACGGTGGGGAGGGCGACGCCTTCTGGGACCGGGTGCGCAAGGGCGCCGAGGCGGCCGCCGCGAAGGACGGCGTCGACCTCACGTACGCCGGTGACGCCGACACCGCCGACCAGGCCGACCTGGTGCGGGACGCGATCCGCGAGAAGGCCGACGGCATCGCCGTGACCCTCGCCAAACCGCAGGCGATGAAGGGGCCGGTCGCCGAGGCGGAGGCGGCCGGCATCCCCGTCGTCGGCCTCAACTCCGGTATCGACGCCTGGCGGCCGACCGGGCTCCTCCAGTACTTCGGCCAGGACGAGAGCGTCGCGGGCCGGGCCGTCGGCGACAAGCTGAACGACCTGCGGGCCCGGCACGCCCTGTGCGTCATCCACGAGCGGGGCAACGTCGCCCTGGAGGCCCGCTGCGCCGGTGTGAAGAAGACCTTCGGCGGCGAGACCGAGATGCTCTACGTCGAGGGCACCGACATGAAGGCGGTGGGCGCGGCCGTCACCGCGCGGCTGCGGCAGGACTCCAGCATCGACGAGGTCGTCATGAACGGCGCGGCCTTCGCCCTCACCGCGGTCGAGGCAGTGGCCAAGGCGGGCAGCAGGGCCCAGGTCGCCACCTTCGACCTGGACGAGGACCTGGTCGCCGCGGTCAAGCGGGGCGACGTGCAGTTCGCGGTGGACCAGCAGCCGTATCTGCAAGGCTACCTCGCGGTGGACGCGCTCTGGCTCTACCGCACCAACGGCAACGTCAGTGGCGGCGGAGTGGCGCCCGTCCTGACCGGCCCGGCCTTCGTGACCCGGACGAACGCCGACGCGGTCGCGCGCTTCGCCGCGGGCGGCACCCGGTGACCGGCCCCCGCGACCGCACGCGCCCGCGCGCACTTGACCGCCTTCCCCACTGATCGCCTAGGACGACGATGTCTGCACGGACGGGTGCCCGGCGCCGCCTCGGCTCCATACGTCTCTCCCTGATCCTCCTGGCCCTGGTCCCGGGCGTCACCCTCGCCACGGTGTGGGGGGTGACGACGATCCAGATGTTCTCCGAGGGCCTGCGACTGCGGGCGCAGACGGAGCTCAGCCGGTCCACCGGGGCCATGGGCACCGAGGCGGCGCTCGCGCTCCAGAAGGAGCGCAGCCTGTCGGCGGCGTGGCTGGCGGGACCCGGCGGCGACCGTACCGACCTGGACGCCCAGCGGCGGAGGACGGACGCGGCGGTGGCCCAACTGGTCGGCCGGTCCGACGCGATCGAGCGCGCGCCCGACCGGGTCTCGGAGCGGCTGTACTCGGTGCTCGGCTCGGTGGGCAGCCTGGAGTACTACCGCGACCAGGTCGACGAGCCCAGCGACATCACCGCCGACCAGGCACTCGACCAGTACACGTCGATCATCGACGAGCAGATCCACGCCTTCCAGGAACTCTCCCAGGTCGACGACGGCGACCTCACCTCGCAGGCCGGACCACTGGTCGCCCTGGAGCACGCCGCGGAACTGGTGTCCCAGGAGGACGCCCGGCTCACCCTGGCCTGGCCGTCCGACCGGATGGGCGAGGAGGAGTGGGCGGAGTTCGCCCAGCTGGTCCACACCCGGCGCTGGCTGGTCCAGGACCAGATCCTCCCCTCCCTGCGGGGCGAGGCGAAGGCGCAGACCGAGCGGATCCTCGCGAGCCCGGAGTGGGCGGCCCTGCAGTCCGTCGAGGACCAGGTGCTCGCGGCCCGCGCGGCGGGCGGGGAGGGCCGGATCGACCTGCCGGACGTGCGGCAGCGCTGGACGACCGCCCTGGACGAGGTCTCCGACCAGTACGCGGCGCTGATCCGGCAGCAGACGGACGGCCTGCTCGACCGCAGCGCCGACGAGGCGCGCGGACTGCTGATCACCGCGGCCTCCCTCAGCGCGGGCGGCCTGGTCGCCCTGCTGCTGTGCGTCGGCATGTCCTGGCGCATCACCCGCTCGCTCTCCCGCCGGCTGCGCGGGCTGCGGCTGGCCACCCTGAGCCTGGCCGAGGAGCGGCTGCCCGAGGTGGTGGCCCGGCTGGAGCGGGGCGAGAAGGTCGACGTGGAGTCGGCGACCCCGCCGCTGGACTACGGGCGCGACGAACTCGGCCAGGTGGCGCAAGCGTTCAACGCGGCGCAGCGCACCGCCGTGCACACCGCCGTCGAACTCGCCGACACCCGGCGCGGCTTCCAGAAGGTGATCCTGGGCATCGCCCGGCAGAGCCAGAACCTCGTCAACATGCAGCTCGGCAAGCTGGACGCGCTGGAGCGCGAGCACACCGACCCCGAGATCCTCAAGGGCCTCTACGAACTGGACTCCACCGCGAGCCAGTTGCGCCGGTACGAGGAGAACCTCGTGATCATCAGTGGTGAGCAGCCACGGCGCACCTGGCGCGAGCCCGTCGCGCTGGTCGACATCCTGCGCAGCGCGGTCGGCGAGGTCGCCGAGTACCAGCGGGTGGAGCTGCACACCGACGAGGAGGTGGCCCTCGCCCCGCCCGCGGTGGCCGACGTGATCCACCTGCTCGCCGAACTCATCGACAACGCCACCGCGTACTCCCCCGCCCCCCAGCCGGTCGGGGTGCGGGCCGCGATGGTCGCCAAGGGCCTGGCCGTCGAGATCGAGGACCGTGGACTGGGCCTGTCGGAGGAGGACTACGCCTCGTTCAACGCCCAGCTCGCCGTGGCCCCGCAGTTCGACGTCGTGGCGCTCGCGGACGACCTGCGGCTCGGCATGTTCGTCGTCGCCCGGCTCGCCCACCGGCACGGCATCACCGTGACGCTGCGCTCCTCCCCGTACGGCGGGACCACCGCCATCGTGCTCATCCCGCACGACATCGTGGTGCCGGAGCCTGTGGAGGGGGGTGCCGGTGCCGACGGCGCACCGCCGGCCCCCGAGGCCCCCGAGGCCCCCGATGCCCCCGAGGCCCTCGTGCGCGTCTCGGCCGCGGCCGGGGAGGGCCGTCCCCTCCCGGTGAAGCGGCCTTCCCCGGCGGCGCGCCCGGCCCCGGCTCCGGCCGCCACCGCCACCGAGGCCGACGGGCTCGCCCCGCTGCCCCGCCGGGTGCCGCAGACGAGCCTGGCCGCCGAGCTCCGTGACGAGGGCCCCGTCACCGGCCAGGACGGCCCGGACGCCGCCGCGGAGGACCACGCCGCCTTCACCGCCGAGCGCGCCGCCGCGTCCCTCGCCGGTTTCCAGCGCGGCACGCTGCGGGCGCAGGCCGCCGGCACGGACGGGGACACCGCCGTCGACGCGGAACCCGCCGACACCCCCGCCGCCGAGCAGGCTCTCTCCTGCGCCGCGCCCCCGACCCCGACCGCCGACCGACGACCGCCGACGAAGGACAAGCCATGACCCGACCCTCCCCCGCCACGCACACCGAGCTGGACCAGCTGCTCACCGGACTCGTGGAGCGGGTCGCCGACGTGAGCCAGGCGGTGGTGCTCTCCGAGGACGGACTGGTCGTCAGCAAGTCCACCGGTTTCCTGCGCGACGACGCCGAGCGGCTGGCGGCGACCGCGTCGGGCCTGATGAGCCTGAGCAAGGGCGTCAGCATGGACTTCCGCGGCGGCCCGGTGCGCCAGGCCCTCATCGAGATGGCCAACAGCTACCTGATACTCACCTCGGCGGGCCCGGGCGCCCACCTGGTCGTCCTCACCGGCCCGAACGCCGACGTCGGTGTCGTGGCGTACCAGATGAACATGCTGGTGAAGAAGATCGGCGAGCACCTGAGCGCGGCACCGCGGGCCACCGCCGGCCCCGGCGAGTGACGTGACCGGAGGCGACGCGGGGGGCCGGCTGGTGCGGCCGTTCACCCTGACCGGCGGCCGGACCCGGCCCAGCCGCGCCGACTTCACCCTCATCACGACGGTGACCGCGGTCGACCCACAGCCCTCGCGGGCCGCGCGACCGCAGCCCGAGCACCTGCGCATCCTGCGCCTGTGCGCCGAGCCCGTCGCCGTCGCGGAGATAGCGGCCCGCCTCGACCTGCCGGTGAGCGTGGTCGTGATCCTGCTCTGCGACCTGCTGGAGGCGGGCCGGATCACCGCCCGGCCGCCGCACCTCGTCTCCCGCGCCAACCCGGACCTGGACCTGCTGCAGAAAGTGAGGGACGGCCTTGGCCGGCTCTGACCGCACCGCTCCGGCGCCCACGGCACCCGCGCCCCGGGCCGCCGCACCCGACGCCGTGAAGATCCTGATCGCCGGGGGTTTCGGCGTCGGCAAGACCACCATGGTCGGATCGGTGAGCGAGATCGCCCCGCTGCGCACCGAGGAACCGCTGACCGCGGCGGGACTGGACGTGGACGACCTCGCCGGCATCGAGGAGAAGCGGGCCACGACCGTGGCCCTGGACTTCGGCCGGATCAGCATCGGCCGGGAACTGGTGCTGTACCTCTTCGGCACCCCCGGGCAGCAGCGGTTCTGGTTCATGTGGAACGACCTGGCGATCGGCGCCCTCGGCGCCGTGGTCCTGGTCGACGTCCGCAGACCCGAGTCGAGCTTCGCGGCCATCGACTTCTTCGAGCGGCGGGGCATCCCGTTCGTCGTCGGCGTCAACGGCTTCCACGGGCGGCATCCGTATCCGGCCGAGGCGATCCGGGAGGCGCTGGCGCTGCCGGCGCACGTGCAGGTGCTGCTGTGCGACGCGCGGGACCGGGCCTCCTGCCGGGACGTCCTCGTCGCGCTGATCGACCAGCTGATCGACGCCGCGGCCGGGGCCGCGGCGCCGTGACGGCGGCCGGGACCGGAGCGTCAGACCAGTCCGGCCGACGCGAGCCATTCCTTGGCCACGTCCAGCGGGTCCTTCTTGTCCAGCTGCACCTGGGCGTCCAGGTCGAGGAGCGTCTTGGTGTCCAGCTTGGCGGAGACCGCGTTCAGTGCGGCGACGCCCTCCTCGGAGAGCCCCTCCTTGTACACCAGCGGGGTCACGTTCGCGTAGCCGAAGAGGTTCTCCGGGTCCTTCAGGACGACGAACTTCTCCTTGATGATGGTCGGGTCGGTGGTGAACACGTCCGCCGCCTGCACGGTGTTCTTGGTCAGCGCCGACTGCGTGAGGGGGCCGCCCGCGTCGAGCGCCTTGAAGGACTTGAACTTCAGGCCGTACACGGACTCCAGGCCCTTCAGCCCCTGCTGCCGGGTCTGGAACTCGGGCGAGCCGCCGATCACCAGGTCCGGCGCGACCTCCTTCAGGTCGGCGAGGGTCGACTCCGCGGTGAGCCCGTACTTCTTCGCGGTCTCGGCGTTGACGCTGACCGAGTCCTTGTTCTCGGCCGGCGACGATTCCAGCAGCGTCAGCTTCTCGTCGAGCCCGGCCTTCGCCGCCTCGTTCACCGCCTCGGCGGACTTCTGCTCGGCCTTGGAGTCGAGGTAGGCCAGCAGCGAGCCGTTGTACTCGGGCAGCACGGTGACCGAGCCGTTCTTCATCAGGCCGTACGTCGTCTCGCGGCTGCCGATGTTGTGCTTGTAGGTGACCTTGAGGCCCTTGGCCTTGAGCGCCTCGCCGTAGATGTCGGCGAGCAGGGTGCTCTCGGCGAAGTTGTTCGAGCCGACGACGACGGTGCCGGCCTCCGCCTTCTCCCCGGCGAGGGGGTTGTCGGAGGTGTCGTCGGAGGAGGAACAGCCCGCGAGCAGCGCCGCCGCGGCGGTGAGCGCGACGGCCGCCGCGCCGGTGTGCCTCGTCCTGGACCTGCTGCTGTGCGCGGTAGAAGTCATCCACCGATCCAAACGAGCCACTTGTCGGTCAGTCAAGAACGGCCTGGTCACGTTTTTCACACCCGTGTGCACATCTCGCTCCGTGGTCATCGCCTGCGCACCCCGGGCGAGACCGCCAGCCGTCCCGCCGCCCAGAACAACGCGAGCGTGACGAGGGCCAGGAGCGCCACCAGGGTGGCTCCGCCGACCACCTTCTCGTAGTCGCGCTGGTAGAGCCCGTCGATGATGTACCGGCCGATCCCGCCGAGACTGACGTACGCGGCGATGGTGGCCGTCGAGACGACCTGGATGGCCGCCGAGCGCAGTCCGCTGAGGATCAGCGGCAGGGCGACGGGCAGTTCGACCCGGAACAGGATGCTCGACTCGTGCATGCCCATGCCCCGGGCGGCGTCCACCGGGGAGGGGTCGACGGAGCGGACCGCCTCGTAGGTGGTCACCAGGATCGGCGGGACCGCGAGCACGACCAGCGGGATCATGACGGGCAGCAGGCCGATGCCGACCGCGACGGCGATCAGCACCAGCAGGCCGAAGCTGGGCAGCGCGCGGGCGGCGGTGGCGACGAAGGCGACCGCGTTGCCGCCGCGTCCGGTGTGCCCGGTCAGCAGCCCGGCGGGCAGCCCGATCGCGGCGGCCAGGCCGAGGGCCAGCAGCGAGTACTGGACGTGCTCCAGCAGGCGTTGCGGGATGCCGTCGTAGCCGTGCCAGTGGGCGCTGTCGCTGAAGAAGGCGTTGACGAAGTTGATCACGTTCACCGGGCCGCCGCCTTCTCCGTCTCGGGCCGGCCCTGCCGCACGGCGGCCGCCTTGGGGCGCCTGGTCCCGCCCCGCGGCATCCACGGCGTCAGCAGGTTGCGGACCAGGACGAGTGCCGCGTCGCACAGGATCGCCAGTACGGCGGTGGTGAGGACGGAGTTCACCGCCAGTTCGGGACGGCCGTACTTCTGGGCGTCCGCGAGGAGATTGCCGAGGGCGCCCTGATTGCCGATGAGGGCGCCGACGCTGACCAGCGAGATGCTCGCCGACACGGCCACGCGGAGGCCGGCGAGGATGGCGGGCACGGCGATCGGCAACTGCACCTGGAGGTAGCGCCGTACGGGACCGAAGCCCATGGCGGTGGACGCGGCGAGGGTCTCCTCGGGCACCGACCGCACGCCGTCGACGATCGCCGGGACGAGCACCACCAGGCTGTAGACGGCCAGCGGGATCATCACCGTCAGTTCGGTCTGGCCCGTGTAGTCGATGAGGACGACGAAGACCGCCAGCGACGGGATGGCGTAGAAGACGGTGGTCACGCCGAGCACGGGCGGGTACAGCCAGCGGAACCGCACGCAGAGCTGGGCGACGGGCAGCGCGAGCAGCAGCCCGGCCAGCACCGGCAGCAGCGCCTCGCGCAGATGCAGTCCGATCAGCCCGAAGTAGGTGTTGTCGAGGTCGCTCGGGATGTCGAAGAAACCGTTCACGGGGCGGCCTCGGTGACGGCGGCGGTGGCGGGCCGTGCGGCCGGCGTCCCGGCCGCGGGTCCCGCACCGTGAGCGGCGCGGATCGCCTCACCGACGGCCTGCTGGGAGACGACGCCGGTCACCCGGCCGTCGGCGTCCACGGCGACGGCCCAGCCGGTCGGCGAGAGCACCGCGCAGTCCAGGGCGGCCCGCAGCGAATCGGTGCCGGGCAGGAACGGCCGCCCGTGGGACAGGAGGCGCTCGGGCACGAGGGCGCCGGGGGTCAGGTCCCGCGGCTCGGCCCAGCCCAGCGGTCGGCCGTCCGCGTCGGTCACCAGCAGATACGGGCCGTCGGCCGCGGCGAGTTGCTCGGCGGTGGCGTCGACCCGCACGACCGGGCGGGTCGTCAGCTCCAGGCCCGCGGAGGGGAAGAAGGACAGCCGGCGGATGCCGCGGTCGGCGCCGAGGAAGTCCTCGACGAAGTCGTCCGCGGGGTCGGACAAGAGCTCGGCGGGCGGCGCGAACTGGGCGAGCCGGCCGCCGGTGCGCATCACCGCGACCATGGAGCCCAGTTTGACGGCCTCGTCGATGTCGTGCGTGACGAAGACGATGGTCTTGCCCAGCTCGTCCTGGATGCGCAGGAGTTCGTCCTGGAGCCCCTTGCGGACGACGGGGTCGACCGCGGAGAACGGCTCGTCCATGAGGAGCACGGGCGGGTCGGCGGCGAGCGCCCGCGCCACGCCGACGCGCTGCTGCTGGCCGCCGGAGAGCTGGTACGGGTACCGCTTGCCGAGGGAGGCGTCGAGCCCCACCCGTTCCATCAGTTCGGCCGCCCGTTCCCGGGACTTCTGCTTGCCCCAGCCGATCATGCGGGGCACGGTGGCGATGTTGTCCAGGATCGTCCGGTGCTGGAAGAGCCCGGCGTTCTGGATGACGTACCCCATCGACCGGCGCAGGGTGGTGACCGGCTGCTGCTGGAGGTCGGCGCCGTCCAGGGAGATGGTGCCCTCCGTGGGCTCGACCATCCTGTTGATCATCCGCAGGGTCGTCGTCTTGCCGCAGCCCGAGGGTCCGACGAGGACCGTGATCGAGCGGTCCGGTATCTCCAGCGACAGCCGGTCGACCGCCACGGTGCCGTCCGGGTACCGCTTGGTGACTGATTCCATCCGTATCAAAACGCCGAATACCCTTCGGGTGGGCGGAAAGTTCTGGCCAGGTCGCTACGGGTCGTTGCCGGGAGAGTCTAGACGTCCGGTGTTGCGGGCCCGTGGCGTCCGCGTGAGGCCTCTACCCCGGGACGGGCAGGCCAGCCGTGCGCGGCACCCGGCGTTCCGCGTCGACCGCGAAGACCTCGCAGCCGTGCCGGGCGGCGGCCCACGCGATCCCCTCCTCACCCATGGTCACGGCACCGGGCTTCGCCCGTCCGACCTGTCGTTCTCCTGTCGGGCGACTGCCAACTGCTTGTCCATCTCGGTGCGGAGGCCCACGCGGTATGGGGTGCGGGCGGACGGTGGCGCAGTATGTGCGGGTGGAAAAAGTGCGACTCCTCGTGGTGGACGACGATCCGCCCATCGCCGACCTCGTGGCCACCGTCGCCCGCTACGAGGGCTGGGAGGCGGTCACCGCGAACACCGGCGAGCAGGCGCTGCGGCTGGCCGCCGGGTTCCGTCCGGACATCGTGGTGCTCGACCTGATGCTGCCGGACGTCGACGGCTTCGGTGTCCTGGACCGGCTGCGCGGCTCGGGCACGATGGTGCCGGTGGTGTTCCTCACCGCGCGCGACGGTGTGGCCGACCGGGTGGCGGGGCTGACCCGGGGCGGTGACGACTATCTGGTCAAGCCGTTCGCCGTGGAGGAGTTGATGGCCCGGCTGCGGACCGTGCTGCGGCGCAGCGCCGGGCCGGATCTCCGGCGGGCGGTGCTGCGGGTGGGGGACCTGACGATGGACGAGGACACCCGTGAGGTGCGCCGGGGCGAGCGGCGGCTGTCGCTGACCCCCACCGAGTACGAGGTGCTGCGCTACCTCATGCGCAAGTCACCGGCCGTGCTGACCAAGGCGCAGATCCTCGACCACGTGTGGGAGTACGGTTTCGGCGGCCGGTCCAACGTCGTGGAGCTGGTCGTCAGCCGGCTGCGCCGCAAGCTCGGCGACGCCGACGGGGCCGGCGAGCCGCTGATCCGGACGGTGCGCGGCTTCGGGTACGTGATCCGGCAGGCGGCCCGGTGATACCCCGGCTGTGGCGGGCCTACCGCCGGCTGCGGCTCGGGACCCGCCTGGCGCTGGGGCTCGGGGTGCTGTCGCTGGTGGTGTTCGCCGTGGTCGGCACGGCGCTGACCGCGTCCATGCGGGACTACCTGGAGCGGCAGCTCGCGGATCAGATGAAGCTGGTGCAGGTCGTGCAGTCCAAGGACGCGGCGGAGCACGGCACGGTGCGGCGCAAGCCCTACTACGGCTGGTACACGGCCGTGTACGACGTGTCCGGCGGCTCGGCCGATCTGCGCACCCCCGCCGAGGTGCCGGCCGACAGCCGTGCGCTCACCGCCCTCGCGCGGACGATGGCCCGCTCGGACGAGGACCTCACCCGCACCGTGCGGATCGGCGGGCACGGCCCCTATCTGCTGCGGGCCTGCGAGGTGCGGCCCGGGGTGGTGCTGGTCAGCGCCGCGCCCCTGGGGGACGTCGAGGACACCGTGGAGCAGCTGGTCACGGTGCAGGTCGTCGCCTTCGGCCTGGCGCTGCTGGCACTGGTGGTGTTCGGGCGGCGGATGCTGCGGCGCGGGCTGAAGCCGCTGAGCGACATGGCCGGCACGGCGCACGGCATCGCCTCGCACGACCTGAGCGAGTCGGCGGCCCGGCTGCCGCTGCGGGTGGACGGCCGGGACGGCGGCCGCGAGGTGGCCGAGCTGCGGACCGCGTTCAACACGATGCTGGAGCACATCGACAACTCGCTGGCGGTGCGCGCCGAGGCCGAGCGGCGGCTGCGCCGGTTCGTCGCGGACGCCTCGCACGAGCTGCGCACCCCCCTGATGTCCGTACGGGGTTACGCCGACCTGTTCCAGTACGCGGCGGCCAACGAGCCCGGGGAACGGGAGCGGCACCTGGCCCGGCTGCGCGCGGAGGCGGCCCGGATGGGCGTGCTCCTGGACGACCTCCTGCTGCTCGCCCGGCTGGACGCGGACGAGGTGGAGGCACCCCTGCGGTGGGAGGACGCGGATCTGGCGGAGCTGGTACGGCAGGCGGCGGACGCCTTCCGCGCCGGTCACCCGGAGCATCCGCTGACGGTGACGACCGGGCCGGCGGCGGTGAGGCTGCGCTTGGACCCGCAGCGCGTCCGGCAGGTGCTCGACAACCTGCTCACCAACGCCGCCGTGCACACGCCGCCGGGCACGCGGGTCTCGGTCACGCTGTCCGTGGCGTCCGGCGCGGCGCGGGTGGCCGTCGCCGACCGGGGACCGGGCGTCCCGGCCGCCGACCGGGAGCGGATCTTCGACCGCTTCTACCGCGTCGACAAGGCCCGCAGCCGGGACCGCGGCGGCAGCGGTCTGGGCCTGGCGGTCGCCGGTTCGCTGGTGCGGGCGCACGGCGGGACGATCGAGCTGGGCGGCGAACCGGGCGTGACGGTCTTCACCGTGACGCTGCCGGCCGCCGCCCGGTGAGGCTCCCGTCCGCCGCCGAGCCGCCGGCTCAGCCCTCGGCGGGCCGGAGCCGCAGCGCGATGCTGTTGATGCAGTACCGCTGGTCGGTCGGGGTCGGATAGCCCTCGCCCTTGAACACGTGCCCGAGGTGCGACCCGCACCGGGCGCACCGCACCTCCGTGCGCACCATGCCGTGCGACCGGTCCTCGATCAGCTCGACCGCGTCGGTGTCCTTCGGGTCGAAGAAGGACGGCCAGCCGCAGTGCGACTCGAACTTGGTCGTGGAGGTGAACAGGTCGGCACCGCAGGCCCGGCAGGAGTAGACGCCCTCGGTCTTGGTGTCGGTGTACTCACCGGTGAAGGCCGGCTCCGTGGCGGCCTGGCGCAGGACCGCGTACTCGGCCGGGGCCAGTTCCTCGCGCCACTGCTCGTCCGGCTTCTCGACGTCGTACGACATGAGTCCTCAGCCCCTCGTCAAAGCGGTTCTCTACAGCTCGTCCAGGATGCGCGGTCCGAGGTCGGTGACGTCGCCCGCGCCCATGGTGAGAACGAGATCACCGGCCTTCGCCATTCCCGCGATCACCGCGGGTGCCTCCGCCTTGTCGTGCACGGGCGTGACGTCGGCGCCCGCGGCCCGGGCCGCCTCGATGATCAGTTCGCTGGTGATGCCCGGGATCGGGTCCTCGCGGGCGGGGTAGATGTCGAGGACGACCGACGCGTCCGCGAGCGCCAGGGCCCGGCCCATCTCCTCGCCCAGCTCCTGGGTGCGGGAGAACAGGTGGGGCTGGAAGAGGACCAGGATGCGGGCGTCACCGACCGCGGCGCGCATGGCCTCCAGGTCCGCCGTCATCTCGGTGGGGTGGTGCGCGTAGGAGTCGACGACCTGGACGCCGGCCGCCTCGCCCTTGAGCTGGAGGCGCCGCTTGACGCCCGTGTACGCGGCCAGCGCGGGGGCCAGCTCGGCGGCCGGGATGCCGAGGGCCGCTCCGGCGGCGAGGGCGGCGACCGCGTTGTGGGCGTAGTGGCGGCCCGGGACGGAGACCTCGAAGGTCAGCTCGGTGCCGTCCAGCACCACGGTGACCTGGCTCTTCAGCCCCTGCGGGACGACCGACAGGATGCGCACGTCGGCGTCCTCGGACTCCCCGTACGTCACCGTCCGCACCGACCCGGCCAGCCGCCGCGTCAGCTCACGGGCGCCCTCCTGGTCGGCCGCGATCACCAGGGTGCCGCCGGGGACGATCCTGGCGGCGAAGGTCTCGAAGGACTCGTAGATCTCGTCCATCGACGCGTAGTTGGCGTGGTGGTCGAGCTCGACGTTGAGGACGATGGCGACCTCGGGGGCGTACTTGTGGAAGCTGCGGTCGCTCTCGTCCGCCTCGGCCACGAAGATCTCGCCCTCGCCGTGCAGGGCGTTGGAGCCGGGCGCGTCCAGGTCGCCGCCGATCGCGTACGACGGGTCCAGGCCCAGCTCGGACAACGAGACCGCCAGCATGGAGGTGGTGGTGGTCTTGCCGTGGGTGCCGGCGACCGCGATCGGACGCGCGCCGTCCATCAGGGCGGCGAGGGCGTCGGAGCGGTGCACCACGGGGATGCCCAGGGCGGCCGCACGGGCCAGCTCCGGATTGTCCTCGCGGATCGCCGACGACACGACCACGCAGCTGGCGTCGTCGGCGAGGTGCTCCGCCGCGTGCCCGATGTGCACGGTGGCGCCCCGGGCGCGCAGGGCCTCGGCGGTCGGGGAGTCCTTGGCGTCGCTGCCCGCTACGGCGGCGCCGCGCTGGGCGAGGATCTTGGCGATGCCCGACATCCCGGCGCCGCCGATGCCGATGAAGTGCGGTCGGTCCATGGCGGTAGGAAGGCCGGGTGCCATGCGCTGTTCTCCCCAGAGGTGCGACGGGTGTACGAGGGTGCTCTGCCGGTGGGCGCGCCCCCTGGGCGGGGGCGCGGCCCCAGCCTATGCCTTGCTGTGGGAGAACAGTTTCAGGACCGGCACGCCGACCTTGTGCCGGGCGCGCGAGGCCCAGTCCCGGTGGAAGAACTCCTCCACGTAGTGCGGGTCGGTCAGGACGATCACCTCGTCGGCCCCGGTCTCCGTGACCAGCGCCCTGAGCGCGTCCAGCGGATGGTCCTCGATCAGGCGGCCGTCGGCCTCGGCCCCGGACGCGCGCAGGGCGGTGAGGGACACCTCCAGTGCCCGCTGCCCGACGCTCTGTGCCTCTTCGCCCTCGGGTGTCTCGCCCTCCCGCACGGCGTCGTCGAGCTCGCCGAGCGCGACGTCGTCGATGGCTCTCAGCAGCCTGTCCGCCTGATCGCCGCGCGGCTGGAGCAGCACGTGGAAGGCGACCCGCTCCTCGCCGTGCAAGGTGGTGACGAACTCCACGTCGGCGGACGTCAGGGCCTTCTCGATCATCAAAACGCTTGTGAACACCAGGCGCCCCTTCTCCTTCGAGGGCCCGTGGGACCCACCCTCCGTAGGCCGTACCGGACCCTGCGGAAACCATCCTGCCCCGTGATCGCACCGGTACTGCCGATTCAGTGTGCCCGGCGCGGACTGAGCGGAACGAACCGTTCCGCCTGTTCGGCCGATCACCTCAGTCCCGCCGGTACCGGCTGAACAGGAATCCCTCCTCCTCCAGCAGGGAGGCCAGAACGAACCGCCGCGGGACCTCGACCGACGGCCCGCCGGCGATCCGCTGCGCGTCCCCCGCGGTGAGCAGGGGCGAGACGGTCAGGCACAGCTCGTCGAGCACCCCGGCCGCGACGAACTGGCCCAGCAGCCGCGGACCGCCCTCGGTCAGCAGCCGGGTGTGGCCGAGGGCGACGAGCGCGTCGACGGCACGGGCCGGGTCCACGCCGACGCCGTCACCGGCGATGACCACCCGGGCGCCCGCCTTCTCGGCGGCCGCGACCCGCTCCGGCGCCGCGGCGGCGCCGGTCAGGATCAGGGTGGGCACCAGCGGCGAGGTGAACAGCGGCAGGGTGAAGTCCAGCTCCAGGCTCGCGCTGACCACGGCGATCGCGGGCACGGGGGACTGTCCGGCCGCCCGCCGCAGCTCGGCGAAGTCGGCCCGCGAGCGCGCCGGGCGGTACCCCTCCTGGCGTACGGTCTCGGCGCCGGCGATCACCACGTCGGCCAGGGCGCGCAGGGTGCCGAAGACGCGCATGTCGGCCGCGCTGGAGATGGGCTGGGAGCGGCCGTCGTGCTGGGCGGCGCCGTCGAGGGTGGAGACCATGTTGGCGCGCAGCCACGCCCCCGGCCGCCCGTCCGGTTCGGGATAGGCGTAGGCGGCGGCGAGCTCGGCGAGGCTCCACTCCCGGTCGGTCCCGTCGGGGTCCGGGCCGGCTGTCTGATCGGTCACAGGGAACAGGCGTCGCATGCGGTGCAGTGTTCCACGCGGCCGGATCCCGAACCGCGCCGGCGGAGCACGGACCGACGGAGCGACGGCCGACGACCGCGCCTCCCGGGCCGCGCCGTGGGGCGCCGTGGGCTACCGCGGGGTGCCCCCGGCGGTCTGGGCGACCATGGGCTGCCGTAACGATCGCTCCCGCGGGAGCGACCGGCGAGTGGCCCGGCGAACGGTCGGCGGCCGCACCTCCCGGGCCGGTGGGCGGTCGTGGGCGGCCTGGGCCGCCATGGGCGGTCGTGGGCGGCCTGGGCCGCCGTGGGCGGGCCGGGCGACCGCGGGTCGCCGGCGACCTTCCACGGGAGCGGCCGGCGGGCCGTCCGGCGAACGTACGCCGCGGACCGGACGGGGTGCGGCCTCCCGGCGTCCGGGGCGCACGGCGGCGGCGCGCACCTCCGGTCCGGGCCCCGGCCGGCGCCCGAGGCACCGCGCACCCCCGGTCCGGGTCCCGGCCGGCGCCCCGCCCGCCCGGCGGCCAGCGGGGCGCTCCGCGAACAGGCCCTACCATGGACCACCGTGTCGCCCTCCTCTTCCGCCGCTTCCGGTTCCACCCCCTCCGGCCCCACCCCGATAGCCGGGGCGGCAGCCGCGCCGCTGTCCCTGTGCGCCCGCGAGCCGCACGTCCCGGCGGAGCGCCTGGTCGCCGAGATGGTGCCCCCGCCCCGCTTCGACTCGGTCCGCTTCAGCACCTACATCCCGGACCCGAACCAGCCCAGCCAGAGCGAGGCCGTGCGGGTCCTGGAGGGCTTCGCCACGGGGCTCGGCGGCGAGAGGCAGGGCGGCACCGGCAGGCGCGGCTTCTTCGGCCTCGGCCGCGGCAGGGCGCCGAAGACCCCCGCCGGCCCCCGCGGCGTCTACCTCGACGGCGGCTACGGCGTCGGCAAGACCCACCTGCTGGCCTCCCTGTGGCACGCCACCCCCGCCGAACCCTCCCGCAAGGCGTTCGGCACCTTCGTGGAGCTGACCAACCTCGTCGGCGCCCTCGGCTTCCAGCAGACGGTGAGCACCCTCTCCGGGCACCGCCTCCTGTGCATCGACGAGTTCGAGCTCGACGACCCCGGCGACACCGTCCTCGTCTCCAGCCTCCTCGGCCGGCTCGTGGAGGCCGGCGTGGCGCTCGCCGCCACCTCCAACACGCTGCCGGGCAAGCTCGGCGAGGGACGGTTCGCCGCGGCCGACTTCCTCCGTGAGATCCAGGGCCTGTCCGCCCACTTCCGCGCCCTGCGCATCGACGGCGAGGACTACCGCCACCGCGGTCTGCCCGAGGCCCCGGCGCCGTACTCCGACGAGCAGGTGACCCGCGCGGCGCAGACCGCCGAGGGCACCTCCCTGGACGCCTTCCCCGCGCTCCTCGACCACCTCGCCCGCGTCCACCCCAGCCGCTACGGTGCCCTGACCGACGGCCTGACGGCCGTGTGCCTCACGGGGGTGCGGCCGGTGCCGGACCAGTCGACGGCACTGCGGCTCGTCGTCCTGGCGGACCGGCTCTACGACCGCGAGGTGCCCGTCCTGGCCTCCGGGCTGCCCTTCGACCGGCTCTTCAGCGAGGAGATGCTGAAGGGCGGTTACCGCAAGAAGTACTTCCGGGCGATCTCCCGCCTCACCGCACTGGCCCGCGACGCGGCCCGGCTGGTCGAAACGCCCTGACGAGCGGTCGGTTCCCGCCAACCCACCCGCCATTTTCGGGCTCTCTCCCGCTCGTAACGTTCCGTTAACCCTGCAAACGATTTTGCAGGGTTAACGTGTTTCTTGACCGCGCATTGACCATGCGTTGACGGCCCGTTGACCTTGGGTCGTCCTGGACCAACGGCACGAACGACCTGGAGGGGGGCGCATGCTCCGAGGCACGACGGCTCGGACCGTGCTTTCACTCCTCGCCGCCGTCCTGCTCGCGCTCCAGTTCCTCACCCCCGGAACGTCGTTCGCATCCGCGCACACAGACCGCGAGGCCGTGGCCAACGCCCGGTCCGGTGACACCCCTTCCGCCGCGGCTCTGCACGACGAGACCGCCACCTGCCACACCGCCGGGCGCTCCGGAAAACCGGCCCCGGCCCCGCGCGTCCGCGACCGCCACCGCACCGCCGCCGCGCCCCAGCCCGACGCCCCCCTGTGGCCGCTGCCGCGGCAGGGCACGTCGGTCGTGCCCGCCCCCGCCCCCTCCGGCGGCACGGCCGAGGACCGGCCGAGACACGCGACGGATCTCTCGCCGGCGGTGCTCCAGGTCTTCCGCTGCTGAGGGTCCGGCGGCAACCCCCCACCACCGTCCTGCCCATCCGACGCGCTCCCCACCGCGCGCCAGGAGGAATCACCGCATCATGCAGCCCCTCATCGACAACGCCCGCGCCTACGGACAGCGCCCTGAGGAGTTCGCCGGGCACGCCCAAGGCCAGTCGCCCGAAGTCCTGTTCATCACCTGCTCCGACTCCCGGGTCGTACCGGCCCTCATCACGGGCGCCCGGCCCGGCCGGCTCTTCGAGCTGCGCACCGCGGGCAACATCGTCCCCTCGTACGGCGCCGGGAGCCCCTCCGGCGAGGCGGCCACCATCGAGTACGCCGTGCAGGTGCTCGGTGTCACGGACATCGTGGTCTGCGGCCACTCGCACTGCGGCGCCGTCGGCGCGCTGGTGCGCGGCGACGACCTGAGCGCCGTACCCGCCGTGCGCGACTGGCTCGCCCACGCCGCGGACGCACCCGGCCCGTGCGACCCCGCCGATCCGACGGTCGCCGAGGCCGTCCAGCGCCACGTCCTGGCCCAGCTGCTGCGGCTGCGCGCCTACCCGTGCGTCGAGCGGCGGCTGACGGAGGGCCGGCTGCGCCTGCACGGCTGGTACTACGAGGTCCACACCGGCGCCGTGCGCGAACACCGCGCGGACACCGACACGTTCGAGACCCTGTGAGCGCCGGCATGAGCACCCTGACCGAGAACCTCCGCAGGTTCCCGCACCTGCGGCAGGACTTCACCGCCTCCCTCGTCGTGTTCCTGGTCGCCCTCCCGCTGTGCGTGGGCGTCGCGGTCGCCTCCGGCGTCCCGGCCGAACTCGGCCTGGTCACCGGCATCGTGGGCGGCATCGTCACCGGGCTGCTGCCGGGCAGCAGCCTCCAGGTGTCCGGGCCTGCCGCCGGCCTGACCGTGCTGGTCTTCGGAGCGGTCGACGAGTACGGGCTGCCCGCGCTCGGCGTGATCGTGCTGGCCGCCGGTCTGATACAGCTCGCGATGGGCGCCCTGAAGCTGGGGCGCTGGTTCCGGGCGATCTCCCTGTCCGTGGTCGAGGGCATGCTGGCCGGCATCGGCCTCGTGCTCATCGCCGGCCAGCTGTACTCGGCGGCCGGACTGACCGCTCCCGCCTCCGGCCTCGACAAGATCACCGGTCTGCCCGGCGCCGCCGCCGACGCGCTGGGCAGCGCCGAGGCGCTCACCTCGCTCGCGCTCGGCGCGGGCACCGTCGCGGTGATGGTGCTGTGGAAGCGGCTGCCCCGTCGGGCGCAGACCGTGCCGGGCGCGCTCGCCGCGGTCGTCCTGGCCACGGCGGTCACCGCGGCGTTCGGCCTGTCGGTCGCGACCGTCGAGGTGAACGGCCTACTGGACTCCATCCAGCCGCCCGGCGCCGACGCCTTCGGCGAGCTGGTGAACGTGGGCCTGCTCGGCACGATCGTCGCCTTCACCCTGATCGCGTCGGCGGAGAGCCTGTTCAGCGCCGCCGCGGTGGACCGGCTGCACAGCGGCCCGCGCACCGAGTACAACAAGGAGCTGATGGCGCAGGGCGCGGGCAACACGGTGTGCGGTCTGCTCGGCGCGCTGCCGATGACGGCGGTCATCGTGCGCAGCTCCGCCAACGTGAGCGCCGGCGCGCGGACCAAGGCGTCCCGGGTGCTGCACGGCGTGTGGCTGCTGCTGTTCGCCGCGCTGCTGCCGTCCGCGCTGGCCCTGATCCCGCTGCCCGCCCTGGCCGGCATCCTGGTCCACGCGGGCTGGAAGCTGATCCCCTTCCGCGGCATCGTGTCGCTGTGGCGGGGTCACCGGGGCGAGGCGCTGATCCTGGTGGTCACGGCCGTGTCCATCGTCGCGGTGAACATGTTCGAGGGCGTGCTGATCGGTCTGGCCCTGTCCGTGGCCAAGACCGCCTGGGAGGCCTCGCACCTCAAGCTGGAGGTCGTCGACAAGGGCGCCGGCCCCGTCCAGGCGCACCTGTCGGGCAACGCGACCTTCCTGCGGCTGCCGAAGATCCTGGAGAGCCTGGAGGCGCTGCCGCAGGACCGCCCGGTGGAGCTGGACCTGTCCGGCCTGCACCACCTGGACCACGCCTGCCGCACCGCGCTGGAGAACTGGGCCGAGCGGCACAGCGCGACCGGCACGGACCCCGTGAAGGTCACCGAGCCGGCGAAGGCGGCCGTGTAGTCCGGCCGACGCCGACGATCCGACCCTATGGATCACCACCGCGGTGACGGCGCCCGGTCCGGGGCATGGCCTCGGACCGGGCGCCGGGCCTATCGTGACAGAGACGGATGAAACGGTCCTCCGTGTGCCACCGGACACGGACCTCCACGGGCCTCCGTGCGCCTCTGAACGAGGAGGTCGTCATGTTGCAGGAGCTGCTGACCGTGGCCGCCGCCGCCGGGAGCGCCGGCGTCCTCTACGTCGCCTCGGCGGCCCGGGTCGTCAAGCAGTACGAGCGCGGGGTGGTCTTCCGTCTCGGGCGGCTCGCGGGCCGGGTGCGTGAGCCCGGCTTCACGATGGTGGTCCCGTTCGTGGACCGGCTGCACAAGGTGAACATGCAGATCGTCACGCTGCCGGTGCCCGCCCAGGAGGGCATCACCCGGGACAACGTCACCGTGCGGGTCGACGCCGTCGTGTACTTCAAGGTGGTCGACGCGGCCAACGCGCTCGTGCGGGTCGAGGACTACCGGTTCGCCGTCTCGCAGATGGCCCAGACCTCGCTGCGTTCGATCATCGGCAAGAGCGACCTGGACGACCTGCTGTCCGACCGCGAGAAGCTCAACCAGGGCCTGGAGCTGATGATCGACAGTCCGGCGGTCGGCTGGGGCGTGCAGATCGACCGGGTCGAGATCAAGGACGTGTCCCTGCCGGACACGATGAAGCGCTCCATGGCCCGGCAGGCGGAGGCCGACCGGGAGCGCCGGGCCCGGGTCATCAACGCCGACGCCGAACTCCAGGCGTCCAAGGTGCTCGCCGAGGCCGCCCGGGAGATGTCCGAGACGCCCGCGGCCCTGCAACTGCGGCTGCTGCAGACGGTGGTGGCGGTCGCCGCCGAGAAGAACTCCACGCTGGTGCTGCCCTTCCCGGTGGAACTGCTCCGGTTCCTGGAGAAGGCGCAGGAGCACCCCGTGGAGCGGTGAGGCACCTGTGGAGGTGGTGAGACACCCGGGGACACGTTCTACGCGCGTGGTTCCCGGGACTCCGGTCAGGTGATAGACACAGCGGGTCACAGTCCTGTCCGCCAACAGGAAGGTCGCCCCATGTCCGCAACACGACGTCAGGTCCTCGCCCGCACCGGCGCCCTCGGCGCAGGCATCGCCTTCACCGGAGCCCTCTCCGAACTCTTCGCCGGCACCGCCGCCGCGCACTCCCCGGGCCACAGCGGCTACGGCCCCCTGGTCCCCGACCCCGACGGTCTCCTCGATCTGCCGAAAGGATTCCGCTACCGGGTCCTGTCCCGCGAGGGCGACGAGCTGCGCTCGGGCGAGGGCCCGGTGCCGTCCAACCACGACGGCATGGCGGCCTTCCCCGCGCGTTCCTCCGGCCGGCCCGGCGGGGTCCACCTGGTGCGCAACCACGAGAACCGCGCCGACGGCCGGGTCCCGGTCCCCACGGTCGAGGGCCTGACGTACGACCCGGAGGGCAAGGGCGGCTGTACGGCCCTGACCCTGGACTCCCGGGGCCACGTCCGCGACGAGCGGGTCGCGATCGCCGGGACGGCCGTCAACTGCGCCGGCGGGCCCACCCCCTGGCACACGTGGCTGACCTGCGAGGAGACCGAGGACAAGGCAGGGACCAACGGCTACACCAAGGACCACGGCTTCATCTTCGAGGTCGACCCGGCCGACCCGCGCCGCACCGGCGCGGTGCCGCTGACCGCGATGGGCCGCTTCCAGCACGAGGCGATCGCCGTGGACCCGCGGCGGGGCGTGGTCTACGAGACGGAGGACGCGTTCGAGCGCCCCTTCGGCCTCTTCTACCGGTTCCTGCCCGAGAAGCCGCTGGGCGGCAGGGGCTCGCTGCGGGCGGGCGGACGGCTCCAGGCGATGCGCGTGCCCGGGGTGCCCGACCTGTCGTCGATCCAGGAGACGGGCGCCGGGTTCGACGGCGTCCAGTGGGTGGACGTACCCGACCCGCTGGCCACCGGGACCCCCATCCGGCACCAGGACTTCGGCCGGGGCGGCGTCACCCACGCGCAGAAGCTGGAGGGCTGCTACTGGGGCGGGAGCAGCGTGTACTTCGTGTCCTCCTTCGCCCGCAGCGCGGAAGGCTCGGCGGCCGACCACTACGGCCAGATCTGGCGCTACGACCCGGAGCGGCGCCGCCTGACCCTGGTGATCGTCTTCGGCCCGGACACCGACGTCCAGCTGCCCGGCGAGTCCCCCGACAACATCTGCCTGGCCCCCAGCGGCGGCCTCATGGTCTGCGAGGACGGCAACGGCGCCCAGCACGTCTACGGCGTGACCAGGCGCGGCGAGGTCTACGCGATGGCCCGCGGCGCCCAGAACATCGGGACGCCGGACGAACCGGAGTGGGGCGAGTTCGCCGGGGTCACCTTCTCCCCCGACGGCGACACGATGTACGTCAACTGCTACACGCCCGGCACGACCTTCGCGGTGACGGGACCCTGGCGCAGGTAGCGTGCGTTCCGCCCGGTGGACGGGTCCGCCCGGTGGACGCGTCCACCCGCCGGGCGCACCGCCCGGTCAATGAAGCCGTGACAACGGGGTACCCGGGGCCGCATGACGGAGAAAGCGCAGGTCAACGGCTCGTACTGGCTTGAGACGGCACCCGGCGGCGCGCCCCGGCCGGCCCTCGCGGAGGACCTCGACGTCGACGTCGCCGTGATCGGCGCCGGCGTCGCCGGGCTCAGCGCGGCCTGGGAGCTGACCCGGGCCGGGCGCAGCGTGGCGGTGCTGGAGGCCGGACGGGTGGCCGCCGGCGTCACCGGCCACACCAGCGCCAAGCTGACCGCCCTGCACTCGCTCGTCTACGACAAGCTGCGCCGCACCCGCGGTCCCGAGGGCGCCCGCCTGTACGCCCGCTCCCAGTCGGAGGCGATCGCGCACGCGGCCGGCATCGTGGCCGAGCTGGGCATCGACTGCGACTGGGAGACCCGCAGCGCGTACACCTACGTCCGTGACGCGGGCCGCGTGGACGAGCTGCGCGCCGAGGCCGCCGCCGCGAGGGAGGCGGGGCTGCCCGCGTCGTTCGTGACGGAGACGGGGCTGCCGTTCCCGGTGGCGGGCGCGGTCGAGGTCACCGGGCAGGCGCAGTTCCATCCGCGCAAGTACCTGCTGGCCCTCGCCGACGACCTGGAGGCGCACGGCGGGCGGATCTTCGAGGGGACCACCGTGCACGGCCTGGACGAGGGCGAGCCGTGCCGCGTGCGGACGGAGGCGGGCGCGACGGTCACCGCCCGGGACGTCGTGGTGGCCACGCACTACCCGATCTTCGACCGGGCCCTGCTGTTCGCCCGGCTCTCCCCGCGCCGGGAGCTGGTGGTGGCGGGCAGCGTCGAGGCCGACCGCGACGTCGACGGCATGTACATCACGCCCGACGAGAACACGCGCTCGGTCCGTACGGCGCCCCTGGACGACCCGGGCCGCCGGCTGCTCGTCGTCACCGGGGAGCACTTCACGCCCGGCACGGGCGACACCCGGGAGCGCTTCGACCGCCTGTCGGCCTGGGCCCGCGAGCACTTCCCGGGCGTCGACCTCACCCACGCCTGGGCCACGCAGGACATCGACCCGACGGACACCGTGCCGATGGTGGGCCCGCTGCACCCGGGCGCGCACCACACGTACGTCGCCACGGGCTTCGGCGGCTGGGGGCTGAGCGGCGGCATGATGGCGGGCCGGCTGCTCACCGCGCAGATCACCGGTGAGGAGTGCGCGTGGAGCGGGTTGTACGACCCGCGGCGGCTGCGCACGGCGGTGCGCGAGGCCCCGGCGTTCCTCAAGACGCAGGCCGAGGTCGCCCGCCACTTCGTCGGTGACCGGCTCAAGCCCGCCCCGCCGGTGGACGCCCTGCCGCCGGGCGAGGGTGCCGTCGTCCGGGCCGGCGGTGACCGGCTCGCGGTCTACCGGGACGAGGACGGCGCGCTGCACGCGCTCTCGCCGCGCTGCACCCACCTCGGCTGCCTGGTCGACTTCAACGCGGCCGAGCGCGCCTGGGAGTGCCCCTGCCACGGCTCCCGCTTCGACACGGACGGCAAGGTGATCGAGGGTCCGGCGACGAAGCCGCTGGAGCGGCGGGACATCTGACCCGGGAGGGTGACCTCCCGGGCACGTCACCTCGCATAGTCATACATACCGAACAACACACTCATACGTTCGTACGGTGATCACTCTCGTACGACGTGCCACCGCTCTCTGTCTCCTGGGCGCCGCCCTCGCCGCCTGCGGGACCGACCAGGCCCCGGAGGCTCCCCGCCCGGCCCCGTCCGCACCCTCCGCCGCCCCCTCGAAGGCGGCCCCGCCTCCGACGCTCGCGCCCGGCCCCGCGGGCCTGACCCCCGTCTTCGAGCACGGTCCGCGAGCCAGGGGCAAGACCGTCGCCCTCACCTTCGATGCCGACATGACCGCCGACCAGGGGCCCCGGGCCGCGGCGGGCGAGCGGTTCGACAACCCCCGGCTGATCGAGGCGCTGCGGGAGCTGAAGGTGCCGGCGACCGTGTTCATGACCGGCCGGTGGGCCGAGGAGTACCCGGACGCGGCCCGGTCCCTCGGCCGGGACCCGCGGTTCGAGATCGCGAACCACTCCTACAGCCACTACGCCTACACCGACGACTGCTACGGCCTGCCCTCCGTGTCCCGGGAGCGGATGCGGGCCGACGTGGAGCGGGCGTACACGGCGTTCAGGAAGGCAGGGGTGGCGAACGCGATGCCGTACTTCCGCTTTCCCGGCGGGTGCTACGACAGGGCGGCACTGGAGGAGCTCACCGCCACCGGCGTCACCGCCGTGCAGTGGGACGTGGTGAGCGGGGACGCCTTCGCGACGGATGCCGACGCGGTGGCCCGGCAGGTGCTGGACGGGGTGCGGCCCGGGTCGGTCGTCGTCCTGCACTGCACCCGCAGCGCCGCCCCGGTCACCGAGCGGGCGGTACGGACGATCGTCCCCGAACTGCGGAGCAGGGGCTACCGCTTCGTGAAGGTCTCGGAGCTGATCGGCGCCGGGAACGGCCGCGCCTGACGGGCCTACGCTGGAAGCATGAGCGACGACGACCGAGGTAGCGACGACTACTGCCTGATCGACGCGGCCCGGCCGCCCAGGGCCGACGGCCCGCCGTACGCGGAGTGCGTGCTGTGCCGGGAGCCGACGGAGTACGCCGAGTCGTACAAGGGGATCACCATGTGCCCGCGCTGCGAGTGGCAGGAAGCCCAGCGGACGGCCTGTTCAGGCTGATCCGCGACGCGGCGCGGTACCCAGGGACCGCGCGGGTCGTAGCGGCGGCCCACGTGCTCCGGCCGCCACTCGCGTCGCACGGGGTCGTCCGCTCGCGCCCCAGCGGCTTGGCAGACTGGTGGGCGTGAGCAACGAGCCGACGACGTCCCTCCCCGACTCCCCCTTCCGCCCCGAGCCCGGCGACCGCGACCTCGCCCCGCAGTACGTCCTGCCGCTGGTCGTCCGCATCGAACGCGCGGCACCGCCGCCCCGTACCGACGCGCTGGAGACGGCGGCCCGGGCGGTGCTGGTGATGCTCGGCGACGAGCGGTCCAGCGGCGACGGCGTGTGGGCGGGGGTGATGCGGGACTGGCAGGACGCGCGCATCCGCAAGGTCGTGCGGCGGGCGCGCGGCGCCGAGTGGCAGCGGGCCGAGGCACTGCCCGGCATCACGGTCACCGGCCGGGCGGCCGAGGTGCGGGTCTTCCCGCCGGTCCCGCTGGACGGATGGCCCAAGGACCTGGCCCGCCTCCAGGTCTCCGGCACGGACCTCGACGACCCGCGGCCGCCCGGCGACGCCGACCTCTCCGCGCCGGTCCTGTGGATGAATCCGGGCCTGGACATGTCGGCCGGCAAGGCGATGGCGCAGGCCGGGCACGGCGCCCAGCTGGCCTGGTGGGAGCTGGACGACGCGGCCCGGGCCGCCTGGCGGGACGCCGGCTACCCGCTGGCGGTGCGCACCCCCGCCCCGGCGCGCTGGCACGCCCTCACGACGAGCGGTCTGCCGGTGGTCCGGGACGCCGGCTACACGGAGATCGCGCCGGGATCGTGCACGGTGGTGGCGGACCATCCGGGCCTGCGGTAGCGGGCGCGGCGAGGTGGGCCGGCGGATCGCGGGCGTCGCCCCGGGCGCCGTGGCATCGTGGTCCCATGGCCATCGACGTCCGCCCGGCCTCGGTCTTCGAGGACGTCCGGATCCTGCTCGGCCCCAAGTCGCCCGGGGCCGACGTCTGCTGGTGCCTGAGCTACCGCGTCCCCTCCAAGGTGAACAACGAGCTGCGCGGCCCGGCCCGCGGCGCGTACGTCGAGGAGCTGTGCCGTACCGGACCGCCCCCGGGCGTACTCGCCCACGACGGTGAGGAGCCGGTCGGCTGGGCCGCCGTGGCGCCGCGCGCGGACACCTCCTTCGCGCGCAGCCGCACGATCCCGCACGTCGACGACCTGCCGGTCTGGTCGCTGTGGTGCGTCCGCGTACGTCCCGGTCACCGCGGACGGGGGATCTCGCACGCCCTCATCGCCGGGGCGGTCGACTTCGCCCGCTCCCAGGGTGCTCCGGCCGTCGAGGCGTACCCCCTCGACAACGGGGGTGCCAGGGTCGACCTGACCATGGCGTACGCGGGCATCCGGAGCAACTTCGAGCGCGCCGGGTTCGTCCACGCCGCCGACACCACGTCGGTGCTGGCCGGCCACCCCCGGGTGCTGATGCGGCTCGACCTGCGCTGACCGGCGCCGCCGCCGCGAACCTCAGATGTTGCTCTGAACATGACCTGCCCGGGGTTCGGGCCGCGCGGGGTGGGCGATACCCCCCACATGTTCGCAGGAGGGGGACGGACCATGGAGCGAATGGCACGACTGGGAACCGGAGTCGGATGGCGTCCGGAGATCGCGGACGTGGTCGAGCGGATGCCCGGCATCGACTGGGTCGAGGCCGTGGCCGAGAACCTCTGTCCCGGGCATCTGCCCGACTCGCTGCTGCGGCTGCGCGAGCGCGGCGTGACCGTCGTGCCGCACGGCGTCTCGCTCGGCCTCGGGGATGCCGGGCGGCCGGACGCCGGACGTCTGGCGGCGTTGGCGGAGCGGGCGGAGGCGCTGGGGTCGCCGCTGGTCACCGAGCACATCGCGTTCGTCCGGGCCGGGGGGCCGATGACCGCCTCCGAGCGGCTGGAGGCCGGGCACCTGCTCCCCGTGCCGCGTACCCGTGACGCCCTCGACGTGCTCTGCGAGAACGTGCGCGTCGCGCAGGACTCGCTGCCCGTGCCGCTGGCCGTGGAGAACATCGCCGCGCTCTTCTCCTGGCCGGGCGAGGAGATGACGGAGGGGCAGTTCCTGTACGAGCTGGCCGACCGGACGGGGGTGCGGCTGCTGATCGACGTGGCGAACCTGCACACCAACCACGTCAACCGCGGCGAGGACCCCGCCGAGGCCCTCTCCGAACTGCCCCTGGAGGCCATCGCCTACGTCCATGTCGCGGGCGGCTTCGAACGGGACGGCGTCTGGCACGACAGCCACGCCCACGCCGTTCCGCGGCCGGTGCTCGACATCCTCACCGACCTCGCCTCGCGCGTCGCACCGCCCGGCGTCCTGCTGGAACGCGACGAGAACTTCCCCGACGCGGCGGAGCTGGAGGCCGAGGTCGAGGCGATCCGTGTGGCGGTGGGCAAGGGCCGGGCGGCGGACGGGCGGCCCGGCGCGAGCGCGACCGCCCCGCCGCGCTCCGCGCGCGCCGAGCCCCGCGTCACCGACGCCGTACGGCAGCGGCTCGCCCTCGCGCAGACCGCGCTGCTGTCCGCGCTGGTCGCCGGCACCCCCGTCCCCGAGGGGTTCGACCGGGTACGGCTGGGCGTCCAGGCGCGGGCGCTCGCCGCCAAGCGGGCCGACGTGGTCGCGAAGGTCGCGCCCGAGCTGCCGGTGATCCTCGGCGCGGAGTACCGGCCGGCCTTCCTCGCCCACGCCCAGCGCCGGCCGATGACCGGCGGCTACCGGCGGGACGCCCTCGACTTCGTCGAGCGGCTGGTGCGGGACGGCCGTCCCGGGGACGCGCGGGTGCGCCACGAGTTGCGTCGGTGGTGGGAGGAGCGGTCGGGGCCGGTGCCCCGGTCGGAGCGGCCCGGGGTCCGCTGGGCCCGTGCGGCCCGGCGGATTCTGCCGCGTCGCCGGACCAGCTCGACATCGTCAAACGGAACGTCACATACCCACAACACTGCGTCCCGACATGTGAACAGGGCATGGCGCCGGCGAAAGCCTGTGGCATAGAAGTACGGCATGTTCTGGGTGCTTCTCCTCCTGTCCGCCTGGTCCGTCGCCGGGCTGGCGTGCCTGCGGCTGTGTCTGGCCGCGGTGCGCGCGGCGGTCGTCGGCCCGCCCACCGTCGGCCGTGAGCACGCGCTGACGCTGTACGAGGCGGCGTTCCTCTCCGGCGGTCCTCGGCGGGTCGCCGACCTGACCCTGGTCTCCATGGCGCGCCAGCGCCGCCTGCTGCTCGCGCACACCGGCTGGGCGACCGTCGTCGACCCGTGCGGGCGCGACGAGATGGAGCGGTCGGTCATAGGGGCGATAGGTCCCGGCGGGCAGTCCCGGATAGCGCCGGTGCGGGCCACCGCCGCCACCGCGGACGCGGTACGGGTCCTGGCCGACCGGCTGGTCGGCGCGGGCCTCGCCGTGCCGGACGGCTCGCGCGGTGTCGCGGCCGGGGTGCGGCGGGTACGGACCGCCGCGCTCGCCGTGTGCGCGCTGGCCGCCGCCGCCCTGGCGCTGCCGCTCCCCGCCGACCAGCCGCGGCTGCTCATCGCCCTGTGGTTCGCGCTGCCCCTCGCCCTGACCCTGGGGTGCCTCGCCATCACGCGCATGGAGGTCCATCCGTACTCCCGGTGGGCCTCACCGGCCGGGCAGCGGCTGATCGGCAGCCTGGTGCAGCAGGCCGACGGCACCGCCGACGACCGTACCTACCTCACCTCGGTCGCCGTGCGGGGCGTCCGGGCGATCGGCGAACCGGACCTGCGCGCGGCCTTCGCCCACCGCGAGCGGTACGTCGACGAGTACGCCGAGGGCCACGGCGAACCGCGGGGCTGACGCGCCGGGGGCGTACGGGCGCACGCGGGGGCGACACCCGCCGACGGTGCTTGCCCCGCCCGGTCGCCGCGCCAACCATCCCTTGTGTCACCCCGTGTGCATGGAAGGGATACGCGATGCGAGCTGCCGCCCTCTACTCGGCCGCCGGGTCCTTGCTGCTGACCGCCCTGACCGCCGCTCCGGCGGAGGCGGGCCCGGCCGGGCCCGGTGCCGCCGAGGCGCGCGGCACCGCCGTGGCCGCCGAGCGCGCGGCGGCGGCCGGTATCGAGTTCGGCAGCTGCCCGAAGGCCGAGGAGCTGCCGGAGGCCGTGCGCTGCGGCACGGTCACCGTGCCCCTGGACTACGCGCACCCCGGCGGGGAGCAGCTCCGGCTCACCGTCAGCCGGGTGCGGGCCACCCACCGGGACCCGCACAACAGCAAGCGCAAGGTGCCCGGTCAGGGCGCGCTGCTGTACAACCCGGGCGGTCCGGGCGCCTCGGGGCTGTACTTCCCGCTGGTCGGCATGGTGCCCGAGTGGAAGCGGATCGCGGCGGCGTACGACCTCGTCGGCTACGCCCCGCGCGGGGTCGCGCCCTCCGCGCCGCTGTCCTGCCAGGACCCCGGTGACTTCTTCAAGGGGCCCCGGGCGGCCCCGACGCGGCCGTCGGACGCGTACAAGAGGGAGCGTGCCGCCGAGGCCGAGGCGTACGCCCGCGGCTGCGCGGAACGGGCCGGTCGGGCGCTGCGCCACTACCACTCCCTCAACAACGCCCGTGACCTGGAGGTCGTGCGGGCGGCGCTGGGCGAGCGGCGGCTCACGTTCATGGGCGCGTCGTACGGCACCTACCTCGGCGCGCTGTACGCCGAGCTGTTCCCCTCGCGCGTGCGGCGGATGGTGTTCGACTCGGTGGTGAACCCCGACCCGGGACAGGTCTGGTACCGCAACAACCTGGACCAGTCCGAGGCGTTCGAGGACCGCTGGACGGACTTCAAGGAGTGGATGGCCGAGCACGACGCGGCCTACGGGCTCGGCGACACGGCGAGGGAGGTGCAGAACAGCTACGAGGAGGCGAGCACACGGCTCGCGGCCCGGCCGGCGGGCGGGACGGTGGGGCCCGCGCAGCTGCAGGGGGCGTTCCTGCGGGCCGGGTACTACGACGACTACTGGCCGCACCGTGCCGAGGCGCTGTCGGCGTACCTCCAGGGGGACCCGCAGCCGCTGGTCGACCAGGCGGGCACGCGCACCGAGGAGGGGGCGGTGGGGGCGGAGAACTCCAGCGCCGTGTACACGGCCGTCGAGTGCAACGACGCGTCCTGGCCCACCGACTTCGAGGTGTGGGACCGGGACAACACGCGGCTGGCGCGCCGGGCGCCGTTCGAGACGTGGGACAACGTGTGGACCAACCTGCCGTGCGCCTACTGGCAGGCACCCCGGCAGCGGCCCCTCGACGTGCGCACCGCTCCGGGCGAGCTGCCGCCGACGCTGGTCCTGGCCGCGGAGCGGGACGCGGCCACTCCCTACGACGGCGCGCTGGAGCTGCGCCGGCGGCTGTCGGGCTCGGTGCTGGTGACCGAACGGGACGCCGGTACGCACGGCATCGCCGGCGGCGCGAACGCCTGCGTGAACGGGCACCTGGAGGCGTACCTGCTGAACGGCCGCCTCCCGGCGCGGGACGAGTCGTGCGCCCCGCGCCCGGAGCCGGAGCCGCGGGAGTCCGCGACGCCGGCCTCCTGATCAGGCGAGCCCGGCCACCAGCTCCGCGATGTCCTTGCGGCGCCCGGTGTAGAAGGGGACCTCTTCGCGGACGTGCATGCGGGCCTCGGAGGCGCGCAGGTGGCGCATGAGGTCGACGATGCGGTAGAGCTCGTCGGCCTCGAAGGCGAGGATCCACTCGTAGTCGCCCAGCGAGAAGGAGGCGACCGTGTTGGCGCGCACGTCCGGGTAGCCGCGGGCCATCTTGCCGTGGTCGGCGAGCATGCGGCGGCGGTCCTCGTCGGGCAGCAGGTACCAGTCGTAGGAGCGCACGAACGGGTAGACGCTGATGTAGTCGCGCGGCGTCTCGTCGGCCAGGAACGCCGGGATGTGCGAGCGGTTGAACTCGGCGGGGCGGTGCAGCGCCATGTTCGACCAGACGGGTTCCAGGGCGCGGCCGAGCTTCGTGCGGCGGAAGAGGTTGTACGCCTCCTGGAGCTCGTCGGCGGTCTCCGCGTGCCACCAGATCATGAGGTCGGCGTCGGCCCGCAGACCGGACACGTCGTAGGTGCCGCGGACGGTGACGTCCTTGGCGGCGAGCTGGTCGAACAGCTCCTGGACCTCGTCGGCCCAGCCCGCCCGGTCCTCCGGCAGCGTGTCCTTCAGCTTGAAGACGGACCAGAGGGTGTAGCGGATGACCTCGTTGAGGTCCTTGGCCAGCTTGCCCTTGTTCGGGATGCGCTCGGCGGCGGGGGTGGCGTCGTCACTCATGGCTCTATTCTCCCGCTCCGCCGTGCAGGGTCTGCACCGGGTGGGCGGTGAGCTCCTCCACACCCCGCGGGTCGCCCCGGAGCCGGTCCACGGCCGCGTAGGCGCTCGCGATGCAGGCCGGGATGCCGACGCCGTCGTAGGCCGCGCCGCACACGGCGAGTCCCGGGACCCTGCCGACGTGCTCGCGGACGCGGGCCACGCGGGCGTGGTGGCCGACCGGGTACTGGGGCAGGCCGTCGTGCCAGCGGGTGACGCGGGCGGCGACGGGCTCGGCGGTCAGGCCCGTGGCCTCTCCCAGATCGCGCCGGGAGACGGCGACCAGGCCGGCGTCGTCGCGGCCGAGGATCTCCGTCTCGCCGTGGCGGCCGACGGAGGTGCGCAGGACGACCAGGTCCGGGTCCTCGTCGGCGATCCAGCCCCACTTGCGGGAGGCGAAGGTCGACGCCTTGATGGTGCGTCCCTCGACCGGCGGCACGAGGAAACCGCTGCCCTCGGGGAGCGCGGCGGCGTCGGAGCGGCGGTAGGCGAGGGTGATCAGTGCCATCGAGGCGTACTCGACGGCGGCCAGTTCGGCCGCGGCGGCGGGGGCCTCGGCGCGCAGGAGCTCGGCGGCGGGGCGGGCGGGGACGGCGACGACGACGGCGTCGGCACGCAGCACCCGGTCACCGGCGGTGATGCGCCAGCCGCTCGGGGCGGTACGGCGCAGCTCCGTCACGGGCGCTCCCGTGACGATCTCGCCGCCCCGGGCGCGCACCGACTCGGCGACCGCGAGCGGGAGGGAGCCGACGCCGCCCTCGATGCCCATGAACACCGGTCCGGTAGCGGGCGAGGTGGCCGTCCGGCCCTGGAGGGCGCGGACCGCCTCGGTGAGGGAGGTGTGGGTGCGGGCGGCCTCGAAGAGCTGGGGCACGGCCGAGCGCAGCGAGATGCGGTACGCGTCGCCGGCGTAGACACCGCCGAGCAGCGGTTCGACGAGGCGGTCGACGACCTCGCGGCCGAGGCGCGCCGCCACGTACTCCCCCACCGCGACGTCGTCGCCGACCTCGGTGCGGGGCAGCTCCGCGTCGCGCTCGATCCGGGCGAGGCCCTCCGCCGAGAGGACTCCGGACAGCGCGGCAGCGGTGCCGGGGACACCCATGACGTGCCCCTTGGGCATGGGGCGCAGGGCGCCGCCGGTCCACAGCGAGGCCGACGCGGTGGACGGGGGCTGGAGGCGGTCGGCGAGGCCCACCTCGCGGGCGAGGCCCACGGCCTCGGGCCGGCGGGCCAGCAGGGACTCGGCGCCGAGGTCGACGCGTACTCCGGCGATCTCGCCGGGCAGCAGCTTGCCGCCGACGCGCTCCGACGCCTCCAGCACGGTCACCCGCGCGCCGCGGGCCAGCAGCCGGTGGGCGGCGGCCAGTCCGGCGATGCCGGCTCCGACGACGACCACATGCCCCGGGTCCGCGGCGGCCACGTCCGCGGAGGTCTCGCTTACGCACATGCCCCCAGCGTCTCAGACCGCACCGACGGCGGCGCCGCCAGGCCCACGCCCCGCGGGGCCCCGCGAGTCCGGACCGTGACCTGTTCGGGACCGTTCCGCGCCAACGTCCGCACCCCCTCGCGCGTCGAAGGAGCGTCAGTTGTCACCGTCCCCCCGGGGGGTACCCGCATGCAGACCCGACGATCAGCCCCGCGTTCCGCGCCACCCGCCCGTGCCTGGGCCGGCCTGTTGGTGGCCGCGGCCCTCGTCCTCACCGGCTGCAGCGGCTCCGACGGCGGCGCCGACTCGTCCGGCGGTGACGCCAAGGCCGCCGCGCCCCAGGAGGGTGCGCGGGCGGAGGGCCGCGCCGAGGACCGGGCCGGCGCCGCGGGCGGCGAGAGCGACGGTGCCAAAGAGAGCGCGCCACCGCGGCTCGCCCCCTCCCACATCATCCGGACCGTCTCCCTGACCGTTCAGGTGAAGGACGCGGCCAAGGCCCTGGAGGCGGCCCGCACGGCGACCGAGAACGCCGGCGGGTACGTCGGCGACGGGACCACCACCCGGGACGAGGAGGACCACGAGCGGACCGAGGTCGTCCTGCGGGTGCCCGTGGAACGCTACGAGGAGGTGCTCGACGAACTGGAGGGCGCCGGCAAGCTCCTCGAACGCAGCGCGAAGGCGGAGGACGTCACCGACCAGGTGGTGGACGTGGACAGCCGCGTGAAGTCGCAGCGCGCCAGCGTGGCCCGGGTCCGCGAGCTGATGGACCGTGCGACGAGACTGAGCGACGTGGTGACGCTGGAGGGAGAGCTGAGCAGCCGCCAGGCGGAGCTGGAGGCGCTGCTGGCCCGGCAGGCGGTCCTGAAGGACCGCACCAGCCTCGCCACCCTCACCCTCTCCCTGTCCGAGACGCCGGTGGAGCGGGCGGACGAGGACGACGAACCCGGCTTCCCGGACGCCCTGGCCGGCGGCTGGGACGCGTTCGTGACGATGCTGCGCTGGGTGGCGCTGGTCGTCGGCGCGGTGCTGCCGTTCGCCGCGGTGGCCGCGCTGCTGGTGCTGCTCTGGGTGCGGGTGCTGCGGCCCCGCCGGCCGCGCCGCGCGGCACCCGCGCCGGCGGCGCCCCCGGCCGGCGCCCCCGCGGCCTCGGCGCCGCTGCCGGCGGCCCGTCCCGCGCCCGAGGCCGGGTCCGGCCACCGGGAGAGGCCCGGCACGGAGGACTGAAGTGCCCCGCCCACGTAGCGTGTTCCTCATGAGCATGAGCGCTGCGAGCGGTACCGGGCGGGCCGGAGAACGACTGGTGGTGATCGGCGGTGACGCCGCGGGGATGTCCGCGGCGTCACAGGCACGCCGGCTGAAGGGCCCCGACGAACTGGAGATCGTCGCCTTCGAACGCGGCCACTTCAGCTCCTACTCGGCGTGCGGCATCCCGTACTGGGTCGGCGGTGACGTCACCGACCGGGACCAGCTGATCGCCCGGACGCCCGAGGAGCACCGTGCCCGGGACATCGACCTGCGGACGCGCACCGAGGTCACGGAGATCGACGTCGCCGGCGGGCGGGTGCGCGCGTGTGACGTCGATTCCGGGGCGGAGTCCTGGACGTCGTACGACAAGCTCGTGATCGCGACCGGCGCCCGCCCGATCCGCCCCGCCCTGCCGGGCGTCGACGCGCCCGGCGTGCACGGGGTGCAGACACTGGACGACGGGCAGGCGCTGCTCGACACGCTGGCACACACGCGTGGCCGCCGCGCGGTGGTCGTCGGCGCCGGGTACATCGGCGTCGAGATGGCCGAGGCGCTCATCAAACGCGGGTACGAGGTGACGGTCGTCAACCGCGGCCGGGAGCCGATGTCCACCCTCGACCCGGACATGGGCCGCATGGTCCACGAGGCGATGGAGGGCCTGGGCATCACCATGGTGAACGGCACCGAGGTCACCGAGGTGCTCACCGGGGACGACGGCCGGGTCCGCGCGGTCGCCACCGAGGACGCCGAGTTCCCGGCGGACGTGGTGGTGCTCGGCATCGGGGTGCGCCCCGAGACCGCGCTCGCCGAGGCCGCCGGTCTCCCGCTGGGAGCGCACGGCGGGCTGCTGACCGACCGGGCCCTGCGGGTGCGCGGGCACGAGGACATCTGGGCCGGCGGCGACTGCGTGGAGGTGCTCGACCTGGTCTCCGGGCAGGAGCGGCACATCCCGCTCGGTACGCACGCCAACAAGCACGGGCAGGTCATCGGCACCAACCTGGGCGGCGGTTACGCCACCTTCCCGGGGGTGGTCGGCACGGCCGTCAGCAAGGTCTGCGACCTGGAGATCGCGCGGACCGGGCTGCGCGAGAAGGACGCGCTGCGGGCGGGGCTGCGGTTCGTCACGGCCACCATCGAGTCCACCAGCCGCGCCGGCTACTACCCGGGCGCCTCGTCCATGACGGTGAAGATGCTCGCCGAGCAGCGCACCGGCCGGCTGCTCGGCGTCCAGATCGTCGGCCGCGAGGGCGCGGGCAAACGGGTCGACGTCGCCGCGGTGGCCCTCACGGCCGGGATGACGGTGGAGCAGATGACGGCCCTGGACCTCGGCTACGCGCCGCCCTTCTCACCGGTCTGGGACCCCGTGCTGGTGGCCGCCCGCAAGGCGACGAGGGCGGTCGGGCAGCAGGCCTGAGGAGGCCCGCTACGACGTCCCGTTGATCCGGTCGATGGCCTGCCGGGCCTGTTCGGCGGGGGCCCGTGAGGGCAGGGACGACACCGACGCCGGGGCGGCCCCTGGTGCCTGTGCGGTCAGCGGCGCCGGGCCGCCGACCGCGGGCGGCTGCTCACCGGCGGGCCTGGCGTGCGCCGCGCCCCGCGCGGAGCGCAGCCGGTGGCTCACCGCCTCGTCCAGCGTCACCGGTCGCTGCCTCTGCGCCGCCAGCCGCCCGGCCTCCTGACCGAGCCGGGCGACGTCCTCCCAGGGCAGCCGCAGCACGAGGGCGACCTCGGCCTCTCCGTCGGGCAGGGCGTGCATCGCCGGTGCCGGTGTGACCCGTTCGTTCATCGCCTGTTCCTCACGTCGTCCCCGCGCCCCGCCTTCCCCGGACCGCGGGCGGTTGGCAGGACATACGCACACCCGGACGCGGGCGTTCAGCGGACGGGCCGATTCACCGCCCGTCCGGCGGGCACTACTGTCTCGTGGTCATCCCGGTCCATGACGTGAACCCCGCCCGCCGTACCGCCTGGGTGACGTACGCCCTCATCCTCGCCAACGTCCTGGTCTTCCTGCTGACCCCCGGGACGGCGGCTTCCGTGACGGGCGAGGGCGGTCTCGCCGAGCTGTGCCGTCTCCAGGCCTTCCTGGACCAGTACGCGGCGGTGCCGCGGGAGTTGCTCCACCACCGGCTGCCGGGGCTGGTGCCGACGGGTGACACGGGCGTCGGCCCGCAGGGGCCGGACTGCGTGGTCGGCCCCCCGGACTACGACAAGTCCCCCGAGCTGAGCGTCCTGACGGCGATGTTCCTGCACGGCGGCTGGCTGCACCTGCTGGGCAACATGCTCTTCCTGTGGATCTTCGGCAACAACGTCGAGGACCGCCTGGGCCACCTGCGCTACCTGCTCTTCTACGGCGTCTGCGGCTACGCGGCGACCTACGGCTTCGCCCTCCTCGACCCCGACTCGGGCGCCCCGCTGATCGGCGCGTCGGGGGCGGTCGCCGGGGTGCTCGGGGCGTACCTGGTGCTGTACCCGAAGGCCCGCGTGTGGGTCCTCGTCCCCTTCCTGATCTTCCTGCCGCTGCGCCTGCCGGCCTGGATCGTCCTGGGCTTCTGGTTCGGGCTCCAGGCGGTCTACTCCTCCGGCGGGGCCGTCTCCGCGGCGGGCACTGTCGCCTACGCGGCCCACGTGGCCGGCTTCGTCGCCGGCATGCTGATCGCCTGGCCACTGCGACGCGGCACCCCTCCCCCGCCCGAGCCTGGCGGGCCGCTGTTCGGGAGGCGGGCCCGGCCGGGGTGGTGACCGGGGTGGGTAAGCTCCCGGGGCACAGGGTCTACGGCTTGGGGGGACCGATGACGACGGGGGACGGGCCGGTGCTGGACGAGGGCCGGGTCAAGCATCTGGAGCTGATCCAGCTGACCGTGGCCCGCATGGGCAACAACTCGTTTGTGATCAAGGGCTGGTCGCTGACGCTCACCGGCGCCCTGCTCGCCTTCGCCGTCGGCAACGACGACGCGTCCGTCGCGCTGGTCAGCATCGTGCCCATCGTGGCCTTCTGGTTCCTCGACGGGCACTTCGTCTACCAGGAGCGGCTGTTCCGGCGTCTCTACGACCGGGTGCGGCGTCCCGACCCGGCCGTGGAGCCCTTCACCATGGACGTGGCACCGGGCCGCGAGCGCAGGGGCAGGCTGAAGGCGACGGTCTCGCCCACCCCCGCCTGCTTCTACGGCGGGCTGCTCGTCGCCCTGGCCCTCGCTCTGCTGCTCGTCGGCTGACGCGGGGCCGGGCGGCCCCGAGAGCGGCTCAGCGAGCGGTCTGCGTGTGGACGTACTCCACGAGGCGGGTCAGCGCGTCCGGGTCGGTGGTGGGCAGGACGCCGTGGCCGAGGTTGAAGACGTGGCCCTCCAGGTCCGCCGCCGCGTCCAGGATCTCGCGGGTCTTGGTCTCGACCGCCTGCCGGGTGGAGAAGAGGACGGCCGGGTCCAGGTTGCCCTGGAGCGCCTTGCCGGGGCCCACGCGGCGGACGGCCTCGTCCAGCGGGACGCGCCAGTCGACGCCGACCACGTCCGCGCCGGCCTCGCCCATGAGGCCGAGGAGCTCGCCGGTGCCGACACCGAAGTGGATGCGGGGCACGCCGTACCCGGCGACGGCCTCGAAGACCTTGCGGGAGGCGGGCATCACCGAGCGGCGGTAGTCCGCGGGCGACAGGGCGCCGACCCAGGAGTCGAAGAGCTGGACGGCGCTCGCGCCCGCCTCGATCTGCACCGTGAGGAAGGCCGCCGTGATGTCGGCGAGCCGGTCCAGGAGGTCGGCCCACAGCTCGGGGTCGCCGTACATGAGCGCCTTGGTGTGCTCGTGGTTGCGGGACGGACCGCCCTCCACGAGGTAGCTCGCGAGGGTGAACGGCGCGCCGGCGAAGCCGATCAGCGGGGTGGCGCCGAGCTCGCGGGTGAGCAGGCCGTACGCCTCGGTGACGTAGGAGACGTCCTCGGGGGTGAGGTCGCGCAACCGTGCCAGGTCCGCGCGGGTGCGGATCGGCTTCTCGATCACGGGGCCGACGCCCGGCTTGATGTCGAGGTCGATGCCGATGGCCTTGAGGGGGACCACGATGTCGCTGAAGTAGATCGCCGCGTCCACGCCGTGCCGGCGCACCGGCTGGAGGGTGATCTCGGCGACCAGTTCGGGCCGCATGCAGGACTCCAGCATCGGGATGCCCTCGCGCACCTTGAGGTACTCCGGCAGCGAGCGCCCGGCCTGCCGCATGAACCACACGGGGGTGTGCGGCACCGGCTCACGCCTGCACGCCCTGAGGAACGCGGAGTCGTACGTGGCGGTCGGCTGCTTGCCCGCGGGGCTCTGGTTGGCACTCACACCGGCAAGTCTCGCACGGCCCCGTCGGCGCGCCGGACCACGGGTGGGCCCGCGCGCGAGTGGCGTGGAGGGCGCCCGCGCGGGACCGCGTGATCCGGACATCGCGCCCGCACGCGGGTGTCCCTCCCTGCGCCGAGGCGCTGTTCCGCTTAATCTTCCCCGCATGGCTGCGGCTCAGGGACGACTGTCGGACGGCGCTGGCGGAATGGACGAGCAGAAGGGTACCGAGGAGGAGGCCCGGCATACGGGGAGTACGGCACCGCCGGCCTTCACGGCCGCCGTCGAGGCGCTCAGGACGACGCGACTGCGGCCGCAGATCGAGGTGGAGGCGACGCGCGCCCCCCAGCGGCTCGCCCCCTACGCGTACGCGCTGGAGGCCGCGGTGGTCGACGGCGACGACGATCTCGCGGACGGCCGGCTGGTGCTGCTCCACGACCCGGCCGGGCACGACGCCTGGCGGGGCACCTTCCGGCTGGTGACGCTGGTGCGGGCCGAACTGGAGCCCGAGATGGCCGCGGATCCGCTGCTGCCGGAGGTGTGCTGGTCCTGGCTCACCGGTGCCCTCCAGGCCCGCGGACTGGCGTACGGCGAGCCCAGCGGCACCGTCACACGCGCGAGTTCCCACTACTTCGGAGGGCTCTCGGCCCGCCCGTCCGCCTCGCAGATCGAGATCCGGGCGTCCTGGACGCCCCGCGAGGGCCTGGGCGGCGTCCCGGACACCACCGCCCACCTCGCCTCGTGGTGCGACCTGCTGGCCCAGGTCGCGGGCCTGCCGCCGGCCACACCGGGGGACGCGTCGATCGTCACGCTGCCGCAGCGCCGCGGCCCGCAGTCGCGTTGACGGTCCGCGTCCCCTTCGTTCTTCCCCTCCTGGCCTCTCCACCTTCTGTGCACCCGGGCCCCGTCCGGCCCGCGAAACGTTCCGTCACTTTGTCGACACGACAACTTTCGGCACCGTATCGACAAAGTACGGAACCGTTTGATCTTCGAATGATCGACCGCGTGTCCGAATTGCTCGGATTGTTACTCACTAGATCGTGATCATTCTCTAAAGGCGGACGGGTTCGGTGCCGAAGACGACTGTGACCTTGAAAGCACGGTTCGTCCCGGCTTCACCCCCACGAGCCGGCCCCGTCCCACTCCCCAGGAGGCCTGGTGTCCGTTCTCCTCGAGCAGCCTGCAAGCCTGGTCGCCTACCGCCCGAACAAGCCGACCGCCATGGTGGTCGTGGCCGACCCGCGCGTCCGCTCCACCGTCACCCGCCATCTGTGGGCCCTCGGTGTGCGCGACGTCATCGAGGCCTCGTCCGTCGCGGAGGCTCGTCCCCGCATCGGCAACCCCCGCGACATCTGTGTCGCTGACGTCCACCTCCCCGACGGCTCCGGCCTGACCCTGCTGTCGGAGACCCGTGCCGCGGGCTGGCCCAACGGGCTCGCCCTGTCCGCCGCCGACGACATCGGCGCCGTACGCAACGCCCTCGCCGGCGGAGTGAAGGGCTACGTCGTCACCGGTACCCGTACCAACGTCGGGCTCCCCACCCGGCCGGGCGCGGCCCCCATCGGCGCCGCCGCCGCCCGCCTGCACCGCCGCCCCCCGGGTGCCCCGAGCCACCCGGGCGGCTACCGCGAGCTCTCCGGCCGCGAGGTGGAGGTGCTGCGACTGGTCGCGGAGGGCCAGTCGAACAAGGCGATCGGCGTCTCGATGGGCCTGTCGGCCCTGACCGTCAAGAGCCACCTGGCCCGCATCGCCCGCAAGCTCGGCACCGGCGACCGCGCCGGAATGGTCGCCGTGGCGCTGCGCACCGGCATCATCCACTGACCGAAGTCCGCCCTTACCGTCCCCCGTCCCGCCCCTCCCCCGTTCCCGACCGCTCCCCACTCCCCACCCCTCCGCTCCCTCCTCCCTGCCCCTGCGCTCCCTCCTCTCCGCCCTCCGCCCCCCCTCCCTGAAGCGGATCTTTCACTGACCTGACTGGTTTACGACCCCCCGGCGCCCGCCGACGGAACGTTCCGTCGGCGGGCGCCGTCGATCCACGGATACCCTTGACAGGTGACCGACGCCCACGAAACCGCAGCAGACCCTTCACTGCGAACCACCGGAGGCGCCCCTCCGGACGACGCCGGATCTTCTGTGACTCAGGCGCCGACCCCTTTGCTCGAACCGCGCGAGGGCGTTCCGCCGGTGATCGCCGACGCGTCCGCCCTCGCCGAGGTGACCGCCGCCTTCGCCGCGGGGAGCGGTCCCGTCGCCGTCGACGCCGAGCGCGCCTCCGGCTACCGCTACGGCCAGCGCGCGTACCTCGTGCAGCTGCGCCGCGAGGGCGCCGGCTCCGCACTGATCGATCCGGTGGCCTGCCCGGACCTGTCGGGGCTGGGCACCGCGCTCTCCGACGTGGAGTGGGTGCTGCACGCGGCCACCCAGGACCTGCCGTGCCTGCGTGAAATAGGGATGGTGCCCACCCGGATCTTCGACACCGAGCTGGCCGGGCGGCTCGCCGGCTTCCCGCGGGTCGGGCTCGGCGCGATGGTGGAGAACGTCCTGGGCTTCGTCCTGGAGAAGGGCCACTCGGCGGTCGACTGGTCCACGCGCCCGCTGCCCGAGCCCTGGCTGCGCTACGCCGCGCTCGACGTCGAGCTCCTCGTCGACCTGCGCGACGCGCTGGAGAAGGAGCTGGACCGGCAGGGGAAGCTGGAGTGGGCCCGGCAGGAGTTCGACGCGATCGCGTCGGCCCCGCCGGCCGAGCCCCGCAAGGACCCCTGGCGCCGTACCTCCGGCATGCACAAGGTGCGCCGGCGCCGTCAGCTGGCCGTGGTGCGGGAGCTGTGGCAGACCCGGGACCGCATCGCGCAGCGCCGCGACGTCTCCCCCGGCAAGGTGCTCGGGGACGCGGCCATCGTCGAGGCCGCGCTCGCGCTCCCGCCCAACGCGCACGCGCTCGCCGCGCTGAACGGCTTCGGACGGGTCAACCGCCGGCAGCTGGAGCAGTGGCAGGTCGCGGTCGACCGGGCCAGGGGGCTGTCCGAGTCGCAGCTGCCGCAGCCCGGCCAGCCGGTGACCGGTCCCCCGCCCCCGCGGGCGTGGGCCGACAAGGACCCCGCCGCCGCGGCCCGGCTGTCCGCCGCACGGGCGGCGGTGACGGCGCTCGCCGAGCGGCTGAACATGCCGCAGGAGAACCTGATCACGCCGGACACCGTGCGCCGGGTCTGCTGGGAGCCCCCGGCGACGGTCGACGCCGAGTCCGTGGGCGCGGCCCTCGCGGGGCACGGAGCCCGTCCCTGGCAGGTGGAGCAGGTGACGCCCGCCCTGGTGGCGGCGCTCGGCGAGGGCGTGTCGTAGGCGGAGCGGCGGCGAGTTCCGGCCAAGATCCAGGGTGGAGCGGTGACCGGACGGTGTGACGTTCGCCGCTCCAGCCGGGGGGACTGTGCAGCTACGTTACCCACAAGTAGCATGGGCCTGAGCGCGCGCTCAGTGCATGCGTGCCGCAGCAGTGCCACCCCGCACCCTGGAGGAGAGCCATCGTGCCTCGTACCGTCAGGGACGTCGTCTTCGTAGACGGCGTCCGCACCCCGTTCGGCAAGGCGGGCCCGAAGGGCATCTACCACGAGACCCGCGCCGACGACCTGGTCGTGAAGGCGATCCGGGAGCTGCTGCGCCGCAACCCCGGTCTCGACCCCAAGAAGATCGACGAGGTCGCCGTCGCCGCGACCACGCAGATCGGCGACCAGGGCCTGACCATCGGCCGCACCGCCGGAATCCTGGCGGGCCTGCCCACCTCGGTCCCCGGCTACTCGATCGACCGCATGTGCGCGGGCGCCCTGACCGCCGTCACCTCGGTGGCCGGCTCGGTCGCCTTCGGCGCGTACGACGTCGCGATCGCGGGCGGTGTCGAGCACATGGGCCGCCACCCGATGGGCGAGGGCGTGGACCCGAACCCGCGGTTCGTCAGCGAGAAGCTGGTCGACGAGTCCGCCCTGTTCATGGGCATGACCGCCGAGAACCTGCACGACCGCTACCCGAGCATCACCAAGCAGCGCGCCGACGAGTACGCCGTGCGCTCCCAGGAGAAGGCCGCCAAGGCGTACGCCAACGGCAAGATCCAGGCCGACCTGGTGCCGGTGTCGGTGCGCCGCACCAACGAGGAGGCCGGCGAGACCGGCTGGGGTCTGGTCACGGCCGACGAGCCGATGCGGCCGGGCACCACCCTGGAGAACCTGGCGGGTCTCAAGACGCCGTTCCGTGTGCACGGCCGGGTCACCGCGGGCAACGCGGCCGGTCTGAACGACGGCGCGACCGCCTCGCTCATCGCGAGCGAGGACTTCGCCCGCGAGAACGACCTCCCGGTCAAGATGCGCCTGGTCTCGTACGCCTTCGCGGGCGTCGAGCCCGAGGTGATGGGCTACGGCCCGATCCCGGCGACGGAGAAGGCCCTGGCGCAGGCCGGCCTCTCCATCGACGACATCGGCCTGTTCGAGATCAACGAGGCCTTCGCCGTCCAGGTGCTGGCCTTCCTGGAGCACTACGGCATCGCCGACGACGACGCGCGCGTCAACCAGTACGGCGGCGCCATCGCCTTCGGCCACCCGCTGGCCTCCTCCGGCGTGCGTCTGATGACGCAGCTGGCCCGCCAGTTCGAGGAGCAGCCGCACGTCCGCTACGGCCTGACCACCATGTGCGTCGGCTTCGGCATGGGCGCGACGGTCGTCTGGGAGAACCCGCACTTCGAGGGGGACAAGTGAGCACCACCGCAGAGCTTCTGAAGGGTGCGGCCGAGCTGTTTCCCGGCGAGGTCGTCACGCAGGCGCACGTACGCCACTTCGACCTCCCCCTGGGTGCGGGCCGTTTCGCCCTGATCACCCTGGACAACGGTCACGACCACACCAAGCCGACCACGCTCGGCCCGCAGTCGCTGGCGAACATCGACGCCGCGATCGACCGGGTCGAGAAGGAGGCCGCGGACGGCGAGATCGTCGGCGTCGGCGTCACCGGCAAGCCGTTCATCTTCGCGGTCGGCGCCGACCTCAAGGGCGTCGAGCTGCTGAAGCGGCACGAGGACGCGCTGGCCATCGGCAAGGGCGGCCACGACGTCTTCAAGCGGCTGTCGCAGCTGGCCGTGCCGACCTTCGCGTACTACAACGGCGCGGCCATGGGCGGCGGCGTCGAGATCGGCCTGCACTGCGCGTACCGCACGGTGTCGGCGGCCCTCCCCGCGTTCTCGCTGCCCGAGGTCTTCCTCGGCCTGGTCCCCGGCTGGGGCGGCTGCACGCTGCTGCCGAACCTGATCGGCGCCGACAAGGCCGTCTCGGTCATCATCGAGAACAGCCTGAACCAGAACAAGCAGCTCAAGGGCGCGCAGGTCCACGAACTCGGCATCGCGGACGCGATCTTCGAGGGCGCGGACTTCCTGGAGCAGTCGCTGATCTGGACCGCGTCCGTCCTCAAGGGCGAGATCGTCGTCGAGCGTCCGGCGATCGACCGCGGCGAGGCCTGGGACCAGGCCGTCGCCAAGGGCCGCTTCATCGCCGACTCCAAGGTGCACGGCGCCGCCCCGGCCGCCTACCGCGCCCTGGACATCATCGCCGCCGCCAAGAACGGCGACCTCCAGCAGGGCTACGACGCCGAGGACCAGGCCCTCGCCGACCTGATCATGGGCGGCGAGCTGCGCTCCGGCATCTACGCCTTCAACCTGGTGCAGAAGCGCGGCAAGCGCCCCGCGGGCGCCCCGGACAAGTCGCTGGCCCGCCCGGTCACCAAGGTGGGCGTCGTCGGCGCCGGCCTGATGGCCTCCCAGCTCGCGCTGCTCTTCCTGCGCCGCCTGGAGGTGCCGGTCGTCCTGACCGACATCGACCAGGAGCGCGTCGACAAGGGTGTGGGCTACGTCCACGCCGAGATCGACAAGCTGCTCGGCAAGGGCCGGATCAACCAGGACAAGGCCAACCGGCTCAAGGCCCTGGTCACCGGCGTCCTGGACAAGGCCGAGGGCTTCGCGGACGCGGACTTCATCATCGAGGCCGTGTTCGAGGAGATGGGCGTCAAGCAGAAGGTGTTCGCGGAGGTCGAGGCCGTCGCCCCGGCGCACGCGATCCTCGCCACCAACACCTCCTCGCTGTCCGTGTCGGAGATGGCGTCGAAGCTGAGGCACCCCGAGCGGGTCGTCGGCTTCCACTTCTTCAACCCGGTCGCGATCCTCCCGCTGCTGGAGATCGTCCGCGGCGAGCAGACCGACGACGCCTCGCTGGCCACGGCGTTCGGCGTCGCCAAGAAGCTGAAGAAGACCGCGGTCCTCGTGAAGGACGCCCCGGCGTTCGTCGTGAACCGCATCCTGACCCGCTTCATGGGCGAGATCCAGAACGTCATCGACGAGGGCACCCCCGTCGAGGTCGCCGAGAAGGCCGTGGAGCCGCTCGGACTGCCGATGTCGCCGCTGGTGCTGCTGGAGCTGGTCGGTCCGGCGATCGGCCTGCACGTCTCCGAGACGCTCAACCGGGCCTTCCCGGAGCGCTTCACCGTCTCCCCGAACCTCAAGGCGGTCGTCGAGGCGGGCAAGCGCGGCTTCTACGTCTACGACAGCGGCAAGCCCGAGCTGGACCCCGAGGTCGCCGCGCTGCTCAAGCAGGGCGACACCGTCCTCACCGAGGAGCAGGTCCGCGAGCGCGTGCTGGACGCGGTGGCCCAGGAGATCGGCCTCATGCTCGACGAGGGCGTCGTCGCCGAGGCCCAGGACATCGACCTGTGCCTGATCACCGGCGCCGGCTGGCCCTTCCACCTGGGCGGCATCACGCCGTACCTGGACCGTGAGGGCGTCGCCGAGCGGGTGAACGGGAAGCGGTTCCTGGAGACGGGCGTGGCGAGCGTGCCCGCGTAGGCTCCGCGCGCGTACCCCGGTACGACGACGAGAGGGCCCCCGCCCTGAGGCGGGGGCCCTCTCGCGTGCCGCCGCGGGTGCGGTCAGTAGCCGTAGGGTGTCGCGCCCGCCGGGGTGTGCGCCACGGCGAAGGGGACCAGGGTGGCCGGGGACTCGTTGCCCGCCGCGTCCACGGCGAACACCTCCACCGTGTGCCGGCCCTCCTGCCACGGCCAGCCGGAGTCCCAGGCCCAGCGTCCGTCGACCGCGACCGGGCTGCCTCCGAGGAGGGTGCCGCCCGCCCTGAACCCCACCTGCGCGGCCCCCCGGGCGAGGCCGGTGAACCGCACGGCCGGGGTGGCCAGCTGCTCGTACGCCACCGGGGACTGGACCGCCGGCGCCGCCGGCCGCCCGCCCGTCGGCGCAGCCTCGAACCGTGCGGCGGGCTGGGCCGGGATCGCGCTCGCGGGGGCGGCACCGGCACCGGCCACCGTGGTGAACGGGACGACGACCCCCTTGGTGTGGCCTCCGGCCGCGTCCCAGGCGACCGCCTTGACCTGGTGCTTGCCCTTGCTCCAGGGCTTGCTCAGCCGCCAGGACCAGGTGCCGTCAGCGGCGACGGACGGCGAGCCCAGGAACTTGCCGTGCTCCCACAGGCTCACGCGTACGGCGCCGTACGCCGTCCCGGCGAAGAACACGCCGTCCGTGGGCAGTTCGCTGTGGGGGGCCGGGTGGGTGACCACCGGCAGCGGGAGCTCGGCGGGTTTGTCCCGGGAGGTGTCGGACAGGTAGGCGGTGATGGCCGAGGTGTCGCGGTCGGGTTCCTCGTACCCGTTGCGCACCAGGCCGAGCCGCGGGGGGAGGCCGTCCGCGAGCATGTTGATGAGACCCATCAGGAAGGGCACGTTGCGGCGCGTGACCTCCGAGTGCTTGGTGATGTAGGGCGACTCGCTGTAGACGAAGTTGAAGTTGTCGTAGCCCTGGAAGAGAGGGAGGAAGGGCTCGACCTGCTCCGCGTACTGCTCGTCCTGCGGCGAGGAGAGCAGGTAGATGTTCGACTGCCGGGCGACGCCCGAGCGGACGAGGTCGGGCAGGATCGCGTCGATCACCCGGACGTTCTCCTCGGGCGCCCCCTCACCCAGCATGAAGCGGGCGGTCTTGGGGTGGACGGTCTTTATGTAGGTGCCGATGAGGAACTGCGGCACGATGGAGACGATGTTGCCGAACCCGTAGCGCATGCCGAAGTAGAGGGCCGCGCTGCCGCCCTTGGAACCGCCCCAGAGCGTGACGCGGTCGGGGGTCAGGTCCAGGGCGTGCATCACCTTGGAGATGACCCCGATCACGGACTGCTCCAGGGAGAAGTCCATCCCCTCGCACAGGTAGTAACTGCGCATGCCGCGGAACCGGTCGCGGATCCACAGGATGTTGGCCCGGACCGGGTTGAGGACGCCGTTCGACCAGCCGTAGTCGTCGGTGACGCCGAAGTTGGCGAACACCACGACGAGATGGCGGTTGCCGCCCTTGGCATGCGTGAAGCGGTACTCGACGGGATAGGCGCCGGAGGTGTCGGTCCCGTTGATCAGTTCGCGTGCTGGCGACGGTGCTGTGGGCATGTGTGGCTTCCACTCATGAGGTGTTCGACGGCGGTGGCGGCGGTGGTCAGTACCGCGGCGTGAAGGAGCCGGCCGGTGCGGCCGTGGGGGCGACGGCGAAGGGGACCTGGACGGGCACGGACTCCACGCCGTCCGCGTCGACGGCGACGGCCTCGACCAGGTGCGGGCCCTCGGGCCAGGGCAGACCCGGCTCCCAGGACCAGGTCCCGTCCGGCCGTACGCCGTTCATCCCCAGCAGTGCGCCGTTCCCGCGGAAGCGGACCTGTACGGCGCCGGGGGCGATGCCGCGGAACACGACCGCTGCCCCCGCCACCTGCTGGTGTGCGGCGGGCAGGGAGACGACCGGCGGGCGCAGGACCGGCGCCGCGGGCCATGCCGCCTGCGCCGCGGGGCCGGGGCCGTCCGGCGGCGGCGTGCCGGGTGCGGCGTCCCGGGTCACCGTGAAGCGGACCTCCGTCGTCGCCGAGTGGAAGCCCGCCCCGTCCACCGCGAAGATCTTGACGCGGTGCTCGCCCTCGGCCCACGGCTTGGACGGCGCCCACGACCAGGTGCCGTCGGCGGCGACCGGGGGCGAGGCCAGGAACTTGCCCTTCTCCCACAGGCTCACCCGCACCGCGCCCGGGGCCGTCCCCCTGAAGGGCGTGTCCGTCGGGGGCAGTCGGCCCCCCGCGGCCGGGACCGTCACGACCGGTGGCCGGAAGGCCGCGCCCTCCTTGACCTTGGCGGTCGCGCCGAGGAAGCCGTCGATGGCCGAGGTGTCCCGATCCGGTTCCTCGTAGCCGTGCCGGGTCACACCGAGCCGCGGGGTGATGCCCTCGACCAGCAGGTAGGCGATCCCGAGGAGGGGCGGCACATTGCGCAGGGTGACCTGGTTGTGCTCCCGGACGAACGGGGACTCGCTGTGGATGTAGTTGAAGTGGGGGTAGCGCCGCAGCAGGTCCAGGAAGGGCTCGACCTGGTCCCGGTACTGCTCGTCCTGCGGCGACGACACGAGGTAGATGTTGGCCTCCGGACTGGTGCCCGCCCGCAGCAGGTCGGGGAGGATCGCGTCCAGCACCCGCGCGTTCTCCTCGGGGAGCCCCTCACCGAGCATGGAGCGGCCCACCTTGGGATACACCTCGCGGACGAAGGTGCCGATGCGGAACTGGGGGACGCACGCGACGATGTTCCGGAAGCCGTACCGCAGGCCGAACCAGAGGGCCGCGCTGGCTCCCTTCGAACTGCCCCAGAGGGTGACGTCGTTCGGGGTCAGACCGAGCGCCGACACGACCTTGGTGATCAGGTCGATGACGGACCGCTCGACGGAGAAGTCCATCTCCCGGCACAGGTAGTAGGTCAGTCCCCCGTCGAAACGGTCGCGGATCCACAGGATGTTGGAACGAAGGTCGTCGAGGGTGCCCGTGGACCAGCCGTAGTCGTCCGGCGCCGCGAGGTTGGCGAAGACGACCGTCAGGTGGCGGTTCCCCTTCTTCGCGTGGGCGAAGCGGTACTCGACCGGGTGCGCACCGGACGTGTCGATCCCGGTGATGATCTGGCGCGCCTTCGACGCTGCTTTCGGCATGGGCGGCTTTCCACTCGTGGAGTCGTTGTGATCGGCGGCCGTCGGTACTCAGTACCGCGGCGGAAGGTGACCTGCGGGCACGGAGACGTCCAGAGCCGTGAAGTCGGCCGGGGCCGGAGCGGACTCCACGCCGTGGGCGTCCACCGCGACGACCTCGACCAGGTGCCGGCCCACCGGCCACGGCCAGCCCGGGTCCCAGCCCCAGACGCCGTCCGGCGCGACGGCCGCCGCGCCCAGGAGTACGCCGTTCTGCCTGAATCCCACCTGGACCGCGCCCGGTGCGCTCCCGTGGAAGGCGACCGAGGTTCCCACCTGCTGCCCCGGGCCGGGCACGGAGACGACCGGTGGGGCGGGGGCGGCCGGGCCCGCGACAGGGCCGTCCACCACCGTGAACGGCACCTCGACCCGGCTGGAGTGGAAGCCGGCCGGGTCCACCGCGAAGATCTTGACCAGGTGGTTCCCCGCGGCCCACGGCTTGGCCGGCTGCCAGGACCAGGTCCCGTCGGCCGCGACCTCCGGCGACGCCACGAACTTGCCGTTGCGCCACATGCTCACCCGCACCGCGCCCGGGGCGAGTCCGGCGAAGTGGACGGCGGGGACCGGTACCTCACTGTTGTAGGCCGGGGAGGTGACCACCGGCGGGGCGAAGGCGTCGGTGCCCTGGACCTTCGAGGTGGCGGAGAGGTAGGCGTCGATGCCCGACTGGTCCCGGTCGAACTCCTCGGCGGCGTGGCGCACGAACCCGAGGCGGGGGGCGTAACCGTCCGCCAGCAGGTTCAGCAGGCCGACCAGCGCCGGGACGTTCCGCCTGGTCACCGTGGCGTGGCCGGAGATGGTGGGCGACTCGCTGTACAGGAAGTTGAAGTTCTCGTACCCCTGGAACATGCCGAGGAAGGGCTCCACCTGCACGGCGTAGTGCTCGTCCTGCGGCGAGGACAGGACGTAGATGTTGGCGCCGGGGTTGGCCCGGCTGCGCACCAGGTCGGGCAGGAGGGCGTCCAGGACCCGTGCGTGGTGCGCCGGCGCCCCCTCGCCGAGCATGTAGGCGGAGACCTTCGGGTGTCGCTTCTCCAGGGCGTCGCCGACGAGGAACTGCGGGACGATGGCCACGATGTTCCGGTAGCCGTGGCGCAGTCCGAAGTACAGCGCGGCGCTGCCGCCCTTGGAGCCGCCCCACAGGGTGACCTGGTCCGGGGTGAGCCCGAGCGACCGCATCACGTTGGAGATGAGGGTCTGCACCGATTCCGCCAGGCCGAAGTCCATGTTCCGGCACAGGTAGTAGGCGTTCATCCCGTCGAAGCGGTCACGGATCCACAGGATGTTGGCGCGCACGTTGTCGAAGACGCCGTTGGACCAGCCGTAGTCCTCGGGCGCCGAGAAGTTGGCGAACACCACGACGAGGTGGCGGTTGCCGCTCTTGGCGTGGGAGAACCGGTACTCGACCGGAAACGTCCCCGACGCCTCGATCCCGTTGAACAGCTTCCGCCCGCTCGAGGATGCTTTGGACATGTACGGCACTCCAGTTTCGGGGACAGATCGTCGGATTGGCTCCGAATCACCTGATCGGACATGATGTCGGGATGCCTCTCACGGCCCCCTCGCTCCCGCCCGGCGTTCGCCGCCGCGGCGCACTGATCGCCCTGGTCGCGGTACTCGCCGTGACGGCGGTCCTCGCGGCGGTGCTGGTGCGCACCGCCACGGACGGGACGCGGTCGCCGGCCGCCGGCCGCACTCTGACGGTGGCGACCTGGAACATGTGCGGCGTGCGGCAGTGGGGTTGCGCGGGCACCGGCAGTGGCTCGGAGAAGCGGCGCGCGGTGGAGCGGCTCGTCGACGCCGGGGCCGACGTCGTGCTCCTCCAGGAGGCCTGCGCCACGCATGCGGAGTCGGTGCGCGAGGCCCTCGGTGAGAGCTGGCGGTTGTCCTTCCGGCCCTACACCTGGCGTGACGGCGGCGGGCGGACCGCAGCGATCGACTGCGAGGGGCGCGGCCGGGGCACGGCCGGGCTCGCCGTCCTCTCGGACCGCCCGCTGTCCTCGGTGCGGTCGGTCCCCACGCGCCAGCCCGAGGTCGGGCTGCGGCGCGGCATCCTGTGCGCGACCGTCGCGGCCTTCGACGTCCGGGTGTGCAACGCCCACCTGAGCCTTCCCGGCAGCGACCGGGCGCACCCCGGGCGGGAGTACCGTGACGACCAGTTGAAGGCACTGGTCGCGGCGGTTCCCGGCCGGCGCACGGTTTTCGGCGGCGACTTCAACCTGAGGCCGCCCGGCGCCCGCAACCGGTCCGCCTGGGTGTGGCCCTCCGCCGCCTACGACGCCTTCCGGGAGTGCGACCAGACGTCCGGCACCGACCGGTCGGGCCGTGCGACCCATGTCTCCGGTCACAAACTGGACTATCTCTTCGCCGGGTTGCCTCGGTCCTCCTGCACGGTGCGCGACACCGGGTTCTCCGACCACCGGGCGCTGCTGATGCGGATGCACACCGGCTGAGGCCGTGCCGGAGGGACGCCCGGCCCCTCCTCCGTGGCCGGGGGACGGACCGGACGCCGACGAGGCGGACGAGGGCGCGGTCATGGGGCGCCGGTGCCTTCGGGGGCGGCGCCGCGTGGCCGGGTGCCGCCGTCGGGGCGGATCGCCGGCGTCATACGATCGCGCCTTCGTAGGTCCGGCCTTCGGTGGCCGGTGCCTGCCCGAACGTCTCGGCCGGCTGGTCGGACCCGGCGGGCGTGAGCCGCGGCAGGTGCGGGTGGTGCTGCGGCACGTGCGGGTGCTGCTGCGGCACGTGCACCTGCCGCGGCGCGGTGGCGTGCGCGGGACCGGGCTGCGCGGGAACCGCCCCGGCCGCCTCCGTCTCGGCGGTCCGGGCCCGCACCGGCCGGCGCGGCGCGGTGAACCAGCTGCCGGCCACGCCCCGCACCGGTGTCATGGCCCGCCCGGCCTGCCCGGTGTCGACGGTTCCGACGGCCGGTGCGTGCGCCTGGCCGGGCGCCAGGTCGCCGCCCGCCACCAGCATCCGGTCGGCGAGGCGCGCGGAGGCGTACCCGTCGTCGAGGTCGCAGAACTCGCGCTGGAACCAGCGGTACCGCTCGGCGTAGGCGTCCTGGATCCGGTCGATCTGCTCGACGGCCGACACCAGGTCCTCGGAGGTGTCCAGGAGCGGCCCCGGGGCGCTGCTCGCGAAGTCGAAGTAGAAGCCGCGCAGGGTGTCGCGGTAGTGGTCGAGGTCGTAGGTGAAGAAGAGGATCGGCCGTCCGGTGTTGACGTAGTCGAACATCAGGGAGGAGTAGTCCGTGATCATGATGTCCGTGATCAGGGAGAGGTCGGCCATGTCGGGATAGTCGGAGACGTCGAAGACGAACCCGTCGCCGGCGCCCGGGACCGGGTCCACGACGTTGGGGTGACGGCGGACCAGGAGCACGTGCTCGGCGCCGAGCCTGGCGCGGGCGTCCTCCAGGTCGATGCGGAAGTCCAGCTTGTACTTGCCGGGCGCGTAGTACTGGTCGTCGCGCCACGTGGGCGCGTACATCACGACCCGCTTGCCGTCGGGCAGGCCGATCCGGCGCCGGATCTCCTGCTCGCGCTGCTCGGTGCCGGACAGGCGCAGGATGTCGTTGCGCGGGTAGCCGGACTCCACCATTTCGCCGGGGAAGCCGAAGGCGCGCTGGAGGATCGGGGTGGAGAAGCTGTTGGGCGAGACCAGCATGTCCCAGTTCCGCACCTCCTTCTCGACCCGTTCCAGGTAGCGCTGGTCGGCGAAGTGGATGGACTCGATGTCGTGCCCGATCTTCTTCAGCGGGGTGCCGTGCCAGGTCTGGACGACGATCTGGCCGTCGCGCTTGTGGAACCAGTCCGGGAGGTGGTTGTTGGCGACGACGTACCGGCTGGTGGCGAGGGCCTCGTACCACTCGGGCGACCACATGCGGATCGGGATCGCGGTGTGCGGCACCTCCACCTGGTCGTCGCGGACCACCCACAGGTGTTCGAGGTCGGTACCGCGCCGGAGCAGTTCCTCGTGCAGGGCCCGGGGGCTGTCCGAGTACTGGGTGCCCTTGAAGGCGTCGAAGAGGATCGCGGGGCGCACCCGCTGCCGGCGGGCCGCCGGATACGCCTTGGTGCGCAGCAGCTTCTGACGGTACGGGCCGCGGGCGTGGTCGGGCATGGCCGAGTGCACGAGCAGGGACAGCCGGTCGTAGGCCTCGGCCTGGAGGTCGTAGCGCCGCTCGTCCGCCTCGTACTCCTCGGGGAGGGCGGTGATGAGGTCCTGTTCGGTCTTCAGCATCAGGTCTTCGAGACGGTCCTCGCGGGCCACCGCCGACAGGTCCTGCCGCCGCAGGAAGAAGTCCCAGCGGCCGGCCGCGAGCGGGATGCCGCCGGCCAGGGTGCGCATGGCGGCCGGGCGGACGACGGTCCGGAACGCGTTGCCGTTCCACTCCAAGGGGACCGCGCGCTCCGCGCCGTGCGCCCGTGAGCGGACCACCAGGTGTGCGTCCTGGTACTCCCGCGGCGACAGCCGGTCCGCGGCCAGGTACCGGCCGTGGAGCTCCAGCGCACCGTCCTCGCGCCAGGTGAACGCCGTCGTCGTGGGCAGGGTGGCCCGCTCGAAGAGCACCAGGTAACCCGAGCCGTTGCGGTGGACCACGACCTCCCGGTCGCCCTCGCGGGTCTGCAGCGCGGCGGGCATGCGGTAGTGCCCGTCCGGGGTCTCCTCCGCCATGACGGGGTAGATGGCCGTCTTGCGGCCCTCCACGTGGAGGGTCGTCTTCCAGCCGTTGCTGCCCATGCTCCACGACTGCGGGATGTCCGTGTCGGCCTGGGCGTCGGCCCGGAAGGCCGGCACCAGCGAGCGCAGCGGCAGCCTGGCCGCGAAGGTGCACCAGCCCTCGCCGCCCGGGGTGAAGTACACCCGGCCGTCGTGCTGGCCCGCGCCGCTCAGGCTGGTGACGCGGAGCTTGCCCCACTCGGGCACCTTCGGGCCGAGGTACACGCCGCGGAGCTCCAGCTGGTCGCCGACCACCCGGTGGGCCGTGATCCGGCAGCGCACGACCTCCACCCGCAGCTTCAGCTTGCCCTGGAGGAAGACCGGGAGGATGCGGGTGTTCTTGTCGACGTACCGGTACGGCGGGTTCGCCGCGCTGCCCGCGCCGCCCCGGTCGATGCCGCGGTAGCGGAACAGTCCGCGGCTGAGGACGCCGGTGGCCACGTCCCAGGTCCCCTCGGCCCACTGGCCCTTGCGCTTGAGGCGGGTGGTGTCGATGCGGGTCTCGAAGCCGGCCCAGTCGTAGCAGTAACGATTCTGGTTGGAGGATTCGGTGGCCTGCGGCGCGTAGGTGGTCTTCGCCGCGGTGATCACCATGCGCCCCTGCTTCTTGTTCCGCAGGGCGATCGCCTTCACCGACATGTGCCGTTTGTGCACGTTGATGTAGCGCACGTACGCGGTGCCGGTGAGGGTCAGCAGGTGGCCGTTGGTGCTCCAGCGGGCGCCGCTGAGCGAACCGTGCAGGGAGAGTTCCTTGTCGAGGCGGAACGCCTTCTTGTCGAGGCCGACCCCGCGGTCCCCGAGGTAGGGGTACTTGAGATAGCGGTGGAAGCGCCGCTGGACCGGCATCGGCCCGCCGCGGCGCTCGAAGTCGATGACCTCCAGCAGCTCGGCCAGCCGCCATTCGCGCACCAGGAGCCACTTGACTCGGGCGTCCGCGGGGAGTTCGTCGATGATGGTGAGGTCGGTCTCGTCGAGGAACTCGTTGGCCCACCGCATGAACGACTGGCGGTACTCCTCGTCCGCGTCCGGCAGCACCTTGAGGTGCAGCATCAGGTCGGACTTCAGGCAGGCGAGGTCGTACTTGCGCTTGCTCTCCTCGTACTGCCGCGAACGCCGGTCCGCCAGGAAGCGGCTGACCGACTGCACCGCCGCGACCCGGTCGCGCAGGTTGGACAGTTCGGTGTGACGCTGGGTGATCGAGGGCGCGGCCCCGCCCTCGCGCCGGCGCCAGAAGTACACGATGTCGGTGACGACGTCGACCTTGGCGGCCCGGAAGTGGGCGTACATGTTGACCCACGAGTCCTCGTACATGACGCCTTCGGGGAAGGCGATGTAGTGGTAGTCCCAGAAGGACCGCCGGAACATCTTGTTCCAGACCGTGCGGTCGTAGATCAGTGCTTCGAACCTGGTGATGTGCGTGCCGCGCCGGTTCTTCTGCATCGGCCCCTTGTGCAGCGGTGACTGCCACTTCTTGGTGGAGTTCATCATCTGCACGTTGCCCGAGACGAAGTCCGAGTCGGACCCCTCCAGGGTCCGGACCAGCAGCCCGTACGCGTACTCGGGGATGACGTCGTCCCCGTCGACGAAGGCCAGGAACTCGCCCTGGGGGTGCATGGCGCGCAGCCCGGTGTTGCGCGCGTGGCCGGGGCCGTTCGGCTCCTGGCGGATCATGCGGAAGCGCGGGTCGGCGGCGCAGAAGTCGGCGGCGATGCGCGAGGAGCCGTCGGTGGAGCCGTCGTCGACGAGGATCACCTCGAAGTCGCGGAACGACTGGCGCGCGATGGACTCCAGGCATTCGGCGAGATAGGTCTCGACGTCCTGAAAGGGCACGACGATGCTCAGACGCGGATGATCCACCAACTCGCACTCCTACCAAGACATTTCGCCCAACGGGCCACCAACAGTCCGTACCGGACTTCCCACCCCTACCTGGTGCACCCGCGGTCCCCTCAACCGCCTTGGCTTCACCTGACCCCCCGACCGCGAGCGAAGCCCCCTCACTACGGTCACAGGTTCGCCACATCTTATGTCACCCTTAAGGATGGTCAAGGCCAGTTAATGTGGCGTCCATCGCTGTAACGCGCTATGGTTTCCGGCTCGTAAAATCACTGTGCGTAAGCGCATATAGTGCTCGCATCTACATGACCGCATAGTGGACCGGCCTCCCCCCACCCGGGCCCCTGCGACTCCGCCACGCGGAGCCCGTGAGGAGAGGAACCGAACACCATGAGCCATACCGCCACCACGGAGCCTCGGCGTAGCCGCCGGGCCGCGCCGAACGGCGGTCGCCGTGCACCGCGCCGCCGCAGGCGCTGGGGACGGATCGTCCTGCTGTCGTTCCTCGTCCTCCTGCTCGCCGCCGGGGGTACCGGCTACTGGCTCTACAGCGGCCTGAACGGGAACATCGACGGGGTGGACCTGAACGAGGCCCTCGGTGAGGACCGGCCCGAGAAGCTGCCGACCACGGGTCAGAACCTGCTGGTCCTCGGCTCGGACTCGCGGGCCGGCGCCAACGCCTCGCTCGGTACCGGCAAGGTCGCCGGGGCGCGTTCGGACACCGCCCTGGTGGTGCACATACCCGAGGGCCGCAAGCAGGCCGTCGCCGTGAGCATCCCTCGCGACACCCTCGTCACCCGACCGCGGTGCGCCAAAGCGGACGGCTCCGACCTGCCCGAGGCGAAGCGTGTGATGTTCAACTCCGTGTACTCCCTCGCGGGGCCGGCCTGCGTGGTCAAGACCGTGGAGAAGATGTCCGGCGTCCGCATGGACCACTACGTGGAGATCGACTTCGCCGGCTTCAAGGGCCTGGTCGATGCCATCGGCGGGGTGCCCGTCACCATCGACGAGCCCATCAAGGACAGCTCCAGCGGCCTGGACCTGAGCGCCGGCACCCACACGCTGGACGGCACCGAGTCCCTGGCCTTCGTCCGGACCCGGCACGGAGTCGGCGACGGCAGCGACCTCGGCCGCATCGGCCTCCAGCAGCAGTTCCTGGTGGCGCTGCTCAGCGAGGTCAAGAAGCAGGACCTGCTGGGCAGCCCCACGAAGACCTACAGGATCGCCGACACCCTGACCTCCGCGCTCACCACCGACTCCGAACTGGCCTCGCTGACCAGCCTGGCGGAGTTCGGGCGCAGCATGAACGGGGTCGACCCGGCGACGATGGAGACGATCATGCTGCCGGTGGCGTACGACAAGACCGACCCGAACCGGGTCGTCGCCGCCGAGCCGCAGGCGACCGAGCTGTGGAAGGCCGTCCGCTCGGACTCCGAGATCCCCGAGTCGGCCAAGAAGTCCCCCGCGACGGGCGGCTGACCCCGGGCCGTACGACGCGAAGGTGCCGGCCGCTCAGCGCCCGAGGGTGTGCCACCGGGTGAAGGAGAGGCCGGCACCGTCGTCCTGACGGGCCACCTTCGGCGCGCCGTCGGACCCGATCAGCGCCAGCACCACTCGCCCGTGTCCGTCCCGGGCGAGTGCGGGAACGCCCTGGCAGGACTCGCCCAGCGGGTACCACCAGAAGCCACCGGCCTCGTTCTCGGTGCCGCCCATGCCGAGCGTCACGGAGCCGTCCCGCTCCCGGTGGGCGAGCACGACGCAGTCGTAACCGTCCACCGCCGTACGCAGGGACGCGTACCCCTGCCCGGCCGGTGATCCGCCCAGCGCGACCGGCCAGTCGCCCTCCCGCCACGCGGCCGCTCCCGCGCTGTCGGCGTCGGTCCAGAAGAACGTGGCACGGTCCGGCCCGGTCTCCAGCGCGGTGACCGTCCCCGGCAGCGGACGCAGGGCGAAGCCGCGGGGGCCGGTGAAGTCGCCGCCCGGCGCGGTCTGGCGCCAGACGAGGACACCCGACGCGGACGCGGCGCAGACCTCCAGCCGTCCCCCGGCGAGGGCGAGCGGCGCCGGCAGGGCGTCGGTCTCGCCGCCCTGGAGGTCCTCCCAGGCCCGCCACTTGCCGTTCGGCGACTCGCGGCGCAGCGCCAGGCCGCCGTGCGCGTTCCGCACGAAGACGTGCACCGTGCCGTCGGCCGCGACGGCCCCGACCGGCGGTCCGAGCCGGCGGCCCTGCTCCCGGTCCCGGTGCGGGTTGCCGAGTGAACGCCATTCGGTGAAGGCCAGTCCCGTCTGGTACTGGATCGCGTGCACGACGTCCACACCGAGCGCTCCGTCGGCCCGCTCGCGCTCCCTGCGGCCGAGGAAGTGGACGTAGGTGTCCGCGCCCTGCACCACCGTCAGATGGGTCAGTCCGGGCGCGGGCACGACATGCGGTCCGCTCCAGCCGGGGCCGCCCGCGACCGTCTCCGTCCAGCGCACCAGACCGCCGTCGGCGGGTACGTAGAGGCTGAGGCGGCCGTCCTTGCCGAGGGTGAGCCAGTCGCCGTGGGCCGATTCGGGCGCGCCGCCCGGCTCCGGGGTGCCGGGCCCGTCCTGTCGAGCGGTGCCGACGGGGCCTGCCGACTTTCTCCGCATGGGCTGCTGCACCTTCCTGAAGCCCGCCGTGTCACGGACAGGGACCCTAGAACGCGCAACATCATATGTCGTTCGTTCACCAGTTCCCCATGGCGCGGTCACCGGACCTCACCGGACGGCCGCGAAGCCGTCGTGGGGGCGTCGCGGCGCGGTCAGACGGCCTGCCAGGGACCGAGCGCGAGACCCGGTTCGTCCTTGCGCCGGGTGAGCCGGAGCTCGCCGGTGGACGGACAGAGCGTGGCCGCCACCAGTCGCTCGTCGGCGTCAAGGGCCAGGGACACCAACGCGTCGGCCGGCAGCGCGGGGCCCGACTCCGTCCACTGCGCGCCCATCACCTCCTGCTCCGACGGGTACGCGGCGAAGACGACCCGTCCGGTGTCCGTCGAGCGCTGGGCGACCAGCGTGCAGTCGTGGCCGTCGATGACGCAGCGGACGGCCGCGACCGGGCCCGGGCCGGCGGCGGTCACCAGGGGCACCGGCTTGTCGCCGGGGCGCCAGGCGCAGAGCTCGCCGCTGTCGGCGTCGGTGAAGAAGACGGTGGTGCGCTCCGGGGATGTGGCGAGTGCGCGCAGCGAGCCCGGGCGGGCCGCAGTCGCCACCGACTCCACCAACTCGAACTTGACGCCGGGCTTTTCCTGGCGCCAGTGCAGGATCGCACCAGGGGCGGTCGCGTACACCTCAATACGTCCGCCCTTGCCCGCCGCGGCGACGGGCACGTCCTGTAGCTGCCTGCCCCTCAAGTCACGCCACGGGCCCCAGCCGCCCCTCTGCTTCTGGGCGCGCATGCTGAGCCCTCCGCTGTCGTTGCGCACGAAAACGTGTGCGCGGCCCTGGGCGTCGACCGCGACGACGGGCGTACCGGTCCGGTCGCCGGCGTCGTTCGGATGGCCGAGGGGTTCCCAGTCCAGGGCGGCCAGCAGGGGCCGAAAGTGAGTGGAGTGCACCACACTGGACTCGCCGGACGCCGTGGGCAGCCAGGAGACCAGGTGCACATAGGCGTCGGCACCCTGACCTATCGCCGGACCGGGAAGCAGCCGCTGATCCCCGCCCACCTTGCGCGGGACCTCCCAGGGACCGCCTGGCGCGCGCTCAGCGCGACACAGCACCGCTTCATTGGACATCTGATAGACGCTGAGTCGGCCGTCCCGACCGCGTATGAGCCACTCACCATTCACCGAATCACTCTAAGACGTCGTTTCTTATGGCGTGACAGTTCGTTGATCCGTGCATGACGGATCTCGTGGAGCGACTGGTGCCGGACGAGTTGTGGGTGCTGTTCAGGCAGGTGGTACCACCGACTGAAGTGATACGTCCGCAGGGCGGCGGTCGACGCCCGAGCAGGTGACCGCGAGGCCCTGGCGGCGATCATCTTCGTGGCGACCTCAGGCTGCACCTGGCGGCAGCTGCCGCCGGTGTTCGGCCCGGCCTGGCCCACGGTCTACCGCCGGTTCGCCCAGTGGAGCCGGGATCGGGTCTGGGCCAGGCTCTACCGCGTGATCCTCGACGAACTCGGAGCGCGAGGCGAACTGGACTGGTCCCGGTGCGCGATCGACTCGGTCAGTCTGCGGGCCGCAAAAGGGGGCCATTGACGGGGCCGAATCCGACCGACCGCGGCAAACCGGGATCGAAAATCCACCTGATCTGTGACCGCAACGGACTACCGCTGTCCCTGGGCATCTCCGGCGCGAACATGCACGACAGCCAGGGCCTGGAGCCGCTCGTCCGGGGCATCCCGCCCATCCGCTCCCGCCGCGGACCCCGGCGCCGGAAGCCGGCGAAACTGCACGCCGACAAGGGTTACGACTACGGCCACCTGCGGCGATGGCTGCGCCAGCGGGGCATTCGCCCTCGCATCGCCCGCAAGGGCATCGAGTCCTCACAACGGCTGGGCCGGCACCGCTGGGTGGTCGAGCGAACCGTGTCCTGGCTGGCCGGCTGCCGAAGGCTCCACCGCCGCTACGAACGCAAGGCCGAACACTTCCTCGCCTTCGTCGGCATAGCCGCAGCCCTCATCGGCTTCTGAAGACTGGCAGGCTGAGACGCCGGTTATCCGATGAACTGTTCCGTCGTCTGGCGATACTGCTTTGTTCGATCTTCCGTCAGTTTCCACAGAGCAGGAAGACCGCCCTCCCGCATCCGGGCTTCCGCCTCTTGCTGGCACGCTGCCTCGAAGCGGAGCAGGCTGTCGAAGGAGCCGATACGGACGGCGGTCGGCCAGGATGCCGCCGCCTTCGAGGCAAACTCCAGGGTCTTCGCTGACGTAATGTTCTGGTGCTTCGGCCTGGTCAGCACCACCGTGCCGAAGACCAGAGATGACCATCCTTTGACAAAGGCGTGGCCGGCGAGATCTGCCGGATACCTGGCATCCAGGGACCAACTCTCGGCGAACGCAGAGCCGAGCAAGTTGTCATCGAGCCCTCGACCGTCGAGAAACGCTGTGATGTTCTCCAGCCCCGCCATGATCGGGTTGTAGTGGTCAAGCAGGGCAGATCGCGTGGTCAGTACCTGCACGGCTCCGCCCAGCCGGATGGCTGCGGCGCAACACAGCGCCGTTCCCGCAGCGTCAAACGCCTCGTCCACGATCCCCCACCCCTTGCCCAACCCCAGCGATGGCCCCTCGGCACGATAACCGCAAGAGCGCCATAAAAAACGACGTCTAAGCCGCCGCGCGCACGCGCTCGCCCGGAGCATGCGACCCTGCCTTCCATGAGCGCCCCCACGAGCGACGGCTCCTCCCTCCTCAGTCTCCTCGTGATCGTCGACGCCGCGAACGTGGTCGGGTCGGTGCCGGACGGTTGGTGGCGGGACCGGCGCGGGGCGGCGGAGCGGTTGCGGGACCTCCTGGCGTCGCAGGGTGTACCGGGGCGGCCCGGCCCGGTGGAGGTCGTCCTCGTCGTCGAGGGCGCGGCCTGCGGGGTGGACTCCGTGCCCGGCGTGCGGGTGGAGTCGGCCCCCGGCAGCGGGGACGACCACATGGTCGACCTGGTCGCCGCGGTCTCGGGGGAACGTGCCGTCCTGGTCGTGACGGCCGACCGGGAGCTGCGCCGCCGGGTGACGGAGCTGGGCGCCGAGGTGGCGGGGCCGCGGACGGTGCGGCCCACGTGACACCGCCCGGCGGGACGTACGCGGTCCCGTGGGACGTACCTGCTCCGGCCCGCGCGACCGCGTACGCGTCCGGCCCGGCAGTCCCCGTGCAGGGGGACGTACCGGGCCGGAGTGGCAGGTGACCGGGGTGATCACACCGCGGCGCCACCCCCGGGCGGCTTCGACGGGCCGTCGGCCGGTGTCTCCTCGCCGAGAGCCATGCGGCTGTGGGTGCGGCTGTAGAGGAAGTACACGACGACGCCGATCGCCATCCAGACGCCGAACCGCACCCAGGTCTCGGCGGGCAGGTTCAGCATCAGCCACAGCGAGGCGGCGACCGACACGATCGGGAGCACCGGCACCAGCGGGGTGCGGAAGGCCCGGGGCAGGTCGGGGCGGGTCCGGCGCAGGATGATCACACTGATCGCGACGATGACGAACGCGAACAGCGTGCCGATGTTCACCAGCTCGGCCAGCTCGCTGAGGCTGGTGAAACCCGCGACGATCGCGATGATCACGCCGAGCAGGATGGTCGGCCGGTACGGGGTCCGGAACTTCGGGTGGACGCGGGAGAAGAAGCGGGGCAGCAGTCCGTCCCGGCTCATCGCGAAGAACACCCGGGTCTGGCCGAGCAGCAGGATCATGCAGACCGTGGTCAGGCCGACGGCGGCGCCGAAACTGATCACACCCGCGAAGAAGGGGTGCCCGGTGGACTTGAACGCGTCGGCGAGCGGGGCGTCGACGGACAGCTCGCTGTAGTGCTGCATGCCGGTGACGACGATGGAGACGGCGACGTACAGCGCGGTGCAGATGAACAGGGAGCCGAGGATGCCGCGGGGCATGTCGCGCTGCGGGTTGCGGGTCTCCTCGGCGGCGGTGGCGACGATGTCGAAGCCGATGAAGGCGAAGAAGACGACCGAGGCCGCGGTGAAGATGCCCATCACGCCGAAGTTGGCCGGCGCCCACCCGAACATCAGCTGGATCAGGGGCGAGTCGAGGCCCGCACCAGCCTCCACGGGCTTCGACTCCGGGATGAAGGGGTCGTAGTTGGAACCCTTGATGAAGAAGGCGCCCGCGATGATCACGATGAGGACGACGGTCACCTTGATGGCGACCACGATCGAGGTGATCCGCGCCGACAGCTTCATGCCGAGGACGAGGATGCCGGTGAGCACCAGCACCAGGCCGGCGGCGAGGATGTCGAAGCCGAAGCCCTCGGCCCCGTCCCGGCCGCTGAGGGCCTCGGGGAACGTCACGCCGGCGTTCTCGAAGAACGAACGGATGTAGCCCGACCAGCCGACGGCCACCACCGCCGTCCCGAGCGCGAACTCCAGGACCAGGTCCCAGCCGATGATCCAGGCGGGCAGTTCGCCGAGTGAGGCGTAGGAGAAGGTGTACGCGGAGCCCGCCACCGGAACCGTGGAGGCGAACTCGGCGTAGCAGAGCGCGGCGAGCGCGCAGACGACACCGGCGACGACGAACGCCAGGGCCGTGGAGGGTCCGGCGTTGTCCTTGGCGACGGTGCCGGTCAGTACGAAGATGCCGGTGCCGATGATGACACCGACACCGAAGACGGTCAGATCCAGCGCGGACAGGGATTTCTTGAGCGCGTGCTCCGGTTCCTCCGTGTCACGGATGGACTGCTCGATCTTCTTGGTCCTGAAGAGACTGCTGCTCACGGGGGTTACCTCCGACGCTTGTCGTCCCCGACATGATCGAGAGGGGGGCGTACTGCGTATGCCCCGGCGTGAGCGGATTCACGCGGATGGGCAGGTTTCACCACCGCAACGAGTGGAGAAACTGCCCATCCGGTCGTACGTCAGTCGCGCGCGGCCTCCACCGAGTCCACCTCGGCGCCCGTGCGCTCGTACCGGCCGTCGAGCTTGGCGACCAGACCGGTGACCTGTCGGGCGATGTCCGGGGCGGTGAGTCCGATCTCGGCCAGCACCTCGGCGCGGGAGGCGTGGTCGAGGAAGCGCGGCGGGATGCCGAAGTCGCGCAGCGGTACGTCGACGCCCGCGTCGCGCAGGGCCTGGGCGACGGCGGAGCCCACGCCGCCGACGCGCGAGTTGTCCTCGACGGTGACGACCACGCGGTGGCGCTCGGCGAGCGGGGCCATGGCCTCGTCGACGGGCTTGACCCAGCGCGGGTCCACGACGGTCGTGGAGATGCCCTGCTTGTTCAGCAGGTCCGCCACCTCCAGGCACATCGGCGCGAGGGCGCCGACGGAGACCAGGAGCACGTCGGGCGTGTCGGTGCCGGGGGCACGCAGCACGTCCATGCCGCCGACGCGGCCTACGGCGGGTACGGCGGGGCCGACGGCGCCCTTGGAGAAGCGCACCACGGTCGGCGCGTCGTCCACCTCGACGGCCTCGCGCAGCTGGGCGCGGACCTGGTCGGCGTCGCGCGGGGCGGCGAGGCGCAGGCCGGGCACGACCTGGAGGATCGACATGTCCCACATGCCGTTGTGGGAGGCGCCGTCGGTGCCCGTGACACCCGCGCGGTCCAGCACGAAGGTGACGCCGCACTTGTGCAGGGCCACGTCCATCAGCACCTGGTCGAAGGCGCGGTTGAGGAAGGTGGCGTACACCGCGAAGACCGGGTGCACTCCCCCGTGGGCGAGGCCGGCCGCGGAGACGGCGCCGTGCTGCTCGGCGATGCCGACGTCGTAGACGCGGTCGGGGAAGGCCTTGGCGAACTTGTCGAGGCCGACCGGCTGGAGCATGGCGGCGGTGATGGCGACGACGTCCTCGCGCTCCTCGCCGATCTTCACCATCTCCTCGCCGAAGACGCTGGTCCAGTCGGCGCCGGAGGTGGAGATGGGCAGGCCCGTGTCGGGGTGGATCTTGCCGACGGCGTGGAAGCGGTCGGCCTCGTCCTGGAGGGCGGGCTGGTAGCCGCGGCCCTTCTCGGTGAGGCAGTGCACGATGACCGGGCCGCCGAAGCGCTTGGCGCGCGTGAGGGCGGACTCCAGGGCCTCCAGGTCGTGGCCGTCGATCGGGCCGACGTACTTCAGGCCGAGGTCCTCGAACATGCCCTGCGGGGCGATGAAGTCCTTCAGGCCCTTCTTGGCGCCGTGCAGGGTGTCGTAGAGCGGGCGGCCGACGACCGGCGTGCGCTCCAGGACCTCCTTGGTGCGGGCCAGGAAGCGCTCGTAGCCGTCGGTGGTGCGCAGGGTCGCCAGGTGGTTGGCGAGGCCGCCGATGGTGGGGGCGTAGGAGCGCTCGTTGTCGTTGACGACGATGACGAGGGGGCGGTCCTTGGCGGCGGCGATGTTGTTCAGCGCCTCCCAGGCCATGCCGCCGGTGAGGGCGCCGTCGCCGATGACCGCGACGACGTGGCGGTCGCGGCCGAGGACCTCGTTCGCCTTGGCCAGGCCGTCGGCCCAGCCGAGGACCGTGGAGGCGTGGCTGTTCTCGATGACGTCGTGCTCGGACTCGGCCTGCGAGGGGTAGCCGGACAGGCCGCCCTTCATCTTCAGCCGGGAGAAGTCCTGCCGGCCGGTGAGCAGCTTGTGCACGTAGGACTGGTGTCCCGTGTCCCAGAGCACCTTGTCGCTCGGCGAGTCGAAGACGCGGTGCAGGGCGAGGGTGAGTTCCACCACGCCGAGGTTGGGGCCCAGGTGGCCGCCGGTCTTGGAGACGGCGTCGACGAGGAAGGTGCGGATCTCCTCTGCCAGCCGGTCCAGCTCTTCCAGGCTGAGCCGGTCCAGATCGCGCGGTCCCGTGATGCGGGTCAGCAGCGGCACCCGTGCCTCCTTGCAGTAGAGCTGTTGCCGGGCTTGTCGAGTCTAATGTTCCGCCGTGGCGGAACGTGTCCGGGCGGTGCGTCGTACGTCACGCGTTCGGCCTTACCCATCGGCGCTCCGTTCTACGACTTCCCCGGAGGGCCGCGCGACGGATGCCCCCGGCCCCGGCGTGACGGACAGGGCGCGGGCGGACGGCGAACCGCCCGCCCGGGTGCTGGACCCGGGCGGGCGGTGGTGGAGCGGAGACGGCCGCGGCGGGCGCCTAGGCGCGGCCGGCCGTCTTCTGCGTCTTGCGGGTGACCGCGTCGATGACGACGGTCGCCAGCAGCACGCCACCGGTGATCATGTACTGGACCGGCGAGGCGATGCCCTCCAGGGCGAGGCCGTACTGGATCGAGATGATCACCATCACACCGAGCAGCGCGTCCCAGGTGCGGCCGCGGCCGCCGAAGAGGGACGTGCCGCCGATGACGGCCGCGGCGATGACGTTCATCAGGAACTCACCGGTGCCCGCGCCCTGGTTGGCGGAGGCGATCTTCGAGGCCACGAAGAGGCCGCCGATCGCGGCGAAGGTGCCGGCGATCGCGAAGACCGAGATCCGGACCAGCTCCACGTTGATGCCGGCGCGCCGGGACGCCTCGACGCTGCCGCCCAGGGCGAAGATCTTGCGACCGTAGGCGGTGCGGCGCAGCACGAAGTCGGTGAGCAGCAGGAACGCCAGGAAGATCACGACGGCCAGGGGCAGGCCCTTGTACTGGTTGAAGACGATCGCGACGGCGAAGGCCAGCACGGCGAGGAGCACCGTGCGCACGATCAGCTCGTTCAGCGGGCGGGAGGGGACCCCCGCGGCCGCACGGCGGCGGTTGTCGAAGAACGCGGTGAGGAAGTAGCCCGCGGTGACGACGATCGCCAGACCGTAGGCGGCGGCCACGTCGGTGAAGTAGTAGCTGGTCAGCTTGACGACCACACCGTCGGCGTCCAGGTTGATCGTGCCGTTGCTGCCGAGGATCTGCAGCATGAAGCCCTGCCAGAACAGCAGGCCGGCCAGGGTCACGGCGAAGGCCGGGACACCGATCTTCGCGAAGACGAAGCCGTGGATGGCGCCGGCCACGGTGCCCGTGAGGACGGCCAGCACCAGGGCGAGTATCTCGTTCATCCCGTGCGTGACGCTGAGCACCGCGAAGGTGGCGCCCGCGACACCGCTGACCGAGCCGACCGACAGGTCGATCTCGCCGAGCAGCAGCACGAAGACGATGCCGACGGCGATCATGCCGGTGCCGACCATGGCGACCGACATGTCGGAGAAGTTGCCGGCGGTGAGGAAGTTGGAGTTCAGGCTGGTGAAGATGGCCCAGATGACCAGCAGACCGACGACGACCGGGATGGACCCGAGGTCACCGGCCTTCATCTTCCGCTTGAACTCGCCCAGGTAGCCCGCGAAGCCCTGCTCGCGCACCAGCAGCCGGGGGTCGACCGCGGCGACCGCGGCGGGTGCGGCTTCCGGGTTCGCCGCCGCGCTGTCCGCGGCGGGGGTGGAGGTCTTGTCGATGCTCACTTCTTGATCTCCCCATTGGTGCGCGCCGCACGACGGGTCACGGCGTTCTCCGTGGCGCCCGTGATGGCGGAGATGATCTCCTCCTGCGAGGTCGACTTGACCTCGAAGACGCCGTTGTTGCGCCCGAGGCGCAGGACGGCCACCTTGTCGGCGACCGCCTTCACATCGGCCATGTTGTGGCTGATGAGGATGACGGCGTGACCGCGCTCGCGCAGCCGCTCGACGAGGTCGAGGACCTGGGCGGTCTGCTCGACGCCGAGGGCGGCGGTGGGCTCGTCGAGGATGACCAGCTTGGGCTCGCCGAGCATCGAGCGGGCGATCGCCACGACCTGACGCTGGCCGCCGGAGAGCGAGGCGATCGGGATGCGGACGCTGGGGATGCGGATGGACAGCGTGTCCAGCAGCTCGCGGGACCGGCGCTCCATCTCCACCTCGTCCAGGACACCGCGCTTGCGGATCTCCCGGCCCAGGTAGAGGTTGCCGACGACGTCGATGTTGTCGCACAGCGCGAGGTCCTGGTAGACGGTCGCGATGCCGAGGTTCTGGGCGTCGTGGGGCCTGTTGATGGCGACGGCCTTGCCGTCCCACTCGATGGCGCCCTCATCGATGGGGTGCACGCCGGCGATCGTCTTGACCAGCGTGGACTTTCCGGCTCCGTTGTCGCCCACCAGGGCGACCACCTCACCGGCGTGGACCTCAAGCTCTACGTCGGTGAGCGCCTGGACGGCACCGAATCGCTTGGAGACCCCGCGCAACGCCAGCACGGGCGTAGCGGACACGTGAACCATCTCCTTCGCCGCCTGACCCGGCGGGAGGTTGTACAGAAAGACTGGGTGGGGGTGCGGGGGTTGCCCGCGGGGGTGTTCCGTCCGGCGCCCCGCGTAGCTTGCGGGGCTGTGAGTGCGGGGCGCCGGAGGAAGCCGTGTGCAGCCGGTCCCGTACGCGCTCAGGCGGTACGGGGGGCGGGTCTGCTTACTTGAGGCCGATCTTGTCGCAGGCCGTCTTGTACTTGCCGCCACAGATCTCGTCGATCGTGTAGAAGCCTTCCTTGATGACGGTCTCGTTGATGTTGTCCTTGGTCAGCGAGACGACCGGGACCAGGACCGTCGGGATGCCCTTGGTGGTGGCGCTGTCGGCCTTGTCCTTGGCGATCGAGTCGAGCGACTCGCCCTTGGCGAGCGCGACGGCCATCTCGCCGGCGACCGCGGCCTCCTGCGGGTAGGACTTGTAGACGCTCATGTACTGCTCACCGGTGATGATGCGCTGCACACCCGCGAGTTCGGCGTCCTGGCCGGTGACCGGGATGTCGGCGATGCCGGCGGCCTTCAGGGCGGTGATGATGCCGCCCGCCATGCCGTCGTTGGCGGAGTAGACGCCGACGATCTTGTCCTTGCCGAGGGCGGAGATGGCGCCCTCCATGTTGGCGTTGGCGTTCTCCGGCTTCCACTCCTTGGTGTCGTACTCGCGGCCGACCTTCACCTTGCCGTCGAGGACGGAGTGGGCGCCCTCCTTGAACTGGGCGGCGTTCGGGTCGGTGGAGGAGCCGTTCATCATGACGATCTGGCCGCCCTTGGCCTTGTCGCCCAGCGCCTTCAGGAGAGCCTCGCCCTGCGTCTTGCCGACGGTGACGTTGTCGAACGAGGTGTAGGCGTCGATCGGGCCCTCGGCCAGGCGGTCGTAGGCGACGACCGGGATGCCCGCGTCCTTGGCCTTCTTGATCGAGCCGGCGATGGCCTTGGAGTCCACCGCGTCCACGATCAGCACGTCGACCTTGTTGGTCACCATCGTGTCGACCTGCTGCGACTGCAGCGTGGCGTCCTGCTTGGCGTTGGCGTAGACGACCTCGCCCTTGTTGTTCGTGAGCTCCTTGACCTTCTTCTCGATCAAGGGCTTGTCGAACTTCTCGTAGCGAGCGGTCTGGTTCTCCGGAAGGAGCAGACCCACCTTGATGGCGTCGCCCTTCTTGGCGGCGGAGTCCGACGAGTCCTTCTTGTCGCCGGACTCCTTCGCGCTGCCACAGGCGGCGAGCGAGACGGCCATCGTGGTGGCGGCAACGGCGACGGCGGCACGACGCATACGCGTGTTCACTTCAGAAACCTCCCTGACGAGGCCGCGTCGTTGCGGCCGAGGTGGCTGGAAGTCAACTCGGCCACACGTGCGACGTCAAGAAGTAAATCCTTAACGAGATGACAACGGTGCCATCCGTGCTCTAAGTGAAGGCAGGGGTGGCAGCGGACAGAGCACCGGTCGCACTTCCGTCCAAAAGGGTCGAATCGCCCATCTCGCTGAGCGCGAGGGCAAGCGCTCCGAGCACCTCCGCGCGGCCTCCCAGCGCCCCTGGGAGCACCGAGAGTTGACGCGCCGCGCTGGGGATCGCGTAGCGGCCCACGGACTCCCTGATCGGCCCCAGAACCAGCTCCCCGGCCTCGGCCAGGTCGCCGCCGAGGACGACCCGGCTCGGGTTGAGCAGGTTGCAGAGGTTGGCGACTCCGCTGCCGATGTGGCGGCCCACGTCGGCGATCACCCGGCGGCAGCCCGGGTCGCCCTCCCGCGCCAGCCGCACGACGCCCTCCATGGTCAGGTCGGTGCCGTGGCTCGGCTGGAGGAGCGGCAGGACGTAGCGCGCGGCCGCGAAGGTCTCCAGGCAGCCCCGGTTCCCGCAGCGGCAGACGGGGCCGGACTCGTCCAGCGTGATGTGCCCGATCTCGCCCGCCGTGCCCCCCGGCCCGCGGTAGATCTTGCCGCTGATCACCAGGCCCGCGCCGACACCGCTGGCGACCTTGATGTACGCCAGGTCCCGCACGCCCCTGCCACTGCCCCAGACCAGCTCGCCCAGCGCCCCGAGGTTGGCGTCGTTGTCCACGTGCACCGGCACGCCGAGCCGCCCCCGCAGCTCCTCGGCGGGCTTGGTGCCGCCCCAGCCGGGCAGGATGGCGGTCGAGCCCAGCGTCCCGGACTCCACGTCGATGGGACCAGGCACGCCGAGTCCCACTCCGGCGACCTTGGAGGGGTCGATGCCGGTCGCCGCGATCAGCCGGTTGACCAGCTGTTCCGCCCGGTCGAAGCCCTGCGCGGCGGACGCGTCGACGTCCAGCGGCTCGGACTCCTCGGCGAGCACCTGGTGGGCGAGGTTCCCGACCGCGACGCGCAGGTGCGTGTGCCCGAAGTCCACGCCGATGACGATGCCGGCGTCCCCGCTCAGCGAGACGCTGCGGGCCCGCCGGCCGCCGGCCGAGGTGGGCGTGACCTCGACCGTTCCGCCGTCCTTGAGTTCCCGGACGATGTTCGAGACGGTCGCCGCGGACAGGCCCGTCGTCCTCGCGATCTCCGCCTGCGTGAGCGACCCGGCGAGCCGTACCGCTCGTACGACCCGTTCCAGGTTGGCTCGGTGCAGCGACGACTGCGACCCGGGAGTCTCCACGACGACCTCCTGCGCGCGGGGCCGCTTCTATGAGGCCCCGTCCATGTCCAACTAGTGAACTCTAAGCTGAGCCGTTCGGGTCGCCTCCCGTCAAGAGGTTGAACCGCATCCGGGCGTCCGGCACCCCGGGGCACACACGTGTGCGTGCCGCCCCGGGATTCCGGGAGCGGCACGCGCGCGAGGGTGGGGGCGCTACTTCAGGGCGCCCGCCGTGAGTCCCTGGACGACCTGGCGCTGGAAGATGATGTACGCGGCCAGCACCGGCAGCATCGCCATCACCAGGCCGGCGAACAGGCCCGACCAGTCCCCCTTGTATCCCTGGCTCACCGCCAGCTGCACCAGGCCCTGGGTCAGGACGTGCTTGTCCGGGTCCGTGTTCAGCACGGTCGGCAGCATGTACTGGTTCCACTGCCCCAGGAAGTTGAAGATGCCCACGCTGATCAGACCCGGCTTGGCCATCGGCAGCATGACCTGGAAGAACGTCCGGGTGTGCGAGGCCCCGTCCACGAACGCCGCCTCCGCCACCGAACTCGGCAGGGTCCGGAAGAACGCCGTCAGGAAGAAGACGGTGAAGGGCAGCGAATAGGCGATGTAGACCAGGATCAGCCCGTGAATGGTGTTCAGCAGTCCCATGTTGTCGACCACGTAGAACAACGGGACCAGCGCCAGCATGATCGGGAAACTCATGCCGCCGATGAACAAGTAATAGATGAAGCGGTTGCCCGGGAATTCGAACCGGGCCAGCACATAGGCCGCCATCGAGCCGAGCACCAGCGTGCCGATGAGCGAACCGCCCACCACCAGGACGGTGTTGAGGAAGTAGTCGCTCATGTGCGCCTGGGACCAGGCCCGCGACCAGTTGTCGAAGTTCAGCTTGTCGGGGAGCGACCAGGGCGAGCCGAAGATGGAGGCGTCGTCCTTGAAGGAGGTCATCACCGCCCACACCAGCGGCATGCCGACCATGATCGCCCAGATGACGAGGACGCCGTGGGAGAAGACGTTGAGGGCGGTGCCCTCCTTCTTCCCTTGGCGGAGTCCGCCGGGCGAGGCCTCGGTCTTCAGGACGGGGGTGCCGGGCTCGGCCGGCACGGGGGCGGGGGTCTCGGTCGTCTTCATTGATCAGTACTCCAGCCGCTCGCGTCGGCCCAGCTTCATCACGAGCGCCGCGAAGGCCAGCGTGACGAGGAGCAGGGCGACGCCGATCGTGGTGGCGTAGGCGGCCTGACCGTCCCGGAACGCCTTCTGGTACACGTACAGGACCATCACGGAGGTCGAGTAGTCGGGTCCGCCGGGGCCGACCGTCATGATCTGCACGACGGCGAACGACTCGGCGCCCAGGGCGAGGATGCCCATGTAGACCCAGCCGGACTGCACGGTGTCCCACAGCAGCGGCAGGGTGACCTTGAAGAAGGTCGTGAAGCGGCTCGCCCCGTCCAGCAGCGCCGCCTCGTACAGCTCCCCCGGGATGGAGGCCATGCCCGCGGAGAAGAGGACCACGAAGAAGCCGACCGTCGACCAGACGAGCACCGCCATGACGCACCACAGCGCGAGGTTCGGGTCGCCGAGCCACAGCGGCTGGACGGAGCCCAGGCCGATCCCGCGCAGCAGGGAGTTGACCGCGCCGCTGTCCGGGTTGTACGCGAACTGGAACAGCAGGGCGACGATCGCGATGGAGAGCACCTGCGGGAAGAAGTAGGCGATCTTGTAGAAGCCGGAACCCCGGACACCGGTGATCACCGGGCCGCCCTTCCGCTTCCGCCCGCCCACGTTGATCATGAAGGAGAAGAAGAGCGCCAGGCCGAGCGTCACGAGCGGCACCAGCAGGGCGAACAGGACGCTGTGCCACAACGACTTCCAGAAGATGTCGTCGTCGAGCATGCGCGAGTAGTTGTCGAAGCCGACCATCTCGAACTCGGGACTCAGCCCCGTCCAGTCCGTGAACGAGTAGTAGATGGACTGGATGAACGGCCAGACGACGAAGAGCGCGTACAGTCCCAGGGGAACCGCCAGGAACCCCACGATGAACCGGTACTTGCCGTGCTGCATTGCTGATGACCCCGATCTGCGCGCGGGTGGCGCCGCCGGGGCCCGTCCGGCGCGGACGCGCGGCACGGGCCCCGGCGACACGTCCTCACTGGTGCTTGTAGTGCTTGATCGACGAGTCCTTGGCGGCCTCGTCGGCGAAGCCCTGGATCTTCTTGATCGTCTCGGCCGGGGTGAGCCGGCCGGCCATCATCTCGCCCAGACAGGAGACGCCGATCTTCTCCTTCTGCAGCTGCACGTACCAGTCCTGCATGCGCGGGTTCACCACGTTGTCGCCGGCCAGCTCCAGCGCCGCGACACCGGCCTTGAGGCCCGGGGTGAGCTCGATGCCGTCGGTGCCGCCGTTGTAGGCGCTCAGCGACTTGACCTTGCTGGTGAAGTTCTTCGAGGACGCCTCGCTCAGCATGACGCGCAACTGCTCCATGCCGCCCGCGCCGTTGGCCGCCTTCGCCGGGACGATGAAGGGCTCACCGCCGGAGGCCCAGATGGTGCCGAAGGGCATCTTGTCGTTCTCGTCGATGCCGGGCGGAGCGGAGACGGCGAGGTCGAAGTCGGCGGGGATGACCTTGGCCGACTCGTTCTCCACCCAGGAGCCGTTGGGCAGGAACAGGGCGTCGCCCTTGGCCCAGGCGGTCTGCGACTGGATGTGGTCCAGGCCGGGGGTGCCCTTGAGGACGTAGCCCTTCTTGTAGAGCTCGTACCAGGCCTCGAAGACCGTCTTGACCGCCGGGTGCTTCCAGGCGTTCGGCTCCAGGTTGTCGATGGCGTCGAGCACCTCGACGCCGCCGACCTTGGCGATCATCGGGGACATCGAGAACGGGATGTAGTACGGGTACTTGCCCGCGTACGTCCAGCCGGCCATCCCCTTCTTCTTGGCCTTCGCGCAGACCGCGAGCATCTCGTCCCAGGTCTGGGGGTACTCCGCGTCCAGCGAGTCCAGGGCCTTCTTCGAGTACCAGTTGCCGTAGACCGTGTAGGCGTAGTACAGGATCCAGACCGGCTCCCCGTCGAACTGGCCCATCTCCACGATGCCCGGCCGCAGGGTGTCGCGGACCTTCTTGTTCGGGTCGTCGTAGGACGGGGCGTCCAGCAGCGGGGTGAGGTCGGTGAGCTGCTTCTTGCCGACCAGGACGCCCATGTCCATCTGCTCGGCACCGGAGTTGTCGACGAGGTCGGGCGGGTTGCCCCCGTTGAAGCGCGGCTGCAGGGTGGACTGGATCTTCTGGGTGGCGGAGAACTTCACCGTGGCCTTCGGGAAGGCCTTCTCGTACAGCTTCACGGCGTCCTCGGCGTACTCCTTGCCGAAGCCTCCGTCGAAGAGGACGAACTCCATCTTGGCGCTCTCGTTGACCGCCAGCGGGTTCTCGGCGGACTTCTTGCCCGCCTCCGCCTTCTCCTGGTCGTCCCCGCCGCCGCTCGCGCAGGCGGAGAGGAAGCTCATGGTCGGTACGGAGATCAGGCCGAGCGCGGCGGAACGCTTGATCAGGTCACGGCGGCCGACGCCCTTGCTGTCGTTCTCGGCGGAAGTGGATCCCATGCTCAAGTCCTCGCCTTCTCCAGGACTCAGGCGGTGAACCGGATCCTCCCCGGCACCGCGATCGGGTCACGCTGGGTCGTGCAGGAAATGCAGTCACTGCTGTTCGGACACTGCTGTTCGGGCGCTCTGGCGGTTCCTCTTCGCGATTCCCCCGGATCCCCCCGATGGGCGACAGGTATAGTCCACTTTCCGTCAGCGGAGCAAGATCGAATGCAAGGTTGGCGGTACGTCTTTTCCGAGTTGAGACCTCCCGGAAATATGAACGGCCTGTGTGCCACTTGCCGGAAGAATCCCCTCCATATGCCTCGAACGCCACAACCAACACCCTTGACATCACATGCCACTTGACCCCTACTGGTCCTTGCGCAGTTGAGTTGACAACGTTGTCCCCAGCGCAGGGAGGGTGGCCAGGGCATGCAGTACAGAGTTCGGCACAGATGGGGTCCGGCGGTCGTGATGACGACCGCCCTCGCCGTGGCGGTGGGTTCACAGGGGGCGGCGGTCGCGCTGCCCACCGCGCCCGCCGGAGCCGACCGGGAGTTCAGCTCCTCGTTCGAGGCGGACGACCCGGCTCCGGACTGGCTCAACACCGTGGACACGGGCCGGGACGGCAGGAAGCGGGCCTCGGGCGTCGACGGCGGATTCAGCACCGGCATACCGGGCGGCGTCACCGACCACGTCACCGAGGTGCGGGCGAGCGCGGAGAACGCGGGCGGCGGCGAGGTCAAGGAGAACCTCGTCGACGGTGAACCGACCACCAAGTGGCTGACCTTCGACAAGACCGGCTGGGTCGAGTTCGACCTGGACGAGCCGGCGAAGATCGCGAAGTACGCGCTCACCTCCGCCAACGACCACGACGAGCGCGACCCGGTCGACTGGACCCTCAAGGGCTCCGCGGACGGCACGGACTGGCGGACGCTGGACACCCGCTCCGGCGAGTCCTTCGACGAGCGGTTCCAGACGAAGACGTACGACCTGGCCGAGACGGCCGAGTACCGGCACTTCCGGCTGGAGATCACGAAGAACAACGGGGCGGGCGACGCGCTCCAGCTCGCCGACGTGCAACTGGCCACCGGCGACGCCGAGACGCCGACCCCCGAGGACATGCTCTCGCTCGTCGACCGGGGCCCGAGCGGCTCGCCGACGGCGAAGGCGGGCGCCGGCTTCACCGGCAAGCACGCGCTGCGGTACGCGGGACGGCACACCGCGGACGGCCGGGCCTACTCGTACAACAAGGTCTTCGACGTCGACGTGAAGGTCGACCGCCGCACGGAGCTGTCGTACAAGATCTTCCCGTCGATGGCCGACGGCGACCTCGACTACGACGCCACCAACGTCTCCGTCGACCTCGCCTTCACCGACGGCACCCACCTGAGCGACCTCAAGGCCACCGACCAGCACGGCTTCCCGCTGACGCCGCGCGGTCAGGGCGACGCCAAGATCCTCTACGTCAACCAGTGGAACAGCGTGCGGTCGGGCATCGGCTCGGTCGCGGCCGGCAAGACCGTCGACCGCGTCCTGGTGGCGTACGACTCCCCCAAGGGCCCGGCGAAGTTCCGGGGCTGGCTGGACGACGTGGCCATCGAGCGGGCCGAGCCCGAGCGGCCGAAGGCCCACCTCTCCGACTACGTGCTGACCACCCGCGGCACCAACTCCACCGGCGGGTTCTCGCGCGGCAACAACATCCCGGCCACCGCCGTGCCGCACGGCTTCAACTTCTGGACGCCGGTGACCAACGCCGGCTCGCTGAGCTGGCTGTACGACTACGCGCGCGGCAACAACGCGGACAACCTGCCCACGCTCCAGGCGTTCAGCGCGAGCCACGAGCCGAGCCCCTGGATGGGCGACCGGCAGACCTTCCAGGTGATGCCGTCCGCGGCCTCCGGCACCCCGGACACCGGCCGCGACGCCCGCGAGCTGGCCTTCCGGCACGAGAACGAGACCGCCCGGCCGTACTACTACGGCGTGCGGTTCGAGAACGGCCTGAAGGCCGAGATGGCGCCGACCGACCACGCCGCGATGATGCGCTTCACCTACCCCGGTGACGACGCGAGCGTGATCTTCGACAACGTCAACGACCAGGCCGGCCTGACCCTGGACAAGGAGACCGGCACCTTCAGCGGCTACTCGGACGTCAGGTCCGGGCTGTCCACGGGCGCCACCCGGCTCTTCGTCCACGGCGAGTTCGACAGCAAGGTCACCGGCGGCGACTCCAGCGGCGTCAAGGGCCACCTGCGCTTCGACGCGGGCCGGGACCGCACCGTGACGCTGCGCATCGCGACCTCGCTGATCAGCGTCGAGCAGGCGAAGGACAACCTGCGCCAGGAACTCCCGGCACGCGCCTCCTTCGACAAGGTCAAGCGGGACGCCCAGAAGCAGTGGGACAGGGTCCTCGGCAAGGTCGAGGTCGAGGGCGCCACGCAGGACCAGCTGACCACGCTGTACTCCAGCCTCTACCGGCTGTACCTGTACCCGAACGCCGGCCACGAGAAGGTCGACGGCACGTACAAGTACGCCTCCCCGTTCTCCAAGGCGGTCAAGGAGGACACCCCGACGGAGACCGGCGCCAAGATCGTGGACGGCAAGGTCTACGTCAACAACGGCTTCTGGGACACGTACCGGACCACCTGGCCCGCGTACTCGTTCCTGACCCCGTCCAAGGCCGGTGAGCTGGTCGACGGCTTCGTGCAGCACTACAAGGACGGCGGCTGGACCTCCCGCTGGTCCTCCCCCGGCTACGCGGACCTGATGACCGGCACCTCCTCGGACGTGGCCTTCGCCGACGCGTACGTCAAGGGCGTCGACTTCGACGCGAAGGCGGCGTACGACGCGGCCGTCAAGAACGCCACCACCGTGCCCCCGTCCTCGGGCGTGGGCCGCAAGGGCATGGCGACCTCGCCGTTCCTCGGGTACACCAGCACCGAGACGCACGAGGGCCTGTCGTGGGCGCTGGAGGGCTACCTCAACGACTACGGCATCGCGAAGATGGGCGAGAAGCTCTACAAGGAGACGGGCGAGAAGCGGTACCGGGAGGAGTCGGCGTACTTCCTCAACCGCGCCCAGGACTACGTCAACATGTTCGACGCGAAGGCCGGCTTCTTCCAGGGCAAGGACGCGGCGGGCAAGTGGCGCGTGGACTCGGACGAGTACGACCCGCGCGTGTGGGGCCACGACTACACCGAGACCAACGGCTGGGGCTACGCCTTCACCGCCCCGCAGGACAGCCGGGGCCTGGCCAACCTGTACGGCGGCCGCGAGGGTCTCGGCGACAAGCTCGACGAGTACCTCTCCACACCCGAGACGGCCTCCCCGGAGTTCGTCGGCTCCTACGGCGGTGTCATCCACGAGATGACCGAGGCGCGGGACGTGCGGATGGGCATGTACGGGCACTCCAACCAGGTCGCCCACCACGCGCTGTACATGTACGACGCGGCCGGGCAGCCGTACAAGACGCAGAAGAACGTCCGCGAGGTGCTCTCCCGCCTGTACACCGGCAGCGACATCGGCCAGGGCTACCACGGCGACGAGGACAACGGCGAGCAGTCGGCCTGGTTCCTCTTCTCCGCCCTCGGCTTCTACCCGCTGGTGATGGGCAGCGGCGAGTACGCCATCGGCTCCCCGCTGTTCACCAAGGCGACCGTGCACCTGGAGAACGGCCGCGAGCTGGTCGTCAAGGCGCCGAAGAACAGCACGAAGAACGTCTACGTGCAGGGTCTGAAGGTCAACGGCAAGCGCTGGAACTCCACCTCGCTCCCCCACTCGCTGATCGCGAAGGGCGGTGTCCTGGAGTTCGACATGGGTGCCAAGCCCTCCGCCTGGGGCACCGGGGCGAACGCCGCGCCGCCGTCGATCACCCAGGACGACGAGGTGCCGACGCCGCGCGCGGACGCCGTCGAGGGTGAGGGCGCCCTGTTCGACGACACGTCGGCGACGGAGGCGGCCGTGACGTCGGTGGACCTTCCGGTGTCCGGCCAGGGCACCGAGGCGGTCCAGTACACCCTGACGTCGTCGGCGGACCGGACGAAGGCCCCGACCGGCTGGAAGCTCCAGGGCTCGGCCGACGGTACGACCTGGCGGACGCTGGACGAGCGCTCCGGCGAGTCCTTCGCGTGGGACCGGCAGACCCGGGCGTTCTCGGTGAAGTCACCGGGCACGTACGCGAAGTACCGGCTGGTCCTCACTGGTGCCTCGGTGCTCTCCGAGGTCGAGCTGCTCGCCTAGCCGGACCGTTCGATCAGGGCCCGCCCAGCTTATGGGCGGGCCCTGTGCACGTCCGGGGTTTTGGCTCTATGCAGAAAGCCAGGGGCATAATGGTCCTAGCCAAACGCTAGGAACTGTCTGTGCATGGCCTTTCTTGTTCAGGGTACGTGCACGGTCGAAGGAGCGGCGATGACACCCCCTGTGGACCCCAGTCTCAACCGGCGCAAGCTTCGGCTCGCCCTGCGCAAGGCGCGGGAGCGTGTCGGGCTCAGCCAGCGCGAGGCCGCCGAGCGGGTGGAGTGGTCACAGTCGAAGCTCATCCGTGTGGAGACCGGGACGGTGAGTGTGTCCGTCAGTGACCTGCGCGCCCTCCTGGCGCTCTACGACATCACCGAGCCCGACACGGTGGACGAGCTGGTGGAGGCAGCCCGGGGCAGCAAGGGGGCCAGTTGGTGGTCGGGTTACCACGACGTCGTCTCGCCGCAGTTCGCCCAATACCTCGGGTACGAGGGCGCCGCGCGGGCCGTCGACACCTACCACCCCATCGTGATCCCGGGGCACCTGCAGACCCGCGCCTACGCGGAGGCCCTGCTCGCCGAGCGCGGACTGGCCGACGAACGGGTGCGGCGGATCGTCGACTTGAGGATGGAACGCCAACAGCGCATGTTCGACGGATCGGGTCGTCCGACGACCACGTTCGTCCTGGACGAGGCAGCGGTGCGGCGGCAGATCGGCGGTAGGAGTGTGTTCAGCGCGCAGTTGGCACAGATCCTCGGTTTCGCCGGACGGGACGAGGTGGCTGTCCGCGTGCTGCCGTTCGACGCGGGAGCGCACTACAGCACACTGGGCAGCTTCGTCCTGCTGCGCTTCTCGGACGACGACGATCTCCTGTACCTGGAACACGCCGCGGGCAGCATGACCGGCGGCGAGGACTTGGAACTGCTCGCCCTCTACCAGGAGTGCTTCCAGACGCTCATGGAGCGAGCGTTGGACGAGAACGCGTCCCTCGACTTGATCGATCGCGTCAAGCAGAGCCTCGAGGCCCGCTAGAGCCGCGGAAACAGGGCTGACAGAGGCAGGGGGAGGACCGGCGTGGTCTCCAGGTCGACAATCGATGCTCTTCTGGACGTGCTGCGAATAGCCTTCGGCTGCGGCATGAACGATGAGGAGCTGAAGGCTCAGGCCATCCAGGACCCTGAGCAGACGAAGCGTCTCATAGCCATCGAGACGTCCCGGGCGCGCGACAAGCGGAAACACACGGCACTGCTCGGGGTGCTGGGGCTCGCGGCCCTGGTGATCATCATGGCTAAGGCGGCACCCTTCATCATGAAGAAGGCCCGTGCCCTCGAACTCCCCTGGTCCGACATCCGCACCACACTGGGTTCAGTGGTGATGGCCGCGGCCATCGCCGGACTGAGCTGGTGGGTGAAGCGCAAGCTGGCGGCGCGCGGCTCCGCTACTCCGCAGAACCCGCCCGAGAGTCGTAACGAGGGTGATCAGAACCAAGTAGGGACGGGATAGCCCCGTTCCCCGCGCGCCACACTCCCGCGCCGACCGCCACGGCGACTGCCACGGTCACCCAGAGGAACCTCTTGGCGAGTACGCTGTCGACGAACGTGGACGCGACCGCCGCCGTCAGCGTCGCCACCGCCCCCACGCTCATGGTGAAGGTGAGGACGCCGCCCAGGACTACGGCGCTCCGCTTGCCGGCCGACCGCCGCACCGGCGATGCCTCGGCATTCATATGGCCCCCTACCGCCTGCCGATGGCTGGATAAGAACGTCACGGACCGTTCAACTCTCCTTGTGCCACGGCATGCAGGAAGTCAGTCCAGACGGAGGCGGTGAAGCCCAGCGGCGTACGCCCGAGCGCCTTGGAGTCGCGCGCCAGCACCCGGCCTTCGCGCACGGTGACCTCCACGCACTCGCTCTCGTTGCCACACATGCTGCTCCTGCGCCACAAGGGTTGCCCCTCATGCACTGCCTCAGCTCCCTGCTTCCCCCACATGCCTGGATAGCGCCCCATCATGCTAGTGGACGGGTGTGCACTGTTGCAGGCGGGTCTCCGAATCCCCTCCCGGGAAACCCCTGTGGCATTCCGTCGTCACCGATTCCATCACTGAAAGTCATCGAACGACCAGCTTAAGTGACACAGTTCGGCGATGGCCATAGGGGAATCGGCCGGGTGGCATGATACGGGCCGTGTCTCCGGAAGCCGGAGGACACGGCCCGTGGAACAGGCCCCTACTTGCGGATCAGGCTGCGCAGCACGTACTGCAGGATGCCGCCGTTGCGGTAGTAGTCCGCCTCACCGGGGGTGTCGATGCGGACGACCGCGTCGAACTCGACACCGGTGTCGGTGGTGACCTTGACCGTCCGCGGGGTGGTGCCCTCGTTCAGCTCGGTGACGCCGGAGACGGAGAAGGACTCCTCGCCGGTCAGGCCGAGGGAGGCCGCGGTCTGGCCCTCCGGGAACTGGAGCGGCAGGACGCCCATGCCGATGAGATTCGAGCGGTGGATGCGCTCGTAGGACTCGGCGATGACGGCCTTGACGCCGAGGAGCGCGGTGCCCTTGGCGGCCCAGTCGCGGGACGAGCCGGAGCCGTACTCCTTGCCGGCCAGGACGACGAGCGGGATGCCCTGCTCGATGTAGTTGCGGGAGGCGTCGTAGATGAACGACACCGGACCGCCGTCCTGGGTGAAGTCGCGGGTGTAGCCGCCCTCGGTGCCCGGCGCGATCTGGTTGCGCAGGCGGATGTTGGCGAACGTGCCGCGGATCATGATCTCGTGGTTGCCGCGGCGCGAGCCGTAGCTGTTGAAGTCGCGGCGCTCGACGCCGTGCTCCGTCAGGTACTTGCCGGCCGGGGTGTCCGCCTTGATCGCACCGGCGGGCGAGATGTGGTCGGTGGTGACCGAGTCGCCCAGCTTGGCGAGCACCCGGGCGCCGGAGATGTCCTCGACCGGGGCCGGCTCCATGCCCATGCCCTCGAAGTACGGGGGCTTGCGCACGTAGGTGGACTCGGCGTCCCACTCGAAGGTGTCACCGGTGGGGATGGACAGCGCCTGCCACTGCGCGTCGCCCGCGAAGACGTCGCTGTAGGACTTGGAGAACATGTCCTCGCCGATGGCGCTGGCGACGACCTCGTTGACCTCGGCCTCGGTGGGCCAGATGTCCTTCAGGTAGACCGGGTTGCCGTCCTGGTCGGCGCCCAGGGCCTCCTTGGTGATGTCCACCTTCATGGAGCCCGCGAGGGCGTAGGCGACCACCAGCGGCGGGGACGCCAGGTAGTTCATCTTGACGTCGGGGTTGATCCGGCCCTCGAAGTTGCGGTTGCCGGAGAGCACCGAGGTGACGGCGAGGTCGTGGTCGTTGACGGCCTTGGAGACCTCGTCCGGCAGCGGACCGGAGTTGCCGATGCAGGTGGTGCAGCCGTAGCCGACGAGGTTGAAGCCGACCTTGTCGAGGTACGGGGTGAGGCCCGCCTTCTCGAAGTAGTCGGTGACGACCTTGGAGCCCGGGGCGAGGGTGGTCTTGACCCACGGCTTGCGGGTCAGGCCCTTCTCGACCGCCTTCTTGGCCACCAGGGCGGCGGCGACCATGACGTACGGGTTGGACGTGTTGGTGCAGGAGGTGATGGCCGCGACCGTCACCGCACCGTGGTCCAGCTCGTAGGTGGTGCCGTCGGGGGCGGTGACCGGGACCGGGTTGGACGGCACGCCGTTGGTGACGGCGGGGGCGTCGGAGGCCGGGAAGGACTCCTGGCCCGCCTCGTCCACGCTGTCGACGTAGTTGCGCACGTCCTGCTTGAACTGCTCGGCGGCGTTCGCGAGGACGATGCGGTCCTGCGGGCGCTTCGGGCCGGCGATGGAGGGGACGACCGTGGACAGGTCGAGCTCCAGCTTCTCGGAGAAGTCCGGCTCGGCCTTCGGGTCCAGCCAGAGGCCCTGCTGCTTGGCGTACGCCTCGACGAGCGCGACCTGCTGGTCGCTGCGGCCGGTCAGGCGCATGTAGTTCAGCGTCTCGTCGTCGATCGGGAAGATCGCGGCGGTGGAGCCGAACTCCGGCGACATGTTGCCGATGGTGGCGCGGTTGGCGAGGCTCGTGGCCGCCACGCCCTCGCCGTAGAACTCGACGAACTTGCCGACGACGCCGTGCTTGCGCAGCATCTCGGTGATCGTGAGGACCAGGTCGGTGGCGGTGGTGCCGGGGGTGAGCTCACCGGTGAGCTTGAAGCCGACGACGCGCGGGATCAGCATGGAGACCGGCTGGCCGAGCATCGCGGCCTCGGCCTCGATACCGCCGACGCCCCAGCCGAGGACGCCGAGGCCGTTGACCATGGTGGTGTGCGAGTCGGTGCCGACCAGGGTGTCGGGGTAGGCCTTGCCGTCACGGGTCATGACGACGCGGGCCAGGTGCTCGATGTTCACCTGGTGGACGATGCCGGTGCCCGGGGGGACGACCTTGAAGTCGTCGAAGGCGGTCTGGCCCCAGCGCAGGAACTGGTAGCGCTCCTTGTTGCGGCCGTACTCCAGGTCGACGTTCTGCTGGAAGGCGTCGTTGGTGCCGAACTTGTCGGCGATGACCGAGTGGTCGATGACCATCTCGGCCGGGGAGAGCGGGTTGATCTTGTTCGGGTCGCCGCCCAGCTCCTTGACGGCCTCGCGCATGGTGGCGAGGTCGACCACGCAGGGCACGCCCGTGAAGTCCTGCATGATCACGCGGGCGGGCGTGAACTGGATCTCCTGGGACGGCTGGGCCTGCGAGTCCCAGCCGCCGAGGGCGCGGATGTGGTCGGCGGTGATGTTCGCGCCGTCCTCGGTACGGAGCAGGTTCTCCAGCAGGACCTTCAGGCTGTAGGGAAGGCGCGCGGAGCCCTCGACCTTGTCCAGCCGGAAGATCTCGTACGACTCGTCGCCCACCTGCAGCGTGCTGCGGGCGTCGAAGCTGTTCGCCGACACGACAGTCTCCTTCATTTATGTGCGCGTACCACCGCATCCTGCCGCCACGCCGCTCCGGCCAATCCGCTAAGGTAAGGCTAAGTTAGGTAACCCTTACCGCCAGACCCGATAGCGGCGTGCGACTGCGGTGCGCCTCGGCAGATATCTCGATGTCGAGATAACTCTAGTACATGGGGGCGGCCCGGTCATGCCCGGGCGCGGTGTGGCGTGCACCCCACCCGGGTGACCCCGGAGGCCATCTCTACGCCGAACCGGGGTATCCGACTTGCGCCGGGGCCCCCGGCACTACTCGGAAGGAGGCACGATGCCGCTCACTTTCCGCAAGAGCTTCCGGATCCTCCCCGGAGTGCGGCTGAACATCAACAAGCGCTCGTGGTCCATCACCACCGGCGGCAAGAACGGCCCGCGCCACACCCGCAGCAGCACCGGACGTCGTACGACATCGATGGATTTGCCCGGGCCTTTCGGATGGCGTCGCACGACGACCAGCAAGCGGCGCTGAGCCTGCCGTTGACGCCCCGTCACCCGGACGGACCCCCCGAGAGGCGCAATCTCATATCTGAGATAGCCTCAACCTCATGGCAGACGACTACCTCGTACGCATCGGCAAGCTCATCCGTGACGCCCGGCAGCATCGCGGCTGGACCCAGTCACAGCTTGCGGAGGCGCTCAACACCAGTCAGAGCGCCGTCAACCGCATCGAGCGCGGCAACCAGAACATCAGCCTTGAGATGATCGCCCGAATCGGTGAAGCGCTGGACAGCGAAATCGTCTCTCTGGGCTACTCGGGCCCGATGCACCTGCGCGTGGTCGGCGGCCGCCGCCTCTCGGGCGCCATCGACGTCAAGACCAGCAAGAACGCCTGCGTGGCCCTGCTGTGCGCCTCGCTGCTCAACAAGGGGCGCACGGTGCTGCGCCGGGTCGCCCGGATCGAGGAGGTGTACCGCCTTCTGGAGGTGCTGAACTCGATCGGCGTACGCACCCGCTGGATCAACGACGGCACCGACCTGGAGATCGTGCCGCCGAGCGAGCTGAACATGGAGGCCATCGACGCCGAGGCGGCCGTCCGCACGCGCTCGATCATCATGTTCCTCGGCCCGCTGCTGCACCGCATGGACCGCTTCCGGCTGCCGTACGCCGGCGGCTGCGACCTCGGCACCCGGACCATCGAGCCGCACATGATCGCGCTGCGCAGGTTCGGCCTGGACGTCGCCGCGACCGAGGGGCACTACCACGCGGTGGTCGACCGCCAGGTGCGCCCCGACCGCCCGATCGTGCTGACCGAGCGCGGCGACACGGTCACCGAGAACGCGCTCCTCGCCGCCGCGCGCCACGACGGCGTCACGGTCATCCGCAACGCCTCCTCCAACTACATGGTCCAGGACCTGTGCTTCTTCCTGGAGGCCCTGGGCGTGCGGGTCGAGGGCATCGGCACCACCACCCTCACGGTGCACGGCATGCCGGTCATCGACGCCGACGTGGACTACTCCCCCTCCGAGGACCCGGTCGAGGCGATGAGCCTGCTCGCCGCAGCCGTGGTGACCGAGTCGGAGCTGACGGTCCGCCGGGTCCCCATCGAGTTCCTGGAGATCGAGCTGGCGGTCCTGGAGGAGATGGGCCTCGACAACGACCGCACGCCGGAGTACTTCGCCGACAACGGCCGTACGCGCCTGGTGGACCTGACCGTGCGCCCCTCCAAGCTGGAGGCGCCGATCGACAAGATCCACCCCATGCCCTTCCCGGGCCTGAACATCGACAACGTCCCCTTCTTCGCGGCCATCGCGGCCTCGGCGCAGGGCCAGACCCTCATCCACGACTGGGTCTACGACAACCGCGCCATCTACCTCACCGACCTCAACCGCCTCGGCGGCCGCCTCCAGCTGCTGGACCCCCACCGCGTCCTGGTCGAGGGCCCCACCCGCTGGCGCGCCGCCGAGATGATGTGCCCGCCCGCCCTGCGCCCCGCCGTGGTCGTCCTGCTGGCGATGATGGCCGCCGAGGGCACGTCGGTGCTGCGCAACGTGTACGTCATCAACCGGGGCTACGAGGACCTGGCGGAGCGGCTGAACTCGATCGGGGCGCAGATCGAGATCTTCCGGGACATCTGACAGTCCAGGAAAGGCGCGGAGTGCGACGCGGACGGGGCCGGAGGGACGTGTCGTCCCTCCGGCCCCGCCGTGCTGCCTGAGTCCCGCCGGCCTCCGCGTGGGACCGGTCGTCCCGGGGGCTCAGGCGGTCGGTGGGTCCGCCGGTCAGTAGGCGGAGTCGACGTTGTCCATGGAGCCGTACTTGTCGGCCGCGTAGTTGCAGGCGGCGACGATGTTGGCGACCGGGTCGGTGACGGAGTCCTTGGTGCCCTTGACGTGGTAGGCGTCGAAGGTGGGCTGAATGGTCTGGAGCAGGCCCTTCGAGGGGATGCCGTTCTGGGCGTTGACGTCCCAGTTGTTCTGCGCGTTCGGGTTGCCGGACGACTCGCGCATGATGTTGCGGTGCAGGCCCTCGTAGGTGCCCGGGATGTTCTTGGCGTCCATGACGTCCAGGGCGGTGCGGATCCAGCCGTCGAGGTCGTCGCCGTGCTTCTTCTCGCCGGCCTTGACGATAGCCTCGATCTTGTCGGTCTGGGCCTGGGTCTGCGCGGTGGAGGCCTTGGCCGGCTCGGCGGCGTGCGCCGGGCTCGGGACGAGGGTGAGGCTGACGGCGGCGGCGCCCGCGGCGGCGAGGGAGGCCACGGCGGACTTGCGGACGTGGGGACGGCGCATGAGGGCGTGCATGGGTGTACCTCTCCATTCGGGAACGTGATGGGGAGGCCGACGGGGGGTCGGCGACGCGGTGTCCGCGTGGGACGCGTCTTCGCGTCATCAGGGCCGGTGTCTGGATCACGGACGGGCTCTTCCCGTCCGGTCCCGGCGCTCGGCTCCCCGGTACGCCGAACACACTGCGGAACGCTCCGGCGCCGCGACAAGTGTGTGACCTACTACGCCGCTTAGCAGACCGGCCGCGTGACTCGCCCGGACGGCCGGGGACCACGCGGGCGAGAGGCCGTCGGGCGTCTACTAACCCCGGCCCGGTGTGACGTGGGCCCTGTGCGCGCCCTCACAGATCCGGTCACCCGGCGGTCGCCTCTCGTCACCCTGCGGAGACAGGCTTCTCACTCAACGGAATGGCACAGTCACCGTTCGGGGTCGTGAGGAAGGCCGACGTCCCGGTACCGGGCGAGGTGGTGCACGAGGACGCGCGTGACGAGGGTGTGTCAGTCGGTACGCGCAGAACTCCGCGGCCGCCGCGGCCGGGGGACACGCCTCGGCGGGACTGCTTGCCGAGGTCCGTGAGCAGGTCGTTCGGCACCGTGTCCTCCTCGGCCGGTGTGGTCACCTCTGCCCGGTGTTCCGGTGCCGTGCACCGCCACGGCCGCCGGGGGGACGCTTCGCGCCAGTGCCGTGGCGATGCGGCCCTCCCCGGTCGGCCTGACGCCCCGGTGCTCACGTCGGGCAGAGTGGGCGGGGCTCGGGGCCCGGGGGTACGGCTTCACGCCACCGGTCGGGGGTGAACGCGCCGTCCGCCCCTCCGCACAGGGACCGGACCGGGTCCGCCGTCGCTTCGACGTTCCACTGCCGGGCGGTGCCGTCCCCGGCCCAACTGAGCAGCGCCGTACCGCCGGGGAGGAACGCCGCACCGGTGACACCCGCGCCGTGGCCCTCCAGGGGATCGCCGATCTGGCGCTCGGTGGCGACGTCCCAGAGCCGGACCGTGTGGTCGTTGCCCCCGGTGGCGAGGGTCTTCCCGTCGGGGCTGAACACCACGGACGTGACACCGCCGCGGTGGCCCCGCAGTGGGGCCCCGATCCGTTCGTGTGCGGCCGTGTCCCAGAGCCGGACGGTGTCGTCGCGGCTCGCGGTCGCGAGCGTGGTGCCGTCCGGGCTCCAGGCCACCGCCGTGATCTGCGCGGTGTGGTCGATCGGCGTCTCGCCGACGCGGCGGTGCGTGGCCAGGTCCCAGAACGCCACGGTGTTGTCCTCCGTGGCGGTGGCGAGGGCACGGCCGTCCGGGGCCAACGCGACAGCGACGGACCCGGCACCCAGTGGCGTGCCGGTGGGAGGCCGCGCGGACAGGTCCCACACCCGGACGGAGTCCGGGCCGCCGCTCACGAGAGTCCTGCCGTCGGGGCCGAAGGACAGCGCGCCGGCTTCGCCCGCGTCGAGCAGCGGTTCGCCGAGGGGGCGGCGGGTGGCGACGTCCCAGAACCGTAGTCCGTCCGACCCGATCGCGAGAACGGCACTGTCGGCGCGGAACGCGAGGCTGGGTTCGACCTCGTGGGCATCGCGGACCTGTGGATCGTCGCCCCTGCGTCGTGTGGCGACGTTCCAGAGGCTCACGGTCTCCTCGGGGTCGACGACGGCCAGCGTCCGACCGTCCGGGCTGAGCGCCGCGTTTCCCTGTCCTCCCGTGTCGATCGGCGCTCCGGCCTGGCGTAGCGTACGGATGTCCCAGAGGCGGACCGCGGTGTCCTCGCTCGAACTGGCCAGGACCGATCCGTCCGGGCTGAAGGCGACGGCCAGGGCCGTGGTGGTGTGGCCGATGAGCGGGCCGCCCACCTGGGCGCGCCGCCGGAGATCCCAGAGTCGCACCGCGCCGTCCTCGTACGCGGCGGCGAGCATCGCGCTGTCGGGGCTGAAGGTGACCGACCTGATCCCCGTGGCAAGGGAGGCGATCGGCTCTCCGATCGGGGTCTTCGTCGACATGTCCCACCACCGCAGGCCGCCGTCGATGTCAGCCGTGGCGAAGGTCTCACCGTCGGGGCTGAAGGAGAGCGACGTGACGACGCTGCCGGGGTCCTTCGACGCTCTCCCCATCGGTGCGCGGGAGTCGGTGTCCCACAGTCGTACGCCGCCCTCATCAGCCCTGAAGGCCACACGACTGCCGTCGGAGTTCATGGCGAGGAACTCCCCCTCGCCGTCGAGCGGCTGACCGATCCGGCGGTGGGTCGCCAGGTCCCACACCCGGAGCGCCTCCGAGTCGACGGTGACGAGTGTTCTGCCGTCCCGGCCGAAGGCGACCGAATGGACCACCCCGGAGCGGGCATTGAGGGGAGCGCCGATCTGCGTGCCCCTGGCGACGTCCCAGAGGCGGACGGTGCCGTCGAATCCCGAGCTGGCGAGCGTCCTGCCGTCCGGCGCGAAGGCGATCGACGTGATGCTCTGGTGGTGTCCGATGAGTGGGCGCCCCGTCGTCCGCTGTGTCCGGGTCAGCCAGAGTCTCACCACCCCGTCGCCCCCGCCGGAGGCCACGGTCCTGCCGTCGGGGCTGAAGGCCACCGAGTCCACGGGAACCGAGTGGGAGAGCACTCCGGCCGCCGGATCGACCGACGCCTGCAGGACCGCGAAACGGGTCTCCGGAGAAGGGTCGATGCGCCACGCGGCCAATGCCTTCAACCGGGCGGCGAACGGGTCCCGGCCGGTGAGCGACGAGCTCTGGTTGACGAGTTGCTGGACGACGGCCTGGTCGCGCTGCCGGGTGGCTTCGGCTCGTGAGAGGACCGCGACCACCGACAGGGTGCTCGCGATCAGCAGCAGACAACCCAGCACGGCGGCGACGATCCTGGCCGTCCGCAGGTTGCGGCGGGTGTCGCGGAGGCCTTCCGAGCGGAGTTCGTCCTCGGGGAGGCCGCGCACGACGGACGCGACACCGAAGGCGACTCCGTCGACATCGGGAGAGAAGCCCGCGTCACCGTGGGGGCGCAGGTCCACGGTCTTCCAGACGGGCTCCTGCTGGAACTTCCCCGCCAGCCGGGCCGGTAGCGCCGTCGACAGTTCAGGATCCCAGTCGCCCTGGCGCTCGTCCCACACCAGCCGCCCGGCAGTGACGACGAGCAGGATGGTCTGTGCCGACCTGTGCTCCAACCACCAGGCGATCTCCCGGTCGACCCACTTCGAGGCCCTCGCCTCCGGGGACGCCAGGACCACGAGCCAGTCGGAGCGGGCGAGACCGGCCTCGATCTTGCCCCACAGCTCCGGCCCGATCGACACACCCGTCTTGTCGAGGAAGACCCTGATGCGCGGTGGCTTGTACCAGGGCCGGGACTGCTTCTCGATCTCGTGCCGCAGCTGAGGCAGCCATCGCCGGTCGCGGTCACCGCTGTAGGACAGGAAGACGCCGTACCCCAGCTCGGCTCTGACCGGTCCGAGGCCGGCCACGGCGGACCGCAGCCGGGCGGACGCCGAACCGAGCCCCCGCTCACGAGGCGACCAGGGCGTCCGCATCAACCGGTCGGCAGGTAGTCGCGGCCGTCCCAGCGCAGGATCACCTTCGAGGTCGCGCCCTCGGCACAGGAGGGGTCACACCCCTTGATGGAATGGACGATCGCGTATTCGCCGTCCTCTCCGGGGCCGACCGGCCTCGCGTAGTAGAAGGCGAATCGGCCGCCGCTGTAGTAGTCGTCTGCGCTTTTCCAGCCGATGTCGGCGAATCCGTCGGCGGTGGGCACGAGCACCAGCACTCCGTCGTAGCGCCCGGGGTTGTAGGTCACGAAGACGTTCCTGGTCGAGTCGGTCGCCGGGGCGGCGAAACGCAACGCGCCCTCCATGGTCCAGTTGGCGTCCACCTCGACCGGGGCCAGCGCGCGCCCGCTTCCGGTCACGGCCGCGACGCATCCGGCCGGCTGCTCGGAGGCGGGCCGCCGGACCAGGAAAACGCGGACCGGCCCGAGGTCCGGATGTCGGATGTCGCGGTGGTCGAGCGTCTTTCCGGCGCACCCGGCGGCGGCCGGCGGGTTGGGTGGGAACGAGGCGCCCGTGGGAGCCGACACGGTTGCCTTGCCCTCGTCCGATCCGCTCCGGTCCGGCTCGTCCGCGTCGGAGCAACCGGCGACGAGCACCGCAGCCAGGGCCGACAGCAGCAGTGCGGCCCGCGCCGCGGTCGAGCCGCGCCGGACGAACCGCCGTCGTGAACAGGGCAGTAGTGAACTGGGCGACATGGCGTTCCCTCTGCTTCGAGCGAGACCGGTCATGGCTGGGCGGGCCGCACATCGTATCGTGCCGCCTACAGACGGTGAGGGTTTTCGGCATCAGGTACTCGAGGGCGGCGGCCGTCCGGTCTTCCCCGCTCCCGGTCGGGCAGTGCCCGTTCACCGTCCGCGCGGCTCCGGACTGGGCGGCGGAACAGATCTGTGCTCGGGGCGTACGGGAGTACGCGGGCGTCTGATTGACTCCGCGCCCACCCCCACACCCGTACGCGCCCCTTCGTGGGGCGCCGGAGCAACGTGAGCGGAGCCGCACACATGTCCTTGGGACCGCAGCCCTGGCACGGGCCGCCTCACCATGACGAGCGCCCAGCCGGCGCACAGGGCCCGGCGGAACACGAGCGACGGGACGCCGAGGAAGCGGCACGACTGGCCGTCGGTCTGCGCCTCGGACTCCGGATCGCCGTCGTCTGGCTGCTCTACGTGGTGCCCGCCGCCCTCGCACCCGCCGCGTACGGCACGCGCGTCGCGGGGCCGCTGAGCCTCGGGGTGCTCCTCGCCGTGGTGCCGCTCGCCGTCGGGGTGCACGCACTGATGGTGTACGGGCGGCGGATCGACCGGCTCGAGCCGCAGCAGGACGCGCGGAGGTGGTCGTGACCACGCTCCTCGAACCCTCGTCGCGGTCCCTGGTCTTCGCCGTGTTCTCGGTGTTCGTCGTGATCTGCCTGATGCTGTGCGTCGTCACCGGCGCCGACGAGGACGACCGGGCCCTCGTACGGTCCGACAGCCGTCGGCTGCGCTCCTGGCAGCAGGGCATCGCGATGGGCGGCGACACCACCACGGTCGCGACGGTCACCGTACTGGTGGGCATGGTCGCCACCTTCGGCTTCGACGGCCTCGGCGTCATGCTGGGCAGCCTGATCGGGGTGCTGCTGCTCCTGGTGCTGGTCATCGAGCCGCTGCGCAGGCACGCCTCGTTGACCCCCGCGGACATGCTGGACGCGCGCGGCAGCGGCGGGCCCGCCGTGCGTGTCTCGTGGGGCACGGTGACCCTGCTCGTCTGCTTCCCGCTGCTGGTCGTGCAGTTGGTGGTGGTCGGCAACGTGGCCGCCGCGCTGATCGGGCAGCCGGGTGTGCGGACCGGCTGCGTCGTGGTGATCGGCTGCGTGATGACGGCGCTGGCCGTCAGCGGCGGGATCCGGGGCACCGGCGTGGTCATGATCGCGAAGTCGGTGGTCACGCTGCCCGTGCTGGTGATCGCCGCCGTGCTCGTGCTCCACCGCTTCGGCGGGGACCCCGGGCGGCTGCTCGACGCCGCCGCGCACGGCTCGGGGACGGGTGAGGCCTTTCTGCGGCCGGGCGGCTACACCGGCGACGGGTGGGTGGGCGCCGTGAACCGGATCGGTCAGACCCTCGGCATGTCGATGGCCACGCTGGCGATGCCCGCCGTGCTGATGCGGGCCATCGCGACGAAGAGCCCCCGGGGCGCCCGGACCGTCGGCCGCTGGATGCTCGGCGAACTCACCCTGCTGTACGGCGCGCTCGCCGTGGTCGGCATCGGGGCGGCGGCCCTGGTCGGCGGGGCGCTGCGCGAGGCCGGGCCGGCGGCTCAGGCGTTCACGCCGCTGCTGCTCGGGCGGGCGCTGGACAGCGGGGGCATCCTGGTCGCGGCCCTGGCCTGCGTCCTCTTCCTCACCGCGCTGGCGGCCGTGGTGGATGTGACGCTCGCCGCCGGCATCGCCCTGGGCCGGGACGTGCTGGGCGCGTCCGGCAGACGGACGACGGGGCTGGCGGACGGTGCCGCGTCGCGGGGCTCCGCGGCCCTGACGGGGGCGGTGGCCACACTGATGGCGGTCGTCGCCGCCGACTGGAACCTGGTGGTCGTCTCGACGCTCTGGCTCGCCGTCTGCGGCGCCGCCCTCGCGCCCGTCCTGCTGTACGCCCTGTACTGGCCCGGGTTCACGGCCCGTGGCGCGCTGTGGTGCCTGTGGGGGGCCACCGCACTGAGCGTCGCGGCGCTCGCGCTGTCGCCGTACACGTCGGGCACGCCCGAGTCGATCTTCCCGGGTGTCGACTTCCGGGTCTGGGACGTGACGATCCCGGGCCTGCTGACGGTGCCCGCCGGATTCCTGCTCGGCTGGCTGGGCAGCGTCACCGGTCCCGGCCGGAAGGCGGGCGGGGCACCGGGCTGGGAGCGCCGCGCGGAGCTGGACACCGCCTGAACCGCCCGCAGGCCGCCCACCGGTGACTTCGGGGTGGGCGGTCCGGCCGGACGGCGGGGCCGCGCACGCCGACCGGTCGCCGCGGTGTCACCAGTTCTTGTGGCGGACGTCGCCGAGGATCGGTGAGATCACCGGCCGGTCCGGCGCGGGGCGCGTCCGGCCCGTCCGGTTCCCGTCGGGCATGTCGTCCCGCCCTCGGGGCACGCGGAGGGCACGCCACACTTCGGGAGGCCCATCATGATGGTTGTCGGGATCGTCGCTGTCTGCGCCGTCCTTCTCGTACTCGCTTTCCTCGTACCGCGCCTGTCCCACCACCCACAGCGCGGAACCCAGCGGACGCTCGGCGTCGGGTCACGTGCCGGCGGGAAGGCCCCCGGTGTCCTGGGCCGCGCCCTCAGCAAGCCCTTCCGCAGCAGCTCCAAGGCCGTCGGCCGCAGTGGCTCGGCCGGCCGGCGCGCCCGCGGCCGCATGCCGTTCTGACGGCGGGGCCGAACGCCCTGACCCCCCGCACGTGGTCGCGGCCGGTGTGACCGCATACAGGCCCGTCGCCGTGGCCGGTGCCCCAGCGGCACCGGCCACGGCGACGGCTCTGTCCGGGCCCGCTCAGTGGCCGCCGGTGAGCTGACCCGCCAGTCGCCGGCGCATGTCGGCGCTGGGCTCGTTGAGGCCGGTGATGGTGACCTTCTTGCCGCGCTGGGCGTACTTGGTCTCGACGGCGTCCAGGGCGGCGACGGAGGACGCGTCCCAGACGTGGGTGCCGGACAGGTCGATGACGACGTCGTCGGGGTCGCCCTTGTAGTCGAAGCGGTGGACGAGGTCGTTGGACGAGGCGAAGAACAGCTCGCCGGTGACCGCGTAGACGACCTGCTTGCCCTCGGGGTCGACGACACCGCAGACGTCGGCCAGGTGGGCGACCCGCCTGGCGAAGATGATCATCGCGGTGACGGAGCCGACGACGACGCCCACGGCGAGGTTGTGGGTGGCCACCACGACGACCACCGTGGCCACCATGACGACGGTCTCGCCGAGCGGCATGCGCCGGAGGGTCGCGGGCCGGATCGAGTGCCAGTCGAAGGTGCCGACCGACACCATGACCATGACGGCGACGAGCGCGGCCATGGGGATGTCGGAGACGACCGGGCCGAAGACGATGCACAGCACCATCAGGAAGGAGCCGGCCAGGAAGGTGGACAGGCGGGTACGGGCGCCGGACACCTTCACGTTGATCATCGTCTGGCCGATCATGGCGCAGCCGCCCATGCCGCCGAAGAAGCCGGTGACGATGTTGGCGATGCCCTGGCCGACGGACTCGCGGGTCTTGTTCGAGGGGGTGTCGGTGATGTCGTCGACCAGCTTGGCCGTCATCAGCGACTCCATCAGGCCCACCAGCGCCATGGCGAGGGCGTAGGGCGCGATGGTCGTCAGGGTGTCCACGGTGAAGGGGACGTCGGGCAGCCCGGGGACGGGCAGGGAGGACGGCAGCTCGCCCTTGTCCCCGACCGTCGGGACCGCGATGCCGGCCGCGACGGTGATCACGGTCAGTACGACGATGGAGACCAGCGGCGCCGGGAGCACCTTGGTGACCTTGGGGAAGAACACCATCAGGGTCAGGCCTCCCGCGAGCAGCGGATAGACGGCCCACGGCACGTCGTGCATCTCCGGCACCTGCGCCGTGAAGATCAGGATGGCCAGCGCGTTGACGAAGCCGACCATCACCGAGCGGGGCACGAACCGCATCAGCCTGGCGACGCCGAGCACACCGAGGATCACCTGGAAGACGCCGGCCAGGATGACGGCGGCGACCAGGTGACCCAGCCCGTGCTCACGGTTCAGCGGCGCGATGACGAGGGCGACCGCACCGGTGGCGGCGGAGATCATCGCCTTGCGGCCCCCCACCACGGAGATGACGACCGCCATGGTGAAGGAGGCGAAGAGACCGATGCCGGGGTCGACACCGGCGATGATCGAGAAGGAGATGGCCTCCGGGATGAGCGCCAGGGCCACCACCAGACCGGCCAGCACCTCGGTGCGCAGGACCTTCGGGGAGGCGAGCCAGTCGGGCTTGGACATGCGGAACCGTGGAGCTGCGGGCAGCGGTGAGGACATGCGACCGTTCCTGTTCGGGCGCAGGCGTCCCTGCCACTGGACACGCACGCGCGGTGTTTCGTGAGCCCGCGGGAGTGCGGCTCCCCCGGCGGCCCGGCCGCCTCGCGGGGGGCCTCGCCGGGCAGTGCGGCGACCCTCTGGCCGCCGGTCGGGCGTCATTGCCCGGAAGTCGCGGAAGTCTACCTTGCCCCGAGGTGAGGGCGCCCTCCCCGACCCCCGCCCAGGACGCGACCCCGCCGCTCCGTCCATGCCCGGGGCACCTCGTACGGCACCGGTCTTCGTACTGCATGACATTCGATCCGGTGTGAATTCGAGATTGGGTAAGTATCGCAGAAATCGTTCACTCGACTGCCGCGCATCCGATGGAGTAGGCAGACGTTACTTCGGATATGACAGAGGAATGCGCGGAATTGGTGACGCTTGGGCCATACATTTACCAGCCCGGTAGAGATCACTGCCCGTCACCGAGCGAGGGGGCTCTGACCAGAGGTGGGCTCCCCGTGCCCCTCCGGGTGACGGAGCCCGTGCTCCAACGCTTCCTGGACGTCATGACCGAGCTGGAGGCCGGCCTCGCGGAGCGGTGGCGCCGGTCCCAGGAAGCCCTCACGTACACCGGGGCGGAGTGACCGGGGCGTCATGCACGAGGAACAGATGCGCCATCACATGACGTACGGAGAGGGGCCGTTCGGCTCCTCGGGCACCGGCCGGCACCGGGCGCCGGAGGGGCCGCCGCAGGAGGCGCTGGTCCCGCCGGAACCCGGCTGGGACCCGGCCGAGGAGCTCGCGTTCCTGCTCCAGGACGCGATGGAACAGCAGGCCACCGTCATTCAGGGGACGACGGACACCTCGGTGATCACTCCCGCGCCGGGTACGCCGTTGAGTAATTTGCAGGAAATCACAGCGGAACTTCCGCCGCTGCGCGAATTTCCGACAAGTCACCGCCGTATTCGCAGGAAAGTGAGCCGACTGCGTGCCGCGAGTCTTTTCGTGGCGGCGCTCGCCGCGGTCATCGCGGCCTCCGTGAGTCTGTTCGGCGGCATGGTGGCCTACGAGCCGCTGCGCCTGGCGGCCGTGACCCGCACCCGTGCCGGTGTCGTGTCGTGGTGGCCCCTGCTGGTCTACGGGCCCTGGCTGGTGGCGTCGTTGGCCGTGCTGCGGTCCGCGCTGCACCAGCGCCGCGCGGTCCACTCCTGGGCCGTGGTCCTGCTGTTCTCCGCGATCGCGATGCTGCTGTGCGTCGCGCAGGCGCCCCGAACGCTCAGCGACGGCGGGGCCGCCGCCCTCCCGGGGCTGGCGGCACTGGTCTGCTTCCAGCAGATCGTCCGCCAGATCACGCTCACCCGTCCGCCCCGGCGGGCGCTGCCGCGTCACCGCCAGCGCCCCGAGCCCTCACCGGCGTCCGAGGACGGGTCGGCGGACGCGGCGGATCCGGGGGCGGCCCCGGAGGCGGTGTCCCTGCCGCATCAGCGGATGCGTCCCTCGCGTACGCCGAGGCCCGGCGCCGGGCCCGGGAAGCGGCCCTGACCGTCGGCCGAACGCCGCCCCCGCCGCCCCGGACGTCGTCGTACGCGAGGTGCGGGCCCCGCGCCGGAGCGGTGCGGGGCCCGGTGGCGCCGAGGCTCAGCCCGCGGTCAGCGTCACGTCCTGGCCCTGCCGGGCGTGGAAGCTCGGCAGCGGAAGGATCCCCGTGGTCCGCAGCTCCATCAGGGTCGCCTCGACGTGGGCCGCGCCGGGCTCCAGCGCGTTCTGGGAGGGCGTGCCCGTGTTGACCCAGCGGTGCTCGAGGCCGTCGCACACCGCGCGGGTGCCGCCGATGCCGTACCGGACGGACGGATCGCCCTGGCTCACGGAGGAGCTGACGAAGACGGGACCGGTGCCGGCGGTGCAGCGGTAGGTCCCGGACAGGGTGACGCTGCCGTCCGCCGCGATACGGCCGGTCGGGTCGACGGTCACCGACTCCGTGACATGGCGGGCGTCGTGGGTGACTGCCGTGGCGGTGGGGGCGGCCAGCAGCAGGGCGGCACCGGCGGCCATGGCGAGGGCCGCGGATCGTACGGGCATGGAGAACCTCCCGGTCGGGCGGAATGGGGGGTTCCACTGGTACCCGGCGCACGGGCCGGCTGGAGTGACCGTCACCCCTTCGGTGGCGAGTCCGCGTCGGTCGTCGTGGAACCGTCGCCGGGTTGTCCGGGTGTTGTCACGCTTGCCGCCCGGGTGTTGGCGAGGCGTCGCCGCCGGGCGCACGGTCGGTACACGCGACGGTCCCGATGACGGGACGGTCATCCGATGTGGAGGTGCGCCATGTGCACTCACCGGCCTTCCCGCTCCGCGGCCGACTCCCCCGCCGCGCGGGCCGGCACCGCGCACGTCGTCGCCACCCACCCCGAGCAGGGCTGGAACCTCCTGTGCGACGGCACGATCGTCTTCGACGACACCGGCGAACTGCTGCCCGACGGCAGCGTGGTCGCACCGTGCCGGATGCCCGCCGGGCGCCTGGCGATGGCCGCCTGACTCCTGCCCGGCCCCGAGGGGACCCGCGCGGACCACGCGCCGACCGTCCGGGGCGGGGCCGGCGCCCGCGGGAGCACGGTGGGCGTGCACCCGCACCGCACCCGCCCCACCGCGGTGGGCAGCCCTACGGCAGTACGGCGAACCCGTCGAGCTCCACCAACGCCCGCTCGTCCCACAGGCGTACGACCTGGACGACCGCCATCGCCGGATAGTCGCGGCCCGCCAGCTCGCGCCAGAGGCGGCCGAGGTCGGCGGCGTGGTCCCGGTAGGCGGCGACGTCGGTGGCGTAGACGGTGACCCGGGCGAGGTCGGCGGGGGTGCCGCCGGCCGCGCGCAGGGCGGTCAGGAGGTTGCCGAGGGCCCTCTCGAACTGGGCGGGGAGGGTGTCGCCGACGACCTCGCCGTCGGTGTCGAGGGCGGTCTGACCGGCCAGGAAGACGACGCGGGTGCCGGTGGCCGCGACGGCGTGGGAGAAGCCGGTCGGCGGGGAGAGTTCGGACGGGTTCACCCGTTCCACGGTCATGTCCCGAGCTCCTCCGTCGTGTTCCGGGTGCGGTACAGCTCCTTGGCGATGATGCCGCGCTGCACCTCGCTCGCGCCCTCGTAGACGCGCGGGGCGCGCACCTCGCGGTAGAGGTGTTCGAGCAGGTGGCCGCGGCGCAGGGCGCGGGCGCCGTGCAGCTGGACGGCCCGGTCGACGACGTACTGGGCGGTCTCGGTGGCGAGGAGCTTCGCCATCGCGGCGCGCCGGGGTACGTCCGCGGCACCCTCGTCGTACGCCGTCGCCGCGGCGTACACCATCAGACGGGCCGCCTCGGTGCGCAGGGCCATCTCGGCGACCTGGTGGGAGACGGCCTGGAGGTCGCGCAGCTTGCCGCCGAAGGCGTCGCGGGTGCTGGTGTGCGCGAGGGTGGCGTCCAGGGCGGCCTGCGCCATGCCGACCGCGAAGGCGCCGACGCTGGGGCGGAACAGGTTGAGGGTGCCCATGGCGACCCGGAAGCCCCGGTCGGGTTCTCCGAGGACGTCGTCGGCGGTGACGGGAACGGCGTCGAAGGCGAGGGCGCCGACGGGGTGCGGGGAGAGCATGTCGAGCGGGGTGCCGCTCAGGCCGGGGCGGTCGGCCGGCACCAGGAAGGCGGTGACGCCGCGGGCGCCGGCGCCCGGCGTGGTGCGGGCGAAGACGGTGTAGAAGTCGGCCTCGGGGGCGTTGGAGATCCAGCACTTCTCCCCGGTGAGCCGCCAGCCGGAGCGGCCGTCACGTTCCGCGGCCAGGGGGTCAGGGGCCGGTGGGTGGTCCGGAGCCGGGGAGCGGTCCGAAGCCGGAAGAGGAGCCGGGAGAGGAGCCGGATCAGGTCGAGGATCCGGTTCCGCGCTCAGCCTCAGCGCCGCCGCGTCCGAGCCGGCGTCGGGCTCGCTGAGGGCGAAGGCGGCCACCGCGCTGCCGTCGGCGACGCGGGGCAGCCAGCGGGCGCGCTGGGCCTCGGTGCCGTGGGCGTGCACGGGGTGGGCGCCCAGGCCCTGGAGGGCGAGGGCGGTCTCGGCCTCCGTGCAGGCGTGGGCGAGGGACTCCCGCATCAGGCACAGGTCGAGCGCGCCCGAGGTGAAGAGGCGGGGCAGCAGTCCGAGGGCGCCGAGTTCGGTGACGAGGGCGCGGTTGACGCGCCCCGGTTCGCCCTTGTCGGCCAGCGGGCGCAGCCGCTCGGCGGCCAGGGCGCGCACCTCGGCGCACCAGGCGAGTTGTGCCGGTTCGAGCGAGAATGCGGTCATCGCCGGTCCCTTCCCCTGCTCCCCTGTCCCACCGGGCCGGACTCCAGGTTATCGCGCCCCATTGACTGTCGTCACCGACACGATACGCTCCTTGCGCGAGCCCACCACGACAAAGGGGGCGAACCGCCATGGCAGACCCGCACCGCGCGGAACCGCACCGCTCGGCCCACGTCGACACCTTCGCGCGCGAGCACCTGCCGCCCCCCGACCAGTGGCCCGAGCTCCGCTTCGACCTGCCGGAGCTGCGCTACCCCGCCCGGCTGAACTGCGCCGCCGAGCTGCTCACCGGCCCGCCCGCCGACCGCCCGGTCTTCCGCACGCCCTCCGGGGAGAGCTGGAGCTACGGCCTGCTGCGGGCCCGCGTCGACCGGCTCGCCCATCTGCTCACCGGCGACCTGGGTGTCGTCCCCGGCAACCGGGTGCTGCTGCGCGGCCCCACCACCCCGTGGCTGGCCGCCTGCTGGCTGGCGGTGCTGAAGGCGGGCGCGGTGGCGGTCACCGTGCTGGCCCAGCAGCGCCCGAACGAACTGCGCGCGATCTGCGACATCGCGCGGGTGCGGCACGCACTGTGCGACGTCCGGGCCGTCGACGACCTCACCAAGGCGGAGGTCCCCGGGCTGCGGATCACGACGTACGGCGGGGAGGCGCCGGACGACCTGCTGGCCCGCGCGGAGGACGGGACGGCGCCCGGCACGCCGTACCCGGCCGTGGACACGGCGGCCGACGACGTGGCGTTGATCGCCTTCACCTCGGGCACGACCGGCCGCCCCAAGGGCTGTATGCACTTCCACCGCGACGTGCTGGCCATCGCCGACACCTTCTCCCGGCACGTCCTGCGACCCCGCGCGGACGACGTCTTCGCGGGCAGCCCGCCGCTCGGCTTCACCTTCGGGCTCGGCGGACTGGTGATCTTCCCGATGCGGGCCGGGGCCAGCGCCCTGCTGCTCGAACAGGCGGGCCCCAGGCAGCTGTTGCCCGCCGTCGCGGAGCACCGGGTGTCGGTGCTGTTCACCGCGCCGACGGCGTACCGCGCGATGCTCGACGAACTGGACGGGTACGACGTGGCGTGCCTGCGGCGGTGCGTCTCCGCGGGCGAGAACCTGCCCGCGGCCACCTGGCGGGCGTGGCACGAGCGCACCGGTCTGCGCATCATCAACGGCATCGGGGCCACGGAGCTGCTGCACATCTTCGTCTCCGCGGCCGACGGGGACATCAGGCCGGGTACGACGGGCGTGCCGGTACCGGGGTGGCACGCCCGCGTGCAGGACGAGGACGGTGTGCCCGTGCCGGACGGGGAACCCGGGCTCCTGGCGGTACGGGGGCCGGTGGGCTGCCGGTACCTCGCCGATCCGCGGCAGCGGGAGTACGTGCGCGGCGGCTGGAACATCACCGGGGACACCTACGTCCGCGAGCCCGACGGGTACTTCCGGTACGTGGCACGCGCCGACGACATGATCATCTCCGCCGGATACAACATCGCCGGGCCGGAGGTGGAGGACGCGCTGCTGCGGCATCCGGACGTCGTGGAGGCAGCGGTGGTGGGCCGGCCCGACGCGCACCGCGGGCAGGTCGTGGTGGCGCACGCGGTGCTGAGGGAGGGCGCCGAGCGGGACGCCGACGCGCTGCGCGCGTTCCTCAGGGCCGAGTTGGCGCCGTACAAGTGCCCGCGCGAGATCCTCTTCCCGGACGCGCTGCCGCGCACGGCGACCGGCAAGCTCCAGCGCTACCGGCTCCTGCCCTCGCCCGGCCGTTCCCGAGGTGACCAGGGGTAATGCCGACGACATAAGATGATCAATGTGTCCGAGCAGCACGCGCAGCACGCCCCCAGGTCCCTGATCGTCACGCTCTACGGCGCCTACGGCCGTTTCATGCCGGGCCCGGTGCCCGTCGCCGAGCTGATCCGACTGCTGGCCGCGGTCGGGGTGGACGCCCCCTCCGTACGCTCGTCGGTGTCCCGGCTGAAGCGGCGCGGGCTGCTGCTGCCCGCCCGTACGGCCCGGGGCGCGGCCGGGTACGAGCTGTCCGCCGAGGCCCGGCAACTGCTCGACGACGGGGACCGGCGCGTCTACGCCAGGGCGCCCTACGAGGACGAGGGCTGGGTGCTGGCCGTGTTCTCGGTGCCGGAGTCCCAGCGGCAGAAGCGGCACGTGCTGCGCTCCCGCCTGGCCGGTCTGGGCTTCGGCACCGCGGCCCCCGGCGTGTGGATCGCCCCGGCCCGGCTGTACGAGGAGACCCGGCACGCGCTGGGCCGCCTGGGCCTCGACGCCTACGTGGACTTCTTCCGCGGTGCGCATCTCGGTTTCCCACCGACCGCCGAGGCAGTGGCCCGCTGGTGGGACCTGGACGCGATCGCCAAGGAGCACGAGGCGTTCCTCGACCGCCACGCGCGCGTGCTGCACGACTGGGAGCGCCGGGCGGACACCCCGCCCGAAGAGGCCTACCGCGACTACCTCCTGGCCCTGGACTCCTGGCGCCACCTGCCCTACACCGACCCGGGGCTGCCCGCCCGACTGCTTCCCGTGGACTGGCCCGGTGCGCGGTCGGCGGCCGTCTTCCGGGCCCTGCACGAGCGGCTGCGCGACGCGGGCGCGCTCTACGTGACGCCGGAGCCCTCACACCCCGACCGGTGACTCGTGTCATGCTCCACCACGGCCCGGCCGTGCGCTGCCCGGGAGCGACGCGATCCCCGGGCCGCCGCGGGCGGCGTCCGCGACCTGGGGCTACACGTCCTGGTGACCGCCGCGCAGCGTGAGCCGGGGCCTGGGCCCGTCGGCGCGTCCGGTCACCGGACGGCGGCTGCCCGCCCGGTACGGCGTGGGCCACACGGCGCCCGGTCCCTCGTATCCCTGCTCGGCCGCCGCGTGCAGCGTCCAGTGCGGGTCGTAGAGGTGGGGGCGGGCCAGGGCGCACAGGTCGGCGCGTCCGGCCAGGATCAGCGAGTTGACGTCGTCCCAGGAGGAGATCGCGCCGACGGCGATCACCGGGACGCCCGCCTCGTTGCGGACGCGGTCCGCGTACGGCGTCTGGTACGAGCGCCCGTACTCCGGCCGCTCGTCGGCGACGACCTGCCCCGTGGACACGTCGACGGCGTCGGCGCCGTGTGCCGCGAAGGCGCGGGCGATCGCCACGGCCTCGTCGCCGCTGGTGCCGCCCTCGGCCCAGTCGGTCGCGGAGATACGGACGGTCATGGGCCGCTCCTGCGGCCACACCGCGCGTACGGCGTCGAATACCTCCAGCGGGAAGCGCAGCCGCTTCTCCGGTGATCCGCCGTAGGCGTCGGTGCGGAGGTTGGTGAGCGGGGAGAGGAAGCCGGAGAGCAGGTAGCCGTGGGCGCAGTGCAGTTCGAGCAGGTCGAAGCCGGCCCGGGCGGCCCGGCCGGCGGCGGCGGCGAACTGCTCCCTAATGTCGGTCAGTTGCGCCCGGGACAGGGCGCGCGGGATCTGACTGCCCGGCTTGTACGGCAACGGGGAGGCGGCCACCAGCGGCCAGTTCCCGTCGGGCAGCGGTTCGTCGATTCCCTCCCACATCAGCCGGGTGGAGCCCTTGCGTCCGCTGTGTCCGAGTTGCACGCCGATGGCGGTGCCGGGTGCCTGGGCGTGCACGAAGTCCGTGATCCGCCGCCACGCCTCGCCCTGCCGGCCGGTGTACAGGCCCGCGCAGCCCGGCGTGATGCGGCCCTCGGCGCTGACGCACACCATCTCGGTCATCACCAGTCCGGCGCCGCCCAGGGCCCTGGCCCCCAGGTGGACCAGGTGGAAGTCGCCGGGCACGCCGTCGGTGGCGGAGTACATGTCCATCGGGGAGACGACGACGCGGTTGCGCAGCGTCAGGCCGCGCAGCCGCAGCGGGGTGAACATCGGGGGCGTGCCGGGCGGGCAGCCGAACTCGCGCTCGACGGACTCGGTGAAGCGGGCGTCGCGCAGCCGCAGGTTCTCGTGGGTGACGCGGCGGCTGCGGGTGAGCAGGTTGAACGCGAACCGGCGGGGCGGCAGGTCGAGGTAACGGGACAGGTCCTCGAACCATTCCAGGCTGGCCCGGGCCGCCCGCTGGGTGGAGGCGACGACGGGGCGGCGCTCCGCCTCGTAGGCGGCGAGTGCCTCGGGGAGGGCCGGCTGCTCCTCCAGGCAGGCGGCGAGCGCGAGGGCGTCCTCCACGGCCAGTTTGGTGCCCGAGCCGATGGAGAAGTGCGCGGTGTGGGCGGCATCGCCGAGGAGGACGACGTTCCCGTGCGACCAGCGGTCGTTGACGACGGTGCGGAAGGTGGTCCAGGCCGACTTGTTGGACTTCAGCGGCCGGCCGCCCAGGGTGTCGGTGAAGATCTTGGCGCAGCGGGCGACCGAGTCCCGTTCGTCCGGGGCGTCGAAGCCGGCCGCCCGCCAGACCTCCTCGCGCATCTCCACGATGACCGTGGAGGCGTCCGCCGCGTACGGGTAGCCGTGCAGCTGCATCACGCCGTGTTCGGTCTCGGCGATCTCGAAGCGGAAGGCGTCGAGGGCGAAGTCGGCGGCCAGCCAGATGTAGCGGCAGCGGTGACCGGTGAGACGCGGCCCGAAGGCCTCGGCGTAGGACTCGCGGGTGGCGCTGTGCACGCCGTCGGCGGCGACGACCAGGTCGTGCGTCCCCGCCAGCCGGTCCGGGGGCGGGGCCTCGGTGCCGAAGCGCAGCTCGACGCCGAGGGCGCGGCAGCGGTCGTGCAGGATCTCCAGGAGACGGCGGCGGCCGAGGGCGGCGAAGCGGTGCCCGCCGGAGGTGTGGCGGGTGCCCCGGTGGACGATGTCGATGTCGTCCCAGCGGACGAAGTGGCGCTCCAGGGCCTCGAAGACGACCGGGTCGGCGTGTTCGATGCCGCCCAGGGTCTCGTCGGAGAGGACGACCCCGAAGCCGAAGGTGACGTCGGCAGGGTTGCGCTCCCAGACGGTGATGCGGCGGCGGGGATCGAGGCGTTTGAGGAGGGCGGCGGTGTAGAGGCCACCGGGGCCGCCGCCGATGATCGCGACGTGCAGGGCGTGGTTGCCCTCGTCCTGCGAGTGCGGGTGCGGGTGCGAGTGCGGGTGCGGGTGCGGGTGCGTCGTGGCCGGTCGCGCGGTTCCCCGCGCCCCTGAGGTGCGCATCGCTACCGTCCGTTCCACTTCGGAGGCCGCTTCTCCGTGAACGAGGCGTGGAACTCGGCGTAGTCCTCGCCCTTCATCAGGAGGGCCTGCGTCGAGGCGTCCAGCTCCACCGCCGCCGCCAGCGGCATGTCCAGTTCGGCGGTGAGGAGGGCCTTGGTCTGGGCGTACGCCAGGGCCGGGCCGTCGGCGAGGCGCCGGGCCAGCGACCGGGCGGCCTCGTCGACGCGGCCCTCGTCGGTCAGCTCGCTGATCAGGCCGATCCGCTCGGCCTCGGGCGCCCGCACCGGTTCGCCGAGCATCAGCAGCCGGGTGGCGTGGCCCAGGCCGACCACGCGAGGCAGCAGGTAGGCGGCGCCCATGTCGCCGCCGGAGAGGCCGACCCGGGTGAAGAGGAAGGCGAAGCGGGCGGACGGGTCGGCGACGCGGAAGTCCGCGGCCAGGGCCAGGACCGCGCCGGCCCCGGCGGCGACCCCGTGGACCGCGGCGATCACCGGGAACGGGCATTCCCGCACGGCCCGCACCACCTGGCCGGTCATCCGGTTGAAGTCCAGCAACTGGGCGGTGTCCATGGAGAGGGTCGCGCCGATGATCTCGTCGACGTCGCCGCCGGAGCAGAAGCCGCGCCCCTCGCCGGCCAGCACCAGGGCCCGCACGGACCGCTCCCGGGACAGCTCGGCGAGCAGGTCGCGCAGGTCGGCGTAGGCGCCGAAGGTGAGGGCGTTGAGCTTGTCGGGGCGGGCGAGGGTGACGGTGGCGACGCCGTCGGTGAGGTCGACGCGCAGATGCCGCCACGTGGGGGTGGGAGCGGTGGAGCCGGTGAAGGGACTCATGACGGGCGGCCTCCTGGGGCGGGCACGGCATCACCGAGCACTGCCCCTCGAAGTTATCACCCGTCCGTGACCGTCGTCACGAGGGCGCGATAGCCGATGTGTCACAGACCGTCGATGAGGCGGTAACGGCGGGATCATCCGCGTGAAGGACGGAGTTCGACCGGGTAGGCCGCCCCTCGGCGGGGCCGAAGGTCCCGCACGGTGCCCGTCGAAGGGCTCTGCCGACCGGACCCGTACCATTCATAAGGTTGAAAGCAGGACAGGACCGCCTGCTCCAGAACGGACTCGCCGTGCACGATCGCATCCCAGCCCCCGCCTCCTGGCGCATCGCGCTGCCGCACTCCGCTGCGGCCGTGCCGGTCGCCCGCGCCCTGGTGCGGACGGCGCTGGCCGAGCTGGAGCACCCGGCCGACGGCGACACCGCGGAGCTGCTCACGGCGGAACTGGTCGCGAACGCCGTGGAGCACACCTCCGGCGGGTCGCCGATAGAGCTGGTCGTGGAGCTGCTGCCGAGCGGCTGCCAGGTCGAGGTGCACGATCCGGACCCGTCGCCGCCCGGCGACCTCACCCGCCCGGACAAGGAGCCGCCCGACCCCTGGCAGGAGCACGGGCGCGGCCTGCTGCTGATCCGCGCCCTGAGCTCGTCCTGCGGTCACCGCCCCACCGGGTCCGGCAAGGCGGTCTGGTTCAGGCTTCCTGCCGTACCCGCTCCGCGTCGCTCCCCGGAGTGACCTGCGCGCCGGCCCCCGCGAGCCGGGAGTGCCGCCGCCCGTAGGCCGTGTACACCAGCAGGCCCACGGCGAGGAACACCGCGAACTGGAGCCAGGTCGCCCCGCCCGTCTCGTACATCAGGTACAGGCAGAAGCCGACCCCGAGCAGCGGCGTCACCGGGTACAGCGGCACGCGGAAGGTGCGGGCGAGGCCCGGCTCCCGGCGGCGCAGCGCGATCACCGCGATGTTGACGGCGGCCATGGTCGCCAGGGTGCCGATGGTGCACAGGTTGACCACCGCGTCCAGCGGGGCGAAGGCCGCCGGGAGGGCGAAGACCACGCCGACGATCAGGGTGCCGGCGACGGGCGTCGCGGTGCGCGGGGAGACCTTCTCGAAGACGCGGGGGATCAGGCCGTCGCGGGACATGGACATCAGGATGCGGGTCTGGCCGTACATCACGGCGAGCACCACCGAGGCGATGGCGACCACCGCGCCGAAGGCGACGACCCCGCCGCCGATCGCGGAGCCGGTGACCTCGTTGACGACGTAGGACAGCGCGGCGGGCCGGTCACCGACCGTGTCACCGCCGACCGCGCCGATCGCGGCGACGGCGACCGCGCAGTAGAGCAGGGTGACCAGGCCGATGCAGACCAGGATCGCGATGGGGATGTCCCGGCGCGGGTTCTTGGCCTCCTCGCCGGCCGTGGTGATCGCGTCGAAGCCGATGTACGAGAAGAAGGCGGCCGTGGTGCCGGCGCCGATGCCGCCGAGGCCGGCCGGTGAGAACGGGGTGAGGTTGCCGTCCTCGAAGGCGTAGAAGCCGATGGCGCAGAAGGCGAGGAGGACGGCCAGCTTGAGCACGGCCATCGCGGCCGTGGCCCGCGCGCTCTCGCGCACCCCGCGTACCAGCAGGACGCAGGCCAGGGCGATGACGATCACCGCGGGGAGGTTGACCACGCCGCCGTCGCCGGGCCCCGCGGAGAGCGCCTCGGGCAGCCGGAGGCCGAGGACGCCGTCCAGCAGCTCGTTGACGTACTGGCTCCAGCCGACCGCGACCGCGGAGACGGAGACGCCGTACTCCAGGAGCAGGCACCAGCCGACCAGGAACGCGGTCCGCTCGCCGAGCCCGGCGTAGGCGAAGGAGTACGAGGAGCCGGAGACCGGGATCGCGCCGCCCAGCTCGGCGAAGGCGAACGCGGTGAACACACAGGTGATCGCGGCGAGCACGAAAGACACGACGACGGCCGGCCCGGCCTCGGCCACCGAGTCGGAGAGGCCGACGAAGATGCCGGTGCCGACGATGGCGCCGATTCCGAAGCAGACGAGCTGGAAGAGCCCCATCGTGCGCTTCAGGCCGTGGCCTTCGCGGTCGGCGCCGGATTCGGCGACGAGGAGGTGGGGGGATTTGATACGGGAAGCGGGCATTGCGGGTGGTGCTCGTTTCTGGTGGTGCGGGGGCGCGACGGTGGTCGCGGCCGACGGCTCCGGAAGGGGTGGCTCCGGGGCCGCCGGTCAATATAACGGTGCCGGTCGGCGGTACGACAGGGCCGACCGGCCGCCGGGTCAGGCCAGCGTGGCGACCAGGACCGCCTTGATGGTGTGCAGCCGGTTCTCCGCCTCGTCGAAGACGACCGAGTGCGCGGACTCGAAGACCTCGTCCGTGACCTCCAGGGACTCCAGGCCGTGGGCCTCGAAGATCTCCTGGCCGACCTTGGTGCCCAGGTCGTGGAAGGCGGGGAGGCAGTGCAGGAACTTCACGTCCGGGTTCCCGGTGGCGCGCAGGACGTCCATGGTCACCGCGTACGGACCGAGGGCCTTGATGCGCTCGGCCCAGACCTCCTTGGGCTCGCCCATGGAGACCCAGACGTCGGTGACGACGAAGTCGGCACCGCGCACGCCCTCGTCCACGGTCTCGGTGAGGGTGATGCGCGCCCCGCTCGACTCGGCGAGCTTCCTCGCCCGGTCGACGACCTCCTGGGCGGGCCAGTAGGACTCCGGGGCGACGATGCGCACGTCCATGCCGAGCAGGGCGCCGGTGACCAGGTAGGAGTTGCCCATGTTGAAGCGGGCGTCGCCGAGGTAGGCGAAGGCGATCTCGTGCGGGGGCCTGCCGCCGTGCTCGGTCATCGTGAGCACGTCGGCGAGCATCTGGGTCGGGTGCCAGTCGTCGGTCAGGCCGTTGTAGACGGGCACGCCGGCGAAGGCCGCGAGCTCCTCCACCTTCTGCTGGCTGTCGCCCCGGTACTCGATCCCGTCGAACATGCGCCCGAGCACGCGCGCGGTGTCCTTCACGGACTCCTTGTGGCCGATCTGCGAGCCCGCCGGGTCGAGGTAGGTCGTGGAGGCGCCCTGGTCGGCGGCCGCGACCTCGAACGCGCAGCGCGTGCGCGTCGAGGTCTTCTCGAAGATCAGCGCGATGTTCCTGCCCCGCAGGTACGGCGTCTCGGCCCCGGCCTTCTTGGCGGCCTTCAGCTCCGCGGCCAGCTCGACCAGCGCGCGGAACTCGTCCGCGGTGAAGTCGAGCTCCTTGAGGAAGTGGCGGCCGGCGAGGGCGGTCGGGACTGTCGCCATGGGGGCGCTCCAGGGGTACGGGGACGTGACTCTGGAACAGTATACGAGTAATAGAATTCTTATACGGCCTGCCGCTCCACCGGGCAGCTCATGCAGCGCGGTCCGCCCCTGCCCCGGCCCAGCTCACTGCCCGGGATCTCGATCACCTCGATGCCCTGTTTGCGCAGGTGGGTATTGGTGGTGGCGTTCCGCTCGTAGGCGACGACGACGCCGGGCTCGACGGCCAGGACGTTGCAGCCGTCGTCCCACTGCTCGCGTTCGGCGGCGTGCACGTCCTGGGTCGCGGTGAGCACCCTGATCTCGTTCAGGCCGAGGGCTGCGGCGATCGCGCGGTGCATGTGCTCCGGCGGGTGGTCGGTGACCTTCAGCTCCTTGTCGCCCGCCCCCGGCTCGATGGTGTACGAGCGGAGCATGCCGAGCCCGGCGTACTGGGTGAAGGTGTCGCCGTCGACCATCGTCATCACGGTGTCGAGGTGCATGAAGGCCCGCCGCTTGGGCATGTCCAGGGCCACGATGGTGCGGGCGGAGCCGGCGGCGAACAGCTTGTGGGCGAGCATCTCGACGGCCTGGGGCGTGGTCCGCTCGCTCATGCCGATGAGCACGGCGCCGTTGCCGATGACCAGGACGTCGCCGCCCTCGATGGTGGAGGGGTAGTCGGCCTGGCCCTCCGACCACAGGCGGAAGGTCTCGTCGCGGAAGAGCGGATGGTGCCGGTAGATCGCCTCGAAGTGGACGGTCTCGCGCTGCCGGGCGGGCCAGCGCATGGCGTTGATGGAGACGCCGTCGTAGATCCAGGCCGAGGTGTCCCGGGTGAAGAGGTGGTTGGGCAGCGGCCCGAGCAGGAAGTCGTCCAGTTCCATGGCGTGGAAGCGCACGGAGGTCGGCTCCGGGTGCGCCTGGAGGAACTCGCGCTTGGTCATGCCGCCGACCAGGGCCTCGGCGAGCTCGCCCGCGGGCAGGGTCTCGAAGGCGGCCCGGAGATGGTCCGTGGCCAGCACTCCGTACTCCTTCTCGTCGAAGACCCGGTCCAGGACGAGCCGCCGGGCGGCCGGGAGGTCCAGGGTCTCCGTGAGCAGGTCGCCGAAGAGGTGCACGGCGACCCCGCGGTCGCGGAGCACGTCGGCGAACCCGTCGTGCTCCGCGCGCGCCCGGCGCACCCAGAGCACGTCGTCGAAGAGGAGAGCGTCCTTGTTGCTGGGGGTGAGCCTTTTGAGCTCGAGATCCGGCCGGTGCAGGATGACGCGGGTGAGCCGCCCGGCTTCGGAGTCGACGTGGAATCCCATGCCTTCATCCTGACCATTCGGGCGCCTGTTCACCCCCGGCTCGGGAAGACCCGTGCGTCCCGGTTCAGCGACTGGGCTGCGGCTGGAGCAGTTCCGGGCGGGCGAGCGTACGGCGGGCGGCGGGGCCCGGGTCCAGGGCGGCGCGGGCGACGATCCAGCCGGACCGGGCGTGCGGGTCGGCCGGGTCGCGGGCGAGGGCCTCGGTGTAGCCGTCCAGCGCGGCGGCCGGATCGCCGGCGGCGAGGTGTTCGTCGGGGGCCAGGGGGGCCGCCGGGCGGGTGGCGAAGGCGTGGGTGCGGGTGTCGGGCCAGAAGGCGCGGTCCGGGCGGAAGCGGAGGGCGCCGTCCGGCCCGTCCGCCGCCGCGACGTTGCGCAGCCGCCACTGCGTGCGGTGCAGGGCGGCGGCCGTACGGGCCCGGGCGAGCGCGGCCGGGGCGACGGGTTCGCGCAGCCAGCCGTCCAGGGTCCGGGCGAGGCCGGAGACCAGCCGTTGACCGGGGGCGGTGAGCCGGCCGCTGGTCAGCAGCGTCCGCACGACCAGCCGGCTCTGCAGTCGGCGCAGCGCGAAGTGGTACGCGGCGGTCTCGGCGTGCTCCGGCTGGGCCAGCCGGTCCCGCCAGAAGCCGGCCACGCCGGTGAAGGCGTACGCGCCGTGCAGCAGCCCGGTGAGGTGGCGCGGGTCGGCGCGCCAGGGGGCGTAGTAGCGCTCCTCGCGGTCGTCGTCGAGGAGGGGGAACAGGTGGAGGAGCGCGGCGAGTTTGCTGTGCTGGAACTCGTGGACGAGGGTCTCGGCCAGGGCGAGCGCCGACCCCGGGCGGGAGATCAGCATGGCGCCGAAGGAGTCGCCGCTGGAGGCGGAGACCCCGACGGTCGGCGGGGCGGGCGGGTCGAGCGCGGTACGGCCGTACGGCACGACGGCGCGTATCCGGGCCGGGTCGAGCCGTCCCGGGCCCGGTGCGGTGCCGGTGGCGGCGAGAAGCGCGACGGCGCTGTCGAAGATCCGCTGCCACTCGGCCGCCTCGTCGGCGTCGAGCCGGGCGGGCGGGACCGGGTCGTCGAGGTCGCGGTAGGGGTCGAGGTCGTCGAGCGGTATGGCGACCGGCCCCGCGGGGGTGGTGTGGGTGAGGGTGCGGAGGGGCAGCCAGGGGGCCGCCTCGACGGCGGGGGGCACCGGCGGGACGGGGTGCCGGGGGCCGGGGGAAGGTCCGTTCCGCTCGGCCTCTCGCCCCCCGTCCAAGACCTGCGACTCGGGCACGCCCTGCCGGGGCGACGCGTCCTCCGCAGGCGTACCGCGCCGGGACGTGACGTCCGTACCGGGGGTGCCCCGCAGGGACGACGCCTCCGCATCAGGCGTGTCCCGCCGGGGCGAGGCATCCGCATCGGGCGCATCCCGCCGGGGCGAGGCATCCGCATCGGGCGCATCCCGCCGGGGCGAGGCGTCCGCTTCAGGCGTGTCCCGCCGGGGCGAGGCGTCCGCTTCAGGCGTGTCCCGCCGGGACGAAGGATCCGGCTCCGGCGCACCCCACCGGGGCGAGGCACCCGGTTCGGGCCTGCTCCGCACGCCCAGGACACCCGGCTCGGGCGGGCTCCGTCGGGGGCCGTGCGGCCGGGGGCGCTCCGGCGGAAGTCCTTCCGGGCGGGGTCCGTCAGGGCGGGGCCCATCAGCGCGAAGCCCGTCGGGGCGAGGCCCGTCACCGCGAGGCCCGTCAGGGCGGGGCCCCTCACCGCGAGGCTCACCGCGAGGCCCCTCAGCGCGGGGTCCGTCAGGGCGGAGGCTTCGTGCCGGGGTCGTCGTCGGGCGGCATGTCACCAGGGTCCGGGTGCCGTCCTGGCGCGGTGGGCCGGAGAAGGTCAGTTCGCCCGCTCTCGTCGCCGCCCGGGCGACGGAGGGACCCGGCGACTCGTCCGGGACGCGGAGCGTGCCCAGGCCCGGCAGATGCAGGCCGCCGTCGGTGAGGGGGACCGTGAGGGTCCGCTCCGTACCGGCGTGCAGGGACGCGGTGATCGCCAGGACGTTCAGCCGGCCCGCCTCCGCCCACAGGGGCGGCCCCGTCGCGGTGCCGTGCACGCGGCGCAGCATGTGGGCGATCCAGCCGCCGGTCGTCGGCGCGAGCAGCAGCCGGTCGACCGCCTCGGGCGCCCGCTCGGCGGCCTCCTTGAACGTGGCCCAGGCCTGCGCCACCGGCGTCAGGGGCGTGGGCAGGTCCGCGAGCCGGTCCAGCAGCGTCCGCAGCAGGAGCAGCCGCCGCGCCCGCTCCCCGCGTTCCAGGAAGGCGACGGCCTCCGGGGAGCCGCCCCCCGAGGCCAGTTGCGCGAAGAGCCGGTCCGGCATCCGGAACGGAGCGGGGCGCGGTGCGCTGGTCATGAGCGGGGACCTCCGGTTGCGGGTGCGGGCATACGGGGGACCCGGCGGGCGCGCGGCCTCGTCGGGCTCTGCCGTATGGGCGGTTGTCGGCTATTCGGCTCGGGCGCCACCACCGTTGCCGCCGCCGCTGCCCTCGCCGCCACCCCGGATGCTGCCGCGTGCGCGCAGAACCTCTTCGAGAAGGCGGACGGAGGGGCGGAGCGGTGTGAGACCGTCCACAGCGGACAAGGGCAGCGCCGCGACGTCCGCCAGGTCCGACTCCCAGACGGCACGCGCACGAGCGGCCGGGTCCCGGGCGGCCACGGCATGATGCAGAGCGGGCGGCTGATCCAAGATGCTCCCCCTTCTCGCACGGTGGCACGCGATGGCCCCGTGTCTTACTCCATCATGGCCGTTCCTGCCCTTGCCGAAAACCGTACGATCACGCCACCGATCATCGACGCGCTCGCCCCGGCCGCGCCGAGTCCTCCAACTGCCGCAGCGCACCGGCGAGTTCCGCCCCCAGTTCCGGGTCGTCGTCCACGGACACCACCGCGTCGAACAGGTCCCACAGCGCCTGCGGCCGGTGCCGCGCGAGCCCGGCGAGAATTCCGGCCGCGTCCGTACGGGCCTTGGTGTGACGGGGCAGCGTGCCGGTGACGCCAGGGCCCAGCGCGGCGACCACCGTCTGCCGCTCGACCGGGTCGCTCATCAGCGGGTAGGCGAGGAGGGCGTCCACGGCCCGCAGCAGCGGGGAGAGCCGCCGCTCCCCGGCGCCGAGGTCCACCGCGGTGAGGATCTCGGTGCGTTCGGGGCTCTGCAGCCGGATCTCGGGATACTGCAGAGTACGGCCCGCGTCCCTGAGGGCAGCGATACGCGTTCGTACGGCCGGAAACAGTTCCTCCGCATCGGGTGGCGCGGGGAGTACGGCCGTCCGGTCGGTCAGCAGGGCGAGCAGGACGTCGGAGAACAGGCCCGTGGCGCGCACCGGGTCGTTGGCCGCGGCCCGGCCTCGTCCGGCGGCCCGGAGCACGGTCTGCCGGTGCGCGGTGCTGCGCCGCCCGACGGGCAGCCCGTCGGGCGGCAGCTGCTCCCGGAAGCCGAGCGCCTCCTCGAAGGTCTCGCACGCGTCCACGACCCACAGTTGGTCCGCGAGGCCGGGCACGGCGTCCCCCGCGTAGCGTTCGAGCGCGGAGTCCAGGTCGATGCCCAGCTTGTCGTCGGTGGTGGCGTCCGCGCAGAACAACCGCAGGTGCCCGGACCGGTCGAGGACGCCGTGCCCGCCCCACCAGACCCAGAGCACGTCGCCCCGTGCCGCGGGCAGTTCGCGCACCAGCACCCGGCGCAGCGTGGCGTGGTCGGCCGGCGCGTACGGCGCTTCGGGGACGTACGGCGGCAGCGGGGAGAGGTGCAGCCGGAGGTTGGCCTCCGGTACGCCGGCGGTGCGCAGCAGGCGGTGGAAGCGGACCGCGTCCCGGGCGGGCCCGGGCAGGTCCCAGCCGGCCCCGGCGTCGTACGCCTCGACGCCGACGACGAGGGCGTGCACGCGCGCCGGGTCCACGGCCGCGGGGAGGGCCGCGCCGGTCACGGCAGCCGCTCCGCGAGGTGCCGGTACACGTCCGGGTTGGTCCAGTAGGCGCTGTGCGCGGCCGGGAACGGCTGGCGGCTGTCGACGGCGACGTCGGTGACCCGGCCGGGGAACAGGCCGGCGCCCAGGTAGGAGAGGAGGTCACGGGGGTCGTACAGGTTCAGCCAGTCGGGGACGTGGTCCGGCAGCGGCGCGGGGTGCTCCAGCGAGGGCAGCGACCCCGACTCGTACAGGAACGGCGCCTGGGAGCCGACGGTGACCAGCAGCCGGACCTGGGGCAGCGGGGTGAGGACCAGGGTGTCCAGGGCGATGATGCCGCCGAGGCTGTGGGCGACGATCGCGACGGGCGGCTCCAGCCCGGCGAGCAGGTCGCGCAGTCCGGCGCGGACGGCCTCGCCGCGGCTGAGGTAGCGCAGGACGTCCCCGGCGGCCGGGTGGGCGGCCTCGGTGAGGGCGCGGCGACGGCGTACGAGGGCGCGGGAGGCGGCCGGACCCACGACCCGCAGGGCCAGTGTGCGCACCCCGCGTTCGGTGCCGGGGGCCGGTGCGCCGAGGGACCGGGCGAGCCGGTCGGTGACCGCGTCCCGGGTGGCGCCGACCGGCACGAGGGGCGCGTCGGCGTCGAGGACCCCGCCGACGACCTGGGCGGTCAGGCAGCGGGCCACCAGGTCGGGGAGGTCGTCCGGGGCGAGGGCCGCGGCGGCGGCGCCGAGCAGCGGGTGGGCGGCCAGGTCGGAGGCGGCGCGCGCCAGGCCCGGGCCCAGCTCGGCCGCCGGTGTGTCGCCCTCGGCGGCGAGGACGGCCAGCCGCTCCCGGATCGGCTGGTCCAGGGACAGGGAACCGGGCGGCAGTTCGGCCGCGGGGACGGAACCGGCGGCCAGGGCCAGCTCGGCGTACGGGTCGGCGTAGAGGGCGGCCCAGGCGGCCGTGTCGTCCTCGGCCGCGTCCGGTGCGCCGGGGCCCCGGCCGGCACCGGAGACCGGCGGCAGGCTCGTCCCCCCGGCGGCGAGGACGGCTCCGTGCTCGCCGCCCCAGTAGTACGGCACGATGCGCAGCCCGCCGCGCAGGGCCGTCACTCCGGCGGAGAAGCGCCCCGCGAGCGCAGAGAAGCCCGGTTCGCGTACTCCTGTGCCGTGGATGAAGACGACCGCCGTCATGTGCCCCCCGTGACCCCGGTGAAAGTCCGTGTACGACTTCCGTTGCATCGTCAATTCCGCCCTATTCTAAGAAAGTTGGAGCTTCGGCGCGGGGAAGGCTCCGAACACGCACGGGACCGTCGCACGGGCGGCCGTCGCACACGTCTGCAACCGGATGACCACCGGACCAACGGGGAGACCTCATGAGCCCTGACGCGATGATCACGCATTTCGTGGGTGCCTCGGCTCTCGTCCTGGTGGCCGCCCACGCGGCCGGCTGGCTGGCCCGACGGCTGAAACAGCCGTACATCGTCGGCCAGTTGTCCGCCGGCATCGCGCTCGGCCCGTCGCTGCTCGGCGCGCTGGCGCCGGACGCCCACGCGGCGCTCTTCCCGTCGGAGATCGGCCCGGCCCTGACCGGCTTCGCGCAGTTCGCCCTGGTGGTCTTCCTGTTCGCGGTGGGGTACGAGCTGGACCTGAAGATCCTCGGCGCCCGGGCCCGCACCTCGCTGACCGTGGCGCTGGCCTCGTTCGTGGTGCCGATGGCCGCCGGCTGCGGGGGCGCACTGCTCTTCCGGGACCAGTTGCACGACCTGGGCATGCCCCGTGACCCCTCCCCCGCCATGGTGGTCTTCGCCGGGGTGGCCCTGTCGATAACGGCGGTGCCCGTGCTGACGGCCATCGTGCGGGAGAACGGGCTCTCCCGTTCGGTGCCGGGTGTGGTGGCCGTCTCGGCGGCCGGCGTGCTGGACGCGGTCTGCTGGACGGTGCTGGCGGCGGCGCTGATGGAAGGGGGCGGCGGCGGTGCCGCGCTGGACTGGCCCTGGCGGGTGGTGCTCGCGGTCGGCTTCGTCACCGTGATGGTGCTCGCGGCCCGGCCGGTACTGCGCCGGCTGCTGTGGGGGACCCGGATGGAGCCCTCGCTGCGGCTCGCGCTGCTCATCGGCTTCGCCCTCGGGTCGGCGTGGGTGACGCACTCCCTCGGACTGCACGTGATCTTCGGTGCGCTGCTCGCCGGGGTGGTGGTCCCGCGCGAGGAGGACGGCACGCTCGACCCGGACCTGCTGCGACCGCTGCACGACGTCAGCTCGCTGCTGCTGCCGTTCTTCTTCGTGGTCTCGGGGCAGTCGGTGGCGCTGAACAACATGGACGGCACGGGCTGGACGGTCCTGCTGGTGGTGACCGTACTGGCGGTGGCGACGAAGATCGGCAGCGGGACGCTCGCGGCCCGGCTCGGCGGACTGGACCGGCACGACGCGCGGACCGTCGGCGTGCTGCTCAGCGCCCGGGGCCTCACCGAGCTGATCGCCCTGAACGCGGGCCTTCAAGCCGGGCTGCTGAGTCCCCCGCTGTACACGGTGCTGGTCTTCATGGCCCTGGCCACGACCCTGTTCACCCAGCCGCTCCTGCTCCTGGTGCGCCACCTGGCCGAACGGGACCGCCCCGCGCCCCCGGCCTTCCGCACCCCGCCCTCCCCGTCGGGTCAGGACGGCACGGCCCCGGCGGCCCCGGCCGCGGACGTCGGCTGACGGGCCCGCCGGCGAACACCGGCCGGGGAAGTCGCCGCCGCCCGGTGGGGGCGGCGGCTTCCCGCGTCGTCCGGCGTCCGCCCGCGCGGCGGGCGCCGGAGGACGTCACAGCGGCATCGGCGCCATGTCGCACTCGATACGCCGCCGCCCGCGGGCCGCGAGGAGCCAGGGGTGGTCGGCGCGGACCACGCGGGTGAAGCCCTCGACCGCCTTGCGCAGCAGCTCGTCCGCCTCCGCGCCCCGGCTGAGGCCGCGCAGGTCGAGGGCGAGGTTGGCGGTGCACGACAGGGTCAGCGGGTGGTCCTCGCCGGCGGTCTCGGCGAGCCGCGGCAGATTGGCCCGGTCGATCTCGTGCGCCCGCTCGAAGTCCAGACGCGCGTACGCCGTGCCGGCCTGGCCGATGGCGGTGGTCAGGGCGGTGATGTGTCCCTCGCCCACGGTCGCGGCCAGCCGGTGTGCCACCTCGTCCTCGTGCTCCTGCGCCTTGTCCAGGTTCCCGAGGGTGCGCAGGGTCGCGGCCAGGTTGGCCCGGGTCAGCAGGGTGTACAGGTGGTCCTCGCCGAGCCGTTGCTCGTAGCGCCGTACCGTCTCCTCGGACAGTTCCCTGGAGCCGTCGAGGTCTCCGGTCAGCCGCAGGTCGACGGAGACGTTGGTCGCGGTGGAGAGCGAGTCGAAGTGGTCGTACCCGTAGCGGCTGTTGAAGCGTCGCAGCGTCTCCGCGGCCAGTTCGGCGCCCTCGGTGAGCGCCCCGTCGCGGCGGCGGCAGACCGCCAGGTTGCGTGCGATGCGCAGGGTGAGCGGGTGCTCCGCGCCGAAGGCGGCACCGGCCCGGCGGTACACGTCCTCCTGGAAGTCGCGCGCGCCGGGGTAGTCACCGCTCTCGCGCATGTTGATGGCCAGGCCGTTGAGGGTGTTGAGGGTGAAGAAGCTGGTGGGCCCGAACAGCAGGTCGCGGAGCCGGGCGTTCTCCCGGTCCAGCGGCAGCGCCTCGCGGAACTCTCCGCACAGTCTGAGGTCGACGCCCCACGAGTGGATGGCGCGCAGCGTGGTGGGGTCGTCCGGGCCGAACAGGGACCGCGACAGCTCGGTCGCCTCCTTGCTCACGGTCCGCCCCTCGTGGATGCGGCCCTGGTAGCGGCGGGCGTCGGCCATCTCGCACAGGGAGTCGATCAGTTCCTCGGGCTCGACCTCGAGACGGCGGGAGGTCTCCAGCGCCTGCTCGATCAGCGGGATGGACTCGGTCACCTGTCCGGTCTGCCGCAGCAGGAACGAGAAGCTCTTGGTCATGCGCAGGACGTGGATGTCCTCCTCGCCGGAGGCCGCGAGCCAGGCGCTCCACGCCTCCCGGGCGTAGTCCGCCGCACCCTCGTGGTCGCCCCAGTAGTACAGGAACCAGACGGTGTCGGTGACGAGGTCGCGCACCCAGGTGTCGGAGCTGGTCACCGCCTGGGAGGCGAGCACGTGCGGCAGCAGCGCCTGGTAGGCGGGCCACTCCAGCGAGGCGCCGGGCGCCCCCGGCTTGGCCGCGGACAGCAGCTGGTGCGCGGCGCCGCGCATCCGTTCCCTCTCCTCGGGGCCGAGCTTGGCGAGGAGGACCGTCTGCAGCAGGCGGTGCATCTGGAGGGTGTTGGACCGCGGGTCCACCCGGATGAGAGAGAACTGGTTGAGGTCGCGGATGGCGCGGTTCAGCGTGATCGACTCGCGCAGCAGCGGGTCGATCTCCGGGGTGATGCTGACGCCCCGGCTGCCGCGCAGGATCGAGCGCGGGATGGGCTCGGGGGCCATGCTGGCGCAGATGTCGAGCAACTGCCGGGCACCGGGGTTGTTCTGCCGGATGCGCTCCAGCGACAGGTCCCAGGCCGCGGCGACGGAGACCGGGTAGTCGGGGTTCGGGTCGAGTTCCAGGATCTCGGGGCTGCGCCGGGCGAGCAGGTCGAGGTACTCGTCGACGGGCATGCCGGTGACCGCGCGCCAGGCGCCCGCCTGCTCGACGGCGAGCGGCAGGTCGCCGAGGGCGTCGGCGAGCCGGTCGGCGTCCTCGGCGGACAGGTCGGGCGAGCGCTTCTGGAGCAGCTCGATGGACTCGGAGCGCTCGAAGACGTTCACGGGCAGGGGTGTGGCCACCCGTTCCCAGGCCCGGTTGCGGGAGGTGACGATGACCTTGCCGGGCCCGTTGGTGGGGAAGTACTGCCGCACCGTGTCGACGTCCTCGGCGTTGTCGAAGACGAGCAGCCAGTTGCCGTGCGGTTTCCCCTCGCTCAGCGCCTTCAGCACGGCGGGCACCGCCGTGTTCGCGGCGGGAGCGCCGGGGCGGTCCTGGCCGGACGGGACGACGCCCAGCTGGGCGGCGAGCGTGCCCAGCGCGGCCAGGACGAGGCTCTCGCGCTCGGCCGGGATCCAGCAGATCACCCGGTAGTCGTGCTGGTGGGTCCAGATGTACTCCAGCGCCAGCTGCGACTTGCCGACCCCGCCGAGCCCGTGCAGCGCGTGCGGCAGCACGGCGGCCGTGTCCTGCGCGCCGAGTTGCTCCTCCACGGCGCTCAGCAGCCCCTGGCGGCCGACGAACGAGGTGTTCCGCAGCGGAACGTTCACCAGAAGGGCGGGCGTCGCGGTCGTGGTGCTCTGCATGAGCGGCTCAGCCTCCGGGGCTTCGAGTGGGGTCGCGTCGGGTACCAGCGGCACGGGTGCTCCAGGTTCGTCGGAATCGCTCGACGCTGGATGACTGCCTTCTCGGCCACCGGATGACCCGCCGCCGCCCGTCGGGTTCACCTCAGTGGGTGTACCCGTGGGCAAACGGACGTCCACCCGATCGGCCGCACCGGGCGGTACCGGCCCGGCGACGGCGGGTTCGATGCGCCTGGCCCGTTCGGAGTAGGGCCCCGAGAGGGCGCGCATCACGGCGAGTTCGCTGCGCACCCAGCCTCGCTCCGCCGGGTCGGGCAGGGCGGCGCCCGCCGGGTCGTGCAGGGCGGCGCGCAGGGCGACGCCCCGCTGCCCGGCGGCGGGCAGCTCACCCACCACGGCGACGGTGCGGGCGAGTTGGCTGCGGGTGGTGGTGGCGAGCAGCGCCTCGCGGACCCCCTCGGCGAACTCGGGGCGGCCCTCGCCGGCCCTGTCCCAGTCGATGAGACCGCCCATGAGGATCTCGGCGAGGTGGTCGGGCCCGGTCTCCGGCATCGTGCGCCGCCGCAGCTGCTCCACGAGGTCCAGGTCGAAGGGGATGGCGGCCAGCTGGGTGGCGAGCCGGCGTGCGGCCGGAGTGGCGAGGGTGAAGAAGCGGCGTACGGCGGTGGTGGCGGCGCGCGGGAAGCGCGGGGCGCGCAGTCCGGGAGCGGGCGCGCCCTTGGCCAGGGCACCGGCCAGGACGATGGGCAGGGTGCGGCGCACGCCGCGCTCCCCGGTCACGAGGTGCGACCAGGCGGCGAGGGAGCCGGGCTTGAGCGAGAGCACGGGCACCGGCACGGAGTCGTCACCGGCCTCGGGCAGGGGGCGCAACGGGTCGGGCCCGCCGGGCGGCGCCCAGTGGCCGAGGCCGTCGTTCGGGGCGCCGAACCCGCCGGCCTCCAGGACCGCCTCGTAGGGGTGGAGGGAGCTGCGGTGGCGCAGGTGCGGGGGCAGCAGGTGGACCAGTGCGGTGGGGCCGGCGTGGGCGAGGCGCTTGAGCAGGTCGTCGGCGGCGGGGGCCGCCCAGCCGGGGGCGAGGCCGTCGGTGACGACGAGGAAGACGCGTCCGCCGCGCCCGTCGAGCAGTTCGGCCGGGTCGGCGTCGGCCCGGCCGGTGCTCCAGCGCAGGGTGGCGGTGCCGGTGCGCGGCACGTGGACCCGGACCGGGCGGACGCCTCGGAAGGCGCCGCTGTGCTCGGCGGCCTCGGCCAGCCGTGCGCAGGTCTCCTGCCAGATGCGCATGGTCGGGGCGTCGTCGGTGAGCAGCACCAGGTCGAAGGCGGGGGTGCGGGCGGGCCGCAGGAAAGGCAGCCACATGCCGTCCGCGAGGCCCTGTTCGGCGGTGGCCTCCTCGTCGAGCTCCAGGGTGTGGCGGGACGGGATGCGCCGGGCCAGCTGGTGCAGGGCGCGGGCGAGCAGGGCGGTGGCCCGGCCGGGCCCCGACTGCGGGCCGTCCTCGGCGGGCAGCAGCGGCCGGCCGGCGTGCAGGGTGAAGGGGCCCTCGGGGTCGGGTAACAGCCGTCCACGGGCCACCGGCCCGGGCGGGACGTGAGGGGACGAGGCCGGTCCGGACGCGTTCCCGGGGCCGGGCACCGGTGCGGTGCTGTCGGGGGCGGGCGGCCAGACGGGCGCCGGGAGTGCGTCGGCGGCGGGGGCCGGGTCCGGGGGCCCGGTGTCCGTGCCTTGCGGGGCGTCGGTCTCACCCGGGGCCGGATCCCGCGGTTCCTCGGCGGCCGGCGGGTCCGCGGGGCTCGGGCGGTCCGGCCGCGCGGCGGGTTCCGGCGTCCGGCCCGGACCGCCGTGGCGGTCCCAGTGGGCGGCGAGCCAGACGGCGTCGGCGATCTCCTGCCAGTGCGGGGCCGACGCCTGCGGCTCGTCCGGGTTCGGCCGGGCGCGCGCCGGCCTTGACTGCTCCGGGACGGCGGACTGCGCGAGGTGTCCGCGGTCGGAGGCCACGGGCGCGTCGGCCGCGTGCCCGTGGTCGGAGGTGACGAGCACATCGGCCTGGTGCCCGCCGAGGACCACGCCACTCTCGTCGGCGGTCTGGGGCCACGCCGAAGGAGGCGACGTCCCCGATACGGGGTCTTCGTCGCCCGGTCCGGATGCGTGCTCCCTGGGGAAGCCGGTCATTCAGCGGCCCTTCGCGAGGTCGCGGAGGAGCATTTCCACGAGCTTACGCCCGTCACCGTCCGCCTGGAAACCACCCGCGGTAGTCATCTGCACCGCGTTGAGTAGCTGATCCAGGGAGTGCGTGCCGCCGGCCTGGACCCGCTGCACGAAGAGGTCCACCAGGTCCTCGGTCCCCTGCGGCCGGGCCCCCAGGTGCCCCTCCACCAGGGCCAGCAGCTGCCGGCGGCTCGGCGTGCGCATCTCCAGCGGCAGGCAACGCCGGCGGAAGGCGGCGGGGAACTCCCGTTCGCCGTTGCTGGTGATCACCACGATCGGGAACTCCCGGCACTCGACCCGTCCGCCCCGCAGCAGTGCCTGGCCGCCGGGGTCGCTGGTGTGGACGCGCGCGCTGTCGGCGGCGTCACGGACCAGTTCCGGGACGTCATAACTTCCGTTCTCCAGGACGTGCAGCAGGTCGTTGGGCAGGTCGATGTCGCTCTTGTCGAGTTCGTCGACGAGGAGCACCCGGGGACGATCGTAGGGGAGGAGAGCCGTCCCGAGGGGCCCGAGGGTGATGAAGTCGCCTAGCACGGGCGGGAGTTGCTCGGGTGACGCCGACAACGGGGCGTTGACGTCGGCCGTTTCGGCCAGGGCCTGCGCGGCGGCGGGGTCCGTCCGGCCGGGTTCGCCGGCCTCGGTGCCGCGCAGCCCGGCCTGCCAGGCGGCGATGGCCTGGGCACGTCCCATGGCGTCATGGACGTACAGGCCGTCCCGGAGCGTGGTGCGGCTGACGATGCTCCACTCCAGGACCCGGCCGAGGCCCAGTTCGCGGGAGATGAGGTAGGCGAGGGTGGACTTGCCGACCCCCGGCGGGCCGGTGATGAGCAACGGCCTGCGCAGCAGCAGGGCGGCGTTGACGACGTCGATCTCGTCGGTGCCCAGTTGCGCGGTGACCTGCCCGTCGCCCAGGCGGCGCAGCGCGGCCTGCGGGTCGTCCGGCGGCGCGGGCTGGGACGGCTCGCCGCGGAAGAGCCGCCAGGGCGGCGCCGCGGGCAGCGCGGGCGGCACGACCGGTGGCCGGCCGGTGCCGTGGAACACCCGCCAGCCGTTCGGGGACGCCTGCTCCTGCGCGTTCATGCCGTTGCCTCCTCGCCGGCGAGATCGCCGTAGTCGGACTGGATGTCGACAAGACGGGTGGGGTCGTCCCAGAGAAAACCGATGTGCCGGCCGAGGAGCCGGCCGGGCCCCTGGGAGTGCCGTTCGGCGTTCTCCCGGAGGCGGTGGACGGCCAGGGGGATCTGCCCGGGCGTCGGCACGGCGGCGAACAGGGCGGTCACCACCTCCCGGCGTTCCTCCGGGAAGACTCCCCGCCGGTCCCAGACCGCAAGCCCCACGCCTTCCGCTATGGCGGCTTTGAGTGCCTCCAGGGCGGGCGCGTCGACCGGGGCGTCCAGCACCACGGCCGTACGTCCGGTGTCCCCGGCGAGCGCCGTCTGCCAGGCGCCGAGCCGGCCGCCGTCCGGCTCGCTCCAGCCGTGCACGGCCACGCCCTGCTCCCGCAGCGCGTACCAGCGTTCCTCCCACTGCTCCAGGACGCGGCGGTCCCTGGACCGCATGCGCTCGAGGCTGCGGAGGTGGACCCCGTACCGGGTGCCCAGGCGCAACGGCTGGCCGTCGCCGACACGGTGCGTCAACCCCGCCACATCGTGGTTGAGGAGGTCGTACGGAAGGACGAACTCGACATACGCCGAAGGCTGCCCGTGTCCACTCGGACGCCGGTCGCGGGGACCGGGACGGAGCCGGGCGCCCCGGCTCAGCGCTTCGTCGACGGCCGTGCCGAGCGCGTCCAGAGTGGTGACGGCCGGGGTACCGGGCTGGGGGTTCCAGTGGCCGGCGACGGTGTTGAGCCAGTGGCGGACCACCACGTCGCCGGAGGCGTCCCGGGCCGGTTCGACGGCGACGATCAGGCAGCGGGGGATGTCGGGGCCGCGCACCACGGTGGCCCGTGCCGCCCGCCGTTGTTCCAGCGCGCGGGTCAGGTCCGCGCGCCGGGCCCAGTCGTCGACCCAGCCGGACAGGGCGGTGCGGTGGTCGGGCGCGTCGGCGAGAAGAGCGGCCCGGTCGAGCAGGAGCACGGCGGGCGGCAGGCCGTCCGGCTGGACGTTCCGTTCGAGGACGTACTGGAAGAGCTGGTCGGGCAGGAGCCCGATGGGCAGGTCGAGACCGCCCAGTTCGACGGCGAGGTCGTCCCGCAGCAGGTCCGCGGGGAGATCGCCCTTGGCCAGGACGGCACGCGCGCTGGTCTCGTCGTCGCGGCCGAGCGGGCCCGGCGGCGTCTGGGGAGGCGGGGCACCGGAGCGGGCGGGGCTGATCAGCTGGTCCAGTTCCTCGCCGGCCGGCGCGCCTTCGAGGATGCGCACCACTGCGACGAGTACGTGTTCCCCGCCCGCCTCGTTCAGGGCGGTGCGGACGAGGGTCACCACGTCCTCGCGCTGTCTGACGCCCCGCAGGTCGACGGGCCGGCCGAGGCTCTCGCCGAGCATCTGGGCGAACTGTCCGCGCGCCTGCGGGTCCTCCGTGCAGCTCATGCCGCACAGCGCCTCGGTCAGGTCGAACAGCAGCGCCATGCCGCGCGCGTGCCTGGAAGCGTCCGCCGTCCCGCCGAATCCCGCGCCTGTCTCCACCGACTGTCCCCCATGAGTCGGTACGTCTGCCTGACCGACCTGCGAAGTTAGCACGGCAACTGACGGTTAACCAGGGACGTGTGGGGTCCCGGGGCACGGCGTCCGGCCGGGACACCCCCCGAGGGGCATCTCGGCCGGAAACGTGCGCTCACAGCCGCGGGTCCACCGGCTCCGACTCCAGCGCCAGCACGCCGAACACCGCCTCGTGCACCCGCCACAGCGGCTCGCCGTCCGCCAGGCGGTCCAGGGCCTCCAGGCCGAGGGCGTACTCGCGGATCGCCAGGGACCGCTTGTGGCCCAGGGACCGCTGCCGCAGCCGGGCGAGGTTGTCCGGGCGGGTGTACTCGGGGCCGTAGACGATCCGCAGGTACTCGCGGCCCCGGCACTTGATACCGGGCTGGACCAGGCGTCCCTTCGCGTCGCGGGCCAGCGCGCCGACCGGCTTGACGACCATGCCCTCGCCGCCGCGGCCGGTCATCTCCAGCCACCAGTCGGTGCCCGCCGCCACCGACTCCGGGTCGCCGGTGTCGACGTACAGCCGCCGGGTGGTCCGCAGCAGGCCGCTGCCGTCGTGTTCGACGAGGCGGTCGATGAGGGCGAGCTGCTCGTCGTGTGGCAGGGCGGCCAGGCTGCGGCCCTGGACGGCCAGGATCTGGAACGGGGCCAGACCGACGCCGTCGAGGCCGTCGGTGGTCCAGCAGTAGCGCCGGTAGGCCTCCGTGAACGCGACGGCGTCGGCGGACCGTTCACGCTGGCGGGCCGGCAGCCCGCCGGCGTCGACGCCTCGGGCCACGGCGGCCTCCAGCGCGGCCAGCGCCCCCGGGAAGACGGCGCCGGCGGCGGCCCCCACGGCGGCGTACTGGGACCGCAGCAGTCCGGAGGCCTTCAGCGACCACGGCATCAGCTCGGTGTCGAGCAGCAGCCAGTCGGTGGCCAGTTCGTCCCACAGGCCGGCCTCGCCGATCGCCGCGCGCAGCCGGTCGAGGACGGCCTCGGAGACGGTCGCGTCGTCCAGGAAGGGGCGGCCGGTGCGCGTGTAGAGGGACCCGGTGGGGCCCTCCACCCCGAAGCGGGCACGCGCCGCCTCCGCGTCGCGGCACACCAGCGCCACCGCCCGCGAACCCATGTGCTTCTCCTCGCACACGACCCGTGCCACCCCGTCGGCCGCGTACTGGGCGAAGGCCTCCTCGGGGTGCTCCAGGTAGCCGTCCGCGGCCGAGGTGGCGGTCGGCGCCATGGTCGGCGGCAGGTACGGCAGCAGCCGGGGATCGATGGCGAACCGGCTCATGACCTCCAGGGCCGCCGCCGCGTTCTCCTCGCGTACGGTGATCCGGCCGGCGTGCCGGGTCTCCACCGTCCGCCGGCCGTGCACGTCGGCCAGGTCGAGCGGGCGGCCGTCCTTGCCTCCGGGCGCCTCCGTGCGCAGCGGCTTGACCGGTTCGTACCAGACCCGCTCGGCCGGTACGTCGACCAGTTCGCGCTCGGGCCAGCGCAGCGCGGTCAGCCTGCCGCCGAAGACGGCGCCGGTGTCCAGGCAGATGGTGTTGTTCAGCCAGGTGGCCTCCGGTACCGGGGTGTGGCCGTAGACGACGGCCGCGCGGCCCCGGTAGTCCTCGGCCCAGGGGTAGCGCACGGGCAGCCCGAACTCGTCGGTCTCGCCGGTGGTGTCGCCGTACAGGGCGTGGCTGCGGACCCGGCCGGAGGTGCGGCCGTGGTACTTCTCCGGCAGACCGGCGTGGCAGACCACGAGCCGGCCGCCGTCGAGGACGTAGTGGCTCACCAGGCCGTCGATGAACTCCCGCACCTCGGCGCGGAACTCGTCGCTCTCGCCCTCCATCTGCGCCACGGTCTCGGCGAGTCCGTGGGTGTGCTGGACCTTCCGGCCCTTGAGGTGGCGGCCGTACTTGTTCTCGTGGTTGCCGGGGACGCACAGGGCGTTGCCCGACTTCACCATGGACATCACGCGGCGCAGTACGCCGGGGCTGTCCGGGCCGCGGTCGACGAGGTCGCCGACGAAGACGGCGGTACGGCCCCCGGGGTGCACCCCGTCGGTGTAGCCGAGCCTGGCGAGCAGGGTCTCCAGTTCGGCGGCGCAGCCGTGGATGTCGCCGATGATGTCGAAGGGACCGGTGAGGTGGGTGAGGTCGTTGAAGCGCTTCTCGGTGACGACGGTGGCCTGTTCGGCCTCCGCCGCGCCGCGCAGGACGTGCACCTTGCGGAAGCCCTCGCGCTCCAGGTGGCGCAGGGAGCGGCGGAGTTCGCGGATGTGCCGCTGGATGACCCGGCGGGGCATGTCGGCCCGGTCGGTGCGGGCCGCGTTGCGCTCGGCGCACACCTCCTCGGGGACGTCGAGGACGATGGCCACGGGCAGGACGTCGTGCTTCCTGGCCAGTTCGATCAGCTGACGCCTGCCGTCCTGCTGCACGTTGGTGGCGTCGACGACGGTGCGGCGGCCGGCGGCGAGCCGCTTGCCGGCGATGTGGTGCAGGACGTCGAAGGCGTCCCGGCTGGCGCTCTGGTCGTTCTCGTCGTCGGCGACCAGGCCCCGGCAGAAGTCGGAGGAGAGGACCTCGGTGGGCTTGAAGTGGCGCCGGGCGAAGGTGGACTTGCCGGAGCCGGAGGCGCCGATCAGCACGACGAGGGAGAGGTCGGCCGACCTCGGGGTCCTCGGGGCCGACGGGCCGGAAGTCCACCGTGTAGCCGTGCCGTTCGGCCACCGTCCCGGCCCAGGCCCGGAACTCCTCGCGGGTCCATTCGAAGCGGTGGTCACGGTGGCGGGCGCGGCCGGCCGGGAGGGTCTCCCAGCGCACGTTGTACTCGACGTTCGGCGTGGTGACGACGACGGTGCGGGGGCGGGCGGACCCGAACACCGCGTAGGCGAGCGCGGGCAGCCGGGGCGGGTCGACGTGCTCGATCACCTCGCTGAGCACGGCGGCGTCGTAGCCCGTCAGCCGCTTGTCCGTGTAGGCGAGGGAGCCCTGGAACAGGCTGACCCGGGTGGCCTGGCGCTCGCTCATGCGGTCCAGCCGGAGCCGGCGGGAGGCGATGGTGAGCGCGCGCACCGACACGTCCACGCCGACGATCTCGGTGAACCGCGGCTCCTTGAGCAGTTCCCGCACCAGGTGGCCCTCGCCGCAGCCGAGGTCGAGGACGCGGGCGGCGGCGTGGTCCCGCAGGGCGGTCAGGATCGCCTCGCGGCGCCGTACGGCGAGCGGGGTCGGCCGGTCCTCCTGCTCGGTCTCCGCCCCGACGGCGTTGTCGATCTCCTCGACGTCGCTGTCGTCGGTCTCGGCCAGCCGGACCAGTTCCAGTCGCTCCCTCGCCTCCCGGGTCAGCGACCAGCGGCGGGACAGGTAGCGGCTGGTGATCAGGTCCTGCTCCGGGTGGGCGGGCAGCCAGCCCTCGCCGGCCCGCATCAGCTTGTCGACCTCGTCCGGGGAGACCCAGTAGTGCTTGGCGTCGTCGAGCACCGGGAGGAGGACGTACAGGTGCCGCAGGGCCTCGGCGAGGGTGCGCGTCGTGGACTCCAGTTCGAGGCGGACGTAGCGCGAGTCGCCCCACTCGGGGAACTCGGTGTCCAGCGGGACGGTCTCGACGGTGACCGCCCAGCCGAGCGGCTCGAAGAGGCGGCGCACGAGGCCCGGGCCGCCGCGGGCGGGCAGGGCCGGGACCTCGACGCGCAGCGGCAGGGGCTCGGCCGCCCGCTCGGGGCGCTTCGCGCACACGCCGCGCATCGCGCTGGAGAAGACGTTGCTCAGTGCGACGGCGAGGAGCGAGGAGGCCGCGTAGGGGCGGTCGTTGACGTACTGCGCGAGTGCCGCGTCGGGGGCGCCGCCCCGTCCCCTGCCCTTGCCGCGCCGCACCAGCGCCACCGCGTCGATCTCCAGCAGCAGGGCCGCCGTGCAGCACCGCTCTTCCGCCTCCGGGTAGAACACGTGGGCCGTGCCGTAGGAGGTGGAGAACGCCTGCGCCTTGTCGGGATGCTTGTGCAGCAGGAAGCCGAGATCGGTCGCGGGGCGCCCGGGAGTACCGGTGGTGGTGATGGTCAGGAACATGGGCAGGGCCTCTCCGGCCGGCGGTCGCTTACGGGACGCCGTACGCGCGGGAGCCCCCGGGGCGGTTGATCCCGGGGGCTCCGGCAGGACGACGATCACACCATCGCACAGGGCGGGTGACCGGCGCCTTCCGTTATTCGAGGGGCGGCGTCACCGCGTCCCCCGGTCGTTCGGGGGGTGGGTTCATCGGGTCATGACAGCTGCGACTGGACCTGGGAGGAGATCAGTTCCAGGTGGTCCAGGTCGTCGAGGTCGAGGACCTGGAGGTAGATCCGCTGGGCGCCGGCCTCGGCGTAGCGGCCGATCTTCTCGACGACCTCGGCCGGGGAGCCGGCCAGGCCGTTGGCCTTCAGCTCCTCGACCTCGCGGCCGATCACCGCGGCCCGGCGGGCGACTTCGGCGTCGTCCTTGCCGACGCAGACGACGAGGGCGTTGGAGTAGGTGAGGGCGTCGGCCTCGCGGCCGACCTCCTCGGCGGCGGCCCGCACCCGTGCGAACTGGCGCTCGGTGTCCTCGAGCGAGGCGAAGGGGATGTTGAACTCGTCGGCGTACCGGGCGGCCAGGCGCGGCGTGCGGGTGGCGCCGTGGCCGCCGATGAGGACGGGAACCTTCGTCTGCGCGGGCTTGGGCAGCGCGGGCGACTGGGTCAGGTCGTAGAACTTCCCGTGGAAGTCGAAGGTCTTGCCGGTCTCGGTGGCCCACAGACCGGTGACGATCGCCAGCTGCTCCTCCAGGCGGGCGAACTTCTCCTTGGGGAAGGGGATGCCGTACGCCTTGTGCTCCTCCTCGAACCAGCCGGCGCCCAGGCCCAGCTCGACGCGGCCGCCCGACATCTGGTCGACCTGGGCGACCTGGATGGCGAGGACACCGGGCAGCCGGAAGGTGCCGGCGGTCATGAGGGTGCCGAGCCGGATGCGCTTGGTCTCGCGGGCGAGGCCGGCCAGGGTGATCCAGGCGTCGGTGGGGCCGGGGAGGCCGTCCGCCGAGCCCATGCGGAGATAGTGGTCGCTGCGGAAGAAGGCGTCGAAGCCGAGGTCCTCGGTGGCCTTGGCCACGGTGAGCAAGGTGTCGTAGGTGGCCCCCTGCTGGGGCTCGGTGAAGATACGCAGATCCATGTCTCCATCCTGCCTGCTCGGTGCGGGTGTGCCGCACAGGCTCCGCCCGGCCCGGCGGATCCCCCGGCCTCCGCCGGCCTCCGCCGGGCGACCGGGCGATGACCCACGGGGCCCGGTGCGCGGCGGTCCGGTGACCGGCAGTCCGGTGACCGGGCGTCCGGTGACCGGGCCCGGCGTTGATCGTTTGCCGGGACGGAGCCGGATCGCCCGGCCTCCGCGCCGGGCGGTGTGCGCCGGCGCGCCGACCGTGCCGGCCTCTCCGTGGGGGGGCCTGGGGCCGAGGAGGGCGTCATGTCCGAAGAGACCGTGCCGCGACGGGACGGGGCGGACGCCCGGCCGAAGGGGCTGCTCCAGCGGATGGAGGAACTCATGGCGGCGCTGAACGCGGACCTGTCGGCCCTGGCCGCCGACCTCCGGTCGGCGGGAGATTCTTCGCGCCCCGGATCCACGGGACGTCCGGGGGCCGCGGGGTCTCCCGACCCCACCGGGCTCCGGGGAGCCACGGACTCCGCCGATCCCACCGGGCTCCCGGGGACGAAGGACTCCCCCGACACCACTGGACTCCCGGGGGTGACGGACTCCCCCGACCCCACCGCACTCCCGGGGCGACGGACTCCCCCGACACCATCGGACTCCCGGAGACGACGGACTCCCTAGATCCCACCGGACTCCCGGGGGTGACGGAGTCTCCGGCGGGTCGGGGGCGTCGCGGGCGTCCGGCGGACGGGGGTGGACGTACCGGCTGAGCTGTGCGGGAGCGCGGTCGGCGGCTCGCGGGGGCGCGGCTAGCCCGCCTCCCGCGCGGGTAAGCCCGCGTCCCGGTCCGCCAGTTTGCGCAGCATCTCCAGGACCCGGTCACGCGACTCGTCGGCCGCGTCGATGGCCTCCATGCACTGCCAGTACGTGGCCTCGTCGTCGGCGGCGCAGGCGATGCCGACCAGGGCTATGCCGGTCTCCCCGAGCAGGGTGCCCAGGCGCATCAGGGCCTGCCGTGCGTCGCCCAGCTCGGTGAGCTGGGCGGCGCGCAGCTCACCGGGGGCCAGCTCCGGGGTGTGCAGCACTCCGCAGCCGCGGCCCGCCAGCTCGGTCAGCCCGATCGCCTCGCCGCGCAGCTCCGGTGGTCCGTGGACCGCCAGCCGACTGCCGATCGCCTGCGCCAGGGCCTGCACCTGCCACACCTCCGCCAGGATGTCCGGCACCTCGCCGCCGGCCGCCAGGGCACGCCCACTCGTCACGATGAGCCGAACAGCGTCCATGCGCTGCCCCCGTCTGTTTCCGACGCACTCGCGGCGCGTCCGCCCGAACTCCCTGTCCACTACCCAGAGTGAAGGCGTGTGGGACGAAAAGCCAGAGGAAGGCGGAAATCTTCGGACAACAAATTGATTTCGGGCCTGATTCCGACTGCGGAGAGTAATAACGGAGTTGGCGGCTCCCCCGCCTCAGGCCCCCGGTTCCCTCCGCACCGGGAAGCGGAGTTCGTTGCGCTCGATCTTCGCCGCCAGGGCGGCCAGGGGATCGACGCCGAGCACCTCGCAGAACTGGAGCAGATACGCCAGTACGTCGGCGACCTCGTCCCGGACCCGGTGCGCGGTGTCCGGGTCGGCCATCACGCGGGCCGACTCCTCGGGCGTCAACCACTGGAAGATCTCGACGAGTTCGGAGGCCTCCACGCTGAGCGCCGCGACGAGGTTCTTGGGGGTGTGGTAGGGCTGCCAGTCCCGTGCGGCGGCGAACTCGGCGAGCCTGCGCTGAAGGGCGGGCAGGTCGGGGGGCGGGTGAGGAAGATCGGTCACGGGTCCAGGTGTACCACCGTGACACCGTCCGTCCCGGCCGCCCAGGAGGCGTCGGCCACCGCCGCGACCAGCCGGATGTGGCCGCGGTCGCACATCCGCGCCGCCACGCGGAGCAGTTCCTCGCGCTGGCGCGCGTCCAGGCCGCGGTCGAAGCCGTCGGCGAGCACGGTCAGCGTCTGCAACGCGGCGGGGACCTCACCGGCCGGGTCGACCTCCAGCACTCCGGGGCCGGTGAACAACAGCAGGGCGAGGGCGAGGTAGCGAAGCTCGCCGTAGCCGAGCCGCGCGAGGCCGGTGCGGACGCCGTCGCCCCGATCGAGCAACGCGCTGACCACGCCGCCGGCCGCCGGCTCGGCCAGCACGTCCGCGACGGAGCCCGCGCATCCGGCGCGTACCGCCGCGACGAACTGCGCGTGGCGCCGGCCGCACTCGGTGCGGGTGCGCCACAGCACGTCGGCGAGGTTGTCGCAGCCGCCGAGCAGACGACCGGAGCCACTGGGCACGGGCTCCCGCATCCGGCCGGGCCGGGGATCGCAGGAGAAGACGGAGCGCAGGGCGACCACCATCTGCTCGGCGGCGGCGAGCACCCTGCGCTGCCCGTCCGTCTTGCCGGCCACCCGCAGCGGCAGCAGCGGGGTCCCGAGCCGGTCGTCCGGCAGCGGGGCGCGGGTCACGGGTGCCGACCCGGCCGTGTGCCAGGCCGCCTGGACGGCACGGCGGCCGGGGTCGCGCAGGGCCGTCTGCAACAGCACGACCCCGTCCGCCGTCAGCCGCTCCCCCACGATGCGCAGTTCGGGTTCCGCCTGCACGGCGACGTCGAGGTGCACCGGCCCCTCGGTTCCGTCGGCCGTACAGCCGATACGGAAACCCCGGCGGTGCTGGGCGTCGGGCCGGGCCCGCTCGGGCACGCAGGCGGCCGGGTCGGGGAAGGCCGCGTCGAGCCGGGCACCGCCCCCGAGCCGGGCCAGGGCTTCGTACGCCCTGAGCGCGGTGGTCTTGCCGCAGCCGCTGGGTCCGGCGAGCACGGTGAGCGGCCCGAACCGCAGCACGGCGCGCCGGTGCCCGGCGAAGGCGGACAGCCGCAGCTCCGTGACGCGGGGCCGGTCCGGGAGGAGGGCGGCGGGGGCCGTCGGCGCAGGTGGCACTGGCATGTGCGGACCGTAGAACCCCGCCCGTACGGCGAACCGTTCCCTCCGGGCGGGGTTCCTACGAACGGGGGACGGCACCGTCAGGGCCGGCGGGGCGCGTCACACTCCGGGCACCCCCGCCGCGTCTTCCATCAGCCCGTTCACCTCGGTGCCGGCCGGGGTGAGCAGGAAGACGTTGCGGTCGACCCGGTGCATGCCGCTGGCCAGGCCGAAGACGACTCCCGTGCTGAAGTCCAGGACCCGCTTGGCGACCTCGCCCTCGGCACTGGTCAGGTCCAGGAGGACCGGGATGCCCGCCATCAGGATCTCGGCGACCTCGCGGGCGTCCGCGAACACGTTGACCCTCAGGACGACGAAACGACGGCGGGTCTCCGTCTCCGCCTCCGGCAGCGCCCGGTGGCCGACCGCGGAGGGCCAGGCGTCCCGCCCGCGCAGGGGAACGACCTGGGCGAGCCCCTCCCACTGTTCATCGGTGACGTCGTGGCTGTTCACCGGCTCCCCCCGATCTCACTCGCCTTCAATGCGTGCACCAGCCAATTCTTACGCCAAGTCACCCGTTCGGCCCAACAGCGACACGATTCGCGACGCTCCGTACCCGGCGGTCGTCCGTCGCCGGGGCCCCCGGTCGTCGGCACGGCGGCGGCGCGGGCCCGGTCCGGGCCCGCGCCCCGGTCCGGGCCCGCGCCGCCGCCGTGTCAGGGCCTCTCCGTGCCGAGGGCCCGCCGGTCATGGGCCGGGAGCCTCAGGACCGCTGGTCCGCCCGGTCCTGACGGCTGGCCAGCGCCCAGATCACGAAGACGTCGATCGCCATCATGATCACCGACCAGACGGGCGCGTACGGCAGGAACAGGAACTGGGCGATGAGGCTGATCGAGGCGAGGAAGATGCCCGCGAAACGCGCCCAGGCCATGTCCTTGAGCAGTCCGTAGCCCGTGGCGAGGAGGAGGGCGCCCAGGATGACGTGGATGATGCCCCAGCCGGTGAGGTTGAGCTCGTAGACGTAGCTGCCGACGCGGGCGTACACGTCGTCCTCGGCGATGGCCGCGATGCCCTGGAGGACGGCGAGGGCGCCGTTCAGCAGCAGCAGGACGCCCGCGAAGACGACCCCGCCGGTCACCCATCCGCTGGAGCGGTCCGCCGACCGCGGGGTGCCTGCGCCGTGCGTCGGCCTGCCGGGAGAAGGTGCGGCGTGCTGGCTCATGAGCGAGTCCTTTCTGCGTGTCCCCGTACGGGCCTCGGCCCGTCGGCGCCCCGGGCGCCGACAGGTCACTCCGAGCCTGCGGCCCCCCGTGCCGCCCGGCCATGCGGGTACGCCGGACGGGTGAACCGGCGTCGGCCGGTCCGCCCGGCGCCCGCTCGCCGGGACGCCCCGTGCGCATGCGCCCCCGCCCCGCCTCGCGTTAACTGGGGCGCACGTGCGAACGCGCGCTCCGGCCCCGTCGGACCAGGTGCCGGGGCGAGGTGGACGGAGGAGGACCGTGGCGACTCAGCCCCCGCCGGCGAACGCGGTGCCGGGCCGGGCGGAACAGTCCCTGCGGCACACGCTGTTGAGCCCCGGCTATCTGCGGCTGTTGCTGCTGTGCGTCCTGCTGGGCGTGCCCGTCGCGCTGGCCTGCTTCTTCTTCGTCGGGTTCCAGCACCAGCTGCAGCACTGGGTGTGGACGTCGCTGCCCGAGGCGGCCGGCTACGACGCCCCGCCCTGGTGGTGGCCGCTGCCCGCGCTGCTGCTGGCCGGGCTGATCCTCGCGCCGATCGTCACCAGGATGCCGGGCGGCGGCGGGCATCTGCCGGTGAACGGGCTGGGCGGCGCGCCCGTCGGCCCCCGCGCGCTGCCCGGCGCCGTCCTGGCCGCGCTGGCCACGCTGCCGCTCGGTGTGGTGCTGGGGCCGGAGGCGCCGTTGATGGCCGTCGGCAGCGGACTCGCGCTGCTGGCGGTACGGCGGGCGAAGGCGGCCGGCGACCCGAGGGCGAGCGCGATCATCGCGACGGCCGGGTCCACCGCCGCGATCTCCACCATCCTCGGCGGGCCGGTGGCGGCGGCCGTCCTGCTGATCGAGGGGGCGGGTCTCGCGGGTGCCCAGCTGGTCACCCTGTTGCTGCCCTGTCTGCTGGCCAGTGCGGCGGGCGCCCTGGTCTTCACCGGGTTCGGGCAGTGGACGGGCCTGGAGATCGGCGCCCTGAGCCTGCAGGACCTCCCCCCGGCCGCCGGCCCGGACGCGGGCGACTTCCTCTGGGGCATCCCCACCGCGGCACTGATCGCGGTGCTGGTCACACTGGCCCGCGAGCTGGGTCACCGCACCGTCTCCTGGACGCGGCGGCACACGGCCGCACGCACCGTCCTGTGCGCCGTGGCCGTGGGCGCCTGCCTCTGCGCGTACGCCCTGATCACCGGCCGTTCCCCGGCGGAGGCGGCCCTGTCCGGTCAGGCCACGCTCGGGCGGCTGGCCGCGGACCCGCACGCCTGGTCGGTGGGCGCGCTGGTCGCCCTGGTCGCGTGCAAGGGGCTGGCCTGGGGCATCGCGTTGGGCAGTCTGCGCGGAGGGCCGATCTTCCCGGCCGTACTGCTGGGCGCGGCCACGGCCGTCGCGTGTTCCGGTCTGCCGGGCTTCGGGGTGACGCCGGCCCTCGCCCTGGGCATCTCGGCCGCCGCGGCGGCGGTGACGGGACTGCCACTGGCCAGCGCGGTGCTGGCGGTCCTGCTGATGGGCAAGGACGCCCACGACCAGACGCCGCTGATCGTCATCGCGTCGGTCGTCGCCTTCGTCGTCGCCCAGTTGGTGCGCCGCACCGAACCGGCGGCGGCCGAGAGCCCGGGCGGGGGAACCGCACGGTGACGGAGCACCACCGGTCCGGCCCTCGGCGGCCCGGCCGTCCGCGGGCCGGCCCTCCCCGGACCGACCCCCCGCGGACCGCCTGGCGCACGGTGCGTCCCTGGCTGGTGCGGGCCGGCGTCACGGTGGCCGTGGTCGTGGCCTACTTCCTGCTCCCTCTCGACCACCTGGGCCCGCGGCGGCCCGTACTGAGCTGGGTGCTGTTCGCCCTCGCGCTCACCGTCGTGGCCGTGCTGCTGCTCCGGCAGATCCGCCACGTGTTCACCAACCGCCCGGACTCCCGGCCCGGTGCGGTCCTCTCCCTGCTGATCGTCCTGACCGTGCACATCTTCTCGGCCACCTACTACGCCCTCGCCAAGCACGAGGGCGAGTTCGTCGGCCTCAGCACCCGCGTCGACGCCCTGTACTTCACCATCGTCACGCTGGCGACCGTCGGGTACGGCGACATCACCCCGAGCGGCCAGGCGGCCCGCATCGTGACGGTCCTCCAGATCACGTACAGCTTCGTGTTCCTGACCGCAGCCGCGACCGCCCTCGCCCAGCGGCTGCGCGACATGGTGGTCCGGCGGACGGAGCGGGACCGGCGCGGCTGACGGGCACCGGGACGCGCGTGCGCCGACGCCACCTGCGTGAACGACGCGCGTCCGAGGACTGGAGGGCGGCTTGTCACCGCCCCTTCGGGAGCACTACTGTCGCCACGCCTTGGTGAACGGGAAATCCGGTGTGATGCCGGTGCGGCCCTCGCCACTGTGAATCGGGAAGTCCGGCTCCGGCCCTCGCGGGCAGCCACTGGGTCCTAGGACCCGGGAAGGCGGAGCACGGGCGGTGGTACCCGTAAGCCAGGAGACCGGCCAAGGCGCGTCGTCCATCCACGAGGTGCTGGAGAGGGTCTGCTGAGCCATGCACATAGCCGAGGGCTTTCTGCCTCCGGCGCACGCGATCGCCTGGGGTGTCGCGTCCGCGCCGTTCGTCGTCCACGGAGTACGGTCACTCACCCGTGAGGTCAGGGAACACCCGGAGAGCACCTTGCTCCTCGGGGCGTCCGGAGCCTTCACGTTCGTGCTGTCGGCCCTGAAGCTGCCGTCCGTCACCGGGAGTTGTTCGCACCCGACCGGCACGGGGCTCGGCGCCGTCCTGTTCCGGCCGCCGATCATGGCGGTGCTGGGCACCATCACCCTGCTCTTCCAGGCGCTGCTGCTCGCGCACGGCGGGCTGACCACGCTCGGTGCCAACGTCTTCTCGATGGCGATCGCCGGTCCCTGGGCCGGCTACGCCGTCTACCGGGTGCTGCGCCGCTCCGGCGTGCCGCTGATGGTCACGGTGTTCTTCGGCGCCTTCGTCGCCGACCTGACCACCTACTGCGTCACCAGCGTCCAGCTGGCGCTCGCCTTCCCGGACCCGGGCAGCGGCTTCCTGGGCGCCCTCGGCAAGTTCGGGTCCATCTTCGCCGTCACGCAGATCCCGCTGGCGGTGAGCGAGGGCCTGCTCACGGTCGTCGTCATGCGGCTGCTGGTGCAGTCCAGCAAGGGAGAACTGACCCGGCTCGGTGTGCTGTCGAGGCCGGCCGGAGCCGACGACGGGACCGGGGCCGGCAAGGTCGCGTCCGGCGAGCAGGAGGAGGTGGTGGCCCGATGAGCCGCAACGCGAAGATCAACGCCCTGCTGCTGCTCGCCGTCGCCGCGCTCGCGGTGCTGCCGCTGGTGCTGGGGCTCGGCGATCACAAGGAGGAGCCGTTCGCCGGGGCGGACGCGGAGGCGGAGACGGCGATCACCGAGATCGAGCCGGACTACGAGCCGTGGTTCTCGCCGCTGTACGAGCCGCCGTCCGGGGAGATCGAGTCGGCGCTGTTCGCCGTGCAGGCCGCGCTCGGCGCGGGTGTGCTGGCCTACTACTTCGGGCTGCGCCGGGGCCGGCGGCAGGGCGAGGAACGGGCGGTGGCGACGGCTGGGCGGGACGCGCCCGAAGGGGACTGAGTGCTGCCGATCGACGCGGCGGCGCACAGCAGCAGGTGGCGCCGCCGGCATCCCGTGGACAAGGCCGTGCTCGGGCTCGGCCTGACCGTGCTCGCCGTCTCGCTGCCGCCCTGGCCGGGCGCGGCACTGGTGCTGGTGGCGGCGCTCGTCGTGCTGCTCGGCCCGGCGGGCGTGCCCCGGCGCCGGCTGTGGCGGGCGTACCGGGTGCCGCTGGGTTTCTGCGTGACGGGGGCGCTGCCGCTGCTGGTGCGGGTCGGGGGGCCGGACGGGTTCCTGACATGGGCGGACGGCGGGCCGGTGCGCGCCGGTGAGCTGATGCTGCGGACCTCGGCGGCCTCCCTCGGGGTGCTGCTGTTCGCGTTCACCACCCCGATGTCCGACCTGCTGCCCCGCCTGGTGCGGGCCGGGGTGCCCGCGCCGGTGGTGGACGTCGCTCTGGTGACGTACCGCATGAGTTTCCTGCTGCTGGACTCCGTGCGCCGGATCCGCGAGGCGCAGGCGGCGCGGCTGGGCCACACCGGCCGGGCCGCCGCGTGGCGCTCCCTCGGCGGGCTCGGCGCCACGGCCTTCGTACGGGCCTTCGACCGGGCGGCGCGGCTCCAGTCCGGTCTCGCGGGGCGCGGTTACGACGGCACGCTGCGGGTCCTGGTGCCCGAGGCCCGTGTCTCGGTGCCCTTCACGGCGGCGAGCCTCGCGCTGCTGGCGGCGCTGGCCGCCCTCACCCTCGTACTGGAAAGGCCGCTGTCGTGAACGAGACGATCGAGGGGGCCGGGACGGCCGCGTCGCCCCTGGTGGCCCTGCGGGGCGCGTCCTTCGCGTACGAGGAGGGCCCGGACGTGCTCACCGGCCTGGACTTCGAGGTGCGCGAGGGGCGCGCGCTCGCGCTGCTGGGCCGCAACGGCAGCGGCAAGACCACGCTGATGCGGCTGCTCAGCGGCGGACTCAGGCCGAACGCCGGGACGTTGACGGTGGACGGGGAGCCGGTGGTGTACGACCGCAAGGGGCTGACCCGGCTGCGGACCACGGTGCAGCTGGTGGTGCAGGACCCGGACGACCAGCTGTTCGCGGCCTCGGTGGGGCAGGACGTGTCCTTCGGTCCGCTGAACCTGGGCCTGTCCGACGCGCAGGTCCGGTCCCGGGTCGGGGAGGCGCTGGCCGCACTGGACATCGCGGCGCTGGCCGACCGGCCCACCCATCTGCTCTCGTACGGCCAGCGCAAGCGGACCGCGATCGCCGGTGCCGTGGCGATGCGGCCGCGGGTGCTGATCCTCGACGAGCCGACCGCGGGGCTCGACCCGGACGGGCAGGAGAGGCTGCTCGCCACCCTGGACCGGCTCCGCGCGGGCGGCACCACGGTGGTGATGGCCACCCATGACGTCGACCTCGCCCTGCGCTGGTCCGACGAGGCGGCCCTGCTCACCCCGGCCGGTGTGCACACGGGTCCGACGGCCCCGACGCTGGCCCGCACGGAGCTGCTGCGGCAGGCGGGGCTGCGGTTGCCGTGGGGGGTGGCGGTGGCGCGGGTGCTGCGGGCACGGGGCCTGCTGACGGACTCGGCGGCCGGCCCGCGCACACCGGAGGAGCTGGCCGCTCTGACCGACTGACGCGGAGCCGGCCGGAGCGGCTCACCGTGCCGAGTCGCTGAGCTCCGCGTCCCGGGTCCGTGCCGGGTCGTCCTCCGGCAGGCGGTGGGCGGTGCGGCGGCGGCCGGGCAGGACGGCGAGGACGACGAGGGTGCCGGCGGCCATGATGATGCCGCCGACGAGGCTGGTCGTGGCGACGCCGTGGGCGAAGGACTGGTTCACGGCGTCCGCCAGGGCCTCGGCCTGCCGCGGTCCGGCGGAGGGGTCGGTCGCGAGCCGCTCGGCGACGGCCAGTCCGCCGCCGACGGAGTCCTGGGCGGTGTCCAGTGCGGCGGCCGGGAGCCGGCCGCCGGCCAGGTCGGCGAGTTCGTCCCGGTAGGCGGTGCCGAGCAGGGAGCCCAGCACGGCGATCCCCAGGGAGCCGCCGAGCTCCAGCGCGGTGTCGTTGGCGCCGCCGCCGACGCCCAGCTCGCTCTCCGGGAAGGAACCCATGATGGTGTCGGTGGCCGGGGAGACGCTCAGCCCGATCGCGAGGCCCAGCAGCATCATCGGGGCCAGGAAGTCGGCGTAGGTCGAGTCCTTCTCGACGAGGACCAGCAGGAGCACACCGACGGTGCCGAGCACCATGCCGGAGCCGACCATGGCCTTCACCCCCAGCCTCGGCGTCAGCCTGCCGGTGACGGCGGCGCCGACGAACACGGCGCCGGCCAGCGGCAGCAGCCGCACGCCGGTCTCCAGCGCGCCGAAGCCCAGCACGAACTGCAGGAACTGCGTGGCGTAGTAGATGGCGCCGTAGGTGCCGAAGAAGAAGAACAGCACCGCCAGCATCGAGCCGCTGAACGGCCGCAGGAGGAACCTCCGCACGTCCAGCATGGGGTGCGGGTGACGCAGCTCCCAGGCCACGAAGGCCACGAGGCCCACCACCGCGACGACGGCCGCGGCGACCGGACCGGTGCCCCAGCCGAAGTGCGGACCCTCGATGCTCGCGTAGACCAGGCTGCCGACGGAGACGATGGACAGCAGACCGCCCACGTAGTCGATACGGCCCATGCCGGTCGCCTTCGACGGCGGGACGAGGAGCAGCGCGCCCACCACGGCGGCGACCGCGACGGGGACGTTGACCAGGAAGGTCGAGCCCCAGGCGTGGTCCTCCAGGAGGCGGCCGGCGACCAGCGGGCCGACCGCGATGGCGAGGCCGGAGGTGGCGGTCCAGGCGGTGATGGCCCGGGCCCGCTCCCCCTTGGGGAAGACCGCCACCAGGAGGGACAGCGTGGCCGGCATGACGACGGCGGCCCCGACGCCCATGATCGCCCGGGCCGCGATGACCAGCCCGGTCTCCTCCACCAGGCTGCCCATCACGGAACCGCCCGCGAAGACCACCAGGCCGGTGATCAGGGCGCCGCGGCGGCTGTACTTGTCGCCGACCGAGCCGAGGACCAGCATCAGCGCGGCGTACGGGACGGTGTAGCCGTCGATGACCCACTGCAGGTCGCTGCTGCTCAGGCCCAGGTCGGCCGTCATGTCCGGCGCGGCCACGATCAGCGACGTGTTGGCCATGACGACGATCAGCAGGCTCAGGCACAGGACGACCAGGGCCCACCAGCGCCGCGCGTACGGCCCGGTCATCTTCTCGACGGGGGTGGTGGCTAGGAGGGGCATCGGGGCTCCCGGGGACTGGGGCTAGTTAATTGCCCATCGATGTGCAGACTAGGGGCAGCGTAGTTTGTTGCACATTGAGGTGCAAATACGGGGAGGGTGCCTCGGCCACCCGTGCGCGTTGCCGGTCCCGCCCGGTCCGGGGGCGGTACCGGGTCCGGGGGCGGTGCCGGGTCCGGGGGCGGTGCCGGGTCCGGGGGCGGTGCCGGGTCCGGGGGCGGTGCCGGGTCCGGGGCCGGGCGCGCCTCGCACGGGCGCGACGTGCGGGGCGAGCGCGGTGGGCGCGGTGGGCGCGGTGGGCGCGTGGTGGTGGGTACGTGGCGGTGGGCACGTAGCGGTCGGCGCGGTAGGTACGTGGCGGGCAGCGCGGCTGGCGCCCGGCGGTCAGCGCGGCGCGTGGGCAGGGATCGGCACGGTCCCCGTGGGAGCGCGGGCGGCACGCGAGCGGGAGGGGGATGGGGTCAGCCGGGGGTGGGGCGGGTGAGCCGGCGGCGGGAGTGCGGGGGTGGCCGGTGGCTCACTCGCCCGGGACGGGCTCCGCGGGGGTGACGTCCTCGACTACGGCCCGGGCCCGCTGCTCCGGTACGCCGGCCGCGATGAGCTGGGCCAGGGCGACCCGGGTGCCGTCGTCCTCCAGCGCCCCGGTGTTGACCTGCTCCAGCAGGGCGACCGTCATCGCCTCCAGGCCGGCGCTCAGCACGGCGGGCGGCAGATGCGCGGGGAAGGCTCCGTCCCGCTGGCCGCGCTCCAGGATGGCGGTGACCTCGGCGCGGGCCGGTGCCAGGATCTCCGACACGCGCTCCACGCCCAGGTCGTGCCGGGCCAGCGCCAGGAGCATCCGGTAGCGGTCGCCGACCGGCCACATCAGCAGCACGAAGTACGCGAGGGCACGCTCGGCCGGTTCCGCGGGCCCGATGCGCTCCGCACCGGCGGCCATCGCGCTCCGCAGCACCTCCGAGGCCTCCTCGGCGAGGGCCTCCAGGAGTGCCGCGCGCCCCGGGAAGTGACCGAAGAGGGTGCGCCGTACGACGCCGGCGGCGCGGGCCAGCTCCTCCAGGGTGGTGTCCGGGTTCCGTCCGAGTTCGCGGCGGGCCGTGGCCAGGATGCGCGCCCGGTTGGACCGCGCGTTGCGTCGCTGCGGCTCGCGGGCGACGGGCTTGGTCACGGGAACCTCTGGGGCGCGTGGTGGGGCGACGGGGCGTCCATTCTGGCACGGAGGCCGCACCCGGGCCCGACCGGCGACCCGCCCTCCCCGGCGCCCCGGCCGACTCGGGCGCCCCGGCCGACTCGGGCACCCCACGCCGGGCGACGGGTGGAGGGTGACGAGCGACGGGCGGGGTCGACGTACGGCGGGCGACGGGCTGCGCCTTCGCCGACCGCTACCGCGCCTGGTCCGAGCCGCCCGCCTCGTGCGTCTCCCGGGCCCGGTCCGAACGGCCTTCGCGCTCGGTCGCGTCCCCCCGTCCGCCCCGCCGTACGGCGGCGACCGCGGCGAGGACCGTTCCCACGGCCACGACCAGCAGTCCGCGCAGCCACACCTCGGCCTCGATCTGGGTGGCGAGCGCGACGCAGGAGGCCGCTCCCAGCACGGGGAGCACGGTCGGGGCCCGGAAGTGGTCGGCCTCACCCGGGTCGCGGCGCAGGACGAGGACGGCCGTGTTGACCATGAGGAAGACCACGAGCAGCAGCAGGACCAGGGTGGAAGCCAGGGTGGCGACGCTGCCGGTGAGCGCGAGCAGCATCGACAGCACGGTCGTGACCGCGATCGCCGCCCAGGGCGTACGGCGCCCGGGCAGCACCTTGGTCAGCGTGACGGGCAGCAGCCCGTCCCGGGCCATGCCGTACGCCAGGCGGGAGGACATGATGCCGGTGAGCAGCGCGCCGTTCGCCACGGCGACCAGGGCGATGGCGCTGAACAGGCGGGTCGGCACGCCGCCGGCCGCCTCGACGACCTCCAGCAGCGGCCCGCTCGACTCGGCGAGCCGGGCCGTCGGCACGGCCACGGACGCCGCGAGCCCCACCAGTACGTACACGGCGCCGGCGGTGGCGAGGGCGCCGAAGAGGGCGCGCGGGTAGGAGCGGCGGGGGTCGCGGGTCTCCTCGGCGACGTTCACGGAGGTCTCGAAACCGACGAAGGAGTAGTAGGCCAGTACGGAGCCGCTCAGTACGGCCGCCGCGGCTCCCTTGTCCGGCGTCCCGAGCTGCCCGAGCCGTGCCACGTCGCCGTCGCCGCGCAGCAGCAGCCACGCGCCGAGGGCGACGATGACGAGCAGGCCGCCGACCTCGATGACGGTGGCGACGACGTTGGCCCGGGTGGACTCCTTGATGCCCCGCGCGTTGACCAGCGCGAGCAGGGCGAGGAACACCACGGCGACGAGGCCCACCGGCAGCGTCACGAAGGCCGACAGGTAGTCGCCCCCGAAGCCGCGGGCCAGCGCGGCCACGGAGACGATGCCGGCGGCGAGCATGCAGAAACCCGCGACGAACCCGGCGAACGGCCCGAAGGCCAGGGTGGTGTAGTGGGAGGCGCCGCCCGCCCGGGGGTACTTCGTGGCCAGCTCGGCGTAGGAGGCCGCGGTCAGCAGCGCCAGCAGCAGCGCGACGACCAGCGGCACCCACACCGCTCCCCCGGTGTCGGCGGCCACCTGCCCCACCAGGACGTACACCCCCGCGCCGAGCACGTCGCCCAGGATGAAGAAGTACAGCAGCGGGGTGGTCAGCGCCCGCTTCAGCGCCGGACCGTCCTCAGCGTCCGCCGGCTTTCGTGTTCCGAATCTCGCCATGACGCCTCAGGTTTCCCGCAGGACGGAGAACACGCCCTCGACTCCGGCCGGCCACCCCCTCGCCCCGGCTACCGCTCGTCGGACAGCACGTCCTTGGCCGCCAGCCGTCCGTCGACGAAGCACAGCCGGTACACGCCCGCCTCCATCGAGAAGAGGCCACCGCCCTCGGCCCGGTAGTACCGGCACACGGCGCGCTCGGGCGCCGGCGGGGAGCCCGCGTGCCACTCCGCGGGCACCTGCTCCGCGGGCAGCACCGTCCGCAGGTCCTGCCATCGCTCGCCCCGCGCCAGCCCGCGGTAGGTGGAGGCGTCCAGCGTCGCGCTGCTGTCGAACGCGTTCGAGAAGTAGACGACCATCATCACGCACACGACGGCGACGGCCACCACGGGCACCGCCAGCATCGTCACGAGGCTGCGGCGGACCCGCTGCTCGGCGTCCCGCTGGGCCGTGACGGTGAGCGGAACACCGAGCGGGCCCCGGGGACCGGCGGCGCCGGCCCCGTACAGCTCCCCGGAGTGCGGCACGCGGGCCGTGACCTCGAACACGCCGTCCTCGCGGAGCCGGGCGGTGAGCGTCCCGCCGAGCACCTGGACCCGCTCGGAGAGACCGACCAGTCCCGTGCCGTTGCCGACGGCCGGCTCGGACGGGCCGTCGGAGATGCCGTTGGTGACGGTGACGACCGTGTGGTCCGTCAGGCGGTCGATCCGGATCCGCACCTCCTCGCCGGGGGCGTGCTTGGCGGCGTTGGTGAGCGACTCCTGGACCACCCGCCGCACCGCTTCCTCGACCGCGGCCGGGGCCGTGACGTCGAGGCCGATCCGCCGCAGGTCGATCAGCATCCCCGCGGTCCGCGCACGGTCCACCGTCGTCATGAGGTCCTCGCGCGGTGTCGTCGGTTCCTGCGCCGTGTCCACGCGCAGCACTCCGATGATGTCGCTGAGCCTGCTCACGGCCTGCCCCGCGTTGCCGCGCAGCTGCTTCGCCGTGGCCCGCACGGACGCGTCCAGGTCGGGGGCGACCTCCAGGGCGGCGGCCTGCATGGCGATGAGGGTGAGGTCGTGCCCGAGCTGGTCGTGCATGTCCTGGGCGATGCGGGCGCGTTCCCGGGTCCTGGCCCGGTCGGCGGCGAGCTCGTACTCCCGCTCGAGGTGCCGGGCCCGCTGCCAGCCGGCGAGTTCGAGTTCGCGGCGCTGGTGGCGGTGCCGGCCGGCCAGCCACGCGGTCACGGCGCCCACCAGCAACGGGACGCTGTTCAGCCAGGTGGTGAGGTGGCCCGCCCTGAGCCCCAGGACGCCCAGGGTCGTCAGCACCGCCGTGACGGCCACCGCCGTGTCGACGGGACGCCCTCGCGCGTCGCCGCGCCGGCCGGCCAGGTAGCCCATGACGAACAGGCTGGGCGCGAACCAGGGGCTGACGAGACTCAGGACCGCGGTGGTCCCGCAGGCCAGCGACAGCCGCGTGGCCCGGAGCACGACGACGGGTACGAGCAGCAGGACGCCGGCCAGCCGCCACCACAGGGACCGGGGATCGGCGTCGCCGGGCGAGTCGAGCAGCGCGGGGACGGCGAGTGCCGCCCAGAGCACGGCACTTCGGACGACCTTGCGTTGCCGGGCACGCTCGACAAGGATGCGGGATCGACTGGTCCGAGCAGGATCCCAGGACTTCCAGCGGCTTTTCATCGGGAGTCCTGACAGCACGCCGGTGCGGCGACAGCCCCGGCGGAAGAAATGGGGAACGTGTGATTCGGGTTCTGATCGCCGACGACGAGACGATGATGCGCGCGGGGGCCCGGGCGATCCTGTCGGCCGATCCGGAGATCGAGGTGGTGGCCGAGGCGTCCACCGGCCGGGAGGCCGTGGAACTGGTGCGCCGGCACCGGCCGGACGTGGCACTCCTGGACGTGCAGATGCCGCAGCTCGACGGACTCGACGCCGCTTCCGAGATCCTGAAGTCCGACGCGGGCACGGCCGTGATCATTTTCACGACGTTCAGCAACGACGACTACATCGCGCGTGCCCTGGGCGAAGGCGCCAGTGGGTTCCTGCTGAAGTCGGGAGACCCGCGCGACCTCATCGCGGGGGTGCACGCCGTCGCCGACGGGGCCGCGTATCTCTCTCCCGAGGCGGCGCACCGGGTGATCCGCGGACTGCCCACGGCCCGGATGGCACGGGGCTCCGCCGCACGCGAGCGGGTCGACCGCCTCAGTGCCCGGGAGCGGGAGGTGCTGACACTGCTCGGGGAAGGGCTGTCGAACGCCCAGATCGCCCGTCGGCTGCGCCTCGTCGAAGGCACAGTCAAGACTCATGTCAGTTCCATCCTCACGAGGCTGGCCGTCGGCAACCGTGTTCAGGCGGCCATCATCGCCTATGAGGCGGGACTGATCGAAAGCGTCGACTGATTCCGGACACCGCGCACCGGCTGTTCCGGACATCGCGAACAGCCGGTGCGGACACGGCACATCACTGGTCGTCCCGGAACTGTTCCGGACGCAGGACGCCTGACGCCGGACGCCGCGTCGCGGCGAAAGGAATCAGCCGTTCACCCCTATTCCGTGTCACCGCGAACAGGGCTCGGCCGCTTGGCCGCTCGGCCTCTTGGCCACATGGCCGCTCGGCCGCTCGGCCGCTCGGCTCAGGAGCCCTCCGCGGAGAACGGGCACCGCCAGTCCGCCGGCACGGCGCGCCCCGCGTACTGACGGGCCTCGGAGGACTGACCGTGGTCGGACAGCATGGGGTTGACGCTCCCCTGCAGCCGTACCTCACGTTCGCGGATCCTGCGCTGCAGGCCGTAGTACGTCCCCTGCGCCTTCAGCCGGGCGAACTGCTCGTGCGAATTGAACACGAGGGCCGGATGTGAGAAGCGCCGGGAAATCCGAGAGGCTTCAGGGCCCAGACCGGCCACGAAGAACGGATGCCCGGCCACACTGAAGGCGAATTCGGGCGACTCTGTGTCACTGGAGTACCCGGAGCTCCATTCATGGGTTTTGGCATCCAGTCGATGCAGGTGCCCCAACTGCTCCCAGAGCAGCTTTTCGAATTCCTCTTCGCCATGCATCCGGGGACCCAGGAATATCGCCACGAACGAAGCGAATTCGTTTTCCCCGGTGAGTTGTTCCTCAGCGAACGCGACCAGGTCCCGATGGAGGAGAGCAGTGGCCTCGGCCCCGCCCAACTCATCGTAGAACCGCACGACAAGGGTGTCCTGTCGCAGAGCGGAACGCGCTCCCAGGCAGGTGAAGGAATCCCCGCCCAGCCAGGTGATGAATTCCTCCCTCAACTCATGATGTGCCATTACGCCTCCAGCTCCATCGCAAGTGCCGTGACCCTAGCACCGGCCCGCAGTCACACCGCCGCTAGCCCTCCTGTTTAAGGGTGGAGTTGAACACCACTCATTGGAAACCGTGACGCGACAGCCGTGTTTAAGGCGTGGGTTAAGGGCGTCGCATTTTCCTTGACAGACCACCCACTCCGGCGAATAGGTTGCTGGCTGATATTGCTGCCAGCCTTATTTTGCGGCGCTGGCCACGGTGACAAAGTGCGGTCCGAGTGGGAGAGATGGCAGTGACGCGACGGCCCCGTAAGATCGAGGACATCTACCCGCTGTCCCCCCTCCAGGAGGGACTGCTCTTCCACAACGTCCTCGAAGGGACCGCCACCGACGTCTACGTGGCCCAGATCACGACGGACTTCGAAGGCCCGCTGGACACCGAGGCGTTGCGGAACGCGTCCGCGGCGCTGCTCGCCCGCTACCCGAACCTGCGGGTGGCTTTCCGCCAGCGCAAGTCCGGCGAGTGGGCCCAGCTGGTGCTCCGCGAGGTGGACCTGCCCTGGCGCACCGTCGACCTCGGTGACCTGCCGGAGACCAGCCGGGCGAGCCGGGCGGAGGCCGAGGCGCTGGAGGACCGCAGCCGGCGCTTCGACCTGGGGCAGGCGCCGCTGGTGCGGTTCACCCTCATCCACCTCGGCGGGCAGCGGCACCGGTTCGTCCTGACGAACCATCACATTTTGCTCGACGGCTGGTCGATGCAGATCCTGATGAGGGAACTGCTCGCGCTCTACCTGGCCAAGGGCGACGACTCCGGGCTTCCCCGCCCGCGTCCCTACCGCGACCACCTGACCTGGCTCGCCGAACAGGACACCGGTGCGGCGATCCGCGCCTGGAGCGAGGCGCTGGCGGGCCTGGAAGAGCCCACGCGGGTCGCGGCGCTCGCTCCCGGACAGCCACCGGTGGTTCCGGAGCAGGTCCGGTTCGGCCTCGACGGCCGGGAGACGCAGGCGCTGACCGCGCTCGCCCGCGAGCACGGCCTGACCCTCAACACCGTGGTCCAGGGTGCCTGGTCACTGCTGCTGTCGAGGATCACCGGGATCGACGACGTGGTGTTCGGCGTCACGGTCTCCGGTCGGCCGCCGGAGCTCGACGGGGTCGAGGACATGGTCGGTCTCTTCATCAACACGCTGCCGCTGCGGCTGCGGCTGCGCCCGGCGGAGCCCCTGGCGGCCATGCTGGCCAGACTCCAGGAGGAACAGAGCCGGCTCCTCGCCCACCAGCATCTCGGACTCGCCGAGATCCAGAGACTGACCGACGTGGGGGAACTCTTCGACACCTCCATGGTGTTCGAGAACTATCCGCTGGACGCCTCCGGTCTCGACCGCGCGACCGACGGCCTCCGGGTCCTGCGCACCGAGGGTTACGACGCCACCCACTATCCGCTGGGTCTCGTGTGCATGCCCGACTCCACGCTGCGGTTCCAGCTGGACTACCGCCCCGACGTCTTCCGCCGCGAGGAGGCCGAGGAGCTGGCCGAGCACCTGCTGGGCATCCTGCGCCTTCTGCTCGACGCCCCGCACGCTCCGGTCGGCCGCGTCGACGCGCTCGCCGCGGGGCAGCGGGAGCGCCTGCTCGTCGACTGGAACCGTACCGAGCGTCCCGTACCGGCCGGCATCCTCCCTCGTCTCTTCGAGACCCAGGTGGCCCGTACCCCCGACGAGACCGCCGTGGTCTTCCAGGACACCCGCGTCACCTACCGGGAACTCAACGCCCGGGTGAACCGGCTGGCCCGGCTCTTCACCGAGCAGGGCGTCGGCCCCGAGGACGTCGTGGCCGTGGTGCTCCCCCGTTCCGTGGACTCCATGGTGGCGCTGCTCGCGGCGATGAAGGCGGGAGCGGTCTACCTCCCCGTGGATCCGGAGTACCCCGCCGACCGCACCTCGTTCATGCTGACGGACTCGGCGCCCTCGCTGGTGGTCACCGTCTCCACCGCGGCGGACCGGGTCGCCGTCCTCGACGGCTCGGGCGTCCCCGTGATCCGGCTGGACGGCGCGGAGACCCGCGACGCCCTCGACGGACGACCGGACACGAACCCGGTCGCCGCCCCCGTGACCCCGGCGGGCGGCGCGTACATCCTGTACACCTCCGGGTCGACGGGCCGCCCGAAGGCCGCCCTCATCACCCATGCGAGCCTCAGCAACCTGCTCCATCACCACCAGTACGAAGTCCTGAGCAGGGTGGTGGACTCCGTCGGCGGCCGCAGGCTGCGCATGGCCCACACGGCCTCCTTCTCCTTCGACGCGTCATGGGGCCTGTTCCTGTGGATGGCCGCGCACGGCCACGAGCTGCATCTGCTCGACGACGACACCCGTCATGACCCGGAGGCCTTCGCCCGGCAGGTCCACGAACAGCGCATCGACGTCGTCGACATGACCCCGTCGGAGTGCCAGCACCTGCTCCTCGCGGGTCTGCTGGACGCGGACCGGCACCGCCCCTCGCTCGTGGTCCTCGGCGGCGAGGCCATCGGCGAGGGCCTGCGCCGCGAACTGACCTCGGTGGACGGCCTCCTGGCGTTCAACTTCTACGGCCCCACCGAGTGCACCGCCGACAGCGTCACCGGTGTCGTACGCGACGCCCGCCCCGCCGAACTCGGCACACCCGTCTCCAACGCGCAGGTGTACGTCCTGGACGCCGCCCTGCGCCCCGCCCCGGTCGGGGTGGCCGGCGAGCTCTACGTCGCCGGCGCCGGCGTGGCCCGCGGCTACCTGGGCCGTCCCGGTCTCACCTCGGAACGCTTCGTCGCGAACCCGTTCGGTCCGGCGGGCTCCCGCATGTACCGGACCGGTGACGTGGTCCGCTGGACGGACGAGGGTCTGGTGGAGTTCATCGGCCGGGCCGACGACCAGGTGAAGGTGCGCGGCTTCCGGATCGAGCTGGGTGAGATCGAGTCCCTGCTGGGCGCCCACGGGTCGGTGGCCCAGGCGGCGGTCGTCGTGCGGGAGGACCGCCCGGGCGACAAGCGGCTCGTCGCGTACGTCTCCCCCACCGAGGGCGCCGGGGCGGACCCCGCCGCGCTGCGCCAGTACGTCGCGGAGCGGCTGCCCCAGCACATGGTGCCGGCAGCGGTCGTCCCGCTGCCCGAACTGCCCCTCACCCCCACCGGCAAGCTCGACCGCCGCGCTCTGCCCGCGCCCGACTGGGACGGCGCGATCGAGTCGGCACGGCGACCGCGGACCGGCCAGGAGGAGATCCTGGCCCACCTCTTCGCGGACGTCCTGGGCCTGGAACGCGTCGGCATCGACGACAGCTTCTTCGACCTCGGCGGACACTCGCTGCTGGCGACGCGGCTGGTCTCGCGTATCCGTACGGCTCTCGGAGTGGAGCTGTCGGTGCGGGCCCTGTTCGAGACGCCGTCGGTGGCGGGGCTGGCGGGGTTGCTGGGGCAGGCGGTGTCCGCTCGTACGCCGGTGGTGGCGCGGGCGGTGCGTCCGGAGCGGCTGCCGTTGTCGTACGCGCAGCAGCGGCTGTGGTTCCTGCACCAGTACGAGCCCGGCAGCGCCCTCTACAACATCCCCGTCGCCCTGCGCCTGACCGGCACCCTCGACGAAGAGGCCCTGCACGCGGCCCTCGCGGATGTCACCGCACGCCACGAAGCGCTGCGGACCGTCTACGCCCAGGACGACCAGGGGACCCAGGGCGCGCACCAGATCATCCTCACCCCGGACCAGGCGACACCCGCCTTCGAGGTACGGGAGGTCACCGAGGAGCAGCTCGACGGTGAGCTGTCCGACGCCGTGGGCCAGGGCTTCGACCTCACCCGCGACCTGCCGCTGCGCACCACCCTCTTCCACCTCGGTGAAACCGAGCACGTCCTGCTGCTGGTCGTGCACCACATAGCCGCGGACGGCTGGTCCCTCACCCCCCTCGCCCGGGACCTGACCACCGCCTACGGGGCCCGGATCGCCGGTCAGGCACCCACCTGGGCCCCGCTGCCGGTGCAGTACGCCGACCACACCCTGTGGCAGCGCGACGTCCTGGGCACCGAGGACGACCCCGACTCTGTCCTCAGCAAGCAACTCACCTACTGGACGGAGACCCTGGCCGGCCTCCCGGCCGAACTCGACCTGCCCACCGACCGGCCCCGGCCCACCACTCCGTCCCACCAGGGCGGCACCGTCACCTTCACCATCCCCGCAGAGCTCCACACCCGCATCACCCGCCTCGCCCGCCAGGAACAGGCCAGCACCTTCATGGTCCTCCAGGCAGCACTGGCCGTGCTCCTGTCCCGGCTGGGTGCGGGCACCGACATCCCGATCGGTTCGCCGATCGCGGGGCGGACGGACGACGCGGTCGAGGATCTGGTCGGCTTCTTCGTCAACACCCTCGTCCTGCGCACCGACCTGACCGGCAACCCCACCTTCACGGAGCTGCTGGCCCGGGTCAGGGAAACCGACCTCGCCGCCTACGCCCACCAGGACATCCCCTTCGAACGCCTCGTCGAGGCCGTCAACCCCGAACGCTCCACCAGCCGCCACCCCCTCTTCCAGACCATGCTCTCCCTGCACAACCTGGACTCGCGGACGGCCACGGCCTCCCTCGCGTCCTGGCCCGGTGTGGAGACGTCCGAGCAGTCGATCGGATCGAGCGCGGCACGCTTCGACCTCGCCTTCAACCTGGGAGAGCTCTACAACGACGACAGTTCCGCGGCCGGCATCGACGCGGAACTGGAGTTCAGCGCCGACCTCTTCGACCGGGAGAGCGCCGAGCTCCTGGGCCGTCGGTTCGTGCGGGTGCTGGAGGCGGTGGTGTCGGCGCCGGGGGCCCGGGTGGGCCGGGTGGGTGTGCTGGCGGTGGATGAGCGGCTGCGGGTGCTGGAGGAGTGGAACGACACTCGTTCGGCGGACGCGGACGCGGACGCGGGTGTTGGTGCTGGTGGCGATGTGGTGGGTCGTTTCCGGGCGCAGGTGGCCCGGGTGCCGGAGGCGGCGGCGGTCGTCTTCGGTGGGGTGGCGGTGTCGTATGCGGAGCTGGACGCCCGCAGTGACCGGCTGGCCCGGCTGCTGGTGGAGGCCGGGATGGGCCCGGAGCGGTACGCGGCGGTGATGCTGCCGCGTACGGCGGATCTGGTGACGGTGCTGTTGGCGGTGCTGAAGACGGGCGGTGCGTATCTGCCGCTGGACGCCGACTTCCCCGCGGAGCGGCTCGCCTTCATGCAGGAGGAGACCGGGCCGGTCCTGGTCATCGACGAGGAGTGGCTGGAGGGGGCGTGGGAGCGTGAGCCCCACCCGGCCACACACCTGCCCGCCCTCACCCGCCCCGACCAGGCCGCCTACGTCCTCTACACGTCCGGGTCGACGGGGCGTCCGAAGGGTGTGGTCGTCTCACGCGGCGCCCTGGCCAACCTGCTCACCGACATGCGTGAGCGGATTCCGCTGGCGGACGGGGACCGGCTGCTGGCGGTGACGACGGTCGGCTTCGACATCGCCGGGCTGGAGCTGTTCGCGCCGCTGACCGCCGGCGCGGCCGTCGTCGTGGCCCCCACGGGTGTCGTCCACGATCCCGAGCAGCTGCGCGCACTCCTCACCGGTGAGCAGATCACCGTCATGCAGGCCACGCCGAGCCTGTGGCGTTCGGTGGCCGACGACGCGGGCGCTGCCGCCGCACTCGCCGGTGTGCGGGTCCTCGCGGGTGGCGAAGCGCTGCCCGCCGACCTCGCCGACCGGCTCACCGAGGCCGCCGCTCAGGTCACCAACGTCTACGGGCCCACCGAAACCACCATCTGGTCCACCGCCACCACCCTGACCACCGGCGCCCCCGTCACCATCGGACGACCCCTGACCAACACCCGGGTGTATGTCCTGGACGACCACCTCCAGCCTGTCCCGGTGGGGGTGCCGGGTGAGCTGTACATCGCCGGCGAAGGCGTCGCCCGCGGCTACCAGCTGCGCCCGGCTCTGACCGCAGAACGCTTCGTCGCCGACCCCTACGGCCCGGCCGGCACCCGCATGTACCGCACCGGAGACGTGGTCCGCTGGACCCCCGACGGCCGGCTCACCTACCTCCGACGCGCGGATGACCAGGTCAAGGTCCGCGGTCACCGCATCGAACTCGGTGAGATCGAAGCACTGCTCGGATCGCATCCGGCGGTCGCTCGTGCGGCGGTCATCGTCCGTGACGAGCGGCTCGTCGCCTACACCACGGGTGAGGCGGTCACCCCTGAGGACCTGCGTTCTCATCTCGCCCAGTCTCTGCCCGCGTACATGGTGCCGTCGGCGTTCGTCGTGCTGGATGTGCTGCCGTTGACGGCGAACGGGAAGCTGGACCGCAAGGCTCTGCCCACGCCGCGGTGGGACGGTGTGGAGTCGTCGGGGCGCGGGCCGCGCAACGACCGGGAGGAGATTCTCTGCCATCTCTTCGCGGACGTTCTGGGCCTGGAGCGGGTCGGTATCGACGACAGTTTCTTCGACCTGGGCGGCCATTCCCTGCTCGCCACCCGCCTCGTCGCCCGCATCCGCACCACCCTCAGCGCCGAAGTACCGGTCCGCGCCCTCTTCGACACGCCGTCCGTCGCGGGCCTCGCTCACGCCCTGACCGGTGCAGGCCACGCAAGGGCAGCGGTGACGGCTCAGCCGCGTCCGGCACGCGTTCCGCTGTCGCCGGCCCAGCAGGGGCAGTGGTTCCTGCACAAGCTCGAAGGCCCCAACGCCACCTACAACATTCCCATCGCGCTGCGCCTGACCGGCACCCTCGACCAGGACGCCCTGCGCGCTGCCCTCACCGACGTCACCGCACGTCACGAAGCCCTGCGGACCGTCTACGCCGAGGACGACCAGGGCGCCCGCCAGATCATCCTCACTCCGGACCAGGCCACTCCGGTCTTCGAGGTGTGTGCTGTCACGAGTGACGGCCTCGTCGGCGCGTTGGCCGACGCGGCCCGCCACGCCTTCGACCTGACCCGTGAGCTGCCGCTGCGCACCACCCTCTTCCGTCTCGACGAGTCCGAGCACGTCCTGCTGCTCCTCGTGCACCACATCGCCGCCGACGAGGGATCGTTCGTCCCCCTGGCCCGGGACCTGACCACCGCCTACACCGCCCGCACCACCGGCCAGGACCCTGCCTGGGCCCCGCTGCCGGTGCAGTACGCCGACCACACCCTGTGGCAGCGCGACGTCCTGGGCACCGAGGGCGACCCCGACTCCGTTCTCAGCAAGCAACTCGCCTACTGGGAGGAGACTCTGGCCGGCCTGCCGGCCGAACTCGACCTGCCCACCGACCGGCCCCGGCCCGCCACCCCGTCCCACCAGGGCGGCACCGTCACCTTCACCATCCCCACCGACCTGCGCGAGCGCATCGAGGCCCTGGCCCGGCAGGAACAGGCCAGTACCTTCATGGTCCTCCAGGCAGCCCTCGCCGTCCTCCTGTCCCGGCTGGGCGCCGGCACGGACATCCCGATCGGCTCACCCATCGCGGGGCGCACCGACGACGCCGTCGAGGACCTGGTCGGCTTCTTCGTCAACACCCTCGTCCTGCGCACCGACCTGACCGGCGACCCCACCTTCACGGAGCTCCTGGCCCGGGTCCGGGAAACCGACCTGACCGCCTACGCGCACCAGGACATCCCGTTCGAACGCCTCGTCGAGGCCCTCAACCCCGAACGCTCCGCCAACCGCCACCCCCTCTTCCAGGTCCGCCTCGTCGTGCAGAACGCGGACCCCCGGTCCTCGGCGGGGAACGCTCTGGCACTTCCGGGGCTCTCGGTCTCCACGGAGGCGACCTCCGACGAGGGCGCGAAGTTCGACCTGCTGCTCCGCCTGTACGACGCGGACTCGGGCCTTGGCGGTGTGCTGGAGTACAGCGCGGACCTCTACGACGCGTCCACCGCGGAGTCCCTCGCCGAGCGCTTCGTGCGCGTGCTCCGCAACGCCGTCACGGATCCGGAGCGGCCCGTCGGCCGAATCGACGTCCTGGACGCTGCCGAGCGCGGCCGTCTGCTGGAGACCTGGAACGCCACCGCACGGGACGTCGAGCCGGCGAGTGTGGTCGAGCTGTTCGCGGCTCAGGTCGCCCGCACCCCCGACGCCGAGGCGCTGCTGTTCGAGGAGTCCACCCTCACCTACGCGGAGCTGGACGAGCGCAGCAACCGCCTCGCGCGTCTGCTGGTCGAGCACGGCGTGGGCCCCGAGCGGTTCGTCGCGGTGGCCCTCCCCCGTTCCGTGGAACTCATCGTGAGCCTTCTCGCCGTACTGAAGGCCGGAGGCGCCTACCTGCCCCTGGATCTCGACCAACCGGCAGAGCGGGTCCGTTACATGGTCGAGGACGCCGACCCCTTGCTGATCGTCACCGACGAGCGGTCGTCCGGCCTCCTGGCGGGGACACCCGACCGCAAGCTGCTGCGGTGGGACGCCGAAGAGACCAGGCGCGCGCCGTCCGAGGCATCGGGCGACGCGATCGGTTCCCGTGGCGGGACGGCGGCCGATCGGTTCCGTCCCGGTGGACTGCCCCTGCCGAACGACCCCGCGTACGTCATCTACACCTCGGGGTCCACGGGCCGCCCCAAGGGGGTCGTCGTCGAGCACCGCTCGGTGGGTGCCTACCTCCAGCGCGCGCGGCGTGTCTACCCGGATGCCGCCGGTACGGCCCTGCTCCACTCCCGCATCGCGTTCGACCTGACCGTGACGGCTCTCTACACCCCGCTGGTCTCGGGCGGCCGGGTACGCCTGGCCGACCTCAAGGACGAGTCGGGCAGCTCGGTCACCTCCGTCCGGCCGACCTTCATGAAGGCCACACCGAGTCACCTGGCTCTGCTGGGCTCCCTCCCCGACACCGCCTCGCCGACCGGCACACTCATGCTCGGGGGTGAGCAGTTGCTCGGCGAGAACCTGGCCGAGTGGCGCGCACGGCACCCCGACGTGACGGTCGTCAACGCCTACGGGCCGACCGAGGCCACCGTCAACTGCACCGACTACACGCTCGAACCGGGTGCTCCGACGCCGTCGGGACCGGTCCCGATCGGGCGACCGTTCTGGAACACCCGGGCCTACGTCCTGGACGCGAACCTGCAGCCCGTACCGGCCGGCGTTCCGGGCGAGCTCTACATCGCCGGCACCGGCCTGGCGCGCGGGTACCTGGGGCGCCCGGACATGACCGCGGAGCGGTTCGTGGCCAACCCGTTCGACGCGAGCGGCTCCGGCTCCCGCATGTACCGCACCGGCGACCTCGCGCTGTGGGGCAGGGACGGACAACTGCGGTACGTGGGCCGCGCCGACCAGCAGGTCAAGCTGCGCGGCTACCGTCTGGAGCTGGGCGAGATCGAATCGGTACTGGTGGGCATGACCGGTGTCCACCAGGCGGCGGTGCTCCTGCGGGAGGACGGCTCGGGAGACAAGCGTCTCGTCGCCTACGTCGTCCCCGGCACCGGCCACGGGACCGCCCCGACCGCGGCGACCCTGCGCGCGCACGCCGCGGAGAGCCTGCCCGACTACATGGTGCCGTCCGCCTTCGTCCTGCTCGACGCGCTGCCGCTGACCGCGAACGGCAAGCTGGACCGCGGTGCCCTTCCGGTACCCGTGGAGGACCGCGAGCCCAGCACTGCCGCCCAGAAGGCCCACAACCCGTGGGAAGAGGTGCTCGGCCGACTGTTCGCCGACGTACTCGGTGTCGAGGAGGTCGGCCGGGAGGACGACTTCTTCGAGTTGGGCGGACACTCACTGCTCGCCATCCGGCTGCTGGCGCGCGCCCGTTCGGCGCTCGGTATGACGCTGTCGGTGCGCGACATGTTCGACAACCCGACGGTCGCCGGCCTCGCCAGGCTGATGACGGTGGCCGGACGGACGGGTCGTCCGGTGGTGGCGCGGGCGGTGCGTCCGGAGCGGTTGCCGTTGTCGTACGCGCAGCAACGGCTGTGGTTCCTGCACCAGTACGAGCCCGGCAGCGCCCTCTACAACATCCCCGTCGCCCTGCGCCTGACCGGCACCCTCGACCACGACGCCCTGCGCGCCGCCCTCGCGGATGTCAGCACACGCCACGAAGCCCTGCGGACCGTCTACGCCCAGGACGACCAGGGCGCCCACCAGATCATCCTCACCCCCGACCGGGCCACACCCGCCTTCGAGGTACGGGAAGTCACCGAGGACCAGCTCGCCAGCGAGCTGTCCGACGCCGTGGGCCAGGGCTTCGACCTCACCCGCGACCTCCCACTGCGCACCACCCTCTTCCACCTCGGCGAGACCGACCACGTCCTCCTGCTGGTCGTGCACCACATCGCCGCGGACGGCTGGTCCCTCACCCCCCTCGCCCGGGACCTGACCACGGCGTACGCGGCCCGGATCGCCGGTCAGGCACCCGCCTGGGCCCCGCTGCCGGTGCAGTACGCCGACCACACGCTGTGGCAGCGCGACGTCCTGGGCACCGAGGACGACCCCGACTCCGTCCTCAGCAAGCAACTCGCCTACTGGACGCAGACTCTCGCCAGCCTCCCGGCCGAGCTGGAGCTACCCACCGACCGGCCCCGGCCCGCCGCTCCGTCCCACCAGGGCGGCACCGTCGCCTTCACCATCCCCGCAGAACTCCACACCCGCATCACCCGCCTCGCCCGCCAGGAACAGGCCAGCACCTTCATGGTCCTCCAGGCAGCCCTCGCCGTGCTCCTGTCCCGGCTGGGTGCGGGCACGGATATTCCGATCGGTTCGCCGATCGCGGGGCGGACGGACGACGCGGTCGAGGATCTGGTCGGCTTCTTCGTCAACACCCTCGTCCTGCGCACCGACCTCACCGGCAACCCCACCTTCACGGAGTTGCTGGCCCGGGTCAGGGAAACCGACCTCGCCGCCTACGCCCACCAGGACATCCCCTTCGAACGCCTCGTCGAGGCCGTCAACCCCGAACGCTCCACCAGCCGCCACCCCCTCTTCCAGACCATGCTCTCCCTGCAGAACGTCGACCCGGCAGCCGTGGCGACCGCCGGCCGGTTCCCCGGCCTGAGCGTGAGCCCGGTGGACGCGGAGGCGGCAGTCTCGAAGTTCGACCTGCTGCTCGCCATGCAGGAACTCGAGGCACCGGACGGTGGTCGATCAGGCGGCGTGCGGGCGGTGCTGGAGTTCAGCGCGGACCTCTTCGACCAGGAGAGCGCGGAACGGCTCAGCCGCCGGTTCGTCCAGATCCTGGACGCCGTGACCGCCGCACCGGACACTCGGATCGGCCACGCCCCCGTACTCGACACCGACGAACAGCACACCCTCCTCACCCAGTGGGCCCACGGCACCATCACGCCCAGCACCGACGATCACGACCTCATCGACCGCCTCCGCACCCACGCCACGCGCACCCCCGACGCCGCCGCCGTCATCTACGGCGACACCGCCACCTCCTACGCCGACCTGGACGCCCGTAGTGACCGGCTGGCCCGGTTGCTGGTGGAGGCGGGGGTGGGTCCGGAGCGGTACGCGGCGGTGATGCTGCCGCGTACGACCGACCTGGTCACGGTGCTGTTGGCGGTGCTGAAGACGGGCGGCGCGTATCTGCCGCTGGACGCCGACTTCCCCGCGGAGCGACTCGCCTTCATGCAGGAGGAGACCCGGCCCGTCCTCGTCATCGACGAGCAGTGGCTGGAGCGGGCGTGGGAGCGTGAGCCGGCCGCGGGTGGTGTGCTGCCTGCTTCGGTTGATCCTGCGCTGGCCGCGTACGTCCTCTACACGTCCGGGTCGACGGGCCGCCCGAAGGGCGTGGTCGTCTCACGCGGCGCCCTGGCCAACCTCCTCACCGACATGCGTCAGCGCATCCCGCTCACCAGTGAGGACCGGCTGCTGGCCGTCACCACCGTCGGCTTCGACATCGCCGGGCTGGAGCTGTTCGCACCGCTGACCGCCGGCGCGGCCGTGATCGTGGCTCCTTCGGGTGTCGTCCACGAGCCCGAGCAGCTGCGCGCACTTCTCACCGGTGAGCGGGTCACCGTCATGCAGGCCACGCCGAGCCTGTGGCGTTCGGTGGCCGATGACGCGGGTGCGGCCGCCGCACTCGCCGGTGTGCGGGTCCTCGCGGGTGGGGAAGCGCTGCCCGCCGACCTCGCCGGCCGGCTCACCCAGGCCGCCGCTCAGGTCACCAACGTCTACGGGCCCACCGAAACCACCATCTGGTCCACCGCCACCACCCTCACCGCGGGTGAGCCGGTGACCATCGGGCAGCCGTTGGCCAACACCCGGGTCTACGTCCTGGACGACCACCTCCAGCCCGTTCCGGTGGGGGTGCCGGGCGAGCTGTACATCGCCGGCGAAGGCGTCGCCCGCGGCTACCAGCTACGCCCCGGCCTCACCGCGGAACGCTTCGTCGCCGACCCCCACGGACCGGCCGGCACCCGCATGTACCGCACCGGAGACGTCGTCCGCTGGACCCCCGACGGCCACCTCACCTACCTCCGACGCGCCGACGACCAGGTCAAGGTCCGCGGCCACCGCATCGAACTCGGCGAGATCGAGGCGCTCCTCGGATCACACCCGGCGGTCGCTCGCGCGGCGGTCATCGTCCGCGACGACCGCCTCATCGCCTACACCACCGGCGAGACGGTCACCCCGCAGGACCTGCGCACCCACCTCACCCAGTCCCTGCCCGCCTACATGATCCCCGCGGCATTCGTCACACTCGACGCACTCCCCCTGACCGCCAACGGCAAGCTCGACCGCAAGGCCCTGCCCGACCCCGACTGGGACGGCGTGAACGCGTCGGCGCGCGGCCCCCGTACTCCGCACGAGGAAGTCCTCTGCCATCTCTTCGCGGACGTCCTGGGCCTGGAACGCGTAGGGATCGACGACAGCTTCTTCGACCTCGGCGGCCACTCGTTGCTGGCGACGCGGCTGGTCTCGCGTATCCGCACGGCTCTCGGAGTGGAGTTGTCGGTCCGCGCCCTGTTCGAATCGCCCTCCGTCGCGGGCCTGGCCCACGCCCTGGCGGGCGCAGGCCGGGCGAGGACGGCTGTGACCGCTCGACGGCGTCCGGAGCGGTTGCCGTTGTCGTACGCGCAGCAACGGCTGTGGTTCCTGCACCAGTACGAGCCCGGCAGCGCCCTCTACAACATCCCCGTCGCCCTGCGCCTGACCGGCACCCTCGACCACGACGCCCTGCGCGCCGCCCTCGCGGATGTCAGCACACGCCACGAAGCCCTGCGGACCGTCTACGCCCAGGACGACCAGGGGACCCAGGGCGCGCACCAGATCATCCTCACCCCGGACCGGGCCACACCCGCCTTCGAGGTACGGGAGGTCACCGAGGAGCAGCTCGACGCCGCCGTGGCCACCACGGCCGCCCAGGGCTTCGACCTCACCCGCGACCTCCCGCTGCGCACCACCCTCTTCCACCTCGGCGAGACCGAGCACGTCCTGCTGCTGGTCGTGCACCACATCGCCGCGGACGGCTGGTCCCTCACCCCCCTCGCCCGGGACCTGACCACCGCCTACGGGGCCCGGATCGCCGGTCAGGCACCCGCCTGGGCACCCCTGCCGGTCCAGTACGCCGACCACACCCTGTGGCAGCGCGACCTCCTGGGCACCGAGGACGACCCCGAAGCACCCATCAACCGTCAGCTGGCCTACTGGGAGCAGGCACTGTCGGGGCTCCCGGCCGAGCTGGAGCTGCCCACCGACCGGCCCCGGCCCGCCACCCCGTCCCACCAGGGCGGCACCGTCACCTTCACCATCCCCGCCGACCTCCACACCCGCATCACCCACCTCGCCCGCCAGGAACAGGCCAGCACCTTCATGGTCCTCCAGGCAGCCCTCGCCATGCTCCTGTCCCGCCTCGGCGCCGGCACGGACATCCCCATCGGCTCACCCATCGCCGGGCGCACCGACGACGCCGTCGAGGATCTGGTCGGCTTCTTCGTCAACACCCTCGTCCTGCGCACCGACCTCACCGGCAACCCCACCTTCACCGAACTCCTCGCCCGCGTCCGGGAAACCGACCTCGCCGCCTACGCCCACCAGGACATCCCCTTCGAACGCCTCGTCGAGGCCGTCAACCCCGAACGCTCCACCAGCCGCCACCCCCTCTTCCAGACCATGCTCAACCCCAACGTGCTGACCTCGGCGGTCACCGGCACCGTGGAGTTCGGGGACCTCAAGGCGGCACATCAGCCGAGCACCACGGGTACGTCGCGATACGACCTGTCGCTCTCCTACGCGGAGTTGGGCAGCTCGGAGGGCATCGACGCCGTGCTGGAGTTCAGTGCGGACCTCTTCGACCAGGGCAGCGCGGAACGGCTCAGCCGCCGGTTCGTCCAGATCCTGGACGCCGTGACCGCCGCACCGGACACTCGGATCGGCCAGGCTCCCGTACTCGACACCGACGAACAGCACACCCTCCTCACCCAGTGGGCCCAGGGCACCATCACGCCCAGCACCGACGACCTCGACCTCATCGACCGCCTCCGCACCCACGCCACGCGCACCCCCGACGCCGCCGCCGTCATCTACGGCGACACCGCCACCTCCTACGCCGACCTGGACGCCCGTAGTGACCGGCTGGCCCGGTTGCTGGTGGAGGCGGGGGTGGGTCCGGAGCGGTACGCGGCGGTGATGCTGCCGCGTACGACCGACCTGGTCACGGTGCTGTTGGCGGTGCTGAAGACGGGCGGCGCGTATCTGCCGCTGGACGCCGACTTCCCCGCCGACCGGCTCGCCTTCATGCGGGAGGAGACCCGGCCCGTCCTCGTCATCGACGAGCAGTGGCTGGAGCGGGCGTGGGAGCGTGAGCCCCACCCGGCCACACACCTGCCCGCCCTCACCCGCCCCGACCAGGCCGCCTACGTCCTCTACACCTCGGGGTCGACGGGTCGCCCGAAGGGCGTGGTCGTCTCACGCGGCGCCTTGGCCAACCTCCTCACCGACATGCGTCAGCGCATCCCGCTCACCAGTGAGGACCGACTGCTGGCCGTCACCACCGTCGGCTTCGACATCGCCGGGCTGGAGCTGTTCGCACCGCTGACCGCCGGCGCGGCCGTCGTAGTGGCCCCCACGGGCGTCGTCCACGAGCCCAAGCAGCTGCGCGCACTCCTCACCGGTGAGCAGATCACCGTCATGCAGGCCACGCCGAGCCTGTGGCGTTCGGTGGCCGACGACGCGGGCGCTGCCGCCGCACTCGCCAGTGTGCGGGTCCTCGCCGGTGGCGAAGCGCTGCCCGCCGACCTCGCCGACCGGCTCACCCAGGTCGCCGCTCAGGTCACCAACGTCTACGGGCCCACCGAAACCACCATCTGGTCCACCGCGACCACCCTGACCACCGGCGCCCCCGTCACCATCGGACGACCTCTGACCAACACCCAGGTCTACGTCCTCGACGACCACCTCCAGCCCGTCCCCGCACACGTCCCCGGCGAGCTGTACATCGCGGGTGAGGGAGTGGCCCGTGGGTACCAGCTGCGCCCGGCTCTGACCGCAGAACGCTTCGTCGCCGACCCCCACGGACCGGCCGGCACCCGCATGTACCGCACCGGAGACGTCGTCCGCTGGACCCCCGACGGCCACCTCACCTACCTCCGACGCGCCGACGACCAGGTCAAGGTCCGCGGCCACCGCATCGAACTCGGCGAGATCGAAGCACTGCTCGGCACGCACCCGGCGGTCACGCGTGCGGCGGTCATCGTCCGCGACGACCGCCTCATCGCCTACACCACCGGCGAGACCGTCACCCCGCAGGACCTGCGCACCCACCTCACCCAGTCCCTGCCCGCCTACATGATCCCCGCGGCATTCGTCACACTCGACGCACTCCCCCTGACCGCCAACGGCAAGCTCGACCGCAAGGCCCTGCCCGACCCCGACTGGGACGGCGTGAGCACGTCGGCGCGCGGCCCCCGTACCCCTCACGAGGAAGTCCTCTGCCGCATCTTCGCCGACGCTCTGGGCCTGGGACGGGTCGGCATCGACGACGACTTCTTCGACCTCGGCGGTGACAGCATCCGTTCGCTCCAGCTCGTGGCGCAGGCACGGCGCGAAGGCGTCTCGTTCACGGTGCGGGACGTGTTCGAGCACAGGACCGTGGCCGTGCTGGCGGCGAACGCCCGGTTCGACGCGGACGCCCCGGTGGTCGCCGACTTCGAGGCGGACGCGCCGCTCACCGGTCTCAGCCAGGAGGAGCTCGACCGCCTGCAGGCGGAATGGGGCGCGTGAGCCCCGTCGACACCGCAGCCCGGACGCCATCGAAACCACTGCCCCACGCCGGAGGAACACCCCATGCCCCTCGTGTCCGTCAACGGAATCAACCTGAACTACGACGACTCCGGTGGCGCCGGTGAGCCCGTCGTCCTGGTGATGGGCTCCGGAGCCTCCGGCCGTGCCTGGCACCTGCACCAGGTGCCGGCTCTGACGGACGCGGGTCACCGGGTCATCACGTACGACAACCGCGGGATACCGCCGACCGATGTCTGCGCCGAGGGGTTCACGGTGCACGACCTCGTGCGTGACCTCGCGGGCCTGATCGAACACCTCGGGCTCGGCGCGTGCCGCCTGGTGGGTACGTCCATGGGGGCGTACGTGGTGCAGGAGCTGGCTCTGGCCCGGCCGGAACTGGTGCGGCAGGCGGTTCTGATGGCCACCAGGGGCCGGGTGGACGCCATGCGGCGGGCGCTGACGGCGGCGGAGATCGAGCTCTACGACTCGGGGACGACGCTGCCCGCGCGGTTCGACGCGGTGGTCCAGGCCATGCGGAACCTCTCCCCGCGCAGTCTCTCGGACGACGCCGCCGTCAGTGACTGGCTGGACGTCCTGGAGGCCACGTCCGGCTCCGGTCCCGGGGAGCGTGTCCACATGACGCTCGATCCCGTGCCGGCGCGCCTCGACGCCTACCGGGCGATCACCGTGCCTTGTCATGTCATCGCATTCCAGGACGACTTGGTGACGCCTCCGGGACTGGGGCGGGAGGTCGCCGAGGCGATTCCGGGGGCCTCGTTCGAGGAGATCCCCGGGTGCGGTCACTTCGGGTACCTGGAGGATCCGGACGCCGTGAACAAGAGCGTCGTGGAGTTCTTCCGTCAGGTCCCCGACATTCCGGCGCATTGAGAACCGGCACTTCCGATTCCCTATCCAGCCGACCCGTGTGGCTTATCGCGCGCGGGCGAATCCCTGAATCGAGAACTGATGAGTCAACAGCACGACTGGCGGCCGCTGGAGATCACCCCGGAGAGCGCGGGTGTCGCGGCGACACCCGCGGGTCTCGCCGAATTCGTGAGTGACAGGGAGCGGATCAGCGAGATGCTCATCCGCGAGAAGGCTCTGGTGTTCCGCGGCTTCCGGGTGGACGACGGCACCCTGGATTCGGTGATGGATCCCCTGCTGCCCAACCGGCTCGCCTACGTGCACGGCAACTCGCCGCGCAGCAAGGTGGGGAGCAATGTGTACACCTCGACGGAATACCCGTCGGAGCTGACGATCTCCATGCACAACGAGCTGTCGTACGCGTACGCCTGGCCGTCGCGGCTGCTCTTCTTCGCCGCGCACGAGCCCACCACCGGCGGCGCCACGCCGGTCGTGGACGGGGTGACCTGGCTGGAGTCGCTGGCGCCCGAGGTCCGCGAGGCGTTCGCCGGGGGTGTGCGCTACACGCAGAACCTGCATGGCGGGGCCGGGCTCGGCAAGAGCTGGCAGGACACCTTCGAGACCGACGACCGGGCCGACGTCGAGGTCTTCCTCAAGGGCACGGAGGCCGAGTGGGAGTGGCTGCCCGACGGTGGTCTGCGGGTGACGCAGGTGCGGCCGTCCACGGTGCGCCACCCGGTGACGGGGGCGGAGGTGTGGTTCAACCAGTCCGACCAGTGGCATCCGGCCGCGCTCGGTGACGACATGGCCGCCGAGCTCGCCCAGATCCTGCCCGAGGGGGAGCTCCCGCAGTCCGTCCGGTTCGCGGACGGGAGCCCGATCCCGGCCGAGTACGTGATCGAGGTGCGCGACAAGGGGCTCGAGGCCGCCGTGGACGTCGACTGGCGCACCGGGGACCTCCTGCTGATCGACAACGTGCTGGTGGCGCACGGCCGGCGTCCGTTCACCGGGCCGCGACGGATCCTGGTCGCGATGTCCGACTGACCCTGCCCGGGTACGGCCCCGCCCGGGCCTGCCCGTCTCCGGCCCGGCGTCGTCGACGCGCTCCGACGACCCGCGCCTCCTGCCCGCTCCGTACCGGAAGAACAGGAATTCCGTCGCTATGACCCATGCCCCGAACACCGGCCTTCACGAGGACGCGCCGCGCGACGACGCGCCCGTCGAAGATCTCCGGCTGGACCACGTGGAACTCTACGTCGAGGACCTCGACCGCAAGGTCGCCGACTGGACCGGCGGTTACGGCTTCACCGTCGTCGGTACCGCCGGCTCCGCCGCGGAGGGCTTCCGCAGTGTCGCCCTGCGCCAGGGCCGGATTCTCCTGGTACTGACGGAGAGCACCTCTGACGAGCACCCGGCCGCCGCCTACGTCCACTCGCACGGGGACGGCGTGGCCCGCATCGCCCTGCGGGCTCCGGACGTGGCGGCGGTCTTCGACCACGCCGTGCGCAACGGTGCCCGGCCTCTTGCGGAGCCGGTGCGCCACGAGGGTCCCGGCGTGGTCGTCACCGCGACGGTGTCGGGCTTCGGCGACGTCGTGCACTCCCTCGTGCAGCGGGCCGAGGAGGACCCCTCGGGGCTCCCGGAGGGCTTCGTGCCGGCCGACGCCGAGGCGGACGGGCCGTACGCCGGCGGGAGCCGGTCCTCGGCGGACCTCCCGGGGCTCGTCGAGGTCGATCACTTCGCCGTGTGCGTGAACATCGGTGAGCTGGACGACACCATCGCGTTCTACCGGCAGGCTCTGGGTTTCCGGGAGATCTTCGAGGAGCGCATCGTCGTGGGCACCCAGGCGATGCTGTCGAAGGTGGTGCAGAGCCGGTCCGGCGACATCACCTTCACCGTCATCCAGCCGGACCCGGTGGCCGATGCCGGTCAGATCGACGAGTTCCTCAAGAACCACGACGGTCCGGGCGTCCAGCACATCGCCTTCTCCAGCGATGACGCCGCCCGTTCGGTCCGCACCCTGGGCGGGTCCGGGGTGGAGTTCCTCACCACTCCCGCGACCTACTACGAACTGCTCGGGCAGCGGGTGCAGTTGCGCAAGCACGACCTCGCCGAGCTGGGTGAGCTGAACATCCTCGTCGACGAGGACCACGGCGGCCAGCTGTTCCAGATCTTCACGCGCTCGACGCACTCGCGGCGGACCCTGTTCTTCGAGGTCATCGAGCGGCTCGGCGCGGAGACGTTCGGTTCGTCCAACATCAAGGCGCTGTACGAGGCCGTGGAGCTGGAACGGCATCGGGAGAACGGCTGGTCCAGGTGACGGCCCAGAGCCTCGCACCCGCCGCGCGGTCCGTGAGCGCCGCGGGCGCCGCGGGCGATGCGGACGGCACGGGTGGCAGGGGTGGCGGGCCGGCCGGTGTGCCGTTGCGCCTGGACGACGTCGAGCGCGCCGCCGCCGCCGTACTCCCGGACGCCGTACGGGACTTCGTGGCGGGAGGCAGCGGGTCGGAGCGCACGCTCGCCGACAACCGCGCCGCCCTGGACCGGATCCGGGTCGTGCCGCGGGCGCTGCGGGACGTGTCGGCGTGCAGCGCCGCCACGACGCTGCTGTCGCGGCAGGTGGCCATGCCGGTGGCCACCGCGCCGATCGGGTACCAGAAACTGGTGCACCCGCAGGGGGAGCTCGCCGCGGCGGCCGCCGCGAAGGCGGCGGGTGTCCCCTTCACCGTAGGGACCCTGAGCAGCTTCCCGCTGGAGCAGGTGGCGGCGGTCGGGGCGACCACCTGGTTCCAGTTGTACTGGCTGCGGGACCGTGCCCTCTCCTTCGACCTGGTGCGCAGGGCCGAGGCGGCCGGGTGCGCCGCCGTGATGCTGACGGTGGACGTGCCGTGGATGGGCCGCAGGCTGCGGGACATGAGCAACGGCTTCGCGCTGCCGGACGGCGTCGTGGCCGCGAACTTCACGACGGGTACGGCGTCCGAGGCGCACCGGGCGAGTCCGGGCGGTTCGGCGCTGGCGGCGCACACGAGCACGGCGTTCGACCCGTCGCTGAGCTGGGCGGACCTGGAGGAGTTGCGGCGGCGCACCCGGCTGCCGCTGATCGTCAAGGGGCTGCTCGACCCGGCGGACGCGGTGCGGGCGGCCGAGGCCGGGGCGGATGCCGTGGTGGTCTCCAACCACGGCGGACGGCAGCTGGACGGCGCGGTGGCGAGCGCCGACGTGCTGGAGGCGGTGTGCGCCGCGGTGGCCGGGCGGTGCGAGGTGCTGCTGGACAGCGGCGTCCGCAGCGGCACCGACGTGCTGAAGGCGCTGGCCTCGGGGGCGAGCGGCGTGCTCGTCGGGCGCCCGCTGCTGTGGGGGCTGGCCACCGGCGGGGCGGAGGGCGCCCGCGGGGTGCTCGGGCTGCTGGCGGAGGAGTTCCGCGACGCCCTCGGGCTGGCGGGCTGTTCCGGGGTGGCCGAGGCGCGGCGGCTTCGCGTGCTGCGGAGGGCGTCGCAGGACGGTACGGGTGTCGGCGAGGGGGCGGTGTGGCGGTGATCCGGGATTCGGCGGAGCAGGCGGACGGGAGCGGGACCGGTTCCGGCCGGGCGGCGCAGCTGCACACCTCGGCGCTGCACGGCTCGCTCGAGGACGAGGCGTTGAGCTCGATGAACTTCCTCAACGAGATCGCCCAGCGCTTCCCGGACGCGGTGTCGTTCGCGCCCGGCCGTCCGTTCGAGGGTTTCTGGGACACCTCCCTGGTCCACGACTACCTGCGGCGTTTCGAGCGGTACCTCAGGGAGGACAAGGGCTTCGACGAGGACCAGGTCCGCCGCACGCTGCTGCAGTACGGGCGTACCAAGGGCATCGTGCACGAGCTGGTCGCCCGGCACCTGGAGGTCGACGAGGGCATCGTGGTCGATCCCGAGGCGGTCGTGGTGACCGTCGGGTGCCAGGAGGCCATGTTCCTGGTGCTGCGGGCGCTGCGCTCGGACGAGCGGGACGTGGTGCTCACGGTGTCGCCGCGTTACGTGGGTCTGACGGGGGCGGCCCGTCTGGTGGACATGCCGGTCCTCGAGGTGGAGGGCGGGCCCCGCGGTGTGGACCTGGAGAGCCTCACGGCGGTGGTGAGGGACGCGCGGGCGCGCGGGCTGCGGCCGCGGGCCTGCTACCTGGTGACGGACTTCTCCAATCCGTCGGGGGTCAGCCTGGACCTGGAGACCCGGCACGCGCTGCTGGAGCTGGCGGAGCGGGAGGACCTGCTGCTGCTGGAGGACAATCCGTACGGCTACTTCAGCGCCGACGGGGTGCGCCTGCCGACGCTGAAGGCCCTCGACGAGCGGCGCAGGGTGATCTATCTGGGCTCGTTCGCGAAGACGGGTCTGCCCGGCGCCCGGATCGGCTACGTCGTCGCCGACCAGTCGGTGGCGGACGCCGGCGGCGGCATCGGCCCGCTGGCCGACCAGCTGTCGAAGATCAAGAGCATGGTGACGGTGAACACGTCGCCGATCGCCCAGGCGGTGATCGGGGGGAAGCTCCTGACCCACGGCTGTGACCTGTACGGCGCGAACGAGCGTGAGATCGCGGTGTACCGGGGGAACCTGGAACGTCTGCTCGCCGGCCTGGAGCGGCATTTCCCGCCCGGCGGGGGCACGGGGGTCCGGTGGAACGTGCCGCGCGGAGGGTTCTTCCTCGTGGTGACCGTGCCGTTCGAGGCGGACGAGAAGCTGCTGGAGACCTCCGCCCGCGACTACGGGGTGCTGTGGACGCCGATGTGCTACTTCAGCTCGGATCCCGAGGCGGCCCGCCAGATCCGGCTCTCCTACAGCCTGGTGACGGACGATCAGATCGACCTGGGGCTCGAGAGGTTCGCGGCCCTCGTCACGCAGCGACTGGGCTGACGTGGCATCGGATCGACGCCGGGCCCGAGCGGCCGGGAGTTGGGGTGTCCTATGCGTACTGCGGTCATAGTCGGGACGGGTCTGGTCGGTACGTCCGTCGCTCTGGCACTGCGGCGACGGGGGGTCGACACCTATCTGCTCGACAGTGACCCCACGGCCTCGCGCACGGCGGAGGCGCTGGGAGCGGGCCGGGCCCGGGAGCCGTCCGCGTGCGCGGACGTGGCGGTGCTGGCCGTTCCGCCCGTGCAGGTGGCGCCGGTCCTGGCGGATCTGCAGAAGCGGGGGACGGCCCGCTTCTACACGGACGTGGCCAGCGTGAAGTGCCTGCCGGGCCAGGAGGTCGAGGCGCTGGGCTGCGAGCTGACCTCGTTCGTGGGCGGGCATCCGCTGGCCGGCGGGGAGCGGTCCGGTCCCCTGGCGGCCCGGGGCGACCTCTTCGACGGCCGGCCGTGGGTGCTCGTCCCCTCGGAGCGCACCGGGGATCCGGCGCTCAACTGCGCCCTGGAACTGGTCTCCCTGTGCGGTGCCACGCCGGTGCTGCTGGACGCGGAGGCGCACGACCGCGCGGTGGCGCTCGTCTCGCACGTGCCGCATCTGGTGGCGAGCCTGACGGCGGCGCGGCTGCTGGAGGGCAGCGAGTCCGCCCTCCGGCTGGCCGGTCAGGGCCTGCGGGACGTCACCCGGACCGCCGCGGGCAGTCCGGCGCTGTGGACGGACATCCTGTCGGCGAACGCCGGCCCGGTGGCCGAGGTGCTGGAGGCGCTGGCCTCCGACGCCCTGGGCGTGGCCGAGGCGCTGCGGCGGGTCGAGCGACAGGGCGGGGACGCCGGGAGCGGGTCGGTGGCACTGTCCGAGCTGCTCCAGCGGGGAGTGGACGGAAGGAACGGCATCCCGGGCAAGCACGGGGTGCCGGACGCGCACTTCGCGGCCGTCGAGGTGTCGGTGGGCGACAGCCCGGGAGAGCTCGCGCGGCTGTTCGCGGACGCGGCGAAGGCCGGCGTGAACATCGAGGACATCGACATGGAGCACTCCTCCGACCGGCTCATGGGCCGGGCCCGGCTGGCGGTGCTGCCGGGCCGGGCCGGCGTCCTGGCGGACGAACTGCGCCTGGGCGGTTGGACGGTGCGGCTGGCGGACTGGCCGGGCGGCCAGGGGACGTAGGGCGGCGCGCCGGGACGAGTGGGGGGTGGAGACCGTCGGGTACGGGGGGCAGCCCCCACTCGGTACGGTCTCCACCCCCCACTCGTCCGTCCGTCGTGGCTCTCGTCCGCGTGTCGCGCCCCGGCCGTGTCTCCCGCTCACGGCCGTGCGTCGCGCTCGCGCGGGGCGAGGTCGCTCAGGAGACCCGACAGGCCAGGCCGCCGTCCGCCACCTGCAGGGGCGCGGAGAGGGGTCTCTTCCGGCCGACGGCGAAGGGCTGCCGCTGCCGGGGGACGCGGGTCTCCCGGCCGCCACCCGCGTTGGCGAGGGTCATCGTCTCGGGCTGGGCGGGTGCCGCGTGGAATTTCCCGTTCAGTACGGCCCGGCCCAGGCCGGTGATGCGGTGGATGACCGTGTTCCGGTCCCGTTCGGAACGGATCAGGCCGGCGTTGCGCAGTATGCCGGTGTGCTGGCTGACAGCGGCCGCGGAAGTACCCACACGGCGCGCGAGTTCACTGGTGGTGCCGCCGACCAGGGTGAGCCTCAGCAATTGGGCACGGGTGCGTCCCATAAGCGCGTCCAGCGCCTCGGCGTCCTTTGCCTGGGCCGTCCACAAGGAACGCGTTTCCGCGGGAGCAAGTCGGACAGAGAAGACGAGGACCGGCAATTCGCTGGTCCCTCCAACATTAGGCAAAAACACCGCGGGCCGTGACCCGAGGAAGATCGACGGAGCTATCAGGATCCCTTTACCGTTGACTTCGATTTCACTGTCCTCGCCCCCGGGTATTTCCAGATACGGCCGTTTCCAGGAAATTTCCGGGTGCAGTGAATTCAGCAGGCTCTCGCCCCCCTCGGGCGCTCTCCGCATCCGCTCCTCGCGCTCGGCACCCAGGCGCACCAGCATCTGGGGCCAGTAGGGGCCGACCGACGCGTCGGTGTACCGCTCGATCGCGGAGCGGACGTCCCCCCGTCTGAGTCCTTGCGGCAACGACCGTTCCTCGGCCGCGGAGTTGCCCTCCCCGGCAAGCAGCCAGGTCAGGTCCGAGGTCCGACGCAGAGCGGAGATGACGCCGAGGTCGAGCCGGCCGGACCGGAGCCGGTCGGACACCTGCTCCTCCCACTCCCGGAACCCCGGCTCGCCTCTGCCGCCCATCTGACGAACGGAGAATATCGCTTCTGAGACAGGTCCCAGAGTGGTCATCATGCGTACATTTTCGACACTCTCGCCGTTCAAACGTATCCGCTGCATCGTTCCCCCACTACGCTAGCCAGATCACGCAACCTCAGACCATATCACCCGGACCGGTCGGCTTCGCGAACGCCAAATCCGTGCGGCCAATATGCGACCGGCCCGAGGCAGTAGTTCCCAAAGTAACGCGTCCGAATCGAACACGGTAGCGCAGGAGGACCTTCAGTCGGTACTAAAGGGCCTTGCACAGGGAGAGATCTGATGATAGAGAAACGGAACGTGCCAGTCAGCGCGAATGCGGGAATGGCCTCCCGGCACGGACGGCCGGGAGGCGGGAAGATGGCGGCGACTGACGGGGGAAGACAGTCGCCGCCATCGGCTCAGGCGTCCCGCCTGCGCAGGACCACGTAGCCGGCCACCTGGGCGGCGGCCACCCACACGAGGACGACGAGGAGTGCGCCCATCCGTCCGTACGGCTCCGCGTCACCGTCCATCAGGTGCTGGCCCGCGGTGGAGGGCAGATAGTCCATGATCTTCTTCGTGAAGTCGCTGCTGGAGAGCGCCAGGGCTCCGGGCAGTCCCGCGAGGATCATGAACACGGTCGTGAGAGTGCCCACGGCACTGCGGATCGCGGCTCCGATGCCGATGGCGAAGACGCCCATCAGCGCCACGTAGACGCCGGTGCAGACGATCGTCGGCACCGCCTTGCCCAGGTCGGAGTCGGCGTACTCGAACAGCAGCGGTGCGGTGGTGACGGTGCCGACGAGCGCCAGCAGCGTCCCGACCACGAACATCACCGGCGCGGCGACGGCGGACTTGGCGAACAGCATGCGACCGCGCACCGGCACGCACTGCAACGACGTGCGGATGCTGCCCGTGGAGTACTCCGCCGTGATCGCCAGCATGGCGAGCGCCACGACGGCGAACTGCACCATGTTCACGGCGAGGACCATCGGGTGGGCGATCGGGATGTCGACGTTCTCACCGTCGCTGCGGTAGCTGTTCGCGATGCTGACGCCCAGTCCCGGAGCGAAGATGCCCATCAGGACGACGGAGCCGGCGAGGCACCACCAGGTGGCCCGCACCGACCAGAGCTTGGTCCACTCCGCGGCCACCGCTCCCCACGTGCCACCGCCACCCTGCTGCACGGACGCCTGGGACGCACGCGTGCTCACGGTTGTGCTTGCCATGACTCAGGCCTCGACTTCCTGCTGCTCCTGGAGGGGGACCGCGCCCACGGCCGCGGGCTTGGGCGACTTGTACTCGATGCTGTTGGCGGTCATCTCCATGTAGGCCTCCTCCAACGAGGCCTCGACGACGCGCAGTTCGTGCAGCCGGATGCCGAGCTGGTAGGCCAGGTCACCGATCGTCTCGACCGACACCCCGGAGACGAGGATCTCGTGCTCCTCGTGCCGCTGGACCTGCGTCGACTGCGCTTCCAGGCGCCCCACCAGGTTGTCCATGCCGTCGCCGTCCGGTGTACGCACCCGGACCGCGGTCAGCGAACTGCGCGCGATGACACGGTCGATGGTGTCGTCGGCGAGGAGCTTGCCCCGGCCGATCACCACGAGGTGGTCGGCTGTGAGTTGCATCTCACTCATCAGGTGGCTCGACACGAAGACCGTGCGGCCTTCTTCGGCCAAGGAGCGCATCAGTTCGCGCACCCAGCGCACGCCGTCCGGGTCGAGGCCGTTGACGGGCTCGTCGAACAGCAGGATCTCCGGGTCGCCGAGCAGTGCGCTGGCGATGCCGAGCCGCTGTCCCATGCCCAGCGAGAAGGAGCCGGAGCGCTTCTTGGCCACCTTCTCCAGACCGACGATCTCCAGGACCTCGTCCACCCGCTTGCGGGAGATCCCGTTGCTGCGCGCCATGGCCAGCAGATGGCTGTGCGCGCTCCGCCCCGGGTGCAGGGCCTTGGCGTCCAGCAACGCGCCGACCTCACGCAGGGGGTGCTTCAGCGCCGCGTAGGGCTTGCCGTTGATCAGTGCCTCGCCCGAGGTGGGATTGTCCAGACCCATGATCATGCGCATGGTGGTGGACTTGCCGGCGCCGTTCGGGCCGAGGAAGCCGGTCACCTTGCCGGGCGCGATGTCCAGGTTCAGGCCGTCCACGGCCACGGCGGTGCCGTACTGCTTCGTCACTGCGCGCAAGGTGATCATGGCCAGTCCGTCCTCAGGGGTCCGTTCATGTCGATGACGGTACGGGCCCGGCGCTGACCTGGTCTTCCGTCCAACGACAGAGTGGCACTACGACTTTCGACAGAGAGACGGGTGCTGCCGGGGTCGTCACCGCGGGCCGGGCAGGGGGCCGGGCACCGCGGGCAGGACGGGCGGACCGGGCATGCGGCGGGGCCCGTGCGGATGTGTGTCCCGCACGGGCCCCGCCGCGCCTGCCACGTCCACGGGGGCGGCGTGTGCCGTACCGCGTGAGCGTGTCCTGCGCGTTCTGCGTGTCCTGCGTGCCGTGTCGTGTGGCCCGGCTACAGCAGGTCTTCGAACTCGTCGATCTCCTCCTGGGTGATCGCTTCCAGGGCCACGTCCGACGGAGTGAGCCCGCCCGCCTCCGGGCTCTCGGCGTGTCGGGCCAGGGCCCGCAGCGCCTCGAACCACAGACGGCCGAGCTCCATGACGGAGTCGTCCGCCACCAGGCGCTGGGCCCAGGTCCAGCCGGCCACCAGCCGGCCGCCCCCGGGGCCGTCGGCGGTGTGGGCGTTCAGCTCGACCACGTGGGACAGCGGAGCGGTGTCCGCCTCACCGGCCGGGCCCGCCACCCCGGGTTCGGGTGCCCAGACGGCGTCCTCGGCGCCGTCGGTCGCGAACCGCCCCAGGTAGTTGAAGCCGAGCTGGGGCCGTTGGCCCGCGGCGAGCCGCTGCCCGGTGACCGGGTTGAGGTAGCGCAGCAGGCCGTACCCCATGCCCGAGCCGGGCACGGCACGCAACTGCTCCTTGATCCGCTTGAGCACCGCGCCCGCGGCCGGCCCGCCCGCCCAGGCGTCGGCCCGGTCGTAGGCACCGGGGGCGAGACGTACGGGGTACATGCTGGTGAACCAGCCGACGGTGCGCGACAGGTCGGCGCCCTCGACGGTTTCCTCGACCCGTCCGTGGCCCTCCAGGTCGACCAGGAACGACGTCTGCCCTCCCCGGCCGCGCCACTCGTCGAGGGCCCAGGCGAACGCCGCGAGCAGCACGTCGTTCACGCCGACGTTGAAGACCGCGGGCACCCTGGTCAGCAGCGGCACGGTCACGTCCTCGGGCAGCACCATCTCGACCCGGCCGGCGGTACGGTGCGTGTCCTGCTTGGGGTCCAGCGGCCCCGAACCGATGAACGGCTCCGGAGTGTTCAGCGCCCGGGCCCAGAAGTCGGCCTCCGCGACGCGGTCCGGTGTCCGGGCCGCTTCCCGCAACCGCAGGGCCCAGCGGCGCAGCGAGGTCCCGACGGGTTCGGGCCGGGGTTTCTCGCCCCGCGCGGCGGCCTCGTACGCCTCCATGAGGTCGGGCAGCAGGATGCGCCACGAGACTCCGTCGACCACCAGGTGGTTGACCACCAGCAGCAGCCTCCCGTGCTCGGCCGGCCCCCGGTCGAACCACACCGCTTGGAGCATGGTCCCGCGTTCCGGGTCCAGTCGCTCCACAGCGGCCCGGGCCTCGGCCGTGTAGATCCGCTCGAACCCGTCCGCGTCCCGCCCGGCCGCCTCCACCCGGTGGGTCACCAACTCGGCGCGGATCACGCCGGGCTCGGCGATCTCGCAGGTCAGCGCCCCGGACTCGGTGGCCTCGATCACCCGCATGCGGAGCGCGTCGTGGTGGTCGAGCAGCGTCTGCACCGCCGTGAGCAGCGGTTCCTGCCTCAGTCCCGCCGGTACCCGCAGCACGGTCGACTGGTTGAAGCGGTCGATGGCGCCCCCGCGTTCGCGCAGCCAGTGCATGATCGGCGTCATCGGCAGCGGTCCCACGCCGGCGCCCGGCTCCTCGGCCGCCACCGCCTCGGCGCCGTCCTCCATGGCCGCGGCGAGGGCGGCCACGGTGCGGCGCTCGAAGACGTCCTTGGGCGACAGCACCAGTCCCGCCTTCCGGGCGCGGCTGACGAGCTGGATCGACATGATGCTGTCGCCACCCAGATCGAAGAACCCGTCGTCGATCCCGACCTCCGCCACGCCGAGCACCTCGGCGAACAGCCGGGACAGCGTCTCCTCCCGCGCGGTGCGCGGTGCGCGTCCGGCCTCCGTCGTGAGCTCGGGCACCGGCAGCGCCGCGCGGTCGAGCTTTCCGACGGAGGTCAGCGGCAGGGCGTCCAGCTCGACGACGGCCCGCGGGACCATGTAGTCGGGCAGCGCCCCGGCCAGGTGGTCACGCAGCGCGTCCGCGCCGCCGTCCGCGGACGGCACGACGTACGCCACGAGCCGCTTGTCCCCGGGGCGGTCCTCGCGCACGACGACGGCGGCCTCGGCGACGGACCGGTGCGCGGCGAACGCCGCCTCGATCTCGGCCAGTTCGATGCGGAAGCCGCGGACCTTGACCTGGCTGTCCGCCCGGCCGAGGAACTCCACCCGCCCCGCGCTGTTCCATCGGACGACGTCGCCGGTGCGGTACATGCGCGCGCCCGGAGCGCCGAAGGGGTCGGCGACGAACCGCTCACCCGTCTGACCGGGCCGCCCCCAGTAGCCGCGGGCCAGCCCGGCGCCCGCGATGTACAACTCGCCCCGCACGCCCACCGGTACGGGACGCAGGCGCTCGTCCAGGACGTAGTGCCGCGTGTTGTCCATGGGCCCGCCGATCGGGACACCGGCGGACGCCTCATCGACATCGGCGGGAGCGACCACGTGGCAGGTCGAGAAGGTCGTCGCCTCGGTCGGACCGTACACGTGGACGACCCGGACGCCGGGGCAGTGTTCCATCACCCTGCGCATCGCACTCGCCGAGGCCAGGTCGCCGCCCGTCCACACCTGCCGGACGTTCGCCAGGCACTCGGGGTGCTCCTGGGCGAGCACCCGGAACAGGCCCGTCGTCAGGAACAGGGCGGTGATCCGCTGCTCCACGATGATGCGGCCGAGCGTCTCGATGTCCAGGTCGCCCGGTGGTGCGACCACGACCCGCCCGCCACTGAGCAGAGGCGCCCACAGTTCGAACGTCGAACCGTCCCAGGCGTGCGGCGAGTGCAGCGGCACCCGATCCACCACACCGTCCAGCCAGCGCGAGTCCTCGGCCAGGGCGGTCACATCGGCATGGGTGGCCGCCACGCCCTTGGGCTCACCCGTGGAGCCCGAGGTGAACATCACGTACGCGAGACGGTCGGGCTGGATGTCCAGGCCGAGACCGAGGCCGAGGCGCTCCCCGTCCGTGGTTCCGGGGGTCTCGGTCGGCTGGGGGGTCTCGGCGGTTGCGGTGGTCGCGGTGGTCTCGGCGGTCGCGGTGGTCTCGGTGATTGCGGTGGTCTCGGCGGTCGCGGTGGTCTCGGTGATTGCGGTGGTCTCGGTGATCAGGAGGGGTATCTCCCGGCGCACCGACTCCGCCCGTGAACGCAGCACGCGGTCGGTGAGAAGGATCTCCGCCCCGGTGCTGTCCAGGATCCAGCGCATCCGGTCGTCCGGGTAGGCCTCGCTCAGCGGCACGTACACACCGCCCGCCTTGGCCACCGCCAGCAGCGCCACGACCAGGTCCACGGAGCGTTCCATGAGGACGCCCGCCCGGGACTCCGGCCCCAGCCCGAGCCCGACGAGACGGTGGGCGAGGAGATTGGCGCGTCCGTTCAGCTCCGCGTACGTGACCTCGGCGCCCTCACAGACGACGGCCACGGCGTCCGGTGTACGGGCGACCTGTGCCTCGAAGCGGTCCGGCAGCGCGGCACGGGTCCGCTCCCGGCTCGGGACCTCGGTCGCGTTCCACTCGACGAGCGTCCTGCGCAGTTCCTCCTCGTCCTGCACGACCGTCTCGCCCACCGGCCGGCCGACGTCCGACACCAGGGCGTCGAGCACCCGGACCGTCCGTTCGGCCAGGACACGGACGGTGTCCTCCTCGAACAGATCGGTGCTGTAGTCGATGCGTCCGGCGTACCCGTCGACCGCGTCTCCGAAGGAGAAGAGCAGATCGAACTTGGCCGCGCCCAACGAAGCACCCGCTGCCGAGACCTCCAGCCCCGGCAGCCCTCCGACCGCGGAGAGCGCGCGCTGCTCCTCGTCCTCGTTCCAGCTGAGCGCCGTCTGGAAGAGGGGGTGGCGGCTGGTGGAGCGTTCGGGGTTGACGGCCTCGACGAGGCGTTCGAAGGGGATGTCCTGGTGGGCGTAGGCGGCGAGGTCGGTCTCCCGGATCCGGGCCAGCAGCTCCGTGAAGGTGGGGTTGCCGGTGAGGTCGGTGCGCAGGACGAGGGTGTTGACGAAGAAGCCGACCAGGTCCTCGACGGCGTCGTCGGTGCGCCCGGCGATGGGTGAGCCGATGGGGATGTCCGTGCCGGCGCCGAGGCGGGACAGGAGCACGGCGAGGGCTGCCTGGAGGACCATGAAGGTGCTGGCCTGTTCCTGCCGGGCCAGGGCCTCGATGCGCTCGCGCAGGTCGGTGGGAATGGTGAAGGTGACGGTGCCGCCCTGATGGGACGGGGTGGCGGGCCGGGGCCGGTCGGTGGGCAGGTCGAGTTCGGCCGGCAGGCCGGCCAGGGTCTGCGTCCAGTAGGCGAGTTGCTTGCTGAGAACGGAGTCGGGGTCGTCCTCGGTGCCCAGGACGTCGCGCTGCCACAGGGTGTGGTCGGCGTACTGCACCGGCAGCGGGGCCCAGGTGGGTGCCTGACCGGTGACACGGGCCCCGTAGGCGGTGGTCAGGTCCCGGGCGAGGGGGGTGAGGGACCAGCCGTCCGCGGCTATGTGGTGCACGACGAGCAGCAGGACGTGCTCGGTCTCGCCGAGGTGGAAGAGGGTGGTGCGCAGCGGGAGGTCGCGGGTGAGGTCGAAGCCCTGGGCGGCCGTGGTGGCCACGGCGGCGTCGAGCTGCTCCTCGGTGACTTCCCGTACCTCGAAGGCGGGTGTGGCCCGGTCCGGGGTGAGGATGATCTGGTGGGCGCCCTGGTCGTCCTGGGCGTAGACGGTGCGCAGGGCTTCGTGGCGTGCGGTGACGTCGGTGAGGGCGGCGCGCAGGGCGTCGTGGTCGAGGGCGCCGGTCAGGCGCAGGGCGACGGGGATGTTGTACAGGGCGCTGCCGGGCTCGTACTGGTGCAGGAACCACAGCCGCTGCTGCGCGTACGACAACGGCAGCCGCTCCGGACGCACCGCCCGCGCCACCACCGGCGTACGAGCGGACACCGCCTGCCCCAGCAACCCCGCCAGCCCCGCCACCGACGGCGTCTCGAACAGGGCCCGTACCGAAAGCTCCACCCCCAGAGCCGTACGGATACGCGAGACCAGCCGCGTCGCCAGCAGCGAATGTCCGCCGAGGTCGAAGAAGCTGTCGTCGATGCCGACGCGTTCCAGGCCGAGGATGTCGGCGAAGAGGTGGGCGAGGACTTCCTCGTGGGGGGTGCGGGGTGCGCGGGCCGATGTGTTCGCGCCGTCCCGGTCGGGGTCGGGCAGGGCCTTGCGGTCCAGTTTCCCGTTGGCGGTCAGCGGGATGGTGTCGAGGGTGACGAAGGCTGCGGGCACCATGTAGGCGGGCAGGGACTGGGCGAGGTGGGTGCGCAGCTCGTCCGCAGATACCGCATCACCGGTGGTGTAGGCGATGAGGCGGTCCTCGCGCACGATGACCGCCGCCTGCGTGACGGCAGGATGCTGGACCAGGGCGGTCTGGATCTCGCCGAGCTCGATGCGGAAACCACGGACCTTGACCTGATCGTCGGCCCGGCCGAGGTATTCCAGTTCGCCGTCGGTGTGCCGACGGGCCAGGTCACCACTGCGGTACATACGCGTACCGGCCGGTCCGTAGGGGTCGGCGACGAAGCGTTCCGCGGTCAGACCCGGCCGGTTCAGGTAACCGCGGGCCAGTCCCGGGCCCGCCACATACATCTCCCCCGTCACGCCTGCGGGCACCGGGTGCAGGGCACTGTCCAGGACGTACAGGCGCAGGTCCGGGATGGGCTCACCGATCAGAGACGCACCCTGTCCGGCCACGGTCGCGGCGTCCAGGGCCCGGTGGGTGACGTGGACGGTGGTCTCGGTGATGCCGTACATGTTCACCAGCCGCGGCCCGCCCCCCGCCTCCGGATGACGCGCATACCAGGTACTCAGGCGGCCCAGGTCCAGGGCTTCACCGCCGAAGACCACATACCGCAGCGCCAGACCCTCACCCAGGGCCGGGTTCTCCTGGTCGGCCTGCATCAGCTGGTAGAACGCCGACGGCGTCTGGTTGAGGACCGTCACTCTGTCCGCGGCAAGCAGCGCCAGGAAGTCGGCGGGACTGCGGGAGACCGTGAACGGCACCACCACCAGGCGACCACCGTGCAGCAGCGGCCCCCACAGCTCCCACACCGAGAAGTCGAACGCGTAGGAATGGAAGAGCGTCCACACATCATCGGCCCCGAACCCGAACCAGTCCCGGGTCCGGGTGAACAGCCGCACCACCTGCCCGTGCGAGACCACCACACCCTTGGGCCGGCCCGTCGAACCCGACGTATAGATCACATACGCCGGATGCTCCGCCCGCACCACCACGTCCGCGAGAACGCCAGCAGACCGGGCCGCCAGGTCGGTCATCGTGTCGGGGTCGTCCAGCACCACGGTGTCCAGGTCGCCGACCTGCTCGGGCAGGGCCTGGCGTGTCGTCACCAGCAGAGCCGGAGCCGCATCCTTGAGGACGTAGGCGATCCGCTCGGCGGGATACGACGGATCCACCGGCACATACCCGGCCCCCGCCTTCACCACCGCCAGCAACGCCACCACCAGATCGACCGACCGCTCCAACGCCACCGCGACCAGCCGCTCGGCCCCCGCACCCCGCTCCACCAGCAACCGCGCCAGCCGATTCGCCCGACCGTCCAACTCCCCATACGACAACGCCACACCGTCACACGAGACCGCCACCGCCTCCGGCGACAACACCACCTGCCGCGCAAACCACGACACCAACGTCACACCCACATCCAACGGGACGACCGAAGCAGCCGAAGCACCGGTGGCAGGCGCGGGAAGCAACTCCGCCCGCTCCCCCGGCAACAACACCCCCACCCGCCCCACCGGCACCGAAGGCTCACCCACCACAGCCCCCAACACCCGCACGAACCGCTCCGCCAACAACTCCACCGACGCACGATCGAACAGATCGACGCTGAACTCGACCTCTCCCGACAGTCCTCCGGCGTTGCCGTCGGCGTCGCGGGCCGCGGAGATGTGGAAGACGAGGTCGAACTTGGCCGCTCCGGTGGAGGCGCGCTCGGTCGTCACCGTCAGGTTCGGGAGCTGGGCCACCGTGTCGAGTGCCGCGCTCTCCTCGTCGTTGTTCCACTCCAGGACCGTCTGGAAGAGCGGGTGACGGGAGGGGGAGCGCTCGGGGTTGACGGCCTCGACGAGGCGCTCGAACGGGATGTCCTGGTGCGCGTAGGCGGTCAGGTCGGTTTCCCGGACGCGGGCCAGGAGCTCCGTGAAGGTGGGGTCGCCGGTCAGGTCGGTGCGCAGGACGAGGGTGTTGACGAAGAAGCCGACCAGATCCTCGACCGCGTCGTCCGTCCGCCCCGCGATCGGTGAGCCGATCGGGATGTCCGTACCCGCACCCAGCCGGGACAGAAGCACGGCCAGCGCCGCCTGCACGACCATGAAACCGCTGCAGTCGTGGGCCCGCGCCAGTTCCTCGAGACGCTGGTGCAGTTCGGCCGGAACGCTCAACGGCACCGAGTCGCCCCGGTGCGAGGGGGCGGAGGGGCGGGGGCGGTCGACGGGCAGTTCCAGTTCGGCGGGGAGTCCGGCCAGTTCACGCTTCCAGTGCGCGAGTTGGCGGGAGACGGTCGACTCGGGGTCGTCCTCGGCGCCCAGCACCTCGCGCTGCCACAGCGTGTAGTCGGCGTACTGCACCGGCAAGGGTGTCCAGGACGGTTCACGGCCGGCGACCCGGGCCGCGTACGCCGTGGTCAGGTCCCGGGCCAGCGGGCCCATGGACCAGCCGTCGCCGGCGATGTGATGGAGCAGCACGAGCAGGACGTGCTCCTCGGGCGACAACTCGAACAACCACGCCTTGAGGGGGATCTCCTCCGCGAGGTGGAAGCCCTGCCTGGCCATGCCGGTGAGGCGGTCCCGCAGATCATCCGGCTCGATCCGCTCGACCGGAATGCGGGGGCGTGCCTGTGCCGGGGGGAGCACAGTCTGGTGGACGTCGTTGGCGTCCCCCTTGAAGACGGTGCGGAGGGTCTCGTGACGCTCCACCACGTCCGCGAGCGCCGACTCCAGGGCCTCCCGGTCCAGGGTGCCGGTGAGGCGGAGGGCGGTCGGCAGGTTGTAGGTGGGGCTCGGCCCCTCGAAGCGGTCGAGGAACCAGAGGCGTTGCTGCGCGAAGGACAGGGGGACGTGCTCGGGGCGCGGTCCGGCGGTCAGCGGTACACCGGCGCGTTCCGCGGAGGTGAGTACCGCGGCGAGACCCGCGACCGTCGGGTGCTCGAAGAGACGGCGGACCGGGATCTCGGCTCCGAAGGTGGTCCGCACCCGGTTCACGAGGCGGGTGGCGAGCAGGGAGTGGCCGCCCAGGTCGAAGAAGCTGTCGTCGATGCCGGGCACGGCGACGCCGAGGACTTCGGAGAACAGCCCGCACAGGATCTCCTCCTGCGGGGAGCGCGGCCTGCGGCCCGTGGCGGCACCGCCCAGTTCGGGGGCGGGCAGGCCCTTGCGGTCGACCTTGCCGTTCGCGGTGAGCGGGAGTGCGTCGAGCTCCACGAACGCCGACGGGACCATGTGGGCGGGCAGGGCCGTGGACACATGGGCGCGCAGTGCGGCGGTGTCGACGACCGCGTCGGCGCCCGGGACCACGTAGGCGACCAGTCGGCGGTCTCCGGGCCGGTCCTCACGGACCATGACGAAGGCGTCGACGATCTGCGGCGAGGTGGTCAGCGTGGCGCGCACCTCGCCGAGTTCGATGCGGAAGCCGCGGACCTTGACCTGGTCGTCGACGCGGCCCTGGTACTCCAGTTCTCCCTGCGCGGTCCGCCGCGCGAGGTCTCCCGTGCGGTACATGCGCGCACCGGCCGGTCCGTGAGGATCGGCGACGAAGCGTTCCGCGGTCGGGCCGGGGCGGCCGAGGTAGCCGCGGGCGAGGCCGGCGCCTGCGAGGTAGAGCTCACCCGTGACACCGTCGGGAACCGGCCGCAGCGCGGAGTCGAGCACGTACGTACGGGTGTTGGCGATCGGTCCGCCGATCGCGGGCGTGACCCGCCCGGTGAGCGGGCTGCTGATCGTCGCGCAGACCGTCGCCTCGGTCGGTCCGTACGCGTTGAGCATGCGCCGGCCGCGCGACCACTGCTCGACGAGGTCGGGAGGGCAGCTCTCGCCCGCGACGACCAGGGTCGTGACCGTGCTCATCGAGCCCTCGGGCAGCGACGGCAGGGCGGACGGCGGCAGGGTCACATGGGTGATGCGCTGTTCGTCGAGGAGGGTGGCCAGCGGCGCTCCCGGCATCAGTCGTTCCTGCGGGGCCAGGACGAGGCAGGCACCCGCCAGGAGTGCCATGCAGATCTCGGAGACGGACGCGTCGAAGCTCGGCGAGGCGAACTGCAGGACCCTGCTGTCCGCTTCGACGCCGAACGCCTCGATCTGCGCGGCGGCGAGGCTGGGAAGACCGCCGTGGGTGACGACCACGCCCTTGGGACGGCCGGTCGAGCCGGAGGTGTAGATGAGGTAGGCCGGGTTGTCCGGCCGGGCCGCACGGTGCGGCGGGGTCGGGTGACCGTGCGCGGCCGGTGCCTGTCCGAGGTCGTCCACCAGGATGCGGGGCAGTCCGGACACGGCCGCGCCGGAGGTGCCGGCCGCTCCGCCCACGCCGTCGGTGACGGTCCCGTCGGTCTTCCCCAGGCGCTCGCCCAGCGCACGGGTGGTGACCAGCACTCCGGGTGCCGCGTCGCGCAGGATGTAGGCGATGCGGTCCGCGGGATAGTCGGGGTCGACCGGCAGGTAGGCCGCCCCGGTCTTCATGACGGCCAGGATCGCGACGACGAGTTCGGCGCCCCGGGGCAGGGAGACGGCGGCGATCCGCTCGGGGCCGAGCCCCGCCGCGCCGAGCCGGCCGGCCAGCCGGTCGGAGGCCTCGTCGAGCTGCGCGTACGTCAGCACGGAGCCCTCGTGGGCGACGGCGGGTGCGTCCGGGGTGTCGCGGACGCGGGTGCGGAAGAGTTCCGGCAACGTGGCGTCGGCCAGGGCGCGGGCCGGCCCGCTCGCCCGTGCGAGGAAGCGGTCGCGCAGTGCGGGTGCGGGCAGGTCGACGCGTCCGACCGGGCGGTCGGGGCGGTGGGCGAGGTCGCGCAGCACGTCCAGGAACCGGTCGGTGACCGACCGCGCACCGCGCTCGTCGAACAGGTCGGGCCGGTGGTCGAGCCGGAACGCCAGCCGCGCCCCGGGTACGGCGACGAGCGCGAGGGCGTAGTGCGTGGCGTCCCGGTTCGTGGCCCCGGTCAGGGTCAGGCCCGAGCGTCCCGCCAGTTCGCCCAGGGCGTCGGCGTCCAACGGGTAGCTCTCGAAGACCATGGAGGTGTCGAAGAGCTCCCCCAGGCCGGTGAGCTGCTGGATCTCGGTGAGTCCCAGGTACTGGTGGTCGAGCAGGGCCGTCTGCTCCCGCTGCAGCCGGCCGGCGAACGCGGCCGCCGTCTCCCACGGGTCGATCCGTGTGCGCAGCGGGATGGTGTTGATGAACAGACCGGCCATGTCCTCGGCGCCGTCCAGGTCGGCCGGGCGGCCGGAGACGGTGACGCCGAAGACGACGTCGTCCCGTCCGGTGAGCCGGCCGACGACGACGGCCCAGGCCGCCTCGACCAGCGTGTTGAGGGTGACGCCGGACGACCGGGCCTGTGCGGCGAGGGCCGCCGTGTCCTTCTCGGCGAGGGTGAACTCCACTCGTGCGGGGGCGAGCGGCGCCCGCCCCGCGGGCACCGGAGCCACTCGGCTCGGTTCGTCGAGCCCGGCCAGCGCCTCCTGCCAGGCGGTCCGGGCGGCGTCCCGGTCCCGGCCGGCCAGGTGTCCCAGGTAGTCCCGGTACGGCCGGACCCGTGGTAGCGGGGCGGCGTCGGCGACCCGGCCGGTCCGGCGCGCGTACAGGGCGAGCAGCTCCCGTACGAGCACGGGCGACGACCAGCCGTCGAGGATGATGTGATGGTTCGTCAGGACGAGCCGCCACCGCTCCGCGCCCAGTCGCAGCAGCACGTAGCGCAGCAGCGGAGGACGGTCCAGGTCGAAGCGGGTGCCGTACTCCTCCTCGAGGACGCGCGTCGCCGCGGCTTCCCGGTCCGGCTCGTCCCACCGGGTCAGGTCGACCTCACGCCACGGCAGCGGAGGGTCGGTCACCACGATCTGCACGGCGTGTCCGGCGGCCGTCCTGCGGAACGCCGAGCGCAGGGCGCTGTGCCGCCCCAGCACCTCCCGCGCGGCCTCGCGCAGGGCGTCGGTGTCGAGGGCGCCTTCGATGTCGACGGCCAGCTGGGCCGTGTAGATGTCCGGGGCCGAGTCGTCGTAGGCGCTGTGGAAGAACAGGCCCTCCTGCAAGGGGGACAGCGGCAGTACGTCCTCCAGCACGCGCCCCGCCCGCTCCGGGGCCGTGTGCACCGGGACGGGGGCGGTCGTGGAGGCCTGCGCCTGCGCCTGCGCCTGTGCCTGTGCCTGTGCCTGTGCCTGTGCCTGTGCCTGTGCCTGTGCCTCCAGCGTTTCGATCTCGGTCTGGGTGACGCCGGACAGGAGCACGTCGGACGGGCTCAGACCGCCCGCGCCGGGGGTCCGGCTGTGCTCGGCCATCGCCCCCAGTGCCCGGAACCAGCCCTCGGCCAGTTCCCGCACGCTCGCTTCGTCCAGCAGCTCACCGGCCCAGGTCCAGGAGGCGACCAGCTCGGGGCCGTGCTCGCCGTCGTGCGTGGCGGCGTTGACCTCGACCGTGTGCGCCAGGGCGAGTCGGGGGTCCTCGCTCGCACCGGCCAGCGGAACGGCCGTCCAGTCCGCGGCCACGGCACCGCCCTCCGGGGCAGCGCCGGCGATCCGTCCGAGGTAGTTGAACCCGATCTGCGGTCGGGCCCGGTCGAGCTCGGTGCCGGATGCCGTTCCCGCTCCCGCTCCCGCTCCCGCTCCCGGGGCGAGGTGACGCAGAAGGCCGAAGCCGAGGCCCTTGTCGGGTACGGCACGCAGCTGTTCCTTGACGCGCTTCAGCACCGTACCCGGGTCGGAGACGCCGTTCCGCCCACCCCCGGGCGCCAGCCTCACGGGGTGGATGCTGGTGAACCAGCCGACCGTGCGGGACAGTTCGGCACCGGGTACGACTTCCTCCACCCGGCCGTGCCCTTCCAGGTCCAGCAGCACGTCATCCGCCTCGGGAGCGCCGTGTTCCATCCGCCACCTGGTCACGGCGGTCGCGAAGGCCGCGAGCAGCACCTCGTCGGCGCCGGCCCGGAACAGTGCGGGCGTCACACCGAGCAGGGTGCGAGTGACCTCGGAGGGCAGCCGCAGTTCGAGGGTGCGCGCGGTGGCGAAGGTGTCGCGCGCCGGGTCCAGGGCACGATCACCGAGCAGCGGGTCGGGTCCGGCCAGGGTCCGCTCCCAGAGGGACCGCTCCGCCTCCCGCCCCGGTGCGGCCTCGGCCAGCCCTCGGGCCCAGCTACGGAACGACGTGCCCACCTGCCCCAGTGCGGGCTCGCGTCCCTCCGAAAGCGCCTGCCACGCCTCTTCCAGGTCCTGCACGAGGATGCGCCAGGACACGCCGTCCACCGCGATGTGGTGCACGATCATCAGGAGTCGTCCCTGGAGGTCGCGGCCACGGTCGAACCAGACCGCCCGGACCAGCGCCCCGGACGCCGGGTCGAGCGCTCGCCGCGCCCGTTCCCCCTCCGCCCGCATCAGGTCTTCCAGCGCCCGTCCGTCCAGCTCGGACGCGTCCACCCGGCTCAGGACCGCATCCGCGGAGGGGACGTGAGCGACGTCCAGTGCCTTGAGCGTCCACGCGTCGTCCGTACGCAGCCGAAGACGCAGCGCGTCATGGTGGTCGAGCAGCTTCTGTACGGCGATGACCAGTCGTTCGCGATCGGCCCGAGCCGGTACGCGCACCACGACGGCCTGGTGGAACTGGTCGACGGGCCCGCCTCGTTCGGCGAGCCAGTGCATGACGGGCGTGAGCGGTACGGCACCGATGCCGGCGCCGTCCTCCTCGGCTGCGGCACCGCTCTGCGGGTCGTCCCCGGCGATGAGCGCCGCGAGCGCCTCGACCGTCTTGTGCTCGAAGACGTCCCGAGCCGAAAGACTCAGACCGGCTCGACGGACCCGGCTGATCAGCTGGATCGACATGATGCTGTCGCCACCGAGGTCGAAGAAGCTGTCGTCGATGCCGACGCGTTCCAGGCCGAGGATGTCGGCGAAGAGGTGGCAGAGGACTTCCTCGTGGGGGGTGCGGGGGGCGCGGGACGATGCGTTCGCGCTGTCCCGGTCGGGGTCGGGCAGGGCCTTGCGGTCCAGTTTCCCGTTGGCGGTCAGCGGGATGGTGTCGAGGGTGACGAAGGCTGCGGGCACCATGTAGGCGGGCAGGGACTGGGCGAGGTGGGTGCGCAGCTCGTCCGCAGATACCGCATCACCGGTGGTGTAGGCGATGAGGCGGTCCTCGCGCACGATGACCGCCGCCTGCGTGACGCCGGGGTGCTGGACCAGGGCGGTCTGGATCTCACCGAGCTCGATGCGGAAACCACGCACCTTGACCTGATCGTCGGCCCGCCCCAGGTATTCCAGTTCGCCGTCGGTGTGCCGGCGGGCCAGGTCACCACTGCGGTACATGCGCGTACCGGCCGGCCCGTAGGGGTCGGCGACGAAACGTTCCGCGGTCAGTCCGGGACGGTTCAGGTAACCGCGGGCCAGTCCCGGGCCCGCCACGTACATCTCCCCCGTCACGCCTGCGGGCACCGGGTGCAGGGCACTGTCCAGGACGTACAGGCGCAGGTCCGGGATGGGCTCACCGATCAGGGACGCACCCTGTCCGGCCACGGTCGCGGCGTCCAGGGCCCGGTGGGTGACGTGGACGGTGGTCTCGGTGATGCCGTACATGTTCACCAGCCGCGGCCCGCCCCCCGACTCCGGATGACGCGTGTACCAGCCGGTCAGGCGGCCCAGGTCCAGGGCCTCACCGCCGAAGACCACATACCGCAGTGCCAGACCCTCACCCAGGGCCGGGTTCTCCTGGTCGGCCTGCATCAGCTGGTAGAACGCCGACGGCGTCTGGTTCAGGACCGTCACTCTCTCCGCGGCCAGCAGCGCCAGGAAGTCGGCGGGACTGCGGGAGACCGTGAACGGCACCACCACCAGGCGACCACCGTGCAGCAGCGGCCCCCACAGCTCCCACACCGAGAAGTCGAACGCGTAGGAATGGAAGAGCGTCCACACATCATCGGCCCCGAACCCGAACCAGTCCCGGGTCCGGGTGAACAGCCGCACCACCTGCCCGTGCGAGACCACCACACCCTTGGGCCGGCCCGTCGAACCCGACGTATAGATCACATACGCCGGATGCTCCGCCCGCACCACCACACCCGGCACCGCACCGGCCGACCGGGCCGCCAGATCAGCGACCGTGCCCGGGTCGTCCAGCACCACCGTGTCCAGGTCGCCGACCTGCTCGGGCAGGGCCTGGCGTGTCGTCACCAGCAGAGCCGGAGCCGCATCCTTGAGGACGTAAGCGATCCGCTCGGCGGGATACGACGGATCCACCGGCACATACCCGGCCCCCGCCTTCACCACCGCCAGCAACGCCACCACCAGATCGACCGACCGCTCCAACGCCACCGCGACCAGCCGCTCGGCCCCCGCACCCCGCTCCACCAGCAACCGCGCCAGCCGATTCGCCCGACCGTCCAACTCCCCATACGACAACGCCACACCGTCACACGAGACCGCCACCGCCTCCGGCGACAACACCACCTGCCGCGCAAACCACGACACCAACGTCACACCCGCATCCAACGGGACGACCGAAGCAGCCGAAGCAGGAGCCAGCAACTCCGCCCGCTCCCCCGGCAGCAACACCTCCACCCGCCCCACCGGCACCGAAGGCTCACCCACCACAGCCCCCAACACCCGCACGAACCGCTCCGCCAGCAACTCCACCGACGCACGGTCGAAGAGATCGACGCTGTACTCCACCTCACCGCCGCTGAGGCCGGAGACCTGGAAGACAAGGTCGAACTTCGCCGCTCCCGAGACAGCACGCTCATGCGCGAGGCTGAGACCAGGCATCTCGGTGGTCTCGAGAAGAGCCCGTCGCTCGGCTTCGTCACTCCAGTTCAGGACCGTCTGGAAGAGGGGGTGCCGGCTGGCGGAGCGTTCGGGGTTGAGGTGATGAACGAGGCGTTCGAAGGGGATGTCCTGGTGGGCGTAGGCGGCGAGGTCGGTCTCCCGGACCCGGGCCAGCAACTCCGTGAAGGTGGGATTGCCGGTCAGGTCGGTACGCAGGACGAGGGTGTTGACGAAGAAGCCGACCAGGTCCTCGACCGCGTCGTCGGTGCGCCCGGCGATGGGTGAGCCGATCGGGATGTCGGTGCCCGCACCCAGCCGGGACAGGAGCACGGCCAGTGCTGCCTGGAGGACCATGAAGGTGCTGGCCTGTTCCTGGCGGGCCAGGGTCTCGATGCGCTCGCGCAGGTCGGTGGGGATGGTGAAGGTGACGGTGCCGCCCTGGTGGGACGGGGTGGCGGGCCGGGGCCGGTCGGTGGGCAGGTCGAGTTCAGCCGACAGGCCGGCCAGGGTCTGCGTCCAGTAGGCGAGTTGCTTGCTCAGGACGGATTCGGGGTCGTCCTCGGTGCCCAGGACGTCGCGCTGCCACAGGGTGTGGTCGGCGTACTGGACCGGCAGGGGTGCCCAGGCGGGTGCCTGACCGGTGGTGCGGGCGGTGTAGGCGGTGGTCAGGTCCCGGGCCAGGGGGGCGAACGATCCCTCGTCGGCGGCGATGTGGTGCACGAGGAGCAGCAGGACGTGCTCGGACTCGTCGAGACGGAAGAGGGTGGTCCGCAGCGGCAGCTCACGGGTCAGGTCGAAGGCGTGGCGGGCCGCGTCGGCCAACGCGCCGGCAAGCTGGTCCTCGCTGACCCCCCGTACCTCGAACACCGGAGTGGCCCGATCGGCCGGACGGATCTCCTGATACGCACCCGTGGCACTGTCGTCGACGATGATCGTGCGCAGGCTCTCGTGGCGTGCGGTGACGTCGGTGAGGGCAGCGCGCAGGGCGTCCTGGTCGAGGGTGCCGGTCAGGCGCAGCGCGATGGGAATGTTGTAGGTGGCGTTGGGGCCTTCGAGCTTGTGCAGGAACCACTGCCCCTGCTGGGCCGGCGACAGCGGAACGCGCTCCGGACGCGGCTGAGCCGTCACCGCTGCCCTTGCGTGGCCTGCACCGGTCAGGGCGTGAGCGAGGCCCGCGACGGACGGCGTGTCGAAGAGGGCGCGGACGGAGAGCTCGGCGCCGAGGGTGGTGCGGATGCGGGCGACGAGACGGGTGGCGAGCAGGGAATGGCCGCCCAGGTCGAAGAAACTGTCGTCGATACCGACCCGCTCCAGGCCCAGAACGTCCGCGAAGAGATGACAGAGAATCTCCTCCCGGTCGTTGCGCGGCCCGCGCCCCGACGACTCCACACCGTCCCACTGCGGCGTGGGCAGAGCCTTGCGGTCCAGCTTCCCGTTCGCCGTCAACGGCAGCACCTCCAGCACGACGAACGCCGACGGCACCATGTACGCGGGCAGGGACTGGGCGAGGTGGGTACGCAGGTCCTGCGGGGTGACCGCCTCACCCGTGGTGTAGGCGATGAGCCGCTCCTCACGGACGATGACCGCCGCACGAGCGACCGCCGGATGCGATCCGAGCAGTGCTTCGATCTCACCGAGTTCGATGCGGTGACCGCGGACCTTGACCTGGTCATCCGCGCGCCGGAGGTAGGTGAGGTGGCCGTCGGGGGTCCAGCGGACCACGTCTCCGGTGCGGTACATGCGGGTGCCGGCCGGCCCGTACGGGTCGGCGACGAAACGCTCCGCGGTCAGAGCCGGGCGCAGCTGGTAGCCACGGGCCACGCCTTCGCCGGCGATGTACAGCTCACCCGGCACCCCCACCGGAACGGGCTGGAGATGAGCGTCCAGGACGTAGACCCGGGTGTTGGCCAACGGCTGCCCGATGGTCACCGGCTCACCCGCGGTGAGGGTGGTCGCGGTGGACCAGATCGTCGTCTCGGTGGGCCCGTACACGTTGGTGACCTGAGCAGCCGCCTCAGTGAGCCGGCCGGCGAGGTCGGCAGGCAGCGCTTCACCACCCGCCAGGACCCGCACACCGGCGAGCGCGGCAGCCGCACCCGCGTCGTCGGCCACCGAACGCCACAGGCTCGGCGTGGCCTGCATGACGGTGACCCGCTCACCCGTGAGCAGCGCGCGCAGCTGCTCGGGCTCGTGCACGACACCCGAAGGAGCCACGACCACGGCCGCACCCGCCGTCAGCGGCGCGAACAGCTCCAGCCCCGCGATGTCGAAGCCGACCGTCGTCACCGCCAGCAGCCGGTCCCCGTCCGCCAGCGGAATCCGCTCACGCATATCGGTGAGCAGGTTGGCCAGGGCACCCCGGGAGACGACCACACCCTTGGGGCGGCCCGTCGAACCGGACGTGTACAGCACGTACGCGGCCAGTGCAGGATCAACCGAAGCAGGCAGCACACCACCCGCGGCCGGCTCACGCTCCCACGCCCCCTCCAGCCACTCCTCGTCGATGACCAGGACCGGCCCGGTCTCCTCCCGCATGAACGCGAGCCGCTCCGCGGGGAAGTCGGCGTCCAGCGGCAGATACGCACCGCCCGTCTTCAGCACCGCCAACAGCACCGTCACCAGATCCGCCGTACGCGGCAGCATCACCGCCGCATACCGCTCCGGACCCACCCCCGCCTCCACCAGCAGCCGCGCCAACCGGTCACTACGGGCATCCAGCTCCGCATACGACACCGCCACCCCACCGAAGACGACCGCCGCCGCCTCCGGCACCCGAGCCACCTGCGCCCGGAAACGACCCACCACATCCCCACCAACACCAACACCCGCGTCCGCCGAACGAGTGTCGTTCCACTCCTCCAGCACCCGCAGCCGCTCATCCACCGCCAGCACACCCACCCGACCCACCCGAGCCCCCGGCGCCGACACCACCGTCTCCAGCACCCGCACGAACCGCTCGGACACCCGCTCCGCGAGGTCGGGGGTGACCAGGTCGGGGCGGAAGTCGAGCCGGAAGCTCATGCCCTGGCCGGTGGTGCCGGGGATGGTCGCCAGGCTCAGCGCGTAGTGCGTGCCACCGCGGATCTCGGCGTCGCCCAGGGAGAGGCCGGCGCGCGCGGCGCCGGAGCGGACGGCTTCGTGGTCGAGGGGGAAGTTCTCGAACACCGTCAGGGTGTCGAAGAGTTCACCGAGGCCGATGGCCCGCTGCAGTTCGGCGAGGCCGATGTGCTGGTGGTCGACGAGTTCGGCCTGTTCGTCCTGGAGGCGACGCAGGAGTTCGCCGACGGTCTCCGACGGACGCAGCGTCACACGCAGCGGCAGGGTGTTGACGAAGAGGCCCACCATGTCGTCCGCGCCGTCGAGGTCGGCCGGTCTGCCCGCCACCGTTACTCCGAACACCACGTCGTCGCGTCCGATGAGGCGTCCGAGCAGCAGGGCCCAGGCGGTCTGGACGAGGGTGTTGGGGGTGACCCCGTGGGAACGGGCCGCCCGGGTGAGGGCGTGGGCCGTGTCATCGGGCAGGGCGAAGCGGATGCGTTGCTGCGCTGCGGGGCCGCTGCCGGGACCGTCCGTTCCCAGGCGCACCGGTTCGTTCACTCCGGCCAGGGCGGTGCGCCAGGCGTCGAGCGCCGCGTCGTGGTCGCGGGCGGCCAGCCAGTCGAGGTACTCCCGGTAGGGGCGGGCCCGCAGCGGGGCCGGGTGGGCGTCGTCGGCCGTCGTGGCGTAGGCCGTCAGCAGGTCGCGGACGACGAGGGGCAGGGACCAGCCGTCGAGGACGATGTGATGGTTGGTCAGCACGAGTCGCCACTGGTCCGTTCCGAGCCTGGCCACGGTGAACCTGATCAGCGGCGGCTCGGACAGGTCGAAACGGGTCCAGCGTTCCCGGTCCAGGAGTTCCCGCCAGGCCTCGGCGCGCTCGTCGTCGGCGAGGTGGGTGAGATCGGCCTCGTGCCAGGGGGTGGTGACGGTGTCGGACACCATGGCGACGGCTCGTCCGTCGGCGATCTGCCGGAAGCCGCTGCGCAGTCCGGGGTGGAGTGCGAGAACCGTGTCGGCGGCCCTGCGCAGGGCCGGGACGTCGAGGGCGCCGTCCAGGGAGAGGACCAGCTGCGCGTTGTAGTAGTCGAGCGCCGCGGTGTCGAACTGGTTGTGGAAGAAAAGGCCTTCCTGGAGCGGCGAGAGCGGCAGCACGTCCACGGCGCCCGGGACGGCGGCCTTCGCCTGGACGACGTCCTCGGGGGTGAGTGCGTCGCCGGACGGGGCAGCGTCCGGGGCGTCGGCCGGTGCTCCGTCCGTCGCGCCGTTCTCCGCGGCCAGGCCCGGGAGCAGGGCGAGTTCCGCGACGGACCGGTGGCGGAAGACGTCCCGTGCGGTGAGGCGCAGGCCGGCCCGGCGGGCGCGGCCGACCAGGCGGGTGGCCATGATGCTGTCGCCGCCGGAGGCGAAGAAGTCGTCGTCGATGCCGACCTCGGGCAGGCCGAGGACGTCGGCGAAGAGCCCGCACAGCCGCGTCTCGCGCGGTGTGCGGGGCGCGCGCCGCTCGGTGCCGGCGGTGCCGTAGTCCGGCACGGGCAGGGCCTTGCGGTCCAGCTTTCCGTTCGGGGTCAGCGGCAGTACCGGCAGGACGACGAAGGCGGCGGGGACCATGTAGTCGGGCAGCGAGGCGGCGAGGTGCGCGCGCAGCATCGCCGTGTCGGGTGCCTCGGCGGTGTCCGGGACCACGTAGGCCACCAGGCGCTGGTCGCCCGGGCGGTCCTCCCGTACGACGGCGGCGGCGCGGCCGACGTGCGGGTGGCGCAGCAGGACGGATTCGATCTCGCCGAGTTCGATGCGGAAGCCGCGGAGTTTGACCTGGTCGTCCGCGCGTCGCTGGTACTCGAGCCGGCCGTCGGGGGTCCAGCGGACCACGTCGCCGGTCCGGTACATGCGGGTGCCGGGCGTGCCGAAGGGGTCGGCCACGAAGCGTTCCCCGGTCAGTGCGGGGCGGTCGTGGTAGCCGCGGGCCAGGCCGGCGCCGGCGATGTACAGCTCGCCGGATACGCCGGCGGGGACGGGGCGCAGCGCGTGGTCCAGGACGTAGACGCGGGTGTTGAGAATCGGGCGGCCGATGGAGACAGGGGTGTCCGCGGTGATGTCGCAGGCCGTGGACCAGACGGTGGTCTCGGTCGGTCCGTAGAGGTTGGTGACGGAGGCGGCGACGGTGGTGAGGGTGTGGGCGAGGGCCGTGGGGAGCGCCTCACCGCCCACGAGGACGCGTACGTCGCTGAGCACGTCGCCGTGGTCGGCGGCCAGCGCGTGCCACAGGCTGGGAGTGGCCTGCATGACGGTGACCTGCTCGCGGGTGACCAGGGCGCGCAGCGCGTCCGGGTCACGGACCTCGTCGCGGTCCGCCAGGACGACCGAGGCGCCGGACAGCAGCGGCAGGTACAGCTCCAGTCCCGCGATGTCGAAGCCGATCGTGGTCACGGCCAGCCAGCGGGCGGTGTCCGTCGTGCCGAGGCGGTGCGCCATGGCGGTGAGGAAGTTGTCCAGTGCGCCCCGGGTGACGACCACGCCCTTGGGCCGCCCGGTGGAACCGGAGGTGTAGATGATGTAGGCGGGGTGGTCGGCGCGGACCTCGGTGACGCGTTCGCGGGGGTGCGGGTTGGCGGTGGGCATGGCGGCGCTGCGGGCCTGGTCGAGCAGGAGGAGGGGTGCCTTCGCCGTGGTGGGGATGCGGTCGGCGCAGTCCCCGGTGGTGAGCACGAGGGCGGGGCGTGCGTCGCCCAGGATGTAGGCGATGCGGTCGGCCGGGTACTCCAGGTCGACGGGGATGTAGGCGGCGCCCGTCTTGAGCACGGCGAGCAGGGCGATGACCAGTTCGGGTGAGCGCGGGAGGGCGACGGCGACGTACTGTTCGGGCCCGATGCCGCGCTGCAGGAGGACGCGTGCCAGTTGGTTGGCGCGGGAGTTCAGTTCGCCGTAGGTCGTCCGGGTGGAGCCGTGGACGAGGGCCGGGGCCTCGGGCGTCTGCTGGGCCCGCGCTTCGAACTGCTCGGGCAGGGAGCGGCCGGGGAGCGGGTGAGCGGTGTCGTTCCAGTCGGTGAGGATCCGTTCCCGTGCGGCCTCGTCGAGCAGGTCGGCGTCGCCGACCGGCCGGTCGGGGGCGGCGGCGAGGGCGGTGAGGAACGCGATGAACCGTTCCTGGTGGGCGGCCAGTTCGGCCTCGGTGTACAGGGCGGGGTTGGCGTCGAACTCCAGGAGCACGCCGCTTCCCGAGGTCGCCGGGTCGCCGAAGGAGACCACGGACAGGTCCTTGACCGGGCCGGTCCACAGCGGGTGCATGACGGTGTCGTGGCCGCCGAAGCGGATCTCCCGGCCGAAGGACATGGCGTTGACGGTGACCGAGTGCAGTCCCCCGCTGCTGCCGGACAGGCCGAGGTCGCGGTGCAGGTCCTCGCTGCGGTAGCGCTGGTGCTTGAGGGCGCCGCCGACCCGTGCGGTGACCTGCTGCACGAGGTCGGTCAGGGTGGTGCCGGGGTTCAGGGTGAGGCGCAGCGGCACCTCGTTGGCGAAGGCGGCCGGTGTGGTGAGTGCGCCCGCGGTGGTACGGCCCGTGGTGGGCAGGCCGACGACCACGTCGTCGGCGCCGGTGAGGCGGTGCGCGTAGGCGGCCACCGCGGCGAGCAGCACGGAGGACCAGCGGCCCGCCGCGGCGAGCAGCGCCATGTGGTCCGCGGGCAGCCGGACGGTGCGCCGCAGGGCGATGGGGGACGGGTCGGCGGTCCGGCCGGTCAGGGGGGCGGGGTCCGGGGCGCCCGCGAGGGCGTCCCGCCAGTAGCCGCGGTCCGCGTCGTGCTGCGGCGAGGTGCGGTAGTCCTGGTCGCGGGCGACGAGTTCGGCCAGGGGACGGAACCGTGTGGGCGCGGGCTCGCGGCCCGCCGCCAGCTCGGTGTAGACGTGGGCGAGCCGACGGCAGTAGACGGCCTGCCCGTAGCCGTCGAGGACGATGTGGTGGTGGCGGAAGTAGAGCAGTGACCGGTTCTCACCGGTGCGCAGGAGGGCGTGGCTGTACAGCGGTCCCGTGCGCAGGTCGGACGGGACCGCCAGGTCGGCGTTCATCCAGGCGAGGGCGGTCGCGTCCGGGTCGGGCTCCGTGGTGAGATCCAGGACGTGCACGGGCATGCCGTCGCCGGCCGGTTCCACGGTCTGCCGGAGTTCGTCGCCGTCCTCGTCGAAGCGCACGCGCAGTGCCTCGGTCTCGGCGACGGTGCGGCGGACCGCCTCGGTCAGGACGCCGGCGTCCACGTGTCCCGCGATCTCGAAGTAGGTGGCGCAGTTGTACAGCGGGCTGTCGGGGGACAGTTGCTGTGCCACCCAGATTCCCGTCTGTGCGGCCGAAACAGCCCTGTGAACCGACCCATGCTCAGACACTGCGCACCTACCCACGTTCTCTTCGGTCTCCTTACGGGCTCTTCTGCTGCGGCGGAGCGGGGCCCCCGGGCTGCCCGTGCCCGTGGGTGGCGCCCGGCGGTCAGGCCGCCAGGGGCAGTTCGGCGAGGATGATGTCGACGAGTCCGGCGACGGTCGGCTCGTCCCACATGACCGTGGGTTCGAGCGTCACGCCCAGGTGGTCCTCGATCTCCGCGACGACCGTGAGGGCGTAGATGGAGTCGAGGCCGTAGGCGCCGAGGGGCTCGTCGGTGCGTATGTCCTCGGCGGGCATCTCCAGGTGTGTGGCTATCCGCTCGGTGAGCCAGGCGGTGAGTTCGAGGGGGGAGGGGCCGGCGTCGGTCTTCTCGACGGTGGGGCTGGACATGTTCAGTTCTCCTTGGGGTTGTGGTCGGCGAGGCTCCGCCTGACCAGGCCGAGACTCGTGCTCGCCTCGTGGCGGTGGATCAGCTCGTCGAACAGCCGCTGTTCGAGGTTCTGGGGCAGCCGCTCCGGTGGGTTCCCGGGGCGGAGCGGGATCCTGGCCAGCGTCGCGGCGAGCCAGGCGGGGTCGCGGAGGAAGGGGTCCGGGTGGTTCTGGTTGGCCCGCCACAGTCCGACGCAGGCTGCGCCGGCCAGCACGTTCACGTAGCGATGGGTGAGGTCGTACGACGCCGAGCCGGCCGCCACGGACAGTTCCGCGGCGGGCAGGTGGGCGCAGGCGGCGGTGAGGTCGCGCAGGTCGTCGGTCAGATGACGCCCCACGCGGCGGATCACCGGGTGTTCCAGCAGCAGCGCGGGCTCCGCCTCCAGGCCGGCGGCCAGGGAGGAGGAGAGCCGTTCGCGTCCCCCGGCGGTGACGGCCAGCCGGTCGAACGGGAGGGGCGGCAGCTCGGCGTCGAGGCGGAAGAGCTCCTCGGGCGCGGCCTGGCCGGACGACCAGGACCGGCGGGCGAGCAGCGGGAGTTGCGGCAGCAGGGACATCTGGCAGGCGGCCCGTGCGGCGTGCCCGAAGCCGGCCGGCTGGATGTCGCGGAGCAGCTTCTGGAAGATGGCGTGCTCGCCCTCGCGGATGTAGAAGTGCGCGCCGAGCAGGGTGGACAGCCGGTGCATGGCGTCCATGAGGATCTTGGAGATGAAGTACTTGACCGCCTGCGCGTAGATGCCGGTCTCCGCGGGCACGAGGTGCAGGGCGCGCGCGCCGACGGTGGCGAAGGCGTCGCAGAGCAGCAGATCGGCGTGGGTGGCGGCCAGTACGGAGCGCACCTCGGGCAGGTCGATGGCGGGGCGTCCGTACAGCCTGCGTGCGCTGAGGTGGCGCACGGTGGTGCGCAGTCCGGTGTCGAGCATGCCGTTGAACATCGCGACCAGCGTGGTGCGGGTGATCTGGAAGGCCTTCAGGGCCGTCTCCAGGCCCTGGCCGGGTCGTCCGACGATGCTGTCGGCGGGCAGCGGACAGTCGTGGAACTCGATGCCGCCGAGCTGGACGCCTCGCATGCCGACGCTCGGGAACCGGGGCAGGTAGGCCATCCGGTCCTCGGGGAGGCCGGCCTTGTCGACGAGTATCTGGGAGTGGCTGCGGCTGCCCGGACGGCGGTCGGTGCGCGCGAACATCACGACGGCGTCGGAGCGCTGGAGGTTGGTCACCACCTCCTTGCGTCCGTTCAGGAGGAGACGTCCGTCGGGTCCGGGCAGGGCCTCGAACTCGGTGCCGGCCATGTCGTTGCCGTGGGCCAGTTCGTGGTAGGCGACGGAGACCTTCCGGTTGTCCAGGAGGAGTCCGGCGACGTGCCTGCGCTGTTCCTCGCTGCCCGCGGTCCAGATGTTGACGGCGGCGATGAAGGAGCTGGCCCCGTAGCCCAGTCCGAGACAGGGGTCGCGCCGGTAGACGGACCGCATGATCTCGATGAGGTCGTCGAGGCGGGTCAGGCGCCCGCCGTACTCGGGAGGGACGAACTCGGCGTTGAGGCCGTACTCGTCCAGGGCCAGCTCGCCGGCGGCGAACATCTCGGCCCGTTCGTCGGCGGCGAGGATCTGCCGGAAGCCCAGCGGATTCCCGGGGTCCCGTGGGTCGCCGAGGTGCTTCTCCAGCACGTCGGCCCGGTGCGGGGAGGCGGGGACGGAGGCCGTGGTGCCGGGGGGCGTGGTGGCAGAAGTCGTGGTGCCGGCCGTGGTGCCGGGGGCCGTGGTGCCGGAAGTCGTGCTGCCGGGGGCCGTGGTGGCGGAGGCCGTGGTGGCCGGGCTGGTCATGCGGGGCTCCTGACTGCCGCCGGCCCGAACGCGGTGGCGAGGGTGGGGGGCGCGGTGTCGAGCGTGTGCTCGGCGAGGCGGTCGTAGGCCTCGGCGTCCGCCGCTTCGAGGGTGTGGCCCAGGCGGGTCAGGACGGTGCTCAGGCAGGCCCGGAGCCACAGTCCGTCCCGCCACAGCTCCGGCGGCAGGCCGGCATCACCCTGCTCGTGCGCGAGCGCCTCATGGTTGTTGAGCCACAGGAGCATGCAGGCCGCCGCCGCGTAGCACAGCTCGTAGCGTTCGGCGAGGGCGAAGGCGGACGGGGGGACGTCCCGTGGCGTCCGCCGTTGGGCGGCGAGCTCCTGGTGCAGGTCGTCGGCCTCGGCCCTGATCCGGTCGGCGAGGTCGGCCACGGCCGCGGGGAGGGAGCCGGCCTCGGCCCGGGCGCGGACGCGCGCGACGGTGTCGGGCAGGCTCTGTACCACGCTGCACCCGCGCTGGGAGATCAGCGCGAGCCGTCGGCGGTCGAACGCCGGGGGCGGGGTGCCGGGACGGGCCGCGGCGTCGACGCCGGCGCCGTCGACGCGTCCGCGCCGGTAGCCGGCGACGAGCAGCGGGAACTGGTCGACCAGGGCGTTGCGGTTGACGGCCGTGTTGCCGTCGAAGATGGCCACGACCCGGTGGTCGCGCTCCAGTTTGGCGAAGACCCCGTCGGCGTACGTCTCGGTGAGGAAGCTGCGGACGCCCAGGAGTTCCGCTCCCCGGTCCAGGACGTGGTGCACGAGTTCGGGGACGAGTGCCTTGGCGATCGCCGAGGTCACGCTCATCTCGCCGGTGAGCGTGTGGATGCTGCGGCTCGCCATGATGCCGGTGGCCTCGGCCAGGAGTGCGGCGGCGGTGATCTCCCCGACGATGCGCCGGATCCTGGGCAGATCGCTCAGGGTACGGCCGTACAGGCGGCGGCCGCTCGCGTAGTCGGTCACCAGCCGCAGCGCGGTGTCGGCCGCTCCGAGGGACAGGGCGGCGCAGGTGGTACGGGTGAGCTGGAGCGCCTTGAGCACGGTCTCCACACCGCCGCCCACCTCCCCGACGAGTGCCCCGTCCGGGACCTCGGCGTCGTGGAAGGTGATGCCGCTGATGTCGGCGCCGCGGATCCCGTGGGTGGGCACGCGGGGCAGGCAGGTGTACGCGTCCTCCGCGAGACGCTGCTTGTCCACCAGGAACAGGCTGAAGCCGCGGGGTCCGCCGTCCGGCCGCGTGCGGGCGAGCACGCAGACGAGCCGGCCCCGGGTGGCGTTGTTGATCAGCCACTTCTCGCCGTTCAGGGCCCAGCCTCGCGAGGTCCGGGTCGCCGCGACCTGTCCCGCGAGCAGGTCGCTGCCGTGACGGCGCTCGGTGAGTCCCCAGGAGGCGATCGCGCCCGAGGACACCAACTGCCCCAGCTGCCGCACCTGTTCGTCGTCCCCGGCCACCCACACGGAGGCGGCGCCGAGGAACGTCTTGCCGTGACCGACCGCGACGGTCAGGTCGTGCCGGGCGACGGTGCGCAGCAGCAGCATCAGCTCGGTGTAGTCGGTCAGTCGGCCGCCCGCCGTGCCCGGCACGTAGTGCTCGCTCAGACCGAAGTCGTCCAGGACCCGGCAGGCGGCGGCCGGGAACGCCTCCCGGCGGTCCAGTTCGGCCAGCGCCGCGGGGTGGAACGACTCGTGCTCGTCGCCCGGGAGCCCCAGCAGGGAGTCCAGGGCTGCTACGGCGGACCGGTGCACTGTGCGGAATCCTTCCTCTTGCCGCTCCTCACGCCTGCCGTCCGCACGGCCGTACGTCGTTCCGTACGGCTCCGCGGTGGCGTTGCGGGGGCGCGGGTTCACCTCTGTCGCGTCGGCGTGCGTGCGGTGTCGCGGGGGCCGCCGTCGGCGAACAGCGGCCGGAGCTCACCGCCCAGGAACAGCTCGCGCATCGCGGCCCGCTGGATCTTGCCGCTGGTGGTACGGCGTACCCCGCCCCGCCGCAGCAGGACCACGGTCCGCACGCCGGTGCCGAACTCCCGGGCCACCGTCTGCCTGATGTCCGCGGCGAGCTTGGCGAGGACGTCCTCGCTCAGCCGGCCCGGCACCTCGTGGATGACGATGATGTCCTCGCCGGTGCCGGTCGGGCCGGGCACGGAGAAGACGGCGCCGAACAGGCCCTGCAAGTCGTCGTGCTGCGCCCGCAGTTCGTGCTCGATGTCCTGCGGGTAGAGATTCCGGCCGCGGACGATCAGCGTCTCCTTGATCCGTCCGGTGACATGGATCTCCCCCTCGTGCACCAGCCCCAGGTCCCCCGTGCGCAGGTACCCGGACCGCCCGTCGGCGGTCTCCGCGCGGAAGGTCTCCCGAGTGGCCTCCGGCCGTTCCCAGTAGCCCTGCGCGACGCTCTCGCCCTTCAGCCAGAGCTCACCGACGTGGCCCTGCGGCAGCACCTCGCGGGTCCCCGGGTCGACGACGCACACCTCGTAGTCGTGCGCGGTGCCGCAGCTCACCACGGGCTTGGCGCCCGTCGGCGCCCCGGACGGCACGAACCGGTGCCGGGTCAGCTCCTCGGCGTCGACCTGCCGGACGACCGGCTTCCGGGCGCCCTCGCCCGAGATGAACACGGTGGCCTCCGCCATGCCGTAGCAGGGGGTGAGCGCCTCGGCGCGGAAGCCGGCCGACGCGAAACGCTCGGCGAAGGCCGTCAACGTCGCCGCCTGCACGGGTTCGGACCCGTTGGGGGCGAACCGCCAGCGGGAGAGGTCGACGCCCTCGAGCTGCTCGTCGGTGACCGTGCGGGCGCACCGCTCGTAGGCGAAGTTCGGCCCGGCGGACCAGTCGAGGTCGTAGACGTCCACCATGCGCAGCCACCAGTGCGGCCGCTTCAGGAAGGTGGTGGGGGCCATCAGCGTGCAGGACCCGCCCAGCACGAGCGGGGGCAGGAGGATGCCCATCAGCCCCATGTCGTGGTAGTGCGGGATCCAGGAGCCGAAGCGCGTCGAGCCGTCCAGCCCGAAGGTGCGGCGGAGACTGTCCACGTTGTGCAGCAGGTTGCCGTGGCTGATCATCACACCCTTGGGGTCGCCCGTGGAGCCCGAGGTGTACTGGAGCAGCGCCAGCGTGTCGTGGTCCAGGGCGGGTTCGGCCCAGGCGTCCGGATCGACGGGGCCGGCCGGGTCGGCCTCGTCCGTCACCAGGACGGGACCGGTGCCGGCGTCCGTCTGGGCCTCGGCCCACTCGCGCACGTCCGCGTGGACGGCGGAGTTCGTCAGGACGACGCCGACGCCCGCGTTGCGTGCGATGGAGGTGACGCGCTCACGCTGGTGACGGTACTGCCCGGGCAGCGGAGCCGGCACGGCGACCACCCCGGCGTACAGGCAGCCCAGGAAGGCGGCGGCGAAGTGCAGGCCCTCCGGATACAGCAGGAGGGCACGGTCGCCGGGCGCGAGGTGCGCGGCCAGCCGCACGGCGATGCTCCGGGCCGCCGCGTCGAGTTCCGCGTAGGTCAATGTCTCGTCGACCTTTTCCGCAGAAAGATCGCGCACGAAAGTCACCGCAGCCCCGTCCGGCCGGGACGCGGCATTTCCGCGAAAGGCCGCGACGACACTGGGAAGTTCCGCAACTGCAATGGACATTGACCATTCCCCCAAAGCGCGGCACACGGTGCGCGGCTCACGACAACATTCCATCTGCAGCGGGAACATAGCCATCGCATCGGAATCCAGTCAACAGAGGCTCGGGCCGGGACCGGCGCCACAACCTCCACCGAACGTAGCCACCAGGTCACTCCACGTCGACTTTTCAGTCGTTCCCGGCCGTCAGGCCGGTCCCACGGAGGCCGGACATCCGCCCTCCCCGCGCCGTGACCGACGGAGATATTCAGCCTCCCCTTAATCCAGTGACAGGCCTGATGAGCTCATGTTCAATACTCGTGCCCAGTCGTCCAGGGCAATGCACATAAACAACGAGAGGTGCGGGAGTGAAGCAGGCCGGTCTCGAGGACATCCTTCCGCTGACCCCGCTCCAGGAAGGCCTGCTTTTTCATGGCCTCTACAATCCTGAAGCCCAGGACGTTTACGTCTCCCAGCACATCCTCGAAATAGCCGGCCCCGTCGACACCGCCGCACTCCGCTCGGCCGTCGACGCCCTGCTGGCCCGGCACACGAGCCTGCGCGTCGGTTTCCGCCACGAGGGCCTCACCACGCCCGTGCAGATCGTGCCCCGGTCGGTGCGGGCGCCGTGGCACGAGGAGGACCTCACCGCCCTCCCGGACGACGCCGCACGTCACGCTCGGGCCGAGGCACTCCTGCGCGCGGACCGTGAGAAGCGCTTCGACCTGTCCGCTCCCCCGCTGGTCCGGTTCACCCTGCTGCGGCTCGCCGACCGGCGCTACCGCTTCTCGCTGACGTTCCATCACCTCCTGCTGGACGGCTGGTCGCTGTCCGTCGCCCTGCACGAGCTCTTCGCGCTCTACGCCGACGGCGGTGACGCCCGCGCCCTGCCGCCCGTCACCCCGTACCGCGCCTTCCTGGGCTGGCTGGCCCGGCAGGACCGGGACACCGCGCGCACCGCTTGGGCCGACGCCCTCTCGGACCTCGACGAGCCCTCGCTGGTGGCTGCCGGGCGGACCCGGTCCGACGACGCCGTCGCGGAGCGGGTCACCCTCGCCCTGACGCAGGAGCAGACGGAACGGCTCACCGCCAGGGCGCGCGAGCTGGGCCTCACCGTCAGCACCCTCGTCCAGGGCGCGTGGTCCCTGCTGCTGTCCAGGATCCTCGGCAGCGACGACGTCGTCTTCGGCGTCACCGTCTCCGGCCGGCCGCCGGAGATTCCCGGCATCGAGAGCATGGTCGGGCTGTTCATCAACACGGTCCCGCTGCGGGTGCGCGTGCGCCCCGCGGAGCCGGTCGGGCAGCTGCTCCAGCGCCTCCACCGGACGCAGCTCGGCCTCCTGGCCCACCAGCATCTCGGCCTCACGGAGATCCAGCAGGCGGCGGGGCTCCCGGAACTGTTCGACACCATGGTGGTCTTCGAGAACTACCCGCACGACGTGGGGCGCTCCGCGTCCGCCGCGTCCTCGTCACAGGACCCGTCGGCTGAGGCGGGCTCCCGGACGGGGGCGGCCCCTTCGGAGGCAGTCCAGGTCGTCGGTCAGAGCACCAGCGACCGCTCCCACTACCCCTTGACCCTGGTGGCCCTGCCGGGCACCACGATGCGCTTCCGCCTCGACCACCGGCCCGACGTCTACGACACGAGCGCCGCCGAGGAGTTGATGCAGCGGTTCGTGCGGGTGTTGGGGGCTGTGGTGGGTGAGCCTTCGGTGCCGGTGGGGCGGGTGGGGGTGTTGTCGGCGGAGGAGCGGGCGGCGTTGCTTCCCGCGCCTGCCTCCGGTGCTTCGGTCGTCCCGTTGGATGCGGGTGTGACGTTGGTGTCGTGGTTTGCGCGGCAGGTGGTGTTGTCGCCGGAGGCGGTGGCGGTCTCGTGCGACGACGAGTCGTTGTCGTATGGGGAGTTGGACGGTCGGGCGAACCGGCTGGCGCGGTTGCTGGTGGAGCGGGGTGCGGGTGCCGAGCGGCTGGTCGCGGTGGCGTTGGAGCGGTCGGTCGATCTGGTGGTGGCGTTGCTGGCGGTGGTGAAGGCGGGGGCCGGGTATGTGCCGGTGGATCCGTCGTATCCCGCCGAGCGGATCGCCTACGTCCTCAAGGATGCGGCTCCGGCTCTGCTGGTGACGACACGCCAGGCCCTGCCCGAGCAGGTCGGCGACCTGGACACGGTGGTGCTGGACGACCCGGGCACGGTCGCTGATCTGGCGGCCCGGTCGGCTGGTGCGGTGCCGGGTGTGGTGGTGCGGGTGGAGCATCCGGCGTATGTGATCTATACGTCGGGTTCGACGGGCCGGCCCAAGGGTGTGGTGGTCTCGCACGGGCAGGTGGTGCGGCTGTTCACCCGGACCCGTGACTGGTTCGGGTTCGGTGCCGATGATGTGTGGACGCTGTTCCATTCCTACGCGTTCGACTTCTCGGTGTGGGAGCTGTGGGGGCCGCTGCTGCACGGTGGTCGCCTGGTGGTGGTGCCGTTCACGGTCTCGCGCAGTCCCGCCGATTTCCTGGCGCTGCTGGCCGGGGAGGGCGTGACGGTCCTGAACCAGACGCCGTCGGCGTTCTACCAGCTGATGCAGGCCGACCAGGAGAACCCGGCCCTGGGTGAGGGTCTGGCGCTGCGGTATGTGGTCTTCGGCGGTGAGGCCCTGGACCTGGGCCGCCTGAGTACCTGGTATGCGCGTCATCCGGAGGCGGGGGGCGGGCCGCGGCTGGTGAACATGTACGGCATCACCGAGACCACCGTCCACGTCACCCACCGGGCCCTGGACGCCGCCACGGTGGCCGGACAGGCAGGTGCGTCCCTGATCGGTGAGCCCATCCCGGACCTGCGCCTGTACGTCCTGGACAGTGCCCTGCACCCGGTGCCCGCAGGCGTGACGGGGGAGATGTACGTGGCGGGCCCAGGCCTGGCCCGCGGCTACCTGAACCGTCCCGGACTGACCGCGGAACGCTTCGTCGCCGACCCCTACGGCGCGCCGGGCACGCGTATGTACCGCAGTGGTGACCTGGCCCGCCGGCACACCGACGGCGAACTGGAATACCTCGGCCGGGCCGACGACCAGGTCAAGGTCCGTGGTTTCCGCATCGAGCTCGGCGAGATCCAGACCGCCCTGGTCCAGCACCCTGCCGTCACGCAGGCAGCGGTCATCGTGCGCGAAGACCGCCTCATCGCCTACACCACCGGCGAGACCGTCCCCGCGGACGACCTGCGCACCCACCTCGCCCAGTCCCTGCCCGCCTACATGGTGCCCGCAGCCTTCGTCACCCTCGACACCATCCCGCTGACCGCCAACGGGAAGCTCGACCGCAAGGCCCTGCCCGACCCCGACCGGGACGGTGTGAACACATCGGCCCGCGCCCCCCGCACCCCCCACGAGGAAGTCCTCGCCCACCTCTTCGCCGACATCCTCGGCCTGGAACGCGTCGGCATCGACGACAGCTTCTTCGACCTCGGCGGACACTCGCTGCTCGCCACCCGCCTCGTCTCCCGCATCCGCACCACCCTCCAGGCCGAACTCTCGGTCAAGGACCTGTTCGACCACCCCACCGTCAGCGGACTCGCCCGCGGGCTGGCCGTCACCCCCGGAGCCCGGACCGCCCTCACCGCCGGGCCCCGCCCCGACCGCATCCCGCTCTCACACGCCCAACGCCGCCTGTGGTTCCTGCAGAAGCTGGAACAGTCCACGTACCTCTACAACATCTCGACGGCGGTCCGGCTGCGCGGCGAGCTCGACCACGAGGCGCTGGAACGGGCCCTGCAAGACGTCACGGCACGGCATGAGAGCCTCAGGACCGTCTTCCTGGAGGACGCGGAGGGACCGCACCAGGTCGTTCTGGACGGTGCGGGGACCCGGCCTGAGCTCCTCAGGGTCCGGGTGTCCGCCACCGAGCTGGCGGAGCGGGTCACCGAGGCGAGCCGGTACGAGTTCGACCTCACCGCCGAGATACCGCTGCGCGTCTGGTCGTTCGAGCTCTCGCCGACGGAGCACGTCCTCCTCGTGCTGGTGCACCACATCGCGAGCGACGGCTGGTCGATGGGGCCGCTCGCCCGGGATCTGGCCACCGCCTACCAGGCCCGGCTCCGGGGCCGCGCGCCCGAGTGGGAGCCGCTCCCCCTGCAGTACCCGGACTACGCGCTCTGGCAGCACGAGGTGCTGGGCTCCGCCGACGACCCCGACTCGGCCGTCTCCCGCCAACTGGACCACTGGCGGCGCACACTGGCCGGCCTGCCGGAGGAGCTGGAGCTGCCCACGGACCGCTCCCGCCCCGCCCTGCCGACGTTCCGCGGTGACACCGTCGAGCTGGACATCCCCGCCGACCTGCACGCCGCCGCGCGGGCCCTGGCCGCCGAACGGAACGTGACCGTCTTCATGGTGGTCCAGGCGGCCCTCGCCACGCTCCTGTCCAGGATGGGCGCCGGCTCCGACATCCCGCTGGGTACACCGGTCGCCGGGCGCACCGACTCCGCGGTGGAGGACCTCGTGGGGTTCTTCGTCAACACCCTGGTGCTCCGCACCGACGTCTCGGGGAACCCCCGCTTCCGTGAGCTCCTGGACCGGGTGCGCCGTACCGACCTGGAGGCATTCGCCCACCAGGACGTACCCTTCGAGCGGCTCGTCGAGGTCCTCAACCCCGAACGGGCGCTGGCCCGTCACCCGCTGTTCCAGACCGCGCTGAGCTGGAACACCACCGCCGTCGCACTGGACCTGCCGGGGCTGGCCACCGACGGTCAGCCGGTCGACGCGGGCACCGCGAAGTTCGACCTGAACTTCGGGCTGGCCGAGCACCGCTCCCCCGACGGCGAACCGGCCGGCATCAGCGGGCGGATCGAGTACAGCCTGGACCTCTTCGACCGGGAGACCGTCGCGGGCCTCGCGGACAAGCTGGTGCGGCTGCTGGCCGCCGCGGTCGCCGCCCCGGAGCGCAGGGTCGGCGAGTTCGAGCTCCTGTCGGCCGCCGAGCGGCAGCGGGTCGTCGAGGACTGGAACGCGACCGCGTCACCGGTGCCCGCGCTGTCCCTGCCGGACCTGTTCGCCGCGCAGGCGGCGCGGACTCCGGACGCCCCGGCCGTGGAGTGCGGCGAGGTGCGGTGGACGTACGCCGAGCTGGACGCCCGGGCCGACCGGCTGGCCCGGCGGCTGGTGGAACTGGGGGTGCGGGCCGAGACACCGGTCGCGCTGCTGATGGAACGCTCCGCGGACCTCGTCGCGGTCCTCCTCGCCGTGGTGCGGGCGGGCGGCACGTACGTGCCCCTGCACACCGGCTACCCGACGGAACGGATGCGCACGGTCCTCGCCGAGGCCGGTGCCCCCGTGCTCGTCACCCACGGCGCGCTGGCCGGTCACGAGCTGGTGGACGAGCAGCGGGCGGCCGGCGTGGCGCTCCTGGTCTGCGACGAGCGGCCCGCCGCCGACCCGGTCGCGGCGCCGCCCCGCACGGTGGAGCCGGACCGGCTGGCCTACGTGATGTACACGTCCGGGTCGACGGGAACCCCCAAGGGGGTGGCCGTCACCCACCGGGACGTGGCGGACCTGGCTCTGGACCGCGGATGGGACGTCGGTGCGGGCGACCGGGTGCTGATGCACGCACCGCACGCGTTCGACATCTCCGTGTACGAGATCTGGGTGCCGCTGCTGCGCGGAGCCCTCGTGGTGGTCGCCGAGGCCGGCGACCTGGACGCGCTGGTCCTGGACCGTCTGGTCCGGGAGCGGGGCATCACCCACCTGCACCTGACCGCCGGTCTGTTCCGGGCGATGGCGGAGGACCTGACGGACACCTTCGGGCTGGTGCGCGAGGTGCTCACCGGCGGTGACGTGGTCTCCGCCGGCGCCGTGGAGCGGGTCCTGGAGGCCAACCCCCGTACGGCGGTGCGTCATCTGTACGGCCCCACGGAGATCACCCTGTGCGCCACCGGTCACGCCGTCCGGGCGCCGTACCGGGCGGCCGACGGTCTGCCGCTCGGCCGCCCGCTGGACAACACCCGGGTCTACGTCCTGGACGCCGGACTGCATCCGGTGCCGTCCGGGGTCACCGGGGAGCTGTACATCGCCGGGGCCGGGCTGGCCCGGGGCTACGCGGGCCGGCCCGGCCCGACCGCCGAGCGTTTCGTCGCGGACCCGTTCGGTGCCCCCGGCACCCGGATGTACCGCACGGGCGACCTGGTCCGATGGAACCGTGAGGGCCGGCTGGAGTTCGTCGGCCGGTCCGACGACCAGGTAAAGATCCGCGGCTTCCGGGTGGAGCCGGCCGAGGTCGAGACGGTCGTCGCCCGGGCACCCGGTGTGTCGCAGGCGGCGGTGGTGGTCCGGGAGGACGTCCCCGGCGACAAGAGACTCGTGGCCTACGTCGTCCCGGCCGCGGAACCCCGGCCGACCGCGGCGGAGCTGCACCACCGGGTCGCCGCGACGCTGCCCGAGTACATGGTCCCCACCGTCGTCCTGGTCGAGGCCCTCCCGCTCACTCCGAACGGCAAACTGGACCGCGCGGCGCTCCCCGCCCCGAGCCGCGGCGGTGACGGCAGCGGTGCGGCCGTGACGCCCCAGGAACAGATCCTGTGCGAGCTGTTCGCGCAGGCGCTGGGCGTGGAACGGGTCGGCACCGAGGAGAGCTTCTTCGCGCTCGGCGGACACTCCCTGCTGGCCACCCAGCTGATCACGGGCATCCGCGGGGCGCTCGGTCTGCGGGTGTCCATCCGGGACCTCTTCCAGGCTCCGACGGTCTCCGGTCTGCTCCGGCACCTGGACGCGGAGGGCAGCAAGAGTTCCTTCTCGTCGATGCTTCCGCTGCGGGCGGGCGGCGACGGGCGGGCCCCCGTGTTCTGTCTGCACCCGGCCCTCGGGCTCGGCTGGTGCTACGGCCGTCTCGCCGCCCAGTTGCCGAGCGCACTGCCCGTCTACGCGCTGCAGGCGCGCGGGCTGCTCGGGCAGGAGGCGCCCGCCGAGAGCCTCGACGCGATGATCGACGACTACTGCGCGCAGATCCGCGAGGTCCAGCCCGAGGGCCCGTACCGGCTGCTCGGCTGGTCCATGGGCGGGCTGCTCGCGCACCGGGTCGCCACCCGCCTCCAGCGGGCGGGGCAGCGCGTCGACCTGCTCGCGATCGTCGACGCCTATCCGCCCGCCTCGGTGCGGGCCGACTGGGACGCGGCGGAGATGGTGGCGCGGATCGGTGAGGAACTGGGCTTCGACGTGGACCGGGTCGGCCCCGGCCAGGAGGAGGCGCTGCTCGCGGATCTGCGGGCGAAGGGGCATCCCCTGGGGCATCTGCCGGGCGGTGACATCGGCGCGGCGGTCCGCGTGTACGTCAACAGCTCGCGCCTGACGAGGAACCTGCGGCCCGAGGCGTTCGACGGGGACGTCCTCTTCTTCGCCTCCGGGACCTCGTTCGCCGAGGACGACCAGGTTCACGACGTCGCCGCCTGGCGGCCGTACGTCACCGGGCAGATCACCGAGCACGTGATCGACCACCTCCACGAGGACCTCTTGATCGAACCGGCCGCGGTCACGGCCATCTCCGACGTGCTCGTCGGGCATCTGCCCGCGGACGACACACCCCGCGCGTCCGGCGCACCCCGCGCACCTCGCGCATCCCGATGAGGAAGGAAACATCATGAGCAACCCGTTCGAGGACACGGAAGCCACCTACGTCGTGCTGGTCAACGACGAGGGGCAGCACTCGCTGTGGCCGTCGTTCGCGGAGGTCCCGGCGGGCTGGTCCGTCGTGGTGCCGGAGACGGACCGGCAGTCGTGCCTGGACTACATCAACGAGAACTGGACCGACATGCGCCCCAAGAGCCTCGTCGAGGCGATGGCGACGGCCGGGCAGGACGCCCCTTGAGCCAGGACGCCATGATCCGGGCGGTCGGCGTCCGCAAGAGCTTCGGCGACGTCCACGCCCTCGACGGCGTGGACATCGAGGTCGAACGGGGCCGGGTGCTCGGGCTGCTGGGTCACAACGGGGCCGGCAAGACGACCTTGGTGAACATCCTTGCCACGGTCTCCCCGGCGTCCGCGGGCACGGTGACCGTCGCCGGTTTCGACGTCGCGACGCAGGGCGCCGAGATCCGCGCGCGCATCGGGGTGACCGGCCAGTTCGCGTCGGTGGACGAGTACCTGAGCGGATTCCGCAACCTCGTCCTGATCGGCCGCCTCCTCGGGGCGGGACGGCGTGAGGCGGCGGCCCGGGCCACCGAGCTCCTGGAGCTGTTCGAGCTGACCGGGGCGGCCCACCAGCCCTCCCGCACCTACTCGGGCGGGATGCGCCGACGGCTCGACCTCGCCGCCAGCCTGGTCGGCCGGCCGGACGTGCTGTTCCTCGACGAGCCGACGACCGGGCTGGACCCGGCGACCCGGATCGCCCTGTGGGAGACGGTGGAGAAGCTGGTGGCGGGCGGCACGACCGTCCTGCTGACCACCCAGTACCTGGACGAGGCGGACCGGCTGGCCGACTGGATCACCGTCCTGTCGAAGGGCCGGGTGGTGGCCTCGGACACCACCGACCGGCTCAAGGCCGACCTGGGCCACCGGTCGGTGCGGGTGGTCCTTCCGCCCGCCGCCGACCTGACGGCCGCCGCCGCCGCGCTCACCGCCGGCGGGTTCCGTCCGCGGTCCGACGCCGGGGAGCACGCGCTGACCACGCCCGTGGACACCTCGGCCGGTATCGCGGGCGTCATCCGCGCGCTGGACACCGTCGGAACGCAGGCCGTCGAGCTGACCGTCAAGGAGCCGTCCCTGGACGACGTCTACCTGGCGCTCACCCATCCCTCACCCGCCGCCGACGCGGCCTGATCCCCAGGAGTTCCGTTGGCCATCCAGGAGCGCGCCGTGAAGGAGGTGGCGGTCGACACCGGTACCCCGGCCGGCCCCGTGTGGCGTGGTGCCGGCCTCGGCACCCAGCTGTGGGTACTGACCGCGCGGCAGATCCGTTCCATGTACGGCGACCGCCGCCTGGCGCTGTTCAGCCTGATGCAACCGGTGATCATGCTGTTGCTGCTGAGCGAGATCTTCGGCAGCATGGCCGACCCGGACGACTTCCCGCAGGGCGTGCGCTACATCGACTACGTGGTGCCCGCGCTGCTGGTCACCACCGGCATCGGCTCGGCCCAGGGCGCGGGGGTGGGCCTGGTCAGGGACATGGACAACGGGATGGTGGCGCGCTTCCGCGTCCTGCCGGCCCGGCTGTTCCTGGTGCTGGTCGCCCGGTCGCTGGCCGATCTGGTCCGTGTGTTCACCGAGTTGGTCGTCCTCGTGGCCGTCGGTGTGATCCTGCTGGGCTTCCGTCCGGCCGGGGGTTTGTGGGGCACGTCCGCCGCCCTGTTGCTCACCCTGTTCGTCATCTGGTCGCTGATCTGGGGGTTCATCGCCCTCGCGGCGTGGCTGCGCAGCGTGGAGGTGATGTCCAGCCTCGCGGTTCTGGTGATGTTCCCGCTCATGTTCGCCTCCAGTGCGTTCGTCCCGCTGGACGCCCTCCCGGAGTGGCTGCGCTCGGTGGCGCACCTCAACCCCGTGACGTACGCGGTCGACAGCGCCCGCCGCCTGGCGCTGGACTGGGACCCGGGGTGGAGCGTGCCCGGCGCGCTGCTGACCAGCACCGCGCTCATGGCGGTGGGGATGTACGTCGCCGGGCGTTCCTTCAAGAGGCCCCCGAACGAATGATTCCGGCGAACGGGTCCGTCGCCTGCCCCTCCGGGCTCGCCCGGGGGAGGCGGGCGCGGTCTCAGCGGTCGGCCGTCCGCCCGTAGGCGCGGAAGAGTGCGGTCCACTCCGGGACCGTGAGGTCCTTGACCCGGTCGGCCGGCCTCACGCCCGCCCCGCGCACGAACTGGGCGTGTCCGCGGCGCAGCACCTTCCGCGCGGCGTCGCCCACCGTCATCTGGCCGGTGTCGAAGACCCGTTGGACGAACCGCTGGTAGGCGGCCTTCTCACGCCAGGGCACGGACGGCCTGCGGTGCGGGGCGACCATCAGGGTCTGGGTGTCCGCGCGCGGTACGGGGGTGAAGTCCTGGCGTGAGAAGGCCAGGCCCCGGTCGAACGAGTACCACGGCTCCCACTGGGCGTTGAAGAGGTTTCCGCCCCAGGCTCCGGTCCGCTTTCCCACGTACTCCCGCTGCAACAGGAACACGCCCTGCCGCATGCGCGCCGGACCCATGTCGAGGCAGCGCCTCAGCATTCTGGTGCCGGTGACGAAGGGAAGATTCCCGATGAGTCTGACCGGCTGCCCGGGCAGTTGCAGGGTCAGGAAATCCTCGTTCACCACCGTGACGTCCGGCAGCGATTCGGCGGCCAGCCGCCGAGCCCAGCGGGGATCTATTTCCACCGCGAGTAAAGGCGTCCCGGGTGAGGCGAGCACTTTGGTCACCCGCCCTGATCCCGCGCCTATTTCGACGGTCATCAGGTCATTCGGAGAATCGGGCGGAATGGTGTCCGAACCGTCCAGCTGAGCGGAGAAACGACAGGCCGCGGCGGCTGTACGAAAGAAGTTCTGACCCCATTCTCTCCGCGCGGTGCTGCGTGAATCAGCGGGTGCGGAGACGGATTGCGGTGGCAGTGGGGATTTCAATGTCACCTCGGCGACATTACCAAGTCTTGACCCAACGGTCCATCAACCACCGGTATACCCCATGCAATTCAGCCACCGTCCGGCCCGATCCCGACGTTCGGCCGCGGGCCTTTCGGGCCCGACCGGTGACCAGCGCGCGAACCGGAGTTCCCGGCGATATTTCCGGCTCCTGGCGACTCGCCACAGTCTCGTCGGGGGCGGCCGGCGCCATGACTCCGACGGGGGCGATTCCCGGCCGACTTCGTCAGGTCCGGAGGGTCCCCCGGGCGGCGCGGGCCGATGGCCGCTGACTGTGTCATCTGCGGGTTGTCGGCCGAACACACCGCGCCCCAGGATGACTCAGCCGTTCCTGCGGTCGTCCCGACCCCGGTCCCACCCCCGAAAAGAGGAGCGAGAATCCAGTGCTCCAGCGCGTCGATCTGTCGTCACTCACCGGCCTCCGCTGGTATGCGGCGCTGACGGTATTCGCCTGTCACATCGCCCAGCAGGGCTTCTTCGCCGACCAGCAGGTGGGCAGCGCACTGCTGCACATCACCCCGCTCGGTTCCATGGCGGTCTCGATCTTCTTCATACTGAGTGGATTCGTCCTCGCCTGGTCGGCCCGCGACGAGGACTCCGTGCCGACTTTCTGGCGGCGCCGCATCGCGAAGATCTATCCGCTGCATCTCGCGACGTTCGGCATCGCGGCTCTCATCATTTTCTCCCTGTCGGAGCCGGTACTTCCCGGCGGTTCCGTATGGGACGGGCTGGTGCCCAATGTTCTGCTCGTGCAGTCCTGGCTTCCCGACGCGACCCTCACGGCCAGTTTCAACACGCCCAGCTGGTCGCTCTCCTGTGAGATCGCCTTCTATCTGTCGTTCCCGCTGTGGTACCGGCTGGTGCGCAGGATTCCCGCACGGCGGCTGTGGTGGTGCGCCGCGGGGATCGCCGTGGCCGTGACGTGTGTGCCCCTGCTGGCGGGCCTGCTCCCGGCGAGCGAGGAGGTGGCCCCCGGGATGTCGCTCAACGAGGTCTGGTTCGCGTACTGGCTTCCGCCGGTGCGCATGCTGGAGTTCGTCCTCGGCATCGTGATGGCGCTGATCCTGCGCGCGGGGATCTGGAAGGGCCCCGGTCCGGCGGTCTGCACGGCGCTCCTCGCCGCGAGTTACGGCCTCACCCAGATGGTGCCCCCGATCTTCACCCTCGTCGCCTGCTCCGTCGTACCGGCCGCGCTGCTGATCACGGCGCTGGCCGACGCCGACGTGCACGGCCGGCGCACGGGGCTGCGTTCGGCGACGCTGGTGCGGCTGGGCCAGTGGTCCTTCGCCTTCTACCTGGTCCACTTCCTGATCATCCGCTACGGACACCGGCTGATGGGCGGCGATCTGGGCTACGAGCGGCAGTGGAGCACCCCGGCCGCGATCGCGCTGTCCCTGGGGATGCTGGGGGTGGCGGTCCTGGCCGGCGGTCTGCTGCACACCGTCGTCGAACAGCCCTGCATGCGCCTGTTCGGCAGCCGCAGGTCCGCCTCCCGTCCGAAGCCCGGCGCCACCGCGGCTCCCCGGAACTCACCCGCGGCCGACGCGGCCGGCGTGCCCCTGCTCCCGGGCGTACCCGGGCCCGCGCACACCCCCGCAGCGACGAACGAACCCACCCCGAGAGGATGATGAGCGTGGCAGACCAGACGGCTCTCAGCCCCGCGCTGCTGGAGTACGCCCGGAGCGTCGCGCTGCGGGACGACGGCCTGCTGCGCGAACTGCACGAGGTGACCGCCGGGCTCCCCGGCGGCCGGGCCATGCAGATCATGCCCGAGGAGGCGCAGTTCCTCGCCCTGCTGATCCGGCTCGTCGGTGCCCGGCGGGTGCTGGAGATCGGCACCTTCACGGGGTACAGCACGCTGTGCATGGCGCGGGCACTGCCCGCCGACGGCACCGTCGTCACCTGCGACATCAGCGACAGGTGGCCCGGCGTCGGCGCACCGTACTGGCGCCGGGCCGGGGTGGAGTCCCGGATCGACCTGCGCGTCGGCGACGCCGTCCGGACCCTCGCCGAGCTCCGCGAGCACGAGGGGGACGGCTCGTTCGACCTGGTCTTCGTCGACGCCGACAAGACCGGGTACCCGCACTACTACGAGCAGGCGCTGGCCCTGGTACGCCCCGGCGGACTGGTGGCGGTCGACAACACCCTGTTCTTCGGCCGGGTGGCCGACCCGGCCGTCGAGGACGCCGACACCGTCGCCGTGCGCGCGCTCAACGAGCTGCTGCGCGACGACGAACGCGTGGACATCGCCCTGCTGACGGTCGCCGACGGGATCACTCTGGCCCGCCGGCGGGAGTGAGTCCGCACGGGGTGCGGAGCACCTGGTGCCGTCACCGGCCCGCACACGTCCGCCGCCGACCTGCCCGGGCAGGTCGGCGGCGGACGTGTGCGGGCCCCCTGGCGTGGCCGGCCCTCGTCGAGGGCCGGCCACGGCGGTCAGCGGAACCGGTTGATCGCGTCGATGTGCCGCGCCCGCTTCTCCTCGTCGCGCACGCCCAGCCCCTCCGTGGGCGCCAGGCAGAGCACGCCGACCTTGCCCTGGTGCTGGTTGCCGTGCACGTCGTGCACGGCAACCGCCGTGTCGGCCAGCGGGTAGGTGCGCGAGAGGGTGGGGTGGATCCTCCCCTTGGCGACGAGCCGGTTCGCCTCCCACGCCTCGCGGTAGTTGGCGAAGTGGGTGCCGACGATACGCTTGAGGTGCATCCAGAGGTAGCGGTTGTCGAACTCGTGGCGGAAGCCCGAGGTGGAGGCGCAGGTGACGATCGTGCCGCCCCTGCGGGTGACGTAGACGGACGCCCCGAAGGTCTCCCGGCCGGGGTGCTCGAAGACGATGTCGACGTCCTCGCCCCCGGTGACCTCGCGGATGCGCTTGCCGAAGCGCTTCCACTCCCGCGGGTCCTGGGTGTCCTCGTCGCTCCAGAAGCGGTAGTCCTCGGCGGAGCGGTCGATGATGGCCTCCGCGCCCATGGCCCGGCACACCTCGGCCTTGCGCGCGCTGGAGACCACGCAGACGGGGTGGGCCCCGCCGGCGAGGGCCAGCTGGGTGGCGTACGAGCCCAGGCCGCCGCTGGCGCCCCAGATCAGCACGTTGTCGCCCTGCTTCATGCCGGCGCCGTTGCGGGAGACCAGCTGGCGGTAGGCGGTGGAGTTGACCAGACCGGGCGCGGCGGCCTCCTCCCAGGTCAGATGGGCCGCCTTGGGCATCAGCTGGTTGGACTTGACGAGGGCCACCTCGGCCAGGCCCCCGAAGTTGGTCTCGAAGCCCCAGATGCGCTGGGCCGGGTCGAGCATGGTGTCGTCGTGCCCGTCGGGGCTCTCCAGCTCCACCGACAGACAGTGCGCGACGACCTCGTCACCGGGTTTCCAGACGTTCACGCCGGGTCCCGTGCGCAGCACCACGCCGGACAGGTCGGAACCGAGGATGTGGTACGGCAGGTCGTGGCGCGCGGCCAGCGGCGAGGTGCGCCCGTAGCGCTCCAGGAAGCCGAACGTCGGGAGGGGCTCGAAGATGGAGGACCAGACCGTGTTGTAGTTGACGGAGCTGGCCATCACCGCGACCAGCGCCTCCCCGGGCCCCACTTCGGGCAGCGGCACCTCGTCGACGTGCAGGGACTTGCGCGGGTCCTTGTCCGCGCTCGGCATCCCGCGGAACATGTCGGTGTCCTCTTTGCGGACGGTCACGGCGCGGAAGGACTCGGGCAGGGGCAGCGCCGCGATGTCCTCGGGGGTGCGGTCCGCGGCGGTGATCGCGGCGAGCAGCGCGCTCTGCGCATGGCTTTCGGGCATGGAACGGTCTCCGATCGCTCGTGTCGTCAGGTGGCCCGGTGCAGGGCGGTGAGGCGCTCCAGGGTGGGGATGATCCCGGCGGGCGTGGGGTCGGCGAGCATCTCCTCGCTCAGCCGCCGCGCGCCCGCCCTGATCGCGGGGTCGTGCACGGCCGTGTGCACCGCGTCGGCCAGACCGCGCGCCGTGAGCGTCGCCGCGGGCAGGTCGAACCCGGCGGACAGGCGCTGGAGTTGCTGCGCCTTGAGCGGCGCGTCCCACAGGGAGGGCAGCAGGATCTGCGGCACTCCGTGGCGCAGGGCGGTGGACCAGGTGCCCGCTCCGCCGTGGTGGATGATCGCGGCGCAGCTCGGCAGCAGCGCGTCGAGCGGTACGAAGTCCACGGGCACGACGTTGTCGGGGAGGGTGCCCAGGCGGTCGAGCTGGGAGGTGTCCAGGGTGGCCACCACCTCGATGTCCAGCCGGCCGAGCGCCTCCAGCAGTTCGGAGTAGGAGACCGCGTCGCGGCCGTAGGTCTCGCGGGCGGACACGCCGAGGGTGAGGCAGACGCGGGGGCGGTCGGGCTTCTTGCCGAGCCAGGGTTCGATCACGGAGCGCCCGTTGTAGGGCACGTAGCACATGGGCACCGTGGTCTGGCCCAGGTCGAGGCGGGTGCTGCGCGGGCCCGGGTCGATCACCCAGTGGCCGAGCACGTCGCGTTCGTCGAAGGCGAGCCCGTACCGGTCCAGCGTCCAGCCGAGCCATTCGGCGATGGGGTCCTCGCGCAGTTCCTCCGGCATCCCGTCGAGGGCGGCGAGGAAGCGCAGGCGGGAGCGTCCGATGGCGTCGGGGCCCCACAGGATGCGCGCGTGGGCGGCACCGCAGGCGCGGGCCGCGACCGGCCCCGCGTAGGTCCAGGGTTCCCACACGACCAGGTCGGGCCGCCAGCCACGGGCGAAGTCGACGATCTCGTCCATCGTGGCGGCGCCGTTGAACGGGGCGAAGCACAGGGCGGCCATCATGCTCTGCTGGCCGAGCAGGTACTCCCAGGTGGTCTCCTCCTCGCTCTCCACCTCACCGAACTCGAAGCCCCGCTGGTAGGGGACGAGGTCGCTGCCCATCTCGGCGAGCAGCTCCGCGGCCGGTCGGTCGTCGCCCACCGGTACGGCGGTCAGGCCGGTGGAGGTGATGACGTCGGTGAGGGAGGGCGGGCTCGCCACCCGTACCTCGTGCCCGGCGGCGCGCAGCGCCCAGGCGAGGGGCACCAGACTGTAGTAGTGGGTGTTGTGGGCGAGGGATGTCAGCAGGACGCGCACAGCGGCTCCGGTCTGGGAGGGGGCGTACGGACGGCGGGGTCATCCCGGGTGGACCCGGAGGCGGGCGCAGGCGCCCAGGACCGGTGACCGCGGCCGGGTCAGGGGCGGTCCCTCGGCCCGCAGGCCGGGCAGGCGGCCGGCCGTGACCTGGACCGCGGTGGTGGCGGCCAGGCGGATCAGCGGGAGGGCGAGCGCCAGGTGCGGTCCGTCGGCGCCCCCGAGCGGCTCCGGCCCGGGGATCTCCCGTCCGGCGGCGGCCAGCACCACGACGTGCTCGTCGGCGGTGATCCGGCGGCCGCCGAGTTCGAGGCCGGTGTGCGCGACCCGGTTCTCCAGCCGGGCCGGGGGGCGCTCGCGCAGCACCTGGTCGACGGCGTTCGCCGCGGCCGGCGTCCGGCGGGCCCTCTCCCACTCCCCCGGCCGGCCGAGCAGCCGGTGGACCGTGTGCGCGACGGCGGTGACGACGGGTTCGGGTGCGCCGACCGCGAGGAGCAGCGCGATGCGCTCGACGTCGCCGGGGGCGACGCCGTCGTGCAGGAGGAGGGCGAGCACGTCGTCGGGCCGGGGCTCGGCGTTCCCGAGGCCCCGGGACTTCTCCGCGACGAGCTCGGGGACCAGGTCGGCCAGTGTGCGGACGGCGTCGGCGGACTCCCGGGCCACGGTCAGCAGTTGCGGGGCCATCCGGGCGTCGAGCTGGGGGCCGCAGGCGGCGAGTGCCCGCGCGGCGGTGGCGCGGTCGCGGCCCGGCACTCCGAGGAGCCTGAGCATCAGCTCGACGGCGTAGGGCCGGGCGACCTCGCCGACAAGGTCGAACCCGGCGTCACCGGTGGGCAGCAGGCGGCCGAGCACTCTGCGGGCGGTGGTGCGCGCCGCGCAGGGCGCCTGGGCCGGGGCGTACCGGCTGAGCACCGGGGCGGCCAGCGCCCGCAGGCGTACGAGCTCCGCGCGTTCGTGGTGGGGGAACGCCTCGGCGAGGGGCAGCAGTTCCTCGTCCGGGCGGCGTCCGGCCCGGTCCAGCGTGCCGAAGCGCGGGTCGGCCAGGACGGCCGCCGCCACCTCGGGGTCCGCGGTCACCCAGGCGTCCAGCTGTTCGCTGCGGAACCACGGTCCGCGGGCCCGGATCTCCCGTTCGAACGGCTCGGGGTCGGCGACGGCGCGCAGGATCAGCGCGTACGGGTCGCCCTGGTTGCCGGCGCACCAGTGTGCGGCCCGGGTCAGCTGGAGCCGACGGCCGAGCGCACGGACGCCCGTGCTCGTGCCCGCGCTCGTGCTCGTGCTCGCGGGGGCCGTTTCCGTGGCAAGGGTGGGCATGGCTGCCCTGCCTTTCTTCTCGGGTCGATGGGGGCGCTCGCACGATCGGGGGACCCGGGTGTGCCGGGTGGGTCGGGGCAACCCGCCTCCGGGCCGCGGCGGTCCGCGTCGGCACCGGGTCAGCGGCGGGTGCCGATGAACAGCCCGCGACCGGACGGGCCGCCTTCCTGGTAGACCACGTCGCAGCCGGCGCGCTCGAAGGCCGCCTCGTAGTCGGCGCGCGGGAACAGGGTGATGGTGTGGTCCTCGGTCAGGTGACGGACGCCGCCGGGTCCGGCGAGGAGGTAGTGCACCTCGATGCGGGTGGCGTTCCCCTCCCGTACGGAGTGCGAGACCCGGCAGACGGTGCGCTCGCCCGCCTCCGTGATGCTGGCGCCGACGTAACCGGGGGTGAAGGACTCGGGGAACCACCAGGGTTCGACGACGATGACGCCGGACGGTTCGAGGTGGTCGGTGAAGGCCCGCAGCGTGCTGTCGAGTTCGTCGGTGGTCCGCAGGTGGCCTATGGAGCTGAACATGCAGGTCACCGCGTCGAACCGGCGTCCCAGGGAGAACGAGCGCATGTCCCCTTGGTGGAAGGTGACACCGGGGTTCCGGCCGGTCGCGAGGGCCAGCATGTCGGCGGAGAGTTCCAGGCCCTCGACGTGGTCGAAGAGGCCGTCCAGGTGGTGCAGGTGCTGGCCGGTGCCGCAGGCCACGTCGAGCAGGGTCCGGGCGCCCGGCCGGTGGACGCGCACGAGTGCGGCGATCTCCTCGGCCTCCTGCCGGTAGTCCTTCCCCTTCCCCTCGTGGACCAGGTCGTAGACGGCCGCGATGTCGTCGGCGTACATCAGTGTTTCCCTCCGGTGAGCGGGGCGGGACCGGGCTGGTGCGGGAGGCTGTCCAGCCATTCGTGCACCAGGGACGCGGTGTGCCGGGCGTGTTCGGTGAGCATGGTGAAGTGGTTGCCGGGCACGTCGGCGACGGTCCGTGCGAACGGGACCTGGGACCGCCAGTCGCCCCGCGCCCCGCCCGCGGGCGGCCACGCGCACAGGGGTTCGGACGCCCGGGCCAGCAGGACGGGGGCTTCGAGGGCGGTGAGCCGGGTTCCGAGCACCAGCCGCTGATAGCCGGCCATGGCGGTGAGCCGGTGGTCCTCCAGGGGCACCGTGCTGCGTTCGAGCGCCCAGCTGAGCAGGTCGTCGCGCCACTCGCCCATCGCACCGGGGTCCTCGGGACGGTAGACGTCCATCAGTACGACGGCTGCGGGGCCCGAGCCGCGTTCCTCCAGCCGGGCGGCCAGGGCGTGGGCGATGTTCGCGCCGGCGGAGTGGCCGGCGAGGGCGAAGGGCTTGCCCGCGGTGTGCTCCAGGAGGACGTCGGCCTGGACCTCGATCAGCGCGTCGAGCGATGCGGGCATCGGTTCCGCGGGGTCGCCGAAGCCGGACAGGGGAAGGGCGACCGTCTCCCGGACGCCGCGCAGTCCTTCGGCGAACGGGACGTACTCGGCGGGCCCGGAGCCGACCGCGGTGCCGGCGCAGCAGTACAGCGTGGGACGCGTCGCCGGTCCGGTCGCGAGGGGTACGGGCGCGGGGCGGCCGGAGCCGGGGTGCTGCCGGGAGTAGGCGGGCCGGAACGCCGCCAGGTCGGCCATCAGCTCCACGACCTCGCTCGACCTGCGCTGTTCGACGGCGGCGCGGAAGGAGGCGAACAGCCCGCTCTCGGCCCGAGCCGTGCCCTCCTGGGGGCCGGGGGTCCCCGCGTCGGCGAGGCCGGCCAGGTGGTGGGCCAGCGCGGTGGGGTCCTCGTGGTCGAAGACGAGGGTGCCGGGCAGGTCGAGCCCGGTGTCCTCGGCCAGCCGGCGGCGCAGCCGCACCGCGGCGAGCGAGTCGAAGCCGAGGTCCCGGAAGGGGGCCCGGGCGTCGACCCGGGCGTCCTCGGAGTGGCCGAGGACCGCCGCGACGTGGCGGAGCACCAGGTCCAGGGCGAGCCGCGGCCGGTCCTCGGGCCGCGCCCGCAGGAGGCCGGGGGCGGTGGGGGTGTCCTCGGCGGGCCGGCCGGCGGCGGGCGCCGTACGGGCCGCGGGGATGCCGGCGATCAGGGGGCTGGGACGGAAGGCGGTGAAGCCGGGGGCGAACCGTTCCCAGTCGATGTCCGCCACGGTGACCGTGGCTTCGCCGCCGTCGATGGCCTGGTGCAGGGCGGTGAGCGCCGTCTCGGGGTGGAGCGGGGCCACGCCGTGGCGGGCGAAGTAGCCCTCGGGCGCCATCTCGCCCATGCCGTCGCCGTCCCACGGGCCCCAGGCGACGGAGGTCGCGGGACGCCCCTGCGCACGACGACGCTCCGCCAACGCATCCAGATGCGCATTGGCCGCCGCATACACCGACTGCCCCCCACTCCCCCACACCCCAGCACCCGACGAGAACAACACGAACGCATCCAGCTCCACACCCGCCGTCAACTCGTCCAACAACTCAGCCCCCACCGCCTTACCCCCCAACACACCACCCGCCTCCGCCAACGACACCTCACCCAACCCCGACACCTGAGCCACCCCCGCCGCATGAAACACACCACGCAACGGCACCCCCAACCCCTCCACCACACCCAACAACCCCACCACCGACGCCCGATCCCCCACATCACACGAAACGAACGTCACCTTCGCCCCCAACCCCACCAACTCCCGCTCCAACTCCACCGCCCCCACAACCCCACCACCCCGACGCCCCGCCAACACCACATGCTCCGCACCCGAACGCGCCAACCACCGCGCCACATGACCCCCCACACCACCCAACCCACCCGTCACCACCACACACCCCCGCGCACGCCACACCCCCGAACCACCCCGCACCCCCACACCCACCAGACGACGACCGAACACACCCCCACCACGCACCGCCACCTGATCCTCACCACCCCCCGCAACCACACCCACCACACGACGCCACTCACGCACACCCGCCCCCACCGCCACATCCACCAACCCACCCCACTGCACCGGCACCTCCAACGCAGCCACCCGCCCCAGACCCCACACCCGCGCACCCACCGCACACGGCACCTCACCCGACCCCACCGCCACCGCACCCCGCGTCACCACCCACAGCGGTGCCCGCACCGCGGCGTCGGTCAGTGCCTGGATCGTCAGCAGCACCGCCGCCGTTCCCTGGTCCAGCCCGGGGTGCCCGGCGACCGCGGCACCGCCCGAGTCGGGGAGCAGCAGCACGCCGGCCAGGCCCTCCGGGCTCCGTGCGAGCTCGGCCAGCCGGGCCGCCAGGGTGCCGCGGTCCGGGGTCTCCGTCCGCGGTGATCCGGTGTGCTGCTCCAGCGGCCACACCAGGCGGGTGACCTCCGCGCCGGCCGCGCGCAGCGCCCGTTCCGCGGCGTCCGCGCATTCCGTGCGCTGCCCATGCTCGACCATCAGCCAGCGATCCGAGGGGCTGAACCTGACAGCGTCTGCCTCGATCGCCTGCCAGGTGACGCGGTAGTGCAGGCCCGCGGTCCGCGCGGTCGCGCGGTCGCGGTCGTGCCAGGCGGCCAGGTGCGGCAGGACCGCGCGCAGTTCGTGTTCGATACCGGCGTCGTCGGCGCCCAGTCGCGCCGCGGCCGAGGCGACGTCACCGGCGTGCACGGCGGCCCACAGCGCCCCGTCCTGCTCGGCTTCCGGCACGGATCGGACGGAGGGGGCGGCCGTCGCGGGGGCGACCGCGGCCGAGGCGGGGGCGAGCCAGTAGCGGCTGTGCTGGAAGGCGTAGGTGGGCAGGTCGGTGCGGCGGGCTCCCGTGCCGCCGTAGAGCGCGGCCCAGTCGAGGCCCGCGCCGCGGACGTACGCGCTCGCGGCGGCCCGGAGCACGGTGTCGCCCTCCGGGCGCCCGCGGCGCAGTGCCGGGGCGAACACGACGTCGGCCTCCGCGGCCAGGGACTCCTCCGCCATGCCGCACAGGACGGCGTCGGGCCCGAGCTCGATGAAGGTCGCGGCGTCCCGGGCGCTCGCGGTGCGCACGGCGTCGGCGAAGCGCACCGGCTGCCGCACCTGGCGGGTCCAGTAGCCGGGGTCGGTCAGCTGGGCGGCGTCGGCGAGGTCGCCGGTCACTTCGGAGACGACCGGCAGCCGGGGGGCGTGGTAGTCGACCGTGTCCGCCACCGCGCGGAAGTCGGCGAGCATGGCGTCCATACGGGGTGAGTGGAAGGCGTGGCTCACCCTCAGGCGCTTGGTGCGGCGTCCGCGGGCGGCCAGTTCACCGGCCGCCGCCAGTACGGCCGCCTCGTCCCCGGAGAGCACGAGGGCCTGCGGGCCGTTGACCGCGGCGACCACCGCGCCGCCGGCGGCGACGGGCTCCAGCGCGGCGGCCTCCCGCTCGGTGGCCTGCACGGCCGCCATCGCGCCGCCCTCGGGCAGGGCCCGCATGAGCCGGCCGCGTGCGGAGACCAGCCGGGCCGCGTCGGCCGCAGAGAAGACGCCCGCCACGTGAGCCGCCACCAGACCGCCGATCGAGTGGCCCACGAGGACGTCCGGGACCAGGCCCCAGCTCTCCAGGAGCCGGAAGAGCGCGGTCTCCACCGCGAAGAGGGCCGGCTGGGTGTAGTCGGTGCGGTCGAGGAGTGCGGCGTCCGGCGTGGCGGGCTCGGCGAACATCACCGACAGGAGAGGGCGTTCGAGGTGGGCGTCGAACTCCGCCGCGATCTCGTCGAGGGCGTCGGCGAAGACGGGGAACCTGCCGCGGAGCTCCCGACCGGCGCCGAGCCGCTGGGCGCCCTGCCCCGAGCAGAGGAAGGCGATCCCGCGGCCACGTCGCGCGACACCCGTGACCACGCTCTCCGGTGTGCGGCCGGCGGCCAGCGCGGCGAGGTCCTCCCCGGCCGTCCGGTTCTCCTGCACCAGCGCCACCGCCCGGTGCTCCAGGGTCTCCCTGGTGGTGGCCAGGGAGTATCCGATGTCGGCCGCGGGGACGACGAGTCCGCTGCCGCCGCCGGTGCCCTCCGTGCGCCCCTGGCGGGCGAGAGCGGCGAGTCGTCCGGCCTGGCCGCGCAGCGCCTCCCGCGAGCGTGCCGAGAGCACCCAGGGGAGCGGACCCGTCACGGCGTCGGGCCGGTCGGGTCCGGGGCCGTCCCCGTGCTCGCTCCCGGCCTCGACCGGTGCTTCCTCCAGGACCACATGGGCGTTGGTCCCGCTCACCCCGAACGCCGACACCGCGGCCCGCCGCACCCGCTCCACCCGCCGCGGCCACGACCGGCCCTCGGTCAGCAGCTCCACCGCACCCGAAGCCCACTCCACCTTCGACGACGGCGCATCCACATGCAGCGTCCGCGGCAACGACCCATGCCGCATCGCCTGCACCACCTTGATCACACCACCCACACCCGCAGCCGCCTGCGCATGCCCGATGTTCGACTTCAACGACCCCAACCACAAAGGATCACCGACCCGCTCCCGCCCGTACGTGGCCAGCAACGCACCCGCCTCGATCGGATCACCCAACGCCGTCCCCGTACCGTGCGCCTCCACCACATCCACGTCGGCGGGCGTCAGCCCCGCATCAGCCAGCGCCTCACGGATCACCCGCTGCTGCGCAGGACCACTCGGCGCCGTCAGCCCATTGCTCGCCCCGTCCTGATTGACCGCACTGCCCCGCACCACCGCCAGCACCCGATGGCCATTGCGGCGCGCGTCGGAAAGCCGCTCCACCAGCAGCACACCCACTCCCTCCGCCCACGCCGTCCCGTCCGCACCCTCCGCGAACGCCTTGCACCGCCCGTCCACCGCCAGCCCCCGCTGCCGCGAGAACTCCACGAACACCGTCGGGTCGGGCATGACCGCGACGCCGCCGGCCAACGCCAGGTCGCACTCGCCCCGCCGCAACGACTGCACCGCCAGATGCAACGCCACCAACGACGACGAGCAGGCCGTCCCGATCGTCAGCGCCGGCCCCTCCAGACCCAGGGAGTAGGCGATCCGGCCGGACATGACGGCATCGGCGTTGCCCGTCAGCAGATAGCCCTCGGTGCCCTCGGGCGCTCGCGCGGTGTCGGTGACGTATCCCGTGTGCGCGGCTCCGACGAAGACACCGGTACGGCTGCCGCGCAGCGACGCGGGGACGATGCCGGCCCGCTCCAACGTCTCCCACGACGTCTCCAGCAACAGCCGCTGCTGCGGGTCCATCACCAGCGCCTCGTTCGGCGAGATGCCGAAGAAGGCCGCGTCGAAGTCCCCGGCGCCGGTGAGGAAGCCGCCCTCACGGCAGTAGGTGGTGCCGGGGGTGTCGGGGTCGGGCGAGTAGACGGCGTCCTCGTCCCAGCCCCGGTCGGCCGGGAAGGGGGTGATCGCGTCGACGCCGTCCGCGGCGAGCTCCCACAGGTCGTCCGGGGTGCTCACGCCACCGGGGTAGCGGCAGGCCATGCCCACGATGGCGACCGGCTCGTGCGCGCCGGCCAGGAGCTCCCGGTTGTGCCGGCGCAGCCGCTCGGTCTCCTTGACGGAGGTGCGCAGCGCACCCAGCACTTCGTCCATGGACGGTGACATCTTCGGCTTCCTCGTCTGCTCGCTGGCTGTGGGGGGCGTCGGCGGTACGGCGCTCCGCCGGTCGGCGCGCCGGTGAGGGCGCGCTACTGCTCCGGTGCTCCGTCGGGGGCGGTCGCCGCCGCGTCGGGCCCGCCGTCGGCCGGCGTGCCGTCGGCCGGTCCGGCGGTTCCCGTGGCCAGCCGGATCAGGGCGTCCGCGTCGAGTTCGTCGATGTCGGCGTCGTGGACGGCCGGCTCCGGTGCGGGCGGTGGGGTCGCGGGCCTCCCCCCGGCGGGCTCCGGCGCCCCGCCGGGCGCGGGTTCGTCCGCGGACAGCCGCTCCAGCAGCGCGCCGCCGAGCCGGTCCACGGTGGGGTGGTCGAAGATGACCGTCGCGGGCAGTACGAGTCCGGTCGCCTCGGCCAGCCGGCCGCGCATCCGCACCGCGGCCAGCGAGTCGAAGCCGAGGTCCCGGAAGGCCACGTCGTGGCCGATGCCGCCGATCCCGTCGTGACCGAGGACCTCCGCCGCCACCGTGCGGACCAGGTCGACCAGGACCTTGGTGCGCTCGCGCGGGGTGAGGGCGGCGTCGACGCGCCGGCGCAGTCCGTCCGAGGCGTCCACGGTGGGTTCGGGCGTGCGCAACGCGCGGACCTGGGGGATGTCGGAGATCAGCGGGCTGGGCCGGTAGGCGGTGAACCCGGTGACGAAGTGTTCCCAGTCGATGTCGGCGACCGTGACGCAGGTGTCGCCCTCGTTCAGTGCCGTGTGCAGTGCCTCGATGCCCGACTCGGGCCGCATGGGGGCGAGGCCGCGCTCGGCGTAGAACTCCGTGACGCCTTCGTCCGCTCCCATGCCCTCGCCGCCCCACAGGCCCCAGGCGACGGAGGTCGCGGGACGCCCCTGCGCACGACGACGCTCCGCCAACGCATCCAGATGCGCATTGGCCGCCGCATACACCGACTGCCCCCCACTCCCCCACACCCCAGCACCCGACGAGAACAACACGAACGCATCCAGCTCCACACCCGCCGTCAACTCGTCCAACAACTCAGCCCCCACCGCCTTACCCCCCAACACACCACCCGCCTCCGCCAACGACACCTCACCCAACCCCGACACCTGAGCCACCCCCGCCGCATGAAACACACCACGCAACGGCACCCCCAACCCCTCCACCACACCCAACAACCCCACCATCGACGCCCGATCCCCCACATCACACGAAACGAACGTCACCTTCGCCCCCAACCCCACCAACTCCCGCTCCAACTCCACCGCCCCCACAACCCCACCACCCCGACGCCCCGCCAACACCACATGCTCCGCACCCGAACGCGCCAACCACCGCGCCACATGACCCCCCACACCACCCAACCCACCCGTCACCACCACACACCCCCGCGCACGCCACACCCCCGAACCACCCCGCACCCCCACACCCACCAGACGACGACCGAACACACCCCCACCACGCACCGCCACCTGATCCTCACCACCCCCCGCAACCACACCCACCACACGACGCCACTCACGCACACCCGCCCCCACCGCCACATCCACCAACCCACCCCACTGCACCGGCACCTCCAACGCAGCCACCCGCCCCAGACCCCACACCCGCGCACCCACCGCACACGGCACCTCACCCGACCCCACCGCCACCGCACCCCGCGTCACCACCCAGATCCGGGCCTTCGGAGCGGCGTCCGGCACGGCCTGGACCACGAGCAGGACGGCGGCCGTCCCCGGGTCGAGCGGGGAGGCGTCGGCCGGTGCGGTGCTCTGCGGACGGCCGGGCAGCACCAGCACGCCGGCCAGGCCCTCCGGCTGCGCGTCCAGTTCGGCCAGTCGCTCGGTGAGCGTGACGCGCGCGGCCTCGGTGGGATCCAGCAGGCAGCGCTCCACGACCACCCCGGCCGCACCGAGGGCCGACGCCGCGGTGTCCGCCTCGTCCGGCGCGGTGCCGGGGGTCTGCACCAGCAGCCAGCGCCCGGAGGGCCGGCCGGAGTCGTCGGATGCCACGGGTGTCCAGGTGACGCGGTAGCGCCCGGGGGCGGACGCGTCGACGGGGGCCGCCTCGACGGCGCGCCGGCCGATGGCGGTGGGCAGCCAGTACCGGTCCCGGCTGAAGGCGTAGGTGGGCAGCGGGACCCGGCGGGCGCCGGAGCCCTCGAAGAGGGCGTCCCAGTCGACCCGTACTCCGTGGGCGAACGCGGCGCCCACCGAGGAGCGGAACCGGTCCAGGCCGCCGGAGCCGCGGTGGAGGGTGGCGAGGGCGGTGGCGTGCACGCCCTCGGCCTCGGCGACCTCGTCGATCGCGGCGCCCAGCAGGGGGTGCGGGCCCATCTCGACGAAGGTGCGGTGGCCCTCGCGCAGCAGCGTCCGCAGGGTGGACGCGAACTCCACGGGTTCGCGCATGTTCCGGTACCAGTACGCGGCGTCCAGGCCTTCGGGCTCGTGCGCCGCGGCGGTCACGGTGGAGAAGAAGGGCAGCCGGGCGGCGGTCGGGCGGACGGTGCCCAGCGTGTCGAGGAGCTCGGCGCGGAACTGCTCCACCTGGGGTGAGTGTCCGGCGAAGTCGACGCCGGCGAGGGGCCAGCGCAGCACCCCGGCGGCGGAGAGCCGGCCGCCGAACTCCTCCAGCGCCCGCGCGTCACCGGCCACGGTGACCGAGGCGGGGCCGTTGACGGCGGCCACGGACATCCGCTCCGCCCAGGGCTCCATCAGTTCGCGGACCCGGTCGGCCGGGGCCATCACGGAGAGCATGCCGCCGTTTCCGGCCAGCCGCTTCCAGAGCCTGCTGCGCTCGGCGATCACGCGGGCCGCGTCGTCGAGGGACAGGGCACCGGCCGCGTGGGCGGCGGCGATCTCGCCTTGGGAGTGGCCGACCACGGCGGCGGGCCGTACACCGTGGGACTCCCACAGCGCCGCGAGGGAGACCATCATGGTGAACAGGGTCGGCTGGACGACGTCCGCGCGGTCGATCGGCGGGGCGCCGGGCGCGTCGCGCAGGACGTCGAGCACCGACCAGTCGAGGTGGGCCGCGAGGGCCCGCGCGCACTCCTCGGCCTTGGCGCGGAAGACCGGTGCCCTGTCCAGGAGTTCGGCGCCCATGCCCGTCCACTGGGAGCCCTGTCCCGGGAAGACGAAGACGGGGGGCCGGCCGCTGCCCGCCTCGCCGACGGTGACGCCGGGGTCCTTCCTGTCCTCCGCCAGCGCGGTCAGCCTGTCGATCAGCGCCCGCCGGTCGTCGGCCAGGACCGAGGCCCGGTGCGAGAGCGCGGCACGGGTGGTGGCGGCGGAGCGGGCGGCGTCGGCGGCGGTGATCTCCTCGTGGCCGGCCAGGTGCGCGGCGAGCCTGCGGGCCTGCTCGCGCAGGGATCGCGCGCCGGCGGCCGACAGCGGGAGGACGGTGGTGGCCGGGGCGGGCGGCTGCGCGGCCTCCTCGGGCTCCGGCCGGGCGGGCGGCTCCTCCTCGATGACGAGGTGCGCGTTGGTGCCGCTGATGCCGAACGAGGAGATGCCCGCCCGGCGCGGCCCCTCGGCACGCCGGGGCCAGGGCCTGGCCTCGTCCAGCAACTCCACGGCGCCCGCGTCCCATTCGATCCTGGAGGACGCCGTCGACGCGTGCAGGGTGCGCGGCAGCTCACCGTGGCGCAGCGCCAGCACCATCTTGATCACCCCGGCCACGCCGGCGGCGGCCTGGGTGTGCCCGATGTTCGACTTCAGCGAACCCAGCCACAGCGGGTCGCCCGTCCGTTCGTGCCCGTACGTCGCCATGAGCGCGCCGGCCTCGATGGGGTCGCCGAGCGGCGTGCCGGTGCCGTGCGCCTCGACCGCGTCCACGTCGGCGGGCGTCAGCCCCGCGTCGGCCAGCGCCTCACGGATCACCCGCTGCTGCGCAGGACCACTCGGCGCCGTCAGCCCATTGCTCGCACCGTCCTGGTTGACGGCACTGCCCCGCACCACCGCCAGCACCGGGTGCCCGTTGCGGCGGGCGTCCGACAGCCGCTCGACCAGCAGCATCCCCGCGCCCTCGGCGGGGCCGAAGCCGTCGGCCGTCTCACCGAAGGCCTTGCACCGCCCGTCGGGGGCGAGCCCGCGCTGCCGGGAGAACTGGGTGAAGAGCGCGAAGTCGGCGATGACCGTGGCGCCGCCCGCCAGTGCGAGGTCGCACTCGCCCCGGCGCAGTGACTGCACCGCCAGGTGCAGTGCCACCAGCGACGAGGAGCAGGCCGTGTCGATCGTCAGCGCCGGGCCCTCCAGGCCCAGGGCGTAGGCGACGCGGCCGGCGGTGAAGCTGACGATGCCGGCCAGGAGTTGGGCCTCCAGATCGGCTTCGAGCCCTTCGACGCCCTTCTGGTAGCCGCTCTCCCACGCCCCGGCGAACACGCCGGTCCGGCTGCCCGCCAGGGACTGGGGGTCCAGACCGGCTCGCTCCAGCGCCTCCCAGGAGGTCTCCAGCAGCAGCCGCTGCTGGGGGTCCATGGTGAGCGCCTCGTTGGGCGAGATGCCGAAGAGGGCGGGGTCGAACCGGTCGGCCCCCTGCACGAAGCCGCCCTCGCGGCAGTACGAGGTGCCGGGCGTGTCGGGGTCGGGCGAGTACCTTCCCTCCACGTCCCAGCCGCGGTCGGCGGGGGCCGGGCCGACCGCGTCGGCACCGGCGTGCAGCAGCTCCCACAGGTCGTCCGGACTCTCGACGCCGCCGGGGAGTCGGCAGGCCGCCCCGACGATCGCGATCGGCTCGTGGGCCCGCCGGTCCAGGGCACGCAGCTGCTCGGTGGCCCGGTGCAGCTCACCCGTCACGCGCTTGAGGTAGGCGCGCAGCTTCTCTTCGTTCGCCATGGTGGTGCTTCCTTTCGATGACGGGCGGGGCTCCGGGCCGGCGGTCACGACGTGCCGTACCGCTCGTCGATGAACGCGAAGATCTCGTCGTCGTCGGCGCTGCTCAGCACGTCGGTGATGTCGTCGTCGGCGCCGGGCGCGCCGTCGTGCAGGGCGCGCCAGCGGTCGGCCAGGGCGTCCAGGCGCAGGGCGACCTCGGCCCGGTCGTCGGGGGCGGGGGCGAGCTCCGCGAGGTGCTCGGGGGTGAGGGCGGCCAGGGCCTCCTCGATGCGGTCCAGTTCGGACAGCAGCGGTGTGGTGGTGACCGGCTGTGCCGGGGCCAGCAGGCCGTCGAGGTGCGAGGACAGCGCGGCGGGGGTGGGGTGGTCGAAGACCAGGGTGGCGGGGAGCCTGACCCCGGTGACCGCCGCCATCCGGTTGCGCAGTTCCACGGCCGTGAGCGAGTCGAACCCGACCTCGCGGAACGGCCGGTCGGGCCGGACCTCGGCGGCGGAGCCGTGGCCCAGTACCGCGGCCACGTGTTCGCCGACCAGGCCGAGCAGCCGGTCGTGGCGTTCCTCGGCGGAGAGTCCGGCCAACCGCTCGGCGAGCGGCTCGCCGACGGTCCCGGCGTCCGGAGCCGGAAGGGGGCCGGACGCCGGGGCCGCGGACCCGGTCGCCGGGGCGGACCCGACGAGGTCCGACAGCAGGGCGGGGACGCTTCCGGTGGCGCGCAGCGCGGCCGGGTCGAACCGCATGGGGACCTGCACGGCCTCGTCGACCCGCAGGGCGGCGTCGAACAGCGCGGCGCCCAGCGTGGCGGACAGGGGCGGGAAGCCGCTGCGGGCGAAGCGCCGCTGGAGGCTCTCCTGGTCCAGTGCGTGTGCCATCCGGCTGGTGTCGGACCACAGACCCCAGGCGAGTGACACCGACGGGAGGCCGAGGGACCGGCGCCGGGCGGCGAGGGCGTCGAGGGTGGCGTTGGCCGCCGCGTAGTTGCCCTGGGCCGGGCTGCCCAGCAGACCGGCGCTGGAGGAGAAGAGGACGAACGCCGACAGGTCGAGGTCGCGGGTGAGTTCGTCCAGGTGGACGGCGGCCTCCACCTTGGGCCGCAGCACGCGCCGCATCCGCTCGGGGGTGAGCCCGGGCAGCACGCCGTCGTCGAGGACGCCGGTGCTGTGCACCACCGCCGTCAGCGGGTGATCGGCCGGTATGCCGGCGAGCAGTCCGCGGACGGCGTCCGCGTCGGAGACGTCGCAGGCGACCACGGTGGCCGACGCGCCCAGGGCGGCGAGGTCGGCGACCAGCTCCGCGGCGCCCTCGCCGTCCGGGCCCCGGCGGGCGGCGATCAGCAGCCGGCGGACGCCGTGCCGGCTCGCCAGGTGGCGGGCGATGCGGCTGCCGAGGGCGCCGGTGCCACCGGTGACCAGGACCGTGCCGTACGGGTGCCAGGCGGGCGGCATGGTCAGGACGAGCTTTCCGGTGTGCCGGGCCTGGCTGATGGTGCGCAGGGCGTCCGCGGCCCGGCGCACGTCGTGGGTGACGACGGGCAGCGGGTGCAGCACGCCGGCGGCGAACAGGTCCATCAGTTCCCGCAGCAGCCGGCCGAGTGCGTCGGGTCCGGCCTCGTTGAGGTCGAACGCCCGGTAGCGCACCCCGGGGTGTTCGGCGGCGATCCGCTCGGGGTCCCGGACGTCGGTCTTGCCCAGCTCCAGGAACCGGCCGCCCGGACGGAGCAGCCCGAGGGAGGCGTCCACGAACTCCTTGGTGAGCGAGTTCAGGACGACGTCCGCGCGGGACGTGCCGTCCGCTCCGGTGAAGGCGGTCGCGAAGTCGAGGGTGCGGGAGGAGGCGAGGTGGTCGTCGGTGATGCCCATGGCGCGCAGGGCGTCCCACTTGCCGGGGCTCGCGGTGGCCAGCACCTCCGCGCCGAGGTGGCGGGCGATCTGCACCGCGGCCATGCCGACGCCCCCGGCGGCGGCGTGCACGAGCACCCGCTCCCCCGGCCTGAGGCCGGCCAGGGTGACCAGACCGTAGTAGGCGCTGAGGAACACCGCGGGGACCGAGGCGGCCTGGGCGTAGGACCAGCCGTCCGGGACGGGGGCGAGCAGCCGGTGGTCGGCCACGCACAGCGGGCCCAGGCCGCCGTCCCACAGGCCGAGCACGCGGTCGCCGACGGCGACACCGGTGACGCCGGGGCCGACCTCGACGACGGTGCCGGCGCCCTCCGTTCCCATCTCCGCCTCGCCCGGGTACATGCCGAGGGCGATGAGGGCGTCGCGGAAGTTGACGCCCGCGGCGCGTACGGCGACGCGCACCTGGCCGGGCTCCAGCGGCGCCTCGGCGTCCGGGGCGGGCACCAGGGCGAGGCCGTCGAGGGTGAGGTCGGTGCCCCGGCCCAGCCGCCAGGCACCGTCGTCGGGCGGGGTGAGCGGCCCGTCCGTGCGGTCGGCGGCCCGCTCCAGCCGGGGCACGTACACCGTCCCGGCCCGGACCGCGGTCTGCGGTTCGCCGGAGGCGAGGGCGTCGGTCAGCGCCCGGGCGGACGCCGGGTCGTCGTCCAGGTCCACGAGCAGGAACCGGCCGGGCTCCTCGGCCTGCGCGGAGCGCAGCAGGCCCCACGCGGCGGCCGCGGCCGGGTCGTCCACCTCGGCGTCGTCGCGTACGGCGACCGCGCCGCGGGTGGCCACCACCAGGCGGGCGCCGTCCGGGCCCTCCGGGGCCGCGAGCCGGCGCTGGACGAGGTCCAGCACCCGGCAGGCCACGGTGTGCGCGTCGGCGGCGACGTCGCCGGTCCCGGCACGGACCGCGAACACGACGGCGTCCGGCGCCGGGCGTCCCGTCGGGGACGGCAGTGCGCCGTCCGGGCCGGGAACGGCGGGCAGGTGGGCGTCGGCCGCCTCGGCCAGGCCCAGCGCGTCGGGTCCCGCCAGCACCCAGCGCACCGGGGGAGGGGTGCCGTCGCCGGTACGGGTGCCCGGGCCGGCGGCGAGTTCCCGCCAGGCGATGCGGAAGAGCGCGTCGGCGCCGACCGGGCGGCCGCCCAGGAGCTGTCCCGGGTCGACCGGCCGCATGATGAAGGACTCGATCTCGGCGACCGGCCGTCCCTCGCCGTCGGCGCACCTGATGCGGACCGCGTCCTCGGAGACGGGCGAGACGCGCACGTGCAGCCGGTCGGCTCCGGCGCGGTACAGCCGAACGCCGCGCAGGGCGAACGGCATGCGGACGCGGCCGTCCTCGGGGAAGAAGCCCCCGAGGCTCATGGTCTGCAGCGCCGCGTCCAGCAGCGCGGGATGGATGCCGAAGCGGGCCGCGTCGCCCTGCGCCTGGACGGGCAGCGCGACCTCCGCGTGGATGTCGGGGCCGCAGCGGTGGGCGCTCACCAGTCCCCGGAAGAACGGGCCGTAGCCGTAACCGAGTTCGGAGAAGCGCTGGTAGAAGTCGCCGATGTCCAGTTGTTCGGCGCCGGGGGGCGGGGTGGCCGCCGAGGCGTCCGGCGCGTCGGCCGTGTCCTGCGCGGTGAGCAGCCCCTCGGCGTGCAGGGTCCAGTCCGTGGCGCCCTCGGCGCGGGCGTGCACGGCGAAGCGGCGGGCGTCGTCGGTGCCCGGGGCGCCGACGTTCAGCCGCAGCCGGACACCCCCGGAGCCGGGCAGCACCAGGGGCGCGGCCAGGGTGAGCTCCTCGACGCGGCCGGTGCCGGCCTGGCGGCCGGCCCAGAGCGCCAGGTCGGCGAAGGCGGCGCCGGGCAGCAGCGGCGACCCCAGCAGCGCGTGGTCGGCCAGCCACGGGGTGGTGTCGGCGCCCAGCCGTGCGGTGTACATCCGGTCACCGGACTCCGGCAGTTCGACGCCGCTGCCCAGCAGCGGGTGGTCGACGGCGTCCAGACCGAGGGAGGCGGGGTCGTCACCGCGGTGGCCGGGGCTGTACCAGTAGCGCTCGCGCTGGAAGGGGTACGTGGGCAGTTCCACCTGGCGTGAGTCGGGGCCGAAGATGGCCTCGGCGTCGATCTCCAGGCCGTGGGTGTAGGCGCGGCAGAGGGCGACGCCCAGCCAGCGGGGGCCGCCCTGGCCGCGCCGCAGGGTGCCGAGGACGGCCGCCGGGGAACCGGCGTCGCTGATCGTCTCCTGGAGGGAGACGGCCAGCATGGGGTGCGGGCTCGACTCCAGGAACACGTCGTGGCCGTCGGCGATCAGGGCGCGGGTGGCCTGCTCGAACTCCACCGGCTCGCGCATGTTGCGGTACCAGTAGTCGGCGTCCAGCTCGGCGGTGTCGATCAGTCCTCCGGTGACCGTCGAGTAGAACGGGATGTCGGAGGTGCGGGGCGCGACGGGCGCGAGCACCTTCCGCAGGTGGGCCTCCAGCGTGTCGACCTGCGGCGAGTGCCCGGCGGTGTCGACGCCGGGGATGGGGCGGGCGTGCACGCCCTCCGCACCGAGTTCGGCGACCAGCTCCGCCAGGGCGTCCGGGTCCCCGGAGACGGCGCAGGTCTCGGGGCCGTTGACGGCGGCGACGGCGAGCCGGTCGCTCCAGGGCTCCAGGCGGGGACGCAGGTCGCGTTCGGACAGGGTCACGGCGACCATGCCGCCCTTGCCGGCCAGCCGCAGCCACGCCTGGCTGCGCAGGGCGACGATGCGCGCCGCGTCGTCCAGCGTCAGGGCGCCGGCGACGTAGGCGGCGGCGATCTCGCCCTGGGAGTGACCGACGACCGCGGCCGGTTCGACGCCCAGCGAACGCCACGTCTCGGCGAGCGAGACCATCATGGTGAACAGCACGGGCTGCACCACGTCGACCCGGTCGAGCGAGGGCGCGCCGGGTTCCCGGCGCAGTACGTCCAGGACGGACCAGCCGAGGTGGGGCCGGAGCGCGAGGTCGCAGGCGCGGGCGGTCTCCAGGAAGGAGCCGGAGCCGCTGGAGCGGGCCAGCAGCCCGTCGGCCATCTCGGGCCACTGCGAGCCCTGGCCGGGGAAGACGAACACGACCTGGTCGGAGGTGCCGGCGGTGCCCCGCAGCACGAGCGGGTGCGGTCGGCCTTCGACGAGGTCGTCGAGGGCCGCGATCAGCTCCGTGAAGTTCTCGCCGACGACGGCGGCCCGCTGCTCGAACCGGGTGCGGGTGGTGATGAGGGTGTAGCCGACGTCGGCCGGGTGCAGCTCGGGGTGGGCGAGCAGGTCGGCGCGCAGGCGCCGCGCCTGGTCGCGCAGGGCGGCTTCGTTGTGCGCGGACATCATCAGGGGCACGGTCACCTCGTGCCACCACTCCTCGGACCAGACGTCGCCGTCGGCGGCCGGTTCGGGCGCGAGCAGTTCGGGCGCGGTGGGCTCCGGCGGCTCCTCGATGACGAGGTGCGCGTTGGTGCCGCTGATGCCGAACGAGGAGATGCCCGCCCGGCGCGGCCCCTCGGCCCGCTGGAGCCAGGGCCTGGCCTCGTCCAGCAACTCCACGGCGCCCGCGTCCCAATCGATCCTGGACGACGCCGTCGACGCGTGCAGGGTGCGCGGCAGCTCGCCGTGGCGCAGCGCCAGCACCATCTTGATCACCCCGGCCACGCCGGCGGCGGCCTGGGTGTGCCCGATGTTCGACTTCAGCGAACCCAGCCACAGCGGGCCGTCGCGCCGGTCCCGGCCGTACGTGGCGAGCAGCGCGCCGGCCTCGATGGGGTCGCCGAGCGGCGTGCCGGTGCCGTGCGCCTCGACCGCGTCCACGTCGGCGGGCGTCAGCCCCGCGTCGGCCAGCGCCTCCCGTATCACCCGCTGCTGGGCGGGCCCGCTGGGTGCGGTGAGGCCGTTGCTGGCACCGTCCTGGTTGACGGCACTGCCCCGCACCACCGCCAGTACCGGATGGCCCTTCTTCTGCGCCTCCGACAGCCGCTCCACGAGCAGCATCCCGGCTCCCTCGGCGAGACCGACCCCGTCGGCCGCCTCCGCGAACGCCTTGCTGCGGCCGTCCGGCGACACCGCTCGCTGACGGGCGAACTCCACCAGCATCTCGGGGGTGGACATCACCGTGGCCCCGCCGGCGAGGGCGTAGTCGCATTCGCCGCGGCGCAGTGACTGCACCGCCAGGTGCAGTGCGGCCAGGGAGGCCGAGCAGGCGGTGTCGACGGTGACGGCGGGGCCCTCCAGTCCGAAGACGTAGGAGAGCCGGCCGGACATCACGCTGGCGGAGTTGCCGGTGGCGATGTAGCCGTCGAAGTTCTCGTCGCCGTCCTGGAGGAGCGGCACGTAGTGCTGTCCGTTGGTGCCGACGAAGACCCCGGTGCGGCTGCCGCGCAGTTCGACCGGGTCGATGCCGGCCCGTTCGAAGGACTCCCAGGACGTCTCCAGGATCAGCCGCTGCTGCGGGTCCATGGCCAGGGCCTCGCGGGGGCTGATGCCGAAGAAGCCGGGGTCGAACTCGGCCGCGTCGTGCAGGAACCCGCCCTCGCGCACGTAGGTGTGGTGCCCGGGCGAGTCGGGGTCGGGGTCGTAGAGGGTCTCGTTGTCCCATCCCCGGTTGGTCGGGAAGGGGGTGATGGCGTCGGTCCCACCGGTCAGCAGGTCCCACAGGTCCTCGGGGGACTGCACCCCGCCGGGCAGCCGGCAGGCCATGCCGATGATGGCGATGGGCTCGTCCGTCCGTACCGGGGTGTCGGGGCCGGCCCGGTCGGCGGTGTCGTTCCGGCCGAGGAGTTCCTCACCGAGGTGCCGGGCGAGCGCGGCCGGGCTGGAGTGGTCGAAGACCAGGGAGGTGGGCAGTTTGAGCCCGGTGCTGGTGCTGAGCCGGTCGCGCAGTTCGAGGGCGGTCAGCGAGTCGAAGCCGAGGTCGCGGAAGGCGCGGGCGCTGCTCACCGCGTCGCCGGAGGACTGTCCGAGGACGGCGGCGGCGTGTGCGCGCACCAGCCGCAGCAGGGTGGCGTGCCGCTTGTGGCCGGACTGCGCGGTCAGCTCGCGGACGAGTTCGGAGGTGGTCGAGTCTCCGGTGCTCGGGGCGAGTTCGGCCGCGCGCAGCCGCTGCACGTCCGGGATGTCGTCGAAGAGTACGGCGGGACGCACCCAGGTGTAGGAGGCGGCGAACCGGCTCCACTCGACGTCGGCGACCGCACCGCAGGCGCTGCCGCGCTCCAGCATGCGGCGCAGGGTCCGCACCGCCTGGTCGGGGTCGAGGGGAGCCAGCCCGCGCCGGCTGAGGAACTCCGCCTCGGCACCGTCGGCGGGCGTGCCTCCGGCCCAGGGGCTCCAGGCCACGGAGAACGCGGGCACCCCCGCGGCGCGGGCGCGTTCGGCCAGCGCGTCGAGGTGCGCGCTGGCGGCCGCGTAGCCGCCCTGGGCCGCGCCGCCCCACACTCCGGAGACCGAGGAGAACAGCACCAGCGCGTCGAGGCCCGCGGCCGGCGCCAGGTCGACCAGGTGGCCGGCGGCCGTGGTCTTGGCGGCGAGGGCGGCGGCGATGTCGCCGGGTGCCGTCTCCCGCAGCGGCGCCAGGGGCACCAGGGGCGGGGCGTGCACGGCGACGGTGGGCGCGTGCTCGTCGAGCAGCGCGGCCAGTGCGGCGCGGTCGGTGACGTCGCAGCGCACGGGGACGAGGGAGACGCCGGTCAGTCCGGCGGCGGCGGCCTGTGCGGGGGCGTCGGGTCCGGCCAGCACCACGCGGTCCGCGCCGTCCTCGAGGAGGGACCGGACCAGTCGGCCGGGCACCGTCGTGAGGTCGCCGGCGATGAGGACGGTGCCCCGGGCGCGCCAGGCCGGGGGCCGGGAGTCGGCCGGGTTCCGCAGGACCCGGCGGCCGAAGACGCCCGCCATCCGTACGGCGATCTGGTCCTCGCCGCCGGGTTCGGCGAGGACGCCGGCGAGACGGTCCAGGACCCGGGCGTCGGGCCGCGCGGGAAGGTCGATGAGGCCGCCCCACACCTCGGGCAGCTCCAGCGCGGCCACCCGGCCCAGGCCCCACAGCTGGGCACCGGCGGTGCACGGCAGTTCGTCGGGGGCGGTGGCGACCGCGCCGCAGGTGACGGTCCACAGCGGTGCGGTGCTGCCGAGGTCGGCCAGGGCCTGGACGAGGGCGAGGGTGGCGGTGACGGCGACGGGCACGGCGGGGTGGTCCGGCCTGCCGTCGGTGCACAGTCCGAGCAGCGAGACGACGCCGGTGACGGCGGTGTCGCCGTTGATCTCCGTCTCGAGCAGGCCGAACAGCTCGGCGCGTCCGGTGCGTGCCGGGTCGAAGGCGACGCGGCGGACCGTTCCGCCGAAGGAGGCGACCGCCTGTTCCAGGGTGTCGGCGAGGGCGGTGTACTGGTCCCCGGTGGGCACGATCAGCAGGCGCAGGCCGGGGCGCCAGCCGCCGGTGGTGGAGCGCAGTCCCTTCCACGCGACGTGGTAGCCGAGCCGGTCTCCGGGCTCCGGGGCGTCGTCACCGGTCGTGGCGGCCGTCGCCGCGGAGTCGGGCCGGGCGGGGCCGACCCAGTGGCGTTCGCGCTGGAAGGCGTAGGTCGGCAGGTCCACCCGGCCGGCGCCTGGGCGGAGCGTCGCCCAGTCCACGGGGACGCCGACGACCTGGGCCTCGGCGGCGGAGGTGAGGAAGCGCCGCAGCCCGCCCTCGTCGCGGCGCAGCGAAGCGAGGGCCGGGACCGCGCCGCCGGCGCTCTCCACGGTCTGGCGCACGCCGACGGTCAGGACGGGATGCGCGGAGCACTCCACGAACGCGTCGACGCCGTCGTCGAGCATGGCGCGTACGGTCGGCTCGAAGCGCACCGGGAGGCGCAGGTTGCGGTACCAGTAGTCGGCGTCCAGGGTGGCGGTGTCGAGGAGCGCCGCCTCGACGGTGGAGTAGAAGGGCACGTCGCCCCTCCGCGGCCGGACGGGGCCGAGGACGGTGGCGAGTTCCGCCCGGATGCTCTCGACGTAGTGGGAGTGGGACGCGTAGTCGACGTCGATGCGGCGGACCCGGGTGCCTTCGCTCTCCAGCGTGACGAGCAACGCCTCCAGGGCGCCGGGCTCTCCGCAGACGACGGTCGAGCCGGGGCCGTTGACGGCGGCGATCTCGACGCCGCCGGCCAGGCGGGCCTCGACCTCCGCCGCGGGCAGGGCCACCGAGGCCATGCCGCCCCGCCCGGCCAGTTCGCGGGCGATGACCTGGGAGCGCAGGGCCACGATCCGGGCGGCGTCCTCCAGGGAGAGCGCGCCCGCCACGCAGGCCGCGGCGATCTCGCCCTGGGAGTGGCCGATGACGGCGGCGGGTTCGACCCCGAGGGAGCGCCACAGCGCGGCGAGTCCCACCATGACGGCGAAGGTGGCCGGCTGGACGACGTCGACCCGGTCGAGGCCGGGCGCCGCGGGCGCGCCGCGCAGCACGTCCGCGAGGTTCCAGTCCACGTACGGGGAGAGCGCGCCCTGGCAGCGGTCCAGTTCGGCGGCGAAGGCCGGGGCCGTGTCCAGCAGTTCGGCGCCCATCCCGGCCCACTGGGAACCCTGGCCGGGGAACACGAAGGCGACCCGGCGGATGTCCGCCGCGGTGCCGTGGACGGCGTCGGGGGTGGTCTCGCCGGCGGCGAGGGCGGCGAGTGCGTCGACCGGGGCTCCGTCGTCGCCGAGCAGCACGACGCGTCGGGTGAGGGCGGCGCGTTCGGCGGCCAGGGCGTGGCCGATGTCGGTCGGCGAGGTGCCGGGGAGGCGTTCGAGGTGCGCCCGCAGGCGGGCGGCCTGGGCGCGCAGGGCGGGGGCGGTCTCGGCGGACAGGGGCCAGACCACGGCCGGGGAGGAGGGGGACAGCGGCCCGGCCACCGCGGAGGGGGACGACGGCCCGGCCGCGGTGGAGGGGGACGCGGTCGCCTCGCCCGGCTCAGGGGTGTCGCCGGCGGGCGAGGTGTCACCGGCCGCGGGCGGTTCCTCGATGATGACGTGGGCGTTGGTGCCGCTGACGCCGAAGGCGGAGACCGCGGCCCGCCGGGGCCTGTGCTCGCGCCGGGGCCATGGCCGGACGCCGGTGAGCAGTTGCACGGCGCCCGCGTCCCATTCGACCTTGGCCGAGGGCGCGTCGACGTGCAGGGTGCGCGGCAGCTCGGACTGCCGTAACGCCTGCACCATCTTGATGACGCCGGCGGCTCCGGCGGCGGCCTGGGTGTGTCCGATGTTCGACTTCAGCGAACCCAGCCACAGCGGGTCGCCCACCCGTTCACTGCCGTAGGTGGCCATCAGCGCGCCGGCCTCGATCGGGTCGCCGAGCGGTGTGCCGGTGCCGTGCGCCTCGACCGCGTCCACGTCGGCGGGCGTCAGCCCCGCGTCGGCCAGCGCGTCACGGATCACCCGCTGCTGGGCGGGCCCGCTGGGTGCGGTGAGGCCGTTGCTGGCACCGTCCTGGTTGACCGCGCTGCCCCGCACCACCGCGAGCACCCGATGGCCGTTGCGGCGGGCGTCGGAGAGCCGCTCCACCAGCAGCACACCGGCGCCCTCGGCCCACGCCGTGCCGTCGGCGCCCTCCGCGAACGCCTTGCACCGTCCGTCCGCCGCCAGCCCCCGTTGCCGCGAGAACTCCACGAACACCGTGGGCGTCGCCAAGACCGTCGCCCCGCCGGCCAACGCGAGATCGCACTCGCCCCGCCGCAACGACTGCACCGCCAGGTGCAACGCCACCAGCGAGGACGAGCATGCCGTGTCCATGGTCACGGCCGGCCCCTGTAGACCGAGGGTGTACGCCACCCGGCCCGAGGCGACGCTCCCCGCGGTGCCGAGGCCGAGCTGTCCACTGGGATCGGCGGCGGTGCCGACCTGGTGGCTGCCGTAGTCGTGGTACATGACGCCGGTGAAGACGCCGGTACGGGTGCCGCGCAGCGACGCGGGGACGATCCCGGCCCGCTCCAGCGCCTCCCACGACGTCTCCAGCAGCAACCGCTGCTGCGGATCCATCGCCGCCGCCTCACGCGGCGAGATCCCGAAGAACTCCGCGTCGAACTCGGCCGCCGAGTGCAGGAACCCGCCCTCGCGCACGTAGCTCTTGCCCGGCACCCCCGGCTCCGGGTCGTACAGACCCTCGGCGTCCCAGCCGCGGTCGACGGGGAACGGGGAGATCGCGTCCGTACCGGCGGCCACCAGGTCCCACAGCTCCTCCGGCGACGCCACACCGCCCGGGTAACGGCACGCCATGCCCACGATCGCGATCGGCTCACGGCTCGCCGACTCGACCTCGCGCAACCGCTCTCGTGCGCTGTGCAGGTCGGCCATCGCGCGCCGCAGGTACTCCCGCAACTTCTCCTCGTTGGTCGCAGACACGGTTCTCCTCAGGCGTGGTCTCGTGGGTCTGGGTGAAGAGCGGTTCAGCGGTCGGCGCGCGGCGCGGTCCGGCTCACTGGAAGTCGCTGTCGAGCAGGTCGAACAAGTCGTCGTCGGAGGCCGACCTGAGCCGGTCGATCACCACGTCGCCGCGACCGGGGGCGTGCTCTCCGGCATCCGGACCGGACGCGGCACCGGGACCGGCGGGGAGCGCGTCCAGCAGGCCGCGCAGCCGCCGTGCCGCGCGGACCCGGGCGTCGCCGTCGTCGGTCGCGGCGAGGCTGCGTTCCAGCCGGTCGATCACGCCGGACAGGGTCTCGGCACCGGCCGCTTCGTCCGGGACCTCAGCGGCCGGTTCCGCTGGACCGGCCGCCTCCAGCCCGTCGAGCAGGAGTTCGGCGAGGGCGAGCGGTGTGGGGTGGTCGAAGACGAGGGTCGCGGGCAGCCGCAGTCCGGTGCGTGTGTTCAGCCGGTTGCGGAGGTCGACAGCGGTGAGGGAGTCGAATCCGGCGTCCTTGAAGGTGCGGGCGGCGCCGATCGCGGCGGGGTCGCCGTGTCCGAGCACCGCCGCGACCTCGGTCCGCACCAGGTCGAGCAGGAGAGCCGTACGCTCGGGTGCGGAACGTCCCGCGAGCCGCGCGGCCAGCGTCCCGGCGGCGTCGGCCGGGGCGGGGGCAGGGCGCACGGCACCGTCCTCGTCCCCGGTGCCCGCCGCGGCCCCGGGCGTGCTGCGGGCGTCCGCCGGTACGCCGGCCAGGTCACGCAGGACCTCCGGGAGAGCGGTGGCACCGGCCGCGGCGCGCAGGTCGAGCCGCACGGGCAGCAGGGCCGGCTCGGGCCGGGTCAGCGCCCGGTCGAGCAGGTCCAGTGCGGCGCCGGCGTCGAGCGGGGCGAGACCCGAGCGCCTGACCCGCGCCGCGTCCGCTCCGTCCAGTCCGGTGGCGAGACCCACCCCGGACCACCAGCCCCAGCCGAGCGACAGCGCGGGGTGCCCGGCGGCGCACCGCCGGGCGGCCAGCGCGTCCATGAAGGCGTTGGCCGCCGCGTACCCGGCCTGCCCCGCGCTGCCCAGGGTGGCCGAGACCGAGGAGTACAGCACCAGGGGCACCCGTCCGATCTCCCGGGTCAGCTCGTCCAGGTGGACGGCGGCGTCGGCCTTGGGCCGGAGCACCGTGTCGATCCGCTCGGCCGTCTGGGCGGAGAGCACGCCGTCGTCGAGCACCCCGGCGGTGTGCACCACGCAGGTCAGCGGGTGTTCGTCGGGGAGTGCGTCGAGCAGGCGGCGCAGGGCGTCGCGGTCCGTGACGTCACAGGCCCGTACGGCGACCTCGGCACCCGACTCGGTCAACTCGGCGACCAGTCGATCGACGCCGGGTGCGTCGGGACCGCGCCTGCCCACCAGCAGGAGATGGCGCACCTTGTGCCGGTCGACCAGGTGCCGGGCGGTTTCCGCGGCCAGTGCTCCGGTGCCGCCGGTGATCAGCACGGTGCCTTCGGGGTCCAGGGTCGCGGACGGCTCGCCGGCACCCGTCCCGTCGGCCGCCGTGCCGCCGCCGTGGGGGACGGGGTCGGCCACCGGGACGAGGCGCGGGACGGTGACACGTCCGTCGCGCACGGCCGACTGGCCGGCATCCGTGGCCAGCAGACCGGGCAGGGCCCGCAGCGACGCCTGGGTGCCGTCGACGTCCACCAGGGTGAAGCGGCCGGGCTGTTCGGCCTGGGCGACCCGGACGAGCCCCCAGACAGCGGCACCCGCGGGATCGGCCGCGCCTCCCTCGGGTCCGGCCGCGCCCCGGGTCAGGACGACGAGCCGGGGGCCGTCAGCGGTGCGGGCTCCCGTGCGGGTGTCCACGCGGGGGCTTGTACGGGCGGCTGTGCGGGGGCGCGCGGCCGTACGGACGTCGACGTCGGGGGCCGTTTCGGTGTCGGCGAGGCGGGCCTGTACGGCTTCGAGGGTCCGGCGCACCGTCGCACGCACCTCGTCGAGGAGACTGAGCCGCCCCCCGTCCGACGCCGTACGGCCGGCTGCGGTGGTGGTCAGGTCGAGGATGATCACCTCCGCGTCGGTACCGGCCTGCGGAGGCAGGGGCTCTCCGAGGGGGAGCGCATGGGTACGCACGTCGAGGCCCACCGCACGCAGTCCGGCAGCCGTGGCTTCGGCCTCGGGTCCGACGACCGCCCAGCGGCCGCCCGCGGATACGGGCACCGGACCCGGGAACGGCAGCCAGTCCACGCGGTAGAGAGGGGCGACGGGCGCGGCGGGAAGCCGGTCCGCGGTGATACGACGCAGTGCCAGGGACCGGGCGGATAACACCGGGTTGCCCGCGTGGTCGGCCGCGGTGACCGACACCGCGCCGCCGTCGACGGCCGCCACCCGTACCCGGAGGGCGTGTCCGCCGGCGCCGTGTCCCTGTACGTCGGTCCAGGAGAACGGCAGCAGACCGTGCCCGCCGTCGCCCAGCGGGTCCAGCGACGCGATCGGGTGGAGCACCGCGTCGAGCAGGGCGGGGTGCACCCCGTAACGATCAGCGTCGACCGCGTGCGCGTCGGGCAGCCGTACGTCGGCGAAGACCTCGTCGCCTCGACGCCATGCCGCGCGCAGCCCTCGGAAGGCGCCTTCGTAGCGCACTCCGGCGGCTGCGAAGAGCGGGTACTGACCGGCGAGGTCGAGGGGCTCGGCGCCGACGGGGGGCCAGGCGCCGGTGAGCTCGGCGAAGTCGTCGGCGAGGCCGGCAGCCGGGGCGAGCAGCCCTGAGGCATGCCGGGTCCAGTCGTCGTCGCTCTCCTGCGCCGTGAGGTGCCGGGGAGAGGCGGGACTCGGGGAGGACGAGGAGGCGGCCACGGGCTCGGGCCGCGAGTGGAGGGTCAGCTCACGCGCGCCCCCGGGGGCGGTGGCGGCAGCGGTCACGACGATCCGGACCTGGAGCGGGCGGTCCGACGTCCAGGTCAGCGGCGTCTCCAGGACCAGTTCGGCGACGCGCGGCAGACCGATCCGGCTTCCCACCTGGAGCACCGTCTCCAGCAGCGCGGTCCCCGGCACCACGCCTCGGTCCCACACCAGGTGGTCGGCGAGCCAGGGCAGGTCGGCAGCGGATATGCGGCCGGTCCACACCTCGGTGTCGGTGCCGGGCAGTTCCACGGCGGCGGTGAGCAGGGGGTGCTCCACCTCGCGCAGACCCGCCGCCGACAGCCCGTCCGTCCTGGGCCGGGACGGGGCGGCCAGCCAGTAGCGGTCGTGTTGGAAGGGGTAGGTGGGGAGGTCGATGCGTCGGCCGGTGCTCCCGGTGTGGAGTGTCGTGGCGTCCAGGCCGGCGTCCCGGGTGAACACCGTCGCCAGCGCCGCCTCGAACACCTCCCGCTCCGCACGGCCCCGCCGCATCGCCGGCACCACCACCACATCATCACCGGCCCCCAGGCACTCACCCGCCATCCCCGTCAGCACCCCATGCGGACCCACCTCCACCAACGTCCCCACACCCAGACCACGCACCACCCCCACCCCATCCGCGAAACGCACCGCCTCCCGCGCATGACGCACCCAATACCCCGGATCCCCCAACTCCCCCGAACCCACCACCCCACCCGACACACTCGACACCACCACCACACCCGGCCGCACCCGACCGAACTCCAACGACTCCACAACCCCCCGGAACTCCCCCAACACCGGCTCCATCAACACCGAATGAAACCCATGCGACACATCCAACCGCCGGCACTCCACCCCATCCCCCATCAGCGAGGCAACCACCGACTCCAGCACACCCACATCACCCGACAACACCACCGACCGCGGCCCATTCACCGCCGCAACCGACACCCACTCCCCCAACCCCTCAACAACCCCCCGCACCACCGACTCCGACGCCCCCACCGACCACATCCCCCCACCCACCGGCAACCCACCCATCAACCCACCCCGCGCCACCACCAACCGCACCGCATCACCCAACGACAACACCCCCGCCACATACGCAGCAGCCACCTCCCCCACCGAATGACCCAACACCACCGACACCTCCACACCCCGAGCCTCCAACGCCCGGAACAACGCCACCTCCAACGCAAACAACGCAGGCTGAGCAAACTCCGTCCGACCCAACAACCCACCCACACCAACACCCGAACCGACACCCGCATCAGCCCCGGCACCCGCGTCCACGTCGACGTCGCCGAACATCACATCCCGCAACGACCAACCCCCCACCTCCCCCACCACCGACAACACCTCATCCAGCACCTCCGCAAACACCCCACCCCCCGCATACAACCCACGCCCCATACCAACCCACTGCGCACCCTGACCCGTGAACAACACCCCCACCCCACGACCCCGCACCGCACTCCCCCGCACCACAGCACCGGCCCCCGAAGACACGCCCCCGGACACACCCACAGGAGCCCCGGCAGCCACCACATCCAGACCCGCCAGCAACTCCTCACGCCCCCGGCCCACCACCACCGCACGCTCACCGAACGACGCACGCGACACCACCAACGACCCCGCCACATCCCGCGGATCCGCACCCACCCGCTCCACACACTCACGCAACCGCACCGCCTGCGCCCGCAACGCCCCCTCCGACCGCGCAGAAAGCACCCACGACAACGGACCCGTCACCGCGTCGGGCCGCTCGGGTTCAGGGCCGTCCCCGTGCTCGCTCCCGGCCTCCGCCGGCGCTTCCTCCAGGACCACATGGGCGTTGGTCCCGCTCACCCCGAACGCCGACACCGCGGCCCGCCGCACCCGCTCCACCCGCCGCGGCCACGACCGGGTCTCGGTCAGCAGCTCCACCGCACCCGAAGCCCACTCCACCTTCGACGACGGCGCATCCACATGCAGCGTCCGCGGCAACGACCCATGCCGCATCGCCTGCACCACCTTGATCACGCCACCCACACCCGCAGCCGCCTGCGCATGCCCGATGTTCGACTTCAACGACCCCAACCACAACGGACCTTGGCCCTGGCGCTCACTGCCATAGGTGGCCAGCAACGCACCCGCCTCGATGGGGTCGCCCAGGGGTGTGCCGGTGCCGTGCGCCTCGACCGCGTCGACGTCGGCGGGCGTCAGCCCCGCGTCGGCCAGCGCCTCACGGATCACCCGCTGCTGCGCAGGACCACTCGGCGCCGTCAGCCCGTTGCTCGCACCGTCCTGATTGACCGCACTGCCCCGCACCACCGCCAGCACCCGATGGCCATTGCGGCGGGCGTCGGAGAGCCGCTCCACCAGCAGCACGCCCACACCCTCGGCCCACGCCGTCCCGTCCGCACCCTCCGCGAACGCCTTGCACCGCCCGTCCGCCGCCAGCCCCCGCTGCCGCGAGAACTCCACGAACACCGTCGGCGTCGCCATCACCGTCACCCCACCGGCCAACGCCAGATCACACTCACCCCGCCGCAACGACTGCACCGCCAGATGCAACGCCACCAACGACGACGAACACGCCGTGTCCACCGTCAGCGCCGGCCCCTCCAACCCCAACGCATAGGCAACCCGACCGGACGCGATGCTGCCGGCGCTGCCGTTCACGAGGTAGCCCTCGTACTCCGGCGGAGCCGAGTCGAACCGCGACCCGTAGTCGTCGTACATGACGCCGGTGAAGACGCCGGTACGGGTGCCGCGCAGCGACGCGGGGACGATCCCCGCCCGCTCCAGCGCCTCCCACGACGTCTCCAGCAGCAACCGCTGCTGCGGATCCATCGCCGCCGCCTCACGGGGCGAGATCCCGAAGAACTCCGCGTCGAACTCGGCCGCCGAGTGCAGGAACCCGCCCTCCCGCACGTAACTACGCCCCACCGCCTCCGGATCGGGGTCGTACAGCCCCTCGACGTCCCAGCCACGGTCGACGGGGAACGCGGAGACCGCGTCCGTACCGGCTGCCACCAGGTCCCACAGGTCGTCCGGCGACGCCACACCGCCCGGGTAACGGCACGCCATGCCCACGATCGCGATCGGCTCGCGGCTCGCCGACTCGACCTCGGCCAGGCGGGACTTGGTCCGGTGCAGTTCGGCGGTGGCACGCTTCAGGTAGCTGCGGATCTTGTCGTTCTCGGCGGTCATTGCTGCCACCAACTCCTCGGCATGCGGTCGGTCCACGGTGTGGTCACAGCTGCTCGTCCAGGAAGGCGAAGATCTCGTCGTCGGTCGCCTCGTCGAGCCGGTCCGTCACGGTCGGTTCCGCGCCATCGGCACCGGAGGGGACGCCGGGTGCGGCGGTGCCGCTCCGCCCAGGTGGGTCGAGCGCGGCCAGCAGTCCGACGAGCTGCTCTCGTACCTCGGCCCGGCGGGCGTCGCCCGTGCCCAGCAGGGCGACCGCCCGCGCGAGGTCGCCGATCCCTTCCAGCGCTGCGTCCGCGGGCGAGGCTCCGGCCGGGCGGGGGAGCTGCCCGTCGATGTGCTGCGCCATGTCCTTCGGCGTGGGGTGGTCGAAGGACAGCGTGGTCGGCAACCGCAGGCCGACCAGACGGCTGAGCCGGTTGCGCAGCTCCACCGCCGCCAGGGAGTCGACGCCGATCTCCCGGAAGGGTCGTTCGGGCTCGATCTCCGCGGCCGACGCGTAGCCGAGGACCTCGGCGACCTGTTCGGTGACCAGCTCAAGGACGGCCGCGGAACGCTCCGCCGCTTCGAGTGCCACCATCCCTGCGAGGCGTCCCGCACCGGGGTCCGCCTCCTTGCCGTGCCGGTCGGCCGCCGCGGGGGCGCCGGCTCCACCGCTGCGGCGCAGGGCGGCGGGCAGCAGGGCGCGCAGCAAGGGGGACATCGTGGCCGCGCCGCGCTCCTTCGCCGTGCGGCGCAGGGCCGCGCCGTCGAGGAGGAGGGGGACGAGGACGGCGGGTCCGTCCCGGTGTCCGGTCAGGGCCAGGTCGAGCAGTTCGAGCCCCTGCTCCGGAGGCATCGCGGCGATGCCGTCCCGGCGCAGCACGCGCAGGGCCATCTCGTCGAGGCCTCCTGCCATGCCCGTCTGCTCGTCCCACAGGCCCCACGCCAGGGACACTGCGGGCAGTCCGGCCGCGCGGCGGGCTCCCGCGAGCGCGTCGAGGACCGCGTTGGCGGCGGCGTAGGAGGCCTGCCCGGGGCGGCCCAGGAGTCCGGCGGCGGCGGAGAACAGGACGAACGCGCGCAGCGGCCGGTCGAGGGTCGCCTCGTGGAGGTTCCGCACGGCGTCGGCCTTGGGCCGCAGCACGGTGTCGAGGCGTTGCCGGGTCAGGCCGGTCAGGGCGCCGTCGTCCAGCACGCCGGCGGTGTGCACCACACCGGTCAGCGGGTGGTCCGACGGCACCGCGGCGACGGCCTTCCGTACGGCCTCGATGTCGGTGAGGTCGCATGCCAGGAAGGTGGCGGTGACTCCGAGACCGGCGAGTTCCCGTTCCAGGGGACCGGCCTCGGGGGCGTCCGGTCCACGCCTGCTGACCAGAAGCATGTGGCGTACGCCGTACCGGCGCGCGAGGTGCGAGGCGACACGCCGTCCCAGGGCGCCGGTGCCGCCGGTGATCAGTACGGTGCCCGCCGGGTCGAACACGGCATCCGCAGCCGGGTCGTCGGGAGCGGGCGCGGTGACCTGTGTCTGTGTTGTCGCCGAGGCGACCGCCGTCGCTGGAGTGGTCTCCGCCGGCCGGGTGGCCATCGGGACCAGGGCCGGCGCCAGCACGTCGCCCGTCCGCAGGGCGAGTTGTCGCTCGGCCGATCCCAGAGCCCGGGGCAGAGCCGCACGGGACTCGGGGGAATCGTCCACGTCGATGAGGGTGAAGCGGTCCGGATACTCCGACTGCGCGGAGCGGAGCAGCCCCCACAGGGCCGCACCTGTCAGGTCCGGCACATCGCCGGGACCGGCCGCCACCGCGCCACGGGTGAGGACGACGAGCCGGGAGTCCGCCAACCGTTCGTCCTCGACCCACTCCCGGACCAGGGTCAGGCCGCGCCCGAGGGCGACACGTAGGGGATCGTCGTCCCAGCCGTCACCCGCACGGGCCCGAGCCTCGGCGTCCGCCAGCACCGGCCCCTCGTCCAGCCGGGTGTCCACCGGCGACACGACCACCAGCCGGGGCACGGGTGTTCCCGCCGCGGCCACAGCCGTACGCAGGGCGGTGAGGTCCGCATGGGCGGCGGGCTGCGCGACCGTCTCGGCCGCGGCCTGCCCGAGCACCGTCCAGCCCTGGGCGCCGGAGGCCTCGGTCCCCTGGCCGACCGGCTGCCAGTCGACGCGGTACAGCGGTTGCGGCGCGTCGGCCCTCCCCAGGGTCACCGGGCGGAGCAGCAGTGCGTCGAGGGTGAGGACCGGGGTGCCCGCCGGGTCGGCGGCCTGTACGGAGAAGGCCGACTCGGTGCCGCCGGCCGCAGGGGCCAGTCTGACGCGGAGCGTCTCGGCTCCGGTGGTGTGGAGCGCGATGCCCTGCCAGGAGAACGGCGCCCAGGTGGTGCCGCCCGTGTCGGGCAGCAGCCCGCCGGCGCGCCACGGGTGGAGGGCCGCATCGAAGAGTGCGGGGTGGACGCCGAAACCGTCACCGGTCGTGCCCGCGCCCCCCGCGGGCCGCCGCACCTCGGCGAAGAGTTCGTCGCCGAGACGCCACACGCCGGACAGTGCGGTGAAGGCCGGGCCGTAGCCGTAGCCGTCCGCGGCGAACGCGTCGTACAGCTCCTCGACGTCGATCGGCTCGGCACCGGGCGGCGGCCAGGCCCCGGCGGCCCAGCCCATGTCCGGAACGGCCGTCTCGGTGGAGGTGAGCACGCCTTCCGCGTGCCGGGTCCACTCCTGTTCCTCACCGTCCCGCCCAGGGCCCTCCGGGCGTGCGGCGACTGCCACGGCACGCCGTCCCTGCTCGTCGGCCGCCTCGACCAGCACCTGGACGTGCAGGCCGCCTCGCTCGGGGAGGAGCAGGGGCTCATGGAGCGTCAGTTCCTCGACCCCTCCGGCGCCGACCTCCTCGACCGCCCGCAGCAGCAGGTCGGCGATCGCCGTTCCGGGGAGCAGCACCGTGCCGGAGATGGCGTGGTCGGCCAGCCACGGGTGGGCAGCGAGCCCCACCCTGCCGGTGAGGAGCAGCGCGCCGGAGCCGGCTATCGGCGTGGCGCCGCTGAGGAAGGGGTGGTCCTTCCACTCCAGGCCGAAGCGCGCGGCTGCCGAGGTGCCGGTCGCACCGGTCACTGAGCCGGTTGCCCAGTAGCGGTTGTGTTGGAAGGGGTAGGTGGGGAGGTCGATGCGTCGGCCGGTGCTCCCGGTGTGGAGTGTCGTGGCGTCGAGGCCGGCGTCCCGGGTGAACACCGTCGCCAGCGCCGCCTCGAACACCTCCCGCTCCGGACGGCCCCGCCGCATCGCCGGCACCACCACCACATCATCACCGGCCTCCAGGCACTGACCCGCCATCCCCGTCAGCACCCCATGCGGACCCACCTCCACCAACGTCCCCACACCCAGACCACGCACCACCCCCACCCCATCCGCGAAACGCACCGCCTCCCGCGCATGACGCACCCAATACCCCGGATCCCCCAACTCCCCCGAACCCACCACCCCACCCGACACACCCGACACCACCACCACACCCGGCCGCACCCGACCGAACTCCAACGACTCCACAACCCCCCGGAACTCCCCCAACACCGGCTCCATCAACACCGAATGAAACCCATGCGACACATCCAACCGCCGGCACTCCACCCCATCCCCCATCAGCGTGACAACCACCGACTCCAGCACACCCACATCACCCGACAACACCACCGACCGCGGCCCATTCACCGCCGCAACCGACACCCACTCCCCCAACCCCTCAACAACCCCCCGCACCACCGACTCCGACGCCCCCACCGACCACATCCCCCCACCCACCGGCAACCCACCCATCAACCCACCCCGCGCCACCACCAACCGCACCGCATCACCCAACGACAACACCCCCGCCACATACGCAGCAGCCACCTCCCCCACCGAATGACCCAACACCACCGACACCTCCACACCCCGAGCCTCCAACGCCCGGAACAACGCCACCTCCAACGCAAACAACGCAGGCTGAGCAAACTCCGTCCGACCCAACAACCCACCCAAAACCGAGTCAGCATCCGCGAACATCACATCCCGCAACGACCGACCATCCACCTCCCCCACCACCGACAACACCTCATCCAGCACCTCCGCAAACACCCCACCCCCCGCATACAACCCACGCCCCATACCAACCCACTGCGCACCCTGACCCGTGAACAACACCCCCACCCCACGACCCCGCACCGCACTCCCCCGCACCACAGCACCGGCCCCCGAAGACACACCCACAGGAGCCCCGGCAGCCACCACATCCAGACCCGCCAGCAACTCCTCACGCCCCCGGCCCACCACCACCGCACGCTCACCGAACGACGCACGCGACACCACCAACGACCCCGCCACATCCCGCGGATCCGCACCCACCCGCTCCACACACTCACGCAACCGCACCGCCTGCGCCCGCAACGCCCCCTCCGACCGCGCAGAAAGCACCCACGACAACGGACCCGTCACCGCGTCGGGCCGCTCAGGTTCAGGGCCGTCCCCGTGCTCGCTCCCGGCCTCCGCCGGCGCTTCCTCCAGGACCACATGGGCGTTGGTCCCGCTCACCCCGAACGCCGACACCGCGGCCCGCCGCACCCGCTCCACCCGCCGCGGCCACGACCGGGTCTCGGTCAGCAGCTCCACCGCACCCGAAGCCCACTCCACCTTCGACGACGGCGCATCCACATGCAGCGTCCGCGGCAACGACCCATGCCGCATCCCCTGCACCACCTTGATCACACCACCCACACCCGCAGCCGCCTGCGCATGCCCGATGTTCGACTTCAACGACCCGAGCCACAACGGATCGCCGACCCGCTCCCGCCCGTACGTGGCCAGCAGCGCACCCGCCTCGATCGGATCACCCAGCGCCGTCCCCGTACCGTGCGCCTCCACCACATCCACGTCGGCGGGCACCAGCCCCGCATCAGCCAGCGCCTCACGGATCACCCGCTGCTGCGCCGGACCACTCGGCGCCGTCAGCCCATTGCTCGCACCGTCCTGATTGACCGCACTGCCCCGCACCACCGCCAGCACCCGATGACCGTTGCGGCGCGCGTCGGAAAGCCGCTCCACCAGCAGCACACCCACACCCTCCGCCCACGCCGTCCCGTCCGCACCCTCCGCGAACGCCTTGCACCGCCCGTCCGCCGCCAGCCCCCGCTGCCGCGAGAACTCCACGAACACCGTCGGCGTCGCCATCACCGTCACCCCACCGGCCAACGCCAGATCACACTCACCCCGCCGCAACGACTGCACCGCCAGATGCAACGCCACCAACGACGACGAACACGCCGTGTCCACCGTCAGCGCCGGCCCCTCCAACCCCAACGCATAGGCAACCCGACCGGAGATCACACTGCCGAGGGTCCCCGTGAGCACATGCCCGCCGTAGGTGTCGGCGGCGTCCCCCAGCTGGGTCGCGTAGTCCTGCTGGGAGATGCCGCTGAAGACACCGGTCCGGGTGCCGCGCAGCGAGTCCGGAACGATGCCGGCCCGCTCCAGCGCCTCCCACGACGTCTCCAGCAGCAACCGCTGCTGCGGGTCCATGGCCGTGGCCTCGCGCGGCGATATCCCGAAGAACTCCGCGTCGAACTCGGCCGCGGAACGCAGGAACCCGCCTTCCCGTACATAGCTCTTGCCCGGCACCCCCGGCTCCGGGTCGTACAGCCCCTCGACGTCCCAGCCACGGTCGGCCGGGAACGGGGAGAGCGTGTGCCCGTCACCGGCCACCAGGTCCCACAGGTCGTCCGGCGACGCCACACCGCCCGGGTAACGGCACGCCATGCCCACGATCGCGATCGGCTCACGCTCGTCGGCCATGACCGGCGTGGGGGCGGCCGCTGCCGGCTCCGCCTCGCTGTCGGGACCGAACAGTTCGTCGTGCAGGTGGGAGGCGAGCGAGAGGGGGGTCGGGTGGTCGAAGAGCAGCGTGTTCGGCAGGTTCAGGCCGGTGGCAGCGGTCAGGCGGTTACGCAGTTCGAGAACGGTGAGGGAGTCGAACCCGGCGGACCGGAAGGCCAGCTCCGGGTCGACCGCGTCGGCCGAGGCGTGGCGCAGGATCCCGGCGGCCTCCGAGCGCACAAGCGTGAGCAGAGCACGACGGCGTTCCGCCGGCGAGGGGCCGACGGAGAGCCACGGCCGGCCCTCGCCCCCGTCCTGCCCGCTCCCGCCCGGTGCGCCGTCGCCCGGCCGCGTCCCTGGGGTGAGAGCGGCACGGTCGTCCGCGGCATGGCCGGCACGCGCCGAACGGGCGGCGGAGACGCCGTCGAAGAGCGACCAGGTACGGCGGGTGACCGAACGCCCGACGAAGGTCTCCCAGTCCACGTCGGCGACGAGCAGGGAGCTCTCGCCGGCCGCGTGCGTCCCTGCGGCAGAGGTCCCGCCGGCGCCCACCACGTCGTCGAGGACGTCGAGCGCGCGCTCGGGGTCCAGGGCCGTGACGCCGTCCCGTTCGAAGGACTTCGCCGCCGTTCCGGAGGCCATTCCGGCACCGGCCCACGGCCCCCAGGCGATCGAGGCGGCACGGGCTCCCCTGGCCCGGCGCCGCTGCGCCAGGGCGTCGAGCGCGGCGTTGGCGGCCGCGTAGGCGGCCTGCCCTCCGTTGCCCCACACGCCGACGATGGAGGAGAAGAGCACGAAGGCGTCGAGCGGAAGGTCCGCGGTCAGCTCGTCCAGGTGACGGGCGGCGGTGACCTTGGCCCGCAGTACGGCGTCCACCCGGTCGGAGGTGAGCGAGTCGAGCACACCGTCGTCGAGCACACCTGCCGCGTGCAGTACGGCGACGAGGGGCCGCTCCTCGGGGAGGCCCGCGAGGAGCGCGGCCAGTGCGTCCCGGTCGGCGACGTCGCAGGCCTCGACGGCCACTTCGGAACCGAGCGCCGTCAGCTCCTCGACGAGTTCGCCCACTCCGGGGCCGGCCGCGCCGCGCCGGCCCACCAGGAGCAGACGCGCGGCGCCCGACCGGGCGAGCCTGCGGGCGACCTGCGCACCCAGGGCACCGGTGCCCCCGGTGATCAGTACGGTGCCGGAGGACCACCGGTCGTCCGGCACGACCACGTCCGAGGTGTCGTTCCGTGCGTCCTCGCCGACGGCGGTGGCGGGGGCCGTGGTGACGGTGCGAGCGGAGGCCGGGACGGGGACGGGCGCGGGAACCACACGGCGGACATGGACGCCGGAGGGCCGTACCGCGAACTGGTTCTCTCCCCCGGCGAGCAGCGCCCCGACGAACGTACGGAGCACCGCGGGCGACGCACTCCCGGGCAGGTCCGCCAAGCCGCCCCAGCGCCGCCCCAGTTCGAGCGCGGCGACCTGTCCGAGTCCCCACAGCTGAGCGCCCCCGACGGAAGGGGTCTCGTCCGGCCGCACGGCCGCCGCCTCACGGGTGGTGATCCAGAGCGGGGCTTCGGGTACCGCCTCGCCCAGCGCCTGGACGAGGGCGACGGCGTCGGCCGCGTCCGGCTCGGCCGGGGCGAGCCACAGAACTCGGGTGCTGCGGGCGGCACCGTCACCGGCGGCCCGCAACAGGTCCCCGGCTGCCTCCCGGCCTGTACCGACCGGCACGGCGACGGTGTGGACCTCGGCCCCGCGCACGGCGAGTTCACGTGCGATCGCGGGGGCGAGTCCGGAGTCGGCCGTGTCCTCGTCCGGGGCCAGAAGCAGCACATGACCGGCAGGCCCGGGGTTGCCGCGGTCGACGACGGCCGGCTGCCAAGCGACGCGGTAGCGGATCCCGGCCGTCGTCGACCGTCCCCGCTCAGTGGCCCGAGCGTCCGCCGGCGAACCGGCGGGCTCGACGCCGGTCACGGCGGTGCGAACGGGGTCCAGCCAGTAGCGGTCGCGTTGGAAGGGGTAGGTGGGGAGGTCGATGCGCCGGCCGGTGCTCCCGGTGTGGAGTGCCGTGGCGTCCAGGCCGGCGTCCCGGGTGAACACCGTCGCCAGCGCCGCCTCGAACACCTCCCGCTCCGCACGGCCCCGCCGCATCGCCGGCACCACCACCACATCATCACCGGCCCCCAGGCACTCACCCGCCATCCCCGTCAGCACCCCATGCGGACCCACCTCCACCAACGTCCCCACACCCAGACCACGCACCACCCCCACCCCATCCGCGAAACGCACCGCCTCCCGCGCATGACGCACCCAATACCCCGGATCCCCCAACTCCCCCGAACCCACCACCCCACCCGACACACCCGACACCACCACCACACCCGGCCGCACCCGACCGAACTCCAACGACTCCACAACCCCCCGGAACTCCCCCAACACCGGCTCCATCAACACCGAATGAAACCCATGCGACACATCCAACCGCCGGCACTCCACCCCATCCCCCATCAGCGAGGCAACCACCGACTCCAGCACACCCACATCACCCGACAACACCACCGACCGCGGCCCATTCACCGCCGCAACCGACACCCACTCCCCCAACCCCTCAACAACCCCCCGCACCACCGACTCCGACGCCCCCACCGACCACATCCCCCCACCCACCGGCAACCCACCCATCAACCCACCCCGCGCCACCACCAACCGCACCGCATCACCCAACGACAACACCCCCGCCACATACGCAGCAGCCACCTCCCCCACCGAATGACCCAACACCACCGACACCTCCACACCCCGAGCCTCCAACGCCCGGAACAACGCCACCTCCAACGCAAACAGCGCAGGCTGAGCAAACTCCGTCCGACCCAACAACCCACCCACAGAACCGGAACCAGAACCGACCCCAGCACCCGCACCGGCACCCGCATCAGCCCCGGCACCCGCGTCCACGTCGACGTCGCCGAACATCACATCCCGCAACGACCGACCATCCACCTCCCCCACCATCGACAACACCTCATCCAGCACCTCCGCAAACACCCCACCCCCCGCATACAACCCACGCCCCATACCAACCCACTGCGCACCCTGACCCGTGAACAACACCCCCACCCCACCCGGCACAGCCCGCCCGGACCGCACACCCCCAGACACCCTCCCGGCAGCAAACCCACCAAGAGCAGCGACGAGCTCCCCACGCCCACCACACGGCACCACCGCACGGTGCTCGAAAAGAGTCCGCGTCGAAGCCAGCGAATAAGCCACATCCCGCGGATCCGCACCCACCCGCTCCACGTACTCACCCAACCGCACCGCCTGCGCCCGCAACGCCCCCTCCGACCGCGCGGACAACAACAGCGGCGACGGAGCAGCCGCGTCCGCGGTACCGCGGTCAGGAGCAGCGACGCCGTCGATGTCCTCGACCCACTCCGGCGCCTCCTCGATGATCAGATGCGCGTTCGTCCCACTGATCCCGAACGACGACACAGCCGCCCGGCGCGGGCGGTCCGACCGCCGGGGCCACCGGCGCGCCTCTGCCAGCAGGGCGACGGTGCCCGACGACCAGTCGACGTGCGTGCTGGGCCGGTCCGCGTGAAGTGTCCGCGGCAGCGTGCCGTGCTCCAGGGCAAGCAGCATCTTGACCACACCCGCGGCCCCCGCGGCGGCCTGGGTGTGACCGACGTTGGACTTCAGCGACCCGAGCCACAAGGGGTCGCCCACCCGCTCACGCCCGTACGTGGCCAGCAGCGCGCTCGCCTCGATCGGATCGCCCAGCGCCGTCCCCGTACCGTGCGCCTCCACCGCGTCCACGTCACCCGGCGCGAGGCCGGCGTCGGCCAGGGCAGCTCGGATGACGCCCTCCTGCGCGGAGCGGTTGGGAGCGGTCAGGCCGTTGCTGGCACCGTCCTGGTTGACCGCACTGCCCCGCACCACGCCCAGCACCCGGTGTCCCGCACGCCGGGCGTCGGAGAGCCGCTCCAGTGCCAGTACGGCGACACCCTCGGACCAGGCCGTACCGTCGGCATCGGCGGAGAACGGCATGCAGCGGCCGTCGGGGGCGAGCCCGCGCTGCCGCGAGAACTCCACGAACATGCCGGGCCCCGACATCACCGTGGCGCCGCCCGCCAGAGCCAGCCCGCACTCGCCCCGGCGCAGCGCCTGCACGGCCAGGTGCAGCGCCACCAGGGACGAGGAGCACGCGGTGTCGACGGTGAGCGCCGGTCCGCCGGTGCCGAGGGTGTAGGCGATCCGGCCGGAGGCCACGCTCGCGGTGGTGCCGGTGAGCAGGTACCCCTCGTATCCGTCCGCTCCCTCGTGAAGCCTCGGCCCGTACTCCGGTGCGGTGGCGCCGACGAACACTCCGGCGTCGCCGCCGCGCAGTGACTCGGGGAGCACTCCGGCGTCCTCGAGGGCCTCCCACGACGCTTCCAGCAGCAAGCGCTGCTGCGGGTCCATGGCCGTGGCCTCGCGCGGCGATATCCCGAAGAACTCCGCGTCGAACTCGGCCGCCGAGTGCAGGAACCCGCCCTCCCGCACATAGGTCTTGCCGGGCGTCCCGGGCTCGGGGTCGTACAGCCCGTCGAGGTCCCAGCCGCGGTCGGTGGGGAAGGACGAGATGGCGTCGGCGCCGGACTCCAGCAGCTCCCAGAGAGCGGCGCGCGAGTCGACGCCGCCGGGGAGCCGGCAGCCGACACCCACGATGGCGATCGGGTCGTCGTCGTCCCGGCTGCCGCCCCGGGCGTCCGACACCCCTACCGCGGCCGACGAGAGCACTCCGGGCCCACCGGCAACCGAGTCCTTCGGCCCGCCCGCGGCTTCCACGATGTGCTCGGCGACGGCACGCGGGGTGGGCAGGTCGTAGACCAGCGTGGCGGCGAGGGGGAGCCCCGAGGCGCCCTTCAGCAGGTCGCACAGCTCGACCGCGGTCACCGAGTCCATGCCCTGGGAGGTGAAGGTGCGGTCGAGCGCGACCTCGCCGGGATCGTCGTGGCCCAGGACGGCCGCGGTGCTCTCGCGGACCAGGCGGACGGCATCCTCGGGGGACATCGGCTCCGGTGACGCCGAGTCCGCCTCGTCGTCCGTGTCCCTGTGGGACGTCCCCTCGGTGCTCTCCGGGTCCGGGGAGACGCTGTGCCCCACGGCATCGGTGGCGGTCACACCCGCCCCGGCGTCGGCCGTGACCGGCCGGCTCAGCGCGGGCGACCAGTGGGTACGGCGTTGGAAGGGGTAGGTGGGGAGGTCGATGCGCCGGCCGGTGCTCCCGGTGTGGAGTGCCGTGGCGTCCAGGCCGGCGTCCCGGGTGAACACCGTCGCCAGCGCCGCCTCGAACACCTCCCGCTCCGCACGGCCCCGCCGCATCGCCGGCACCACCACCACATCATCACCGGCCCCCAGGCACTCACCCGCCATCCCCGTCAGCACCCCATGCGGACCCACCTCCACCAACGTCCCCACACCCAGACCACGCACCACCCCCACCCCATCCGCGAAACGCACCGCCTCCCGCGCATGACGCACCCAATACCCCGGATCCCCCAACTCCCCCGAACCCACCACCCCACCCGACACACCCGACACCACCACCACACCCGGCCGCACCCGACCGAACTCCAACGACTCCACAACCCCCCGGAACTCCCCCAACACCGGCTCCATCAACACCGAATGAAACCCATGCGACACATCCAACCGCCGGCACTCCACCCCATCCCCCATCAGCGAGGCAACCACCGACTCCAGCACACCCACATCACCCGACAACACCACCGACCGCGGCCCATTCACCGCCGCAACCGACACCCACTCCCCCAACCCCTCAACAACCCCCCGCACCACCGACTCCGACGCCCCCACCGACCACATCCCCCCACCCACCGGCAACCCACCCATCAACCCACCCCGCGCCACCACCAACCGCACCGCATCACCCAACGACAACACCCCCGCCACATACGCAGCAGCCACCTCCCCCACCGAATGACCCAACACCACCGACACCTCCACACCCCGAGCCTCCAACGCCCGGAACAACGCCACCTCCAACGCAAACAACGCAGGCTGAGCAAACTCCGTCCGACCCAACAACCCACCCACAGAACCGGAACCAGAACCGACCCCAGCACCCGCACCGGCACCCGCATCAGCCCCGGCACCCGCGTCCACGTCGACGTCGCCGAACATCACATCCCGCAACGACCGACCATCCACCTCCCCCACCATCGACAACACCTCATCCAGCACCTCCGCAAACACCCCACCCCCCGCATACAACCCACGCCCCATACCAACCCACTGCGCACCCTGACCCGTGAACAACACCCCCACCCCACCCGGCACAGCCCGCCCGGACCGCACACCCCCAGACACCCTCCCGGCAGCAAACCCACCAAGAGCAGCGACGAGCTCCCCACGCCCACCACACGGCACCACCGCACGGTGCTCGAAAAGAGTCCGCGTCGAAGCCAGCGAATAAGCCACATCCCGCGGATCCGCGCCCACCCGCTCCACGTACTCACCCAACCGCACCGCCTGCGCCCGCAACGCCCCCTCCGACCGCGCGGACAACAACAGCGGCGGGACGTCCGGAAGCGAGGCGGCGACGGAGACGGCCGGGGTGGGCCGGGAGGGCAGGTGTTCCAGGACCACATGGCAGTTGGTGCCACCGATGCCGAACGAACTGACACCCGCCAGCAGGGGTGCGCCGCCCGGGGCGAGCGGCAGCTCGGCGGCAGCGGTCTGCACCTTCAGCCGGAGCTGGTCCAGCGGGATGGCCGGAGAGGGGGTGGCGAAGTTCAGCGAGCCGGGAAGGGTGCGTTCCCGCAGGCACAGTGCGGCCTTGACCAGGCCCGCGATGCCGGCGGCGCCCTCCAGGTGGCCGATGTTGGTCTTCACCGACCCCACCAGCAGGGGGTCGTCGGCCGGCCGACCGGAGCCGTGCACCGCGCCGAGGGCGTGTGCCTCGACCGGGTCGCCCACCGGGGTTCCCGTGCCGTGCAGTTCGACGAAACGCACCTCGGCGGGGTCGACCCGGGCCTGGGCGCAGGCGGCCCGGAGCACCGCCTCCTGTCCCTCGCGGTCGGGAGCGGTCAGCCCGGGGCCGCCGCCGTCGTTGCCGACGGCGACGCCACGCACCACGCAGTACACGGGGTCCCCGTCGGCCAGGGCGTCGGCGAGGGGCTTCAGGACGACGGCGGCGCCGCCCTCACCGCGGACATAGCCGTTGGCACGGGCGTCGAAGGTGTGGCAGCGGCCGTCGGGTGACAGCGCGCCGAGGCGTTCCATGGCGGCCGTTCCCTCGTCGGCGAGGACCAGGTTGACGCCCCCGGCGACGGCGACGCGGGAGGTGCCGGCCCGCAGGCTCTCGACGGCGAGGGCCACGGCGACCAGGGAGGACGACTGGGCGGTGTCGACCGCGAGGCTGGGGCCGCGCGTCCCCAGGACGTAGGAGAGCCGGTTGGCGAGCATGGCGCGCTGGAGGCCGGTGGCGGTGTGGGGGCCGACCGGCGCGCCGGCGCGGTGGAGCAGGGTGGCGTAGTCGTCGTGCATGGCCCCGACGAAGACGCCGACCGCCTCGCCGCGCAGGGAGCCGGGGACGATGCCGGCGTCCTCCAGAGCCTCCCAGCCGAGTTCGAGCATCAGGCGCTGCTGGGGGTCGGTCTCGGCGGCCTCGCGGGGTGACATGCCGAAGAAGGCGGCGTCGAAGTCGCCGGGCGCCTCGATCATGCCGCGCCGGCGGCCGTCGGCGTCCCGGCCGATCGCGTCCCTTCCGTCGGTCAGCAGTTTCCAGAATTCGGCAATTCCCGGGGCGCCGGGAAACCGGCACGCCATTCCGACCACGGCAACGGCGTCGGACCGGTCGTCACTGCGGGAAATCGCGAGTTCTCCAGACACCTGCATCCCTCATATGTTCGCCGTACCACGCCGTGGCTTTTCTGCCTTTTCTTGATCTTCCCGAGCGTACAGCGGGCGAACTGCCGGGCGACAGGAACGGCCGGTGAACGACAATCAATTGTGTCAAGTTCGGAGATTGTCCACCGATTCTCGTCACCGGAGACGGCGCGGGATCATGCGGGACCACACGGCATCGCACCAGGTCCGCAGGGTCGGCGCTCCGACGTCCCGGCCGGTCGCGCACTCCGGTGACCTGCACGCGGAGTCCTGGGCGAGCGGAGAAGATTTCAGTACCTCGCGGCGCGGGACAACCACTTCGCGACGAATATGTCAGGTCTCCCCGAGCGGTCCGTGCCGCCCCGCCCTGACCCGTCCGCGCCCGTCCCGCTCCGCCCCGGTCGTCATCTCGGCCGGAATTTCAGTCGGCAGCTCATTGTGTCAGGTTCGCCTTGCCGACATTCTCCGGAGATTCCTAAGCTCTGCCGGTAACCGGGACCGGAACCACCGTGCCGCGCGTTCGGTCCACACACCGCTTTTCGAGGAGTCCGACTGATGGGTGAGGCCGTGACGGGACCGATGGAGCTGAGCAAGGACGCGGACGCCCGGGGGCTGCTTGAGTGGTTCGCGTACAACAGGACGCGTCATCCGGTGTTCTGGGACGAGACCCGACAGGCGTGGCAGGTCTTCGGCTACGACGACTACGTGACGGTGTCGAACAACCCGCAGTTCTTCTCCTCGGACTTCAACATGGTGATGCCGACGCCGCCCGAACTGGAGATGATCATCGGTCCGGGCACGATCGGCGCGCTGGACCCGCCCGCGCACGGACCGATGCGCAAGCTGGTGAGCCAGGCGTTCACCCCCCGACGGATCGCCCGGCTGGAGCCCAGGGTGCGCGCGATCACCGAGGAGCTCCTGGACAAGGTGGGGCAGCAGGACGTCGTCGACGCCGTGGGTGACCTGTCCTACGCGCTGCCGGTCATCGTGATCGCCGAACTGCTGGGCATACCCGCCGGCGACCGTGACCTGTTCCGGGAGTGGGTCGACACCCTGCTGACGAACGAGGGCCTGGAGTACCCGAACCTCCCGGACAACTTCACCGAGACGATCGCGCCCGCGCTCAAGGAGATGACCGACTACCTCCTGAAGCAGATCCACGCCAAGCGGGACGCGCCCGCCGACGACCTGGTCAGCGGGCTGGTCCAGGCGGAGCAGGACGGCCGCCGGCTGACCGACGTCGAGATCGTCAACATCGTCGCGCTGCTCCTGACGGCGGGGCACGTCTCCTCCAGCACCCTGCTCAGCAACCTGTTCCTGGTCCTGGAGGAGAACCCGCAGGCGCTGGAGGACCTGCGGGCCGATCGCTCCCTGGTGCCCGGCGCGATCGAGGAGACGCTGCGCTACCGCAGCCCCTTCAACAACATCTTCCGGTTCGTCAAGGAGGACACCACCGTCCTCGGTCCGCTCATGGAGAAGGGCCAGATGGTGATCGCCTGGAGCCAGTCCGCCAACCGGGACCCCCGGCACTTCCCGGACCCGGACACCTTCGACATCCGCCGCTCGGACGGCACCCGGCACATGGCCTTCGGGCACGGCATCCACCACTGCCTGGGTGCCGCCCTCGCCCGCCTGGAGGGCAAGGTCATGCTCGAACTCCTCCTGGACCGGGTCCAAGGCTTCCGCATCGACCACGAGCACACCGTGTTCTACGAGGCCGACCAGCTCACTCCGAAGTACCTGCCCGTCCGGGTCGACTGGAACTGAACCCGAGGGTCTCGTCCCGGAGTCCAGGGCCGTCCCGAGCCGGCCCTGGACCTCACGACCGCCCGATAAGGAGCGCCGCCATCGCCGAGAACACAGCCGAGCTCCCTGCCCGGCGGGTCGGCAGGATCAAGCCGTGCCGGCTGATCAGGCTCGAGCAGCACATCGACCCGCGCGGCAGCCTCTCCGTGATCGAGTCCGGCGTGACCGTGGACTTCCCCGTCCGACGCGTCTACTACATGCATGGCCAGACCCAGTCCTCTCCCCCGCGCGGCCTGCACGCGCACCGCACCCTGGAACAACTCGTCATCGCCGTCCACGGCGCCTTCTCCATCACCCTCGACGACGGCTTCCAGCACGCCACCTACCGTCTGGACGAACCCGGAGCCGGACTCTGCATCGGCCCCATGGTCTGGCGCGTCCTGAAGGACTTCGACCCCGACACCGTGGCCCTGGTCCTCGCCTCGCAGCACTACGAGGAGTCCGACTACTACCGCGACTACGACACCTTCCTGCATGACGCACGGAGCCTCACATGACCATCCCCTTCCTCGACGCGGGCGCCGGCTACCGGGAGTTGCGAGCCGAGATCGACGCGGCCCTGCAGCGGGTGTCCGCCTCCGGCCGCTATCTGCTCGACGCGGAACTCGCGGCCTTCGAGGAGGAGTTCGCCGCGTACTGCGACAACGACCACTGTGTGGCGGTGGGCAGTGGCTGCGACGCGCTGGAGCTGTCCCTGCGGGCGCTGGACATCGGTCCCGGGGACGAGGTGGTGGTGCCCGCGCACACCTTCATCGGGACCTGGCTGGCCGTGTCCGCTACCGGGGCACGGCCGGTGGCCGTCGACCCGACGCCGGACGGGCTCTCCCTCGACCCGGCGCTGGTGGAGGCGGCGCTCACCCCTCGGACCAGAGCCCTGATGCCGGTGCACCTGCACGGGCACCCGGCCGACCTCGACCCGCTACTGGCGATCGCCGGACGGCACGGCCTGGCCGTGGTCGAGGACGCCGCGCAGGCCCACGGCGCCCGTTACCGGGGCCGCAGGATCGGCTCGGGCCACGTGGTCGCGTTCAGCTTCTACCCCGGCAAGAACCTCGGCGCCATGGGGGACGGCGGCGCGGTGGTCACGGGTGACTCCGGTGTGGCCGAGCGGATCCGGTTGCTGCGCAACTGCGGCTCGCGGGAGAAGTACCGGCACGAGGTGCGCTCGACCCACTCCCGGCTCGACGAGTTCCAGGCGGCCGTGCTGCGGGCCAAACTGCCGCGGCTCGACGCGTGGAACGCCCGCCGGGCCGGCACGGCCGAACGGTACGGGCGGGCCCTGGGTCCGGTACCGCAGATCGCCGTCCCGGTCACCGCTCCCTGGGCCGACCCGGTGTGGCACCTGTACGTGATCCGCTGCGCGGAGCGCGACGAGCTGCGCCGCCGGCTGGAACGAGCCGGGGTCCAGACCCTGATCCACTACCCCGTGCCCCCGCACCGGTCCCCGGCCTACGCCGACGACCCGGCCGGCGCACCGGCGGGGACCCACCCGCTCAGTGAGCGCCTGGCGGCGCAGAGCCTCAGCCTTCCCCTGGGACCGCACCTCGGGGAGGACGAGGCCCGCGCCGTCGTGGCGGCGGTCCGGGCGGCGTCCGCAGGGCTGGCGGCGTACCCGACGCCGGACGGCCAGCGTTTTCCTCTAGTGACGGAGAAACGATGACCGAGGTCATGTCAGGGCGTCCCGGAATGAAAGGGATCATCCTCGCAGGCGGCGGAGGGACCCGCCTACGCCCCTTGACCGGCACGCTGTCCAAGCAACTGCTGCCCGTCTACGACAAGCCGATGATCTACTACCCGCTGTCCGTCCTGATGCTGGGCGGCATCCGCGAGATCCTCGTCGTCTCCTCCACCCAGCACATCGAGCTGTTCCAGCGGCTGCTGGGCGACGGCTCCCGCCTCGGCCTCGACATCACCTACGCCGAACAGGCCGAGCCCGAGGGCATAGCGCAGGCCATCACCATCGGCACCGACCACATCGGCGACTCACCGGTCGCGCTCATCCTGGGCGACAACATCTTCCACGGCCCCGGCTTCTCGGCCGTGCTCCAGGGCAGCATCCGCCACCTCGACGGCTGTGTGCTGTTCGGCTACCCGGTCAGCGACCCGAAGCGCTACGGCGTCGGCGAGATCGACGACCAGGGCGTACTGCTGTCCCTGGAGGAGAAACCGGCCCGGCCCCGCTCCAACCTCGCCGTCACCGGCCTCTACCTCTACGACAACGACGTGGTCGACATCGCCAAGAACATCCGGCCCTCGGCGCGCGGCGAACTCGAGATCACGGACGTCAACAGGACCTACCTGGAGCAGAAACGCGCCCGGCTCATCGAACTGGGCCACGGCTTCGCCTGGCTCGACATGGGCACCCACGACTCCCTCCTCCAGGGCGGCCAGTACGTCCAGCTCATCGAGCAGCGCCAGGGAGTGCGGATCGCCTGCATCGAGGAGATCGCCCTGCGCATGGGCTTCATCGACGCCGACACCCTCCACCGGCTCGGCCGCGAACTGGGCACCTCCGGATACGGCGCGTACCTGATGGAGGTGGCCACCCGTGCAGGCACCGAATGAGACGCCGCGCCGGCCCGCCCGCTCCGCCGGCCGACGGCCGCCGGCCCGGATCCTCGTCACCGGGGGCGCCGGCTTCATCGGCTCGCGCTTCGTGAACGCGCTGCTGGACGGCTCCCTGCCGGAGTTCGGCAAACCCGAGGTGAGGGTGCTCGACGCGCTCACCTACGCGGGCAACCTGGCCAATCTGGCCCCGGTGGGCGACTGTCCCCGGCTGCGGATCTTCCCGGGGGACATCCGCGACCGCGGCGCGGTCACCCAGGCGATGGCGGGGGTCGACCTGGTGGTGCACTTCGCGGCCGAGTCGCACGTGGACCGCTCGATCGACGACGCCGACGCCTTCGTGCGCACCAACGTGCTGGGCACCCAGGTCCTCCTCCAGGAGGCACTGGCCGTACGCCCCGGGCTGTTCGTGCACGTCTCGACGGACGAGGTGTACGGCTCCATCGAGGAGGGGTCCTGGCCCGAGGAGCACCCGCTGAACCCCAACTCGCCCTACGCCGCCTCGAAGGCGTCCTCCGACCTGCTGGCGCTGGCCCACCACCGCACGCACGGACTGCCGGTGTGCGTCACCCGCTGCTCCAACAACTACGGGCCCTACCAGTACCCGGAGAAGATCATCCCGCTGTTCACCAGCAGCCTCCTCGACGGCGGGACCGTCCCGCTCTACGGGGACGGCGGCAACCGGCGCGACTGGCTGCACGTGGACGACCACTGCCGGGGCATCGCCCTGGTGGCCCGGGGCGGCCGGCCCGGCGAGGTCTACAACATCGGCGGCGGCACCGAGCTGAGCAACGTCGAGCTCACGGAGCGTCTGCTGAAACTGTGCGGAGCCGACTGGTCGGCGGTGCGGCGGGTGCCCGACCGCAAGGGCCACGACCGGCGCTACTCCGTCGACTACACCAAGATCGCGGACGAGCTGGGTTACGCGCCGCGGATCACCATCGACGAAGGGCTGGAGCGGACCGTGCACTGGTACCGGGAGAACCGCGCGTGGTGGGCGCCCGCGAAGAGGGGGCGATGACGGTGACGACCGCATCCGTGGACCCGCTCGACCTGTGGCTCCGCCGGTACCAGCCGTCCGCGTCACCCGCCGTCCGGCTGGTGTGCTTCCCGCACGCGGGCGGCTCGGCGAGTTCGTTCCTGCCGTTCACCCGGCAGCTGCCGGACCGGATCGAGGTCGTGGCCGTCCAGTACCCCGGGCGCCAGGACCGCAGGAGCGAACCGCTGGTCGACACCATCGAGGGACTGGCCGAGCCCCTGGCCGGCCTGCTGGAGGCGCAGGCCGGCCCCCCGGTGGTGCTGTTCGGGCACAGCATGGGCGCGCTGGTGGCCTACGAGGTCGCCCGCGCGCTCCAGCGGCGGGGAGCGGCTCCGGTGCGCCTGGTGGTCTCCGGGCGCCGGGCCCCCGCCGTCGACCGGCCGATGACCGTGCACCTCTACGACGACGACCGGCTGGTCGAGGAACTCCGCAAGCTCGACGGCACCGACAGCCAGGTGTTCGCCGATCCGGAGCTGCTCCGGCTGGTGCTGCCCGTGATCCGCAACGACTACCGGGCCGTGGCGGCCTACGCCCACCGCCCGGGGGCGCCGCTGGACTGCCCCCTCACCGTGTTCACCGGCGCCGACGACCCCACCGTGACCGCGGCCGAGGCGGCGGCCTGGCACGAGGCGGCGGCGTCCGACGTCGAGACGCGCACCTTCCCCGGTGGCCACTTCTTCCCGTACCAGCGGACCGCGGAGGTGTGCGGGGCCCTGGTCGACACGCTCGAGCCGCTGCTGTCGGCCGGGACGCGCGGTGTCCGGCGGGTCCGCCCGGGGTGACGTGGGCACGGTCGAGTACGCCGTCCACCGGCGTACCGCGGAACGGGTGAGGGTCTCCGCCGACACCCTGGACAGCCCGGTCACCGCGCTGGCGGAGGTGCCCCGCTGGCTGGAGGAATACCACCGGGCGCACCGCTTCCACGTCGAGCCGATCCCCTTCGACCGGCTCCGGCGGTGGTCCTTCGAGCCGGGCACCGGCGACCTGCGGCACGAGACGGGCCGCTTCTTCTCCGTGGAGGGGCTGCGCACCAGCTCGGACGCCGATCCGGTCGCCCGTGTCCAGCCGATCATCGTGCAGCCCGAGGTGGGGCTGCTCGGCATCCTGGCCCGGGAGTTCGACGGGGTGCTGCACTTCCTGATGCAGGCCAAACCCGAGCCCGGCAACGTCAACGGGCTGCAGATCTCCCCCACGGTGCAGGCCACGCGCAGCAACTTCGACGAGGTGCACCACGGCCGGTCCACCCCGTTCCTCGACCACTTCATCCACCGCCCCGGCCGCCGGGTCCTGATCGACAGCATCCAGTCCGAACAGGGCGACTGGTTCCTGCACAAGCGCAACCGCAACATGGTCGTCGAGATCGACACCGACATCGAGGCCGACGCCGCGTTCCGCTGGCTGACCCTCGGGCAGATCCGCCGGCTGATGCTCCAGGACGACCTCGTCAACATGGACACCCGCAGTGTGCTGGCCTGTCTGCCCACCGCGCACGGCACGCCCGACGACGGTGACGACTCCTTCCCGGCGGCGCTGCGCCGCTCCCTCTACGGGGAGACCGCGCCGTTGCACGATCTGCACGCCATCACCAGCTGCCTCACCGACGTCCGGGCGCTGCGGGTGCTGCGCCAGCAGAGCGTGCCGCTCGACGACGCCCGGCGGGACGGCTGGGAGCGGACCGGGAGCGCGATCCGGCATCGCAGCGGCAGGCATTTCGAGATCATGGCGGTGGAGGTGACCGCGGAGCGCCGTGAAGTGGCCTCGTGGACCCAGCCGTTGCTGCGCCCGTGCTCGCAGGGACTGGCGGCCCTGATCACCCGGCGGATCAACGGGGTGCTGCACGCCCTGGTGGCGGCGCGGTCGGAGGTCGGCACGCTCAACGTCGCCGAGTTCGGACCGACCGTCCAGTGCCGGCCCGACGAGGCGGACGGCCAGTCGCCCCCGTACCTGGACCGGGTGCTGACGGCCGGAGCCGACCGCGTCCGCTACGACGTGGTGCAGTCGGAGGAGGGCGGGCGCTTCTACCACGCGCGCAACCGCTATCTGGTGGTCGAGGCGGGGCCGGAGCTCGACACGGGCTGCCCGCCCGGCTTCTGCTGGGCTACCTTCGGCCAGCTCACCGAACTGCTCGCGCACGGCAACTATCTCAACGTCGAACTCCGCACCCTCATGGCGTGCGCACACGCCTCCTACTGAATGGTCACGAAAGCTGCACCGCGCGGGAGAATCGGCAGCGCGCCACCGGCCGGCCGGCACCCGGAAGGTAAAGCGCCGTTCTCCCGCATCGGCGCCCTGCGGGAAACGGCGGAACGGCCGGCCCGGACCGCGCGCAATTCCCGGCGGGACACGGTGGGAGCCCGCACGAGGAACCGCTTTCCCCGCCTTCGGTGCGCCCGGCCGCGGGACCACCCCCGCCTCCCGGCCGGGCCGCGGAATACGACGGGGGCGGCCGAGGACATTCCTTTCCCGCCTCCGGAAAAGCGCGCCCCGAGGGCCCCCGAATGCCGGGCGGGACGGACGGCGACTGCGCGCGGACGGCGGCCCGGCGTCGAACGCACCTGCCCGAGTCCGGACGAGACAGCGCGACGCGAGAGGCGAAAATGATCAATCTCTTCCAGCCCCAGATGGGGGCCGAGGAACTGGCGGCGGTGTCCGAGGTCTTCGACGACCAATGGCTCGGTCACGGACCCCGGACCGCGGCGTTCGAGTCCGCGTTCGCCGAGCACCTCGGGGTCGGCCCCGAGCACGTCGTCTTCCTCAACTCGGGCACCGCCGGCCTCTTCCTGGCCCTGGAGTCGCTCGGCCTGCGGCCCGGCGACGAGGTCGTGCTCCCCTCGCCCAGCTTCCTCGCCGCGGCGAACGCCGTACAGCTCTCGGGAGCGCGCCCGGTGTTCTGCGACACCGACCCGCGGACGCTGAACCCCGCCCTGGAGCACATCGAGGCGGCCGTCACCCCGCGCACCAGGGCCGTCATCGCGCTCCACTACGGCGGCCACCCCGGCGACATCGTGCGCATCGCCGAGCGCTGCCGGGAGCGGGGCATCACCCTGATCGAGGACGCCGCGTGCTCCGTGGCCTCCCGCGTCGACGGCCGACCGGTCGGCACCTTCGGCGACCTCGCCATGTGGAGCTTCGACGCCATGAAGGTCCTGGTCACCGGCGACGGAGGGATGATCTACGTCAAGGACCCCGGGGCGGCCGCCCGGATCCGGCGCCTCGCCTACCACGGCCTCACGCGGTCCAGCGGCCTGGGATACGCCAGGGTCTCGGCGCGCTGGTGGGAGATGGACGTCCCCGAACCGGGCCGCCGCGTCATCGGGAACGACCTCACCGCGGCCATCGGCGCGGTCCAGTTGCGCCGGCTTCCCGGCTTCGTGGCCCGCCGCAGGGAGATCGTCGCCCTGTACGACAGCGAACTGAGCTCGCTGGAGGGCGTGCTGACACCGCCCGCGCCACCCGCGGGGCACGAGTCCACGCACTACTTCTACTGGATCCAGCTGGCCCCCGGCGTCCGGGACCGGGTGGCACGCGACCTGCTCACCGACGGCATCTACACCACCTTCCGCTACGCACCTCTGCACAAGGTGCCCGCCTACGGCCACACCGGAGGCGAACTGCCCGGCGTGGAGCGGGCGTCCGAACGGACCCTGTGCCTGCCCCTGCACCCCGGCCTGTCGGACGCCGACGTCCGCACCGTCGTGTCCTCCCTGCGCAGAGCCCTGAGCGCCGCGGATCCGGCCCCCGCCTGACGCGCGCACGCGCCACGGCCCCTGTCCCGGCGGTGACCGCCGGCCCGGGCCCGGCGGTGACCGCCGGGACAGGGGCCGTGGCGCGTCCTGCGGACGGTCCGGGCCACCCCGCCGTCCCGTCGGTGCGTCAGCGACGCGTGCCGAGGAAGAAGCCCGGTGAGCCCTCGCCCGTCACGACGTACTCGACGTCCAGGCCGGCCTTGCGGTACGCGGCCTCGTACTCCGCACGCGAGAACAGCGTGAGGTAGTCCACCTCGCTGCGGTGCCGGATGCCCTCCGCGGTGTGCGCGATCAGGTAGTGGATCTCCATCCGGGTCCGCCCGCCCTCCCGGGTCGAGTGGGAGACACGGGCGACGCCCTGGTCGCCCGGTGCCGTCCGCAGGGCGTGGGTGGAGACGTGGCCGTCCAGGAAGGTGTCGGGGAAGTACCACGGTTCGACGGCCAGGACACCGTCCGCGGTCAGGTGCCGCGCCATGGCGGCGACGGCGTCCTCCAGGTCGGCCGTGGTCTCCAGGTACCCGATCGAGCTGAACATGCAGACCACGGCGTCGAACGTCTCGCCGAGGTCGAACGCCCGCATGTCACCGCGGTGGAGGGTGACGCCGGGGAGCCGCTCCTCGGCGCGGGCCGCCATCCACTCGGACAGCTCCAGGCCGCTCACGCGGTCGTAGAGCTTGGCGAAGGCCTCCAGGTGGGTACCGGTGCCGCACGCGATGTCGAGCAGGCTGGCCGCGTCCGGCGTACGTTCCCGGATCAGGTCGGTGACCCGGGCGGCCTCACCCGCGTAGTCCTTGCGGTCCTGGTAGAGCAGGTCGTAGACCTCGGCGGCACTGTCGTTCTCGTACATGGGAATCCTCCGGGCCGTGAAGGGGGAACCGTGGGTCTGTCGAAGAGGAGTGCGCCGTGCGCTCGGGGCGGGGGCGGCCTGCCGCCGGCCCCTCGCGATGATCTCCGTACGGACACCCAACAGTTCACGCCGAGCCGGGGTCAAGGAACGACGGGGTGGTCAGTCAAGTCGGGCGCTCCGCCCCCGGGGCGGGGCGCGCCGGCGACGCGCACGGATTCGGCCAACCGGTTGCTCGTTCCGCCGGAAATCACGGTGTGGCCCCCGGGCCACCGGGTAGCTTATGCCTCGTTCACCGCAGCGGTTGAAGAGGCAGCCTTCAACCCCGGCCCGGCCTTTATGGAATTCATTTCCACCGTGCCGCAACACCCACTGAAGGACGGCCGGATATCGGCCATGAAGCCCCGGCCTTTCAGCCAGGCACCCTCTCTTGTCGAATAGAGTATGTCCTCCGCTGAAGCCGCCGAAGACGGACGAAGGGGACGAACGGTCACCTCGGTCGATCTAGACGGAATCCTTGAAAGCGTAATAGCCTGTCAATGCTTTGGTAAAGCACAGGGATGGGGGTGCCTGCGGGATGAGTGACCTGGGTTCTGGTGAAGAAGGGTCCGAAGAAGACGAGTCGGACGACGCACTCGCCTTCCTCGAGTTCATCGCCCGGTCGGCACCACGGAGCGAATACGACCGGCTCATGGCCCGCGCCGAACGCTCGGGCGCCGACGAGGACCGGATGCGCCGACTGGAGCGCTTCAACCGGCTCGCCCTCACCGCGCAGTCGATGATCGAGTACCGCCGCGACCGGGAGGCGGAGCTCGCGGCCCTGGTCGACGCCGCGCACGAGTTCGTCGCCGCCCGGCGGGGCAAGGACCTGCTGGAGTCCATCGCCCGCAGAGCACGGCTGCTGCTGAAGCTGGACGTCTCCTACGTCGGCCTGCACGAGGAGGACCGGCCCGGCACGGTGGTGCTGAGCGCCGACGGCAACGCGGTCAAGGTCGCCGAGAGCTACCGGCTGCCGGCCGACGGCGGACTGGGCGCCATGGTGCGCACCTGCCGCGCTCCCTTCTGGACCCCGGACTACCTCGGGGACAACAGCTTCACGCACGTCGAGGCCGTCGACGACATCGTCCGCGCCGAAGGCCTGCGCGCGGTCCTGGCCGTCCCGCTGTGCGCCGGGGGCGAACCGATGGGGGTCCTCTACGTCGCCGACCGTCAGGTGCGGCATCTGACCCCCAACGAGGTCACCCTGCTGTGCTCGCTCGCCGATCTGGCCGCGGTGGCGATCGAGCGCAACCGGCTGGTCGAGGAGCTCCACGACACCATCGGGCAACTGCGCCAGGACATCGGCGAGGCCCGCACCGCCCTCGCGCGCACCCGCAGGTCCGCCGACCTCCAGTCGCACCTGGTCACGCAGGTGATGGACAGGCGCGGCGCCGACTCGTTACTCGCGACGGCCGCCGAGGCGCTCGGCGGCGGAGCCGGCCTGTGCAGCCCGCTCGGGCGCCCGCTCGCCGAGTACGGGACCCTGCGCCCCGTCGCCCCCACGGAACTGCGCGCGGCGTGCCGCCGGGCCGCCGAGACCGGCCGGCCCACCTCCGTGGCCCCGGGGGTCTGGACGGTGCCCCTGCTTCCCGGGGGCAACGCCGGCTTCCTGCTGACCGACCTCGGTCCGGACGCGGACCACACCGCCGTCCCCCTGCTCCCGATGGTCGCCCGCACCCTCGCGCTGCACCTGCGCGTCCAGCACGACGACTCCCCCAAGGCGCAGAGCCACCAGGAGTTCTTCGACGACCTGATCGGGGCGCCCCGCTCACCCACGCTCCTCAGGGAACGCGCCCTGATGTTCTCCCTCAGCTTCCGCCGCCCGCACGTGGTGCTGGTGGCGGGCGGACCCCGCGGGACCTCGCCGCGGCTGGAGGCCTCCGGCGCCGACTACGCGAAGGAGCTCGGCGGGCTGTGCAGCGTGCGGGACGGCGCCGTCGTCCTGCTGCTGCCCGGCGACGACCCCGTCGCCGTGGCGCAGACCGCCGCCCCGGAGCTGACCGACCGCGCCGGGCACCCCGTCACCGTGGGGGTCGCGGGCCCCGCCTCGACCGTCGACGGCATCGCCGACGCGCACCGTGAGGCCGCGAAGTGTCTGGAGACCCTCCGCGCGCTCGGCGGCGACGGCGGCACCGCGTGCGCCTCCGACCTGGGTTTCCTCGGCATGCTCCTCGCCGAGGAGAACGACGTCCCCGGTTACATCAGGACGACGATCGGCCCCGTGGTCGACTACGACACCCACCGCTTCACGGATCTGGTTCCCACTCTGAGGGTGTACCTGGAGTCGGGCAGGAGCCCCACGCGTGCCGCAGAGACACTGCGCGTGCACCCGAACACCGTCTCACGGCGGCTGGAGCGCATCGGCGTACTGCTGGGAGAGGACTGGCAGTCACCGGAGCGGGTGCTGGACATACAACTGGCCCTGCGGCTCTATCAGGTGCGCTCGGCGCTCTCCTCGCAACCGGCGTCCGAGACCCGGGCCGTGCTCGGATCGCTGCGCGAGTGACCTCTCCGGCACGGGCGGCGCCCCGCCCGTCGGCGCGGATCGCGCCGACAGGCGGGCGTTGACCACCGGCCACCGGTCCCCCGTACGACGAGGTCCCGGGCCCGCGTGGTTCAGCCGGCGCTGAACTCGGCGATGCGCCCGTCTCCCATGGTCAGCCGGGCGCCGGTGAACCGGGACCGCATCCGACGGTCGTGGGTGACGACCACGACGGCGCCGCGGTAGTCCGCGAGTGCCTGCTCCAACTCCTCCACCAGCACCGGGGTGAGGTGGTTGGTGGGCTCGTCCAGCAGCAGCAGGTCCATCGGGTCGCTCACCAGCCGGGCGATCTCGATCCGGCGGCGCTGCCCGTAGGACAGATCCTTCACGCGTCGCCGCAGGTCGGACGGGCTGAACAGGCCGAGCGACAGCAGTTTCTCCGCGTGGTCCTCCAGGTAGCCCTCCCGGCCCTGGGCGAAGGCCCGCAGCACGGTCAGTCCGGGCGCCCAGGGCGTCTCGTCCTGCCGCAGATGACCGACCCGGCAGCCGACGCGCACCGAGCCGCCGTCCGGCTCCAGTTCCCCGGACAGCACCCGCAACAAGGTGGACTTGCCCGCACCGTTGGGACCTGTGACGAGCAGCCGTTCGCCGGGCCGGATCGTCAGGGAGTCCACGGCGAGCCGACCCGCGACGCGCACGTCGGTGAGTTCGGCCACCGCCTCCTCCGCCTCCGGGCCCGCGGTGTCGATGCGGGCGGCGAAGGACAACGGGTCGGCGGGAGCGTGGACCGGGTTCTCGGTCAGCTGCGCCACGCGTTGCTTCGCGTTGCGGATCCGCACCATCGCGCCGTGGTCGCGCCCTCGCCTGCGGTAGGCGCCGTGGCCGAACACGGAGAGGGACATCTTGCGCGGGATGCCGTCCATCCGCGCCACGTTGGAGGTGATCAGCCCGCGGTTGCGGTCGAGTTCGGCACGCCACTCCTCGTACTCCCGCAGCCGCCGCTCGCGTTCCACGGCCTTGGCCGTCAGGTAGCCCTCGTAGCCGTTGCCGTAGCGGGTGACGCTGCCGGAGTCGACCTCCAGGATCGTGGTGGTGAGCCGGTCGAGGAAGACCCGGTCGTGGGTGACCGCGATCACCGTGCCGCGGTGGCCGGCCAGGTGGTCCTCCAGCCATTCCATCGCCCGGTCGTCGAGGTCGTTGGTCGGTTCGTCCAGGAGCAGCAGCTCCGGCGACGAGGCGAGGGTCGCGGCGAGCGCGAGGCGGGAGCGTTCGCCACCGGAGAGGGTTCCGAGCTTGCGGTCGCGGTCCAGGCTCGGCAGTCCGAGGCCGTGCAGCGCGACCTCCACGCGCACGTCGGCCTCGTAGCCGCCACGCGCCTGGTACTGCTCGACCAGAGCGGCGTAGCGCTGGAGGCCGGCGGACAGCTCGCGCTCGGAGCCGTTCTCGTCGCTCTCGCCCAGCTCCGCCTCGGCCTCGCGCATCGCCGCTTCGAGCTCGCGCAGGTCGGACAGGGCCAGGTCGACGGCGTCCTGGACGGTGGCGTCGAGGGGCAGTTCCAGTGTCTGCGCCAGGTAGCCGACGCCGCCGGGAGCGACCACGGTGAGCGCGCCGTTGTCGGGCTCCACGCGGCCGGCGAGGATCTTGAGCAGCGTGGACTTGCCGGAACCGTTGTCGCCGATCACGCCGACCTTCTCGCCCGGCTTGATGCTGAAACCGACCCGGTCGAGCACGACACAGTCGTGGTAGCGCTTCGTGATGTCGTGTAGGGCGTATTGCGCAATCGACACGCGTAAGTCTCCTGTTTCCACGATGAGGATGAGTGGATGCGTGAGCGCGCTCGCAGAAAGAACGGAAAGCAGAAGGGACGCCACCACTGCGGACATGGCCGGTCAGGGGGTGTCACGAGCACGCTGCTGGATGCGGCAGGCGGAGTCAGCTCAACGCCGGGCATCCTCATCTATCACAGAGATCCCATGCGAAGAACTATAGCCGTGCTACCCGGTGCCGCGCAACGGTATGCGTGTCGCACCGGCCGACGTGATGCAGTCGGACCGGGATGATCGCTTGTCCGGCGGCCGGATGCCTAGCCTCGGGAGCAACCACAGCGGTCTTTCACGAGAGGGGTCGACCATGGGCGATCTCAGGAACCGCATCACCGAGCTGGTCCGCGCGTACCACCGGGAACAGGCGCCCGGGGGCTTCGTTCCCGGGACGACGCACGTACCGGTCTCCGGCGCGGTGCTGAGCGAGGAGGACCGGCTGGCGCTGGTGGAGACGGCGCTGGAGATGCGGATCGCGGCCGGCCCGGCCTCCCGGGGCTTCGAGCGGCAGTTCGCCCGGTACCTCGGGCTCCGGAAGGCGCACCTGACCAACTCCGGTTCCTCCGCCAACCTCCTCGCCCTCGGCGCGCTCACCTCGCCGCAGCTGGAGGAGAGACGGCTGCGTCCGGGGGACGAGGTCGTCACGGTCGCCGCCGGGTTCCCCACGACGGTCAACCCGATCTTCCACAACGGGCTGGTGCCCGTCTTCGTGGACGTCGAGCTCGGCACGTACAACACGACGCCCGAGCGCATCGAGCGGGCCATCGGCCCCCGGACCAGGGCGATCATGATCGCGCACGCCCTGGGCAACCCCTTCGAGGCCGAAGAGGTGGCCCGCCTCGCGGACGAGCGGGAGCTGTTCCTCATCGAGGACAACTGCGACGCGGTGGGGTCCCGCTACCGGGGCAGGCTCACCGGCTCCTTCGGCGACCTGTCGACCGTCAGCTTCTATCCCGCGCACCACATCGCGATGGGTGAGGGGGGCTGCGTGCTCACCGACAACCTGGCCCTGGCGCGGATCGTGGAATCACTGCGCGACTGGGGGCGCGACTGCTGGTGCGAGCCGGGTGAGGACAACCGCTGCCTCAAGCGGTTCGACCAGAAGATGGGTGACCTGCCGCCCGGGTACGACCACAAGTACATCTTCTCGCACGTCGGTTACAACCTGAAGTCGACCGACCTGCAGGCGGCCCTCGGGCTGTCCCAGCTGACCCGGATCGAGGAGTTCACCGAGGCCAGGCGCGCCAACTGGCGGCATCTGCGCGCCGCGTTGGACGGGCTGCCCGGTCTGCTGCTGCCTCATGCCACACCGGGCAGCGATCCGAGCTGGTTCGGGTTCCTCATCACCGTGGACCCGGACGCCGCGTACAGCAGGGCGGCCCTGGTCGACCACCTGGAATCGCGCCGGATCAGCACCCGCCGCCTGTTCGGGGGCAACCTCGTGCGGCACCCCGCCTACACCGACCGTCGGTACCGGGTGTCCGGCTCCCTGGAGAACAGCGACCTGATCACCGACCAGACGTTCTGGATCGGGGTCTTCCCCGGCATCACCCCGGAGATGATCGCCTACGTCGGCGACACGATCCGGGAGTTCGTGCTCAAGCACTCCTGAGGGGCGGCGGTACGCGGGGTGCGCGTGGAGGGGAGGACCGGGGCGGTCCTCCCCTCCGGGGCGTCACGGCCGCGGAAGCGTCCGAAGCTCCGAGGCGAGGTCGGGGTGGACCCGCGCGGTGAGCAGGGTGCCCTCCGGCGTGTGCTCGGTGCTGAGCACCTCGCCCTCGTCGTGCACCCGCGCCACCAGGCTCCCCTCGTCGTAGGGGATCACGACCTCCACCTCCACCTCGGGGTGCGGCAGCAGGCGGTCGATCAGTTCCCGCAGCTCGTCGATGCCCCGACCCGAACGGGCGGACACGACGATCGCGTCCGGCTCCTGCTCCAGCAGACGGGCGAGGACGTCCGGGTCCGCGACATCGGCCTTGTTGACGACCACGACCTCGGTGGACTCGCCGGCGCCCACGTCCCGCAGCACCTCGCGCACCGAGGCCAGCTGCGCGCCGGGGTCCGGGTGCGAACCGTCGACCACGTGCAGCACCAGATGCGCGTCCGCGACCTCTTCGATCGTGGAACGGAACGCCTCCACCAGGTGGTGCGGGAGGTGGCGTACGAAGCCCACGGTGTCGGCGATGGTGTAGGGGCGCCCGCTCGGCGTCGTCGCCCGCCGCACGGTCGTGTCCAGGGTGGCGAACAGGGCGTTCTCCACCAGCACGCCGGCTCCGGTGAGGCGGTTGAGCAGCGATGACTTGCCGGCGTTGGTGTAGCCGGCGAGGGCGACCGACAGCACCTTGTTGCGCCGTCGCTCCTCCCGGTTCACGTCCCGGCCGGTCTTCAGCTGCTCCAGCTCCCGGCGGAGCCTGGCCATCTTGTCGTTGATCCGCCGCCGGTCCGTCTCGATCTTCGTCTCACCGGGACCGCGCGTGGCCATGCCACCGCCGCCACCGCCGCCCATCTGCCGGGACAGCGACTGGCCCCAGCCGCGCAGCCGCGGCAGCATGTACTGCATCTGCGCCAGCGCCACCTGCGCCTTGCCCTCCCGGGACTGGGCGTGCTGCGCGAAGATGTCCAGGATCAGGGCCGTGCGGTCCACGACCTTGACCCCGACGACCTCCTCCAGGTGCATCAGCTGACTGGGGCTCAGTTCCCCGTCGCACACCACGGTGTCGGCGCCGGTCTCCTCGACGATGTCGCGCAGCTGCGACGCCTTGCCCGAGCCGATGTACGTCGCCGGGTCCGGCTTCTGCCGGCGCTGCACGACGCCGTCCAGCACGAGGGCGCCCGCGGTCTCGGCGAGCGCCGCCAGCTCGGCGAGCGAACTGTCGGCCTCCGCGGCCGTTCCCGAGGTCCAGATGCCGACGAGCACCACCCGCTCGAGTCGCAGCTGGCGGTACTCGACCTCGGAGACGTCGGTCAGTTCGGTGGAGAGCCCCGCGACGCGGCGGAGGGAGGCCCGGTCCTCGCGGTCTAACTGATCGCCGTCCCATTCCTCGGCGTCGGCGCCGGCCATCGTGTCGTCCATCAGTGCGTCGGCTCGCTGCGTGCCGGCGAAGTCCTCGGGATGCGTCAAAGTACTTCCAATCTGGGGGGTTCGAGAGCGTTCCGGGGCGGGGCGCGTCCGGCCTGCGGGGCCGGGCGCGGGGCCGGGGGGTCGGGGCCGACGTGTCCGCACCTCGCCGTCGGGGGCCGGTGCCGTGGAGGTCGCTGCCGGAACTCACATGCCGTCCACCCTAGCCATGTCGCCGGGGTGTGCAAGGACGTATCGGCGATCACCTCCCCAGCTGACAGAGTGTGCACCGGGTACTGCGCCCGCGGGCGTGAAGCGGGCGAGTGTGGATGTCATGCGAGTACTCATTATCGGGGGTTCACAGTTCGTGGGCCGGGCCTTCGCCGCCGAGGCACTGGCCGCGGGGCACCGGGTCACCACGTTCAACCGGGGTGTCAGCGGCACCGACCTGCCCGGCGTCGAGGCGGTCAGGGGCGACCGCGAGGTGGCCGGCGACCTGGAGCGGCTGGTGTCCGGAAGGCACTGGGACGCGGTCGTGGACACCTGCGGTTACGTGCCCCGCACGGTGGGGGCCTCGGCCGCGGCGCTGTCCGGGCACGCGGACACCTACCTCTACGTCTCCAGCATCGCCTGCCTGCCCGACTGGGCGCAGGCGGTCCGTCCGGTGGACGACGACTCACCTGCCCACGACTGCCCGCCGGACGCCGGACCGGACCACGCCGACGGTGACTACGGCGTCCTGAAGGCCGGCTGCGAGCGCGCCGTGGACCGGCACTTCGCGGGCCGGACCCTGCACCTGCGGGCCGGTGTCATCCTCGGGCCGCACGACACCATGCGCATGCTCGACGCCTGGCTGTGGCGCATGCGCGTCGCCGAGGGGGAGCACCGCCGGGTGCTCGCCCCGGGCAACCCCGAGGTGGGCATGCGCCTGATCGACGTACGCGATGTCGCCGTCTTCGGCCTCGACTGCCTCGCGGACGGCCGTACCGGCGCCTTCATCGTCAACCCGCCGGAGAAGAACACCACCTTCGGGGAGTTGCTCACGGAGTGCGTCAAGGCCACCGGTTCGGCCGCGGAGCCGGTGTGGGTCGACGAGGGGTTCCTCGCCGAGCACGGCGTGAGTCCGTGGACGGACCTGCCGATGTGGGTGCCCGACACCGCGCGGGACACCCTCGTGTGGGCGGCCGGAGCACCGCGCGCCCGGGCCGCGGGTCTGGCCTGCCGGCCCTTCTCCGACACCGTGCGGGACGCCTGGGAGGTCGTCCGGGACCGGCCCGTCCCGGAACTGCCGCTCGCGGCCGGCTGCGGCCTGTCCCTGAGCCGGGAGAAGGAGCTGCTCGCCGCCTGGGACGCTCGCGGCGGTGCGGCGGCGGGCTGACGCGGCCCCCGAGGAGTGCGACGCCGTTTCCCGCTCGCGGGGAGCGGCGCTCGCGTGTCCGCCCCGCGGCCCGGCGGCGCGTCCTGTGTCCCGGCGCCCGGGGCGCGGCTACACGGTGAAGGTCTCGGCGCGGGCCACGATCTCGTCGACCAGCCCCGCCTGGCGCAGCGCGGCGTACGACTCGGCGGAGACGTCCTCGGCCCGGATCACCGCACGGCGGAAGACCGACAGGATGTTCACGAAGTGCCGGTCCACGGGCAGGACGCGCTCCTCCCGGTGGTCCTGGCGGGACAGCCGCAGTACGGGGTGGTGGCTGTCCGGGGTCGTGAAGACGTGGCTCAGGGCGAGCGAGCCGGTGCTGCCGTGCAGCTCGTACGCCGAGCGGTAGCCGTGTTCCATGCCGAAGGCGAGGTGGGCGGCCACGCCCTGGGGGGCGGCGAGCAGGACGCTGCCGGAGACCACGACGCCCCGGCGGCGGTCACGGCGCAGCACGGCGCCGGTCAGGCGCAGTTCGGGTCCGAGGAAGTGCAGCGCGGCCCGCAGCGGGTAGACGCCGTTGTCGAGCAGTGCGCCGCCGCCGATGTCGGGTCGGTAGCGCATGTCGTCGTCGGCGCGCGGCGGGATGGTGAAGGCGGCGGAGAAGGTGCGCAGCTCTCCGATGGCACCGGCCTCCAACAGGGCTTTGACGGTGGCGTGTTGAGAGTGGTGGAGGAACATGAAGTTCTCCATCAGTACCAGTCCGCGCTCCCGGGCCATGGCGAACAGGCGGGCCGCGTCGGCGTGGTTGGCGGCGGCGGGCTTCTCCACGAGGACGTGTTTGCCCGCCCGCAGCGCCGCCGCGGCCCATTCGGCGTGCAGCATGCTGGGCACCGCGATGTAGACGGCGTCCACGTCGGGGCGTTCCAGCAGGGCCTCGTAGGGCGCGACCGCCTCGCAGTCGAAGTGCCTGCCCAGGGCCTTGGCCCGGTCCGCGTCGCGGCTGCCGACGCAGGTCAGCACGGTGCCGGGGGTGGAGAGCAGGGCGGGCAGGGTGCGACGGCCCGCGATGTCGCCGCAGCCGATCGCTCCGAAGCGCAGCACCGGGGACGCTTCCGGCCGCGGCGGGCCGGGTGCGGCGAACGGTTCAGCAGAAGTACCCAGGGCGGTCATGGATGGTTCCGTCAATCGGTCCGGATGGTCACGGCACAGCGTGGTGAACGGCCGGCGCACACCCACGAGTCGCTTCCGGCAATGGGCGGCCCTGAAGCTACCCGGCGGCCCGACGCGACGGCAAGGCCGATCTGACACAGTGCCGCGCCGAGGGACCGTCGGTGCCCCGCGTACCCGCTGACCTGACACTACGCCGACCAATCTGTGGACGGGGCGGTGGCCGCCCGGGTTAGGTGAGCGCGGCGCCCGCGGTGACCGCGACGCCGGTCCGAAGCGGCCCTCGGGGCACGCCGTTGGAGAGAGGAGACGCGGGTGACGGACGCGATCACGACCGAGCTGGCCGACCGCGAACTGGGGCGCAGACTGCACCGGATACGCGGCGTCCACTGGTATTTCGGCAACCACGGTGACCCGTACGCCCTCATCCTGCGCGGTCAGACCGACGACCCGTCGGTGTACGAGGAGCGGGTCCGCGAGGGCGGGCCGCTGTTCCGCAGCCGTACCGGGACCTGGGTGACCGCGGACCCGGAGGTGGCCGCGGCCGTGCTGGGCGACTCGCGCTTCGGTGCGCTGGACCGCGCCGGACGGCGCCCGGAGGAGTACCTCCAGCCGTCGCCCGCCACGTACCTGGGGCTGGACCGCGCCGCGTACGCGCGTCTGCGGCGGGTGGCCGAGCCCGTGCTGGGCGCGGACGCCGCCGCCGCGTGGCGCCGGCTCGGCGAGGACGTCGGGCGCCGGCTGCTCGCCGGCCGCGGTTCCGGCCTCGACCTGACGGCGGACTTCGCCCGCCGGCTGCCGGCATTGGTCCTGGCCGCGTGGCTCGGGGTGCCGGGCGAACGGTGCGACGAGTGGGAGGAGTCGCTGCGGGCGGCGGGGCCGCTGCTGGACGGTCTGCTGTGTCCGCAGACGCTGGCGGCCACCCGTGCGGCGGACTCGGCCGCCGAGGGGCTGCGCGCGCTGTTGGACGAGGTGGTCGCCGCGCGTCCCGGCGGGTCCGGCGAGGGTGCGGTGGCCCGCATGGTCGGCGCCGGAGCCGCCCCCGACGACGCGGTGGCCGCCGCCGTGTGCCTGGCGCTCTCGGCCGTCGAACCGACGACGACCCTGGTGTGCGAAGCGGTCCGGCTGCTGCTCGACCGACCCGAGTGGTGGCGGCGGTTGTGCGACTCCCCCGCTCTGGCGCCGGCCGCGGTCCGGCACACCCTGCGGCACGCGCCCCCGGTGCGGCTGGAGAGCCGGGTGGCCCACGAGGACGTGACGGTGGCGGATCGTCCGCTGCCCGCCGGGAGCCACGTGGTGGTGCTCGTGGGCGCGGCACGGCGCGCGGGCGCCCCGGCCGCGGAGCCGGCGGACCTGGCGGGCGCACCGGCGGCGGAGCTGCCGGACGACCTGTGGTTCGCGCTGTCCGGGGAGTTCGTCGGCCGTGCCGCCGAGACCGCGCTGGGCGTGCTGGCCGAGGCCGCCCCGGGACTGCGGCGGGACGGCGACATCGTCCGGTGGCGCCGTTCCCCGGTCCTCGGCAGGTACGCGCGGTTCCCCGTCGCGTACTCCTGACGGGCCCGCGGCCGGCGTCCCCTCAGTCCCCCACGACGTTTCATGAAAGGAGTGCCGTGCGCGTCCTGGTGACCTCCATCCCGCACCACACGCACTACTACCACCTGGTACCGCTGATCTGGGCTCTGCGTGCCTCGGGGCACGAGGTGGTGGCGGCCGGCCAGCCGTCGCTGGTCGACGCCATCACCGCCAGCGGCATCCCGGCGTTCGCCCTGGCCGAGGAGGAGTCGCTGGCGCAGATCTTCGAGGAGGTCGAGGGCGATCTCCAGCCGTATCAGCACGGCATCGACGAGTTCGACTTCTTCGGCACCCTGAAGGACGAGCTGGACTGGGAGAAGCTGCTCGCCCAGCAGGTGATCCTGTCCGGCCTGTGGCTGGAACCGCTCAACGGCGCCACGACCCTCGACAGCATCGTCGACTTCGCCCGGGCCTGGAAGCCCGACCTGGTGCTGTGGGAGCCGTTCACCTATGCGGGGCCGGTGGCGGCCCGGGCGTGCGGGGCCGCGCACGCCCGCGTCCTGTGGGGGCCGGACACGATCGGGCTGCTGCGGACGAAGTTCCTTCAGGCCCAGGCGCGTCAGCCCGAGGAGCACCGGGACGACCCGGTCGCGGAGTGGATGACCTGGGCCCTGGCGCGCTACGGGTGCGACTTCCGGGAGGAGGACGTGCTCGGTCAGTGGAGCGTGGACCCGATGGCGGAGGGCGTCAGTCTGGGCCTCGACCTGCCGACCGTCCCGATGCGCTACACCCCGTACAACGGGTCGGCGGTGATCCCCGACTGGCTGACCGAGGAACCGAAACGGCCTCGGGTCTGCCTGACCCTGGGGGTGTCCTCGCGGGAGCACAGTGAGGACGAGGTCCCGGTGCAGAGGTTCATCGAGGCGCTGGCCGATCTCGACATCGAGCTGGTGGCGACCCTGGACGACGCCCAGCGGGACCTGCTGCCGAGGATCCCGGACAACACGCGCATCGTCGACTTCGTGCCCATGGACGCGTTGCTGCCGACGTGCTCGGCGATCATCAACCACAGCGGTTCGGGCACGTGCAACACCGCCGCGCTGCACGGGGTGCCGCAGATCATCCTCGGCGGCATCCTGGACGCCGCCGTACGGCAGCACATGTTCGCGCAGAACTCCGCCGCCCTCACCTTCGCTCCGGAGGAGGTGACCGGCGCGTCGCTGAGGAGCGCGCTGGTGCGCCTGCTCGAGGAGCCGCGGTTCCGCGACGGCGCGCGGCGGCTGAAGGAGCGGATGCGGGCCATGCCCAGCCCGGCCGGGATCGTGCCGACCCTGGAGCGCCTCACGGCCCAGCACCGCCGGGCGTGTTGAACCGGCGCGCGGGCCCGTGCCGGCGGTGACCGCCCGACCCGACTCTCGCGTGTGATCGATCTCGTCGACTCAGCCGTGGACCGGTTCGCCTGTCCGCGCCCGACACTGGAGTGCTGATGCGGGCCCTCTTCACGACCGCGCCGCTCGCGGGCCACCTGCTTCCGCTGGTGCCCATCGCGTGGGCCCTGCGGGCGGCCGGCCACGAGGTACTGGTGGCGACCCGGGAGGACTTCGTGCCGGTCGCCCTGCGGTCGGGGCTGCCGTCCGCCTCGTGCGGGCCGCCCGCCGCGGACCTGGCGGGCGCGGCCGAGGCGGGGGCGCTCGCGCGGCCCCGCGGAGCGGCGGAGGCCCGGGGGGTCCTGAGCGGGGCGCTGGCGCGCGTCGCCCGGGGCAGTCTGGCGGGGGTGCGGCGGCTGGCGGACGCCTGGCGGCCGGATCTGATCGTCAGCGAACGGGCCGAGTTCGCCGGGCCGCTGGTCGCGGCGGCCCTCGGGGTCCCGTGGGTCCGCTACCACTGGTCGGTCTCGTCCCTGGAGGAGTACCGGCGAGCGGCCGAGGCCGAGTTCGCGCCCGAGCTGGCGGCGCTCGGCCTCGACCGGTTCCCGGAGGCGGCGCGCGTGCTCGATCCGTGGCCGGTGTCGCTGCGCCGGCCGGACGCGGTCGCCCACGACGGGGTCCGGCACGTACCGGCCCACGGGGACGCCCCCGTCCCCGACTGGGCGTTCACGCGCGGTCGCGGGCCGCGGATCTGCGTGACGCTCGGCACCATGCTGCCCCGGTACGGCGCCGCCGGGATGGCCGACTTCCTGACGGAGCTGGTGGCGGAGACCCGCGGAGGGGACTGCGAACTGCTCGTGGCGGTCGACGACGACGTCGTCGCGCGGTGGCCGCCGCTGCCCTCCGCGGTGCGGTACGCCGGCCGGCTGCCGCTGGCGGAGGTGCTGCCCGCGTGCGACGCGGTGGTGCACCACGGCGGGCAGGGCACGTCCCTGACCGCGCTGGCCGCGGGTCGGCCGCAGGTCGTCATGGCGCGGCTCGACGACCAGTTCGACAACGCGCGGGCACTGGCGGCGGCGGGGGCGGCCCTGCTCGTACCGCCGTCCCGGGCCACTCCCGCGGCCGTGGCCGCGGGGTGCGCCGAAGTGCTGGAGAACGCCCTGTATGCCAAGGCGGCAGCCGGGCTCGCCGAGGAGATGGCGCTGCTGCCGTCGCCGTCGGCGGCGGTCGGACTCCTGGAACACCCGGGGCCCGGGCCGGACATGCCGCGGAGTTACCCGAACGAGGATGCGGTGTGACGTGAATCTGGAAGTACTCAACCGTTCGAACGATCCGCGCGGGCCGCTGATCACGGTGGTCGGCGCGTCCGGCTTCATCGGGTCCGCCCTGGTCGCCGAGCTGGCGCGCATGCCGGTGCGGCTGCGGGCGGTGGCCCGGCGCGAGACCCCCGTTCCCGCGGGGGCACGGGCCGCCGTCGAGGTCCGCCGGGCGGACCTCGCCCGGCCGGACGAGGTCGGGGCCGCCGTCGAGGGGGCGGACGCCGTCGTGCACCTCGCCGCCCACATCGGCGGCGCGCGGTCGTGGCGCGCGGCCGACGAGCGGTCGCTGCGGGTGAACGTCGGTCTGCTGCGCGACGTGGCCGACGCGTTCCGGGACCGCTCGGGGCCCGCCCCGGCCGTGGTCCTGGCCAGTACCCTCCAGGCCGGCGTCGAGCTGTCCCGGCAGGGCCCGTACGCCCGGCAGAAGTCGGCGGCCGAGGAGGTCCTGCTGCGGGCCGCCTCCGAGGAGGTGGTCCGCGGCGTCGTGCTGCGGCTGCCGACCGTCTACGGGCGCAGCCCGCTGACCGGGTGGACGGGCCGCGGGGTGGTCGCGTCGGTGGCACGGCAGGCCGTCTCGGGCGAGCCGGTCACGATGTGGCACGACGGCACGGTCGGGCGCGATCTGCTCCACGTGGAGGACGCGGCCCGCGCCTTCGCGGCGGCGCTCGGTCACGTGGAGCGGCTGGACGGCGGCACGTGGTCCGTCGGTACGGGCCGGCTGGAGCCCTTGGGAGAGGTGTTCTCGGCCCTCGCCGGGCTGGTGGCCGAGCGGACGGGGAGGCCCCCCGTACCGGTGGTCTCCACGGAGCCGCCCGACCATGCCGAGGCGGGCGACTTCGAGAGCGCGGTCTGTGACCCCTCCGCGTTCCGCGCGGTGACCGGGTGGTCTCCCCTCGTTCCGTTGCGGGCGGGGCTCGGCGCCGTGGTGGAGACGATGGTGGCCGACGGAGCGAGGGGTGGGATCCGAACGTGAGCACGGACCGGGAGCAGGCCGCGCACACGCGGCTCGGTCGCAGCGCGACCCTGGTGAGCCGGCTCTGGCTGGGCACCGTGAACTTCAGCGGCCGGGTCGAGGACGGTGACGCGATGCAGCTGATGGAGGCGGCGGTCGACCGCGGCATCAACTGCATCGACACCGCGGACATCTACGGCTGGCGGATCCACAAGGGCCACACCGAGGAACTGGTGGGCCGGTGGCTGGCCAAGAGCGCCGCGCGGCGGGAGGACGTCCTGCTGGCCACCAAGGTCGGCGGGGACATGAGCGAACGGCTCAACGACGGCGGCCTGTCGGCGCGGCACATCGTCACGGCCTGCGAGCAGTCGCTGCGGCGCCTGGGCGTGGACCACATCGACCTGTACCAGATGCACCGCGTCGACCACGCCGCGCCGTGGGACGAGATCTGGCAGGCGATGGACCGTCTGGTGGCGAGCGGCAAGGTGACCTACGTGGGGTCGTCGAACTTCGCCGGCTGGAACGTCGCCGCCGCGCAGGACGCGGCCCGGCGGCGCCAGTCCCTCGGTCTGGTGTCCGAGCAGTGCCTGTACAACCTGGCGGTGCGCCACGCCGAGCTGGAACTGCTGCCGGCCGCCCAGGCGTACGGACTGGGCGTGTTCGCCTGGTCGCCGCTGCACGGCGGGCTGCTCAGCGGGGTGCTGCGCAAGCTCGCGGCGGGCGTCGCGGTGAAGTCGGCACAGGGGCGGGCCCAGCTGCTGCTGCCCGAGCTGCGCGCGACGATCGAGGCGTACGAGGGGTTCTGCGGCCGGATCGGCGCGGATCCGGCCGAGGTCGGTCTGGCCTGGGTGCTGTCCCGGCCGGGGATCAGCGGCGCGGTGATCGGTCCGCGCACGGTGGACCAGCTGGACTCGGCGCTGCGGTCCCTGGACCTGGTCCTCGGGGAGGCCGAACTGGCCGAGCTGGACGCCATCTTCCCGCCCCTGGGCAAGGGCGGCCGGGCGCCGGACGCGTGGATCAGCTGAAGGGGGTGCATCGGCCGACGTCACGCCGGCCGATGCCGCCGGTCACACGACGTCGAGCGCGGGCAGCGGGAAGACCAGTCGGCCGCCGCCGTCGAGGAACTCCCGCTCCCGTTCGACGAACCCGTCCCGGTAGATCCAGGGCAGGACCAGCAACTGGTCCGGCTTCTGCGCCTTCGCGTCCTCCTCGGACACGATGGGGATGCCCGTCCCGGGGGTGAAACGCCCCGCCTTCTCCTCGCTCACCTCGCCGATGCACGGCAGGTCCCGTTCGGTGATCCCGCAGTACTGGAGGATGACGTTGCCCTTGGTGGAGGCGCCGTACCCGAGGGTCAGCAGGCCCTCTTGGCGGGAGCGGTCCAGGAAGCCGCGCAGGGCGTCCCGCTGGTCGGCGACGCGGCGGGCGAAGGCCTCGAACGGTGCCATGCCGTCCAGTCCCGCGGCGGCCTCGGCGGCCCGGATGCGGGCCAGGCCCGCCTCGTCCCTCGGGTGCCGGGAACCGGTCCTGGCGAGCGTGACGCACAGGCTGCCGCCGTACACCTCGGTGAGCTCGGCCCGGATGACGGTGAGGCCGACGCGTTCCGCCATCCACTCGATCTGGCGCAGCGCGTAGTACTCCAGGTGCTCGTGGCAGACGATGTCGTACGCGTCGGCTTCGAGCATGGCGGGCAGGTAGCTCTGCTCCATCATCCAGACGCCGTCCTCGGCGAGGACGTCGCGGACGTCGCTCATGAAGCGCAGCGGGTCCGGCAGGTCGTAGAACATCGCGATGGAGGTGACGGCCTTCGCCCGCCGCGCCCCGAAGCGGTTCTCGAAGGTCGCGCGGGTGAAGTAGTCCACGACCAACTCGGCGTTCGGCGGGTACAGGTCGCGGAACTTGCCGCCGGTCGGGTCGATGCCGACCAGTCGCGGGCCGTCGGCGGGGTAGCCCTTGAGGAGCGTGGCGTCGTTGCTGCCGATGTCGAGGACCAGGTCGTCCGGGCCGAGGTCCACCAGCCGGCGGACGGCGGCGACCTTGCCATGCAGGTGGTCGACCATGAAGGGCCGGATGCCCGAGCGGTAGCCGTAGCCCTCGCCGTACATGAGGTCCGGGTCGGGGGTGTGGCGCAGTTGCACGAGGCCGCATCCGGCCGGGGAACACGCGACGAGTTCCAGCGGGACCGACGGCACGACCTCGTCGCGGTCGGCCGGGAACACCCCGGTGAGCGCCTGTTCGCCCAGGTCGAGTACGGAGAGCAGCTCCTTGTTGCCGCAGACGCGGCACGCGGTGGCAATCATGGGGTCCTTTCGGGATCCTGGCCGGGGCGCCGCCGGCCCGTGGCCAGGTCGGGAGCTTCCAGACGGAGGGTGTCGGGGGCGGGCCGGGGGGACGGCACCAGGTGCAGGCGGCCGATCGCGCCGGTGGCGGCGGAGGCGTCCTGGCACGGGCAGGGATCGTCGGTGAATCCGGCGAAGCGGTAGGCCACTTCCATCATCCGGTTGCGTTCGGTGGCCCGGAAGTCGGCTCCGAGGTGCACCCCGGCCCGGTGCGCCTGGTCCGTCAGCCAGCGCAGGATCACCGTGCCGGCCCCCAGCGACACCACCCGGCACGAGGTGGCCAGCAGCTTGATCCGCCAGGCCTCGGGGCCGCGCCGCAGCAGCACGACGCCGACCGCGCCGTAGGGACCGAAGCGATCGGTGACGGTGGTGACCAGCACCTCGTGGTCGGGGTCGTCGATGAGGGCGCGCAGCTCGTCCTCGGAGTAGTGCACTCCGGTGGCGTTCATCTGGCTGGTGCGCAGGGTCAGTTCCTCGACCCGCGACAGCTCCAGGGGCGTGGCGCGGCTGATCCGCATCCGGATGTCCAGCGAGCGCAGGAAGTCCGCGTCGGGTCCGGTGAAGTCGGACCGCTCGGCGTCCCGGCGGAAGGACGCCTGGTACATGGAGCGGCGGCGGGTCGAGTCGACGGTGACGGTGCCCGGGCTGAACTCCGGGAGGCCGGTCAGCCGGGTCGCCTGCTCGGCGGCGTAGGTGCGGACCTCCGGCAGTTCGTGGGTGACCTCGGCCCGTTCGAAGGGCTGGTCGTCGATGAAGGCGAGGGTGCTCGGCGCGAAGTTCAGCCGGTCGGCGATCTCGCGGACCGACTTCGACTTCGGGCCCCAGCCGATCCTCGGGAGCACGAAGTACTCGGCGACGCCGAGCTGTTCGAGCTTCGCCCAGGCGTGATCGTGGTCGTTCTTGCTGGCCACCGCCTGCAGGATGCCGCGCGCGTCCAGCTCGGTGATGGTCCGCAGGACGTCCGGGGCGAGCCGGACCTCGTCCTCCTCGAGGAGGGTGCCCTGCCAGAGGGTGTTGTCCAGGTCCCAGACCAGGCATTTGACCAACGGCTCGGCGGCGTTGTCCCGGTGCACGTCGTTCCCTTCTCTCGATACGGCGGTTGCGACCGCGACTCCTCGACAGGGCGTACGCGGCCCGCGGCCGGCGGGGACACGGGCCGGTTCACCCGGCCGCGGACATCACGTGCCGGGCCAGGACCAGTTCGCAGATCTCGTTGCTGCCCTCGATGATCTCCATGAGCTTGGCGTCGCGGTGCGCCCGTGCGACGACGTGTCCCTCCCGCGCCCCGGCCGACGCCAGCACCTGCACGGCCCGTTCGGCCCCGCGTGCGGCGCCGGTGGCCGCGACGTGCTTGGCCAGGACGGCGGCGACCACCATGTCGGGGCTGCCCTCGTCCCACTGGGCGCTGGCGTGCTCGCACGCCCGGGCGGCGTGCTGTTCGGCGACGAACAGTTCGGCGAGGTGCCGGGCGACGAGCTGGTGGTCCGAGAGCCGCGTGCCGAACTGCTCCCGTCCGCCGGCGTGACGTGCGGCGGCGGCCAGGCAGGCGCGCAGGATGCCCAGGGAGCCCCAGGCCACCGACATCCGGCCGTAGCTCAGCGCGGTGGTGACCAGCAGGGCGGGGGTGCGGTCGTGGCCCTGGAGCAGGGCGTCGGCCGGCAGCCGGACCCCGTCCAGGTGGATGTCGGCGTGTCCGGCCGCGCGGCAGCCGTGCGCGTCGGTGATGCGCTCGACGCGTACGCCGGGGGCCGAGGCGGGCACCACGACGGCGCCCGCGCCCTGCTCCGTGCGGCCGAAGACCACCAGCAGGTCCGCGTACGCGGCGTTGGTCGCCCACACCTTGACGCCGTCGACGACGACTTCGTCGCCGTCGGAGGTGATGCGGGTGCGCAGGGCGGACAGGTCGCTGCCGGCGCCGGCCTCGGTGAACGCCACGGCGGCCAGTTCGCCGCCGGTCAACCGGGGCACCAGGGAGGCCTGCTGGTCCGCTCCGGCGAGCCGGCGCAGCGTCCAGGCGGCCATGCCCTGCGAGGTCATGACGCTCCGCAACGAGCTGCAGAGGGCGCCGACGTGCGCGGTGAGTTCGCCGTTGCGCCGGCTGGTCCAGCCGAGGCCGCCGTGGACCGCGGGCGCCTGTGCGCACAGCAGGCCCCGGGAGCCGAGGTCGTGCAGCAGGCCGAGGGGCAGCTCGCCCGTCCGGTCCCACTCGGCCGCCCGGTCGCCGACCAGCGCGGTGAACAGCTCCTCGGCCTCGGTGCCGTCGGCGTGGGAGGTGTCAGCCACCTGCGTGCCCGGTCGCCTCGCCGGGCGCGGCCAGCCGTCCGACCAGCCGGACCATCGCGTCGACGGTGCGGAAGTTGTCGAGCATCAGGTCGGCGCCGCTGATGACGATGCCGTAGGTCTTCTCCAGGTGCACGACGAGCTGCATGGCGAACAGCGAGGACATCCCGCCGACGGCGAACAGGTCCTGGTCGCGCTCCCAGGTGGTCTTGGTGCGGTCCTCGAGGAACCCGAGCAGTTCCCCGGCGACCTCGTCGGCGGTGGGGGTCGTGCCGGTGGGGTCGGGCCGACCGGACGTCGTGGTCATCGCGTGGCCTCCTGGTAGTCGTAGAATCCCCGGCCGCTCTTGCGGCCGAGCAGGCCCTGGCGGACCTTGTCCAGCAGCAGCTCGCTCGGGCGGAGCGCCGGATCGCCGGTCCGTTCGTGCATCACCCGCAGCGAGTCGGCCAGGTTGTCCAGTCCGATCAGGTCGGCCGTGGCCAGGGGTCCGGTGCGGTGGCCGATGCAGTCGCGCATCAGCGCGTCCACGGTCTCCGGGGTGGCCCGGCCCTCGTGCACCACCGCGATGGCGTCGTTCAGCATCCGGTGCAGCAGGCGGCTGGTCACGAAGCCGGCGCCGTCGCCGACGACGATGCCCCGGCGGCCCAGGCCGGACAGCAGGTCCCGGGTGGCCCGGGCGGCCGCCTCTCCGCTGCGCGGTCCGAGGACCACCTCGACCGTGGGGATCACGTACGCGGGGTTCATGAAGTGCACGCCGACGAGGTCCTCGGGGCGGGGGACGGCGTCGGCCAGCTCGTCGATGGGGACGCCCGAGGTGTTGCTGACGAGCAGCGTCCCCGGGCGCGCCACGGACGCCAGGTCCGCCAGCACCTCGGCCTTCCGCTCGGGGTCCTCGGTGACGGCCTCGATCACGGCGGTCGCGGTGGCGACGGCGGCCGGCGCCTCCTCGACGGTCAGCTCCCCGGGCGGGCGGTCGTGGGGCAGCGCGCCCATCAGCCGGGCCGTCCGCAGATGCAGCGCGACCGCGTCGGGGGCGGCCGCGCGCGCCCCGGCGGAGGTGTCGACCAGTGTGACCGGGTGCCCGTGTCCGACGGCGAGTGCCGCGATGGCCGTGCCCATGACGCCCGCGCCGAGCACGACGAGCGGAGAATTTTCCTTGGAATCGGGCACGGATCCTCCAGAATCCCGGGGGCGGCGGCTGTGCGAAATGCTGTCCCGAATCGCTTCCGCGCTCCATCACCCGGGCGTGACTTTGTCACCTAGCAAGCGGTGGGAGGCCGGGCGGAGGCTATGTCATCTCGGCCTTGTCCGCTTACGAGTTCCGTCCTTAAAGTGCGCCCGGCGAACGCACGGCGGAATTGACTCGCCGTCCGTCAAGGACCCGCGGTTCGAAGGACCTCGACGCATGAAGGGTTTCACATGGCTCATATCGCATTCTTCATCCTTCCGGTTGCCGGGCATGTGAATCCGACCCTGGGAGTCGCCGAGGAACTGGTCGCGCGCGGCCACCGGGTGACGTTCGCGCTGTCCGAGGACCTCGCCGAGCGGGCCCGGCTGATCGGCGCCGAGGTGGTCACCTATCCGGTGGACAGGCAACGGTTCCTGGACCAGATGGTGCCGCGGCAGGACGCGGACGAGTACACGGACGAGGACGAGTTCGTCCGGGTCCTGGAGTGGCTGCTGGACATGACGGTGCAGACCATGGAACCGCTGGAGAGGCACTTCGCCGGGGACCGGCCCGACGTCGTCGTCAACGATCCGTCGTCGCTGTGGACGGGACGGCTGCTGGCGGACCGGTGGGGCATCCCGGTCATCCGCAGCACTCCGACCTATGCCGCCAACGAACACTGGTCGCTGCATCCGCCGGTCGACTCGGCCGAGCCGCCGGACGACCCCGAGCTGCACAAGCTGCTCGCGCGGATCGAGCGGCTGCTGGAGGAGCAGGGCGTCGAGCACGACCTGGCCGGCTTCACCGGGGTCCTGCACGGCGGTCCGGCCCTGCTGTACATGCCCCGCTCGTTCCAGTACGCGGGCGAGACCTTCGACGCACAGCACCACTTCGTCGGCCCCTGCCCGCCCCGCACCGCGTTCCACGGCGAGTGGAGGCCGGGGGACGACGACGGCCGGCCCCTGGTGCTGGTGAGTCTCGGAACCCTGTACAACGACCGGCCGGACTTCTTCCGCACCTGCCTGGAGGCGTTCGGCGACGAGCCCTGGAACGTGCTTCTGGTGCTGGGCGGCGGGGTGCCCGCGGCCGACCTGGGCCCGCTTCCCGGCAATGTCCGGGTGACCGACTTCGTGTCGCTGCGCGACGTCCTGCCGCACACGGCGGTGGTGGTGAACCACGGTGGGATGAGCACCGCCATGGAGGTGTTCTCGCACGGTGTGCCGGTGGTGGCGATCCCGGTGATGCCGGAGCCCCGGGCCACCGCGCGGCGGATCGTCGAACTGGGCCTGGGCGACCAGCTGCTGAACTCGGAGCTGACGGCCGAGTCCCTGCGTGCCACGGTACGGCGGGTGCTGGCGGACTCCGCGATCCCGGGGAACATGCGCGGGTTCCGGGAGCAGATCAGGGCGGCCGGCGGGGCGCCCGCGGCGGCCGACGCGATCGAGGGACTGCTGCCCCGGGTGGGCTGAGACGTCCGCGCCCGACACGCGTTCACCTTCCGAACGGCGGGATCGCCCCATGCTCATCACCGAAACAGCAGTGCCCGACGTGTTCCGCATCGATCCGGAACCGCTGCCGGACCACCGGGGCCGGTTCTACGAAGCGGTGCGCCGCGGGCCGCTGGAGGCCGCCGTCGGGCACTCGGTCGAGGTCCGGCAGGTCCACTGCACCGTCTCCGGGCGCAACGTACTGCGCGGCCTGCACGCCACCACCCTGCCGCCGGGCCAGGCCAAGATCCTCACCTGTGTGCGGGGTGCGGCGCTGACTATGGTGGTCGACATGAGGGTCGGGTCACCGGGCTTCGGACGGTACGAGGCGGTGCGGCAGGATGCCCCGTCGGGCACCGCGCTCTACCTGCCGGACGGCATCGGCCTGGGCTACGTGGCCCTCGCGGACGACACATGCATGAACTACCTGTGCACCGAGGAGTACGTCCCGGGCATGGTCATCGACGTGGACGCCCTGGACCCCGAACTCGGCCTGCCGTGGGGACTGACCGGGGATCCCGTCCGCTCCGCCCGGGACGCGGCGGCGCCGTCCCTGCGGGCGGCCGCGGCGGCGGGAATTCTGCCCACGTACGAGGACTGCTTACGGGTGCGCACGTCCGTGCCCGCCCCTCCCGACCGGACTCGGCTCTGACGCGACGGACACGACCGCCGCGCATCCGACGCGAATCCGACGCGAATCCGAACTCGATTTCCCGAACCGTGGACGGAGCGCGTCCGAGGAGCGGAAAGGGCCGCAGAAACAGGCTGCGGCCCTTTCCGCTTTTTCCGGTACCGGGACGGCCGTTCCGATGAAAGCGAACGTCCGCATGCGACGGCCGTCCCTCCCGTACGCTCCTCCCCCGTCGCGGCCGGCCGGGCGGGCGGGCCGGCCGACCGCGACGGGGCGGGGCGGGGTCACACCGCCGTCGCCCCACCGAGGTCGCCGCGCGCGGAGGGCTGCGCCAGCCGCAGCGTGTGGGCGATGGACGCCAGGGTCACGTGCCGGTGCCAGCCCTGGAACGACCGTCCTTCGAAGTCGCGCATGCCCACGCCCACGCTCACCCGGTCGAAGTCGGCGTCGACCTGTTCGGTGAGCATCGCCAGCCGCAGCAGGGCGCCGCGGTCCCAGGACGTGAGGTCGGTCAGCCACAGGTCGGCGGGGCGCCGGCGGTTGCCCCGCCACACCCCCAGCAGCGTCAGCGTCCGCCTCGGGACCACACCCGGCAGGACGACGGGGTGCGGGGCGACGAGGCTGAGGGAGCCCCGCAACTCCACGGGGCGGCTCAACCGCTTGAGCTGCTCCATCAACTGCTGGGCCGAGGTGGTCCCCGTGTGGTGGTCCACCGGGCCGCGGCCGCTCGCCGAGGCCAGCCGGAGGTTCCCGCCCACCCGCACCATGAAGGGCAGGCCCGCGAGACCGAGCCCTCGCACCAGTCGTGGCAGCACGGCCGCGCGTGCGTCCATCACCACGGGGCGGGCCAAGGAGCGGTTGGCCTGAGCGGCTTCGGCCACCAGGCGGACGATGTTCTCCTCCTCACCGGGTGCGCCGGGGTGCCGGGGTGTGCCCTCCCCGCTCCGGCCGCCGCCCAGCGTCAGGCGCCAGCTGACCGGGGCGGCCGTCGTGCCCGAGGCCAGCCACAGCCCGTGACTCTGCTGGCAGCTCACCACCCGGCCCAGGTCGGAGACGAAGCGCCGGCTCACCCCGACGGAGCGCACCCCCGCCTTGGAGACCACCATCGGCCAGATCACCCAGGCGTCGGGGGTCAGCCTGTCGTCCACGTAGCGGGCCAGCGCGGCCCGCACCTCGCCCCAGTCCCAGGTCGACCCGGCGACGAAGTGGTGCAGGCTCTGTTCCGCCGCGCCCTCTCCGACGAAGGCGGCGAGGTTCCGGGCGGTCTTGCGTCCCTGTGCCGTGAGCAGCCCGCGTATGTACTGCTCACCTCTTCTGCGCTGGTCCGCCCGGCGGAGCGAACCGAGTAACTCCGCACATGCGTCGGAGACGAGCGAGTCGAAGTCGTGCCGCGCGGCGGGACCCACGGGGGGCGCCGCGCCGGCGGGTCGAAGCGTGCGTAAGGTCATAGGAGTCCTCGTGGGGGCCTCGTCATCACTGCGAGTGGACTGCGACCAGCATCGCCAATTCACCCGTTGCTCCCCAGGTACACCGGGCACACTCGTTCCGCTTCGCTCCCCCGGCGGCACGGCCCGCGTGTGGAGCACTCCCCGCTCTCCGGACGGTGGGGGGGAAGCCCACCGCACGCGCGCCGGTAGCGGTGCCGGGGCCCCACAACCCCTCACCGACGGGGTCCGTTCGACCACATGCCGTGATGATGCCTTCGCCGCACGGCCTCCTTGAATGACGGACCGTCAGAAAGACGTCACTCCGCGCGCGCCCGCTCCCGCCCCGACCCCGCCCGGCCGCCGTCCCGCCCCCGCGACCCTGTGGGCCGACGCCCTCTTGACGGACCCGGAATCCCGGGCCGCGGGACGGGACGGCGAGGAACTCGATGCCGCAAAGGTTCCGCGTCCTCACCGGCACCTCCGAGATCCAGCGCAACGGCATCGCCAAGCTCCTGGCTTTCCACCACTGAGCCGCACCCCCTGGCGAGCAGATCCGGGACAAGACGCCACCTTCGCGACAGTGTTTAGGAAAAGTTAAGTAAAGAATTCCGCGAGCGGATTGCCAGGGAGAACAACCCATTGACGCGCACCGGTGCAGCGGCCACATTGACGGCACCTGTCAAGTTCACCCCCAGGAGCTTGGAATCCCATGCAGGCAATTCGGCATCACGTCATGCTCGTCATGGCCTTCGTGACCGTCGCCACGACTTTCCTTCTCTGGCCGTCGACGCAATCCGCGCAAGCGTTTCCCCCGACCCCGAAGCAGACGGTACTGAACCACCTCCGCGCCATTTCCGGGAATCACATCGTCTCCGGACAGCACAACAAGGAGCCCGCCTCCGCCCCGGGCCAGTACACCCAGCAGGTCAAGGACGTCACCGGGCAGTACCCCGGCCTGTGGGGCGGTGACCTGATGTTCGCCGCGGCGGACGTGGCCGGCCGCCAGCGCGTCGTCGACCAGGCCAGGACCGAGTGGGCGAACGGATCGCTGGTCTCGCTCACCTGGCACGTCTGCCCGCCGACCGGCGGCAGCACCTGTGCGTTCGAGGGCGGCGTCAAGTCCACGCTGACGAACGCGCAGTTCTCGCAGGTCCTCACGGAGGGCAGTGCCCTGAACAGCGCATGGAAGCGGCGCCTGGACGAGGTCGTCCCGTACCTGCAGCAGCTGGAGAACGCGGGCGTCCCCGTCCTCTTCCGGCCGCTGCACGAGATGAACGAATCCTGGAACTGGTGGGGAAACCGGCCCGGAGCGAACGGCAGCGCACGCCTCTACCAGATCACCCGCGATCACCTCGCCGGGACGAAAGGGCTGGACAATCTGATCTGGGTCTGGAACGTCCAGGACAATCCGGCGGGAAACTGGAACAGCTACTATCCGGGAGATCAGTACGTGGACGTCGTTTCGCTGGACGTCTGGTACAAGAGCCACCCGAGTTCCGCCGACTACCAGCAGATGCGGAGCATCGCGGGAACAAAACCCATGGCCCTCGCGGAGCTGGGCAAAATGCCGACCGCCGCGCTGCTGGACAGCCAGACGCGGTGGACATGGTTCATGATGTGGTCCGAGCATCTGCGCGGGAACAATTCCAACGCCGAAATACAGACGGCGTATTTCCACCCCCGTGTACTGAACCAGGGGGAGGTCGCACTGCCCTGACGCTCGGCGCTGCCCGGCTCTCTCACGCGCGTTCTGACAGGACGTCGCGGAGAGTGCGGGGCAAGCGGCCGGTGAGCTGGGCGCAGTCGTCGCGGACCCGATCCCAGCGCTGTTCGCGTACCGAGGCGAACAGGGAGGAGAAGGCGTAGAGCCACCAGGGATCCAGGCCGGTCGCCGCTGTTTCGGCAGAGTACGTGTCGGCCGGGATGTCCACGTAGGCGACCGGTGTCCGCCACACCTCCGCCGCCGTGGAGGCGATGCCTGCCAGGTCCGTCGACTCGGGTCCCGTGATGTCGTGGTGACGGCCGGTCGGCCCGCCCACCGCGAGGGCGGCGAGGGCGCGGGCCACGTCGTCGCGCGCCACCAGGGACACCCGGCCATCGGCTGCCGGCAGCCTCAGCAGCCCGGTCGAGCGCGCCTGGGTGAGCCAGCCTAGGAAGAACTCGATGTACAGCGAGGCCCTGGCGAACGAGCACGGCACGCCGGAGGCGAGCAGCAGATCCTCGGTGAGCCGGTTGACGACGGCGTAGCAGAACGGGGAGGCCGAGTCGGCGTCGACGCTGCTCAGTGCCGCGACATGGCCGACGCGCTCGGCCACCACGGCGGCGACGACGTTGCGGTGGTGCAGCAGCACCCGTGCGTCGGGCCCGTCGCTGGAGACGAGGACCAGAGTGTCCACGCCCTTCAGCGCCGCACGCAGAGCGGGCGGGTCGGCGTAGTCGGCGACGGCGCACTCCACCCCCGGCGGTAGTGCCTCGGCAGGCAGCTTCCGCCTGGTCATCGCCACGACGTCCACGTCGGCCCGGTCCGCGAGCAGCTGCACCACCCGCCTGCCCAGACTGCCCGCCGCCCCTGTCACCGCGATACGCATCGTCGCCCCCGTCGCCTTGTCGTCGGTCGTACCACCGTAGGGGGCCAACCGCGACCAGGGCTTGGAACGAGCCGGCCCGCCAGGGCACAGACGCGCGATCGGTCCGGTTTTCCCGTGCTCTTTTGGACCGGGACGCCGGACCGCTTCCTTTCTACGGTGGAGCCGTTCCCGCCCGAGCCCGCACGTCATCGACGTGCGGGGAAGACAGAGGTGATACCGATGCTCCGACGCCGTCTCGGAGGGCCGTCAGGCCCCCTCGTCAGTGCCCTGTGCCTGGGCGCGATGCCCTTCGGCACCACCGTCGACGAGAAGACGTCCTTCGCCATCCTCGACCGGTTCGTCGAGGCCGGCGGCAGTCTCGTCGACACCGCCGACAACTACGCGTTCTGGGCTCCCGGCGGGACCGGGGACGAGAGCGAGAACACCGTCGGGCGCTGGCTGGCGAGCCGCCGCCGCCGCGACGAGGTGGTGATCTCCACCAAGGTGGGTGCCCGCCCCACCGTCCCCGGCAGCGGCCTGGAGACCGCCGAAGGGCTGTCGGCTCCCGTCATACGGAAGGCCGCGGAGGACAGCCTGCGACGCCTGGGCACCGATCGCATCGATCTGTACTGGACCCACATCGAGGACCGGACCGTCCCTCTGGAGGAGACGCTCGGAGCTCTCGACGAGCTGGTCGGCGGCGGCAAGGTGGCGGTGCTGGGCTGCTCCAACCACGCGGGCTGGCGCATCGAACGGGCCCGCGCGCTCGCCCGGACCAACGGCTGGACGGCGTACACCTGCGTCCAGCAGCGCTACTCCTACCTTCAGCCGCGCTTCGACGTCGGACTGCCGGAGAGCGGACACGTCCACGCGACCTCCGAACTCCTCGACCACGTACGCAGCGAGCCCGACCTGACGCTGCTGGCCTACTCGTCCCTGCTCTCGGGCGCGTACACCCGGCCGGACAAGACCCTGTCCGCCGCCTACGACCACCCGGGCACCGGGCAGCGGCTGACCGTGCTGCGGGAGGTGGCCGCCGAGCTCGGTGCCACCGCCAACCAGGTGGTGCTGTCCTGGTTGCTCGGAGGTGATCCGCCGGTGATCCCGATCGTGGGGGTGAGTTCCGTCGAGCAGCTGGACGAGGTGCTGGCCGCCGTCGAGCTGGAGCTGCCCCGGGAGACGAGGGCACGGCTGGACCTCGCCGGGCGGGGCTGACGGGCCACACACCGCCCCTCGCCCGGGACGGGCTGACCGGCCGCACACCGTCCCTCAGCCGGGACGGGCTGACGGCCACACACCCGCCCCTCAGCCCGGCTGGGCTGGGCTGACGGCCACACACCCGCTCCTCAGCCCGGCTGGGCTGGGCTGACGGCCACACACCCGCCCCTCAGCCCGGCTGGGCTGGGCTGACGGCCACACGCCGTCCCTCGCCCGGGTCGGGCTGACCAGCCACACGCCGTCCCTCAGTCGGCCCGCTCCCCGGCCCGCCCGGCGTCGACGTGCCGCCGGTCGTGGCGCCGGGCCGCGTCGATGGCCTGTGCCAGGCGCCGCACGGCTCCGGGCACGGCGTGGTCCGCCAGATTGCCGTAGCCGAGGACCAGCGCGGGGCCGGCGGCGGCCACGGCCCGCGCCCCGCCGGAGTCGCCGGCCCGGGCCGTCGGGTGGTGCTCGGCCCGCGCCATCCGGTAGGCGTCGAGATCCGCCAGCCTCACGTCACGCCGCGCCGCCTCCCTGACGACGGTGGGCGCCGAGCAGTCCGTCAGGGACAGCAGCAGGTGGAAGCCGGCCGCCGCACCGGACACCTGGAACCCCGGCAGCGACGCCGCGAGTTCTCCCATGAGGTGATCGCGGCGCCGTTTGTAGCGCAGCCGTGCCGCCCGCAGGTACCGGTCGTAGGACCCGCGGGCCAGGAACCGGGCGAACGCCTCCTGGTCGATGACGGGCGGTGGTACGCCCCCGACGTGCTCCGCGCCCAGGGCCTCGGTCCAGCGCGGCGGGGTCACCGCCCAGCCGATCCGCAGGGCCGGCGAGAGCGTCTTGCTGACCGACCCCAGCAGCGCGACGTGCTCCGGTGCCATGCCCTGCAGGGCGCCCACGGGGTGGCGGTCGTATCGGAACTCGGCGTCGTAGTCGTCCTCCAGCACCAGGCCGTCGACCTCGCGGGCCCAGGCGACCAGCTCGCCGCGACGGGCCGGGGCGAGGACCACACCGGTCGGGAACTGGTGGGCGGGAGCGACGATCACCGACCGGACCTGAGGCGCGCGCCGCAGCAGGTCGACCCGCAGGCCGTCGCCGTCCACGGGAACCGGGACGGGCACCAGCCCCTCCGCCCCGACCGTGGCGCTCAGCCGCGACCAGCCAGGGTCCTCCAGGGCCATGTGGGTGTGGCCCTCGGTCCGCAGGACCCGGCACAGCCTGCGCACCGCGTCCAGCGTGCCCGCGCAGACGACGAGCTGCCGGGCTTCCAGCGACGCGCCGCGTCCCCGCACGAGGTAGGCCGCGAGCCGCTGCCGGAGCCGGGCGAGACCGGCCGGATCGGGGTAGCCGAGCTCGCCCCAGGTCAGTGCGCCGGTGGCCTCCCGCACCGCGTCCGCCCACCGTCCGCGGGGAAAGGCCCGCAGGTCGGGTATGCCGGGCAGCATGTCGAACTCCGGCTCCCACCGCGTACCGACGTCCGCCTCGGGCGTCACCGGAGCGGGGACGGCCTGCGCCCTGACCCGGGTGGCCGAGCCGCTGCGCGCCTCCAGGTACCCCTCCGCGACGAGCTGCGCGTAGGCCTCCGTCACCACCCACCGCGAGCAGCCCAGGTCCGCCGCCAGCGCCCTGCTCGGCGGCAGCGCGCTGCCGGAGGCGATCCGCCCACCGGTCACCGCCGCCCGCAGGGCACGGCTCAGCCGGACGTGCAGCGGGCCGTCCGCCGGCCCGCCCAGTTCGAGAAAGGTTCCCCATGCCGGGTCGGTCCGGTCGTCGCCCACGGCAGCCGATGCTACCCACCGCCCCGCGACGGCCGGGCGGCGGCGTCCACGGGCCCGGTGCACACTGGATGGCGTGGCGGAGACGGACCGGCATCTCGACCAGCGGCTGGAGCAGGCCATCATGGACCTGCTGGAGCGACGGGCGGCCACTGCCTCGATCTGTCCGTCCGACGCCGCGCGTCGGGTCCACGAGGGTGACGACGAGGGCTGGCGAGCCCTGCTGGAACCCGCGCGCCGAGCGGCCTGGCGTCTGGTGGGGTCCGGCGAGGTCGAGGTGACCCAGGCCGGCCGGCCCGTCACGCAGGCCGAGGCCCGCGGGCCCGTCCGCATTCGTCGGGCGGGTTCCTGACGGCTCGATCCGAAGGCGGAACTCCCGTGCCCCGGCGGCACGGGAGCTCGACGCCGGGAGGTCAGCGCCGCAGGGTGAGCACACCCGGCCGCCACGGCAGCTGGTCGTAGGGGCCGCCCGCGGTGGGTGACTTGCCCTGGTAGAGGAACCGCAGGTTGCAGGGGTCGACGGTCATGGTCTGGTCGGGGTTGTCGCGGACCAGGTCACCGTGGCTGATGTCGTTGGTCCAGGTGGCCCCGCTGTTGGCCTTGCCCGCGAAGGGGTTGCTCTCGCTCGCGGCCTGCGGGGTCCACGAGCCGCTCAGGCTGGAGGCCGTGAAGGAACGGAAGTAGCGTCCGTTCGCGCCCATCGCCTCGACGATCATCAGGTACTGGTTCTGGCCCTGAACCTTGTAGACCTGCACGCCCTCGAACAGGTTGGCCTTCGTGTCGCTCATGATCGTCGTGTACGACGAGCCGAAGCTGCCCGGGAAGTTCCCGATCGGCATGCTCGCCCGGTAGATCTTGCCGTTGTCACCGGCGAAGAACAGGTACATGTTCTGTCCGTCGGCGATCAGGGTCTGGTCGATCGGGCCGGTGTCGGATCCTGAGATGCTCCCGGTGAACAACGGCTGCGGAGCCGACCAGCCGTTGGGGTTGGCCGGGTCGCTGGACGTGCGGTAGACGAAGGGCCACGCGCCCCACTGGTACGCCAGCACCCAGACGTTCTTGGGCGCGAAGTAGAACAGGGTGGGCGCCACCGCCGCCTGACTCATCCCGGTCTGGCCGGCCGACGCCATGTCCGACCAGTTCGTGAAGGGGCTGAACATCATCGAGCCGTAGGACGACCCCGACACGTTCGACGCGTAGACCAGGTGCTTGCCGTTGTGGGTCACGGTGGTGAAGTCCTTGACCGCCGCCCACCCGTTCGCCGGCTGCGCCAGCACACCCGTCGACGACCACCGGTACGCCGACGGAAGGGCACACGCCCCGTCCGTCGGGGGCGTCCCGGTCAGGCCGGACCACTTCTGCCCGCTGCCACCGACGCACGTCCCGATCTGCACCGCCGTGCCGTTGGCCGTACCGGCGCCCGCGGCCTCCAGGCACAGCCCGGACTCCACGCCGACGACCGTGCCGTCGGAGTTCACCCGCCACTGCTGGTTCGCACCGCCGGAACAGCTCCAGATCTGCACCCGCGTCCCGGGTGTGGTGGCGTGACCCGGAACGTCCAGGCACTTGTTGCCGTACACGGTCAGCCGACGGTCGTCCGTCAACGTCCACTGCTGATTGCTCCCGCCCCAGCAGTCGTATATCTGCAGGTGCGTGCCGTCGGTCTGGACGCCGCCCGGCACATCGAGACAGCGGCCCGAACCGGCACCGCGCAAGGCGCCGACGGCGGCGGCCTGCGCCGGCGTGACGACGAGCAGCGCCGCCAGCACGGCGACGGCGGCGACCAGGGCGGCGAGCACCGCGGACGGGTGCCCGCGGGTGAGACTTCCTCTGCGCATGGGGACTTCCTCCACCGTGAGTGGACGGTTCCGGCCGGCCTCCTCCGAGGTGGCCCGAACTGTCGGAGCGGGGGTGCGGGGTGCGACGGCCTGCTCCGCGAGGGAGCGACTCGACATGTTCGACATGCCGAACGACAGCCGAAGTGTCGAGCAACCTGAAGAATAGGGAGCCGACGAACGGCGTCAATCCCTCTCGCACTTATCGCTCGCGAAACCGAAACATTCACGCCTCCCGACCCCACCGACCCGACACTCGTCGCGATCAGGAGGCCCGACCGACCCCGGCGATATCGCGGATTCATCGACAGATGGGCCGCCGAAAGTTTCGAAAGGAACTCAGAAACATTTTCTGCGCCGAGTATTGACGATGCATCGTCAACACCTCAATCATTCCTGTCGCCGCCCGGCGGTCCGCCGGCTGTGTCCGTCTGCCGCTCGGGAGCGGACGACGCGACCCCTGCGCTTCGGTCCTTCCGTGATTTCTACCTTGGAGGCACAGTGATGGGCTCGTACGCCCTTCCCAGACCGGTCAACCGCCGCAAGATCCGCGGCCTGCTGCTGGCGGTGCTCGTGGGCATCCTCGGCGCGGTCACCGCCCTGGTCGCGCCGCCGACCGCACACGCCGCCGAGAGCACGCTCGGTGCCGCGGCGGCGCAGAGCGGCCGCTACTTCGGTACCGCCATCGCCTCGGGCAAGCTGGGCGACTCGACGTACACGACGATCGCGAACCGTGAGTTCAACTCGGTGACCGCCGAGAACGAGATGAAGATCGACGCCACCGAACCGCAGCGGGGGCAGTTCAACTTCGCCGCCGCCGATCGCGTCTACAACTGGGCGGTGCAGAACGGCAAGCAGGTGCGCGGTCACACCCTCGCCTGGCACTCCCAGCAGCCGGGCTGGATGCAGAGCCTCAGCGGCAGCGCCCTGCGCGAGGCGATGATCGGCCACATCAACGGCGTGATGGCCCACTACAAGGGCAAGATCACCCAGTGGGACGTCGTCAACGAGGCCTTCGCCGACGGCAGTTCGGGGTCCCGGCGGGACTCCAACCTGCAACGCTCCGGCAACGACTGGATCGAGGTCGCCTTCCGCACCGCGCGCGCCGCCGACCCGGCGGCGAAGCTCTGCTACAACGACTACAACGTCGAGGACTGGACCTGGGCCAAGACCCAGGCGATGTACGCCATGGTCCGGGACTTCAAGCAGCGCGGCGTGCCGATCGACTGCGTCGGCTTCCAGTCGCACTTCAACAGCGGCAGCCCGTACAACAGCAACTTCCGCACCACGCTGCAGAACTTCGCCGCCCTCGGCGTCGACGTGGCCATCACCGAACTCGACATCCAGGGCGCCCCGGCCTCGACCTACACCAACGTGACCAACGACTGCCTGGCCGTCCCGCGCTGCCTCGGCATCACCGTCTGGGGTGTGCGCGACACCGACTCCTGGCGATCGGAGCAGACGCCGCTGCTGTTCAACGGCGACGGCAGCAAGAAGCCCGCCTACACCGCCGTCCTCAACGCCCTCAACGGCGGCTCCACCACGCCCCCTGCGGACGCCGGGCAGATCAAGGGCGTCGGTTCCGGCCGCTGCCTGGACGTGCCCAGCACCACCGACGGCACACAGCTCCGCCTGTGGGACTGCAACAGCGGCACCAACCAGCAGTGGACGTACACCGACGCGGGCGAGCTGAGGATCCAGGGCAACAAGTGCCTGGACGCCGCCGGCACCGGCAACGGCGTGAAGGTGCAGGTCTACAGCTGCTGGGGCGGCGACAACCAGAAGTGGCGCCTCAACTCCGACGGATCCATCGTCGGCGTCCAGTCCGGCCGCTGCCTCGACGCCGTGGCGACCGGCACCGCGAACGGCACCCTGATCCAGCTCTACACCTGCTCGAACGGCAGCAACCAGCGCTGGACCCGCACCTGACGGCACCCGCCGGGAACGGAGGCGCGAAACGATGACGGCCTACGGTGCGGCCTCTCCCGCCCCGCCGGGAAGGCATCACTGACGGCCCCAGGGTCGCCGCCGTGGTGGCGGCGACCCTCGCCACTCCCCCTTCCCGTGGCGCGACCTCGCTCCCGCGCTCGCCCGTACCCGCACACTCCCCTCTTCCTCGACACGGCCCTCTTCCTCGACACGGTCCTCTTCGAGGGCGCGCCACGGGTCTCACCGTCCGGCGGAACGGGACGGGTCCCGCCTGCCGTCGGCGTACAGGGAGCCGAGAAGGGCCAGGGCCTGCGCGGAGGAGCTGCCCGGTTCGGCGTGATAGATGACGAGTTGCTGGCCCGGGGCGTCGCGGACGTCGAACGACTGGTAGGTGAGGGCGAGAGGACCGACTTCCGGGTGGAGAAGCTGCTTGGCGTCCTGGGTCTTTCCGCGCACGGTGTGCTGCGCCCACAACCGTCTGAATGCGGCACTGTGTTCGGTCAGCGTGCCCACCAGGTCTCGCAGACGTGGGTGCTCGGGGTCGAAGCCGCTCGCCTGGCGCAGGTTGGCGACGGCGGCCTGGGCGGCCCGGTCCCAGTCCTGGTAGAACTCCCGTCCGGCCGGGTCGAGGAACGTCATGCGGGCCAGGTTGTCCGCGGGGGTGAAGGGGGCGTACAGCGCGTCGGCCAGGGCGTTGGCGGCCAGGAGGTCGAGGACGCGGTTCATCACGAACGCCGGGGTGTGCGGGTAGCCGTCCATCAGCTGACGCAGCGCGGGACCGACGTGCTCGGCGGTGTGGAGGGAGCCTTGGCCCTCCGGTGACACTCCGGCCAAACGGCGCAGGTGGCCGCGGGCCTCCCCGTCGAGCAGGAGGGCACGGCTGAGCGCGTCCAGCACCTGTGGCGAGGGACGGCGCTCGCGGCCCTGCTCCAGCCGGGTGTAGTAGTCGGCGTTCACGCCGGCCAGGACGGCGACCTCCTCGCGGCGCAGTCCGGCGACCCTGCGTACGCCGTGACTCGCCATGTTGACGTCCTGTGGCCGCAGGCGGGCACGGCGCGCGCGGAGGAATTCCCCGAGATGGTTGTCGTCCATGGCCTCCAGGCTAGGCAGTGGCTCCGCTCTCTGCCTGGGCGTGCCGCACCCAGGCGGAGAGCACCCTGGTACACCCGCGATGACCTGCGCAGACTCGGTCGGGCAAGACACCCGCACCCACCGAGGAAGGCAATGTGATGACAGGCGATGCGCGCAACGGCCGCGCTACCGGGCATGCCGACGTGGTCGGCATGTGGACGACCGCGGACGGTCGGATCCGCCAGGAGCTGCTGCCGGACGGGCGCTACGACGAGGCCCGGGGAGACCGGCGCAGCGCGTACACCGGCCGGTACACGGTGACCGGCGACCACCTCGACTACGTCGACGACACCGGCTTCACCGCCACGGGCGACATCAGGGACGGCGTGCTCCACCACGAACACCTCGTGCTCTACCGCGAGGACCGGACGGAGAAGCCCTCGTGAGAAGGCGCGCCGGCGTCCTCGTTTCTCACGCCCACGGAACCGGGGCCGTCGCGGAGGTCTCCCCGCCACCCGGCATGCCGGCCCTGCTGGTGCTGTGCGCGGCTCATTTCATGGACGCCGTGGACCTTTCGGACGTGGGCGTGGCCCTGCCCGCGATCCAGCGTGACCTGGGCATGGCTTCGGGCTCCTTGCAGTGGGTCGTGTCCGCCTACGCCCTCGGCTACGGCGGGTTCCTCCTCCTGGGCGGCCGGGTCGCCGATCTGTTCGGCCGGCGACGCGCTTTCCTGACCGCGGTCGCCGTCTTCGGCGTGGTGAGCGTGCTGGGAGCGCTCGCTCCGACCGGTGGCGTGCTGGTCGTGGCGCGGCTGGTGAAGGGGATCGCCGCGGGCTTCCTGGCCCCGGCGGCTCTTTCTCTGATCACCACCAACTGGCCGGAGGGTCCGCGGCGCGGCCGTGCCCTCGGCTGGTACGCCACCGCCGGCGCCTGCGGCTTCATCGGCGGACTCGTTCTCGGCGGCGTGCTGACCGAACTGTCGTGGCGGCTGGTCTTCGCGCTCCCTGTGCCCATCGCTGTGGGCGCGCTGCTCGCGGGACGGCGCCTGCTCCCGGCGGACCCCCGGGGCAGCGTTCGCGAGAAGATGGACGTTCCCGGCGCGTTGACGGCCACCGGAGCCCTGGTGCTCCTGGTCTACGCCCTCACCCAGGCTCCGTCGCACGGCTGGCTGTCCGCCCGCACCCTCGTCCTCTTCCTCGCCGCGGCCGGTCTGCTCGGCCTGTTCGTACGGGTCGAGTCCCGTACACGCAGGCCCTTGGTCCCGCTGTCCTTCCTCACCCGGCGCACGACCGCCGGCGCCAACCTGACGATCTTCGCCATGTGGGGCGCCTACACGTCGTTCGCGTTCCTCGCCACGCTCTACCTGCAGAACGTGCTGCACTGGTCGCCGTTGCAGACCGCCGGTGCCTTCGTCCCGCTGGGCCTCGCCAACGGCGCGCTGGCTCCGTTCGCGGGGCGGCTCGCCGCCCGGTTCGGAACGCACAGGACGATCGCCGCCGGGATGCTGCTCCTCGCGCTGTCCTACGCGCTGTTCTTCCGGATCGGCCCCCACAGCTCCTTCCTCACCGTGGTCCTGCCCGTCATGGTCGTCAACGGGATCGGCACCGCGGCGACCTTTCCCGCCCTGAACATGAGCGCCGTGACCGGGGTGCCGGACCGTGACCAAGGGCTGGCGGGAGCCCTGCTCAACACCTTCATGCAGATCGGCGGTGCCGTCGTCCTCGCCCTCGTCACCGCGGTCGTCGAAGCCGGACAGCGCACGAACCGGGGTGACCCCCTGGCGGGCTACGGCCTCGGTACCGGCGTCATCGTCGCCACCGTGCTCGTCGGCCTGGGCGCCGCGCTCCTCATCCGGCACCGGCCCGACAGCCGGGACCACTGACGAGGCCCCTCGTTCGGCCACGAAGCCGTCCGTGACCGCGCACGGACCCCCGACCCGACCCCACCAGGGAGCACCCGAATGACATCCACGCCATCGTCCACCGGCGCCGCCGAGTTCGCCGGGAAGACGGCCCTCGTCACCGGCGCCGCACGCGGTATCGGCAAGGAGACCGCATCTCTCCTCCACGCCCGCGGCGCACACGTCGTCGCCCTCGACACCCGTCCCGAACTCGCGCTTCTCCCGGAGGAGCTGCCCGGGACGGTGACCGTGACCGGAGACGTCACCGCGGAAGAGACCGCCACCCGCGCGGTAGGTGCCGCCGTCGACGCCTTCGGCGGACTGGACATCCTGGTCAACAACGCCGGCCGCACCCTGAACAAGCCCGTCACGCACACCACCGCACGGGACTGGGACAGCGTGATGGACGTCAACGCCCGCGGTGCCTTCCTCTTCGCCCGCGAGGCCTTCCGGGCCATGGAGGAGCGCGGCGGCGGCGCCATCGTCAGTACCGGTTCGTACGCGTGCACGGTCGGGCTGCCCGAGGGGGTCGCCTACAGCGCATCGAAGGGGGCTCTCGCCCAGCTGACCAAGGTGCTGGCACTGGAGGGCGGCCCCCTCGGCATCCGCGCGAACCTCGTCGCCGCAGGCGTGGTCGAGACCGACTTCCTCGACACCTTCCGCCCCGACAGCCGCGCCTATCTGGCGTCCTTCGCGGACGCCCACCCCCTGGGCAGGGTGGCGCAGCCCCGCGAGATCGCGGAAGTCCTGTGCTTCCTGGTCTCCCCGCGGTCCGCCTTCGTCACGGGCGCCGTACTCCCCGCGGACGGCGGCTTCACCGCCGCCTGATCCGTCGTCCGCCCGGTGGCCGGACCGCCCGATGAGCGACGTGGTCAGCTGTCGGGTTTCTTCGAGCGCCGCGGGGCGGCGGCCGGGGCGGGGCGAGCGCCGGCCTCGGTCTCCAGGGCGTACACGGCGTTCGTCACGAGCTCACGCGCGTATGCGGCGTCCAGTCGGCCAGGGCGGAAGAGGATGCGGTACATGATCGGCGCCACCACACGGTCGATCAGCAGTTCCGTCTCGGGCACCGGTTCCCCCCGCTGCACCGCACGGGCCAGCACGGCGTCGATCTGCTCCGCGGCGTACGCCGAGCACTGACCGGCGTTCGTTCCGTCGGGGTCGCCGAGCAGGGCGTCCCGGATGTAGGCGCGCCCGGGCGGCGAGGCCATCTCGTCGAGGAACTGTTCCGCCCACGCGTCGAGATCGGCCCGCAGGCTTCCGAGATCGGCCGGCTCCGTTTCCGGGCGCAGTCGTTCGACGGCCACGTCGGACAGGAGTTCCTGCAGATCGCCCCAGCGACGGTAGATCGTGGAGGGGGTCACGCCCGCCCGAGTGGCCACCATCGGGACCGTGAGCGCGTCGCGGCCCACCTCCCCCACGAGTTCACGTACCGCCGCATGGACGGACGCCTGTACGCGTGCGCTGCGCCCGCCGGGGCGGGCCATGGGCTTGGGAGTCATGCGACCCACCTTAATGCGAATCTGTTGCTTCTAGCCGATGGCCGGCGTCGGCGACCCGCGGCGCCGCGTATCCGGGCGTCCCAGCACGGCGTGCACCCCTGCGGCGACGCGAACGCACGCCGGCTGGAACGTCCGCCTTGCCTCAGGCCCCTCAGGCAGCGAGGGGAGCAAGGCGCCCGGCGCCGGCCACCGACTCCTCGTAGGCCCGGCCCACACGGAGCACCGTCGCGTCGTGGAAGGGGCGCGCCATCAGCTGCATTCCGATCGGCAGTCCGGCGTGGTCGTGACCGACCGGCAGGGTGAGGGCCGGGACGCCGGTGATGTTGGCGGGGGCACAGAGGCGGACGTAGCTGTCCGACACGGCCTCGGTCGTGCCATCGGCCCACTCGACGGCTTCCTGCCCCGCCTCGGCGGCGGTCATCGGCACCGTCGGCGCGGCGAGGACGTCGATTCCGTCGAACATGCGAGCCCAGGCGTCTCGCATCATGGTGCGGGCCCGCTGGGCGCGGAGGTAGTCGCCCGCAGAGGTGAGTTCGCCGGCCTCCAGCAGGATGCGAACGTCCGCCGCGTACAGATCGGGGGTGGCCCGCAGCGACCGCTCGTGGTACGCGGTGGCCTCGGGAACCATCAGCCCCCACTGAACGGCCTGGATGTAGCGCGCCATCGGGATCTCGACGTCGACGAGCTGCGCCCCCAGCTCCGCCAGCCGCTCGATCGCGTCGCGTACGGACTCCTCGACCTCGGGCGTGACGCGGTCGAAGTAGTGGTTCCGCGGTACGCCGACCTTCAGTCCTCGCAGGTCGCCTCCTCGCAGGTCGCCTTCTCGCAGGTCGCTTCCCGGGAAGCGGTCCAGCGTAGGGCCGGACACGCTCGCCGGGTCGCGCGGGTCGTGGCCGGCGGTCGCCGACAGCACCAGCCCGACGTCCTGGACGGTGCGGGCGAGAGGGCCCACATGGTCCAGGGACCAGGACAGCGAGGTCACGCCTGTGCGGGGGACCAGGCCGTAGGTCGGCTTGAGGCCCACGACGCCGTTCAGGGCCGCGGGGACCCGGATGGAACCGCCCGTGTCCGTGCCCATGGCGAACGTCGCCCCGCCGGCGGCGACAGCTACCGCCGAGCCGCCGCTCGACCCACCCGCGACCCGGCTGTGATCCCAGGCGTTGTTGGTCTGCGGAGTGGTCAGGCCGTAGGCGAACTCGTGCGTGTGCGTCTTGCCCAGGAGGACGGCCCCGGCGGTGCCGAGCCGTTCGGCCACCCGACTGTCGCGTTCCGCCACGTGCCCTGTCCGGACGTGCGAACTCGCCGTGGTGGGCATCCCCTCTGCGTCGATCAGGTCCTTGAGCGCCATGGGGATCCCGTGCAGCGGCCCGCGCGGTCCGCTTCCGGAGATCTCCCGTTCGGCGCGGGCCGCTGCGGCCAGGGCGGCGTCGGCGGCGACGGTGACGTAGGCGCCCAGCCGTCCCTCGACGGCGGAGATACGGGCGAGCACCGATGCGGTGAGTTCGACGGGGGACAGCTCCCGTGCGCGCACCGCACGGGAGGCTTCGGCCAGCGACAGCTCAAACGGTTGCATCGGCGTTCCCCTGTCCGGCGCGGTAGGAGGACGCGGGAGGGGTCTCGCCGAAGTCGAGCTCGCGCAAGGTGCTGATCACGGAGTGGATGTAGTTGGCCGTCATGGCCACTTCTTCCTGTCGGCCGTCCCCGAGGGGGAGCCCGGCCCGCAGCGCCCCTCGGGCTGCTTCTTGGGGGGTGAGTTCGCTGGTCATGACGTCCTTCCGGATCTGCGCGGCGCGACGGGCCGGGACCGGTACAGGGCCTCCGGGCACCGTAAAAGCGAATCATTTGCTTTAGTCGATCGTAGGACCTACGGTGCCTTAAAGCAAACCAATCGCTTTTAGTGCGAGAGGGGCCCAGCACACCGACCCCGCTGTACCCCGCGAGCAACCACACCACTCGCCTCACCGGACCCACCCGCCCAAGACATATCTGCGTCCTCGCAACCCCTGACAGGTAAGGAAGGTCTTCGTGTCCACCTCCTCGCAGACGACCAAGTCCCCTACTCCCCCCGCCTCTTCCTGGACGGTGGGGAACCACACCGTACGACGCATCGACGAAGTGGCCCTGCCCTCCCAGACCGGTCCGTGGCTGCTGCCCGGGGCGACCACCGACCTCGTGGGCCGGACTCCCTGGCTGAGCCCCGAATTCGCCGACGAACAAGGCCTCCTGCGCCTGGCGAGTCACAGTTTCGCCGTCGAGGTGGACGGCATGCGGGTGCTGGTGGACACCGGCATCGGAAACGGGAAGCGGCGCGCCAACCCCGCCTGGCACCACCTGAACAGCGACTACGAAGCACGGCTACGGGCGGCCGGCTTCGCGCCGGAGAGCGTTGACGTCGTGGTCCTGACCCACCTCCACGCCGACCACGTGGGGTGGAACACGCGTGCCGAGGGCGACGCCTGGGTGCCCACCTTCCCGAACGCGCGCTATCTCACCTCCCGCACCGAGTGGGACTACTGGGCGGGTGTCGACATGGAGGAGTCGCGTCGGCAGATGTTCCGGGACTCGGTCCATCCCGTCCGGGAAGCAGGTCTGTTCGACCTCATCGAGGTCGCGGACGAGGGCACGGACGTCGCACCGGGCATCCGTCTGCTGCCCACCCCCGGCCACACCCCGGGGCAGGTAGCGGTGGAACTGAGCAGCCGTGGCGAGACCGCACTGGTCACCGGCGACAGCATCCACCACCCGGTCCAGATGGCGCATCCGGAGCTCTGCAGCTGCGTGGACGTCGCTCCCGAACTCGCGGCCAGGACCCGGAACCGGGTGCTCGCCTCACTGGCCGGTACGTCAACTCTCCTGCTGGGAAGCCACTTCCCACCGCCGACCGCCGGCCACGTGCGACGCGAGAACGACGGGTACCGACTGGCCCCGGCTCCCTCAGCGACAACCGATCACCGGCTTGCGCCCCATGCTTGAAGCCGGCTTTCCACCTGTCCCTCACGGGCGACAGTCACGCCGCTCAAGAATCGCCACGCACTCACCTGATGCGTCATCGGAAAGACGGTCGGAAAGCCTTTGCGAGCGCCGCTTTCCAGACCTCTTTCGTCTCCCCCACCGCACGACGTCGAACGTCAGGAAACGGGGAACCAGGTCGAGAGACGCTTGGCGATGACCGCTACGTCGATGTCGTCCTGCGCGACTTCCTCGACGAATGGGCCGGCAACGGAGCCGGGCGGCGGCACGGTATCGGCGCTGAGGCCGTTGAAGCGCAGGAAGACACGCATGGCGAGCCAGGCGGTGCGCTTGTTGCCGTTGATCAGCGCGCGATTGCGGGCAACGGAATGCAACAGTGCCGCCGCCTTCTCGTACAACGTGGGATACAGCTCGGCTCCGAACACCTTCGTCCGGGGGCGCTCGATCGCCGACACCAGAAGGCCCATGTCGCGCACGCTGCGCTCGGTACCGTTGACCGTGCGAGCGATGGCCAGGATCTCGTCGATCTGGAGGTAACGCACGTCTGTCACTTCAGGTGGTCCAGGATCTCCGCATCGCTGTCCATCAGCTCGGCCAGGACGTCATCGACCTTCAGCTCGGCCCGGTCCTGAGCATCGCGGATGGCCTCGATGGCGAGTTCCTGCTTGCTGCGACCCTCCCGACGAGCCCGCTCGGTGAGCTTCGCGTCAAGGTCGCCGGGGAGTCGGAGAGTCATCGCCATACAGAGATGATACCAGACAGGTATCACCCGGGGCGGAGGGCGGCGCTCTCAGCTCCGCGGAGCGGGGGACGAGGCGGCCGCTCGCATCGCTACCGGGGAGGCGCGGCGAAGAACCCCGTTTCGAGCGCCATCCGAGCGTCAGCAGTCTCCGCGAGAGCCACTCCGCAGACGTCGCCCTCGAAAGCACCTCTCTCGCGAATTTCGCAGATCAGAGAGCTCCCAAAGATCGTTCCGTCTGCTTGAACCGCTGTACGGAGGGAAACCGGTCGAGCAACCCACCAGGGCAACAAGACCGCAGGTCAGGCACCCTTATCCGCAGGCTCAAGAATCGCCACGCACTCCACGTGATGCGTCATCGGAAACAGATCGAACACCCGCAGCATCCGCACCCGGTACCCCCCGTCCCGGAAGTACCCCAGGTCCCGGGCCAGCGCGGCCGGGTCGCAGGCCACGTACGCGATCCTCCGGGCGCCCAGGGAGGACAGGTGCTGCACCGTCTTGCGACCGGCCCCCGCGCGCGGCGGGTCCAGTACGACGAGGTCCGCCTCGGAGATGCCCGTGCGCGGCAGGACCGCCTCGACCTTGCCCTGTTCGATGCGGACGCGGTCGAAGGAGGCGAGGTTGTGCCGGGCGTCCTCGACCGCGCGCTTGCCGGACTCGATGCCGAGGACCGCGCCCTTGTCGCCGACGCGGTCGGCCAGGGCGCCGGCGAAGAGGCCGACGCCGCAGTACAGGTCGAGGGCCATGTCGCCCTTGCGGGGCAGCAGGCCCTGCATGACCGCGCGGACCAGGGTGTCGGCGGCCTGCGGGTGGACCTGCCAGAAGCCGCCGCTGCCCACCCGGTAGGTACGGTCGTCCGCGCGCTCGCGGACGAAGGCGCGGCCGTGGACGCGGTGGACGCCGCCGTCCTTCTCCTCCACCCGCATGACCGAGACGGGCTTGTCGAGTTCGACGAGCGGGAGGCGGGCACCGGGCCGCGGCTCCAGGATCACCATGCGGTCCTGCGAGCCCGTCGCGGCGATTGCCTCGACCGACTCCATGCCGCTCCAGTCCCGCCGCTCGATGCCCAGCTCGCTGACGCCCTCCGCGGCGATCATGCAGTGGTCGATCGGCTGCACCTCGTGCGAGCGGTGCTTGCGCAGACCCGCGCGTCCCTCGGCGTCCACGGCGTACTGCACGCGCGTGCGCCACGACGGGACCTGCCCCGCGGGCACCTTGTCGCCCTCGGCCGGCATCACCGTGCCGTCCCAGCCGGCCTCCTCGGGGGTGAGGCCCGCGAGGCGCTTCAGCTGCTCGGTGACGACCTCGCCCTTGAGGCGGCGCTGCGCTCCCGGCTTGGCGTGCTGCCAGTCGCAGCCACCGCAGCGGCCGGGGCCCGCGAAGGGGCAGGGCGCCTCGATGCGGTCCTTGGACGCGTCCAGGATCTCGACGGCGTCGGCGCGGAGGAAGCGGGCCCCCTCCTCGCCCTCGGTGACCCGGGCCACGACACGTTCGCCGGGCAGCGCGTGCCGGACGAACAGCACCTGCCCCTCGGAGGTACGGGCGATGCAGTGGCCACCGTGGGCGACGGGGCCGATCTCGACCTCGTACTCCTCACCCACCAGCGAGACCGCCCGGGACTCCGCCTGCGACTTCTTCGGTTCTGCCTGCATGGCGGGGTGACTCCAGAGAACGGTGACGACGGTGACGGACGCCGGAGGGCGAACGCCGAAGGACAACAGCCGTCCAGTCTACTTCGACGAAGAGGAGTCCTTCGCCCGGTCGTGATGGGCCGGACCGCGCCGGACCGCACCGGGCGCGTTCCAGTCCGCCCGCTTGCGGGCCCGGCGCTTGGCCGCCTCGGACGACTGGAGCTGGTAGGGCACGGAGGTGACCATGACGCCCGGTGTGAAGAGCAGGCGGCCCTTGAGGCGCAGTGCGCTCTGGTTGTGCAGCAGGTGCTCGTACCAGTGGCCGACCACGTACTCGGGGATGATGACCGAGACCGCGTCGCGCGGGGACTCCTTGCGCAGGCTCTTGACGTACTCGATGACCGGGCGGGTGATCTCGCGGTACGGGGAGTCCAGGACCTTGAGCGGTACGGCGATCCCGCGCCGCTCCCACTCCTCGCGCAGCGCCTTGGTCTCCTCCGGGTCGACGTTGACGCTGAGCGCCTCCAGGGAGTCGGAACGCATGAGCTTGGCGTAGGCGAGGGCCCGCAGGGTGGGGCGGTGGATCTTGGAGATCAGGACGACGGAGTGGACGCGGGACGGGCGCACCATGTCGTCGCTCTGCGCCTCCTCGGGATCCTCGGGCGCGGCGATCTCCTCGGCGACGCGGTCGTAGTGCTTGCGGATCGCCGTCATCGTCGCGAAGAAGATGCACATGCCGAGCAGGGCGACCCAGGCGCCGTGGGTGAACTTCGTGGCCAGGACGACGACGAGCACCAGCCCGGTGAAGAAGGCGCCGAAGGCGTTGATCGCGCGGGAGCGGTGCATGTGGCGGCGCTTGGCCTGGTCGCGCTCGGCGGCCAGGTGGCGGTTCCAGTGCCGGACCATGCCGATCTGGCTGAGCGTGAAGGAGACGAACACGCCGACGATGTACAGCTGGATCAGCCGGGTCGAGTCGGCGCCGTAGATGAAGACCAGCAGCATGGCCGCGCCGGCGAGGAGCACGATGCCGTTGGAGAAGGCCAGGCGGTCGCCGCGGGTGTGCAGCTGGCGCGGCAGGTAGCGGTCCTGGGCGAGGATCGAGCCGAGCAGCGGGAAGCCGTTGTAGGCGGTGTTCGCGGCGAGGAAGAGGACCAGGGCGGTGGCCGCGGCCAGGACGATGAACAGGAAACTGCCCTCGCCGAACACGGCCTCGGCGACCTGCGAGATCACCGGGTGCTGGACGTAGTCCGCGCCGAGCGGGACGCCGTCGTGGAAGAGGTCCTTGGCGGGGTTCTCGGACATGCGCACGTCGGTGGCGGAGGCCAGCGCGATGATGCCGCAGAACATGGTGACGGCGAGCAGGCCCATCAGCGCCAGGGTGTTCCCCGCGTTCTTCGACTTGGGCTTGCGGAAGGCCGGGACGCCGTTGGAGATCGCCTCGACGCCGGTGAGCGCGGCGCAGCCGGAGGAGAAGGCCCGCAGGAGGAGGAAGACCAGGGCGAAGCCGGCCAGCCCGCCGTGCTCCGGTTTGATCTCGTAGTCCGCCGTCGGCGCGCGCATGGTGTCGTCGAGCACCAGGCCCCGGAAGGCGCCCCACGCGATCATGATGAAGACGCCCGCGACGAAGACGTACGTCGGGATCGCGAACAGACTGCCCGACTCCTTGACCCCGCGCAGGTTCATCAGCGTCAGCAGCAGGATGACGCCGACCGCGCAGAGGACCTTGTGCTCGACGACGAAGGGGACCGCGGAGCCGAGGTTCTCGATGCCGGAGGAGATGGAGACGGCGACGGTCAGGACGTAGTCGACCAGCAGGGCACTGGCCACCGTCAGGCCGGCCTTGGGACCGAGGTTGGTGTTCGCCACCTCGTAGTCGCCGCCGCCGCTCGGATAGGCGTGCACGTTCTGCCGGTAGGAGGCGACCACGGTGAACATCAGCACGACGACCGCGACGGCGATCCAGGGGCTGAAGTGGTACGCCGACACGCCCGCGATGGACAGGACCAGCAGCACCTCGCCGGGCGCGTACGCCACGGAGGAGAGCGGGTCGGAGGCGAAGACGGGGAGGGCGATGCGCTTCGGCAGGAGCGTTTCCCCCAGCCGGTCGCTGCGCAGTGCGCGCCCGATCAGAATCCGTTTGGGCACGTCGGTCAGTTTGGACACAACAGAGGATCGTAAGCGTTCGAACGAGCGCCCGCCCACCCGCCACCCCCGATCGCCCCACCGTCTGCCCTACGGGTGAATTCGGGGGCGGTGCGGCTGCGGATTCCGTAGGTCGCGGAATCCGCGTGTCTATATGGCTGCCTATATGACGAACCCCGCCCCGTTGCCGTCGATCGCGCGGCCGTCGCCGCGCCCGGGAGGTCCCATGCACGTGAGCGCAGAGCTGATCGGCGGCGCCGCCACGCTCGTCGGCCTCGGATTCCTGACAGTCGCCAGCATCCGCAGCATCGGCCGACGGAGATCCTCCGCCGGGGGCTGAGACGGCGCTGCGGGCTCCGCAGGCTTGCCACTACGTTGGGTGCGGGCAGGAACCCGGTCCTCCCGGAGGGGGGATCCGGCTTCCCGAGCGGGGGAATCCGGCTTCCCGGGCCCCGAGAGGGTCCGGTGTCGCTGCCCACCGGCATGATGTCCCCTGCGGCCCGCACTCTGGCCGCGACGTGTCGCCAGGCGAGCCGAAAGAGAGACATGAGCAGGACATCCACACAGGCCGGCGGGCAGCCCGCAGGAAGCGGGGTGTGAGGCGATGCACATCGTCATCATGGGCTGCGGGCGCGTGGGCTCCGCCCTCGCGCAGACCCTGGAACAGCAGGGGCACACGGTCGCCGTGATCGACCAGGACCCCACCGCGTTCCGTCGTCTCGGTTCCACGTTCGGCGGTCGGCGGGTCACCGGTATCGGCTTCGACCAGGACACCCTGCGCGAGGCGGGCATCGAGGAGGCCGGCGCCTTCGCGGCCGTCTCCAGCGGTGACAACTCCAACATCATCGCCGCCCGCGTGGCCCGCGAGATGTTCGGCGTGGAGAACGTCGCCGCCCGCATCTACGACCCTCGCCGCGCCGAGGTCTACCAGCGCCTGGGCATCCCGACGGTCGCCACGGTGCGCTGGACGGCCGACCAGATGCTGCGCCGGCTGCTCCCCTCGGGCGCCGAGCCGCTGTGGCGCGACCCCACCGGCGGGGTCCAGCTCGCCGAGGTGCACACCTCCGCGTCCTGGGTCGGCCACCGGATCAGCCGGCTCCAGGAGGAGACCGGGGTACGGGTGGCGTTCCTCACCCGGCTCGGGGAGGCCATCGTGCCCACCTCGCAGACCGTGTTGCAGGAGGGGGACCTGGTGCACGTGATGATGCGCACCGACGAGGTCCACAAGGTCGAGGCGGCGTTCGCCAAGGGTCCCGAAGAGGAGGGCGGTCACTGATGAGGGTCGCCATTGCCGGAGCCGGTGCGGTCGGCCGTTCGATCGCGGGCGAGCTGCTGGAGAACGGCCACGAGGTCCTGCTCATCGACAAGGCGCCGACCGCGATCTCGGTCGAGCGCGTCCCGATGGCGGAGTGGCTGCTCGCCGACGCGTGCGAGATCACGTCCCTGGACGAGGCGGCGCTCCAGCGCTGCAACGTCGTCATCGCCGCGACGGGAGACGACAAGGTCAACCTGGTCGTCTCCCTGCTGGCCAAGACGGAGTACGGCGTTCCGCGGGTCGTCGCCCGGGTGAACAACCCGAAGAACGAGTGGCTGTTCAACGAGTCCTGGGGGGTGGACGTCGCCGTCTCCACCCCGCGGCTGATGTCGGCCCTGGTCGAGGAGGCGGTGAGCGTCGGCGATCTGGTCCGGCTGCTGCGCTTCAGCCACGGCGACGCCAACCTGGTGGAGCTGACGCTGCCGGAGGAGTCGGCGCTGGCCGGCACCCAGGTCGGCGACGTCGAGTGGCCCGAGGACACCTCGCTGGTCACGATCATCCGCGGCACCCGGGTCCTCACCCCGTCGCGGGAGGACTCGCTGGAGGCGGGCGACGAACTGCTGTTCGTGGCGGCACAGGCCCGTGAGGAGCAGCTGGAGGACCTGCTGTCGGCGCGGCGGAGCGACGCCGCGCGCTGAGCGGGGAGAGAGCCCACGGTACGGCGGTGGGGGCGCCCGGAGATCTCCGGGCGCCCCCACCGCCGTATCCGGCGTCGTGAGCCACCAGCGAGCGCGACCGCCGTCAGCGCGACCGCTGTCAGCCATCGGCGCGAGCGCTGCCATTCGTCGGCGGGACCGCCGTCAGTCGTCGGCGCGACCGCCATGTCCGTCGGCGCGATCAGCCCTTGCGGTGCCTGCCGCTCTGCGCGGGGTCCACGGCGTCGCCGCCCAGTGCCTCGCGCTCGACCTTCGCCCGCTCCTCGCGTTCCTTCTCGGCCTGCTCCGCCGCCTCCATCTCCGCGAACACGTCGATGGGCGCCGGCGCCTTCGCGAGGAAGACCCAGGTCAGCCAGACCGCGAGCAGGAACGGCGGGATCTTCAGGGTGACCAGCACCCAGCCGAGCTGCTCGGTGTCCGCCCACCAGTACAGCGGGAAGAGGATCGCGCTCTTGGCGAGCAGGATCAGGCCCCAGGCGTAGCTGGCCTTCGTGTACGCCTTCTTGCGGCCCGGGTTGCGGGTGCGCCAGGAGAGGTTCTCCTTGAAGACCGGGCCGAGGATCAGTCCGATCAGCGGGACACCGGCCAGCGCGGTCACGATGTAGGCGAGGGCCAGGCCCAGCGTGTACATCATGCCCGGCAAGTAGAAGTTCTTGGCGTTGTCGGTCATCATCGCGAAGACCACGCCGAAGGCGACGCCGAAGACCCCGCTGAAGGCGTGCTTGACGGTGTCCTTCATCACCAGCCGGACCACGACCAGCACCAGCGACACGGCGAGCGCCGCGATCGCCGACATGTGCAGGTCGTTGTTGAGCGTGAAGATCGTGACGAAGAGCAGACCCGGCAGGACCGTCTCGATCATGCCCCGCACGCCGCCGAACGCTTCGAACAGCGCGGCCTCCGTCACCGCCCGGGCGTCGTCCGCTTCCGTCTCTTCGGTCGGCTTGTCGAGCGACGTCACCGGCTACTCCCGTCCGAGGGGTCTCAGTTCGTACTTCGGGTTGAAGAGCACCCGGCGGCCCCGGCTCATCGAGATCCGGCCCGATGCGATGAGCTTGCGCCCCGGCTCTATGCCCACGATGGAGCGTCTGCCCAGCCACACCACGTCCAGGGCGGCGGAGCCGTCGAACAGCTCGGCCTCCAGGGCGGGGACGCCCGCACGCGGGCGCAGGGTGACCGTGCGCAAGGTACCAGTAACCGAGACGATCTGCCGGTCCTGGCAGTCGCAGATACGGGTGCAGCCGGCGGTGTCGGCGTCCTCGCGCAGTTCCTCGGACTCCAGGTCCTCCTGGGACGAGGAGAGCCGGTCGAACATGCGCCGGAACCGGCCCACCGGCTTGTCGGAACGCGGAGCAGCACTCATATCTGAAGCGTACCGGGGCGCGCCGACAGGCAGACACCCTCTCCGGACCGGTATCGCGAGGCTCACTTCTCGAAGCGGTACCCCATGCCGGGCTCCGTGACGAAGTGCCGCGGGTGCGCCGGGTCCGCCTCCAGCTTGCGGCGCAGTTGCGCCATGTACACGCGCAGGTAGTTCGTCTCGGTGCCGTAGGACGGCCCCCACACCTCCTGGAGCAGCTGCTTCTGGCTGACCAGGCGCCCGGTGTTGCGCACCAGCACCTCCAGCAGATGCCACTCGGTGGGGGTGAGCCGTACGTCCTTCCCGGCCCGGTGCACCTTCTTCGCGGCCAGGTCGACGGTGAACTCCTCGGTGTCCACGACCACGTCGCCCACGTCGCCGGGGACCGGTTCGGCCCGGCGGACGGCGGCCCGCAGCCGGGCCAGCAGTTCGTCCATGCCGAAGGGCTTGGTGACGTAGTCGTCGGCCCCCGCGTCCAGCGCCTCGACCTTCTCGTCGGAGGCGTGCCGGGCGGACAGCACCAGGATGGGCACCCGGGTCCAGCCGCGCAGGCCCCTGATCACCTCGACGCCGTCCATGTCGGGCAGGCCCAGGTCCAGCACCACCACGTCGGGCTGGCGGGCGGCGGCGAGCCGCAGGGCGGTGGCGCCGTCGTGGGCGGCGTCGACCTCGTAGTGCCGGGCCTTGAGGTTGATCACGAGGGCACGCACGATCTGCGGTTCGTCGTCGATCACGAGCACCCTGGTCATCGGGCGGCCTGCCTTTCTGTGGTGGTGGCGTGCGGTGCCACGGAGGGCGCTGTCGCGGTGCGGGAGGAGCCCGCCGCGCGGAGGGTGAGCACCATGGTGAGGCCACCGCCGGGGGTGTCCTCGGCGTTCAGGGTCCCGCCCATCGCCTCGGCGAAGCCCCTGGCCACGGCCAGGCCGAGGCCGACCCCGGCGCCGCGCGGGGCGTCGCCGTACCGCTGGAAGGGCTCGAAGATGCGGTCCTTGGCGTCGTCCGGCACGCCCGGCCCCCGGTCGACGACCCGTACCTCGACCCGGTCGGCGAGGGCGCTGGCGGCCACCAGGACGGTGCGTCCGGCGGGGCTGTACTTGACGGCGTTCTCCACCAGGTTGGCCATCGACCGCTCCAGGAGTCCGGCGTCCACCGCGACCATCGGCAGGGTCTCGGGGATGTCCAGCTCGGCGCTCCCCTCGGGCACCCCGCCGAGCGCCATCGGCACGACCTCGTCGACGTCGATCTCCCGGATCAGCGGCGTGACCGTGCCGGTCTGCAGGCGGGACATGTCGAGCAGGTTGCCCACGAGGTTGTCGAGGCGGTCGGCGCCCTCCTCGATGCCCTCCAGCAGCTCCCCCTGGTCCTCCTCGGACCAGGCGACGTCGTCGGACCTGAGGCTGGTGACCGCCGCCTTGATCCCGGCGAGCGGGGTACGGAGGTCGTGGCTGACGGCGGCCAGCAGCGCCGTGCGGATGCGGTTGCCCTCGGCGAGGGCGCGGGCCCGGTCGGCCTCCTCGCGCAGGCGCCGCCGGTCCAGGACGACGGCGGCCTGGGCGGCGAAGGCGGCCAGCACCCGCCGGTCCTCGGCGGGCAGGACCCGGCCGGTCAGCGCGAGGGCCATGTGGTCCCCGACCGGCATGTCCACGTCCGCGTCCTCCGGGCGCCGGACCGGCGGACCCGTCCCTGCCCGGCCCGCGCAGGTCCAGGGCGCCACGTCGTCCGCCCGCTCCAGCAGGGCGGCCGACTCCATGCCGAAGGTCTCGCGGACCCGCTCCAGCAGCGTCTCCAGGCTGGTCTCGCCGCGCAGCACGTCGCCGGCCAGGAAGGAGAGGATCTCGGACTCGGCGCGCAGCCGGGCCGCCTGGTGGGTACGGCGGGCGGCGACGTCGACGACGGAGGCCACGGAGAGCGCGACACCCACGAATATGGCCAGCGCCAGCATGTTCCGGGGGTCGGCGATGGTGATCCGGTCGACCGGGGGCGTGAAGAACCAGTTCAGCAGCAGCGATCCGACGGCGGCCGAGGCGAGCGCCGGGTACAGCCCGCCGAGCAGGGCCGCGGCCACGGTCAGCGCCAGGTAGAGCAGCACGTCGTTGGCGAGCCCGAGGTGGACGGAGTTCAGCAGCAGCGTCAGCAGCACCGGTCCGCCGAGGCCCGTGAACCAGCCCCAGACGATCCGGGAGCGGCCGAGCCGCACTCCCCCGGCCACCGGCAGCCCGCGGCCCTTGGCGACCTCCTCGTGGGTCACGATGTGGACGTCCAGGTCGGGTCCGGACTCGCGGGCGACCGTGGCGCCGACGCCGGGGCCGAAGACGTACTGCCAGGCCTTGCGGCGCGAGGACCCCAGGACGATCTGGGTGGCGTTGACACCGCGCGCGAAGTCGAGCAGGGCGGCCGGTACGTCCTCGCCGAGCACGTGGTGGAAGGTGCCGCCGAGGTCCTCCACCAGGGTGCGCTGCACCGCGAGCTCCTTGGGGGAGGCCGAGGTCAGCCCGTCGCTGCGGGCCACGTACACGGCCAGTACCTCGCCGCCGGCGCCCTTCTCCGCGAGGCGCGCGGCCCGCCGTATCAGCGTCCGGCCCTCGGGGCCGCCGGTCAGGCCGACCACGATGCGCTCGCGCGAGCCCCATATCCTCGACACCCGGTGCTCGCTGCGGTACTGCTGGAGGTACTCGTCGACCCGGTCGGCGACCCAGAGCAGCGCGAGCTCCCGCAGGGCCGTGAGGTTGCCGGGGCGGAAGTAGTTGGACAGGGCCGCGTCGACCTTGTCCGGCTGGTAGATGTTGCCGTGGGCCATGCGCCGGCGCAGCGCCTGCGGCGACATGTCGACCAGTTCGATCTGGTCCGCCCGTCGCACCACCTCGTCCGGCACGGTCTCCTGCTGCCGTACCCCCGTGATCGACTCCACCACGTCACCGAGTGACTCAAGGTGCTGGATGTTGACGGTCGAGATCACGTCGATGCCGGCGGCCAGCAGTTCCTCCACGTCCTGCCACCGCTTGGCGTTGCGGGAACCGGGGACGTTGGTGTGGGCGAGTTCGTCCACCAGCGCCACGCGGGGCGCCCTGGCCAGCACCGCGTCCAGGTCCAGCTCCGTGAAGACCGCGCCGCGGTGCGTCAGCCGCCGGCGCGGCACCTGTTCCAGGCCGTGCAGCAGGACCTCCGTGCGCGACCTGTCGTGGTGCTCCACGAAGGCCACGACGCAGTCGGTGCCCCGCTCCAGGCGGCGGTGCGCCTCGGACAGCATGGCGTACGTCTTGCCGACGCCCGGCGCCGCGCCGAGGTAGATCCGAAGCTTGCCGCGTCCCATGGCCTCATTGTCTTCCGGTCAGCGCTGACTGCGCAGCGTCGACCCTACGACCCGCAATCGCGACAAACCGGGGCGGGGTGCGGATGCCGGTCGTCCTTGACGGAACTCTGACGCCTGGGATGTCACGGCTCGGCGATCTCGCCGTCTCGCGGCCCACCGACGACGAAGCCCACCCGCCGTCCGACCGGGTCGGAGGCGGGTGGGCGAAGGTCAGGGGTCCCGGGAGCCGGCACCTGGTCGGCGAGGTCCGGCGGGGTGGCGTCGTGGGTGGCGACCAGGACGGTGCTCCGCTCACCGCGTACGACGGCCCGCGGACGTTCCCTCACGGCGTGCCCGGCGAGCCCGACGAGGGAGAGCGGCGGTTCCGCCCGCTCCTCCCGTTCACACGGTGCGGCCCGGTACGGCCGCAGCGGTACGTCCACGCTCTCGGCGGCCGTGAGCATCGGGTGGGCCCGAAGGGCTGGAGGACGACGCCGACGCTGTCCCGGGTCCTACGGCAGGAGGGCCGCGTCCCGTGCGGGACGCGGCCCTCCTGCGCGCGCGTGCGCCGCACGCGCGCGTACGGAAAACCGTACGGAGTCTTCGCCTAACGGACCTCGGTGATCTCCGGTCCGCGCTGGAGCTGGCCCATTCCGCCGGAGAAGCGGGAGCCCTCCTCCTGCTGGACGCCCTCGGGGACCATCTGCGCGTCGTTCGGCAGCTTGAGGACGATGGGGTCGCGGGGGGCCATGGGGCCGTCGCCGCGGACCACGACCGTGTCCCGGAAGATCTGCTCCAGCAGACCGGCGGCCTGCGGCTGCACCGCGCCCTGGCCCGAGATCACTCCGCGCAGGAACCAGCGGGGACCGTCCACACCGACGAACCGTACGACCTGGAAGCCGCCCGTGCCGTCCGGCAGCTGCACCGGGACCTGGGCCCGCAGTTCCCAGCCCAGCGGGCCCTCGACCTCGTCGATGATGCCGCCCTGCTGCGTGATGCCGGAGCCGATCTCCTCACGCACCTCGCCCCAGATGCCCTCGCGCTTGGGAGCGGCGAAGCCCTGGAGCTGGATGGCGCTGTCGCGCAGCACGACGGTCGCGGCGACGATCGCGTCGCCCGCGACCTCCACCCGCAACTCCATGCCGTCGACTCCGGGAACGAACAGACCGCCCAGGTCCACCCGGCCCTCGGCCGGGTCGCGGACCTCGGTGCTGTCCCAGGGCCCGTCGGGCCGCGGTTCGGGCTCGAGCCGCACGCGCTCGCGCCCTTCGTCCGCCTCGGTGTCGACGCTGTCGACGACCTGCTCGGCCTCGCCGGCCGCGCCCTCGGCGGCATCCCTCTTCTTGCGACGTCCGAACACGTCACTGTCCTTCCCGGTCGGATACGACCGAAGCGTATCGATTCCCACCCGTCGGGCCGCCCTCGGCGACCTGACCGCTTGTGCCGCTTGCACGGTCCAACCCGGCGTGGCCGCCGGTGGACCCGAAGCCCCCCTCGGCCCGGGCCGAGTCGGGAAGCTCCGCGACCTGGCGGAAGCGGACCCTCTCGACCTGCTGGACGACCAGTTGGGCAATCCGGTCGAAGCGCTCGAACCGCACCGTCTCGCGCGGGTCGAGATTCACCACGATCACCTTGATCTCCCCACGGTACCCGGCATCAATCGTCCCCGGGGCATTCACGAGGGCGACACCGCAGCGGGCGGCCAGACCGGAACGTGGGTGCACGAAGGCCGCGTACCCCTCGGGGAGCGCCACAGACACGCCCGTCGGCAGTACGGCCCGTTCACCGGGGGCGAGTTCGCAGCTCGCGGTGGTGCGCAGATCGGCCCCCGCGTCGCCGGGCTGCGCGTACGCCGGAAGCGGTACGTCGGGGTCGACGCGGCGGATCAGGACGTCGAGTTCCGGCCTGGGATCACGGCTCACGGGTTCACCTCGAAGGCGCGGGCGCGGCGGAGCTGGTCGGGGTCGTCCATGGCAGCGCGGATCTCCTCCTCGCGGCCGTGGCTCACGAAGTGATCGACCTTGACCTCGATGAAGAGCGCGTCGGCGCGCACGGCCACGGGCCCGTCGGGGCCGCCGATCCGTCCGGTGGCGGTGGAGTAGATCTTCCGGCCGGCCACGGCGGTCACCTCGGCCTCCAGGTGCAGCGTCGTACCGACGGGCACCGGCCGCAGGAAGTCGGTCTCCAGCCGCCCGGTCACCGCGATGGTGCGCAGCAGCCAGTTCAGCGACCCGAGGGTCTCGTCCAGGGCGGTGGCCAGCACGCCGCCGTGCGCCAGGCCGGGGGCGCCCTGGTGGGCGGGCTGAACGGTGAACTCGGCGGTGATCGACACGCCTTCTCCGGCTCGCGCCTGGAGGTGCAGTCCGTGGGGCTGGTCGCCGCCGCAGCCGAAGCACTGGCCGTAGTGCGCGCCGAGCAGCTCGCCGGGGGCGGGCGCGTCGGGGTGCCGTTCGGGTTTCACGGCGTCGGCGGGGGGCTGAAGACCCGGGGAAGTACCACTCACAGGCGCAGACCTTACCCGCGCGTCGGCCGATCACCGATACCGTGCCAAGCTTGCTTCATGCAGCTCTCCCCCGCCCCGTACGAAGAACGCCTCACCGCGCCCCGCTCCTGGTGGCTGGTCTCCTTCCTGGTGGGGCTCTCGTTCGCCCTGATCCTGCTGCCCTTCGGCACACTGCCGATGCTGGGCGGCCTGGCCGGTGGGACGGCGGTGGCGGCGGTGGCGGCCAGTTCGTACGGTGCGGTCCGCATCCGCGTCGTGGGCGACTCGCTCATCGCGGGCGAGGCGAAGGTGCCGGTCTCGGCGCTGGGCGAGGCGGAGATCCTCGACCCGGAGGAGGCCCGCGCCTGGCGCACGTACAAGGCCGACACCCGCGCCTTCCTGCTGCTGCGCGCCTACATCCCGAGGGCCGTGCGCGTCATGGTCACGGACCCGCAGGACCCGACTCCGTACCTGTACCTGTCGACCCGCGAGCCGGAGCGGCTGGTGGAGGCCTTGGCGGCGGCCAAGGCCGCGGCGTAGCGCCCGCGTACGGGGGTCAGCGCCCGCTGCCCCCGCCGGGGCGGTGCCCGGGGCCTCCCGGGCCGAGTTCTCTCGCCAGGGCGCCCATGTCCAGCGCGTCCTGCGGTCCTTCCAGGGCCGGAAGGTCGTCGAGGGCGCTCCAGGGAACCTGCTTCCCGCGCAGGTCCGCCCGGATTCTGGCGGCCAGCTTTCTGGTGTCGCGGCGGTTCATGACGGCTCCCACGGCGGCGCCCACCATGAACGGCATCAGGTTCGGCAGGTCGCGCACCATCCGCTTCATGATCTGCTGCCGCAGCTGGCGCTTCATCTGGCTGTTCATGGCCGAACCGAGACTCGCCGGCTTCGACACGTCGACGCCGCGCTCGTCCGACCAGGAGTTGAGGTACGCGGTGCTGCGCTGGGCGAGGCCGCCGGGCGGGCGTACCCCGTAGACCTCGTGGAGTTCGGCGATCAGCTTGAGCTCGATCGCCGCGACGCCGGTGATCTCGGCGGCCAGCTCGGCGGGCATCGCGGGCGGTACGGGCATCATCGCCGCGGCGCCGATCCCCGCTCCCACGGTCGCCGTGCCCTTCGCCGCGCCGGCCACCAGCCGGTCGGCGAGCTCCTCGGGCCCGAGGCCCGGGAACTGCCTGCGGAGCGTCGCCAGATCCCGCACGGGCACCCGGGGGGCCAGGTCGATGATCCGGTCGGCCAGGTGCGCCAGGGCGGCCCTGGCGCGCTGGCCGCCGTTGCGGACGCCCTGTCCGGCCTTGTGCCGGAACGCCGCTGCCCGGCGCCGGGCAGCGGGTGCCGGCGTCGCCGCGGTCGCCGGGAGGTCACCCCGGCCGGCCACGGGTTCGAGCGAGGCCGTCCCGCTGCCGGTCGGGCCCCGCTCGTCGTCACGCGCGCTGTACGGACCGTTGAACGGCCCTTGGTCCGCTTCCCGCCTGGAGAAGCGGCGCTTCCAGGGAGGGGTCGAGCCAGTCACGGCCGACCCCGCCTCAGTCGCAGTCGCGGCAGATGGGCTGGCCGTTCTTCTCCCGGGCCAGCTGGCTGCGGTGGTGCACCAGGAAGCAGCTCATGCAGGTGAACTCATCCTGCTGCTTCGGCAGTACACGGACCGCCAGCTCCTCGTTCGAGAGGTCGGCGCCGGGAAGTTCGAGGCCTTCCGCGGCCTCGAACTCGTCGACGTCGACGGCCGAGGCGGACTTGTCGTTCCGCCTGGCCTTCAACTCTTCGAGGCTGTCCGAGTCGACGTCGTCGTCGGTCTTGCGTGGAGTGTCGTAATCGGTTGCCATGGTCGCTCTCCCCCTCTGGGTGTCTGCGGTGTCTCCAGCGCACGTAACGCGTGAGAGGCCGGACTTGTGCCCGACCTGAGGCGGAGATTTTGCCTCACATCAAGGTCTGTTACTCAATCGACACCCAACCGGACCCCTCATGAGTGATCGGCTTGGATGGCGATGGGGACCGTACACGGTCCTAATACCGCACTTCAAAGGCGCCTCACCGTGTACTTCCCGTGATCAGGACCCCTGAAAACCGGGATTTTCCCGGCTTTCCGACAGGGTGCATGATCACGGAGAGTAGATGGCGAGAAAGCCTCCGCTGTGATCGATCACACAGGCGCTTTCCGGGCCGGTGGCCTGGAAATTCTGCTCAAAGCGAACATCTTCGGAGTTCGGTGGGATGTCGGGGTCATGATCTCAGACGGGAAGCGTGACGCGCATGACGAGCCCCCCGCCCTCGCGCGGTTGCGCGTAGATGTGCCCGCCGTGCGCCCGTGCCACGGAGCGCGCGATGGACAGGCCGAGGCCCACGCCCTTGTCGCTTCCCGTGCGCTCGGTGCGCAGCCGCCGGAACGGCTCGAAGAGGTTGTCGATCTCGTACGCCGGTACGACCGGACCCGTGTTGGTGACCACCAGAACCGCCTGGCCGTTCTCGACCGCGGTCGTGACCTCGACCCAGCCCTGTTCGGGCACGTTGTAGCGCACCGCGTTCTGCACCAGGTTCAGCGCGATCCTCTCCAGCAGGACGCCGTTGCCCTGGACCACCGCGGGCTCGCGCGCACCCCGGACCTCCACGCCCTTGGTGCCCGCCTCGGCGTGCACCTGGTCGATGGCCTGTCCGGCCACCTCGGCGAGGTCCACCGGCTTGCGCTCGACGATCTGGTTGTCGCTGCGGGCCAGGAGCAACAGACCCTCGACGAGCTGCTCGCTGCGTTCGTTGGTGGCCAGCAGCGTCTTGCCGAGCTGTTGGAGCTCCACCGGGGCGTTCGGGTCGGACAAGTGCACTTCCAGGAGGGTGCGGTTGATCGCCAGGGGCGTGCGCAACTCGTGGGAGGCGTTGCCGACGAAGCGCTGCTGGGCGGTGAAGGCCCGTTGCAGTCGCTCCAGCATGTCGTCGAAGGTGTCCGCCAGCTCCTTCAGCTCGTCGTCCGGGCCGTCCAGCTCGATCCGGCGGGAGAGGTCCGAACCCGCCACCGCGCGGGCGGTGCGGGTGATCCGGCCCAGCGGCGACAGGACGCGTCCGGCCATGGCGTAGCCGAAGGCGAAGGCGATCACGGCGAGCCCGAGCAGGGCCAGCAGCGAACGGCTGAGCAGCCTGTCCAGGGCCGCCTGACGCTCGTGGTCGATGCACTCGCTGATCGCCGCGTTGAACTCCGACAGCGACAGGTTGCCGTTGGTGACTCCCGGACAGTCGTTGCTGGCGACGCGGAGGCCCTCGAAGTCGACGATCTTGTACAGCGGCTGGTTGCCGGTGCGCACCGCCTGGGCGGCGAGCAGGTAGATGATCGACAGCAGCAGGATGCCGGCGATCAGGAACATGCCGCCGTACAGCAGCGTGAGCCTTATGCGGATGGTCGGTCGCAGCCAGGGCAGCGGGGCGGCCGACCGCGGGGCCCAGGTGGGCTTCGGGGGCGCCCCGGGGGGCGCGGGTGTCGTCGCCACGGTCGATCAGATCCGGTAGCCGGAGCCGGGGACCGTGACGATGACGGGCGGCTCGCCCAGCTTGCGGCGCAGGGTCATGACGGTCACGCGGACGACGTTGGTGAACGGGTCGGTGTTCTCGTCCCAGGCCTTCTCCAGCAGCTGCTCCGCCGAGACGACCGCTCCCTCGCTGCGCATGAGCACTTCCAGCACGGCGAACTCCTTGGGGGCGAGTTGCACCTCCTTGCCGTCGCGGAACACCTCGCGGCGGTTCGGGTCGAGCTTGATCCCGGCCCGCTCCAGGACGGGCGGCAGGGGCACGCTGGTACGCCGGCCCAGGGCACGCACACGCGCGATGAGCTCGCTGAACGCGAACGGCTTGGGGAGGTAGTCGTCGGCGCCGATCTCCAGGCCCTCGACCCGGTCGCTGACGTCGCCGGAGGCCGTGAGCATCAGCACCCGGGTGGGCATGCCCAGCTCGACGATCTTGCGGCAGACGTCGTCGCCGTGCACGAGGGGGAGGTCGCGGTCGAGGACGACCACGTCGTAGTCGTTGACGCCGATGCGCTCCAGGGCGGCCGCACCGTCGTACACGACGTCGACGGCCATGGCCTCCCGGCGCAGTCCGGTGGCCACCGCATCGGCGAGCAGCTGCTCGTCCTCGACGACGAGTACGCGCACGTCGCTTGTCCTTCCTCTGTCCACCCGCGTAGCGCTTGTCGGGCGCACGAGGGCAGGGGGCTGGTGGGTGTGTTGCCTCCATCCTGCCCTTTTCGGCCATAAGTCGGCTGTAAGGCGGGTGAGGGGCCGGTGCGGAGCCGCTTCGCGGAACGGGGAACGCTTTCACGGAACCGGGAATGCGAGATTTTCTCCGGAGGTTGAGGTTTCCGCGGATGGGCGCGGGGGGAGGACGGCTTTACACCCCGCGATCACGCTCTGCCTGTACCGCGTCACCGCTCGGTACGCCGCGGTCCGCTTCCGCAGAGCGGGCGTGGGTGTCCGGCACCGTCGCCGCCCAGCGGGGCAGCGCTGGGCACTCCACCGGAGACGTGATCGCCCCTTCCACACGGCACACCCCCGTGCCACCGACCCACGACCCAGGACGAGGGGGCGCAGCATGGACGCTTTCACCGCAGGACTTCTGCAGCGCATACAGACGACCGAGTCCGACCTGTCCCGGGCCCGCGACGAGGGGGACGAGTTCCTCGTCGACGTGGAGCTGGGAGAGCTCGACGACCTGCGCCGCCTCGCAGCCGAGCACGGTGTGGAGGTCAGCGCGACCGGCGTCTGATCGGCCCGTGAGCGACGGGGCCCCGGCGGGATCCAGCGCCGGGGCCTCGTCGTGCGGGTCACCTCGGCGGTGAGCGCTCCACGGGTCGGCGCCCCACGGCCCCGGCCGGGTCTCCGTCGGGTCGTCGTCGGTCTCCGTCGGGCACTCGTCGGACGGGGCTCCGTCCGGCGCCGACGAGGGCGCGCCGCGCCCCGGACCGAACCTTCGGACGGTCCCGGGCGGCGGTCCGCCGACCGGCGGCCCCGGGCACGGCCCGGACGGTCGACGGCCGCAGCCACGGTACGGACGATCGACGGCCCCGGGCACGGCTCGGACGGGACGACCACCGCATGCATCACGCGGACGACGGTACGGACGATCGACGGCCGCCGAACACCACGCGGACGGTCGACCGCCGCCGGACGGCGCCAGCGGGACCCGGGCACGCGCCGGGCCCGCCGTCAGCCGGGCGGGACGGGGACGCCTTCACCGCGGGGGGCGGCCCGGACACGCGGTCGGCGGCCGGGCGGGCTGCCGTCCGGGCGGGCTGCCGTCCGGGCGCCGATCGGCCCCCGGACGGGCGCGCGTACCGCTCCAGAGGTCGGCGGCAGTCGGGCGTGTGGTGCGGCGGGCCGCGGTGCGGGCTCCGCCCCCGTCGTCCCGGTCGGCGGACCTACGCCCCGAACTCCGTCAGCAGCCGCTGGAGGGGCTCGAACACCTCCGGGGTGGCAGCGATCGTCAGGTCCCCGGACGGGCGCTCCCCGGGGCGTCCACCGGTCACCGCGCCCGCCTCCCGGGCGATGAGGTCGCCCGCCGCGAGGTCCCACGGGTGCAGACCGCGCTCGTAGTAGCCGTCGAGGCGGCCGGCGGCCACGTCGCACAGGTCGATCGCGGCGGAACCACCGCGCCTGATGTCGCGCACCAGCGGGATCAGCCGCCGCGCGATCTCGGCCTGCTCGGCGCGGACGTCGGCGACGTAGTTGAAGCCCGTGGAGACCAGCGCCTGGTCCAGCGGCGCCGGGGCGCGGCAGCCGAGCCTGCGCTCACCCTCCCAGGCGCCCGTCGCCCAGGCCCCGCCGCCCAGCACCGCGTGGTACGACTCTCCGCGCATCGGCGCCACGACCACGCCGGCCACCCGCTCGCCGTCCTGCTCGGCGGCGACGGAGACCGCCCAGGTGGGCAGCCCGTACAGGTAGTTGACCGTGCCGTCGAGCGGGTCGATCACCCAGCGGACGCCACTCGTGCCCTCGGTGACGGAGCCCTCCTCGCCGAGGAAGCCGTCGTCCGGACGCCGGTCCGCGATCAGGCCGGTGATCAGCTTCTCCGCCGCGATGTCCATCTCGGTGACCACGTCGATCGGGCTGGACTTGGTGGCGGCGACCGCCAGGTCGGCGGGGCGGCCGTCGCGCAGCAGCTCGCCCGCGCGGTGGGCGGCCTCCTGCGCGATCTTCAGCAGCTCGGCGTGCAGCGGGTCGGTCGTCACGTCGGTCACGGCGCTCCTCAGGCGTAGGGACTGTCGGCGCCCGCGGCGGCGGGGCGGGGGGCGCGGGCGGGGCAGCAGCCGACCGGACAGAGGTCGTGGCTCGCGCCGAGCGCGCCGAGCGCGCACGGCGCGGCCTCCTGCCCGCGCTCGCCGGCGGCCCGCTCCAGGACCAGGTCACGGACCGCGGCGGCGAACCGCGGATCGGCGCCCACGGTGGCCGAACGGCGCACCGGCAGCCCCAGCTCCTCCGCCTTGGCCGTGGCCTCCGTGTCGAGGTCGTACAGGACCTCCATGTGATCGGAGACGAAGCCGATCGGGGCCATCACCACGGCGGGGGCGCCGGCCGCGTGGCGCTCCGCCAGGTGGTCGCAGATGTCGGGCTCCAGCCACGGGATGTGCGGGGCACCCGACCGCGACTGGTAGACGAGCTGCCAGGGGTGGTCGACGCCGGTGCGCTCGCGGACGGCGTCGGCGATCGTCCGCGCCACGTCCAGGTGCTGGCGCACGTACGCGCCGCCGTCGCCGTGCTCCTCGGCCGGTCCGGAGGTGTCCGCCGCCGCGGTGGGGATGGAGTGCGTCGAGAAGGCGATGTGGGCGCCGTCCCGCACCTCCTCGGGCAGCTCGGCGAGGGAGCGGACGACCCCGTCGACCATGGGCTCCACGAAGCCCGGGTGGTTGAAGTAGTGCCGCAGCTTGTCGATCTTCGGCAGCTCCAGGCCCTCCGCCTCCAGCGCGGCGAGCGCGTCCGCGAGGTTCTCGCGGTACTGCCGGCAGCCCGAGTACGAGGCGTAGGCGCTGGTGGCGAGGACGAGGATGCGGCGGCGGCCGTCCTGGACCATCTCGCGCAGGGTGTCCGTGAGGTACGGCGCCCAGTTGCGGTTGCCCCAGTAGACCGGCAGGGCCAGGCCGTGCTCGGCGAAGTCCTTGCGGAGGGCGTCCAGCAGCGCGCGGTTCTGGTCGTTGATGGGGCTGACCCCGCCGAAGAGGAAGTAGTGCTGGCCGACTTCCTTGAGGCGTTCCTTGGGGATGCCGCGCCCGCGCGTCACGTTCTCCAGGAACGGGACCACGTCGTCCGGGCCCTCCGGGCCGCCGAACGAGAGCAGGAGCAGGGCGTCGTAGGGGCTGGCATCGAGCACGTCTGGCATGTCTCGATCCTGCCACCCGGCACTGACACCCGACCAACGGTGGGGTGGTGCCGCGCGTCCCGCCCGGTCCGCGGCCTGTTTCCGGGCCTTCCGCGGGGTGTTTCCCGCGCGTCGACACGAGTAATCTGTATCGACTGCGTTCGGACCTTACCGAGCACTCCACCGCGCCGTTTCCGGAGACCCCGTTGCCCAGCCCCTACCGCGCCCTGTTCGCCGCCCCCGGCACCAAGGCCTTCTCGACCGCGGGCTTCCTCGGCCGGATGCCGCTGTCGATGATGGGCATCGGCGTGGTGACGATGATCTCGCAGCTCACCGGGCGGTACGGACTGGCCGGCGCCCTGTCGGCCACCATCGCGCTCGCGGCCGCCGTGGCCGGACCGCAGGTCTCCCGCCTGGTCGACCGGTACGGCCAGCGACGGGTGCTGCGCCCGGCGACCCTGGTGTCGCTCACCGCCGCGGCCGTGCTCCTGCCGGCCGCGCACTACGGCTGGCCGGACTGGGTGCTGTTCGTGTCCTGCGTCGGCATCGGCTGCGTCCCGAGCCTCGGCGCCATGGTCCGGGCCCGCTGGGCGGCCCTGTACCGGGGCACCCCGCAACTGCACACCGCGTACTCCTTCGAGTCCGTGGTGGACGAGATCTGCTTCATCTTCGGGCCGATCATCTCCATCGGCCTGTCCACGGCCTGGTTCCCGGAGGCCGGGCCGCTGCTGGCCGCCTGCTTCCTCGCGACGGGCGTCTTCTGGCTGACCTCGCAGCGCGCCACCGAGCCGGAGCCCCACCCGCGCGAGGAGAAGGGCGGCGGCTCCGCGCTGCGCTCGCGCGGGCTCCAGGTCCTGGTCGCCACCTTCGTGGCCACGGGGACGATCTTCGGGGCCGTCGACGTGGTCACCGTGGCCTTCGCCGAGGAGGAGGGGCACAAGGCCGCCGCCAGCCTCGTCCTCGCCCTGTACGCGGCGGGATCGTGCACGGCGGCCATGGTCTTCGGGCTGCTGCGCTTCGCCGGGCCGCCCGAGCGTCGCTGGCTGCTGGGCGTCTGTGCGATGGCCGTGAGTATGATCCCCCTCCTACTGGTCGGAAACCTGCTGTCTCTGGCCGTGGCGCTGTTCGTTGCGGGTCTGTCCATCGCTCCCACGATGATCACGACCATGTCCCTCATCGACCAGCACGTACCACGCACGCAGCTCACCGAGGGCATGACCTGGGTGAGCACCGGCCTCGCGGTCGGGGTCGCGCTCGGCTCCTCGGGAGGCGGCTGGGTGATCGACGCCTCGGGTGCGCGCGCCGGGTACGGGGTTCCGGCGGTCGCCGGGGCCGTCGCGGTCGCGGTCGGTTTCCTCGGGTACCGCCGGCTCAAGCGGCCGGCTCAGCGTCGGGGAGGGACCGTTGAGCAGCACACGCACGACGAGCGGGAAGACGAGCGGGAAGAACGGCACATGGCGTAACTGGGGCGGCAACGTCCTGGCGCGCCCCGCGCGGGAGGTCGCTCCCGCCTCCGTCGCCGAACTGGCCGAGGCCGTCCGCAGGGCCGCCGAGGACGGACTGCGGGTCAAGGCCGTCGGCAGCGGGCACTCCTTCACCTCCATAGCCGCGACGGACGGTGTCCTGATACGCCCGGACCTGCTGACCGGCATCCGCGACATCGACCGCGCCGCCATGACGGTCACGGTGGAGGCGGGCACTCCGCTCAAGCGGCTCAACCTGGCCCTCGCGCGTGAGGGCCTGTCGCTCACCAACATGGGCGACATCATGGAGCAGACCGTCTCCGGCGCCACCAGCACCGGCACCCACGGCACCGGCCGCGAGTCGGCCTCGATCGCCGCCCAGATCCGTGGCCTCGAGATGGTCACGGCCGACGGCTCGGTGCTGACCTGTTCCGAGCGGGAGAACAGCGAGGTCTTCGCCGCCGCCCGGATCGGCCTGGGCGCGCTGGGCGTCGTCACCGCGATCACCTTCGCGGTGGAGCCGATCTTCCTGCTCACGGCCCGCGAGGAACCGATGCCGTTCCAGCGGGTCCTCGCCGACTTCGACGAACTGTGGGCCGAGAACGAGCACTTCGAGTTCTACTGGTTCCCGCACACCGGCAGTACCAACACCAAGCGCAACAACCGCAGCGCCGGCCCCGCACAGCCGGTGGGGCGGCTCCAGGGCTGGTTCGAGGACGAGTTCCTGTCCAACGGCGTCTTCCAGGCCGCCAACTGGATCGGCCGCGCGGCACCCGCCACCGTTCCCGCGATCGCGCGGATCTCCAGCAGGGCGCTCTCCGCGCGGACGTACACGGACACCCCCTACAAGGTGTTCACCTCTCCGCGCCGGGTGCGGTTCGTGGAGATGGAGTACGCCGTTCCGCGCGAGGCGGTGGTCGAGACGCTGCGCGAACTGAGGGCGATGGTCGACCGTTCCCGGCTCCGGGTCAGCTTCCCGGTCGAGGTGCGCACCGCCCCGGCCGACGACATCACGCTCTCCACCGCCTCCGGCCGCGACAGCGCGTACATCGCCGTCCACATGTTCCGGGGCACGCCCTATCAGGCGTACTTCACCGCCGCCGAGCGGATCTTCACGGCGCACGGGGGACGGCCGCACTGGGGCAAGTTGCACACCCGGGACGCCGAGTACTTCTCCCGGGTGTATCCGCGCTTCGGCGAGTTCACGGCGTTGCGGGACCGTCTTGACCCGGACCGGCTGTTCCGGAACGACTACTTGCGCCGGGTTCTGGGGTCGTAGCCGACGCGTCGGGGGCCGGGCTCGTGGACGCGCCGGAGTCCTCGCCTCCGGTGGCGTCCGGAGTCGGCGTCGGGCTGGACGTCGTGCCGTCCTCGTCCTGGGAGGTGCCGTCCGGCGAGGTGCTGTCGCCGGTTCCGCTCGGGGAGCCGGACGGAGTGGCGGCCGGAGTCTCGTCCCCGGAGCCGGAGTCCGGCGCCTCGGACCGACCGGAGTCCTGGTCGTCCCGTGTGTCCCCCGAGCCGCCGGAACCGCCGGAGTCTCCCGGATCCGCCGCCGACCTGTTGTGGCCGGAGAGGGCGTTGCCGACGGTGGTGCTGTGACCGCCGCCGAGATTCTGGCCCGAGGCGAGTTCGTACGTGGTGATTCCGGCCATGGCGACGGCGAAGACGAGGGCCGCCGCGGCCACCGGGCGCTTCCATCCCGTGGGCCGCGCACGGTAGACGGTGCCCTCGGTGAACTCCCCCGGGACCGCGGCCGAAGGCGCCGGCGGACCGGCGTCCGTCGGCCCGCCGGCCCGCACGACTCCGACGGTGCGCTTCTCCCGGAGCTGCTCGCCGGTGCGCTTGAAGAGGTGCTGGAGGACCGAACCCCCGCAGGTGGCGACGACACTGATGAGGCCGGCCCCCAGGATCGTGCCGTACACGCCGAAGGAGGAGGCCAGTTTGGCGGCCACCACCGCCGCCAGGGCGCTGCCCGCCACCTGGGGCACGCTCAGGTCGATCCGCTTGGTCGTCACCTCCGCACGCGCGTCCGTGTCGCGTGCGTCGTCGGGCTTTTCACGCATTCCCGGACCTTGCCTGCCTTTCCCGTACGCGATCGATCAACTGCACGAGAAAGGGACGTGCGGTCGAAACCATTAGTTCCGTTTCTGGCGATTCCGTGAAGTACGCCACGTCAAGATCACGGAAATCCCGCCGATGGCGGCCGAGCGCGGTCTCTTGCCGGAAGTCGGACGGCGTGCCCATCCACGCACGTGGCCCGAATGGAGTACTGTTGCGAGCCCTGGGTCAGGCCTCCCGGCAAGGGGTGCAGGACCTCGAAGGACCGCCGGGAGGGGGCTAGTTGCTCTGGGTGACGGAGTTGGTCACTTAGCGTTGCGAACAGGTAACCGTGCCATAACGGCGATCCAGGGCCCCCGCCCGACACGCCGGGCAACTCGGCAAGGTTGTGGCAGGCTGCACCCGGGCAGGCCACACTCGACAGAGCGGAAGCAGCGACGCACGTGACGTCGGCAGGCACCACCCGGGAGGTCCCCATGCCCGAACTGCGTGTCGTGGCCGTCTCGAATGACGGCACACGGCTGGTGCTGAAGGCTGCGGACAGCACGGAGTACACGCTTCCGATCGACGAGCGGCTCCGGGCCGCCGTGCGCGGCGACCGTCCCCGCCTCGGCCAGATCGAGATCGAGGTGGAGAGCCATCTCCGCCCCCGTGACATCCAGGCCCGTATACGAGCCGGCGCGACCGCGGAAGAGGTCGCCCAGATGGCCGGCATCCCCGTCGACCGCGTGCGGCGCTTCGAGGGTCCCGTGCTGGCCGAGCGCGCCTTCATGGCGGAGCGGGCCCGCAAGACCCCCGTCCGCCGCCCCGGCGAGAACTCCGGGCCGCCCCTCGGCGAGGCCGTCCAGGAGCGGCTGCTGCTGCGCGGCGCCGACAAGGACACCGTCCAGTGGGACTCCTGGCGCCGCGACGACGGCACCTGGGAAGTCCTGCTGGTCTACCTGGTCGCGGGCGAACCGCACTCGGCGAGCTGGACGTACGACCCGCCCCGGCGGCTCGTCCAGGCCGTCGACTCGGAGGCGCGCGCGCTGATCGGCGAGTCCGACGACCTCGCCGCGCCCGAGCCCAGTTTCCCGTTCGTCCCGCGCATCGCCCGGCTGCCGCGCGACCGGCCGCTGGACCGTTCCCTCGACCGGGAGCAGCGGGAGCGGCCCAGTCTGCCCCCGCCGCCGACCGAGCCGGCCGAGGAGACCGCGGCCACCGCGTCGGCCGAACGCGACTCGCTGACCAGCCTGCTCGAGGCCGTACCGAGCTTCCGTGGCGACCTGGTGGTGCCCGAGCGCGCTCCGGAACCGACCGAGGAGCCCGTCGAGGAGCCCGAGGTGGAGGAGGCTCCGGCGCCCGCGGCGTCGGCCGGTTCCGCCTATGCCGATGTGCTCATGCCGCGTTCCGTGGCCAGCCACCGCGACCGCCTGACCGGCTCCACCGACCGCCAGGCCGAGGCCGACGGTGTGCGCCCGGGTCGACGGGCGGCGGTGCCGAGCTGGGACGAGATCGTGTTCGGGACACGGCGCAAGAAGCAGGAGTAGCGGGCGCGGGCCGTCCGCTTCGACGGTGACCGGGGGCCGGGCCGCAGTGACTGCGGCCCGGCCCCCGGTCGTGCGGCTCACGGGAGTTCGCCGGCCGTGCCGCGGGTCCGGCTACGTCGCGGCCCTTCCGTGCCGCGGGTCCGGCTCACCGCGGAGCGGAGGCGGTACACGGGGCGCCGCTCAGTGACGGGGACGCTCTACACGGGCAGGCCCGGACTACAACGGGGCCGGACCGCGACGACTCCGCACCATGACGGGGCGGGGACTACGGCAGCGCAGGCCCGCGACGACCCGGACCACGGCGGGACGGGACTACTGCGGCCCTGGCCCGCGACGACTCGACTCCGGACCACGGCGGCCGACTGCGAGGAGGCCGGTCCGCGACGGGTCCGGACCACGGCGGGCCCGGACCACGGCGGGCCCGGACCACAGCGGACCCGGACCACAGCGGACCCGGACCACAGCGGACCCGGACCACAGCGGACCCGGACCACAGCGGACCCGGACCACAGCGGACCCGGACCACGGCGGGCCAAGCACGGCTGCGGACCACGGCAGTCCGGACCGCGGCCGGCCCTGGCTGCTGCGGCTCCCGGCTACTGCGGGTCCGGCCCCACGGCGATCGGCCGTTCCGGGTCCGAGGACCACTCCGACCAGGAACCCACGTACAGCGCCGCCGGAATGCCCGCCACCGCCAGCGCCAGCACCTCGTGGGCGGCCGACACGCCCGAGCCGCAGTACACGCCGACCTCGTCGCCCTCCGAGGCACCGAGGGTCTTGAACCGGGCCCGGAGTTCCTCCGCGGGCAGGAAGCGGCCGTCCCTCGCCACGTTGTCCGTCGTCGGTGCCGACACCGCGCCCGGGATGTGACCGCCGACCGGATCGATCGGCTCCACCTCACCCCGGTACCGCTCCCCCGCCCGGGCGTCGAGCAGCACCCCGGACCGGGCCAGCGCCGCGGCTCCGTCCGCGTCCAGCAGCCCCGCGGCGCCCGGCCGCGGAACGAAGTCGCCCTCCGCGGGGGCGGGTACGTCCGTCGACAGCGGCCCCTGCCACGTCGGCAACCCACCGTCGAGGACCCGCACGTTCGGGTGACCCGTCCAGCGCAGCAGCCACCAGGCACGGGCCGCCGCCCACCCCTGCCCGCCGTCGTACACGACGACCGGTCGGCCGGACGTGACGCCCGCACGGCGCATCACCGCGCCGAACTCCGCCACGTCGGGCAGCGGATGCCGGCCCCCTCCCCCGGGCGCGGAGGCGAGTTCCCTGTCCAGATCGACGAAGACGGCACCGGGAAGGTGCCCGGCCGCGTACTCGGCCCGGCCGTCGAACGGCGCGGCGCCGGCCGCCTTGGCCGTACTCAACTGCCAGCGGACGTCGAGCAGGACCGGCGGGTGGTGGCCCGCCAGTTCGTGCCCGAGTTCGGATGCGGAGATGATGGCGTTCATGGCCCCATCCTGGCGTACCGAGTGGCCGTAGCGTCGATGTCGGGCTACTCTGCCCGCCGGACAGTACCGATCACCAGGCGTATGGGTTCGGGCACATGCTGTACTACCCGTACAGCACCGGGCCGTCCCACGGGCGCGCCCGGACCACGCGGCACCGGATCCGGTGCCGGCATCGGCGCGAAGGTCCGTCAGAGCGGAATCCGTCAGGCGGAAGCGGACGCACGGCCCGCGCAGGGCCGAGAAGAGAGTGACGATGACCGACGCACGGGGGTCGGCCGGCCGGAACGGCGAGACGAACGCCCGGCACACGCCCGGAACACCCTGCTGGGTGAGTCTGATGGTGCACGGCCCGGCCGCCACCCACGAGTTCTACGGAGCCCTGTTCGGCTGGGAGTTCCAGCCCGGGCCGCAGCAACTGGGCCCCTACGCGCGGGCCCTGCTCGACGGGCGTGAGGTGGCGGGCATCGGCCAACTGCCCCCGGACCGGCAGCTCCCCATCGCCTGGACGCCCTACTTCGCCTCGGCCGACGTCAACCGGACGGCCGAAACGGTACGTTCGTGCGGTGGCACGGTCGGGGTGGGTCCGCTGGACGCGGGCGAGGCCGGCCGCCTGGCCATCGGCTCCGACCCGGCGGGCGCCGTCTTCGGCATCTGGCAGGCGGCGGCGCATCTCGGCACGGCCGTGACGGGCGTCCCCGGCACCCCGGCGTGGAACGAGCTGCTGACCTTCGAGACGGCGAGTGTCGCCAAGTTCTACGAGACCGTGTTCGGCTTCGAACTGGTGCCGGAGGTCTCCGCCGACCTCGACTACGTGACCCTGTGCCTCGACGGCCGTCCGGTCGCCGGCATCCACGGGGTCGGCCACGCCCTGCCCCGCGACCGGGGTCCGCACTGGATCACGTACTTCGCGGTGGCTGACGCGGAGGAGTCCCTGGAACGCCTGGCCGATCTGGGCGGCCACGTCCTCCAGCCCGCCCGGAACACCGTCCACGGCCGGGTGGCGACGGTGGCGGATCCGGAGGGCGCCCGCTTCTCGCTGCTGCAGGGCCGGCCCGCCGGCACGGGAACAGGGTGAGACGAGGACGCCGATCGCCGGCCGTTCCCGGCGCGCGGTGACCGGTCCGGGGCGCCGACGCGCCCCGTGGCCGGCCGGTCAGACCGGAGAGACCGGCAGGACGTCCGGCGAGAGGGTGCCGGCGCGCGCCGAGGCGCTGGTCATCCTGCGCCGGTGGTGCCGTCGGCACAGCACTTCGTAGCCGATCTCGTCGGGAGACCGGGTCACGTCGCCGACGACCACCTGGGCGCCCTCGACGACCATGACGCCGCCCACGGTGCGGGCGTTGTGCGTGGCGCGGGCCCCGCACCAGCACAGGGCCTCGACCTGGAGCACCTCGACGCGGTCGGCGAGTTCCACCAGCCGCTGGGAGCCGGGGAACAGCTTGGAGCGGAAGTCCGTGGTGATGCCGAAGGCGTAGACATCGACGTCGAGGTCGTCGACCACGCGCGCGAGCTGGTCTATCTGGTCCGGCCCGAGGAACTGCGCCTCGTCCGCGATCACGTAGTCCACGCGCCCGCCCTGCGTGAGGTGGTCGACGACGTACGCGTACAGGTCCTGTCCGTCCTCGACCTCCACCGCGTCGGTGACCAGGCCGAGGCGGGAGGAGAGCTTGCCCTCGCCCGCCCGGTCGTCGCGGGTGAAGATCATTCCGGCCAGTCCGCGCGCCGAGCGGTTGTGCTCGATCTGCAGAGCCAGCGTCGACTTCCCGCAGTCCATGGTTCCGGAGAAGAAGACCAGCTCGGGCATGAGGGGTTGAGCACCTTTCGGCAGCGAGGCAGACGTTTGCGGGTGGTCAGGAGCGTACTTCGAGCAGGGGCACGAGTTGTTCGGCAGGTGTCATGGACCCGTGGTTGCCGACCATCGCCGACTCCTTGGGCTCCCGCTCCGAGGCGATGAGCAGGACGTCGTCCCGCGCGGCGGCGACCACGTCGCCGAGGCGGCCGTACACCCGGTCGTCGATCCGGGGGCCGAACCAGCCCGCCTCGATCGCCTCGTCCCGCGAGGCCACCCAGAACTGCTCGCCGAGCACCTCGCGCCAGCAGGTCAGCACGTCGTTGTGCGCGCCGGGCACGGCGTACACGTGCCGGGCACGGCCCTCACCGCCGAGGAGGGCGACGCCCGCCTTGAGCTCCCAGTCCTCGTCGAAGTCGATGCGGTGGTCCTCGTCGAAGGGCACGTCGATCATGCCGTGGTCGGCCGTGACGTACAGGGCGCTGCGCGGCGGCAGCTGCTCGGCGAGGCGCTGGACGAGCCGGTCGACGTGCGCGAGCTGACCGCGCCAGGTGTCGGAGTCGACGCCGAAGCGGTGGCCGGCGCCGTCGACCTCGGCGTAGTACGTGTAGACGAGGGCACGATCCGCGCCGGCCAGCTGCTGGGCGGCGAGGTCCATCCGGTCCTCGCCGGACAGCCGGCCGTGGAAGGTGCCGCCGCTGAGCGCGACCTGGGTCAGCGGGGTGTTCGCGAAGGTCGGCGAGGAGACCTGGGCGGCGTGCACCCCCGCCTCGTGGGCGAGGTGGAAGACGGTGGGGTACGGCTGCCAGGCACCGGGCGCCGTCCACGGCCGCCAGCGCAGCTGGTTCATCAGCTCGCCGGTGGCGGGGTCGCGCACGGTGTAGCCGGGCAGGCCGTGGGCGCCGGGCGGCAGGCCGGTGCCGACGGAGGCGAGGGAGGTCGCGGTGGTCGCCGGGTAGCCGGCGGTGATCGGGCGCCCGGTGCCGCCGCGTGAGCTGCTCATCAGCGAGCTCATGAAGGGGGCGTCCTCCGGGTGGGCCCGCAGTTGCTCCCAGCCGAGGCCGTCGATCAGGAACACGCAGTTCCGGTCGGCCGGAGTCAGTTCGGTGATGCTCGCGGTCATGCCGGGGACGCCGAGACCGGCGGCCAGGGTGGGCAGCAGGTCGGCGAGCGAACCGGCGCCGTACTCGGGTACGGGGGCGGAGTCGACGGGGAGCGGTTCCGGGGCGGTGTCCCAGGCTGCGGGCTGTGCCATCAGCGGGAGGAGTCCGCGGTCGCCTCGGAGAGGGCCTGTGCGAAGGCGAGCGCCTGGCGCACCGTCTCCGGACCGTCCCCGGCCTCGCTGACGCGCAGGCTGAGGTCGTCGGCCGTCGAGCTGCCGGTGTAGCCGTGGTCGGCCTCGCAGTTGGGGTCGCCGCAGGCGGCGGGCTCCAGGTCGAGGCGGGAGACGGCGCCCCAGCCGATGGTGAGCACGATCTCGCGGGGCAGCGTGCCGGGCTTGTACTGCTCCGGGTTGGCGACCACGCGGCTGACGACGATGGACGAGATCCGGCCGAGCTTGACGGACTCCGTGGAGGTCGTGGCGTACGGCGTCGGGGAGGTGTCGTCGGCGGCCTGCTCGTCGGTGTGGCTGACGATGAAGCGGTTGCCGGTGAGCACGAGCACGGTCACGTGCCGGCGCACCTCGTTCTGGTCGAACGTCGTCTCCTGATGGACCAGGTACGACCGGACGGGCTCGCCGCCCACGGCGGCCTCCACCGCCTCGGCCACGAGGGCCGGGTAGTAGCCGCTGCGCTCGATCGCCGCTCGCAGCCCCTGGGTCGTCGTACTGGTCTTGGCCATGCCGTCCATCCTACGGGGGCGCACCGACTGCGCGGCACGCTCGTGCGGCACCCGTCCCGGGCCGTGGGCGGTCAGTACGCCGGCAGGGTGCGCGGGCCCAGGTCGTCCCTGGCGGGAGGGGGCGCGAGGCGGACGGAGGCGCTGAGGACGCTCAGGCCGCGCGGGGCGACGACGACCGGTTCCAGGGTGACCGCGACGACCTCCGGGTGGTCGTCGACCAGCCGGGAGACCCGCAGCAGCAGCTCTTCCAGGGCGGCGGAGTCGACGGGGGCCGAGCCGCGCCAGCCGAAGAGGAGGGGCGCCGTGCGGATCGAGCGGATGAGCGAGCCGGCCTCCCGGTCGGTGACCGGGATCAGCCGGTGCGCCATGTCGCCGAGCAGCTGGGTGGCCGCCCCGGCGAGCCCGAAGGAGAGCGCCGCGCCGGCCGCCGGGTCGATGACCGCCCGTACGACGGTGTCGACGCCGCGCGGTGCCATGCCCTGCACCACCGGGCGCAGCTCCGCGGGCGTCCCGAACAGCTCGGTCAACTCCGCGTACGCCCGCCGCAGTTGCTCCTCGTCCGCGAGGTCCAGGCGTACGCCGCCCAGGTCGGCGCGGTGGCGCAGGTGCGGTGCGGTGGCCTTGAGGGCCACGGGGTAGCCGAGGGTCCGCGCGGCGGCCGCGGCGTCGTCGGGGGTGGGGGCGGGCATCGCGCGGTGGACGCGGATGCCGTACCTGCCGAGCAGCTCGCAGGTCTCCTCGGTGCCGAGCGTGAGCCCCTGCCCGCGCGCGAGGTGCCCGGCTATCAGTGCGGCGGCGCCCTTCTCGTCGATGTCCTCGTACTCCGGCACCTTGCCGGGGTCGGCGGCGTCGCGTCGCCACTGGGCGTAGGCGACCGCCTGGGCGAGGGCGCGCACGCCGCGTTCGGCGGCGGGATAGGCGGGGATGAGGTGGAGCCCTTCCGGCGCCTCGGCGGGCTCGTCGGCAGCGGGAGAGTGCCGCGTGGAGCCGCTTGCGGAAGCCGTCGCCGGGGAGGGGGGCGGGGGCGTCCGTGACCCGTCGGGCGAGCCCGTCCGGGGCCCGGCGGGCGGGGGCGTCCGCGGCTCGGAGAGCGGGGGCGTCCGCGGCTCGGAGGGGGCGGACGCGCCGGGCCCGGCAGAGGCCGCTCGGTCCTCGGCGGTCGACGGAGCCGCCTGTTGGTCGGGGGGCGATGCGGCATGCGGGGTGGCGGGCGCCACCGCCTGCGGGTCGGCGGGCGGTGGCGGCTGTGGCGCCGTGCTCGCCGCCGCGGAGAGGGCTTCCGCGAGCCCGCCGAGCTCCACGTGCACCACGAGGACCGGCTTGGCGGGCACCGCGGCCGCCGCCGAGCGCAGGGCCTCCGCCAGCGCGGCGTCCCCGGCCGAGCCCTCGCCCACCGCGGGGATGGCGGTCACCACCACCGCGTCGCAGGTGTCGTCGGCCAGCGCCCGGGAGAGGGCCGCGTGGAACTCGTCGGCCGAGGCCGCCGTCGTCAGGTCCAGGGGAGGATGCGGCCGCAGCCCCTCGGAGAGGCACGCGTCGTACGTCAGCAGGCCCAGTGACTCCGAATTCCCCAGGATCGCCACCCTGGGCCCGGCGGGCAGCGGCTGGCGGGCCAGCAGCAGCCCCGCGTCGACCAGGTCGGTGATCGTGTCGACCCGGATCACGCCGGCCTGCCGCAGCAGCGCGGAGACCGTCGCGTGCGGGAGCCGCGTCGCCCGTACGGCATGGCCCTGCGGTGCCACCCCGCCGTGGCGTGCGCCCTGTACCACGACCAGCGGCTTGACGGCCGCCGTCCGCCGGGCCAGGCGGGTGAACTTGCGCGGGTTGCCGATGGACTCCAGGTACATCAGCGCGACGTCGGTCTGCGGGTCGTCGTACCAGTACTGAAGGACGTCGTTGCCGGAGACGTCGGCCCGGTTGCCGGAGGAGACGAAGGTCGACACGCCCGTGACACCGGTGACCCCGCCGCCGCGCCGGTGCAGCCGGGACAGCAGGGCGATGCCGATGGCGCCGGACTGGGCGAACAGGCCGATCCGGCCGGGGCGCGGCATCTCCGGGGCGAGGGAGGCGTTGAGCCGCACGTCCGGGGAGGTGTTGATGACCCCGAAGGCGTTGGGCCCGATGATCCGCATGCCGTACGTGCGGGCCTGTCGCACCAGGGCGCGCTGGCGTTCGCGTCCCTCGGGGCCGCTGTCGGCGTAGCCGGCGGAGACCACCACCAGGCCCTGTACACCGTGCTCACCGCATTCGGTGACGACGTCGGGGACGTGCTCGGCGGGCACGGTGACGACGGCGAGGTCGACGGGTCCGTCGATGTCGCGCACCGAGCGGCGGGCCGGCACCCCGTCGAGCGTGTCCCGGCCCTCGGGGAAGGCCCTGTTCACGGCGTACAGCCGGCCGGTGTAGCCCGCGTCGCGGATGTTCCCGAGGATGCTGCGACCGACGCCGCCCGGGGTGCGACCGGTACCGATGACCGCCACGGAGCCGGGTTGCAGCAGCCGCTGGACGGAACGCGCCTCCGCGCGGTGCTCGCGCGCGTACTGCACGGCGAGCGAGCGGTCGGTCGGCTCGAGGTCGAACTCCAGGCGGACCACGCCGTCCTCGAAGCTGCGCTTCTGGGTGTACCCGGCGTCCATGAACACCTTGATCATCTTGGTGTTGGCGGGCAGCACCTCGGCGGCGAAGCGGCGGATGCCCCGCTCGCGGGCGACGGCGGCGATGTGTTCCAGCAGCGCGGAGGCCACGCCGCGCCCCTGGTGGGCGTCCTGGACGAGGAAGGCGACCTCCGCCTCGTCCGCCGGTGCGGAGGCGGGTGTTCCACCGGCGCCGATCCGGTCGTAGCGTACGGTGGCGATGAACTCGCCGCCGATGGTGGCCGCGAGTCCCACCCGGTCCACAAAGTCGTGGTGCGTGAAGCGGTGGACGTCCTTGGCGGACAGGCGAGGGTACGGCGCGAAGAAGCGGTAGTACTTCGACTCGTCGGAGACCTGCTCGTAGAAGCTGACCAGGCGCTCGGCGTCATCAACGGTGATGGGGCGGACGCGCGCGGTGCCGCCGTCGCGCAGCACCACGTCGGCTTCCCAGTGGGCGGGGTACTCGTGCCGGTCCGACGAGGTCTGCATGGGCCCCAGAGTACGGCTCGCGTACGACAACGGCGCGAGGCAGTCTGTGGAGGACGGAAGGTCGGGCCGAGGCCGCGGTCCGACGACCACGCGGGGCTGCGCACAGCCGTCCCGGCACGCTTCACGATGTGGGAAACTGGTCTAGACAAGAGTGGTCTAGACAACATCAGACCCCTGAACACTGAAGGGCAGCATCACATGGCTGAGCGCCGCGTCAACGTCGGCTGGGCCGAGGGTCTCCACGCCCGCCCCGCCTCCATCTTCGTCCGAGCCGCCACGGCCACAGGCGTCCCGGTCACGATCGCCAAGGCCGACGGCTCCCCCGTCAACGCGGCCTCCATGCTGGCCGTCCTCGGCCTCGGCGCCCAGGGCGGCGAGGAGATCGTGCTCGCCTCCGACGCCGAGGGCGCGGACGCCGCCCTGGAGCGGCTGGCGAAGCTGGTCTCCGAAGGCCTCGAAGAGCTTCCCGAGACCGTCTGACCGACGGCAGCACCACCGAGAAAGGCCCGCCCGGATTTCCGGGCGGGCCTTTTTCCTGCCCTGCCCTCGGTCATGGATTTCCCTTTTTATGGGCAGCGGAAATCAGCCCCCCGAATTACCCTGTCTTTGTATACGGCGCTCGTGTTAATAGCGCAGGCTCGGCATGTTTACGGCACGTTGCGAGTTCCTCACACGATCCGCCGCCTCGCCGCCGTCGGCGAAGCGCAGGCGGTGCGCCGGCGTCGACCGCTCCGCGTGCAGGGCCATCAGCGCCCGTGCGCGCTCGCCGTCCCCCCGGGCCACCGCGTCGACGATCGCGCCGTGCTCCGCCCAGCACTCCACCGGGTCGGCCGCGGTCTCCACGGCGTACAGCCAGGCGATCTTGTGGCGCAACTGGGTCAGCAACGCCGCCAGCGAGGGGCTGCCGGCGGCCTGGGCGAGGGTCTCGTGGAACCATCCGCCCAGTGAGCGCAGATCGTCGCTGCTCCCCTGTCTGGCGCGCTCCTGCCCCAGCCGCACCAGCCCGCGCAGGACCTTGAGATGGGCCTCGGTGCGGCGCCGGGCGGCCCGGGAGGCGCCCAGGGGTTCGAGGAGCGTGCGGCTCTCCAGCAGGTCGGCCGCCTCCCGTTCGGTCGGTTCCGCGACACACGCGCCCGCGTGCCGCCGGGTCACCACGAACCCCTCCGCCTCCAGGGTGCGCAGTGCCTCACGGACGGGGACGCGGGAGACGCCGTAGCGGCGGGCCAGGAGTTCCTCGGTGAGGCGGCTGCCGCGCCCGTGGACACCGGAGACGATGTCGTCCCGGATCGCCGTGCACACCGAGTGCGCCGGAATACGCATGCCCCGACCTCCGCCTTAATCCCCGTGAAACGTCGACGATTGACGTGTGTTCAGCGACTCTAGGCCAATGCGGCGGGAATTCCGACGGCGAGGCGGATTCCATGGACAGTTTTTGGACAACGGCCCTGCCGGGAACACCCCTGGAATTGCGAATGCCCCGGCTCGGGGAGCCGGGGCTTTCGAGTGCCGTACGTCTTCGTCAGACGTTCACGCCGTGCGAGCGGAGGTAGGCGACGGGGTCCATGTCCGAGCCGTACTCGGGGCTCGTACGGGCCTCGAAGTGCAGGTGCGGTCCGGTGACGTTGCCGGTGGCGCCGGAGAGGCCGATCTGCTGCCCGGCGTCGACCGACTGGCCCACCGAGACGCCGATGGACGACAGGTGGCCGTATTGCGTGTACGTGCCGTCGTGCATCTTGATCACGACCTGGTTGCCGTACGCCCCGCCCCAGCCGGCCTCGACGACGGTGCCGACGCCGACCGCGTGCACGGAGGTGCCGGTGGAGGCGTGGAAGTCGATGCCCGTGTGGCTGCCGGAGGACCACAGGGAGCTGCCGGCCTGGTAGGCCGTGGAGACGTAGGAGGCGGTGATCGGCGAGACGAACGTGTTGAGGCGCTTGCGCTCCGCCTCCCGCGCGGCGCGCTCCTTGGCCTCGCGCGCCTCCTCGGCAGCCTCGGCGGCCCGCTCCCGCGCGGCCTCCTGCGCCGCCTCACGGGCGGCTGCGTCCAGGGCGGCCTGCTTCTGCGCGGCGGCCTGGGCGTCGATCTCGTCGGCCAGGGAGTCGCCGATGCTGATGACCGGGGTGAGTCCGGTCTGCTCGGCCTGGGGCTCGGCGGCGAGCGCCGGAGCGGCGAGGGTGCCGACGACGCCGGTGGTGGCGAGAGCCGCGACACCCGCCGCGCGGGCGGTGGTGCGGTGCATCCGGCTGGGACGGCGGTGCTTGCCGGTGGCGCGCGTGAACGCCATGTGGAGGCTGGTCCTTTCCTTCCCTCTCGCCTACCGGGTTAGCTGACGGGTTCGGAGGTGGAAGGTCTCCTACGGGCACCCTCGCTGCACGCGCGGGCGTCCGATTCACCCCAGGGACTACGGTGGGTCCCCGGCTCCCCTGGCTCGCGCCGTACGGGGACTCGGCGATGACTGTCCGGTGCCGCGGGTGCGGCGCACTGCCTGACGAACAGCCCGGAAGACGCTAAACGCGGTTGTCTTCAATCCTCAAACGCAACCGGCTTTTTGTAGCGCATGCCACAGGGCAGACACACAGCCTCTCCCTCAATTCGGACAAACGGCGGCCCTGGTGACACTCCGGTCACCAGGGCCCCGAGCGTCTGCCGTTACTCGGCTGCCACCACGGTGACCTCACCGATGCCGAGCGCCTCGACCGGCTCCTTGATCTGTGCCGCGTCGCCGACGAGGACCGTCACCAGACGGTCCACCGGGAAGGCGCTGACGACCGCCGCCGTCGCCTCCACGGTGCCCGTGGCGGCGAGTTGGCGGTAGAGCGTCGCCTGGTAGTCGTCGGGCAGGTGCTGCTCGACCTGGTCGGCCAGCGTGCTCGCGACGGCCGCCGCCGTCTCGTACTTCAGCGGCGCCACGCCCACCAGGTTCTGAACGGCGACGTCACGCTCGGCGTCGGTGAGTCCGCCCTCGGCGAGCTTGCGCAGCACCGTCCACAGGTCCGCCAGGGCCGGACCGGTGTTGGGGGTGTCGACGGAGCCGCTGATGGCCAGCATGGCGGCGCCCGTACCGTCGGGCGCGGAGCGCAGGACCTGCCCGAACGCCCGGACGCCGTAGGTGTAGCCCTTCTCCTCGCGCAGGACGCGGTCCAGGCGCGAGGTGAGGGTGCCGCCGAGGCAGTAGGTGCCGAGCACCTGGGCGGGCCACACGCGGTCGTGCCGGTCGGAGCCGGTGCGGCCGATGAGCAGCTGCGTCTGGACGGCGCCGGGACGGTCCACGATGACGACCCGGCCCCGGTCGTCGGCGGTCACCGGCGGCACGGGCCGCGGCTCGGCGGCGGAGCCGGTCCACGCGCCCAGCGTCTCGCCGAGCAGCGCGTCGAGGTCCACGCCGGTGAGGTCCCCGACGACCACGGCGGTGGCCGTGGCCGGCCGGACGTGCTTCTCGTAGAAGGCGCGTACCGCCGCGGAGTCGATGTTCGCGACCGTCTCCTCGGTGCCCTGGCGGGGGCGCGACATGCGCGTCCCGGCCGGGAACAGCTCCTTGGAGAGCTCCTTGGCGGCTCGGCGGGCGGGGTTGGCCAGCTCGTGCGGGATCTCGTCGAGCCGGTTGCGGACCAGCCGTTCGACCTCGCCGTCCGCGAACGCGGGCGCCCTGAGCGCGTCGGCGACCAGGCCGAGGGCCTTGGCGAGCCGCGAGACGGGCACCTCGAGGCTCAGCCGGACGCCGGGGTGGTCGGCGTGCGCGTCGAGCGTGGCCCCGCAGCGCTCCAGCTCGGCGGCGAAGTCCTCGGCGGAGTGCTTGTCGGTGCCCTCGGAGAAGGCCCGCGCCATGATCGTGGCGACGCCGTCGAGGCCGGCCGGCTCGGCGTCCAGGGGGGCGTCGAGCAGCACCTCGACGGCGACGACCTGCTGGCCGGGGCGGTGGCAGCGCAGCACGGTCAGGCCGTTGTCCAGGCTGCCGCGCTCCGGAGCGGGGAACGCCCACGGCCTGGGCTCGCCGGCCTGCGGCTGCTGGTGGAATTCCATGGTGGCGAGCTCGGTCACTTGGCCGCCTCCTCGTTCTCGTCGGTGGCGTCGTTCACGTCGGCGGGGGCGGTGGGCTCGTAGACGAGCACCGCGCGGTTGTCGGGGCGCAGGCGGGCCTTGGCGACCTCCTGGACCTCCTCCGCCGTGACCTCGAGCACCCGCTGCACGGCGGTGAGGGCGAGCTGCGGGTCGCCGAACAGGACCGCGTACCGGCACAGTTCGTCGGCGCGGCCCGCGACCGTACCCAGGCGGTCCAGCCACTCGCGCTCCAACTGGGCCTGGGCGCGCTCCATCTCCTCGGCGGTGGGCCCCTCCTCGGCGAACCGGGCGAGCTCCTCGTCGATGGCGGTCTCGATGACCGGCACCTCCACGTCACCGGACGTCTTCACGTCCAGCCACCCCAGGGAGGGCGCTCCCGCGAGCCGCAGCAGACCGAATCCGGCGGCGACGGCCGTGCGGTCGCGGCGCACCAGTCGGTTGTACAGCCGGGACGACTCGCCGCCGCCCAGGACGGTGAGGGCCAGGTCGGCGGCGTCGCACGCGCGCGTGCCGTCCTCCGGCAGGCGGTAGGCCGCCATCAGGGCGCGGGCCGGAACCTCCTCCTCGACGACCTCGCGCAGCTCCTCGCCCATGACGTCGGGCAGCGAGCCGTCCCGGGGCGGCTGCTTGCCGTCGTGCGAGGCGATGGAGCCGAAGTACTTCTCGACCCAGGCGAGGGTCTGCTCGGGGTCGATGTCGCCGACGACCGACAGCACCGCGTTGTTCGGCGCGTAGTACGTGCGGAAGAACGCGCGCGCGTCCTCCAGGGTCGCCGCGTCCAGGTCGGCCATCGAGCCGATCGGCGTGTGGTGGTAGGGGTGGCCCTCCGGGTAGGCGAGGGCGGTGAGCTTCTCGAACGCCGTGCCGTAGGGCACGTTGTCGTAGCGCTGGCGGCGCTCGTTCTTGACGACGTCCCGCTGGTTCTCCATCGACTCGTCGTCCAGGGCGGCGAGCAGCGAGCCCATGCGGTCGGCCTCCAGCCAGAGGGCGAGCTCCAGCTGGTGGGCGGGCATGGTCTCGAAGTAGTTGGTGCGCTCGAAGCTGGTGGTGCCGTTGAGCGAGCCACCGGCGCCCTGCACCAGTTCGAAGTGGCCGTTGCCCTTGACCTGGGCGGAGCCCTGGAACATCAGGTGCTCGAAAAGGTGAGCCAGGCCGGTGCGCCCCTTGACCTCGTGGCGCGAGCCGACGTCGTACCAGAGGCACACCGCCGCGACCGGGGTCAGGTGGTCCTCGGAGAGCACCACGCGCAGGCCGTTGGCCAGGCGGTGCTCGGTCGCTGTCAGGCCGCCGGAGTCTGCCTGGGCTGTGGCCGTGTGACCCATGGGCATGTACGTCCCTTCGATCGCGGAATCTTGGTGGAATCATCGGGCGGAGCCGCGGAAATCCGCCGGTCCCGCCACTGTATGCAAGCGTGCGGGCCACCGGTGAAGTTCCCGCACCTCCTACGCCGAGAGCGAGAACGGGGTTGGCGGCCCGGCGGGGACGAGGGCGTACCCTGCGGGCAGCGCCGGGCCGGGCAGCCCGTGACGGGTCCTGGTCGGTCGCTGTCAGTGCCGCGGTCCACAATGGACCGCGTCAGATCACCGTTCACGCTTCAGCAAGGAGCCGGCAGCGATGGCCCGCCGTAGTACGAAGACCCCGCCGCCCGACGACTCGTACGAGGAGAGGATCCTCGACATCGACGTCGTCGACGAGATGCAGGGCTCCTTCCTCGAGTACGCGTACTCGGTCATCTACTCCCGTGCGCTCCCGGACGCCCGCGACGGCCTCAAGCCGGTGCACCGCCGCATCGTGTACCAGATGAACGAGATGGGTCTGCGGCCCGAGCGCGGGTACGTGAAGTGCGCCCGTGTCGTCGGCGAGGTCATGGGCAAGCTGCACCCGCACGGCGACGCGTCGATCTACGACGCCCTGGTGCGCATGGCCCAGTCCTTCTCCATGCGCGTGCCCCTGGTGGACGGCCACGGCAACTTCGGCTCGCTGGGCAACGACGACCCGCCGGCCGCCATGCGGTACACCGAGTGCCGGATGGCCGAGGCGACCAGCCTCATGACGGAGTCCATCGACGAGGACACCGTCGACTTCGGTCCCAACTACGACGGCCAGGAGCAGGAGCCGGTGGCGCTGCCCGCCGCCTTCCCGAACCTGCTGGTCAACGGCGCCTCCGGCATCGCGGTCGGCATGGCCACGAACATGCCGCCGCACAACCTGCGCGAGGTGATCGCGGCCGCCCGGCACCTGATCCGGTATCCGAACGCCGACCTCGAAGCCCTGATGAAGCACGTGCCGGGCCCCGACCTGCCCACCGGCGGCCGGATCGTCGGCCTGCCCGGCATCCGGGACGCCTACGAGACGGGACGCGGCACGTTCAAGATCCGCGCGACGGTGTCCGTGGAGACCGTGACGGCCCGCCGCAAGGGCCTGGTCGTCACCGAGCTGCCCTTCGCGGTCGGTCCCGAGAAGGTCATCGCCAAGATCAAGGACCTCGTGGGCTCCAAGAAGCTCCAGGGCATCGCGGACGTCAAGGACCTCACCGACCGCGAGCACGGGCTGCGCCTGGTCATCGAGATCAAGAACGGCTTCGTGCCCGAGGCGGTCCTGGAGCAGCTCTACAAGCTGACGCCGATGGAGGAGTCCTTCGGCATCAACAACGTCGCCCTGGTGGACGGCCAGCCCCTCACCCTGGGCCTCAAGGAGCTGCTGGAGGTCTATCTCGACCACCGCTTCAACGTCGTACGGCGCCGCAGCGAGTTCCGCCGCAGCAAGCGCCGCGACCGCCTGCACCTGGTCGAGGGGCTCCTCACCGCCCTGGTCGACATCGACGAGGTCATCCGTCTCATCCGCTCCAGCGAGAACTCCGCGCAGGCCAAGCAGCGCCTGATCGAGCGGTTCTCGCTGAGCGACATCCAGACGCAGTACATCCTGGACACGCCGCTGCGCCGGCTCACCAAGTTCGACCGCATCGAGCTGGAGTCGGAGAAGGACCGGCTGAACGCGGAGATCGAGGAACTGACCCGGATCCTCGACTCGGACGCGGAGCTGCGCAAGCTGGTCTCCGCCGAACTGGCGGCGGTGTCCAAGAAGTTCGGCACCGACCGGCGTACGGTCCTGCTGGAGTCGTCCGGGGCCCCGGTGGCCGCGGTACCGCTCCAGGTGGCGGACGACCCGTGCAGGGTGCTGATCTCCTCGACGGGGCTGATCGCCCGCACCGCGAACGACGAGCCCCTGGTCACGGAGGCGGGCGCCAAGCGCGTCAAGCACGACCTGATCGTCTCGGCGGTGGCGGCCACGGCCCGCGGCGAGGTGGGCGTGGTGACGTCCGCCGGCCGCCTTCTGCGGGTGAACGTCGTGGACCTCCCCCAGCTCCCGGAGCCCATGCCCACGCCGAACCTGTCCGGCGGTGCGCCGCTGGCGGAGTTCATCTCGCTGGAGGACGACGAGACGGTCATCTGCCTGACCACGCTGGACGAGTCCTCGCCCGGTCTCGCGCTCGGTACCGAGCAGGGCGTCGTCAAGCGGGTGGTGCCCGACTACCCGTCCCACAAGGACGAGTTGGAGGTCATCTCCCTCAGGGAGGGCGACCGGATCGTGGGCGGCGCCGAGTTGCGCACCGGCGACGAGGACCTGGTCTTCATCACGGACGACGCGCAACTGCTGCGCTACCAGGCCGGACAGGTCCGCCCGCAGGGCCGCCCCGCGGGCGGCGTGGCGGGCGTCAAGCTCGCCGAGGGCGCGAAGGTCATCTCCTTCACGGCGGTGGACCCGGCCGCGGAGGCGGTGGTCTTCACGGTCGCCGGTTCGCGCGGCACGCTCGACGACTCCGTACAGACCACGGCCAAGCTCACGCCCTTCGACCAGTACCCGCGCAAGGGCCGTGCCACGGGTGGCGTGCGCTGCCAGCGGTTCCTGAAGGGCGAGGACTGCCTGGCCTTCGCCTGGGCCGGCGCCACCCCGGCGCTCGCCGCGCAGCGGAACGGCTCGCCGGCCCAGCTCCCGGACATCGACCCGCGCCGCGACGGCTCGGGCGTGTCCTTGCCGAAGACGGTGTCCGTGGTGGCGGGACCGGCCTAGACACCGTCCGGGGAGGCGGGCGGCGGCTCCACGCCGCCCGGTTCCTCCCCTTCGAGGTCCTCGACGTGAGGGTTCGCGGCGTCGGGGTCCTCGACGTGAGGGTTCGCGGCGTCGGGGTCCTCGACGTCGGGCTCCTCGGCCTCGGGGTCCGGTACGTAGCGCAGGACGCCCCACATGCCGTGCTCGTCGGCGGGCGGGGCGTCCGCGGCACGGCGGCACGCGTCGAGTTCCGCACGGAGGGCCGGCGCGTCGATGCCGGAGCCGATGAGCACCAGCTGGGTGCGACGGGCCTCGGCGGCCGGCCAGGGCTCCGGGTGGAACCGCAGGAAGCGCCCGACGGCATGGACGGCGTACCTGTTCCGCGTGTCGTACGGGCCGAAGTCGACGTAGCCCTTGATCCGGTACAGGCCCTCGGGCCGGCTGTCGAGGAACGTCATGAGGCGGCGCGGGTCGAGGGGAACGCCGGAGGCGAACGACAGGGTGTCGTAGGCGGCGTGCAGGTGCTCGGCGTGGGCGCCGCCTCCCGAGTGGTCGTGCAGGTCGTCGAAGGACAGCTGCCCCACCCGTTCCTCGCCGGGCCGGCAGTCGTAGAGGAACTCGGGGTCGATGCGGCCGTACGTCGCGGGCACGACGGCGGCGCGGTCGCCGAGCGAACGGACGAGGGCGATCACCCGCTCGGCGTCCGGAGCCCGGTCGGTCTTGTTGACCACGATCAGGTCGGCGAGCGCCAGGTGCCTGTCGATCTCGGGATGCCTGACGCGCGTGGCGTCGAACTCGGCGGCGTCGACGACCTCGACGAGCCCGCCGTAGACGACGCCGGGCTGCTCGCTGGCGAGGAGCATGCGCACGAGTTCCTGCGGCTCGGCCAGACCACTGGCCTCGATGACGATGACGTCGATGCCGGCGCCCGGGCGGGCGAGCCGCTCCAGGTACCCGTCCAGGTCACTGGCGTCGACGGCGCAGCACAGGCACCCGTTGCCGAGCGAGACGGTCGAGTCGCCGAGTGCGCCGGCGACCGCCATCGCGTCGATCTCGATCGAGCCGAAGTCGTTGACGATGGCACCGATACGGCTGCCTCCACTGCGGTGGAGGAGGTGGTTGAGGAGGGTGGTCTTTCCGGAGCCGAGGAATCCGGCGAGTACGACGACCGGAATCTGCTGCGGAGTCGGGCGCTGCCCCACCGTGCGACCTCTCTCTCACCCACGCGTACGCCGGCCCGCGGCAGCGCGTACACCCACGTACGGAATTGCCTGATCAGGATACGAGCCGCCGCGGTCGGCGCGGAGTGAACGATTGTTAGCAGCGCTCGCGGGGCAGACGTTGGACAAGGCGCCGGACCGTGCGACCCTCGCTTCCCTCCGTGCGCCTCCTCTCCGCCTCCCCGCCGATCAGCGCCGCTCGGCACTCTGGAGGCGGCAAGCGCCGCCCAGCTCGCCGGTCCCCGTCAGCCGACCCGCACTCGACGACCGGCGGCGGGGCCGCCTGATTCGGGGGTTGACATGGCCACACGGAAAAACATCACGGGGAGGTTCGGCTCCGCGGCGACCGGTGCTCTGGTCGCCACGGCAGGGTTGACGCTCGCCGCACACCGGCGGCGGCTGGAGAAGGCCCGACTGCACGAGCGACGGCTGGAGCTGGAGGAGCTGGCGATCCGGCGCGAGTCCCTGGCGCATCAGCAGCGCATGCACTGGGAGTTGCTGACGAGGGCGATCGACGACCCGTCCCTGGCCGAGGTCATCGACACGTACGACAAGGACATCCCAGCGGCGAGGCGCCGCCAGTTCTTCTACGCCAACGCCTGGTACGTGAACCTCTACCACGTCTACCGGGCCGGGCTCCTGGACCGTGAGGAGCTCTACGCGGCCCTGCGCGAGTTCTTCCAGAGCCCGGTGTTCCGCGAGTACTGGGAGGCGTCGCGGCACATGCGCGCCTCCCTCAGCGAGACCTCGGAGGAGGCACGCGTGGGCCGCATGGCCGACGGTCTCGTCCAGGATCTCGACGAGGCGGACACGGACGAATGGTGGGTCGTCGGCACCCCGCCGACCGACTGAGGCCGGGCGGTTCCGGCGAACGGGTCAACACACCGACGGCAAGGAGGCACCTCGGGGTGTCTTTTCGGCCATGCGGTCACAGAGGCCTCTCACACACCAGTAGCGTGTGTTCTCCGCCACTCTGTCCAGACTGATTGTTCATAAGGACCGGTACCTTTGAAGATCGTGCGCCGCATCGGTGTGCCTCCCAGCGCCCGTGGCAGTTCCTCCGGATCCACCTGCCCCGACGTGTTCGAACTGAGTGACGGCAACTTCGCCGTCATCGGCACCGAGGCCACCGAGGCGCTGGAACGGGAGCTACCCGCCGACGCCGCCCGCGCCGACTACGAACGCATCGTCGTCGTGAGCCGGGAAACCCTGATCCGCGCCAAGGCGGACATCCCCGACGCCTGACGTCGCCATCCACGTCTCCGGCCGCGTCCACGTCACCCGCGCCGGGCACCTCACCGGCGAGCAGTCCGGCACCCCGTCCTCGCTCGACGCTCCTCCGACCAGGCCTGGCGCCCGAACGGCACCAGGCCTCTCGCACGTGCCGGTCCCGGCCGGCGCCGGTGGCGGCGAGGCGCCGCCCGGGCTCCGTGCCGCCACGGCCACGACCGGAGCAATCCTCAGGCGCGGCTGGAAGTCGCCGAGAGCGAAGTCAGGTTAGGCTCACCTCTGTGAGTACGTGCTCAACCGTCTCCCGGGACCTCGACGAGCCCGTCGCCGGCACCGCGCCCGTGGCGAGGACCTGGTTGCTGCTCGAACAGCCCGGCCCGTGGGGTGCCAAGGCGCTCACGGCGAGCCACCTGGATCCCGCGCTCGGACGCGCCCTGGAAGCCGCGGCGAAGGGCACGGGCGTGCGCGTCGCCCTCATCCGTCGGCCCGGACGCCACGCCGACCGCGGCACCCCGGACGCGCGCCGGGTGTACGCGGCCCACACCGTGCCGGGAAACGTGTGGCTGCACGCCACCACACTCACGGACCCCCGTCGGCTGCTCGACCTCGATCTCGCCGCCCTCGGCAGGGGCGACGCCCGGTCCTTCGACTCGGCCCTCGGCGGCGGCCCGCACCGCGGGGAGCCGCTGGCCCTGGTGTGCACCAACGGCAAGCGCGACCGGTGCTGCGCGCTCCTCGGCCGGCCACTGGCCGCCGAGCTGGCCGCCTCCGGGGCGGGTGACGTCTGGGAGGTCACCCACCTGGGCGGTCACCGCTTCTCCCCGACGGTGCTCGTGCTGCCCCACGGATACGTCTACGGGCGGGTCCGGGCCCACACCGTCGAAGAGATCATCGGCGGCGCCCGGGAGGGCCGGATCGTGACCGCAGGATGCCGGGGGAACTCCGCCTGGGAGCGGCCCGGGCAGGCGGCCGAGCTGGCCGTGCGCGCGGCCCTCGGCGAGGACACGGCCGGGGCCCTGCGCGTCGTTCGGACGGAGGGAGCCGCGCCGGGCTGGGAGGTGACCCTGGCCCACGGCGACGGACGGCACTGGCGGGTCACCGTCGACCACGGACCGTCGGCGCCCCCGCGTCCGGAAAGCTGCGGGGCGTCGGTGCTGGGATCGCCGGCGCGCATGGAGGTCACGGCGGTACGGGAACTGTCGGTGACGGCGGCGCTCGCCGGCTGAGCGGCGCCTCGGCGCGCACCCGGCCCGCCCTCCGCCGGCGGCGACGATCAGGAGATCCGCGCCACACCCCTCTACGGCATGCCGCCGCCTCCCACGTACCGTCATGGGTATGAGCTCCACTCCCCCCGCACGCCGCCTGCGCCTCGGCCTGCCGCGGCGGGTCTTCTCCCAGGTGCTGCTGATGCAGCTGGCGATCGCCGCGGGAGTCGCCGTACTCGCGACCGGGTTGTTCCTGGCGCCGCTCGGCGACCAACTGGACGACCAGGCGATGCGCCGGGCGCTCGCGATCGCGCAGACCACGGCGCAGCAGCCGCGGGTGGCCGAGGAGCTGCGGACCACGCGCCCGGCTCCGGACGGCCCGGTGCAGCGGGAGACGGAGCGCATCCGGAAGGCCACGAAGGCGGAGTACGTCGTCGTGATGGACCGGCAGGGCGTGCGCTGGTCGCACACCGACCCGGAGCGGATCGGCGAGGTCGTCTCCACCGACCCGGGGCAGGCGCTGGCGGGCCGCGAGGTCATGGAGATCGACGACGGCACCCTGGGGCGTTCCGCGCGCGGCAAGGTGCCGCTGCGCGCCGGCGACGGTTCCGTCGTCGGCGCGGTGTCGGTCGGCATCGCCTACGACAGCGTCCGCGCGCGACTGGTCCACGCCATTCCCGGCCTGTTCGCGTACGCCGGGGGCGCACTGGCCGTCGGCGCGCTGGCCGCCTGGCTCATCTCACGCCGGGTGCAGCGGCAGACCCGGGACCTGGCCTTCTCGGACATCGCGGGGCTGCTCGCGGAGCGCGAGGCCATGCTGCACGGCATCCGGGAGGGGGTCGTCGCCCTGGACCGCGGCGGCCTGGTCCGGCTGCTCAACGACGAGGCGCAGCGCCTGCTGGGCGTCGGCGCCGAGGCCGTCGGCCGCTCCCCCGAGGAGGCGCTCGGCCCGGGCCGTACGGCCGATGTCCTGGCCGGCCGGGTGACCGGCACCGACCTGCTCACCGTTCGCGGTCAGCGGGTACTGGTCGCCAACCGGATGCCGACCGACGACGGCGGTGCCGTGGCCACGCTGCGGGACCGCACCGAGCTGGAGCAGCTCGGCCGGGAACTGGACTCGACGCGCGGCCTGATCGACGCCCTGCGCGCGCAGGACCACGAGCACGCCAACCGCATGCACACCCTGCTCGGGCTGCTCGAACTCGAGATGTACGACGACGCCGTGGAGTTCGTCGGCGAGGTGGTCGCCGATCACCGGGTGACGGCGGAGCAGATCACCGAGCGGATCCAGGACCCGCTGCTGGCCGCCCTGCTGGTCGGCAAGGCGACCGTCGCGGCGGAACGGGGAGTCGCCCTGTGGGTGTCGGACCGTACGCGGCTGCCGGACCGCCTGGTCGACCCGAGGGGGCTCGTGACCGTGGTCGGCAACCTGGTCGACAACGCGCTCGACGCCGCCGCGGGATCGCCGCACGCGCGGGTGGAGGTCGAGTTGCGGGCGCAGGGGCGCGCCGTCACGCTCACGGTGCGCGACACGGGGCCCGGCGTCCCGGCGGAACACCGCGAGTCGGTGTTCACGGCGGGATGGTCGACCAAGGAGCGACCGGCGCACCGGCAGCGCGGTATCGGGCTGTCGCTGGTCCGCAGGCTGGCCGAGCGGCAGGGCGGCAGCGCGACCGTCGAGACGGCGTACGGCGGGGGCGCGGAGTTCGTCGTCGTCCTGCCCGAGGCGCTGACCGGGGCCGACCCGGAACCGGCCCTCACCGCGCCCGCCACCCCCGCTCCCATGAGCACCGCCACCGCCACCGCCACCGCCACCGAGGAGGAGGCCCGATGATCGAGGTCCTGGTCGTGGACGACGACACGCGGGTCGCGCGGGTCAACGCCGCCTACGTCGAGAAGGTGCCGGGCTTCCACGTGGCCGGTCAGGCGCACAGCGCGCTGGAGGCGCTCCGCGGTGTGGAGACGCTCCCCCGTGTGGATCTGGTCCTGCTGGACCACTACCTGCCCGACCGGACCGGTCTGGAGGTCGTCCAGGAGATGCGGCGGCGGGGCCACCAGACCGACGTGATCATGGTGACGGCGGCGCGGGACGTGGCGACCGTTCAGGCAGCGATGCGCCAGGGCGCTTTGCAGTACCTGGTCAAGCCGTTCGCCTTCGTGGGGCTGCGCGCCAAGCTGGAGGCGTACGCGGAGCTGCGGCGCACGCTCGACGGCGGTGGTGAGGCGGAGCAGGCGGAGGTCGACCGCATGTTCGGCGCCTTGTCGGCTCCGTCGGAGCCCGGGCTGCCCAAGGGGCACTCCCCGACCACGGCCGAGCTGGTGCGCCAGTGCCTGATGAAGGCCGACGGCGCTCTGTCCGCGCAGGAGATCGCCGACCTGACCGGGGTGAGCCGGCAGACCGCGCAGCGCTACCTGAAGCTCCTGGAGCGCACGGGCCGGGCCAGGCTGACCCTCAAGTACGGGGACGCGGGCCGCCCGGAGCACCGTTACGAGTGGGCGACCCGCACCTGAGCGGCACCGCGCCGCCGGAGCCGCCTACACGGCCCCCGCCCCGGTCAGCGACCGCACCTCCGTCTCGGCGTGCTTGGCCTCGTCCGGCACCTCGGGCGAGGTGACGGTGCCCAGCCAGCCCGCGAGGAAGCCCAACGGGATCGAGACCAGGCCGGGGTTCTGCAACGGGAAGAACTGGAAGTCGGCGCCCGGGAACAGCGACTGCGGGGTGCCCGACACCACCGGGGACAGCAGCACGAGAACCACGGCGGGGACGAGGCCGCCGTAGACGGCCCACACCGCGCCGCGCGTGGTGAAACCGCACCAGAACAGCGAGTAGAGCAGCACGGGCAGGTTTGCGGACGCCGCGACGGCAAAGGCGAGGCCCACGAGGAACGCGACGTTGAGGTCCCGCGCGAGCAGGCCGAGTGCGATGGCGACGGCGCCGGTCCCGACGGCGGCGACACGGGCCACGGCGACCTCGCTGCGCGGTGCGGCGTCACGGCGCCGCAGGGACGCGTACAGGTCGTGGGCCACGGAGGCGGAGGAGGCCAGGGTGATGCCGGCGACCACCGCCAGGATGGTGGCGAACGCCACGGCGGCGACGACCGCGAACAGAACCGTCCCCCCGGTGGACCCCGCGCCGCCGCCCAGGTCGAGGGCGAGCAGCGGGACCGCCGTGTTCCCGGCCGCGTTCGACGCTCGCACGGCATCCGGCCCGACCAGGGCGGCGGCGCCGAACCCGAGCACGATCGTCATCAGGTAGAAGCCGCCGATGAGGCCGATCGCCCAGACGACGGACCGCCTCGCCGCCCGGGCGGTGGGCACGGTGTAGAAGCGGGACAGGATGTGCGGCAGCCCGGCCGTGCCCAGCACCAGGGCGAGGCCCAGGCTGATGAAGTCGAAGCGTGAGGTCCAGTCCCCGCCGTAGGCCAGACCGGGCGCCAGGAACGCGTCGCCGTGACCGCTGCGTTCGGCCGCCGCGCGCAGCAGCCGGTCGAAGTCCCCGTGGAAGCGGACCAGGACGAGCGCGGTCAGTGCCACGGTCCCGCCGAGCAGCAGCACCGCCTTCACGATCTGGATCCAGGTGGTGGCCCGCATGCCGCCCAGCGACACGTAGATCACCATGAGGGCGCCGACGCCGATGACCGTCCAGGTCCGCGCCGCCTCGGTGGTGCCGCCGAGCAGCAGCGCGACCAGACTGCCCGCGCCCACCATCTGCGCCACCAGGTACAGGACGGAGACGGTGACCGACGAGGTGCCCGCGGCGATCCGCACCGGCCGCTCACGCATCCGTGCCGCCACGACGTCGGCGAGGGTGAACCTTCCGCAGTTGCGCACCAGTTCGGCGACGAGGAACAGGACCACGAGCCAGGCGACCAGAAAGCCCACCGAGTACAGCATGCCGTCGTAGCCGTAGAGCGCGATGAGCCCGGAGATGCCGAGGAAGGAGGCGGCCGACATGTAGTCACCGGCGATGGCAAAACCATTCTCCATCGGGGAGAAGAGCCGGCCGCCCGCGTAGAACTCCTCCGCCGAGCCGTGCCGGTTGCGGCTCACCCAGGTGGTGATCGCCAGCGTGACGGCGACGAACGCGCTGAACAGGAACAGCGCCAGGGTCTGGTGGTCGCCCGTCACGATGCGCTCCCTCGCGCTCCGCGCGTCAGTTCCTGGGTGTCCCAGCGCAGTTCCAGCGCGGCCCGGTCCCTGCGCAGTCGCGCGTGCCGGGCGTAGGCCCAGGTGAGCAGGAACGTGCTGAGGAACTGCCCGAGCCCGGCAAGCATCGCCACGTTCACCGCTCCGGCCACGGGCCGGGCCATCAGCGCGGGCGCCGTCGTGGCGGCCACGACGTAGGCGGCGTACCACCCCAGGAAGGCGACGACCGCCGGCACCACGAACCGCCGGTACCTGCTGCGGACCTCCTGGAAGGCCGCACTGCGCTGGACCTCCAGATACACGTCGGCCGCGATCCGGTCCGGGTCCTTCGCCCGCTCCCGGCGCATCGAAGGCAACGCCCCCTCGGGGCCCCGGGCGCCGGGCGACTCGCCCCAGCCGGAGGCCAGGGCGTCGTACCACGGGTCGTCGTATCCCGGACACGAGGAACCCTCCGGGGAGGGCGGGTCCAGGGCGCCGCGGTGATCCACCGCGCTTTCGGGACCGCCCCCGGCACCGCGAAGACGATCATTGCTTGACTGCATGCCCAAGGATGGACAGAACGGGAAGATCCCCGACTCTTCTTCCCCTCACGCTTCACCCCATCAGGTGACTGTGTCCCCTGGAGGGCGCCGGGCCCCTCCCGTACGCGTACCGGCCTTCCCCTACGCGTCACGCACCTCCCCGGGCGCGGAACGCACCAGGAGTACTGTCCGGGCCACACACCGGAGCCGGACCCGGTTCGTCGTCCCGGGCCCGGCTCACCGGTGGCGCATGGTCACGCGTCGATGCGCGACCGGTCCAGCGTCGCCGCCGAACTGGAGATGAACTCCTTGCGGGGAGCGACGTCATTGCCCATCAGCAGGTCGAAGACCTGCTCGGCGGATTCCAGGTCGGTCAGGTTGATCCGGCGCAGGGTGCGGAGCCGGGGGTCCATGGTCGTCTCCGCCAGCTGGTCGGCGTCCATCTCGCCCAGACCCTTGTAGCGCTGGATGGAGTCCTTGTAGCGCACGCCCTGGCTCTGGAGCTCCATGAGCTTGTCGCGCAGCTCCCGGTCCGAGTACGTGTAGACGTACTTGTCCTGGCCCTTCTTCGGCTGCACGAGCTCGATGCGGTGCAGCGGCGGCACCGCCGCGAAGACCCGGCCCGCCTCCACCATGGGCCGCATGTAGCGGTGGAACAGCGTCAGCAGCAGGGTGCGGATGTGGGAACCGTCCACATCGGCGTCCGTCATCATGATGATCTTGCCGTACCGGGCCGCGTCGATGTCGAAGGTACGGCCGGACCCGGCTCCTATGACCTGGATGATCGCGCCGCACTCGGCGTTCTTCAGCATGTCGGTCACGGAGGACTTCTGGACGTTGAGGATCTTGCCGCGGATCGGCAGCAGCGCCTGGAACTCGGAGTTCCGGGCGAGCTTCGCCGTACCCAGGGCGGAGTCTCCCTCGACGATGAACAGCTCGCTGCGGTCGACGTCGTCGCTGCGGCAGTCGGCGAGCTTCGCGGGCAGCGAGGAGGACTCCAGGGCCGTCTTGCGGCGCTGGGCGTCCTTGTGCTGGCGGGCGGCGATGCGGGTCCGCGCCGCGGCGACGGCCTTCTCCATGACGACGCGGGCCTGCTGGGCGGCGTCGCGCTTGGTGGAGGTGAGGAACGCCTTTAGTTCCTTGCTGATGACGTTGTTCACGATCCGGCGGGCCGCCGAGGTGCCGAGGACCTCCTTGGTCTGGCCCTCGAACTGCGGCTCGGCGAGACGGACGGTCACGACCGCCGTGAGCCCCTCCAGGGCGTCGTCCTTGACGATGTCGTCCTCGGCGACGCGGAGCATCTTCTTGGCCCGCAGCGCCTCGTTCATGGTCTTGGCCACCGCCTGCTCGAAGCCGGCGACGTGGGTGCCGCCCTTGGGCGTGGCGATGATGTTGACGAAGGACTTGAGGGTGGTGTCGTACCCCGTGCCCCAGCGCATCGCGACGTCGACCCCGAGGTCGCGGGTGACCTCGGTGGGCGTCATCTGGCCGTGCTCGTCGAGGACGGGGACCGTCTCCTTGAAGCTGCCCTGTCCGCTGAAGCGGAGGACGTCGCAGACGGGCCTGTCGGCAGCCAGGAACTCACAGAACTCGCTGATGCCGCCGTCGAAGCGGAAGGACTCCTCGCCCTTGCTGCCGCCGTCGCCGAGTCCGAACTCGTCGCGGACGACGATGGTCAGTCCGGGCACCAGGAACGCGGTCTGGCGGGCGCGCTGGTGCAGCGTGTCCAGGGAGAGCTTGGCGTCCTTGAGGAAGATCTGGCGGTCCGCCCAGTACCGCACCCGGGTGCCGCTGCGGCCCTTGGGGATCTTCCTGGCCTTGCGCAGCCCGCTCTTGGCCTCGAACCGGGCGTCCGACCCCGCCCCCGCGAACGCGCCCGGCACTCCGCGCCGGAAGCTGATGGCGTGCGTGTGCCCGCCGCGGTCGACCTCGATGTCCAGCCGGCTGGACAGGGCGTTCACCACGGAGGCGCCCACGCCGTGCAGGCCGCCCGAGGCGGCGTAGGAGCCTCCGCCGAACTTGCCACCGGCGTGCAGCTTGGTCATGACGACCTCGACGCCGGACAGGCCGGTCTTGGGCTCGACGTCGACCGGGATGCCCCGGCCGTTGTCACGGACCTCCACCGAGGCGTCGTCGTGGAGGATCACCTCGATGTGGTCGCAGTAGCCGCCGAGGGCCTCGTCGACGGAGTTGTCGATGATCTCCCACAGGCAGTGCATCAGGCCACGGCTGTCGGTCGATCCGATGTACATGCCCGGACGCTTGCGTACGGCCTCGAGCCCTTCGAGGACGAGCAGGTGCCGCGCGGTGTAGTTGGATCCGTCCCGGTCTGCTCCTGCCAGCAGCGCAGTGGACGGCACGGATGTCTCGGCGGTCACGCGGTTCGCTCCTCGCTGAATTTCAGATGGGGCCCCGCTGGGTAAGGGCGCGGCTCGGTTCACCGGTCTGAGGGTACCGAGGCCTGGTAGAGCCGTTGTAACGCCACCCTCGTCGAGGACACACCCTAGTCCAGCCTCGCATAACTGTTCGATCCCTCGATGGGGTGAAGTACACATCACGTTCCCTTCGAGGCATGAACCATTTAGGCTCCGGGCACGTCCTCATGAACAAACCGGCAACCCAGCCGGCGGGACCGACACTGACCGACTGCGCGAACCCGTACGACACACAGACACGCAATACGGCACATTCGCCGCCAACCGGCAACAGCCGGCCCCTCGGAAAGTTTTTTCGAGGAAAAGCCACGAGCGGGAACGTTTTGGGGCTGGTTGGATGTTGACCCTGGTACGACAGCTCGTCGAGCTAGAGAAGAGGCGACGTGACTACTGTTCTGACTTCCGCAAGCCCGCTGACGGCCGCCGATCGCTGCGACCGCTGCGGCGCCCAGGCATACCTGCGCGTCGTCCTGCTGAGCGGCGGAGAACTGCTCTTCTGCGCCCACCACGGGCGCAAGTTCGAGCCGGAACTCAAGAAGATCGCCGCTGAGATACAGGACGAGACGGAGCGGCTGACGGCCGTTCCCGAATCTTCCGCCGAGGAAGAGCGCTGACGCTACGCGCCCGACGACGAGCCGACTCGGCACAGGCCGAACAACGGGCGGCCGCCTCTGCAACCCGGAGGCGGCCGCCCGTGCTCGTTCACAGCAGGCCCTCAGGGGCCGTCAGACGCCCTCGCGTCGGCGCGCGGCATCGTCCCATCCCAGCGTCCGCAGAACCGCGGAGACGCGCGTGTAGACCCCCGGACTCCCGGGGCGGCCACAGCCGCTCCCCCAGGACACGAGTCCGATGAGCCTCCCCTGGGCGACCAGCGGCCCCCCGCTGTCCCCCTGGCAGGCGTCACGGCCACCGGCGTCCTCGCCGGCGCAGAGCATGGTGCCGGCGAGATAGCGACCGTCGTCACTGCCCGGATACGCCCGCTCGCAGAGCGGGTCGGCCAGTACACGCACGCGAGCCGCCCGCAGGCCGTTCGCGTAGTCGCCCGCGCCCGAGGTGTCCCCCCATCCGTAGACGAGCGCGCCCGTCTCCGGCTCGTACGCGGGGTCTCCCTCGGCCGCCATCCCTATGACCGAGCCGGCGGGCAGGGATGCGGAGAGGGTGATCACGGCGAAGTCGCCGGCGTTGCTGACGTCGTCGTGCGCCGGATTCACCCAGACGTCGCGGACGGGGATCTCGTGGCCCTGGTCCGAGAGCAGATCGGTGCGACCGGCGATGACCCTCAGGTCGCGCACCTCGTCGGGCGGCGACCCGAGAACCTCCTCCCCCAGGCAGTGCGCCGCCGTGAGCACGGTGGTGCGGCCGACGGCCACTCCCCCGCAGAACTGTCCCGCCCGCGTACCTCCGAACCGGTCACGACTGGACAGGGCGACGGTCCACGGACTGTCGGACACTTCGACCGGAAAGCCGCCGACAACGATGCTGTCGGCGGATGCGGGGGCGGTGGACACCAGCGGTATCGCGGTCGCCGCGGCCGCCAGGACCAGCGGCCGGGCCAGTGCCCGGGCAAAGAGGCGACGCATGCAGGCTCCTCACTCCTGGGTGATTCCTGGAACACCCAGAGTGATCCAGCACGCCGTGCCGCGCACCCGCTGATCAACGCGAAGGCCCGGTTCCCCACCTGGTGGAACCGGGCCTTGTCGCTCGTACGACCGCGATCTAGTCGAGGTAGTCGCGCAGCACCTGGGAGCGCGAGGGGTGACGCAGCTTCGACATGGTCTTCGACTCGATCTGGCGGATGCGCTCACGCGTCACGCCGTACACCTTGCCGATCTCGTCGAGGGTCTTCGGCTGACCGTCGGTGAGACCGAAACGCATGGAGACGACGCCCGCCTCGCGCTCGGACAGGGTGTCGAGGACGGAGTGCAGCTGCTCCTGCAGGAGCGTGAAGCTGACCGCGTCGGCCGGGACGACCGCCTCGGAGTCCTCGATGAGGTCACCGAACTCGCTGTCGCCGTCCTCGCCCAGCGGGGTGTGCAGGGAGATCGGCTCGCGGCCGTACTTCTGGACCTCGATGACCTTCTCCGGGGTCATGTCGAGTTCCTTGGCCAGCTCCTCCGGGGTGGGCTCGCGGCCCAGGTCCTGGAGCATCTGGCGCTGCACGCGCGCGAGCTTGTTGATGACCTCGACCATGTGCACCGGGATACGGATGGTGCGGGCCTGGTCGGCCATCGCGCGGGTGATCGCCTGACGGATCCACCAGGTGGCGTACGTGGAGAACTTGTAGCCCTTGGTGTAGTCGAACTTCTCCACCGCGCGGATCAGACCGAGGTTGCCCTCCTGGATGAGGTCCAGGAAGAGCATGCCGCGGCCGGTGTAGCGCTTGGCCAGGGAGACCACCAGGCGGAGGTTGGCCTCCAGGAGGTGGTTCTTGGCGCGGCGGCCGTCCTCGGCGATGATCTCCAGCTCGCGCTTGAGCTTGGGGGCGAGCTTGTCGGCGTTCGCCAGCTTGTCCTCGGCGAACAGGCCGGCCTCGATGCGCTTGGCGAGTTCGACCTCCTGCTCGGCGTTGAGCAGGGGGACCTTGCCGATCTGCTTCAGGTAGTCCTTGACCGGGTCCGCGGTGGCGCCGGCCGCGGCGACCTGCTGGGCCGGAGCGTCGTCCTCGTCCTCGTCGGACAGCACGAAGCCCGCGTTCTCGGTGCCCTCGGGCTCCTCCGTCGCGGCCTTCGGCTCCTCGATCGCCTCGTCCTCGAGAAGCTCGCCGTCCTCCTTCTTGGCGGTGGTCTTCTTGGCGGCCGTCTTCTTGGCGGTCGCCTTCTTCGCTGTCGCCTTCTTGGCGGTCGTCTTCTTGGCCGCCGCCTTCTTGGCGGGCGCCTCTTCCTCGACCGCCGGGTCGGCGGCGGGCGCCGCCGGGGTGGCGGGGGCGGTGGCCTTCCTGCTGGTCACCGTCTTGGCCGCGACCGTCTTGGTGGCGGTGCGCTTGGCGGGACTCTTCGCTGCGACGCTCTTACGGGTGCGCTTGGGCTCCGCGGCACTGACCATCAGCGTCACACCCTCTTCCTCGAGGATCTGGTTGAGGCTGCGCAGTACGTTCTTCCACTGAGTGGCCGGAATCTGGTCAGCTTCGAAGGCCCGACGCACGTCATCGCCGGCGATCTGCCCCTCAGCCTTTCCCCGCTCAATGAGCGCCATGACAGAGACGGACTCGGCGATCTCCGGCGGGAGCGTACGGGATGTGCTGGCCGACACGAACAACCTCTCGGAACGTTGGAAAACGGCTTCCGGCCCCGTCCGTGACGGACGGGAGCCGACCACCGGCTTGGAATGGGCCGACGGCGCGGGCGAGCCGGGAGATGCACAGCGCCGTGAACGGCGTCCGTATTCCCTCCGCGGCTGTCACCTCTTAGGTCATCGCGTTGCTCCCACGAGCGTTACGCCCAATCCGCGTGGCCCGAGTCACACCCCGTAAGCATTCAAAACCTGTCAGAAGCGGACGAATGAGGTCACCAGCGGACGCGAGCCGACCACATCAGAGGGCTCAGCCTCTCATCACACCGTCGGACCCCGTGGAATCACGAGCGATTCCACGGGGTCCGAGGGCGACGGCGTACCGGCCGGCCACTGCCGCAGGAGGGGTCCGGCGTGCCCGGCCCGCGCCGTTCCGGTGGGACGCGGTCAGTGCTCGCGGGGGGCGGGCACCACTCGCTCCACCTCGGGGTGGACGGTCAGAAGCTGGCGCATGGCCGCCTCGGCCGCCGCTCCGTCCCCGGTGGCGAGGGCGTCGACGATCCTGCCGTGCTGTGCCAGCGTGACGTCGTTCGGCCGGTCACAGGACGTGACCGGGCCGCCGGAGACGTGCAGGGCGGCGGAGACGATTCCGGAGAGGTGGTCCAGCATGCGATTGCCGGCGATCTGGATGAGGAGCCCGTGGAACTCCGCGTCGGCACGCGCGAAGGTGAGCGCGTCACCCTGCCCCATGGCGTGGCCCATGATCCCGATCATGTCGGACAGCCGCTGCTGGACGTCCTCGCGCCCGTGCCCGGCGGCGAGGCGCGCGGCGAGCGGCTCGATCGTCCAGCGCAGCTCGCTGAGCTCGCGGCGCTGATCGTCACGCTGCGGCCCGAAGGCGCGCCACTCGATGATGTCCGGGTCAAGGAGGTTCCAGTCACTGACCGGGCGCACCCGGGTGCCCACGTTCGGGCGGGCACTGACCAGACCCTTGGCCTCCAGGACCCGGAGGGACTCACGGACCACGGTGCGGGACACCTCGAAACGCTGCCCGATCTCCTCGGGCACCAGCGGGCGGTCGGCGCCCAGGTCACCCGAAACGATCATCTGGCCCAGCTGCTGGACGAGTTGCCCGTGCAGCCCGCGGCCCCGGCTGCCCCCGGTGCGCCTGCCCACGCGGCCCAGCTCGGGTTCAGCGCCTTCCCAGGCGGGCATCGAGACGCGGTCGACGGCGGACGTCTCGGCGAAGGGGTAGCGGTCGAGGTCGCCCGGGTTCGCGAGGCCGGAGTCGGCGGAACGGGCGGCGGTCATCATGGAGTGCGCAAGGGTAGTCACGCATCATTTGTCGGCGCCCTCTCCAACTCCCTTGAGGTCTTTGGTGAAAAGCACACGAAAGGGTGATCGCTCACCCCGTCGCAATTGACGCCTTATCGGAAAGAAATGGGCTTTCCTCGGGGAGTTGCGCACGCGATCGACCGGAAGGGCACGGCGGACGTCACCGGGCCCTGCTACGCAGGGTCATCAGCAGATACGCGCAGAGCAGAGTGGTCAGGGACAACGTCAGGGCGCCGCCCACGGGTTGGACGACCATGCGCAGCGCCTCGGCCACGTACCGCTCACCACCGAAGGGCCACGTGGTCAGGAGAGCCTCACGGATCCGCAGGGACAGGCCGGCGGCGGTCCGCACGGACGGCCCCTCCCAGACCTTCTGTACGAGCGGTACGACCAGGACGGGGACGGCGACCACCGCGGCGAGCCCGGCCGTGGTGGACCGGAAGACTCCCGCGGCCAGCAGGCCGGACCAGGCACATCCGACGACGAGTCCGAGCCAAGCCGCGCTCAGTGCGGGCCAGTCTGCGGGGACCCCCGCGACTTCCCGCCCGTAGAAGAGGCGGAGCACTTCGGCGTCGCAGGCCACCGCCAGGACGGCCAGCACCAGCGCGGTGGCCGCGGAGACGAGGAGTTTGGCGGCCAGCAGCCCCATGCGGCGGGGAACGGTGCCGCGATCCGCCGCCAGGGCGGGATGGCGGAACTCGTCGCCGAAGGCGAGCGCCCCGAGCAGCCCCGCGCCGAGGGCCGCGGGCGGCAGCGGCAGCTCCCGCGGCCAGGCGGCCAGGAGACGCGGCTGCGGGGTGTGCCCGATGCGGGCCAGGATCACGGCGGTGACAGCGGACACGACGAGGACGACGGCACCGGTGACGAACGCCGTCCCGACCCCGATCACACGCCGGAGTTCGTACCGGAGGGGGCGCAGGGGGCTGGGAGCGGAACGGACGGAGATGGGAGGCGGCAGCGAGGACGCCGCCTCCCGGACGACGGTGGGCGCGAGCGTGGCAGAGGGGCGCGGCAGGGGACGGAAGGCGGCTCGTGCCGGTGGCTCGGGGAGGGCGCCGGGGGCGGGAGGGCTGTCCGGCGCGGCGGCACCGCGGTCCGCGGCCGGCGTCCGCCCGGCACCGTGGTCCGCGGCCGGCGTCCGCCCGGCACCGCGGGTGGACGGAAGATCGTCGGCGAGGGCTCGGAGGGCGTCGGCCGAGGGACGGGAATCGTCGGAGGCCGGCGGGTGGGGACGGTCGGTGGCGGGCGAGCGGAGATGGTCGGAGGCCGGCGAGCGGGAGCCGGCCGGTCGGGGAGCTCCGGTCACCCGGGAGGCTTCCGTCACGGGCTCGGCGTCGGTGGGGGAGCGCCCGGCGTCACGGGTCGCGGGCAGCTGCTCGGCGGCCGTCCCCGGTCGCTCCTCGACCGGCGGCGGGTGTGGGGTGTCGGCGAGAAGGGACGACGGGCTTCCTTCAGCGGCCCCGGTACCGCCGGCCCATGGCTGAGCACGTTCGGTGTGGGGCGGGACGTGCGTATCGAGCGGCGCCGCGTCCGCCCCGGGCCCCATGTCGCCGACCTCGTCGGCCAGTTGGTGTACGAGGATGCCGTGCCGGAAGGCGGTGTCCCCGATGTCGGCACACGTACTGCCGTACACCGCGAGGCGGTTGCCGCCCTCGCGGACGACCTCGACGGAACGGCGCGCCTTGCGCGCCTCCTTGATCAGGAGAGCGGCGAGGCGGGCGGCGTGCGGGCTGCGGACGGCGACGCGCGGCCGCAGCCGGGTACGGGAGAAGTCCGCCGCCGCCTGATCGGCGACGACCCGGCCCTGGTCCAGCGTGACGACGTGGTCGGCGCAACGCGCGGCCTCCTTGGGGTCCGCCGTGCTGAACAGGACGGTGCCGCCCTGGGCGGCGTGGGCACGCAGCGTTTGGTGGAGCCAGCGGGCGTCGCGGACGGAGAGCGCACCGGCGGGGTCGTCGAGGACCAGTGTGTGCGGGTCGGGAAGGAGTGCGCAGGCCAGTCCGAGGCGTCGGTCCATGCCGCGGGAGAGGGTCCCGAGGTGTTCGTCGCGCAGGCCCACGAGGCCGACCGACTGCAGTACTTCGTCGGCCCGCCGGACGGGGGCTCCGGCCGCCGCGCACAGCATGCGGAGATGGCCCCGGACCGTGCGGGCCGGGTGCCCCGGCACGTCTCCCAGCACGACGCCGACCTCGCGTGAGGGGTGGGCGATGCGGTGCAGTGGGCGGCCTCTGAAGTGGGCCAGCCCACGGCCCCGTTGGAGTTCGAGCATGAGTCTGAGCACCGTCGTCTTGCCGGCGCCCGATGCTCCGAGCAGTGCGGTGACATGCCCCGCGCGTGCCTCGAAGGAGACGTCGTCGACGGCGGGCGGAAGGTCCTTGCGGGGGTTGCTGGTCAGTCCGAAGGCCTGGATCACCGCAGCAAGATAGCCTGTTATGACCGGTTTTTCGGGTACCGCTGAGCCTCCTGGTGCGGGCGAGGGGCCCGTCGCCTCCTTGTTCGCCGTCCGGTCCGGGGCCCGTCCGGGCTCGGCCTCACACCTCGGGACGCAGCATCGGGGGGTTGAGCAGAGTGGCGCCGCCTGCCCGGAAGAGCTGGGCGGGACGGCCGCCCTGGCGGGTGGTCGTGCCGCCGGTGGGAACGAGGAAGCCCGGGGTGCCCGTCACCTTGCGGTGGAAGTTGCGCGGGTCGAGGGCCACGCCCCACACCGCCTCGTAGACGCGGCGCAGCTCGCCGACGGTGAACTCGGGCGGGCAGAAGGCGGTGGCCAGCGACGAGTACTCGATCTTGGACCGGGCTCGCTCCACCCCGTCCGCGAGGATCTGGGTGTGGTCGAAGGCGAGCGGCGCCACCGGCTCGTCGTCACGGCCGTATCCCGCTTGCTCCAGCAGTTCCTCGACCGGCGCCCAGCGCGCGTTGCTGGCGTCACCGCCCGCCCGTGGCGCGGGCAGATCGGGAGCGAGCGCGAGATGGGCGACGCTGACCACGCGCATCCGGGGGTCCCGCTCGGGATCGCCGTAGGTCGCGAGCTGCTCCAGGTGCGCGCCGTTGTCCTGAGTGGGCTCGGCGGGGTCGTGGACGCACAGGCCCGTCTCCTCGGCGAGCTCCCGCGCCGCCGCCTGCGCCAGATTCTCGTCGGCCCGCACGAACCCGCCAGGGAGGGCCCAGCGACCCTGGAACGGCGGCTCACCCCTGCGCACCGCCAGCGCGCACAGGGAGTGGCGACGCACGGTCAGCACGACCAGGTCCACAGTGACGGCGAAGGGCGGAAAGGCTGACGGGTCGTAGGGCATGCGGCGATCATAGTCGTCTGCCTGACGATAAACACTCCCTTCGCCGAGCGCATCGACCGTTGATCCACTTCGGTCGGAGCTGTGTCTTCCGTGTCCCTCGGCCTGCCTTCGGACGCCGTGCGAGAACGCGTCAGGCCAGGTCAGGTTCTCAGTTGCAGCCCGTCGGCGGCTTCTTCGACCATGGCCATGCCCAGTCGGCTGACCCGCACGGAGAAGGGCTCCCCGGCGACCCTCAGCCCGGCCAGGCCGATCTCTCCCAGAGGGGCACCGCGCAGGGGACGCAGAGTGACGGTCCCGGCCGGGGCGTCGGGGTGGATGCCCGCCAGTGTGGTCAGCAGCAGCACCCCGGCGGCGGCCGCGGTGGCGGCGGGACGACAGGCCGCCGGGTGCGGCAGGGGCGTACTCACGTCGGTGCGCTGCTCCCCCGCGTACATCTCGGGCAGGCGGTGGCCGAAGGCGCCGGCGGCGGCCAGGACGCCGCGCAGCAGCGAGGACGCCTCGTTCTCGTGACCGGCGGCGGCCAGGCCCGCCGCGGCGATCGCCGTCTCCTGGACGCGTACCGCTCCGGCCCGATGCCCGAAAGGGGTGTAGCCCGCTTCCGTCACGGCCAGGCCGCGCAGTCCCCATCCCGAGTCCATGACCGGGTTACCCAGCAGCCGGGCGAGCCGGGCGGTCTGCACGGGGTCGAGCAGCCCCGGGGCCGTGACTCCTCCCCCGAGCAGTCCGGTGTCGAGGAGATGGGCGGTGGCCGCGGTCAACGACGGCACGAGGCGTCCGTCCGTGGTGCGGGCCGCCGCGGGCCGCCCTCCTGCCGGGTCGTGGATCCAGAAGTCACGCCGGAACGCTTCGCGCAGTCCCTGGGCCCACTGGCGCAGGGCTTCACCGCCCGGTCTGCCGAAGGCGTCGAGCAGCTCGGCGCCGAGGAGGGCCGCGCGATGCGCGTGGGCCTGGGTCTCGCAGCGGACGGGACCGCCGGGGTGCGGGTCGGATACGTACGTGCCGTCCCCTGCGGCGGCCCGCAGCCAGCCCAGGCATCCCTCGGCCGCGGGCAGCAGCTCCTGCGTCTCGCGATCTCCGAGACCCCAGCGGCGGGCTTCCGCGAGGAGCACGGGGAAGAGCAGGGTCGCCTCCGTGCCAGTGCAGCCCGGTGGCAGGTGGGGGCCGGTGTCGCGTCTCGGCCCGGGAATCATGCCGCGCCCCGGTCCGGGGCCGCGGTGTTGCGTGCGGGCGAGGACGCGCAACGTGCCGGCGGCGAGCCGGGTGCCGAGGGGCAGCGTCATCCGGGCGGCGGCGAGGGCCTCGGCGGGGGCCGGACCGCAGCGCCAGGGGACACCGGCCGCAAGGTGGACGTCGGCGGGACGGACCGGATCGCGCAGCAGGAGGGCTCGAAGGTCGTCGATGCTGGTCCGCAGGAGGGCGGGGGCCCCGGGGTCGTCACCGGTGGCCTCCGCGGATGCCAGCGGATCGGCCGCCGTGCGGCCCACCGGCCGGACCGGACCCGCTCCGTCCGGCCGCACACGCAGCTCGATGCTCGTGCTGCCGCCCGGAGGTACCGCGCACTCCCACCGCAGCAGTCCCGCGGAGGCGAGGGCATCGTCCGGCGGCGGTACGGCCGTGACCAGCGCGGTGCCCGCTGCGCAGGACCACCGCAGGCCGGAGGCGTGAACACTGGCCGGCAGCTCGGGGCCGGCACGGCCCGCGGCGATCGACCCGAGGTCGGCCAGGTCCGTACCGAGAGCCACCTCCACCGGCAGGCGCAGTGGACGGGGCGTCCCGTTGCGCAGAGTGATCCGCTCCGTGCCGTCGGCGTGCCGCGTCCGCTCGACCATCACATCCGGGTCCGGGCCCGGAGCGGACGATGTCCGAAGGGCGCCCACGAAGACGGTTCGGTCGGCTCCGGTCGTCCGGGCCTGCAAGCACAGCGGTTCACGCCCGGCCACGCGGAGGCGGCACCGGGAGAGCAGGCGTCGGCCCGCGCGATAGAAGCCCTCCAGCCCCGCGCCGGTCAGCTGCCCTTGATCGGTCGAGATCACGAGACCGGGGAGGGCCACTGCGATCATCGTCGAGTGGTTCGGGGGCAGGTCTCCGCACCGGTGGGAGGAGATCGCGGGCGGCGCGCTCCGCGGAGCGCCGGGCTCTCTCACGGGCCGCGAGGACGGAAGGGTGTAGGTCGGCCCGGGTCGGACCGTCGAGGGAGCGAGGCTCCGGCCCTGCGCCGGGCCGCGCCTCCCGACCGGCGCCACGGGCTCGGCGGGAGGTGACGGCGTGACCCGCCCGCCGAAGGCAGCGGTACCCGGCACGGCGGTGGACGAGGTCGGTTGGTGCATGGAAGGGCTCCCCCTCTGTTCTCGGTGCGCCTCGGATGTCCTCGGTGCGCTGCGGACGGAACGGCGCCGTGCGGGGCTTCGACCGGGCGGGTGGGGTGCGGTGCCGGTGCGGGGGCATGGCCGGCGGGTACGACGCGGGGCGGGGCTCCGGCCGGCCCGGACGTTCCGCCACTCAGGTGAACGGAGCGGATGGCCTTCGGGTCACGCCCTCGGTGTCGGGGGTCCGCTACGTGACGGCAACGAGTTCGGCGAGCTGTGCGCCGGCGCGAGCGAGGCGTACGACCGCTCGGTCGCCGCCGGTGCCCGCGCCAGCCGCGTCGGCACCTACAGCGACCTCGTCTGCCGCTTCGGCGTCACGAAGACCCATCCGCGCAACGAGCTCGGCTTCCCGCGTCGGCATCCGCTGTCACCTCGGCATCCACGACACCCTCCCGCCGCCTCGGCCCGGCACGACACCCTCCCGCCGCCTCGGCCCCGCACGACACCCTCCCGCCGCCTCGGCCCCGCACGCGTTCGGGCGGCTGCAGACGCTCGGACGGCGGCAGGTTCTCGGACGGTGGCAGGCGCTCGGGCCGGTACGGCTCGCGTCGTCCGGCGGACGCACGGTCACGGCACCCGTCCTCACCCACGCCTGCGCCCGCGTCGCGCCCGGTGCGGCTGCTGCCCTCGATACCGCCTCTGAGCCCTCGGCCGACGCTCTTCAGAGTCCCTCGACGCTCCCTTCCGGCCCGCTCTCCTCCTTGCGTGTCCCGCCCGGGCAGGCGTCCCTCCGGCCCGAGCTCTGCTTCGCCGAAGCGCGCGGAGGCGTGGAGCCCGTCCGCGGAGCTCCCGGTCGTTCGCCACCGGCCGGGGTACGGGGACGCGTACGGTTCGCGTCCGGCTCACGGCCCTGCGTCCTCGCACGGCGACGGACACCCTCGGACGGGACCACGGAGCGGGTACGGCGCCGGCGACCGGGTGAGGACGGCACGGTGGTGGAGGGCTCGGTCCGTTGGCGTCGCGCAGCCTCTTCGGCCTTTCCGTCCCCGTCCGGAGTGCCGCCTCCCGTGTCCTCGCGGTTCTCTCGTTCCGCGCGCAGGCAGCGGCGGACCGATTCCGGGTCCAGGCCCTCGTTGCACGCCTGGTGCAGGAGCCGTGCGAAGAGGTAGTCGGGGTCTGCGCCGAGAGCCATGGCCAACGCCTCCCGGGCCTCCAGCTCGTCGCCGGTGGACCAGGCGACCCACCCCGCCAGCGTGAGGGGCGCGGCCGCGTGCTCGCCGTACGAACCGGCACAGCGCCGGGCCAGGGCCCTCCAGAGACGCAGCGCGGGAAGGGCCTCGTCACCCTCCATCCACTGGGCCGCGCGATCTCGTGTCGTACGGTCCTGGAGGCCGAGGATCAGCGCCGCCGCCTCGTCGTTCCCCAGCAGCTGGTCGTCGCGCAGGTCCTCGGCGGGGAGGCCCGACACGGGCCGGGCCTGCCCGAGGCGTCGCATGAGCCGCTGTGCCAGGTCCAGCGTCTCCCCGGCCACCTCCGAGCGGCCGGTGTCGTCGAGGATCCGGGAGACCAGCGTCATGGCGGCCGCGTCCAGGGCGACCTCCTGTTCAGCGGCCACGGCGCCCTCCCGGGGGAGCAGCCTGGCCCGCAGGTCGCTCAGCGAGCCGCGTACCTGGATGCCGGCGTAGGTGGCCGCCGCCGCCAGTACCGACGTCCCCGGCAGCCCCATGGGGACGCCCTCGGACGGGCAGCAGGCCTCGTCGTCGCAGCAGTACGACCAGAAGCGCCCGGCGGAGATGCACAACGCCTCGACCACCGGAACGTCGAGGCGGCCGCACTCGACTCGCAGCCGCTGTGCCAGGGGCCGCAGTCGTTCCATCACCTGCCGTCCGGTCTCTCCCCGCCCCGGTTCCTGGCAGAGATAGGCGACCATCTGCTCGGGTCGCACACCTCGGCGCTCACTGCCGGTCACCAGGCCTCGAGCCAGCTGTCCCGCCGCGCCCGGCCAGTCGTCCGCGTGTGCGGGGATGCCGAGCCTGGCGCGGCCACCGAAGCGGCCCCGGCCGTTCCGGTCGCGGAGGGCGACCAGGACGATGCTGTCCTCGGGGCGGTATCCGAGCAGATAGGGCAGGGCGTCGGCCAGTTCGGCCGGGGTGCGCAGGGTGACCTGGGGTTCGTCGCCGGGGCTGCCGTACGGAGTGCGGGCCGCCCGGCCCACGGGCACGGGGCTCGAGGGCACGGGGCTCGAGGGCACAGGGCTCGGGATGTCGCCGTTCTCGGAGGATCCAGTCGTTTCGCTGTGGTTCGTCATGGCCCGACGATCTCGCGGATCGTCAGATTCCGCTTTGCCCTGTGGATAACTTCAATCAGGGCCACATCAATCCGGGAAACGACGACCGCGCCGTCCCGCCCCGCCGCCCGACTGTCAGTCCCGTCCTGTTGTATGGAACGCATGGAGCACACGAGCAACGCGGATCTTCGGACAGCGGCCGACGCGGTCCTCGCCCGCCTCGTCGGGGACGCGTCCGGCACCGCCCGGCTGCGGGACGACCAGTGGCGGGCGATCGAGGCGTTGGTCGCCGACCGGCGCAGGGCCCTCGTCGTCCAGCGCACGGGGTGGGGGAAGTCCGCCGTCTACTTCGTGGCGACCGCGCTGCAGCGCGCACGCGGTGCCGGCCCCACGGTGATCGTCTCCCCGCTGCTCGCCCTCATGCGCAACCAGGTGGAGGCCGCGGCTCGGGCAGGAATCCGCGCCCGGACCATCAACTCCTCCAACACCGAGGAGTGGGCGGTGGTGCAGGACGAGATCACCGCCGGCGAGGTCGACGTGCTTCTGGTGAGCCCCGAGCGGCTCAACAACCCGGACTTCCGCGACCAGGTCCTGCCCAGACTCTCCGCCGCGACCGGACTGCTCGTGGTGGACGAGGCCCACTGCATCTCCGACTGGGGCCACGACTTCCGCCCGGACTACCGACGGCTGCGCACGATGCTCACCGATCTCCCGCCCGGTGTGCCCGTCCTGGCGACCACCGCCACCGCCAATGCCCGTGTGACCGCCGACGTGGCGGAACAGCTCGGCACCGGAGGCACATCGGACGCGCTGGTGCTGCGCGGACCGCTGGACCGGGAGAGCCTCAGCCTGGGGGTGCTGCGGCTGTCCGACGCGGCGCACCGGATGGCCTGGCTCGCCGACCACCTCGACCGACTGCCGGGCTCCGGGATCATCTACACGCTCACCGTCGCCGCCGCGGAAGAGGTCACCGCATTCCTCCGGCAGCGTGGCCACACGGTCGCCTCCTACACCGGCAAGACCGAGAACGCGGACCGTCAGCAGGCCGAGAACGACCTGCTCGCCAACCGGGTCAAGGCGCTGGTCGCCACCTCGGCGCTGGGCATGGGCTTCGACAAGCCCGACCTGGGTTTCGTGGTGCACCTCGGCTCGCCGTCCTCCCCCATCGCCTACTACCAGCAGGTCGGCCGCGCGGGGCGCGGCGTTGAGCACGCCGAGGTGCTCCTCCTGCCCGGGAAGGAGGACGAGGCGATCTGGGAGTACTTCGCCTCGCTGGCCTTCCCTTCGGAGGACCTGGTCCGCCGCACACTCGACGTCCTGGCCCGCGCGGAGCGGCCCCTCTCCCTGCCCGCTCTGGAACCGCTGGTGGAGCTGCGCCGGTCCCGCCTGGAGACCATGCTCAAGGTCCTCGACGTGGACGGGGCGGTGAAGCGGGTCAAGGGCGGCTGGATCGCCACGGGGCAGCCGTGGACGTACGACGCGGAGCGCTACGACTGGGTCGCACGGCAGCGCAAGGCCGAGCAGCAGGCGATGCGCGACTACGCCTCGACGACGGACTGCCGGATGGAGTTCCTGCAACGACAGCTGGACGACGAGGGAGCCAAGCCCTGCGGCCACTGCGACAACTGCGCGGGCCCGCGCTTCACCGGGGACACCTCGCCCGCAGCCCTCGACGCCGCCCGGGTCGACCTGGGCCGGGCCGGTGTGGAGGTGGAGCCGCGGCGCATGTGGCCGACCGGGCTGCCGGCGATCGGTGTCGAGCTGAAGGGACGCATCCCGGCCGGAGAACAGGCCGCGCCGGGGCGGGCGTTGGGCCGGCTCTCCGACATCGGCTGGGGCAACCGGCTGCGGCCGATGCTCTCGCCCCAGGCTCCGGACGGTCCGCTGCCCGACGATGTCGCCAAGGCCGTGGTGGGTGTCCTGGCCGACTGGGCGAAGGGGCCCGACGGCTGGGCCTCGGGCGCGACCGACGCCCCACCACGCCCCGTCGGCGTGGTGACCGTCGCCTCCCACACCCGGCCCCAGCTGATCCAGTCCCTCGGGGCACGCATCGCCGAGGTGGGTCGGCTGCCGATGCTCGGCTCCGTCGAGTACACGGGTGAGGCGCCCCGGGCGTCCCGCAGCAACAGCGCACAGCGGCTCAAAGCGCTCGACGGCGCCCTGACGGTGCCCCCCGCTCTGGCCGCCACGCTCACCGACCTCGCGGGGCCGGTTCTCCTCGTGGACGACTGCACCGAAACCGGCTGGACCCTCGCCGTGGCGGCCCGGCTGCTCCGACGCGCCGGCGCTCACGGGGTGTTTCCACTGGTCCTGGCCGTGCAGGGGTGACCGTCTGCGGCGAGCACGCCTCGCCGCAGACGGGCCTCTCACGGATGCGTCCGATGCGCCCCGTGCGTCACCCGGTCGCCCTCTGGGTAGGGATATAAGACGCGCATCATCCGATAACGGTCGTCGGTCCCAATTGCTCGTTGCCGCATCCAAGTTCGACAGGAAGAATTGAAGTCCGCTCCCCGCACGGCTCGTCCGTGATCCGGCAGGGCTTCACTGCGGTGCGCGCTCCCCCGAATCCGACCCCGCCCGCAGTGTGGGCGCGCAGCCGAAGGGAGGAACGTGACCTTCGGATTCGCTCCGTCCTCGGCGGCGTCATTGTCATCGTCCGCCGCTTCCGCCACTCGCATGCTCGAACCGGCGGAGTGGGCCGCCGCCGGAATCCCTCTGCTGCGCAATCCGCGGGAGGTGGTCAGCGGACTCCACGCGCGGCACCGCCCGGAGCCGGCGACCGCGATCGTGGCCGTACTCGACGCGGACGAACGACTGCGCGCCAGCGCCTCGTTCACGAGTCGTCCCGCCCCGGCCGACGGATGGCTGTTCCGCAACGCGCTGCTGTCCCAGCTGCGCCGCGTCATCCCGCACGACCTGCGACGCCGCACTCCGGTGCGTACCGCCGTGCTGCTCTACTGCCGTGAGGGCGACGCGCGTTGGACGGAGGAGGACGGCGCGTGGATGTGGGGACTGCGGGACGCGTGCACGTTGCACGGGTTGCGTTGTGGCGCCTACATCACACTGACCGGCGACGGCTGGCAGGTGCTCGGCGAGGGCCGCGGCGGGCGCCGGCCCCACGCGACGTCGGCACCTGAGCCGTTCGCGACGTCCGAGACGCCACTCCCGCCACCGCGCACCGGCGGGGTCGCCTCGGACGTGCTGCGCCGCGCGGCGGCTCGCTGAGCGCCTTCGGCTCGGCCCCTTGCGGACCTCGCCGTACCGGCGCGCGCCCATGTACGGGCCGACGCGACGGCGTCAACGCCCCTGCCCCGCCCCGGAGAAGGCATCCCCGGGGCACGCCGAGCCGACCACCGTGCGGGGCCGGTCCCGCGGCCCCTGGGTCACGGCGACGACCGCCGCACGCGACGGTACGGGCTCAGACGCCCGCGCCCAGCACCGAGTTGATGCGCTGCGGGTCACCGCAGACGATCAGCAGGGTGCCGGCCCGGGAACGGGCCGCGGACAGCGCGGTGACAGCGGCGGCTTCGGGACCGCCGTTCAACGCGACCACGACGACGGCCCGCGACGCGGCACGGTCGGCGACGGCGGCGTCCGCATAGAAGACGTCGTCGCCCGCGTCGTGCTGCGCCCAGTAGGCGGCATCGCCGAAGGACAGTTCGTGGGCGGCCCACGGGTGCGGCTCACCAGTGGTGATCACCAGCACGTCGCCGGGGGTGCGCCCCGAGTCCAGGAGCAGGTCCACGGCCTCCTCGGCGGCGTCGAGCGCGCCTTCGGAAGAGGCCGGGATCAGCTGGATCTGCGGGGCGGCCGGGGCGGCGGCCGGAGCTGCCGGGCCCGACGGGCCGGGATCGGCCGGGGCCGAGCCGCGCGACGCACGCTGCGTCGGCGGCGCCGGCCGCACGGGGCCGGGACGGCCGGGGCGCGGTGGAGCCGCGGGACGGGGGCCGGGTACGGGGCGGGGGGTCGGCGCGGTACGGCCGCTGGCCGGAGTGGCGCGGGGACCCTGGGCCTTCTCGTGAATCTGAGGCTCCTCGGGAATGAGAGGCATGAGCTGATATTTATCAAACGTTGGTGCGGCTCGCGTCGGCGGGTGGCACATACCTGCGAGCGGAACCGTCAGAAATCGAATCCGAGCTGACCCTCGATTTCCGGAACGCTTCCGTCCCCCCAACTGCGGACCTTCTTGAGGTGCCGCCACTGGGGCAGCGCATCAAGATACGCCCACGACAACCGGTGGTGCGGGGTGGGGCCCCGCTCCGCCAGTGCGGCCCTGTGCACGGGCGACGGATACCCGGCGTTGTCCGCAAAGGCGAAGTCTGCATGGTCGATGCCCAGTTCGGCCATCATTTTGTCGCGCTGGACCTTGGCGATCACCGAGGCCGCCGCGACGGCCACGCAGGACTGGTCGCCCTTGATCACCGTACGAACCCGCCAAGGCGCCCCGAGATAGTCGTGCTTGCCGTCGAGGATGACGGCGTCGGGGCGGACCGGCAGGGACTCGAGGGCACGCACCGCCGCCAGCCGCAGCGCCGCCGTCATGCCCAGCGCGTCGATCTCCTCGGGGGAGGCGTGGCCCAGGGCGTAGGAGGTCACCCACGACCGCAGTTCCTCGGCGAGTTCGGTGCGGCGCTTGATGGTGAGCAGCTTGGAGTCGGTGAGGCCGACCGGGGCCCGGCGCAGTCCGGTGATCGCGGCGCAGACGGATACCGGGCCGGCCCACGCACCTCGCCCCACCTCGTCGACACCGGCAATGATCTTCGCTCCGGTCGTGGCGCGGAGAGAGCGCTCGACGGTGTGAGTAGGCGGTTCGTACGGCATGACGCCCTTAGCGTACGCCGCCCCGATCCGTCGGCGACACCCGGTTCCCCTCATGGGATCGGCACCCGCGCGGCCCGTGGTCAGACGGGGTCGGGCCGCAGCAGCGGCACCATCAACTGGTCGATCAACTCCTCTACCTCTCGGTCCACCCATTCACTTCCGCAAATCTTTGACCGATACATCATCATCGCGGGGATGGCATCGAAGACGTATCCGTTCGCCGCGTCACGTCGCACCTCTCCTCGCTCTATTCCGCGGCTGATGACTTCGCGGAGCATCGCGAGGGTCGGCTCGACCACTCCCTTGATGATCACCGAATGGAAGCGCTCGGCCTGCGTGCTGTCACATTCGTGAATAACTGACCGCAAGGCGTAACCCGGCCGGGAGTACATCGCGTCCCGCGCCCTGAGGCACAGCGCCAGGAGGTCGTCGCGCACGTTCCCCAGATCCGGCACCGTGTCGAAGCTCGGGAGCCCGGACAGCAGCGCGTCGGCGACCAGGTCCTCCTTGGACGGCCAGCGGCGATACACCGCCGCCTTGCCGGTCTGGGCGCCGGCGGCCACGCCCTCCATCGTCAGGCCGTTCCAGCCGACGGTGCCGAGTTGGTCCAGGGCGGCCTCGAGGATCGCGCGTTCCAGAACGACGCCTCGTCGGCGCGAAGGCGTCTGGGCGGAGGCGGCCGCCCAGTGTGAAGCAACCATGTCGGGGATCTCCAGAGAGCGGGATGTCGAGCGTCGGGCAGGGTGCGGCATGCGGCCACAACGGGGGACGGGCCACACGGCAGCACGGGAAGTGAACGCTTGCGTTCACTGTCCGGGAGTCACTAACGTTGAAGCAACAGTGAACGCGGGCGTTCACTAAGTCATGCGTGGGGGACACATAGTGACAACCTCTTCCTTGGTCAAAGATCAGAAGCCGGGAGCTGCCCGCCGGGAGGGGCATCCCGGCATCGCGCTCACCGTCATCGCGGCCTGCCAACTCATGGTCGTACTCGACGCGACGATTGTGAACATCGCGCTCCCGCACATCCAAGAAGCGCTCAGCTTCAGCACCACCGACCTCACCTGGGTCGTCAGCGCCTACACGCTCACCTTCGGCGGTCTGCTGCTGCTCGGCGGCCGAGCCGGGGACATCCTCGGCCGACGCCGGGTCTTCATGACCGGCATCCTGCTGTTCACCTTCGCCTCGCTGCTCGGCGGCTTCGCCCAGGAACCCTGGCAACTGCTGGCGGCTCGCGTCCTGCAGGGCGTCGGAGGCGCGATCGCGTCGCCGACATCGCTGGCCCTGATCACGACCACCTTCCCCGAAGGTCCGGAACGCAACCGGGCCTTCGGTGTCTTCGCGGCGGTGTCGGCCGGTGGCGGCGCCATCGGACTGCTGGCGGGCGGCATGCTCACCGAATGGCTCGACTGGCGCTGGGTGCTCTTCGTCAACGTGCCGATCGGTGTGCTGATCGCCGTGCTCACCCCGCTGTACATCAGCGAGTCGGAACGGCATTCCGGACGCTTCGACATCGCCGGGGCGGTGACCTCGACGGCGGGCATGGCGTCCCTCGTCTACGGCTTCATACGCGCCGCCGACGAGGGCTGGCGGGACAGTCTGACCATCGGTTCCTTCGCGGCCGCAGTGGTCCTGCTGCTGTCCTTCACGTTCATCGAGTCGCGGGCCAAGGAGCCGATCACCCCGCTGAAGATGTTCGCCGACCGGAACCGCTCCGGCACGTACGTGATCATGCTGAGCCTGGCCGCCGCGATGTTCGGCATGTTCTTCTACATCGTGCTGTTCGTCCAGAACGTGCTGGGCTACACGCCGATCCAGGCCGGACTGGCCTTCCTGCCGGTCACGGTGGTGATCGCGCTCGGTGCGGGACTCTCGCAGCGGTTCCTGCCCGTCTTCGGCCCCAAGCCGTTCATGGTGGTGGGCTCGGCGCTGGCCGCGCTCGGGCTCGGCTGGCAGGCCCTCATCAGCTCGGACAGCTCCTATGTCGGCGGAGTCCTCGGTCCGATGCTGATCTTCGGCTTCGGCATGGGGCTGAACTTCGTCACGCTGACGCTCACCGCCGTCTCCGGCGTCGCCCCGCACGAGGCGGGCGCGGCGTCCGGCCTGCTCAACGCGATGCAGCAGGTAGGCGGATCGATCGGGCTCGCCATCCTGACGACGGTGTTCGGCACGGCCAGCAAGGACGAGGCGGAGAAGCAGGTGCAGGACTTCCTCGCCAACGGCTCGGCGGAGCAGAAGGCGGAGTTCGCGCAGACGCACCAGCTGCCGGCGCCCTGGGCGCACGACGTACTGGCGCAGGGCATATCGGCGGCCTTTATTCCGGCTGCCGCCATGGCCGTACTCGCCCTGGTCACGGCGTCGCTCGTGATCCGGGTGCGCAAGAGCGACCTGGAGGCCCTGTCCGGCTCGGCCGGGCCCGGAATCGGCTGACCGCGCACCGGCACGGGCCGGGCGGGGTGCACCGGCGGGCGTCACGCACGCCCGCCGGTGCCCGCCGTGCCGGTCCCGGGCCGGCGGGGAGCCCTGCCGGACGCGCAGAACCGGTGACAGCCACACGCCGACCGGCGTGAACAGCGCACCCATGCCCCACCCCCTCGTGACAGTCCCGCCACCGTGCGAGGCCCATGGCCCGCACAGCGGGATGTCACGACAACGCACGGGCGGTCACGCGGAGTTCCCGCCGCACACGGAGAGTTCCGAACCGTGGCGTGGCGCGGCGGCCGGCCGGCGCGGGTCCGCTAGACGGACGCCGCCATCCACTCGGGCAGGGCCTCGACCCGTGCCGTCCACTCGACGGGCGGCGCTCCCGCTCCCGCCCTCTCGGCGGCGACCACTCCGCCCACGATGGCACAGGTCGTGTCCACGTCCCCGCCGACCTGAGCGGTCGTCCAGAAGGCGCGCTCGTAGTCCCCGAGGGCGCGGGCGGCGGACCACAGGGCGAAGGGCACGGTGTCATGGGCGGTCGTACGCCTGCCGCAGCCCAGTACGGCCGCGACCGTGGCCGCGTCCGCGTAGTCGAGCATGTCCCTGGCACGTCGCAGCCCGGCGCCCACCGCGCTCTTGGGCACCAACGCGATCACCCCGTCGAGGAGTGCGTGCGGGGTCGGCGGGCCACCGGGGTCCGCGGCGAGTGCGGCGGCCGCGGCGACCGCCATGGCGCCGACCACCGCCTCACGGTGCTGATGCGTGGGGTAGGCCGAGATCTCCGCCTGGTGGGTCGCCTGCTCCGGGTCGTCCGCGTACCAGGCACCCAGCGGCGCGACGCGCATCGCGGCCCCGTTGCCCCAGGAACCCTGGCCGTTGAACAGCGCGGCCGCGAGCTCGCGCCAGTCACCGCCCTCGCGGACCAGACGCAGCAGCCGGTTGACCGCGGGCCCGTAGCCGCGGTCGAAGTCGTGGTGGTGGGCGAAGGACAGCGCCAGCGCGTCCTGGTCCACACGGGCGTGAGCGGCGAGGACGGAGACCACGGAGCAGGCCATCTCCGTGTCGTCCGTCCACTGCCAGGTGCCGGGAGGCAGCTCGCGGCGCTTCAGCAGCGGGTAGTTCTCGGGCACGAAGAACTGTGAGCCGAGCGCGTCCCCCACCGACAGGCCGCGCAGGCTGGACAGCGCCCGGTCCAGGCGCTCGTCAGGAGATGAATGAGCGGTCATCGCCCTGCCACTCTATCCGGTGATCCCGTACGGTTCCGGATCTCGCCAGCGCTCGAAAGGGCGGTCAAGGGTGTACTTGCCGTCCGAGCCGAGAACGAGCATCCGGACCTCGCCGTTCCCGGGGTTCGACAGCGACTCGAACTCCGCGACCGTCCAGTGGAACCACCGCATGCAGAACAGCCGCATGGCCAGGCCGTGCGTCACCAGGAGCACGTTCGGCGGGTGGTCGGGGTCCTCGAAACTGCGGAAGAGGCTCTCCAGGAAGCCACCGACCCGGTCGTACACGTCGGCACCGGACTCGCCCTGGGCGAAGCGGTAGAAGAAGTGGCCGTAGGCGTCCCGGTAGGCCTTCTGCAGGCGCACGTCGTCGCGGTCCTGCCAGTTGCCCCAGTCCTGCTCACGCAGCCGGGGCTCCTCCCGTATCCGTATCAGCTCGGGATCGAGGTGGAAGGCGCGCAGCGTCTCGTGCGTCCGGCGGTACGGGGAGACGTACACGCTGACCCGCTCCCGGCCGAACACCTCGCGCAGCGCCTTGCCCGTCTCCTCCGCCTGCGCCCAGCCCTGCTCGGTGAGGGCGAGCGCGTGGTCGGGCTCCCGCTCGTACACGGAGTCGTCGGCGTTGCCGATCGACTCTCCGTGCCGGACAAGGACGATGCGCCGTGGTCGTGCCATGCCAGAACCCTAGATCGAGACGGGCGGATCCAAGCACTCGAACGGGCCCCATACGGCGTACCTCACACACTTCCCCCATCACGGCCGTCACGGAGCGGCACCGGGACCGGCCGGATGTCAGACGGTCCAGGAGGGCTCCAGCTGCACGATGTCCCCCGTCAGCGCCACGATGTCGGCCTCCGTCTGGGCGCGCAGGGCGAGGCGCTCCACCCGCTCGGTGCGGTACTTCCCGTGCTCGGCGGCCGACCGCCACATGGACAGGACCAGGTACTCGTGCCCGGGCGCCTCACCGAACAGCCCGCGGACCATGCCCGGCGAACCGGCCATCGCGGGATTCCACACCTTCTCCTGCATGAGCACGTAGTGCTCGGCCCGCTCCTCGTGCACGCGGCAGAGGGCCACCCGCAGCAGGTCGGCGTCCGTGAAGCGCGGCTCGAACCCCGTCTTCACGTCGAACCGGTAGTCGAAGAGCCTGACCTGCGCGTTCTTGAAGGTGCCCGCCTGGGCCGAGGCGAGCCGGTCGTGGGAGCGGGCCATGAAGGAGTCGTAGAAGGCGCGGCTCTCCCAGAAGGCGAAGACGTGCGCCACGTCCTGCCTCCCACGGCTCCAGCCACCCCCCTGCCCCCGAAAACCCGGCTCCCCCGGGAGCCCCGCCCACTTTCGCTGCCCCCGCTCGAAACCGCGGCGGTCCACCACGGTGCAGCGAATCCACTTGACCAGCACCGCGCCATGGTAAGGCCAGGAACGTGGCACCGGTCACTCTCCGGAGGACCACTTGCCCGCACCTGCGTCGCTGTGCGTGGCAGGATGGACAACCGGCCGTCACCGTTCGGCAGTTGATGTCGCCGGGCAGGGCGGGTGACGTGGGAAGGGGAAGGCTGTGAACGGCCTCAGCAAGGGCGTGGGCAAGGTCGAGGTCGCACTGCGGTGGGATCCGAGTCCGGCGGGGCGGCCACCCGCCGATCTGGACCTCGTCGCCGGGACGTACTCGGTGGACGATCCGTACGGCGACCCCTCTTACGTGGTGCACTTCGACAGCCGCTCCCCCGACGGCACCATCTATCTCAACCGGGACAGTCAGGACGGCAAGGGCTTCGGCTTCGACGAGGTCATGACGCTGGAGCTGGAGCGGCTCGACGCCCGGTACGCGCGCGTCGTGGTGGGCGTCGCCATACAGCAGCGCGGCGAGGACCGCTCCTTCGGCGACGTGTCCCAGCCGGGGCTGCGCATCAGGGAGGGCTACACCGACCTGGCCACGGACGACTTCAGTGGCGTCCTCGGCGCCACGGCGGCCACGGTCGCGGAGTTCGTACGCGACGAGACGGGGGCGTGGGAGTTCCGGGCCGGCGTGCACGGCTTCGAAGGCGATCCGGCGGCCTTCGCCGCGACCATGGGCGCGGCACGCAGGCCGTGACGACGCGGAGGTGCGAGCAGCGGCTCGACGCATGAGTAAGGGGCGCCCGCCATTGCGGGCGCCCCTTACTCATCGGCGACTACCGGAAGCTACTCGTCAGCTGCAACCGCTGGTCGAGCCGCAGCCCTCGCAGATGTAGCAGGAACCGGCCCGCTGCATCTTCGTGCCGCAGGAGAAGCACAGCGGGGCGTCGGCCTGGATGCCCAGCTGCATCTCCACCAGCTCGGCGCTGGTGTGCGCCTGCTGCGGAGCGGGCTTGGCCGCCTCGACCTCGGCCTTCGGCGTGGCGACGGCCTTCAGCTCCTGGGCGCGCGGAGCCGACTGGGCCAGGCCCTCGACGTCCAGCTCGTCGTCGGACGGCTCGTACGAACCGGTCTCCAGGTGGCGCTGACGCTCCTCGGCGGAGTGGATGCCGAGCGCGGAGCGCGTCTCGAAGGGCAGGAAGTCCAGCGCCAGGCGGCGGAAGATGTAGTCGACGATCGACTGCGCCATCCGCACGTCCGGGTCGTCCGTCATGCCGGCCGGCTCGAAGCGCATGTTGGTGAACTTCGAGACGTACGTCTCCAGCGGCACGCCGTACTGGAGGCCGACGGAGACCGCGATGGAGAAGGCGTCCATCATGCCCGCGAGGGTCGAACCCTGCTTGGACATCTTCAGGAAGACCTCGCCGAGACCGTCGTCCGGGTAGGAGTTGGCCGTCATGTAGCCCTCGGCGCCGCCGACCGTGAAGGAGGTGGTGATGCCGGGACGACCCTTCGGGAGGCGCTTGCGGACCGGGCGGTACTCGACGACCTTCTCGACCGTCTCGCGAATGGTCGCCTCGGCCTTCTCGGTGACCTCCGCCTTCTCCGCCTCCTTGACCGACTTGGTCTTCGCGGAGAGGGGCTGGCCCACCTTGCAGTTGTCGCGGTAGATGGCGAGCGCCTTGACGCCCATCTTCCACGCCTCGAAGTAGACCTCCTCGACGTCCTCCACGGACGCCGACTCCGGCAGGTTGACCGTCTTGGAGAGGGCCCCGGAGATCCACGGCTGGATCGCGGCCATCATGCGGACGTGGCCCATGGCGGAGATGGAGCGCTCGCCCATGGCGCAGTCGAACACCTCGTAGTGCTCGTGCGCGAGACCGGGGGCGTCGATCACATTGCCGTTCTCGGCGATGTGGGCGACGATCGCCTCGATCTGCTCCTCCTGGTAACCCAGGCGGCGCAGGGCCTGCGGGACGGTGCCGTTGACGATCTGCATCGAGCCGCCGCCGACCAGCTTCTTGAACTTGACCAGGGCGAGGTCGGGCTCGAGGCCGGTGGTGTCGCAGGACATCGCCAGACCGATGGTGCCGGTCGGGGCGATGACGGACGCCTGGGCGTTACGGAAACCGTTCTTCTCGCCGAGGCGCAGCACGTCCTGCCAGGCCTCGGTGGCGGCGGCCCAGATCGGCGTGTCCAGGTCGTCCATGCGGACGGCCTTGGCGTTCTCGTCCGAGTGCTGCTTCATGACCCTGAGGTGCGGCTGCGCGTTGCGGGCGTAGCCGTCGTACGGGCCGACGATCGCGGCGAGCTCGGCGGAGCGGCGGTACGACGTGCCGGTCATCAGGGAGGTGATGGCACCGGCCAGGGCGCGGCCGCCGTCGGAGTCGTACGCGTGGCCGGTCGCCATCAGCAGGGCGCCGAGGTTGGCGTAGCCGATGCCCAGCTGGCGGAAGGCGCGGGTGTTCTCGCCGATCTTCTGGGTCGGGAAGTCCGCGAAGCAGATGGAGATGTCCATCGCGGTGATGACGAGCTCGACGACCTTGGCGAAGCGCTCGGCGTCGAAGGACTGGTTGCCCTTGCCGTCGTCCTTCAGGAACTTCATCAGGTTCAGCGAGGCGAGGTTGCAGGACGTGTTGTCCAGGTGCATGTACTCGCTGCACGGGTTCGAGCCGTTGATGCGGCCGGACTCCGGGCACGTGTGCCAGTGGTTGATGGTGTCGTCGTACTGGATGCCCGGGTCGGCGCAGGCCCAGGCAGCCTCGGCCATCTTGCGGAAGAGCGCCTTGGCGTCGACCTCCTCGATGACCTCGCCGGTCATGCGGGACGTCAGGCCGAACTTGCCGCCGTCCTGGACGGCCTTCATGAACGTGTCGTTCACGCGGACCGAGTTGTTGGCGTTCTGGTACTGGACGGACGTGATGTCGTCGCCGCCCAGGTCCATGTCGAAGCCCGCGTCACGCAGGGCGCGGATCTTCTCCTCCTCCTTGACCTTGGTCTCGATGAAGTCCTCGATGTCGGGGTGGTCGACGTCGAGGATGACCATCTTGGCGGCCCGGCGCGTGGCCCCACCGGACTTGATCGTGCCGGCGGAGGCGTCGGCACCGCGCATGAAGGAGACCGGGCCGGAGGCGTTGCCACCGGAGGACAGCAGCTCCTTGGAGGAGCGGATCCGGGAGAGGTTCAGGCCGGCGCCCGAGCCGCCCTTGAAGATCATGCCCTCTTCCTTGTACCAGTCGAGGATCGACTCCATGGAGTCGTCGACGGACAGGATGAAGCAGGCGGAGACCTGCTGCGGCTGAGGTGTGCCGACGTTGAACCAGACGGGGCTGTTGAAGCTGAAGATCTGGTGCAGGAGGGCGTAGGCCAGCTCGTGCTCGAAGATCTCGGCGTCGGCGGGCGAGGCGAAGTACCTGTTGTCCTCGCCGGCCTTCCGGTACGTCTTCACGATCCGGTCGATCAGCTGCTTGAGACCGGTCTCGCGCTGCGGGGTGCCCACGGCACCCCGGAAGTACTTGCTGGTGACGATGTTGACCGCGTTCACCGACCAGAAGTCGGGGAACTCGACGCCGCGCTGCTCGAAGTTGACCGAGCCGTCGCGCCAGTTGGTCATGACGACGTCACGACGCTCCCAGGCCACCTCGTCATAGGGGTGGACGCCGGGAGTGGTGTGGACGCGCTCGACCCGGAGGCCCTTGCCCGCCTTGGGGCCCTTGGCGCGGGAACTCCGTGCCGGACCGCTCGCCGTCTCTGTCATGCCGCCTCCCTGTACGGGCGAAAACGCCCTGAAGTGCCCCGATTGTTCCCGTGGCACGATGTTCTGTCTGGTGTCGCGGACGTCTCTCGCTCCGTCCGCGACAGGTCTTCCTCACTCGCCGCCGTCCGGCCGGGCCCGGGTACCGAGGTCCGGGTCCGGCCCACCGGTCAGTCGGCGGCGCCTGCGGGCTCGGGGACCTGTGCCGCCCCCGTGGACCCGCGGTCGTTCTCCTGGCTCCCCGCGCCGGCCTCGTCGCCGTCCGGGCCGGGTGGCCTCGTCGCCTCCCTGAGCTCCGCGATCGCGGCCTCGAAGTCCTCGAGCGAGTCGAACGCCCGGTAGACGGAGGCGAATCGCAGATAGGCGACGAGGTCGAGTTCCTGCAACGGGCCGAGGATGGCCAGTCCCACGTCGTGGGTGGTCAGCTCGGCACTTCCGGTGGCCCGCACCGCCTCCTCGACCCGCTGGCCGAGCTGGGCGAGCGCGTCCTCGGTGACGGGACGGCCCTGACAGGCCTTGCGCACACCGTTGATGACCTTGGTGCGACTGAACGGTTCGGTGACCCCGGACCGCTTCACCACCATGAGCGAGCACGTCTCCACCGTCGTGAATCGACGGGAGCAGTCAGGGCACTGGCGGCGTCGGCGGATCGACGTGCCGTCGTCCGTCGTACGACTGTCGACGACACGGCTGTCGGGGTGCCTGCAGAAGGGGCAGTGCATGAACTCCGAACCCTCCTCACAGCAGAATCAACAGCCTCGAAGGCCCCTCAGGCCCCTCGAAGCAGCCCCCAGCATAGGCGATCGCGGCGGGCTCGAAGACCCGGGGGACCACAACTTATGGGCTGCTGATGCAATCCAACCACTAGATGTGGGGATTGGCTCATACATACACGCCCTGCACGCGTGTCGCGCCCGTGCGTACACACGGCGCCCTCGGCGCAGGGCCGCGGCGACACGCGCCGACGCGGGCGGGCGCTCACCCGCACGGCCGTACCGCCCCGGGGCATGCGGAGATACCGTGGGCGCCGCGGGGAGGGGGCGTGGGACTACCGCAGAGATGGCGGGCCCCGCCCCGTCGAACGGGATGCCGGATGGCAGACTGGAGCGACATCCCCGAGGTTGTCACCACGGCGGTGAAGAGTACAGCAATGAGCCCTTTTGTCCGCCGGGCACCACGGTAGCCATACACCCATACATGCGTTCCGGACGAGCGATTCGCCTTTTTTCACTCGAACGTGTGTTTGGCGCAACCTTTCGAAAGCTACTACCGTTGTGCAGCAGGGAGACCATCGAGAGGGGCCGACGTGACCACCACCGCCGACAGTGCCATCATCACTGGCCAGGACCGCCCCCAGGGCCGACCTGAGCCGGTGCACGCGATGAGCGATGCCACGAATCCAGAGGGGCACAAGCGCTCCTTGCCGGGCCGACCTCCCGGCATCCGGGCGGACAGCTCGGGTCTCACCGATCGGCAGCGCCGCGTGATCGAGGTCATCCGCGACTCGGTGCAGCGACGGGGATACCCGCCGTCCATGCGGGAGATCGGCCAGGCCGTCGGCCTCTCCAGCACCTCCTCCGTCGCGCACCAGCTGATGGCGCTGGAGCGCAAGGGCTTCCTGCGCCGCGATCCGCACCGTCCGCGCGCCTACGAGGTGCGCGGCTCCGACCAGGCCTCCTCCGTCCAGCCCACGGACACCGCCGGCAAGCCGGCCGCGTCGTACGTGCCGCTCGTGGGGCGTATCGCCGCTGGTGGTCCGATCCTCGCCGAGGAGTCGGTCGAGGACGTCTTCCCCCTGCCGCGGCAGCTGGTCGGTGACGGCGAGCTGTTCGTTCTGAAGGTCGTCGGCGACTCGATGATCGAGGCCGCCATCTGCGACGGCGACTGGGTCACGGTCCGCCGCCAGCCGGTCGCCGAGAACGGCGACATCGTGGCCGCGATGCTCGACGGCGAGGCGACCGTGAAGCGCTTCAAGCGCGAGGACGGCCATGTCTGGCTCCTCCCGCACAACGCGGCCTACGAGCCGATCCCCGGTGACGACGCGACCATCCTCGGCAAGGTGGTGGCCGTACTGCGCCGCGTCTGAGCGCCACGGCGGGCGGGCGCGCCGAGAGAGCGCCCCGCCGACCCGACCGGGCCCCGGAACCTCTGCGCCGGTTCCGGGGCCCAGCGCTGTCCGGACGCCGCCCTGGGTGTCAGGCGGTCGAGGGAGAAGCCCGGCGGTGGGCTTGTGGGCCCACGCCCTCGTGGCGCGCCCGTAGGGCCCCGGCCCCGGGTGACGCGGACGTTCGGGCCCGCGCCGCGGCGGGGGGGCGTGTGGGCCCACGGCGCCCGGTGACGGGCGCCGTGGACCCCCGCGTTCAGTCGCTTTCCGTCTGGCGGGCCGCCGCGTCGATCGCGGCGAGTGACCTGCGGACCTGATTGCGGTCGGTGGTGAACCAGAAATCGGGCAGTGACGCCTTCAGATAGCTGCCGTACCGGGCCGTGGCCAGTCGCTGGTCCAGCACGGCGACCACCCCGCGGTCACCCGACGCCCGTACGAGGCGGCCCGCGCCCTGAGCCATCAGCAGCGCGGCGTGCGTGGCGGCGACCGCCATGAAGCCGTTGCCGCCCGCTTCCTCGACCGCCTTCTGGCGGGCGCTCATCAGGGGGTCGTCCGGGCGCGGAAACGGGATCTTGTCCATGACGACCAGCTGACAGCTCGGTCCCGGGACGTCGACGCCCTGCCAGAGCGACAGCGTGCCGAAGAGGCAGGTCTTCGGATCGGCGGCGAAGTTCTTGATCAGTTCGCCGAGTGTCTCCTCGCCCTGGAGCAGGATGGGGAACTCCGGGATACGGGAGCGCAGCTCCTCGGCGGCGAGCTGGGCCGCCCGCATCGAGGAGAACAACCCCAGCGTGCGGCCGCCCGCCGCCTGGATCAGCTCCGTGAGCTCGTCGAGCATGTCGCCCCGGTCGCCGTCCCGCGCGGGGCGCGCCAGGTGCTTGGCGACGTACAGGATGCCCTGCTTCGGGTAGTCGAAGGGCGAACCGACGTCGACACCCTTCCACTGCGGCAGGTCGTCGCCCTCGGTGCCCTCCGGGGCGAGGCCCAGCGAGGCTCCGACGCCGTTGAAGTCGCCGCCCAGCTTCAGGGTCGCGGAGGTCAGGACGACCGAGCGGTCCGTGAAGAGCTTCTCGCGCAGCAGGCCGGAGACCGACATGGGCGCGACGCGCAGGGAGGCGCCGAAGCGGTCGTGGCGCTCGTACCAGACGACGTCCCACTCGGAACCGTTCGTGATCCGCTCCGCCACGTCGTGCACCGACTCCACCGAGGCCAGCGCCTGCTTGCGGACCGCGTCCTCGTCCTGCACGGACTTGTCGCGGGTCGCGCCGATCGCCGAGATGACCGTACGGCAGGCGTCACGCAGCGCCATCAGGGCGTAGCCGAGGTCCTCCGGGATCTCCTCCAGCCGGCCCGGCAGCGCCAGCTCCATCAGCCGCTCGAAGCCCTCGGCGGCCGTCTGCAGCTGGTCGGCCGCCTTCTCGTTGGCGAGCTTCGCGGCCCGCCGCACCGCACGGTTCACCTGGCCGGGAGTGAGCTCACCGGTCGCCACCCCGGTGACCCGGGACACCAGCTCGTGCGCCTCGTCCACGATCAGCACCTCGTGCGGCGGCAGCACCGGGGCACCCTCGATGGCGTCGATCGCCAGCAGCGCGTGGTTGGTGACGACCACCTCGGACAGTTTGGCGCGCTCGCGGGCCATCTCGGCGAAGCACTCGGCGCCGTACGCGCACTTCGAGGCGCCCAGGCACTCCCGGGAGGACACCGAGACCTGGGACCACGCCCGGTCGGAGACACCGGGCGTGAGATCGTCGCGGTCGCCGGTCTCGGTCTCGTCCGCCCAGTCGCGCATCCGCAGCAGGTCCTGACCCAGCTTGCTGGTGGGAGCGGCGGCCTCGAACTGGTCGAACAGACCTTCCTCCTCGTCCTGCGGCATCCCCTCGTGGAGCCGGTGCAGACACAGGTAGTTCGACCTGCCCTTGAGCATCGCGAACTCCGGACGGCGGCGCAGCTGCGGGTGGAGCGCGTCGACCGTCCGCGGCAGGTCCCGCTCCACCAGCTGCCGCTGGAGGGCCAGGGTCGCGGTCGCCACGACGACCCGCTCCCCGTGCGCCAGTGCGGGCACCAGGTACCCCAGCGACTTGCCGGTGCCGGTGCCGGCCTGGACCAGCAGATGGGAGCCGCCGTCGATGGCTTCCTCGACGGCTTCGGCCATGGCCACCTGGCCGGGACGCTCCGTGCCGCCCACAGCGGTGACGGCGGCGTGCAGGAGTTCGGGGAGTGAGGGCTTCGTCATAGCGCGACCACCCTACGGCCCAGGACTGACAGACGGGTCGGCAAGGCGGACGACGGGGACGGACGGGGCTGTGGATACGACGGTGGCACGGGGGCTCCTGGGCGGCGGGACCGGTAGGCGAGGGACGCTGCCGCGATACCGCGGGCTGAGCGGCGGGGCGCTACGGCAGTTCGCCGGAGGGCCGTTCACGGATCATGAGGGCGGCCCGTTTGGCGGGCAGGTCGACCTCGGCGGAGAACCGGTACCCGGCGCCGAGGAACGCGGCGACCGAGGGCGTGTTCCGGACGTCCGGTTCGGCGAGCACGCGCGTGCAGGCGGGCCGCCTGGCGAGCACGAGGTCGGTGACGCTCCTGAGCAGCGTCGTACCGAGGCCCTGCCCCCGGTCGGCGGAATCGCCGATCAGCAGGTGGAGGCCGGTGTCGTGCGGTCGGACGGGACAGTACCGGGCCAGCGGGTCGAGGTCGGCCCGGTAGATCTCCCAGTAGCTCATCGGCACGCCTTCCAGCACGCCGACGCAGGGGACGCTGCGTCCGTCACCCGCGAGCTGGGCCCGTACGTGGTCCTCGGTCACGCTCCGCGGGCCGGTCAGCTCCCAGAACGCGGCGACGGCGGGGTCGTTCATCCAGCGGGCGATCAGCGGAACGTCCCGTTCGACATGGACGGGCACCAGCTGGAACCTGCCTTCGGGGGTGACGGCCGGCCCCCAGTCGGCGACACGGTCGAGCAGGTCGCCGCGGGGCGGCGGCGCCTCCGTGCCCGCCTGGTCGCGGCGCTCCCGCCCGAACAGGGCGACGAAGTCCTCGGGCAGGTGGAGGTCCAGGGTGTCGTCGGTGCTCGCATCGGTGGAGGTCACGGTGTCGATCCTTCGGCGGAGGAAGATCAGGGCGCGGTCGGCAGTCGCCCGGGTTCTTGAGTGAGGGAGTGAGGGACGGAACGGCACGGGTCGGCGGGGCGGCCCGCTCAGACACGCAGCGGGTTGGGGATCGTGACGTAGACGGACTGGGTGTCCACCGGGCCGGCGAGTTCGTCGAGGCCGTGCAGCCGGGTCAGCAGGTTGGCCTTGCACCGCAGCACGGGCGAGTCGAGGAGGTGCTCGGGCAGCGGACAGCGCAGGGGGTCCGGGCCCGAGGCGAGATCGCGGAGGAAGCACCGGAAGGCCGCCAGCAGCAGCCGTTCGTCGGCGAGGTGCTGGGAGCCGAGAGCACCGATCAGGCCGAAGACGTTGTTGACGGCGAGGTAGTACGTGAAGCGTTCGTCGGTGACCTCGTCGGACACGAACGTGTCGCTGTGCTGGCCGATGCCGGGCAGGCGTGCGTCGAGTTCCGCACGCCGGGACGCGCGGAAGTAGTAGCCCTGGTTGTCCCGGTAGCGTCCGCCGACGGGCCAGCCGCCGGAGTCCAGCAGGACGAGCGTGTTCTGCTGGTGCGCCTCCAGGGCGATCCCGGCGTTGGCGTCCAGCCACAGCACGGGGCGTACGACGTGCCGCAGGTACCGCAGGAACCACTCGACGGTCACGGCCGCGCGCGGGCGGCCGGCCCGAGCGGCGATCCGGGTGACGACCTCGGCCAGCCGGGAGCGCGGGACGCCGCCAGTGTGCCGGCCGGTACCCTCCCCCGGCCCGTACGGACGCGGCGCGACGAGGCCGGCGACGCAGGAGACGTCGTCCGAGGGCCGGAACGGGTTGTGCCGGATGACGACGTCGAGCCCGCGGACGGGTCCGCCGTCCGGTCCGTCGACGCCGAGCCAGGCCGGATCGCGGACGATGTCGAACTCCGGGTGGGCGGCCTGCCACTGGCAGGACAGGCCCTTGCGCAGCAGACGGTGGACCTCGACTCCGCGGTGCAGCTCCTTGCGGAGGTTCTCCCGACGGGAGTTGGTGATGTGCAGGGCCAGCGAGAGCTTGAGCATGGCTGCGGCGCCGGGTCGGTGGACGGTCCGCAGGGAGGAGGTGGGGTGCCAGTCACCGCCCTGGACGCCGAGGTCCCTGAGCAGCCCCGCGTCCAGCAGGGCCGCGGTCTCCGGGCGGTGCCGTACCGCGCGGAACTGCCAGGGGTGCAGGGGCAGTACCGCGTAGCCGTCGGGCGGTAGCGCACCGTCACCGGCGAGGCGGGCGGTGAGCCGGGGCGCGGTGACCGGACGGCCGCGCTCGGTCCACGCCGAGTCGGTGGCGAGGACGGAGGGGGCGACGGCCATCCAGTGCAGGGGGAAGGCGCCGCGCAGTTCGGGCGAGTACAGGCGTGCCTCGGCCTCGGTGAGGCCCTCCCTGCTCTTCGGGGTGGGGTGCAGCGGATGACCCAGGAGGAGCGCCTGCTCGGCGGCGAGGAAGAGGTCGGGGCCGGTTTCGGTGTCGGGGCCGGGGCCGGGGCCGGAGCCGGTGTCGGGGGCGCGGCTTCCCCTGCGGTCGCGGAGGAACACGGCGGTACGGCGGACGGAGTCGGCGACGCGCGCCACGAGATCGGCGCCGTCGGGCCCCGGTTCGCCGGCCGACTCCCGGACGAGCAGGGCGGCGAGCGTGACGGCGTCCACGGGGGGCGTGGAGGCGGGGGCGTCCGCCAGGCGGGGGCGGCCGAAGCGGTGGCAGCCCGTCGGCGACCAGTAGTGGACGGGAACGGTCAGGGTGGTCCCGCTGGCCGGGAGCGGCACGCGGAGGCTGCCGCCGCCGGGGGCGGACGCGCCGGTCTCGCGTACCCAGCAGCGCAGCAGGTTCTCCACGGCCACGGCCTGGGCCTCGGCGAAGGGAGCGAGGGCAGGGTCGGGGTATGTGCCGGGAGCGGAATCGGGGCCGGAGCCGGGGCAGGAACCGGGGCCGAGGCCGGAGTCGGGGCCGGGGTCAGGAGCACGGTCGTCCAAGGCATCGGCCGGCGGCGAAGGCACAGGTGTGGCCGCCGAGGAGGGCACAGGAACAGACGCGCGGTTAACGGGGGAAGCCTGCCCGGGAAGCAGGGGACCGGCGAAGAATTGCCCGGAAGGCGGTTCGGCGAGGTCGGCGGGCGCCCGCTCGGGCGTGGGGTGGGTGTGCAACGCGAATCCTCATGACGTGCTGGAACCTGGACGGCGGAGTTCAGCGTGCGGCGCGCGCCGCGCGCGGTAACGCGTGACCGCCCCGGCCGCGTTCCACCGCTCCCAGGGCGTCGGCGAGGCGGTCCAGGACCGCCGACGTCTGCTCCTCGGTGGTGATCAGGGGCGGCAGCAGTCGCACGACGTCACGGGCCGAGCCCGCCAGGCCGACGATCAGCCCGCGGCGCAGGCACTCCCGTTGGACGGCGGCGGCGACCGCGGCGGCGGAGCCGGACGCGGGACCCGCACCCGCACCACCGCCCGCGCCGTTGCCCACACCGGCGCTGTGACCGTTTTCCCCACCCCCGGTCTCACCGCCGCCCGAGCCGTCGCCGGGCATCTCGTGCGTCCCCTCCGGTGCCACCAGCTCGATTCCGATCATCAGACCCCGCCCGCGCACCTCGCCGACGCACCGGAACTCGCGGGCCAGGCCGCGCAGTCGGGTCAGGATCCGGGCCCCCAGCGTGGCGGCGTGGTCGGCGAGGCGGTGTTCGCGGACGTGCGCCAGGGTGGCCGCGCCCGCCGCCAGGGCGAGTTGGTTGCCGCGGAAGGCACCGGCGTCGGGCTCCCCGGAGTGCAGGGCGTCGTCGTACACCACCGCCGCGAGCGGCAGGCTGCCGCCGATCGCGTTGGAGAGGACCAGGACGTCGGGGGTGACGGCACCGTGCTCGACCGCCCAGAAGGCACCGGTCCACCCGACGCCGGTCTCGCTCTCGTCGGCGATCAGCGGGACGGACCGCTCGGCCGTGACGCGGCGCAGGTCCCGCATCCAGGCAACGGAGGCGGGCAGCACACCGGCCGCACCGCGGACCGGCTCGAAGATCACTCCCGCCGGCGACTGTGCGGCGTCGGCCGGGCCCGAGAGGTCGGCGGTCGCACCGTGGTCGGACTCGATGAGGGCGACGACCCGGGTCCGTCCGGTGGCGGCACGGACCAGGGCCACGGCGGTGGCCACCGGCTCCGCACCGGCCGGTCCGCAGAACCGCACGCGCGCGCGGTGGGCCGACCCGGCCGGCAGGGTGCGCAGCAGCTCGGTGACGAAGGTGTCCTCCACAGGCGTGGTGAGCCCCATGACCTGCAAGGGGGCGCCCGAGTCGAGGACCCTGCGGATCGCCTCCAGCACCACCGGGTGGTTGTGCCCGAGGGGCAGTGCCCCCGCGCCCGACGCACAGTCGAGGTAGCGACGGCCGTCGGCACCCTCGATGGTGAGCCCTCGGGCCCGGACCGGCACGACCGGGAGGGCCTGCGCGTACGTGCGGGCGGAGGGCTCACGCGCCGGTCCGCTCCGGCGCGGAGAGGGGGCCCGCGCGGGTGGCTCATCCGCCGGCCTCGTCATCACCGGCCCGACGTTCCAGCCTCCGGAGGCGCCTCCCCCGTACGCGGATCTGGCCACGGCTCCCGACCTCCCGGCTGTCCGGACACGCGCCACCGTGTCGGGGGGCCCACGGCACGAGGGACCGCGTCCGGACAGCAGGCCCCACCGCTACCAACCGCCGCCCGTCGGCCGGGTTACGGGTTGCCCGGAGATCCTTCGGGGACCTCGCCGATCCACCGGGCGTCTCCGGACGGGGCGTCCACCGGTGGAGGCGACGGGCCAGGTCAGACGGCTTGTATCCGAACCGTTGCCGTTCCGTCGGAACTCCCCCACAGCCAACCAATAGTGTGTGGTGCCGTTCCAGTGCAGTTCACAGTAGGGGGAGTCACCACCATGCGATCCATACGGCCGTCGTTCTCCACGCGCGGGCACAGGCGCGGGCGGCGCACAGCCTCCCCCGTGCCGGTCACCGTGGCACTCGTCTCGGCGCTCGCGCTCACCGCCACCGCCTGTGAGTCCGGTGACGCGGAGGCGGGCGGCGACGCCTCCGCCTCCGCGACCGCCGCGGACGGTGGAAACGGCGAGATCCGGATCCCGGACCACATCAAGGACAAGCTCAAGCAGCACGGGATCGACGTCGACGAGTGGAAGAACGGCGCCTGGAAGAACTGGAACAAGGACGACTGGCTGCGTGAGGCGCAGGACTTCGTCAACCCGATCATCGAGGACCTGTGGAACCCGGACCGGATGCGGGAAGCCGAGGAGCCGGACCAGCAGGTCGACGAGAACGACCTCTCGGGTGACCAGGGCGTGACCGATCCGGAGCCGGTGCCGGTCGAGGCGCAGGCCGTGCCGCCCAAGTACCACGACAGCGCCGCCACGGCCGGGAAGCTGCTCTTCGACTCCCCCGCGGGCTCGATGGTCTGCTCGGCGACCGTCGTCGAGGACCCGGCCAACCCCGGCAAGTCCAACCTGGTGTGGACCGCGGGCCACTGCGTGCACGCCGGCAAGAAGGGCGGCTGGTACCGCAACATCGCCTTCGTGCCCTCGTACAACGACGCCGGCAAGTCGGCCGAGGAACTGCAGACCGCCACCAAGGAGGAGGTCGCTCCCTACGGCGTCTGGTGGGGTGACTGGGCGCAGACCTCGGACCAGTGGATCGAGCAGGGCGGTGCGACGGGCGGCGACGGCGCCCCGCACGACTACGCCGTCATCCACGTGACGCCGGAGAAGGGCAGCGGCGGGAAGTCACTGGAGGAGACGGTCGGTTCGGCGCTTCCGGTGGACTTCGACGCGCCCTCCGTGCCGCAGATCGAGAACATGAAGGCGATCGGCTACCCGGCCGCGCCGCCCTACGACGGCCAGAAGCTGTTCCAGTGCGAGGACAAGCCCGGGCGGCTGTCGATCAACGCCTCCGACCCGACCATGTACCGCATCGGCTGCACCATGACCGGGGGTTCGTCCGGCGGCGGCTGGATCGCGGCCGGTTCCGACGGCAAGCCCTCGCTGGTCTCCAACACCTCGATCGGCCCGGTGACGGCCGGTTGGCTGGCCGGTCCGCGGCTCGGCGAGGAGGCCAAGGGCGTGTTCGACGCGGTGAGCGGCAAGTTCGCCGGCCAGTGATCACGCGCTGAGGCACGGCGCCGAGCTCAGTGAGCGGTGGGGCGCGTCGGGCGAACGGCCCGCGCCCCGCCGCACGTGCCCGCACACTCGTACGTTCCCACTCACAGGTATGCAACGGGGGTCGTTTCACCATGCGTTCCGCACCCGCGCCCGCGGCGCCACGCCACCGGCGGCGCACGGCACTCGCCGCCACCGGCCTTGTCGCCGCCCTGGCACTCACCATGACCGCCTGTGGCGGTTCGGACGGGGGCGAGGCCGACGCCGAGCCCGGAGGCGGCACCTCCCAGGCCGCCGGCACCGGGGCCGACGGCCAGGTGGAGGTCCCGGCCGGCCTGGCCGACCGGCTCAAGGAGCACGGCATCGACGTCGACCGGTGGAAGGACGGCGGCTGGAAGGACTGGGACCGGGACAAGTGGCTCAGTGAGGCGAAGGACTTCGTCAATCCGATGATCGAAGGCCTGTGGAAGCCGGACCGGATGAAGTCCGCGAAGGAGGCCGACAAGACCTTCGGCACCAAGGACGCCGCCGCCGACCAGGGCGCCACCGACCCGGAGCCGGCCCCCGTCGAGGCCGTGGCCGAGAAGACGCCGTACCACCGGAACGCCGCCCCGGTCGGCAAGGTCTTCTTCGACTCCCCCGAGGGTTCGATGGTCTGTTCCGGCACGGTAGTGAAGGACGTGAACCACCCGGGCAGGTCCAACCTCGTCTGGACGGCGGGCCACTGCGTGCACGCGGGTGGCAGCGGCGGCTGGTACCGCAACCTTGCCTTCGTGCCGTCGTACAACGATCTCGGCAAGTCCGAGACGGAGCTGGCGGACGCGACGACCAGCGAGATGGCCCCCTACGGCACCTGGTGGGCCGACTGGGCGTCGACCTCGAACCAGTGGATCCAGGGCGGCGCGCAGGACGGGGGTGACGGAGCCGCGTACGACTACTCCGTGCTGCACGTGAAGCCGGAGCAGGGCAGCAAGTCCCTGGAGGAGACTGTCGGCGCCGCGCTGGAGGTGGACTTCTCGGCCCCGTCCGCGACGGAGGTCGCCAGCATGGGTGCCTGGGGCTACCCGGCCGCTCCGCCGTACAACGGCCTGTCCATGTTCAAGTGCGTCGACCGGCCCGGCCGGCTGTCGCTGAGCCCGTCGCTGCCGACGATGTACCGCATCGGCTGCACCATGACCGGCGGCTCGTCCGGCGGCGGCTGGTTCCGGGTGGTGGACGGCGAGACCAGGCTGGTCTCGAACACCTCGATCGGCCCGCTGGAGAACACCTGGCTGGCGGGCCCGCAGCTGGGCCGTGACGCGGAGGCGATGTACCAGAACATGAGCAGGACGTACGGCGGTCAGTGATCCGCACGGGCGAGGGCCCGCTCCCCTGTCGTGGGGGAGCGGGCCCTCGTCGTCGCCGTGCGTGCCTCAGCCGAGAGGCGCCGGAGCGTACGGCGTGAGCTCCGCCGCCAGCTCCTCGTGCACACGCACCTTGAGGAGGGTGCCCTCCGGGGTGTGCTCCTCGGACAGCACCTCGCCCTCGTCGTGGGCGCGGGCGACCAGCCCACCGCGGGTGTAGGGCACGAGCGCCTCGACCTCGACCGACGGATGCGGCAGCTCGTTGTCGATCAGGGCGAGCAGCTCGTCGATGCCCTGGCCGGTGCGGGCCGAGACGGCGATGGAGCGCTTCTCCACCCGCAGCAGCCGCTGGAGGACCAGCGGGTCCGCCATGTCGGCCTTGTTGATCACGACGATCTCGGGCACGCCGGTGGCGCCGACGTCCCTGATCACCTCGCGTACCGCAGCCAGCTGCTCCTCCGGAGCCGGATGCGAACCGTCCACCACGTGCACGATCAGGTCGGAGTCGCCGACCTCCTCCATCGTGGAGCGGAACGCCTCGACCAGGTGGTGCGGCAGATGCCGGACGAAGCCGACGGTGTCCGCCAGGGTGTACAGCCGCCCGCTCGGCGTCTCGGCCCGGCGCACGGTCGGGTCGAGGGTCGCGAAGAGCGCGTTCTCGACCAGCACGCCCGCGCCGGTGAGGCGGTTGAGCAGCGAGGACTTACCCGCGTTGGTGTAGCCCGCGATGGCGACGGACGGCACCTTGTGGCGCTTGCGCTCCTGCCGCTTGATCTCGCGGCCGGTCTTCATCTCCGCGATCTCCCGGCGCATCTTCGCCATCTTCTCGCGGATCCGGCGCCGGTCCGTCTCGATCTTGGTCTCACCGGGGCCACGGGTGGCGAGGCCGCCGCCCTTGCCGCCGCCCATCTGCCGGGACAGCGACTGACCCCAGCCGCGCAGCCTCGGCAGCATGTACTGCATCTGCGCGAGCGCGACCTGCGCCTTGCCCTCTCGGGACTTGGCGTGCTGGGCGAAGATGTCCAGGATCAGGGCCGTGCGGTCGATGACCTTGACCTTGACGACGTCCTCGAGGTGGATGAGCTGGCCCGGGCTGAGCTCACCGTCGCAGATGACGGTGTCCGCGCCCGTGTCGAGGACGACGTCCCGCAGCTCCTCGGCCTTGCCGGAGCCGATGTAGGTGGCGGCGTCGGGCTTGTCTCGGCGCTGGACGACGCCGTCGAGCACGAGCGCGCCCGCGGTCTCCGCGAGGGCGGCGAGCTCGGCGAGGGAGTTCTCGGCGTCCTGCACCGTGCCCGAGGTCCACACGCCGACGAGGACGACCCGCTCCAGGCGGAGCTGGCGGTACTCGACCTCGGTGACGTCCTCGAGTTCCGTGGAGAGGCCCGCCACCCGGCGCAGAGCCGCGCGGTCGGCGCGGTCGAGCTGGTCGCCGTCCCACTCCGATGCGATGTCATGGCTCCAGGCGACGTCCTCTTCCATCAGGGCATCGGCCCGGAGGCCCTCGGGATAGGTCTGCGCGAGACGCTTGGTGTCCTGGGAGGGGGAAGAAGAGGAGGTCATTGGATCCTTACGTAGCTGGGAAACGTGGCGTGCGGCACTGATACCGCATCACTGTGGACAACGTACGAGCCGCCGGGGAGATTCCCGCGGCCCGCACCGCGCCGTCGCGAAGATGGTCGCACGGCACGGGCCGTCTCGTCACCGGCTTATTCCCCGTGCGCCCCTGCCGTAGCCGGCGCCTGGCCGGTCGCCGTCGGCCGCCAGTCCGGGTGGCCGGGCATCGGCGGGGTCTTCTGGTCGTACAGCCAGGCCTGGAGGAAGTCCCCCAGGTCGCGGCCGGAGATCTCGGAGGCGAGCCGGACGAAGTCGGCGGTGCCCGCCGTGTCGTCCCGGTGGCGGGTGGCCCAGGTGCGTTCGAGGCGCTCGAAGGCGGCGCGGCCGATCTCCTGGCGCAGGGCGTAGAGCACGAGGGCCGCGCCGTCGTAGACGTTGGCGCGGAAGATGCCGGTCTTGCTGCCCGAGGTGGGGGGCTTCGGGGCGGCCGGCGGTCCGCCCTTCGCGCGCCAGCCGTCGGAGGCGCCGTAGGCCGCCTTCATGCGGGCCTCCACGGGCTTGTCCGCGGTCTCCTCGGCGTACAGCGCCTCGTACCAGGTGGCGTGGCCCTCGTTGAGCCAGAGGTCGGACCAGGTGGCGGGGCTGACGCTGTTGCCGAACCACTGGTGGGCCAGCTCGTGCACCATGATCGACTCGACGTACCACTCCGGGTAACCGGGCTCGGTGAAGAGCTCCCGTTCGAAGAGGGAGAGCGTCTGGGTCTCCAGCTCGAATCCGGTGGTGGCGTCCGCCATCAGCAGCCCGTAGGTCTCGAAGGGGTAGCGCCCGACCTTGTTCTCCATCCAGGTGATCTGGTCGGGGGTCTTCTCCAGCCACGGTTCGAGCGCCGCGCGGTGCTCGGTCGGCACGACGTCCCTCAGGGGCAGTCCGTGCGGGCCGGTGCGGCGCAGCACGGTGGAGCGGCCGATGGACACCTGGGCCAGCTCGGTGGCCATGGGGTGGTCGTGCCGGTACGTCCACGTGGTCGCTCCGCCGCTCCGCTCCACACCCGCCGCCAGGCCGTTCGCGACGGCCGTGAGTCCGTCGGGGGCCGTGACGCGGATGGTGAACCGTGCCTTGTCGGAGGGGTGGTCGTTGCAGGGGAACACCAGGTGGGCGACGTCGGCCTGGTTGGCCATGGCGAGGCCGTCGGCGGTGCGCACCCAGCCGCCCTCGCGGTCCTCGGAGTAGACCGGATCGCTGCTGTGCCGGACGGTGATGCGCATCCACTCGCCCTGGTCGAGCGCGTCCTCGGGCGTGACGACGAGATCCTCTCCGGCGGTCGCGAAACCGGCGGGCTCGCCGTCCACCTCGACGGAGTCGACCTGGCCGTGGGCGAAGTCGAGATTGACCCGGTCCAGGTCGGCCGTGGTCCAGGCGTCGATGGTGGTGACGGCCTTCAACGGCTCGCTGTTGCTGCCGGAGTAGGTGAAGGACAGGTCGTACGCCGCCACGTCGTAGCCGGGGTTGCCCAGGTGCGGGAAGAGGCGGTCGCCGACGCCGAGGGGGGTCGGCGGGGCGCTTGCGGCGACCATGCAGACGGAGACGGCCGAGGCGAGCAGCGCGGCGATCCTGAGCCGGCGGCGGGAGCGGCCACGGGAGCGCGAAGTCGGAGTGTGCGGGGTGTGCGGCATCCCCCACGGCTATCAACGCGCGCGTGCGTCGCGGCGACGGCGCGCGACCGGGCCACCCGAACGGGTACCTCCCGACCGCCGGGGCCCGGTCCGGTGCGGCTCAGACCCCCGTGGTCTGCGGCTGCGCCCGGCTCACGTCGTAGACGCCGGCCACATCGCGCATGGCGCGCATGAGGGCGGGCAGCCGGGCGGCGTCCGGAAGCAGGACGGTGTAGGTGTGGCGCACCCGCTGCCGGTCCGGGGGCTCGACGGTCGCGGAGACGATCTCGGCGCCTTCGACGGCCATGGCCTCGGTGAGGTCCGCGAGGAGGTGCGGGCGGCCGAACGATTCGGCGAGCAGTGTGACCCGGCACTGGGTGCTCTCGCCCCAGCGCACGCCGACCTCCGGGCGCCCCGTGCTCTTCATCCGCGTCACCACGGCGCACTCCGCGCGGTGCACGGTCACCACTCCCCCGCGCACGGCGAAGCCGGTGATCTCGTCGGGCGGCACCGGGGTGCAGCAGCCGGCCAGCCGTACGGCCGCCCCGGGCGGGTCCACCAGGACGTCGGCGGAGGCGGGGCGGGGCGCCGGCCCGTCGGCCGTGGGGCGCGGGGCGGGTGCGTCACCCGGAGCGGAGTCCCGGGAGGCCCGCTCCGCCTCGCCGGACGGCGCGGGCTCCGGGTGGGCGGCGAGCCGGCGCTGGATGGCGATCCGCGCGGCGGGCGTGTGGGCGTGCTCCAGCCACTCCCTGGAGGGTTGCGAGGCGGGGTCCTGGCCCATCAGGAGCTGCACGGTGTCGCCGTCCCGGAGCACCGTGCTCATGGTCGCCAGCCGACCGTTGACCCGGGCGCCCATGGAGGCGTGCGCGTCCTCCCCGTACTGGGCGTACGCGGCGTCGACGCAGGTGGCTCCCTCGGGCAGGCCCAGGGCCCGGCCGTCGGGGCGGAAGACGGTGATCTCGCGGTCCTGGGCGAGGTCCTCGCGGAGGGTGGACCAGAAGGTGTCGGGGTCGGGGGCGCCCCGCTGCCAGTCGAGCAGCCGGGACAGCCAGCCGGGCCGGGTCGGGTCGACCCGCTCGCCGTCGCCCGTGGTCTGCTCCTCCGGCGGCTGCGCGTACGGATTGCCGAGCGCGACGACGCCGGCCTCCGCGACCTTGTGCATCTGGTGGGTGCGGATGAGGACCTCGACGACCTGTCCGTCCTGCGCGCGGGCCACCGCGGTGTGCAGCGACTGGTACAGGTTGAACTTGGGTACGGCGATGAAGTCCTTGAACTCCGAGACGACGGGCGTCATACAGGTGTGCAGCTCGCCGAGGACGGCGTAGCAGTCGGCGTCGTCCTGCACGAGCACCAGGAGACGGCCGAAGTCGGCGCCGCCCAGCGGGCCGCGTTTGCGGGAGACGCGGTGAACGGAGACGAAGTGGCGGGGCCGGATGAGGACCTCGGCGGTGATGTCGGCCTCGCGCAGCACCTTGCGCACCTCGTCGGCGACCGCGGCCAGCGGGTCGTCCGCGCGGGCGGCGTTCTCGTCGACCAACTTCCGCGTGCGCTCGTACTCCTCGGGGTGCATGACCGCGAAGACGAGGTCCTCGAGCTCGGACTTGAGCGCCTGGACGCCGAGCCGTTCGGCGAGCGGGATGAGCACGTCCCGGGTGACCTTGGCGATGCGCTCCTGTTTCTCGCGGCGCATGACGCCGAGGGTGCGCATGTTGTGCAGCCGGTCGGCGAGTTTGATCGACATCACGCGGACGTCGTTGCCGGTGGCGAGGAGCATCTTGCGGAAGGTCTCGGGCTCGGCGGCGGCGCCGTAGTCGACCTTCTCCAGCTTGGTGACGCCGTCGACGAGATAACGGACCTCGGCGCCGAACTGCTCGCCCACCTGGTCGAGGGTCACCTCGGTGTCCTCGACCGTGTCGTGCAGGAGGGAGGCGGTCAACGTGGTGGTCTCCGCGCCCAGTTCCGCGAGGATCAGGGTCACGGCGAGGGGGTGCGTGATGTAGGGCTCGCCGCTCTTGCGCATCTGGCCGCGGTGCGAGGACTCGGCCAGGACATAGGCGCGACGGAGCGGGTCCAGGTCGGCGTCGGGGTGGTGGGCGCGGTGCGCCTCGACGACGTGGCCGATGGCGTCGGGCAGCCGGCCGCGGGCGGTGGTGCCGAGCAGTGCGGCGCGGCCCAGGCGGCGCAGGTCGATCCGGGGGCGGGTCTTCCGGCGGGGCGCGGACGGCGAGACGCCGCCGGCGACCGCGGGCGTCATCGGGCCTGGGCTCGCTGGATTCACGGCCTCCGCATTCATGGGCACCTCCGGCTGCGCGGACCGGCGGACGGGGTATCCCAGGGCGGACACGGCTCAGGGGATGGTGTCGTTCCCCCGTCCGGGCCGGTGCTTGATGCTATCGAGCCCATCACGTGCGGCTGACCGCCTCTCGCCGAGCGTGAAACGGATCACCCATTCGAGCGATGGACCGAGGGTTTACGTTTTCGCACTGAGTGTCTTGGACCGGGCTGTGGTTCAGCCGAGTACCCCTTCCAGCCATCCGGCATCGAACTCGCCCTCGGCGACGATCACCGCGGGACCCGTCATCTCGATCTCGCCGTCGGGGTGCTCGGTGATCACCAGGGTGCCACCGGGTACGTCGACGGTGTACGTCACCGGGGTACCGGTGAGGGCCGGGTCGGTGCCGTCCCTGCGGGCGGCGGCGACGGCGACGGCGCATGCGCCGGTGCCGCAGGAGCGGGTCTCCCCGGAGCCGCGCTCGTGGACGCGCATCGCGACGTGGCGGGGGCCGCGGTCGACGACGAACTCGATGTTCACCCCGTCCGGGTAGGCGCCCGCGGGCTCGAACGGCGGCTGGGCGTAGAGGTCGCCGGCGTGGTCGAGGTCGGTGACGAAGGCCACCGCGTGCGGATTGCCCATGTTCACGTTCCGCGCGGGCCAGCTGCGCTCGCCGACGCTCACCGAGACGTCGCCCTCGGGGAGCAGCGCGCGGCCCATGCCGACGGTGATGTCGCCGTTCTTGGCGATGTGTACGGTCTTCACGCCACCGCGCGTGGCGATGGCGAGGTCGCCCTCGGTGGTGAGTCCGGCACGCTGGAGGTAGCGCGCGAAGACCCGGACGCCGTTGCCGCACATCTCCGCGACCGAGCCGTCGCCGTTGCGGTAGTCCATGAACCACTCCGCCTCGGCCGCCATGGCCCTGGCCTCGGGGTGCGCCGCGGAGCGCACCACGTGCAGCAGCCCGTCGCCGCCGATGCCCGCGCGGCGGTCGCACAGCGCCGCGGCGGCGGCGGGGGGCAGGTCGACGGCGTTCTCCGGGTCCGGGACGATCACGAAGTCGTTCTCGGTGCCGTGACCCTTGAGGAAGGCGATCCGCGTGCTCATTCCTCGATCGTACGGGGTGGCGGCGACAGGACGACGCGGACGGGCGGCGCCGGGGCGGCACACGCACGTCGGCCCCGGTCACGAGCACGGAGAGGGCCGCACCAGGCGGACACGTCGGCCCGGCCGCGGACGGGAGTGGAGCATGACTCGGCACGCGCGAGGCGCGCTCGACTGCCGGATCCCAGGCTGAGTGCCGGTCAGCCGCGCAGGCGGGCCACCCGCCACACGGCCAGGACGACCACGGCTGCGACCGCCAGGACGTACACGAGGATCATCCGCCAGTCGGCACGGCGTCCCGAGCCGCGCTGCGGCAGGCCCGGCCAGGTGTAGCCGACCCGGCGGGCGGCCATCATGCCCCAGCCCGCCGCGCAGGAGCAGATCAGCAGTCCGAGCATCGCGATCACGGCGCCGCTGTCACCGAAGTCGAAGGCGAGCGGGAACGCGAACATCAGGGAGCCGACCGCGGCCAGGCACACGATGGGCGCGAGCTGCCAGATCCGCAGTCGCCGCTGCGGACGCAGCTCGACCTCGACCTCGTCCCCGTACATCTCCTCGGGCCGCGGACCGTCGGCCGCCACGCCCACCGGCGTCTCGTCGGGGCCGTCGGGGCTCAGAGCGGCTCCGGCCGGCTCCGGCCCGTCGTGGTCGGCGGGCTCGTGCTCGGTACTCGGTGCGGTGTCGCGAGGGCCGGCCTCCATCGCCACGCGCCCTCCCAACTAGGACTCACTCGGTCGATCGAAGCTCGATGATGGCACGCCACCGAAGGCCGGGATGACGGCCGGGGCGTCCCGATGCCATCACGTGATCAGGCTGTAACCGGTCGTTCGACCAACGACAGCGCGAGCTGCGGAAGTTCCGTGCGATCCGCCACAGCCCCACTCAACCAATGCACCCGCGGGTCGCGCCTGAACCACGAATCCTGACGGCGCGCGAAGCGTTTGGTGGCACGGACGGTCTCGGCCCGCGCCTCGTCCATCGTGCACTCGCCGGCGAGGGCCGCGAGCACCTGCTGGTAGCCGAGCGCGCGCGACGCCGTACGCCCCCCGCGCAACCCCTGGGCTTCGAGTGCGCGCACTTCGTCGACCAGTCCCGCCTCCCACATCCGGTCGACCCGGCGGGCGATGCGTTCGTCCAGCTCGGGGCGCGCCACATCCACGCCGATCTGCACGGTGTCGTAGACCGAGTCGTGGCCGGGGAGATTGGCGGTGAAGGGCCTGCCGGTGATCTCGATCACCTCGAGGGCGCGCACGATCCGGCGGCCATTGCTCGGCAGGATGGCCCGGCCCGCCTCCGGGTCGGCTTCGGCCAGACGGGCGTGCAACTCGCCCGGTCCGCGCAGCGCGAGTTCCTCCTCCAGCCGGGCCCTGACCTCGGGGTCGGTGCCGGGGAACTCGAGGTGGTCGACGGCCCCGCGGACGTAGAGGCCGGAGCCGCCGACGAGGACGGGCCAGCGCCCCTGGGCGAGCAGCGCGTCGATCCGCTCCCGTGCCATCCGCTGGTACTCGGCGACGGAGGCCGTGACCGTGACGTCCCAGATGTCGAGGAGGTGGTGGGGAACGTCGCCGCGTTCCTCGGGCGTCAGCTTGGCGGTGCCGATGTCCATCCCACGGTAGAGCTGCATGGAGTCGGCGTTGACGACCTCGCCGCCGAGCTTCTGGGCCAGGAAAACGCCCAGATCGGACTTTCCGGCCGCGGTGGGTCCGACTACGGCGATGACTCGGGGGGCGGGGTGCGCGCTGCTCACCGCACCAGTCTCGCAAACCTCTCACTCCGCCCTCGAACGAGTTACGTGACGGTGCGAGCCCGGGGTCGTTGCCCGTGCGAGGTTCCCGCTCCCCGGATCACCGGGGCCATGGCCCCGGCCACGCAAACGGACGCACCGGATGCCGCGGGATTTCGCCCGCACGAGTAACGTATGGAGTTGATATGGGCGTTTTTGCACGGTTCTTCCAGAAGTCGAAGACCGCCGAGGAGGCACCGTCCGCCGAGACGGAGGCCGACACCCCGGACACCGAGCGCGCGGCGGAGGAAGGCGCGGCCGAGACCCCGGAGGCGGCCGAAGCCGGACCCCGGAACACGGCACAGCCCGCGGAGGCCGTCGAGGCCGCCGACTCGGACAGTGTCGGCATCCCCAAGCAGCAGTCCGCCGGGGAGGCCGTCGACAACGAGGCCGACAAGGGCGCCCGCACCTGACCGCTTCCGTGAGGGAAGGCGAACCATGGGTCTCCTGGACAACTTGAAAGCCAAGCTGGAACCGGCGAAGGGCAAGGTCACCGACCTCGCGCAGCAGCACGGGGACAAGATCGACCGCGGTCTCGACAAGGTGGCGAGGACCGTCGACGAGAAGACCAAGGGCAAGTACAGCGACCGGATCCAGACGGGCACCGGCAAGGCCAAGGGCGCCATGGATCGCCTCGCCCACAAGGACGCCGACGGCACGGACGGAGGCGGAGCCACGCCGGGCAGCACCCCGGGCGGCACCCCGCCCGCCGGTCCGCCGCCGGCTTCCTGACGGGGTGCGGCCGGGACACGGCCCGGGCAGCGGCGCCTGAGCGGGTCAACGCCACAACCGCGGCGGACGGTCAGGAGCGGCCTGCTCCGGGCCGTCCGCCGGCTCGTGCAGACCGATGGTCCAACGGGTCTCCCGCGCTCCTTCCGGCCTCCTCCGCCGGGCCGTGGCCTCCCCGCGGTGCCTCTCCGGCGTGCCTGGCGGCGTCCCCCTACGACCAGGCGGCCGTGACGTAACCCACCCCGTACGGCGCGTCCTCGTACAGCAGCGCGCCGGCGAGACCCGCGCCCTCGGCCGCGCCCGCCAGCACCTGCCACGGCGCCCGGCCGGAGACCTTCAGCTCGCGGGCCAGCACCACGTCCATCGCCGCCAGGGCGGCCACGTCCGCCGCTCCCAGCGCACGTCCCACCTCGGCGTCGAAGGGCGCCGCCCGCTCGTCGAGGTAACCGGGGGCCTTGAGCGTGCGGCACGCGCTGGCGTCGCCCAGCACCAGGAGCGCCACCCTCCCGGCCCCCGCGGCGATCTCCCGTCCGAGGGCGGCACAGGGCTCGGCGGGAAGGGATTCGCCCACGCCGACGCCCTCGACGGGGACGTCCGCCCACCCGGCCCGTGCGAGCAGCCAGGCGCCGACGGCGAGCCCGTACGGCAGCTCGCGCCCCGGCCGCTCCGGCCCCGCGCCCTGAACCGGGCCCAGATGTACGTCCGTGTGCACGCCGAAGCCACGGAACGAGCCCGGCGTGCCCTGGGGAAAGGCCTCCGGTCCGGGGCCGTCCCCGGGTCCGACGACCACGAGCCGGTCGGGCCGGGCGGCTGCGAGCACGCCCAGCGCGTCCGTGCACGCGGCCCGTGCGGCGTCCAGCTCGGGTGCGGCGCCCGCGGCGACCTCCGGCACGAGGAGGGGCGGGCAGGGACAGACAGCGGCGGCGACAAGCATGATCGGCAGCGTAGTCGCGTCCCGCCGTCCGCAGCCGCCCACCCGCGGTCGGTCGCCGTGCTCCGTGCGGTCAGTCGCAGCCGCAGCCGCTCGCCACGGCGGGCTGGGGCTCGGGAACGCCGATCTTCGGCAGGCCCAGCATCACGCCCGCGGGCCCGGCCTTCTCGGCCGTGTTGCGCTTCTCCCACGCGTCGCCCGCGCGGGTGCGGCGCACCCCGAGCACCTCGCCCTCGGCGAGCAGGTGGTGCGGCGCGGCGTAGGTGATCGCGACCGTGACGACGTCGCCCGGGCGGACCTCCTGGTCGGGCTTGGTGAAGTGCACCAGGCGGTTGTCGGGAGCACGGCCGGAGAGGCGGTGGGTGGCGCCGTCCTTGCGGCCCTCGCCCTCGGCGACCATCAGCTCCAGGGTGCGGCCGACCTGCTTCTTGTTCTCCTCCCAGGAGATCTCCTCCTGGAGGGCGACGAGACGCTCGTAGCGCTCCTGGACGACCTTCTTGGGGATCTGGTCGTCCATCTCGGCGGCCGGGGTGCCGGGACGCTTGGAGTACTGGAAGGTGTAGGCCTGCGCGAAGCGGGCCTCGCGGATCACGTGCAGCGTCTGCTCGAAGTCCTCCTCGGTCTCGCCGGGGAAGCCCACGATGATGTCGGTGGTGATCGCCGCGTGCGGGATGGCGGCCCGCACCTTCTCGATGATGCCCAGGTAGCGGTCCTGGCGGTAGGAGCGGCGCATCGCCTTCAGCACCGGGTCGGAGCCGGACTGCAGCGGCATGTGCAGCTGCGGCATGACGTTCGGCGTCTCGGCCATGGCGGCGATGACGTCGTCGGTGAAGTCGCGCGGGTGCGGAGAGGTGAAGCGGACACGCTCCAGGCCCTCGATCGTCCCGCAGGCGCGCAGCAGCTTGCTGAACGCCTCTCGGTCGCCGATGTCGGAGCCGTAGGCGTTGACGTTCTGCCCGAGCAGGGTGATCTCGGAGACGCCCTCGGCGACCAGGGCCTCGACCTCGGCGAGGATGTCGCCGGGACGCCTGTCCTTCTCCTTGCCGCGCAGCGCCGGGACGATGCAGAAGGTGCACGTGTTGTTGCAACCGACGGAGATGGAGACCCAGGCCGCGTACGCGCTCTCGCGGCGCGTCGGGAGCGTGGAGGGGAACGCCTCCAGGGACTCGGCGATCTCGACCTGCGCCTCCTCCTGGACGCGGGCACGCTCCAGCAGCACCGGCAGCTTGCCGATGTTGTGCGTGCCGAAGACGACGTCCACCCAGGGGGCCCGCTTCACGATGGTGTCGCGGTCCTTCTGCGCCAGGCAGCCGCCGACCGCGATCTGCATCCCGGGCCGGCTCGCCTTCTTCGGGGCGAGGTGACCGAGGTTGCCGTACAGCTTGTTGTCGGCGTTCTCCCGGACGGCGCAGGTGTTGAAGACGACGACGTCCGCGTCGCCGTCGGCGCCCTCCGGGGCACGGACGTAGCCGGCGCCCTCCAGCAGACCGGACAATCGCTCGGAGTCGTGGACGTTCATCTGGCACCCGTAGGTGCGTACTTCGTAGGTGCGCGTGCCGCCCACTGACTGGCTCCGGTCGATGCTGCTCATGGCAATAAGGGTAGGCGGTCCGCGGCGGTGACCCGGGCCGCCTGTGGACAACCGGGCCGCGGCTGGTCAGGAGCGGGAGCCGTGTCTGGTCAGAGGCTGTGCGGACGGGACGCCGGAGGCGGCGTTCGGCACTCAGGGCTCGATGAGGCCCGCGCGGATCGCGTACCGGGTGAGTTCCAGGCGGTCGCGGACGCCCAGCTTCTGGAGGAGGTTCGCGCGGTGGCGTTCCACGGTCTTGGCGCTGATGAAGAGCAGCTCGCCGATCTCCTTGGAGGTGTGGCCCTCGGCGACGAGCTTGAGGATCTCCTCCTCCCGTTCGGTGATGGGCCGCTCGGGCAGGCCGCCGCCGCTGTGCAGGCGGTCCAGGTAGGAGCGGACCAGGGCCCGCTCGGCGCCCGGGTAGATGAACGGCTCGTCGCGCACGGCGGCCCGGCACGCCTCCACGAGGTCGCGGTCGGCGACGGACTTGAGGACGTAGCCGCAGGCACCGGCCTTGAGTGCCTCGAAGAAGTACTGCTCGTTGTCGTACATCGTCAGGATGAGGATGCGCAGCTCGGGCAGGCGGCGGGAGAGTTCGCGCGCCGCCTGGAGACCGGTCATGCGGGGCATGGCGACGTCCAGAACGGCCAGGTCGACCTCGGTGGCCCGCGCCGCGGCGACCGCCTCCGCGCCGTCACCGGCCTCGGCGACCACGGTCAGATCCGGTTCGCCGTCCAGGATGAGGCGCACCCCGCGGCGCACGAGGGTGTGGTCGTCGGCGAGCAGGACGCGGATCGGCGGCCGTGGGGACATCAGGGGCGGTCTCCGGTTCGGTCTGCGGTGCGGTCGCCGGTGGCGGTCGCGGACGGGCCTGCGGCTGGGGCGGCGGCGGTCGCGGCTTGGTCTGGGGCGTCGGCGGCGGCGGTCGCGGCTTGGTCTGCGGCTGGAGCGGCGGCGGTCGCGGCTTGGTCTGCGGCTTGGTCTGGGGATTCGTCGCCGATGCCGGTCGCGGAGCGGGCGGGGGCCGGACCGCTGGAGCCGTTCACGGACCGGGCGGGGGCTGGGCCGCCAGAGCCCGTCACGGAGGACCAGGCGGGGGCTGGATCGCCGGTGGCGGGCACGGATCGGTCCGCGGCTGGGGCGCCGATCGCGGGCACGGGCCGGGCTGGGGCGCCAACGGGTTGTGCGGGTGTGTGAGCGGGCCGGTGCCCGCCGTGCGGCCCCTCGTTCGGGACGGGGACGCGCAGGCGTACCTCGGTGCCCCGGCCGGGGGCGGGTGCGACGCGGAGGTCGGCTCCCGTCAGCAGGGCCCGCTCGCGCATCCCCCGGATGCCGGCGCCCTCGGGGGCCGTGCCGAGGCCGGTGCCGTTGTCGCGGACGAGCAGTTCGACAGCGTCGGGCAACGGCCGGAGGCTGAGCTCCGCGCGGTCGGCGGCGGCGTGGCGGGCGGTGTTGGTCAGGCCCTCCTGGGCGACCCGGTAGATCACCAGTTCCGCCTCCGGGGCGAGCCGGGGCAGGTCGCCGGGGACGTGGTGGTGGACGGTCAGCCCGTGGTGGGTGAACTCCGCGGCGAGCGAGCGCAGGGCACTGGCGAGGCCCAGCTCCTCGAGGACACCGGGACGCAGGCGGCGGGCGATGCGGCGGATTTCGTCCAGGCCGGCCCGGGTGGCCTCCTGAGCCAGGGACACTTCCTCACGCAGCTCCCCGGGGACCCGGTCGGCGACCCGCTTCAGCTGCAGGAGCACGGCGGTGAGGGTCTGGCCGACCTCGTCGTGGAGCTCGCGGGCGATGCGGTGGCGTTCGCGTTCCTGGGCCTGCAGCGCGCGGCCCGCGCCGGCGGCCCGTTCGGCCTGGAGCCGGTCCAGCATCGTGTTGTACGTGGCGATCAGCTCCGCCGCCTCGGCCGGTCCGGCGACCGTGGGACGGGCCCCGGACACCAGCAGGTCGGCGGTGGCCATGGCCCGGCCGAGCCGGTGCAGCGGGGTGAGCCCGATGCGCAGGACGACGGCGTTGCCCGCCAGCAGCGCGGTGAGGCCCGCCAGCAGGATCAGCGCCTCCCCGGGCAGGACGGGCGTCGACACGGTGACCGGTCCCAGCAGCAGTGCGGTGGCCACGACCAGGCCGGCGGCGTTGAGCGAGAAGATCCGCCAGAACAGCGACACGTTCCTCTTTCCGCTCCTCCCGGCTTTCGCGCACGACACCGCCGCGACCAGCTTCGCCGCCCCGACCCGGCTCCGTATATCCGTCACGACACCCATATCGCCACGGTACGTGCGGATGACAGCATGGCGAGGCCGCGAGCACGTCACGTACGTGCGGCAAGTGCGGTCAGGAAAGCAAGACGAATGAGGGGAAAGCTCGTGTCAGCTCCACGCCTGAGGGCGACGCCGCTGCCGGGTATCGGGGTCCAGTACGACCTGGTGACCCGCGAACACCGCCACCTGTCGGTGGTGGCGCACCGCGACGGCGCCCGCACGGTGAACGTGTACCGGGCCGACGACCCCGATTCCTGCGCCCACTCGCTGCGGCTGGCCGCCGCGGAGGCGGGTGCGCTGATCGACGCGCTGATGCCCTCCCACCACAGCCCCAGCCTGCTCTACACCACCGACCTCGGGCTGGTCGCCGAGCGGATCGAGGTGTCCGCGACGTCCCGGTGGAACGGCCGGCTGCTCGGCGAGACGTGCATGCGGACCGAGACCGGCGCGTCGATCGTCGCGGTGCTGCGCCGGGCCGAGGCCATTCCGTCGCCGGCGCCGGACTTCCGGCTGGTGGGTGGTGACACCTTGATCGTCATCGGCACCCGCGAGGGCGTCGACGCGGCCGCGGCGATACTCGGGCAGGAGTGAGCCGGTGCACTCCGCGGTTCTGCTGATCGAGTTCGGTTCCATCATTCTGGGGCTGGGACTGCTGGGCCGGTTCGCCGGCCGGTACCGCCTCTCCCCCATCCCGCTGTACCTGCTGGCCGGGCTGGCGTTCGGCGAGGGCGGACTGCTGCCGCTGGGCGCGAGCGAGGAGTTCGTCGCGGCAGGCGCCGAGATCGGCGTCATCCTGTTGCTGCTGATGCTGGGCCTGGAGTACACAGCCAGTGACCTGGTGACCAACCTGAAATCCCACTACCCGGCCGGCCTCGTCGACTGCGCGCTCAACGCGGTGCCGGGCGCGGTGGCCGCGCTGCTGCTGGGCTGGGGCCCGGTGGCCGCCGTGGTCCTCGCCGGAGTGACGTGGATCTCGTCGTCCGGTGTCATCGCCAAGGTGCTCGGGGATCTCGGCCGGGTCGGCAACCGGGAGACCCCGGTGATCCTGAGCGTGCTGGTCCTGGAGGACCTGGCGATGGCGGTGTACCTGCCCATCGTGACGGCTCTGGTCGCCGGCGCCGGGCTGATGACGGGGAGCATCACGCTGGCGATCGCGCTGGCCGCGGCGGGACTGGTGCTCTTCGTGGCGCTGCGCTACGGCCGTCTCATCTCGCGTTTCGTCTCCAGCGACGACCCGGAGAAGCTGCTCCTTGTGGTGCTGGGCCTGACGATCCTGGTCGCGGGTGTCGCCCAGCAGCTGCAGGTGTCGGCGGCGGTGGGCGCGTTCCTGGTGGGCATCGCGCTGTCCGGAGAGGTCGCCGAGGGTGCGCACACCCTGCTGAGCCCGCTGCGGGACCTCTTCGCCGCCGTCTTCTTCGTCTTCTTCGGGCTGCACACCGACCCGGCCAGCATTCCGCCGGTCCTGCTGCCCGCTCTCGCGTTGGCTCTGCTCACCGCCGTGACGAAGATCGCCACGGGGTACTGGGCCGCCCGGCGGTCCGGCATCTCCGTCAAGGGCCGTTGGCGCGCGGGCGGTGCGCTGGTGGCACGCGGGGAGTTCTCGATCGTCATCGCGGGTCTGGCGGTCTCGGCAGGCATCGAGCCCTCCCTCGGCCCGCTGGCCACGGCCTACGTCCTCATCCTGGTCGTTCTCGGTCCCCTCACCGCGCGCTTCACGGAACCTCTGGCGTCGCGCCTGTTCCGCCGCCGCGACAACCCCGACGGCCCCGACCGCCCGGGCGGCCTTCCTGACGCCCCCGACGGGGCACCCCGCACGGCCGAGGCATCGGTGGGCGACTGATCCCGAGTCCGGCGACGGACGTGGTCCCGGCACCGGACGCGATCCCGTTACCGCTCGCGGTCTTTCCACGGCCCGCGGTCCCGTCACCCGCAGGTGGTCCCGTTGCGGCCCACGGTCGCGTCACCGCACGTGGCTGCGGCCCACGGCCGCGTCACCGCGCACGGTCCCGTCACCGCCCGCGGTCCCGTCACCCGCACGACCCCGGTACGCAGGTACCGGGGCCGTCGTGCGCGGCGCCGACGACCGAGGGCCGCACCCCACCCGGCCCGGCCGACCCCGAGTCAGCCGGGCCGGGCCCCGCCACGCACGCCCCCCGCGCGCGTCAGGCTCCCTGCGCGGTCTGCGGCTCCGCCGGCGTCCAGCCCTGTCTGCGCAGGACGCCCGACACGTCCGGCGCCTCGTAGTACTCGCCCTTGAGGACCTTGCCGTCGGCCCTGCGGCTCACCTGGCCGTCGGGGCCCACCTTCGTCATGTTGGAACGGTGGACCTCGGCGATCACCTCGTCGAGGTCGATGCCGTGGACGAGGGCCGTGCCGTAGGCGACGTAGACCACGTCGGCCAGCTCGTGCGCGAGCCGGTCGAGCGGGCCCCGCACCGACACCTCGGCGACCTCCGCGGCCTCCTCGGCCAGCAGCTCGCCCCTGTGGGCGGCCAGGTCGGGGGCGACCTCGGCGGGGGTGCTGCGGGTGTCCAGTCCGAAGGCACGGTGGAAGGCACGGACCAGGTCGGCGGGCGAAGAGCTCATGTCGCCGACTGTAGCGAGCAGCACTGACAGTGGACGCTCGCCTCCATGCGGTCGCCGTGTGAGCTCGGCCCTGGTCAGCACCGTTGCGGCCTGGCAGGATCGCGCCCATGTCCACGCTGTTCTCCCGCATCGGCGGGCGCCGGGCCGTCAAGGGCGCGGTCGCCGGAGCCGTCGCCCTCGGGCTGCTGCTGTGGTGGCTGCTGCCGCTGGGCGAGGAGCCGCCGAGCGGGACGATCACCTTCAGCACGGGCACCCGCGCGGGGGTCTACCAGAAGTACGGCGAGCTGCTCCGCGCCGAGCTGCGCAAGGACATGCCGGGGCTGAAGGTGCGGCTGACGACCAGCGCGGGCTCGCAGGAGAACGTCGAGCGGGTCGCGTCCGGGGAGGCCGACTTCACGATCGCGGCGGCCGACGCGGTGGAGACGTACAAGATCGCCGGCAAGCCCGGTGCCGAGGGACTGCGTGGCGTCACCCGCCTCTACGACGACTACGTCCAGCTCGTGGTGCCGAGCGGCTCGGACATCCAGTCCGTCTCCGACCTGCGGGGCAAGCGGGTGGCCATCGGGCTGCCGAACTCGGGGGTCAGGCTGATCGCCACCCGGCTGCTCAAGGCCGTGGGCATCGATCCGGAGAAGGACATAACGCCCCGCGCGGACGGTATCGACACCGGACCCGGACGGCTGGGCGGCGAGCTCGACGCGTTCTTCTGGTCGGGCGGGGTGCCGACGGACGGCCTGCGGCAGATCGCCGAGAAGTCCGCGTTCCGGTTCGTGCCGATCGGCGACGACCTCGTCACCAAGCTGCACCAGTCCGGTGGAGCGACCCGCTACTACCGGACCACCAACATGCCGGAGTCGGCGTACCCCACCGTGCAGAACGGCGCCGTGGTGCCCACGATGGCGGTCTCGAACCTGCTGATGACCCGCGCGGACATGGACCCGCGGCTCACCGAGTGGCTGACCAGGACGGTGCTCGACAGCCGCGACGGCATCGGGGCCCACGTCCACTCCGCGCAGCTCGTCGATCTGCGGACGGCGATCTACACCGACCCGCTGGAGCTGCACGAGGGCGCCCGGCGCTACTACCGGTCGGTCAAACCGTAGGGAAGGTCCGGCTCGGTGCGCGGGCCCGACCTCGGCACGGTGACCGTCACCTCCAGGCCGTGCGGTGCGTGGTGACCGAAGGAGATCGAGCCGTCGCCCGCCTCGAGCAGCGCCCGGCAGATGGACAGGCCGAGGCCGGACCCCTTGACGTTCTGGTGCCGGCCGCTGCGCCAGAAACGGTCGCCCACGCGCGTGAGCTCGTCGTCGGTCAGTCCGGGGCCGTTGTCGGTGACGACGACCGTGGTGGCGTTCCCGTTGGAGGCGACCTCGACGCGGACGGTCTCGTCGGTCGGCGTGAACTTCACCGCGTTGTCGATGACCGCGTCCAGGGCGCTGGACAGCGTCACCGGGTCGGCCCAGCCCGTGGTCGGCGGGCAGTCCGCCACCAGGCGTACGCCCTTGGCCTCGGCCGTCGGTGACCAGGCCGCCACCCGCTCGGCGGCCAGTGCGCCGATGTCGGTGACCTTGAGGTCCGCCTCGCTGTGTTCGGCGAGCGCCAGGTCGAGCAGGTCGTCCAGGACCCGGGCCAGACGCTTGCCCTCGGCCTGGACCGAGGCGATCTCCTGGTTGCCCTCGGGCAGTTCCAGGGCGAGCAGTTCGATGCGCAGCAGGAGCGCCGCGAGAGGGTTGCGCAGTTGGTGCGAGGCGTCGGCGACGAAGGCACGCTGCTGCTCCAGCACGTCCTCGACGTGGTCCGCCATCTCGTTGAAGGAACCGGCCAGACGTCTGAGCTCCGGCGGACCTCCGGCCGGCGCCACCCGGGACTTGAGGCGGCCGGTGGCGATGTCGTGGGTGGTGGCGTCGAGCACCCGTACCGGCTTGAGCACCCAGCCGGTCAGCCGGAGCGCGGCGCCCACGGCGAGCAGCATCGCGGCGATCTCCCCGGCGCCGATGAGCAGCCAGCCGCGCAGGGTGCGCGACCGCATGGAGTCGGTGGGTGACTCGGTGACCACGACCGCGACCACGTCCCCGTCCCGGATCACCGGTGAGGCGACCACGAGCGTGCCGTCCTCCCAGGGCCACACCTGCTGCGGATCGTGGCTGCGCCTGCTGAGCAGCGCCTCGTCGAAGGAGTCGCGGACCTCGCCGGTCTGCGGGAGGAACCAGGTCGTCGGGGCGTTGGCCATGGGAATGTGGTTGCGGTAGAAGACGCCCGCCTTGATGCCGTAGACCTCGTGGTAGCTGATGAGTTCGGTCTGCAGGGTCTCCAGACGCTCGTCCGTGGTCGTCCGGCGCGAGCCGCCCGGGGCGTCCTCGGTGACGAACTGGGCGAGCGCGGCGAAGCGTGCCGTGTCGTCGATGCGGTCGATGACGACCTTCTGCTGCTCCGCGCGGGCGACGCTCACGCCGAGGGGCACCCCCAGGGCGAGCAGTACGGCCGCCATCAGGACGATGAGCAGCGGAAGCAGGCGTGTGCTCACCCGGCCCCGCTACGCGGTGGGGGCGACGAGGCGGTAGCCGACGCCGCGGACGGTCTCGATGAGCGCCGGCATGCGCAGCTTGGCCCGCAGCGAGGCGACGTGCACCTCCAGCGTGCGCCCGGTCCCCTCCCAGCTGGTGCGCCACACCTCGCTGATGATCTGCTCCCGGCGGAAGACCACTCCGGGGCGCTGGGCGAGCAGGGCGAGGAGATCGAACTCCTTGCGGGTGAGCGGGACGGCCGCACCGTCCACGGTGACCTGGCGCGTCGACAGTTCGATCCGCACCGCTCCGAGACGCACCGCGGTCTCGGTGCTTCCCGGGGCGTCCTCGTGGGCGGTGCGCCGGCTGACGGCGTGGATGCGGGCGAGCAGTTCCCCGGTGTCGTAGGGCTTCACCACGTAGTCGTCGGCACCGAGGTTCAGCCCGTGGATGCGGGAGCGGACGTCGGAGCGGGCGGTGACCATGATGACCGGCGTGCTGGTGCGCTTGCGGATCTTGCCGCAGACCTCGTAGCCGTCCTGGTCCGGCAGACCGAGGTCGAGGAGGACGACGCCGAAGCAGTCCCCCTCGGGGACGAGCGCCTGGAGCGCCTCCTCGCCGCTGCGCGCGTGGGTGACGTCGAAGCCGTGCCGTGCCAGGATCGCGGACAGGGCGGCGGCTACGTGGTTGTCGTCCTCGACGAGCAGCAGTCTCATCCGGGCCCCCTTCGGTTCATCGGCCGTACGCTCGGGATGGGTACAAAAAACGCGTGCACGCGCGCGTGCACCTTGTGCAGTGACGCCGATGGAAGGGGACGGCGTCAAGAGGGTTCCGGTTGCGGCCGCTCGAAGTTATCCGGCCGATATGTGCCCTGCTCACAAGTGCTACGACTCGTGTCCGATTGCTATCGGATCGTGATGCTCAGATTCCCCTCAGATGTAGAGACGCAGGTCGTTCACCGTTACTACTGTCCTCCGAAACCGAGGAGGACGGAGCCCGAGAGCGATGACCAAAGTATCGGTGGCCAAGGAAGATGTGGCCGCGACCGGCGAACTGGTCGTCCTGAAGAGTGTCAACAAGCACTTCGGCGCGTTGCACGTGCTCCAGGACATCGACCTGACGATCACCCGCGGCGAGGTCGTCGTGGTCATCGGGCCCTCCGGGTCCGGCAAGTCCACCCTGTGCCGCACCATCAACCGCCTGGAGACCATCGACTCAGGATCGATCGCGATCGACGGCAAGCCGCTCCCCGCGGAGGGCAAGGAGCTCGCGAGGCTGCGGGCCGACGTCGGCATGGTCTTCCAGTCCTTCAACCTCTTCGCGCACAAGACCGTGCTCGAGAACGTGACCCTGGGCCAGACCAAGGTCCGCAAGGTCGACGCCAAGAAGGCCGAGGAGAAGGCGCGCGCGCTGCTCGACCGGGTCGGCGTGAGCGCCCAGGCGGACAAGTACCCCGCGCAGCTCTCCGGAGGCCAGCAGCAGCGTGTCGCCATCGCGCGGGCGCTGGCCATGGACCCGAAGGTCATGCTCTTCGACGAGCCGACGTCGGCCCTCGACCCCGAGATGATCAACGAGGTCCTGGAGGTCATGAAGCAGCTCGCCGAGGACGGCATGACCATGATCGTGGTGACGCACGAGATGGGCTTCGCCCGGTCGGCGGCGAACCGCGTGGTGTTCATGGCGGACGGCCGCATCGTCGAAGAGGCCACGCCGGACCAGTTCTTCAGCAATCCGCGCAGCGACCGTGCCAAGGACTTCCTGTCGAAGATCCTGCACCACTGACACCGTCCGGCCGCGGCGCCCGCGTATCCCGCGCCCGGCCGGCCCGGTCCGTCTCTCGCATCTGATCGTCTGATCACAGTCAAAGGATGTTCACCATGAAGCTCCGCAAGGTCTCCGCCGCCTCGGCCGCCGTGCTCGCCCTCGCCCTGACCGCCACCGCGTGCGGCGGCGACGACAAGGACAGCGGCTCCTCCGGTGGTGACGGCAAGAAGATCACCATCGGCATCAAGTTCGACCAGCCGGGCCTCGGCCAGAAGACCCCGGACGGCTACGACGGCTTCGACGTGGACGTCGCCACGTACGTCGCCAAGAAGCTCGGCTACACCGAGGACCAGATCGAGTGGAAGGAGTCGAAGAGCGCCGACCGCGAGACCATGCTGCAGCGCGGTGACGTCGACTTCATCGCCGCCACCTACTCGATCACCCCGCAGCGTCAGGAGAAGGTCGACTTCGCCGGCCCGTACCTGCTCGCCCACCAGGACGTGCTGATCCGCGCCGACGACGACAAGATCAAGTCGCCGGAGGACCTGAACTCCGCGAAGCTCTGCTCGGTCACCGGGTCGACCTCGGCGCAGAACGTCAAGGACAAGCTGGCGCCCAAGGCCCAGCTCCAGCCGTACCCGACGTACTCGGCCTGCCTGCCCGGCCTGCAGAACGGTGCCATCGACGCGCTGACCACCGACGACTCGATCCTCGCCGGTTACGCCGCCCAGTCGCAGTTCAAGGGCAAGTTCAAGCTCGGCGGCTTCAAGCTGACGAACGAGAACTACGGCATCGGCGTCAAGAAGGGCAGCGACCTCAAGGACAAGATCAACAAGGCCCTCGAGGAGATGGTCGCCGACAAGTCCTGGGACAAGGCCGTGAAGGACAACTTCGGCCCGGCCAACTACCAGAACGAGCCGGCGCCCAAGATCGGCGACATCAAGAGCTGAGGCAGCGCCTGACAGAGTGCGCCGCCCTCCGGAAGGGGCGGCGCACTGGGGCGGGCATCCCTACACGCGAAAGCGCGGGAGATCGTGTTCGACTTTCTTAAGGATTACGACCTGCTGGGGGCCTTCTGGACGACGGTGCAGCTCGCTGTGCTGTCGGCCGTCGGCTCCCTGATCTGGGGCACCGCACTGGCGGCCATGAGGGTCGGCCCCGTGCCGCTGATGCGCGGCTTCGGGACCGCCTACGTGAACACCGTGCGGAACATCCCGCTCACCGTCATCATCCTGTTCACGTCCCTGGGCCTCAACCAGACGCTGGGAGTGTCCCTCGGCGCGAACGATGTCGAGACGATCAACTTCCGGCTCGCCGTCCTCGGCCTGATCCTCTACACCTCGTCCTTCGTCTGCGAGGCGCTGCGCTCCGGCATCAACACGGTGCCGGTCGGACAGGCGGAGGCGGCCCGCGCGATCGGACTCAGCTTCGGCCAGGTACTGAGCCTGGTCGTCCTGCCGCAGGCGTTCCGTTCGTCCGTCGTCCCGATGGCGAACGTCCTGATCGCTCTGATCAAGAACACCACGGTGGCCGCCGCCATCGGTGTCGCCGAGTCGGCGCTGCTGATGAAGGAGATGATCGAGAACGAGGCGCAACTGCTGCTGATCGCCGCGATCATCGCCTTCGGTTTCGTGGTTCTGACGCTGCCGACCGGCCTGATCCTCGGCTGGGTGGGCAAGAAGGTGGCGGTGAAGCGATGAGTTCCGTCCTCTACGACGCCCAGGGCCCCCGTGCCAAGCGGCGCAACATCGTCTTCACGGCGGTCTTCGTCGTGGCCCTCGGCGCCCTGCTGTGGTGGGTGTTCGGCACCCTCAAGGACAAGGGCCAGCTGGAATGGGCCCTGTGGGAGCCGTTCTTCTCCGGGACCGAGGCCTGGTCCACGTACATCTGGCCGGGTCTGGAGAACACCCTCAAGGCCGCCGCCCTCGCGGTGGTCATCGCCCTGCCGCTCGGCGCCGTCCTCGGCATCGCGCGCCTGTCGGACCACGTGTGGGTACGGGTCCCGGCCTCGGTCGTGGTCGAGTTCTTCCGGTCCATCCCCGTGCTGGTCCTGATGATCTTCGGGCTCGCCCTGTTCGCCGAGTACACCAACGTCAGCTCGGACGACCGTCCGCTGTACGCGGTGGTCACGGGCCTGGTGCTGTACAACGCCTCCGTCCTCGCCGAGATCGTCCGGGCGGGCATCCTGGCGCTGCCCAAGGGCCAGTCCGAGGCGGCCATGGCGATCGGCCTGCGCAAGGGCCAGGTGATGCGGGCCATCCTGCTGCCGCAGGCGGTCACCACGATGCTGCCGGCCATCGTCAGCCAGCTCGTCGTCATCCTGAAGGACACGGCGCTCGGCGGTGCCGTCCTCACCTTCCCCGAGCTGCTCGCGTCGGCCAACACGATGAGCGGCTACTACGGCGCCAACGTCATCGCCAGCTTCACCGTCGTCGCCGTGATCTACATCGCGCTCAACTTCGCGCTCACCACCTTCGCGAGCTGGCTGGAGCGCAGGCTGCGGCGGGCCAAGAAGTCGACCGGCGCGGTGCTCAAGGCGGACGACGCCGGGATGCGCGGGACGTCCGCGACCGGCACGGGTGGCACCCTCTGACAGTCGGTCAGTTCATATGACCATCACGGAGGCAGTGGCATGATCGCCACTGCCTCCGTCGCTTGACGCAAGCAGCGGCAGTAGGTTGCATACGTTCTGTGACCGTGCACCCTGCTCCAACGTCCTGTTCACCCACGTCTCCCGGGACGCCGCCACGGGCAGGGGGCGCCGCGCCGTGGACCCGGTGATCATCACCGGAGCGGGGCCCGTCGGGCTCACGCTCGCCCTGGCACTGGCGCGGCAGGAGGTGCCCTGTGTCGTCCTCGACGAGAGTCCGGGCAAGGACGAGCCGCGCCCCTCGCGCACCGTCGTCCTGCGCGAGGACACCGTCGCCCTCGTCGAGCGGCTGACCGGCACGCCCCTGGCGGGGCTGGGTTCCCGTTGGGCCGGATGGCGGTCGATGCGGCGCAAGCAGGTGATCCGCCAGGTCGAGTTCGGCGAGGCCGATCCGGCGCCGCTGCACATCGCCCAGCACGAGCTGACCGGCGTCCTGCGCACCGCGATCGCCCGGGAGCCCCTCGTCGAGACGGCGGTGGACAGCCGGCTGGACAGCGTCGAGCAGGAGACATCGGGCGTCACGGCCCACACCCGCGGCCCCAGCGGCACCTGGTGGCGCGGCAGTTACCTGGTCGGCTGCGACGGCTCCCGCTCGACCGTCCGCAAGCTCCAGGACATCCGTTTCCCCGGCCGCACGGCGGTGGAACGATACGCCGTCGCCGCGCTGCGCACCGAACTCCCGTGGACCGACGAGGCGCTGCTCCACCGGATGCCGCCGTGGCGCACGACCGGTCCGTCGGCCGGCGAGATCGTCGCCCGTCCCCTGCCGGACGGCGTGTGGCGCCTGGACTGGCTGCTGCCGCCCGGCAAGGACCTCGTCACCCCGGAACTCCTGGTGAACCGGGTCCGCGAGACCCTCACCGGCTGGGCCGGGGGAACGACCCCGTCGTACGAACTCCTCGACACCGGCGTCCACACGGTCCACCATCGGCTGGCCCGCCGCTGGCGGGTGGGCCGCGTGCTCCTCGCCGGGGACGCGGCACATCTGCTGGGCACCCTCGGCACGCAGGGTCTCGAGGAAGGACTGCGGGACGCCGACAACCTCGCCTGGAAACTGGCCCTGGCCTGGCACCACGGCCCGCACGAGGCATTGCTCGACAGCTACCAGGAGGAGCGGCGCACCGCGATCGCCGCACGGCTGCGCGCCGCCGACCAGGTGCTGCCGCTGCTGCGCGGCGGCGGGGGCCTGCGTTCCTACGTCCCCGGCTCGGCCCGCGGCAACGACGCGCTGATCGCGGACGGTCATCTGGGGCGCGGAGCGCTCGGTGCGCCGGGGACGTACGCCGAGTCGCCGCTGGCGCCTGCCGGCCTCACCGGGGAAGTGGCCGTCGGCACCCCGCCCGGAGAGCCCGTCACCGATGTGCGGGTCACGGCGGAGGACGGCACCTTCGTGCGGCTGCGCGACCGGCTCGGGCTCGGGGCTCTGCTGGTGCTGCTGATCGCCCCGGGCACGGGGGTGTGGGACCGCAAACACTGGGTGACCGCCGGGATCATGCCCCGACTGGCGGCGGCGGTGACGGCACTGCCGTGCCGTGCCGAGCTGCTGGTCGCCGAGGCCTACCCGGGCGCCGCGGCACACACGGTGCTGTTGGTGCGGCCCGACGGTCACCTGGTCACGGCGCTGAGCGGGGTGCGGCCGGCCGACCTGTACGCGGCGGCCGAGGCGGTGCTCGGCGGGGCGTCGACGGCCGCGGAGGAGACGGCGGAGGCGGGAGCCGCGGCCGGATCCCGCTGACCGGACCTCCGGCTCCCGGCGATCGTCTGCCGGTCACGCGGTCGGCTGTCTGCCTGCCGCGCGGTCGGTCGTCTGCCGGTCACGCGGTCGGCTGCGTGGCCGGCGCGGCATCCGACCATCACGGGCCCGCGCTCCGCCGGAGGACCGTGTAGGACTGTCGGCACGGTCGGTCGCTGTCCGTATGGTGACGGTGAGTTGACCGGCCGACACCTCCGTGGTCTACTCCGGAGCGTGACCGACACCCATGTGCGCCTGTGGCGGAGGGTCCATATGGACCTCGTCCGCTATGCGGGCTGCGTGTGTCGCCCGTCCTGCTGACTTCGCATCCCTTCCCCTCGCGCGCCGCTCCGGGCGTACTGCCGCGCGCTCCCTTGCGAAACCCCCAGGACGGTACCCGTGTCTGTCTCCTCACCTGCCCCCGTGGCCGCGTCCACTCCCACCCAGGCAGAACTCCTCGACTTCGTACGGCGCACGGCCGCCGACGCGGACCTGATCGCCTCCCTGCCGCTCGACCCCGAGGGTCGCACCTGGGTGCGGCTGGCCGGACCGGGCGGCAGCGAGGCCTGGCTGATCGGCTGGCCGCCCGGCACGGGCACCGGCTGGCACGACCACGCCGAGTCCGTCGGCGCCTTCGTGACCGCCGCGGGCGAGCTCACGGAGCATGCCCTCGCCGCCCGCCTGCCCACCGACGGCTGGAAGACCCTGGAACTCACCGACGGCGTGGACCGGGAGCGCCGGCTGTCGGCCGGAGAAGGACGTGCCTTCGGCCGGCATCACGTGCACGAGGTGCTCAACGAGTCGCCCGACCGGCACGCGGTCTCCGTACACGCCTACTACCCGCCCCTGCCGCAGATCCGCCGCTACAGCCGCACCGGACAGACCCTGCGGCTGGAGCAGGTCGAGCGCCCGGAGGACTGGCAGTGAGTGAGCCGACCGGAATCGACACACTCCTGGAGCGGGTGCGCAGCGGCTACCGGCGGATCGCGCCGCGCGCCGCGTACGAGGCCGCCGAGGCCGGTGCGGCGCTGCTGGTGGACATCCGGTACGCCGCCCTGCGCGAGCGGGACGGCGTGATCCCCGGCGCCCTGGTGGTCGAGCGCAACGAACTGGAGTGGCGCCTCGATCCGCAGGGCAGCCACCGTCTTCCCGAAGCCACGGGCCATGACCTGCGCGTGGTCGTGGTGTGTGACGAGGGCTACGCCTCCAGCCTGGCGGCGGAGTCCCTGCACCGCTTGGGCCTGTACCGGGCCACCGATCTGATCGGCGGGTTCCAGGCGTGGCGGGCGGCCGGACTGCCGGTGACCGCCCCCTAGCCGGGCTGCAGCCGTGCTCCCCCGGAGTCGGGAGTCGGAGGTCGTCGGCCGGACGGTACCGCGGTGCGGCATGTGCGGTGCGGCATGTGCGGTGCCCTCGGTGATCAGGCGGAGCGGAGGGTGGTCGATCTGCTCCGCCTTCCTGACGCACGACTCCGGACCCGCGGCGGCCCCGCCGACGCGGTCAGCCGGCCGGCACGGGCCAGCCCTCCGGGACGGTAGGCATCGGGGATCAGAACTCCCCGTCGCCGAGGAACTCCGTGTCCTCGCCCTCCTCCTCCAGCGCCTGGCGGACCACCCGTAGGGCCATGCCCTCGGGGTAGCCCTTGCGGGCCAGCATGCCCGCGAGGCGGCGCAGCCTCTTGTCGCGGTCGAGGCCTCGGGTGGCGCGGAGCTTCCGGTCGACCAGCTCGCGTGCCGTCTCCTCCTCCTGTTCGGAGTCCAGTCGGGAGACCGCCGCGTCGATGAGCGTGGGTTCGACGCCCTTGGTGCGCAGTTCCCTGGCGAGCGCGCGCCGGGCCAGACCACGCCCGTGATGGCGGGACTCCACCCAGGCGTCGGCGAAGGCGCCGTCGTTGATCAGCCCGACCTCCTCGAACCGGGACAGCACCTCCTCCGCGGCCTCGTCGGGGATCTCCCGCTTGCGCAGGGCGTCGGCGAGTTGTCTGCGTGTGCGCGGGGTCCCGGTGAGCAGGCGCAGGCAGATCGCCCGTGCCTGCTCGACCGGGTCCCGCGGAGGCTCCCCCTGCTCGGCCCTCGACGAGGAGACGTCACCTCCGTCCTCGGCGAAGGGCTCCGCAGGCTCGCGCCGTCGACGCCCCCGCCCGCCGCCGGTTCCCCGGCCCCGTCCGCCACCGCCGGGCGCCCCGCCGTCACCGCGGCGCGCCCCGCCGCCGGGCGAACCGGCGTCGTGCGTCTCCCCCGTGTCGTACCTGCCCTCGGTGTCGTCCATGTCCCCCGCGCCGTTCGGCGCGAAGACGCCGGCCGGGACATCCGCGGCGGCGGACAGGTCGGTCTCGTACGGGGCCGCAGCCGCCCCGTACGCGCCGTCGTCCGTCCCGGCGGAGCCGTGGCCACCCGGTCTCCTCCGCTCACGCTCGCGCGCAGCGGCATCCGGGTAGGCGTACTCGGCCCAGTCGGTTCGTCGTGTCACGGGTCAGCTCTTGGCTGCCGCGGCCTTGGCCTTGGTGACCTTGGCGGTCGCGGGCGCGGGCACCGCCGGTGCGGATTCGGCCGTCGCGGCGTCCGGTCCGGACTCGGTGGCCGTCGGCTCCTCGGGACGGACTCCGACGCCCAGCTTCTCCTTGATCTTCTTCTCGATCTCGTTGGCGAGGTCGGGGTTGTCCTTCAGGAAGTTGCGCGCGTTCTCCTTGCCCTGGCCGAGCTGGTCGCCCTCGTACGTGTACCAGGCGCCGGCCTTGCGGACGAAGCCGTGCTCCACGCCCATGTCGATCAGGCCGCCCTCGCGGCTGATGCCCTGGCCGTAGAGGATGTCGAACTCGGCCTGCTTGAAGGGCGGCGCGACCTTGTTCTTGACGACCTTGACGCGCGTGCGGTTGCCGACCGCGTCGGTGCCGTCCTTGAGCGTCTCGATGCGTCGGATGTCGAGTCGCACCGAGGCGTAGAACTTGAGCGCCCGGCCACCGGTCGTGGTCTCCGGGGAGCCGAACATGACGCCGATCTTCTCGCGGAGCTGGTTGATGAAGATCGCGGTGGTCTTGGACTGGTTGAGCGCGCTGGTGATCTTCCGCAGCGCCTGGCTCATCAGCCGGGCCTGGAGACCGACGTGGCTGTCACCCATCTCGCCCTCGATCTCCGCGCGCGGGACGAGCGCGGCGACGGAGTCGATGACGATGAGGTCGAGGGCGCCGGAGCGGACCAGCATGTCCACGATCTCCAGGGCCTGCTCACCGTTGTCCGGCTGGGACAGGATCAGGTTGTCGATGTCGACGCCGAGCTTCTGCGCGTACTCGGGGTCGAGGGCGTGCTCCGCGTCCACGAACGCCACCTGGCCGCCGGCCTTCTGCGCGTTCGCCACGGCGTGCAGGGTCAGGGTCGTCTTACCGGAGGACTCCGGACCGTAGACCTCGATGACGCGGCCGCGCGGCAGGCCGCCGACGCCGAGGGCCACGTCGAGCGCGGTCGACCCGGTCGGGATGACCTCGATGGGCTCCTTCGACCGGTCGCCCATGCGCATGACCGCGCCCTTGCCGAACTGCCGTTCAATCTGTGCGAGTGCGGCGTCAAGAGCCTTCTCGCGGTCGGTTCCTGCCATGGGTTCCACCCGGTTTGCTTGATTCGATCGCTTCACGTCAAAGACGCTAATGCCTGCCACTGACAATCCGCCCTGATGCGGGTCCGGCCTGTGGATAACTCGGGCACTTATCCGCCCGAACCCAGTCGAATCGCCCGTCACGAGCCTCGCCAGAGCCTCCATAAGAATGGATGTTCGATTTTCGTGTCAAGCGCACCACGCGGCACCTCCGAGCGTACGTCCGCCGGCCCGGCGGCCGGGTGGCTAGAGTGCGGAGGCCACGTGACGAGGGGGACACCATGGCCAAGGTCAACGTCGGTCTCGACGCCGAACTGGTGGTGGAAGTGATGGTCCTGGCCGGTATCGGCTCACCCCAGGACGCCGTCGAGGCGGTGATGCGGGACTACATCGCCCGCGGTCATCGCACGGAGACCCGCACCGGGTTCAAGGACCGAAACCTGCGGGAGATCGACGCCAAGCCACAGGAGCCGCAGGGCTGACCCCGCGCGTCCGCCCCGGCGTCACGTGTCGGCGCGGCCCTGGGAGGAGCCGCCGTCTCCCGCCCCCTCCGTTGCGGAACTGCCGTGTTCCGGGCGGCGGGCCCACAGCTTCCGCAGGCGCGTCGATGTCCCGGGCACCGAGCGGCGGCCCCGGCGCCCGTGGACACGGGGATCGTCCGTGACGTCGTAGCGCTTCACGTAGGCCCCGAGGAACGCCTGCAGGGTGGCGATCGCCGGAATGGCGATCAGCGCGCCGACGGCGCCGAGCAGGGCGGCGCCCGCGACGACCGAACCGAAGGCGACCGCCGGGTGGATGTCCACGGTCTTGGACGTCAGCTTGGGCTGGAGGACGTAGTTCTCGAACTGCTGATAGATCACCACGAAGACCAGTACCCACAGCGCGTACCAGGGGTTGACCGTGAAGGCGATCAGCATGGGCAGGGCGCCCGCGAGATAGGTGCCGATGGTGGGGATGAACTGCGACACCAAGCCGACCCACACAGCGAGCGCGGGCGCGTAGGGCACCTCCAGGATCTCCAGCAGGATGTAGTGCGCTATGCCGGAGATCAGCGCCATCAGGCCGCGCGAGTACAGGTAACCGCCGGTCTTGTCCACGGCGATCTCCCACGCGCGCAGCACCTCGGCCTGCCGGGCGGGCGGCAGGACGGAGCAGAGCGCGCGCCGCAGCCGGGGGCCGTCGGCGGCGAAGTAGAAGGCGAACAGCAGAACCGTCAGAAGCTGGAACAGGCCGCCCAGGACCTGGGCCGACACGTCCAGGACGCCCGTGGCGCTGTTCTGCACGTAGTTGCGCAACCAGTCGGAGCGGAGCAGTCCCTCCTGGATGTCGACCCGTCTCAACTCCGTGTGGAAGTGGCCGTTGACCCAGGCGATGACGGAGTCGAGGTAGTCGGGGAAGTCCTCGACCATCTTGACGATCTGGCCCGCCAGCATCGAACCGAGCAGCGTGACGAACCCCGCGGCGGCGGCCAGGACGGCGAGGAAGACGAGGAAGGTGGCCAGCCCGCGGCGCAGTCCGCGGCCGGCCATCCAGCTCACCGCGGGTTCGATGGCGAGAGCCAGGAAGAACGCGATGAGGATGTTGATCAGCAGGCCGGTGAGCTGGTGGAAGGCCCAGCTGCCCAGCTGGAAGACGGCGATGAGCGTGAGGGCCAGCACCATGGCGCGCGGCAGCCAGCGCGGCATGCGGGCGCCCGGCCCGGCGGTGCCGTCGGCCGGGGGCCCGGTGGGCGGCGTCGTGCCGGTCGGGGATGCGTGCCGGGTCGCCTGCCCGGTCTCGTCAGTGGGTGCCACGGAGCAAGTCTCGCCCACGCCGGTGACAGCGGAGTACCGTCCGGCGATCTTCGTGACCGGTCAGCGCTGTTCCCGGGGCACGTTCATGACGGTGCAGACCACCTGCCACACGTCCTTGGCGTCCCAGCCGGCGTCCAGCGCCTCGTGCACCGTACGCCCGCCCAGCTCCGACATCACGTGATCGTGCGCGAAGGTGTCGGCGTAGCCCGGACCGAAGTGATCCGTCATCCGCTCCCAGAAGACCGTCAACCGCATGACTCCAGTATCCCGCCCCTGAGGGTGGGCCCTGAGCCGGGACCGGGTGCCGGTACCGCTTTCCGCCCTACGGTCTGACCATGGCCGAAAACGGAGCTTCCCCACTCCCCCAGTCGCCCCCGACCTCCGAGGCGCGCTCCCCGCTCGCGCGCGCGGAGCACTTCGTCTGGCTCACCGCGCGCGTACTGGAACAGCGCCTCTTCGCGTTCCACTTCCGCGGCGGCGCCGCCGACCCGGTGGAGACCGCGCTGGACGCCTACCGCAACGAGGACGGTGGATACGCCCACGCACTGGAACCCGATCTGCGCGGTCCGGTCAGCCAGCCGCTGCACACCGCGCACGCCCTGCGCGTCCTGGACGCCGTGGGACGCTGCGGCGGACAGCGCGTGGAGCGGATGTGCCGCTACCTGACGTCCGTGTCCACCCCGGAGGGTGCCCTGCCGGCGATCCGTCCCAGCCAGCGCGGGTATCCCACCGCGCCGTTCGTGCCGGTCGTCGACGACCCGCCCGGCGAGCTTCTCGCCACCGGTCCGGTGGTCGGTCTGCTGCACCGCAACGAGGTCTGGCACGCCTGGCTCTTCCGGGCCACGGACTTCTGCTGGCAGGCGGTCGAATCGCTGACGACCTCGCACCCCTACGAGGTCGAGGCCGCCGTGGCCTTCCTGGACGCCGCCCCCGACCGCCCCCGCGCCCAGGCCGCAGCCGACCGGCTGGGCCACCTGGTGCGCGAGCAGCGCCTCGCGGCGCTGGACCCGGACGACCTCGACGCGTACCCGGTCTCCCCCGGCTACGCCCCGGGCGAGCACCACTTCCCCCACGACTACGCGAGGCATCCGCACTCCCTCGCGCGCGCGTGGTTCACGGACGACGAGATGGCCCGCTCCCTCGACTTCCTCGCGTCGGCGCAGGACGAGGACGGAGGCTGGCCCGTCCGCTGGCGCCACTGGGCGCCTGCCCCCGCCCTGGAAGCCCGCCCAGGGGTGACGCTGGAGGCCCTGCGCACACTCCGCGCGTACGGACGTTCCCTCGGCTGACCCCGCTCAGCCGCCCATGGCTCGCACCCCCGCGGTCACCACCACGGCCGCCGCGACGACGAGCAGGAACGGTGCGCGCAGCACCAGCGCGACGGCGGCCGCGGCGACTCCCGCGGCCCGGGCGTCCAGCACGAGCGCCTGCCCGTCGGCGAAGGTCTGCTGGGCGGTGAGCGCGGCGAGGAGAGCGACGGGAAGCAGGGCGGCGAGGCGCCGCACCAGGGGCCGCTCCATGGCGCCGGCGGGCACCAGGAGGCCGAGGAGCTTGACGGCGTAGCAGCCCACCGCCGTCACGCCGATGGCGATCCAGACGTTCACCGCTTCCCCTCCCGCGCGGAGCCCTCTCCGGCCTCGCCAGCGCGGCGTCCTCGCGCCCACAGCACGACGGGTGCCGCCGAAGCGGCCACCAGGACGGGCACGCCGGCGGGCAGCACGGGAAGCAGGCCGAGCCCCAGGAGGACGGCCAGCGCGGCGACCGCGCGCTCGGTGGTGGTCGTCAGCATCGGCGCGAGCAGGGCCAGGAAGACCGCGGGGCCGGCGGCGTCGAGCCCCCAGGCGTCGGTGTCCCCGATGGCCTCCGCCCCCAGCGCGCCGAGCAGGGTGGTCAGGTTCCACAGCAGGTAGAGGGTGAGCCCGGTGACGGTGAACCCGATCCTGGCGCCGCGCCGCGTCGGCTGCGCGAGGGCCACGGCCGTGGTCTCGTCGATGACCCACTGCGCGGCGAACGGCCGCACCGCGCGCGGGAGGGCCAGCAACTGCGACAGCCGCAGTCCGTAGAAGGCGTTGCGCACGCCCAGGAAGAAGGCTCCCGCTGCGGCGGTGAGCGGGTTGCCGCCGGCCGCGAGGGCACCCACGAGCGCGAACTGGGACGCTCCGGTGAACACCAGGAGGCTGAGCGCGCAGGTCTGCGGCAGTGTGAGCCCGCTGCCGGCCGAGGTCACCCCGAAGGCGAACCCGGACAGTCCGACGGCGACTCCCACCCCGAGGGCGTCCCGTACGACGGCGGCGTCCGGCTTGGCTCCGACGGCGCGCGTGTCGGGATCGGCTGTCTGTTCTGTCACGCCTCGGACGGTAGGAGAGGCCGCCGCCGTGCGTCTTGTACGTTCTTGCGCTCGCGTTGGTACGCCCCGGGAGGCACACCCACGATCCGCGCGAAGTGCCGGTTCAGATGCGGCTGGTCGGTGAAACCCACGGCGACGGCCGCCTCGGCCGGGGCCGTCCCGGCGTCCAGCAGCCGCCGCGCCCGGCGCACACGGGCGTCCGTCAGCCAGGCGTGGGGCGGCATGCCGTACGTGTCGCGGAAGGCACGCAGCAGCGCGAAGGGGCTGGTTCCCAGCTCCCCGGCGAGGCGCTCCAGGCTCGGCGGGTCGGCCATCCTCTCCTCCAGCGCGGCACGCGCGCGTGCCGCGCTCCCGGCCCCGGCCGTCCGCACCTGCCGCCGGGGCAACGGGCCGCCGTTCAACCGCAGCAACCGGGTCACCGCCACCCGCAGCAGCGTGTCGGCGGCGAGCGCGTTCCCCTCGTCGGCGGCGCGCAGCACGCGGTGCACCAGCTCGACGGCGTACGGATCGTCGAGCACCGGTCGCACGAAGCCGGGCGTCCCGCGCAGTGTGGTCGTCTCCGCCGCGATCCCGGCCACGAGTCCGGGCGCCGGGTAGACGGCCCCGTAGCGCCATCCCTCGGGTCCTCCGGCCCGCCCCGTGTGCGGGGTGTCGGGGTTGACCAGGGCGAGTGATCCCGCTCCGGCGTACTGGTCGCTGCCGCCGTGGTGGAAGACGTCCACGCCGTCGGCGATGGCGGCGATGACGAAGTGCTCGTGGGTGTGGCGTGCGAAGGTCTTCCGGATGTACCGGGCCCGCAGCAGATCGACGTGGGGCAGCTCCGCATACCGCCAGTGCCGTGCCCGCTCACCCGATCCCGCCATGCGCCCATTCTCCGTCACCGGGCACCGCCGCCCGGGCCCTGGGCCACCGGGTCCGTCCCCCCGGGGCTGCGTTGCCGCGACCGGCCCCGCCTCCACCGTCGGCCCGCGTCGCCGGCCGTCGGCACCGAACCGTCAACGCCGCCTCATCCCACGTCCTGCCACCCCGTCCTGCCGCCCTGTCCTGCCACCCCGTCCTGCCGCCCCGTCCTGCCACCCCGTCCTGCCGCCCTGTCCTGCCGGTCCGTCCGGTCCGGCCACCGAGCAACCCGCCCCACGGCCGGATCGGGCCGATTGTCAGTGCTCGGGTGCACGATGGATCCATGGTCAGCTCCGCACACCGAGCCCTGGACGGCTTCTCCCCCGCGACCCGCGGTTGGTTCACGGGTGCCTTCTCCGCGCCCACCGCCGCCCAGGCGGGCACCTGGAAGGCGATCTCGCGGGGCTCGGACGTGCTGGTGGTCGCCCCGACCGGCTCCGGCAAGACACTGGCCGCCTTCCTCGCCGCCCTGGACCAGCTGGCCTCGACGCCCCCGCCGGCCGACCCCAAGAAGCGCTGCCGCGTCCTGTACGTCTCGCCGCTCAAGGCGTTGGCCGTCGACGTCGAGCGCAATCTCCGCAGCCCGCTGACCGGCATCCGCCAGGAATCCGTCCGTCTGGGCCTGCCCGAGCCCGAGGTCAAGGTCGGCATCCGCTCGGGTGACACCCCGGCCGCCGAGCGCCGCGCCCTCTCCACCCGCCCGCCGGACATCCTGATCACCACTCCGGAGTCCCTGTTCCTCATGCTGACGTCGGCCACGCGCGAAGCGCTGACCGGCATCGAGACGGTGATCCTGGACGAGGTGCACGCCGTCGCGGGCACCAAGCGCGGCGCCCACCTCGCGCTCACCCTGGAGCGGCTGGACGAGTTGCTGCCGAAGCCCGCCCGGCGCATCGGCCTCTCGGCGACGGTCCGGCCGGTGGACGAGGTCGCACGCTTCCTCGCCCCGCGCGGCAAGGTGGAGATCGTCCAGCCGGCCTCGGGCAAGGAGTTCGACCTCTCCGTGGTGGTCCCGGTCGAGGACCTGGCCGAGCTGGGCGGCTCCCCGGTCGCCGACGGCAACGAGGGCGCGGAGCGCCCGTCGATCTGGCCGCACGTCGAGGAGCGGATCACCGACCTCGTCCAGTCGCACCGCTCGACCATCGTCTTCGCCAACTCCCGGCGCCTGGCCGAGCGCCTGTGCAACCGGCTCAACGAGATCGCGTACGAGCGTGCGACCGGCGAGTCCCTGGAAGAGCACCACTCCCCCGCCGAGCTCATGGGCGGCTCGGGAGCCGCGCAGGGCGCCCCCTCGGTGATCGCCCGCGCCCACCACGGATCGGTCTCCAAGGAGCAGCGCGCCCTGGTCGAGGAGGATCTGAAGGCGGGCCGTCTGCCGGCGGTCGTCGCCACCTCCAGTCTCGAGCTGGGCATCGACATGGGCGCCGTCGACCTCGTCGTCCAGGTCGAGTCACCGCCCTCGGTCGCCTCCGGTCTCCAGCGCGTCGGCCGCGCGGGCCACCAGGTCGGCGCCGTGTCCACGGGCGTCGTGTTCCCCAAGTACCGCGGCGACCTGGTGCAGGCCGCCGTGGTCACCGAGCGGATGCGCAGCGGTGCCATCGAGGCCCTCAGGGTCCCCGCCAACCCGCTGGACGTCCTGGCCCAGCAGATCGTGGCCATGACCGCGCTGGACTCCTGGCAGGTCGACGACCTGCTCGCCACCGTCCGCCGCGCCGCCCCGTTCGCCTCACTGCCGGAATCCGCCTTCACCGCCGTCCTGGACATGCTCGCGGGACGCTATCCGTCCGACGCCTTCGCCGAGCTGCGCCCGCGCGTGGTGTGGGACCGGGTCACCGGCACCGTCACCGGCCGCCCGGGCGCGCAGCGCCTCGCCGTCACCTCGGGCGGCACGATCCCCGACCGCGGCCTCTTCGGGGTCTTCCTCGCCGGCGCCGACCCGAAGAAGGGCGGCGGCCGGGTCGGCGAGCTCGACGAGGAGATGGTCTACGAGTCCCGCGTGGGCGACGTCTTCACCCTCGGCACCAGTTCCTGGCGCATCGAGGACATCACCCGCGACCGCGTCCTGGTCTCCCCCGCCCCGGGCGTGCCGGGACGGCTGCCGTTCTGGAAGGGCGACCAGTTGGGCCGCCCCCTGGAGCTGGGCAGGGCCCTGGGCGCGTTCCTGCGCGAGGTCGGCTCCCTCACCGAGGAGGACGCCCGGCTCCGCCTGGTCACCGCGGGCCTGGACGCCTGGGCCGCGGACAACGTCCTGGCGTATCTCGACGAACAGCGCGAAGCCTGCGGCCACATCCCCGACGACCGCACCATCGTCGTGGAGCGTTTCCGGGACGAGCTGGGCGACTGGCGGGTCGTGGTCCACTCCCCCTTCGGAGCCCAGGTGCACGCCCCCTGGGCCCTCGCGCTCGGCGCCAGGCTGACCGAGCGGTACGGCATGGACGCCCAGGTCATGCATGCCGACGACGGGATCGTGCTGCGTCTGCCGGACGCCGACCTGATGAGCCTGGACCTGCTCGACGGTGAACCGGCGAAGCCCGGCCTGGAGTACGACGCCGAGCAGGCGCCCGTCGGCGCGGGCGACGTGGTCTTCGACAAGGGCGAGGTCGACCGTGTCGTCACCGACCAGGTGGGAGGCTCGGCCCTGTTCGCGTCCCGCTTCCGCGAGTGCGCCGCCCGCGCGCTGCTGCTGCCGCGCCGCAGCCCCGGCAAGCGGACCCCGCTGTGGCAGCAGCGCCAGCGCGCCGCCCAGTTGCTGGAGGTCGCGAGCGAGTACGGCTCGTTCCCCATCGTCCTGGAGGCGGTCCGCGAGTGCCTCCAGGACGTCTTCGACGTCCCCGGCCTGGTCGAGCTGATGGGCGACCTGGAGTCCCGCAAGGTGCGCCTGGTCGAGGTCACCACGCCCGAGCCGTCCCCGTTCGCCCGCTCCCTGCTCTTCGGATACGTCGCCCAGTTCCTGTACGAGGGCGACTCGCCGCTCGCCGAGCGCCGTGCCGCCGCCCTCTCCCTGGACTCACGGCTGCTCGCCGAGCTGCTCGGTCAGGCGGAGCTGCGGGAGCTGCTCGACGCGGAGGTGCTCACCGAGCTGGAGCGCGAGCTGCAGTGGCTCACCGAGGACCGCCGCGCCAAGGACTCGGAGAGCGTCGCGGACCTGTTGCGCCTGCTCGGCCCGCTCACGGACGCCGAGCTCACCGAGCGGGGCGCAGAACCGCACTGGGCGCAGGAGCTGGCCGCCGCCCGCCGGGCGATCCGGGTGCGCATCGCCGGTGCCGACCACTGGGCGGCCATCGAGGACGCGGGCCGGCTGCGCGACGCGCTGGGCACCGCGCTGCCCGTCGGCGTGCCCGAGGCGTTCACCGAACCGGTGAAGGACCCGCTCGGCGACCTGCTCGCCCGATACGCCCGCACCCACGGCCCCTTCACGTCGGTCACCGCGGCGGCACGCTTCGGCCTGGGCGTCGCGGTGACCGAGGGCGCCCTGCAACGGCTCGCCGCGGCGGGGCGGGTCGTGCAGGGCGAGTTCCATCCGGCCGGGATCGGCCAGGAGTGGTGCGACGCGACGGTCCTGCGCAGGCTGCGGCGCCGCTCCCTGGCCGCGCTGCGACACGAGCTGGAGCCGGTGCCGCCGGCCGCGCTGGGCCAGTTCCTGCCCCAGTGGCAGCACATCGGCAAGGGGCACGCCTTGCGCGGGATCGACGGTCTCGTCCGGGCCGTCGAGCAGCTGCAGGGCGCCTCCGTGCCCGCCTCAGCCCTGGAGAAGCTGGTCCTGCCCTCCCGCGTGGCGAACTACAGCCCGGCGATGCTGGACGAGCTCACGGCCGCCGGCGAAGTGGTGTGGGCGGGAGCCGGTTCGCTCCCCGGGAAGGACGGCTGGGTGTCGCTCTACCTCGCGGACGCCGCTCCCCTGCTCCTGCCGCCCCCGCACCCCTTGGAGACGACCGCCCTCCACGAGTCCGTCCTGAGCAGTCTCTCGGGCGGGTACGGGCTGTTCTTCCGGCAGATCGCCGACCAAGTGCGCGCCACCACCCACCCGGAGGCCACCGATCCGCAGTTGGCCGACGCCCTCTGGGAGCTGGCCTGGTCCGGCCGGCTGACGAACGACACGCTCGCGCCCCTGCGCTCCCTGCTCGGCTCCGGCCGCACCGCCGGGTCCACCGCCCACCGGGCCAAGCGCGGCGTGCCTCGTGGGCGCTACGGCTCGCTGACGGCCGCCGCCCGCACCGCGTCCCGCACCGGCCCCCCGACCGTGGCGGGCCGCTGGTCGCTGCTCCCGGACCGTGAGGCCGACGCCACGGTACGCGCGCACGCCCTGGCCCGTGCCCTCCTCGACCGGCACGGCGTGGTGACCCGCGGTGCCGTCGCCGCGGAGGGCGTCGAGGGAGGCTTCTCCGCGGTGTACCGCATCCTGGCCGCCTTCGAGGAGAGCGGGCAGGCCAGGCGCGGTTACGTCGTGGAAGGGCTCGGCGCGGCGCAGTTCGCCATGGAGGGCGCCGTCGACCGGCTGCGCGCCGTCGCGAACGCCCGGGACCGCGGCGAGGCTTCACCCGAACGACCCGACTTCAGCGGCGGCCTCCCCGGCCCCACCGCCCGGGACGGATCCGACTGGTCCGGCGGTTCGAACGAGTCCTACGGGGCCGACGGATCACGCGGGGCTGACAGAGCTGACAGAGCTGACGGGACTGACGGGGCTGGGGCTGACGGGGCCGACTGGTCAGGCGACCCGGCCAGGGGCGACTTCCCCTTCGACGACTTCCCGTTCGGCGGTGACGCGGGCACCGGCGCCCCGGGCCGATCCGGCGACGCGTCCACGCCCCCGCGGCAGCGCCCCTCCACCCGGGATGACTACGTCTCCCCTCGCGACTACGCGGACCCGGGCGCCGGGGGACCGCGCGGAGGCGGGGCGCAGGGCGGCTACGGCGGACCGCGGGGCTCGTTCGCCACCGGCTTCCCCGGCCGCCGCGACCGCCTCTCCACCGGTCCACGGGCCGTCGTCCTGGCCGCCGCCGATCCGGCGAACGCGTACGGCGCGGCCCTGACCTGGCCCGAGCCCCCGGCCGGTGCCACGCACAAGCCGGGCCGCAAGGCCGGGTCGCTGGTGGTGCTCGTCGAGGGTGAGCCGGTGCTCTACATGGAGCGCGGCGGCAAGACACTGCTGCTCTGGCCCTCCGATCCGGACGCCTCCCCCGGTGACGACCTCCGCCTGCGGGCAGCCGCGGAGGCGCTCGGCACGGCCGCCCGCGCCGGGTCCCTCGGCACGGTCACGGTGGAACGCGTCAACGGCACGGCGGCCCTGACGTCCCCCTTCGGCCCCCTCCTGGAGGAAGCGGGCTTCATCGCCACCCCACGCGGACTGCGCATCAGGGCCTGAGCCTGTCACCCTTGATCCATGCCCGAAGGAGACACGGTCTGGCAGGCCGCGCGGCGGCTGCACGAGGCCCTCGCCGGCAAGATGCTGATCCGCAGCGACTTCCGCGTGCCCCGGTACGCCACGGCCGACCTCACCGGCCGTGCGGTCCTGGACGTCACCGCGCGCGGAAAGCACCTGCTCACCCGCGTCGAGGGGGGCCTGACGGTCCACTCGCACCTGCGGATGGACGGCTCGTGGAAGGTGTTCGCGGCAGGGCAGCGCTGGAGCGGCGGACCGGCACACCAGATCCGGGTGATCCTCGGCACCACCGACCGCACGGCCGTCGGCTACCGCCTCCCGGTGCTGGAACTCCTCCGCACCGCCGACGAGGAGCGCGCCGTCGGTCACCTCGGCCCCGACCTGCTGGGCCCGGACTGGAATCCGGAACAGGCCCTGGCCAACCTGCGCGCGGACCCGGCCCGTCCGCTCGGTGAGGCCCTGCTCGACCAGCGCAATCTCGCCGGCATCGGCAACGTCTACAAGTGCGAGCTCTGCTTCCTGCTCGGCGTCACGCCCTGGCTGCCCGTCGGGGACCTGCCCCCCGCACTCGCGGCGAAGGTGCCCGTACTCGCGAAGAAGCTCCTGGAGGCCAACCGCGACCGCCCCGTCCGCCGTACGACGGGCCTGCGCGGCCAGGATCTGTTCGTGTACAGCCGCGCCCCGCGCCCCTGCCTGCGCTGCGGCACATCGATCCGTCTGGCGGACCAGGGCGACGGGTCCCGCGAACGCCCCACGTACTGGTGCCCGACGTGCCAGGCCGGTCCCGCGCCGCGGCCAGGCGGCCTCGCCGGTTCCGGGCGGCGGCGCGGTGTGCGTTGACACGGGTCGGCGCGCCCGGCCGGTCGGCTCGGCCGACGGCACTCGGCAGGTGCGGACCGAGCCGACGCCGTTCGGCCGAGGAGGCGGCCGGGGGATTCAGCCCGTGAGCAGGCCGTCCATCTGGCCGACCGCCTCCCGCAGTCCTTCCTCCATGCCCATCTTCGCGAGCTGCTCCATCTGCTCCGCGGTGTCGAAGACCGAACGCATCTCCATGCGGGTGCCGCCGTCGCGCTCGGTGAGCGTCACCCGCGTGGAGGTGGTCGGCATGTCCGCGCTCGGCACGCCCTCGGCGTCGGCGAAGCCGTCGGTGAACTCCAGGGACGTCGGAGCGTCCACCGAGGTGATCCGCCACCAGCCCCGGTACTGGTCCCCCTCCGGACCGGTCATGAAGTAGGTGACCTCCCCGCCGGGCGTCAGGTCGTACTCCTCCACCGTGGCCGGATAGGTCGGCGGACCCCACCAGCGCTCCAGCTGCCGGGGGTCGGACCACAGCTGCCACACCCGGGCGACCGGCGCGGTGAAGTCGGCGACCAGGGTGAGGGTGAGACGGTCCGGATCCTTGTCCATGCTGGTGACAGTCATCAGTCCTGTCCTTCCGTGGGGTTGTGCACTTCGGGTCCCGGGCCCTCGTCGAGCAGACGGGACATCCGCTCCACGCGGCCACGCCAGGCGGACTCCAGTTCGTCGAGGGCCTGCCGCGCCCGTCGAACGGCATCCGGATCGGTGCGCACGAGTTGCTCGCGTCCGCGACGCCGCTTGACCACCAGACCGGCCCGCTCCAGCACCGCGACGTGCTTCTGCACCGCGGCGAAACTCATCGGGTAGGCCTCGGCCAGTCGCGACACCGAGAGGTCGTCCCGTACGCAGCGACGGACGATGTCGCGGCGCGTCGTGTCCGCCAGGGCATGGAACAGACGGTCCATGCCCTCTTCGGCTTCTTCAAGAACACCATCTACAACCATTTGGTTGTACGTTAGCTCGACTCGCTCCCGCTGTAAAGCGCTGCACAGACCCACCCCGCCTCAGGACTTGCCGAAGCCGGACCGGTCCCGCACCCCGTCCGACCCCGACGCCTTCGACCCGCCGGACACCTTGACCGCACGCAGGGCCCCGAGCCACCGCCCCTCACCGATGGCTCCCGCGGCCCGGCTCCGCGGCACACAGTGCACCGGCAGAACGCTCAGCCCCCACCCGCCGACGGCGACCGCTCCCTCGAGCACCCCCGCGCCGGGCTCCAGCGCCAAGCGCAGCACCGCCCACCACCACAGCGCACCGAGCACCAGCGCGGCCGCCCCGCGAGCGGCCCGCACCGGCGTCACAACCGCGTCATCCGTTCCCGGCCTGGAACATCCAGTGCTGTTTCTCCAGGTCGGCCGTGATCTGAATGAAGATGTCCTGGCTCACGGGATCCGGATCGCCGGTCGCGGCGATCCGCTCCCGCATCCGCGCGACGACCGCGCCCAGAGCGTCCACGATCGTCCGGACCGCGGTGGTGTCGTCGACCCACCCTTCGGGGGTCACGTCGATGCCACTGCCGACGGCCACGGTCGCGGCCCGCCCGTCCGGGGACACACCGAGCGCCGAGGCACGTTCCGCCACGGTGTCCGAGTGCGTGCGGGCGGTGTCGACGAGTTCGTCGAGCTGGAGGTGTACGGAGCGGAACCGCGGACCGACCACGTTCCAGTGGATCTGCTTCGCCACCAGCGCCAGGTCCACCAGGTCGACGAGGCCACCCTGCAGCGCATCGGAGACGGTCTTCAGGTTCGCGTCGGACAACGGGCTCTTCACGACGTACATGCACACCTCCGTCGGTCGGCCCCCCGGCCATGTCCCTCCACGATGACCGCACGACCAGGTACCGGCAAACCGGGCGAACCAGCACACGGGCCCTCCTCCGCCCTGGAGCACCGGAACTCCCCCGCCCGGAACGCCCCGGCCCTCACACGCGAGCCCTCCCCGCGGGCTCACCCACCCCTGCGCGGCTGCCCCGCAACGCAAAAACCCCGACCGCACCTCTCCGGTCTCCCGGAGAGACCCCGGCCGGGGCCTCACACGCACACGTTCTCGACGCTCAGGCGGCGACGACGTCCACCGCCTCCGCGGGCGCCTTGATGGTCACCCGCTCCGGTGGCACACCGGTCACCGACACGGAACCCAGCATCGGGCGCACCGGCGCGGGTACGGTCTCGCTGGACGTGGCGGCAGCGGACTGCGCCAGTTCGGCGAGGGCGAGTTCGTCGCTGACTTCCCGCATGAGCTCGGACATCCGTACGTCCAGCGCGTCGCAGATGGCGGAGAGCAGCTCGGACGACGCCTCCTTCTGCCCCCGCTCCACCTCGGAGAGATAGCCGAGTGAGACTCGGGCGGACGAGGAGACTTCGCGCAGAGTACGGCCCTGGCGTTGGCGCTGCCGACGCAGCACGTCACCCAACAGGCGACGGAGCAGAATCATCGGTGGCTCCCTCCTCGGACCGTGTAACCGCATCCTTCACGCCCCACCGTACCGCCTCGCGCCGCGGCCGTGCGGGGAGCGATGTCGTGTTCACTCAGGGCTGCAAACATCAAAACCCCCCGTTCCGTTCCGTATCCTGTGCCCGCTCATTCCCGGTCTGTTCGCCCGCAAGCTCCCTCAGAAGGAGTGCGAGTACGCTCCGTACACTCTCCATACGAATTTCCGCGCGGTCGCCGTTCAACCGCAGCGCCTCCACTTTTCCGCCAGAGGCGGAACCGTTTTCTCCTCCGAAAGGCCCGTCGACGGCCACGAAGACCGTTCCGACGGGCTGTCCGTCCTGCGGGTCCGGGCCGGCGACGCCGGTCGTCGCGATCCCCCAGTCGGCACCCAGCGCTTTGCGGACGCCCGCCGCCATCTGGGCTGCGACCTGCGGATCCACCGCTCCGCGCGCCGTGAGCAGCGTCGCGTCGACGCCGAGCAGATCCCGCTTCAGCTCCGTCGCGTAGGCGGTGACCGAACCTCGGAAGGCTCGCGACGCCCCGGCGACCGTCGTGATCTCGGCCGCCACCAGCCCCCCGGTGAGAGACTCGGCGACCGCGAGGGTCTCACCCCTCACCGTGAGTAGTCGCACCACGTCGGCAGCCGTGGAACTCAACCTTCCGTCTCCCTCAACGCCGCTCTGCGCTCAGCGATTCCCCGGCGGCGCAGCACAATGGCCTGCTTCACATAGTCCAGCCCGGTCACCACGGTCAGCACGACCGCCGCCGCCATCACCCAGAACCTCAGCGTCGCCAGGGGCCCCGTCAGGGCCAGGACGTACATGCCGACGGCCACGCCCTGGGTGAGGGTCTTGAGCTTGCCACCGCGGCTGGCGGGGATGACGCCGTACCGGATGACCACGAAACGCAGCACGGTGATCCCGAGTTCCCGGCCGAGGATGACGGCCGTCACCCACCACGGCAGGTCACCCAGCGCGGACAGGCAGACGAGCGCCGCCCCCATGATCGCCTTGTCGGCGATGGGGTCGGCGATCTTCCCGAAGTCGGTGACGAGGTTGTAGGTGCGCGCCAGATGGCCGTCGAAAAGGTCGGTGATCATGGCGACGGCGAAGGCGGCCCACGCGAACGAACGCCAGGCAGGGTCGTACCCGCCGTTGCCGAGCATCAGCGCGACGAAGGCCGGCACCAGGAGCAGCCGGAGCATCGTCAGCAGGTTGGCGACGTTCCAGACGCTCGCCTGGTTGACGGCCGCGGCCGCGATCTTGCCACCACGCCCGGCCGCACCGCCCTCGGTGGCGCCTCGTTCCACGGCCCCCCTGTCCACGGGGCTCCTGTCCGAGGCGCCCCTGTCCGAGGCACCCCGTTCCGTCGCTCCTCCCGGAGTCGTCCGCTCCACCGGTTCCTGAGCGGCTCCCGAGCCGCCGCGCGGGCCGGTCCGGCGCGCACCGGAGGAGCCGCCCGCCGCGGACGCCGGGACTCCGGTCATCTGCCGGCCTCCTCACTCCACTCGGGCGATCCCAGCAGCGGTTCGGCCACCAGGTCGACACCCTCCGTACCGACCACCTTCGCGTCGACCATACGACCGACACTCAGGCCTTCGCCGCTCGTGAGCAGCACCTGGCCGTCCGTCTCGGGCGCCTGGTGCTCCGCGCGACCGCGGACGCCGTCCCCGTCGTCGGTGGAGTCCATGGACTCGACGAGCACGCGCACGGTCGCGCCGACGCGCTCCTCGGCGCGCTGCGAGACGAGTTCCTCGGCCAGCCGGGAGACCCGCGCCAGCCGCTCGGCCACGACGTCCTCGTCCAGCTTGTCGCCGTAGGTCGCCGCCTCGGTGCCCTCCTCGTCGGAGTAGCCGAAGACGCCGATGGCGTCCAGCCGGGCATGGTTCAGGAACCGCTCCAGCTCGGCGAGGTCGGAGGCGGACTCGCCGGGGAAGCCCACGATGAAGTTGGAGCGCACGCCCGCCTCGGGGGCCTTGCTCCGGATGGTGTCCAGGAGCTCCAGGAAGCGGTCGGTGTCGCCGAAGCGGCGCATCGCGCGCAGCACGTTCGGCGCGGAGTGCTGGAAGGAGAGGTCGAAGTAGGGCACCACCTTCGGCGTCGAGGTCAGGACGTCGATGAGTCCCGGGCGCATCTCGGCCGGCTGGAGGTAGCTGACGCGCACCCGCTCGATGCCGTCGACGTCGGCGAGGTTCGGCAGCAGGGACTCCAGCAGGCGGATGTCGCCCAGGTCCTTGCCGTAGGAGGTGTTGTTCTCGGAGACCAGCATGATCTCCTTGACGCCCTGCTCGGCCAGCCACCGTGTCTCGTTCAGCACGTCGCTCGGGCGGCGCGAGATGAAGGAGCCGCGGAAGGACGGGATGGCGCAGAAGGAGCAGCGCCGGTCGCAGCCGGACGCCAGCTTCACCGAGGCGACCGGGGAGCCGTCCAGGCGGCGGCGCAGCGGCGCGCGGGGGCCGGAGGCGGGGGCGACTCCCTCGGGAAGGTCGGTGGGGCCGTGCCCCGGCAGTGCGACGGCGGCTCCGGCCTCCTGCCGCTCGGCGGGGCTGATGGGCAGCAGCTTGCGCCGGTCGCGGGGGGTGTGGGCGGCGTGGACGCCACCACTGAGGATGGTCTGCAGGCGGTCGGAGATGTCGGCGTAGTCGTCGAAGCCCAGGACGCCGTCGGCCTCGGGCAGGGCCTCGGCGAGCTCCTTGCCGTACCGCTCGGCCATGCAGCCCACCGCCACGACGGCCTGCGTTCTGCCGTGGCCCTTGAGGTCGTTGGCCTCCAGGAGGGCGTCGACGGAGTCCTTCTTGGCGGCCTCGACGAAGCCGCACGTGTTCACGACGGCGACGTCCGCTTCCTCGGCGTCCTCGACGAGCTTCCAGCCGTCCGCCTCCAGACGGCCTGCGAGCTCCTCCGAGTCCACCTCGTTACGGGCGCAGCCAAGGGTGACGAGTGCGACGGTACGGCTTTCAGGCATGGGCTCAAGACTACTTCGTCCCGCCGACAGCCCATGTCGACGGGGTTGGCCGATCTCGGGCGGCCCCGGTGACTCGCCCTCTCGGGCCCCGCTAGCCGACCTGCGGGTCGCCCTTGGTGTACGTCAGACGCTCCACGGAGCCGGGCTGGAAGTCGTCCTCGATCTTCTTGCCGTTGACGTAGAGCTGGATCGCGCCCGCGTCGCCGAGGACGAGGTTGATCTTCTCGTTGTCCTGGAAGGTCTCGGAGTCGCCCTCCTTGAGCAGTCCGTCGAAGACCTGCCGGCCGTTGTGGTCCTTGACGGAGATCCAGCTGCGGCCGTCGGTGGCGCTGACCTTGACGGTGACCTTGTCGCGGGGCGCGGCCGCGATCGCGCTCTCGGTCGGGTCCGGCTTCGGGTCGGCCGGCTTCTTCGGCTCGGCGCTCGCCGACGCGGAGGCGCCGGCCGACGACTCGGAGCCCTCGGCGACGCTCGCCTCGGAGCCCCCGCCGTCGTCACCCTTGACGAAGGTGAAGCCGACGAAACCGATCACCGCGACGATCGCGGCGACCATGGCGGCCGTCCAGTTGGGTCCGCGCCGCTCGGGACGGATGCGTTCCGCCTCGAACAGGGACGCGGCGGGTGTCGGCGCCGGGCGTCCGCCGTGGTCGGCGTCGAACCGCGCGAGCAGCTCGGCGGGGTCGAGCCCGACGGCCTTCGCCAGGGTCCTGATGTGGCCGCGCGCGTAGACGTCTCCGCCACAGGGCGCGAAGTCGTCCGCCTCGATGGCGTGCACGATGGAGATCCGGACACGGGTGGCGGAGCTGATGTCGTCGACGGTCAGTCCGGCGGCGATCCGCGCCTGCTGCAGGGCACGGCCGACGGAGGGGCGGGATTCCTCGGAAACGTCCTCGGGAACGTCGTGGGACACGTCTTCGATCGGACGCTCGTCTTCAGGGGAGTTGCCTTTGGACACGGGGGCGCCTTTCGAGCGTATGACCGCCTGCGCTGGACGTTCAGTCTAGGGGGGGTACAAACGGGTGGGGCAACCGGGCGATACGACTTTGTACGCCATCGGAATGGCCCGGCATCCCGATGGTGGACTTCCTGTTCGTCGCTTCCCTCAACTTGACGTGCGCCTTGGGGAAACGGTTGCTCAATGATCCCTAACGGGTGAGTCACGATCGGCCACCGGCCGCCGTGACCCTCCGTCGACGGAACCCCTCGCGTACCGTCTCCTACCCTTCAGACTCCCCCCGGATCACCGCGAGCACTCCGTCCAGCTCGTCAGGCTTCACCAGAACGTCACGAGCCTTCGAGCCTTCGCTCGGCCCGACGATGCTCCGCGACTCCATCAGGTCCATCAGGCGCCCGGCCTTGGCGAAACCGACGCGCAGCTTGCGCTGGAGCATGGAGGTCGAGCCGAACTGGGTGGAGACGACCAGCTCGGCCGCCTGGCACAGCAGGTCGAGGTCGTCGCCGATGTCCTCGTCGATCTCCTTCTTCTGCTTGGCCCCGACGGTGACGTCCTCCCGGAAGACGGGCGCCATCTGGTCCTTGCAGTGCTGGACGACGACCGCGACCTCCTCCTCGGTCACGAACGCGCCCTGCATACGGGTCGGCTTGTTCGCGCCCATCGGCAGGAAGAGGCCGTCGCCCTTGCCGATCAGCTTCTCGGCACCGGGCTGGTCGAGGATGACCCGCGAGTCCGCCAGGGAGGACGTGGCGAAGGCCAGCCGGGAGGGCACGTTGGCCTTGATCAGGCCGGTGACGACGTCCACGGAGGGCCGCTGGGTGGCGAGCACCAGGTGGATGCCCGCCGCGCGCGCGAGCTGCGTGATGCGCACGATGGCGTCCTCGACGTCCCGCGGCGCCACCATCATCAGGTCGGCCAGCTCGTCCACGATCACCAGCAGGTACGGATACGGCTGGAGTTCGCGTTCGCTGCCCTCGGGCGGCTTGACCTTGCCCTCGCGCACCGCGCGGTTGAAGTCGTCGATGTGCCGGTAGCCGTAGGCCGCGAGGTCGTCGTAGCGCAGGTCCATCTCGCGGACGACCCACTGCAGTGCCTCGGCGGCCCGCTTCGGGTTGGTGATGATCGGCGTGATCAGGTGCGGGATGCCCTCGTACGCGGTCAGCTCGACGCGCTTGGGGTCGACCAGGATCATCCGGACGTCCTCCGGAGTCGCCCGCATCATGATCGAGGTGATCAGGCAGTTGATGCAGGACGACTTTCCGGACCCGGTGGCGCCGGCCACCAGTATGTGCGGCATCTTCGCCAGCGAGTGCATGACGTAGCCGCCCTCGACGTCCTTGCCGAACGCGACCAGCATCGGGTCGTCGTCCTCCGCGGACTCCGCGAGGCGCAGCACGTCCCCGAGGTTGACCATCTCCCGGTCGGTGTTGGGGATCTCGATGCCGACGGCGGACTTGCCGGGGATCGGGCTGATGATCCGCACGTCGGGGCTGGCGACGGCATACGCGATGTTCTTGGTCAGCGCGGTGATCCGCTCGACCTTCACGGCGGGCCCCAGCTCGACCTCGTACCGGGTGACCGTCGGACCACGGGTGAAGCCGGTGACGGCGGCGTCGACCTTGAACTCGGTGAAGACGGTGGTCAGCGAGGCGACTATGGCGTCGTTGGCGGCGCTGCGCGCCTTGCCCGGGCCGCCGCGCGTGAGCAGGTCGAGGGACGGCAGCGAGTAGGTGATGTCGCCGGAGAGCTGGAGCTGCTCCGCGCGCGGCGGCAGGTCCCGCTCCTTGGGCGGCGGGGTCTTGGTGAGGTCGGGGACTCCGCCCGCCGGCTCCGCTACGGTTTGCGCGGGGGCGTCCTTCTTGAGCTTCCCGGGCTGCGGACGCGCGGCCGGGACCGGGGTCGGGGTCGGCGCCTCCCGCTCCCCGGTGCTCACCCCCTGGGTGAGGTCGGCGACCAGCGGCGAGGGCGGCATCCCGTGCATCACGGCGCCGTCGAGCGCGGCGGCCGCGGCCGCGGCGACGTCCACGGCGTCCATCTGCCGGTTCATCTCGGGCTGCGGCACCGCGGACCGCCGGGGTCTGCCGCGACGCCGGGTGAGCGCCTCCTGCTCGGCCGCGTCCGGATCGTACGGCTCGTCGGCGACCGGTCCGCCGCGCCTGCGGGGCCGCGCCGGCAGCGCCTCGCGCCACTGCTCCTCGTACCGCTCCTCGTCGTCGAAGAACTCGTCCGCCTCCACGTCGCGGACGAGGCCGAGCCGCACCCCGAGCTGCCGCAGCCGCTGCGGGATGGCGTTCACCGGCGTGGCCGTGACGACCAGCAACCCGAAGACCGTGAGCAGCACGAGCAGGGGCACGGCCAGGACGTCGGTCATCGTGTACGACAGCGGGGTCGCCGCACCCCAGCCGATGAGACCGCCGGCATCCCTTATGGCCTGCATGCCGTCGCCGCGCGCCGGTGAACCGCAGGCGACGTGCACCTGGCCGAGGACGCCGACGACGAGTGCGGAGAGACCGATCACGATCCGGCCGTTGGCCTCCGGTTTCTCCGGGTGCCGGATCAGCCGTACGGCGACGGAGCCGAGGAGGATCGGCACGAGCAGGTCCAGCCGGCCGAAGGCGCCGGTCACGAGGATCTCGATGAGGTCGCCGACCGGGCCCTTCAGATCGGCCCAGGTACCAGCGGCGACGATCAGCGCGATCCCGAGCAGCAGCAGCGCGACGCCGTCCTTGCGGTGCGCGGGGTCGAGGTTCTTCGCGCCCTGCCCCACCCCGCGGAAGACGGCGCCGACGGCGTGCGCGATGCCCAGCCAGAGGGCGCGTACGAGCCGGTAGACGCCTCCGGTGGGGCTGGGGGCCGGTCGGGGCGCGGGCTTCTTCGCCGCGGCCTTCCGGACGGGGGCCTTCCTGGGGGGCGCCTTTTTCGCGGCCGCCTTCCTCGCCGGACCCTTCGCGGGAGCGACCGCCTTCTTCGCGGGCTGCTTCTTGGCTGCGGAGGGACGTGAGGCCATAGGTGTGAGGTTACCGGGGGAGACGCCGGTCGACACGTGTGCCTACCGCTTCACCCGTTCGTGTCGCCCGCGCGGAAGGCCGGAACTGACGCTTCCGGTACCGACCCTGACGTGCGTTCACCGACGAACCCGACGTTCCGCCCGGGCCGACCCGGTGGTCAGCCCTCAGTTGACCGCGGCCTGGCCTCCGGACGAGCCCGGCTCCAGGGCGTCCAGTGCCCTGCGCAGTCCGGTGAGCTTGCGCTCCAGGTGGGCCGCCGTCGCCACGGCCGCCGCGTCCGTCGACTCGTCGCCCAGCTGCTTGGAGAGCGCCTCGGCCTGCTCCTCGACGGCCGCGAGCCGCGCCGACAGCTCGGCGAGCAGTCCCGCCGGCTCCTTGGCCGCCTCACCCGCCGCGTCCTTGCCGCCGCCTTCCAACTGGAGGCGCAGCAGGGCCGCCTGCTCGCGCAGCTGGCAGTTCTTCATGTAGAGCTCGACGAAGACGGAGACCTTCGCCCGCAGCACCCACGGGTCGAACGGCTTGGAGATGTAGTCCACCGCGCCCGCCGCGTACCCGCGGAAGGTGTGGTGCGGCCCGTGGTTGATCGCGGTGAGGAAGATGATCGGGATGTCCCGGGTCCGCTCCCGTCGCTTGATGTGGGCGGCGGTTTCGAAACCGTCCATGCCCGGCATCTGGACGTCCAGCAGAATGACCGCGAAGTCGTCCGTGAGCAGTGCTTTGAGCGCTTCCTCCCCGGACGATGCCCGCACCAGCGTCTGATCGAGCGCCGAGAGGATCGCCTCCAGCGCCAGCAGATTCTCCGGCCGGTCATCGACCAGGAGGATCTTGGCCTTCTGCACCATGGCCCGCCCTCCTCGCCCCGGCGTGGGGCCTCCCCTGTCCGCAGGACTTGGGGCAGCACCGGCGGGCGCCGCCCCAGGGGACGGCTCCCTTGCGCCGTCCGTCCTTGTGCCGGTCATCGTAGCCGCACCCCGCCCGTCGACACACCCTGTCACCGCGATGTCACTGTGCACATAGCAGAAACGCAGCGGGAGACCAGAAGGTTCCCCGAATCCCGCACCTCTACACGGCCTCGGGCACACTCAGTCAGCAACTCCGCGTGAAGACCCGAGGTCCCCGCCGTTCGCGTACACCCCACGTTCGCACACCGCCCGGGCACCCTGCGCGGGTGGTGCCCGGACGTACCGCGGACACGGTGCCCGAACGGGCCGTGCGGTGCCCGTCCGGACCCGGACCTCACTCCTCCCGCATCCACTCCTGCATCACCGTCAGCAGGTGATCGGGGTCGACCGGCTTCGTCACGTAGTCGGACGCCCCCGACTCGATGGCCTTCTCCCGGTCCCCCTTCATCGCCTTGGCGGTCAGGGCGATGATCGGCAGGCCCGCGAACTGGGGCATCCGGCGGATCGCCGTGGTCGTCGCGTATCCGTCCATCTCCGGCATCATGATGTCCATCAGGACGACCGCGACGTCCTCGTGCTGCTCCAGCACCTCGATGCCCTCGCGGCCGTTCTCGGCGTACAGCACGGACAGTCCGTGCTGCTCCAGGACGCTGGTGAGGGCGAAGACGTTGCGGATGTCGTCGTCGACGATCAGCACCTTCTGCCCGCCGAACCGGATGCCGCGACGCGAGGGCGACACCGCCTCCTGACCGGCGGCCGGCTGCCGCTCCTGCTGCGCCGAGGAGCGCTCCTCGGCCTCCGGGGCGTTCCGGCGCCGGCGCCGGAACAGCGCCGCGGCCCCGTTCTGCGATGCCTGGTACGACGTCACCTCGGCCGACGGCTCGGTCTGCGCCTCCGACGCCTCCGCCGTGGCACCCGGCGAGGCGGCCGGCTCACCGGGGGCCAGCGGCGGCAGGGCCTGCTGGTAGCCGTGGGCGGGCAGCTCACTGGGGTGCAGCGGCAGGTAGAGCGTGAACGTCGACCCGCGGCCCGGTTCGCTCTGCGCGTGGATCTCGCCGCCCAGCAGCTGCGCGATCTCCCGCGAGATGGAGAGCCCGAGGCCCGTGCCGCCGTACTTGCGGCTGGTCGTGCCGTCGGCCTGCTTGAACGCCTCGAAGATGACCCGCATCTTGCTGGCCGCGATACCGATGCCGGTGTCGCTCACCGAGAACGCGATCAGCTCGGCGTCCGGGTCCGTCATCGAACCGGCCTCCAGCAGCTGCTCCCGGATGGCGTGCGGAACGTCGTCCCGGGCCGGCCGGATGACCAGCTCGACCGCTCCCGAGTCGGTGAACTTCACCGCGTTGGAGAGCAGGTTGCGCAGCACCTGGAGCAGCCGCTGCTCGTCGGTGTGCAGCGTCGCGGGCAGCTCCGGCGACACCCGCACCGACAGGTCCAGGCCCTTCTCCGCGGTCAGCGGCCGGAAGGTGGCCTCCACGTAGTCGACGAGCTGGACGAGCGCGATGCGCGTCGGGGAGACGTCCATCTTGCCCGCCTCGACCTTCGACAGGTCCAGGATGTCGTTGATGAGCTGGAGCAGGTCGGAACCGGCCCCGTGGATCGTCTCGGCGAACTCGACCTGCTTCGGGGACAGGTTCGCGTCGGCGTTGTCGGCGAGCAGCTTGGCGAGGATCAGCAGCGAGTTGAGCGGCGTACGCAGCTCGTGCGACATGTTGGCCAGGAACTCGCTCTTGTAGCGCATGGAGACCGCGAGCTGCTCGGCGCGCTCCTCCAGGACCTGCCGTGCCTCCTCGATCTCGGTGTTCTTCACCTCGATGTCGCGGTTCTGCTGCGCCAGCAGCTCCGCCTTCTCCTCCAGCTCGGCGTTGGACGACTGGAGCGCCTTCTGCCGCTGCTCCAACTCCTCGGAGCGGTCGCGCAGTTGCTCGGTCAGCTCCTGCGACTGCTTCAGCAGCACCTCCGTCTTGGTGTTGACGGAGATCGTGTTGACGCTGGTCGCGATCATCTCGGCGATCTGGTTCAGGAAGTCCTTCTGGATCTGCGTGAACGGGGTGAAGGACGCCAGCTCGATCACGCCGAGCACCTGCCCCTCGAACAGCACCGGCAGGACGATCACCTGGGCGGGCGGCGCCTCCCCGAGCCCGGAGGAGATCTTCAGGTAGCCGGTCGGCGCGTTCTCCACGAGGATCGTGCGCTTCTCCTGGGCGGCGGTGCCCACCAGCGCCTCCCCCGGCCGGAACGAGGTGGGCATGGAGCCCATCGAGTAGCCGTACGACCCGAGCATGCGCAGCTCGTACTGGTCGTGCTCGGCGCCCGCCTGCTCCTGCCCGTCGACCAGCGGCATGGCGAGGAAGAACGCGCCGTGCTGCGCGGAGACCACCGGGGTCAGCTCGCTCATGATCAGCGAGGCCACGTCCTGGAGGTCGCGGCGCCCCTGCATCAGCGCGGAGATGCGGGCGAGGTTGCCCTTGAGCCAGTCCTGCTCCTTGTTGGCGATCGTGGTGTCGCGCAGGTTGGCGATCATCTTGTTGATGTAGTCCTGCAGCTCCGAGATCTCGCCGGAGGCGTCCACGTCGATCTTCAGGTTCAGGTCGCCGCGCGTCACCGCGGTCGCCACGCGCGCGATGGCACGCACCTGCCGGGTCAGGTTCCCGGCCATCTCGTTCACCGACTCGGTCAGGTCCCGCCAGGTGCCGTCGACGTCCCGCACCCGTGCCTGGCCGCCGAGCTGCCCCTCGGTGCCCACCTCGCGGGCCACGCGGGTGACCTCCTCGGCGAAGGACGAGAGCTGGTCGACCATCGTGTTGATGGTCGTCTTCAGCTCCAGGATCTCCCCGCGCGCGTCGATGTCGATCTTCTTGGTCAGGTCGCCCTTGGCGATCGCCGTCGTCACCATGGCGATGTTGCGCACCTGGCCGGTCAGGTTGGACGCCATCTGGTTCACCGACTCGGTGAGGTCCTTCCAGGTGCCGGCCACTCCCGGCACCTGCGCCTGGCCGCCGAGGATGCCGTCGGTGCCCACCTCGCGGGCCACCTTGGTCACCTGGTCGGCGAAGGACCGCAGCGTCCGCACCATGGTGTTGAAGGTGTCGGCGAGCTGCGCGACCTCGCCGCGGGCCTCGATCGTCACCGTCCGCGTCAGGTCGCCGTTGGCGACGGCCGCGGCCACCTGGGAGATGTTCCGCACCTGGACGGTGAGGTTCTTGGCCATCAGGTTGACGTTGTCGTTGAGGTCCTTCCAGATGCCCACGACACCGGGCACGCTCGCCTGGCCGCCGAGAATGCCCTCGGTGCCCACCTCCCTGGCCACGCGCGTGACCTGCTCGGCGAAGGACGACAACTGGTCCACCATCGTGTTGACGGTGGTGACGAGCTCGAGGATCTCGCCCTTCGCGTCGACGGTGATCTTCTTCGACAGGTCGCCCTTGGCGACGGCCGTCGTCACCTCGGCGATGTTGCGGACCTGCATCGTCAGGTTGTTGGCCATGCCGTTCACGGACTGCGTGAGGTCCTTCCAGGTACCGGAGACGCCCTGCACCTCCGCCTGGCCGCCGAGGATGCCCTCGGTACCCACCTCCCGCGCGACGCGCGTGACCTCCTGGGCGAACGACGACAGCTGGTCCACCATCGTGTTCAGGGTGTTCTTCAGCTCCAGGATCTCCCCGCGCGCGTCCACGGTGATCTTCTGGGACAGGTCACCGCGGGCCACCGCCGTCGCCACCTGCGCGATGTTGCGCACCTGCGCGGTCAGGTTCCCGGCCATGCCGTTCACCGAGTCGGTCAGGTCGCGCCACACACCGGCGACCCCGGGCACCTGGGCCTGACCGCCGAGGCGGCCCTCGGTGCCCACCTCCCGGGCGACCCGGGTGACCTGCTCGGCGAAGGCGGAGAGCTGGTCCACCATCGTGTTGATGGTGTTCTTCAGCTCCAGGATCTCCCCGCGCGCGTCGACGTCGATCTTCTGCGACAGGTCGCCCCGCGCCACCGCCGTCGTCACCTGGGCGATCTGCCTCACCTGGGAGGTGAGGTTGCCCGCCATGAAATTGACGGAGTCCGTCAGCTCCTTCCACGTGCCCGACACGCCGTCCACCCGGGCCTGACCGCCGAGGCGGCCCTCGGTGCCCACGTCCCGTGCCATCCGGGTCACCTGGTCGGCGAAGCTCGACAGCTGGTCCACCATCGTGTTCACGGTGTTCTTCAGCTGGAGCATCTCGCCGGAGACGTCCACCGTGACCTTCTGCGACAGGTCGCCGTTGGCCACCGCCGTCGTCACCTGGGCGATGTTCCGCACCTGCCCGGTGAGGTTGCGGAACGCGGTGTTGACGGAGTCCGTGAGGTCCTTCCACGTGCCGGCCGCCCCCGGCACCTGCGCCTGGCCGCCCAGCTCACCCTCGACGCCGACCTCCCGGGCCACCCGCGTGACCTCGGCACCGAAGCTGGAGAGCTGGTCCACCATCGTGTTGACGGTGTTCTTCAGTTCCAGCATCTCGCCGGCCACGTCCACGGTGACCTTCTGCGACAGGTCACCGCTGGCCACGGCCGTCGTCACCGCGGCGATGTCCCGCACCTGAGTGGTCAGGTTCCGGAAGACCGTGTTGACGGAGTCCGTCAGGTCCTTCCAGATCCCGGCCGCCCCCGGCACGTTCGCCTGTCCGCCCAGCTGCCCCTCGGCACCGACCTCGCTGGCCACCCGCGTGACCTCGTCCGCGAAGATCCGCAGCGTCTCGGTCATCTGGTTGATCGTCTCGGCGAGCTGCGCGACCTCGCCCCGGGCGGGCACGGTCACCTTCCGCGACAGGTCACCGTTGGCGACCGCCGTCGTCACCTCGGAGATCCCGCGCACCTGGGCCGTCAGGTTCCCGGCCATGGTGTTGACGGAGTCGGTCAGCTCCTTCCACACCCCGGCCACGCCCGGCACCTGGGCCTGCCCGCCCAGGGCGCCCTCGGTGCCCACCTCGCGGGCCACGCGCGTCACCTCGGAGGAGAACGCGGAGAGCTGGTCCACCATCGTGTTGACGGTGTTCTTCAGCTCCAGCATCTCGCCGGCCACGTGAACCGTGACCTTCCGGGACAGATCACCCTTGGCGACCGCCGTCGTCACCAGCGCGATGTCCCGCACCTGCGCGGTGAGCCGGTGCGCCATCGTGTTGACGGAGTCCGTGAGGTCCTTCCACGAGCCGGACATACCGCGCACCCGGGCCTGACCGCCGAGCTTGCCCTCGGTGCCGACCTCGCTGGCCACGCGCGTGACCTCGTCCGTGAACGTCGACAACTGGTCGACCAGGTTGTTCACGGTCCGCCCGACCTTGAGGAACTCCCCGCGCAGCGGCTGGCCGGCGCCCTCCGGCGACTGGGTCCGCAGCTCCATGCGCGGCGACAGGTCACCGTCCGCCACGGCCGACAGCACCCGGCTGACCTCGGAGACGGGCCGTACGAGGTCGTCCACGAGCGCGTTCGAGTTGTCGATCGCGGCCGCCCAGGACCCCCCGCAGGCGCCCGTCTCCAGCCGCTCCGTGAGCTTTCCCTCGCGCCCCACCATGCGCCGCACCCGCGCCAGCTCACCCGTGAGGTGGAGATTGCGGTCGGCCACCTCGTTGAAGACCGCCGCGATCTCCGACATCACGCCGTCGCCGGAGACCGTGAGCCGTTTGCGGAAGTTGCCCTCCCGCATCGACACGAGGGCCGCCAGCAGGCGATTCAGCGCGGCCGTGTCCACCGTCGTACTGCCACCCCGCGTTTTGCCCTGGTTACTCAGGGACTGTCCGCCCTTCGCGCGCGCTTTTGTGCCCCGCGTCGCTGCGCCAGACTCCACTGTGTCCCTCCCGCAGGGGTCGACCATTACCGCTGTGCCCGGCTGCCACCGCTCGGCGGACCGGTTGCTGCCGCGTACTTCTGTGCTGCCGCGCGATCCGGACCGGTTCACCGGACCGCCCCCAGGGCTGCTGCCCGCCGCACTCGCTGCGCATTCAACCTGCCCGGATCGTCATGGGAAGCCTGCCCAGTGTTTCACCTCGGCCGAACCAGGCCATAACAGTTCGGCAGCTTCGCACATCGTCCGCACACCCTCTGGGCGGAAACACTGCAGACCGGCATCCGCACGGACGGCGAAGGTAAGTAACCTTGCATGCGGCTGTCCAGCCATACCGGTCCGTCCGGCCTGGGCGGTGGCACGGACACGAGCGGGCATCGGAGGGGCGGCCGGAATGACCACCGGACTGATCCCGGGGGAGCAGCCCCCGGATCCCGGGCCGACGGGTGGACTGCCGCAGCAGCGGCGCGAGCCGCTCGGCCAGGAGGCCGTGCAAGGGGAGAGAGGGTCGAGGAGTTCTGTGATCACCGCGCGCGCGGCCGCCAGCTTCGAGCCCGTCGGACGATCGGTGGCGAGCGCCCGGTCCTTCGTCCGCGACACGCTCCAGGGCTGGGGCCATGCCGACATCGTCGACGACGCCGTGGTGCTCACGAGCGAACTGGTGACCAACGCGGTGGTGCACGCCGGCACCACCGCCGACGTGGTGTGTCTGCGCAGCGACGACGGCGTGCGCATCGAGGTGGCCGACCACTACCCGGAACGCGAGGTCCCGCTGCAGGGCTCCCCCGCCGACATGGGCAGCCCCGACCGGGAAGGCGGCCGCGGCCTCCAGCTGTGCGCGGCCCTGGCCGACCGCTGGGGCGTCGAGTACACGCCCACGCTGAAGAACGTCTGGTTCCACCTGCACCTGCCGGAGCGCGCGGTCGGCACCCGCAGCGCCGGCCCCGCCCTGCCCGCCGAGATGCTCCCGCTCGCCAACGGCCGGGTCCGCGTCGCCGTCGTCCAGATCGACCGCACCGGCGCCGTCACGTCCTGGAACGAGGACGCCGAGGAACTCTTCGGCTACCCCGCCGAGCAGGTCACCGGAAAGCCGCTGACCGACCTGGCCGCCTGGCCGCACACCCCGGGCACCAGCACCGGCATCGCCGAGGCGCTCCGGCTCTCCCGCTGGGAGGGCAGCTACGGCATAAGGCACGCCAACGGCCGCGTCACCCCGGTCTACGCCTCCCACCTCCGCGTCCGCGACGCCGGCGGCGAACCCTCCACGGTCTGCCTCCTCGTCCGCGACCACGAACGGGCCGTCCTGCAGACGCCGTTGCGCGTACCGGCTTCCGACGCGGGCTCCTCCGCCGAGGGGCAGAGCAGCGACCCCTTCGAGGTGTTCATCGGCTCGCCCGCCCCGGACGACCTCGACGGCCTGCTCCAGCGCACCGTCGAACGCGCCCGCGACATGCTGGACGCCGACGCGGCCTTCCTGCTCCTGGCGACCGACGACGAGACGGAGTTGGAGGTCCGCGCCTCCACCGGCCTGCCCTCCGCCCGCCAGCGCTTCGCCCGCGTCCCCGTCGAGGCCGGCCCCGGCCGCTACGGCTCCGCCCGCATGCCGGCGGTCCACGACGACCTCGCCGCGGTCCCCGGCGCCGTTCCGCTGCTGAACGGCACGGGCATGCGCTCGGTCGTGACCGTCCCGCTCAAGGTCGAGGGCCGCCTCACCGGCTCCCTCGGCGTCGCCGCGGAGGCGCCGGGCCGGTACTCCAACGAGGAGGCGCTGCGCCTGCAGTTCGCGGCCGACCGCATCGCCCTGGCCGTCGAGTCCGCCCGCCTGGGCGAGCTGGAGCGCCTGCGCCGCGGCTCCCTGAGCTTCCTCGTCGAGGCCTCCGACCTCCTCGCCGGCACCCTGGACCGCGATCAGACCCTGGCCCTGATGGCCCAGATGACGGTCCCGACCCTGGCCACCTGGTGCGCCGTGTACACGATCGCGGACCAGGCGTCGGAGCCGTACCTCTCGTACGTCCTGCACGAGGACGAGGAGCTCATCGACGGCATCAAGTCGCTGCTCTCGAAGATCGCCCCGCCCGACCCGGTGCCCACTCCGGGTGCCCGCGTCTGGTCGGCCCCCGCCGAGATGGCCCACGAGGCGGCCCTGCGCACGTCCATGCGCGACCTCGGTCTCAGCGGCAACCCGTCCCGCCAGTTGCGCACCGGCATCGGTCCGACCCTGGCCACGGCGTCCGCGGTCGGCGGCGAGACCGTGGTCCTCCCGCTGGTCGCCCGCAACCGCGTCATCGGCATGCTGACGCTGGGCAAGCCGACGGACGAGCACTTCCGCCAGGAGATCCTCGAACTCGCCGAGGACCTGTCCCGAAGGGCCGCCCTGGCCCTGGACAACGCCCGCCTGTACTCGGAGCGCACGGCCATCAGCCAGTCGCTCCAGCGCAGCCTCCTGCCGCCGGAACTCCCCGTGATCGACGGCGTGGAGGTGGAGGTCATCTACCGCGCGGCCGGCGAGGGCAACGAGGTCGGCGGTGACTTCTACGACGTCTTCCCCATCCGCGACGACGCCTACGGTTTCGCCATCGGCGACGTCTGCGGTACGGGCCCGAACGCGGCGGCCGTCACGGGCCTGGCCCGGCACGCCCTGCGCCTGCTGGCCCGCGAGGGTCTCAGCGGCCCCGCGGTCCTGGAGCGCCTGAACTCCGCGATCCTCGACGAGGGCGCCCGCAGCCGCTTCCTCACGCTCCTGTACGGGGAGATGCGCCCGCAGGAGGACGGCAGCGCCGAGCTGAAGGTGGTCTGCGCCGGCCACCCGCTCCCCCTCCGCCTGCGTCAGGACGGCACGGTCGAACCCGCGGCGGAGCCGCAGCCCCTCCTCGGTGTCATCGAGGACCTGGAGCTCTACGAGCAGACGGTCACCCTCGACCCGGGCGACGTCCTGCTCTGTGTCACGGACGGCGTCACCGAACGCCGTGAGGGCACGCGCATGCTGGGTGACGACGGCCTCGCCGACGTCCTCACGACCTGCACGGGTCTGACGGCGGGGGCGGTGGCCGCCCGCATCATGCGCGCGGTCGAGCGTTTCGCGTCGGACGCCCCGTCGGACGACATGGCCATTCTCGCGATGCGGGTCCCGGAGCCCCACGCGGACTAGCGCGCCGCCCGCCCAGGGCATGCGAAAGGCCCCGCCCGAATGGGCGGGGCCTTCGTGGTGGAGCCCCCAAACGGAATCGAACCGTTGACCTTCTCCTTACCATGGAGACGCTCTACCGACTGAGCTATAGGGGCCTGTCGCTTTCGAGGTTTCCCTCGCGGCAACGGAATAGATCATACCCCGAACGGAGCGGTGCTCCCAACCACGCCTTTCAGAAGGCGGGCTGCAGGAGGCCTCCCAGGGCATTGCACGCGGACACGATCCGCTGCATGTCCCGCTTGGTCAACGAGGCGTCGACCGGCAGCGCGAGGGTCTCGTCGGCGGCCCGCTCCGTCTCCGGCAGCGACACGCACCGCCGGAAGCCGGGCATCCGGTGCACGGGCGTCTTCACCGGCACCCGGCAGTCGACTCCCCTGCCCCGCACGGCCCGCGCGAACGCGTCCCGGTCCGGCCTCCCGTTGCCAGGGACCCGCACCACGTACTGCTGGTAGGTGTGCCCGTCGCCCCCGTCGGGCGTGCGCACGCCCCTCAACTTCCCGTCCAGATAGGCCGCCCGCTGCCTGCGCCGTGCTGTCTCGTCGTAGGGCACCTCGGATTCGCCCTGTTCCAGCACGAGCAGCCCGTGCCGCTGCCCCACGCCGTGCAACGAGGCCATGTCGGCCGGTCGCCCGAAGCGATGCACGGCGACCACGGCCACGGTCCTGGACGTCACCGACGCCTCCACCGCGGAGGCGTCAAGGCAGTACGTGTCCGGATCTATGTCGGCGAACACCGGCGACGCGCCGACCACGACCACGGCCTCGGAGACCTCGACGTTCCCGAAGGCAGGTACGACGACCTCGTCACCGACTCCTACGCCGGCGGCCCTGAGCATTGCTGCAGTACCCATACGTCTGATGGTCGTAGCGCAACGTGAACTCCAAGTGACGGAGAACAAAAAAGGGTTGGACCCGGAACCGAAGTTCGGGGTCCAACCCTTTGAAGAATTGTTCGGCGGCGTCCTACTCTCCCACAGGGTCCCCCCTGCAGTACCATCGGCGCTGTAAGGCTTAGCTTCCGGGTTCGGAATGTAACCGGGCGTTTCCCTAACGCTATGACCACCGAAACACTATGAAACTGACAACCGCACCATGTGTGGCACATGGGGTTGTTCGTGGTTTCAGAACCAACACAGTGGACGCGAGCAACTGAGGACAAGCCCTCGGCCTATTAGTACCGGTCACCTCCACACCTTGCGGTGCTTCCAGATCCGGCCTATCAACCCAGTCGTCTACTGGGAGCCTTAACCCCTCAAGGGGGTGGGAGTCCTCATCTCGAAGCAGGCTTCCCGCTTAGATGCTTTCAGCGGTTATCCCTCCCGAACGTAGCCAACCAGCCATGCCCTTGGCAGGACAACTGGCACACCAGAGGTTCGTCCGTCCCGGTCCTCTCGTACTAGGGACAGCCCTTCTCAAGACTCCTACGCGCACAGCGGATAGGGACCGAACTGTCTCACGACGTTCTAAACCCAGCTCGCGTACCGCTTTAATGGGCGAACAGCCCAACCCTTGGGACCGACTCCAGCCCCAGGATGCGACGAGCCGACATCGAGGTGCCAAACCATCCCGTCGATATGGACTCTTGGGGAAGATCAGCCTGTTATCCCCGGGGTACCTTTTATCCGTTGAGCGACGGCGCTTCCACAAGCCACCGCCGGATCACTAGTCCCGACTTTCGTCCCTGCTCGACCCGTCGGTCTCACAGTCAAGCTCCCTTGTGCACTTACACTCAACACCTGATTGCCAACCAGGCTGAGGGAACCTTTGGGCGCCTCCGTTACTCTTTAGGAGGCAACCGCCCCAGTTAAACTACCCATCAGACACTGTCCCTGATCCGGATCACGGACCCAGGTTAGACATCCAGCACGACCAGACTGGTATTTCAACGACGACTCCACCCACACTGGCGTGCGAGCTTCAAAGTCTCCCAGCTATCCTACACAAGCCGAACCGAACACCAATATCAAACTGTAGTAAAGGTCCCGGGGTCTTTCCGTCCTGCTGCGCGAAACGAGCATCTTTACTCGTAGTGCAATTTCACCGGGCCTATGGTTGAGACAGTCGAGAAGTCGTTACGCCATTCGTGCAGGTCGGAACTTACCCGACAAGGAATTTCGCTACCTTAGGATGGTTATAGTTACCACCGCCGTTTACTGGCGCTTAAGTTCTCAGCTTCGCCCCACCGAAATGGAGCTAACCGGTCCCCTTAACGTTCCAGCACCGGGCAGGCGTCAGTCCGTATACATCGCCTTACGGCTTCGCACGGACCTGTGTTTTTAGTAAACAGTCGCTTCTCGCTGGTCTCTGCGGCCACCCCCAGCTCAGACCGTAAAGATCATCACCAGGTGTGGCCCCCCTTCTCCCGAAGTTACGGGGGCATTTTGCCGAGTTCCTTAACCATAGTTCACCCGAACGCCTCGGTATTCTCTACCTGACCACCTGAGTCGGTTTAGGGTACGGGCCGCCATGAAACTCGCTAGAGGCTTTTCTCGACAGCATAGGATCATCCACTTCACCACAATCGGCTCGGCATCAGGTCTCAGCCTTGTGTGCGACGGATTTACCTACCGCACGGCCTACACCCTTACCCCGGGACAACCACCGCCCGGGATGGACTACCTTCCTGCGTCACCCCATCACTCACCTACTAACCGCTTGGTCCGGCGGCTCCACCACTCCCCTCAACTCCGAAGAGATCAGGGCGGCTTCACGGCCTTAGCATCACGATGCTCGATGTTTGACGCTTCACAGCGGGTACCGGAATATCAACCGGTTATCCATCGACTACGCCTGTCGGCCTCGCCTTAGGTCCCGACTTACCCTGGGCAGATCAGCTTGACCCAGGAACCCTTAGTCAATCGGCGCAAACGTTTCTCACGTTTGTATCGCTACTCATGCCTGCATTCTCACTCGTGAACCGTCCACAACTCGCTTCCGCGGCTGCTTCACCCGGCACACGACGCTCCCCTACCCATCCATACAGGCGTTGGCCCTAATGTATGAATGACACGACTTCGGCGGTACGCTTGAGCCCCGCTACATTGTCGGCGCGGAATCACTAGACCAGTGAGCTATTACGCACTCTTTCAAGGGTGGCTGCTTCTAAGCCAACCTCCTGGTTGTCTGTGCGACTCCACATCCTTTCCCACTTAGCGTACGCTTAGGGGCCTTAGTCGATGCTCTGGGCTGTTTCCCTCTCGACCATGGAGCTTATCCCCCACAGTCTCACTGCCGCGCTCTCACTTACCGGCATTCGGAGTTTGGCTAAGGTCAGTAACCCGGTAGGGCCCATCGCCTATCCAGTGCTCTACCTCCGGCAAGAAACACACGACGCTGCACCTAAATGCATTTCGGGGAGAACCAGCTATCACGGAGTTTGATTGGCCTTTCACCCCTAACCACAGGTCATCCCCCAGGTTTTCAACCCTGGTGGGTTCGGTCCTCCACGAAGTCTTACCTCCGCTTCAACCTGCCCATGGCTAGATCACTCCGCTTCGGGTCTTGAGCGTGCTACTGAAACGCCCTATTCGGACTCGCTTTCGCTACGGCTTCCCCACTCGGGTTAACCTCGCAACACACCGCAAACTCGCAGGCTCATTCTTCAAAAGGCACGCAGTCACGAGACACCAAGCAAGCTTGATGTCCGACGCTCCCACGGCTTGTAGGCACACGGTTTCAGGTACTATTTCACTCCGCTCCCGCGGTACTTTTCACCATTCCCTCACGGTACTATCCGCTATCGGTCACCAGGGAATATTTAGGCTTAGCGGGTGGTCCCGCCAGATTCACACGGGATTTCTCGGGCCCCGTGCTACTTGGGTGTCTCTCAAACGAGCCGCTGATGTTTCGACTACGGGGGTCTTACCCTCTACGCCGGACCTTTCGCATGTCCTTCGCCTACATCAACGGTTTCTGACTCGCCTCACAGCCGGCAGACTGTGAAAGAGAGATCCCACAACCCCGCACACGCAACCCCTGCCGGGTCTCACACGTATACGGTTTGGCCTCATCCGGTTTCGCTCGCCACTACTCCCGGAATCACGGTTGTTTTCTCTTCCTGCGGGTACTGAGATGTTTCACTTCCCCGCGTTCCCTCCACACTGCCTATGTGTTCAGCAGCGGGTGACAGCCCATGACGACTGCCGGGTTTCCCCATTCGGAAACCCCCGGATCAAAGCCTGGTTGACGGCTCCCCGGGGACTATCGTGGCCTCCCACGTCCTTCATCGGTTCCTGGTGCCAAGGCATCCACCGTGCGCCCTTAAAAACTTGGCCACAGATGCTCGCGTCCACTGTGCAGTTCTCAAACAACGACCAACCACCCATCACCCCGGGACAACATCCCGAGTGCACTGGGGCCGGCACTGAAAGCAGGCCAACGGCCGTACCCTCAGATACCCAACAGCGTGCCCGACACGAACCACTCTCAGGACTCACGTTCCACGCCGAAGCAGTACTAGTGATCCATCAAGCCGATCGTGCCGAGTAGTCAACGTTCCACCCATGAGCAACCAGCATCAGACATTCGCTGATGTACTGGCCTCTGAACCAGGCAAGCCTGGCTTAGAAGTGCTCCTTAGAAAGGAGGTGATCCAGCCGCACCTTCCGGTACGGCTACCTTGTTACGACTTCGTCCCAATCGCCAGTCCCACCTTCGACAGCTCCCTCCCACAAGGGGTTGGGCCACCGGCTTCGGGTGTTACCGACTTTCGTGACGTGACGGGCGGTGTGTACAAGGCCCGGGAACGTATTCACCGCAGCAATGCTGATCTGCGATTACTAGCGACTCCGACTTCATGGGGTCGAGTTGCAGACCCCAATCCGAACTGAGACCGGCTTTTTGAGATTCGCTCCACCTCGCGGTATCGCAGCTCATTGTACCGGCCATTGTAGCACGTGTGCAGCCCAAGACATAAGGGGCATGATGACTTGACGTCGTCCCCACCTTCCTCCGAGTTGACCCCGGCGGTCTCCCGTGAGTCCCCAACACCCCGAAGGGCTTGCTGGCAACACGGGACAAGGGTTGCGCTCGTTGCGGGACTTAACCCAACATCTCACGACACGAGCTGACGACAGCCATGCACCACCTGTACACCGACCACAAGGGGGGCACTATCTCTAATGCTTTCCGGTGTATGTCAAGCCTTGGTAAGGTTCTTCGCGTTGCGTCGAATTAAGCCACATGCTCCGCCGCTTGTGCGGGCCCCCGTCAATTCCTTTGAGTTTTAGCCTTGCGGCCGTACTCCCCAGGCGGGGCACTTAATGCGTTAGCTGCGGCACGGACAACGTGGAATGTTGCCCACACCTAGTGCCCACCGTTTACGGCGTGGACTACCAGGGTATCTAATCCTGTTCGCTCCCCACGCTTTCGCTCCTCAGCGTCAGTATCGGCCCAGAGATCCGCCTTCGCCACCGGTGTTCCTCCTGATATCTGCGCATTTCACCGCTACACCAGGAATTCCGATCTCCCCTACCGAACTCTAGCCTGCCCGTATCGACTGCAGACCCGGGGTTAAGCCCCGGGCTTTCACAACCGACGTGACAAGCCGCCTACGAGCTCTTTACGCCCAATAATTCCGGACAACGCTTGCGCCCTACGTATTACCGCGGCTGCTGGCACGTAGTTAGCCGGCGCTTCTTCTGCAGGTACCGTCACTTTCGCTTCTTCCCTGCTGAAAGAGGTTTACAACCCGAAGGCCGTCATCCCTCACGCGGCGTCGCTGCATCAGGCTTTCGCCCATTGTGCAATATTCCCCACTGCTGCCTCCCGTAGGAGTCTGGGCCGTGTCTCAGTCCCAGTGTGGCCGGTCGCCCTCTCAGGCCGGCTACCCGTCGTCGCCTTGGTGAGCCACTACCTCACCAACAAGCTGATAGGCCGCGGGCTCATCCTGCACCGCCGGAGCTTTCGAACCGCCTGGATGCCCAAGCGGATCAGTATCCGGTATTAGACCCCGTTTCCAGGGCTTGTCCCAGAGTGCAGGGCAGATTGCCCACGTGTTACTCACCCGTTCGCCACTAATCCCCCACCGAAGTGGTTCATCGTTCGACTTGCATGTGTTAAGCACGCCGCCAGCGTTCGTCCTGAGCCAGGATCAAACTCTCCGTGAATGCTTTACATCACGGGAGCGGAACAGTCGGAGGAATAATCCGACCGTTCACAGCGTCCTCGCTGTATTTTTTCAAAGGAACCTCAACCCGATCGGAGATCCGATCAGGTCGGGGTATCAACATATCTGGCGTTGACTTTTGGCACGCTGTTGAGTTCTCAAGGAACGGACGCTTCCTTTGTACTCACCCGAGAGACTCTCTCAGGCTTTCCTCCGGGCGCTTCCCTTCGGTCTTGCGTTTCCGACTCTATCAGATCTTTCCGATCCGATTTCCTCGGTGCTTTCCAGGTTCTCGCTTTCGCGTTTCCCTTTCCGGCGGTTCTGACTTTATCAGAAGTTCTGAGTCGGAATTTCCACCCTCCGGGGCCGACTCCGAACCACGAAGTGTTCGGGTGCCCGTCCGAGCGGAGATGTAAACGTACTGGAGCGGGGCGCCTCGATGCAAATCGAGGCGCCCCGCTCCAGGTTGACGCTGTCGGAGACCCGACGGGCCGTCAGACCTCCACGACGACAGGGAGGATCATCGGCCGGCGTCGGTAGGTGTCCGAGACCCACTTGCCGAGGGTCCTGCGCACCAGCTGCTGGAGCTGGTGCGGCTCGACGACGCCGTCCTGTGCCGAGCGTTCCAGTACTTCCGTGACCTTCGGGAGCACCGCGGCGAAGGCCGAGTCCTCGATGCCCGAGCCCCGGGCCTGGACGTGCGGGCCACCGGTGATCTTGCCGGTGGACGAGTCGATGACCACGAAGACGGAGATGATGCCCTCGTCACCGAGGATCTTGCGGTCCTTGAGTGCCGGTTCGCCCACGTCGCCGACGGAGAGGCCGTCGACGTACACGTACCCCGCCTGGACCTTGCCGGCGATCTTCGCCTTGCCTTCGATCAGGTCGACGACGACGCCGTCCTCGGCGATGACGATGCGGTCGTGCGGGACACCGGTCAGGGCGCCCAGCTCGGCGTTGGCGCGCAGGTGGCGCCACTCGCCGTGGACCGGCATCAGGTTTCTGGGCCGGCAGATGTTGTAGAAGTAGAGCAGCTCGCCGGCCGAGGCGTGGCCCGAGACGTGGACCTTGGCGTTGCCCTTGTGGACGACGTGCGCGCCCCAGCGGGTCAGGCCGTTGATCACGCGGTAGACCGCGTTCTCGTTGCCGGGGATGAGCGACGACGCCAGGATGACCGTGTCACCGTCGACGATGCGGATCTGGTGGTCGCGGTTGGCCATCCGGGACAGGGCGGCCATCGGCTCGCCCTGGGAGCCCGTGCAGACCAGGACCACTTCGCTGTCCGGCAGGTCGTCGAGCGTCTTGACGTCGACCACCAGGCCCGGCGGGACCTTCAGGTAGCCGAGGTCCCGGGCGATGCCCATGTTGCGGACCATCGAACGCCCGACGAAGGCGACCCGGCGGCCGTACTCGTGCGCCGCGTCCAGGATCTGCTGGATGCGGTGCACGTGACTCGCGAAGCTCGCCACGATGATCCGCTTGCGGGCACCGGCGAAGACCTGGCGCAGGACGTTGGAGATGTCCCGCTCGGGCGGGACGAAGCCCGGGACCTCGGCGTTGGTCGAGTCGGAGAGGAGGAGGTCGATCCCCTCCTCGCTCAGACGCGCGAAGGCGTGCAGGTCCGTGAGGCGGTTGTCCAGCGGGAGCTGGTCCATCTTGAAGTCGCCGGTGTGGACCACCATGCCCGCGGGGGTGCGGATGGCGACGGCCAGCGCGTCCGGGATGGAGTGGTTGACCGCGACGAACTCGCAGTCGAAGGGGCCGACGCGCTCGCGGTGCCCCTCGGCCACCTCGAGGGTGTAGGGGCGGATCCGGTGCTCCTGGAGCTTGGCCTCGATGAGCGCGAGGGTCAGCTTGGAGCCGATCAGCGGGATGTCCGGCTTCTCGCGGAGGAGGTAGGGGACACCGCCGATGTGGTCCTCGTGGCCGTGGGTGAGGACGATGCCCTCGATGTCGTCGAGGCGGTCCCGGATGGACGAGAAGTCCGGCAGGATCAGGTCGATCCCGGGCTGCTCCTCCTCGGGGAAGAGCACCCCGCAGTCGACGATCAGCAGACGGCCGCCGTACTCGAAGACCGTCATGTTGCGGCCGATCTCGCCGAGGCCGCCGAGGGGTGTGACCCGCAGGCCACCCTTGGGGAGCGCCGGGGGCCGGCCCAGTTCAGGATGCGGATGACTCAAAAGACTCTCCTCAACCACACGCGCCACGTACCGGTGGGCACGTGGCGCGCGTGACGTTCGTGCAGAAGCAGTTGTCGTGGTGGGGTGCGGGCACCGGTGGCCCGCGTATTCAGTTGTGAAGTCCGGTCGTGCGGTGGTGCCAAGTCTGTTGTCAGAGCTGTACCCCGCCGGCGGCAAGATCGATCTTGAGCTGGTCGGTTTCCTCGGGTGTGAGCCCGACCATCGGCGCGCGCAGCGGTCCGGCGGGCAGTCCTTGGAGGGCGAGCGCGGCCTTGGTGGTCATGACGCCCTGGGTGCGGAACATGCCGGTGAAGACCGGGAGCAGCTTCTGGTGGATCTCCAGTGCCTTCTGTACGTCACCCGCGACGTGCGCGTCCACCATGGCGCGCAGTTCGGGCGTGACGACATGGCCGACGACCGAGACGAAACCGACCGCGCCCACGGAGAGCAGTGGCAGGTTCAGCATGTCGTCGCCGGAGTACCAGGCGAGGCGGGAGCGCGCGATGGCCCAGCTGGCGCGGCCGAGGTCGCCCTTGGCGTCCTTGTTGGCGACGATCCGCGGGTGCTCCGCGAGGCGGACCAGCGTCTCCGTGTTGATCGGGACACCGCTGCGGCCGGGGATGTCGTAGAGCATGACCGGCAGGCCGGTGGCGTCCGCGATGGCCGTGAAGTGCAGGTACAGGCCCTCCTGCGGGGGCTTGTTGTAGTACGGCGTGACGAGCAGGAGGCCGTGTGCGCCGGCGCGCTCGGCGGCGCGGGCGAGCTCGATGCTGTGCTGGGTGTTGTTGGTGCCGGCTCCGGCGACGACGTGTGCCCGGTCGCCGACGGCCTCCAGGACGGCTCGTACGAGGTCCGCTTTCTCCGCGTCGCTGGTGGTGGGGGACTCGCCGGTGGTGCCGTTGACGATCAGGCCGTCGTTGCCTGCGTCCACCAGATGGGCGGCGAGCCGCTGCGCGCCGTCGAGGTCGAGTGCGCCGTCCGCCTTGAGAGGCGTGACCATGGCGGTGAGGACCCGCCCGAAGGGGGTCTGCGGAGTGGAGGTCGGAGCCATGGGTTACACGCTACTCGTTGCTCAGGGCGGGGTCTGCCCTCGGGGGAGGCGGCAGGTCGGGAGGGAGGTGGAGCCCGGCACTGCCTGCTCGGGGGTTCAAGCAGTGCCGGGTCCCTTTGATCAGGCTAGATGAACTTCTCAGAACGCCGCAATACGGACACTTCGGGTGGCTGATGCGTACATCTGTGCCTGGCGGTCCGCCGGGCGACCGTCGGCGAGGTCCGTCGGGGAGCTACGGAGCCACGCGACCGTTGGCGTTGAAGGCCGCGTGGGTGAGGGGCATGAGCCGGGCCCACTCCTCCTCCATCTTCTCGCCGACCATCTCGATCTCGCGCTGCGGGAAGGACGGGACCTTCGCCAGTTCGTGCTGGGTGCGCAGGCCGAGGAAGTGCATCAGCGAGCGTGCGTTGCAGGTGGCGTACATCGACGAGTAGAGGCCGACCGGGAGCACCGCGCGGGCCACCTCGCGGGCCACGCCGGCGGCGAGCATCTCCTGGTACGTCCCGTAGGCCTGGCGGTAGGAGTCCTCCATCGCCCGGCTCACCAGTCCGTGCTGCTCGGCGGTGCCCTCGACGAAGACGTACTTGCCCGGCCGGCCCTGCTGGACCAGCTTGCGGGAGGTGTCCGGCACGTAGAAGACCGGCTGGAGCTCCCGGTAGCGGCCCGACTCCTCGTTGTACGACCAGCCGACGCGGTGCCGCATGAACTCGCGGAAGACGAAGATCGGGGCGCTGATGAAGAAGGTCATCGAGTTGTGCTCGAACGGGCTGCCGTGCCGGTCCCGCATGAGGTAGTTGATCAGGCCCTTGGAGCGCTCCGGGTCCTTCTTCAGCTCGTCGAGGGACTGCTCCCCGGCGGTCGAGACACGGGCGGCGAACAGCACGTCCGAGTCGGTCGCGGCGCTCTTCACGAGTTCCACGGTGACGTCGCTGCGAAGGTCGATCTTGAAATCGTCGGCGGGGGTGTCGGTCACGGGTGCAGGGCCTTCCCATCTGGTCGCTTTGCGAGGGCCACTCTACGGCCCGCCGAATGGGGCGATCGGTGCCGTGCCACGATGAAGTCGGTGAAACAGGGCACCCGCGGGGGCGTTCGTTCGTCTGTATGAGTAACAGCGATGCATTCATTCCCAGAAGGGAGACACAGCCTCCATGATCCGCCGGCGTGAACCCGTGCCGTTCGCCTTCGTCGCCGAAGCCGACAGGTTCCGCAGCAATGTCACACCCCCGCCCCGGGAGCGGGCGTCCTTCGGCCAGTTGGCCGGGCGCTGGCTGCTCGGCCTCACCCTGGTCGCCGGGATCGTGGGATCCCTGGTGATCGGGATGCCCGCCCTGTCGGCCGACCAGCCGTCCGACCACAAGCAGCCGTCACAGGCCTCCGAGAGCCGTTAGACGGGCCTCGGGCCGGTCCTCAGACGCGCCTCGGGCCGGTCCTCCTGACTCCATCCGGGCCCCGAGGGTGGTGACCGGTGACACAGGTCGGTAGCCTCACCGGGCACAGCACATGCCATGGAACGAGTGAGGACCAGCCGTGCCCCTGCCCTTCCTGACGGCCGACCGCGGCTTCGACACCGCCGACGACGTCGCGCTGCCCCACGACGACCGCGACCTCTGGCGCCGGCCCTACCGGCCGGGGCCGTGGCGGGTGGGGGCGGCGGCGCTGATGCTGCTGCTCGCCTCGTTCGTGCTGTTCGCGGGGGTCATCATCGCGGCGACGGCTCCGTTGTCCTCCGCCGGTGCGGTCTTCGGCATCGCGGTCGTCGTGATCGCCTGCGCCCTGCGTCTGTTGCGGGTGGGGGCGTGGGTGAGCGCGCAGGGAGTGCGGCAGGTGAGCTTCCTCAGCACGCGCACGGTGGCCTGGCAGCAGGTCTCCAGCGTGCGCACGGTGCAGCAGCCGGTGCGCTGGCTCGGGCTGCCGCGCACCGTGCAGGGGCAGGCGCTGCTCCTCGTCCGGCAGGGTCGGTCCGGAGAGACCCTGCCGCCGCTGCTGACCACGCACAGCGCCGACTTCCTCGCCCGTGACGAGGCCTTCGACCGGGCGGCCGACGCCGTGGAGGCGTGGGCCGCGGAGTACCGGCAGGACTGAGCGCCCGTGACGGACGCCGGGGCCCGGACCGCAGTGCGGTCCGGGCCCCGGCGTCTCGGTCGTTGAGGAGTTGTTCGGTCCGTTCGGTCCGTTCGGTCCGTTCGGGAACCGTTGGGTCCGTCGGGAGCCGTTGGGTGCGTTCGGGAGCCGTTCGTTGGCGTTCAGGCCGCCTCGACGTGCTTGCCGTCGTGCAGGGCGATCGCCCGCTGCATCGCCTTGCGGGCGCGGGGGGTGTCGCGGGCGTCGTGGTAGGCGACGGCCAGGCGGAACCAGCTCCGCCAGTCGCCCGGGGCGTCCTCCGTCTCGGCCTTGCGCAGGGCGAAGACCGCGTCGGCGGAGTCCCGGTCGACCCGCCCGCTGGGCGTGCGCTTCAGCTCGTCGACGGGCAGTCCGCCCTCGGCGTCGAGTTCCGCGGCGAGGGCGTTGGCCCGGCGGACGAACTGGGTGTTCTTCCAGAGGAACCACAGGCCGATCACCGGCAGGATCAGCACCGCGACCCCGAAGGTCACGGTGAGGACGGTGCCGGTGCCGATCAGCATCACGCCGCGGCTGCCGACCAGGGCGAAGTAGAAGACCAGGACGGCGGCCGTGACGGCGTAGGAGATTTTCGCGCGCATGAGGGTCAGGGGCTCAGTTCAGGTCCAGGAAGTGTTCCAGGCCGAAGGTGAGGCCCGGGGTGGTGACGACCCGGCGGGCGCCCAGCAGGATGCCCGGCATGAAGCTGCTGTGGTGCAGGGAGTCGTGCCGGACGGTGAGGGTCTCGCCCTCACCGCCGAGCAGGACCTCCTGGTGGGCCAGCAGCCCGCGCAGGCGGATCGCGTGGACCGGGACCCCGTCGACGTCCGCGCCGCGGGCGCCGTCCAGGGCGGTGGCAGTGGCGTCGGGCGCCGGAGCGGAGCCTGCCTTCTGCCGGGCCTGGGCGATCAGCTGGGCGGTGCGGGTGGCGGTACCGCTGGGGGCGTCCACCTTGTTCGGGTGGTGCAGCTCGACGACCTCCACGGACTCGAAGTACGGGGCGGCGATCTGCGCGAACTTCATGGTGAGTACGGCGCCGATGGAGAAGTTGGGCGCGATGAGCACGCCGGTCTGCGGGGAGCCGTCCAGCCAGCCCGTCAGCTGTGCGAGGCGTTCGTCGGTCCAGCCCGTCGTACCGACGACGGCGTGGATGCCGTGGCGTACGCAGTAGTCGAGGTTGTCCATCACCGAGGCCGGGGTGGTCAGCTCGACGGCGACCTGGGCGCCGGACTCGGCCAGCGTGTCCAGGCTGTCGCCGCGGCCCAGGGCGGCCACCAGCTCCATGTCCTCGGCGGCCTCGACCGCCCGTACCGCCTCGGCGCCGATCCGGCCCTTGGCACCGAGGACGGCCACGCGCAGCTTGCTCATGTTGTTCGCTTCCTTACCGGGAGTGTCAGGCGACGACGTCGTGCAGCCGGGACGCCTGCTTGTCCTTCAGCGGGCCGATGACCGACAGCGAGGGTCGCCTGCCCAGGACGTCGCGGGCGACCGCGCGGACGTCGTCCGGCGTGACCGAGGCTATCCGGGCCAGCATGTCGTCGACGGACATCTGCTCGCCCCAGCACAGTTCGCTCTTGCCGATACGGTTCATCAGTGCGCCGGTGTCCTCCAGGCCGAGGACCGTGGAGCCCTGGAGCTGGCCGACGGCGCGGCCGATCTCGTCGTCGGTGAGGCCGTGCTCGGCGACGTGGTCGAGCTCGTCGCGGCAGATCTTCAGCACGTCGTGCACCTGGGAGGGCCTGCAGCCCGCGTACACGCCGAAGAGGCCGCAGTCGGCGAAGCCGGAGGTGTACGAGTACACGCTGTAGGCGAGGCCGCGCTTCTCCCGCACCTCCTGGAAGAGGCGGGACGACATGCCGCCGCCGAGGGCGGTGTTCAGTACGCCCAGCGCCCAGCGGCGCTCGTCGGTACGGGCCAGCCCCGGCATGCCGAGGATGACGTGGGCCTGCTCGGTCCTGCGTCCGATCAGCTCCACCCGGCCCGCGGCACGGATCGTGCGCCGCCCGTCACGCGGGGCGATGGGTTCGGCCACCGGGTCGCGGAAGGCGCCGGCCTTCTCGAAGGCGGCGCGGACCTGGCGTACGACCTTGTTGTGGTCGACGTTGCCGGCCGCGGCGACCACCAGGTGGGTGGGGTCGTAGTGCTTCTTGTAGAAGCGGCGGATGCGGTCGGCGGTGAGGGCGTTGACCGTGTCGACGGTGCCGAGGACGGGGCGGCCCAGCGCGTTGTCGCCGAACATGGTGTGCGCGAACAGGTCGTGCACGCAGTCGCCGGGGTCGTCCTCGGTCATCGCGATCTCCTCGAGGATCGCGCCGCGCTCGACGTCGACGTCCTCCTCGCGGATGAGCGAGCCGGTCAGCATGTCGCAGACCACGTCGATGGCGAGCGGCAGGTCGGTGTCGAGCACACGGGCGTAGTAGCACGTGTACTCCTTCGCCGTGAACGCGTTCATCTCGCCGCCGACCGCGTCGAGGGCGGAGGAGATGTCGAGGGCGCTGCGCTTGCCCGTTCCCTTGAAGAGCAGGTGCTCCAGGTAGTGGGTGGCGCCGTTCAGAGCCGGGGTCTCGTCGCGGGAGCCGACGTGCGCCCAGATGCCGAAGGTCGCCGAGCGGACCGAGGGGAGGGTCTCGGTGACGATGCGCAGTCCGCCCGGGAGGGTGGTCTTGCGGACCGTGCCGATGCCGTGCTCGCCCTTGATCAGGGTTTGGGTACGGGCGACGGCCCGCGCCTCCGAGGAGGTGCGGGCCGTCGCCTTGGCGCTACGGGACGTCACTGGTCGGCGTCGTCCTTCGTGTCGTCGTCGCCTGCTTCGCCCTCGATCACGGGGATCAGGGAGAGCTTGCCGCGGGAGTCGATCTCGGCGATCTCGACCTGGACCTTGGCACCCACGCCGAGCACGTCCTCGACGTTCTCCACGCGCTTGCCGCCGGCGAGCTTGCGGATCTGCGAGATGTGCAGCAGTCCGTCCTTGCCGGGCAGCAGGGAGACGAACGCGCCGAAGGTGGTCGTCTTGACGACCGTGCCCAGGTAGCGCTCGCCGACCTCGGGCATGGTCGGGTTGGCGATGCCGTTGATCGTGGCGCGGGCGGCCTCGGCCTGCGAGCCCTGGGCGGCACCGATGTAGATCGTGCCGTCGTCCTCGATCGTGATGTCGGCGCCCGTGTCCTCCTGGATCTGGTTGATCATCTTGCCCTTGGGGCCGATGACCTCACCGATCTTGTCGACGGGGATCTTCACGGTGATGATCCGCGGCGCGTTGGGGGACATCTCGTCCGGCGTGTCGATCGCTTCCATCATCACGTCGAGGATGTGGAGGCGGGCGTCACGGGCCTGCTTGAGGGCGGCGGCCAGGACGGAGGCCGGGATGCCGTCCAGCTTGGTGTCCAGCTGGAGGGCGGTCACGAACTCCTTGGTGCCGGCGACCTTGAAGTCCATGTCGCCGAAGGCGTCCTCCGCACCGAGGATGTCGGTGAGGGCGACGTAGTGCGTCTCGCCGTTGATCTCCTGGGAGATCAGGCCCATGGCGATACCGGCGACGGGGGCCTTCAGCGGCACACCGGCGTTCAGCAGCGACATGGTGGAGGCGCAGACCGAGCCCATGGAGGTCGAGCCGTTGGAGCCGAGGGCCTCGGACACCTGGCGGATCGCGTAGGGGAACTCCTCGCGCGTCGGCAGCACCGGCACGATGGCGCGCTCGGCGAGGGCGCCGTGGCCGATCTCGCGGCGCTTCGGGGAGCCGACGCGGCCGGTCTCGCCGACGGAGTACGGCGGGAAGTTGTAGTTGTGCATGTAGCGCTTGCGCGTCACCGGCGACAGCGTGTCCAGCTGCTGCTCCATACGGAGCATGTTGAGGGTGGTGACGCCCAGGATCTGGGTCTCGCCACGCTCGAACAGGGCGGAGCCGTGCACGCGCGGGATGGCCTCGACCTCGGCGGCCAGGGTGCGGATGTCGGTGACACCGCGGCCGTCGATGCGCTTCTTCTCCTTGATGACGCGCTCACGGACCAGGGACTTGGTCAGCGAGCGGTACGCGGCGGAGATCTCCTTCTCGCGGCCCTCGAACTCCGGCAGGAGCTTCTCGGCGGCGAGCGCCTTGACGCGGTCCAGCTCGGCCTCGCGCTCCTGCTTGCCGGCGATGGTGAGCGCCTGGGCGAGCTCGGGCTTGACGGCGGCGGTCAGCGCCTCGAGGACGTCGTCCTGGTAGTCCAGGAAGATCGGGAACTCGCCGGTCGGCTTCGCGGCCTTGGCGGCGAGGTCGGCCTGCGCGCGGCACAGCACCTTGATGAAGGGCTTCGCGGCGTCCAGACCGGCGGCGACGACCTCCTCGGTGGGCGCCTCGGCGCCGCCCTCGACGAGCTTGATGGTCTTCTCGGTGGCCTCGGCCTCGACCATCATGATCGCGACGTCGCCGTCCTCCAGGACGCGGCCCGCGACGACCATGTCGAAGACGGCGTCCTCGAGCTCGGTGTGCGTCGGGAAGGCCACCCACTGGCCGCGGATCAGCGCGACGCGGACGCCGCCGACCGGGCCGGAGAAGGGCAGACCGGCCAGCTGCGTGGACGCGGAGGCGGCGTTGATCGCCACGACGTCGTACAGGTGGTCGGGGTTGAGGGCCATGATCGTCGCGACGACCTGGATCTCGTTGCGCAGGCCCTTCTTGAAGGACGGGCGCAGCGGGCGGTCGATCAGGCGGCAGGTGAGGACCGCGTCCTCGGAGGGCCGGCCCTCCCGGCGGAAGAAGCTGCCGGGGATCTTGCCGGCGGAGTACATCCGCTCCTCGACGTCCACCGTGAGGGGGAAGAAGTCGAGCTGGTCCTTGGGGTTCTTCGAGGCGCTGGTGGCCGACAGCACCATGGTGTCGTCGTCCAGGTAGGCCACGGCCGAACCGGCGGCCTGGCGGGCCAGGCGGCCCGTCTCGAAGCGGATGGTGCGGGTACCGAAGGCGCCGTTGTCGATGACGGCCTCGGCGTAGTGGGTCTCGTTCTCCACTAGCGTTTTCTCCATTGCTTGTCGTCTTTTGTCCCTCCACGCCCGTGTGGCGGGGGGACGGGGGTGGAGAAGCGCTGCGTCCTGTGCGGGCCGGTCTTCGATCGAAGCACCCGGGGTTCTGCCCCCGGGGGCCACTACCGAGGACCGGCGGCGGCGAGGCGCGCTTCTCCTCGTGTCGTCCGTGTCCTGCGTTCGTTCTTGTCGTGCGTGTCGTTCTTGTCGTGCGTCGTGCGGTCGTGCGTCTTGTTGTTCTGCTACCACACTACAAAGCGGTGGCGACACTGCGCACGTACAGCAAAGGGAGCGGCCCCCGAACGATGGGAACCGCTCCCTTCACGACGTCCTACTTGGCGCCCGCCGCACCGCGACGGATGCCGAGGCGCTCGACCAGCGCACGGAAGCGCTGGATGTCCTTCTTGGCGAGGTACTGCAGCAGCCGGCGGCGCTGACCGACCAGGATCAGCAGACCACGACGGGAGTGGTGGTCGTGCTTGTGGGTCTTGAGGTGCTCGGTCAGGTCGGAGATCCGACGGGACAGCAGAGCGACCTGGACCTCGGGGGAGCCGGTGTCGCCCTCCTTGGTACCGAACTCGGAGATGATCTGCTTCTTCACTGCGGCGTCGAGCGACACGCGTACTCCTCTTGGTCTGTGAGTGCCCACCGAGTGCCCCCGGTCTACTTCTCGGGGAATCTTCCGTGACTCGGAAGGCGGGGATCCGCTGGGCGCGACCTCCAGGGCTCCAGGCTCCGGGGGCGCGTACACAAACGGCCGTCACACAGCGTACCAGCCTGGGCGGACGGGGCTGGACGCGGACCCGGGAGGGCTGGACGCGAGCCCCCCGGGGGGGGCCGGTCGCGGGGCTGGGCGGGGCGGGCGCGGGGCCGGGCGGGGCCGGGCGCGGGGCCGGGCGCTGGCCCGGACGGTTTCGGGGAACCGCTCCGGGCTCCGGCTCGGCTCCGGCGGCCTGCGTCGCTCGGCCGGCTCCTCTGTGCCGACACCCCCGGCGGACTCACCGGCTCGCCTTCGCGGGCCCCCTGTCACCCCTGCCGGTCACGTACATCGGCAAACCGCTGATCAGGGAGAACTACGGCAAGTAAGGTGGCCGCACAGCTCGTTGGCACAGCAGGAAGGACCGAGCCGCGATGGCCGACGCCGAGGACAAGGAACTCCGGGCACGCAAGGAGCGGGAGAGGGACGAGCTCTACTCCCTCGACATCTCCGGCGTCGAATGGCACAGCGCGCCCGGCACCGAGGAGCACGAGGAGCGGGTCGAGATCGCCTACCTTCCGGCGGGCGCCGTGGCCATGAGGTCGTCGCTCGACCCGGGCACCGTGCTGCGGTACACGGAAGCCGAGTGGACCGCGTTCGTGCTCGGCGCTCGGGACGGGGAGTTCGATCTGGAGCCGACGACGCGGGACGGAGCCGCCGGTAAGGAATGAGGCATCGGGGCGAGAGGGATCGTCACGGTCCTGCCGCCGTGCCGCTTCCGATGCCCAGGACCAGGTAGGTCCACTGCTTCTTCCGCTCGTCGGACGGACCGTTCGCGGATCTGGCGCCGAAGAAGAGACGTCCGTCCTGGACGACGATGTCGTTCTCGTTCGTCAGCGTCAGCGGTTCTCCCTCGCTCGGCAGGCCGAAGTAGAAGTACGGCGTCTCCCTGTCCGTCTCGGGATCAAGGCCGACCAGCGCGTTCGGCGCGATGTGGTCGTTGCTCAGGCGCAGGGCGAGAAGCTGGTCCCCGCTCATGCGCAACGGTTGGAGCAGGGAGCCGGGGCCGGAGTCGAACTTCTTCGTGGTGTTCCCCGTCGCCAGGTCGAAGCCGATGATCCAGTTGGAGACCTGCTTCTCCATCTGGTCCTTGCTGCGGATGAACACCTGGTCCGCTCCGACGGCGATGGTCGGGCAGTCGTCGATCACCAGGTAGTCGGTGTATGCGCAGTCGGCGACGTACGCCCCATTGCGGAGACTGACCGTGGCTCGGTTACGTCCCTTGTCGTCGAGGGACAGCAGGTCGGTGATCTCGGTGTCACCACCGGCGATGGCGAGCACCGCCGGCTCGGTGGACGGCACGCTCAGATCTCGAATGCCCTTCGCGGCCGCGTACGTCCACAGGGACCGGCCCGTGACCGGGTCCACTTTGCGCACCTTGTAGGTGACGTGCTGCCAGGATTCGTCCGGCACGCTCTCGTCGGTGCTCCAGCACTGCTGGCGGACCAGGAGGGCGCGTCCGCCGGCCGCTCCCATGTCCTGGCAGGGGGCGGTGGCCTTCGTGGCCCACCGGCTCTCGCCCTTCTCCATGTCGTACCCGATGGTGCCGCCGCCCCAGGTCACCGCGACCGTGTCGTGCGTCAGCGTCACGCTCGGCCGGTCCTGGCTGCTGCGGCCGGTGGCGAGACCCGGGCCGGGACCGGCCACGGAGTAGGGGAACCGGTCCTCCCAGACCAGGCGGCCGTCGTCCAGGTCGACGAAGGCGACCTGGTTGCAATACGCGTCCTCCTCCTGGTCGTTCGCCCGGAAGAGGACGGCGGTCCGGTGGTCGCCGGTCACATGGCGCGTGTAGCCGCAGATCGGGCCGTCCAGCCCGAGCCTCCACTCCTCGTCACCGGGCGCGGCGTCGGTACCGATCCGCATGCCGACGAGGGTCTTGTTGACGCCCTTGGCGAGGATGCGGTCCGTGGCCCACATCCCCGGCATCTCCACGTGCTCCCCGGGGGCCATGTCGTCCACCGAGAAGCGGAAGGCCATCTCCCCCACGGTGCCGGCGGGTTGCTTCTCGACCGTCTCCCGGACATCGAGGGGGCCCCGCCCGTCGGCGGCCCGCGCCTTGTCCGACGACGCGTCCTCCCCGCTGCCGCCCCACAGGAGCCAACCTCCGGAGGCCAATGCCGCGGCGACGACGACCGCGAGCAGGCCCGTCAGCGTCTTCCGGCCGCGTTTCCGCTCGCGAGTCTCCGCGGGCGGCGAGGGCTGGGGCATGGAGGGGGGTGGGCCGAAGCTCACGCGTGAGTCCTCTTCCTGTTCCTGGGGGATTCCCGCGATGGGATGACGGGAGGCGCGCTCCTACTATGCCGGTGCCTTGATCACTCGCGAGCGCGAGCGGGGTGTACGGGTACCAACCCCCACCGCCCACACGGAGTTTCTGTCCGACTTGTCATGGATGTCGCATGGCGCATGCACGGATTCGGAAACGAGGTACGGCACTTCGGGGCAGGCTGTGACGCAATGGGCGGATGCTGAGGTGAGGACGGGGCTGCCAGGGCGGGGCGTGTGGTGATTAGGCTGGGTCGGGGCGCGACGCCAGAACCCGTGACCCGGGTGTCGGCGTCGTACGGGGAGGGCCGGCGATCGGACGACCTCGCTTCACTTCGGACCACGTCGGATGACATAAACGGTCGCCCCAGCACGGCATGAGGGTGCTCGACCACATCAGGAGGAACTGTGAGCAGCGATCGGGACGGGATGCGCGGGGGCTGGGCGACACCCGGCGATGACCAGCCCGACGCGGAGTCAGCGAACGAGACGACGGGCGAGTTCACCATCGACTACGCACCGCCCGCCTGGTACACACAGAACGCGTCGAGTGATGCGGACCGGGGGCAGGGAGCGGGCGCCGACGGCAGTTCGAGCGCCGGGGCCTCGTCCGCCGCGGCTCCTACGGGTCCTTCCGCCCCGCCTGCCCCTCGTGGGCCGGTTCCGCCGTTGCCCGGGTTGACTCCTCCGCCGCACGCGAATCCGTCCAGCGGCCCCTCCTCCCTTCCCGCTCCTACGCCTCCCTTCGTGCCGCCGACCCCGGCGCCCGCGCCGTTCACGCCACCCGTGCCCTCTACCGGAGGACCGACCGGTCTGCCCAGGCTGCCGATCGGGAGCGGGTTCGAGCCCCAGCAGCCGCAGGGGCCGTCCGAGCCGGATGCGGGGCCGGAACCGCAGGTGCGGCCGGAGCCGGAGGAAGTGGCCGCTCCGGCTCCCGCGCCGGGTCCGGTGTCTCCCACGGCCGTGCCGACGTTCCCCGCCGGCGGGTTCCCGTTGCAGACCCCGACTCCCCCGCCCGCGGACGAGCCCGAGCCCGAGCCCGAGCCCGACAACGGTGACCTGGACAGCGGCGCCACCATGCGCTTCTCCTCCGCCGCCCTGAAGCGGGAGATCGCCGAGCGTGCCGCTGCGGAAGAGGCCCGGCAGCACGAGGGGCCGGACGAGGAGCAGGACGAGCGGTCCATGACCGCGGTCGGTGAACCCGAGGTCACGACCGAGGACGAGGCCTCCGCGGCCGAGGGGGCCGGCGAGGGCACCCCGGACGAGAACGTCGCGGTGGCGGACGGCTCCGCGGAGTCCGAGCGCGGCCAAGAGCCGGTGGTCATCGATGGTCCGCAAGCCATTGAGGGCCGGGAGTTCACCGAGGGCCCGGAGCTCAACGACGGTCCGGGGCTCATTGACGGTACCGAGCTCACCGGCTCCGGCGAGCGGGACGACCCGACCGACGGGGACGGTACGGCCGATGCGGAGGACGCGGAGGACGTCGTCGGCTCCGACGAGGGCTACGAGGTTTCCGGGGTCGCGGACAGCGGCGTGGTCGAGTCCGGCCTCACCGGTCCGGCTCGGGACGTCGAGGTCGAGCCGGTCGCTCCCACGGCCGGCGAGCCCGAGCCCCAGCCCGAGCCCCAGCCCGAGCCCCAGCTCCAGCCCGAGCCCCAGCCCGAGCCCCAGCCCGAGCCCGAGCCCGAGCCCGAGGACAGTCTCCCGGCCCAGGAGGAGCCGGAGGACGCCCGGCCCGAGCCGGAGGCCATGACGTCCGCTGCGGCTCCGGTGGACGCCGTTCCGGCCGATGCCTCCCCTGCGGAGAGCGAGCCGCAGGACGTCCCGCCTGCCCAGACGGCACCCGTGGCGCAGGGCGATGTGCCGCCGCTGCCCCCGTCCTACCCTCCCGCCGCCCCCGCCCCTGCGCACCAGTGGCCGGCGCAGCCGCAGCCCGCCCCCGCCGCCCCGGAGCAGCCGAACGTGCCGGCACAGCAGCCGCCGTTCCAGCCGCAGGCTCCGCAGCCGGCGCCCGCCGCGTGGAGTCCCGCTCCGACCGCCGCGCCGATGCCGCCGAACCAGGCGCCCGGACAGCCCGCTCCCCAGGCCGGTTACGGATTCCCGCAGCCGGGCGCCACGCCTCCGGCGGCACCGCAGCCTCCGGCCGAGCAGCCGGGCGGCGCACACGGTCCCGCGGCCGGCGCCGCCGCCGGTTACGGATTCCCGCAGCCCGGCGCGGCGGCTCACCCGGCCCATCCTCCGGTGCAGCCCGGTGGCTACGGCTTCCCGCAGGCGCCCGCGCAGTACGGCTGGCAGCCTCAGCCCGGCGTACCGCCGCAGGGTCAGCCGCAGGCGGACGCCCGGGCCCCGGAGGCCGCGCCGCACCCGGCTCAGCAGGGCTTCGCGTCGCAGACTCCGCCGGCCCAGCCGATGGGCCGGCCGAGCGAGCCGCAGGGGCAGGTCCCGCAGGGGCAGGCTCCGCAGACTCCGCCGAGCCCGTTCGCTCAACAGCCGCACCAGGCGCCTCAGGCCCCCCAGGCTCCTCAGCCGGCGCAGGCCCCCCAGCCGGTGCAGCACCCCGGTCAGCCCGTTCATCCCGGCCAGCCGGATCAGGCACAGCAGGCGCAACAGGCTCAGCAGGCACAGCAGGCGCAACAGGCACAGCAGCCCCATGCTCCGGCGCCGCAGCACCCCGTCGACCCCCGGCTCGGTGCCGCCTGGCCGCAGCCCATGCAGCACGACCAGCGTCAGCCCACCAACCCCGGTGCCGCGCCGCTCGGTTACACCGCGGCCGTGGAGCTGTCGTCCGACCGGCTGCTCAACAACAAGAGGCAGAAGGCGAAGAGCAGCCGCCCGGCGTCCGGCGGTTCCCGGTTCAAGCTGGGCGGCAAGAAGGAGGAGGCCGAGCGGCAGCGCAAGCTGGAGCTGATCCGCACCCCGGTGCTGTCCTGCTACCGCATCGCCGTCATCAGCCTCAAGGGCGGTGTCGGCAAGACGACGACCACCACCGCCCTCGGTTCCACGCTCGCCACCGAGCGGCAGGACAAGATCCTCGCGATCGACGCCAACCCGGACGCCGGTACGCTCGGCCGTCGCGTGCGCCGCGAGACCGGGGCCACCATCCGCGACCTCGTCCAGGCGATCCCGTACCTCAACTCGTACATGGACATCCGGCGGTTCACCTCCCAGGCCTCGTCCGGGCTGGAGATCATCGCCAACGACGTCGACCCTGCCGTGTCCACGACGTTCAACGACGAGGACTACCGGCGCGCGATCGACGTGCTCGGCAAGCAGTACCCGATCATTCTCACCGACTCGGGCACCGGCCTGCTGTACAGCGCGATGCGCGGCGTGCTGGACCTCGCCGACCAGTTGATCATCATCTCGACGCCGTCCGTGGACGGTGCGAGCAGCGCCAGTACGACACTGGACTGGTTGTCCGCTCACGGGTACGCCGACCTCGTCTCCCGGTCCATCACCGTCATCTCCGGGGTCCGCGAGACCGGCAAGATGATCAAGGTCGACGACATCGTCGGGCACTTCCAGACGCGGTGCCGGGGCGTGGTCGTGGTGCCGTTCGACGAGCATCTGGCAGCGGGCGCCGAGGTCGACCTCGACATGATGCGGCCGAAGGTCCGGGAGGCGTACTTCAACCTCTCGGCGATGGTCGCCGAGGACTTCGTCCGCCACCAGCAGTCGCACGGCCTGTGGACGTCCAACGGCAACCCGCCGCCGGTGGCCGCTCCGCCGATGCCGGGCCAGAACTACCCGGGCCAGCAGATTCCCGGCCAGCCCTTGCACGGTCAGCCGGCGCCCGGGCAGCCGCTACCCGGGCAGCAGCCCCTGCCCGGCCAGCATCCGGTGCAGGGCCAGCAGCCCATGCCCGGCCAGCCCGGCCAGCCCGGTGCTCCCGGTATGCCCGGTGCACCGGGGACGCCCGGCCAGCCCTCCCAGTACGCCGAGCCGGGGCAGCCGTACCCGCAGCAGCCCGGACAGCCGTACCCGCAGCCGGGACAGCCGTACGCCCAGCCCGGCTACGGCTACCCGCAGCCCGGTCAGCAGGACGGGCAGACGCCTCCCCCGCCGCCTCAGCAGTAGCCCCCGACAGCGAAGGGCGGCCGGTGCTCGTCAGCACCGGCCGCCCTTCGGCGTCGTGGGCGGGCCGCAGGCAGAGCGCGGCCAGCCGTGGGGGGAGGGGGGTCAGGTGTTACGACGCCGCCGCGACCAGGCCGCAGCAGCGCTCCACGTCCTCGGCCATCTGCTCCAGCAGCGCGTCCAGCGTCTCGAACTTCGCCTGACCGCGTACGAAGGCCAGGAAGTCCACCGCGACGTGCAGGCCGTACAGGTCGAGGCCCACGCGGTCGATGGCGTACGCCTCGACCGTGCGCTCGGTGCCGTCGAACTGCGGGTTGGTGCCTACGGAGATCGCGGCCGGCATCGCCTCGCCCTGCGCGTGCAGCCAGCCGGCGTAGACGCCGTCGGCCGGGATGGCGGTGTGCGGGAGCGTCTCCACGTTGGCCGTGGGGAAGCCGAGCTCGCGGCCGCGCTGGGCGCCCCGGACGACGACGCCCTCGACGCGGTGCGGTCGGCCGAGGATCTCCGCGGCGCCCTCGACCTCGCCCTGGGCGACCAGGCGGCGGGTGAGGGTGGAGGAGAACGGCTCGCCGCCGCCCGCCTCACCGGTCACGTACAGGTCCACGACCTCGACCTCGAAGTCGTAGATCTTGCCCTGCTCGACCAGGAACTCCACGTTCCCGGCCGCCTTGTGGCCGAAGCGGAAGTTGGGGCCCTCGACGACCGCCTTGGCGCGCAGCCGGTCGACCAGCACCTTCACCACGAAGTCGGCCGCGGACAGCTTCGAGAACTCCGTGGTGAACGGCAGGATCAGCACCGCGTCCACGCCCAGGTCCGCCATCAGTTCGGCGCGGCGGTGGTGCGGGGCGAGCAGCGGCGGGTGGCTGCCGGGGCGGACCACCTCGCTGGGGTGCGGGTCGAAGGTGACGACGACGGTGGGGACGCCCAGCTCGCGGGCGCGGTCCACGGCGTGCTTGATGATCAGCTGGTGCCCGCGGTGGACGCCGTCGTAGGAGCCGATGGTGACGACGCTGCGTCCCCAGTCCTCGGGGATGTCCTCCAAGCCACGCCAGCGCTGCACTGTGTCTGCTCCTTGTCGCAAACTCGTCGGAGTCGATGCCTCTTACGCAGCTCTAAGAGTGCCATGCCGTCCGTCTCCCGCCCGCATCGGTATGCGCCCTGTGACCGGGTGCACGCCACACGGAACGGACCCGGGTCACGCGGGGACCCGGGCGCCCGTCAGATTCTCGAGCGTGCGGCGCGCGCTGGGGCCCACCAGCGCGGCCCAGTCCTGCGGCGCGTCGGCCAGCCAGCCGGTCACCCGGGCGGCGAATCCCGGGAGGTGGCGTGCCAGGTCGACCAGACCGCGGTCGAAACGGGTGGCTCCGTCCGGCGTGCGGACGAGGAGCAGGCCGGTGCGGTGGACGAGGGCGCGCAGGTCCTCGCCGCCGCACCGGACGGCCGCGTGCAGCAGCGCGTCCAGGACGGCGGGATCCTGCTCGTGGGCCAGGAGGTGTTCGCGCAGCTCGCGGCGGAGCGGACCGCGGCCGGGCGGGCCTCCCGCGGCCAGGACGCCGGCCAGCGCGGCCCGTACGGGCTCGGGACCGTCGTCCAGCAGTGCGGTGACCAGGGAGTGGAGGACGCGGCGGGCCGCGGGGTCCCGGTCGAGTCGCCGGTCGACGTACGCCGCCACGTGCCCGGCGGTCTCCGGGCGCTCCGTCACCGCTTCCCCCACGAGTACGGCGACCCGGCGGGCCAGCGCCGGTGTGGTGGCGTCGATGAGTCTGCGCAGGGCCTCCCCGGCGTCCGGGCCGCGCAGCCGGGCCCGGAAGGCCTCCAGGACGGGCTCCGGGTGGGTCGGCAGGGCGGTGGCCACCGCGCTCGGGGGAAGGCAGGGGTCGCCGGCCGCGAAGTGGTCGAGCGCCCTCGGGAGGTGGCGGTCGCGGCTGTCGGGGTCCTGTACGAGCAGGGCGAGCGCGCCGCCGTGCAGGGGTCCGTCGGCCGGGCGGGCGAGCAGGACCAGGGCGGCGTGGCGCAGCAGGGTGCGGTCTGCGGCGGTCCGTGCGTTCGGGGCGGTGCGCAGGCCGTGGGTCACCGCCGCCGTCCGCCGCGCGGTGCGCTCGTCGCGGGCCCACCGCTCGACGGCCCGGCAGAGGGCGGACGGCTCGTCCTCGGCCAGGACGGCGAGCAGTTCGTCGGCCCGCCGGTGCGCGCTGTCGACGAGTACCTCGGTGAGGCCGTCCAGGCCGCGGTGGCGGTGGGTGTGCAGCAGCGCCTGCGCGGCGGTCGCGACGGTCGCGTGCGGGGTGGCGGGCAGCGGCCTCTCGTCGTCGAACCAGCGGAGGAGGAGCGGCTGCACGGTCGCGGGGTCGGCGGCGAGCAGTTCGGCGACGGTGTCGAGGTGGCGGGGGCCCGGTGCGTGCGGGGGTCCGTCGGCGAGGACGAGGCGGCGGAGCAGGTCCAGGCGCGTGGCCTGCGGGAGGCGCAGAGCGGTCCAGAAGGCGGGCCCGAACTCCTCGGGCGACGCCCTCCTTTCGGCGCCGCGTTCCGCGATGCCGTCGGCGAGCAGCCGCAACACCTCCGTGTACGGCGTCGCGTCGGGCACCCGCGTCAGCACCTCGGTGAGCAGCCGTGCGGCCCACCAGGAATGCGGGTCCGCGTCGAGAACGGTGACCAACTCCTCCAAGTTCAGGGCGAGTTGTGGTGCGCCGTACTGACGGCCGAGCAGCAGCACCGCCTCCGCGACCGGGCCGATGCGGTGGTGCGGCACGGGCAGGGCGTGCGGTTCGTGCGGGGTGGCGCGGTGGTGGACGAGGGCGCGCAGGGCCTCGTCCAGGTCGAGGTGGGTGCCCTGGAGCCAGTCGGCGAGTTCCTCGTGCGCGAAGCGGTAGCCGGCGCCGGCGGGGACGAGGAGGCCCTCGGCCAGTACGGCGGTCGCCCAGCCGGTGCCGCCGCCGAGCCGGACGGGAGCCCGCCCCGGCGGGAACACGGCCTCGAACGACTCGCGGTCCAGCTCCCCCTGCCCGGGGCCGAGACTGCGCCGGGCGGCCTCGTGCACCTGTCCGGAGACCTTCGCCGCGAGTCGGCGTACGGCGGTGCCGCGCAGGCCGTTCTCCGCCGCCAGGCGGGTCGCGACGCGCAGGCACATCAGGTCCAGGTAGGCCGCGAAGACCCCGTCCCGGTCGACGCGGGCGGGGGGCGGGGACCCGGGCAGGGCCTCGTGCACCTCCGCGAGCAGGCGCAGGGTGAGGGGGTGCCGGTCGTCCGGGTCCGCGAGGGCTCCGTCCGGCAGGCGGTAGCGGGCGCGTGCCTCCCGGGCCTCGTCGTCGCGCAGGTCGCCGAGAGGGACGCAGGGCGGACGCCCCACGCCGACCGGTTCGTACGAGCCTCGGACCGCCACGGCCGGGGCTCCGGCCGCCCCGGACGGAGAACCAGCGCTTTCGGACGAGGAACGGACGCCGTCGGTCGGCGGCTCGACCTCCCCGGACACGGACTCGATGTCGTCGGACGGGGTCCGACCCGCTCCGGACGGAAACCCGGTCACCCCGGACCTGGAGCTGACGGCTCCGGACGGCGGAACACGTACGCCGAACGGACCGCACGCCCCGAAGAAGGAGGAAGGCAACCGCGCCCCGCCCGACCACCCGGACGCCGGTTCTCCCACGGCGACCGGCCAGGCGCTCGGACCACCGGTGACCGCCATTGCCCCCGACGCATCACCGGTGACCGCCTCCGACGCCCCGGCGGCCCCGACGATCCCGTCAGCACCGACGCGAGGCGACGGCACGCTCGCGGCACGTCCGGTCGTCCACTCCCCCGCGGTCGGCGCCGCCGACGACGCGCGCCCCACCGACGCGTACAGCAGCTCCGGAGGGAACTCCGCGCCGGCCCGCTCCCAGTACTCCCCTCGGCAGGCCATGACGAGCCGCGTCCCCGTCTCCCGCAGCCAGGCCGCGGTGCCCTCGGTCCACTCGGGGAGGCGGTGGGCCAGGAGGGGCGGCATCTCCTCGGGTCCGTCGAGGAGGAGCAGGAGCGGACGCCCGGCGGCCCGGGCGAGGCGGGCCAGGCGCTCCGGGGTGATGTCGCCGAGGCCCGCGGGGCGTGAGGGGTCCGCGGCGGCCACGATGCGGGCGGCCCGGGCCAGCGCCCTGCGCGCCGCGTCGGCCAGCGACCTGTCGTCGTCGCGCAGGTCGGCGCCGCGCAGCCACAGGGTGGGTGCCGGTTCCGTCCCCCGGGAGCGGCGGGCGGCGAGGGCCGCCAGCTCCGTCGTACGGCCACTGCCGGGGGCGCCGACCAGCGCGAGCACACGGGCGGGTCCTTCGGTGAAGGCGGTGAACTCCCTCGCGACGGCGGACCGCTCGACCGGGGCCACGGCAGCGGCGCCACCACCGCCGTCACCCTCGACGCCGGCCCGGACCCCGCTCCCCGTACCGGGACCGCCGCCGCCGGGCACTCCCGGCGGACCGTCCTTGGCCACCGAGGTCGCGGTGAGCGCGAGGACGCCGGCCAGATTCAGGTCGGCGCCGTAGGCCGGGACCGTCGCCGCGTTCTCGGCGAGCAGGGCGGCGAGGGGGCCGGGGGCGGGCGGCAGGGGCACGGCGAAGCCGACGTCGCTGTGTCCGGAGCTCAGGGCGGTGCCGAGGACGCCGAGGACGGCACCGGTCGTGATGTCGAGGACGGGTCCGCCCGCGGCGCCGCCGCCGAGACGCAGCGCGTCCCTTCCCGAGATGCCGAGCGCGAGCTCCAGGGCGTCGCGCAGGACGTGGAAGCGGTCGGTGGCCGCGTAGTGGACGTCGGTGGCGCCCAGTACCCGGGCCTCGCGCCAGCCGCCGGCGGCGATCCGCACGTACGTGCCCGCGTCGACGCGCCCCCGTGCGCCGACGGGCAGCGGTTCGACGCCGAGGCCCTCGCCGCGGACGAGTGCGAGGCCGAGGGCGGGAAGCGGCGTCACGTCGGCGGCGGCCACCACACGGCGGCGGTCGCCGGCGGTGCTGAGCACGAGCCGGGGCAGGCCGTCGACCGCTTCGTGGCTGGTGACCACCGTCCCGCGGTGGTCGGCGACGAACCCCGCGCCGCGGGGGCGCCCGGCGAGGTCGTGGACGCGGATCAGGACGTCGTCGGGCGGGCACCGCGTCGGTTCGGCCGCCAGGGCCTGCGCACCGTCACGCGGGTCCTGGGAGCCGTCCCGGGACCGCCGTGCCGCCCTGTCGTTGCCCGCCTCCCGGGACCGGTTCCGCGACGCCATCGTCGAGCCTCCCCGCCGTACACCCGTGCTGTGTGTTCGACGGTAGGCCGGTGATGATCAGCGGGACAGATCCCCTGGCGAACGCGCCCCCCTCCACACCCCCGGTTCACTCCGAGCGCCTGCCCGGACGGGTGAACAGGAGGGGAGGGTTGGATACACCCTGGGGAGTGGGGGAACCGAGGGGGGACCGTGGAGCGGCGGCAGTGGAAGTCCCCGTGGTCGCCGCTCCACGGGCGGAGTCCGGCGGCGGGCCGGCTCAGCCGAAGACGGCCAGGCTCTTGGCCTTGCCCCGCTGCTCCTCCACGAGCGCGAGGAAGCGTCCCTCGGGATCGAAGACGGCGACGGCCCCGGCGCCCGCGTAGACGTCCGGCATCTCCAGCCGCACGCCGTTGAGGAGCAGCCGGGCCCGCTTGGCGTCCACGTCCCAGCGGGGGAAGGCGGCACCGGCGGCGTCCGCGATCGGCATCACGGTGAGGTCCTGCTGGAGCTGGTCCAGCGTCTTCGCCGCGTCCAGCTTGTACGGACCGACGCGGGTCCGGCGCAGCGCGGTGAGGTGGCCACCGACGCCGAGGGCCGCGCCCAGGTCGCGGGCCAGGGCACGGATGTAGGTGCCGGAGGAGCAGACCACCGAGACCACCAGGTCCAGCACGGGGGTGCCGTCCTCGGCGACGGCGTCCCGGACGTCGTACACCGCGAAGGAGGAGACGGTGACCGGGCGGGCGGGGATCTCGAACTCCTCGCCCTCGCGCGCCCGCTTGTAGGACCGCACGCCGTCGATCTTGATGGCGCTGACCTTGGACGGCACCTGCATGATCTCGCCGGTCAGCTCGGCGACGGCCGCGTCGATGGACTCCCGGGTGACCTTCGAGGCGTCGAGCGACCTCGTGATCTCGCCCTCGGCGTCGTCGGTCGGCGTCGTCTGCCCGAGTCTGATGGTGCCCAGGTACTCCTTCTCGGTGAGGGCGAGGTGCCCGAGGAGCTTGGTCGCCCGCTCCACCCCGAGGACCAGGACGCCCGTCGCCATCGGGTCGAGCGTGCCGGCGTGCCCGACGCGCCGCGTCCGGGCGATGCCCCGCATCTTGGCGACGACGTCGTGCGAAGTGAAGCCCGACGGCTTGTCGACGATGACAAGGCCGTCGGGCGTGGTGTGCTTCTCGCTCATTTAGCGGTGTCGTCCGTCTCGTCGCCCTCGACGACCTCGTCGGCCTCGTCGTCCTCACCCGGCTTGCGGTACGGGTCCGCCTCGCCGGCGTACGCGGCGCCCGCGGACGCCTCGCGCACCTTCTCGTCGGACTGGCGCGCCTTGTCGAGGAGGTCCTCGATGTTGCGGGCGGTGTCCGGGAGGGCGTCCATGACGAAGGTCAGGGTCGGCGTGAACTTCACGCCCGCGGCCTTGCCGACCTCCGAACGCAGGATCCCCTTGGCGCTCTCCAGGCCCGCGGAGGCGGCGTTGCGCTCCTCCTCGTCGCCGTACACCGTGTAGAAGACGGTCGCCTCCCGCAGGTCACCCGTGACCCGGGTGTCCGTGATGGTGACGTGCGAGCCGAGCCGCGGGTCCTTGATCCCGCGCTGCAGCTTCTGGGCCACCACCTCTCGGATGAGGTCCGCCAGCCTTTTCGCCCGCGCGTTGTCGGCCACTGGTCCGTCTCCCGTTCTTTCTTCTTCTCGTTCTTGGTCAGTCGTCTTCGCCGTGGAAGCGCCGTCTGACGGACAGCAACTCCACCTCGGGGCGGCCGGCCACCAGCCGTTCGCACCGGTCGAGCACGTCGCTGAGGTGCCCGGCGTCGGCGGACACCGTCGCCAGGCCGATGACGGCCCGGCGATGGAGGTTCATGTGATCCACCTCCGCCGCGCTCACCGCGTACTTCCGCTGGAGTTCGGCGACGATCGGGCGGACGACGGAGCGCTTCTCCTTCAGCGAATGTACGTCGCCGAGGAGGAGGTCGAAGGACAGCGTCCCCACATACATGTGTAACCGGTTCACCCGCCGGTACGGGATCGGTGGCCCCGCCATCCATGGGGCGGGGACACCAGAACCGTACAACGAACGGCCGGGGCCGATCGACGGATATTCACTCTCCGCCGACCGGCCCCGGACCGCACCGTCTCGGAAGTCGGGGCTGTTACACCCGCGGCTTCTCGCGCATCTCGTACGTCGCGATGACGTCGTCGACCTTGATGTCGTTGAAGTTTCCGAGGTTGATACCGCCCTCGAAGCCTTCGCGGATCTCGGTGACGTCGTCCTTGAAGCGACGCAGACCCTCGATGTTGAGGCTCTCCGCGATGACCTTGCCATCGCGCAGGAGGCGCGCCTTGGTGTTGCGCTTGACCTCGCCGGAGCGGATGAGAACACCCGCGATGTTGCCCAGCTTGGACGAGCGGAAGACCTCGCGGATCTCCGCCGTGCCGAGCTCGACCTCTTCGTACTCCGGCTTGAGCATGCCCTTGAGGGCCGCCTCGATCTCCTCGATCGCCTGGTAGATGACCGAGTAGTACCGGACGTCCACACCCTCGCGCTCGGCCATCTGCTGTGCCCGCCCGGCGGCGCGCACGTTGAAGCCGATCACGATGGCGTCGGAGCCCATCGCCAGGTCGATGTCGGACTCCGTGACCGCACCGACGCCGCGGTGCAGGACGCGGATGTCGACCTCTTCGCCGACGTCCAGCTGGAGGAGGGAGGATTCCAGTGCCTCGACCGATCCGGACGCGTCGCCCTTGATGATCAGGTTCAGCTGCTGGACCTCGCCGGCCTTCAGCACCTTGTCCAGGTCCTCCAGCGACACGCGGCGCGTGCGCTTGGCGAACGCGGCGTTCCGCTCGCGGGCGGCACGCTTCTCCGCGATCTGGCGGGCCGTACGGTCCTCCTCGACCACGATGAAGTTGTCACCGGCGCCCGGCACGTTGGTCAGGCCCAGGACCTGGACCGGCGTCGACGGACCCGCCTCGGCGACGTTGTTGCCGTTGTCGTCGAGCATGGCGCGCACGCGGCCGTAGGCGTCGCCCACCACCATCGTGTCGCCGACCCGCAGGGTGCCTCGCTGCACGAGGACCGTCGCCACGGCACCGCGGCCGCGGTCGAGACGGGACTCGATCGAGATGCCCTGCGCGTCCTGGTGCGGGTTGGCCCGCAGGTCGAGCGAGGCGTCGGCCGTGAGGACCACGGCCTCCAGCAGCGAGTCGATGTGCAGACCCTGCTTGGCGGAGATGTCGACGAACATGGTGTCGCCGCCGTACTCCTCGGCCACCAGGCCGTACTCGGTCAGCTGACCGCGCACCTTGGTCGGGTCGGCACCCTCGACGTCGATCTTGTTGACCGCGACGACGATCGGGACCTCGGCGGCCTTGGCGTGGTTGAGCGCCTCGACCGTCTGCGGCATGACGCCGTCGTTGGCCGCGACGACCAGGATCGCGATGTCGGTCGACCTCGCACCACGGGCACGCATGGCGGTGAACGCCTCGTGACCCGGGGTGTCGATGAAGGTGATCTTGCGCTCTTCTTCGTTGACCTCGGTCGCGACCTGGTAGGCACCGATGTGCTGGGTGATGCCGCCGGCCTCGCCCGCGATGACGTTCGTCTTGCGGATGGCGTCGAGCAGTCGGGTCTTACCGTGGTCGACGTGACCCATGACGGTCACGACCGGCGGACGGACGACCAGGTCCTCCTCGCCGCCCTCGTCCTCGCCGAACTCCAGGTCGAAGGACTCGAGCAGCTCGCGGTCCTCCTCCTCCGGGCTGACGATCTGAACCGTGTAGTTCATCTCGCCGGCGAGGAGCTGGAGCGTCTCGTCGGAGACGGACTGGGTCGCGGTGACCATCTCGCCGAGGTTCATCATGACCGCGACGAGCGACGCCGGGTTGGCGTTGATCTTCTCCGCGAAGTCGGTGAGCGAGGCACCGCGCGACAGGCGAATGGCTTCGCCGTTGCCGCGGGGCAGCATCACGCCGCCGACCGACGGGGCCTGCATGGCCTCGTACTCCTGGCGCCTCTGCCGCTTCGACTTGCGACCGCGACGCGCGGGACCGCCGGGACGACCGAAGGCGCCCTGCGTGCCACCACGGCCACCGGGACCGCCGGGACGGCCACCGAAGCCGGGACGGCCACCGCCGCCGCCGAAGCCGCCGCCACCACCGGGACGACCGGCGAAGCCGCCGCCGCCACCGGGACGACCGCCGCCACCGGGACCGGCCGGACGACCGGCGAAGCCGCCGCCGCCACCGGGACGACCGGCACCACCGGGACGACCGGCACCACCGGGTCCGCGACCGCCGCCACCGGGGCCGGGACGCGGGCCGGCAGCGGGACGCTGCGGCATCATGCCGGGGTTCGGACGCGGGCCGCCGGGACGGGGACCGCCCTGGCCACCCTGCGGACGCGGCATCGAGCCCGGGGTCGGACGGTTGCCGCCCGGAGCCTGGGGACGAGGACCGCCGCCCTGGCCGCCGGGAGCCTGCGGCCGGGGACCGGCGCCGGGGGCACCGGGACCTCCCGGGCGGGGGCCGCCCTGCGGACGGGGCGCCTGCGGGCGCGCCATGCCGGCGTTGCCGCCGGAGGTGAAGGGATTGTTACCCGGACGCGGGCCGCCGGGACGGCCGCCGGGACGCTGCGCCGGGGCGCCGGGACGCTGGCCACCGGGACGGCCCTGGCCGCCCTGCTGACCGCGGTCCTGACCCGGACCGGACGGACGACTGCCACCGGGCTTGGGAGCGCCGGGACGCGCGCCGCCGGGCTTCGGTCCGGCCGGAGCCGGAGTCGAGGCGGCCGGAGCGGCCGGGGCGGCCGGCGGAGCGGTGAACTCCGGGGTGGCCGGAGCCGGACGCGGCGCGGGCTTGGGGCCCGGCGTCGGACGCGGACCCTGGGAGGGAGCCGGCGCGGGGGCCGACGGAGCCTCGGGCTGCGGGGCAGCCTCGGGCTTGGGTGCCGCCGCCGGCCGCGGGGCGGCCGGACGCGCCGCCTGCGCCGGGGACGGCGCCGCGGGACGGGGGGCAGCCTTCTTCGGGGCCGCGGGACGACCGGCGGACCGACCGTTGCCACCGCCCTGCTGGAAGGCGTCTGTCAGCTTGCGTACTACGGGCGCCTCGATCGTCGAAGACGCCGAACGGACGAACTCACCGAGTTCCTGGAGCTTGGCCATGACGACCTTGCTCTCGACACCGAACTCCTTGGCGAGTTCGTAGACCCGGACCTTAGCCACTTCGCTCCTCTGAGGTCCGGGTTGCGTCCGGACCGTCGCTAGTTCATGGGCGTACTCATCGCGTACTCATCGAGTGCTCATCGCAATCTCGACCTGCTTTCGACTCGCGAGGTACCAAGCCGCACGGGGTTTCGCGCGGCGTGTCTTCCTTACCACGTTGCCTACATGCTGCTTTCAGCAACTTTGTGCCTGCTCGACGTAGCGGCGCAACGCCTTTACGTCGAGCGGACCCGGGACGCGGAGCGCCCGCGGGAACGCCTTGCGGCGCACTGCCTGGTCGACACAGACCGGTGCGGGGTGCACATAAGCACCCCGGCCGGGCAGCGTACCGCGTGGATCAGGGGCACATTCACCCTCGACCACCACGGTGCGCAGCAGCACGCTCTTGACCGCTCGCTCCCGGCACCCCACGCAGGTGCGCTCAGGGCAGGCTCGGGTACGTGTCCGGCCAGACATCTTTAAGTCTACCTCCCCGGACCGACCTCACCCCTTCGGGGCAAGCATCGAACACATGCCGCACGCAAGACTGTCGTGATCTCGGCGCCGTGCGGCTTGGATCTATTCCCCGCGCTCGTCCTCCGAGCGGTCGGAGGGCTGCTCGGTGTCCGGCCGGATGTCGATCCGCCAGCCGGTCAGCCGGGCCGCGAGCCGGGCGTTCTGCCCTTCCTTGCCGATCGCCAGCGACAGCTGGTAGTCGGGCACGATCACGCGTGCGGAGCGGGCCGCCATGTCCACGACCTCCACCTTGGAGACGCGGGCCGGGGAGAGTGCGTTCGCCACCATCTCGGCCGGGTCGTCCGACCAGTCGACGATGTCGATCTTCTCGCCGTTCAGCTCGCCCATGACGTTGCGCACCCGGCCGCCCATGGGGCCGATGCAGGCGCCCTTGGCGTTCAGGCCCGAGCGGGTGGAGCGGACGGCGATCTTGGTGCGGTGGCCGGCCTCGCGGGCGATCGCGGAGATCTCGACGGACCCGTCGGCGATCTCCGGCACCTCCAGCGCGAACAGCTTCTTCACCAGGTTGGGGTGCGTGCGGGACAGCGTCACGGAGGGACCGCGCACGCCCTTGGCCACGCGGACGACGTACGACCGCAGCCGCATGCCGTGCGGGTAGGTCTCGCCCGGCACCTGCTCCTGCACCGGCAGGATGGCCTCCAGCTTGCCGATGTCGACGAGCACGTTCTTCGGGTCGCGGCCCTGCTGGACCACGCCCGTGACGATGTCGCCCTCGCGTCCGGCGTACTCACCGAGCGTCGCGTCGTCCTCGGCGTCGCGCAGCCGCTGCAGGATGACCTGCTTGGCGGTGGTGGCGGCGATGCGGCCGAAGTCGGACGGGGTGTCGTCGAACTCGCGGGCCGCCTGGCCCTCCTCGAGGTCGTCCGGGTCCTCCTTCGCCCACACGGTCACATGGCCGGTGTTCCGGTTGAGCTCCACGCGCGCGTGCCGGCGGCTTCCCTCGGTGCGGTGGTAGGCGATGAGGAGGGCCGACTCGATCGCCTCGACCAGCAGGTCGAAGGAGATCTCCTTCTCCCGGACCAAGCCCCGCAGGGCGCTCATGTCGATGTCCACGGCTACGCCTCCTCCTCTTCCGTCGTGTTCTCGTCGTTCTTCATGCTGTTCTTGCCACCGTCGTCCTTGCGGTTGAACTCGACCTGGACGCGGGCCTTGTCGATGTCGCCGAAGGCGAGTCTGCGGGTGGTGGCCTTGCGGCCCTTCACTCCGGGCACTTCGAGGTCGAGTCCCTCGTCGTCCACGCCGAGGATGCGGGCGACCAGCTCGCCGCCCTCCCGGAGCTGGAACCGCACGAGGCGGTCCACGGCGCGCACGTAGTGGCGGTGCTCGGTGAGGGAGCGCTCCGCGCCCGGGGTGCCGACCTCGAGGGTGTACTCCGCGTCGCCCATCGCGTCGGTCTCGTCGAGCTTCGCCGAGAGCGCGCGGCTCACATCGGCGATCCGGTCCAGGTCCGCTCCGGTGTCGGAGTCGACGACGACACGCAGCACACGCTTGCGGCCGACCGAGTCCACCGCGATCTCCTCGAGGTCCAGTCCCTGGGAGGCGACGAGCGGCTCGAGCAGCTCTCGCAGCCTGTCGCTCTGGGTGGTGCTCATCCGGGTGACTCCTCGGCCGCGTGTGCTGTTGTGGGACGGTGCGCGTGTCTGGTCAAAGGGTATCCGGTCCCGGGGGGTGTTGCCGTCCACCCCGGCCCGGCGGTGCCGATGAGTGGTGCCCGGCCGCGGCCCGGGTACCGTGATCACGGGCAGGCCGCACCGCTGGTCCCGGCCGCCGCCCGCTGTTCTTCCGCACCGCTCCACCCGGTCCTTCACCATCGCCTCACCCGCCGCTTTGCCGTCGCTTCCGTACGAGCCTGTCGAGGACGTCTGCCGTGTCGTTTTCCTCATCGCTGCGCCCGGCCCCGGGGCCGCGCCGAAGGAGTCTGCTCGCGTCGGCCACCGGCGCCGCCCTGCTCGTCGGCTGCACCGGCGGTTCGGGCTCCGGCGACACGGACGCCGACCCGTCGGCCGTCGAGCGGGCCCGCGCGCGGGCGGCCCGGGACAGCGAGGAACTGGCCGGTCGCTACGCGGCGGTGGCCGCCGCGCATCCGGGTCTTGCGGAGCGGTTGCGCCCGCTGCACGCGGAGGTCGTCCGGCACGCGGAGGCGTTCGGCGCCGTACGGGCCGCCTCGCCGGAGGCGTCGCCGTCGGTCTCCGCGCGGGCCGCCGGACCTCAGGACGGTTCCGGTCCCGTGCCGACGGCCGCGACGGACGCCCTGGCCCTGCTCGTCGCCGCCGAGCGGAAGCTGGCGGACCGGCGGGTCGAGACGCTGGTGGGGGTGCCGGGCGAGCTGGCGCGGTTGCTGGCGTCGGTGGCGGCGGCCGGCGCCGCGCACGTGTACCTGCTGACGGAGGGTGACGGGTGAGCGAGGCGCAGGACAAGGAGTTGGCCGCCCTGCAGGCGGCGCTGGCGGCGGAGCACGCCGCGGTGTACGGCTACGGGGTCGTCGGCGGGCGGGTCGGCCAGGGACGGCGCTCCGAGGCGCGGACGGCGTACGACGCGCACCGGGCGCGGCGGGACGCGCTGGCGCGCGAGGTCCGTGATCTCGGGGGCGAGCCGGTCGCCGCGGCGGCCGGGTACGCGCTGCCCTTCGCGGTGCCGGACTCGGCGACGGCGGTGCGGTTGGCGGCCGAGCTGGAGGACCGGGTGGCCGGGGTCTACTCCGATCTGGTGCGGGCCGCCGAGGGCGGCCGGCGGACGACCGCCGCGGGGGCGCTGCGGGAGGCGGCGGTCCGGGCGGTGCGCTGGCGGGGCGGGAGCGTAGCCTTCCCTGGGCTCGCGGAGCGGGCGGGCGGCCCGTCGGCGCCGGACACGGTGCCGGGCTCGCCCTCGGATCCGGCATCCGCCCCGCCCTCCGCTTCGGCGGCTCCGACCGCGTAACACGTACGGCTGTCCGTACGGGAAGGGAACGGCTCGCGCATGGCTTTCGAACCGCCGCGGCGTCTGGTCAAGGCGCTCGGCGAGACGGCACCGGACGGTGACGACTGGTTGGAGAGGCTGCCCGAAGCGGCCGAGCGGGCCGTGGCGCTGCGTGAGTTGGCCGTGGAGCGGGTGCAGGTGCCCGGGGGGCGCAGCAGCCTGGTGGTCCTGGTGCGGACGGCGGACGGGACGCCCGCGGTGCTGAAGCTGGCTCCGCGCCGGGCGCGTCCGGAGAGTGAACGGGCCGCGCTCGCCCACTGGGCCGGGACGGGTGCCGTGCAGCTGCTCGACGAGGACGCCACGGAGGGCGTACTGCTGCTGGAGCGGCTGCATCCGGACGTGTCGGTGCGGTCGCTTCCGGAGGCGAAGGCGTTGCTGGAGGCCGCGGGCACGCTGCGGCGGCTGTGGGTGGTGCCGCCCGTCGGTCATCCCTTCGAGACCGTGGCGGAGCGGACCGGGCGACAGGCCGACGCGATGCGGGCGGGCGCGGTGGCCGACCCCCAGGTGGCCCCGCTGGTCGACGCGGCGCTCGCGGCCCGCGGGGAACTGCTGGCCGCGCCGCCGGAACAGCGGTTGCTGCACGGCACGTTCCGGCAGAGCAAGGTGCTCGCCGGGGACCGGATGCCGTGGCTGGCCGTGGGCCCCGACCCGGTGGTGGGCGAGTGCGCCTTCGATCTCGCGCGGTTGGTGCGGGACCGGGTGGAGGACCTCATCGCCCAGCCGTCGGGCGCCTCGACCACCCGGCGCCGCGTGAAGCGGCTCGCGGAGTCGCTGGACGTCGACCAAGAGCGGCTGCGCGGCTGGACGCTGTTCCGCGCGGTCGAGTCGGGCGTGCGGGCGCGACGGGTGGGCCGGGAGAAGGACGCGGAACTGCTGCTGGAGTTCGCGGGCTGGCTGTAGGCCGCCGGGGAACACGCCGCGGACCGGACCCGGAACGCCGCGGACCGATCCCGGAACGCCGGGGAACACGCTGCGGGCCGGCCCCGGAACGCCGGGGCACGCGCCCCCGGAGCGGCCCCGGGGCGCCGGGCGGGTGACCGTCGCGGGCTGGACGCGGGGCTCCCGCCGTCCGGTCGCGGGCTGAATCCGGGGGTGCCCGCCGTCCGCCGGTCGCGGGTCGCCGTATGGACCGGCGCGGGGTGCCCGCCGCGGGCCGTCGTGCCGCCGACGCGAACCGGACGCGGGGTGACCGCCGCGCCGCCGTCGTTGGCCCGTCGTGCCGCAGATGCGGACCGGACGCGGGGGCCCGCCGGGGGCGCCGTCGTTGACCCGTCGTGCGGCCGTCGCGGACCGGACGCGGAGCTGGGCTTGCGTCCGTCGCGGACCGGACGCAAGACGTCCGCGGGTCGCGGGTCGCGGGTCGCCGTGCGGACCGGCGCGGGGTGCCCGCCACAGGCCGCCGTACCGCCGTCGTGGATCGGACGCGGGGTGTCCGCCGTGCCGCGTCGCAGGCCCCTCGTGCGGCCGACGTGGACCGGATGCGGGTGCCCGCCGTGGGCCGTCGTGCCGCCGTCGCGGGTCGGATGCGGGTGTCCGTCGTCGGCGGGGGGCATCGGGCGGTCGTGCGTCGCGTGCTTGCGGGGGTGGCCGCGCATGCCGCAGGGGGCGCCCGTGAGTGGGGGCGCCCCCTGCGGGGTGAGGTGTCAGGCCGTGAGGCGGGCGATCGCTTCCTCGACCGTCAGTTCCTCGCGCTCGCCGGTGCGGCGGTCCTTCAGCTCGACCACGCCCTCGGCGGACCGGCGGCCGGCGACCAGGATCTGCGGTACTCCGATGAGCTCGGCGTCCGTGAACTTGACGCCCGGGGAGACGCCCGCGCGCTCGTCCACCAGGACGCGGAGGCCGGCGGCGGCCAGCTTGTCGGAGACCTCCAGGGCGAGCTCGGTCTGCAGGGCCTTGCCGGCGGCGACGACGTGGACGTCGGCCGGGGCGACCTCCCTGGACCAGACGAGGCCCTTGTCGTCGGCGTGCTGCTCGGCGAGGGCGGCCACCGCGCGGGAGACGCCGATGCCGTAGGAGCCCATGGTGACGCGGGCCGGCTTGCCGTTCTGGCCGAGGACGTCGAGCTTGAGGGCGTCGGCGTACTTGCGGCCCAGCTGGAAGATGTGGCCGATCTCGATGGCGCGGTCCAGCGTGAGACCGGTGCCGCACTTGGGGCAGGGGTCGCCCTCGCGGACCACCACGACGTCCACGTACGCGTCGACCTCGAAGTCACGGCCCGCCACCACGTTCTTGGCGTGGGTGTGCTCCTTGTTGGCGCCCGTGATCCAGGCGGTGCCCGGCGCCACGCGCGGGTCGGCGATGTACTTCACCTTCTCGCCGAGGCCCTGCGGGCCGACGTAGCCACGCACCAGGTCGGGCCGGCCCACGAAGTCCTCGGCGGTGACCAGCTCGACGGCGGCCGGGGCGAAGTGCGCCTCGACCTTGTCCAGGTCGACCTCGCGGTCGCCGGGGACACCCACGGCGACGATCTCGCCGTCGACCTTGACGAGGAGGTTCTTGAGGGTGGCCGAGGCCGGGACGCCGAGCGAGGCGGCCAGGGTCTCGATGGTGGGGGTGTCGGGGGTGGGGATGTCCTCGGCGGCGGGCACGCCGGCCGCGTCGACCGGGGTGAGCGCGTAGGTGATCGCCTCGGTGTTGGCGGCGAAGTCGCAGTTCGGGCAGTCCGCGAAGGTGTCCTCGCCCGCCTCGGCCGGGGCGAGGAACTCCTCGGACTTGGAGCCGCCCATGGCGCCGGCGGTCGCCGCGCAGATGCGGTAGTCGAGGCCGAGGCGCTCGAAGATGCGCTGGTAGGCGGCGCGGTGCAGGGCGTAGGACTCGGCGAGGCCCTCGTCGGCGACGTCGAAGGAGTAGGAGTCCTTCATCAGGAACTCGCGGCCGCGCAGGATGCCGGCCCGGGGGCGGGCCTCGTCCCGGTACTTGTTCTGGATCTGGTAGAGGATGACCGGCAGGTCCTTGTAGGAGGACGCCTGGTCCTTCACCAGCAGGGTGAAGATCTCCTCGTGGGTGGGGCCGAGGAGGTAGTCGCCGCCCTTGCGGTCCTGGAGGCGGAACAGCTCGGGGCCGTACTCGTCCCAGCGGCCGGTGGCCTCGTACGGCTCGCGCGGCAGCAGGGCGGGGAGCTGCACCTCCTGGGCGCCGATGGCGTCCATCTCCTCGCGCACGATGCGCTCGATGTTGCCGAGGACCTTCTTGCCGAGCGGCAGCCAGCTCCACAGGCCGGCGGCGGTGCGGCGCACGTACCCGGCGCGGACCAGCAGCTTGTGGCTGAGGACCTCGGCGTCCGCCGGGTCGTCGCGCAGCGTCTTCGCCATCAACTTCGACATGCGCTGGACCGGTGCGTTGGCCATGGTTCTCGTGTCTCCTGCTGCGTAAGGATGGTGCTAGGAGGTTAGCCGGGCGGTCCATCCCCGCGGAAATCGGTTATCGGCGGGCGGACGGCCTGCGCAGCGGCAGTGGGGCGCCCATCACCGCGTACGGCTTGGGGGCGCTGGGGAAGAGGACCTGGCGGGCGAGGTCCTGGTAGCCGAGGGAGCGGTAGAGGCCACGGGCGGGGCTCTCGGTGTCGATCGCGGAGAGGATCGAACGGGGCTCGGCGGCGCCGTCGGTGATCGTGGTGATCAGGGCGCGGCCCGCGCCGCGGTGCTGGTGGGCCGGGTGGACGTGGAGTTCGGTGATGACGAAGGAGTCGTCGAGCCAGCCTGCGTTGCCCTCGGCGCGGAGGTAGGGCTCGACGACGGTGGACCACCACTGGGTGCGGTCGTTGGGCATGCCGTAGACGAAGCCGACGAGGTCGTCCCCGGCGGTGGCGCCGAGGGCTCTGGCACCCGGGTGGGTCATGTGGCGCAGGACGATCTGGCGGCGGACGGCCACCTCGTCGGGGCCGAGTCCGAACGCGGCGGCTTGGACCGCGAGGGCCTCGTCCACGTGCGCGGCGAGGTCCAAGGGGCCGATCACGAGCTCCATGGCGGGGAGCCTACCCGGGCGTTCCGCCGGATCACGCCCGGGTCGCGGGGCGTTCGCGGCGGTACCCGGGGAAGCGTCCGGGGCCGGTCACCACGAGCGTGCGGCGACGCGTGAGCCGGGTCGCGTGAGCCGCCTGCGCGGTGGTCCGCGCCGGACCCTCGGGGCGGCACGCCCGCGCCCGGCCGCCCAGGACGGCGACACGGGCGTCCGGCGACAGGACGGCACGCGGGCGCCGGATCGTCAGAAGAGCACGCTCATGAAGGCACCGACCTCTTGGAAGCCCACCCGCCGGTACGTGCGTCGGGCGGCGGTGTTGAAGTCGTTGACGTACAGGCTCGCCACCGGGGCGACGTCCGCCAGGGCGTAGCGCAGGACCGCCGCCATGCCCGGGGCGGCGAGGCCCTTGCCCCGGTACTCGGGGGCCACCCAGACGCCCTGGATCTGGCAGGCGCGGTCGGTGGCGGCACCGATCTCGGCCTTGAAGACGACCTTGCCGTCGGCGTCGAAGCGGGCGAAGGAGCGGCCGGAGCCGACGAGTTCGGCGACCCGGGCCTGGTAGAGCAGTCCGCCGTCGCCGGCCATCGGGGAGATGCCGACCTCCTCGGTGAACATCGCCACGCAGGCCGGCATGATCTGCTCCATCTCGTCCTTGCGGACGCGGCGGACGCGGGGGTCGGGCGCGATGTCGGCCGGCATGCGGTCGGTGACCATGAGGGGCTGCCGGGCGCGGACCTCGCGGGCCGGGCCCCAGCCGGGTTCGAGGAGTCGCCACAGGAGGGCCGTCGTGTCGGCGGGGCCGACGATCGAGGAGCAGCGCCGGCCGGCCCGCCGGGCGCGGTCGGCGAAGGCACGGACGGCACGCGGGGTGGCGCAGATGGGGACGAGGTTGGCTCCCGCGTAGCACAGGGACGTCAGCATGCCGTGCTCGTACCAGCCCCACATCTCGCCGCCGAGGCGCCACGGGTCGAGGCCGGCGACCTGCACCCGGGCGGTCACGAAGGCGTTCGTGACCGGCTCGCGGCCGAGGACGGCCAGCGCGGCGTCGAGGTCGCTCGGTTCGAGCACACGGGAGGTGGTCTGCGTCAACACGTGCGGGGGCCTCACCCTGAGATCTGCTGGTCCCCGCACTGTACCTGCCGCAAAAAGGCCGCGCCGCCCCCGAGGGCGACGCGGCAGGAGCGGGAGTTCAGCCCGCGATCGAGACCGAGGGCTCGCCGGAGGTCACGCCGTCGGCCTCCATCTGCTCGGCGATCTTCATGGCCTCCTCGATGAGGGTCTCCACGATCTTGGACTCGGGGACGGTCTTGATGACCTCGCCCTTGACGAAGATCTGTCCCTTGCCGTTGCCCGAGGCGACACCGAGGTCGGCCTCGCGGGCCTCACCGGGACCGTTGACCACGCAGCCCATCACGGCGACGCGCAGCGGCACCTCCATGCCCTCCAGGCCGGCGGTGACCTCCTCGGCCAGCTTGTAGACGTCCACCTGGGCACGGCCGCACGACGGACAGGAGACGATCTCCAGACCCCGCTGCCGCAGGTTCAGCGACTCCAGGATCTGGATGCCCACCTTGATCTCCTCCACCGGCGGCGCCGACAGCGAGACGCGGATGGTGTCACCGATGCCCCGGGAGAGCAGCGCGCCGAAGGCGACGGCCGACTTGATCGTGCCCTGGAAGGCCGGGCCCGCCTCGGTGACGCCCAGGTGCAGCGGGTAGTCGCACTGCGCGGCGAGCTGCCGGTAGGCCTCGACCATCACGACCGGGTCGTTGTGCTTCACCGAGATCTTGATGTCCCGGAAGTCGTGCTCCTCGAAGAGCGAGGCCTCCCACAGCGCGGACTCCGCCAGCGCCTCCGGCGTCGCCTTCCCGTACTTCTGCAGCAGCCGCCGGTCCAGCGAACCCGCGTTCACCCCGATCCGGATCGGCGTGCCGTGGTCCTTCGCCGCCTTCGCGATCTCCTTGACCTTGTCGTCGAACTGCTTGATGTTGCCCGGGTTCACCCGCACCGCCGCGCAGCCCGCCTCGATCGCGGCGAAGACGTACTTGGGCTGGAAGTGGATGTCCGCGATCACCGGGATCTGCGACTTCTTCGCGATCACCGGCAACGCGTCCGCGTCGTCCTGGGTGGGACAGGCCACCCGCACGATCTGACAGCCCGACGCGGTCAGCTCCGCGATCTGCTGGAGCGTCGCACCGATGTCCGACGTACGGGTCGTGGTCATGGACTGGACCGACACGGGGGCATCGCCGCCCACCGCCACGGTCCCGACCTGGATCTGCCGGCTCTTGCGGCGCTCCGCGAGCCTGGTCGGAACGTCCGGCATGCCGAGAGAAATCGCAGTCATCTGCTGTGCAACCCCAAGTCGTGGATCAAGGTCCGGCCCCGTTCAGCGGCGGGCTCCGGCCTTCGAGATTACGGCACCGACGTGAACGCCGGGCACACGGCGTACGGGAGATACACCCGTTGGCGCCCATCTGCCGGGCGGCCGGCGTGAAGCCCGGCCCGGAAGGACATGCTCCCGGGTCGGGCTTCTCGTCGAACCGTTGAATACGTCCGGATCACCCGGACCGCCCGGAACATTCGCGTATCAGCTGATACGCACCGGATTGACGACGTCCGCCACCAGCACCAGCAGGGTGAAGCAGACGAAGATGCCCGCCACCACGTAGGCCACCGGCATCAGCTTCGCCACGTCGAACGGGCCCGGGTCCGGGCGGCGCAGCACCTTGGCCGTGTTCCGGCGCAGCGACTCCCACAGCGCGCCCGCGATGTGACCGCCGTCGAGCGGCAGCAGCGGGAGCATGTTGAACAGGAACAGGGAGAGGTTGAAGCCGGCCACCAGCATCACGAACATGGCCAGCTGCTGGGTGGGCGGGATGTCGAGGGTGGCGATCTCGCCGCCGACGCGGGCGGCGCCGACCACGCCCATCGGGGAGTCGGCCTCGCGGGGCCCGTCGCCGAAGGCCGCGTCCCACAGGGCGGGGATCTTGGCGGGCAGGGCGGCGAGGGAGTCGACGGCGTCGCCGATCCGGTCGCCCATCCAGGTCACGGACTGGCCGAAGTCCTGTTTCACCACGCCGGTGGCGGCGCTGAATCCGAGGAAGCCGGCGGTGACGTACTCGCCCTCGACGATCTGCCCGTTCGCGTCCTTCTTGGCGACCTGGTTGATGGCGATGGTCGCCTGGAGGGTGATCTCCTGGCCCCCGCGCTCGACGACGACCGGCACCTTGTCGCCGGGATTGGCGCGGATCAGATTGGACAGCTCGTCCCAGTCATCGGTCCGCACGCCGTCGAAGGAGACGATCTTGTCGCCCGCCTTGAGGCCGGCCGCGGCGGCCGGGGAGGCCGGGTCGGACCTGGTGCAGTCGTCGCGGTTCTCGGTCTGTGAGATGACGCACTGGGAGACAGAGCTGACGGTGGTGGTCTGCTGCGAGATGCCGAAGCCCATCAGGACGATGAGGAACAGCACCACCGCGAGGACGAGGTTCATGAACGGGCCCGCGAACATCACGATGACCCGTTTCCAGGGCTTGCGCGTGTAGAACATGCGCTTCTCGTCACCCGGCTGCAGTTCCTCGTAGGCGGCCGAGCGGGCGTCCTCGATCATGCCGCGCCAGGGCGAGGTGGAGCGGGCCTCCATCCGGCCGTCGGCACCGGGCGGGAACATGCCGATCATGCGGATGTAGCCGCCGAACGGGATGGCCTTGACGCCGTACTCGGTCTCGCCCCTCTTGCGCGAGAAGAGCGTCGGCCCGAAGCCGACCATGTACTGGGGCACGCGGATGCCGAAGAGCTTGGCCGTGGACAGGTGCCCCAGCTCGTGCCAGGCGATGGAGAACAGCAGGCCGACCGCGAAGAGGACTATGCCGAGGATGAACATCAGGGTCGTCATGCACGGGCCTCCGCCGTCTGTGCCGCCAGTTCCCGGGCCCGGGTCCGCGCCCAGGTCTCCGCTTCGAGGACGTCCGCGACGGTGAGCGAGGTTCCCGTACGGGGCGTGCCGTGCTCCTCGACCACCCGCGTGACGGTCTCCATGATCCCGAGATACGGCAGCGCGCCGGAGCGGAACGCCTCGACGCACTCCTCGTTGGCGGCATTGAACACCGCCGGGGCCGTGCCCGCGAGCTCTCCGACGTGCCGGGCCAGGTTCACCGAGGGGAAGGCCTCGTCGTCGAGCGGGAAGAACTCCCACGTCGAGGCCTTGCTCCAGTCGAAGGCGGGGGCGGCGTCGGGGACGCGTTCGGGCCAGCCGAGGCCGATGGCGATGGGCCCTCCCATGTCGGGGGGCGTCGCCTGGGCCAGGGTCGATCCGTCCGTGAACTCAACCATCGAGTGGACATACGACTGCGGGTGCACGACCACCTCAATGCGGTCGAAGGGAATGTCGTAGAGGAGGTGGGCCTCGATCACCTCCAGGCCCTTGTTGACGAGGGTGGCGGAGTTGATCGTGATCACCGGGCCCATCGCCCAGGTGGGGTGGGCGAGGGCGTCCTCGACGGTGACGCCGGCCAGCTGCTCCCTCGTGCGCCCCCGGAACGGGCCGCCGGAGGCGGTGACGACCAGTTTGCGCACGTCGGCGCGGGTGCCGGCGGCCAGCGCCTGGAACAGGGCGGCGTGCTCGGAGTCGACCGGGATGATCTGCCCCGGCTTGGCGAGGGCCTTGACCAGCGGGCCGCCGACGATGAGCGACTCCTTGTTGGCGAGCGCGAGGGTGCGGCCCGCCTCCAGCGCGGCCAGGGTCGGGGCGAGCCCGATGGAGCCGGTGATGCCGTTGAGGACGGTGTGGCAGTCGGAGGCGGCGACCTGGGTGGCCGCCTCCGGTCCGGCGAGGATCTCGGGGAGCGGCTCACCGCTGCTGTACTGGGCCCGCAGGGCTTCCCGCAGCGCCGGCACGACGTCCTCGCGGGCGACGGCGACGGTCCGTGCCCTCAGCCGGTACGCCTGCTCGGCGAGGAGGGCGACCCGGCCGCCGTTGGCGGACAGGGCGGTGACCCGGAAGCGGTCCGGGTTGCGCAGCACGAGGTCGATGGCCTGGGTCCCGATCGACCCGGTGGACCCGAGGATCACCACGTCCTTCGGGCCGTCGCCCGCCACCGGGTCGTACACGAGGTGGGGGTCGGCGAGTGGGGCTGGACTGTCGCTCATCCCCCCATTGTTGCCGCAACCGTCCTCCGGGAGGACAGCGCGTCCCTCGCACGGGTGTCACGGATGCCCGGCGGGCGGGCCGCGGAGACGTCACCCGCCCGGGCGCACCGACGCGCCCACCGGGGCGCACCGGTACTCCCGTCGGCTCGCACCCGGCTGTGCACCGGCGCGCCCATCGGCTCACGCCCGCACCCCCATCCGGTCGGGGTCGTGCTCCCGCCCGGCTGGGGTCGTGCCCCCACCCGGTCGGGGGAGCCCCCGGCCGGGGGCTCCCCCGGGCGGGAGCCCTCGGCCGCGGGAGGGCTCCCCGGCCGCCGTGCCGTCGTCCGCCCGGGGTGCGCGCGGACGGGGACGGGCGGTGTCGTACGCCCGGACCGGCGGTTGTCGTACGCCCGCGGGTCCGGGTGGGTCCGCGCCGTCGGCGGACGTCACCTGACGGGGCGGTGCACGTTCGCCCGCTGTGACGCGCCCGGTGACGCGTCGGCGATCCACGGGCCGTCGCCGGACGGGTCGACGATCCCCTGCTCCAGCCACTCGTAGGTGCCGCCCAGCACACCCTTGACGACCTTGCGGTCGAGGTCGTCGGTGTTGGTCCACAGGCGGCCGAAGAGTTCCTCGACGCGGATGCGGGCCTGGCGGCAGAAGGCGTCGGCGAGCTGGTAGGACTCGCGGCCGTGCTCGCCCCGGGTGCGCAGGTGCTCGGCGCGGACGCAGGCGGCGCTCATCGCGAACAGCTCCGCGCCGATGTCGACGATCCGGCCGAGGAAGCCCTGCTTGGTCTCCATCCGGCCCTGCCAGCGGGACATGGCGTAGAAGGTGGAGCGGGCGAGCTTGCGGGCGGTGCGTTCGACGTAGCGCAGGTGCCCGGACAGGTCGGGATGGCCGGACGGATGGAAGTCGGCGTACGCGCGCGGGAGTTGGCCGGGTCCGGCGACGAGCTTCGGCAGCCACTTGGCGTAGAAGACGCCCGCCTGCGCACCCGCCCTGGCCTTGTCCGAGAGGGTCTTCTCGGGGTCGATCAGGTCGCCCGCGACCGAGAGGTGGGCGTCGACGGCCTCGCGCGCGATCAGCAGGTGCATGATCTCGGTGGAGCCCTCGAAGATCCGGTTGATGCGCAGGTCGCGCAGGATCTGCTCGGCCGGCACCGCGCGCTCGCCGCGGGCTTCGAGGGAGGCGGCCGTCTCGAAACCGCGGCCCCCGCGGATCTGGACCAGGTGGTCGGCCATCAGGCAGGCCATCTCGGAGCCGTAGAGCTTGGCGAGGGCGGCCTCGATGCGGATGTCGTTGCGGTCCTCGTCGGCCATCTGGGAGGAAAGGTCCAGCACCGCCTCCAGGGCGAAGGTCGTCGCCGCGATGAAGGCGATCTTCGAGCCGACCGCCTCGTGCAGCGCGACGGGCTTGCCCCACTGCTCGCGCACCGCCGACCACTCGCGGGCGATCTTCAGGCACCACTTGCCGGCGCCCACGCACATGGCGGGCAGCGAGAGGCGACCGGTGTTGAGGGTGGTCAGGGCGATCTTCAGCCCGGCGCCCTCGGGACCGATGCGGTGCGCGGCCGGGACACGCACCCGGTGGAAGCGGGTGACGCCGTTCTCCAGTCCGCGCAGGCCCATGAACGCGTTGCGGTTCTCGACCGTGACGCCCTCGGACGCGGCCTCCACGACGAAGGCGGTGATGCCGCCCTTGTGGCCCTCGGACTTCGGGACGCGGGCCATGACGACGAGCAGGTCGGCGACGACGCCGTTGGTCGTCCACAGCTTCACCCCGTCGAGGACGTAGTCGTCCCCGTCGGGCACGGCGGTGGTCGCCAGACGGGCCGGGTCCGAGCCGACGTCCGGCTCGGTCAGCAGGAACGCCGAGATGTCGGTGCGTGCGCAGCGCGGCAGGAACGCGTCCTTCTGCTCCTGGGTGCCGAACATCTTCAGCGGCTGCGGCACGCCGATCGACTGGTGGGCGGAGAGCAGCGCGCCGATCGCCGGATTCGCGGATCCGACCAGGGCGAGGGCCTTGTTGTAGTAGACCTGGGTGAGGCCGAGGCCGCCGTACTTGGTGTCGATCTTCATGCCGAGGGCGCCGAGCTCCTTGAGCCCGGTGATCACCTCGTCCGGGATGCGCGCGTCGCGCTCGATCACGGACCCGTCGATCTTCGTCTCGCAGAAGTCGCGCAGTTTGGCGAGGAACTCCTCGCCGCGCTGGACGTCCTCGTCGGCGGGGAGGGGGTGGGGGTGGAGCAGGTCGAGGCGGAAGCGGCCGAGGAACAGCTCCTTGGCGAAGCTGGGCTTGCGCCAGTCCTGTTCCCGGGCCGCCTCGGCGACCTGTCGGGCCTCACGTTCGGTGACGGTGGGTCGGGAGGAGGGGGTGGTGGGGGCGGACATGAGGCTCACCTCGCCGCGAATCGGCATCAGGGGGAGGCACGCCCACGAAGATCGCCGGATTCGTGCCGCGCGAACGTGTGGACGTACGTTACTAAGTCGGTGCTACCCGATCGTATTTACCCGATAGCGGACGGTCCCACCACCCTTCGTGCGGCCGTTCGGCCGATGCCCCGCGGCGAGAGCCAAGGAGGAGAGAGCTGTCGAAGCGCTTCGACACTTCTCTGGACACCGACCCTCACCTAGGGCTACTGTCTGACCACCCTCACTCGCCCCTGCACCTCTCGCGCGCTGTCGAAGCGCTTCACATAGCTTGGAGAGCTGGATGGTCACCCTCGCCGAGGTCGCCCAGCACGCCGGAGTCTCCGCGAGCACGGTGAGCTATGTCCTCAGCGGCAAGCGGTCCATCTCCACCACCACCCGGCAGCGGGTCGAGGAGAGCATCCGCAAGCTCGGCTACCACCCGAACGCCGGCGCCCGCGCCCTGGCCAGCAGCAGGTCGAACATCATCGCGTTGATGATCCCCCTGCGCACGGACATGTACGTGCCCGTGATGATGGAGATCGCCATCGCGGTCGCCACCAGCGCGCGCACCCACGGGTACGACATCCTGCTGCTCACCGGCGAGGAGGGCCCCGACGCGGTGCGTCGTGTCACCGGCAGCGGACTCGCCGACGCGATGATCCTGATGGACGTCGAACTCGACGACGAGCGACTCCCCCTGCTGCGCGGCACCGACCAGCCGTCCGTCCTGATAGGGCTGCCCGCCGACACCAAGGGGCTCACCTGCGTCGACTTGGACTTCCGGGCGACCGGCGCGCTCTGCGTGGAGCACCTGGCGAAGCTGGGGCACCACGACATCGCCGTCATCGGCGAGGCTCCCGCGGTCTACGAACGGCACACCGGCTTCGCCGAGCGCACCCTCGACGGGCTGCGCACGCGCGCCCGGGAGCTGGGGCTGCGGCTGCTGCACCGCCCGTGCGAGGGCGGGTACGACGCGATGGCCGCCACCCTCGCCCGGATCTTCGACGAGCGTCCCGGCACCACGGGGTTCGTCGTCCAGAACGAGGCGGCGGTCGAGCCGCTGCTCGCCCTGCTGCGCCAGCAGGGCCGTGCGGTGCCCGAGGACGTGTCGGTGGTGGCGGTCTGCCCGGAGCAGGTCGCCACCCAGGCCTCGGTGCGGCTCACGTCGGTCGCCGTACCCGCGCAGGACATGGGCCGGCATGCGGTGGAGCAGCTGGTGGCCAAACTCGGCGGGCGCGGGAGCGACGAGGTCGTGCTGCTCGCGCCGGAGCTGACCGTCCGGGCCAGCTCCGGCCCGGCGCCCGTGCGGCCGTAGGCCCTGTTTCCCCTGTCACCGGTCCTCGCGGGCACGGGCCGGGACAGGCACCGGGACGCTCGTCGGCACGAGGGGCCGGCCCCCGGCGGGACCGGCCCCTCGCCGCGCGCGTGGGTCAGCCGCCGCTGACCGTCAGGTGGTTGGTGCGGAAGTCCAGGCCACCGGGGGACGAGGTGATCTCGTAGCCGAACTGCACGTCACCGATGGTCTCGTTGCCCATCCAGCCCTTGGTGTCCTTGATCCACTTCAGGACGGGGAGGATGTTCACCGTGCCGGAGTTCGAGTCCGAGGTGCGCAGGAACGAGAAGACCTCGTTGGCTCCGTTGTTCCCCTTGTAGACGTTCCAGGTGTGGCCGCCGAGGGTGGCCGTCCCCTGCGGGGTGCCGAGCGGGCCCACGGCGCCGTTGTGGTTGACCCAGAGCATGATCTCGTAGTCGTAGTCCGTGTCCCAGATGTCGTAGGACGTGTTGTAGGCGCCGGACGAGGGAACCGTGACGTCGTAGCTGCTGCTGAGCGAGCCGATGGAGGTGATCGGCTTGTTGATCACCTTCTTGGAGTTCGGGTAGGACTTGATGCCGCCGGTGCCGGGGTGGTCGGCCCAGACGCCCCAGTTGGTGCCGGAGTTGGCCCAGACGCACTGGCTGCCGGCGCCGGAGCCCCAGATGTTGTTGTAGAGGGTGTAGCCGTTCAGGTTCGTGTTGCCCCACTGGTCGCAGGAGTTCCAGACCGCGGCCTGGGCGGGGGCCGCGGCGAGGCCGACGGTGGCGCCGAGCGCGAGGGCGGGGGCGAGCAGAGCGGCCAGGGCGCGCGGGGTGCGGGTGCGTGGTGTCATGGGGTTCCTTCCAAGGGTGGGGGGAGGTGCGGGGGTCACCGCGCCGCGGCACTCGTGCTCGTGACGCTGACGGCGCGGTCCTCTCCGGCGACCAGGTCGAGCGGTTCGGCGCCGGAGGAGGTCCGGAGTTCGACGCGGACGGTGCGGCCGGGGCGCAGGAGGGCTCTCGCCGTCCCGTCGGGCGTCCAGGTGAGGTCCAGTTCCGCCCCGAAGCGGGTGCGCACGCCCCGCAGTTCACCGCGCGGACAGGACGCGGGGAGGGCGGGCAGCAGGACCAGCCGGCCCGGCGTGGACTGCACGAGCATCTCGATGAGCACGGCCGGGAGCGTGTGCGCGGCGTCCGCGTTGTAGACGTCGCGGTGGGGGTAGTGCGCGCTCATCAGGGACGGGTGGAAGTAGTCGCCGTCGAGCACGCGGCCGAGGGCGTGGGCGACCCGTCCGGCGTCCCGGAGGCGGGCCGCGACCAGGGCGTGGTGGAGGTGTCCGTGGGCGGAGTCGTTCTCGGTGCCGCGCAGTTCGAGGGCCCGGCGGGCGGCCTCGGCGAGGCGGGGGGTGTCGTACGGGTTGATCTCGTCGAGCGGCCAGACGCCGTAGAGGTGGCTCAGGTGGCGGTGGTCGTAGGAGTCCTCCAGGCCGGGCCGTGCCCATTCGGCGAGGGCGCCGTCGGAGTTGATCCGGTGGGGTGGGAGGCGGTCGGCCAGGGCCCGCCAGCGATCGGCGTGCTCGGGGTGGTGGTCGGCGGCGGTCAGCAGGGCGTGCCGGGCGGCGGAGAGGTCCATCGCCGCGTCGACGCTGCCCCACGAGGCGTTGGCGGGGCGGTTCTCGGGCGAGTAGGAGGGGACGACCACCACCTGTCCGTCTCCGTCGGTCCGGGTGAGGAAGTCCTCGTAGAAGAGGGCGGCCTCGGCCAGGGCGGCGGCGGTGCGGGGGTCGCGGGCGCCGCGGGTCTCGTCGTGGTCGACGAGGGGCTTGAGCAGCCAGTCGGCGCCCGCCGTCCACAGGTGGAGCGGGTACTCGCGGCTGAAGTGGTACGTGTGCCCGGACTCGCCGTCGGTGTGCGAGGGCGCCACGACGCCCCGGGTGCCGAAGATCGCGCGGGCGTTGTCGCGCCAGTCCGGGAGCTGGTGGTGGACCAGGGCCGCGTGGGCCTCGGTGACCTCGGGCAGGGCGGCGGCCGCCGCGGAGGCGGTCTGGAGGTTCAGGTTGGCGTTGGTGGTGAACGCCCCGGACCAGGCGGTGTTCCAGTCGCCGGTCCACAGGCCGGTCAGCCGGGGCGGGAACAGGCCGCTGGCGGAGAGCAGGTGGTAGCGGCCGGCGGCGAAGAGGCGTTCCAGGAGGGCCGCGCCGCCGGGGCGCTCCAGGAGGGCCGAGCCCGGCAGGGCACGTTCGGCGGGGTCGGCGCCGAGGTCGAGGGTGACGCGGTCGTAGGCGGTGCGGTGCAGGGCGAGGTGGCGGCCGAGGAGCCCGTCGTAGGACGCCGCGTCCGGCAGGTCGCGCAGGGCGCGGCCCTCGGCGACCACGTCCAGCTCGCCGGTGTGGCGGCGCACCCGGGTGAGGAGCAGGACCTCCGTGGCGTCCTCGACGAGGACGCCCGGCGGGACCAGTCTCGTGGCGCCGCCGGTGACGGCGACCAGGGTGACGCCGGTGTAGGCCAGGTCGCTGCCGGGGTAGCGGACACGCAGGCTGAGCAGGGCGCCCTCGGGGGTGAGGACGGCGCCCTGGCCGACGGCGAGCCCGGCGGGGGCTCCGGGGAGGCGGGGGTCGAGGGAGAGGTCGAGGGTGAGGTGCGGGGCGGTGACGCGCTGGACGATCACGTCGTCGGCGCGGGAGACGAAGACGCGGCTGGTCCAGGTGGAGTGGGTGGCCGTGGTCTCGCCGGTGGTGAAGTCGACACAGCGGCGGTAGGCGGCGCGGGCGTCGCCGGGCGGCCTGTTCAGGCGCAGCCGGAAGGCGGGATGGAAGGGGCGCACCCATCGCAGGGGGCGGCCGTCGGTGAAGTCCTCGGCGGCGGCGGTCTCCCCGGCCAGCAGGCGGTCCTGGAGGGCGGGCAGTGCGGCGGCGAGCAGGGGCGGGCGGCGGTACTCGTCGTCGCCGTCCGGGCGGACGAGGGTGTGGTGGGTGACGACGACCCGGTCGGCGTTCGGATCGCCGTACACGAGGGCGCCGTGATGGCCGTTGCCGCTGAGGAAGGCGTCCTCCCACCGGGAGGCGGGCTCCGGCTCCCAGGTGCCGTGCACGGGCCCGTCGGCCGGGCGGGTGCCGGTCATGAGACGGGCTCCGTGAGGACCGCGACGCCGTACCGGCCGAGGGTGAGGCGGTCGGTGACGGTCGTGTCGGTCAGCAGGTCGCGGTGGGTGCCCGGGACGTCCACGGTGACCGGCTCGCGGCCGTGGTGGAGGAGGAAGAGCAGGTCACCGCGGCGTACGGCCTCCACCGCCGCGGGGAGTCCGTCGAGCACGGGGTGGACGCCGGCCTCGGCGGCGGCACGGGTGAGCAGGTCGCGCAGCGCCCGCGGCTCCGGGATCGTCGACAGGTACCAGGCCCTGCCCTTGCGCAGGACGGCCGGCAGTCCGTCCAGTTCGCCGCCCTTGTAGGGGACGGTCTCCGCGGCGGTGCCGTCGGGTTCGATCTCCTCGGACCACAGGGTGCCGCGGAAGCCGTCGCAGGACGCCGTCTCGTCCGTCTCCAGGGGCCACCACTCGTGCAGGGTGCGGATGCCGAAGAGGGCGCGCAGCCGGGCGTCCATGCCGCCGGGTCTGATCCGGTCGTCCTCGTCGGCGACGCCGGTCAGGAAGCCGCAGACCAGGGTGCCGCCGCCGCGGACGTAGCCGAGGAGGTTGTCGACCGCCGCGTCGGTGAGGGCGTACAGCTGGGGCACGACGACCACTGCGTACGGGGTCAGGTCGTGCTCCGGGTGGGCGAAGTCGGTGGTGAGGTGGGCCTCCCACAGGGCCCGGTGCCACGCGTGGAGGACATCGGGGTAGTCGAAGCGGGTGGAGGGCCGGGCGTCCTGGGCGCCGGCCCACCAGGCGTGCCAGTCGTGCAGGACGGCGATGCCGGCGGTGACGCGGGTGTCCGCGGTGTGCGGGCCGAGCCGGGCGAGGTCGGCGCCGAGCTGCCTGACCTCCTGGTACGTGCGTCCCTGCGGGCCCGCGTGGCCGAGCATCCCGGAGTGGAACTTCTCCGCGCCCTGCCGGGACTGGCGCCACTGGAAGTAGCAGACGGCGTCGGCGCCGCGGGCCACGGCCTGAAGGGACCACAGGCGGTTGAGGCCGCGCGGCTTGGGGTGGTTCACGCCGCGCCAGTTGACGGGGCCGGCGGCCTGCTCCATGAGCATCCAGGGGCCCCGCGCCTGGGAGCGGGTCATGTCCTGGACGAGGGCGCCGTGCTGCGCGCCGAGCGGGTCACGCGGGTCGGGGTAGAGGTCGACGGAGACCACGTCCTCCTCCCGGGCCCAGCGCCAGGCGTCCTGGCCGAACCACAGCGGCATGAAGTTGGTGGTCACCGGCAGGTGCGGGGTGTGGCGGCGGACGATGTCGCGTTCGGCGACGTAGCACTCCAGGAGCATGTCCGAGGTGAAGCGCCGGAAGTCGAGAACCTGGGTGGGGTTCTTCAGGTAGTGGGCGCGGCGGGGCGGGGCGATCTCCTCCCAGTCGCCGTAGCCCTGGCTCCAGAAGGCGGTGCCCCAGGCGGAGTTGAGGGCGTCGAGGGTGCCGTACCGGTCCCGCAGCCAGCGGCGGAAGCGGGCGGCGGCCTCGTCCCCCTGGTCGTAGGTGCAGTACTCGTTGTTGATGTGCCACATGGTGAGCGCGGGGTGGCCGGCGTAGCGGGCGGCGAGGGCCTCGGTGATGGCCGCCGCGTGGCGACGGTAGGTGGTGCTGGAGTGGGAGAAGTGCTGTCGGCCGCCCCACCACTCCGTGCGGCCCTCCTCGTCGCGGGGCAGGGTGTCCGGGTGGAGGTGGCCCAGCCAGGGCGGGGGCGAGGAGGTGGGGGTGGCGAGGACGACCCCGACGCCGTGGGCGTGCAGCAGGTCCATCAGGCGGTCCAGCCAGCCGAAGTCGTGGACGCCGGGGCGCGGTTCGAGCTTCGACCAGGAGAAGACGCCGAGGGTGACGGAGTTGACGCCGGCGTCCTTCATCAGGCGGACGTCCTCGTGCCAGGTCTCCTCGGGCCACTGCTCGGGGTTGTAGTCGCCGCCGTAGAGGATGCGGTGGCGGGTGGTGTCCGACAGGTTCGGCATCGGCTGGGCTCTCTGCTTGCGGGGGAGGGTGGTCGGGAGGTGTCAGCCCTTGACGGCCCCCGTGAGCATCCCCTTCTTGAAGTGGCGCTGGACGAAGGGCGACAGCACGGCCACCGGCAGCAGCGCCATGACCATCACGGCCATCTGCACGGCGAGGCCCGACAGTTCCCCGGTCTTGATCGCCTGGCCGAGGCCGACCGGCGCCTCCTGCTTCTGCACGAGCTGGATCATGACGTTCTGCAGCGGCATCATGTCCTGGTCGTTCAGGTACAGGGAGGCGTTGAACCAGGCGCTCCAGTAGCCGACGGCGTAGAACAGCGTGATCACGGCGAGGACGGCGCGGGACAGCGGCATGACGATCTGCCGGAGGATGCGGAAGTCCCCGGCGCCGTCGATGCGGGCGCTGTCGATCAGCTCCTGGGAGATGCCCATGAAGAAGCCGCGCAGGACCAGGATGTTGAAGACGCTGATCGCGCTCGGCAGGATCAGCGCGAGATAGCTGTCCGTCAGCCCCAGCGACTGCACCAGCAGGTAGGTGGGGATGAGGCCGGCGCTGAAGAACATGGTGGCCAGCAGGAGCATCAGGATCCAGCGGTGGCCCAGTGAGCCGGTGCGGGACAGGCCGTAGGCGCACAGCACGGACACCGTCATCGAGAAGAGGGTGCCGACGAGGGTGATGCCGACGCTGACGAGCGCGGCGCGGGTGACCTGGCCGCCGCTGAGCAGTTCCTGGTAGGCGACGAAGGTGATGTCCTTGGGGATCATCACCAGGCCGCCGGCCTCGTCGATGGTCCTGCGCGAGGACAGGCTGGTGACGATGACGATCCACAGCGGGAAGACGATGGCCAGACAGGCCAGGCCCAGCACCAGACCCTTGCCGGCGACGCCGGCCGTGCTGGGCTTCTCCTCCCACACCGGCCGGGGCGGGGCCGCCCAGCGGCTCGGCTTCCGCGAAGGCTGCCGGACGTCCTTGTCGATGACGGTGGTCACTTCTTGTACACCCCCTGCTCGCCCATCAGATGGGCCACCTTGTTCGCGGCGAGGACCAGTCCCAGGCTGATGACGCCCTTGACGAGGCCGGCGGCGGCCGCGTAGCCGAAGTCCTGGTTGCGCACGCCGTTCCACCACACGAAGGTGTCGAGGACCTCGGCCGCGCCGGGTCCGACGTAGTCCCGTTGCAGCAGGATCTGTTCGAAGCCGACGGTGAGGGCGTCACCGACGCGCAGCACCAGCAGCAGGGCTATCACCGGGCGCAGCGCGGGCAGGGTGACGTGCCACATGCGGCGCCAGCGGCCCGCGCCGTCCATCGCGGCGGCCTCGTACAGGTCGGGGTTGACCGAGGCGAGCGCGGCGAGGAAGACGATGATCCCCCAGCCGGCGTCCTTCCACACGCTCTGCGCGGTGATCAGGAAGGCGAAGGTGTCCGGGTTGGTCATGATGTTCAGACCGTCGTACCCGTTCTCCCGCAGCAGCTGGGAGAGGATGCCGGCGCCGCCGAAGAGCTGCTGGAAGACGGCGACGACCAGCACCCAGGAGAAGAAGTGCGGCAGGTACAGGATCGCCTGCGACACGGCCCGCACCCGGGGCCTGACGACGCTGTTGATGAGCAGCGCGAGCAGGATCGGGACCGGGAAGTAGAGGACGAGCTGGAGGACGAAGAGGACCAGTGTGTTCTGGACCGCGTTCCAGAAGGCCGAGTCCTCGAAGATCCGCTGGAAGTTCTCCAGGCCGACCCAGGGGCTGTTCAGGATGGAGACGATCCCGTTGTCGCTGAGGTAGGGGTCGTACTCCTGGAAGGCGACCACATTGCCCAGGATCGGCAGGTAGTTGAAGAGCAGGACCAGCAGCACGGCGGGCAGCGTCATCAGCAGCAGCACGCGGTCGCGTCTGAGTCTGAGCCCGAGCTTCAGCTTCCCGGACGGCGGTCCCTTCCTCCGGGGGCCGGTGGCGCCGTCGGACGCCACCGGGGTCTTCTCCGTCGTATCGGCCTCGGCCCTGCTCCGAGGCACCGTGCTGTGCGACACGGCCGTTCTCCTCGCCTCGTCCGCGCCGGTCAGCTCGCCGCCGAGCCGTTCTCGTCGAGCAGCTTCTGGTACCAGTCGCGGAGCTTGTCGCCGCCCTTGCTGCGCCACTCGGAGACGGCCTGCTGGACGTCGCTCATCTTCTTGCGGCCGCGGACGAAGTCGTCCTCGAGCTGCTCGAAGTCGTTGGAGAGGTTGGTGTAGCGGGCGGGCTCGGTGATCTGCATGCCGTAGAACGCGGACTTCCTGGTGAAGGCGCCCATCCGCTGCTGCCACTCGACCTGGCCCTTGCCGACCTCGGGGTAGTCGGGGTGGGCCATGGTCGCGGCGGGGCTCGCGATCATCACGTAGGCGTTCATCACGTCGATGTTGCCCTGGTCGGTCTTGGTGGGGACGCCGTCCTTGACCGTGTAGTGGGTGCCCTCCACGCCGTAGTTGGTCGCCATGTACTCCTTGGTGCCGTACGGCGCCGCGGTGACGTTGGCGACGGCCAGCACGTCACGGATCACCGACTCCGACGCCTTCTTGTTGACGAAGGCGAAGATGCTCGCCGGGTTCTTGGCCCACAGCGTCGGAGCGCCGCCGTCGTGGCCGAAGATGTCCATGCCCCAGATCTTGAACTCGGGGTTCTGCGCGGCCTGTTCGGCGGTACGGCTCCACCACTGCGAGATGTCCTGGTTGTAGACGAGGAACTCGCCGGCGGCGAACTTGGGCCCGGGGTCCTGGGCGCTGCTCTTGCCCAGTTCGGCGTCCGGGTGGACGACGCCGGCGGCGAACAGCTTGCGGGTCCACTCCAGCGCCTCGAGGTACTCGTCGGTCTCGATGCGGTAGACCAGCTTGCCGTCGACCTCGTTCCAGCCGAGCGACTTCTCCTCTCCGGAGAGCACACCGAAGGAGTAGAAGGCGGTCCACTTCATGTCCAGGCAGGCCCAGCGCCTGGCCCTGGCGTTGGTGGCCTCCTTGGCCAGCGCCAGGAACTCGTCGGCGGAGGTGGGGACTTCGTACCCCTCCTTCTCGAAGATGTCCTGGCGGTAGAGGGGCACGTTGTTGGGCACGTACGAGGATGGCATCGGCAGGCCGCGCAGCTTGCCGCCGAAGATGCACCGCTGCCAGGCGTCGGTGGGGATCGCCGCGAGGTTGGGGAAGTCCTTGACCGCGTCACCGGAGAGGTACGGGCCGAGGTCGGCGAACTTGCCGATGATGGCGCTGGGTATCTTGCCGGTCATGTTCCAGCCGGGCACGACCACCACGTCGGGCACCTCGCTGGAGGCGAGCACCGCGCCGAGTTTCTGGTCGTAGGTGTTGCCGTCCTGGTTCTGCCAGGTCACGTCGACGCCGATGAGGTCGTTCATCGCCTTGTAGTAGGCGTTGCCGTCCTTCGGCGGGGACCCCCAGAACGGCGACATGACGGTGACCCGGCCGCCCTTGCCGAGCTTCTCGGGCACCGAGGTCTTCAGGTCCGCGAGGTCCAGCTTGCTGGTGAAACCGACCGCGGAACCGTTCTTGCTCGGGATGTCGGGAGCGACCACGTTGCTGGCCACGTACGCCGGCAGCAGCTTCTTCGCGTCCTTGGCGGACGTGGTGCCGTCGCGCGAGCCGCCGTCGGACCCGCCGCAGGCGGAGAGCAGCGGCATGCCTCCGGCCACCGCTGCGGTGGCGACCGCCGTGGAGGCGAGGAACTTTCTCCGGCTGGGGCCGGAGGCGGCGTTCGGCGTCATTGCGTCAACCCTTCGTGGCGCACCAGGACACCCGGCGGTGGCCGTCGGCTGCGGTGTCTCGAGTGGAACTGGCTGAGCTGAAGCGGTCGTCGGAGGTGTGCCCGGTCTCCGTCGCACCTCACGGCACGTGCGGGAATGCGAGCCCCGGCGTCGAAGCGCTTCGATGTTGCAGCGAGGTTAAGTGAACGCCTGAGGGTGCACAAGAGTCGATGCCGGAATTCCTCGGAGGTGCGTGCGGGACGAGACCGGCCGAACCGCCTCATGTGTCACCCAGGTTGCGGCGAGAAGTCGGAGGCGGTGCGCGGAAGTGTCTTGACACCCGACCCCGCGACGACTGAGCATCGAAGCGCTTCGAAAGCGTCCGGCCGCTCCACCGCAAAGGGATCCCCACGTGACCGCATCCACGCCACCCGCGCCTCCGTTCCGTGATCCGCGCCTGTCGTTCCCGAAGCGCGTCGACGACCTGCTGTCGCGGCTCACGCTCGACGAGAAGACCGCGTTCCTGCACCAGTTCGCGCCCGCCGTCGAACGGCTCGGCGTCGCCGCCTTCCGCACCGGCCAGGAGGCCCTGCACGGCGTCGCCTGGATGGGGCCGGCGACCGTGTTCCCGCAGGCCGTGGGCCTCGGCGCGACCTGGAACGAGGATCTGGTGCGCCGGGTCGGCGAGGCGGTGTCCAGGGAGGCCAGGGCGATGCGCGCCCGCGACGAGCGCGTCGGCCTCAACGTCTGGTCCCCGACGGTCAACCTGCTGCGCCACCCCCTGTGGGGCCGCAACGAGGAGGGCTACTCCGAGGACCCGAAGCTCACCTCCGCCATCGCCACCGCCTACACCCGCGGCCTGCGCGGCGGACATCCGACGTACTGGCGCACGGCACCCGTCCTCAAGCACTGGCTCGCGCACAACAACGAGACCGACCGGGACACGTCCTCGGCGTCCGTCCGCCCGCGCGTCCTCAACGAGTACGACCTGCGCGCCTTCCGCGAGACGGTCGAGGCGGGCGCGGTGGCCGGGGTGATGCCGGCCTACAACCTGGTCAACGGCCGCCCCAACCACGTCTCCCCGTACCTCGGCCGGCACCTGCGCGCCTGGACCCGGGACGATCTCCTGGTCTGCTCGGACGCGGGCGCCCCCTCCAACCTGGTGGACTCCGAGCACTACTTCGCCACCCACGAGGAGGCGACCGCCGCCGCGCTGCGGGCCGGGGTGGACAGCTTCACCGACCACGGCACGGACTCCTCGAAGATCGTCGCGCGGGTCCGCGGCGCCCTGGAGCGGGGCCTGGTGACCGAGGACGACGTGGACGCGGCCGTGCGCCGGCAGCTGTCCGTCCGGTTCCGGCTCGGCGAGTTCGACCCGGGGCAGGACCCGCACGCCGTCACCACCGCCGAGGACGTCGCGGCGGCCTTCGACACGCCGGAGCACCGGGCGCTCGCGCAGGAGGCGGCGGAGCAGGCCGTCGTCCTGCTGAAGAACGACGGTGTGCTGCCGCTGGCCCCCGACACCCGCGTCGCCGTCGTCGGCCTGCTCGCCGACGAGTGCAAGCTCGACTGGTACAGCGGCACGCTCATCCACCGCTCCACCCCGCTGGAGGGCCTGTACGAGCGGTTCGGCGCCGAACGCGTGAGCTTCGCGGAAGGGGTGGACCGGGTCCGGCTGAGGACCGCCGACGGTACGTTCCTGCACGTCCTCCCGTCGGACGGGGCACCGGACCGGGCGGCCGGCGCCGAGGGCGCGCTCGATCCGGCCCTGCTGGCCGGCCGCACCGATCTGCCGCCGCTGACCACCGACGCCACCGGCACCGAACTCGCCCTCGTGGACTGGGGGGAGGGCCTGCTCACCCTGCGCGCCCCCGACGGCCGGTACCTGTCCGTCGCGGAGGACGGCTTCGTGCGTGCCTCCGCCGACCAGCCCGGCGGCTGGATCGTGCAGGAGACCTTCCGTCTGGAACCCCACGGGGACGGGCACCTCCTGCGGCACACGGGAACGGGTGGTCACGTCCGTGTCGCCGCCGACGGCGTGAAGGTTGCCGCCCCGGACGCCTCCTCGGACGCCTCCCCGGACGCCTCCTCGGCCGGCGACGCCCCGGAGGTCTTCGAGCTGGTCGTCACCGAGCGCGGCGAGGACGCGGTGGCGCGGGCCGCGGCTCAGGCGGACGTGGTCGTGGTGGTGGCGGGCAACGACCCGCACATCAACGGCCGGGAGACCGAGGATCGTACGACGCTGCGCCTGCCCGCCCACCAGGAGCGGCTGCTGCGCGCGGCCCGCGCCGCCAATCCGGCCACGGTGCTGGCGCTGACGTCCGCCTACCCGTACGCGGTCGACGCCCAGGCGCTCCCCGCGGTGCTGTGGACCGCGCACGGCGGCCAGGCGGCCGGCACCGCGCTGGCCCGGGTCCTCGCCGGGGACGTGTCCCCCGCCGGCCGGCTGCCTCAGACCTGGTACGCGGACGACGCCGACCTGCCCGGTCTCCTCGACTACGACGTGATCGGCAGCCGCCAGACCTACCTGTACTTCGAGGGCACCCCGCTGTTCCCCTTCGGGCACGGCCTGTCGTACGCCTCCTTCGCCTACGCGGACCTGTCGGCCCGGGCGGAGGCCGGGACCGTGTCCGTGTCCTTCACCGTCACCAACACCGGGGACGTCACCGCTGACGAGGTGGCCCAGCTCTACGTGCGTGCGGAGGCCCCGTCGGTCCCCCGTCCGCGCCGCGAGCTGCTGGCCCACCGCCGGCTCACCCTCGCCCCGGGCGCCACGGCGGACGTGTCCTTCGACGTCCCGTCGTCCGCGCTCGCGTTCTGGGACGTGGCGCACGACCGGTGGCGGCTGGAGCCGGGACCGTACGCCCTGCTGGTGGGCGCCTCCTGCGAGGATGTCCGCCTGTCGGCGACCGTGCCCCTGGACGGCGAGCCCGCGGCGCCGCGACCGGTGCGCGAACGGGGGCTGGAGGCGGTCGCCTTCGACGAGCAGAGCGGCACGGAGATCGTCGACCTGACGAGGACCGCGGGTGACGCGGTGACGCCCGTGGCCGGGCGCACGGGCGAACTGCTGTACCGGGACTGCGACTTCGGCGCCGGGGTCACCGGGGTGACCGTGAGCGTGGCGGGCGAGGGCTCCGTGGAGATCGCCCTCGACGGCGGCGCGGCGCCGGTGGTGCTGTCGCCGGACGCGCCCGCCCCGGGACCGTACGCCTACGGGGAGCTGCGCGCCGCGCTGGCCGCCGAGGGCGTGCACGACCTCCGCATCAGGCTGCGCGGCTCTCTGCGGCTCGCGCACGTCGGCTTCTCCGGCTGAGGGTCCGGAGGAAGCCGGCACGAGGGGGCCGGGCGGCGGTGGCCGCCGCTGCCCGGCCCCGTCTCGTCACCCGGGGGTCCGCCACGGGGCCCCACCCTCAGGGGCGCGATCCGTCCCCGCCCGCCCGGACCAGGCCCGTCTCGTAGGCCACGATGACGGCCTGCCCGGTCGCGCAGTTCCGGTTTCGCGAACCGCCGCGTCCGTGGCCCGTCGGTACGTATGCAGGCCTGGGCATCGTCTGCCGGGAGGCCGCCGCGTCCGGACTGCCGGTGCTGGTGGCGGACTCGGGCGGCGCCCCGGACGCCGTGCTCGAAGGCGAGACGGGCCATGTCGTCGACGGCCGCTCGGTGGCGGCGACCGCGGACCGGCTGACCCGGCTCCTCCTGAACCCCGCGCTCGCCCGCGAGATGGGCGCGAGGGGCCGCCACCGGGTGCGTGCGGAGTGGTCCTGGGCCCACTCCTGGGAGACGCCGAGGGGCCTGCTGCTCGCCCAGGAGGCGCCGTCCTCGCCGCGCGGGGGGGTGAGACGCGGTCGGGTACGGCGGCGGACGGACTCCGTCCGCACCACGCGGAGACGGGACGAACTCGGGTACCGCGGCGGGGCCGACGGCGGACGGACGGCGGCCCGAGCCCCCGCACAGTGGGCTCGGGCCGTCGGCCTTCTCGGGGTGGGTCAGAGGGCGAGGCCCGTCAGGACCAGCACCCGCTCGTAGGTGTAGTCGTCCATCGCGAACCGCACGCCCTCGCGGCCCACGCCGGACTGCTTGGCGCCGCCGTACGGCATCTGGTCCGCGCGGTAGGACGGCACGTCGCCGATGACGACGCCGCCGACCTCCAGGGCGCGGTGGGCGCGGAAGGCGGCCTGGAGGTCGTGGGTGAAGACACCCGCCTGGAGGCCGTACTTCGAGTCGTTGACCGCCTCGAACGCCTCGGCCTCGCCGTTCACCTTCTGCACGCTGAGGACGGGTCCGAAGACCTCCTCGCAGGCGAGGGTGGTGCCGGCCGGGAGGTCGGTGAGGACGGTCGGCGCGTAGGAGGCGCCGTCGCGCTTGCCGCCGGTGTGCAGGGTGGCGCCCGCGGCGACGGCCTCGTCGACCCAGGACTCCACGCGCTCGGCGGCGGCCTCGCTGACCAGCGGGCCGACGTCCGTCGCGTCGTCGTTCGGGTCTCCGGTGACCTGGGCCTCGACGGCGGCGACGATGCGCGGCAGCAGGCGGTCGTAGACGGCGGCGTCGGCGATCACGCGCTGCACCGAGATGCAGGACTGGCCGCCCTGGTAGTTGGAGAAGGTCGCGATGCGGGCCGCGGCCCGGTCCAGGTCCTCGTCGCTCGCCCAGTCGCCGAGGACGACGGCCGCGCCGTTGCCGCCCAGCTCCAGGGTGCAGTGCTTGCGGGGCACCGAGTCCATGATCGCGTAACCGACCGTCTCGGAGCCGGTGAAGGAGATGACCGGCAGGCGCTCGTCCTGGACGAGGGCGGGCATCTTGTCGTTGGGCACCGGCAGGATGCTCCAGGAGCCGGCCGGCAGCTCGGTCTCGGCGAGCAGCTCGCCGAGGACCAGGCCGGACAGGGGGGTGGCCGGCGCCGGCTTGAGGATGATCGGCGCGCCGGCGGCGATCGCGGGGGCGATCTTGTGCGCGCACAGGTTCAGCGGGAAGTTGAACGGCGCGATGCCGAGGACGACGCCCTTGGGGAAACGACGCGTGAGAGCGAGCCGTCCCTGGCCGCCGGCGTCGGTGTCCAGGCGCTGTGCCTCGCCGCCGTTGAAGCGGCGGGCCTCCTCGGCCGCGAAGCGGAAGACGGACACCGCGCGGCCCACCTCGCCGCGGGCCCACTTGATCGGCTTGCCGTTCTCGGCGGAGATCAGGCGGGCGATCTCCTCGGTGCGCTCGACCAGCCGCCGGGAGACGTGGTCCAGGGCGGCGGCGCGGACGTGGGCGGGGGTGGCGGCGAACTCGTCCCGTACGGCGTACGCGGCGGCCACGGCCTCCTCGACCTGGGCGTCGGTCGGCAGGCTCACCGTGCCCACCTGGCTGCCGTCCCAGGGGGACGTGACGTCGAAGCCGGACTCGCCGGTGGCCTGGCGGCCGGCGAGCCAGAAGGCGTGGGTGGAAGTCATCTCGAGTCCCGGCCCTTCCGCGTTGGGGTCTGTGTACGTGTACGGGGGTGCGGGGTCCACGGTAGGGCGGGAGTCGGCGGAGGGCGTTTGTCCGGGGTGTAGTGGTGGGGACGGGTTGTTCGACGCCGCGGCCAGGTGGACGCGGGGGTGGGCCGGGCGGGCCGGAGGGTTCTCGTCCCCGCCGCCCCGTCCCGTCTCCGGCTCCGCCGCCCTCGGGTCCCCGCTTCGGCCCTCAACGGGCCCGTCCTCACCCCCCGGACGGACCGTTCTCCGTCGACGTCGCCTTCAGGGCGAGCCAGAGCTCCATCCGCACGTCCGGGTCGTCCAGGGAGCGGCCGAGGATCTCCTCCACCCGGCGCATGCGGTAGCGCAGGGTGTGGCGGTGGACGCCGAGGTCGGCCGCCGCCGCGTCCCACTGGCCGTGGCGGGAGAGCCAGGCGCGCAGGGAGGCCACCAGGTCGCCCCGGCCGGTGGCGTCGTGGTCCCGCAGGGCGCGCAGCAGGCCGTCGGCGAAGGCGCGTACCGCGTCGTCGGCGAGGAGCGGCAGGACCGATCCGGCCGCCAGGTGTTCGTGTTCCACGCAGATCCGTCCGCGCCGCCGGGCCACCGACAGGGCCTGCTCGGCCTGCTTGTACGCGGCGGAGGCGGCGATCGGCCCGGAGGGCGCCGACAGGCCGACGACGAGGCCCTCCTCGTCGCCGCCCGGCCTCGGCTCGGGCGCCGGGCGGGCGGTCTCCAGCGCCGCGGCGTACTCGGTGCAGGCGGCGACGGCCGCGCCCCCGTCCGTGGCCAGCACCACCAGCCGCTCGCCCTCGGGGACGACGAGCACCGCCTCGCCCGACCGGGCCGCCGCCGACTCCACGACCTCGGCGAGCGCGCCGAGCGGGTCGCCGCCCGTGTCGGCGGCGGCCAGCGCGGCGGCGGAGGGCTTGGCCGGGGCGGCCGGCACGCGCGCGTGCGGGCCGGCGTGCGCCCGCGCGGCGGACGCGGACGCCGACTCGGCGACGACGATCCGGAAGGGCGCGTCCAGCAGACCGCCGTACAGGTCCCCGGCGACCGTGCGCGCGTGGTCCGGTTCGCCGGCCAGCAGCATGCGCAGCACGGCCTCGTCGATGCGCTGTTCGGCCTCGTGCAGGGAGCGTGAGCGCTCCGTGGTGAGGGTCAGCAGGGCGATGGCGGAGTGGACGGCGTAGCGCTCGGCGGTGCCGAGGGCGGCGGCGGTGCCGACGGCGAGGGCCGAGCGGGGCCGGCGGGAGGTGCCGAGCGAGTGGAGTTCGACCCGGTCGGCGTTCTCGGGGTGCTCCGCGCCCCCGGCGCCGCCGACGACCGAGGAGGCCGGGGCGGGGCGCTCCCGCAGCCGCTGCACGTCCCCGGTGAGCCGCGCGGCCCTGCGGCCCGCCCAGTCGGGCGCCGCGGCGACGACGGCGCCCGAGGCGTCGTACAGCGCCGCCCAGCCGTCGACCTGCGTGGCGAGTGCGGCCAGCAGCCCTTCGGGGCCGCCGGTCAGGGCCTGCCGGGTCAGTTCCCGCTGGGCCGCGAAGCCCGCGGTGACCGCCCGGTACTGGTCGGCGGCGATCGCGGCGGACACGGCCTTGCTGATGGCGAGGAACGGGGTGCGGCGCGGCACCTCCAGCAGCGGCAGCCCCTCCTTCCGGGCCGCCGCGACCAGCGGCTCGGGGATGTCGTCGTAGTTGACCCCGACGGCGAAACCGAGCCCCACCACGCCGGCGCCCACCAGGCGCTTCACGTACCGGTGCATCACCGCGGGGTCCTCGGCGTCCAGCTTCAGCGCGGTGATCAGGAGCAGCTCCCCGCCCTCCATGTAGGGCACGGGGTCGGCGAGCTCGCTGACGTGTGCCCAGCGCACCGGCACGTCGAGGCGGTCCTCCCCCGCGCGCACGGTCAGCTTGAGCGCGGAGTGGTGGACGAGCGAGGCGAGCGTGGGGGGCATGGGGCCTGGGCCTTCGGATCTGCGTGCGGTGCGGGAGGTGCCTGAGGTGTGAGACAACCGTGATCTTTTGGCCGCCGCGTATGAACGACCTGTGTCGATTCTGCCTCACTGTACGGTCCCGGGCGTCCGCTCCGGACAGATCACCCGCGCCGGATCACCCGCGCAGGTCCACCAGGAGCGGCGGCGCGTGCTCCCCCTTGACCGAGGTCAGCGACAGCACCGCGTGCCCCGCGGGCACCGCGTGCGCCAGCTCGGAGGCGGACCAGCGCTCCCGTTCGACCTGCCGCACGGTCACCGCCCGCGCGGTGGGCGCCTTGCCGGTGATCACCCGGCGCAGCATGTGCACGGCCTTGCCCGCCGGGGTCTCGGCGATGATCTGCCGGTCGGTGACGTCCGTGGCGTCGGTCCACTCCTTGCCCCACACCGCGGCGAAGTCCTGACCGTCCCAGGGGGTGAGCCCGGCCAGTGCCATCCGGCACCCGACGGACCCGAGCAGCGGCCCGCGCAGCGGGCGCGGCACGTCGTCCAGCGTGCGCAGGGTCAGGACGACACCGGCGCCCGCCGAGCGCAGCCGCTGGACGGCCCGTACCGCCTCCGGAGTGATCACGCCGCTCGCGTCGTCCAGCACCAGGCAGGCGAAGAGCGACCGGTCCTCGCGCACCGAGACGCTCGCCGTGAACTGGGCGAGGACCAGACGCGCCAGCATGCGGGAGGCGTCGGCGTGTCCGCGCTCGGGCAGGTCGATGCGGACCCGTACGGGGTGGTCGAGCGCCCTGAGCGAGAACGGCCGGGTCTGCCCCGAGGTGTCGAAGAAGGGGGCGAAGGCGGGCCGGTCCAGCAGGGCCACCCGGTCGGCCAGCACGCCGCCCACGTCCCCGGGGTGCGCCATCTGCCGCTCGCGCGCGTCCAGCTCGCGCAGCAGGGACTCGTGCCCGGCCGCCCGCAGCCCCTCGCGCAGTGCGGCCAGCGGACCGGGCGTCCCGTCGAGCAGCTGCCGCAGCTCCGGTACGCCGGGGAAGCGTCCGTGCACCGCGTGGAAGGGGCCGAGGAGCTGGGCGAGGACGGTGGTGGAGCGACGGGTGTCGCCGCCCGCGTGCGCGTCGGTGAGGTCTCCTACCAGGGCTTCCGCGAGCACGGCCGCGGCCTCGTCGGGGTCGGTGGTGCCGCCGTACAGGTCGAGGTCGTACACCGAGTCCGGGTGACCGACGCGCACGACGACGTCGTAGGCGTCGGCCGGGCCGAGGTGCGCGCCCGCGGCGCCGACCACGACGACCGCGGCCCGTCCGGCCAGCGCGTGCAGGCACAGCGACTCGGTGAGCGGTCGCACGACGCTGCCGGTCTTGCCGGAGCCCGCCGGTCCCACGGCGAGCAGGGAGGTGCCGAGCAGGTCGGGGTCGAGGGCCAGGCCGGTGCCCCGGTAGGCGTAGGGGTTGCGGGCGTCGTCGGCGGTCGTACCGAGCCGCACCTGCCCGGTGACCAGGTCGTGCCGGGCCTGCCGGACGGGCAGGTCGCGGGCGCCGGAGGGGTGCGGGCAGGCGCCGGCCCCGTGGCTGAGCACCGCGCCGGTGAAGGAGGCGAGGCTGTGCCGGCCGCCCAGGACGCCCTGCCACGCGCGGGTGATGCGGGCGTGGTCGACGTCCCGCATGAGACCCTGGCGGGCCTCGCCGGCGAGCCGCTCGGCGGCGTCGTGGGCACCGGCCGCGCGCAGCGCGGGCCAGCCGACGGGGTCCTCCTCGGTCACCGGCTGCGGCTCGCGCGGCTCGGGGCGCCGCAGCCGCGGCTTCACGAAACGGCGCCAGACCTCGTCCCAGCGGCCCAGCCGCCCGACCCCGACCATGATCGCGAGCACGACGAGCAGGGTGTAGCCGTCCCAGACGACGAGGTTGACGATCTGGCTGTCGCTGGTGCGCCACGAGTCCGGGGTGAGCAGTTCCAGGGGGAGGATCCACCAGCCGCCCAGGTAGCCGTTGGCCAGCAGCGACCAGATGAGCCACCCGACGAGGAACGCGATCAGCGCCCCGGTGAGCAGCTGCCTGCTGGGCATCTGCTCCGGCTCCTGCGCCGACCGCGGCCGGTGCCCGAAGCGCCACACGCCGGGCAGCGCCTCGGGACGGGGGGTCCGCAGCCACGTCACGAACGCGGAGCCGTCCGGCAGGGGCGGCGCCCCGGGCGGCGCCGGGGGGCGCGGCGGCACCGACGGCACCTCGGGTGGCCCCGCCGGGCGCGGCACAGGATTCGCATGCGTACCCCGTGCGTCCCGCATCCCGTCGCTGTCCATCGCCCTTGCCCCCTGACCAGCCGCTCCGTCCACCATCAGCGAGCCAATCTAACGCCCTCCCAGGGGGAGTTCACCGCTTACGCGCCCGCGCTCGCGTCGACTGTCCGGATGCCGCCGCGCGGACCACCTGTCCACCACGGACAACCGACACGCCGGGACACGCCCACATGGAGCATGCCCGCTCCCCCGTCCCGGTCCTAGCCTGCGAGAAAAGAAGGCAAGCGTCCGTCACCTCCGCAAGACCCAGGAGCCCCCATGACCGCACTTCCGCAGGAGCGCCGCGTCGTCACCGCCATCCCCGGCCCGAAGTCGCAGGAGCTGCAGGCCCGCCGCACGGCCGTGGTCGCGCAGGGTGTGGGCTCCGTCCTGCCCGTCTTCACCGCGCGCGCGGGCGGCGGCATCATCGAGGACGTCGACGGCAACCGCCTGATCGACTTCGGTTCCGGCATCGCCGTGACCTCCGTCGGCGCCTCCGCCGAGGCCGTGGTGCGCAAGGCCTCCGCACAGCTCGCCGACTTCACCCACACCTGCTTCATGGTGACGCCGTACGAGGGCTACGTCGCCGTCGCCGAGGCGCTCGCGGAACTGACCCCGGGCGACCACGCCAAGAAGTCGGCCCTGTTCAACAGCGGCGCCGAGGCCGTCGAGAACGCGGTGAAGATCGCCCGCGCCCACACCAAGCGCCAGGCGGTCGTCGTCTTCGACCACGGCTACCACGGCCGCACCAACCTGACCATGGCGCTGACCGCGAAGAACATGCCGTACAAGCACGGCTTCGGTCCCTTCGCGCCCGAGGTGTACCGCGTGCCGGTCGCCTACGGCTACCGCTGGCCGACCGGCCCGGAGAACGCCGGTCCGGAGGCCGCCGCCCAGGCCATCGACCAGATCAGCAAGCAGGTCGGTGCGGAGAACGTGGCCGCGATCATCATCGAGCCGGTGCTCGGCGAGGGCGGCTTCATCGAGCCGGCCAAGGGCTTCCTGCCCGCCATCAGCGAGTTCGCCCGGGACAACGGCATCGTCTTCGTCGCCGACGAGATCCAGTCCGGCTTCTGCCGCACCGGCCAGTGGTTCGCCTGCGAGGACGAGGGCATCGTCCCGGACCTGATCACGACGGCCAAGGGCATCGCCGGCGGTCTGCCGCTCGCGGCGGTCACCGGCCGCGCCGAGATCATGGACGCCGCGCACTCCGGCGGCCTCGGCGGCACCTACGGCGGCAACCCGGTGGCCTGCGCGGGTGCGCTCGGCGCCATCGAGACGATGAAGGAGCTGGACCTCAACGCCAGGGCGAAGAACATCGAGGCGCTCATGAAGTCCCGCCTCACCGCCATGGCCGAGAAGTTCGACATCATCGGCGACGTACGGGGCCGCGGCGCGATGATCGCCGTCGAGCTGGTCAAGGACCGCGCCACCAAGGAGCCGAACCCGGAGGCGACCGCCGCGCTCGCCAAGGCCTGTCACGCCGAGGGCCTGCTGGTCCTGACCTGTGGCACCTACGGCAACGTGCTGCGCTTCCTGCCCCCGCTGGTCATCGGCGAGGACCTGCTGAACGAGGGCCTCGACATCATCGAGCAGGGCTTCGCCCGCGTCTGAGCGAGCCCGCGAGGGGACGGGGCGAGCGGCCAGGTGAGCGAGCGCCCGAACGCGCATCTGAGCTGCGTTTCGCACGCCTGACGGGGCGAGCCGCAGAGCGTGTGAAGAAGGTGTGCGGGGTGGATGGCAGGACGCCGATGACCCTGTCCTGAGCCCACCCCCTGTCGTAGGTTCTACGCAGATGAGAGATACACCCCGCCCACAGGGGACTGTGGGCGGGATCTCAGGACGAGGCCTCCCCAGCTTCGACCTGGTCGTGCCTCGCGCACACCACCGGAGCCCACGGGTTCCGGGTCTCCTCACGATCGGACGGTCGCCCGCCCCAAACCCCCCGGGGCGCGCGGCGTTCCGGTCAGGACGGCCGCCCCGGCACCCGGGACGGCGGTTCACCGAAGGGCCGGCACACTCCCCCCCTTGCGCCGGCCCTTCGGTGTTCCCACGGCCGCCCCGGTCGTCGGGCCGCTCCACGGTGATGCGGGCCATCGGATCGCGCGCCTCCCGGACCCGGAGCGTCCGCGCCGGGCGGGTTTCCACGGGCGATCGCCTCCGCCTCCCGGGGGCCTGCGAAGCTGGGCCTCATGCCGGTCTCCTCCCGTCGCCGCCCGCTCACCGCCCTCGTCGGGCTGTCCGTCCTCCTGTTCGCGCTGATCACCTGGCAGGTCCTCGCCGACGGCCCGCTGGTCGGGGTGGACGAGCGGCTGAGCAGGGCGCTGATCCACCCCGACCGGCTCTCCGAGCTGCTGGCCGACCTGGGCAACGTGCAGGTGGCCCTTCCCGTCCTCGCCCTCGCCCTCGCGTACGTCGCGTGGCGGGGGCGGGCCGGGGGCCGGGACCGCTGGTGGCTGCCGCCCCTCGCCGGGGCCCTGGCGATGGTCCTGGTGCCGGCGCTGGTGGCCCCGCTGAAGGAGTGGACCGACCGCCCCGGGACCCCGGCCGTGCCTGTGGCCGTCGGCTACTACCCCTCGGGACACACCGCCACCGCGGTCGTCGCGTACGGCGCGGCGACGCTGCTCCTCCTCGGGCTGCTGCGTTCGCCGGCCGTCCGCCGCGTGCTCGTCGCCTGCTGCATGCTCCTCGTGCTCGGTGCCTCCTACGGGCTGGTGCGCCGGGGCTACCACTGGCCGCTGGACGTGCTGGCCAGCTGGTGCCTGGGGGCGGTGCTGCTGGCCGGGGTGTGCCGGGCGGCGGACCGGGCCCGGCGCCCGGTCACCCGAAGTACGCGTCGAAGTTCTTCTGGAACTCCCAGTTCGCGTAGCGGTCCCAGTTGATCGACCACGTCATCAGGCCGCGCAGGGCCGGCCAGGTGCCGTGGGTCGCGTACGAGCCGCAGTCGGTCTTCCGGGTCAGGCAGTTCAGGGCCTTGGTGACCTCGGCCGGCGAGACGTGGCCGTTGCCGGCGCTGGTCGAGGCCGGCATGCCGATCGCGACCTGGTCCGCGCGCAGCGGCGGGAAGACCTTGCCGGCGTCGCCCGCGACCGGGAAGCCGGTGAGCAGCATGTCCGTCATGGCGATGTGGAAGTCGGCGCCGCCCATGGAGTGGTACTGGTTGTCGAGGCCCATGATCGGGCCCGAGTTGTAGTCCTGGACGTGCAGCAGGGTCAGGTCGTCGCGCAGGGCGTGGATGACCGGCAGGTAGGCACCGGCGCGCGGGTCCTGGCCGCCCCACTTGCCCGTGCCGTAGTACTGGTGGCCGAGCTGGACGAAGAAGGTCTCCGGGGCCATCGTCAGGACGAAGTCCTCGCCGTACCTGGCCTTGAGGGTCTTCAGCGCGGAGATCAGGTGGACGATCACCGGCGTCTTCGGGTTCCGGAAGTCGGTGTCGTCGGCGTTCAGGGACAGGGAGTGGCCCTCGAAGTCGATGTCGAGGCCGTCGAGGCCGTACTCGTCGATGATCTTCGAGACGGAGGAGACGAAGGTGTCGCGGGCCGCGGCGGTGGTGAGCCGCACCTGCCCGTTCTGGCCGCCGATGGAGATCAGGACCTTCTTGCCGGCCGCCTGCTTGGCCTTGATCGCGGCCTTGAACTCGGCGTCGCTCTCCACGTTCGGGCACTCCGTGACCGGGCAGCGCTCGAAGCGGATGTCGCCGGAGGTCACCGAGGTCGGCTCGCCGAAGGCCAGGTCGATGACGTCCCAGCTGTCGGGCACGTCGGCCATGCGCGTGTAGCCGGAGCCGTTGGCGAAACTCGCGTGCAGGTAGCCGACCAGGGCGTGGGCCGGGAGGCCGGAACCGCCGCCGCCCGGGCCCGCCGTGGTGGTCGCCGTGACCGTGGCCGACCGCGCGGACTCGCCCGCGTCGTTGACCGCGGCGACCTGGAAGGCGTAGGCGGTCGAGGGGGTCAGGCCGGTGAGGGTGGTGGAGGTGCCGGTGACGGTGCGGACCCTGGTGCCGTCGCGGTAGACGGCGTAGCCCATGGCGCCCGGGACGGGTGACCAGGACAGGTCGACGCCGGAGGAGGTGACGGAGCCGGCCGTCAGACCGCCGGGGGCCGCCGGGGGCCCGCCCGTCTCGCCGGCCGGGCCGGTCAGCGAGATGTCGTCGGCGTGGTAGGCGCCGGTGCCGTACCAGCCGTGGGTGTAGATCGTGACCCGCGTGGTGGACGGACCGGTGCGGAAGGTGGTCGTCAGCCGCTGCCAGTCGGGGGCCGACTGGGCCCAGGCGGAGACGTCGGTGGTGCCGGTGCCGCTCGCGCCGAGGTACACGTAGGCGCCGCGGACGTGGCCGGTCAGCGTGTACGAGGAGTCCGGCTTCACGGTCACCGTCTGCGCGCAGCGGGCGTTGTCGGCGCCGGCCGGGGTGGCCCTCAGGGCGGCGGCGCCGCTGCGCACGGGTGAGCTCACGGTCGCGCCCGCCGTGCAGGTCCAGCCGTCCAGACCGGTCTCGAAGCCGCCGTTCCTCGCGAGGTCCGCGTCGGCCGCACGGGCGGCCGACGAGAGCGCGGTCGTGCCGGACGCGGCGAGTGCCGCGGCGGTGAGCAGCGTGACGAGGGTGCGACGGGCGCGAGGTCTGGAGCGTTCCACAAGTGCCTCCGGACATGGGGGAGATGGGGAGGGTGGAGCGCGCCCAACTTGGTCCAGACCAATTCGCTTGTCAACCCCCGCCGTCGCTCACCCTCCGCCCTCCTCCCCCGCCAGAGCCGCCGCCGCCTCGTGCATCGCCAGCTCGAGGAGCGCGGGATCGGTGAGGGTGCCCGCCCCGTCGGGCGGGACGAGCCAGCGGGTTCCGCCGGACGACGGACCCCCCGGGTACGGCACCACGATCCAGGTGCCGAGCCCGGCCGTCCGGACGCCGGTGCCCACCCAGCGGGCCGCGGTGCCGGCCGGCACGAAGAAGCCCGTGCGCGCGTCGCCGAAGTCGGCGAGCACCGGGCCGGGCCGGTCCAGGACGCGGGTGAGCACGTCGAGGGTCGGATAGCCGAGCCTGCTCGGCAGGATGAGCACGTCCCAGGCCTTGCCGGCGGGCAGCAGCGCGACCCCCAGGGGGTTGCGCTCCCATTCCCGCCGACAGGACTCCGGATCCGGTGCGACGGATGCCAGCCACGCGACCGCCGTCTTCGCACCAGGCATGTGAAGACCTCCCTCTCGCTCGTGGACGCGGGTGCGTCACGAGGGAGAGGGAGGTCCCCCGGCGGGCATTACGCGGGTCGCGGCGACTCGTTCAGGTGAACCGGGTCACACGGGCGGTGGCGCGGCCGGGCTAGCTGTCGAAGCCGAGCCCCAGCCGGTCCATCGTCCGCAGCCAGAGGTTGCGCCGCCCGCCGTGCGCGTCGGCGCGGGCCAGCGACCACTTGGTGAGCGCGATCCCGGTCCAGGCGAAGGGCTCGGGCGGGAACGGCAGCGGCTTCCTGCGCACCATCTCCAGTTCGGTGCGCTCGGTGCGCTCCCCCGCGAGCAGGTCGAGCATCACCTCGGCGCCGAACCGGGTGGCCCCGACGCCGAGGCCGGTGTACCCGGCCGCGTAGGCCACCTTGCCCTGGTGGGCGGTGCCGAAGAACGCCGAGAAGCGCGAGCAGGTGTCGATCGCGCCGCCCCAGGCGTGCGTGAAGCGGACGCCCTCCAACTGCGGGAAGCACGTGAAGAAGTGCCCGGCCAGCTTGGCGTAGGTCTCCGGGCGGTCGTCGTACTCGGCGCGCACCCGGCCGCCGTACGGGTAGATCGCGTCGTAGCCGCCCCACAGGATCCGGTTGTCGGCGGAGAGGCGGAAGTAGTGGAACTGGTTGGCGCTGTCGCCGAGGCCCTGCCGGTTCTTCCAGCCGATCGAGGCCAGTTGCGCGGCGGTCAGCGGCTCGGTCATCAGGGCGTAGTCGTAGACCGGGACGGTGTACGAGCGCACCCGCTTGACCAGGTTCGGGAAGACGTTGGTGCCGAGCGCGACCGCGCGGGCACGGACCCCGCCGTAGGGGGTGCGCACGGCCATACCGGCGCCCAGGGGCCTCAGGGTGAGCGCCGGGGTGTTCTCGTAGACGCGGACGCCGAGTTCCAGGCAGGCCCGCTTGAGGCCCCAGACGAGCTTGGCGGGGTCGAGCATGGCCACGCCCCGGCGGTCGTGCAGTCCCGCCCGGAACGTGGGTGAGTCGACCTGCGCCCTGACGGCCTCGGCGTCCAGGTACTCGACACCGTCGGCGAGGCCCTTGTCGCGGATCTCCTCGTACCACTCCCTGAGCTCCCGGGCCTGGTACTCCTCGGTCGCGACGTCGATCTCGCCGGTGCGTTCGAAGTCGCAGTCGAGGGAGTGGCGGGCGACCGCCGCCTCGATCGCGTCGAGGTTGCGGGCGCCCAGCTCCTCCAGCCGGTGGATCTCGTCCGGCCAGCGGGTGAGGCCGTTGGCCAGGCCGTGGGTGAGGGAGGCGGCGCAGAACCCTCCGTTGCGGCCCGAGGCGGCCCAGCCCACCTCGCGGCCCTCCAGCAGCACCACGTCCCGCCCCGGGTCGCGCTCCTTGGCGATCAGCGCGGTCCACAGTCCGCTGTAGCCGCCGCCGACGACCAGCAGGTCGCAGCTCTCGGGGCCGGTGAGGGCGGGCCGGGGGCGGGGGCGGCCGGGGTCGTCCAGCCAGTACGGGACCGGCTGGGCGTCGGAGAGGGATTTCGTCCAGTCGTTGCTGCGGCTCATGGCGCTCGGGGCCATGATTTCAACTCCCTACGAATGCGGTGCTCAGTGCATTACGCCGTGCGGCGCTTTCGGCGGCTGCCGATGACCATGGAGGTCAGGACGAAGAGTACGGCGATGACGAACATGGCCGTACCGACGACGTTGATCTGAACGGGCGTTCCGCGCTGGGCCGATCCCCAGACGAACATGGGGAAGGTGACGGTGGAACCCGCGTTGAAATTGGTGATGATGAAATCGTCGAAGGAGAGCGCGAAGGCGAGCAGCGCGCCGGCGGCGATTCCGGGGGCGGCGATGGGCAGCGTGACCCGGACGAAGGTCTGGACGGGTCCGGCGTAGAGGTCCTGCGCCGCCTGCTCCAGCCTCGGGTCCATCGACAGCACGCGTGCCTTGACGGCCGTCACGACGAAGCTGAGACAGAACATGATGTGGGCGATGAGCACCGTCCAGAAGCCCAGCTGAGCACCCATGTTGAGGAACAGGGTGAGCAGCGAGGCGGCCATCACGACCTCGGGCATCGCCATCGGCAGGAAGATCAGCGAGTTGATGGCGCCGCGCGCGCGGAAGCGGTAGCGGACCAGCGCGAAGGCGATCGCGGTGCCCAGCGCGGTGGCGCCGAGCATCGCCCAGAAGGCGATCTGGAGACTCAGCGAGAGGGAGCCGCACAGTCCCGCGACGCCGCACGGATCCTTCCAGGCGTCCGTGGAGAACTGCTGCCACTCGTAGTTGAAGCGCCCGTTCGGCTTGTTGAAGGAGAAGACCGTGACAATGAGGTTGGGCAGCAGGAGATAAGCGAGCGTGAAGAGGCCCGCTATGACGACCAGATTGCGCTTGAACCAGTTGACGAAGGCCATTCAGACCAGATCCTCCGTGCCGGACTTTCGGATGTAGACGGTCACCATGGCGAGAATCGCGGCCATCAGGATGAAGGAGAGCGCCGCCGCCGTCGGATAGTCCAGCACCCGCAGGAACTGGGACTGGATCACGTTGCCGATCATGCCGGTGTCGGCCGAGCCCAGCAGGGACGCGTTGACGTAGTCGCCGGTCGCCGGGATGAAGGTGAGCAGCGTCCCGGAGACGACACCGGGCATCGACAGCGGGAAGGTGACCTTCCGGAACACCGTCGACGGTTTCGCGTACAGATCCCCCGCGGCTTCGTGCAGCCGGCCGTCGATGCGCTCCAGTGACGTGTACAGCGGAAGGATCATGAACGGCAGGAAGTTGTACGTCAGACCGCAGACCACCGCGAGCGGCGTGGCCAGGACGCGGTCGCCGGCCGTCCAGCCGAGCCAGCTGGTGACGTCCAGGACGTGCAGCGTGTTCAGCACGCCGACGACCGGGCCGCCGTCCGCGAGGATCGTCTTCCAGGCCAGGGTGCGGATCAGGAAGCTGGTGAAGAACGGGGCGATCACCAGGATCATGATCAGGTTCCGCCAGCGGCCCGCCCGGAAGGCGATCAGGTAGGCGAGCGGATAGCCCAGCAGCAGGCAGAGCACGGTGGCGGAGGCCGCGTAGGCGACCGAGCGCAGGAACTGGGGCCAGTACTCGGACAGCGCGTCCCAGTAGGTCACGAAGTGCCAGGTGACCTTGTAGCCCTCCTCCAGCGAGCCCGTCTGCACGGACGTGGAGGCCTGGTAGATCATCGGCGCCGCGAAGAACACGACGAGCCACAGGATGCCGGGCAGCAGCAGCCAGTACGGCGTCCAGCGGCCCCGCTTGCGCGGGGGCCTCTTCCGCGGTGCGGGCGGGGAGAGCGGTGGCGGTGCCTCGGTGAGGGTGGACATCAGGCGGCCTCGCCCTCGGTCACGTCCGCGTCGCCCGTCGTCCCCGCGAGCACGGACTGGTCGGCGTCCAGGCCGAAGGTGTGCGCCGGGTTCCAGTGCAGGACGACCTCGGCGCCGGGTACCAGCCGGGCGTCGCGGTCGATGTTCTGGGCGTAGACCTCGAACTCGGGGCAGGCCGCGCAGTCCACGACGTACTGCGTGGAGACGCCGATGAAGCTGGTGCCGCTGATCCTGCCGGTGATGCGGTTGCGTCCCTCGGGTATGGACCCGGCCTCGTCGGCGTGGGTGAGGCTGATCTTCTCCGGGCGCACGCCCACCAGTACCTTGCCGCCGGCCCGGGCCGGCGCGGAACAGCGGTCGGCGGGCAGGACCAGCTTGTCGCCGGCCGCCCGCACCACGACGTCGTCGCCGCTGCGGCCGTCGACCTCGGCCTCGACGAGGTTGGAGGTGCCGAGGAAGTTGGCCACGAAGGTGGTCCGCGGGTTCTCGTAGAGGTCGGCGGGAGCGCCGAGCTGCTCGACCCGTCCTCCGTTCATCACGGCGACCTGGTCGGCCATGGTCATGGCCTCCTCCTGGTCGTGCGTGACGTGCACGAAGGTGATGCCGACCTCGGTCTGGATGCGCTTGAGCTCCAGCTGCATCTGGCGGCGCAGCTTGAGGTCGAGCGCGCCGAGCGGTTCGTCGAGGAGCAGCACCTTGGGGTGGTTGATCAGGGCGCGGGCGACCGCGACGCGCTGCTGCTGGCCGCCGGAGAGCTGGTGCGGCTTCTTGCGCGCCTGCTCACCGAGCTGGACGAGGTCCAGCATCTCCTCGACCTGCTTCTTCACGCTCTTGATGCCGCGTCGGCGCAGGCCGAAGGCGACGTTCTCGAAGATGTCGAGGTGCGGGAAGAGGGCGTAGGACTGGAAGACCGTGTTCACCGGCCGCTTGTACGGCGGGAGCGCGGTCACGTCCTGGTCGCCGAGGTGGACGGTGCCGGCGCTCGGCTCCTCCAGTCCCGCGATCATGCGCAGGGTGGTGGTCTTGCCGCAGCCGGAGGCGCCGAGCAGGGCGAAGAAGGAGCCCTGCGGCACGGTCAGGTCGAGCGGGTGCACGGCGGTGAAGGAGCCGTAGGTCTTGCTGATGCCGGAGAGGCGGACGTCCCCGCCGTGCTCCGTCGCGTCTGTCTGCGTCTTCATCGTCGTCATCACGCCCCAGTGAGCTTCGCGAACTTCTCTTCGTAGGCGGTCTCTTCCTTCGGGCTCAGGGAGCGGAAGGCACGGGACTTCGCCTGCATGGCCTTGTCGGGGAGGATCAGCGGGTTGTTCGCCGCGTCCTCGTCGATCTTCGCGAGCTCGTCCTTGACGCCGTCCACGGGACAGACGTAGTTGATGTAGGCGGCGAGCTGCGCGGCCGGTCCCGGCTCGTAGTAGTAGTCGATGAGCCGCTCGGCGTTGGTCTTGTGCCGGGCCTTGTTGGGGACCAGCATGTTGTCGCTGGACGTGATGTATCCGCTGTCCGGGATGAGGAAGTCGACGTCCGGGTTGTCCGCCTTGAGCTGGACGACGTCGCCGGCCCAGGCCAGGCAGGCCGCGAAGTCGCCCTTGCTGATGTCGGACGTGTAGTCGTTGCCCGTGAAGCGGCGGATCTGGCCGCGGTCGACGCCCTTCTGGAGGCGGGCGATCGCGGCGTCGTAGTCGTCGTCGGTGAAGCGCCCCGGGTCCTTGCCCATGTCGAGCAGCACCATCCCGACGGTGTCGCGCATCTCGGTCAGGAAGCCGACGCGGCCCTTGAGCTTCGGGTTGTCGAGGAGGTCGGAGACCGTCCTCACCTCGACGCCGTCCAGCGCCTTCTTGTTGTAGGCGATGACGGTCGAGATGCCCTGCCAGGGGTAGGAGTAGGCACGGCCGGGGTCCCAGTCCGGGTCGCGGAACTGCGGGGACAGGTTGGCGAAGGCGTGCGGCAGGTGGGACGGGTCCAGCTTCTGGACCCAGCCGAGGCGGATCAGGCGGGCGGCCAGCCAGTCGGTGAGGACGATGATGTCGCGGCCGGTCTCCTGGCCCGCGGCCAGCTGCGGCTGGATCTTGCCGAAGAACTCGTTGTTGTCGTTGATGTCCTCGGTGTACCTGACCCTGACGCCGGTGCGTTCGGTGAACGCGTCCAGCGTCGGGTGCCGTTCGCCGCCGTCGTCGACGTCCATGTACTCGGTCCAGTTGGAGAAGGAGACCTCCTTCTCCGCCTCGGACCGGTCCTCGGAGGAGAGGCCGCCCTCGCTCTTGCCGGCCGGGGGGATGCCGCAGGCGCTCAGCGCCCCGAGGCCGCCGACCGCCAGCGCGCCGCCCGTGGAGGCGCGCAGCAGTGAGCGGCGGGTGAGGGCGGCCCTGCCGCTGGTGAAACTGCGCCGCATGGCGGCCGCTCGGGCCGGGGACAGGCGGTCGGGCTCGTACTGCTCCATGCGCGTGGTTGCCCTTTCGGGTGGTCGGCCGTGGTCGGCGGCCTGGCGTGATGGCTATCGGTCCCCAAAGACGGTGCGGTGCCAGTCCTTGGCCGCCACCGCGGTGTTGTCGAACATGACGTGCTTGACCTGCGTGTACTCCTCGAAGGAGTAGGCGGACATGTCCTTGCCGAAGCCGGACGCCTTGTATCCGCCGTGCGGCATCTCGCTGATGATCGGGATGTGGTCGTTGATCCACACACAGCCCGCCTTGATCTCGCGGGTGGCCCGGTTGGCCCGGTACACGTCCCGGCTCCAGGCGGAGGCGGCGAGCCCGTACGGGGTGTCGTTGGCGAGCCGGATGCCCTCGTCGTCGGTGTCGAAGGGCAGGACGACCAGGACCGGCCCGAAGATCTCGGACTGGACCACCTCACTGTCCTGGGCCGCGTCGGCGATCAGGGTGGGCCGGTAGTAGGCGCCGTCCTCCAGGTCTCCCCGCGGTGCCTCGCCGCCGCACACCACGCGCGCGTAGGAGCGGGACCGTTCGACGAAGCTGGCGACGCGGTCCCGCTGGACGTGGCTGACCAGGGGGCCGAGGTCGGTGCCGGGGGCGAAGGGGTCGCCGACGCGGACGGTGTCCATGAGGGCGGCGGTCTTCTCGACGAACGCCTCGTACAGGGGCCGCTGCACGTACGCGCGGGTGGCGGCGGTGCAGTCCTGGCCGGTGTTGATGAGGGCGCCCGCGACCGCGCCGTGGACGGCGGCGTCCAGGTCGGCGTCGTCGAAGACGAGGAAGGGCGCCTTGCCGCCGAGCTCCAGGTGCAGGCGCTTGACGGTGGCGGTGGCGACCTCGGCGACGCGCCGGCCGACCGCGGTGGAACCGGTGAAGGAGGTCATCGCCACGTCCGGGTGCCCGACGAGGTGCTCACCGGCCTCCCGTCCGGTGCCGCTGACGATGTTGATCACACCGTCCGGGATGCCGGCCTCGGTGGCGGCCTGGGCGAACATCAGGGAGGTCAGCGGGGTGATCTCGGCGGGCTTCAGCACGACGGTGTTGCCCGCGGCGATCGCCGGGAGGATCTTCCAGGCGGCCATCTGGAGGGGGTAGTTCCAGGGCGCGACGGAGCCCACGACGCCGATCGGCTCGCGCCGCACGTACGAGGTGTGGTCGCCGGAGTACTCCCCCGCCGACTGGCCCTGGAGGTGCCGGGCGGCGCCGGCGAAGAAGGCCGCGTTGTCGATCGTGCCCGGTACGTCGAACTCACGGGTCAGCTTCAGCGGCTTCCCGCACTGGAGGGACTCCGCGCGGGCGAACTCCTCGGCGCGCTCGGCGAGCACCGCGGAGAACCGGTGCAGGGCGTCGGAGCGCTCACCCGGGGTGGCGGCCGCCCAGCCGGGGAACGCCTCCCGTGCGGCGGCCACGGCCGCGTCGACGTCCTCGGGACCGGCCAGGTCGTAGGTCAGCACGTCCTCACCGGTCGCCGGGTCGACGACGGTGTGCGTGCGTCCGGAGGTGCCCTTCGTCAGACGGCCCGCGATGTACTGGGCCCCGTCCGCGAAGCGGTCCTGGGCCGGGAATCGGTCCGGGGTGGCGTTGCCCGGGTTGTGCATGTCGGCTCTCCTCGGTCTCCCCTGTGACGGGGACCGGCGTGGCTCAGGCTCGATGTGAGTGCCGATCCTGACAGAGCACTAGGCCTCCAACAAGTGATTCCGTTGTTGCCATTTGGTTACGCGACGGAATCTGTCGACCAGGTGTCGAGTCGCCACGGAAAAGGACGGACGGACTGTCAGTGGCGCGTGCCAGACTCGCGTGTATGGAGAGGGCTACGGGGGCGGGGGGCCGCGAGGCGGTGGAGAGCATCGACAGCAGGGAAGCGCTGCTCAGGCGGGTCCGGGCGGGCGAGAGGACCAGGTATCTCTGCTTCTGGGGGCACCGGCCGCGTCCGGACGGCCGGATCGGGGCGAGCTGTCTGAGCCAGTGGTGGCCGTCGCCGTTCACCGTGGCCGGGGTGGAGTACGCGACGGCCGAGCACTGGATGATGGCGGGCAAGGCCCGGCTCTTCGAGGACACCGAGGCCGAGCGCCGGGCGGTGGCCGCGGGGCATCCCGCCGAGGCCAAGAAGGCCGGGCGACTGGTGCGCGGCTTCGACGAGGCGGTGTGGGAGCGGGAGCGGTTCCGAATCGTCGTGGAGGGCAGCGTGCACAAGTTCGCCTCGGACCCGGCGCTGCGCGCGTTCCTGCTGGACACGGGTGAGCGTGTGCTGGTGGAGGCCAGCCCCGTGGACCGGGTGTGGGGCATCGGCCTGGCCGCGGACGACGAGGCGGCGACGGACCCGGAGCGGTGGCGGGGGGCGAATCTGCTGGGGTTCGCGCTGATGGCGGCGCGGAAGCGGCTGCGCGAGACCGGCTGACACCGGGGACGAGGCGACGACGCGAAGACCGGCCGACACCGGGTGAAGTGACGCGAAGACCGGCCGACCCCGGGGTGAAGCGGCGCGAAGACCGGCCGACACCGGGCAGGAGCAACCGCGCGAACGTCGGCCGACACCGGGGACGCGCCCGCCCCGCGAACGATCCGCCGACACCGGGGACGCGCCCGCCCCGCGAACGATCCGCCGACACCGGGGACGCACCCGCCGCGCGGAGCCGACCGGCGCCCTGGGCCGAAGCGACGGCACGAAGACCGCCGGACGGCGGTCGCGCGGCGTCGGCTCGCGCTCGTGGCGAACCGGCCGGCGCCCGTGGGATCCGCCTCGCGGGCGCCGGCGTCGTCAGCCCTGGGGCTGCGCGGCCACGGAGACCGCCGCCGGACGCGGGGCGCCGTAGTAGGGGTCCTCGTACTCCGAGTCGTCGTTGATCGCGGCGACGATCGCGACGGCGATCACGGCCATCACGGCGATGCCGAGGACGATGCCGATGATCCCCATGATGAAGCCGGCCTGGGCCTGCCCGTGGTTGTTGGCCTCGCCGCGCTCGGCCCTGCGCCGCCCCTTGACCCCGAAGACCACGGCGAGGATGCCGAGCACCAGCGAGACCACGCCGTACGCGCAGAACATGCAGCAGGCCAGGATGCCCAGCACCATCGCGGCGGTGCCCATGCCGTTCTGCGGCGGCATCGGGGCCCCGGGCCAGCCGTAGCCCTGGGGGTAAGCCGGGTAGCCGTACCCCCCTGGGTACCCCGGACCGCCCGGCGCGACGGGCGGGGGCGGCACCGCGCCGTCGGGCGGGGGAAATCCGGCCGCGGGCATCGAGACGACCGTGGCCTGGTCGTGCACGGACGGCGGCGGCTGCCAGGGCGGTGCGCCACCGGTGGCGGGCCCGGCGGGCTGCTGCGGGGGCGCCGTCGCGGCGTCCCGGCCCTTGTCCAGGGACGGCCCGCTCTCCGGTGGCGCCCAAGGGTCACGGGCGCCGTTCGCGTCCCCGCCCGGCTGTGTCGCGTCGGTCATCTCGTGTCCCCCTGGGTCGATCGTGCCCGTCATGCTACGGTCCCGGGCCGCACGGCGTGAGACCGGCCTACGATGATCCCCGCACCACCGATCAGCCGATCACCCGCGTCCCGCCACCGCCCCGCGCGGACGGAACGCCGTTGTGGGGAGGAACCCTTGACCGAGCGCCTCGTCGACCCCGCCGTCCCGCGCGACCTGCACGCCTTCATCGCCGGACTGCCCAAGGCCGAACTGCACGTCCACCACGTCGGCTCCGCCTCCCCGCGGATCGTCTCCGAACTCGCCGCGCGCCACCCCGACTCGAAGGTCCCCACCGACCCCGAGGCACTGGTCGACTACTTCCAGTTCACGGACTTCGCGCACTTCATCGACGTGTACCTGTCCGTCGTCGACCTGATCCGCACCCCGGAGGACGTGCGGCTGCTGACGTACGAGGTGGCCCGGGACATGGCCCGCCAGCAGGTCCGGTACGCCGAACTGACCATCACCCCGTACTCCTCCACCCGGCGCGGCATCGACGAGGGCGCCTTCATGGACGCCATCGAGGACGCCCGCAAGGCCGCCGAGGCCGAGTTCGGGACCGTGCTGCGCTGGTGCTTCGACATTCCCGGCGAGGCCGGGCTGGAGGCGGCGGAGGAGACGACGCGGCTCGCCACCGACGACCGGGTGCGGCCGGAGGGCCTCGTCTCCTTCGGGCTGGGCGGACCCGAGATCGGCGTCGGACGGCCGCAGTTCAAGCCGTACTTCGACCGGGCGATCGCCGCCGGGCTGCACTCGGTGCCGCACGCCGGCGAGACCACCGGCCCGCAGACGGTGTGGGACGCCCTGACCGAGCTGCGCGCCGAGCGCATCGGGCACGGCACCAGTTCCGCACAGGACCCGAAGCTGCTGGCCCACCTCGCCGAACGGCGCATCCCGCTGGAGGTGTGCCCGACCTCGAACATCGCCACCCGCGCGGTGCGCACCCTGGACGAGCACCCGATCAAGGAGTTCACGCGCGCCGGTGTCCTGGTGACCATCAACTCCGACGACCCGCCGATGTTCGGCACCGACCTCAACAACGAGTACGCGGTCGCCGCACGGCTCCTCGACCTCGACGAGCGGGGCCTCGCCGACCTGGCGAAGAACGCGGTCGAGGCGTCGTTCCTGGACGTGCCGGGCAAGGCGGGGATCAGGGACGAGATCGACACGTACACCGCCGCCTGGCTCGCCTCCTGAGAGGTCTCGCCGTCATGAACCCCCTGCGCGTGACCGCCGTGGCACACCGCGGCGACCCGTACCGGCACCGCGAGAACACGATCGGCTCCCTGCGCTCGGCGCTCGACCGCGGCGCCGACGCCGTCGAGACCGACGTACGCCTCACCCGGGACGGCGTGCCCGTGCTGCTGCACGACGAGACGCTGAAACGGCTGTGGCGGCACGACCGGCCGCTGCGCTCGCTCACCGCCGAGGAGGTACGGGGACTGACGGCGGGCGGGGTGCCGACGCTCGCGGAGGCGCTCGCCGCGACCGGGGGCGCCCGGCTGATGCTCGACCTGCCGGGCGGTCCGGACGAACGGGCGGTGCGCCGCGTCGTGGACGTCGTCCGCGAGTGCGGGGCCGAGGACCGCGTGTACTACACCGCGGGCCCCTCGGCCATGCTCGCCGTGCGCGCCGCCGACCCCACCGCCGAGATCGCCATGACCTGGACGACGGCCGCGCCGCCCCGGCCCGCGCTGCTCGCGGCGGTCCGGCCGCGGTGGCTCAACTACCGCTTCGGCCTGGTGGACCGGGCGCTGGCCGAGCGCGTGCACGGCGACGGCTGCCTGCTGTCCGTGTGGACGCCCGACACCCGGCGCTCCCTGCGCAGGCTGATCGCGCTGAGCGTCGACTCGATCACCACGAACCGCATCGACGTGCTGTGCGCCCTGCGCGACCGCGCCGGTGCCGTCGCCGGTCCGCACCCGTAGGGCGGCCCCACGCCGGCCCCGCGCTCGTCACACGCCCACGATCCCGTTCCACCGCTTCGCGAACTCCGTCCGCTCCGCCGCGGGGATGTCCCGCGCGATGGCGAGGCGCCGGCGCATCGCGTCGTCCGGGAAGATCAGCGGGTCCTCCGCCAGGGCGGCGGTCTCCTCGTCGCCGGAGGAGGCCAGCACGTCCCGTGCGGCCGGGACCGGGCAGACGTAGTTGACCCAGGCGGCCAGTTCGGCGGCGACCTCGGGCCGGTAGTAGTGGTCGATCAGCCGCTCGGCGTTGGCCTTGTGGCCGGCCAGGTTGGGGATCATCAGGGACTCCGCCCACAGCTCCGCGCCCTCCTCCGGGACGACGAACTCGATGTCCGGGTCGTCCGCCTGGAGCTGGATCACGTCGCCGGAGTAGGCCTGGCAGGCCAGCACGTCGCCACCGGAGAGGTCCTTGATGTAGTCGTTGCCGGTGAAGCGCCGGATCTGGCCCCGGGCGACCTGCCGCTCCACCTGGTCGCAGATCCGGTGGAAGTCGTCCGCCGTCCAGTCGGTGACGTCCACGCCGTTGCCCAGCATCAGCAGCGCGAACGCCTCGTCCAGGCCGGAGAGCAGGGTGACCCGGCCCTTGAGGTCGTCGGCCCACAGGTCGGAGACGTGCCGGAGCTCCCGGCCGAGCCTGCGGCGGTTGTAGGCGATGCCGGTGATGCCCGACTGCCACGGCACGGTGAACCTCCGGCCCGGGTCGAAGGCGGGGGAACGCAGCAGCGGGTCGAGGTGCGCGGTGACGTTCGGCTGCCGGGAGCGGTCCATCTCCTGCACCCAGCCGAGCCGGACGAACCGCCCGCACATCCAGTCGCTGATGACGATCAGGTCGCGGTCGGTCGGCTGGTGGTTCATCAGGGACGGGCTGATCTTGCCGAAGAACTCGTCGTTGTCGTTGATCTCCTCGATGTACTCGACGGAGATGCCCGACCGCTTCTCGAACGCCGCCAGGGTGGGCCTCCGGCTCGGACGCTCGTCGTCGGTGTCGATGTAGAGCGGCCAGTTCGCCCAGGTCAGCCGTGGCTCGGTGGCGGACCGGTCGGTCGCGGCGCGGTCGCCCGGGGCGACGTAGGCGGCCGGCACACCGCAGCCGGCCAGCGCGCCGAGGGCCGCGGAGCCGCCCAGGCCGCGCAGCAGGGTCCGGCGGGAGATCGGGGGCGTCTTCGAGAGCAGGGGCATGGCCGCAGGATTCCGTGCCCGCGCCCGCCGGGACAATCGACGCTGCGTCGAGCCCGTACGGCCAGGCCCGACACCCTGTCGACCGGGGGGAGTTCGGGCGCCGCACGCGCCGCGGCCCCGGACGGGGGTTCCCGTCCGGGGCCGCGCGCACAGCGGGTCGCTCAGGCGTCCAGCGACGTCATCACGTGCTTGATCCGCGTGTAGTCGTCGAAGCCGTACGACGACAGGTCCTTGCCGTAGCCGGACTTCTTGAAGCCGCCGTGCGGCATCTCGGCGACCAGCGGGATGTGGGTGTTGATCCACACGCAGCCGAAGTCCAGCTTCTTGGACATCCGCATGGCGCGGCCGTGGTCCTTGGTCCACACCGAGGAGGCCAGCGCGTACTCCACGCCGTTGGCCCACTCCACCGCCTGGTCCTCGTCCCGGAAGGCCTGGACGGTGATGACCGGGCCGAAGACCTCGTTCTGGACGATCTCGTCGTCCTGCTTGAGGCCCGAGACGACGGTCGGCGCGTAGAAGTAGCCCTTGTCGCCGACCCGGTGGCCGCCCGCCTCGACCTTGGCGTGCGCGGGGAGGCGCTCGACGAACCCGGAGACCTGCTTGAGCTGGTTGGGGTTGTTGAGCGGGCCGTACAGCACGTCCTCGTCGTCCGGCTGACCGGTCTTGGTCTCGGCCGCCGCCTTGGCGAGGGCGCTCACGAACTCGTCGTGGATCGCCTCGTGGACCAGCACGCGGGTGGCCGCGGTGCAGTCCTGCCCGGCGTTGAAGAAGCCCGCCGTGGAGATGTCCTCGACGGCCTTGGGGATGTCGGTGTCCTCGAAGACCACGACCGGGGCCTTGCCGCCCAGCTCCAGGTGGACCCGCTTGAGGTCCTTGGAGGCGGACTCGGCGACGGACATGCCGGCCCGCACGGAGCCGGTGATGGAGGCCATCGCCGGGGTCTCGTGCTCGACCATCAGGCGGCCGGTGTCGCGGTCGCCGCAGACGACGTTGAAGACGCCCTTGGGCACGATCGAGCCGATGATGTCGGCCATCAGCGCCGTGGAGGCGGGGGTCGTGTCCGAGGGCTTCAGGACGACCGTGTTGCCCGCGGCGAGCGCCGGGGCGAACTTCCACACGGCCATCATCATCGGGTAGTTCCACGGCGCGACCTGCGCGCAGACGCCGATCGGCTCGCGGCGGACCATGGAGGTCAGGCCCTCCATGTACTCACCGGCCGAGCGCCCCTCCAGCATCCGCGCCGCACCCGCGAAGAAGCGGATCTGGTCGACCATCGGCGGGATCTCCTCGGAGCGGGTCAGCCCGATGGGCTTGCCCGTGTTCTCCACCTCGGCCGCGATCAGCTCCTCGGCGCGGTCCTCGAACGCGTCGGCGATCTTCAGCAGGGCCTTCTGCCGCTCGGCCGGGGTCGTGTCGCGCCAGGCCGGGAAGGCGGCCGCGGCGGCGGCCATGGCGGCGTCCACGTCCGCCTGGCCGGACAGGGGGGCGGTCGCGTAGGCCTCGCCCGTGGCGGGGTTGACCACTTCCGTGGTCCGTCCGTCGGCGGCGTCCCGGAACTCACCGTCGATGTAATTGCGCAGACGACGCAGCTCGGTGCTCACTGCCGGCCCTCCAAGGTTGGGTGTCCAATCACTGAGACACCCACCCTAATCCGTATACCGACGTTTTCAACACCCCCGATCGCCTCCTGGTTGCGAAATCCGTAGACTGAAGCCACCTGGACAACGAATTTCATCGATCCCGCCTTGCGAAACGGTCGATACGTCGTGCACAGTGAACCCGTGGCCAGTCGAAGCGCAGACCAGAGGGACTCCCGCGAGTCCAGGAACGGCGGTCCCCAGTTGGACGCCGTCTCCCTCGCCATCATCGAGCAGCTCCAGGAGGACGGCCGCCGGCCGTACGCCGCCATCGGCAAGGCCGTGGGCCTCTCCGAGGCGGCCGTGCGCCAGCGCGTCCAGAAGCTGCTCGACCAGGGCGTGATGCAGATCGTCGCCGTGACGGACCCGCTCACCGTGGGCTTCCGTCGCCAGGCGATGGTCGGCGTGAACGTCGAGGGCGACGTGGAGTCCGTGGCCGACGCGCTGGCGGCCATGTCCGAGTGCGAGTACGTGGTGATGACCGCGGGCTCCTTCGACCTCATGGTGGAGGTCGTCTGCGAGGACGACGACCATCTCCTGGAGGTCATCAACCGACGCATACGGGCCGTGCCCGGCGTGCGCTCCACCGAGAGCTTCGTCTACCTCAAGCTCAAGAAGCAGACCTATATGTGGGGAACCCGATAATCGTGAGCACCGACAAGGACCTCAGCAGGACCGCCTACGACCACCTGTGGATGCACTTCACCCGCATGTCGTCGTACGAGAACGCCCCCGTCCCCACCATCGTCCGCGGTGAGGGCACCCACATCTACGACGACAAGGGCAAGCGCTACCTGGACGGTCTCGCGGGCCTGTTCGTGGTCCAGGCCGGACACGGCCGCACGGAGCTGGCGGAGACCGCCTCCAAGCAGGCGCAGGAGCTCGCCTTCTTCCCGGTGTGGTCCTACGCCCACCCGAAGGCCGTCGAGCTGGCCGAGCGCCTGGCGAACGAGGCCCCCGGCGACCTCAACAAGGTCTTCTTCACCACCGGCGGCGGTGAGGCGGTCGAGACCGCCTGGAAGCTCGCCAAGCAGTACTTCAAGCTGACCGGCAAGCCGACCAAGTACAAGGTCATCTCCCGCGCGGTCGCCTACCACGGCACCCCGCAGGGCGCCCTGTCCATCACCGGCCTGCCGGCCCTCAAGGCCCCCTTCGAGCCGCTCGTCCCGGGCGCGCACAAGGTGCCGAACACCAACATCTACCGCGCCCCGCTCTTCGGCGACGACCCCGAGGCCTTCGGCCGCTGGGCCGCCGACCAGATCGAGCAGCAGATCCTCTTCGAGGGCCCGGAGACGGTCGCGGCCGTCTTCCTGGAGCCCGTGCAGAACGCGGGCGGCTGCTTCCCGCCCCCGCCCGGCTACTTCCAGCGGGTGCGCGAGATCTGCGACCAGTACGACGTGCTGCTCGTCTCGGACGAGGTCATCTGCGCCTTCGGCCGCCTGGGCACGACCTTCGCCTGCGACAAGTTCGGCTACGTGCCGGACATGATCACCTGCGCCAAGGGCATGACCTCGGGCTACTCCCCGATCGGCGCCTGCATCATCTCCGACCGCCTGGCCGAGCCGTTCTACAAGGGCGACAACACCTTCCTGCACGGCTACACCTTCGGCGGCCACCCGGTCTCCGCCGCGGTCGGCATCGCCAACCTCGACCTGTTCGAGCGCGAGGGCCTCAACCAGCACGTGCTGGACAACGAGGGCAACTTCCGCGCGACCCTGGAGAAGCTCCTCGACCTGCCGATCGTCGGCGACGTCCGCGGCAACGGCTTCTTCTACGGCATCGAGCTGGTCAAGGACAAGGCCACCAAGGAGTCGTTCAACGACGAGGAGACCGAGCGGATCCTGTACGGCTTCCTGTCGAAGGCGCTCTTCGACAACGGCCTGTACTGCCGTGCCGACGACCGTGGCGACCCGGTCATCCAGCTCGCCCCGCCGCTCATCTCCGACCAGGGGACCTTCGACGAGATCGAGCAGATCCTGCGCGCCACGCTGACGGAGGCGTGGACGAAGCTCTGAGCCTCCCCTTGGACGATGATCCTCTCGGATGATCGTTCCCGGCCCCGGGCCGCCCGTTCGAGTGAGAAACGGCGGCCCGGGGCCGCGTGCTGTCCGGCCTCCTCCCGCCGACTGCCTACGGTGCCCAGTGACCGATCGGCCCCGCCCCTCGCGTCCCCCGGACGGGGGACACGACCGGGGAAAACGGATCAGAACCGAGGTGTACGCCCATGGAGGCCCCGCCGGACAACGACGTGCTCTGGGCCCGCGCCCTGCACTTCCAGCACCACGACGGCTCCCCCGCGCTTCAAGGCGTGTCGCTCGGCGTCCGCGAGGGCGAGATCCTCGCCGTGAGCGGCCCGCGCGGCAGCGGCAAGACCACGCTGCTGCGGTGTCTGTCCGGACTGGTCCGGCCGCAGGACGGCGAGGTGTGGTTCAACAGCGTGCCGGTGCACACCATGGGCCCGCTGCGACGCGAGCGACTGCGCCGCGACCGCTTCGGCTGGATCGACCCCGCCCCCGCCCTCGTCCCGGAGCTCAACGTCTGGGAGAACACCGCCCTGCCCCTCATGCTGCGCGGCACCGGGCGGCGCCGGGCCAGGACCGCCGCCCTGGAGTGGCTGGAGCGCCTCGACGTCGGCGCCAAGGCCCGTCGGCGCCCGCACGAGCTCCAGCAGGCCGAACGGCAGCGCGTCTGCATCGCCCGCGCGCTCGCCGTCGCCCCCGCGGTCCTCTTCGCCGACGAGCCGACGGCCCCCCTGCACCGGGCCGACCGCGCCCACGTCCTGCGCACGCTCACCACCGCGGCCCGCTCGCACGGCATCACCGTCGTCCTCGCCACGCACGACGCGCAGACCGCCGCCCTGGCGGACCGCACGGTGGCGCTGCTGGACGGACGGCGGGTGCGCACCGTGCACCTGCCGCCGGTCGCCGAGACCACGGGAGCCACGGAAGCCGCCGGGACCGCCGGGTCCTCCGGAACGGAAGGCCGGGCGGCGTGCTCGCTCTCCGTCTGACCCGCGCCGCCCACCTCGCCGTCCACCTGCGCCGCCTGCTGGTCACGGTGGCCTCGGCGGGCACGGGCTTCCTGCTGCTGTGCGCCCTCGGCCACGCACTGACCCACCCGGGCACCCCGGGCGCCTCCGCCCTCCGCCTGGCCTGGTGCACGGCGCCGCTGGCCGCCACGGCGTACCTCGCCGCCGCCGTCGCCCGCACCGATCCCGGCACCAGGCCCCGCCCCGGGCTGTCGGCGATCGGCCTGGGCCCCGGCCGGCTGATGGCCGTCTCGGCGACGACCACGGCCCTGTCCACCGGGCTCGGCTCGGTCGCGGCCCTGCTCTGCTTCCTCCAGCTGCGCGGCGACCTGACGGGCACCTCCATCGGCGGTGACGTCTCCGACGCCCTGGCCGTCGGTCAGGCCCTCCCCGTCCCGGCCGCCCTGACGCTGCTGGCCCTGGCCCCGGCCACGGCGTCGGCCGCCGTCGCGATGACGCTGCGCCCGCGCGAACGCCGCCCGGCCGCGCCCTCCGGCTCCCGGCGCTACGGCCGCTTCGGCGCCTACGGCTGGGGCGCGGCCCGCGAGACCTTCGGCACCTACGGCCGCTTCGGCGCCCGCTGGGCGCCGGCGACGGCAGCCGCGGGAGGCGGCGCGACCGCCCCGGCGCAGCCCGCGACCGGGCACGACACCGGGGTGGCGCTGCTGGACGCCGGCGGCCCCCCTCCCGGCGGCGGCACCCCGCAGGCGCCGGTCGGCGGCGCCCGCCCCCCGGACGCGGCGGAGGACCACCTCACGGCCGCGGCGGGCGGTCCGCAGCCGGCACCGGACGCCCGGCCCGCGCCCCGCCCCCAGAGCACCACCGCCCTCCCCTGGGGCATCGCGGTGCTCACCGCGGGCCTCGCGGTGGAGACCTACGTCGGCAACACGACCGCGCCCACGGCGGACACCACCCCTTCCGCCGGCGTCCTCCTCGGCTGGGTCCTCACCGCCCTGGGCCTCGCCCTGGCCGGTCCCGGACTCACCCACCTGTGCGGCCGGCTGCTCCAGGCGGTCCGCCCCGGCGCCCTGCGCCTCCTGGCCGGCCGGGTCCTCATGGAGGAGGCGCACCGCATCGGGCGCCCGCTCGGCGTCGTCTGCGCGGTGGCCTCCGCGGGCTGGGCGGCGGCCACCCTGTACGAGGCGGACGGACCGGACTTCGGTCCCCTGAGCACCCTCGGCGCGCTGCTCGTGGCCGGCTGCACGGTGGCCACCCTGCTCACCGCGGCCGTCGAGGCCAAACACGCCCGCGCCGACACCACGGACGCCCTGCTGCGGCTGGGCGCGCCCCCGGCGACCCTGCGCGCGGCGGCCGCCGTACGGGCCGGCGCCCTGCTCGCCCTGTTCGGTCCGCTGACCCTGATCGTCGCGCGGTTGGCGTCGCTGCCCCTGACGCGCTGACACCCTGGAAAACTTCTCGAAGAAAATCGCGAATCCGCGATGAGTTCCGGGCGCCTCTCGCGTCTAACCCTTCGAACAGCACGACGACAGCAGGACACCGACGGGAGAGGCCCCATGTACCAGCAGATGATCTTCGTGAACCTGGCCACCAACGACCTCGACGCCTCGAAGAAGTTCTTCACCGGGCTCGGTTACGAGATCAACGCCCAGTTCAGCGACGACACCACCGCTTCCATCCCGCTCAGCGAGACCATCGTGGTGATGGTGCACACCCCGGAGAAGTACCGCCAGTTCACGAAGAAGGACATCGTGGACTCGTCGAAGAGCAGCGAGGTGCTGCTCGCGCTGAGCGCCGAGAGCCGCGAGAAGGTCGACGAGCTGGTGGAGAAGGCGGTCGCGGCCGGCGGCTCGGTCTCCGGCGAGACCCAGGACCACGGGTTCATGTACGGCCGTGCCTTCGACGACATCGACGGCCACACCTTCGAGGTCGTCTGGATGGACCCGGCGGCGGTCGAGGGCTGAGCGGACCGCACGCCTAGCATGGGCGGGTGGATCCGACGACACCCGCCCAGCCCCAGTCCCACCACGCCTCGCACGACCGGGAGATCGAGAGCCTCGCCGAGTTCGACAGGGTCGTCTCGGCGCACGGCACCCTCGCCCACTACCGCGTCCAGGCCGTCGACCTGACGGCCCGTACGGACGCCCTGATGTCCGCGGACCCCACGGGCGCCGTCTTCCTCGGCTGCCCGATGGACCCCGGGGCCGCCGCCCGGGTGCGCGCGGCAGGCGCCCTGGTCTTCCCGCCCATACCGGGTCTGCCGTTCGACCCGTACCGAGCGCGCGTCTACTCCCCCGAGGAGCTGTACGCCCGGCTCGACGAGGGGTACGCGGCGACACCGGACGCCCTCGCCTACGACTGGTTCCAGCAGACCAAGTCCGACGGCGACGTCTTCGCCTCCATGCTGCGCGCGATCCACGACGACGCCGTCTCCGACGCGGTCGACGAACTCCTCGTGGGCGCCCGGGTGGTGGGCGTCATGGGCGGCCACGCCATGGCGCGCGGCACCAAGTCGTACGCGGGCGCCGCGCGCCTGGGCCGGGAGCTGACCCGCGCCGGGTTCACCGTGGCCACCGGCGGCGGCCCCGGCGCGATGGAGGCGGCCAACCTCGGTGCCTACGCGGCCCCGTTCGACAACGGGATGCTGGACGACGCCCTGCTGCTCCTCTCCAAGGTCGCCTCGTTCACGCCGTCGGTCACCGACTGGGCGCGCTCCGCCTTCGAGGTCCGCGGACGCTGGCCCGGCGGCGGCGTCTCGGTCTCCATCCCGACCTGGTTCTACGGCCACGAGCCGCCCAACGCCTTCGGCGCCCACATCGCCAAGTACTTCGCCAACGCCACCCGCGAGGACGGCCTGCTGGCCCGCTCGAACGCCGGTGTGGTCTTCCTGCCGGGCGCCGCGGGGACCGTGCAGGAGGTCTTCGACAACGCCACACCGAACTACTACGAGTCACGGGGCGAGCCCACGCCCATGGTGCTCGTGGACCGGGCGCACTGGACGGAGCGGCTGCCGGCGTGGCCCCTGCTCACGTCCCTCGCCTCGGGGCGGACCATGGAGTCCCGGATCGCGCTGGTCGACCGGATCGAGGAAGCTCCGGAGGCGCTGAAACGTCTGGGCGGTTAATAAGACGGTAAAGCCAAGTCCCTTGACGGGCATATGCGTTGACACTGCTTATGCCCCGCTTATAGACCTGTGAGGCTCGTGGGTGTGCTGATGCCGCGACAACGGTGTCGGCACCCTCTCCACCCCCCGCATCCGCGCTCCCGTAAAGGACCAACGTGGCAGTCCTGTCCATAATCAGCCGTACGGCATCACGCCGTAGCGTCCGCGCCCTCGGTGTCGCCTCCGCCTCGGTGGCCCTGGCGGTCGGCGCCGCCGGCAACGCCCTGGCCTGCGACATCAGCGAGTTCTCCGCCGCCGCCAAGTGCGAGGGCGGCAAGGGCGTCATCACCGTCACCGACGTGGACCCCGCCGGGATCCCCGCCACCGTCACCGTCCACCTGCAGAACAACGGCGCCGACATCGAGAAGGTCGGCGAGCAGGTGGTCAAGGGCTCCCGCGAGGGCACCACCATCACCTTCGCCGCGGACTGGAAGCCGAACGCCGAGTACCGCATCCACGTCAAGGCCGACAAGTACGTCGACGAGGACATCAAGCCGAACCTCGTGACGCCGTCGACCCCGTGCACGACGGAGGGGACGCCGACCCCGACCCCCTCGGAGAGCTCCTCCACCCCGGCCGAGGAGACGCAGACGCCCACCCCGGCACCCTCCACCTCGGCCCCGGCACCGGCGGAGAGCGAGAGCACCGCTCCGGCCGCCGTGCCGAGCAACGCGCCGTCCCCGGCCGCGGGTGACTCCAACCTCGCCGAGACCGGCGCCAACTCCAACACCGGCATGATCGCCGGCATCGCGGCGGCCCTGGTCGCGATCGGCGGCGGCGCGGTCTTCTTCGGCCTGCGCCGTCGCGGGGCGAACGGCGACCGCTGACGCCGTACGCCCTTCGCGGCACTGGTGGCCCGTCCCCCGTCCGGGGGCGGGCCACCGTCGCGTCACGCCGGCTCAGCCGAACGTCGCCCTGTCCAGCCAGAGTTCCAGCAGGCCGCGGTCGCCGAGCACCTGGAGCCCGGGGGCGTCCGGCGGCAGCCTGCGGTAGAAGGCGAGCAGTACGTCCGTCAGCGGGCCGCGCAGCGCCACGGTCGCCTTCTCGTGCCCCCGGCGCCAGGTGATCCCGTCCTCGGGAAGTTCGATGAGCCATGCGGCATCGAGGTCGGCCGCGGTGTCGGTGGCGTGCAGGTGGATGCTCCGGCCCGGGGCCCGCAGCTCCTTCGCAGGCCCCTCCGGGAGGACCCGCTGCACGAACCGCACGATCTCCAGCCACTCGTCGATCGCGTCGGCCGCCACGTCGGCCGCGACCGCTCGGAACGGCCGCCCCGCGGCGAGGGCGGCGTCCGCCCCGTGGACGACGAGTTCGTGGGTCATGCGGCGCGCCCAGAACCCCGCGGTGTGGTCCCCGAACCACGACCACGCCCGCCCTTGCGGCCCCGCCTCACGCAGCGCGTGCACCACCATCGTGCCGGACTCGGCCAGCCACGCGTCCAGGGCGGCGGCGTCCCCGCGCCGCGCGGGCCCCGCGGACCCTGCCGCCCGGTCGAGCGGGACGTCCTCCTCGGCGCGGGTGCGGACGATCAGCTCCACCCAGCACAGGGCGCGGCCGACGTGCCGCACCAGGTCCTCCAGGGACCAGTCCGGGCAGGTCGGCACGGTGGCCGAGAGGTCGGCGCCGGACGAGACGACGGCCCGCAACTGCCCTACCCCAGCGGCGATCTCATCGCAGTAGCGGTCGTGCGCGAGGAGTGTCATGCCCGGCACCCTACGGGCGGACGATCACCCGAGCACCACGATTTCCGCCGCGTCGAACTCCACCCCGACCGCGTCCCCCACCTCCGGGGCCGCCCGCAGCGCGCACGCCGCCTCCAAGCGCGGCGCGTCCTCGGGCTGCAGGTGGACGGCGACGTGGGTGCCCCGGAAACTGCGGGCGGTGACCGTGCAGCGCAGGCCCGCGTCGGCGGGCACCAGACGGACCCCGGCGGGCCGCACGAGCAGGGTGCGCGTCCCCTGCGGGGCGTCCTCGGGGACCGGCACCTTCCCCCACGGCGTGTCGGCTCCCTGCCCGGTGACGGTCGCGTCGACCACGTTGTCGAAGCCGAGGAAACGGGCCACGAACGCGTCGGCCGGCCGCTGCCACACCTCGAGAGGCGTCCCCGACTGGGCGATCCGCCCGTCCCGCATCACCACGACCCGGTCGGCGAGCGCGAAGGCCTCGCCCTGGTCGTGCGTCACGGCGAGCACGGTGGTGCCCAGCCGGCCGAACAGCTCCCGCAACTCCACCACGAGGCGCTCCCGCAGGGAGCGGTCGAGCTGACCGAGCGGCTCGTCCAGCATCAGCAGCCGGGGCCGGGGCGCCAGCGCACGGGCCAGCGCCACCCGCTGCTGCTCACCGCCGGAGAGCGCGGCGACGGACCGACGGGCGGCGTCCGGCAGACCGACCAGGTCCAGCAACTCCCCCACCCTCGCCTGCTGCGCCGCCCGCGAGGCGCCGCGCATCCGGGGCCCGAAGGCGATGTTCCCGGCCACGTCCCGCTGCGGGAAGAGCTGGTGGTCCTGGAACATCAGCCCCACCTCGCGCCGGTGCGCGGGCACCGCGGCCTGGTCCCGCCCGTCGAGCGCCACCCGCCCGGCGTCCAGCGGCTGGAGTCCGGCGACCACCCGCAGCAGCGTCGACTTGCCGCTGCCGCTGGGCCCGAGCACACACACCACCTCGTGCTCGGCGACCTCCAGATCGACGGCGTCGAGCACGGCCCGCCCGCCGAAGCGGACGGTCGCGCCCTCAAGGCTCAGCAGCATCCCTAGAACTCCCCGCTCCGGTCGGTCCGCAGCCGCTCCAGCACCACCAGGGCCACGGCGCACACCAGCATCAGAATCGTCGAAAGGGCCATGGCCTGGCCGTAGTTCATGTCCCCGGGCCGTCCCAGCAGCCGGGCCACGGCGACCGGCAGCGTCGGACTGTCCGGCCGCGCGATGAACACGGTGGCCCCGAACTCCCCGAGCGACACCGCGAAGGCGAACCCGGCCGCCACCAGCAGGGCCCGGCGCACCATCGGCAGGTCCACCTCCCGCCACACCCGCCAGGGCGACGCCCCGAGCACGGACGCCGCCTCCCGCAGCCGTGCGTCCACCGCCCGCAGCACCGGCAGCATCGTGCGCACGACGAAGGGGACGCCGACCAGCGCCTGCGCGAGCGGCACCAGGATCCAGGTGGATCTGAGGTCCAGCGGGGGTTCGTCCAGCGCGATCAGGAAGCCGAAGCCGACCGTCACGGCGGAGACCCCGAGCGGCAGCATCAGCAGCGCGTCGAAACCGCGTACGAAGCGGCCCGCGTCGCGCCGGGTGAGCGCGGTCGCGGCCAGCGCGCCGATCACCACGGCGATGGCGGTCGCGGCGAGGGCGTACTGGAGGGAGTTGCCGATCGCCTCGATCGGCGGGACGAGGAAGGTACCGCCGTCCGCGCGGGTCAGCGCCCGGTAGTAGCCGAAGCCGGACGCGCCGAGCGAGCGCTGCACCAGTACCGCCAGCGGCAGCAGGACGAGCCCGGCGACGGTGACCAGCACCCCGGCGAGCAGCGCCCACTGCCCGGCCCCGCGCGGGCGGCGCGCCGTCCGCGCGGCGTCCACCAGCCGCAGGGCCGTCTCCCGGCGCCGTACCGTCCAGGCGTGCACGGCGAGGACGGCGGCGACCGCGACGAACTGGATCATGGTCAGCACGGCGGCCGTGGACAGGTCGAAGACCTGCGAGGTCTGCCGGTAGATCTCCACCTCCAGGGTGGAGAAGGTGGGCCCGCCGAGGATCTGGACGACGCCGAAGGAGGTGAAGGTGAACAGGAACACCATCAGCGCGGCGGCGGCCACGGCGGGCCCGAGCGCGGGCAGCGTGACCGTCCGCCAGGCGGTGAGGCGGGACGCGCCGAGCATCCGCGCGGCCTCCTCCTGCCGCGGGTCGAGCTGCGACCAGAGGCCGCCGACGGTGCGTACGACGACCGCGTAGTTGAAGAAGACGTGCGCCAGCAGGATCGCCCACACGGTGGTGTCCAGCCGAAGGCCCCACAGCTCGTCGAGGAGGCCGCCGCGTCCGACCAGCGCCAGGAACGCCGTACCGACGACGACCGTCGGCAGGACGAACGGCACGGTCACCACGGCCCGCAGGAACTGCTTGCCGGGGAAGTCGAAGCGGGCGAAGACGTACGCGCCGGGCAGGGCGATCAGCAGGGTGAGCGCGGTGGAGGCCAGGGCCTGCCAGGTGGTGAACCACAGCACGTGCCGGATGTCGGACTGGGCCAGCACGTCGGCGATCCGCCCGAACCGCCAGACCCCGTCGGCCTTCAGCCCGCGCGCGACGATCGCGGCGACGGGATAGGCGAAGAACACCGCGAAGAACGCGACGGGCACGGCCATCAGGCCGAGCCGCGCTGCGCTCCCGCGCGCGGTGCTCCGGCGTTTCACTTCAGTACGAGCGAGGTCCACGACTTGACCCACTGGTCGCGGTTGTCGGCGATCTTCGCCGGGTCCATGGTCTGCGGGTCCTCGGCCTGCGGTCCGAACTTCCGGAACGCCTCGGGGATCCGGGCCCCCTCACGCACCGGGTAGACGAACATGTTCAGCGGCATGTCGTCCTGGAACTCCTTGCCGATCAGGAAGTCGAGGAGCGCCTTGCCGCCCTCGGGGTTGGCGGCGTTGTCCAGCAGTCCCGCGTACTCGATCTGGCGGAAGCAGGTGCCCTGGGCGACGCCCGTCGGCGCGGTGGCCGGCTGCGGGTCGGCGTAGATCACCTCGGCGGGCGGGGAGGAGGCGTAGGAGACGACGAGCGGGCGGTCGCCCTTGGCCTTCTTGCCGCCGGACGAACCGGAGAACTCCTCGTTGTACGCCTGCTCCCAGCTGTCGACGACCTTGACGCCGTTCGCCTTCAGCTTCTTCCAGTAGTCCTGCCAGCCTCTGCCCCCATCCCCGTACTTCGCGGCGGTGCCCAGCAGGAAGCCGAGGCCGGGCGAGGAACTGGCGGCGTTCTCGGTGACGAGCAGGTCCTTGTACCGGGGCTCGACCAGGTCGTCGAGGGAGTCCGGCGGGGTCAGCCCGCGCTCGCTGAAGTACGCCTTGTCGTAGTTGACGCAGACGTCTCCGGTGTCGACGGGAGTGACCCGGTGCTCGTCCTGGCCGGCCCGGTACTCAGGGAGGATCAGGTCGGAGCCCTTCGCCTCGTACGGCTGGAAGATCCCGTTGTCGAGGGCGCGGGACAGCAGCGTGTTGTCGACGCCGAAGAAGACGTCCCCCTGGGGGTCGTCCTTGGTGAGGATGGCCTTGTTGACGGCCTGACCCGCGTCGCCGTCCTCCAGCACCCTGACCTTGTAGCCGGAGCTCTTCTCGAAGGCGGCGATGACGTCCTTCGACGCGGCCCACGAGTCATGGCTGACCAGGGTCACGGTCCTGGAGTCGCCGGACCCCTGACCGCCGTCCGACGAGCCGCAGGCGGCCAGGGTGCCGACCATGCCGAGTCCGAGGGCCAGGACACTGACCTTCTTGGTGATGCTCACTGAATTCCTCCTGGGTGACCAGGAGAAGACGCGGCCCCGCCCGGAACCCCTGGCGAGGGTCCCGGGCAGGGCGCAACAGCTCGAGTGGTGACCGATCTCCCTACCCAGAATGACCTGGGCCAGGTTCGGAGGGTCTGCGGCCGGTGCCGCACTCTCAGCGCTGTGGCGCTCCCCTGTCGGAATATGAAGATGTACTGACCTGTGAAGATGTGTGCGTGGTACTGACGCCGGTCAGGTTACCGCTCGCTCGCGGCGAGCTGACCACACGCCCCGTCGATCTCCTGGCCACGGGTGTCCCGGATCGTCACCGGCACACCGTGCGCCGCGATCGCCTCCACGAACGCCTTCTCGTCCTCGGGCCGCGAGGCGGTCCACTTGGAGCCGGGCGTGGGGTTGAGCGGGATGAGGTTGACGTGCACGGGCCTGCCCTTGAGCAGCCGCCCGAGCCGGTCACCGCGCCACGCCTGGTCGTTGATGTCCCGGATCAGCGCGTACTCGATCGACAGCCGGCGCCCCGCCCGCTCCGCGTACTCGAACCCGGCGTCCAGCACCTCGCGCACCTTCCACCGCGTGTTGACCGGCACGAGGGTGTCGCGCAGCTCGTCGTCCGGCGCGTGCAGCGAGATCGCGAGGCGGCACTTGAAGCCCTCGTCGACGAACCGGTGGATCGCCGGCACGAGGCCGACGGTGGAGACGGTGATCCCGCGCTGGGACAGCCCCAGCCCGTCGGGCTCGGGGTCGGTGAGCCGGCGGATGGAACCGACGACGCGGTTGTAGTTGGCGAGGGGCTCGCCCATGCCCATGAACACGATGTTGCTGAGCCGGGCCGGACCACCGGGGACCTCCCCGTCGCGGAGCGCCCGCATCCCGTCCACGATCTGGTGCACGATCTCGGCGGTGGACAGGTTCCGGTCCAGGCCGGCCTGCCCCGTGGCACAGAACGGGCAGTTCATGCCGCAGCCCGCCTGGGAGCTGATGCACATGGTCACCCGGTCCGGGTAGCGCATGAGGACGGACTCGACGAGCGTCCCGTCGAACAGCTTCCACAGCGTCTTGCGGGTGGTGCCCTGGTCGGTCGAAAGATGCCGGACGACCGACATCAGCTCGGGCAGCAACGCCTCCCGCAGCCCCTCCCGCGAGCCGGCCGGGATGTCCGTCCACTGCTCGGGGTCGTGCGCGTACCGCGCGAAGTAGTGCTGCGAGAGCTGCTTCGCACGGAACGGCTTCTCGCCGATGGCGGCGACGGCCTCCTTGCGCTCGGCGGGCGTGAGGTCGGCGAGGTGCCGCGGCGGCTTCTTGACTCCGCGCGGGGCGACGAATGTGAGTTCTCCGGGCTTAGGCATGACGTTCCCAGTGTCGCAGATCGACTTGGGTGGCCTGCGCCCGTCGCCGGTCGCTCGTCGTGCGAGCCCTGTCCGCCCGCGCGGACGCGAGCGGGCCCCGGCCGTGACCGGGGCCCGTTCCCGGTGCGGGTGCTCCTAGCCGCAGGCACAGCCCGCGGCGCTCGGCGCCTCCTCGGTGGCCTGGCCGGTGCAGCAGCCGTCGCCGATGGCGCGGGGGTCGGCGCTCTTGCCGAGGGTGTCGGCGTCGGCCTTCACGACGTACACCTCCCAGGGCTCCCTGCCGGGCCCGTGGACCCACACCTTGTCCTGGAGGGCGTAGCAGCAGGAGGTGTCGTTCTCCTCGAAGGTGGCCAGGCCGGCGTCCTTGAGCCGGGTCGTGGCCGCGGTGACCTGGTCGGCGGACTCGACCTCGACGCCGAGGTGGTCGAGCCGGGTCTCCTCGCCGGGCTCGCCCTCGATGAGGACGAGCTTGAGCGGGGGCTCGGCGATGGCGAAGTTGGCGTAGCCCTCGCGCCGTTTGGCCGGCTCGGTGCCGAACAGCTTCGTGTAGAAGGTGATCGACGCTTCCAGGTCACTGACACGCAGGGCGAGCTGAGCGCGGGACATGGCAGGCTCCCATCCGGTTGATTTGATATCCGTCGATCCAACATTGCGCGCTGGATCGAAAGATGTCAACATAGAGGCATGTCGAATCAAGAGTGGGTGGTACTGGGCGGCAGCGAGGCGTCCGGGAGCTGCTGCCCCGGCCTGCTGACCGCTCCCCTGGACGAGGACCAGGCCGTCGAGCTGGCGAGGGTGTTCAAGGCGCTGGGCGACCCGGTACGGCTGCGGCTGCTGTCGATGATCGCCTCACGGGCGGGCGGCGAGGTGTGCGTCTGCGACCTGACCCCGGCCTTCGACCTGTCCCAGCCGACGATCTCGCATCACCTGAAGCTGCTGCGGCAGGCCGGTCTCATCGACTGCGAGCGGCGCGGCACCTGGGTCTACTACTGGCTGGTGCCGGAGACGACCGACCGACTGGCGGGCATCCTGACCCGCCCCACCGGCGAGCCCCTGCCCGACCGCACCGCGCCGGCCGGGGCCGCTTCGTGAGCAGTGCCGTACCCGAGCGCAAGGTGGCCGGGCGCCTCTCCTTCGTCGACCGCTACCTCGCCGTCTGGATCCTCGTCGCCATGGCGGCCGGGCTCGGTCTGGGCCGCCTGGTCCCGGGCCTGGGGGACGCGCTGGCCGAGGTGACCGTGACCGGGGTGTCCCTGCCGATCGCCCTGGGCCTGCTCGTGATGATGTACCCGGTGCTGGCCAAGGTCCGCTACGACCGCCTCGACACCGTCACCCGCGACCGCCGCCTGCTGCTGCCGTCCCTGCTGCTCAACTGGATCGTCGGCCCGGCGCTCATGTTCGCCCTGGCCTGGCTGTTCCTGCCGGACCTGCCCGCCTACCGCACCGGCCTGATCATCGTCGGTCTGGCCCGCTGCATCGCCATGGTCATCATCTGGAACGACCTCGCCTGCGGCCACCGGGAGGCCGCCGCCGTCCTCGTCGCCCTGAACTCCGTCTTCCAGGTCGTCGCGTTCTCGGCGCTCGGGTGGTTCTACCTCTCCGTACTGCCGGGCCTTCTCGGCCTGGAACAGACCGGCCTGGACGTCTCGGTGTGGGAGATCGCCCGCAGTGTGCTCGTCTTCCTCGGCATCCCCCTCGCGGCCGGCTACCTCACCCGCCGCATCGGCGAGAAGACCAGGGGCCGCACCTGGTACGAGGCACGGTTCATCCCGCGCATCGGCCCCTTCGCCCTGTACGGGCTGCTCTTCACGATCGTCATCCTCTTCGCCCTGCAGGGCGAGGCCATCACCTCGCGGCCCCTCGACGTCGTCCGCATCGCCCTGCCGCTGCTGGTCTACTTCGCGATCATGTGGGCCGGTTCGATGTTCCTGGGACGTGCCGTCGGCCTGGACCACTCCCGCGCGACGACGCTGGCCTTCACCGCGGCGGGCAACAACTTCGAACTGGCCATCGCGGTCGCCATCGCCACCTTCGGCGCCTCCTCCGGCCAGGCCCTCGCCGGTGTCGTGGGCCCCCTCATCGAGGTGCCCGTACTGATCGCTCTGGTGCACGTGGCCCTGTACGCACGCCGCTACTTCACCGCCCCGGCCGCCGGCCCCGCGCCCCGGAAGGACGCCACCCATGCCTGACACCGCCGCCCCGTCCGTGCTGTTCGTCTGCGTCCACAACGCCGGACGCTCGCAGATGGCCGCCGCCTTCCTCACCCACCTCGCGGGGGACCGCGTCCGGGTCCGCTCCGCAGGCTCCGCTCCCGCCGGCACCGTCAACCCGGCCGTCGTCGAGGCCATGGCGGAGGTGGGCATCGACATCGCCGCCGAAGTACCCAAGGTGCTGACGGTCGAGGCGGTCCAGGCGTCCGACGCCGTGATCACGATGGGGTGCGGCGACACCTGCCCCGTCTTCCCCGGGAAGCGCTACCTCGACTGGGAGCTCCCCGACCCGGCCGGGCAGGGGGTCGCCGCGGTTCGGCCGATCCGCGACGAGATCGAGAAGCGCGTCCGCGGCCTGATCGACGAGATCGCCCCGTCGAGCCGGGCATGAACGAGGCGGACGAGTACCGCATCACCGCGATGACCGCCGAGCACGCCGGCCAGGTCCTGGCGATCTACCGGCTCGGCATCGACGAGGGCGATGCCACCTTCGAGACCACCGCTCCGGGCTGGGAGGAGTTCGACACGGCCAAGCTGCCGGAACACCGGTACGTCGCCCTCGACGCCACCGGCCGCGTCCTCGGCTGGATCGCCGCGGTGGCGGTCTCCGACCGATGCGCGTACGCAGGCGTCGTCGAGCACTCGGTGTACGTCCACCCCGACGCGCGCGGCCACGGCATCGGCGCCGCCCTGCTCCGCGAGCTGACCGCGTCCACCGAGGCCGCCGGGATCTGGACGATCCAGTCCGGCGTCTTCCCCGAGAACACCGCCAGTCTCGCCCTTCACCAGAGGGCGGGCTTCCGCGTCGTCGGAACGCGTGAGCGCATCGGCCGGCACCACGGCGTATGGCGCGACGTCGTACTGATCGAACGCAGAAGCCCCGCCGTCTGACCTGGCGCTCGTCCACCGACCGCGTTCCGCCGGGCGTACGCCCCGGGTGTGCTGGACGTTCGACCGCGGGCGCCGACCGCCGGAGTCCGACCGCACCGACCGCACCGACGTCGCCGCCGACCGCCGGGTGGGCCGCCCCGGAACGCGCCGCGCCCCTCCCACGAGGGCGGCCTGGTCGTGGCCGCGGGTGCGGGAGGGGCGGCCGGTACGTCCGGCGGCGGTCGGCCAGGCCGTCAGCCGGACCCGACGAAGATCACCAGCAGGAGCCACACCACCGGCGCCGTCGGCAGCAGCGAGTCCAGCCGGTCCATGATGCCGCCGTGCCCCGGGAGCAGGGTGCCCATGTCCTTGATGCCGAGGTCCCGCTTGATCATGGACTCGCCGAGGTCGCCCAGCGTGGCGCTGACGGCGACCGCGAGCCCGAGCAGCAGGCCCTGCCACCAGATGCCGTCGTCGATCAGGAACTGCATGCACAGCGCGCCCGCCACCATCGCGAAGGCCACCGCTCCGAGCAGGCCCTCGCGGGTCTTGCCGGGGCTGATGCGGGGGGCGAGCTTGGTCCTGCCGAACCGCCAGCCGACGGCGTAGGCACCGGTGTCGCTGACGACCGTCAGCACCAGGAAGACCAGCACGCGCCGGGCACCGTCGTCCGCCATGAGCATCATCGCGACGAACGTGGCCAGGAAGGGCACGTAGAACGCCGCGAACAGCCCCGCGGTCACGTCCCTGAGGTAACCCTCCGGCGGCTCGGTCATCCGCCAGGCGAGGACCGCGAGCGCCGTGAGCGCCATGGCGACCCACGCGCCCTCGGAGCCCCGCACGTACCCGGCGACCACCATCGCGGCGCCGCCGATCGCGAGCGGCACGAGGGGCGCCTTGATGCCCTTGCTCTCCTCCAGCCGGGTGGTCAGCTCCCACAGGCCCACGACGACGGCGACCGCGACCACACCGACGAAGACGGCCTTGACGACGAACAGCGACGCGATGATCACTACGCCGAGACCGAGGCCCACCCCTATCGCGGCACCCAGATCGCGCCCCGCGGTCTTCTTCGGCTGCGGCTGGGGCTGCGCCGGCTGCGGGGCGTCGGGCATGGGCTCCGGATTCTGCGGCACCGCCGCATACGGCTGCGCCGACGGGTTCTCGTCGCTGTGGGTGTGCTCGCGATACGGCTCATCGCGGAACGGCTCGTCCCGGAACAGGGGGCCGCTCGGCCGAGCGGCCCCCTGGTCGTCGTCCTGGGCTCCGCCGTGTTCGGGTACGTCGGGCACGATGGGCATGGGGCGAGTCTGCTGCGCGTACGGCGCATCGTACGCGGGACCCGCCGGGGCAGCGCCCTGGACAGGTCCCTGGTCGGACGGCCCCCAGTACCCGGCTTGTGGCGGCGCTCCCCAGGAAGAGTCGTTCATCAGACCTCGAGCAGCTCCGCTTCCTTGTGCTTCAGGAGCTCGTCCACCTGGGCGACGTACTTGGCGGTGGTGTCGTCGAGCTCCTTCTCCGCACGACGGCCCTCGTCCTCGCCGACCTCGCCGTCCTTGACCATCTTGTCGATGGCGTCCTTGGCCTTGCGGCGCACGGAGCGGATCGAGACCTTGGCGTCCTCGCCCTTGCTCTTGGCGACCTTGATGTAGTCGCGGCGGCGCTCCTCGGTGAGCTCGGGGAACACCACCCGGATGATGTTGCCGTCGTTGCTGGGGTTGACGCCCAGGTCGGAGTCGCGGATCGCCTGCTCGATGTTGCGCAGGGCGCTCTTGTCGAAGGGCGTCACCACGGCCATGCGCGGCTCGGGCACGGAGAACGAGGCCAGCTGGTTGATCGGCGTCGGCGCGCCGTAGTAGTCGGCCACGATCTTGTTGAACATCGCCGGGTGCGCACGGCCGGTGCGGATCGCGGCGAAGTCCTCCTTGGCGACCACGACGGCCTTCTCCATCTTCTCCTCGGCCTCGAGGAGGGTCTCTTCGATCACCACTTGCTCCTGCGTGTCTTGAGTAGGCCCGGCTGCGGTTCCCTGTCGGGACGGCGGCCGGCTGCGTCGCGTTCTTCCTGCACGGTTCCCGACCGGTGGGACATTGTCCATCCCCCGGCCCGGTCCCGTCCCGTCCGTCCCCCGGACAGGTGGCGTCCGCGGACGGGGGTGGTTCTCCGGTCAGTCCCGGTTGCCTTGGTCACCCACAAGCGTGCCGATCTTCTCACCCTTGACGGCGCGGGCGATATTGCCCTCCTTCAGGAGCTCGAAGACCACGATCGGGAGGCTGTTGTCGCGGCAGAGCGTGACGGCCGTGGCGTCGGCGACCTTCAGGTCGCGGGTGATGACCTCGCCGTAGCCGAGCGCGTCGAACTTCACGGCGTCCGGGTTGGTCTTCGGGTCGGAGTCGTAGACCCCGTCCACGCCGTTCTTGCCCATGAGCAGGGCCTCGGCGTCGATCTCGAGGGCGCGCTGGGCGGCCGTGGTGTCGGTGGAGAAGTAGGGCATGCCCATACCGGCGCCGAAGATGACCACGCGGCCCTTCTCCAGGTGGCGCACGGCGCGCAGCGGGATGTAGGGCTCGGCGACCTGGCCCATGGTGATGGCGGTCTGCACGCGGCAGTCGACGCCCTCCTTCTCCAGGAAGTCCTGGAGGGCCAGGCAGTTCATCACGGTGCCGAGCATGCCCATGTAGTCGGAGCGGGCGCGGTCCATGCCGCGCACCTGCAGCTCGGCGCCACGGAAGAAGTTGCCGCCGCCGATGACGATCGCGATCTCGGCGCCGTCCCGGACGACGGCCGCGATCTCGCGGGCGATGGCGTGCACCACGTCGGGGTCGACGCCCAGGCCCCCACCGCCGGAGAACGCCTCTCCGGACAGCTTCAGCATGAAGCGGCCGCGTACTTTGCCGTCGTCGCTCTTCTCGGCCTTGGTGGTCATGGAGATCTCGCCTCTTTTACGTGGGTCACACACACGAAGAAGGCCATTGCCGGTGGGGGCGTGATTCGCATCCCGTACGCGGCAATGGCCTCCTCGTCAGATCTGCTGTCGTCCGCCGCCACGCGCGCGTGCGCCAGGGCATGCGCGAACGGCGCCGACGACTGCTGTCGACCCTACCGGGGTCGAGCGTCCGTCGCGGTACGGACTCAGATGCCGACCTTGATGCGCGAGAAGCGCTTCAGGCTGACACCGGCCTCGTCCAGCACCTTCTGGACCGACTTCTTGTTGTCCAGGGCGTAGGGCTGGCCGAGCAGGGTGGCGTCCTTGAAGAAGCCGTTGAGGCGACCCTCGACGATCTTCGGCAGGGCGGCCTCGGGCTTGCCCTCGGCGCGGGTGGTCTCCTCGGCGACGCGGCGCTCGGACTCGACGACCTCGGCCGGCACGTCCTCCTTGGAGAGGTACTTCGGCGCGAAGGCGGCGATGTGCTGGGCGACGCCCTTGGCGATCTCGGCGTTCGGCTTGTCCAGCTCGACGAGGACACCGATCTGCGGGGGCAGGTCGGGCATCGTGCGGTGCATGTACGCGGTCACGAAGCCGCCGGAGAACTGCGCGAAGCGGTCCAGGACGATCTTCTCGCCGAGGTTCGCGTTGGCCTCGTCCACGAACGCCTGGACGGTCTTGCCGGGCTCGATCTCGGAGGCCAGCAGGGCCTCGAGGTCGGCCGGGGAGGCCTTGGCGACGTGCTCGGCGATGGCCTTGGCCACGCCCTGGAACTTGTCACCCTTGGCGACGAAGTCCGTCTCGCACTTCAGCTCGACGAGCACACCCGAGGTGTTGTCGTCGGCGATGATCGAGACGACGGCACCGTTCTCGGCAGAGCGGCCCTCGCGCTTGGCGACGCCCTTCTGACCCTTGATGCGGAGCGCCTCGACGGCCTTCTCGACGCTGCCCTCGGCCTCGTCCAGCGCCTTCTTGCAGTCCATCATGCCGGCGCCGGTGAGCTCACGGAGCTTCTTGACGTCAGCGGCGGTGTAGTTCGCCATGATTCCGGAATCTCTCTCGAGTCTGAAGATCTACGGGCCGGACGGCGGGGGCTTCGTGGGCCCCCGCCGTCCAGAACCCGAAGGTGGTGAGGGGTCAGGCCTGCTCGGCGTCCGCGGCCGGGGCCTCGGCGGCGGGAGCCTCGGCGGGCTGCTCGGCGTCGGCGGCCGGGGCCTCGGCGGGCTGCTCGGCGTCGGCGGCGGGAGCCTCGGCAGGCTTCTCGGCGTCGGCGGCCGGGGCCTCCTCGGCCTTCTTCTCGCCCTCGAGCAGGTCGCGCTCCCACGCGGCGAGCGGCTCGCCCGCGGCCTTGTCACCCTCGGCGCCCTTGCCGGCACCGGAGCGGGCGATGAGGCCCTCGGCGACGGCGTCGGCGATCACGCGGGTGAGCAGGGTGACGGAGCGGATCGCGTCGTCGTTGCCCGGGATCTTGTAGTCGACCTCGTCGGGGTCGCAGTTGGTGTCGAGGATGGCGACGACCGGGATGTTGAGCTTCCGGGCCTCGCCGACCGCGATGTGCTCCTTCTTGGTGTCCACGATCCAGACGGCGCTGGGCACCTTGGACATCTCGCGGATACCGCCGAGGGTCTTCTCCAGCTTGGCCTTCTCGCGGGAGAGGACCAGCAGCTCCTTCTTGGTGAGGCCGGAGGCGGCCACGTCCTCGAAGTCGATCTGCTCGAGCTCCTTCAGGCGCTGCAGGCGCTTGTAGACGGTCGAGAAGTTGGTGAGCATGCCGCCCAGCCAGCGCTGGTTGACGAAGGGCATGCCGACGCGGGTGGCCTGCTCGGCGATGGCCTCCTGCGCCTGCTTCTTCGTGCCGACGAACATGACCGTGCCGCCGTGGGCGACGGTCTCCTTGACGAACTCGTAGGCGCGGTCGATGTACGACAGCGACTGGAGCAGGTCGATGATGTAGATGCCGTTGCGCTCCGTGAAGATGAAGCGCTTCATCTTCGGGTTCCAACGACGGGTCTGGTGACCGAAGTGGACGCCGCTCTCCAGCAGCTCCCGCATCGTGACGACGGCCATGGCCGTATCTCCTTGATTTTCTCGGTTGTGCCGCGCGAGCCGGACGGCTCCCGCGCCTGACGCCCGCGATGCGCCTGCCGCAAGGGACCGAGGGGCGCTGACACGAGCCTTTGCGGGCTTCGTGTCGGGGCGTGCGAAGTCGACCCGGTGACCCGGATCGCCATCAGAAGTGTACGGGACCCGCGGGGCACCGGGTGACGCGGCTGTCCACAACCGGGGGACGGTCCACAGGGCGGGGCGGGGCCGACCCTCGGTGCGGCACGGTTTCCCGCATGCGAGTGAGGCGATGGGTGAGCGCGGGTGGACGGGCGGCGGCTGGACGGGCGGGTCTGTCGGCGGCCGTGTGGCTGCTGGTGGTCTCGGTGATCGCGGGGCCACCACGACCCGCGTCGTCGGCGGCGTCACCGGCGGGAGTGTCGGCGGCGGTTCCGTTGACGGCCGGGGACGCCGGCGGGCTCCCGGACCCGTCCGTTCCGGCCGTGGCCCGCGTCTGGCCGGTCGGCGCGCGTCCTCCGGTCCTACGGGGGTGGGAGGCCCCGGCGACCCCTTACGGTCCGGGCCACCGCGGCGTCGACCTCGCCACGGCCGCCGGGGCCTCGGTGCGGACGGTGGCGGCGGGGAGGGTGTCGTTCGCGGGTCGGGTGGCGGGGAGGGGCGTCGTCTCGGTGGAGCTGACCGGGACGGGCGATCCTCCCCTGCGGACGACGTACGAGCCGCTCGAGGCGTCCGTGACGCGGGGCGACGAGGTCGCGGCGGGCGAGGTGCTCGGCACGGTCGAGCCGACGGGCTCCCACTGCACGGGTTGCCTGCACTGGGGCCTGCTGCGGGGCGACGTCTACCTGAACCCGCTCTCCCTGCTGCCCCCGTGGCTGCTCGACGGAGGCCCGTCGAGGCTGCTGCCGGTCCTGGGGGTCCCCCTGCCGCACTCCCCGGGCCCGCGTGCGGCCGGGGAGGCACGCGGGCCCGGCACGGACATGGCTCCCTGACACCCGGCGAAGGCGTCGGCCACGCGATGAACACGGGACGCACGAACGCACGGGACGCACGAACGCACGCGACGCACGGGACACACGAACGCACGGGACGCCCAGGACGCCCGGGACGCCCGGACGCCAGACGTCCGGCCGCCGGGATGTCCGGCCGCCCCGGCGGGTCAGTCAGCCCCGTACGCCTCGCAGGGCCATGGAGACCGCGGCCTCGGTGATTGCCGTCGGTTCCTCCGCGGCCCCCAGTTCGATCCTCCGCACGGCCGCGTCCACGACCCCCTGCAGCAGCATCGCCGCGAGCCGCGGCTGCTCGTGTCCCATCTCGCCCAGCGCCTCGACGATCATCGCGATCAGCCCGCCGTGCGCCGCCCGGATCTTCTCCCTCGCGCCGGCGTCCAGCTCGCTCGCGGAGATGGCCACGACGGCCCGGTGCCGCCGGTCCCCGACCAGGTCGAGCTGGGTACGCACGTACGCCTCGACCTTGGCCTCGGCGGACGCCTCACGCTCCATCGCCGCCTCGACCTCCGCGGCCCAGACCGGGAAGTCGACGGCGCACAGCTCCTCGACGACCGCCGCCCGTGAGCGGAAGTACTCGTAGACGGAGGAGCGCGCGAGGCCCGTCCGTTCGGCGAGGGCGGGGAAGGTCAGCGCCTCCGTTCCGCCGTCGGACAGCAGGGAGCGTGCCGCGTCCAGCAGGGCGGCACGCTGCATCGACCGGTGCTCGGCCACGGAGGCCGCTCGAATCCTTGGCACGCCCCCACTTTACGGACGCGCCACCCCGTACGGGAGTCACTCCTGCGGCCGCGCGACGGGCCACAGGGTCGCCGACAGCGCCGACCGCAGGGCATCACCCCTGGTCAGCGGCCGAATCCCGCCAGCTTAGCGCGCAGCTGCAACACCGACTTGGTGTGAATCTGGCTGACCCGGCTCTCCGTCACACCGAGCACGTTCCCGATCTCGGCGAGCGTGAGCCCCTCGTAGTAGTACAGCGTGACCACGGTCTTCTCCCGCTCGGGCAGCGTGTTGATCGCCCGCGCCAGGAGCCGTCGCAGCTCACGGTCCTCGGCGACCTCCACCGGGTTGTCGGCGGCGGTGTCCTCCAAGGTGTCCATGAGGCTCAGCCGGCCCCCGCCCTCCCCGCCGGCGTGCAGCAGCTCCTCCAGCGCCACCACGTTGGCGAGCGACAGCTGACTGAAAACCGCGTGGAGGTCCTCCACCGCGATCCCCATCTCGACGGCCACCTCGCTCTCCGACGGGGTGCGGCGCAGTCGCGCCTCCAGCGTCGTGTACGCGCGTTCCACGTTCCGCGCCTTCTGCCGGACCGACCGCGGGATCCAGTCCAGCGCCCGCAGTTCGTCGATCATCGCGCCACGGATCCGGGTGATCGCGTACGTCTCGAACTTGATCTCGCGGTCGACGTCGAACTTCTCGATCGCGTCGATCAGTCCGAAGACCCCCGAGGAGACGAAGTCCGCCTGCTCGACGTTGGGCGGCAGCCCCACGCTCACCCGGCCTGCCACATATTTCACCAGGGGCGAGTAGTGCAGGATCAGCTGTTCCCGCAGCCGCTCGTCCCCCGTCGCCTTGTACGACCGCCACAACTCGTCGAGCGTCGAGGGGGCGGGCGGTCGCACGCTGCCACCGTCACGGGCGGCTGGGGGGATCGCCGCCCGTTCGGGCCCGGAGGTGTGCTGGGGCATTCGTCGCCTTGTGCCGTTCTGCCGTGATGCGGGTGCCTGGTGGGGCCGCCGGTCTGCTGTCTGGTTGTCGCCTGCTGTCGGACGTCTGCGTGGGGGTCCTCGTGAGCGTAGCGTGACTGGACTGTCGCGGTGCGCGAAGCGACGGGTGAGGGCCGTACGCAGATACGTTCCGCTGAACGCTCTACAGGGGGGATGATGATCGCTCTGCGTGATCACTCGAACACCTCAACTGCCGGGATTCCCAAGGGCGTCGGGGTTCCCCCGGACGGCCGAACACGCTGCGTCAGGACGGGTTCCGGCCCCCGCGGACCGAGATCATCGGCTGGCGTGTCAACTTCCAGCCGTCGCCGTGTCGTTCGACGTAACCAAGTGCTCGAAGCTCGTACAGTCTCGCGATCGCGTCGTCCTCCGTGGTCTGCGCCCGGCGCGCCACCTCGACCGCCGTGGCCGCTCCGCGCCCGGGGAGCCCGGCCAGCACCTGGCGGGCCCGGGGTTCCAGCAGGTCGGTGGGGAGAACCGGTCCGTGCCGGTCGGGAGCCAGCTCTCCCATGTCGCCGACCAGTTCGACGACCTCGGCGGCGTCACTGACGAGCACCGCATGGCCTCGCAGCAACTCGTGCACCCCGGCGGAGAGCGCGCTGGTGGCCGGACCGGGCACGCCCATCGTGTGCCGGCCCAGGCGTTCGGCGGCGCGTGCCGTGACCAGCGAGCCACTGCGGTAGGCGGCTTCCACGACCACGGTGCCCCGGGTGAGCGCGGCGATCACCCGGTTGCGCAGGATGAATCTGCTCGGCGTCGGGTGATCACCCGGGGGCAGCTCCCCGACGACCAGTCCCTGTTCCGCGATCCTGGTGATCAGCCTCGCGTGCCCGGGCGGGTAGGGGCGGTCGACGCCGCAGGCGAGGACGGCGGCGGTGGCACCGCCCGCGCCGAGCGCTCCCCGGTGAGCCGCGCCGTCGACCCCGTAGGCGCCCCCGGACACCACGACCCAGCCGCGCTCGGCGAGGCCGGCGGCGAGGGTGGCCGCCATGTGGGCGCCGTACTCGGTGCAGGCGCGGGCGCCGACGACGGCCACCGACCTCAGCGCCCACATGCGCAGGCTGGGCCGGCCGCGTACCCACAACCCGAGGGGCCGGGCGTCCCCCAGGTCGTCGAGCTGCCCGGGCCACTCGGCGGCCCCGGGTGCGACGAACCGCACCCCTGCCGCCCGGGCGACGGCGAGATCCCTCCGGGGGTCGGCCCGGCCGGCCCTGGCCAGCAGCCCGGCCCAGCGCTTCTCACTCACCCCGGGCAGCGGACGCCCGCCCTCGCGCAGGCGTCGCACCACGTCAGCGACGCCCCGCTCGCGCACCCAGCGCCCGCCGGTCTCGTCGCCGGGCTCGAGGACCCGGGTGAGGAAGACCCTGCCGAGCAGCTCGCCGTCCACCTCACCCGGGTCCCGCTCCCCACGCCCCCTCACCGCACCACCCCGGGCGACGGCACCGCCCCCGGCGAAGTCGTCGGCCCGGGAGGCCCCGTCCCCGGCCCGGTGGACGCGCCCCGGCGCGGTGCCGTCGAGGGCCTGGTCGCCGGCGCCGGCGACCGTCTCGCCCTCCGGCACGGTCTCGTCCCCGGTCATGTCAGTGCCCCCAGTGCCATGGGGACGCCCCGCGGGACTCCCGTGCGCAGTTGCAGCGCCAGGGCGACATCCCGCGCGTCGGGTCGGTCGTGGCCGACGAGATCCGCGACGGTCCAGGCGACGCGCAGCACCCGGTCGAGGCCTCGGGCGGTGAGCACACCCCGTTCCAGGCTGCGCTCCGCCTCCTCCAGCGCACCGGGTGCGGCGTGCCAGCGGCTGCGCAGCTCTCGTCCCGGTACCTCGCTGTTGGACCGCCACGGTGTGCCCGCCAGTCGTGCCACCGCCCGTTCCCTGGCGGCTCGCACCCGGTCGGCGACCGTGGCGGTGGTGTCGCCGCGGGTGCCGTCGCCGGCCAGTCGGCCGCGGGTGATCCGGTCCACCTCGACCCGGAGGTCGACCCGGTCGAGCAGCGGGCCGGACAGTCGTGCCTGGTAGCGGCGGATCGCCGAGGCCGGGCACTCGCACAGGTCCTCCGTCCGCGAGAAGCGCCCGCACGGGCACGGATTGGCGGCGAGGACCATCAGGAACCGCGCGGGGAAGCGCACGACACCCGCGCTGCGGGCGATGACGACGTGACCGGCCTCCAGCGGCTGGCGCAGCGCATCGAGCGCGTGGCTGCTGAACTCCGGCGTCTCGTCCAGGAAGAGCACACCCCGGTGGGCGAGTGAGACGGCCCCCGGCCGTGCGATGCCGGGACCGCCCCCGACGAGGGCCTGCATCGTGGCCGAGTGATGCGGTGCGCAGTAGGGGGCCACGTCGATCAGGGGCTTGCCCGGTGGCAGCAGACCCGCCACCGAGTGCACCGCGGTGACCTCCAGCGACTCCGCCCGGCAGAGCCGGGGCAGGAGGGCGGGCAGCCGCTCGGCGAGCATGGTCTTCCCCGCGCCGGGCGGCCCCTCCAGGAACAGGTGGTGGCCACCGGCCGCGGCGACCTCGACCGCCGTGCGCGCCGACTCCTGACCCACGACGTCGGCGAGGTCGTGCCCGTGGTCGTGCTGCGCCGCTCCCATGCTGTGCATACCGGTGGCGGCTCCCGTGCCGGGCATCCGCAGACCGGCCAGCAGCGGGTCGGGCCGGCCCTGCTCGTCCCGTTCCTCCTCCGGGACGGGTTCGTCGGCGAGGACGGCGATCAGCTGGCGCAGGCTGCGCACGCCGAGCACGGACACGCCGGGCACCAGGGACGCCTCGGCGGCGGCGCACTCCGGGACGACCACCTGCTCGTAGCCGGCCTCGGCGGCGGCGAGTACCGCCGGGAGGATGCCGCGCACCGGCCGCACCCGTCCGTCGAGCCCCAGCTCCCCGATCATCACGATGTCGGCGAGCACGCGGGGATCGATCCGCTCGGCGGCGCCCAGGACGGCCGCGGCGACCGCCAGGTCGAATCCGCTGCCGCTCTTGGGTACCGACGCCGGGCTGAGCCCCACCGTCAGCTTCTTCTGCGGCCACTCGGCGCCCGAGTTCACCACGGCGGCCCGCACCCGGTCCCGGCTCTCGGTCAGGCTCTTGTCCGGCAGCCCCACCAGGGTGAACGCCGCCACGCCGGGTTCGAGGTCGGCCTGGACCTCGACCACCACGCCCTCGACGCCGACGAGCGCCACGGAGCACGTACGCGCGAACCCCATCACGCCACCCCTCGGGCGTGCTCCACCACGGGGGCGCCGCGCTGCGGGAGGAGGACGCCGACCAGGTCGATGCGGACACCGCCGGGCGGGGCTCCTCCGTGGGTCTGGATCCAGCGTTCGGCGAGCCGTCGCAGCCGCTCCGCCTTCTCGGGGCTCACCGCGGCCATCGGGTGCTCGAAGGAGCCTCCCCTGCGCGTCTTGACCTCGCAGACCACCAGGACGTCCCCGTCCCGGGCCACGATGTCGATCTCGCCGGTCCTGCCACAGCGCCAGTTGCGCTCCAGGACGGTCAGGCCGGCCCCGGTCAGCCGGCGGGCGGCGAGTGTCTCGCCGTACTTGCCGATCGCAGCTCGTGCGTTCATGTCGGCACCACCTCCGGCGCCAACGGTGAGGGCAGCTCAGCGAGCTGTTGGATCTTGGTGGACGGTCAGCCGACTGTGGACAACGTCGTCACCCACACGAGTGTGGTGCGGTGACCGTTTGCCGGCTGTCAGCCGCCGGGAAGCTCCAGGTCGCTCTTGTTCAACTCCTCGATGTTCACGTCCTTGAACGTCAACACGCGCACCTGCTTCACGAAACGGGCCGGCCGGTACATGTCCCAGACCCAGGCATCGGCCATGGAGACCTCGAAGAACACCTCACCCTGGACCGAGTGCACTTCCATCTCGTAGTCGTTGGTCAGGTAGAAACGCCGCTCGGTCTCGATCACGTATTTGAACAGGCCGACGACATCGCGGTACTCCCGGTAGAGCTTGAGCTCCATCTCGGTCTCGTACTTCTCGAGGTCCTCGGCGCTCATGGCATGTTCCCCTTCAGCCGTGCGGTCCCACCATTGTGCGCCAGTCCCGTGCGCCCCTAGACGATTTCGGTGTCCAGGGTCACCGGCCCGGCGGGGGGCCCTTCGTCGAGCAGCGTGCGCAGCAGCCCGGCGAGTCTGGTCGGATACACCGTCTCATGTGCCCGGGTCAGTTCCTGACACGTCCACCAGCGCGCTCCGGCGACACTGCGGCGCTCCAGTTCGGTCAGGCCCACGGCCTCGGTCGCGGTCTGTGTGGTGCGGGCCAGGTAGTACCACTCGTCCTGGTCCCAGCGGCGGCCCGCGAAGGGGAAGGAGCACCTGCGCCGCCACAGCACCGGGCCGAGCTCGATGTCGGTGATGCCGGTCTCCTCCACGAGTTCCCGCCGCGCGGCCTGCTCGCGGGTCTCGTCGCCCTCCACGCCGCCGCCGGGGGTGAACCACCAGTCGTCGGCCGGATCGTCCGGTTCGTGCCCGTGCAGGAGCAGGATGCGGTCGTCGGGGTCGAGCAGCACCACCCGGGCGACCCTGCGCAAGCCGCCCTCGTAGGAGTCGTGCCCGGCCGGCGTCGGCTCAGCGGGCACCGGTGGGCCCCGTCCCCTTCCGCGCACGGGAGGCCGCGGCCCTCTTGGCGAAGGGACCGTACGCGGCGCCGGCGAGGATCAGCACCGCCCCGGCGATCACCAGCGCGACGACCGTCCGCAGCGGGCCGGGCGAGGAGAGCTCGCCCAGCGTCCGGAACCCGGTCGGACGCTCCAGCATGCCGTCCATCGGCCAGACCACGGCGTCGACGCGGGCGTCCACGGCACCGCGCGACACGGTCCCGCCGGCGGCGTCCGTGAGGTGGGCGGTGGAGTCCACGGAGTTGTCGCGCTCGTCGCCGAGCAGGAACAGGCGGCCCTCGGGGACGGTCACGGTCGGGAAGTCGGTGATCTCGGCCGGCGTGCCGGCGAGCAGGTACGGCTCATCGATCACCTTGCCGTTGACCTTGAGCTTGCCCTCCTGGCAGCAGGAGACGACGTCCCCGCCGACGGCGACGACCCGCTTGACCATCGGGGCGTCGGCCCAGGTCGCGTCCTTGAAGACGACGACGTCGCCGCGGCGGACGTCGGTGCCGTCGACGCGCTGTGCCAGGACCCGGTCCCCGGCGTCGATCGTGGGCGTCATCGAGCTGGTCGGCACGGTGTAGGGCCGGTAGACGACCGCACCCCAGGCGAAACCGCCGAGGAACAGCACCAGGCCCAGCGCCACGGCGAGGCCGGACAGCCGCTGTCCGGTCCGGCCACCGACCGGGCCCCTGTTCGCTCCGCCGTCACGCGGGGCCGTACGTGTCGTGCTCTCGCCACCCATGGATCCGCACCTTACCCGGCGGTACCGGAACGGGGCAGCCCCTCCCGGAGACCCGGAAGGGGCTGGCAGGGCTGCCTCCGTGAGACGGGCCGCACCCTGCGGCGACAGGCGTACGGCCCGGGGGTCTCAGCGGGTCTCGGCGGGAGCGGTACGCCTGCGCCGCCACCAGACGACCGGCACGATCCCGGCCAGGGCCAGGCCCTGGGGCGCGGCCGACAGCGCGGCGGCGGCCGACGACCGGGCCTGCAGACCGTCCTGGTCGAAGGTGTCGGGCACCGGCAGGGTGTCCCAGCGGTTCATCGGCCAGGCGATCACGATGGCGCGGCCGACGACCTCCTTCACCGGCACCATGCCGCCGTGCTTGTCCGACTGGTTGTACCGGGAGTCCCGGGAGTTCTGCCGGTGGTCGCCCATGACCCAGAGGGAACCCTCGGGCACCTTGACCTTGAACTGGCCGCCCTGGTCGTCGACGCTGCACGGCGTGTTGCCGGGGTAGACGTACGGCTCGTTCAGCGCCTTGCCGTTGACCTTGAGCGGCCCGGTCTTGCTGCACTCGACGGTGTCGCCGCCGACGCCGATGACGCGCTTGATCAGGTCCTTCTCGTCCGCGGACGGCATCAGGCCGATCCAGCTGAGGACCGTCTGCAACGCGTTCGGGTCGGGGGTGGGCTCGCCCGCCAGCCAGTCGTCCGGGTCGTGGAAGACGACGACCTCGCCGCGCTCGGGCTCGGAACCGAACCAGGGGGTGAGCTTGTCGACCAGGACGCGGTCATTGATCGTGAGCGTGTTCTGCATCGAGGCGGACGGGATCGAGAACGCCTGCACCAGGAACGTCTTGATCAGCAGCGCGAGTACCAGTGCGATGCCGATCAGGATCGGCAGCTCCTTCCAGAAGGAGCGCTGCTTCTTCTGCTCGGGCGGTGCCGCGGCGGGTGTCCCGCCCACTCCCTCGTCCTGGGGCCCGCTGTGTTCGTCCGTCACCCTGCCGTCCTCGGTCCCGGAGTCGTGCCCGGAGGCCGGGGCGCCGTCCGCGGCCGGGACGGCTGTCTCCACGGGGTGTCCGCGGTTCTCCTCGCCGTCGTGTCCGGACCGTGCGCCAACCGCCACATCCCCCACGCCAACTCCTCACTCTCTGCCACCGCCTGCCCCGTACACGGTGCAGGCCCACCACTCCCATAACGAGCGGGAGTTCCGCAGGGGTCGGGAGTTGAATCATCGCGTTCGGATCGTCGGGGGCAACCCTATGCGACAGCCGGGGGGCGGCGGTCGAACCGGAGGCCGAGTCGGACACGGACGCGTACGTTTTCGGTTCGTCCAGGGTGGTCCAGTGGCCGAAGGGCCAGGCGATCACCATGGCGCGCCCCACGACCTCCTCCTCGGAGACCGTGCCGAAGTCGGTGTCCTGGTGGAAACGGGAGTCGGCGGAGTTCGACCGGTGGTCGCCCATCACCCACAGCCGCCCCTCGGGGACCTCGACGTCGAAGGGTGTCGTGGAGGGCCTGTCGCCGGGATACAGGTAGTCCTCGGTCAGGGGGACGCCGTTGACGGTGACCCGGCCCTGGGTGTCACAGCACTTGACCCGGTCCCCGCCCACTCCGACGACCCGCTTGATGAGGTCCTTCTCGTCGTCGGACGGCAGCAGGCCGATGAAGGCGAGGCCCTCCTTGACCTGCTTGATGACGACGGGGTCGTCCTTCTGCGTGGTCTGCTCGCCCCGGAGCCACCCTCCGGGGTCCCGGAACACGACGACGTCCCCGCGCTGCGGCTCGGAGCCGAACCAGGGCGTGAACTTGTCCACCAGGACACGGTCGCCGATCCGGATCGTCTGCTCCATGGAGCCCGAGGGGATCACGAAGGCCTGGACGAGGAAGGTCTTCAGCACCAGCGCTATCAGGACGGCGACGCCCACGAGGAGGGGTATCTCCTTGACCGCACTGCGCCTGCGACGCCGCTTCACCTTGCGCTGGAGCTTGCGCCGCTCGGCACGCGACCGGCCGCCGGACGGCGGGTTCGCGCGCCGGGAGCCGGTGGGCAGCAGGTTCTCCGCGGGGCTGCTGGCCGCCCCACGCGGTTTGCCCCGGTTACCCATCGACGCCCTTGGCCTGCTCGGACGGGCGTGCGCCAGGAGCCGGCTCGCCCGTGCCCGGGGCCGGTCCGGTCGTCGCCGGGGCCGGATCCTCCGCGGCCGGGGCCGGCCCGGTCGTCGCCGGGGCCGACTCGTCCGCGTCCGGTACGCGTGCGTAGGCGTCGGGACGGTCGAGGTGCGTGGCATGGGAGAAGGGCCAGACGATCCAGTCGGCGCGGCCGATCACCTCGTCGACCGGGACCATGCCGCCGCCCGGCGAGCCGAGGTGGTCGCGGGAGTCGCTGGAGTCGGCACGGTGGTCGCCGAGGACGAACAGGGCGCCGTCCGGGACCACGACGTCGAAGGGCACCGTGGACGGACGGTCCCCGGGGTACAGGAACGCCGACTCGTCGACCGACTGGCCGTTCACCTGGACTCTCCCCTCCCGGTCGCAGCACACCACATGGTCCCCGCCCACACCGACAACGCGTTTGATGTAGTCGCCGTGCCCGAAGAGCCCGGTGCCGTCGAAGACGACGATGTCGCCCCGCCGCGGCCCGCCATCGAAACGGTACGCCAACTTGTTTACGAGAACCCGGTCCCCGATCCTCAATCCGCGCTCCATGGAACCGCTGGGGATCTGGAACGGCTGGAGGACGAAGGTGCTGAGCAGCAGCAGGAACAGCAGCAGCGTCAGCAGGGTCACGGTGATCCGGCCGCCCGGCACCCAGTCCGTGAGCCGGCCCGCGAACGCGGAACGCGACCGTTCCTCCGGTCCCTCCGGTTCCGAGGGCTGCTCGGAGTCGGAAGAACGGGAGGAGCGGTCGCGCTCCGTGGGCTGTGCTTCGGTGTCCATCGGGGCCAGATGCTATCCGGCCCCGGTGTGGACCCCGGAGGGCGCTCAGCTCTCGCGCTTCTCCTTGATCTTCGCGGCCTTGCCGCGCAGCTCGCGCAGGTAGTACAGCTTCGCGCGACGGACGTCACCGCGGGTGACGAGCTCGATCTTCTCCACGATCGGGGTGTGCACCGGGAAGGTGCGCTCGACGCCGACGGAGAAGGAGACCTTGCGGACCGTGAAGGTCTCGCGCACGCCGGCGCCCTGGCGGCGGATGACTACGCCCTTGAACTGCTGCACACGGGAGCGGTTGCCCTCGATGACGCGGACGTGGACGTTGACGGTGTCGCCGGGGCGGAAGGCGGGGACGTCGCTGCGCAGCGACGAGGCGTCGACGGAGTCGAGCAGGTGAGACATTGCGTCTGCTTTCTTCGCTGATGCCACAGGTCATCAACGGAAACTAGGTGTTTCGGGATCAGGGTCGTGCGGGTCGGGACGGGCGTCGTCTCCCCCTGTGGCAGGGGCGCGCTCCGGACGGACGCACAACAGCGGCCTATTCTTCCACGCCCGGGGTCCTGCGCCAAAATCGGCCGTACGGCTCTCCCGCCGGGTCGGGCTCCCAGCCCAGGATGGAGAGCATCTCCCGGTCCTTCTTGTCGAAGGCCTTCGGATCGCACCGCTCGATCAGGTCGGGCCGGTTCGCCGTGGTGCGCCGCAGGGCCTCGTCGCGGCGCCAGCGGGCGATCTTCCCGTGGTGCCCGCTGAGCAGCACGTCGGGGATGCCGCGCCCGCGCCACTGCGGCGGCTTGGTGTGGACGGGGCCCTCCAGCAGGCTGGCCATCGCACCGGGGGCGAAGGAGTCGTCCCGGTGGGACTCCGCGTTGCCCAGGACGCCGGGCAGCAGCCGCGCCACGGCCTCGGTGACGACGAGTACGGCGGCCTCGCCACCGGCCAGGACGTAGTCGCCGATGGACACCTCGTACACGGGCATCCTGGTCGCGTACTCGTCGATCACGCGGCGGTCGATGCCCTCGTAACGGGCGGGCGTGAAGATCAGCCAGGGGCGCTCGGAGAGCTGGACGGCGAGGTCCTGGGTGAAGGGCCGGCCGCTGGGCGTGGGCACGATCAGGGCGGGTCCGCCGGAGCCCGTCTCGTAGCCGTCGGCCAGGACGGAGTCGAGTGCGTCGCCCCACGGCTCGGTCTTCATCACCATGCCGGGGCCGCCGCCGTACGGGGTGTCGTCGACGGTGTTGTGGCGGTCGTACGTCCAGTCGCGCAGGTCGTGCACGTGGACGTTCAGCTGCCCCCGCGCGCGTGCCTTGCCGACGAGGGAGACGTTCAGCGGTTCCAGGTACTCGGGGAAGATCGTGACGACGTCGAGCCGCATCACGCCTCGTCCCCGGCCGTGTTCTCGGCGTCCCGCGCGGAGGCGACCTCCGCGCGGTCGTCGATCAGGCCGGGCGGCGGGTCGATGACCGCGCGCTGCTCGTCCAGGTCGATCTCGGTGACGATCTCGGAGACGAACGGCACGTAGACCTCGCTGCCGTCGGCGCGCTCCACGACGAACAGGTCCTGCGTGGGCAGGTGGGAGATCTCGGTGATCCGGCCGACCTCCGTGCCGTCCTCGGTCACCACGTCGAGGTCGATCAGCTGGTGGTCGTAGTACTCGTCCTCGTCCTCCGGCCGCTCCTCGGGGTCGACCTCGGCGATCAGGAGGGTGTTGCGCAGCGCCTCGGCCCCGGTGCGGTCGTGCACACCGGCGAAGCGCAGCAGGAGGCGGCCGCTGTGGACCCGGCCGGTCTCGATGGTGAGCGGTCCGGTGGAGGCGGGGTCGGTGGCCAGTACGGCACCGGGGCCGAGCCGCAGTTCCGGCTCGTCGGTGCGGACCTCCACGGTGACCTCGCCCTTGATGCCATGGGCGCGGCCGATGCGCGCGACTACCAGCTGCACTGTGCTTGCTTCTCCTGTCGGAACTACGACCGAGACCCACGGCCGAAACCATGGTCCGGGACTACGACGAGTCGGTCACGGCTCACAACGACTGCGGGCCGGGGACGGCCGGTGGCCCTCCCCGGCCCGAGCCGGTGCTGCGTTTGACGTCAGCGGACGTGGTCGACGTCGACGAGGTCGACGCGGACACCACGGCCGCCGATGGCGCCCACGACGGTGCGCAGAGCGCGCGCGGTGCGACCGTTGCGGCCGATCACCTTGCCGAGGTCGTCGGGGTGGACCCGGACCTCGAGCACGCGCCCGCGACGCAGGTTGCGCGAGGCGACCTGCACATCGTCAGGATTGTCGACGATGCCCTTCACGAGGTGCTCGAGAGCCTCCTCGAGCATGCTCAGGCCTCGGTCGACTCGGACGAGGCCGCGGCCTCGTCCTTCTTCTCGGCCTTCTTCTTCTGGGTGATGGCCTCACCCTTGCCGTCGTCCTCGCCGCCGAACGCCTCGAAGGACGGACGGGCCGGCTTCTCGGCGGCCACGAGCAGCGGGGCCGGGGCGGGCTCGCCCTTGAACTTCTGCCAGTCGCCGGTCTTCTTCAGGATGGCGAGCACGGGCTCGGTCGGCTGGGCGCCGACACCGAGCCAGTACGCGACACGCTCGGCGTCGACCTCCATCACCGACGGGTTGTACGTCGGGTGGTACTTGCCGATCTCCTCGATGGCCCGGCCGTCACGGCGGGTACGGGAGTCGGCGACGACGATGCGGTAGTGAGGCGAACGGATCTTGCCCAGACGCTTCAGCTTGATCTTGACTGCCACGGGAGTGGGTTCTCCTGGATTTGACGTGGGTGGGCACGGCGAGAGAGCCGCGTGGGGTTGCGGTACCCGAGTGCCCGATGGACGCGTCAGCCGGAGGAGAGAGGGGTCCTGTGCGACTGTCGAGTACAGCTGACCATTGTGCCACACGCGGGCGTGCCCTTCGGACCGAGGGCGGACCGAGGGCACCGCGCCCGGATCCGGCCGCCACGAGCAGCCGGATCCTCAGCTCGCCACCGCGCCGACCACCTCCGGAATCCGGAACGGCTTGCCGCAGCCGCCGCACATGATCGGGGCCTGGGCCAGGACGGACGGGACGACCCGGACGTTGCGTCCGCAGTCGCAGACCGCCTTCACCCGCACCCCTCCTCCGGAGGAGCCGTGGCGTGCGGCCGGCCCGCGGAAGCTGCGGGCCGAATCGGTCGCGGTCGCGGCGGTGTGGGCCTTCAGCGCACGCTGGAGGCGTTCGATCGTCGGGCGGTAGCGGCGCTTCGCCTCGGGGGTGAGCGTGACCAGCGAGAAGCCACTGCTGGGATGCGGCTCCTCGGGGTGGTCGAGGCCCAACTCCTCGGCGATCGCAAGGAAACGACGGTTGTGATAACGCCCCGCGCGGGAGGTGTCGCGTACTCCGCGCGCGGCGGCGATGCCGTGGACTGCCTCATGGAGCAGTCGCTCGAAGGAGAGCTCGTGCCCGCAGGCGGACGACGACTCTCCGATCAGGGACTCGGGCGCGGCAAGATCGGGCAGCTCGGTGTGGTGCCGCTGAATGTCGGCCCACGCCTGCGCCAGCTCTGCGGCGAGAACAGGTGGTGTCGTGCTCACGTAATGACAACGAGCCGGGGTGCCGCTGTGTTCCTATTCCGGGGCATCCCAAATAATTTGCACGTACCCGTCAGTTGCCGCTGATGCGTCCCGACGAGGGCGGGTGCGCTGATCTGCGGAGAAGCCTCACAGCTCGTACCAAGCTGGTGCGTAGTCCGACGTACGCGCCGGCGCGTAGAGCCCGTCCACGCGCCGGGGGCGTGGGGCCGCCCGATGCGCAAGGGGCGTTTCGGTCGCTGTGCCACCGGAGGGGCGCCACCCGATCGGGCGCCTCGACGGATGCGAGGTTACCGGGCGTGCCCTCGGCGTGCGGTACCGCCCCTCCCCCTGCCGGTTTCCGTCACCGGGAGGCGGTCGCCGAGCCCGGCGACCTTGGCCGGAACCGCATCCTCCGCCTCGTCGCGACCCGCTGTCATCGCCGAGCGCCCCGATCAGGCCATCCGACGAAGGGGTCACCCGCGTGCTACCGCGGGTACCGCGCGGCCAGGCCCACATTGCGGGGAAGTGAAATCTCGCCACTGTGGCGGGCACCGGGCAAACCGGCGCCCGCTACCACTGGACGCCACGGCGAGCCCGGAGTTTCCTGGCATACGGGGGGAGTGCGAGCGCACTGCACGGGGGCCACCGAATCCGGCACAGCGGCAACACTCGGCGATTGGGGCGCTTTCCTATGACACCTACGCTCGTGCGGCAGCACTCATCTCACGCGGGGGCAACGCCCCGCGTGGACCTGCGTGCACGCGCGCGTGACTGGTCCGAGATACAGGAGCGGATGCTCGTACCGCTCTACGAGGCCGTCTACGAGCGACTGGACGTGGGCGGCGGCACCAGGATGCTCGGGCTGGGCTGCGGGTCCGGGCTGGCTCTGCTGATGGCCGCCTCGCGCGGTGCCTCGGTGACCGGTGTCGAGTCGCGCTTCCCGGAGCGCGTCGACCTGGCACGGCAGCGGTTGCTGCCCGAGGCGCCCGGGGGCCGGGACGCACGCGCGCGTGCGGACGCCGCCCGGGTCGTCGAGGGCGCGCCCCGGGACGCGGCGGACCCGTCGGCTCCGGCGTTCACCCTGGTGACCGCCTTCGAGCCCATCGGGTGCCTGGCGGGCGACTCGGAGGGGCTGGGCGAGCTGCTCGCGCAGACCGTGCCGCTGGCCGGGCGCGGGGCGGCCGTGGTGCTGGCCGGCTGGGGCCCGCCGGAGCGGTGCGCGACGACGTCGGTGCTGCGGGTGGCCACCAAGCTCGCGGACCCGTTGCGCGGCGCGGGCAGCTGGCGCCCCGCCCTGCGCGACGACCTGGAGGAGGTCGCCCAGCGCGCCGGGCTCAGGCCGGACGGCTCGGGGCGGGTGGCGTGCCCCTTCGGGTACGGCGGCGTCGACAGCGCGGTGCGCGGACTGCTGTCGACCGGTCTGTTCGACGCGGCGATCGCGGCGACCGACCAGGAGCAGGTCGACAAGGAACTCTCGGAGGCTCTGCATCCGCACCAGCGGTCGGACGGGACCGTGTGGATGCCGAACGTGTTCCGGTACCTGATCGCCCGGACGATCTGACCACCCGATCACCCGACGACCCGACGAACGGTTCCGGCCGGACCCGCCCGGCCTGCGCGGCACCTGAAGGGCTTCCCGCGGTGCCGGTGTGCATCGTGTGCGCAATCCCGGCCAGGGCTTCCGTGGTCGCTCCCGGTGGATCCCGGCGCTCTACTCTGATCCACCGTCCCGGGGAACGAACACATCTGCGTACAGGAGCCCGTAGTGCACCACAAGAGCCCGTTGCGCCTCGCCGCGCCCGTCGCCGTCCTCGCCCTGGCCCTCACCGCGTGCGGGGACGGGGCCGGCGAGGACGCCGGCCCGAAGAGTGCGGCCGGCCCGGAGGCCCCGGCCTCTCCCCCGCGCGCGGCGTCGGGCGGCGACGTGGCGACGGGCGAGGCCGTGACGGGGAAGGTCGCGGAGGAACCCGGCGAGGTCACCTACGAGGTCGTGGCGCGGAAGGTGGACGTGGGCACGGAGGCGGAGGCCGCCGGGGCGGTGGCGGACGCGGCGGACGCGAAGGGCAAGGTGCCGGCGGTCGCGCACGTCACGTACACGCATCGAGGCGGCCCGGCCCTCACCGGGGGCTCCGAGGTCCACGACGCCACCGCGGTCTTCGCCGACGGGCAGCGCGGCGCCGTCCTCGTCGGCGCCCCGGACGACGCCCCGGGCTGCGAGGACCCGTACGACGTGAAGAGCTGGAGGCAGGGCGAGCGCCACGTCTTCTGCGAGACCTACCTGATCCCCGCGGACGCCACGAGCGTGGAGGTGCACTGGTCGGAGGAGGACGGCGGGCCCTGGGTCTGGAAGTTCCCGCGCGCGTAAGCGGTCCCCCGCGAGCGGCGGCCGACCGCGCTCACGCTCCGGGACGTCCCTGGCCGACCGCGCTCACGCCTCCAGGACGTCCCTGGCCGACCGTGTGATCCCGGCGATCCGGTACGCGTCCGCCTCCTCCAGCGTCTCGTCGGCCAGCAGCGCCTCGGCCAGCGCGTCGAGCTGTGCGCGGTGGTCGCGCAGCTTGCGCACGGCCTCCGCGTAGCACTCGTCGACGACCCGCCGCATCTCGCCGTCGATGGCGTCGAGGGTCCCCGGGGCGGCGGCGAGGCCGTAGGCCTGCTGGGCGTCGCCGGGGAGTGCGGAGAGCCGGCCGACCCGTTCGCTCATGCCCCAGCGGCCGACCATGCCGCGCGCGATCCGGGTGACCTGTTCGAGGTCGCTCTCCGAGCCGGTGGTGATCACGTCATACACCACCTGCTCGGCCGCCATGCCACCGAGCGCGCCGATGATCCGTCCGCGCAGGTACTCCTCCGTGTACGCGTACTTGTCCGAGTCCGGCGTGGAGAGCGTCACCCCGAGCGCCCGTCCGCGCGGCACGATGGTGATCTTGCGAACGGGGTCGGCGCCCGGTTGCAGCATGCCCAGCAGGGCGTGTCCGCTCTCGTGGTAGGCGGTGCGCCGGCGTTCCTCCTCGGGCATCACCAGGGGGCGTTCGGCGCCCAGCTGGACCTTCTCCAGGGCCTCGGAGAGGTTCGCCTGCGTCACCCGGTCCTGCTTCCGCTTGACCGCCAGCAGTGCGGCCTCGTTGGCCAGGTTGGCGAGTTCGGCGCCGGTCATGCCCGGGGTCGTGCGGGCCACCTGGGTCAGGTCGACGTCCGGGGCGAGCGGGATCTCGCGGGTGTGGATCTCCAGGATCGCCTTGCGGCCGCCCCGGTCCGGCGGCGAGACGTTGACCAGGCGGTCGAAGCGGCCGGGCCGGGTCAGGGCCGGGTCCAGGATGTCGGCGCGGTTGGTGGCGGCGATGACGATCACGCCCTCGGCGCCGGAGAAGCCGTCCATCTCCGTGAGGATCTGGTTCAGGGTCTGCTCGCGCTCGTCGTGGCCGCCCATGCCGGAGCCGCCGCCCCTCGCGCGGCCGATGGTGTCGATCTCGTCGATGAAGATGATCGACGGTGCCACCTTGCGCGCCTCGGCGAACAGCTCCCGCACCCGGGAGGCGCCCACGCCCACGATCATCTCGATGAACTCGGACGCCGACGCGGAGAAGAACGGCACCCCCGCCTCCCCGGCGACCGCGCGCGCGAGGAGGGTCTTCCCGGTGCCGGGCGGGCCGGACAGCAGGACGCCCCGGGGCATCTTGGCGCCCATGCGGCGGTACGCGTCGGGGTTCTTCAGGAAGTCGACGACGTCGCTGAGCTCACCCTCGACCTCGTCGATCCCTGCCACGTCGGCGAAGGTCGTGCGCGGCTCGCCGGCCTCCAGCTCGACCGGCTTGGGCGGCGCCTTGCGGCCGAGCATGCCGCCGGCGCCACCGCCGAGAGCGCCCCTCATACGCCGCGCGATGAAGATCCACAGCACCACCAGGAGCAGCATCGGGGCCAGTGCGATCAGAAGATTGACCAGGAAGCTGCGCTGCTGGACGACGGGTTCGGCCGTGACGGTGACGCCGTGCTCGGTCAGGTCGTCCCAGAGCCGGTCGTCGGCGAAGGTCGGCCGCTCGGTGGTGAACTTGGTGTAGCTCCCGTCGCCCTCGGGATTGTCCCGGGCCTTCTTCAGCTGGCCCTGGATCGCGTCGCCCTTGGCGTAGATCTTGCTGACGTTGCCCTCGTCGACCTGCTTGCTGAACTCCGTGTAGGAGATGGTCGGCTCGTCGCCCTCGTTGAAGAAGGAGAGCACGAGGTTGGCGATGAGGTAGACGATCAGCGCGGCCAGGGCCAGGTTCCACCAGCCGCCGCGCATCCGTCTGCCGGGCGGCGGCTTGGGCGGCTCGTCGGGCGTGCCCTCGGTGCGCCAGGGCGGCTCGGGGGCCTTGCGCGGCGGGGACGGGTTGGTCATATCCGGACGTTACGACAGGAAAGCCGCGCAGGCATGTGGGTGTACGGCGCCGTACGACGCCGGGGGCGCCCCGCGCTTCTTCGCGCGGGACGCCCCCGGTGCCGTACGGGCCCAGGCGTCAGCCCATGAACTTCTTGAACTCGTCCGGCAGCTCGAAGTCCTGGCCGCCCTGCTGGGGCAGTCCGAAGGCGCCGCCGTTCTGCGCGGCGGCGGCGCGGCGGGCGGCCTCCTCCTGCTCCTGCTGCTTGCGCTTCATCGGGTTGCCGGAGCGCTGCTTGCCCTTGGTCTTCTTCTGCTGCTTCTTCTGCCGGCCGGGGCCGCCGCCCATGCCCGGCATCCCCGGCATGCCGGGCATACCGCCGCCCTGGGCCATGCGGGACATCATCTTGCGGGCCTCGAAGAACCGTTCGACCAGGCCCTTCACCGCGCTGACGTCGACGCCGGAGCCCTTGGCGATACGGGCGCGGCGCGAGCCGTTGATGATCGTCGGCTCCTGGCGCTCGGCCGGGGTCATCGACTTGATGATGGCGGCCGTGCGGTCGACGTCGCGCTCGTCGAGGTTGTTGATCTGGTCCTTCATCTGGCCCATGCCCGGGAGCATGCCGAGCAGCTTGCTGATGCTGCCCATCTTCCGGACCTGCTCCATCTGGGCCAGGAAGTCGTCCAGGGTGAAGTCCTGGCCCTTCTTGGACGCCAGCTTGGAGGCCATCTTCTCGGCCTCTTCCTGGCTGAACGTCTTCTCCGCCTGCTCGATCAGGGTGAGCAGGTCACCCATGTCGAGGATGCGGGAGGCCATCCGGTCAGGGTGGAAGGCGTCGAAGTCCTCGAGCTTCTCGCCGTTGGACGCGAACATGATCGGCTTGCCGGTCACCGAGGCGATCGACAGGGCCGCACCACCGCGGGCGTCACCGTCGAGCTTGGAGAGCACCACGCCGTCGAAGCCGACGCCGTCGCGGAAGGACTCGGCGGTGTTGACCGCGTCCTGACCGATCATGGCGTCGACGACGAAGAGGATCTCGTCGGGGCTGACCGCGTCGCGGATGTCCGCGGCCTGCTGCATCAGCTCCTGGTCGATGCCCAGGCGGCCGGCGGTGTCGACGATGACCAGGTCGTGGACCTTGGCCTTGGCGAACTCGATGGAGTCCTTGGCGACCTTGACCGGGTCACCCACGCCGTTGCCCGGCTCGGGCGCGTAGACCGCCACGCCGGCGCGCTCGGCGACGACGCTGAGCTGGTTGACGGCGTTCGGGCGCTGGAGGTCACAGGCGACCAGGAGCGGCGAGTGGCCCTGCTCCTTGAGCCACCGGCCCAGCTTGCCCGCGAGGGTGGTCTTACCGGCACCCTGGAGACCGGCCAGCATGATCACGGTCGGGGGCTGCTTGGCGAAGCGCAGGCGGCGGGTCTCGCCGCCGAGGATGCCGACCAGTTCCTCGTTGACGATCTTGACGATCTGTTGCGCGGGATTCAGCGCCTTGGAGACCTCGGCGCCCAGGGAGCGCTCCTTGACCTTCTTGATGAAGGCACGCACGACGGGCAGGGCGACGTCGGCTTCGAGGAGCGCGATGCGGATCTCGCGGGCCGTGGCGTCGATGTCCGCCTCGGTCAGCCGTCCTTTGCCCCGGAGGGATTTGAAGGTGGCTGACAGGCGGTCGGAGAGAGTATCGAACACGGCGGCGTAGGTCCTCGCGTCGGCGTTGGTGTGGGTCGCCCTCCAGGGTATCCGGCCTGGCAAGCAAAGTGTCCCTGCCCGCTACGGGGAGCGGACAGGGACCAGAACCCCGCGTGTGCGGGGAGCACGCCTTGACCGTCTTCAGCACTTGCTGAGCCGGCGGACCATCCCCGCACGAGCGGGGAGCATGTCCGATCAACGCACACCATGACCGCAAGGTCACGCCCGCAGCGCCTCCTCCAGCGCCCGCGCCACGTCCCCCGCCTCCTCCCCCGGCAGCCGCGCGCCCTCCGGGCCGGTGACGTAGAAGGCGTCCACGGCGTTGGAGCCCAGCGTCGAGGCGTGCGCGCTGCGCACCCGCACCCCCGCCGCCTCCAGCGCCCGCCCGAGCCGGAACAGCAGCCCCGGCGCGTCCTGGGCGCGGACCTCGATCACGGTGGCCAGCCGGGACGCGGCCGGGGCGACCGTCACCCGGGGCGGGGGCGGCTCCACGCCCCGGCGCCGGGGGTAGGCGGCGTCCCGTTCGGCGAGCCGGCCGGCGATGTCCAGGGTGCCGTCCAGGGCCCTGACCAGGTCGGCGCGCAGGCGGGTGGCCTGGGGCAGGGAGCCGTACTCGGCGGCGACGCGCCAGTCCAGCAGCAGGACGGAGCCCTCGACGCCGTCCGGCAGGGGGAGGGACCGCAGCTCGGCGGTGCGGACGGTCAGCCGGTGCATGGCCAGGACCCCGGCCACCGCGGGGAGCACGCCCGTCTGGTCGGGTACCGCGATCAGCAGCTCCACGCCGAGCGGCTCCGGGTCGTCCCCCGGCCCTGGGGCGGTGGGCGGCTCGGTCTGGGCACGCAGGGCCAGGACCGGTCCGCCGGTGCGGAAGGCCTCGACGGCGAGCCGCTCCTGCTCGGCGGTGGGCGCGGCGGCCTCGGGCTCCTCCAGCGGGTCCCCCGCCAGCACCGCCGAGACGCGCTTCACCAGGTCGGCGACGAGGGAGCCGCGCCAGGACGACCAGGCGGCAGGCCCGGTGGCCAGCGCGTCCGCCTCCGTCAGGGCGTGCAGCAACTCCAGGGTGTGCTCGGTGCCGACCGCCTCGGCGACCGCCCGCACGGTCGCCGGGTCGTCCAGGTCCCGCCGGGTGGCGGTCTCGACGAGCAGCAGGTGGTGGCGTACGAGGGTGGCGAGGACGGCCGCGTCCGCGCGGTCGAAGCCGATGCGGGCGGCCACGTCCCGCGCGATGGTCTCGCCGGCCACGGAGTGGTCGCCGGGCCAGCCCTTGCCGATGTCGTGCAGCAGCGCGGCGACCAGCAGCAGGTCGGGCCGGTGGACACGGCGGGTGAAGCCGGCGGCGCGCACCGCGGTCTCGATCAGGTGCCGGTCGACGGTCCACAGGTGCACGGCGTTGCGCTGGGGACGGCAGCGCACCCGCTCCCAGTCGGGCAGGAGCCGGGTGATCAGCCCCTCGGCCTCCAGCGCCTCCCAGACCTGCACCGTGGGCCGGCCCGAGCCGAGCAGGGTCACCAGCTGCTCGCGCGCCTCGGCGGGCCAGGGCGCGGGCAGCGGGCGTGCGGTGGCCGCGAGGCGTCGCACGGCGTGCAGGGAGAGCGGGAGCCCGGCCTGCGCGGCGGCGGCCGCGGCCCGCAGCGGGAGCACGGGATCGCGTTCGGGTCGTGCGGTGCGGGCGAGCACCACCTCGCCGTCCTGCTCGACGACGCCCTCGGCGAGCGGGGAACGCTCGGGCGCGGGCTTCCCTCCGCCCAGCATGGCGCGGAGCCTGGGCCGCCCGGACCGCGCACGCAGGACACGCCCCACCTCGCGCCAGGTGACGTCGCCGGCGTAGGAGATGACGCGCGCCGCCTCGTACACCTGCCGGAGCAGGGCGTCGGCGTCCAGCAGGCCGAGCTCGGCGGCCACCTGGTCCTGCTCCTGGAGGGCCAGGCGGTCGGTCGCCCGCCCCGTCGCCAGGTGCAGCGCGTCCCGTACGTCGAGCAGTCGGCGCCGGGCGTCGGCGAGACCCTCGCGCGGGGCGTCGGCCAGCCAGGAGGCGGCGACCGCGCGCAGGGCGGTGGCGTCGCGCAGACCGCCCCGGGCCTCCTTGAGGTCGGGCTCCAGCAGGTACTGCAGCTCGCCCTGGCGTTCGGCGCGCTGCGCGCACAGGTCCCGGAGCTCGGGGAGGCGCCTGGGGGCCTGGTTGCGCCAGTCGGCGAGGACGGCCGTACGCAGTCCGGCGGTCAGGCCCGCGTCGCCGGCGAGGTGGCGGGCGTCGAGGAGACCGAGCTGGACCTTCAGGTCCTCGCCCGCCGTCTTCCGGGCCTGGGCCGGCGTGCGCACGGAGTGGTCCAGGGCGAGGCCGAGGTCCCAGACCGGGTACCAGAGACGGTCGGCCAGGGCGGCGACCGCCTTCTCGTCGCCGCCGTCGTGCAGCAGGAGCAGGTCCAGGTCGCTGCGCGGGGACAGCTCGCCCCGGCCGTAGCCGCCGACGGCGACCAGGGCGACGCCCCGGGCCGGACCGCCCGCCGCGGCGACGAGGCCGGACAGCCAGTCGTCCGTCAGTCCGGCGAGGGCGGAACGGCGCGGCGGCCCGGGCCGCGCCCCCTCGGTGAGGAGGCGCAGCCGGGCCGCCGCGTAGCCGCTGGGTCCCGAGTCCTCTGCTTCTTTCGTCACGTCCGTACCCGTCACCCGGCGACTCTCCCGTCCCGTTCCCGTGTTTGCGAGCAGCGTCAGAGCGCGTCGGGTCCGCGCTCACCGGTCCGGACGCGTACGGCCGTGTCGACCGGGACCGACCAGACCTTGCCGTCGCCGATCTTCCCGGTGCGGGCCGCCTTGACCACGACCTCGATCAGCTGCTCGGCGTCGTCGTCCTCGACGAGGACCTCGATGCGGATCTTGGGCACCAGGTCCACCGTGTACTCGGCACCGCGGTAGACCTCGGTGTGGCCGCGCTGGCGGCCGTAGCCGCTGGCCTCGGTGACGGTGAGGCCGTGGACTCCGAAGGCCTGGAGGGCCTCCTTGATCTCGTCGAGCCGGTGCGGCTTGACGACGGCGGTGATGAGCTTCATGCGTCCACCTTCTTGCTCTCGGCCGGCGCGGCCGCGGAGGCGCCCGGCGTGGCGGTCGTCCGGGCGGAACCGCCCCCGGCGCCGCTGAAGTCGTATGCGGTCTCGGCGTGCTCGGCCTGGTCGATGCCGGCCACCTCGTCGTCCTCCGGCACGCGCATGCCGATCGTCTTGTGCAGGACGAAGGCGAGGGCGGCGGAGACGATCAGAGAGTAGGCGAGCACCCCGAAGACGCCGGCGCACTGCTTCCAGAACTGGTCCAGGCCGCCGCCGTAGAAGAGGCCCTCGACGTCGGACTGGCCCTTGCCGGTGGCGAAGAAGCCGACGAGGAGGGAGCCGAGGATGCCGCCGACGAGGTGGACGCCGACCACGTCGAGGGAGTCGTCGTAGCCGAACCGGTACTTCAGGCCGACGGCCATGGCGCACAGGACACCGGCGACGACACCGACGGCGATCGCGCCGAGCGGGGAGACCGCGCCGCCCGCCGGGGTGATGGCCACCAGGCCGGAGACGGCGCCGGAGGCCGCGCCCAGCGTCGTGAAGGCGCCGTGGCGGATCTTCTCGTAGGCGAGCCAGCCGAGGACGGCCGCGCCGGTGGCGACCTGCGTGTTGACGAACATCAGCGCGCCGACGCCGTCGTCGTTGCCCAGCCACGAGCCGGCGTTGAAGCCGAACCAGCCGAACCACAGCAGGCCCGCGCCGAGCATGACCAGCGGGAGGCTGTGCGGGCGCATCGGGTCCTTCTTGAAGCCGACCCGCTTGCCGATGACCAGGATCACGCCGAGCGCCGCGGCACCGGCGTTGATGTGCACGGCGGTACCGCCGGCAAAGTCGATCACACCGAGCTCGAAGGCCCAGCCGCCGGCGCCCCAGACCCAGTGGGCGACCGGGAAGTAGACGATCGTGGCCCACAGGGCGATGAACAGCGCCCAGGCCGTGAACTTCACCCGGTCCGCGAGGGCGCCGCTGATCAGGGCGGGCGTGAGCACCGCGAACATGAGCTGGAAGACCAGGAAGACGAAGACCGGGATGGTGTAGCCGTCCCACAGCTCGGTCAGCCCGATGTTGCTGAGACCGACCCAGTCGGAGTTCCAGCCGACGATGCTGCCGGTGTCCGTGCCGAACGCCATGGAGAAGCCGTACAGCACCCACAGGACGGTGACGATGCCGAGGCTGATGAAGCTCATCATCAGCATGTTCAGGGTGCTCTTGACGCGGACCATGCCTCCGTAGAAGAAGGCCAGGGCCGGCGTCATGAGCATCACCAGGGCGGAGCAGATGAGCATGAAGCCCGTGTTGGCGGCAGAGAGCTCCGTCTCTGCGGCGAGCGTGATGGCTGGAGCCATCGGCGTCTCCTCGTCGTTGGTACGGCCCCGTGCGGGCGAAGCCTGAGCGGCATGAGGGGTGGGCCGGTTATGCGCCATGAGATTGACGCAGCGCGGTTTCGGTGGAGGCCCCTCGTTGTTTCGCCGCCGTGACGAAGGCGCTGTGCGTGTTACGCGCCGGTGAACTGCCGGGTGCGGGTCCGGGCGATCCTCATGGGGCGCATCGTCCCGACCGGGGACATGAGCCGACCGCGGCGGGCCTCCGAGTGACCTGGCATGGGGGAGCCGAGTCGGGCTGTTCGGGAGGGCCGGCCGCGGCCGGGGCTGGTGGGTTTCAGACCGCCTCGGCGGTCTCCGGCAACTCGACGGCGAGCCGGTCGGTGAGGTCGACGACCACGCCGAGGTCGCCGAAATCGCGTACGGCCGTGTCGACGGTCTTGCGGATGCGGGTGTTGACGCGTTCGGAGCGGACCTTCCTGGCGATGCCCATGGCTTCGGTGACCAGGCCCGTGCTCGCCTCGGGTTCGCGGTGCAGCAGGTGCACGGTGGCCATGCCGACGAGGTTCAGCGCGTAGGAACGCTGGTGCTCCTCGTCCTCGGCGAACAGCTCCACGGCCCGGCGCATCAGCGGCTCGGCCAGGGAGGCGTAGGCGGGGCTGCGGCCGGCGACGTAGGCGAGGTCGCGGAAGGAGTGGCTGTTCTCCCCGTACAGCTCGGCCTCGGAGAAGAAGCGGATCCAGTCGGGGTCCGGCTCGTCCCACTCGTCGGCCTCGGCGAAGGTGTCCTCGGCCATGCGCACGGCCCGCTTGCAGCGTCCGGGCTGCCCCATGTTGGCGTAGGCGCGGGCCTCCATCGCGTACAGCATCGACTGGGTGCGGGGGCTCGCGCAGTCCCGGCTGCCGTACTGCGCGAGGTGGATCAGCTCCAGCGCGTCGTCGGGCCGGCCGAGGTGGATCATCTGGCGGCTCATGCTGGAGAGGATGTACGAGCCGAGCGGCCGGTCCCCGGCCTCCTTCGCGGCGTGCAGGGCGAGCACGAAGTACTTCTGCGCGGTGGGCTGGAGACCCACGTCGTACGACATCCAGCCGGCCAGTTCGGCGAGCTCGGCGGCGACCTTGAACAGCGTCGACCGGGTGGCCTCCGGCTGGGGTTCCTGGAGCAGGTCGGTCACTTCGTGGAGCTGGCCGACGACCGCCTTGCGGCGCAGACCGCCGCCGCACTGGGCGTCCCAGCGGCGGAACATCACGGCGGTCGACTCCAGCAGGTCCAGCTCCGGCCTGGACAGGCGCCCCCGCGCGCTCGAGGCCGAGCCGGACTCGCGCCCGGAGGGGGCGGCCGGGGGCGCGGGGACGAGCCAGCGCTGCATGGGCTCGATGAGGGACGGGCCCGCGGAGAGGGCCAGCGAGCTCCCGAGGAAGCCGCGCCGCGCCAGCATCAGGTCGCTGCGCGAGAACTCGCTGAGCAGGGCCACGGTCTGCGGGCCCGTCCAGGGCAGGTCGACGCCGGTCGCGGAGGGCGTGGGGCGGGTGGAGCGCAGGCCCAGGTCCTCGACGGAGACGACGACACCGAAGCGTTCGGAGAAGAGCTCGGACAGGATGCGCGGGATCGGCTCGCGCGGATTCTCCCCGTCGAGCCAGCGGCGGACGCGCGAGGTGTCCGTGGAGATGTGGTTGGCGCCCAACTGGCGTGCCCTGCGGTTGACCTGGCGGGCCAGCTCGCCCTTGGACCAGCCGCTGCGGGCGAACCACGAGGTGAGCAGCTCGTTGGGGCGCTTGTCAGCGTGCGACGCGCTTCCCGCGCTCGTACCGCTTCCGCCGTTGCCGCTCACTGGAACGCCCCCATCCCTGAGACCACCTGTCGCCGAGTGCGCCAAGCCCTATCAGAATGCCGGTGGTCGAGGCCGTCCGTCCGCTGGTTGCCACCCTTCGAACGGAAAGTCGAGTTGCCTCCGGCATACCCATGAGTGCATGTGCCCCACGGCGTCATGCACACAAAGTAATCCTACGATCACGCGCCCGGCCACGGTGATTGCGGAATCGCCACCATTCGCCACCCCTTCGAATGAACTCCCGGTGGCCTGGGCGCGATTCACTTGACAGGGGCCAATCGGGAGTCGGTGCAACGGTGCACACCGGGGCGCGCGCGGTCGAGCACGCCCCCCGCAGTGCTTCCGGGCGCTGTCTGAACCGCGCCCCGATGGGGAGGTGGAAACAGAGAGTCACGTTTCACGTCCGCTGCGTAACCGCCGCTGCGTCGGACCCGTTGGAGGGGGCATGGGCTTCACGATCGGCATCGGCAGTACCCGGGGCATGCGCGACATCCGGTCCGGTGCGCGACGCCGCGGCCGGGCGTCGGAGTGCACGGTCGTCGCCGAGTTCACCGGGCTGTGGGGCTGGGACGTGGTGCCGGGGGCCAGGGCCGCCGCGGATGCCTGCTCCTGCGGCCGGGGCAACTGCCCGACACCGGGCGCGCACCCGCTGGACTTCGCGCCGGAGGTGCCCGCCGGTGCGACGCTGGACGAGGTGAGCGAGGCCTGGGCCCAGTATCCGGGCGCCTCGGTGATGCTGCCGGTCGGACGGACGTTCGACGTGATCGAAGTGGCCGAGCCCGCCGGGGTGCGGGCGCTGGCCCGGCTGGAGCGCATGGGCCTCCCGCTCGGGCCGGTCGCGGTGACCCCGCAGGGCCGCGCACTCTTCTTCGTGGCGCCGGGCGCCGCCGCCGAGCTGCCCCGCCTGCTCTACCGCATGGGCTGGGACGACCCGTCCGCCCTGGACCTGCGCGGCCTCGGCCGCGGCACGTACGTCACCGCCCCACCCTCCGACCGCGCCGGCCTTGGCCCGGTGCGCTGGCTCCGCCCCCCGGCCCTCGACTCGGCGACCAGGCCGCCGGCGGCACGGCTGCTGCTGGGGACCCTGGCGTACGTGGCCCACCGTTCACGGGCCTAGCGCTCCGGGGCCCCGGCCCGCGCCGCCCCTCCCGCACGGTCCCCCGCCCCCCTCGCACGGCCCACCCGCCCCGTGCGGACCGCACGGCCCCTCGGCGAGGTCGCCGGGCCGGTGAGCGCCCCTCGCCTCCCCGCACCCCGTGCCCGCACCCGCACTTGCACCCGCACCCGCAGGACATCCGCACGACAGAGCGCCCGCCCCCGGTGACGGGGGCGGGCGCTTCCTCGTGCGCGTGGTCCGGTGCGGGCACCGGGTACGCAGGGGTGGCGTCACTCGCCGATGAGGGCATCCACGAAGGCCGCCGGCTCGAACGGCGCCAGGTCGTCCGCGCCCTCGCCGAGTCCGATCAGCTTGACCGGCACACCCAGCTCGCGCTGCACGGCGACCACGATGCCGCCCTTGGCCGTGCCGTCCAGCTTGGTGAGCACGATGCCGGTGATGTCGACGACCTCGGCGAAGACCCGGGCCTGGATCAGCCCGTTCTGGCCGGTGGTGGCGTCGAGCACGAGCAGCACCTCGTCCAGCGGCGCGTGCTTCTCCACGACCCGCTTGACCTTGCCGAGCTCGTCCATGAGGCCGGTCTTGGTGTGCAGGCGGCCGGCGGTGTCGATGAGGACGACGTCGGAGCCGATCTCCTTGCCCTCCTTGACCGCGTCGAAGGCGACGGAGGCCGGGTCGCCGCCCTCGGGGCCGCGCACGGTGTGCGCGCCGACCCGCTCGCCCCAGGTCTGGAGCTGGTCGGCGGCGGCGGCACGGAAGGTGTCGGCGGCGCCGAGGACGACGCTGCGGCCGTCGGCGACCAGGACGCGGGCGAGCTTGCCGGTGGTGGTGGTCTTCCCGGTGCCGTTGACCCCGACGACCATCACGATGCCGGGCTTGCTGCCGGGCGGCTCGGTCTTGACCTCGCGGTCCATGTCCGGGCCGAGGAGGGCGATCAGCTCCTCGCGCAGCAGGCCGCGCAGCTCGTCGGGCGTGCGGGTGCCGAGCACCCTCACCCGCTCGCGCAGCCGTTCGACCAGTTCCTGGGTGGGCTGCACGCCGACGTCGGCGGTGAGCAGCGTGTCCTCGATCTCCTCCCAGGTGTCCTCGTCGAGGTGTTCCCGGGAGAGCAGGGTGAGCAGGCCCTTGCCGAGGGCGTTCTGCGAGCGGGAGAGGCGGGCACGGAGCCGGACCAGGCGGCCGGCGGTGGGCTCGGGAACCTCGATCTGCGGGATCTCGAGCTCTTCGACGACGGGCGGCTCCTCGACGGTGGCGGTGCCGCCGTCCGGGAGGTCGACCTCCTCTATCGTCCGGCGCGTTTCGTCGCGCGGCGTCTCGGCCTCTTCGCCGACATGCGGCTCGGCCGGAGGGGCGGTGATGTCGGGTGCGGCGGGCGGCGGCGGAGGCAGCTGCTTCTTACGGCGACTGCCCACGACCAGCCCGCCGAGCGCGCCGATCACGACCACGGCGATGACTACAGCAAGGATGACGATGTCCATAACCCGTCCAGTATCAGCCATGGACCCCCTCAGGCCGCTCCTTGTGTCTTCCTCCGAGGGACAAAGGCCCCTGGAGGTAAGGAGTCGGAGCAAAGTACGATGGAAGAGGCCACGTCAACGCGCGTAGAGTCCCGACCGCCCCCTCTTCTCCCACGATCGAGGCACGGACCCCCCACATGAGCAAGACCGCCGAGACCGAAGGCGCCCTGGAAACCCGCGGCATCGAGCAGGTGCCCGACGACGAGCGCACCGCCCGGACCCGCGAGCTTTTCCCGACCTGGGTCGGCGCCAACATCAGCGTGCTGCTGCTCACGATGGGCGCCAGCCTCGTCGTGGCCTACCGGCTCAACTTCTGGCAGGCCCTCGTGGTCGCGGGCGCCGCACCGGTCCTCTCGTACGGCCTGGTCGGGCTGATCGGCATCGCCGGCAAGCGCGGCGGGGCACCGGGTATGGCGCTGTCCCGGGCCGTGTTCGGCCAGCGGGGCAATCTGCTGCCCGGTTCGCTGATCTGGGTCGCCCGCTGGGGCTGGGAGACGATCAACGCGGTGACCGGCGCCTACGCCCTGCTCACCGTGCTGGACATCGTGTTCGGCATACGGGCCAACGCCGTACTGGACATGGTGACGCTGCTCGCCTTCGTCGTGGCGACGTTCGCGATCTCCGGGCTGGGCATCAACGCCGTGCAGAAGTGCAACAAGTACGCGGCGTACCTGTTCGGGGCCTTCTCGGTGCTGGTGCTCGGCTACCTGGTCGTCGACACCGACTGGTCGGCGGTCTTCGACCGGTCCGCCGGCTCGGTGGCCGCGATGATCACGGGCGTCGGCCTGATCGCGGCGGGCGGTGTGAGCTGGATCCCGTCGGCCCCGGACTTCACCCGGTACCTGCCGCGCACGGCCTCCTCGAAGGGGATCGTGGGCGTGACGATCGGCGGTGCCGGGATCGTCGTCCTGCCCATGGTCCTGATGGGCATGGTCATGGCCGTCTCCACTCCGGACCTGGCCTCGGCCTCCGACCCGGTCTCCTTCCTCGGCGAGATCCTGCCGACCTGGATCGCGGTGCCCTACCTGCTGATCGCGCTGATCGGCATGCTGCTGATCAACTCGATGTCGATGTACTCGGCCGGCTTCACCGCGCAGACCCTGGGCTTCAGGATCCCGCGGCACTGGGCGGTCTCGGTCAACGCCGTCATCTCGCTGATCTTCGGTGGCGTGCTGATGCTGGTGGCGACCAGCTTCATGGGTTCCTTCATCGCCTTCCTGTCGCTGCTGGCCGTCGCCTTCTCCGCCTGGGTCGGTGTCTTCGGCGCGGACATGCTGCGTCGCAAGGAGTACGACGGCGAGGCCCTGGCCGACACCGGGCGCACCAGCGCCTACTGGTACCGCGGCGGCTTCTCCCCCGCCGCCGTCGCCGCCTGGGCCGTCGGACTGCTCGCGGGCCTGATGTTCACGACGTCCGACTGGTTCACCGGCCCCCTCGCCTCGAACAACGTCATCGGCGAGTACGGCCTCGGCTGGGTCGCCACGGTGGTCATCTCCGGTCTGCTCTACGTGGTGCTCCCGAAGCCGGCGGTGCCCGCCCCGGCGGCGCCCGCGGAGCGTGCCGAGCGGCCCGCGACCGTGACCGTCTGACCCGACCGCCCGGCCCCGGACACGCCGACGCCCCCTCCACCACCCGGTGCAGGGGGCGTCGGCGTGTCCGGGGCCGGCGCGAGCGGCTCACCGGCGGGCGGGAGTGCGCGTGGTCAGCGGCGTCGCGCTCAGCCCGGCGCGCCGCTCGCCGTTCCCCCGGGCCGAACGTCGCGTACGCCCCGGCCGGTGGGCACGACCAGCGCGTCGAGGTCCCCCGCGTCACGTGCGCGCCGGGCGCCGTCCCTGCGCCCCGGGCGACGACGAACGCGCCACGGCTCCGTCCACACCGGGCGACGGGACGCACCGACGGCTCTCTCCACACCGGGCGAACGACGCGTCGACGGCTCCTTCCGCCTCGGGCGACGGGCACGTCGCCGGCTCCTCCGCGTCCCGGCGACGACCACACCATCGGCTCCCCCACGGCCCAGGCGACGACCCCGCCGTCGACTCCTCCGGTCCAGGCGACGACCCCGCCGTCGACTCCCCCACGGACCGGACACCGCCCTGCTGCGGCTCCCCCACGGACCAGTCACCGCCCCGCTGACGGCCGGCGGGCGCACCGGCAGGGGCCGGGGCGGGCCCGACGGCCTCCGCGGCTCGCGGCGGGTACGACACCACCGCCCCCGTCCGGAGGTGACCGGAGCGGGGGCGGCGGACAGTGCGAGGAGAGGGGCAGCGGGGACTTGGCCCTTCTCCCCGGGCGCGGGGGCGGTCAGCCCATCTCCTCCAGGGCCTTGCCCTTCGTCTCCTTCACGAACTTCAGCACGAAGGGGATGGAGAGCGCGGCGAAGATCGTGTAGATCACGTAGGTGCCGGAGAGGTTCCACTCGGCCAGCGACGGGAAGCTCGCGGTGATGGCCCAGTTGGCGATCCACTGCGCGGAGGCGGCCACACCCAGCGCGGCGGCGCGGATGCGGTTCGGGAACATCTCGCCGAGGAAGACCCAGACGACCACGCCCCAGGACAGGGCGAAGAAGAGCACGAAGAGGTGCGCGGCGATCAGTGCGACCCAGCCCTGGGTCGCCGGGAGCTTGCCGTCGACCAAGTCGAAGGAGAACGCCCAGGCCTCCAGCGCCAGGCCGATCACCATGCCGACCGAGCCGATGAGGGCCAGTGGCTTGCGGCCGACGCGGTCCACGAAGATCATCGCGATCACGGTGCCGACGATGTTGATGATCGACGTCGTGAACGAGTAGAAGAAGGAGTCCGTCGGGTCGACGCCGACCGACTGCCACAGCGTCGAGGAGTAGTAGAACGCGACGTTGATGCCGACGAACTGCTGGAAGACCGAGAGGCCGATGCCGATCCAGACGATCGGCTTGAAGAAGAAGCTGCCGCCGAGCAGGTCCTTGAAGGACGACTTCTCCTCGCGGTGCATCGCGTGCTCGATCTCGGCGATGCGGGCGTCGAAGTCGACGTCCTTGCCCTCGACCTCTTCGAGGATCTTCCGGGCGCGCTCGTGCTTGCCCACGGAGATCAGGAAGCGCGGCGACTCGGGGATGGCGAAGGACAGCAGGCCGTAGAGGACGGCCGGGACGACCATGACGCCGAGCATGACCTGCCAGGCCTCCAGGCCCATCAGCTCACCGCGCTGGTCGCCGCCGGCGGCGTTGAGCAGACCCCAGTTGACCAGCTGCGACACGGCGATGCCGACGACGATCGCGGCCTGCTGGAAGGAGCCGAGCCGGCCGCGGTAGGCGGGCGGGGAAACCTCGGCGATGTAGGCGGGGCCGATCACCGAGGCCATGCCGATGGCGAAACCGCCGATGACACGCCACATGGCGAGGTCCCACAGCGCGAAGGGCAGTGCGGAGCCGATGGCGCTGACGGTGAAGAGGATCGCCGCGATCTGCATACAGCGGATGCGGCCGATGCGGTCGGCGATGCGTCCGGCGGTCGCGGCGCCGATGGCACAGCCGATCAACGCGATCGCGATGACCTGGGCCAGCACCGCGGAGCCGACGTCGTAGCGGTCCCGGATGGCCTCGACGGCGCCGTTGATCACGGAACTGTCGTAGCCGAACAGGAAACCGCCCATGGCGGCCGCCGCCGCGATGAAGATGACGTGCCCGAGATGTTCGGGGTGAGCCGCTCTGGCTCCTGATTGGGGTGCCTGCGATGTGCTGGCCACGTGTACTCCTCGGGCTACCGGCAACGCTGCCGGGGTGGATCGCCTTCGAGATGCCACTGAAGGGACCTGAAGGTAAAAGCAACGTTGCAGAGACTATGCCTTCAAGTTTCGAAGTCAATAGGTCGAGACCTGTGAGTTTGGAGATGCCGAACCGATTTAAGCCTTCAAGAGTTGAAGCGATCCCGCTCAGGGCTACCGCAGCCGCTGACTGATGACCTTCGACACACCGTCGCCTTGCATGGACACGCCGTACAGCGCGTCGGCGACCTCCATCGTCCGCTTCTGGTGCGTGATCACGATCAGCTGCGAGGCCTCCTGCAGCTCCTGCATGATCCGGATCAGCCGCTGGAGGTTCGTGTCGTCGAGCGCCGCCTCCACCTCGTCCATGACGTAGAACGGGCTGGGCCGCGCCTTGAAGATCGACACCAGCATCGCCACGGCGGTCAGCGAGCGCTCACCGCCCGAGAGCAGCGAGAGCCGCTTGACCTTCTTGCCCGGAGGCCGGGCCTCGACGTCCACACCGGTGGTGAGCATGTTGTCCGGGTCGGTCAGGAGGAGCCGCCCCTCGCCGCCCGGGAACAGCCGGCTGAAGACGCCCTCGAACTCCCGGGCGGTGTCCCGGAAGGCCTCGGTGAAGACCTGCTCGACGCGCTCGTCGACCTCCTTGACGACCTGGAGCAGGTCGGCACGGGTCTTCTTCAGGTCCTCCAGCTGCTCGCTCAGGAACTGGTGCCGTTCCTCCAGCGCGGCGAACTCCTCCAGGGCCAGCGGATTGACCTTGCCGAGCTGCTGGTAGGCGCGCTCGGCGGCCTTCAGCCGCTTCTCCTGCTCGGAGCGTACGAAGGGCCGGGGGCGGTTGCGCGGGTGCTCCGGGTCGTCCGGCAGCTCCTCGCCCTCGGCGGGGGGCGAGGGCGGCACCTCTTGATGGGGGCCGTACTCGGCCGCGAGCCCCGCCGGTTCCACACCGAGTTCCTCCAGCGCCTTCGTCTCCAGCTGCTCGATGCGCAGCCGCTTCTCGGCGCCGAGTACCTCGCCCCGGTGGACTGAATCCGTCAACTTGTCGAGCTCCGCCTTGAGGTCGCGTCCGGCGGTGCGCGCGGCGGCCAGTTCCTGCTCGCGCCGGGCCTTGGCGGCCTCGGCGGCGGTGCGCTCCTCGTCGGCCCGGACCAGGGAGACCTCGACGTGCGCGAGGAGCTGCCGGGCGCCGGCGGCGACCGCCTCGGCGACGGCCGCCTCGTGCCGCAGCCGGGCCCGCCGCTGCTCGGCACGCGCGCGTGCCTCGCGCTCCGCGCGGGCGGCGCGGTCCAGGGAGTCGGCCCGCCCGGCGAGGCCCTTGACCCGCTCCTCGTGCGTACGGGCCTGGAGACGGGCCTCCATCTCGGTCTGGCGGGCGTTGGCACCGTCGGCGGGGAGCCGGTCGCGCACGGAGGTGTCGGGCTCCTCCTCGACCGGCATCTCCTCGGCGACGGCGAGCCGCTCGGCCAGTTCCTCGACGTCCGTCAGCGCCTTGTCCAGCGCCTCCTGCGCCCGGGCGGCGGCGGCGGCGGACCGTTCGGCCTCACCGGCGGCTCCGCGCGCCTGTCCCGCCAGCCGGCCGAGCTGCTGGGCGACGGCCGACTTCTCCCGGTCGGCGGCCCGGCGCCGCTCCCCGAGCTCCTCGACCAGCGCGGCGCACTCCCGGCGCCGTTCGACGGCCGCGTCCTGCGCCTCGGCCAGTTCCCCGCACCGCACGCCCAGCTCCTCCAGCTCGGCGGCGGCCTGGTCCACGGACGCCTGGACCTCCAGAAGGCTGGGCGCCCCGGCGGACCCGCCCTGTGCGAAGTGCGCGCCCAGCAGGTCGCCCTCGGCGGTGACGGCGGTCAGCTCGGGCCGGGCGTGGACGAGGTCCTCGGCGTCCTCCAGGGTGGCGACCACGACGACCCCGCGCAGCAGTCGCCGTACGGCGGGCATCAGGTCGGAGGGCCCGCGCACCAGATCCGCGGCGTACGGCGCCCTGCCGCTGCGAGGTTCCTCCGGTACGCCGTCGGGGGCGCCGGCGAGGAGCAGGGCGGCCCGCCCGGCGTCCTGCTTGCGCAACAGGCGGATGGCGTCCGCGGCGGCCCTCGGCGAGGTGACCGCGAGGGCGTCCGCAGCGGCGCCGAACGCGGTGGCCAGGGCGACCTCGTGGCCGGGCGTCACGGTGAGGAGTCCGGCGGCCGGACCGAGCAGACCGGTGAGCCGGTCCTTGGCGGCGAGCAGCGCCCCGGTGCCGTCCTTGCGGCGCAGTCCGAGCGCGAGCGCCTCGTGGCGGGCCCGCGTCGCCGCGCGCTGCCGTTCCGCCGCGGTGGCCGCTTCCCGGGCGGCGCCCAGGGCCGCTTCCGCCTCGGCCAGCTCCCGCTTGGCGGCGTCGTACCGCTCGGCGAGTTCCTGGTCGTCGGCGTCCAGTCCGTCGACCTCGGCCTGGAGTGTCTCGTACTCTTCCTGGGCGGCGGCGGCCCTCTCCCGGGACTCGTCCCGTGCCTGTGCCAGTCGCTCGATCTCGGCCTGGGCGGAGGCGGCACGCGAACGGGCCGCGCCCACCTGTCCGCTGAGCCGGGCCAGTCCTTCACGACGGTCGGCGATGGCCCGGGCGGCGTCCTTGAGGCGGCGCTCCTCCAGGGCCAGTTCGCGTTCGAGGTCGGCGCGGTGGGCGACCGTGTCCTCCAGAGCGCGCTCCGCGGCCTCCAGGGCCGCCTCGAGTTCGGCCTCCTGTTCGCGGACCCGGGCGGCCTCGCGTTCCAGTTCCTCCGGGTCCCGGCCGCGCCGCTCCTCGGGAGGTGCGGAGGTGGCGCTCTTCACGCGCGCGTCGGCGAGCGAGATCGTGCCGCGGACCCGCTCGGCGAGCTGGGAGAGCTCGTACCAGGTCTGCTGGGCCCGCTGCAGGCGCGGGGTGAGCCGACGCACCTCGTCCTCCAGGTCCGCCTCGCGGCGCAGCGCCCTGCCCAGCTCCTGCTCGGCGGCTTCCTTGCGTTCCTTCAGGGCGGCCTCGTCGGCGATCTCGGCCTGGAGCGCCTCGCGCAGCCGTACGAGGTCGTCGGCGAGGAGCCGGAGCCGCGCGTCCCTCAGGTCGGCCTGGATGACGGCGGCGCGCCTGGCCACCGCCGCCTGCCGGCCGAGCGGCTTGAGCTGGCGCCGGAGCTCGTCGGTGAGGTCCTGCACGCGGGCGAGGTTGGCCCGCATCGCGTCCAGCTTGCGGAGCGCCTTCTCCTTGCGCTTGCGGTGCTTGAGGACGCCGGCGGCCTCCTCGATGAACGCCCGGCGGCCCATGGGGTCGGCGTGCAGGACGGAGTCGAGCTGGCCCTGTCCGACGATGACGTGCATCTCGCGGCCGATGCCGGAGTCGGAGAGCAGCTCCTGGATGTCGAGGAGGCGGCAGGTGTCGCCGTTGATCTGGTACTCGCTGCCGCCGTTGCGGAACATGATCCGCGTGATGGTGACCTCGGCGTACTCGATGGGCAGCGCCCCGTCGGAGTTGTCGATGGTCAGCGACACCTCGGCCCGGCCGAGCGGCGGGCGGCCCGTGGTGCCGGCGAAGATGACGTCCTCCATCTTGCCGCCGCGCAGCGACTTGGCGCCCTGTTCGCCCATGACCCAGCTGAGCGCGTCCACGACGTTGGACTTGCCCGAGCCGTTCGGACCGACGACGCAGGTGATGCCGGGTTCGAACCGGAGCGTGGTCGCCGAGGCGAACGACTTGAATCCGCGGAGGGTCAGGGCCTTCAGGTGCACGCCGCCGGACTCTACCTTTCGCGGGTGTCTCACTCCATGAACCGGTGAACCGCCGCGGTTTCACGAGTGAACGTGCAGGGCACATCAGACGTTGAAGAGGGTGAAAGGATGCGCGGGGGTGGAAAGGGCGGGCCGGACGGCGGGACGGGGGCAAGAAAGAAGGGACGCCGAAGCGTCCCTTGCAGACTCTGACACCTGAGCGGTTGTACGGGGCGGGCCCGACCACTGCTGTGCCGCGGTGGAGCGATGCAGTGATCAGGTGAGCGCAGGCTCCGCCTGGTGTGCGTCAACGCTCTCCATGCTCTCCATGATCCTGTCGTGAGAAGCGGCAGCCGCCAGCGCGTCGTTCTCCGCCTGGATCCGTCCGAGCTCGGATTCCAGGTCCTGTACGCGCTGCTGGAGCCGTCGCATCTCGGCGAGGAGTCGCGGGTCGGAGCCGCCGACGTAACCGAGAAGCGCCTTTGCCATGATGGATGGTCCTCCACAATGAGTGACCGACCGAAGCGGTGTGGGTCGTGAGGGAATCGCACCCGCGGTGCTTGGCACTTTGGAGTTTTTCCTGCCGTTCAACCATGCCAAACAGCTAAGGTGCGCGGGGCTTTCAGCGTCTCACCAAAAAGTTTGACGGTCAACACGATCACGCCCCGTATTGACGGGCGCCCGGGGGCACGCGGCCTGACAACGGCGACGCGGCGACTCCTGCGGGCCCCTGGGGGCGTGGCGATCATCCTGCGTCCGGAGCCTGCCACGAGACGCCGTTCTTGGCAACCACCTGGCCTTTCCGTCCCGGAGACCCCCGCGGAGACGGTCCCGCCGGGCGCCTGGAGGTCTCCGTGCGGCCCGGCGTCAGCGGATGGCGAAGCCCTCGTAGCCGCCACGCGGTGTGTCCCAGATCTCGGTGACGCCGTCCACGCGTCCGGGCGTGTCGTCACCGCGCAGCCAGTCGAGCAGGCCCTCGCACCGCTCGCGCGGGCCCTCCGCGACGACCTGGACGCGCCCGTCGGCCAGATTGAGAGCAAAACCACTCATCCCGCCGAGCTCCAGCGCCCTGGCCCGCGTGAACCAGCGGAAACCCACGCCCTGGACCTGTCCGCGCACCCACGCGACCAGCCGTACATCCTCGCTCATGGGGGCAGGCTAGCCAGTCAATGTCTCGCCGGACACTTCACCCCCTTGCGCCATGCGGTACCGTCCCCACCCAATGAATCGCACCTGAAACTCACTCGAACGTGTGAGTTGCGTGTTGATCGTGCGGACGCGTCGGCCGCGAGGAGCCGACCGCGACAAGAGGTCCGCGCGAGACACGTCCAGCGCGAGGACGAGGAAGGCCAGAACATGGGACGCCACCGACGCTCCGCCGCCGGCCGCGCCGCCACGGGCCGCGCCGCGGAGGGCCACCGCACGGACGGCACCGCGGGGAGCGGCGGCACTCCGCCGGCCCCGGGCGACCGCCCCACGATGGGGATCGCGCCCTACCTGAACCCGGAGGCGTACGCCGAGGTCCGGGCGAGGAGTGACGCCTACCTGTTCGCGTCCGAGGGCCCGGACGGCGACGGAGGCGACGGCCACCCGCAGGCCGGCCGTACCGTCCCCTTCCCGAGCGACGGCTTCGCCCCCGACGAGGGGCCGCAGCGCGCGGGAAACCACCGCCGCCGCAAGAGGAAGGGCGTCACCCCGGTCCGTACGGGCCTGCTCGGCGTCTCCGCCGCGGTCGCCCTCGGCACGGTGGCGGTGGCCACGGGCGCGGTGCCCGGCCTCGACAACTACCGGATCGGCGGCGGGACGAGCAGCGACGGGGGCGGCCGGGTACAGGCCCAGGACGCGCCGACGAACACCCCCTCCGAGCAGGGCGGCACCTCCGGCAGCGCCGAGACCGGCCGGGGCGGGGACGCCGCGAGCCGGGGCGCCGGCCGGTCCTCGGCGCCCTCCGAGTCGTCCCCTTCCGGTTCCGCGTCCTCCTCCTCGCCCTCGGGGTCCTCGTCGTCGTCCGCGCCGTCCTCGCCCTCCGCGTCGGCGTCCAAGCCCGCCGCTCCGGCCGAGACGCCGTCGAAGTCGGAGAGGCAGCGCTCCACTCCGGGCACCGAGGCGAAGCCCACCCCGTCGCGCCCGGCGGACGTGAAGCCGGCGCAGCCCAGTACGCCGACCACCGCGTCGGACGAAGCCGTCGCCCAGGCCCAGGTGCTCAAGCTCGTCAACGACGAGCGGGCCAAGGTGGGCTGCAGCCCGGTGGCCGCGAACAGCGCGCTGCGCGAACTGGCCGAGAACTTCAGCGAGGCCATGGCCGTACAGGGCTTCTTCGACCACACCGACCCCAGCGGCGCGACCCCCTGGGACCGGGCCGAGGCGGCCGGGATAAGCGACCTCGGCGGCGAGAACATAGCCCGCGGACAGGCCGACGCCCAGTCCGTGATGGACGCCTGGATGGACAGCCCGGGCCACAAGGCCAACATCCTCAACTGCGACTTCCGGACCCTGGGGGTCGGCGTCCACTTCGGCTCCGGCGGCCCCTGGTGGACGCAGAACTTCGGCTACTGAGACACCCACGGACCCGCACCGCCCGGTCCCCCGGCGCGTCCCGTCCCCCGGTGCCTCCCGGCATGCCTGCCGTCAGGCGTGGGCCTCCCTGTGCATGCCCGTGCACAGGGCCCAGACGACGAACAGGTTGACGGCGACCAGCGTCAGGGCCCAGAGCGGGTAGTACGGGACCCACAGGAAGTTGGCGATCGCGCCGAGCCCCGCCACGAACACGCCGAGGAAGCGGGCCCACAGCGCGCCGCCGAGCACGGCACATCCGGCGACGACGATGGCGATGCCCAGGATCAGGTGCACCCAGCCCCAGCCCGCCAGGCTGAACTCGAACACGTAGTGGCGCGTCACGACGAACAGGTCGTCCTCCGCGATGGCGGCGATCCCTTCGAAGATCGCCATCGCGCCACCGAAGATCATCAGCGCTGCCGCGAGGACGGTCGTACCCGACACGGGTGCGTGCCCCGGCCGCGGTCCGGCTCCGGCCGTTCTGGGTGGGGCGGCGTCACGTGACATGGCGGACTCCTCGGGTGGCGGGGCCGGCCGGCTGAACGCTCGGAGCGGGACGGCCTCTTCCAGCGTGGCACGACCGCGCTCCACCGGCATTCCGAGCCGCGACGTCGGGCGCCGCGCCGCTCGGCCGGGGCCGGCCGGTGGGGCGCCCGACCCGCTCCCCGGCCGACGACGGGGTGTCGAGGTGCCCTGTCTGCCGCTCAGCGCAACCTGCGGCGCAGCGCTGTGCTCACGTACGCTTGACGTATGTCGACCACGCAGGAGCGCACGGAGGAGCAGGACCTGCCGTTCGACGTGTTCTCCAGGGCCTGCCCCTCGCGCGGCACCCTGGAGCACGTCACGGGGCGCTGGGGCGCGCTGACGCTCGGCGCGCTGTACGAGGGCACGCTGCGCTTCAACGAGCTGCGGCGCCGCGTCGACGGCGTCAGCGAGAAGATGCTGGCCCAGACGCTGCACGCCCTGGAGCGCGACGGTCTGGTGCACCGGGAGGCCCAGCCGACCAACCCGCCCCGCGTGGACTACGAGCTCACGGCCCTGGGACGTGCGGTGGCCGAACGGCTGATCGCGCTCATCCAGTGCCTGGAGGGGCGGATGGACGAGGTGCTGGCGTCTCGGGAGCGGTACGACGCCCGGCGGACTCCTACAGGATGATCCTCGGCGGGCGCTGGCACTTGGGGCAGAAGTAGCTGGAGCGGTTCATCCACGGCCGGCGGCGCATCGGCGTCGCGCAGCGACGGCAGGGCAGCCCTTCCCGGCCGTACGCGTCGAGCGACCGGTCGAAGTAGCCGGACTCGCCGTTCACGTTGACGTAGAGGCTGTCGAAGCTGGTGCCGCCGACGGCGAGGGCCGCGTTCATCACGTCCCGGACGTGGCCGAGGAGTTCGGTGGTGCGCGGGCGGGTGAAGGTCGCCGTGGGGCGTTCGTAGTGCAGGCGGGAGCGCCACAGGGCCTCGTCCGCGTAGATGTTGCCGACGCCGCTGATCAGTGACTGGTCGAGCAGGGCCCGTTTGATCGTGGTCCGCTTGCGGCGCAGCGCCAGGTGGAAGGCCTCGTCGTCGAAGAGCGGGTCGAGGGGGTCGCGGGCGATGTGCGCGATGACGTCGGGCAGCCCGTCGGGGGTGGTGTCGTGCAGGGAGAGGCCGCCGAAGGTGCGCTGGTCGACGAAGCGGAGTTCGGTGCCGAGGGTGTCGGTGAAGCGGACGCGGACGCGCAGGTGCTTCTCGGCGGGTGCCTCGTGCGGCTGGACCAGGAGCTGGCCGCTCATGCCGAGGTGGGCGAGGACCGCCTGCCCGGTGTCCTCCAGGGGCAGCCACAGGTACTTGCCGCGGCGGCTCGGCGTGCCGATGCGGTGGCCCTCCAGGCGGTGGGCGAAGTCGTCGGGGCCGGCGAGGTGCCGGCGTACCGCGCGCGGGTGCAGTACCTCGGCGTCGGCGACGGTGCGGTGGGCGATCCAGCGCTCCAGGCCGCGCCGTACGACCTCGACCTCGGGCAACTCGGGCATGGCATCCCCTCGGACGGTCCGGTGGACGAACCGAACGCCCGCCCCGGGTGAGGGGCGGGCGTTCGGGACGTGCGGTGTATCAGGTGGAACTGACGGTCAGGCGGAGGCCGACGGGGCGTCGGCGCTCGGCAGGTCCGCCGCTTCGGCGGGCGGCTGGGCTGCCGCCGCCTCGGCGCGCTCGTCCGCCGCGGCCCGGATGGCCCGCCACGCGGATTCCGCGGCCTGCTGTTCCGCCTCCTTCTTGCTGCGGCCGGTGCCGGTGCCGTACGAGACGCCTCCGACGCGGGCGGCAGCAGTGAAGGTCTTCTCGTGGTCCGGGCCGGTCTCCGTGACCAGGTACTCGGGGACGCCGAGCCCTTCGGTCGCGGTGAGTTCCTGGAGGCTGGTCTTCCAGTCCAGGCCGGCACCGAGGTTCGAGGACTTCTCGATGAGCGGGTCGAACAGGCGGTGCACCAGTTCGGAGGCCGCGTCGAGGCCCTGATCGAGATAGACCGCGCCGATCACCGCTTCGAGGGTGTCGGCGAGGATGGATGCCTTGTCCCGGCCCCCCGTGCCCTCTTCGCCCCGGCCGAGCCGGATGAAGGAGCCCAGGTCGAGCCCGCGGCCCACCTCCGCCAGCGCACGTGAGTTGACCACCGCGGCCCGCAACTTGGCCAGCTGGCCTTCGGGCAGGTCGGGGTGGGTGCGGTACAGCGTGTCCGTGACGACGAGGCCGAGGACGGAGTCACCGAGGAACTCCAGCCGCTCGTTCGTCGGCAGACCGCCGTTCTCGTACGCGTAGGAACGGTGGGTCAGCGCACGCACCAGAAGGGCGGACTCGAGCTGATAGCCGAGCCGCCCTTCCAGAAGCGTGTGGGACGAGGCCTGGGTGTCCGCCTTCTTCTTGGCGGCTGGGTCCGCCTTGGCGTCTTCCGCCTTCTTGGGGACTGACACAGTGCCTCTCACCAGCCGCTCAGACCTCGAGGACCTGGCGCTTGTTGTAAGTGCCGCAAGACGGGCACGCGATGTGCTGCTGCTTGGGCTCGTGGCAGCGCTCGCACGCAACCAGGGTGGGGACCGCAGCCTTCCACTGCGACCGGCGGTGGCGCGTGTTGCTGCGCGACATCTTCCGCTTCGGAACAGCCACGGCTACTTCTCCTGCTTCTCGGCGGCGTCCGCGGATTCTGGCCCGTCGCCGCTCATCTCGTCCTTCTCGCCGTCTTCGAGTGAACCGGCGAGTCCCTGCAATGCCGCCCAACGGATGTCGACGGCGTCATGGTGGTGGTCCGGGTCGTCCGACAGGCGCACTCCGCACTCGGAGCACAGACCCTGGCAGTCTTCCTGGCACACCGGCTGCATCGGCAGTGCGAGCACCACCGCGTCACGCAGCACGGGTTCGAGGCCGATCAGTCCGTCCTCGATGAAGAGCCTGTCCTCGTCGTCCTCGGCGTCGTCGCCCGGTTCCGCCGCAGGGCGGCCCCGGTCGTCGGCGTCAGGGTACGAGAACAACTCCTGGAAGTCCGCTTCGAGCTGCTGCTCGAGCGGCTCCAGACACCTTACGCACTCCCCCTCGGCCTTGGCACGGGCGGTGCCTGTGACGAGCACCCCCTCCATGACCGACTCGAGCCGGAGATCGAGTTCCACCGGAGCGCCTTCCGGCACTCCGATGACTCCCTGGAGGCCGAAGTCCCGGGGAGCGTCGACCGTGCGGGTCAGGCGCTGCAGCGCACCGGGCCGCCGTCCCAGCTCGTGTGTGTCGAACACGAGGGGGTCGCGGTGGTCGAGGCGCGCGTTCAGAACCATTCCTGCTTTCGGTCTTCCTGGCTTGGGGTTTCCGCCCTGAGGTGTTCCCGGGCAGCGTCGATCGCGGACGTACGCGCGACCGAAGAGCCAGGATACTGGACCATTCGCTGACGGCCCAATCCGGACCCTCACGGGCGACGGCCCTAGAGGCCGCGTCCTTGCTCGTAGGCCCGCAGCTGCTCGGCGCTGATCATGCTGGTGTCGAAGAGGCTGGTCTCGTCGAGGGCCTGCGGCTGAGCCTGGGGAGGCTGCGGGGGCTGCTGCGGCTGCTGGGGCTGGGCGTAGCCCTGCTGTCCGTCGTACGACTGCTGGTGGGCGTCGTAGCCCTGGTAGGCGTAGGCGTCGGTCTGCTGCTGGTAGCCATACGGGTCCTGCTGACCGCCGTAGGTCTGCTGGTAGTCCGCGTACGGGTCGGGCTGCTGCTGCTGCGCGTAGCCGTACGCGGGCTGCTGCGACGGCATCTCCGGCACGGCCTGGGCCGGCGGCTGGGCCGCCGCCGGCTGCTGCTCGCCGTACTCGCGCTGCCGGGGCTGCTCGGCCGGGGCGTCCGAGAGGGCCGCGAGGCCGGCGAGGTAGTCGGCGTCGCTGGAGTGCTGGACGGTGGTGGCGTCGTCGGCGAGGGCGCCGAGGTCGTCGCTGGCGATCCGGCCGTGCAGCTTCTGTCGGCCGCGGCCGACGGCGTCCAGGGTCTTGGCCAGGACCGCCTCGAAGGCGCCGAGCTTGGTGTCCACGTAGGCGTCGGCGTCGCGGCGCAGGGTCTCGGGGTCGTGGCTGCGCTCGGGGGCGTCCTCGTCCGCGTAGCCGTTCTCGTCGAGGCCGGGCCCGGTGCCGAGCAGCTTCTCGCGGCCCCGGCCGACGGAGCCGAGGGTCTTGGTGAGGACGACCTCGAAGTTGGCGAGCTTGGAGTCGACGTAGTCGTCGGCCTCGGCGCGGACCTCCTCGGCCTCCTGGCGGGCCTCGGCGAGGATCCGGTCGGCCTCGGCCTGCGAGCGGCGGGCGACCTCGGTGTCGGAGATCAGCGAACCGCGTTCGGCGTGCGCGCTCTCGATGATCCGGTCGGCCTCCTGGCGGGCCTGGGCGACCATCTGCTCCCGGTCGCCGATCAGCTCCTGGGCCTGGGCGAGGGAGCCGGGCAGCTCGGCGCGCAGGTCCTCCAGCAGGGCGAGCAGTTCGGCGCGGTTGACCACGCACGAGGCCGACATGGGCATGGCGCGGGCGCCGGAGACCATCGCGGTGATCTCGTCGAGCTTCTTCTGCACGTCCACCGTGTGCTCGCCACTCTCTACAGCTGTGTTGGAGACGGACGGGACGACTGTACGACCCTGGGGTGTCCGGGGGACACCGGGTGACGGGTTGTCAGTCTCCGGGGGGCGCGAGAGGTGCGCCCGGGACGTGCGCGGGGTGCTCTCAGTCCTTCCTGAGGCGCTCGGCGAGGACGTCGAGGACCAGCGGCGGGACCAGGTGGGAGACGTCGCCGCCCCAGGTGGCGACCTCCTTGACCAAGGAGGACGACAGGAAGCTGTAGGTGGGGTTGGTGGGGATGAACAGCGTCTCCACACCCGAGAGGCCGTTGTTCATCTGGGCCATCTGCAGCTCGTAGTCGAAGTCGCTGACCGCGCGCAGGCCCTTGACGATGGCCGGGATCTCGCGCTGCTTGCAGAAGTCGACGAGGAGGCCGTGGAAGGACTCCACGCGCACGTTCCCGTACTCGGCGGTGACCTGGCGGATGAGGTCGATCCGCTCCTCGATCTCGAACAGGCCCTTCTTGGCCTGGTTGATCATCACCGCGACGTAGACCTCGTCGTAGAGGCTGGAGGCACGGGCGATGATGTCGAGATGTCCGTTGGTGATCGGGTCGAACGACCCGGGACAGACGGCGCGGCGCACTTGAGTTCCCTCGCTCTCCGGTCCGGTCATCGTGCGTCTTCGCACGTAGAGGCGGCGCGACCGTACCAAAACGTTCCCTCGCCGTAGCGACGGGCCCGGATCGCTTCGAAGCCGTCCGGCCACCGGAAATCGCCGCCCCTGGTGCTGCGCTCCACGGTGACGAGCGCATCCCCGGTGAGCCACCCCTCCGTACGGAGTGTGAGGAGGATCTCCCGAAGATCGTCGTCGGAGACGGCGTACGGCGGGTCCAGGAAGACGATGTCGTAGGGCTCGGCGGGGGCCGGGGTGCGGATGATCTGCTCCGCTCGGCCCGCCCGTACCTCGGCGCCGGGCAGGCCGATCGCCTTCACGTTCTCCCGGACGGTGCGGGCGGCGCGGGCGTCGGCCTCGACGAGCAGGACGTGCCCCGCGCCCCGGGACAGCGCCTCCAGGCCGACGGCGCCGGAACCGGCGTACAGGTCGATGACCCGCTCGCCGTCCAGCGGGCCGCCGAGCAGGGACTGCCAGGTGGAGAAGAGGCCCTCGCGCGCGCGGTCGGAGGTGGGCCGGGTGCCGGTCCCCGGCGGGACGGCCAGGCGACGTCCGCCGGCCGTGCCGGCGATCACGCGGGTCATCTTGGGTCCTTGGTCGTGGGGTGTGTTCCGTTCAGTCTGGCAGGCGCGGGGGCGGGTGGCTCGTGCTGTCCGACGAGCACGGGCCCGTCCCGGCCGGTCGTGCGGTGCCCGCGTCCCCGGGGGCGGGAGCCATCAGCCCTTCTCCAGGTACTGCTCCCTCTCCTCGTCCAGCAGGGCGTCCAGGGCCGTCCGGAGGGCGGGCAGGCCGGTCAGCTCCGGGTCGGCGGCCACCACCGCTGCCGCTTCCTCCCTCGCCGCGGCGATGATCTCCTCGTCCTCGATGACGGCGAGGACCCGCAGCGAGGTGCGGGCGCCGGACTGGGCCTGGCCGAGGACGTCGCCCTCGCGGCGCTGTTCGAGGTCGATGCGGGAGAGCTCGAAGCCGTCGAGGGTGCCGGCCACGGCGGCCAGGCGCTGTCGGGCCGCGCTCGCCTCGGGCATCTCGGTGACCAGCAGACACAGTCCGGGGGCCGAGCCCCGGCCGACCCGGCCGCGCAACTGGTGGAGCTGGGAGACGCCGAAGCGGTCGGCGTCCATGATCACCATCGCGGTGGCGTTGGGGACGTTGACGCCGACCTCGATCACGGTCGTGGCGACCAGGACGTCGGTCTCCCCGGCGGTGAAGCGGCGCATGACCGCGTCCTTGTCGTCGGGCTGCATGCGGCCGTGCAGGACCTCGACGCCGAGACCCTGGAGCGGTCCCTTCGCCAGGTGCTCGGCGACGTCGAGGACGGCCAGCGGGGGCCGCTTCTCCGCGTCGCCCTCGGCAGGCTGCTCGGACCCCTTCTTCGGGGCGTCGCCCTCGTCGCCGATGCGCGGGCAGACGACGTACGCCTGGTGCCCGTTGGACACCTCCTCACGGACCCGCTCCCAGGCGCGGGCCAGGAAGTGCGGTTTGTCGGCGGCCGGGACGACGTGGCTGGCGATCGGCGAGCGTCCGGCCGGGAGCTGGTCCAGGACGGAGGTCTCCAGGTCGCCGAAGACCGTCATCGCGACGGTGCGCGGGATCGGCGTGGCGGTCATGACGAGCAGGTGCGGCGGCTGCTTGCCCTTGCCGCGCAGGGCGTCGCGCTGCTCGACGCCGAAGCGGTGCTGCTCGTCGACGACGACCAGCCCCAGGTCGTGGAACTGCACCTTGTCCTCGATCAGCGCGTGGGTGCCGATGACGATGCCGGCCTCGCCGGTGGCCAGGTCGAGCAGGGCGTGGCGGCGGGCGGCGGCACCCATCGAGCCGGTGAGCAGCACCACCTTGGTGGCGTGTTCCGCGCCGCCGAGCATGCCTCCCTCGGCCAGCTCGCCCATCATCTCGACGATCGACCGGTGGTGCTGCTGGGCGAGCACCTCGGTGGGCGCCAGCATCACCGCCTGCCCGCCCGCGTCGACGACGGCGAGCATGGCGCGCAGGGCCACCATCGTCTTCCCGGAGCCGACCTCTCCCTGGAGCAGCCGGTGCATCGGGTGGTCGGTGGCCAGGTCGTCGAAGATCTCCCGGGAGACCTTCTGCTGGCCGTCGGTCAGGGTGAAGGGGAGGCGGTCGTCGAAGGCCGTGAGCAGGCCGTCCGGGCCGGGTCTGCGGGGGACGGCGGGGAGTTGGGTCTCGGCGTGGCGGCGGCGGGCGAGGGCGACCTGGAGGACGAAGGCCTCGTCCCATTTCAGGCGGGCGCGGGCGTCCTCGACGTCGGCCTTGGTGTGCGGGCGGTGGATCTTCAGGAGGGCCTCGGGGAGGGAGACCAGGGCGCGGCCCTCGCGCAGCGAGTCGGGGAGGGGGTCGAGAGCCTCCTGCGCGCTGGGCAGCACCGTCTGGATCGCCTTGCCGATCTTCCAGGACTCCAGCTTGGCGGTGGCCGGGTAGAGGGGGATGAGCGCACCCGCCCATGACTCGACGCTCTCGGCCGGGTCGTCGTCCTCACCACCGCGCAGCAACTCGTACGCCGGATGGGCCAGTTGGAGCCGGCGGTTGAAGACGGAGACCTTGCCCGCGAACATCGCCCGGGTGCCCGGCAGGAGCTCCTTGTGCGGCTTGTGCACGCCGTTGCCGAAGAAGACCAGCTGGAGGCGGCCGTGGCCGTCCGTGATGGTCACCTCCAGGCGCTGCCCCTTGCCCCGCGGGGCCTTCGACGAGGCGAAGGTGTGCAGGCGGGCGTCGGCGACCTGGGCCACCACCGTGACGTGCTCGTCCATGGGCAGGTCGGCGAGGTGGGTGAGCTGGCCGCGCTCCTCGTATCTGCGGGGGTAGTGGTGCAGGAGGTCACCGACGGTGTGCAGGCCGAGATGCTCGGCCATCACCTTGGCGGTGGCGGGGCCGAGCACCTTCTTCAGGGGTTCTCGCAGTGCGGGCACGAGATCCATTGCACACCACGCCACTGACAACGGCCTCGCACCTCCCCGCGAACGCCGGGGACGGCCGTGCTACTCCACGCCGATGAGCAGCGGCGCGCCCTGCCGGCCGCCCCGGTAGACCACCGTGTCGACGGCGAGGTACGCCTCGCGGACGCGGGCCTCCAGGTGGGCGGCGACGGTCTCGGGGGCCTCGTCGCCGAGGACGAGGGTGACCAGCTCGCCGCCGGCCGCGAGCATGCGGTCCAGGACGGTCGCGGCGACCGCCGTCACGTCGGCCCCGATCACGGCCACGTCACCGTCGACGAGGCCGAGCACGTCACCGGCCTGGCAGATGCCCGCCGTGGTCCAGGACTGCCGTTCGGCGACGGCGACCTCGGCGTAGCGCGTGGCGCCGGCCGCCGAGGTCATCGCCACCACGTCCTCGTCGAAGCGCCGCCCGGGCTCGTGCACGGCGAGCGCGGCGATGCCCTGGACGGCGGAGCGGGTCGGGATCAGGGCCACCCGGACGCCTTCGGTGCGGGCCTGTTCGGCGGCCGCGGCGGCGGTGTGACGCAGTTCGACGTCGTTGGGCAGCAGCACGACCTCGCGGGCGTGCGCCCGCCGCACGGCCTGGACCAGCTCCCCGCTCGCGGGCGGCTCCCCCGGACGCGCGAGCACGGTGGTCGCGCCGGCCTCGGCGTACAGCCCGGCGAGCCCCTCCCCCGGCACGACGGCCACCACCGCGCGCTGGGCGCGCTCGCGGGGCGGGCGCCCGCTCCCGGCGGTGTGCACGTCCCCGTGCCCGAAGTGGGTGATCCTGATGCGGTACGGCCGCCCGGCCTCGACGCCCGCCTCCACGGCGGCGCCCGCGTCGTCGACGTGCACGTGGACGTTCCACAGGCCGTCGCCGCCGACGACCACGAGTGAGTCCCCGAGGGCGTCCAGCCGCTGCCGCAGCCGTGCCACGGCCGCGTCCTGCGCTTCCAGGAGGTAGATCACCTCGAAGGCGGGCCCGTCCCCGTCGTCCTCCTCCGCGGCGCACTCGTCCGCGAGGTCTTCTCCGGTGTGCCCGCCCGCGGGGTCCTGGACGCCGTGCCTCGCGCGCGCGAGCGGTGCGCCGGTCGCCGCGGGCCCGGGCGCCCGGCCCGTGAAGGTCTCCACCAGGGCCGCGAGGAGTGTCACGAGGCCGCGTCCGCCGGCGTCGACGACTCCGGCGCGCCGGAGGACGGGCAGCCGGCCCGGAGTCTCGGCGAGGGCCCGGCCGGCGCCCTCGTAGGCGGCGCGGGCCACCTCCGCGCAGTCGCCCTCCGCTCCTTCGGCGGCGTCGGCGGCGGCCGAGGCGACGGTCAGGACGGTGCCCTCGACCGGGTGGGCCACGGCCTGCCGGGCGGATTCGGCCGCGTGCCGCAGGGCCAGCCGCAGGCCCTGGCCGTCGGTGTGGGCGGCTTCACCCCGGGCGGTGAGCACCTGGGCCATGCCGCGCAGCAGCTGCGCGAGGATCGTCCCGGAGTTGCCCCGGGCGCCGATGAGCGCGCCGTGCGCCATGGCGCCCACGGCCTCGGGCAACGAGGGGCCGCCGCCCGTCTCCGGCTCCCCGGCGTCCACCGCGTGCGCGGCGAAGACCGCCTCCACCGCGGCGACGGCCGACTCCACGGTCAGGTACAGGTTGGTGCCGGTGTCCCCGTCCGCGACCGGGTAGACGTTGATCGCGTCGATCTCCTCGCGCGCCCGCCCCAGCGCCTGAAGCGAGAGACCGCACCAGGTGCGTACCGCCAGAGCGTCGAAGAACCTCTGCGGCACCTGCGCCACCTGCGCCTCCCTGAGCTGCTGGACGTGGCAGGCAGCGTAGACCTTCGCGGGGGTCCGGCCGGAAGAGGGCCGGGGGTGGCCCCCTGAGCTGCCGTGGTAGTTTCGTTGTACGGGAGCAGCCGTTGTATGCTGCTCCGGTTGCCCGATCCCGATCGGGCCATCCCCCTGGCACCGCCACTCAGATCCCGGATCGTTCGCGACTCCGAGTTCTCGTTCCCGGCATGCCGGGATCAACCGTAAGTGCATCTGAAGTCTTTGGAGTGACCCGTGGCTGCCAACTGCGACGTCTGTGGCAAGGGGCCGGGCTTCGGCAACAACATCTCGCACTCTCACCGCCGTACGCCCCGTCGCTGGAACCCGAACATCCAGCGCGTGCGTACCGTGGTCGGCGGGACGCCGAAGCGCGTGAACGCTTGCACCTCGTGCATCAAGGCCGGGAAGGTCTCGCGCTGACGCGTCACAGCTGAGCGCGCGGCCACTGCCTGGTCCGCTGCACAAAGCCGGTCCACCTCGTGTGGGCCGGCTTTCTGCCGTTCCCGGACGGGCCGGGGTCCCGCCGCGACGGCTGAGCCGCGGCCGCCTTCCGGTCGACCGGCGCGGCCCCCTCGGCCGGGTCGCGAGGCAGGCCGCACCGGGCGTCACACCGAGGAGGCGTCCCGCCCGAGTGCCCACCCGTGGTCGACCGGTCCGATGCCGCCGCCGAGCGCGAAACCGGCCTCGATGGCCCCGGTGACGTACGCCTTGGCCGCCTTGACCGCCTCCGGTACCGGCTGCCCCTTGGCCAGCCCGCAGGCGACGGCCGACGCGAGGGTGCAGCCGGTGCCGTGCGTGTGCCGGTTGTCGAGGCGCGGGGCGCGCAGCCAGTGCTCCTGCGAGCCGTCGGTGAGCAGGTCCACGGCGTCCCCGTGCAGGTGACCGCCCTTGATCAGCGCCCAGCGCGGACCGTACTCCAGGACGGCCGCCGCGGCCCGGCGCAGATCGGTGTCCGACTCGACGTGCACGCCGGTGAGTTGGGCGACCTCGTCGAGGTTCGGCGTGGCGACGGTGGCGACCGGCAGCAGCTTGGTGCGTACGGAGTCCAGGGCGGAGGCGGCGAGCAGCGCGTCCCCGTGCTTGGAGACGCCGACCGGGTCGACGACCGCCGGGGCGTCCGTGCCGCCGATCAATTCGGCGACCGTCTCGACCAGTTCCGCGGAGGAGAGCATGCCGGTCTTGACCGCCTGGACGCCGATGTCGTCCACGACACTGCGGTACTGGGCCCGCACGGCGTCCACGGGCAGCTCCCAGGCGCCCTGCACACCGAGGGAGTTCTGCGCGGTCACCGCGGTGAGCACGCTCATGCCGTGCGTGCCGAGGGCGAGCATCGTCTTGAGGTCGGCCTGGATGCCGGCGCCGCCGCCCGAGTCGGAGCCGGCCACGGTGAGGACCAGGGGCGGCCTCACGCCTCGACCTCGTCCCCGAAGTGGTCCCAGCCGCCCTTGCTGGTCCAGGGCGCCCCGTCGACGGTCACCTGGGGCAGCGCGGAGGGGTTGAGGACCTCGCCGATGACCTTCCAGCGGGCGGGCAGTTTCACGTCCGGCGGGAAGGTGGCCACGATCGCGTGGTCCTCTCCCCCGGTGAGCACCCACTGCATCGGGTCGACGCCGACGGCCTGGCCGATGTCGTTCATCTGGGACGGGATGTCGATCTGGCCGGAGCGGACGTCGATCCTGACCTTGCTGGCCTCCGCGATGTGCCCGAGGTCCGCGATGAGTCCGTCGCTCACGTCGCACATCGCGGTGGCGCCGAGCCCCGCGGCGGCCGGACCCGCGTGGTACGGCGGCTCGGGACGCCGGTGGGCCTCGACGAAGGCGCGCGGCGAGCGGAAGCCGCGGGACAGCACGGCGAAACCGGCCGCCGACCAGCCGAGCCAGCCGGTCACCGCGACGAGGTCGCCGGGCTGGGCACCGCCCCGGGTGACGGGCTCCTGGTTGCGCAGGTCGCCGAGCGCGGTGATGGAGACGGTGATCGTGTCGCCGCGCACCACGTCGCCGCCGACCACCGAGGCGCCCGCGACCTGGCACTCGTCGCGCAGTCCGTCCATCAGCTCGGTCGGCCAGGTCACCGGCAGTTCGGCGGGCACGACCAGGCCGAGCAGCAGCGCGGTCGGCACGGCGCCCATGGCGGCGATGTCGGCCAGGTTCTGCGCCGCCGCCTTGCGGCCCACGTCGTACGCGGTGGACCAGTCCCGGCGGAAGTGCCGCCCCTCGACGAGGATGTCGGTGCTGGCCACCACCCTGCGGTCGGGCGCGGCCACCACCGCGGCGTCGTCGCCGGGGCCCACCCGGACCGCCGGGGTGGTGGTGAGACGGGAGGTGAGCTCCCTGATGAGCCCGAACTCCCCGAGCTCACCAACAGTGCCCTTCATCGCCTTGGCTCCCCTTCTGTCCCTGTCCGTGCCCGGTCGCGCGTCATCTCTGTCCTCGTTACGGTCGAAATGACCGTCACCGCGGTCGGCGTGCTCGTCAACTCGTGTCCTTGCGGCACCACGGCACGCGAGGCCGCCACCCCGCGGGTCTCCCCGCGGAGAGCGGCGACGCGATACCGTGGCGTTCCTTTTCCCCACATGATCCTCGTGGCCGCTCTGGAGGTTCCGTGGTACAGGCGTACATCCTGATCCAGACGGAGGTCGGCAAGGCGTCGACCGTCGCCGAGACGATCAGCAAGATCCCTGGGGTGATCCAGGCCGAGGACGTGACAGGACCCTACGACGTCATCGTGCGCGCGCAGTCCGACACCGTCGACGACCTGGGTCGCATGGTGGTCGCCAAGGTCCAGCAAGTGGACGGCATCACTCGTACTCTGACCTGTCCGGTCGTTCATCTCTAGCCCCCTTCCGCCCGCTCGCTCCGCACCGCTGATCGCCGCCGTCGGCTGCTCCTCAGCAGACGACAGCGAGTCGGCGGCGGTTCCCGTCCCGGGCGCGTCGGTCGCCGGTTGTGGCGGAACGCGGACAAGACACTGCCACCTGCGGACAGCGGGCGGCCGGCTGGGGAAACCCGCTGATCATACTGCGAGAAGGCGACCCCCGAGGGGGTCGCCTTCTCGTCGTGCACGGGCCGGGAGCGGTCAGCGCAGCCCTGTGGACCGCCGCAGCGCCGCCTGGACCAGCCGGTCCACCAGCTCCGGGTAGCTCACGCCGCTCGCCTGCCACATCTGCGGGTACATGGAGATCGGCGTGAAGCCGGGCATGGTGTTGATCTCGTTGATCACGAACTCGTCGTCCTCGGTGAGGAAGAAGTCCGCGCGCACCAGCCCTTCGCAGGAGGCCGCGTCGAACGCCGCCACGGCGAGCCGCTGGATCTCGGCGGTCTCCTCGGGCGTGAGCGGTGCGGGCACGACGCCGGGCGTGGAGTCGATGTACTTGGCCTCGAAGTCGTAGTACGCGTGCTCCGAGGGCGGCGGGATCTCCGCGGGGGCGGACGCCCGGGGACCGTCCTCGAACTCCAGCACCCCGCACTCGATCTCCCGGCCGCGCAGCGCCGCCTCGACCAGGATCTTCGGGTCGTGGCGCCGGGCCTCCTCGATCGCCTCGTCGAGTCCGGCGAGGTCGTCGACCTTGGTGATGCCGATCGAGGAACCCGCGCGCGCGGGCTTCACGAACAGCGGCCAGCCGTGCTCTCCGGCGAAGTCCACGATCTTCTCGCGGGCGCCGGAACGGTCCTGCTCCCACTCCCGCGGACGGATCACCACGTACGGACCGACCTTCAGCCCGTAGGAGGCGAACACCGCCTTCATGTACTCCTTGTCCTGGCCGACGGCCGAGGCGAGCACGCCCGAGCCGACGTAGGGCACGCCGGACAGCTCCAGCAGGCCCTGGAGCGTGCCGTCCTCGCCGTACGGGCCGTGCAGGACGGGGAAGACGACGTCGACCTCGCCCAGCGCCTTGGGCACCGAGCCGGGTTCGCTGTAGACGACTTCGCGGTTCGCGGGGTCGACGGGCAGCAGCACGCCGCCCTCGGTCGACTCGGCCAGCTCCTCGACGTCGGGCGTGCGGCGTTCGGTGATCGCCATGCGCTCCGGCTCGTCGGCGGTCAGGGCCCACCGGCCGTCGCGGGTGATGCCGATCGGCAGGACGTCGTACTTCGTCCGGTCGATGGCCGCGAGGACGGCGCCTGCGGTGACCACGGAGATCCCGTGTTCGGAGCTGCGCCCGCCGAACACGACGGCCACACGCGGCTTGCGAGGCGGCTGCTCCGGGCTCTGCTCGGGGCTCTGGGGGAGGTTCTCGGTGCTCATATCGCGTTGAGAGTACCCGCCCCCAGGGCCGCGAGACAGCGTCGGCGGGGCCGCGTGGCGCGGGCGTCGCCCGGGTGCCTCGGTGCTGTCGCTCAGCGTCGTTCCGGCATCGCTCAGCGTCGTCGCGGCCCGCTCGCCGCCGTTCCGGTGGCGCTAGCCGCCGTTCCGATGGCGCTCAGCGCCGTTCCGGCTTGGCGCTGCGCGACATCAGCTCCTTGAGCGCGACCACCGGAGGCTTGCCCTCGTGCACGATGCCGACGACCGTCTCGGTGAGCGGCATGTCGACGCCGTGCCTGCGGGCCAGATCCAGCACGGACTCGCAGGACTTGACACCCTCGGCGGTCTGCTTGGTGACCGCGATCGTCTCCTGGAGGGTCATGCCCTTGCCGAGGTTGGTGCCGAAGGTGTGGTTGCGGGACAGCGGCGAGGAACAGGTCGCCACCAGGTCGCCGAGCCCGGCCAGTCCGGAGAAGGTCAGCGGGTCGGCGCCGAGGGCGACACCGAGGCGGGTGGTCTCGGCGAGACCGCGCGTGATGAGCGAGCCCTTGGCGTTGTCGCCCAGGCCCATGCCGTCCGCGATGCCGACGGCCAGCCCGATCACGTTCTTCACGGCGCCGCCCAGCTCGCAGCCGACGACGTCGGTGTTGGTGTACGGGCGGAAGTACGGCGTGTGGCAGGCGGTCTGGAGGCGCTGGGCGACGGAGTCGTCGGGACAGGCGACCACGGCCGCGGCCGGCATCCGGGCGGCGATCTCCCGGGCCAGGTTGGGTCCGGTGACCACGGCGATGCGTTCGGCGCCGACCTTCGCCACGTCGTCGATCACCTCGCTCATCCGCATCGCGGAGCCGAGTTCGACGCCCTTCATCAGGGACACCAGGATCGTGCCGGGCGCCAGCAGGGGCGTCCAGTCGGCGAGGTTGGCGCGCAGCGTCTGGGACGGGACCGCGAGGACCGTGAAGTCGGCGTTCCGCGCGGCCTCGGCGGCGTCGGTGGTGGCCCGCAGGTTGGCGGGGAGCTCCACCCCGGGCAGGTAGTCCGGGTTGGTCCGGGTGGAGTTGACGGCGTCGGCGAGTTCGGCGCGGCGGCCCCACAGGGTGACGTCGCACCCCGCGTCGGCGAGGACCATGCCGAAGGCCGTGCCCCACGATCCGGTACCGAAGACGGCCGCCTTGACGGGGTTGCTCACGTGCTCTGCCCTTCTGCCTGCTGCCCGTGCGTCGGTGCCTGTACCGCCCGTGTCTGGACCGCCCTCGTCTGGGCCTGCGTGCGGCGGCGCTGCTCGATCCGCTCACGGCGCGGGTCGTAGGGCGTGTCGGGGGCCTTCTCGCCGCGGATCTCCTCCAGCTGGCGGGTGACGGCGGCCATGATGACCTCGGTCGCCTCCTTCAGCACGTCCGCGGTCATCTCCTGGTCGTAGAAGCGCGACAGGTCGACCGGCGGGCCCGCCAGCACGCGATGGGTCTTGCGCGGGAGGAGGTTCGGCTTCCTGGCGTACGGCGGCAGCAGTTCGTTGCAGCCCCACTGGGCGACCGGGATCACCGGGCACTTGGTCTGCAGGGCGACGCGCGCGGCACCGGTCTTGGCGGTCATCGGCCAGCCGTCCGGGTCGCGGGTCAGCGTGCCCTCGGGGTAGAAGGCGACGCACTCGCCGCGCTCCACGGCGTCGATCGCGGCGCGGAAGGCGCTGAGCGCGTCCGTGCTCTCGCGGTAGACGGGGATCTGTCCGGTGCCCCGCATCGCGGCGCCGACGAATCCCTTCCGGAAAAGTCCGCTCTTCGCCAGGAATCGCGGGACGCGGCCGGTGTTGTACTGATAGTGCGCATACGCGAAGGGGTCGACGTGCGAATTGTGGTTCACGGCGGTGATAAATCCACCGTCGGCCGGCATGTTCTCCATTCCCCGCCAGTCCCGCTTGATCAGAACCACCAGCGGAGGTTTGCAGATCACCGCGGCGAAGCGGTACCAGAAGCCGATTCTGCGGCGGGGCACGCTGACACCTTTCCTCCATGGCCTGGGGCCGGACAAGTGTCGCCCCGGGCCGCCCGTCTGTCGAGAACACCGTACGCCCCGGCGAGTGAACCGCCGGGTCTCCCAGGTGACAATGGCGGCGACGAGAGAAGGACGGAACGCTCGTGCAGTGGACCTTGGTCGTACCCGTGAAGCCCCTCGCCCGGGCCAAGAGCAGGCTGTCGGACACCGCGCACGACGGGGTTCGGCCCGGCCTCGCGCTCGCCTTCGCGCAGGACACGGTGGCGGCCGCGCTCGCCTGCCCGGCGGTGGCGGGTGTGGCAGTAGTCACGGACGACGCGCAGGCGGGACGGGCCCTGGCGGAACTGGGCGCCGGGGTCGTTCCGGACGAGCCGGGCGACGGTCTCAACGCCGCCCTGGCGCACGGGGCGGCGTTCGTCCGTGCGGCACACCCCAGAAGCCCGGTGGCCGCGCTCAACGCCGATCTCCCCGCACTTCGCCCGGCGGAATTGACGCGGGTACTGACGGCGGCCGCGCAATTCCCGCGCGCTTTTCTCCCGGACGCGGCCGGAATCGGCACGACCCTGCTGGCCGCCGCACCGGGCCGCGAATTGGCCCCCGCTTTCGGTACGGATTCCCGGGCCCGTCACCGCGCGTCCGGCGCCGCGGAACTGCGCCTCGACTCGGTGGATTCCGTACGGCAGGACGTCGACACCGGCGACGATCTGCGCGCCGCGCTGGCGCTGGGGGTCGGGCCCCGTACGGCCGCGGTGGCGGCGCGGCTGCTGATCGTCGGGCAGTAGGCTGCGGGCATGCAGGCGACCGCGTACACGTACGACCCCGAGAGCCGCAGCGGGCAGGTGCTGCTGGACGACGGCACGCCGGTGCCCTTCGACGCGGCGGCGTTCGACGCGGGGGGCCTGAGACTGCTGCGGCCCGGTCAGCGGGTCCGCGTCGAGAGCGAGGGCGCGGGGGCCGACCGCCGGATCACCCTGGTGACGCTCCAGACCTTCTGAACCTTACGACGGTGGACTCCCACCGGGGCCACCGCCGGCGGGCTGTCACCGGGCTGAGCGCCGGGTCGCCGCGAAGGCGCGCCCGATCCCGGACACGCCGCGGGCCGGACTCCGAGAGGGAGTCCGGCCCGGCGCGTGAGTGCCCTGTGCCCGTTCGCCTGCCGGACGCCGCCGGCCGCGTGCCGCGTGCTGCTACTTCTTGCGGGCGGTGGCCTTCTTGGCGGTGGTCTTGCGGGCGGTCGACTTCTTGGCGGGGGCCTTCTTGGCCGTCGCCTTCTTGGCGGGGGCCTTCTGCGCCGTGGTCTTCTTGGCCGCCGCGGTGGTGGTCTTGGCGGTGGACTTCTTGGCGGGGGCCTTCTTCGCCGTCGCCGTCTTCGCGGCACCCGTGGTCTTCTTGGCGGTGGCCTTCTTCGCCGTCGCGGTCGTCTTCTTGGCCGCGCCCGTGGCCTTCTTCGCGGCGCCCGTGGCCTTCTTGGCGGCGGCCTTCTTGCCCGCGGCCTTGGAGATGGTGGGCGGCGGACCGGACAGGCTGCCCTTGGGGGCCTTCTTGACCGCGATGTCGTTCTTCGGGAGCTTCTTCGAGCCGCTCACCAGGTCCTTGAAGCCCTGACCAGCACGGAAGCGGGGTACGGAGGTCTTCTTGACCCGAACCCGCTCGCCCGTCTGCGGGTTGCGGGCGTAGCGGGCCGGACGGTCGACCTTCTCGAAGGAACCGAAGCCGGTGACCGAGACCCGGTCACCCGCGACCACTGCACGGACGAGGGCGTCCAGGACCGCGTCGACAGCGTCGGCGGCCTGCTGCCGGCCGCCCAGCTTGTCGGCAATCGCTTCTACGAGCTGCGCCTTGTTCACGTCTTCCCCTTCGGAGACATCGCCAGAACGAATCTGTTCAAGCTTTTTCGCACGTTAGGCAGATATATACCGCAAATCAAACACGAAACGGGCTAATCACCCTTGTGCCGCAACGGACTCGGGCGGTCCCGGCCTGTTCAGCCTTCCTCTTCGGGGAATCGCCCCTCGTCGAGGTCCGCGATGAACCGCTCCAGGCGCCTTGCCGCACCGGCGAGATCGTGTTTGGCCGCGGCCGTAATGACCAGCAGCTTCCGGGTCAGCGCCATCCGTACGCCCTCCGGGACTTGCAGTGCGCGCACTCTTGTGTGCGCTTCCTTGAGCCGGACCGCGACCGCCGTATAGAGCTCGAGTTGGCCGTCGTGGTCCATGCACAGATTGTGCCATCTGGGGCGAGTTGTCGCCTGCGCAGGGGGCAACTGCCACCTCGAACGGCCTCCCGGGCACACCCGGAAGCCGCTCCTCCATTCCCTGCCTACCCCAGCAACCACGCCTCTAACGTGGGCCGTTGGCGGACGCAGCCGCCCCACCCGACCGGTTCCGGGCCGGAAAACAGCCGTACCCCCGATCGGTCCGATCGGGGGTACGGCGGGGGTGTCGGGTGGCCGAAACTCGACCTTGCGGGGCCTCCGTGGAGGCCCCGGGCTCACGCCTGGAGGGTCTGCGGCTTGTACGACGGCCGCTTGGCCTCGTACGCGGCGATCTCCGGCTCGTTCTGGAGGGTGATCGAGATGTCGTCCAGCCCGTTCAGCAGCCGCCAGCGGGAGTTCTCGTCCAGCTCGAAGGAGGCGGTGACGCCCTCGGCGCGCACCTCGCGGGCCTTCAGGTCGACGGTGATCTCGGCCTGGGGGTCCCGCTCCGTGAGCTCCCACAGGGCGTCGACGGTGTTCTGGTCGAGGACCACCGTGAGCAGGCCGTTCTTCAGCGAGTTGCCGCGGAAGATGTCGGCGAAGCGGGAGGAGATCACGGTCTTGAAGCCGTAGTTCTGCAGCGCCCAGACGGCGTGCTCGCGGGAGGACCCGGTGCCGAAGTCGGGGCCGGCGACCAGCACGGTCGCGCCCTGCCGCTCGGGCTGGTTGAGGACGAAGGACGCGTCCTTGCGCCAGGCCTCGAACAGTCCGTCCTCGAATCCGTCCCGCGTCACCTTCTTGAGCCAGTGGGCGGGGATGATCTGGTCGGTGTCGACGTTGCTGCGGCGCAGCGGGACGGCCCGGCCGGTGTGGGTGGTGAATGCTTCCATGACTCTCAGACTCCAGCGGGCGTGGGGACGTCGGCGGCGGACAGGTCGGCCGGGGAGGCCAGGTGGCCCAGGACCGCCGTCGCGGCCGCGACCTGCGGCGACACCAGGTGGGTGCGGCCGCCCTTGCCCTGCCGTCCCTCGAAGTTGCGGTTGGAGGTGGACGCGGAGCGCTCACCGGGGGCGAGCTGGTCCGGGTTCATGCCCAGGCACATCGAGCAGCCCGCGTGCCGCCATTCGGCCCCGGCCTCCTTGAAGACCACGTCCAGGCCCTCGGAGACGGCCTGCAGGCCCACCCGCGCGGAGCCGGGGACGACCAGCATCCGTACGCCGTCGGCGACTTTGCGGTCCCGCACGATCTCGGCGGCGGCGCGCAGGTCCTCGATGCGGCCGTTGGTGCAGGAACCTACGAAGACGGTGTCCACCTTGATGGAGCGCAGCGGCTGTCCGGCCTCCAAGCCCATGTACTCCAGGGCCTTTTCGGCGGCGAAGCGCTCCGAAGCGTCCTCGTACGAAGCCGGGTCGGGGACGGCGGCCGACAGCGGTGCGCCCTGCCCCGGGTTGGTGCCCCAGGTGACGAACGGCGACAGCTCGGCGGCCTCGATGACGACCTCGGCGTCGAACTCGGCGTCGTCGTCCGTGCGCAGCGTCTTCCAGTACTCGACGGCCGCGTCCCAGTCGGCGCCCTCGGGGGCGTGGGGGCGGCCCTGGAGGTAGGCGAAGGTGGTCTCGTCGGGGGCGATCATGCCCGCGCGGGCGCCGGCCTCGATCGACATGTTGCAGATGGTCATGCGGGCCTCCATCGAGAGCTTCTCGATGGCCTCGCCCCGGTATTCCAGGACGTAGCCCTGGCCGCCGCCGGTGCCGATCTTGGCGATGATCGCCAGGATGAGGTCCTTGGCCGTGACACCGTCGGGCAGCGCGCCGTTGACGGTGATCGCCATGGTCTTCGGGCGGACCATGGGCAGCGTCTGGGTGGCCAGCACGTGCTCGACCTGGGAGGTGCCGATGCCGAAGGCCAGCGCGCCGAACGCGCCGTGCGTGGAGGTGTGCGAGTCGCCGCAGACCACGGTGGTGCCGGGCTGGGTCAGGCCCAGCTGCGGGCCCACGACGTGCACGACGCCCTGCTCGACGTCGCCCAGCGGGTGCAGCCGGACGCCGAAGTCCGCGCAGTTCTTGCGCAGCGTCTCCAGCTGGACCCGGGAGACCGGGTCCGCGATGGGCTTGTCGATGTCGAGCGTCGGGGTGTTGTGGTCCTCGGTGGCGATGGTCAGGTCGAGCCGGCGCACCGGGCGGCCGCTCTTGCGGAGGCCGTCGAAGGCCTGCGGGCTGGTCACCTCGTGCAGCAGGTGCAGATCGATGAAGAGGAGGTCGGGCTCGCCCTCGGCGCGCCGGACGACGTGGTCGTCCCAGACCTTCTCCGCGAGTGTCCTACCCATCGCTTTCCCTCCGGCCGACGACAAGGCGCCGACCCAACTAGAGATCTGGAGGAAGCAGCGCCCGCACCCCTGTTTCCGGGCAACCGCCGCCAGGCCCTTTCGTCACGGGCCGTTGTGACTTCGTGCCATCAAGAGTGGCGGGTTCCGCGGAAAATTGAACTTGCGTTTCACAGAGTGAGACGGGAGTATCGTTGCATGGACAACAGTAGCGGCGTCGGCGTTCTGGACAAGGCGGCCCTCGTCCTGAGCGCTCTGGAGTCCGGTCCGGCCACCCTCGCGGGGTTGGTCGCGGCGACCGGACTGGCACGACCCACGGCCCACCGCCTGGCCGTGGCGCTGGAACACCACCGTATGGTGGCGCGCGACATGCAGGGCCGGTTCATCCTCGGCCCGCGCCTGGCCGAACTGGCCGCGGCGGCCGGCGAGGACCGCCTGCTCGCCACCGCGGGCCCGGTGCTCACCCACCTCCGGGACGTCACGGGCGAGAGCGCCCAGCTCTACCGCCGCCAGGGCGACATGCGCATCTGCGTGGCCGCGGCCGAGCGCCTGTCGGGCCTCAGGGACACGGTCCCGGTCGGCTCCACGCTCACGATGAAGGCCGGCTCCTCGGCGCAGATCCTGATGGCCTGGGAGGAGCCCGAGCGCCTCCACCGCGGACTGCAGGGCGCCCGCTTCACGGCGACGGCGCTGTCCGGAGTGCGGCGGCGCGGCTGGGCCCAGTCCATCGGAGAGCGGGAGCCGGGCGTGGCGTCCGTCTCCGCGCCCGTGCGCGGTCCCTCCAACCGCGTGGTGGCCGCCGTGTCCGTCTCCGGCCCCATCGAGCGCCTCACGCGCCACCCGGGCCGTATGCACGCCCAGGCGATCATCGACGCCGCCGGCCGGCTCTCCGAGGCCCTGCGCCGCACCGGCTGACTCCTTCTCGTACGCGACCGGGAGCGGGCCCGCCCCAACGCCGCGGCAGGCCCGCCCCGCGCACGCCGAACCGATCGTCGCCGCAGGGGCAGTTGACGTACGGCGAGGACACGCGGAACGCCGAAGGGGGCTCCCGTGTGAACGGGAGCCCCCTCGGGACTCGTACCCCCGACCGGATTCGAACCGGCGCTACCGCCTTGAGAGGGCGGCGTGCTAGGCCGCTACACAACGGGGGCGAGGATCTTGCAAGCGTTGAGTACTACACCGCCGCAGATCCGAGCTGGTCTACCAGGACTCGAACCTAGACTAACTGAACCAGAATCAGTCGTGCTGCCAATTACACCATAGACCAATGTGGTTTAGACCAGTTTGTACCCCCGACCGGATTCGAACCGGCGCTACCGCCTTGAGAGGGCGGCGTGCTAGGCCGCTACACAACGGGGGCCCTAGCGATCCTGCATCGGGGTCGGCGGGAGCTACCCTGACCGTCCCCGCGGGAAGGATCTGTACCCCCGACCGGATTCGAACCGGCGCTACTGCCTTGAGAGGGCAGCGTGCTAGGCCGCTACACAACGGGGGCTTTGCGGATGATCTCCGCGGTGCAGATGAGCTCTGCGAGCTGGCCTACCTGGACTCGAACCAAGACTAACTGAACCAGAATCAGTCGTGCTGCCAATTACACCATAGGCCACTGGAACGCAAGCCCTTGCGGGGCTCTGTTCTAGCTTTGCGCTTCCGGTTCCCGGCCTTTCGGCCCGCTCCCCGGCGGCGCAGGAAGAACATTACCCGAAGGTGGACGGGGCTCCAAAACGAGTATCGGCACCGAGGAGCGCGGGGAGTTCGGAGAGGGAGGCGATGCGGCGCGGTCCGGCCGGCGGGTCGACGGCCGCGTACACGCCGCCGCGGTCGATCCAGACCGAGAGCAGCCCGGCGTCCGCGGCACCGCGGCCGTCGATCTCCGGGTGGTCGCCGACGTAGGCCACCTCGTGCGGCGGGAGGCCGAGGGCGTCGCACGCCGCCAGGAAGGCGCCGGGCTCGGGCTTGGAGACGCCCAGCTCGGCGGCGCACAGGATGGCCTCGAAGCGGTGGTGGACGCCGAGGACGCGCAGCTTGCGGTCCTGGACGACGAGGCTGGAGTTGGAGAGCACGGCGTGCCGGTGGCTCTCGGCGAGGGCGTCGAGGACGGGCAGGACGTCCGGGAAGAGGGACCAGGCGGCCTCGTAGTGCGTGACGTAGCGCTGGAACCAGAGGTCGGCCTCGGTGTCCGTCAGCTCGGGCCGGCCCAGGAAGACGCGGGTGCGGTCGCGCCTCTGTGTGACGAAGTCGACCTCTCCGGACGCGAACCGGCCCCACTGCTGCTCGGTGATCTCCCGCCAGCGCACGAGGGCCTCCTCGGCCGAGCCGTGGCCGGCGAGCAGTCCCTCCGCCACCAGGTGGGCGCGCATGCCCTCACGGTCGGCGGTGGTGTAGTCGAAGAGGGTGTCGTCGACGTCCCAGACCACGGCGCGGATGCTCATGATCCGACGGTAGCGCCGCCGGGCCCGCCGCGTCCGGCCGTACGGCGAAGGGGCGGCCCCCGGGAGTCCGGGAGCCGCCCCTGGGGCGCGGGTGGGCGGTCAGGCCGCGAGCCTCGCCAGCGCGGCGTCGATGCGGACCAGCGCCTTCTCCTTGCCCAGGACCTCCAGGGACTCGAAGAGCGGCAGACCGACGGTGCGTCCGGTGACGGCGACGCGGACGGGGGCCTGGGCCTTGCCGAGCTTGAGGCCGTGGGCCTCGCCGGCGGCCAGGACCGCCTCCTTGAGGGACTCCGGGGACGTCCAGTCCGCCGCGTCGAGCTTCTCGCGGGCGGTGCGCAGCAGGGCGTCCGAGCCCTCCTTCATGGCCTTCGCCCAGCTCGCCTCGTCGGTGACCGGCTCCGGCAGGAAGAGGAAGTCGACGTTGTCCGTGATCTCGGAGAGCACCTTCAGGCGGGTCTGCGCGTGCGGCGCGACCGCCTGCCACTTGGCCTCGTCGAAGTCCTCCGGCGCCCAGGGCGCCACGGGGGCCTTCAGCCACGGGCGGCAGCGCTCGGTGAAGTCCTTCACCTCGAGCATGCGGATGTGGTCGGCGTTGATCGCCTCGCACTTCTTCAGGTCGAAGCGGGCCGGGTTGGGGTTGACGTCGCCGATGTCGAAGGCCGCGACCATCTCCTCGATCGAGAAGATGTCCTGGTCGGCGGAGAGCGACCAGCCGAGCAGGGAGAGGTAGTTGAGCAGGCCCTCGGGGAGGAAGCCGCGCTCCCGGTAGAGGTTCAGGCTCGACTGCGGGTCGCGCTTGGAGAGCTTCTTGTTGCCCTCCCCCATGACGTACGGCAGGTGCCCGAAGGCCGGGGTCTCCTTGGCGATCCCCAGCTCGGTCAGCGCCTTGTACAGCGCGATCTGGCGCGGGGTGGAGGAGAGCAGGTCCTCGCCGCGCAGGACGTGGGTGATCTCCATCAACGCGTCGTCGACCGGGTTGACCAGCGTGTAGAGGGGGGCGCCGTTGGCGCGGACGATGCCGTAGTCCGGGACGTTCTCCGGGGTGAAGGTCAGCTCGCCGCGGACGAGGTCCGTGAAGGTGATGGTCTCGTCGGGCATCCGGAAGCGGACGATGGGCTCGCGGCCCTGCGCCACGTACTCCTCGACCTGGGCGTCGCTCAGGTCGCGGCAGTGGCCGTCGTAGCCGGAGGGCCTGCCCGCGGCTCGGGCGGCCTCGCGGCGGGTGTCCAGCTCCTCCTGGGAGCAGTAGCAGCGGTAGGCGTGGCCGGCGTCCAGGAGCTTCTGGGCGACGTCCCGGTAGACGTCCATGCGCTGCGACTGGCGGTACGGCGCGTGCGGGCCGCCGATCTCGGGGCCCTCGTCCCAGTCGAAGCCCAGCCAGCGCATCGAGTCGAGGAGCTGCTGGTACGACTCCTCGGAGTCGCGGGCCGCGTCGGTGTCCTCGATGCGGAAGACCAGCGTGCCCTGGTGGTGCCGGGCGAAAGCCCAGTTGAACAGGGCGGTGCGGACCAGGCCCACATGGGGGTTACCGGTCGGCGAGGGACAGAAACGGACGCGTACGGGGGAGCCGGATGCGCTAGCCACGCTTGACAACCTTGTTGGTGAGAGTGCCGATGCCTTCGATGGTGACGGCGACCTCGTCGCCGACGTGCAGGGGCCCGACTCCGGCCGGGGTGCCCGTGAGGATCACGTCGCCGGGCAGCAGCGTCATGGCCTCGGAGATGTTGACGACCAGGTCCTCGATGGAGTGGGTCATCTCGCTGGTGCGGCCGAGCTGGCGCTGGGTGCCGTTGACCGTGAGCTGGATGGTCAGGTCGGCCGCGGCGGCGAGGTCGATGTCCGTCTCCACCCAGGGCCCCAGCGGGCAGGAGGAGTCGAAGCCCTTGGCCCTGGCCCACTGCTTCTCGCGGCGCTGCACGTCGCGGGCGGTGACGTCGTTGGCGCAGGTGTAGCCGAAGATCACGTCCTTCACGCGGTCACGCGGGACCTCGCGGCACATGCGGCCGATGACGACGGCGAGCTCGGCCTCGTGGTGCAGCTCCTCGGAGAAGGAGGGGTACTGGATGGCGTCGCCGTGCCCGATGACCGAGGTGGACGGCTTGAAGAAGGCGAACGGGGCGTCGGGCACCTCGTTGCCGAGTTCGCGGGCGTGCTCGGCGTAGTTGCGGCCGAAGGCGACGACCTTGTTGGGGAGGACGGGCGGCAGGAGCCGCACCTTGCTCAGGGGCACCTTGGTGCCGGAGAGCTCGAAGTCCGCGAACGGGATGCCCTTGATGATGTCGAGGACGAGCTGGTCCGGCTGGTCGCCCTCGACCGCGCCGAAGGCGACGTTCCCGTCGATGGAGAACCTGGCGATGCGCACGGGTTGCTTGGCCCCTTGCTGAGCTGGCTGGAGTCTGACGCTCCAGGCTAACGCGGCACGGGGCGGGCGCCTCGCGCATCGCCTGCCGTGGCCCCTGCGGGTGGCGGTCCGGCGCGCGGGCGCCCGGGTGCTCCAGGGGGCCGGCCGAACGCTGGGCGGCCGGCCCGCGTACTACTGTGCGGCGGTGGCCGCGACCGGGATCTCCATGAGGACGGTGCGCCGGGGGTTGGCGGTCTGGGTGGGGAGCTCGACGGCGTGCTCCGGCAGCTCCGGCGTCTGCAGCTCGTCCGCGCCGGCGAGGTGCGCCAGCGTCGTGCGCCGCGGGTTGGCGATCTTGTGGAACATCATCGTCGTCTTCACGGTTGAACGAGACCCTGTCGTGTCCGGGCGCCTGAGGGCTGCAAGAACCCCTTCGAGGGCGCGGGTTGTCGGTTTTGCCTTCTCTGTAAAGCGTCAGGCTAAACATGCGATTCCCCGTCGACCCGAGCAGGGTGCGTGATCTGCGTGTGAGTTTGCTCACTTATCAAGGGTCAAACCGGTCAATTCAGGCTTGCGCACCACCCCGACGAAACAGACATTGCCCACCTGAAGCCATCATTCCGCTCCTGATCATGTCGACTGGGACACCTTTCGAGCCCTGACGACTCGCGGGCATACGCCCCATTTGCGGGTGATCACTTTCTACGTCCGGTGACTCGGCCCTCACATGCTGTCACCTAGGTCACGGCCTGGCCCACGGGCCTTGTTGGAGATCCGGCACTGTGCTGGAATTCCACGGACCGCTGCGGAATCGAGCCGGTGCACAGGGGGCGCACACCAGCGCCGAGCGGCGGCGAGAAGGGGGAACCAGCGCCGGTCACTCACGACCACCACGGGGGCGTAATTCAGGGCGCCCCCATGACGCCGACACCGTGCCCAGCCGTTCACGCGGCCGGGCGCCTGGTCCAGAGGTTGCGACGCTAGTGCAGGGACGTTTCAAGAGGGATGGCAGCGCTTCGGCGGAGCCGGAGCCGCACGGCGGGACTGGCCCCAAGGCCGTCAGCTCCTCGCCCCAGCACGCCCAGAACCCGGGCCAGGCCCAGTCCGGCGACGGCGGGGACGGCGCCGGTCGCCCCGGCCAGCCGGCCGCGTCCGCGTCCGGTCAGCAGCCGTCCGCGAAGCCGGCCAAGACCTCGCCCGGCCCCGGCCCGCGAATAGCCCTGCGCAACTGGCGGATCTCGACCCGTCTGGTGTCGCTGCTCGCGCTCCCGGTGGTCGCGGCCACCTCGCTGGGCGCGATGCGCATCAGCCAGTCGATGGACGACATCCAGCAGCTCGACAACATGAAGCTGCTGACGGAGATGACCAAGCAGGCCACCGAGCTGGCCGCCGCTCTCCAGGAAGAGCGCGACCAGTCCGCCGGTCCGCTGGCGCACGGCTCGACCTCCAGCGCGATCGCCGTCAAGGGCGACCGGGAGAAGACCGACCGGGCCCTGAAGAACTTCCTCGACAACTCCGAGGAGATCGACGCCGCCAGCAAGGACGGCAACCTCGTCGGCGTCCGCGACAGCCTGGTCGGCCTCGCGAGCGACCTGAACGGCCTGAACAAGATCCGCAGCACCGCCTATCAGGCCAAGGCCAACTCGACCCAGACCGTCGAGGCCTACCACCGCCTGATCACCCACCTGCTCGACCTCTCGCAGGACATGGCGGAGGCGACCAGCAACCCCGACATGATCCAGCGCACGCGCGCCCTGTCGGCCTTCTCCTCGGCCAAGGAGTACGCGTCCATCCAGCGCGCGGTCCTCGCGGCCGCGCTGCCGGCGAACAACACCACCAAGGGCAAGCTCTCCGAGAACGACCGGCTCTACGCGCAGTCGGCACTCCAGAGCCAGACCTCCGAGGTCCGCAGCTTCACGAGCATCTACGGCGAGGGCGCCGAGGAGCTCCTCAAGCCGATCTCCGAGGGCAACCCGGTGATCGAGTCGTCGGACCAGTACGCCGGCCGCGCCCTCGGCCAGGTGAACGGACTGGACGACCTGAAGGTCCGGTCGTACCAGGACTGGCTGGACGACAGCTCCACCAAGATCCAGCAGATGAAGAACATCGAGCTCAAGCTGCTGGAGGACATGGAGCAGCAGGCCCGCGAGCTGCGCAGCGAGTCGGAGCGCGAGGCGATCATCTCCGGTGTGATCATCCTGCTCGTGCTCGGCGTCTCCCTGGTCGGCGCCTTCGTCGTGGCGCGGTCCATGATCCGCTCGCTGCGCCGCCTGGAGGACACCGCGACCAGGGTCGCCCAGGACCGCCTGCCCGAGCTCGTCAAGCAGCTCTCCGAGACCGACCCGCAGGACGTCGACACCTCGGTGGAGTCGGTCGGCGTGCACTCCCGGGACGAGATCGGCCGCGTGGCCGCGGCCTTCGACGACGTGCACCGCGAGGCGGTCCGCCTCGCCGCCGAGCAGGCCCTGCTGCGGGGCAACGTCAACGCGATGTTCACCAACCTCTCGCGCCGCTCCCAGGGCCTGATCCAGCGCCAGCTCTCGCTGATCTCCGAACTGGAGTCCCGCGAGGCCGACCCGGACCAGCTGTCCTCGCTGTTCAAGCTCGACCACCTCGCGACGCGCATGCGCCGTAACGGTGAGAACCTCCTCGTCCTCGCCGGTGAGGAGCCCGGCCGCCGCTGGACCCGCCCGGTCCCGCTGGTCGACGTGCTCCGTGCCGCCGCCTCCGAGGTGGAGCAGTACGAGCGCATCGAGCTGGCCTCCGTGCCGACCACCGAGGTCGCCGGCCGCGTGGTCAACGACCTCGTGCACCTGCTCGCCGAGCTGCTGGAGAACGCGACGTCGTTCTCCTCCCCGCAGACCAAGGTCAAGGTCACCGGTCACGCGCTGCCCGACGGCCGCGTGCTGATCGAGATCCACGACACCGGCATCGGCCTCTCCCCGGAGGACCTGGCCGCGATCAACGAGCGGCTGGCCTCGCCGCCCACCGTGGACGTGTCGGTCTCCCGCCGCATGGGTCTGTTCGTGGTCGGCCGGCTCTCGCAGCGCCACGGCATCCGCATCCAGCTGCGTCCGTCCGACTCCGGTGGCACGACCGCGCTGGTCATGCTGCCCGTCGACGTCGCCCAGGGCGGCCGCAAGCCGCAGCCCAAGCAGGGTCAGGGAGCGCCGGGCAACGGCGGTCCGGCCGCCGCGCAGGCCGCGGCCGGTGTCGCGGCGGCCCGGCGCGGTGGTGGCCAGGGCGGTGGCGCCCTCGGTGGCGGCGCCTTCGGTGGTGGCGGTGCCCTCGGCGCCGGTGCGCCGGGCGGCGGCCGGCTCGGGACCGGACAGGGACCGCGGGCCGCGCTGCCCGGACGCGACGCGGGCGGTCGCCCGGGTGCGCCGGGCGGACAGGGCGGACCGCGCGGACCCCAGTCCCCGGCGGGACCCCACCAGCAGAACCGCCCGGCTCCGGCCGGTGCCGGTGCCGGTCAGGCACCCGGTGCGCCGCAGGGCCTGCAGGCCGCCGGCACCAACGCGCCGCAGGGCGCGGCCGTGCCGGGCAACCCGCAGGGTCAGGACGCGTTCGGCGGCGGACGCGGTCCCTCGGCGCCTCCGCAGCGCGGCAAGCGCCGCGGCAAGGGCAACGGTGACGCCGAGCAGGGTCGTCGTCCGCAGCTGCCGCCGCGCGGCGGTCCCCGGGCCGAGCTGCCCGGCGGCAGTCCGCAGCCCCGCACGCCGAGCTGGAGCGACGAGAACGCCCAGCCGTCCGTGCCCCGTGCCTCGCTGGACGCCCCGCGCGGCCACGAGGAGCCGGACAGCTCCCGTACGGACCGCACTCCGCGCTTCGACGACCGGCAGGGTCCGGGCTCGACCACCGAGATGCCCGCGGTCCCCGCGCTCGGTGAGGCACAGGGCCCCGCGGCCACGGCCGAGTTCGCCCGCCCGGACTTCGACGCCCCGGCCCCGCGCCGACAGGAGCAGCAGCAGAACAACGGCCCGTTCGGCCGGCCCGCCCAGGAGCAGTACGGCGGTCAGGAGCAGTACGGCCAGGAGCAGTACTCCCAGAACCAGTACCCCCAGGAGCAGTACGGCCAGGGCGGCGCGAGCGCCCCGCGCGACGACCAGTTCGCGCGGCCCGAGCCGGCCGCTCCGCAGCACGACGGCGGGGCGTTCGTCCGCTCGGACGTCTTCGGCACACAGCCCGGCCAGGCGGGCCCGAACGACCCGGCCTCGACCGGCCGGTTCACCGGCGCCCAGCACCAGAACCAGAACCTGAACGACGGGAACGACGGCCCGACCGGGCAGCACCGGCTGCCGGAGCGGCAGAACCCGGCCCCCACCGGCCAGTTCGACCGCCCGCAGGTCAACGGCGCGCGCGGCGGGAACGACTTCGGCGCCCCGCGTCCGCCGGCCCCGCAGCAGCGTCCCGCCCACCAGGAGCCCGCGGGCGGCAACGCCAACGGGACCGCCGCCCAGCGGCCCGGTGACGGTTGGGCCCTGCCCCCGGCCTCCGGCCCCGGCGACGGACGTACCCCGCTGTACGACACGCTGGAGACCAACTGGTTCCACGGGGACCGCGAGGCGAGGGCCCAGCAGGGCGCCCCGGCCGCGACCCCGGAGCCGCAGGCCGCCCAGCCCCAGACCCCGGCGGCCCCCCAGCGGCCCGCCACCTCCGCCTGGCGCAGCTCGCCGAACGACGACCTCGTCCGGCAGGCCGAGCGCGTCCGGCAGCCTGCCGCGGGCGGAATCACCACCTCCGGCCTGCCGCGCCGGGTGCCCCGGGCCAACCTGGTCCCGGGCACGGCTCAGCAGCAGTCGCACCAGAACGGTCCGCAGGTATCGCGTGCGCCCGACGAGGTACGCGGCCGGCTGACCAATCTCCGTCGGGGAATCGCACAGGGCCGTCAGGCCGGTACCAACCAGACCGGCAGCTACCCGCGGCCCACTCACCAGCAGGAGCGTTAGTTGAGCCCGATGAGCCAGGCGGCACAGAACCTCAACTGGTTGATCACGAATTTCGTGGACAACACCCCGGGGGTGTCCCACACCGTCGTCGTGTCCGCCGACGGACTCCTCCTGGCGATGTCGGAGGGCTTTCCGCGCGACCGCGCCGACCAGCTCGCGGCCGTCGCCTCCGGGCTGACCTCGCTGACCGCCGGGGCGTCCCGGATCTTCGAGGGCGGCAACGTGGCACAGACGGTGGTGGAGATGGAACGCGGGTTCCTCTTCCTCATGTCCGTCTCGGACGGCTCGTCCCTGGCCGTTCTCGCTCACCCGGAGTGCGACATCGGCCTCGTCGGCTACGAGATGGCACTCCTGGTCGACCGCGCGGGGGCGGTGCTCACGCCCGATCTGCGCGCTGAACTACAAGGCAGTCTGCTCCACTGATCGGCCCCGGCACCACCCGTGTTACCAAATCACCGTCCGGCCGCCACAATCCCCCCACCGGCCTCTTCAGACGGCACGACTGACCAACCTGCTGTCCCGCCCGGAGGATTCATGACCCCGCCCACCGCCTCTCATGATCCGTACGCGGAGCCGTACGAGGACGAGGGCGACCAGCCGCTGGTACGTCCGTACGCGATGACCGGTGGCCGGACACGGCCGCGCTACCAGCTCGCCATCGAGGCGCTGATCAGCACGACGGCCGACCCGGCAGCGCTCATGGGGCTCCTTCCCGAGCACCAGCGCATCTGCCACCTGTGCCGCGAGGTGAAGTCGGTGGCGGAGGTGTCGGCCCTGCTGGCGATGCCGCTGGGGGTGGCCCGGATCCTGGTCGCGGACCTCGCGGAGGCCGGGCTCGTCGCCATCCACCAGCCGGGCGGCGACGAGAACAACGGCGGTGCACCGGACGTGACACTGCTCGAAAGGGTGCTCAGTGGACTTCGAAAGCTCTGACGGAGGTCGGGCGACCACCTCCGCGAAGATCGTGGTGGCCGGCGGCTTCGGCGTCGGCAAGACCACGTTCGTGGGCGCCGTCTCCGAGATCAACCCGCTGCGCACCGAGGCAGTGATGACCTCGGCCAGCGCGGGGATCGACGACCTCACGCACGCCGGGGACAAGACGACCACCACGGTCGCCATGGACTTCGGCCGCATCACGCTCGACCAGGACCTGATCCTGTACCTGTTCGGCACGCCCGGCCAGGACCGTTTCTGGTTCATGTGGGACGACCTGGTGCGCGGCGCCATCGGCGCGGTCGTGCTGTGCGACACCCGCCGGCTGGCCGACTGCTTCCCCGCGGTGGACTACTTCGAGAACTCCGGTCTGCCGTTCGTCGTCGCCCTCAACGGCTTCGACGGCCAGCAGCCGTACTCCCCGGACGAGGTCCGCGAGGCGCTGCAGATCGGCCCGGACACCCCGATCATCACGACGGACGCCCGGCACCGCGCCGACGCGAAGAGTGCGCTGATCACGCTGGTCGAGCACGCACTCATGGCACGACTGCGGTAGGCCCGGCAACGGTCGTAACCAAGTCGGCAATGATCTACGGCAGTTGTCGTAGTCGGGTCGGAGCCGACTGTGTCCTTTGACACGGTCGGCTCCGCCGTTCATAACGTTTCGGCAGAGGAATCGGGTGGTACCGCCACGCGTCGCGCACATCCCGTCTCGCTGTGCTCACGAACACCCCGCCTTTTGACGTCCCTCGCTCTTTATGACCGTTTTATCTGGGGCTTACATCACGTGTAACCCCCGCGTTCCACTGTTTGGAAGAGCGCAGGTCCGCGTGCTGGAATGCCAGAACTGCCCACTGGTCAAAGACGTACTCAGCAGTAGCGCGTACTCGATGACGGACTGGGCTCTGAGACACAGCGGCACGACGTAGGTGCCGACCGCCGAGAGGTTGTTGGTCGAGTGAGGCGAAGCAAGAACAGTCCCGAGCCATCGGCCCGGGGCAACTTCACCCCGCCGCCGCGCGCAGCGGCGTCCGCCCCCGTGCCCGCTTCGGAGACCAAGGCCGAGTCCGCCCCGAGCGGTGGCCGTTTCTCCCCGCGCAACTGGCGGGTGACCACCCGGCTGAACGCGATCCTGCTCATACCCGTGCTGGTCGGCCTCGTCATGGGCGGCTTCCAGGTGAAGAGCTCGATCGACACCTGGCAGGACGCGGAGGACGCGGAGAGCACCGCGCGCCTGGTCCGGGCATCGCTGAGCTACGCCAACGCCCTCTACAACGAGCGTGACCTCACGGCGGCCCCCCTGTTGCAGGGCAAGGGCGAGAAGGACACCGGCGTCACCCAGGCGCGCCGCGCGACCGACCAGGCGGCCGACGCCTTCGACGAGGCGGCCCAGGCCATGCCCGGCAAGGCGGGTCTGGAGCGCCGGCTGAAGGTCTTCCGCGAGCAGGAGCCCAAGCTCCAGACGCTCCGCGTGGCCGCCTACACCTCCAAGCTCAAGGGCGTGGAGACCGAGGAGGGCTACACCGGGATCGCCCACCCCCTGATGGAGTTCGCCAACGAGCTCGGTCTGGGCACCGGCAACATCACCTCCTACGGCCGTACCGTCTACGCGATCTCCCTGACCAAGGCGGCGCTCTCCCTCGAGCGCTCCATCGGCATGCACATGCTGGTCAAGCCGGGTCCGGAGCCGAGCCACCTCGCCAGCCAGCGCGTCGCCCTCTCCTCGTACGCCTACCTGGAGCGCATCGCCATCGAGGAGTACATCGGCGGCGGTACCGAGGCGGACGCGCAGAAGCTCGAGGACGCCGAGGCGCGGCTGAAGGAGGACGGCGCGGCCCTGGCCAAGGAGGCCAAGGCCAAGGACCCGGACTACGTGCCGCCGCCGGCCAACCCGACGACGATGATCTCGGAACTGGCCCAGCTGGACTCCACGGACACCGGCGCGCGGGCCGAGCTGGCCCAGCAGGGCATCACGCCGGAAAACTGGTGGGCGGTCAACACCCTCAAGTTCGACGCCTACGGCAAGATCGAGTCCGACCTCGCCGACAAGGCGGTGTCCGAGGCCTCCACCATCGCCGACGACGCCGAGCAGGCCGCGTACATCACGGGTGCCGCGGTCGTCATCGCGCTGCTCGCCGCGTTCGTCCTGGCCGGCATGGTGGCCCGCCAGATGAGCCGCGCGATGCGTCAGCTGCGCAACGCCGCCTTCGGCATCGCCGAGCAGCGCCTGCCGATGCTCGTCGACCAGCTCTCCCGCACCGACCCCGGCCGGGTCGACACCCGGGTCGCGGCGATCCCGATCACGTCGACCGACGAGATCGGCGAAGTCGCCCGGGCCTTCGACCAGGTGCACCGCGAGGCCGTCCGGCTCGCCTCCGAGCAGGCCCTGCTGCGGGGCAACATCAACGCGATCTTCACCAACCTCTCGCGCCGCAACCAGTCGCTGATCGAGGGCCAGCTGACCCTGATCACCGACCTGGAGAACAACGAGGCCGACCCCGACCAGCTGGAGAACCTCTTCCGGCTGGACCACCTCGCCACCCGTATGCGCCGCAACGGCGAGAACCTCCTGGTCCTCGCCGGCGAGGAGCCCGGCCGCCGCTGGGACCAGCCGGTCCCGCTGGTCGACGTGTTGCGCGCCGCCTCCTCCGAGGTGGAGCAGTACGAGCGCATCGAGCTGTCCGGCGTCCCCGAGGCCGAGATCCACGGCCGCGCGGTGACCGACCTCGTGCACCTGCTCGCCGAGCTCCTGGAGAACGCCACCACGTTCTCCTCCCCGCAGACCAAGGTCCGCGTCACCGCGACCCGGCTGCCCGACGGCCGGGTGATGGTCGAGATCCACGACAAGGGCATCGGCCTGACCGCCGAGGACTTCGCGGACATCAACCACAAGCTGGCCAACCCGCCGACCGTGGACGTCGCGATCTCGCAGCGCATGGGCCTGTTCGTGGTCGGCCGGCTGTCCGACCGGCACGGCATCCGCGTCCAGCTGCGTCCCTCCGGCGAGCAGGCGGGCACCACCTCGCTGGTCATGCTCCCGGACGCCATCACCCACGGTGGCGGCGGCGAGCAGCAGCCGCGCGACGAGTTCACCGTCTCCCAGATCATCCCGGAGCAGAACTTCCACGGCGAGAACTTCGGGCAGGTCGGCCAGCCCATGCGGACCGCCGCCGAGCTGGGCTTCGACGACAGCCGGTACACCGAGGTCCCCGACGACATCCGCGAGCTCGACCCGGTCGGCCGCTCGCTGATGCGCGAGGAGCGCCGCGCCGCCCTGGAGGCCCAGTCGCACCCCGAGCTGCCCGGTCCGGCGGACCACGGCGGCCGTGAGGAGAACGGCGCCGCCGGCTACCAGGACCGGTTCACCGGACAGCAGCCGGGTTACGACCAGGGCCAGGGCGGCTACCAGGAGCAGCAGACCGGCTCGTACGACCAGCCGTCGGCCTACGCCGACCAGCAGCAGGCGGCGTACCAGGAGCCGCAGCAGCAGTCGTACGGCGAGCAGTACTACGCGCCGAACGGCGGCGTGCCGCAGGGCGAGGGCTACCCGGCCGACGGCGGCTTCGCGGACCCCTCCTACGCGGAGCCGGTGCGCAACGGGCACAAGCCGGCGGGCGCCGACGCCCAGGAGACCTACTCGGCCTTCGAGCAGCGGCGCTACCAGGACGACTGGCCCCAGCAGGACGGCTATCAGAACGGCTATCCGGACCAGTACCCCACGGGTGCCCCGGAGGCGGAATCCGCGCAGGCCGCTGACGTGAACGAGGCGGACCGCGTAGGCTTCGACCGTCCGGGCCCGGCTCCCTCCGCCGCTCACGACATGACCGACGCCGGTCTCCCCCGCCGCGGATCCACCGCGAGCGGCGCGGGCAAGGCGGGGCACGTGGACCACGAGGCGCCGGCCACCGCGCCGGAGGCCGGCGGCGAGGACACCTGGCGGTCGGCCAACGACGACCGCTGGCAGCAGGCCTCGGCGCTGCGCAGGCCCAAGGCGGGCGGGGTGACCTCCTCGGGTCTGCCACGGCGGGTACCCAAGGCCAACCTGGTCGAGGGCGCCGCCGAAACCACTCCCCAGGGAGGCCCGCAGGTCTCCCGCGCCCCGGAGGACGTCCGGGGCAGGCTGAGCAACCTGCGGCGCGGCGTCGAACGGGGCCGCAGCGCAGGCAGTGAAACGAACGGCCAGGACACAAGGAATGAACACCGTGGTCCTGACAGCACCTACAACCAGGAGCGTTAGTGTGAGCCCGATGAGCCAGGCGGCACAGAACCTGAACTGGTTGATCACCAACTTCGTGGACAACACCCCGGGGGTGTCCCACACGGTGGTGGTCTCCGCCGACGGACTCCTTCTGGCGATGTCCGAGGGATTCCCGCGCGATCGCGCCGACCAGCTCGCGGCCGTCGCCTCCGGTCTGACCTCGCTGACCGCCGGTGCCTCGCGCATCTTCGAGGGCGGCAGCGTGAACCAGACGGTTGTGGAGATGGAGCGGGGATTCCTCTTCATCATGTCCATCTCCGATGGTTCGTCCCTCGCCGTTCTCGCACACCCGGAGGCGGACATCGGTCTCATTGGGTACGAGATGGCCCTTCTGGTGGACCGTGCCGGTACGGTCCTGACGCCTGATCTGCGGGCGGAGCTCCAAGGGAGCCTTCTCAACTAAAGGACAGACGGTGCGTTTTGGCGTCCCGTGGCCGTAAAGTTTCGGGACGCGGCTCCACAGTGATGGATGCCAGGCACAGTCGGAGGAGGAAAAAGTGGCAACACCCCCAGGCGGTCCGTCATCGGGCAACTGGTCGTACGGCCCTGGCCAGGGCCAGAACGACGGCTCGGCAAACGGATACGGCTACCCCTCCGTGCCGAGCCACCGGCAGCCGTACGCGCCGCAGGGCCCCGGCCCTTCGCCGTACGACCAGCCGCACGCTCCGCGCATCCAGCCCGTGCAGCCGCAGCGCCGCACCCCTGAGCCGGCGCCCGCCGGGGCGTCGAACAACCCCCTGGTGCGCCCGTACGCCATGACGGGCGGCCGCACCAGGCCCCGGTACCAGCTCGCCATCGAGGCACTGGTGCACACCACCGCGCAGCCGCACCAGATGCAGGGCCAACTGCCCGAGCATCAGCGGATCTGCAACCTCTGCCGGGAGATCAAGTCGGTGGCCGAGGTCTCGGCCCTCCTGACGATCCCTCTCGGCGTGGCCAGGATCCTCGTCGCCGACTTGGCGGAGGCGGGACTGGTCGCCATCCATCAGCCCGGCGGCGACGAGAACGCCGGCGGCCAGCCAGACGTGACACTGCTCGAAAGGGTGCTCAGTGGACTTCGCAAGCTCTAGCGGCGGTCCTTCCCGCTCCACCACATCCGCGAAGATCGTGGTGGCGGGCGGCTTCGGCGTGGGCAAGACCACGTTCGTCGGCGCTGTCTCGGAGATCAACCCGCTGCGCACCGAGGCCGTGATGACATCCGCTTCGGCGGGCATCGACGACCTCACCCACACGGGGGACAAGACGACCACGACGGTCGCCATGGACTTCGGACGCATCACGCTCGACCAGGACCTGATCCTGTACCTCTTCGGTACACCCGGCCAGGACCGCTTCTGGTTCATGTGGGACGACCTGGTGCGCGGCGCCATCGGTGCGATCGTGCTGGTCGACACGAGGCGGCTCGCCGACTGCTTCCCCGCCGTCGACTACTTCGAGAACTCCGGCCTGCCGTTCGTCATCGCCCTCAACGGATTCGACGGCCAGCAGCCGTACAACCCGGACGAGGTGCGTGAGGCGCTGCAGATCGGCCCGGACACCCCGATCATCACGACGGACGCCCGGCACCGCGCCGACGCGAAGAGCGCGCTGATCACGCTGGTGGAGCACGCGCTGATGGCTCGTCTGCGCTAGCGCGCACCGTGCGACACGCCCCCCGCGGCCACCGGGCTGCCGGGGGGCGGTTTCGTCGCCGGGTGCGGGTGCGTCGTGGCCGGTCGCGCAGTCCCCGCGCCCCTGGTGCGCTGTCCAGCCCTCAATGCACACGCAGAGGCCCCCTCCTGAGTGGAGGGGGCCTCTGCGTGTGTCTCGGGGTCAGCGCCAGCTGTGCGGGGCCCGGAAGCCCGGCTCGCGCTCCAGGCGGCGCCAGCCGGCGCGGACGCGGCCGCCGCCGTGGGTCGGGGCGATCTCGGCGGGGCGGGCGGCGGCGCGGGCCAGGAGGAGGGCCGTGATGGCGGCGACTTCCTCGGGCTCGGCGTGGCCCTTCTCGACGCGGATGTCGGGAGTGGACATGGGGGTGGCTCCTCGGGTCACTGCGGCGGGTTGCCGTGCTTGCGGGAGGGCAGGTCGGCGTGCTTGGTGTGGAGCATCGCCAGGGACCTGATGAGCACCTCGCGGGTCTCGGCGGGGTCGATGACGTCGTCGACCAGGCCGCGTTCGGCCGCGTAGTAGGGGTGCATCAGCTCGGCCTTGTACTCCTTGACCATGCGGGCCCGCATGGCCTCGGGGTCCTCGGCCTCGGCGATCTGGCGGCGGAAGATGACGTTGGCCGCGCCCTCGGCACCCATCACCGCGATCTCGTTGGTCGGCCAGGCGTAGGTCAGGTCGGCGCCGATCGACTGGCTGTCCATGACGATGTAAGCACCCCCGTACGCCTTGCGCAGGATGAGGGAGATGCGGGGCACGGTCGCGTTGCAGTACGCGTACAGCAGCTTGGCGCCGTGGCGGATGATGCCGCCGTGCTCCTGGTCGACGCCCGGCAGGAAGCCGGGTACGTCCAGAAGGGTGACGATCGGGATGTTGAAGGCGTCGCACATCTGCACGAAGCGGGCGGCCTTCTCGGACGCCTCGATGTCCAGGACGCCGGCCAGGGCCTGCGGCTGGTTGGCGACGATGCCGACGACCTGTCCGTCGAGGCGGGCCAGGGCGCAGATGATGTTGCGGGCCCAGCGCTCGTGGACCTCGAGGTACTCGCCGTCGTCGACGATCTCCTCGATGACCTTGGTCATGTCGTAGGGGCGGTTGCCGTCCGCGGGGACCAGGTCGAGGAGGCTGTCGCCGCGCCGGTCGACGGGGTCGGAGGCCTCGCCGCGGGGCGGGTTCTCCCGGTTGTTCTGCGGCAGCAGGGAGAGGAGGTAGCGGACCTCCGCCAGGCAGGTCTCCTCGTCGTCGTAGGCGAAGTGCGCCACGCCGCTGGTCTCGGCGTGCACGTCGGCGCCGCCCAGGCCGTTCTGGGTGATCTCCTCGCCGGTGACGGCCTTGACCACGTCCGGGCCGGTGATGAACATCTGCGAGGTGTCGCGGACCATGAACACGAAGTCGGTCAGCGCCGGGCTGTAGGCCGCGCCGCCCGCGCACGGGCCGAGCATCACGCTGATCTGCGGGATGACGCCCGAGGCGCGGGTGTTGCGCTGGAAGATGCCGCCGTAGCCGGCGAGGGCGGACACGCCCTCCTGGATACGGGCGCCGGCGCCGTCGTTGAGGGAGACCAGCGGCGCACCGGCCGCGATGGCCATGTCCATGATCTTGTGGATCTTCGTGGCGTGGGCCTCGCCCAGCGCACCGCCGAAGATCCGGAAGTCGTGCGCGTAGACGAAGACGGTGCGGCCTTCCACCGTGCCCCAGCCGGTGATCACACCGTCGGTGTAGGGCTTCTTCGCCTCCAGGCCGAACCCGGTCGCCCGGTGCCGGCGCAGCTGCTCGACCTCCTGGAACGAACCCGCGTCCAGGAGGAGCTCGATCCGCTCCCGCGCGGTCAGCTTGCCCTTGGCGTGCTGCGCCGCCGTCGCCTTCTCGCTCGGTCCGGCCAGTGCCTGCGCACGGATCTCGTGCAGTTCGGCCACTCGCCCGCGCGCGTCCGTCGGCTCACCCGGCGCCTCATCCAAAACGGTCATGTAGCGACTCTACGAAGCCGACCAAGGAATGCGAGCCGTCGACTCCGTACAGTCTCCGACGCGTTTTCCTGGTAGCACCGAACAGAACCCCTACGACATGCAGCCGTTTCGACTGCTCAGAGGGGTTCAGGCTTGTAGGGGTCACACAAAGTCGTCAGCTGAGAGTCACCTCACATTCATGGGTGTCGCATACCACCCCTGGAGTGACGCGGAGGTGCACTCGGCGGCCCGTCGCCAGGATCTCGACTGTCCTGTCGACCCGTACCACCGCTCCCGCCGGATGATCCCACACGACCTCCAGGGTCCCTCCCGTGCGCGGCGGTTCGCTCACGCAGAGGGTGGCGGTACGGCCCCGGCGCCGGACGAGCACGCTCGCGCCCGCCGTCGCGGTGAGCGGGCCGGCCGTGCCGGCCTCCCAGAAGTTGGCGGCCGTGAGGCCGAGCGGGGGAACGGCGACCGCCTGGCAGCGGCCGTCGTTGGCGAGGACCCGGAGCCGGTGGCGGTCGGCGGCCCGTCGGGCGACGGTCCGGCGGGAGGCGCCCGGCATGAGGACGTAGACGTATCCGGCGTCGGCGGGGTCGGTGCCGTGGTCCAGCCAGAGGGTCTGCCAGCGGCGGGTGCGGCGCTCGGTGGTGCTGGTGCTGTTGATGTCGGACCAGGCTCCGGTGCGCTCCTCGCGCAGGGTCCGCAGCTCGCCCTCGGGCACGATCCAGCCGCCGTGGCCCTCCAGGTGCGCCCAGTCGCGGCCGCGGACGAGGGCCTGGGGGCCGCCCTCCCCCAGGTTGCGGTTGTCGACGACCGTCTCGACCGGGACGCCGTCCGCGCAGGTGATGCCGGCGCCGAGGCAGACCACCTCGTCGTCGAGGAAGAACCAGGACTTGCGCGCTTCGAGGGTCGAGCCGAGGCCCTTGAGGTGCTGGCCGACGGCCGCGTACTCGCCGTCGGTCGTGCCGCCGACCCAGCGTGCGCCGGGCCTGGGCGCTCCCCATTCGCCGCCCGCGCGGTCGGGGAGGCGCCGGGTGGAGACGGTGGTGCCGGGCAGGCGGTACCAGTCGACGGTCGGCCAGAACCAGTCCGTGTACTGGTCCGGCCTGCTTCCGTTCGCCCACCAGGTGAGCTGCCCCGCGCCGGTGTGCCAGCCGCGGGGGTTCTCGCCGTTGCCGCATTCGTAGTGGGCGATGCGGTCGCTCGCCATGGCGAGGCTCGCGGTGAAGGCGGGCCGGCGGTGGACGGCGCGGTCCATCGCCGCGAAGAGGTGGTGTCCGGCGGGCTCGGGCGCGGCCTCCACGGGCGCGTCGGCGATCGCGTGCAGGCGGGCCAGGTCGGCCACCGGGAACTGGGGCGCCGTGAGGAGGGGGGTGACGGTGTCCCGTGCGATCCAGCCCTTGATCCGCGCGTACCAGCGCTCGCGCTCCGCGTCGCTCGCACCGCCCGCGAGGACCGCCATGGCCGCGATGAGCTGCTGGCCGTGGAAGTGGTCGCTGCGCATGACGTGCAGGTCGTCGCTTTGGAGGTACCCCCGGCTGATCGCGCGTCCGTTGACGCTGTCCATGACGAGCCCGTCGTGGATCAGGGGGGCGTAGGCGCGTTCGACGCTGTCGAGGACGATCTGCTTCCCGGGGTCCGTCACCTCCCACTCCGAGCCGGCGAGCAGGGTGAACAGCCGGCCGAGACCGTCCAGCATGACCTGGCCGTACGTCCCCGAGTAGGCGACCCAGGTGTGCTGGACGAACGAGCCGTCGGCGTAGAGGCCGTCGCCCTCGGTCACGTACGGGAAGACCGGGGAGAGGGCGTCGCGGGCCAGGGCGATCTTCGCGGGGGCCCGGCCCAGGATGCCGCGCAGGGCGACGGAGCGGCAGAGGTCGACCCGGTTGGCGCCGGTGGAGGTGCCGGAGTAGTCGCCGAGCATCGCGTCGGGGACGAAGTGGTCGACGGCGGCGCAGGCGGCGCCGACGCGGTCGGCGCCGAGTTCGTCGTGGAGGGCGGCCGTGATGTCCATCAGCAGACGGGGGCTGCCGATCTGCCATTCCCACCAGTTGCCGTAGCGGGTGGTGCCGGGGTGGTAGACGGTGGCGGAGAGGTGGTCGAGTCCCCGCAGGACGTCGGCGAGGAGGCTCGCGTCTCCGGTGGAGCCGGTGCCCGGCTGGAGGTACGCCTGGGCCATGGTCCACAGGCGGCCGTAGGCGAAGGTGATCCCGGCGGGAGGGTCGAAGGGCCGGCCGGGCCACAGGGAGGTGGGGGTGGGTGCCATGGCGGCCCGGTGGGCGCGGGCGTGTTCGCCGGTTTCCGCCAGCCGGGAGGCGTACGGTTCGGCGCCCGGGTCGTAGCCGGTGCCGAGGGTGATGCCGAGCCAGCGCCGGCGGAGGGCCTCGTAGGGGTCGGCGGCACCGGAGGCGGGCGCACCGAGAGCGGGGGCACCGAGGGCAGGGGCACTGAGGGCAGGGGTGAAGGCGGCGGTCGCGGCTGTCGCGAGCAGGAAGGTGCGGCGGGACGGTCCGGCGGCGCCGGACCGGCGGGCGTACGGCCATATGGGGGTCATGCTCATGACCTTTCCCCGCTGCGCGGCGCGTCAGGCGGGCGTCCGGGTGTCGCCCGCGCGTAACCGTTGATGGCCGGACGGAATAGGTCTAGAGTCGGGGCCGTTGGACTGGTTGAACATTCAACATAAGGCTCCGGCCGCACGGCCCGGCCACCCCCAGGAGGACACCATGACCACGACCCCGGACCCCGCCACCCTGACCGGCGAGTACACGATCGACCCCGCGCACACGACGATCGGCTTCACGGCGCGCCACGCCATGGTCACCAACGTGAAGGGCAAGTTCCTCGACTTCAGCGGCACGCTGCGGCTGGACGGCTCCGACCCGTCCCGCTCCACGGCGTCCCTCGACATCACGATGGACAGCATCGACACCGGCTCCCCCGACCGCGACGGCCACCTCAGGAGCGCGGACTTCTTCAAGACCGACGAGTTCCCGACGATGACCTTCCGTTCCACCGAGGCGCAGGCCCTCGGCGGCGACGACTACCGCATCACCGGCGATCTCACGATCCTCGGCACCACCAAGCCCCTCACCATCGACCTGGAGTTCAACGGCGCCGCCAAGGACCCGTTCGGCAACGAGCGCGTCGGCTTCGAGGGCAAGGCGGAGATCAAGCGCTCGGAGTGGGGGCTCACCTGGAACGCGGCACTGGAGACGGGCGGCGTCCTGGTCTCCGACAAGATCAAGCTGACCTTCGACATCTCGGCGATCAAGCAGGCGTGAACTCCGCGTCGACGGCGGCCCGGACCCGGTGCCGGACGGTGACCACCGGCACCCCCGCGGCCCGGGCCCGCTCGCTCGGCCCCGCGATCGCGGCGACCGTCCCGGCGCCCCGGTACGCCATGGCGACCGGGGCGTTGCGCCTGTCGATGACCACACGGGCGCCACGGGACGGCACGGGCTCACCGTAGCGGCGCGCCCCGCCCCGCCGCCGCCCGATTCCGCAGCAGGTCCCGCGCCTGGTCGAGGGCGTGTCCGAAGGGGTCGGGGAGGACCCCCAGCCCGTGCGCGACCAGGGCCCCCTCGTGCAGCAGCATCAGCGTGCCCGCCAGCCGGTCCGCGCCGGCCGCCCGACCCTGGCCCGCCGCCCGGCCCTCGCCCGCCGGCCGATCCTCGCTCGTCGACCCGTCCGCGTCCACCGCCGCGTCCGCGCTCATCGCCGCGCCCCTCGGCCCGTCCGCGGGCGTCGGCCCGTCCGCTCCGGCCGCGTCGAGGTCCCGGACGAGACGGGTGAACAGGTCGAGCATCCACCGCTTCTGCCCGGCGATGACCGGGTTCGCCGGATGGGCCGGGTCACTGATCTCCGCATGGGCGTTGACCATGCTGCACCCCCTCTCCCCGTACTCCGCCGCCCAGGCGCGCGAGGCCTCGAAGACGGCCAGGACGCGGGCGGCCGGCTCCTCCCCCGCCGCCTCCAGGCGGCCGCCGAGGAGCCCGCGCCAGCGCTCGTCCCGCCCGGCCAGGTACTCCACGACGATCTGCTCCTTGGAGCCGAACCGGTCGTACAGCGTCTTCTTGGTCACCCCGGCCTCGGCGGCGATGAGGTCCACGCCCACGGCATGGATGCCGCGCTCGTAGAACAGCCGCTCGGCGGCTTCCAGGACACGGTGCGCGCCCGGCGTCATCCGGACGCGGCGCGGCTTCTCCACAGGCTCCATACCTCGCAAGTATACCGATCTGTATAGTGGACACTCCGAACGAGTAAACCGATCTGTCTACTGGATGTGGTCGACGTGAACGTCCTGCTCTCGGTCGCCTTCGTACTGTCCTGGAGTTCCGGCTTCATCGGCGCCAAGCTCGGCGCCGGGACGGCGGACGCGCCCACGCTCCTGATGTGGCGCTTCGTGCCGCTGGCCGTGGTCCTGGTGGCCGCCGCCGCCCTGTCCCGGGCGGCGTGGCGCGGGCTGACGCGCCGGGAGGCCGGCCGGCAGGTCGTCATCGGGGCGCTGTCGCAGAGCGGCTACCTCCTCAGCGTCTACTACGCCATCCGCCTCGGCGTCTCCAGCGGCACCACCGCCCTGATCGACGGCGTCCAGCCGCTCGTCGCCGGCGCGCTCGCCGGGCCCCTGCTGCGGCAGTACGTCTCGCGCCGGCAGTGGCTCGGGCTGTGGCTGGGGCTGGCCGGAGTGGCCACGGTGACGGTGGCCGACGCCGCGGCGGCGGGAGCGGAGGTGGCCTGGTGGGCGTACGGGGTGCCCTTTCTCGGCATGCTGTCCCTGGTGGCGGCCACCTTCCTGGAGGGCCGCTCGCCTTCGCCGGCCGAGCCCCGGGTGGCGCTGACGATCCACTGCGTGACCAGCGCCGTCCTCTTCTCCGGGCTGGCGGTCGGCGTCGGCGCCGCCGTCCCGCCCGCCGACTCCTCGTTCTGGGTGGCGACCGCCTGGCTCGTGGTGCTGCCCACGTTCGGCGGCTACGGGCTGTACTGGCTGATCCTGCGCCGGTCCGGCATCACCGAGGTCAACACGCTCATGTTCCTCATGGCTCCGGTCACCGCCGTGTGGGGCGCCCTGATGTTCGGCGAGCCCTTCGGCGTGCAGACCGCCCTGGGCCTGGCCGTCGGCCTCGCGGCGGTCGTCGTCGTCCGCCGCGGGGGCCCTGCTTCCCGGACCCGGGTCACCCGGTCCGCCGCCGATTATCCGGTCGTCTCCCGCGCCGGGAGGCGCTAGTCTGCCCGACGTGAACAGCCCCGAAGCCGACAGACTCCGGCCACCTGTCCTCCGGTGGCCGCCCGTGATGCCGGGCTGAGGGACGCGCCGCGCGCGTACCCGTGGGTCCTCGTCGTCGCACCGCCACCGGACGGCCGTCCGCCGTGTCGTGTCCGACGTCGACTTCCGGGTGCGGAGTTTCCTCATGCCGTTCGCTCTTCTTCTGCTGGGCCTTGCCGTGTTCGCCCAGGGAACGTCCGAGTTCATGCTGTCCGGGCTGGTGCCGGACATCGCAAGGGATCTACAGGTCACCGTGCCTGCGGCCGGGGCACTGACCTCGGCCTTCGCGGTGGGGATGGTCGTCGGGGCGCCGCTGATGGCGGTCCTCGGCCGACGGTGGTCGCGGCGGGGCGCCCTGCTGGGCTTCCTCTGCGTCTTCCTCGCCGTCCATGTCATCGGCGCCGTCACCGGCAGCTTCGAGGTGCTGCTCGCCGCCCGGGTGGTCGGAGCCCTGGCCAACGCCGGGTTCCTGGCCGTCGCCCTGGTGACCGCCGTCGGCATGGCCGAGCCCGGGGCCGGGGGCCGGGCCACGTCCACGCTGCTGGGCGGGGTCACCCTGGCCTGCGTGATCGGGGTGCCCGCCGGGGCGCTGCTCGGCCAGGTGTGGGGCTGGCGCTCCGCGTTCTGGGCGGTGGCGCTGCTGGCGGTGCCCGCGGTGGTGGCGGTGGCCCGGTCGGTACCGGGCGGTGCCGCCGAGGCCGCGCCTCCCCCGCTGCGGGGCGAGCTGCGGGCGCTGCGCGCTCCCCGGCTGCGGCTCATGTTGCTGCTGGCCGCGCTGGTGAACGGGGCGACCTTCTGTACGTTCACCTATCTCGCGCCGCTGGCCACCGAGGTCGGCGGGCTGGACGGCGCGTGGGTGCCCGGGGTGCTGGCGCTGTTCGGAGCGGGGTCGTTCCTCGGGGTGAACGTCGGCGGGCGGTTCGCGGACCGGCATCCGGTGCGGGTGCTGACGGCGGGCGGCGCCGCGCTGTGCGCCGGATGGTGCGCGCTCGCACTCGGCGCGGGGAGCCCCGCTCTGGTGCTCGGGCTCGTGTTCCTGCTGGGCGCCCTGTCCTTCGGGGTCGGTTCCACCCTGATCACCCAGGCGCTGTACGCGGCGCCGGACGCCCCCACCCTGGCCGGAGGCTTCGCGACGGCGGCGTTCAACGTGGGTGCGGCGCTGGGTCCCTGGGCCGGAGGTGCGGCGATCGGCGCGGGGTTCGGGTACCGGTCGCCGGTGTGGGTCAGCGCGGGGCTCGTCACGGGCGCCCTCGTTCTCGCCCTCACGGTGTCCCTCGCCCCGTTCGCCCGGGCGTGGCGGACGGCACGGGGCTGACCACGGGCGGGCGGTGGCCTCACGGCCGGCCGCTCAGAAGCCGCCGCCGAAGTCCCCGCCGCCGCCGAAGCCGCCGCCCCCGCCGAAGTCCCCGCCGCCGAAGCCGCCGCCGAAGTCGCCCGAGTCGAAGTCGCCGCCGGACACGTCACCGCCCTCGTGGCCGCCGAAGTCGCCGTAGCCGGCGCCGTAGCCGGCCCCGTAGGCGGGGCCCGCCATCATCCCGCCCAGCATGGTCCCGACGAGCAGGCCCGGCAGGATGCCGCCGCCGAAGTAGCCGCCCGCCCAGGGCCCGTAGGCCGGTCCGGCGTCCCAGTAGGGCCGGCGGCCGTACTCGGTGTCCACCTCGCGGATCATCGGGTCCCGGCCGTCGGACAGCCGGGCCCGGTCGGCCGCGCAGACCGGGACCTCGCGGGTGGCGCCGCCCTGCGGGGTCCAGGTGACGTCGGCGACGGAGGGACCGTGGCGCGGGTCGAAGAAGCACGGCGGGCGGCGCTCGGGCAGCGGCCTGCCCTCCCGGCGGGCGGCGAGCAGGGCGAGGGAGAAGCGTCCGTCCTCCAGGGCCTGGGTGACGCCGCGTACGTCCTCCGGTCGGCGGGCGTCCGCCATGAAGGTCTTGGCCTTCTCGTAGGCGTCCAGTGACCGTTCGTAGTCCGCGCGCATCGGGTCGTCGGCGCCCGGCTCCCCCGGGTGGAAGTCCAGCCGGTCCAGTTCCTCGCCGAACGCCGTGATGTCCTCGTCGACCACGACGCGCAGCCGCTCCAGGGACTCGCGCTGCTCCTCCTCGCGGCGGCGCCGGTTGCGCCGCGCGATCGCGTAGGCGCCCGCGCCGCCGGCCGCCACGACGGCGCCCGCGGTGATCAGGGCGCCGGTGGGGAAGGAGCCGCCACCGGAGTCCCAGGAGGACGGGGCCGAGCCGCGCACGCTGCGCAGCGCGTCGTCGACGAAGTCGTTCAGCTGGGCCTTGGTGTCGCCGGCGCCCTGCGCCGCCGTGACGAGGTTGTTCACGCCCTGGCGGCTCAGCACGCTGCTGTCGGCGCGCGCGTCGAACTCGTCGCCGAGCCGGACGCCGTACAGCCCGGTGATGCCGGTCTCGGTGCGGAGGTTCTGGAAGAGGTTCGCGGTCGGGTAGTCGGCCGGCAGGACCGCGACGAAGACGGGTTCGTTCGCTTCCTCGATCTTGTCGGCGAGCGCCTCCGCGTCCGACCGGGACAGCAGGTCGGACGCGGCCGGGTCCACGTAGACCGGACTCTCGCGCAGGGCCGCGCCGATCTCGGAGACGTCGGTGGCCGCCTGAGCGCCGGGCGCACCGGCCATCAGCACCGCCAGCGCGGCGATGACCGGCGCGAGCAGCAGGCGTATGAGGACACGAACGCGAAGGTCCTTCATACGTTCGAAAGTACCCGAATCGGCCTCAATAAGACATCAGTACGGGTGAGGAAAACCCGGCTCACCCGGCGGGCGTGACCCCCGCCCGCAGCAGCCCGTACGTGTACGCGTCCTCCAGCGCCTGCCACGACGCGGCGATGACGTTCTCCGCGACGCCCACCGTGGACCACTCCCCCGTCCCGTCGCCCGTGGAGATGAGCACCCTGGTCGTGGACTGGGTGCCGTGCACGCCCTCCAGGATGCGGACCTTGTAGTCGACCAGGTCGAGCTTGGCCAGCTCGGGATAGGTCCGCTCCAGGGCGACGCGCAGGGCGCGGTCCAGGGCGTTGACCGGCCCGTTGCCCTCCGCCGTGGCGACGATCCGCTCGCCCTTGGACCAGAGCTTCACCGTGGCCTCGTTGGCGTGGGTGCCGTCGGGGCGGTCCTCGGTGATCGCGCGCCAGGACTCGACCTCGAAGTACTTCAGGGGGCTGCCCTCGGCCTCCGCGCGCAGCAGCAGCTCGAAGCTCGCGTCCGCCGCCTCGTACGTGTAGCCGGCCAGCTCCCGTTCCTTGACCCGCTCGACGACCCGGCCGACCAGTTCACGGTCGCCGCCGAGGTCGATGCCGAGTTCCTTCCCCTTGAGCTCGATGGAGGCGCGGCCGGCCATGTCGGAGACCAGCATCCGCATGGTGTTGCCGACCTGCTCGGGGTCGATGTGCTGGTACAGGTCGGGGTCGACCTTGATCGCGGAGGCGTGCAGGCCGGCCTTGTGCGCGAAGGCGGACACCCCGACGTAGGGCTGGTGGGTGGACGGGGTGAGGTTGACGACCTCGGCGATGGCGTGGGAGATCCTCGTCATCTCGCGGAGCCGGCCCTCGGGCAGCACCTTCTTGCCGTACTTCAGCTCCAGGGCGGCCACGACCGGGAACAGGTTGGCGTTGCCGACCCGCTCGCCGTAGCCGTTCGCCGTGCACTGGACGTGGGTGGCGCCCGCGTCGACCGCGGCGAGGGTGTTGGCGACGGCGCAGCCGGTGTCGTCCTGGGCGTGGATGCCGAGCCGGGCGCCGGTGTCGGCCAGCACCGTGGAGACCACGGCGTGGATCTGCGCCGGCAGCATGCCGCCGTTGGTGTCGCACAGGATGACGACGTCGGCGCCCGCTTCCGAGGCGGCGCGGACGACGGCCTTGGCGTACTCGGGGTTGGCGCGGTAGCCGTCGAAGAAGTGCTCGCAGTCGACGAAGACGCGGCGGCCCTGCTCCTTGAGGTGGGAGACGGTGTCGGCGACCATCGCCAGGTTCTCGTCGAGCGTGGTGCGCAGTGCCAGCTCGACGTGCCGGTCGTGGGACTTGGCGACCAGGGTGATCACCTGGGCGCCCGACTCCAGGAGTGCCTTGACCTGGTGGTCCTGGGCGGCGGTCGTACCGGCGCGGCGGGTGGAGCCGAAGGCCACCAGCTCGGCGTGCCTGAAGTCGATCTCCTGCTGGGCCCGGGCGAAGAACTCGGTGTCCCGCGGGTTCGCGCCGGGCCAGCCGCCCTCGATGAAGCCCACGCCGAAGTCGTCCAGGTGCCGTGCGATGGCCAGCTTGTCCGCGACCGTGAGGTTGATGCCCTCGCGCTGCGCGCCGTCGCGCAGGGTGGTGTCGAAGACGTGGAACGAATCGTCGAGTTCGCTGGTTGCGGTCATGATCTGAGGACTCCTGTTGGGGATCTCGGTCTACCGGAATGACCGGTTCCACCGTCCGTCTATGATCCCTCGCGCTCTCTTCCCGGCTGGAGGTGGGCCAGGAAAACGAAAAACCTCTCGCGGGTGCGAGAGGTCTGCGCGCGGGTCGAGGACGACGGTGTCCACCCGTACCTGGTCGTACGCGGTGGTCACTGCGGACCGGCGCGCCTGCTGCCAATAATCATGGCGAACGAGAGCACGGAGGGAGTCTGGCACAGTTCGTCCCCCGGTTCACCGCCCGTCTCAGGATGCGGGCGGCGCCTGTCCGGCGAGCGGCCCGGGGCCGGACGTCAGACGTCCGCGAAGAGGGCGTCCGCCAGGAACTCCCGCACATGGCCGAGGACCTGCGTCCGGTCCGTTCCGCGCAGCCCGATCGCCACGTGGATGGCGAAACCGTCGAGGAGGGCACGCAGCCGGGAAGCGAAGCGGTCGGCGTCGACGGGGCGGAACTCGCCGCGCGAGACGCCCTCGGCGAGCAGCGCGACCAGGTCGCGGTGCCAGGCGCCCTCGATGGCGGCCTGCCGGTCGCGGGCGTCGCCGTCCGCGTTCTGCGAGCGGTTCCAGACCTCCAGCCACAGCGTCCAGTGCGGGTCGCGGTGGCCCTCGGGAACGTACAGGTCGACGTAGGCGTCGAGGCGTTCGCGGACCGTCCCGGGGCGGGTGAGCAGCCGGCCGCGTTCGACGCCGAGCCGGCCCTCGCTCCACTCCAGGGTGCGCAGCAGCAGTTCGTCCTTGGAGTGGAAGTAGTAGAGGAGGTGCCCGCTGCTCATGCCGACCTCGCGGCCGAGCGCCGCCATGGTGAGCTTCTCCAGGCCGCGCTCGGCGATCATCTCCATGGCGGCGGCGAGGACGTCCTCGCGCGGCGGGGCCTGCCTGCGCCCACCACCGGCCATGTCGCTGCTCCTAGACCCTCGGCTGCTGCTGCGTGATGCAGTGGATGCCTCCGCCACCCGCGAAGATCGTACGCGCGTCCACCAGGGTCACCGTCCGTCGCGGGTGGAGCCGGCGGAAGATGCCGGCCGCGATCTCGTCGCGCGGGTCGTCGAAGCCGCAGAGCACGACGCCCGAGTTGCACAGGTAGTGGTTGATGTAGGAGTAGTCGGCCCAGTGGCCGTCGGCCTCCAGGACGGTCGGGGCCGGCACCTCGACGACCTCCAGGCGGCGGCCCCGGGCGTCGGTGGCCGCGCGCAGGATGCCGATGGCCTCCCGGGTCACCTCGTGGTCGGGGTGGGCCGGGTCGGGCTGGTGGTGGGCGACGACGACGCCGGGGGCCGCGAAGGCGGCGACGATGTCGACGTGGCCGAGGGTGCCGAAGCCGTACGGAGGGTAGTCGGAGGTGAGTCCCCGCGGCAGCCAGACGGCTTTGCTGGTGCCGAGGCGGGCGTGGATCTCCGCCTCGACTCGCTCCCTCGTCCAGCCGGGGTTGCGCTCCGGGCCGAGCTGCACGGTCTCGGTGAGCAGCACGGTGCCCTCGCCGTCGACGTGGATGCCGCCGCCCTCGTTGACCAGCGGGGAGGTGTACGTCCGGGCGCCCGCGAGGTCGGCGACGTGCGCGCCGATCTTCGCGTCGTGCTCCCAGCGGGCCCAGTCCTGGGCGCCCCAGCCGTTGAAGGTCCAGTCGACGGCGCCCAGCTCCTTGCCGTCGGTGACGAAGGTGGGGCCGATGTCGCGCATCCAGGCGTCGTCGAGGTCGCGTTCGACCGTCTCGATCCCCTCGCCCAGCAGGGCGCGCGCCCCGGCCGACTGCCCCGGGCCGCACACCACCGTCACCGGCTCGAAGCGGCGCACCGCCCGGGCGACGGACGCCCAGGCGACGCGCGCGGCGGCCAGGTCCTCGGGGTCGTCGAAGGTGGGGTTGGGGCCGGGCCACGCCATCCAGGTGCGCTCGTGCGGGGCCCACTCGGGGGGCATGCGGAAGCCGTCGGCGGCGGGCGTGTTCATGTGGGGGTCCTTCGGGTCCGTCAGAGGAAGTACAGGCGGTTGAGGGAGACCGACTCGGCCGGTTCGGAGCGCAGCGGCTCGCCGTCGAGGGTGACCAGGCCGGTGCGCTGGTCGACGTCGACCTGCCCGGTACGGGAGTTCAGACGCAGGTCGGCCGGTCCGATGCCGCGGGTGCCGCGCACGGCGACCCGGCGGCGGCGGGTCGGCATGGTGTCGCCGCCCTGGTCGAGGGCGGCCTGCGCGACGAAGGCCACGGATATGTCGGCCGGCGTGGCGCCGTGCGCGCCGAACTGGGGGCCGAGGACGAGTGGTTCGCAGGTGTCGGTGGCCGCGTTCGGGTCGCCGACCACGCCGTACGCCGGGAAGCCCGACTTGAGGACGAGCTGCGGCTTGGCGCCGAAGTACTCCGGGCGCCACAGGACGATGTCGGCGAGCTTGCCGGGCTCGATGGAGCCGACCTCGTGGGCCAGGCCGTGCGCGATGGCCGGGTTGAGGGTGAGCTTGGCGATGTAGCGCAGGACGCGTTCGTTGTCGTGGCCGGCGTCGGGGGCGCCGAACTCGGCCTTCATCTTGCCGGCCATGGCGAAGGTGCGGCGGACCGTCTCGCCGGCCCGGCCCATGCCCTGCGCGTCCGAGGAGGTGATGCCGATGGCGCCCAGGTCGTGCAGCACGTCCTCGGCGCCCATGGTCCCGGCGCGGATGCGGTCGCGGGCCATGGCGGCGTCGCCCGGCAGGTCGGTCTTGAGGTCGTGGACGGAGACGATCATGCCGTAGTGCTCGGCGACCGCGTCCCGGCCGAAGGGCAGGGTGGGGTTGGTGGAGGAGCCGATGACGTTGGGGACGCCGGCCATCTTCAGCACGTTGGGGACGTGTCCGCCGCCGCAGCCCTCGATGTGGAAGGCGTGGATGGTGCGGCCCTCCAGGACGCGGAGGGTGTCCTCCACGGAGAGGCACTCGTTCAGGCCGTCGCTGTGCAGGGCGACCTGGACGTCGTGTTCCTCGGCGACGCGCAGGGCGGTGTCCAGGGCGCGGGTGTGGGCGCCCATGTCCTCGTGCACCTTGAAGCCGCTCGCGCCGCCCTCGGCCAGCGCCTCGATCAGCGGGGCCTCGTGGGAGGACGAACCCCGGCCGAGGAAGCCGATGTTGACCGGCCAGGCGTCGAACGCGCCGAAGGCGTGCTTCAGCGCCCAGGGCGAGTTGACGCCGACGCCCCACACCGGGCCGAACTCCTGCCCGATGATCGTCGTCACGCCGGACGCCAGCGACGCCTCCATGATGCGCGGGGAGAGCAGGTGGACGTGGGTGTCGACGGCGCCGGCGGTGGCGATGAGCCCCTCGCCGGAGACGATGGACGTGCCCGTGCCGACCACGACGTCGACGTCGTCCAGGGTGTCCGGGTTACCGGCCCGCCCGATGGCGTGGATGCGCCCCTCGCGGATGCCGATCGACACCTTCCGGATGCCCTGGGCCGCGTCGATCACGACGACGTTGCTGATGACGACGTCACAGGTCTCCCGGACGGTGGCGGCCTTGAGGTGCAGTCCGTCGCGGGCGGTCTTGCCGAAGCCGGCGAGGAACTCGTCGCCGTGGCGCTGGGCGTCGGACTCGACGCGGATCACCAGGCCCGAGTCGCCGAGGCGGAGGCGGTCGCCGGCACGGGGGCCGTGGGTGGCCGCGTAGGCGTGGGGGTCGATGTGGATCGACTCGCTGATCTCGCGTCCCTTCGAGCGGCTCATCGCCCGTCTCCTTCCGGTGCCCCCCGGGTGACTCCCAGGTATCCGCAGGCCGCTGCCCGGCGCAGGGCCTCCGCCTTCGCTCCCGGCGCGTCCAGCGGGCCGTCGACCAGACCGGCGAAGCCGATCGCGACGCGCCGCCCGCCGATGGGCACGAGACCGACCTCGGCGCTCTCCCCGGGACCGAAGCGCACCGACGAGCCCGCGGGGACGGCCAGGCGCATGCCGTAGGCCCGCTCGCGGTCGAAGTCCAGGCGGGGGTTGGCCTCGAAGAAGTGGAAGTGGGAGGTGACGGAGACGGGCACGCTCGCCGTGTTGGTCACCGGGATGCGCACCGCGGCCTCGGGCTCGGTGTGGTCGGGCCCCGGCAGCAGGGCTCCCGGGCCCGCCGGCCCGAGCGCCCCTCCCCCGATCGGGTCGGAGACCACCGCGAGCCGGGACCCGTCGTCGAAGACGGCCTCCACGTGCACCTCGGTGACCACGTCCGCGACTCCGGGCAGCACGTCGTCGGCGCCGAGTACGGACCGGGCGCGCTCGACGGCCTCGGCGAGGCGCGCGCCGTCCCGGGCGGCCTCGCACACGGTGTCCGCGATCAGCGCGGTCGCCTCCGGCACGTTCAGCCGGAGCCCGCGGGCCCGCCGGGACCGGGCCAGCTCGGCCGCCCCGAAGAGCAGCAGCCGGTCACGTTCCGTGGGGGTCAGTCTCACGACGCGGCACCTCCTTGCCTTTCACTCGTTAGAGCAACACTCTAAACGCCCAGTACATGCAACGGAACCGTTGACGCACACCGGAGTCGGGCGTCACATTGAACGTCGCTCTAACACTCAGGCGGCCGTCGAAGGAGACCAGCCATGCCGATAGAACAGCGCGGAGTCGACACCATCCCCGAGGAGGAACGGACCAGCGGGCCGCGGGACCTCGTCTCGATCCTGCTCGGTTCCAACCTGTGCCTCGGCGTGATCGTCTTCGGCTGGCTCCCGCCCTCCTTCGGCCTGGGCTGGTGGGCGTCGGTCAGCTCCGTGCTGGCGGGCACGGTCGTCGGCACCGTGTTCACCGCCCCGCTGGCCCTGGTCTCCCTGCGCACCGGCACCAACCTGTCGACGTCGTCGGGCGCCCAGTTCGGGGTGCGCGGACGACTGGTCGGCTCGGTGGTCGGCCTGCTCCTCGCCCTCGGCTACACGGCGCTGACCGTGTGGATCGGCGGCGACGTGATGACGGGCGTGCTCGGCCGGCTCTTCGGACTGCCGCAGGGCGGGGGCGCGTACGCCGTCGTCTACGGGCTGCTCGCCGCGGCCACCGTGGCGGGCGCGGTCTACGGCTACCGGGTGCTGCTCACGATGTCCAAGGTGCTGGCGTACGGCATGACCGCCCTGCTGGTGCTGGGCGTGATCGCCTACGCCCCCGGCTTCACCACCGCGGCGCTGCCGGAGGCGGGCGGGTACCTGCTGGGCGGGTTCTGGCCGACGTGGCTGCTCGCGGTCGTGGCCGCCGGGCTGTCCGGGCCGATCGCCTTCATCACGCTGCTCGGCGACTACACCCGCTACGTCTCCCCGGCCCGCTTCACCTCGCGCCGGGTGCTGCACGCGACCTGGCTGGGGCTGATGCTGGGCCTGCTGGTGCCGCAGCTCTTCGGCACCTTCACCTCGTACGCCGCCCGCGCCGCCCTGGACTACGCGGGGCCGCTGGTCGACGCCGCGCCCACCTGGTACCTGGTCCCGCTGCTGCTGGCCGCCTCCGCCGGGTCGGTCGGCAACGCGGGCCTGATGCTGTACTCCATGGGCCTGGACCTGGACGCCATCCTGCCGCGCGCCTCCCGGGCCCGGGCTACCTGTGCCGTCGCCGTCGTCGCCACCGCGTGCGTCTTCGCCGGGCACTACGCGTGGGACGCGCGGTCGGCGATGACGTCGTTCGTGCTGCTGCTGACGGCGATCGGCACCCCGTGGGCGGTGATCACGATGATCGGCTTCGTCCGCTGCGGCGGGGAGTACGACACCGACGCGCTCCAGGTCTTCAACCGCCGGGCCCGGGGCGGCGTCTACTGGTACCGCGCGGGCTGGAACGTCCCGGCCACGGTGGCCTGGGCCGCGGGCGCGCTCGTCGGCGTGCTGGCGGTGTCGCTGCCGTCGTACGAGGGCCCGCTGCTGTCGCTGACGGGCGGGGTGGACTGCAGCTTCCTGCTGTCGGGGCTGGTGGGCGGGGCGGTGTACCTGCTCGCCGTTCCGGGCACCGCCGCGGCGACGGCACCCGCGGCGGAGGTGGCGGGGCCCGCTTCCCGTCCGGCCGAGACGGGGAGCGGGCCCGCCTGAGGATTCCGGGTCCGCAAGCCGCCGGACCCGACCCGCTCAGGAACTCCGGGGCCGGAACCCGCAGCAGACCCGCTCCGGACTCCGGGCCCGAACCCGCAGCGGACCCTCCGGAACCGGAAGCCGCAGCGGACCCGCTCAAGGACTCCGGAGGCGTCGGCGCGGGCCGGCGCCGGTCCGGTGGCCTCAGGCCAGGCGGTGCATCCAGCCGTGCTTGTCCTCGGCGGTGCCCCGCTGGATGTCCAGCAGCGCGTTCCGCAGGCGCTGCGTGACCTCCCCGGTCTCGCCCCCGCTCTGCTGCCACTGCGCACCCGCGCGCTTGACGGTGCCGACCGGCGTGATCACGGCCGCCGTACCGCAGGCGAAGACCTCGGTGAGGGAGCCGTTCTCCGAGTCGCGCTGCCACTGCTCGACCGAGACGCGGCCCTCCTCGGCCTCGTAGCCCAGGTCGCGGGCGACGGTGAGCAGGGAGTCACGGGTGACGCCCTCCAGGATGGAGCCGGTGAGGGACGGGGTGACGATCTTGTCCCCGTACACGAAGTACAGGTTCATGCCGCCGAGTTCCTCGACCCACCGGTGCTCGACCGCGTCCAGGTAGCAGACCTGGTCGCAGCCCTTGGCGGCGGCCTCCGCCTGGGCGAGCAGGGACGCGGCGTAGTTGCCGCCGGTCTTGGCGTCGCCCATGCCGCCGGGGACGGCGCGGACGCGGTCCTCGGAGACCCAGATGGAGACGGGCTTGACGCCGCCCGGGAAGTAGGCGCCGGCCGGGGAGGCGATGACCAGGAACAGGTACTCGTTGGCCGGCTTGACGCCCAGGCCGACCTCGGTCGCGATCATGAAGGGGCGCAGGTAGAGGGACTCCTCACCGCCGTGCGCCGGGACCCACTTCTCGTCCTGCCGCACCAGCGCGTCGCACGCCTCGATGAAGGTCTCCACCGGCAGCTCCGGCATGCCCAGGCGGCGCGAGGAGGCCTGGAAGCGCTGGGCGTTCTTCTCCGGCCGGAAGGTGGCGACGGAGCCGTCGGGCCGGCGGTAGGCCTTCAGTCCCTCGAAGATCTCCTGCGCGTAGTGCAGGACCATGGTGGCCGGGTCCAGGGCGAGCGGGCCGTACGGGACGAGCTGTCCGTCGTGCCAGCCGCGGCCCTCGGTCCACTTGATCGTCACCATGTGGTCGGTGAAGTGGCGGCCGAACCCGGGGGCGGACAGGATCGCCGCGCGCTCGGCGTCGGAGAGCGGGGTGGCGGAGGGCTTGAGCTCGATCGTGGGCGTCGTCATGGGTTGATGTCCTTCACCGGTTTGATTGTGACGGGCCGCTGTCACGCCCGTACGGCCGGTGGCCGGTGCTAGGACGTCCGAGCATTCCCTCATGTCACGGCTTCGCGTTCGATTATCGCGCGCGAGTGGCGACGGGTGAAACGGGGTGAATGCGGCCCAGGGCTCGATGGTCGCACCTGGCGGACGCAGGAGAAAGCCGCCGGGTGCCTTGTTTCCGGACCCGGCGGCTTCGAAAGGGATTCGATCGAGTGGCGCGGCGGGTCAGCCGGCTACTCGTACGGCGAGCGCGTCACCGATCTCCGAGGTGGAGCGGGCGGGCTTGCCGCCGCGCTCGCCGAGGTCGGCGGAGACCGCTTCCTCGATGCGGGTCGCCTCGGCCTCGTGACCGAGGTGGCGCAGCAGCAGGGCGACGGACAGGACCGTGGCGGTGGGGTCGGCCTTGCCCTGGCCGGCGATGTCGGGCGCGGAACCGTGGACCGGCTCGAACATCGAGGGGAAGTCGCCCGAGGGGTTGATGTTCCCGCTCGCGGCGACGCCGATGCCGCCGGAGACGGCCGCGGCGAGGTCGGTGATGATGTCGCCGAAGAGGTTGTCGGTGACGATCACGTCGAAGCGGCCGGGGTCGGTGACGAGGTAGATCGTCGCGGCGTCGACGTGGATGTAGTCGGTGGTGACCTCGGGGTACTCCTCGGCCACCTTGTTGAAGACGTTCGTCCACAGGTGGCCCGCGAAGGTCAGCACGTTGTTCTTGTGGACCAGCGTGAGCTTCTTGCGGGGGCGGGCCTGGGCGCGGGCGAAGGCGTCGCGGACGACGCGCTCGACACCGAAGGCCGTGTTGACGGAGACCTCGGTGGCGACCTCGTGCTCGGTGCCCTTGCGGATGGTGCCGCCGTTGCCCGTGTACGGGCCCTCGGTGCCCTCGCGGACGACGACGAAGTCGATCTCCGGCTGGCCGGCGAGCGGGGTGGCGACACCCGGCAGGAGCTTGGAGGGCCGCAGGTTCACGTGGTGGTCGAAGGCGAAGCGGAGCTTGAGCAGGAAGCCGCGCTCCAGCACACCCGACGGCACCGAGGGGTCACCGATGGCGCCGAGGAGGATCGCGTCGTGGGCCTTGAGGGCGTCGAGGTCGGCGTCGGTGAGGGTCTCACCGGTGGCGTGGTAGCGCCGGGCGCCGAAGTCGAACTCCTTGGTCTCCAGCTTCACATCCTGCGGGAGGACGGCGGAGAGGACCTTGAGACCCTCGGCCACGACCTCCTGGCCGATGCCGTCACCGGGAATCACTGCGAGATTGAGGATGCGAGAGCTAGCCGACATGCGCAGCACCCTACTCTCCGTCCCACGGGATGACATGAGGTGTCCGGCATGCGGACACCCCGGCTGTCACCTCCGTGTCACGTCCGGCTCAGTGACCGGTGGAGCCGCCGTTGTCCCGACGGTCGAGGGCGCGCTGGAGGGCGGCCGCGGCGTTCTTGCGGTCGGAGTCGGCGGTACGGGAGAGGTGGCGGACTCGGCGGCGGACGGTGGTCTCGGCCATGGGAATCGACTCCTTCGGCACAGCACACGCGGGTGCACAGAAAAGGGGGGATCGCGAGAGGCCGGAAGGGGCGGGGAGCACGGTCCGCAGGGGTTGCCTGCACGGGGCCCGGCTCACGACCGCCATCCGCTCGATCGAGCGGGACGTTCGGCTCCTACAAAACTAAGGGAGCGCGGAGCGTCTGTCTCCACAATTACTCGGACTTCCTACTATCTGAGACGGTGGAGTGGGTCACACCCCTGCGACCTGCGGTGATGCCTACAGCACATCCCCGTCCCGCCAGTCGAAGAGCAGTCCGTGCGCCGGGTCCAGGACGCCGGCCAGGGCAGGCCGGACGTAGGTGCCGCCCTCCTCCTCCGGCAGGTGCACGGCACCGTCCGGGCCGAGGGCCGAGACCCGGCCGGACCACTGCCGCCAGCCCCGGCCGGTGTAGAGGCGGGCCCCCTCGTCGCTGGCGGAGAGCATCCCGGCGTCGTACGCCCGGTCGACGATCCGCTCCAGCTCGGCCATCACCCGCCCGCCGAGCCCGGTGCGGCGGACGTCGGGGCGGACGGCGACGGCCTCCACGTAGCCGACGCGCAGCCAGCGGTCGCGGTGCCGTACCCGGCGCATGACGACCGCGCCGTGCGCGGCGAGCCCGGCGTCGTCGAGGACGAGCGCGTGCATGCCGCCGAGGGCGTGCTCCCAGTCCTCCTCGGCGAAGTCGCCGTCGAAGGCGAGGTCCATGAGGGCACGGGCGGCGCGCAGTTCCCCGGGCGCGAGGTCGGCGGTGTGGGCGCTGCGCAGGGTGGGGCCGGGGGTGGCCGTTCGGCCGGGGACGGTCATGGGCTCAGTATCCGGCGCCCGGACACGCGGACGGGCCAGGTCCGGGGAGGACCTGGCCCGTGCGGCGCGGGGTGGGCGTCAGCCCATGTGCGGGTACGCGTAGTCGGTCGGGGCGACCAGCGTCTCCTTGATGGCGCGGGTCAGGGTCCAGCGCATCAGGTTCTGCGGGGCGCCGGCCTTGTCGTTGGTGCCGGAGGCGCGGCCACCGCCGAAGGGCTGCTGGCCGACCACGGCGCCGGTCGACTTGTCGTTGATGTAGAAGTTGCCGGCCGCGTAGCGCAGCTTCTCCATCGTGTACGCCGCCGCCGCGCGGTCGCCCGAGATGACCGAGCCGGTGAGGGCGTAGTCGGAGACCGACTCCATCTGGGTCAGCATCTCGTCGTACGCGTCGGCCTTGCTGTCGTCGTACACGTACACGGCGAGGAACGGGCCGAAGTACTCGGTGCGGAACACCTCGTTCTCCGGGTCGGTGCACTCGACGACGGTCGGGCGCACGAAGTAGCCGACCGAGTCGTCGTAGGAGCCGCCCGCGACGATCGTGCAGGTGTCGTCGGCCTTGGCGCGGTCGATGGCGGCCTTGTTCTTGGCGAAGGACCGCTCGTCGATGACGGCGCCCATGAAGTTCGACAGGTCGGTGACGTCACCCATGGTGAGGTAGTCGACCTCGGCGGCGAACTCCTCCTTGAAGCCGTCGTTCCAGATGGACGCCGGGATGTAGGCGCGGGAGGTGGCGCTGCACTTCTGGCCCTGGTACTCGAAGGCGCCGCGGGTCAGCGCGGTCTTGAGCACCGCGCGGTCGGCCGACGGGTGGGCGACCAGGAAGTCCTTGCCGCCGGTCTCGCCGACCAGCCGCGGGTAGGTGCGGTACTTCTCGATGTTGTTGCCGACCGTCTTCCACAGGTGCTGGAAGGTGGGGGTCGAACCGGTGAAGTGGATGCCCGCGAGGTCGCGGTGCTCCAGCGCCACCTCGGAGACCGCGATGCCGTCGCCGGTGACGAGGTTGATGACGCCCTTGGGCAGCCCGGCCTCCTCCAGCAGCTGCATGAGCAGCACGGCGGCGTGGGTCTGCGTCGGGGACGGCTTCCACACCACGACGTTGCCCATCAGGGCCGGGGCGGTGGGCAGGTTGGCCGCGATCGCGCTGAAGTTGAAGGGCGTGATCGCGTAGACGAAGCCCTCCAGCGGGCGGTGGTCCATGCGGTTCCACACGCCCGGCGAGTTGGCCGGCGGCTGCTCGGCCAGGATCTGGCGGGCGTAGTGGACGTTGAAGCGCCAGAAGTCGACCAGCTCGCAGGGGCTGTCGATCTCGGCCTGCTGGGCCGTCTTGGACTGGCCGAGCATGGTGGAGGCGGCGATGGTCTCGCGCCACGGGCCGGACAGCAGCTCGGCGGCGCGCAGGATGATCGCCGCGCGGTCGTCGAAGGACATCGCGCGCCACGCCGGGGCGGCGGCCAGGGCGGCGTCGATCGCGTCCTGGGCGTCCTGCTGGGTGGCGTTCGCGTACGTACCCAGGCGGGCCTTGTGGTTGTGCGGCTGCACGACGTCGAAGCGGTCGCCGCCGCCCATCCGCTTGACGCCGCCGATGGTGCAGGGCAGGTCGATCGGGTTGTCGGCCAGCTCGCGGAGCTTGGCCTCCAGACGGGCGCGCTCGGGCGAACCGGGGGCGTAGCCGTGCACCGGCTCGTTGACGGGGGTGGGGACCTGGGTCACAGCGTCCATGGGTTCCGTAACTCCTTGACTTCAGCGGGTTGTGCGAGCGGGTGCGGGCTCAGCCCTTGGTGACCATCGAGCGGGCGAAGAACCGGAGGTTGGCCGGCTTCTCCGCCAGACGGCGCATGAAGTAGCCGTACCAGTCGGTGCCGTAGGCGGTGTAGACGCGCATGCGGTGCCCCTCGGCGGCGAGCCGCAGGTGCTCGTCGCCGCGGATGCCGTAGAGCATCTGGAACTCGTACTCGTCGAGCTTGCGCCCGGCGGTACGGGCCAGTTCCTGGGCGATGGAGATCAGACGCGGGTCGTGGGACCCGATCATCGGGTAGCCCTCGCCCTCCATCAGGGTCCGCAGGATGCGCACGTAGGCCTTGTCGATCTCGTGGCGCTGCTGGTAGGCGACTTCGGCGGGCTCCTTGTAGGCGCCCTTCACCAACCGTACGCGAGAGCCGCTGTCGGCGAGCCGGCGCGCGTCGGCCTCGGTGCGGAAGAGGTAGGCCTGGATGACGCAGCCGGTCTGCGGGAAGTCCTTGCGCAGCTCGTCGTGGATCGCGAACATCGAGTCGAGGGTGGTGTGGTCCTCGGCGTCGAGGGTGACCGTGGTGCCGATCTCGGCGGCGGCCTCGACGACCGGGCGGACGTTCTTCTGGGCCAGCTCGTGCCCGCCGTCCAGCGCCTGGCCGAACATGGACAGCTTCACCGACATCTCGGCGCGGGTGCCGAGCTCCAGCGGCTTCAGCCGGTCGATCAGCTCCAGGTAGGCGTCGCGGGCGGCCTCGGCCTGCGCGGGGCTGGTGATGTCCTCGCCGACGACGTCCATCGTCAGTTCCAGGCCCTGGTCGGTGAGGTCCCGGACGATCGGAACGATCTCGTCGACCGTCTCGCCGGGGATGAACCGGTCGACGACCGGCTTGGTCACGGGCGCGGCCGAGACCAGACGACGCATCCGGTCGCTGCGCGACGCGGCGAGAATCACGGGACCCAGCACGGGGCACCTCCACTTACCGACCAACACGAGGCCGCCGCCCGACGAACGGGGGACGGCACGGAGAACCACCGTGAAATCTAAGGATCCCCCCGATCGTCGGCCATCGACAGCTGTCACGCATCCGTGCCGCGGATCTCAGACAGATGTATGAAGGGCGCGCGCAAATGCGGCAGAATGCCCGGGTGACGTCGGATTCCAGAGGTTCGGGAGGTACCAGTGGTGACTATCAGGAGCTGGTCGACGAGATCTCCGAGCTGCTGGGCGCGCCGGCGACCCTGGAGAACCGCGACTTCGAACTGATCGCCTTCGGCGCGTACGACAGCGAGGGCGACCTCGATCCGTCCGCCCTGGACCCGGTGCGCACCCGCTCGATCCTGACCCGGCGCTCCACCGCGGCCGTCCGGGCCTGGTTCGAGGGCTTCGGCATCACCCGCGCGACCGGGCCGGTCCGGATCCCGCCGACGCCGGAGGCGGGGGTGTACCGGGGGCGCACCTGCCTGCCGGTACGGCACCGGGGCGTCGTTCTCGGGTACGTGTGGCTCCTGGACACCGAACCGGGTCCGACCGAGCGGCAGCTGACGGCCGCCATGGCGGTCACCGTCCGGATCGGCGCGCTGCTCGCGGACGAGGCGCAGCACGGGGCGGACCTCAGCCGGGAGCTGCGGGCGGTACTGACCGCCGACCGCGACTGGCAGCGGGACATGGCCGTGGCCGAACTGCGCACCGCCCTCGGCTCGCGCGCGCACACCTCGCACGCGGTGGTGTGCGTGGCCCCCTGGCCGTCGGCCGACCCCGACGACGCGCCCTCGGTCCGCACGGTGCCGGGGGCGACGGCGCTGTGCACCGTGCCGTGGGGGGCGTCGGGCCAGTCGCTGGCGCTGCTGGTCCGGCTGCGCTCGGCGGACGTCACGAGCCCGGCGACCTCGGCGGCGGGACGGCTGCTGGAGCGGGCGGGCGCCGGCGCCACGGCCCCGGCGGCGGGGGTCTCGGCTCCGCGGACCGGGCTGGCCGAGCTGGGGGCCGCCTGGCGGGAGGCGTCGGCCGCGGCCCGGGCGGCGCGCGCCGAGAGCCGGTTCGGGCCGGTCGCCGAGTGGACGTCCATCGGGGCGTTCCGCCTGCTGACCGCACTGCCCGAGCACGCCGCGCAGGACCCCGCCGTGCGGGTGCTGCTCGCCCCCGCCCACCGCGAGCTGGTCCGCACCGCCGTGGTCTACCTCGACTGCGCGGGGCAGGCCGGCCGCACCGCCGCGGAGCTCGGCATCCACCGGCAGACGCTGTACTACCGCCTCTCCCGCGTCGAGCAGCTCACAGGTCTCGACCTGGACGACGGAGAGGACCGGCTGCTGCTGCACATGGCGCTCAAGGCGCACCGCCTGTAGCGGCCTCGACCACCCGGCGCAGGCCCTCGGCCAGGGCTCCGGCCTCCGGCGCGCTCTTCGGGTCGAAGGTCCACTGCGCGATGAGGCCCGTCATCAGGGTCACGTAGAACATGCCGACCGTGTCCGCCGTCTCGTCGGAGACGTCCTCCTCGCGCCCGCCCATGAGTAGGGGAACGAGACCGCGCCCCGCTTCCCGCTGGGCCCGCGCCAGATGGTCGCGCACCTCGGGCATCCGGTCGCCCATGACCAGGGCCTCCATGCTGAGCCGCCAGATCGAGCCCGGCTCCCGCATGGTCCCGATGATGTTGGCCCACACCTCCCGGAACCGCTCGGTCGAGCCGGGCGCGGTGGTGCTGCGCGCGGTCCCGTCCCCCTCGAAGGAGTCGCCCATCCCCTCGACCAGCGCCACGTAGGCCTGCGCGAGCAGCGCGTCCTTGGAGCCGTAGTGGTACCCGATGGACGCCAGGTTGGTCCCCGACTCCCTGACGATGTCGCGGGCGGTCGTGCGCGCGAACCCCTTGGCGAGCAGACAGCGCTTCGCGCCGTCGAGCAGATCCTCACGGTGTCCCATGGCGTCACCCTACCCCTCGATCCATACAACCGTCCTATACGTGCGTACTAGACACCCGTATAAGACGTGCGTACAGTCACCGCCATGACAACGAACCCGGCTCGCGCAGGCCGCCGCGAGTGGACGGCGCTGACCGTCCTGATGCTTCCGCTCCTCCTGGTCTCGATGGACGTCTCCGTCCTCTACTTCGCGATCCCGGAGATCAGCGCGGACCTGGAACCGAGCGGCACCCAGCAGCTGTGGATCTTCGACATCTACGGCTTCGTCCTCGCCGGCCTGCTGATGACGATGGGTGCGCTGGGCGACCGCATCGGCCGGCGCAGGCTGCTCCTCGTCGGTGCGGCGGCCTTCGGCACCGCCTCGCTGGGCGCGGCCTACGCGCACAGCGCCGAGGCCCTGATCGCGGCCCGCGCGCTCCTCGGCATCGGCGGTGCGACGCTGATGCCGACCACGATGGCGCTCGTCCGCACGATGTTCACCGACCCCGCCCAGCGGGCCAAGGCGATCGGGCTGTGGTCCGGGGTGATGACGGCCGGGATCGCCCTGGGCTCGGTGATGAGCGGCGTGCTCGTCGAGCACTTCTGGTGGGGCTCCGTCTTCCTGGTCAACCTGCCCGCGATGGCGCTGCTGCTGGTCCTCGGCCCGCTGCTGCTCCCCGAGTCGAAGAACCCCTCCCCCGGCCGCTTCGACCTGCTGAGCGTCCCCCTGTCGCTGGTGGCGGTCCTGCCCGTGATCTACGGCCTGAAGGAACTGGCCGCCGAGGGCTGGAACGTCCGCTACGTCGTCTCGATCACCGTCGGCCTGCTGTTCGCCGCGCTCTTCGTGCAGCGTCAGCGCACTTCGGCCTCGCCGATGATCTCCCCGGCCCTCTTCCGCGGGCACGGCTTCACCCCGGCGCTCGTCCTCAACACCGTGTCGGCCCTCGGCATGATGGGCTCGGCGTTCTTCACCACCCAGTACCTGCAGTCGGTCCTGGGCAAGAGCTCGCTGGAAGCCGCGCTGTGGAGCCTGCTGCCGTCGGTGCTCATCGGCGTCGCCGCGCCCGTCGCCGCCCAGTTGGTCCAGCGGGGCGTCGAGCGCGCGCACGTGGTGACGGCCGGCTTCCTCATCGCGGCGGCCGGCTACGGGCTGCTGGCTCTGGCCGGCACGGACTCGCTGTGGGTGGTGCTGGCGGCGTGCGGTGTCCTGGCCGCCGGCATCGTCATCGTGATGTCCCAGCTCACCGACCTGGCCCTGGGTTCGGCCCCGGTCGAGAAGGCCGGGTCCGCGTCCTCACTGCTGGAGACGGGCACCGAGTTCGGCGGCGCCCTGGGCATGGCCGCCCTCGGTTCCATCGGCACGGCCCTCTACCGCCACGGCATGCCGTCGAACGCCCCCGCTCCGGCGCAGGAGACCCTGGGCGGCGCGCTGGCCGTGGCGGCCGAGTCGCCGGGGCGCGCGGGGGACGCCCTGGCGGCGGCGGCCCGGGAGGCGTTCACCGACGGCATGCGGGGCGCCGCGGTCGCCGCGGCGTTGCTGCTCGTCGCGGCGGCCGGGGTGGCGGCGGCCGGACTGCGGCACATCCGGGTCCGCCAGGACGCGGCCGTGGAAACGGAGAACGCCGGACAGGCTGGACATCCCAGCCCGTCCGGCGTGTGAGGACGAACCCGTTCGGAGCGAACGGGAGTTCGGGGGCCCGAGCCCCCGGGTCACGTCAGACCAGGTTCACCGACCGGGCCGACGTGGCCCCGATCTCCGCCGCGACCTCGGCCAGCACCCCGGCGGGCACGGTGTCGTCGACGGTCAGCACGGCCAGCGCCTCGCCGCCCACCGTCGCGCGGGCGACCTGCATGCCGGCGATGTTGATACCGGCCTCGCCGATGACGCGGCCGACGGTGCCGACGACGCCGGGACGGTCCTCGTAGCGCAGGACCAGCATGTGGTCGGCGAGGGCGAGGTCGACGTCGTACTCGCCGACTGCGACGATCTTCTGGAGGTGCTTCGGGCCGGCCAGCGTGCCGGAGACCGACACCTCCTCGCCGTCCGAGAGGGTGCCGCGGACCGTGACGACGTTGCGGTGCTCCGGCGACTCCGAGCTGGTGGTCAGCCGGACCTCCACACCGCGCTCCTGGGCGAAGAGCGGGGCGTTGACGTAGGACACGGTCTCGTCGACGACGTCCTCGAAGACGCCCTTGAGGGCGGAGAGCTCCAGCACCTTCACGTCGTGCTGGGTGATCTCGCCGTAGACCTCGACGTCGAGGCGGACGGCGACCTCACCGGCGAGCGCGGTGAAGATGCGGCCGAGGCGCTCGGCGAGCGGCAGGCCGGGCTTGACGTCCTCGGCGATGACGCCGCCCTGGACGTTCACCGCGTCGGGGACCAGCTCACCGGCGAGGGCGAGGCGCACCGACTTGGCGACGGCGATGCCGGCCTTCTCCTGGGCCTCGTCGGTGGAGGCACCGAGGTGCGGGGTGCAGACGACCTGGTCGAACTCGAACAGCGGGGAGTCGGTGCACGGCTCCTTGGCGTACACGTCCAGGCCCGCGCCGGCGACGCGGCCCTCCTTGAGCGCCGAGTACAGCGCCTCCTCGTCGACGATGCCGCCGCGCGCGGCGTTGACGATGCGGACGCTCGGCTTGACCTTGCGCAGCGCCTCGTCGCCGATCAGGCCGAGGGTCTCGGGGGTCTTGGGGAGGTGGACGGTGATGAAGTCGGAGACCTCGAGCAGCTCGTCCAGCGACAGGACCTTGACGCCCATCTGCGCGGCCCGCGCGGGCTGCACGTAGGGGTCGTAGGCGACGACCTTCATGCCGAAGGCCGACATGCGCTGCGCGACGAGGGCGCCGATGCGGCCGAGGCCCACGACACCGAGGGTCTTCTCGGCCAGCTCGACACCGGTGTACTTGCTGCGCTTCCACTCGCCGTTCTTCAGCGCGGCGTTGGCCTGCGGGATGTTGCGGGCGGTGGCGACGAGGAGACCGCAGGCCAGCTCGGCGGCGGTCACGATGTTGGAGGTCGGGGCGTTGACCACCATCACGCCGGCCTTGGTGGCGGCGGAGACGTCCACGTTGTCCAGACCGACACCGGCGCGGGCGACGACCTTGAGCTTCTTCGCGGCGGCGATGGCCTCGGCGTCGACCTTGGTCGCGGAGCGGACCAGGATCGCGTCCACGTCGGCGATGGCGGGGAGCAGTTCGGCCCGGTCCGCGCCGTTGCACTGGCGGATCTCGAAGTCGGGGCCAAGCGCGTCCACGGTCGCGGGCGACAGCTCTTCAGCGATGAGTACGACGGGTTTCGAGCTCACGTGAGTCCTCACAAGTCCAATGCGGACGGCCGTCCCGACGGCCGCAGGCGGTGGAGGTTGGCTACCGCGTGGAAGACGCACGACGCTGTGGGCCTGACGCGTATGTTGGGCAGAAGTCTAGTGGCGTGACGGGGGTCGTCCTGCGCCTCTTCGGAAGGATCACCCGTCCGTGGCTGGACGGGGTGGACAACGCCGTCGTGCACGACGTTACCCCGGGTTCGCCGAAGGGGCCGGAGCGGGATGCTCCGGCCCCTTCGGGCGGGCGGCTTACGCCTCCTCGTCGACCCAGCTCATCAGCTTGCGCAGCTGCTTGCCGGTGGTCTCCAGCAGGTGCTCGGAGTCCTGCTGCTTGTACTCGTTGTACTTCTTCAGACCGCCGTGGTACTCGTCCATCCAGTTCTTGGCGAAGGTGCCGTCCTGGATCTCGGCGAGGACCTTCTTCATCTCGGCCTTGGTGGCGTCGGTGATGATCCGCGGGCCGGTGACGTAGTCGCCCCACTCGGCGGTCTCGGAGATCGACCAGCGCATCTTCTCCAGGCCGCCCTCGTACATGAGGTCCACGATGAGCTTCAGCTCGTGCAGGCACTCGAAGTAGGCGATCTCCGGCTGGTAACCGGCCTCGGTCAGCGTCTCGAAGCCCGCCTTGACCAGCGCGGCGGTGCCGCCGCACAGCACGGCCTGCTCGCCGAAGAGGTCGGTCTCGGTCTCCTCGGTGAAGGTCGTCTTGATGACGCCGGCGCGGGTGCCGCCGATGCCCTTCGCGTACGACAGGGCCAGCGCGAAGGCGTTGCCCGAGGCGTCCTGCTCGACGGCGGCGATACAGGGAACGCCGCGGCCCTCCTCGTACTGACGGCGCACCAGGTGGCCCGGGCCCTTGGGGGCGACCATGCAGACGTCCACGCCGGCCGGGGGCTTGATGAAGCCGAAGCGGATGTTGAGGCCGTGGCCGAAGAACAGCGCGTCGCCGTCCTTCAGGTTGTCCTTGATGTGCTCCTCGTAGACCTGGGCCTGGATCGGGTCCGGGACGAGGATCATGATGACGTCGGCCTCGGCGGCGGCCTCGGACGGGCTCACCACGCGCAGGCCCTGCTCCTCGGCCTTGGCCTTGGACTTGGAGCCCTCGTGCAGACCGACGCGCACGTCGACGCCGGAGTCGCGCAGCGACAGGGCGTGGGCGTGGCCCTGGCTGCCGTACCCGATGACCGCGACCTTGCGGCCCTGGATGATGGACAGGTCGGCGTCGGCGTCGTAGAACAGCTCGGCCACTGGGTTCTCTCCTTGTGTGCAGGTGTCGCGTCCCACCGTATGCCGGTGGGGGGAAGGGAAGTCTCGGGGTCTCGGAATGCGGGCGGCCGGGTCGGGCCGGCCGCCCGTTTCCGTCGTTATGCGGACCGGTCGAGCGCGCGCAGCGAACGGTCCGTGATCGAACGGGCGCCGCGGCCGATGGCGATCGTGCCGGACTGGACCAGCTCCTTGATGCCGTACGGTTCCAGCATCCTGAGCATGGCGGACAGCTTGTCGCTGCTGCCGGTGGCCTCGATGGTGACGGCCTCCGGGGAGACGTCGACGGTCTTGGCGCGGAAGAGCTGGACGATCTCGACGATCTGGGAGCGCGTCTCGTTGTCGGAGCGCACCTTCACCAGGACGAGTTCGCGCTGGACGGCGTGGGCCGGCTCCAGCTCGACGATCTTCAGGACCTCGACCAGCTTGTTGAGCTGCTTGGTCACCTGCTCCAGCGGCAGCTCCTCCACCCCCACGACGATGGTGATGCGGGAGATGTCGGGGTGCTCGGTGACGCCGACCGCGAGCGAGTCGATGTTGAAGCCGCGGCGGGAGAAGAGGGCGGCGATCCGGGCCAGGATGCCCGGCTTGTTCTCCACCAGGACGGAGAGCGTGTGCTTGGACATGGGCTGCTTCCTTTACGGCTCTCAGTCGTCTTCGTTGTCGCCGAAGTCGGGGCGGACGTCCCGGGCGGCCATGATCTCGTCGTTGGAGGTGCCGGCGGCGACCATCGGCCAGACCATCGCGTCCTCGTGGACGATGAAGTCGACGACGACGGGACGGTCGTTGACGGAGTTCGCCTCCTCGATGACCTTGTCGAGGTCGGCGGGGTCCTCGCAGCGGATGGCGTAGCAGCCCATGGCCTCCGACAGCTTCACGAAGTCGGGGATGCGGGTGCCGCGCGCCGCCGGGTCGACGTCCTCGGGTCCGGAGTGCAGGACCGTGTTGGAGTAGCGCTGGTTGTAGAACAGGGTCTGCCACTGGCGGACCATCCCGAGGGCGCCGTTGTTGATGATGGCGACCTTGATCGGGATGTTGTTCAGGGCGCAGGTGGCCAGCTCCTGATTGGTCATCTGGAAGCAGCCGTCGCCGTCGATCGCCCAGACGGTCCGCCCGGGTGCGCCGGCCTTGGCGCCCATGGCGGCGGGGACGGCGTAGCCCATGGTCCCGGCGCCGCCGGAGTTCAGCCAGGTGGCGGGCTTGTCGTACTGGATGAAGTGCGCGGCCCACATCTGGTGCTGGCCGACGCCCGCCGTGAAGACGGTGCCCTCGGGGGCGAGCTGCCCGATGCGCTCGATGACCTGCTGCGGGGAGAGCGAACCGTCCTCGGGCTGGTCGTAGCCCAGGGGGTAGGTGTCGCGCCAGCGGCTGAGGTCCTTCCACCAGGCGCTGTAGTCGCCGCGGCCGCCCTCGGCGTGCTCCTTCTGCACGGCCTGGATCAGGTCGGCGATGACCTCGCGGGCGTCACCGACGATCGGCACGTCGGCGGCGCGGTTCTTGCCGATCTCGGCCGGGTCGATGTCGGCGTGGACGATCTTGGCGTGCGGGGCGAAGCTGTCCAGCTTGCCGGTGACGCGGTCGTCGAAGCGGGCGCCGAGGGCGACGATCAGGTCGGCCTTCTGCAGCGCGGTGACGGCGGTGACCGCACCGTGCATGCCCGGCATCCCCACGTGCAGCGGGTGGCTGTCGGGGAACGCGCCGAGCGCCATCAGGGTGGTGGTGACGGGCGCGCCGGTGAGTTCGGCGAGGACCTTCAGCTCGGCGGTGGCCCGGGCCTTGAGCACGCCGCCGCCGACGTAGAGGACCGGCCGCCTGGCGGCGGTGATCAGCTTGGCGGCCTCGCGGATCTGCTTGGCGTGCGGCTTGGTCACCGGGCGGTAGCCGGGCAGGTCCATGACCGGCGGCCAGGAGAACGTCGTCTTCGCCTGGAGGGCGTCCTTGGCGATGTCGACGAGGACCGGGCCGGGACGGCCGGTGGAGGCGATGTGGAACGCCTGCGCGATCACCCGGGGGATGTCCTCGGCCTTGGTGACCAGGAAGTTGTGCTTGGTGATCGGCATGCTGATGCCGACGATGTCCGCCTCCTGGAAGGCGTCCGTGCCGATGGCCGAGGAGGCCACCTGCCCGGTGATGGCGACCATCGGCACCGAGTCCATGTGGGCGTCGGCGAGCGGGGTGACCAGGTTGGTGGCGCCGGGACCCGAGGTCGCCATGCAGACGCCGACCTTGCCGGTCGCCTGGGCGTAGCCCTCGGCCGCGTGGCCGGCGCCCTGCTCGTGCCGGACCAGGACGTGGCGGACCTTGGTGGAGTCCATCAGCGGGTCGTACGCCGGGAGGATGCAGCCGCCGGGAATGCCGAATACCGTGTCGGCGCCGACCTCCTCGAGAGAGCGGATGAGGGACTGCGCACCCGTGACGTGCTCGGGGGCGGACTGTCCTCCGGTACGGGGCCGCGGCTGCGGGTGAGGGGCCCCGGTGGCCTGCTCGGTCATCGGCATTCTCTTCTCGATGCTGAGGGTGGTGATGCTGAGGTTCTGCGGGGTTTCGGGCGGTGCGTGGCTGTCGCCCGGCGGCGCTGGTGCAACAAAAAACCCCTCGTGCCATAAGGCAAGCGAGGGGAGCGCGCCGGGTGTGGGTCGCTGGGAGTCCGAATCGGTCCGGACATCACCAGCTCAGCCGACGCGCTTTCCAAGTACGAGAATTCGGGTGCGCATGGCACTGACCCTCCCCCCGGCACGCACCCACTGTCAAGTGGGTGGGACGGGAGTCTCATTATGTGAGCGGAGGGTCGTGCCACCACCCAGAACGGCCGGCATGCCCGACGTGACCCCGCCCGCGAAGGCCGGTTCGGCCGGCCCGTGCGGCATCGGGTAGTGGCCGGTGCCGAGCGCTCTGCGCAGCCGGTACTCGTCCAGCGGCCCGGAGAACGCCATGCCCTGCCCGTGCGTGCAGCCCATCGCGCGCAGGGCGACGATCTGCTCGGGCAGGTCCACCCCGTCGGCCACGGACTTCAGCCCGAGGTCGGTGGCGATGCGCAGCAGACCACTGGTGATCTTGTGCAGCCGCGCCGACTCGACGACACCCTCGACCAGGCCCCGGTCGAGCTTGAGGATGTCCACGGGCAGGCGCCGGAGCGCGGTGATCGCCGCGTAGCCGCTACCGAAGCCGTCCAGGGCGATGCGCACCCCCACCCGTCGCAGGGCGTTCAGCCTGCGGTCCAGCTCGTCCAGGCCGACCCGTGGATCAATGTCCGACAGCTCGATCACAAGAGAGCCCGGAGGCAGTCCGTGCCGGGTCAGCAGGGCCTCCACGGAGCCGAGCGGCATGGAGCGGTCCAGGAGCCTGCGGGCGCCGATGCGTATGGCCACCGCCACCGGAAGTCCGGCCGCCGCGCGGTCGGCGGCCTGCTCGACGGCCTCCTGGAGCACCCAGCGGTCCAGTTCGGCCGTCTTGTCGCCCTCGTCGGCCACGCGCAGGAACTCGGCGGGGGTGAACAGCACTCCCTGCGAGGAGCGCCAGCGGGCCTGGGCGCAGACCGATGTGATCCGGCCGTCCGTCAGGGAGACCACCGGTTGGTGCAGCAGCGCGAACTCGCCGTCGTGCAGCGCGGCCCGCAGGCGGGTGGCCAGCTCGGCCTTGCGCACGACGTCCTGCTGCATCTGCGGTCGGTAGAGCTCGACGCGCCCCTTGCCGCCCGCCTTGGCGCGGTACATCGCGAGGTCGGCGTTGCGCAGCAGTTCCCCCGCGCCGAGGCCCGGCTCGGCGAAGGCGACACCGATGGAGGCGTTGACACGGACATCGTTGCCGTCGATGAGGTAGGGCTGCGAGAGGGTCAGCCTCAGCCGGTCGGCGAGTTCCAGGATGTGGCCCTCGCGTGCGGTGCGGTCCCGGGCGCCGTCGCCGACGATCAGGGCCGCGAACTCGTCGCCGCCGAGCCGGGAGGCGGTGTCCCCCTTGCGGACGGCCTCGTGGAGTCTGCGGGCCGCCTGGACGAGCAGCTCGTCCCCGGCCTGGTGCCCGATGGTGTCGTTGACGGCCTTGAAGCCGTCGAGGTCGATGAAGAGCACCGCCGTACCGCGCAGGGCGGCACCCCGGTCCGAGGCGCGGCGGCCGGAGAGGGCCTGCTGGACGCGCCGGGTGAACAGGGCGCGGTTGGGCAGGTCGGTCAGCGGGTCGTGTTCGGCGTTGTGCTGGAGCTGCGCCTGCAGGCGCACTCTCTCCGTCACGTCCCGGCTGTTGAAGATGAGGCCGCCGTGGTGGCGGTTGACGGTGGACTCGACGTTGAGCCAGCCGCCGTCACCGGAGCGGAAGCGGCACTCGATACGCGTGGTGGGTTCCTCGACCGGGTTGGCGGCGAGGAAGCGGCGCACCTCGTGCACCACGCAGCCGAGGTCCTCCGGGTGGATGAGCCCGGCCAGTTCGCCGCCGACGAGCTCTTCCGCGGGGCGTCCGTAGACCCCGGCGGCGGCCGGCGAGACGTAGCGGAGGATGCCGTTGGGCGCGGCGATCATGATGACGTCGCTGGAGCCCTGCACCAGGGAGCGGAAGTGGTTCTCCTTCTGGGCCAGTTCCTGGGTGAGGGTGATGTTGTCGAGCAGCATGATGCCCTGGCGCACGACGAGCGCGAGCACCACGGTGCCGCCGGTCAGCAGCACCACGCGGTCGACGCTGCGCCCGTTGAGCACGTTGTAGAGGATGCCCAGGGTGCAGACCGCGGCGGCGAGGTACGGCGTGAGTGCGGCCAGCGAGCCCGCGATGGGCCGGGCGGCCGGATAGCGGCCTCGCTCACCGCCGGACGGCGAGGGCGGGGACGTCGCCCCGGGCACCGCCACGGGACCGGCGGCGGACGCGGGCGGCTGGTGGGTGGCGGAGCGGGGGTGGTGGGCGGTGTCCCGCTGGCCGGGCACGTGCTCGCGCACCACGCGGGTGTGCCCGCCGGACACCTCCTCGCCCACGGTCCGGCCGCGCCTGGACGCGGCCCAGGGGGCGTACGCGAGCAGCAGGGACCCGGCAAACCAGCCCGCGTCGAGCAACTGGCCGGACCGGTAGCTGCTCTGCATCAGCGGCGAGGTGAACAGGGCGTCGCACATCACCGTGAGGGCGAGCGCGCCGATGGCGGTGTTGATGGCCGACCTGCCCACGGGCGACCGCCTGAAGTGCAGGGCGAGCACCATGCTGACGAGGGCGATGTCGAGCAGCGGGTACGCCACCGAGAGCGCGCCGTGCGCCACGCTGGTACCGCCCCCGGCCTTCGCCGCCTGGGCGAGCGCCAGACTCCACGCCAGCGTCAGCAGCGAGCCGCCGATCAGCCAGGCGTCCAGGCCCAGGCAGATCCAGCCGGCCTTCGTGACCGGCCGCTTGGCCAGCACCAGCAGCCCCACGATGGCGGGCGGCGCGAAGCACAGGAAGAACAGGTCGGCGTAGCTGGGGCTGGGCACGGGCTGACGCAGGACGACCTCGTACCACCCCCACACCAGATTGCCCAGGGCCGCCATCGCCGAGGAGAGGGCGAACAGCAGCCACGCGGGCCGGAAGCGGACGCGGCGCTCAGCCCGAAATCCCCCATGATCTTGGCGACGTGGTCCGAACCCCAGCCGAGCGCGGACCCGACGGCGTAGGCCGCGCAGACCAGGGCCAGCACGAGCTGGCGGACGAGGGCCGGCCGGCCGACGGTGGCGGACGGCCGGGGCGGCAGCAGGCCGGGCGGGGGCTGCGTCCGCAGCCGTCCGTCCAGCGTGGGCATGGGGGACGGCGGCGGGCTCACCGCAGGCCCCTGTTCCGCGCCGCTCCGGTGGGGCGCGGGCCGCGGTGGACCGGCTGGATCTGCCTCCTGCGGCCGCTGCGCCTGCGCCGGTGAGGGCCGCGTTGACCGCCGTGGCCGCCGGGGTGGGCGGGTCGGCCCTGTCTGTGCGCCGTCGTGGTCGTGCGCCAGGGTCGCCGGCGGCGGCTCCGCCGCGTCGGGTCGTTCGTCCATAGGCCGTGCATCGCCCGTCGCCCCCCTCACAGTTGAGATGTCCATCCCCGGCGCCGAACGGTCGCGGCGCATCCCCTGTCGGACGATACACCAGGATCGTCACTCAGGGACATAGGTTCTCTACGCTCCGTGACGACCAGGGAATATGCGGGTACCCACCGCGCCCGAGGAGTTGCGGAGGGTACCGAAACCGGATTAAGCGCCTGTCGTAAGGATCACGTTGCGCAGCGGCTCCCGGTTCACGAAACGGGTCAACTGGTCCACCAGCAACCGCTTCGCGCGCGGCAGGAACGCCGAGGTCGGCCCTCCGGCGTGCGGGCTGACGAGTACGCCGGGAGCCTGCCACAGGGGATGGCCCGGCGGCAGCGGTTCGGGGTCGGTCACGTCGAGAGCGGCGGTGAGACGCCCGCTCTCCAGTTCGGTGAGCAACGCCTTCGTGTCGACGACGGGGCCCCGGGCGACGTTGCCGAGCAGGGCGCCGTCCTTCATCCGGGCCAGGAAGTCCGCGTCGGCCAGGCCCCGGGTGGCCTCGGTGAGCGGCGTGGAGAGGATGACGACGTCCGCCTCCGGGAGGAGGGCGGGGAGTTCGGTGAGCGGGTGCACCGGGCCGCGCGCCGTGGTGCGGGCGGAGCGCGCGACGCGCACCACCGGCGCGACCTCGAACGGTACGAGCCGGTCCTCGATCGCGGCGCCGATCGAGCCGTAGCCGACGATGAGCACCTTCCGGTCGGCGAGCGCGGGCCGGAACCCGCCGAGCCACTCGCCCCGGTCCTGGGCCCGGACGAAGTCGGGGACGCCCCGCAGCGACGCCAGTATCAGGGTCAGGGTGAGTTCGGCGGTGCTGGCCTCGTGCACTCCGCGCGCGTTGCACAGCCGTACGCCCGCGGGCAGGTGCTTCAGGCCGGGCTCCACGTGGTCGATGCCGGCGGAGAGGGTCTGGACGACCTGGACGGAGCGCATCTCGGGCAGCGGACGCACACCGATCCCGCTGGGCTTCATGTAGGGGACGACGTAGTACGCGCAGTCGGCCGGGTCGGCGGGGAAGGCCTCCTCGCCGTTCCAGTAGCGGTAGGCCGGGCCCTCGGGAAGGTCCTCGATCTCGTCCGGCGGGATGGGCAGCCACACGTCAGCAGTCATGGTCAGGAGGCTATGTCAGGGGCGCGGAAGGCCAGAGGTTAGGTTGGGTGGCCTGACGAGGGAGGGTCACGACCAGGTGGAGCGCAGGACGATCGGCGCGACGGCACTCGCGGTGGGGGCCGTCGGACTGGGGTGCATGCCGATGAGCTGGGCCTACAGCGCGTCGCGGCAGCGGGGGGACGAATCGATCAGGGCGGTGCACCGGGCCCTCGACCTGGGCGTCTCCCTGCTGGACACCGCGGACATGTACGGCCCGTTCACCAATGAGCTGCTGCTCGGGCGGGTGCTGAAGGAGCGGCGGTCCGACGCCTTCGTGTCGACCAAGGTCGGTCTGCTGGTGGGCGACCAGCACATCGTGGCCAACGGCCGTCCCGGGTACGTGCGGCGCGCCTGCGACGCCTCGCTGCGCCGGCTGCAGACGGACGTCATCGACCTCTACCAACTGCACCGCGCCGACCCCGAGATACCCGTCGAGGAGACCTGGGGCGCGATGGCGGAGCTGGTGCGGGCCGGCAAGGTACGCGCGCTCGGTCTCTGCGCGGTCGGCGCGCGGTCGGCCCGGCGCCCGGGGGCGCGGCTGCACGACGCGACGGTCCGGCAGCTGGAGCGGGTGCAGCAGGTCTTCCCGGTGAGCGCGGTCGAGGCCGAACTGTCGGTGTGGTCGCCGGAGGCGCTGCGGACGCTGCTGCCGTGGTGCGTCTCGCGCGGTGTCGGCTTCCTCGCCGCGATGCCGCTCGGCAACGGCTTCCTGACCGGCACGCTCACCCCCGGCCAGGGCTTCGAACCGGAGGACCTGCGGGCCCGGCACCCCCGCTTCACCGCCGAGATGATGGCCGCCAACCAGCCGATCGTGGCCGGGTTGCGCCGGATCGCCGCCCGGCACGGCGACGGGGTGACACCGGCGCAGGTGGCGCTGGCCTGGGTGCTGGCGCAGGGGCGGCACGTGGTGCCGGTGCCGGGGACCAAGCGCGATCGCTGGGTGACCGAGAACGCGGGGGCCGCGGAGCTGCTGCTGACCGAGCAGGATCTCGCCGAGGTGGGCCGGCTGCCGGCGGCTCAGGGGTCGTGGGAGTGACGCGCACGGTCGGGCGGGAGCGGGTTCGCGGGTTCGGAGTTCCTCGATCGGGAACTCGACGGGCGCGTGCGGTGTATGACAGGGAGAACCCCGCCGCGTCGAAGGGACCAAGATCGTGCCACGTCGAGCCTTGCCGACCGTGTTGGCCACCGCCGCCCTGCTGTTGACGGCCGGTTGCTCCTCCGACGACGGGGAGGCGTCGGGCGCCGAGGGCGGTTCCTCCCCCAGCCGAACGGCGGCGCAGTCGTCGCCCTCGGGCTCGGCCGCCGAGGAGACCCCGCCCGCGAAGGGCTCCGTGACGGTGACCCGTACGGTCGCCACGGGGCTCCGGAGCCCCTGGGGTCTGGCCCCGCTGCCGGGCGGTGGGCTGCTGGTCTCCTCCCGTGACGAGGCCACGCTCACGCGGGTGGACGAGAAGACGGGCGAGAAGACCGAGCTGGGCGAGGTGCCCGGGGTGTCCGCCTCCGGCGAGGGGGGCCTCCTCGGCATCGCCCTCTCCCCGGACTACGCCTCGGACCGGATGGTCTACGCGTACTTCACCTCGGCCTCGGACAACCGCATCGTGCGCATGCGGTACGACGAGAAGAAGCCGCCCGGTGAGCAGCTGGGCGCGCCGGACACGGTCTTCCGGGGCATCCCCAAGGGCGTCATCCACAACGGCGGCCGGATCGCCTTCGGCCCGGACAAGATGCTCTACGCCGGCACGGGCGAGAGCGGCGACACGGGCCTGTCCCAGGACAAGGAGTCCCTGGGCGGCAAGATCCTGCGGATGACGCCGGACGGCGAACCGGCGCCCGGCAACCCCTTCCCCGACTCCACGGTGTACTCGTACGGCCACCGCAACGTGCAGGGGCTGGCCTGGGACGACGAGCAGCGGTTGTTCGCCGCCGAGTTCGGCCAGGACACCTGGGACGAACTGAACGCGATCAGCCCGGGCGACAACTACGGCTGGCCCGAGGCCGAGGGCAAGGGCGGCGGCTCCGGCTTCCACGATCCGCTCGCCCAGTGGAGCACCGACGAGGCCTCGCCCAGCGGCGTCGCGTACGCCGGGGGGTCCCTCTGGACGGCCGGGCTGCGCGGCGAGCGGTTGTGGCGCGTGCCGCTGAAGGGCACGGAGGCCGCGGCCGACCCGCAGGCCTTCCTGGAGGGCGAGTACGGCCGGCTGCGCACCGTGGCACCGGCGGGCGGCGACAAGCTGTGGCTGGTGACCAGCAACACGGACGGCCGGGGCGACGCGAAGGGCGACGACGACCGGATCCTGGAGCTGGAGGTGAAGTAGGCCGCGCCGCTCGGGCCGCGCCGCTCAGTCCTCGTCGTGCGCCTCCTCGTGCGCTTCGACGCGCCCGGGGCGCGGCAGGTGGACGACGACCTTGCCCGAGGTGAGGTCTATCGGGCCCTGGGCGGGGTCGCCGTCGCCGACGTCCTCGCGGGTCAGTTCGAGACGGTTCTGCTCGTCGTGGGTGTGCTTGCGGCCGGGGGAGAACAGTTCCTCGAATGCGTTGAACACGGAGCCTCCGTCCGTCGGCGTCCCTCCAGCGTAGCCGTCACCGTGCGGAACGGGACGGGAGCCGCTGCGCCGGGAACAGCGCCAGCCGGTGGGCCACCGCCGCCGCCTCGCCGCGGCCGGAGACCCCGAGTTTGGCCAGGATGTTGGAGACGTGGACGCTGGCCGTCTTGGGGGAGATGAACAGCGTCTCCGCTATCTGGCGGTTGGTGCGCCCCTCGGCGACCAGGCGCAGGACGTCGCGCTCCCGGCTGGTGAGTCCTAGGGCCTCGGCCGGGTCGGCCGAGCCGGCGGGGGCCGCGGGACCGGCCGCGCGGCCGAGGGTGAGGCGGGCGCGCTGGGCGAGCACGCCGACCGCGTCGGCCAGGGGGCGGGCGCCGAGGTGGTCGGCGACGGCGCGGGCCAGGCGGAGCAGTTCGACGGCGCGGGCGCGCTCGTCCTCGCCGCCGGTGTCCAGCAGGGCGACGGCCAGCCGGTGCCGGACGCGGGCGAGTTCGTAGGGCCGCTCCAGTACTTCGAAGGCCGCGACCGCCTCCGCCCACGTCTGTGGGGTGTCCCGGCCCTCGGCGCGGTGGAGTTCGGCGCGGACCCACTTGTCGTGGGCGAGCCAGGTGGGGGCGCCGGTGGTGAGCGATTTGGCGGCCAGGGCGATGCGGTCGAGGACCTCGGCACGCCCCTCCTCGGCGGCCGGCAGTCCGCGCGCGTCGGCCTCGGCCTCGGCGGCGGAGAGCAGCAGGGGCCAGCCGTAGCGCTGGGTGCCGAGCGGGAAGCCGGAGTCCAGGACCCGGTCGAGTTCGGCCCGGGCGTCGAGGATGCGGCCCTCGGCGGCGGCGAGGCCGAGGGTGAGGGCGGCCAGCGGCAGCCGGTACTGCGGCATGGTGTCGTGGGTGCCGTAGGCCGCCCGGGCCTCGGCGAGCTGCCGGGCCGCCTCGGCCGTCTCGCCCCGGGCGAGCGCGACGGTGGCCCGCTTGAGGGCGGCACCGGCGCGTGGTGCGGCACTGCGGCCCGGGGCCCCGGACACCACGGCGGCCTCGACCGCCTCGTCCCAGCGGCCCAGGGAGATGAGCGTCTCGGCGAGATTGCCCCACACGTAGGCCTCGGACTCCAGCAGACCCATCCGACGGGTCAGTCCGATGCCCTCGCGCAGGATGCCGAGCGCCTCCTCGGAGCGGCCGATGCTCTCCAGGACGGAGGGCAGGTTGATGTGGCTGCGGGCCACCACGGCGGCCCGGCCCTGCGCCACCACCAGGTCTTTCACCTGGTACATCTCGGCCAGTCCCGCGTCGACGTGCCCCGCGTCGACCATCAGTCCGCCGAGGGTGAGCCGGGCGTTGAGCTCGATGTCGTCGGCGCCCACCATGCGCGCGTACTCGACGGCCCGCTCCGCGGCGGTCACGGCGTCGGGGCCGGGGTCGTGCAGCATCGACCAGCTGGCAGCCATGGAGAGCACCTCGGCGTGCACCTCGGACGGCGGCAGGCCACGGACCAGCTCCTGGGCGATGCCGAGCTCCCGCCATCCGTCGCCGCGGCCCTGCGCCTGGACCAGCAGGGAACGCTGCGTCCAGAACCAGGCCGCGCGCTGCGGGTCGCGGCTGCTCGCGCTCGCCCCGGCGCCCGCGTCCTGCTCCTCCTCCAGCAGGCGGAGCGCCCGCTTGGCGATCTTCATGGCGCGCTCGCGCTCCCCGCACAGCCGCCCGGCGACGGCGGCCTCGGCCATCAGGTCCAGGTAGCGCAGCGGCTTGGTGGCCGGATCACAGCCGCAGGGCGGATAGACCTCGGTGTAGTCGACGGGCCGCAGGGTGGCGCGTACGTCGTCGGGGGCGGAGTCCCACAGCTCCATCGCGCGTTCCAGCAGCCGCAGTTGTTCGGCGTAGGCGTGCCGGCGGCGGGCCTCGACGGAGGCGTCCAGTACGGCGGGCAGGGCCTTGGCGGGGTCGTGGGCGTGGTACCAGTAGCTGGCCAGGCGCATCACGCGTTCGTCGGCGGGGACCAGGGTGGGGTCGGCGTCGAGGGCCTCGGCGTAGCGGCGGTTGAGCCGGGAGCGCTCGCCGGGCAGCAGGTCGTCGGCGACGGCCTCGCGGACCAGGGAGTGGCGGAACCGGTAGCCGTCGCCGTCGGGTGCCGGGAGCAGCAGGTTGGCGTTGACGGCGGCGCGCAGTGCCTCGATGAGGTCGTCCTCGGCGAGCCGGGCGACGGCGGCGAGCAGCCGGTACTCGACGGTGGAACCGCCCTCGGCGACGATCCGGGCGACCCGCTGCGCGCTCTCGGAGAGCGCCTCGACCCGCACCAGGAGCAGGTCGCGCAGGGAGTCGGTGAGGCCGGCGCAGCAGCCCTCGTGGGCGGCGACGGCGAGTTCCTCGACGAAGAAGGCGTTGCCGTCGGAGCGTTCGAAGATCTCGTCGACCTGGAGCGGATCGGGCTCCTGGGCGAGGATGCCGGCGACCTGGCGGCCCACCTCCTCCCGGGTGAAGCGGCCGAGTTCGACGCGGCGGACGGTACGCAGCCGGTCGAGTTCGGCGAGCAGGGGGCGCAGCGGGTGGCGCCGGTGGATGTCGTCGGAGCGGTAGGTGGCCAGGACGACGAGGCGGCCGGTCCGCAGGGTGCGGAAGAGGTAGGCGATGAGGTGGCGGGTGGAGGCGTCGGCCCAGTGCAGGTCCTCCAGGACGAGGACGACGGTGTGCCGGGCGGCGACACGCTCCAGCAGGCGGGCGGTGAGCTCGAAGAGCCGGGCCATGCTCTCCTCGTCGTGCCGGCCGCCGCCGGCGCCCGGGGTGTGCTCGCCCAGTTCGGGCAGCAGCCGCGCCAGCTCCTCCTCCTGCCCGGCCGCCGCGGCGGCCATCTCCGCGGGCAGTTCGCGGCGCAGGGCGCGCAGCGCGGTGGAGAAGGGCGCGAAGGGGAGCCCGTCGGCTCCTATCTCGACGCAACCGCCCAGCGCGACCACGGCGCCCTGCCGGCGGGCGGCGGTGGCGAACTCCTCGACGAGGCGGGTCTTGCCGACCCCTGCCTCGCCGCCGAGCAGCAGTGCCTGCGGCTCTCCCCCGGCGCCGGGCCCGGGGGCGGTGCCCCCGCCGCCGGCGCGGACGAGCGCGTCGTTCAGCGTGTCCAGTTCACCGACGCGGCCGACGAACACGGGACTGACGGACCTGGTCTCCACGGACCCGAGCATCGCACGCGGGTACGACAGCGCGGCGGAATTTTCCGGGAGGAGGGCGCCGGACGGAACGACGGCGGGGAGGGCGGCCGTACGGCCGCCCTCCCCGGTCCCCCCGTTCACGCGGCGCGGGTGAACCCGTGCCGGCGCGACCGCGACGTATGGCTCTCCGCCGGGGCGGCGTCGCGGCGGGCTTCCCGGCGGGCGGCGCGGCGGGCGCGGAGGGCCTCGCGGACCAGCCGGGCCTCGTCGGCGCGGCGGATCAGTTCGGCGGAACGGGCCTGCTGGATCTCGAACTCGAACATGGTGTGTCCCTTGGTGAGAGGTGGTTTCTGCTTCGCTCGCTGCGATGCCTCAACCTTCGTCTCCCAGGGGGGTCCGCCACATCGGGTAAGTTCCGCATCTTCGGGCGGAGGGCGGGGCCTTAGACGTGTGTGAGGGGTCTTAGGACGGGCGTGAGCGCACGCCGGTGTCCTAAGACCCCTCGGGGCCGCGGAGGGTCAGCTCACGGACGGCACGCTCAGCATGACGTCGGTGTACTTGAGCACGGCCAGGATCAGCCCGATCACGCCCAGGGCGACGCCGGCCCAGGAGACCGACTTGATCCACGCCGCCTGCGGCTTGCCGGGCACGCCGAACGCGGGCCGGACCAGCACCACGACGCCGACGATCAGCGCGATCAGCGCGAAGACGCCGCCCCAGAGCGCGGTGGCCTGCCAGGCCTCGCCGTAACCCTTCTCCAGCATGGTCTGGACGTTCGAGGACGAGGTCGTCTCCAGCTGCCCGAAGACCGACTCGCGGGCGGACGCGACGGTGCCGACCCAGCTGCCGGTCAGCGACACGATGCCGAGCCCCGCGGAGACGACGGCGCCCGCGCCCTGTCCGACGCCGGTGGCGCCCTGGTCGCCCGCGGCACCGGTCCCGGCGCCCTCGGTGTCCGCGTCGTCGGTGTCCTCGCCGGTGCCGGCGGCGTCCGCGGTGCCGTGCGGGACGGCGTCTTCACCGGTCGCGGTGCCCGCCCCGGCGGTCTCGGACCCGGCGGTCTCGGAACCGGCGGTCCCGGATCCGGTGTTCTCGGGAGACTCCGTGGCCTCGTCCGTCTTGTCCTTGTCGGTCTTCACGCCGGTCTCGTCCACTGTCTTCGTTCCCATGCCTCGCACCGTACGGACGCTGTCTGAGAGGTCCCTTAATGATCCTTGTGAGCGGCACGCGCGCGTGCCTCACGTGCCGCACGCCACTCGGGCGCGAGCACCGCCCACACCTCCATGTCCTGGCGGGCACCCCGGTAGGGGAAGCTCTCGCGCAACACGCCCTCCCGCATCATGCCGAGTCGCCGGGCGGCGTTGACACTCGGGGTGTTGGCCGAGGAGGCGTGCCACTCGACGCGGTGCATGCCGCGCTCGTCGAAGGCCCAGTCGATCAGGACACGGGCGCCGCGTGTCACGAGGCCCCGGCCCGTTGCGGCGGGCTCCAGCCAGCAGCCGATCTCGCAGACGCCGGTGGCGGCGTCGAAGACCCGGTAGAGCAGCCCTCCGACGAGTTCGCCGTCCAGCCACAGACCGTGCAGGAAGCCGCTGTCGGCGGCGTGCCGGTCGGCGTAGGACTGGAGGATCTCCCGGGCGGAGTCGACGTCGGTGGCCTTCGCCCCGAAGGGGATGTGCTCCGTGATGAACTCCCTGCCCCGCTCCAGGTGCGCCAGGAACTCCTCGGCGTGCCAGGTCTCCAGGGGGCGCAGTTCGGCTCCGTCGTCACCCAGTGGTATCGCGTACATCCCGCTGTCGTTCCTCCTCCGCAAGGACGTCCGCCACTTCGGCGTCCGTCGCCGCGGCCAGCCTCTCATGGGCGGTACGGGCCTCGGGCGGCTCGATGCTGATGCGCGGCAGGAGCCTGTCCAGCCTGCGCGGCAGCCACCAGTTGGCGCTGCCCAGCAGGTGCATCAGGGCGGGCACCAGGAGCGTGCGCAGGACGAAGGCGTCCAGGGCGACGGCGGCGGCGAGCGCGATGCCGAACATGGCGATCACCCGGTCGCCGCTGAGCACGAAGGCGAGGAACACCGAGATCATGATGACCGCGGCCGAGTTGATCACCCGGCCGGTCTCGGCGAGGCCGACCCGGACGGCCCGGCGGTTGTCGCCGGTCTCCAGCCACTCCTCGTACATCCGGCTGACCAGGAAGACCTGGTAGTCCATGGAGAGCCCGAAGAGCACCGACACCATGATGACGGGCAGGAAGGGTTCGATGGGGCCGGCGCTGCCGAGGCCCAGCAGCTCGCTCCCCCAGCCCCACTGGAAGATCGCGACGACGACGCCGAAGGAGGCGGCGACGGCGGCCACGTTCATCACGGCGGCCTTGAGCGGGATGCCGACGGAGCGGAAGGCCAGCAGGAGCAGCAGGCAGCCGAGGCCCACGACCACACCGACGAAGAGCGGAAGCTTGCCGACGATGACGCCGGCGAAGTCGTCGTAGCCGGCCGTCACCCCGCCCACGTGCACGTCCAGGGCGGTGCCCCGCTCGGCGCGCGGCAGCACCTCGGAGCGCAGCCGCTCGACGAGGTCGCTGGTCCGCTGGGACTGCGGTGCCGACTCGGGTACGAGGGTGAGGAACGCGGTGTCTCCGGCCGAGTTGTACGCCACCGGGGTCACCGAGGAGACGCCCTCGGTGGTGCGCAGCGAGGCGTCGAGGTTGTCCAGGGCGAGCCGGTCCTCGGCTCCGCCCACCTCGGTGACCAGCGTGAGGGGGCCGTTGACGCCGGGCCCGAAGCCCTCGGCGAGGAGGTCGTAGGCCTGGCGGGTGGTGGTGCCCTTGGGGTCGTTGCCCTGGTCGGAGGTGCCCAGGCGCAGGCCGAGGGTGGGCAGCGCGAGGACGGTGACGACGAGGAGGGCGACGGCGCCGAGGAGCTTGGGCCGGCGTTCGACCAGCGCCGACCAGCGCGCGGCGAAACCGGTCGGCAGCTCGGGTTCCGGCCCGTGCTCCGCGAGGCGCCGCCGCTCGCGCCGGCTCAGGGCGCGCGGGCCGATGTACGACAGCAGCGCCGGTAGCAGGGTGACGGAGGCCGCGACGGTGAGGAGGACGGTCAGCGAGGCGGCGATGGCCACACCGTTGAGGAAGCCGAGCCGCAGGATCAGCATGCCCAGCAGGGCGATGCAAACGGTGGCACCCGCGAAGACGACCGCGCGTCCCGTGGTCGCGACGGCGTTCTCGGCGGCCTCGGCCACGGACAGGCCCCGCTTCAGCCCGCGCCGGTGCCGGGTGACGATGAACAGCGCGTAGTCGATGCCGACGCCGAGCCCGATGAGGGTGCCCAGCATGGGGGCGAAGTCGGCGACGGTCATGAAGTGCCCGAGCAGGGTGATCCCCGCGTAGGCGGTGCCGACGGAGACCAGCGCGGTGGCGATGGGCAGCACGGACGCGGCCAGGGAGCCGAAGGCGAGGAAGAGCACGACCGCGGCGACGGCCACTCCGACGGCCTCGGCGAGGTGGCCTTCCGGCGCCTCGGTGAGCGCTACGGCGCCGCCGCCCAGTTCGATCCGGAGGCCGTCGGACTCCGCCGCCCGGGCCGCGTCGACCACGGCCCGGGCCTCGGCCGCGTCGACGTCCTGGGAGGCGTCCCGGAACGTGACGGAGGCGTACGCGGTGTCGTCGTTCTCGCTGATCAGGGGCGAGTCGGGGTCGTCGTACGGGTTGCTGACCGAGGCCACCCCGGGCAGGTGCGCGATGCGGTCCAGGGTGCGGGTCATGGTCTGTTCGACGTCGGCGGCGCGCACGGTGCCGGTCGTCGTGTGCCAGACGATCGTGTCGCTCTCGCCGCCCAGGCCGGGGAAACCGGAGGCGAGCAGCCGGGAGGCGCGGTCGGAGTCGGTGCCCGGGACCCCGTAGTCGTTGGAGTACGCGGAACCCGTGAGCACGGCGGCGGTGGCGGCGCCGCCGAAGGCGGCGAGCCAGAGCAGGACGGCGACGAGGCGGCGTCGGACACACCAGCGTGCAAGGGCTGCCACGATCGTGCTCCCAGGTGTCTGATTGTGGATCTTTGACCGGGAACAGTCGTTCATGGAGTGAACAGCCCGCAAAGAACGCATGAGCAATGCGACGTCACTCTTTCAGGCAGAAGTGATCGTTTGCGGAATTCGTGGGCTTATTCACATGGCGGGCATGCCGAAGGGGGATACATCGTTGCCGATGCATCCCCCTCGGAGCGCCTCAGAGTGCGGGTGTCAGCCCTCGACGCCCAGCTTCTGCAGGATCAGTTCCTTGACGCGGGCCGCGTCCGCCTGACCACGGGTCGCCTTCATGACCGCGCCGACCAGGGCACCGGCCGCGGCCACCTTGCCGCCGCGGATCTTGTCGGCGACGCCCGGGTTGCCGGCGATGGCCTCGTCGACGGCGGCGGTCAGCGCGCCCTCGTCGGAGACGACCTTCAGGCCGCGCTGGTCGACGACCTCGTCCGGCGTGCCCTCACCGGCGAGGACGCCCAGGATGACCTGGCGGGCCAGCTTGTCGTTCAGGTCGCCCTTGTCGACCAGCTCGGCGACCCGGGCCACCTGCTCCGGCGTGATCGCCAGCTCGTCCAGCGACTTCTGGGACTCGTTGGCGCTGCGGGCCAGCTCCCCCATCCACCACTTGCGGGCGGACGCCGCGTCCGCGCCGGCGTCGATCGTGGCGACGATCGGGTCCAGCGCGCCGGCGTTGAGGATCGACTGCATGTCGGTGCCGGAGATGCCCCACTCCTCGCGGAGCCGGTTGCGGCGCACCAGCGGCAGTTCGGGCAGGGCGGAGCGGATCTCCTCGACCCACTCGCGCGAGGGCGCCACCGGCACCAGGTCGGGCTCCGGGAAGTACCGGTAGTCCTCGGCCTCCTCCTTCACGCGGCCCGCGGTCGTGGACCCGGTGTCCTCGTGGAAGTGGCGGGTCTCCTGGACGATCGTGCCGCCGCCGTTCAGCACGGCCGCGTGCCGCTGGATCTCGAAGCGGGCCGCGCGCTCGACGGACCGCAGCGAGTTCACGTTCTTCGTCTCGGAGCGGGTGCCGAACTTCTCCCGGCCGTGCGGGCGCAGCGACAGGTTCACGTCGCAGCGCATCTGGCCCTGCTCCATGCGGGCCTCGGAGACACCGAGCGCCTTGATGAGTTCGCGCAGCTCACGGACGTACGCCCGCGCGACCTCGGGGGCGCGCTCGCCCGCTCCCTCGATCGGCTTGGTGACGATCTCGATGAGCGGGATGCCGGCGCGGTTGTAGTCCAGCAGGGAGTGGGAAGCGCCGTGGATACGGCCGGTGGCGCCGCCGACGTGCAGCGACTTGCCGGTGTCCTCCTCCATGTGGGCGCGCTCGATCTGCACGCGGAAGGTCTCGCCGTCCTCCAGCTGCACGTCGAGGTAGCCGTCGAAGGCGATCGGCTCGTCGTACTGGGAGGTCTGGAAGTTCTTCGGCATGTCCGGATAGAAGTAGTTCTTCCGGGCGAAGCGGCACCACTCGGCGATCTCGCAGTTCAGCGCGAGGCCGATCCGGATCGCCGACTCGACCCCGGTCGCGTTGACGACCGGGAGCGCGCCGGGCATGCCGAGGCAGACCGGGCAGGTCTGGGTGTTCGGGTCGGCGCCGAGCGCGGTCGAACAGCCGCAGAACATCTTGGTCTTGGTGCCGAGTTCGACATGGACCTCGAGGCCCATGACGGGGTCGTACGAAGCCAGAGCGTCCTCGTACGACACCAGGTCGGTCGTGGTGGTCACGGTGAAACTTCCCTCTCAGCCCAGCAGGACGTCGTCGTCGCCCAGCCGCTTCAGCTCGCGGTAGAGGATGGCGAGGCCGGTGGCGATGGCGGCGGCGGACACGGCGGCGTCGACCAGACGGAGCGTGTCGCTCTCGGTGCGGGCGAGCTTCGCCTGCTTGGCGACGCTGAACGCGCCGAACGCGGTGGTGGCCATGGACAGGTACAGGCCGTTCTTGGACTTCTTGAAGCCCTTGGCCTTCGACAGCTTGCTCACAGCGACGGTGCCTCCTCGATCAGCGGGTGGCCCCACTTTTCCACGAACGCGGCCTCGACGGCGGCGCCGACCTTGTAGAGCCGGTCGTCCTTCATGGCGGGAGCGATGATCTGCAGGCCCACCGGCAGGTTGTCCTCGGGGGCGAGGCCGCAGGGCAGCGACATGGCCGCGTTGCCCGCCAGGTTGGTGGGGATGGTGCACAGGTCGGCGAGGTACATCGCCATCGGGTCGTCGGCGCGCTCACCGATCGGGAAGGCGGTGGTCGGGGTCGTCGGGGAGACGATCACGTCGACCTGCTCGAAGGACCGCTCGAACTCCTGCTTGATGAGGGTGCGGACCTTCTGGGCGCTGCCGTAGTACGCGTCGTAGTAGCCGCTCGAGAGGGCGTACGTGCCGAGCATGATGCGCCGCTTGACCTCGGGACCGAAGCCGGCCTCGCGGGTCAGGGAGGTGACCTCCTCGGCGGAGTGCGTGCCGTCGTCGCCGACGCGCGCGCCGTAGCGCAGGCCGTCGAAGCGGGCGAGGTTGGAGGAGCACTCCGAGGGCGCGATCAGGTAGTACGCGGAGAGCGCGAGGTCGAAGGACGGGCAGTCCAGCTCGACGATCTCGGCGCCCAGCTCCTTCAGCAGCTCGACGGACTCGTCGAAGCGCTGGACGACGCCGGCCTGGTAGCCCTCGCCGCGGAACTGCTTGACGACGCCGACGCGCATCCCGGCGACGCTGCCGTTGCGGGCGGCCTCGACGACGGCGGGGACCGGGGCGTCGATGGAGGTGGAGTCCATCGGGTCGTGACCGGCGATCACCTCGTGCAGCAGGGCCGCGTCCAGAACCGTGCGGGCGCAGGGGCCGCCCTGGTCGAGGGAGGAGGAGAAGGCCACCATGCCGTAGCGGGAGACGCCGCCGTACGTCGGCTTGACGCCGACCGTGCCGGTGACGGCCGCGGGCTGGCGGATGGAACCGCCGGTGTCGGTGCCGATGGCGAGCGGCGCCTGGAAGGCGGCGAGGGCAGCGGAGGAACCGCCGCCGGAGCCGCCGGGGATCCTGGTGAGGTCCCAGGGGTTGCCGGTCGGGCCGTAGGCGCTGTTCTCGGTGGAGGACCCCATGGCGAACTCGTCCATGTTGGTCTTGCCGAGGATGACGACGTCGGCGGCCTTGAGGCGCTGGGTGACGGTCGCGTCGTACGGCGGGATCCAGCCCTCGAGGATCTTCGAACCGACGGTCGTGGGCACGCCCTCGGTGGTGAAGATGTCCTTGAGCGCGAGCGGGACGCCGGCCAGCGGGCCGAGCTTCTCGCCGCGCTCGCGCTTGGCGTCCACGGCGCGGGCCTGGGCCAGCGCGCCCTCGCGGTCGACGTGCAGGAAGGCGTGCACCTTCTCGTCGACGGCCTCGATGCGGGCCAGGTGGGCCTCGGTGACCTCGACGGCGGTCAGCTCGCCGGAGGCGATCTTCGCGGCGATCTCGGCCGCGGTGAGCTTGATGATGTCGCTCATGGCGGTTACTCCTCCCCCAGGATCTGCGGCACCTTGAAACGCTGCTGCTCCTGGGCCGGGGCGCCGGAGAGCGCCTGCTCGGGCGTGAGCGACGGACGGACCTCGTCCGGCCGCATGACGTTCGTCAGCGGGAGCGGGTGCGAGGTCGGCGGTACGTCTTGGTCGGCGACCTCGCTGACGCGGGCGACCGCGCCGATGATGTCGTCCAGCTGTCCCGCGAAGTGCTCGAGCTCTTCGGGCTTCAGCTCCAGACGCGCCAGCCGGGCGAGGTGGGCGACCTCCTCGCGCGTGATGCCAGGCATGCAGCGTTCCTCTGGGGTGAGTGTGTGCGGTTCGGGCCAATCGGCTCGTGCCCAATCCTATGGGGCGTGGCGCCGTGGCCGTTAAACGGTTTCCCCCGGGTGCATCCCGGAACCACGCCTCCCGGGCCGGGCGGGGCCCGCGGAGGGGGCGGAGGGCCGCAGGCCGGGCGAGGGCCGCAGGCCGGGCGAGAGCCGCAGGCCGGGCGAGAGCCGCAGGCCGGGCGAGAGCCGCAGGCCGGGGTCGGCCGGGTCGGAGGTTCGTCGCGGGGCCGCGGGCGGGTGGGCGCCCGGGCGCCTCACCGAGGGGCGGGCGCTCCCGGCGGGCGGGCGGTCACTCGTCGGTCGCCGCCACGGGCAGCGCGGCGGCCGGCCGCACCCAGCCGCGTGAGCCCCGTGCGCGCAGCCACGCCGTCGTCTCCTCCGGCGGCATCGCGGCCGCGACCAGCCAGCCCTGTACGGCGTCGCAGCCCAGGTCGCGCAGGCGTTCCCAGGTCTCGTCGTCCTCCACGCCCTCGGCGACGACGAGCAGGCCGAGGGAGTGGGCGAGGTCGACGGTGCAGCGCACGATCTCGGCGTCTTCGGTGTCGATGGCCAGCCTGGCCACGAACGAGCGGTCGATCTTGAGCTCGCTGACGGGGAGCCTGCGCAGGTGGACCAGGGAGGAGTAGCCGGTGCCGAAGTCGTCCAGGGACATCTTGACGCCGTGCCCGGTCAGCGCGTTGAGGGTGTCGGCGGCGCGCTGCGGGTCCTCCAGGAGGACGTGCTCCGTGATCTCGAGCTGGAGCGCTCCCGCCGGGACGCCGTGCCGGGCCAGCCGGGCGGCCACCGCGCCCGCGAAGCCGGGGGTGTGCACGTCGCGCGGGGAGACGTTCACCGCGACCGGCACGAACAGGCCCTGGGAGCGCCAGCGGGCGACCTGGGCCAGCGCCGTCTCCAGCACGTACTCGGTGAGGTGCGGCATGAGCCCGGAGGACTCGGCGATGGCTATGAACTCGTCCGGCGGCACCTTGCCGCGCTCGGGGTGCACCCAGCGGACCAGCGCCTCCAGCCCCGCGACCTGTCCGTCGAAGCGGACCTTGGGCTGGTAGTGCAGCTCGACCTCGTGCGCGTCCAGCGCCCGGCGCAGGTCGCCCAGGAGTCCGAGCCGGTCCGGGGTGTTGGAGTCCCGCTTGGACTCGTAGACCTCGACGCCCGTGCGGTCCCGCTTCGCCTGGTACATCGCCACGTCCGCGCGGCGCAGCAGCCCCTCCGCGTCCAGCGCGTGCTCGGGGAAGACGGCTACCCCGGCGCTGGCCTCCAGGACGAGGGTGAGCCCGTCCAGGTCCATCGGGGAGCTGAGCGCGGCCACGAGGCCCCGGGTGATGCGGGTCGCCGACGTGGTGGAGTCGGCGACGGGCAGTAAGACGGCGAACTCGTCGCCACCGAGCCGCGCGGCCTCCGCCCCGCGCGGCAGCGCCTGCCGCAGCCGGTCGGCGGTCTGCAGCAGCAGCCGGTCGCCGGCCAGGTGTCCGAGCGTGTCGTTGACCGACCGGAACCGGTCGAGGTCGATCAAGAGCAGGGCGGAGCGGGCGCCGATGCGCTCGGCGTCGTCCAGCGCGGCCCACGTCCGCTCCAGCAGCCACTGCCGGTTGGGCAGCCCGGTGAGCGGGTCGCGCAGCTGCTCCTCGGCCCGGGCGCGGGCGATCCACAGCGTGGAGTCGAGGGCGATCAGCGGGATCGAGAACAGCGGCAGCAGCAGCGGCTTGGCGACGGCGACCACGCAGATCAGTGGCGCGATTCCGAGCAGCGCGACGGCGACCAGCCCCTGTCTGACCAGAGCGCTGCGCGCCACGGTGGGCAGGCCGGCGCGCGGTGTCTGCAGGTACCACAGCAGGGCGCGGGTGACGGCGAGGTAGGCGACCGCCACGAGCACCACCTTGGGCACCGCGGACACGCCCCACGTGTTCGGGTCCCAGGGGTTCTCCACGGACGGCACGGAGCCGCAGACACCCAGCACCAGGGCGCCGGCGGCGATGCCGAGGATGTCCACCGCGCCGTGCAGGACGCCGTGCCGCCAGCGGCCCCGGCGGGCCACGCCGACCAGGACCACGACCGTGAGGCTGACCATGCCGGCCGGAACCCAGCCGTACAGCAGCAGCACGGCGAGGGTGAGGGCGGCGCCGGAGCCGGTGCCGCCCCACCAGCGGGAGCGGCCGAGCATGACCAGGTGGCCCACGACGATGCCGGTCAGCACGGCCAGGGACCAGCCGGCGATGCCGGACGGGAAGAGGGCGTGGCCGTCGGTGAACGCCCGGTAGAAGCCGGCGCCCAGTACGAAGGCGGCGGCCGCGACGACCGCCGAGGGCAACGCGGGCCAGGACAGGTGCCGTTCGCCGTCGGCGTCGGACAGGGCTGAGGGGTGGCGGGCGGCCGACGGCGCGGAGCCGCGGGCGTCCGCCGCGGGATGCGGTGCGTCACCACCGCGCTGCCCGAGCCACCGGCTCACGTACCACGCGCCCACCATGTGACGCACGCGCAGCCGTGAGCCCGCGGCGGCGCTCTCGGTCGGTTCCATTCCCGTCCCTCTCACAGCCGGCGGTGCCCACGCCACGCGGACCCCGCCTCGACCACCATCAACGGCTCCGCGTCGGACATCCTTTCCCCCTGTCCCTCAGGGGCAGGAGAATGCCCCGACCGCAGCTGGGCACGGCAGGCGCACATCTCAACAGTAGGCCGCGGAAGGCTTCCTGGGGCACCGGTCACCGACGGTTGCCCGAATGCGACCCGGCCACCCGTATGCATCTGGTATGCGCCGAACGGGTGGCCTTCAACCGCTATTCCTCGGCCGAAAGCGCCGCTCCGGCCGCCGCTTCGGGTCCCTGTTCGAGCAGGACGGTGAAACCGTCCTCGTCCAGGACCGGCACCTTCAGTTGCATCGCCTTGTCGTACTTCGACCCGGGGTTGTCGCCGACCACGACGAACGACGTCTTCTTGGAGACCGATCCGGTCACCTTCGCGCCCCGGCTCTGCAGGGCGTCCTTGGCTCCGTCCCGGGTGAAGTTCTCCAGGGTGCCGGTGACGACGACGGTGAGCCCTTCGAGCGGGCGCGGGCCCTCGTCCTCGCCGGTCGACCGGTCCTCCAGCGGGACTCCGGCCGCCTTCCACTTGCGGACGATCTCGCGGTGCCACTCCTCGGCGAACCACTCCTTGACGGCGGCGGCGATGGTGTCGCCCACGCCTTCCGCGGTCGCCAGCTCCTGTTCGGTCGCCTGCTCGATGCGGTCGATGGAGCGGAACTCCCGCGCCAGCGCCTGTGCGGCGACGGGGCCCACGTACCGGATGGACAGGCCGTTGAGGAAGCGGGCCAGCGGGCGGGTCTTGGCTTCCTCGATGTGCTTCAGCAGGGCGAGGGTGTTCTTCTTGGGCTCGCCCTCCTTGTTGGCGAAGACCGTGGCGATCTTCTCCTCGCCCGTCTTGGGGTCGCGCTTGGGCAGCCCGCTGTCCGGGTCGAGGACGTACGCCCTGATGGGCAGCAGCTTCTCGACGGTGAGGTCGAAGACGTCCCCCTCGTCCACCAGCGGCGGTTCGGCCGGTTCCAGCGGCGCGGTCAGCGCGGCGGCCACCACGTCGCCGAAGTGCTCGATGTCCAGGCACTCGCGGCCGGCGAGGTAGGAGAGCCGGCCGCGCAACTGGGCCGGGCACTTGCGGGCGTTGGGGCAGCGGAGGTCGATGTCGCCCTCCTTCATGGCCTTCAGCGGCGTCCCGCACTCGGGGCACTCGGCCGGCATCACGAACTCCCGCTCGCTGCCGTCCCTCAGGTCGGCGACCGGTCCGAGGATCTCCGGGATCACGTCACCGGCCTTGCGCAGCACGACGGTGTCGCCGATGAGGACGCCCTTGGCCTTGACGACCTCCTGGTTGTGCAGCGTGGCGAACTCCACCTCGCTGCCGGCCACGGTGACCGGCTCGACCTGCGCGTACGGCGTGACGCGGCCGGTGCGGCCGACGCCGACCTTGATGTCGACGAGCTTGGTGTTGACCTCCTCCGGCGCGTACTTGTAGGCGATGGCCCAGCGCGGTGCGCGCGCGGTCGAGCCGAGCCGGCCCTGGAGGCGGATCTCGTCGAGCTTGACGACGACGCCGTCGATCTCGTGCGCCACGGAGTGGCGGTTCTCGCCGTAGTGGGCGATGAACTCGCGGACGCCGTCGAGGCCGTCGACCACCCGGTTGTGCGGGGAGGTGGGCAGGCCCCAGGACTTGAGCAGGTCGTAGCCCTGGGAGAGGCGGGTCATGCCCTTGAAGCCCTCCAGGACGCCGATGCCGTGGACCACCATGTGCAGCGGGCGGGTGGCGGTGACGCGCGGGTCCTTCTGGCGCAGTGAACCGGCCGCCGCGTTGCGCGGGTTGGCGAAGGGCTTGTCCCCCGCCTCGTTCAACCGGGCGTTGAGCTCCTGGAACTTCTCCATCGGGAAGTAGACCTCGCCGCGGATCTCCACCAGGTCGGGGACCTCGTCGCCCCGCAGGCGCTCGGGGATGTCGGCGATGGTCCGGACGTTGGGCGTGATGTCCTCGCCGGTGCGGCCGTCGCCGCGGGTGGCCGCGCGCACGAGGCGGCCGCGCTCGTAGGTGAGGTTGACGGCGAGTCCGTCGACCTTCAGCTCGCAGAGGAAGTGGTACTCCTGCTCGCCGAGTTCCTTGGCGATGCGCTCGGTCCAGGCGGCGAGTTCCTCGTCGTTGAAGGTGTTGTCGAGGGAGAGCATGCGGGAGCGGTGCTCCACGGCCGTGAACTCGGTCTCGTAGGACCCGGCCACCTTCTGGGTCGGGGAGTCCGGGGTGCGCAGCTCCGGGTACTCCTCCTCCAGCTCCTCCAGGGAGCGCAGCAGCCGGTCGAAGTCCGCGTCGCTGACGACCGGGGCGTCCTTCACGTAGTACCGGAAGCGGTGCTCCTCGATCTGCTCAGCGAGCTGCACGTGCTTCTCGCGCGCCTCGGCGGGCACGCTCGTCGTCTCCGCTTGCTTGTCGCCGGCCACCGTGTGGTCCTCCCGTTACTCTGGGTTGTCCGCGAGGGATCTCGCCGCCCGGGCGCAGTGGGCGAGCGCCCGGCGGGCGTACTCGGGGGACGCGCCCGCGAGTCCGCACGACGGGGTGACCGTCACCGCCTCCGCGAGCAGCCCCGGATGCAGCCCCAGCCTGCGCCACAGCGTCCTGACACCCATGACGCTACCGGCAGGGTCTGACAATGCGGTGTCCGTGCCGGGCACGACACCGGCGAACAGCCTGGTGCCGCTCTCGACCGCCTCGCCGATCGCCTCGTCGTCACGCTCGGTGAGGAGCGAGAAGTCGAAGGAGACGCCCGCGACGCCCGCGCGGCGCAGCAGGGCGAACGGCACGTCGGGTGCGCAGGAGTGGACCACGACGGGGCCGTCGCCGTGCACCGCGGCGGTGTCGCGCAGGGCGCCCTCGACGACCTGCCGGTCGACGGCCCGGTGGGTGCGGTAGCCGCTGGCGCTGCGCACCTGGCCGCGCAGGACGGCGGTGAGGGACGGCTCGTCGAGCTGGAGCACGGGCCGGGCGCCGGGCAGCCGGCGCCGGACCTCGGCGAGGTGCAGGCGCAGTCCCTCGGCGAGCGAGGCGGCGAGGTCGCGGCAGGCGCCGGCGTCGGAGAGGACCGCCTCCCCGTTCCTGAGCTCCAGCGCGGCGGCGAGCGTCCAGGGGCCGACGGCCTGGACCTTCACCGGTCCCTCGTAGCCCTGGGTGAACTCCTCCAGGGCGTCGAGGTCCTCGCGGAGCCAGGCACGGGCCCGCTTGGTGTCCCGTCCCGGCCGGTCGCCGAGCCGCCAGCCGCTGGGTTCCACGCGCGCGTACAGCTCGACGAGCATGCCGGCGGTGCGGCCGATCATGTCGGCACCGGGCCCGCGGGCGGGCAGTTCGGGGAGGTGGGGGAAGTCCTCGAAGGTGCCGGTGGCGGTCTTCACGGCCTCGCGGGCGTCCTGACCCGGCAGGGAACCGATGCCGGTGGCGGGGCCGAAGGCGGGCTGGCTGTTTTCAGTCACCGCAGCAGCCTACGGAGTCACCGCGGCAGCCTGCCGAACGGCCCGGCGCCGTCACCGCCCCGGCCGCACCGTCAGGTCGTTGACCTCCGCGTCCCGCGGCAGGTCCAGGGCCATCAGGATCGTCGTGGCCACGGACTCGGGGTCGATCCACTTCGAGGGGTCGTACTCCTTGCCCTCCTGCTGGTGCACCTTGGCCTGCATGGGGCTGGCGGTGCGCCCGGGGTAGACCGAGGTGACGCGCACGCCGTTCGCGTGCTCCTCCTGGCGCAGGGAGTCGGCCAGCGCCTTCAGGCCGTGCTTGGAGGCGGCGTAGGCGGACCAGCCGACGTGGGCGTTGAGGCCGGAGCCGGAGTTGACGAAGACCACCTGGCCCTGGGCGACGCGCAGCTGCGGCAGGAGGAGGCGGGTCAGCTCGGCGGGGGCGACCAGGTTGACGTTGAGCTGGTGGCGCCACGTCTTCGGGGTGAGGTCGCCGACCGGAGCGAGGTCGACCACCCCGGCGATGTGCAGCAACGAGTCCACCCGCCCGGGCAGCGTCTGGTGCGAGAGGGCCCAGGAGAGCTTGTCGGGGTCCGCGAGGTCGCCGACCAGCGTCTTCGCTCCGGGGAACACGGCGGCCAGTTCCTTGGCACGGCCCGCGTCGCGCGCGTGCAGCACGACCTCGTCGCCGCGCTCGTGCAGGCGGCGGGTCACGGCCGCGCCGATGCCGGAGCCCGCTCCGGTGATCACATGTGTAGCCATGCCCGCCATGCTCGCATCACCGCGGACTCACTCGATGCCCTGGCTCTCCTCCAGGTAGGCGAGCGCCCCGACCGGCTCCTCGGCGAAGAACACCAGCTCGGTGAGGGGACGCGGCAGGAAGCCCTCGTCCTCCATGCGGCGGAACTGCTCCCGGAGTCCGTCGTAGAAGCCCGCCGTGTTGAGCAGGACGACCGGCTTGTCGGTGTGCCCGTGCTTCTTCAGCTCCAGGATCTCCGTCGCCTCGTCCAGGGTGCCGGTGCCGCCCACCATGATCACCACGGCGTCCGCCTTCTCCAGCAGCAGCCGCTTGCGCTCGGCGAGGTCCTTGGCGATCACCATCTCGTCGGCGCCCTGGCGCGCCGTGGCCGCCAGGAAGTCCACCGACACGCCGAGCAGGCGCCCCCCGGCCTCCTGCACGCCGTCGGCGACCACCTTCATCAGGCCGACGTCCGAACCACCCCACACCAGGGTGTGACCGCCCTTTCCGAGCAGTTCGGCGAACTCCTTCGCGGGACGCGTGTAGCGCTCGTCGAGGTCGGCGGCGGAGAGGAAGACGCAGATGTTCATGGGGCCACGGTACGTTCGGCGCGCCACGGGGAAGAACCCGGCTTCCGGGCGCGCTGTAGCGACCGAGGCCGTTGCCGACCGAGGAGGACCGTCGTGACCAGGGGACACCGCATCACCGTCGAGCCGAGCGACCACCACGTACGCGCGGTCCACGGCGACCAGGTACTCGCGGAGAGCGAGGGGGCGCTGGTCCTGCGCGAGACGGGCTGTCCCGACCGGTACTACATCCCGGCCGAGGACGTACGGCTCGACCTGCTGACGCCGTCCGCCACCCGCACCCACTGCCCGTTCAAGGGCGACGCGTCCTACTGGTCGCTCCCGGACGCGGCGGACGTCGTCTGGGCGTACCCGGACCCGAAGCCGGAGGTGCGGGAGATCAAGGACCACCTCTGCTTCTACGACGTCGAGGTGTCCTGACCGCCTCGTGTCCTGAGCGGTGGAGCGCGTGCCGTAGGGCAGTCTGCTCAGGCATGGAGCACACTCTTTCGCGCGACGGCACGCGCATCGCCTACGAACGCACCGGGCAGGGGCTCGCGGCCGTCCTGGTCAGCGGCGCGATGTCCACGGGGGCCACGGTCGCGCCGCTGGCCGCCGCGCTGGCGGACCGTCTCGACGTCACCGTGTACGACCGCCGGGGCCGTGGGGAGAGCGGTGACACGGAGCCCTACGCGGTGGAGCGCGAGGTCGAGGATCTGGCGGCGCTGATCGAGGCGGTGGGCGGCGAGGCGTCGCTGTACGGCGTCTCGTCGGGCGGCGCGCTGGTGCTCCGCGCGGCGGCGAGCGGGCTGCCGGTGCGCCGGGTCGCCGTGTACGAGGTGCCGTACGCCATGGACGACGACGCCGCGCGGGCCGGCGCCGCGTACACCGAGCGGCTGACCGAGGCGCTCGCGCGGGGGCGGCGCGGGGAGGCGGTCGAGCTGTTCCTGCGGCTCACGGGGCTCGGTGAGGAGATGATCGGGAGCGCCCGCCAGTCCCCCCTGTGGGCGGGGATGGAGTCCGTCGCGCCGAGCCTGGCGTACGACGACGCGGTGATGGGCGACCACCGGGTCCCCCGGTCCGTGCTCGCCTCGGTCACCGCGCCCCTGCTGTCCCTGGCGGGCGGCGCGAGCGCGGACTGGATGCGCGCGGCCGCCAGGACGGTCGCCGAGACGGTTCCGCGGGGGACGTACCGCACTCTGGAGGGGCAGTCGCACAGGGTGGAGCCGGGCGTGCTGGCGCCGGTCCTCGCGGAGTTCTTCGCCCGGTGAGCGGCGCGGGGCGCCGCCCCCGGCTCAGGCCACGCCGGCCGTCGCGCGCGTGGTGGACGCGATCGTCGCCGAGCCCACCACGCGCTGCCGTCGTACAGCACGATCGAAGCTTGAGCGCTGGCTAGTGCCTTGGCAGGGAGACAGCTCCGCGCCACAGTCGGGGCTCCTCCTGCGCGAACTGCCGTTCACGCGCGTCGGCGTCGGGCAGCGCGAGCCGGACGGCCCCTCGGAAAGCCGCTCCGTGGCCGGGGTGCTTGAGGTGACAGAGCTCATGGATCAGGACGAGGTCCACCAGGGCGACCGGCAGCTGTATCACCGCCCAGTGCACGGTGATCGCGCCCTCCGGGGAACAGGCACCCCAGCGACGGCCGAGGTCCCGCACCTCGATGCCGTCCGGATCACGCACTCCCGCCAGTGAGGCCAGCGGCGGCAGCCGGGCAGCGAGCCAGCGCTCCCCGCGACTGCAGTACCACTCGACAAGGGGCCCGGCATCGGCGGCGGCCGACCGTGTTCGGGGCAGCTCCAGCCATCCCTGTCGCAGTCGTACGTGAGTGCCGGCGCCGTCGGGAGTGAGCCTGAGCCGGTACCGGCGGCCCAGGTAGGCGAAGCCTTCGCCACCGATCAGGTCCTTGACCGGTTCGGCCGCCCGCAGGTCCTGACGGCGGCGGACCTCGGCGGCGAGACGCGGGATGCGGCCACGCACCGCGTCGGCGATCTCTTTGGGATCCGCGTCGGCGGGAATCGCGAAGAGCACCCGGCCGTCCTCAGCGATCTCGATGCCGAGGGTGCGGCGCCGTGGCCGCACGACGACATCCCACCGCCACCCCCTGGGCACGGGGAGATCAGCGATGGCCTGTTCGACGACGGTGCTCACCCGCTCTTCCTACCATCCGGCAACGACATCACCCTGTCTGGCAGCCCTCGGCGTTCACCGAGTCAGGTGTCCCCGCCGTCCGCCTCGTCGCGCGGCCGGTATCCGAGGAAGTACTCGTGCCTCTCCACGGCCAGCTCCGTCAGATGGCTCGCGAGATCACCGATGTCGTCCCAGTCCATGGCGAGCCAGGTCTCCAGGTGCTCACAGAGTTCGCTGCGCATGCGGTTGCGGGCGGCGATCTGCGTGTGTATCTGCGGCCGCCGGACGAGCACCGACATCTCCACGGTGAGGCCGCGGGCCGCCCGGATCAGATCGGTGCCCGGCGGCCACGGTTCCCGCACGGCGTCTTCGGCGTGCTGCTGGAGCAGTCCGAGGACCAGCCGTTCGGTCCGGGAGTCGAGGCCGTCGTCGTTCTCCGGCTCCCGCTCCGCCTCGGCCACGTCCCCGACCAGACGTGCCAGGTCTGCCGCGGCCTGCTCGAAGTCGTCCCGCATCCGCGCGATGATCTCTTCGAGCCGGAGACTGAACCGCTGGTAGCCCGCCCGGTCGCCGCCGATCTTCGCGGTGATGCGCAGCTTCAGCGAGCCCGTCATGTACGAGCACCGCGCCCGGGGGTCGGCATTCGCGTCGACCCGTTCCATGAACTCCGGGTCGGTGAGTTCGACGGGTGGGATCCGCTGCCGGATCCCAGTGGTCTCGATGTGCTGCGAGATGAGCCGGCGCACCTTGGCCCCGTAGCGGCGCGGGCTGAACTGTTCACGGCCGTCGAGGTAGCGGCGTCTGGCCATGTACTGCAGTGTGCCCAGCTGGCCTGCCAGCTCCCGGTACTTCAGGGCTTCCGGGTCCGGCAGGACCGCGTTGAGCGCCGTCAGGAAGTCACGGACGCGTTCGTCGAACTCACCCCGCAGCAGCGGATCGTCGAGGCGTTGGCCGAGGAAGTCCTCCCACTGGGACTCGTCGCCGGGGTCGGTGACGTCCTGCCCGGCCAGGAAGCGGGTGACCTTCGCCCCGAGGTCTTCCAGGAGGGCCTTGGCGGCGGCATCCGACCGCAGCAGCAGTCCGTCCCGGTCCGGGCCGCGGCCGTCCGGCTGCGGTCCCTCGTAGTCCGGCTGGAGGTGGTCCACGGATACGTTCCGGTAGCCGAGGACGTGCCGCAGGTGCTCCTGATCGTAGGAGGCGAGCGAGCGGGCCAGTTCGGGACCGATGCCGACGTAGTCGACGACCTGGCCCCACTTCTTGGCCGGGTAGGGCCGGTTGGTGCGGGCCACGGCCTGCAGCAGTCCTGCGCCGGACAGCTTGCAGTCCAGGTAGAGGACCTGCTCGACAGGTGCGTCGAAGCCGGTGAGCAGCATCGACTGGACCACCACGAAGGCCATGGTCTCCGGTGACGCGCCGCCCTCCGTGTCCGGCGGCGCGGGCGGTCCGCTGTCCGCGGGCAGGTCGAGATCAACGTTCCACACCTGGCCACCGCTCGCCGGGGTGCCGACGCCGGACGGCTGCAGCCCGTGCGTCCTGACGTTCCATGCCGGGTCGGCCGTGATGTCTCGCGGAGGCAGCCCGTTCTTGAAGCGTTCGATGTGCGCGTCCTGGTGGCTCTTGGTGATCCAAGGCCGCCACGACTCCGGATCGCTGCCGCCCTGGCCCGCCGGGGAGATGACGACGGCCGCTTCGAGCGTTCTCAGTACCTCGCGGTCCGGCAGGAGCATGAGGAGCGCCCGCTCCTCGTCGTCGGCGTAGCGCGCAGCCATGGGGTCGGCGATCAGGGCCGGGTCGAGCGCGTCCAGGCGGGCGACCAGCCGGTCGCGGGCGGCGAGCAGCGCGGTGTGGTAGCGGACGGCGGCGAGCCGGGAGACGGTGGCGATCTGCGCCCCGAAGCGGTCGGGCAACGCGGTGCGGGCCCAGTGGTCGAGCATGTGCTCGGCCTTGGCCTCGATCACCGAAGGGGCTTCCAGAATCTCCTTGCGGCGGCCGAACTTGTGCAGCACCTTGGCCCGCAGCTCCGGATCGGACGGCACCTTCTCGTCGAACCGGGCGTCGAGGGCGGCCTGTTCGATGACATCCAGCGGTACGGCGTACGCCTCGTAGCGGACGGGTACGACGGACCGGTCGAGTTCGGCGTCGCGCAGGGTGTACGTGTCGGCGTACGGCCCGAAGATCTCCTCGCTGCGTTTGCGGTTGCTGCTGATCACCGGGGTGCCGGTGAAGCCCACGAACGCGGCGCGCGGCAGCATGGCCCGCCAGCGGGCGTGCTGCCACTTGTCCTGGCCCCGGTGGGCCTCGTCGACGAGGACGACGACATGGTGGTGCGGATTGGCCACCCGGTTCTGTACGTATCCCTCGTCCCCGCCGCCCTCCTCTTCGTCGTCGGGAGCGGCGTCGGGCAGTGACTCCTCGCGGCCGTCGTACGCCGTGTCATCACGCTGCGCCTTCTGCAAGGTGACGAGGACGACGTCCCCGACATCCACCTCCAGGTACTTTCTGGCCCGCTTGACGCTCGGCGCGCGGTGCACCTTCTCCTCGGTGGCGGCGAGGCTCGCCCGGATCTGCTTCTCCAGGTCGATGCGGTCGGTGACCACGACCACCTTGTGCGACTTCAGAGCGGGACGGCTGCGCAGGTGCCGGACCAGGAACGCCATGGTCAGGCTCTTGCCGGAGCCCTGGGTGTGCCAGACGACACCGCCCCGGTGGCTGACGGCCAGGCCGGCCGCCGCCTTCCGGTCCCGCTCCTCCAGCTTCCGCGTGAGTGCCTTCACCGCCTTGAACTGCTGGTGGCGGCCGACCAGTTTGACCGTACGGTGACCGCTTCCGAGCCGGGTGGTGAAGTCCCGTACCAGGTCGAGGAGATGGGCAGGGCGCAGCATCCCGGCGACGAGGATCTCCTGGTCGGTGAGGGCTGCCGACGCGGGCTTGCGTACCTCCTCGCGTACGCGGTCCTCACTCGCGGGTGCGACCGTGCGCCAGGGGGCGAAGTGCCGGGGTTCTGCGGTGACCGTGCCGGTCTCGGCGTGGTCGCGGTCGGTGGCGACAAGGACCTGCGCGAAGCGGACGAACTCGGGTACGGCGGCCGGGGAGTTGACACCCGCGTACCGGAGCACCTGGTCGACGGCGTCGTCCAGGGCGGCCCGCACGTCTCCCTGAGGTCCGGACACCAGGGGCGCCTTGCACTCGATCACCACCCAGGGCAGCCCGTTCACGAACAGCACGAGGTCGGGCGTGACGGGAGCGGCGCCCTTCCGCTCGACCCGGAACTGGGAGACGACGAGCAGGTCGTTGCCGCCGCCGGGCGTGTCCGGACGCTCCCCGAACTCGCCGTCCCAGTCGACGAGCCGTATGTGTTCGGGGTCGCCCTTCGTCCAGCCCGGCAGGGTGCGGGCGTTGCGGCCCTTGCGCAGGAGGTCGGTCACCTCCAGGTTCCCGGCGACACCGCGTTCCTTCGGGCCCTGCCCCGGCGCGGTGCCCTGGACCAGGGCGAGGAGATGGTCGAGCTGCGCGTCGCTCAGCCAGGGTTTCCCGTCAGACGGCCTCGGGTTGATCCTGGCCACGGCGGCCTTGAACCGGTCCGTGTACACGACGGTCTCGAAGCTCGTACGGTCCGAGGCGCGCGGCGCGGTGGCGGGTCCGGCGGTCGGGCCGCCCCGGAGATGGGTCCAGCCCATCGCCGTCAGCTGCTCGATCAGCGGACGCTCGGTCCTGACGTACTCCGGCTGCTCCGCCACGCGCCTGCCCTCCCCGGCTACCGGCCTCGATCCCCGCCCTCCGGTACGGGACAGGAGATCGAAACTCTATCGGCGGCCGGGGAGCGTGGCGCAGGGTGCGCGCGGATCAGGCGGCGAGCACGGTGAGGGTGGCCGGAAATCACCTGCGCCTTGCTCAGAGGCGCGTGGTGTCCAGGACGATCCCGAAGGGCTCGGGCAGGGTGACCGGGGTACCGAAGGGGTGAGGGCCGTCGGCCTTGGTGTAGCCGAGTCCGCCCGGCTCGGAGAAGAGGGTGACTTCGCGGTTCTGCCGGTCGACCAGTAGGTACAGCGGAGCGCCGTACTCGGCGTAGCGCTTGCGCTTGGTGACGCGGTCCGTGTCGCCGTTGGACTTCGGGGTGACCTCGACCGCCAGAAGCGTCAGATCCGGGGGGACAACCATGTTGTCACCCTGCGCGAGTCCCTCGGGGACGACGGCGATGTCCGGGACGTACCAGTTGGGCGAGCCAGGGAGGTCGATGTCCTCGGAGCCCTCGACGCAGCCGAGTTCGTCGACGCGGTCCTCGATCTGCCGACGAATGACCCGTGTGACGCGTTCGTGGTCCCAGGTCGGCGGCACGGGTTGGATGATCCCTTCGATGATCTGTACGCGGCTGCCGGCCATGTACCTGATGGCGTGCTTCAGGGCACGCTCGTGATCGATGTCCGCGTACCTGTCGTCGGGCTGCGGGTGGGTACTCATGGCGTCGTCGCCTTCTCTCGCGGAACGGCTTGATCGGTGTACCACGGGCGCTGTGAGTCCTGAAGCGGGATGCCGGCGGTGTTCCCCATACGGGTGATGAACACTGCCGGCGTCGACCGCGGGAGGTACGGCACCGGGTGCGCGGATCAGGCCGCGAGCGCCGGGGACGGCGACCGGAAATCACCGCCAAGGGCAAGCTCGAACCAGATGGTCTTGCCACCCGGTCCGCCATTCGGCCCGTCGACGGACCCGCAGCCGCCCCACCGGTCGGCGAGACTCTCGATGATCGGCAACCCACGGCCACAGGGAGCGGTGGGATCGGGCATCGCCGCGCCCGGGGCGAACGGAGGCAGGTCCGGACTCGCGTCCCACACGCTCACCCGCAGCGCGGGGTACAGCCACTGCATCCGGACGATGACCGGGCCCTTGGTGTGCCGCACCGAGTTGGTGGCAAGCTCGCAGGTCAACAGCTCGGCTCGGTCGGCGAGTTCACCGACCCCGTGCGCGTGGAGTACGGCACGGAGGGTGCCCCGGACGATCCGGGGGCCGCGTGGGTCGCAGGGGAAGTGGATCTCGTACACCCAGGGGGCGTTGAAGGGAAGCGGGGCGGGGTGGTCGCCGTAGCCGACGTCGTAACTGACGGGGTGGGTCGATTCGTTGCTCGGTTCAGTGCTCTGTTCGTTGCTGCTCACGAGGGTCTACCTCCGTGGTGCGGAACGGGATCTTTGGGACGTCTGCTTGCGAACTGCCGGACGGCGGTGGCAGTGCCGGGACCCTGCCTTCCGGAGGGCAGGGGGGCCGGTGCGCTTCCGCGGGGCGGCGGTTCAACTGACGACAGTTCAGCAAGAGTGGCGCTGAAAGTACAACGGGTGAGACCGTTACCACTCCAACGGGTTGAATTGCTGGAATCGGTAGACGGGCTAAACCTCCGTCGGCACACTGACCGCGAACTCAGGGAGGCTAGATGGCACCACGACCGACGCCGTCCGTCCGGCAGCGCCGGTTCGGTCGAGAACTGCGCCGGCTACGCGAGGCCGCAGGAATGTCCGCCCCGCGAGCGGCCGAACTGCTTGGCACAGATCGGACCACCATCTCCAACGTGGAATCAGGGCGATTCGGCATCAGTGAGCCGCGACTCCGCCGCCTGACCAGCATCTACGAATGCGACAACGCCAGCCTCGTCAACGCCCTCGCCGCTATGACCGGCGGGCGGACACGTGGCTGGTGGGACGAGTACCGCGGCAAGATCCCGCCGGACTTTCTTGACGTGTCCGAACTGGAGCACTACGCCTCCGGCCTGCGCACACTCCAGATGGCGCACATCCCTGGCGTGTTTCAGATCGAGGAGCACGCGCGTGCGCTGTTCGACTTGTACGTTCCCGCGCTGCCACGTCTGGAGGTGGAACTGCGCGTAGCACACCGCCTGTCACGCCACCGAGTGGTCGAGGAGAGGGCCGTCCCCTACACGGGACTGATCCATGAAGCCGCGCTCCGGTTCCAGGTCGGTGGACGCCGAACAGCCAAAGCCCAGCTCAACTGGCTTCTGGCCGAAAGTGAACGCCCCAACGTAACTCTGCTCGTCATCCCGCTGGCCACGGAAGGGTTTCCGATGGCCGGGGACACCATGATGTACGTGTCGGCCTCCGACTCCCACCTCGACACCGTCGAGGTGGACTCCCCCACCGGCGCGGTGTTCTTCGACAGCCCCACCCAACTGGCCAACTTCCGGCGACGGCTGGACTTGGTCGAACAGGTGGCGTTGAATCCGGAGGAGTCGAGGGACCGGATCCTCGAAGTCGTCGGAGAACTCTAGAAGGTGCCGTGCTGCCCGAACTGAGATGGACCAAGTCCTCCTACTCCGAGGCGGCCGGAAACGCATGCGTCGAGGTCGCCACGTCACGGGACGGGATCGCCGTGCGGGACAGCAAACGCCCGGCGAACGTGTTCGTCACGGGCCGGGCGTCATTCGATGCGCTGATCGAGAGCCTCAGGTCCGGTTCACTCGGGTCCGGCCACTGAGCAGGTCCTCTACTACGGCCCGTTGCGTGACACGAAGCTTGTCGAGGAGTACTCGTACGGTGGCGGACCGCCGGTCAACCGACATGACTGCGTCGACCGCCTTCCGCTGCTCTGTAATCGTCGGCAGGGGGATTCTCAGCGATTCCACTGTGCCAGCACTGATCTTGACCATGCTCTCACTGGTTCCTCGCGCTCCTGCCTGCACATCACGTCGGACGCGTGAAGAACCAAGTACCAGCTCCAGGTACGCGGTGAGGCATCGGTCCTCGTCCGGCCTCAATCGCATCATGAGGTCCGGATAGCTGCACGGCTGACCGACATCCCTGAAACGTGCGGCGAGACCCACGAGTTCACGGGTGTTGGCCCGGCTCATCAGCAAGTCTCCGTCAGCCAGACGGGAGCGCTCAGCGAGCGGCGACTTCGGGATCCGCTTCAACTGGCGAGGGACGAACCCATCGTTGGTCAGGCAGCCGAGCCCCAGAACGAGCATCCCGGTCCACTCATGGACCTCGGACGCCGAATAGCCGTTCTTCGGGCTCTCAGTGAGTAGGTCACCAAGTCGCGCATCAGGCCCTGTGGCCCGTTCGTCAACGATCCCTCTCCGAAGCGTGGCCAGCTTCGCCAGCTCCCGCTCCAACGCCCCGATCCGCCGCTCGAACGCCTCGTTCGCAGCGACAATGTCGCGCTGTTCGGGCAGCGGGAACAAAGGAACCTGGAGCTTCTTCACCTCGGCCTGAGGGATCTGGAACTGGCCACTCGTCCCACGCATTCCACGCCGGACCTGCCGTCTCACTCTGTCGCTCGCCAGCATCAAACCTAGGAACTCGGCATTGAGCCGCTCCGGGTCCGGCACCAGCCGGTACATCAGGTCGGACAGTACAAGCCGAGGCCGAACATGCTTTGCAACGCATGACGCCCCTACAAGGGCCTGCGCTCCGTTCACGCGCACCATAAGCACATCGCGAGCACGCACTTCGAGTCGCGGGTAGGCCGGATCCCACGTCACCAACCGCTTGGCCTGCGAGGCCGTGAACTCTCCGGATGTCAGGGCTCCCAGCCGAAGCAAGCCCCACTCATCGTCTGCCGGTGGCTCAACCTTCGCGCCCTTGGCCACACCGACCCCGACGTCCATCAGTAGCTCGTGGAGCGGAACCTCAACGCCCATAACCCAGCACCCCCAGCCACTCCGCCAGCCCCTTCGCCGCGTCCCCGCTCTCGCTTTCCAGGTCCGTCAGCGACACCTCGTACTTCTTGGCCCAGCGTCGGAAGGAAGCGACGATCTCGCGGCGGCCCGCCGCCAGCGCCGCGTTCAGGCGGTCGGACAGGTCACGGCGCAGGACGGCGAGGACGACACTCTCAGGGCCACCCGGCTCGGACAGCTTCCACTTGGCCGCCTGCTTCAACTCCGGCAGGAAGCTGTCGTCCAGCGCCTTGCGCTTCTTGCGTGCCGCCGTCAGGGCCTTCTTGGCCGCCGTCAACGCCTTGTCCAGGGCGGCGAGCTCCTCCGGGGCGACCGGCTCCGCCGGTTCACCGGACTCGGAGTCGGACTCGTCGTCCGTGTCCGTACCCGCATCCGCCACCTCCGCCCTCGCCTCAGCCGCCGTCTTCGCCGCGGCCTCCGCCTCCGCGACAGCCTTGTCGGCCGCCTTGACCAGCTCCAGGAACTCCGGGATCAGCTCCCGTACGACCGGCTGGTCGAGGGCCCTGCGGCGCTCCGCCGGAGAAACCGAGGTGCGCTTCGCGTCGTCCGCGCCGCCGCCCGGGACCGCCGGGTCGACGATCGCCTCGACGGAGTCGACCCAGCCTTCCAGGACCCGCTCGAAGCCGCCCGCCGCGAGGGCCTTCATGTCGTAGCGATTCTCCGTCCACCAGGCGGCGATGATGCCGGCGGTAGTGAACTCGTCGAGAACCCCTGCGCCGCCGACCGCGGCCGTGAACTCGTCGAGAAGCCCGCTGCGCAGGTCCATCAGTTTCCGGTCCGCCGCGAGCTGTGCGAAGAGACCGGAGCTCTTCGACCACCACTCGTCATACGTCTCGCGCAGCTCCGACTCCCGCGCGTACGTCAGTCGCGGAATACGGGCGGCCGTGGCGTCTGCGCCCTCCGGCAGGAAGTCGTAATACTCGCCTGAGCCCTCCCTGCGCGCGAACAGCGAACCCGCATCGACCCCGTACGCCTTGAACAGCCCCTCCTTGGCCGCAACCTCGGCGACCGGCACTCCCCCGTACAGATGTGCCCGCACGTCCTGCGGCTCCGCGGGCGGCGAGTTGTCCACCCAGCGGCGGATGTTGAAGTTCGCCTCGGGGACGCCCTTCGCGTCGGGGGCGAGGAGTTCGTCGCGGTGGACCTCGCGCGAGTAGCCGTCGATGAGGCGCCATTCGCGGAAGACCGTGACGATCTTCTCGATGTGTTCGGGGCCGAGTTCGTTCTGGTTGCGGCCGGGGGTGAAGTCCCGGTCGGCGTTGATGAAGAGGACCTTTTCCCGGCGCTTCGGGTCGGTCTTCCCGTGCGGGGGCCGCAGGATCAGGATGCAGGCCGGGACGCCCGCGCCGTAGAACAGGTTCGGGCCGAGGCCGATGACAGCCTCCACGCAGTCCGCGCGGAGCATCCCGACGCGGATCTCGCGTTCCTTGCCGCCCCGGAAGAGCACCCCGTACGGCATGACGACGGCCGCTCGTCCGCCGTCCTCCTCCAGAACCGACACCATGTGCTGGACGAACATCAGGTCGGCCTTCTTGCCGCTCCCGGGCGTCCAGCCCCAGTGCATCCGCTTGCCGTGGTCCTCGTCGGCCTTGGCGACGGTGTCCTCGTCGTACGGGAGCGAGAACGGAGGGTTCGACAGGATCGCCGAGAACTTGCGCAGCCGCCCGTTCTCGTCGAGGTGGAGCGGCTCGGCGAGGGTGTCACCGTGCTGGAGGTCGAAGGAGTGGATACCGTGCAGGACCATGTTCATGCTGGCCATGGACCAGGACGGGCCGTTCTTGTCCTGCCCGTTGACCGACAGTTCCTCGGGGTTGCCGCCGTGTTCCTCGACGTGCTCGCGGGCCGCGATCAGCATGCCGCCGGAGCCCGCGCACGGGTCGTACACCGACTCCCCGGCCTGTGGGTCGACCAGGCGCACCATCATCCGCACCACCGAACGCGGCGTGTAGAACTCGCCGCCGCGCTGGCCGGCCGAGTCCGCGAACCGGCCGAGGAGGTACTCGTAGGCCGCGCCCAGCATGTCGGGGAACTCGAAGTCCTCGTTGCGCAGCCGGTAGAGGCTGAAGTGCCGGATCAGCGAACGGAGCTCGGGGTCGGTGAAGCGCGGCTTGGTGCCGACCACCTCGTTGAAGCTGATGTGCGAGGCGATGCCCGCGAGCAGGTCGTTGCCCTCCTGCAGCGCCACCAGGGACTCGTCGAGGCCCTGGCCGACCTTCTCGGTCAGGGCCATGATGCCGGGCGCCGGGGTCTGCGGCCTCTCCGGGTCGTGGTGTGGTCCACGCCACCAGCGGGCCCGCGGCGGCACGTAGAAGACGCGGGGGTAGGCCCTCGGGTTGTTCGCCTTGGCCAGTGCCCTCGTCTCGTCGCCGCCGGTCTGCGCGAGCCGCTCCTCGTACACCCGCTTCCACTCCGGCTCGAACTCGTCCGAGGCCCGCTTCAGGAAGAGCATCCCGAAGATGAAGTCGCGGTACTCGGAGGCGTCCATCCGGCCGCGCAGGATGTCGGCGGCCGAGAAGAGATGGCGCTCGAGCTCGGGCAGGGTGATTCGGGCCACGCGCTGATCCTTCGTACGGAAATGGAGGTGCTACGGAAGGTTAGACGGCTCACCGGTGCGCGAGGTAACCCGCGCGGAACCCGGACATGCGCCGCTGTACACGCGGGCGGCTGGGCAGTCGCTCAGACCTTGACGATGCCCAGGCTGACCAGGAGTCGCCACACGTCCGTGGACGGGTCGCGGTCCAGGACCTCGCAGTTCTTGGCGTGGCCGGAGCGGGCGGCCCTTTCCTTCGCCGAGCGAGCGTACTTCGGAGCCTCGAACGTGGCGTTGGCGGGCTTGCACGCATCGTGCTCGCACTGACCGACCAGGGCTCGCGCGTGCTGCACCGCCGCCTTCTCCTTGCCCTTCAGCGCCTTGGTACGGGCAGCGTCAAGGCCCTTGTCGGGCTTGTCGAACCGCTTGTAAGCGGGGTCGGCCTTGCGCAGCTTCTCCAGGACGTGCGTGTTCTTCGCCGCGCCCTGGGCGCCGCCGAACGGCTGGAAGTGCAGCAGCAGCCACAGTTCGAAGGAGGGGTGGGAGAAGCAGACCTCGGTGTCCGAGGCCGCTGCGGCGTCGAAGGCCTCCGGGATGTCGTGGTGGCTGTCCCGGTCGAAGAGCACCCAGGTCTCGTCCTCCCCCCGGGCCGCTTCGACGACCGCCTTGACGGCACGGGACGGGATCAGGCCGTCGGCCTTGCGGACCGGCTTGATGGTGAAGGCCGGCCGGCCGGTCTCGCTGTCACCACTCCCGTACTCCTTGTTGAGGTACCGCAGGTAGTCGTACTCGGTCGCCTCGCCTTCGCAGCCCACGTACAGCACCCGCTCACGACGTGAGTACTGCGACGGAGGCGCCTGCGGCGGCATCACCGTGCTCGCCGCGTCCTTCTTCGACCTGCGTCTGCTGCTCATGCTCCGTCCCCACCCCGCTCGCTCACGCCGTCGCTGCCGCCTTCTCCTCCAGCCAGGACACCTCACGGGCGATCTCGCCCGGAGTCACCCTGGGCACCCCTCCGTACCGGCCACGCAGATAGCCGCGCTCCAGGTCCTCGCCGGCCTCCGGGTGTGCGGCGACCAGCGGGTACAGCTCGGTCGCGCCGGACTTCGTCTTCGCGGTGAGCCATACCTGGTCGCGGCCGAGCGGACGGTCCAGCACGGCGTTGCCGAGCAGTGTGGCGTCATGAGTGGTGAAGATCAGCTGGGCACCCTTGGCATTGGCCTTACGGTCCTGGAAGAGGCGGACGACCTCGGCGGCCAGCGTGGGGTGGAGACTGGAGTCGAGCTCGTCGACCAGCAGCGTCGTCCCGTTGTCGAGGACGGTGAGCATCGGGCCGAGGAAAGCGAACCAGGCGTGTGTGCCGAAGCTCTCCTCGGTGAGGAAGTCGAGCGGCACCGCGTCCGCCCCCTCCGTCCGGTGCCGAAGGGAGACCGCACCGGTGTCCGGATCGAGGTCGAAGCCCGTGACGCCCAGGTCGGCGGCGGCCAGCAGCTGGACGAGTCGCTCGCGGTAGCCGGTGTTGTCGTGGAGCTCGGTGAGGCGGCGCTTGGTCCAGTCGGTGCGGTGGCTGATGTCCTCCCCCGGGGTCATCAGCCACAGGTTGTTCAGGAACCAGCGATGCAGGGCGGACAGCTGAGGGTCGTTGAGGGTGGCCGCGGTGGACAGGAAAAGGGCGTTCGGCCGGGTGAGCGCGACGAGGTCGTCGCGGCGTCCGGTGAATGCCGGGCTCTCGAAGAGGTACTCGTCGCCGTCCTCCGCCGGGCGGTCCGCCTCCCTGTCGAACCACACCTCCCGGTTGCCGCCCGGGTAGGCGTGCAGCCATTCGGCCTCCACCCGGTCGTCGGAGAGTTCGAAGCCGTACGTGTAACGGACGGGGGTGCGGGCGCCGAGGACCAGGTCGACCTCGAAGAGGGTGGTCTCCTCGGCGCCGGCGGCGTCCAGCTTGAAGGGCTGCCGGTGAGGTACCCCGGGATACTTCGCCCAGTCCGCGAAGGAGGTACGTACCGCCTCCCGCATAGCGTGGAACGCGCTGAGCATGTTGCTCTTGCCGGAAGCGTTCGCACCAAAGATCCCCGCTACGGGCAGCACCGGCACGCGCCCGCCATCGCCCTGAGCGATCCCGCTGTCCCGCGCGATGCTGTCGGAACTGTCGACACCGTCTGCGGCGGCGACGAGTGTCAGCTCGGCCTCGTCCCGGATCGAGCGGTGATTCGCCACTCGAAAGCGCAGAAGCACCGTCCACCTCCCGAAGGGGCGGGGAGGCCCCGCCGCCGGCTCACACTGCGCGGACCTTCCGCGACGGCCAGCCTATGCCGGGGTGGTCGGACCGTGCCAGCTCCTGCGAGCCCTCGGTGATCAGACCGTGGCAGCGCCCCGGCGAGCCGTGGACGCGATCGTCGCCGAGCCCACCACGCGCGTGCCGTCGTACAGCACGATCGCCTGGCCGGGGGCGACACCGCGCACCGGCTCCGCGAACGTGACCTCCAGGGTCCCGTCGGTCAGTTCCGCCCGCACCTCGGTCTCGCCGCCGTGGGCGCGGAGCTGGGCCGTGTAGGTGCCGGGGCCGGTCGGGGCGGCGCCGCACCAGCGGGGCTTGATCGCCCGCAGTCCGCTGACGTCCAGGGCGTCGGCCGGGCCGACCGTCACCGTGTTGGTCACCGGGGAGATGTCCAGGACGTAGCGGGGCTTGCCGTCGGGGGCCGGGGTGCCGATCCTGAGGCCCTTGCGCTGGCCGATGGTGTAGCCGTACGCCCCCTCGTGGGTGCCGAGCCGGTTGCCCGCCTCGTCGACGATGTCGCCCTCGGCCTTGCCGAGCCGGTCGGCGAGGAAGCCCTGGGTGTCGCCGTCGGCGATGAAGCAGATGTCGTGCGAGTCGGGCTTCTTGGCCACCGCCAGTCCCCTGCGTTCTGCCTCCGCGCGGATCTCGTCCTTGGTGGTGAGGGTGTCGCCGAGCGGGAACATGGCGTGCGCCAGCTGCCGGTCGTCGAGCACGCCGAGGACGTAGCTCTGGTCCTTGGCCATGTCGGAGGCGCGGTGCAGCTCGCGGGTGCCGTCCTCGCGCAGGATCACCTTGGCGTAGTGGCCGGTGCACACGGCGTCGAAGCCGAGGGCGAGCGCCTTGTCGAGCAGCGCGGCGAACTTGATCTTCTCGTTGCAGCGCAGGCACGGGTTCGGGGTCCGGCCGGCCTCGTACTCCGCGACGAAGTCCTCGACCACGTCCTCCCGGAAGCGGTCGGCGAGGTCCCACACGTAGAACGGGATGCCGATGACGTCCGCCGCGCGGCGGGCGTCCCGCGAGTCCTCGATGGTGCAACAGCCCCGGGCGCCCGTGCGGAAGGACTGCGGGTTCGCGGAGAGCGCGAGATGGACGCCGGTCACGTCGTGCCCCGCCTCGGCCGCGCGGGCGGCGGCGACGGCGGAGTCGACTCCGCCCGACATGGCGGCGAGGACGCGGAGGGGACGGGTGCGCTGCGGGGTGTGAGTCATAACCCCTCCAGAGTACGGGGAGACGGGAACCGGAGCCCGCGAGTATGCGTTGAAGATCGTATGGGCGCCACGCACGAATCCAGGAGCTCGTCCGCGGGTGGGTCCGCCGGCGGGCCCTCCGGCGCGTCCAAGGACGGGGACCGGCGCATCGGCCGGCGGGCGCTGCTCGTCGGCGGCACGGCGGCGGCCGTGGGCACGGCGGTGCTGGCCCGTGACGAGCTGGCGCGCCTGTGGTGGCGCGCCCCGGGGGTGGAGAAACCCCGCGAGGAGGGCGCGGTCGACTACGCGGCGGCCCGCTGGGTGGCGGCCTCGGACGCGAACTGGCGGCGTGCCGACCGGCCCGACGACTTCGGCGTCGACATGGTGATCGTCCACGTCACGCAGGGCAGTTTCGCCAGCGCGGTGAAGGCGTTCCAGGACCCGGCCCACCAGGCGGCCACGCACTACATCGTCGGTCAGGACGGCCGCGTCACCCAGATGATCCGCGAGCTGGACGTGGCCTACCACGCGGGCAACCGCGACTACAACGAACGCAGTGTCGGCATCGAGCACGAGGGGTTCGTGGACCGCCCGCAGGACTTCACCGACGAGATGTACGCGGCCTCCGCGCGGCTCACGGCGGGGATCTGCGCGCGGTACGACATACCCGTGGACCGCGAGCACATCCTCGGTCATGTGGAGGTGCCCGGCACCGACCACACCGATCCGGGGCCGCACTGGGACTGGGACCGGTACATGAAGCTGGTCCGGCGGGCGGCGACGAGCACCCCCTCCCCCAGCGCCTCCAAGAGCGCCTGACCGTCCGGCTCCCGCCGGGGCGGCCCTACGTCAGCCCGGCCGCCCGCGCCCGTTCCACCGCCGGGCCGATGGCCTTGGCCAGCGCCTCGACGTCGGCCTGTGTGGAGGTGTGGCCGAGGGAGAAGCGCAGGGTGCCGCGGGCCAGGTCCGGGTCGGTGCCGGTGGCCAGCAGGACGTGGCTGGGCTGGGCGACGCCGGCGGTACAGGCGGAGCCGGTGGAGCACTCGATGCCCTGCGCGTCGAGCAGGAGCAGCAGGGAGTCGCCCTCGCAGCCGGGGAAGGTGAAGTGGGCGTTGGCGGGGAGGCGGCCCCCCGGTGCGGGATCGCCGCCGAGGATCGCGTCCGGGACGGCCGTGCGGACGGCGTCGACCAGGTCGTCGCGCAGGGTGCCGATCTCGTGGGCGAACCACTCGCGCTGCTCGGCGGCGAGACGGCCGGCGACCGCGAACGAGGCCACGGCGGGGACGTCGAGGGTGCCGGAGCGCACATGGCGTTCCTGGCCGCCGCCGTGCAGGACCGGGACGGGGCTGTGCTCACGGCCGAGGAGCAGTGCGCCGATGCCGTAGGGCCCGCCGATCTTGTGGCCGGAAACCGTCATCGCGGCGAGCCCCGAGGCCGCGAAGTCGACCGGGAGCTGGCCCACGGCCTGGACGGCGTCGGAGTGCAACGGGACGTCGAACTCGGCGGCCACGTCGGCGAGTTCACGGACCGGCATGATCGTGCCGATCTCGTTGTTGGCCCACATGACGGTGGCGAGCGCCACGTCGGCGGGATCGCGGGCGATGGCCTCGCGCAGCGCCTCGGGGTGGACGCGGCCGTGGGCGTCCACGGGCAGGTACTCGACCGTCGCGCCCTCGTGCTCACCGAGCCAGTGGACCGCGTCGAGGACCGCGTGGTGCTCGACGGGGCTGGCCAGGACCCGGGTGCGGACCGGGTCGGCGTCGCGGCGGGCCCAGTACAGGCCCTTGACGGCGAGGTTGTCGGCCTCGGTGCCGCCGGAGGTGAGGACCACCTCGCTGGGCCGGGCACCGAGCGCCTCGGCGAGGGCCTCGCGAGCCTCCTCGACGGTGCGCCGTGCGCGGCGGCCGGACGCGTGGAGGGAGGAGGCGTTGCCGGTGACGCTCAGGTGCGCGGTGAGCGCCTCGACCGCCTCGGGAAGCATCGGGGTGGTCGCGGCGTGGTCGAGGTAAGCCATGGTGACGCCGATTCTACGGGGCGGCTCCCCCGGGCCTCAGACCAGAGCCGGTCGGTTGCGCGAGCCGCCGCCGGGCCGTGCGGCGCCTCACAGGCTCCAGGACATCGTGTTGTCCGCGGACATGAAGGCCACCAGGACCAGCAGGTCGGCGACGCCCAGGCCGAGGCCGAGGAGGGCCCGGCCGCGGCGGGCGGTGCCGCGCCACAGGGCGACGCTCGCCAGCACGATGGCGATCGGACCGAGGAAGACGTTGAGGACGAGCAGGCCGAGCAGGCCGAGGACGAAGGCGGCGACGGCCATGCCGTCGGTGTCCCGGATTCCGGTCCGACGGGTGGCCGGTGCGGTGAGCTGCATGGTGTTCTCCCTACGGTGCGGCGGTCCGTGCGTCAGTGGGCGGAGCTGCTCCGTCGGCGGCCGTGCCGCTCGCGGAACGCGAAGACGCCGAGCCAGACGGCGATGACGATGCCGAGGGCCACGGAGAAGGTGAGCGGCGCATGGGCGACGGTGCCCAGCACCACGCCGAGGAGCAGGAGTGCGACGACGAGAAACAGCATGGAGCGGATCCCCCAACCTTCGGTGAACGATTGTAGGTACAGTTGTTCACTGACTTCCCAGCCTAGCGCGCTTCACGACTTTCCAATTACAGAGAACAGTTGTTAACTGCATGGTATGAGTCACATCTCCGGCGTCCGGCAGGCCCAGAAGCAGAAGACCCGGCAGGCGCTCCTGGACGCGGCTCTCGGACTGCTGGAGGAGCAGAGTCTGAGCAGTCTCGGCCTGCGGGAGGTCACCCGCGCGGTGGGCGTCGCCCCGACCGCCTTCTACCGGCACTTCCGCTCCACGGCCGACCTCGGCGTGGCGCTGGTGGAGGAGGCGCTGGGCAGCCTGCACCCGATGATCCGGACCACGGTGTCACCGGCCGAGGACAGCGACGAGCGCATCGCCCGCGCCGTCGGGCTGATCGCCGGTCATGTGGCCGCGCACCCGGCCCACGTCCGCTTCATCGCCCGCGAGCGGCACGGCGGGGTGCAGCCGGTGCGGGAGGCCATACGGGAGCAACTGGCGCGGTTCGCCGAGGAGGTGCGGGCGGAGCTGGCCAAGGACCCCGTCTCGGCGCGGTGGAGCGAGGCCGACCTGCGGATGCTGGCCGGCCTGTACGTCGATCAGATGCTGATCACGGCGTCGCTGTTCCTGGAGGCACGGGAGGCCTCGGAGGCCCCGGAGGAGGCGCACCGGCGCGCCACCGACACCGCGACCCGCCAGATGCGGCTCATCAGCGTCGGCCGGCGGCACTGGCCGGACTGACGGTCACCCCGGCGGCCGTGCGGCGGCGGGCGCCGACCGCCGCGACGCACGGCGGCCGGTGACGGCAGGTCAGCCGAGCCGGACCCGGGCCAGCTGACGGGACTGGGCCACCAGGCGGTCGGCGCTGTCCCAGACCTCGGCGTCCTCCTCCAGGAAGCCGCCGGCGAGGTTGCGGGTGGTGATGGCGACGCGCAGCGGACCCGGCGCCGGACGGCACCGCACGTGCACGGTCAGCTCGACCGTCGGCACCCAGCCCTTGAGCCCCAGCTCGAAGGCGGTCGGGGGCAGCGCGTCCACCGCGAGGAGCAGCGACAGCGGGTCGGCGTCGCGACCGTCGGCGAGCCCGAACCAGGCGCGCATCTCCCCCCTGCCCGAGGGCTGCCCGAGGGCCCAGCCCAGCGTGGCGGGATCCAGCTTGAGCATCAGCCGGTCGGCGATGGCGGAGCTGCCGTCGACGGGGGCGGGGCCGTCCTCGGGGCCGAAGCACTGGTCCATCGGCGGGATCGCGGGCGGCTTCGCCGAGGTGCGGACGTCGTCGGGCAGCGTGCCGAGGTCGCCGTAGGAGGCGAGGACGCGGATGCGCTCCACCTCGTTGCCCGCGTCGTCGTACTGGAACAGCGAGGCCTGCCCCGTCGAGAGGGTGCGCCCCGCGCGGACGGTCTCGGTGCGCACGACCGCCGGGCCCGGCTGCGAGGCGGTGAGGTAGTGCGCCGAGACGGTGAAGGGGTCGGGGTGCGGGAGCGCGTCCCCGAGGGCGCGGCCCAGGACGGCCAGCAGGTACCCGCCGTTGACGGCGTTGATGATCGTCCAGCCGGCGGACAGGTCGATGTCGTACACGCCCGGGGCGCGCCGGGAGACGGCGGTGTCCCGGTCGAACTCGCTGTCGCCGATGGTGGCACGGGTGGCCGCTGCGGAGGCTGCTTCTGGCATGGCTGCACGGTACAACAGAGGGGCTACTAAGCGGTAGCTTTTGACGAGTCCGGCGAAGGGACGTCGTCTCCCTCCCGCTCCCGCAGGTACGCCGCCAGTTCGGCGGCCCCCGTCAGCATCGCCCGCCCGCGGGCGGAGAGGCGCTCGCGCCAGTCGCACAGGGTGGCCTCCAGGGGCTCCAGGCCGCCGGCCGTCCGCACCCGGTCGATCACGGGCGCGATCCGCCGCAGCGGATACCCGCCCCGTCTGAGCTGGTGGACCAGGCGGGCGTCCCGCACGTCGGCCTCGGCGTAGACGCGGTATCCGGTCAGCGGGTCCCGGCGCGGGCGCACCAGCCCGGCGCGTTCCCAGGTGCGCAGGGTCGCGGGCCGGATGCCCAGCTCCTCGGCCAGCGGCCCGACGAAGGTGCGGCCCGCGCCGGCGGCCTCCGGGCCGGATGCGGGGGCGGGCGCCGTGCCGGGCTCCTCGGCGGGTGCCAGGTCGCGCAGCGCGCTCTCCACGGCTCGCAGGGTCCGCCGGTCCTCGAGGAGCAGGGCGTGACTCTCGTCGACGAGCCGGAAAACCTCGTCCGTCGCGCCCCGGTTCACGGCCCGCATGATCGACGCCGCAGGCCGGTGACCGTGTCCGGGCACCAGGGCGAGGAACGCCGCCAGCGCCTGCGCGTGCAGCGGAGTGTAGGTGCGGTAGCCGTGGGCCGTGCGGCCGGCGGCCGGGAGGATGCCGTCCTCCTCGTAGTTCCTGACGGCCTGTGCGGACAGGCCGTGCCGACGTGCCAGGTCGATCGGCCTCATGCGTCCCCCGTTTTGAAGGTTACGATCCTGAAGGCCCATGGTCTCCAGCGAAAGTTTCAACCGCACCTTCAACGATACCGTTGAGGGCATGGCTACCGGCATCAAGGACACCGCTCGAGCCGTCGAGGCCGCGGCCCTCATGGGACTGCTCCCGGCGCGGCCCCGCGTGCTCGCCCTGGGGGAGCCCACCCACGGCGAGGACGCCCTGCTCGGCCTGCGCAACGACCTCTTCGGGCAACTCGTCGGGCAGGAGGGCTACCGGACGATCGCGATCGAGAGCGACTGCCTCCGGGGCCTGGCGGTGGACGCCTACGTCACTTCCGGCACGGGCACCCTCGACGAGGTCATGGAGTGCGGCTTCAGCCACGAGTGGGGCGCGTACCCCGGCAACTGGGAACTGGTGCGCTGGATCCGCGCGTACAACGACGGCCGGCCCGCCGCCGACCGGCTCCGCTTCGCCGGGATCGACGCTCCGCTGGAGATCACCGGCGCCGCGAGCCCGCGGCAGGCCCTCACCGCGCTCCACGGCTGCCTCGCGGCCCGGGTCGACGCGCACCTGCTCCCCTGCACCGCGGAGACGCTCGACCGCCTGCTCGGCCCCGACGAGCGGTGGACCGATCCCGCCGCGATGACGGACCCGGCCCGGTCCGTCGGGCGGTCGGCCGAGGCCGCGGAGCTGCGGCTGCTCGCCGACGACCTGGTGTCGCTGCTCGACGAGCAGACACCGCACCTGCTCGCGCACCTCCCGCGGGACGGCTGGGAGCGGGCCCGCCTCCACGGGCGCACCGCGACGGGTCTGCTGCGCTACCACCACTGGATGGCCGACAGCTCGCCCGCCCGTATGAACAGGCTGCTGAGCGTGCGGGACGCGATGATGGCCGACAACCTCCTCGCGCTCGCCGCCCGCGGCCCGGTGCTGGTCCACGCCCACAACTCCCATCTCCAGCGGGAGAGGAGCTCGATGCGGATGTGGCAGGGACCGGTGGAGTGGTGGAGCGCCGGTGCGCTGGTGAGCACCCGCCTCGGCGAGGAGTACGCCTTCCTGGCCACCGCCCTCGGCACGCTCCCGCACCGGGGCGTGGACGCCCCACCGCCGGACACCCTCGAAGGGCTCCTGTACGCGCTCCCGCAGGACCGCTGCCTCGTCGACCCCCGGCGACTGGCCGGCGCCCTGGGCGATCCGCGGCCCGCGCCCCGTGTCTCCCCCTGGGTCGGTTACGCCCCGCTCGACCCGGACCACCTGGAGGCCGTCGACGGGCTCGTGTTCGTCAAGGACGCCGGGTAGGGCGCCTCAGGAGCCGGTGCCGGGCCCTCAGTCCCCCTCCACCACCGTCGACCGCCGGTTCCAGGCGCGCGGCGCCCGCCAGTGGAAACGCAGGGCGAGCAGGCGCAGGACGAAGGCCGTGACCACGGCCAGGCCGCTGGTGAACGGGGTGAGGGTCTCGTAGCGGATGCACAGGGCGACCATGGTGGCGCCGACGATGGCCGGGACGGCGTACAGGTCGCGGTCCCAGCGCAGCAGCGAGGGCACCTCGTTGGCGAGGACGTCCCGCAGCACGCCGCCGCCCACCGCGGTGGCCAGGCCCAGACACGCGGAGGCGGTCAGGCCGAGGCCGTAGTCGTACGCCTTGGTGGTGCCGGCGACGCAGAACAGGCCGAGGCCGGCCGCGTCGAAGACGTTCACGCCGGTCTGGAGGCGCTCCACGTGCGGGTGGAGGAAGAAGACCAGCGCGGTGGCGAGCAGCGGCGTGACGAAGTACCCGAGGTCCGTGAAGGCCGCGGGCGGCACGGCCCCGATGACCAGGTCCCGGAACAGCCCGCCGCCCAGCGCGGTGACCTCGGCGAGGACGGCGATGCCGAACACGTCGAAGTTCTTGCGTACGGCCAGCAGCGCGCCGGAGATGGCGAAGACGAAGATGCCGACCAGGTCGAGCGTGTGCTGGACGGTGGGGCTGAAGAGTTGCTCGTACACCCTGCCATTCTCACCTGCCGGTGAGCCCCCGCCTTACAAACGAAGGCGGGGGCTCACGGGTGAGGCGAGGTCACTCCTGCTGTCACTTCTCCTTGGCGGGAGTCTCCTCGTCGGCGCTCTCGGCGCTCTCGGCGTCCTTCGCGACCGGCTCGGCGTCCTTGGCCACCGGCTCGACGTCCTCGGCCACGGGCTCCGCGTCCTTCGCCACCGGCTCGACGTCCTTCGCCACCGGCTCGACGTCCTTCGCCACCGGCTCCGTGGGCTCGGCGTCGCCCGGCTCCGGCGCGTCCCCGGCACGCTCGGTGGCGGCCTCGACCTCCGCGGCCACCGCCGCCGAGGTCGCCGCCGACTCCGCCAGCGCCTCCTCCGAGACCAGCTCCGCCGCCTCCTTGGCGGCGGTCAGCAGGACGACGTCCTGCGGGGCCTGGTCCTCGAAGTTCTCCGGGTGGTGGCAGGCCACCTGCTGGCCCGGCCGGAGCTCCTTGAGCGGCGGCTCGGTCGTCGTGCAGATCTGCGTCGCCTTCCAGCACCTGGTGTGGAAGCGGCACCCGCTCGGCGGCGAGATCGGCGAGGGCACGTCGCCCTTGAGCAGGATGCGCTCGCTCTTGGCCGACTTGCGGGACGGGTCCGGGATCGGCACCGCCGACAGCAGGGCCTTGGTGTACGGGTGCATCGGCGACTTGTAGAGCTGGTCGCGGTCGGCCAGCTCCATGATCTTGCCGAGGTACATCACCGCGATCCGGTCCGAGACGTGCCGGACGACGGACAGGTCGTGCGCGATGATCACGTACGTCAGGCCCAGCTCGCTCTGGAGGTCGTCGAGCAGGTTGACGACCTGGGCCTGGATCGACACGTCGAGCGCGGAGACCGGCTCGTCGGCCACGACCAGCTTCGGGTTGAGCGCGAGCGCGCGGGCGATGCCGATGCGCTGGCGCTGACCGCCGGAGAACTCGTGCGGGTAGCGGTTGTAGTGCTCGGGGTTGAGACCGACCACCGACAGCAGCCGCTGCACCTCCTTCTTGACCCCGCCCTCGGGCTCGACGCCCTGGAGCTTGAAGGGGGCGCTGATGATCGTGGCGCGGGTTCAGCGAGGAGTACGGGTCCTGGAAGATCATCTGCACGTCGCGGCGCAGCGGACGCATCCCGCCGACCCCGAGGTGGGTGATGTCCTTGCCCTCGAACTCGACCTTGCCCGCGGTCGGTTCGAGGAGCCGGGTGATCAGCCGGCCCATGGTCGACTTGCCGCAGCCCGACTCGCCCACGACGCCGAGGGTCTCGCCGGACTTCACCTCGAAGTCGATGCCGTCGACGGCGCGGACCGCGCCGACCTGGCGCTGCAGCAGGCCCTTCTTGATCGGGAAGTGCTTCTGCAGCCCGGTCACCCTCAGCAGGGTCTCGCCGGGGGCGGGGTCCTTGCTGAGGGTGGCGGCGCCCTCTGCGCTGCCGGTCTGTGCGGGGATCGTCACCGCTTTGTCCTCTGCCTTGTCGCTCACAGCTTCGGCGCAATCTCTTCGGTCCAGATACGCTCCCGCTGCTCCTGCGACATGTGGCAGGCGGCCCAGTGCTTGCTGCCGACCTCGGTCAGCTCGGGGCGGACCGTGCGGGTGACGTCGTCCTTGGGCACGTCGGCGTACGGACAGCGCGGGTTGAAGGCGCAGCCGGACGGGAGGTTGATGAGGGAGGGCGGGGACCCCTTGACCGGGATGAGGCGCTCCTGCTGGTCGCGGTCGAGCCGCGGCATCGAGCCGAGCAGGCCCCAGGTGTAGGGGTGCCGGGGCTCGTAGAACACCTTCTCCGCCGGACCCCGCTCGACGCAGCGGCCGCCGTACATCACCAGGAGGTCGTCGGCCAGTTCGGCGACGACGCCCAGGTCGTGGGTGATGACGATGACCGCGGAGCCGAACTCCTTCTGCAGGTCGCGGATCAGGTCGAGGATCTGCGCCTGGACGGTCACGTCCAGTGCGGTGGTCGGCTCGTCCGCGATGAGCAGCTCGGGGTTGTTGACCAGCGACATCGCGATCATCGCGCGCTGGCGCATACCGCCGGAGAACTCGTGCGGGTAGCTGTCCACGCGCTTGTCCGGCTGGGGGATGCCGACGCGGTCGAGCATCTCCACGGCACGGCGCTTGGCGGTCTTCTTGTCCACGTCGTGGTGGATGCGGTACGCCTCCACGATCTGCTGCCCGATCGTGTAGTACGGGTGCAGCGCGGACAGCGGGTCCTGGAAGATCATCGCCATCTGCCGGCCGCGCAGCTTGCGCACGTGGTCCGGGTCGGCGGCGAGCAGCTCCGTGCCGTCCAGCCAGATCTCGCCCGAGATCTGCGCCTTGCGCTTGCCGTACTGGCCGGCGGTGTGCAGACCCATGATGCCGAGCGAGGTCACCGACTTGCCGGAGCCGGACTCGCCGACGATGCCGAGGGTCTTGCCCTTCTCCAGCTGGAAGCTGAGTCCGTCGACGGACTTGACCAGGCCGTCGTCGGTCGGGAAGTGCACCTTCAGGTCGCGTACTTCCAGGAAGGCCTTCGGCGCGGGCGAGGTGCCGGTGGGCTCGCCCACGGCTGCTCCGCTCTTGCTCAGTTCGGTCATGTGAGCCTCACTCGGGGGTCGATCACGGCGTACAGGATGTCCACCACGAGGTTGGCGATCAGCACCGCGAGGGAAGTGATCAGGACGACGCCCAGGATGAAGGGCAGGTCCTGGGTCTGGATCGCGTCCAGCACCTTCTGGCCGAGGCCGGGAAGGCTGAACGTCGTCTCGGTCAGGATCGCGCCGCCCATCAGGGCGCCGAGGTCCATGCCGAGCATGGTGAGCAGGGGGGTCAGGGTCGACCGCATGGCGTGCTTGCGGATGACGACCTGCTCCTTGAGGCCCTTGGCGCGCGCGGTGCGGATGTAGTCCTCGCCGAGGATCTCCATCATGGTGGCCCGGGTGATCCGGGCGTACATCGCGGCGTACAGGAAGGCCAGGGTGACCCAGGGCAGGATCATGCCGCCGAGCCAGCCGGTGAAGCTCTCCTCCAGGGGCACGAACTGACCGTCGATCCAGCCCAGTCCGTAGGAGAAGACGGCCAGGCTGACCAGGCCGGTGAAGTAGATGGGGAGGGAGACGCCCGCGAGCGCGACGACCATCGCGCCGCGGTCCCACAGGGTGCCCCGCTTGAGCGCGGAGAGCACGCCCGCGGCGAGTCCGAAGATCAGCCACAGGACGGCCGCACCGAGCGCGAGAGCCAGGGTCACCGGGAAACGCTCGGTCAGGACGGGCCAGACGGACTGCTCGGTACGGAAGGAGTACCCGAAGCACGGCGCGGAGCACTGGGTGACGTCACCGCCGGCCGCGTAGGTGCGGCCCGCGAAGATGCCCTTGAAGAACTCCCAGGCCTGGACGAAGACCGGGTCGGACAGACCCAGCTTCTGTCGCACTCCCTCGACGGCGGCGGGGTCCGCCTGCTTGCCCACGAAGCTCAGGGCGACGTCGACGCCCGCCCACTTGGGGACGAGGAAGAAGATGCCGAAGACCACCAGAATGATGACCACCAGCATCACTGCGGCGGCGAACAGCCGCCTGATGAGATAAGCGAGCACGGGTTGCGGCCCGCTGCGGACCACGGGCCGCCGGAGGTCTTCCGGCGGCCCACGGTCACGCCGCGCCGGCCTTCACCTGCCTTTCGTGCCGTACGGCGGGTGTACCGGTTACTTCTTCAGGCCGAGGTTGACGAAGTCGTACATACCGCTGTAGCCGTCGGTGGTGTACACGTTCGCCAGTCGGCTGGAGCGCCAGTTGATGAACTTCTCGAAGACGAAGGGCAGGTAGTACGCGCCCTCCATGACCTTGTGGTTGATCTCGGTGGCGATCTTCGCCTTGCCGGAGTCGTCCAGCTCGGTCAGGTAGTCGGCGAACAGACCGTCGATCGCCTTGTCGTCGATCATCGCGAAGTTGTTGTTCGCGCTCTCGAGGATGTAGTCGCTGTGCCACAGCGGCAGGCCGTAGCCCTGCACGGACGGGAAGTCCGGGCCCCAGCCCATGATGATGATGCCGTAGCCCTTCTTGGCCACGTTCGTCGGGCTGCCGATGACGCTGGCGTACTGGGCGCCGTCGTACTGGTAGATCTCGACGTCGATGCCGACCTTCTTCAGCGACGCCTGGAGCGACTCGGCGGTGGCCACCTCGACCGGCTTGTTGTTGCGGACCGCGACGGTGGTCTTGAAGCCGTTCGGCTTGCCGCAGGCCTTCAGCTCTTCCTTGGCCTTGGCGACGTTGCCCTTCTTGTTCTCACCCGCCATGCCGTACGGGTCGTACTTCTGGCCCTCGGAGCCCGGGACGGACGGCGGCAGCATGTTGGTGCCGATGTCGCCACCGGCGACCGGGCCGCCGCGCGCGGTCTGCAGGGACACGTGGTCGGCCCCGTAGAGCACGGCCTTGCGGCAGTGGATGTTGTCGAACGGCTTCACGTTCTGCGGGAAGGACGCGTACCGGATGTAACCCGAGACCGGGTTGTCCAGGTTGCCCTTGTGCTCCTGCAGGGCGGTGGTGCGGCCCTGCGGGGACAGGCCGGTCTGGGCCAGGTCCACGTCGTAGTCGCCGGCCAGCAGGCGGGCGTCCAGGTCGTTGGCGTTGGAGAAGAACTTGATCGAGATCTTGTCCGGGTACGCCTTGCGGACCGGGTCCGACTCCTGCTTCCACTCGGTGTTGCGGACCAGCTTGAGGTCCTTGCCGGGGCTGTAGGACTCGAACTTGTACGGGCCTGAGGAGAACGGACGCAGCCCGTACTTCGCCTTGGTGTCCTTGTCCTGACGGACCGGGGACGCCGAGGTCAGCGCGAGCATCTCCTCGAAGTCCGAGTTGGCCTGCGGGAGCTTGAAGACGATGGTCTTGTCGTCCGGCGTCTCGATCGCCTTCAGGCCGAGCTTGTCCTTGGACTTGTCCTTGTACGGGCCCTTGTACTCGTCCTTCGGGTCGAGCACCTCCTTGAGGTACGTCGGACCGCCGGACAGCACGTCCTGCGCCCAGACGCGCTCGATGCCGTACTTGACGTCCTTGGACGTGATCGGCTTGCCGTCCTCCCAGGTGACGCCGTCACGCAGGGTGTACGTGTACGTCTTGCCGTCGTCCGAGACCTTGGCGACGTCGGTGGCGAGGTCGGGGGTGACCTCGGCGCCCGCCTTGCCCGGCTCGGTCTTGTTCGTGACGAGCTGGCGGCTGTAGTAGCGCGAGAAGTTCCACATGAAGCCGTAGTAGCCGCGGGTGGTGTCCCACGAGTCGGCGTCCTGCGCGCTGGCGAACTTCAGCTCGCCGCCCTTCTTGGCCTCGGCGGCCTGAAGGACCTTGTTGTTGGCCGCGTCGAACTGGGGCGCGCCGTTCTTCGAACCGCCGCTGCTGTCGTCTCCGCCGCCGCCGCACGCCGCTGTGGTCAGCAGCGCGGCGACCACTGCGGCAGCGGCCAAAGCCTGCTTGCGCCGCCCTGAGGTGCGTTGGGTAGTCACGATCTCGGATCCTCCGGATTAGATGAGAGACCCCGTGCAAATACCACGGGTCGCTTGCCGGTACGGCAGGTCAGCGGGAGCCCTTCGGGTCCAGCGCATCGCGTACGCCGTCGCCGAAGAGGTTGAAGGCAAGAACGGTGATGAAGATCGCCACACCGGGGACCACCATGTACATGGGGTCCGACTTGTAGTAGTCGATCGCGCTCGAGAGCATCTGCCCCCACGACGAGGTGGGCGGCTTGACGCCCACGCCCAGGAAGCTGAGCGCCGCCTCGGTGAGGATGTTCGTGGGGATCATCATCGTCGTGTAGACGATGATCGGCGCCACCAGGTTGGGCAGCAGTTCCTTGAACAGGATGTAGAACCGTCCGGCTCCCAGGGACCGGGCCGCCTCGACGTACTCGCGCTCACGCATCGAGAGTGTCTGACCGCGTACCACGCGGCCGATGTAGGGCCAGCCGAAGAAGCCGATGACCAGGATCATCATGAGCAGACGGACGCCCGTGCCGCTCAGTCCCAGCATGTTGTCGGGCATGACGGAGACCAGCGCGATGATGAACAGCAGCTGCGGGAAGGCGAGCAGACCGTCCATGACCCGGCTGATGAGGGCGTCGACCCAGCCGCCGAAGAAGCCGGCCAGGATGCCCAGGACGGTGCCGAGGACCACCGCGACCAGCGCGGACAGGAAGCCGACGAGCAGCGAGATCTGGGCGCCGTGCACGATGCGGGCGAAGATGTCGCGGCCGTTGACCGGCTCGACGCCCAGCCAGTGCTCACCGCTGATGCCGCCCAGGGACCCCACGGGGGTGCCGAAGAGCGGGTCGATCCGGTCCTCGTTGAAGGCGTTGGGGTCCTGCCCGTAGAGGGAGGTGATCACGGGAGCGAGCACCGCGACCAGGATGAGGAGGAGCACCACCACGCCGCCCCCGAGGGCCAGCTTGTCCCGTTTCAGGCGCTCCCAGGCGATCCGGCCCAGGGAACGCCCCTGTACCGCCTTGGCTTCGGCGCCGGCAACCGCCGCTTCCTCGGCCGCACTCGGGGCCGCTTCCGCGGTCGGCTCGTGCAATGGTGCCGTCATCTGGCAGGGACCCCTCTCAACCGGCGGTAGCCGGCCCGCACTTGCCGCTGTAGCGGCGTGATCAGTCCGTCGTACACAGGGGCGAACCATCACCCCCTGTTGCGGGAGTCTTCAACGCTTTGGCGATCTGTAGCCAGAGTTGGCGGGGAATGGATGCGCAACCGTGATGCTGTTTGAGGTGTTCCGTTATCCGGACGCTGGGTAACGAGGGCCGGACACGGACGAGTTGGGACATCCGGGACACGGGGGTGTCATACGCCCTCGTCTACGCGCGAAGATGTCCGTCCACCGCCGACGGGACGGTCCCCGCGACGGTCAGTATCCGCCCCCGGCCGGAGGGTATCCGTAGCCGCCCGCCGGAGCCTGGGCGGGGGCGGCCGCGTGGGCTTCGCGGTCGTAGAAGGGGCGGGCGTTGACCCGCAGCCACATCGCGACCGGGTCGTGGGTGTCGGTCATCGCCACCGTCGACACCGGCAGCCCGTCCGGCACCGCGCCGACGGACTGCTGCATCATGGCGCGCACCGCGTCGACGGCGGGTGGGGAGGTGTCGTACACGTCGAGGCCGATGGCGAGGTACGGCGCCCCGAGGGCCGGCTGCACCCAGGCGCGGCGCAGGGCGCGGACCGCCGGGGTGCGGTGGGCGTTCTGCGCGAGCAGGGCGTAGAACTGCGGGACCTCGATGGCCGGTTCGGACAGGCGAAGGGGCCCGGCGGGCTGGCGGTCGAGGCCGGAGGCGATCCGGCGCAGGTCGAGCCAGGGGATGCCGACGCCCCCGCCGGGGGCGTGCGGGTTCAGCCAGAGGCCGTAGTGGTCCGGATAGAGGGCGCGGGCCACTTCGAGCCCGTCGACCACCTCGTACGACCGGTTCCAGCCGCTGGCCGACAGCTCCTGGGCGGAGGTGACACAGGGCGCGTAGCCGAAGCCCTCGACCTCCATGTTTCCGTACTGCGCGTCCGGGGAGCCGGCCTGACCGTGCCAGAGCAGCATCCACACCTGGCCGGAGGCGGGGGTGGCGAGCGCGCGCAGCAGGGCCTCGTAGGCGTCGTAGCGCCCGGGCGTCACCTGGCGGAGCATGTGCTCGACCTGCCCGGTCGTGGTGCCGCTGGCGCTCACGCGTATCGCCCCTTCGAGAAGTTCCCCGGTTGTGAAACCAGCTTAAGGCTCCGCCGGGCGAGGGGCGCCTATGAGCTCGGGTGCTTCGTCCGTTCGCGGGCGCGGGCCCGTCGCGGCCCATCGCGCCCACGCGGCGGAGCCGCACGTGTCACCGTCCCGCGCCCCTGGCCGGCCGCCCCGGCCGGCGTCCGCAAGTCCCGTGGACCGTTTCTCACAGGCCCCGGTCGTAGAACGGGCGGACGTGCGCGCGCATCCAGTCGCAGACCGGGTCCTGGGCCGCCTCCAGGAGGACCAGGTTGACCTGGGTCTTCAGGGGGGCCTGGGCGAGGGCTCGGCCCAGGGCGTCCAGGGGCAGGGCACGGGCGTCGCCCTCCCAGTGGGTGAGCTCGACGCCGACGAACATGACCGGGTCGGCGGTCTCGACGGCGGCCATGCAGCGGCGGGCGGTGCGCACCACGCCGACGGCGGCGAACTCGGCGGAGGCCGCGGCGAGGAAGTCCACCGGGTCGTCCTGCCAGTCCGGCTCGAAGAGGCGGACCCGGCCGCCGGACGCGGGCCCGTCGAGCGGGGTGCGGCCGGCCCGGCACAGCTCGGCCACGGCCGGAGGCGGCAGCGGGATGCCGACCACGCCGTCCGGGTTCACGGCGATGCCGATCTGCGGGGGCAGACCGCGGGCGAACTCCGCGGCGGGGGCGACGGTGTACGACATCTGCGGGCCGGCGACCTGGCGCAGCTGCTCCTCGGAGCTGAACACCGGCACGTAGGCCTGGCCCTCGATCTCCAGCGAGGGCAGGTCGAGGGGGCCGCTGCCCGGGCCGCCGCCGTTCGGCAGGGGTATCCACAGGAAGCTGCGGCCGAGGACCTCCACGATCCGGCCGCCGGCGCCCGGTACGCCGAGGGAGGCGGACAGCACCTCCTCCAGCTCGTTGCCGGGCCACCCGCCGTGGGGGTGGGGGTGCGCCTGCGCCGGGAAGCCGGCGGAGAAGTCCGCCGGGAGGCCCCCTGGGATGTCCATCTGCCTACCGCCTGCCTGGTACCGCTGCTGTGGCTGAAAAGGCTAACCCGTTCGGTACCGGGGGCCTACGGCGTGTCACCCCGTGAAGGCGATCCGGCGCAGCACGCCCGCGGCCTCCCGGTCCAGCAGGATCGCCGAGGTGCAGCCGACGGGCAGCGAGCCCTCGGTGATCGCGCGCAGCAGGCGGGTGTTGGCCGAGCGGTGCCGCAGGAACGCGTACCGCGAGACGCCCCGGCCGCGCTCGCGCTGGCCGGCCAGCGCCTCGTCGGCGTCGACGTCGATCAGCAGCAGGTGCAGGGTGCCCTCCCGGCGCCGCGCCTCGCGGGCCAGCCAGCCGCGCACCCAGGCCTGGGTGCCGCAGTCGTGCACGACCACGCCCTCGCCGGAGCGCAGGGCGCGGCGCAGCCCCGCGTAGTGGGCGAGGCGGACGAGGGGGCGGTAGAGCGCGTACGGCAGCCAGCGCGGCATGCGGCGGTCCCAGGCGTCGCGGGTGTCCTGGGAGTCGATGCGCGGGCCGCGCACGGTGCGCTCCATCAGCGTGGACTTGCCGCTTCCGGGCAGGCCGGTGATCACCACCAGGTCCCGGGGTCCGAAGAGCAGGGCGTGCGGGCTGTGGCCGCCGCGGTCCCGCAGGTCGCGGACGACGGGTGCGGGCAGTTCGGCGCACTTCTCCGGGGCCGGGGCGGCGGGCTGCTCGGGCAGCGCGAGACCCGTGGTGGTGGCGTACGCCGTGGTCCTGTTCACCGTGATCGTCCTCCCCTGGGGCGGTTCACGAGTTCCCATCCCCGTCGAGTGTAAAGAGAAGGTAATGCGCAGGTCTCGCGTTTTCGTTCGCTTACTGCCACAAGCCGGTTACAGATCACGGTCTGCCACGGATCGGCCGGTCGTGCAATGATGGCGGCGCCAACTGCATACCGGCCGTTTGAATCCGCGCGGGAGAGTCCCCGGCCGTCGCCGGGGCGCCGAAGGAGCAAGTCCCTCCCTTGAATCTCTCAGGCACCGTTACCGCGTGGGCGAGGCACATCTGAAAAGCGGGCCGCCGCGCGACGGCTGCCCCACCCAAGGTGCAAGTCCTGACCGCCGCGCTCCGGTGGTCATGGCGAACCTCTCAGGTTCCGATGACAGATGGGGAGGATCGACCTCGCCACGTCCTGTCCTGGGAGACGACCGACCGATGAGCAGTACCGAACTCCGCCGCACCGCGCTCGACGCCACGCATCGCGCGCTGGGCGCGACGATGACCGACTTCGCCGGCTGGGACATGCCTCTGCGCTACGGCTCCGAGCGCGACGAGCACGTCGCGGTGCGCACCCGGGCCGGGCTCTTCGACCTCTCGCACATGGGCGAGATCACGGTCACCGGACCGGCCGCCGCCGACCTGCTGAACTTCGCGCTGGTCGGCAACATCGGCAGCGTGAAGCCGGGCCGCGCCCGCTACACCATGATCTGCCGCGAGGACGGCGGCATCCTGGACGACCTGATCGTCTACCGGCTCGCCGACACCGAGGCCGGCGCTCCCCACTACATGGTCGTCGCCAACGCCTCCAACGCCCAGGTGGTGCTGGACGCGCTCACCGAGCGGGCCGCCGGCTTCGACGCCGAGGTGCGCGACGACCGCGACGCCTACGCGCTGCTCGCCGTACAGGGCCCCGAGTCCCCGGCCATCCTGAAGAGCCTCACCGACGCCGATCTGGACGGCCTGAAGTACTACGCCGGCCTGCCCGGCACCGTGGCCGGCGTGCCCGCGCTCATCGCGCGCACCGGCTACACCGGCGAGGACGGCTTCGAGCTCTTCGTGAAGCCGGAGCACGCCGTCGAGCTGTGGCGGGCGCTGACCCGGGCGGGCGAGGGCGCCGGGCTGGTCCCCTGCGGCCTGTCCTGCCGGGACACGCTCCGCCTGGAGGCCGGCATGCCGCTGTACGGGCACGAGCTGACGACCGCGCTGACGCCCTTCGACGCCGGCCTGGGCCGCGTGGTGAAGTTCGAGAAGGAGGGCGACTTCGTGGGCCGCGCGGCGCTGACCGAGGCCGCCGAGCGCGCCGCCTCGAAGCCTCCCCGCGTCCTGGTCGGCCTGGTCGCCGAGGGCCGCCGGGTCCCGCGCGCCGGGTACCCGGTCGTCGCCGGCGGCGAGGTCATCGGCGAGGTCACCTCCGGCGCCCCGTCGCCGACGCTGGGCAAGCCGATCGCCATGGCGTACGTCGACCCGGCGCACGCGGCTCCGGGGACCCCGGGTGTCGGCGTGGACATCCGGGGCAGCCACGAGCCGTACGAGGTCGTGGCGCTGCCGTTCTACAAGCGCCAGAAGTAGACACTGGTCGGCGGGGCCCGGCCGCTCCGCGCGCGCCCCTTCCCGGCGCCCGCCGCCCACCAGGGGTTTCAGCAGTCCCCCTCGCGTCACCCCCCTCACCAGCACTCCCCCGCGTACAGGAGAATTCAGGCCATGAGCAACCCCCAGCAGCTGCGCTACAGCAAGGAGCACGAGTGGCTGTCGGGCGCCGAGGACGGCGCCTCGACGGTCGGCATCACGGAGCACGCGGCCAACGCGCTCGGTGACGTGGTCTTCGTCCAGCTCCCCGAGGTCGGCGACTCCGTCTCCGCGGGCGAGACCTGCGGTGAACTGGAGTCCACCAAGTCGGTCTCCGACCTGTACTCCCCCGTCTCCGGCGAGGTCACCGAGGTCAACGAGGACGTCGTCAACGACCCGTCGCTGGTGAACTCCGCGCCCTTCGAGGGCGGCTGGCTCTTCAAGGTACGGATCACGGACGAGCCCGCCGACCTGCTCTCCGCCGACGAGTACACCGCCTTCACCGCCGGCTGAGGAGTCACGGACCGCATGTCGCTTCTGAACACACCCCTGCACGAGCTCGACCCCGACGTCGCCGCCGCCGTCGACGCCGAGCTGGACCGCCAGCAGTCCACCCTGGAGATGATCGCCTCGGAGAACTTCGCTCCGGTCGCGGTCATGGAGGCCCAGGGCTCGGTCCTCACCAACAAGTACGCCGAGGGCTACCCCGGCCGCCGCTACTACGGCGGCTGCGAGCACGTCGACGTCGTCGAGCAGATCGCCATCGACCGGGTCAAGGCGCTCTTCGGCGCCGAGCACGCCAACGTGCAGCCGCACTCGGGCGCCCAGGCCAACGCGGCCGCGATGTTCGCGCTGCTCAAGCCGGGCGACACGATCATGGGTCTGAACCTCGCCCACGGCGGGCACCTGACCCACGGCATGAAGATCAACTTCTCCGGCAAGCTCTACGACGTCGTCCCCTACCACGTCGGCGACGACGGCCAGGTGGACATGGCCGAGGTGGAGCGCCTCGCCAAGGAGCACCGGCCCAAGCTGATCGTGGCCGGCTGGTCGGCCTACCCCCGTCAGCTGGACTTCGCCGCGTTCCGCAAGGTCGCGGACGAGGTCGGCGCCTACCTGATGGTCGACATGGCGCACTTCGCCGGTCTGGTCGCGGCGGGCCTGCACCCGAACCCGGTCCCGCACGCCCACGTCGTGACGACCACCACCCACAAGACGCTGGGCGGCCCGCGCGGCGGTGTGATCCTCTCCACGGCCGAGCTGGCCAAGAAGATCAACTCCGCCGTCTTCCCCGGTCAGCAGGGTGGCCCGCTGGAGCACGTGGTGGCCGCCAAGGCCGTCGCCTTCAAGGTCGCCGCGAGCGAGGACTTCAAGGAGCGCCAGCGTCGTACGCTGGAAGGCGCCCGCATCCTGGCCGAGCGCCTGGTGAAGGACGACGCCAAGGCGGCGGGCGTGTCGGTCCTGACCGGCGGCACGGACGTCCACCTGGTCCTCGTCGACCTGCGCGACTCCGAGCTGGACGGCCAGCAGGCCGAGGACCGTCTCCACGAGGTCGGCATCACGGTCAACCGCAACGCCGTCCCGAACGACCCGCGTCCGCCGATGGTGACCTCCGGTCTGCGCATCGGTACGCCGGCCCTGGCGACCCGCGGCTTCACGGCCGAGGACTTCGCCGAGGTCGCGGACGTGATCGCCGAGGCGCTGAAGCCGTCCTACGACGCCCAGGCCCTCAAGGCCCGGGTGAAGACCCTGGCCGACAAGCACCCGCTGTACCCGGGTCTGAACAAGTAGACACCGCGTGTCCGGGGCGCCGTGCCCGCCACAAGCGAGCCCGGCGCCCCACCCCCGAAGCACCACCTCTGCACCACCCCCGTATTGAGGAGTCCCCGTGGCCATCTCGGTCTTCGACCTGTTCTCGATCGGCATCGGCCCGTCGAGCTCCCACACGGTCGGCCCGATGCGCGCGGCCCGCATGTTCGCCCGCCGGCTGCGCAGCGAGGAACTGCTGGGCTCCGTCGCCTCGGTCCGGGCCGAGCTCTACGGCTCGCTCGGCGCCACCGGCCACGGCCACGGCACCCCCAAGGCGGTGCTGCTCGGCCTGGAGGGCGACTCGCCGCGCACGGTGGACGTGGAGACGGCCGACGAGCGCGTGGAGACGATCCGGTCCTCCGGCCGCATCAGCCTCCTCGGCGAGCACGAGATCGCCTTCTCCTACGACGACGACATGGTGCTGCACCGCCGCAAGGCGCTCCCCTACCACGCCAACGGCATGACGCTGTGGGCGCACGACGCGCAGGGTGCCGAGGTGCTGACCAAGACCTACTACTCGGTCGGCGGCGGCTTCGTCGTCGACGAGGACGCGGTGGGCGCGGACCGCATCGTGCTCGACGACACCGTGCTGAAGTACCCCTTCCGCACCGGCGACGAGCTGCTGCGGCTGGCCCGCGAGACGGGCCTGTCCATCTCCGCCCTGATGCTGGAGAACGAGCGGGCCTGGCGCGACGAGGACGAGATCCGCGAGGGTCTGCTGGAGATCTGGCACGCGATGCGGGCCTGCGTGGACCGCGGCATGTCCCGCGAGGGCATACTCCCCGGCGGCCTCAAGGTCCGCCGCCGCGCCGCGAACACCGCGCGCAAGCTCCGCTCGGAGGGCGACCCGCAGGCCCTGGCCATGGAGTGGATCACGCTCTACGCCATGGCGGTGAACGAGGAGAACGCGGCCGGCGGCCGGGTCGTCACGGCCCCGACGAACGGCGCGGCGGGCATCATCCCGGCGGTCCTGCACTACTACATGAACTTCGTCCCCGGCGCCGACGAGGAGGGCGTTATCCGCTTCCTCCTCGCGGCCGGCGCGATCGGCATGCTCTTCAAGGAGAACGCCTCCATCTCCGGCGCCGAGGTCGGCTGCCAGGGCGAGGTCGGCTCCGCCTGCTCCATGGCGGCCGGCGCGCTCGCCGAGGTGCTGGGCGGCAGCCCCGAGCAGGTGGAGAACGCGGCCGAGATCGGCATGGAGCACAACCTCGGCCTGACCTGCGACCCGGTCGGCGGCCTGGTCCAGATCCCGTGCATCGAGCGCAACGGCATGGCCGCGGTGAAGGCGGTCACGGCCGCGCGGATGGCGATGCGCGGCGACGGTTCGCACAAGGTGTCCCTCGACAAGGTCATCAAGACCATGAAGGAGACCGGCGCCGACATGTCGGTGAAGTACAAGGAGACGGCGCGGGGCGGGCTGGCGGTCAACATCATCGAGTGCTGAGCGACGCGCGGGAGCACCGACCGCTCGTCTCACATCGTGACATGAGACAACTGAAAAATGAGACGCCTGAGATCGTGACGGTGCCAGCACCTTTCGCACGTGAAAGACCGAGACATGCCCGCACCAGCCTCAGGACCGTCCCCGGCGCCCGTCAACCCGCGCTCCCGCGTCCTCGTCGCCAGCCTCATGGGCACGACGATCGAGTTCTACGACTTCTACATCTACGCGACCGCAGCCGTACTGGTCTTCCCGAAGCTCTTCTTCCCGAGCAGCGACCCGACCACCGCGCTGCTGTCCTCCTTCGCGGTCTTCGGCGCCGCGATGGTGGCCCGCCCGATCGGGGCCGTCTTCTTCGGGCACCTCGGCGACCGGCTCGGCCGCAAGAAGACGCTGGTGATCTCGCTGCTCACCATGGGCATCGCCACGTTCCTGATCGGCGTCCTGCCCACCTACGCACAGGCCGGCTGGGTCGCCACCGCCCTGCTGGTGCTGATGCGCATCGCGCAGGGCTTCGCGCTCGGCGGCGAGTGGAGCGGCGCGGCCCTGGTCGCGACCGAGAACGCCCCCCGCGGCAAGCGCGCCCTGTACGGGACCTTCCCGCAGCTGGGCGCGCCGCTCGGCTTCATCATCGGCAACGGCCTGTTCCTGGTCATCGGGGCGCTGCTGCCCTCCACGGCCGGCGCCGACCCCACGCAGCCGTCCGACGCCTTCGTCGACTGGGGCTGGCGCATCCCCTTCCTGTTCTCGGCCGTGATGGTCGCGATCGGCCTGTGGGTGCGGTCGCGGCTGGTCGAGTCGGCCGTCTTCGCCAAGACCCGGGAGACCGGCAAGGTGCGCAAACTGCCGCTGGCCACCGTGGTGCAGGGCCACTGGAAGCAGCTGGTCCTGGGCACGTTCATCATGCTGGCGACGTACGTGCTCTTCTACCTGATGACCACGTTCTCGCTGAGCTACGGACGGGCCGCCGAGGACGCCGCCGTGCCCGGTCTGGGGTACAGCTACACGACGTTCGTCCTGATGATGATCTTCGGGGTGCTGTTCTTCGCCGCGTTCACCCTCGTCTCCGGCCCGCTCGCCGACAAGTACGGACGCCGCACCACCCTGATCTGGATCACCGCGGCGATCGTGGTCTTCGGTCTGGTCTGGGTGCCGCTGATCGGCCTGGGCACGCTCGGCGTGGTGCTGTGGCTCGTGCTCGGCTTCACGCTGATGGGCATGACGTTCGGCCCGATGGGCGCACTGCTGCCCGAGCTGTTCCCCACCAGCGTGCGCTACACCGGCTCCGGCATCGCGTACAACGTCAGCTCCATCCTCGGGGCGGCCGTCGCCCCGTTCATAGCGGTCGCCCTGTGGGAGGCCGGTGACGGCTCGCCGTGGCTGGTCGGCCTCTACCTCTCGGCGATGGCGGTGCTCACGCTGATCGCGCTGCTGCTCGGCAAGGAGACGAAGGACGTGTCCCTGGACGACGGAGAGGCAGCCACCCCCGACGCCGAGGCCGACACCGGCGCCGACGGCTCCCGGGCCGCGGTCGCCTCCTCCGCCCCCTGATCCGACCGGCGTTCACCCCTTCCGTACGCCGAGCGCCCCCGCGCCCGGCGTACGGCCGCCGATCCCGGGCATAACAACAACCTCCGTCCCCAAGGCACTTCAGCCCCACAGGCTACGAGGGAGTTCTCATGCTGCGCGGCATCGACGTGAGCGCGTACCAGTCCTCCACCTACGACACGGACGGCCTCTCCTTCGTCTTCGTCAAGGCGACGGAGGGCCGTTCGTACGTCAACCCCAAGCTCGCCGCCCAGACCAAACGGGCGCGCGACGCCGGACTCGTCGTCGGCTTCTACCACTTCCTGTGGCCGGGCAACCTGACCGCCCAGGCCGAGTACTTCGTCTCCAAGGCACCCGACCGGCCCGGCGACATCCTCGCCGTCGACTGGGAGACGACGGGCGAGGGCACCCACGCGAGCAACGCGGAGAAGGACAGCTTCATCCGGAAGGTGAAGGCGCTGCGGCCGGACAACCGGGTCGTGCTCTACTGCAACCGGAACTTCTGGCTCAACGTCGACACCACCTCGTACGCCGGCGACGGCCTCTGGATCGCCGACTACGTGTCGGCCGGCAAGCCCCGCATCCAGGCGAAGTGGCGTTTCCACCAGTACACCGACGACCCGGTCGACACGAACGTCGCGGACTTCGCGAGCAAGGCCGCGCTGAAGACGTGGGCCCAGGGAGCCTGAGGGCGGGTCAGCCGCGGAAGTCGGCCTGTCGCTCCGGGGACGCCTCCGTCAGCGCCTTGGAGACGGCCTCGGCGCCCTCGCGCAGGCCGTACACCGGGGTGCCGGGCTGCTGGCGCCAGGACTCGTCGATGCCGCCCGCGTCGACGGTGTCGAAGCCGAGTTCGTCGATCAGGGAGCGGACCTTGGCCTTGGCCGCCGCGTCGTCACCGGCGACCGGGAGGGCCATGCGGCCGGAGTCGCCGGACGGACGCGGGCGGTCCAGGATGTCCTGGGCGTAGGTGCCGTTGAAGGCCTTGATCACGGGGTGGCCGAGGTGGCGCTCGGTCCAGCGGCTCTCGGTGAGGCCCTCGTCCTCGATGGCGGCGATCCTGCCGTCACGCTGGCGCGGGTAGTAGTTGCCGGTGTCGATGACGGCCACGCCGTCGGCCGCCCCGTCGAGGACGCCGGACGGCAGGTCCGGGACCGCCTTCAGGGGGACGGTGACGACCACGATCTCCGCGCCGCGCGCCGCCTCCTCGACCGGTACGGGGGTCGCGCCGGTCTCCTCGGCCAGTGCGATGAGCGTGTGCGGACCGCGGGAGTTCGCCACCGAGACGTCGTGCCCGAGGGCGGTCAGCCGCCGGGTGAGGTTGCCGCCGATGTTGCCCGCGCCGATGATGCCGATCTTCATGATGCTGACTCGCCTGGCCTTCCGGAGGTCGTGTCGTGCGGAGTCCGGCGGCTCGCGCCGGTACTCGGTGCCAACACGCGTCCGCGACCGGGTGTTCCGCCCGGCGCCGGGCATGCCGCAGGGGCGCCCTCCGGGTGACCGGACGGGCGCCCCTGTTCATGGCCTCGTCACTTGTTCAGGTGAGCCCGGAACTCGTCGAACGACAGCAGCTTGTCCCCGTCGAGGTCACGGCCGGCGATGATCGCCTCGGCCACCGACTCGGTGACGTTCCAGTCGCCGCCCTGCGCCAGCGCGGTCTTGAACTCCGCCGCGGTGATGAATCCGTCACCGTCCGTGTCGATCCGGTCGAACTGCTTGCGTGCTTCCTCGATGTCCGCCACCGATCCGCCCCTCATTCCGTGCTCTGCTCGTCGGCCGGTCACCCCAGCGGACGCGTCTGACGCAGGTCAGATTAACCGCCCGCCCGCGGCCCCGGCACGGCGACCACCCCGTGCGCCCGCCGCCCCGCCCACGCCTCCCGTCTGGGAGTCTGGACCGTCCGGTGAGCGGGTGGAGACTCGGGGAGCGCGGCGTGGCGATGAGCCTGCGGGACATTCTGGAAGCGGCGGCGCGGGGCGTCTTCCCGGCGGCGGACGGCGGGACCACCGTGGTGCCGCAGGACGGGGCCCGCGACGCGGGCGTGATCGCCTTCACGGCGCACTCGGTCGTCTTCACGGACGAGGACCCGGGGTGGGTGCGCAGGACGCTGGACGGGCTCGGTTGCGCCCCCCTCGCCGCGACGATGAACGCCCGGTTCCTGGCCGCCTTCGCGGAGCGCACGGGGCGGACGACGGACACGATCGACGTGCTGCTGACCGGCGCTCCGCTCCCGGGCGGGCCGGAGACCGCGCTGCGCGAGGTCGCCGATCCCGGGCATCCCCGGGTGGTGGCGGCCCGCAGGCGGCGCGACGAGGTGCGGGTGTGGGCGGCGGACGGCGGGGTGCTGGTGCTGGGCCGCGGGGTCGCCGGACGGCTGGAGGTCGCCGTGGAGGTGGCGGAGGGGGCCCGGCACCGGGGGCTGGGGCGGCGCCTGGTGACGGCGGCGCGGCAGTTGGCCGGGGGTGAGCCGGTGTGGGCCCAGGTGTCGGCGGGGAACGCCCGCAGCCTGCGGGCGTTCCAGGCGGCGGGCTACACGCCGGTGGGGTCGGAGGCGTTGTTCCTCCGCCCTGAGCGGGCCGGGGAGGTCAGTGCCAGGGCTTGTAGTGCGGGTTGCTCTCGCACTCGCTCATGATCTCGGTCCTGGTCTGGCGGTCGACCGGACAGACGCCGATGATGTACTGCCGCTGGATGCCGCCGGGGAAGGCGACCTCGACCTGGTCGGCCCACTTGTGGGTGTCGCCGATGGTCTTGTTGACGTCGACGCCGCCGGGGGCGTCGACGTAGTAGTTGTAGCCGGACTTGTACCAGGTTTTGTACAGGTCGTGGTCGTAGGTCGTGGAGACGTACGGCGAGGGCTGGTTGACGAGGACGTACTTCTCGATGTCGTACTGGCCGTACTTGACGTCCTTGGCGTGGAAGCCCTCTTCGAAGACGACCTGCGGGCCGCGGCTGTCGCTGCGGTAGAGGGTGCCGCAGGAGGTGCGCCAGACCGGCTCGGGGGTGATGCGGTCGACGTCGACCTCGCGGTCGGTGGCGGCCTTGATGCGGTCGTCGACCTGGGGGCAGGCGGGGGCGGCCTTCGCGGGTGCCGCCGCGGGCGCCGCCTCGGGCACGGTGGCGGCCGAGGTGGCGAGGACGGCGGAGAGGGAGAGGACGGCGGCGGCGGCCCGTCGCCGCAGGCGAGTGGTGATCATGCGGGTACGATCCCGGCCGCCCGGCGCCGCGGTGCGGATCGTCACCCGTAGGCGGCGTGTTGGGCGAACGGGGTTGCGGGCGGCGGCGATGGGCCCTCAGCGGTCCAGGACCCGCATCTCGAACCAGGTCGTCTTGCCGCGCGGCAGCAGGTCGACGCCCCATCGGTCGGACAGCTTGTCGACGAGGAAGAGGCCGCGCCCGCTGATGTCCGTCTCCTGGACCGGCATCAGACAGGGCAGGCCGCGGGAGGGGTCGCGGACCTCGACGCGGATCCAGCCGGGGCGGCGCCGCATGCGCAGGCCGAAGATCCGGGCGCCGGTGTGGCGTACGGCGTTGCCCACCAGCTCGGAGACGAGCAGGACGGCGTCCTCCGTGATCCTGGGGCCCAGGTTCCACTGGCGCAGGGCGACGACCTGGGCCAGGCGACGGGCGGTGGCGGCGGACTCCGGGCGGGACGGCAACGGAACCTCGTGCTCTGTGGGGTTGCCGAACAACTCGAGCGCCTTCAGTGCGCGTTCGTCCTCCACCGCCGGCGACCAGCGCGCCGCGGTCGCACGTCCGGCTCCCCGCGGCTGTTCCGTACCCTCCAGCCCCGCCATGCCCCCATCATGGCCGCCCACGGGGGGTGCCGGGGTCGTTCCCGCGGAATACGCACCTGCGGGGGACGGGCCCGACGACGGCCGTTCGGCATATGCCACAGGCGATTCGGGGACCGGAACCGCCCCACTGACCTGCGCGGACGGCTCGGCCGGAGACAAGCTGCGGGCTCCCTCGACACGACGCGCTTAATGGTGCGTTAAGGCTGCCATAAACCGCCCCATCGAGGGACCCGGACCAGACACCGCGTCAACTGCAAGGGGTGAGGAGCGACTTCACGAGGTGTATACGGAGGCCTTTCAGAGGAACTTGGCCTTCCCCGGGCCCTCTTCCACGAAGCTGCGCATCCCGCGCTCGCGGTCCTCGGTGGCGAACAGGCCGGCGAACCAGTTCCGCTCCACGGCCAGACCGGTCTCGAGGTCCGTCTCCAGACCCGTGTCGATGGACTCCTTCGCCGCGCGCAGCGCGATCGCGGGCCCCTTGGCGAGCCGTGCGGCCCAGGCGTGCGCCTGCTCGTACACCTCGCCGGCCGGTACCACCCGGTCCACCAGGCCGAGGGCGAGCGCCTCGTCGGCCTTGACCTGGCGGCCCGTGAAGATGAGGTCCTTGGCCTTGGAGGGGCCGATCAGCCGGGAGAGCCGCTGGGTGCCGCCGGCGCCGGGGATCAGGCCGAGCAGGATCTCGGGCTGGCCGAGCTTGGCGTTCTCCCCCGCGATGCGGAAGTCGGCGCAGAGCGCGAGTTCGCAGCCGCCGCCGAGGGCGTAGCCGGTGACGGCCGCGACCACCGGCTTGGGGATGCGGGCGACCGCCGTGAAGGAGTCCTGGAGGGCGCGGGCGCGCACGATCATCGCCGCGTGGTCCATCGCCTGCATCTCCTTGATGTCCGCGCCCGCCGCGAACACCTTCTCGCCGCCGTGGATCACGACGGCGCGTACGTCCTCGCGGCGGGTGGCCTCCTCGGCGAGCTCCTTGAGCCGGTCCTGGGTGGCGACGTCCAGCGCGTTCATGGGCGGGCGGTCCAGGCGCAGCGTGCCGACGCCGTCCGCGACTTCCAGATGTACGGTCATGCCCAGCAGGTTAACGGGGACTAACGGGAACGGCCCCGGTGCCGTACCTCACATCGAGGGCACCGGGGCCGTTCGCCGTACCGTCGGCCGAGGGCTCAGGCCTTCCACTTCTCCCAGGACATGTTCCAGCCGTTGAGGCCGTTGTCCGGGGCGATGGTGGCGTCGTCGGAGTTCTTCACCACGACCACGTCGCCGATGAGCGAGTTCTCGAAGAACCAGGCGGCCGGCGTCTTCTCGTCCCAGCCGCCGCGCACGTCGCGCAGGCCGATGCAGCCGTGGCTGTCGTTGCGGTTGCCGAAGACGTCACCGCCCCAGTAGTTGCCGTGGATGAAGGTGCCGGAGGTGGACAGGCGCATGGCGTGCGGGACGTCCTTGATGTCGTACTCGCCGCCGTAGCCGACCGTCTCGCCGTTCATGCGGGTCACGGGGAGCCGCTCGGTGATGACCATCTGGCCGTTCCAGGTCTCGTAGCCGGGAGCGCCGGTGGTGACCGGGATGGTCTTGATCGTCTTGCCGTCGCGCACGACCTTCATCGTGAGCTTCTTGGCGTCGACGACGGAGACCTGGCTGCGGCCGACGGTGAAGGAGACGGTCTTGGCCTGCTCGCCGTAGACGCCGTCACGGCCCTCGACGCCGTCGAGGTCGAGGTCGACGGTGACCTTGGTGCCGGGCTTCCAGTACTTCTCCGGGCGGAAGTCGAGGCGGTCGTTGCCGAACCAGTGGCCCTCGACCTCGACGGCCGGCTCGGTTGTGATGCGGATGGCCTTCTCGACGTCCTCCGGGTTGGTGATGCCCCGGGAGAAGCGGACCGAGAACGGCATGCCGACGCCGACCTTCGAGCCGTCCTCCGGTGTGAAGGTGCCGACGAAGGTGTTCTTCGGCGTCAGGGTGGTGAAGCGGGAGTCCTCGGCGGCCGTGCGGCCCTCGGAGTCCTTGGCGACCGCGTGCACGGTGTAGGTGGTGGAGGCGGCCAGGTGGGTGGAGGGCGTCCAGGTGGCACCGTCGCCGGCTATCTTCCCGTCGACCTTCCCGCCGTCGGCGTCCTTGACCACGACCTCGGTCAGCTTGCCCTTCGCGGCGCCTATCCTCAGGTCGCCGCTGGTGTCGACGGCCTTCGCCCCGTCCTTCGGGGCGATCGTGACGACGGCCTCGGACTGCTTGCCCTGGGCCGCGGTGGAGTCCTTGGCGTTCTTGCCGCCGTCCCCGGACCCGGTGCCCGAGCCCGATCCGCCCCCGCCGCAGGCGGTGACCGTGAGCAGTACGCCCAGTGCCAACGCCGGCAGCGTCCTGCCGCGTCCCCTGCCGCCCCGTCCCCGGCTGCCCGCCGGCGACGCCCCCGATATCGGACGCACGTTCAACTCGTCTCCCCTCGCCGGGCCCGGTCAGGCCCGCACCCCAGTGCGCCCGCGCGCACCGGCGCATCGTAACCGCAGGCCAGGGGCGTCGGGGACAGTGCAAATGTCACTGTTCCGTACCGAGTTGCCGGGGCGCGCCTCAGGGTCACTTCACCGCGGTGCCCGCCTTCCACTTCTTCCAGTTCATGTTCCAGCCACCGAGCCCGTTGTCGGGGGCGACGGTCTTGTCCTTGCTGTGGACCACCTCGACGACGTCGCCGATCAGACTGCGGTCGAAGAACCACCCGGCCGGGGTGTCGGAACCGCCGCCCTTGTCGTCGCGCAGTCCGACGCAGCCGTGGCTGACGTTGGCCCGGCCGAAGGTGTCGGCGGGCGCCCAGTAGTTGCCGTGCAGGAAGGTGCCGGAGCTGGTCAGGCGGATGGCGTGCGGGACGTCGGGGATGTCGTACTCGCCGCCGAAGCCGACGGTGCGGCTGTTCATGCGGGTGACGTCGAGCATCTCGGTGATCACCATCTTGCCGTTGTAGGTGGGGGTGGACGGCGCGCCGGCGGTGATCGGCACGGTGGTCAGCAGCGTGCCGTCGCGACGCACCTGCATGGTCCGCTCGGCCGCGTCGACGAGCGAGACCTGGCTGCGGCCGACGGTGAAGGAGAAGGACTTGCGCTGGAGGCCGTAGACCCCCGGCGCGCCCTCGACGTCGCGCAGTCTCAGGTCGACGGTGACCTTGGTGCCGGGTTTCCAGTAGTCCTCGGGGCGGAAGTCGAGGCGGTCCTTGCCGAACCAGTGGGGGCGGATCTCGGTGGCGGGCTTCGCGGTCACCGAGACGGCGCGTTCGACGGCGGCCCGGTCGGTGATCTCGCGGCTGAACGACAGCGAGACGATCATGCCGGTACCGACGACCGAGCGGTTCTCGGGGGCGGCGTACGCGATGAAGCGCTCCTCGGGGACGTAGGTGGTGAAGGTGGTGTGCCGGGCCGAGCGGCGCGCGTGGCCGTCCAGGGCCACGACGTCGACGGTGTACTTCGCGGCGAGTGCCAGCCGGTCGTCGTCGGGCCGCCAGCTCAGGCCGTCGTCGGAGATCCGGCCCGGTACCGGTGTCTCCCGCGCGTCCTGCGACCTGACGACCTTCACCGACTCCAGGCGCCCTCCGGGCACCCGGACCGTCAGCTTCTCGTCCGGCCGGACGGCCTTGCTGCCGTCGTCCGGCGTCACCCGGATGACGTCCTCGGCGGCGGGGGGTTTGCCGAACACCCCGCCGATCCCACCGCCGTCCGAGGTGCATCCGGCGGCCCCGGCCAGCAGTCCTGCCCATGTCAGTACGGCGGCCAGAGCGGCCCCCGCGCGCCGTGCGCGCCCATGTACGTGCCTCACATCCACCCGTAACGACCGGTCCGCCCTGGGGAAACGTGAGTGCGAGCCATGCGGTGGGCAGAACAGTGGGGAGGACGACGCGACGGGGAGCAGCGGTCGGGACACCGCGCGCCCTTCTCCCCGTCTCTGGCACGTCGTTCCACGAGCCGCAGGAGGCTGACAGGTGTCCAGCGCAGCCGAGCAGGAGGCGGTGGCCGGGAAGCAGGCCGCCGAGGACGGGCGCCCCGCCGTCGTGGTGAACGGCTCGCGGCGTGCCGCGCCGCCGCCCGCCGTGCCGGCCTGGCCGGGCACACCGGTGCCGCTGGGCGCCCGGTTCCGGACCGGCCCGGACCAGGTGCCGGGCACGAACTTCGCGCTGTGGGCGGGCGGGGCGGAGGCGGTGGAGCTGTGCCTGTTCGACGAGCGGGGCTCCGGGGGCGGGGAGCGCCGGGTGCGGCTGACCGAGCTGACGCACGAGATCTGGCACGGCTTCGTGCCGGACGTGGGCCCCGGGCAGCGCTACGGCTTCCGGGTGCACGGCCGCTGGGACCCGTGGACCGGCGCCCGCTGGAACCCGGCGAAGCTGCTGCTCGACCCGTACGCCCGCGCGGTGGACGGCGACTTCTCCCTGCCGCCGGAGGTGTACGGGCACGTGCGGGACTGGCCGGAGCAGCACGTGGCGGACACCGTGCGCGACGACCGGGACTCGGCGCCGTACGTGCCGAAGGGTGTCGTCGTCCATGACGACGACGACTGGTCGGACGACCGGCGGCCCAAGACGCCGTGGGCGGACTCGGTGATCTACGAGCTGCACGTGCGGGGCTTCACCAAGCTGCACCCCGGCATCCCCGAGGAGCTGCGCGGGACGTACGCCGGTCTGGCGCATCCGGCGGCGGTCGAGCATCTGGTGAAGCTGGGCGTGACGGCGGTGGAGCTGCTGCCGGTGCACCAGTTCGCGCACGAGGACCACCTGCTGAAGCGCGGTCTGAGGAACTACTGGGGCTACAACTCGATCGGCTACTTCGCCCCGCACGCGGCCTACGCCGCCTCCGGCACCCGGGGCGAGCAGGTCGGCGAGTTCAAGCGGATGGTGCGCGCGCTGCACGCGGCGGGCATCGAGGTCATTCTCGACGTGGTGTACAACCACACGGCCGAGGCGGGTGAGCTGGGTCCGACGCTCTCCCTGAAGGGCGTCGACAACCGCGGTTACTACCGCCTCCAGCCCGACGCCCGCCGGTACGCCGACTACACGGGCTGCGGCAACACCCTGCACGTCGTCCAGCCGCACGTGCTGCGTCTGATCACCGACTCCCTGCGGTACTGGGTGACGGAGATGGGCGTGGACGGCTTCCGCTTCGACCTCGCGGCGGCGCTGGCCCGCTCGATGCACGACGTCGACATGCTCTCCCCGTTCCTCGCGGTGATCGCGCAGGACCCGGTGCTGCGGCGGGTGAAGCTGATCGCCGAGCCGTGGGACGTCGGTTCGGGCGGCTACCAGGTGGGGGCCTTCCCGCCGCTGTGGACGGAGTGGAACGACCGCTACCGCAACGCCGTGCGGGACTTCTGGCGGCACGCGCTGCCGGACGTGCGGGAGATGGGCTACCGGCTGTCGGGCTCCAGCGACCTGTACGCGTGGGGCGGGCGGCGGCCGTACGCGTCGGTCAACTTCGTCACCGCGCACGACGGTTTCACGCTGCGGGACCTGGTCTCCTACGAGCGCAAGCACAACGAGGCCAACGGCGAGGGAAACCGGGACGGCACGGACGACAACCGGTCCTGGAACTGCGGCACGGAGGGGGAGACGGACGACGAGGCCGTACGGGCGCTCCGGCGGCGCCAGCTGCGGAACCTGCTGACCACGCTGCTGCTGTCGACCGGGGTGCCGATGCTGGTCGCGGGCGACGAGCTGGGCCGCACCCAGGGCGGCAGCAACAACGCCTACTGCCAGGACAACGAGATCAGCTGGGTCGACTGGAGCCTGCTGGACGACCCGCAGTGGCGGCCCCTGTTCGAGCTGACCTCCCGGCTGATCGCGCTGCGCCACCGGCATCCGGTGCTGCGCCGCCGGGCCTTCTTCTCCGGCCGCGCGCACTCCGCGGACGGCCTGCGCGACCTGGCCTGGTTCACCGCGCGGGGCACGGAGATGACGGAGCGGGACTGGTACGCCCCCGCCGCCACCCTCGGCATGTACCTCTCCGGGCGGGACATCCCGGGCCGCGACGAGCGGGGTGCACCGATCGTCGACGACAGCTTCCTGGCCCTGCTGCACGCCGGGGAGCGCCCCGCGGCCTTCGTGCTGCCGGCCGCGCCGTGGGCGGAGCGGTACGAGGTGGTCGTCGACACCAGCGGGGAGGAGCAGGCCGAGGCGCCGGGCGGGACGCACCCGGCGGGCGCGGAGATCACGGTCCCGGCGCGGTCGGTGCTGCTGCTGCGGGTCGTCGGCTGAGCTCTCGTTTCGGCTCCGTGAACTCCGCGGTGATCTTCTTGACCGGCGCCCCGGCCTACTGGGAGCGTCCCTGGACATGAGGTCTCCCGCTGCCCGCCGGTGCGTGGGCGTCGCGCTCGTGGCGCGACGCCACGTCGACCTGTGCCGGCACTCCAGCGCCGTCTGTCGCTGACCCGCGCGCCTCGCCCGCCTTTTTTCTCTTCTCCTCCCGCTTCTCCTCCCCTGGGATCACGCATGCCTGAGATGTCCCGTCGTGTCTTCGGCGGCCTGCTCGGCGGCGGCGCGGTGACGGCCGTGGCCGGCACGTCCGCGTCCGCCGCGTCCGCTCCCGCCGAACGCCCCTTCCGGGCCCGGCCCGGCGCCCCCGGGCGGCGCGGACGCCCCAACGTCCTGTTCATCCTGGGCGACGACCTCGGCTGGGCCGACCTGTCCTCCTACGGCGCGCCGCACATCCGCACGCCCCACCTGGACCGGCTCGCCGCGCAGGGCGTCCGCTTCACGCAGGCCTACGCGGGGTCGGCGACCTGCTCGCCGACCCGGTTCAGCCTGTACACGGGCCGCTATCCGGGGCGTACGGAGGGCGGGCTGGCCGAGCCCCTCGGCGACCGCTCCCAGGGCCTGGACCCGGACCACCCCACACTGGCGTCCCTGCTGAAGGGGGCGGGCTACGCCACCGCCCTGATCGGCAAGTGGCACTGCGGATGGCTGCCGGACCACAGCCCCACCCGGTCCGGCTGGGACGAGTTCTTCGGCAACTTCGGCGGTGCGCTGGAGTACTTCTCCAAGCTGGGCCAGCTGGGCGACTACGACCTGTACGAGGGCGACGCCACCTACCAGGACCTGCGCTACTACACCACCGTCCTCACCGAGCGCGCCGTCGAGTACGTCGGCCGCGACCACGACCGCCCCTGGCTGCTCAACCTCAACTACACCACCCCGCACTGGCCGTGGCTCACCGAGGACGACGCGGGCAAGGGCGCGGAGATCGCCGCGGAGATCCGCTCCGGGAACGTGCTGGGCGCGCTGCTGCACCGCGACGGCGGCTCGGTGGAGAAGTACCAGGAGATGGTCGAGAACCTGGACGCCTCGGTCGGCGAGGTCCTCGCCGCGCTGCGCCGCACGGGCCAGGAGGAGAACACGATCGTGGTCTTCGCCAGCGACAACGGCGGCGAGCGCTTCTCCTACCAGTGGCCGCTCAGCGGCGGCAAGTCCGAGCTGCTGGAGGGCGGCATCCGGGTGCCGACCCTCCTGCGCTGGCCGGCCCGCGTCGACGGCCGGCAGGTCAGCCACGAGCCCGTGTACTCGCCGGACTGGACGGCGACCCTGCTGGAGCTCGGCGGCGCCCGGCCGGACCCGGCGTACCCGCTGGACGGCCACAGCCTGGCCGGCTACCTCCTGCGCGGCGAAGAGGTGCCCGAGCGCGACCTGTTCTGGCGGGTTCGGGGCAACCGGGCGCTGCGCCGGGGTGACTGGAAGTACTACCGCGACGCGGACGGCAGGGACCACCTGTACGACCTCGGTGCCGACGCCCGCGAGCAGGCCGACCTGGCCGCCGAACGGCCCCGGCTGCTGGCCGAACTGCGGGCGGCCTGGGAGAAGGTGGACGGCGGCCTGCTGCCCTACCCGGCGGCCTGAGCCCGGCGCGGGCCCGCCCGGGAGGCCGGGAAGGCCGGCCGCCCACCGGAACCGGTGGCGGCGGCCTCCCGGCGTGCGGGGGTGCGGCTCGTCGGCCGTCGTGCCGCAAGGCGCACCGGCCGGTCGGCCGATGCCTCCGTACGACCCCGATGCGTGGGGAAACTCGGTGGGCAGTGTCAGTGGTGAACCGTAGGCTCGCTGCTGATGTCCACGACACCCGCCTCCGCCGAGACCCCCACCGAGGACCGGTCCACCGTTCGCGCGCTGCTGCGGTTGTGGCCCTATGTGCGGCCGGTACGGGCACGGCTGGTGACCGCCGCGTGCGTGGCGATCCTCGCCTCCTGTCTGGGGCTGGTGATCCCGCTCGTCCTGAAGTGGATGGTGGACGGGCCGGTGGCCGACCGCGACCCGGCCGGTGTGTGGCTCGGGGCGCTGTACCTGCTGCTGCTCGGGCTCGCGGAGGCCCTGCTGTTCGGGCTGCGGCGGTGGCTGGTGGCCCGGCCGCTGTCGGCGGTCGAGGCGGGGATGCGGGCGGACCTGTACCGGCACCTGCAGCGGCTCCCGGTGGCCTTCCACGACCGGTGGGCTTCGGGGCAGCTGCTGTCGCGCGGGACGACGGACCTGATGCTGCTGCGCATGTTCCTCGCCTTTCCGCTGACGTTCCTGCTGGTCAACGGCGTGACGATCCTCGTCGGCGTGGGCATCATGCTGGTCCAGGACTGGACGCTGGGCCTGGTGATCCTCGGGCCGGCCATCCCCTTGATGATCGTGTGCGGGATCTTCGAGAAGAAGTACGCGCGGGTCGCGCGGCGGGCGCAGGACCAGGTCGGGGATCTGACGACCGTGGTCGAGGAGAGCGTCCTCGGCATCCGGATCATCAAGGGCTTCGGACGGCACCGCAGCCAGGCCCGGGCCTTCCACGAGCTGTCCCACACGCTGCGGGGGACGGAGCTGCGCAAGGCGCGGCTGCTGGCGGCGATCTGGGCGGTCATCGTCGCGCTGCCGGAGGTGGCGATCGGGGCGGCGCTGGTGGTCGGGGCGGTGCAGGTCGCGGACGGGTCGCTGTCGGCGGGGACGCTGGTGGCGTTCCTGTCCACGGCGCTGGCCCTGCGGTGGCCCGTCGAGTCGATCGGCTTCCTGCTGGCGATGAGCCAGGAGGCGGCGACGGCCACGGACCGGTACTTCGAGGTGATGGACGCGCCGGCCGAGGAGCCGGGGCCGTCCGCACCGGCGTCACCGCGTGCCGCCGCGCGGGGGGACGGCCTGCGGTTCGAGGGCGTCGGCTTCCGCTACCCCGACGCGCCGCCCGGCTCCCCGCCCCTCCTCGACCGCGTCGACCTGCACATCCGGTCCGGCGAGTCCATGGCCCTGGTCGGGGCCACCGGCAGCGGCAAGACGACGCTGACCGCGCTCGTCCCCCGGCTGCACGAGGTGACCTCCGGGCGGATCACGCTGGACGGCGAGGACATCACCGCCCTGTCCCGCGAGGAGCTGCGCTCCATGGTCGCCGTGGCCTTCGAGGAGCCCACCCTCTTCTCGGCGACCGTCGGGGAGAACGTGCTGATGGGGGCGGGTGACGGCGCCGGCGAGAAGGAGCTGGGGCGGGCGCTGGCCGTGGCGCAGGCCGGCTTCGCGCACGACCTCCCCCAGGGCACCGGAACCCAGGTCGGGGAGCAGGGGCTCAGCCTCTCCGGCGGCCAGCGCCAACGCCTCGCGCTCGCCCGGGCGGTGGTCGGCGGGCCGAGGTTCCTCGTCCTGGACGACCCGCTCTCCGCGCTGGACGTGCACACGGAGGCCGCCGTGGAGGCCGCCCTGCGGCAGGTCCTCGCGGACACCACCGCGCTGATCGTGGCGCACCGCCCTTCCACGGTCCTGCTCGCCGACCGCGTCGCCCTGCTCTCGGGGGGCCGCGTCACCGCCGTCGGCACCCACCAGGAACTGCTGCGCACCAGCGCCGAGTACGCCCACCTGATGTCCGGGACCGACGGGCACGACGGGCACGACAGCCGTCCGGTTCTCCGGGAAGACCGGGAAGGAGAGGGCCGATGACCGCGCCCACGGCCACCGCGCCGGACAGGGGACGACCGCGGGACGAGGACCCGGCGGCCGAGGCGGAGACCCGCGCGGCCGACGACCTCTTCGACCGGGACGTCCTGCCCAGCCCGCCGGGCGCCACCGCCGCCCTGCTGCGCTCCCTGCTGGCCCCCCGCAAGGCACGCGTCGCCCTCACCACCTTCCTCCTGCTCCTCCAGCAGGCGGCCGTGCAGGCGGGCCCGCTGCTGGTGGCGTACGCCATCGACCGGGCCGTGCCGGCGCTGCGGGCGGACGACCACGGTCCGCTGATCGCGGTGGGCACCGGGTACCTGCTGTGCTCGCTGGCCGCGGGCGGGCTGCAGTACGCGTTCGTGGCCGCCGCGGCCCGGGTCAGCCAGGACGTGCTGCTGGACCTCAGGGGCCGGATCTTCCGGCACGCGCAGGCGCTGAGCGTCGACTTCCACGAGCGCTACACCTCGGGCCGGCTCATCTCCCGCTCCACCACGGACGTGGAGTCGCTGCGCGAGCTGCTGGACGAGGGCCTGCAGGAGCTCGTGACGGTCGTCCTCTCCTTCGTCTACATCGCGGCGCTGCTGCTCTGGCTGGATCCCGGGCTGGGCGGCGTCGCGGTGGCCTCGTTCGTGCCGCTGTACGCGCTGGTACGGCTGTACCAGCGACGCGCGGGACGGGTGTACCGGCAGCGGTCCACGGCGATCGCGGCGGTGATCGTGAAGTTCGTGGAGACGATGAACGGCATCCGGCCGGTGCGCGCCTTCCGCCGCGAGGCCGCCAACGACGCCGACTTCGCGGCCCTGAACCGGCGCCACGAGCGGACCAACGGCGACGCGCTCCTGGAGATGGCCCGCTACGTCGTCGGCTCGCGGCTGGTCGCCAACACCGCCGTCGCGGGCATCGTGCTGTGGGGCGCGTACCGCGTCGCGGACCGCACACTGGCGCTCGGCGTACTGGCGGCGGCGGTGCTGTACCTGCGGCGGCTGTACGACCCGATCGACCGCCTCGGCATGTTCCTGAACTCCTACCAGTCGGCGGCGGCCTCCCTGGAGAAGATCGCCGGGCTGCTGGCGCAGACGCCGTCCGTGCCCGAGCCGAGCGCGCCGAAGGAGCTGCCTGCGCCGGCGTCGGAGCACCCCGGCCGCGAGGTCGTCTTCGAGGGGGTCCGCTTCGCCTACCGCACCGGCGGCGAGGTGCTGCCCCGCTTCGACCTGACGATCCCGGCCGGGCAGACGGTCGCCGTCGTCGGATCGACCGGCGCCGGCAAGTCCACGCTGGCGAAGCTGCTCGCCCGGTTCTACGACGCCTCCGACGGGCGGGTCCTGCTGGACGGCACCGATCTGCGCGACCTGGCCGTGCCGGAACTGCGGCGCGGGGTGGTGATGGTGACGCAGGAGGCGTTCCTGTTCTCCGGCACGGTCGCCGAGAACATCGCCATCGGCCGTCCGGAGGCGACGCGGGAGGAGATCGAGCGGGCCGCGAAGGCGATCGGCGCCCACGACTTCATTGCCGCCCTGCCCGACGGCTACGACACCGACGTGCGCAAGCGGGGCGGCCGGATCTCCGCCGGGCAACGGCAGCTCGTGGCCTTCGCCCGGGCGCTGCTCGCGGACCCGGCGGTGCTGATCCTGGACGAGGCGACCAGTTCGCTGGACGTCCCCGGTGAGCGTGCGGTGCAGCGGGCGATGGCGACGGTGCTGAAGGGCCGTACGGCGGTCGTGATCGCGCACCGGCTGTCCACCGTGGAGATCGCCGACCGGGTGCTGGTGATGGAGCACGGCCGGATCGTGGAGGACGGCGCGCCGGACGAACTGATCGCCGGCAGCGGCAGGTTCGCGGATCTGCACCGGGCCTGGCGGGACAGCCTGGCGTGAGGGCGGGACGCCGGAGGGCCGGTGCGCGGAGGATTCGGGGGAGCCATCGGTGATCGACGCGTACGAGGACCCCGGCACGCCGGACCGCCGGGGCGGCTGGCGGTACCTGGGGTGGCTGGTCCGGCGGCAGTGGCCGCGCTGCCTGGCGGGGGCCGGGTTCGCCAGTGTCTGGATGGTGCTGCTGGCGGCGACGCCGTACCTGATGGCGCGGGCGGTCGACCACGGCCTGGTCCCCGGTGACCTGGGCGCGCTGGCGCTGTGGACGGGCGCGCTGGTCGCCGTGGGGGCGTTCAACGCGTGGCTGGGCATCATGCGGCACCGGACGATGACCCGGGTGCGGATGGACGCCAACTTCCGGACGGTCAAGGTGGTCGTCGGGCACTCCACACGGCTCGGTGCGGCGCTGCGCCGGCAGGTCGGGGCCGGGGAGGTCGTCACCATCGGGGTGGGTGACGTGCAGACGATCAGCACCTCCCTGACGGCGGTGGGGCCGGGTGTCGGAGCGGTCGTCGCCTACGCGGCCGTCGGGACGCTGATGCTGTCGGTGTCGACCCGGCTCGCCCTGGTGGTGCTGCTCGGGGTGCCGGTCCTCGGTCTGCTGCTGGGTCCGCTCATGGGGCGGTTGCAGGGCAGGGAGGCCGAGTACCGGGAGCGGCAGTCCGTGCTGACCGCGCGGATCGGCGACCTGGCGGGCGGGCTGCGGGTGCTGAACGGGCTGGGCGGCAAGGGTCTGGTCGCGGACGCGTTCCGCCGGGACTCGGGGCGGCTGCGCGAGCAGGGCTACCGGGTGGGGGCGGTGACCAGCTGGATCCAGGCCCTCGGCGTGGGCCTGCCGATGCTGTTCCTGGCGCTGGTGACCTGGCTGGGCGCCCGGCTGGCCGCGCAGGGGCGGATCAGCGTGGGCGAACTGGTGTCGGTGTACGGCTACGTGGTGGCGCTGGGCTGGCCGGTGGCGTTCCTCATCGAGATGGCCCACCAGCTCAGCCGGGGTGTGGTGGCGGCCCGCCGGGTCGTCGCGTTCCTGCGGCTGGAACCCGATCCGGACACCGGCACCCGGGACGCCCCGGCCGAGCCCTCGGCGCTGTACGACCCGGCCTCCGGGGTGCGGGTCCTCCCCGGCCGCCTGACCGCGCTGGCCGGAGCCCGTCCCGCGGACGCCGCCGAGGTCGTCGACCGCCTGGGCCGGTACGCGCCCTCCGAAGCCATGTGGGGCGACGTCCCGTTGGCCGACGTACCGCTCGCACAGGTCCGGTCCCGCATCCTGGTCGCCGACGCGGAGGCCGACCTCTTCGCGGGCGTCCTGCGCGAGGTGATCGGCGAGGAGGTGCCGGACGTGAGGGACGCGGACGGTACCGGTGCGCGGCTCCGCCGCGGGGGCGCGGCCGGCCACGAGGCGTCCGCGGACGTCCGCCGGCGTGCCGGGGCACCCTCGAAGGGCGACCTGGCCCGGGCCCTGCACGCGGCCGCCGCCGACGACGTGGTCCAGTCCCTCCCCGAGGGGCTGGACAGCTCCGTCGCGGCCCAGGGGCGCAGTCTCTCCGGTGGCCAGCGCCAGCGCGTCCGACTGGCCCGGGCCCTGTTCGCCGATCCCGAGGTGCTGCTCGCCGTCGAGCCGACCTCCGCGCTGGACGCCCACACCGAGGCCACGGTGGCGGACCGGCTGCGGGGCGCCCGTGAGGGCCGTACGACCGTGGTGGCCGGCACCTCTCCCCTGCTGCTCGACCGGGCGGACGTCGTGCACCACCTGGTCGACGGCAAGGTCGTCGCCACCGGCACCCACCGCGAACTGCTCGACGCCGAACCGGGGTACCGGGCGCTGGTCGCCAGGGACGACGAGGGGGACGGATGACGTCCGATCCCACCACGCCCACCTCCACTTCCGCGTCCACACCCACATCCACATCCGCGTCCACCCCCGCGTCCACGTCCACGGGACAGCTCCCCGTCGCCGGGCGCGCCGACGTCCGCCGGGCGGCGGCCGGGCTGGTCGGCGCCGACCGCCGGGCCTTCGCGCTCGTCCTCGGTCTGAACGCGCTGGCCGCCCTGGCCGGGCTCGCGGGCCCGTGGCTGCTGGGCCGGATCGTCGACGAGGTGCGCGCGGGGAGCGGGGTCGGCGCCGTGGACCGGATGGCGTTCGCCATCCTGCTGTGCTCGCTGGCGCAGTTGCTGCTGGCCCGCTGGGCGCGGTACGTGGGGCACCGGTTCGGGGAACGGACGCTCGCCCGGGTGCGGGAGCGGTTCGTGGACCGGGCGCTGGCCCTCCCGGCGTCCGTGGTGGAGCGGGCGGGGACCGGGGACCTGACGACGCGCGGCACCGCCGACGTGACCGCCGTCGGCACGACGCTGCGGGACGCCGGACCGGAGCTGTTGATCAACTCCGTACAGGCGCTGTCCCTCGCCGGTGCGGTGTTCGTGCTCGACCCGCTGCTCGGCGTGGTGGGCGTGCTGGGCCTGACGCCGGTGTGGTGCGCGCTGCGCTGGTACCTGCGCCGGGCGCGGGCCGCCTACCTGGCCGAGGGCGCGGCCACCTCGGAGGTCGCCGAGAGCCTCGCCGCCACGGTGGCCGGGGCGCGCACGGTGGAGGCGTTCCGGCTGGCCGACCGGCGCGTGCGGAGCAACCGGGAGGCGCTGGAGGTCTCCCGGCGCACCCGCTTCCACACGCTCTACCTGCGCAGCGTGTTCTTCCCGGCCGTGGAGGTCTCCTACGTCGTCCCGGTGGCGTGCGTGCTGCTGCTCGGCGGGGTCCTGCACACGCACGGGTCGGTGAGCCTCGGGGCGGTGGTGGCGGGTGCCGTGTACCTCCAGCAGCTGGCCGGGCCGCTCGACGAGGTGCTGATGCGGATCGAGCAGCTCCAGGCGGGCGGTGCCTCCTTCGCCCGGGTGGAAGGGCTGGCGCGCGCCCCGCGGGCGGCGACGGGCGACTCGCCGGTCCCGGCGGACGACCGGATCGACGTGTCCGGCGTGCGGTACGCCTACGACCGGGGCGGCGAGGTGCTGCGCGGGGTGGACCTGACCGTGCGGCCGGGCGAGCGGCTGGCGGTCGTCGGCCCGTCCGGGGCCGGCAAGACCACGCTGAGCCGGCTGCTGGCGGGCGTCGACGCGCCGACCGAGGGCTCGGTGACGGTGGGCGGGGTGCCCGTGGTGGGCCTCGGGCCGGAGCGGTTGCGCCGGCAGGTCGTGCTGGTCACCCAGGAGCACCACGTGTTCCTCGGCACGGTCCGCGACAATCTCCTCATCGCCGAGCCGGCGGCCCCGGACGAGCGGTTGTGGGCCGCGCTCGCCACGGTGGGCGCCGAGGAGTGGGTGCGTGAGCTGCCCGACGGCCTCGACACCGAGATGGGTACGGGCGGCCGGCGGACGGACGGCTCGCAGGCCCAGCAGCTCGCGCTGGCCCGCGTGGTGCTGGCCGACCCGCACACGCTGATCCTCGACGAGGCCACCGCCCTGCTGGACCCGACGACCGCCCGGCACACCGAGCGGGCGCTGGCCGCCGTGCTGGAGGGCCGTACGGTCATCGCCGTCGCGCACCGCCTGCACACCGCGCACGACGCCGACCGGGTGGCCGTGATGGAGGACGGTCTGCTGACCGAACTGGGCACGCACGACGAACTGGTGGCGGCCGGCGGGGCGTACGCGGCGCTGTGGGGGTCCTGGCACGGGGAGCCGTCTGCCCCCCGGGAGGGTCAGCCTCCCGAGCCCGCGAAGGGCCCGCCTCCCGCGCCCGCGAAGGACCTGCCTCCCGCGCCCGTGGAGAGCCTGCCTCCCGCGCCCGCGGAGGGCCGGCCGTGCGGGCCCGAGGCCGGCTGAGCGACCGCCGGGATTCCGCCCGGGCAACCGCGCCGTATATCGAACATGAACGCCCGGTCAACGAACCACTTCCGGCCAACTTTCTGACGCGCTCCTGACAGAATGCGCGTTCTCCTGCCACTCTTCCCACGGCCGCTCCACAGCGCCCCCACAGCTTCCTCACACCAGCGCGCTGTGCCGTGGCCAGCTCCTAGCACGTGGTTTCTGCGTACCGCCCAGTACCGCCCGGCCGGCCCACCCGCCGACCGGTCTCCCCTGGCCGCGCGACCCGCGGCCACGCAGAAGGAGTCAGTGTTGAGCAGCAGTTCTCCCCACAGACGCACCTCCCACACCACGTCCCACCGCACCACCCACCGCCGCGCCGCCGCCGTCGCCCTGGCCGGCGTCGCCGCGCTGATCGCCACGGCGGTCCAGTCCGGGGCCGCCACCGCGGCGCCCCGGCAGGCCCCCGCCCCGGGCGCCGAGTCCGTCGAGCTCACTCCGGCCCAGCGCGCCGAACTGATCCGCGACGCCGACGCCGCCAAGGCGCGGACCGCCGACGGACTCGGTCTGGGCGCCAAGGAGAAGCTGGTCGTCCGCGACGTGCTCAAGGACCGCGACGGCACCGTGCACACTCGCTACGAGCGCACCTACGACGGGCTGCCCGTCCTCGGCGGCGACCTGGTCGTCACCACCGACGGCGGCAGGACCGAGCGGGTCGTCAAGGCCACGTCCAAGGCGATCAGGCCGGCCACCGTGACGCCGAAGATATCCGCCGGCAAGGCCGAGGCCCAGGCCGTGTCCGCGGCGAAGGCGGCCGGCACCGAGGGGGCGGAGGCCGACCGCGCCCCGCGCAAGGTGGTCTGGGCGGCGAACGGCACCCCGGTCCTCGCGTACGAGACGGTGGTGGGCGGCCTCCAGGAGGACGGCACCCCCAACGAGCTGCACGTCGTCACCGACGCGGCCACCGGCGCCAAGCTCTTCGAGTACCAGGCGATCCACAACGGCACCGGCAACACCATGTACAGCGGCACGGTGACGCTGGGCACCGCGCAGTCCGGGTCGTCGTACACGCTGACCGACACGACGCGCGGCAACCACAAGACGTACAACCTCAACCGGGGCACCTCCGGCACCGGCACGCTCTTCTCCGGACCCGACGACGTGTGGGGCAACGGCCAGGCCTCCAACGCCGAGACCGCGGGGGCCGACGCCCACTACGGGGCCGCGCTGACCTGGGACTACTACAAGAACGTCCAGGGCCGCTCCGGCATCCGCGGCGACGGGGTGGGCGCGTACTCCCGCGTCCACTACGGCAACAACTACGTCAACGCCTTCTGGTCGGACGGCTGCTTCTGCATGACGTACGGCGACGGCTCGGGCAACGCCAACCCGCTGACCTCGATCGACGTGGCCGCCCACGAGATGACCCACGGCGTCACCTCCAACACCGCGGGCCTCGTCTACAGCGGTGAGTCCGGCGGGCTCAACGAGGCCACCTCCGACATCTTCGGCGCGGCCGTCGAGTTCCACGCCGCCAACTCCTCCGACGTCGGTGACTACCTCATCGGCGAGGAGATCGACATCAACGGCGACGGCACCCCGCTGCGCTACATGGACAAGCCCAGCAAGGACGGCGCCTCCAAGGACGCCTGGTACTCGGGCATCGGCGGGATCGACGTCCACTACTCGTCGGGCCCGGCCAACCACTTCTTCTACCTGCTGAGCGAGGGCAGCGGCACCAAGACGATCAACGGTGTCACCTACGACTCGCCCACCTCGGACGGGCTCCCGGTCGCCGGCATCGGCCGCGACAAGGCGGCGAAGATCTGGTTCCGCGCGCTCACCACGAAGTTCACCTCGACCACCAACTACGCGGCGGCCCGCACCGGCACCCTCGCGGCGGCCGGTGAGCTGTACGGCACCGACAGCACCGAGTACAAGCGGGTGCAGGACGCGTGGGCGGGCATCAACGTCGGCGCCCGCTCCGGCGGCGGCGGAGGCGGCGGCACCTCCTTCGAGAACGCCGCCGACGTGGCGATCCCGGACAACGGAGCGGCGGTCACCTCGTCGGTCACCGTGACGGGGCGGGCCGGCAACGCGCCCGCGAACCTCCAGGCCGCGGTGGACATCGTGCACACCTGGCGCGGTGACCTGGTGGTCGACCTGCTGGCCCCGGACGGGACCGCGTACCGCCTGAAGAACAGCAGCTCGTCGGACTCGGCGGACAACGTGAACCAGACGTACACGGTGAACGCCTCCTCGGAGACCGCCAACGGCACCTGGAAGCTGCGGGTCCAGGACGTGGCCGCCCAGGACACCGGCTACATCAACTCCTTCAAGCTGACCTTCCCGTAGGTCGCGGGCAGGGCCTCACGGTCAGGGCGCCGTCCCGGTGGTTCACATCCCCGGGGCGGCGCCCTCCGCATGCCCGCCCTTTTTTGCCGAGCCCATACGCACCCAGGGTTGCCGCTTTGCCGAGGTCACACGCGTTCACACGCCCGCAACAGGCGACCGGACATCGACTTTCGGCCAACATCATCCGACCCTCCTGACATGTACGCGCCTTCGGTGCCAGTCTTCCGTCACCCGCCGCACAACTTCGCAGTCACCTCCGGCCGGACACCCACGCCGACCGGAGTCCCCCCACCGAAGGAGCTTGTGTGTCCCCCCTCTTCGCGCGCCACAAGCGCAGCACCCTGGCCCTCGCCACCGCGGTCGCGGCCGGAGCGCTGCTCACCACCGGCCTGACCGCCGGCAACGCGACCGCCGACGCCACCGCCGAGCCGCCCCTCCCGGGCGCCCCCGTCCTGCTGTCGGACACCGCCCGCACCGCGCTCGTCCGGGAGCAGCAGCGGACCGCGGCCGGCACGGCCGAGGAGATAGGCCTCGGTGCCCAGGAGGAACTGGTCGTCAAGGACGTCGTCAAGGACCGCGACGGCAGCGTGCACACCCGCTACGAGCGCACGTACCAGGGCCTGCCCGTCCTCGGTGGCGACCTCGTGGTGCACCGGGCGCCGTCCGGCGCGACCGAGGGCGTGACCAGAGCCACGAAGGCCGCCGTCGAGGTCGCGAGCGTGACGCCGAAGGTCGGCGCCGCCCGGGCCGAGCGGCAGGCGCTGAGCGCCGCGAAGGAGGCCGGTTCGTCGAGGACCGCCGCCGACTCCGCGCCCCGCAAGGTGATCTGGGCGGCCGACGGCAAGCCCGTGCTGGCCTACGAGACCGTCGTCGGCGGCCTCCAGGAGGACGGCACCCCGAACGAGCTGCACGTCATCACCGACGCGGCCACCGGCGCCGAGCTGCACGCGTACCAGGGCATCGAGACCGGCTCCGGCAAGAGCCTCTACTCGGGCACGGTCCCCCTCGGCACCACGAAGTCCGGCTCCACGTACCAGCTGTACGACACCGCCCGGGGCGGCCACAAGACGTACAACCTGGCCCGCAAGACCTCCGGCACCGGCACCCTGTTCACCGACGCGGACGACGTCTGGGGCACCGGCGCAGCCTCCGGCTCCTCCACCGACCAGACCGCCGCCGTCGACGCCGCCTACGGTGCCCAGACCACCTGGGACTTCTACAAGAGCGCCTTCGGCCGCAGCGGCATCAGGAACGACGGCAAGGCGGCCTACTCCCGCGTCCACTACGGCAGCAACTACGTCAACGCCTTCTGGTCCGACGCGTGCTTCTGCATGACGTACGGCGACGGCTCGGGCAACACGCACCCGCTGACCTCGCTCGACGTGGCCGGGCACGAGATGAGCCACGGCGTCACCTCCCACACCGCGGGCCTCGTCTACAGCGGCGAGTCCGGCGGCCTCAACGAGGCGACCAGCGACATCTTCGGCACCGGCGTGGAGTTCTACGCGAACAACTCCGCCGACAAGGGCGACTACCTCGTCGGCGAGGAGATCGACATCAACGGCGACGGCAGCCCGCTGCGCCACATGGACAAGCCCAGCAAGGACGGCGCGTCCAAGGACTACTGGTCCTCGGGTCTCGGCGGCGTGGACGTCCACTACTCGTCGGGCCCGGCCAACCACTTCTTCTTCCTGCTGGCCGAGGGCAGCGGGGCGCGGACCGTCAACGGGGTGAGCTACGACTCCCCCACCGCCGACGGCTCCACCGTCACCGGCATCGGCCGCGCCAAGGCGCTGCAGATCTGGTACAAGGCGCTGACCACGTACATGACGTCCACGACGAACTACAAGGGCGCCCGCACCGCGACCCTGAGCGCGGCGTCCGACCTGTACGGCGCCACCAGCACCGAGTACAAGACGGTGGCCGCGGCCTGGACCGCCGTCAACGTGAGCTGACCGGCACGGCGCAACACGGCGGGCGGCACCCGGAACCAGCGGTTCCCGGGTGCCGCCCTAGTCTTGGTGCCCATGTCCTTCACGTACGACGACGTCGGCGCCACCCGCGAGCAGGGCCACTGCCCGCCCGGCTTCCGCTCCATGCACGTACGCACGCGCCTCGGGGAGGGCGAACCGGTGTTCCGGCGGGCGGCCGAGGCCGTGCTCACCTGGGAGATGCACCGGGAGATGGGCGTCGGCATCGACGCGAGCGCGGAGCGCGCCGCGCCCGGCGTCGACGTCACCGTCACCCTCGCCGGCATGATCAAGGCGCCCTGCCGGGTGGTGTGGACCCTGGAGGAGCACCGCCGGGCCGGATGGGCCTACGGCACGCTGCCCGGTCACCCCGAGTCCGGCGAGGAGGCCTTCGTGGTCGACCGCACCGGCGACGGCACGGTCTGGCTGACCGTGACCGCCTTCAGCCGCCCCGCCAAGTGGTACGCCAAGGCCGGCGGACCGGCCGCCCGCGCCTTCCAGCACGCCTACGCCCGGCGCTGCGGCACGGTGCTGCGACGGCTGAGCGGCGGCGACGAGGAGGACTGACGCCCCCCGCGCCGCCGCCGCCCGCGGGGCTCACCGCATCAGCAGCCCGGCCGCCTGGAGCACGTCGTCCGACGGCACCGCGACCAGCCCCGCCTCCGCCCCGGAGGCCAGCAGCCGGTGCGCGGGCAGGATGCGGACCGTGTAGCCGAAGGGACCGGTGCGGTCCAGGGCGAGCGGGCCCTCGTACGCCCAGCGGCCGTCCAGGTCGGGGCCGCCCACCGGCTTCAGCGGCACGGTCGCCGCGTCCGTGATCCGGTCCTCGGAGTCCACCCGGCCGGAGACCGCCTGCACCTCGACGTCGTCCGGGGCGAGGTCGCCGAGGTTCACCCGCACCCGCAGCCCGAGCGTCGAGCCCAGCTCCGCCGTGGCGCCGGCCGCGGACGTCTCCACATGGTCGACGCTCACCCCCGGCCAGGCCGCCCGCACCCGGGCCTTCCACTCGGCGAGCGCGCGGGCGGAGTCCGGGTCCATCGCGCGGTGCGCCTCGGCCGCGGGGGCGTAGAGCCGCTCGACGTATTCCCGGACCATGCGGCCGGCCAGCACCTTCGGCCCGAGCAGGCTCAGGGTCCGGCGGACCATCTCGATCCACCGGTCGGGCAGCCCGCTCGCGCCCCGCTCGTAGAAGCGGGGGGTGATCCGCTGCTCCAGCAGGTCGTAGAGGGCGGAGGCCTCTATGGCGTCGCGCCGGTCCGGGTCGGTGCCCGCGCCGTCGGCGGTGGGGATCGCCCAGCCGAAGTCCGGCTGGAACCACTCGTCCCACCAGCCGTCGAGCACCGAGAGGTTGAGACAGCCGTTGAGCGCCGCCTTCATGCCCGACGTGCCGCACGCCTCCAGGGGCCGCAGCGGGTTGTTCAGCCAGATGTCGCAGCCCGGATAGAGCTTCTGCGCCATCGCCATGCCGTAGTCCGGCAGGAAGACGATCCGGTGCCGCACCCGCGGGTCGTCCGCGAACCGCACCAGCTCCTGCACCAGCCGCTTGCCGCCGTCGTCCGCCGGGTGCGCCTTGCCGGCGACGACGATCTGGATCGGCCGCTCGGGGTGCAGCAGCAGGTCCATCAGCCGGTCCCGGTCGCGCAGCATCAGCGTCAGGCGCTTGTACGACGGGACGCGCCGCGCGAACCCGATGGTGAGCACGTCCGGGTCGAGGACGTCGTCGATCCAGCCCAGCTCGGCGGTCCCCGCGCCGCGCTGCCGCCAGGAGGCGCGCAGCCGGTCCCGGACCTCCTCGACGAGCTGCTCGCGCAGGGTGCGGCGCAGCTCCCAGACGTCCTGGTCGGGGAGGTCGGCGACCGAGTCCCAGCGGTCCGAGCCGCCGAGGGTCAGCGCGTCCTCGGCCCGCTGGACACCGATCTGCCGGGCGCCGAGCCGGAACACCTCCGGCGCGACCCAGGTCGGGGCGTGCACCCCGTTGGTGACGGAGGTGATCGGCACCTCGTCGGCGTCGAAGCCGGGCCACAGTCCGGCGAACATCTCCCGGCTCACCCCGCCGTGCAGCAGGGAGACGCCGTTGGCGCGCTGGGCCAGCCGCAGGCCCATCACCGCCATGTTGAAGAGGTTCGGCTCACCGCCGGGATAGGTCTCCATGCCGAGCCGCAGGACGCGTTCGACGTCGATGCGCGGGAGTTCCGCGTCGGGGCCGAAGTGGCGGGCGACCAGCTCGCGGTCGAAGCGGTCGATGCCGGCCGGGACGGGGGTGTGGGTGGTGAAGACGGTGCCGGCCCGCACCGCCTCCAGCGCCGAGCCGAACTCCAGGCCCTCGTCGCAGAGTTCGCTGATGCGCTCCAGACCGAGGAAGCCGGCGTGGCCCTCGTTGGTGTGGAACACCTCGGGTGCGGCGTGCCCGGTGAGGCGGCAGTACGTCCGCACCGCCCGGACACCTCCTATGCCGAGGAGCATCTCCTGGAGGAGCCGGTGTTCGCTGCCGCCGCCGTAGAGCCGGTCGGTGACACCGCGTTCGCCGAGGTCGTTCTCCTCGACGTCCGAGTCCAGCAGCAGCAGGGGGACCCGGCCGACCTGGGCCAGCCAGATCCGGGCGCGCAGCTCCCGGCCACCGGGCAGGGCGAGGGCGACGTGCGCGGCGGTGCCGTCGGCCTCCCTGAGGAGGGCGAGCGGCAGCTCGTGGGGGTCGAGGACGGGGTAGTGCTCCTGCTGCCAGCCGTCCCGGGACAGGGACTGGCGGAAGTAGCCGTGGCGGTAGAGCAGGCCGACGCCGATGAGCGGCACGCCCAGGTCGCTGGCGGCCTTCAGGTGGTCGCCGGCCAGGATGCCGAGGCCGCCCGAGTACTGGGGCAGGGCGGCGGTGATGCCGAACTCGGGCGAGAAGTAGGCGACGGCGGCGGGGAGTCGGCCCGACTGGGCCTGGTACCAGCGGTCGCCGGTCATGTAGTGATCGAGGTCGTCGGCCACCGCGGTCAGCCGGCGCAGGAAGCGCCGGTCCTCGGCCAGCTCCGCCAGGCGCGCGGGCGGAACGGTGCCGAGCAGCCGCACCGGGTCGCAGCCTGAGGCGGCCCAGCACTCGCGGTCGACGGACTGGAAGAGGTCGCGGGTCTCCGGGTGCCAGGACCAGCGCAGATTGCGGGCCAGATCACTGAGCGGCCGGAGGGGGTCGGGGAGAACGGGACGGACGGTCAGTCGACGGATCGCCTTCACCCCCACGACGTTACCGGGGCGATGTGTCCCGTGCCGGGGGCTTCGCCCTCAGACCTCCGATTCGGCCTGAACGGCGTCGTTCCCGATCGCCGGACGGGCTAATAACCACCGGCGTGACGATCTTCCGGCGGGGAAGGTGTCCGGTCAGGGTCGTCGCGTGTGTCGACATACGCGCGAGTAGGTAACGAAGTGCCGGATTGCCCACCCGAAGAGTGTGGGAAGGCTCCTGCGGTACACCCCACATGCACCGCCGCAGGACCCACCTCCCCAGAGTCATCCGCCCACCCACGTTGACGCGGACAGGAGCGGTCATGCCCGCCACGCACCACTCGTCAGCGCCCCCCGCGGGGCCACCGGAGCCGTCCCACGGGGCGCCGTCCGCGGACGGGGCCACCGTCGTCGGACGCATCCCCGTCCTGGACGTCCGCCCGATGGTCCGGCAGGGGCGCAGGCCCGCCAAGGCCGTCACCGGCGAGTCCTTCGAGATATCGGCCACCGTGTTCCGCGAGGGGCACGACGCGGTCGCGGCCGACGTCGTCCTGAGAGATCCGCGGGGCCGCCCGGGCCCGTGGACGCCGATGCGCGAGCTGGCCCCGGGCACCGACCGCTGGGGAGCCACCGTCACCGCCGGTGAGCCCGGACTCTGGTCGTACACCGTGGAGGCCTGGGGCGACCCGGTCACCACCTGGCGGCACCACGCGCGGATCAAGATCCCGGCGGGCATCGACACGGACCTGGTCCTGGAGGAGGGCGCCCGGCTGTACGAGCGCGCCGCCGCCGGCGTGCCGGGCAGCGAGGACCGGCGTGAGCTGCTCGCCGCCGTCGACGCGCTGCGGGACGAGACCCGGCCGGCCGCGTCGCGGCTGGCGGCGGCGTTGACGCCGCAGGTGGACGCGGTGCTGGCCCGCCATCCGCTGCGGGAGCTGGTCACCAGCTCCGACCCGCTGCCCCTGCTGGTGGAACGCGAACGCGCCCTCTACGGCGCCTGGTACGAGTTCTTCCCCCGCTCCGAGGGCACTCCCGAGCAGCCCCACGGCACCTTCCGCACCGCCGCCCGCCGGCTGCCCGCCATCGCCGCGATGGGCTTCGACGTCGTCTACCTCCCACCCGTCCACCCCATCGGCACCACCCACCGCAAAGGCCGCAACAACACCCTCTCCGCCACCCCCGACGACGTCGGCGTCCCCTGGGCCATCGGCTCCCCCGAGGGCGGCCACGACGCGATCCACCCCGACCTGGGCACCCTCGACGACTTCGACCACTTCGTCACCGAGGCCGCCCGCCACGGTCTGGAGATCGCCCTCGACTTCGCCCTCCAGTGCTCCCCCGACCACCCCTGGGTCGACAAACACCCCGAGTGGTTCCACCACCGCCCCGACGGCACCATCGCCCACGCCGAGAACCCGCCCAAGAAGTACCAGGACATCTACCCCATCGCCTTCGACGCCGACCTGGAGGGACTCGTCGCCGAGACGGTCCGCGTCCTGCGCCACTGGATGGACCACGGCGTGCGGATCTTCCGCGTCGACAACCCCCACACCAAACCCGTCGTCTTCTGGGAGCGCGTCATCGGCGAGATCAACACCGCCGACCCCGACGTCATCTTCCTCGCCGAGGCCTTCACCCGCCCCGCGATGATGCACACCCTGGCCCAGATCGGCTTCCAGCAGTCCTACACCTACTTCACCTGGCGCAACACCAAGCAGGAACTGACGGAGTACCTCACCGAACTGACGGGGGAGGCCGCCTCCTACATGCGGCCCAACTTCTTCGCCAACACCCCCGACATCCTGCACGCCTACCTCCAGCACGGCGGCCGCCCCGCCTTCGAGGTCCGCGCCGTCCTGGCCGCCACCCTCTCCCCCACCTGGGGCATCTACAGCGGCTACGAACTCTGCGAGAACACCCCCCTGCGCGAGGGCGGCGAGGAATACCTCGACAGCGAGAAGTACCAGCTCACCCCCCGCGACTGGGCCGCCGCCGAACGCGAGGGCCGCACCATCGCCCCCCTCATCACCAAGCTCAACACCGCCCGGCGCCAGAACCCGGCCCTCCGGCAGCTGCGCGATCTGCACTTCCACGCCACGGACAAGGAGGAGGTGATCGCCTACTCGAAGCGGCAGGGGTCGAACACGGTTCTGGTGGTCGCCAACCTCGACCCCCACCACACCCAGGAGGCGACGGTCTCGTTGGACATGCCGCAACTCGGCCTGGACTGGCACGAGTCCGTGCCGGTGCGCGACGAGCTCACCGGCGAGACCTACCACTGGGGCAGGGCCAACTATGTGCGGCTTGAGCCGGGCCGTACGCCCGCGCACGTCTGCACGGTTCTGCGACCGTCCCACCCGCAGATCGGAGGGTCACCCACCACATGATCGTCAACGAGCCCGTGCCGGACACCTTCGAGGACACACCCGCCAAGGACCGGGACCCGGACTGGTTCAAACGAGCCGTCTTCTACGAGGTCCTCGTCCGCTCCTTCCAGGACAGCAACGGCGACGGCGTCGGCGACCTCAAGGGCCTCACCGCCAAGCTGGACTACCTGCAGTGGCTCGGGGTGGACTGCCTGTGGCTGCCGCCCTTCTTCAAGTCACCGCTGCGGGACGGCGGCTACGACGTCTCCGACTACACCGCCGTCCTGCCCGAGTTCGGCGACCTGGCCGACTTCGTCGAGTTCGTGGACGCCGCCCACCAGCGCGGCATGCGCGTGATCATCGACTTCGTCATGAACCACACCAGCGACCAGCACCCGTGGTTCCAGGAGTCGCGCAACAACCCCGACGGGCCCTACGGCGACTACTACGTCTGGGCGGACGACGACAAGCAGTTCCAGGACGCGCGGATCATCTTCGTCGACACCGAGGCGTCGAACTGGACCTACGACCCGGTGCGCAAGCAGTACTTCTGGCACCGCTTCTTCTCCCACCAGCCGGACCTGAACTACGAGAACCCGGCCGTCCAGGAGGAGATGATCTCCGCCCTGAAGTTCTGGCTGGACCTGGGCATCGACGGGTTCCGGCTGGACGCGGTGCCGTACCTGTACCAGGAGGAGGGCACCAACTGCGAAAACCTTCCGGCGACGCACGCCTTCCTCAAGCGGGTGCGCAAGGAGATCGACGCGCAGTACCCGGACACGGTCGTACTGGCGGAGGCCAACCAGTGGCCGGAGGACGTGGTCGACTACTTCGGCGACTTCGCCTCCGGCGGCGACGAGTGCCACATGGCCTTCCACTTCCCGGTCATGCCCCGCATCTTCATGGCCGTGCGCCGCGAGTCCCGCTACCCGGTCTCCGAGATCCTCGCCAAGACCCCGGCCATCCCGTCCGGCTGCCAGTGGGGCATCTTCCTGCGCAACCACGACGAGCTGACCCTGGAGATGGTCACCGACGAGGAACGCGACTACATGTACGCGGAGTACGCCAAGGACCCGCGCATGCGCGCCAACATCGGCATCCGCCGGCGCCTGGCCCCGCTCCTGGACAACGACCGCGACCAGATCGAGCTGTTCACCGCACTGCTGCTCTCCCTGCCCGGCTCGCCGATCCTCTACTACGGCGACGAGATCGGCATGGGCGACAACATCTGGCTCGGCGACCGCGACGCGGTCCGCACCCCGATGCAGTGGACACCGGACCGCAACGCGGGGTTCTCCTCGTCCGACCCCGGGCGCCTCTTCCTGCCCACGATCATGGACCCGGTCTACGGCTACCAGGTGACCAACGTCGAGGCCTCCATGGCCTCGCCCTCGTCCCTGCTGCACTGGACGCGGCGCATGATCGAGATCCGCAAGCAGAACGTGGCCTTCGGTCTCGGCTCGTACACGGAGCTGCCCTCGTCCAACCCCGCCGTGCTGGCCTTCCTGCGGGAGTACGAGGACGACCTGGTGCTGTGCGTCCACAACTTCTCCCGGTTCGCGCAGCCCACCGAGCTGGACCTGAGCGCCTTCGAGGGACGCCACCCGGTCGAACTCTTCGGCGGGGTCCGCTTCCCGGCGGTCGGCGAACTGCCGTACCTGCTGACCCTCGGCGGGCACGGCTTCTACTGGTTCCGGCTCCGCAAGGACGCCGTCTAGGCCTCATGGGCCTCCACCCCGGCGCGGGGCGGTTTCTGCCGCCCCGCCCGGGGCACGCATCAGTAACACCCCGTCGACCCGGGGAAAGGACGCGACGCCATGTCGGAAGCCGTCACACGCACCGTCACGAGCACGAGCCCGCCAGGCCTCCTTGCGTCACTCGATCCACTCCTGCGGGACTGGCTGCCACGGCAGCGCTGGTTCGCGGGCAAGGGGCGCCCGGTCACCGGGTTCTCGCTGGTCGCCGCCACCGAGCTGCTGCCGGCCGACGCCCGCCTCGGTCTCCACCACGTGCTGGTGCGCGCCCATCAGCAGCTCTCCGCGGGCACCGGCGCACCGGAGGAGCCCGGAGACTGCTACCAGCTCCTCATAGGCGCGCGCGAGGCGCTGCCGCCCCGGCTGGCGCCCGCGCTCATCGGACATGTCACCGAGGGCCCGCTGGCCGGCCGCACCGTCTACGACGCCCTGTACGACACCAGGCCCGCCGAGGTGCTCCTGGAGGCGCTGCGCTCCCGGGCCCGCATCGGCGGGCTCCGCTTCGAGCGGGACCGGGACCAGGAGATCCGCACGGGCCTGGTACCGCGGCTGATGACCGCCGAGCAGTCCAACTCGTCGGTCGTCTATGGAGATACGTTCATTCTCAAGTTGCTCCGCCGCATCGTGCCCGGTGTCAACCCCGACCTGGAGCTGCCGCTGGCGCTGGCCCGGGCGGGCTGCCCCCGGGTGCCGGCGCCGGCCGGGTGGATGGTGGCCGACCTGGCCGACCGGCCGTGGGTGCTGGGGGTCCTCCAGCCGTACCTGCAGGGGGCGACCGACGGCTGGGAGCTGGCCCTGCGCGAACTGGCCAAGGGGGAGGACTTCGCCGCCGAGGCGCGGGCGCTGGGCCGGGCCACCGCCGAGGTGCACCTCGCACTGGCCCGCGCACTGCCGACGGTCACCCTCGGTCACGCACAGATGCGGCAGCTCGCCGACGGCATGATCGGACGGCTGGAGGAGGCCGCCCGCGCGGTCCCCCTGCTGCGGCCCTACGCTCCCGCGCTGCGCACCGCCTTCACCGCGCTGGACGACCTGGCCGCCGAGGGCCGCACCTGGACCGCCCAGCGCGTCCACGGCGACCTGCACCTCGGTCAGTGCCTGCGCTCGCCCTCCGGCCGGTGGTCGCTGATCGACTTCGAGGGGGAGCCCGCGAAACCCCTGGCCGAGCGGCGGATGCCGCAGCCGCCGGTGCGGGACATCGCCGGGATGCTGCGGTCCTTCGACTACGCCGCGCACGCGGCCGACGCCCCCGTGCCCGGCTGGGCCGAGAGCTGCCGGGCCGCGTTCTGCACCGGGTACGCGGAGGCCGCCGGCGTCGATCCGCGCACCGACCCGGTGATGCTGCGCGCCCACGAGACGGACAAGGCGGTCTACGAGGTGCTGTACGAGGCACGGCACCGCCCCGACTGGCTGGCGGTGCCGATGTCCGCGGTGCGCCGCCTGTCCACACCCGAACCGGCCTGACCCGGTCCCCGCCCTTCCTTCCTGATCCCACTTCGCCCAGGAGGCCCCGCCCGTGACCCCCCGCCCCTCGTCCAGCGGTCCCGACCCGAAGAAGACGGCCGAGGAGAAGAGCGCCGCGCAGCAGGCGGCGCCGCCTCGGAAGGCGGTGGCCAAGGAGACGACCCCGAAGAAGGCGACAGCCGAGAAGGCGATCGCGAAGAAGGCCGCCGCCAAGAAGACGACGGCCACCAAGGCGACGGCCAAGAAGACGACGCCCAGGAAAGCGGCCGGGCAGCAGCCCGCCGCGAAGCGGACGGCGGCCGGGAAGGCGGCCGGCGGGACGGGCGGGAAGAGGGGCGAGAGGGGCGTCGCGAAGAAGGCGCCCGCGGAGGGGAGGGCCGCCCGGAAGAGCGCGAAGGAGGCGGTGCCCGCCGAGATCGCCGTCTCCCCCCTCCTGGACGCCGCCGACCGGGAGCGGCTGCTCGCCGGCACGCACCACGACCCCCACTCCGTGCTCGGCGCCCACCGGGTGCCCGGCGGTGTCGCCTTCCGGGTGTTCCGGCCGTACGCGCGGGCGGTGACCGTCCTGTCCGGGGAGCTGAGGGCCGGGCTGCACGACGACGGGGACGGCTTCTTCTCGGGCCTGCTGCCGCTCGGCGAGGTCCCGGCCTACCGCCTCCTGGTGCGGTACGGGGAGACGGACCAGGAGGTCGAGGACCCCTACCGCTTCCTGCCCACGCTGGGCGACCTGGACCTGCACCTGATCGGCGAGGGGCGGCACGAGCAGCTGTGGCAGGCGCTCGGCGCGCATCCCGCGACCCACGAGGGCGTCGCGGGCACCCGCTTCACGGTGTGGGCGCCGAACGCGCGCGGCGTCCGGGTGGCCGGCGGCTTCAACTTCTGGGACGGCACCGGTCACCCGATGCGGTCGCTGGGCGGCACCGGTGTCTGGGAGCTGTTCCTGCCCGGGATCGGCGCGGGAGAGCTGTACAAGTTCGAGATCACCAGGCCCGACGGCTCGCGCACGTTCCGCGCCGACCCCATGGCCCGGCGTACGGAGGTCCCCCCGGCCACCTCCTCCGTCGTGCACGTCTCGGACTACACCTGGGGCGACGACGCGTGGCTGGCCCGCCGCGCGCAGGCCCCCGCGCACGAGGCACCGATGTCGGTGTACGAGCTCCACCTGCCCTCCTGGCGCCCCGGCCTGACCTACCGCGAGCTGGCGGAGCAGCTGCCGGCGTACGTCGCGGACCTGGGCTTCACCCACGTCGAGCTGATGCCGGTCGCCGAGCACCCCTTCGGCGGCTCCTGGGGCTACCAGGTCACCGGCTTCTACGCGCCCACGGCCCGGCTCGGCGACCCGGACGACTTCAAATACCTGGTCGACCGGCTGCACCAGGCCGGCATCGGCGTCCTGATGGACTGGGTGCCCGCGCACTTCCCGCGCGACGACTGGGCGCTGGCCGAGTTCGACGGGCGCCCCCTGTACGAGCACTCCGACCCGCTGCGGGCCGCCCACCCCGACTGGGGGACGCTGGAGTTCGACTTCGGGCGCCGCGAGGTGCGCAACTTCCTGGTCGCCAACGCCGTGTACTGGTGCGAGGAGTTCCACATCGACGGGCTGCGGGTCGACGCCGTCGCCTCGATGCTCTACCTGGACTACTCGCGCGAGCCGGGCCAGTGGACGCCGAACGAGCACGGCGGACGGGAGAACCTGGACGCGGTGGCCTTCCTCCAGGAGATGAACGCGACGGTGTACCGGCGGGTGCCCGGCGTCGTGACCGTCGCGGAGGAGTCGACGGCCTGGGACGGGGTCACCCGGGCCACGCACCACGAGGGACCGAGCGGTTTCGGCGGGCTGGGTTTCGGGCTCAAGTGGAACATGGGCTGGATGCACGACTCGCTGGAGTACATGAGCCACGAGCCGGTGCACCGCAAGTACCACCACGGCGAGCTGACCTTCTCGATGGTGTACGCGTACAGCGAGAACTACGTCCTGCCGATATCCCACGACGAGGTGGTGCACGGCAAGAAGTCGCTGGTGTCGAAGATGCCGGGCGACTGGTGGCAGCAGCGCGCGAGCGAGCGGGCCTATCTGGGCTACATGTGGGCCCACCCCGGCAAGCAGCTGCTCTTCATGGGGCAGGAGTTCGCGCAGGGCGCGGAGTGGTCCGAGGCGCGCGGCCCCGACTGGTGGCTGCTCGACCCGCGGTACGGGGCGGCGGCGGACCACCGGGGGGTGCTGGACCTGGTCCGCGACCTGAACACCGTCTACCGGGCCACGCCCGCGCTGTGGCAGCGCGACACCCACCCCTCCGGCTTCGCGTGGGTCGTCGGGGACGCCGCCGAGGACAACGTCCTCGCGTTCCTGCGGCTGGACGCCGACGGCACGCCGCTGCTCGCGGTCTCGAACTTCGCCCCGGTGGTCCGCCCCGAATACCGCCTCGGCGTCCCGGACGACGTCCCCGCCTGGCACGAGGTGCTCAACACCGACGCGGCGCGGTACGGCGGCGGCGACGTGGGCAACCCGGACCCGGTCAAGCCGGAGCCGCAGGGGTGGCACGGCCGGCCGGCGAGCATCCGGCTGACCCTGCCGCCCCTGGCGACGGTCTGGCTGCGTCCGGCCTGACGGCGGGGTCCCCGGCCGCGAGCAGGCAGCCGGGGACCTCCCCGCGGGCCCGGGGCCCCGGGGGCCTCCCCCCGGAGCCCCGGGCAGGTCAGGAGCCGAAGCCGCTGACCACCTCGCTCATCGGGTAGCTGTAGGCCTCCCGCTCGCAGGCGCCGCAGGCGCTCGGGGCGTGTTCGCTGAGCGACCACAGGCGGGGCGCCCGGGCGTCGCCCATGCCGTGCGTCAGGTAGAGGTCCTCGGGCCCGAACGAGGTCTGCAGGGTCTTCGCGTCGCCGGCCGGCACACCGTCCCCGCCGGCCGTGGCCTGGAGCGGGCGGCCGTTGTCGTAGGCGTTGCTCCGGTGGAAGTACCAGCGGCCCTCGTACCGCAGGGCGCCCTGGATCTTGTGCCACAGCTGCTCGTCGCCGAACGTCCCGTCGGTGGGGAGCCCGTAGGCCCGGTCGGCGGCGGCCACGGTGCCGGACGCGCCCTCGACGGCGGCGGTGAGCGCGGTCATGCCGTCTCCGCGCACCTCGGTGTGCTGCGTGAGGCCGGACTGCTCACCGCCCGCCGGCACGGCCGCCAGGTCCTGTACGGACGGACCGGGCTGGGGGACGCGCTGACGGCGGGGAGCTGACGGCGCCGCCCCGCCCCGCGCTTCCCCCTGCCGCCGGCGGCTCGCGGCCGGCCCGCCTCCCGGCCGGCCGCGTCGCCTAGCCGGCCGCGTCCACCAGGCCCTTCGGCAGCGGCTCGGTGTGCAGCACGCCCAGCCGCTGGGTGGCGCGGGTGAGGGCCACGTACAGGTCGCTCGTGCCGTAGCGGCCCGGCTCGACCACCAGGACGGAGTCGAACTCCAGGCCCTTGGACTGGCGCGGGTCGAGGAGGACGACGCCGTGGGTGAGGTCCGGCTCGGCGCCCGCCGTCACGCCGTCCAGCCGGGCGGCGAGCGCCCCGTGCAGTTCGCGCGGGGCGATCACGGCGAGGCGGCCCTCCTCGGGGGCCAGCTCCCGGGCGGCCTCGGCGACGGCGGCCGGGAGGTCGCCGGTGGCGCGGACCCAGGGCCGTACCCCCGTCGAGCGCACCGAGCTCGGCGGGGCGAAGGCGGGGTCGTCGGCGCGGACGACGGCCGCCGCCACGTCCATGATCTCGGCCGGGGTGCGGTAGTTGACGCCCAGCCGGGTGTGCTCCCAGCGGTCCTCGACGTACGGCGCGAGGATCTTGGACCAGGAGCCGACACCGGCCGCCTCCGCGGTCTGCGCCGGGTCGCCGACCAGGGTCATGGAGCGGGTCGGGCAGCGGCGCATCAGCAGCCGCCAGGCCATCGGGGACAGCTCCTGCGCCTCGTCCACGATGATGTGCCCGAAGGCCCAGGTGCGGTCGGCCGCGGCACGCTCGGCGGCGCTGCGGTGGTCGTCCTCCTCCTGGCGTTCGGCGAACCGCTCGGCGTCGATGATGTCGTGCGCCGACAGCACCTCCGCGTCCTCCTCGTCCTTGTCCTCGAACTCGTAGGTCCGGGACGCGTACGACACGTCCAGCACACCCTGCGCGTAGGCGATCTGCTGCTCCCGCTCGCGTTCGGCGCGGGAGCGGGCGAGGCGGTCGTCCACGCCGAGCAGTTCGGCCGCCTCGTCCAGCAGGGGCACGTCGGCCACGGTCCAGCGCCGGGTGACCGGGCGGCGGACGGCGGCGGCGTCCTCGGCGGAGAGGAAGCCCTCGGGCGCCGCGAGGAAGTCGGCGACGAGGCGCTGCGGGGTGATCCGGGGCCACAGCCGGTCGATCGCCGACCAGACCTCGGGGTTCTCGGCGAGTTCGTCGCGGATCTGGGTGATGTCGCTGGGGTCGAGGAGGTTGCTGCCGTCGTAGGGGTCGGTGCCGATGCGTTCGGCGACCATGTCGGTGAGGGTGTTGAGGATGTGGCCCTCGAAGTGCTCGCGGGCCGCGTTGTGCGGCAGCTTCGCCGCGCGGGTGCGCTCGCGGGCGACGTTGACCAGGTCGTCGTCGAGCATGAGGATCTCGCGGTCGTGCTCGATCGCGATCACCGGATCGGGCAGCGCCTGCCGGTCGCGGACCACCTCGGCGAGGACGTCCGCCATGTCGGCGCGGCCCTTCACCGCCGCCGCCCGCGGGGGGTCCGTCGCGGTGGCCTTCACGCCGGGGAAGAGCTCGCCGACGGTGGCGAGGAGCACGCCGGTCTCGCCCAGGGAGGGCAGCACCTCGCCGATGTACCCCAGGAAGGCCGGGTTCGGGCCGACGATCAGGACGGCCCGCTTGGCCAGCAGTTCGCGGTGCTCGTAGAGGAGGTAGGCGGCGCGGTGCAGGGCGACGGCGGTCTTTCCGGTGCCGGGACCGCCCTCGACGACCAGGACACCGCGGTGCGGGGCGCGGATGATGCGGTCCTGGTCGGCCTGGATGGTCTGCACGATGTCGCCCATGCGCCCGGTGCGCGCGGAGTTCAGCGCGGCGAGCAGCACGGCGTCGCCGGACGGGTCCTCGTGGCCGGTCCGCGTCTCGTCCCCGAGGTCGAGGATCTCGTCGTGCAGGGCGGTGACCCGGCGGCCCTCGCTCGCGATGTGCCGGCGCCGGCGCAGGCCCATCGGGGTGTGACCGGTGGCCAGGTAGAAGGGGCGGGCGACGTCGGCCCGCCAGTCGATCAGGACCGGGGTGCGTTCGGCGTCGTCGGCGCGCAGCCCGATACGGCCGATGCGGTGGGCGGCGCCGGAGGCGAGGTCGATCCGGCCGAAGCAGAGGGAGCCGTCCACCGCGTTGAGCGCGGCGAGCAGCCCCGAGCGCTCGGCGACCAGGATGTCCCGCTCCAGCCGGGCCTGCATGGGGGTGTTGCCCCGTGCGAGCGCGTCCGTGACCGAGACCTCGGTGTCGCCGCGCAGGGCGTCCACGCGTGCGTAGAGTCCGTCGATGAATTCCTGCTCGAGTCGCAATTCATCGTCCGGAAATTCGGTGTTTGACAATTCCACTCCCGCCCGGATATACTGTGCTCACTGAACTTCTTCGCGACCTCATACTCCTGAAGTCACGAATCAACGAATATACGCAAAGAAATCCCCCGGGCGCAATTGCCGGGGGATTTCTTCGTATCGGGAGCGGGTCAGATCACGTCGGACAGCTCCTCCAGCAGCCGTCGCTTGGGCCGCGAGCCCACCATCGACTTCACCGGCTCACCGTCGCGGAAGACCATGAAGGTCGGCATCGACAGCACCTTGTACGCGTTCGTGGTCGCCGGGTTGCGGTCGACGTCCAGCTGCACCACCCGGAGCCGGTGACCCTCCTCCGCGGCCAGGGCCCGGAGCACCGGGGCCATCTGACGGCACGGCGGGCACCAGTCGGCGGTGAACTCCACCAGCACCGGCAGCTCGCTGCCCAGTACCTCCGTACCGAACCCGGCGTCCGTCACCTCGGCCACCCCGTCGCCTGTCATGTGTGCCCTCCCAGCTCGCATTTCGGCTCCGGACCCCCCGGAACCGCCGCCTCGGCTCGCGCCAGCTGCGCACCGACCTGCGCCCGCACCGACGACAACTGCTCGATCAGGGCGTCCAGCTCCGCCAGCTTGCGCCGGTAGACCACGAGGGAGGCCGGGCAGGAGTCGCCCTCGGGGTGCCCTGCGCGCAGGCACTCCACGAACGGGCGGGTCTCCTCCAGGTCGAACCCGAAGTCCTGGAGAGTCCTGATCTGCCGCAGCAGCTTCAGGTCGTCCTCGTCGTACGTCCGGTAGCCGTTGCCGGCGCGCCGCGCGGGCAGCAGGCCGCGCGACTCGTAGTACCGCAGCGTCCGCGTCGTGGTCCCGGCCCGTGCGGCCAGCTCGCCGATTCGCATGCGGACGAACGTAAGCCCTGACGCGGACGTCAAGGCAAGAAGCCCGGCGCCGGACGTGCGGGCCGGGAAGCCTCGCACCGGGCACGAGGGCGAGGAAGCCCCGGCACCGGGCACGAGGACGAGGAAGCCCCGGCACCGGGCACGAGGACGAGGAAGCCCCGCGCCGAACGGCGCGGGGCCCCGGGACCGGGCGGCTGAGCAACGGGGGGAGCACCTCAGCCGCCCGGAGTGTGCGGGCGTTCGCAAAGCCGCCTCAGGCCTTGGCCAGCTCCTTCTCGCCGCCCTGCTCGGGCAGGTCCGCGGCGTCCTCGGTGTCGTCGGCGGCGCCGTGGTCGTCCAGCAGCGTCTTCTCGTCGAACGGGGCCCGTCCGGCGAGCACCTCGTCCACCCGTCCCCGGTCGATCTCCTTGGTCCAGGTGCCGATCAGCACGGTGGCGACGGCGTTGCCCGCGAAGTTGGTGAGGGCGCGGGCCTCGCTCATGAAGCGGTCGATGCCGACGATGAGGCCGATGCCGTCCACCAGGGCGGGCTTGTGGGACTGGAGGCCGCCGGCCAGCGTGGCGAGCCCGGCGCCGGAGACGCCGGCCGCGCCCTTCGAGGCGACCAGCAGGAAGAGCAGCAGCGGGATCTGCTCCCCGACGGACATCGGCGTGCCCATGGCGTCGGCGATGAACAGCGAGGCCATGGTCATGTAGATCATGGTGCCGTCGAGGTTGAACGAGTAGCCGGTCGGGACGGTGATGCCGACCACCGGCTTGCTCACGCCCAGGTGCTCCATCTTGGCGATGAGGCGCGGCAGCGCCGACTCCGAGGAGGAGGTCGACAGGATCAGCAGGAACTCGCGGCCCAGGTACTTGAAGAGCGAGAAGACATTGACACCGGCGACGATCCGCAGCAGCGCGCCCAGGACCAGGAAGACGAAGAGGAAGCAGGTGACGTAGAAGCCGAGCATCAGCACGGCCAGGCTCTTGAGCGCGTCGACGCCGGCCGAGCCGGTGACGGCGGCGATGGCACCGAAGGCACCGATCGGCGCGGCCCACATGATCATGGCCAGGACGCGGAAGACCAGCCGCTGGATGTGCTCGATGCCGCGTAGGACGGGCTGCCCGGCCGATCCCATGGCCTGCAGGGCGAAGCCGCAGAGCAGCGCGATCAGCAGGGTCTGCAGGACCTCGCCGGAGGTGAACGCGGAGACGATGGTCGTCGGGATGACGCCCAGCAGGAACTCGGTGGTCCCCTTGGCCTCCGCGTCGACCTGCGCCTGGCCGGTCTCCTTGATGGCGTCGGTGACCGCGAGGCCCGTGCCCGGGTCCAGGATGTTGCCGACGACCAGGCCGATGGCGAGGGCCACCAGCGACATCACCAGGAAGTAGGCCAGCGCGATACCGCCGACCGCGCCGACCTTGGCGGCCTTGCGGACCGAGCCGATGCCCAGCACGATCGTGCAGAAGATGATCGGTGAGATCATCATCTTGATCAGGTTCACGAAGCCGGTGCCCAGCGGCTTCAGCTCGGTCGCGAAGTCGGGGGCGGCGAGACCGACGGCGACACCGAGGGCGACCGCGATGATCACGGCGATGTAGAGATAGTGCGTGCGGTCGCGCTTGGCTTTGGGTGCGGCAGGTGCCGTAGCGGCTTCGCTGGTCACGGCGGCCCTCCTTGACGACGTCGTCGGCATCACCGGCGTGCGGCTCACGTCCGGGGGTTTGTTTCGGGGACGCGGTGACTATCTCCCGGGCTGTGAGCGCGGTCACCCTTGCGTTCATTTAGTTCACCGATCAGCCAAGAGGGAGACTGACGGCATGCGCCTCCCCGTTCCCGGACCCCGTAGCCTGGCCGGTCAGCTCTTCGCCATGCAGGCGGTGCTGATAGCGGTCGTGGTGGCCGGGTACGCGCTGTTCACCTACGTCAGCGACCGGCAGCAGGCCGAGGACGCGGCCGGGCGGCAGGCCAGGTCGGTGTCGCTGGCGATCGCCGACTCGCCGTCCGTGCTGGACGCGATCCGCACCCCCGACCCGACGGCGCAGCTCCAGCCGTACGCGGTGCGGGTCATGCGGGACGCGGGCGTCGACTTCGTGACGATCATGGATCCGGAGGGCATCCGCTGGACCCATCCCGACCCCCGGCAGATCGGGCGTCTCTTCCGCGGGCACATCGAGCGCGCCCAGCGGGGTGAGACCTTCACCGAGACCTACACCGGCACCCTGGGGCCGTCGGTGCGGGCGGTCACCCCCGTCGACGACGGCGGGCGGGTCGTCGGCCTGGTCAGCGCCGGCATCAAGGTCGAGGAGATCAGCAAGCGGGCGCAGGAGCAGCTGACGGCCCTGCTCGCGGTGGCGGCCGGCGCGCTGCTGCTCGGCGCGGTCGGCACCTACGTGATCAACGCCCGGCTGCGCCGGCACACCCACGGCATGAACGCGGACGAGCTGAGCCGGATGCACGACTACCATCAGGCGGCACTGCACGCGGTGCGCGAAGGTCTGCTGATGCTGGACGGACAGCACCGGGTGGCGCTGATCAACGACGGTGGACGGGAGCTGCTCGGCGTGAGGGGTGAGGTGGTGGGCGCCTCGGTCGCCGACCTGGGACTGCCCGCGCAGCTGACGGGGGCGCTGCTGGCGTCGGAGCCCCGGGTGGACGAGGTGCACCTGACGGCCGAGCGGGTGCTGGTGGTCAACACCTCGCCGGTCTCCGGCGGCGAGCACCGGGGAACCGTGGTGACCTTGCGGGACGTGACCGAGCTGCAGTCCCTGACGGGCGAGCTGGACTCCGAGCGCGGCTTCACCCAGGCGCTGCGCTCGCAGGCGCACGAGGCGGCCAACCGGCTGCACACCGTGGTCTCGCTGATCGAGCTGGGGCGCGCGGAGGAGGCCGTGGACTTCGCGACGGCCGAACTGGAGCTGGCGCAGGCGCTGACCGACCAGGTGGTGGCCGCGGTGAGCGAGCCGGTGCTGGCCGCGCTGCTGCTGGGCAAGACGGCGCAGGCGAACGAGCGGGGAGTGGAGCTGGTGGTGTCGCAGGACAGCCGACTGGACGACGGGCTGCTGCCGCCGTCCCTGCCCGCCCGGGACCTGGTGACGATCCTGGGCAACCTGGTCGACAACGCGGTGGACGCGGCCCAGGGCCGAGCGCCCTCCAGGGTCACGGTGGCGGCGTACACCGACGTGGCCGGCGGCGCGGGCTCGGAACTGGTGATGCGGGTGACCGACACCGGCGCCGGGGTCGACCCCGCCCACGCCGACCTGGTCTTCCAGCGGGGCTACTCGACGAAGCCCGCCGACGAGGGCGGGCGCGGGCTGGGCCTGGCGCTGGTGCGGCAGGCGGTCCAGCGGCACGGCGGCACGCTGACCGTGGCGGGGGCCGAGGGCGGCGGCGCCCGCTTCGAGGCCAGGCTGCCCCTGGACGGCACCGGGCCCGCGGGCGCGCCGGCGGCGCACGCCGTCCCCGGCAGACCGACGGCGGGGGGCACGGCATGATCCGCGGCCGGTCCCCGCGCGCCGGGCACCCCTTCCGGAGCGCGGTCCGGTGAGCGCCCCGGAGCCCATCCGCGTCCTGGTCGTCGAGGACGACCCCGTCGCCGCCGACGCGCACGTGCTGTACGTCGGCCGGGTGCCGGGGTTCACGGCCGTGGGCCGGGCCCACACGGGGGCCGAGGCACGGCGCATGCTGGACCGCACTCCGGTGGACCTGCTCCTGCTCGACCTGCACCTGCCGGACGTGCACGGGTTGCAGCTGGCCCGTTCGCTGCGGGCGGCGGGGCATCACACCGACGTGATAGCGGTGACGTCGGCGCGGGACCTGGCGGTCGTGCGGGAGGGCGTGTCGCTGGGCGTCGTCCAGTACGTGCTGAAGCCGTTCACCTTCGCCACGCTGCGGGACCGGCTGGTGCGGTACGCCGAGTTCCGCAATGCCGCCGGGGAGGCCAGCGGCCAGGACGAGGTGGACCGGGCGCTGGCCACGCTGCGGGCTCCGGGCCCGGCGGCCCTGCCGAAAGGGCTGAGCGGGCCGACGCTGGAGCGGGTGACCGGTGTGCTGCGGGCGGCGGCGGAGGGCCTCACGGCCGCCGGGGTCGCCGAGTCCGTGGGCATCTCGCGGATCACCGCCCGGCGCTACCTGGAGCACCTGGTGGACGCGGGACGGGCGGGGCGCAGCCCGCTCTACGGGCAGGTGGGCCGGCCGGAGTTGGTGTACCGGTGGGTCAGCGAGGCCGAACGGGGCCGATGAACACGAGTTGTCCACCGCACACGCATTGACCTGACTAGACCACTCCTCTTACGTTCGCCGAGCAGCCGTCCCGGCCACAGCGTCGTGCGCCCGTAGGAGGTCATGCCCGTGCGTCCCACCGTCCGGTTCACCGCCCTCTTCACCCTCACCGCCCTCGCCTCCACCTCCCTCGCCGCCTGCGGCAGCGGATCCGGCGACGATCCGGACACGGTGAAGGTCTCCTTCAAGCAGTCCACGGACAACTCCATCAAGGTGATGGACACGTACCTCGGCGACATCAAGAAGCAGTTCGAGAAGGCCCACCCGGGCAAGAAGGTCGAACTCGTCCCCATCAAGGCCCCGGACTCGGAGTACTACACCAAGCTCCAGCAGATGCTCCGCTCCCCCAAGACCGCGCCGGACCTGGTCTACGAGGACACCTTCCTCATCAACTCCGACATCACCAGCGGGTACTTGAAGCCCCTCGACCCCTACCTGGCCGAGTGGAAGGACTGGGACCGGTTCATCGACACGGCGAAGGCGGCGGCCAAGGGCGAGGACGGCAGGACGTACGGCGTCCCGGACGGCACCGACACGCGCGGCCTGTGGTTCAGCAAGGACGTCTTCGCCGAGGCCGGGCTGCCCGCCGACTGGCAGCCGAAGACCTGGGACGACGTGCTGGCGGCGGCCCGCACCATCAAGGAGAAGGTCCCCGGCGTCACACCGCTCAACGTGTACACGGGCAAGCCGGCCGGCGAGGCCGCCACCATGCAGGGCTTCCAGATGCTGCTGTACGGCACGAACGACGGCTCCACGGACCCGCTGTACGACAGGAGCAGCAAGAAGTGGATCGCGGCGGGACAGGGCTTCGAGGACTCCCTCGCCTTCGTCGAGACGGTCTACGAGGAGAAGCTCGGCCCGGAGGTCTCCGACGCGCTCGACCCCAACTTCGGCACCAAGGTCCGCGGTGAACTGCTTCCGCAGGGCAAGCTCGGCATCGCCCTGGACGGTTCGTGGCTGCCGCAGGACTGGCTGGAGGGCAGCGGGCACGAGTGGCCCGAGTGGTCGAAGGAGCTGGGGCTGGCCGCGATGCCGACCCAGAACGGCCAGGCGCCCGGCCGGGTGAGCATGTCGGGCGGCTGGACCTGGTCGATCCCGGCCAAGGCGGGCAACCCCGACCTGGCCTTCGAGTTCATCAAGACGATGCAGACCAAGGCCAACGCCCAGAAGTGGTACGTCGCCAACTCCGGCATCGCGGTCCGCGAGGACGTGGCGCAGGACCCGGCCTACGTCGACGCCCAGCCCGGCATCGAGTTCTTCACCGACCTCGTCGAGAGCACCCACTACCGGCCCGCCTACCCGGCGTACCCGAAGGTCTCCGTCGCCATCCAGGAGGCGATGGAGGGCGTGACGACGGGGGACCTGTCGGTCGAGGAGGCGGCCCGCGGCTACGACGAGGCGCTCAAGGAGGCCACCGACAACCAGGTGGTCCGCAAGTGACCGCGGCCACGCCGCCGCACACGGGCCCGGAGCTCCGCAAGGCACCGTCGGCCCCGCCCGCCGCTCCCCCGTCCCGGCCGGCGACGGGCACCGTGCGCCGCTCCCTGCTGCGCGCGCTGCCCGTCTCCCCCGCCGTCGTCCTGCTGCTGCTCTTCCTCGCCGGTCCGATCGCGTACTGCGTCGTCATCGCCTTCACCGACCTCCAGCTCACCGGGCAGGCCGAGGAGTCCTTCGTGGGCCTGGAGAACTTCCGGCGGGCCTTCCGGGACGAGGCGTTCCTCAACGCCGTATGGCTGACCCTGGTGTTCACGGTGCTGTCGTCGCTGATCGGGCAGAACACCCTGGGGCTGGCGCTGGCCGCGCTGATGCGGCGGGCCTCGAAGCCGGTGCGCACGCTCACCGGCGGCATCGTCGTCACGGCCTGGGTGCTGCCGGAGGTGGTGGCGGGCTTCCTGCTCTACGCCTTCTTCCGCCGCGAGGGCACCCTCAACGCCGTGCTCGACTGGCTCCATCTGCCCTCCCAGAACTGGCTGTTCACGCTGCCGATCCTGGCGGTGTCGTTCGCCAACGTGTGGCGGGGCACGGCCTTCTCGATGCTGGTGTACTCGGCCGCGCTGAACGAGATCCCCAAGGAGATCACCGAGGCCGCCGAGGTGGACGGGGCGAGCGGCTGGCGCCGGATGTGGCACATCACGCTGCCGATGATCCGCCGCTCCATCGGCACCAACCTGATGCTGAACACCCTCCAGACCCTCTCCGTGTTCGGGCTGATCTGGGTGATGACCCGCGGGGGCCCGAGCGGCAAGAGCCAGACGCTGCCGCTGTTCATGTACGAGCAGGCCTTCCAGAACAGCCTGATCGGGTACGGCACGGCGGTGGCGCTGCTGCTGTTGCTGATCGGCTCCCTGTTCTCGGTCGTGTACCTGCGCCTGCTGCGGACGGAGGTCTGACATGGCAACCTCGCCCGCCTCCCGGCGCGACCGGCGCCGTACGGCCGCCGACGCCGGGCTGCTGGTGGTCGCCGCGGCCTTCGTGCTGCCGCTGGCCTGGGTGGTGCTCTCCGCCCTCGACCCGCACGCGAGTCTGCGGGTCAAGGTCCCCGACGGGGTCACGCTGGAGCACTTCGACGCGATCCTCACCCCGGAGATCACCTTCACGCCGCTGCTCAACAGCCTGATCCTGTGCGGCGGCGCGACGCTGCTGACGGTGGTGTGCGCGGCGCTGGCGGCGTACCCGCTGTCCCGCTTCCGGTCGCGGCTGAACCGGCCGTTCCTGCTCACCGTCCTGTTCGCGACCAGCCTCCCCATCACGGCGATCATGGTGCCGGTCTATGCGCTGTTCGTGCGGGTGAACCTGATCGACACCATGCAGGGGACGGTCTTCTTCTTCGCCGCCTCACAGTTGCCCTTCGCGATCTGGCTCATGAAGAACTTCATGGACGGGGTGCCGAAGGAACTGGAGGAGGCCGCGTGGACGGACGGGGCGTCGTCGTTCCAGTCGCTGCTGCGGATCGTGCTGCCGCTGATGGGGCCGGGGGTGGCGGTGGTCACGGTGTTCTCGTTCGTGATGATGTGGGGGAACTTCTTCGTCCCGTTCATGCTGCTGCTCACCCCGGACCAGATGCCGGCCTCGGTGAGCATCAACGACTTCTTCGGCAACCGGGGCATGGTGGCGTACGGGCAGCTGGCGGCGTTCTCGATCGTCTACTCGACGCCGGTCGTCCTGCTGTACGTGCTGATCTCCCGGCGACTGGGCGGGGGGTTCGCGCTGGGCGGGGCGGTCAAGGGGTGAGCCGGGCGGGTCGGGGCCGCGGAGGCCGGACGGGTTCTGGGGGACCCCGAACATCCGCACTACGCCCGGATTGCACCCGTAGGTTCCTACAATACGTATCGCTGGCCGAACAGCCCGTAGTCAATCCCTCCCCGGCCCCCTACGGTGTGGGCCGTGCGCCGACCCTCACCTCACCCGAACCAGTCGGGTCCCCCGTTCAACGCCCTCGCCGCCCGCCGGCTCCGCGCCGCCCTCAACATGGGGCCCGAGCACGTCGCCCACGGCATGCGGGTGTCGTACGGGCTGCCGTACGTCACCCCGGACCTCGTCGTCGCCTGGGAGCGGGGGGCCGCCGCCCCCGCGGCCCCCGAGCTCACCGCCCTCGCGGGGGTGCTCTGGTGCTCGCCCGGCGATCTGATCGGCCGCCCGCAGACCCTGCGGGAACACCGCATCGCCCGCGGTGTGGCGCCGGAGGACGTGGCGCGCGCGGTGAGTGTCGCGCTCCCCGCCTACCTGCGGATGGAGGAGACGGACGACTGGCGCGGCTCCGACCGGCAGTCCGCCGCGCTCGCCGACGTGCTCGGCCTCGCGCTCCCCGACTTCGTGGCCGTCACGGGGCGCGAGGAGAAGCTCGCCGAGCTGCTGTCGAGCGCCGTGTCGACCCGCTGGCAGGCCTATGTCCGGCCGGTCGCCAAGGTGGCGCCGCTGGACCGGCGCGTGCTGGAGAACGTCCTCCAGGTACTGCACCAGGACTACCAGGGGCACATGGCCGCCACCCTCAGCTGGGGCGGCGGCAGCGGTGACTCCAGCGCGGCCGGACGCGACTTCCTCGACCGGATCGTGGAGCACTTCTGGGCGGCCGTCGAGAAGCACCCGTAGGCCGCCCGTGCGCCCGCCCCCGTGTCCGCCCGTGCGCCCGCCCCCGTGTCCGCCCGTGCGTCCACGCCCGCGTCTAGAAGACCGACTCCGCCTCGTCCATCCGGTCCTTCGGCACCGTCTTCAGCTCGGTCACGGCCTCCGCCAGGGGCACCATGACGACGTCCGTGCCGCGCAGCGCGGTCATGCGGCCGAACTCGCCCTGGTGCGCCGCCTCCACCGCGTGCCAGCCGAAGCGGGTGGCGAGCACCCGGTCGTAGGCGGTCGGCACGCCACCGCGCTGGACGTGCCCGAGGATGACCGGCTTGGCCTCCTTGCCGAGCCGGCGCTCCAGCTCGTACGCCAGCGCCGTGCCGATGCCCTGGAAGCGCTCGTGGCCGAACTTGTCGATCGCGCCCTTGCCGTAGTCCATGGAGCCGTCGACGGGGTGGGCGCCCTCGGCGACGCACACGACGGCGAACTTCTTGCCGCGGGCGAACCGCTCCTCGACCATCTTGACCAGGTCGGCGGGGTCGAAGGGGCGCTCGGGCAGGCAGATCCCGTGGGCGCCCGCGGCCATGCCGGACTCCAGGGCGATCCAGCCGGCGTGCCGGCCCATGACCTCGACGACCATCACGCGCTGGTGGGACTCGGCGGTGGTCTTCAGGCGGTCCATCGCCTCCGTGGCCACCCCCACGGCGGTGTCGAAGCCGAAGGTGCGGTCCGTGGAGGAGATGTCGTTGTCGATGGTCTTCGGCACACCGACCACCGGCAGGCCCGCGTCGGACAGCATCCGGGCGGCCGTCAGGGTGCCCTCGCCGCCGATCGGGATCAGCGCGTCGATGCCGAAGCTCTGGATCATGTCACCGGCGTTCTCGCAGGCCTCGCGGAGCCGGTCGCGCTCCAGCCGGGAGGAGCCCAGGATGGTGCCGCCGCGGGCCAGGATGCCGCTGACGGCGTTCAGGTCGAGGCTGCGGTAGCGGCCGTCCAGGAGGCCCGCGTAGCCGTCCTCGAAGCCGATGACCTCGTCGCCGTAGTTGTCGACCGCTCGGTGCACGACCGACCGGATCACTGCGTTCAGGCCGGGGCAGTCGCCGCCTGCGGTGAGAACTCCGATACGCATCGTGCTGTGTCTCCTGCTCGCTGTTGACACCGGTGAGCCGATCCAATTGTTTCACGACCGGACCCCCGGCGGGCACTGCCGAACCCCGGCGGGCACTGCCGAACCCCGGCGGGCCCACGGCCGGGCGTCGCCGGACACTGACGGGCGCCTTATCCATCGCCGGAGGTATTGTCAAGAGGGTCCGCTCACCCCGGCGGGCGATTTTTGTGCACCGGCCGCCACCGGACGAACCAGCCGCCACAGACGAAACGGAGAGCACGCGTGACGCGCAGCGTGTACGTGACCGGTATCGACCGCGGCGACGGCCGCCAGGTCGTCGAACTGGGGGTCATGGAACTCCTGACCCGGCAGGTCGACCGGGTCGGCGTCTTCCGGCCCCTGGTCCACGACGGGCCCGACCGGCTCTTCGAGCTGCTGCGCTCCCGTTACCGGCTCACGCAGGACTCCTCGACCGTCTACGGCATGGACTACCAGGAGGCCTCCGCGCTCCAGGCCGAGCAGGGCACGGACGAGCTGGTGTCCGCGCTGGTCGACCGGTTCCTGCTGGTCGCCCGCGACTACGACGTGGTCCTCGTCCTCGGCACCGACTACGCCGACACCCAGTTCCCGGACGAGCTGTCGCTCAACGCCCGCCTCGCCAACGAGTTCGGCGCCTCGGTGATCCCGGTGGTGGGCGGACGCAAGCAGGCCGCCGAGTCGGTGCTCGCCGAGACCGTGAACGCCTTCCGCGCCTACGACAGCCTGGGCTGCGACGTCCTGGCGATGGTGACCAACCGGGTGGCCCGCGAGGAGCGGGACGAGATCGCCGAGCGGCTCGCGGGCCGGCTGCCGGTGCCGTGCTGGGTGGTGCCGGACGAGCCCGCCCTGTCCGCGCCCACCGTCTCGCAGATCGCCCACGCCCTCGGCGCCAGGGTGGTCCTCGGCGACGACTCGGGGCTCGCCCGCGACGCGCTGGACTTCGTGTTCGGCGGTGCCATGCTGCCCAACCTGCTGAGCGCCCTCACCCCGGGCTGTCTGGTCATCACCCCGGGCGACCGGGCCGACCTGGTGATCGGCACGCTCGCCGCGCACAGCGCCGGCACCCCGCCGATAGCCGCTGTCCTGCTGACCCTGAACGAGGTCCCCGGCGAGGGCATCCTCACCCTCGCCGCGCGCCTCGCTCCCGGCACACCGGTCCTCTCGGTGACCGGCAACAGCTTCCCCACCGCCGAGCAGCTCTTCTCCCTGGAGGGCAAGCTCAACGCGGCCACCCCGCGCAAGGCGGAGACCGCCCTCGGCCTCTTCGAGCGGTACGTCGACACCGCCGAGCTGAGCAAGCGGGTCTCCGCCCCCAGCAGCGACCGCGTCACGCCGATGATGTTCGAGCACAAGCTGCTGGAACAGGCCCGCTCCGACCTGCGCCGGGTCGTCCTGCCCGAGGGCACCGAGGAGCGGGTGCTGCACGCGGCGGAGGTGCTGCTGCGCCGGGGCGTGTGCGACCTGACGCTGCTGGGCCCGGTCGAGCAGATCCGCAAGAAGGCCGCCGACCTGGGCATCGACCTCGAGGGCGCCCAGCTGATCGACCCCGCCGTCTCGGAGCTGCGGGACTCCTTCGCCGAGAAGTACGCCGCCCTGCGCGCCCACAAGGGCGTGACCGTGGAGCTGGCGTACGACGTGGTCTCCGACGTGAACTACTTCGGCACGCTGATGGTGCAGGAGGGCTTCGCCGACGGCATGGTGTCGGGATCGGTGCACTCGACGGCGGCGACCATCCGTCCGGCCTTCGAGATCATCAAGACCAAGCCGGACGCCTCGATCGTCTCGTCCGTCTTCTTCATGTGCCTGGCCGACAAGGTCCTGGTCTACGGCGACTGCGCGGTCAACCCGGACCCGAACGCCGAGCAGCTCGCCGACATCGCCACGCAGTCGGCGGCCACGGCGGCGCGGTTCGGGGTGGACCCGCGGATCGCGATGCTGTCGTACTCGACCGGCACGTCCGGTTCCGGCGCGGACGTCGACAAGGTGCGCGAGGCGACGGAGCTCGTCCGCGCGAGCCGGCCCGACCTGCGCGTCGAGGGACCGATCCAGTACGACGCCGCCGTGGAGCCGTCGGTCGCCGCGACCAAGCTGCCGGGCTCGGAGGTCGCCGGACAGGCCAGCGTGCTGATCTTCCCCGACCTGAACACCGGCAACAACACGTACAAGGCCGTGCAGCGCTCGGCCGGCGCCATCGCCGTGGGCCCGGTCCTCCAGGGCCTGCGCAAGCCGGTCAACGACCTGTCCCGGGGCGCGCTCGTCCAGGACATCGTGAACACCGTCGCCATCACGGCGATCCAGGCCCAGCAGTCCCCCAGCGAGAAGGCGTCCGCCCAGTGAGTCCCAGTCGTGTCCTCGTCCTCAACTCCGGCTCCTCGTCGGTGAAGTACCAGCTCCTCGACATGCGCGGCGGCGAGCGGCTCGCGGTGGGCCTCGTCGAGCGGATCGGCGAGGAGACCTCGCTGCTCCGGCACACGCCGGCGGGCGGCGAGGCCCGTGAGCGGACCGGGGCCGTCCCCGACCACGACGCCGCGCTGAAGGCGGTGGCGGCGGAGCTGGCCAAGGACGGCCTCGGCGTGGACGCCCCCGAGCTGGCCGCGATCGGGCACCGGGTGGTGCACGGCGGTAAGCGCTTCACCGAGCCGACCGTGATCGACGACGCCGTGCTCGCCGAGATCGAGCGGCTCATCCCGGTGGCCCCGCTGCACAACCCGGCCAACCTCACCGGCATCCGGACCGCGCAGGCGCTGCGCCCGGACCTGCCGCAGGTCGCCGTCTTCGACACCGCCTTCCACACGACGATGCCGGAGTCCGCGGCCCGCTACGCGATCGACGTCGAGACCGCCGACCGGCACCGCGTCCGCCGCTACGGGTTCCACGGCACCTCGCACGCCTACGTGTCCCGGGAGACCGCCCGGCTGCTGGGCAGGGCCCCCGAGGACGTGAACGTCATCGTGCTCCACCTGGGCAACGGGGCGTCCGCGTCGGCCGTGCGCGGGGGCCGTTGCGTGGACACCTCCATGGGACTGACGCCCTTGGAAGGGCTCGTGATGGGTACGCGCTCGGGAGACATGGACCCGGCCGTCATCTTCCATTTGATGCGCGTCGGTGAAATGTCCGCCGACGAGATCGACACTCTCCTGAACAAGAGGAGCGGTCTGATCGGGCTGTGCGGCGACAACGACATGCGGGAGATCCGCCGCCGAGTGGACGCCGGCGACGAGCGGGCGCGACTGGCCTTCGACATCTACATTCACCGGCTGAAGAAGTACATCGGCGCCTATTACGCCGTTCTCGGGCGGGTGGACGCGGTGGCTTTCACGGCCGGGGTCGGGGAGAACGCGGCGCCGGTGCGCGAGGCCGCCGTGGCGGGCCTGGAGGGGCTCGGACTGGCGGTCGACGACGAGCTGAACGCCGTACGCGGCGACGGCGCGCGGCTGATCTCGCCCCCGGACGCCCGGGTGGCGGTGGCCGTGGTGCCGACCGACGAGGAAATGGAGATCGCGACACAAACCTACGCGCTGGTAAATGCTTCGGGGAATCTCACCTGAGCGGCATCCCGCCCTTTTGTATTTTCCGCCAGACGGAATATTCCGCAGCGAAACAAACCGATAGGATCGCCCCATGCGCCGTTCGAAAATCGTCTGTACTCTCGGCCCCGCGGTCGACTCCCACGAGCAGCTCGTCGCGCTGATCGAAGCCGGCATGAACGTGGCCCGCTTCAACTTCAGCCACGGCACCCACGCCGAGCACCAGGGCCGTTACGACCGTGTCCGGGCCGCCGCCAAGGAGACCGGCCGGGCCATCGGTGTCCTCGCCGACCTCCAGGGCCCGAAGATCCGCCTGGAGACCTTCGCCGAGGGCCCCGTCGAGCTGGTGCGCGGTGACGAGTTCACCATCACCACCGAGGACGTGCCGGGCGACCGGACGATCTGCGGCACGACGTACAAGGGCCTGCCCGGTGACGTCACCAAGGGCGACCAGGTGCTCATCAACGACGGCAACGTCGAGCTGAAGGTCACCGGGGTCGAGGGCCCCCGGGTGAAGACGATCGTCATCGAGGGCGGCGTCATCTCCGACCACAAGGGCATCAACCTGCCCGGCGCGGCGGTCAACGTCCCCGCGCTGTCCGAGAAGGACGTCGAGGACCTGCGCTTCGCGCTGCGGATGGGCTGCGACCTGGTCGCCCTCTCCTTCGTCCGGGACGCCAAGGACGTGGCCGACGTCCACCGCGTGATGGACGAGGAGGGCCGCCGGGTCCCCGTCATCGCCAAGGTGGAGAAGCCGCAGGCGGTGGAGAACATGGAGGACGTCGTCGCGGCCTTCGACGCCGTCATGGTCGCCCGCGGCGACCTGGCCGTCGAGTACCCGCTCGAGAAGGTCCCGATGGTGCAGAAGCGCCTCATCGAGCTGTGCCGCCGCAACGCCAAGCCGGTGATCGTGGCGACCCAGATGATGGAGTCGATGATCACCAACTCGCGCCCGACCCGCGCCGAGGCCTCCGACGTGGCCAACGCGATCCTGGACGGCGCCGACGCGGTGATGCTGTCGGCCGAGTCCAGTGTGGGCGCGTACCCGATCGAGACCGTCAAGACCATGTCGAAGATCGTCTCCGCCGCCGAGCAGGAGCTGCTCTCCAAGGGCCTCCAGCCGCTCGTGCCGGGCAAGAAGCCGCGTACGCAGGGCGGTTCGGTGGCCCGTGCCGCCGCCGAGATCGCCGACTTCCTGGGCGGCAAGGGGCTGGTGGCCTTCACCCAGTCCGGCGACACCGCCCGCCGGCTGTCCCGCTACCGCGCCGCGCAGCCGATCCTCGCCTTCACCACCGACGAGTCGACCCGCAACCAGCTGGCGCTCAGCTGGGGCGTGGAGCCGCACGTGGTGCCGTTCGTGAACAGCACCGACGAGATGGTCGACCTGGTGGACCAGGAGACGGCCCGGCTCGGCCGGTTCAACGACGGCGACATCGTCGTGATCACCGCCGGTTCGCCCCCCGGCGTGCCCGGCACCACGAACATGGTCCGCGTGCTCCACCTGGGCGAGACCCGCCGCGACTGACGGTCCGGCCCGGCCGCCCGGCACGGCCTCCGTACGGCGCTGAGGGCGCCCCCTGCGTGCAGGGGGCGCCCTCAGGCGTTGTGCGGCTCCCGGACGGGCTCGTGGGCGCGCTCAGTCGGTCGTGTACTGGTGCAGCCCCGGGATGTGGAGCGTGCCCCCGAACTGACCGGCCTGGACGACCGTCACCTTCGTGAAGTAGATGAGCGGGATGTCCAGCGGCGGCGGGTTCTCCGGGTCGAAGGTGATCGGGATCAGCCCGAGCAGGTTGCCCGAGATGCTCTCGGTGTACATCACCGTGTCGCCGTCGCGGATCGTGGACGTGGAGCCCTTGGCCGCCTGCACGTGGTACGTCTTGCCGGCCTGCTCGTCCTTGACCGTCTGGTGCAGGTCCCCGATGTCGGTGCCGTTGGATATGACGTACTTCAGCACCTTCTTGGTGGTGCCGTTGGCCGTCCTGACCTCGACGATCCCCTCGTAGGAGGCACCCTTCAGCAGCAGTGAGCTGGCGTTGAGGTACCAGGGGTCGTCGGGCAGCGGCACCGGGTTGTCGACGCCGCCCTCCTCGTCCGTGGCGACCGGGCAGTCCTCCACGTCCGTGCCGGCGCTCTCCGAGGCGCTCGGGGTGGGCGAGGCGGTGGCCTCGGCCTCGGCCCTCTTCTCGGCCTCCTTCGCCTCCTCGGCGGCCTTCCTGGCCTCCTCGGCGGCCGTGTCGGCCGGCTCCTCGGTGTCCCCGGCCGCCTTCGACGCCGCGTCGGTCGTGTCCTCCACGGCGTCCTTCGCCGTGTCGGTGGCCTCGGCGGGCGTCTCCTGGGCGGAACCGGACGCGTCCTCTCCGGCGCCCTCAGACGCCGACGCCGACGGGGTCGGCGTGGGACTCGGGCTCTCCTCGGCCTTCTTGCCGCCGGTGAAGATGCCCTCGATGGCGTCGCCCAGGCCTCCCAGCAGACCGCCGTCGGACGCGGACTCCGAGGGGGACGGCTGCGCGGCGTCGCCGCCGGCCGCGTCCCCGCTCTGCGGGTCCTTGCCCTGCGCGTCCTGCGCCTCCTGCGACGCGGAGGGGCTCGGGGCGGGGTCGGCCTCGTCGTCGGAACCTGAATCCGGCGAAGAGGACCCACCCTGGTCCGTGCCCGCTTCCGTGCCACTGCCCTCGCCGGAGACCTCGGACCCCGAGGGGGACGGCTCCTTCGTGTCGTCCTCGTCGGACGCCCCGTCCGTCGCCGAGGGCGACGGCGTGGGCGACTCGGACGCGCCCTTCTCGGCGTCCTCCAGGGCCGCCACGCAGTCCTTGTACTCGTCGGCCGTCAGGCTGTTGGAGGTCGGCTTCGCCGAGTCGTTGCCGTCGGCGAGGGCCAGCGTCGGCGTGAATCCCATCCCCATGAGCACGGCCGTGGGCATCGCCGCGAGGGCGATGGCCTTGCCGGCCGGCACGTGGAACCTGGTGAACAACGGCTTCTTGGGTGCCGCGTGGCGCGGCCCGGTTCTCACGCGGGACGACTCCACGTCAGTCCCGCGGGTCACCTCGTCAGCCGGCACTGTGCCTCCCGTTCGCCCCGTTGGCCGGGCTCGTTCCTGACAGATCGTTCGCCCTCAGCGGCGCGAAGGCCTGGGTGGGGCTCCCGCCGTCCACTCCGTCCCGCGGCTGCGGCACCGTGGCGTCGGACACCGGCGTGCCGGACACCTGCGTGCCGGGCATCGCGGTGCCGGGGACCACGCCCTCGGGCGCGACACCCGTGCCCTTGCTCTCCAGCGGCGGCTCGGCCTGCGGCGGTTCGCCCGGCACCCACGAGACGGCCATGGCCCCGCCGATCAGCGCGAGCAGGAAGCCGATGAGGAACCCGCCGAGGTTGGACACGGGAATGGACACCAGCGCCAGCAGGATCGCCGCGACGCCCGCGAAGACCCGCACGTGCTTCTGGAACCACAGGCTGACGCCCAGGACGACCAGCAGCACGCCGATGATCAGGGACCCGGCGCCCGCGGTGGTGGCCATCGCCAGCGTCAGGTGACCGATCTGGAGGTTCGCGTACGGGAAGTAGGCGATGGGGATTCCGCCGAGCGCGACGAACAGGCCGGCCCAGAACGGCCGCGCGCCTCGCCAGGCGCGGAACTGCAGCCTTCGGCGGGTGAACTGGCCTTCGGCGGCAGGGGTCTCGGCGCTCATGGAAAACAGCTCCCTGGTACGGCTTTGCTGTGGTGGAGATGTGGGCCGCGGGTGAAGGCGCGGCCGGAGAGGGGACGGGCGGGGGCGCCGGTGTGGCTCCCCCGCCCGTCAAGGGGTGCTCAGTAGCACTCCTTGACACCCTTGGACAGCGACATCTTCAGACCGCTGAGCTTGAACGTTCCGGCGGTGGTCGCCCACGCCGTCTGCTTCACGTTCTTCAGCGTGGCCGAGTCGGCCTGCTGCGCGAATCCGTTCGGGTTCGCAGTGTCGCCCTTCTTGATGCCGGGACCCTTGACGGCGTCCTTGGCTGCCACACCGATGTCGATGCCGCGGAAGGTGGCATCGGCCTCGAGGTTCTCGACGTCGATGTACAGGTTCTCAGCCTCGACCGCCGTCCCACCGCCGCCGGCCTTCAGCATGAGGCTGACAGAACCGATCAACGGGATGTCCGGGGTGACCACGGACTGGCACATGTTCTTGATCGACGCAGACTTGAACGCCGAGACGGCGACGGGGTGAGCCGTCTTCTCGCCCTTCAGCGTGTACCCCGAGTCGATCGCCCCGTACTGGGAGAAACCCGTGCCGTCGAGTTGGTCCGCCGTCACCTTGAACGACTGGCCGGAAACGCTGAACGACGCGGCGAGAGCGCCCTGCCCCAGCGCGACGCCTATCGCAGCCGTGGCGGCCACGCTGGGCACCATGACCACAGCGAACCGCTTCCATCTGGTCCCGCCACGCACCTGGGACTCCATATTTCCTCCTTCTCGGACGTACATCTCCTGGCCTCGGCCCGCCTCCGGTGCGGAGACTCGCCTGGCAGGGATGGGAGAAGTGCTACGTCCTCGGGAAGGAGAGCGCCCGCGCTCGGCGGCACGTACGAACGCGCCCGAATCACCGGCGATCACCCCCGAGCGACAACCACTGGTCGCGCCTGACACGCATCACGCACAACCCTGCTGGACAGGCTTCGCCGGATGGACGAAGACCCCCCTGCCCAAGAGCCGGCACCACTGCTGCCGGCTCTGCTCGGTGGGGACCCAGGAACCCCCGCGACCCGACTGGCTTTCGGGGTACGGGAACGGACCGAGCGTCGCCGATCGTGGTGCATTCTCGCCGTCGGCACAAGGGGGTTCGTTACTCGCTAGTAACGGGCGGATAACCGTGGGGCGACGCACCGGCCCCGAACGGCGACGCTGGGTGCGTCATAGGGGCGGTACAAAACTATTGATCGCTGGACAGATTCCGACAGATCGACGCCGTTGACTTACTTGCAGTAACAGCGGCCGCGATTGCCAAGTTTTGGCAAAACGCGGCCGCATGGGCGTCCCGTCGACAGCTCTTCCCCACGGCTATCACGCGGACGAACACCCGGCGACCGGCCTGGAACCGACGCCCGGACCGCCCGTCAGAACAGGGCGCGGGCCAGCGCCCTGCGCGCCGCGGCGACCCGCGGATCGTCGGCCCCGACCACCTCGAACAGCTCCAGCAGCCGCACCCGTACGGCGTCCCGGTCGTCGCCGGCCGTGACGCGCACCGTGTCGATGAGGCGCCCGAAGGCGTCCTCCACGTGGCCGCCGACCAGGTCCAGGTCGGCGGCGGCGATCTGGGCACGGGCGTCGCCGGGCTTGTCGGCGGCCTCCTGGCGGACCTTCTGCGGGTCGGCGTCCTGCACGCGCTGGAGCAACTCGGCCTGGGCGAGGCCCAGTTTCGCCTCCGTGTTGCCCGGGTCCTCACCGAGCACGTTCTTGTACGCCTGGACGGCTCCGGCCAGATCGCCCGCGTCCAGCGCACGCACGGCGGCCTCCAGGGCCGCGTCGTGCGGACCGGCCGGCCGCTCGGCGGCGACGGGGCGGTCGCCCGGCTCCGCCTCCGGGTCGACGGCGAGTCCGGTCAGGCCGAAGCGCTCCTCGGCGACCTGCACCAGCTGGTCCAGGGTCTGGCGGATCTGTGCCTCGCCGGCGGCGCCCTGGAAGAGCGGCAGCGCCTGTCCGGCCACGACCGCGAAGACGGCCGGGATGCCCTGGACGCCGAACTGCTGCATCAGCATCTGGTTGGCGTCGACGTCGATCTTGGCGAGGAGGAAGCGTCCGCCGTACTCGACGGCGAGCCGCTCCAGGACCGGGCTCAACTGCTTGCAGGGCTCGCACCACTCGGCCCAGAAGTCGATGACGACCGGGACCTCGGTGGACCGCTGCAGTACTTCACTCTCGAAGCCGGCCTCGTCGACGTCGATGACGAGATCGGCCGGGGAGACGGCCCCCGTCCCGCCGTGGCGGGCCGCCTCGGCGCGCGCCTGCTCCGCCTTCGCCTTGGCCTCCTGGGCCGCCTTCACCGCGGCGAGGTCGACGACCCCGCTCATGGACATGTTCCGTGGCTGCATGGGTCTATCCTCCCCCGTACTCGCGCGTGTGTGAAAAGCGGCGTGAAAGCCCGCCCCGATGTGTCCTGTTGGCGCCGGGTCCCCACCCCACGCCCGTGGTCGTCGCTGGGGCACGGGCGGACCCGTGCTTTCGCTACGCCTCGTAGCGTAATGCCATGACGGTCCGTCGGAACACCCCGCCTCCGTGATCTCCCTCACGGCCGGCCCGGGGTTACCCCCCGGTTAAGGTCGGTGCATGCCAAGCAGCACCCCCGCCGGCCGTGCCGGGCGCCCGCGCAGCGCCGCGGCGGACACCGCGATCCTGGCCGCGACGCGGGCGGCCCTGGTCGATCTGGGCTGGTCGAAGCTCACCCTGGGAGACGTGGCGACGCGGGCCGGGGTTGCCAAGACGACCCTCTATCGCCGCTGGGCGGGCAAGAACGAACTGGTGGTCGACGCGGTCGCCGAGCTCTTCGACGAGCTCCGGCTCCCCGACCGCGGCTCCCTGGCCGCCGACATCGAGGGAGTGGTGCTCCAGTTCGCGGCCATCCTGGCCCGCCCGGAGGCCAAGAGCGGCCTGATGGCGGTGGTCGCCGAGTCCACCCGCGACGACGCGCTGCGCGAGCGCATCCGCACGTCGATCGTCGAGCGGCAGAAGCGCCTCGTGCTGGAGGGCAGGGCCCGCGCCCAGGCCAGGGGCGAGCTGCCGCCCGAGCCCGACGCCGCCGAGGCGGCCCGCACCGTGGACCTGATCTTCGACGTGGTCGCGGGCGCGGTGGTGCACCGCACGCTGGTCAGCGCGGAGGCCGCGGACGGGGACTGGGTGCGGAGCTTCACCCAGGTCCTGCTGTGGGGCCTCGCCTCCGCGCCGGCCGAGCAGGGGGCCCGGGCGTAGGCCGGAGGGGTCGGGGGCGCCGCCTCCGGAGGTGCCCGGGCCGGCCCGCGGCGCCTAGAACCCCGCCGGTTCCGTGTACACGCCCCACTCGTCGCGCAGCACTCCGCAGATCTCGCCGAGCGTCGCCTCGGCGCGCACCGCGTCCAGCATCGGTTCGATCATGTTGCCGCCGGAGCGGGCCGCGGCCAGCATGCCGTCGAGGGCGGTGCGCACGGCCGCGTCGTCGCGGGCCGCCTTGCGTGCGCCCAGGTCCCGGACCTGCTCGCGCTCCACCTCGTGGCTGACCCGCAGGATCTCCAGGTCGCCGGTGACGGAACCGGTGTGGACGTTGACGCCGACGACCTTCTTGTCGCCCTTCTCCAGGGACTGCTGGTAGCGGAAGGCGGACTCGGCGATCTCGCCGGTGAACCAGCCGTCCTCGATGCCGCGCAGGATGCCGGAGGTGATCGGCCCGATCGGGTGCCGCCCGTCGGGGTGGGCGCGCAGCCCCCGCTCCTTGATCTGCTCGAAGATCTTCTCCGCGTCGGCCTCGATCCGGTCCGTCAGCTGCTCGACGAACCAGGAACCACCGAGCGGGTCGGCGACGTTGGCGACGCCGGTCTCCTCCATCAGCACCTGCTGGGTGCGCAGGGCGATCTCCGCGGCCTGCTCGCTGGGCAGCGCGAGGGTCTCGTCGAGTGCGTTGGTGTGCAGGGAGTTGGTCCCGCCGAGCACCGCCGCCAGCGCCTCCACGGCCGTGCGCACCACGTTGTTGTAGGGCTGCTGGGCGGTGAGCGAGACGCCCGCCGTCTGCGTGTGGAAGCGCAGCCACTGCGCCTTGTCGGTCCGCGCGCCGTACACGTCCCGCATCCAGCGGGCCCAGATGCGCCGGGCCGCGCGGAACTTGGCGATCTCCTCGAAGAAGTCGAGGTGCGCGTCGAAGAAGAAGGAGAGGCCGGGGGCGAAGACGTCGACGTCCAGCCCGCGCGAGAGGCCCAGCTCCACGTACCCGAAGCCGTCCGCGAGCGTGTACGCGAGTTCCTGCGCGGCCGTGGAGCCCGCCTCGCGGATGTGGTAGCCGGAGACCGAGAGCGGCTTGTAGGCGGGGATGCCGGCCGCGCAGTACTCCATCAGGTCGCCGATCAGGCGCAGGTGCGGCTCGGGCTGGAAGAGCCACTCCTTCTGCGCGATGTACTCCTTGAAGATGTCCGTCTGGAGCGTGCCGTTGAGGACGGAGGCGTCCACGCCCTGCCGCTCCGCGGCGACCAGGTACATGCAGAACACGGGCACGGCCGGCCCGCTGATCGTCATGGAGGTCGTCACGTCCCCGAGCGGGATGTCCTTGAACAGCACCTCCATGTCGGCGGCCGAGTCGATGGCCACGCCGCAGTGCCCGACCTCGCCGAGCGAGCGCGGGTCGTCGGAGTCGCGGCCCATCAGGGTCGGCATGTCGAAGGCGACCGAGAGCCCGCCCCCGCCGTTGCGGAGGATCATCTTGTAGCGCTCGTTGGTCTGCTCGGCGTTGCCGAACCCGGCGAACTGGCGGATGGTCCACGTCCGCCCCCGGTAGCCCGTGGGATGCAGGCCACGGGTGAAGGGGTACTCCCCCGGCCAGCCGATCCGCTCGAAGCCCTCGTACGCGTCCCCGGGCCGGGGCCCGTACACGGGCTCCACGGGATCACCCGAGAGCGTGGTGAAGTCCGCGTCGCGCTTGCGCGCCGCGTCGTACCGGGCCTGCCAGCGACGGCGGCCCTCCTCTATGGCGTCAGCGTCCATACCCCCGAATTTACTAGGACGTCCAAGTAAATGTCGATGGGGTACCGCCGTACGGGTGTCCGTACGGCGGTGGGAGGTCTTGACGGACCCGGCTACGCCTTGGCCGCCGCGGGCGCCTCGGCGGCCGCGACCTTGGCGTCCAGCTCCTGGCTGACCCTGCGCTCGACGAAGAACGCGGCGGTCGGGATGGTCCCGGCCAGCAGCACCCACAGCTGCTTGCTGACCTTCCACTTCGCCTTGGCGCCCAGGTCGAAGGCGACGACAAGATAGACGACGTAGAGCCAGCCGTGCGCGATGCTGACGATGCGCGTGAAGTCGGCGGCACCATTCACGTCCAGCAGATACTTGGCGATCATGCCGAGACAGAGAAGGATCAGCAGCACACCGGTGAGGTACGCCATGGCGCGGTAGCGGGTCAGCACGCTTCGTTTCATGGATACGAGCGTAACCGCCGCAAAATCCCCGCAGCGGCGGGGAGCACGCTCACGGCTGGCTGTCCGTGGTCTACCTCGTCGGAACATCTCCGCTTCGGCGGAGAGCAGCGTACTGACCCACGGCAATCGTAAAGGCGTCACTCAGTCCGTGTCCGCGAAATCCCCCGCCGCCACCCGCAAGGGGCGCAGCATCGCGAAGATCTCGGCGCACTCCTCGGCGTCGTAGGCGCTCAGGCCGAAGTCCATCGCCATGAGGTCGCGGGTGGCCGCCTCGACCACCTCGCGGCCCTTGTCGGTGATGGTGGCGAGCGTGCCGCGGCCGTCGTTGGGGTTGGGGCGGCGGGCGACCAGCCCGGACCTCACCAGCCGGTCGACGGTGTTCGTCACGGAGGTGGGGTGCACCATCAGGCGCTCGCCGATCTTGGACATCGGCAGCTCGCCCGACTTGGAGAAGGTGAGCAGCACCAGCGCCTCGTAGCGCGCGAAGGTCAGCTCGTACGGCTTGACCACGGCGTCGACCTCGGCCAGCAGGATCTGGTGCGCCCGCATGATCGACGTGATGGCGGACATCGAAGGCACGCCGCCCCAGCGCTGCTTCCAGTGTTCGTCGGCACGGGCGATGGGGTCGAACGAGAGACTCAGGGGCTTCGGCACGGCATCAGACCTTACCGGCCGGTCACATGCCGGTCAGCCTCGTCTCGCCTTTCGATACCACCGCCCGCGCCCCACGGCTACCCGGCGAGGTGGCGCTCCACCGTGTCCACCTTCGACGTGAGGCCGTCCGTCACGCCGGGGCGGATGTCCGCCTTGAGGACCAGGGACACGCGCGGCGCCCGTGCCTCGACGGCGGCGACGGCCCGCCGGACGACGTCCATGACCTCGTCCCACTCGCCCTCGACGGACGTGAACATCGCGTCGGTGCGGTTCGGCAGGCCCGACTCGCGGACCACCCGGACGGCGTCGGCGACGTACTCCCCCACGTCCTCGCCGACGCCGAGCGGCGTCACGGAGAAGGCGACGATCATGCGCCCACGATTCCTTCCTGGCGGGCGCGGGAGGCGATGACCGCGCTCTCGGCCTCGCGCTTGAGCCTGCGCTCGGCGAAGAAGCCGCCGGTCGGCAGGACCGACATGACGAAGTAGAAGGCGGCGGTACCGAGGGACCACTTGGCGCGGTTCCAGGCGTCCGCCCAGAAGATCACGTACAGCACGAAGAGGAAGCCGTGGACCGCGCCCATCACCGGCACCGCGTTGAATTCGGTGGTCCGCTTCAGCACGGAGCAGACCAGCAGGAGCAGGAACGAGATCGCCTCGGGGCCGGAGACCAGGCGGAGGCGGCGGAGGGCGGAGGCGGTCTTGAGGTCCACGGGTCACCTTCGGTGGGAGAGACATCGGACGTCGCTGAGCTGGGCGCCTTGTGAACGGACGCACAAGCGCGCGTCCATTGTGGCAAACCCTAGACGCGCCCGGGTGAGGGGGGCGGGCGCGGTCCCCGCCGGCGGCGGACCCGGGGCCGGCGGGGACGGCCTGGGGGCGTCTCCACCCCGGGGACCTGTCGGCGGGCCCACCCGGCGGGCTACCTTCACATTTGTGGCGATGTTCCGACTTCAAGGCAGCAAGGTCCTCGCCGTCGACATGACCGGAGACGCCGTGAAGGCGAAGAACGGCTCGATGGTCGCGTACGACGGCGAGATGGCCTTCAAGAAACTCAGCGGCGGCGGTGAGGGCATCCGCGGGATGGTGACCCGGCGGATCACCGGCGAGCAGATGACGGTGATGGAGGTGAAGGGGCACGGGACCTGCTGGTTCGCGGACCGGGCGTCGGAGATCACTCTCGTGGGTCTCCAGGGCGACACGCTGTACGTCGAGTCGAGCAACTTCCTGGCGGCCGACGCGGGACTGCGCACCGGCACCAGTTTCACCGGGGCGCGCGGCGCCTCGCAGGGCAACGGGCTGTTCACCACGACCGTGGAGGGGCACGGACAGGCCGCGATCATGTCGGACGGCACGCCGGTGGTGCTGCGGGTCAGCGCGCAGTACCCGCTGACCGTCGACCCGGGGGCCTATGTGGCGCACCAGGGGAACCTGCGGCAGTCCTTCCAGTCGGGTGTGACGTTCCGCACGCTGTTCGGGGAGGGCGGCGGGGAGGCCTTCCAGATCCGCTTCGAGGGCGACGGGCTGGTCTACGTGCAGCCGAGCGAGCGGAACACGATCGCGGGGGATGTCTGACCATGGCCTTCGAGGAGATCAATTCCAAGATGGTGCGCGCGACCGTCGCGCCCGGGCAGCGGCTCTACAGCCAGCGCGGCGCGATGCTCGCCTACCAGGGCGAGGTGTCGTTCACCCCGAACCTGCGAAGCGGTCAGGGCGGGGTCGTGTCGATGATCGGCCGCCGGGTGGCGAACGAGGACACGCCGCTGATGACGGTCGAGGGCAGCGGCACGGTGCTCTTCGGGCACGGCGGCCACCATGTCCAGGTGATCGGCCTGGCCGGGGACACGCTGTACGTCGAGGCGGACCGCCTCCTCGCCTTCGAGGGCACCCTGGAGCAGGGCACGGTGTTCCTGGGCGCGCAGGGCGGGGTGATGGGCATGGTGCGCGGGCAGGTCAGCGGACAGGGGCTGTTCACGACCAGCCTCAGGGGCCACGGCTCCGTGGCGGTGATGGCCCACGGGGGCGTCTTCGAGATCCCCGTCACCCCGCAGCGGCCGGTGCGCGTGGACCCGCAGGCGTACGTCGCCCACCACGGTGACGTACGCAACAGGCTGTCCACGGCCATGGGCTGGCGGGACATGGTGGGGCGCGGCTCCGGTGAGGCCTTCCAGCTGGAGCTCAGCGGCAGCGGCACGGTGTACGTCCAGGCGTCGGAGGAGAAGCTGTGAGCACCGTCCACCACGATCCGGCGACCCTGCCGGCCGACGACAACGTCAACGCCTACACCTTCTGCGTGGAGCTCAAGGGCGGTCAGTGGTTCCTGCAGAAGGGGAAGATGATCGCCTACTACGGGACGATCGACTTCAACGGGATCGGGCACGGCCGGCTGGACCGTCTGGTGCGCACTTCCTTCCATTCGCCTCTGCACGCGAGCGACTGGGTCGTGGCCGAGGGCTCGGGCAAGATGCTCCTCGCCGACCGGGCCTTCGACGTGAATTCCTTCGACCTCGAAGAGGGCAACCTGACCATTCGCTCGGGCAACTTGCTCGCTTTTCAGCCAAGTCTCGCCCTCAAGCAGTCGATCGTGCCGGGTTTTCTGACACTGATCGGAACCGGAAAGTTCGTGGCGGCGTCGAACGGTCCGGTGGTGTTCATGGAACCCCCGATCCGGGTCGACCCCCAGGCCCTGGTCGGCTGGGCCGACTGCCCGTCGCCGTGCCATCACTACGACCACGGGTACATGACCGGCCTGATGGGCGGTCTACGTGCGATGACGGGCCTCGGCGGCGCCTCCGGGGAGGAGCACCAGTTCGAGTTCGTGGGGGCGGGGACGGTGCTGCTCCAGTCGAGCGAGACGCTGATGGCGGAGCAGGCCACGGGTGCCACTCCGCAGCAGGCGGGGGTACCCGGAGGCGGGGCGTCCGGCGCGCCGGGCGGCCGGTCCGGGGTACCGGGGCTTCCCGGACAGCTGGGGGACCTCCAGCGCCGCTTCGGGCTGTGAGCGGTAATCTGCGGAGTGTGACATCGAACGCGTGCGCACCGTCACCGTCACGGAGAACCCGTCACTAGTTCGCCTTTCAACATTTTAGGTAGACTTCATTCATGGAGACCGAGACGGCCACCCGCTGGCTGACCGATACGGAGCAGTGTGCCTGGCGCACCCACCTGGAGGTCAACAGGCTGTTGACGCACCAGCTCGAGAAGGACCTGCAGCCGTTCGGCCTGACGATGAACGACTACGAGATCCTGGTGAACCTCTCCGAGTCGGAGGGCGACAGGATGCGCATGAGTGACCTGGCCGCCGCCACGATGCAGTCCAAGAGCCGCCTCTCCCACCAGATCACCCGCATGGAGAACGCGGACCTGGTCCGGCGGGAGAACTGCGAGTCCGACCGCCGGGGGCTCTACGCCGTCCTCACCCCGCACGGCCTGGAGACGATGCGCAGGGTCGCTCCGCACCATGTGGCGTCCGTCCGCCGGCACTTCATCGACCTGCTGGCGCCCGAGGCGCTGACGGAGCTCGACAAGGCGCTCAGGCCCATCGCGGAGCACCTGCGCGGGCAGCGAGGACGCACCTGACCACACACCCGACCACGCGCCCGAGGGCCGTGCGGACCTAGGCGGTACCCGGCAGGCGGAGCTCGAACAGGGCGCCGCCTGCCGGCGCGTCATGGACCGTGAGGGTGCCGCCGTGCCGCACGGCGACGTCGCGGGCGATGGCCAGCCCCAGACCGGCCCCGCCGTCGTCACGGCTGCGGGCCGCGTCGAGCCGTACGAACCTCTCGAAGATCCGCTCCCGGTCGGCCGCCGGCACGCCCTCGCCGTCGTCGGCCACCGCGAGCACGGCCAGCTCGCCGTCCCGCCGCACGGAGACCTCCACCGCGGAGCGGGCGTGCCGCTGGGCGTTGTCGAGCAGGTTGGCCAGCACCCGTCCCAGCTGCCCCCGCGACCCCGCCACCGTCACCTCGCCCTCGCCCTCCTCCCCGGCCCGCACCCGCACGCCGACCCGGGCCCCGGCCTCCTCCCGCGCGAGCGCCGCCAGGTCGACGCGGGCGTCGGCGGGCCGCTCCCCCGCGTCCAGCCTGGCCAGCAGCAACAGGTCGGCGGCGAGCCGCTGCAACCGCACCGTGTCCTCCACGGCGCCGTCGAGGTCCAGCAGCTCCGGGTGGGCGGCGGCCACCTCCAGCTGGGTGCGCAGCGAGGCGATCGGGCTGCGCAGCTCGTGCGAGGCGTCGGCGACGAAACGCCGCTGCCGGTCCACCGAGGCCTCCAGGGCGGACAGCGTCTCGTTGGTGGTCGACGCGAGCCGGGCGACCTCGTCGTGCGTCCCGGGCACCGGCACGCGGCGCGCCAGGTCCTCGCTGGCGGTGATCGCGGCCATCTCCCGGCGGATGCCCTCCACCGGGCGCAGGGCGCGTCCGGTGACCATCCAGGTCACCCACCCGACGACCGCGAGCAGCAGCGGGAAGCCGATCAGCATGACGGTCAGTGCGGTGTTCACGGCGCCGTGTTCGGCCGACAGCGGGGCACCCGCCCAGACGGTGAGGCGGCCCTGCTCCCGGGTCTCGACGGGCACGGCGGCGAAGCGGTAGTCCTCCGGGTCGCCGTCGATGGTCGCGGAGCCGTCGCTGACGGTGGTCCGCTCACCGATCTCACCGGGTTCCAGTGACTCGCCGGAGTCGTCCTCGTCCGTGTCGCCGCCGTCGTCGTCACCGTCGCCGCCGTCACCGGTGGCGGCCGGCTGCGGCTGCACGGCGCCGACGCTGGTGCCGCTGATCCGCTCCAGGTCCTCGCTCGCGGCGACCAGGGTGCCGTCCTCGTCCACGATCTGCACCGGGCGGTCGTCGACGTCCAGCGACAGTTCGCCGTACGGCGTCCCGACGGCCAGCTCGGTGGCGACCTCCCGCGCGGAGCGTTCCGCCTGGGTGCCGGCCTCACCGAGCAGGTTGGAGCGCAGGGAGAGCAGGACGGCGGTGCCGGCCGCGACGAGGGCGACGGCGACCACGAGGGTGGCGCCGAGCGTGGCCCGGGCCCGCACCGAGCCGAGGAGCCGGCTCATCGCTCGTCCTCCAGCCGGTAACCGGCGCCGCGCACGGTCCGGATGAGGCCGGCGCTCAGCTTGCGCCGCAGGGCGCTGACGTACACCTCGACGATGTTGGGGTCGCCGTCGTAGGCGAAGTCCCAGACGTGCTCCAGGATCTCCGCCTTGGACACGACCTGTCCGGCCCGCAGCACGAGCTGCTCCAGGACGGCGAACTCCTTCGCGGTGAGGGTGACCTCCCGCTCGCCCAGGAAGACCCGCCGGGCGGCGGTGTCGACCTTCAGGTCCCCGTGGACGTGCACGGGCGACGCCCCGGCGGCCTGGGCCCGCCGCCGCAAGAGGGCTTTGACGCGGGCGACGAGGACGACGTAGGAGAAGGGCTTGGTGAGGTAGTCGTCCGCGCCCGTGTCCAGGCCCTCCGCCTCGTCGTACTCCCCGTCCTTGGCGGTGAGCATCAGGATCGGCACCTCGTGGCCGGCGGCGCGCAGGGCGGCGCAGACGCGGTAGCCGTTGAGGCCCGGCAGCATGATGTCGAGGATGACGAGGTCGTACGCACCCTCGCCGGCCCGGTGCAGGCCCTCCCGGCCGTCGTGGACGACGTCCACGGCGTAGCCCTCGGCGGTCAGGCCCCGGGCGAGCGACACGGCCAGGCGCTTCTCGTCCTCCACGATCAGCAGTCGGGAGGGGCGGCGCGAAGCGCCTCCGGCGGGGTGGTGGTGGGCGACGGGTGGGTGCATGGGACAAGAGTGGCAAAGGCGAGCTGAAGATCCCTTCAGGCGGCTTCAGCTTGGCCTCAGCGTCCGTCCCGGACAGTGAGGGTGTCGAAAGCACAGCGACTCGACCGGCCTTGTACGACTCGGGAGGAACCGCATGAAGCGCAACATCGTGATCGCCGCCGTCACCGCCGCCGCACTGATCGGGGGCGGTACGGCGACGGCCCTGGCCACCTCGGGCGAGGACGACCCGGGGAAAGCGTCGGGTCAGGCGGACGTGAGGGGCTCCTCGTCCGACGACGGGGACGACACCGCCGACGACGCCGACGCCGACGACCGCGACGACGCCGCCCGCGCCGCCTCCGCGAAGGTGACGGCGGCCGACGCCCTCGCCGCCGCGCTGAAGAAGACGCCGGGCACCGCCGTCTCCGCCGACCTGGACGGCGGAGACGACGGCGAGCGCGCCGCCTGGGAGGTCGACGTCCTCTCCGGCGACGGCACGTGGCACAGCGTCCGGATCGACCCGGCCTCCGGCAAGGTCCTCGGCTCTCAGACGGACGACGAGGACGACACCGACGAGGTGCGGGCCGCCCTGAAGGGCACGTCCGTGGACGCCGCCGAGGCCGTGCGGGCGGCGTCCGGCCACGGCACCGTGACCTCCGTCGAGCTGGACGAGGACGGTCACCACGGCGACGGCGAGACGGCCTGGGAGGTCGAGACCCGTGCCTCGGGCAAGGCCGAGCAGGACTGGCGCGTCGACCCGAGGACCGGCGAGGTCACGGCCGACCGCTCGCACGACTCGCACTCCGACGACTCGCGCTCCGACGACTCCGACGACGCGGACGACTCGGGCTCGGACGACGACTGAGCGGCCCCGGCCGCTCGGCCGGCCGACCGGCCGGCCGAGGGCGGCGGCGCCCCGGGACCAGCGCCGCCGCCAGGGCGACCGCGCCGGACACCGCGAAGCACACCGGCAGCGGCAGCCGTTCCACCAGCAGGCCCACCGCGGCGGCGCCGGCCGCCATGCCGCCGTTCACGGCCGTGTTGCACCAGGCGCCGGCCCTGGTCCGGAAGCCGGGCGCCGCGCCCTCGTCGGCGATCAGGTAGGCCGTCGTCAGCGCCGGGGCCACGAACAGTCCCGCGCAGGCGACGGCCACGACGAGCGCGCCGACGCCGGGGGCCAGTCCCGCCGCGGCCAGACACAGGCCGAGCCCGGCCGTGAGGAACGGAAGCCGGGCCCGGGCGGACGAGCTCCAGTCGACGGCGCCGTTCAGCAGCCCGCCGACCGCGCTGCCCGCCGACAGCGCCGCCAGTACCCAGGCGACGGTGCCGCCGCCGAGCCCGCGCTGCCCCGCGAAGGCGACGACGAGGAGGTCGACGGCGCTGACCGCCACGCCGACGCCCGCCGCGACGACGACGGGTTGCAGCAGGGACCGCCACTGCCCCGTGCGGCCTCGTCCGTCCGCCGGGACGCCGTCGTTCGGCCGCCCCGCCGGACGCAGCGCGCCCGCCGCCGGTGACGTGACGAACGCCAGCGTGCCCACCGCCACCAGCAGCGCGCTGAGCAGGACGCCGGCGGCCGGCGGGGCGAAGCCGATCACCAGACCGACCAGGAGCGGGCCGGAGACGAAGAGCAGTTCCTCGGCGACCCCGTCCAGGCTGTAGGCGCGCTGCACCATCGCCCGGTCCGGGAGCAGTTCGGCCCACACCGCCCGCATCGTGGGACCGAGCGGGGGCGTACAGGCGCCGGCGAGGGCGGCGGTCACCGCGAGGACGGCGGCCGGCGTGCCCGGCCGCCAGCACGCCGCCGCCAGCGCGCAGAGCAGGGCGGCGTACAGCAGCGCCATGGGCAGCAGGGCCCGGCGCGGGCCGTACCGGTCGACGAGGGCCGCGCGGTAGGGGGACAGGAAGACGCCGGTGGCGCCGAAGACGGCCATGACCGTGCCGGCCACGGCGTACGACCCGGTGGACCGGGTCACGGAGAGCATCAGCGCGAGGGAGACCGTGCCGTACGAGAGCCGGCCGACGAGGGCGGCCACGAAGGTGCGGCAGGCGTGGGGGACGCGGAGGACGGCGGCGTACGAGGGCCGCGCGGCGTGCGTGGACATACGAGAGGTTCCTCAGGACGAGGCCGGAAAGGGGACGCCGAAGCACGCGACGGCCGGACAGCGGCGGTCGCGTGCGGGGCGGGCCCTAGGCCAAGAGGAGGAACACGCGGTCAACGTACCAGCGCGGCTCCGCGTCCGCGCCTGCTTTTCCGGGGCGGCCTCAGCCGCTCGTGAGCCCCGCCACCAGTTCGTCCGCCGCGCGGTAGGGGTCCAGTTCACCCGCCACGATGCGATCCGCGAGAGCGCCGAGGCGGCGGTCGCCGTGCAGGTCGCCGATGCGTTCGCGCAGGGTGGTGACGGCGATCGTCTCGACCTCGCGGGCGGCGCGGGCCCGGCGGCGTTCGGCCAGGACGTCCCGCTCCTCCATCCAGGCGCGGTGCTTCTCCAGGGCCTCGACGACCTCGTCGACGCCCTCGCCGCGCGCGGCGACCGTCTTGACGATCGGCGGGCGCCAGTCGCCGGGGCCGCGGGACTCGCCGAGGCCCAGCATGTGGTTCAGCTCGCGGGCGGTCGCGTCCGCGCCGTCGCGGTCGGCCTTGTTGACCACGTAGACGTCGCCGATCTCCAGGATCCCGGCCTTGGCGGCCTGGATGCCGTCGCCCATGCCCGGGGCGAGGAGGACGACGGAGGTGTCGGCCTGGGAGGCGATCTCGACCTCCGACTGGCCGACGCCCACCGTCTCGACCAGGATCACCTCGCAGCCCGCCGCGTCGAGGACCCGGATGGCCTGCGGGGCGGCCCACGCGAGGCCGCCGAGGTGGCCGCGGGTGGCCATCGAGCGGATGTAGACGCCCGGGTCGGAGGCGTGCTCCGACATCCGGACGCGGTCGCCGAGCAGGGCGCCCCCGGAGAAGGGGGACGACGGGTCGACGGCGAGCACGCCGACCCGCCTGCCCTGCTTGCGGTACGCCGTCACCAGCGCCGAGGTGGAGGTGGACTTGCCGACGCCCGGCGAACCGGTCAGTCCGACCACGTACGCCCCGCCGGTCAGCGGCGCGAGCGTTTCCATGACCTCCCTGAGCTGCGGGGACGCCCCCTCCACCAGCGAGATCAGCCTGGCCACGGCCCGCGGCCGGCCTTCCCTGGCCTGGGCCACCAGCGAGGAGACGTCCTGCATCACAGCTCCGTTCAGCTACGTTCCGTCAGTAGTCGTGCCGCGCGGCGCTCAGGCCCCGGGCACCCGGACGATCAGCGCGTCGCCCTGACCGCCACCGCCGCACAGCGCCGCCGCGCCGATCCCGCCGCCGCGCCGCTTCAGCTCCAGGGCCAGGTGCAGCACGAGCCGGGCACCGGACATGCCGATCGGGTGTCCCAGGGCAATGGCGCCACCGTTGACGTTCACCTTTTCGGTGGAGACGCCGAGGTCCTTCATTGACTGCACGGCGACGGCCGCGAACGCCTCGTTGATCTCGATCAGGTCGAGGTCCCCGACCTCCAGGCCCTCCTTCTTCAGGGCGTGCCGGATGGCGTTGGAGGGCTGCGACTGCAAAGAGTTGTCCGGCCCGGCGACATTGCCGTGCGCGCCGATCTCCGCGATCCACTCCAGGCCCAGCTCCTGCGCCTTGGCCTTGCTCATGACGACCACGGCCGCCGCGCCGTCGGAGATCTGCGAGGAGGAGCCGGCGGTGATCGTGCCGTCCTTGGAGAAGGCCGGGCGCAGCTTGCCGAGCGACTCGGCGGTGGTGTCGCCGCGGATGCCCTCGTCCTTGCTGAAGACCACCGGGTCGCCCTTGCGCTGCGGGATCTCGACCGGGGTGATCTCGGCCTCGTAGACGCCGTTCTTCTGGGCGGCGGCGGCGCGCTGGTGGGACAGGGCGGCGATCTCGTCCTGGGCCGCGCGCTCGATGCCGAGGCGGGTGTTGTGCTTCTCGGTGGACTCGCCCATGGCGATGCCCTCGAAGGAGTCGGTCAGACCGTCGTGCGCCATGGCGTCGAGCATCTGCACCGCGCCGTACTTGTAGCCCTCGCGGGACTTCGGCAGCAGGTGCGGGGCGTTGGTCATGGACTCCTGGCCGCCGGCGACGATCACGTCGAATTCACCGGCGCGAATGAGCTGGTCGGCGAGGGCGATGGCGTCGAGGCCGGAGAGGCAGACCTTGTTGATCGTCAGGGCCGGGACGTTCATCGGGATGCCGGCCTTGACGGCGGCCTGGCGGGCCGGGATCTGGCCGGCGCCGGCCTGCAGGACCTGGCCCATGATCACGTACTGGACCTGGTCGCCGCCGATCCCCGCCCGGTCGAGGGCGGCCTTGATCGCGAAGCCGCCGAGGTCCGCCCCGGAGAAGGACTTCAGCGAGCCGAGCAGCCGCCCCATCGGGGTGCGGGCACCCGCGACGATGACGGAGGTCGTGCCGTTCGTTCCAGAGGTGTCAGAAGTTCCAGAAGGCATGAGCTGCGATCCCCTTTTCCGGCCCGCACAGGCCGAGGAGTGAACGAGGGTTTACTCGAATGTACTGAGCGGTATGCCGCCCGTCACCCGGCCGTCGGTGTGATCGCGCGCACGTTGCGTAACCACCTCCGGAGCGCTGCACTGAATCCATGCTGACGCGAATCGACCACATCGGAATCGCCTGCCGCGACCTCGACACGACCGTCGAGTTCTACCGTGCCACCTATGGCTTCGAGGTGTTCCACACCGAGGTCAACGAGGAGCAGGGCGTCCGTGAGGCCATGCTCAAGATCAACGGTACGTCGGACGGCGGCGCCTCGTACCTCCAGCTCCTGGAGCCGACCCGCGAGGACTCCGCGGTCGGCAAGTGGCTCGCCAAGAACGGCGAGGGCGTCCACCACATCGCGTTCGGTACGGCGGACGTGGACGCGGACGCCGCGGACATCCGGGAGAAGGGCGTACGCGTTCTGTACGACGAGCCCCGGCGCGGTTCCATGGGGTCGCGGATCACCTTCCTGCACCCCAAGGACTGCCATGGCGTACTGACAGAACTGGTCACATCGGCGGCCGTTGAGACACCTGAGCACTGACCCTCGTACATATGGGCCGGTAGGGTTGGGTGCGGTCGCCGCTCAGTCCAGGGTGACCCGGTCCTGCCGTCAGTGGTGGCGGGACCGCCGGGGTCGTGTTTCGGGGGGCGGGCGCCGGGGCAGAAGCGTCTGCTCCGCCGTTGATCTGACACCATTCCCCGGGGGCCCCGTCCGGCGGACGGACGGAGCCCGTTCGGGAAGATTTGCGACCAGGGGACGGATGGGACCGCGCAGTGCGGGGCTACGAGAGCCAGGAGCGAGAGCCGGCGGCTGACGTCGACCACCTCTCTCGGTTCGAGGCCGAGATGAAGCGGCTGAAGACCGAGCGGGAAAAGGCGATCCAGCACGCCGAGGACCTCGGCTACCAGGTCGAGGTGCTGCGCGCCAAGTTGCACGAGGCGCGGCGCACCATCATGTCCCGGCCCGCCTTCGACGGCGGTGACATCGGGTACCAGGCCGAGCAGTTGCTGCGCAACGCGCAGACGCAGGCCGACCAGTTGCGCGCGGACGCCGAACGGGAGCTGAGCCAGGCCCGGGCGCAGACGCAGCGCATCCTCCAGGAGCACGCCGAGCAGGCGGCGCGGCTCCAGGCGGAGCTGCACCAGGAGGCGGTGACCCGGCGCCAGCAGCTCGACCAGGAGCTGGCCGAGCGCCGGCAGACCGTCGAGTCGCACGTCAACGAGAACGTGGCCTGGGCCGAGCAGCTGCGGGCCCGCACCGAGCAGCAGGCCCGCCGGCTGCTCGACGAGTCCCGGGCCGAGGCCGAGCAGGCCCTGGCCGCGGCCCGCGCGGAGGCCGAGCGGCTCACGGCAGAGGCCAGGCAGCGGCTGCAGAGCGACGCGGAGAGCGCGCGCGGCGAGGCCGAGCAGATCCTGCGCCGCGCCCGCACGGACGCCGAACGCCTGCTGAACGCCGCCTCCACCCAGGCGCAGGAGGCCACCGACCACGCCGAGCGGCTGCGCAGTTCCACCGCCAGCGAGTCGGAGTCCACCCGCCGCCAGGTCCAGGAGCTGAGCCGGGCCGCCGAGCAGCGCATGTCCGAGGCCGAGGAGGCGCTGCGCAAGGCGCAGACCGAGGCCGAGAAGCTGGTCGCCGAGGCGAAGGAGTCCGCGGCCAAGGCCCTGGCGAGCGCCGAGGCCACCAACGAGCAGCGCACCCGCACCGCCAAGGAGCAGGTCGCCCGGCTGGTCGGCGAGGCCACCAAGGACGCCGAGTCGACCCGGTCCGAGGCCGAGCAGCTGGTCGCGGACGCCCGCGCCGAGGCCGAGAAGATCGTCGCCGAGGCCGCGGAGAAGGCCCGCACGCTCACCGCCGAGGAATCGGCCACCCAGCTGTCCAAGGCCGCCAAGACCGCCGAGGACGTGCTGAACAAGGCGTCGGAGGACGCCAAGCGCACCACCAAGGCCGCCACCGAGGAGGCCGAGCGGATCCGCACCGAGGCCGAGGCCGAGGCGGACCGGCTGCGCGCCGAGGCGCACGACATCGCCGAGCAGCTCAAGGGCGCGGCGAAGGACGACACCAAGGAGTACCGCGCCAAGACGGTCGAGCTCCAGGAGGAGGCCCGCCGGCTGCGGGGCGAGGCCGAGCAGCTGCGCGCCGACGCCGTCGCCGAGGGCGAGAAGATCCGCGCCGAGGCCCGCAAGGAGGCCGTGGCGCAGATCGAGGAGGCGGCGAAGACCGCCGAGGAGCTGCTCGCCAAGGCCAAGGCGGACGCGGACGAGCTCCGGCAGAGCGCGACGGCCGACAGCGAGAAGGTCCGCACCGAGGCCATCGAGCGGGCGACGACCCTGCGCCGGCAGGCCGAGGAGACCCTGGAGCGCACCCGCGCGGAGGCCGAGCGGCACCGCGCGGAGGCCGCCCAGCGCGTGGAGGAGCTCCAGGCGGAGGCCGAGCGGGCCGCCCGCGAGCTGCGCGAGGAGACCGAGCGCGCCGTCGAGGCCCGGCAGGCGGAGGCCGCCGAGGAGCTGATGCGGCTCCAGACCGAGGCCGAGGAGCGCCGCGGTGCCGCCGAGCAGGCGCTGACCGAGGCCCGTGAGGAGGGCGAGCGGATCCGCCGCGAGGCCGCGGAGGAGAGCGAGCGGCTGCGCGCGGAGGCCGCGGAGCGCATCCGTACGCTCCAGCAGCAGGCCGAGACGGAGGCCGAGCGGCTGCGCACCGAGGCCGCCGCGGACGCCTCCGCCTCCCGCGCGGAGGGTGAGGCCGTCGCCGTACGCCTCAGGTCGGAGGCGTCGAACGAGGCCGAGCGGCTGAAGTCGGAGGCCCAGGAGAGCGCCGACCGGGTACGCGCGGAGGCGCAGACCGCCGCCGAGCGCATCGCCGCCGAGGCGTCGGAGACGCTGGCCGCCGCGCAGGAGGAGGCCGCCCGGCGCCGCCGTGAGGCCGAGGAGACGCTGGGTTCCGCCCGGCAGGAGGCCGACCAGGAGCGCGAGCGGGCCCGCGAGCAGAGCGAGGAGCTGCTGGCCTCGGCGCGCAAGCGCGTGGAGGAGGCCCAGGCCGAGGCGGTCCGGCTGGTCGAGGAGGCCGACCGGCGCGCGACCGAGATGGTGTCGGCCGCCGAACAGCACGCGCAGCAGGTGCGGGAGTCGGTCGCCGGGCTGCACGAGCAGGCGCAGGAGGAGATCACCGGGCTGCGCAGCGCCGCCGAGCACGCGGCGGAGCGCACCCGGCGCGAGGCCGAGGAGGAGGCGGACCGGGTCCGTTCCGACGCCTACGCGGAGCGGGAGCGTGCGAGCGAGGACGCCGGTCGGCTGCGGCGCGAGGCGCGGGACGAGGCGGAGGCCGCCAAGGCGCTGGCCGAGCGGACGGTGTCCGAGGCCATCACGGAGGCCGACCGCATCCGCACCGATGTCTCCGAGCACGCCCAGCGGGTGCGTACGGAGGCCTCCGACGCGATCGCCGAGGCGGAGCAGGCCGCGTCCCGGACCCGGGCGGACGCCCGCGAGGACGCCAACCGCATCCGGTCGGACGCGGCGACGCAGGCGGACACCCTCATCACCGAGGCGCGTTCCGAGGCGGAGCGGCTCACCACGGAGACGGCGGCGGAGACCGACCGGATCCGTACGGAGACGGTCGCGGAGGCGGAGCGCGTCCGTACCGAGGCGGCGAACGAGGCCGAGCGGGTACGGGCCGAGGCGCTCTCGGAGGCGGAGCGGCTCACCGCGGAGACGGTCGCCGAGGCCGACCGGGTACGGGCCGAGGCGGGTGCCCGCGCGGAGCAGCTGCTCTCGGACGCCACCGGGGAGGCGGAGCGGCTGCGGGCCGAGGCCGCCGAGACGGTCGGCTCCGCCCAGCAGCACGCCGAGCGGATCCGCACGGAGGCCGAGCGGGTCAGGGCCGAGGCGGCGGCGGAGGCCGAGCGGGTCACCACGGCCGCCCGCGAGGAGGCCGAGCGGACCCTCGACGAGGCCCGCCAGGACGCGAACAAGCGGCGCTCGGAGGCGGCGGAGCAGGTCGACACGCTCATCACGGAGACCACGGCTGAGGCCGACAAGCTGCTCACCGAGGCGCAGCAGCAGGCGCAGAAGACCACCGCGGACGCCGAGTCGCAGGCCGACACGATGGTCGGCGCGGCCCGTTCGGAAGCGGAGCGGATCGTCTCGGAGGCGACGGTCGAGGGCAACACCCGGGTGGAGAAGGCCCGCACGGACGCGGACGAGCTGCTCGTCGGCGCCCGCCGGGACGCGACGGCCATCAGGGAGCGCGCGGAGGAGCTGCGCGAGCGGCTCACCTCCGAGATCGAGGAGCTGCACCAGCGGGCCCGGCGCGAGGCCGCCGAGACGATGAAGTCGGCCGGCGACCGCTGCGACGCGCTCGTCAAGGCCGCCGAGGAGCAGCTCGCCAAGGCGGAGGCGAAGGCCAAGGAGCTGGTGTCGGAGGCCAACTCCGAGGCCGGCAAGGTGCGCATCGCCGCCGTCAAGAAGGCCGAGGGCCTGCTCAAGGAGGCCGAGCAGAAGAAGGCCACGCTGGTCCGGGAGGCCGAGGAGCTGAAGGCGGAGGCGGTCCGGGAAGCCCGGGCCACCGTCGAGGAGGGCAAGCGCGAACTGGAGACCCTGGTGCGGCGCCGCGAGGACATCAACGCCGAGATCTCACGGGTGCAGGACGTGCTGGAGGCCCTGGAGTCCTTCGAGGCGCCGACGGCCGGCGGCAAGGACGGCGGGGTGAAGGCCGGCGCGACGGTGGGCGCTCCCCGTTCGGGTGGCAAGTCGTCAGACGGCTAGCGTCCGCGGCGGATTGCGTGTCTGCTGGAGATCTTTGGCTGAACACCGCGCGAACCCTTGACCAGAACTTTGGCAAGCCTTCCGTGGGTCAGCCACTCAAAAGAGGTGTCATTCTCCGTATCAAACGCGCATCCGCTCGATGACACACCGCATTGGCGCCTAGGATTCCCTCTATCACCTCACCCGGTCTCTTTCGACAGGAACCCCATGAGCGACACTTCCCCCTACGGCTTCGAGCTTGTGCGGCGTGGGTACGACCGCGCTCAGGTGGACGAACGTATCTCCAAGCTCGTCTCCGACCGTGACAGCGCTCTCGCCCGCATCACCGCTCTGGAAAAGCGCATCGAGGAGCTCCACCTCGAAACCCAGAACGCCCAGGCCCAGGTCAACGACGCCGAGCCGTCGTACGCCGGTCTCGGTGCGCGGGTCGAGAAGATCCTGCGGCTCGCCGAGGAAGAGGCGAAGGACCTGCGCGAGGAGGCCCGGCGCGCGGCCGAGCAGCACCGGGAGCTCGCCGAGTCGGCCGCTCAGCAGGTGCGCAACGACGCCGAGTCGTACGCGTCGGAGCGCAAGGCCAAGGCCGAGGACGAGGGCGTCCGGATCGTCGAGAAGGCCAAGAGCGACGCCTCGCAGCTGCGTTCCGAGGCGCAGAAGGACGCGCAGTCCAAGCGTGAGGAGGCGGACGCCCTCTTCGAGGAGACCCGCGCCAAGGCCGCGCAGGCCGCCGCCGACTTCGAGACGAACCTCGCCAAGCGCCGCGAGCAGTCCGAGCGCGACCTGGCCTCCCGTCAGGCCAAGGCCGAGAAGCGTCTCGCGGAGATCGAGCACCGCGCGGAGCAGCTGCGTCTGGAGGCGGAGAAGCTGCGCACGGACGCCGAGCGCCGCGCCCGCCAGACCGTCGAGACGGCCCAGCGCCAGGCCGAGGACATCGTGGCCGACGCCAACGCCAAGGCGGACCGGATCCGTTCGGAGTCGGAGCGCGAGCTCGCCGCCCTCACCAACCGCCGCGACTCCATCAACGCGCAGCTCACCAACGTGCGCGAGATGCTGGCGACCCTCACGGGTGCCGCGGTGGCCGCCGCCGGTACGCCGGCCGAGGACGAGTCGGTCTCCCGCGGGGTGCCGGCCCAGCAGTCCCGCTGACGCGCCGGACGTCCGCCGGCCGAACAACCGCGTAACAAGGACGAGGCCTTCTGTCACTGGGGTGGCAGAGGGCTTCGTCACGTTCTAGCGTGGGCGCCATGATCGAGCTCGAGGGGCTGACCAAGCGGTACGGCGAGAAGGTGGCGGTCAACAATCTCTCCTTCACCGTCAGACCCGGCATCATCACGGGCTTCCTCGGCCCCAACGGTGCGGGCAAGTCGACGACCATGCGGATGGTGCTGGGCCTCGACCGTCCCACCGCGGGGGACGTCCGGATCGACGGCAAGCACTACCACCAGCTCCAGGACCCGTTGACGTACATCGGCGCGCTCCTGGAGGCCAAGGCCTGGCACGGCGGGCGCAGCGCCCACAACCACCTGCTGTGGCTCGCGCAGAGCAACGGCATCCCGGAGCGCCGGGTGCGCGAGGTGCTGGACACGGTCGGGCTCACCGCGGTCGCCCGGAAGAAGACCAAGGGCTTCTCCCTGGGCATGGGCCAGCGGCTCGGCATCGCCGGCGCGCTGCTCGGCGACCCGCGCATCCTGATGTTCGACGAGCCGGTCAACGGGCTCGACCCCGAGGGCATCCACTGGATCCGCAATCTGATGAAGACCCTGGCCTCCCAGGGCCGTACGGTCTTCGTCTCCTCCCATCTGATGAGTGAGATGGCGCTGACGGCGGATCATCTGGTGGTCATCGGTCAGGGCCGGTTGCTGGCGGACACCTCGATGGCGGAGTTCATCGCGGAGAACTCGCGCAGCTACGTCCGGATCCGCACGCCGCAGCGCGAGCGGCTGCTCGACGTACTGCACGGCGAGGGCATCGCCGTCGTCGAGAGCGGCGCCGAGGTCCTGGAGGTGGACGGCGACAAGGCGGAGGCCATCGGTGAGCTGGCGGCGCGGCACCAGCTGGTGCTGCACGAGCTGAGCCCGCAGCGGGCCTCGCTGGAGGAGGCGTTCATGCAGCTGACCGCGGAGTCGGTGGAGTACCACGCGCACGACGGGCAGCCGCCCGGCCCGGTGCCGCAGCAACAGTGGGGCAGCGACTGGAGGAAGGGATGAGCATGGCGGCGACACAGGTCGTCCGGTCCGAGTGGACCAAGATCCGGTCGGTCGCGTCCACCGTGTGGACGCTGGGCCTCGCCGTGGTCGTCACCATCGCCCTCGGCATGCTGATCTCGGCGCTGTCGAAGAGCGAGTTCGACAACATGGGCCGGGAGGACCAGCTCACCTTCGACCCCACCTTCATCAGCTTCGCCGGGACGAGCCTCGGTCAGCTCGCGATGATCGTCTTCGGCGTGCTGGTCGTGGCGAACGAGTACAGCTCGGGCATGATCCGCACCTCGCTGGCCGCCGTGCCGCGCCGCGGTCTCTTCCTGTTCAGCAAGATCGCGGTGGCCACCGCACTGGCGCTGGTCGTCAGCATGATCACCAGCTTCGCCACCTTCTTCCTCGGGCAGATGATGCTCGGTGATCTCAAGGCGTCGATCGGCGACCCGGGTGTGCTGCGCGCGGTGATCGGCGGCGGGCTGTACATGACGCTCATCGCCCTGTTCTCGATGGGCGTCGCCGCGATGCTGCGCTCGCCGATGCTGTCGCTGGGCATCCTGATGCCGTTCTTCTTCCTGATCTCCAACATCCTGGGCAACGTCCCCGCCACGGAGAAGGTCGGCCGGTTCCTGCCCGACCAGGCCGGCAGCAAGATCATGCAGGTGGTGACGCCGATCGACGACGACGTGCCGTACGGCCCGTGGGGCGGCCTCGGGATCATGGTGCTGTGGGTGATCGCCGCGCTCGTCGGCGGCTACCTGGTGCTGAAGCGACGCGACGCCTAGGAAGAGGGGGCGGCGGACGCCTGTCGAGGGGTTTCGTACGGGGTCGGATTTTGCCCCGGCTTGAACGGAACCGTCAGTGCCTCGATATCCTCCTAACCCTTACGGGGGCGTGTGCCCTGCTGTCCTGAACCTTTCGATGGGTGCGGAGCATGATCGAGGCTGTCGGCCTGACCAAGCGCTACGGCGACAAGACCGCTGTGTACAACCTGTCCTTCCAGGTGCGGCCCGGAGCCGTCACCGGCTTCCTCGGCCCCAACGGGTCGGGCAAGTCGACGACGATGCGCATGATCCTCGGCCTGGACAACCCCACGGCGGGTCACGTGACGATCGGGGGCCACCCGTACCGCAAGCTGCCCAACGCCCCCCGCCAGGTCGGTGCGCTGCTCGACGCCAAGGCGGTGCACGGCGGCCGCTCCGCCCGCAACCACCTGCTGAGCCTGGCCCAGCTCTCGGGCATCCCGGCCCGGCGCGTGGACGAGGTGCTCGGCGTGGTGGGGCTCCAGGACGTGGCCAAGCGGCGCTCCAAGGGCTTCTCCCTCGGTATGGGCCAGCGGCTCGGCATCGCCGCCGCCCTGCTCGGCGACCCGCAGGTGCTGCTGTTCGACGAGCCGGTCAACGGCCTCGACCCCGAGGGCATCCACTGGGTGCGCAACCTGATGAAGGCGCTCGCGGCGGAGGGCCGCACCGTCTTCGTCTCCTCGCACCTGATGAGCGAGATGGCGCTCACCGCCGACCACCTGATCGTCATCGGGCGCGGCCAGCTGCTCTCCGACATGAGCGTGAAGGACTTCATCTCGGCCAACTCCGCCGACTTCGCGCGCGTGCGCACCCCGGACACCGACCCGCAGCTGCGCGAGAAGCTGACCTCCGCGCTGACCGAGGCGGGCGGGCACGTGATGCCCGAGCAGGACGGCGGGCTGCGGGTGACCGGCCTGGCCCTCCCGCGGATCAGCGACATCGCGCACGACAGCGACGTACGGCTGTGGGAGCTGTCGCCGCACCAGGCCTCGCTGGAGGAGGCCTACATGCGGATGACGCAGGGCGCCGTCGACTACCGGTCGACCGCCGACCAGCGGGCCGGGCTCCAGCAGCCGCTGCCGCCCGGGGCGCAGCCGCCGATGCCGGTGCCCGGACAGGGCCAGCCCGGCTGGTACGCCCCGCCGCCGCCCCATCAGGGGGTGCAGCCCTTCCCGGCGCCGCAGGGCGCGCCGGGGCAGGCCCCGGCGGGACCCTACGGGGTACCGGCCGCACCGGGGGCGGCGCCGGCCGGTCGGCCGGCCAACCCGTACACGGCCCCGCAGGCTCCGCAGGCACAGCCGGCCTCGCACACCCCGCCCGCCCCGCAGGCACATCAGGCCGCCCAGGCGCAGCCGGCCCCGCAGGCGCCCGCCCCCGCGTCGCCGGGCGACGCCCCCTCGCCCGCCCCCGCCCCCGCGCCCGTCACCGACCCGACCCAGCCCGAGGACGCCCGATGAGCACGCCCCAGCCCCCGATGCCGCAGGCCGCACCCGACTGGCAGGCGGCGGCGTCCGGCTCGCCGTACCCCGCCTACACGTCGCCGATCCCGGTGGTCCGTACGCACCTGGCGCACGCGGTCGCCTGCGAGTGGACGAAGATGCGGTCGGTGCGCTCGACGCTGTGGACGATGGGTGTGTTCGTCTTCCTGGTCGTCGGCATCGGTCTGCTGACCGGCTTCGTGGTCGCCGGTTCCTCGCCGGACCAGACCGGTGACAACGCGCTGAGCCTCGGCTTCTTCGGCCTGCTCCTGGGCAGCATGTGCATCATCACGCTCGGGGTGCTGACCACCGCGTCCGAGTACGGGACCGGCATGGTCCGTACCACGATGGTCGCCTGCCCCAACCGCGGCCGGGTGCTCGCCGCGAAGGCCATCGTCTTCTTCCTGGTGGCCTTCGTCGTGACGCTGGTCTCCGCCACGCTCGTGGCCCTCGTGCAGGTGGCGCTGCTGGAGGACAGCGGCGTCCGCGCGCCCGACGGCGGGGAGTGGCTGAAGGCCACCGTGGGCGTGGCGCTCTACATCGCGCTGCTCGGGCTGCTCTCGCTCGCCATGGGCTCGGTCATCCGGCACTCGGCGGGCGCCATCACCATCATGATCGGGACCGTGCTCGCCCCCCTGGTGGTCGCGCTCTTCATGTTCTCGTCGTCCCTGGAGAGCGTGCAGCAGGCGCTGTTCGAGTACTCGATCCCGAACCAGCTCAGCATCTTCTACGCCAACGCCCTCACCGACTCCGGCCCGTCCGGCTGGGACCCGCTGTGGATCATGCTCGGCGTGACCGCGGTCGCGTTCGCCGGCGCCTTCGCCCTGCTGGAGAAGCGGGACGTGTAGGAGCGCTCAGAACCTCGGCGCGTTCCGGGACCGCTGCACCCGTGTGGTGCGGCGGTCCTTCGCGTTCCAGCAGGCCTTGTGCCAGTGGCGCCGTTCGTCGACGCCCGAGTGGGCCGGCCAGGCCACCACGTGCGGGACCCCGTCCGGGATCAGCTGGTCGCAGCCGGGGCACCGGTACGACTTCCCCTGCGCGCTCGCGCCCGCCACGTGCCGTACGCTCCAGTCCTCGCCCCGCCAGCTCTCCGCCGACTGCCAGCCGCCGTAGCGGCCGGAGCTGTCGTCCTCGGCGCTCCGGCCGGGCGAACCGGCTCCCTTGGGTCGGTTGCGACGCGGGGACACAGGACACCTCACGGAGCTATACAGGAAGCAGGGACCGCGTCCAGCCTACGCGGCGCCAGGCGGGGTACGCGTACGGCACCAACCACCACAACTCCCCCACGCAGACTTCTCCGAGGGCCGTTCCACCCCCTCCGCAACGGCCGATTCTGCAGACAATCCGCAAATCCCTCCGCCCGACCGTGTCCTCGGCACGTGTCAGGCGGTTATGCCCTGTGGGGGAGCTCCGGGTCGGAGCCGAGGAAGCAGGAAGAGCGATGCGCGTAGGAAGTTTCGTGTTGGGCGCCCAGTTCCCGGGCCAGGGCCACGGTGAGGCGCTGCACCGCGCCGTCCGCTCGGCCGAGGTGGCCGAGGAGGCGGGGCTCGACGCGGTCTGGCTGGCCGAGCACCACTTCGTGCCGTACGGCACGTGCCCGTCGGCCGTCACGCTGGCCGCGCTGCTGCTGGGCCGCACCCGTCGGCTCCGGGTCGGCACCGCGGTGAGCGTGCTGCCCACCACCCACCCCGTCGCGCTCGGCGAGCAGGCCGCGCTGCTGCACATCACGAGCGGCGGCCGGTTCTCGCTGGGCGTGGGCCGGGGCGGCCCGTGGGTGGATCTGGAGGTGTTCGGCGCGGGTCTGGAGGCGTACGAGCAGGGCTTTCCGGAATCGCTCGACCTGCTGCTGCGCTGGCTGCGCGAGCCGGCCGTCGGCGCCTCGGGGGAACGCTTCCGGTTCCGTGAGGTGCCCGTCGTCCCCCGCCCCTCGGAGGCGCTGTCGGAGAGCCCCGGCCCCGAGGTGGTCGTCGCCTGCACGTCCCCGGCGAGCGTGCGCATGGCGGCCGAGCGGGGACTGCCGATGCTGCTCGGCATGCACGTCGGGGACGAGGAGAAGGCCGAGATGGTCGCCCTGTGGCAGCGGCACGCGCGCGCGGCCGGCCGGCCGTCGGCGGAGATCCACGGCGCGGGCCACGTCTCGGCCGGCGTCTGCCAGATCGCGGACCGGCACACGGACGCGGCGGAGACCCTGCTCAAGGCCATGCCGGGCTGGCTCAGGCAGGGTCTGGGCGCCCATGTCACGGTGGACGGCCGCGCCCGGCGGATGCGCGACCCGCACGCGTACACCGAACTGCTCTGCGGGCTGCACCCGGTGGGCCCGCCCCGGCTGTGCGCCGACCGGCTCGCGGCGACCGGCGAGCGGACCGGCATCACCCGCTTCGCCCTCCTCGTCGAGGGCTCCGGGGACCTCGCGGCGACCGAGGAGAACGTGCGCCGGCTCGGGGCCGAGGTACTCCCCCAGCTCCGCTGAGGGGCGGGCTTGCCACTCCGGTACGCATCGCACCTCCCTCGTACGGAGCGGCAAGCGGACGACCGTCGCGTCAGCAGTCGCGGAACTCGGGGGACTGGTTCAGCACCTGGCTGCGCACCGAGGTGAATCGGGTCAGCGTCTCGTCGACGGAGGAGTCCAACGGGAACACCGCCACCCGGTGGCAGTTCTGGAAGGCCAGCCGCACCCCGAAGTGCCGTTGCAGCGCACCGCGTATGGCGTCACTCGCGAGCGCGCGCAGCAGCTGACCACGCGCCTGCTCGTCCGGCGGGGGCGTCTGGTTGTCGGCGAACGCTCCGCCGTCGACCTTCAGCTGTGCCACCAGACTGCTGACCATCTCCCATGCGTAGGGCAGGGAAGTCCGGACGCAGTCGACGAAGGCTGCTTCGTCGACCTCGCCTCGCTCGGCCTGTTCGAGTAGGGCCGGTGAGACGTCGAGCGACATGGGTTCTCCTCTCGCACCCCCGACTGGCAGGGGTTGCCGGACAGTTGAGGGAGTGCGCGATATTGAACACGCTGAGTACACACTTCGCGACCTCCCGTTCAATACCGTAAGCAACCGATCCTGACGGCACCAGGAGAATGCCTAGATGCGCACCATCCGTTGGGCGCACAATCGGCCAGTGCGCAAGAGGGGGTCAAAGGGAGAAGTGGGACAGTCGCCCAGGCCACCACGGGACGGGCGAATCGCGTCGGGCCGGGCGCGTCGAGTAGCGTTGCCGACCATGCGTCTCGTCATTGCCCGCTGCTCCGTCGACTACGCCGGGCGGCTCACCGCCCATCTCCCCTCGGCGCCCCGCCTGATCCTGGTCAAGGCGGACGGCAGCGTCTCGATCCACGCCGACGACCGGGCCTACAAGCCCCTGAACTGGATGTCGCCGCCCTGCACGCTGAAGGAGGGCACGGGCGAGGAGGAGGGCGTCTGGACCGTCGTCAACAAGGCGGGCGAGAAGCTCATCATCACGATGGAGGAGATCCTCCACGACTCCTCGCACGAACTGGGGGTCGACCCCGGCCTGATCAAGGACGGCGTGGAAGCGCACCTCCAGGAGCTGCTCGCCGACCGCATCGAGACGCTGGGCGAGGGCTACACCCTCATCCGCCGCGAGTACATGACCGCCATCGGCCCGGTCGACATCCTGTGCCGGGACGCCGAGGGCAGGACCGTCGCGGTCGAGATCAAGCGGCGCGGCGAGATCGACGGCGTCGAGCAACTCACGCGCTACCTGGAGCTGTTGAACCGCGATCCGCACCTCGCCCCGGTGCGCGGTGTCTTCGCCGCGCAGGAGATCAAGCCGCAGGCCCGGGTCCTCGCCACGGACCGCGGGATCGGTTGCCAGGTGCTGGACTACAACGCGATGCGGGGCATCGAGGACGACAAGCTGCGGCTGTTCTGAGCGGACGTCGCCCACGACGAGCGGGAGGGCCGGGTCCGTGTGACGGACCCGGCCCTCCCGTGCTGTGTCCGGGGCTCAGATGATCTGCTCCGTCGCCGGGCTCGCACCCCCCGGCGTGCCCGGACCGCCGGTCGCGGTGCCGCTCTGCGAGGCGGTCGAGGGGGTGTCGACGGGGGAACTGGCGGTGGCGGGCGGGGTGCCGGGGCCGCTGGCGCTGTTGGACGTCTCCGGGGCCGTGGGCGGCGCGGTCGTGCCCGTGTCGGTGGGCGCGGGCGTCGTGGGCTCCTCGGTCTCGGTGGGCGTCCCGGGGTCGGTGGGCTCGGTGTCCGTGGGCTTCGGCGACGTCGGCCTCGTCGAGGGTGAGGTCGGCGGCCTGCTCGACTCGTCCGGGGAACCGGAGTCGTCCGGGCTCTCGCTGTCCTGCGGGTCACCGGTGCCGCTGGAGCCGCTCGCGCCGTCCGAGGGCCGTGCCGACTCGCTCGGCGTCGGGTCGTCCGACGTGCCCGGGGTCCCGTCCGGGCCCGGGTCGGCGGGCCGGCCGGTGTCGCCCGGGCTCGCCCCGTCGTCCGAGGGACGGTCCGCGCCCAGGCCGCCGTCGTCGACGCCCTGGCTGGCGGACGGGTTGACGCCGACCTGGTCGGAGGGGTCGCCGGCGTCGTTCTCGGACGTGGCGCCGAGGGTCACCACCGTGCCGAGCACGGCGACGAGCAGCGCGCCCGCTCCGGCGGCCACGAGGTTGCGCCGCGCGAAGCCCTTGATGCCGCCGCCCGCCTTGCGGGACGGCCCACCGGCGGGCTCCCGCCTGGCGACCAGGGTCGGGGACTGCGGAGGCGGCTGGAGCGGCGGGAAGGGCGCGGGCACGCCGGCGGGCGGCGACGCCGACTCCTCGTGCCGGGCGTCGGGCACCTCCTCCCCCGCCGTCGGACCGAACCCCGGGCCCGCGGCGGCCGCGGCGCCGGGTCCGGCACCGGCCGCCGCGGCGCCGAACACGCCCGCGCCGCCGCCCAGCCCCGGCGTGTCCCCGGTGCGGTCGGCGACCAGGGCCAGGGCCCGGCGGCCCGCGACGGCGCCCCGCTTGTCGGACAGCGCGCCGCGCAGCCCGATGGACGCCTCCAGTTCGGCGCGGGCCCGGTCGAGCTGGCCCCCGCACAGGGCGAGGACGCCGAGTTCGTGGTGGAAGTAGGCCTGTTCGGCGACGTCACCGGCGAGCCGGGAGGCCTCGGTGCCGGAGCGCAGCGCCCGCTCCCAGGCGCTCCAGTGCAGCCCGGCGGCGAACGCGGGCGCGGAGGTGCGGGCCAGCTGGACGGCGGGGCTCTCCTCGTCGTCCGCGGGCGGGGTGGTCGTCGGCAGCAGCACGGCGAGGGCGGCCAGGACCGCGTCGGCCTCGGCGCAGACCCGCTCCGGGGTGACCGAGGGGTGCCCTGCCCACCAGGCGTAGTGCTGGGCGGCGGCCAGCGCACGCTCCCGTGCGCCGTCGGCGTATCCGGCGCTCTCCAGCTGGGTGAGCACCCCGGCGGCGAGCCGGTAGCGGGAGCCGACCGGCGAGACCAGTCCGCAGTCGGCCAGCTCGCCGAGGGCGGCGTCCGCGTGGGTGTCGCCGACCAGCGCGGGCAGATGCGCCTGGTGCGGCACCTCGCCGCCGAGCGCGACGGCGAACTCCAGGGTGGTGCGGGCGGAGGCGCTCAGCCGGGAGGCGAGCAGCGGTGCGGGCGCGGCGGCCTCGCCGAGGGACGGCAGGGGTACGTCGTCGCTCTCGGCGGCGTCGTAGGGCGCGTCGTCGGCCGGGCGGGCGTCGGTGAAGACACCGAACTCGTCGACGGCGTCGGCGCCGGCCCGCTGCCGGTCGCGACGGCGCAGCAGGGCACCGGCCTGGACGAAGCGCAGCGGCAGGCCCTCGGACTCGAACCAGAGGTCGCCGGCCCAGTTGGCCTCGTCCTCGGTGAGGGTCCGGCCGGCGGCGCGCTCGAGCAGCTCCACGCCGTCGGAGCGGTCCAGGCCGGTCAGGAAGACCTCTTCCACGGCCGAGTCGGCCGAGGGGGCGGGCACGTCCGGTGTCGCGCCGATGAGGAAGGCGCACTCGGGGGTCGCGTCCAGCAGCTCGTCGAGGGCGGTGCCGCCGAACTCGACGTCGTCCAGGACGACGACCGCTCCGACCTCCCCGAGGTGCCTGAGCAGTTCCTCCCGGTCCGGGCGGTGCAGGGGCGCGCGGTGCACGGCGTGGAAGAGGTCGTGGAGGAGGTCGTCGGCGGTGCGGCGGAATCCGCTGAGCCGGACGACGCCGTCGGGTGCGAGGCCCGCGCAGTCCTCGGCGACGATGTCCAGGAGGCTGGTGCGGCCGGAACCGGCGGGGCCGGTGAGGCGGACGGAACGGCCGCGGGCGAGCAGCCGCACCAGGCGTTCGCGTTCGTCGTCGCGGGCCAGCAGTCCCAGCACGGTGCGGGTCGGCCCCGGCGGCACGGGCGGCCGGGCGGCACGGGCCGCCTCGGCGCGTTCGGCCGCGGTGAGCTTCTCGGGCCGGGCGGGCCGCTCGGCGGGCGGGCAGACCTCGATCTCGCTGCCGTCGACCGGGTTGACGGTGAGCAGGAAGTCTCCGGAGACGAGCTGCACCGTGCGGGCGAGCGCGGGCGTGTGCTGTCCGAAGTCGGTCGTGAGGGGGTCCCTGGGCGGGCGCGGGCGCGGCGCCTGGTGGTCGCCGTCTTGGCCGTACTCCTCGGGTCCCCGGTTGTTCGGGTCCATAGGTTCAAGCCCCCCAAAAGCGTCGTGTGCCGGGTCCCGGTCGGGACCGCCCCTCCCGGCCTTGCCGCACACCGCGCTGTCGCTTCTGGTCCGGGCCCGCCAGTGGGTTCGCGAGGTGGCGGGCAGCCAGACCCTAAACCTTCGCTCAGTATCTCCGACAGGCCGGGGTGCCGACCCGTCCGAGACGTCACGGTCTCGTGAGGATTGCGTGCGTCGGGCGATTCGCCGAGCGGTGTCCGGGTCTCCCCCTTCCGCCGCGCCCCACCGGCCCGCGGCGTCACACCCTGGGCAGGGTCTCCACGCCGATGCCGCCCTCGATGGCCAGGATCCGGTGCAGCCGGGTGGCCACCAGCAGGCGCTGCATCTGCGGTGGCACGCCGCGCAGCACCAGCCGCCGGCCGCAGCGGCCGGCCCGTCGGTGGGCTCCCATGATCACGCCGAGTCCGGTGGCGTCCCAGGAGTCCAGTTCGGACAGGTCCAGCACCAGGTCGCCGACTCCGTCGTCGACGGCCGAGTGCAGGACCGTACGGGCGTCCGCCGCGCTGCGGACGTCGAGGCGGCCCCCGACGACCAGCTCGACGTGGTCGCCCCTGATGTGCATATGCGCTCCCCGGGATGCGTCTTCGTCGTCTCTGCGATTCTTCGATGCTCGGTGTGATCTCTCGGCGGTATCAGGTGTTGCAACCTCTGACTGGCCGAAACGATCGGAGGTTGCCGCCTGTAAGCGAACCGATACCGAATTCACCCCGGCGTGTGACGTTTCCCGGGGCCGATGCGACCTCAGTGCTTGTAGAAGCCCTGCCCGCTCTTGCGGCCGATGTCACCGGCGTCCACCATCCGGCGCATCAGCTCCGGCGGGGCGAACTTCTCGTCCTGCGACTCGGTGTAGATGTTGCCCGTGGCGTGCAGCAGGATGTCGACGCCCGTCAGGTCGGCGGTGGCCAGCGGCCCCATGGCGTGGCCGAAGCCCAGCTTGCAGGCGAGGTCGATGTCCTCGGCGGTGGCGACGCCCGACTCGTACAGCTTCGCGGCCTCGACGACGAGGGCGGAGATGAGGCGGGTGGTCACGAAGCCGGCGACGTCACGGTTGACGACGATGCAGGTCTTGCCGGTGGACTCGGCGAACTCCCGCGCGGTGGCGAGCGTTTCGTCGCTGGTCTTGTAGCCGCGCACCAGCTCGCACAGCTGCATCATCGGGACCGGTGAGAAGAAGTGGGTGCCGACGACCCGCTCGGGGCGCTCCGTCACGGCCGCGATCTTGGTGATCGGGATGGCGGAGGTGTTGGACGCGAGGATCGCCCCGTCCTTCACCAGCTTGTCGAGCGCGCGGAAGATCTCGTGCTTGACCTCGAGCTTCTCGAAGACGGCCTCGACGACGACGTCCGCGTCGGCGGCGGCGTCCAGATCGGTGGTCGCGGTGATGCGCGCGAGGGCGGCCTCGGCGTCGTCGGCGGAGAGCTTCCCCTTGGCGACGAACTTGTCGTACGAGGCCCTGATGCCGTCGGTACCGCGCCGCAGCGCCTCGTCGGTGACGTCGCGCAGGACGACGTCCCAGCCCGCCTGGGCGGAGACCTGGGCGATGCCGGATCCCATGAGACCGGCTCCGATGACGGCGAGCTTCCGTGCCACTGTGCGACTCCCCTGATACGCGCTGTTTCTCTTCTCTCGGCCGGAGATTAGCGGCCGTGAGGGGCTGTGTGACCGGTTAGTAACGCGCGTCACGTCTCAGATGACGGACATCACACCGGGGTGCGTCATCCGGGTGTCAGGCCGCGCCTCGTACGGCGTAGTTGAGCACCTTCTCGCTCAACAGCTCCTCCATCTCGTCCAGCAGCAGGAGCACCTCGCGGGAGACCTGCGAGGGTTTGCCGCCGGCGAGCATGCGCTGCCCGATGGTCGCGACGACCGTGCCGTGCAGCCAGTTGACCTGACCGGCCATCAGGGCGGGTGTGACGTCGTCCTCCGTGCCACCGGTCTCCTCGCGCAGGGTCCGCTCCAGGTCGAGGAGCACCTCCTGGCCGATCGCCCACATGCGCGAGCGCAGGGCGGGCGAGTCCTGGATGACCCTCATGAACGCGGCGTAGCCGTCCATCAGGCCGAGCCGCGGCGAGACCGACTCGACCTCCTCGCGCAGTTCGCGCAGCACGGCCCGCGCCGCCGACTCCCCGACGCGCCGCCCGCGGACCCAGCGGGAGAGGCGGTCGACGACGCCCTTGGAGCGGTCGAGGAAGAGGTCCTCCTTGGCCGGGAAGTAGTTGTAGACCGTGTTGACGGAGACGTTCGCCGCGTCCGCGACCTCCGCCACCGTCACGGCCTCGAATCCGCGCTGAAGGAACAGGCCCGTGGCGACATCGGAGATGTACTGGCGGGTCTGCCGCTTCTTCCGTTCCCTCAGTCCCTCGGCCATGGGGTCATCCTAGCTTCGCTGGGCCCACTGAAAACTTGGAGTCGTTGCAAAAATTGAGTGACTCTGTTTTTCTGGGGCCATGGCAATCATCAGTACGGCCGGTCTCGCCCGCACCTTCGAGACGAAGCACGGCCCGGTCGAAGCGGTGCGCGGCATCGACCTGACCGTCCGCGCGGGCGAGATCCTCGGCTTCCTGGGCCCCAACGGCGCCGGCAAGACCACCACCCTCCGGATGCTCACGACGCTGCTGGCCCCCACCGGCGGCGCGGCCACCGTCGCCGGCCACGACCTGGTGACCGACCCGGCGGCGGTCCGCCGGGCCTGCGGTTACGTGGCGCAGTCGGGCGGGGTGGACGCGCAGGTCACCGTGCGGGAGGAGCTGGTCACCCAGGGCCGCCTGTACCGCCTGTCCAAGGCGCGGGCCGTCGAGCGCGCCGGGGAGCTCGCCCGCGACCTGGACCTCACCGAGTTCCTCGACCGCAGGTGCGGCGCGCTCTCCGGCGGCCAGCGGCGCCGGCTGGACATCGCGATGGCGCTCACGCACCGCCCGGAGGTGCTCTTCCTGGACGAGCCGACGACCGGCCTCGACCCCGGCAGCCGCGCCGACCTGTGGGACCTGGTCCGCCGGCTGCGCGACGACCACGGCACCACGGTCTTCCTCACCACGCACTACCTCGACGAGGCCGACGCCCTCGCCGACCGCCTGGTGGTCGTGGACCGGGGCGTGGTGGCGGCCGAGGGCACCCCCGGCGCGCTGAAGCTGGAGTACGGCGGCTCGCTCGACGCCTCGCTCCAGGACACCTTCCTCGCCGTCACCGGCCGCAGCGCCGCACCCGCCGACGCCACCCCCGTGGCCGTATGACCTCCCCCGGCCCCCCGACCGTACGGCCCCGCCACCCCGCGGCCGTACGACCCCGCCGCTCCGCGGCCGTACCGCCCCAGGACCCGAGGACCCCGATGCTGCTCCACGACACCGCCATCATCTACGGCCGCTATCTGCGCCAGTCCCTGCGCTCCCGGCTCGCCCTGCTCTTCGGCGTGCTGATGCCGCTGCTGTACCTGCTCTTCTTCGGCCCCCTGCTGACCGACCTGCCGCTCGGCGGACACGGCAGCTCGTGGCAGGTGCTCGTCCCCGGCCTGCTGCTCCAACTCGGCTTGTTCGGCGCCTCCTTCGCGGGCTTCTCGATCATCGTCGAGAACACCCAGGGGGTGGTCGAACGCATGCGTGTCACGCCGGTCAGCCGTCTGGCGCTGCTGCTGGGCAGGGTGCTGCGGGACGCCACCGTCTTCGCGTTCCAGGCGGTCCTGCTGGTGCTGGCCGCGCTGGTGATGGGGCTGCGCGCGCCCCTTGCCGGCGTGCTCGTCGGGTTCGTGTTCGTCGCCCTGCTGACCGTCTCGCTGGCGTCGCTGTCGTACGCGCTGGCGATGAAGGTCCGTACGCCGGGGGAGTTCGGGCCCACCGTCAACGCGCTGACCATGCCGTCGATGCTGCTGTCGGGCCTGATGCTCCCGATGACCCTGGGCCCGGCCTGGCTGGACGTGCTCTCGCACCTGATGCCGTTCCGCTACCTGGTCGACGCGATGCGCGACGCCTACGTCGGCAGCTACGCGACCGCGCACATGCTGTACGGCGCGCTGGTCGCCGTCGCCCTCACCGCGCTGGCCGTGACGGTGGGCACACGCGTCTTCCGTACCGCCGGGGCGTAACTACGCTGGCCTCATGGTCAACCTGACGCGCATCTACACCCGGACCGGCGACCAGGGCACCACCGCCCTCGGTGACATGAGCCGGACCCCCAAGACAGACCTCAGGATCTCCGCGTACGCCGACGCCAACGAGGCGAACGCGGTGATCGGCACGGCGATCGCACTCGGCGGCCTGCACGAGGAGATCGTCAAGGTCCTAGTCCGCGTGCAGAACGACCTCTTCGACGTGGGCGCGGACCTGTCGACGCCGGTGGTGCAGGACCCGAAGTTCCCGCCGCTGCGCGTCGAGCAGTTCTACGTCGACAAGCTGGAGGCCGACTGCGACCGCTTCCTGGCCGAGGTGGAGAAGCTCCGCTCCTTCATCCTGCCCGGCGGCACGCCCGGCGCGGCCCTGCTGCACCAGGCGTGCACGGTGGTCCGCCGGGCCGAGCGCTCCACCTGGGCGGCGCTGGAGGTCCACGGCGAGACGATGAACCCGCTGGCCGCGACCTACCTCAACCGGCTCTCCGACCTGCTCTTCATCCTGGCCCGCGTGGCCAACAAGGAGGTCGGCGACGTGCTGTGGGTGCCGGGCGGGGAGCGCTAGGCGGGCCGGCGCGCCGACCGGTACACGCCCCACGCGGTCTGCGCGCCGCCGAAGCACATCAGCGCGACCCCCACCTTGGTCGGGGTGACCACGGGGACGTCCACGTCCCCGGTGAACCACCACAGGGCGAGGCCGACCAGGAACGTGGCCCCGCCCTCCCACAGGTGCCGCTCGGACAGGAACCTCATCGGCCCACGCCCTCCTTCCGCGCCTCGCGCCCGGAGGTGACCGGGGCCGTCTCGGCCGGGGCCTTCTTCGGCCAGATCAGGTACGTCAGCGCGATCAGGCCGTGGATGCCGGCGGCGCGCCAGGCGGTGTACTGCCAGGCCTCCAGGGAGCCGGTGCGGCTCGGGTCGTCGACGTACCACATGGCGAGCTGGAGCAGTCCGGTCGCCACGGCGGCGGCGAGCAGCGTGCCGAGCCACACCCTGCCCTCGTGCCGGGCGCGGGCCATGCCGTGGCGCGGCGGCCCGGCCGGTTTCGGGGCTCCGCCGAGCCGGTGGGCGGCGTGGCCGTCGAGCCACTTCACGGTGCGGTGGCCGTGGCCGACGGTGTAGCCGATGTACAGGGCCGCCAGGCCGTGCCTCCAGCTCGGGTCGGCTCCGTTCTCGAGGTCCAGCGCGGTGACGATCAGCAGCACGACCTCCAGCAGCGGTTCGCACAGCAGCAGCGCCATGCCCGTGTGCGGCATCCGCAGCAGGTAGCGGGTGGCCAGTCCGGCCGCCAGCAGGACCCAGAAGCCGATCTCGCAGACGATGATCAACGTGACGATCACGGTTCGCTCCTCTCGATCGCCCTTCCAGGCTCCCGTGCGCGGCGGCCCGGATCGTCGTCGCCGGTGACGAACCTGCGCTACATCGAAAGATGCAGTGCGGGACCCTCCCGCCGGATCAGGCGGGCGGGGTGCGCGCCGTGTTGGATGGTGGCATGGCCCCACGACTCCCCCGCCCGCGCCGCTTCGACGTGTACGCCGCGTCGGCCGGTCTGCTGGGCGGGCTGCTGCTGTGGGGCATCGGGCTGGGGGTCCGCCCGGCCGGCGAGCCGATCGTGCTGTTCGACGGCCGCTGGCCGCTGCTGCTCCCGCTGGTGGTGATGGCGGGCTGTGAGCTGCTGCGCAGGGCCGCGCCGCGGACCGGTCTGCTGATCGGTACGGCCGCGCTGGTCGCGGACACGCTCACGCAGGGCAACCTGGTCACGGTGATCATGTACACCGACGTGATGTACGCCGCCGTGCTCTACGGCCCGCCCGCCTCGGCCCGCCGCATCCCGTGGATCACCGGGCTGCTCACGGTGGCCGGGACGGTCGTGCCGTTCGCGCTGTGGCGGGTGCCCGAGGCGCTGCTCATCGGGGTGGCCGTCGGAATCGTGTCGTTCGCGCCCGCCTCGACCGGGCTGATCGTGCGCAGTCACCGGGAGGCCGCCGACGCCGCCCGGCTGCGGGCCGAGCAGACCGCGCTGCTGGCCGAGATGGACCGCGTGCAGGCGGTGACCGCGGAGCGTTCCCGGATGGCACGCGAGCTGCACGACATGGTGGCCAACCACCTCTCCGCGATCGCCATCCACTCCACGGCCGCGCTCTCCCTGGACGACCCGGCGACCACCCGGCAGGCGCTCGGCGTGATCCGCGAGAACAGCGTCGAGGGGCTGGCCGAGATGCGGCGGCTGATCGGCATCCTGCGGGACACCGGCGGGGACACCGAGCCCGCCGCGGCCCCCACCCTGGACGGCATCGGCGCCCTGGTCGACGGCGCCCGCGCCAACGGGCTCGACGTCACCCTGGAGGCGGCGCCCGGCGAGGGACTGCCCGCGCCGGTCGAGCTGGCCGCGTACCGGATCGTCCAGGAGTCCCTCACCAACGCGCTCAAGCACGCGGCGCCGGGCACGGTACGGGTCGCGCTCACCCGGCACGACGACGTCCTGCACGTCCGGGTGACCAGCCCGTACGGCGACCGCGACACCCCGCGCGCCCCCGGGTCGGGCGCCGGGCTGGTCGGTATGCGGGAGCGGACCGCGCTGCTGCACGGCACCTTCGAGGCCGGTCCGGTGGCGGACCCCGACTCGGCGGGCGGCAAGATCTGGGACGTACGCGCCGCGCTGCCCCTGACCGAAGGAGACCCGACATGATCCGCGTCCTCGTCGCCGAGGACCAGTCGGCCGTCCGGGCCGGACTGGTGCTGATCCTGGGCAGTGCCCCGGACATCGAGGTGGTCGGGGAGGCCGCGGACGGCGAGCGGGCGGTGGCCCTGGCCCGGGAGCTGCGGCCGGACCTGGTGCTGATGGACGTGCAGATGCCGCGGCTGGACGGGGTGTCGGCGACCCGGATGGTGGTCGACGAGCGGCTCGCCGACGTCCTGGTGCTGACCACCTTCGACCTGGACGAGTACGTCTTCGGGGCGCTGCGGGCGGGAGCCGCCGGGTTCCTGCTCAAGAACACGGAGGCCAAGGACCTGCTCACGGCCGTGCGCACGGTGGCGAACGGGGAGGGGATCGTGGCCCCGGCCGTCACCCGGCGCCTGATCGCCGAGTTCGCCGCCAAGCCGGTCCGGGAGCCGACCGCCGATCCGGCGGTGCTGGAGGAGCTGACCCGGCGCGAGCGCGAGGTGCTCTCGTGTCTCGGTGAAGGGCTGCCCAACGCGGCGATCGCGGACCGCCTGAACATGGCCGAGGCCACGGTGAAGACGCACGTCAGCCGTCTGCTGGGCAAGCTGGGGCTGCGCAGCCGGGTGCAAGCGGCGATGCTGGCGCAGGAGTTGGGGATCTAACGGGCCATCGGGACACTGGTCCAGACCTATTGACCTAAGGTCCAGACCTTTCTATTCTCGCGGCACTGCGGGCCGATGGCTCAGTCGGCCCGCGCCGACAACCCCACATAAGGAGGCGCAGCATGCGCTTCAGACACAGAGCCGCGGCACTGCTCGCGACCCTGTCGCTCCCGCTGGCCGGTCTGGTGGGCCTCGCGAGTCCGGCCCAGGCGGCCACGACCGCGACGGCCACCTTCGCCAAGACCTCGGACTGGGGCACGGGCTTCGGCGGCAACTGGACGGTGAAGAACACCGGCACCACCACCATCAACTCCTGGACCGTCGAGTGGGACTTCCCCTCCGGGACCAAGGTCACCTCGGCCTGGGACGCCACGGTCACCAACTCCGGTGACCACTGGACCGCCAAGAACGTCGGCTGGAACGGGACGCTCGCCCCCGGCGCCTCGGTCTCCTTCGGCTTCAACGGCAGCGGCCCCGGCTCCCCCTCGAACTGCAAGCTCAACGGCGGCAGCTGCGACGGCACCTCCGTCCCCGGCGACGCCGCCCCCTCCGCGCCCGGCACGCCCACCGCCTCGGACGTCACCGACACCTCGGTGAAGCTGTCCTGGTCGGCGGCGACCGACGACAAGGGCGTCAAGAACTACGACGTCCTGCGCGACGGCACGAAGGTCGCCACCGTCACCGGCACCACCTACACCAACACCGGCCTGACCAAGGGCACCGACTACTCGTACACCGTCCAGGCCCGCGACACCGCCGACCAGACCGGTCCGGCCAGCGGCGCCGTCAAGGTCCGCACCACCGGCGGCGGCGGAGGCGAGCCCGGCCCGAGCGGCAAGGTCAACCTCGGCTACTTCACCGAGTGGGGCGTCTACGGGCGCAACTACCACGTCAAGAACCTGGTGACCTCGGGCTCCGCCTCCAAGATCACCCACATCAACTACGCGTTCGGCAACGTCAAGAACGGTCAGTGCACCGTCGACGACACCTTCGCCGCGTACGAGAAGGCCTACACCGCCGACCAGTCCGTCAGCGGCACCGCCGACACCTGGGACCAGCCGCTGCGCGGCAACTTCAACCAGCTGCGCCAGCTGAAGGCCAAGTACCCGCACATCAAGGTGCTGTACTCCTTCGGCGGCTGGACCTACTCCGGCGGCTTCGGCCAGGCGGCGCAGAACCCGGCCGCGTTCGCCAAGTCCTGCAAGGCCGTCGTGGAGGACCCGCGCTGGGCCGACGTCTTCGACGGCATCGACATCGACTGGGAGTACCCGAACGCCTGCGGCCTGACCTGCGACACCTCCGGCCCCGCCGCCTTCAAGAACCTCTCCCAGGCGCTGCGCAACGAGTTCGGCTCGAACTACCTCGTCACCGCCGCCATCACCGCGGACGGCTCCGCCGGCGGCAAGATCGACGCGGCCGACTACGGCGGCGCCTCCCAGTACCTCGACTGGTACAACGTGATGACGTACGACTACTTCGGCGCCTGGGCGACCACCGGCCCGACCGCCCCGCACTCCCCGCTGACCTCGTACTCCGGCATCCCGACCGCGGGCTTCAACTCCGCGGACGCGATCGCCAAGCTCAAGGCCAAGGGCGTGCCGTCCGCCAAGCTCCTGCTCGGCATCGGCTTCTACGGCCGCGGCTGGACCGGCGTCACCCAGTCCGCTCCCGGCGGCACGGCGACCGGCGCGGCACCCGGCACCTACGAGGCCGGTATCGAGGACTACAAGGTCCTGAAGAACGCCTGTCCGGTCACCGGCACGGTCGCCGGCACGGCGTACGCGCACTGCGGCAACCAGTGGTGGTCGTACGACACCCCGTCGACCATCGCGGGCAAGATGACCTGGGCCAAGAACCAGGGCCTCGGCGGTGCGTTCTTCTGGGAGTTCAGCGGTGACACGGCCAACGGCGAGCTGGTGGGCGCCATCAGCAGCGGCCTGAAGTAACCGAGTCCCCGAACGACGTCGGCCCTCTCCCGGACGGAGTCCGGGGGAGGGCCACCCAGCGAGTGAAGGTGGCTACGCCACGTTCACTCGCTGTCCGGGTGGGGCCGCCTCCAGCCACGCCAGGAATCCGGTCAGCGCGTCCTCGCTCATCGCCAGTTCGAGTCGGGTGTCCCGATGGACGCAGGCGAGCACGACCGCGTCCGAGAGCAACGCCAGCTCCTCCTCGCCGTCCGGCACACGGCGGCCGGCCACCTCGATCGCCGAACGTTCCAGGACGCGGCGCGGGCGAGGGGAGTACGAGAAGACGCGGTACCACTCGACCCGGTCCCCGTTGTAGCGGGCCACCCCGTAGGACCAGCCCTTGCCGGCGGCGTCGCCCTCCTCGGGGGCGTCCCAGCGCAGAGAACAGTCGAAGGTGCCGCCCGACCGCTGGATCAGCCGCCGGCGCAGCCCGAAGACGAAGAGTCCGATCACCACCAGGGCGACGACAATTCCGCACACAGTCAGAGCGAGGACCATCGACACCGACCTCCTCGTCTCCTAGGTAACGGAACGGAAAAAACACCCGGATCTGCCTCAGCCGCGGCCGGGTCCGGATCACTCCGGTCCCAGCCGCGGCTGAGTGACGTCATAGCACGACGCTATCGCACAGTGCTGTGGATCAGCGTCCCGCCGCCGCGCGCAGTCGGACGTCCGCGCGACGCTCGGCGTGGGCGTCGCCCTCCGCCTTCGCGCGCTCGAGCTCCCGCTCCGCGCGCTGGACGTCAATCTCGTCCGACAGCTCGGCGATCTCGGCCAGCAGCGACAGCTTGTTGTCCGCGAACGAGATGAAACCGCCGTGCACCGCGGCGACGACCGTCCCACCATCACTCGTACGGATGGTCACCGGGCCCGACTCCAGCACACCGAGCAGCGGCTGGTGACCGGGCATGACGCCGATGTCGCCGGACGTGGTGCGCGCGACGACCAGGGTGGCCTCGCCGGACCAGACCTCTCGGTCGGCCGCGACCAGCGCGACGTGCAGCTCAGCAGCCAAGGTGGCTCCTCGGGTCACCACCCGGCCGGAGAGCCGGGTGTTGGTTACAAGTCTAAGGGGCGTGACGGAGGGGACGGGACGTGCCCGCCCCCTCCGGTGTGAGCCGTGAGGCCCACGTCGAGCACGAGGCTCAGGAGACGCCCAGCTCCTTCGCGTTCTTCTTCAGGTCCTCGATGCCACCGCACATGAAGAACGCCTGCTCCGGGAAGTGGTCGTACTCACCGTCGCAGATCGAGTTGAACGCGGCGATCGACTCGTCCAGCGGCACGTCCGAACCGTCCACGCCGGTGAACTGCTTGGCGACGTGGGTGTTCTGGGACAGGAAGCGCTCCACGCGACGGGCACGGTGGACGACGAGCTTGTCCTCCTCGCCGAGCTCGTCGATACCGAGGATCGCGATGATGTCCTGCAGGTCCTTGTACTTCTGCAGGATGTTCTTCACGCGCATCGCGGCCTGGTAGTGGTCCGCCGCGATGTACCGCGGGTCGAGGATGCGGGACGTCGAGTCCAGCGGGTCCACGGCCGGGTAGATGCCCTTCTCCGAGATCGGACGGGAGAGCACCGTCGTCGCGTCGAGGTGGGCGAAGGTGGTGGCCGGGGCCGGGTCGGTCAGGTCGTCCGCGGGGACGTAGATCGCCTGCATCGAGGTGATCGAGTGACCACGGGTCGAGGTGATGCGCTCCTGGAGGAGACCCATCTCGTCGGCCAGGTTCGGCTGGTAGCCCACCGCGGAGGGCATGCGGCCGAGCAGGGTCGACACCTCGGAGCCCGCCTGGGTGAAGCGGAAGATGTTGTCGATGAAGAACAGCACGTCCTGCTTCTGGACGTCGCGGAAGTACTCGGCCATGGTCAGGCCGGCCAGCGCGACGCGCAGACGGGTGCCCGGCGGCTCGTCCATCTGACCGAAGACCAGCGCGGTCTTGTCGATGACGCCGGACTCGCTCATCTCGTCGATGAGGTCGTTGCCCTCACGGGTGCGCTCACCGACACCGGCGAACACGGAGACACCGTCGTGGTTGTTGGCGACGCGGTAGATCATCTCCTGGATGAGCACCGTCTTGCCCACGCCGGCGCCGCCGAACAGGCCGATCTTGCCGCCCTTGACGTACGGGGTCAGCAGGTCGATGACCTTGACGCCGGTCTCGAACATCTCGGTCTTCGACTCGAGCTCGTCGAAGTTCGGCGCCTTGCGGTGGATCGGCCAGCGCTCACCGGTGTAGGTCTCGTCGACGTTCAGCACCTCACCGAGGGTGTTGAACACCTTGCCCTTGGTGAAGTCGCCGACGGGCACGGAGATGGCCGAGCCCGTGTCGGTGACCTGGGCCTGGCGGACCAGGCCGTCGGTGGGCTGCATGGAGATGGTGCGGACCAGGCCGTCACCCAGGTGCTGGGCGACCTCCAGGGTCAGCGTCTTCAGCTCGCCCGCCTGCGCCGGGTCCGCGACCTCGACGTGCAGGGCGTTGTAGATCTCCGGCATCGCGTCGACGGGGAACTCCACGTCGACGACCGGGCCGATGACCCGCGCGACGCGGCCGGTGGCCACGCCCGACGCAGCGGTCGGCTCAACAGTGGTGGTCATTACTTGTCACTCCCCGCGGTCGCGTCGGCCAGTGCGCTCGCGCCACCGACGATCTCGCTGATTTCCTGGGTGATTTCGGCCTGGCGGGCCGCGTTGGCAAGACGGGAGAGCGTGTTGATCAGCTCACCCGCGTTGTCGGTGGCCGACTTCATCGCGCGCCGCGTGGCGGCGTGCTTGGAAGCGGCCGACTGCAGCAGCGCGTTGTAGATGCGGCTCTCGACGTAGCGCGGCAGCAGGGCGTCGAGGACGTCCTCCGCCGACGGCTCGAAGTCGAACAGCGGGAGGATCTCGTCCTTCGCCGTCGACTCCTGCGCGACCTCTTCGAGGCGCAGCGGAAGCAGCCGGGAGTCGATCGCCGTCTGCGTCATCATCGAGACGAACTCGGTGTAGACGATGTGGAGCTCGTCCACGCCGCCCTCCGCCGTCTCCTTCTCGATGGCCTCGATCAGCGGCGCCGCGACCTTCTTGGCGTCCGCGTACGAGGGCTCGTCGGTGAAGCCCGTGAACGACTCCGCGACCTTGCGCTCACGGAAGTTGTAGTGGGCGAGACCGCGCCGGCCGACGATGAAGGCGTCGACCTGCTTGCCCTCGCGCTCGAGGCGCTCGGTCAGCTGCTCCGCCGCCTTGATGGCGTTGGAGTTGAAGGCGCCGGCCAGGCCGCGGTCGCTCGTGAGGAGCAGAACCGCGGCACGGGTCGGGGTGTCCGCCTCCGTGGTCAGCGGGTGCTTCGTGTTCGACCCGGTGCCGACCGCCGTGACCGCGCGGGTCAGTTCCTGCGCGTACGGCGTGGAGGCCGCCACCTTGCGCTGCGCCTTGACGACGCGCGAGGCGGCGATCATCTCCATCGCCTTGGTGATCTTCTTGGTCGCGGTGACGGATCGGATGCGACGCTTGTAGACCCGGAGCTGGGCTCCCATGAGTCAGGTCCCTTCCTTACGTCACTTGGCGGCGGACGGGGCGTCCTCGCCGAGCAGCTTGCCGTCCGATGTCTCGAACTGCTTCTTGAACGCCGTGATCGCCTCGGCGATGGCCTGCAGGGTGTCGTCGGACATCTTGCCGCCCTCGCGGATGGAGGTCATGAGGCCCTGCTCCTTGCGGTGCAGGTACTCCAGGAGCTCCTTCTCGAAGCGGCGGATGTCGGCGACCGGCACCTCGTCCATCTTGCCGGTGGTGCCGGCCCAGACGGAGACGACCTGGTCCTCGGTGGACATCGGCTGGTACTGGTCCTGCTTCAGCAGCTCGACCATGCGCTGACCGCGCTCCAGCTGCGACTTCGACGCGGCGTCCAGGTCGGAACCGAAGGCGGCGAACGCCTCCAGCTCACGGAACTGGGCGAGGTCCACGCGCAGTCGGCCGGAGACCTGCTTCATGGCCTTGTGCTGGGCGGAGCCACCGACGCGGGAGACCGAGATACCGACGTTCAGGGCCGGACGCTGACCGGCGTTGAACAGGTCGGACTCCAGGAAGCACTGGCCGTCGGTGATGGAGATGACGTTGGTCGGGATGAACGCCGACACGTCGTTGGCCTTGGTCTCGACGATCGGCAGACCCGTCATCGAACCGGCGCCCTCGGCGTCGGAGAGCTTGGCACAGCGCTCCAGCAGACGGGAGTGCAGGTAGAAGACGTCACCCGGGTAGGCCTCGCGGCCCGGCGGGCGGCGCAGCAGCAGCGACACGGCGCGGTAGGCGTCGGCCTGCTTCGACAGGTCGTCGAAGATGATCAGGACGTGCTTGCCCTCGTACATCCACTGCTGGCCGATGGCCGAGCCGGTGTACGGCGCCAGGTACTTGAAGCCGGCCGGGTCGGACGCGGGGGCGGCCACGATGGTCGTGTACTCCAGCGCGCCGTTCTCCTCCAGCGCGCGGCGGACCGACGCGATGGTGGAGCCCTTCTGGCCGATGGCGACGTAGATGCAGCGGACCTGCTTGTTCGGGTCGCCGGTGCGCCAGTTGTCACGCTGGTTGATGATCGTGTCGACGGCCAGGGCGGTCTTGCCGGTCTGGCGGTCGCCGATGATCAGCTGACGCTGACCACGGCCGATCGGGGTCATGGCGTCGACGGCCTTGTAACCCGTCTCCATCGGCTCGTGCACCGACTTGCGCTGCATGACCGTGGGGGCCTGCAGTTCGAGGGCGCGGCGGCCCTCGGTCTCGATCTCGCCGAGGCCGTCGATCGGGTTGCCGAGGGGGTCGACCACGCGGCCGAGGTAGCCCTCGCCCACGGCGACCGACAGGACCTCGCCGGTGCGGGTGACCGGCTGGCCCTCCTCGATACCGCTGAACTCACCGAGGATGACGCAACCGATCTCGCGCTCCTCCAGGTTGAGGGCGAGGCCGAGGGTGCCGTCCTCGAACTTCAGCAGTTCGTTGGCCATGGCCGAGGGCAGGCCCTCGACCTTCGCGATGCCGTCGCCGGCAAGGGTGACCGTACCGACCTCCTCGCGCGAGGCCGCGTCCGGCTTGTACGACTGGACGAAGTTCTCCAGTGCGTCCCGGATCTCCTCCGGCCGGATCGTGAGCTCCGCCATCTGAGTTCCCTGCTCTCCTTGTTGGGCCCGAAGTTTCACTTGGGGGGTATTCCACGAGTCGGGACTCCCCCCAATGAGAGGTGAATCCTCTGCACGGCCCAACCAGGGCCGTCGTAAGTACGTACTGCTTGTTGTGCTGTTGTGGCGCGGAGCGTCAGCTCGCCATGCGGCGGCCGGCGTCCTCCAGGCGGTCCGCGATGGAGCCGTTGATGACCTCGTCACCGACCTGCACCCGGATCCCGCCGAGGACCTCGGGGTCCACGTCGAGGTTGAGGTGCATCGGGCGGCCGTAGATCTTCGCGAGAGCCGCGCCGAGGCGCTGCTTCTGCGGGTCGCTCAGCGGCACCGCCGAGGTGACGACGGCGACCATGCGGTCCCGCCGGTCCGCGGCGAGCTTGGACAGGGACTCGAGTCCCGTCTCCAGGCTACGTCCCCGCGGCGCGGTGACAAGGCGCGTCACCAGACGCTCGGTCGTCACCTCCGCCCGACCGCCGAGCAGGCTGCGCAGCAGCTCGCCCTTGGCCGCGGTGGTGGCCGAGCGGTTGGTCAGCGCGGCGCGCAGCTCGGTGGTCGAGGAGACGATCCGGCCGAACCGGAACAGCTCGTCCTCGACGTTGTCGAGCCGGCCCCGCTTCTGGGCCGCGGTGAGGTCGGCGGTGTTCGCCAGCTCCTCCAGCGCGTCCACCAGGTCGCGGGACTGCGACCAGCGGGAACGCACCATTCCGGACACCAGGTCGACGGCGGGGCCGCTGACCTGGGTGCCGAGGAGTCGCTGGGCGAGCTCGGCCTTGGCCTCGCCGCCCTGCGCCGGGTCGGTGAGGACCCGACGCAGCGATACCTCGCGGTGGAGCAGCGCGGTGACGGCGGCCAGCTCGTCGGCGAGCGAGCCGGCGTCCACGGACGTGGAGTCCGTCAGCGCGTCGAGACGCTCACGTGCGGCGGCAAGGGCCTCGCGGCTCGCTCCGTTCATCGCGTGGCCTCGGCCTTCGTCGCCTTGTCGTCCAGCTCGTCCAGGAAGCGGTCGATGACGCGGCTCTGCCGGGCGTGGTCCTCGAGGGACTCGCCGACGAGCTTGCCGGCCAGCTGAGTGGCCAGCTGTCCGACGTCCTGGCGCAGCGCGGACGCGGCGGCCTTGCGGTCGGCCTGGATCTGGGCGTGACCGGCGGCGATGATTTCCTCACGCTGCCGCTGGCCTTCCGCGCGCATCTCGGCGATGAGCGTGGCGCCCTGCTCCTGCGCCTCCTGGCGCAGGCGCGCGGCCTCGTGCCGGGCCTCGGCGAGCTGGGCCTTGTACTGCTCCAGGACGCTCTGGGCCTCGGTCTGCGCGGCCTCGGCCTTCTCGATACCGCCCTCGATGGCCTCGCGGCGCTCTTCCAGAACCTTGTTGATGTTCGGGAGCAGCTTCTTGGCGAGGAAGCCGAAGACGATGACGAAAGCGAGGAGGCCGATGACAACTTCCGGCCACGGCGGAATGAGGGGATTTTCCTTCTCCCCCTCAGCCGCCAGGAAAACCAGGGCGGATGTCACATCAGTGCCTTTCGTCGAAAGGGACGGTCGTCAGGTTCGTCTTAGTAGACGAACGGCATGACGAGACCGATCAGGGCGAGCGCCTCACAGAAGGCGAAGCCCAGGATCTGGTTGGCGCGGATGAGGCCGGCAGCCTCGGGCTGACGGGCGAGGGCCTGGGTGCCGTTACCGAAGATGATGCCGACGCCGACGCCGGGGCCAATGGCGGCCAGGCCGTAACCGACGGAGCTGAGCGAACCTTCGACGGCAGCAAGGGTCTGGGACATGCCAGTTCTTCCTTTTCTTTACGGACCGGTGGGGGTTGGCCACCGGACGGCTGGGGTGTGAGGCCGGGCGGGACTCAGTGGTGCTCGGCGAGCGCGCCCTGGATGTAGGTGCAGGTCAGCAGCACGAACACGTACGCCTGCACGGCCTGGATGAAGAGCTCGAAGGCCGTCATGACGATCGTCATGACGAACGAGACGCCGGCGTAGGCGATGCCGATGCCGTTCAGCAGGTACCAGCTGGCGATGGTGAAGAGCAGCAGCAGCGTGTGGCCCGCGAACATGTTCGCGAAGAGCCGGACGGCGTGCGTGAAGGGGCGGACGATCAGGTTCGAGAAGAACTCGATCGTCATCGCGAGCGGCAGCACCGCGCCGAGTGACTTGTCGTAGCCGGTGACGTTCTTGAAGAAGCCGACGAAGCCGTGGCGCTTGAAGGTGAGCGACACCCACAGGACGTAGACGATCGCGGCCATGGCGGCGGGGTAGGCGATGATCGACGTCACCGGGAACTGGGCGACCGGGATGATCGACCAGAGGTTCATCATCCAGATGAAGAAGAAGAGCGTCACGATGAGCGGGACGTACTTCTCGCCTTCCTTCTTGCCGAGGGTCTCGTAGACGACGCCGCGGCGGATGAAGTCGTATCCGGCCTCGGCGACCATCTGGAGCTTGCCCGGGACGACCTTCGGCTTGCCGAACGCCGCCCAGAAGAAGCCCACGATGACGATCGACCCGAGCAGCGCCAGGAGCATCGGCTTGTTGAAGTACAGGCCGTTGCCGTCTGCGTTGCCCCAGAGCGGCTCGAAGAGGAACGAGTGCAGGCCGGGAGCCGGGAAGCCACATCCGTCGAAGATGTGGCAGTCGGTCTCGAAGGCGAGCACCTGCGTCGGGTCAGCACTCACCGCGGGCTCCTTCATCGTGGCGCATGGGTACGGCAACCTCGTTGTGTCGGCGCGGCGCGTGACCGCAGTTCGGCACGGGACTGGTGTTACGGATGTGGGGGCGGCTGTGGGGCATCTCGCCTCGCGAATGAGCAGGCGTCAGCTCGGATGCCCGCGCCCGCGATGCCGCAGTTGGCACCGGACGATAGCAGGACTTCACATGCCTCTTTATCCCGGCCCTACCCCTCACGACGAGTGGCCCGTCTTCTCGGGCTTGTCGCTCGACGAGTCGGGTTCGACGTAGAGGATCTTGGCCTTCATGTGCGCCCGCGTCTGCGCGGCGATCCACGTGAGCGTGGCGACGACCAGAGTGATGGCGAAGGACCGGGGGTTGAACAGCGTCGTGTTCTTGAACGTGGCCAGGAAGACGAACAGCAGCAGGATCTGAGCCGCGTAGAGCATCAGGCCCATCGCCTGGAAAAGGTGCGGAAGCGTCTTGGCGGTGCGCTGGAGGACGTAGAGACCGATCCCCATGAAGAGCATCGCCAGCACGGTCGCGACGACGGCACCGACCGCCCCCTTGCCGCCGGCGACCACGGCGCTGACGACGGCGGCTACGGCGCCGACGGCAGCCGTGGGCACGGCAGCCTGAAGCAAGGTCCGGACGTCATTGGACGGCATGGCGGCAACTCCGCTTTTCACAGGGGGCAGGGTGTCGTCATGGACGAGCGTAGTCCCGGGCCGAACGAGGTCCTGACGGCCAAGAGACCGTCGCACTACGGTCCTTAGGCTCTACCCGGGGGTTCTCGTGAACCGTATCACAAACTATTTGATGAGGTCTTTACCTGTGGGTGTGCTTGCTGTCACACATGAGAGTGACAGTGCGCGTCTGTGCAGTCACTGCGCCCACTTGTCTGGTAATGGGGCAGTTCGTTCCCCCACGACTTGGCAATGCTCTAGTCAGATTCTTACCTTGCGCGCGAACGGGGGCCGACGGCGGTCGCCCCGTTGACGCCCGAGACACCCGCGGCGACCGGGACGCGCTCGTCCTCGACCTCGTCCGCGGCCACCGCGGGCCCGGCCTCGACGGCGGCCTTGCGGCGGCGGTAGCGGGGCGGCACGAAGTGCTCGGCCCAGCGCGGGGCGCGCGGTGTGAAGCGCGGCAGCAGGAGCAGGACCAGACCGATCGCGCTCAGGAAGACGACTCCCAGCACGATCCACATCGAAGCGGCGTTCACCGAGAAGGCCAGGGCCCCGAAGGCGATCAGCGCCGAGAAGAAGTACATGATCAGCACCGCGCGGCTGTGCGAGTGCCCGATCTCCAGCAGCCGGTGGTGCAGGTGTCCGCGGTCCGCGGCGAACGGCGACTGGCCCCGCCAGGTGCGCCGCACGATCGCCAGGATCAGGTCGGCGGCGGGGATGGCGATGATGGTCAGCGGCATCAGCAGCGGGATGTAGACCGGCACCATCTGGTGCACGGTGTTGCGCTCGGAGCCGGAGAACAGCCGCATCGCGTCCGGGTCCACCTGCCCCGTCACCGAGATCGCGCCCGCCGCCAGCACCAGGCCGATCAGCATCGAGCCGGAGTCGCCCATGAAGATCCGGGCGGGGTGCATGTTGTGCGGGAGGAATCCCAGGCACATGCCCATGAGGATGGCCGCGAACAGCGTCGCGGGGGCGGCCGCCTCGATGCCGTACGAGTACCAGATCCGGTAGGCGTACATGAAGAACGCCGCCGCCGCGATGCACACCGTGCCCGCCGCGAGACCGTCGAGGCCGTCGACGAAGTTGACCGCGTTGATGGTGATGACGACCAGCGCGACCGTCAGCAGGGTGCCCTGCCACTGGGTCAGCGCCACGTTGCCGACGCCGGGGACGGGGATCCACAGGATCGTCAGACCCTGCACCACCATCACGCCGGCGGCGATCATCTGCCCGCCGAGCTTGATCAGGGCGTCGATCTCGAACTTGTCGTCCAGGACGCCGATCAGCCAGATCAGGGCCGCGCCGGAGAGCAGGGCACGCGGCTCGTTGGAGCTCTCGAAGACCTCGCTCAGGTTGGTGAGGTGGTCGGCGACCAGCAGGCCCGCGCACAGCCCGAAGAACATCGCGATCCCGCCGAGGCGCGGAGTGGGCTCCCGGTGCACGTCACGTGCCCGGATCTCCGGCATCGCTCCCGCCACGATCGCGAACTTCCGTACCGGCCCTGTCAGCAGATACGTCACCGCGGCCGTCACGCAGAGCGTCAGCAGGTATTCACGCACGGGCTTCCCCACAGGTCTCGCTGGCCATTCCCAGCCCCACACCCTAGCGATGAGCGCATACGGTTGAGGACTTCCGGGTAGCGACGATGGTTGCACGTGTGGCGGTGCACGCGCGTCCCCTACCCTGCCTCACTCCGGATACGGTGGGAATTCCGCGACCAGATGCCGTACGTCGTCCCGCGCCGTGACCGCGTCCGTCCCGCCTCGCAACACCTCGGCGAGCAGGGTGGCCACCGCCCGCATCTCCCGCTCCCCCATGCCCTGCGTGGTCAGGGCCGCCGTGCCCAGGCGCAGCCCGCGGGCGTCGCCGTGCGGCAGCGCGCAGCAGTCCAGGACGATGCCGGCGGCCGCGAGCCGCCCCCGCGCGGTCCTGCCGTCGACACCGAGCGGCGCCGGGTCGACGGTGAGCAGGTGGGTGTCGGTGCCGCCGGTGGTGACGACCAGACCCTCGGCGGCCAGCTGGGCCGCGAGGGCGCGGGCGTTGGCGACCACCTGATGGGCGTACCCGGCGAAGGCCGGGGTCGCCGCCTCGCCGAACGCGACGGCCTTGGCGGCGATGGTGTGCATCTGCGCGCCGCCCTGGGTGAACGGGAACACGGCCCGGTCGACCCGCTCGGCCAGGTCGCTCCCGCAAAGGATCATTCCGCCGCGCGGACCGCGCAGCACCTTGTGCGTGGTGGCGCACACGATGTCGGCGTACGGCACCGGACTGGGCGCCGCTCCCCCGGCGACCAGCCCGATGGGATGGGCGGCGTCCGCGATGAGGTAGGCGCCCACCTCGTCGGCGACCTCGCGGAAGGCGGCGTAGTCGAGGTGGCGGGGGTAGGCGATGGAGCCGCACACGATCGCCTTGGGGCGGTGCGTGCGGGCCAGGGTGCGCACCTGGTCGTGGTCGATCAGCCCGGTCTCCGCGTCCACGCCGTAGCCGACGAAGTCGAACCAGCGGCCGGAGAAGTTGGCGGGCGAGCCGTGCGTGAGGTGGCCGCCGTAGGGGAGGCCGAGCGCGAGGACCGTGTCGCCGGGGCGCAGCAGCGCGGCGTAGGCGGCCAGCACGGCGGAGGAGCCGGAGTGGGACTGCACGTTGGCGTGCTCGGCGCCGAAGAGGGTCCGGGCGCGCTCCACGGCGAGCCGTTCGGCGACGTCGGCGATCTCACAGCCGCCGTGGTGCCGGGCGCCGGGGTAGCCCTCGGCGTACTTGTTGGCCAGCGGGGACCCCAGGGCGGCCAGCACGGCGGGGGACGTGAAGTTCTCGGCGGCGATCAGCTGGAGGGTCGTCGACTGGCGGCGCCGTTCGGCGAGGAGGATCTCGGCGAGCTCGTGATCCTGGCGCAGCAGGACACCGAGCCCGCTGTCATCGGCCTCGAGGACGTCGTGGGTGACCGACATGGTGCGCTCCGGGCGTGCGTCGACGGTGACGTACGACCAATGTAGGCCCGGGGCGCCGAAGCCGCCCGAGGTGCCGCGCATCCGGGCGGCGCCCGCCGGGCCGGCCGTCCCCGGCGGCGCCCGTCACGTCCGCGCCGCGACCCCGGTCAGCGCCGTCACCACGGGATCGAGTGCCTGGTGTATCTCGTCCCCGATCGACCGGAAGAACGGCAGCGGCGCCCCGTACGGGTCGTAGACCTCGTCGGCCTCCGCCGTCGGCGCCAGCAGCCACCCGCGCAGCGCCGCCGCGGCCCGCACCAGCGCACGGGCGCGGGTGACCACGCCCTCGTCCAGGGAGGGCAGGGTGGCCGGGTCGATGGCGTTCACCAGGCGGGTGAACTCCTTGAGGGTGAAGGTGCGCAGCCCCGCCGAGTGCCCCATCGAGATGACCTGGGCGCGGTGGTCCCGCGTCGCGGTGAGCACGAGGTCCGCGCGGATCACGTGCTCGTCGAGCAGCTCCCGCCCGGTGAAGCCGGCCGCGTCCGCGCCGAAGTCCGCGAGGACCGTCTCCGCGTTCGCCTCCATGGGCGCGCCCTCGTGGCCCCAGGTGCCGGCGCTCTCCACGATCAGGCCGCCGCCGAGCACGCCGAGCCGCTCCGTCACGAAATGCCGGGTCAGCCGCTCGGTGATGGGCGAGCGGCAGACGTTTCCGGTGCTGACGTGGAGGATGCGGAAGCTGTCGCGCGGAAGCCCGACGAACGTCGTCGTGATCTCCGCGGCGCGTTCTGCGCTGCCTATGCCACGCCCCGTCCCAGGGGCCGTCAATTCGCCACCTCGAGGTCGGGTACCACCTTGCGCAGTTCCTCGGCCGACAACGCGCCCGCGCGCAGCAGCACGGGCACCTCGCGGGTGACGTCGACGATGGACGACGGGACGTTGCCCGGGGTGGGGCCGCCGTCGAGGTAGACGGAGACGGAGTCGCCGAGCATCTGCTGGGCGGCGTCGCAGTCCTCGGGCGCCGGGTGGCCGGTGAGGTTGGCGGAGGAGACGGCCATGGGGCCGACCTCGGTGAGCAGCTCGATGGCGACGGGGTGCAGCGGCATGCGGACGGCGACCGTGCCACGGGTGTCGCCGAGGTCCCACTGGAGGGACGGCTGGTGCTTGGCGACCAGCGTCAGCGCGCCGGGCCAGAAGGCGTCGACCAGCTCCCAGGCCAGCTCGGAGAAGTCGGTGACCAGGCCGTGCAGGGTGTTCGGCGAGCCGATGAGGACGGGCGTGGGCATGTTGCGGCCCCGGCCCTTGGCGTCCAGCAGGTCGGCGACGGCCTCCCCGGTGAAGGCGTCGGCGCCGATGCCGTACACCGTGTCCGTCGGCAGCACCACGAGCTCGCCACGGCGGACGGCGGACGCGGCCTCGCGCAGACCGGTCACACGGTCGGTCGCGTCGTTGGTGTCGTATCGCCGTGCCATTTAGCGGGCCTCCTCGTACACGTACTGCGGGGTCGAAGTCAGGGTGGTGCTCACGGAAGCGCCTTGCGGGCGGTCGCGAAGCGGGGGCGTTTGTTGAGGTCGGGGTGGTCGGCCGCGTCGGCCCAGCCCCGCTCCTCGGTGAAGATCCACGGCACCTGGCCGCCCTGGGTGTCGGCGTGCTCCACGACGACGACCCCGCCGGGGCGCAGCAGGCGGTGGGCGGTGCGTTCCAGGCCGCGGATCAGGTCGAGGCCGTCCTCGCCGGAGAACAGGGCCATCTGCGGATCGTGGTCGCGGGCCTCGGGGGCGACGTACTCCCACTCGGTGAGCGGGATGTACGGCGGGTTGGAGACGACCAGGTCGACCTGGCCGTCGAGGTCCGGGAAGGCCGTCAGGGCGTCGCCCTGGCGCAGTTCGACCCTGGACCCCTCCATGTTCCTGCGCGTCCACTTGAGGGCGTCCTCGGACAGCTCCACGGCGTACACGCGCGAGCGCGGCACCTCCTGGGCGAGGGCGAGCGCGATGGCGCCCGAGCCGGTGCACAGGTCGACGATGCAGGGCTCGACGACGTCCATGGCGCGCACGGCGTCTATGGCCCACCCGACGACGGACTCGGTCTCGGGGCGGGGCACGAAGACACCGGGGCCGACCTGGAGTTCCAGGTAGCGGAAGTAGGCGCGGCCGGTGATGTGCTGGAGCGGCTCGCGCGCCTCCCGGCGGGCGACGACCTCCCAGTACCGGGCGTCGAAGTCCGCGTCCGGCACGGTGTGCAGCTCGCCCCGCTTGACGCCGTGCAGATACGCGGCGAGTTCCTCCGCGTCGGTGCGCGGCGAGGGCACGCCGGCGTCGGCCAGCCGCTGGGTGGCCTGGGCCACCTCCATGAGCAGCAGGTTCACGCTGGTCCTCCGGGGCTGAGCTGTGGTCCGGTGCGGGTGGTGCGACGGTGCCTACGCGGCGGCGAGCTTGGCCGCCGAGTCCGCGTCGACGCAGGCCTGGATCACCGAGTCGAGGTCGCCGTCCAGGACCTGGTCCAGGTTGTACGCCTTGAAGCCGACGCGGTGGTCCGAGATGCGGTTCTCCGGGAAGTTGTACGTACGGATCTTCTCGGAGCGGTCGACGGTGCGGACCTGGCTGCGCCGGGCGTCCGCGGCCTCCTTCTCCGCCTCCTCCTGCGCCGCCGCGAGCAGCCTGGAGCGCAGGATACGCATCGCCTGCTCCTTGTTCTGCAGCTGGCTCTTCTCGTTCTGGCAGGAGGCGACGACTCCGGTCGGGATGTGCGTGATGCGCACGGCGGAGTCGGTGGTGTTGACGGACTGGCCGCCGGGGCCGGAGGAACGGTAGACGTCGATGCGCAGGTCGTTGGGGTTGATCTCGACGTCGATCTCCTCGGCCTCGGGCGTGACCAGCACGCCGGCCGCGGAGGTGTGGATACGGCCCTGGGACTCGGTGGCCGGCACGCGCTGCACGCGGTGCACGCCGCCCTCGTACTTGAGGCGCGCCCAGACGCCCTGGCCGGGCTCGGTGGCGCCCTGGCCGCCCTTGGTCTTCACGGCGACCTGGACGTCCTTGTAGCCGCCCAGCTCGGACTCGGTGGCGTCGATGATCTCGGTCTTCCAGCCGACCCGCTCGGCGTACCGCAGGTACATGCGCAGCAGGTCGCCGGCGAAGAGGGCCGACTCGTCGCCGCCCGCGCCCGCCTTGATCTCCAGGATGACGTCCTTGTCGTCGCTGGGGTCGCGCGGGACGAGCAGAAGGCGGAGCTTCTCGGTGAGCTCGTCGCGCTGCTTGTCCAGCTCCTTGACCTCGGCGGCGAAGTCGGGGTCGTCGGCGGCGAACTCGCGCGCGGTCTCCATGTCGTCGCCGGTCTGCTTCCAGGAGCGGAACGTGGCGACGATCGGGGTGAGCTCGGCGTAACGCTTGTTCAGCTTGCGCGCGTTGGCCTGGTCGGCGTGGACCGACGGGTCGGCGAGCTTCTTCTCCAGGTCGGCGTGCTCAACGACGAGTTCCTCGACGGCCTCGAACATCTTGGGCTCCTGCTACTGCTTGGGAAGGGGAAGGCGGGCGACCAAAAACGCCGGTCCCGGCGCTCCCCCGGCTGGGGTCGCGGCCGTGGACCGGCGATTGGGGGCTCGCTACTTCTTGGAGCCGGCGGCAGCCTTGCCGAAGCGGGCCTCGAAGCGGGCCACACGGCCACCGGTGTCGAGGATCTTCTGCTTGCCCGTGTAGAACGGGTGGCACTCGGAGCAGACCTCGGCGCGGATGGTGCCGGAGTCGATGGTGCTGCGGGTGGTGAACGACGCGCCACAGGTGCAGCTGACCTGCGTCTCGACGTACTCGGGGTGGATGTCGCGCTTCAAGGTGTCTCCTAGGTTCGGGAGGGCGCCGGGTCGCCGCCGCGGGATGCGGGAGCGTGAACCGGAGCCGACGTACCAGTCTGCCAGGACTGGGGCCATCCCCCAAAACCGGGGGCGGGGGCCGTCTATTCCCCGAAGGCCCCTCGGAGGCCTCCCGGAGGTCCCCCCGAGGCTCCCCGGAGGTCTCCCGAAGGTCAGGAGGTGGTCACGACGTCCTCGGCCCCGCCGGTGGCCGTTCCCTCGGTGGCGCTCCCGGGGATCGGCCGGTCGTTCTTCAGGGCGTCCCACACCTGGCGTGCCTTGCCCCCGGCCACGAGGACGCGGTTGGCGTCCGCGGGGTCGTACCGGACCGGCATCGTGACCATGTTCATGTTCGAGGCGCCAATGCCCTTCAGCCCGCTCGCGAAGGACATCAGGGAGTTCACCGAGCCCAGGTCGGAGTCGGTGGTGACGGTCCTGGTGGCGGTGTCGGCGACGTCGTACAGCTTCTTGGGGTTGCCGAGGAGGCCGACGTCCTTGACCTGGTCGACCAGGGCCTTGACGAAGGCCTGCTGGAGCTGGATGCGGCCGAGGTCGGAGCCGTCGCCGACGCCGTGCCGGGTGCGGACCAGGCCGAGGGCCTGTTCGCCGTCGAGCGTGTGGGTGCCGGCGGCCAGGTCGAGGTGGCTGTCGGGGTCCTTGATGGCCTCGGTGGTGGTGACGTCGACGCCGCCGAGGTCGTCGATGAGCTTCTGGAAGCCGCTGAAGTCGACCTCGAGGTAGTGGTCCATGCGCAGGCCGCTGACCGACTCGACGGTCTTCACGGCACAGGCGGCGCCGCCGGTGGAGTAGGCGGAGTTGAACATCACCTCGTGGGCGGCGGGCTGCTCGGTGCCGTCGGTGCCGGTGCACTCGGGGCGGTCGATGAGGGTGTCGCGCGGGATGGAGACCACGCTGGCCTTCTTGTGGCCCTGGTAGACGTGCACGATCATCGCCGTGTCGGAGCGGGCGGTGCCGTCGTCGGTGCCGCCGCCGAGCTCGTCGTTGCCGCCGGAGCGGGTGTCCGAGCCGAGGACCAGGATGTTCTGGGAGCCGTTGTCGGCCTTCTCGGGACGGTCGGTGCCGAGGGCCTGGTCGATGTCGACGCTCGTCAGGTTGCCGTTGAGCTTGAAGTAGAGGACGCCCGCACCGGTGCCGCCCAGGACCACGACGCCCGCGGCGCTCCAGGCCGCGACGAGCAGGGCCTTGCGCCGTCTGGCGCGGGGCTTGCGGCGGCGGCCCTTGCCCCGGCGGCGGGAGCCGGGGCCGGCCGGATCACCGGGGCCGGGTATCGCGTGCTCGGGCGTGCTCTCGGCGGACATGCGCTCCTCGGGTGTTCGTCCGGTCGGTTACCCCCTGCGCTCAGGGTCGGGTCGGTCGGTTCCGGCGGCTTTGTGCCGGTGCCTCACCATCGTCCCTCCGTGACGGAGACGGCGGAACTCGGGACAGGGTTGCACAACGGTCTGTGGCGACCGGGTGGGGAAACGGTCACGCAGCGTACTCGCCGTACGTCGGCTCGCTCCGCTGACCTGGGAAGCCGCCGGAGCGCGTCCGGGTACCCGGGGCCGGGCGCGGGAACCCGCCGTGTGGCGAAGATCGCAGCGCGAAGGGCCGCCTCCCGTAGGAGGCGGCCCCTGGTCCGTGGTCCGCTGCCGAGTGGTGCCGGCGGGATCAGCCGGTCCGCTGAGGGATCAGCCGGATTGCTTTCAGGCGGTTCCCGGCCGGATCAGCCGAAGAGGTTGAACGCCCCCCAGCCGCCGCCGACCCTGATGCGGGCCTTGAACGTCGCGGTACCCGTGCCACCGGTGCCCTTGTACAGCCACAGCACACCGGAGGTGTCCCTGGCCAGCAGGTCGGGCCTGCCGTCGCCGGTGAGGTCACCGGCGGTGGCGAAGGCGTTGTACGCGGACCAGCCGCCGCCGACCCGGACGCGGGAGCCGAGCGCCGGGGAGGCCTTGCCGGTGCCCGGGTACAGCCACAGGACGCCCGAGCCGTCCCGCGCCAGCAGGTCGGCCCTGCCGTCGCGGTTGTAGTCGCCCTTGCCGGTGATCGTGTACTTGGCCCAGCCGCCGCCGATCCGGACGCGGGTGCCGAACAGCCCGTCGCCCTTGCCGGGGTAGAGCCACAGGACGCCGTCCTTGTCCTTGGCGACCAGGTCGGGCAGGGCGTCCCCGGAGAGGTCGCCCGGGACGCGGATGTCGTTCATCACGTTCCAGCCGCCGCCGACGCGGGTCGACTCGTAGCGGTCGTCCCCGTTGAAGGCGAACCTGTGGAGCACCCCGTCCGGGGTCCGGTACACGTAGTCCTGGTAGTGGTCCCGGTCCAGGTCCGCCTGGCGCACCAGGCTCAGTCCGCCCCAGTCGCCGAGCGAGAGGCGGTCGGCGAGGTAGGGGGACCGGTCGCCCAGGGAGTAGTACTCGTAGGCCGTACCACCGGGGGTGCGGACGAAGAGGTCCGCGAGACCGTCGAAGTCGAGGTCGCTGTCGTCGACGCGGGCGTTGATCTCACCGGCGTAGGTGCGGGTCTTGGCATACACGCCGTAGGCACCCGAGGCGACGCAGTCCGGTGCGCTGATCTTACAAGCCAGAAGTCCCGCTCCGTCACCTGTGTGACGGAGCGGGACTTCGGACTGCGCCGGAAGACGTCCGGCGGCGGACTCAGTCGCCGTTGCCCGGGGTGGGCGTCGTCTTCTGGATCTGCATGAGGAACTCGGCGTTCGACTTGGTCTGCTTCATCTTGTCGAGAAGCAGCTCGATCGCCTGCTGCTGGTCGAGCGCGTGCAGCACGCGACGCAGCTTCCAGGTGATGGCGAGCTCGTCGCTGCCGAGCAGGATCTCCTCCTTGCGGGTGCCGGACGCGTCGACGTCCACCGCCGGGAAGATGCGCTTGTCGGCGAGCTTCCGGTCGAGCTTGAGCTCGGCGTTGCCGGTGCCCTTGAACTCCTCGAAGATGACCTCGTCCATGCGGGACCCGGTGTCCACCAGGGCGGTGGCGAGGATGGTCAGCGAGCCGCCGTCCTCGATGTTGCGGGCCGCACCGAAGAAGCGCTTCGGCGGGTACAGGGCGGTCGAGTCGACACCACCGGACAGAATGCGGCCGGAGGCCGGGGCGGCGAGGTTGTACGCACGGCCCAGGCGGGTGATCGAGTCGAGCAGGACGACCACGTCGTGACCCAGCTCCACCAGACGCTTGGCGCGCTCGATGGCGAGCTCGGCGACCGTGGTGTGGTCCTCGGCCGGGCGGTCGAAGGTCGAGGAGATGACCTCGCCCTTCACCGACCGCTGCATGTCGGTGACCTCTTCCGGACGCTCGTCGACCAGGACGACCATCAGGTGGCACTCGGGGTTGTTGTGCGTGATCGCGTTGGCGATCGCCTGCATGATCATGGTCTTGCCGGTCTTCGGCGGGGCCACGATCAGACCGCGCTGGCCCTTACCGATGGGCGCGACGAGGTCGATGATGCGGGTGGTGAGGACCCCGGGGTCCGTCTCCAGACGCAGGCGGTCCTGCGGGTACAGCGGCGTCAGCTTGTTGAACTCCGGCCGCCCGCGGCCGTGTTCGGGCGCCATGCCGTTGACGGAGTCCAGGCGCACCAGCGCGTTGAACTTCTCGCGGCGCTCGCCGTCCTTGGGCTGGCGCACGGCACCGGTGATGTGGTCGCCCTTGCGCAGGCCGTTCTTGCGGACCTGGGCGAGGGAGACGTACACGTCGTTGGGGCCGGGCAGGTAGCCGGAGGTCCGGATGAACGCGTAGTTGTCGAGGATGTCGAGGATGCCGGCGACCGGGATGAGGACGTCGTCCTCGTTGATCTGCGGCTCCTGCTGGATCTCGTCGCGCCCGCGGCGGCCTCGGCGGTCGCGGTAGCGCCCGCGACGGCCGCGACGGCCGCCCTCGAAGTCGTCGTCGTCCTGCTGCTGGCGGTCCTGCCGGTCCTGGCGGCCGCCACCCTGCTGCTGGCGCTGACCGCCCTGGCCCTGCTGGTCGTCGCCCTTGCCCCGGCGGTCGCGGTCGCGGCCGCGGTCACCGCGGTCGCGGTCGCCACGGTCACGGTCGCGGTCCCCGCGCTCCCGGCGGTCGCGACGGCGGCCCTCGCCGCCCTCGCCGTCGGAGCGGGCGTCGCCCTGGCCCTGCTGGTGGCCCTGAGACTGCTGCTGGGCCGACGAGTCGCCCTTCGGCTCGCTCCGGGTCTCGACGGCCACGGCGTCGCCGGCCGCGGACGGGCTGCCCGCGTCGGCGGTGGCCCGGCGACGACGGCGCTCGGAGGGGGCGTCGTCGGCGGGGGCGCCGGCCTGCTCGGCCGAGGGCGAGACCTTGGGGGACGGCTGGCCGGGGATGTCGATCTGCTGCTGCGCGGCCTGGTCGGCGGCCGTCTTGTCGGCCTTCTTCTCGGCCTTGCCGGCCTTCTCCGCCTTCTCGGCGGGGGCCTCGTCACCCGTACGGGACCGGGAGGTGCTGCGGCGCTTCGGCTTGGTCTCGCCGGCGGCGTCCGCGGCGGCGGGCGCGGCCTTGGCGGGGGCTCCCCCGGCGGCCTGCGCCTCCTTGATGACCTCGATCAACTGGCTCTTGCGCATACGCGCGGTGCCCCTGATGCCGAGGCCGGATGCGACCTGCTGCAGCTCGGCCAGCACCATGCCCTCGAGGCCGGTACCACGGCGCCGCCGGGAGCCGGCACCGGTGGCAGGCGCGGAGGCGTCCGTGGAGGGCGCGGCAGCGGTCTCCTCGACACGTGCGCCCATCAGATCGGTGGTGTCGCTCACGAAGGGTCCTTCCCTGGAGCGGACGTCGGCCTGTCTGGCTCGGCGACCGGTTGTGCTGTCCGGCTTCGGTTCTTGCTGTGTGAACCGTGCCGGGGCGGTGGTCCGCCTGAACGGCGGAAGAGATATCTGGTGATGGCGCGCCCCCTGGCCGTGGCACCCAGTGTCTGTGTCACGCGGCGTGGTCGCACCGGCTCCGAAGCGTGCCCGGCGGGCCGCTCAGTGTCCGTGTCGGCCGTACTGATCACGTACGGCTTCCACCACACAATGCGGCTTGGGGGGCTCCCGGAAGAATGTCTGTCCCGGACGGGGACACGAGGCACCTCGCCATGGTGGGGTCGGGTGCAGACTTGAGATTAACACTACCGGATCCAACAAACATTCCCCCTCTCGAAATCCGGCAACCGCACGCTTTTAAATGTCGCTGGAGGTCGCCAGCGGCAGGACGCACGCGCCCTGCTGGTCCAGGCTGAGCCGGTTGGCCGCCCAGTCCGTGCCGGCCAGCGCCTCGACCTTGTCGGCCGTGTCGGCGTCGGCCAGTGCCATCACGGTGGGGCCGGCGCCCGAGATCACCGCGGGGACGCCGTCGCCGCGCAGCCGCTCCACCAGTGCCGCGCTCTCCGGCATGGCCGGGGCGCGGTACTCCTGGTGCAGACGGTCCTCGGTGGCCGGCAGCAGCAGCTCGGGGCGCCTGGTCAGGGCCTCGACGAGCAGCGCGGCGCGTCCGGCGTTGGCGGCGGCGTCGACGTGCGGGACGGAGCGCGGGAGCAGACCGCGCGCGGTCTCCGTCAGTACCGGCTTCCCGGGCACGAAAACCACCGGAACGATGGAATCGGCGGGGTCCATCCTGATCGCCCGGGCGGCGCCGGACTCCATCCAGGACAGGGTGAAGCCGCCCAGCAGACAGGCCGCGACGTTGTCGGGGTGGCCCTCGATCTCGGTGGCGAGGTCGAGCAGCGCGGCGTCGTCGAGCCGGGCCTCGCCGCCTATGGTCACGGCGCGGGCGGCGACGATGCCGGCGCAGATGGCGGCGGAGGAGGAGCCGAGCCCGCGGCCGTGCGGGATGCGGTTGGCGCAGACGATCTCCAGGCCCCGCGGCTGCCCGCCCAGGAGGTCGAAGGCGGTGCGCAGGGACCGTACGAGCAGGTGTTTCTCGTCGCGCGGGAGGGTCTCGCTGCCCTCGCCCGCGATGTCGATGTGCAGCCCGGAGTCGGCGACCCGGACGACCACGTCGTCGTACAAGCCCAGCGCGAGGCCGAGGGCGTCGAAGCCCGGGCCGAGGTTGGCGCTGGTGGCGGGGACGCGCACCCTGACGGCGGCGGCGCGGAACGCTGGACCGGCCATCGCTCGATGACTCTCCTTGAGCTGCGTGACTGTCGAATGACATTCGATGACGTACGGAACCCGGGTCGCCGCTGCCTGCCGAACGGCCGAGCCCTGCCGACCGCCGGCCGGCCGCCTCCCGACCGCGGAGACAGCGCGGCGCCGCGGCATATGCGGCGGGCGGGTTCGGTACAGCCTATCGAAGGAAGGTTCTGTGGCGACATAGGGCGCACAGGAGGCGCACGATGCGTGTCGTAAGCCCCCTGTGCACCCCCCGTGAGTGACTTTCCCGCTCGGACGTCGCTTACGCCCTCTTACGCCGGCGGGACGGGCACGGCCCTCAGACCAGGCCGAGCCGCTCGGCCGCCGTCGCCGCGTCGACCGGCACGGTGACCGGCTGCGGGGCGCCGGCGACGGCCCAGTCCGGGTCCTTGAGTCCGTTGCCGGTGACGGTGCACACGATCCGCTGGCCCGGGTCGACCTTGCCCTGCTCGGCGGCCTTCAGCAGACCGGCCACCGAAGCGGCGGACGCGGGCTCGACGAAGACGCCCTCCTGCGAGGCCAACAGCCGGTAGGCGCGCAGGATCTCACGGTCCGTCACCTCGTCGATGGCACCGCCGGACTCGTCCCGCGCGGCGAGCGCGAAGTCCCATGAGGCGGGGTTGCCGATACGGATCGCGGTCGCGATGGTCGACGGGTCCTTGACGACCTCGCCGCGCACGATCGGGGCGCTGCCGGAGGCCTGGAACCCCCACATGCGCGGCGCCTTCGTGCTGACCCTGTCGGCGGCGTACTCCCGGTAGCCCTTCCAGTACGCGGTGATGTTGCCCGCGTTGCCGACCGGCAGGACGTGGATGTCGGGGGCGTCCCCGAGCATGTCGACGATCTCGAAGGCGGCCGTCTTCTGTCCCTCGATGCGCACCGGGTTGACCGAATTGACCAGCGCCACCGGGTAGTTGTCGCTCAGCGCGCGGGCCAGCGTGAGGCAGTCGTCGAAGTTGCCGTCGACCTGGAGGATCTTCGCGCCGTGCACGAGGGCCTGGCCCATCTTGCCGAGGGCGATCTTGCCCTGCGGCACCAGGACGGCCGAGACCATCCCGGCCCGCACGCCGTACGCGGCGGCGGAGGCGGAGGTGTTGCCGGTGGACGCGCAGATGACGGCCTGCGCGCCCTCCTCCTTGGCCTTGCTGATGGCCATGGTCATACCGCGGTCCTTGAAGGACCCGGTCGGGTTCGCCCCCTCGACCTTGAGGTGGACCTCGCAGCCCGTGCGCTCGGAGAGCACCTGCGCGGGCACGAGCGGGGTGCCGCCCTCGCGGAGCGTCACGACGGGCGTGCTGTCGGAGACGGGCAGCCTGTCCCGGTACTCCTCGATGATTCCGCGCCACTGGTGGGTCATTGCTGGTTACTCTCCTTCAACCCGCATGATGCTTGCGACACCCCGCACGGTGTCGAGCTTGCGCAGCGCCTCGACCGTACCGCCGAGGGCGGCGTCGGACGCGCGGTGGGTGACGACGACGAGGGATGCCTCGCCGTCCTTGCCGGACTGCCGCACGGTGTCGATGGAGACACCGTGCTCCGCGAACACGGTCGCGACCTGGGCGAGCACGCCCGGTTTGTCGGCCACGTCGAGGCTGATGTGGTAGCGCGTGACGACGTCGCCCATCGGCGACACGGGGAGCGCGGCGTACGCGGACTCGCCGGGTCCGGTCGCGCCGCCGATCCGGTTGCGGCAGACGGCGACAAGATCGCCGAGCACGGCGGACGCCGTCGGCGAACCGCCGGCACCGGGCCCGTAGAACATGAGCTGACCGGCGGCGTCGGACTCGACGAAGACGGCGTTGTAGGCGCCGCGCACGTTCGCCAGCGGATGGCTGAGCGGGATCATCGCCGGGTGCACGCGCGCGGTGACGGACGCCCCGTCCGCGGCCCGCTCGCAGATGGCGAGGAGCTTGATGGTGCAGCCCATCTCCTTGGCGGAGGCGAAGTCGGCGGCGGTGACCTCGCTCATGCCCTCGCGGTAGACGTCGTCGAGGCGTACGCGCGTGTGGAAGGCGATCCCGGCGAGGATGGCGGCCTTGGCGGCGGCGTCGAAGCCCTCGACGTCGGCGGTCGGGTCGGCCTCGGCGTACCCGAGGGCCGTGGCCTCGTCCAGCGCCTCCTGGTACCCGGCGCCGGTGCTGTCCATGGCGTCGAGGATGAAGTTGGTCGTGCCGTTGACGATGCCGAGCACCCGGTTCACCTTGTCGCCGGCGAGGGACTCGCGCAGCGGCCGGATCAGCGGGATGGCGCCGGCGACGGCGGCCTCGTAGTAGAGGTCCTTGCCGTGCGCGCCCGCCGCGGCGTGCAGGGCGGCGCCGTCCTGGGCGAGGAGCGCCTTGTTGGCGGAGACGACGGAGGCGCCGTGCTCGAAGGCGGTGGTGATGAGGGTCCGGGCGGGCTCGATGCCGCCGATGACCTCGACGACCACGTCGATGTCACCGCGCTTGACCAGGGCGGTGGCGTCGGTGGTGACGAGGGCGGGGTCGATGCCCTCCCGCACCCGGTCGGGCCGGCGTACGGCCACGCCCGCGAGCTCCACGGGGGCCCCGATCCGGGCGGCGAGGTCGTCGGCGTGCGTCGTCATGATGCGCGCCACCTCTGAGCCGACCACTCCACAGCCCAGCAGCGCCACCTTCAGCGGACGCGTACGCATCATCCGACCTCGTTTCCTCATACCGTCTACGGTTGAACCAGTCTCACGCACCGGACGGGATTTTCTGCCTTTCGTCCGAATCGTGAGACGTTTATTTCATTTTCGCAGGGGCGGATGACGAAAGATCTTCCGCCCCCGCGCCTGACCTGCCGGGACTCATCCGACGTCGAGACGCAGCAGGTCCTCCTCGGTCTCCCTGCGCACGATGACCCGCGCCTCGCCGTCCCGCACGGCGACGACGGGCGGGCGCAGCACGTGGTTGTAGTTGCTGGCCATGGACCGACAGTACGCGCCCGTCGCGGGTACGGCGATGAGGTCGCCGGGGGCCAGGTCGCCCGGCAGGAAGGCGTCCTTCACGACGATGTCCCCGCTCTCGCAGTGCTTGCCGACGACCCGGACGAGCATGGGCTGGGCGTCGGAGGTGCGGGAGACGAGGGCGACGCTGTACTCGGCGTCGTACAGCGCCGTGCGGATGTTGTCCGACATGCCGCCGTCGACGGAGACGTAGGTCCGCAGCCCGTCGAGCGGCTTGACGGTGCCGACCTCGTAGAGGGTGAAGGCGGTGGGGCCGACGATGGCACGGCCCGGCTCGACGGAGATGCGGGGGGTGCGCAGCCGCGCGCCCTCGCACTCCCGGGTGACGATCTCGGTCAGCGCCTTGGCGATCTCGTGCGGCTCGCGGGGGTCGTCGTCGCTCGTGTACGCGATCCCGAGCCCGCCACCGAGGTCGATCTCGGGCAGCTCGACCCCGTGCTCGTCACGGATGTCCTTGAGCAGCCCCACCACCCGGTGGGCGGCGACCTCGAAGCCCGACATGTCGAAGATCTGCGACCCGATGTGCGAGTGGATCCCGATGACCTCCAGCCCGTCGAGCTGCAACGCCCGCCGCACGGCCTCCGCCGCCTGCCCGCCGGCCAGCGGGATGCCGAACTTCTGGTCCTCGTGGGCGGTGGCGATGAACTCGTGCGTGTGCGCCTCGACCCCGACGGTGATACGGATCTGCACGCGCTGCCGCTTGCCCAGCGACTGGGCGATGTGGGCGACGCGGACGATCTCCTGGAAGGAGTCGAGCACGATCCGCCCGACGTCGGCGCGGACGGCCCGCTCGATCTCCTCCGGCGACTTGTTGTTGCCGTGGAAGGCGATGCGGTCGGCGGGCATCCCCGCGGAGAGCGCGGTGGCGAGTTCGCCGCCCGAGCACACGTCGAGGTTCAGCCCCTCCTCCGCCAGCCACCGCACGACGGCACGCGACAGGAACGCCTTGCCGGCGTAGAACACGTCGGCGTCGTTCCCGAAGGCGGTGCGCCAGGCCCGCGCCCGGGCCCGGAAGTCGGCCTCGTCGAGGACGTAGGCGGGGGTGCCGTACTCCTCGGCGAGCTGCGTGACGGTCATCCCGCCGACGGTGACGACACCGTCCGCGTCCCGCTCGACGGTCTGGGCCCAGACCTTGGGGTCGAGGACGTTCAGGTCGGCGGCCGGGGCGGAGTAGTGGCCCTCGGGAAGGACATCGGCGTGACGGGGCCCGGCGGGGTGTGCGGAACGGCTCATGGCGTCTTCTGTGCTCTCTCAGAGGTGGTCGGGTGCGTCGATGCCGAGGAGGGACAGGCCGCCGGCCAGCACCGCCCCGACGGCTTGGGCGAGGGCCAGCCGGGCGCGGTGGGCGGCCGAGGGTTTCTCCTCACCGACGGGCAGCACGGTGGGCAGGAAGGGCAGCGCGGCGTCGGCGACGGTGACGAGGTGCCGGGCGAGCCGGTCGGGGGCGCGGTGCGCGGCCGTGGCGGCGAGGACGCGGGGGTGGTCGGCGAGGACGACGAGGAGTTCCCGGGCGCCGGCGACCGGTCCGGGTGCGGCGGTGAAGCCGAGACCGGCGGCGTTGCGGGCGGCGGCGCGGCAGCGGGCGTGGGCGTACCGCACGCGGAAGAGGGGGTTGCTCTCGCGCTGGACGAGGTGCTCGTCGCCGATCCTGGGCCGGTCGTGGGCGGCGGGGTGCAGCAGGGCCCAGCGGGCGGCGTCACGGCCGAGGGGAAGGGGGTCCGCCGGGGCGGGGACGGGCCGGACGTTCACGGGCGGTTCGGCCGGCGCCGGGCCGACCGCGACGCGTACGCCCAGGGCGGCGGTCCACTCGGGGTCGAGGGCCTCCGCGGTGACCCGCACGAGCGCACCCTGCGACCGCAGGACGCGGCCCGCGGCCTCGGCGACGACGACGGCACGCAGGTCGCGGGGGCAGTGCAGCTCAACGAGGCGGCCGTCGGGCCCGTCGGCGTGCCCGTACCGGGACCTGCGCCGCAGGATCTCCTCCACGAGACCGGCGGGAGCGGCGCCGTGCAGGCTGATGTTGAGGAACCCGGGCCCGCTGAGGACGACGTCGGCGATGCCGTCGTCGTCGACGAGGTAGGGCCGCAGCACCTCGGCGACCCGGAGCGGCGGCTGCCCGGCGGGCCGGGCCAGCTGGAGGGCGATGTTGGTGGCGTAGTCGCCGCATCCGCCGGGACCCGGCGGGGTGACCACGGCCCGTGGCGGAACACTCACGTGCAGCTCACCCGCGTCGACGGCGCGACGCACCGCGTGCAGCACGGTGCGGGAGAGCTCTACGGGGGTCACGGGTCAAGCGTAGGGGAGGAGGGGGGTGGGTATGCGAGCCGGTTTGGGCCCGATCCCGGGATGTGGACGGAAACCCCACCCGACTGGCATCACACCGTGTGCGACGCCCGCCGCGTGGGCGGGGTGCGGGTCGCGGGGTGCGGGGTACGGGGTGCCGGTCGTCGGTCCGGCATGGGGCGGGGTGGGGGTCGCGGGGTGCGGGGTGCGGGTCGTCGGTCCGGCATGGGGCGGGGTGGGGCGGGCACGGTGCGGTGCGGTCGGACACGGTGCGGTGTGATGCCGTGCGGTCGGGCACGGTGCAGCGCGAGGCGAGACGGTCCGGCACGGTGCGGTGCGGTGCGGTGCGAGCGGTGAGTGGAGTCACCCGGCAGGCTCGGCCCGAGCGGCTGCCTCGCTCTCCCCGGCCACGCCGAGCACCGACCGCAACACAGCCCCACTCCCCCGAGTCGGCCTCCCCTCCACCAACTGCCTTACAAGCGAGACGAGTTCGGCGGGCTCGAAGGGCTTGGACAGGAAGGCGTCGACCCCGGCATCGAACCCGGCGTCGGCCTCGTACTGGGTGCAGGCGCTGACGATGGCGATCGGAAGGTCCCGCGTGCGCGGATCGGCACGCAGGCGGGCGGCGGTTCTCACCCCGTCCAGCCGAGGCATGACCACGTCCAGCGTGACGGCGTCGGGCCGCACCTGATGGACGACATCAAGACACTCGGCACCATCGGCCGCGGTCACGACCTCGAAGCCCTCCAGCTCGAGATTGACCCTGATCAGCTGCCGGATGACCTTGTTGTCGTCCACAACAAGAACCCGGCCGGACGCCCTAGGCACAACTCGAGAGTAGGTCCGGACCGGCCACCGCGTCCGGGTTTTCCCCACTTCCGCCCCGTGCGGGGGACGACGCCCCCACACCCGCCACCCCGGGAGGCGCCGCGACCCGCGAAAACCCGTTCATGAACACCCCGGCGGAGCTGGTAGTGTTCTACCCGTCGCCGCGAGCAACACCCACCGCGACGGACACGCCCCCGTAGCTCAGGGGATAGAGCAACGGCCTCCGGAGCCGTGTGCGCAGGTTCGAATCCTGCCGGGGGCACTTCGCAGGGAGTGCCCAAAGACCCCGCCGTCAGCGAGTTCGCTGAGGACGGGGTCTTCGTGTACGTGCCGGCGGACGGGGCCGAGAGCGGTTGTTCGTCGGTTATTACGCCGTAATAGCTCGTTGATGTCGCGGGCTTCACGACAGCTCACAAGCCCCGCAGGCCCGTGCAGTTCAGCCGTGCCAGATCGTGCGGACGCGGTCGGCCTGTTCCGTGCCCTGTCGGCGTCCCTCCCGGGCCGCGCCCGGGATGCGGGAGGCGTCCAGGGGGTTGCGGCCGAAGGCGCGGCGGGCCGCTCGGTCGGGGGTCAGCAGGGTGGCTCGGGCGCCCTTCGCGGTGAGGGACGCGACCTGGGTCGCCGCGCTCGGGGTCGCTCCGGCGGCCTTGGGGATGGGGGCGAGCACGACGACCCGGGCGCAGTCGTCGACCAGGTCCGCGTTGGTCGTGGAGCGTACGCCGCCGTCCATCCAGCGGCCCTCGCCGATCGTGATCGGCGGGAACAGGGGCGGCAGCGCGCAGGTGGCCGACATGGCGTGCAGCAGGTCGACGCCGGAGCCGGCGTCGAAAGCGGTCGGTGCGCCGGTGAGGGCGTCGACGGCGAAGAGGCGGACGGTGCGCTCCGGCCAGTCCTCGACCGGCAGGTGGGGGCCGATGGCCGCGAGGACCGCGGACTCCGGGACGCCGCGCACCGAGAGCGCGAGTCGGCCGAGCCGCCTGACCACCGTGTCGGGGTCGCGCGAGACCAGGGCCGCCCACAGGTACCTGGCCGTCATGGTGAGCGTGAAGTCCACGTCCATCATGGCCCGTTCGCGGTGGACCTGCTCCCTGTAGAGGTCGGCCGGGGCCGAGCCCTTGGCCAGGTCCAGGGCCAGCAGGGAGCCGGCCGATGTGCCGGCGAGGACGTCGGCGGCGCCGAGGTCCAGGCCGGCGTCGGCCAGTCCCGCCAGTACGCCGACCTGCCACGCGTACGCCGTCAGACCGCCCCCGCCCAGCACCAGCGCCGAATCCGCCACGTCCAACCCCTCCGACTCGCTACCGGCCCTCATAACGGGGACCACTCCCCGTTTGACCTCCGAGCGGGACGCTAGCAGGTAAGCGGGGAGTGGTCCACGTTTGGGTGCCGGGGAGGCCTCCGGTGCTCTAGGCGCTCTGTCCGAGGGCCAGCACCGTCCTCACGACCTGGCGCAGCATCGACTGCGGGTCAGGGGCCGGGCCCGGGGAGCGCCACGCGACGAAGCTGTCGGGGCGGACCAGGACCGCGCCGCCGCGCGTGACTCCGTGGGCCCTCGCCCAGTCCGTGTCCTCGTCGTCCGGGCTCAGGTCGGCCTCCTGGGTGCCGCCCACGCGGTACGACTTCAGCGGTACCCGCAGGTCGGACGCCAGGTGGGTCGCCGCCTCGTGCCAGCCGGTCGGCTGGGCCACGTCGCTGAGCAGGACCAGGGAGTCCTCGTAGAGGTCCAGGGTGGAGAGGCGGGCGCCGTCATCACGCCGGCGGAGCCAGAGGTGGGGGGCCCGGCTGCCGGGGGCGCCGGTGAGGTCGAGGCCCTCCGGGACGACCGGGGTCGCGGGGTCCGCGCCGACCACCGCGCCCTGGGGGTAGCGGTAGCCGAGGGCGACATTGAGGATGCCGCGCTGAGGGCTGCCGCCGGGGCCGCCACCGGGACCACCCGGGGCTCCACCGGGACCACCCGGGGCTCCGCCGGGGCCACCCGGGGCGCCGCCAGGGGCTCCACCAGGACCACCGGGAGCCCCACCGGGGCCGCCGAAGCCGCCGCCGGGGCCGCCCGGGGCGCCGCCGGGGCCACCCGGACCGCCAGGACCAGCTGCCGGAGCTCCGCCCGGAGCACCCGCGGGGCGCCCGCTCGGGCCGCCCGGACCGCCCGGACCGCCCGCGGCACCCGGACCGCCCGGGCCACCGGCCCCCATACCCGGGGGCGGTTCGAAGCCGGGGTGGCTGTGTTCCACCGAGCGGCCGGCGGCTCGGGCGCTGGTGGCCTCCGCGACCGGGCGGCGCTCGGCGTCGTAGGTGTCCAGGAGGCCTTCGCCCGCCCAGCCCTCCAGGACTGCGGCGAGTTTCCAGGCGAGGTTGTGGGCGTCCTGGATGCCGGTGTTGGAGCCGAAGGCGCCGGTGGGGGACATCTCGTGCGCCGAGTCGCCGGCGAGCAGGACGCGGCCCGCGCGGTAGCTGCGGGCGACGCGCTGGGCGGCGTGCCAGGGGGCCTTGCCGGTGATCTCGACGTCGAGGTCCGGGGCACCGATCGCGCGGCGGATGTGGTCGGCGCAGCGCTCGTCGGTGAAGTCCTCGACGGTCTCGCCCCGTTCGGGGTGCCAGGGCGCGTGGAAGACCCAGTTCTCCCGGTTGTCCACCGGGAGGAGGGCGCCGTCGGCCTCCTCGCTCGTCAGGTAGCAGACGATGAAGCGGCGGTCACCGACGACGTCCGCGAGGCGGCGGGAGCGGAAGGTGATGCTGACGTTGTGGAACAGGTCGCCGGGGCCGCTCTGCCCGATGCCGAGCTGCTCGCGGACCGGGCTGCGGGGACCGTCGGCGGCGACCAGGTAGTCCGCCCGGATGGTGGTGTGCTCGCCGGTCTCCCGGCTCTTCACGATCGCGGTGACGCCTTCGGCGTCGTGCTCGAACGACAGCAGTTCCGTGCCGAAGCGCAGGTCGCCGCCGAGGTTCGTGGCGTGGGTGAGGAGCTCGGGCTCCAGGTCGTTCTGGGAGCACAGGCACCAGGAGCTGGGGCTGAAGCGGGCCAGTCCGCCCCCCGCGTCCATCTCCTTGAAGAGCCACTCCCCCGCGTCGCCGACCAGGGTCGGCGTCTGGAAGATGCCGTGGTTGTCGGCCAGGGTGGCGGCGGCCTTCCTGATGTCCGGCTCGGTGCCGGACACGCGGAAGATCTCCATCGTGCGGACGTTGTTGCCGCGTCCTCGGGGATGGATCGAGGTGCCGGCGTGGCGTTCCACCAGGGTGTGCCGGATGCCCAGCCTCCCCAGGAAGACCGAGGTCGACAGGCCCACCAGGGACCCGCCGACGATCAGGACCGGGACCCGGTGGACCGCGGAGGCGGCTCCACCGGACCGGTCGGCTCTTTCGTTCATCGTTCGTCCTCCGTTGTGACGGACGCTCGTCCGCTGCCGTGCCGGACGTCGTCCTTCGTCGTGACGGACGCTCGCCGGCTGCCGTGCCGGACGTCGTCCTTCGTCGTGACGGACGGGGTCCTTCGCCGTGTGACGCGTGTCGTCCCAAGGGGGACGGACGCTCGCGCCGCGTGGGTCGGACCGTCGTCGCGTGACTCGCCCCGCGACAGGTTTGCGCCGGGGTCCTCATGCATGCCCCCTGCGGCCCGATGAGGCCCGCGGCTGCTCAGGCTTCACCCGCTTAACCCGTCTGGTTCGCGGTCCCCGCGGGCACGGCCCACGATCGTGCTTACTGCGACCGCCGCACCACGCCGGAGCCATGGCGCACGCCGCGACGATCGCCCCCCAGTCCACGAGGAAGTTCCCGGAGGAGAGGTGGGCCGGATGACGGTCTATCCCGTCGTAGCGACGGATACCGTGTCGGCAGATGCCCAGACCACAGACGCCGCGGCGGCACCGCCCGCCGTGGCCGCGGACGCGGGCGGCGTGTCGGTATCCGCGTTCGACGGATCACGCGTGCGGGTCGTCCTGATGCTGGACATCCACGACGGCATGCAGCAGGAGTTCCTGGACGCCTACGACGCCATCTCCGACCGGGTCGCCGCCGTCCAGGGACACGTCAGCGACCAGCTGTGCCAAGCCGTGGACAACCCCACCCAATGGCTGCTGACCAGCGAATGGGAGAGCGCGGAGCCCTTCCTGGCCTGGGTCAACAGCGAAGAGCACCTGGACACCGTCGAGCCCCTCCAGGACTACGTCCGCGACACCCACTCCCTGCGCTACAGCGTCCTGCGGGAGACCACCGGCGAGCGGTCCCCGTCCGTCGCGGCCGGCGAGCCGCTGCACGCCGCTCCCCGGATCGGGAGCAACGTCGTGCGGCACGCCCTGACCTTCACCGTGCGTTCCGGGAGCGAGGAGGAGGTCGCACGCGTGCTGGCCGGCTACGCGGCGCCGGACGCCCGCGTCGACGACTCCGGCCGGCTGCTGCGCACCTCGGTCTTCCTGCACGGCAACCGGGTGGTACGCGCCGTGGAGGTGCAGGGCGACCTGCAGTCCGCACTGCGCCACGTGGCCCGGCAGCCCGCGGTGCGGGCCGTCGAGGAGGCCCTCAACCCGTACCTGGAGCAGGCCCGGCACCTGGGTGATCCCCAGGACGCCCGGCGGTTCTTCACGCGGGCCGCCATGCCGGCCGTGCACCACGCGACGTCCGCGGACGGGGCCGACGCCTGTCCCCGGCGCGTGGCGCTGCTCTATCCGGTCCGCCCCGGCGCCGGTCCGGAACTGGCCCGGCTGCTGGCCCGCCAGGACGCGGCCGCCGTCCACGCCCCGGACAATCCGGTCCGCTCCGTCACCGTCTTCCACCGCGAGGACCTCGTCGTGCGGCTCGCCGACGTGGACGGCGAGCCCGAGCAGGCGCCCGCGTTCGTCCTCGGCCTGCACGGGTCCGCGGACGCCTCCGGCGGCTCCGGGACCACCGGGCCCGCCGGGATCGCCGTGGCCGAACGGCTGCTGGACACCGCCGCGGTCGGCGTGGACGGGCCCCTGACGGAGGAGCGCACGCTCTCCCTGCTGCTGGCGCGGGCCCGCATGACGCTCGTGACCGACCGGCGTTCGTCCGGCCCCTGACCCTCTCCCGCACCTCACGCGTCCCGCGCACCCGACCGCGCGGGCGGACCGGGCTCGACGGCGCGCCCGCCGGTCCGCGCGGATCCGACCGACCCACCACCGCTTCCCGTCTCCCCGGAGTGAAACGACATGACAGACCAGCAGGTACGCATCGTCTCCCTCGGCGACATCGCCCCGAACCGCCGCCGCGGTGGAGACCTCCGCGCCCTTCTCACGCCCACCACCGCCGGGGCGACCAGCGGCTTCATGGGCGTGGCCATCGTGCAGCCCGGCGACCGCATCGCCGAGCACTACCACCCGTACTCCGAGGAGTTCGTGTACGTCACGGAGGGTGCGCTCGAGGTCGACCTGAACGGTGTGGCGCACACCCTGGCCACCGGGCAGGGGCTGCTGATCCCGCAGGACGTGCGGCACCGCTTCCGCAACGTGGGGGCCACCGAGGCGCGCCTCGTCTTCCACCTGGGGCCGCTGGCCCCGCGGCCGGAGCTCGGCCACGTGGACACCGAGGACGCGGCGGGCAACCCCCTCCAGCACGACGACCACGCGGGGTGCGCCGGGCAGGAGCGTCCCGCCACCGCCGCCGAGGCGGTGTCATGAACCGGCGTCGGGTCGCCGTCACGGGCATAGGCGTCGTCGCCCCGGGCGGGATCGGGGTGCCCCAGTTCTGGGGCACGCTGTCCGAAGGCCGTACGGCGACGCGCCGCATCTCCCTCTTCGACCCGGCCGGTCTGCGTTCGCAGATCGCCGCCGAGTGCGACTTCGATCCGTCCGAACACGGGCTGGACATCGCCACCGTCCAACGGAGCGACCGGTACGTGCAGTTCGCGCTCGTCGCCGCCGCCGAGGCGGTGCGGGACGCACACCTCGACATGGCGCGTGAGGACCCCTGGCGGGCCGGCGCCACCCTGGGCACCGCGGTCGGCGGCACGACCCGGCTGGAGCACGACTACGTCCTGGTCAGCGAGCGCGGATCGCGCTGGGACGTGGACGAGCGACGGGCCCAGCCGCACCTGGAGCGGGCCTTCACCCCGGCGACGCTGTCGTCGGCCGTGGCCGAGGAGTTCGGCGTGCGCGGGCCGGTGCAGACCGTCTCCACCGGCTGCACGTCCGGCCTGGACGCGGTGGGCTACGCGTACCACGCCGTCGCCGAGGGCCGTGTCGACGTGTGCCTGGCGGGCGCGGCGGACTCGCCGATATCCCCGATCACCATGGCGTGCTTCGACGCCATCAAGGCGACCTCGCCGAACAACGACGATCCCGCGCACGCCTCGCGGCCCTTCGACGCCGACCGCAACGGCTTCGTCATGGGCGAGGGCGCGGCCGTGCTCGTCCTGGAGGACCTTGAGCACGCCCGAGCCCGTGGCGCGCACGTGTACTGCGAGGTCTCGGGTTACGCGACCTTCGGCAACGCCTACCACATGACCGGGCTCACCAAGGAGGGCCTGGAGATGGCGCGGGCCATCGACACGGCGCTGGACATGGCCGAGCTGGACGGCTCCGCCATCGACTACGTCAACGCCCACGGCTCCGGCACCCAGCAGAACGACCGGCACGAGACCGCCGCCGTCAAACGCTCGCTGGGTGAGCACGCCTACGCGACGCCGATGAGCTCGATCAAGTCCATGGTGGGTCACTCGCTCGGCGCGATCGGCTCGATCGAACTGGCCGCGTGCGTGCTGGCGATGCACCACCAGGTGGTGCCGCCCACGGCCAACTACACGACCCCCGACCCCGAGTGCGACCTGGACTACGTGCCGCGCGAGGCACGGGAGCGAACGCTGCGGCACGTGCTGTCGGTGGGCAGCGGCTTCGGTGGCTTCCAGTCCGCGGTCGTGCTCAGCGGCTGCGAAGGAGGGCTGCGATGAGCGGACCACAAGGGACAAGGCGCCGGAGCGACGAGGGAAGCAGGCGTGCCGTCGTCACCGGACTGGGAGTGGTGTCCCCGCACGGTATCGGGGTCGAGGCCTTCTGGAAGGCGACCGCGGACGGCGCCAGCAGCCTGGGCCCCGTCACCCGTGAGGGCTGCGACCACATGCCGCTGAAGGTCGCGGGCGAGGTGCGCGGCTTCGACGCGGCCGAGACGGTCGAGGAGCGCTATCTCGTCCAGACCGACCGGTTCACCCACTTCGCGCTGTCGGCCGCCCAACTGGCGCTGGACGACGCGCGGTTCGGCCGGGCCGACATCGAGTCGCCGTACTCGGTGGGGGTGGTCACCGCCGCGGGTTCGGGCGGCGGCGAGTTCGGGCAGCGGGAGCTCCAGAACCTGTGGGGCCAGGGCTCGCGGTACGTCGGCCCGTACCAGTCGATCGCCTGGTTCTACGCGGCCAGCACCGGACAGGTCTCCATCCGCAACGACTTCAAGGGGCCCTGCGGTGTGGTGGCCGCCGACGAGGCGGGCGGCCTGGACGCCCTGGCACACGCGGCCCTGGCCGTGCGCAACGGCACCGACACGGTGGTCTGCGGCGCGACGGAGGCGCCGCTGGCTCCGTACTCGATCGTGTGCCAGCTGGGCTACCCCGAACTGAGCCGGGCCACCGATCCGGACCGCGCCTACCGTCCGTTCACGAGCGAGGCCTGCGGGTTCGCGCCGGCGGAGGGCGGTGCCGTCCTGGTGGTGGAGGGGGCGGCGGCGGCCCACAGGCGCGGCGCGGAGGTCCGGGCGACGGTGGCCGGACACGCGGCCACCTTCACCGGTCCCTCCCGCTGGGCCGAGTCCCGGGAGGGGCTGGCGCGTGCGATCGAGGGGGCGCTGGCCGAGGCCGGCTGCCGGCCCAAGGAGGTCGACGTGGTGTTCGCGGACGCCCTCGGCGTCCCGGAGGCCGACCGGGCCGAGGCCCAGGCCCTCGCCGACGCGCTGGGTCCGCACGCGCGGCGCGTGCCGGTCACGGCGCCCAAGACCGGGACCGGACGGGCGTACTGCGCGGCACCGGTGCTGGACGTGGCGACCGCGGTGCTCGCCATGGAACACGGGCTGATCCCGCCCACCCCGCACGTCCTCGACGTGTGTCACGACCTGGACGTGGTGGCCGGCCGGGCACGCCCCGCCGAGCCTCGCACGGCCCTGATCCTCAGCCGCGGACTCATGGGCTCCAACTCGGCGCTCGTCCTGCGGCAGGGCGACGTGCCGGCGACGGACCGGTGACCGACGGCCGGACGGCCGGACGGCCGGACGGCCGCCCCGTGAGCGGTGACCGACGACCGGTGACCGTGACCGATGACCGGTGAGGACCGGCCAAGCAACGCGAACCCCGAGCGGGCGCCGCTTCCTGGCGAGCGCCGACCTAGTGAAGGAGCACCCCGCATGACCGACCAAGTGGACTACCAGGTGACCGTCGAAGAGCTGTCGGCGCTGATGAAGCGCACCGCCGGCGTGCACGTCGACCCGGTCACCCTCGAACAGCAGGCCGACGCCGGTTTCGACACGTTCGGTCTGGACTCCCTCGGCCTGCTGGGCATCGTGGCCGAGCTGGAGAAGCGGTACGGGCTGGGTCTGCCGGAGCAGGCGGAACGCTGCAAGACGCCCGCGGATTTCCTCGCGCTGATCAACGGCGCACTGAAGACGGGAGTGTGACATGGCAGGCCACACCGAGAACGACATCACCATCGCGGCGCCGATGGAGCTGGTCTGGGACATGACCAACGACGTCGACAACTGGCCCCGCCTGTTCAGCGAGTACGCCTCCGTGGACGTGCTCGAGCGCGACGGGGACCGCGTCACGTTCCGGCTCACCATGCACCCGGACGCCGACGGCAAGGTGTGGAGCTGGGTCTCCGAGCGGGTCGCCGACCCCACGACCCGTACCGTCCGCGCCCACCGGGTCGAGACCGGCCCCTTCCAGTACATGAACATCGTCTGGGAGTACGCGGAGACCGCCGACGGCACTCGGATGCGCTGGGTCCAGGACTTCGCCATGAAGCCGGAGGCGCCCGTGGACGACGCCTGGATGACGGACAACATCAACCGCAACTCCCGCACGCAGATGGCCCTGATCCGGGACCGGATCGAGCAGGCTGCGGGCGAGCGGCGGACCGCCTCGGTGCTGGCCGACTGACACCCCCGGCCGAGTACACCGACCACACCGACGAAGGGCCCCTCCCCATGCACCACACCCTGATCGTCGCCCGGATGGCACCCGGCGCGGCACCGGACATCGCGAAGGTGTTCGCCGAGTCCGACAGCGGCGAGCTGCCCCACCTGGTGGGGGTCAACCGGCGCAGCCTCTTCGAGTTCGGTGACGGCGTGTACCTGCACCTCATCGAGAGCGACGAGGACCCGGCCCCGACCATCGGCAGACTGACCGGGCACCCCGAGTTCCGCCAGGTCAGCGAGCGGCTGGAGCCGTACGTCTCGGCGTACGACCCGGCGACCTGGCGCGGTCCGAAGGACGCGATGGCGCGCTGCTTCTACCGCTGGGAGCGGCCGGCCACCGGCTGACGGCCCGTCGTCCCCCACCCCGCCTCGGGGTCGCCCGGCTTCCGTCGGGCGGCTCCGGGGCGCAGCCGTGTCCGCGACGGGGTACCCCCCGCCCCCGGTGTCCTGGGCGGTGTCCTGGAGGGTGCCCGGCGCGGTGGCCGGTTCACGGGACAGCCGGCCGGGTGGCGGGTGATGATCGGCGCATGACCACCACACCGCGTTTCGACCCCCACGCCCTGCTCGCCGAGAGCCGGCTCGGCGTGCTCGCGACGATCAAGTCGGACGGCCGCCCGCAGCTCTCCCCCGTGATGCCCGCCTACGATCCGCAGGCCGGCGTCATCCGCGTCTCCACCCGCGAGGGGCTGGCCAAGACGGCGAACCTGCGCCGCGACCCGCGGGCCGCGCTGGAGGTGACCGCCCCGGACGGCCGGTCCTGGGCCACCGCCGAGGGCGTCGCGACCCTCACCGGACCGGGCACCGACCCGCACGGACCGGAGGTGGAGGCGCTGGTGGAGTACTACCGTGCCGCCGCCGGAGAGCACCCGGACTGGGACGAGTACCGGTCGACGATGGTGTCCGACCGCCGCGTGCTCCTCACCCTCACGGTCGAGCGCGTGTACGGCGCCGACATCGGGTGAGCGGGCGCGCGAGATTTGTGCGCGCGCGGTGAAAGATCCGCCCGCCGTTTCCGTACCTCCTGGCGTACGAGTACACGTGCGAGTCTCTCGCGTCGCCCCTGGAGGCATCATGCGCCTGTCCCGCGGCAGGATCGGAGTCGTCGTCCTGATCGGTGCGATGACCCTGACCCTCACCGCGCTGGCCTTCCCGGCCATGCTCGGTCTGGACAAGGCCGACGGCAATCAGGACCGGGTCATCGCCAGTACGAAGTTCGGGCCGCTCACGGAGGCCGACCGCGACTTCGTGGTCAAGGTCCGGGCGGCGGGGCTGTGGGAGTACCCGCTGGGTGAGATCGTGATGGAGCGCGGGACGACCGAGGCGATGAAGACGGCCGGCGAGCACCTGGTCGTCGGTCACGCCGGTCTGGACGCGATGTGCCGCGAGATCTCCCCCGAGCTGGGCATCACCCTGCCCAACCGGGCCTCGCCGCAGCAGGAGCAGTTCGTGTCGACGGTGGACGCCAAGAGCGGCAAGGAGTTCGACTCGTCGGCGGTCAACATCATGCGGGTGACCCACGGTCAGATCTTCCCGGCGATCGCCAAGATCCGGGCGACGACCAAGAACACGCTCGTGCGGCAACTGGCCGACCTGGCCAACGACACGGTGCTGGACCACATCACGGTGCTGGAGAAGACCGGGCTCGTCGAGTACGACGAGGTCACCTTCCAGCAGACCGGCCCGGCGAAACTGCCGCGGGAGCGGGTCACCCCGCCCCCGCCGCAGCCGGGCGAGCGGGTGCTGGTGCTCAAGCCGCGGCCCGACCTGGACGTGAACACGGCCGCCCCGACGCCCACCCCCTCACCGGCGGCCCCGTGACCGCCGGACGCTGACGCTCCCGACGGTGCGCCGGGCGTCCTCGGTCGGCGGTGCCGAGGGCGCCGCACTCGGCGGCCGCGGTTCACGCCGGGCCGGACACCGGACCGCGCGGCCGGGACCGGGATCGGCCGGACCGGACCGCGGCCGGGATCGGGATCGGGATCGGCCGGACCCGTCCGGGCCCGGGAACGACCGAACCGGTACGAGCCCGGGACGGGCCGAACCCGTCCGAGCCCGGGACGGGCCGGGCCGGTTCGAGCCCGGGACGGGCCGGGCCGGTTCGAACCGGACGGGCCGGGCGGTTCGGACCGGCCCGGAGGGAACGGCGGCCCCCGCCCGTCCGTCTCCCCCTGTGCAGCAGTGGACCGGAAGGCGGTGCGCGCCCGGCCGTGCCGGGCGTCCCCGCGGACCGGACATGACCACCGGGTCCGGTACCGGCGGCCCGCGGTCGTGCGGGGCGGGACCGGTCGAGGAGAGGGAGAACGGGACCATGACCGCTTCCGGTTCCGACAGCGGCGCCGCACCGGACGAGGCGGACGAGCGGGACGGCGTACCGCCCGTGCCCGAGGACGTATGGCGGAGGTTCCTCCAGGACGACGAGCGCGCCATCCGCGCCTCCGCCCCGAGGGAGCCCTCCGCGCGGGAGCGGACCCCCGGATGGCGGCCCGGGCCGGCCCCCGCGGGGGTCGGTGAGCCATGGCACCCGGAGGACCCGCGGACCGGACCGGCCTGGCGTGAACTGGACACCCGCGCCCGGCTGCGGCGGACCGGCCGGGTGATCGGCACGGCCGCCGCGGTGGCTCTCGCCCTGACCGCGTGGTCGCAGCTCTCCGCCGGGCCCGGCACTCCGGGCGGTGGGCCCGCCGACACGATCGGGCGGCGTCCGGAGAGCCCGGTGCCGCCCACGGCCGCCTCCCTCGCGCCGGCGGCGTCGGGATCGGCGGGTCCCGCGGTCTTCCAGCCCGTCCCGTCCGCGGTCCCCCGCCCGTCCGCCACGGCCTGGACGACCGGCTGACCGCTGTCGGCGCACGGGGGTGACGCCCCGGACGGAGGGCGTCAGGCGCTGCGCTTGCGGGGCGCCGTCCTCTTGGCGGTGCCCTTGGAGGCCGTGTTCCGGGTCGTCGCGCCCTTGCCCGTCGCCTTCTTGGCGGTGCCCGGGTCCGCCGTCTTCTTCGCGGCCCGGCCCGACTTCGCGGCCGGCTTCCCGGTGGCGGAGGCCGTGGACTTCTTCGCCTCCGCCTTCTTCGCCGCCGGCTTCTTCGCCGCCGTCGACGTCGACTTCTTGCCGCCGGTCTCCTTGGGTGTCCGCCGGGCGGAGGCGGCGCGCCGCGGCAGGGACCTGACCTCGGCCCCCTCGGCGGCTCCCGCCCCCTCACCGCCCCGGGACTCCCGCGCCGCCCGCACACTGCCCTCCAGCGCGGCCATCAGGTCCAGCACCTTGCCGGGCGCCGCCGGCTCGGGAGACTCCCGCGGCGTCTCGCCGGCGGCCTTCGCGGCGATGACCTCCTCGAGCGCCTCGCGGTACTCGTCGTGCAGGTCGTCCAGGTCGATCTCGCCGAGCGTGTCCATCAACGCGTCCGCGAGGTCCAGCTCCTGGTCGCGGACGGTGACGCCGGCGTCGGGGGCGACACCCTCGGGGGCGCGGACCTCGTCCGGCCACAGCAGACCGTGCATCGCGATGGCGTCGCCCACGACCCGGAGCATGCCGAGGCGCTCACGGCCCCGCAGCGCGAACTTGGCGATGGCGACCCGGTTGCTGCGCTTGAGCGCCTCGCGCAGCAGCGTGTACGGCTTGGCGGCGGGCGCGCCGCTCGCCGCGAGGTAGTACGCGGAACCCATCTGGAGCGGGTCGATGCGCTCCTCCGGCACGAAGGCCACGATCTCGATCGTCCGCGCGGTCGGGATGGGCAGCTGGGTCAGGTCGTCGTCGGTGATCGGGATCATGGAGCCGTCGGCGTCCTCGTAGGCCTTGCCGATCTCGTCCTGGGTGACCTCGCGGTCCTCCAGCTCGCAGACCTTCCGGTAACGGATCCGGCCGCCGTCCTCCATGTGGATCTGGCGGAAGGAGACCGAGTGGCTCTCGGTCGCGTTCATCAGCTTGATCGGGATGCTGACCAGGCCGAAGGAGATGGCGCCGTTCCAGATGGATCGCACGTGCAGCACCTTTCCTGTCGGTCGGCCGCCGGTCGAACCGCCCGCCGACCGCCGGTCGAACCCACCGTCGGCCGCCCCGTCGGCCGACCGGTGGTTCCCCGGCGGTCACCCGGGCGACGGCCGCGGACAGCCGTCGGGCAGTTTGTCCGTGTTTCGTGAGATTCTCATGGTATGGCGCCTATCACTGAGGTGGAGGGGCGACGGATCGCCCTCAGCAACCTGGACAAGGTGCTGTATCCCGCGGCCGGCCTCACCAAGGGCGAGCTGCTGCACCACTACGCGACGACCGCCGAGGTACTGCTGCCGCACCTACGGGACCGCCCCGTCTCCTTCCTGCGCTACCCGGACGGTCCGGACGGCCAGGTGTTCTTCACCAAGAACGTGCCGCCGGGTACGCCCGACTGGGTCACCACCGCCGAGGTGCCCCGGTCGGAGGGACCGGCGCGCATGGTGCTGGTGCAGGATCTGCCGAGCCTGATGTGGGCGGCGAACCTGGTGACCGAGTTCCACACCCACCAGTGGACCGCGGACGCCCCCGCCGAGGCCGACCGACTGGTCTTCGACCTGGACCCGGGGCCGCCCGCGACCGTCGTGCACTGCTGCGAGGTCGCCCTGTGGCTCCGGGAGCGGCTGGCGGCGGACGGGATCGAGGCGTACGCCAAGACGTCCGGGGCCAAGGGGCTGCACCTGCTGGCGGGGGTGCGGGGGGCGTCGTCGGAGCGGGTGTCGGAGTACGCGAAGGCGTTGGCGGTGGAGGCGGAGCGGGCCCTTCCGCGCCTCGTGGTGCACCGGATGACGCGCAGCCTGCGGCCGGGCAAGGTGTTCGTGGACTGGAGCCAGAACGCCGCGCGCAAGACCACGGCCGCCCCCTACACGGTGCGGGCACGTTCGGTTCCGGCGGTCTCCACTCCGGTGACGTGGGACGAGGTGGCCGGGTGCGGGCGGGCGGAACAGCTCGTCTTCCGCCCGGACGACATCGGGCCGCGGGTGCGGGACTTCGGTGACCTGCTGGCGCCACTGTTCGAACGGCGGCGGGCGGCGCGACTGCCCTGACGCGGGAGGCGTCCCGGACGCGGTTCCAGGTGGCGCGGTCCTGGCCGTGGCGTGCGGGGCCGCCACGTCGGCCGGCTCGAGCGTCCCGCCCAGTGCCGCCCAGTCCCGCCGCACGGTCGTACCGGGCGGCCGTCCCGCCGTCCGGGAGGCAGACGTACAGCCGTCGCCGACCGTGCCGGCACGACGCGCGGTCCGCTCAAGGGCCGTCACCCCACGACCATCGCAACAGGCAGGGTGCTGCGGGGGCGGGAACCCGGCTACCTTGGGGAGGAGTCGGGCCTGCCCGACGGGCCCTGGGCGGGGATGGGGAGGCACCGTTGCGTACGCGCGGGAAGGAATCCGAGGTACCCGCACCGGACAGGCCGTGGGACGAGATCGTGCCGGGCCTGTGGATGGGCGGGCACGAGTTCCGGCGCGAGGCCGGAGGGCTGGAGTCCGCCGTCGTACGGGACGAGTTCGATCTCGTACAGACGCTGCTGCGGCGGCCCGGGCACGGACCGGACGAGGACGTCGAGCACCATGTGTGGCCGATCCCGGACGGCCCCCTCGACGGCACGCAGCTCGCGGGGGTGATCCGGCTGGCGGAGGCGGCGGGAGAGGCGCTGGACGGGGGCCGCAGGGTGCTCGTGCGCTGTCACCACGGGTACAACCGTTCCGGTCTCGTCGTCGCGCACACCCTGATGCGCCGGGGCGGCACCGCGGAGGAGGCGGTCCGGCTGATCCGGGCCCGGCGCTCGCCGTGGGCGCTGCACAACGACCTGTTCGTGGAGTACCTGCGGGCCGGCCTGGTCACGGCGCGGCTGCTGGAGGACCTGGCCGAGTAGCCCGGTCCGCGCCCGCACACGCAAAATGGACTCCCGTACGAACAGGCGTGGTGGAGCACCGCCGCCGGCCGCCTGACGACCGAGCCCCAGGAGTGCAGTGCTCCCGAGCCGCCGCGAGCGTCCCGCCCGCGTCCCCGCCGCCCTGACGCTGCTCCTGGTGGCAGCGGCGGGCGGGGCTCTGGCCGCCTGTGGTGACTCGGGCGGGCTGCGGAGCGCGGGCGCCACGCCGGCCGCGCGGAGCCCGGCCCGGCTCTGGCCCGACCTGACGCCGGCGTCGAGCCCGGCCTACGACATCGGCGAGGTGGACAACGAGGTCGTCAAGGGCGTCGCCGTGCCCGGCGGCGACATCCGCGACGTGGACCCGGTGTCCGTCGTGCGGGCCGAGATCTCGGCGCACCCGGACGACTACGAGGGCGACGGCGCGCCGTACCGCGAGACGGCCCGCCGGATGGCGGACTGCGGTCCGGACGGCGTCGCCGGTGAGCGCGGCCGGTGCCCGGTGCTCAGGCCGTACTACCGCGACCTGACCGGTGACGGGCGCCCCGAGATGACCCTGGGCTTCGCACTGCTGCCCCAGAAGCTGACCGCCGTCCGCGTCTACACCGTCGAGAAGGACCGGCTCGTGCGGGTCATGTCCTACGACGACGCAGTGAGCGCGGTCGAGCTGGCCGGCCGGGCGGTGATCGTCCGCTCGCCCTCGGAGGTCGCGGGCTACGAGTACCGGCTCCAGTGGACGTGGGACGCCGACCAGCGGGCCATGCTGCTCACGAGCGACGAGATGCTGCGCACGGACGGCGGGCAGCACACCGGGCGGCCCTCGGCGTCCCCTTCGCGGTCGGCGTCCCCGTCGCGTGCGGCCTCCCCCTCGGCGAGCGCCCGGTGAGGCTCCGCCTCCCGCGGTGGGCCGGACCGCTCGCCGTGAAGGCCGCCGTCTTCATCACCGTGATGTGCTGCGCGCTCGCCGCGCTGCTCGGCGTGCTGGTGCACGTGTCGGTGACCGATCAGACCGTGGGCCAGGCCCGGAAGGCCGCCCTGTCCCGGCTGGCGGAGGCGACGGAGGCGTACGAGGCGGGAGACCCCCTGCGGCGGAGCGCCGGCGTGGATCCGCCGGGTCTGCCGCCGCGGCTGCGGGAGCTGGCCGTGTCGGGCCGGCGGGGCACGATGGTCACCGAGCATGAAGGGCGCCCCACGATGTGGGCGGCGGGCCCCGCCGCCGGCGGCCGGGCGCTCGCGGTGCGGGTCGACCACACCCAGGGCGAGCGCACCATCGACGGCCTCGACGGCGCGATCGTGTGGTCGTCCGCGACGGCGATCGGGGCGACGCTGCTGGTGGGCGCGTTCGCCGTGACGCGGGTGACGCGCCGGCTGCACACGACGGCCCGGGTGGCTCGGCGGATCACCGCGGGTGACCTCGACGCGCGGGTCGACGATCCCCGGGCGGGTGATCCGAGGCGCCCGCAGGACGAGGTGGCGTCGGTCGCCGCCGCGCTGGACTCCATGGCCTCGTCGCTCCAGGGCAAGCTGCTCGCCGAGCAGCGCTTCACCGCGGACGTGGCGCACGAACTGCGCACCCCGCTCACCGGCCTGCACGCGGCGGCCGAACTGCTGCCGCCGGGCCGTCCGACCGAGCTGGTGCGGGACCGGGTGGACGCCCTGCGCACGCTCACCGAGGACCTGCTGGAGATCTCCCGGCTGGACAGCGGGCGGGAGCGGCCGGAGGCGGACCCGGAGGCGCTGGGCGCGCTGGCCGCGCGGGTCGTCGGGAACGCGGGCACCGACACCCGTGTGGACGTCGTACGGGACGCGCGGGTGGAGACCGACCGGCGGCGGCTGGAGCGGGTGCTCGGCAATCTGGTCGTGAACGCGCACCGGCACGGGCGGGCTCCGGTGACGCTGACCGTGGACGGGCCGGTGATCACCGTGCGGGACCACGGGGCCGGCTTTCCGGAGTACCTGCTGGTCCACGGGCCGCAGCGCTTCCGCACCGAGGCCGGGGCGAAGGGGCACGGGCTCGGTCTGACGATCGCCCTGGGGCAGGCGGAGGTGCTCGGCGCCCGGCTGGAGTTCGCCAACCCGCCGGGCGGCGGGGCGCTGGCCACCCTGACGCTGCCTCAGCGCCGGTGACCGGGGGTGGGCCCGTCCGTTCCCCGATGGCGCAGCGTGGCGGGCGGTGCCCCGCGGGCGCTCCTAATGTGTCGGTTAGTCACCTGAAGACCCGTTCGCTCCCGGGAGGTACTCCCATGTCCCTGCTCTCCGCACTGTCCTCGCGCTCACCGGTCGTCCGGGGCGTCGCCACCGCCGTCGCCGCCGGCGCGCTCGCCACCGCCGCGGCCGTCACGCCCGCCGTCGCGCTCGACGAGTGGGGCGGTGACTCCGGCACCGGCAGCGCCTCCGTCCAGCCCTCCGGGGGCGACGGAGGCGGGAACGGCGGCGACGAGTGGGGCGGGGGCGACGGCCGCCAGGAGCAGGGCCGCTACCGGGGCGTGGTCACCGCCGACCGGCTCCCGCTGCGCACCTCGCCGACCCGGGGCGGGCAGGTCATCCGGTACGCCCGCCGGGGCGAGACGGTCCGCATCCACTGCAAGACCCCCGGCGACAAGGTGCAGGGCAACCCCCTCTGGTACCTCCTCACGGACGGCACCTGGGCCTGGGGCGCGGCCCGCTACATCGACAACATCGGCCCCGCGCCGCGCTGGTGCTGACGCCGACCCCTCCCACACCCCCTCATCTGGGTAAGTTCCGGACATGACCAAGGCCGGAACCGGAACCGGAATCACCGTGGCACAGGCGGACACGCCCGCGCCCGTCGCCCGTCTCCCCCGGCGCCGTGGCATCGAACTCGCCCTCATCGTCATGGCCGTGCTGCTCTCGGTGTTCGGCTACTGCAACGTCGGCCTCGCCCAGCACGGCACCCTCCCGCCCGGCGCCGCGGGCTACGGCGCCGGGCTCGGCGTCCTGGCCCTCCTCGCCCACCTGGCGGTACGGCTGCGCGCCCCCTGGGCGGACCCGCTGCTGCTGCCGATCGGCGTGCTGCTCAACGGCCTCGGTCTGGTGCTGATCTACCGCCTCGACCTGGAGACCCCGGGCGACCGGGCGGCCCCCGCCCAGCTGGTGTGGTCGACGCTGGGCGTGGCGCTGTTCATCGTGGTGGTCCTGCTCCTGCGCGACCACCGCGTACTCCAGCGCTACGCCTACGTCTGCGTCGCCGCCGCGCTCGTCCTGCTCACCGTGCCGATCTTCTTCCCGGCCGTGAACGGCGCCCGCATCTGGATCCGGATCGACAGCTTCTCCATCCAGCCCGGCGAGTTCGCCAAGGTGCTCCTCGCGGTGTTCTTCGCCTCCTACCTGGCCGCGAACCGCAGCGCGCTGGCGTACGCGGGCCGCCGGGTGTGGCGGCTCCAGCTCCCCACCGGCCGGGTCCTCGGCCCGATCGTCGCGGTGTGGCTGGTCAGCGTCGGCGTCCTGGTCCTGGAACGCGACCTCGGCACCTCACTGCTGTTCTTCGGCCTCTTCGTCGTCCTGCTCTACGTCGCCACCGGCCGCACCGGCTGGATCGCCGTCGGTCTGCTGCTGGCCTCGCTGGGCGCGGTCGCCGTCGGCTGGCTGGAGCCGCACGTGCACAGCCGGGTGGAGGACTGGCTGCGCCCCTTCGCGTCCATCGAGGCGGGCGACGGGCCCAACCAGCTGGCCCAGTCGCTGTTCGCCTTCGCGGCGGGCGGCGTGACCGGGACGGGCCTCGGCCTCGGGCACTCCGTGCTGATCGGCTTCGCCGTCAAGTCGGACTTCATCCTCGCGACCGCCGGTGAGGAGCTGGGCTTCCTCGGCCTGACCGCGATCTTCCTGCTGTACGCCCTGCTGGTGGAGCGCGGCTACCGGGCGGGGCTCGGCGCGCGCGACCCCTTCGGCCGGCTGCTGGCGGTCGGCCTCTCCTCGATCGTGGCGCTCCAGGTCTTCGTCATCGCGGGCGGGGTGACCGGGCTGATCCCGCTGACCGGCATGGCGATGCCGTTCCTGGCCCAGGGCGGGTCGTCGGTCGTCACCAACTGGGCGATCGTGGCGCTGCTCATCCGGGTCAGCCACGCGGCCCGCAGCCAGGCCGACGGGCGGGTGGTCCCGTGAGCACGGAGCGACTCCGGTGACCCGGCACATCCGGCACGCCGCCGTCTTCTGCGCCCTGCTGCTGGTCGCGCTGGTGGTGAACGCCGCCCGGGTGCAGATCGTCCAGGCCCCGGAGTACGACGACAACCCGGCCAACCGCCGCCCCGACATCGCCCGCTACCAGCAGCCGCGCGGCGACATCCTGGTCGGCGGCGAGCCGGTCACCGGTTCCCGGGACACCGGCGAGCATCTGCGCTTCGAGCGGACGTACGCGGACGGGCCGATGTACGCGCCGATCACCGGCTTCGCCTCGCAGGCCTACGGCACGACCCTGTTGGAGCACGCCGAGGACGGCCTGCTGTCCGGGGCCGACCCGCTGCTCGCGCCGCTCCCCCTGTGGAACGACGTCACGGGCGCCCACAACCCGGGCGGCGACGTCGTGACCACGATCGACGGGGCCGCGCAGCGGGCGGCGTTCGAGGGGCTCGGCCGGCGCAAGGGGGCGGTGGCCGCGATCGAGCCGTCGACCGGCCGCGTCCTGGCACTGGTCTCCACACCGTCGTACGACCCCCAGTCGCTGTCCGGGAACGGCGCGGCGGCCTCCCGGACCTGGGACCGGCTGAACGGCGACCCGGACAAGCCGATGCTCAACCGGGCCGTGCGCCGCACCTATCCCCCGGGGTCGACCTTCAAGGTGGTCACCGCGGCGGCGGCGCTGGACGCGGGCGTGGTCCGGGATCTCGACGCGCCGACCCGCTCCCCCGACCCGTACACGCTCCCCGGGACGCGGACCAGGCTGACGAACGAGGCCGAGGGGTGCCGGAACGCCTCGCTGCGGGAGGCGTTCGAGCGGTCCTGCAACACGGTGTTCGCCAAGCTCGGCGTCGACGTGGGCGTGCGCGGCATGGCGGCCACGGCGGAGGCCTTCGGCTTCAACGACGCCGGGCTGCGCGTTCCCTTCGCCGTCTCGCGGAGCACCTTCGACACCTCGGTGGACCGGGCCCAGCTCGGGCTGTCGTCGATCGGGCAGTACAACACCCGGGCGACGCCGCTCCAGATGGCGATGGTGGCGGCGGCCGTGGCAGGCGGCGGGCGGGTGCGGTCGCCGTACCTGGTGGAACGGACCCTGCGGGCGGGCGGCAGCCTGGTGGCGACGGCCGGGTCGCGGCCCACCCGGGAGGTCATGCGCCCCGCCACGGCGGCGCGGCTGAAGGAACTGATGACCGGCGTGGTCGAGAAGGGCACCGGCGCGAACGCCGCGATCCGCGGCGCCACCGTCGGCGGCAAGACCGGCACCGCCCAGCACGGCGTCGGCAACTCGGGCACCCCGTACGCCTGGTTCGTCTCCTGGGCGCAGGGCGACCGGGACCTGGAGCCGAAGGTGGCGGTCGCGGTGGTGGTCGAGGGCTCGGCCGCGGACCGGGACGACATCAGCGGCGGCGGGCTGGCGGCGCCGATCGCGCGGGCGGTGATGGAGGCCGCGCTCGGGTGAGGACGCCCACCGGGTGAGACGCGGGGTACCGCGGGACGGGACACCGACCTAACGTTCGGTACATGACTGACGCCGCGTACGAACTCGCCCAGGTCAACATCTCCCGCCTCAAATCCCCTCTGGACTCACCGCAGTTGAAGGACTTCGTCGACGCGCTCGATCCGGTGAACGCCTCCGCCGACGCGGCGGAGGGCTTCGTCTGGCGCCTGCAGAGCGAGTCGGGCAACGCCACGGACGTGCCGTTCTTCGGGGACGACTGGCTCATCGTCAACCTGACGGTGTGGCGGGACGCGGACGCCCTGACCGCGTTCATGTACCAGGGGCGGCACCGGGAGATGCTGGCCCGGCGCCGGGAGTGGTTCGAGCGGCTCGCGGAGGCGGTGACCACCCTGTGGTGGGTGCCGGCGGGGCACCGGCCGACGGTCGCGGAGGCGGAGTCGCGGCTGCTGCACCTGCGGACGCACGGACCGACGCCGTACGCCTTCACGCTGCGGACCTCGTTCCCGGCGGGGGCGTCCGTAGCGGTCGTGGGCGAGGTGCCGGAGGGGCTCGGCTGCTCGGTCTAGGAACCTGAGCGCCTCTCACTTCTTTACTCGCGGTCAACAAGTTGCGCCCAGGGGATTGACGGGCTTACTGACACGCAGTCTCATAAGACGAAGCCAGTCCGAGTGACCGCGGGTGACACGACGAGGTGGGACAGCCATGACGACCCTGACGGAAGCCGACGCGCTCGAGGGCCTGCGCGACGCGCTCGGCCTGCTCAAGGACCGGGAGCAGGTGGCCGAACGGCTGCTCGACTCTTCCGCCAAGCACTCCTTCGACCCGGACAAGGAGCTGGACTGGGACGCCCCCTTCGAGGAGGGGAAGTGGTTCTGGCCGCCGGAGCTGGTGTCGCTGTACGACACCCCGATATGGAAGCGGATGGGCGAGGAGCAGCGGATCGTGCTCTCCCAGCACGAGGCCGCGGCCCTCGCCTCGCTCGGCATCTGGTTCGAGCTGATCCTCATGCAGTTGCTGGTGCGGCACATCTACGACAAGGCCGCGACGAGCGCGCACGTGCGCTACGCGCTGACCGAGATCGAGGACGAGTGCCGGCACTCCAAGATGTTCGCCCGGCTGATATCGCGCGGGGAGACCCCGTGGTACCCGGTGAGCCCGCTCCACCAGAACCTGGGCCGTCTGTTCAAGACGATCTCCACCACGCCCGGCTCCTTCACCGCCACGCTCCTCGGCGAGGAGGTGCTGGACTGGATGCAGCGGCTGACCTTCCCCGACGAGCGGGTGCAGCCGCTGGTCCGGGGGGTCACGCGCATCCACGTCGTGGAGGAGGCCCGCCACGTGCGCTACGCCCGTGAGGAGCTGCGCCGCCAGATGGTGACGGCGCCGAAGTGGTCGCGGGAGTTCACCCGGGTCACCTCCGGCGAGTTCGCCCGCGTCTTCTCCATCGCCTTCATCAACCCCGAGGTGTACACGAACGTCGGTCTCGACAAGCGCGAGGCCCTGGCCCAGGTCAAGGCCAGCGGCCATCGCAGGGAGATCATGCAGACCGGCGCGAAGCGCCTCACCGACTTCCTGGACGACATCGGGGTGCTGCGCGGGGTCGGCCGGCGGCTGTGGAGGTCGTCCGGGCTGCTGGCCTAGTCGCGCCGGTACGCTCCGCTCGCCCGGGTGGGCACCGGGGTGTGCGCGTTACGCTGCGGTTCATGACCCCGCAGGCCCCCACCCCCGCCTACCGCCGGCTCAGCGTCGAGGAGCGCCGCGTCCAGCTGCTCGACGCGGCGCTCGTCCTCTTCGCGCACCGGTCGCCGGAGGAGGTGTCCCTGGACGACGTGGCGGAGCAGGCCGGGGTCTCGCGGCCACTGGTGTACCGGTACTTCCCGGGCGGCAAGCAGCAGCTGTACGAGGCCGCGCTCAGGTCGGCCGCCGACGAGCTGCGGCTGTGCTTCGACGAACCCCGCGAGGGCCCGCTGCTGGCCCGGCTCTCCCGGGCCCTGGACCGCTACCTCACCTTCGTCGACCAGCACGACACCGGTTTCAGCGCCCTGCTGCGCGGCGGCAGCGTGGCCGAGACCTCGCGGACCTCCTCCATCGTGGACGGCGTGCGCCGGGCCGCCGCCGAGCACATCCTGAGCCACCTGGACGCGGCCGACCCCGGCCCCCGGCTGCGGATGACCGTCCGGATGTGGATCACGGCGGTGGAGGCCGCCTCGCTGATCTGGCTGGACGAGGAGAAGCAACCGCCCCTGGACGAGCTGCGGGACTGGCTCGTGGAGCAGTTCCTGGCCGTGCTGACGGTCACCGCCCGCCGCGACCCGCAGACCGCGGCGCTGGTCGAGGCCCTCGCGGCGGACGTCTGACACGGGTGCGCGGATCACTGACACTGGTCCCGTGAAGAGCGAAGAGACCCCCTTCGAGGGCGGCCCCATGGACGGGCGGGTCCTGCCCGTCCTGGTCGGCGTGACCGGGCACCCGCCGAAGACGTACCGCATCCCCGTACCGGACCCGCACGGCGGACCGCCCACCGTCCTCGTGTACCGGCGGGTGCCCCGGGACGCCCGCGGCGGGCTGCGGTTCGCCCGCTGGAAGTACGCGTACGACCCCGAGGGCGCGGCGAGCTCCGGGCGGAGGTGGCCGTGGTCCCGGCCGAAGGCCGGGGCGGGCACCGATCCAGACGCCACGCCGGGCGGCAAGCCGGACGACGCCCACGGGTGACCCCGTTGCGCCGAACCGCGCACACTCGGCGCGCGGAGCCCGGGAACACGCCACATGCTCGCCGTGCGGAGCGGACGAGCCGCCCCGCACCGGAGGTGATGGCGTGTCAGGAAGGCTTCTGCGTCTGGCGTGCGCGACGGCGATGGCGGCCGGGATCGCCCTCGCGCCCGTGTCCGCCGCGGCCGACAACGAACCCGGCACCGGCACCGGCACCGGCCGGTCCGTGGCCGAGTTGCTGACGGACCTTCAGCGGCTGTACCGGGACGCGGAGAAGGCCACCGAGACCTACAACGGCACCGAGGAGCGCCTGACGGCGCAGCGTGCCGTGGTGAAGCGGCTGGACGCCGAGCTGGCCCGGGCCCGGCTGTCCCTGCGCGACAGCCGCGGCGAGGCGGGCCGGCTGGCCCGGCAGCAGTACCGGAACAGCAGCGACCTCTCCCCCTACCTGCGGCTGCTGCTGGCCCGTGATCCGCAGCACGCGCTCGACCAGGGACACGTGATCGGGCAGCTGGCCCGGGACCGGGCCGACACGGTGGGCCGGCTGACCGGGCACGAGAAGAAGGCCGACGAGCTGGCCGGCCGGGCGCGCGAGGCCCTGGCCGAACAGGTCGCCCTGGCGAAGCGGCAGGAGGAGGCGCGGGACGCCGTACGGGAACGCCTGAGCGCCGTCGAGGAACTCCTCGCCTCGCTCACCCCCGAGGAACTCGCCGCGCTGGCCGAGGCCGAGCGGAGCGGGACCACCCGGGCGCAGGAGGCGTTCATGGCGTCCGGGGCGCTCGGCGACGACGCCAGGCCCTCCGCCGAGGGGGACCGGGCGGTGCGCTTCGCGGTGGACCAGGTCGGCAAGCCGTACGAGTGGGGCGCGGAGGGCCCGGCGTCCTACGACTGCTCGGGCCTGACCTCCGTGGCCTGGGAGCGGGCCGGGACGCCGATCCCCCGGACCAGCCAGGAGCAGTGGGCGCGGCTGGAGCGCGTACCGCTGGACGAGCTGCGGCCCGGTGACCTGGTCGTGTACTTCCCCGAGGCCACCCATGTGGCGATGTACCTCGGCGACGGGACGGTCGTCCAGGCGCCGCGCCCGGGCGCCGAGGTCAAGGTGTCGCCGATCGCGGCCAACCCGGTGCTGGGCGCCGTACGGCCCGATCCCGGCGGGGAGCCGGTGCGGCGGTACACGCCACCGAGGCTCCCCGAGGGGGCGACGGACGGATCGGACGAGGGGTACGCGGGCGGCTACGCGCCGGCCGCGCCCGAGACCTCCATGAGGTAGCCCTCGGTCTTCGCCGGGTCGTAGAAGAAGTTCTCGAAGTCGGCCGGGTCGTTGAAGCCGTTGGCGAAGCGGTCGGCGACGGGCTGGAGCTGTCCGGCCGCGCCGATCAGGTTCAGGATGTGCTCCGGCGGCGGGGCGAGCATGGCGTTCGTCCACTTGGTGACGTGCTGGGCCGTCTGCCAGTAGCGGTCGAAGGTCTGCTGCATCCAGGCCTCGTCGAACTCCTTGTCGCCCTGTTCCAGGATGGAGGCGAGGTAGGAGGCGGCGCACTTGGAGGCGGAGTTGGAGCCCTGGCCCGTGATCGGGTCGTTGGCGACGACCACGTCGGCCACGCCGAGGACCAGTCCCCCGCCGGGAAGCCGGCCGATGGGGTTGCGGACGGTGGGGGCGTAGCGGCCCGCCAGGGTGCCGCCGGCGTCGGTCAGTTCGACCTTGGTGGCCCGCGCGTACTCCCAGGGGAGGAACTTCTCCATGAGTTCGAGGGTCAGGGAGAGGTGCTCCGCGGGGTCCTTGACGTCCTTGAAGGCGTCCAGCGGGCCGCCGGGTATGCCCTCCCAGAACAGGATGTCGGCGCGGCCCGAGGTGGTGAAGGTCGGCATGATGAACATCTCGCCGACGCCGGGGACCAGGTTGCAGCGGACCGCCTCGGTCTCCGGGTGCTCCGGGCGCGGGCCGAGGCCGTGGACGTAGGCGACGGCGAGGGCCCGCTGCGGCTCGCTGTACGGGGAGCGGGAGGCGTCGCGGCCGAACATCTGGACCAGCTCGCCCTTGCCCGCCGAGACCAGGACGAGGTCGTAGGCGCGGGAGAAGTAGTCCAGGTCGCCGACGGCGGCACCGTGGATGACCAGCTGGCCGCCGCGCTGCGCGAAGGTCTCCATCCAGCCCGCCATCTTCACCCGCTGGTCCACCGACTGCGCGATGCCGTCGAGCCGGCCCAGCCAGTCGATCGCCCGCTGGGAGGGGCCGGGGTCGAAGGAGCCGGGGGCCGCGACCGAGACGCCGAGGCCCTCGATCCTCGGGGCCTGGGACTCCCAGAAGTTCAGCTGGAGATCACGCTCGTGCTGGAGTGCCGTGTGGAACATGCACTGCGTCGACATGACCCGGCCGGTGCGGATCTCGTCCGCGGTCCGGTTGGACATCAGGGTGACCTCGTAGCCGTGCGACTGGAGGCCGAGGGCGAGCTGGAGACCGGACTGGCCGGCTCCGACGACGAGTATCTTCCGCATGCGGGGGACGCTCCTAAGGGGACTGCTCGGTGGGACTACTCGGGGGTTTCGTCGAGCGCGTGGCCCACGAGGGACAAGAGGGTCTCGATGGCCGAGATCCGGCGGCGCGCATCCATGATCATTACAGGTATGTGCGCGGGGATCGTCAACGCCTCCCGTACGTCCTCCGCGTCGAACCGCTCGCTGCCGTCGAAGTGGTTCACGGCGACGACGTACGGCAGTCCGCAGCTCTCGAAGTAGTCCAGCGCCGGGAAGCAGTCCTTCAGGCGGCGCGTGTCGGCCAGCACGACGGCGCCGATCGCGCCGCGCACCAGGTCGTCCCACATGAACCAGAAGCGCTGCTGGCCCGGCGTGCCGAACAGGTACAGCACCAGGTCCTCGTCGAGCGTGATGCGCCCGAAGTCCATGGCCACGGTGGTGGTGAGCTTGCCCGGGGTGGCGGTGAGGTCGTCGGTCTCCTCACTCGCCTCGGTCATCAGCGCCTCGGTCTGCAGGGGCGTGATCTCCGAGACGGCGGTGACCAGCGTGGTCTTGCCGACACCGAAGCCGCCCGCCACCACGATCTTCGTGGCGATGGGCGCGCGGGTGCGGTCCGTCTGCCAGGGCAGTACGGGCTCGTCCGGGTCGACGAGCGGGGAGACGCCGTATGCGGCGGCGTCAGAGACGACGGAGTCCACTGAGCACCCTTTCGAGCAGAGCGCGGTCCGGGCGGCCCGTGCCGTGGCCGGTTCCGGTGCCGTACACACGGATCTTTCCCTGGTCCGCCAGGTCGCTGAGGAGCACGCGGACCACGCCGAGCGGCATCTTCAGCAGCGCGGCGATCTCGGCCACCGTACGCATACGGCGGCACAGTTCGACGATGGCCCGCATCTCCGGCATCACGCGGGAGGTGAGGGAGCCGTTCGTCAGTTCCTTGCGCTCCTCGGCGGCCTCCAGCGCGGCGGTGCCGGCCGTGGCGCCGACGAACGTCTCGACGAGCAGGACGTGGCCGAAGCGGGTACGGCCGCCGGTGAGCGAGTAGGGGCGTACGCGGGCGGGCTTGCGGTCGGCGCCGCGTACGGGGAGGTGTTTCGGGGACTTCCTGGGGCTGCTGCTCATCGGGTACTCCCCGTCGAGGTCGACTCGGTCTCCAGGGATTTCCGCAGCTCGCTGCGGAGTTCGGGAGTCAGGACGTGGCCGGCGCGGCCGACGAAGAGCGCCATGTGGTACGCGATGACGCTCATGTCGCAGTCCGCGGAGCCGTGCACGCCGAGCAGCGAGCCGTCGCTGATCGACATCACGAACAGGCTGCCCTCGTCCATGGCGACCATCGTGTGCTTGACGCCCCCGAAGTCCATCAGCCGGGCGGCGCCGATGGTCAGGCTGCCGACACCGGACACGACGGTGGCCAGGTCGGCGGCAGAGCCGCGCGGGCCGGCGCGGCGCACGGTCTGCGCCTCGCGGGCCGCGTCGTTGCGGTCCTGGTCGGAGGAGAGCAGCAGCAGGCCGTCGGAGGAGACGACCGCGACCGAGAGGATGCCGGGCACCTCCTCGACGAGGTTGGTCAACAGCCAGTGGAGATTGCGGGCTTCACTGCTCAGTCCGAAGGTACTGGGCGCGGTCAACTGCTTGCCTCCTCGACAGTGCCCCCCGTGGCTTCTTCGGTTGTGTCTGCTGCCGCGCCCGGCGCCGGGTTCGTACCGGTCCGGTCGGCGATCTCCGCCTCGACGTCGCGGCGGCCGGCCTCGGCCCCCCGGCGGAACCCTCCCAGACGGCGGCGGAGCGCGTCGGCGTCCACGGAGCCCGCCGTGCGCGGCCGTGGGGCCGCGGCGGGTGTGGTGAGCTTCGGGGTCCGCTTGGGCAGGCCCTTGTCGGTGACGGGCTCGACGCCCGCGGCGGCCTCGGCGTTCCCGGTGCCGTCGGCCGCTCGCGCGGTGCCCTCGTCCGGGGTGCGGTCGTGGGCGTCGGGGCCGATGGCGTAGGGGTCGGCGGAACGGGGGCCGGGGATCTCCGGTGCGGTACGCGCCGGCGGGGCGGGGTCCGGCGTGGACATCTCCGGCGCCGGCGCCTGGAGCTGTGCCGGTGCCTCTGCCTCTGGCGGTGCCTCTGCCTCTGCCTCTGCCTCTGCCTCTGCCGGTGCCTGTTCCTGCGTCGGCGCCTGATCCCGTTCCGGTGCCTGCTCGCGCGTCGGCTCCTGTTCCGGTGCCTGCGGCGGGAGCAGGAGGGCCATCGTGGCGTCGTCGGGGAGGTCGTGGCCCGCGGCCGGGCCGGGCTCCCGCGGAGCCGGAGCGGGGGCCGGGTCGGAGGCCGCCTCCGGCGCCTGAGCCGAGTCCCGCTCGGCGGCCTCGGGCGCCTCGCCCGGTGCGACGGCCCCGGGTGCCTCGGTCGCCTCGTCGGGTTCGGCCGGTTCGGCCGGTTCGGCGGCCTCGTCGGACCCGGCGGCCTCGGCGCGGCGTACGGCCTGTTCGGCGGAGGCCACCAGCGGGTCCACGCCGTGCTGGGCGCTCTTCTCCGCGCGGCCGTGCAGGACGTTGGAGTTGGCCTCCGCGTCGGCGCCCGGCAGGGAGAAGGAGCCCGTGCCGTCGGTCATCGGCACGGTCGGGGCGAGCGCGGCCGGCGGTGCCGGTGCGAGCAGCGGGCTCGGCAGGACCACGACGGCCGCGACACCGCCCTGCTTCTGCTCCCGCAGCCGCACCCGCGCCCCGTGCCGGTGGGCGAGCCGGGCCACCACGTACAGGCCGAGGCCGAGACCGTCCTCGCCCTCCTGGTCGTAGGGCGCCTCCGGGTCGAAGTCGGTGAGGCGGGCGTTGAGCCGCTGGAGGCGCTCGGTCGCCATGCCGATGCCCTCGTCCTGGACGGAGAGCATCACCTCGCCGTTCTCCAGCAGCCAGCCGGAGACCTCGACGGGCAGGTCCGGCGGCGAGAAGGAGGTGGCGTTCTCCATCAGCTCGGCCAGCAGGTGCGAGAGGTCGTCGGCCGCGAACCCGGCCACGTGCGCGTGCGGCGGCAGGGCGGCGATGCGGACCCGCTCGTACCGCTCGATCTCGCTGACCGCGGCCCGGACCACGTCGACCAGCGGCACCGGTCCCGCGCTGTGCTGGACGTGCTCGGTGCCGGCGAGGACGAGGAGGTTCTCGCTGTGCCGGCGCATGACCGTGGCGAAGTGGTCGAGCTTGAACAGGGTGGCGAGGCGGTCCGGGTCCTGCTCGCGCTCCTCCAGGCTCTCGATGACCGCGAGTTGCCGCTCGACCAGGCCGAGGGTGCGCAGCGCGAGGTTCACGAAGGTGCCGCCGATGCTCTTGCGGACCACCTCCAGCTGGGCGGCCGACTCGGCGAGTTCGGCCCGCAGCGCCTCGCGGGCGTCGGCCATCTTCTGGCGCTGGCCGACGAGGTGCTTGCGGTCGGCCTCCAGCGTGTTGACGCGCTCGGCGAGGGTCGCGGCGTGCGCGTGCAGGGCGTTGACGGAGCGGACGACCTGGGCGAACTCGTCGTTGCGGCCGGTGAAGGCCACGGGCCCCTCGGCCGCCGGGTTCTCGGCTCCGGCCAGCCGGGCCGAGCCGCGGCGCAGCACCGACAGGGGGCGGGTGAGGCTGCGGGCCATGGCGGTGGCGATGCCGACGGCGAGCAGGATCAGGGCACCGAGGGCGGCGACGCGGATCTCCAGCGCGGTGACGTCGTCGTCGCGCAGCTTCTCCAGGGCCGTCGTGCGCTTCTCGTACAGGGCGGACTCGGCGCCGCGCATGGCGTCGACGCGGGCGGAGAGCGCGGCGTCCAGCCGCTTGGTGCTGGTGGCGAGGTCGCCGTCGGAGAGCGTCGGCTCGTCCGTGAGGCCGGCCAGGTACTTCTCGGCGGAGTTGACCTCGGGGCCGGCGACCGTGGTGTCGAAGCTGTCCCGCGCCTCCTTGGGCGCGCCCTCGCGGAAGTCGGCCAGGGCCGCGTCGGAGCGCACCCGGGCCTGCTGCGCGGCGGCGGCGAGCGCGTCGCGCTGCTCGGCGTCGGCGTCCGAGGACGTGGTCGTCTCGGTCGGCAGGCCCGTGACCGGGTCGATGACCGTCTGCGTGCTGCTCGGCACGTTCAGGGCGGCGAGCAGCAGGCCGCGGGTGGCGGCGGCCTGCTGGACGGCGGTGTCCAGTTCGGCCAGGGCGTACGCGCCGGCGCCCGCGCGGGGCGGCATCCGCTCGGCCAGTTCCTCGGCCAGGGCGTGGAGTTCGGTGATCGCCTCGGAGTACGCGTCGTGCGCCTGAAGTGCGGTGCTCTTGCCGGTGAGCGCCGCCCGGCGCAGCGCCCCGACGGCGTCGAGGTCCTCGCGCAGGGTGGCGGGCGCGTCGGTGTCGGCGCGCAGTTCCTCCACCTGCCGGTCGACGCGGGCGCTGCGCTGCTCGGAGGGCGCCTTCGACTTGGGGCGGCCGGCGGCGATGTAGGGGACGACCTCGTCGCGCTCGTCGGCGAGGGAGTGGGCGAGGGTCAGCGCGCCCTGGGTCTGCTCGGCGAGGGTCACCAGCTCCTGGGAGTCGTGCAGTTCCCCGGAGGCGGCCACGACCGACGGCGCGCCGGCTGCGGCGATGGCCGCGGCCACGACCGCCACGGCGACGATGAGGCGGTTGCGCACGTGGGTCGGGCGGCCCTTGCCGACGGGGGCCGCCGGTGGCGCCGGGGCGGAGGTGCCGGGGGTACGTTCCGCGCTCCCCGCGGGGGTCGGCTGCTTGTCTGTGCGACGAGGCCGCGTCTTCTGCACCGGTGCTCGCATTCCTGACTCGTGTACCCGGGGGTCCGGGTGGCGCTCCGTCAACTGGCCGGTCGGCGCGTGCACCCGCCGCCGCGCTCTGGGCTGTCTCCCAGCCGCCGACCGCGCGTCGGGCGGGCGGACCGCGTGTGCAGGACAAGCCTCCCACCGGATCCCGACCCTCCCAGTGCCGGTGGGCGGTGGGCGTGCATCGTCCGACCCGCCACCCGAAGGAGTGAACCCCGGAGGGGAGTTGGTGAGCAAGTTCCCCCGGCGCGCGCGACACGCCCACGCGGCGCGCCGGTTGGACGTCCGTGACGGGCGGTGGCACTATGTGCCGCCACGCGTTGCCGGAGTGCCGAATTCCCTCCCAAATTGGGCGCCTGACCTGCACCACCGCGTCGCACCCGGCCAACTTGCCGGTCTTTTGCGAAGCCTGTGAAGGGGTCGTGCAGACTGGCCGGATGCGCACGGAACTCGTCTCGGAACCCGGTCAGGCCGACCACCCCAACGAGGACTTCGCGAGCGTCGGACTTCCGGCCTCGGGGCAGGGCGGTTCGATCGTCGTCCTCGACGGCGTGACACCACCGCGGAGTGGGACGGGGTGTCTGCATTCCGTGCCCTGGTTCACCGCACGCCTCGGCGGCGCACTGACCGAACTGACCGTTTCACTCCCGGATGTTCCCCTCGTCGAAGCCCTGTCCCGCGCCATCGCGCATACCGCGGCGGCGCACGTGAAAACCTGTGACCTTTCTCACCCACGCACCCCACAGGCAACCGTGGTGCTGGCCCGCTGGTCCCCGGCCTCGGTCGAGTACCTGGTCCTGTCCGACTCGGCCCTGCTGGTGGAGTCCCCCGACGGCACCGTCACGGGCCTCCTGGACGACCGGCTGGCCCGGTTGCCCCGCTCGGCCCTGGCCACCGAGGCACTGGTGGACGCGAACCTCCGGAACAGGGAGGGCGGCTTCTTCACGGCCGCGGCCGACCCGGCGGTGGCGGAACGGGCGGTGACGGGAGTGCTGCCGCGCGGCGAGGTGCGGACACTGGCGGCGCTGACGGACGGGGCCGCGCGGTGGGTGGAGACGTTCCGGGAGGGCGACTGGGCGGAGTGCCTCGCCCTGGTGCGGAAGCAGGGCGCGCGGGCCCTGGTGGACCGGGTCCGGGAGCTGGAGCGCGCGGACGCGGCGGGGACCCGGGAGTTCCTGGGGCGGGGCAAGACGCACGACGACGCGACGGTGGTCTACGCGGAGCTCTGAGCCTCCGGGCGGCGGCGCACTGAAGCCTCCGGGAGGCGGGGCTCTGAAGCCTGCGGGCGGCGGGGCTACTTCTCCATTCCCCGGTTCAGTTCGTGCAGCAGCCTGGCCAGTTCCGTCACCTCGCGGGGGTCCCAGCCGGCGAGCCGGCGGGCGTAGCGGGCGCGGCGGGCCTCCCGTACCCGGCCGACGCGGGCCTGGCCCTCCGGGGTGAGCGTGATCAGCCAGGCGCGGCCGTCGGCGGGGTCGGGCTCCCGGGCGACGAGGCCGAGGTCCTCCAGGGCGCGCAGCTGGCGGGACATCGTCGCCTTGCCGACGCCGATGTAGGCGGCCAGCTCCGTGGCCCGCTGGCCGCCGCTCTCGCCGAGGCGCACCAGGAGGCCGTACGCGGACGATTCCAGGTCGGGGTGGACCTCGCGGGCCATCTCGCCCTGGTTGGCGCGGGCCCGCCGGAGCAGGACGGTCAACTCCCTTTCCAGGGCCAGGAACTCCGGTTGGTTCACACCACTGCCGTTCACGTCGGAGCCGGCCCCGCGACCGCCGTCGTTCCCGTCTTCGTGCACGTCAGCCCCTGCCTAGAATTTCCCGTTCCTGAAAGTTTCCGCCACGGTGCGCCGTCTCCGCAGCTCGGCAAGTATTTCGCAGGCTTAGACCAACGGCGGCTCCCGGCCCCTCTTCCACCCGCCGTTCTACGTGCGTAGCGTCGTACCGCGGAACAAGGGTGGCATGCTCACGCCACCCTCATGCTCCGCCACCCTCGCCCGCTCCTCCCCAGCGCAGCCCCCACCGAGCACCACCGAGCCCGCGGAGGCACGTCATGCCCGTGCACAGATCCGGATCGGCCTTCCGGCGGCGCTCCGCCGTCACCGGAATCCTGCTCGCCGCCCTCTCCCTGTTGTTCACCCTCCCGGCGCACTCCGCGTCGGCCGCCGACGTCCCGCCCCGCGGCTCCGCCCACCTGGGCATGGGCGTCCTGGAGCACGACGGGCGGCACGGCACCCCCGTGCCCGGCGGCGCCACCCAGACGGAGGGCGTCGACGTCTCCAGCCACCAGGGCAACGTCGCCTGGTCGACCCTGTGGAACAGCGGGGTCAGGTGGGCCTACGCCAAGGCCACCGAGGGGACGTACTACACCAACCCCTACTTCGCCCAGCAGTACAACGGCTCCTACAACGTCGGCATGATCCGCGGCGCCTACCACTTCGCCACCCCGGACACGACGAGCGGCGCCGCCCAGGCCAACTACTTCGTCGACCACGGCGGCGGCTGGTCCCGCGACGGCCGGACGCTGCCGGGCGCGCTGGACATCGAGTGGAACCCGTACGGGGCCACCTGCTACGGCAAGACGCAGAGCCAGATGGTCACCTGGATCCGCGACTTCCTGAACACCTACAAGGCCCGCACCGGCCGCGACGCCGTGATCTACACGGCGACCAGCTGGTGGACCCAGTGCACCGGCGACTACGGCGGCTTCGCCGCGAACAACCCGCTGTGGATCGCCCGGTACGCCACGGCGGTGGGCACCCTGCCGGCCGGCTGGGGCTACTACACGATGTGGCAGTACACCTCGTCCGGGCCGACGGTCGGCGACCACAACAGGTTCAACGGCGCCCTGGACCGTGTCCAGGCGCTCGCCAACGGCTGACCGCGCGAGGGCGGGGCCCCGAAGCGGGGCCCCGCCCTTCCGGCCGCGGTTCCGTCAGGCCGCGACCGGGACCTCGGGCCGCGCACCGTTCGTCGCCGGTGCGAGGGCCAGTTCCAGGACCTGGCGCACGTCGGTGACGGCGTGGACGTCCAGCTTGTCCAGCACCTCCGCCGGGACGTCGTCCAGGTCGGGCTCGTTGCGCTTGGGGATGACCACGGTGGTGACGCCCGCCCGGTGCGCCGCGAGCAGCTTCTGCTTGACCCCGCCGATCGGCAGCACGCGGCCGGTCAGCGAGACCTCGCCGGTCATCGCCACGTCCGTGCGGACCAGCCGCCCGGAGAGCAGCGAGGCCAGGGCCGTGGTCATCGTGATGCCGGCGCTCGGGCCGTCCTTGGGGACCGCGCCCGCAGGGAAGTGGATGTGCACGCCCCGGTCCTTCAGGTCGGCCACCGGCAGTTCCAGTTCGGCGCCGTGGCTGCGCAGGAAGCTCAGCGCGATCTGTGCCGACTCCTTCATCACGTCGCCCAGCTGGCCGGTCAGGGTCAGGCCTGACGCGCCCGTCTCCGGGTCGGCCAGCGACGCCTCGACGTACAGGACGTCGCCGCCCGCGCCGGTGACCGCGAGGCCCGTGGCGACGCCCGGCACCGAGGTGCGGCGCTCGGCCGGGTCCTGGGCGGACTCGGGCACGTGGTGCGGCCGGCCGATCAGGTCGCGCAGGTCACCGTCGGTGATCGTGAACGGCAGCTCCCGCTCGCCCAGCTCGTGCTGGGCCGCCACCTTGCGCAGCAGCCGGGCGATCGACCGCTCCAGGGTGCGCACGCCCGCCTCCCGGGTGTACTCCCCGGCCAGCTTGCGCAGCGCGCCCTCCTCGACCTTCACCTCGTCCCCGTCGAGACCGGCCCGCTCCAGCTGGCGCGGGAGCAGGTGGTCGCGGGCGATGACGACCTTCTCGTCCTCGGTGTAGCCGTCGAGGCGGACCAGCTCCATGCGGTCGAGCAGGGCCTCGGGGATGGCCTCCAGGACGTTGGCCGTCGCGAGGAACACGACGTCGGACAGGTCGAGCTCGACCTCCAGGTAGTGGTCCCGGAAGGTGTGGTTCTGCGCCGGGTCGAGGACTTCGAGCAGGGCGGCGGCCGGGTCGCCCCGGAAGTCCGAGCCCACCTTGTCGATCTCGTCGAGCAGGACGACCGGGTTCATGGAGCCCGCCTCCTTGATCGCCCGCACGATCCGGCCGGGCAGCGCGCCGACGTACGTACGCCGGTGGCCGCGGATCTCGGCCTCGTCGCGGACGCCGCCGAGGGCGACGCGGACGAACTCGCGGCCCATCGCGTGGGCGACGGACTCGCCGAGCGAGGTCTTGCCGACGCCGGGCGGGCCCACCAGGGCCAGCACGGCACCGCCGCGCCGTCCGCCGACGACACCGAGGCCCCGGTCGCCGCGGCGCTTGCGCACCGCCAGGTACTCGGTGATGCGCTCCTTGACGTCCTCCAGCCCCGCGTGCTCGGCGTCCAGGACGGCCCGGGCGCCCTGGATGTCGTAGGCGTCCTCGGTCCGCTCGTTCCACGGCATCTCCAGGACCGTGTCGAGCCAGGTGCGGATCCAGGAGCCCTCCGGGGACTGGTCGGAGGACCGCTCCAGCTTGTCGACCTCCTTGAGCGCGGCCTCGCGGACCTTCTCGGGCAGGTCGGCGGCCTCGACGCGGGCGCGGTAGTCGTCGGACTCCTCGACGGAGTCCTTGCCGTCGCCGTTCAGCTCCCGCAGCTCCTTGCGCACGGCCTCGAGCTGGCGGCGCAGCAGGAACTCCCGCTGCTGCTTGTCGACGCCCTCCTGGACGTCCTTGGCGATGGTCTCGGCGACGTCCTGCTCGGCGAGGTGATCGCGCAGCTGCTGGGTGGCGAGCCTGAGGCGGGCGACCGGGTCGGTGGTCTCCAGCAGCTCGACCTTCTGCTCGGTGGTGAGGAAGGGCGAGTAGCCGGAGTTGTCGGCGAGCGCGGAGACGTCGTCGATGGCCTGGACGCGGTCCACGACCTGCCAGGCGCCGCGCTTGCGCAGCCAGACGGTGGCGAGGGCCTTGTACTCCTTCGCCAGTTCGGCGACCTGTCCCGGCAGCGGCTCCGGGACGGTCTCGTCCACGCGGGTGCCCTCGACCCACAGCGCGGCGCCGGGCCCGGTGGTGCCGGCGCCGATCCGCACCCGGCTCCGGCCGCGGACCAGGGCGCCCGGGTCGCCGTCGGCGAGACGGCCGACCTGCTCGACCGTGCCCAGGACGCCGGTCTTCGCGTAGGTGCCGTCGACCCGCGGGACGAGGAGGACCCGGGGCTTGCCGGGCTCGGACCTGGCGGCGGCCTGGGCGGCCTCCACCGCGGCCCGTACCTCGGCGTCGCTCAGGTCCAGGGGGACGACCATGCCGGGCAGGACCACTTCGTCGTCGAGCGGCAGCACGGGCAGGGTGAGCGGTGTGAAGGCGGCGGACTCAGCAGCCATGATCTCCCCTTCGGCAGTCAAGTTGAGTTACATCGACTCAATGAAAGAGAGTCCCGCATTGTTCCCCAAGGCGTGTTCGCTGTGAGCGATCAAGACCGAGGGCCGGTCGTGCGCCTGGCCGGGAGCGCGTCGGAGCACGGTCAGGCGCCGGAGAGCCGCCCGAGGGCCTCCCCGACGGCTGCCCGAGAGCCGCCCAAGTGGGAGCAAGGCCGGGCCCTTCGGCATTCCCCCTGCCAGGATGGGCCGATGCCCGTCACTTCCCACGACTCCCACGACCTCCCCGAAGTGCTGGACCGTCGCGAGGGCCCGTACGGCGAGGTGGTCCTGCGCCGGCACGGGGCACTGCTCCAGATCATCGCGAACGGCTGCTTCCTGATGGACACCTCCGACGGACGCTCGGAGCGGCGGCTGGTCGACGCGGCGGCCGACGCGCTCACCGCCTCCGGCGAGCGGCCCGCGCCGCACCTGCTCATCGGCGGCCTCGGCGTCGGCTTCTCGCTCGCGCACGCGGCGGCCGACCCGCGCTGGGGCCGGATCGCGGTCGTCGAGCGGGAGCGCGCCGTCATCGACTGGCACCTCGGCGGACCGCTGGCCGGGATGTCCGCGGAGGCGCTGGCCGATCCGCGCACGGAGATCGTCGAGGCGGATCTGATCGATCACGTCAATGAGACTTCCGCCACGTACGACGCCCTGTGCCTGGACATCGACAACGGCCCCGACTGGACCGTCACCGACGGCAACGGCGGGCTGTACTCGGGGGCCGGACTGGCCGGGTGCGCACGGGTGTTGAGGCCCGGCGGGGTGCTTGCCGTATGGTCTGCGCAGCCCTCTCCGGAATTCGAAGAAACCTTGCGTATTGCCGGGTTCCAGCAGGTGCGTACCGAAGAGATCCCCGTTGCCCGGGGCGTTCCGGACGTCGTCCACCTCGGCGTCGGGCCTGGATAGCAAAGGCGCCGTGACTCCCCGTACGCTGCTGACCTGACGCGGTCATTCAAGCGTCAATCGCAGTCATGCGCAGACGAGGGATCACCCCACTGATTCCGGTAAGCACACCTCAGGGGCGGGCGATGGAGCAGACACAGACCTCCCACAACGGCACGGCGACGGCCACCCAGGGCGCACAGCGCCGGGTGCTGGTGGTCGAGGACGACCAGACGATCGTGGACGCCATCGCGACCCGCCTGCGCGCCGAGGGGTTCCTGGTGCAAACGGCGGGCGACGGTCCGGCCGCCGTCGACACGGCCGAGGCCTGGCAGCCCGACCTGCTGATCCTCGACATCATGCTGCCCGGCTTCGACGGCCTGGAGGTCTGCCGCCGCGTGCAGGCCTCCCGCCCGGTACCGGTGCTCATGCTCACCGCGCGCGACGACGAGACGGACATGCTGGTCGGGCTCGGCGTCGGCGCCGACGACTACATGACCAAGCCGTTCTCGATGCGTGAGCTCGCCGCGCGCGTGCACGTCCTGCTGCGCCGGGTGGAGCGGGCCGTCGTGGCCGCCTCCACGCCGCGCAGCGGCATCCTGCGCCTCGGCGAACTGGAGATCGACCACGCGCAGCGCCGGGTACGGGTGCGCAGCGAGGACGTCCACCTCACCCCCACCGAGTTCGACCTGCTGGTGTGCCTCGCGAACACCCCGCGCGCGGTGCTCTCCCGCGAGCAGCTGCTGGCCGAGGTGTGGGACTGGGCGGACGCCTCCGGCACCCGGACCGTGGACAGCCACATCAAGGCGCTGCGCCGCAAGATCGGCGCCGAGCGCATCCGCACCGTGCACGGCGTGGGCTACGCGCTGGAGACGCCGACGCCATGAGCCGGGGACGGGAGGCCGCACGGAAGAGCCCCGGCCCCCGGAGAACCGGGGATCCCTGGGGCGGTGTTCGCCCGTTCTCGATCAAGACCAAGCTGGGCGCGCTGGTCGTCACGTCGGTGCTGATCACCACGGGCCTGTCGGTGATCGCGGTGCACACCAAGACGGAGCTGCGCTTCATCACGGTCTTCTCGATGATCGCCACCCTGCTGATCACGCAGTTCGTGGCCCACTCGCTCACCGCTCCGCTGGACGAGATGAACGCCGTGGCCCGGTCGATCTCGCACGGCGACTACACGCGCCGGGTGCGCGAGAACCGCCGCGACGAGCTGGGCGACCTGGCCGTCACCATCAACCGCATGGCCGACGACCTGGAGGCCCAGGACCGGCAGCGCAAGGAACTGGTGGCGAACGTCTCGCACGAGCTGCGCACCCCGATCGCGGGCCTGCGGGCGGTGCTGGAGAACATCGTCGACGGGGTCACCGAGGCCGATCCGGAGACCATGCGGACGGCCCTCGGGCAGACGGAGCGGCTCGGCCGGCTGGTGGAGACGCTGCTGGACCTCTCCCGCCTGGACAACGGCGTCATACCGCTGCGCAAGCGGCGTTTCGAGGTGTGGCCCTACCTGTCCGGCGTGCTGAAGGAGGCCAACATGGTCGCCTCCGCGCGCGCGGGCATCGCCTCCGGCTCCGGCAGCCACACCCGCACCGACGTCCATCTGGCGCTCGACGTCTTCCCGCCGGACCTGACCGCGCACGCCGACCCCGAGCGCATCCACCAGGTCGTCGCCAACCTCATCGACAACGCGGTCAAGCACAGTCCGCCGCACGGCCGGGTGACGGTCAAGGCGCGGCGCGGCGATCTCCCGGAGTCGCTGGAGCTGGAGGTCCTCGACGAGGGCCCCGGCATCCCGCGCTCGGAGTGGCGCCGGGTCTTCGAGCGGTTCAACCGGGGTTCGGTGTCCCGGCCGCACGGTCCGGGCAGCGACGGCGGCACCGGGCTCGGCCTGGCGATCGCCCGCTGGGCGGTGGATCTGCACGGCGGCCGGATCGGTGTGGCCGAATCCGAGCGGGGATGCCGGATTCTCATCACTCTTCCGGGCCTGCCCTCGGTACCGAGTTGACGTAGGGTTCGAAGCGGAGCGCCAAGATCCACGGGCATCCGCGCCGACGGACACGTGTGATCAGGCACAGGCCCGCGTTTTACCGGCGCCGGGTCCCGGTCTCCCGTTCCCTCACGCATCAGAACCTCGCTTGTTTCCCGCCATTTCCAGCGCCGAAACGCGGTCTGCAATGTGACTTACGCGACGATGAACGGGCCCGGTCTGACCTTCCGGGTCGGGGAGGCGTAGCCTTGATTCCCGCTGTCCACCATCTTGTGAAGCGGAAGAGGGCGGTTCTCGCCGTGTCGCCACAGTCCCCCAGTAACTCGAGCATCTCGACCGACACCGACCAAGCGGGCAAGAACCCCGCTGCCGCGTTCGGTGCCAATGAGTGGCTCGTCGACGAGATTTATCAGCAGTACCTCCAGGATCCGAATTCCGTGGACCGAGCCTGGTGGGACTTCTTCGCCGACTACAAGCCCGGAGCGGCCGCGGCCCAGCCGGCTTCCGGTACCGCGAACGAGAGCGCGGGCACGCCCCAGGCCGCCCCCGCGCCCCCGGCGCAGGCTCCCGCCCCGGCCCAGGCCCAGGCGGCACCCGCCCCGGCGGCTCCCGCCCCGGCGGCTCCCCAGCCGGCCCCCGCCGCGAAGCCGGCCGCGCAGCCCGCCGCCGCTCCGGCGGCCAAGCCCGCGCAGGCCCAGCCCGCCGCCAAGCCCGCGGCCAAGGCGGCCGCCCCCGCGAAGGACGCCGCCGCGGCCTCCGAGGGCCCCGAGACGGTGACGCTGCGCGGCCCGGCCGCCGCGGTCGCGAAGAACATGAACGCCTCGCTGGAGCTGCCCACGGCCACGTCCGTGCGCGCGGTCCCGGTGAAGCTGCTGTTCGACAACCGCATCGTCATCAACAACCACCTCAAGCGCGCCCGGGGCGGGAAGATCTCCTTCACGCACCTGATCGGCTACGCGATGGTGCAGGCCATCAAGGCCATGCCGGCGATGAACTACTCGTTCGGCGAGAAGGACGGCAAGCCGACCCTCGTCAAGCCGGCGCACGTCAACCTCGGTCTCGCCATCGACCTGGTCAAGCCCAACGGCGACCGCCAGCTCGTCGTCGCGGCGATCAAGAAGGCCGAGACGCTGAACTTCTTCGAGTTCTGGCAGGCCTACGAGGACATCGTCCGCCGCGCCCGCGACGGCAAGCTGACGATGGACGACTTCTCCGGCGTCACGGTCTCCCTGACCAACCCCGGCGGCCTCGGCACCGTCCACTCGGTGCCGCGCCTGATGCCCGGCCAGTCGGTCATCATGGGCGTCGGCTCGATGGACTACCCGGCGGAGTTCCAGGGCACCTCCCAGGACACCCTGAACAAGCTCGGCATCTCGAAGGTCATGACGCTCACGTCGACCTACGACCACCGGGTCATCCAGGGCGCCGCCTCCGGCGAGTTCCTGCGCCAGGTCGCCAACCTCCTCCTCGGCGAGAACGGCTTCTACGACGAGATCTTCGAGGCGCTGCGCATCCCCTACGAGCCGGTCCGCTGGCTCAAGGACATCGACGCCTCGCACGACGACGACGTCACCAAGGCCGCCCGCGTCTTCGAGCTGATCCACTCCTACCGGGTCCGCGGCCACGTCATGGCCGACACCGACCCGCTGGAGTACCAGCAGCGCAAGCACCCCGACCTGGACATCACCGAGCACGGGCTCACCCTGTGGGACCTGGAGCGCGAGTTCGCGGTCGGCGGTTTCGCCGGCAAGTCCCTGATGAAGCTGCGCGACATCCTCGGCGTGCTGCGCGACTCGTACTGCCGCACCACCGGCGTCGAGTTCATGCACATCCAGGACCCGAAGCAGCGCAAGTGGATCCAGGACCGCATCGAGCGCTCGCACACCAAGCCGGAGCGCGAGGAGCAGCTGCGCATCCTGCGCCGGCTGAACGCGGCGGAGGCCTTCGAGACCTTCCTGCAGACCAAGTACGTCGGCCAGAAGCGCTTCTCCCTGGAGGGCGGCGAGTCCGTCATCCCGCTGCTGGACGCGGTCATCGACTCGGCGGCGGAGTCCCGGCTGGACGAGGTCGTCATCGGCATGGCCCACCGCGGCCGGCTGAACGTGCTGGCCAACGTCGTCGGCAAGTCGTACGCGCAGATCTTCCGCGAGTTCGAGGGCAACCTCGACCCGAAGTCGATGCACGGCTCCGGTGACGTGAAGTACCACCTGGGCGCCGAGGGCACCTTCACCGGGCTGGACGGCGAGCAGATCAACGTCTCGCTGGTCGCCAACCCCTCGCACCTGGAGGCGGTGGACCCGGTCCTGGAGGGCGTCGCGCGCGCCAAGCAGGACATCATCAACAAGGGCGGCACGGACTTCACCGTCCTGCCGGTGGCGATCCACGGCGACGCGGCCTTCGCGGGCCAGGGCGTGGTGGCCGAGACCCTGAACATGTCGCAGCTGCGCGGCTACCGCACCGGCGGCACGGTCCACGTCGTCATCAACAACCAGGTCGGCTTCACCGCCGCGCCGGAGTCCTCGCGCTCGTCGATGTACGCCACCGACGTGGCCCGCATGATCGAGGCCCCCATCTTCCACGTGAACGGCGACGACCCGGAGGCCGTGGTCCGCGTCGCGCGGCTCGCCTTCGAGTTCCGCCAGGCGTTCAACAAGGACGTGGTGATCGACCTCATCTGCTACCGCCGCCGCGGTCACAACGAGTCGGACAACCCGGCCTTCACCCAGCCGCTGATGTACGACCTGATCGACAAGAAGCGCTCGGTGCGCAAGCTGTACACCGAGTCCCTCATCGGTCGCGGCGACATCACCCTGGAGGAGGCCGAGCAGGCGCTCCAGGACTACCAGGGCCAGCTGGAGAAGGTCTTCACCGAGGTCCGCGAGGCCGTCTCGCAGCCGTCCGCCGCGGAGCCCTCGGACCCGCAGGCCGAGTTCCCGGTCGCCGTGAACACCGCGGTCAGCGCCGAGACCGTCAAGCGGATCGCCGAGTCCCAGGTCAACATCCCCGACCACGTCACCATCCACCCGCGTCTGCTGCCGCAGCTGCAGCGCCGCGCGGCGATGGTCGAGGACGGCACGATCGACTGGGGCATGGGCGAGACCCTCGCCGTCGGCTCCCTCCTCCTGGAGGGCGTGCCGGTCCGTCTGACGGGCCAGGACTCCCAGCGCGGCACCTTCGGCCAGCGTCACGCGGTCGTCATCGACCGGGAGACCGGTGACGAGTTCACGCCGCTGCTGTACCTGTCCGAGGACCAGGCCCGGTACAACGTCTACAACTCGCTGCTCTCCGAGTACGCGGTGATGGGCTTCGAGTACGGCTACTCGCTGGCCCGCCCGGACGCGCTGGTGATGTGGGAGGCGCAGTTCGGCGACTTCGTCAACGGCGCGCAGACGGTCGTGGACGAGTTCATCTCGTCGGCCGAGCAGAAGTGGAACCAGACGAGCGGCGTCACGCTCCTGCTCCCGCACGGCTACGAGGGCCAGGGCCCGGACCACTCCTCGGCCCGCCCGGAGCGCTTCCTCCAGCTCTGCGCGCAGAACAACATGACGGTCGCGATGCCGACCCTGCCGTCGAACTACTTCCACCTCCTGCGGTGGCAGGTGCACAACCCGCACCACAAGCCGCTGGTGGTCTTCACCCCGAAGTCGATGCTGCGCCTGAAGGCCGCGGCCTCGAAGGCGGAGGAGTTCACGACGGGCCAGTTCCGCCCGGTCATCGGCGACGACTCGGTCGACGCCGCCGCGGTCAGGAAGGTCGTCTTCTGCGCGGGCAAGGTCTACTACGACCTCGAGGCCGAGCGGAAGAAGCGCGGCGTCACGGACACGGCCATCATCCGCATCGAGCGCCTGTACCCGCTGCCGGGTACCGAGCTCCAGGCGGAGATCGCCAAGTACCCGAACGCCGAGAAGTACCTGTGGGCCCAGGAGGAGCCGGCGAACCAGGGTGCCTGGCCGTTCATCGCGCTCAACCTGATCGACCACCTGGACCTGGCGGTCGGCGCCGACGTGCCGCACGGCGAGCGTCTGCGCCGCATCTCGCGGCCGCACGGCTCGTCCCCGGCCGTGGGTTCCGCGAAGCGGCACCAGGCCGAGCAGGAGCAGCTGGTGCGCGAGGTGTTCGAGGCCTGATCCTCGTACGGGCCTGACGTGCCCCGACGGCGGTCCCGAAGGGCCCGGTCCGCGTTCCTCGGGCCCGGTCCGCGTTCCTCGGAACGCGGACCGGGCCCTTCGGCGTGCCGGGCACCGCATATCCTGGGACCAGCGGTTCCGACGGATCCGCCCCTGTTCGACCCGGCCGGTCCGGCCGGCCCATCCGACGGAGAACACGTTGTACTTCACAGACCGCGGCATCGAGGAACTGGCGAAGCGGCGCGGCGAGGAGGAGGTCACCTTCGAGTGGCTCGCCGAGCAGCTGCGGACCTTCGTCGACCTGAACCCGGACTTCGAGGTGCCCGTGGAGCGGCTGGCGACGTGGCTGGCGCGGCTGGACGACGAGGACGACGAGGACGCGTGACCACCCGGCCCGGCGACGCCGGGCCACCCCCGCGCCGCCGTCGCCGGGCCGCCCCGCCCTCGCCGACCCGCGTCGCCGGGCCGCCCCACGTCGCCGCCCCATGGGGGTCGCCCCCCGTGGTCGACCCACTCCTCGCGCCGCCGTCGCAGGACCACCCCACCGGCCGCCGCCGGGCCGTCACGCCGAACGCCGCCGCGCGGCCGGTCAGGGGGGCGGGCCCGCGCCTGTCAGGGACGCCGCGAGAGGCCGTACGCCGTTCCCACGGCGCCGTGCGCCATGAGCAGTGCCCCCGCCGCCGTCCAGCCGCCGCTGTGACGCCGTAGGCCCCAGGCGGTGAGCGGCAGGCCCGCCGCCATCTGTGTCAGCGCCAGGGCGCGCGCCCCCGGGCCGCCCACCCAGGGCATCCACGGCGCGAGGCGGGTCTCGTCGGCGGTGGGCCGCCTCCGGGGAGCCTCGGTGCGCCGGGCGGCGGGCAGGTCGCGGGCGACCGCGCCGAGGCGGTCGGCGGGTTCACCGGCGTCGAGCCCGTCGGGGAGGTCGACACCCGCGCGCGTGAGGACCGCGAGCAGTCCGTGCAGCCTGGCCCGTGCGTCGGCCCCCGGATCGGGCCGGGTCAGCCGGTCCAGCGACTGGACGTCCAGGACGGGGTCCAGGCCGAGACGGGCGGCGAAGGTGCGCATCGCCTCGTCCTCGCCCACCGGGGTGCCGTCCGTGAGCCACACGTAACCGACGGGGCGACGAAAGCCGGACGCGAGGGCATAGCCGGCCCGGTCGGCGTCCCACCACAGGGCGAGTACGGGCCAGGGGGCGCCCACGGCGAGCGCGGCGGCCCAGCCGCTGAGCACGCGGTCGACGGGTTCGCCGCCGTGCCGCCAGGGCCCGCCCTCGGGAACGAGCACGCTCCATTCCTCGCCGGCCCTGGCCAGCGGCATGCGTTCGCCCAGCAGCGGGGCGACGGCGGCCACGGAGTCCGGCTCGGCGCGGCACAGCAGCAGGGCACCGGCAGCGGCCGCAGCGGCCACGGGCTCTTCCGTCGACATGGTCACAAGTTAGGGCAATGCCCCCCTCCCGGCCGTTCGGAGATCACCGGAACGGGCGCCTTGACTTTCCCCGTCCGCGATATATCGTGAAATCGGGAGGACGCGATATGGCGCGTTCGGTCGAGGAGGTCTGCCGCATGTCCGAGTGGTCCGTCGCGGAACCCAGGAAGCTCACCTTCGACGAGTCCGTGAGCGAACTCCACGTACGCATCGTCCATGGAACGGTCAACGTCGTGGGCACGGACGAGGGTTCCGCCCGCCTGGAGGTGTCCGAGATCGAGGGGCCGCCCCTGCTCGTGACCCATCAGGACGGCGTGCTCACGGTGGCCTATGAGGATCTGCCCTGGAAGGGCTTCCTCAAGTGGCTCGACCGCAAGGGCTGGCAGCGCAGCGCGGTGGTCTCCCTCGCGGTGCCGACCGGCACCCGCGTGGAGGTCGGCGTGGTCAGCGCGGCGGCCGTCGTCTCGGGGCTCGACGGACGTGCCCAGGTGAAGGGCGTCTCCGGGGACACCACGCTGGTGAGCCTCGCCGGCCCGGTCCGCGCCGACACCGTCTCCGGGAACGTGGAGGCGCAGGCCCTCACCGGCGACCTGCGCTTCAACTCGGTCTCCGGCGATCTGACGGTGGTCGAGGCGGGTTCCTCCGTCCGGGCCGACTCGGTCAGCGGTTCGATGATCGTCGACCTGGCCACGACGGGCTCGCCCACCGCCGTCGACCTGACCAGCGTCTCGGGCGAGATCGCCATCCGGCTGCCGCAGCCGGCCGACGCCCGGGTGGAGGCCAGCACGGCCGGCGGATCGGTCTCCAGCGCCTTCGAGGACCTGCGGGTGGGCGGACAGTGGGGCGCCAAGCGGATCACCGGGCGACTCGGCGCGGGCACCGGCCGGCTGAAGGCCACCACCGTCTCCGGCTCGATCGCCCTGTTGCGCCGCCCGACGACGGAGGGCCCCCCGTGGGACGGGGAGCCCCAGGACACCGCCCCCGTGGGCGACCCGCAGGACGACCCGGGGGACAATTCCGCTTCCGGCCGGGACCACGGCGCCTCCGGTGCCCCGGCCGACGGCACGACCGACAAGAAGGTGCTCTGACATGCCCCCCGTCTTCGCCCACGGCCGCCTGCGCCTGTACCTCCTCAAGCTCCTGGACGAGGCCCCGCGCCACGGCTACGAGGTGATCCGCCTCCTCGAAGAGCGTTTCCAGGGCCTGTACGCGCCGTCGGCGGGCACGGTCTATCCGCGCCTGGCCAAGCTGGAGGCCGAGGGCCTGGTCACCCACACCACCGAGGGCGGCCGCAAGGTGTACGCCATCACGGACGCCGGCCGCGCCGAGCTGTCCGACCGCAGTGGGGAACTGGCCGACCTGGAGCTGGAGATCCGCGAGTCGGTCGCCGAGCTCGCCGCCGAGATCCGGGCCGACGTCCGCGGGGCGGCGGGTGACCTGCGCCGGGAGATGCGGGCCGCGGCCGGCGCCGCCCGCCGGGGTGCCGGCTCGGCGGCCTCCGACGGGGGCGACGGCTCCGCCACCGATGCGCGGGACGCCGACGAGAACGAGGCCTGGCGCGCGGCCAAGGAGGAGATGCGGCGCGTCAAGCAGGAGTGGAAGGACCAGGCCCGTCGCGCCAAGGACGAGAGCCGTCGCGCCCGCGAGGAGGCCCAGCGGGCCCGGCGCCAGGCCAAGGAGGCCCAGGAGCGGGCCCGGGCACAGGCGCAGGAGGAGGTGCAGCGCATCGCCCAGCGCGTCCAGGAACAGGTGCAGGACCACTTCTCGCGCGGCGACTGGCCGACAGGACTGCGCGAGGGCCTGAGCGAACTGGCCAAGGAGGTCGGCGACTTCGGCAAGGACTTCGGGAAGGACCTCGGCAGGGACTGGGGCTTCGGCCGTACCGACACCGGGACGGCCACCCACCGGCCCGAGCGCCCCACCGCTCCCGGACACGCGCCCGCTCCCGAGTACTCGGCCACCCCCGAGGACTTCCCGGCCGGTTACACCCCGGCCTGGGCCCACGAGGACGCCTCGGAGTCCACCGGCGACCCGGCCCGCGACCTGGACCGGCTGCTGGACCGCTTCCGGGACGACATCCGCGACGCGGCCCGTGACCATGGCGTCACGACCGACCAGCTCCGCGACACCCGCCGGCACCTGTCGACGGCGGCGGCCCACATCGGGGCGATACTGCGGACACCGAAGCCCTGAGAGTCCCGAGCACCGGTACGGAGCGTCACCCCGGGAACGAGCGGACGCCCGGCACCCCCTGCGGGTGTCCGGGCGCTCGTGCCACACACGACCGGCACACGCTCAGGCGCACGCCTCCCCCGTACCGCGACCCGACCCCGAACCCAGCACCGCGCTCAGCGACTCGTGGGTCACCCCGTGGTCGGCGAGCACCTCGGCGGGCACACCGGGACGGACGGTGAGGGCGAGGAGGATGTGTTCGTCGCCGATGTGCCGGTCCTGCCGGGCGAGGGCGACGCGCAAGGACTGTTCCAGCACCCCCTTGGCGCCCTTGCCGAAGGCCCGGTGCCCGGACCACCACCGCCTGCCCCTTTGGTGCCCGGACATCGCACCGACGCCGTGCGTCTCCTCCACCCGGGCGACGATCTCGGAGACGTCGATCCCCAGCCCGGCGAGAGCCTCGGTCTCCGCCCGTGTCAGCCCGGCACGACGTCGCGCCTCGGCCAGGTCCCGCCGTACCGCCTCCCGGCGCCCACCGACCCCGAGGGCCGCCAGCGCGAAGGAGGCACGACTGCCCTCGCGGTCCAGCAGGGCGAGCAGCAGGTGCTCGGCCTCGACGGTCTGCGCCCGCGCCTCCTCCGCATGTTCGGCCGCTCCCTGCACCACGGCCCGCGCGTCCTTCGTGAACCGCTCGAACATCAATGCCTCCCGTACTTCTTGTGCACGGCCTGCCTGCTGACCCCGAGCTCCGAGGCGATCTCCTGCCACGACCAGCCCTGATGGCGAGCGGCGCGCACCTGCACCGCCTCCAGCTGCTCCAGGAGCCTGCGCAGGGCCGCGACGGCGCGCAGCCCGACCCGGGGGTCGCGATCACCCGCACGTGCGGCGAGATCTGTAGCTTCACTCATGATGTCAACATAGATTGACAGGCATCGACTGTCAACCCACATTGACATCAGACGTCCTGACAAGGTCCGGGCGACGGGCGAAGCACACGAACGGCGGGCCCGGAAGACCGGACCCGCCGTGGCGGAAGGGGAGAACCGCAGGCTCAGGATCCGCTGAGCACGATCTTGCCGAACTGTTCGCCGGAGGCCATCCGCTCGAAGCCCTCGCGGGCCCGGTCCAGCGGGAGCACCTCGTCGATGACGGGGCGCACGCCGGTGGCGGCGCAGAAGGACAGCAGATCCTCCAGCTCGTCCTTGGTGCCCATCGTCGAGCCGACGATCCTGAGCTCCAGGAAGAAGACCCGGGTCAGCTCGGCGTGCGAGGGCCGGTCGCCGCTGGTCGCGCCGGAGATGACCAGCGTGCCGCCCGGCCGCAGCGACTTCACCGAGTGGGACCAGGTGGCGGCGCCCACCGTCTCGATCACGGCATCGACCCGCTGCGGCAGCCGTGCGCCCGGCTCGACGGCCTCCACGGCTCCCAGCTCCACGGCCCGCTTGCGCTTGGCCTCGTCCCGGCTGGTCGCGAAGACCCGCAGTCCCGCGGCCTTGCCGAGCACGATCGCGGCCGTGGCGACCCCACCGCCGGCGCCCTGCACCAGCACGGAGTCACCGGGACGCACCCCGGCGTTGGTGAACAGCATCCGGTACGCCGTCAGCCAGGCGGTCGGCAGACAGGCCGCCTCCTCGAAGGAGAGCTCCTTCGGCTTGGGCAGGATGTTCCAGGTGGGCACGGCGACCCGCTCGGCGAACGTCCCCGGGTAGCGCTCGGTGAGGATCGAGCGGGGCTCCTCGGGGCCGACGCCGTGGCCGGTCTGCCCGATCACGGAGTGCAGGACGACCTCGTTGCCGTCCTCGTCGACACCCGCGGCGTCGCAGCCGAGGATCATCGGCAGCCGGTCCTCGGGGAGGCCGACACCGCGCAGGGACCACAGGTCGTGGTGGTTGAGGGAAGCGGCCCTGACATCGACGACGCTCCAGCCGGGGCGGGCCTCGGGAGCCGGACGCTCCCCCAACTCCAGGCCGGTCAGCGGCTGGTCGCGGTCGATTCGGGCGGCGTAGACAGCGAACATGACCTTGACGATAGGTTCCGCACCGGCCATCCGGAACCGTGGCGCCCTGTGACACACGCCCTCTTGTCAGCGGTGCCCCGCCCGGCCGACCGGCGACGCACCGCCCGGCCGCTCCGCTCCCCGCCACGGAAACGGCCCCGCCCGTGAGGGCGGGGCCGTCGGACCGCGGTGCGTCACACCGTCATCGGCGTGCGACACCCTCGGCGCGGGCGGCGGCCGCCACCGCCGCCGTGACGGCCGGGGCGACCCGCTCGTCGAACGGGGAGGGGATGACGTAGTCCGCGGCGAGGTCGTCGCCCACCACGGAGGCCAGCGCCTCGGCCGCAGCGAGCTTCATGCCCTCGGTGATCCGCGAAGCCCGCACCTGCAGCGCGCCCGCGAAGATGCCCGGGAACGCCAGCACGTTGTTGATCTGGTTCGGGAAGTCCGAGCGCCCCGTCGCGACGACCGCCGCGTACTTGTGCGCGACCTCCGGATGCACCTCGGGGTTCGGGTTGGCCATCGCGAAGACGAACGCGCCCTCGGCCATCGAGGCCACCGCCGGCTCCGGCACCGTACCGCCGGAGACGCCGATGAAGACGTCGGCGCCCGACAGGGCCGCCTCCAGCGTGCCGGACAGCCCGGCCTTGTTGGTGAAGGAGGCCAGCTCCCGCTTGACCGGGGTGAGGTCGTCCCGGTCGGCCGACACGACGCCCTTGCGGTCGGCGACCGCCACGTCCCCGATGCCGGCCTCGACCAGCATCTTGGCGATGGCGACACCGGCCGCGCCGGCGCCCGAGATCACCGCCCGCAGCTCACCCAGCGTCCGCCCGCTCAGCCGCGCCGCGTTGCGCAGCGCCGCCAGTGTCACGACCGCCGTGCCGTGCTGGTCGTCGTGGAAGATCGGGATGTCGAGGCGCTCCTGGAGCTTGCGCTCGATCTCGAAGCACCGCGGCGCCGAGATGTCCTCCAGGTTCACACCGCCGAAGGAGGGAGCGAGCCGCACCACGGTCTCGACGATCTCGTCGGCGTCCGTGCAGTCCAGCGCGATCGGGACCGCGTCCACACCGCCGAACTGCTTGAAGAGGATCGCCTTCCCCTCCATCACCGGAAGGGAGGCCTCGGGTCCGATGTCCCCGAGCCCGAGGACGGCCGTACCGTCCGTCACGACCGCCACGACCGACGACTTCCAGGTGTAGTCGTGCACCAGGTCGGGCTGCTCGGCGATCGCGCTGCACACTTTCGCGACGCCGGGCGTGTACGCCAGGGACAGGTCGTCCTTGTCACGGATCGGCACGGTGGCCTGCACGGCCATCTTGCCGCCGCGATGCAGAGCGAACGCCGGGTCGAAGGAGTCGAGGGGCTCCCCCGCCTCCTGTTCCGTACCGGCTTCGCTGTCGCTGCGAGGATTGACGATCTCCGCTGCCACTTTGTCTTACCCCTTAAGAGTTCATGGTTTGAGGGTTTGTCCACTCCTGGTGAGGAATGGGCGGGCACCGCGCAGGAAGATGGCTGTCCGCGCCACATGGGCCCTGCGCGACGGGCGCGCCGCACACGCGCCCTGAGCCCCTGATGAGGGGTGTAAAGAACCTTCTTACCCGACGGACGCCCCCCTCGACGAGTCCGATAAGGGCAAGCTCACATGTCGGACCTCGAACGCCACATGCCGGTGACATGGCTCATAGCCGGGGATCAGGACAACTTCCCTCGAGCCCTTGACAGGCCCGCGGAACCGGCTTTCAACAGCCGCGCACACTGCCGAACCGTGCCCGCATTCAGCGGAATGCCGAAGATTTTCCGGCCGGAAGGCCCGATTCCCGTAAGGGTTCGGACGGGATGTACCGACCTGGTGCGGTTCGGGGGGTGACCCGTTATCCGATTTTGACATGCCGTCCCCCCTGAATGGCCGAGTCCGAATGGCAAGATGCCGTAATCACACGAGGTCGCGACACTCGAAGGCGTGTGCACTCGTCGACCCACGGCGCCTGCCGGTCCCCCGGACGGCGCCCAGCCCCACCGGAATTCCACCGTCCCCATCGGCATCTCCTTTCATCCGCCGGAGGAACCACCATGACCGCACGCTCCACCCGTCGTACGACCGCCGCGCAGTCCCGGCTAGCAGCGGTCGGTGCGATCGCGGTCGCAGGCGCCCTGCTGCTCACCGGATGCGGCGACCAGACCGAGAAGAGCGACTCCGGCAGCGACAGCCAGTCCGCCGCGGGCGCTCCGCTGGCCGACAGGCTCCCCCAGTCCATCCGCGACAAGGGCGTCGTCAAGGTCGGCTCGGACATCGCCTACGCCCCGGTCGAGTTCAAGGACAAGTCCGGCAAGACGGTCGGCATCGACCCCGACCTCGCGGACGCGATGGGCAAGCAGCTCGGGGTGAAGTTCGAGTTCGAGAACGGCACCTTCGACACGCTGATCACCGGTCTGCGCTCCAAGCGCTACGACATCGCCATGTCCGCGATGACCGACACCAAGGACCGGCAGGAGGGCGTCGACTCCGACACCGGCAAGAAGGTCGGCCAGGGCGTCGACTTCGTGGACTACTTCACCGCCGGTGTCTCGATCTACACCAAGAAGGGCGACGACCAGGGCATCAAGACCTGGTCCGACCTGTGCGGCAAGAAGCTCGTGGTCCAGCGCGGCACGGTCTCCGAGGACCTCGCCAAGGCCGAGAACGAGAAGTGCCCGGCCGGCAAGAAGATCTCCATGGAGGCCTTCGACAACGACCAGCAGGCCCAGACCCGCCTGCGCGCGGGCGGCGCCGCCGCCGGCTCCTCCGACTTCCCGGTCGCGGCGTACGCGGTGAAGACCTCCGGCGGCGGCAACGACTTCCAGCTCGTCGGCGAGCAGGTCGAGGCCGCCCCGTACGGCATCGCGGTCGCCAAGGACAACGCGCAGCTGCGGGACGCCCTGAAGGCGGCGCTGGACGCGGTCATCGCCAACGGCGAGTACAAGAAGATCATGGACAAGTGGGGCGTGGCGGAAGGCGCCGTCACGGAGGCCACCATCAACGGCGGCAAGTGACCGCGCGGCGGGCACTGAAAGGCAACATCCGTGACTGTTGACATCGACAAGACGGCGGGCGGCCCGGCCGACACCCCGCCGGCCGGACCGGAAGCCATCAAGGCCATTCCGGTCCGGCACTACGGGCGGTACATCTCCGCGGTCGTCGCGATCGCGCTGCTGGCCGCCGTCGTGTACGCGTTCTCCCAGGGCAAGATCAACTGGGGTGCGATCCCGGACTACTTCTTCGACGACCGCGTCCTGACCGGCATGGGCAAGACGCTCCTGATCACCGTCCTGGCGATGCTGATCGGCGTCGTCGGCGGCATCATGCTCGCCGTCATGCGGCTGTCGAAGAACCCGGTGACCTCGTCCATCGCGTGGTTCTACATCTGGTTCTTCCGCGGCACGCCGGTCCTGGTGCAGCTGGTCGTCTGGTTCAACCTGGGCCTGGTCTTCGAGTACATCAACCTCGGCCCGTTCTACCGCGACGAGTGGTCGGACTTCATGACGCCGTTCCTGACGGCGCTGCTCGGCCTCGGCCTCAACGAGGCCGCGTACATGGCGGAGATCTGCCGCGCCGGTCTGCTCGCGGTCGACGAGGGCCAGACCGAGGCGGCGCACGCGCTCGGCATGAGCCACACCAAGACACTGCGCCGGATCGTGGTGCCGCAGGCGATGCGCGTGATCGTGCCGCCGACCGGCAACGAGGTCATCAACATGCTGAAGACGACCTCACTGGTGTCGGTCGTCCAGTACGCCGAGTTGTTCCGGGTCGCCCAGGACATCGGCCAGACCTCCGGCGCCCCGGCCGAGATGCTGTTCCTGGCCGCGGCCTGGTACCTGCTGCTGACCTCGGTCTTCAGCGTCGGCCAGTACTACCTGGAGCGCTACTACGCGCGCGGTTCCAGCCGCAGCCTGCCGGCCACCCCGATGCAGAAGATCAGGGCGAACCTGCTGTCCCTGTCGAACCGCTCCAAGACGACGGGAGGCGCGGCATGACCGCCATGGTGAAGGCCGAGGGCGTCCACAAGTCCTTCGGCGCGGTCGAGGTCCTCAAGGGCATCGACCTGGAGGTGGAGCAGGGCGAGGTGTTCTGCCTCATCGGCCCCTCCGGCTCGGGAAAGTCCACCTTCCTGCGCTGCATCAACCACCTGGAGAAGATCAACTCCGGGCGGCTGTACGTCGACGGCGAGCTGGTGGGCTACCGCCAGAAGGGCGACAAGCTCTACGAGCTCAAGGACAGCGAGGTCGCCGTCAAGCGCCGGGACATCGGCATGGTCTTCCAGCGCTTCAACCTGTTCCCCCACATGACGGCCGTCGAGAACGTCATGGAGGCACCGGTCCAGGTCAAGGGCGTCAGCCGGAGCCAGGCCCGGGACCGCGCACGCCAGCTCCTGGAGCGGGTGGGCCTGGGCGACAAGGCCGGCAACTACCCCTCGCAGCTCTCCGGCGGCCAGCAGCAGCGCGTCGCCATCGCGCGGGCCCTCGCCATGGACCCGAAGCTGATGCTGTTCGACGAGCCCACCTCGGCGCTCGACCCGGAGCTGGTCGGTGACGTCCTCGACGTCATGCGCGACCTCGCCGAGTCCGGCATGACGATGGTCGTCGTCACCCACGAGATGGGCTTCGCCCGCGAGGTCGGCGACAGCCTGGTCTTCATGGACGACGGTGTGGTGGTCGAGTCGGGCAACCCGCGCGATGTCCTGACGGACCCGCAGCACGAGCGGACGAAGGCGTTCCTGTCCAAGGTTCTCTGAACGCCCGCACCCACGGCGCGACGAAGGGGCGGTACGGATCTCCGTACCGCCCCTCGGCTTGTCCACCGGTTACTTGAGGGCCAGCAGCAGCGTGTCCGACGGCGAGCACCACACCGGCCGTGCCTCGCCGAAGCCCTTCTCGCGCAGCACGCGCGCGTGCCACGCCGCCGAGGGCATGTCGCCGTCGGCGTGCTCGCCGTAGATCTCGAAGCGGCGGGCGGTGGGCCCGGCGAGGACCGGGTCCTCGGCGGCGAGCCGCCACCACTCGGCCCAGTCGAGCGCGCCCCTCGCCTTGGCGGCGTCCATCTGCGCGTGCCGGTGGGCGCGCTCGGCCGCGTTGATCCGGGGCGTCGTCTCGTCGATCATGTGGTCCGCGTTCATGAAGACACCGCCGTCGCGGACGACCTCCGCGATCCGACCGTAGAGGGCCGCGAGGGGTTCGGCGTGGAGCCAGTGCAGGGCCGTGGCGGTGAGCACGGCGTCGTAGGAGTCGTACGGCAGCTCCGCCGTCCAGCGGGGGTCCTTGAGGTCGGCGGTGACCAGACGGACCCGGTCGTCGCCCGCGAAGGTGCCCTCGGCGATGGCGAGGAGGGCGGGATCGAGGTCCACACCGGTGCTGGTGGCCTCCGGGAACCGGTCCAGCAGCCGGGCCGTGATGGTCCCGGTGCCGCAGGCGAGGTCGAGCACGCGCGGCGCGGGGCCGACCAGGGCCTCGACCATGTCCAGCATGATCCGGAAGCGGTCCTCCCGGTCGGGCATGTACCACTCCTGCTGCCGGTCCCAGCTCTTCTGCCAGGCCTGCCAGTCGGCTGCGGGCGTGGTCGCGGTGGTGATGTCCGCGTCCGTCATCGAGCCCCTCCCTCGCACGTGTCACGTAATACCCTGGAAGCACGATCAGCTGTTACCCGACCGCAGGCACGACCCTAGAGCCCCTCCGTAAGGACTACAAGTGGAACTGGCCTATTACTCGGACTATGCCGTCCGTCTCGTCAACACCGAGGAGCCGGCCCGGGGACAGGACTCCCTCACCTCGGTCGAGGCCGTCCGGGAGCTCTTCGGCACCAACCAGTCGGCGGCCCGCCGCGCCACGGACACGGACGTGACCCGGTTCCGCTCGGTGCGCGGGCGGCTGCGCGCGGTCTTCGAGGCGGCCGACGGCGGCGACGAGACCCTCGCCGTGGACCTCCTGAACTCGCTCCTGCTGGAGTTCCCGGTGAGCCCGCAGATCTCCGGCCACGACCACCGCGACGACGACGGCAGCCCGCTGTGGCACATGCACCTGGCGGACCACCCGTCCAACGCGACCGCCGGCTTCGCCGCCATCGCGGCGATGGGCCTCGCCTTCCACCTCACCGAGTACGGCGTGGACCGCCTGGGCCTGTGCGAGGCGGCCCCCTGCCGCAACGCCTACCTGGACACCTCCACCAACCGCTCCCGGCGGTACTGCTCCGACCGCTGCGCCACCCGCGCCAACGTCGCGGCCTACCGGGCCCGCAAACGCCTGGAGGCGGACCGGTCGCCGAGCACCGGCCTGAGCGCGGCCAGTGCCCAGCGGGCCACGGCGAAGGGCGAGCGCTGACCGGCCCTGAGCGGCCGGTAGCGCAAGCGCACCCTGCCGAGCACGAGCTCCTCGGGGACCACCCCGTAGTCGGTGCTGTCCCCGCCGGCGAAGGCGTTGTCCCCGAGCACCCACCAGCCGGCTCCGCGCCGCTCGACGGCCCGCTTGACCACGAGCAGGTCCTGCTGGAAGGGGTGTCGCAGCACGATCACGTCACCCGGCCGGACGCGCGATCCCCAGTGCACGAGCAGCACGTCCCCGTGGTGCAGCGTGGGCACCATCGACGGCCCGGTCACCTCGGCGGGGCCGAACGGCAACGCCCCTCTCGGACGCTCGTGCTCCTGCGACGACTCCGGCATCACCCGGCACCTCCCCGGTCTTTCCTCCACCAGTCTCAGTCTCACCCCGGACTTTTGTCCTAAGCCCACGGGGGCACCCGCGAAAACGGGTCTCGCAGGGAGTAATGTCCCCCCTGAGAAGACGATCACGAGGAAGGAACGCTTCATGCTTTCCCGCCTGTTTGCCCCCAAGGTCACGGTCAGCGCCCACTGCGACCTGCCCTGCGGCGTGTACGACCCTGCCCAGGCCCGCATCGAGGCGGAGTCGGTGAAGGCCGTGCAGGAGAAGATGGCCGGTAACGACGACCCGCACTTCCAGACGCGTGCCACGGTCATCAAGGAGCAGCGCGCCGAGCTGGCGAAGCACCACGTCTCCGTGCTGTGGAGCGACTACTTCAAGCCCCCGCACTTCGAGAAGTACCCGGAGCTGCACCAGCTGGTCAACGACACCCTGAAGGCCCTCTCGGCCGCCAAGGGTTCGACCGACCCGGCGACCGGTCAGAAGGCCCTGGACTACATCGCCCAGATCGACAAGATCTTCTGGGAGACCAAGAAGGCCTGATCCCGGATCACGCCTTTCGACCCGCGTTCGCGTGGGTCGCGGTGTCTCCCTTTCCGCACCCGGTCCGCAGGCCGCCGAGCACGGCGTCCATGACGGCCCGGGTGCGGTCTTGTCTGCCGGCGCACGCGTGGCCGCACACCGTGTCCCGCGCACCCTGGCCCGGTCACCGCGACCCGGTCACCATGGCCCCGGCCGCCGCGGCGCGCGTACCGCTGCCGCACGGCGCGGACCGGCGCCGGCAGCGGTGTCGATGTCGGTGTCGATGTCGATGTCACGGTGCCCCGGGCCGTCGTCCCGCCTCCACACGGCCGTCGCGCGTCCACCAGGTCGGGTTCGTGGGTGGCCACGAGAGAACGCCGTGCCGCCCCGCGCCCGCTCGGCGAGCGCCGGCCACCGGAGGCGACGCCGAGGTCAGGTCTGCGCCGGTGTCCTCGGCTCACGCCACATCGGCCACATCCGGGGGCCGTCCGGCAGATCCAGGGCCCGACCGGTGAACTCGAAGCCGAGACGTTCGTACAGGCCCCGGCCGCGGGCGCTGCTCGCCTCCAGATAGGCGGGCAGCCCCTCACGGTCGCAGCGGTCCAGAACCGACTCGATGAGCGCGGTACCCAGGCCCTCACCCTGCCGCCGCGGAACCACGCCGATCATCCACAGGTACTCGTGGGCCCGGTCCGACGGATGGACGCCCTCGGTCAGCCGGGCTATCAGCTCGACGCGCTCGTTCTCCGGATCGACGGCCTCGCGCACCTGGGCGGGGCCGTCGTCACCCTCGGGTCCGCCGCCGGCGTGCTCACCCGCGGGCACGGGCAGCCACAGGGCGCAGGCCGCGCCGTCCTCGGTGAGGTCGATGCGCCCGTCGGCGAGCACGGCGTCGGTGAAGGCGGCCATGAGCCGGTGGTGGGTCCGGCGACGGTGCTCCACGTCGGGAAAGACCCAGCTGCTCACGGGATCGTCCTGGAAGGCCTCGTCCAGCAGCCGGACGACCCGCTCCCGGTCGTCCTCCCCCGCCCTCCGGATCACCACGCCCATGTCCCGCCGCCCTCTCGTCTCAACCTCGCTCGTGCGTACGGCGGTTGAGCCTATCGGCCGGTGCCGGCGGAGGACCGCCGGCAGGGAGCGACCCGGGAGTACGACGAAGGGGCGGGCCCCGCACACCGTGGGGAAGTGCGGGGCCCGCCGGACCGGAGCCCTCGGCGGTGCGGCCGTACGTCGGTCAGGTGCCGTACGGCTCTGCACGGGCTCCGGGGTCCTGCGCGGTCGCCGGGCTGCTCGATGACCCGCCCGGGGCGATCGAAGCGGCCCGGCGCGACGGTCAGGTGCTGCGCCGGGTCACGAACTCGGCCAGCGCGAGCAGTCCGCCCGCCGCCTGCGGGTCGGGCACGGCTCGGGCCAGTTCCTGCATGGCCCTGGCCATGTGGTCGGCCGCCTGGGCCTGAGCCCAGTCCCGGCCGCCCGCCCGCTCCACGGCCAGTGCGGTGCGCTCCAGATCCTCCTTGTCCTCCTCGTACGGTGCCGCGTAGAGCTCGGCGAGCTCGGCGGCCGCCGGGGTGCCCGAGGTGAGCGCGGCGACGACGGGCAGCGACTTCTTGCGGGCGGCGAGATCCGCCCCGGCCGGCTTGCCGGTGCGGTGCGGATCGCCCCATATGCCGATCACGTCGTCGATGAGCTGGAAGGCCAGCCCGGCCTCGCGGCCGAAGCGGTCCAGGGCTTCGACGTCCTCGTCCGGAGCGCCGGCGTACAGCGCGCCCAAGGCGCAGGCGCAGCCCAGCAGGGCGCCCGTCTTGGCCTCGGCCATGGCGAGCGTCTCGTCCAGGGTGACCTCGCCCGGGGCGCGCCGTTCCATGGCCGTGTCCGTGTGCTGGCCCTCGCACAACTCCATGACGCAGTCGGCGAGCCGGACGGCCGCCGCGGCGGACGCCGGGTGCGGGTCCGCCGCGAGCATCCGCAGGGCCAGTGCGTGGAGGGCGTCCCCCGCGAGGATCGCGTCGGCGTCGCCGTAGACGGTCCACGCGGTCGGCCGGTGACGGCGGGTGACGTCCCGGTCCATCACGTCGTCGTGGAGCAGGGTGAAGTTGTGGGCCAGTTCCACCGCGGCCGCGGCCCGCACCGCCGCCGCCCGGGCCGCGGGTCCGCCGAGGGCGGCGGCCGAGGTGAGGACGAGTGCGGGCCGGATCGCCTTGCCCGCGTTACCGGCCGCGGGGCTGCCGTCCGCGTGCTGCCACCCGAAGTGGTAGAGCGCGGTGCGGCGCATCGAGGGGGGCAACGTCGCCATGGCGGCCCGCAGTTCGGGGTCGACCGACGCCCGTGACTCCCGCAGGAGCGCCGCCGCCTCGTGCCCCTCGGCCGAGGCCTCCTCCCCCTGCCCGTCGGCGGGCGTCTCCGGCTCCTTGTCCCGCTGCGTGCCGATGACCCCGTGCCTTTCCAGCGTGCCGGTGGGACGACGCGGGTCGGTGACGCCGAGCGGAGCCTCCGTCATGGACTCACCTCCCCCATACGTCCGCCTCCGTACCCCCGGGGTGTACCCGCCCGCGAGGGCGGGGACACGGCGTTCGGAAGACTGGCGTCACTGCCAGCGGCCGATCTCGACGTTCTCCAGGATTCCGAGCGCGTCCGGCACGAGGACCGCGGCCGAGTAGTAGGCCGTGACCAGGTACTTGATGACGGCCTGTTCGTTGATGCCCATGAAGCGCACCGACAGACTCGGCTCGATCTCGTCCGGGATGCCGGTGGCCCGCAGACCGATGACGCCCTGGTCCTGCTCGCCGGTACGCATCGCGATGATCGACGTCGTACGGGCTTCGGTGACCGGGATCTTGTTGCACGGGTAGATCGGCACGCCGCGCCAGGTCGGGATGCGGTTGCCCGCGATGTCGATCGTCTCGGGGACGAGCCCGCGCCTGTTGAGCTCGCGGCCGATCGCGGCGATCGCGCGCGGGTGGGCGAGCAGCAGCTTGGTGCCGCGCCGGCGGCTCAGCAGCTCGTCCAGGTCGTCCGGGCCGGGAACCCCGTCGTGCGGCTGGATGCGCTGGTCGTACTCGCAGTTGTGCAGGAGGCCGAACTCGCGGTTGTTGACGAGCTCGTGCTCCTGGCGCTCCTTCAGTGCCTCGACGGTCAGACGGATCTGCTGCTCCGTCTGGTTCATCGGCTGGTTGTAGAGGTCGGCCACGCGCGAGTGGATGCGCAGCACGGTCTGGGCGACACTCAGCTCGTACTCACGGGGCCGGGCCTCGTAGTCGACGAAGGTGTGCGGGATGTCGGGCTCGCCGCTGTGCCCGGCGGAGAGGTCGATCGCCTTCTCGCCGTGCCTGTTGGTGGGCTGGTCGGGGATCGAGCGCCGCCCCTCCAGGTGCGTGCGCAGCGAGTCCGAACGCTCCGCGACCTGCTCCACGTCCTGGCGCGGCAGGACGAGCACCGTGCAGGCGGTGACCGTCCGGGCGGTGTACTCCCAGATGGCGTCCCCGTCGAGCAGCGCCTCGTCGCCGAAGTAGGCGCCGTCGGCGAGGACGCCGAGCACCGCGTCGTCACCGTAGGGGCCGCTGCCGACCTTCTCCACCTTGCCGTGCGCCAGCAGGTAGACCTCGTCGGCCCGGCCGCCGAAGGAGGCGATCACCTCACCAGGGCCGAACTCCCTCTGCTCGCAGCGGCGCGCGAGCTCCGAGAGGACCTCTTCGTCCTCGTACGAGCGCAGGGCCGGCAACTCGCCCAGCTCCGCCGGGATGACCTCGACGCGGTCGCCGGTCTTCACGAACGTCACCCTGCCGTCCCCCACGGCGAAGGTCATGCGCCGGTTCACCCGGTACGTACCGCCCTGGATGTCCACCCAGGGGAGGGTGCGCAGCAGCCAGCGCGAGCTGATCTCCTGCATCTGAGGAACGGACTTGGTCGTGGTGGCCAGGTTCCGCGCGGCCGCCGTGCCGAGGCTCTGCTGCGGCCTGGTCTGCTCGGTGCGGACCTCTTCGCCTACCGACATAAGGAATTGCCCTCCCGGTCATGCCGGACGGCTGCGCCCGGCATCGATGTGCGAGGACCAGCCTTCCTCACGGAGCGTGCTGATGGTATTACCCGAAAGAGCGGGAATGGATCACCGGAGACCCGGGCAGGTATGGGTGCTTGTTCGGCGTCTCGGCGTCTTGTCCGGCCCCGTTCAGGGCAGTTGGCCGGGATGAGATTGTCCGAAACCGCTCGCTCGCGGACCGACCAAGTACTAGGGAGCGCTCCGTTTCGGTACAAGCACCGTAGGAGGCGAACGCGCCGGGCGGTCGTCGCGCAGAGTGAAGGAGCCGAGCGTGGCCTCACCCATGTCCGCGAGCAGTTTCATCAAGGCGCTCAAGGCGGAGGGACTCACCGTCGTCGAGGTCGGCGACTGGCGGGACCACAACCGCAACCACAAGGGCCCCTGGGGGCCCGTGCACGGCGTGATGATCCACCACACGGTCACCAAGGGCAGCGCACGGACGGTGGACATCTGCCGCAAGGGCTACGCGGGCCTGCCGGGGCCGCTGTGCCACGGGGTGATCACCAAGGACGGCAGAGTCCACCTGGTCGGGTACGGCAGGGCCAACCACGCGGGGCTGGGCGACGACGACGTCCTGCGCGCGGTGATCGCGGAGAGGGGGCTGCCGGGGGACAACGAGGCGAACACCGACGGCAACCGGCACTTCTACGGGTTCGAGTGCGAGAACCTGGGCGACGGCGACGACCCCTGGCCCGCGGCGCAGCTGGAGGCGATCGAACGGGCCGCCGCCGCGGTCTGCCGTCACCACGGGTGGAACGAGCGGTCCGTCATCGGCCACCTCGAATGGCAGCCGGGCAAGGTGGACCCGCGGGGGTTCACGATGACCTCGATGCGGAACCGGATCGGCGACCGGCTGAGGTGACGTGCCCGCCGTCGCGCGGCGGCGCGACAATGACGGGGTGACCGGCACCGACCCCCACGACCTCACCGCCCTGCGGCCCCGCCTGCCCTCCCCCTTGCAGGAGGTCGTCGACGGGCGGTTCGAGCGTCTCGGTGTCCGGCTGCTCCTCAAGCGGGACGACCTGATCCACCCCGAGGTGGTCGGCAACAAATGGCGCAAACTGGCACCGAATCTCGCCATGGCTGCGGATCGCACGGTCGTCACGTTCGGCGGCGCCTACTCGAACCACCTGCGCGCGACGGCCGCCGCCGGCCGCCTGCTCGGGCTGTCCACGGTGGGCGTGGTGCGCGGCCAGGAGCTGGCCGGCCGGCCGCTCAACCCGTCGCTGGAGCGGTGCGCGGCCGACGGCATGCGACTGCACTTCGTCGACCGCACGACGTACCGCCGCACATCCGATCCGGAGACCCTGGGCGCCCTCCTGCGCGCGGTGGACGCCGAGGACGCGGTCGTCCTCCCCGAGGGCGGCAGCAACGCGGAGGCCGTCCGCGGCTGCCGGGCCCTCGGCGGGGAACTGGGCGAGCACGCCGACGTGGCCGCGCTCGCCTGCGGCACCGGCGGCACGCTCGCGGGGCTGGCCGCCGGCCTCCCCCCGGGGAGACGGGCGCTCGGCATACCCGTCCTCAAGGGCGGCTTCCTGACCGACGAGGTACGGCGCCTCCAGATCCGGGCCTTCGGCGGGGTCCGGGGCGCCTGGAGCCTCGACGACCGCTTCCACTGCGGCGGCTACGCCCGCACCACCCCCGAGCTCGACTCCTTCGCCGAGGACTTCGAACGCCGCCACGGCCTGCCCGTGGAGCGCATCTACGTCGCCAAGATGCTGCACGCCCTGCTCGCCCTCACCCAGGAGGGCGCCTTCCCCCGCGGGACGACCCTGGCGGCGGTCATCACCGGCCGCCCCTTCCCCTGAGCCGGGCGGCGCGACGAACCGGCGGCGGCCACCGCCCGCGCCCTCTCCCGGCCGAGACGGTCCGGGCCCACTCCCGGCCGACGGTCCATGCCGGGCCGCTCCCTGCCGGGCCGGTCCGTCTATGCCGTCTCCCGGTACGCCGCCGCCTCCTCCAGGTCCAGCCGGCGCAGCAGCGTCCGGAGCATCTCGTCGTCGATGTAGCGGCCGTCGCGCAGCCGGACGAAGACCTCGCGCTCGGCACCGATCATCTCCCGGGACAGCCGCCGGTAGGTGTCGTCCACGCTCTCCCCGGTGACGGGGTTGGCCTGTCCGAGCCGTTCCCAGACGGCGTTGCGGCGGCGTTCCAGGACCGTACGGAGACGGTCCGCGAGCGGGGCGGGCAGGGCGTTGCGCTCGTCCGCGAGAAGCTCGTCCAGGCGCTGCTCGGCGGCGCGGGAGGCCTGCGCCTGGGCGTTCGCCTCGGCCAGCGTCTCGGCCTGTACGTCGCGCGCGGGGAACTTCAGCAGGCGGATCAGCGGCGGCAGGCTCACGCCCTGCACGACCAGCGTGCCGATGACCGTGGTGAAGGTGAGGAACAGGATGAGGTTGCGTCCGGGGAAGGGCTCGCCGCCGTGCACGGTGAGCGGGATGGAGAAGGCGATCGCCAGGGAGACGACCCCGCGCATCCCCGCCCAGCTGATCACGAACGGCCCCTTCCACGACAGGTCCCCCTCGCGCGCGCGGACGCGTGCCGACAGCCTCGGCAGGAAGGTCGCCGGGTAGACCCAGACGAAGCGGGCGGCGGCGACCACCAGGAAGACGGCGACCGCGTACCAGGCGGCGTCGGCACCCTCGTACTCCCCGAGTCCCTTGAGGACGACGGGAAGCTGGAGTCCGATCAGGGCGAACACGGCCGACTCCAGCACGAAGGCCACCATCTTCCACACCGCCTCCTCCTGGAGACGGGTGGCGAAATCGACCTCCCACGCGCGGTGCCCGAGGAAGAGCGCGACGACCACCACCGCGAGCACCCCGGACGCGTGCACCTGCTCCGCCACCGCGTAGGCGAAGAACGGGACGAGCAGGGAGAGCGTGTTCTGCAGGAGCGCCTCCTTCAGATGCGTGCGCAGCCAGTGGATCGGCGCCATCAGCACCAGGCCCACGCCCACGCCGCCCACCGCCGCGATCAGGAACTCCCCGATCCCGCCGGCCCAGGTCGCCCCCTCGCCCACGGCCGCCGCCAGCGCCACCTTGAAGGCGGTGATCGCGGTGGCGTCGTTCACCAGGGACTCGCCCTGGAGGATCGTCGTGATCCGGGACGGCAGACCCACCCGGCGGGCGACCGCCGTGGCCGCGACGGCGTCCGGCGGCGCCACCACCGCGCCGAGGACCAGGGCCGCGGTCAGCGGCAGGCCCGGCACGATCAGGTACGCGGCGCAGCCGACGACGAAGGTCGCGAAGAGCACGTAGCCCACGGAGAGCAGCGCCACGGGCCGCACCTGCGCCCGCAGGTCCAGGTAGGAGCTGTCGGTGGCCGCCGTGTGGAGCAGCGGGGGCAGCAGCAGGGGCAGGACGATGTGCGGGTCGAGGGTGTAGTCGGGCACTCCGGGGACGTAGCTCACCGCCAGGCCCGCCGCGACCAGCAGCAGTGGCGCGGGCACCGGCACCCGCCGCCCCACCGCCGCGATCGCGGCACTGCCCGCGACCAGCAACAGCAGCGGCATCACGTCCATCGTCCTCGCCCGCCCTCTTTTTCCGCGCGGCCATCCGCACGCCCGTCGTAACCTGGCAATCATGAAACAGTGCACGCACGCCGACGCGCTGCCGCACCCGGAACCGGAGCCGCGCAGCCAGACCTGTCCGGAGTGCCTGGCGGAGGGCACGGACCCGGTACAGCTCCGGCTGTGCCTCTACTGCGGGCACGTCGGCTGCTGCGACTCCTCGCCGAGGCAGCACGCCACGGCACATCACAACGAGACCGGTCACCCGGTGATGCGCACCTTCGAACCGGGCGAGAACTGGCGTTGGTGCTTCGTCGACCACGTCCTCGTGTGACCTCGGCCGGAGACGGTTCGACCGTCTGAGGCCTGGGTACGTCAACCCGGCGCGCGCTCTTCCGATTTGGGCCCGCCGAACCTCTAGCCACTGTGCGTGTTCATGTGTTTACTATGAGTGACAGTGCGGGGTTGGGGTCTCGGGGACAGGAAAGTTCGGAGCGCGATAACGTCACCGCTGAACCACGTATCGCGTTGCCCCGGGGTCGATCCTCGGCCCTGTAACGCTTGTACCACCTTGGAGGTGAGGGTGTCCCAGATCGCAGGCGAGCCCGCGACCCAGGACTTCGTCGAAGTCCGGCTGCCGGCCGCGGGTGCCTACCTGTCGGTGCTGCGTACGGCGACGGCCGGCCTCGCAGCCCGTTTGGACTTCACCCTCGACGAGATCGAGGACCTGCGCATCGCAGTCGACGAGGCCTGCGCGATCCTGCTTCAGCAGGCCGTGCCCGGCTCGGTGCTCAGCTGTGTCTTCCGCCTCGTCGACGACTCGCTCGAGGTCACCGTCTCGGCGCCGACCACGGACGGCCACGCGCCCTCGCGCGACACCTTCGCGTGGACCGTGCTGTCCGCCCTGGCGGGCAAGGTCTCCTCCGCCGTGGACGAGGACAAAACCGTTTCGATCAGCCTCTACAAACAGCGCGGCGCGGGACCCGGGCCGACGTGAGGGACGGGGACGGGCCGGTGCGGGACGAGAACGGCACACGGGAGCTGCCGGCCGAGGGCGCACGTTCTGAGAACGAGGCCCGACGCGTGGCGGACGGCATCGACGGCATCCCCGAGCAGGCCCGGCCGCATCCGGAGGACGAGACCTCCCCCGGGGTCGTCGTCCCGGGTGACGGGCCACGGACCGGGGACACCCCCGGCCGGCCCGTCCGAGCGGAGGCGAGGGCTCGGGAAAGGGCAACGGGCGGGACGATGAGCGAGCACGAGCGACACTCCGAGGACGGCGCGCCGGGCGCACGGGGCCCGCAGGGCACGCGGCACGACCCGCAGGACCGCAGCGGGGCGCGCCTCCTGTTCGCCGAGCTGCGCACCCTGGAAAAGGACAGCCCCGCCTACGCGGAGCTGCGCAACCGGCTGGTCCGCATGCACCTGCCGCTCGTGGAGCACCTCGCGCGCCGCTTCCGCAACCGCGGCGAGCCGCTGGACGACCTCACCCAGGTCGCGACCATCGGGCTGATCAAGTCGGTCGACCGCTTCGACCCGGACCGCGGCGTGGAGTTCTCCACGTACGCGACCCCGACGGTCGTCGGCGAGATCAAGCGGCACTTCCGGGACAAGGGCTGGGCGGTGCGGGTCCCGCGCCGGCTTCAGGAGCTGCGGCTGGCCCTGACCACGGCCACGGCGGAGCTCTCGCAGCTGCATGGGCGCTCCCCCACGGTCCACGAGCTCGCCGAGAGGCTGTCGATCTCGGAGGAGGAGGTCCTGGAAGGCCTGGAGTCGGCCAACGCGTACTCCACGCTGTCCCTGGACGTCCCGGACACCGACGACGAGTCCCCGGCGGTCGCGGACACCCTGGGAGCGGAGGACGAGGCCCTGGAGGGCGTCGAGTACCGGGAGTCGCTCAAGCCGCTGCTGGAGGACCTGCCGCCGCGGGAGAAGCGGATCCTGCTGCTGCGTTTCTTCGGCAACATGACCCAGTCGCAGATCGCGCAGGAGGTCGGTATCTCGCAGATGCACGTGTCGCGGCTGCTGGCCCGCACACTGGCGCAGCTGCGGGAGAAGCTGCTGGTCGAGGAGTAGTCGACCGCGCCCGCGGACCACCGGACCCGGACATGACCGGGCGCCGGATGCGCCCGGACACCCGCCGGGCGGGACGGCCTACTTCTCCGCGCCGCCGGGCCCCCGGATCCCGAGGGCCTGGGTGGTCGTGGGGTTCACGAGCAGCACCAGCGCCGTGACGGCGACGACACCGAGCACGATGCCCGCCGGGATGGCCACGCTGTCGGCCTGGAGCAGGTTGTAGGCCACGGGCAGCGCCATGATCTGCGTGATGACGGCGGGACCCCGGCTCCAGCCCCGCCGGGCGATCAGGCCGCGGGCGGCGAGCAGCGGCAGCAGGGCGAGGACGATCAGGGTGACGCCGCCGGTGAGGGCCGAGGTCCGGTCGTCGGGATGGCCCGTGAGACCGCCCACCAGCATCCAGGCGCCGCCCACGACGAGCGCCAGCCCCTCCAGTGCGGCGAGCGCCGCCGCGGCGGTCAGCCGGCCGGGACGGGGACCGCGCTCTTCGGCGGTTTCGGGGGTGGTGGGGTTCTGCTCACTGCTCACCCTTGCAGGGTAGCCCCCGGCGCACGGGAACCGGCGGGCGCGTCCGGCGCACCGTCCACGCCCGTGCGCCCGTCCCGATCTCCCCCTCGGTCTGGGCCGGGTACCACCCAGTAGGTACCCTGCAAACCATGCGTGCACTTCTCGTGGTCAATCCGGCGGCAACCACCACGAGCGCGCGCACGCGCGACGTGCTCATCCACGCGCTCGCGAGCGAGATGAAGCTGGAGGCGGTCACCACCGAGTACCGCGGCCACGCGCGCGACCTCGGCCGGCAGGCGGCGCAGAGCGACGACATCGAGCTGGTGGTCGCCCTCGGCGGCGACGGCACGGTGAACGAGGTCGTCAACGGTCTGCTGCACGCCGGCCCCGCCCCGGAGAACCTGCCCCGCCTCGCGGTGGTCCCCGGCGGCTCCACCAACGTCTTCGCCCGCGCCCTCGGCCTGCCCAACCACGCGGTGGAGGCCACCGGCGCCCTGCTGGACGCCCTGCGCGAGGGCAGCGAGCGGACCGTCGGACTGGGCCTCGCCTCGGGCACGCCGGGCTCGGAGGACGAGTCGGTGCCGGCCCGCTGGTTCACCTTCAACGCAGGGCTGGGCTTCGACGCCGGCGTGGTCGGCCGTGTGGAGCAGCAGCGCGAGCGCGGCAGGAGATCCACCCACGCCCTCTACCTCCGCCAGGTCATGCGGGCGCTCATGGGAGAGCCGCACCGCCGCAGCGGGACGATCACCCTGGAGCGGGCGGGCGAGGAGCCGATCAACGATCTCGTGCTCTCCATAGTCTCGAACACGTGCCCCTGGACGTTTCTCGGCAATCGCCCGATCTACGCGTCACCTAAGGCCTCGTTCGATACCGGGCTCGACCTCTTCGGTCTCAGCCGCCTGTCCACGGGTGCGGTTGCCCGGTATGGCACCCAGTTGCTCACTTCGTCCCCCGAGCGCGGACCCCAGGGCCGGCACGCCGTCTCCCTGCACGATCTGACCGGGTTCACCTTGCATTCGAAGGTCCCGCTCCCCCTCCAGATGGACGGTGACCACCTGGGACTGCGGACCAGCGTGACGTTCACAGGCGTACGCCGTGCACTGCGTGTGATTGTGTGAGCAGAAGGGGCGAAAGTCCTTTCACTCGAACGTTTAGACCAGGGTCCACCCCATGGAAGTACGGCTGTGACCTAGTCGACACCGAAGAATCAAAAAAAACTTTCCGGAAGGGGTTGTATCCGCCGCTGAGGTTTGCGAGTCTCTTCTTGGCGATCGGGACGGCCCGCAACACCAGCCTCCACAGATCACCAGAACCCCTCTTCAAATCACAGGACCACGCCGGGCAACCTGGCGGTAGGCCCTTCCCTTGTTGAGGGATTCGTGAAAGCGTTCACATTCACAAGCAACCTGCATGTAATACCAAGGAGAGGTAGCAGCCATGGACTGGCGTCACCGCGCCGTTTGCCGCGAGGAAGACCCCGAGCTCTTCTTCCCCATCGGCAACACCGGTCCCGCGCTGCTGCAGATCGAGGAAGCCAAGGCCGTCTGCCGTCGCTGCCCTGTCATGGAGCAGTGCCTGCAGTGGGCGCTCGAGTCCGGCCAGGACTCCGGCGTCTGGGGTGGTCTCAGCGAGGACGAGCGCCGCGCAATGAAGCGCCGTGCCGCCCGCAACCGGGCTCGTCAGGCCTCCGCCTGACCATCCACCCCTGCTGACAGCCTGAGCTTGGCGGCGCGTACAGCGAGTACGCAACCCCCGCTCCCGAGCCGCAGCGCGCAGTACCCCCGATGCGCATCGAACGATGCAACGCACGAGCACTGGCCTCGGACCTTCACCGGTCCGGGGCTTTTTGCTGTCCGCCCCCGGCTCCCGCGTCCCGGGCACCCGCGCCGAGCCCGCGCCCGGCGGGCCGGCCCTGCCTCCTGCGGCCCCTTCCCTTCGCCCTCTCCCCCGGCCCCGCTACTTCGCCGCGGGCACCGGGATGTCGAGGATCACCCGGGTGCCGCGGCTCGGGGCCGGGACCATGTCGAAGGAGCCGCCCAGCTCACCCTCCACCAGGGTGCGCACGATCTGCAGGCCGAGGTTGCCGGAGCGGTGCGGGTCGAAGTCCTCGGGCAGGCCGACCCCGTCGTCCTGGACGGTGACCAGCAGCCGGGCCTCCTTCGTCGTGCCGCCACGGACCGCGGAGACCTCGACCGTGCCGGTGTCGCCCTCGCGGAAGCCGTGCTCCAGGGCGTTCTGCAGCACCTCGGTCAGGACCATCGACAGCGGGGTCGCCACCTCGGCGTCCAGGATGCCGAAGCGTCCGGTGCGCCGGCCGGTGACCTTGCCCGGCGAGATCTCCGCCACCATCGCCAGTACGCGGTCGGCGATCTCGTCGAACTCCACGCGCTCGTCCAGGTTCTGGGAGAGCGTCTCGTGCACGATCGCGATCGATCCGACGCGGCGCACGGCCTCCTCGAGCGCTTCGCGTCCCCGGTCGGACTCGATACGCCGGGCCTGGAGACGCAGCAGGGCCGCCACCGTCTGCAGATTGTTCTTCACCCGGTGGTGGATCTCCCGGATGGTGGCGTCCTTCGTGATCAACTCACGTTCCCGGCGACGCAGTTCCGTGACGTCGCGGAGGAGCACCAGGGAACCGATGCGCGTGCCCTTGGGTTTGAGGGGGATGGCACGGAACTGGATCACCCCGTCATGGGCCTCGATCTCGAACTCGCGGGGCGCCCAGCCGCTGGCCACCTTGGCGAGCGCCTCGTCCACGGGGCCGCGGGAGGGGGCGATGTCGGCGGTGGTACGGCCGAGGTGCTGGCCGACCAGGTCGGCGGCGAGGCCCATGCGGTGGTAGGCCGACAGCGCGTTCGGCGAGGCGTACTGGACGATGCCGTCCCCGTCGACCCTGATCAGACCGTCACCCACGCGGGGTGAGGCGTCCATGTCGACCTGCTGGTTCTCGAACGGGAAGGCGCCGGCCGCGATCATCTGGGCGAGGTCGGAGGCGCTCTGGAGGTACGTGAGTTCCAGACGGCTCGGCGTGCGCACGGTGAGCAGGTTCGTGTTGCGGGCGATGACACCCAGGACGCGCCCCTGGCGTCGCACGGGGATGGACTCGACGCGGACCGGGACCTCCTCGCGCCACTCCGGGTCGCCCTCGCGCACGATCCGGCCCTCGTCCAGGGCGGCGTCCAGCATGGGGCGCCGGCCGCGCGGGACGAGGTGGCCGACCATGTCGTCCTGGTACGAGGTCGGGCCCGTGTTCGGGCGCATCTGGGCGACCGAGACGTAGCGCGTGCCGTCGCGGGTGGGGACCCACAGGACGAGGTCGGCGAAGGAGAGGTCGGAGAGGAGCTGCCACTCCGAGACCAGCAGGTGGAGCCACTCGAGGTCGGAGTCGTCGAGCGCTGTGTGCTGGCGTACGAGTTCGTTCATGGAGGGCACGTGGCTGAGCGTACCTGGCGGTACGGACAGTGCTCGGAACCAGCCGGTTCCCACCGGCGGAGGGCCCGGGACCAGCCCCCGGAGACACCCGCGGGCCGCGGCGCCTGGGAGGGACCCTCAACCCTCCCGGCACCGCAGCCCGGAGCAACAACGGCCGTGGGGTGTGCGGTCCCGGTCGGCCGAAGGATGAGGAGCCGGGGCAGTCAGGGCAGAGAGCTCCGGTTCCTCGGTCCGCCCTCCTGTGCGGGGAAGGCGGAAGTCTGGCGATCACCTTGCGTGAGCGTCACGGCAAGTGCCATCCGTGGCCATTGTGGACTAGACCACTCACCGTGTCCATGCGATGGACGCCGTTTGTCGTTGTCGTGCCCTGCCGGGCACGCGGTCACCCGAGTGCCCGGCAGAAGCCTAACCCTGTTGGCTCACACGCGGGGCCAGGCAGCCAGGGCAATTTCCACGAGTGCCTCCAGTTCCGCCCGGGTCGCGCCGTCGCGCGCCAGCTGGGACATGCCCTGGATCATCGCACCGGTGTAGCGGGCCAGGGTCGCGGCATCGGTGGCCGGCGGGAGCACGCCCGCGTCCACGTCGGCGGCGATCCGGCTCTCGATCGCGGCGATGTTGGCGTTGCGCCGCTCCCGGAGGGACTCCTCGACCTCGGGCGTCGAACAGTTGGCGGCCGCGTGGATGACGAGGCAGCCGTGCGGCCGGCCCGGGGCCGTGTACTCGGCGGCGGCCTCGCGCAGCATCCGCTCCGTCCCCGCGCGCGCGGTCGGCTCCTCGTCAAGGGCGCGGGCGCCGAAGGAGCCATAGCGCACGCCGTACTCCTGGACGACCTCCTCGAAGAGCGAGCGCTTGTCGCCGAAGGCGGCGTAGAGGCTCGGGGCACCGATGTCCATGACCCGGGTGAGGTCGGAGACGGACGTGGCCTCGTAACCGTGTTCCCAGAAGGCCATCAGCGCCTTCTCCAGGGCCGTGGCCCGGTCGAAGGAACGAGGCCGGCCCCGGGTCCTGGCCGCACTCCTGCCGGCCGGCGCCCCCGCCTGCCCGTTCTTCTCGCTGCTCACCATGGACGCATTTTATAGCGGGCACTAGAGAAATGTCGCCGGGGTGCTGTACGGTCTTTTCTGTAGCGACCACTAGGGAAATACGAAGGGGGGCGCCGTCATGGGCGTGCTCACCGGCAGGACGGCACTCGTCACAGGGGCGAGCAGGGGCATCGGACGCGGCATCGCCGAGCGGCTGGGGCAGGACGGCGCACGGGTCGCCGTGCACTACGGGAGGAACGAGGCGGCGGCGAAGGAGACGGTCGCTGCCATCGAGGCGGCGGGCGGTTCGGCGTTCGCGATCCGGGCGGATCTGAGCGCCCCCGGAGCGGCCGAGGCGCTGTGGGACGAGTTCGACCGGTACGCCGACGGACTGGACGTCCTGGTGAACAACGCCGGGATAGGGAACACGCGCCCGATAGGGGAGATAGGCGAGGCGGAGTACGACGCGGTCTTCGCGGTCAACGTGAAGGCGCCGCTCTTCATCCTCAAGCACGGCATGGGGCGGCTGCGCGACGGCGGCCGGGTCATCAACATCTCCTCGGGGCTGGCCCGCACCGCTGTGATGCCGGACAACATGGCGTACGCGATGACGAAGGGAGCGCTGGACGTCTTCTCACGCGACCTCTCCAAGGTGCTGGGCGCCCGCGGCATCACGGTGAACTCGGTCGCCCCCGGCATCATCGAGACCGACAACACGGCCGAACTGCTGCACGGGAGCGCGGACGGCTGGGACCGGGCGGCGGCCCTCTCCGCGCTGGGCGGGGTCGGCACGCCGGCCGAGGTGGCGGACGTGGTGGCGTTCCTCGCCTCGCACGGGGGACGGTGGGTCACGGGGAGCTGGGTGGACGCCACGGGAGGTTCGCTGACGTGAGGTCCGACACCGCCGTTCCGGCGGCCGGTTCGACGCGCTCGCGGGGCCCGGCTCTGTTAGATTGGTCTAAACCACACAGGGCCCCACACAGCCAGTCCCGGACCCCGGGTGAGTCCTCTCTTCGAAACGGCAGGCAAGCGTGGAAGTTGTCATCGTTCCCGACGCCAGGGCAGGCGGCGAGCTGATAGCCGAAGCCATGGCGCAGCTGCTCCGGCGCAAGCCCGACGCCCTGCTCGGGGTGGCCACCGGTTCGACGCCGCTGCCCGTGTACGAAGCGCTGGCGGCCAAGGTGCGCTCGGGCACCGTGGACACCGCGCGGGCCCGGATCGCCCAGCTCGACGAGTACGTGGGCCTGCCCGCGGAGCACCCCGAGTCGTACCGCTCGGTGCTGCGGCGCGAGGTGCTCGAACCACTGGGGATCGGCATGGACGCGTTCATGGGCCCGGACGGCACGGCGGACGACGTGCAGGGGGCGTGCGAGGCGTACGACAAGGCGCTGGGCGGAGCCGGCGGGGTCGACCTCCAGCTGCTGGGCATCGGGACCGACGGGCACATCGGCTTCAACGAGCCGTGTTCCTCGCTCGCGTCGCGGACCCGGATCAAGACGCTCACCGAACAGACCCGCGTCGACAACGCGCGCTTCTTCGACGGCGACATCGAGCAGGTCCCGCACCACGTGATCACGCAGGGCATCGGCACCATCCTGGAGGCCCGGCACGTGGTGCTGCTCGCCACCGGAGAGGGCAAGGCGGACGCGGTCGCCGCGAGTGTCGAGGGTCCGGTGGCGGCGGTGTGCCCGGCCTCCGCGCTCCAGCTCCACCCGCACGCCACCGTCGTCGTCGACGAGGCCGCCGCCTCCAAGCTGAAGCTCGCCGAGTACTTCCGGCACACGTTCGCGCACAAGCCCGACTGGCAGGGCATCTGAGCCACCGCGGCCCACATGGCCGCGCGGGCAGGCGGGCAGGCGGGCACGCGGGCACGCACAGGGAGGGCGCTGATCCCCGGTCACCGGGGGCGGCGCCCTTCGCCGTGTCCCCCGCGCGGACGCCGGGGCCGGCCCTGCGCGAACCCGCCGGGTGCGTCTCCGTACAGGCGAGCGCCCCGCCCGGTGGAGGCATGGGCCAACAGCCGGCCCCGTGAACGCCTAGCCACCGGCGCCCGGCCCGCTGCCACCACCGCCCAGGCACCCCACCGGGCAGACACCCGAGCCGGCAGGACCCCGAACCACCGCGCCGCACGCCCGTCCCCCGCCGTACGCCGAAGGCACAGGCCCTCCGCACAGGAGCCACGGCGCCCGCCTTGCACCGGTCGGGGTGCGCGCCACACCCCCACCGGGACGGCGAGGGCATCGGCTGCCCCCGCACAGGGAGCGGGAACAGCGCGTAGTGCCGCCCGGGGCACGCCCTGCACCCCCGCCAGGACGGCGAAGGCGCCGGCCCCCCACACACAGGAGGACCGGCGCCCGGTCGTACCGGTCGGAGCGTGCGCTACAGCCCCGTGAGGGCCTCCGCGGCTGCGCGGCCGCAGACTCGGGCGGCGCCGTGGGTGGCCAGGTGGAGGGCTCCGCGTGGCTCCGCCCGGGGGACGCCCATCTCGACGACGATCGTGTCGGGGCGGTCCGCCAGCAGCGTGTCGAGTGCGGCCGCCATCCAGGGGTGCCGGTGCTCGTCGCGGACGACGGCCACGATGCGGCGCGGGCCTGCCGCGGCCAGCACCTCCTTCCCGGCGTCCGGCCCGGTGAAGCTGCCGGTCTCCGTGCCGGGGAGCAGACGGAAGAGCTCGGCGGCGACGCCCCAGGGGGTCTCGTCGCCGACCGCGATGTTCGCCACGGGGGTGAGCGCGGCGACGTACGGCGCTTCCGTGAGGGGGGTGAAGCCGTCGGCGCCGGTGATCCGCAGGGCGCGGCGGGCGGCGCTCAGGCCCACGTCGCCGTCGGTGCCGCTCCCGGTCCGGGCCGCGGTGTCGGCGTGGTGCGTGCCGGTCCAGTGAGCCAGGGCGCGGACCCGTTCCGCCGCGTCGGCGAGCCGGTCCTCGGGCAGCTCGCCCGAGCGGACGGCCTCGACCAGGGCGTCGCGCAGCCGCAGCACGGTCCCCTCGTCGGCCAGCCCGCCACCCACGCAGATCGCGTCGGCGCCCGCCGCGATGGCAAGGACGCTGCCGCGTTCGATGCCGTAGGTGCCCGAGATGGCCCGCATCTCCATGCCGTCGGTGACGATCAAGCCGCCGTAACCCAGCTCGCCGCGGAGCAGGTCGGTCAGGATGCGGCGGGACAGCGTGGCCGGCCGGTCCGGGTCCAGGGCCGGGACCAGGATGTGGGCGCTCATCACCGCGCGGCTGCCGGCGGCGATGGCCGCACGGAAGGGGGCGAGGTCGCGCTCGGCCAGCACGTCGGGGCCCACGTCGATGCGCGGCATCGCGTGGTGGGAGTCGACCGCGGTGTCGCCGTGCCCGGGGAAGTGCTTGGTGCAGGCGGCCACGCCCACCGACTGGAGGCCGGTGACGTAGGCGGCGGTGTGCCGGGCGACCAGGTCGGTGCCGGCGCCGAAGGACCGCACGCCGATGACCGGGTTGTCCGGGTTGGAGTTGACGTCGGCGGACGGGGCCCAGTTGAGGTTCACCCCGCAGGCCGCGAGCCGGCGGCCCAGTTCCGCGGCCACCTCCCGGGTGAGCTCGACGTCGTCCACCGCACCGAGGGCGAGGTTGCCGGGGAAGGAGGAGCCGGTGCGGACCTCCAGACGGGTGACATCGCCGCCCTCCTCGTCGATGGCGACCAGCACGTCGCCGCGTTCGGCGCGCAGCTGGGCGGTCAGGGCGGCCAGTTGCCCGGCCGAGGCGATGTTGCGGCCGAACAGACCGACGGAGGCCAGCCCCTCGCCGAGGCTGCGCAGCAGCCAGTCGGGGGCGGTGGTGCCGGTGAAGCCGGGCTGCAGGACGGTCAGCGCGTCGCGCGTGAGCGTGTCGGTGCCGCTGGCGATTGTCGTCATCGGGTGGCGTTATCCCTTCACGGCGCCGGCGGTCAGGCCGCTGACGGCCCTGCGCTGCAGGAAGACGAAGAGGATCAGGATCGGGATGGCGAAGAGCGACGAGGCTGCCATGGTCGCACCCCAGTTGTCGCCGAAGACGGTCTGGAAGCTGGTCAGCCACAGCGGCAGGGTCTGGGCCTCCGCCTCCTTGTTGACGACCAGCACCAGAGGCAGCTCGTTCCACGCGGTGATGAAGCCGAACATCGAAGTCGACATCAGGCCCGGCGCGAGCAGCGGCAGGATGATCCGGCGGAACGCCTGGGCCCGGGTGCAGCCGTCGACCAGCGCGGACTCCTCCAGTTCCCGGGGCACGGCGGCGACGAAGCCGCGCAGCGTCAAGATGGTGAAGGGCAGGATCATCATCATGTAGAAGAGGGTGAGCGGCACGAGGCTGTTCAGCATCGAGGCGTCGCGCACGATCATGTAGATGGCGATGACCATCACTTCCCAGGGCGCCATCTGGGCGAGCATGAAGCCGACGATGAAGCCGCGCCGCCCCTTGAACCGCATCCGCGCCAGGGCGAACGCCCCGGCCAGCGCGATGACGAGCGAGAAGACGACCGCGCAGACGGTGACGATGAGCGAGTTGCCGACGTAGGTCCAGAAGTGGTCGGCCTCGACCGCGGTCCTGAAGTGGTCGAAGGTGACGTCGGTCGGGAACCAGACCGGGTCCTCCGAGATGATGTCGCCGGTCGGCTTGAAGGCCGTGGCGAACATCCAGTAGACGGGGAAGACGAGGCCGATGAACAGGACGACGGCCGTGACGTTGGGCCACAGGCGGCCGAAGAGCGAGCGCTTCACAGCTCGTCCTCCTCTTGCTTGAGCACGATCCTGAGGTAGTAGGCGGTCAGGCCGAGCAGGATCAGGATGGTCAGGACGGCGATCGCCGCGCCCATGCCGTAGTGCTGGTTGCCGACGCCCTCGATGTAGGCGTAGACGGGCAGGATCTCGGTGAGACGGTCCGGGCCGCCGCCGTTGAACGTGTAGACCTGGACGAAGGCCTTGAAGATCCAGATGATCTCCAGGAAGGTCGTCGCGTAGAGGAACGGCCGCAGGACCGGCAGGGTGACCGTGGTGAAGCTGCGCCAGGCGCCGGCCCCGTCGAGGGCGGCGGCCTCGTACAGCTCGCCGGAGATGGTGGTGGTCGCCGCGTACAGGTTGATGGCGACGAACGGGACGGACATCCAGACGATGAGCACGGTGACGACGAAGAAGGTCGACATCTGGCTGCCGGTCCAGCTGTAGTCGGCCATGGAGTGCCAGCCGAGCTTGTCCAGGACCCAGTTGACGACGCCGAAGCGCTGGGCGAAGAGCCACTGGTAGACGGTGGTCGCGGCGACCACCGGCATGGCCCACGCCAGCACCAGGCCGATCATCAGCACGAGCCGCATCACCCTGCCGAGGCGGGCGAGCAGCAGCCCGATCAGGCCGCCCACCACCATGGTGAGGGCGACGTTGACCGCGGTGAAGGCGATCGAGCGGACGGTGACCCGCCAGAAGTCCTCGCCGGTGAGGACCTCCTTGTAGTTGTCGAAGCCGGTCCACTCGGTGACGTGCTGGATCAGCTGCGCCATGTTGAGGTTCTGGAAGGACAGCAGGCCGTCCTTCACCAGTGGCCAGCCGAGCAGTAGCACAGTGGCCGCGCAGGCGGGCAGCAGCAAGAGGTACGGGACGAGCGCGCCGGTGCGCGACGCGGCTCTCGGTTTCGGCCTGCCGGTGCCCTCGCCGTCCGTCTTGCGGACGTCCGACGGGCCGGAGGGCGGCCGTTCGGTCTGCACGGTCATGCTCGCGGTCTCTCTCTTCTCGACCTGCTCAACTCGACGCCGGGGCGGGGGCCGTCGCGTGCCGGCCCCCACCCCGGCTCACCCGGTGTTACTGCTGCTGCGCCAGGCGCTTGTTGAACTCGCCCTCGACCTGCTCGGCGGCCTCGGCCGGGGACTTCCCCTTCAGCACGGCCGTCAGGTAGGTCTTGATCGGGTTCGGGTCGTTCTCGACCGCGGCCCACTCCGGGATCAGCGGCGTGGTGTCACCGCCCGCGGAGGCCGGCGCGGCCGCCTCGGCGGCGGCGTTGCCCTGCAGGTTGCTCTGCAGCGCGTCCTTGTTCGGGATGACGCCGTTGGCCTTGGCCAGCGCGCCCTCGTACTTGTCGGACAGCGCGATCTTCAGGAACTCCTTGGCGAGCTCCTGCTTCTTGCTGCCCGCGGCGACGGCCAGGTTGGAGCCGCCGAGGAAGACGCCCTCGGGCTTGTCGGCCGTGGGACCCGGGATGGTGAAGTAGCCGAGGTCCTTCTCGATCGCCGGGTTGGTGGCGATCGCCGTGCCGCCCTCCCAGCCCATGCCGATGATGGCGCCGGTCTTGCCCTTGGCGAAGATCTCACCCTGCTGCGGGGTGGCCTCGTCCTTGTCCTTGGGCGCCTTGGAGAGGGCCTGGAACTTCTTGTAGGTCTCCGTGGCGGCGGCGATCTTCGGGTCGCCCAGGTTGGAGACGTACTTGTCGCCGTCCTTCTTGACCAGCTCGGCGCCCTCGCCGATGGCCAGGCCCACGAAGTGGTACCAGTTCTGGCCGGGCAGGTAGATCGGCTCGGCGTCGGTCTTCTCGCCGATCGTCTTGAGGGCGTCGTAGAACTCGTCGCGGGTCTTGGGCGTGCCCTTGATGCCCGCGTCCGCCCAGATCTTCTTGTTGTAGATGACCACGCGGTTCACCACGAACCACGGGGCGGCGTACTGCTTGTCCTCGAAGACGGCGGACTTGTTGAGGGACTCGGACCAGTCGGCGCCGATCTCGCTCTTGAGGTCGCCCAGGTCGGCGAGGCCGCCGGTCTTGGCGTAGGCCGGCGTCTGGGTGTTGCCGATCTCGAAGACGTCGGGCGGGTTCTCCTCGGAGAGGGCGGTGGTCAGCTTCTGCTGGATACCGTTCCACTTCTGGATCTCGAACTTGACCTTGGCCTTGGTCTTCGCCTCGAACTCCTTGGCGAGGTCGGCCTGCCAGTCGTCCGGCGAGGACCCGTCCATCACCCACACGGTGAGCGTCTCACCGGCGTAACCGTCCGCCCCGGCCTTCTTGCCGTCGTCGCCGTCGTCGCCCCCGCACGCCGCGATCGAGACCATCATGCCCGCGATACCGATCGCGGCTATCAGCTTGCGCTTCACGCCACCCTCCTCAGGGATGCCACAAAACCCCCCTGCCTCCCCGCGGTTGCTCGTCGACGCGGACCGCCCATGGGGCCGGGACCTGGACCAATGGTGTAGACCAGTAGGGGGAGCTTGGCCCAGACCAATAGGGCTGTCAAGGGTGTGCAAGCACGGTCCATGCGTCCGTGATGCGACCGAGATATGCAGGGACCTTTCATTGCGCAAGCGGCAGATCGGGCGGACCGGGAGGGGGTGTACCACCGTCCGCCGAAAGGCGTCTCGATACGGTTCCGAACGCGCGTACCAGCGGTGTCCGACGGCGCTGTGGACTAGACCAACAGGGGTGTCGGAGGTATACAGAAGGGATCACGGAGCGTGCGGGGCCATCCCGCCCGGAGCCGTGCCACGATGTGGGCCGTGGCCGACAGGGATATCGGTCGCTTCGGCACCCGGAGCCGGGAAGGCAGAGCATGAGCACCGACGTCAGCAGTGCGGAGAACGAGGGTGGGGCGACCGTCCGTACCGCGCGCGTGCCCAAGTACTACCGACTGAAGAAGCACCTGCTCGACATGACCCGGACGCAGGCACCGGGCACTCCGGTCCCCCCTGAGCGCACCCTGGCCGCGGAGTTCGACACCTCGCGCACGACGGTGCGCCAGGCCTTGCAGGAACTGGTCGTCGAGGGGCGCCTGGAGCGCATCCAGGGCAAGGGCACCTTCGTCGCCAAGCCCAAGGTCTCGCAGGCCCTGCAACTCACCTCGTACACCGAGGACATGCGGGCGCAGGGCCTCGAACCCACCTCGCAGCTGCTGGACATCGGCTACATCACCGCCGACGACCGGCTCGCCGGGCTGCTGGACATCACGGCCGGCGGGCGGGTACTGCGCATCGAGCGGCTGCGCATGGCCAACGGCGAGCCCATGGCGATCGAGACCACCCACCTGTCGGCCAAGCGCTTCCCGGCGCTGCGCAGGTCCCTGGTGAAGTACACGTCCCTCTACACGGCGCTCGCCGAGGTCTACGACGTCCATCTCGCCGAGGCCGAGGAGACCATCGAGACCTCGCTGGCCACCCCGCGCGAGGCCGGTCTGCTCGGCACCGACGTCGGCCTGCCCATGCTGATGCTCTCCCGGCACTCGCAGGACCGCACGGGCCAGCCCGTGGAGTGGGTGCGCTCGGTGTACCGGGGCGACCGCTACAAGTTCGTGGCCCGGCTGAAGCGGCCCCAGGACTAGGGCCCGTCCGGCCGTTCCCGCCTGCCCCGCGGCGCGCGTGTCCGACATATTCCGGCACCCGGGACCGTGAAGTTGCAGTTCAGGACCGATATACGGACGAGGGGTTCCGCTCTCTCGACGCCGTCACCTACATTTCGTGCGCACTGCACGAGGTGATCAGCGAGGGGACGGAGCCGCCGTATGTCACAAGCCCCAGAAGTGAGCAGAGGGCCGGTGGTGACGCCGGTGCGCGTCGTCATCGGCCTCTGCCTTGTCGCACCGTTCGTCGCCATGCTCTGGGTCGGTTCCTACGCGAAGACGGACCCGGCCTTCATCGGCATCCCGTTCTTCTACTGGTACCAGATGGCGTGGGTGCTCATCTCCACCGCGCTGACGATGATCGCCTACAAGCTGTGGCAGCGTGACCAGCGCGCCCGTCGGGAAGGCGGGGCCAAGTGAACGACGGCGTGAACGGCGTCGCACTCGCCGTCTTCATCTTCTTCTTCCTGCTCGTCACCGCCATGGGCTTCCTGGCCGCCCGCTGGCGCAGGGCCGAGAACGAGCACAGCCTCGACGAGTGGGGCCTCGGCGGCCGCTCGTTCGGCACCTGGGTCACCTGGTTCCTGCTGGGCGGCGACCTGTACACGGCGTACACCTTCGTGGCCGTCCCGGCGGCGATCTACGCGGCCGGCGCCTCCGGCTTCTTCGCGGTGCCGTACACGATCCTGGTCTACCCGCTGATCTTCACCTTCCTGCCCCGGCTGTGGTCGGTCTCCCACAAGCACGGCTACGTGACGACCTCGGACTTCGTGCGCGGCCGGTTCGGCTCGAAGGGGCTGTCGCTGGCGGTGGCCGTGACCGGCATCCTCGCCACCATGCCGTACATCGCGCTCCAGCTGGTCGGCATCCAGGCCGTCCTGGACGTGATGGGCCTCGGCGGCGGCGAGGACACCAACTGGTTCGTCAAGGACCTGCCCCTGCTGATCGCCTTCGGCGTGCTGGCGGCGTACACCTACTCGTCGGGACTGCGCGCGCCCGCGCTGATCGCCTTCGTGAAGGACACGCTGATCTACATCGTCATCGCGGTGGCGATCATCTACATCCCGATCAAGCTCGGCGGTTTCGACGACATCTTCGCGGCGGCGGGCGACAAGTTCACCGAGTCGGGCAAGGGCTCGCTGACGCCGGACCACGGCGGCCAGTGGACGTACGCCACGCTGGCGCTGGGTTCGGCGCTCGCGCTCTTCATGTACCCGCACTCGATCACCGCGACGCTGTCCTCGCGCAGCCGTGAGGTGATCCGCCGCAACACCACGATCCTGCCGCTGTACTCGCTGATGCTGGGCCTGCTCGCGCTGCTCGGCTTCATGGCGATCGCGGCCGGGGTGAAGGTGGAGAACGGGCAGCTGGCGATCCCCCAGCTCTTCGAGAACATGTTCCCGGACTGGTTCGCCGGTGTGGCCTTCGCGGCGATCGGCATCGGCGCCCTGGTTCCGGCGGCGATCATGTCGATCGCGGCGGCCAACCTCTTCACCCGCAACATCTACAAGGACTTCATCAAGCCGGACGCCACCCCGGCCCAGGAGACGAAGGTCTCCAAGCTGGTGTCCCTGCTGGTGAAGGTGGGCGCGCTGGTCTTCGTCCTCGGCATGGACAAGACGGTCGCCATCAACTTCCAGCTGCTCGGCGGCATCTGGATCCTGCAGACCTTCCCGGCCCTGGTGGGCGGCCTGTTCACCCGCTGGTTCCACCGCTGGGCCCTGCTCGGCGGCTGGGCGGTCGGCATGGTCTACGGCACGGTCGCCGCGTACGGGGTGGCCTCGCCGACGCAGAAGCACTTCGGCGGCTCCTCGGACGAGATCCCCGGCATCGGTGAGATCGGCTACATCGGCCTCACCGCCTTCGTGCTGAACGTGCTGGTCACCGTGGTCCTGACCTTCGTCATGAGGGCGCTCAAGGCGCCCGAGGGCATCGACGAGACCAAGCCCGGCGACTACACCGCGGACGCGGGCGACCCGGGCGTCGAGGTGGAGCTGCCGCCGGCCACGGCGGGCACCTCGCACTGACCCCCTCCCTCAGGCGGGCCGTCGGAGAAATCCGGCGGCCCGCTGTCGTACCCGTCGGGCACACTCGGGGGCATGGACTTCGTGATCCGGCGTGCCACGGCCGAGGAGTACGACACCCTCGGTGAGATCACCGCGCGCGCCTACCTGGGCGACGGCCTCCTCGACTTCGGGGAGGACGACGCCTACCTCCACGAGCTGCGCGCCGTGGCCCGACGGGCGGCCGCCGCCGAGGTGCTGGTCGCCGCATCGGACGGCGGTGTGCTCGGTGGCGTCACCTTCGTGCCCCGCGGTGGCCCGATGGCCGACATCGCCCGTCCCGGCGAGGCCGAGATACGCATGCTCGCCGTCGCCCGCGAGGCGCGCGGACGCGGCGCCGGCGAGGCGCTGGTGCGGGCCTGCGTCGACCGCGCCCGGTCCGTGCCGGGCTGCGCGCGGGTCGTGCTGTCCACCCAGCGCACCATGCACGGCGCCCACCGCCTCTACGCGCGCCTGGGTTTCACCCGCACCCCGGAGCGCGACTGGAACCCCCTGCCGAAGCTGGACGACTTCACCCTGCTCACCTATGAACTGACGCTCTGACACCCTCCCGACACGCTCACGGACACAACATCTGGGGGTGCTGGCGGTGCCCGGCACAAGATGTATGCTCGTGCTCGCTGTCGCCGCAGGGGAATCCGGTGCGAATCCGGAACTGTCCCGCAACGGTGTACTTGTGCGTGTTCGCGTCTCCACGTGTCCGCGCACGGGCTTGAGTCCGAGGACCTGCCGACAGTGCGCCCGGCCGCCTTGGCCCGGGTGCCATGACGTCCGGGCCTCGTGGAGTGGGCCGGTGGACGCGACGCCGTGTGCGCTCGTGATTCCTCCTGCCCTCCGCCAGGCCCCGTGCCGAGCGAGGGAGTGCTCCACGTGACCATCGCGCCAGCCGATCCGGCTTCAGCGACCCCGGTGACGGCGACCGGGGAACCGGACGGCCCCGGTGCCGCGCTGCTGCGGACCCTGACCGTGCTGACCGCCGACCTCCCGGGCGCCGACCCCGGCCGGGTCGCCGCCGCCGCGCTGCGCGGCCGGTCCGCCCGCGCGGACGAGGCGGAGCTGCGCGAGCTCGCCACCGAGGCGGCGGCCGGGCTCATCTCGGAGGACCCCGTCTACTCCAGGCTGGCCGCCCGTCTGCTGACCATCGGCATCCGCGCCGAGGCCGCCTCCCAGGGGGTCGCCTCCTTCACCGAGTCGGTCGCCACCGGCCACCGCGAGGGGCTGATCGCCGACCGCACGGCCGCGTTCGTACGGCTGCACGCGGACCGCCTGGACGCGCTGATCGACCCGGCCGCCGACGACCGCTTCGGCTACTTCGGGCTGCGCACCCTGCACAGCCGCTACCTGCTCCGGCACCCGATCACCCGCAAGGTGGTCGAGACGCCCCAGTACTTCATGCTGCGTGTCGCCGCCGGGCTCGCCGAGGACGACACCGCCCGCGCGGCCGACGAGGTGGCCGCCCTCTACGGGCTGATGAGCCGCCTCGACTACCTGCCCTCCTCCCCCACCCTCTTCAACTCCGGCACCCGGCACGCCCAGATGTCGTCCTGCTACCTCCTCGACTCCCCCAAGGACGAGCTGGACTCCCTCTACGACCGCCTCCACCAGGTGGCCCGCCTCTCCAAGCACGCCGGCGGCATCGGCATCGCCTACTCCCGCATCCGCTCCCGCGGCTCCCTGATCCGCGGCACCAACGGCCACTCCAACGGCATCGTCCCGTTCCTGAAGACGCTGGACGCCTCGGTCGCCGCCGTGAACCAGGGCGGCCGGCGCAAGGGTGCGGCGGCGGTCTACCTGGAGACCTGGCACGCCGACATCGAGGAGTTCCTGGAGCTGCGGGACAACACCGGCGAGGACGCCCGCCGCACCCACAACCTGAACCTCGCCCACTGGGTGCCGGACGAGTTCATGCGCCGGGTGGACGCCGACGGGCAGTGGTCCCTGTTCTCGCCCGCCGACGTGCCCGAGCTGGTCGACCTGTGGGGCGCGGAGTTCGACGCCGCGTACCGCGAGGCGGAGGCGGCCGGACTGGCCCGCAGGACCCTCCCCGCCCGCGAGCTGTACGGACGCATGATGCGCACCCTCGCGCAGACCGGCAACGGCTGGATGACCTTCAAGGACACCGCCAACCGCACCGCCAACCAGACCGCCGAGCCGGGCCACGTGGTCCACTCCTCCAACCTCTGCACGGAGATCCTGGAGGTCACCGACGACGGGGAGACGGCGGTCTGCAACCTGGGCTCGGTCAACCTCGGCGCGTTCGTCGACGTCGCCGCGGGCGACCTCGACTGGGAGCGGCTGGACGCCACCGTCCGCACCGCCGTCACCTTCCTGGACCGGGTCGTCGACATCAACTTCTACCCGACCGAGCAGGCGGGCCGCTCCAACGCCCGCTGGCGACCGGTCGGCCTCGGCGCGATGGGCCTGCAGGACGTCTTCTTCCAGCTGCGCCTGCCCTTCGACTCCCCCGAGGCGAAGGCGCTCTCCACCCGCATCGCCGAGCGGATCATGCTCGCGGCCTACGAGACCTCCACCGACCTCGCCGAGCGCAACGGCCCGCTGCCGGCCTGGGAGAAGACCCGGACGGCCCGGGGCGTGCTGCACCCCGACCACTACGGGGTCGAGACCACCTGGCCGGAGCGCTGGGCGGCACTGCGCGAGCGCATGGCGACCACCGGACTGCGCAACTCCCTGCTCCTGGCGATCGCGCCGACCGCCACCATCGCCTCGATCGTGGGCGCCTACGAGTGCATCGAGCCGCAGGTGTCCAACCTCTTCAAGCGCGAGACGCTCTCCGGCGAGTTCCTCCAGGTCAACTCGTACCTGGTGGACGACCTCAAGCGGCTCGGCGTGTGGGACGCCCGCACCCGCGAGGCGCTGCGCGAGGCCAACGGCTCGGTGCAGGGCTTCTCCTGGATCCCCGAGGACGTCCGCGCCCTGTACCGCACCGCCTGGGAGATCCCGCAGCGCGGCCTGATCGACATGGCCGCCGCCCGCACCCCGTACCTCGACCAGGCCCAGTCGCTGAACCTGTTCCTGGAGACGCCGACCATCGGGAAGCTCTCCTCGATGTACGCGTACGCCTGGAAGCAGGGCCTGAAGACCACGTACTACCTGCGCTCCCGCCCGGCGACCCGCATCGCCCGCGCCGCCGCCCGGGCCACCGTCCCCGCACAGCAGGCCCCCGACCCCGAAGCGGTCGCCTGCTCCCTGGAAAACCCCGAGTCCTGCGAGGCCTGCCAGTGATGAACACCAAGAACCTGCTCGACCCGGGCTTCGAACTGACCCTGCGCCCCATGCGCTACCCGGACTTCTACGAGCGCTACCGGGACGCCATCAAGAACACCTGGCACGTCGAGGAGGTCGACCTCCACTCGGACGTCACCGACCTGGCGAAGCTCAGCCCCATGGAGCAGCACCTGATCGGACGGCTGGTGGCCTTCTTCGCCACCGGCGACTCGATCGTGGCGAACAACCTGGTGCTCACCCTCTACAAGCACATCAACTCCCCCGAGGCGCGGCTGTACCTGTCCCGCCAGCTCTTCGAGGAGGCCGTGCACGTCCAGTTCTACCTGACGCTCCTGGACACCTACCTGCCCGACCCGGACGACCGGGCCGCCGCCTTCGCGGCCGTGGAGAACATCCCCTCCATCCGCGAGAAGGCCGAGTTCTGCTTCAGGTGGATGGACTCGGTCGAGTCGATCGACCGGCTGGAGACCCGGGCGGACCGCCGCCGTTTCCTGCTCAACCTCATCTGCTTCGCCGCATGCATCGAGGGCCTGTTCTTCTACGGCGCCTTCGCCTACGTCTACTGGTTCCGCAGCCGTGGTCTGCTGCACGGCCTGGCCACCGGCACCAACTGGGTGTTCCGGGACGAGACCATGCACATGTCCTTCGCCTTCGACGTCGTGGACACCGTGCGCAAGGAGGAGCCGGAGCTGTTCGACGACCAGCTCCGGCAGGAGGTCACCGACATGCTGCGGGAGGCCGTCGAGGCCGAGCTGCAGTTCGCGCGCGACCTGTGCGGTGACGGCCTCCCGGGGATGAACACCGACTCGATGCGGGAGTACCTGGAGTGCGTCGCCGACCAGCGTCTGACGCGGCTCGGCTTCGCCCCGGTGTACGGCTCCGAGAACCCCTTCTCCTTCATGGAGCTGCAGGGGGTTCAGGAGCTGACCAACTTCTTCGAGCGGCGGCCCTCGGCGTACCAGGTCGCGGTGGAGGGCACCGTCGACCTGTCCGAGGACTTCTGAGTCGGGCGAGGCCTCTCCCCCTCCCGCCGGTTCTCCCGGGCCTCCCTGAGCTGACGGTCGATGCGCCTCTCGCGCACGATGCCGATCGCCGAGGGGAGGACCATGAGGACCAGGAGTCCGAAGGTCACGAGCATTCCGATCAGGGCTTCCATCTGGTTTCCGGTCATGACACTACTGTCGCGCTCCGGACTCCTTACCGGGAGTGGCAGGACTGCCGCAGGGCCTCGATTTCCTGCCACTTCCGAGGCACACTGTCGGCATGCTGCAGAACGTGGCGGCCGTCCTGCTGGACGGTGCGCATCCTTTCGAACTCGGTGTCGTCTGCGAGGTCTTCGGCGTCGACCGCAGCGACGAGGGCCTGCCGCGGTACGACTTCGCGGTGGTCTCCGCGGAGGGTCCCGAGCTGACCACCCATGTCGGCGGACTGACCGTCTCCACGCCGTACGGGCTGGAGCGGCTGGAGGAGGCCGACCTGATCACCGTGCCGGCGGGGAGCGACTTCGCCCGCCGGGAGTACCCGCCGGAGCTGCTGGACGCCCTGCGGCGGGCGGTGGAGCGGGGCGCGCGGGTGCTGAGCGTGTGCTCCGGGGTGTTCGTGCTGGGCGCCGCCGGCCTGCTGGACGGGCGGCGGTGCGCGGTGCACTGGCACCACGCGGCCGAGCTGGCCCGGCAGTACCCACGGGTCTCCGTGGCTCCCGACGTGCTCTACGTGGACGAGGACCCGGTGATCACCAGTGCCGGCACCGCCGCAGGCATCGACGCCTGTCTGCACATCGTCCGCAAGGAACAGGGGACGGAGGTCGCCAACAAGATCGCCCGGCGCATGGTCGTGCCGCCGCACCGGGACGGTGGTCAGGCCCAGTACATCGAACGGCCGCTGCCGCGCTCCTCCTGCGACACCGTCGGCGAGGTGCTGTCCTGGATGGAGCAGCACCTCGACGAGGAGGTGACCGTCGACCAGCTGGCGGCGCGGGCGCGCATGTCCCCGCGCACCTTCGCCCGCCGCTTCCAGCAGGAGACGGGGACGACTCCCTACCGCTGGATACTGCGCCAGCGCGTGCTGCTGGCCCAGCGGCTGCTGGAGGCGACGGACGAGACGATGGACGCGATCGCGTGGCGCACCGGATTCGGTACGGCGGCGGCCCTCAGGCACCAGTTCGTCAGGGCCCTGGACACCACACCGCACGCCTACCGGCGTACCTTCCGCGGCCCGGAGGCGGCGGCCTGAGCGTCACCGCGCCACCGGCCTGACCAGCAGATCGTGCGGACGGAGGGTGATGCCCACGCGGACCGCGTCGTTGGAGCCGGCCACCTGCTCGAAGCGGTACTTCGAGGCGAGGGCCGCCGTGATCAGGGTCAGCTGAGCCATCGAGAAGTGGTCGCTAGGGCACTTCCGATTGCCGACACTGAACGGCTTCATGGCGTATTTCGGCACATCCGTCGCACGTTCCGGAATCCATCGGTCCGGGTCGAACCGCAGGTTGTCGGCGTACGACTTCGCATCGCGCTGGATTGCGTACGGACTGTAGATGATGTCCGATCCGGCCGGAATGCGATAGCCACCGAGTTCGGTCTCGACCACCGTGCGACGCGTCAATACCCACACGGCGGGACGCAAACGCATGGCTTCCACGATGACATTGTTCGTGTGGGTGAGCTTGCGGACGTCCTCGAATGCGACGGGACGTCCTCCGGTGACCGCCCGGACTTCGTCGTGTATGCGGTCGGCATGTTCCGGGTGGTCGGCAAGTGCCTGCAGCAACCACATGATCGTGGAGGCGATGGTTTCACTGCCGGGGGTGAGTATCGCGACCACCTGGTCGTGGATCTCCTGTTCCCCGATCGGGTCCCCATTGTCGTCCTTCGCCTCCAGCAACGCCGTCAGCAAATCGTCCGGCTTTTGACCGGATGCGCGGCGCTCGGCGATGATCTCGTCGACCAGGAGGTGCAAATCGGCCAGCGCGTTGTTGAATTCGCGATTGGCCGGAAGCGGCAGCCGGTAGAGAGGGCCCAGCGGGACGACCATCCGCCGGTACATGCCCCGGAAGACGGTGGCGAGCGCGACGCACAGCCGCTCGGCCCGCTCGTCCATGTACTGGCCGCGCAGCAGGCAGCGGGCCGCGACGCGCACGGCGACGCGGAAGGACTCGGAGGTGGCGTCGACGGTCCGCCCCGGCTGCCAGCGCTCGGCGAGGGCGTGCGCCTCCTCCTCCATGATCGGCCCGTAGGCGGGGATGGCGTCGAGCCGGAAGGCCGGCTGCATGGTGCGCCGCTGCCGGCGGTGGAGCGGGCCGTTGGCGGTGGCCACGCCCTCCTTGCCGAGCAGGCCCTCCAGGGACTCCCAGAGCGGACCGGCTATGTGGTAGTCGGGGCTCAGGGCCAGGGCGCCCGTGAGTTCCGGTGCGGTGACCGCGTAGACGGTCTTCGGGCCGAGCTTGATCCGCACGATGTCGCCGTGGTCGCGCAGCTGGGACATGAAGGCCAGCGGGTCGCGGGCCAGCCTCCAGCCGTGGCCGAGGAGGGGGACGCCGCCGCCCGCAACGGGCGGCCGGCGCAGCTCCGGTGTCGCTTCGTCCCGGACCGCGGGGGACGCGGTCGCGCTTTGTCCGGCCGAAGCCGGGGACTCGGGGGAGGACTGGACGGTCATTTCTCACCTGCCGCTTCGTTGTTGACGTACGGGGGCGTGGACCGGTCGTCCCAGTTGTCGACCATGTACCGACCGGACTCGTGGTGGAACCAGTAGACGGAGCTGAACCAGTTCCGCATATTGCCGACGCCGGCCCGCACGGCACCGCTCAGTTCCTTCCCGCGCACGGTTCCGTCGTCGAGTTCGTCGGCGAACCGCATTGCGTCCTGTTCCACGTCGAGGAATTCGGTGATGCATTCCTCCACGCGTCGCCGGACTTCTCCGATGGATTCCTCCAGGGTCAGTCCGTGATGGGTGATGAGGCTGATACCGAGATTGTGCACCTCGTCGCCCGCTATTTCCTTCGGCAGTGAGCAGAGGTCGTTGTACCAGGCGGCGAATTCCTGACTCAACAACGCCGCGCGACTGTAGGCCGGGTGTTTCCGAACGGCGTCCGGAAGTTCGCAGCCCGCGCTCGGCTCCAGCAGATCGGTCCAGATCCAGTGGGCGAAGGTGAGCCGGCGCAGTTCGAGGTACTCCGCCACACCGGGCACGATCCCGCGGGTCCGGTTGTGGAATTCCCGGTCGTACGCCTCGATCACCGCGTGGAAGTGCCGGGTGAACCGGGCGTTCCACTGCGCCGGCGGCGGCAGGAAGGCGTACAACCGCCGCACACTGTCGGCGAATCCGGCGACCAGGGTGTCCTCGTGGTGCAGGTGGTCGCCGGGAGAGTCGAGTGCCGCGTGCAGCTGGTTCCGCAGGCGCCGCCAGGCGCCGGGGCGGTCGTGGACGATGTCGCGGTCGTGCCGGTCGTCCCAGACGAAGAACCAGGCGCTGAAGTCCGCTATCGCCTGCAGGACCTCGTCGGGCGCACCCAGGTAGTACCCGGCCATGAGGTCCGTGTAGCACAGACCGTCGGCATATTCCGCGACCTTGTCCGCCGGCATGAGCCGTTTTTCGAGCAGCCAGGTACGGGTCTTCTCCTGGAGCCTCGGCCAATACGGGTGCAGCCGCCGGGGAAAAGCCGCTTCGATCACCGGAAGGCGGAGCGATGGCGGTACTGCGATCGCGGTCGGTGCCGCTGTGGTGCCGTGTGGGAAAGCATGCACGAACAAACCCCTCTCAGCCGCCGGTGGCGCACCCCTCGCGCTGAGCGGGGCGTGCGCCGTTGCGTATCCCCGCGCTTCCTATTCAGCACCACAACTGACCGCTATGGGAACGGATTTGCTCCATTCACTACCCCCCGGTGCCGGAATCCTCCTGTTGTGTGGCAGGTTCCGACAGACGTACGGCGCCCGCTCGGGGAGTCCCGAACAGGCGCCGTACGTACGGAAGACGGATGACCGGTGGGGCGGTGTCAGTCGTTCGCGACCACGGGGTAGCGCGGCTCGTTCTCGGCCATCTGCCGCAGCGCTTCCTTGCGTTCACGCTTGGAGAGCCGGTCGATGTAGAGGTACCCGTACAGGTGGTCCGTCTCGTGCTGCAAACACCGTGCGAAGTAGCCGGTGCCGCGCACCTTGACCGGGTTGCCCTGCTCGTCCTGCCCGGTCACCTCGGCGTAGTCGGGGCGGGCGAGCGGCGCGTAGGCGGTGGGCACGGACAGGCAGCCCTCGTTGCTGTCGTCCAGCCGGCGCCGGTCGGCGGGCAGTTCGACGAGCCGCGGGTTGCAGACCACGCCGACGTGGCGCACGCCCTCGTCGTCGGGGCAGTCGTAGACGAAGACCTTCTTGGCGACGCCGATCTGGTTGGCGGCGAGGCCGACGCCCTCGGCGGTGCGCTGGCTGGCGAACATGTCCGCGACCAGCTGCTGGAACTCCTCGCCGAAGTCGGTGACGTCCTCGCACTCCTTGTGCAGCACCGGGTTGCCGACCACCGTGATCGGACGCGAGGTGCCGCGCTCCCGCCAGGCCGTCTCGCGCTCCTCGCACTCCTCGGTGTCGACGACGAACCCGTCGTCGTCCACGGGGAGCACGCCCGCGTGCTGCTGATCGGTGTCCTGCTGCGCCATGACCGACGTGTGCCTTCCTGGATAAAACCGGGGGTGATGCCTGATACAGGGTACGGGGATCGCGCTCCGCGGGGGCGCGGGACCGTGTCGGTGTGCGGCTCCGCCGCGTGGGCGCGGCCGGCCACGCGGGACGGACGGCGAAGGGACGCCCTCAGCAGACCTCTTCCAGGTCCCGCCAGTCGCGCGAGTCCGGGCTGTCCGCGACCCACCCGTCCAGCAGCCCCCTCACCAGGGCGGCCGGCGCCGCGACCCCGCACTCCCGCTCGGGCACCCACAGCTGCCCGTCGGTGCGGTGGCCGAGAGGCCCGGGATGTCCCGGTTCGCTGTGGTCGTGCGGGTCGAGGTGCTCGCCCTCGCCCTCGTCGGACGGCATCCGCGACTCCGAGCACATCCGGCACAGCAGCCGGACCGACGACGACCAGTCCTCGGCGGCGAACCCGGCGTCGGCGGCGAGCTGCTCCAGGGCGTCACGGTCTGCCTCGGTGGCGGCCTCCAGGAGGACGACCCAGGTCGGCACGGGCGACGGCGCCCACAGCTCGATCTCGTCGAAGACCGGGTAGGCGTGCCCGGCGGTGGTGGTGCGTTCCCCGTGCGGCACCCCGTCGTGGAGGACGACCTCACCCCAGCGCCGGCCGGAGGAGGGCAGCGGGATGGACAGCACCTCGATGCGGGCGGGGTCCAGCCGCCGTCCCCAGACGACCTCGGCCTCGCCCTCCGGGGACAGCCGTACGGCAGCGCTGCCGAGCTCCATGCCGAGCGGCTCGCCCGCGTCCGTCGCGTTCCCCGGGGTGCGCAGCCCGTAGGCCTGCCAGGCCCGGCGGGCCAGCGGCCAGTCCTGCAGGGCGGTCGCCGCGATGCCGACGTTCCACCAGTCGGGCGCGCCGATGTCCCGGTCGAGCAGCGCCACGGCCCGCAGGCCGGCCGCCCTGGCCTGCTCCCAGTCGTGCCGGAACTTGTGCAGCAGGGCGAGGTTGAACCAGGACTCCGACAGCCAGGGTTCCAGGTCGGCGGCGCGCGTGAGCAGCGCGCCGGCATCCTCGTACCGGCCGTCGCCGATCAGTGTGAACGCCCGGTCGGTGGCCTGCCGCCAGGAGGCGGAGGGCCGGTGCCGTCCCTTGCCGAAGATCCTCACGATTCCCGCCTGCCAGTTCCGTTCTGTGGGCTGGCTGTGCCTTCCCGCGCCCCCGGACACCTTCTCCTTCGCATCCAACCACGTACGGCCACGAGGTCGCTCATTACCCATGGGTTACCCAGTAGCGGGCCCGGTAAGACTGCCCGTCCTCGTCCCGTCCCTGCCCTCGACGAAGCCGCTCACGCGTCGTCCCTCCCTGCCGGGAGAGCACCCGGGCCAGCGCCTCCACGACGTCGGGAGCGTAGTCGTCCGCGACGGCCAGGCGCAGCTCCTCCAGCGCTTTGAGGCCGCCGCCGGGACCGGCGTCCCGTGCCTTCTCCTCGTACGCGTTGACGGCCCGCACGATCCGCGCGGCGACCGGCTGCTCCCGGCAGGGGTCGGCCTGGCGCTCCACCACCACCGCCACCGCCGCGTCGACCCCGGTCTGGCGGACGACGGCCCCGCCGAGCAGGGCGATGCGCCGCTGCTCCGCGCGGGGCAGGCAGGCGGTGGCTCCGGCCGGCACCGGGTCGACGAGGCTCAGCTGGCCGATGTCGTGCATGAGGGCCGCGTACTCCAGCACGGTCAGATCGGCACCGGAGAGCCCCAGGTCGCGCCCGACGGCGCCGCTGAGCTCGGCGACGCGGCGGGCGTGCCCGGCCGGGGTGTACCCGGCGATCTCGGTGGCCCGGGCCAGGGAGGCGATGGTCTGCCGGTAGGTGGCCCGCACGGCCGCGTACCGCCGATAGGACAGGTGGGTGAGGAGCAGCGGAACGCAGAGGACGGGGAGCGCCCACAGTCCCGCGACGGCCACCGCGAGCGCCATCACCGCCCCGGTCGCGCACACCGCGGACGTGATGCCGACCATGCCGCGCAGCTCCTCGCGCAGCAGCGGGCCGAAGGGCCACCCGGTCCGCGCGTGCGCCGGGGCCGCGGCGAGCAGGGCCTCGCACAGCGCGGTCAGGGCCAGCAGCGCGACGAGCAGCAGCACGTGGGCGGGACCGCTCCAGTCGTGGAAGACGCCCTGGTTGTGGAGCGGCCGGAAGCACACGGCGGCGAAGGCGACGGTGAGCACGCGTCGCGCCAGAGGGTCCAGCACGGGTCCGCCGCCGCGTGCGATGCGGGGGACGCTGCCGAGCAGCGAGGCGGCGAGCACGACGGCGACGGTCTGGCCGGCGCCGTGCTGCATGGGCCGCCCGGCGACCTCTCCGAGCAGCGCGTACGCCATCGCTCCGGCGGCTCCGAGCGGCGCGGCCTCCCGGGCCCCGGCCCCGGTCCCCCGGGTCAGCTCACCGAGGACGACGAGAACGCCGAAGGCCAGCGCGACGGGCCGGTCCACCGGTCCCGACCACAGGACGGACGCGAGCGAGGCGAGCGCGACAAGCCCGGCGCACACCGGGACCAGGGTGTGCGCCGCCGGCGGCCGGGGCCGGTACGCGGACAGGGGCCCGTACGGTGACGCCGTCACGCCCTGCCCCCGCCGCCGGTGCCCCGTCCCGACTCCCCCGTCACCGCGCCCCCCGTCCGACGCCGTCGCGCACCCCTTCGCCCCGGCTGCCCGGGATCACGTCCGCGGGGCCGGCCGGCGTGCCGTCCGCCGTCACGGCCGGGCGCCAGCCGTGGCGGCCCAGCGCCCGGACCAGCGCCCCGACCATCCGCGGGTCGAACTGGGCCCCGGCACACCGCTGGAGCTCCGCCACGGCCGCCGCGACGGGCCGGGCCCTGCGGTAGGAGCGCGTGGACGTCATCGCGTCGAAGGCGTCGGCGACGGCCACCACCCGGGCCGATTCCGGGATGCGGTCGCCGGTGAGGCCGTAGGGGTAGCCGCTGCCGTCCAGTCGTTCGTGGTGGTGGAGGACGGCGGCCCGGGCCTCCCCCAGGAAGCGGATGCCGCGCACCATCTCGTGCCCGTACTCGGGGTGCAGCTCGATCACCCGGCGCTCCTCGGGCGTCAGCGGCCCGTCCTTGCGCAGCAACCGGGTGGGCACGCCGAGCTTGCCCACGTCGTGCAGGATCCCGGCGAAGCGGAGCGTCTCGACGCGCTCGTCGTCCATGCCCAGCTCCCGGGCGATCATCATGGATGCCTGTCCGACGCGCTCGCTGTGCCCGCGCGTGTAGCCGTCCTTGATGTCGACGGCCTGCACCAGGGCGCGGATGGTCGCCTGGTGGGCGGCCCGCTCCCGGTGGTACTGGGCGAACGCCCACCACGCCACGCACATGGGCAGCAGCACGAGCAGCGCGGCGACGGCCCCGTACGGGCTGCGCCACAGGACGGCCATCATCAGCCCGGCGAGACCGTGCACGGCGATCGGCGCCGGTGACCGGGAGAACAGCCCGCGCCAGGCCCGGCGTGCGGGCACCCGGTCCGCCAGCACCGAGATACCGCCGTCCAGCAGGGTCAGCACCAGGCAGAACGCCAGCGCCGCGGCCCCCGCCGGCACCAGCGCGTACGGGAAGTCGGCCGCGACGACCGCGTCCGGCCCGCCGAGCTCCCCGTGCACCCGTGCGGCCGCCCACACGGCGAGCGTCAGCTGCGCGGCCCGCCAGACGCGCCGCAGCGCGACGGGGCGCTGCGCCACGGGCGACAGCAGGGCCCCGGGCAGCGCCACGAGCGCGGCGGCGGCCGGTGGCAGCAGGAAGGCCCCGGCGAGCAGGACGGGGTAGCAGGTGCCGAAGAAACAGGACCGGGCCGAACGGGCGGCCAGTTCCGCGCCCGCGCACAGCCCGGCGAGCAGCGACACGGCCCACCAGGGCGCGTCCGCCTCCGGCAGCGGGCGCAGACAGACCAGAGCGGCGAGGACCACGCCGGCGACGTACACCCGCGCCCGTGCCGGTACGGCGTCCATGAGCCCCTCCCCCGGCCATGCCTGTCAGGCTCCGGAGCCTAGGACGGCGACAGGGGGAACGCGGGCAGATAACCCGCGGATTAGCACGTACGAGTGACGTGGCCCGTGACGGGCCACGTCACGGGCGGGGACCGGTCCGGACCGCCTCAGGACTCCTGCGGAGCCGGCGGCGCGGCGGTGACGTCGTGTTCGGGCACGGACTGCCCGGAGCGGATCAGGTCGATCCGGCCCATGACCTTGGACCGCAGGTCACCCGGTACGTCGTCCTGCCCGCAGCACCGCTTGACCAGCTTCTTCACGGCCTGCTCCAGCCCGTACTTCTCCAGGCACGGCGAGCACTCCTCGAAGTGGTGCTCGAACTTCACGCAGTCCGAGTCCGGCATCTCTTTGTCGAGGAACTCGTAGAGATGATCGAGGATTTCGCTGCAATCCGTCTCGTGCGGCTCTCCGCAGCTCATGACCCCGAGCCTTTCGCTTCGTTCGACTCTCCGGCACCGGCCGGGACCAGGCCGCGGTCGCGGGCGTAGTCCTCCAGCATGCCGCGCAGCTGACGCCGTCCACGGTGCAGCCGGGACATCACCGTACCGATGGGTGTCCCCATGATGTCGGCGATCTCCTTGTAGGCAAAGCCCTCGACGTCCGCCAGGTACACGGCGATACGGAACTCCTCGGGGATCGCCTGCAGCGCCTGCTTCACGTCCGAGTCGGGCAGGTGGTCCAGCGCCTGCGACTCCGCGGAGCGCAGCCCCGTCGACATGTGCGACTCGGCGCGCGCGAGCTGCCAGTCCTCGATCTCCTCGGCCGCGCTGCGCTGGGGTTCGCGCTGCTTCTTGCGGTACGAGTTGATGAAGGTGTTGGTGAGGATGCGGTACAGCCACGCCTTGAGGTTGGTGCCCTCGCGGAACTGGTGGAAGGACGCGTACGCCTTGGCGTAGGTCTCCTGCACCAGGTCCTCGGCGTCGGCCGGGTTACGCGTCATGCGCAGCGCGGCCGAGTACATCTGGTCGAGGAACTCCAGCGCGTCCCGCTCGAAGCGCGCGCTGCGCTCCGCGGTCGACTCCGCGCCCGTGCCCCGGCCCTCGGGCTGCTCCGCCTGGCCGTGTTCGGTCCCTGCGTCGGTCCCAGTGACCGGACCCACCTCCTCCAGTGACGTCACGGAGCCGAATGCGGCCCCGCTCGAATCGGAGGATAGACGACCTGCGGTCGGGAACGCTTGTCCAACGGTCGAGGGCGCTTGTCCCGCGGCAGGTGACGCCTGCCGGTCGGGTCCGCCCGTCGCCCGGACGGGAGCGGTCTTCGCCGCGTGCAGCACTGTCCAGTCCAGGTCGGCGCGGCTGCTGCGACTCGGGCAGAAGGCTGATGCCATGCGGCGGACTTCCTCTCGTACGGCGTCGTTGCTGGTGCCCAGCACGGTATGTCCGCCACAACAGTGGTCGTCCGCCGGTCATTCCCGGGCCGTCACCCGAGTGAGCCGACCCACTCCACTACCCCGTCGGTGATCACTTCCAGGGCCCGTTCCTGGGTGGTCTCCGCTCGCTTGGGCACGGCGAAGCCGTGGTCTCCGTGCGCCACCTCGATCAGGCCGTAGGTGCCCTCCGGGGCCCCGGGGAACTCCTCCGGCCGGCCGAACGGGTCGTTGCCGCCCTGGACGACGAGGGTCGGCACCCCGGCCCCGAGCAGTTCCTCCGCGCGGGACTTCTCCGGCTTGCCCGGCGGGTGCAGCGGGAAGCTCAGGGCGAGGACGGCACGGGCGCCCAGTTCGGCGGCGGTGCGGCAGGCGACGCGGGCGCCGGCGCTGCGGCCGCCCGAGATCACCGGCAGCCCGGGCGCGGCCAGCGCGGGCCAGATGCCCCGCCAGCCGGCGTCCAGGGTCTTCGGTGCGGGCGCGAGCTTCCGGCCGGCCACCCGCCAGGGCTGCTCGACGAGGGCGACGGTCACGCCGTGCGTGGGCAGTACGGCCGCCAGTGCCCTCAGGTCGCGCGCCTCGATGCCGCCGCCGGCGCCGTGACTCAGGCCCAGCACGAGGCGGGGCCTCTTCGCCGGGTGCCACGTGACGCGGGCGGGGCCGGTGTCGGTCTCGACGGTCTCGGTCTGTGTGTTCTCGCTGCTCACGTCAGAAGAGTGTGCCCTCCTCCGGTCCCTCCAGCTCCTTCAGCAGCTCCGGGCCGTTGTTGCGCACGTTGCTCACGGCCGTGCCGACGGGGAACGCCCGCATCAGCCCGGCGGGCGGCGGCGCCAGCAGCGAGGTCAGTTCGTCGGGGTCCGTGCGCGCCGGGTCGAGCCAGTCGTCCCACCGGTCCGGGGTCAGCATCAACGGCATCCGCGGGTGGATGTCGGCCAGGGCGTGCGGTCCGTCGGCCGGGGCGACCGCGAGCGGCGTGGTCTCGGCCTCCGTGGTGATCACCGAGCACGTCACCCACCAGGCCTGCGGGTGGTCGTCCGGCAGCGTCTTGTCCCGCCAGAACTCGTAGAGCCCGGCCATGGCGAACACGGACCCGTCGGCCGGGGTCACGAAGTACGGCTGCTTGCGGGGCCGCTTCTTGCGCCCCTCGACCTCCAGGTCGCGCTCCTGCTTGCCGGTGACCCATTCGAAGTAGCCGTCGGCGGGCAGGATGCAGCGCCGGGTGGCGAAGGCACGACGGTAGGACGGCTTCTCGTGGACGGTCTCCGCGCGCGCGTTGATCATCCGGGCGCCGCCCTCGGGCGTCTTGGCCCAGGAGGGGACGAGGCCCCACTTCAGCTTCCGCAGCTGGCGAACCGGCTTCGGGTCCTCGACGTCTTTCAGGGGGCGGTCGAGGACTGCGTAGACCTCCTTGGTCGGGGCCACGTTGTAGTCGGGCTCCAAGGTCTCCTCGGGCTCCCACTTCTCGATCTCGAAGATTCCCGCGAGATCCTCGGGTCGACGACTCGCCGCATACCGTCCGCACATACGTGCCACACTGCCAGGCCCGCCCGTCTTCCGGCCACCACCCGTCGACGAGGCGCTGCGCGCCACCCGCTCGACCGATCGCACGAGGAGCCCCCACCGGACATGGACCACCTCGCATCGGCCTCGCTCGCCTCCCTCTGGGACGAGGTCTCCGGCACCCAGCCCGATCCCGACCTGTGGGTGGTGATCGCGACCCTGGTCGCCGCGCTCGCGGTCGTCGTGCCGCACGGGTTGTGGCGGATAGCCCGCAACGCCGTCACCATCGCCCACGAGGGCGGCCACGGGCTCGTTGCCCTGCTGACCGGGCGCACGCTCACCGGCATCACCCTGCACTCGGACACCAGCGGCCTGACCGTCAGCCGGGGCAAGCCGCACGGGCTCGGGATGATCCTCACCGCGGTCGCCGGCTACACCGCTCCCCCGCTGCTCGGACTCGGCGGTGCCGCTCTGCTGGCCTCGGGACGGATCACCCTTCTGCTCTGGGTGGCGACGGCGCTGCTCGTCGCCCTGCTGGTGATGGTCCGCAACGCCTACGGGGTGCTGACGGTGGTGCTCACCGGCGCCACCTTCCTCCTGGTGTCCTGGCTGGCCGGTCCGCAGGTGCAGGCGGCGTTCGCGTACGCGGCGGTGTGGTTCCTGCTCCTCGGCGGGGTGCGGCCGGCCTTCGAGCTCCAGGCGAAGCGTGCGCGCGGCGGCGCCGGCGATTCGGACGCGGACCAGCTGGCCCGGCTGACGCACGCGCCGGCGGGGGTGTGGTTCTTCCTGTTCCACGCGGTGTCGCTGTGCTCACTGGTGGGCGGAGGGCGCTGGCTGCTGGAGCTGTGAACGGGGTGCGTTGTTTCTCCGGCGTCCCTGCGTTCCCCGCCTGCTCCGCATGCCCACGCATATATGCACGGCAAGTGCCCTCACGCACTTTCGGTCAGGTTTCGCCGCTTTTGATCAAGATCTCCGGTCGTCCTCAGCCATTAAAGTGGGGCGCATGACCGTGAACCCCGCGCACACCGCCCTCTGGCCCGCCCCGCACGCGAGCGGGGCCGTCGACGCGACCGTCCACGTGCCCGGGTCCAAGTCGGTCACCAACCGCGCCCTGGTGCTGGCCGCCCTGGCCTCCGAGCCCGGCTGGCTGCGCCGTCCGCTGCGCTCCCGGGACACGCTGCTGATGGCCGGTGCCCTGCGCGCGATGGGCGTCGAGATCGAGGAGGGCGTCGGCCCGGACGGCACCGGCGAGTTCTGGCGGGTCATCCCGGCGGGCCTGCGCGGGCCGGCCACGGTCGACGTCGGCAACGCCGGCACGGTCATGCGCTTCCTGCCGCCGGTCGCCACGCTGGCCGACGGTGCCATCCGCTTCGACGGCGACCCGCGTTCGTACGAGCGCCCCCTGCACGGCGTGATCGACGCGCTGCGCGCCCTCGGCGCCCGTATCGACGACGACGCGCGGGGTGCGCTTCCGTTGACCGTGCACGGGGGCGGGGCGCTGGAGGGCGGCCCGGTCGAGATCGACGCGTCGTCGTCCTCGCAGTTCGTGAGCGCCCTGCTGCTGTCCGGACCGCGCTTCAACCAGGGCGTCGAGGTCCGCCACACCGGCTCCGCGCTGCCGTCCATGCCGCACATCCGCATGACCGTCGACATGCTGCGCGCGGTCGGCGCCCAGGTCGACACCCCGGAGTCCGGCGGCGAGCCCGACGTCTGGCGGGTCACGCCGGGCGCGCTGCTCGGCCGCGACCTGACGATCGAGCCGGACCTCTCCAACGCCCAGCCCTTCCTGGCGGCGGCGCTGGTGACCGGCGGCAAGGTCGTGATCCCGGACTGGCCGTCCCGCACCACCCAGCCGGGTGACCGGCTCCGCGAGATCTTCACCGAGATGGGCGGTGACTGCGAACTGACGGACTACGGGCTCGTCTTCACCGGATCGGGTGCTGTGCACGGCATCGACGTCGACCTCGGCGAGGTCGGCGAACTCACCCCGGGCATCGCGGCCGTCGCCGCCCTCGCGGACTCCCCCTCGACGCTGCGCGGGGTGGCGCACCTGCGTCTGCACGAGACGGACCGCCTGGCCGCGCTCACCAAGGAGATCAACGAACTGGGCGGTGACGTCACCGAGACCGCCGACGGCCTGCACATCCGCCCGCGCCGGCTGCACGGCGGCGTCTTCCACACCTACGAGGACCACCGCATGGCCACGGCCGGCGCGATCATCGGCCTCGGCGTGGAGGGTGTGGAGATCGAGAACGTGGCGACGACGGCCAAGACCTTGCCCGAGTTCCCCGACCTGTGGACCGGGATGCTCGGGGCGTAGGGGACGGATCGCCATGCGCCGCTACGGCAAGCACACCGACGAGGACGACATCCGTTCCCGCCCCAACCGCAAGGGCAACCGGCCGCGCACCCACACCCGGCCCAAACACGAGGACGCGGCCGAGGGCCTGGTCCTCACCGTGGACCGCGGACGCCTGACCTGCCTCGTCGAGGACCGGGTCGTCATGGCGATGAAGGCCCGCGAACTGGGTCGCAAGGCCGCGATCGTCGGCGACCGGGTGGCGCTGGTCGGCGACATGTCCGGCAAGAAAGACACGCTCGCGCGCATCGTCCGCATCGAGGAGCGCACCTCCGTCCTGCGCCGCACGGCGGACGACGACGACCCCTACGAGCGTGTCGTCGTCGCCAACGCCGACCAGCTCGCCATCGTCACCGCTCTCGCGGATCCCGAGCCGCGCCCCCGCCTGATCGACCGCTGCCTGGTCGCGGCGTTCGACGGGGGCCTCACGCCGCTGCTGGTGATGACCAAGTCGGACCTCGCCCCGCCGGACGAACTCCTGGAGCTGTACGGCGCGTTGGACATCCCCTACGTCGTCACCAGCCGCGAGGGGCTGGAGAACGGCGCCGCGGCCGATCTCGTCCGGGAACATCTGGACGGCAAGATCACGGCCTTCGTCGGCCACTCCGGCGTCGGCAAGACGACCCTCGTCAACACCCTGGTGCCGGAGGAACGCCGTCGGGTGACGGGCCACGTCAACGCGGTGACGGGACGCGGCCGGCACACGACGACCTCGGCCCTCGCCCTGCCGCTGTCCTCCGCGAACGGCGGCTGGGTGGTCGACACCCCGGGCGTACGGTCGTTCGGGCTGGCGCACATCGACCCGTCCCGGGTGATCAACGCCTTCCCCGACCTCGTGCCCGGCACGGAGGGCTGCCCGCGTGCGTGCGGCCACGACGAACCCGACTGCGCCCTGGACGCGTGGGTCGCCGACGGGCACGCCGACCCGGCACGGCTGTACTCGCTGCGCCGGCTGCTGTCGACGCGGGAACGGAAGGAAGGCGACTGACCTCCGCGTTGTTTGCCGTGCCGTGGGACCGGTAAGTGCATAATCGCACCAAGCCGGATCCAAGCCTGAGCAAAGCCGGACGTAGCGACCAAGTGAAGACGAGCAGGCGACGCAGCGGTCACGGTACGGGACTACGGGAGGACACGACATGGCGTGGCTGCTGGTCATAGTGGCCGGGGTGCTCGAAACCGGCTTCGCCGTCTGCCTGAAGCTGTCGCACGGCTTCACCCGGCTCTGGCCCACCATCGCCTTCTGCGTGTTCGCACTGGGCAGCTTCGGTCTGCTGACCATGTCCCTGAAGAAGCTCGACGTCGGCCCCGCGTACGCGGTGTGGACCGGCATCGGCGCGGCCGGCACCGCCATCTACGGCATGATCTTTCTCGGCGACCTGGTCTCGACCCTGAAGATCGTCTCGATCAGCTTCGTCATCATCGGCGTGATCGGACTGCAGTTGTCGGGCTCGGCGCACTGAGCCTTCCCTGCTACACCGTCAACTCGCGCGGCAGCACGGTGCGTACGAGCTCCCCGGCCCCGCCCTCGCCGGGCGGCGCCGCGACGCAGGACAGCGCGAGCCGTACGGCCAGTTCGCAGGAGCGGGCCAGTGCGGTGGAGCTCGGCGGCGGAGGCGGGCCCGCGCCGTTCAGGGCGGCGACGGCACGGTCGCGGACGAGGGCGAGAAGGTCACCGGGCGAGGGCAGCGGGCCGTCGGCGCGGCGCTGAGCCGGTACGGCGGAGGTGGACGGCACCGCCGTCAGGGCCGGGGCGGGCAGCCGTTCGTTCCAGCAGCCGGTGAGCATGGCCCGCACCAGGACGTTCTCGCGGGCGGCGGACGTGGTCCACTCGGCGGTGGCGGCGAGCCGTTCGCGGGGGTCGCCCGGGCCGTCGGACAGCGCGCGGTCCACACCGGCCAGATATCCGTCCGCCTCCCTGCGGACGAGTGCTCTGGCGAGCCCGTCCTTGCTGCCGAACTCGTTGTACAGCGTCTGCCGGGACACTCCGGCGGCCGCCGCCACGTCCACCATCCGCACAGCGGCCCACGGCCGACGCGCCAGCGCCGTGTAGGCGGCGTCGAGCAGGGACTCCCGGGCTGCAGGCACCATCGCCTCCCTCGGGCCGAGCGACTTGGTGCCCAGATTTGACGGGTATGGGGGCACTGTCAAGGGTCCTCGCGCGGGAGAGGCGCCGGGCGGCGCGGGCACGAAGGGAGGCCCGGGGCAGGCGCGGGGAGCGGGCGAGCCGGGGAGACCACCGGGGAAGAAGTGGGGAGCAGGCGGGCCGGGGAGGCCGCCAGGGGAGGGCGCGGGGAGCAGGCGAGCTGGGGAGACCGCCGGGGGGAAGGCGCTCAGGGGAGGCCGCCAGGGGAAGGCGCCGAGAAAAGGGCCAAGGGGGAAGCACCAGGGGGAAGCACCAAGGGGAAGGCACTCCGCCACACCGGGCCGGACGCCCGACTCCGGGCAGCCCGACTCCGGGCCCGGAGCCCGACTCCGCCCGGCACCCGCGCCTCCGCGTCTCCGCGCCCCGCCGACACCGAAGCCACAGGCGCGCCCGACGCCACGGTCCGGCCCCCTCACCCCGCGAAACCCCTGGTGGCCCCGCCCCGCTTCCGGCAGATACCGTGGCCGCATGGCCGACTACCTCGACGACCTCCGCCTCGCCCACGTCCTCGCGGACGCCGCCGACGCCGCGACGATGGACCGCTTCAAGGCCCTCGACCTGAAGGTCGAGACGAAGCCGGACATGACCCCGGTGAGCGAAGCGGACAAGGCCGCCGAGGAGCTCATCCGCGGTCACCTCGCCCGCGCCCGCCCCCGCGACTCGGTCCACGGGGAGGAGTTCGGCGTGGCGGGCAGCGGCTCCCGCCGCTGGATCATCGACCCGATCGACGGCACGAAGAACTACGTGCGCGGCGTCCCCGTCTGGGCCACCCTCATCGCGCTCACGGAAGCCGCCGAAGGCGGTTACCAGCCCGTCGTCGGCCTCGTCTCCGCCCCGGCCCTGGGTCGTCGCTGGTGGGCGGTGAAGGACCACGGCGCCTTCACCGGACGCAGCCTGACCTCGGCCTCCCGGCTCCGGGTCTCCCAGGTCTCCGCCCTCTCCGACGCCTCCTTCGCGTACTCCTCGCTCAGCGGCTGGGAGGAGCAGGGCCGGCTGGACGGCTTCCTGGACCTGACCCGCGAGGTGTGGCGCACGCGCGCGTACGGCGACTTCTGGCCGTACATGATGGTCGCCGAGGGCTCGGTCGACCTCTGCGCCGAACCCGAGCTCTCCCTCTGGGACATGGCCGCGAACGCGATCATCGTCACGGAGGCCGGCGGCACCTTCACCGGCCTCGACGGCCGTCCCGGCCCGCACAGCGGCAACGCGGCGGCGTCGAACGGCCGACTCCACGACGAGTTGCTCGGTTACCTCAACCAGCGCTACTGAGCGCGCCGCGGGCGCGCCGTGAGCGCCCCGCTCCGCACTCTTCACGCCCTCTTGTTGACCTGTGCTTTACCTGCCACTCTGAGAGTCCCCCACTTGTGAAATTGTGAATCCATGAACCAACTCATGGATCACCGGCAGGAGGTGGCTCCACCCATGCTCGTCCGCCAAGCCATGAGCACGGTCGTCCTCACCATCGGCCCCGACCACACCCTCCGCCAGGCCGCCGCACTGATGTCCGCGCGCCGCGTCGGCGCGGCCGTGGTGCACGACCCCGACGCCGGCGGCATCGGCATCCTGACGGAACGCGACGTCCTCATCTCCGTGGGCCTGGGCCAGGACCCGGACACCGAACGGGCCCACGCCCACACGACCACCGACGTCGTGTTCGCCGCGCCGTCCTGGACCGTGGAGGAGGCCGCCCGGGCGATGGTGCACGGCGGCTTCCGCCACCTCATCGTCCTGGACCGCGGCGAGCCCGCGGGCATCGTCTCGGTCCGCGACATCATCCGCTGCTGGGCGCCGGCGCGACCGCGGCACGAGGAACCGGCGGTGCCGGCCTGACGGGACCGCGCGCCCACGACGAACGGGCCGGACCCCCGTTCCCGGGGATCCGGCCCGCCGCTACGACAAGCGGTCCAGTGCTGGACGTCAGCCGCGCAGGGCCTGGACCGCGGCCTCCAGCCGCTTGCCGAAGTCTCCGTCGGCCTGACGGAAGTTGTTGATCGCGCGCTCGACGATGTCCTCGCGCGAGACCTGGGAGATGCCGCCCGCCAGGTTGGCGACCAGGCGCTCCTTCTCCTCCTCCGACATCAGGCGGTAGAGGTTGCCCGCCTGGACGAAGTCGTTGTCCTCGGCGTGCACGGGAGCCTCGGTGTTGCCGGTGACACCGGTGAGCGCCACCGGCTGCCACAGCGCCCGGTCCGTCTGGAACGGGCCGCCGAAGCTGTTCGGCTCGTAGTTCTTCGCGGCGCCGTGCCGGCCGTCGTACAGGAAGCCGTCACGGGAGTGGGTGCGGGCCTCGGTGGCGTGCGGGCGGTTCACCGGCAGGTGGTCGGCGTTGATGCCGACGCGGTAGCGGTGGGCGTCACCGTAGGCGAAGAGTCGGCCCTGCAGCATCTTGTCCGGGGACGGGCCGATGCCGGGCACGAAGTGCGCCGGGGAGAAGATCGACTGCTCGACCTCGGCGAAGATGTTCTGCGGGTTGCGGTTCAGCTCCAGCTTGCCGAACCAGACGATCGGGTAGTCCGCGTGCGGCCACACCTTGGTCAGGTCGAACGGGTTGAAGCGGTAGGTCGCCGCCTCGGCCACCGGCATGATCTGCACGCCGACCGTCCAGGACGGGAAGTCGCCGCGCTCGATGGCCTCGCGCAGGTCGCGCTGGTGGGAGTCGGGGTCCTCACCGGCGAGCTTGGCGGCCTCCTCGGCGGTCAGGTTCTTGATGCCCTGGTCCGTCTTGAAGTGGTACTTCACCCAGAAGGCCTCGCCGGCCTCGTTGTTCCACTGGTAGGTGTGCGAACCGAAGCCGTCCATGTGCCGGTACGAGGCGGGGATGCCGCGGTCGCCGTGCAGCCAGGTCACCTGGTGCGTCGACTCCGGCGACAGGCTCCAGAAGTCCCAGACGTTGTCCGCCTCCTGGCTGCCCGTGTACGGGTCGCGCTTCTGGGTGTGGATGAAGTCGGGGAACTTGATGGCGTCCTTGATGAAGAACACCGGGGTGTTGTTGCCGACGAGGTCGTAGTTGCCCTCTTCGGTGTAGAACTTCAGCGCGAAGCCACGCGGGTCACGGACGGCGTCCGCCGCACCCAGGTTTCCGGCCACGGTCGAGAAGCGGAGGAAGGTCTCCGTCTCCTTGCCGACCTCGGAGAGGAACGCGGCACGCGTGTACCGGGTGACATCGGCGGTGACCGTGAAGGTGCCGTAGGCGCCGGCGCCGCGGGCGTGCACGACACGCTCCGGGATGCGCTCGCGGTTGAAGTGGGCCAGCTTCTCGAGAAGGAGCTGGTCCTGGACGAGCACGGGGCCGCCGGCACCCGCGGTCTCGCTGTTCTGGTTGTCGGCTACCGGAGCACCGGCCTCCGTAGTGAGCGGTCCCTGAGTCACGTACGCCTCCTGCGCCAATCCTGCAAAACCTGTCCCTTGGCTAATGCCGGTCTCGATCCTACAATGGACATTGTCTAAGTCAAGTAAGGCTCCAAAGTCACACACGTTCGGGACCTGGTCCCCCTAGCTGTTAGGCTGGCCTCCATGAGTGACCTACTGGAACGGCTGCGCGGGCGCGGATGGCGCATGACCGCGCAGCGGCGCGTGGTGGCCGAGGTCCTCGAGGGCGAACACGTCCATCTGACGGCCGACGAGGTGCACGCGCGGGCCGTGGACAAGCTCCCCGAGATCTCCCGGGCGACCGTCTACAACACCCTGGGCGAGCTGGTCTCGCTCGGCGAGGTGCTCGAGGTCGCGACGGACAAGCGCGCGAAGCGGTACGACCCGAACGCGCACCGGCCGCACCACCATCTGGTCTGCGCCCAGTGCGGCGCGATCCGCGACGTCCACCCGACCGGCAACCCGATGGCCGACCTCCCCGACTCGGAGCGCTTCGGCTTCACCGTCTCGGACGTCGAGGTGACCTACCGCGGCACCTGCCCGAACTGCGCGGCCGCGTAGTCCCTTCCTCGTACGAGTGGAGCCCCGGCATCCTGCGATGCCGGGGCTCCACTCGTGCGCGACCGCTGCTTGCTGCGAGTGCTGTCACGGCCCAACGCACCGAGGGCCGGAACCCTTTCGGATTCCGGCCCTCGGCCTTCAGTAGCGGGGACAGGATTTGAACCTGCGACCTCTGGGTTATGAGCCCAGCGAGCTACCGAGCTGCTCCACCCCGCGGCGATGAATGGAACATTACGTCAACCCTTCGACCAGAAGCAAATCGCTTCCGCTCGGGCCGCGCCCCCGCCCCGCCGGGCAGCGCGGAGGGGCACGGCGTCACGCCGACAGCTCCTGCCGCAGCGCGTCCCGCAACCGAGCCGCCCGTTCTGCCACCTCCCGCGGGCCGAGCGAGACGGCCCGGTCGGCCCACCGCTGCCCCTCGGCCAGCTCCCCCCGCCGCGCGCAGACCAGTGCCAGCCGCAGCGCCGCCCGTCCGTGCCCCGCGTCGGCCGCACGGCGCCACCACACGACGGCCTCCGGCTCGCTCCCCTCCCGCGCCAGCAGCAGCCCGAGGTTGAACGCGCCGTTGCGGGACCCGGCCTCGGCCGCCTCCCGGTACCACCGCGCCGCGTCCACCACGTCACCCCGGGCCGCGGCCAGCATTCCGACCCGTACCTGGGCACGGCGGTGACCCTGGGAGGCCGCCCGCTCGTACCACTCCTCACACTCGGACTTCTCGTGCGCGGGCTCGCCCAGCTCATGGGCGGGCGCGGGCGGCCGCCGGGCGTCGAGCACCGTCGCCAGGCGGTAGGCGGCCTCCGCGCTGCCGCCCCCCGCCGCGCACCGCAGGAACCGCTCGGCTTCGCGTTCGTCCCCCGCGCGCAGGCGCGCCATCCCGACCTGCAGGGCCGCCTCCGTGTGTCCGGCGGCGGCGGCCCGCTCGTACCAGCGCAGCGCCGCCCGCTCCTCACCGCGTCCGGCGTGCAGGATGCCGAGGTTGAAGGCGGCGTCGACACTGCCCGCCTCGGCGGCCTTGGAGAACCACGGCTCGGCGCCGGTCTCGTCCCCGCCGCGCAGCAGCAGGATCGCCAGCGCGTTGGAGGCCTCCCGGTGTCCGGCGTAGGCGGCCCGGCGGTACCACTGCTCGGCCTGCGTGGTGCGCCCCTGTTCGGCGCAGAGCAGCCCGAGGTTGTACGCCCCGTTGTCGTCCCCGGCGTCCATCGCGGCGCGGTACCAGCGCTCGGCGGTCTGCGTCTCGCCGCGCTCGGCGTGCAGCGCGCCGAGCGCGTTGGCGGCGTTGCCGTCGCCGTCCTGGGCGGCCCGCAGCCACCACACGGCGGCGCTCTCGACGTCCCCGGCGTCCCGGAGCAGGAAGCCGAGCGCGCAGGCGGCGCGGGCCTCGCCGTCCTTGGCGGACGTCAGGTACCAGCGGCCGGCCTCCTTCAGCTCGCCCCGCTTCTCCAGGATCGTCCCGAGGTGCAGGGCGGCCCGCCGGTGGCCGCGCGCGGCGGCCTGCCGGTACCACTGCTCGGCCTCCTCGGCCGCCGGGGCGGCCGGCGCGTCCGCGGACTCCCGGTCCGGTCCGGCACCCCGGTCCAGCGTCCGGGCCAGCCGGTAAGCGGCCTCACGGTGTCCGCGCTCGGCCGCGGCCCGCATCCACCGCTCGGACCCTGCCGCGTCGCCGCGGTGCTCCAACAGGTCCGCGAGCGCGTAGGCGCCCAGCACGTGCCCCTGTTCGGCGGACTGGCACAACCAGTACTCGGCGGCGGGCTCGTCCCCGCGCTCGCGGAAGTGCCGCCCCAGGGCGTGCGCGGCCGCGGCGGACCCGGCGACGGCGGCGATCCGCCACCACCCGGCGGCCTCGTCCGCGTATCCGCGCTGGTGCAACAGGACGCCCAGGTTGTTGGCGGCGGCTCGGTCGCCGGCCGCGGTGGCGGCACGCAGGTGGGTCTCGGCGCCGTCGAAGTCGCCGCGGCGCAGCAGCATCGCGCCGAGGACACTCATCGCCTCGACGTCACCTGCGTCGGCGGCGATCCGCCGACGCACTTCCTCGGCGGCCTCGTCGGCGACTTCCTGAGCCTCGTCCGCGGTCTCCTCCTGACCTGACGGCTGGGCAAAACGCCCTGTGCCGAACAGATTTGCCATGTCCCCCATAACGTCCATCGTCGCACCACCTGCAACCTGGGTACATCCGGTATACCGCAGCCAGTGAGGTCACTTCAGCGTTTTGTCGACATGCCCACAGGGAGACAAGTCAAACACAGATCGGCCCAACTCCCCTTGGCGGCGCGGCCGTCGCTCCCGTCGGCACATGCGTTCGCACATCACGAAGGCCCGGATTCCTTGTGGAATCCGGGCCTTCGTGGTCGCTCGCACGTAGCTCACGACTTCAGTAGCGGGGACAGGATTTGAACCTGCGACCTCTGGGTTATGAGCCCAGCGAGCTACCGAGCTGCTCCACCCCGCGCCGTTGTGTTCACAACCGTATCACGGCGCGGGGTGGGCTCTGACCAGCTCGAACGACCGGGCTCGGGTGGGCGCGGCCGGCTCGCGGCAGCGCCGTCAGCCGCTGTCCGAGCCTCCGCCGGCGTCGCCGGTCGGTGAGGCGCTCGGACTCGCCTTGCCGTCCTCGCCCTTGTCCCCGTTCTTGCCGCCGGCGCTCCCGTCGGCCTTGGCCTGTGCGTCCTCGGCCCGCCGCAGCGCCTCCTCCAGATCCTTCTGCGCCTCGGCGTACGCGGCGAGGTCCTTCTGCTCCAGGGCCGTCTGGCCGGCGTCGAAGGCCTTCTGGGCGTCGCTCAGCGCTTCCCGGACCGTGGGGTTGGTGGACGTCGGCGGTGGCTCGGTCGTGTCCTCGCCCTCGTCCGCCGGTGGGTCGGGATCGGCGGCCTGTGCCCCGAAGACCTTGTTGAGGGCCTCGTCGAGGGTGTTCTCGAAGGCGGTGTTGCCCCCGTAGCTCACCAGCACCTTGCGCAGCAGCGGGTACTTGAGGTCGCCGCCGCGTACGTAGACCGGTTCCACGTAGAGCAGTCCGCCGTCGAGCGGCACCGTCAGCAGGTTGCCGTACTCGACCTCCGAGTCGCCGCCTCTCAGCAGCCTGATGGACTCGGCGATGTCCTGTTCGGAGTTGAACTGGCTCTGGACCTGTTTGGGTCCGTCGACGGTCGTGCTCGTCGGCAGTTTCAGGATTCTGATCTTGCCGTAGCCTTCCGTCCCCGCTTCGGCGTCGACCGCCATGAACGCGCTGAGGTTGTCACGTCCGTTGGGTGTGAAGGTCGTCGTGAGCGAGAACGCCTGCTGCTGCTGATCGGGCATCTTCATGCTGAGGTAGTACGGCGGTACCGCGTCGCCCGACTTGTTGGTCGGGTCGTCCGGCACCTGCCACACCTCGCTGCCGCTGAGGAACGTGTTGGCGTCCTTCACGTGGTAGCGCGTGAGCAGCTCGCGCTGGACCTTGAACAGGTCCTGCGGATAGCGCAGATGCGCCATCAGGTCGCCCGAGATCTCGCTCTTGTCCTTCACCGTGTTCGGGAACGCCTTCATCCAGGTCTTCAGGACCGGATCCTTGGTGTCCCACTGGTAGAGCTTGACGTCGCCGCTGTACGCGTCGACGGTCGCCTTCACGGAGTTGCGGATGTAGTTGACCTGGTTCTGCTGGGCCACCACCGCGCGCGAGTTGTTGTTGGCGGTCAACGAGTCCGCCGTGGTGTCGCCCAGCGTCGTACGGGATGCGTACGGATAGCCGTTCGTCGTCGTGTAGGCGTCGACGATCCACTGGATCCGGCCGTCCACCACCGCCGGGTAGGCGTCGCCGTCGATGGTCAGCCACGGGGCGACCGCCTCGACGCGCTCCTTGGGCGTGCGGTTGTACAGGATCCGCGAGCCCTCGCCGATCGCGCCGGAGTAGAGGATCTGCGGCTCGCTGAACGCGGCCGCGTACGCCGCCCGGTTGATCGGGTTGGACAGGTCGACCCCGCCGTCGCCCTTGTAGCTGAACGTCTTCTCCCCGGTGTCGTCGGAGTAGTCGATCTCCTTCTGGGGACCGCCGACGATCGAGTACGTGGTGGTCTTCTCGCCGTAGTACACCCGCTGCTCGTACGTGCCGAGGTCGCCCTCGGACGGCAGGTCGGACTCGGTGAAGACCGGACGGCCCTCGGGGTCGACCTCGGTACCCCTGGCCGCGACGACGCCGTAGCCGTGGGTGTAGCGGAAGTGGTTGTTGATCCAGTTCTTCTTCGGGATCCCGGCCAGGTTCAGCTCACGCAGACCGATGACCGTGTCCTGGTCCTTGCCGTCCTTGGCGTAGCGGTCGACGTCCAGGTTGGTCGGGAACGCGTAGTAGTTACGCATCTGCTGGAGCTGCTGGAACGTGGGCGAGACGATGTTCGGGTCCATGATCCGCACGGACGCCGCGGCGTCCGCGTCGTCCCGGAGCTTGGTCTTGTCCTTGGTCTCGCTCCTGCCCGGGTACTCGGCGACCTGGGTGCCCTCGATGCCGTAGGCGTCGCGCGTCGCCGTCAGGTTCTTCTCGACGTACGGCGCTTCCTTGGCCTGCTCGTTCGGCTGGACCTGGAACTTCTGGACGAGCGCCGGGTACAGACCGCCGATGAGGATCGCGGAGAGCACCATGAGGCCGAAGCCGATCACCGGCAGCTGCCAGGTGCGACGCCACAGGGTCGCGAAGAACAGCAGCGCGCAGATGACCGCGATGCAGAACAGGATCGTCTTGGCCGGCAGGTAGGCGTTGGCGTCGACGTACCGCAGGCCGGTCCAGTTGTCGGTCGCCTTGAAGTCGCTGGACTTCACCGCCAGCCCGTACCGGTCGAGCCAGTAGGCGACGGCCTTGAGGGCGACGAAGATGCCGAGGAGCACCGAGAGGTGCCCGGTGGCCGCGGCCGTGGCGCGCGCGCCGGGGCTGGTGACGCGCAGCCCGCCGTACAGGTAGTGGGTGAGCGCGGCCGCGATCACGGAGATGATCACGGCGGCGAAGCCGAAGCCCAGCAGGAACCGGTACCAGGGCAGGTCGAAGGCGTAGAAGGCGACGTCCAGCTTGAACTGGGGGTCCTTCTGCCCGAAGGACACGCCGTTGACCCACATCAGCCAGGTCCGCCACTGACCGGACGCCGAGGCGCCGGCGATCAGGCCGACCAGGGCGGTGATGCCGAAGAGCAGCCACTTCTTGTACGGGGCGATGCCCATCCGGTACCGGTCGAGATTCTGCTGCTCCATCGACATGGCGCTCAGCGGCGGCCGCAGCCGGTGGGCCAGCCAGATGTTGAACCCGACGGCCAGTGCCATCAGCAGGCCGAACACGAAGAACAGCCCGATCTTGGTCCACAGGGTCGTCGTGAACACCGACGAGTAGTGGACCGACCGGTACCAGAGCCAGTCCGTCCAGAACCCCGCGAACATGGTGAACGCCATGCCGAGCACGGCCAGGACACCGAGTGTCATCAGCAGGGTTCGGACGCGCCGGGACGGGCGGCCCACTCTGATCCGCGGCCCCGTCGGGGGGCCTCCGCCGCGGTCCGGCATCTGGAAAGCCAAGGTGCGCACCTCGAAGTTCGCTGTTGATCCGTCAGGCCCTCGGGTTCGCGGGCCCCCCGTGCGCCCCCGTGATCGTGGGCCCACACATATGCAACTTACTCATCGTTTACTCGGTTCCCGATTCGGGCCAGTAACGAGGCAGGATTGTGACCATGTCCAACACCCCCATGGCAGCGAGCCCCCTCACCCGGGCCGTACTCGAGATCGACGAGTACGTCTCCGGCCTCGGCTGGGACCAGCCCGCACGCCTCTTTGCACTTGTCGACACCGCCCGCCTGAAGGCGGACCAGCCCTCGCTCGCGGACCGGCTCGGTCTGCAGGCCGAGCCGGAGAGCTCCGGCCTGACCCCGATCGAGCAGGACGAGATTCCAACGGACCAGCCGCTCGACGAGTTCCTGGGCACGATCGCCTGGCCCGACGCGGTGGTCGGCTGCGCCCTCGCCGTGGAGCGCCTGATGCTGCCGCCTTCCGCCGAGGCCCAGGTCCCCCAGGGCCTGAACGAGACGAAGCTGGCGCAGTGGGTGGCGGAGCACCCGGACCGCCAGGAGGTCCGCATGACGGTCGCGGTCCTGCGCGACGGCAGCCGCGACTCGGCCCTGCGGCTGCGGGAGAAGGACACGGCCACGGAGGTGCTCACGGGCTCCGACCTGGTGCCGGGACTGGCCCAGGCTCTGACGGCGACCTTCGAGGAGTAGCGGGGACCCGCCCCGCCGGGAGCCGGCTACCGCCGGGGTCCGTCAGCCCTCCGCGCACTTCGGCAGGTCGGCGGTCTTCCCCGAGCGGATGTCGCCGAGCGCGCCGAGGGCGTCGTCGATGGTGTCCACCTTCACGAGGGTGAGCCCGTCGGGGATGTCCTCGGCGGCGGCCGCGCAGTTGTCGGCGGGCGTCAGGAAGTACCTGGCCCCCTTGGCGCGCGCGCCGATGGTCTTCATCCCGATGCCGCCGATCGGACCGACCTTGCCGGTGTCGTCGATCGTGCCGGTGCCGGCGACGAACTTGCCGCCGGTGAGGTCGCCCGGGGTGAGCTTGTCGTAGATGCCGAGGGCGAACATCAGGCCGGCGCTCGGGCCGCCGACGTCGGCCAGCTTGATGTCGATGGAGAACGGGAACGTGTGGTCGGTCCCCGCGGAGATCCCGACGACGGCGCGCTTCTCGCCGGCGTCGTCGGAGGCCTCGGTGGTGATCGTGACCTTCTCGGTCTTCGTGGGCGTGCGCTTCGCCTTCTCCGCGGCCGCCTGCTCCGCGGCGGGCACGATGGTGAAGACGACGTCCTGTCCGGGCTTGTGCTCGGTCACCAGATCGGCGACGTCCCCGGGCTTCTCGACGGCCGTCCCGTCCACGGCCTTGATCACGTCACCGGCGTGCAGCCTGCCCTCGGCCGGGGAGTCCTTGACCACGGTGGAGACGACCACCCAGGACTTCACCGGGATGTCGAGCGCCTTCAACGCGGCGACCTTGGCGCTCTCCTGGGACTGGCTGAACTCCTCGGCGTTCTCCTGGGTGGCCTCTTCCTCCGTCTTGCCCTCCGGGTAGAGGGTCTCGTGCGGCACCACGCGGTTGTCGTGCGCCAGCCAGCCGTAGACCGCCTCCACGAGGTTCATCTTGTACTCGGCGCTGGTGACCCGGACGGTGGTCATGTTCAGATGACCGCCGGCCTCGTAGGTCTCGCGTCCGGAGATCTGCAGCACCGGCTCGCCGTCGTGATCGCCAAGAGTGTTCACCGTCGGCCCCGGGGACATCTCCGAGTACGGCACGGGGATGAACACACCCGCGCACAGGAGCGCGATCAGCATCAGGGTGGAGGCGAGCATCGTCGCGGTGCGGCGTGGCATGGCACGACAGTACGGGACGCGGCTGTCGGAACACCGTCAGGGCGGTGCCCGGTCAGGCGCCGGTACGGGGCCTCTCCATGGCCTCGCGGAACCGGGCGTACCCGTCCAGTTCGGGGCCGTCGCCCCTTACCCTGCGGGTGCGGTTGGCCCAGCTGCCCCACAGACCCGCGCCGACGGCGGCGACCAGCGGAATCAGCAACCAGGCGAGCGCTGCCATGACGACCTCCCAACCCCGTGAGCTCCGCGACTGACTGATCAGCAGATTAACGATCCGCAGTGACAACGCTCACGCCGGGGGGGCGGTTACGCAACCGGAGGTACGCAGGCGACGGTGGTCCCGTCAGCAGGCACCCACCCACTCCTCGGTCCCGTCGGAGAACGTCTGGTGCTTCCAGATGGGCACCTCGTGCTTCAGGTCGTCGATCAGCTTCCGGCACGCGTCGAAGGCCTCTCCCCGGTGCGGGCAGGACACGGCGACGACCACGGCGAGGTCTCCCACCTCCAGGTCCCCCACACGGTGGACGGCGGCGAGCGCCCGTACGGGGTACGCCGCGACGACCTTCTCGGCGATCCGCCGCATCTCGGCCTCGGCGCTGGGGTGGCAGGAGTACCCGAGACGGTCTACGTCGGTGCCTCCGTCGTGGTTGCGCACCGTCCCCACGAACAGCGCGGTACCGCCGGCCGCGTCGTCCCCGACGGCCCGGAAGACCTCGTCCACGGAGAGGGGCGTCTCCCGGATGCCGATCAGCTTGACGGGGTCCGGGGCGGCCAGCTCGCCCGGGTGATCGCTCGTGGTTGCCATGCGTCCATCGTGCCCCACGGCACGGACGGCGCGGAATAGCGTCATCACCCGGCACGCACGCGTACCGCTTTGGAGCCTCCTACAGGGCGGCCCGTGACCGGCGGGCGCGGGGGCCGTGGCAGGCCGGTGGGACGTACTCCCCCGGCCGGCCGGTGCGGGCGGTCCATGACAGGCCGTGGGCGTCCTCCTGTGACCAACCCGGCGGCGAACCATGGTCGACCGATGCGGGCGCCCCGGACGAACCCTGCGGGCGCCCCGGGCCGACAGGTGCGGGTGGGAGGGCCCGAGAGGCGGTCCGTCAGATGCGGCGCCGCGCCTTGCGCGCCCGACGCACCACCGCCGCCGCGCCCAGCAGCGCCACCGTGGCCCCCGCGGCTCCCGCCGCCGTCGCGTCCTTGCGGCCGAGGCGCCGCCCGGCGACCGTGTGCCGCCCGGAGACCTCCTCCAGCAGCTCGGCGAGGACCTCCTCGTTGGTGTACTTCGGCCGCCATCCGGCGTCGTGCAGCCGGCTGCCGCTCACCACCCAGGGGTACATCGTGTACGCCAGGTCACCGGCCGGTGAGGGCGTCAGCCCGATCCGGTGCAGCCGGGCCGCGGCGCCGAGCGCGACCGCCGACGGCAGCTCCATCCGCCGGACCCCGCTGAGCTCCTCGACCTCCTCCTGCTCCAGCCACCCGTCGCACCCGACGGCCAGTTCCCCGTCGGCCTTCTCCAGGACGGCGTACTCCAGGGCGCTGCACAGATCGTCGATGTGGCAGAACTGCCAGGCCGGCCGCGACCCGGCCACGACCAGCAGCCGAGGCGACTCGAAGTACCTGGTCAGCGCGGTGTCGACACCCCCGACCAGTACCGCCGGGCGGACGACGGTCACGTTCAGCCCGGGGTGCGCCCGCGGCGCCCGGCGCGCGAGCCGCTCGATCTCCAGCAGGTCCCCGACGCCCGTCGCCTCGGCCGTGGCGCGCAGTTCGGCGTCCTCCGACAGCGGCAGCTCGTTGTCCGGGAGGGCGCCGTAGACCATCGCGGAGGTGCACAGCACGACCCGGTGCACACCGGCCGCCGCGGCCGCGGTCAGGACGGTCTGTGTCCCCCGGACGTTGTAAGCCGTCCGCGCGGCCGCGTCCGTCTCCAGATCGAGGTCGAGCGCCAGGTGCACCACGACGTCCACGCCGCGCAGCTTCTCGGCGATGGCGGGGTCCCGTACGTCCAGGATCTGCCACTGCGCCGCCGCGCACTCCCCACGCCGTTCGTCGATGGCCACGACCTGTCTGACCTCGTCGGACGCGGCGAGCCGCTCGGTGAGCAGCGCTCCGACCCCGGAGGCGGCACCGGTGACCGCGACGACGGGTCCGCGCGCGCCGGGGCGGGCGGAACTGGTTGACTGGTTTCGCGCTGCGCGAACCTGCGGATCTGGGGAACTCACCGGGCGTCTCCAGCGGTTGTCTTCAGTACGGGCGCGCTCGACGCGTACGTACCAGGTGGCATCCATCCTGCCGCAGGCCGTCAGTCGGCGAAGCACCGAGGCCCGAACCGCCCCAGGTGTCTACGCTGGGTGTGAAAGTCGGGCAGCCGTGCCGCCGGAAAGAACCGGCGGCCCTACCAGCCGAGGAACCCCGTGAGTGACACCCCATTCGGATTCGGCCTTCCGCCGGAGGAGCCGGACGACGGCGACGAGGGCAAGAAGAAGGACCAGCAGGGCGGCGGTGGTCAGGGACCGGCCAACCCGTTCGGATTCGGGACGCCCGGAGCCGGCGGCTTCGGCGGCCCCGGTGCGGACAACCCGTTCGCTGCCATGTTCGGTTCCATGAACCCCACCGATCTGGGCGCCGCCTTCCAGCAGCTCGGCCAGATGCTCTCCTACGAGGGCGGCCCGGTGAACTGGGACATGGCCAAGCAGATCGCCCGCCAGACGGTCTCCCAGGGCACGCCGGACGGCACCAAGGACGCCAGCGTGGGTCCCGCCGAGCGCAATGCCGTCCAGGAAGCCGTCCGTCTGGCCGACCTGTGGCTGGACGACGCGACCGCGCTGCCGTCGGGCGCGGGCACCGCCGTGGCCTGGAGCCGCGCGGAGTGGGTCGAGGCGACGCTGCCCGCCTGGCGGGAGCTCGTCGATCCGGTCGCCGAGCGCGTCGGCACCGCCATGGGTGACGTGCTGCCGGAGGAGATGCAGGCCATGGCCGGCCCGCTGATCGGCATGATGCGATCCATGGGCGGCGCCATGTTCGGCACGCAGATCGGCCAGGCCGTCGGTGTGCTCGCGGGCGAGGTCGTGGGCTCGACCGACGTGGGTCTCCCGCTCGGCCCGGCCGGCAAGGCCGCACTGCTGCCGGTGAACATCGAGGCGTTCGGCAAGGACCTCGGCGTGGCGCAGGAGGAGGTGCGGCTGTATCTCGCCCTGCGCGAGGCCGCCCACCAGCGGCTCTTCGCCCATGTGCCGTGGCTGCGCTCGCACCTGTTCGGCGCGGTCGACGGCTACGCCCGCGGGATCAAGGTGGACACGGCCAAGCTGGAGGACGTGGTCGGCCAGTTCGACCCGCAGAACCCCGAGCAGCTGCAGGAGGCCCTTCAGCAGGGCATGTTCCAGCCGGAGGACACGCCGGAGCAGAAGGCGGCGCTGGCCCGGCTGGAGACGGCTCTGGCCCTGGTCGAGGGCTGGGTGGACGCGGTGGTGCACGCCGCCGCCAAGCCGCGTCTGTCCTCCGCGGACGCGCTGCGCGAGACACTGCGGCGCCGTCGCGCCTCGGGAGGCCCGGCGGAGCAGACGTTCGCCACGCTGATCGGTCTGGAGCTGCGCCCGCGCCGGCTGCGCGACGCCTCCCGCCTGTGGGCGTCGCTGACGGACGCGCGTGGTGTCGACGGCCGGGACGGCCTGTGGGCCCACCCGGACATGCTGCCGACCGCGACCGACCTGGACGACCCGGACGGCTTCGTGCACCGTGAGCAGCTCGACTTCTCCGAGCTGGACAAGATGCTCGGCGAGGCGGCCGGCAAGCCCGACCTGCACAAGAAGGACGAGAAGGGGCGGGACGGCGAGGGCCAGGCCGGGACCGGGGCCGACGGCGGGAGCGACGACGCCGAGTGAGCCTCCACGACGACGCGATCCTGGTCCTCAAGGGGTACGAGGGCCAGGACGACCTGCGGCAGGTCTACCTGGACCATCTCGCCACGCACCCCGACGGTCTGTGGAAGGCCTGCGGGGACGGGCACATCACGGCGAGCGCCCTGGTGATCGACCCCTCGCGCGGGCAGGTCCTGCTGACCCTGCACAAGAAGCTGCGCATGTGGCTGCAGATGGGCGGCCACTGCGAGCCCGTCGACGAGACCCTCGCCGGGGCGGCCCTGCGCGAGGGCGCGGAGGAGTCCGGCATCGCCGGTCTGACCCTGCTCCCCGGCGGCCCCGTGCGACTCGACCGGCACCACACGCCCTGCGCCTGGCACCTGGACGTCCAGTACGCGGCGGTGGCTCCGGACGGGGCCGTGGAGGCGATCAGTGACGAGTCCCTCGACCTGCGCTGGTTCCCGTACGCCGAGGTCGCGGACGTGGCCGACGAGTCGGTCGTGCGCCTGCTGGAGGCGACCCGGGCCCGGCTCTGACGGGTAAGGGGTGACCGCCAGACGATCACCCCTTACCGGCCGGCCTACCGGTCCGCGCCGCGCTCAGCTCCAGACGTTGCCCTGGTTCTGGCCGCGGGCTCCCTGCTGGCCCATGCCGTACTGCGCGGACAGGCCCGAGCCGATCTGCGCGTTCTGCGGCGGCAGCAGCTCGCTGGGCTGGACGAGCGCGAAGCCGCTGCCCATGAAGTTCAGCTCCCAGCCCTCACCGGTACTGCCCCGGCGCCGCCACACCCCGGACGAGTGCGTCTGGGCCTGCATCTGCACACGCAGACCCGTGGACCAGGCGACGATCGCGTCCGCGTCGCAGTTGACGTACTTGTCGGGCGTCACCTGCATGAGCAGGGGGGCACCCGAGGTCATCAGGGCGACCCTCCCCCGGCCGGTGATGTTGAGCTGGTACTTCCCCGAGCCGGAGATGCCGTACAGGCTGTCGACCGCGATGACCTCGTGGTGCAGGGACGAGTCCATCGCCAGCACGTAGCTGCTGTCGACGGTGAGCCCGTCCTGCTCGACGTCCATCACGTGGATGCACTGGGCGAGGTTGGCGAAGAAGACCGTGCCCTGCCCGTGGCAGCGCATCAGGTCCAGGCCCTCACCCGTGTGCGCACGCGCGCGCGACTGGTTGTTGCTCTGGTACTCGGCGTCGAACTCGACGAGGCCCTGGTAGGCGACCATCGTGCCCTTGCGGGCGAGTACGTCGTCGTGGCCCTCCAGGGCGACGCGGAGCATGTGCTTGTTCTGCAGGCTCCAGGCTTCCTGGGTCTGCTGGTCGTTGTAGGCGAAAAGCGGGCTCTGCATGGTGTTTCTCGCTCCCCCTCAGCCCCGGACCCGGAGGCGGTCGGTGCTGTCCTCGCTGGGCTGGACGACGACGATCCCCTGACCGGAGAAGGCCATCTGGTAGGCCTCGCCGCTGCCGCGGCCGATCAGCGACTGCGCCTTGAAACTGCGCTTGCCCTTCACCTTGAGGTTCGGGGACCAGGCGACGAGCGCGTCCGGGTCGACGTACGTCTCGTCCTCACCGCCACCGCAGTCGACCACGATCGGCTTGCCCCGGGAGGTGAGCGCCACCCAGCCCTGGCCGGAGATCTTGGTGTTCCACAGGCCCTGGCCGGCGAACTTCGCCAGCCCCTTGACCCGCTCGACACCCCACGTCAGGTGGGCGTCGAAGGCGAGCAGGTTGGTGGCGTTGACGGAGATCCCGTCGCCGTTGAGGTTGATGACGACGACGTTCGCGCCGTAGTCGGCGAGGTAGAGCAGGCCGTCGCCGGAGCACTTCATCAGGGGCGCGCCCTCACCGGTGGCCCAGTCGCGGGCGATCTGGCGGACGGCCGGCGGATTGGGCTCGTACTGGACGAAGCCCTCGTACGCGACCATCGAGCCCACGCGCGCGAGGAGGTCGTGTCCGGTCTGCATGGCGACCTTCAGCATGTGGTTGCCGTGGTTCTCCATACGGGCGGTGACCGGTGCGGGAGCGTAGCCCGCGAGCGGCTGGTTCATGTCGGGCTCTCCCTCAGATCTCGTACGGCTGGACGACGACGAAGTTGCCGGGCGCCGCCCGGAACTGCAGGTTGACGCTCTCGCCGGTGTCACCCGCGTAGGAGTTGCGGCGCATCCGCACCTGGCTGGAGACGACCACCTGGGCCGCGGCGGACCAGGCGACGACCGCGTTGCAGTCGGCGAACGTGGTGGGCGTGACGGGCAGCACCACGGGCACGCCGTGCGTCTTGACCACGATCGTGCCGGTCCCCTGGAACTGCATCGTGAACAGCGCGCCCCCGGGAATGCCGTGCCCCTCGATGCGGCGGACCTCGTACTGGAGGCTCTCGTCGAAGGCGAGGACGTTCTCCGCGGAGACGCAGATGGCGTCGCCCTGGAGCTCGATGGGGTGCAGCATCGCGGAGTTGTCGGCGAGGAACACCTGTCCCTTGCCGGTGCAGCGCATCAGCTGCATCTCCTGGCCCGTGGCGTTGCCCACGACCCGGCCGGCGAATCCGGCGCCCTTGTAACTGAAGTCGACCTTGCCCTGGTAGAGCACCATGCTGCCCTGCCGGGCCAGTACGGGCTGGCCTTCGGCGCCGAGGTCGACGCGGACCAGCTTCTTGTTCTGCTGCGTCCAGCGCTGCCCGGTCGCCGTCTCACGGAACTGCTGGAGCGCGGCCGTCACACCGGCGCCCTGCGGTGCGCCTTGCGGGATTCCCTGCGGTGCGCCTTGGGGCACGGCGCCGTGCGGGGCGCCCTGCGGCATGCCGGGCGGGGCTCCGTAGGGAGCCTGCTGGCCGTAGCCAGGGGGCGGGGTCGGCTGGCCGTACCCGGGCGGCGGGGGTGGGGCCTGGGGGGTCTGCGGCTGGCCGTAGCCGGGAGGCGGCGGGGCGGTCTGGCCGGGGACCTGACCGTACGGCGACTGCTGCTGACCGGGCAGGCCCGGCTGGCCGTAACCCGGCGGCGGAGCCGGGGCCGCCACCGGGGAGCCGCCCGGCGGGGTGTTCATGGGGGCGACGATGGTCTGCGCGGCGTGCACGTCCGGACCGGACGCGGGGGCCGGGGGTGGGGTGGCGCCCGGCGTTGGGGCGAAGCCCTGCGCGGCGGGCTGCGGCGCCGACTGCGGTACGGGGGCAGGGGACGGCGCGGGTGCGGACACGGCCGCAGGTGCGGCGGGAGCACCGAACGCCGGAGGCGCCGCGGCCTGGGCGGGCGGGGCGAAGCCCGGGACCGCGCCGGCCTGCGCCTGCTGCGCCTGCTGCGGTGCGGGTGCCTCCTCCTCGGCCACCTCGCCGCCGAAGTTCCTCAGCAGCGCGTCCAGCCCGCCGTCGAAGCCCTGGCCGACGGCGGCGAAACGCCACACGTCCTTCAGGTAGAAGTCGCCCAGCATCACGGCGCGCTCGGTGGAGAACTCCGAGCCGCTGAACGGGTACCGGGCCACCTCCTCGCCGCCCGCGACGATCCGGACGTATCCGGAGGAGACCTGGGACATCTGCCCGGCGCCGTCGATCGTCGCCGTGAAGGACAGCTTCTGGATCTGCGGCGGGATCCGGTCGAGGGTGACCCGGAACGACTCCGTGTCCCCCGCCTGCGCACCCAGGAGCTGGATGGATTCCTCGGGGGTCTTCGGCTGGTTGAAGAACACGAAGTACCGGTCGTCCGACAGCCGCTCCTCGGCGTCGAGACCGAAGCAGCTGATGTCGAAGCTCAGCCCGGGGCCGGAGATCTGCACGCCTACGTACAGATCCGTGCCCGCGGTGAGGTCACTGATCCTGGCCTTGTGGCCGCGTTGGAATTCCCTGGCCATGCGTTACGACCGTCCCCCATCCGAATGTAAGTGCGTCGCGCCAGGCTAACGGCTGTCCCGGACACCGGAAGGCGTCGGTACAGACCCGGTACAGAACACGTGCCGGGCCGTGTCGAGCCGTGCAGGACCGTGTCGGACACCCCGGCGGGGCACGCCTCGAGGACGCGCGCTATTCGTTGCGGGCGCCGGGCACGTGCGGCAGACGGTCGGCGGCGACCACGCCCTCGAGGTAGCCCCGGGCCCGTTCGGTCCGCGGATACGCCTCCAGCAGCCGCCAGAAACGCGGCCCGTGCCCGGGGACGAGCAGATGCGCCAGCTCGTGGAGAAGGACGTAGTCGACGACGTACTCGGGCATGCCCTGCAGGCGGTGCGACAGCCGGATGCTTCCCTCGGACGGCGTGCACGAGCCCCAGCGCGTGTTCTGGTTGGTGACCCAGCGCACCGAGGCGGGCCGGGCCCGCCCCTCGAAGTACTGGCCCGACAGCCGCTCCGCGCGCTCGGCCAGCTCGGTGTCGCCGAGGACGCGCTTGCTCTCCTGGGCGGCCAGCTTGTCCAGCATGACGCTCACCCAGCGCCGCTCCTCCGCCTCGGACATGCGGGCGGGGATCAGCACGACGGTGCGGTCGCCCTCGCGGTACGCGGAGACCGTCCGGCGTCGCCGGGTGCTCCTGCGGACTTCGATCGCGCTCGTCGCCGAGCCGTCCGGCGGCGGATTCGTCGGTGTGCGCTGGGACGCCCCGGCGCGGTGCAGTGGGTCGGCGGACACGCCACGACGTTACCCGCTGCACACGGGGAAGTCCCGGCTCCGGGAGCGCACGGCGCCGATCCGCGGCTCTCCCGTGAGGTGCACGACTGATTTGTACGACTGGGTTTCTACGACTGGGTTTGTACGACGAATACCCACTGGCTGTGGACAACTTTCGACGCCCGGTCACGGATCCGGGCATGCTGGCACTCGTCGACGGATTCACGGCTGATCCGACAAACCGGTACGTGTCCGGCCATCGCCGGGTCAGCGGTGAGCTCGACCGTCTACGACGATCCACGGGGGAGGAGCTGGCATGCATCCGATGGTGAAACCCGCGCTCAGGCGCGGCTGGCGCGATCTGAACACCGTGCAGTTCGGGATGACGCCGGCGCACGCGCTGATGCTGGGCCCGGTGGACACCGCGACGGGCAGCTTCCTCGAACTGCTCAACGGCACCCGCGGGCCAGAGCTCCTGCGCGAGGAGGGCCGCCGCATGGACCTGCCGGACGGGCACGTCGACCGGGTGCTGGACCGGCTGGGCCGGGCCGGGCTCCTCGACGACTCCCGAGGCGGCGGGCCGGACGCCGACGCCCTGCGGGAGAAGAAGGAGGTCCTCGACCGGCTCCGCCCCGACCTGGCCTCGCTGTCCCTGACCACCTCCGAACCGGGTGACGCGATCCGGCACCTCGCGGCCCGGCGATCCCTCCGGGTGCGGGTCATGGGAGCGGGACGGGTGGGCGCGGTGCTGTCCGCCCTGTTGTCCGGTGCCGGAGTCGGCGGGGTCGACGTGCTCGACGGCGGATGCGTGGAGCCGTGGGACGTCACCCCGGGCGGGCTTCCCGCCGAGTCCGTCGGCGACCGCCGGGACGAGACGGCCCGCCGTGTGGTCCGCCGCGCCGCCCCCGACCGACCGCCGCGTGGCGGTCCCGCCTCTCCGTCCGGGGAGGCCGCTCCGGGATTCTCCCTGGTGGTCGTCGCCCCGCGCGACGATGTCGCGGTACACGCCCCCGACCCCGCCACGGCGGAGTCCCTCATGGCCTCCGGTACGCCCCATCTGTACGCGGGAGTCGTGGAGGGGACCGGCATCGTCGGCCCCCTCGTGCTGCCCGGTGAGACGGGCTGCGCGGGCTGCCTGCACGCGGACCGCACCGACCGGGACCCGGTCTGGCCCCGCCTGGTCGCACAGTGGCGCTCCGGCACCCGGCTCCGGGTGCGGCCCTGTGACCTCACCCTCGCCACGACGGTCGCCGGGCTGGCCGCGGCCCACGCGCTCGCCTTCCTGGACGGCCGGACGCCCTCCAGCGCGGGCGCGCGGTGGGAGGTCTCGCTGCCCGGTCTGCGGTGGCACACGCGCCCGGTCCCGGCGCATCCGGCGTGTCCGTGCGGTGCCGCCGGAAAAGGTGGGCAGGAACACACCTCCGAGTACGGGGAGCGGCGCGCGACAATGGCTGGGCAAGGGCCGTCAGCGGGAGTACGCCGTAAGGCAGTACCGGCGCGGCCGGCTGTGACTTGGAGGGCGCATGTCTGATCTTCCGCGCAAGGCGGTCACCCGGACCGCCAAGCTCGCCGCGCTCCCGCTCGGCTTCGCCGGGCGGGCCACCTGGGGGCTCGGCAAGCGAATCGTGGGCGAGTCCGCGGAGATCGTCGGCCAACAGTTGCAGCAGCGCACCGCGGAGCAGTTGTTCAAGGTGCTGGGCGAGCTCAAGGGCGGGGCGATGAAGTTCGGGCAGGCCCTGTCCGTCTTCGAGTCGGCGCTGCCCGAGGAGGTCGCCGGCCCCTACCGGGCGGCGCTGACCAAGCTGCAGGAAGCGGCACCGCCGATGCCGACGCGCACGGTGCACGGTGTGCTCGCGGAGCGGCTCGGCGAGGACTGGCCCGACCTGTTCCTGGAGTTCGAGGACAAGCCGGCCGCGGCCGCCTCGATCGGTCAGGTGCACAAGGCGGTGTGGCACGACGGCCGCGAGGTGGCGGTCAAGGTGCAGTACCCGGGGGCCGGCGAGGCCCTGCTGTCCGACCTGAACCAGCTCAGCCGCTTCGCCCGCCTGCTGGGCCCGCTGGTCCCCGGCATGGACATCAAGCCGCTGATCACGGAGCTCAAGGACCGCGTCTCGGAGGAGCTGGACTACGACCTGGAGGCACAGGCCCAACGGACGCACGCCGAGGAGTTCGCGGACGACCCGGACATCGTCGTCCCGGACGTCGTCCACCAGTGCGAGCAGGTACTGGTCACCGAGTGGATCGACGGCATCCCCCTGTCCGAGATCATCGCGGGAGGTACGCCGCAGCAGCGCGACCGGGCCGGGCAGTTGCTGGCCCACTTCCTCTTCTCGGGTCCGGCACGCACCGGGCTGCTGCACGCCGACCCGCACCCCGGAAACTTCCGGCTGCTCCCCGGCGGGCCGGACGGCGAGGACGACTGGCGCCTCGGCGTCCTCGACTTCGGCACGGTCGACCGCCTCCCGGGCGGTCTGCCCGAACCCATCGGGGCGGCCCTGCGGATGACCCTGGACGGCGAGGCCGACGCCGTCTACGAGATGCTCTGCGCGGAGGGCTTCGTCAAGGAGTCGATAGAGCTGGAGCCCGACGCGGTCCTCGACTACCTTCTGCCGATCATCGAACCGGCACGTGTGGACGAGTTCACGTTCACCCGCAGCTGGATGCGGAGCCAGGCGGCCCGGATCGGCGACCCGCGCTCCCCCGCGTACCAGTTGGCCAAGCAGCTCAATCTGCCGCCCGCCTACCTCCTGATCCACCGGGTGACCTTGAGCACCATCGGTGTGCTGTGCCAGCTGGGGGCGACGGTGCGGCTGCGCGATGAGCTGGAGGAGTGGCTCGTAGGGTTCCGCCCCGAGGACGAGGACGCAGGGGGCGTGTACGACGTGGACGGGACGGCAGCGGAGGCGTGAGCCTCCGGCGCTGAGCGCGCCGTGGGGGCCGGTCCGTTCGGACGGACCGGCCCCCACGGGGAAGAGCTCGCCTCCCGAGCCGGGAGGCCACCGCTACGGGTGGTCGGTTACTGCATGACCGCCATGGCGAGTGCGCGCCGGGCGCGCATCGAGGCGCGCTCGGCCCGGCGCTGCATCCGGCGAGCGGTCGCCAGGCGCAGCGCCCGGCGTTCCTGCTCGGCCTGCTGCAGGCGGTCGTGCATATGCGCACGAGCCAGGGCTTCTGGGATGAGTTGCATCTCTCGGGTCCTGTTCTGACGCGAGTCCTTCGCGCCGCTGGTGGTGAAGTCTTCAGGCGTGGTGCCTGCGATGTCGTGGGTGGACGGCTTCATCGGGGCCTGCTTCTTGGGGTCGTTCGTGAGGGGACGGTCGATCGTTCCTGTGGTGTTCATGCGGTGACCGGGTTCTTGCGCGGGCGACCACGGGGCCGCTTCCGGGCAACGACGACACCCTGGACGAACAGCTCGCCACCCCAGACGCCCCAGGGCTCACGCCGCTCCTTGGCACCGGCGAGGCAGGCCTCGATCAGCGGGCAGGTGCGGCAGAGGGACTTGGCGTACTCCACGTCGGCCGGCGACTCGGCGAAGAAGACCTCCGGGTCGTAGGAGCGGCACGGGACGGGCACGCCCAGGTTCTCGATGGCGTCGTCGAGCGCGGTGAGCGCGGTGAGCGGGGTCAAGGCGGGGTCCTCCGTGGGGACGGGCTTGGGGATCGTGTCGGAAGGCGGTACGGACGGGGCGTGCGCTTCGAGTTGCACGGGTGGTCTTCCTCGTCTGGTCGTGCCGGCCGGTCGGCCGGTTGGCGGCTTGGTACCGGGTTCTTTTCTTGTCCCGAGGCTCCTTCGTGCTGCCGTCCCCGTTCGGGGACAAACAGAAGGGCCGCGGATCCCGGGTGGGGTTCCGCGGCCCTGAAGGCGCCGGCCTGATCGACGATCAGGCTGGATCACTCCAGGGTTCTGGCCCACGGAAGGCCCACATCAGGTGGTGCTGCGTCGTCTGCTTCCGGAATCCGGCACCGGTCGCGGTAAAGGCATAGGCATGTGCCTGTGCCGCTACTGCTGCTTCCAGTGCCTTGGTCGGTCGCTCATTGCGCTCACGGACGGGAAGGTCCGCGGCGGCAACGGAGGCGGAGGCCGGACGCACGGCGCGAATGCCGGACAGACCGGTGCCCGGGTTCGAGGCGCCGAGCGAGCACAGGGAGACGGCCGAGCGATCGGTCATTTTGGCGGTGGAGCTGACGATGGAGCTGAAGTTGATGCTGATCACAGGACTCGCCTCCTCTCGGCGTCTCGGGGGACTGGGATGAACCAGTCCGCGGATATGCAAGTACAGCACGGATTCAGGGCCTCCGGGAAGGCCGCTGCTCCCGTGACCAAGAACCTATGGGGATTCCCCAGGCATGCGCAAACTATTTTTCCGACGAGTTCGCATCAGTCGTCGTCGTCAAGCCCCACTCCGTCCTGGCCTGCGCAGATGGCCAGGACGTCGGCTCCGTAGCGGTTGAGCTTGCGCGCCCCGACTCCCGGGATCCGTGCCAGCTCGCGCTCGCCCTCGGGGACGGACTCGGCGATGGCCATCAGTGTCTTGTCGGTGAAGACGCAGAACGCGGGCTGCCCACTGCGTTCCGCCTGGAGCGCGCGCCACTCACGCAGCCGCTCGTAGACGCCCTCGTCCATGTCGGACGGGCAGTCCTCGCAGCGCATCAGCTTCAACTCGCCCGCATCGGTGAGGGTGCGCCCGCAGACCCGGCAGCGGGCAGGGGTCCGCTGGGTCCGTCTCGGAACGGCGGCGGCCACGGCGCCCCCGCTTCCGACGCCGCGTTCCACACCTCCGGGGCCGCCCGCGGCCGTACGCCCGGTCGCCGCGCCTGAGCCGGGCCGCAGCCCTTTCAGGAAACGGCTGGGCCGGCGGCTCGCCCGGCCGCCGGGCGAGCGCGCGAGTGCCCAGGAGAGGTGCAGGCGCTCACGCGCGCGGGTGACGCCGACATAGAGGAGGCGGCGCTCCTCCTCGATCTGCTCGTCGGTCTTTGCGTAGGTGATCGGCATCATGCCCTCGGCGACACCCACCAGGAAGACGACGTCCCACTCCAGTCCCTTGGCCGAGTGCAGGGAGGCCAGGGTGACCCCCTGCACCGTCGGAGCGTGCTGGGCGCCGGCCCGCTCGTCGAGCTCGGTGACGAGGTCGCTCAGTGTGGCGCCCGCCGCGGCGGCGGCGAAGTCCTGGGCGAGACCGACCAGGGCGGCCAGCGACTCCCACCGCTCGCGGACCGCGCCCGACCCGGCCGGGGGTTGCGTGGTCCACCCCTCCCCGGACAGCACGGCACGCACCTGGGAGGGCAGGTCGACGACGTCGTCGAGGAGGGAGTCGTTGCCGCCGAAGCGCGCGGCGGCCCGCAGGGAACTGACGGCTTTGCGCACCTCCGGGCGGTCGAAGAAGCGCTCGGCGCCCCGCAGCTGGTAGGGGACTCCGGCGTCGGCGAGAGCCTGTTCGTAGGTCTCGGACTGGCTGTTGGTGCGGAACAGCACCGCGATCTCGGCAGCCGGAACTCCCGCGTCGACAAGCTCCCGGATGCGGCGGGCCGCGCCCTCGGCCTCGGCCGGCTCGTCGGCGTACTCGGTGTAGACGGGCTCGGGGCCCGCGGGCCGCTGGGAGACCAGCTCCAGGCGGTGGTCGGCGGCTCGGCCGCTGGCCTGGGAGAGAAGGCCATTGGCGAGGTGCACGACCTGCGGGGTGGAGCGGTAGTCGCGGACCAGCTTGACGACGGTGGCACCGGGGTGACGGCTCCGGAAGTCGAGCAGATGGTCGGGGGTTGCTCCCGTGAACGAATAGATCGTCTGGCTGGCGTCACCGACCACACACACATCGTCGCGGTCTCCGAGCCACAGCTCCAGCAGTCGCTGCTGGAGGGGACTGACGTCCTGGTACTCGTCGACCACGAAGTGCTGGTACTGGGCGCGCACCTGCTCGGCGACGTCGTGCCGGTCCTGGAGGACGGCCACGGTGAGCAGCAGCACGTCCTCGAAGTCGATGACGGAGCGCCCGCGCTTGAGGTCCTCGTAGGCGGCGTAGAGCTGGGCGATCTCGGCGGGGTCGCGGGGTGCCTCGCGGCCGGCCTTGGCCGCCGCGAGGGCGTAGTCGGCGGGGACGGTCTGGGTGACCTTGGACCACTCGATCTCGGCGGTGACGTCGCGCAGCTCACCCCGTTCGAGGCGGATGCGGCAGGCGGCGGCCGCGTCGGCGACGAGCTGGATCTTGCGGTCGACGAGCCGGGGCAGGGAGCCACCGATCGCTTTCGGCCAGAAGTACTGGAGCTGGCGCAGCGCCGCCGAGTGAAAGGTGCGGGCCTGCACGCCCGCGGCACCGAGCTGGCGCAGCCGGCCGCGCATCTCACCGGCGGCGCGGTTGGTGAAGGTGACGGCGAGCACGCTGGACGGCTGGAGGATTCCGGCGCGCACTCCGTAGGCGATGCGGTGGGTGATCGCCCGGGTCTTGCCGGTCCCGGCGCCCGCCAGCACGCACACCGGACCGCGCAGGGCGGTCGCCACCTCGCGCTGCTCGGGGTCGAGCCCATCGAGCACCGCGTCGGCCGAGTCCGGTACCTGCGGGAAAAGGGTGGAGTGCGTTGCTGCTGTCACACCGCCATGCTGCCAGGTCGGTGGGAGACAGGTGAGTCGGTTGTCCACAGGCACGCACCGATAGTCGTACCGGTGCGACAGGCGTCACGTGCCGGGAATGGTGGCGCCGCCTCGGACGTTCCCTCCGTGCGACCTCATTTCCGAGCCGCCGAAGGAGCGCGAAACACATGCCGGGCACTGTGACGATGTACAGCACCACATGGTGCGGCTACTGCCGTCGGCTGAAGGGCCAGATGGACCGCGAGGGCATCGCGTACAACGAGATCAACATCGAGCAGGACCCGGAGTCCGCCGCGTTCGTGGAGAAGGCGAACGGCGGAAACCAGACGGTGCCGACCGTGCTCTTCCCGGACGGCTCGACGCTGACGAACCCGTCGCTCGCGCAGGTGAAGCAGAAGATCGGCGCGTGAGCGCTTCACCAGGACCGTCGTGACGTCGTAGAGGGGCTCTCCCGGTGACGTCGTAGAGGGGCTCTCCCCGGCCGGGGAGAGCCCCTCTACGACGTCCGGTCTCAGAAGGTGCCGCGCGTCGGCAGCGGCTTGCCGTACCAGAGTTCGATCAGGCGGGCCGCGATCGAGATGCCGTAGGGCGGGAGCACCTCACCGGACTCGAAGGCGGCGCCCAGCTCGTCGCGGGAGAACCAGCGGGCCTCGTGGATCTCTTCGCCGTCGACATTGATCTCGGTCGAGGTGGCGTGGGCCATGAAGCCCAGCATCAGGCTGGACGGGAAGGGCCAGGGCTGGCTGGCGACGTACTCGACGGGGCCGACGGTGACGCCGACCTCCTCATGCACCTCGCGGCGCACCGACTGCTCGATGGACTCGCCCGGCTCCACGAAGCCCGCGAGCGTCGAGAAGCGGCCCTCGGGCCAGTGCATCTGGCGGCCCAGCAGGATGCGGTCCTCGCCGTCCGTGACCGCCATGATCACGGCGGGGTCGGTACGCGGGTAGTGCTCGGCGCCGCAGGCGGGGCAGCGCCGGATGTGGCCGGCGGCGGCGATGACGGTCCGTTCCCCGCAGCGGGAGCAGAACCGGTGCAGGCGCTGCCAGTTCTCCAGGGCGACCGCGTGGGCCATGAGTCCCGCGTCCCGGGGCGACAGGAGCAGCCCGGCCTCGCGCAGGCCCGCCGCGCGGGCGGACTGGTCCATGCGGCCGGGCAGGGAGTCCTTCTGGAGGGCGAAGTAGCTGACGCCTTCCTCGTCGGTGCCCAGGAAGTAGCGGTGCGCCTCGGTGAGCGGGGCTTCGAAGGAGGGGGTCATGACGAGTTCGGTCCGCCCGTCGGGCGTCTCGTCGATGAGGGCCTGACCGCCGGAGACCACGAAGCAGCGCGTCGAAGGATGGCTCCACGCCGCCGCGAGCCAGGCCTCGTCGAGGCGGTGGTGGGCGGCGCGGTCGATGCCGCTCGGGGCGGTGAGCGAGATGGGACGGTCGGCTGTGTGGTCGGTCCAGGTGGTCACGGGTGCTTCCAACTCCCCCGGTGAGCGGTTCGGTTCGGCAGGCGGTTCAGCGGTTCGTACGGCGGGTGGCGACCGGGGCCGGGAGGGCTCGGCGGTGCGGGCGGCCTTACCAGTGTGCCGCGCCCGCGACACCGGTCCGGACGCGGACCGTGCAGGACGCTCAGGGCGCGTGGCGCCAGTGTTCCGCCAGGTCGCCCCACAGGTGGGCGGAGGCCTCGACGCCCTTCAGGAGCAGGTCGAGCTCGACCTTCTCGTTCGGGGCGTGCCAGCCGTCGGACGGTACGGAGATGCCCAGGAAGAGCACGGGCGCGCCGAGGACGTCCTGAAGGTCGGCGGCCGGTCCGGAGCCGCCCTCGCGGGTGAAGCGGACGGGTTTCTCGAAGGCCCGGCCCATGGCGCGGACCACGGACCGCAGCGCCGGGTGGTCCAGCGGGGTCAGGCACGGGCGGGTGGCGGATCCGAAGTCGATCTCGCAGCGGACGCCGGGCGGCACCTGCTCGGCGATCCAGTGGCGGACGGCTTTCTCCACCTGGTCGGGGTCCTGGCCCGCGACCAGCCGGAAGGAGAGCTTCACCATGGCGGACGAGGGGATGATCGTCTTGCTGCCCGGGCCCTGGTAGCCGCCGCCGATGCCGTTGACCTCGGCGGTGGGGCGGGCCCAGACGCGCTCCAGAGTGGTGTACCCGGCCTCACCGTGGGCGGCGTACGACTTGGCCGTGCGCAGCCACTGCCGCTCGTCGAAGGGCAGCTCGGCGAAGAGTGCGCGTTCGCGTGCGGTGAGTTCGACGACACCGTCGTAGAAGCCCGGGACCGCCACGCGTCCGTGCTCGTCGTGCAGGGCGGCGACGAGGCGGGCGACGGCGGTGGCCGGGTTGGGGACCGCGCCGCCGAAGGAGCCGGAGTGGACGTCCTGGTCGGGGCCGTGCAGCCGGATCTCGCACTCGGCGAGGCCGCGCATGCCGGTGCAGACCGTGGGGGTGTCCTCGGACCACATGCCGGTGTCCGAGACGATCACCGCGTCGGCGGTCAGCCGCTCGGCGCGCTCCTCGACCAGGGCGCGGAAGTGCGGGGAGCCGGACTCCTCCTCGCCCTCGATCAGCAGCTTCAGGTTCACCGCCGGGGCGGTGCGGCCGGTCGCGGCGAGGTGTGCGCGGACGCCCAGTGTGTGGAAGAACACCTGGCCCTTGTCGTCGGCCGCCCCGCGCGCGTAGAGGCGGCCGTCCCTGACGAGGGGCTCGAAGGGCTCACTGTCCCAGCCGTCCTCGCGGGCGGCGGGCTGCACGTCGTGGTGGCCGTAGACGAGGATCGTCGGGGCCTGCGGGTCGTGGGAGGGCCACTCCGCGAACACGGCGGGTGCGCCCGGGGTCGGCCACACCTCGACGGTCGGGAAGCCGGTCTCCTCGAGCTTGGCGGCGAGCCAGTCGGCGCTGCGCTGTACATCGGGTGTGTGCTCGGGCTGTGCCGACACGGACGGGATGCGCAGCCACTCGACGAGGTCGTCGAGGAAGACGGCGCGGTGGTGCTCGATGTACGTACGGACAGCGCTGTCCGGGGTCTCGCTCATGCTCACGAGCCTATCGGCCCGCACGGACACCCCGATCGTGCGGTTCGTCACCGACCGGGTCGGCCAGCAGCAGGTTCTCCAGCGCGGCGCGGTCGGGCAGGTCGCCGGGCCGGACGACCTCGCCCGTGCGTACGAACAGGAAGGCGGCCGTCACCGACTCCAGCGGTACGTGCTGCTGCTCGGCCCAGGCGAGGCGGTACAGCGCGAGCTGGAGGGGGTCCGCGGTACCGGCACGGCCGGTCTTCCAGTCGACGATCTCGTACCTCGCCGTCGCCCCTTCGCCCTCCTTGTAGACGGCGTCCATGCGGCCTCGCACGATGCGGCCGGCGAGCGTGAGCTGGAACGGGGCCTCGACGCGATAGGGGGTCCGGCGGGCGTACTCGGTGCGTTCGAAGGCGTCCTTGAGGAACTCCAGGTCGCGTTCGTCGGCGATCTCGGCCTCGCTTCCGGGCAGCTCCTCGGGTTCCAGCAGGGGGAGCTCCAGCGGTTCGAAGCGGGCCTCGACCCAGGCGTGGAAGCGGGTGCCGCGGCGGGCGGCCGGCTGGGGCGGGCGGGGCATGGGGCGGGCCAGCTCCTGCGCGAAGCCGTCCGGGTCGGCGGCCAGGTCCATCAGCTGGGAGGCGGTCAGCGACGCCGGGAGACGCACCTCGGTGACGCTCTCGCGAGCGCGCAGGAGCTCACCGGTGAGCGCGTCGAGGTCGCGGTCCCAGGAGGCGACGGTGCGGGCTTCCTCCGGCGTGAGGCGGGCGGGAGCGGAGGGCTCCGGCGCCCGGGGGTGGGCGCCGGGCGTTCCGGCGCGGCCTGCCTCGCCGGGAGGGGCCGCCTGGTGCGGGATGGCGGGGCGTCCGGACGGCGGCGGCACGGTGGGGCGAGCCGCGGTGCCGGGGGTGCTGTCGGGCGCCGCGGTGGGGTCGTCGGGCGCCGCAGTGGGGTCGCCGGGCGCCGCAGTGGGGTCGCCGGGCGCCGCGGCGGCGCCGTCCGACGGGGTGGCGGGGCCGTCCGGCGGGGTGGCGGGGCCGCCCGGCGCGGTGGCGGGGCCGCCCGGCGCGGTGGCACGGCCCGGCGGTGAGGCGGGCTCGTCCGGCGGTGAGGCGGGCTCGTCCGGCGGTGAGGCGGGGCGGTCCGTGGTCCAGGAGTCCCAGTCCGTGGGGTCTTCGGCCCAGACCGGTTCCTCCGCGTGCTGGAGTGCTTCGTCGTCGCCGGGGGGTGGCGGCCAGTCCGGGTCGTCGTAGGTGTCGGGGTCGTGCGTGACCGCGGGGGCGCCGTCCTGCTGGGAGGTGAGGGCGTCCAGGTGGGCGAGGACCGTCTCGGCGGCGGCCCGGCGGCGGACGAGGGCCGCGTCGTCCAGGGGCAGGGGCCAGGCCTGGTCGGCGGTCGCCCGGTGCAGGGCCGGGTTCTCCTCGTCCTCGGCGGGTTCGTCCGCCCAGGCCTCGATCTCACCGTGTCCGGAGGCGCAGTGTTCGTACAGGGCCGTGAGGAAAGCGGACGGTCCGCGGGGCTTCTTCTGGCTGGGACCCCACCAGTGGCCGGAGCCCAGCAGCAGGGACCGGGGGCGGGTGAAGGTGACGTAGCCGAGGCGGAGCTCCTCGGTGTGCTGGTGTTCCTTCATCGCCTCGTGGAAGGCCTTGAGACCGCGCGAGTCCCAGGAGGCCACGTCGGGCAGGGTGTCGGCGTCACCGCGCAGGCCGTGCGGCAGGACCTTGCCCTGGGCGGTCCACTTCTCGCGGCCCTGGCCGCTGGGGAAGGTGCCGGTGACCAGACCGGGCACGGCGACGACGTCCCACTCCAGCCCCTTCGACTTGTGCGCGGTAAGCACCTTGACGGTGTTCTCGCCGCCGGGCAGGGCGTTGTCGAGGCCCTTCTCGTACTGGGCGGCGGTGCGCAGGAAGCCGAGAAAGGCGAGGAGGGTGGCCTCGCCGTCGCTCGCGGCGAAGGAGGCGGCGACGTCCAGGAAGTTCGACAGGGTCTCGCGGCGGCGGGCTGCCAGGGCGTGCGGGGACGCCGACAGCTCGACCTCCAGGCCGGTGACGGCGAGGACGCGGTGCAGCACGTCCATGAGGGGGTCGGACAGGGCCCGGCGCAGGTCGCGCAGTTCGGTGGCCAGCCGTGCGAACCGCACCCGCGCGTCCGACGAGAAGGGCAGCCCGTCGTCGTCCCCGGTGCCGTCCAGGGGCGTCTCCAGGAAGGTGTCGAGGGCGTCCGCGAGCGATATCACCTCGGACGGGTCGACCCCCTCGACGGCCGCGGCGAGCCTCCGGTCGGGGTCGTCGCCGCCGTCCACGCGCGCGTGGGCGACGAGCAGCCGGGCCCGTCGTCCGAGGAGGGCGAGGTCGCGCGGCCCGATCCGCCAGCGGGGACCGGTGAGCAGGCGGACCAGGGAGGCGTTGGCGCCGGGGTCCTGGAGGACTTCGCAGACGGCGACCAGGTCGGCCACCTCGGGCAGGTGCAGCAGACCGGAGAGGCCCACGACCTCGACGGGGACGTCGCGGGCGACCAGCGCGCCCTGGATCCCGGCGAAGTCGGTCGCCGTACGGCACAGCACGGCGATCTCGCCGGGCGCCTTGCCGGTGCGCACGAGGTGGGCGACGGAGTCGGCGAGCCAGTCGATCTCCTCGGCGTGGGTGCGCAGCAGGGCGCAGCGGACCGTCCCGTCGCGTTCGACGCCGGGGGCGGGGCGCAGGGCCTCGACGCCCGCGTGCATGGCGCGCAGGGGCTCGGCGAGGTCGTTGGCGAGGTCGAGGAGGCGGCCGCCGCTGCGGCGGTTCTGGCTGAGCGCCTGGCGGGTGGCGGGGCGGCCGTCACCGTGGGCGAAATGCTCGGGGAAGTCGTCGAGGTTGGCGACGGAGGCACCGCGCCAGCCGTAGATCGCCTGGCAGGGGTCGCCCACGGCGGTCACGGGGTGGCCGGTGCCGGCCCCGAACAGGCCCGCCAGGAGGACGCGCTGGGCCACCGAGGTGTCCTGGTACTCGTCGAGCAGTACGACACGGAACTCGTCGCGCAGCACGCGGCCCACCTCCGGGAGCCCGGCGAGCTGTGCGGACAGGGCGATCTGGTCGCCGAAGTCGAGCAGGTCCCGTTCGCGTTTGGCGGCCCGGTAGCGGATCACCAGCTCGGCCAGTTCCCGGCGCGCGGCGGCGGCCTCGGGGACCTTGCGCAGGTCGGCGTTGCTGAGCTTGACGCTCCGCAGGGACTCCAGGAGTCCGGCGTCCCAGGCGCGCAGCTCCTCCGGGCGTACGAGGTGCTCGGCGAGCTCTGAGTCGAGGGCGAGGAGGTCGCTGACCAGGTCGGCGAAGGAGCGGGTGAGGGCCGGGTAGGGGCCGGGAGCCTCGCGCAGGACCCGCGCGGCGAGCTGGTAGCGGGTGGCGTCGGCGAGCAGCCTGGAGGTCGGCTCCAGCCCGAGGCGCAGCCCGTGGTCGGTCAGGAGACGGCCCGCGAAGGCGTGGTACGTGGAGATCACCGGTTCGCCCGGCGGATTGTCCGGGTCGATCACGTCCGGATCGGTGACGCCGGCCTTGATCAGCGCCTTGCGTACGCGTTCGGCGAGTTCACCGGCCGCCTTGTTGGTGAAGGTGAGGCCGAGGACCTGTTCGGGGGCGACCTGGCCGGTGCCGACCAGCCACACCACGCGCGCCGCCATCACCGTCGTCTTGCCCGACCCGGCGCCGGCGACGATCACCTGCGGGGCGGGCGGCGCGATGATGCAGGCCGTCTGCTCCGGGGTGAAGGGGATGCCGAGGAGCTCCTTGAGCTGTTCGGGATCCGTGAGATGGGCGGGCACGTCAGAGAGGCTAGCGGCGGCCACTGACAGCGGGTGCCGGATCGTCGCCGCGGAGGCGAGAACCGCAGGTCAGCACCTGTGGTGCCGCTCATCACACCGGCCCGCTCGGACCCTGGCCCGCCATGCCGTCCCGGCGCCCGCCCGGGGGCTCGCAAGCGGGCGTTCGCACGCGGGGGCTCGCACGCGGGGCTCGCGGAGGGGAGGGATTCGCTGGGGCGCGCGGGCACCTGCGCGCGGGCTGTCCGCTCCGGCGGCTCACTCCACGACGTGTCGTCCCTCGGGCCGTGCGCTGCAGGACGCGCGGAAGGCGCAGTGGGTGCAGTGCTGGCCCGCGGTGGGGGTGAACCGTTCGTCGAGGACCTTGCCGGCGGCCGTGGCCAGGAGGTCCCCGACCCACTCGCCCGCCGGCCCCTCCACGGATTCCTGTGCCTGCACCTTGGGGAGGGTCTCGCCACCGTCCCGTACGGGCGCGCCCTGGCGGAGCTGGACCAGCTCGGCGCCACCCGGTTCGGGGCGGTTGCCGTCGAACACCTCGTCGACGGCCCCCTCGCGGACGGCCAGCTGGTAGACGGCGAGCTGGGGGTGGCGTGCCACCTCGGCGGAGGTCGGCGCCTGCTTCCCGGTCTTGAAGTCGACGACGTAGGCGCGGCCGTCGCCGTCGGCCTCTACCCGGTCCATCTGACCGCGGATGCGCACCTCGTAGTCGCCCGCCTCCAGCGTCACGTCGAAGTCGTGTTCGCTGGCCACCGGCGTGCGACCGGCGCGGTCCATGACGTGCCACTTCAGGAAGCGTTCGAGCGCCACGCGCGCGTTGGCCTTCTCCTGCGCCGACTTCCAGGGCGCGTCGAAGGCGAGCGCGTTCCACACGGAGTCCAGACGCTCCATGAGGACGGCGAGGTCGGCCGGGGTGTGCCCCGAGGCCACCTCGTCGGCGAGGACGTGCACCACGTTGCCGAAACCCTGGGCGGCGGTCGCGGGCGCGTCCGCCTTCACCTCGCGGCCGAGGAACCACTGCAGGGCGCAGGTGTTGGCCAGCTGGTCGAGGGCGCTGCCCGAGAGCGTGACGGGCTGGTCGCGGTCGCGCAGCGGCACCTTGCTCTCGGTCGGGTCCCACATGCCCCACCAGCGGTAGGGGTGGGCGGACGGCACCAAGGGGCGGCCGTCCTCGTCGGTGAGGGCGGCCAGGCGGGCCAGCCGGCGGGCGGCCGCCTCCCTCAGCGGTTCGGAGACGCGGGGGTCCACCGTGGTGGCGCGCAGCTCGGCGACGAGTGCCGCGACGGCGAGGGGCCTGCGGGGGCGGCCCGTGACGTCGACGGGTTCGACGCCGAGTTCGGTCAGGAACCGGGACGGCTGGTCGCCGTCGTCGGCCGGTGCCTTCACCGCGGTCACGACGAGCCGTTCACGCGCGCGTGTCGCGGCCACGTAGAACAGGCGGCGTTCCTCGGCGAGCAGCGCGCCGGGCGTGAGCGGTTCGGCGAGTCCGTCGCGGCCGATGCGGTCGGCCTCGAGGAGGGAGCCTCGGCGGCGCAGGTCCGGCCACAGGCCCTCCTGGACGCCCGCGACGACGACCAGCCGCCACTCGAGTCCCTTCGAGCGGTGCGCGGTCATCAGGCGGACGGCGTCGGGGCGTACGGCACGCCGCGTGAGGGTGTCCGCGGCGATGTCCTCGGCGTCGATCTCCTCCAGGAAGTTCAGGGCGCCCCGGCCGCCGGTGCGCTCCTCCGCGCGGGCGGCCGTCGCGAAGAGGGCGCAGACGGCGTCCAGGTCGCGGTCGGCGTTGCGGCCGGCCGCGCCGCCGCGCCGGGCGGAGCGTTCCAGGCGGGTCGGCCACGGCGTGCCTTCCCACAGGTCCCACAACGCCTCTTCGGCGCTGCCGCCGCCCGCGAGGCGCTCGCGGGCCTTGCGGAGCAGGGCGCCCAAGCGCTGGGCGCCGCGCGCGTATGCGGGGTCGTGCACGGCCAGCCGCTCGGGTTCGGCCAGCGCCCGTGCGAGCAGCCGGTCCGAGGGCGGCGGCAACGGATTGCCGGCGGCACGCTCCTCCTCGCGCAGTGCGCGGCCGAGACGGCGCAGGTCGGCGGCGTCCATGCCGGCGAGGGGTGAGGTGAGCAGGGTCAGGGCGGTCTCGGTGGGAAGCCAGCACGGCTCCTCCGCGCGAGGGGCACCCGTGCCGGACGCGGACGTCGCCGGCGCATCGACGTCCACCTCAGATCGGGTCTCCCCCACCGCGTCCGCGACCGCACGAGCGGTACCGGCACCCGTCTCCGCGTCCGCGACCTCACCAGCGGTACCGGCACCCGTCTCAGGCCCGGCACCCCCGATCGCATCCGCGCCCGCCCCGGACCCGGCCTCCCCGGCCGCATCCACGCCCGCCCCGGACCTGGGCTCCCCGCCCGCATCCGTGTCGGACCCGCCCTCCCCCAGCGTGTCCGCGTACTCCCCGGCCTCAGCCGCGTGACCCGCGCCCGCCCCGGGGCGGTCGCCCGCCTCCGCCTGTGCCACGGCCCGCAGAGCCGTCAGCAAGGGCGCCACCGCCGGCTCGTGGCGCAGGGGGAGGTCGTCGCCGTCGATGTCCAGGGGGACGCCGGCCGCGGTGAGGGCGCGGCGGACCGCCGGTATCGTGCGCGAACCGGCGCGGACGAGGACGGCCATCTCGCCCCAGGGGACGCCGTCCTCCAGATGCGCCCGCCGCAGGATGTCGGCGATGTTGTCCAGCTCGGTGCCGGACGTCGGATACGTGTACGCCTCGACGCGCCCCCCGTCCCGCGCCGGAGCGAGCTCGCGGTGGGCGCGCACCTTGTCGGCGGGGAGGCGGGTCAGCGGCATGCGCTGGGTCAGCAGCCGGGTGGCGGCCAGCAGGGCGCTCCCGGACCGGCGCGAGGTCCGCAGCACCTCGACCGGAGCCGGCCGGCCGTCCGCGCGCGGGAAGGAGCTCGGGAACTCGAGGATGCCGTTCACGTCCGCGCCCCGGAAGGCGTAGATCGACTGGTCGGGGTCGCCGAAGGCGACGAGGGTGCGCCCGCCGCCGGCCAGCGTGTGCAGCAGCCTGACCTGGGCGGGATCGGTGTCCTGGTACTCGTCGACGTACACCGCGTCGTACTGCGCGGCCAGACGCGCGGCGACCTCGGGGCGCCGGGCGAGGAGCACCGCGCGGTGGACGAGTTCCGCGTAGTCGAGCACGCCCTGGAGATCGAGCACGTCCAGGTACTCGGCGAGGAAGACGGCGGCGGCCCGCCAGTCCGGGCGGCCGATGCGCCGGGCGAAGGCCCCGAGGGCGTCCGGGCCGAGCCCCAGTTCGCGGCTGCGGGCGAGGACCGCCCGGACCTCGTCGGCGAAGCCACGGGTGGTCAGGCAGGCGCGCAGTTCGTCCGGCCAGCGCACATGGGCCAGGCCGAGCCGCTCCAGGTCGGCCTGGCCGGCGAGCAGCTCTCGTACCGCCACGTCCTGCTCGGGGCCGGAGAGCAGCCGCAGCGGCTCCACGAACAGCTCGCTGTCCTGGTGGGCGCGGACCAGGGCGTAACCGAAGGAGTGAAAGGTCGTCGCCCGCGGGGCACGCGCCGCGCCCATGCGGAGCGCCATCCTGTCCCGCAGTTCGACGGCCGCCTTGCGGCTGAAGGTCAGCACCAGGATCCGCTCGGGGTCCCCGCCCCGGGCGATCCGCTCCGCCACGGACTCGACCAGCGTGGTGGTCTTGCCGGTGCCCGGGCCGGCGAGGACGAGCAGTGGTCCGCCCCTGTGGTCAACCACGGCGCGCTGTGCGGCGTCCAGACGAGGGGGATCCATGCGCGCCGGCGGGGTACGCACCAGTCGGTAAGCGCCACGGCTCCCCCGTCGCACCTGGGGGTGCGACGGGTGTCCGGTGGAGGAAGAGGAGCTCACGTGGTTCGCCGGTCCTGGTGGGTGTGCTGGTGGGCCGTCCGCGCCGCGGGTACGGCGGTGGCCCCGGGATGAGGGGGACGCGTGCGGCTGACGCTACGCCGACGGTCGAGACGGAAGGAGAGCCTCCTCTTCTTCCCTCGGGTCACTCACGGCGCCTGCGCCCCCCGCCCCACGAACGTACGTCATGCCACGTGCGTGCCCGAAGTGCCCCATTTACCTCACATGGATCACCGGTCACACATCCGTCCGCCCGATGGCGGAAGCTGTCAGGTGTGACCCTGCGCGCGTTCGCCGCCGTCCCACCGCGCCCGCCTCAGGTCGAGGCGCGGCAGGTGGCCTTCCGCGGCTCTGCTCGCCTCCTTCAAGGGAGTGCCCTCCTCCCGGTAGCGGGCGAGCGCCTCCAGTTCGTGGCCCGCGAGCAGGGCCCCGTCCGCGCGGACGACGCGCCACCACGGCACGCCTCCCCCGTACAGGGACATCACCCGCCCGACCTGGCGCGGCCCCCCGTCCTCCAGGTACTCGGCGACATCCCCGTACGTCATGACGCGGCCCGGCGGGATCAGTTCGGTCACCTCGAGGACACGCTCGGCGTACTCGGGCAGCGCGTCCGCGTACTCCGGGGCGACGTCGTCCGGAAGGTTCTGCTCGCTCATCCGTCCCATCCTGCCCCACCCCACCGACAACGCCGCGCGCCCGCGACGGTGCGCGTCCCTCGCCCGGAAGCGGCGTTTCGGGCAGACTGTGCGGCCCGCACAGGCACCCTGATGCCTGCCGAGACCGACGCGACATGCCACCATCGTGCGGGCGGTGACCAGTGATACGGGAGCAAGAAGAGGCGATGAAGCAGCAGGGTGTGCACCCCGAGGACGCCGAGGGCACCTCTGACTCTTCGTCGCGCCCGGACACCGGGGACCGAAGCGACGGGAAGTCGGGCCGGAGAGCCGCCGCGGGCAGCGCGGCGACGGCCGCCGACCCCGACGACGTGGCCCACATCGACGAGGTGGAGGGCGACGAACCGCTGCTCCCCGCGCGCGTGCACCGTCCGTCCGACCTGATGCGCCTCCTGGTGGGCGTGCTCGCCGTCGCCGTGCTGCTGGCCGTCGCCGCCTTCGCGCACGGCACCACCTCGGGCCTCGAACAGGACATCAACAAGGGCACGGGGCAGGCACCCGATCTGCTGATCAAGATCGCCGGACTGGCCTCCAGCATCGCGATCCTCCTGGTGCCGGTCGCCTTCGCGATCGAGCGGCTGATCAAACGGGACGGGCTGCGGATCGCCGACGGCGTCCTCGCGGCGGTCCTCGCGCACGGGGTGACTCTCGCCACCGACCTCTGGGTCGCCAAGGCCGCCCCCGGTTCCATCCAGGAGGCGCTCACCCAGCCGTCGCCCGGCGACGTCCACGCGCTGACCGACCCGGTGCACGGCTATCTGGCCCCGGTCATCGCGTACATGACGGCCGTCGGCATGTCCCGCAGACCGCGCTGGCGCGCGGTGCTGTGGATCGTGCTGCTCCTGGACGCCTTCTCGATGCTCGTCACCGGCTACACGACGCCGTTCTCGATCATTCTGACGGTCCTCATCGGCTGGACCGTGGCCTACGGAACGCTGTACGCCGTCGGCTCCCCCAACGTCCGCCCCACCGGACGGACGCTGATGGCGGGCCTGCGGCACGTCGGCTTCCGCCCGGTGACCGCCGCGCGCGAGGAGGCGCCGTCGGACACCGCGGAGACCGGAGACCGCGGCCGCCGCTACTTCGTCACCCTGGAGGACGGCCGGCCACTGGACGTCACGGTGGTGGACCGGGAGCAGCAGGCGCAGGGGTTCTTCTACCGCGCGTGGCGGAACCTCACGCTCCGCGGCTTCGCCACCCGCAGCAGCCTCCCGTCACTGCGCCAGGCACTGGAGCAGGAGGCACTGCTCGCCTACGCGGCCATCGCGGCCGGCGCCCACGCACCCAAGCTGATCGCGACGTCCGAGCTGGGACCCGACGCCGTGATGCTCGTCTACGAGCACACCGGCGGGCGCAGCCTCGACTCGCTGGCGGACGAGGAGATCACCGACGACCTGTTGCGCGGCACCTGGGAACAGGTGCGGGCCCTCCAGTCCCGGCGCATCGCGCACCGCAGGCTGGTGGGTGACGCGATCCTGGTGGATCGTTCCGGCACGGTGATCCTCACGGATCTGCGCATCGGCGAGATCGCCGCCGGGGACCTGCTGCTGCGCATGGACGTCTCCCAGCTCCTCGTCACGCTCGGCCTGCGGGTGGGCGCCGAACGCGCGGTCGCCTCCGCGGTGGCCGTGCTCGGTCCCGACGCCGTGGCGGACTGCCTGCCGATGCTCCAGCCCATCGCCCTGAGCCGCTCCACGCGCGCGACGCTGCGCAGGCTGGCCCGGGAGCGGGCCCAGCGCGAGCGGGAGGCGGTCCTGGAGTCGTCCCGGCAGGCCAAGCTGGCCCGCGCGGAGGCCGCCGGCAGCGAGGGCACGACGCACACGCCCGTGCGGCTCGACAAGGCCGGGGAGACCAGCGAGACCGAGCAGGCCGAGAAGGCTGAGAAGGCCGCGAGGACTGAGCGGGCCGACAAGGCCGAGAAGAGCGACAAGAAGGCCGCACGCGCCGAGCAGCGGGCGGAGAAGCGTGCCGTGGACGAGGCGCTGGAGGAGGCGCGCGAGGAGGACCTGCTCACCCTGATCCGGCACGCGGTGCTGCGGATCAGGCCGCAGGCGCCCGTCGAGCCGGCCCGTCTGGAACGGGTGCGTCCGCGCACACTGATCAGCTTCATCGCCGGGGCCATCGGCGCCTACTTCCTGCTGACCCAGCTCACCCACATCGAGTTCGGGCCGCTGATCTCGAACGCCGAGTGGGGGTGGGTCGCCGCGGCCGTGCTGTTCTCTGCGGCGAGCTACCTGGCGGCGGCCATGGCCCTGCTGGGGTTCGTGCCGGAGCGGGTCCCGTTCATGCGGACCGTCGCCGCGCAGGTCGCCGGGTCGTTCGTGAAGATCGTCGCCCCGGCCGCGGTCGGCGGTGTCGCCCTGAACACCCGCTTCCTCCAGCGCGCCGGTGTGCGTCCGGGGCTCGCGGTGGCGAGTGTCGGCGCGTCGCAGCTGTTCGGACTCGGCTGCCACATCCTGATGCTGCTGGCCTTCGGCTATCTGACCGGCACCGAGAAGACGCCGTCGCTGTCGCCGTCCCGGACGGTGATCGCGGGTCTGCTGACCGTCGCGGTGCTGGTGCTCGTGGTGACCTCGGTGCCGTTCCTGAGGAAGTTCGTCGTCACCCGCGTGCGGTCGCTCTTCGCAGGCGTCGTGCCGCGCATGCTGGACGTGCTGCAGCGCCCGCAGAAGCTGATCACGGGCATCGGCGGCATGCTGCTCCTCACCGCCTGCTTCGTGATGTGCCTGGACGCCTCGATCCGGGCCTTCGGCGACGAGTCGACGTCGATCAGCCTGGCGAGCGTCGCGGTCGTCTTCCTCGCCGGCAACGCGCTGGGTTCCGCGGCGCCGACGCCCGGCGGTGTGGGGGCGGTGGAGGCGACCCTGACGGTCGGCCTGATCGCCGTCGGTCTGCCCAAGGAGGTCGCCGCACCCGCGGTGCTCCTGTACCGGCTGCTCACGCTGTGGCTGCCGGTCCTCCCCGGCTGGCTGGTCTTCAACCACCTGACGCGGAAAGAGGCTCTGTAGCGCCCTCGTGGCGGGCGCCGTGCGAGAGGCCCGCGTACCTCGTACGGCCCCCGCCCCGAGCACGCGGGCGCGCCCGACCGCACGATGGACGCATGCCGAACGCCTCCTGGTCACGCACCGCCGGCCTGACCGCCACCGCCGTAGTGCTGTCCGCCCTGCTGACGGGCTGCAGTGACACCTCCGGGGGCGACGCGGGCGGGGACGAGGACCTGACCGCGCAGAAGCTCGACTGGAAGGACTGCCCGGCGCCGTCCGAGGCCGAGGGCGGCGGCGCCGCCCCCTCCCCGCTGCCGGACGGCGACGAGTGGCAGTGCGCCACCATGAAGTCGCCGCTCGACTGGGACGACCCCGAGGGGGACACGATCGGCCTCGCGCTGATCCGCGCCGAGGCCAGTGGTGAGGCGGACCGGCGGATCGGTTCGCTCGTCTTCAACTTCGGCGGCCCGGGCGGATCCGGCGTCACCACGCTGCCCGCCTTCGGCCAGGACTACGCGACCCTGCGCACCCGTTACGACCTGGTCAGCTTCGACCCTCGCGGTGTCGGGCGCAGCGACCCGGTGGAGTGCCTGGACGACAAGCAGCTCGACGCGTACTTCCAGCAGGACGCGACCCCCGACGACGCGGCCGAGCGCACCGAGTTGCTGGACAACACCGAGAAGTTCAACGCGGCCTGCGAGAAGCGCTCGAAGAAGGCCCTGCCGCACGTGGCCACCACCGACGCCGCCCGCGACATGGACCTGATGCGCCAGGTCCTCGGCGACGACAAGCTGTACTACTTCGGCATCTCCTACGGCACCGAGCTCGGCGGTGTCTACGCCCACCTGTTCCCCGGGAAGGTGGGGCGCGCCGTCTTCGACGCGGTCGTCGACCCGACACAGACCCCGGAACAGGGTTCGCTGGCGCAGGCCGAGGGTTTCCAGCTCGCGCTGGACAACTTCGCCGAGGACTGCACGTCGAAGGTCGAGGAATGCCCGATCGGGACCGACGCCCAGGACGTCAAGGACCGCATCGCCCGGCTGCTGAAGGATCTCGACCGCGATCCGATCCCCGGCATCTTCCCCCGCGAACTCACGCAGACCGCCGCCACCAGCGGCATCGCGCAGGCCCTTTACTCCAAGGACTTCTGGGAGTACCTCACGGACGGCCTGCAACAGGCCTACGACGGTGACGGCCGGGTCCTCATGGTGCTGTCGGACGCGTTGAACGGACGCAACGAGAACGGCCAGTACAGCAACATCACCGCGGCCAACGTCGCCATCAACTGCGCCGACGACAAGCCTCGGTACGACCCGGAGTACGTGGAGCGCAAGCTGCCCGATTTCCGCCGGGCCTCCCCGCTGTTCGGCGACTACCTCGCCTGGTCCATGCTCAGTTGCACCGACTGGCCGGTGGCCGGCGCCGCCGAGCACCCGGACGTCAGCGCGCCCGGAGCCGCACCCATCCTGGTGATCGGGAACACCGGCGACCCGGCCACGCCCTACGAGGGAGCGGGGCGGATGGTGGACGCGCTGGGGAAGGGCGTGGGCGTGAAACTGACCTACAAGGGCCAGGGCCACGGTGCCTACGACAGCAAGGACAAGTGCGTGCAGAACGCCGTGCACGGCTATCTGCTGGACGGCAGGGCACCGGCGGCCGACACCGTCTGCCCCTGACCCCACACCGCACCCCGCACTCTCACGAATGCGCAGGTCAGAGCGTTATCCACAGGCTCCGACAGGCGCGGTGCGGTCCGCCTACCATGGCATGACCGCCATCCGCCGCACGGCGCGGACGGCCTGTGAGGGGGGAGAGCACATGGCGCGTCTCGTTCGGTGGACGGCTCTGACGGCCGCCGCCGCGCTGCTGACGGCGGGCTGCGGCAGCGGCGCGTCCGACGAGGACAAGGACGACGAGAGCACGAGCGGGGGACGGCGCTCGGCCGCGGCTCCGTCCGGGGTGCCCGATCCGCTGGCCTCCCAGAGCCTGGACTGGGGCCGCTGCGAGGACACCGCGGACGCGCCGGCGCCCGGTGGGGACTGGCAGTGCGCCACGCTCAAGGCGCCGCTGGACTGGAGCGAGCCGGACGGCGACACGATCGACCTCGCGCTGATCCGCGCCAAGGCCACGGGCGACGAGCGCATCGGCTCACTGCTGTTCAACTTCGGCGGCCCCGGCGCCTCGGGCGTCTCCACGATGCCGTCCTACGGCGACACCGTCTCCTCGCTGCACGAGCGCTACGACCTGGTGAGCTGGGACCCGCGCGGAGTGGCCGCCAGCGAGGGCGTCCGCTGCCGCGCCGACGAGGCGATCGAGGACGCCGAGTCGGTGGACTCCACACCGGACACCGCCGCCGAGGAACAGAGGTACCTGACCGACGCCGCCGACTTCGGCAAGGGCTGCCAGAAGGCCGCCGGCAAGCTGATGGCCCACGTCTCGACCACGGACACCGCTCGCGACATGGACCTGATGCGCCATGTCCTGGACGACGAGAAGATGCACTACTTCGGCATCTCCTACGGCACCGAGCTCGGTGGCGTATACGCCCACCTGTTCCCGAAGAACGTGGGGCGCGTGATACTCGACGCCGTCGTGGACCCGGGTGCCGACACGATGGGCCACGCCGAGAACCAGGCCAGGGGCTTCCAGCGAGCGCTCGAGGACTATCTGAGGTCCACCGGGCAGGACCCGAAGCAGGGCTCGCGGAAGATCGCCGACCTGCTGGACCGGCTCGACGCCGAGCCACTCCCGACGTCGTCACCGGGGCGGAGACTGACACAGACGCTGGCCTTCACCGGTATCGTGCTGCCGCTCTACAGCAAGGACGGCTGGCCGACCCTGACCAGCGCACTGGCGGCGGCCGAGGAGGGCGACGGGTCGGAACTGCTGGCCCTCGCCGACGGATACAACGAGCGCGACCCCTCGGGCCGCTACGGCACGACAACCCACTCGCAGCGGGTCATATCGTGTCTGGACGACAAGCAGCGGCCGACCCCGGCGGAGACGAAGAAGCTGCTGCCGACGTTCGAGAAGGTCTCGCCCGTGTTCGGGGCCTTCCTCGGCTGGGACACGGCCGGCTGGTGCCACGACTGGCCGGTGGCCGGGCAGCACGAGACCCCGGAGGTGAGCGCGCCCGGTGCCGCTCCGATCCTGGTCGTCGGCAACACGGGCGACCCGGCCACGCCCTACGAGGGGGCCCGCAGGATGGCCGACGAGCTGGGCGAGGACGTCGGCGTGATGCTCACCTGGAAGGGCGAGGGACACGGTGCGTACGGGAGCGGGAGCGACTGCGTCGACTCCGCGGTGGACGCCTATCTGCTGGAGGGGACGGTGCCGAAGGACGGCACGGTCTGCTCATGACGGCGGCGGGGGCTTCGCGCACCCGCGGTGCGCGAAACCCCCGCCGTCCTGGAAGCGGGACCGGGGCCCGGTCAGTAGACGGGCTTCGCCGGCTCGATCTGGTTGACCCAGCCGATCACACCGCCGCCGACGTGGACGGCGTCGGAAAAGCCCGCGGACTTGAGGACCGCCAGGACTTCCGCACTGCGGACACCCGTCTTGCAGTTCAAGACGATCTTCTTGTCCTGCGGGAGGCTCTCGAGGGCCGAGCCCATCAGGAACTCGTTCTTCGGGATCAGCCGGGCGCCGGGGATGGAGACGATCTCGAACTCGTTCGGCTCGCGGACATCGATGAGCTCGATGTTCTCACCGTCGTCCATCCACTCCTTGAGCTGCTTGGGAGTGATCGTGGAGTCGGCGGCCGCCGCCTGGGCCTCCTCGGACACGACGCCGCAGAAGGCCTCGTAGTCGATGAGCTCGGTGACGGTCGGGTTCTCGCCGCAGACCGCGCAGTCGGGGTCCTTGCGGACCTTGACCTGGCGGTACTGCATCTCCAGGGCGTCGTAGATCATCAGGCGGCCGACCAGCGGCTCACCGATGCCGGCGAGGAGCTTGATGGCCTCGTTGGTCTGGATGGAGCCGATGGACGCGCACAGCACGCCCAGGACGCCGCCCTCGGCGCAGGAGGGGACCATGCCGGGGGGCGGGGGCTCCGGGTAGAGGCAGCGGTAGCAGGGGCCGTGCTCGGACCAGAAGACGGAGGCCTGGCCGTCGAAGCGGTAGATCGAGCCCCAGACATAGGGCTTGTTCAGCAGCACGCAGGCGTCGTTGACCAGGTAGCGGGTCGCGAAGTTGTCCGTGCCGTCGACGATCAGGTCGTACTGGCTGAAGATGTCCATCACGTTGTCGGCTTCGAGCCGCTCCTCGTGAAGGACCACGTCCACGTACGGGTTGATGCCCTTGATGGTGTCGCGGGCGGATTCGGCCTTGGACCGGCCGATGTCGGCCTGGCTGTGGATGACCTGCCGCTGCAGGTTCGACTCGTCGACCTCGTCGAACTCCACGATGCCGAGCGTGCCGACACCGGCCGCCGCCAGGTACATGAGGGTCGGCGAGCCGAGGCCGCCCGCGCCCACGGCGAGCACCTTGGCGTTCTTCAGCCGCTTCTGCCCGTCCATCCCCACGTCGGGGATGATCAGGTGGCGGGAGTACCTGCGGACCTCGTCTACGGTGAGCTCGGGGGCCGGCTCGACCAGGGGTGGCAGCGACACGGGGACTCCGTTGGTCGGTCAGTGATTACGGTTGTTCTGCTCGTAACACTGCCACGGCCTTTTTCATTCCGAGACACCCGTCCCGACTCGCGAGACGATTTCGTCCCAGTAGCCGGGCATGGTCTCCCAGGGGTCGACCTGTCCGCCCCGGTCCGTGCGGTCGGTGAAGTAGATCGTCGCCGCGCCCTGCCAGCGGGCGATGCGCAGGGCCTCCTCCAGGTGCCCGCGCGGGACGCCGTGGACGAAGTGGCAGAAACGCTCGGGCGGGTAGTCGGCGCTCCATTCGGCCGCCTGGGACCAGCGGTAGTCGCTCCAGGCGCCGGAGAAGGTGACGAGTTGGTCGGCGTTCTCGGCGTAGCCGGGGCAGGGATGGGTGCCGTGCCCGAGGACGATGTGGGCGTCGTCACGGATCACCCGCAGGGTGTCGACGGTGCGGCGGACCTCGGGGAGGGCGGCGCGATCGGACGGGCACCGGTCGAGGAGGAAGCCGTCGACCCGGTACCAGTCGAGGTACCGGTGCGCGTCGGAGATCAGTTCGCCGAAGCTCCGGGCCCCATGGGCGGCGTCGAGGTGGCCGAGAACGCGGATGCCGGTGTTGCGCAGACGTCCGGCCGCCTCCAGGCAGTGCGGGTCGGGATGGGCGCCGGGCCCGTCCGCGACGTTGAGGACGACCCAGTCGAGGGGCGTCCCCGGGCAGGTGAGGTCGGCCCACTCCCCGGCGGCGACGAGGGGGTGGGCAAGGCCCGGGACACCGAGGCCGGTCCGGACGTCGGTGCCCGCGCTGCCCGCTGGAGTGCTGGTCAGATACGGCATGCCGCCTCCATCCAGATGTCGGCGAGGGATTCTTCGAGGGCGATCCGCGGCCGCCAGCCGAGCCGGTCGCGGGCGGTGCGCACGTCGGCCTGCTGCCAGCTGCCGCAGCCGTCCGGGTAGGGGTAGGTGACGGGGGAGGTGTGCTCCGCCTCGGCGCGGTCCCCGCGGTGCCCGAGGGGTTCCGGGCGGTGGTGACCGAGGCTGTCGGCGCGGTGGTGGCCGAGGGCGTCGACGCGGTGGCCGGCCGATTCGGTGCGGGGGTGCCCGATGGTCGGGCGGAGCGCTCCGGGAGGTGTGTCGAGTTCGTGCAGGGCACCGCCGTAGCCGGCCACGCGGGCGAGGGTGGCGGCGGCGTCGCGCAGGCGCACGGCACGGCCCGACCCGATGTTGATCACGCCCTGCGCCGCTGAGAGGGAGGCGGCGTGGACGGCACGGGCGACGTCGCGGACGTCGATGAAGTCCCGCTGGGCACCGAGGCCGCCGAGGCGGAGCTCGCCGTCACCGGACTGCATCGCGCGGCGCATGGCCTCGGCGAGCCGGCCCAGCGGGGAGCCGGCGGGGGTGCCGGGGCCGGCGGGTGAGAAGACGCGGAGCACGACGGCGTCGAGGCCGGAGCCGAGGACCAGTTCGGTCGCGGCGAGTTTGCTGACCCCGTAGGGGCCTCCGGGGCGGGGCACGGCGTCCTCCGCGGTGGAGGAGCCGGGCTGGCTGGGGCCGTACTCCGCGCTGCAGCCGACCTGCACGAGGCGGGCGCCGCAGCCGCTGCGGCGCAGTGCCTCGCAGACGGTGGCGACGGCGACGGTGTTGTGCCGGGTGAGTTCCCGGGCGCCGCCCCGGGTGGCTCCGGCGCAGTTGACGACGACGCCGGGGTGGACCGCGTCGAGGAAGCGGGTCAGGGCGCCGGGGCTGCCGGTGGCGAGGTCGAAACGGACGTCGGCGTCGTCGCCGCGGCCGAGAGCGGTGAGCTGGACGGCCGGGTCGGCGAGGAGACGGTCGGCGACGAAACGGCCGATGTAGCCGTTGGCTCCGATCAGCAGGACTCTCATCGGGCGGCTCCCGGTGCCGAGGCGTCGGGTCGGGAGGTGGTCATCTGGGGGCTCCTTCTGCGGGGTGGTGCGGACGAGTGGGGGCTGTCCGGCTGGGTTCGCTCACCGCGGCTGCTCCGTCGACGCGTGGGCCGAGGCTCGGGTCAGACGGCGGGTCGCGTGCGCCAGGAGGATCAGGGCGCCGGTGCCGCAGGCGACCGTCGGTACACCGGCCGGACCCCAGGCGGCGACCAGGGCCTCCACGGGGGCGGCCAGGAAGCCGCAGCCGGGGAGGCGGCCGGCGAAGAGCGCGGCCAGGGCGGCTGCCTCGGCGGTGGCCGCGGCGGTGAGGACGAGCGAGGGGGCGTAGGCGTGACCGTGCACGGTCAGCAGGCGGGCCAGCAGGAGCAGGGCGCCCAGGGTGAGCGCCTGGGGGTAGGCGGCGGGCTCGTCGAGGACCGCGCCGGTCAGTGCCGCAAGGGCCGTCAGGGCGATCATGAACAGGGCGAACGTGCCGAGCAGCAAGGGGCGTACGGAGGCGGAGAAGTCGGCGAGGCCGCGGCTGGCCGTGAGTCTGCGGCGGGCTCGCACGGCGAGGAGACGGGCACTCGCGGCGGCGGGCGCGCAGGCGAGGGCGAGGGCGAGGACCGGGGCGACGGTGACGGGCCAGGGGCCGTCGGCGGTGCCGTCGGGCAGTCCGTCCGGGCCACCGGCGAGAGCGGCGTGGAGCAGTCCGTCGCCGAGGAGGGCGTAGCCGACGAGCCAGCAGGTCCACGTGCCGCTGGTGCGCGCGGTGGCGGCCAGCGGGCCTCGGCGCAGTGCCGCGCGCAGGGCCAGGGTCACCGCGAGGACGCCCACGGCGGCCACGGTCAGGCGCGTTCGCCCGTCGGTGAGGCGCAGGCCTGCCACGGCGGCGGCGCCCAGCGCGCCGGGCAGCAGGGCGAGGACGACGGAGGCGGCGCGCGCCCGGGGGGCCGGCGGGTCCGCGGGGTGCGGGGCCGGGTCGGTGTCACGCGGGACGCGTGCGTACATCTCCTCCGCCAGGGAGAAGACGTCCCGGTGGCGGAAGCGTGCGGCGGTCCGGTCGGTGAGGCCGTGCGCTTCCAGGCCGGCCGCGATCTCCAGTGGGTCCACGGCGCGTTCGCACAGTTCGCGGTGCCGGTGCATCAGGGCTTTCACGGGGTCCGCGGCGGCACGGCGAGCAGCGGACGGCGCCGGCCTGCCACCGGGCGCCCCTCCGCCCTGGGCCGCTGCACGTCCGACGCCCGTCTCACCGGCGGCCACCGATCCGCCTCCGGCCGCCGCTCCATCCCCGGCGGCCACCACGCTGCCGGCGAACGCCGCACCGCTGGCAGCCCCTTGGATGCCGTCGAACGCCGCACCGCTGGCGACCACTTCGCTGCCGGGGGACGACTCACCCCCGGCGGCCACCTCACCGCCGTCGAACGACTCACCCCCGACGAACGCCGCACCACCGGCGTTCGCCTCACCGCCGGTGGCAGTTGCACGCCCCGTGGTCGCCATGTCGCCCATGCCGCCGCGCGCGGAAACGCCCGCCGACGGGGACGTGGCGGCGGCCCCTGGCCCCCGGCCATCGCGCCCACCCGCGGGCGAGCTGCCCGCGTGCGGCGTCCCGTCGGTCAGGGACTCCCGGGAGCGTTCGCCCCAGGCGCCCGGGCTGCCCGGGGTCTCGGGGCGGTCCAGTTCACCGAGGCCGCTCATCGAGCCCCCTCGGTCGCGGAGGCCGGTGCCGTGGCCCGCACGGGTGCGTCCGTCGCCCAGCCGGGTCCGCCCCGGGCCACCACCCGGGAGGCGGGGTCGGTCCAGCGCCCGGGGACGTGCGCTTCGGCGGGGGCGGCGAACGGAAGGGGTTCGCCGGTGTCGTCGAGGACGACGCGGCGTACCGGTGTGCGCGAGAGGATCTCCAGGTAAATGCCGTGAAATGCCGCGACGTTCTGCTCGACGGTGAAGAGTTCCAGTGCGCGGGCGCGCGCCGCGGCGCCCAAGCGCTCCCGGCGCTCGGGGTCGCGCAACAGCGCTACGCACGCCTCGGCGAGCGCGCGCGGATTGCGCGGGGGCACGACGAGTCCGGTGCCGCCGATGGCCTCGACCACCGCGCCGACGTCCGTGGAGACCGTCGCGCGACCGCAGAACATGGCCTCGACCAGTCCGGCCGGGAACCCCTCGACGACGCTGGAGAGCACGACCAGCGCGCCGGAGGCGTACGCGTGGGCGCGGGACGGCAGTTCGGGCCCGCCGGTCTCCTCGAAGGTCACCGGGTTGCGGCCGACGGCGTGCGGGCCGTCGGCCTCGTCGGGGAAGAGCTGCGCGGCCAGGCCCCTGCAGTGGGCGAGGTAGGCCGGGCCTTCGGGTCCGGCCGGGGCGCCGACGATCCTGAGGCGCGCCGCGGGTTCGGCTCTGCGGACCTCCGCGAAGGCGTGCAGCAGGGAGACCAGGTCCTTGGCGGGCTCGACGCGGCCGACCCAGACCAGGGTGTGCGGGTCGGCGCCCCCCGGCTCCTCCCCCACCTCGGAGAAGGGCGCCGCGTCCATGCCCGGATGGACGGTGCGGAGTTTGGCACGGTCGGCCCCGCAGCGCTCCTGCCAGCGACGGGCATGCGTGTTGCCGGGCGTGATCACGGCCGCCCGCCGGTACGTCTCGGCGGCCAGCCGTCCGTGGAAGGCGGCCAGCAGGGACCGTATCGCGGGAGGGGAGTCGGGTTCCGTGAGGTAGTGCGTCCGCAGCCGCACGCCGTACTCCGTCACCAGCAGGGGTACGTCGGAGAAGTGCCGTGCGAGCAGGCCCGGCAGGGCCGCCGTGCCGCCGGAGGCCGCGTGGCAGAGGTCGACCGCGCCGAGGCCGTCGTCCTCGTACCAGTCGAGCGACAGGGGGCGCAGTGCGCGTTCGAGGCGCGCGGCGACGGCGAGCAGATCGGGAACGCGCGCCTCGCGCGCGGAACGGTGGGCGCCGGGCGCACGACAGGCACGTTCCAGGGCGCGTACGGCGGTCTCCGAGCGCAGTGCGCTGGGCAGCCCGCCCTCGTCGCGGGCCAGTTCGGCGAGCCCGTACAGCGCGTTGGCGAAACGGTCCGCCTCAAGGGCCGACGCCCCTTCGGGGGAGCCGGACGGCTCTCCGGGGGTGGTCGTGCACAGCGTCGTGGCCAGTTCGCCGTAGCACTCGGCGAAGCGCCGGCGCGCGCGCCGTCCGTACCCGATCCCGTCGTCCTCGGCTTCCCACAGCGACGCGGTGCGTACGCGGCTGACGTGCGGTGGCAGCGGTACCCACCCGTCGTCTTCCTGCCGCTCACTGCGGCTGAGAGCGTAGACGTCGAACTCGTGCTGCTCGAGCCCGCGCACGAGCCGGTCGCACCAGAGTCCGGCCTCACCGCTCACATACGGATAGCCACCCTCCGTAAGCAGTCCGATGCGCACGCGCGCACCCCCGATCTCCCGTCTGGGGAGCCGCCGTTGGCCCGGCGGCTCGCAGCGGGACGAACGTATGCGGACAAGGCGGTGGCGCGATGGACGGTTGTCCATCGCGCCACCAAAAGGGGTGAACGGTCGTAACTTTCCCGCACGAACGACGTTCCGTCGCGCTAAGGGATCAAATAATCACCGTGCGTGACGCTCGGGCCCCTGCGACCCGAGTCCGGTCGCTCAGCTGTTGGGGTACGCCCAGGCGTTCGGGCGGCAGTCGATCCCGTCGTGGTCGACGAACTTGGTCTGCTGCTGCATGACGGGGGCGAGCTCACCGTCCTTGTCGCAGCTGACGTGGTTGAAGCCGATGCGGTGGCCGACCTCGTGGTTGATCAGCATCTGCCGGTACGCGTGGATCGCGCCACCGTAGGGCTCCGCGCCCTGGGCCCAGCGGTAGGCGTTGATCATCACGCGCTCGGTGGCGGCGGAGTCGCAGGAGACGTTGTCCTCGGTGGTGTCCAGGCCGGACTTGGCGCACCAGTCGGCGGTCGTGCCGGGACTGGCCAGTGTGATCACGAAGTTGGGCTGCCCGGAGTGGATCCGCTCGAAGCTGCGGGCGCCGTCGTGGGCCCAGCTCCGGTCGTCGTTGAGCGTCTTGTGCACGGCCTCGGCGAAGAGCTCCCCGTCCAGGCCCAGCCCTCGCTCGACATCCACGCGATAGGTGTACCTCTGCCCCTTCCCGGGCCCCTTGGCGATGCCGGGGATCGCGTCGAACTCGCCCGAGCCCTTGAGCGCGGCGCCGAGCGGATACGTCTTTCCCATCTTCTGTTCGTACGTCAGCGGCACCGTGGTCTCCGACGCGGAGGGCGTCGGCCGTCCGTCCGCACGCGAGGCGGGGTCGTGCACGTCACGGGCCTGGTCGGTGGCGGCCTGCGACCGCACGTCGCCGCCGTCCGCGCCGTCGGCGACCTGGCCGGCCACGACGACCGCCAGCACGGTGGTGACGGCTGCCGCGGCGATGCCGGTGAAGGTCCTGCCCTTGCCTCCCTTGACCGGCGCGGGATCGCCCGTGGGCGCCGCGTCGTCGGCGTCGGCCGCGGTGCCACCGCCGCCGCTGCCGCTCCCGTCGCCGGCGGTCCAGTCGGTGACGGAGGAGTACGGGTCGGAGGGCTGCGGTTCGGAGGGCCGCGCGGGGGCGGGGGTACGGCGCGGGGGGCGGGCCGCGAAGACGTCGTCGCGCTCACCGAAGGCGTCCAGGTAATCCTGCCGCGGACCTCCCGGCGGCCCCTGCCGCTGCCGTGGGAAGGACGCCCCGGGGTGCGCGGGAGCGCCGGGCGGCGGGCCGGCCGGGGTCGCGTAGCCGGCGCCGGAACCGGCCCGACCGCTCAGCTCGCCCCAGCCACCGCCGGACTCACGCTGCTCGGGATGACCACCACGCACTCGCGGCACACCGCGCGCGGGCGTCCCGTCGGCACCTCCCGGGCCACCGTGCGCCGGGGCACCGTCGACGAACCTCGGCACACCGTGCGCGGGCGTACCGTCCGGAACCCGCGGAAACCCATGCGCCGGCGTACCGCCCCGATCCGTCGGACGGCCATGCCCCGGCGTGCCCTCCGGGAGCCACCGGCCCGACGGTCCCGGCGTGCCCTCGGGTAGTCGCCGCCCCGGACCCGTGTGCTCCCCGGGGCCACCACGAGCATCGCCCCGGGCGGCGCCACCCGGTACTCCAAGGGGCATCGCGCCGGGTGTCCCGGGCGTCGGTGGCGGTGTCTGCTCCCCGGCCTGAGTCCCGGGCGCGCGGCGGCGGCCCAGCAGGCCGGGCCGGCCCTCCCGCGCTGCTGCGGTGGCGTCCGCGTCGTCGGCCTTGGGTGCGGGCCCGCGGCGGCTGTGGCGTCCCACGTCGCGCCTCAGCCTCCTGTGCTCTGGTCGGCGGGCTCGTCTTCCCGAGCCCTGGTGGTCCTCTCGCCGGCGGCCGGCTGCTGTCCGGTGTCCGCGAGCAGTTCACGGAACGCCCTGGCCACGGCCTCCGGATACTCCATCATCGCCACGTGCCCCGCGTCCGGCAGGGTCAGCAGCCGGGAGTCGCGGAAGGCTCGGGCGGCGCGCTGGGCCATGCGGTAGCCGACGAGTTGGTCGCGTCCACCGTAGACCAGGAGTGTGGGCGCGAGAACCCGCTCGGCCTGTCGCCACAGCCCGTGCTGGCCGCCCACGGTGTACGCGTTGACGATCCCGCGCGCGGAACGCGCCATCGCGTCCCAGAAGTACGGCAGCCGCAGTCGCCGCTCCATCTCCTCCACGGCGTTGCGGAACCCCTCCGGGGACACCCTCTCCGGGTCCCCGTAGCAGAGTCCCGTGACGCCGCGCACCCGCTGTTCGGCGGTCCACTCCCTGGTGAGCCGGGTGAACAGCGCCACCACCCCCGGCAGCGCCAGCAGCCCCGTCGGCACGGCGCTGCGCTGCACACGGATCTCCGGCAGCGCGGGCGACACCAGGGTCAGCGTCCGCACCAGGTCCGGGCGGGCCGCGGCCACACGGGTGACGACGGCGCCGCCGAGGGAGTTGCCGAAGAGGTGCACGGGACCGCGCCCGGCCGCGTCGAGGAGCCGGACGACCGCGCGCGCGTGGCCCGTGATCGAGTAGTCCCCGTCGTCCGGCGGCGGGGAGTCGCCGAAGCCCGGCAGGTCGACGGCCTCGCTGTCGACGACACCGTCCAGCAGCGGCATCAGCGCCGACCAGTTCTGCGAGGAACCGCCGAGACCGTGCACGTACAGCGCCGGTGGCAGCCCGTCGCGGGCCGGTGGTCTCGAACGCACCGTCAGCGTGATGCCGGGCAACTGGACCGACCTGAGGCGCTCGCCGTCCGCGACCCTGACGGCCGCGACCTTCGGCAGCACGTTCGCGGGCGACAGGGACGGCGGCTCGGGCGAAGGCATGCGGCAATGTTACGAGACGATCACGCAGTGGTTCATGTGTTCGCCGTCACAGGCCGGAACGGTGTGTCCGGAACGGCGTGTCCGTCCTCCACGCCGTCTCCGCCTCCGTCCTCACCATCGCCACCCACGTCCACGGACGACGCATGGCGTCCGGAACGGGTGTCTCCTACGCTCATGAAGTGGGCACCCGCGTGTGACCCCCTGAATCGCCAGGGACGTTCGTAGGAAGGGAGCCCAGCATGACCGTCGACCCGACCGACCCCGAGACCTTCGACACCGAGACGCAGGACGCGGAGGAAATCGACGTCGAGGCACCCGACGCCGACGCCGCCGAGCAGCAGACGGACGTCGCCCCGGAGCGCGACGACCCGCTGACCGGCATCGACCCGGATCGCGCCAATGAGGCCGACCTGGCCGAACAGGCACGGGTGGTCTCCCACGACGAGGACGACTACCGCTGAGACGCGACGCCGCCAGGTGGTGACGAAGCGACTCATCCGCCAGGAAGGAGCGCCGCTTTCTGCCCGGACTGGGATCTTTTGAAACCTGTTGTGCGGCTATCGCCACCGTCCGGTCCGTGAAATTCTGCGCTCGCACCGCGCACAGCACGGTTACCGAAAAGTACGATGACGAGGCGGCGCACACCGCACGTGGACGACTATGGGAGGCGGCGTGACAGCCATCGAGCAGACAGAGGCGGTACGCCCACGGGGCACACGCCTTCCCCGCCGAGCCCGACGCAACCAGCTGCTGGGCGCCGCACAGGAAGTCTTCGTGGCCCAGGGCTACCACGCGGCCGCGATGGACGACATCGCCGAACGCGCCGGGGTCAGCAAGCCGGTGCTCTACCAGCACTTCCCGGGCAAGCTCGACCTCTACCTCGCCCTGCTGGACCAGCACTGCGAGTCCTTGATCCAGTCCGTACGGAGCGCGCTCGCGTCGACGACCGACAACAAGCAGCGCGTCCGGGCCACGATGGACGCCTATTTCGCGTACGTCGAGGACGACGGCGGCGCCTTCCGCCTGGTCTTCGAGTCGGACCTGACCAACGAGCCCGCCGTGCGCGAGCGCGTCGACAAGGTCACGAACGAGTGCGCCGAGGCGATCTGCGACGTCATCGCCGAGGACACCGGCCTCTCGCGCGCCGAGTCGATGCTGCTGGCCTCCGGGCTGGGCGGCCTCGCCCAGGTGGTGGCCCGCTCCTGGCTGCACAGCGACCGCAGCGTGCCCCGCGACCAGTCGGTGCAGTTGCTGACCTCGCTGGCCTGGCGCGGCATCGCCGGTTTCCCGCTGCACGGCAGCGAGCAGCACTGACGGCGCACACACGGCACGGGCACCGGCTCGGCCCGGCTCGGCACGCTCCTGCCAGGTCGGGCGCGGTCCGGCACGGTCCGGGCCGCTCCGGCAGGAGACGGTCCGGGCCGGCGGACCCGCGGCACGTTGCGCACCCGGTTCTGTTCCCGTCGGCTGTTCGCTCTTGGCGTTCTCGGACGCAGCGTGTACGTCCCCTCACCGGGCTAATGTGTGCGGGTACGGCGCGGAAGATCGCGCACTTCACTGACCGTCGGAGGGACATAGCCGTGGAGGTCAAGATCGGCGTGCAGCACGCGCCCCGCGAGATCGTTCTGGAGAGCGGTCAGACTGCCGAGGAGGTCGAGCGCGTGGTGGCCGAGGCGCTCGCCGGCAAGTCGCAGCTCCTGAGCCTCGTGGACGAACACGGCCGCAAGGTCCTGGTACCGGCCGACCGTCTCGCCTATGTCGAGATCGGCGAGTCGACCCCGCGCAAGGTGGGCTTCGGCGCGCTGTAACCGCGGACGCGGTACGGGAGGGGCCCGGCGGTGACTCACCGCCGGGCCCCTCCCGTACGTCGGACGGAGCACAGTTCACCCACAGGGGGAGGGTTGCATTCCGCAGGTCAGGGGTAACCAGACTGTGACCGTTTCGGGCGGGCCGGCTGCGTGGGAGGGACCCCGACATGCTCTTGGAAGCGCTCAGCGCCACAATCCTCGGCCTCGCCCTGGCGTGGGCCGCCGCCCACCGTCTGCCGCACCGTCTCCCGGCCCGCGTCCTGGTCCTGCCGACCGGGATCGCCGGAGCCCTCTTCGGGGCGTTCGTGACGCACACGGCACTGGGCGCGGGTGGTCTCCTGCCGGTCCTCATCGGCTCGGCCGCCATCTCCGCGGCCTCGCTCTCACTGCTGCTGCGCCCCGCCAGAAGGCTGCGCCGCCGATCGGCGACCGCCTGACCGGCGACCCGACCGGCTGCCCGGCCGACGACCTGACAGTCCACCCGTCCGGACAGTCCACCGTCCGGGCAGCCCACCCGTCGGGGCCGGCGCCCCCGTACGCCGGTCCCGGGCCCGGTGGCACCGACCGCTGTCAGGCGGCCAGGCCCAGCGCCGCCATCCGCTTCGTGTGCGCCTCCGTGATCCGGGAGAACATCCGGCCGACCTCGGCGAGGTCGAACCCGTCCGCGACCCCGCCCACGAGCATCGTGGACAGCGCGTCCCGGTCGGCCACCACCCGCTGGGACTGCGAGAGAGCCTCCCCCATCAGCCGCCGCGCCCACAGCGCGAGCCGCCCGCCGACCCGCGGGTCCGCGTCGATGGCCGCACGGACCTTCTCCACGGCGAAACCGGCGTGACCGGTGTCGTCGAGCACGGCCAGCACCAGCTCACGGGTGTCGGAGTCGAGGCGGGCCGCGACCTCGCGGTAGAAGTCGCTGGCGATGGAGTCGCCGACGTAGGCCTTGACGAGTCCCTCCAGCCAGTCGGAGGGGTCCGTCTGCTTGTGGAAACCGTCGTAGGCGGCCACGAACGGCTCCATCGCCTCGGTCGGCTCCTCACCGATCTCGGCGAGCCGGCCGCGCAGGCGCTCGAAGTGGTGGAACTCCGCCGACGCCATCTTCGCCAGCTCCGCCTTGTCCGCCAGCGTGGGCGCCAGCTTGGCGTCGTCGGCGAGCCGCTCGAACGCCGCCAGCTCGCCGTACGCGAGGGCGCCGAGCAGGTCCACGACCGCGGCACGGTACTGCGGGTCGGCGGCGGCCGTCGTCCAGTCCTGGGCGGCTACTCCGGTGGCACCGGTGGGTTCGGTGGTCTTGGCGGAGGCGGCTGCGGCGTTGCCAGGCTTGTCAGAGCTCGTCATGCAGCGCACAATAACCCGCCCGCCGTCGGCCGGAAGGCCCCCGGTCGACCTGCGTCCGTTTCCGATCCGCCCGTGGTCGTACCAGGTCAGTCCGTGTGACGACGACTACGTGACCGAATCGGCCATCGCGTGTGCGCGAATCCGGGGTATGGTGGTAATGCGCCTGCCGAGTATGTGACGTACGGGTACGTGACATCGTCGTCGGGCCGCACGCATGAGGATGCCCGGTCGGTGGCCCGATCGGCTCCGACCCGACAGCCCTCCATGCCGTACGCCACGCCGTGTACGGAATCCGGAGGGGGACCCTCAGTGGTACGAGCGCTGGAGCGTCGACAGAGGTCCCGTGTCCTACGGCTCTCCCGCAGGGCAGCCGACGTCCCCGACACACGGTCCGGCACGACCCGCGCGCTCGCCTCGCACCACGTACACAGAAGAGGCAGCACCCTGACTACGACGTTTCGTTCCCTCGGAATCCTTCCCGAGACCGCCGAAGCCCTCGAGGCCGTCGGCATCATCACCCCCTTCCCCATCCAGGAGATGACGCTCCCCGTAGCCCTGTCGGGCAAGGACGTCATCGGCCAGGCCAAGACCGGCACGGGCAAGACGCTGGGCTTCGGCCTCCCGCTCCTCGAGCGGGTGACCGTCCCCGCCGACGTCGAGGCCGGCCGCGCCGCTCCCGAGGCCCTCACCGACGCCCCGCAGGCCCTCGTCGTCGTCCCGACGCGCGAGCTGTGCCAGCAGGTCACCAACGACCTCCTGACCGCGGGCAAGGTGCGCAACGTGCGCGTCCTCGCGATCTACGGCGGCCGGGCGTACGAGCCGCAGGTGGAGGCCCTCAAGAAGGGCGTCGACGTGATCGTCGGCACCCCGGGCCGCCTGCTGGACCTCGCGGGCCAGAAGAAGCTGAGCCTGAAGCACATCAAGAGCCTGGTCCTCGACGAGGCCGACGAGATGCTCGACCTGGGCTTCCTGCCCGACGTCGAGAAGATCATCAACATGCTGCCGGCCCGGCGCCAGACCATGCTGTTCTCGGCCACCATGCCGGGCGCCGTCATCGGACTGGCCCGCCGTTACATGTCGCAGCCCACGCACATCTCCGCCACCTCGCCGGACGACGCGGGCGCGACGGTCGCGAACACGAAGCAGTTCGTTTACCGCGCGCACAACATGGACAAGCCCGAGATGGTGTCGCGCATACTGCAGGCCGACGGCCGGGGACTGGCCATGGTCTTCTGCCGCACCAAGCGCACGGCCGCCGACCTGGCCGACCAGCTCAAGCAGCGCGGCTTCGCCTCCGGCGCGGTCCACGGCGACCTCGGCCAGGGCGCCCGCGAGCAGGCCCTGCGCGCCTTCCGCAACGGCAAGGTGGACGTCCTCGTCTGCACCGACGTCGCCGCCCGCGGCATCGACGTCGAGGGCGTGACGCACGTCATCAACTACCAGTCGCCGGAAGAGGAGAAGACGTACCTGCACCGCATCGGCCGCACCGGCCGCGCGGGCGCCAAGGGTACGGCGATCACGCTGGTCGACTGGGACGACATCCCGCGCTGGCAGCTGATCAACAAGGCGCTGGACCTGGGCTTCAACGACCCGCCGGAGACGTACTCCACCTCCCCCCACTTCTACACCGACCTGGGCATCCCGGCGGGCACCAAGGGCGTCCTCCCGCGTTCCGAGCGCACGCGCGCCGGGCTCGACGCGGAGGAGCTGGAGGACCTGGGCGAGCCGGGTGGCCGCGGTGGCCGCACGCGCGGCGACCGCGGTGACCGGGGTGGCCGGAGCGAGCGGGGTGGCCGAGGCGGCCGGGACGAGTCCCGTTCCGCCGAGCGCGAGCGTTCGTCCGGTACGACGACGCCGCGTCGTCGTCGCCGGATGCGCGGTGGAGCGCCGGTGGACGCGGACACCTCCGCGACGACCACCGCTCCCGAGGCCGTGACCGGCGGTGCGGACATCGCCGCCGACGCGTCCGCGGACGCCGCCGAGGGTCCCCGCACCCTGCGCCGCCGACGCCGTACGCGTGGCGGGGAGTCGTCGCGCCGACCGGCGACGGCCCCCACGACCGACACCGACATCCCCGCCGCCCAGACGGTGGAGGGCACCGCGGTCGTGGTCCCCGAGACCGCGGAGGCCGCGGACGCCCCGTCGAGCTCGCGCCGCCGTCGCACCCGTAAGCCGGCCGAGGCGCCGGTCGCCCTGCCGGAGACCACCCCGGTGGTCGAGCCGGTGACGGCCGACGCTCCGGCGGCCGGAGCCCCGACCGAGGCTCTGGTCACCGAGGCCGTGGTGACCGAGAAGCCGCGTCGCCGCACCCGCAAGGCCGCGCCCACGACCGCCGAGGCGACGGTCGCCACGGCGGAGGGAACGGTCGAGGCCGCCTCCGAGCCGGCGGAGACCAAGCCGCGCCGCACCCGCAAGACGGCCGCCGCCAAGGCGGAAGCCGCGGTCGACACCGCCGAGGCCGTGGAGACCAAGCCCCGGCGCACCCGCAAGACGGCCGCGACGAAGTCCGAGGCCGTCACGGAGGTCGCCGAAGGCACCGCCGAGGCCGTGGAGACCAAGCCGCGCCGCCGTACCCGCAAGGCGGCCGAGCCCGTCGAGAGCGCGGGCGCCAGGGCCGGCATCCCGGCTCAGAGCGCGCAGGAGCCGGAAGCGACCGAGGCCAAGCCCCAGCGCACCCGCAAGACGGCCGCCGCCAAGGCGGAGACCGCCGTCGACACGGCCGAAGGCACGGAGACCAAGCCGCGCCGCCGCACCCGCAAGACGGCCGAACCCGCCGAGACCGCCGAACCCATCGAGACGGCGACGCAGGAACCGGAAGCGACCGAGGCCAAGCCCCGACGCACCCGCAAGACGGCCGCCGCCAAGGCGGAGACCGCCGTCGACACGGCCGAAGGCACGGAGACCAAGCCGCGCCGCCGCACCCGCAAGACGGCCGAACCCGCCGAGACCGCCGAACCCATCGAGACGGCGACGCAGGAACCGGAAGCGACCGAGGCCAAGCCCCGGCGCACCCGCAAGACGGCCGCCGCCAAGGCGGAGACCGCCGTCGACACGGCCGAAGGCACGGAGACCAAGCCGCGCCGCCGCACCCGCAAGGCGGCCGAACCCGCCGAAGCCACGGCCGGGATCCCGGCCCAGGCCTCGCAGGAGCCGGAGGCCGCACCGCGGCGTCGGACCCGTAAGGCCGCCACGACCGTCGAGGCGCCCGCCGAGGCCCCCGACGCCGCCGAGGCGAAGCCGAAGGCCCGCCGCTCCCGCAAGGCGGCGGCCGCCACTCAGCCCGCGGAGTCCGGCGAGAGCTGACCGGCACCGTTCCACCCGACCGTCGGCCCGGTCCCGCCACCCAGGCGGGGCCGGGCCGACGGCGTGGGACCCCCTCGTCGGGTGCCGACACCCGCCAGCCGCCCCACCCCGCGTCCGCCGCCCCCGGATAACCTCGGCCCGTGAGCAGGAACGCCGCCTTCGCCCCGCCCCCGGACGCCCGCACGTACCGACTGCGTACCGCGCGCGGTGAGTTCGCCGTCGTCGACTCGCCCGTGGCCGACGGGGCCGAGCCGAAGGGGGTGGTGCTGATGCTGCCCGGGTTCACGGGGAGCAAGGAGGACTTCACGCTACTGCACGAGCCGCTCGGCGCGCGCGGTTACCGCACGGTCGCCGTGGACGGCAGGGGGCAGTACGAGTCCGACGGGCCGGAACACGACGAGGCCGCCTACGCGCAGACCGAGCTGGCCCGGGACGTGCTGGCCCAGGTGGCCGCCCTCGGGGTGCGGGTGCATCTGGTCGGACACTCCCTCGGCGGCCAGATCGCCCGCGCTGCCGTGCTGCTCGACCGCGACCCCTTCGTCTCCCTCACCCTGATGTCCTCGGGCCCGGCCCGGATCTCCGTCTCCCAGCAGCAGCGGGTGAAGTTGCTGCGGGACGCGCTCGACACGATGACGATGGCCGAGGTCTGGCAGGTGATCCAGGCGATGGGCCCGCCCGAGGAGGTCGGCGGTCCCGCCGTCGGCCCCGGGGACCCGGACCGGCTGCGCAGCCGCTGGCTGGGCACCAGGCCCGCTCAACTCCTCGCCACCGGACGCCAGTTGTGCAGCGAACCGGACCGTGTCGCCGAGCTCGCCGCCGTGGCGCCCGCCTGCCACGTGGTGTCGGGCGCCTACGACGACACCTGGCCGGTCCCCCTCCTGGACGAGATGGCCCTACGGCTGGGCGCTCGCCGGACCGTGATCACCGGCGCCGAGCACTCCCCCAACACCGACCAGCCGCTGCCGACCGCCCGCGCGCTGGCCGACTTCTGGGACGACGTCTGCTCCCGGCAGCGGTCGGACCGGGCCTGACCGGCGCGACCTCGGGGCGACGGCCTAGTACTGCGCCTGCAGGTGCTCCCAGAAGCCGTCCCGCAGCGTCCGTCGCAGGTCGGACTGGCCGCGGAGCGAGTACTGCAGCAGCCCCTCGGCCTCCACCAGGAGGTCCTGGTCCACCGACCCGGGGAGGTAGGGGTGACCGGGAAGGAGGTCGACCAGTGACTCGCGGCCCCGGGCGGCCAGCCACTTCGCGGCGATCTGCGCGCCGACGAACCGGACGTCCTCGCGGGTCGGACGGGAGCCGCCCGTCACCTCGTGGACCTGGGCCGTGCGGCGGGAGACGTACGGCTTGAAGAAGTCGAGGTCGAAGGTGCGCTGGCTGTCGACCTCCCACAGCAGCGGATCGGCCTGGTTGCGGCCCTCGGGGGCCTCGATGCCCCACAGGTGGACGCGGGCTCCGTAGCCCTGGGCCGCCTCGACCGCGGAGACCAGGTCCTCGTCGCCGCCGAGCAGTGCCGCGTCGCTGATGGCGCGGTGCCGGGCGAGGGACTCCAGGTCGGAGCGGATGAGGGAGTCGACGCCCTTCTGCTGGTTGTTGGCGTTGAGGTTGCCGAGGCGGACCTTGACGTCCGGGAGCTCGGCGATGGACTGCTGCTCGGCGGTGTGGATGCGGCGCCGGGCGCCGTCGTACCAGTAGACGCGCAGCAGGCGGCTGTCCGCGAAGATCGTGCGGGCCGTGTCGATGAGGGCCTCGATCAGTCCCTCGGCGTCCAGCTCGAAGGCCCGGCGGTCCTCGGTGCCGGCCACCAGACGTCCCGCCGCCGCGTAGAGGTATCCGGCGTCGACGAAGATCGCGTGGGTCGAGGGTGTCTTGGCCACCTCGGCGAGCATGCGCTGCAGCAGCTCGTTGGTGCGATCGATGCGGGCGTTCATGGACGCGAGGTCGTCGTTCATCGCCTCTATTGTCCCGGCGGTCACGCTGCGAACACAACCGGTCCCCGTCAGTCTTGTACCGGGTCTCTTGCGCAAGAACCCGGACCGCATACCGGTCAGTAGTTAGCCGTTCGAAAAATTTCCTTAGCTAGGGAATGTTTGTAACACGCAACCCGTTGACTATGCATGGAAGCCCCGGGCACCGACGACCCAGGAGCCACATCAGTAGTTCTCCGCAGGAGGATGACCAGATCAAGGGAGAGGCCATGCGCTTTGAAGTCATGCGACTCGATGATGTCGACGGAACCCCCGTGGACACGACCGTCGTGGACGCCGCCTCTGTGAACCGCATCGTTCAACAGGCCGCCGCCATAGGGCAGCGCCTGTGGATCCGCCCCGCCGACACCACGGCCTTGTAGCGCGGACCGCCCGCACACAGCACACGGCCCCCGCACGGAACTCCGTGCGGGGGCCTTGCGCATACTCCCCTACGGGCCCCGCGCACCTCGCGCGGGGACGACCGCTCACGCGCCCTGGATCACCTGCGTGACACCGTTGATGATCTGCTGCACGGCGATCGCGGAGAGCATCATGCCGGCGAGTCGGGTCACCAGGACCACTCCGCCGTCTTTGATGACCCGGATGATCAGCAGCGAATACCGCATCACCAGCCACAGCACCACGTGGATCGCGAGGATCGCCGCCCACACCGAGACCTGCGTGGTCGCGCTGTCGGCCTTCTGCACGGCCAGGATGACCGACACGATCGCTCCGGGCCCGGCGAGCAGCGGCATGCCCAGCGGTACGAGCGCGACGTTGACGTCCTTGGTCTGCTTCGGCTCGTCCGTCTTGCCGGTCAGCAGGTCCAGCGCGATCAGCAGGAGCAGCAGCCCGCCCGCGATCATCAGCGCGGGCACGGAGACGTGCAGGTAGTCCAGGATCTGGTGTCCGAGCAGACCGAACACGGTGATCACGCCACCGGCGACGCAGACGGCCTGGAAGGCCATCCGCTTCTGCACCTTGGCGGGCCGGCCGGAGGTCAGCGCGAGGAAGATCGGCGTGATCCCGGGGGGATCCATGATCACGAAAAGGGTCAGGAAGAGGGAGCCGAAGACGGCGACGTCGAACATGGGTGAGCTGTTGGCCTTGCGGGAGAGCGGAAGGTGGGCGTGCGGGGGGGGCTCAGGCTCCGCCGGCCCCCGGCACGGGGAAGGCCCCGAACGCCCGTCGCGTGATCTCCCCGTACACCTCGGGGTCCGTGGTGTACTCGCCGAGCAGGCAGGTCTTCCGGCTGCCGTGGTAGTCGCTGGAGCCGGTGACCAGGAGCCCCAGCTCCTTCGCCATGCCCCGCAGCCGTGCCCGGGTGTCCGCGTCGTGGTCCATGTGATCGACCTCGATGCCGTCGAGTCCGGCGGCGGCCAGCTCGGCGATCGTGGCCTCCGGCACCGTGCGGCCCCGCTTGGCGGCGGCCGGGTGCGCGAACACGGCGACCCCGCCCGCGCCCTTGATCAGCCGGAGTGCCTCGAAGGGGTCGGTCTCGTGCTTCGGTACGAAGACCCGGCCACCGTCGGCCAGCCAGTCCGCGGTGAAGGCGTCGCTCACGGTGGGTACGACACCGAGTTCGACGAGGGCGGAGGCCACGTGCGGCCGTCCGACCGAGCCGTCACCGGCGATGCGCTCGACCTGTTCCCAGGTGACGGGCACGCCCAGCGAGTTCAGCTTGGCCACCATGCCCTTGGCCCGCGGCACCCGGTCGTCCCGGACCAGCTCGCGCTCGGCGAGCAGGGCGGGCTCCTCGGGGTCGAAGAGGTAGGCCAGCATGTGCATGCTGACGCCGTCGACCCGGCAGGAGAGTTCGGCGCCGGTGACGAGGGTGAGCCCCTCGGGGAGCGCGGCGACGGCCTCGGCGTGGCCGCGGGTGGTGTCGTGGTCGGTCAGCGCGATGACGTCAAGACCGGCCGTGGCGGCCTTGCGCACCAGCTGGGCCGGGGTGTCCGTGCCGTCGGACGCGGTGGAGTGGGTGTGCAGATCGATGCGCACGACGCTGACTCCAAGCGGTGACGGGACGGACAGGGACGCTCAAGGATAACCGGAACTCGAACCACCGCCGTCACACTCGAAGCGGCCCTGCGCCCCCTACGTACCCGCCGCCCGACGTCCCTCCACGCACCCGCCCCGAGACCCCGCCGCACAGCGCACCCCCGGCACCCGCCACCCGGCGCCTCCCCGCACCCACGGCCTCCCGGCTCGCCGACGCGGACGGTGCCGCGCTCGACCGCGCCGGTCACGACCGTGCCGCCATCCGACACCTCCCGGCACCCACCGCCTCCGGGCATCCGGCATCCGCGACCGCCAGGCATCCGGCGGCCAGGCATCCGGCGGCCAGGCATCCGGCGGCCAGGCCTCGGGCACCTCCCGCCTCCGGGCGCGTCCCGCACCCGGCGTCCGCGGCCTCCAGCCGTCCGGCATCCACCGCCTCGCGGCATCCGGCCCCGGCAGCCGGCGCCTACGGCTGGAGCAGGCGCGGCGACAGCGCCCCGCACGGCACCAGGTCCACCTCGGCGCCCGCGTCCCGCAGATCGGTCAGCACCAGCTCCTCGTACATCAGCAGCCCCGACCGCTCCGGCCACACGACGGCCCACAGCCACATGCCGAGGGCCTCGCCGGCGAAGACGGCCCGGTCGGCGGGCGCGCCGGAGACGTGCCAGAGGGGGGTCGGACGGCCCGCGGCCAGCACCTTGGCCTGGGGCGGTTTCTCGACGTTCAGGTACGGCCCGGGGTCGGGGGCGTCGATGCCCGCGTACCGTGCCCCGAGACCGACGCCGAGCTCCTCGGCGATCAGGATCAGCTCGCCCATGCCCCCGAGGGGACCGGGTCCGGAACAGGCCACGGCCGTCGCCCGGCCGCCGCTGCGGTCGTCGCCCGCGCAGGTCACACCGGTGAACAGCCAGCCGACCGGCAGCGGCCACGGCATCCAGACCGGCACCTGCGTGCGGTGCACCACGACGCCGAGCGCCTCGACGCTGGGCGGAAGCACGGGCTGCAGCGGATGCACGGTCCCATGCAGGTCGCACTGCCAGGAATCGGCGAAGAGGCCGGGAGCCCTGACCCGGCCACCACACTTCGGGCAACTGGGTTCGCCCCTCATAGAGCCCCACGGTCCTACCCGCACCCGCCCACGTCAAGGACGATCACCCATCCGGGCGGAAGGGCCCGTCGGGCCGGGCGCCGGTACCGGGCCGCCGGGTCGGGTCGGCCAAGTCGACCGGGCCGACCGGCAAGAATTAGATGTATGTTGCATCAATTAGCCGAGCTAACTTACTATGTGTAAACACCAACCATGTCTCGTAGAGGAGCAAGCATGGACCCCTTCGACGCGAGTGCCGACGGCATCCTGCGGCAGCCCAAGGCGGTGTGGGCGACCGCCGGGGCGTCCGTCGTGGCCTTCATGGGCATCGGACTCGTCGACCCGATCCTGCCGTCCATCGCCAAGGGCCTGGACGCGAGCGCCGGCCAGGTCTCCCTCCTGTTCACCTCGTACTTCCTCATCACCGCCCTGGCGATGCTGGTCACCGGCTTCGTCTCCAGCCGCATCGGCGGACGCAGGACGCTGCTGCTCGGCCTGGCCTTCGTCGTCGTCTTCGCGGGCCTGGCGGGCACCTCCGACACGGTCGGCCAGCTCGTCGGATACCGGGCCGGCTGGGGCCTCGGCAACGCGCTGTTCGTCTCCACGGCCCTCGCCGTCATCGTCGGCGCGGCAGCCGGCGGCAGCGCCGCGGCGATCCTGCTCTACGAGTCCGCCCTCGGTCTCGGCATGGCCTGCGGGCCGCTCCTGGGCGCGCTGCTGGGCGACGCCAGCTGGCGCTACCCGTTCTTCGGCACCGCGTTCCTGATGGCGATCGGCTTCCTTTGCATCACGGTGTTCCTGAAGGAACAGCCGAAGCCGGCCCGCAGGACCTCCCTGCTGGACCCCCTCAGGGCGCTGGGCCACGGCGGCCTCGCCTCCGCGGCGATCTCGGCGTTCTTCTACAACTACACGTTCTTCACCGTGCTGGCCTTCACGCCGTTCGTGCTGAACATGTCCCCGTACAAGTCGGGCGCCGTGTTCTTCGCGTGGGGCGTCCTGCTCGCCGTCTTCTCGGTCCTCGTGGCGCCGCGCATGCAGAAGCGCTTCGGCTCGCTGAAGGTGCTCGGCGGCTCGCTGGTGCTGCTCGCGGCCGACGTCCTGGTGCTGGGCTACGGCGACCACACCACGGCGATCGTCTGCACGATCCTGTCCGGCGCCTTCATCGGCGTGAACAACACCGTCTACACCGAGCTGGCCCTCGGCGTCTCGGACGCGCCGCGACCGGTGGCGAGCGCGGGCTACAACTTCGTGCGCTGGTTCGCCGCGGCCGCTGCGCCCTACTTCGCGCCGAAGATCGAGGAGTGGACCGACGTCCACATCCCGTTCGTGGTCGCGGCGGTCACCGCCGTCCTGGGCGCGGTCGTGGTCGTCGTACGGCGTCGCGCGCTCACCCTCCCCCAAGTGCTGGAGCCCGGGCACGCGACCGAGGACAAGGTCACGGTCTTCGCCGACTGACCGCCGACGTCCGCCGACCGCCGACCGCCGGGGACCGGCGGCACGCGGTGAGTTCCGTCACTCCAGCGGGACGGACCTGCGGGACGGATCGCGCAGGTCCGTCCCGTGCGTCAGCCAGCGCTCCTGGAGCGCCTGCGCGCCGTGCACGCGCTTCCAGGCGGCCTCGTTCTGCGTCATCGGCAGCAGCGGCAGGAACCGTACGGCGTCCAGCGGCGCGTCCAGTTCCAGGTCCTCGACCAGGCCGCCCGGCTCGGCCACCAGGACCGAGGTGAACGGGGCGCCGGGCCACAGCGGCTCACCGACGTCCAGCGAGGCGCCGGGCGCCACGACCACGCCCTCGACCTGCGGCGACGCTGCCAGCACGGCGAGCGGGCGGAGCACCTTGTCGGTGTCGGCGAGACCGGCCCGGACGGAGAGGACCAGCTCGGCGCGGGGGCCCTGGACCGGGTCGGCGAGCACCGCCGTGGGGTCCGCCATGGGCTGGGACGACATGCCTAGCGTGGCGTAGCGGACGACGTCGCCCTCCTGGCCGCCGCCCGGGAAGCGGAGCACCTCGATGCGGTCGGTGCCGAGGAAGGTGACCGCCGCGCGTGCGTCCGGCTCGCCCAGCGCGCTCAGCAACCGGGCTTCGACCAGAGGGAGAACATCAGCCATGCGGCGAGCATAGAACTCGTAGGGAAGCGGCAAAGCGGCGCCTTGACACGTCACGTGACTGGTACTCTGGCCAGCGTTCGGGGCAGCACGCAGAAGCGTCGCGATCACGACCCCGACGCCTGAAGACTCCCCTACGGGGAACCCTCCCAAACAGAGGGAATCGATCGTCCCTCACGAGGGACCGGCCGGAGGAGGTGGGGCTGGCATGGACCGAAGTCGACCGTGCAGTACCACCCGCTCTTCCGGCCGCTGATGCAGCTGCTCCGGCTCCTCGCCACCGCCGCTCCCCCTCACCCGCGCGCCGTCGTTCGGAAGAGCACTTCGTCTCGTTTTGCCTGATCCGATCGATCGATCCGGTCAGCAGCTGAATCAGCAGCGAAGTCGGCCACCGCGACGGTGCGGTGCACCCCGCTTTGTGGACGTGCCGAGCACGTACGGTCAGGACGTCCTCATTCCGGGTGGTTCCACCCGTCACCGGCGCCGTTCGCTGCCCGTCGCGAAGGAGCCTGCCATGTCGATGATCCGTGACCTGCGCGCCGCGGTCCGCCCGTCCCGCGTCTCCCTGCGCAAGGACAGTGGCGTCTACGACACCACCCGCGACCCGGCGACCGCCTCCGCGGTGGTCGACTGCGCCGTCTACCGCGACGGCGCGCGCGTCGAGACGGACACGCCGCTCGGCCCGCACCAGGCGATGCGCCAGGTGCGCCGTGACGGCGGGTTCGTGTGGATCGGCCTGCACGAGCCCACCGAGGACGAATTCGCGGGCATCGCCCGGGAGTTCGGCCTCCACCCGCTGGCCGTGGAGGACGCCGTCCAGGCTCACCAGCGGCCCAAGCTCGAGCGCTACGACGACTCCCTGTTCACGGTCTTCAAGACCATCCACTACGTCGACCACGACGAACTCACCGCCAACAGCGAGGTCGTCGAGTCCGGCGAGGTCATGTGCTTCACCGGACGGGACTTCTTCATCACCGTCCGGCACGGCGGGCAGGGCTCGCTGCGCGCGCTGCGCCACCGGCTCCAGGACGACCCCGAGCTGCTGCTCAAGGGGCCCTCGGCGGTGCTGCACGCCATCGCCGACCACGTCGTCGACGGGTACATCGCGGTCGCCGACGCGGTGCAGGACGACATCGACGAGGTCGAGACGGAGGTCTTCTCGCCGGGCCGCAAGGGCGCGCCGCGCGGCACGGACGCCGGGCGGATCTATCAACTCAAGCGCGAGGTGCTGGAGTTCAAGCGGGCGGTGGCGCCGCTGCTGCGCCCCATGCAACTGCTCAGCGAGCGGCCGATGCGGCTGATCGACCCGGAGATCCAGAAGTACTTCCGGGACGTCGCCGACCACGTGGCGCGGGTGCAGGAACAGGTCGTCGGCTTCGACGAGCTGCTGAACTCGATCCTCCAGGCCAACCTCGCCCAGGCGTCCGTGGCGCAGAACGAGGACATGCGCAAGATCACCTCGTGGGCGGCGATCATCGCCGTACCGACGATGGTGTGCGGGGTGTACGGCATGAACTTCGACTACATGCCGGAGACCCACTGGAAGTTCGGCTACCCCCTCGTCCTGTCCATCACGGTCGGCCTCTGTCTGGGCATCCACCGCACGCTCAAGCGCAACGGCTGGCTCTGAGCCCGCCGCGGGGCTCCTGGATAGGCTGACCGCATGACAAGCGAGCTGCTCGACCAGGCCCTCGTCGAGGAGGCCACCAAGAAGTCCGGCCTCATCTGGGTCAGGGGGGCCGGGGCGCCCGCCCGCGCGCTGTGGCACGTCTGGCACGAGGGCGCCGCGCTCGTCGTCGGCGACGGCCCCGGCGAGCAGCCGCTGCCGGGACTGGCCGACGGCGCCGCGGCCGAGGTGACGGTGCGCAGCAAGGACAAGGGCGGCCGGCTGGTCTCCTGGGCGGCCCGGGTCGTGGAGCTGCCGTCCGGCTCCGAGGCCTGGCAGGCGGCCGTCGCCGAACTCAAGGGCAAGCGCCTGAACGCCCCGGACGGCGAGGCGATGACCGACCGCTGGGCCCGCGAGTGCCGGGTGCTGCGTCTGGAGCCGACGGGGGCGACGGCACCCCTTCCGGACGGCTCCCTGGCCGAGGCGCCGCTGCCGAGCCCGGCCACGACGCGGGAGCCGGCGCCGGCCGGGCTGCCGCGGCTGTTGCTCAAGCGCCGCAAGAGGCGTTAGCACCGCCCCGGGCGCGGGTCGGCGGCCGCTAGGAGGTCGGCAGCTGGCCGCCGTAGTCCAGGGTCTCGTCCTTGCCCGGCTCCTCGAGCGCGAAGTCCCGGTTCCAGTCCGAGAAGCTGAGCGTGCCCGCGCTGCCCGCCCGCACCAGGCGCAGCGGGTACGGCGTGCCCTCCAGGGAGACGTCCAGTGTGCCGCCGGCGCCCTCGTCGCCGGTGATCCGGACGGTGCGCACGCCCGCCTGCTCGTGGCGGCCGTCCGTCTCCACCGTGCCGTGCAGGGTCAGCAGACCGCCGAGGAGGACGTCCTTGTCCGTGAAGCCGCTGAACTTCTTGAAGACGGGGTCGCTCTCCGGCACCTTCACGTACTTGCCGGCCAGCTTCTCGGCGGCCTTGGCGTCGCCGCCGTCATGGCTCCAGAAACCGGCGTCGGCCTTGAGGAAGAGCTGCTCGCCGACGCGCAGCAGCCCGAACGTCGTCCCCTCGGCGGCGACCGATCCGGTCCCGCCCTCGGGCTTCAGCCGCATGTCGAGGCGGTACGTGCTCCCGCCGGCCTCCACGGAGCCGTGCAGGTGCACCGCCCGGGCGGTCCCGGCGACCGTGCGGGTCTTGGCGTGGATCTTGTCGGCCGGGAGCTTGCCCACGCCGTTGGTGCCCGCGTCGGGGTCCTCGCCACTACTGCATCCCGTCAGCCCTCCGCCCGTCACCACCAGGGCGCACACCGCGCCCATCAGAGCGACTCTGCGGATTCGGCGCCGGGGAGTCACAGACACAGGTGGGGCTGCCTTTCTGACATGGGCGGCTACGGAGCTGACCGGAGGGCCGGGCGGCGTACCGCAGCGTACCGGGGCGGCGGACGGCGGACGGCGCCAGTCCGTTAGGACCGCCCACCAGGGCGGAGCCGTTCGGGACGGGCTAGCCTGAAGCCCGTCCGAGCGGGCAATTCGGGAAGAGACACCTGACGCATCAGCTCTCACGCACTCTGACGCACGCTTACGAAAAGGAGCCGCGGCCATGGCAGCGGGCGCCCCCCGGATCTTCGTCTCCCACCTCTCCGGCATCGCCGTCTTCGACCCGGCCGGTGACCAGGTGGGACGCGTCCGCGATCTGGTCGTCATGCTCCGCGTCGGCCGCAAACCCCCGCGGGTGCTCGGGCTGGTCGTCGAACTCACCACCCGCCGCCGCATCTTCCTGCCCATGACCCGGGTCACCGGCATCGAGTCCGGTCAGGTCATCACCACCGGGGTCCTCAACGTCCGGCGCTTCGAGCAGCGGCCCACCGAGCGCCTCGTCTTCGGCGAGCTGCTCGACCGGCGGGTCACCCTCACGGAGACCGGCGAGGAGGTCACCGTCCTGGACCTGTCGGTGCAGCAGCTGCCCGCCCGCCGGGACTGGGAGATCGACAAGGTCTTCGTCCGCAAGGGGAGGAAGAGCGGCGCCTTCCGGCGCAACAAGGGCGAGACGCTGACCGTCGAGTGGTCCGGCGTCACCGGCTTCTCCGTGGAGGAGCAGGGTCAGGGCGCCGAGAACCTCCTCGCCACCTTCGAGCAGCTCCGCCCCGCCGACCTCGCCAACGTGCTGCACCACCTGTCGGCCAAGCGCCGCGCCGAGGTCGCCGCCGCCCTCGACGACGACCGGCTGGCCGACGTGCTGGAGGAACTGCCGGAGGACGACCAGATCGAGATCCTCGGCAAGCTGAAGGAGGAGCGCGCCGCGGACGTCCTGGAGGCGATGGACCCCGACGACGCGGCCGACCTGCTCGGCGAGCTGCCCGAGGCGGACAAGGAGCGGCTGCTGAGCCTGATGGAGCCCGACGACGCGGCCGACATGCGGCGCCTGATGGCGTACGAGGAGCACACGGCCGGCGGTCTCATGACGACCGAGCCGATCGTGCTGCGGCCCGACGCGACCGTCGCGGACGCCCTGGCCCGCATCCGCAATCCCGACCTCTCCCCGGCGCACGCGGCCCAGGTCTACGTCTGCCGGCCGCCCGAGGAGACCCCGACCGGCAAGTACCTGGGCACGGTCCACTTCCAGCGCCTGCTGCGCGATCCCCCGTACACCCTGGTCGGCTCGATCATCGACGCCGACCTGCAACCCCTGGAGCCGGACGCCGTGCTGCCCGTGGTCGCCGGGTTCTTCGCCGCCTACGACATGGTCGCGGCGCCGGTCGTGGACGACTCCGGGTCGCTGCTGGGCGCGGTGACCGTGGACGACGTACTGGACCACATGCTGCCCGACGACTGGCGGGAGACCGAGTACCACCTGGAGGACGCCGCGGGGGAGGTGAGCGCCGATGGTGCCTGAGCGGGAGAGTGCGCCCCGGGAGCGGGCGGCGTCGGGAGCCACGGCGGCCTCCCGTGCCCGGACCCGCCTGGACCAGCCGCGGCCGCCGCGCCGCCGGCTGCTGCCCGAGTGGGACCCGGAGTCCTTCGGCCGGCTGTCGGAGCGCGTGGCGCGCTTCCTGGGCACCGGGCGGTTCATCGTCTGGATGACGGTCGTCATCATCTGCTGGGTGGTGTGGAACGTGTCCGCGCCGAGCGGGCTGCGCTTCGACGAGTACCCGTTCATCTTCCTGACGCTGATGCTCTCGCTACAGGCTTCCTATGCGGCCCCTTTGATCCTGCTCGCGCAGAACCGGCAGGACGACCGGGACCGGGTCAATCTCGAGCAGGACCGCAAGCAGAACGAGCGCTCGATCGCCGACACCGAGTACCTGACGCGCGAGATCGCCGCCCTGCGCATCGGCCTGGGCGAGGTCGCGACGAGGGACTGGATCCGCTCCGAGCTGCAGGACGTCCTCAGGGACCTGGAGGAACGGCAGAACGGCCACCACCCGGATCGCGGGGTATTCCCGGCGGACCGGTCGGCGGGGCGTGACGTACACGACCGTTGACGGGGCTTTCCGTGCCCCGTGGGCGGCGCCGTACCATCGTCCTATGGCTACGGAAGACGCGGTGCGCGAAGCACTGGCGACGGTGAACGACCCCGAGATCAACCGGCCCATCACCGAGCTCGGGATGGTCAAGTCGGTGGAGATCGGCGCGGACGGAGCGGTCGCGGTCGCCGTGTACCTGACGGTCTCCGGCTGCCCCATGAGGGACACCATCACGCAGCGCGTGACCGACGCGGTCTCGCGCGTCGAGGGCGTCACGCGCGTCGACGTCGAACTCGACGTGATGAGCGACGAACAGCGCAAGGAGCTGGCCACCGCCCTGCGCGGCGGCCAGACGGAACGCGAGGTGCCGTTCGCCAAGCCCGGCAGCCTCACCCGGGTGTACGCGGTCGCCTCCGGCAAGGGCGGCGTCGGCAAGTCCTCGGTGACGGTGAACCTCGCGGCGTCGATGGCGGCGGACGGCCTGAAGGTCGGCGTCGTCGACGCCGACATCTACGGCCACTCCGTCCCGCGGATGCTGGGCGCCGACGGGCGACCCACCCAGGTCGAGAACATGATCATGCCGCCTTCGGCCAACGGGGTGAAGGTCATCTCGATCGGCATGTTCACCCCGGGCAACGCGCCGGTGGTCTGGCGCGGCCCGATGCTGCACCGCGCGCTCCAGCAGTTCCTGGCGGACGTGTACTGGGGCGACCTGGACGTCCTGCTGCTCGACCTGCCGCCCGGCACCGGCGACATCGCGATCTCGGTGGCGCAGCTCGTGCCGAACGCGGAGATCCTGGTCGTGACGACCCCTCAGCAGGCCGCTGCCGAGGTGGCCGAGCGGGCGGGCGCCATCGCCGTCCAGACCCACCAGAAGATCGTCGGCGTGGTCGAGAACATGTCGGGACTGCCCTGTCCGCACTGCGGCGAGATGGTCGACGTCTTCGGTACCGGGGGCGGGCAGTCGGTCGCCGACGGCCTGACCCGCACGACCGGCGCCTCGGTCCCGGTCCTCGGTTCCATCCCGATCGACGTCCGCCTGCGCGAGGGCGGCGACGAGGGCAAGCCCGTCGTCCTGTCCGACCCGGACTCCCCGGCGGGCGCGGCCCTGCGCGCGATCGCGGGGAAGCTCGGCGGACGGCAGCGGGGTCTGTCGGGGCTGTCGCTGGGGATCACCCCGAAGAACAAGTTCTGACGTTCCGCGCCGTTCTCCTACGGCATCGGGGGCGCCGTCCGGGTGGACGGCGCCCCCGATGCCGTGCGGCCGCCGTCAGGCGTACGCGGCGACGTCCTTGACGACGGAGAAGGCCAGCCCGTAGGCGCTCATCCCCCTGCCGTACGCCCCCAGGTGGACGCCCTGCTCGGTGGAACCGGCCAGCACCCAGCCGAACTCGGACTCCCGGTAGTGGAAGGGCGTCGCCACGCCGTCCACGGGGAGGGACAGCGACGTCCAGTCGGCCCCTTCCAGGTCGTCCGCGAGGACCCACGCGGTCTCCGTCTGCTGCTCCAGCCAGTCGTCGCGCAGCGAGTGGTCCATCTGGCCGGGCCAGGTGAAGGAGAGCAGCCCCACGCCGGCGAGCCAGGCCGCGGAGGAGACCGAGGTGGCCTCCAGCAGGCCCGTGCCGTCGGCGCTGCGCCGGTCGGGGTTGGCCGCCACGGTCACGACGACCGCGAACTTCTCCTTGGCGTCCTGGTCGTCACCGGACACGTGCTCGTTGCGCACCGACGGTTCGTCGCCGTGCCCGATCGAGCCGTGCTCCACGGTTCCGTCGGCCGCCGCGCCGACCTGCATCAGCCAGCGCCGACCCGTGAAGGCCTCGTCGAGGCCGTACCACGGGAAGGGCGCACGCAGATAGCCGTCGATCGTCCGCCGGCCGGAGGGGACCTCTTGTCCATCCTCCGTGCCCGGCGTCTGCGCGACCGCCTGACTCGTCGTCTCCATGTGCCCGGACGCCTCCTCGCTCTCGTCGGAACGGAACGGCCCGCCCCCCTTCGGGCGCACTCGTCCGGTCCGCACAACAACTCGGGCAGCATAGCCACACCACCGGCGACAGCCGGGAAAGCGCCCGGCGCGTGGGGCGCGCGAGCGTCGACTTCAGCCCCCGGACGCCACGAACGGAGCGTGATACGCGTCACATTCGGTGAGGGGATCGGGCAACGTGGCGGCCTGCGGCGCGCCGGGTGGCCTCAGGTGGCGTCCGCGTCGAAGGGCGGGCGGTCGTCGGGGGCCTCGGGCTTCTTCGCCATGTCGACGCGGCCGCCGGTGGCGCCGGACGAGGAGGACGGACCGGACGACGAGGACGACTCCGACTCGCGGCCGTGGACCGCGTCGGTGACCTCGGCCATCTCCTTCTTCAGGTCGAAGCCGTTGCGGATCTCCTTGAGCCCCAGGTCGTCGTTGTCCAGCTGCTTGCGGAGGAACGTCTTGGGGTTGAGGTCCTCGAACTCGAAGTCCTTGAACTCGGGACCCAGCTCCTGGCGGATGTCCTGCTTGGCGCTGTCCGAGAACTCCCGGATCTTGCGGATGGTCCGCGTCACGTCCTGGATGACCTTGGGGAGCTTGTCCGGGCCGAACACGAGCACGGCGAGGACGACGAGTGTCACCAGCTCGAGTGCGCCTATGTCATTGAACACCTGAAGCTCCTTGGGATGTCCGGGCCGCCCCCACGGTACCCGTCGATCCCGTCCGACCGGTACCGTCCCGCGAGCCCCGAGTACCTGTATGCGGGCGCTTTCCGAATTGTTTGCCTTCCTGGCCCCTTGTCGGACCTGTGCGCCGGTTCAGTCCCCGCCGGAGGAGCCGAGCACCAGTGAGACGTTCGTCTCCCTGCCGTCGCGCTCCAGCGTCAGTTCGAGGCGGTCGCCGGGGCGGTGGGCGCGGGTCTTGACGATGAGTTCCTCGCCGGAGTGGACGCGCTGTCCGTCGACCGCGGTGATCACGTCCCCCGCCTTGATGCCGGCCTCGGCACCGGGGCCGCCCGCGGTGACCGCGGGCCCGCCGCCACTGCCGCGGGTGCCCACGCGGGCGCCGTCGCCCGTGTAGGCCATGTCGAGGGTGATGCCGATGACCGGGTGGGTGGCCTTGCCGGTGTTGATCAGTTCCTCGGCGACGCGCTTGCCCTGGTTGATGGGGATGGCGAAGCCCAGCCCTATGGAGCCGGCCTGACCGCCGTCCGACTCCGCGCTGCCGCTGCCGGCGGACCGGATGGCGGAGTTGATACCGACCACCCGGCCCCGTGAGTCCAGGAGGGGGCCGCCGGAGTTGCCGGGGTTGATGGGCGCGTCGGTCTGCAGGGCGTCGACGTACGACACGTCACTGCCGTCGCCCTCCTCGCCGCCCGCCGTGATGGGCCGCTCCCTGGCGCTGATGATGCCGGAGGTGACCGTGCCGGCCAGGTCGAAGGGGGCGCCGATCGCGACGACGGGGTCGCCGACCCGCACGTTGTCGGAGTTGCCGAGGGGCATGGGGGTGAGGCCGCTGACGCCCTTCACCCTCACCACGGCGAGGTCGTATCCGCTGTCGCGGCCGACGACCGTGGCCTCGGCGGTGTCGCCGCTGTCGAAGGTGACGGTTATCCCGCCGCCCGGCCCGGCCGGCTCCACGACGTGGTTGTTGGTCAGGATGTGACCGCGGTCGTCGAGTACGAACCCGGTGCCGGTGCCCGCCGCGTCGCTGCCGCTCACGTGCAGGGTCACCACGCTGGGCAGGGCCCGGGCGGCGATCCCCGCGACGCTGTCCGGCGCCCGCTCGGCGGCCTCCTTCCCGGCCTGGGGCAGCTCCACGGTCCCGACACCGCCGTTGCGCTCCAGATACGCGCCCACGCCGCCGCCGATGCCGCCGGAGACCAGGGCGATCAGCAGTGCCGCGCCGACGATCGCCTTCCTGGTCCGCTTGCGTCGCTGTTCCCGCGTCGGCACGGCCGCGCCGCTCTGCTGCCAGGACGCGGTGGCGGCCGAGGCGGCCCAGGGGTCGTAACGCCGCCACGGGTCGGCGGCCGGCGTGTCGGCTCCCGGAGCGGCGTACGTCGCCTGCTCCGGCACCGTCACCGCGGCGGACGGCGCCGCGACGGTCACCGGAGCCGGCGGCGGGGCGTCCGCCGGCGCCGGATCGGGGGCCGCACCCGCGGGCGCGGGCGGGGCTGTCCCGGCGTGCGCGACGGGCCCGCCGGGCGCCGACGCCGCCGGGCCGTGCACCGGTGGAGCGGGCGACGGGGCGTCCGCCGACGCCGGGCCGGGGACCGCCCCTGCGGGGAGTCCCTCGGTCATGGTTCCCGGCACCGGCGCCGCCGCCGGGTGCTGCACGGGCGGAGCCGGTGCCCAGGGGCCCGGCTCGCCGTACGGCGGGGTGCTGTACGGGTCGGGGTCGTGCAGCGGCTTGGGCCGCTCGGTGACGGGCGGATCCGTGACAGGGCCGGGGGCGGCGGGGAGGGGCCCGGCGGGGGCCGGCGCGTCTGCGGCAGGGCCGGGGGCGGCGGGTACGGCGGCCGGTACGTCAATGACAGACCCGGCCGCAGTCGGTGCGGCAGCGGCCGGTACGTCGGTGACGGGCCCGGGAGCGGCGGGTACGGCGGCCGGTACGTCGGTGAGAGGCCCGGCGGCGGCCGGTGCGTCGGCGACGGGGCCGGCCGGTGCGCCGGCGGCGGCTTCGCCGTCCTGGCCGGTCCGGGCCGGTGCGCCCGGGTGAGAGCCGCCGTCCGCGTCCGCATCCGCGTGCGGGGCGGCGTCCGGGTCGGCGCGGTTGTCCGGGCCCGCCGACGTGTCCTCGCCCGGTCCGGGCGCCGGGCGCTCCAGCTCGTAGTCCCCCGTGCCGGACGCGTGGCGCGGTGCCGGGCGCTCCAGCTCGAAGTCTCCGTCGCCGGCCTCGACGTCACCGGTGCCGGTGGTGCGGTCCGCGCGAGGGCGTTCCAGTTCGAAGTCACCGTCGGGCACGTCCGCCGAGCGGGGACGAGACCACCACTTCGCCTTCGTGGGCTTCCCCTCGTTCATGTTCTCCCCCGCAGCCGGCCGCAGATCGTCGGCCCCAAGGGCTCTGGCGCCACCCCGGATTCAATCAGGTTCCCGGGCCGGCGCGCAGAGCCCGGTCAGTGAGCCGGACGGTGGGAGGCGCCGGGGGCGGCCGCCGGGTACGGGGACGGCACCGGATCGGGGACGGGTGCGGCGAGCAGCTCCGGGGGCCGGAGGTCGGACACCATCGACCACGCGGTCAGGGCGAGGGGCGGGACCGCTTCGAGCGGACGTATCAGCGGCGATCTCGCGGCGGCCCCGGCCGTCTCCGCGGTGGTCGGCGCGCGCGGCGTGCGCGGCCGCGGATCGGCGCCCGCGGGGGTCGGCAGCCCGGGCAGCAGCGGTGCCGACATCGCGGTGGGGGCGACAGGGGTGTCGCCGAGCGTCCGCTGGCCCTGGACCTGTCCGAGCAGCGGACCGCCCGCTCGGCGGCGCTGGCTCTCGTGGCTCGTGAGCGCTCCGACGCCGGTGGTGCGCGTCGGAGTCACATTGCTGCCGTTGCCCGAGCCGCGTGCCTCCGTGGTGGGGTCCGGCATGCCGACGGTGACACCGCCCAGGGCGATCGCGGCCAGCGACACCGCTCCGGCGGCCGCGAAAGCGAACCGCATCCCCCGCGAGGACGGCCGCTCCGATTCCTGCCGGCCCACGTCGTGGATACGGAAGCCGCGTCCCGGCGCCGAGGGCGTCAGGACCGAGGAGTGCGTCCGTGCGGGGGCGTAGCCGAACTCGAAACGCTCGCCCCGCCCGGTCCCGAAGACCCCGTCGAGGCCCCCGAAGTCCGTGCCGAAGCCCTTACCGCTCAGCGGTGAACCACCGCCGTCCGTGTCGCCTCCACCGGGCAGCCCCTGGAGGCGGGCCAGGAAGCTCTCGGAGGGGGCGGGTGGAGCCGCTTCCGCGAAGACGTTCTTCAGCCGACGCTGCGCGTCGACCTCCGCCTTGCACTTCGGGCAGGTGGCCACGTGCGCCAGAACGCGCTCACGCGTGTCATGACCGAGCTCACCGTCCACCAGGGCGGAGAGTCGGTCTCCCAGATGCTGCTCTGCGAGGTGCCCCTCGGATTCAGGCCGTGACCCACTCACGCGCTCGTGCCCCCTCCTCCCAGTGCCGGAACACGGGCCGCGAACGAACGACGCTCGGCACGTGTCCTGGGAGCGCGGTGCGCGAGTGCCTTGCGCAGCTGGGACCGGCCCCGGTGGATCCGGGAGCGGACCGTGCCGAGCTTGACGCCGAGGGTCGCGGCGATCTCCTCGTACGACAGCCCCTCGATGTCGCACAGGACGACGGCGGCGCGGAACTCCGGCGCGAGGGTGTCGAGGGCCTGCTGGACGTCCGCGTCGAAGTGGGCGTCGTGGAAGACCTGCTGCGGGTTGGGCTCCCTGCTCGGAAGCCGCTCGGCCGCGTCGTCACCGAGCGCGTCGAAGCGGATGCGCTGCTTGCGGCGCACCATGTCGAGGAAGAGATTGGTGGTGATGCGGTGGAGCCAGCCCTCGAAGGTGCCCGGCGTGTAGGTCGACAGCGACCGGAAGACGCGGACGAAGACCTCCTGGGTGAGGTCCTCGGCGTCGTGCTGGTTGCCGGTGAGGCGGTAGGCGAGGCGGTAGACCCGGCCGCTGTGGGTGCTGACGATCTCCTCCCAGGTGGGCGGAGTCCACGCCTGCCCGTCCGCGTCGCTGGAGAAGGTCGCGGTCTGGGTGTGTCCCGTCGAGGGGCGGTTGGCGTGGCTGTGGTCAGCAGCGGTGTCGTTCACGGATTTCGGCCTGCCTGCCGATCCGAGGAAGCGCCGCAGCACTCCGCCCCGATCCGCGGGAACGGCCGCACCTCCCCTGTCGGCTCTGGTGGTGTCCAGTGGAGCCCCTACCATAGCCACCTCGCCCGTTAGCTCCGGATAAGCGGTTTTACGAGAATTTGATCTGGGCTGACACGGCTCGTACGGCTGCGTCAGCACTTGCTCGGCACCTTGGCCCACTTCGCTGCCCCCAGTCGCGGTCCGACCGCTCGCCCGTCTTCGGACGTCTCCTCGTCCTCCCCTTCAAACGACCGGTCCCATCTGCGGGTTCCCGACGCCAACGGATACAGTCACGCCGAGGCAACGACGGGGACAGGAGAGGGTCATTACCGGCAACCGGCAGACGAGCTGGGCGTTCGCCGACGCCTATGTCGCCGAGGACGACGCGCTGCTCTGGGCACGCGACCGGGCCCGCGAGGCGGGTCTGCGCTCGGTGACCCCGGGGACGGGCTCCGCGCTGGGACTGCTCGCCGCCGCCGTGGACGCCAAGGCGGTCGCGGAGATCGGCACCGGCTGCGGGGTCTCCGGGATCCATCTGTTGCACGGCATGCGGCCGGACGGCGTACTGACCACGGTCGACCCGGAGCCGGAGCACCAGCAGTTCGCCCGTCAGGCCTTCCGGGCCGCGGGGTTCGCGAGCAACCGGGCCCGCTTCATCCCGGGCCGCGCCCTGGACGTCCTTCCCCGGCTCGCGGACTCCGGTTACGACCTCGTCTTCTGCGACGGCGACCGTCTGGAGTACCTGGACTACCTCGCCGAATCGTTGCGCCTGCTGCGGCCCGGCGGGCTCGTGGCCTTCGAGGGCGTCTTCGGCGCCGGCCGGACGATCGACTCGGGACCGCAGCCCACCGAGGTGCTGCGGCTGCGGGAGCTGCTGCGCGCGGTCAGGGAGAGCCAGGAACTGGTGCCGTCACTGCTACCGGTGGGCGACGGACTGCTGTGCGCCGCCAAACGGTGAACCGAACGGCGAACCACCGCCCCGCGGGCGCCTCGGAAAGCCTGCCCGGCACCGCTCGGGAAAAGCGGGGGAAATCAGCAGGACAATCGCCCCGGCACCATGTGCGGTACCGGGGCGATTGATCGGGTATGGTCGCTCGCGCGTCAGCCGACGACCTTCTTGAGGGCGTCGCCGAGCGCGTCGGCCTCGTCGGGGGTCAGCTCGACGACGAGTCGACCGCCGCCTTCGAGCGGAACGCGCATGACGATGCCCCGCCCCTCCTTGGTCACCTCGAGCGGGCCATCGCCCGTCCGCGGCTTCATGGCCGCCATGCTCGTTCCCCTTCCTGATACCAGCTCACCGTCACCGCCGACGGCCCGTGAGGGCACGCGCAGTCCGGCCCGGACACGCGACACCGGCATCGAACACATTGCTTCCCAGCCATTATCCCGCATCCCAGGACCCGATGACCAACATCGGTCGGCATCGCTTGGGCAACGCGCGCGAGCAAAACCACTCAATTCGGCGATGTGACTGCGATACTGCGCGCCCCCGAACAGTTCCGCAGAAGGAAAATGGACCGGTTTCCTTTGACGCAGGTCACATCTCCGGAGCGGTCCGGCGCCGGTGATCTCCGTCATGCTGTCTCCCGGACACACACGTACGACGACGACCGACCCACGACGCGGAGGGGAACCCATGGCCGACACCGTGCTCTACGAGGTGAGCGACGGGCTCGCGACGATCACGCTGAACCGCCCCGAGGCGATGAACGCGCTGAACATCGAGACCAAGGTCGCGCTCCGGGACGCGGTGCGCTCCGCGGCGGCGGACGGGGCCGTGCGGGCGGTGCTGCTGACCGCCGCCGGCGACCGGGCGTTCTGCGTCGGCCAGGACCTCAAGGAGCACATCGGGCTGCTGGCCGCGGACCGGGAGACCGGCTCCGGGCAGACCATGAGCACGGTGCGCGAGCACTACAACCCGATCGTGCGGGCACTCGCCGAGGCCGGGAAGCCGGTGGTCGCCGCCGTGAACGGCGTGGCGGCCGGAGCGGGCTTCGGTTTCGCGCTGGCGGCCGACTACCGGATCGTCGCGGACACGGCGGCCTTCAACACGTCCTTCGCGGGCGTCGCGCTCACCGCCGACTCGGGCATCTCCTGGACGCTGCCGCGTGTCGTCGGTCCCGGGCGCGCCGCCGACCTGCTGCTCTTCCCGCGCAGCATCGGCGCCCGGGAGGCGTACGAGCTGGGCATCGCCAACCGGGTCGTGCCCGCCGCCGACCTGCGCGCCGAGGCCGAGCGGACGGCGCGTGCGCTCGCCGAGGGTCCGACGGTGGCGTACGCGGCCCTGAAGGAGGCCATGGCGTACGGGCTGACGCACTCGCTCTCCGAGACGCTGGAGAAGGAGGACGAGCTGCAGTCGCGGGCGGGGTCCTCCGAGGACCACGCGATCGCGGTGCGGGCGTTCGTGAACAAGGAGAAGCCGACGTACCTGGGGCGCTGAGCCCGGCGCGGCGGGCGGGCCGGACGGCTCAGGCCCGCCGCGCCACGCACGCCGCCAGATGGTCGTCGACCAGTCCGCACGCCTGCATCAGCGCGTACGCCGTCGTGGGGCCGACGAACCGCAGGCCCCGCTTCTTCAGCGCCTTGGAGAGAGCCGTCGACTCCGGGGTGACGGCCGGGACGTCGGCGAGGGTCTTCGGGACCGGGCGCGCGGCCGGGTCGGGGGCGTGCAACCAGATCAGCTCGTCCAGCTCGCCGGGGGCCCAGCCGGCCAGCTCGCGCGCGTTGGCGAGGGTCGCGTCGATCTTCGCGCGGTTGCGGATGATGCCCGCGTCGGCGAGCAGGCGCTCGCGGTCCTCGTCGGTGAAGGCCGCCACCTCGGCGATCTGGAAGCCGGCGAAGGCGGCACGGAAGCCGGGCCGGCGGCGCAGGATGGTGATCCACGACAGGCCGGACTGGAAGGCCTCCAGGCTGAGGCGTTCGAACAGGGCGTCGTCGCCGTGGACCGGGCGGCCCCACTCCTCGTCGTGGTAGGTCACGTAGTCCGCGGTGGACAGGGCCCAGGGGCAGCGCGGCGCGCCGTCCGGGCCCGCCACGGCCTCCCCGGCGCTCACTGCTGCTCCTCCCGGGCCGGCTTCTCCATGGAGACGTGCCGGTGGGCGACGGCGGCCCGGGCACCGGCCAGCGCGGACTCCAGGTCGGCGATGCGGGCGTCGCGCTCGGCGAGCTCGGCGCCGAGGCGGCCGAGGGCGTCGTCGACGTCCGCCATGCGGTAGCCGCGGGCGACGAGGGGGAAGCGGAGCCGCTCCACGTCGGCGCGGCCGACCGGGCGGTCCGGGGGCAGGGAGTCCCGCAGCCGCTCGGGGGCGGCGTCGGGCAGCGGCCCGCTGTCGCCGCCGCTCACCACGGCGAGCGTCACCGCGGCGACCACGACGGCCAGCGCGACGACGAGGAACAGGAACATGACCATCGCTGGGGCCCCCATGGTCGGGTGGGACGCGGCGACCGCGTGCTTCGGCGGGTCGCGTCGCTGGTGGATCGGAGTCGGATCGGGAGTGGGAGTCGGTTGTGTCGGGTCCGATCGTGCCATGCGAGTCTGACAGTCGGGGCCGCAGGCGGCCGAAGGCCGGTCCCCGGGGCCGGGTCCGGGACGAGAGAACGGTGTGGACGAGAAGATGTCGCAGGGGACGCTGAGGCTGGGCAGGCGTGAATTCACGGCGCACGAGCCGGTGATCATGGCGATCGTGAACCGGACCCCGGACTCCTTCTACGACCAGGGGGCGACCTTCCACGACGAGCCCGCCCTCGCGCGCGTGGAGCAGGCGGTGGCCGACGGTGCCGCGATCATCGACATCGGCGGGGTGAAGGCGGGGCCGGGGGACGAGGTGTCGGCGGCGGAGGAGGCCCGGCGGACGGTGGGGTTCGTCGCGGAGGTGCGGCGGCGGTTCCCGGACGTCGTGATCAGCGTGGACACCTGGCGGCACGAGGTCGGCGAGGCCGTGTGCGAGGTGGGGGCCGACCTCCTGAACGACGCGTGGGGCGGCGTCGACCCGAAGCTCGCCGAGGTCGCGGCGCGGTACGGGGTGGGGCTGGTGTGCACGCACGCGGGTGGCGCCGAGCCGCGGACCCGGCCGCACCGGGTGACGTACGACGACGTCGTGGCCGACATCCTGAAGGTGACGCTGGGTCTGGTCGAGCGGGCGGTGGCGCTGGGGGTGCCGCGCGAGTCGGTGCTCATCGATCCGGGGCACGACTTCGGCAAGAACACGCGGCACAGCCTGGAGGCGACGCGGCGGCTCGGGGAGATGGTGGACACGGGGTGGCCGGTGCTGGTGTCGCTGTCCAACAAGGACTTCGTCGGGGAGACGCTGGACCGGCCCGTGAAGGAGCGGGTGCTCGGGACGCTGGCGACGACGGCGGTGTCGGCGTGGCTGGGTGCGCGGGTGTACCGGGTGCACGAGGTCGCGGAGACGCGGCAGGTGCTGGACATGGTGGCGACGATCGCGGGACACCGGGCCCCCGCGGTGGCCCGGCGGGGGCTGGCCTAGACGGGGGCCCGCCTGGACGGGGGACGGCCTGGGCCAGGACCCCCAGGGCGGGAGCCGGCCTGGCCGCGGGACGACCTCCGACGCCCGCGATGGCCCGGCGGGAGCCGGCTCAGACGGGGGACGTCCGGGGCGAGGGCCCCAGGGCGAGGGCCGACCCGGGCGCCCGCGACGACCCGACGGGGGCAGTACCAGGCAGGGGCTGACCCGGGCGAGGGCCGACCCGGGCGAGGGCCGACCCGGGCGAGGGCCGACCGGGGCGGGGGACGATCCGGGCGGTCTCCGTCTCCCCCGCCGGTGGCCGTGCGCTAGACGCCCGCCTCCTTGGAGACCAGGGCCACCGCCTCCTCCACGTCGTCCGTGACGTGGAAGAGGAGGAGGTCCTTCTCCGCGGCCTTGCCCTGGGCGACCAGGGTGCCCCGGAGCCAGTCGACCAGGCCGCCCCAGTACTCGGAGCCGAACAGGACGATGGGGAAGCGGGTGACCTTCTGGGTCTGCACCAGGGTGAGGGCCTCGAAGAGCTCGTCGAGGGTGCCGAGCCCGCCGGGCAGGACCACGAAACCCTGCGCGTACTTCACGAACATCATCTTGCGGACGAAGAAGTAGCGGAAGTTCAGGCCGATGTCGACGTACGGGTTGAGGCCCTGCTCGAAGGGCAGCTCGATGCCGAGTCCGACCGACGTGCCCTTCGCCTCCAGGGCACCCTTGTTGGCCGCCTCCATGGCGCCGGGCCCACCGCCGGTGATGACGGCGAAGCCCGCCTCGACCAGGCCGCGTCCCAGCCGCACCCCGGCGTCGTACTCCGGCGAGTCGGCCGGCGTGCGGGCGGAGCCGAAGACGCTGATCGCGGGCGGGAGCTCGGCCAGGGTGCCGAAGCCCTCGATGAACTCGGACTGGATGCGCAGGACGCGCCACGGGTCGGTGTGGACCCAGTCCGTCGGGGCACGCTCGTCCAGCAGGCGCTGGTCCGTGGTGCTCTTCTGGACCTGACTCCGCCGTCGCAGGACAGGGCCCAGGCGCTGCTCCTCCGGTGGCTGCTTCTTGCCCTCGGGGTTGCCGGTCGGCATGGGCGCTCCCTCCAGTTGCAGGTTCTTCCGCCTCAGCGTAGATCTACGCGGGTTACGTACGAGGGACCTCAGCATGTCCGCCACGCGCCGCGCTAAACCACGGGAGTGATCACGCCGTCAGCCAGGACCGCAGCCGCTCCTCCCCGGCGAGGATCTTGGCCGTCTCCACCCGCTCGTCCCGCTTGTGCGCCAAGTGCGGGTTGCCCGGGCCGTAGTTGACCGCCGGGACGCCGAGCGCCGAGAAGCGCGACACGTCCGTCCAGCCGTACTTGGGCTGCGGGGTGCCGCCCACCGCCTCGATGAAGGCCGCCGCGGCCGGGTGGGACAGGCCCGGCAGGGCCGCGCCGCTGTGGTCGTCGACGACGAACTCCGCCACCCCGCAGTCCGCGAAGACCTCGCGCACGTGGGCGAGGGCCTCCTCGGGGCTGCGGTCCGGGGCATAGCGGAAGTTGACCGTGACCACGCACTCGTCGGGGATGACGTTGCCCGCGACCCCGCCCGTGATGCCGACCGCGTTCAGGCCCTCGCGGTACTCCAGGCCGTCGATCACCGGGTAGCGCGGCACGTAGGCCGCCAGGCGCGCGAGGATCGGGGCGGCGGCGTGGATCGCGTTGGAGCCCATCCAGGAGCGGGCGGAGTGCGCCCTCTCCCCCGTCGTCCTCAGCAGCACCCGCAGCGTGCCCTGGCAACCGCCCTCCACCTGGCCGTCCGACGGTTCGAGGAGCACCGCGAAGTCGCCCTGCAGCCACTCGGGGTGTGCCTCGGCGACGTGCTTGAGGCCGTTGAGGTCGGCGGCGACCTCCTCGTTGTCGTAGAAGACGAAGGTCAGGTCGCGGTTGGGGGCCGGGACGGTCGCCGCGATGCGCAGCTGGACGGCGACGCCGGCCTTCATGTCGCAGGTGCCGCAGCCCCACAGGACGCCGTCCTCGTCGAGCCGGGACGGTACGTTCTCGGCGATCGGGACGGTGTCGATGTGGCCGGCCAGGATCACGCGCTCCGCCCGGCCCAGGTCCGTGCGCGCCACGACGTTGTTGCCGTACCGCTCGACCGACAGGTGCCCCAGCGCGCGCAGGGCGGTCTCGATCGCGTCCGCGAGCGGCTTCTCGGTGCCGCTCTCGGAGGGGAAGTCGACGAGCCGCGCGGTGAGCTCCGCGGCGTCCAGCGTGAGGTCAAGCGGGGTATCGGCCATGGCCCCGACCCTAACGCCCCTGCCCTTGCGGGCACTGTCCGTACCCGGGGTACACCACTGCCTACCCTCCAGTACCTTGTACGCGTGCTTCAGCCGTCGCCACCCCGCAAACGCCATGGCCGTCTCCTCCGTTCGGGGGCGGCCCTCCTGGTCCTGCTCGCGGTCGCCGGTTACCTCGCCGTGCAGTACGTCACCGGGGGCGCCGGCGCTCCGGGCTGCCGGGTCGTCTCGGGCGAGGACGGGCGGGAGACGTACGAGTTCTCACCGGAGCAGGCGGTCAACGCGGCGGCGATCACCGCGGTGGGCACCGCGCGCGACCTGCCGGAGCGTGCGGTGACGATCGCGCTGGCGACCGCGCTGCAGGAGTCGTCGCTGCGCAACATCGACCACGGCGACCGCGACTCGCTCGGCCTCTTCCAGCAGCGCCCCTCGCAGGGCTGGGGCACGCCGGAGGAGATCATGGACCCGGCGTACTCGGCCGGCCTGTTCTACGACCATCTGGTGAAGGTGCCCGGCTACACGCGCCTTCCGCTGACCGTCGCCGCGCAGCGGGTGCAGCGCAGCGGCTTCCCCCAGGCGTACGCCAAGCACGAACCGGACGCCACACTGCTCGCCGCCGCGCTGACCGGACGGTCCGCCGCGACGCTGACCTGCGAGGGCCGTCCCGGTGCGAACCGGGCCAAGGGGCCGGACGCGGTCCGCGCGGCGCTCGTGCGGGACTTCGGACGGGACGTCCTCCAGCCGGCCGGCGCGGAGGCGGACGCCCCGGCCGCGCAGCCCGCGCCCTCGGCGTCCGCGGGCGGCACCGACGGGCGGACCGTGACGCTGCCCGTGGCCTCCGGCACCGGCCCGGGCGCGGAGGCGAGCCCGGAGCGGCGCGGATGGCAGCTGGCGCACTGGGCGGTCGCCAACGCCTCCTCGCTGCACATCCAACGGGTCTCCTACGCGGGCCGGGAGTGGACCGCGGGGCACACCGACAGCACGTGGCGGCCGACGGCCGGGGGCGGCGCCCAGGGCGCGGAGCGGGCCGCGGGCGCGGTCCGGATCACCTCCGCTCCGTAGCGCTCGCCCGTACGAGCCGTCACCCCCGCGAGTTACCGGCGCCGGCGCCCGGCCGGGTGGAGCGCGCTTGTTCGCGCCGTCACCCCCGAGAACGCCGGAGCCCAGAAGAAGCAAGGGCTGTAGGCATTCGGCGGACTTTCCGACCGGCGCCCTTTTGCCCGTTTTTCTGTGCACCCGATAATGCGACGCGTTGCCAACTCTTTACGTTGTGCCGCCGCAACCTTCGCGGCCTTCGAGCGGTAGTCACTGCGTCCGAGCCCGGTGGATCACTCGCCGGGCACGGTCGGATCACCATCATTGACTTCCGTCGAAGGAGCATCATGTCCCTCCCCCTGACCCGCCGGATCGCCCGTGCCGCGCTGCTCGTCGCTGCGGGAGCGGCTGCCGGGGTCGGTGCGGCCGGCTCCGCCAGCGCGGCTCCCGAACTGCCGGCCACCCCGAACCTCGGGGGACTGACCGCCCTGGACGGGGCGAACGTCGGCAGCACCGTCGACTCCGCGGCCCAGAACGTCACGCAGACCGCGGGTGACACCGGCGGCAAGGCCGTCAAGAAGACCGTGCCGGCCGCGGGCAAGACCGGTGGCTCGGCCGTCAAGAAGACCACGCCCGTGGCGCAGAAGGCCGCCGGGGACGCGGCCGGCTCCGCCGGGGAGATCGTCGGTGACACCGCGGGGACCGCCACCAAGGGCGGCCTGCCGACGGACGCGCTGGGCAAGGGCGGGCTGCCCGCCGCCGGTTCGCTGCCGGTGCAGGGGCTGCCGCTCGGCTGACGGTCGCCGACCTGTTGCGACGGCGGGGCCCGGGTTTCCCGGGCCCCGCCGCCTTGCGTGTGCCGTCGGCCGCCCGGCCGTGAGCGGGCCGGACCCTCAGCCGCCCGAGCCGTCCACCGGTCAGGCCGTCAAGCCGTCAGGCCGTCCCTCGGTCAGTCCGTCCCTCGGTCAATCCGTCAGGCGGTCAGGCGTCGTACGGCCGCGTGGACGCGTTCGTCCGTCGCCGTGAAGGCGACCCGGACGAAGTTCTCGCCCGCCGGGCCGTAGAAGTCGCCGGGGGCCACCAGGATGCCGCGCTCGGCGAGGTGGGCCACCGTGTCCCAGCAGGACTCCTCGCGCGTGGCCCAGAGGTAGAGGCTGGCCTCGCTGTGCTCGATGCGGAAGCCGTGGCCGGCCAGTGCCTCGCGCAGCGCCGTGCGGCGGGCCGCGTAGCGCTCGCGCTGGACGCGGACGTGCTCGTCGTCGCCGAGGGCCGCCACCACGGCCGCCTGCGTCGGCGCGGACGTCATCATGCCGCCGTGCTTGCGGATCTCCAGGAGCGGGCCCAGGACCGCCGGGTCGCCCGCCAGGAAGGCCGCGCGGTAGCCCGCGAGGTTGGAGCGCTTGGAGAGCGAGTGGACGGCCACCAGGCCGTCGTAGGAGCCGCCGTTGACGTCCGGGTGCAGGACGGAGACCGGGTCGGCCTCCCAGCCCAGCTCCAGGTAGCACTCGTCGGAGACGACGAGGACGCCGTGCTCGCGCGCCCACGCCACGATGCGGGTCAGCTCGGCCTGGGAGAGGACCTTGCCGGTCGGGTTCGACGGGGAGTTGAGCCACAGCAGCCTCAGCCCCGCCGGGTCCAGCTCGGTCGGGTCGTCGTACGCCTCGTACTCCGCGCGGGCCAGGCGCGCGCCGACCTCGTAGGTCGGGTAGGCCAGGCGCGGGAAGGCCACCTTGTCGCCGGGGCCGAGGCCCAGCTGGGTGGGGAGCCAGGCGACGAGTTCCTTGGAGCCGACGATGGGCAGGACGTGGCGGTGGGTGGCGTCGCGGGCGCCGAGGCGACGCCCGATCCAGCCGGTGATCGCGTCGCGCAGCGCCGGGGTGCCCCAGACCGTCGGGTAGCCCGGGGAGTCCGCCGCGTCGGTCAGGGCCTTCTGGATCAGCTCGGGAACCGGGTCGACCGGGGTGCCGACGGAGAGGTCGACGATGCCGTCGGGGTGCGCGGCGGCCGTCTTCTTGTACGGCTCCAGCCTGTCCCAGGGGAAGGTGGGCAGGCGCTCGGAGACTGCGGACACGGTTACTGGCTCACTTTCTCGGTGCGGCTGGAGCGGCAAAACGCCTCGGTCCCGCACGGCACCGATCGGGGGCGATCAGCCGTACGGGACCGAGGCGGCGCGGTGCGGGCCGCTCCTACTGGTTCTGCGGCGGCAGCGCGGAGATGAAGGGGTGGTCACGCTCGATCAGCCCCAGCTTGCTGGCACCACCGGGCGAGCCGAGCTCGTCGAAGAACTCGACGTTCGCCTTGTAGTAGTCCTTCCACTCCTCCGGAGTGTCGTCCTCGTAGAAGATCGCCTCGACCGGGCAGACCGGCTCACAGGCACCACAGTCGACGCATTCGTCCGGGTGGATGTACAAGGACCGCTGGCCCTCGTAGATGCAGTCGACCGGGCACTCCTCGATGCACGCCTTGTCCTTCACGTCGACACAAGGCTGCGCGATGACGTAGGTCACGCTGTCGTTCCTCCTCGATAGGGCGCTGGCGGGCCTCCTCAGGCTCCGCCGCCTGGCGCGCGGGAGCGCGGCGTCGTCGATGCCCGCCCCTAGTATCTCCGTTCTTGGGCATGATCCGAACAGGAGGGGTGGACCGACCCGTGGAAATCTCTGCCGCTGGGCGGCTTGAGGTCCGTATCACCGCTGCTGACGTGGGCAAACGAGTCTCCGTGCGGCGCTTGAGCGAAGCTGGTGCGCCGGGTGAGAAGTTCACCGATACGGTCGGTGTTCTCACATCATGGGACAAGGGTGTGCTGCTGATCACACGGAAGAGCGGCGAGAGCGTGCGCGTCGACGAATCGGCGCTGGTCGCGGGCAAGGTGGTGCCGCCCGCGCCCGCGCGTCGGCGCGGTCCCGCCGCCACCTACGAGGAGCTGGCGCGGGCCGCCTCGCGGGCGTGGCTGCCCGTGGAGAGCGAGTGGCTCGGCGGCTGGGAGCTGCGGGCCGCCGCCGGGTTCACGCGGCGGGCCAACTCGGTGCTGCCGCTCGGCGATCCGGGACTGCCGCTCGACGCGGCGCTGACCGCCGTACGCCGCTGGTACGGCGAGCGCGGTCTGCCCGCGTACGTCCAGACCGCCACCGGCGCCGAGGGCACGCAGGAGATGCTCTGCGGCGAGCTGGAGCGGCGGGACTGGGTGCGGGAGGTGACGGCGGAGGTGTGGACCGGCGCCCTGGCACCGGTCGCCGACCGGGCGGAGGGGACCGGTGTGGTCCTGGCCCGGGAGGCGGACGAGGCGTGGCTCGCGCGGTACCAGCGCAAGGGCGTGAGCGAGGTGGCCCTGCGGGTGCTGGGCGGGGGGCCGTCGGTGTGGTTCGCGACGGTCCCGGGTGCGGCGGGGGAGGCCCCGGCCGCGATCGGGCGGTGTGTCGTGGACGGGCGGTGGGCCTCCTTCGCGGCCGTCGAGGTCGACCCCGCGCAGCGCCGCCGGGGGCTCGCGACCGCCGTGATGGCCGCGCTGGCCCGGCGGGCGCTCGACGAGGGCGCGTCGGCGGCCTGGCTCCAGGTCGAGACGGACAACGCTCGGGCGCGGGCGCTGTACACCGGGATGGGCTTCGCCGCGCACCACGCGTACCACCACTACCGGGAACCGGCGGATGCCGGGACGGACCGGTGACCGATCGCCGTGGAAGGGCACGAGCCGGACATGCGTCATCCTCATCCCCCGTCGCCGGAGCGCTCCGCCGAACTGCGGCGGCGGTTCGCCGAGGAAGCCCGGTCCGAACGGCCCGATCTGGCGGCGCTCTGCCTGCTGGTGGGCGCGCAGGCGGACGGGACGCTGGACGACGCGGGCCTGGACGCCGCGCAGATGGAACTGGACCTGCTGGCCGGGCAGCTGCCGTTCCGGCCGGGTTCGCCGGAGGCCTGGGCGGCGGCGGTGCGGGACCTGCTCGGCGAGCGCTACGGGTTCCACGGGGTCGCGGCGGACTACCAGCGGCTGGAGTCGTCATTGCTGCACGAGGTGCTGCGGCGCCGGCGCGGGCTGCCGATCATGCTGTCCGTGGTGTGGCTCGAGGTGGCCCGGCGGGCGGGGGCCCCGGTGTACGGGGTCGCGCTGCCGGGGCACTTCGTGATCGGCTTCGGGCCGGAGACCGGTCCGGGGCCCGGGTCGCAGGAGGGGCGGGTGCTCGCCGACCCGTTCGACGGCGGGCGGGTGCTCAGCGGGAACGACGCGGAGGTGCTGGTGGCGGGCGCCACGGGGGCCGGCCTGCGGGCGTCGATGCTGGAGCCCGCGGCGCCGCTGGACGTGGTGGCGCGCGTCCTGAACAACATCCGGGCGTGGGCGGCGGCCCGGCCTGAGCGCTCGGACGTCGGCTTGTGGGCGATCGAGCTGGCCCTGCTGCTGCCGGCGCACGCGGCGCGGCTGCGGTACGAGCGGGCCCGGTTGCTGGTGCAGCGCGGGGAGTTCACGACGGGGGCCGGGGAGTTGGAGGCGTACGCCGAGGTGGTGGCCGCGGTGGACGAGACGGTCGCGGAGCAGGTGCGCGGGGAGGCACGGGCGGCCCGCGCGATGCTCAACTAGACCGGCGCCGACGCCCTGCCCGGCTCCCGCGCCGGTGCGCGACGACAGGACGCGCCCGCGCCGGTGTGCGACGACAGGGGGCGCCCGGCGGTCGCCGGGCGCCCCCTGTCGTCGTGCGGTGTCAGCTCGGGTTCGTCTCGACGACGGCCACGCGGTCGGTCTTGCTCTTCAGGGCCGGGCGCATGGCGCTGATGACGTCCTCCGGGGTCACGGGGGTCTTCTTGCCGTTGCCCCGGGTGACCAGCACGCCGTCGTACGCGCCGCCGTACAGTTCCTTCAGCGCGGCCTTGTCGTACTGCTCGACCAGCTTGCCGCCGACCGGCTTGACGGCGAGGAACTTCCACAGGGAGTTCTGGGGGCTGAACTTGACCTCGACCCCGCCCGCCTCGACCGTGACGATGCCCGACATCGCCGGCTCGGCGAACTCCTTCAGCATCCGGTCGACCTCGGCGTCGGAGACCGTGGGCTGCCGGCTGGTGGTCGGCACGTTCACCGGGGTGGCGGTGCCCGTCTCCACCTGGGCGCGGTACGCCGCCTCGACGGCCTCCGTCGACTTGTCGACGTCGATGCCCTTGCCCGCCTTGCCGTACACCGGCACGGCCTTGCCGGACTCGAACCTGATCGTGCCCTCGGTCACCGACCCGGCGCCGCCGGCGGCGTCCGCCAGGGCGGCGTGCAGCTTCTCCTCGTCGACGGGCATGACCGGCTCGACGACCCGCTGCTGTCCGAAGAGCGAGCCGATCACGGAGACCGGGTTGTAGTCGCTCTTCGCCGCGGAGCTCGCCGTGGCCTGGGTGTCGATCTGCAGGCCCGCCTGGTCCGGCTTCAGGGAGACCGTCTCGCCGCCCACCGTGAGCTTGAGCGGCTTGCTCGCGCGCGCGGAGAGGACGTCGTCCAGCTTCTCGACGGCGTCGTCGCGCGTGCCGCCGCCGATGTCGACGCCGAGCACGCTCGTGCCCTTCGGCACGTCGGAACGGTTCATGAGCAGGCCGGCGCCGTAGGTGACACCGGCGACGACGACCAGGCCGCCGACGAGCAGCGGGAGCTTGCCGCGCCCCTTCTTCTTCTTGGCCGGCTTGGCGGAGCTCGCCGGGGGCGTGGAGACCGGCTCGGGGAGCTTCGGGGGCGTGTGCGGCAGCGGTCCGTCGGCGGGCGCGGCGGACTGGAACGGCGTGCTCCGGTCGGCCGGCACGACGGGGATGCCGCTGGTGACGGTGTTGCCGGAGACGTTGTCCGGGTTGCCGTAGCCGGGGGGAACCGGCTTCTGCGGGGTGAGGATCGCGGTGTCGTCGCTCAGCCCGCCACCCGGGCCGCGCCGGGCGGCGTCGGGACCGGCGGCGGCACCGGGGCCCTGGGGCATGCCCGGGCCGCCCGGTCCTCCGAGACCACCGGGACCACCTGGACCGCCGGGGCCACCCGGGACACCGGGGCCACTCGAGCCACCAGGATCGCGCAGACCGTCGGGGCCGCCCGGGCCAGCAGGACCACCAGGACCGCGCAGGCCGTCGGGGCCGCCCGGGCCACCGGGGCCCCGCAGGCCGTCGGGCGCGGGGGCGCCGGGGCCCGTGGGCGTGCCCGGGACGCCGGGGCCGCCGACCGGGGGCGGCGTCAGCGCGCTGTCACCGGTGACCGGGCCGCTCGTCGGGCCCGCGGGACCGCCGCCGTACGGCGACTGCCCGTTCGGGCCGTGGTGCTCGTCGCGGGGCGCGGCGGCCTGGTGGCCCTGGCCGTTCCCCGAGAAGTACGGCAGGTCGTCGCGGCGCGGTCCGCCGTCGGCGCCCGGACCGTTGCCGTTGCCGTTGCCGTTGAGGTTGCCGCCGCCGTTTCCGTTGCCCAGCGGGCCCGCCGCCAGAGCCTCGGTCACGTCGAAGGAGCCGGTGCCGCCGCCGTGGCCGGGCGCCACCGGGCCGCCGGTCGCGCCGGCCCCGTTGGTGGACCCGGACCGGGAGCCGCCCGGCACGTTCATGGAGCCGACGACGCCACCGGGACGGCCACTCCCGCCGCCCGGTCGCGCGGCACCTGCGCCGGCGCCGGGAGCGCCCGCTCCTGGGCCGCCCGACGTCGCGGCCGAACCGCCGGACTGACCGGCGCCGTTGGCGGATCCGCCGCCCTGCGCGCCCTTGGCCGGGCCGGACTTGCGCGGCGCGAACCAGTCGCTGGTCGGCTTGTCGTCGGCCGGGCCGGCGTGCTGTGCGGGTTCGGCGGGAGTCTCGCCGGCGCTCGCGGGCGCGGCGGGGCCCGGCTCGGACCGCTCGGCCGTCTCCGCGTCGGCGGTGTCGCCCTCGGCGTCCGCGACGGGCTTGCGCATGACGACCGGCGGGATGGGCCGTGATCCGGGGATGTTGATCCGGATGCGGGTCGTCAGCGTCGTCTCGGTCTTGCGCTCCTCCGGCCGCGAGGCCGAACGGCCCGCTTCCGCACCGGCGTCGGGAGCCGTGGGTGTCCCGTAGGGCGGGGTGCCCGACGGGTATGCGGCTCCGCCGCGCCCGTGGGGCCCGGAGGACGAACTGTCAGTTTCACGACTCAAGGCAGGTTCTCCCGGTTGGCTCCGCCGCCCGTCACCCCTTCAGAGCGGGCGGCCCGGCGGCGCGCGCACCACCATACTGGCCACTTCTCGCGCGTATCCCGTGACCGCCGGGGAAACCCACACGGGACTCCCACGCCGACGTCATGGCGAAGCAGTACGTCACTTGCGAAGTCGGACGGCGTCGCCGTCCGGTTGCCGCACCGGCGCGAGGGTGGCGCACATCACAGCGACGGCGATCCCGCCGAGCAGGAAGAGATAGGAGCCGCTGCCCGCGGCGAAGAGGAAATCGCCCTCCGGACGGCTGGTGGTGAGCAGGACCACGGCGAGGGCCCAGCCCGCGGCGGGCGCGACGGCCCCGCCCCGGCGCCCCGCGGCCCGGCCCGCGCCGAGGCAGAGTCCCGCCTCGGCGGCCAGCGCGAGCAGCAGCCCGCCCGGGAACCACGCGGGCTGAAGCAGCGCCCCGGCCACCCCGACCACGGCACCGAGCACGAAGAGGCCCAGGTAGAGGGCGGCCCGTCCCAGGGACGGCGCCCGCAGGGGCTGGGCCAGGGCGGAGGTCGTCGGCTCGTCGCGCCCGCTCACGACGCCTCCTCGATCTCGATCCCGGCGAACAGGTCGCTCTCACGCGCGTCCGCGTCACCGGCCCGCTCGCCGCGCACCAGTTCGTAGTACTCGGTGGTGAAGAGCGGCTGGGCCAGTGCGTTGGAGAGGACGAAGTACGGCTCGGCCACGGTGATCTGTGTGGCGTGCGCGCGCATGGCGGCGGCCTTGGCGGCGCGGGCGGAGGCGTCGCCGCGGATCTCGGTGGTGATCAGCTCGTCCGCCACGACGCCCGGTACGTCCTCGACACCGGCCGCCTCGTCGAACGGCAGCCCGGGCAGCGCCTCGCCCAGCCGGGCGAAGGCGTCCTCGGCGACGGTGCGCGGCACGCGGTTCCAGTAGACCTTGGCGACCGGGCAGCCGGCCTCGTCCGCCAGCTCGACGGCGCGCATGGCGATGCGGTGGGCCTGGATGTGGTCGGGGTGGCCGTAGCCGCCGTCGGGGTCATAGGTGACGAGGACCTGCGGGCGTACCTCGCGGATCACCTCGACGAGGAGCTCGGCGGCCCGGTCGACGTCCGCCTGCCACAGGCAGCCGGGGTCCTCGTTGTCGGGCAGGCCCGTCATGCCCGAGTCGGCGAAGCGTCCCGGTCCGCCCAGCAGCCGGACGTCGTCCACGCCGAGCTCGCGCATCGCGGCCGCCAGCTCATCGCGGCGGTGCCCGCCGAGGGCGGCTCCGGTCAGGTGCGCGAGCTCGGGCGGGATGACCTCGCCCCGCTCGCCGAGCGTGCAGGTCACCAGCGTCACGTGGGCGCCCTCGGCCGCGTACCTGGCCATGGTGACGCCGTTGTTGATCGACTCGTCGTCCGGGTGCGCGTGCACCAGCAGCAGACGCCGGGCGGGCTGTTCCGTCATGGGTCCACCCTATGAGGCGGCGCGCTCGTCCTCGTACCGCGGGAGACCGTCCGTGGAGAGTGCCCGCTCCGCGACGGTGCGCGGAGCGGGACGAGGGCGGTGACCGGACCAGGGGCAGGTGGGCGACGGTGCGCGCGGACGCCCTGTCCGTGACCCCCAGGGCTTGTCCATCGCCGTCCGGGCCGCCGGCGGCGCTGCCGTGAGTGGGCAGTCGAAGCCGGCGCATCCCCCGGCTCGCGGGGCGGCGGGGGCCCGGGCCGACTTCGCGACCGCCGTCAGAAGTTGATGCTCCCGATCATCCCCGCGATGTTCGTCGTCAGCTCACTGATCGTGGGCGCGACGGTCGACGAGGCCAGGTAGAAGCCGAGGAGCATGCACACGACCGCATGCCCCGCCTTCAGTCCTGACTTCTTGACCAGCAGGAAGACGATGATCGCCAGCAGCACAACCGCCGAAATCGAGAGTGCCACGGCGGCTCACCTCCAATGGGCCCAGGGACACGGGGGGGGTCGGACGCAGTCAGAGCTCGGAGCAGATAAATCCACGCAGCGGGCATCTGGTTGGTACCCACTATGCGCTAGTGATCATAACTATCCGTGCGCGCGCATCTCTCGGCGCACGGCCGCACAAGGGGGCGCATGGCCAATATGGTCAAGGCATGACGACCGAGCCCGATTCCTTCCCCAAACGACACGCCCGCACCCAGCGGTTCACGCTCGGCGCGCCGCGTTCGTTCACCGTGGCGCCCGACGGTTCACGGGTCGCCTTCCTGCGCTCCGGTTCCGGTGCGGACCGGGCCAACGCACTGTGGGTCCTCGACGTCGAGGAGGGCGGGGAGCGCGTCGCCGCCGACCCGCGCGCCCTGCTCGGCGGTACCGAGGAGCGCCTGTCGCCCGAGGAGCGGGCACGGCGCGAGCGCAGCCGCGAGGGCGGCGCGGGCATCGTCGGCTACGCCACCGACGCGGCCGTCGAGCTGGCCTCCTTCGCCTTGTCGGGGAGGCTCTTCGCGGCCGAGCTGCGGGCCGGGACGGCGCGCGAACTGCCCGCCCCGGGACCGGTGATCGACCCGCGCCCCTCCCCCGACGGACGGCACATCGCCTACGTCGCCCGGGGCGCCCTGCGCGTGGTGGGAGCCGAGGGGGACGGGGACAGGGCGCTGGCGGAGGCCGACGCGGAGGGCGTCACCTACGGGCTGGCCGAGTTCATCGCCGCCGAGGAGATGGCACGCAGCCGGGGCTTCTGGTGGGGCCCGGAGTCGGACCGGCTGCTGGTGGCGCGCGTGGACGACACGCCGGTCAGCCGGTGGTGGATCTCCGACCCCGCCCACCCCGAGCGTGATCCACACCACGTGCCGTACCCGGCGGCGGGCACCGCCAACGCGGACGTACGCCTGTTCGTGGTGGAGCTCGACGGGGGGCGCACGGAGGTCCTCTGGGACCGGGTGCGGTATCCGTATCTGGCGCGAGTGCACTGGTCAGCGGCGGGTGCACCGCTCCTCCTCGTACAGGCGCGCGACCAGCGCAGCCAGTTGTTCCTGGCGGTGGACACCGAGTCCGGCACGACCCGGATGGTGCACGCCGACGAAGATCCAACTTGGCTGGAACTCTTCCCCGGCGTGCCCTGCTGGAGCCCGTCCGGGCAGCTCGTGCGGATCACCGACGAGGGCGGCGCGCGGGTGCTGGCGGTCGGCGAACGACCGCTCACCGGAGCACCGTTGCACCTGCGGGCCGTACTGGACGTCTCCGGCGACGACGTGCTGGTTTCCGCGTCGGCCGGTGCGGAAGCGGCCGATCCGGAGACCGGCGAGGTGCATGTGTACCGGGTGAACGAACTCGGCGTGGAGCGCGTCTCGCAGGAGGCCGGCGTGCACTCGGCGGTGCGCGCGGGGGGCGTGACCGTTCTCGTCTCCGCGACGCTCGACCGGCCCGGTGCCCGGGCCCAGGTGCTGCGGGACGGGAAGCCCGCGGCGATCGTGGCCTCCTATGCCGAAGACCCCGGTTTGTCCCCGCGCGTGACGCTCACCCAGGGGGGCGCACGCCGTGTCCCGTGCGCCGTGCTTATGCCAAGGGACTACCACGGTGACACCCCCCTCCCCGTCCTCCTGGACCCGTACGGTGGCCCCCACGGCCAGCGCGTGGTCGCCGCGCACAACGCCCACCTCACCTCGCAGTGGTTCGCCGACCAGGGGTTCGCGGTGGTCGTCGCCGACGGCCGGGGCACTCCCGGACGGTCGCCGGCCTGGGAGAAGGCCATCAAGGACGACGTGGCCGCCGTCGTGCTCCAGGACCAGGTGGACGCGTTGCAGGCCCTCGCCGCCGACTTCCCGCTCGACCTGAACCGCGTCGCCATCCGCGGCTGGTCCTTCGGCGGGTACCTGGCCGCGCTGGCGGCGCTGCGCCGGCCGGACGTCTTCCACGCCGCGGTCGTGGGCGCCCCGGTCACCGACCTGCGCCTCTACGACACCCACTACCAGGAGCGGTACATCGGCCACCCCGACGAGCAGCCGGAGGTCTACCGCCGCAACTCGGTGATCGACGACGCGGGCCTGGTGGACGCGGCCGAGCCGCACCGCCCGATGATGATCATTCACGGGCTGGCGGACGACAACGTGGTCGTCGCCCACTCCCTGCGCCTGTCCTCGGCCCTGCTCGCCGCCGGCCGCCCGCACGAGGTGCTCCCGCTGTCCGGCGTCACGCACATGACCCCGCAGGAGTCGGTCGCCGAGAACCTGCTGCTGCTCCAGGTGGACTTCCTCAAGCGGTCGCTGTCCTGACGTGCCGCGGGCGCACCGAACGCTTTAACACGCGGGCAACTTCACCGAAGCGGTACCGATATACGGACGCGGCACGCTGATCAGCGTACGGCCGTGCGGGTGCCGTAAGCGGGCCGGGGAGCGCCATGTCACCCCGGCCCGCTGCCGTGCCCGCCCTTCGGCTCGCCGTTACCGCTACCGTCGCCGTCCGTCTCCGGCGGCACCACCTGCTTCTCCTCCGCGAAGTGGCACGCCGAGTCGTGGGCCGCGGGACCGGTGGCGTGCCGGAACTCCGCGGGCACCGCGAGCGCCGGTACCTCCAGGGCGCAGCGCTCCCGCGCCTTCCAGCAGCGGGTGCGGAAGCGGCATCCGGACGGGATGGCGGTCGGCGAGGGGACGTCACCGGCCAGGATGATCCGCTCGCGGCGCTCCCGGGCCTCCGGGTCGGGCACGGGCACCGCGGACAGCAGGGCCTGGGTGTACGGGTGCGTGGGGTGGTCGTAGATCTCGGCGTCCCGGCCGGTCTCCACGATGCGGCCGAGGTACATCACGCCGACCCGGTCCGAGATGTGCCGGACGATCGACAGGTCGTGGGCGATGAAGATGTAGGACAGGTCGAACTCGTCCTGGAGCCGGCCCAGCAGGTTGATGACCTGCGCCTGCACGGACACGTCGAGGGCCGACACCGGCTCGTCGGCGACGATGATCTCGGGGCGCAGGGCGAGTCCGCGGGCGATGCCGATGCGCTGGCGCTGGCCACCGGAGAACTGGTGGGGATAGCGGTTGATGTACTCCGGGTTCAGGCCGACCACGTCCAGCAGGTGCTGGACGCGTTGCCGCCGGTCGCCCTTCGGGGCGACCTCCGGATGGATGTCGTACGCCTCCCCGATGATGTCGCCCACCGTCATCCGGGGGTTGAGGGAGGTGTAGGGGTCCTGGAAGACCATCTGGATGTTGCGGCGTACGGCCTTCAGGGCCCTGCCCGACAGTCCGGTGATGTCCTCGCCCTTGTAGCGGATCTCGCCGGCCGTCGGCTTCTCCAGGCTGACCAGCATCTTGGCGACCGTCGACTTGCCGCAGCCGGACTCGCCGACGATGCCGAGGGTCTCGCCGCGGTCGAGGTGGAAGTCGACGCCGTCGACCGCCTTGACCGCCCCGACCTGCTTCTTGAAGAGGATGCCGGTGGTGAGCGGGTAGTGCTTGACGAGGCCCCGGACCTCCAGGATCGGCTCAGCCATGCAGGCACTCCCTCCAGAAGTGGCAGGCGCTGCCCCGCTCCGCCGGCGAGTCCGTGACCTCGTACAGCGGCGGTACGTCGGTGCGGCAGACGTCCTGGGCCATCGGGCAGCGGGGGTGGAAGGCGCAGCCGGGCGGGATGCGGGTGAGGTTGGGCGGCAGGCCCTTGATGGCGTAGAGCTCCTGGCCCTTCTGGTCCAGGCGCGGGATGGAGTCCAGCAGGCCGCGGGTGTACGGGTGGGCCGGTGCCTTGTAGATGTCGTGGACCGGTGCCGTCTCCACGATCCGGCCCGCGTACATCACGGCGATCCGGTCGGCGACGTCCGCGACCACGCCCAGGTCGTGGGTGATGAGGATCAGGCCCATGTGCAGCTCGCGCTGGAGTTCCGCCAGGAGGTCCATCACCTGGGCCTGGACGGTGACGTCGAGGGCGGTGGTGGGCTCGTCGGCGATGATCAGTCTGGGCTCCAGGGCCATCGCCATGGCGATCATGATGCGCTGGCGCATGCCGCCGGAGAACTGGTGCGGGTACTGGCCGACCCGCTCCTTGGCGGCCGGGATGCGCACGCGGTCCATCAGCTCGACGGCCTTGGCGCGGGCGTCCTTGCGGGACATCCCCCGGTGCACGGTGAACATCTCGCCGAGCTGGTCGCCGACGGTCAGGACGGGGTTCAACGACGACAGCGCGTCCTGGAAGATCATCGCCATCTCGGCGCCGCGGACCTTGCGGCGTTCCTCCTCCTTGAGCTTCAGCAGGTCCCGGCCCTCGAAGAGGACCTCCCCCGCGGTGATCCGGCCCGGCGGCATGTCGAGGATGCCCATGACCGTCTGGGCGGTGACGGACTTGCCGGAGCCGGACTCGCCGAGGACGGCAAGGGTCTCGCCCGCGTCCACGCCGTAGCTGACGCCGTTGACGGCCCTGGCGACCCCGTCCCGGGTGCGGAACTCCACGTGCAGGTCGCGCACTTCGAGCAGCATGCGGCGGCTCACCTCAGCTTCGGGTCGAGGGCGTCGCGCACCGCGTCGCCGAGCATGATGAACGCGAGGACGGTGATCGCCAGCGCCCCCGACGGCCACAGCAGGGCGTGCGGGGCGTTGCGGACGTAGGGGGCGGCGGCGGAGATGTCGATGCCCCAGGAGACGCTGGGCGGCTTGAGCCCGACGCCGAGGAAGGACAGGGTCGCCTCCAGGGAGATGTAGGTGCCGAGCGCGATGGTCGCCACGACGATCACGGGCGCGACCGCGTTGGGCGCGATGTGCCGCAGCAGGAGGCGGGAGTTGGAGGCGCCGAGGGCCCGGGCGGCCTGGACGTAGTCGTTCTGCTTGGCGGTGATGACGGAGCCGCGGGCGATGCGGGAGATCTGCGGCCAGCCGAGCAGCACGATGAAGCCGATGACCGGCCAGACGGTGTTGCTGGTGATGACGGAGAGCAGGACCAGGCCGCCGAGGACGACCGGGATGGCGAAGAACACGTCGGTGATCCGGGACAGGACCGAGTCCCCCGCGCCGCCGAAGAACCCGGCGAGCCCGCCGAGCACGCTGCCGAGGACGGCGACGCCGAGGGTGGCGAGGACGCCGACCGCCACCGAGGTGCGGGCGCCGTAGACGGTGCGGGTGTAGACGTCGCAGCCCTGGCCGTTGAAGCCGAAGGGGTGGCCGGCCTGGGAGCCCTCCTGGGCCTTGGCGAGGTCGCACTTGAGGGGGCTGCCGGAGGCGATCAGGGAGGGCCAGATCGAGATGACGACCAGGAAGAGGATCACCAGCGCCGAGACGATGAAGACGGGGTTGCGGCGCAGGTCGTGCCAGGCGTCGGACCAGAGGCTGCGCGGCTTGTCCTGCGGGTTCGCTCCGTCGGGGCCGGGCGGCTGCTCCAGCGTGATCGCCTCGCTCGCGCCGAGGTCCATCGTCCCGCCCATACCGGTTCCGGCGATGGCGCGCTCGGGCTCGTAGGGCTGCTGGTCAGGCATAGCGGATCCTCGGGTCGAGTACGGCGTACAGGAGGTCGACGAGGAGGTTGGCGACGAGGAAGACGAGGACCAGGACGGTGACGAAGCCGACGACGGTCTGCGTGTTCTGCCGCAGGATGCCCTGGTAGAGCTGGTAGCCGACGCCGTGGATGTTGAAGATCCGCTCGGTGACGATGGCGCCGCCCATCAGGGCGCCGATGTCGGTGCCGATGAAGGTGACGACCGGGATGAGGGAGTTGCGCAGCAGGTGCCGGGTGATGACCCGGTGGCGGGGCAGGCCCTTGGCGACGGCGGTGCGTACGTAGTCGGAGCGCCGGTTCTCCGCGATGGAGGTGCGGGTCAGACGGGTGACGTACGCCAGGGAGACCGAGGCGAGGACCAGGCCGGGGACGATCAGCTCGCCGAAGGCCGCCTCGGAGGAGACGGCCGGGTCGATCCACCCCCACTCGACGCCGAGCAGCAGCTGGAGCAGCAGGCCGGTGACGAAGGTCGGCACGGAGATGACGACCAGGGTGAGCAGCAGGACCCCGGTGTCCACCGGCCGGCCGCGGCGCAGGCCGGTGACGACACCGAGGACGATGCCGACGACGATCTCGAAGAGGATCGCCACGATCGTCAGCCGGATGGTGACCGGGAAGGCCGTGCCCATCAGCTCGGTGACCGGCTGCCCGTTGAAGGCGGTGCCGAAGTCCCCGGTGAAGACGTTGCCCATGTAGGTCAGGTACTGCTGCCACACGGGCTTGTCGAGGCCGAACTCTTTCCGCAGCTGCGCGGCGGTCGCCGGGTCGCACTCCCGGTCGCCGCAGAGTCCCGCGACGGGGTCGCCCATCACGTTGACCATCAGGAAGATCAGCAGCGTGGCCCCGATGAAGACCGGGATCATCTGGAGCAGCCGCCGGACGACGTAGCGTCCCATGGCGCCCCCTCAGCCGACCTTGATCTCGTTGTAGACCGGGACGCTGAACGGGTTGAGCTCCACGTCGGACAGCCGGTCGGAGTAGCCGGCGCTGCCGTTCTGGTACCAGAGCGGGATGGCCCCCATCTCGTCCCGCAGGACCTCCTCGGCCTGCTGGAAGAGGCCGACGGCCTTGGCGGTGTCGGGCTCCGCGTTGGCCCGGTCGACGAGGTCGTCGAACTCCTCGTTCGACCACTTGCCGTCGTTGGAGGAGGCGTTGGTGTAGTACAGCGGCTGGAGGAAGTTCTGGATGAGGGGGTAGTCCATCTGCCAGCCGGCCCGGAAGGGGCCGCTCATCTTGCGGTCCGTGATCTGGTTGCGGAAGTCGGCGAAGGTGCCGACGGGGTTCCCGACGCAGGCGCGGTCGTTGTCCAGGGCGTTGTTGATGGAGTTGCAGACCGCGTCGACCCACTGTCCGTGGGAGCCGGTGTCCGCGTTGTAGGTGATCTTCACCTGGCCGCCGGGCAGTCCGCCGCCGTCCTTGACCAGCTTCTTGGCCTCGTCGGGGTTGTACTCGCAGGCCTCGCCGCACAGGCCCTCCTTGAAACCGCCGTCCTCGCCGAGCACGGGCGAGGTCCAGTCGGTGGCCGGGGTGCGGGTCTGCTGGAAGATCGTGTCGGTGATCTGCTTGCGGTCGATCGCCATGGAGAGGCCCTTGCGGACCTTCTCGGAGCCCGGCTTGTTCCAGGCCTCGTCGTAGAACGGGAAGGCGAGGGTCTGGATGATGCCGGCCGGGGTGTTGATGTACCGGTCGCCGAGGTCGTTCTTCACGTTCTTGAGCTGGGCGGCGGGGACGTCGTCGACCAGGTCGAGGTTGCCGGCCATCAGGTCGGTGTAGGCCGTGTTGTTGTCGGTGTAGACCTTCAGGTCGACGCCGCCGTTCTGCGCCTTGTCGTCGCCCGGGTACTCCTCCCACTTCCGCAGGGACATCTGGGAGCCGCGGGTGTAGTTGTCGACCTGGTACGGGCCGTTGCCGACCGGCTTCTTCACCCAGGCGTCGTGGTCGTCGAAGAACGCCCTGGGCAGCGGCGCGAAGGCCGGGTAGCCGAGGGTGTCGGGGAACGTCGAGAACTTCTGGCTGAGCCTGACGGTGAAGGTGCGGGGCCCGGTGACCTTGAGCCCGGACAGGGTGTCGGCGCTCTGCTCGCCCCCGTCCTCGGGGTGGGCCTTGTCGTAGCCGTCGATGTAGCTGAAGAAGTAGGCGTTGCGCTGGTTGTTCTTCAGGCTGGCGCCGTAGTTCCAGGCGTCCACGAAGGACTGGGCGGTGACCTTCTCGCCGTTGCTGAAGGTCCAGCCGTCCTTGACGGTGACGGTGAAGTTCTGCGAGTCGGAGGTCTCGATCTTCTCGGCGAGCATGTCCTGCGCCTCGCCGGTCTTCGGGTCGTACTTCTTCAGGCCCCGGAAGATCATGTCGAGGACCTTGCCGCCCTGCACCTCGTTGGTGTTGGCGGGCTCCAGCGGGTTCTGCGGGTCACCCCAGGAGGAGCTGAGCACCGCGCCGGTGTCCCCGCCACTCCCGCCCCCGCCTCCGCAGGCCGTCGCCGCGAGAGCTGCCGCCGCAGCGCATGCGGCCCATCTGGCGTGCGTCGCTCCGCGCATGGAGTGCCTCCTCGTGCCCTCTGGTCCATTACCGGCCAGCATCAGGGCAAAAGGTGCACACCGCACACGCATACCTCCCTTTGGAGGAACCCAACATCACACCGCCCCCGCCTGACGGTGCGTCGGGGCGGAGTGCTATAACCCGCCGCAAAGGATCTTGAACATGGAGCGCAACGGATCTTCACCATCCGATGCCGAACCGTTGGATTCAGAACGCTCGGTGTACACATTTCGACGATCTCGCGTCCGCATAACGAACGCCTTGCCTGATTAGTCCAGTTGGCCCGATGTAGGGCACGGATCGATCACGGCACACTACACGCGTAGCTACGGTTCACCCAAGAAAGGGTAAAGAAGGTAAAGAGAAAGCCAAGCCGCTCCAGATTTTATTGACCTTGAACGAATTGCGTTGAAAAAGTCCGGCGTAGCCCGTAGGGGGACGCCCTGCGGAGTCATCAGACCCTCCCTTGGGCCAGGAGCACCATGACCCCCCCAACTCCATCAGCGGCTGCCCCGCTCGAGGTGACCGACGACAGCGTCGTCACGTCGCCGACGCCCTCCCCGCGGGGCAGCGAGAGCCGTTCCCCCGGGCGCCTGGCCTGGACCCGCTTCAAGCGCGACAAGACGGGCGTCATATCCGCGTGCATCGTGATCTTCTTCTTCGTGATCGCGCTCGCGGCTCCACTCATAGCCAAGCTCTACGGCAAGAACCCGTACACGACCTACGCCAGTGAGCGCCCCGAACTGCTGGACCCCTTCTCCTACCCGGCCGGTCCCAACGGCGGGATGAGCGGTGAGTTCTGGTTCGGCATCGAGCCGCAGCTCGGCCGGGACGTGTTCACGTTCCTGCTCTACGGCATCCGCACGTCGCTGGGCATCGCGGTGGCCGCCACCCTGCTCACCGCGATCGTCGGCGTGGTCGTGGGCATCACAGCGGGCTACCTCGGCGGCAAGACCGACTACTTCGTCAGCCGGGTCATCGACATCCTGCTCTCGTTCCCGTCCACGCTCTTCTTCATCGCCTTCATGCCGGTGGTCTACGGCCTGTTCGTCGCGAGCGACGAGAACATCCCGACCTCACTGCGCGCCGTCTCGCTGATCCTCGTGCTGTCGGCCTTCGGCTGGGCGTCCCTCGCCCGGTTGCTGCGCGGCCAGGTCCTCGGCCTGCGCGAGCGGGAGTTCGTCGAGGCGGCCAAGGTCACGGGCGCGTCCCCGTTCCGGATCGTCTTCAAGGAACTGCTGCCCAACCTGTGGACGCCGATCATCATCCAGTCCACCCTCATGCTCCCGGCGTTCGTCACCGCCGAGGCGGGGCTGGCCTTCCTCGGCGTCGGCATCATCGACCCGACCCCGGACTGGGGCGTCATGATCCAGCGCGGCGCCCAGTTCTACACCGAGGACCTCACCTTCATGCTCTTCCCGGGCGTGTCGATGGTGCTCTTCGTCCTCGCCTTCAACCTCCTCGGCGACTCGGTGCGCGACGCGCTCGACCCGAAGTCCAAGCGCTGACCCCTCCGTTCCGCCCCGGCTCGTTCAACGCCGTCCGGCCGGCCGTCCCGTCCCGTTCGTCCTCCTCTGGCAGGTGCCTCATGTCTTTCTCCCGTAGAAACTTCCTCATAGCCACCGGTGTGGTCGCGGCTTCGTCCACGGTGCTGACCGCATGCGGCGGGGACGGTGGCTCCTCCGCGAAGCACGACGGCCCCAAGGTCAGCGGCAGCGAGACCATCGAGATCGCGGTCGGCTCCAAGGCCGACTCGGCCGGCCCGGCGCCCGAGGTCAAGGGCGCGGTCAAGGGCGGGACGATCTACTCGCTGGACCAGTTCGACATGGACCACATGGACCCGGCGCAGATCTACGTCTCGACCGAGGCCGCCATCACCGTGCCGATCATGCGCGGTCTGACCGGCTACAAGATCGACGACAAGGGCGTCACCACCCTGGTCGGCGACGCCGCCACGGACGCCGGCACCATGAAGGACGGCGGCCGGACCTGGTCCTTCACCCTGAAGGACGGCCTGAAGTGGGAGGACGGCTCGGACGTCACCGTCGAGGACGTCCGCCACACCTTCGAGCGCATCTTCGCCCCGTTCATCACCGAGGGGCCGATCTTCGTCCAGAGCTGGCTCGAGGGCGGCGACAAGTACAAGGGCCCCTACGAGGGCAAGCACCTCGACTCCATCGAGATCGACGGCAACACCATCACCTTCCGCCTCAACGAGGCGCGCAGCGACTTCAACTTCACGGTCGCCATGCGTGGTTACTCCCTGGTGCCCAAGAAGCTCGACACCAAGGAGAAGTACGACAAGAAGCCGGTCTCCTGCGGCCCGTACAAGATCAAGAGCCGTAGCGTCGGCAAGTCCATGACCTTCGTGCGCAACGAGCACTGGGACCCGAAGACGGACCCGATCCGCAACGCCTACCCGGACGGCTACCACTTCCAGTTCGGCTTCGAGCTGGTCGCCTCGACCGACCGCTACATCGCGGACAAGGGCAACGACCAGTACACGATGTCGATCTTCAATGAGATCGCCCCCGAGCGCATCGCGCAGGTGCTCACCAACGCCGAGTACAAGAAGCGGGTCCTCACCCGGGTCGACACGGTCACCTACTACTGGCCGATCAACACCACCCGCATCACGGACCTCAAGGTCCGCCAGGCGATCAACTGGGCGTGGCCGCACCAGCAGCTCCAGACCATCAGCGGCGGTGCCTACAGCACCGAGATCGCCACCACCATCCTCAGCCCGGTCACCCCCGGCTACCAGAAGTTCGACCTCTACGGCACGACGAAGAAGCCCGGCGGCGACCCGGCCAAGGCCAAGGCGCTGCTGAAGGAGGCCGGCAAGCTCGGCCAGAAGCTCGTCATCGCCTACCAGCAGTCGGACACGCAGGTGAAGGTCGCCGTCGCGGTCAAGAACGCCCTGGAGGCGGCCGGCTTCGAGGTCGTGAACAAGCAGGTCGACAAGTCGACCTTCTACACCCAGATCGGCAAGATCGACAACGAGTACGACCTGTTCGGCGCCGGCTGGAGCCCCGACTGGCCGAACGGCTACTCGGTCTTCTACCCCTGCTGGCACGGCGAGAACATCGGCGACGGCCGCAACAACTACGCCCAGCTGAACGACACCGGTGTGAACAAGGCGATCGACGCCGCCGCGAAGATCACCGACCCGGACGAGGCCAACAAGGCCTGGGGCGCCATCGACCGCCAGATCATGGAACTCGCGCCGGTCGTCCCGGACTACCACAAGATCCGCAACTGGATGTACGGATCCAAGGTCGGCAACGTCGTCTACGACGGCGGCAACAACTGCATCGCGCTCTGCAAGCTCTACGCCAAGAAGTAAGCGCGAACGAACCCCGAGGGGCGGTCACCATCCACGCGACCGCCCCTTGGGGCCCACCCCCCTCCACGCCCCCGGCGACGGCGCCCCGTCCGGAAAGTCACGCCCCATGCTCCGCTTCCTAGTCCGCCGAGTCATCGGTGCGATGGTCATCCTGCTGATCATCAGTGCCGTCACCTTCTGGCTCTTCTACGCGATCCCGCGTGACCCCGCGATGATGTCCTGCGGAAAGAACTGCACGCCGGAGGCCCTGGAGAAGATCCGGCAGAACATGGGCATCGACGAGTCGATCGTCATGCAGTTCTGGCACTGGCTCGTGGGCGTGTTCTCCGGACGCGACTACGGCGGGTACGGCTACTGCGACGCGCCCTGCCTCGGTTACTCGTTCGCCAACAACGAGCCCGTGTTCGGCACGATCATGGACCGCCTGCCGATGACCCTCTCACTCGCCTTCGGCGCGGCGTTCTTCTTCCTGATCATCGGTGTCGGCGCGGGCATGCTCGCCGCGCTCAAGCAGGGCAAGTTCCTGGACAAGTTCGCCAGTTCGGTGTCGCTGCTCGGCTCCTCGCTCCAGATCTACTTCGTCGGCTACGTCGCCATGTTCTTCCTGGTCTCGGAGCTCGGCATCTTCAGCCAGCCCTCGTGGACGCCGTTCTCCGAGAACCCGGCCGCCTGGCTCTCCGGTCTGCTGCTGCCCTGGCTGGTGCTGTCGATCATCTTCACCGCCAACTACACCCGTATGACGCGCTCCCAGATGGTGGAGCAGCTCAGCGAGGACTACGTCCGCACCGCCCGCGCCAAGGGCCTGTCCCGGGCCAACGTCTTCTTCCGGTTCGCCTGGCGCGGCGCGATGGGCCCGATCGTCACCCTCTTCGGCATCGACCTGGGCACTCTGATCGGCGGCGCCATCATCACCGAGTCGGTGTTCTCCCTCCCGGGCATCGGGCGGCTCGCGGTGCAGGCCGTGAACCAGAGCGACCTGCCCATGCAGCTCGGTGTCACCGTGCTCGCGGCCGGCGCGATCGTGTTCTTCAACATCATCGTCGACGCGGTCTACGCCCTCATCGACCCGCGGATCCGGCTCGCCTGACCTCCGCCGCCGTAGTCGCCCCTCCCACCGCCCCACCCGGCTACCCCCCGCATCACCTCCTGGAGCGTCCCCGTGACGAGCACCGAACAGCAGCCCTTCCTCTCCGTCAGGGACCTGAAGGTCCACTTCTCCACCGAGGACGGCATCGTCAAGGCCGTCGACGGGCTCTCCTTCGACCTCGCCAAGGGCAAGACGCTCGGCATCGTCGGCGAGTCGGGCTCCGGCAAGTCGGTCACCAACCTGACGATCCTGGGCCTGCACGACCGGGACCGCACCGCGATCGACGGCGAGATCGTCCTCGACGGCAAGGACCTGCTCACCGCCACCGAGCGCGAGCTGGAGCGGCTGCGCGGCAACAAGATGGCGATGATCTTCCAGGACGCGCTGGCCTCGCTGTCGCCGTACCACACCATCGGCAAGCAGATCAGCGAGACCTACCGCAAGCACACCGGCGCCTCCAAGAAGGAGGCCCGGGAGCGGGCGATCGAGATGCTGCGCCGGGTGGGCATCCCGCAGCCGGAGGTCCGGGTCGACGACTACCCGCACCAGTTCTCCGGCGGTATGCGCCAGCGCGCGATGATCGCCATGGCGCTGGTCTGCGACCCCGAGCTGCTCATCGCGGACGAGCCGACCACGGCCCTGGACGTGACGGTCCAGGCGCAGATCATGGACCTGCTCAAGGACCTCCAGCAGGAGTTCGGCACGGCCATCATCTTCATCACCCACGACCTCGGTGTCATCGCGGACATCGCGGACGACGTGCTGGTGATGTACGGCGGCCGGTGCGTGGAGCGCGGTACCAAGCACGAGGTGCTGCGCGACCCGCAGCACCCGTACACGCTGGGCCTGATGAGCTCCATGCCGAGCCTCGACGGTCCGGTCGACGTGCCGCTGGAGCCGATCCCCGGTTCGCCGCCCTCGCTGCTGAACCCGCCCACCGGCTGCCGGTTCCACCCGCGCTGCGCCTTCGTCGAGAAGGTCCCCGGCGGGCTGTGCTCCTCGGAGCAGCCCCTGCTCCAGGTGGAGAAGGGCCGGGGGTCCGCCTGCCACCTGCCCCCGGAACAGCGCCAGGAGCTGTTCGCCGACTTCGCCGGTACCCGGCACAACTGACGTACAAGAGACAGGACTTCACCATCATGAGCAACGCGGAAACGCTCCTGGACGTCAGCGGTCTGACCAAGCACTTCCCGATCAAGGGCGGCTTCCCGATCCCGCGGACCGTCGGTGCGGTCCGGGCGGTGGACGGCCTGGACTTCACGGTGCGCGAGGGCGAGAGCCTCGGCCTGGTCGGTGAGTCCGGCTGCGGCAAGTCGACGACCGGCCGGCTGATCACCCGCCTGATGGAGCCCACGGGCGGCAAGGTCACCTACCGGGGCCAGGACATCACGCACGCCGGGCGCCGGGCACTCGCGCCGATCCGGTCCGAGATCCAGATGATCTTCCAGGACCCGTACGCGTCCCTCAACCCGCGGCAGACGGTCGGCAAGATCATCTCGGGTCCGATGGAGATCAACGGCATCGACCCGGCCGGCGGTCGGGAGAAGCGCGTCCGGGAGCTGCTGGAGACCGTCGGTCTCAACCCCGAGCACTACAACCGGTTCCCGCACGAGTTCTCCGGCGGCCAGCGCCAGCGCATCGGCGTCGCCCGCGCCCTGGCCCTGGAACCGAAGCTGATCGTGGCCGACGAGCCGGTCTCCGCGCTCGACGTGTCCATCCAGGCCCAGGTGGTGAACCTGCTCCAGAAGGTGCAGAAGGAACTGGGCATCGCGTTCGTGTTCATCGCCCACGACCTGGCCATCGTGCGGCACTTCTCCCAGCGCGTCGCGGTCATGTACCTCGGTAAGATCATGGAGATAGCCGACCGCGACGACCTGTACGACAACCCGCGGCACCCCTACACGCGCGCCCTGCTGTCCGCCGTACCCGAGGCCACCGTGGACGACACGCCCCGCGAGCGCATCCGGCTCGTGGGTGACGTGCCGTCCCCGATCAACCCGCCCTCGGGCTGCCGCTTCCGCACCCGGTGCTGGAAGGCGACGGAGAAGTGCGCGTCCGAGGTGCCGCCGCTGGTGCAGGTGGAGGGCAACAAGCCCGGACACCTGACCGCGTGCCACTACCCGGAGACGGATGACGTACCCTCGCCCCGTCTCACCAAGAGCCCCCGGGCGGCCGCCTGACAACACCCCTTTTCTGTCGGCACCGCCCGCGGAACGGACCTCCTCGGCCCATTGACCCGAGCCCGGAACGTCCGCTCCAGGGAAACCGAGGGCCCGCGCCTCCCCAGGCGCGGGCCCTCGGTCCGTTCACGGGCACCGGCGGGTCAGGCGGACCGGTCCTTGTCCGCCTCCTCCAGCGCGGCCAGCGCCGGGTCCAGGACGATGTCCTCCTCGCGGGCCGCGATCGTCGGCTCCTCCGGGAAGTGGCAGGCCGTCAGGTGACCCTCGCGGTTGCCCTCGATGCGCACCAGCGGCGGCACCTCGCTCGCGCACTTGTCCTGGGCCTTCCAGCACCGGGTGCGGAAGCGGCAGCCCGAGGGCGGGTTGATCGGGGACGGCACGTCGCCGGCCAGGCGGATGCGCTCGCGCCGGCCGGTCTCGCCGTCCGCGAGGTTCACCTCGGGCACGGCGGACAACAGGGCGTGGGTGTAGGGGTGCCGCGGCCGGGTGTAGATGGAGTCCCGGTCCCCGACCTCGATCACCTTGCCCAGGTACATGACGGCGACGCGCTGGGAGAAGTGCCGGACGACGGCCAGGTCGTGGGCGATGAACAGGAAGGCGATGCCCAGTTCCTTCTGCACCTTCTGGAGCAGGTTCACCACCTGGGCCTGGATGGACACGTCGAGCGCGGAGACCGGCTCGTCGGCCACGATCAGCTTCGGCTCCAGGGCCAGGGCGCGGGCGACGCCGATGCGCTGGCGCTGGCCGCCGGAGAACTCGTGCGGGAACCGGTTGTAGTGCTCGGGGTTGAGGCCGACGGTCTCCAGCAGCTCCCGGACGCGCTTCTCCCGGCCGCCGGCCGGGTCGATGCCGTTGATCTCCATCGGACCCGAGATGATCTTGCCGACCGTCTGCCGCGGGTTCAGCGAGGAGTACGGGTCCTGGAAGATCATCTGGATCTCGGACCGGATCGGCGCGAGACCCCTGCGACTGGCGTGGGAGATGTCCTGGCCCCGGTACGTGATCCGCCCGCCGGTCGGCTCCATCAGGCGGGTGATCAGCCGGCCCGTGGTCGACTTGCCGCAGCCGGACTCACCGACCAGGCCGAAGCTCTCGCCGGAGTGCACGGTCAGGTCGATGCCGTCGACGGCCTGGACATGGCCCACGGTCCGCCGGATGGGGAAGCCGCCCTTGACCGGGAAGTGCTTGGTCAGGCCCTCCGCCACCAGCAGCGGCTCCCCCGGCCCGCCGGCCGCGGCCTCGCGCGGGGCGGGGAGGACGAGGTCTTCTTTCATGATTCCTCTTTCATGCGGCGGGCAGCTCCTCCTTGCGGGCGTCACGGCCCGTGGGCCGGTCGGGCCCTAGCCCAGTCGGGGCTTGATCTCTTCGATGAAGATGGTCCGCTTCTGCTCCGCCGTCAGGTGGCACGCGGACGACCGGTCCTCGCCCAGCAGCGGTCGTTCGGTCACGCAGCGGTTGCCGCCGACCCGGTCCTGGAACGTGCAGCGGGGGTGGAAGCGGCAACCGGAGGGCGGGCCGAGCAGCGACGGCGGCGTGCCGGGGATCGGCTCGAGCGCGGCGCTGAGGTCGGAGTCCAGTCGGGGCATCGAGTTCAGCAGGCCCCAGGTGTACGGGTGCCGGGGCGCCCTGAGCACCTCCTCGGTGCTCCCCCGCTCGATCGCGCTGCCCGCGTACATCACCATGATGTCGTCGGCGATGTCGGCGATGACACCGAGGTCGTGGGTGATGAAGACGATCGCCGAGCCGAACTCCTGCTGGAGGTCCTTGAGCAGGTCCAGGATCTGCGCCTGCACCGTCACGTCCAGCGCGGTCGTCGGCTCGTCGGCGATCAGCAGGTCGGGGTCGCAGACCAGCGCCATGGCGATCATCGCGCGCTGGCGCATACCACCGGAGAACTGGTGCGGGTAGTCCTTGGCGCGCTGGGCCGGGTTGGGGATGCCGACCTTGCCGAGCATCTCCACCGCCCGGTTCCACGCCTCCTGCTTGGAGCAACCGGTGTGCTTGCGGAACGGCTCGGCGATCTGCCGGCCCACGGTGTAGTACGGGGACATCGCCGTCAGCGGGTCCTGGAAGATCATGGCGATCCGGTTGCCGCGCAACCGCTCCAGCTCCCGCTCGGTGGCGGTGACGAGTTCCTTGCCGTCGAAGACGATCTCGCCGTCGACGGTGGTGGTCCGCGGGTTGTGCAGGCCCAGGATCGTCAGGTTGGTCACGGACTTGCCCGAGCCGGACTCGCCGACGATGCCCAGGGTCCGGCCCCGCTGCACGTCGAAGGAGAGCCCGTCGACCGCCTTGACGACACCGTCCTCCGTGGCGAACCGCACGCTCAGGTCCCGGACCGACAGGAAGCCCTCCGGCCCGGTGGGGGGCGGCGCGTCCTCGGTCTTGGTCAGTGTGGTCACGGGGTCCTCTTCCTAGGAAAGCCGGACGCGTGGGTCGATCCAGGCGTACGCGATGTCGACGAGGATGTTCAGGATCAGGATCATGAAGGCCCCGACCAGCATGACGCCCATGGTCAGCGGCAGGTCCTTGTTGACCGCGCCGTCCACCGCGAGCCGGCCGATGCCCTGGAGCGAGAAGGTCAGCTCGGTGACGACGGCGCCGCCGAGCAGGCTGGAGAGGTCGATGCCCAGGATGGTGACGATCGGGATCAGCGAGCCGCGCCAGGCGTAGCGGAAGAAGACGTACTTCTGCGACATGCCCTTGGCGCGGGCGGTGCGCACATGGTCCTCCGCCAACTGCTCGATCAGCGAGGAGCGCGACATACGGGTGTACTGGGCGGTGAAGATCGTGGCCATCACGACCATCGGGATGGACAGGCCGACGAGCCAGCCGACCGGGTCGTCGGTGAAGGGGACGTACTTGGGGTCCTCCATCCAGCCCGTGCTGTAGACGAAGACCGCCAGGGCGATCGGGCCGAGGAAGTAGATCTGGAAGGAGCTGAGCACCATGGAGGCGCCGGTGGCCACCTTGTCCACGTTCGATCCGCGCCGGAAGGCGGCGATCATGCCCGTGCCCAGGCCCACGACGAGGAAGACGAGCGCGGCACCGATGGTCAGCGACACCGTGAGCGGGAAGCGGTCCATGATGGTGTCCCAGACGAGATCACCCGAGTAGAAGGACTGCCCGAGGCATGGTGCGGAGCAGTGCCCGGTGGGGAAGTCACGCCCCATGACGATGCCGGACATGAATTCCCAGAACTGCTGGGCGATGGGCTCGTTGAGGCCGAGCACCTCGCGGATCTCCTCGAGCCGTGCGGCCGAGCAGTCCTTGCCGCAGGCGAGCGAGGCGTAGTCGGACGGGCCGGCGACGAAGAGGAAGAACGTCGCGGCACCGATCAGGAACAGGGTGACGGCGGCACCGACCGTGCGCCGGATGATGAACTGAAGCATGGCGGGTGGGCTGCTCTCTGCGGAGGCGGTCGGACAGTTTCACCGGAACCCTGGGGGTGCGCTCCGCCTGGTGCGCACCCCCGCGGTCAGCCGTAGAGCGTCACGACTTCAGGAACAGGCCGTTCACGTCGATGTAGCTGGACTCGGTGCTGTAGCGCGCGCCGCCGACGTTCGAACCGTAGAGCTGGAACTGCTTCGTGTACCAGAGCGGGGCGGCCGGGTTGACCTCTTCCAGGATGTAGCGGTGCACTTCCTTCCAGGTCGCCGCGGCCTCGGTCGGCTCCTGGGTGAGCGCCTTCTTGATCAGTTCCTGGACCTTGGGGTCGTTGATGTGCGAGTAGTTCGGCGAGCCGTCGGCGATCTGGTCGCCGTCGTAGACCGGCGTGACGACCGTGCCCGGGGACGGCCAGTCCTGGCCCCAACCCGTGATGTACATGTCGTACGGGTTCTTCAGCTTGCCGATCTGCTCGTAGAAGCTGGCCGCGTCGATCTCCTTGGAGACCACCTCGATGCCGACCTTGCTCAGGGCGTCCTCGATGGCCACCTTGTGCTTCTGGCCGGCCTCGTTGTTGCGGTAGGCGAAGACGAGCTTCTTCTCGGCGGCCGGGACGTCCTTGAGGAGTTCCTTGGCCTTCTCGATGTTGCCGGACGGCGCCTTCAGTCGGCCGTACGGGTCGTAGTCCGCCTCGTAGCCCGGGAGGGTCGGAGCGAACAGGTTCGGTGCGACGTCACCGCCGTACGCGCCGCCCTCGCCCGCGATGAGCGACTTGGAGTTCACCGCGTGGGTGATGGCGTCGCGGACCTGCTTGTTCTTCACCCGGTCGAGGTTGAACGTCAGCGTCATGACGTAGGGCTGGTAGCCCTTGATGGTGCGCTTGTTGACGGCCGGGTCGCTGACGACGTCCTGGATCTGGGTCGCCTCCACGGCCCGGGTGAGCTGGATGGCGTTCTTGGCGTCGCCCTGGTCGGCGATCAGACGCTTGGTCTGCGTCGACTCGGTGACGCCGAAGTCGAAGTTGAAGCCGTCCACGTACTGGTGGCGCACGGCGTCGGTCTTCGGGTCCCAGTTCTCGTTCTTCACGAGCTTGAGGGACTTGCCGACCTTGTACTCGGCGATCTTGTACGGGCCGGTGGAGACGGGGGCCTTGTCGTACTTCTCCTTGGTGTCGGTCTCCTCCGGCACGACCGAGTAACCCGGCATGGCCAGCGTCTGCGGCAGGTCGGGGCGCGCGGTGTCGAAGTGGAAGACGACCGTCTTGTCGTCCGGCGTCTCCAGGACGGAGTCCGGCAGGTGCTTGTCGCCGAAGCCGCCGTCGGGCAGGGCGTCACGGTACTTGGCGCCGCTCAGCCAGGTCTGGAGGTAGGTCGGGCCGTCGAAGATGAACTTGGCGTACTGGCGCTCGACGGTGTGCCGGATGTCGGCGGACGTGATCGGGTTGCCGTTCTGGTCCTTGACGCCGTCCTTGAGCGTGAACGTCCAGGTCTTGCCGCCGTCCGAGGACTTGCCCGAGTCGGTGGCGAGGTCGCCGACGACGGAGACGTTGCCCTTACCGTCCTCCTGGAAGTTGGTCAGACCCCGGAAGATCAGGTTGCTGACCTGGCCCGCGTCGGAGACGTAGATCTGGCCCGGGTCGAGGTGGGACAGGCCCGCCTCCTCGTAGACGTTGATGGTGCCGCCGGGCTTGGCACCGGGGACCTCCTTGGCCGGGCCGGTCGAGGCCGCGGTGTCGCCGTAGGTGACCGCCTTGGACTGGACCTCGGCCTCCTGCTGGTCCTTCTTGGAGTCCTTGCCGGAGTCCCCGCCCTTGTTCTCCGAGCATCCGGTGAGGACCAGCGAGCCTGCAGCGAGCGCGACCATCGCGGCGCGCGCGGTGCGAGAGTTGAACGACTTCATGTGGTGATGCACCTGCCTGTCGGGTTTGTTATCCACTGAGCACTGCTGTGCACTGCCTGACGCGGCCGACGGCCTGCGCAGGGGCGGCAGTCCCCCCACCAATGGACCCCTCTTACCGTCCTGACTTGGGGTCGAGGGCGTCCCGAACGGAATCGCCGAGGAGGTTGAAACACAGGACGAAGATCACCAGCGCCACGCCCGGGAAGAACATGAACGCCGGGTCCTGTTCGGCGACCTTGGCACCGGTGGCGAACATCCGTCCCCAGTCGGGCGTCGGCTCGACGAAGCCGACGCCGGCGAAGGACAGGAACGCGATGCTGAGAATGGTGCTGGGGAGCAGGTACGTGAACTGGATCAGGATCGGGGAGACCACGTTGGGCAGGATCTCCTTGCTGATGATCCGCCAGGGCGAGGCGCCGGCGACCTTCGCCGCCTCGACGAACTCCCGCTCCCGCAGGGACAGCACGGTCGACCGCACCAGACGGGACATGCCCATCCAGCCCAGCAGCCACAGCACGATCAGGATGGCCAGCGCCCGGAAGTACGTGGGCGTCTCGTCCCGCGGGTCCACGAAGAACGAGGTCACCACCGGCATGAAGGCGATGAAGAAGAGCTGTTGCGGGAAGGAGAGGAAGAAGTCGGTGAACCGGCCGAGGAAGTAGTCGGTCCGGCCGCCGAAGTAGCCGCCGACCAGGCCGATGAGGACACCGGTCAGCATGAGCAGCGTCGTCACGCCCAGCGCCATGAACAGCGAGGTGCGCATGCCGTACAGGAGCATGGTGAAGACGTCGCGGCCGAACTGCGGCTCGACGCCGAACCAGTGGTCCCCGGACACGCCGCCGAAGTAGCCGAGCGGCAGCCCGAAGTCGTCCAGGACGGGGTTGTCGGTCATGTACTCGGGGTCCTGGCCGTACAGGGTGTACGGGTTCTTTCCGTACAGCTTGGCGATCACCGGTGCCAGCGCGGCGATCAGGAAGTAGCCGATCACGACCCAGGCGCAGATGACACCGGTCCGGTCGCGCTTGAAGCGCAGCCACATCAACTGCCCGGGAGAGCGGCCTTCGAGGCGCTCGGCCTCGGCCTTCTTCTCCGTCGGCTCCGGTGCGCCGCCGACGGCGGCCGGCGTTCCGCCGCCCTCGATGTCGATTGGACTTGTCACAGTTCGCCCATTTCACAGGTGTGGGTGTGCCGGACCGACGACCGGCGCGGGATGTGCGCGATCGCGGAACGGATCATGAAGAAGCGTCGGGGGATCCCGGGGAACGAGGGAAACCCGCAGCCGGACGCGCGTAGCCGGAAGCCCGGACGTCAGCGGCCGGCCCGCTTCTCAGAGTCGATCGCCGTCCGACGGGGCGAAGTTGGGGGCGACGGACCAAGTGACCCACCTGGTGTGCGTGACACCGCGCATGGGGCTCCTCCTCATGACTCCACGTGTTCACCGACAGGAGGGGGCACACGTCTGTCTTCCGACACCCCTGACGGAAGTTCAGACACCCCCTGGTGCTCGTGAGTCGAGTGCTGTCCCCACAGCACGTGACCCATTGACCCGAGCGCTACGCGGCTAACTATCTGCCATGAGCAGAAGGACCGACCACCGTCTTTAAATCTCAATTCAGTCACAGCTGACAGGTAGATCTTCCAAAATCTGGACAAACTGTTCGGGACGAGAAGGCCGCGAAACGGACGTGTTACATGGCTATCGGGCGTCGATCTCCGTGTTTCGGACACCGGAGAGCGCTCAGAGGGCCTCCGGGAAGCGTCCCGGCCCCGGAAAACCGCTTGAAAAAAGCCCGGGCACCCCCGTGATGGGGGTGCCCGGGCTTTCCGCGGTGCCGAACGTGCGCCCGGCGGCGGGTGGATCAGCCGTGCTTGGCGCGGCTCGCGGCGCGGGCGCGCTCGCGGGCGTCCAGGTTCACCTTGCGGATGCGAACGGCCTCCGGGGTCACCTCGACGCACTCGTCGTCGCGGCAGAACTCCAGCGACTGCTCCAGCGAGAGCTTGCGCGGCGGGACGATCGCCTCGAACGAGTCGGCCGAGGACGACCGCATGTTCGTGAGCTTCTTCTCCTTGGTGATGTTGACGTCCATGTCGTCGGAGCGGGAGTTCTCGCCGACGATCATGCCCTCGTACACCTCGGTGCCGGGCTCCGTGAAGAGCACGCCGCGCTCCTGGAGGTTCGTCATCGCGAACGCGGTGACGGCACCGGAGCGGTCGGCGACCAGCGAGCCGTTGTTACGGGTCGTGAGGGTGCCGAACCAGGGCTCGTGGCCCTCGTGGATGGAGTGGGCGATACCGGTGCCGCGGGTCTGGGTCAGGAACTCGGTACGGAAACCGATCAGACCGCGGGACGGCACGACGAACTCCATGCGGACCCAGCCCGAGCCGTGGTTGGACATGTTGTCCATCCGGCCCTTGCGCACGCCCATGAGCTGCGTGACCGCGCCCATGTGCTCCTCGGGCACGTCGATCGTCATGCGCTCGACCGGCTCGTGGACCTTGCCGTCGATCTCGCGGGTGACGACCTGCGGCTTGCCGATGGTCAGCTCGAAGCCCTCGCGGCGCATCTGCTCGACCAGGATGGCCAGCGCCAGCTCACCGCGGCCCTGCACCTCCCAGGCGTCGGGGCGCTCGGTGTCCAGGACGCGGAGCGAGACGTTGCCGATGAGCTCGCGGTCGAGGCGGTCCTTGACCTGGCGGGCGGTGACCTTGCGGTCCTTGACGACCGCCTTGTTGTCCGCGCCCTTGCCGGTGGCGCCGCGGCCGACCAGCGGCGAGGTGTTGGTGCCGATGGTCATGGAGATCGCGGGCTCGTCCACCGTGATCAGCGGCAGCGGGACCGGGTTCTCCTGGTCGGCCAGCGTCTCGCCGATCATGATGTCCGGGATACCGGCGACCGCGCAGATGTCACCGGGGCCGGCCTTCTCGGCGGGCTTGCGGGTGAGCGCCTCGGTCATCATCAGCTCGGAGATGCGCACGTTGCTGACGGTCCCGTCGCGCTTCATCCAGGCGACCGTCTGGCCCTTCTTCAGCTCGCCCTGGTGGACGCGCAGCAGGGCGATACGGCCGAGGAAGTTGTCGGCGTCCAGGTTGGTCACGTGCGCCTGGAGCGGGGCGTCCTCGTCGTAGGTCGGGGCGGGGATGTAGTCCAGGATCGTCGAGAAGAACGGCTCCAGGCTGGTGGAGTCCGACGGGACCGTGCCGTCCTCGGGCTTGGTGAGGGAGGCGACGCCGTCCCGGCCGCAGGCGTAGACGATCGGGAACTCGATCTGCTCCTCGTCGGCGTCCAGGTCGAGGAAGAGGTCGTAGGTCTCGTTGACGACCTCGTCGATCCGGGAGTCCGGACGGTCCGTCTTGTTGATGCACAGGATGATCGGCAGCCGCTGCTGGAGCGCCTTGCGCAGCACGAAGCGGGTCTGCGGCAGCGGGCCCTCGGAGGCGTCCACGAGCAGGACGACGCCGTCGACCATCGACAGACCGCGCTCGACCTCGCCACCGAAGTCGGCGTGGCCGGGGGTGTCGATGATGTTGATGGTGATGACGTCGCCGCCATCCTTCGGGTGGTACTTCACCGCCGTGTTCTTGGCCAGGATCGTGATGCCCTTCTCACGCTCCAGGTCGTTCGAGTCCATCATGCGGTCGTCGACGGAGTCGAGCTGGTGCGCGGCGAAGGCACCGGCCTGCTTGAGCATTCCGTCGACGATGGTGGTCTTGCCGTGGTCGACGTGGGCGACGATGGCGACGTTGCGGATGTCGTGGCGCGTGGCCATATTGAGGCGTACTCCCGGAGATGTGAGGACGGCCCTTGCGTACGTCCGTGTCACGCGGGCCTGCCGGGCGGTACATGCCACGGCCTCACCCCATGGTACGGGGCCCCGAGGGCTGCGGCTTGCCGGGGCGGGGGCGCACCGGCCCGGGGCGCCAGGTCACGACGACGGGCTCACCGAGGCCTCGGCGCCACCGGTCCCCTTCTTCAGGAAACCCATGTCCTCGTGGACGGGGGTCTCGAAGCCGAAGGCGCCCGCGTTGGCGAGGTTCTTGCGGGCCGCCACCAGCTGGGGGCGCTGGTACAGGGGGATGGAGCCGGCCGCCGCCCAGATCCGGGAGTCGGCCTTGCGGAGCAGGCCGCGGGCCTCCTTCTCGTCCAGCGTGGCCATGGCCTGGTCGAAGAGCTGGTCGACCTGGTCGGTGCCGACCCGGGTGTAGTTCTGCGCGACGTTCAGCGAACCGTCGGCGGCCGGGACGGGCTTGGCGTAGACGGGGCGGGCGTCGGTGGCGGGATAGGCCGAGGCAGGCCAGGAGTAGAGCGCCAGGTCGTACTCGCCGGAGGCGACGTGGTCCTTGAAGTAGTTCTCGTCCGGGACCTTGGTGATCTCGACGCCGATGCCGATCTTCTCCAGCATGTCCGAGATGCGGTCGGCGACGGTGCGCAGCGCCTCGGAACCGGGGCCGGAGGGCAGCACGAAGCGCAGGGTGAGCGCCTTGCCGTCCTTGGCGAGCGGCGCCACCGCGGAGCCGGCCGGGGCGGCGGTGCCCTTGGGCGCGTAGGCGCCGGGGGCGCCTCCCTGGGCGGTGTTCTTGCCGCTGCTGTGCTTCTCGCCGCTCTCCTGGTCGTTCCCGCCGTCGTCGGTACCGCCGTCGCCGTTCCCGCCGTCGCCGTTCCCGCCGTCGCCGTTCCCGCCGTCGCCGTTCCTGCCGTCCTCGCCGACGATGTAGGTCCCGTCGTCGCCGCCGTCGGACGTCTCGCCGCCCCCGCCGCCGCCCTTCTTGCCGCCGTCGCCGTCGCCGTCACCACCGGTCCCGGACTTCTCGGCGCCGGCCGCCTTCTCGCCGGCCTCGCTCTCCTTCACCGGCCCGCCGGGCTCCCATCCGGCGTCCGCGAGGAGCGCCCGGGCCTCCTTGGCGTTCTGCTCGCCGAGGGCGCCGCTGCCGTCGGCGTAGGCGGCCTGGCCGGACAGGGCGAGGTGGCTGCCGACCGGCTCGGCGGGCAGGCCCAGCGGCTTCAGCACCGCCTTGGCGAGCGCACCGCGGTCCAGGGCGCGGGCGACGGCCCGGCGGACGCGTTCGTCGGCGAGGGGGCCGTCGGCGCCGTTGAGGGCGAGCTGCGTGTAGGCGGGCTCCAGCGACTTGCGGATCTCGAAGCCGCTCAGGGCCTGCCGCCGGCGCTCCCGCTTCGCCTGGGCCGTGCGCCGTTTCTCGCGGGCGAGGACCTCCTCCTCGGCGGCCTCCTCGTCGGAGCCGTTGGCGACCGCCCACGAGCGCAGGGCGGCCGCGGCGGACCTGCCCTGCGGCCCCGCGTGCGGCGACGCGTCCGAGCCCGCGGCCGGCGTGCCGTCCGGGCCCATGAGGGGGGTGCCGGTGGCGGCGTCCCCGGGGGCGGCGGCCAGGCCGACCTGGTCGGCGGTGTCCGGGTCGACCTCGGCCAGGTCGAGCTTCCCGGCGACCAGCTCGGAGACCCGCTCGTCGCGCGGTACGGCGCGCAGCACGATCTCGTCCAGCTTGGCCGGCTCCCCCCACCAGCGCGGATTGCCGGTGAGGACGACCTCGTCGGCCTGGGTGTCGACCTTCTTGAGGGCGAAGGGGCCCGCGGTGACCTTGAGCTTGCGACGCGCGCCGTCGTTGAAGGCGTCCGGGGTGCCCATGACGTCCTTCGGGTACAGCGGCGTGAACAGCGACTTCCAGTCGGCGTAGGGCCTGCTGAAGGTGACCTTGACCTCCAGGTCGCCGGCGCCGCGCTCAATCTTCTCGATGCGGTCGTAGCCGGCGTTGCGGGCGGTCCAGTAGGCGCTGTCCTTGCCGGACAGCGCGCGCCACTGGGCGACGAAGTCGGCGGCGCCGATCTCCCTGCCGTCGCTCCACACGGCCTGCTGGTTGAGCTTGTACACGACGACCTGCTTGGGCTCGGTCCCGACGACCTTCGCCGACTCCAGGTACTCGGGGTTGCGCACCGGGCGGCCGGTCTCGTCCATCCGGTACATCGAGGGCAGCACGGCCTGCGCGACGCGGGCCGTGGTGGCGTCGGCGTCCGACTGGAAGGTGTTGAGGGTGTCCGGCACGGAGTCCACGGCCCAGCGCAGGGTGCCGCCGTCGGCGATCCGGGCGCGGGCCGCGGAGGCGACGTCCTGTTCGGCGAGCGGCTTGCCCGACGGGTCCTCGGAGCTGCAGCCGGCCAGCGCGGGGACCGCGAGCACGCTCGCGGTGAGGAAGGCGACCGAGCGCGTGACCGCGCGCGGACCGACGCCGACGTGAGACATCTCTGCTACCTCCGGAAGGCCGCGGGCGCGGTGATCGCCCAGACGGCATATGCGTTACAGGCGCGATATGCGGTATTTGGAGTTGATCATTTGTATCCGGACGGGGATGCGGCCACTGAAGAGGAAACGGTTCGGCGACGCCGGGAGACACGGCGGCGACGGTGCGCAAGCCCACCCGTGCGGCGCAACGCCACCCCCGACGCACCGACGCGCCCCGGCCAATCCCGGCACGTCCCTTCCCATCGGCCGGTGTGACGCGCGACACTCTCAGGCGCGTGAACGTCACCACCCAGGGCCGGCCCGTGCCGAGTGTCGGGCGGAAGCGAGGTCACGTCATGTCCGTGCACGACGACCTGTCATCCATACAGCGCAGCCTCGACGACCTGTCCCGTTCGGTGACCCGGCTGGAACAGCTGCTGGGCGCCGGCGGCCTCGAGGTCCGCCGCGTCCGTACCGACGCCGACCACCTGCGCGAGAGCGTCGCCCTGCTGCGCGCGGCGGCGGCCGCACCCGACGCGCCGAGGCGACCGGACCTCGTCCCGATCCCCGACACGCCGTACGACGGTTCGCTGTGGACGGACTCGGACGACGAGGGCCTCGGCGCCCGCGACCGCCGCGCCCCCTGAACCCGACCCGACCGACCGGAGTCGCCCCGTGGCCACTGGTACGGAACCCCCCGACACCGACCCGCATCCCCGGGGCGGTGGCGTCCACACCCCGACGCGCGCCGCCATCCGCGCCCCGCACCTGCGCACCGACCGCTGGTGGCTGGCGCCGGCCGCCACCGCCGCCGGACTGCTGGCCTTCGTCGTCTACTCGACCTGGCGGGCCTTCGCGGGCACGGACTACTACGCGGCCCCGTACGTCTCGCCCTTCTACTCCCCCTGCCTGGCGGAGAACTGCGAGCCGATGCGCTCCGGGCCCAACTGGGAGATCTTCGGCAGCTGGTGGGGCCTCTCCCCCGCGATCCTCATCCTGGTCTTCCCGCTCGGCTTCCGCCTGACCTGCTACTACTACCGCAAGGCCTACTACCGGGGCTTCTGGGCGTCCCCGCCGGCCTGCGCGGTGGCCGAGCCGCACAAGAAGTACACCGGCGAGACCCGCTTCCCGCTGATCCTGCAGAACGTCCACCGGTACTTCTTCTACGCGGCGCTCGCGGTCGCGGGCATCCTCACCTACGACACGGTGCTCGCCTTCCGCGACGAGCACTACGCGTGGGGCCACATGGGCGTGGGCACCCTGGTGTTCCTCGTCAACATCGTGCTGATCTGGGCCTACACCCTCTCCTGCCACTCCTGCCGGCACATCGTCGGCGGAAAGCTCAAGCACTTCTCCCGGCACCCCGTGCGCTACCGCGCCTGGCGGCTGGTCGGGCGGCTCAACGCCCGCCACATGCTGCTGGCCTGGGCGTCGCTGGTGAGCGTGGCGCTCGCCGACTTCTACGTGTATCTCGTCGCGTCCGGTGCCTTCGACGATCCGAGGTTGTTCTGATGTCCGTGGTCGACCGGCAGGAGTGGGACGTCGTCGTGGTGGGGGCGGGCGGCGCGGGACTGCGCGCCGCCATCGAGGCCCGCGAACGGGGCGCCCGTACGGCCGTGATCTGCAAGTCCCTGTTCGGCAAGGCGCACACGGTGATGGCCGAGGGCGGCATCGCCGCGGCGATGGGCAACGCCAACGCCGGGGACAACTGGCAGGTGCACTTCCGCGACACCCTGCGCGGCGGCAAGTTCCTCAACCAGTGGCGGATGGCCGAACTGCACGCCCAGGAGGCCCCGCAGCGGGTGTGGGAGCTGGAGACCTGGGGCGCCCTGTTCGACCGCACGCGGGACGGCCGGATCTCGCAGCGCAACTTCGGCGGCCACGAGTACCCGCGCCTCGCCCACGTCGGCGACCGTACCGGCCTGGAGCTGATCCGCACCCTCCAGCAGAAGATCGTCTCGCTCCAGCAGGAGGACCACCGCGAGACCGGCGACTACGAGTCCCGCCTCAAGGTCTTCCAGGAGTGCACGGTCACCCGCGTCCTCAAGGACGGCGGCCAGGTCTCCGGTGTCTTCGGCTACGCGCGGGAGACCGGCCGCTTCTTCGTGCTGGAGGCGCCCTCGGTGGTGCTCGCCACGGGCGGCATCGGCAAGTCCTTCAAGGTGACGTCGAACTCGTGGGAGTACACCGGGGACGGTCACGCCCTGGCGCTGCTGGCCGGGGCGCCCCTGCTGAACATGGAGTTCGTGCAGTTCCACCCGACGGGCATGGTCTGGCCGCCGTCCGTCAAGGGCATCCTCGTCACCGAGTCGGTGCGCGGCGACGGCGGGGTGCTGAGGAACTCGGACGGCAAGCGGTTCATGTTCGACTACGTCCCCGACGTCTTCAAGGACAAGTACGCCGTGACGGAGGAGGAGGCCGACCGCTGGTACGACGACCCGGACCACCACCGGCGCCCGCCCGAACTCCTCCCCCGCGACGAGGTCGCGCGGGCCATCAACGCCGAGGTGAAGGAGGGCCGGGGCTCCCCGCACGGAGGTGTCTTCCTCGACGTCTCGACCCGGATGCCGGCCGAGGTGATCCGGCGCCGGCTGCCCTCCATGTACCACCAGTTCAAGGAGCTCGCCGACGTCGACATCACCGCCGAGGCGATGGAGGTCGGCCCCACCTGCCACTACGTGATGGGCGGCATCGCCGTCGACTCCGACACGGCCGCCGCGCGCGGGGTGCCGGGGCTGTTCGCGGCCGGTGAGGTGGCCGGCGGCATGCACGGCTCCAACCGGCTCGGCGGCAACTCCCTCTCCGACCTGCTGGTGTTCGGGCGCCGGGCGGGCTGGCACGCGGCCGAGTACGCGGCGGGGCGGGAGGAGGGGGCGCGGCCCCGGGTGGACGACGGGCAGGTCGACGCAGCGGCCGCGGAGGCGCTGCGGCCGTTCTCCGCCGAGACGGGTGAGCCGGGCGACGGCCCGCCGGAGAACCCGTACACCCTCCACCAGGAGCTCCAGCAGACGATGAACGACCTGGTCGGCATCATCCGCCGCGAGCCGGAGATGAAACAGGCCCTGGAGAAGCTCGCCGAGCTGCGGGTGCGGGCCCGCCGGGCCGGCGTGGAGGGGCACCGGCAGTTCAATCCCGGCTGGCACCTCGCCCTGGACCTGCGCAACATGCTGCTGGTCAGCGAGTGCGTGGCGCGGGCCGCGCTGGAACGCACCGAGTCGCGCGGCGGGCACACCCGGGAGGACCACCCCGCGATGGACGCCAGGTGGCGCCCGGTCAACCTGCTGTGCGCGCCGGCCGACCCGACGGGCGGTCTGGCGGCGACGGACCCGGAGCGCGGCCAGATCAGTCTGGAACGGCAGACCACCGAACCGATCCGGCCCGACCTGCTCGCCCTCTTCGAGAAGGAGGAGCTGGTGAAGTACCTCGCCGAGGAGGAGCTGTCCGAATGAGCGGCTACGAGGCCCGCTTCAAGGTGTGGCGCGGTGACGTCGAGGGCGGCGGACTGGAGGACTTCCGGGTCGAGGTGAACGACGGCGAGGTGGTCCTCGACATCATCCACCGCCTCCAGGCCACCCAGGCCCCCGACCTCGCCGTGCGCTGGAACTGCAAGGCGGGCAAGTGCGGTTCCTGCTCGGCGGAGATCAACGGGCGTCCGCGGCTGCTCTGCATGACCCGCATGTCCGTCTTCACCCGCGAGGAGACGATCACCGTCACGCCCCTGCGCGCCTTCCCCGTCGTCCGCGACCTGGTCACGGACGTCGGCTTCAACTACACCAAGGCCCGCGAGGTCCCGTCCTTCGTCCCGCCCGCGGACCTCGGGCCGGGCGAGTACCGGATGATGCAGGAGGACGTGGACCGCTCGCAGGAGTTCCGCAAGTGCATCGAGTGCTTCCTGTGCCAGGACACCTGCCATGTCGTCCGCGACCACGAGGAGAACAAGCCGGCCTTCGCGGGCCCGCGCTTCCTCATGCGCGTCGCCGAGCTGGACATGCACCCGCTGGACGCCGCCGACGACACCGGCCTGGACCGCGGGCGGACGGCCCAGGACGAGCACGGCCTCGGTTACTGCAACATCACCAAGTGCTGCACGGAGGTCTGCCCCGAGGGCATCAGGATCACGGACAACGCGCTGATCCCGTTGAAGGAGCGGGCCGTGGACCGCAAGTACGACCCGCTCGTCTGGCTGGGGGCGAAGATCAGGCGCCGGACCTAGCGGACCCACCCCTCGCGGTACTCCTGCCAGTTCGTCTCCGTCGCGGCGAAGTCGATGTACGGGGCGACGCCGAAGAGCTCGCGGTCGGCGTCCGTCCGGGACAGGCCGAGGCGGGCGCCCCGGACGGCGGCGGCGACCGTCTCCGCGTGACCCCAGTGGTCGAAGTTGCTCTCGTGGTAGAAGGGCAGGCCGATCAGCAGGTGGGTCGTGGGCGGGGTGACCTCCAGGGCCAGCGAGGTCTGCTGGGCGACGTAGCCGCCGTAGGTGCCCTCCAGCGGCTGGGCGGTGTCGTAGCTCATCACGGCGATCTGGTCGACGCGGCGGGCGACCTGGCCGAAGAACTCCTGCGACCACCACTTGGGGTGCTCGGTGAAGACGCCGAAGACGGTGTGCAGGGCGGGGAGCGGATCGATCTGGTGGGCGGCGACGGAGAGCCGCGCGTCCCGGGCCCGGGTGACGGCGCGGACGTCGTCCAGGAGGGAGAGGTAGTCCCGGTCCCCCGAGTGCAGTGGCTCCAGGTCGAGGTGGACCCCGTCGTACCCGGCGTCCAGGACCTGGCGGGCGGAGCCGACGACGGCGGCGCGGGTGGCGGCCTCGGCCAGGCGCATGCCGTCGGGTCCCTCGGTGGCGAGGACGTCACCGAGGAAGGCCTGGACGCGGACGCCGGGCAGCTCCCGGTGCACGGCGTCGATCAGCCAGGCGGCCCTCGGGTAGCGCGCCTCGGGCAGGGTGCCGTCGTGCTCCATCGGTCCGGTGTGGACGTACAGGTCCCGGATGCCGGTGCTCTTCAGGCGGCGGGCGAGCGCGGCGAGGTCCGCGTCGTCCTTGCGGCCGTCGACCCAGGCGTGGCCGAGCCACATCGCGTCGCGGTTCCTGGTGTAGGTGCCGTCGGCGGGATCGCCCAGGTAGTTGACGCGCAGGGCCGCCTCCGCGGTGAGGAGCGGCAGGATCAGGACCACGAGCACGGCGAGGACGGTCCGGCGCGTGCGGCGGAGCCGTCTCGCCCTTCTCGTGCGGGTGGCCTCGCCGCCCGCGTCCTCCGGTTCGGCGGTGCTCTGCCCGGTACTCGTCTCCGTGTGGTCCACGGGCTTCCCCTCCCTGTCGCCCGCCCCCGGTCGCGACGGCCCGTTCGTCCTCGTACGCTCCGAAGGTGACGCCATTCGTCAGGTGCGACCGGTCGTGGCTGGTGTTGCCAGCGTGGACGACTCGAACCGATGTTCCGGTTGCGGTGGGGGGCGTACCGCGGTGATCTCCGCCGACCTCGTGCCGCCCCTGGTCACGGCCGGGGCGGCCCTGCTCCTGGCCGGCTGCGGACGCGTGCGCCGTACCCGGCGGGCCCGGACGCGTACGACACCCGGCCGGGTCAGAACAGGCTCAGCAAGGCCTCCGCCGGATCGGTCAGCCGGGTGTCCCCGCCCGGCAGGGGCAGTTCGAACCACACCGTCTTGCCGCGCGGCGTACGGCGGGAGCCCCAGGCCGCGCTGAGCAGACCGACCAGTTGCAGGCCCCGGCCGCCCTCGTCGGTGTCGCGGGCACGGCGCCTGCGGGGCTGGACCAGACCGGAGTCCCAGACCTCGCAGACCAGGGTGCGGTCGAGGAGCAGGCGGAGTCTGATCTCGCCCTCCCCGTACCTCAGGGCGTTGGTGACCAGCTCGCTGACGAGCAGTTCCGTCGTGTCGACCAGGGGCTCCAGGTCCCAGGCGAGCAGCTGGGCCCGGGCGTACTCACGGGCCCGGCCGACGCTGCGCGGCTCGCGCGGCAGGGTCCAGTCGCCGACGGACTCGCTGGGCAGGCCCTGGACGCGGGCCATGAGCAGGGCGATGTCGTCCTCGCCGTGGTGGCTGCCGAGGGTGTTGAGGACCTGGTCGCAGACGTCCTCCAGCGGGAGCGTGGGGTCGGTGAGGGCCCCCACGAAGGCCTGGAGGCCCTCGTCGAGGGGGTGGTCGCGGCTTTCGACCAGGCCGTCCGTGTAGAGCGCGAGCAGGGCGCCCTCGGGCAGTTCCACCTCCACCTCCTCGAAGGGCTCCCCGCCGACGCCGAGCGGCAGGCCCGGCGGCACGTCGAGCATCAGCGCGGACTCGCCGGGCTCGACCAGGACGGGCGGCAGGTGGCCCGCGTTGGCGAAGGTGCAGCGCCGGGTCACCGAGTCGTAGACGGCGTAGACGCAGGTCGCCAGGTACACCTCGGAGAGGTCGGCCTCGCGGGGGCGGCGGGCGGCCCGGGTCGCCTGCTGGACGCCGCCCGGGGCGCCGAGGCCGCGCGCGATCTCGTCGAGCTGGGAGAGCACCTCGGCCGGTTCGAGGTCGAGCTGGGCCAGGGTACGGACGGCGGTGCGGAGTTCACCCATCGCGACGGCGGCGCGCAGTCCCCGGCCCATGACGTCGCCGACGACCAACGCGGTGCGGTGCCCGGGGAGTTCGATGACGTCGAACCAGTCGCCGCCCACCTCGCTGGGCCGGCCGGTCGCGGCGTTGCCGGGCAGGTAGCGGCAGGCGATGTCGAGGCCGGACGCCTCCGGGTCGCCGGGCGGGAGCAGGGAGCGTTGCAGTATCAGCGCGCGCTCGTGCTCGCGCCGGTAGAGGCGGGCGTTGTCGATGCAGACGGCGGCGCGCGCGGCCAGTTCCACGGCCAGGTCGCGGTCGCGGTCCCCGAAGGGCTCGCTGCCCTTGGTCCGGGCGAACTGCGCCAGCCCCACCACGGTGTCGTGGGCGACCATCGGCACGGCCAGCGTGGACTGCACGAGGCTGCCGTCCTCGGCGGGGACGATGCGCGGGCGGGCCGTGCGCAGCGCGTCCGCGCAGGGCGAGGTGAAGGGGTAGTGGTGGACGGCGCCGAGCCTGACCCGTTCGCCGGCGCCCTGGAACGGGGCGTCGGAGACGGCGCTGGAGAAGGCCACGCGGCGCAGCTCCCCGCCGCCGTCGGCGAGGCCGGGCGGGGTCTCGTCACCGGCCAGCAGGCCCTGGTAGAGGTCGACGGTGGCCAGGTCGCAGAAGCCGGGGACGACGACGTCGAGCAGTTCGCGGGCGGTGGTCTCCAGGTCGAGGGAGTTGCCGATGCGGGCGCCCGCCTCGTTGAGGAGGGCGAGGTTGCGCCGGGCCGCGGCGGCCTCGCGGGCGGCCTCGCGCCGGGCGGTGATGTCGGTTCCCAGCCAGGCGACGCCGATGGGCCGGCCGGAACCGCTGTGCACGCGGTACAGGTTGACGGACCAGTGCCGCCGTTCGTCGGACCCCGGCGAGAAGCCGGTGACGTGCATGTCGGTGATGGAGTCGCCCGTCTCCAGCACCCGGCGCAGCGTCGCCGAGACCCGCTCGGCCTCGGCGCGCGGCAGGTAGTCGTGGACGCCCTTGCCCCGGTGCTCGTCGGGCGTTCCGCCGAAGACGGAGGCGAACCGCTGGTTGGCACGGCGCACCCGTAGGTCGGGGTCGATCAGCAGGAAGCCGAACGGAGACTGGCCGAATATGGCCTGCGAGGCGGCGAGGTCGGTCTCGATGCTGCGCAGGACGCGGACGTCGACGACGATGCAGACGGCCGCCTTCTCACCGTCCTCGGTCCGCGTCGGCATGACGTACACCTCGGCGAGGCCGCGCCGGCCCCGTCGCTCGCCCTCGGTACCGGTGTCCGGCGCCCGGAAGGGGACCACGCCGGTCCACTCCCGCCCGTCGAGGATCTCGGCCATCTTGCGCTGGCCCCGCTCCCGCAGGTCGGGGTCGATGAAGGCCTCGATGGGGTCGGTGCCCACGGCGTGCTCGGCCGGGATGCCGAGCAGTTGCTCCGCGCGCAGGCTCCACTGGTCGACGAGCCCGTCGGGGCCGATGGAGAAGGAGGCGACCTTGATGTAGTCGTAGATGGAGCCGGGCGGGCTGCTCTGCCACACCGCGTCACCGAACGGCGCACCGTCCGACGGGCCCTCGGACTCCGTGGCCCTCGCTGGTATCTCGCTCACGCGAACCGTCCCCTCCAGCTCACCGCGTCCGGCACCGGTCACCGGGGGCGGCTGCCCGCAGTATCCAGCACTACGGCGCCGCACGACACGGTGTTCACGATCACAGCACGGTCCCGATGCTTTTCGGTCCGGACCGTGACAACACTTCCAGTCTTCTAACCAGCGGACACGACATCGAATCACGCAGTTCGACAACTGCCGTCGGCCCGTCCGGGAAACGCCGCGTCACCCGGTTCCCCGCTCCTCGGGAACCGCGAGTTCGAACCACACCGTCTTGCCCACCTCGCCGGGCCGGGTTCCCCAGCGCCGGGCGGAGGAGGCCACCAGTTGCAGGCCCCGGCCGTCCTCGTCCCCGGGGTGGGCGACGCGCTTGCGGGGCAGGTCCGGAAGCGGGTCGGAGACCTCCACCAGCAGGACGCCGACCGATCCGGCGGGACGGTGCTCCAGGCGGACGCCGATGGGTCCGGTGGCGTGCCGGAGCGCGTTGGTGACCAGCTCGCTGACCAGCAGGGCGGCGATGTCGCCCGCGCTGTCCAGACCCCAGCCGTGCAGCGTGCGGCGGACGAGGGCGCGAGCGGTCCGTACGGCGTCCGGTGCCGCGGGGAAGACCCATTCGGCACATCCGCCGTCGCTGTCCCTCACGCCGATCACTTCCTCGGCCGGCACCCGCCTCCGCACCCATGTCCGATTTCACGGGGTTAATGGGCACATACCCGGTATTCGGGCCCCGGTACCGCTCAGGAGGGCGCGCTGTGGCACCGCCGGCGCGGGAGGCGCTCGACCGGGCCCGTTCACGCACCCCGCGCGTCGGTGGCCGCCAGCCCCAGGTGCGCGAGCGCCCGCTCGACGGCCGGTACGTCCTGGTCGAGCCAGGGCACGTCCCAGACCTCGGCGGGGGTGAGCCAGCGGAGGTCGTCGTGGTCCTCCAGGGGCTCCGGGGCGGCGGAACCGGGAAGCAGCCGCGCCGTCCACACCTGCAGGACGAGAGGGGGACGGAGGGGCCACTGGCCCGGAACCCGCTCACCGGGCTCGGCCGTCACGCCCAGTTCCTCACGCAGTTCGCGCACGAGGGCCGCCTCCGGCGTCTCGCCCGCCTCCACCTTTCCACCGGGCAGCTCCCACCGTCCGGCCAGCTCGGCCGGCGCGCTGCGGCGTGCGGCCAGCAGACGTCCGTCGTCGACGAGGGCGGCGCCCACCACGATCCGTTCCGTGCGTTCCGTCATACGCCGGAGCCTACGGCGCGTCCCGCGGGCGGCCTGTGCCCCGGCGCGGTCAGTCGGCCGCGCCCGCGCCGTTCACGCCGAGCTTCTCGACCCAGTAGAGCTGTTCGTGTCCGCGGTCGTCGAGGGTGTCCGCGATCTTCTGGGCCTCGGCCCGGGTCGCGTACCGGCCCACCCGGTAGCGGTTGCCGTTGCCGTCCTGCCGGAAGACCAGCCAGGGAAGAGTGACCGTGCCGTCGTTCATCGCGTCCCTCCACTTCCCGTCCACGGCACGCACCGCGCCCCGCCCGCCAACGAAACCCCGTTCCGCATATGCCCGACCCTACGCCTAACCTTCACGCAGCGAATACGGCTTTGCACAAAGAGGTACGCAACCAGCCAGAACGCAGGGGGCGCACGATACGGAACGCGCCGCCCCGCGCCTGCCGGCCCCCGTCGGAGGCATACCGAAGAGGGCAGGGGCGACCTGCGGGAACGACCGGATCCCGGCGCCACGCACGGGCGACGCGGGGGCTCGGGGATCGGCGCGGACCAGGAGAAGGGGCGCGGGAGGCGCACGGGAGGCGTGCGCCATCTCACACTCCCGGCACGCGCGCGAACTCCCCCGGCGGCGCCGCTACTTGACGGGCAGGTGGTACGCCACCCGGTACCGGTCGGCCGGGACGACCACGTCGGCCGTCTCCACCGCGCGGCCGGAGGCGTAGAACGTGCGCTGGACGACGAGGACGACGTGCCCCGGGACGCCGCCCAGGGCGAGCAGCTCCTCCGCGAGGCCGGGGCGGGCGCCGACCTCCTCGGTGACGTTGTCCACGACGACGTCGATGGCGGCCATCCGCTCGACGACGCCCATACCGCCCAGCGGCCCCTCCTCGGGCAGCATCACCGGCGTCCGGCCGGTGAGGTCCAGCGGCTCCCAGGAGGTGGAGAGCATCATGGCCTCGCCCGCCTCCCGGAAGACGTACCGCGTGCACATCACCCGGTCGCCGGGCTTGATCCCGAGCCGCTCGGCGACGGCGCCGCTCGCCTCGGCCTGCTCGCTGCGCGACTCCCACGTACCGCGCGCCTCTCCGTCGGCCTGCTCCTGCCGGAAGGGGGTGGCACCGCCGGCCGGGCGGAACCCGGAGCGGGCGACGCGCCGCGGCACCGGCACCTCGCGCACGTACGTCCCGGAACCGGAACGCCCCTCGACCAGGCCTTCGGCCATCAGCACCTTGCGCGCCTCCAGGGCGACGGTGTCCGAGACGCCGTACTCCTCGCGGATCCGGGCCTGGGAGGGGAGGCGGGTGTGGGGCGGCAGCAGGCCGTCGGCGATCTTCTTGCGGAGATCACCCGCGACACGCAGATACGCCGGCTGCTCACCGAATGTCACTGGCCGCTCCCATCAGGTTGTACAGACAGCAACAGCGTGGCAACCGTGGGTTCGCCCAGGCAAGCAAAGGCCAGAGAATCACTCGATGTGATGACTTGTGTGTGCGGAGGGCTTCACGCAGGCACTTTCTCCCCGCTATGGCGGCCGTCACACCTCCTTTCCGGGGCTCTCTCCCCCGCCGCCGCCCTCCTCCTCGTAGACGGGCGGCGTGGCGTCCAGGGCCAGAGCCTTGCGGGCGGTGACCGTGGTGTCGGACTCGATGAGCCCGTAGGCCTTGTCGAGGTGCTCGTAGTACGTGTCGGCGTCGGTGGCCTCGGACGCCAGGACCCATTCCTCCCGCGCCGCCTCCAGGTCGCGGACCAGGCCGGCGACCGGCTCCTCGGCACCGGCGGACCAGCCGTGCCCGCGGAGGGTCGAGGTCTCCTGGGTGAGGGCCTCCGCCACCCGTCCGGCCCAGAACCTGTATCCCGCCAGGTCGTCCTCGACGGCCTCCGCCGCGGGGATCCCGTCCATGGCCCGGTTGAGGAAGCCCTCGGCCACCAGGTAGGTGTGCTGGTCCGGGTCGAGGCCGGTTCCGTCGTTGCGCAGCGAACCGGTCAGCGTGCCCCGCTCGTCGGTGTTGCCGAACAGGCAGGTGATCTCCCGGTCGCCCGTGCGCCAGCTCTCGGCGGTCGGGGTCAGGTAGTAGACGTCGACGTCGGCGGGCAGGGCCCACCGGTCCATGGCGTAGGTGTCCTGGAGGGTGTAGCACCGCTCGTCGGCCGTGCGGGTGAGGTCCTCGTCACCGGGGAAGGCACCTCCCGGCAGGTCGAAGGAGGCGAACACCTCGCCGTCGTGCTCCTCCTGGCAGGGCACCCGCTCGACGTCGTACGTGACTCCCTGAAGGGAACCGCTGGGCGTGGTGAAGCACTGTCCCTCCTCGAGCGCGTAAGCGGTGCCCTCGCCCCGCGCGGCCTCCCGGAAGCCGTCCCAGAAGTCGCCCGCGGCGCCCGTGGTGAGCGACGCCGCCCACAGGGCCAGACCCACGCAGGACAGTACGGAACCGGCCACCGCGAAGCCCTTGCCCCGCTCGCCCCGCCTCCTGATCCGGCCCAGCGCGATCAGGCCCAGCACGAGCCCCACGCCGGGCACGAAGCACAGGACGCCGAGCACGAACGCGGCGACGGCGAGGCCGCTGACGGGCGGCTGCCGGGGGTACGCCATGTAGGGCTGCCCCCAGGCGCCGCCCGGGTACTGCGGCTGCGGGTGGGGTCCCTGGGGGTACTGCTGCGGCTGCGGGTACTGCCCCGGGGGCCAGGGCCCCTGGGGGCCGGGCGGCGGCGGTATGGACACGTGGGCCGTGCTCCTGTTTCGGGCGGTGACGCGAAGGCGCCGCGGGGCTGGCGTGCCGGGCCGCCCGCGAGGTGGCCGGCCGATCACTGAGCGCATGGTAAGCGCGCGGAGGACGGGGACGGCATGCGGGTCACGAGCGCGGCGGTCGGAGCGGTGAACGGGCTCACGGCACGCCGGGCCGCCTCCGTCGGGGGCACGGGTGCCCGCACCGCGCCGGCCGCGGACGACCGTCCGGGCCGCCGTCGACCGGCCCTTCGGCCCGCTCGCCGCGCACCGGCACACGCGCCTCGTCCTCGCGGCGGGCCGGGTCACCGACCCGGAGCCGTACCGCGAGGACGAGGGTGCTACTGAGGGGGCGTCAGAACTGCAGGGCCCAGGCGTCGATGCGCCCGGTGTCGAACGACGCGTTGTCGCTGACCCGCAGCTTCCACGTGCCGTTCGCGGTCTCGGAGGAGGCGTTCACGGTGTACGTGGTGTCGATGTTGTCGGCACTGCCGCCGGTGCCGTACGACTTCAGGGTGTACGCGGTGCCGTCCGGGGCGACCAGCTGGACCTGGAGGTCGCCGATGTAGCTGTGGACGATCTTCACCTCGACGGCCAGGGACGACGGCGCGTTGCCCGTGACTCCGGAGACGGTCACCGGGGACTCGACGGTGGCGTTGTCCCGGACGGTGTAGTCACCGGTGTTCTCGAAGCGGTCGCCGGTGGGCGGGGGCGTGGTGCCGCCGTCGCCGACGTACAGCAGCCGGTTGGGCGAACCGGTGCCGGGGTTGGTGACGACGCCGGTGGTGGCGGCGGACGTCAGTGCGGAGGCGACCTGGACGGGGGTGGCCGCGGGGTTGTCCGCCAGGTGGAGGGCGGCGGCCCCGGCGACGTGCGGGCTCGCCATGGACGTGCCGGATATGGTGTTGGTGGCCGAGTCGCCGCTGTTCCAGGCCGAGGTGATGGACGAGCCGGGCGCGAAGACGTCCAGCACCGCGCCGTAGTTGGAGTAGCTCGCGCGGGCGTCGCTCGACGTGGTGGCGCCGACCGTGATCGCCTCCGTCACCCGGGCCGGGGACTTGGTGGAGGCGTTGGTGGACTCGTTGCCGGCCGCGACGACGAAGGTGACGCCGGAGGCGACGGCGTTGCGGACGGCCGTGTCGAGGGCGCTGTCCGCGCCGCCGCCCAGGGACATGTTGGCGACGGCCGGCTTGACGGCGTTGCGGGCCACCCAGTCGATGCCGGCGACGACCTGGGCGGTGGTGCCGGAGCCGGAGTTGTCGAGCACCCGGACGCCGACGACCTTGGCCTTCTTGGCCACGCCGTACGCGGTGCCCGCGACGGTGCCGGCGACGTGGGTGCCGTGGCCGTGGCCGTCCTGGGCGGTGTTGTCGTTGTCGATGGCGTCGTAGCCGTTGGAGGCGCGGCCGCCGAAGTCGGAGTGGGTGATGCGCACGCCCGTGTCGATGACGTAGGCCGTCACGCCCTGCCCGGCGCTGTCCGGGTAGGTGTACGAGCCGTTCAGCGGGAGGTTGCGCTGGTCGATGCGGTCCAGGCCCCAGGAGGGCGGGCTGGGCTGGGTGCCCGTGATGTGGAAGGTGCGGTCCTGGACGACGGAGGCGACGGCCGGGTCGGCCGCGAGTCGCTTGGCCTCCGCCTCGGAGGCCTCGACCGCGTAGCCGTTGAGGGCCTTGGTGTAGGTGCGCTCGATGTCGGCGCCGTACTTCTTCGCCAGGGCGCGGCCCTCGGCGGAACCGGACCTGGCCTCGTCCGCCTTCAGGGTCACGATGTAGCTGCCGGCGACCGCGTTCGCCGCGTCCTGGTACTGGATGCGGCCCTCCGCGGCGGCCGGGGCGGCGCCCGCGGGGAGCGCGGTGACGAGGCTCGCGGCGAGGGCCGCGGTGGCCACGGCGCCGGCGGCGGCCAGTCTTCGCCGGGTGGTGCGGTGGGGGTGGTGACGCAGCACTGCCATGTGAGGGGTCCTCCTCAGTCGGTGGTGCGTGGTGGGGTTCGTGCACGCCGAGCAGGCCGCCCCCGGCGACCGATTGGTCATGGTCATGCCAATTGCGAGGCGGCTTTGGTGCGTCAGCCGAAAGATTGAGGCTTCCAGAGGAATTGCACAAGAGCCCCGCACGGATGTGCGGGGCCCCATGCCGTTTGAGCGGACCGCTTCCGGACTCCGCCTCCTGACCGGTCGGTCAGCTGTCGAAGGCGGTGGCCCGGGCGCGCTTCTCCCAGGCCTCGACGTCCTCGCGGACCTGGTCGAGGTGGCCGAGCACGGCGCCGACGCCGTCGTCGCCGAGCGGCAGGCGCAGCGGGGTGCGCTCGGCCGCCAGGGCGTCGAGGATCAGCGCCGCCGCCTTGGCGGGGTCGCCGGGCTGGCTCCCGTCGCCGCCGGAGACGAACCCGCGGGTCTCGCCGACCTTGGCGTACAGGCCGCTGTCGGCGCTGACGCCGGCGCTGCCGGCCGCGAACAGGCCGGTACGGAAGGCGCCCGGCTCGACGATCAGGACCTTGATGCCGAACTCGCGCACCTCGTCCGCGAGCCCCTCGGACATCCCCTCCAGCGCGAACTTCGTGCCGCTGTACGCCGAGAAGCCCGCCACGGACATCTGCCCGCCCATGCTGCTCATCTGCACGATCGCGCCCGAGCGACGCTCCCTCATGTGCGGCAGCACCGCCCGCGTCAGCGCGGCCGGCCCGAAGACGTGCACCTCGAAGAGGGCGCGCAGCTCTTCCTCGCTCGTCTCCTCGAAGGCACCGACGTGCGTGCGGCCCGCGTTGTTGACCAGGACGTCGATCCGTCCGTGCCGCGCCACCACGTCCCGTACGGCGTCCCCGGCGGCGGCCGTGTCGGCGACGTCCAGGCGCAGCGCCTCCATCTGGTCCGGGTGGGCGGCCACCAGGTCGTCGAGGCCGCCGGGCCGCCGGGCCGCGCCGACGACCACGTCGCCGTCGGCCAGGGCCGCCTCGGCGATCGCCCGCCCGAACCCGCTGCTCGCACCGGTGATCAGCCACACCTTGTTCATGCCGACTCCCTCGTCACTCGTACCCTGCAACTGCCAACCACTGTGCGCCACAAGCCTGTTGCCCGTCCAAGACCCGCGGTGATAGCCAACGGGCATGACGACGGACGTACATGTGCGGGAGCTGCGCTACTTCGTGACCGTGGCCGAGGAACTGCACTTCACCCGGGCGGCCGAGCGCCTCTACGTGTCCCAGCCCGCGCTCAGCAAGCAGATCCGCGCACTGGAGCGGCAGTTGCGGACGGAGCTGTTCCGGCGCGAGCCGCGGGGGGTGACGCTCACCGAGGCGGGCACCGCGCTGCTGCCGCACGCCCGGCGGGTGCTGGCCGGCTGGGCCGAGGGGGCGGCCGCGGTGGAGGCGGCCCGGGCCGCGCGGCGCGGCACCCTGGTGGTCGGCATGAGCACCAGCCCCGGTCGCGGCGGACTGCTGCCGGCGATCCGCTCCCGCTTCACGGCGGCCCACCCGGACGCGCACGTACGGCTGCGGCAGATGAGCTGGGAGGACCCGACCGCCGGCCTGGCCGACGGCACGGCCGACGTCGCCTACGTGTGGCTGCCGCTGCCCGACGCCGACCGCTACGCCTGGACCGTGATCGCCGAGGAACCCCGGCTGGTCGCCCTCCCGGACACCCACCCCCTCGCCGCCCGTCCCGAGGTCGACTTCGCCGAGCTGACCGGCGAACCGTTCCTCGCCCTGCCGCCGGAGGCGGGCGTCCTGCGCGACTTCTGGCTGGCGCTGGAGGAACGGCGCGCACTGGGCGGGGACGCCGCCCGCCCAGTGCGCGTCGGCGCGGAGATCGCCGGCACCGAGGAGACCTACGAGGCGCTCGTCGCCGGCCTCGGCGTCTGCCTCGTGGCGGCGGGCAACGCCCCGCTGATCACCCTGGGCGGTGTGACCACCCGGCCCGTCCGCGGGCTGTCGCCCAGCCGCTACGCCCTCGCCCGGCGCCGGGAGGACGAGGGACGGGCGCTGGTGCGGGGGTACGTGGACGCGTGCCGGCGGGTCGTCGAGCGGGGGTGACGGCCCCTCAGGGCGCCGGGGCCGGCTGCCCGTCACCCACGCCGAGCCGGGCCTGCTCCTCCTCGACGATCCGCCGCGCCAGATCCGTGTCCGACACGTCCACGGCGTCCGGCGTCGCCTCGGCCACCTCGCTGCGCCGGGCATAGGCGTCGAAGAGTCGGGCCTTCCTCTCCAGCATCCGCACCATCCGTTCGTCGACCCCGCCGGTGGCGAGGAGCCGGTGCACACGGACCGGCCTGACCTGGCCCATGCGGTGGGCCCGGGCGACCGCCTGGTGCTCGATGGTGGGCTTGATCTGGGGCTCGCAGATGATCACCACGGACGCGGCCTGGAGGTTGAGCCCGACCCCCGCCGCCTGGATCTGCGCCAGCAGTACCGCCGGGCCGGACACGGCGGTGAACTCGTCGACGAGCAGTTGCCGTCGGGCGGGCGGCACGGAGCCGGTGAGCGGACCGAACACGGGCCCGTGCGGGCCGGGAGGGGCGGACGGGGCGGGTTCGCCGGAGGCGGGGGTGGGGGTGGGGGTGGGGACAGTGGCAGTGACGGCTTCGGCGTCGGTATCGGGGGCGGAGGCGGTGTCGGCATCGGGGGCGGTGCCCGTGCCGGTGCCGGGGGCCGTGGCCGATGCGGCAGCGGAGGCGTCGGCGGAGTCGGGAGCCTCGGCGGCGAGGGCCGCCCGCACCGCGTCCAGGACGTCGCGGAAGTGGGAGAAGACGATGACCTTGAGCCCGTTCTCCCCGGCCTCCCGGACGATCTCCCGGAGCCGGCCGAGCTTGGCGGACTTCTCCGGGCGCGCGTACGCCGCCCTGCGCATCGCCATGAAGTTGCCGTCCCGCACGGCCTCCCGGTAGGCGTCCTGGTCGGCCGCGCTCAGCTCCTCCCACTCGTCCGTGTGCTGGAGACTGGGCAGTTCGGTCAGGACGTCCGCCTGGTTGCGGCGCAGGTAGACGGGTGCGACCGCCTTGCGGAAGGCCACCGAGCCGGCCAGCCCCGCGCCGTCCTCCAGACGGTCCGCCACATCGGCGTCGAGCATCCTGACCAGGTTGCGGAACTCGGCCACCCGGTTCTCCATCGGCGTACCCGTCATGAGCAGGACGTGCTCGCACCGCCCGGCCCACCGGTCGACCGCCTGCGACCGCAGGGCCTGCGGGTTCTTCACGGAGTGCGCCTCGTCGACGACCAGCATCCCGAGCTCGTCCGCGGCCGAGGCCGGGAAACCCCGCAGGGCTTCGAAGGTGGTCACGGCGACCCCGCCCCGCTCCCGCCAGTCGGCGAACGCGTCCTGCCGGTCCGGGCCGTGCAGGGGCAGGGCGCGCAGCGTGCTGCGGGAGTCGATCTCCCGCGTCCAGTTGACCAGGACGCTCGCCGGGCACACGACCATGAAGTGGGTCCGGCCGCCCGCGGCCAGGTGGGCCAGCGCCGCGATGGCCTGGATGGTCTTGCCGAGGCCCATCTCGTCCCCGAGGATCACCCGGCGCCGCGCCAGGGCGAACCGCGCGCCGAACGCCTGGTACCCGCGCAGCGACACCCGGCGGTGGGAGTCGTCGAGCCGCAGGCCCCGCACCCGCTCGGCGATCTCGTCGGGCAGGAAGCCCTCGGCGGCGGCCGTGTCGGGAGCGCGTCCGGCTATCTCGCCGAGCAGGCCGTAGTACTCGGCGGAGCGGAGCTCGAAGTCGGTCCAGGCCGCGAGGTCGCCCGGCGGTCCGCGCAGCAGGTCGACCGACGCCTGCGCGAGCAGTTCGTAAGTGCCTTCCCGGTCCGCCTCCTCGGTGAGGGACCGGATCGCCGCGACGGCCTCCAGCGCGCGGTTCTTCCTCTCCCGTCCGGCCAGCAGCAACCCGATCCGTCCGGCGGCCGGCCGGGCGTCGGCCAGCAGCGGGTCGAGCCGCCGGGTCAGCCCCGCCGCCGCGTCGACCGCGCGCCGCGCCTGCGGGCCCGCCCCGACCAGCACGTGCAGCGCCCCGACCAGCGCGGTCGTGCGCGGCTCGGGCCGGTCCACGTCCAGGTGCACGGCGGCGCTCTCCTCGGCGGCCTCCGCCAGCTGCCGTGCGGCGGCGACGATCTGGTCCACGGTCCGCTGCCCGACGCCGGGGATCTGCCGCAGCCGGTAGGGACCGGCGTCGAGTACGGCCCGGACCGTGTCGAGACCGCTCTTCTCGACCGCCCCCAGTCGCAGCCGCCCGCCGGTGACGTCCTGCAACCGGGCCACCGGGATGGTGTCCAGGGCCTGCGCCACCGCCGCGTCGTGGAGCGGCTTCAGCGCCGCCCGGACCGCCGCGACGGCCCGCTCGTGGTCCTCCGCCAGCGACCGCGCCGCCTCCCGCAGCCGCGCCCCGCGCGCGACCGCCTCCCGCTCACCGCGCCCCATCCCGTACCGCACTCCCTCCCGGCCGCCGGGAACCGGCCCCCCGGCCCCGCCGCTCAGCCGCCGCGCACGTGCGCACGCACCCCTTGCAGGCCGAAGAGTACGAGACGTTCGACCGCGCCTCCGTCGGCGCCGCCCAGCCCGTGCGGCAGCGACGTGTCGAACTGCCGGCCACGCGAACATCCTGCGGGAACTGATCGACGGCACGAGGGGCCGGTGACACCGGGCGGGCGACGCGCCAGGGGGCCGTCCTCCCGCCTCCCCGTGGGCGGGAGGACGGCCGGACAGCCCCGTGGACGGGCGAGCGGCGTCAGCGGTCGGCGGCGCTGCCGCGGACGACGCAGGAGCGGTTGTTCTCCCAGCCCCAGCCGTCCCCGTCCGGGTCGGACGAGCCGCCGTCCACGCAGTACGGGTATCCGTTGGGCGCGGTGCCGCCGCCCGTGCCGCCCCCGCCGCCGTAGACGCGGGCGGTCCTGGACGTGGCGGCGATGCCGTCGCTGCCGTTGAGGATGCGGTTGCCCCAGCCGGTCAGTGAGTTCGCGTCGAAGCCGTTGACCATGTCGAGGTACTCGACGCCGCTGCCGTTGCCGCTCCACGACCAGCCGATGTAGCCGACGCCCAGGGTCCGCGCGGTGGCCATGATGGCGTCCTCGTCGGGGTTGCCGTCGCTGTGCCGGTCACCGAACTCGCCCACCACGATGGGCAGTCCGTTGTCGGTGAAGGCGTGCAGGTAGTCCCGTACCTCGGCGGCGGTGTCGTAGACCCCGTACATGTGGATCGAGAAGATGGTGTTGCGGTCGGGGTCGGAGGCGAGGACGGACGCGGCGTTGTTCCTCATCGTGCCGGACCAGTCCTGGCCCCAGTTGGGGGCGTCGACCATCAGGGCGTGGTCGATGCCCGCACCGCGCAGCTTGCCGATCGCCGCCTTCGTCGCGCCGGTCCACGCGCTGTAGCCGGTGTTGCCGAACGGCTCGTTGCCGATGTTGACGACGACGTAGTCCTCCTGGCCCTCCAACGCGCTCCGCACGCCGATCCAGTAGTTCGCCGCCCTGTCCAGGGAGGTCGCGGCGCCGTCCTCCCCGTAGCCGGTGGTGTCGTGCACCTCCAGCACGCAGATGACCTTGGCTGCCTTGCACCGGCCGATGACGGAGGAGACCTCGGCGGCACTCGTCCGGGTCCAGCGGTCGCCGCTGCTGAGCACGACGCGGACGGTGTTGGCCCCCTCGGCCGCGATGTCGGCGAGGGAACCCGTGCGGTCGGGGTACCACGCGTGGGCGTGGTTGACCCCGCGCATGACGAAGTCGCTCCCGTCGGCCTCGACCACCCGGCCGCCGCTGACGCGGATACCGGTGGGTGCCGCCTCCGCCGTGCCCGTGGTGGGTCCGGCCAGCGAGACCACCAGGCCGAGGACGGCGGCGAACGCCGCCCCCGCCGTCGAGAACAGGGCTCTACGTGGTTTTCGCATGTCTCTCCTCATGTCGCTGAGCGCCCGATGACAACGATGTCGGTCGACCGCGGGCACGCCTGACGTGCGCCTCGCGGGCGCCTCGGGGGTGGAGCGGAGTGAGCACCGGGCAACCGGTTCCGGTGCGCGACGGCTCGGGCCGGGCCGGGCCGCGGACGGCTCGTCGCCCCACCATGAGGCACCGGCTGTTCCGCTCATGTCAATAGTCGAGGCGCGATCCGTTCACCGGGCCCGCCGAGGCCTCCCGAACTAAACCGCTAAACGCGCTGACCAGCATGTGCACGTGCCGCAGAACGGGCGCTCACCAGCCCATGAAGCCGCTGCGGGACTCATTGACAGCCGCCCAACGCGGCTCTACGTTCCTGGTCGGTGAACCGGTACATGTCCGGTGTGGAGCGCGACGGACGCCCCGCTCCACACCCGTGCGTGCCCGCTCTAGGAACGAGGTGACGCGGTCGAGGCACGCGGTACGAGGGACGGTGTCGCCACCGGCCGGGAGGCGACCTGCCGGCCGTCGAGCACCTCGAACAGCACGCGCGTGACCTGCGCCCCGAAACCGTGCACGTCGTGGCTCATCGCGGACAGCGTCGGATGGGTCAGCCGGCACAGCTGGGAGTCGTCCCAGGCCAGCAGCGACAGGTCGTCCGGCACCGAGATGCCCATCTCGGCCGCCACACCGAGTCCGGCGACCGCCATGATGTCGTTGTCGTAGAGGATCGCCGTGGGCCGTTCCGGGGTGAGCAGCAGGGAGCGCGTCGCGCGTGCCCCCTCGTCGCCCGAGAAACCCGTCTCCGCGTGCAGGCCGCCCCGCAGGCCGAGTTCGGCCATGGTCTGTTCGAACGCGGTCGTCCGGATGGCGCTGTGCCCCAGGCCGCGGGGGCCGCCCACGTGCGCGATGCGCCGGTGGCCCAGCGCCGCCAGGTAGCGCACCGCCTCGGCGACGGCGGCGGCGTCGTCGGTCCATACGGAGGGGAAACCCCCGGTCAGGGAAGGGTGCCCGACGGCGACGGCGGGCAGTCCGAGTCGCCGCAGCGGTTCGACCCGCGGGTCCTCCCGATGGAAGTCGACCAGGATCGAGCCCCCGACCTGCCGCTCCCTCCACCAGCGCTCCTGGAGACCGATCTCCTCCTCCAGCGAGTCGACCAGCCGTAGCAGCAGCGAGCAGTCCCGCTCGGCCAGCACGCTCTCGATGCCGGAGACGAACTCCATGTAGAACGGCTCCAGGCCGAGCAGCCGGGCCGGCCGGCAGATCGCCAGCCCGACGGTGTCGACCGACTGGCGCGACAGGCTGCGGGCCGAGGAGTTGGGCGCCCAGCCCAGCTGCCGGGCCGCCGCGAAGATCCGCTCCCGGGTGGCCTCCGAGACGCCCGGCTTGTGGTTGAACGCCAGCGACACGGCACCCTTCGACACGCCCGCGGCGGCGGCCACGTCCTTGATGGTGACGCGCTCGGAGGGTGCGCTCACGCCGGTGCCACGCAGTACAGGGCGGCGCGTACGGCGTTGGCGCCGGCCTCGGTCGCGCCCACGACCCGCAGCCGGGCCCGTTCTCCGGGAAGCAGGGTGCGCAGTCCGGTGTCGCAGACCGCGTCCGGGCCGAGCCGGTCGGCCTGCAGGAGAAGGTCACGTACGAGAGTGTGTGCTGTCACCACGACCTCGACACTACCCGCACCACCACCGACCGGAGACTCGACGGCGACGTCGTAGCGGGGGGCCGGATACGCGAAGTCCTTGTCCGGTACCGGCACATGCAGCGCCCGCAGCTCGCGGCAGTCGGCGACGAGGAGTTCCTTGCCCGACCGCTCGTCCGGCGCCAGTTCCCGCGGCACCTCCTGCCGGTGCACCGAGCGGGGGGCGACGGTCACGTCGACGACCAGGTGCGCCACCTCGGTACCGTCCGCCCGCAGCCTGCGCAGGGTCACCGGGGCCTGCCACGGCTCCGCGGCCTGGTTGACGACGGCGAGGACCGGGCCGTCGGTGCCCGGCTGGAGCGTGAGGAGCCGGTCCGCGTAGACCCGGCGCAGCTCGTGGTACAGGGGCTTGGGCCTGCCGTCGCCGTCGATGGCGGCCCAGGAGCTCACCGGCCAGCAGTCGTTGATCTGCCACACGACGGTGCCCGCGCAGACCGGCCAGTGCGCACGCCAGTGTTCGATGCCGGCGGCGACGGCACGGGCCTGGACGACCTGGGTGAGGTAGTGCCAGCGGTCGAAGTCGTCCGTCGGCAGGTCGAAGTGGCGTTCGACGCCCCGGTTCAGTTTGCCGTTGCCGTCCTCGGCCTTCTGGTGGTGCAGCATGCCGGGCGAGTCGGGGGCGAGCCGCTCCCCCGGCAGCGCGCGCCGCAGGGTCGCCATGGCGGGCGGCGCCTGCCAGCCGAACTCCGACACGAAGCGGGGGACGGAGTCGCGGTACTCGGCGTAGTCCCGGCGGTTCCAGACCTCCCAGGAGTGGTGCGTCCCGTGGGCCGGGTCGTTGGGGTGGTGGTCCCACGATCCGGACCAGGGGCTGCCCGCGGTGTAGGGCCGGGTCGGATCGAGCTCGGCGACGACGCGGGGCAGCAGGTCCAGGTAGTAGCCGCCGCCCCAGGAGTCACCGGCGAGCGCGGGCTCCCAGTCCCAGTCCCTGAAGCCCCACAGGTTCTCGTTGTTGCCGTTCCACAGCACGAGGCTCGGGTGCGGCATCAGCCGGACAACGTTGTCCCGGGCCTCGGCCTCCACCTCGCCGCGCAACGGCTGCTCCTCGGGATAGGCGGCGCAGGCGAAGAGGAAGTCCTGCCAGACCATGAGGCCCAGCTCGTCGCAGACGTCGTAGAAGGCGTCGTCCTCGTAGATGCCGCCGCCCCAGATCCGCACCAGGTCCACTCCGGCGTCGGCCGTCTGACGCAGCCGGGTGCGGTAGCGCTCGGGCGTGATCCGGGAGGGGAAGACGTCGTCGGGGATCCAGTTCACGCCGCGCGCGAAGACGGGTACGCCGTTGACGACCAGGGTGAACCCGGTGCCGTGCTCGTCCGGGGAGCGGTCGAGTTCCACGCTGCGGAAACCGATCCGGCGGCGCCAGGAGTCCAGCCGCCGGCCCGTGGTCCGGTTCCCGGCGCCGTTCGCGGTCCCGTAGCCCGTCCCGTTCCCGGCCCCGCTCGCGGTCCCGTCCGCGGTCCCGCCCTCGGCACCGCCCTCGGTCAGTTCGACCTCCAGCTCGTAGAGCGGTTGTGCGCCGTAGCCGCGCGGCCACCACAGGGAGACGTCGGGTACGTCGAGCGTCAGCACGGCCTGCGTTCCGTCGACGGCGGCATGGGCCTCGGCGCCCGCGACGGCGGCGCGCACGGCGAGGCGACGGGCCGCACCCTGCGCGGTGCGCTCGACCTCGACCCGCACCTCGACCCGCCCGGTGCCGTCCTGGACGGTCACCAGCGGACGCACCCCGGCCAGTCGCGCCGTCGACCAGCGCTCCAGCCGGACCGGACGCCAGATGCCGGCGGTCACCAGCGTCGGGCCCCAGTCCCAGCCGAAACTGCACGCCATCTTGCGGATGTACTGGAACGGCTCGGGATAGACGTTGGGCCGCTCCCCCGTCAGCGCTCGCACCGACGCGGCCTCGTCGTATGCGGAGGCGAAGTCCACCGTCAGCCGCCCGTGGTGACCGGTGACGTCGAAGCGGTGACGGCGGTGCATGTTGCGGGTGCGCCCGAGCTCCCGCCCGTCCAGCGTGACGGTCGCGGCCGTGTCCAGCCCGTCGAAGACGAGGTCGGTCCGCTCGTGCCCCGTCCCGGCGGTGTCGGAGGCGGCCAGATCCCGGACGTAGCTCCAGGAACGCCGCCCGACCCAGGCCACCTCCGGCTCGTTGGCGCCGAGGAAGGGGTCCGGGATCAGACCGGCGGCGAGCAGATCGGTGTGGACACAGCCGGGGACCCGGGCGGGCAGCGGACCGTCGCTGTGGCAGAGGCTCCAGCCCTCGGCGAGCTGGACGACTTCCTTCATGTGCGGCTCCTTAGGCGGGACGGGCCCGGATTCATGTGCGGTGCGGCTCAACTTAACCCTCCGCCAGTGAACCGGTCTAGCCCTCTCCCGACAGCTCGTCCGTCAGTAACCGCCCAGCTACGACAACCGATTTCCCGCACCACCACCTCGGACAGGTAACGATTGGATATCGCGGTCAAGTCTTCAGCTTTACCGGTTCACGCCTGCCTGCCATAGTCGCCGACAACCACCGGAGCCCGAGCCGTAGTCCCTGGAAGGAGCTGGGCACATGGGGAAGAAGACGCTGGGCGTCGCTCTGCTCACCACCGCGATGCTGACCGTCGCGGGGTGCAGCGGGGGCGGGAGCCCGAACGCCGACGAGACAGCCGCCGCGCCGGTCAACCCGGACGGCGTCTCGGGGGACATCACCGTCCTGACCAATCGCACCGACCTGATCCAGGACGGCACGATGAAGAAGTACGCCGCCGAGTTCAACAAGACCTACCCCGAGGTGAAGGTCGGCTTCGAGGGCCTCACCGACTACGAGGGTGAGGTGAAGATCCGCATGAACACCGAGGACTACGGCGACGTCCTGCTCATCCCCGGGGTGATCGCCAAGGGCGACTACCCCAAGTTCTTCGCGCCGCTCGGCGACACCTCGACGATGAAGAGCACGTACCGCTTCACCGACAAGACCGACGTCGACGGCAGGACCTACGGGATCGCCACCTTCGGCACCGCCAACGGCTTCGTCTACAACAAGGCGCTGTGGAAGCAGGCCGGTATCTCCGAGTGGCCCACCACGACGCGGCAGTTCCTGGACGACCTCAGGGCCGTCGAGCGGAAGACCGGCGCCACGCCGTACTACACCAACTTCAAGGACGGCTGGCCGCTCAGCGGCACCTGGACCAACAGCGTCGGCTCGGTCAGCTGCGACAGCCAGGCGTCGGACAAGCTGGCCGAGATGGACAAGCCCTGGGAGGAGGGCACGGACCTCCACGCGCTCGACACCCTGCTCCACGACATCGTCCACGAGAAGCTCTCGGAGAAGGACCCGGCCACCACCAACTGGGAGAGCTCGAAGACCCTGCTGGCCAAGGGCGAGGTGGGCAGCATGATGCTCGGCTCCTGGGCGATCAACCAGATGCGGGACGCGGCCGAGAAGGCCGGCGAGAACCCCGACGACATCGGCTTCATGCCCGTCCCGGCCCAGGAGGGCGGCAGGTTCTGCGCCACCCTGGTCTCCGACTACCAGCAGGCCGTGAACGTCCACTCCGACCACAAGAGCGCGGCCCGGGCCTGGATCGACTGGTTCACCGAGAAGTCGGGTTACGCGGCGAAGGAGGGCGCGGTCTCCGCCCTGAAGTCCGAGGGGATGCCGGACACCCTTCAGGAATACGTAGACAACGATGTCAAGATCGTGGAGCGGTCCGAGGCACGGACGTCCGAGGTCAACGCCATCGACAACGCCTCCGAGATCGGCTTGGCCAAGCCCGACTACCGCCAGAAGCTGATCGACATCGCGCGCGGCGCCGTGGACGGGACGCTCGACGGCTACTTCGACGAACTGGACGAGCGCTGGTCGCAGGCCAGGCGGACGGTCGGCTCCTGAACCGTCGCCCAGCCGGGTCCCTCCCCCGGACGGGAGGGACTCCGCGCCCCGTTCCCCTCAGCGGACGACGAAAGGCCCTGGCCCCGCTATGACCCGTACCCCCTCCACCGCGTCCCCGCCCGTGGCGGCCGGCGCGGCCGGCACGGCCGCCGAGAAGCACGGGACCGCCGGGCGGCGGTCCCGCCACCGTGCACCGGGCGGCGCCTCGTGGCACGACCGGCCGTTGCGCCGTGTCACCCCGTGGCTGTTCCTCCTGGCCCCGCTCGCCCTGCTGGTCACGTTCACCTACGTGCCGGTGGGCAACATGATCTTCTACAGCTTCACCGACTGGGACGGCGTCAGCCCCGACCGGAACTTCGTCGGCGGCGACAACTACACCGAGCTGTTCACCCGGCCCGAACTCTTCAAGGTCTTCGCGGTCAGCCTCTACTACCTCACGGCGTCCGTCGTGCAGATCACCGTCGCCCTGTACTTCGCCACCGTCCTCAGCTTCGACCTGCGCTTCAGGAACCTGTTCAAGGGCATCCTGTTCTTCCCGTACCTGATCAACGGGGTCGCGATCGGCTTCGTCTTCCTCTACTTCTTCCAGGACGGCGGCACCCTCGACTCCGTGCTGTCCTGGTTCGGCGCGGACGGCGACCACGCCTGGCTCGGCAGCCCGGAGTCCGCCAACACCTCACTGGCCGGCGTGTCCGTGTGGCGCTTCACCGGCCTCAACTTCGTCCTGTTCCTCGGCGCGATCCAGTCCATCCCCGGGGAGCTCTACGAGGCCGCCCAGCTCGACGGCGCCAGTCGGTGGCAGCAGTTCCGGCACATCATCGCGCCGGGCATCCGGCCCGTGCTGAGCCTGAGCGTCATCCTGGCGATCTCCGGCTCGCTGTCCGTCTTCGAGATCCCGTACATCATGACCGGCGGCGCGACCGAGACCTCGACGTTCGTCATCCAGACGGTGAAGTTCGCCTTCCAGTTCAACAAGACCGGTCTGGCCTCCGCCTGTGCGGTGGTGCTGCTGGCTCTCATCCTGCTGATCACCTGGATCCAGCGCCGCATCGTGCCCGACGAGAGGGTGGACCTCGTATGACCGTCGCCGTCCCCGACCGGGACCCCTCCCGCCGACGCCCCCGCGTCGGCACCGCGCTCACCTATCTGTCGCTGGTCATCGCCTCCCTCGTCGTCCTCGTCCCCCTCCTCGTGGTGTTCCTGACCTCGCTGAAGTCCTACGACGAGATCTCCGACGGACAGGGCGCCCTGGCCCTGCCGGACGACTGGCTGAACTTCTCCAACTACGCCACGGCGTTCACCGACGGCCACCTGCTGACGGCCTTCGGCAACACCGCCTTCATCCTGCTGTTCTCCATCACCGGCACCGTACTCATCGGCTCCATGACGGCGTACGCCATCGACCGCTTCGACTTCCGCTTCAAGGGCCTCGTCATGGCCCTGTTCCTGATCGCCACCCTGGTCCCCGGCGTGACCACGCAGGTCGCCACCTTCCAGGTCGTCAACAGCTTCGGCCTGTTCGACACCCGCTGGGCGCCGATCCTGCTGTACATGGGCACCGACATCGTGTCGATCTACATCTTCCTGCAGTTCATCCGCGGCATCCCCAAATCCCTCGACGAGGCGGCACGGCTCGACGGCGCCAACTCCTTCACGATCTACCGGAAGATCATCTTTCCGCTGCTCAAGCCGGCGGTCGCGACCGTGGTCATCATCAAGGGCATCACCACGTACAACGACTTCTACATCCCGTTCCTCTACATGCCCTCCGAGGAACTCGGAACGATGTCGACGGCCCTGTTCCGCTTCAAGGGGCCCTTCGGGGCGCACTGGGAGAACATCTCCGCCGGAGCCATCCTCGTGATCGTGCCGACCCTGGTGATCTTCCTGTTCCTCCAGCGCTACATCTACAACGGGTTCGCGCAGGGGGCCACGAAGTAGCGGACGCCGGACGGGACGCACGCCCCGGACGAGCGGGAGGCCGCGGACGAGCGGGAGGCGCGGACGAGCGGGAGGCCGCGGACGAGCGGGAGGCGCGGACGAGCGGGAGGCGCGGACGAGCGGGAGGCGCGGACGAGCGGGAGGCCGCGGGCCGGGGCGGACGGACTGGCCGCGGTCCGGCCGGGGGCTCCGAGGCGGCGAGGTGTCCTCGTGTCGGCAAACCGGCGGCCCTTCCGCTCCCCCCGCACCCCGGGGACTCTGCCGCTTGTGGTGGCCGTGAGGCCACGCCGGCGGTGGCCGCGGCGGGCCATGCGTGGGGGAAACCCCCGGCCCGTGTCCACCGGTCGGTGGACACGAGGTTCGACCTGCCGGTCCTGATGCCACCCCGGGCCTCGCGGCCAGCATCGATGTCATGACCAACATCTCCGTAAGGATGGCGCGCTGGAGCGCCCTCCACCCCTGGCGGGCGATCATCGGCTGGCTCGTCTTCGTAGTGCTGTGCCTCAGCGCAGGGATGACGGCCGGAAGCCACCAAGCGACCACCGAGGACTTCTGGGTCGGCGAGGCCGGCCGGGCCGAGCAGCTGGCGACCGAGGCCGGGCTTCAGCGCAAGCCGGTCGAGCACGTCACGATCCGCGGTGGCGACGGCGCGGAGGCCGCGGCCCGGGACGTCGCCGCGCGGATGGCGAAACTGCCGGAGGTCGCGAGCGTCGCCGATCCGGTGCGCTCGCGCGACGGCGACACCGTCCGCGTGTCGGTGACCCTCAAGGGCCCCGAGCTGGAGGGCAAGAAGAACGTCGTCCCGCTGCTGGCGGAGACCGAGAAGGTGGCGAGGGCCCACCCTGGTCTGAAGATCGAGGAGACCGACTCCCCCGCGATCAGCAAGGGCGTCAACGACCAGCGCGACGAGGACCTCGCCCTCTCGGAGCGGATCTCGCTGCCGGTCACGCTGATCACGCTGCTGGTCGTCTTCGGCTCGGCGGTGATGGCCGGGGTGCCGCTGCTGCTGGCGCTGACCTCGATCGCCGCGGCGATGGGTCTCAACATGCTGGCCTCGCACCTGATCCCGGACGCGGGCGTGGGCACGAACCTGATCCTCCTGATCGGCCTGGCGGTCGGCGTCGACTACACGCTCTTCTACCTCAAGCGGGAGCGGGAGGAGCGGGCACGCGCGGGCGGGCGGCTCACGTCGGAGGCGCTCGTGGAGCTGGCGGCGGCGACGGCCGGGCGGTCGATCGTGATCTCCGGACTCGCGGTGATCGCGTCCACGGCCACCCTCTATCTCGCCACCGACGTGATCTTCTCCTCGCTCGCCACGGGCACCGTCCTGGTCGTCGCCGTGGCGGTGGCGGGCTCGCTGACCGTGCTGCCGGCGCTGCTGGTGAAGCTCGGCCGGCGCACCGAGCGCCGGGCCGCGCGGCGGGCGCGGAAGGGGAAGGCGCCGCGCGCCGAACGGGCCGAGACCGGGCGGTTCTTCGCCGCCCTGCTGCGGCCCGCGCGGCGGCACCCGGCGGCGACGCTGGTCGCAGGCGCAGCGCGTCGGCGGACGCGCCGGTCCGCAGGGCCGAGCCGACCAGGGCGCGGGCCTCCGCCAGGAGGCCCGGCTCTGAAGAGTCGGGCCCTCGCCGAACTGCACGTTTGCCGGATCAGCGAAGCGGTGCCAAGTGACCCGCTACACGTTGAAGCCCGATGTGTGCGGACTGGTTCTGACCTGCGGCGGAGCCCCATCTATAGCTCTGACCTGGGCCTTCCTGGTTGGCACGCGTTGGCTCCCAACGGCCATTCACTGGTGTCCTGCGGACTGGCTGCGGACTGGCCGGGCACCCCAGGCAGAGAAATGCATGGCACACCGGCGGGACCTCCAAGGAGACTGCGCAGGTGAGCGACTCCTACCCCTGCCCGTGCTGCGGACACCGCGTGCTGGACGCGATGCCCGGCTCGTACGAGATCTGCCCCGTCTGCTTCTGGGAGGATGACGGGGTCCAGTTCCGCTGGCCAACCATGGCAGGCGGGGCGAATAAGGTCTCCCTGATCGAGGCCCAGCGGAACTACCAGGACTTCGGCGCCTGCGACGAGCACGGTCGGCGGTTCGTCCGCCCGCCTGCCGAGGACGAGCCGCTCGACCCCGCCTGGCGCCCCATCGATCTGACACGCGACTCCTTCGAGGACTGGGAGGCCGAGGACCGCGTCCCGTGGCCCGACGACAGCTCGGTGCTCTGCTGGTGGCTGCCCGCTTTCTGGCGCCGGGACCGCCCATGACGACCCGCATCGAGAGACTCATCCAGCAGCTCGACGACTCGACCGGCCCGTCGTACGACGCCCGCGCAGAACTGATCGGCATCGGCTCCGACGCCATCCCCGCCATCATCGACGGACTGCCCTCCCTCGGCGGCTTCGGGCAGCTGACCGCCATCGAGGTCTTCGAAGAGGTGGCGGACCCACGCTGCGGCCCCGCTCTGGTGGCCTTCCTGCGCAGCGACGACTCCACCGTCCGGGAATGGGCGGCGATGGCCCTGGCGAGCCTGGAGATCGACGGCGCGGTCGAGCCTGTGCGCCGCGCCTTTCGCGCCTGCCTGGAACGGGCGACGCCACCGGACTGGAGCGAGCCGGAAGGCATCCGCTGGGCCCTGACCGAACTCGGCGCACGCGCCCCCGTTGTCCCGCCGCTCACCGCGCACCTGCGAACCACCGCTGCGGACGACGCCCCGGGCTGGCCCTCGGCCCACTTCGCGGAGATCATCAACGACTTGGCCGACCACGCCCAGGTGATCCTCTACTCCCAGTTCTGGCGGGTGGACGCCGACCGCATGTACGGCATCTCCGACACTGGCCTGGACTGGGAACTCGACTGGACCGCGCCCTGGGAGCACCTGGTCGAGGAGTCCCGCACCTGGTCCCTACTGGAAGCGTCCGAAGCCCCCACCGACAGGAACATCTTCGTCGCCCCCACCTGGATCGACCGTGCCGACCTGTACCCGGAGAGGTGACCGATGCCGTTCCAGCACCCCGAGGAGATCGGCTACGGCTACGTGATCGAGCGCTACGTGACGAGGAAGGACTCAGGCCGCGCGCGCTACTTCGACCTGAAGAGCGGTCGCATCCTGCGGCCTGGGTGGCCACACACCGAACGCTTCACCCGTCACCTCATCGACGACGCGGCCACGATCACCGACGCCGAGCTGGAGGCCCTCCTCGGCTACGAGTGGCGCTCACGCCTCACCGCCGGCTGGTTGATCGGCGTAGGCCGACGCGCCACGTTCCGCAAACGCATCGGCGACCTGCTCCTCGCCAGCGAGTTCTGCTTCTCCGGCGGCGCCTACTGCTTCGCCCTGGCCCGCTTCGGCACCCACGCGGACGCCGAGATCCTCACCGCCTACCTCGACCGCTACCTCCCCCGCACCGACCTCCGCTACGACCAGCCCGCAGCCCTCGGTGCCCTCCTCCGCCTCGACGCCCACCTCGGCACCCACCACGCCGACCGCTTCACCCAGCCCAACGGCCTCTGGGACGGGTGGGTCCAGGCCCTTGCGCACCTCCAGGACTCCCCCGAATACATTCCCGCCGAACGACACCGCTGGACCGACCTCCAGTGCGGCTTCGCCCACGGCTGGACCCAGCCGTAGCCGCAGTCGCCCGACTGCGGCGCTTGTACTTTCCGGGGTCCCAGCGGGTGAGGGCGTCTCGGTGCTGCTGTTCGGTGCCGATGTGGTCGGCGAGGTCGGTCAGGGTGCGGGCGGTGTGGCTGGCCACGGTGCCGGCGGCCGGGCCGCTCACACGGGAGTAGCTGGGCTGGGGACCGTCCTCCGGGAGGAGGGCGTCTTCGGCGGCGAGCAGGGCGCGCGGCCAAGGGGTGCTCGTCGACGGCCGCGTAGGCGCGGGCGTGCGGCAGCCCGCACCGTGCAAGCGAATGGGCAGATCTCCCCGACCGGCCTCTGGAAGAACAACCAGCAAGCCAGAGAGGTACAGCAAAAGCGCTGGGAAGCCGCCATGCAGGAAACCCACGCCGCCGAAACCCAGCGGCGACGACCTCAAGCCCTTCCTCGGTCACTGGAGCCCCTACGGACCCCGGTCCTACTGAGCCGGACCAAGGGAAATCACACCGCCACGAGCCGGACCCGCCCACCGCACAGCTTGGCCATGTCGTCAATATCGGAAGTCAGCATGACCACGGGGCGGTGCTGTCGCAGCGCGGCCTCGGCGATGGCCGCATCGATCGCGTACTTGTGTCCGTGCAATCCGGCATTCATCAGCAGCTTCGAGGCAGCCCTTGCCTCCTCGTCGCCGACGGGAACGACCCGCAGCCCGGAAAGCACCCAGTTCAGGCGGGACTTGTTCGTACGGGCGTGGACGGCTTCGATGATGGCGAGTGCACTGATCACGACCTCCATGCCCCGCGAGCGCGCCTCAGCGATCAGAGCCACCACCTGCTCGTCGTCGGCGAGCAGCTGCGAGAGTCCCTCGCTGTCGAGGACGAGCGTCCCCTCGTGACTCAGCCTGCGGCGGGCCACTCGGCCTCCTCGGCGAACACCCCGTCGAAGACCTGCCGCGCCCGCTGACGAGCCTGCTCGGAGACCGGCCCCTTGCGGCTCTCGTAGTCCGCCAGGTACTCGTCCAGGACCTGCCCGCGCAGCTCACGCTCGACCGCCTCGGCGATGAACGCGGAGAACTCCCGCTTGCCCACCCGCGCCCGGATCGCCTCCGCGGTCCCCTCCGGCAGCGACAGGCTCACCCGCGTCGCTGGCCCCTCCCCGATGCTGTACGTCGCCTCAGCCATGCCCCCGATTGTGTCAAACGAGTAGGAAAAGCGCCACGTCCGCACTACCTTCACAGCTCGGTCAACGCCCCGCTCGCACACATCCCAGCACGGGCCTCCCGATCCCATCTCAGCACGGGAAAAACCAAGGGCCCGACTCCGAAGAGTCGGACCCTCTCTGACCTGCATGTTTGCCAGACCAGCGACGCGGTGGTCTGTCAGCCGCTACACGTTGAACCGGAACTCCACCACGTCCCCGTCCTGCATCACGTAGTCCTTGCCCTCCATGCGGGCCTTGCCCTTGGCGCGGGCCTCGGTGACCGAGCCGGTGGTGACGAGGTCGTCGTAGGAGATGACCTCGGCCTTGATGAAGCCCTTCTGGAAGTCGGTGTGGATGACACCGGCGGCCTCGGGGGCGGTGGCGCCCTTCTTGATGGTCCAGGCGCGGGATTCCTTGGGGCCGGCCGTCAGGTAGGTCTGCAGGCCGAGGGTGCGGAAGCCGACGTGCGCGAGGGTGGCGAGGCCGGGCTCCTCCTGGCCGACGGACTGGAGGAGCTCCAGCGCCTCGTCCTCGTCCAGCTCCGCGAGGTCCGCCTCCAGCTTGGCGTTGAGGAAGATCGCCTCGGCGGGGGCGACCAGGGCGCGCTGCTCGTTCTTGAAGTCCTCGTCGGTCAGCTCGTCCTCGTCGACGTTGAAGACGTAGAGGAAGGGCTTGGTGGTGAGGAGGTGGAGGTCGTGGAGGAGCTCCGCGCGGTCGCTGCCCTGGAGGATGCCGTGGGCGAAGAGAGTGTCGCCCTTCTCCAGGAGCTCCTTGGCCTCCTCGACGGCCTTCACCTTCGGCGCGACGTCCTTCTTGATGCGCGACTCCTTCTGGAGGCGCGGGAGGACCTTCTCGATCGTCTGGAGGTCCGCGAGGATCAGCTCGGTGTTGATCGTCTCGATGTCGTCCTTGGGCGAGACCTTGCCGTCGACGTGGACGACGTTCTCGTCCTTGAAGGCGCGGATGACCTGGCAGATCGCGTCGGACTCGCGGATGTTGGCGAGGAACTTGTTGCCCAGGCCCTCGCCCTCGCTCGCGCCGCGCACGATGCCCGCGATGTCGACGAAGTCGACGGTGGCCGGGAGGACCTTCTCCGAGGAGAAGATCTCGGCCAGCTTCGTCAGGCGGGGGTCGGGGACGCCCACGACGCCGACGTTGGGCTCGATCGTGGCGAACGGGTAGTTGGCCGCGAGCACGTCGTTCTTGGTCAGGGCGTTGAACAGGGTCGACTTGCCGACATTCGGCAGACCGACGATTCCGATCGTGAGCGACACGTTGCGACTTCCCGTACGTGAGGATGCGGAGGAGTGGGGTGGGCCAGGCAGGGCCGATCCACCAGTCTACGGGGTGGCCGCTGCCGCCCCCGCGTGGCGTCGAACGCTCGGCCAGCTCTGCCCGACGGCGTGTCTGTCGGCCTATTCGGCACATAAACAGACCTAAGTTGGTCCAGTGGAGCAACACAGGACGCGACCTGCGCAGTACGGACCGCGACGGGGTCGGGCGCCGCTGCCCCCGCAGGGGCGGGGAGCGGGCGGCGCCGCGGCCGGGCGGGCCGCCGTCCGGCCCGGCGGCGGGCCGGATGCGGGCGGCGCCTCGCGCAGACCGGCCACGGCCCGGCCGGCGCCGGTGCGGCCGGCCCCCGCGCCGCGGTCCGGTCCGCCGGTGGCGCGGGCGCTGCGTGCCCTGCGCCAGATGCCCGATCCCCGGCTGACCGGGCTGGGCAGCGGCCTGTTCTGCGCGGCGGTGATGCTCGTGCTCGGCTTCCTCGACCGGTTGCTGTTCGGCGCGTCCCTCACGGTGTACGGCGTGCTGTTCCTGCCGGTGTGCCTGCTCACCGCGGTGTGGGTGCGCCGGGGCGACCTGCTGACCGCCCCCGTGGTCGTACCGATCGCCTTCGCCGTGGGCCTGGTGACCGTCGCCGAGGGCGGCCAGGGGCTCGGCGGGCGGCTGATGGGGCTCGTGACCGCCCTGGCCACGGAGGCGGGCTGGCTGTACGGCGGGACGCTGGTCGCGGGGGCGACCGTGATCGTCCGCCGGATCCGGCTGCTGCGTCGGCGGGCCGCCGCGCGGAAGCGTCAGCCGGTGTGACGGACGGGTCGGCCACGGCCGGCACGGCGGGCACGGCCTGCACGGGCAGCACCGCCGGCACGACCTGCACCACCGGCACGAACTGCATGGCCGGCACGACCTGGCCGGCACACCTGCATGGCCAGCCGGTCAGCCGGTCAGCCGGTCAGCCGGTCAGCCGGTCAGCCGGTCAGCCGGTCAGCCGGTCAGCCGAGGCTGGTCCCGCTCGCGCGGTCGGCCGCGTGCATCGCCGCCCCCACGATGCCCGCGTTGTTCTGGAGCTGGGCGGGGACGATCTCCGCCTTGATGCCCTCGATGTGGGGCAGGAACTTGTGCGCCTTGCGGCTGACGCCGCCGCCGATGACGAACAGCTCGGGTGAGAACAGCATCTCGACGTGGGCGAGGTACTTCTGCACGCGGTGGGCCCAGTGCTCCCACGACATGTCGTGGTCCTCCTTGGCCTTGCTGGAGGCGCGCTTCTCCGCGTCGTGGCCGTCCAGCTCCAGGTGACCCAGCTCGCTGTTGGGCACGAGGACGCCGTCGGTGAAGACGGCGCTGCCGATGCCGGTGCCGAAGGTGAGGAGGATGACCGTGCCCTTGCGGTCCCGGCCGGCGCCGAAGCGCATCTCGGCGACGCCCGCCGCGTCGGCGTCGTTGACGACGGTCACGTCCAGCCCGCCCAGCCGCTCGCTGAACAGGGCCCGTGCGTCCGTGTCGATCCAGTTCCTGTCCACGTTGGCCGCGGTGCGGACCGTGGCGCCGCCCGTGACCACCCCCGGGAAGGTCAGCCCGACCGGGCCGGTCCAGCCGAAGTGCTCGACGACCTGCTTGACCCCGTCGGCCACGCCGTCGGGGGTCGCCGGGTGCGGGGTCAGTACCTTGTGGCGCTCCTGGGCCAGGTCGCCCCTGTCGAGGTCCACAGGGGCGCCCTTGATCCCGGATCCGCCGATGTCCACGCCGAAGATCTGCATGGCTCCACGTTACGACGGACGACTGACGGTCACGCCCCGGCCGTACCGGAGCCGCCTCGCTCCGCCACCAGGGACGCCGCCTCCTCGCGCAGGTCGCGGCGGAGCTCCTTCGGCAGCGAGAAGATGATCGACTCCTCGGCCGCCTTGACGATCTCCACGTCCTCGAAACCGCGCTGCGACAGCCACTCCAGGACCTGCTCGACCAGCACCTCCGGAACGGACGCTCCGGAGGTGACGCCCACCGTGGTGACGCCCTCCAGCCAGGCCGCGTCGATCTCGTCGGCGAAGTCCACGAGGTACGCGTCGCGCGCGCCCGCCTGCTTGGCGACCTCGACGAGCCGCTTGGAGTTGGACGAGTTGCGGGAGCCGACGACGATCACCAGGTCGGCCTCGGCGCCCATCTGCTTCACGGCGAGCTGGCGGTTCTGCGTGGCGTAGCAGATGTCGTCGCTCGGCGGGGAGATGAGCTGCGGGAACTTGTCCTTGAGCGCGTCGACGGTCTCCATGGTCTCGTCCACGGAGAGGGTGGTCTGGGAGAGCCAGACGACCTTGGACGGGTCCCGGACCTCGACCTTGGCGACGTCCTCGGGTCCGTCGACCAGCTGGATGTGGTCGGGTGCCTCGCCGGAGGTGCCGATGACCTCCTCGTGGCCCTCGTGGCCGATCAGGAGGATGTCGTAGTCGTCGTTCGCGAAGCGGACGGCTTCCTTGTGCACCTTGGTGACGAGCGGACAGGTGGCGTCGATGGTGGCGAGACGGCCGCGCTCGGCCTCCTCGTGGACGACGGGGGCCACGCCGTGCGCGGAGAACATGACGATGTTCCCCGGGGGGACCTCCTCCGTCCGCTCGACGAAGACGGCGCCCTTCTTCTCCAGGGTCTGGACGACGTACTTGTTGTGGACGATCTCGTGCCGGACGTAGACGGGAGCGCCGTACTGCTCCAGGGCTTTCTCGACGGCGATCACGGCGCGGTCCACACCCGCGCAGTAGCCACGGGGGGCGGCGAGCAGGACACGGCGGCCAGGCGAAGCAGTCATGGCACCCATCGTAAGGCCGCGTTCGGCGGGTCAGAGATCGCGTGGGTGCGGCGTTGCCGGGGAGACTGACGGGAATGTGGAGGGGGACGTTCCGAAGCAGGGTTCCGAGGCGCTGGCGGAGGCACGATGTCGGAGACCGGTACGGCGGCCCACGGGGCCGGTGGCGAACACCAGGAGCACCAGGAGCACCAGCTGAAGCGCAGTCTGGGCTTCAGGGACCTGGTCGTCTACGGACTGCTGTTCATCGCGCCCATGGCGCCGGTCGGGGTCTTCGGAACGCTGGACGCCAAGTCGCACGGCGCGGTGGCGCTCGTCTACGTGGTCGCCACGGTCGCGATGGCGTTCACCGCGTTCAGCTACGCCCAGATGGTGCGGGTCGTCCCCCAGGCGGGGTCGGTGTTCGCGTACGCGCGCGCGGGGCTCGGGAACGGGGCCGGTTTCGTCGCGGGCTGGATGGCGATGCTGGACTACGTCCTCATCCCGGCGGTGGCGTACCTGTTCTCCGGCATCGCGATGGAGGCGCTGGTCCCGGAGGTGTCTCGCTGGGTGTGGACGGCGATCGCGGTGGTCGTCACGACGGCGCTGAACCTGTGGGGGGTGCGCGCGGCGGCCCGGGTGGGCTTCCTGGTGCTCGCCATGGAGATCGTGGTCCTGCTGGTGTTCGTGGCGGCGGCGATCGTGGTCCTGGCTCGTGACGGTGCCGAGCGGGGCTGGCTGTCGCCGCTGTCCGGGGACGGCACGCAGGGGGCGTTCGCGCTGTCGGCGGTGGTCGGCGCGGTGTCGGTGGCGGTGCTGTCGTACCTGGGCTTCGACGCGATCGCGACCTTCGCGGAGGAGGTCACCGGCGGGTCGGCGAAGGTCGCACGGGCGCTGCTGTTCTGCCTGGCGCTGGCGGGCGTGCTGTTCGTGGGCCAGACGTACCTGGTGGCGCTGCTGGAACCGGTGTCGTCGGCGCAGCTGGCGGCGGAGCCGGAACGGCAGGGGTCGGCCTTCTACGACGCCGTGGACTCCTCGGTCGGCACGTGGCTGCACGACCTGGTGGCGGTGAGCAAGGCGATCGGCGCGGCCTTCGCGGCGCTGGCCGGGCAGGCGGCGGCCGGGCGGCTGATCTTCGCGATGGGCCGCGACCGGCGGCTGCCGAAGGTGTTGTCCCGCACGGATTCCGGCGTGCCGCGCGTGGCGCTGCTGGTCTCCGCCGTGATCACGATGGTGGCGGCGGTGTGGGCGGCCCGGCGGGACGACGGCCTCGACCACCTGGTCTCGGTGGTCGACGTCGGCGCGCTGACCGCGTTCACGCTGCTGCACGCGAGCGTGGTGGGCTGGTTCGCGGTCCGGCGCCGCGGAGGGCCGGTGAGCTGGTGGCGCCATGTGCTGGTGCCGGTGCTCGGCGCGGCGATCACCGTGGCGGTGATCGTGGAGGCCTCGCACACCGCGCAGGTGGTCGGGGCGGTCTGGCTGGCGGTGGGCCTGGTGGTGCTGGCGGCCCAGGCCCGGCGCAGGCACCCGGCGGGGACGTGAGCGGGCGGGGGTAACCGCGCGCCCGGCCGGCCACCGGGGCCGTCCACCGGGCGACGGCGGCTGCGACCGCAACCCCAACGGCAACCGCAACCGCAACCGCAACCGCAACCGCAACCGCAACCGCAAGGCGACCGTCCCGCACACCGACGGGCGGCAACCCTGCCGCCGCCGCCGGGCCGGATTGTCGGACCCGGCCGCTACGCTCGGGCGCATGGCTGTTCACTCGACTCCCGAAAGCCCCCTGCCCGTCGGCGAGGTGTCGCGGCTGATCGGGGGCTGGATCGACCGGCTCGGCGCGGTGTGGGTCGAGGGGCAGATCACGCAGTTGTCGCGGCGGCCCGGCGCCGGGGTCGTGTTCCTGACGCTGCGCGACCCGTCGTACGACGTCTCCGTGAGCGTCACCTGCTACCGGCAGGTGTTCGACGCCGTGGCGGACGTGGTCGGTGAGGGCGCGCGGGTCGTCGTACAGGCGAAGCCGGAGTGGTACGCGCCGCGTGGGCAGCTGTCGCTGCGGGCCGCCGAGATCAAGCCGGTGGGCGTCGGGGAGCTGCTGGCGCGTCTGGAGCAGCTGAAGAAGGCCCTCGCGCGGGAGGGGCTCTTCGCGCCGGAGCGGAAGAAGTCGCTGCCGTTCCTGCCCCAGCTCATCGGCCTGGTCTGCGGTCGGGCCTCGGCGGCCGAGCGGGACGTCCTGGAGAACGCCCGGCACCGCTGGCCGGCCGTCCGCTTCGAGGTGCGCAACGTCCCCGTGCAGGGCGTGCACGCCGTGCCGCAGGTGACGCAGGCGGTGAAGGAGCTGGACGCGATGGACGACGTCGATGTGATCGTCGTCGCGCGGGGCGGCGGCAGCGTGGAGGATCTGCTGCCGTTCTCCGACGAGCAGCTGGTGCGGGCGGTCGCCGCCTGCCGTACGCCGGTCGTCTCGGCGATCGGCCACGAGCCGGACAATCCGCTGCTGGACCACGTCGCCGACCTGCGCGCCTCCACGCCGACCGACGCCGCGAAGAAGGTCGTGCCGGACGTCGGCGAGGAGTACGAGCGGGTGCGCCAGCTCCGGGACCGCGCCCGGCGCTGCGTGGCGGCGTACGTCGACCGTGAGGAGCGGGGCCTGGCCCACGCCCTGGCCCGGCCGTCGATACAGGACCCGCACCGGATGATCGACGAGCGGGCCGACCAGGTGACGGCCCTGCTGGAGCGGGGCCGCCGCTCCCTCGGCCACCAGCTCGACCGGGCCCGCTCGGAGCTGACGCACACGCACGCCCGCGTGGTGGCCCTCTCCCCCGCCGCGACCCTGAAGCGCGGCTATGCGGTGCTGCAGCGGGCCGACGGCCATGCCGTCCGTGACCCCGGCGAGGTGGAGCCGGGCGAGACGCTGCGCGCCCGCGTCTCCGAGGGCGATTTCTCCGTACGAGTCGACGCATAGGGTGGGTGGATGACCAGCGAGGTGGAGCAGCCGGCGGCCGTGGCCGAGGCGCTCGGGTACGAGCAGGCGCGGGACGAGCTGATCGAGGTCGTACGGCGGCTGGAGGCCGGCGGTACGACGCTGGAGGAGTCCCTGGCCCTGTGGGAGCGGGGCGAGGAGCTGGCGAAGGTCTGCCGCCGCTGGCTGGACGGCGCCCGGGCCCGCCTCGACGCGGCGCTCGCCGAGGAGGCCGGGGCGGACGACGAGGACGCCGACCGCTGACCCCGGCGAGGGCGCGCGGCCTGTTGCGCCGTGCCCCTCACCGGTGTCCCTGCCTGGCCACGTGCCGGTGTCCCTGCCTGGCCGCTCACCGGTGTCCGCTCACCGGTGTCCCTGCCTGGCCACGTGCCGGTGCCGCCGCCTCGCCGGGTCCTTGCTCGGCCGGTCCCTACTTCGCCGTGTCCTCGGCCAGGGTGTGCGCCACGAGCGCGTTGGCGTGCCCGTGGCCGAGGCCGTGCTCGGTCTTGAGCCAGGTGACGAGTTCCCCGTGCTTGCCGAGCGGAGAGGAGCGGATCAGTTCCTTCCACTCCGCGATCGGGCGTCCGTACTTCTTCTCGATCGACGGGAAGTAGGAGGCGGGGCCCTTCACGGCGGCGGTCATGTCGATGTGCTCCCCAGGGTGCGAGTGTGCGAGGCGGTCCGATGCCCTGTGAGACCCGCGGGGACGGGAGAACTCATCCGTCCGCCCACGTGATCTGCGTCACCTCACCTCCAGGGCGGTGAAGCGGGGCCAGGGCACCTCCGGCCCGGCGCTCTCGGGCAGGCCGGTGCTGAGGGCGAAGCCGCCCGCGCCCCGGGCCGGATCGCGCCAGGTCGCGGGCAGGGTCAGTCGCTGCCGGCCGTCGACGACGACACGGACCGCCTCCGGCGTCACGGTCACCTCCACGCGGTGGGTGGCGGACGGTTCGAGCCGGCGGGCCGGGCCCGTACGGCTGCCCCCCGGCCCGCGCGCGGTGAGATGGGCCATGTTGCGGCCCACCCAGAGGGTCGCGGGGTGCTCGCTGTCGGCCCGCACGGTGACGCCGACGCCGGCGCTCGCTCCCAGGCGCGCGGCGGTGAGGCTCAGGCGGTACGTGGTCCAGTCGGCGGTGGCGATCGGACGGTAGGCGGCGGAGACGTAGCGGACGTCCGCCGCGGGACGGTGCGTGCCGGTGAGCACGCCCAGCCCGGTACGCACCGGGCCGTCCGACACGCGCCAGTGCCCGGGACCGGACAGCGGACGCCGGACGTCGGCGGGCCGCACGGGGGTCCAGCGGGCGATCTCGCGCAGCAGGGCCGCGGGGGTGGTGTCCCGCAGGACCTCCAGGCGCTGGACCTTTCCGGCCGCGGCCGAACGCGGGCCCGGGGGCAGCGGCCGGTCGGCGCTGTTGGTGAGCGTGGCCGTGTAGTGGTCGCGCAGCAGGGCCCGGAAGGTGTCCGCCCCGCGCGGACCGCCCGCCCGCTTCACCCCGGCGGCGGTGTGAAGCGGATCACCACACGCCGCTTTTGGTTGAAGCTTGAACTTCTTTCCCGTAGCGTCGTCCCCGTCAACGGCTCCCCACCGCTCCGCGCGGGAGCGCCGACGCACACCCCGAGGAAGATCAGCCATGTCTCTCGTTCTTGACCCCGCCGCCCAGGACCTGCTGTTCCGCGAGGCCCGCACCGCGAACACCTTCACCGACGAGCCGGTGACCGACGAGCAGGTCCAGGCGATCTACGACCTGGTCAAGTACGGCCCGACCGCCTTCAACCAGTCGCCGCTGCGCATCACCCTGGTCCGCTCCCCCGAGGCCCGCGAGCGTCTCGTCCAGCACATGGCCGAGGGCAACCGGCCCAAGACGGCCGCCGCCCCGCTGGTGGCGATCCTCTCGGCCGACAACGAGTTCCACGAGGAGCTGCCGCAGCTCTTCCCGCACTTCCCGCAGGCCAAGGACGCCTTCTTCAGCGAGCGCCCGGCGCGTGAGGGTGCCGCCCTGCTGAACGCCGCCCTGCAGGCCGCGTACTTCATCGTCGGCGTGCGCGCCGCGGGTCTGGCCGCCGGGCCGATGACCGGCCTGGACTTCGAGGGCGTCCGCAAGGAGTTCCTGGACGACGACCACACCCCGCTGATGGTCGTGAACATCGGCCGCCCGGGCCCGGACGCCTGGTTCCCGCGCTCGCCGCGCCTGGCGTACGACCAGGTCGTCACCACGGTCTGAGACCGGCCCCGCGACACACGAAGCCCCCCGGGTGCACCACCGGGGGGCTTCGTCGTGCGTTCTGGAACGGGGGGGGCGGCTCAGGCCAGCTTCAGCGCCGCCGCCATCTTGGAGAGCTGGTCGAACGACCCCGTACCGGCCACGACGGTGGTCGCGCCCTTCATGTCGTCCGCCCCCCGCAGCACCAGCGCGTCGTACCGGCCGCCCGTGTACCGGGTCCAGGTCCGGCCGCCGATCTCCTCGGTCCGCTCGGTCGCCCGCGCGCCCTGACTGGCGTCCTCGATGAAGGTGGCCGCCTTCTTCGTGGACTGCTCGATCGCCACGTACTCGCCGTCGGGGGCCCTGAAGCCCAGGTGCCAGGCGTCGAAGTCGTCACCCTTGAAGCGCACGGAGGTCGCCTTCCAGTCCTCGGAGAGGCCCTGCGGCGCGGCCACCGGGTACGACGCGGCGCGCTGCGCGGTCAGCAGCTCGACCCGGTAGTCGACCCGCTTGACCGGAGGTTCGCCGTCCTCGTGCGGGATGAAGATCCAGATGACGCCCGCCGCGAGCACGATGAGCCCGAGGGAGAGGATCATGTCCCGGGCCGTCTTCTGCTTGCCACTCATTCCTGCCACGCCCCCTATCGTCGCAGGTGCCTGGACTGCTCATACGTGGGGTCCCCTGCTCATTTTGTCGGACTGACGATAGAGTCATGGCCATACCCTCATCCGGCCGTCGTCGTATCAGAAAGGTGCGCTCCGATGACCGAGCATCATCTGCCGTCCGAACTGGACGTCCCCTCAGAGGCCCCCGACCGCAACCTCGCCCTGGAGCTCGTCCGGGTCACCGAGGCCGCGGCGATGGCCGCCGGCCGCTGGGTCGGGCGCGGTGACAAGAACGGCGCCGACGGTGCCGCGGTGCGCGCCATGCGCACCCTCGTCTCCACCGTCTCGATGAACGGCGTCGTCGTCATCGGTGAGGGCGAGAAGGACGAGGCCCCGATGCTCTTCAACGGAGAGCGGGTCGGGGACGGCACCGGGGCCGAGGTCGACATCGCCGTCGACCCGATCGACGGCACCACGCTGACCGCCAACGGCATGACCAACGCCATCGCGGTGCTGGCCGCCGCCGAGCGGGATTCCATGTTCGACCCGTCGGCCGTCTTCTACATGGACAAGCTGGTCACCGGGCCGGAGGCCGCCGACTTCGTCGACATCAACGCCCCCGTGTCCGTGAACATCCGCCGGATCGCCAAGGCCAAGCGGCGCACGCCCGAGGACGTCACCGTCGTCCTCCTCGACCGGCCCCGGCACCAGGGGCTCATCAAGGAGGTCCGGGAGACCGGCGCCCGCATCAAGCTGATCTCCGACGGCGACGTGGCCGGCTCCATCCTGGCGCTGCGCGAGGGCACCGGCATCGATCTGCTGCTCGGGGTCGGCGGCACCCCGGAGGGCATCATCTCGGCCTGTGCGGTGAAGTGCCTGGGCGGCACCATCCAGGGCAAGCTGTGGCCCAAGGACGACGAGGAGCGGCAGCGCGCGGTCGACGCCGGCCACGACCTGGACCGGGTGCTGACCACCGACGACCTGGTCTCCGGGGACAACGTCTTCTTCGTCGCGACCGGCATCACCGACGGCGAGCTGCTGCGCGGGGTGCGCTACCGGTCCGAGACGGCCACGACCGACTCCATCGTGATGCGGTCCAAGTCGGGCACGGTGCGCCGGATCGACTCCGAGCACCGGCTGAGCAAGCTGCGGGCCTACAGCGCGGTGGACTTCGACCGGGCGAAGTGACTCCGTCGGTCCGGCGGGGCGCCTGCTGAGGTGGGGGTGCGTGCCGTGTTGGCGGGTGCGGGTGCGTCGTGGCTGGGCGCGCAGTTCCCCGCACCCCCAGGGCGGGAGCGGCGCTCGGCGTCGTGACGTGCGGGTCGGGCGGGGCGCCTGCTGAGGCGGGGGGTATCTGTCGGAGGGCGGGTGCGGGTGCGTCGTGGCTGGGCGCGCAGTTCCCCGTGCCCCTTGGACCGGCCGGTCGGTTCCGGCGTACGTGAGAAGGCACCCTCTGTGCGGAGAGGGTGCCTTCTCGCGTACGTGGGTCGCTAGCCCGCCGCGGCTATGCGGTCCGCCGCGGTGCGGGCCGTCTTCTTCAGTTCGAGGTCGCGGCGACGGCGCCTGGCCAGGACCACCCGGCGTTCGGCGGCGGTCAGACCGCCCCAGACGCCGTACGGCTCGGGCTGCAGGAGGGCGTGCTCACGGCACTCGACCATGACCGGGCAGCGCGCGCAGACGCGCTTGGCCGCCTCCTCACGGGAGAGCCGGGCGGCGGTGGGTTCCTTGGACGGTGCGAAGAACAGTCCGGCCTCGTCGCGCCGGCACACCGCCTCGGTGTGCCAGGGAGCGTCTTGGTCCCTGTCCCGCACGGGCACCCGCTGGGCCGGAACAGCAGCTACCTGCAGGGACGAATGCGGCGGTTGCAGCACGGTCTACTCCTGACGACGGCTTCGCGAGCGAGAGACGATGCGTCAGGCTTACCCGCTGTGCGCGCGCCTATGCACTGGGTTTCCCACCGCGGGCGGCGCGGCGCTACCCGTGCTTGCGCACACCCTTGTCGACCTTGCGGTGCACCCGGTCCAGGAGGTCCGCGACGAGCTTGCCACGCCTCGGTCGAGCCTCGATCGAGCCCAGCACCGCCCAGCCGTCCACGTGGACGACGGGAGCGTCGGCGTCGTCCGCGTCGAGGGTGTCCACCTCGAAGCTGCCGAGCACGCCGCCGCCCGCGCCGCGCAGCGAGACGTTCTCCGGGACGCGCACCTCGACGCTGCCGAAGACGGAGAACGCCTTGATCACGACCTGCTGGTGCTCGAAGACGGCCTCGCTGAGGTCGATCTCGACACTGCCGAAGACCGCGTACGCGTGGATACGGCGGCTCGCCCGCCAGCGGCCCTTGCGGACGGCGCTGCTGAAGACCGCCACCACGTTCTCGTCGGGTTCGGCCGGGAGGGAGCCGGCGGCCGGGCGGCGGGGTGCGGCCGGGGCGGGGGCGGTGTGCCGCCCGGCGTGCGCGGCGGGCAGGTCCCGCACGAAGACGTCCAGCTCGCCGACCGTCTTGGCGGCCAGCACCCCCTCGACGCGCTCGGCGTGCTCATGGGCGTCGAGCCGCCCCTCGGCGAGGGCCTCGCGCAGCATGTCGGCGATGCGGTCACGGTCGGCGTCCGAGGCACGCAGCTCGGAGACGCGCGGTGCGGTGTCTCGGGGTGACGTGTCGCGGGGTGACGTGTCGCGCGGTGCCGCCGCCTGCGGTCGGTCGTGCTTCTGAAGGTCCACGGCAGCAGCGTACCGAAACGCGATAGATCGCGACCAGACCTGTGGACAACCTTGTCGCGGCGCGTTCCCGACGGCCCGCGCGCTCCGCTCGGGCTCGCGCGCGGGGAGCAGGCGGGGAGCTCGCGGGCCTACTGAGCCTTACCTCACAAGCTCGCCGCCGACGGCAGGTTTTACGCTGGTGGACGCTGCCGATGGAGGCCAGCCGTCGTGCTGTGGAATCCAGCCGCGTGTCTGCCGAGTGAGGAATGGGCGAGATGCCTGAGTTCGCGTACACCGATCTGCTCCCCCAGGGAGAGGACACCACTCCGTACCGGCTGGTGACCTCCGAGGGCGTCTCCACCTTCGAGGCCGACGGGCGGACCTTCCTCAAGGTGGAGCCCGAGGCGCTGCGCAAGCTGGCCGAAGAGGCGATCCACGACATCCAGCACTACCTGCGCCCGGCCCACCTGGCGCAGCTGCGCCGCATCATCGACGACCCCGAGGCGTCGGGGAACGACAAGTTCGTGGCGCTGGACCTGCTCAAGAACGCGAACATCGCGGCGGCCGGTGTGCTGCCGATGTGCCAGGACACCGGTACGGCGATCGTCATGGGCAAGCGCGGCCAGAACGTGCTGACGGCGGGCGGCGACGAGCAGGCCCTGAGCCGGGGCATCTACGACGCCTACCAGAACCTGAACCTGCGCTACTCGCAGATGGCCCCGCTCACCATGTGGGAGGAGAAGAACACCGGCTCCAACCTCCCCGCCCAGATCGAGCTGTACGCGACCGACGGCGGCGCCTACAAGTTCCTGTTCATGGCCAAGGGCGGCGGCTCGGCCAACAAGAGCTTCCTCTACCAGGAGACGAAGGCCGTCCTGAACGAGTCCTCCATGATGAAGTTCCTGGAGGAGAAGATCCGCTCGCTGGGCACGGCCGCCTGCCCGCCGTACCACCTGGCGATCGTCGTCGGCGGCACGTCGGCCGAGTACGCGCTGAAGACCGCGAAGTACGCCTCCGCGCACTACCTGGACGAGATCCCGGCCGAGGGCTCGGCGCTCGGGCACGGCTTCCGGGACAAGGACCTGGAGGAGAAGGTCTTCGAGCTGACGCAGAAGATCGGCATCGGGGCGCAGTTCGGCGGCAAGTACTTCTGCCACGACGTGCGCGTGGTGCGCCTCCCGCGGCACGGGGCCTCCTGCCCGGTCGCGATCGCCGTGTCCTGCTCCGCCGACCGCCAGGCCGTCGCGAAGATCACCGCCGAGGGCGTCTTCCTGGAGCAGCTGGAGACCGACCCGGCGCGCTTCCTGCCGGAGACCACGGACGAGCAGCTCGACGCCGACGGCGACGTCGTGAAGATCGACCTCAACCAGCCGATGGACGACATCCTCGCCGAGCTGACCAAGTACCCGGTGAAGACCCGGCTCTCCCTCACCGGCCCGCTGGTCGTGGCCCGCGACATCGCGCACGCCAAGATCAAGGAGCGGCTGGACGCGGGCGAGGAGATGCCGCAGTACCTGAAGGACCACCCGGTGTACTACGCCGGCCCGGCCAAGACGCCCGAGGGGTACGCCTCCGGGTCGTTCGGTCCGACCACCGCCGGTCGGATGGACTCCTACGTGGAGCAGTTCCAGGCGGCGGGCGGCTCCCGGGTGATGCTGGCGAAGGGCAACCGGAGCAAGCAGGTCACCGACGCCTGCGACGCGCACGGCGGCTTCTACCTCGGCTCCATCGGCGGCCCGGCGGCCCGGCTCGCCCAGGACTGCATCAAGAAGGTCGAGGTCGTCGAGTACGAGGAGCTCGGCATGGAGGCGGTCTGGAAGATCGAGGTCGAGGACTTCCCGGCGTTCATCGTGGTGGACGACAAGGGCAACGACTTCTTCCAGGACCCCGCGCCGGCGCCCACGTTCACGTCCATTCCGGTACGCGGCCCCGGACTCGCCTGACGAGGTCGGTGACGATTCGCCTCCACGGGGAACAGTGGTCCCGGCGCGGACGCTGTGACACGTGGAGGTGATCGTCGATGGCCGACGAGCAGGACAGGACCGAGTACCGCACCGAGCACGACTCCATGGGCGAGGTGCGGGTCCCCGCCCACGCCAAGTGGCGCGCCCAGACGCAGCGGGCGGTGGAGAACTTCCCGGTGTCCGGGCAGCGCATCGAACGCGCCCACATCGAGGCGCTCGCGCGGATCAAGGGCGCCGCGGCCAAGGTCAACGCCGAGCTGGGCGTCCTGGACGAGGACGTCGCCGAGGCGATCCGACAGGCGGCGGCCGAGGTCGCCGAGGGCAGGTGGGACGAGCACTTCCCCGTGGACGTGTTCCAGACGGGGTCCGGCACCTCGTCCAACATGAACACCAACGAGGTCCTCGCCACCCTGGCCACCGAGCGCCTCGGCCGCGACGTGCACCCCAACGACCACGTCAACGCCTCCCAGTCGTCCAACGACGTCTTCCCCTCGTCGATCCACATCGCGGCCACCGCGGCGGTCACCCGTGACCTGATCCCGGCCCTCGACCACCTCGCCGGCGCCCTGGAGCGCAAGGCGCAGGAGTTCGGCGACGTCGTGAAGTCCGGGCGTACGCACCTGATGGACGCCACACCCGTCACCCTGGGCCAGGAGTTCGGCGGCTACGCGGCCCAGGTGCGGTACGGCGTCGAGCGGCTCGAGGCCTCGCTCCCCCGGCTCGCCGAGCTGCCGCTGGGCGGCACCGCCGTCGGCACCGGCATCAACACCCCGCCCGGCTTCTCCGCCGCCGTCATCGAGGAGGTGGCCCGTGCGACCGGGCTGCCGCTGACCGAGGCGCGCGACCACTTCGAGGCGCAGGGCGCCCGGGACGGCATCGTGGAGACCAGCGGGCAGCTGCGGACCATCGCCGTCGGCCTGACGAAGATCGCCAACGACCTGCGGTGGATGGCGTCCGGGCCGCGGACCGGGCTCGCGGAGATCTCCCTGCCCGACCTCCAGCCGGGCTCGTCCATCATGCCCGGCAAGGTCAACCCGGTGATCCCCGAGGCGGTCCTCATGGTCGCCGCCCAGGTCACCGGCAACGACGCGACCGTGGCCGCCGCCGGAGCGGCCGGGAACTTCGAACTCAACGTCATGCTGCCGGTCATCGCGAAGAACGTGCTGGAGTCGGTGCGGCTGCTCGCGAACGTCTCACGGCTGCTCGCCGACCGGACCGTGGACGGCATCGTCGCCCACCGCGAACGGGCGCGCGAGTACGCCGAGTCCTCGCCGTCGGTGGTCACGCCGCTCAACAAGTACATCGGGTACGAGGAGGCCGCCAAGGTCGCCAAGAAGGCGCTCGCGGAGCGGAAGACGATCCGTCAGGTCGTGCTGGAGGGCGGGTACGTCGAGCGCGGCGACCTGACGAACGAGCAGGTGGACGAGGCCCTGGACGTGCTGCGGATGACCCGGCCGTGACCGGCCGCTCCCCGTGCGCGCGGACGCCCTTCGCGATCACCCCTCGTCGTGTGGTCGGGGCACCTAATATCTGTCCATGGCAGACGGTGAAGCGGTGAGCGCGGCGGCGGAGGCGAAGGGGCCGGCGGCCCCGGTGGAGTTCTGGGCGCCGGGGAGTCAGATCCTGTGGCGTTACCGGGAGAACGGCGGCCCGCGCCTGCACATCGCCCGCCCCGTCACCGTCGTCCGGGACGACGCCGAGCTGCTCGCCGTGTGGCTGGCGCCCGGCACCGAGTGCGTGAAGCCGGTGCTCGCCGACGGTACGCCCGTGCACCTGGAACCGCTGGCCTCGCGCTACACCAAGCCGCGCACGGTGCAGCGCGACCGGTGGTTCGGCACGGGCGTGCTGAAGCTGGCCCGCCCCGGCGAGCCCTGGTCGGTGTGGCTGTTCTGGGACCCGGGCTGGCGGTTCAAGAACTGGTACGTGAACCTGGAGGAGCCGCTGACCCGTTGGGAGGGCGGCGTCGACTCCGAGGACCACTTCCTGGACATCTCCGTCCACCCGGACCGCACCTGGTACTGGCGGGACGAGGACGAGTTCGCGCAGGCCCAGCGGGACCGGCTGGTGGACGCCGGGCTCGCCGAGCGGGTGCGCAGGGCGGGACGCGCCGCGGTGGCGGGGATCCGTGCCTGGGGCTCCCCCTACGCGGACGGCTGGGAACACTGGCGCCCCGATCCGTCCTGGGCGGTACCGTCACTGCCCGGGGACTGGGACCGCACGCCCGCCCGGGTGTCCTCGTGAGACCCTTGCTGCGCCCCCGGGCGGGAAACGTAGGATCGTCCTCCGCAAGGGAGCGCGGCAGCGGCAACCGGCGCAGTGTGCGCTGTGCTTGACCGATCGTCACCGAGGGGCGGCTGGACGTGAGCGAGGCGTACGAGGGCAAGACGGGTACAGGCCGCCGACGGCCCCCCGGTGACACAGGAACAGCCCCTGACCACGCGGCAACCCCGTTCCCGGGGCACGTATTCCGGGTATCGGGATTTCTGCGGGACGAACTGCACGCGCCGCGCGCAGTCCCGGACGGATGGATTCGACACGCGTGACGGAGCACCCGACCTCCTTCGACCGCCCCCAGAGGGGCGCCGACCCCGCGGATCCCCGCGGGGCGCTCCTGCGTACCCCCGTGCCGCCGCGCGCCCCCGGGGCCGCGTTACCGGCACAGGGGCGCACCGGCGAGCCGCCGCCCGCCTCCGGCACGGGCGCCTTCGAGCACTCCCAGCCGGGCGCCGAGCCGTCCGTCGGGCCCGAGGCCTCCCGTCCGCGGCCCGCCGCCGAGGGCGTCCCCCTCCAGCCGGGCGGCACGCCGTCCGGGCCCCTGGCCCCGGCGGGTCCGGAGCGCCGTGGCCCGCTGCCGGAGCCCGAGCGCCGTACCGGGCAGCCCACCGCGCCCGGGCAGCCCACGCCCATGCGGCGGGACGGGGACCGGCTGCGCTTCGTGGGGGCCGCGACCCGGCGGATCGCCCGGGGCATGGACCTGGACGAGATCGTGATGGGGCTGTGCCGGGCCACCGTGCCTACGTTCGCGGACGCGATCCTCGTGTACCTGCGCGAGCCGCTCCCGGTCGGCGACGAGCGGCCCACCGGCCCCCTGGTGCTGCGGTTGCGGCGCACCGACCGCATACCGGCCGAGCGGGACACCGAGAGCGGGTTCACGCCCGCCGCCCAGCCGGAGCCCTCCGAGCTGGAGTCGGTCGGCTCCGAGCTGTGCGAGGTGCGGCCGGGCAGCGCGCTCGCCGAGGTGCTGCGCGGGGTGCGCCCGGTCTTCACGGACGGCCCCGCCGCCCTCGCCGCCCTGCCGGAACTTCTGGGTGAGGGCGAGGAGTTCGCCGTGCCCGACGGGCGGCGGGCCATCCTCGCGCCGCTGCGCGGCCGGCGCCGGGTGATCGGGGCCGCCCTGTTCCTGCGCGGCCCGGAGCGCGTCGCCTTCGAGGCCGACGACCTGCTGGTCGCCGCCCAGCTGGCCACGCACAGCGCGCTCGGCATCGACAAGGCGGTGCTGTACGGGCGTGAGGCGTACATCGCCGACGAGCTGCAGCGCACGATGCTTCCGGAGAACCTGCCGCGCTGCACCGGCGTGCGGCTGGCCTCCCGCTACCTGCCGGCCGCGGAGACGGCGCGGGTCGGCGGCGACTGGTACGACGCCATCCCGCTGCCCGGCAGCCGCGTCGCGCTGGTCGTCGGCGACGTCATGGGCCACTCCATGACCTCGGCGGCCATCATGGGCCAGCTGCGGACCACGGCGCAGACCCTGGCCGGGCTCGACCTGCCGCCGCAGGAGGTGCTGCACCACCTCGACGAGCAGGCCCAGCGCCTGGGCACCGACCGCATGGCGACCTGCCTGTACGCCGTGTACGACCCGGTGTCGCACCGCATCACCATCGCCAACGCCGGGCACCCGCCGCCCGTGCTGCTGCACCTGGGCGGCCGGGCCGAGGTGCTGCGGGTGCCGGCGGGCGCCCCGATCGGCGTGGGCGGCGTGGACTTCGAGGCGGTGGAGCTGGACGCCCCCGCGGGCGCGACCCTGCTCCTCTACACCGACGGGCTGGTCGAGTCCCGCCTCAGGGACGTCTGGACCGGCATAGAGCAGCTCCGGGAGCGCCTCGCGGCGACCGCGCAGCTCACCGGGCCCGACCACCCGCCGCCCCTGGAAGCCCTGTGCGACGAGGTGCTGGACATGCTCGGGCCGGGCGACCGGGACGACGACATCGCCCTGCTCGCCGCCCGCTTCGACGGCATCGCGCCCAGCGACGTGGCGTACTGGTTCCTGGAGCCCGAGGACTCGGCCCCCGGCCGGGCCCGGCGCCTGGCCCGGCGCGCGCTGGCCCGCTGGGGCATGGAGGACCTCACGGACTCCGTGGAGCTGCTGGTCAGCGAGGTCGTCACCAACGCCGTGCGGTACGCCTCCCGGCCGGTCACCCTGCGGCTGCTGCGCACGGACGTGCTGCGCTGCGAGGTCGGCGACGACGTGCCGCAGCTGCCGCGGCTGCGGCAGGCGCGGGCCACCGACGAGGGCGGGCGCGGGCTGTACCTGGTGAACCGGCTGGCCCGGCGCTGGGGCGCGACGCGGCTGAGCACCGGCAAGGTGGTGTGGTTCGAGCTGAACCGGGGCTGAGGTCCCGGAACGCGGAAAGGGCGCCCGTGCGGGCGCCCTTTCGTGTGCGTGCCGTCGGCTACCGTTCCTGCCGGTCCCCGTCCGGGAAGAGCGGGTCCTCCGGCTCCGTGGACGTCCCGCCGGTCGGCGGCTCGGTGGACGGGGTGCCGGAGGGTGACTGGGACGGCGACTGGGACGGTTCCTCCGTCGTCGGCTCCTGCGACGTGGGCTCCTGGGTCGTCGGCTCGTCGCTGGGCGACTCCTCGGTGGTCTCCTCCGGCGTCGGCGACCGGGTCGGCGACTGGGTGACCGTCGGAGAGGTGCTCGGCTTCACCGCGGCGCCCTGCTTGGTCTCCAGGTCGAACTCGGTGACCTCGTCCATGACGCCGAAGGTGTACGCGGCCCAGATCTCCGCGGGGAAGCCACCGCCGTTGACGCGGTGGTCGACGCCGCCCGCCTTGTACATCGGGACCTGCTTGTGGGTCTTCGGGTCCTCGCCGAACAGGCCGACCGAGGTGACCAGGCCGGGGGTGAAGCCGGTGAACCAGGCCGACTTGTTGTTGTCGGACGTACCCGTCTTGCCGGCCACCTGCTGGCCGTCGCGCAGCGGGTTGTCCCGCACGGACCGCTTGGCGGTGCCGTCGTCGACCACGCCGGTGAGCACCGAGGTCACGGTGTCGGCGGCCTCGCGACTGATGACCTGCTCGCCGATCGCTTCGGGGAACTCGACCGTGCGGTCCTTGTGCTCGACGGACTTCACGACGGCCGGGGTGACCTTCTTGCCGTGGTTGTCGAGGGTGGCGTAGACCCCCGCCATCTCCAGCGGGCTGGCGCCCATGCTGCCCAGGGTCTGGGCCGGCACGGCCTCCATGCCCTCGGTCTCCATGCCGAGGTCGCCCGCCACCTTCACGACCTGGGGCATGCCGACGTCGATGCCCATCTGCGCGAAGACGGAGTTGACGGACTTGTTCATCGCCTCCTGGACGGTGATGTCGCCGTAGTCGACGTCGTCCTCGTTCGGGGGCGCGAAGCCGACCTTCTGGTCGCCGTCCATCACGGGACGCCTGCTCGTGCCGTCGTACAGCGTGTTCGCCGTGATCGGCACGCCGTCCTGGGTCTCGGCGTCCTGGTCCACGGCCGCGGCGAGGATCAGCGGCTTGAAGGTGGAGGCGGGCTGGTAGTCGTCGCGGGTGGCGTTGTTGGTGAAGTGCTTCACGTAGTCCACGCCGCCGTACATGGCCAGGACCCCGCCCGTCTTCGGGTCGACGGAGACGGCGCCGGCCTGGACGTCGGCGTCCACGTCGCGCTTCTCGGGGTCGAGCTTGCTGGTGAGCTCGGCCTTGACGGACTTCTCGAGCGCCGCCTGCTTCTTCCGGTCGATGTTGAGCGTGATGGTGTAGCCGCCGAGGTCGACCAGGGCCTTGGCCTGTTCCATGTCCTCGGCCGCGCCCTGCGCGACGAGCCGCTCCTTGAGCGCGTAGTTGGCCGCCTCCACCAGGTACCCGGTCTGGCCCTCCATCCCGGGGGCCGGCTTCGGCGCCTCGGGCTCCGGGAAGGTCATGCCCCGGCGCGCGGCACCGTCCAGCCACTTCTGCTCGACCATGTTGTCCAGGACGTAGTTCCAGCGCTGCTGGACGAGCTTCTTGCCGGTGTCGCTGGCGATCGCCCAGTCGTACTGGTTGGGCGCCTGGAGCAGCGCGGCGAGGTACGCGCCCTGCTCGACCGACAGGTCCTCGGCGTCGACGCGGTAGTAGGCCTGGGCGGCGGCCTGGATGCCGTAGGCGCCGCGGCCGTAGTAACTGGTGTTGATGTAGCCGGCGAGGATGTAGTCCTTGGACTTCTCCCGGTCCAGCTTCAGGGAGATGACCAGTTCCTTCAGCTTGCGCGAGACCGTCTGTTCCTGGGACAGGTAGTAGTTCTTGACGTACTGCTGGGTGATCGTCGAACCGCCCTGCGCGCCCTTGCCGGAGAGCGTGTTCAGGACGCCGCGCGCGGTGCCCTTGAGGTCGACTCCGGCGTCCTTGTAGAAGGTCTTGTTCTCGGCGGCGACGAAGGTGCGCTGGACGTCCTTGGGGATCCTGGCCAGGTCGACGATCTCGCGGTTGCGCTCGCCGTCACGGGCCATGATGGTGCCGTCGCTGTACTTGTAGACGTTGCTCTGCAACTCGGCGTCGGCGTTCCCCTCGGGGATGTCGATCACCATGTACAGCACGATGAAGGCGCCCATGCCGAGCAGGCACAGGCCGAAGAAGGTCCCGAGGATCTTCTTCCAGGTGAACAGCCGGCGTATGCCGCTCTTCCCGCCCGCGCCCGACGAACGGCGGCGTTTCGGCGCCGCGCGGCGGCCACCGCGCTGTCGCGCTCTTCTCTCTTCCGCTCGCCCCATGGGTCCGATCCGCTCCGCTTCGGTCGTCCGTGTGCACGTCTCGCTCACGTGTCACACAGGTTCGTCGCTCAGGTCAGCTCAGAAAGCTAACACCGGGAGATGTGACAAACGGCCGCCGATCCCCCCTTGTACGGACGTGAGAATCAGCACCCGCTCCGTAGGAACCGACGTACGAGAGGGGTCCAGGGTTGCCGACCCGATGTAAAGTGATATCACTTAGCTAGACAGACGATAGGAGCCGGGCGGCACGAGCGCGCCCGGCGGGAACGGGGGACCCTCCATGTCCACACACGACACCCAGGACGCGCCGCAGGTCACGGCGGACGTGCCGGAGATGCCGGCACCACGGGTGCGCGAGACGCAGGCGCACAGCATCGGCGGCGGGTTCGCGCTGCTGCTGGGGCTGGTCGGGCTGGCCGTCGGCGCCGGTCTGATCGCCGGGGCGACCGCGGTCGCCTCGACCGGCGGGAAGGCCGCGCTGATCATCGGCGGCATCGTCATCGCGCTGGCCGCGTTCCTCGCGATGTGCGGGCTGAACATGGTGGCGCCGGGCGAGGCCCGCGTGGTGCAGCTCTTCGGGCGGTACCGGGGCACGATCCGGCAGGACGGGCTGCGCTGGGTGAACCCGCTCACCTCGCGCACCAAGATCTCGACGCGGGTGCGCAACCACGAGACGGCCGTGCTGAAGGTGAACGACGCGTACGGCAACCCCATCGAGCTGGCCGCGGTCGTGGTGTGGCGGGTGGAGGACACCGCGCAGGCCACCTTCGAGGTGGACGACTACGTCGAGTTCGTCTCGACCCAGACCGAGGCGGCCGTGCGGCACATCGCCATCGAGTACCCCTACGACGCCCACGACGAGGACGGCCTCTCGCTGCGCGGCAACGCCGAGGAGATCACCGAGAAGCTCGCGGTGGAGCTGCACGCGCGCGTGGAGGCGGCCGGCGTGCAGATCATCGAGTCCCGCTTCACGCACCTCGCGTACGCGCCGGAGATCGCCTCGGCGATGCTCCAGCGGCAGCAGGCCGGTGCGGTGGTCGCCGCGCGGCGACAGATCGTGGACGGCGCCGTCGGCATGGTCGAGGCCGCGCTCGCCCGGATCAGCGAGCAGGGCATCGTGGAGCTGGACGACGAACGCAAGGCGGCGATGGTGTCCAACCTGATGGTCGTGCTCTGCGGGGACCGCGCCGCCCAGCCGGTCCTGAACACGGGGACGCTCTACCAGTGACCACCCCGTCCGAAGGGCCCGCATCGTCCGAGGGGGCCGGGCCCCCCGAGGGGCCCGGGCCGTCCGGCGGACCCGGGCCGTCCGGCGGACCCGGGCCGTCCGGGGGCCCGGCCCCGAAGCGTCGGCCGCAGCAGCGCAAGCAGGTGCTGCTGCGGCTGGACCCGCAGGTGTACGAGGCGCTGGCCCGCTGGGCGGGCGACGAGCTGCGCTCGGCCAACGCCCAGATCGAGTTCCTGCTCCGCAGGGCACTGGCGGAGGCCGGCCGCCTGCCCGGCGACGCGGGACCGCTGCCGCGCCGGGGACGGCCGCCGGGCGGGTCGGGCCCCGGGCCCGGCACCCCACCGCCGCAGTGACCGGGCCGCGTCGGCCGCGCCTCCGCCTCACGGGATGCCAAGGCGCGGTCTCCGTCGTCACGGAACCGTGACACACGCCCCCGACCTGCGGTCCCGTACACCCCGCCATGGTCTCTGCACACGGCGTATACATGGTGCGTATACACCGTGTGTAGAGTGCTCGGCATGTCCATCGGTCACACCCTCCTGGGACTCCTGGAGTCCGGGCCGCGCCACGGCTACGACCTGAAGCGCGCTTTCGACGAGAAGTTCGGTCACGACCGGCCGCTGCACTACGGCCAGGTCTACTCGACGATGTCCCGCCTGCTGAAGAACGGCCTCGTCGTCGTCGACGGCATCGAGGCGGGCGGCGGCCCCGAGCGCAAGCGGTACGCGATCACCGACGCGGGGATCACCGACGTCCAGCGGTGGCTCGCCACGCCGGAGAAGCCCGAGCCGTACCTGCAGTCCACGCTCTACACCAAGGTCGTCCTCGCGCTGCTCACCCACCGCGACGCCGCGGACGTCCTCGACACGCAGCGCTCGGAGCACCTGCGCAGCATGCGCATCCTGACCGACCGCAAGCGCAAGGGCGACCTCGCCGACCAGCTGATCTGCGACCACGCCCTGTTCCACCTGGAGGCCGACCTGCGGTGGCTCGAGCTCACCGCGGCGCGCCTCGACAAGCTCCGGGAGGCGGTGGCCCGATGACTCCCCCCGCGGGTTCGCTGCTCTCGGCCGAGCAGCTGCGCAAGGCCTACGGCCCGACCCTCGCCCTCGACGGCGCCGACTTCTCCATCCACCCCGGCGAGGTCGTCGCCGTGATGGGCCCCTCCGGGTCCGGCAAGTCGACGCTGCTGCACTGCCTCGCCGGAATCGTGACCCCCGACTCGGGGACGATCACGTACGACGGGCGTGAGCTGTCCGCCATGAACGACGCCGAGCGCAGTGCGCTGCGCCGCTCGGAGTTCGGGTTCGTGTTCCAGTTCGGACAGCTCGTGCCGGAGCTGACCTGCGTCGAGAACGTCGCCCTCCCACTGCGCCTGAACGGCACCTCCCGCAAGGAGGCCGAGCGGGCCGCGCTCACCTGGATGGAGCGGCTGGAGGTCGACGACCTGAGGAAGAAGCGGCCCGGTGAGGTATCCGGCGGCCAGGGGCAGCGGGTCGCGGTGGCCCGGTCGCTGGTGACCGGCCCCCGCGTGCTCTTCGCGGACGAGCCGACCGGCGCGCTGGACTCCCTGAACGGCGAGCGGGTGATGGAACTCCTCACGGACGCCGCCCGCCTCACCAACGCCGCCGTCGTGCTGGTCACGCACGAGGCGCGGGTGGCCGCCTACTCCGACCGCGAGGTCGTCGTCCGGGACGGGAAGTCACGGGACATGGAGCGCGTCGTATGAGCGTGCGCCGGTGGGCCCGCGACCTGGCCATGGGTGTCCGCTTCACCGTCACCGGCGGGCGCGAGGGGTGGACCCGGGCCCTGCTGACGGCCGTGGGGGTCGGGCTCGGCGTCGCACTGCTGCTGCTGACGACGGCCCTGCCGAACGCACTCACCGTCCGGCACGAGAGGGAGGCCGCGCGCAGCGACATCACGTTCACCGACGACCGGCCCCCGAAGGGCGCCGACACCCTGATCGTCGCCAACGTCGACACCGACTTCCGCGACGACAACGTCCGGGGCCGCGCCCTGGAGGCCGAGGGGCCCCGGGCGCCGCTGCCGCCGGGGGTCGAGAGGTTCCCCGCCCCGGGCGAGATGGTGGTCTCCCCCGCGCTCGAGCGGCTGCTCGCCTCGGACTCCGGCGAGCTGCTGCGGGAGCGGCTGCCGGAGCGGATCACCGGCACCATCGGGGAGAGCGGGCTGGTCGGCTCGCACGAACTCGCCTTCTACCGGGGCGCGGACGGCCTCGCGCCGCACCTCGACGGCGGCCGGATCGTCCGCATCGACCACTTCGGCGATCCCGACCCGGGGCCCGAGCAGTCCGACCCGGTCCTCCTGCTGCTGATCCTCGTCGTCCTCGTGGTGCTGCTGATGCCGGTCGCGGTCTTCATCGCCGCGGCCGTGCGGTTCGGCGGCGAGCGGCGCGACCGCAGGCTCGCCGCGCTGCGGCTGGTGGGGTCGGACAGCGGGATGACCCGGCGGATCGCGGCCGGCGAGGCCTTGGCCGGGGCGGTGCTCGGGCTCGTCCTCGGCGCCGGTTTCTTCCTGGTCGGGCGGCAACTGGCGGGCACGGCCGAGGTGTTCCGCATCAGCGTGTTCCCGAGTTACCTCAACCCCTCGCCGCTGCTGGCCCTGCTGGTGGCGGTGGCGGTGCCGGCCGCGGCGGTGCTGGTGACGCTGTTCGCGCTGCGCGGGGTGGTCATCGAGCCGCTCGGCGTGGTGCGCACGGCCAAGCCCGCGCGGCGGCGCCTGTGGTGGCGGCTGCTGCTGCCGGTGGCCGGCCTCGCGATGCTGTACCCGATGGTCGGCCAGGGCCGCTCCGACGGGGACTTCAACCAGTACCTGGTGACCGGCGGTGTCGTCCTGCTGCTCGTCGGTGTCACCGCGCTGCTGCCCTGGATCGTGGAGACGGTCGTCGCCCGGCTCGGCGCGGGCGCCGTGTCCTGGCAGCTGGCCGTGCGCCGGCTCCAGCTGAGCAGCGGCACCGCGGCCCGCATGGTCAACGGCATCGCGGTGGCCGTGGCCGGCGCGATCGCGCTCCAGATGCTGTTCGCGGGCGTGGACGACGACTACACCAAAAGCACCGGGAAGGACGTCTCGCTGGCGCAGATGGAGGTGGCCCTGCCGAGCGAGGCGCCTCTCGCCGCGGCCGCCGCGAAGTTCCGCGACACCCGGGGGGTCGAAGCGGTCTTCTCCTACTCCGAGGGCTACGCCGGCGACCGGCGCAAGGACGCGGAGGACTCCACGACGCTGACCGTGGGCGACTGCGCCTCGCTGCGCGAGATCGCGACCCTGTCCTCGTGCCGCGACGGTGACGTGTTCGCCGTGCGCGGGGCCGAGTGGGACGCCGGGGTCGACGTGACGGCGATGGCGCGGGACCGGCGGACGCTGTACCTCGACCCGTCCTACGAGGGCGGGCCGAAGGGCCTGGAGATCCCCTGGAAGGTGCCGTCGGGCGTCAAGGAGGCGGCGCCGCGCACCGGCCTGCTCGCCGGCACGGACCGGGGCGGCTTCCTGATCACCCCGAAGGCGCTGCCGGAGTCGCTCGCACCGGGGCTGGAGGGGCACGCCTACCTCAGGCTCGACGAGTCGGTGCCGGACGTCCACGAGCGGGTGCGGAACACCGCGGCGGCCGTGGACCCGCTGGCGTACCCGATGGTCTGGGCCGCGACGGAGCGCAGCGACCGCTTCGACGCCATCCGCACCGGTCTGTTCGTCGGCGCCGCGTGCGTGCTGGCGCTGATCGGCGCCAGTCTGCTGGTGTCCCAGCTGGAGCAGCTGCGTGAGCGCAGGAAGCTGCTGTCGGCCCTGGTCGCCTTCGGCACCCGACGCCGCACGCTGAGCCTGTCGGTGCTGTGGCAGACCGCGATCCCCATCGTGCTGGGCCTGGTGCTGGCCTCGGTGGTCGGCCTGACGCTGGGCACGGTGCTGCTGAAGATGACGAGCACCCCGGTCTCCGTCGACTGGACCGGCGTCCTGGCCATGACCGGCATCGGCGCCGCGGTCGTCCTGCTGGTGACCCTCGCCAGCCTCCCGCCGCTGCTGCGCCTGATGCGCCCGGAGGGTCTGCGGACGGAGTGATCCGGCGGTCCCCGCCGTGCCGGTCGGCGCGCCCGTCCCGGCGGCACTCACCGTGCCGCGGGGACGGACGCCGGCGCGTGCGTCAGCCGGTGACGATCCGCACCGGCAGCTCTCGCATCGCCTCCCGCAGGGCCCCCGCCAGTTCCCCGTACTCCGCGGAACGGGCCGCGCCCGTGCGCATGGCGAGGGCGACGCGGCGGGTGGGGGCCGGGTCGGTGAAGGCGCCGGTGAGGAGCTGGCTGGAGCGGGACGTCTCCACGCGGACGGCCGTGCGCGGCAGCAGCGTCACCCCGAGGCCGCCCGCCACCAGCTGCACGAGCGTCGACAGACCGGCGGCCGTGGTCGTCGCCGGGACGCCCGCGCGACCCGCCTCGCGGCAGATGTCGAGCGCCTGGTCCCGCAGACAGTGTCCTTCGTCGAGCAGCAGCAGGTTCAGTTCGCGCAGCACCGAGCGCTCGATGCCCTCCCGCCCGCCCAGCGGGTGGTCGAGGGGAGTGACGAGCACGAAGTCCTCGTCGAAGAGCGGGAGTTCGGTGACGCCGGGGACGCCGAGCGGCACCGCGAGCAGCAGCAGGTCGAGACGGCCGGACGTGAGCCCCTCCAGCAGGCTCGCCGTCTGCTCCTCGTGCACCTGGAGGTCGAGGTCCGGGTAGCGCTCGTGCACCAGCCGCAGCACCGTGGGCAGCAGGTACGGTGCCACCGTCGGGATGACGCCGAGGCGCAGCGCCCCGGTGAACGGCGCCCGCACCGCCTCCGCCTCCTCCAGCAGCGCGCCGACCTCCGCCAGTACCGCCTTGGTGCGCACCGCGAGCCGCTCGCCCGCGGGCGAGAGCAGCACCTTGCGCGTCGTACGCTCCAGGAGGGTGACACCCAGTGTCTCCTCCAGGGCGGAGACCGCTCCCGAGAGCGCGGGCTGGCTCATTCCGATCGCGGCGGCGGCATCGCGGAAGTGCAGATGCTCGGCGACCGCGGCGAAGGCCCGCAGCTGGGCGAGGCTGGGCTGCCTCTTCTTACCCGACACTAATAGCCACCTCCGATCAACTCGACCGAGTGTAGCTATTTCACTAATCAATGCACCCTGTGCCAACATCAAGAACGTCCAACCCATGGGAAACACCCGCAATCCGGGTGTTTCTTCGCTGCAAGGAGAGCGCGTGCTCACTGTCGGTGACAAGTTCCCCGAGTTCGATCTGACCGCCTGCGTCTCGCTGGAGAAGGGCAAAGAGTTCCAGCAGATCAACCACAAGACCTACGAGGGTCAGTGGAAGGTCGTCTTCGCGTGGCCCAAGGACTTCACCTTCGTGTGCCCGACCGAGATCGCCGCCTTCGGCAAGCTGAACGACGAGTTCGCCGACCGTGACGCCCAGGTCCTCGGCTTCTCCGGCGACTCCGAGTTCGTGCACCACGCCTGGCGCAAGGACCACCCGGACCTGACCGACCTGCCGTTCCCGATGATGGCGGACTCCAAGCACGAGCTGATGCGCGACCTCGGCATCGAGGGCGAGGACGGCTTCGCCAAGCGCGCCGTGTTCATCGTGGACCAGAACAACGAGATCCAGTTCACCATGGTGACCGCCGGCTCGGTCGGCCGTAACCCCAAGGAGGTCCTGCGGGTCCTCGACGCCCTGCAGACCGACGAGCTCTGCCCGTGCAACTGGAGCAAGGGCGACGAGACCCTCGACCCGGTCGCGCTGCTGGCCGGGGAGTGATCCGAGATGTCCCTCGACTCCCTGAAGTCCGCCGTCCCTGACTACGCCAAGGACCTGAAGCTCAACCTGGGCTCGGTCATCGGCAACTCCGACCTCCCGGCGCAGCAGCTGTGGGGCACCGTGCTGGCGACCGCCATCGCCTCGCGCTCCCCCATCGTGCTGCGTGAGCTGGAGCCGGAGGCGAAGGCGAACCTGTCGCCGGAGGCGTACTCGGCCGCCAAGTCGGCCGCCGCCGTCATGGCGATGAACAACGTCTTCTACCGCACCCGGCACCTGCTGTCGGACCACGAGTACGGCACCCTGCGCGCCGGCCTGCGGATGAACGTCATCGGCAACCCGGGCGTCGACAAGGTCGACTTCGAGCTGTGGTCCTTCGCGGTGTCCGCCATCAACGGCTGCGGCATGTGCCTGGACTCGCACGAGCAGGTACTCCGCAAGGCCGGTGTGGACCGCGACACGATCCAGGAGGCGTTCAAGATCGCCGCCGTGGTCGAGGCCGTCGGCGTCACGCTGGACGCCGAGGCGGTCCTGGCCGCGCAGTAACCCCGCGGCACACGACACGGGCCCCGCTCACCGACCCGGTGAGCGGGGCCCGCCGCGTGTGTCCTCCTCGCCGCCGGGAGCCCTACGCCGGCGAGGCGTCCGGCGGCGGCGGCTCGGTCTCCGCGGGCTTCGGCGGATGGTCCGTCGCCGGGGACGCGTCGGTCGACGTCGCCCCGCGCGGTTTCGGGGCCTGCCGCACGGCGGCCTCCCGCGAGTACGCCCGCAGATAGCCCACGACGGTGTTCGTCACCGCCACCAGCGGAACGGCGACCACCGCGCCGCCGATGCCGGCGATCATGCCGCCGGCCGCCACGGACAGCACCACGGCCAGCGGGTGGACCCGCACCGCGCGCCCGAGGATGAACGGCTGGAGGATGTGCCCCTCGATCTGCTGCACCGCCAGCACCACCACGAGGGTCATGACGGCCGCGAACACGCCCTGCGTCACCAGCGCCACGACCACCGCGAGCGCGCCGGACACCACCGCTCCGACGAGCGGGATGAAGGCGAACAGGAAGATGAACACGGCCAGCGGGACGGCCATCGGCACGTCCAGGAAGTAGATGCCGAGGCCGATGAAGATGGCGTCGATCAGCGCCACGATCACCGTGCCGCGCACGTACGCCGTCAGCGTCCGCCACGCGCGCGGGCCGGCGCCGGCGACGCCCGGCCGGGCCGCGGCCGGCACCAGCTTCAGCGTCCACTGCCAGATGCGCTTGCCGTCGTAGAGCAGGAAGAGCGTCGAGAAGGCCGCCAGCAGGATGCCCGTCAGCGCCTCGACGACGACCGTGACACCCTCCAGGCCGGCCGACGTTATCTGGTCGGTGTTGGCACCGACCGCCTCGCGCAGGTTGCTGGCGATCTCGTTGATCTGCTTGTCGGTGACGTGGAAGGGGCTGTTCAGCAGCCAGTTGCGCAGCTCGTCGATGCCGTCCTGGACCTGGTCGGAGAGGTTGTCGATGTTCTCCATGACCTGCCAGGTGACGAACCAGCCGATCAGCCCCATCACGACGAACCCGAGGATCGCGGTCAGGGCGGTGGCCGGTCCTCGGGGCACCCCGTGCCGGCGCAGCCACGCCACGGTCGGCTGGAGCAGCGCCGTGATGAGCAGCGCGGCCACGAACGCCAGCACCACCAGTTGTACGGCGCTGATGACCCGCATCAGCACCCATACGGTGCCCGCGAGGACCAGCAGCCGCCATCCGGCCTCCGCGGCGACCCGTACGCCCCAGGGCACGGCCTGCGCCGGGTCGGGGCGGTTCTGGACCACGAGCTGCCGGTGCGGGGCGAGATGCTCCACCGGCACGTCCTGCGCGGGAGGCGGTCCGTGGTCGGCGGCAGGCGCCGGTCCGTCCTCGGCCTCCTCACGCCGCGCTTCCTCGCGACGCTGGTCCAACCGCTTGCTCATCTGCGTCAGTCCGGCGCCGAGCCGACCGAGCCACCCTGGCACTCGCGACATGATCCGTCCTCTTCCCCCGTCTCTCCCCACCACTCCCCCCTGGAGTCGTTTCGGCACGACCGTACATGGCGGGAGCGCGAAAGCCCCTCACCGTAGGACGGTGAGGGGCTGCGCGAGGTTGAGCGGGTCCGGACCGCGCCGGGGCGGGGCTCAGTACCAGTGGTTGTTCTGCCAGAACGCCCAGGCGTCGCACGGGCTGCCGTAGCGGCTGTCCATGTAGTTGAGGCCCCACTTGATCTGGGTCGCCGGGTTGGTCCGCCAGTCGGCGCCCGCGGAGGAGTACTTGCCCGCGGGCAGCGCCTGGAAGAGTCCGTAGGCGCCGGAGGAGGGGTTGACCGCCTGGTAGTTCCAGCTGGACTCGTGGTCCACGATGTTGCTGAAGCACTGCCACTGGCCGCTCGGCACCATCTGACGGGCCATCGCCTGGATCTGGCTGGTGCTGTACGAGCTCTGGACGGCGAAGGTGGTCGACTCGCGCTTGGCGTCGCGGCTGGCGGCTTTCTGCTCCGCCTCGCGCTCCTTGGCCTCCTCGGCCGCCTTCCTGGCCTTCTCCTGCTTGGCCACGGCGGTCTCGGCCGCGGCCTTGCGGGCGGCCTCCTCGGCGTCCTTCTTGGCGCTCACGTCCGCGGCGATGGCCTGTACGTCGGCCTGCTGCGTCAGGGACGCGGTCTGCACCTGCGCCTGCTCGCCCATGGGGATGTCCGCGAGCAGCGTCGTGCCTGCTGCCGTCGCCTCCGCGTCGTTGTTCTGCGCGGTGCTGCCCGAGGCAACGCCGACGACGCTTCCGACTGCGGTGACCGCCGTGGCCGAGGCCACTGCGAATCCCCGGACCGAGATCCGGCTCACACGGTTTCCTTCCAGCATCGCCCGCTTCGGTGACCCTCGCGGACGCAATCGTGCCCCTGGCACTGGCCTCCCCAACTACGGGTCACGGGAGGCACGGGCCCGGTGGACAACTCCCCCGAGGGGAGCGCCGTGTGGTGCTCGGGCGGCATACGACGCTGCTATGGAGTTGGCTTTGGTGCGTCTGTGGCGCCATACCGCTGGGGGTACGGCTGAGTCGTATGCGGGGCCTGACAGGAAGGAGACTCTGCCGTAACCCGACGGGGTGAGGCAATTCTGTGTTGCGTGTGAAAGCTCACATCCCGTTTGGCCCAAGGGATTCCCGGAAACCCCCACACGCGACGACGCCGCCCGGCTAGGCTCTTCGCCTTCCGGACGGCGTCGACCGTCTCACCATCGGCCCTCTCGGGACCAGCCTCCTCAGATGTGGCCGTCCTCCAGCATTTCGGTCACAAGTGCCGCGATCTGCGACCTCTCGGACCGCGTCAGAGTGACGTGCGCGAAGAGCGGATGGCCCTTCAGCTTCTCGATGACGGCGACGACTCCGTCGTACCGCCCGACCCGCAGGTTGTCGCGCTGCGCCACGTCATGGGTCAGCACGACCCGCGAGTTGGCCCCGATCCGGGACAGCACGGTCAGCAGGACGTTCCGCTCCAGCGACTGGGCCTCGTCCACGATGACGAACGCGTCGTGCAGCGAGCGGCCGCGGATGTGGGTGAGCGGCAGCACCTCCAGCATCCCGCGCGCGGTCACCTCCTCGATGACCTCCCGGCTGGTGACCGCCGACAGGGTGTCGAAGACCGCCTGGGCCCAGGGGCTCATCTTCTCGGCCTCGGAGCCGGGCAGGTAGCCGAGCTCCTGTCCGCCGACCGCGTACAGCGGACGGAAGACCATCACCTTCTGGTGCTGCCGTCGCTCCAGCACGGCCTCCAGCCCCGCGCACAGCGCCAGCGCCGACTTGCCGGTGCCGGCCCGGCCGCCCATCGACACGATGCCGACGTCCGGGTCGAGGAGCAGGTCGAGCGCGATCCGCTGCTCGGCGCTGCGGCCCTTGATGCCGAACGCCTCCCGGTCGCCGCGCACCAGGCGGACGCTGCCGTCGGGCGTGACCCGGCCGAGGGCCTTGCCGCGCTCCGACTGGATGGTCAGACCGGTGTGCACGGGCAGGTCGACGGCCTCGGGGACGTGGACCCGGCCCTCCTCGAAGAGCACATCCACCTGCTCACCCGGCAGGGTGAGTTCGGACATCCCGGTCCAGCCGGAGGCGTCCGTGATGGCGAGCTCGGCGCGGTACTCCTCGGCGAGCAGGCCGACGGAGGACGCCTTGATCCTGAGCGGGAGGTCCTTGGAGACGACGGTGACGTCGAACCCTTCCGCCTGCAGGTTGCGGGCGACCGCGAGGATGCGGGAGTCGTTGTCCCCCAAGCGGTAGCCGGTGGGCAGCACGCTGGGGTCCGAGTGGTTGAGCTCGACACGTACGGTGCCGCCGAGGTCCCCGATCGGGATGGGGGCGTCGAGACGACCGTGCCGCACCCGGAACTCGTCGAGCAGACGCAGGGCCTGCCGGGCGAAGTAGCCGAGTTCGGGGTGGTGCCGTTTCGCCTCCAGCTCCGTCACCACGACGATCGGGAGCACGACCTCGTGCTCGTCGAAGCGGTTCAGGGCGTTCGGGTCGGCCAGCAGGACGCTGGTGTCGAGAACGTAGGTGCGCCTATCTGGCTTGTGGCGCTTTGTGCTGGTCACCACGGAAGGACGTACCCCCTCGGAAGAGGTCGGGGAGCGACGGAGTGGACGCTGGGCCGGGAACGCTGCAACGAGCCGGCCGATCTGCGACCGCCCCTGACCGGCGCGGGCCGCGGACCGGCCCTCCGCCTCGTCTTCCGTGCCGTGACCGCACGGTGGGGCTGGTGCAAAGGGCCTCCCGGGCGGACGGCTCCGTGCCGTCCGCTGAGATCCGACACCCGTGGTTCGGGCGTCGACCTGCTTGGCTTATGCCCTGGAACGAGCGCCGCCATGCCACGACACAGGACGACGCACCGGTGAACTCCTCATGACGCGCGTCCCGCCCGGAGCGGGCCGGGCGGCCCGAGGGGCCGGGGCGCGGGAGGCAGAAAAAAACGGGCCGGTCCGTGGGGGGGAGACGGACCGGCCCGAGGGGGGGTTTCCACCATAACCCTTTGTGAGGGATGCCGCGTGCATCGGCGTGCCACAACTACTCTCCGGAATCGCCCGACAACGCCGGAGTGGCCATGGAAGCGTCCGTTCCGCCCCGAGCGGTGGCCAAAACGCGGCGGATGCGCCGGTGAACGGGGTGGCAGGCGGGATCAGAGAGGCGCCGAGGGGTTCCTGAAGGGCGGTCCGGGCGGCACTCCGGTAGGCCCGGAGGACCGCGGGTCCCGCGCGGCGGGCCGTCCTCGACTCGTCCGACCGGGTGACACCACCACCGAACGCCCGCTTGACCGGGCACCGCGCGACCCCCTCCGCCGCGCGGTGCCACACGCGCAGCTTTGCTCACGCGAATTGCCTGGCGTTGAACTTACGTGATCGGACGGGCTCGGTTCGACCCGCGGAGGCCCGCGGTGGATAACGATGTGGAAACCCTGTGAGGATCGGGGGGTGATTCCGCACCTGTCGCCGAACCCGTGGATATTTGCGAAGGTGTGCCGTTTACGTCCCGAAGATCCCTCCCCTCCCGTCTCGAGTGGGACAGGTTCTGTCCTACAGCTCCCCTAACGTCGTCTCATGACGAAGACGGTGGCGACCACTTGGGGTGCGGTGAGCGCCCGACGGCTCGAACGACAGTTCCTGGCCAAGTCCGCCCGAACGGGCACGCCGGTCGCCGAGGTGGCCGGCGCGATGCTCGGCGCCCACGCGCAGGTGCTGTCCGCGGCCGAGTTGTCGCTCGGACTGCGGGCGGACGGCGCGACCCGGGCGGACGTTCGGGCCGCCCTGTGGCCGGCCGGGGCACCCGCCGCGCCGCCCTCGCTGGTGAAGACGCACGGTCCGCGCGGGACGGTGCACCTCCTGCCGGCCCGCGACCTGGCGATGTGGTGCGCGGCGCTGCCCGCGGTCCCCTCCGGCGCCGCTTCCGCCGATCCCGGCGTACGGCTCGACGAGGCGCGGGCCGAGCAGGTCGTGGCCGCGATCGCGGAGGCCCTGGACGGCGCGTTCCTGACCGTCGACGAACTGGGCGAGGAGGTCGTCGCCCGTACGGGCCCGTGGGCCGGCGACCTGGTCATGCCGGCGTTCCAGACCATGTGGCCGCGCTGGCGGCAGGTGCTGCACCGGGCGGGCCAGTGCGGCGCGCTGTCCTTCGGCCCGAACCGCGGCCGCAAGGTGACGTACACCCGCCCGCCGCACTTCACCCCGCTGCCGCCCGAGGAGGCGTTGCGGCTCCTGGTGCACCGCTACCTGCACGCGTACGGCCCGGCCACCCCGCAGCACTTCGCCCGGTGGCTGGCCGCCCCCACCGGCTGGGCGAGGGCGCTGTACGACGGCCTGGCCGCCGCGGGCGAGATCGAGGAGGTCCGCTTCGAGGGGGCGCCCGCCTGGGTGGTGGCGGGTGACACGGTCTTCCCCGACGGGGCCGGGCGGGACGACCTGCTGCGCGGGGTGCGGCTGCTGCCGTACTTCGACGCCTACGTCATCGCCGCGCAGCCGCGGGAGCTGCTCTTCCCCGGAGCCGCGTACCGGCGGGCGCTGGCGGGGGGCCAGGCGGGCAACTTCCCGGTGCTCCTGGTGGACGGCGTCGTGGCCGGCGTATGGCACCAGCGGCGCCGGGGGCGGCTCACCACCGTCACGGTCGAACCGCTGGGGCGGCTGACGGCCCGGCAGGAGCGGGAGCTGTCCGCGCGGGTGGAGCGGGTGGGGGAGGTCCTGGAGGCGCGGGCGGAGCTGGTGGTGGGCGAGGTGGGGGTGGGCGCGCACGCGTGACCTGCCCGACGGGACCTAGGCGTGCGGCTTGCGGGCGTCGAAGAGTTGACGCGTGCTGTGGGCGACGAAGGGGCCTTCGGTCTCGATGCGTTCATGCAGGTCGCGCAGCCGGTCCCGGTACCCGTCGACGGTGAAGCCGGGAACCATCCACACGACCTTGCGCAGGAAGTGGACGACGGCGCCGACGTCGTGGAACTCCATCCGCAGCCGTTCCGCGCGCAGGTCGACGACCTCCAGACCGGCCTGCTCGGCGTCGGCGCGCTCACGGTCGGGGTGGCGGTGGCCGCGGGTCTCCTCCGGCTGCGGCCCCAGGAAGTACTCGACGAGCTCGAAGACGCTGGCGGGGCCGACGTGCTGGGCGAAGTACGTGCCGCCGGGCGCGAGCACCCGGGCGATCTCCGCCCAGTGCGGCCGGACGGGGTGGCGGCTCACGACCAGGTCGAAGGCGCCGTCCGCGAAGGGGAGCGGCGCGTCGTCGGGCGAGGCGACCACGGGGACGCCCCGCGGACGGAGCAGCGCGGTGGCCTTGGCGACGTTGGGCGGCCACCCTTCCGTGGCGACGACGAGCGGCGGGCGGTGGGGTGCGGCGGCCCCGAGCGCGTGGTCCAGGACCTCCCCTCCCCCGGTCTGCACCTCCAGCACCGCGCCGGCCCCCGCCAGCCGCGCGGCCATGGACCGCGCGTACCCCCAGGAGGGCCGTTCCTCGGTGGCCCGGCCCTCGAACCAGGAGAAGTCCCACCCCTCGGTGGGGACGGAGGCGCCTTCGGCCACCAACTCGTCAAAGGTGCGGGGGTGCGGGGCGGGTGCGTGTGCCATGCAGGCGGATCCGTTCAGCGTCATGGGAGGAGATACCTGGAGCGCGGCGCGGTCTAGGCGACCAGGGGCCTGACCTGTTCGGCGGCGAACCGTACGAAGCCCTCCGGGTCGGGCTCGTCGCCGGTCGGCTGGAGGACCACGGTGTCGGCTCCCGCCTCGGCCAGCCGCCGCACGGCCTCGGCGACGGCTGCCGCGTCCCCCGCGACCCCGAGGTCCGGCACCGAGCCGACGCCCTCGGCGGCCAGGTCGGCCCGCAGCCGCTCGCCGGCGCCGGGGCCGGTCGCCGCGAGGAGGTACACGACCACCTCGTGCGGTTCGGTCCGCCCGGCCGCCGCGCGCCCTTCGTCGATGAGCCGACGGGCCTGCCGTACCCCGTCGGGCGGGGTGGACGCGGTGAGCACGGTCCCGTCGGCGGCCTCACCGGCCAGCCGCAGCGAACGGGGTCCGGTGGCGCCGGCGAGGACCCGGACCTCCCGGTCCGGCGGCCAGTCGAGGCCCACGTCGTCGAGCCGGACGTAGCGGCCCTCGGTCGTCACGCGCCGCCCGTGCAGCAACGCCCGCAGCGCGTGCAGGTGCTCCCGCAACAGGGTGACGGGCGACTCGGCCCGCGCTCCGACCTGCCCCATCCAGTCCTGCACGCCGTGCCCGAGGGCGAGGATCGGGCGGCCGGGGAACATGCGGTGCAGCGTGGCGGCCTCCATCGCGGTGAGGGCCACGTTCCGCAACGGCACGGGCAGCAGTCCCACCCCGATCCGCACCCGCTCGGTCCAGGCGAGCGCCGCGGCGGCCGAGGAGATCCCGCCCTCACGGAAGCAGTCCTCCCAGAGCCACAGCTCCTCGAGCCCGGCGTCGTCGGCCGCCTGCGCGACGGCACGCAGCCGTTCGGGGGCGAGCTGGGGACGGAATACCGCGCCGAGTCCGGTCATGAACTCTTCCTACCCTCGGCGCGGGCCGCCGGACAACCGGATATGACCGACACCGGCGGCCGACGTCAGCGGTTGACGGCCTGGATCTCCTGGACGACGACGTCCTGCTCCCCACCGAACTCCCCGTCGGGCATCGGCTGCTCGCCGTCCACGCCGGTGCCGGTCCAGTGGATCTTCCAGGTGACGGTCGCCTGGAGCGGGAACGTCCCGTCGCCCGACGAACGCAGGTACCGCACTCCGCACGGGGGTGTGTCGTTCGCCCTGCCCTTCTCGTACGGCGCCCCGATACGGCCGCCCTCGATCTCGCAGACACCCGAGGCAGGATAGGTCTCGGCGTCCGCCGTGCCCGGCTCGATCCGCATGGAGACGGGCTCCGCCGTGGCCGTCGCTTCGAGACCGATCTCCTCGATGGACGCGGTGACCGAGACCGGCTTGAACTCGGCACCGTCCAGCCACGCCCACGTCGGAAGGTTGACCTTGGTGGCCTGCGCGGGTGCCAGCGTCACCTCGGTACCCGGGACGCGGATCTCCGCGTACGCGAGTTCGGCGAGGATCTCGGGGGTGACGGCGTTCTCGATGTCCGCGGGCGGAGCGTCCCCCGTGTCGACCCAGAAGTAGTCCTCGTCGCAGTCGTCCCAGCCCGGCGGGTAGCTCTTGTTGACGTACGGGCCCCACCAGTAACCCTTGCCGGACTTGTCCTTGTTGAAGGCCTTCTTCTCGTCGCCGGCGTTGTACTGCTCCCGCTGCTCGGCATCCCACTCGTGGCCCGTGGAGCCCGCTTCCCAGATGGGCTCCAGGTACTTCTGCAGCTCCTCGGGCGTGTACTTCGGGGCGTACCAGCAGGCCGGCGGAGTCCACGACACGGGCGACGTCAGAGCCCCGGTGGAACCGCCGGTGCCGTTCCTCGAACGGTCGAAGACGATGCCGCCCACGGTGACGGAGACGGTGCCGTCCGCACCGGTGTCGGCGTGTTGCTCAGTGCCTGAGTTCTGAGTATTTCCGTCCAGGATGTCGTCAGCGCGCGCCGTGTCCGGGAACAGACACACGCTCGCCAGAACGACAATCGGTAGCACCCTCATCGTGCGGGTCAGGGCTGGCACTTGGCGCTCCCACTCTGTGACGCGATGTTCCGGACCTCCCACACCCCATCGCCGTTCTTCTTCAGCGAGGCGTGGTAAATCACGTAGCTCTTGGCGGTCACCTCGGTCTTCCGGACTTTGCCGGTCTTGAGGTATTTCACGAAGGCCTTGCCCTGGTCCTCGCAATAGGTGAAGGAAGCGGTGCCGTCCTTGTCGATGGCGACCTCGGGGGCGTAGAAGCGGTACTTCCCGGTGATGCTCGCCTTTTGATCGACGTAGTTCTGGATGAACGACTGGGTGCCCGCGGCGGCCTCGCCCTCGTAGTAGTAGAGGTAGGCCTTGTCCAGCGCATCCTGCTTGACGATCGCCAGGTCGACGGCCTTGATGGACTCCTCGGTGTCCGCCATCACGGCGTCCTTCTGTTGGTCGCCCGTCTTGGGCCACTCGAAGGTGTGAGAGAGATCGGAGGGCAACTCGATCTTCGGCCGGTCGGGCTGCGACGCGGCGGATGCGGTCGGCGACGCGGCCGGCGCGGAACTGCCCGTGTCCGCGCCCGCGATCTTGTCGTTGTCGCCGGACGGGCCGTCGTCGCTGCCGCACGCGGACAGTGTCAGGGCCGCTGCTGTGGTCAGCGTGAGCGCTGCGAGGAGGGTGGGGCGGCGGCGATTCACGGTGGCTCCTGGGTGGGGCGGGGCTTGTGTCGAGCGGGGCAACGCTATCCACCAGGGTGGAGGGGCACCAGGGTGGAGAACGCGAACCCGGGGCGCCACAGGGCTCCGCATCCGCCGTACGTGTGCCTTCTCGGGCCATTACGGTTGCATAACGCACACCGGACGGGCGGGAGGGGCTTCGGCATGGGGCGGCGCTGGCGGGACGGGACGGGTGTCCTGGTCGTGCACGGGGAGGGCGATGACGCGCGCGTCCGCGTTCCGCTGGAGATCGCCGGGTCCTACCGCGCCCGCACGAAGGGCTTGTTGGGGCGCGACTCCGTCGAGGGGGCGCTCCTGCTGTCGCCCGCCAACAACGTCCACACCTTCCGCATGCGGATGCCCATCGACGTCGCCTACCTCGACCGGCGGCTCACCGTCATCGCCGTGCGCACCATGCGGCCGGGCCGGCTGGGAGCGCCCCGCCTGCGTTCCCGGCACGTACTGGAGGCGGGGGCCGGGGCGATGGCCGGGTGGGGCGTGCGGGTGGGGGCGCGGGTGGAGGTCGTGGCGGAGTAGGCGGGGGCGGGGCGCCGCGTGGCGGTGTCGGTCCGTCAGGCCTCCGTGCGGGGGAAGGAGACCTCGACCCGGCGGTTCTTCTTGCGGCCGGCCTCCGTCGAGTTGTCGGCGATGGGGTACTGCTCGCCGTAGCCGCGGACCTCGTAGGTGATGTCGGCGTCGTTCAGGGACTGGGTCAGGACGTCGTGCACGGCGTTCGCACGCTTCTTGGACAGCACGTCGCCGTGGGCGGAGGAGCCGAGGTTGTCGGTGAAGCCGAAGACGCGGACCCTGGTGGCGTTCTGGTTCCTGACCTCCTCCGCGATCCCCGCGATACGGGACTTGGCCTCGGCGCCGAGCTTCGCGCTGTCCTTGCCGAACAGCACCTCCGCCTGCAGCGCGAACGTCACGTCGGTGTTGGTGTCCTCACGGCGCTCGTCACCGCTCTGGTCCTCCACGACCGACTTGATGTCCAGAACCTTGGCCTGAGCGAGCGTGGCCCCGTCCGGGATCTTCAGATCCGGGTCGTTGGGGTCCACCTCCACGGGGGCGGAGGCGGAGGGTTCGGTGCCGGGGGGGTCGTTGGGGTCGTCGGCGTGGGCCGTCGTGCTGGTGCCCGAGAGGCTCATGGTGAGCAGCAAGGTGGTGACCGCCAGAGCGAGGCGCGGGGTGGACATGGTGGCGCTCACCCGGAGATCTCGATGGCGCCGGGCGTGAACATGGGCAGTTGGAGCGTCACCTCGGTGGTGTCGGCGGGGGGTGCGGGGAACTGCATGAAGACCGGCAGCGACTCACCTGCCTTCAAGGGTTGGAACTGCGTTGTCGTGAGCGGGCGGCCCTCCGTGTCACGCAGCACGTAGTAGCGCTTCTTGCCTTTGGGATCCACCAATGTGGCACCACCGAGAGATTTGCCGTTGCGGATGATCTCGGTTTCGTTGCCGCTCAGTTGGGCCGGAATGTTGATCGCCTTGCTGCCGTCGTTCTTGAGATCGCCGTTCACCGTGACGAATCCGCCCGCGTCGCGCTGGGCGGAGGCCACCTTGAGGAAGAGACCACTGGGCCCCTTCAACTCCGCCAGGGTCTCCGCCGCGTCCCCCTCCTGAGTATCCGGCTTGGACCCACTGCTCTTGGAGGAAGTCGCCGAAGCGTCCGGCTTGTCGTCGTCGCCTCCACCACCACAAGCCGCCACGCCGAAAGCCAGCCCGATCGCAACGGGCCATGCGACCAATCCTCTACTGACCCTTGATGTGAACCGATTGCTCATGACTCCGCTTCCTTCGTTCTCATCGTTCACTTGTCAGTCGGCCAGGTGGACATCGAAGAGATCCTCGGGTTCGGGTAGGACCCCCAGGTCGTCCGGATCCAACTCCCAGTCCGTACCTTCACAGGAGAGCCTGGGCAGCACATCCTCGTCGGCGTCCTCGGCGGGCGGCTTGAAGTCGCAGCGGGCTTCGATCACGGCGGTCGCGGACGCCGTCGCCCTCTGATCCTCTGTGCCCGGGACGATCGTGTCCCCGACGGTGTCGTTGGTCTCGGCAACGACGGTGTAGCGCAGGATTCCATCCAGTGCGCAATCCACGCTCGCCTCGTTGCGTGCGGCCAGCTCATGGGCACGCCAGCAGGCGTCAGGTAGGGGTACATCACCGGTGAAGATGTCCTGCCAGGTATCGGGTTCCAGCACGTTCGTCAGCCACTCACCTGCGAGGTAGTCGCGGGTCTCAAGGGCTGCTGCGAGCGCCGCGGCGTCGGCCGCCGTCTGGGCTTCGCTACGAGTCGCTGCGGCCTGGCCGACCGCGAAGTACGCGAGCGCGAGAAAGAGCAGGCCTCCCACCACCGTGATGTAGATGGGGAAAGCCTGCCCTGCATCGCCGTGCGTACGGCTACGCATCAGACACCGGTGACCTCGGTGATCTTGTCGGTGATCGCGTTGTAGATCGTCTGCCCGATGTCCGTCCCCGTGATCGCCAGCACGATCGCGACCACCACCGCGATGATCCCCAGGTACTCCACCGCCGTCTGGCCCCTGTCGTCGCGGGCGTTGGCGCGGGTGTGCAGGTGGGTGGCGGTGGTGCGGAGCCAGTTGGTCATGGTGTTCCCCTCCAGGGTGGACGGTCCTCGGGTCCGAGGACCGCAGGGCCCCTTCGCAGGCCGCGCCGGGTGCTGTGAGCCGGTCCGTCGAGGTCCCGCCGGTTCCCGCCGCCGGGCGGTGGCCGTGGGGCGGGCGGGGACGGAGGTCCGGGGTGGTCGTGCCGGGCACGACGTGGTCCACGAGCTCCACCTCCCCCGCCTCCAGTGGGAACCTCGACCTGTCGGGCGTACCAGTCAACGACTGTCTCACAGTTGATTGCAGCTGCGAAAGGATTTGGTTGGATGTGGCCCTACTGGGCCACGAATTGCGGGATGTTGATGTCGTTGTTCCGTGTGCAGTCGCACTCTGTTGGTTGACGTCCCCCCTCGTCCCCGGTCGCGTGGCCGGCATGTGGTCCACCTCCCCTACTCCCCCGTGATGGACCCGAAGTCCGTCCCCGAGCCCAGGATCAGACCTGCGCCGAGGAGGATCATCGTGGCCGGGACCATGAAGGTCGTGATCATCATCGTGGCCTTGGGTACCGCGCGGGCCGCCTTGCGGCGGGCGTTCTGGGCGTCGGTGCGGCGCATGTCCTTGGCCAGCGAGACCAGGGTGTCGACGATGGGGGCGCCCAGTTCCTCGCCCTGCTGGAGTGCGGTCACGAACATCGCCACCTGTTCGGAGTCGTTGCGCCGGCGCAGCTCCGCGAAGGCCTCGCGGCGGCTCATGCCCAGGTCCATCTGGCGCAGGGTGATGCGGAGTTCGTCCGCCCAGGGGCCCTCGTAACGGGTGGCCACGCGGTCCAGGGCCTGGCGGAAGCCGAGGCCGGCGCTGACCACGACCGCCAGCACGTCCAGGAAGTCGGGAAGGGTGCGCTCGATCACGTCCTTGCGGATGCGGATCGCCGACCAGATGCCGACCTCCGTCCAGAACGCGCCGAAGGCGAGGAGGAGCAGGGCGACCACGTACTGGCCGCGGAGGAGGAAGACGAGGAACCCGACGGCGCCCAGGAAGCCGTAGACCGCGCGGCGGGCGGCGTAGCGGTCGATGGTCAGGCCGCCGGGGTTGCCGGCCAGGTCGATGCGGCGGCGGTACCGGGCGACCAGGGCCGGGCCCATCAGGCGCAGGACGGCGGGGGCGTACCGCATGCCCATGCGGTCGATGAGGGAGTCGACGGCGCCGGTGCGGGTGGAGCCGACCTCCAGGGCGAGGGCGAGGTCGCCGGGGAGCTTGGCGTCGGCCCGGTACATGCGGATGCCGGCGAAGACGCCCCAGACGCTCACGGCCATGAGCGCGGCGAGGAGCAGTCCCGGTGTCATGTCGTCACCTCCTCAGACGTCGATGCGGGACAGGCGGCGGATGAGGACGAAGCCGACGGCGTAGAGCGCGAAGGCGATGATCACCGCGGCCTGGCCGGCCGGGGAGCCCGTCATGCGCTCCAGGGCGCCGTCCTTCACGCCGTTCATGAGGAACAACGAGCCGACACCGAGGACGGGGACGGCGTACGAGGTCATGCTCACCTGGGAGAGCTGGGTGCGGACCTCGCGCCGGGTCTCCTTGCGCTCCTCCAGCGTCTCCGTCAGGTTGCGCAGGGCGCTGACCACCTGGCCGCCCGCGCGGTTGGACAGGACGAGGGTGGTGACCAGGACGACGAGTTCGCGGGAGGGGAGGCGCTCGCCGAGTTCACCGAGGGCGTCGTCCATCGAGGCGCCGAGGGCCAGTTGGTCGGCCACCTTGCCGAGCTCCTCGCCCGCCGGGGCCTCCAGCTCCTCCGCGGCCATGCCGATGGCGGTGCGCAGGGCGAGGCCGGCCTGGGTGGCGTTGGCGAGGATGCGGGCGAGTTCGGGGAGCTGGTTGATGAACTTCTCGATGCGTTTCTGGCGCTGCCAGTTCAGGAACTGCACCGCCACCCCGATGCCGAGGAGGCCGGCGAGCGGGCCGAAGAAGGGTGCCAGGGCGGCCTGGCCGATCAGCCACAGGCCGGCGACCGACGCGAGCATGTAGGCGAAGAACTCGCCGGGTGTGATGTCCAGGCCGGTCGCCGCCAGGCGGAGCTCCAGCTGCCGGCCGAGTCTCGTGCGGCGCAGGCGGCGGTCCAGGGTGCGGAAGCGGCGCCGGCGGCCGGAGGGGGCGAGCCGGCCCGTGGCGGAGAGGCGGTCGACCAGGGCGTCGCGCTGGGCCTTGCCGGCGGCGTAGGAGTGCAGGCCCACGACCGCCAGGGTGCAGGTGAGCAGCGTGACGCCGGTGGTGAGCGTGACGAGCGTGTCCAGTTCCATCGGGCGGTACCTACTCGGTTTCCATCGGTTCGGTTCCTACCTGGCTTCTCGGGTGGCGAGCTGGTCCGCGGTGTGGGCCACGCCGAAGGCCTGCGGGATGGGCTGGCTCGCCATGTAGAGGCGTTCGGCGGTGCGGCGCGGCAGGGGGTGGTACTCGAAGACGCCGTCGACGCGGCCGTCGCCGGTCATCGGCCGGGCGTTGAAGCGGGCGACCGTGGCCAGGCGGTACGGCTCGCCGCCGTGGCTGGCCAGCAGGGCGATCTCCGTGATGCGGCGGGCGCCGTCGGCGAACCGGGTGAGCTGGACGATGACGTCGACGGAGCTGTTGATCTGGTCGTGCAGGGCGACGAAGGGGATCTCGACGTCCGACATGGAGGCGAGGGTCTGGAGCCGCATCAGGGCGTCCTCGGCGCTGTTGGCGTGCACGGTGGCGAGGGAGCCGTCGTGGCCGGTCGACATGGCCTGGAGCATGTCCAGCGACTCGCCGCCGCGGACCTCGCCGACGACGATGCGGTCGGGGCGCATGCGCAGCGAGTTGCGGACCAGGTCGCGGATCGTGACCCGGCCCTGGCCCTCGACGTTGGGCGGACGGGACTCCAGCCGGATCACGTGGGCCTGCTGGAGCTGGAGTTCCGCCGAGTCCTCGATGGTGATGATGCGTTCGGTCTCCGGGATCAGGCCGGAGAGGGCGTTGAGGAGGGTGGTCTTCCCGGTGCCGGTCGCGCCGGAGACGATGATGTTGAAGCGGGCCCGCACCAGGCCGGCGAGCAGGTACAGCATGTGCTCGTCGAGCGAGCCGAGGCCGATCAGTTCCTGGAGGGTGAAGGAGCGGGGGAAGCGGCGGATGGTGAGGGTGGCGCCGGTCAGGGACAGCGGCGGGATGATGACGTTGACGCGCTCTCCGGAGGGGAGGCGGGCGTCGACCATCGGGTTGGACTCGTCCACGCGGCGGTTGACCGTCGAGACGATGCGTTCGATGGTCTGCATCAGCTGGTCGTTGGAGGCGAAGCGGAGCGGGAGCTGCTCGACGCGGCCCCCGCGCTCCACGAAGATCGCGTCCGGGCCGTTGACCATGATCTCCGTGATCGAGGCGTCCTCCAGCAGCGGTTCCAGGATGCCGAGGCCGAGGGCCTCGTCCACGACCCGGCGGATCAGCTGGGCGCGTTCGACGGTGGAGAGGACCGGGCCCTCGCGGCTGATGATGTGGCCGAGGACCCGTTCGAGGCGGGCCCGGCGCTCGGCCGTCGCCAGCGAACTCATCTCGGCGAGGTCGATCTCCTCCAGCAGCTTGGCCCGGTAGGAGGCCACCAGGTGCGTGTCCTCGCCCCGGCTGCCGTGCTCCTCGGGGGAGTGGATGCGTGCGCGCAGGCTCATGCGTCTCCGGCTCCTCGGTCAGTGGTCCAGCGGCATGGTGGCGGTCCTGGTGGCGGGGCCGAAGTTCCAGCCCGGGACGATCGAGGGGATCTCGACGGTGGCGGTGACCGTCACCTCGTCGCCGCCCCGGGACTCCGGGCAGTCGGTGCCGTCGGCCAGCCAGCCGCTGACGGCCGCCGCGCACGCCGCCTGCGCGCTTTGGTCGAGCGAGGCCCCGCGCGCGCCGGCCCGGGCGGCGGTCCCGGCCTGCTGAGCGGTGTAGGCGATCAGGCCGAGCTGTACGACGGCCATGCCGACGATGATCAGGATCGGGAGGAAGCCGAGGTACTCGATGGCCACCTGGCCCCGGTCCCTCGCCCGGCCGCGCACGGAGTACGGCATCTCAGTCGTCCTCCTCCTCGACGGCCCCCGCGTGCCCGTGCACGGTGTAGGGGAAGCTGACCGTGCCGGGGAAGAGGATGGGCACCTCGATCCGCACGTCGGCGGTGACGTAGCCGCCCCCGGTGCCGCAGTCCACGCCGGCGCCCCCCTCCCACGCGCCCGGCAGCTTGTCCCGGCCCGCCTCCTGGCAGGCGCCCTGCCGCGCCCCCCGGTCGGCGGCCGTCGCCGCCCGTACCGCCTCGTCCGCAGCATTACCCGCGAGCGTGTACGTGTATCCCACGAGCACGAGCTGCCACAGCACCACCAGCGTGACGATGATGGTCGGCAGCATGCCGAGGAACTCGACGGTGACCTGGCCGTCGTCCCGGCGGTCACGGCGGAGGGCCTCCCTCCGGGACGGGACTTGGCCCCGGACCCGGCCCCGGCCCCGTGCCCTGGTCCCGGCTCCGGCTCCGGCTCCGGCTCCGGCTCCGGCTCCGGCTGAGACCCGTAACGCGCTCGTCCCCCACGCGCTCATCCCCCACCGTCCTTCCGCCGCCGGATGCCCGCCGACCCCCGGTCGCCGCGGAACCGGCCGCCCTTCCGGTCGGCCGCGGCCGCCTTGACCAGGCCCAGTTCGCCCGCGAGGGCCCACAGGGCCTGCTTCACCGTGCTCCTGCTGTCCAGTTCGTGGACGCGGCCGGCGTCCACGGCGCCCTGGAGCTCCTTGAAGTTGGCGGGGACGGCGGTGGCGGCGACCAGCGTGCCGGTGATCCTCTGGATCAGCGCGGGCTGGATCTCCGTGGCGCGGGTGTGCCGGTTGACGACCACGGTGGTCTCCTCCGCCTTGCGGATCTGCAGCCGGTCCCACATCCGCACCGCCCGCTTGGCGCCCCGCACGGCGACCACGTCCGGGGTGGTGACCAGCAGCGCCGTGTCGGCCATCTCCACCGCCGCCGCCCCGGCGCCCCCGAGCTGGGCGCCGCAGTCGATGACGACGACCTCGTAGCGGGAGCGCAGGGCGCCGACGATCTGGCGGGCGGCGCGGTCGGTGACGTCCTCGCCGCGTTCCCCCTCGCCGGGGGCGAGCAGCAGGGCGAGGCCGGTGTCGTGGCGGAAGACGGCGTCGGCCAGGACCCGCGGGGAGATGTCCGTGATGGTGGCGAGGTCGGCCACGGACCGGCGGAACTGGACGTCCAGGTAGGAGGCGATGTCGCCGGTCTGGAGGTCCATGTCGACCAGGGCGGTGGGACGGCCCGACGCCTGGGCGGCGAGGGCCAGCTGGATCGCCGTGAGGGAGGCCCCCACCCCGCCCTTGGCGCCGCTGACCGTGACGACGGTGCCGCCGGCCCCGGTGAACACGTCGCCGCCGCTGCCCAGATGCCGGCGTACGCCCACGGACCACTGGGCGACCGCGTGGACGCGGCTGGCGAGTTCCTCGTAGTTGAGCGGCAGGGCGACCAGACCGCGGGCGCCGTGGTCCATGGCGGCCTGGAAGAGGCCGGGGCCGGGGTCGGAGGTGACAAGGATGACGCCGACGGCGGGGAAGCGCAGGGCGACCTCGCGGATCAGCTCCAGGGCCGGTACCGGGCCGATGCGCTCGTGGACGACGACGACCTCGGGCAGTTCGTCGACCGACTCGGCGGCCAGCCGGGCGAGGGTGTCGACGAGTTGGGTGGAGTCGACGACCGGGGCCACCGGTTCGGCGTCCGGGAGCTGGCTGAGCAGGGTCGTGACGGACCGTGCGGCGTCCGCGTCGCCGACTGCCGGGAGGATCCTCGTGGGCATACGGGTCTCACTTGTCCTTCGCGAGTTCGTACGTCCGGTCCTTGTCCGGGACCGTGGTGCCGCCGCCGGGTGCCACCAGCGCGAGCCGGACCCGCTGGGCGAACGACTCGGCGTAGGTGATGCGCTGGGCGTCGATGGTGGACAGTGCGAAGGTGATGGGGACGGCGTCGGTGGGTTCGCGGTCGCGGCTGTCCTCGTCGGGCTTCAGCGCGGTCAGGTCGCCGACGTCGATGACCCGGGCGTTCGTCACGATGATCTTGGACTGGGCGGGGTCCCCCTCCCGCTCCCCCTCGAAGGTCGCGTACACGTTGACGGTGGAGCCCGGCGTGATCTTGCCGGCCACGCCGGTCGCCGCGTCGATCATGATGGCGACCTCCTGCTGCCCCGGCTGAAGGGCGGGCTGGTCGACGATCATGTCGCTCTGGAGCAGCGAGCCCGCCTTCAGCGTCGTCACCGCGATCTTCCCGCGGACCTGGCCGAGGTCGGTGACGGCGTTCTCCGACAGCCAGCGCTCGGGCATCTCGATCCTCTCGAACTGCCCCGCGTCGAGGGGCGTGTAGGGCTGCACCTCGTTCTTGAGCCGGTAGGCGGTGACCTCGGGCCCGACCTTGGACTTCACGTCGTTGACGACGGACAGCACGCCGGCGAACGCGCCGAGGGCGCACAGGACCGACAGGATCAGCAGGATGATGCCGCGGCGCTGACGGGAGTTCATGAGCCGTGCAACCTCATTGGGGGAATCGGTCGAGCCGGATCGGATGGCGGAGCGGGCGGGTGCGGTACGGGCCTACCCCGTGAGCGCGCGTCTCTCCCGGTGCTGGAGGGAGCGGCCTGCCTCGGGCCGCCGTTCGTACTCGGGCGGCGTCGCGGAGCAGAAGACGCAGCGGTCGCCGATGACGTCGATGCCGCACCAGTGGCACCGGCTCTGCCGCACCGAGGTGACCAGCTGGTAGAGGACGGACAGGTCGGGCAGGTAGGCGCAGAACTCGGTCAGCTTCCCGGTCCCCCACCAGCTCGCGGACTCGGCGGGCAGCGGTGCCTCGCGCAGCCCCTGGGCCCGCCAGGAGGGGGCGAGGGTGCCGGTGACCCAGTCGGAGGGGAGCTGTCCCTTGGCGACGAGCAGCCACGTGCCGAACTCGGGTCCCTCCAGGGCGGCCTCGGGCCCGATCTTCACCAGCTGGGGCACGGGATGCGCGACGACCCCGAACTGGCTGCCGGGCATCCAGGACCTGGCGTGCGACTTGAGGCCGACGGGGACGTGGTCGAGCCGGGCGACGGAGCCGAGGAGCGCACCGGCGTGGAGGTAGTGGGTCAGCAGGCGGCCGGCCGAGGCGAGGACGCCGGGGCTGAGGTCGCAGGAGGCGAGCTGCCGCAGCTGACGGGCCAGCACGGCGAGTCCGAGCGGCGGGAGCGGCGGCCGGAACAGGGCGATCCGGTCGGTCTCCAGGAGGCCGCGGACGGTGTGCAGCCGTCGTTCCACGCTCGTCGGGACGGCCCGGGAGCACACCACGATCAGGTGGCCGTGCTGGTCGACCAGCGCCTGCAGCTCGGCCAGCACCTGCTCCAGCGGACGCCGGTCCACGTCCTGGAGCACGACCGCGGGCAGCGTCCGCTCGTCGTGCGGCGGCAGCGCCATGTCGGCACTGGTCACGGCAATGGCAGTTGGCACGCGCGGCTCCCCGTCTCCCCATGCCCTTCGGTGCACCGGTGTTACTCCGGCACACCCGGATGACTTCACTGCGTGACTACCTGAGCACTGTATCCACGCGTCTGTGACCGGAGAACAGCGTTTCCTACAGCTGTGGAACAACTTGTGATGTACAAGGTGCGCCAAATCAGGACAGGTTGAGCATTTCCCGGTCGCGTTCCCGCCCACCCCGGCCTTTTCCTCCCGGCGCACGCCAAGTCCGCCGCTCGACGGCCCACTTGGTCCGGACCTACCTCTTGACACCCTCAATTGGTCTGGACCACCTTGGGCGGACACACCGCAACGCCCCCACACCCCCAGCGGAGGCCCCCATGGAGCCCGTACGCAGACGGCCCGGCAGACGCACGCAGTTCTGGGCGGGAGCCGTCACCGCCGCGCTCGCCCTCTCGGTCACGGCCGTCGGCCAGGCGTCCGCCGCCGACGTCAACAACGCGAAGAACGCCGGCTTCGAGGCCGGACTGAGCGACTGGTCCTGCTCCGCGAACAGCGGCACGACGGTCTCCTCCCCGGTCCACGGCGGCTCGGCCGCGCTCAAGGCAACGCCGAACGGCCAGGACAACGCCCGCTGCTCCCAGACGGTGAAGGTCAAGCCCGGCTCGACGTACACGCTGAGCGCCTGGGTGCAGGGCGGGTACTCCTACCTGGGCGTCACGGGCACGGGCACGACGGACGTGTCCACCTGGACCCCCGACTCGGCCTCCTGGAAGCAGCTGTCGACCAGGTTCACCACGGGCTCCACGACGACCTCGGTGACGGTGTACACCCACGGCTGGTACGGACAGGCGGCCTACCACGTCGACGACCTGTCGGTCTTCGGTCCGGACGGCGGCGGGGGCGGCGACGGTCCCGGACCCACCGTTCCGGGCGCCCCGGCGGGCCTGAACGTCACCGGTACGACCTCGTCGTCGGCGTCCCTGGCCTGGAACGCGGTCTCCGGCGCCACCGGCTACAGCATCTACCGCAACGGCACGAAGGTGACCGCGGTGACCGGCACCTCGGCGACGGTGACCGGCCTCGCGGCGGCCACCTCGTACTCCTTCCAGGTCACGGCGACGAACGCGGCGGGCGAGTCCGTGAAGTCGACGGCCGTGACGGCCCGCACCACCGAGCAGGGCGGCGGCGGGGGCGGCGACCTGCCGAGGCACGCGGTGACCGGCTACTGGCAGAACTTCAACAACGGGGCGGCGGTCCAGCGGATCTCCGACGTCTCCTCCCAGTACGACATCATCGCGGTCTCCTTCGCGGACGCGACGACCACTCCGGGCGCGGTCACCTTCAACCTCGACTCGGCCGGGCTCGGCGGCTACACCGTCGACCAGTTCAAGGCCGACGTACGGGCCAAGCAGGCCGCCGGGAAGAAGGTCATCATCTCGGTGGGCGGCGAGAAGGGCACCGTCTCGGTGAACGACTCCGCCTCCGCGGCCAACTTCGCCAACTCGGTGTACGCCGTGATGCAGGAGTACGGCTTCGACGGCGTCGACATCGACCTGGAGAACGGCCTCAACCCGACCTACATGACGCAGGCCCTGCGCGCCCTGTCGGCGAAGGCGGGCCCGGACATGATCCTGACGATGGCGCCGCAGACCATCGACATGCAGTCGACGTCGGGCTCGTACTTCCGCACCGCGCTGAACGTGAAGGACATCCTCACGGTCGTCAACATGCAGTACTACAACAGCGGTTCCATGCTGGGCTGCGACGGCAAGGTCTACTCCCAGGGGACGGTCGACTTCCTCACCGCGCTGGCCTGCATCCAGCTGGAGAACGGCCTCGATGCCTCCCAGGTGGGCCTCGGTGTCCCGGCCTCCACCCGGGCGGCGGGTGGCGGCTACGTCGCACCGTCGGTGGTGAACGCCGCCCTGGACTGCCTCACCAAGGGCAGCAACTGCGGCTCCTTCAAGCCGTCCAGGACCTACCCCGACCTGCGGGGCGCGATGACCTGGTCCACGAACTGGGACGCCACGGCGGGCAACGCGTGGTCCAACGCGGTGGGCGCACACGTGCACGCGCTGCCGTAGGTGCGGCTGATTCCCTCCCGGCCCCTGGCGTCCGAGACGCCAGGGGCCTTCTCGCGGTGAGGTGGCAGGACGACGTGTCCCCGGCCGCCGGGGAGTTCGAGGTGCCCCGGGGTTCCCGGTCGGATCCCATGTCCCCGCCGGCCGTGGTCGTGGCGGACGGGCGACCACCGGCTGTGAGACTCGTGTGAAACATTTCCCGGGGTCCACCGCATCAATGAAGTGAAGGCGGTACACGGCGGCGGTCGGCGCGGGGGGCACGGACATGAGGCAAGGACGGGCGGACGAGTACGCCGAGTTCGCGGTGGCGCGGGCCGGTCAGCTGTACCGGTCCGCCTGTCTGCTCACCGCCGGGGACACGCATCTGGCCGAGGACCTCGTCCAGGAGACCTTCGGCCGGCTGTACGTCCGCTGGGGACGCGTGTCCCGGGTGGGCAACCCCGCCGGGTACGCGCAGACCGTGCTCACCCGGACCTTCCTCGCCCATCAGCGGCGGCGCAGCAGCCGGGAGCGGGCGACGGACGTGTTCCCGGACGCGCCCGGCTCCGGGGACGGGGACGCCTCGCTGCGGCTGACGCTGCTGGACGCGCTCGCGCGGCTGCCCGCCAAGGACCGGGCCGTCGTCGTCCTGCGGTACTGGGAGGACCGGTCCGTCGAGGAGACCGCCGACGTCATGAACGTCAGCTCCGCCGCCGTACGGACCCGCAGCTCGCGGGCGCTGGGCCGGCTGCGCGAACTGCTCGGCGAGGACCTCGCGGAGTACGCCAGATCCTGACGCGACCGACCTCGTTCCTCAATCCCACTCCCCCACTTCGGCTCTCACTTCTCCCATCCATGCGGAAAGGGTGGTTCGCCATGCCCGAAAACCAGGACCAGGAACTCTTCGAGGAGCGGCTGTCCGCCGCGCTGCACGAGACCGGCGGGCGCTTCGACGCCGACCGTTCTGCCCTCGTCACCGGCGGGCGGACCCGCGGGCGGCGGGCGCTGACGCGGCGCCGGGCCGGGGTGCTCGGCGGGGTGGCCGGGGTCGCGCTGGTCGGGGTGGGCGGGGCGATGCTGCTGCCGCAGGGGGACTCCGACGGACGGGACGTCTCCGCCGCGACCACCGGGGCCACCTCCGCGCCGTCCGCGTCGGCCACGACGCCCGCCCCGCCCCCCGTATCCGGCGACACCGTCCTCGGTCAGCTCAAGGAGCTGCTTCCCGACGGCGAGTTCAGCCAGGAGGACGCCCGGGGGTCGGCCGACGAGCCTTCGCCGTACGCGTATCTCGTGTACGACGACGGGAAGGGAGCCGCCGCGATCAGCATGGGCCTCTACCGGGTGGAGCCGGGCAGTGATCAGGTCCGCCAGCTGATGGAGTGTCCCGACGAGACGTTCGTCCCGCACGACTCGTGCTCCTCCACCCGGTTGCCCGATGGTTCGCTGCTGCGGCTGTTCAAGGGCTACGAGTATCCCGACAAGCGCGTCGAGACCAAGCTCTGGTCCGCCGACCTGGTCACGGACAAGGGGCAGCACGTCAGCCTGAGCGAGTGGAACGCACCCGCGCAGAAGGGCGCGCCCGTCTCCCGTGCGGAGCCTCCGCTGTCGGCCGGGCAGCTGAAGGAGGTCGTCACGGCCGAGGTGTGGCGTCGGGTGGTGGACGCGATTCCCGAGGACCCGAAGTCCGCCCGGCCCACCGAGGGCGCCCCGTCCGCCGACGTGCCGCCTGCCCCCGTCTCCGGCAAGGACGCCAACGAGACGCTGGTCGGGCTGCTCCCGGAAGGACTGGACGTGGTCAAGGAGGGCGGGCAGGAGAGCGAGTTCACCTACGTCGTCGTCGATGACGGACAGGGTGAGAGCCTCGTCCAGGTCAACGTCCAGTACGGGATGAACGACGTCGCCGGCCAGCTCTACGCCAACGGCGAGACCCTGCCCGACGGCACTCGCGTCGCCGTCCGGCAGGGCAACGGGGACGACCGGGTCGCCGGGGTCCTGATGTGGACCGCCGACACCCTGCGGCCCGGCGAGGACGGCTTTCGCGTGGTGATCAGCGCCTTCAACAACGGGGCCGCGCACGCCGAGCCCTCCCGCGCCACTCCCGCGCTGACCATCGACCAGCTGCGGGAGATGGCGCTCAGCCCGGAGTGGGACGAGCTGCGGTAAAGGGCCGATCCCCTGGCCCGGTCCGCCGCCCGCTGTGGCGCGGCGGACGGGGCCCTAACGGGCCACGGCCGCCCCGCCGAAGGTCACCACCAGGCGCCCGTCCGCGGCGAAGGACCAGCGCAGGGCTCCGGCGTACGAGGAACAGCGGGAGCCGTTGGAGCCCGACCAGAACTGGTTCGATCCGTCGGCGTTGCCGATGACCCGGTCGTTCGACCCGCTGTCGCACGAGGTGTTGTTCCGGAACACGGAGTCGCCGGCGTCGAAGTTGAAGTTGCGCTGCTCGTTCCCGATGCTGATGTTGTCCGACACCTGCATCGTGCCCGGGTTGCTGTTGTAGGTGAACCCGTGCTTGCCGTTCTGGTAGGCGATGCTCCGCCGGACGACGTGGTCGACCTCGATGTCCTCGCCGCCCAGCTTGTAGCCGTTGCGGTCCCCGTTGCCCGCCTGGGAGCCGTCGCTGAGGGTGCCGTTCTCGAGCGCGAGGGAGTCCTCGACGGTCACCGCGCCGATCGCGCCGGTGTCGGACTTGGTGTACAGGTCCCAGCCGTCGTCGATGTTGTTGTGGGCCACGGCGTAGCGGAAGACGTTCCCGGGGCCGGAGGTGAGCTTCGCGGCGAAGCCGTCGGCGTCCTCGCCGTCGGAGTCGGCGTTGTCGTGCGAGACCGCGCTCAGGACGAGGTTGTTGGACGGCCACTGGGCCTTGGGCGTGCTGGAGAGCATCCGGGACAGCTGGAGGCCGGTGTCCCGGTTGAAGCGGGTCACCGTGCGCTCGAAGACGTTGTTGCTGCCGCCGACGAAGATGCCGTTGTCCCCGGCGCGCTGGACGACGACGCCCTTGACGTGCCAGTACGAGCCGTTCACCGCGAGGCCGCGGTTGGCCGGGTCCTCGCTCTGGCCCGAGAAGTCGAGCACCGGGGTCTCCCCCGGGTAGGCGGCGAGCGTCTTGCGGGCGGCGGAGGTGCCGTCGTTGCCCTGGGGGATGGTGACCGTCTGGGAGTAGCGGTAGGTGCCGCCCCGCAGGTAGATCGTGCCTCCGGGGGCCACCCGGGAGAGCGCCGAGGTGAGCGTGGTCGGGTCGGACTCCGTGCCGGTGGCGCCGTCGGTGCCGTTCGGGGACACGTGGAGCGTGCCGGCGGTGGGGGGCGGGGTGGTGGTGCCGCCGTCCGTCTCCACCTCCAGGTGGTCGATGTTGGGCAGGCCGGCCGAGGTGGTCGGGGTGAGGCGGACGGTGTTGCCGCCGGCCCGCAGGGGCACCTCGATCTCCCGGGTCGCCCAGGTGCTCCACGCGCCGGTGCCCGCGAAGGGTGCGGAGGCGACCGTCGTGCCGTTCACGACGATGTCCGCGGGCCGCTGGGTGCCTGCGCCGTTGGCGAAGCGGATCCGGAGGGTCGCGGTGCCCGCCGCGGAGGCGTCGACCGTGAACTGGGCGTGCGCGCCCGCCTTGTTGGTGCCGTTGCAGAATCCGCCGCCGGAGTAGCCGGACCAGTCGGAGTCGATGGTGCCCGTGCAGCTCGCCGGGGCGGTCTCGGCCTCGTACCGCGTGGTGGCGGCCTGCGCCGGGTTGCCGGACAGTGCGACGAGCGTTCCGGCCAGAAGGCCGGCACTGGCGATGACGGGTCTGCGAAGCATCGTTGGTCTCCGGATCGTCGATGAGCCACGGGTGAGCTGCCGCCCGCGGACCGACAGGAGCGGGCGGTCCGCGGCGAGAAAGCGCTTTCCCGCAAGCTACGACTGTGTTGCGGACACGTCAACGGTTGGACATGTGATTGGCATTCACATTTTTGAACGGCGGCGGAGTGCGGCGCCCGCCACGCCGGCGACGCTGCTGCCGTCGGCGTGGCGGGCGGTTCCGGTCGGAGCCCCTAGAAGAACTCCGACCACGGTTGGTCCCAGACCTGCTTCACGCACAGCACCAGGAAGAGCAGCCCGGCGACGGCGAGCATGCCGTTGCTCAGCCAGCCGTTGCGCCACTCGCGCGGTGTGCGGCCGGAGTTGAGGAGCCACAGCAGGGTGAGGGCCAGGAAGGGCATGAAGGCGGCGCCCAGGACGCCGTAGATGATGATCAGGCGGAAGGGCTCGTCCTGGAAGAGCAGGACGATGGGCGGGAAGGTGAGCCAGAGCAGGTAGGCGCGGAAGGCCCAGGAGCGTTCACGGCGCCCCGAGGCCAGCTCCTCGCCCCGCGCCTGGCGCTCCCCCCGCTGCCGGGACAGGAAGTCGGCGAACATCAGGCTCACTCCGTGCCAGACGCCGATCAGCGAGGTGAAGGACGTGGCGAAGAAGCCGATCAGGAAGAGCTTGCCGGTCGCCGTCCCGTACTCGTCCTCCAGGATGTCGCCCAGCTGGATCAGGCCCTTGTCCCCGCTCGCGATCGCGATGTTCGCCGAGTGGAGCAGTTCCGCGCCGACGAACAGCATGGCGACGACGAAGATGCCGGTGGTGGCGTAGGCGACCCGGTTGTCCAGGCGCATGACCTTCATCCAACCGGTGTCGGTCCAGCCCTTGGCGTTGACCCAGTAGCCGTACGCGGCGAGCGTGATGGTGCCGCCCACGCCGCCGATGAGGCCCAGGGTGTTGAGGACCGAGTCCTTCTCGTCCGGCAGGACCGGGAGGAGGCCGGCGAAGGCGTCGCCCAGGTTGGGCGTCACACGGATCGCCAGGTACACCGTCACCACGAACATGACGCCCACCAGGACCGTCATGACCTTCTCGAAGACCGCGTACTTGTTGAACCAGACGAAGACCAGGCCGACCAGGCCGCACGCGATGCCCCACCACTCCAGGTCCATCACGTCCGGGAACAGCGCCTGAAGGGGCAGGGCGCTGGACGACATCGCCGCCGCGCCGTAGACGAAGCCCCAGATCACGGTGTAGACCGCGAAGAACCAGGTGGTCCAGCGGCCGAGGCTCGCCCAGCCGTCGAAGAGCGTGCGGCCGGTGGCCAGGTGCCACCGGCCGCACGCCTCCGCGAGCGAGATCTTCACCAGGCAGCCGATGACCGCGGCCCACAGCAGGGTGTAGCCGAAGTTGCTGCCCGCGATGAGGGTGGCGACGAGGTCGCCGGCGCCCACGCCGGTCGCCGCCACGACGATGCCGGGACCGATGTAGCGCCAACTGGACTTACGGGGAGCCGGGTCGGCCCCGCGTGGCCCGCCGGTGTCTGCGATGTTGCCCGTGGTGTCCGCCATGCGGGCCAACCAAGCCCATGACCGCCGGTGGGACAAGAGGGCGTGCGCGGATCTTCACCCGATGCGCTTACTCGTCGCCGTCGGCCTTGCCCTCGGCGCCCTTCTGCGCATCGGACTTCGCCTCGCTCGCGGCGTCGTCCCGCGCACCGGGCTTCTCGTCCGGTCCGGCCTCGTCCTGAGCACCGGACTTCGCGTCACTTCCGGCGTCGTCCTCGAAGTACGCGTCCAGGACCTCGTCGAGGGCGGACTCCCACTCGGGGAAGCGGCTCCTGGACTTCGCCTCGATCTCGATCGGGTACCAGCGGCGGTCGGGCGTGTGCACCGTCACCGTGAACCGCTTGCCGAAGCGTCCCGTCTCCGTCTCCACGGCCCCGACCTCGTCCCAGCGGAACTCGCAGCTCTGGTCGTCGAGGGACAGGCGTACGCCCTTGTGGTCGGCGACGATCCTGGCTCGGCGGTCGGACGCCTCGAAGACGGGGCCGTCGGGGGCCTCCTCGTCCGGTTCGGCGGACGGCTCGGCGGACTCCCCGGTGGGCTCCGCGACGGACGGGTCCCCGACGGGGGCCTCCTCCGCGTCGCGGACCTCCTCGGCCCCGGTCCCGGACTCCGCCGCCGGTTCGTCCGCTCTCGCGTCCTGCGGCCCACGGGTCACGGGCGCGGTGAGCCCGGGGATGAAGGCCGGGTCGAATCCGGCGCCTTCCAGGGGCTGGCTGGTCGATCCTCTGCGCTGCTCCACAGCGGGCAGTATGGTCGACGATCCTGTGCCGGACACAGCCAGCCCCAACTTCGTTATCAGACGCCTACACGGGACACCCGCGTGGAACGCCCGACCGGGACGCCTACACGAACAGGCTGAGGACCGCCGCCACCACGAACCCGGCGACCGACAGCACGCTCTCCAGCACGGTCCACGTCTTGAGGGTGTCCCGTTCGCTGATGCCGAAGTACTTGGCCACCATCCAGAAGCCGCCGTCGTTGACGTGCGAGGCGAAGATGGAGCCCGCCGAGATGGCCATGATGACCAGGGCGACGAACGCCTGCGAGTGGTCCCCCTCGGCGAGCAGCGGCGCCACGATGCCCGCCGTCGTCACGATGGCGACCGTCGCCGAGCCCTGGGCGACCCGCAGGACCAGCGAGATCAGGTAGGCGAGGACGATCACCGGCAGGCCGACGTCGTTGAAGGTGTCGGAGAGTGCCTGGGCGACGCCGCTGGCCTTGAGGACGGCGCCGAAGATGCCGCCCGCGCCGACCACCAGCAGGATGTTGCCGACCGGCTTCAGCGAGGCGGTCGAGACGGTCTCCAGGGACTTGCGGGACCAGCCGCGCCGGATGCCGAGCAGGTAGTACGCGAGGAACAGGGCGATGGTCAGCGCGACGAACGGGTTGCCGAAGAACTCGATCACCGAGCGGAGGGTGGACGGGTCCAGGGCGATGGAGGAGAAGGTCGCGGCGAGGATCAGGACCAGCGGGGTGCCGATGATGCCGAGGACCGTGCCGAGGGCGACCGGGCTCTCGTGCGGCGCGACGCCGGCCTTGGTCTGCTCGTCGATGACGGCCTGCTTGGCCTCCTCGGCCGCCTCGACCATGTCCTGCGGCACGGGCACGAAGATGCGGCGGCCGATCCAGGCGGAGAACACCCAGGCGGCGAGCACGGCCGGGATGCCGCAGACGACACCCATGAGGATCACCCAGCCGAGGTCCACGTGCAGCAGTCCGGCGGCGGCCACCGGACCGGGGTGCGGCGGCAGGAAGGCGTGGGTCATCGACAGGCCGGCGAGCAGCGGCAGGCAGTAGAGCAGGATCGACTTGCCGGAGCGCTTGGCGGCGGCGTAGACGATCGGCGCGAGGACGAAGATGCCGACGTCGAAGAAGACCGGGATGCCGAAGATGAGGCCGGTGAGGCCCATGGCGAGCGGGGCGCGCTTCTCGCCGAAGAGACCGAGCAGGCGGCCGGCCAGTACCTGGGCGCCGCCGCTGACCTCGAGGATGGCGCCGAGCATGGTGCCCAGGCCGATGATGATGGCGACGTGGCCGAGGATGCCGCCCATGCCGGACTCGATGGTGGAGACGGCGTCGGACTTCTGGACGGTGCCGAAGAGTTCGGTGACCGACAGGCCGGCGAGCAGGCCGACGGCTATGGAGACGGCGAGCAGCGCGACGAACGGCTGGAGCCGCACCTTGATGATCAGGAAGAGCAGCAGCGCGATGCCGATCGCGGCGACGGTCAGCAGGCCCGCGGTGCCGTCGATCAGGTGGAGCAGGCCACCGGTGTGGGGCGGGGTCTGCGCCGGTGCGGAGGCGGCGAGCTGGAGGGACGGGTAGGACATACGGGGGTCCTCTGGGTAAGCACATACTGCTTTCGGGCAGGGCGGGGCGCGGCACGGCGCCCCCGGAGGGGGTGGGGGCACCGTGCCGTGCGACAGACAGGCGGGGAGGGAAGACCGGGGAGAGGGTCAGCCGAGGACGGCCAGCGCGTCGATCTCGATGAGGAGGCCGGCGGGCAGCCCGACGTAGACGGTCGTGCGCGCGGCGGGGGCCTGGGTGAGGCCCTGCTCCTCGAAGTAGGCGTTGTAGATCTCGTTCATCTCGGCGAAGTGGTCCACGTCCGTGAGGTAGACGCGGATCATCATCACGTCGTCCCAGGAGGCGCCGCCCTCCTCCAGGATCGCCTTGACGTTGGCGAGGGTCTGGAGGGTCTGCTCGCGCAGGGTCGGGCCGGCCGGGGTGGGGGCCTTGCCCTCCTCGTGGGGGAGGAAGCCGACCTGGCCGGCGACCTGGAGGATGTTGCCCTTCTTCACGCCGTGCGAGAACTTCGCCGGCGGGACGGTGTGGGTCGCGGGGGTGAGGGCGGTCTTGTCGGTCATACCGTGTCCTTCTCGGGGTGGTGCTCGGGGTGCTGCACGGGGGTCCTGCCGGAGTACTCGCCGCTGATCGCGTCCGCCGTACGGCGCACCAGCGGGAGCAGGGTGAGGAGTTCGTCCGCGGTGACGACGACGTTCGGCGCGGAGACCGACATCGCGGCGACCACCCGGCCGTCGGCGCCCCGGATGGGGGCGGCGACGCAGTTGATGGACTCCTCGTGGCCACCGAGGTCGGTGGCCCAGCCCTGTTCGCGCACCTTGGCCAGCTCCTTGACGAAGCTGTCGGCGTTCGGCGTCGAACGGGCCGTGTACAGGGGGTAGTCGAGCTTCTCCGCGACGGCGCGGCGCTCGCTCTCGGGGAGGTCGGCCAGCAGCAGCTTCGCCACGGCGGCGACGGTGATGGCGACGGGCTTGCCGATCCGCGAGTACATGCGGACCGGGTAGCGGCTCTCCACCTTGTCGATGTAGAGGACCTCGTTCTCCTCGTAGACGGCGAGGTGGACGGTGTGTCCGCAGCTCTCGTTGAGGCGTACGAGGTGGGGGTGGGCGATCTCGCGGACGTCGAGGTTCTCCATCGCCTCCTGGGCGAGGGCGATGAGCCGCGCGCCGAGGCGGTAGCGCTGGTCGGACTGGCGGTAGACGAAGCCGTGTTCGTGGAGGGTGCGCAGCAGGCGCAGGGCCGTGGACTTGTGGACGCCGAGGCGGTCGGCGACCCGGCCCAGGTCGGCGGGGCCCTCGGCGAGCAGCGGCAGGATGCTCAGCGCGCGGTCGACGGTCTGGCTCATGGTGTGCGTACCTCCTCCTCGGCCCTTTCGCCGGCCTGTGTCCAGCCGGGGCCGAGTCGCAGTGTCCCCCACGCGTCGTCGTCGAGGGCGGCGAGGCGGTCGGCGTGGTCGATCCAGAAGGGGCGCCGCGGCGGGGGCCCCTCCAGGCCTTCGGCACCCGGGGAGGCTCCGTGCGGGGCGACGGACGGGCGACGGGCGGGCGGTACGGCGAGGTCGCCGGGGACGGTGAGGGCGGCGGCGGCCATCAGGTGGCCGTGGCGCAGGCGCTCGCGCACCGGCAGCCCCCGCAGGGTGGCGGAGAGGAACCCGGCGGCGAAGGCGTCGCCCGCGCCGACGGCGGCGACGACGTCGACGGTGAGGGCGGGGACGGAGGTGACCTCGGTGCCGTGGAAGGCGGTGGCGCCGGTCGCGCCCTGCTTGACGACGAGCAGCTCGGGCTCGGGCAGGGCGGCGCGCACGGCCTCGGGTCCGCCCAGGCCCCAGGCCTCGTCCTCGCCGACGAACACGAGGTCGGCGCCGCGGGCCAGCTCCAGCAGCACCCGCGAGCCGTCGGTGTGCCCGCGCCACAGCCCGGGGCGGTGGTTGACGTCGAAGGAGACCAGGGGCCGGCCGGGGCGGCGGGCGGTCAGCTCGCGCATCAGGTCCAGGCAGTCGGCGGAGAGGGCGGGCGTGATGCCGGACAGGTGCAGGACGCGTCCGGAGCGGATCACGTCGAGGTCCATGTTCCGCACCGACATCGCGGAGGCCGCCGAGCCCGCCCGGTAGTAGGCCACCTCGTGGGCGTCGGTGGCCCGGTCCCCGGCGGTGCGGAAGTACACGCCGGTCGGGCGGTCCGGGTCGCGGCGCACGGCGGAGACGTCGACACCGTAGGCGCCGATCGCCTCGACGAGATGGTCGCCGAAGCCGTCGGCGCCGGCCCTGCTGACCCAGCGCGCGGAGTGCCCGGCGGCGGCCAGCACACAGGCCACGTTGGACTCGGCACCGCCGATGCCCCGGTCGAAGGAGGGGACGTCGGCGAGCCGCCCGGGACGGGAGGGGAGGAAGGTGACCATGGACTCGCCGAGCGCGACGACGTCCACGACGTCGGGGGCGGTGCTGGTGGGTCCGGTGGCGGTCACGATGGTGGGGACTCCTTGCGGCTCTCGCGGGCCTCGGCGGATCCGTTGACCCCGCGTTGGCCGAGATGTTAGACAGCAGTAAGCGACATACGCAATGCCCGTTGCACACAATGCAACGCATGGTCGTACCCCGACGCTCCACCTGCCGCGGCACCCGACGCGACACCGCACCTCATGGAGGCTCCATGGCCCTCGACACCGGCACCGAAGCCCTCGCCCGTCTGGTCGAGGAGCACGTCGACCACCGTTTCAAGGGCCTGCCGCCGGACGCCGCCGGCCTGACCGTCGCCGAGCTGGCCGGTCAGCGCCGCAACCTCTTCACCGACGGCTTCAGCACGCCGGTGCTGGCCCTCTCCGCGGAGCGCCTGGAGCACAACCTCGCGCTGATGGAGACGTACGCGGCCCGGCACGGCCTCGCCTTCGCGCCGCACGGCAAGACCTCCATGGCGCCCCAGCTCTTCCACCGCCAGATCGAGCGCGGCGCCTGGGGCATCACCCTGGCGGTGCCGCACCAGGTGTGGGTGGCCCGCGCCTTCGGCATCCGGCGGATCTTCCTCGCCAACGAGCTGGTCGACGCCGCCGCGCTGCGCCGGCTCGCCGCGGAGCTGGACGCCGACCCGGACTTCCGCTTCGTCTGCTACGTCGACTCCGTGCGCGGCGTCGGGCTGATGGACGCGGCGCTCTCCGCCGCGGGCGCGACCCGCCCGGTGGACGTCGTGGTCGAGCTGGCGGCCGGGGAGGGCGCCCGCACGGGCGTGCGCACGGAGGCCGAGTGCGCCGCCGTCGCCGACGCGGTGGCCGGATCGCGGACGCTGCGGCTGGCCGGTGTCGCCGGGTACGAGGGCGAGGTGCCCGGCGCCGACCCGGAGAAGGTGCACGCGTGGCTGCGCCGGCTGGTCGCGCTGACCGTGGAGTTCGACGCGGCCGGGCGCTTCGCCGGGCTGGAGGAGATCGTGCTGAGCGCGGGCGGCAGCGCCTGGTTCGACGCGGTCGCCGACGTGTTCGCGGAGGTCCCCGGCCTCTCCCTGCCCGTGCTGAAGCTGCTGCGCTCGGGCGCGTACGTCTCGCACGACGACGGTCACTACCGCGAGGTGACGCCCTTCAACCGGGTCCCCGCCGAGGGCGCGCTCCAGCCCGCCTTCCGGCTGTGGACCCAGGTGGTCTCCCGTCCCTGTGCCGAGCAGGCCTTCGCCAACGCCGGCAAGCGGGACGCGGCGTACGACCTCGACCTGCCCTTCCCGCAGGTGGTCCGCCCGGTCGACGGGGGGCCGGAGCGCCCGGCCACCGGCATCACGGTGACCGGCCTGTCCGACCAGCACGCCTGGCTGCGCACCGCCCCCGAGGCGGAGCTGGAGGTGGGCGACTGGGTGGGGCTCGGCCTGTCCCACCCGTGCACGTCCTTCGACAAGTGGCAGCTGATCCCGGTCGCGGAAGCGGACGGGACGGTCGTCGACTACATCCGTACGTTCTTCTAGGAGGTCTCCCATGGAAGAGCTGGTCATCCGGGACGCGGACGTCGTCGACGGCTCCGGCGCCGACTCCTACCGCGCCGACGTCGTGATCGACGGCGGCCGGATCGTCTCGATCGTCAAGGAGGCGGCGGCAGCGGGCTGCCAGCGCCCGAAGGCCCGCCAGGAACTGGACGCCGAGGGCCTGGTCCTCTCCCCCGGTTTCATCGACATGCACGCCCACAGCGACCTGGCGCTGCTGCGGGACCCCGACCACAGCGCCAAGGCCGCGCAGGGCGTGACCCTGGAGGTCATCGGCCAGGACGGACTGTCGTACGCCCCGGTCGACGACCGCACGCTCGGCGAGGTGCGCCGCGCGATCGCCGGGTGGAACGGTCCCGGGGACGACGTCGACTTCGACTGGCGCTCGGTCGGCGAGTACCTGGACCGGCTCGACGGGGGCATCGCGGTCAACGCCGCCTACCTGATCCCGCAGGGCACGGTCCGCGCCCTCGCCGTCGGCTGGGACGACCGGGAGGCGACCGAGGCCGAGCTGGAGCACATGCGGCGCCTGGTCGCCGAGGGCATGGAGCAGGGCGCGGTCGGCATGTCCTCCGGGCTGACGTACACGCCGGGCATGTACGCCAAGGACGCGGAGCTGACCGAGCTGTGCCGGGTGGTGGCGTCGTACGGCGGCTACTACTGCCCGCACCACCGCTCCTACGGCGCCGGGGCGCTCCGGGCCTACGAGGAGATGGTCGAGCTGACCCGGGAGGCGGACTGCCCGCTGCACCTGGCGCACGCCACCATGAACTTCGGCGTCAACAAGGGCAAGGCCCCCGAACTGCTGACGCTGCTCGACGACGCGCTGGCCGCCGGGGCCGACATCACGCTCGACACGTACCCCTACACCCCCGGCTGCACCACGCTCGTGGCGATGCTCCCGAGCTGGGCGAGCGAGGGCGGCCCGGAGCAGATCATGCGGCGGCTGGCGGACGACGACACCGCCGAACGCATCCGGCACCACATCGAGGAGATCGGCTCCGACGGCTGCCACGGCGTGCCCATGGAGTGGGACACGATCGAGATCTCCGGCACGGGCGACCCCGCGTTCGGGGAGTACGTCGGCCGTACGGTCCTGGAGTCGGCCCGGCGGCGCGGCGAGACCCCGTGGACGGTCGCCCGGAACCTCCTGCTCGCCGACCGGCTGGCGCCGACCATCCTCCAGCACGTCGGCCACGAGGAGAACGTCCGCGCGATCATGCGGCACCGCGTCCACACCGGGGGCTCGGACGGCATCCTCCAGGGCACCAAGCCGCACCCGCGCGCCTACGGCACCTTCCCGCACTACCTCGGGCACTACGTGCGCGAGCTGGGCGTGCTGTCGCTCCAGGAGTGCGTCGCCCATCTCACCTCGCGCCCGGCGGCCCGGCTGCGGCTGCCCGACCGCGGACTGGTCCGCGAGGGCTACCGGGCCGACCTGGTCCTCTTCGACCCGGCCACGGTCGCGGCCGGCAGCACCTACGAGGACCCGCGCCGGCTTCCGACGGGCATCCCGTACGTGCTGGTCGACGGGCGGTTCGTGATGCGGGACGGGCGCCGGACGGACGTGCTGGCGGGACGCTCGGTGCGGCGGAGCCCGCGCTAGCCCTCCCGGGTGGTTTCCCGGCGGCCTCACCGGCGGCCCGGGGAAATCCACCCGAACCACACGTCTCACGTGGCGGAAGACACGGCACACCGGGCGTCATCGGGTCGTAAGCTCACGGACATGCAGGTGATCCAGTCGACCAAGCTCGCCAACGTCTGTTACGAGATCCGGGGGCCGGTGCTCGAGGAGGCGATGCGGCTGGAAGCGGCCGGGCACCGCATCCTCAAGCTGAACACCGGCAACCCGGCCGCCTTCGGCTTCGAGTGCCCGCCGGAGATCCTGGAGGACATCCTCCGCAACGTGTCGACGGCCCACGGCTACGGCGACGCGAAGGGTCTGCTGGCGGCGCGCAGGGCCGTCGTCATGCACAACCAGACCCTCGGCATCGAGACGGACGTGGAGCACGTCTTCATCGGCAACGGCGTCTCCGAGCTGATCGTGATGGCGATGCAGGGCCTGCTGGACGACGGGGACGAGGTCCTCGTCCCCGCGCCCGACTACCCGCTGTGGACGGCCGCCGTCTCCCTGTCCGGCGGCACGGCGGTGCACTACCGCTGCGACGAGCAGTCCGACTGGATGCCGGACCTGGCCGACGTGGAACGGAAGATCACCGACCGCACCAAGGCGCTCGTGATCATCAACCCGAACAACCCGACGGGCGCGGTCTACGACGAGGCGATGCTGCGCGGGCTGACCGACATCGCCCGCCGGCACAACCTGCTGATCTGCTCCGACGAGATCTACGACAAGATCCTGTACGACGAGGCCACGCACACCCCGACCGCCGCGATCGCCCCGGACCTGCTCACGCTCACCTTCAACGGCATGTCGAAGGCGTACCGGGTGGCCGGCTACCGGGTCGGGTGGATGTCGATCTCGGGGCCGCGCGCGCACGCCGAGTCCTACATCGAGGGCCTGACGGTCCTGGCGAACATGCGGCTGTGCGCCAACATGCCGGGGCAGCACGGCGTGGTCGCGGCGCTCAGCGGGCGGCAGACCATCAACGAGCTGGTGCTCCCGGGCGGGCGGCTGCGGGAGCAGCGGGACGCCGCCCACGAGGCGCTGACCAGCATCCCGGGCGTGACCTGCGTGAAGCCCAAGGGCGCGCTGTACCTCTTCCCCCGGCTCGACCCCAAGGTCTTCAAGATCAAGGACGACCGGCGGATGGTCCTGGACCTGCTGCGCCAGGAGAAGATCATGGTCGTGCAGGGCACCGGCTTCAACTGGCCCGAGCCCGACCACTTCCGGGTGGTGACCCTGCCGACGGCCGGGGACCTGCGCGAGGCGGTCGGCCGGATCGGGAACTTCCTGGACGGTTACGGCCAGCCCTGAGTCGAACCGAGCCAGATTCCGAACTCCCTCAACTTTAGATTGAATCCAATGTAGGATGGTTTCCTGAAGCACTGAGGAGGCCGTCCCATGTACGAACCGATCCGCACCAGGTCCGTCCACAGCACGATGGCCGGCGGTACCTCGGACTTCCCGCACCGGTCCCGTGAGGAGGAGCTGGACATCCAGCTCGCGGGCCATCTCGCGGCGCTGCTCACCGTCACGGACGAGCTGCGCGCCCTGGCCCCCTCCCCCGACCTGGACACCGCCGCCGACCGGCTCGCCGAGCAGGTGGCCCGGCTGCGGGGAGGCCGGGCGGCGGTCCGCGCGCCGCTGACCGCCGCGCACCCCGAGCCGCACCTGGCGGCCCTGCACCGACGGGCGCACACCCTGGCGAGCCGCGCCCTGGTGGTGGCGGCCTCCAACGCCGACACGGCGGTCGCGATCCTGACCGCCGAGCGCATGGACGCGCACGCCGCGGCCCTGGAGCCGCGCGAGCTCGCGTCCCGCTGAGCCCTCCGGGCTCCCTCGTACGGCCCCGGTCCGCGTGCACCCGCAGCGACGCGCGGACCGGGCGCCACACACTCCGTACCGCGGGCGGGGCACCGCGGGCAGCCTGCCCGCGGTGCCCCGCCCGTGTGTTTCGCGTGATCAGCGGGTGACGCGGACCGTCGCCGACGCGGTGGACCCCTCGTGCAGGTCGTCGCCGGGCCAGCTGACCGTGTAGGTCGTGTTCCGGCGGGCGCGCGGCAGGTCGTCGACGGTGAAGGTGCCGTCGGCGGCGACCGTCACCGACGAGAGGGTGCCCGTGCCGAGCCGGTCGGTGCGCTCCACCTTGAGCACCGCCCGCTCGGGCAGCGCCTTCCCCTGTGCGGCGAAGGTGCCGGTGAGGTGGACGCCGGTGTCCATCGGCACCTCGGCCGGGGCGCTGAGCGCGATCGAACTGGCCGCCCTGCCGACGGACACCGTGTGGGTGAGGTCGGTGGCCGGGCGGTGGGTGAGGTCGCCGAGGAACGACACGGTGTACGTGGCGTCGCCGATCAGCTCCGGCTCGTCGAGCACGGTGAAGGTGCCGTCCGCCTTGACGGTCGCCGTGCCGAGCTCGTGCGTGCCGCCCGCGTCGGTGCGGGTCGCCGTGACCTTCAGCGGCTCGGCCGGGGCCGGCCCGTCCAGTTCCAGTCGGCCGCGCACGGCCAGCGCCTCGCCCGCGACCGCCCGGGCGGGGCTGTGGGTCGGCCCCTGGGCGAAGCGGGTGTCGTACTGCACGGCCGGCGGCTGGACGACGTGCAGCCAGTACTGGCTGCCGGCGGTGTTGGTGGTGACCGCGAACAGCCGGGAGCCGTCGGCGGACCACTCCAGTCCGCGCGGTGCCACCCGGTCGCCGTCGAGGCTGCCCTCGAAGGCGAACTCCAGCGCGGGGGTCGCGTCGGACGGGTCGGCCGGCGAGAGCAGCAGGTCGGGCGTCGCACCGGTGGCCGAGGCGCCGCGCGCGAGGTACTTGCCGTCACCGCTGAAGGCGACGGCGGAGGCCGAGGCCCCGGACGGCAGCGCCGGGTAGCCGGTCGCGGCGTCGGACAGGTCGCCGCTGTCGAGCAGCCGGGTGCCGGCGGCCGCGTCGGCGACGGCGACCTTGGTGCCGTCCGCGGAGAAGGCCATGTCCTTGAGGTTCGCGGCGCCCTTGCCCTCGGCGTCGGCGAAGCGGCGGTCGGCCGTACGCACCAGGGTCGTCCCGCCGGCGTCGAACACCGCGAGGAACGGGTCGGCGGCCTTGGCGTTCGCCGGCTGGCCCATCATCAGCCGGTCGCCGGGGCCCGCCTCCAGCTGGAGCCTGCCGTGGTCCTGCCAGCCGCTGCGCTGCCACGTGTTGTCGGTCTGGCTGTAGTCCAGGTACGTGAGCGTCGTGTCGCAGTCCGACATGCTGTTGGCGTACGGCGCGGTGTGGTACGCCCTGCCGCCCGCGAAGGCCATGCTGCGGCCGCAGGTGTCGGTGCCCGCCACCGCGGCACTGAGCGGCAGGTACGTGGTGGTGTCGTACCGCAGGATTCCGTCCCGGCCGCCGACGTGCAGCACGCTGCCGTCGGAGTTCAGCGCGAGGCCGGAGACGTGGCGCGTGGTGGTGATGGTGGTGACGCGCTCGCCGGAGAAGTCGTAGACGGCGACGAGACCCTTGTTGTCGTAGTGGCCCAGGTTGCTGTCGGCGACGTACACGCGCTGGTGCGCGGAGTCGACCGTCAGCGCCGAGAACGAGGAGATCGGCAGCTTGGCCACGAGGTCGGAGGCCGCCGCGTGCGCGGCGGGCGCGGCGACGACGGTCAGGCCGCCGGCGGCGAGCACGGCGGCGAGCAGCGTGGCCGCGAGACGTGCGGTGTGTCTGGTACCTCGGACGGTGTTCAACTGTGCCCCCCACAGGCTGTGTCGGCGACCCCTCCGGTCACGGCACCCCCTCCCCGCGGGGCGGGGAACAGCCGTTCGGGTCGCGCAAGATCGGGAGCGTACACCGCGTCACACCTCGTCACCGCGGAGTTCCGACGGCGTGGCGAAGGGGAACGGCGCGTTCTGGTCAGGGGGCGGACATGCCGAAGGGCCGGGTCCTCCGCACGCCGTTGTGCGGTGACCCGGCCCGACCGGGAACTCCCCGTGCTCCGGGGTACTGCGAGCTACTGGAGCGCGGGGAGCCCCCCTCGCGACCGGCCTTCGTGACGACTTCGCGGGTCAGGGCTAGTCGGACCGGCCGCGGAGCTTCGCGGCGACGCTGCTCAGCCCAGGCGCTGCACCAGCGCCCGGTACTGGTCCCACAGCTCGGTGGGCGTGTGGTCGCCGAAGGTGTTGAGGTGCTCGGGGACGAGTGCCGCCTCCTCGCGCCACACCTCCTTGTCGACGCTGAGCAGGAAGTCCAGGTCGGCGTCGGCCAGGTCGAGGCCGTCGGTGTCGAGGGACTCCTTGGTCGGCAGCACGCCGATCGGGGTCTCGACGCCGTCCGCCCTGCCCTCCAGGCGCTCCACGATCCACTTCAGGACGCGGCCGTTCTCACCGAAGCCCGGCCAGACGAACCTGCCCTCGTCGTCCTTGCGGAACCAGTTGACGTAGTAGATCTTGGGCAGCTTGGACTGGTCCTTGTCCTTGGCCACGTCGACCCAGTGGCCCATGTAGTCGCCCATGTTGTAGCCGCAGAACGGCAGCATGGCGAAGGGGTCGCGGCGCAGCTCGCCGACCTTGCCCTCGGCGGCGGCGGTCTTCTCGGAGGCCACGTTGGCGCCGAGGAAGACGCCGTGGTTCCAGTCGAAGGACTCGGTGACCAGCGGTACGGCGGTGGCGCGGCGCCCGCCGAAGAGGATCGCGGAGATCGGCACGCCCTTGGGGTCCTCCCACTCCGGCGCGATGATCGGGCACTGCGCGGCGGGGGTGGTGAAGCGGGCGTTGGGGTGCGCGGCGGGCGTCTGGGACTCGGGCGTCCAGTCGTTGCCCTTCCAGTCGGTGAGGTGGGCGGGCGTCTCCTCGGTCATGCCCTCCCACCACACGTCGCCGTCGTCGGTGAGGGCGACGTTGGTGAAGACCGAGTTGCCCCACAGGGTCTTCATGGCGTTGGCGTTGGTGTGCTCGCCGGTGCCGGGCGCGACGCCGAAGAAGCCGGCCTCGGGGTTGATGGCGTACAGGCGGCCGTCCTCACCGAAGCGCATCCAGGCGATGTCGTCGCCGATGGTCTCCACGGTCCAGCCGGAGATCGTGGGCTCCAGCATGGCGAGGTTGGTCTTGCCGCAGGCCGACGGGAAGGCGGCGGCCACGTACTTGGGCTCCCCGGTGGGCGGGGTCAGTTTCAGCACGAGCATGTGCTCGGCGAGCCAGCCCTCGTCGCGGGCCATGACGGAGGCGATGCGCAGGGCGTAGCACTTCTTGCCGAGCAGGGCGTTGCCGCCGTAGCCGGAGCCGTAGGACCAGATCTCGCGGTCCTCGGGGAAGTGCGAGATGTACTTGGTGCTGTTGCACGGCCACGGCACGTCCGCCTCACCCTCCGCGAGAGGGGCGCCGAGGGTGTGCACGGCCTTGACGAAGAAGCCCTCGTCGCCGAGCTCGTCCAGGACCGGCTGTCCCATGCGGGTCATCGTGCGCATGGAGACGGCGACGTACGCGGAGTCGGTGATCTCGACACCGAGCGCGGCGAGCGGGGAGCCTAGCGGGCCCATGCAGAAGGGCACGACGTACATGGTCCGGCCGCGCATCGAGCCGCGGAACAGACCGCCCTCGCCGCCCGTGCCGCGGAAGATCTCCCGCATCTCGGCGGGGTCCTTCCAGTGGTTGGTCGGGCCGGCGTCCTCCTCCTTGGCGGAGCAGATGAAGGTCCGGTCCTCGACGCGCGCGACGTCGGAGGGGTCGGAGGCCGCGTAGTAGGAGTTGGGGCGCTTGATGGGGTCGAGCTTGCGGAAGGTGCCCTTCGCCACGAGCTCCTCGCACAGGCGCTCGTACTCGGCCTCGGATCCGTCACACCAGACCACTTCGTCCGGCTGGGTCAGTTCGGCGATCTCGTTCACCCACGAGATCAGCTCCTGGTGGTTGGTGGGGACGGGGGGAGCAGCGATGTCGCGCGCCACGATTGCTCCTAAATGAGGGGTTTTTTGTTGGGAGGCCCCGTGGGGGCTGCGACCCGGATGCGTGACGTCGTCCTCGTGGGCGCTCATCCGGTGTCGACCGCACTCATTTGATCATCCGACGTGAGTGCCCATCTGTCCAGAGGGCGTCACACCTGAGCGGCGTGAGGATCGCCACGTATCGGAGGCCGGGATGCGAGGTACGGCACCCCGTGAGATGCTGGCCACTCCCCTGCGGCAAGCCCCCGTACTGATGCGTAACTTACGGTCCCGTAGGTACGATGGCCCCATGACTGCGTCCGCCTCCGACGCGCCCAGGGACACGCAGGCCGCTGGCCACGGCCCGGTGGCGCTCTCATTGCCGCACCCCGTCAAGCCGAAGCTGCGCGGCTGGCTGCATCTCGGCATGTTTCCGGCCGTTCTCGTCGCCGGCCTGGTCCTCACCGCCCTCGCCGAGTCGTCCGAAGCACGCGTCGCCTGCGGGATCTACGTCCTGACGGCCTGTCTGCTGTTCGGTGTCAGCGCGCTCTACCACCGGGGCAACTGGAGCCCGCGCATGGACGGCGTGCTGCGCCGCCTCGACCACGCCAACATCTTCCTGATCATCGCGGGCACCTACACCCCGCTCACGATGCTGCTGCTGCCGGAGGCCAAGGGCCAGTGGCTGCTGTGGGGCATCTGGGCCGCCGCGGCGGCGGGCATCCTCTTCCGCGTCTTCTGGGTCGGCGCCCCGCGCTGGCTCTACACGCCCTGCTACCTCGCGATGGGCTGGGCCGCCGTCTTCTACCTCCCCGAGTTCATGCGGGCCGGCGGCGTCGCCGTGCTGGTCCTCGTGGTCGTGGGCGGCCTCCTCTACAGCGCGGGCGGCGTGATCTACGGGCTCCAGCGGCCCAACCCCTCACCGCGCTGGTTCGGCTTCCACGAGGTCTTCCACTCCTTCACCCTGGCCGCCTTCATCGCGCACTACGTGGGGATCTCGCTCATCGCCTACTAGGCGGGGCGCACCACGGCGGGCGTGGCCGACAATGGCCCCATGACGGCCGCACCATCCCCCCGCTCCCGCGCCGACGGCCCGCGGCCGGGTCTGCGGGAGCGCAAGAAGACCCGGACCCGCCAGGCGATCCGCGCCGCGGCCTACGGGCTGATCCGGGAGCGGGGCTACGAGGCGACGACGATCGAGCAGATCGCCGACCGGGCCGAGGTGTCTCCGTCGACCGTCTTCCGCTACTTCCCGGTCAAGGAGGACATCGTCCTCACGGACGCGTACGACCCGGTGATGGCGGCGGAGCTCGCCGCCCGGCCCGGCGACGAGCCGTGGCCGGCCGCCCTGCGGCACGCCCTGCGCAAGGCGATGGAACTCGGCGTCGGCGAGGAGGCCGAGCTGACCCGGCTGCGGACCCGGCTGCTGGCCGAAGTCCCCGCGGTGCGCTCGCGGATGCTGGAGCGCATGTCGGTCACGGGTCGGCTGCTCGGCCGCGCCCTCGCCGACCGCACCGGTCTCGACCCTCAGGGGCTGGAGGTGCGGGTCCTGTCGATGTCCCTGGCCGGCGGTCTCATGGAGGTCACGCGGTACTGGGCCGAGCACGGCCACGAGGAGGACCTGGCCGTCCTGGTGGAGCGCGCCCTGGACGTCCTGGAGCACGGCCTGCCGGCGCCCGGAAAAGGCTGAGGCCACGGCCTCGCGCCGTGGCATCCTGGCTGGGTGAACGGACCCGAGATCGACGTCGAAATCGCCCCCGAGCTGCGCCTGTTCGTCCCGCGGGCCCGGCCCACCGGCACCGCCCGCGCCGCCACCGACGGCGTCTCCACGCTCGGCCACCTCGTCGAGTCCCTCGGCGTCCCGCTGACCGAGGTCGGCGACCTCCTGGTGGACGGCCGCCGAGTGCCGCCAGGACACGTCCCGGCGGGCGGCGAGTCGGTGCGCGTACGGGCCGTCGAGCGCCCCCAGCAGGTGCCGGGCGCCCCGCTGCGCTTCCTGCTCGACGTGCACCTCGGGACCCTGGCCCGCCGGCTGCGCCTGCTCGGCGTGGACACGGCGTACGAGTCGGCCGACCTCGGCGACCCGGCGCTCGCCGCGCTGTCGGCGGCCGAGAAGCGGGTCATGCTCAGCCGCGACCGCGGCCTGCTGCGCCGCCGCGAGCTGTGGGCCGGCGGCTACGTCTACGACACCCGCCCGGAGGAACAGCTCCGCGAGGTCCTGGACCGGTTCCGGCCGCGGCTGCGCCCCTGGACGCGGTGCACCGCCTGCAACGGACTGCTGGAGGAAGCCTCCAAGGAGGACGTGGCGGACCAGCTCAAGGGCGGTACCCAGCGGTCGTACGACGTGTTCGCGCGGTGCCGGGCGTGCGGGCGGGCGTACTGGAAGGGCGCGCACCACGAGCAGCTGGAGGCCATCGTGGAGCGCGCCCTCACGGAGTTCGCGCCGGAGCGCTAGCGCGTCGGCGCCTCAGCGCTTCTTCCGCACGTCCCCCTTGCCGCAGGCGACGCCGTCCCCGTCCGGGTCCAGGCGCAGCGGGTCGTCCTTGCCGTTGACCTCGAGGCGGCCGTACTCGTTGCGCGCCAGCCAGTCGCAGCGGGCGGCGGTCGTCCGCTTCACCTCGGCCGGGAAGGCGGTCGGCACGCAGACGTTGGCGGAGCCGTAGTGCCGGTCGCAGCCGGAGACGGTGGGGGCGACCGGCTGCGAGGTGCGCTTCTTGCCGGGCTTGGACACCTTGCCCCGCGGGGCGTCCGCGAAGGAGTGGACGTGCGCGGAGGCGTCCTTGGTGCTGAGCGCCCGCGGACCGTCGAGGTGCACCCACTTCGCCACGGACGGGACGCCGCCCGCGTCGACCGCGAAGAGCATGTACCAGCCGGGCGGCGCGAGGTCGGGGTTGCTGGTGACGTTGAGGTCGACGTTGTCGCCGTCCACCGACAGCGGCAGGTCCACGAACCGCTGGTTCGGGTCCGAGGAGTGGGTGACGGCGGCCGGGCGGATCAGCTCGGCCTTGGCGATCGGCCGGTCGACGGTGATCCGCTGGGTGTCGCCGTAGGTCCACTCGGTGTCGATGACCGAGGTGATCGCCGGACGCTCGCCCTTCAGCAGGTAGGGCGGGGTGTAGATCGAGACGTCGTGGTTCCACGAGCCGTTGCCCGGGTTGTCGCCGGTGGTCATGACCCGCCCGTCGGGCAGCAGGAACGCCGAGGAGTGGTAGCCGCGGGCCTCCGGGTCGGGGGCGACCGGGTCGAAGGTCTCCGTCCGCGGGTCGAAGATCGACGTCTCGTAGACGGGGTCCGCCCGGTTGTGCAGGGCGCCGCCGGTCTCCAGGACCTTGCCGTCGGGGAGCAGGACGGTGGAGGGGTACATCTTGCCCTGGCCGCCGGTCTGCGGGACCGGGCCGTTGCCGAGATCGACGGTGCCCTGCGGGAGCGGCGGCCCGGCGACGTACGTCGGGTTGGGCTGCTTGAGGTCGATGATGTCGGTGAGGCGGTTGGCGTCCGGGTTGGAGTCGATGTTGCCGCCGCCGATCGTCAGCACCTTCTGGTCCTGCGCCGGGGGCAGCAGCACGCTGGCGGACTGGTCCCGCACGTCCTTGTCCTGGAGCCCGGGGACCTGCGTGATGGTGTTGCCCTCGTAGTCGTAGATCGCCGAGCCGGTGCCCGGGATGTTGTTGCCGAAGACGTGGCTGCCCGAGTAGAAGAGCCGGCCGTCCTGCATCAGGATCATCGACGGGTACAGACCCCAGTACGACCAGGTCTGGTTGACCTGCCAGGTCGGCAGCCACTTCTGCTGCTCGTCCGACCACCGTTCGGCCGTCACCGAGCCGGTGGAGTCCTCACGCAGGCCGCCGAAGGAGATGACGTCGCCGTTGCCGAGGATCGTCGCCGACGGGTACCAGTGGCCGTCGTTCATGTCGCCGGTCTTCGTGTAGGTCTCGGTCTCCGGGTCGAAGACGTACGAGTCCTTGTAGCCCTGGTAGCCGACCGTGCCGTCCGCCGACGGGTAGCCCTTGTTGCCGCTCATGACGAGGACCCGGCCGTCCTTGAGCTGCACGTGCCCGGCGCAGAACATGTCCTTGGGCGTCGGGATCGTCTCGTACGTGCCGGTCTGCGGGTCGTAGACGGCCGAGGTGAAGGTCCCCGCCTCGAACATCTCCGGGTCGTTGCCGGAGCCCGCGATCAGCAGGACCTTGCCGTTGTGCAGGACGACGGAGTGCATGGAACGCACCGGGTTGCGCGTGGGCAGCACGTCCCAGCGGCCGTTCGCGCACTCCTCGGCGGTCCCCGTGCACTCCGGGTCCGGGACGGGGTCGGCGACCTGCTCCATCGTGTAGTCGTCGGTGGTCGCCGAGCCGGTGCCGTAGACCGAGACGCCCCAGCTGATGCGGTCGGTGCCGGCCGGGACCTCGGGGGTGCGGACGCTCGCCTCGGTCCAGCCGGCCGCCAGGTCCAGGGTCTTCAGGTCGGTCCAGTACTGCCAGCCGGCGGTGGCGTCGTGCCGGAAGAGGGTGAGGGAGGCGTCCGGGGTCGTCGTCTTGTACCAGAGCGACAGGTCGTACTGCTTGCCCACCGTCACCACCGGGGCGCACGCGTTGGACTCGGTGATCAGGGCCTTGCGGTCGCCGTCGGTCCGGCGGGTCAGCTCGACCTTCATGGCCTTCGTACCGGTGTGGGCGTCGCCGACGGTCTCGAAGGTGAAGTCGTTGTCGCCCCAGCCGGACTTCGACCAGCAGTACGGCATGCCGCCGGTGCCCGCGGTCTCGAACCCCGGATTCGTGATCAGGTTGGCGGCGGAGGCGGGCTGCGGGGCGGTGAGCAGGAGGCCGCCGGTGAGGGCGGACACCGCCAGGAGGGCGGAGGTTCTCCGTCGGGGTCTTCTCATGCGTCACTCCTTGACGTACGACGCCTGCGCGGGAGGTACACGAGCGCCTCCGTCCCGGCGAAGCGCAGGACGAAGGTGATGACGAGGGCGAGGGCGGTGGCCGGCAGCACGGTCAGCCCGAACTGCCCGACGAGCAGGGCGATCAGCGGTATGCGCAGCACCAGGTCGGCGTTGGCGATCAGCGTGAACCGCAGGGTGCGGTCGGCCCAGTGCCGGTGCCGGCGCCGGTCGCGGAAGAGCAGCCGCTCCAGGAGCAGGAAGTTCCAGGCCACGCCGAACTGGTTGGCGAGGATCTCCGCGGGCAGGTAGTGCAGCCCGGCCTCGGTCAGCGCCCACAGAGCCGCGAGGTTGGGCACGAAACCGCTCAGGCCGATCAGCCCGAAGACGACCATGCGGGCCAGGGGCGAGGTGGTGCGCAGCCCGGCCAGGTGGCGCAGGAAGCGCAGGCCTTCCTGCGCCGTGGACTTGGACTCGCCGGCGAACCGCTCCTCGAAGACGAACGGCACCTCGGTGACCGTCTGGGGGCGGCTGCGGACCGCCAGTTCGAGCAGGATCTTGTACCCGAGGGGCTTGAGCACCTCGGCGGTGACCGCGCTGCGGCGGATGGCGAAGAAGCCGCTCATCGGGTCGCTGACGCCGTGCAGCCGGCGCGGGAAGAGCGCCTTGGTCAGCCAGGTCGCCGCGCGGGACACGGCGATCCGGTAGCTGCCCGCCAGCCCGGCGCGGCTGCCGCCCTTGATGTAGCGGGAGGCGACGACGAGTCCGGCGTTCGCCCGCTCGCCGGTGGCGACCAGCTCCGGCACCAGGGAGGGCGGGTGCTGGCAGTCGCCGTCCATGACGACGATCCAGTCCGACCCGGCCGCCTTCATGCCCTCGACGACCGCGCCGCCGAGCCCGCCGGACGGCTCCTCGCGGTGCAGGACGGTGACCGGGAAGGGGCAGTCGAGCGCCGCCGCGCGGATCACGTCCGGGGTGTCGTCGGTGGAGTCGTCCACGAAGACGACCTCGCAGGGCAGCCGGGCGGGCACGGACTCGGTGATCAGGTGCAGCAACCGCCGCACGTTCCCGGACTCGTTGAAGGTCGGCACGACGATGGTGACGGCGCCCGGCTCGGGCACCTCCGAGGCGCCGACGGCCGGATGGCCCAGCTCGCCGGGGACGGTGGACTCGTGGCTCATCGGGCGGCTCCGGAGGACTGGACGCGGCGGATCTCGATGCGGTCCGCGCCGGTGCCGAAGACGGCGACCGGCCTCGAATGGTTCATGGCGGCCCGGACATTGGGCAGGTCGACCGCGTCGCGCCGCACCGTCGGGGAGGCGACCACGTAGTCGATGTCGCGCCAGCCGCCCGGCATCGTCTTCGTCACGGCCGGGTCGAGGTCGGCCTTGTAGAACCAGATGACCCCGAGCCCCGGCTCGTACCCGGCGTGCACGAGGTCCAGCCAGAGGGCGTCGTCGACGAGGACGCGGGTGCGGGCGGGGTCCTCCACCTCACTGGCCATCCAGTCCGCGGCGGCCTCGTAGGGGGCGTTGGCGTCGGCGGTGACGGCGGTGCGGTCCCCGTCGTACCAGCGGGGGACGACGTAGGCGCAGGCGGCCAGCGCCAGGGCGCCGGCGACGGCGTACCGGCCGTACGTCAGGCCCCGTTTCTCGGCCTCCGTACGTCGTCTGCGCAGCACGGCGTGGGCGATGCTCGCCGTGCCGCCGGCCAGCACCAGGGCGAGGAAGGGCAGCGCCTGGATGACGTACATCGCGGGCAGGTAGCCGCTCGGGCGCAGGGCCAGGGCGGCGAGGATGCCCACCGTCAGGGCGGGTCCGGCCAGGGCCCGTGCGGTGACCGACCAGCGCCAGGTCGCCAGCAGGAGCAGCGCTCCGGCGAGGCCGCCGAGCGGCAGGACGCGGTCGTAGTACAGCCAGGACTGGAGGACGCCCCACGAGCCGGAGCCCTCGTCGAGGATGAATCCGGAGCCGGGGCGGGTGAGCTGGTACTCGACACCCTCCCACAGCGAGACGTGCCCGCTGCCCGGCAGCAGCTCGCCCTTGAGCAGGGCGAACAGCGGGTACGCGAACCCGATGAGCGTGCAGGCCGTGACGGCGCCGGTCAGCGCGAACTTGCGGGTGTCCCGGTGGCTGTGCCGCCAGGCGGTGACGAACAGGGCGGGCAGGACGACGAGCATCGTCTCCTTGGTGAGCACGGCCGTCGCGGCGGCGATGCCCGCGCCGAAGTGGTGCCACAGGTGGCGGCTCGGGGAGGCGGCGAGCGCGAAGGCCAGCAGCGTCCACATCACCGCGAGGTTGTCGAGGAAGATCTCCCGCTGGAGGACCACCGAGAGCGGGGAGAGGCCGAAGAGGGCCATGGCGAGCCCGGCCGCCCAGCGGGGCAGGGAGAGGCGGCGGGCGATCACGTAGACGAGGGCGGCGGAGACGGCGCCGATCAGCAGCATCACGCCGCGCATGGCGCCGACGGTCATCGACTCGGGACTGATCAGCGCGGGGATCCAGGTCAGCACGGCTATCTGGATCCAGCCGAGCGGCGGGTGGTCGTACCAGTAGGTGTAGTGGGCCAGGCCCTCGCCCTGCTGGACCGCCCAGGCCTGGGCGAGGTAGGTGCCCTCGTCGTCACTGAGGGTCGGGTAGTCGGAGATGTTCCAGCCCTGCACGAGCATGATCGCCACGAGGAGCGTGCCGCACAGCAGCAGGTCCGGGCGGGCCGGCCGCAGACGGCCCGGTGGCGTCCCCGGTGTGGTGGCCGGAACGGTGTCGTGGGCAGGCCTGCGCTGCGCGGGGACCTTGGTACCGGTCGCCGCGGGGAGGGTGGAGGTCACGCGAGAACGTCCTCTCGGTCCACGGGCGCGAGGTGTGCGCCGACATGGCTGGTCAGCTCCCAGTCGTTGCGGCCGCGCTGCTCACGCCAGACGGCGCGGACGGCGGCCCCGGCCAGCAGGACCTGGTAGAAGGGGCCGCCGACGATCAGCTTGAGGTAGTGCGTGAAGCGGATCCGCAGGCCGTACTGCTTGCCGAAGTCGTGCAGGCCGACGACCTCGAAGACGAAGGTGACCAGGGCGGTGACGGCCGGCAGGAAGGTGACGAAGGCGATGCCGACGGGCACGTCCAGGAAGAGCGCGACGGCCGCGTTGAGCGGGATGATCACGCCGGTGAAGGCCTGCAGGAACGGCGTCATCAGGGTGTAGCGGGCCAGCAACCGCTGGGTGAAGGTCGGCAGTTGCCGCCAGTCCTTCTTCCGGTACACCTGGAGGAAGCCCTGGTTCCAGCGGGTGCGCTGTTTCAGCAGGGAGACCAGCGTGCCCGGGGTCTCCTCGCGGGTGACCATGTCGGAGTCGTAGGCGACGACGACCTTCTTGCCGGTGCTGGAGAGCCGGACCCCGAGGTCGCAGTCCTCGGCCAGGCAGTCCGGGTCCCAGCCGTCGGCCGCCCGGAGCACGTCCGTGCGCACGAAGACGGTGTTGCCGCCGAGCGGGATGAACCCCTTCTGCGCGTGCAGGTGCAGCCGGGAGCGGAACCAGAAGAAGTACTCCAGGCAGTTGCGCAGGCTGTACCAGCTGGAATGGAAGTTGATCAGCTGGACCCCGCCCTGCACCACGTCGGCGCCCGTGGTGCGGAAGGCGTGGTCGACGTGGGCGAGCAGCTCGGGATGGACCTGGTCCTCGGCGTCGAAGACTCCGACGACGTCACCGCGGCAGTGCGGCAGCGCCGTGTTCATGGCCTTCGGCTTGTTCTTCTTCTCGTGGGTGTCGACGACGACCCGCACCCGCGGATCACGAGCCGCGGCCCGTTCGGCGACGGCGGTGGTCTCCGGATCGTCGTGCCCGACGATCACGATGATCTCGAAGTCGGTGTGGGACGAGGTCAGCAGCCGCTGGATGGTGTGGTCGAGCACGGCCTGTTCGTGCCGCGCGGGCAGCAGCAGCGAGAACGACACGTGCTCGTCCCCGTCCGGGCTGCTGAAGCGGGTGGAGGCGAGAACCTCCGGCGTACGCCAGGCGTGCATCTGCCACCACAGCGTGAACGCCGCCATCCAGAAGAGCGCCAGGGAAACGGCAGCGATGAAGACGGACGTCAGCAAAAAGATCCCCCCAGATCTTGAACTCCCCCTGCCGCGGGGGCGCGCCCGAAACCGGGCGGCCACTCCGCGTCACGGTGAAGAGGCTAGGGGTAATCCGTGAAACACATAAGGTGGTTGGGTGAAGAGCGTGTTTCCTCACAACGCGGACCGGGTCTGAACATTTCACCCATCGGTCCCGTTCCCATTGTTTCTCTTTATGTCGTTTCAGCTGTTCAGGCTGGCGCGCAGCCGTTCCGGATCGGTCGTCGGCGCGTCGCAGGTGAAGTTACGGCAGACGTACGCGGCCGGGGCGCCGTTCACCAGCGGCCGGTCGGCCAGCAGGGGGAATTCGTCGCTCCCCTCCGTGCCCACGGCGACGACGGCGCCCGGGGCCGTCCCCAGAAGTGCCGTGCGGTGCAGGCCCCTGGTCGCGCCGTCGTCCGGCGACGGTCCGACGACGGCCACTTCGCGCGGCCCGTCGAGCAGCGCCTCGGCGGCGGCCAGTCCCCAGCCGATGAACCGCGGCACCCGCGGACCGAGCGCCTTCACGACCCCCAGGGCGCGCTCGGCGGCGGTGCGGTGGGGCTCGGAGCCGGTGTGGGCGGCGTAGGACAGGAGGGCGCCGGCGGCGGCGCTCCAGCCGGACGGGGTGGCGTTGTCGGTGGGGTCCTGCGGGCGGCGGATCAGCTGCTCGGCGTCGGCCGCGGTGTCGTACAGGGAACCGGAGTCGTCGGCGAAGCGGGTGAGGACGTGGTCGAGCAGCAGCCCGGCGAAGTCCAGCCAGACGCCCTCCCCGGTCACCGACGCCAGCGCGAGGAAGCCCTCCGCCACGTCGGCGTAGTCCTCCAGCACCCCGGCGTGGGCGCCGGCCCGGCCGTCCTTGCTGGTACGGAAGAGCCGCCCGTGGTCGTCGAGGTGCAGCCGCACCAGCAGGTCCGCGGCGGCGACGGCGGCCTCCACCAGGTCGGGGCGCTCGAAGTAGGCGCCCGTCTCGGCGAGCGCGGCGACCGCCAGGCCGTTCCAGGCCGCGACCACCTTGTCGTCCCGGCCCGGGGCGGGGCGTCCGTCCCGGGCGGCCAGCAGCCGCTCCCGGATCGAGGCGATCCGCTCCGCCTCGAACACACCCTCCTGCTGCGGCAGTTGCAGCACCGAGGAGCCGTGCTCGAAGGTGCCCTCCTCGGTCACGCCGAAGTACTGGGCGGCGAGCGCGGCGTCGTCGGCGCCGAGCACCTCGGTGAGCCGCGCGGGCGTCCACACGTAGTAGGCGCCCTCGACGTGCCGGCCCGTCCCGTCGTCGCTGTCCGCGTCCAGCGCGGAGGCGAAGCCGCCCTCGGCGGTGCGCAGTTCCCGCACCATGAAGTCGGCGGTCTCCAGCGCGACCCGGCGGGCGAGCTCCGAGCCGGTGGCACGCCACAGGTGGGCGTAGACCCGGCACAGCAGGGCGTTGTCGTACAGCATCTTCTCGAAGTGGGGCACGACCCACTCGCGGTCCACGGAGTAGCGCGCGAAACCGCCGCCGAGCTGGTCGTAGATCCCGCCGCGCGCCATCCGCTCGCAGGTGTCCCGCGCCATCTGGAGCGCGCCCTCCGCGCCGGTGCGGGCGTGGTGGCGCAGCAGGAACTCGACCACCATGGACGGCGGGAACTTCGGCGCCCCGCCGAACCCGCCGCGCTGCGGGTCGTACTCCCGGGTGAGCCCGAGCAGCGCCTGCCCGAGCTCGGCCTCGCCGGGCGCCTGCGCGTCGCCGTAGGAGATCTCCCGCCCGGCGAGGTCCCGCACGATCTTCCCGGCGACGTCGGTCACCTCGTCCCGGCGCTCGGCCCAGGCCTGGTGGACGCCCTGGAGCACCTGCCGGAAGGACGGCATGCCGTGCCGGGGCTCGGGCGGGTAGTAGGTGCCGAAGTAGAAGGGCTCGGCGTCCGGGGTGAGGAACACGGTCATGGGCCAGCCGCCCTGTCCGGTCGCCGCCTGCACGGCCTCCATGTAGACGGCGTCCACGTCGGGCCGCTCCTCGCGGTCGACCTTGACGGACACGAAGTGCTCGTTCAGGTAGGCGGCGGTGGCCTCGTCCTCGAAGGACTCGTGGGCCATGACGTGACACCAGTGACAGGCGCTGTAGCCGACGCTCAGGAGGACCGGGACGTCGCGCCGCCGGGCCTCCTCGAACGCCTGGGGCTCCCACGGCCACCAGTCGACGGGGTTGTCCGCGTGCTGGAGGAGGTACGGGGACGTGGCCTGCGCGAGTCGATTGGGCATACCTCCATCTTGGCGCACCCGTCCGGGCCCCGCCCGTACGCCACGGGGGACCGCCGGCGGCATCCGGTGATCGTCGCCCCCTCGCGCCGACCCCCCGGTCCGAAGGACACTTGTGGACCAGGGAGTTGCCGACAGGGCTGCCGCCGGAGGGGACGCGACATGCGGGACGGACATCGGGCGGAGGCCGAGCGGCTGCTGCGGCAGGCCGTGGAGGAGGAGGTGCGGCGTTCGGGTGGCCGCACGGACGGGAACGTGCTGCTGTCCCGGGCGCGCGGGGCGCTCGACGCGATGGCGGGCGCCGCCGCCGAGGAGTACGCGGCCTACACGCACGCCGTCGACGAGGCCGAGGCGGGACACCTCACCTTCCGGCAGCGCTACGCCCGGGAGGGCGCCGGCACCCCCCTGCTGGTGGCGGGCGTGGCGGCGGTCGCCGCGGTGGTGGCCGACATGGCGCTCGGCACCGGGACGGGCACGGCGGTGGGCGCGGGCGTGGCCGTCGGCGTCGTCGGGGCCGCGACGACCGTCGTCAAGGTGGTCGGCTCCCATGTGCCGGCCGCCCATCACCGCGCCGGGGCCGTCAGTCAGCCTGGCGGGCCCGAGCAGTTGCGGTTGCAGTGGCTGACGGCGCTGGAGGTGCGCGGCATCCGGCCGTTCCTGGACCAGCAGCGCATGCTGGCCGCGTCCACCGCGCCGAAGAAGGCGGGGCCTAAGCTGCGGGGTGCCGACAAGAGCGCCGCGGCCCGGGGACGCAGCGCGCTGGAGCAGTCGTTCGCGCAACTCCCGGAACCGCAGGGCAGCTTCGCCGGCCGGCGGCAGGAGATGGCGCGGCTGCGGCAGTGGGTGCAGGCGGCCCGGGCGAGTACGGAGACGAAGCCGACGGTCGTGGTGCTCCACGGGGCGCCCGGCAGCGGCCGCACGACGCTCGCCGTGCGCGCCGCCCACGAGCTGCGGGACCACTTCCGCGGGGCCTGCGTGGTCGACCTGCGCGGGGACGGTCCGGGGTCGGACGGCGAGTCGCCGCTGAGCACCCGGGACGCCCTGCTGCACCTGCTGAACCGGCTGGGGGCGCCCCGTGAGCAACTGCTCTTCCGTGAGCGTTCCTCGGCGGACCAGCAGGTCAAGCGGCTCAGTGAGCTGTACCACCAGCATCTGACGGGCGTGCCGGTGACCGTCGTGCTGGACGACGCCTCGGACGCCGAGCAGGTGCGCACGCTGGTGCCGGAGCGGTCGGACAGCCTGGTGCTGGTCACCGCGCGCGAGGCGCTGGAGCTGCCGGCCGACCTGCCCGCCCGGACGTATCACCTGCCGGTGGAGGCGCTGGACGCGGCGGGCGCGGAGGAGTTGCTGGGAGCCGCCGCGCAGGACGCCTCGGGCCCCTACGACGCCGAGTCCGCCGATCTGGTCCGGCAGTTGTGCGGCGGACTGCCGCTGGCGCTGCGCATCGCGGGGTCGTCCCTGGGACCGCGCTCGCCGCGCGCCCTGGCGACCGACCTGGGCGCGTACGGGCCGGTGGAACCGGTCGAGCGGGTGCTGTGGCTGCGCTACACCGACCAGTCGGAGCCGGCCCGGCGGCTGCTGCGCCGGCTGGCGCTGGCGGGGCGCACCTCGCTGGGCAACCCGGCGGCGGCCGCGCTGCTGGCCACGGACGAGACGGAGGCGGCCCGGCAGTTGGAGGCGCTGGCCCGGGCGGGCCTGATCGACCGCGTCCGCGGCAGCCGCTTCCGGCTGCACGACTCGGTGCGCGCCTTCGCGCGGGCCCGGCTCGCCGACGAGGAGGAGCCGGGCGAGCGGGCGGCGGCGCAGGAGCGGCTGATCGCGAACTACGCCGAACTGGCCGACTCGGTGCTGCGCCTGATCGACGGCAACGTGTCGACCCGCTCCGACCGGTTCGGGCAGTACGGCTTCACGTCCCTGGACGAGGCGCTGCGCTGGCTGGACGACGAGTCCAGCTTCATCACGGCCGCGCTCAGACACGCGGAGGGGGTCGACCAGCGCGCGGTGCTGAACCTGCTGGGCGCGTTGTGCGACTACTGCCTGCTGCGCGGCGACCTGTACCGGCTGGGCGAGATCAGCGAGCTGGCGCAGTCCGTGGACCAGGGGCTGCTGGTGCGCTCGGTGCAGTGGCGCACCGGTATCGCGGCCCGGCAGCTCGGCGAGCTGGACAAGGCGCGGACGACGCTGACCTCCGTGGTCGACCTGTACCGGGAGGCGCACCACGACGCGGGGGCGGCGCGCGCCCTGTGCTCGCTGGGCATCACGCTGCACCACCAGGGCAACCTGACCGAGGCGGCGGCGAAGCTGCGGGAGGCGCTGGACCTCCAGGCCCCGCCCGAGCTGGACGCGGACCGGGCGTGGACGCTGCACGCGCTGGCGGCGGTGCAGCGGGACCGGGCCCGGCTCGCCGAGGCGCTGGAGCTGCTGACCGAGTCGCTGGTCCTGCACCGGGCGGGCGAGTCGGTGCACGGCCAGGCCTGGGCCCACTTCCAGCTCGGTCAGCTCCGCCTGCGCATGGGCGACGTGCTGGGCGCGGAGACGGACCTGCGCGCGGCGCTGGAGCTGTACGGCCGCACCCAGGACGCCCGCGGCGAGGCCTGGGCCCTGACCCAGCTGGCGCGGGCGCGGCTGATGGACGGCGACGCCGCCGAGGCGCTGGACGAACTGCGGCGCGCCGCGGCCCGGCACCGGGAGAACGAGGACGCGCGCGGCGAGGCGTGGACGGTCTACTACGTGGGCCAGGCGCTGGAGGAGACGGGCGCCCTGGACCAGTCGGTCCGCGAGCTGGAACGCTCCCGCACGATGTTCTCCCGGATGCGGGACGTGTACGGGCTGGCCTGCGCCCGGCACCACTCGGCGCGGGTGACCCGGGACCAGCGTGCCGCCCGGACGGGGTCGCTGCGCAACTCGGGCTTCGCCCGCCAGCTCCTGGTCGACGCGCGCGCCGACTTCCAGCGCATCGGCGTCGGCCACGGGGAGGCGTGGACCTGTCTGGAGCTGGCGGTGGTGGACGCGGGCAACGCCCGTACCCCGCAGGCACTGGCGCTGTGCGACGAGGCCGCGGCGCTGTTCGCGGCGTACGGCGACCGGCGGGGCGGCGACTGGGCCCGCTTCCTGCGCTGCACGCTGCTGCCGTACGCCGCTGCGGGTGGCGTGGAGGTGGGCACGGCGGTGGCGCAGGAGGAGCTGGCCCAGGTGGCACGGGACCGCCACCCGGCCCGGGACGGGAAGCTGGACGACTACGTGGAGGCGTACCGGCTCCTCCTGGAGCGGGGCGTGCAGCTGGAGGACGGCTGGCAGGGCTGGCGCCTGGGCATGGTGCCGAACCGCCAGGCCCGCGAGGTGATGGGGGTGACGGTCACGACGTAGGCGGGGGCGGTCCGGCTCCGGGCTCCGGGCTCCGGGCTCCGGGCTCCGGGCTCCGGGCTCCGGGCTCCGGGCTCCGGGCTCCAGCCAGGACGACACCGGGCCGCGGGCACGGCGAACTACGGCGGCACCAGGCGACCCCGGCCCGCGCCCGCGCCGGACGCCCGGACGGCGCCTGGCACCCGGGCCCACGCCGACACCAGGCAGCCGGCCTCACGCCGACGCCGGGGGCGCCCGGCCGTGCCGGACACGAAGACTCACGTCAGCGCCTGGCGCCCGGCCCGCGCCGGGCGCCAGGCGCGCGTCAGCCCTTCTGGGGCTCCACCCGGCCGGAGGCCTTCTCGGCCTCCGGGTCCGGTGCCTCCTTGAAGTCCACCTTGCCCATGTGCCGGCTCATGGACCGCATCAGGCCCCACACCGCCAGGGCCATCACCGCGAAGACGACGAAGCCGAGGACACCGGGGGTGACCTTGTCCTCGTCGAGTTCGGCGAGAGTGACGAGGTGCGTCATTGCCAGGCTTGCGCTTGCACTCATGTCAGGCATTGTCCCGGATGCCCGCGAAGAGGTCGTCCTCGGGGAGGGAGGTATCCACGAGCGACTTGGCGAGCTCGTACTCCTCGGTGGGCCAGACCTCCTTCTGGAGCTCCATCGGCACCCGGAACCAGCCCCCGTCGGGGTCGATCTGCGTCGCGTGCGCGATCAGCGCCTTGTCGCGGATCTCGAAGAAGTCGGCGCACGGCACGTGCGTGGTGAGCGTGCGCTCCTTGCGCTCGAACTCCGACCAGCGCTTGAGCCAGTCCCCGTAGGGGGACTCCAGGCCGCGCTCCAGCAGCGCGTTGTGCAGCGCCTCGGTGCGGGGGCGGTTGAAGCCCTGGTTGTAGTACACCTTCACCGGCTGGTACGCCGTTCCGTACTCCGCCTCCGGGTACTTCTCGGTGTCGGCCGCGCCCTCGAAGGCCACCATCGTGATCTTGTGGGTCATGATGTGGTCCGGGTGCGGGTAGCCGCCGTTCTCGTCGTAGGTGGTGATCACCTGGGGCCGGAAGGAGCGGATCTTGCGCACCAGCTCACCGGCCGCCTTGTCGACGTCCTCCAGGGCGAAGCAGCCCTCCGGCAGCGGCGGCAGCGGGTCGCCCTCGGGCAGCCCGGAGTCGACGAAGCCGAGCCACTCCTGCTTGACGCCCAGGATCTCCCGGGCCTCGTCCATCTCCTTCTTGCGCACCTCGTGGATGTGCTCCTCGATGTAGGCGTCGCCCTGGAGCTTGGGGTTGAGGATGGAGCCGCGCTCGCCGCCCGTGCAGGTCACCACCAGCACGTCCACCCCCTCGGACACGTACTTCGCCATGGTGGCCGCGCCCTTGCTCGACTCGTCGTCGGGGTGTGCGTGGACGGCCATCAGTCGCAGCTGGTCAGTCAAGACTCAATCCTCGGTCAGTCGGCGCCCGTGTACATCGGCGCATTCCAATAGGTGCCGTCCCGCAGGGGCGTCGTCGAGGGGCGGCGGTCGGGGGCGGTCGGGCGGCTTCTATAGTGACCGAATCGGGGGCGGAATAATTCCGGAGCCCGGCAGGTCCGGCTCCCGCCGAGAGGACGATCATGAGTACGGCGAGCACACGAACGCCCGAGAGCCGCTACGGCCGCTCCTCGGACGAACGGGCCGACCGCACCCTCAAGATCGTCGGCGCCGTGCTCGGTGCCGTTCTGCTCGCGGTGATCGGCTGGTTCGGCTACCACTACGTCGGCCAGAACAAGATCAGCGGTGAGCTGATCGGTTTCGAGCTCGCCGAGGACTCGGTGCAGGTGCACCTGGAGGTCCGCAAGGACGCCGGTGTGACCGGCTACTGCACCGTCCGCTCCCAGGCGGAGGACGGCGACGAGGTGGGCCGCGCCGACTTCCGCTTCGACGGGGACGACACGCGCATCGACCGGGTCGTCACCCTGCGGACGAAGGCCCCGGGCACGTCGGCCGAGCTGCTCGGCTGCCACGCGGGCTGACTCCGCGAGGCCCGCCCGCGCGAATCCACCATCGCTGACCTGCTGTGACAGGAATCTGGTGGCTTATGTCCTCCCCCTTTGGCCACTGAATTGTTAGGCTCGTGGTTTCGCCCTTCCGTGAAGGAACATCCTTCTGGGTAGGGCGTTGATTTGTATTCCCTGTACCAACGAGGAGCACCCGTGACCCAGACCAGCGAGAACGTCACCTGGCTGACCCAGGAGGCGTACAACAAGCTCAAGGAGGAGCTTGAATACCTTACTGGTCCCGCGCGCACCGAGATCTCTGCCAAGATCGCCGCGGCGCGCGAGGAGGGGGACCTGCGCGAGAACGGCGGGTACCACGCGGCGAAGGAGGAGCAGGGCAAGCAGGAGCTCCGAGTGCGCCAGCTGACCCAGCTGCTCGAGAGCGCCAAGGTGGGTGAGGCTCCGGCCGCGAACGGCTCGGTGGCCCCCGGCATGGTCGTCACGATCGCCTTCGACGGTGACGAGGACGACACGCTGACCTTCCTGCTCGCCTCGCGCGAGTACGCGAGCTCGGACATCGAGACCTACTCGCCGCAGTCCCCGCTGGGCTCGGGCGTCATCGGCCACAAGGTCGGCGAGGACGCGCAGTACGAGCTGCCCAACGGCAAGCCGGCCTCCGTGAAGATCCTGAAGGCCGAGCCCTACAACGGCTGACCGGCGGCCCGGCCGGCACCCCGGCCGACCGTCCCCGACGGCCCCCGGCGTCCTGGTGACGCCGGGGGCTTCGTCATGCGGAGGCCGACCGGTACTTGCGTACCGCCAGGGTCCGGAAGACCACGACGATCAGGACCGACCAGATCACCGAGGCCCAGACGGGATACTGCATGGGCCAGGCGTCGGACTGCACGACGCCCGGGTTGCCGAACAGCTCGCGGCAGGCCTGCACCGTGGCGCTGAAGGGGTTCCACTCGGCGATGTGCCGGAGCCAGGGGGTCATCTGGCTGGAGTCCACGAAGGCGTTCGAGACGAACGTCACCGGGAACAGCCAGATGATCCCTCCCGAGGTCGCCGCCTCCGGGGTGCGCACGGACAGGCCGATGAGCGCTCCGATCCAGGTGAAGGCGTAGCCCAGGAGGAGCAGCAGGGCGAAGCCGACCAGGATCCGCACCGCGTTGGTCGGCTCGGCGGAGCCGGTGCGCCAGCCCACGATCAGCGCGACGATCGCGAGTACGAGCAGCGTGATGGCCGTCTGCACGAGGTCGGCGACGGTGCGTCCGGTCAGCACCGCGCCACGGGCCATCGGCAGGGAGCGGAAGCGGTCGACGAGACCCTTCTGCATGTCGTCGGCGATGCCGGCCGCCGATCCGGCGGTGGCGAAGGTGACGGTCTGCGCGAAGATGCCCGCCATCAGGAAGTCCTTGTAGACGTCCGGGTCGGTGGTGTTCCCGATCTGCATCGAACCGCCGAAGACGTACGTGAACAGGATCACGAACATCACCGGCTGGACGACCCCGAACAGCACCATCTCGGGAATCCTGGTCATGCGGATCAGGTTCCGGCGGGCGATGACCAGGGAGTCCCGGACGGACTGTCCGATGGGGTGGGTGGTCGCCGTGACCTGCTCGGTGTCGGTGCTGACGGTGCTCACTTGGCGGCCTCCTCGCGGTCCGTGCGGCCGGCGTCGGCCGCCGGGTCCTGCTCTCCGTTCCCGGGGTTCTCGCTCTCCGCCACATGGCCGGTGAGGGAGAGGAAGACGTCGTCGAGGGTGGGGCGGCGCAGACCGATGTCGTCGATCTCGATGCCGCGGACGTCGAGTTCGCGGATGACCTCGGCGAGCAGCTTGGCGCCGCCGGTGACGGGGACGGTGAGCTTGCGGGTGTGCTCCTCGACGGTGGTGGGGCCCTTGCCGAAACCGGCGAGCACCTCGGCCGCTGTCGGCATGTGCCCCCGCTCGTGGACCACGACCTCGACGCGCTCGCCACCGGTACGGGCCTTGAGCTGGTCGGAGGTGCCGCGGGCGATGACGCGGCCGTGGTCGACGACCGCGATGTCGTGCGCGAGGTGGTCGGCCTCCTCCAGGTACTGCGTCGTCAGCAGCAGGGTGGTCCCGCCGGAGACGAGCTGCTTGATGACCTCCCACAGCTCCTGCCGGTTGCGCGGGTCGAGGCCGGTCGTCGGTTCGTCCATGAACATGACGGGTGGCGAGACGACCAGGGCGGCCGCCAGGTCGAGCCGGCGGCGCATGCCTCCCGAGTAGGTCTTCGTGGGGCGGTCGGCCGCATCCGTGAGGTGGAACTGGTCGAGCAGCTCGCGGGCCCGGACCTTCGCGGCCTTGGCGCGCATCTGGTAGAGCTGGCCCACCATCTGCAGGTTCTCCCGGCCGGTCAGGTACTCGTCGACCGCGGCGAACTGGCCGGAGAGGCCGATCGAGCGCCGCACCTCGTTGGGCTGCCTGAGCACGTCGATGCCCGCGACGACCGCCCTGCCGCTGTCGGGGCGGAGCAGGGTCGTCAGGCAGCGCACGGCCGTGGTCTTGCCCGCGCCGTTCGGCCCGAGCAGACCGAGGACCGTCCCCTCGGGAACGTCCAGGTCGACGCCGTCCAGAGCCCTTACGTCACCGAAGGACTTCACCAGGCCTTCGGCATAGATGGCGCCCGGCATATGAGTCTCCACGTCGTCGGGGATTCTTCGCACAGCCTAGGTTTGTACGTTTCGCCGCGCTCAGCGAGCGAATTACGACACACCATAACGCGATGTATCGCGTCCGCCCAGACGTGGGACCGAACTTCCCCGAACGAGTGAACGCCGAACCGCCGGCGGTCCTCGGGCCGTCAGCCGATGACGGGGTAACCCGCCTCGTGCAGCGCCCGGCCGACCTCGGCGCAGTGCTCCGGCCCCTTCGTCTCCAGGTGCAGCTCGACCTCCGCCTCCGTGAGCCCGAGCCGCGGATCGGTCCGCACGTGGCTCACGTCGAGGACGTTGGCGTCGACCACGGACAGCACGCCGAGCAGCGTGGCGAGCGCCCCCGGCCGGTCCGTCAGGCGCAGCCGGACCGCCAGGTAGCGGCCCTGCGCGGCCATGCCGTGCCGCAGCACGCCCTGCATCAGCACCGGGTCCACGTTGCCCCCGGACAGCACCGCCACCACGGGCCCCTCGAAGGCACCCGGGTCGCTCAGCAGGGCCGCCACCGGACTCGCCCCGGCCGGCTCCACGACCAGTTTGGCCCGCTCCAGGCAGAGCAGCAGGGCGGTGGACAGCTCGTCCTCGGAGACCGTACGGACCTCGTCCACCAGGTCGCCGACGATCCGGAACGGCACGTCGCCGGGCCGCCCCACCTTGATGCCGTCGGCCATCGTCGCCGGATGCTCGACGGCCACCGGCCGCCCGGCCGCCAGTGACGGCGGATACGCCGCCGCGCCCTCGGCCTGCACGCCCACGATCCGCACGTCCGGCCGCAGCGCCTTCACCGCGACCGCGATCCCGGCCGCCAGGCCTCCCCCGCCGATGCCGACCACGACGGTCCGCACCTCCGGGCACTGTTCCAGCACCTCCAGCCCGACCGTGCCCTGGCCCGCGATGACGTCCGGATGGTCGAAGGGGTGGATGAACATCGCGCCGGTCCGCTCCGCGTACTCCTGCGCGGCGGCCAGCGTCTCGTCGACCACCTGACCGTGCAGCCGCACCTCGGCGCCGTACTCCCGGGTCGCGCTGATCTTCGGCAGCGGGGCGCCCTTCGGCATGAATACCGTGGCGTGCACGCCGAGCAGCGACGAGGCCAGCGCCACGCCCTGCGCGTGGTTGCCCGCGCTCGCCGCGACGACACCGGCGGCCCGCTGCTCGGGCAGCAGCCCGGCGATCCTGACGTAGGCGCCGCGCAGCTTGAACGAACCCGTCCGCTGGAGGTTCTCGCACTTGAGGTGGACGGGCGCGCCGACCAGCTGGGACAGGTGCCTGCTGCCCTCCATCGCCGTCACCCGCGCCACGCCCGAGAGCATCTTCTGCGCTCCGCGCACGTCGTCGAGGGTGACGGGTCCGACGAGGGCGGCCGTGCTGTAGCTCATGCCTCCAGCATCGCAGTTCACGGGCGCCGGAGACCGTTGTGACCAACCTCCGAGACCCGCTTTGCCCAGCGCCGGTACGCCTCGCCGCCCGGCCGCGTACCCTGTCCCCCAATTAGCAGCCCTCCACGAAGTGAGCCCCCGGCCATGCCCACAACACCTGAAATGTCGATGGACATGACGACCGCCGGTGACACCGGTCTTCTCGAGACGCTCCAGCACGAGGTGGCGCTCTTCGCCCGCCGCGCCGAACAGACCCGGCTCGGCGGGGTCGGCCAGGTGCGCAACTCCATGGACCGCGCCGCCTATCTGCTGCTCAACCGCCTCGACAAAGAGGGCCCGATGGGCGTGAAGGCGCTCGCCGCGAGCATGGGGATCGACTCCTCGACGGTCACCCGGCAGGTGGCCCCGCTCGTCGACACCGGACTCGTCAAGCGGACCTCGCACCCCGAGGACGGCCGCGCGGTGGTGCTCCAGCTCTCCCCGCGCGGCGAGTCGCGGCTGGAGGAGGTCCGGTCCTCCCGGCGCCGGCTCATGGCCGAACTGACCCACGACTGGGCGCCCGAGGAGCGCGAGGCGTTCTGCACGCTCCTGTCGCGCTTCAACGGCGCCCTGTCCGCCCGTATGGCCCCGTCGGGTCCGGCGGGCCAGGAGGCGCCGACGGCCTCCTGAGGCGCCTCCCACCGGCTTCCCCGCCTCTCACCGCCTCTCACCGCCTCTCGGAAGCGGTTCGTACCGAACTCTTGACCGGCGTGCCGCCCCTGGCCTGATATGAGACCCAGGGGGTCGTCGTACGAGACTCGCGGTCGTCGCCCCCCGGGCGGGAGGCGCGGTGCGAGAACGGCAGGCCTCGCAGGGGGCCCGCCGGGCCCGGGAGTTCGAGGCGTTCGTCGCGGGCGCGGCAGGGCGGCTGTCGCATGCCGCCACCCTGCTCACGGCCGAGCCGCCGGCCGACAACCCGCGCGCGCGGCGCCTGCTGGCGCTGTCCCTCGCCCACACGTACGCGTACTGGGACCGGCTGCACGGCGAGGACCCGTACGACCGGGCCCGCCAGTACCTCGCCACCCGCTTCGCGCGCGAGGCCTGGCACCGGTACGGCGGCGGCCTCGGCCGGGCGCGCAGGCGTCCCGCCGGCCCGCTGAGCGGCCTCGCCCCGCAGGAGCGCCTGATCCTGGTGCTCAGGCTCTACGAGGGCGTCGCGGAGGAACAGGCGGCCGCGCTGCTGGGCCTGCCGGTGGAACGCGTCCGGACGATCTGCGACCGCGCGACGGCCACCCTGCTGCACCCGCCCGCCGGACCGGCCCACCCGGTGCCGGCGGAAGCGAAGGCGACGACGCCGTGACGGGCACGCGCGCGGCGCGGAGGGAGAGCGCCGTGACGGGCACGCGCGCGGGGCGGTGGGAGACCGGGAGGCACCCGTGAACCGCCCACAGCGTGAGGCCGCGGCGCGGCGGATCATGGAGCAGTCGCCCCCGCGGGTGCCGCCCGGGCTGTACGCGGACGCCGTGCGCCGGGGCGGCCGGATCCTGCGGCGCAGGACCGCCGCCCGCCGGCTGATGTGGCTGGTGCTGTGCGCGGCCGCCGTGGCCTTCGCGGTGTGGGCGCTGACCGTCCAGCCCTGGGTGGAGCCGCCGTCGGAGACGACCCCACCCGTGACGGGCTGGGAGGGCTGGTGAGCCCCCGGGGGGGGACGGCCTAGCCGAGCGCCTGCTGGAGGTCGGCGAGCAGGTCGTCGGCGTTCTCGATGCCGACCGACAGGCGCACCAGGTCGCCGGGCACCTCGAGGGCCGAGCCGGCCGCGGAGGCGTGCGTCATCCGGCCCGGGTGCTCGATCAGCGACTCGACGCCGCCCAGGGACTCGCCCAGCGTGAACACCCGCGCGCGGTTGCACACCTCGACGGCCGCCTCCTCGCCGCCCTCGACGCGGAAGGACACCATGCCGCCGAAGGCCTTCATCTGCTTGGCGGCGACCTCGTGGCCCGGGTGCTCCGGCAGCCCCGGGTACAGCACGCTCGTCACGCGCGCATGCCGGGTGAGCATGTCGGCGATCTTGCCGGCGTTCTCGCTGTGCCGGTCCATGCGGACCGCGAGCGTCTTGGTGCCGCGCAGGACCAGCCAGGAGTCGAAGGGCCCGGCGACGGCGCCCATCGCGTTCTGGTGGAACGCCAGCTCCTCCCCCAGCTCCTGGTCGCCCACGATCAGCGCACCGCCGACGACGTCGGAGTGTCCGCCCATGTACTTGGTCAGGGAGTGCACGACGACGTCCGCGCCGAGCGCCAGCGGCTGCTGCAGATACGGCGTGGCGAAGGTGTTGTCGACGACCAGCCGGGCCCCGGCGTCCCGGGCGACCTGGGCGACGGCGGCGATGTCGGTGATGCCGAGCAGCGGGTTGGAGGGCGTCTCCACCCACACGGCCTTGGTCTTCGGGGTGAGCGCGGCCCGCACGGCGGCGGGGTCGCTCGTGTCGGCCACCGACCACTCCACGCCCCACCGGGTGGCGACCTTGGCGAAGAGCCGGAAGGTGCCGCCGTACGCGTCGTTCGGGATCACCACGTGGTCACCGGGGCGCAGCAGCGTACGCAACAGGCAGTCCTCGGCCGCCAGTCCGGACGCGAAGGCGAGGCCGCGACGGCCGCCCTCCAGGGCGGCGAGGTTCTCCTCCAGGGCCGTGCGGGTCGGGTTGGCGCTGCGGCTGTACTCGTAGCCGCCGCGCAGACCGCCGACGCCGTCCTGCTTGTACGTCGACACCTGGTAGATCGGCGGGACCACCGCGCCGGTCTGGGGATCGGCGGTGTTGCCCGCGTGGATCGCGAGCGTCTCGAAGTGCTGACTGATGTGCCTGTCGCTCATGGGCACCGAGGGTAGCGGCGCGGACGCCTCCGCGCGTTTTCCACAGGGTCGGGGCGCAGGTTGGCCAATTGTCGGCACCGTCTGGTTCGCTGGAGACATGGAGATTCTCTGGGTGCTGATAGCGCTGGTCATGCTGGGCTTCGTGCTGCTCCAAATCTCGCGGCGCCGACGGAGCGCGGTCGGCCTGGTGCCTCCCGGCCACCCGGACGCGGCGGACCCCGCGAACTACGGCTTCGCCCGCGAGGAGGAGCTGGACATCCGCATGCCCGGCCCCGACCACGACCTCCTGGACGTCCTGGACCTGGTCCAGCGCACGCAGGACTACCGGGGAGCGCAGCAGCTCCTCGCCGGCACGGAGGCGGAGGGCGAGCGGCGCTGGCAGCGCGTGCAGGCCTTCGCGGGTGCCGCCTCCCTGGAGCTGACGCGGCGGCCGGGCGGTGCCGGCGAGACGCCGGGCGGCCAGTGGCTGCGGGTGTGGCGGGCGGAGGCCCCGAAGGACGCGGGCGGCGCGGCCGTGCACGCGGAGTTCCTGGTGCAGCAGGCGTGGCGGACGGCGACGCCCGGCACGGACGACTTCCGGATCATCATGGAGGAGGCCAGGGCGGCCTGCTCGGAGGCGGCGCTGCTCGCTCCCGGCGACCCGATCCCGTACATCGTCGAGCTGTCGGTGGCCCGCGGTCTCGGCTATCCGCGCGAGGAGTTCGAGCAGCTCTGGCTGAAGATCCTCGACCGCGCTCCGAACCACATGGGGGCGCACCTGGCCGCCCTGCACTACTGGTGCGAGAAGTGGCACGGCTCCCGGGACCTGGCGTACTCCTTCGCGGAGGCCGCCGCGGCCCGCGCGCCGCAGGGCTCACTCCTCGCGGCGATGCCCCTGTTCGCGGTCTTCGAGCACCTGCCCGAGGTCAATCTGGTCAGCGGCTTCTACCAGAGCGAGGTCGTCACCAAGGCGGTCCACGGCGCGCTGCACGCGGTCCACTCGGCCCGTCCCGAGGACCCGATGCAGGCACACGTCCGCCATCTGCTGGTCTTCTTCCTGGTCCGCGGCGAGCGCTGGGCCGAAGCCATGAACCAGATCGTCGTCATCGACGGCCACGTCGGCGCCCTCCCCTGGACCCTGTCCACCGATCCGGCCGCGGAGTTCGCGGTCTACCGCGCCCTGGCGGTCGCGGGCTACGAGGCGAACGGCGGCAGCCCGGCGACGCTCCCCCACTGACGGTGCCCCGGCGGGCGGCCCGGAGGAACGCCCGCCGGGCCGCCCCCGGTGTCAGCCCTCGGTCCGGGCGGGCAGCCGCCATCCCGGGCGCGGGAAGTGGCAGGTGTACCCCTCGGGGTAGCGCTGCAGGTAGTCCTGGTGCTCGGGCTCGGCCTCCCAGAAGGGACCGACCGGCTCCACCTCGGTGACGACCTTGCCGGGCCACAGACCGGAGGCGTCCACGTCCGCGATCGTGTCCTCGGCGATCCGCTTCTGCTCGTCGTCCACGTAGTAGATCGCCGAGCGGTAGCTGAGGCCGATGTCGTTGCCCTGGCGGTTCTTGGTGCTCGGGTCGTGGATCTGGAAGAAGAACTCCAGGAGCGTGCGGTAGTCGGTCCGCTCGGGGTCGAAGAGGATCTCGATGGCCTCCGCGTGCGTGCCGTGGTCGCGGTACGTCGCGTTCGGCACGTCTCCGCCGGTGTAACCGACCCGCGTCGCCGTCACGCCCGGAAGCCGGCGGATCAGCTCTTCCATCCCCCAGAAGCATCCGCCCGCCAGCACGGCCCTCTGTGTCTGCGCAGCCATTGCGGCCCTCCTATTCCTGTCAGCCGGGTCACTCGGGTTGCCCAGCACACGCCCGCACCCCGTCCGACCTTCGTCAACGCGTCGGACCTCCCGGTGATTCCGCGCCCGCCCGGCCGGCGAGGCGTTCGCCGGGGTTGACCTTGACACGGTGACAAGGCCTTCACTGTCTGCCAGGAGGTGGTTTCCCCATGACCACGACACTGGGCCCGGACGCGTCGCGAGCGCTGCGGGCCCTGGAGGACGACAGTCCGTCCGTGCGGCTGCGGGCGGCTCTGGCCGTCGGCACGGCCCCGGACCCACGTTTCGTCGGCACGCTCGTCGAGCGCTGCGCCGTCGAACCCGAGTTCTTCGTCCGCGACATGCTGACCTGGGCGCTCACCCGCCATCCGGTGTCCTCGACGCTCCCCGTGCTGCTCCGGGAGGTCGGATCCGAGCGGGCGCAGGCCCGGAGCCAGGCGCTGCACACCCTGTCCAAGATCGGGGACCGGCGGGCGTGGCCGGCGATCACCGGCGCCCTCCTGTCCGACGCCGACGACGAGGTGGCCCGCAGCGCCTGGCGGGCGGCCGTCGTGCTCGTGCCGGAGGGCGAGGAGGCCGCCCTGGCCTCGGCGCTGGCGACGCAGCTCGGGCGCGGCGATCGGGACACGCAGCGGAGTCTCAGCCGGGCACTGGTCGCGCTGGGCGAGGTCGTGCCGTCGGCTCTGCGGGCCGCGGCGACGGCGCGGGACGAGGGCGTCCGCGCGCACGCCCTCGCCACGGAACGGCTGCTGCGCGACCCGGACACCGGGTTCGAGGCCGCCATCGAGGAGGCGAAGCGCGTCGTGGCCCTCGGCGGTTCCGGCCCGGAGGGACGATAGGAGGTGTTGATCGGTGAGGTGGCGCGGCGGTCCGGGGTCAGTGCCCGCATGCTCAGGCACTACGAGTCGCTGGGCCTGATCAGGCCGTCGGGCCGTACCGGCTCCGGCTACCGGGAGTACGCCGTCGAGGACATCCGGCGGATCTTCCACATCGAGAGCCTGCGGTCGCTGGGGCTGTCGCTGCGCGAGATCGGGCGAGCGCTCGACGATCCGGGTTTCACGCCCTCGGCGCTCGTCGACGACCTCATCCGCCAGACCCGCGAACGCATCGCGGCCGAGACCGAGCTGCTGACGCGGCTGAGCCGGATCGGTGCCGTGGAGCCCGCGGGCTGGGAGGACGTCCTCCAGGCCGTCTCGGTCCTCCAGGCCCTGGGGTCGAAGAGCGCCGCCGCCCGCCAGCGTGCGGCCCTCTCCTCGGTCGACGAGGTGCCGGTGCCGGTTGAGGCCCTGGTCGAGGCGGTGCTGAGCGAGACGGACACGAACGTCGCCGGCGCCCTGCGGTGGGCGCTGGCCCGGTCGGGCGGCACCGGCACGGCGCTGCTGGCCGAGGGCCTCGCCTCCCCGGTGGCCGCGGTGCGGGAACGCGCCGTCCAGTGCCTCGCCGAGCTGTCCGGTGAGGACGCCACCGCCCGGCTGCGGGAGGCGCTCGCCCATCCCGACGTCGTGGTCCGCGGCCACGCGGCTCTGGCGCTCGGGACACGCGGAGTCGCCGACGCCGTCCCGACGCTCACCGAGATGGTCGTCAGGGGTCAGAACGACACGGACGCGGCCGACGCGCTGAGCATGCTGGCCGGTGACGGCTCGACGGCGGAGCGGATCGCGGGCGGGCTCGTCGAGCACCTCGCCGACGGCACCACCGACGCGCCCGGACGCGTACGGGTGACCCAGGCGCTGGCGGACATCCCGGGCCCGACGGCTTCACGTGCCCTCGCGGAACTCGTGCACGACGGGGACCGTGCCGTCGCGGTGACCGCGACCTACCTCGTCCGGCTGCGCGGCGCGCGGTGACCCGGCGGGAAGGCGGCCCGCGCCTCCCCCGACGGCCCGCCGCCGGCGCACCGGCCGCAGGGCGGCCCACGGCACGCGAGCACCCGCCCGCGGCGCGGATCCCCGCCCACTGACAGCCGGACGGCCGGACGGCCGCCGAGGCGCCTGCGCGGTCAGCCGGGGAGGCGCAGCCCCGCCACCAGGAGTCCGACCAGCCTCCGGGCGTCGTACCGGGGGTCGTTCTCCGCGCCGATGCAGAGGTTGCCTACGCCGCGCATGAAGGCGATGGCCTCCAGGTCGGTACGGATCTCGCCGGAGGCGGTCGCGGCGTCGAGGAGCCGGGTGCACACGGGCACGAGGCGGTCGAGGAAGTACGCGTGCAGCGTCTCGAAGCCGGCGTTGTCGGACTGCAGCACGGCGGCGAGGCCGTGCTTGGTGACGAGGAAGTCCACGAAGAGGTCGATCCACCGGGCCAGCGCGGCGTACGGGGTCGGGCTGCTCGCCAGGAGCGCCGGGCCGGCCTCGGCGCACGCCTCCACCTGGTGCCGGTAGACGCCGATGATGAGGTCGGCCCGTGTCGGGAAGTGGCGGTAGATCGTGGCCGTCCCCACGCCGGCCCTGGCCGCGATGTCGCGCACCGGAGCCTCCACACCCGACTCGACGAAGACCGCGGCGGCCGCGTCGAGCAGGGTCTCCTGGTTGCGCCGGGCGTCCGCCCGCTTGGGCCGGGCCGCGTGCTCCGCGGCCTCGTCGCCGTCCTTCACCACGCCGTTCCCTCCGCTTCCCGGGCCTGCCGAACGGGACACTGTTCCGTACCGTCAAGCGGGACAGGGTTCCACTTGGCCATGATGCCAGAGCGCGGAGACCGTCACCATCGGGTGCCGCGTCGGTGTGCGCCTGCCGGGGGGCGCTCTGCCGCACGGGCCCCCGGGCACGTGGGGCCCCGGACATTGCGGGCCCTGGACAGGTGGGCCCTGGACAAGTGCGGGCCCTGGACAGGTGCGGGCCCCGGGCACGTGGAAGCCCTGGGGCATGCGGCTTAGCCACGTGAGGCCCCGGGCGCGCTGCCGGCGCAGGGGCAAGAGGGCTCAGACACGTCGGCCCCGGCCACGTAAGGGCCCTGGGCCCTGGGGCCCGGCGCCAACGGGGCCAGGCGACAGCGGGGCCAGGCGACAGCGGGGCCAGGCATCGCCGCCCGGCCACCCCCGCGCCACCCGGCCACCCCCGCGCCACCCGGCCGCCCCCGGCGACGCCGGCGACGCCGGGGCCAGGTTCAGGAGCGGTGCGCGGCAGCCGTCCGCGGCCCGCGTCCCGCACGCTCCGCCAGGAACTCCTCCCACGTCAGCCGCCCCACCAGGGCCCCCTCCAGTGCGAGGTTGGCCCCCGCCCGGTAGGCGCGGCCGGCCTTGCCGGGGATGCGGACCGGCAGGTGCGGACGCCGGCGCCCGCCGTGGACCGCACGGTACGAGCGGGTCAGGGCGGCCAGGTCCAGGACCTCGGGGCCGGTCAGGTCGGGGACCCGGCCGGAGGGGGCCGCGAGGGCCAGCTCGGCGAGGCGGGCGGCGACCTCACGGGAGTCGACCGGCTGGAGGCGCATGCCGCCCGGGACGGGCAGCACCGGCAGCTTCGTCATCTTCTCGATCATCGTCAGGGTCAGCTCGTGGAACTGGGCCGCCCGCAGCACCGTCCACGGGATGCCGGAGTCCGCGATCGCCCGCTCCGAGTCGAGCTTGGTGCGCAGCCACTTCAGCGGCACGCCGTCCGCGCCCACGACCGAGATGTACACGAGGTGCCGCACGTCCGCGCCGGACGCGGCACGCACCAGGGTGCGGGTCGCCTCGTCGTCGCCCTTGGGGCCGCCCGCCAGGTGCAGGACGGTGTGCACGCCGTCGACGGCGGCGTCGACGCCCGCTCCGGTGAGGAGGTCGCCGGTGACGTACGTGACGCCGTCCGCGGCGGGGCGGGGGCGCCGGGTGAGGACCCGCACCTCGTGGCCGGCCGCCCGCAGCAGCGGGACGACGTGGCCGCCCAGGGTGCCCGTGCCGCCGGTGACCAGGAGGGGGGTGGTGGAGGACGAGGGGTACGTCATGGCTGCTCCCGGGGTCTGGCGCCCGGGCGGTCAGGTGCGTGACCTGCCCGCCCGAGGCGTCCGCCGTTGTGTCTACGGCGGTGTGACCCGCGGCGTCGCGGCCGTGTGACAGGAACGGGAAAAAGATTTCTCCCGGGCCGGTCCTCCCGTCAGATCGTCGCCGTGTCGATCACGAAGCGGTACCGCACGTCGCTCGCCTGGACCCGCTCGTACGCCTCGTTGACCTCGGACGCGGCGATCAGCTCGATCTCCGCGCCGATGCCGTGCTCGGCGCAGAAGTCCAGCATCTCCTGGGTCTCGGCGATGCCGCCGATCATGGACCCGGAGAGGGACTTTCCGCCGCCGAGCAGCGCGAACAGGTTGAGGGAGACCGGCTCCTCGGGCGCGCCGACGTTGGCCAGCGTGCCCTCCGTCTTCAGCAGTCCCAGGTAGGCGCCGAGGTCGAGCGGGGCGGAGACCGTGGAGACGATCAGGTCGAAGCTGCCCGCCAGTTCCTCGAAGGTGGCCGGGTCGCTGGTGGCGTAGAAGTGGTCGGCGCCCAGCTTCAGGCCGTCGTCCTTCTTGCGCAGCGACTGCGACAGCACGGTCACCTCGGCGCCCAGGGCGTGCGCGAGCTTGACGGCCATGTGGCCGAGACCGCCCAGGCCGACGACGGCGACCTTCTTGCCGGGGCCCGCGTTCCAGCGCCTGAGCGGCGAGTACGTGGTGATACCGGCGCACAGCAGGGGCGCTGCCTCGTCCAGGGAGATGCCCTCGGGGATGCCGAGGACGAAGTTCTCGTCGACGACGACCTTCTCCGAGTAGCCGCCGTAGGTCGGCTCGCCGTCCTTGCCGATGCCGTTGTACGTCATCACGTTGCCGCCCGTGCAGTACTGCTCGCGGCCGGCCTTGCAGTTCTCGCACTCGCGGCAGGAGTCGACCATGCAGCCGACGCCCACCCGGTCGCCGACGGCGAACTTGGTGACGCCGGGGCCGACCTCGGAGACGATGCCGGCGATCTCGTGGCCGGGGACCATCGGGAAGATGGCCTCGCCCCAGCCCTCCTGCACCTGGTGGATGTCGGAGTGGCAGATGCCGGCGAACTTGATGTCGATCAGGACGTCGTGCTCGCGCACCTCGCGCCGCTCGATGGTGGTCCGCTCCAGCGGAGCCTTGGCGGCGGGTGCGGCGTATGCGGCGACAGTGGTCATGCCGGGTTCTCCGGAATTCCCGAGACGAGGTCTCGTGACAGCGGTCAGGGTGATGCTTCCAGCGTGCCTCGGATCGGGACGTTCACACAGGCCACGCCTTTGCGTACGACCGGCGTGCGTACCACTGGCGGGGACAGGCTCAGGGGCGTACGACCGGGAATACGGGCGGCGATACTGGAGGGCATGGATGGACAGCTGGACCGGCGTGCCGAACTGAGCGAGTTCCTGCGCACCCGGCGGGCCCGGCTGAAGCCGGAGGACGTGGGGCTGCCGTCGTTCGGGCGGCACCGCCGGGTGCCGGGCCTGCGGCGGGAGGAGCTGGCGCAGCTGGCCGGGGTGTCGGTGGCCTACTACACGCGCCTGGAGCAGGGCAACGGGCGGAACGTGTCGGCGGAGGTCCTCGACGCGATCGCCCGCGCGCTCAGGCTGTCCGACGCCGAGCAGGCGCACCTGACGCACCTCGCGAAGCCCCAGCAGCAGCGCAGGCGGGCGGCGGGCGCGCGGGCGCAGCAGCCGGTGCGGGTGGCGCTGCTCCAGCTGCTGGAGTCGATCGAGACGGTGCCGGCGTACGTGACGGGCCGTCGGTCGGAGATCCTCGCCTGGAACCGGATGGCGGCGGCCCTCTTCGGTGACTGGGGCGCGCTGCCGGCCGAGGAGCGGAACTGGGCCCGGCTGGTGTTCCTCAACCCCGACTACCGCGACCTCTTCGTGGACTGGGACCAGAAGGCGTCCGACATGGTCAGCTTCCTGCGCATGGACGCGGGCCGGCACCCGGACGACCCGAGGCTGTCCGCGCTGGTCGGCGAGTTGTCCGTGAAGAGCGAGGAGTTCCGGCGGCGGTGGGCCACGCACGACGTGAAGGAGAAGAGCTACGGCGTCAAGCGGATGCGGCACCCGCTGGTCGGCGACCTGACGCTGTCGTTCGAGACGTTCCGCCTGGTCGACGACGACGAGCAGGCGTTCGTGACGTACCACGCCGAGCCGGGCTCCCCGTCGGCGGAGGCGCTGCGCCTGCTGGCGAGCTGGGGCTCGGACGCGGCGGCTTCGCTGCCGATGTGACGTGGCCGGCCTCGCTCAGTCGATCGGCCCCGCGTCCTTCAGCGCCGCGACAAAGGGCGCCCAGGAGCGGGCGGTGAGGAGGAGGACGGGACCGTCGCCACGAACCTTGGAGTCACGGACGGGGACAATGCCGGGTAGGCCGTCGGCGACCTCGACGCACTCCCCGCCGTCGCCGTTGCTGTGGCTGCTCTTCTTCCAGAGCGCGTCACTCAAGTCGATCCGGTTGCTGACCATTTCGGTAATCCTCTGCCGCCGACTTGATCCTGGCCAGGGACGTCTCCGGTGAGAGTGCGACGGCCCTGAGCCGATCGTATGCCTTGCGGTACTGCTTCACGAGGGCCGGATCGTCGATGGTGTCCCCGCTGTACGACGCCTCGGTGTAGACAAGCGGCGGCGCGTCAGAAAAGGCCATGACCATGATGGAGGCAGCCATCAGAGGATACGCTCCGCACTTCCGCGGAACGATCTGCGGAGTGATCCGGCGCCGCTCGGACAGCTCCACGATCCGGTCGAGCTGGCGAGCCATTTCCACCGGCGGCACGATCGGGTCGAGCAGCAACGACTCGTGCAGAATCGTCCAGTACTCCGGGCTGCCGTGGTCATCCTCGAAGAGAAGGGCGCGGGCCAGCCGGGCCTGCACCTTCTCCTCCACGTGCTCGTCGGAGGCCTGCGGGTGCGCTGCTCGTACGAGGGTCCGCGCGTACGGGGCGGTCTGGAGCAACCCGGGGAAGGTACTGGGTGACCACAACTCGATGGACTCGGCGTACCGCTCCGCCTCCAGTGCCTTCTCGAAGTACGCGGCATGGGGCCCCCGCCGTGCCTTCCGCACATCCTCGCACCGCCGCTCGAAGAACCCGTCCGTCGCCAACGACCGATCCACGTGCCGGGCCAGGTCCAACGGCATGCGCCGCTCCCCGCGTTCGATGTCGCTCAGGTGCGACTTGCCGTAGAAGCTGCCCTCGACCAGCGCCTCCAGGGACAGACCGGCCCGCTCCCGCTGCCATCTCAGCTCCTTGCCGTAGAACGTCGGGACGCTCACCGAGCCGTCGATGTCCTTGCGCTGTGCCATGGCGTTGCCTCTTCCGCACTTCGGGCTGCCGACGCGAGATCCCTTCCACGTTAGGGCGCCACGACTCACTCTGTGAGGACTCCATCACAGAGAGCACACGGAAAGGTGCCCGTACATGCCCCAGCCCTCCCGACCGGACGATGACATGACCCGTTGCGTGGAGGAACTCCGCGCAGCGCTCACCCTGCACGGCATCACCCTGCCCTCACTCCGCGTGGACCTGCCGACCTTCGCTGGGACGTACGGGCCGACCGCTGGGCTTGTGGCGCTCGGGAACTGCAACTCCACTACCGCACGGGCCCTGGCCGCCGTACTCCGTGAGGCGGCTGCCCTGTGACCGTCGAGATCAGCGTGCTCGCCACGCCGAAGGCCGTTCCCGAAGTGCGGCACCTTCTGCGCCGCCACGGCCACGACATCCACCTCTGCGTGAGCGAGTTGCTGACGAATGTCATCGACCACCTCGGCGAGGGCACTCCCGTGACCATCCGCGTGACCGGCACCGGAACGGGCCACACCCGCGTGGAGGTCACCGACCCCGATCCGCGCGCCCTTCCCGTACTGGTCCGGGCGGCCACTGCAACGGACGAGTGCGGACGCGGTCTCGCCCTTCTGGACGCGCTGGCGCTGCGGTGGGGCGTGGAGCAGCGTGCGAACAGCAAGACGGTCTGGTGCGAGCTGGAAGGAGAGCCGCCGCTCAGCGCTGTTCAGGGGCCCGTGACTCCGGCCCGGAGCTCACGATAGGCGGCCGTGATGTCTGCCAGGCGCAGCGTGGTGATGTCCTCCCGGGAAGGCGTGCCGGAACCACCGTGGACCTCGAACACGCGTAGGTCGCGCAGCGCGGCTGCCTTCCGGCACAGCTCGCGGGCGAAGCGGCCGTTGCCCAGCCGGTCGGCCAGCCCGTCGTCGACGACGCTGCCGCAGACGGCGTCCAGCGCGTACATAGCCTCCTCGTCCAGCACATCGCCATGCGTCTCCACGATGCGCCGGGCGATGAGCCCCAACTCGGCCGCGGAGTACGCGGGGAAGTCGACCCTGCCGGTGAAGCGGGAGGCGAGACCGGGGTTGGTGGCCAGTAGTTCGGCGATCTCGTCCGGGTAGCCGGCCAGGACGATGACGAGCCTGTCCCGATCGTCCTCCGCCCGCTTGAGCAAGACCTGCAGCGCCTCCGTGCCGAAGGCGTCGCCCCCGCTGTACCCGCTGTTGCACAGTGCGTAGGCCTCGTCGATGAACAGCACTCCATCGAGGGCCGCGTCGATCATCTTGCTTGTCTTGAGCGCCGTCTCGCCGAGGTGCTGGCCGACCAGGTCCGGACGCTGTGCCTCGACGACCTGTCCCTTCTCCAGGAGGCCGAGACCGGCGAAGACCTTCCCGATGATGCGAGCGACGGTCGTCTTGCCGGTACCCGGCGGACCCGCGAACACAAGGTGCTGCGGGGCCGCGGTGGACGGGAGTCCCTGCTCCGCGCGGAGGGTGGACATGCGCAGTTGAGCGGTCAGAGCGCGTACTTGGCGCTTGACCGGGTCGAGTCCCACCATGTCGTCCAGCAGGGACAGGGCGTCGGCCAGAGTGTCTTCTCTCGTCGGCGAGCCGTCTGATTCACGATTCGGCGTGGTGGGGGCAGGAGAAGCTTCGGCCGGTGGCCGCGAGGGTGGGGCGGGTACGGCGATCGCTTCGGGGGCGGATGTCGCGACTCCCGCCCTGTTGGCCACGTCGAGCAGACCCGGGGAGCATCGATACGCGTACTGGAAGTGGCGCAACGCCTCTTCGGACCGGCCCAGCCCCTCCGCGGCGAGGCCCCGCACGAAGGCCACCTCTCCGTCGAACCTGCCCTCGGCTTCAAAGCGTTGAGGCAGCGGGGCGAGCACGTTCAGTGCTTCGTGGTGGACGCCCTGCTCCACCAGCGCCCGCGCCACATAGAGCTGCGACTCGTCGCGCAGGAAGCCGTCAGTGATCGACTGGGAAAAGGTGAGGACAAGCGGCCAGTCCCTTCTCAGGAAGGCGTACCTGGCACAGATGAACCGGGTTTCGTCACAGTCCAGGTAGGCGCGTTCGAGTGACAGCCATGCCTCGTCCAGCCGCCTCTCGGTCAAAAGCCGGGCCATTACGGCGAGCCAGAGGTCACGCTGCGTCCGGAGCCGGAAGGTGACATGGAAGCCCAGATCGAAGCGAGACTCCAGCGGGCGGCCCAGTTTCCCGCGCAAGGCTCCGAACGTCGCCATGTTGCGGGCCATCATGTCGACCGCCTCGGATTGGCGGTAGCCCATGGCGTGCAGTCCCAGCCATGCGTCGGCGGCCGACCGGTCGTGCCGCACAGCCATGTCGAACAAATGTGCAGCCTGGTCCTTGCGACCCCGCTGGAGACATGCCATCGCCTCCAACCAAGCCCGTTCGCACTTCTTGGCGGAAAGCCAGGACGCGGAACTCCCCGACACGCCTCTCCCCTCGACGACGGCCATGCGACTGAGCCGACGGTACGGTGATCCATTCTTCCACGCAGACGGGTCCAGAGGCCGGGTACGTGCCTGATGGACTGGATGTCGTGGTCGTCGGCGCCTCGGAGCCGTACACGAAGCCCGCCATGACGGGATGGCCGTTCGAGGTGTGGAGGGGTCGGCCAGGCCAGGTGAGCACGGAACCCTCGCATAAGCCGATCCGACACAGTAGCCTGCCCGGCGCCATCGGGCTCCGGGCAGGCTGTTCACATGTGCGGTCTACTTGCCGTAATACGCGTCGTAGACCGAGATCACCGACTCGTTGGACTTCTTGTCGACGATCTTGGCGCGGAAGGAGAGGGACTTCCCCTTCGACGGGTTCTTGACGCTGATCTTCCCCTTCTTCACGGTGACCTTCTTCCAGGTCTTGCCGTGGTCGTACGACACGTGGACCGTCAGGGACTTGAGGTTGCGGCCGGCGGCCGCGCCCTCGACGGTGACCGGGACGGTGGCCTGCTTGCCAGCCGCGACCTTGCTGTCGAGGCCGGTGGCCGCGGCGAAGCGGGCGGTGGACGCGGGCAGCTCGGTGAGGCGGGAGGTCTTCTTGGAGCGGAACGTCCAGCTCGCGTCGATGCGGCTGGAGGCCGCGGCGACCTTGGCGGAGCGCTTGACGGACGTCGTCAGCCGGTACCGGGCGTCACCCGAGGGGACCTTGAACTCGCCCTCGCCGAACAGCGGGTCCTGGTGGGAGCCGACCTTGGTGCCGTTGCGGTAGAGGGTGGTGGCGACCGACGTGAAGACCGAGGAGCCCGCGTGGCCCTTGCCGTCGGCGAAGAGCGGGAGCATCCCGGTGATGGCGTTGCCGTCGCGGAACAGGCCCGCGTCCGTGGTGAGGCGCGGAGCGAACACGGCGGTGTTGAAGGTCGTCGCGTAGCTCTTGCCCGCCTTGTAGCGCTGGGCGCCGTCGGACAGGTAGCCGGCCTCCACGACCGGGAATCCGTCGGCGTCCCGGCCTCCGTACTGCTCGAAGCCGAGGTCCCAGGTCACGCCGCTGCCGGTGGACAGGTGCAGGGTGCGGGTGCCGGGCAGGGTCTGCTCGATGCCGAGCGAGGAGCCGCCCGTGCCGCCGGGCAGCCAGCCGGTCGCGGAGACGGCTCCCTTCTTGCCGCTCGCGGAGGCGCCGAGGCCGGCCTTGAGGGTGGCCAGCTCGCCGCTCTTGTAGTGCCGGGTGTAACCGGTGGCGAGCTGCTGGACCTTGCCGCCGGTGACGGTGTCGTACTGCTCCTTGGCGCCCTTGGTCCAGTGCGCGTCCCACTGCTGGCTGAGCGTGCCGTCGGTGGTGCGCGGGCCGAGGTGCTTGGTGCGCAGACCCTCGTAGGAGTCCAGCCACCATCCGTAGCTGTACGTGTTGCCGGCCGCCTCCACGGTGTAGTCCGCCGACACGGACGCGGACTTCGCCGCCTTGTCCGGCGCGGTGATCTTCACGGGCCGGGCGGTGCGGGCGTCCAGGGTGACGGTGGTGTTCTTCGCGACGTTCAGCTTCGGCTGGGCGATCCAGTCGGCGCCCTTCCACACCTCCGGGTCACCGCTCACGCGGATCGAGGAGTTGAGGATGTAACCGCCCTTGGGCACCCGGACGGTGACGGTGCCGTCGGCCTCGTACGGCGTGAACCAGGTGTCCGTGGCGAGGCCCGAGACCCCGGTCAGGTCGGTCTCGTAGTGCGCGGTGGGCCGGCCGTCGCGGCCGAGCGCCTTCAGGGTGACGTCGTACGACTCCACCTCGCGTTCCACGGTGGCGGCGGAGCGGACGGTCTGCCCGCCGCCGGTCGCCGTGACGTACGCCGAGTAGGCGCCGTCGACCGTGCCGCCCAGCTTCGTGTCGGCGGTGAGGTCCACCGAGGCCTTACCGCCCGCCGGGACGGTGACCGAGCCGGCGCCCAGCTTGAAGAAGCCGGCGGGAGCCGCCTTGCCCTGGGGGCCGGTGGCGGTCGACGTCAGCTTCAGCGTGACGGCCTCGGTGCCGAGGTTGCGGTAGGTCAGCCGCTTGGTGACCGGCTTGTCGTCGGTGTGCGGCCACTGCTGGGTGCCGAAGGTGAGCGACACCGGGTCGGCGATCACGGTCTGCGTGGCCGCCTTGTCGACCTGGATGCGGCCCGAGCCCTGCTGGAAGGGCGTGTACGTGCCGCCCTTCGCCGACCCCGTCAGCGCGCCCTTCAGCTCGGCGTACGTCCAGTCGGGGTGCTGCTGCTTCAGGAGGGCCGCGGCGCCCGCGACGTGCGGGGTCGCCATCGACGTACCGGAGATGGTGACGTATCCGGCGGGCTTCTCGCCCTCCTCCCGGGCGATGAGGCTGCCCTTGGCGGAGGCGGCGGTGATGTCGACGCCGGGGGCCGTCACGTCGGGCTTGACCGCGCCGTCCAGGCCGGGGCCGGTGCTGGAGAAAGAGGCGAGCCGGTCCTTGTCGTCGACCGCGCCGACGGTGAGGGCCGCCGCGGCGCTGCCCGGGGAGCCGACGGTCCGGTCGCCGAACTCGCCCTCGTTGCCGGCGGCGATGGCGAAGAGGATGCCCTTCTCCTCGGAGAGCCTGTTGACCTGCGCTTCCAGCGGGTCGATCTCCGGGGTGTCGCCGCCGCCGAGGCTGAGGTTGACGATGTCGGCGCCCTGGTCGGCGGCCCACTCCATGCCGGCGAGGATGCCGGAGTCGTCGCCGAAGCCGTCGTCGCTGAGCACCTTGCCGTTGAGCAGCTCGGCTCCCGGGGCCACGCCCTTGTACTTCGCGCCCGCCTTGGCTCCGGTGCCGGCGGCGATGGAGGCGACGTGGGTGCCGTGGCCGTACTTGTCGGTGGCGTCGGGCGAGACGGAGAAGTTCTTCGACGCGACGACCTGCTTCTTCAGGTCGGGGTGGGTGGTGTCGACGCCGGTGTCCAGGACGGCGATCCGCACGCCCTTGCCGTCGTAGCCGGACGCCCAGGCCTTCGGGGCGCCGATCTGCGGGACGGACTTGTCGAGGCTGGCCCTGCGGACGCCGTCGAGCCACACGTGCGCGATGCCGGCGGCCGTCTTCTCGCCGTCGGTCACCGCCTCCCACAGCTCGGGCGCGTCCTCGTGCGGGGTCTGCACGGCGTCGGCGTTCAGGGACGTCAGCGTGCGGCGCAGGGTGCCCGCGTCGCGGACGTCGGCCTTGGTGGCCCCGGCGGTGCCCCGGTAGCCGACGATGACCTTCAGGCCGTTCCGCTGGGCCTTGCGGGTGGCGGCCCTGCTCAGTTCGGTGACGTCGAAGAGGCGCCGGTCCAGCTTGCCGTCGGCGACCAGGCGGGCCGCGTCGGCCGGGACGACGAGGGTGTGCCCGCCGGCCCTGCGGATCTGGACGGGTATGTGCTCCCGGCCCTCGGCCCGTTCCAGACCGACGACGCGGCCCTTGGCGTCGACGACGACCCGGTCGCCGGTGATCAGCGTGACGCGGTGCCTGGCCGCGCCGGAGGCGGCCGGTGCGGCACCGGCCCGCGCCGGGGCCGCCGTCCGCGTCCCGTCCTCGGAGGCCGCCGTCCGTTCCCCGGCCGCCCCGGCCGGGCTGGTCAGGCCCGCCGTGAGAGCGACGGCCGCCGCCGTGGCGACGGTGGCCGCGCCGGCCCTTTTCACATGTCTGCGCAACGTTCCCCCTTGCGGAAGTACCGGGAGAATTCCCCGTTCACCCGGCCGGGGGCGGTCTCGCACGCGCGTGCTCCCCCGGAACTCGGAGTATGCCGAGGGGAGATCATCCGCTCAACGGTTCCACGGAAGGTGCGCAAACCGTCGGGCCGTCGTAACGGGGCCGCGCGAAGTCCGTTACCAGACCTACGGGTTGGCGCGGGGCGGGGACTACGCCCTCGCCCTCTGCGTCACCGTGAGGTCCCTGCACGCCGAGCGGGACGAGCGCGGTCTCCACGTGCCGTCGAGGACGGCCGCGCCGGAGCCGGGCCGGTCCGGCGCGCCCAGCGTCTGCGGGAGCGTGGACCTGCCGCCGCCGGTGGCGAGGGGAGGGTGAGAAGCCGGAGACGCCGGACGCCCGCCGCCCCCGGTGAGGGGGGCGACGGGCGCCCGGCCGAAGTCGCGGATGACCGCGGGTCGTTCGGCGTCACACTGCCGGACCTCCGTCCGTCAGACCGCCGAACCCGCCTTCCACTGGGCCCAGTCCATGTTCCAGCCGTTGAGGCCGTTGTCCGGGGCGATGGTCTTGTCGCCGGTGTTCTGGACGACGACCACGTCACCGACGATGGAGTTGTCGTAGAACCAGGCGCCCGGCGTGTTCGGGTCGTCGGCACCCTTGGCGTCGGCCAGGCCCACGCAGCCGTGGCTGGTGTTGGCGCTGCCGAAGATGCCCTTGCCCCAGTAGTTGCCGTGGATGAAGGTGCCGGAGGTGCTCAGGCGCATGGCGTGGGGCACGTCCTTGATGTCGTACTCGCCCTTGCCGTCGTCGTCGGTGAAGCCGACCGTCGATCCGTCCATCCGGGTCTCCTTGTACTTCTCGGAGATCACCATCTGACCTTCGTAGGTCTTGTTCTCCGGCGAGCCCGCGGAGATCGGGATCGTCTTGACGGTCTTGCCGTCCTGCGTGACCTTCATCTGCTTGGTCTTCGCGTCGACGTACGAGACCTGGTTGCGGCCGATCTTGAAGCTGACCGTCTTCTGCTGGACGCCGTAGACGCCCTCGGCGCCCTCGACACCGTCGAGCGCCAGCTTGAGGGTGACGGTCGCGCCCTCCTGCCAGTAGTCCTCGGGGCGGCAGTCCATGCGCTGGGTGCTGAACCAGTGGCAGGCGACTTCCTGGCCGCTGGTGGTGTTGACCGTGATGCCCTTCTGGACGGCGGCCTTGTCGGTGATCTCCTTGTCGAAGTTGATCGACACGGGCATGCCGACACCGACGGTCTTGCCGTCGTCCGGGGTGAAGGTGCCGATGAAGCTGTTCTTCGGGGAGACCGTGGTGAACGACGCGTTCTCGTGGGCGGCGCGGCCCTCGGAGTCCTGCGCGGTCGCCGTCAGCTTGTAGGTGGTGGCCCGCTCCAGCTGGCCGGTGGGCTTCCAGCTGGTCTTGTCCGACGATATCTGGCCGCTGACCTCGGTGCCGTCGGTGGCGGTCATCTTCACCTCGGTGAGCGTTCCCTTGCTCACGGTGACGCCGGCCGAGTTGTTGATGGAGGCGTTGTCCGAGCCGTCGTCGGGGGTGATCTTGATCTGTGCCTCGGACGACTCCTTGGCCGCGGCCGCGTCGGCCTCCGCCTGCGAGGTCCTGTCCCCACCACCGGAGGTCTCGGCGTCGCTACCGGAACATGCCGAGAGCACCAACACACCGCCGAGCAGTGCGGACGCGGCCGCCAGGCCCTTGCGCCGCTTACCGTCCGTCATCACACGCTTCTCCATCGTTGCCGATTCCGGAAACCCCGAGATTCCCCGTCAGAACTTCCAACGCTACGACCGGTTCGTCCCGTTCCACATCGCTGCCCGGTGTGGGGCATGCCACGTTTCCGCGGAGGCGGACGCTGACGTGCGACGGGAGGCGGGCCGGTGCGCGCCCCCTGAGACGACGAAACCCCGGGCGGTGGTTGCCGCCCGGGGTCACGAGTTTCCCCACACCGCGTCAGCCGACCGTCATTTCCTCGTCTTCCGGGTCGTTCTCGTCGCCATCATCCTCGCCGAGGTCCCACTCGGACGAATCGGGGTCGTAGTCGATCAGTTCACTGCTCCAGGAGGCCTGCTGGAGCTCCACCCCGGGCACCGCGCTGACCAGGTCGAACGGGTCGACGATGTGGGCCAGGGCCTCGGCGGCGTCCTCCGCCACGGCGCGCTCCGCCTGCGCGCGCTCCGCGTCGGGCAGGTCGGCGTCGTCGGTGAGTGCCTGGAGCGCGGCCCCCGTGACGGCCTCGTCGTCGTCGACCGCGAGGACGAGGTCGACGCGAATCCGTACAAAACGTGATGTCTCTGGAGTGCTCATGTCCGGAGCGTAAGGCCGGCCCCTCCCGTGACTTTCCCGTGACCCGCGCCTTTCACTAACATCTGCCCACACGGCCAATTCGCCAGCGCCACAAGGGGATCGATATTCCGTGTCATCCGCTCGCCGTCCGTTGCTGACCGCCGCCGCCGCGGGCGGCCTGCTGTGTGCCCTGTGGTTCGTCCCGTCCGCGAACGCGACACCCGACACACGGGTGCTCCAGTCCGCCGCCGCGACCCCGTCTCCGCAGGTCACCGAGCAGGCCAGAGCCGTATCCACGGGTACGGCGGCCTCCGGCGAGGGCACCACCCGCCTGGCCGACACCGGCAGCTTCGACAGCACTCCGTACGTCGTCGGCGGCGCCCTCTGCCTCGGTCTCGGGGCCGGCTTCGTCGGCTACTCGGTACGCCGGGAACGCCTCGATTTTTGAGAGAACTTGACGTTCTTTTGGCAATCTTGACCGTTCGGAGGCGGTGAGTCCGCCGGAAGGACACGCGGAGGGGCCCCGTCCTCCCGACGGGGCCCCTCCGGCGTCCGGCTCCGCTAGCGCAGCGGCCCGGTGACCGTCTCCGCCGCCCTGACCAGGTGTCCGCCACGCACGAAGGCGTCCGCCGCGGCGAGATCCGGGGCCAGGTACCGGTCCGGCCCGGGGCCCTCGACGCCGGCCGCCCGTACGGCGTCGATCACGGCCTGCGAGGCGGGCGCCGGGGTGAGGCCCTCGCGGAGCTGGATCGCGCGGGTGGCGGCGTACAGCTCGACGGCGATCACCCGGGTCAGGTTGTCGACGGCCGTACGCAGCTTGCGCGCCGCCGACCAGCCCATCGACACGTGGTCCTCCTGCATCGCGGAGGAGGGGATCGAGTCCGCCGAGGCCGGTACGGCCAGCCGCTTCAACTCGCTGACCAGGGCGGCCTGCGTGTACTGGGCGATCATCAGGCCGGAGTCGACGCCGGCGTCGTCGGCGAGGAACGGCGGCAGGCCGTGGCTGCGGTTCTTGTCCAGCAGCCGGTCGGTGCGCCGCTCCGCGATGGAGCCGAGGTCGGCGACGGCGACGGCGAGGAAGTCGAGGACGTAGGCGACCGGGGCACCGTGGAAGTTGCCGTTGGACTCCACGCGCCCTCCCCCAGTGCCGAAAGCCTGGGAGGTACCCCCAGGCAGAACCACCGGGTTGTCCACGGCCGCCGCCAGCTCACGCTCGGCGACCAGGCCCGCGTGGGCCATCGTGTCGCGTCCGGCACCGGCGACCTGCGGGGCGCAGCGCACCGAGTAGGCGTCCTGGACGCGCGGGGCGTCGTCCTGGTGGTGCCCGGTCAGGCCGGACCCCCTGAGCACGGCGAGCATGTTGGCGGCGCTGGCGGCCTGCCCGGGGTGCGGGCGGATGGCGTGCAGCTCGGGGGCGAGCACGCGGTCGGTGCCGAGCAGGGCCTCCAAGGTCAGGGCGGCGGTGATGTCGGCGGACTTGTAGAGGGTGTCGAGGTCGGCGAGGGCCATGACCAGCATGCCGAGCATGCCGTCGGTGCCGTTGAGCAGGGCGAGGCCCTCCTTCTCGCGCAGCTCGACGGGGGCGATGCCGTGCTCGGCGAGCAGCTCACCGGCCGGCCGCACGGTGCCGTCGGGGCCCTCGGCGTCCCCCTCCCCCATGAGGGCGAGCGCGCAGTGCGACAGCGGGGCGAGGTCGCCGGAGCAGCCGAGGGAGCCGTACTCGTGCACGACGGGGGTGATCCCGGCGTTGAGCACGTCGGCCATGGTCTGCGCCACCTCGGGCCGGACGCCGGTGTGCCCGGAGCAGACGGTCTTCAGCCGCAGGAACATCAGCGCGCGGACCACCTCGCGCTCGACGCGCGGACCCATTCCGGCGGCGTGCGAGCGCACGATGTTGCGCTGTAGCCGGGCCCGCAGGTCCGGGCTGATGTGCCGGGTCGCCAGGGCGCCGAAACCGGTGCTCACGCCGTACACGGGGTCCGGCTTGGCGGCCAGCGCGTCCACGATCCCGCGGGCCGCCGCCAGGGCGGCCACCGCCTCGTCGGAGAGCTCGACCCGGGCGCCGGCGCGCGCCACGGCGAGGACGTCGGACGCGGTGACTCCGGAGGTCCCCACCATCACACTGTGCATATCCATATTCAGGAGCGTACGCACTGAATTCGATGATGTCACGAGGGGGTACGTCACCAGCGGGCACCGGTTGCACCCCTTACCGTGCCCGCCTCACGGCGAGTGCCGGCCGCGGAACCGTCTGCGCTCGCCGTCCTCCTCCCGGGACGGCTCGTCCGCAAGCCGGACCACGGGGTCGTCGGGCCCCTCGCGGCCGGCGACGACCGGTCCCGCCGACCGTTCGGCCTTGGCGCGGTACTGGGCGGCGTCCGCGAGCCGGAACAGCCGACGGGCGGAACGCACGGGCCCCACGGGGTCCTCCGTGGACGCGACCCCGCAGGCCACGCCCTCGCCGAGCTCCAGCTCGCCCGCCCGGCGGCACAGCTCCTCGGCCGCCTTGACCACGGCGTCGGCGGCCGGTCCGACCGCGAGCAGGCAGAACTCGTCCCCGCCGAGCCGCGCGGCGAGCGCGCCCGGCAGCATCGCCCCGCACAGCGACAGGACCGACCCGAAGCGCTCCAGGAGCCGGTCGCCGGCGGCGTGTCCGTGCGTGTCGTTCACCTGCTTGAGACCGTTCAGGTCGCACACGACGAGACTGACGACCACGTCGTCCCTGCGGTGCCGCTCGACGGCCTCGTCCAGTGCGGAGTCGACGGCGCGGCGATTGGCCAGACCGGTGAGCGCGTCGGTGTAGGCCAGCCGCCGGACCTCCTCCAGCCGTTCGGTCTGGGCTATCCCGGCGGCGACGACCGAGGCCAGCACGGTGGCGAAGTCGGCGTCGGCCCGCTCGAAGACCCGCTCACCGACCGGGCGGGCGACGTACAGCTCACCCCAGGCCCGGCCGTGCAGCACGATGGGCGCGACCACGCAGCAGCCGCGCCCCCGGCGGCGCAGGGCGGCGACGCGCTGATGGACGTAGCCCGGACGCCCGGCGGCGGGCCCCTCGGCCGTCTCGACCCAGGCGTCGGGCTCCCCGCCGCCGGCCCAGCGCTCGTGCAGGAACTCGGTGATCTCCGCGAACTGGTGCACCGGATAGGACTCGTCCTCCGGGAACTCCTCCTCGCCCTCGGCCCGCCGGCCGACGTTCACCAGGACCCGGAGCCGGCCCAGCTCGCGCTCCCACACGGACAGCGCGGCGAAGCTGCCGCCCAGCGCCAGGCACGCGCCGAGGGCAGCCGCCCGCCACGCCTCGCGCGAGCCCTGCGCGGCGGCCATCCCCTGCGCCAGCGCCACGACGGCCGCGAGCCGCCTGTCCTCACCCATCACTCCAGGCTAGGGAGATTCAGGGAGAAACGTCACTCAAGCAGGGCGAAAGGGTCGCCGGACCGGGTCCCTCGTCCGGCGCCCCGGCGAGGAACGCGGGGCCGGAGGTTCCGGGACCCCTCACGGTCCCTCCCGGATCACTCCCGGCCGCTCCAGCGCCGCCCGCGGGCCCTTCCCGCTTCACTCCCGGCGACTCCCGACCCTTCCCGCGCCACTCCCGGCGGCTCCCGCGTCACTCCCGCGTCACTCCCCGGGCCACCGCGGGGCCCGCTTCTCGTTGAACGCCGCGACCCCCTCGGCCCGGTCCCCCGAGAACGCCACCGACCGCCACGCCGCGTCCTCGACCTCGAGGCCGGCCCGCAGGTCCAGCCCGTGCCCGAGCCGCAGCGCCCGCTTGGCCGCCCGCAGCCCCACCGGCGAGTTGGCGGCCATCCGGGCGGCGAGCTCCAGCGCCTCCTCCCGGTCGCGCCCCTCGTCCACCAGCTGGTCCACCAGTCCCAGCTCACGCGCCTCCGCGGCCTCCACCCGCCGCGCCGTGAACACCAGCTCGGCCGCCCGCGCCGCACCCACCCGGCGCGGTAGCAGCTGCGTACCGCCGCCGCCCGGAATCACCCCGACCGACACCTCGGGCAGCCCGACCACCGCCGTGGGGTCGGCCACGATCACGTCGCAGGACAGCGCCAGCTCGAACCCGCCGCCCAGCGCGAACCCGTGCACGGCCGCGACCGTCGGCACCGGGAGTTCCAGCACCGCGGTGTAGGCACCGCGCGTCACCGGCCGCTGGCGCAGCAGGTCGGCGTCGGAGAAGGAGTTGCGCTCCTTGAGGTCGGCCCCGACGCAGAACGCCCGTTCGTGCGTCGAGGTCAGCACCACCACCCGCACGCCCCGGTCCTCGCCCAGCGCCGCACACGCCGCGCCGATGGACCGGGCCATGGCGGTCGAGACGGCGTTCATGGCCTTCGGCCGGTCGAGCGCGAGCTCCGCGACATGTCCGTCCCCGTGCCGCCGCACCAGGACGAACTCTCCGAACCGCTCCTCGCTCATGACACCCTCCGGTTAACGCGGGTTAACAACTGGACCGCCCGATCATCGCAGGCGGACCGGCACGGCGAAAGGCCGGGCGCGCCCGCTTCCCACGGCACCCCGCTTACCCGTTCGAGTGACATCAGGCCGACCGGCCCGCCCCCGCCGACGGCAGCACGTAGCGTCGCCCCGCCACGACGCGACGGGGGCGCGTGCGCACCGGGGAGGGAACATGACGACGACCGGCACGGCGACGGATCAGCGGTACCGACGAAGCCGCCGCGGCAGGCACCGCCGGCCCCGCCCGCGCGGGGCGGTGGTCGCGGCCGGCGGCCTGGCCCTCGCGGCCGGCACCCTGGGCCTCGTACGCCTGCTGGCCGAGCCCGGCGGGGACGACGTGCACGGGTCCGGTGCCCAGGCCGGGCCTCACGCGGAGGCGGACCGCGGCCGGGCCACCGCGGCGGGCCGGACGGCTCCCGCCGCGAGCACCGCCGGTCCGCCCCGGGTGAGCCCGTCGGCGACCTCGGCCATGGGCGGCCTCGGCGCCTCCCCGGGGCCGGGGCTCATACCGGGCCCGGCCGGGGGCACGCCCTCCGCCGCGCTCCCCTCCCCGACGACCGCCACGGACGCCCCGGCCCCACCGGGCACCGCGGACGTCCCAGGCACCTCGGGCACCTCGGGTGCGAACGAAGCGGGCCCGCCCCCGCAGGCGCCGCCCCCGCGGTCCTCGCCGCCACCGCGGCCCGGGACGCCCGCCCCGCGCCCCACGCCGGTCCCGCCGCCCGGCCGCGGTACGCCGTCGGCGCCCGCACCGGAGCACGACGGCCCGGACGGTCTGTGCGTGCCGGTCATCGGCCTGTGCGTGGACCTGCTGGACAGCAACGGCTGACGGGCCCGAGCACAGGCCGCCCCTCCCCGCCGTCAGGACTCCCCGTCGTCGCCCCGCCGGGTGAGCAGCCACGGCTCGACCACGCCGAGGCCGCGGACCGGTCGCTGCCACATCGGCTGGAGCGCGAAGCGGTACGTCGGCGGCGCCTCGCCCTCCTTCTCGGCGGCGGCGGCCTCCTCGGCCGCCACGGCCTCCGACTCCGGGGCGTCCCGCGTACGGATCAGCTCCTCCGCGAGGGCCGAGTCGACGAGGACGGCGTCCCGGGGAGCTATCGACGTGAGCCGGGAGGCGAGGTTGACGGTCGTACCGAAGACATCGCCCATCCGGGTGGTCACCGTGCCGAAGGCGATGCCCACGCGCAGCTCCGGCATGGTCTCGTCGTTGGCCATCGTCTCGACGAGGAGCAGCGCGATCTCGGCGGCCGTACCGGCGTCGTCGGCCGCGTAGAGCACCTCGTCGCCGAGGGTCTTGATCAGCCGTCCGCCGCGTGCGGCGACCAGGTCGGCGGCGGTGGTCTCGAAGGCCTCGACCAGCTCGCCGAGTTCCTCCTCCTCCATCCGGCGGGTCAGCCGGGTGAAGCCGACCAGGTCCGCGAAGCCCACCGCGAGACGCCGGTCGACCATCTCCTCGTCGTCACCGGCCTGCACGACCCGGCCGGCCGAGGCGGCGAGCTGGCGCCGCCACACGTAGACGAGGAACTCCTGGAGCTCGGGCAGGAGCAGCTCGACGATGGGGTACGTCACCTCGGTGCGCGTCATCCCCGGCTCCGGCGGCTCGGTCAGCCCTTCCAGGAAGGAGTCGATCTGCCACTCGGCCAACCGGGCGGTGGTCTGTCCCGTGGACCGGGCCACCTGCACCGCCATGGCCTCGCTGAGCAGCCCCGCCTCCACCAGACCGGCCAGCCGCCGCAGCGCGAGGACATCCGCCTCGGTGAGCGCCTTGGCCTGGCCGATGTCGGCGAAGCCCATGGCCCGCCAGAAACGGGACGCCAGCTCCATGGAGACGCCCGCGCTGCGTGCGGCCTGGAAGGGGGTGTAGCGGCGCTCGGCGCCCAGGATGAGCCCTTCCAGGCGCAGCGCGAGCGGGTCCTCGCCGGAGTCGGCGGAGTCCGGGTCGGGCTCGGGGTCCACCCGGCCGTCCCCGTCCGCGCCGGAGCCCGTGTCGTCGACGGTCACGCCTGCTGCCCTTCCGATCTGCCGCGGTCAGGTTCGACCGGCCCCAACTTTACGTCAGGTGTGCCCCAGCTCACTCCGTCACGCGGAGCCCGCGGTGGCACCCCGGCACCGCCGGGGCGGGCGCGCTCACGCCGGTCGCAGATGCACGATGTCCCCCGCCCCCACCGGCTCCTGCACGCCGGCCTCCGTGGCCAGCACCAGCCGCCCCTCCCCGTCCACGGCCACCGCCTCCCCCACGAGCGACCGGTCTCCCGGAAGCTCCGCCCGCACCATCCGTCCCAGCGTCGCGCAGCCCGCCGCGTACGTCTCCTGGAGCCCGCTGGCCGCCGGGTCGCCCCCGGCCGCCCGCCACCGCCCGTACCAGTCCTCCAGCGACCGCAGCACGCTCCGCAGCAGCGGGTCCCGGTCGGTGCTGACGGCGCCGGCCAGCGCCAGCGACCCGGCCCTCGGGACCGGCAGCTCGTCCGCCCGGAGGGTGACGTTGATGCCGACGCCGACGACGATCCCGTCGTTCCCGGCCCGCTCGGCCAGGATGCCGCCCGCCTTGCGCTCCTCGTCGCCGACCGTGACGAGCAGGTCGTTGGGCCACTTCAGGGCCGTGTCGACGCCCGCGGCCCGGGACAGCCCGGTGGCCACCGCCACGCCGGTGAGCAGCGGCAGCCAGCCCCAGCAGGTGACCGGGACGTCGGCGGGGTTCAGCAGCACGGAGAAGAAGAGCCCGGAGCGGGCCGGTGCCGTCCACTGCCGGTCCAGGCGTCCCCGGGCGGCCGTCTGCTCCTCGGCGACCAGCACCGCGCCCTCGCCCGCCTCACCCGCGGCGGCACGGGCCACGAGGTCGGAGTTGGTGGAGCCGGTGCGCTGCACCACGTCCACCTGCCGCCACAGCCCGTCCGCCCGCACCAGCCCCCGGCGCAGGGCCGTGCTGCTGAGGGGCGGCCGGCCCAGGTCGGACCAGCGGTCGCGCGGGGAGTCGGAGGCATCTCGGGGCGTCATGCAACCCACCCTAGGTGTGGGAAACACCGCACTGCCGATCGGAAGGCCCCCTACTACTCTACGAACGAGTAACCGTCCCCCCTTTTGAGCAGGCAGGGAGCCGCATCCCGATGTCCGAGCCGGAAGAGCAGCAGCCCGACATCCACACGACCGCGGGCAAGCTCGCGGACCTGAGGCGCCGTATCGAGGAAGCGACGCACGCCGGTTCGGAACGCGCCGTCGAGAAGCAGCACGCCAAGGGCAAGCTGACGGCCCGTGAGCGCATCGACCTCCTGCTCGACGAGGATTCCTTCGTCGAGCTCGACGAGTTCGCCCGGCACCGCTCCACCAACTTCGGCCTGGACGCCAACCGCCCCTACGGCGACGGCGTCGTCACCGGCTACGGCACGGTCGACGGCCGTCCGGTCGCCGTCTTCTCGCAGGACTTCACCGTCTTCGGCGGGGCGCTGGGCGAGGTCTACGGCCAGAAGATCGTCAAGGTCATGGACTTCGCGCTGAAGACCGGCTGCCCGGTCATCGGCATCAACGACTCGGGCGGCGCCCGCATCCAGGAGGGCGTGGCCTCCCTGGGGGCGTACGGTGAGATCTTCCGCCGCAACACCCATGCCTCGGGCGTGATCCCGCAGATCAGCCTGGTCGTCGGTCCGTGCGCGGGCGGCGCGGTCTACTCCCCCGCGATCACCGACTTCACGGTGATGGTGGACCAGACCAGCCACATGTTCATCACCGGTCCCGACGTGATCAAGACCGTCACCGGCGAGGACGTCGGCTTCGAGGAGCTGGGCGGCGCCCGCACCCATAACTCCACCTCCGGCGTGGCGCACCACATGGCGGGCGACGAGAAGGACGCCGTCGAGTACGTCAAGCAGCTGCTGTCGTACCTGCCGTCCAACAACCTCTCCGAGCCCCCCGTCTTCCCCGAGGAGGCCGACCTCGCCCTCACCGACGAGGACGCGGAGCTGGACGCGATCGTCCCGGACTCGGCGAACCAGCCCTACGACATGCACACCGTCATCGAGCACGTCCTCGACGACGCGGAGTTCTTCGAGACGCAGCCGCTGTTCGCGCCGAACATCCTCACCGGCTTCGGCCGCGTCGAGGGCCGCCCGGTCGGCATCGTGGCCAACCAGCCGATGCAGTTCGCCGGCTGCCTGGACATCACGGCCTCCGAGAAGGCGGCCCGCTTCGTGCGCACCTGCGACGCCTTCAACGTCCCCGTGATCACCTTCGTGGACGTCCCCGGCTTCCTGCCCGGCGTCGACCAGGAGCACGACGGCATCATCCGCCGCGGCGCCAAGCTGATCTTCGCCTACGCCGAGGCCACCGTCCCGCTGATCACGGTCATCACCCGCAAGGCCTTCGGCGGCGCCTACGACGTCATGGGCTCCAAGCACCTGGGCGCCGACCTCAACCTGGCCTGGCCCACCGCCCAGATCGCCGTCATGGGCGCCCAGGGCGCGGTCAACATCCTGCACCGGCGCACCATCGCCGATGCCGGTGACGACGCCGAGGCCACCCGCGCCCGCCTGATCCAGGAGTACGAGGACACCCTCCTCAACCCCTACACGGCGGCCGAGCGCGGCTACGTCGACGCCGTGATCATGCCCTCCGACACCCGCCGCCACATCGTCCGCGGCCTGCGTCAGCTGCGTACCAAGCGGGAATCCCTCCCCCCGAAGAAGCACGGCAACATCCCCCTGTAAGGAGCCGCTGTGACCATCAAGGTCGTACGGGGCAACCCGACCCCCGAGGAGCTGGCCGCCGCCCTGGCGGTGGTCAGGGCCCGCGCCGTGGCGGCGGAGGAGGAGCCGTCCGGCGCCCGGGGACCGCGCGACGCGTGGTCCGACCCGTCGCGCATCGCGTCGACCCACCTGCCGCAGCCGGGCCCCGCGGCATGGGGCCGCACCTACTGGCCGGGCTAGCCCACCCGGGGGCGCGGGGCCCTGCCGCTGTGCGGCTCCGCGGCGTGAGCGCACGCGGGAGGAGACTCCGCGCCCCTGGAATGAGTACCCGTACTCACGCGCCGGCCCTCCGCCAAGCCCCACGCTGGTGGAATGCTGTGGTCCGATCCCGAGAACGAGCCGCCCGAGGAACTGCGCGACATGCAGGACAGGCTGCGGCGGCTGAGCGTCTTCCTGGCGCTGGCGATGGTTCTCGCGATGATCGTCATCGGCCTCGGGTAGCGCGAGCGGTCCGCCCGGCGCCGCCGATACGCTTGATCCCATGACAGTTCAGCAGCCGCGCCGCCGCCTCGTCCTCGCCTCCCAGTCCCCGGCCCGGCTCGGCCTGCTGCGCCAGGCCGGGCTCGTCCCGGAGGTGCTGGTGAGCGGCGTCGACGAGGACGCGGTCACCGCGCCGACCCCCGCCGAGCTGGCCCTCGCCCTCGCCGAGGCCAAGGCCTCCGTCGTGGCCGCGAAGCCCGAGGTGCGCGGCGCCCTGGTGATCGGCTGCGACTCGGTGCTCGACCTGGACGGACAGGCCCTCGGCAAGCCGGCGGACGCCGAGGAGGCCACCGCCCGCTGGAAGGCGATGCGCGGCCGGGCGGGCACCCTGCAGACCGGCCACTGCGTCTGGGACACCGCCTCCGGCCGCCACGTCTCGGCGACCGCCTCCACCGTCGTCCGCTTCGGCGAGCCGACCGACGCGGAGATCGCCGCCTACGTGGCCTCCGGAGAGCCCCTGTACGTCGCCGGGGCCTTCACCCTGGACGGACGCTCGGCCCCGTTCATCGACGGCATCGAGGGCGACCACGGGAACGTGATCGGCCTCAGCCTGCCCCTGCTCCGCCGTCTCCTCGCCGACCTCGGGGTGGGCATCACGGAGTTGTGGGCGCCGGCGGAGGGCTGACCGGGGAGCCGTCGTCGCCCTTGCCCTCGCCGGCCGCGGGCACGCCGGCCACGGGCCGCGCCTGGGCGTCGTACGTCATCAGCAGCAGCACGACGAGGGCGAGCACGACGATCATGAACAGGAAGGCGTGCCAGCCCACCAGTCCCCAGCCGAAGGCGCCGAGCAGCCCGTGCACCACAGCCGCGCTGACCAGCAGGACCCGGCCGAGGCCGGCGGGCGGGCGGTCGCGCACCGCCACGAGCAGGGCGACCAGCCCGCACAGCGCGAAGTAGAGCCCGAAGACGACCCCGCCGATCTTCGAGGACACGGACATCATGTCCGGGTCGAGACCGGCCAGGGACATGTCCTGGCGGTCGACGACGATCCCGAGGAACCAGTTCAGCGCCGCGACGCCGACCGCCTCCGCGAAGAGCACGACCGCCACGGTCCACGCCACCGGCCTGCGCACTGACACCGGTCCCCACCCACTTTCGACCGCTGCCGCACAGGACAGCTGTTACCCCAAGTACGTTCGAGACATCCGGCACGTTACTAACGAGTAAACCTCGCGACAAGGGGTCTGCCGCGGGCAAAGAATCATTGGGCCATTCGTAGGGACTCCACAAAGAAACGGAGTGGCCCGCAGCACCCTCTTACAGAGACCTTGCCCACACCGGAGGGCTAGGGTTTGCCCGAGGAGCACCGTGTTTCTCGGCACTGCAAGGGATTTCGCGGGTCGAGTGAGCCTCGAATCACGCTCCGTGTGGGCAAGGTCACCATTGGGGACGGGTCGAAGTGCCGTGTCGGCAGTCCCTAAACTCGGCTTGTTTCAAGGAGGGAGCCTCAATCGTGCGCAAGGTGCTCATCGCCAACCGTGGCGAAATCGCTGTCCGCGTGGCCCGGGCCTGCCGGGACGCCGGGATCGCGAGCGTGGCCGTCTACGCGGACCCGGACCGGGACGCTCTGCATGTCCGCGCCGCTGATGAGGCGTTCGCCCTGGGTGGTGACACCCCCGCCGCCAGCTATCTGGACATCACCAAGGTCCTCAAAGCCGCGAGCGAGTCCGGCGCGGACGCCATCCACCCCGGGTACGGATTCCTCTCCGAGAACGCCGAGTTCGCACAGGCGGTCCTGGACGCGGGTCTGACCTGGATCGGCCCGCCCCCGCAGGCCATCCGTGACCTGGGCGACAAGGTCGCCGCCCGCCACATCGCCCAACGCGCCGGCGCCCCCCTGGTCGCCGGCACCCCCGACCCCGTCTCGGGCGCCGAGGAGGTCGTCGCCTTCGCCAAGGAACACGGCCTGCCCATCGCCATCAAGGCCGCCTTCGGCGGCGGCGGACGCGGCCTGAAGGTCGCCCGCACCCTCGAAGAGGTCCCCGAGCTGTACGACTCCGCCGTCCGCGAGGCGGTGGCCGCCTTCGGCCGCGGCGAGTGCTTCGTCGAGCGCTACCTCGACAAGCCCCGCCACGTGGAGACCCAGTGCCTGGCCGACACCCACGGCAACGTGGTCGTCGTCTCCACCCGCGACTGCTCCCTGCAGCGCCGCCACCAGAAACTGGTCGAGGAAGCCCCCGCGCCCTTCCTCTCCGACGCCCAGATGGAGGAGCTGTACTCGTCCTCCAAGGCGATCCTCAAGGAAGCCGGCTACGTCGGCGCCGGCACCGTGGAGTTCCTCGTCGGCCTCGACGGCACCATCTCCTTCCTGGAGGTCAACACCCGCCTCCAGGTCGAACACCCGGTCACCGAAGAGGTCGCCGGCATCGACCTGGTCCGCGAGATGTTCCGCATCGCCGACGGCGAGGAACTCGGCTACGACGACCCTGACCTGCGCGGCCACTCCTTCGAGTTCCGCATCAACGGCGAGGACCCCGGCCGGGGCTTCCTGCCCGCCCCCGGCACCGTCACCACCTTCGCCCCGCCCACCGGCCCCGGCGTCCGCCTCGACGCCGGCGTCGAATCCGGCAGCGTCATCGGCCCCGCCTGGGACTCCCTCCTCGCGAAGCTCATCGTCACCGGCCGCACCCGCAAGGAAGCCCTCCAGCGCGCCGCCCGCGCCCTGGAGGAGTTCCAGGTCGAGGGCATGGCCACCGCCATCCCCTTCCACCGCGCGGTCGTCCGCGACCCCGCCTTCGCCCCCGAGCTGACCGGCTCCAGCGACCCGTTCACGGTCCACACCCGCTGGATCGAGACCGAGTTCGTCAACGAGATCAAGCCCTTCACCGCCCCCGCGGACGCCGAGGCGGACGAGGACGCGGGCCGGGAGACGGTCGTCGTGGAGGTCGGCGGCAAGCGCCTGGAGGTCTCCCTCCCGTCGTCGCTGGGCATGTCCCTGGCCCGTACCGGCCTCGCGGCCGGCGCCAAGCCCAAGCGCCGCGCGGCCAAGAAGTCCGGCCCCGCCGCCTCCGGCGACACCCTCGCCTCGCCCATGCAGGGCACCATCGTCAAGATCGCGGTGGAAGAGGGCCAGGAGGTCCAGGAAGGCGACCTGATCGTCGTCCTGGAGGCCATGAAGATGGAACAGCCCCTCAACGCCCACAAGTCCGGCACCATCAAGGGCCTGGGCGCCGAGGTCGGCGCGTCCGTCACCTCCGGCGCCGCGATCTGCGAGATCAAGGACTGAGGACCCGTACGACACGACCGGGGCGCCCGGCGAACCGATCATCCGGTCCGCCGGGCGCCCCGCTGTCGGTGCCGGGGCGCGACGGACCGTGAAGAGCTCAGCGCCGGCGCAGATCCGCGACCCGCGCCCGTTCCGCTCCGGGGTTCTGCTCCCCCAGGGCGGTGGCCGACCGCAGCCCCGCCGCGGCGCCCGGGACCTGTCGGCGTGGCCCCGGAACCGGCACGTCCCGGCGCTGCTGACGCGCCGGGCCGGAGTCACCGCCCGCCACCTGGGCCCCCGGCGCTCCCGGGTTCCCCGTGGCACCCCCTGACGACCCCGCCACCGCGATCTGCACGCCCTGGTCGGCCAGCGCCTGGAGCTCCGTGCCGGCCCGGTCGTCGTGGGCGGGCGGCTCGTCCGTGACCAGGCGGGTGATGACGTCCGTGGGCACGGTCTGGAACATGGTGTCGGTGCCCAGTTTGGAGTGGTCCGCGAGGACGACGACCTCGGCGGCCGCCTGCACCAGCGCGCGGTCGACCGACGCCGACAGCATGTTGGACGTGGACAGGCCCCGCTCCGCCGTCAGCCCGCTCCCGGACAGGAAGGCCTTGGAGACCCGCAGCCCCTGGAGGGACTGTTCGGCTCCCGACCCGACGAGCGCGTAGTTGGACCCGCGGAGGGTGCCACCGGTCATCACGACCTCGACCCGGTTGGCGTGGGCGAGGGCCTGGGCCACCAGCAGCGAGTTGGTGACGACGGTCAGCCCGGGCACCCGCGCGAGCCGGCGCGCCAGCTCCTGCGTCGTGGTCCCGGCCCCGACCACGATGGCCTCGCCCTCTTCGACGAAGCCCGCGGCGAGGTCGGCGATGGCCGTCTTCTCGGCGGTCGCGAGATGGGACTTCTGCGGGAAGCCGGATTCTCGCGTGAATCCGCCCGGCAGTACCGCACCGCCGTGCCGACGGTCGAGGAGTCCTTCTGCCTCCAGTGCGCGCACGTCCCGCCGTACGGTCACTTCGGAGGTCTGGACGACGCGGGCGAGCTCACGGAGCGACACGGCTCCGTTCGCTCGCACCATTTCGAGGATCAATTGGCGACGTTCTGCAGCGAACACGAAACTGACAGTAACCCCAACGACCGTCTGCTTTCAGCAGTATGCGCCGAATAACAGAAGTTGTTCGCATGGGGGACCACGAGGTGGTATACGCGCCTACTCCGGCCGACTATGCCGCCCGCACACTCCGCGACGCACCGTGACCACGGCGGGTCGACTTCCGGCCGCCGACCTCAACCCGCCTGCCGCACGCGCCACTTGGCCCACCGGACACGCTACGCGTCCCCGGCGGCCTTGCGGGTGTGCAGCTGCCGAGCCACCTCGGCGATGGACCCCGAGAGGGAGGGGTACACGGTGAAGGCGTTCGCGATCTGCTCGACCGTCAGGTTGTTGTCGACCGCGATCGAGATCGGGTGGATGAGCTCCGAGGCCCGCGGCGCCACCACGACACCGCCCACCACGATCTCGGTGCCGGGCCGGCAGAAGATCTTGACGAAGCCGTCCCGGATGCCCTGCATCTTGGCGCGCGGGTTGCGCAGCAGCGGCAGCTTCACCACCCGGGCGTCGATCTTGCCGGCGTCGACGTCGGCCTGCGAGTAGCCGACCGTGGCGATCTCGGGGTCGGTGAAGACGTTGGACGAGACAGTTTTCAGGTCCAGCGGGGTCACGGCGTCGCCCAGGAAGTGGTACATGGCGATGCGCCCCTGCATGGCGGCCACCGAGGCGAGGGCGAAGACACCCGTCACGTCACCGGCGGCGTACACGCCGGGGGCCGAGGTGCGCGAGACCCGGTCGGTGCGGATGTGCCCGGAGTCCTTGAGGTGGACCCCGGCCTCCTCCAGCCCCATCCCCTCGGTGTTGGGGATGGCGCCGACGGCCATCAGACAGTGCGACCCGGTGATGACCCGCCCGTCGGAGAGGGTCACCTCCACCCGGTCCCCGACCCGCTTGGCGGACTGGGCCCGCGACCGCGCCATGACGTTCATGCCGCGCCGCCGGAACACGTCCTCCAGGACGGCGGCGGCGTCGGGGTCCTCACCGGGCAGCACCCGGTCCCGGGACGACACGAGCGTCACCTTGGAGCCGAGGGCCTGGTAGGCGCCGGCGAACTCGGCACCGGTCACACCGGATCCGACGACGATGAGTTCCTCGGGCAGCTCGTCGAGGTCGTAGACCTGGGTCCAGTTCAGGATCCGCTCGCCGTCGGGCCGGGCGTCCGGCAGCTCCCGCGGGTGCCCGCCGGTGGCGATCAGCACCGCGTCCGCGGTCAGCGTCTCCTCGCTCCCGTCGGCGGCGCGCACCACGACCTTGCGCGAGCCGTCCAGGGCCTGCATGCCCTCCAGCCGCCCGCGCCCGCGCACCACCCGCGCACCCGCCCGGGTCACGGAGGCGGTGATGTCGTGCGACTGCGCGAGGGCCAGCCGCTTCACCCGCCGGTTGACCTTGCCCAGGTCCACCCCGACCACCCGCGCGGCCTGCTCCATGGGCGGGGTGTCGTCGGCGACGATGATCCCCAGTTCCTCGTACGACGAGTCGAAGGTGGTCATCACCTCGGCCGTGGCGATCAGAGTCTTGGACGGCACGCAGTCGGTCAGCACCGACGCCCCGCCCAGACCGTCGCAGTCGACGACGGTCACCTCCGCGCCGAGCTGGGCGGCCACCAGCGCCGCTTCGTATCCGCCGGGTCCGCCACCAATGATCACGATCCGAGTCACGTACTCCATTGTCCCGCACCCTTCAACGGGCGGCCGCCCGGGGGCACACCTGTTACACGAGTGACGCCGCACCGCTGCCGTACGCTCTGTGCATGTCGCTCTACGCCGCTTACGCCGGCAACCTCGACGCGCGGTTGATGACCCGCCGCGCCCCGCACTCGCCGCTGCGCGCCACCGGCTGGCTGAACGGGTGGCGGCTGACCTTCGGGGGCGAGCACATGGGCTGGGAGGGCGCGCTGGCGACGCTCGTCGAGGACCCGATCTCGCAGGTCTTCGTGTCCCTCTACGACATCGCCCCGATGGACGAGGACTCGCTCGACCGCTGGGAGGGCGTGGGCATGGACATATACCGCCGCACCCGCGTCCGCATCCAGACCCTGGAGGGCGAGCAGGGCGCGTGGACGTACGTGCTGAACGCCTACGAGGGCGGCCTGCCCTCCGCCCGCTACCTGGGCGAGGTGGCGGACGCGGCCGAGTCCGCCGGCGCACCCCACGACTACGTCATGGAACTCCGCAAACGCCCCTGCTGAGCCGCCTTCGTCGAAAACAACAAAACAACAATCACGATCCCGTGAGCTCTGTCATCTACGCGCGTAGGCGTAAACCGGCTACCCTCTTCGGCGTGAACGCATCTCTTCTTCCGGACGACATCCAGGGCGACCCGTACGCCGCCGCCGACGCCGCCGCGGCCCGCCTGCGCGAACTCACCGGCGCCGAGACCCACGACGTCGCCCTCGTGATGGGCTCCGGCTGGGCACCGGCCGTGGACGCCCTGGGCGCCCCCGAGACCGATCTCCAGGTCACCGACCTGCCGGGCTTCCCCAAGCCCGCAGTGGAGGGCCACGGCGGCAAGGTCCGCTCGTACTCCATCGGCGACAAGCGTGCGCTGGTCTTCCTGGGCCGCACCCACTACTACGAGGGCCACGGCGTGGCCGCCGTCTCCCACGGCGTCCGCACGGCGGTGGCCGCCGGCGCCAAGACGATCATCCTGACCAACGGCTGCGGCGGCCTGCGCGAGGGCATGCGCCCCGGCCAGCCGGTCCTGATCAGCGACCACATCAACCTCACCGCCACCTCCCCCATCGTCGGCGCCAACTTCGTCGACCTCACCGACCTCTACTCCCCGCGCCTGCGCGCCCTGTGCAAGGAGGTCGACCCCACGCTGGAGGAGGGCGTCTACGCCCAGTTCCCCGGCCCGCACTACGAGACGCCCGCCGAGATCCGCATGGCCCGCGTGATCGGCGCCGACCTGGTCGGCATGTCGACGGTCCTGGAGGCGATCGCGGCCCGCGAGGCCGGCGCGGAGGTCCTGGGCATCTCCCTGGTGACCAACCTCGCGGCCGGCATGACGGGAGAGCCCCTCAACCACGAGGAGGTCCTCCAGGCCGGCCGCGACTCCGCCGCCCGGATGGGCTCCCTCCTGACCCAGGTCCTCGGCCGCCTCTGACCCGGGCCACCCGGCCCGCGCCCGGCGCGGGCCGGCCAGCACGCAGAGGACGGAGGGGCCGCCCCCGCACACGGCGTGCCGGGGACTCCGCCGACCCGCACCCGCACACGGCGGGAAGGCACGACCGGGACACGGACCCGCACCCGCGTACGGCGAGAAGGCACGACCGGGAAACGGAGCCGCAACCGCGTACGGCGAGAAGGGGCCGGGTCGGGGGGTGTCCGCCCGCAGCGGTTGGCGCGTCAACGGACGGAACCCTGTTCCCCGACCGATTCCGCGCCGTTCCGAGGACGGACACCCCCCGGCACGGCCCCGACCCACAGACCACCGCCCGCGCAACGCGCACCCCCACCGAACCCGCACAGGCGCCGCAGGCAAGACACCCGCACCACCCCCGAACCCGCACAGGCCGCCGCAGGCACCCCGCAAAGGCGCCGCAGGCCCCCGCAGACACGAGAGGCTGACCGACGTGCACGACGACCTCCTCGCACGCGCCAAGGCATGGCTGGCCGAGGACCCCGACGCGGACACCCGCGCGGAACTCGCCGCGCTCATCGACGCCGAGGACCACGCCGAACTCACCGCGCGCTTCTCCGGCACCCTCCAGTTCGGCACCGCGGGCCTCCGCGGCGAACTCGGCGCCGGCCCCCTGCGCATGAACCGCTCGGTCGTCATCCGCGCCGCCGCCGGCCTCGCCGCGTACCTGAAGGCCCAGGGCCACCCCGACGGTCTCGTCGTCATCGGCTACGACGCCCGCCACAAGTCCGAGGACTTCGCCCGCGACACCGCCGCGGTGATGACCGGCGCCGGCCTCCGCGCGGCCGTCCTCCCCCGCCCCCTGCCCACCCCCGTCCTCGCCTTCGCCATCCGGCACCTCGGCGCCGTGGCGGGCGTGGAGGTCACCGCCAGCCACAACCCGCCCCGCGACAACGGCTACAAGGTGTACCTGGGCGACGGTTCCCAGATCGTGCCCCCCGCCGACGCCGGGATCGCCGCGGAGATCGCCGCCGTCCGCTCACTGGACGACGTGCCCCGCCCCACCACCGGCTGGCAGACCCTGGACGACTCCGTCCTGGACGCCTACCTCGCCCGCACGGACGCCGTCCTCTCCGCGGACTCCCCCCGTACCGCCCGCACCGTGTACACCGCGATGCACGGCGTCGGCAGGGACACCCTCCTGGCCGCCTTCGCACGGGCCGGCTTCCCGGAGCCCGTCCTGGTCACGGAGCAGGCGGAGCCCGACCCGGACTTCCCCACCGTCGCCTTCCCCAACCCGGAAGAGCCCGGCGCCATGGACCTGGCCTTCGCGAAGGCCCGCGGGACCGAGCCCGACCTGGTCATCGCCAACGACCCGGACGCCGACCGCTGCGCGGTGGCCGTCCCCGCCGGCGGCGACTGGCGCATGCTCCGCGGCGACGAGGTCGGCGCGCTCCTCGCCGCGCACCTGGTCACCCGCGGAGCGCGGGGCACGTTCGCCGAGTCGATCGTCTCCTCCTCCCTCCTCGGCCGCATCGCCGGGAAGGCGGGGCTCCCGTACGAGGAGACCCTCACCGGCTTCAAGTGGATCGCCCGCGTCGAGGGCCTGCGCTACGGCTACGAGGAGGCCCTCGGCTACTGCGTCGACCCGGAGGGCGTCCGCGACAAGGACGGCATCACCGCGGCCCTCCTGATCACGGAGCTGGCCTCGGCCCTCAAGGAGGAGGGCCGCACGCTCCTGGACCTCCTCGACGACCTGGCCGTCGAGCACGGTCTGCACGCCACCGACCAGCTCTCGGTCCGCGTGGAGGACCTCTCCGTCATCGCGGCCGCGATGCACCGCCTGCGCGAGCAGCCCCCGACCCGTCTCGCGGGCCTGCCCGTCACCGACGCGGAGGACCTCACCCGCGGCACGGACACGCTTCCGCCCACGGACGGCCTGCGTTACACCCTGGACGGCGCCCGGGTGATCGTCCGCCCGAGCGGTACGGAGCCCAAGCTGAAGTGCTACCTGGAGGTCGTCGTCCCGGTCGCGGGGCCCTCCGGCCTCCCCGAGGCGCGGGCGAAGGCGGACGAACTGCTGACCGCCCTCAAGCGGGACCTCTCGGCCGCGGCGGGCATCTGATGCGGGTCGCCATCGGAAGGCGGACCCGGCCGTCACCGGACCGCCCCGGGGCGGACACCCCCGGGAGGCGTCCGCCCCGGGACCGAGGAGGGGGTGCCCCCGCCCGGGGGCACCCCATCGGGTGATTTCCCGCATCCTGTCGACCCACCCTCCCGATACCCGGCCTCCCTCCGGGCAACGGTGGACCGGAAACGCACCACCGCGAGCCACCAGGGAGCCGCCGCCGTGTCCTCGACCGCGCCCAAGACCACCTCCAGCGGACACATCCCCGGCACCCGGCGCCCCCGGCCGGCCACCACCACCGCGCCGTCCCCGCCGGGCGACGCCCGCGACCGCGCCCGCGCCCACGCCCGGCGCCTCCTGCGCGCCGCACACCACGCCGCCCCCGCCCTCGGCGCCTACCTGGCCGTGCGCCTCACGGGCCTGCTGGTGCTCGCCGTCTGGGCGCCCCGCCGCCACCAGGATCTCTGGGTGAACCTGGCCGCCCAGTGGGACTCCGACTGGTACCTCGGCATCGCCGAGCACGGCTACGCGCGCGAGCTCGGCACCACTCCCAACGCCAACAACCTGGCGTTCTTCCCGCTCTACCCGGTCCTGGTCAAGGCTGTCGCGGTCCTCACCCCCGGCAGCCGCGCCTCCACGGGCCTCGGCCTCGCGGTCGCCGCCTCGCTCGTCGCCGCGTGGGGTGTCTTCGCGGTGGGCGACCGGCTGCACGGCCGCCGCGTCGGCGTGCTGCTCACCACGTTGTGGGCGGCTTTCCCGGTGGGCGCGGTGCAGTGGATGGGGTACACGGAGTCCCTGTTCACGGCCTGCGCGGCCTGGTCGCTGTACGCGGTGCTGACGGGACGCTGGCTGTGGGCGGCCGGCTGCGCCTCCTTGGCGGGGCTGACCCGTCCGACCGGCATCGCGGTGGCGGCGGCGGTCACGGTGACGGCGCTGCTGCACCTCGCCCGTCACCGCGCGCTCCTCCCCCGCGTCCTGGCGGCGGCGGCCCTGGCGCCGCTCGGCTGGTGCGCGTACCTCGCCTGGGTGGGCCTGCGCCTGGACCGCTGGGACGGCTACTTCGCCGTACAGCGGCTCTGGTACAACGAGCTGGACGGCGGTCTGCGGACGCTGCACCAGATCCGGTGGCTGCTGTGGCGCGACCCGACCCCGCATCTGTTCCTGGTGATGGTGACGCTCACGCTGCTCGGTTCGGTGGTGCTGTTCGGCCTGTCCGCGTGGGACCGCCAGCCCGCCGCGCTGCTGGTCTTCACGGGGGTCATGCTGGCGATCGTCCTGGGCAGCGGAGGCGTGTACTTCCCGCGGGCGCGCTTCCTGCTCCCGGCCTTCCCGCTGCTGCTGCCGCTGGCCGTGCACCTGTCCCGCGCCTCACGGCGCCACCGCGCGCTGGCCCTGTCGACGGCGGTGCTGGGCTCGGCGTACTGCGGCGGGTACATGCTGGTGGCCTGGTCAGCGGCCCCGTGACGCCTCATGACGCCCGCGTCCGCACCGTCGGAGCCAACCCGGCCCGCGTCCGGTCAGCCCGTCCCCAGCAGCACCGCGAGCAGCACCGCCCCCGCGGCCACCGGCGCGAGGACCTCGTAGGCCCACCGCACCGTCACCTCGCCCTGCGAGGTGTTGGCCGGCTTCCGCGCCTCCGCCAGCTCCTTCAGTTCGTCCATGACCTTGTCGGTCTCCGCCCGCACCGGCCCGTCCACCACGGCCCCGGCACCGGCGACGTCGGTCCGCGCCCCGCCCCCGCCGAGGCCCCCGAGCAGGCCACCGCGCCCGCGGCCGCCCCCGGAGGCCCGCCGCGCCTCCTGCCGTGCGGCCTTCTTGCGGCCGCGCAGGGAGACGGGGATGGACCACAGCTGGTACTTGTCGCCGGCCTCGGTGAAGACCTCGTTGGAGTACCCCGACCGGAAGGACGCGACCTGCCCCCAGGGCAGCACGATCACGCGGAACGGGTTGCGCACGCGCAGCCGGTCGTCGTTGGCGAAGACCGCGGGCCGCACGGTGTAGGCGGCGATGAGCGGCACGAGGAAGAGCAGCGCCGCGAGCGCCGTCCAGGGGGTGCGCCCCTCGCCCGCGACCACGGCGTCGATACCGAGCCACAGGGCGAGGGCGAGCAGCAGGACGCCGCCGGCGAGGCCCGCGGGCGAGCGGTAGATCCGGTCCTTGGACACGGGTACCGGCGGCTGCGGCGGTGGTGACTGGGGCTCCGGGGTCGTCATGGTGCCGATTGTGCCCGACGGCCCGGGCGGCGCTCATGGGCGGTGCCGCCGCGTGGAACGGGCGCACGGGACTGTACAGCCGCTACGCGCGTAGATATGCTCGGCTGGTGACCATGCCCACCACTGCATCCGCTGCACCCGCACACGGACTCGCCGACGTCACCGCGTCCGACAGCACGCTGCGCCGCTTCCTCCACGGGCTGCCCGGCGTCGACACGGTCGGCCTGGAGGCGCGCGCCGCCTCGCTCGGCACCCGTTCGATCAAGACCACCGCGAAGGCGTACGCCCTCGACCTCGCCATCTCGATGGTCGACCTGACGACGCTGGAAGGCGCGGACACCCCGGGCAAGGTCCGGGCGCTCGGCGCGAAGGCGGTCCGTCCCGACCCGACCGACCGCACGGCCCCGTCGACGGCGGCCGTCTGCGTCTATCCCGACATGGTGCCCGCCGCCAAGGAGGCCGTCGCCGGTTCGGGCGTCAAGGTCGCCTCGGTCGCCACCGCGTTCCCGGCGGGCCGCGCCTCGCTCGCGGTCAAGCTGGCCGACGTGCGCGAGGCCGTGGCGGCGGGCGCGGACGAGGTCGACATGGTCATCGACCGCGGGGCGTTCCTCGCGGGGCACTACATGAAGGTGTACGACGAGATCACCGCCGTACGGGAAGCCTGCGGCACGTCCGCCCGCCTGAAGGTCATCTTCGAGACCGGCGAGCTGTCGACGTACGACAACATCCGCCGTGCGAGCTGGCTCGGCATGCTGGCGGGCGCCGACTTCATCAAGACGTCCACCGGCAAGGTCGCGGTCAACGCGACCCCGGCCAACACCCTCCTCATGCTGGAGGCGGTGCGCGACTTCCGCGCGCAGACCGGCGTCCAGGTCGGCGTGAAGCCGGCCGGCGGCATCCGCACGGCCAAGGACGCGATCAAGTTCCTGGTGCTGGTCAACGAGACCGCGGGCGGGGACTGGCTGGACAACCACTGGTTCCGCTTCGGCGCCTCCTCGCTCCTGAACGACCTGCTGATGCAGCGTCAGAAGCTGGCCACCGGCCGCTACTCCGGCCCTGACTACGTGACGGTGGACTGATCACCATGGCACCCGCATCCGCATTCGAGTACGCACCGGCGCCCGAGTCCCGTTCGGTCGTCGACATCGCCGCCTCCTACGGCCTGTTCATCGACGGCGAGTTCACGGAGGCCGCCGAGGGCAAGGTCTTCAAGACGCTCTCGCCGTCCACCGAGGAGGTCCTCTCCGAGGTCGCCGAGGCCGGCGAGGCGGACGTCGACCGCGCCGTCAGGGCCGCCCGCAAGGCCTTCGAGAAGTGGTCGGCACTCCCCGGCTCCGAGCGCGCGAAGTACCTCTTCCGCATCGCCCGCATCATCCAGGAGCGCAGCCGCGAGCTCGCCGTCCTGGAGACCCTCGACAACGGCAAGCCGATCAAGGAGACCCGCGACGCGGACCTCCCCCTGGTCGCCGCGCACTTCTTCTACTACGCGGGCTGGGCCGACAAGCTCGACCACGCCGGCTACGGCGCGAACCCGCGCCCCCTGGGCGTCGCGGGCCAGGTCATCCCGTGGAACTTCCCGCTCCTGATGCTGGCGTGGAAGATCGCCCCGGCGCTCGCGACCGGCAACACGGTGGTGCTGAAGCCCGCCGAGACGACCCCGCTGTCCGCCCTGTTCTTCGCGGACATCTGCCGTCAGGCCGGCCTGCCCAGGGGTGTCGTCAACATCCTCACCGGCGACGGCCGCACCGGTGCCGCGCTGATCGCCCACCCCGACGTGAACAAGGTCGCCTTCACCGGCTCGACGGCCGTCGGCAAGCAGATCGCGCGCACGGTCGCGGGCACCCGCAAGAAGCTCACCCTGGAGCTGGGCGGCAAGGGCGCCAACATCGTCTTCGACGACGCCCCGATCGACCAGGCCGTCGAGGGCATCGTCAGCGGCATCTTCTTCAACCAGGGCCAGGTCTGCTGCGCGGGCTCGCGCCTGCTGGTCCAGGAGTCGATCCACGACGAGCTGCTGGACTCCCTCAAGCGCCGGCTGACCACCCTGCGCCTGGGCGACCCGCTGGACAAGAACACCGACATCGGCGCGATCAACTCGGCCGAGCAGCTGGCCCGGATCACCGCGCTGGCCGACCAGGGCGAGGCGGAGGGCGCCGAGCGCTGGTCCCCGGCCTGCGAACTGCCGAGCTCCGGCTACTGGTTCGCGCCGACGCTGTTCACGAACGTCACCCAGGCGCACACGGTGGCCCGGGACGAGATCTTCGGTCCCGTCCTGTCCGTCCTCACCTTCCGCACGCCCGACGAGGCCGTCGCCAAGGCCAACAACACCCCGTACGGCCTGTCCGCGGGCATCTGGACGGAGAAGGGCTCGCGCATCCTGGCGGTCGCCAACAAGCTCCGCGCGGGCGTGATCTGGTCCAACACGTTCAACAAGTTCGATCCGACCTCGCCGTTCGGCGGCTACAAGGAGTCGGGCTTCGGCCGCGAGGGCGGCCGCCACGGCCTGGAGGCGTACCTCGATGTCTGAGAAGACCGAAAAGACCGAACCGCGACTCTCGGTCTTCAAGACCTACAAGCTGTACGTGGGCGGCAAGTTCCCGCGTTCCGAGAGCGGCCGGGTGTACGAGGTGACAGACGCGAAGGGCAAGTGGCTGGCGAACGCCCCGCTCTCCTCCCGCAAGGACGCCCGCGACGCGGTGGTCGCCGCGCGCAAGGCGTTCGGCGGCTGGTCCGGCGCGACGGCCTACAACCGCGGCCAGATCCTCTACCGCGTCGCCGAGATGCTGGAGGGCCGCCGCGACCAGTACGTGGCGGAGGTGGCCGACGCCGAGGGCCTGTCGAAGTCCAAGGCCGCCGCCCAGGTCGACGCGGCGATCGACCGCTGGGTCTGGTACGCGGGCTGGACCGACAAGATCGCCCAGGTGGTCGGCGGCGGCAACCCGGTCGCGGGCCCCTTCTTCAACCTGTCCTCCCCGGAACCGACGGGCGTCGTCGCCGTCCTCGCCCCGCAGGAGTCGTCCTTCCTGGGCCTGGTCTCGGTCGTCGCCCCGGTGATCGCGACGGGCAACACCGCGGTCGTCGTGGCGTCGGAGAAGGCCCCGCTGCCCGCCCTCTCCCTGGGCGAGGTGCTGGCCACCTCCGACCTCCCCGGCGGCGTGGTCAACGTCCTGTCCGGCCGTACGGCGGAGATCGCGGCCCCCCTCGCCTCGCACCAGGACGTCAACGCGATCGACCTCGCGGGCGCCGACGAGACGCTGGCGAAGGAACTGGAGATCGCGGCGGCGGACAACCTGAAGCGCGTACTCCGTCCACAGCCTGTGGACGGAGCCGGCTGGTCCGCGACGCCGGGCACCGACCGCATGACGGCGTTCCTGGAGACCAAGACGGTCTGGCACCCGACGGGCGCGCTCGGCGCGTCCGGCTCGTCGTACTGAGGCACCGGAGGCCGCGCCGCACCACGGCGCACCCACCAGCGAGCCGCGTCTTCCCTCCGTCCGGGGAAGGCGCGGCTCTTCGCTCGCCGGGTGAGGGGCGGCCGTCAGCGCAGCAGCCGCGTCACCTCCCCCACCACCGGCACACCGCCCAGCGACTGCGCCTGCGCGACCGGACCGGTCAGCGCCGTCGAGGTGAGCGGCTGGAAGTCGGCGACCTTCGTGCCGACGCCGTTGTCCAGCGGGTCGACGCCGGTGCCGGCCAGCGGGTTGGGCTTGAGGTCCGCGACCGGGCCGGTGACGAAGCCGACCGTGCCGGTCACCGCCTGGAGGCCCGCCTGCGGGTCGATGTTCCCCAGTGAGGTCGGGCGGGTGTGCGCCAGGCCGCCGACCGCCTCACCGCCGTCCGCGGAGGCCGTCGCGGCACCCGCGGCCAGGGCCGCCCCGGCGGTCGCGAGGGCGATCAGGGCGCGCTGGGCGTGCGGGGTGCGGGGGGACGCGTGTCGGACCATCGCTGCTGCCACCTCTTGGTGTGGGTTGCTACGGACTACCGGGATAACAGTGCGGAGGGTGATCAGGTCACCGCGGACCGTGGCCGACGTGTGACGCGCGCTGCAAAGTCGACCCGCGGGGTCGTACGGAGGGTGACCGATGCCTCAGACTGGTGTCCCGTGAGCTCCCATCCGCCCATACCGACGCGAGTCGTGCTGCTCTGCGGCCCCTCCGGCTCCGGCAAGTCCCTCCTCGCCGCCCGCGCCGGCCTTCCGGTGCTGCGCCTCGACGACTTCTACAAGGAGGGCACCGACCCGACGCTGCCACTGGTGCCGCAGAGTTCCGACATCGACTGGGACCACCCCGGCTCGTGGGACGCGGACGCCGCCGTCGCGGCCATCACGGAACTGTGCCGCGCGGGCCGTACGCACGTGCCCGTCTACGACCTCTCGCTCAGTGCCCGCACCGGTGAGTCGGCGATCGACATCGGGCGGGCCCCGCTCTTCCTCGCGGAGGGCATCTTCGCCGCCGAACTCGTCTCGCGCTGCCGGGAGCTGGGCGTCCTGGCCGACGCCCTCTGCCTGAGCCGCGGGCCGCTGACCACCTTCCGCCGCCGCTTCCTGCGGGACCTGAGGGAGAGCCGCAAGTCCGTGCCCTTCCTGCTGCGTCGCGGCTGGCGGCTGATGCGGCAGGAGCGGTCGGTCATCGCCCGGCAGACGGCGCTGGGCGCCCACGCCTGCGACCGGGACGAGGCGATGGGCCGGCTGACGGCCGCGGCGGCGGGCCGGTGCCCGACGGTGCGTACGGCGGCGTAGCGGGCGTCGCTCACCCCCGCGCACGCGAGAGCGGGGCTGGACGGACCCCCCGGCCCTCCAGCCCCGCTCCCTTTCGCTCCCCCGTGTTACCCGTTCCCCCGTGTCCCCCCGTTGTTCCCCCGTGGTGCTTCCCCGTGAGTAAGAGCCCGGGCCTCTCCCCCTGATACACCCTGGCTCGTACTTTTTTTCGCGGGTTCCCCCCGGGTCCCCCCGGACCTTCAGGCGACCAGTTCGCCGAAGGCGTCCTCCCGGTCACGGCCGAAGCTGAGGACCTCGTCCTCGCGCAGCCGACGGAGCGACCGCCAGATGCTGGACTTCACCGTGCCGACGCTGATGCCGAGGATGTCCGCGATCTCCGGATCCGTGCGGCCCTCGTAGTAGCGGAGGACCAGCATCGTGCGCTGGAGTTCGGGCAGCCGGGCCAGCGCCTGCCACAGGACCGTGCGCAGTTCGGTGCCGCGCATCGCGTCCGTGTCGCCGGGCGTCTCCGGCAGTTCCTCGGTCGGGTACTCGTTGAGCTTGCGGCGCCGCCAGGCGCTGATGTGCAGGTTGGTCATGGTGCGGCGGAGGTATCCGCCGACCGCGGCCTTGTCGCTGATCCGCTCCCACGCCCGGTAGGTCGAGAACAGCGCGCTCTGGAGCAGGTCCTCGGCCTCGAAACGGTCACCGGTGAGGTGGTAGGCGGTGGCGTACAGGGAGGCGCGACGCTCCTGGACGTAGGCGGTGAACTCCGCCTCCGACAGGGAGCGGCGCTCCCCCTCTGCCTCCCCGTGCGCCGTCCCCCCGTGCGCCTCCCCCTGGCGCGCGTCGACCACCGCCATGTACGCGGTGTGCTGACGCCCGGTGCCGCGAGCGCACCCCCGTCCGCTCAGAGCACCGGACTTCTCGGAACCCCGGTGTGTGTGCACGTCGTGCAGACGCGTGACCACTGCGCTGGTGCTGGTGGCGTGCAGCGTGTTCATCTCGCGCCCCCCGTCGTGGACTTCCGGTGTTCGGTCTGCCGTACCGCGAGGTGCCGTACCGCGTTCCTGCTCCGTGGCCCCTCGCTGTGTTGCCTGTGACGAGAAGCCTGCCGCGGTGACTTCATGGCCGTGTCCGTCGACTGTCACAGACCTGTCACAGGGGTCCGTCACCGCTGCCGCACCGTTCCTTCACAGGGTCCGGCGGCGCGCTCCGCCCTCTTCGGGACCCACGGGTCGTACCCCACCCCCTCCATGGGCCAGAATGAGCCCGTGCCTTCCCTGTTGCTGATCGAGGACGACGACGCCATCCGTACGGCCCTGGAGCTCTCCCTGACCCGCCAGGGCCACCGGGTGGCCACCGCTGCCAGCGGTGAGGACGGTCTGAAGCTGCTGCGCGAGCAGCGGCCGGACCTGATCGTGCTGGACGTGATGCTGCCCGGCATCGACGGTTTCGAGGTGTGCCGGCGCATCCGGCGCACCGACCAGCTGCCGATCATCCTGCTGACCGCGCGCAACGACGACATCGACGTGGTCGTCGGTCTCGAGTCGGGCGCCGACGACTACGTCGTCAAACCCGTCCAGGGCCGGGTGCTGGACGCCCGTATCCGGGCCGTGCTGCGGCGCGGGGAGCGGGAGTCCAGCGATTCGGCGAGCTTCGGCGGCCTGGTCATCGACCGGTCCGCGATGACCGTGACCAAGAACGGCGAGGACCTCCAGCTCACGCCGACCGAGCTGCGGCTGCTCCTGGAGCTGAGCCGGCGGCCGGGGCAGGCGCTGTCCCGGCAGCAGCTGCTGCGGCTGGTGTGGGAGCACGACTACCTCGGCGACTCCCGGCTGGTGGACGCCTGTGTGCAGCGGCTGCGCGCCAAGGTCGAGGACGTGCCGTCGTCCCCGACGCTGATCCGCACCGTACGGGGTGTCGGCTACCGGCTGGACCCGCCTCAGTGACCCAGGAGCACCAGGGGGGTTCACGCGGCTGGACCGCGACTCGCAAGGGAGTCTGGTCCTGGCTGCGCTTCACCAGTCTGCGCCTGAGACTGGTCCTCGTCTTCGGGCTGGTCGCCCTCACCGCCGCCGTGTCGGCGTCCGGCATCGCGTACTGGCTGAACCGGGAGGCGGTGCTCACCCGCACCCAGGACGCCGTGCTGCGCGGCTTCGAGCAGGAGATGCAGAACCGGGCGGGCGCGCTGCCCGAGCACCCCGCGCAGGACGAGTTGCAGCACACCGCGGGGCAGATGGCCAACAGCAGCCAGCGGTTCAGCGTGCTGCTGGTCGCCGAGGACGCCACCGGCCGGACCGTGTACGGCAGTTCCGGCGGACTGGGCGGCTTCGCGCTCTCCGACGTGCCCGAGTCGCTGCGCACGGCGGTGAACAAGGAGCAGAAGGTCACCTCGGCCAACAAGCATCCCTACCACCTGTACTGGCAGCGGATCACCGACGGCGACACCCCGTATCTGGTGGCCGGCACGAAGGTGATCGGGGGCGGACCGACCGGCTACATGCTCAAGTCGCTGGAGCCGGAGGCCAAGGACCTGAACTCCCTGGCCTGGTCGCTGGGTATCGCCACCGCGCTCGCCCTGCTGGGATCGGCGCTGCTGGCGCAGGCCCTGGCGACGACCGTGCTGAAGCCGGTGCACCGGCTCGGGGTCGCGGCGCGGCGCCTCGGCGAGGGGAAGCTGGACACCCGCCTGCGCGTGTCCGGCACCGACGAACTGGCCGACCTGTCCCGGACGTTCAACAGCGCCGCCGAGGCGCTGGAGAAACGGGTCGCGGACATGGCCGGCCGGGAGCAGGCCTCCCGGCGTTTCGTGGCGGACATGAGCCATGAGCTGCGTACCCCGCTGACGGCGATCACCGCCGTCACCGAGGTGCTGGAGGAGGAGCTGGAGTTCGAGGGCGGCGGCTTCGACCCGATGATCGAGCCCGCCGTACGGCTGGTGGTCAGCGAGACGCGGCGGCTGAACGACCTGGTGGAGAACCTGATGGAGGTCACCCGCTTCGACGCGGGCACCGCCCGGCTGGTCCTCGACGACGTCGACGTCGCCGACCAGATCACCGCCTGCATCGACGCCCGCGCGTGGCTGGACGCCGTCGACCTGGACGCCGAACGCGGCATCCACGCCCGGCTGGACCCGCGCCGCCTGGACGTCATCCTGGCCAACCTGATCGGGAACGCGCTCAAGCACGGCGGTTCTCCGGTGCGGGTGACGGTGGCGCGGGCGGACGACGAGGTGGTCATCCGGGTGCGGGACCACGGGCCCGGCATCCCCGAGGACGTCCTGCCGCACGTCTTCGACCGCTTCTACAAGGCGAGCGCCTCCCGGCCGCGCTCCGAGGGCAGCGGGCTCGGCCTGTCCATCGCCCTGGAGAACGCGCACATCCACGGCGGTGGGATCACCGCCGAGAACTCCTCCGAGGGCGGCGCGGTGTTCACGCTGCGGCTGCCGCAGGACCCGCCGGCGGACGAGGACGCCGAGGACGGCGCGGGTGACGGGAGCAGGGGCAAGGACGCGAAGGGACAGGTCTGATGACCGTACGCCGCCTGTCGGCACTCCCCGGGCTGGCCGTGCTGGCCGTGCTGCTCGCCGGCTGCGGCATCCGCGCCACGGAGGTGCCCACGGACTACGGTCCCGCGCCGTCGCGGGTGCGGTGCTCGCTCGCCGAGCCGGACGGGTCGACGCGGGCGGCACCCGGTCTTCCGGTGCAGGTGTTCCTGCTGTGCGGCTCGTCGCTGGTGGCCGTGGACCGGACGGTCCCGGTACCGGACGGCGCGGCGGACTCCGGACGGCGGGTGCTGGTGGCCCAGGGGCTGCTCGACCAGCTCACGGCGCCGCCGTCGGCCGCGGAGAAGGAGGCGGGGTACAGCACCGACGTACGCCGCGGGACGACCGTCACCGGCCCGCGTCCCGGCGACCCCGAGGACACCCTGCGGCTGGGCACCGCCCCCGGCGACCTCACCTCGTACGCCCTCGCCCAGGTCGTGTGCACCTTCTCCGACTCGGCCGCCACCGAGGGCGACGGCTCCGTGATCCTGGCCGGCCCCACCGACGCGTCCGCGCGCCGCTACACCTGCACGGACGAGGTCCGCGCCCGCCCGGGCAGCAACGAACCGCCCTCCACCGAGGTCACCGACGGCTGACGGCGCGGGGGGTGCCGAAGAGGTGCGGTGGCCGCCCCGCGGGGGCCATGTGGCGCAAGCCTCACCCTCGTGCGGGAGACACCGGAACCGCGCGCGGCGGCCCCCGCGTCTTGGGGTGCGTGCAGCGTCTTGGGTTTCCCGGCGGCAGCGCCGCGCTCCGCATCCGTGTGACAGGAAGTGTCCTCCTCGTCGCACATCTCGCGTTCGTCGCCTGGTACACCCTGCGGCCGCTCGACGTCCCGTGGGTCCTGCCGCCCAATCTGCAACCGTTCACCTCGATCCGCGCCGACCTGGCGCTCGGCTGGCCCGCGGCGGCCCGGTCGCTCGGCGGGTCGCTCGCCCTGCTGGCGCCGCTGGGCGTCCTGCTGCCGATGGCCGGCGGCCGGCTGACCGTCTCGCCGCTGGCCTCCCTGCTGCGCACCATGGCCGCGGCGGCCCTGCTGTCACTGGGGATCGAGTTGTTGCAGACGGGGGTGCCCGGGCAGGTCGTCGACGTGGACTCGCTGCTGCTGAACACGGCGGGCGCTGCCTGCGCCCATCTGGCCCTGGTCCCCGTGGGCCGGGCCCGGCTCCGCCGCAGGTCCGAGGAGGGGCGGTGGGAGGACGTCCCCAGGGACGAGCCCGCTCAGGGTCGGACCCCGACGATTCCCAGGGTCGGTATCGCCCCGTAGAGCGACGCTTTGTTCCGTTCGTCTCCGTAGCGTGGAGGGCAGACGAGGGGGAAGCCGACCGGCAGACCCCGCCACCCGCTCACGAAGGAGCCGCGATGTCCCGCCTCGCCCGCCCCACCCATGGCCGCATGATCGGCGGAGTGTGCGCCGCGCTGGCCAGGCGCTTCGGCACCTCCACGACCACGATGCGGGTGATCTTCCTGGTCTCCTGCCTGCTGCCCGGCCCGCAGTTCCTGCTCTACCTCGCCCTGTGGCTCCTGCTGCCGTCCGAGGAGAAGGCCGCCCGTACCGCCTGGTGACGATCCGGACGGCCCCGCGGAGGCGGTGAGGCCGGCCCGGTGGACGCACCTCCCCTCCGGGTACGCCGACGGGGCGCACCCGAGGACACCGGGTGCGCCCCGTCGGCGCATGGGGAGGTGCGCGGCGGCGGGACTCAGCCGCCGAGCGGGAGGCCGTTGACCGGCAGGCCCTTGGTGGGCAGGCCCTTCGTCGGCAGACCACCGAGCAGGCCGGCCACCGGCTTGGTCGGACCGTTGGAGAGCTGCTCGTTGAGGACCTGCTCGACGACCGGCTGCGCGGCGGTCAGACCCGTACCGGAGACGTGGCGGCCCTGCTCCAGCGCGTTGCCCGCGCCGGGCACCACCTGGGAGAGGGTCTCCGCGGGGAGCGTCGCGGCGACGGAGTCCACCGTCTGGGCGGTGTCCGGGAGCTCGGGGGCCGCGGTGGCCGCACCGGCACCGGCGACGGCGAAGGCGGCACCGAGGGCGGCGACACCGAGGGTCTTGGCAGCAGACTGCTTCATGAAATGCGTCCTCGAAATGGGATGACGGGGATGTGAGCGGTCCTCGACCGTAAACACGCGACACCCCTCGCGGCAAACATCGAAATGCGGACGGATGGTGAAAGCCCGTCCGCATTCTTGTATTACCGTCGGCCGCCGCTCAGCCCTCATTCTCCGAAAAAGCGCTGGTGGAGGCCGTCTGCTGGAACAGCCATTCGGATTTCAGCTCCGCATATCCGGGCTTGATGACGTCATTGATCATGGCCAGTCGTTCATCGAAAGGAATGAACGCTGATTTCATCGCATTGACGGAGAACCACTGCATGTCGTCGAGCGTGTAACCGAACGCGTCGACAAGGTGCTCGAATTCCCGGCTCATGCTGGTGTGGGACATCAGCCGGTTGTCCGTGTTGACGGTGGCACGGAAGTGCAGCCGGCGCAGCAGCCCGATCGGGTGGTCCGCGTAGGAGTCGGCCGCGCCGGTCTGGAGGTTGGAACTGGGGCACAGTTCCAGGGGGATGCGCTTGTCCCGGACGTACGAGGCGAGGCGCCCGAGCTCGACCGTGCCGTCCTCGTGGACCTGGATGTCGTCGATGATGCGCACGCCGTGCCCGAGCCGGTCGGCGCCGCACCACTGCAGGGCCTGCCAGATGGACGGCAGACCGAAGGCCTCGCCGGCGTGGATGGTGAAGTGGTTGTTCTCCCGCTTCAGGTACTCGAAGGCGTCCAGGTGCCGGGTGGGCGGGTAACCGGCCTCGGCACCCGCGATGTCGAAGCCCACGACTCCGAGATCGCGGTAGCGGTTGGCGAGCTCGGCGATCTCCAGGGCGCGGGCGGCGTGCCGCATGGCGGTGAGCAGAGCGCCGACGCGGATGCGGTGGCCGTTGTCCCGTGCGCGCCGCTCGCCTTCCCGGAAGCCCTCGTTCACGGCCTCGACCACCTCTTCGAGCCCGAGCCCGCCCTCCAGGTGCTGCTCGGGGGCGTACCGCACCTCGGCGTAGACGACGCCGTCCTCGGCGAGGTCCTCGGCGCACTCGGCGGCGACCCGGACGAGGGCGTCGCGGGTCTGCATGACGCCGACGGTGTGGGAGAAGGTCTCCAGGTACCGCTCCAGCGATCCGGAGTCGGCGGCCTGCCGGAACCAGGCGCCGAGCCGGTCGGCGTCGGTCTCGGGGAGGGCGGAGTAACCGGTCGCCCGGGCGAGTTCGACGACCGTGGCGGGGCGCAGCCCGCCGTCGAGATGGTCGTGCAGCAGAACCTTCGGCGCCCGGCGGATCTGTTCCGGCGTCGGAGTCCTCGCGGTGGTCTTCGCGGTGCTCTGGCTCGTCATTTCCGCACTCTAACTCCTACGCGCGTAGAAGGACGGCCGGACGAGGACGCGCGCACGGGAAAGGCGGCCGGGTGTACGGATCCGTCGATATGTAACGGTGACTGCGAAGACGGGTGGCGTACACCCGGTCTTCTGAGAATGTTCTGTCATGGCACAGCAAGCGACGCCGGTCCGTCAGGCCCGGCTGGGGCGAACGCTCGGTCCGGAGGGGACGGCGGTCAGCGGGGTGGTGCTGCTGCTCCCCGCGGGCGACGAGGTGTCCAGCCGCAGGCCGTCCCCGCTGCTGGCGACCGCGTCCGTACGGGCGTTGGGGCGCCGACTCGCCCGCGCGGGGCGGGACGAGGGCCTGGCCACCCACGTCGTGCACTACCGGTGCCGCGGCTGGAACGGCGCCGAGGCCCACCTGGCCCGCGACGCCGACTGGGCCGCCGGCGAGGCCGTACGGCGCTACGGCGACGTCCCCGTCTGCCTGCTCGGCATCGGTATGGGCGGACGGGCCGCCCTGCGCGCGGCCGGGCACGAGGCCGTCAACTCGGCGCTGGCCATCGCCCCTTGGCTGCCGGACGAGGACATGGCCGCGCCACCCGAACCGGTGAAGCAGCTCGCCGGGCGCCAGGTGCTCATCGTGCACGGCACCAACGACGAGCGCAGCGACCCGGAGTTGTCGTTCCGGCTGGCCGCGCGCGCGAAGAAGGCCAATCGCGCGGTGTGCCGTTTCGAGGTGCACTCCGACGGTCACGGGCTGCGGCACTACCGGGACGAAGTAGCGGCGCTGGCCGAGGACTTCGTGATGGGCGTGCTGTTCGGGCAGTCGTTCTCCCGGCCGGTGGAGGACGCCCTGGCCGCTCCGCCGCCGCTGGGGCTGCGGATGCCGCTGGCGGTGGGGTTCGGGCAGTCGCTGCGGCGGTAGGCTCCGCCGCCCGTACCGCCGGCACTCGCCCGTACCGCCCCGGCGACCGGGTGTTCCGCCGCCGGGGCGGGCCGGGGTCAGGACGGCAGCAGGTGGCCCCGCCTGGACAGCAGGAACTTCTTGAAGGCCGCCACCGGGGGCGTGTCGGTGCGCCCCGCCAGCCAGGCCACGCCGATCTCGCGGGCCGCCCGCGGTGCCGTGACCGTCAGTTCGACCACACCGGGGCGGGGGACGGCGGGCGGCGGCAGCAGGGCGACGCCGAGGCCGGCCGCGACCAGGCCGCGCAGAGTCTCCGCCTCTTCCCCCTCGAAGGCCACCCGGGGCCGGAAGCCGGCCTCCTTGCACAGGGCGTCGGTGATGCGGCGCAGGCCGTAGCCGGGCTCCAGGGTCACGAAGGTCTCGTCGGCGGCCTCGGCGAGGCGGATGCGCCTGCGGCCGGCCAGGGGATGGTCGGCCGGGACGACCAGGCGCAGCTTCTGCTCGTCGAGGCGGCGGGCGACCAGGTCGGGGGCGTCCGGGACGGGGGAGGTCAGGCAGAGGTCGAGTTCACCGGCGCGCAGCCGCTCCAGCATGGCCTCGCCGTAGTTCTGGACGAGGCTGAAGCGGACGCGGGGATGGTCGGCGCGGAAGGCGTGCAGCAGGCCGGGGACGGTTTCGGCGCCCATGGTGTGCAGGAACCCGAAGGCGACCTTTCCGGTGGCCGGGTCGGCGTCCGCGCGGACCTCCTCCGCGGCGCGTTCCACCTCGGCGAGGGCGCGTTCGACGGAACCGAGGAAGGTGCGTCCGGCGACGGTCAGCGCGAGGGTGCGGCCCCGGCGCACGAACAGGTCGACGCCCAGGTCGGCTTCGAGGCGGACGAGGGCGCGGGAGAGGGTGGACTGGGGGACGTTCATCTCCTGGGCGGCCCGGGTGACGTGCTCGGTACGGGCCACGCCGGCGAAGTGCGCGAGGCGGGGGGCGAGCAGCGCGACGATGTCTTCTGTGTCACCGTGCGGTGACAGGCGGGGCTGTGAGCTCTGCTGATGCACCATGGGAACGATTATCGCCATTCCGTGCATTGGACGGATGAGTCGCGGTCTCCGTACGGTCGCAGGCATGACTCCCGCCGATACCGGGGCGTCCACGACCGTGGGCGCCGCTGCATCCGTCTCCGCTCCCGACGTCCCCGGCCCGGCCGGCGCCTCCGCCGCGACCGGCGCCCGCGACCCGCGCATGGCCCCGGGCGGCCCCGGTTACCGCCGGATGAGTCTCGCCCTCTTCCTCGCGGGCGTCGCGACCTTCGCGCTCCTGTACTCCACCCAGGCCCTGCTGCCGCTGATCTCCGGCGACATGGGCGTCACGGCGAGCGACGCGAGCTGGACGGTGGCCGCGGCGACGGGCGGACTCGCGCTGTTCGTGCTGCCGATGAGCGCCCTGTCGGAACGTTTCGGCCGGCGGACGGTCATGACGGCGTCGCTGGCGGTCGCGGTGACCGTCGGCCTGCTGGTCCCCTTCGCCCCCTCGCTGCCGGCGCTGGTCGCGCTGCGCGCGGTGCAGGGCGCGGCGCTGGCCGGCCTGCCGGCCTCGGCGACGGCGTACCTCGCGGAGGAGGTCACGCCGAGGGCGCTGATCACCGCGATCGGCCTGTTCGTGGCGGGCAACAGCGTGGGCGGGATGAGCGGCCGGGTCATCACCGGCTGGGTCGCCCAGGAGTGGGGCTGGCGGATCGCCGTCGGGGTGATCGGCGCCGTGGCGGTGGCCTGCGCGGTCGCCTTCCGGATGCTGCTCCCGGCGCCGAAGCACTTCACCCCGGGCTCGCTGCGCCCGCGGGTCCTGGTCCGCACGGTCCGCGACCACCTCGCCGACCCGCTGCTGCGCCGCCTGTACGCGATCGGCGCGCTGTTCATGACGGTGTTCGGCGGCGTCTACACGGTGATCGGCTACCGCCTGACGGAGGCGCCGTTCTCCCTTCCGCAGGGCGTCATCGGCTCGGTCTTCCTGGTCTACCTGGTCGGCACGGTCTCGGCGTCGACGGCGGGCCGCCTGGTGGGCCGCCTCGGCCGCCGCGGGGCCCTGTACCTGGGCGGGGGCACGACGGCGGCGGGTCTGCTGCTGTCCCTCGCTCCGTCCCTGCCCCTGGTGCTGTTGGGGCTGGTGCTGATCACGGCGGGCTTCTTCGCCGGGCACGCGGTGGCGTCCTCGGCGGTGAGCAGGACGGCCACCCACGGCCGCGCCCAGGCCTCGGCGCTGTACCAGTCCGCCTACTACATCGGCTCCAGCGCGGGCAGCACGGTGGGCGCGCTCGCCTTCCACTCCGGCGGCTGGGCCGGGACGGTCGGGGTCGGGCTGCTGGCGGTGGCGGGCGTGGTGGCGATCACGGTCGTCGGTTCGCTGGCCGCCCGGCGCACGGCCGAGGCCGCGCCGGTGCCCGCCTGAGCGGGCTCGGGACCGATCCGAGCCACCTTGCTGACCTGCGCTTTCCCTGACTGCACAGGCCATTGTCAGTCCCCTGCGGTAGCTTCCGAAGTGCGAGGCGCGAAGACGCGCACGAGGTGACGGCCACAGGGGTGGGTGGACGATGAGCAACGGCACCATGACGACGGAGCTGGATGCCGCGCTGGAGAAGCACCGGACCGAGCTGACGGGGTACTGCTACCGGATGCTCGGCTCCTCCTTCGAGGCGGAGGACGCGGTCCAGGACACCCTGGTCCGCGCCTGGCGGAGCTACGACAAGTTCGAGGGCCGCTCCAGCCTCCGTTCCTGGCTCTACCGGATCGCGACCAACGTCTGCCTGGACATGCTGACCGCGGGCAACAAGCGCGCCCGCCCGATGGACCTCACCGATTCCACCCCCCTCGCGCAGGCCGCGCTGTCCCCCCGCCCGGACCACACCTGGCTGGAGCCGATGCCGGACGCCCGCGTGCTGCCCTCGACCGCCGACCCCGCCGAGGCCGCCGTCGCCAAGGAGTCGGTGCGGCTGGCCTTCATGGCCGCGCTCCAGCAGCTGCCGCCCAAGCAGCGGGCGGTGCTGATCCTGCGCGAGGTGCTGGCGTGGAAGGCCTCGGAGGTCGCCGAGCTGCTGGGCACGACGGTGGCGTCCGTCAACAGCGCCCTCCAGCGCGCCCGCGCGACCCTCGCCGAGCGGGAGGAGCGGGGCGACGCCGGCGCGGTGTCCGACCCGCTGGACGAGGAGCAGCGGAAGCTCCTGGACCGCTATGTCGCGGCCTTCGAGGGCTACGACATGACGGCGCTGACGGCGCTGCTGCACGAGGACGCGGTCATGACGATGCCGCCGTTCGACCTGTGGCTGGCCGGTCCGGCGGACATCACCGGTTTCATGACGACCCTCGGCGCCGCGTGTGCGAACTCCCGGCTGCTGCCGGTCAACGCCAACGGGCTGCCGGGCTTCGCGCACTACAAGCCGGACCCGGAGGCGGGCGGGTACGCGCCGTGGGCGGTCCAGGTGCTGGAGATCTCAGACGGGCGCATCACCGGGTTCCACTGCTTCCTCGACACCAAGCGGTGGTTCCCGCTCTTCGACCTGCCGCTCCGTCTCGAAGCGGAGCCCGACGAGGTCCAGGAGGGCGTGTAGGGCGGGATCGGGGTCGCGCAGCCGGATCCGGCCCCCGGCCCGTCGGGCGGTGAGCTCCAGACGGGCCAGCAGGTCGACCACGGCGAGCCCCGGCGGTCCCAGCCCGCCGACGTCGCAGACGATCACCCCGGCCCGGGTGGCTTCCAGCAGCGCGCGCACCTCGTCGCAGAGCCGGGGCGTCTCCCCTCGGGAGACGGGCCCCGGCAGCACGAGTACGGCGGGTGTCACGGCGTCCACGTGCGGTAGACCGGGCACGGGCCGGGAACTCATCGGTGCCCGCCATCAGAGATCACATTGACGTGCGCACACCCTCACCCCGAGGGTTTGCTGTATGCCCCACGCATCCCCTCCCTCCGCCGTGCCGCCGAACGTCTCCGTGCCCGCCGAGGAGGCGTGGCCGTGCAGGGGGTGCTGACCGGGTTCGCGGTCATCGCGGTCGTCATCGCCGTCGGGTACGTACTCGGTGTGCGCGGCCACCTCGGCCCCCAGGGGCGTGAGGTCCTCACCAAGCTCGCCTTCCACGTGGCCTCACCGGCCCTGCTCTTCACCACGCTCGCGACGGCCGACCTGTCGGTGGTCTTCTCCAGCCGCCTGCTGGTCACGGCGCTGTCCACGGTCGCGGTGGCCGGTGTCTTCGTCGCGGTGGGTGTCGCACGCGGCTGGGGCGTGGGCCGGACCACGATCGGCGCGCTGTGCTCCGGTTACGTCAACTCCGGCAACCTCGGCATCCCGATCGCCGTGTACGTCCTGGGCGACGCCTCACTGGTGGCGCCGGTGCTGCTGTTCCAGCTGGTGCTGGTGACGCCGGTGGCGGTGACGATCCTGGACCTGGCGGGCGGGGACGGTCAGGCGCCGTTGTGGCGGCGGCTGCTGACGCCGCTGCGCAATCCGATAGCCCTGGGCTCGCTCGCCGGGGTCGCGGTCGCGGCGAGCGGACTGCGGGTGCCGGACGCGGTGATGGACCCGCTGACCCTGATCGGCAACATGTCCGTGCCGGCGGTCCTGCTGGCCTTCGGCATCGGGCTGTGCGGGTCCACGATGCCGCTGCGGGGCGTGGAACGGCGGCCGGTGCTGCTGGCGGTGGCACTGAAGACGCTCGGTCAGCCCGCGGTGGCCTGGGCGCTGGCGTCCGGGGTCTTCGGACTGCGGGGCGCGCAGCTGCTGGACGTGGTGGTGACGTCGGCGCTGCCGGCCGCCCAGAACCTCTACACGTACGCGTCCACCTACCGGGTGGGCGAGCGGCTGGCCCGGGACGCGATCCTGGTGTCGACGGTGGTCTCGGTGCCGGTGCTGGTGGCGGTGGCGACGGTGCTGGGGTGAGTCAGGTCTCGGGGAACTCGCCGGTGTCGAGCGTCAGGTCGAAGGGAGCGGGGAGCCTGAGGGGATCGCCGAACTTGGCGGCGCCCAGCACCCGGTAGACGTCACCCTTCGGTTCGCCGTAGAGCGTCGCGGTGGGTCCGCCGGGGGCCCAGCGGTCGACGAGGAGGTAGAGCGGGATGCCGGCGGTGGCGTAGGCGGCGGGCTTGCTCACGCGGTCGTGGCGGGCGTTGGACCTGGAGGTGACCTCGACGACGAGCTGCGCCAGGGCGGCGGGGATGTGGGTGTCGGACTCGGCGTGGTCGGGCAGTTGCGCCACCACGATGTCCGGGATCAGCATCCCCAGACGGGACGGTACGGCGATCGCCAGGGTCTGGAAAACCTCCCATTCCTCGGGGATCGCGGAGACCAAACGGCGGTGGATGCGCGAGGCGGTGACGTTGTGAGGCAGTCCCGGAGCAGGTGACACGGTGATGATCCCCTCGATGATCTCCACCTTGCTGCCCTCGGGCCATTCCATCTCCTCCCAGAACCGGACGAGGTCGTCCCAGCTCTGGTCGGGCTCCTGGCTCACGGTGAGTGCGCTCAGTCGGGTAGCCGGAGGGCGTTGCCGCCCTCCGGCCCCCTCAGAACCGGACGTGCGGCTGTTCACCGCATCCGGCTCAAGCGGGCCCCTGGAGTCACGCGGGTCGGTCATCTTGCTTGGCCCTTCTGTGGTCGCCGGCGTGGTGCTGGCGATGGCAGTCGGCGTGTACGAGGCGAAGATTCGTCCGCTCGTCCGAGCCGCCGTCGCGCCGGTAGATGAAGTGGTGCTTGTGCAGCGGCTTCATCGATGCCGAGAACCACGCGGCCCACTCGCGGGGGTTGTCCGGTGTGTACTCGGCATCAGGGATCAGCGGCTGTTTGCACAACGGGCAGATCCCCTTCTGGCGGGATGCGAGAGTGATGGTCCACCTGTCGGCGGTCCCGGGCACCCTTTTGCGTCGGCGGCTCGCCCAGTAGTCGGCCAGCGAGGGGTCGTCAGGGGAGTTGCCCTCTTTGACGATCACGTGCCGGACGATTCTGGTCCAGTTGAACTTGTAGAGATAGGTGCCGGTGTCCCGGTCACCGAAGACCCACTGGTCCTTCCGGGTCGAGTTGAAGACGCCGTAGTGCTTGGCCAGTCGCCAGCTCTTCGGCTTGTTCGGGTGGGAGTGCTTGACCCACTTCTGCGTGAGCGTCCACACGTAGAAGTCCAGGGACTTGAAGGTCTCCTTGGACACCACCGTCCGGTAGTAGGTGGCCCACCCCTTGATGATCGGGTTGAGCCTCCTCACCACGGCTCCAGCGTTCGCCCCTCGCAGGCCGATCACTTCACTGCGGAGCCGTTCCCGGACCCTCTTCACAGCCGCCTTGCTCGGCTTGATCAGCAGAGTCCCGCTGTACCGCCGGATGTTGAACCCGAGGAAGTCGAAGCCTTCTTCAAGGTGGAGGACCGATGTCTTCTCCTCGTTGAAGGCGACCCCGCGCGGGGCCATCCAGACAGCCAGCTGCTCCTTGACCCGGTGCGCTTCGTCTTCGCTGTGGCAGAACACCGCGAAGTCATCTGCGTACCGGACCAGGACCGGAGCATCTCTTCGGGACTTGTGGGAACGTCCCTCTGTGAGGTGCCCGGCCGCCGTTTCCATGCCGTGCAAGGCCACGTTGAGCAGCAGTGGGCTGATCACACCACCCTGAGGGGTTCCCTCATCGGTAGGTGAAAACCGTCCGCAGTCCATCACTCCCGCCTTGAGCCACCCCCGGATCGCTTCCCGCGCTGGGAAGGTACCGATGAGACTCATCAGGTGGTCGTGCGAAATACGGTCGAACGCCGCTGTCAGATCAGCGTCGATCACCCATAACCGCTTGGCCCGTTTCTGGCCTGCGATATTGAAGATGGCACCGATCGCGTCATGACAGCCCCGGCCGGGGCGGAAGCCGTAACTTCGCTGTTCGAACCGGGCTTCCCACTCGGGTTCCAGTGCGTTCTTGACGCGGGCCTGGCGGACCCGGTCACGGATGACTGGAATGCCCAAGGGGCGCTGCTTTCCGTTGGCTTTGGGAATGTACACACGCCGGACGGGCAGGGGCTTTCCAGGCGAGCGTTCCGCTGTGATCTCAGCGGCCAGCCGTCCTCGCGCGTTCGGAGTGAGCGCACGTTCCTGGTCGATCCCGGCCGTCCGACGGCCTGTGCTCTGCTGCGTCACCCGCTTCACGCTTACGAGCGTGTTCGAGTGGGAGCGCAGCATGAGCTTCTGCAAGTTTCGGACCTTCTTCAGGTCCCCTTCCTGCGCGGCTGTGAAGATGCGCTGCCTCAGTCGCCGTACCGACGCCTCTGCCTTGGCCCAGTCGATGCTGTGCCAGGTCTGGGCGTGGTCCTCCGGTCCGTTCGCCGTCGTGGGAGGCATCGCCGCCACGGCGGTCACTGCCACACCTTCCTTCGGCATCCAACTTGCCCTTCGGTTCGGGTCTCTTCGCAGTTCTTCTTCACGGGCCTATCTGATCCGCGTGGGCTCCCTTTCGGGCCGAGGCATCGCCTCGTGTCCGACGAGTTATGGGACGCGGCTGAGGTCTCCACGTCCTTTTCCTCTGGGCTTTCGCCCTGTCGGCGTTCGCTTCTCGGATCATCCTGTCCCGCTGGAGGCTTGGTCCTTCGTTGCCTCCGGCTTACCGGGATCACTCCCGGACTCCAACGGGGTTTCCACGTTCCGCTCCCACAAGATGCGACCGGGGTGGGCTCCCTCTTAATCCCGGGCCCGACGGTGTCCTCCCCCTTCGGCGCCAATCCTCTGGGGTCGTCGTGCGCTCTTCCGCGCCAGGGCCTGTCTGCCGCCGACAGCTCACCATCGACGCGGCACAGGAGTTACGAGATGTCGTCAAGGGTTCATTTTCATTAGCCCGTCCGGCCTTCCCCTCGCCTGTTGCGGTCCGATGGCCGTGCCGCTCTTGGGCTTGCGCTTCCGGCTTCACACCCCGCCGTTACCAGCGACGCATGCGGAAGTGGGGACGGACCTTGGACACTGGTCCGAGATGGCCTGCTCATGACCTTCTTTCCTCACACAGACCATCTACTTGGGTGGAGCGACTTCGTGTCGCACTGGCGGTTCTCCTATCGGTGCGTCACCGATCCCAGCATGCAGAACGGGACCGGTGGAGGTCCACCGGTCCCGTTCACCCGAATGAGGAAAGCGCAGGTCAGGCGATACGTTCCCGCACCACCGGCGAGGCGGTGAAGGCCGTGCCCGCGGGGGCCACGTCGTAGGAGCCCTCCACCGCCGCGAGGGCGTACGCGAAGCGGTCCGGGGTGTCGGTGTGCAGGGTCAGCAGGGGCTGGCCCTCAGTGACCGTGTCGCCGGGCTTGGCGTGGATCTCGACGCCCGCCCCCGCCTGCACCGGGTCCTCCTTGCGGGCGCGGCCGGCGCCCAGGCGCCAGGCGGCGACGCCGATGTCGTAGGCGTCGAGGCGGGTCAGGACGCCGGAGGCACCCGCCTTCACCACGTGCTGCTCCTTCGCCGTGGGCAGGGCCGCGTCCGGGTCGCCGCCCTGGGCGCTGATCATGCGGCGCCAGACGTCCATGGCGGAGCCGTCGGCGAGGGCCTTCGCCGGGTCGGCGTCCTTCAGACCGGCCGCGTCGAGCATCTCGCGGGCCAGGGCGAGGGTCAGCTCGACGACGTCGGAGGGGCCGCCGCCCGCCAGGACCTCGACCGACTCGCGGACCTCCAGGGCGTTGCCCGCGGTGAGACCGAGGGGCGTCGCCATGTCCGTGAGGAGCGCGACCGTCTTCACGCCGTGGTCGGTGCCGAGGCCGACCATCGTGGAGGCCAGCTCGCGGGCGTCCTCGATGGTCTTCATGAAGGCGCCGCTGCCCACCTTCACGTCCAGGACCAGCGAGCCGGTGCCCTCGGCGATCTTCTTGGACATGATGGAGGAGGCGATCAGCGGGATGGCCTCGACGGTGCCGGTGACGTCGCGGAGGGCGTACAGCTTCTTGTCCGCGGGCGCGAGGCCGTCGCCGGCCGCGCAGATCACCGCGCCGACCCCGTCCAGGACGTTCAGCATCTCCTCGTTGGACAGGAGCGCGCGCCAGCCCGGGATGGACTCCAGCTTGTCCAGGGTGCCGCCGGTGTGGCCGAGGCCCCGGCCGGAGAGCTGCGGGACGGCCGCCCCGCAGGCGGCCACCAGCGGGGCGAGCGGCAGGGTGATCTTGTCGCCGACGCCGCCCGTGGAGTGCTTGTCGGCGGTGGGGCGGGACAGGGACGAGAAGTCCATGCGCTCGCCGGAGGCGATCATCGCGGCGGTCCAGCGGGCGATCTCGCCGCGGTTCATGCCGTTGAGCAGGATCGCCATCGCGAGCGACGACATCTGCTCGTCGGCCACCTCGCCGCGCGTGTACGCGTCGATGACCCAGTCGATCTGCTCGTGACTGAGTTCGCCGCGGTCCCGCTTGGTGCGGATGACGGAGATGACGTCCATGGCCATGTCTGGCTCTTCCTAACGGATGACGGGAGTGCGGGGGTTACTTCGTGAGGTGGTCGGGGCCGAAGGCCTGCGGGAGCATCTCCGACAGCGGGAGCACCCCGGCGGGGGTCTCCAGGAGCATCCCGGGCCCGCCGAACTCGAACAGCAGCTGCCGGCAGCGGCCGCACGGTACGAGGATCTCGCCGTGGCCGTCGACGCAGACGAAGTGCGTCAGCCGGCCGCCGCCGGTCAGCTGGAGCTGGGAGACCAGCCCGCACTCGGCGCACAGGCCGATGCCGTAGCTGGCGTTCTCCACGTTGCAGCCGGAGACCGTGCGGCCGTCGTCGACCAGGGCGGCGGCGCCGACCGCGTACCCGGAGTAGGGGGCGTAGGCCCGGGCCATCGCCTCCCGGGCCGCGGTGCGCAGCGCGCCCCAGTCGACGCCGGTCACTTGCCCTGCCCCTTCCGGTACGGCATGCCGTTCGCCCTCGGCATGCGCAGCCGCTGGGCGGAGAGCGCGAGGACGACGAGGGTGACGACGTAGGGCGTGGCGGAGACGACCTGGTTGGGGACGTCGTCGGTGCCCGCGTACCAGGCGAAGACCAGCGCGCCGACGACCAGCGTGATCGCGGCCTTGACGTACTTCTTGCGGATCACCAGCCAGATCGCGCCGGCGACCAGCAGCAGCGCGCCGAGCAGCAGCAGGGCGTGCACGTTGGCGGAGCCGCCGCGCAGGTTGAGGCTGTCGGTGTAGCCGAAGAGGCCGGCGCCGATGGCGAGGCCGCCGGGCATCCAGTTGCCGAAGATCATCGCCGCGAGGCCGATGTAGCCGCGGCCGCTGGTCTGGCCCTCCAGGTAGAAGGGGTTGGCGACGATGGACAGGAAGACGCCGCCGAGCCCGGCGAGGCCGCCGGAGATGATCACGGCCAGGTACTTGTACTTGTAGACGTTGACGCCGAGCGACTCCGCGGCGACCGGGTTCTCGCCGCAGGAGCGCAGCCGCAGGCCGAACGGGGTGCGCCACAGGATGTACCAGGTGGCGGGGATCAGCGCGACGGCGATCAGGGTGAGCCAGGAGACGTTGGTGACCAGGCCGCCGAGCAGGCCGGCGAGGTCCGAGATCAGGAACCAGCCCTTGTCGTTGAGGTCGACCAGCCCGTCGGAGAGGCCCGGCACCGTGAAGTGGCCGAGGGAGTCCACCGGCGGGGACTGCTTGGCCGAGCCGCCCTGGTGTCCTTCGAAGGCGAGCGGGGCGAGGTAGCGGGTGGCGCCGAGGGCGAGGATGTTGATGGCGACGCCGGAGACGATGTGGTTGACGTTGAAGGTGATCGTCACGATGGCGTGCAGCAGGCCGCCGATCGCGCCGCCGACGATGCCCACCAGGACGCCCGTCCACGGGCCCCACTGGAAGCCGGCCCAGGCGCCGAACCAGGTGCCCAGGATCATCATGCCTTCGAGGCCGATGTTGACGACGCCCGCTCGCTCGGCCCACAGGCCGCCGAGACCGGCGAGGCCGATCGGCACGGCGAGCTGGAGCGCGGTGGACATCTGGCTGACGTTGGTGATGCCGTCGGCGCCGGTGATCAGGCGCACCAGGGAGGTCAGGGCCAGGGCTCCGGCGATGACCAGCATCAGGACGGGCAGGGACAGGCGGCGGCCGGTCGGCGCCGCGGGCTGCAGCGTGGGCTGGTTGAGGTCGGTCGCGGTGGTCATCGGCCGGCCACCTCCTTCTTGTTGTCGGTGGCGCCGAGGACGTGACCGGCGGCCAGCTCCGCGCCGACGCGGCGCTGCTGGCGGCGCAGGCCCCACTCGCGGACGGCCTCGTAGGAGACGACGACGGAGAGGACGATCAGGCCCTGCATGATGACCGCGATCTCCTTGTCGTAGCCGTGGAAGTCCAGCTCGGGGCTGGCCTTGTCGAGCCAGGCCCAGAGCAGGGCGGCGAAGGCGATGCCGACCGGGCTGTTGCGGCCGAGCAGCGCGATGCCGATGCCGAGGAAGCCGATGCCGGTGGGGAAGTTGAGGCTGTAGGTGTGGGTGTCGCCGAGCAGGATCGGCAGGCCCGCGAGACCGGCGAGGCCGCCGGAGATGAGCATCGCGGTGAGCACCATGCGCTTGGGGTCGACGCCGCTGGCCGCGGCGGCGGACTCGGAGGCGCCGGAGGCGCGCAGGTCGAAGCCGAAGCGGGTGCGGTTGAGGACGACCCAGTAGCCGATGCCGAGCAGCACGGCCAGGATCACCAGGCCGTAGACCTCGCCGGCCGCGCCCATGTCGATGCCGGGGATCCAGCCGGACTCGTGCATCTCGCCGGTGGTGTTGTTGTTGCCGATCTTGACGCCGAAGACGTCCGGCAGCCACAGGTAGCCGATGACGGAGGTCGCGATGGCGTTGAGCATGATCGTCGCGACGACCTCGCTGACCCCGCGGGTCACCTTGAGGACACCGGCGATGCCGGACCAGAAGGCGCCGGTGAGGACGGCGGTCAGCAGCAGCAGCGGCACCTGGAGGGCGGCCGGCAGGTCGGCGTGCGCGCCGACGATCGCGGCCATCATGGCGGCCAGCTGGTACTGGCCGTCGACGCCGATGTTGAACAGGTTCATCCGGAAGCCGATGGCGACCGCCAGCGCCGCGATGTAGTACATCGACGCCTGGTTGATGATCAGGACCTGGATGTCGGAGAAACCGGCCTGCTCGAACATCAGGGCGAAGGGCTCGACCGGGTTCTTGCCCGAGGCGATCAGCACGATCGCGCTCAGCACGAAGGCCACGGCGAGCGCGATGACCGGTCCGGCCACCGCGAGGAGCACGCGCTCCTTGTCGAACTTCTTCATCAGCGGGCCTCGTCTTCCGGAGCCTCGGGAGACTTGCGCATCTCGGGGGTCTCTTCGTGTTCCAGGTGGCCGGTCGCGGCGCCGGTCATGGCCGAGCCCAGCTCCTCGGGGGTGATGGTGGCCGGGTCGGCGTCCGCGACCAGCCGGCCGTCGTAGATCACCCGGAGGGTGTCGGAGAGGCCGATCAGCTCGTCCAGGTCGGCGGAGATCAGCAGGACGGCGAGGCCCTCGCGGCGTGCTTCGCGGATGTGGTCCCAGATCGCGGCCTGCGCGCCGACGTCCACACCGCGGGTGGGGTGGGCGGCGATGAGGAAGCGCGGCTTGTGGCTCATCTCGCGGCCGACGATCAGCTTCTGCTGGTTGCCGCCGGACAGCGAGGCGGCCGTGACGTCGATGCCCGGGGTGCGGACGTCGTACGTCTCGACGATGCGGCGGGTGTCCTCCTGGGAGCCCTTCGGGTCCAGCCAGACGCCCTTGCTGTTGGGCTTCTCGGTGACGTGGCCGAGGATGCGGTTCTCCCAGAGCGGGGACTCCAGGAGCAGGCCGTGGCGGTGGCGGTCCTCGGGGATGTAGCCGACGCCCTGCTCGCGGCGCTTGCGGGTGGGCAGCGCGGTGATGTCCTCGTCGAGGAAGCGGATGGTGCCGGAGTCGGCGTGCCGCAGGCCGATGAGGGCGTCGACCAGTTCGGTCTGGCCGTTGCCCTCGACGCCGGCGATGCCCAGCACCTCGCCGGCGTGGATGGTGAAGGAGATGTCGTCCAGCAGGGCCTTGCCGCCGGGAGCGGCGAGGCGCAGCGTGTCGACGGTGAGGACCGCGCGGTCGGTGACCGTGGACTCGGCCGTCTCGGGCGTGGGCAGCTCGCTGCCGACCATCAGCTCGGCGAGCTGGCGCGGGGTGGTCTCGGCGGGCACGGCCGTGCCGACCGTCGTGCCGCGCCGGATGACGGTGATGTCGTCGGCGACCGAGAGGACCTCGCCCAGCTTGTGGGAGATGAAGATGACGGACAGGCCCTCCGCCTTCAGCTCGCGGAGGTTGTCGAAGAGCGCGTCCACCTCCTGGGGCACGAGCACGGCGGTCGGCTCGTCCAGGATCAGCGTGCGGGCGCCGCGGTAGAGGACCTTGAGGATCTCCACGCGCTGGCGGGCGGCGACGCCGAGCTCCTCGACCAGGCGGTCGGGCTCCACGCCGAGGCCGTAGCGCTCGGAGATCTCCTTGATCTTCCGGCGGGCCCTGGCGCCGATGCCGTACAGCTTCTCGCTGCCGAGGACCACGTTCTCCAGGACCGTGAGGTTGTCGGCGAGCATGAAGTGCTGGTGGACCATGCCGATGCCGCGGACGATGGCGTCGGCCGGCGAGGAGAAGGCGACCTGCTCGCCGTCGATCGCGATGGTGCCCTCGTCCGGCTTCTGCATGCCGTAGAGGATCTTCATCAGGGTCGACTTGCCGGCGCCGTTCTCGCCGACGAGGGCGTGGACGGTGCCCTTGCGGACGGTCAGGTGGATGTCGTGGTTGGCCACGACACCGGGGAATCGCTTGGTGATCCCGGCGAGCTCGACGGCGGTCACCGATTCGTTGACCGCCGCTCCGGCCGGAGGGCTGCTGGACGCGTTGATGGCGCACTCTCCTGGGGACGGGGGCCGTCTACGCGCGTAGCGCCCCTACGGCATCTAAAAGCGGCGGCGGCACATCGACACGACGGGGTACGAGGAGGAGGCCCGGAGGCGCCCTCCCCGTACCCCGTCGAGCGGTGCGACCACCGCGGTTACACGCTGTTCGAGGTGTTGCTCAGCTCAGCTGCTCTTGACCTTGATCTCGCCGCTGACGATCTTCTCCTTGGCCGTCTTGATGGCTGCCTGGAGCTCGGCGTCGTCCGCGAACTTCGGGTTGGAGTCCGAAAGGCCGACCTCACCGGACTTCAGATCGCCCCGAACGATACCGGTCTCGGGCTTGCCGTCCTCGACCGACTTGGAGAGGTTGTAGACCGCCTTGGCGACGTCCTTGGTGGCCGAAGTCAGGATGGAGTCCTTGTACTTCGCGAGGGCTTCCTGCTTGTACTGGTCGGAGTCGACGCCGATCGCCCACACCTTGTTGGCGGCGGCGGCCTCGATGACGCCCTGACCGGAGAGACCGGCCGCCGCGTAGACGACGTCGGCCTTCTTCTCGATCTGGCCCTCGGCGGCGGTCTTGCCCTTGTCGGGGCTGGAGAAGCCGCCCTCCTCCGCGGTCTGCGTGAGGTACTGCGAGACGACCTTGACCTTCGGGTCGGTGTCCTTGACGCCCTGCTCGAAGCCGGCCTGGAACTTGTGGATCAGCGGGATGTCCACACCGCCCACGAAGCCGACCGTCTTGCTCTTGGTGGTCTTGGCGGCGGCGACACCGGCGAGGTAGGAGGCCTGCTCCTCGTTGAAGACCAGGTCCGCGACGTTCTTCGCCTCGATGGTGGCGTCGTCGACGATGCCGAAGGTGGTGTCCGGGTACTTCTCGGCGGCGCTCTTCAGCGCGGCGGCGTACGCGTAGCCGACGCCGACGACCGGGTTGTAGCCCTGCTTGGCCAGCGAGACCAGGCGCTGCTCCTTGTCGGCGTCGGTCTCACCGTCGGTGGGCTCGACGTCGGCGGTCTCGTAGCCGAACTCCTTCTTGGCCTGCTCCAGACCCGCGTACGCGGCGTCGTTGAAGGACTGGTCGCCCTTGCCGCCGACGTCGTACGCGATGGCGAGACCCTTGTCGCCCTTGGACTCCGAGGAACCGGAGTCGGTCGAGGTTCCACCGCAGGCGGAGAGGGCGAGGGCCAGGGAGGCGGTCGCTGCGCCTGCGACCGTGATCCGGGAAATCCGGCGCATGTCTGGTGCTCCTGTCGTACAAGCGCCGGGGACGGTTCGGGTACGGCGCTGGCTTCGCCGCAGATTAACGCGCGTAGACCTGCCTGAAAACCCCTTCTGTCCACCTTGTTATCCGCCCGTGAGCAAGGCGGGGCGCGGGGGCGCCCGGGGCTTGCCGGACGCAAACGGAGGGTGGCGGAGGGTGACGCAGGGCGCCGGGCGCGGGCATGCCGAAGCGGGCGGGTGCTCTCGCGCGCCCGCCCGCTTCGCCGCCCTGTGCCGTGCCGGTGGGGCTACTCCGTCTTGACCTTGATGGAGCCGGCGATGATGCCCTCCTTCGCCTCGGCCACGGCGTCCGTCAGGCCCGGTACCTCGGCGTACTTCGGATTGGCGTCGGACAGGCCCACGCCGTCGGACTTCAGGTCGAAGGTCCGGGTGCCGTTCAGCGGCTTGCCGTCCTCGACGGACTTGGCCAGGGCGTAGACCGCGCCGTTGATGTCCTTGAGGGCGGAGGTGAGGATGGAGTCCTTGTAGGCCGCGAGGGCTTCCTGCTCGTACTGGTCGGAGTCGACGCCGATCGCCCAGACCTTCGCCTTCGCGGCGGCCTCGATCACACCCTGCCCGGACAGTCCGGCCGCCTGGTAGACGACGTCGGCCTTCTTCTCGATCTGCCCCTCGGCGGCGGCCCGGCCCTTGTCGGGGCTGGAGAAGCCGCCCTCCTCCGCGGTCTGCGTGAGGTACTGCGAGACGACCTTGACCTTGGGGTCGGTGTCCTGCACGCCCTGCTTGTAGCCGGCCTCGAACTTGTGGATCAGCGGGATGTCCACACCGCCCACGAAACCGACCGTCTTGGTCTTGGTGGCCTTGGCCGCCGCGACGCCGGCGAGGTAGGAGGCCTCGTTCTCGGCGAAGACGAGGGAGGCCACGTTCTTGCCCTCGACCACGGAGTCCACGATGCCGAAGGTGGTGTCCGGGTACTTCGCGGCGACGGCCTTCATCGCCGGGCCGTAGGCGAAGCCGACGCCGATGACCGGGTCGTAGCCCTGCTTCGCGAGCGAGGCGAGGCGCTGCTCCTTGTCGGCGTCGGTCTCGCCCTCGGTGGGCTCGATGTCGGCGGTCTTGTAGCCGAACTCCTTCTTCGCCCGCTCCAGGCCCGCGTACGCGGCGTCGTTGAAGGACTGGTCGCCCTTGCCGCCGATGTCGTACGCGATGGCGAGGCCCTTGTCGTCCTTGCCGCCGTCGCCGCTGTCGCTCTCGCTGCTGGTGCCGCCGCAGGCCGTGGCGGCGAGTGCGAGCGACGCGACCCCCACCGCGACGCGGGTCAGTCTCGATATCCGACGCATCTGAAGTTCCCCATTCTCCAAAGCCCCGCAGCGGGCGCTCGGTTCGGCGCAGATTAACGCGCGTAGAAACTCCTGGGAACGGGGTTCCCCGGGGCCGTTACCCATTCGTGCCGCTGGCCGGTTACGGCCTGGTGAACCACCGGCTCGAAGGGGAACGAATGGGGTGCCCGGGGCATGCCGCGCGGCCTCGTGCGCTTGTGCATCAGGCTGCCCCCGGCCCGCCGGGCCCGCAAGCCGACGGGCGGAGGAGGGGAGGGTGGGGGTGGCGGGTGTGGCGAGTGGGGCGGCCCGCGGGGCCCCCGCACCGCCGGGCCGCTGCTACACGGCGTCGATCAGTGCCGCCGCGGTGAACATCTCCACTCCCACGGTGATGGCGTGCTCGTCGACGTCGAAGTCCCCCTGGTGCAGGTCGCGGATCACGCGCTCGCCGGGCGGGCGGACACCGAGCCGGGCCATCGCGCCGGGCACGTGCTCCAGGTACCAGGAGAAGTCCTCGCCGCCGAGGCTCTGCTCGGTGGACTCGACGGAGTCCGTGCCGCGCCGGGCGACCATGGCGGCCTGGAGCAGTTCGGTGCTGGTGACCTCGTTGACGACCGGGGGCACGCCGCGCACGTAGGTGATCTCGGACTTCGCCCGGTACAGGTTCGCGATCTCGTCGATGGCGCCGACCACGAGGTCGGGCGCCTGCCGCCAGGCGTCGAGGTCGAGGCAGCGGACGGTCCCCGCGAGTTCGGCGTGCTGCGGGATGACGTTCGGGGCGTGGCCGGACTCGATCCGCCCCCAGGTCAGGGCGAGGCCGCTGCGGCTGTCCACGCGCCGGGCGACGAGCGGGGGCACGTCGGTGACGACGCGTGCGGCGGCGGTGACCAGGTCGGTGGTGAGGTGCGGACGGGCGGTGTGTCCGCCGGGTCCGTCGAGGGCGATCTCCAGCCGGTCGCAGGCGGAGGTGATCGGACCGACCCGCAGACCGATCCGTCCCGCGTCCACCCGGGGGTCGCAGTGCACCGCCAGGATGCGGCGCACCCCGTCGAGCGCGCCGCCCTCGATGGCGTCGGCGGCGCCGCCCGGCAGGACCTCCTCGGCCGGCTGGAAGACCAGCCGCACCGGCCGGGGCAGCATGCCCTGCTCGTGCAGGGCGGCGAGTACGAGGCCGGTGCCGAGGACGACGGTGGTGTGCACGTCGTGTCCACAGGCGTGGGCGCGGTCCGGCACGCGCGAGCGGTACGGGCACTCGCCCTTCGTGTCCGGGATGGGCAGGGCGTCGATGTCGGCCCGCAGGGCGAGCATGCGGGGTCCGCCGGCCCACTGTCCCGAGTCCGTGTTCACGCCGATGTCGCAGATGAGCCCGGTCCCGACGGGAAGCACCCGCGGCTTCAGGCCGGCCCGCTCCAGCCGTTCCTTGATCGCGGCGGTGGTGCGGAACTCCTGGTTGCCCAGCTCGGGGTGCATGTGCAGGTCGCGGCGGAAGGCCACGAGCTCCGCGCGCAGCGCGTCCGGCAAGGTGCCGGGGAGCAGCGCTTCTCCGGACGGATCGGCCTCGGTCTCTCGGGACATCAGTTGCTTCACCCTCTGAAGGGTAGGACGCCGGGGCGGTCAACTGTCCCACGATCAACAAAAGTTCAGCCCGTTAGGGGAAGAAAAGTTGACCGCACGGCGCATGGGTACCGACGGAGGCGGGTAAACTCGCTGCCTTTTTCGTCGGCGTCGCCCGTTCTCCGCTTCCTTGCTTCCTTGCTTCCTTGCTTTCCTTGCTGTCTTCACGCATACCACGTCACGTTCGCCCCACGCCCCCGTGTTCACCAGCCGGACGGGCGCCCGGCGGCCGCACCCCCGCGAGCGTCCCGTACCCGAGGGCGAGGACGAGGAGGGCCGGTCCCCCGAGGACCACCGGGTTCACCCGGCCCGGCACCGGCTCCGTGCCCGTGCCGTCCCGGGTGACGCACCGCACGCCGACCGGGAGCGCCATACGGGTCACGACGTGGTCGCTCCGGGCGCCGCGCCCCGCGCACATCCGGCCCGCGGGGGCTATCCGGCGGCCGCCACCGCCGACAGCCGGTGGACGTCCCGGGCCGACCCCGTCACTCCGGACAGGAAGCCGCGGGCGCGGGGGGAGGCGTGCTGGGTGAGCCAGGCGGGGTCGATGTCGCAGACGGAGACCCGCACCTCGGTGCCGGCCAGGGCCAGGGGCAGGGTGTGGACGACGGTGGACGGGAAGCTGAGGACGGTGCGGCCGATCGGGCCGCGGCGGGCGATCAGTTCGAGGGGGAGGTCGGGGCGGACGATCTCCAGGCCGGTCTCGACCGCCAGCCGGTGCAGTTTCTCCGCGCTCTCGCGGCGGTGGGCGAAGTAGCGGGCCGCCCCGTGCGTCTTCGCCAGGGCGCGTACGGCGTCCACGTAGCGGTCGCCGTCCACGACGCCGGTCTCCACCAGGGACGTGCCGACCATGTCGGCGCCCTTGGTGATGCGGGGCGGGCCGAAGCGGGCGCGGGTCCAGGCGAAGTCGTTCGCCGTGACCGTGACGCCGTCCGGGACGTCGTCGATCGGCATGGAGGAGAAGACGGAGACCTGGCGGTCGCCCGCCGGGGTCAGCCGGTGCCGGGCGGACCGGGAGACGGGGGCGAAGAGCAGGTCGCGCGGGCCGGGGCGGCTGCCCTTGCGGTGCCAGCGGACCAGGCGCTCGCCGTGGGCCAGCTGGGTGACGAACTCCATCGTGGCCGTGCCGTCGTCGACGACCACCAGGTCGTGGGCGCGGGTGATGGTGAGCAGCAGTTGTACGTAGCGGGAGAAGGGGTCGCCCATGACGACCCGGCCCGCCTGGCGGAGGGCGGTCGTGAGGCCGCCGACCGTGCGGAAGGGGGCCGTGGCACCGCCGCGGGCCTCCTCCCACCGGATCTCGTGGCCCTCCTTGCGGGCCAGTTCCGCCATGCGGCGCAGCTGGCCCCGGGTCATCGGATCCACGGGGGACAGGACCACGAGGGTGAGCTCCGCGCCGGGTGCGCGCGTGTGCGCCCACTCCAGCACGTTCAGCAGTTGTACCGGGCTCTCGACGAAGGCGAGGGTGCGGGGGCCGGCATTCCCGGCGCGGGGGCTCATCGACGTACGACCGTCCCGTGGTGAGGGCGTGGTGGGGGTGTCAGACCGTGACCGGCTCGCCCGCGGCGGCGGCGATCTCCGCCTCGGCGACGACACCGGAGACGCGGCGCAGCTTCTTCATCGGGCCGAGCTCCGAGTCGTAGACCTTCTTGACGCCGTCGCCGAGGGAGGCCTCGATGGTGCGGATGTCGCGCACCAGGCGGGTCAGGCCCTGCGGCTCGACGGAGGCGGCCTGGTCGGAGCCCCACATGGCGCGGTCGAGGGTGATGTGGCGCTCGACGAAGGTGGCGCCGAGGGCGACGGCGGCCAGGGTGGTCTGCAGGCCCGTCTCGTGGCCGGAGTAGCCGATCGGGACGTTCGGGAACTCCTGCTGGAGGGTGTTGATGACGCGGAGGTTCAGCTCCTCGGCCTGCGCCGGGTACGTCGACGTGGCGTGGCACATGAGGATGTTGTCCGAGCCGAGGACCTCGACGGCGTGGCGGATCTGCTTCGGGGTGGACATGCCGGTGGAGAGGATGACGGTGCGGCCCGTGGCGCGCAGGGCGCGCAGCAGCTCGTCGTCGGTCAGGGAGGCGGAGGCGACCTTGTGGGCGGGGACGTCGAACTTCTCCAGGAAGGCGACGGCCTCGGTGTCCCACGGGGAGGCGAACCAGTCGATGTTCTTGGTCTTGCAGTACTCGTCGATCTGGCGGTACTCGTCCTCGCCGAACTCCACGCGGTGGCGGTAGTCGATGTACGTCATCCGGCCCCAGGGGGTGTCCCGCTCGATGTCCCACTGGTCGCGCGGGGTGCAGATCTCGGGGGTGCGCTTCTGGAACTTGACCGCGTCGCAGCCGGCCTCGGCGGCGGCGTCGATCAGCTTGAAGGCGTTGTCCAGCTCACCGTTGTGGTTGATGCCGATCTCGCCGGTGATGTAGACGGGGCGGCCGGGGCCGGCCTCGCGGGTGCCGAAGGTGCGGATGCGGGAGTCGGTGCTCATGGCAGGGGGTTTCCTTACTTGGACTGGGTGATCGTGGGGGAATCGAGGGAGTCGAGCGAAGGGCCGAGGATCCAGCCGGCGATCTCCCGGATCGCGCCGTCGCCACCGGGGGCGGTGGTGACCGCGCGGGCTGCGCCGCGGACGGCGTCGTGGGCGCTCGCGACCGCCACGGGCCAGCCGACGAGGGCGAAGCACGGGAGGTCGTTGACGTCGTTGCCGACGTAGAGCACGCGTTCGGGCGCGATGCCCTGCTCCTCGCACCACTGCTTGAGCGCGAGGTCCTTGCGGTCGATGCCGTGCAGGACCGGGAGCTTCAGCTTCCGGGCACGGGCGGCGACGACCGGGTTCTGTTCCGTGGACAGGATCAGCATCGTCAGGCCGCTGCGGCGCAGGGCCCCGATGCCGAGTCCGTCGCCGCGGTGCACGGAGACGAACTCCCGTCCCTCGGAGTCGATCAGCACCCGGTCGTCGGTCTGGGTGCCGTCGAAGTCGAGGACGACCGCGTCGATGTCCCGCGCGGTCGGAAGCGCGCCGGGCCGGGCCGCGTCGAAGAGGGGCGCCAGGGCGCGGGCGCGGGCCAGGTCGTGCGGGTCGTCGATCTCCAGGACGCGGGCCGGGTCGGTGCGGACCAGTTCGGTGCGGCCGAAGAAGCGGTGCCGGTGCTTGCGGAAGCCGGGCGCGGCCATGGCGTAGGCGGCTCCGGTCTCCAGCAGGTCCTGGGGGCGGTCCTGGCGGCGGGGGCGGAAGGACTTGTCGTGGTTGACGCCGTGGCCGCCCTCCTCCCCGTCGCCCTCGTCGGTGCCGTCCCGCCACACGAAGCCGTGGAACGGGGCGACCGTCACCGCGGTGTCGGCGCCGTTCTCCGCGACCGCGCCGGCCACGCCGTCGATGTCCTCGCGGACGAGGAAGGGACTCGTGCACTGCACGAGCAGCACCACGTCCACGGCCGCGCCGTGCAGGGCCTCGTGGGCGTCCATCGCGTGCAGGACGGCGGCCTCCGAGGTGGCCGTGTCGCCGGCGATGGCGGCGGGCCGCAGCACGACCTCGGCGCCGGCCTCGCGGGCCGCGGCGGCGATGGTCTGGTCGTCCGTGGAGACCACGACGTCCGTCACCAGGCGGGTGGCCCGGCACTCGCGCACCGCGCGGGCCACCAGCGGGACGCCGCCCACGGGGGCGAGGTTCTTCGCGGGCACTCCCTTGGAGCCGCCGCGTGCGGGGATCACCGCGAGCACGCGGCGCATCGAAGCGCCCCGGCCCGCTTCCGGGTTGGACATGGGTTCTGCTCCTTGCGCAGGTGTCGCCGGTGCCGCGGACGGCCGCGGAAACGTCGGGATGCCGGGTGTCTGCGGGATGCCGGGTGTCTGCGGGGCCCCGGGCGTCCCGGGGTCCGGCGGAACCACGGGGGCCCCGGTCGGCTGCGGAACCGTCGAGGTCCCGGGTGGCTGAGGCACCGTGGCGGCTCCGGACGTCGGCGGAACCGGCGGAGTCCCAGGTGGCTCGGGAACCGTGGCGGCTCCGGACAGCGGCGGAACCGGCGGAGTCCCAGGTGGCTGCGGAACCGTGGCGGCTCCGGACGTCGGCGGAACCGGCGGAGTCCCGGGCGGCTCGGGAACCCCGGAGGTCCCGGGTATCGGCCCGCTCACAGCTCCCCCATCCGCCGGATCACCGGAGCGACCCGCTGGACGCCGTGGCGGTAGGCGCCGCGGGCGGCCCGGCGTACGACCTGGCGGACCGGGCCGGGTTCCTTGTCGGCGGCCGGCGCGCCGGGCAGGGGTGCGCCGTCCGGGCCGAGGTGGTGGCGGGCGAGGATGCCGGGGAGGTAGCCGGGGGCGGTGACCGGTGTGTAGTACGGGGCCAGCGGGGGCAGCCCGCCGGGGCTTCCGAGCAGCCCGGCGATGCGTTCCCGGGCCTCGTCGAAGGCGGTCTCGTAGCCGCCGTCGGCCGCCACTCCCTGCCGGGCGACCCACTCGGGGTCGGGCACCGGGCGGTGCCCCTCGTCGAGCTGCTCCCAGGAGGCGAGGCAGCCGGAGCCGACGAAGTGGTGGTTGCCCAGCGCCTCGCGCACGCCCAGGTCGGACAGGACGACCGTGGGGATGCGGCGGTGCAGGGACTCCAGGGCGGCCGTGGAGCTGATGGTCACCAGCAGGTCGGTGCGGTCGAGGACCTCGCCCATGTGCCCGTAGACCAGGCGGAAGTTGGGCGGCGGGTCGGCCCGCTGCACGAGCTTCTGGTACGGCAGCTCCTCGATGTGCGTGGTGTGCTCGCCGGGCTTGGAGCGCAGCTTCAGCAGCACCTCTCGCTCGGGGTGCCGGCGGGCGTGCCGGATGAGCCGTTCGAGGAGGTACGTGCGGTCCCTGCGGTTGTCCGGCACGGAGGGCTGGGCGGCGAAGACCACCGTGTAGGGGCGCTCCCCGCCCTCGCGGTCCGGTTCCCCGGTGTAGTCGGCGCCGCCCAGGAAGGGCAGGGCGACCTCGGTCACCGCGGAGGCGTCCGCCCCGACCCCCTCGTACACGGCCCGGAAGCGGTCCGCGTCCTGACGGGAGTTGGCGAGGACGAGGTCGGCGCCGTGCCGCAGCAGCAGGCCGTCGGCGAGCTTCTCGTAGACGACGCCGACGTAGCCGGTGACGACCACGGGGCGGTCGGCGCGGTCCTGCCAGACGCGCCCGAGGCCGTGCAGCATCGCCTGGACGCCGCCGCCGACCAGGGCGAGGACGAGGACGTCGTAGGACTCCTCCCCGGTCGCGTCGCCCATGGCGCGCAGGAACTCGACGGCGGTCACCTCGCGGAGCGTGTCCGCGGTGACGCCGACTTCCCGCAGCTGGCGGGGGGTGGGGGTGGCTCGGCCGCGCAGGAGGTAGCCGTCGAGGCGGATCTCCGTGGCGCCGGGGGAGATGCGGCTCGCGGTGAGCGCGCCCCATTTCCACCGGGTGTCGGAGTCCGCCAGGACGGCGACTCGCAGGGCCTTCGTTGCACTTGCTGGCACGTCGTAGACGCTAGGAAGCCATTTCTAGGAAGGGCCCAACCGCAATCCAACAAATGGTGAACAGCACATCGCCGAATGGGGAATCGGGCCGTCCGGCGTCCGGAAAAACGTTCGCTTCACCGCTTCGCCACGCCGCGTTCACCCGGTATCAAGGCTCAGGTAAAGCCGAATGCCGGGCCGCCCCCTAACGTCTTTCACGTGCCCAAGCTCTCCGTCATCGTGCCGTTCTACAACGTCCGGCAATACACACCAGACACCCTGCGGAGTCTGCGCGCCAACGCGCGGGACGACGTCGAATTCATTCTCGTCGACGACTGCTCGACCGACGGGACCGCGGACCTCCTCGCGCGGGCCGAACGGGAGCTGCCGGGGGCGGTGCTGGTCATACACGAGCGCAACGGTGGCCTGGCGACCGCCCGCAACACCGGCATCGACCGGGCGCGCGGCGAGTACCTCACCTTCCTGGACGGCGACGACTGGCTGGCGCCCGGCCACTACGACCGGCTGGTGGAGGCGATCGAGCGGCTCGGCGTCGACTTCGTGCGCACCGACCACGTGCAGTGCACGGGGCGGGTCCGCACGCTGCACCGCGTACCGCACGGCCGCCGCAACGTGGCGCTGCGTCCGCGCGACGCGATCCTCCCCGCGCACCGCACCACCTCCGTCGACTACGCCTACGCGTGGGCGGGGATCTACCACCGCCGGCTGGCCGAGCGCGGTCTGCTGCACTTCACCGACGGGCTGCGCACGGCCGAGGACCGGCCCTGGATCTGGAAGCTGCACCGCGAGGCGGATTCCTTCGCGGTGACCGGGCTGCTCGGTGTCTTCTACCGGCGCGGGGTGGCGTCCTCGCTCACCCAGGTCGGTGACGTCCGCCAACTCGACTTCATCCGGGCCTTCGACGAGGTGCTGGCGGGGGCGGCCGGGGACGAGGACGCCGGCCGGCTGGTGCCGAAGGCGGTGCGCACGTACTGCGCGATCATCTCCCACCACCTCGGTTCCATCGAGCGGTTCGAGCCCGCGGTGGCCCGGATACTGAAGGCGAGGAGTGCGGCGGCGCTGCGGCGGATGCCGCAGGACGCGCTGGACGAGGTGCTCGGCTCGATGGACGCCGAGCGGGCCACGCGGCTGCGGCGGCTGCGCCGCCGTCCGACGGCCGGTCAGCCGGACGAGGGGGTGGCGGCGTGACCACGCAGATCTTCCTGGTGTCGACGCTGTACGGCACGGCCACGCTGGCCGCGGCGCTGGACAACGGCTGCTTCGCACCGGCCGACCGGCGGATCCTGCTGGTCTCCAACAACGCGGCGACGCCGGAGACGACGCCGTCCGTGGACGCGATGCCCGGGTTCGAGCAGGTGCGGGGCCGGTTCGACGACGTGCTGTCGTGGAACGAGACGATCGCCCCCTTCCACCCGGGCGGCTGGTCGCCGCGGCCGGAGGACGTGCCGATGTGGGAGCGGCACCTGCGGCTGGCCTGGGGGCTGGGCGAGGACGACGTGGCCCTGGCCGTGGAGTCGATCCAGGTGCACCCGGCGCTCGGGGTGGCGCAGATCTTCACCGACGCGCCGCTGACCGTCTACGCGGACGGCCTGATGAGCTACGGGCCCACCCGCACCAAACTCGCCCCGCTGGTCGGCACGCGCGTGGAGCGGCTGCTCCACCTCGACCTGGTGCCGGGGCTCACGCCGCTGCTGCTCACCGAGTTCGGCGTCGAGCCCGAGATCGTGCCGACACCGGCGTTCACCAAGGTGCTGGCGGAACTCGCGGGCACCGGTGCGGGTCTGCCGGAGGCCGAGGGGCACGCGGTGCTGCTCGGCCAGTACCTGTCGGCGCTCGGCATCCTCTCCGCCGACGAGGAGGAGGACCTGCACGTGCGGATGCTGACCGGCGCCGCCGCGCTCGGGCACACGCGGCTGGTGTTCAAGCCGCACCCCACGGCGCCGGCCCGCTACACCCGGACCCTGGAGGAGGAGGCCGTCAGGCTCGGCGTGGACCTCACGGTGGTGGACACGCCGGTCCTCGCCGAGGTGCTGTTCCAGCGGACGCGTCCGGCGCTGGTCGTCGGCTGTTTCTCCACGGCCCTGCTCACCGCGTCCGCGCTGTACGGCCTGCCGGTGGCCCGGGTCGGCACCGAGACGCTGCTGGACCGGCTGACACCGTACGAGAACAGCAACCGCGTCCCCGCCACCATCGTCGACGCGCTCCTCCCGGACCTGGCCGACGCGGCCGCCGTCACCGAGGGCCGACGGGGCACGGACACCGAAGGGCTCGCCGCGCTGGTGCGGACCGTCGGGTTCGCGATGCAGCCGAAGGTGCTGCCGGAGCTGCGGCCGACGGCCGAGAGGTATCTGCGGGAGCGTCTGGACGCGCGCACCTGGCGCTACTTCAAGAAGCGCCGGCTCACCTCGCTGGGCCTCCCGGGCGGTATCCCGGCCCGCCTGGGCTTCCTGCCGCACAACTCGACGGCCCGCAAGGTGGTCCGCCGGGCACGGGCTCTGCGCCGCTCGATGGGGCGGTGAGGCGGTGACGCGGTGAGGCGGTGCCCCGGTGACGCGGTGACGCGATGACGCGGTGAGGTAGGGCGCGCGGCGGGGCCCGGCCGGGGGGCGCGGGTGGGGGCCCGGCGGGGGCGGGTGGGGGCCCGGCGGCGGGGCGGGGCGGTCGGGGGTGTCCGGTCGCCCCCGCGAGGGGCAGTGTTCACCCGCCGTGTGCCGGGAAGCCACCCGCGGCCCGTCGCTCTGGGGCACATTCGGCCTCCGGTCGGAGAACGGTGGAAGGCATGACGAAGCCCCTGGCGGGACTGTTCAAGGTGCGGCAGAAAGAGGCCGCCGAACCGGCGCTGTACGCGCGGGGCATGCGCCTGTGCGGGGAGCACCTCGCGGCGCAGGGCGCGGGGTCCGCTCCCCCGCGGGCCCGGCTCACCCAGGCCATCGGGGCCTTCGCGGCCTCCCTGGACAGCCCGTCGGCCGACCCCTTCGACGCCCTGCTCCAGGTCGGCGAGCGCGCGCTGGAGGCCGGCGGGGAGCGCGAACTGCGTCTCGCGCTGGGCGTCGCCGAGACGTCGGCCATGATCCGGCGGCGGTCCAAGGGGGCGTGGCGGCTGCGCGGCCTGGCCCTGGACGGGCTGGGCCGCGGTCATGAGGCGCTGGAGTGCTACGAGCGCTACACCACGCTGCTGAACGGCGGCACCCCCGCGCCCGAGGTCGCCCGCAGGACGGACACCCTGCGGCGCCGGCGCGAGTGCCTCGACGCGGCCCTCGCGCTCTTCCCCGAGGCCGGCGCGCCGCTGCGCGACCTGCTCGGGCAGCCCGACACGACCACCGCGGTCGTCGCGCCGCGGTTGGCCGCGTACGTGCGGGCGATGGTGGCCGAGCACGGTCCCGGCGACCCCGCGGTGCGGCGCCTCCTTGAGCTGTACGGCGGCTACCGGCGGCTCGTCGAGCGCCCCGGGATGCCGGACCCGACGCTGGGCGGCAGCACGCCGATCGGCGTCGGCGGTCTGCGGGGCCTCGTCGCGGGGCGGACGGTGTGCCTGGTCGCGAACGCCGGCGACGTGGCCGGGAGTGCGCTGGGCACCGAGATCGACCGCTACGACCTGGTGGTGCGCTGCGACGCCTTCCGCATCCGCGCCGGGGGCACCGGCGAGCGCACCGGTCTGCACGCCGTCTCGCTGCGGGGCGACGCCCCGTGGGAGGGGCCTGCCTGGACGCAGCGGGCCGGTGTCCGGCTCGTGTTCGGCGACCCGGCCGCCGACTGGCGCCGCGCCACCCGGCAGCGGCTCGTGCCCGGAGCGCAGGAACACGTCGGTGACGCCTCCCTGCGCCGGCCCCTGAGCGACCCGGCGCTGCTGGGCGAGGACGGCTGGGGCCCGGCCCCGACGACCGCCTTCACCGTGCTCAGGCTCCTGGACTTCCTGGACGCGAGTCCTCGCCTGGACCTGATCGGCTTCACCCTGCCCGGCCGGCTGCGGCCGAGGGAGGCCGAATGGGTCATGGACCGCGCCACGCACGTCGACGACAGCAAGATGAGGATCGCCCTGCGATGACCCCTTCCCCCGAGCCCTCCTCCCCCGGGTCCCACGTCTCCGGGTCCTCCGTCTCCGGGGCCCACGTCTCCGGGTCTTCCGTCCCCGGGTCCTCCGTCTCCGGGCGCTCCGTCTCCGTCGCGGACGACCGCAGCGCCGTCACCGGCAGACGCCGGATCGCCTTCGCCGTCCACACCGACCGGGACGGCCTGCCCGGCCTGGCCACACTGCTCCGCAGCCTGGCGCTGACCAACCCGGGGGTGTGCGAGGACTTCGTGGTCCTCCACCCCGGCCTGCCCGACGCCTCGTTCGACGCGGCACGGCGGCTGCACCCCCGCCTCGTCACGCGGAGGGCAAAGGACCGTACGGACGTCTTCCGGCTGGAGGGGTACGACACCGTCGTCGCCCTCACCCCCGCCACGATCGTCCTGGGCTCCCTCGACGAGCTGCTGCGGATGCGCCACGGCGTCGGTGCCGTACGGCAGTTGCTGTGCGCCGGGGAGGCCGGGGAGCGACGTGCCGTGCTGCCGGACGGCCTGCTGGTCATCCAGCGTGCCGACGTGGACGACGCCCTGACGGACCGGCCGGCCGATGTCACCGGCGACGACCTCGGCCCGGCGCTCGCCGGCGCGCTGGCCCCGCTCGACGCCCGGTACGACTTCCTCGCCCGCCGCCTGCACGACGACACCCCGGTGCCCGGACACGTCGCCGTCCTGCGCTTCACCGGACCGGTCGGCACCGGCGCACCCGGGTACGGTCCGGCCACCGAGGCGTGGCGCCGCTTCGAGATGAGCGACGAGGAGTTCCGGGCCGCCTACTGCGCCCTGCCCGGCCGCAAGCACCCCGACCTGCTGGCGCACTGCGCGCCGCCCCTGCTCGCCGCCCGCCCCTCCCTCGACCTCGCCCGCACGGTCGCCGACGTCCACCGTCAGCAGGGCCGCTACGACGAGGCCGTCGCGGTGCTCGCCCCGGTCGTGGGCGACCGGCTGGACGCGCCCCGCTGCCACGAGACGCTCGGTGTCTGCCTGATGGCGCTGTCGCGCTACGACGAGGCCGAGGCGCATCTGCTGCTGGCGGCGGCCTCCCCCGACGTCGCGCCCCGCGCCTTCGCGCAGCTCGCCCGCCTGGCCTGGCTCCGCGGGCGGGAGGCGCAGGCGCACGCCTACGCCCGCGAGGGCCTGGACGCCGACCCGACGGACGGCGGCTGCCACAGCTGGTACGTCCGCACCCGTCCGGACGTACCCGAGCCGCGGCGGCCGGGCGACACCCCCGCGCGGCAGCTGGCGCACGTGGCGCTGTTCGCGGAGGGACAGGAGAACGCCGGGGACAAGGTCCTGCCCGAGGCGGTGCGCAGCTGCTTCGAGGACGACACCGGCCCGCGCCGCTGGTACCAGCAGCCGGTGCACCGGCTGGTGGACGAGGAGGCACTGGAGCAGCTGAACGCGCGGCGCGGGATCGTCGTCGGAGGCGGCGGGCTCTTCCTCCCGGACACCTCCCCCAACGGCAACAGCCACTGGCAGTGGAACATCCCGGACGACCTGCTGGCCCGCGTGAGCGCGCCCCTGGCGGTGTTCGCGGTCGGCTACAACGTCTTCGACGGGCAGCTCTACCGCCGGGGCCGGTTCGCCGAGAGCCTGCGGGTCCTGGTCGAGCGGTCGGCGTTCTTCGGGCTGCGCAACCACGGCTCCATCGACCGGGTCCGCGAGCTGCTCCCCGCCGGGCTGCGCGACCGGGTGCGCTACCAGCCCTGTCCGACCACGGTGGCCCGGCGCCTGGACCCGGAGCGGTTCGCCTCGGTGGAGCGGTCCGACACCGTCCTGGTCAACTGTGCGTACGACCGCGCGGGCCTGCGGTTCGGCCACGACTACGGCCACTTCCTCACGCAGACGGCCACCGCGTTGCGCAGCCTGCGGGAGCGGGCCGACGTACGGTACGCGGCCCACATGCCGGCCGACGAGAAGTTCGTGCACGACCTGCGCCGGGAACACGGCATCGCGCTGCCCGTGGAGCAGCTGTACGACATGTCGAACGACACCGTCCGCGCGCTGTACGGCAGCGCGCGGCTGGTGATCGGGATGCGCGGGCACGCCGGGATGATCCCGTTCGGCTGCGGCACCCCGATCCTCAGCCTCGTCTCGCACCCCAAGCTCGCCTACTTCCTGTCCGACATCGGCCGCCCGGAGTGGGGGCTGTCCGTGCACGACCGGGAGCTGGGGCCCCGGCTCACGGAGCGGGCGTCGTCGATCCTCGACGACCACGCGGCCGCCGTGGCCGACGTGCACGCCGCGCAGGAAATCCTGTGGAAGACCACCCGGTCGAACATCGAGGAACTGCGGAAGACCTTCGGTCCGTCCTGACGTCTCGCGACACCAAGAATTCACTTCCGCTGCGAACGGAGTTCGCCTCCGGGCGCCTTCCTCGACACCGCTGACTTCGGGAGCGTAGTTAGCCTGTTCCAATCTCCGATTTTCTCTCCAACCTTCGAGCGTGAGAGGCCCGCGTGCCGAAACTGTCCGTCGTCGTCCCCATGCACAATGTGGAAGCCTTCGCCGAGAGCACTCTGAGAAGTCTGGCCAACAACGCGGACCCGGACTTCGAGTTCCTGCTCGTCGACGACTGCTCCACGGACGCCACGCCATGGGCGATCGACCGCTGGGCGGAGAAACGTCCCACCGCGCGGGTGATCCGGCACGAGAAGAACATGGGCATCGCCCAGGCGCGCAACAGCGGCATCGACGCGGCCCGGGGCGAGTACGTCACGTTCCTCGACGGCGACGACTGGTACGGACCGGGATACCTCGCCGAACTGGTCTCCTACGCCGAGGAGCTGGGCTGCGACTTCGCCCGTACCGACCACGTCCAGGCCACCGGCACCGAGCGGGTGATCCGGCGGCCCCCGGCGCCCGTGCGCAACACCGTGATGGATCCGCGCGACGGCATAGCGCCGCCCCACATGGAGACGATGGTCGACTATCCCTTCGTCTGGGCGGGGATCTACCGCCGGCACCTCTTCGACGACGGCGGGATGCGCTTCGCCACCGAACTGCGCACCGCCGAGGACCGGCTGTGGATCTGGCGGCTGCACCTGAAGGCGGCGTCGTACGCTTCCGTCGGTCTGCACGGGGTGTTCTACCGGCGGGGCGTCGCGACCTCGCTCACCCAGATCAAGGACTCCCGCCAGCTGGACTTCATCCCGGCCTACGACATGCTCCTGCAGGACCTCCTGCGGGACCCGGAGGCCGAGCGCTTCCTCCCCAAGGCGGTACGGACGTACTGCGCCATGATCGCCTTCCACCTCGGCAAGGTGGACGAGTACGAGGCGTCGGCGGCGCAGCGGCTGCGGCACGAGGCGCGGGACGCGCTGCACCGCATGCCCCAGCACGTGCTGGACGAGACCCTCAGGACCATCGACAGCACTCGGAGCAGGTTGCTCAGCCGCCTGCGTGACGGGCGGAAGGCTGCCTGACCCATGCCCCACAAGACCCAGATCTTCCAGGTGTCCACCCTGTACGGAGCGGCCACCCTCGCCGCGGCGCTGGACGCGGGCCTGTTCGGGCCGCGCGAGGGCGCCCGGCGCATCCTGCTGGTGTCCAACAACGCCGCGATACCCGAGACCGCGCTGCGGCTCGACGAGATGCACGGCTACGAGCGAATATCCGGCCGGTTCGACTCGGTGATCAGCTGGAACGAGGCGATCCGCCCGCACCACCCGAATTCCTGGGGCCCGCGCGGCAACGACCTGCCGCTGTGGCAGAGGGCGTTCCGGCTCGCCTGGGGCATCGGCGAGCGGGACCTGGTCGAGCTCGCCGTCGAGTCCATCCAGGTCAACCCGGCCCGCGCACTGGCGGCGATCTTCTCCGAGGCCGCCCTGCACGTGTACGCCGACGGCCTGATGAGCTACGGCCCGACCCGCGAGAAGCTGCCGCTGACCCTCGCGCGCCGCATCCAGCGGCTGCTCCACCTCGACCTGATCCCGGGTCTGACGCCGCTGCTGCTCTCCGAGTCCGGCGTGGAGCCCGAGGTCGTCCCGGACGCGGCGTTCCGCGCGGTGCTCGACGAGATCTCCCGGGACGCGGCGGACGACCCCCGGCTGGCACCCGTGGTGGCGGAGCGGCCGACGGCCGTGCTGCTGGGCCAGTACCTGGCGGCCATCAACATCCTCAGCGCGCAGGAGGAGGAGGACCTCCACGTCCGCATGCTCACCGGGGCCGCGCGCGCCGGACACCGGTCCGTGGTCTTCAAGCCGCACCCGACGGCTCCCGCGGGCTACACGGCGGCGCTGAGCAAGGCGGCGGCGGACGCGGGCGTACGGCTCACCGTGCTGGACGCGCCGCTGCTGGCGGAGACGCTGTACCACCACTGCGCGCCGGAACTCGTCGTCGGCTGCTTCTCCACGGCGATGGTGACCGCCTCGGCCTACTACGACGTGCCCATCGCCCGGGTGGGGACCGCGCTGGTGACGGAGCGACTCAAGCCGTACCCCAACAGCAACCGCGTGCCGCTGGCCGTCGTCGACCACCTGGTGCCCGACCTGGAGCTCGGGGAGAGCCCGGCGCGGATCGACGCGGCCCCCGCGACGCTGTCGCCGCTGGTCCGGGCGATCGGGTTCTGCATGCAGCCCAAGACCTACGCCGAGCTGCGCGAGCCGACGGAGACCTGGCTGCGGGCCAACCTGGCGAGCGTCCCCCGGTACTACTTCCCCGAGCTGCGGCTGACCGAGCTGGGCCTGCCCGGCAGCCGGCCGCAGCTGCGCGCGAAGCTCCAGGTGCGGCGGGCCCGGCGCGTGGTGCGCAGGGCGGTGCGGCGCGGCGCCGGCCGGAAGTGACCCGGCCGCCGAGCACGACCGGCGACGCCTGAGGGCGGCCGGTCACGCCCGAGAGCGACCGGTCACGCCCGAGAGCGACCGGTCACGCCCGAGAGCGGCCGGTCACGCCCGAGAGCGACCGGTCACGCCCGAGAGCGACCGGTCACGCCCGAGAGCGGCCGGTCACGCCCGAGAGCGGCCGGTCACGCCCGAGCCCCCTTCCGCCGGCCGGCGGAAGGGGGCTCGGGCGTTCGCCGTCCGGGCTCAGCCCAGCCAGCGGCCCAGCCGCAGCCGCGTCCAGAGCAGGGCCGCGGCGAAGGACAGCACGACCGTGGCCACCGTCAGCCCCACGAGCCCGCCGACGGCACCCGGCCAGCCGGCGTCCGCCGACACCACGCGCGGGGCGAGGGCCTCCAGGAACAGGAGGTGGACCAGGTAGGCGCCGAAGGAGACCCCGGCGAGCCGGCCCAGCAGCGGGCGGAACCGCTCGGGCACCCTGATCCGGTTCAGGGCCATCAGCAGGGTCCCCGCCAGCAGCGCCACGACGACGGAGGCGTACGGGCCCGGGAAGTGCACCCGGTGCTCGTACACGGCCACCGCGCCCCAGGCGCACAGCCCGCCGGCCAGCCACAGCAGGCGCCTGCCCCGTCCGGTGACCGCGGCACCCGGCAGGGACAGCAGCAGGGCGCCGGCGACCGCGTACACGATCTGGTAGACGCCGAACTGCCAGGCGAAGGGCGGGCGTTCGACGTCGAGGAGGCGCGCGAGGTCACCGAGGAGGGTCGGGGCGAGCGCCAGGCCGAGCAGGACGGCGCCCGCGCCCCAGGGACGCTTCCCGGCCCGGATCAGGAGGACGACCGAGAGCAGCAGAACGACCGGGACGTAGGCGTACAGGTACCAGAGGTGGAAGGCGGGGCGTACGGAGCCGAACAGCGCGTCCCACGCGAGGTCCCGGGTGGGTTCCGCGTTGGCGTCCCGGACCCGGTCCCACAGCAGGTAGACGGCGGTCCACACGGCCATGGGGACGACGATGCGGGTGAGCCGTCTGCGGACCTGCCCGCCGTCCCGGGGCGGTGCCCCGCTCAGCACCACCCAGCCGGCGATCGCGAAGAACAGCGGCACGGCGCACCGGCTCAGCGCGTCCCCGACGAGGGCGGTCCAGTACACGGGGCCGCCCCCCGAGGGGTCGCGGTCCACGGACTTCATGAGTTCACCCGCGGCGTGGCAGACGATGACCCCGACCGAGGCGAGGACCCGGACGAGGTCGATGTCGTAGCGGTGCTCCCCCCGGGGACGCGGGGCCGGCGTCCCCTCGGGTGCGGGGCCGCGCAGGGGCTCGGCGGCGGTCATGGGCTCGGCGGCGATGGGTGCTCACTCCCGGACAGGACGCGCGGGCCCGCCGGTTTCCGGCCGGGCCCGGGAGGGGTTGGGGTGTCCGCCCGCGCGCACCCCCGGCGGCGGCGCCGCGCGGCGCACATCGGTGCAGGCTACGAGGGGCCGGCGAGCGCCGGGAACCGGCCCGGGATGAACATCGGCCACGCGTGCGTGACCTTCCGGTGAACTCCGGGTGCCGCCATCGCCGCGTCATCCGGCGTTCCGCAGAAGTTCCCCCGGTGGCCCGTTCGACGGCTCGGTTTCCGGCCGGGGACGTCCCTAGTCTGGCCCCGTCCACCCCACAGGCGTTCCACGTACCCACACGTTCACCTCCGTGACGGATTGAGGTCGTTGCCCATGAACAGCCGTTCCCTGCTCCGCAGTCCGGTCGCCCGGCGCCTGCTGCGTCCCGTGGCCGACCTCATCGACCAGCGCGTCGAGCGGCAGGTCCGCTCGGCGGTGCGGGAGGGAGTGCGGGAGGCGGTGCGGGAGGCCACCACCCACCGGCTCACCTCCGAGCTGCTTCTCGGCTCCCACGGACGCGGCCTGTCCCGCGTGGTGGCCGAGGGCCCGCTCAAGCGTCTGCACGCCGAGGTCGCGGCCCTGGCCGGCGACCGCGACGCGGCGGTGCGCAACGTCGCCACCGCCTACCGGCTGCTGGTGGCACTGGAGTCGCTGGGCGTGGGCCGGATCGCGGGCGGCACCATGAACATCTGCGGCAAGCTCGGCACGATCCCGCTGCTCGATCCGCCGAACGACGAGATCCTGGAGATAGGCACGCTGTACGGCATGTTCTCCACCGGGCTGGTCCGGATGATGGAGCGCGACGGCCGCAGCCCGAGCCTGACCATCGTCGACCCCTTCGCCGGCGTGCAGCTCCAGCCGGGCACCAACCCGCGCCCCGACCCGACGGGCACCCCGGTGGACGAGCACGCCGTGCGCACCAACCTCGCCCTGGCCGGCCCGGCGGGCACGGCGGCCCGCATCCGGCGGGGCTTCTCGGAGGACCCCGAGACCCGGGAGGCCGTCTCCGACCGCGCGTACGGCGTCATCGTCGTCGACGGCGACCACTCGGCCAAGGGCGTCCGCCAGGACCTCCAGTGGGCCGAGGAGATCGCCGCGCCCGGCGCGGTCGTCGTCCTCGACGACTACGGCGACCCCAGCTGGCCCGGCATCAAGGAGGCCCTGGACGACCACCTGAAGGACGCCACCCGCCTCACCTACCTGGGCAAGGCGGCCCACTCGGCGTACCTGCGGGCGGCCTGAGCCGACCCGTCCGGGCGCTCCGGCGCGGGCGCCGTACACCGGGGCGCCCGCGGCGGATCGCGCGCCCCCGGCGACCTGGGCGCCGCACTCACGGAAGGTGCCCGGGCGGACGCGTTGAGCGATTCGTGCGATTTTCCTCACACCAGATCGCGCGCGCCGACCCCTTTTCGGTCGGCGAGGAGGCATCCTCCCTGCATGGCCACTGCGCAAGAGACGCACAAGTACCCCGGCGACCTGAACGACGTCCCCGGCTGGTTCTGGCCGCTCGACCAGGTGCTGTTCTCCTGGTTCCTGGAGCGCCAGGAGCGGCAGGGCACCCGCGGCGACCTGCTCGAACTGGGCGCCTACCTGGGCAAGAGCGCGATCCTGCTGGGGCACCATCTGCGGGACGGCGAAACGCTCACGGTCTGCGACCTGTTCGAGACGGAGCCGCCGGACGCGGCCAACCGGGCGGAGGCGGCGAAGTCGTACTCCACGCTCACCCGGCAGGCCTTCGAGCGGAACTACCTCTCCTTCCACGACGCCCTGCCCAGGATCGTCCAGGACGTCAGCTCCACGATCACCGACGAGGTCGGGCCCGGCACCTGCCGCTTCGCCCACATCGACGCCTCGCACCTGTACGAGCACGTCCACGGCGACATCGGCGCGGCCCGGGAACTGCTGCTGCCGGACGGCATCGTCGTCCTGGACGACTTCCGCAGCGAGCACACCCCGGGCGTCGCCGTCGCCGCATGGGAGGCCGTGCTCAACCGGGGGCTGCGCCCGGTCTGCCTGAGCAGCCAGAAGCTGTACGCCACCTGGGGCGATCCGGAAACCGTCCAGGAGGAGCTGCTCGCCGCGCTGCGCGGACGCGACGACGTCGCCGTCACCGTGGAGCAGGCCGCCGGGCACCGGCTGGTCCGGGCCCGCGCCAAGGGCAAGCGGATGCAGCCGCCCTCGCTGCCGGCCTCACGGCACCCCGCTTCCGGTGCACCGGCGCGACGGCCGGAGGCCGTGCCGGGGCAGGCCGCGCAGGCGCGTCCGGCGGTCCGTCCGGCGACCCCGCGTGACCGCACCCGCCGGCTCGCGCTGGACCTGCTGCCCCCGGTCGTCACCCGTGCGGTGCGCCGGTACCGGGCGGCGCAGCGGGCGAAGGCGCGCGGGGCGGCTCAGTCGAGGCCGTAGGCCGCCCCGACCCCCGCGATCACCAGGGCCAGCCCCTCCTCGAAGTGCCGGTCGTAGTCCGTGAAGATCTCCGCGCCCGCCGCGGCCGTCAGTGGGTGGGCGGCCAGCAGGCGGGCGCGTTCGTCCAGGTCGTAGCCCTCCCGGCGCTCGCCGGGCAGAGGCTGGACGCCCTGTTCCTCGGTGACGAAGCCGAGGGTGAAGACGTACGCCGTCGTGGTCGCCCGCACCGCCTGGGCGAGGGTGAGGCCGACGGCGGTGAACAGGCGCAGGTTCTCCTCCATCTGCTCGGCGTGGACCGCGCCGGTGAACCGCGAGCCGCTGAACACCTTGGCGCCGTCGCGGTAGTCGAGCAGCGCCGCGCGCAGGCCGCGGTTGACCTTCAGCAGCCGCTCGCGCCAGGTGTCGGCCGGGTCCAGGGGGGTCCCGGCGACCATCCGCCGGTACATCTCGGTGGCCATCTCGTCGAGCAGCGCCTGCTTGTCCTTGAAATGCCAGTACAGCGCGGGCGCCTTGACGTCCAGCTCCCTGGCGATGGTGCGCAGGGTCAGGCCGTCCAGGCCCACCTCGTTCAGCAGTCTCAGCGCCGTGTCCGCGACCCGTCGGCGGTCGAGGGGGGCGCGTCGTTCCGTACCCACGCTTGACAGCTTAACGCCGTTAAGTCCATCCTCGGACCCCAACAGCACTTAACAACGTTAAGGAGAGTGCCGTGGACACGGACGTACTGGTCGTCGGCGCGGGCCCCACCGGTCTCGCCCTCGGTGTCGACCTGGCCCGGCGCGGGGTGGACGCGCTGGTCGTGGAGCGCGCCGGAGGGTTGTTCCCCGGCTCGCGGGGCAAGGGCCTCCAGCCCCGCACGATGGAGGTCTTCGACGACCTCGGCGTGCTCGGGGCGATCCGCGCGGCGGGCGGGACCTACCCCGTCGGCATGGTCTGGCAGAACGGGGAGCGGGTCGGCGAGCACCAGATGTTCGACCCGGCCGAGGCGAGCGAGGACTCGCCGTACAACGAGCCGTGGATGGTGCCGCAGTGGCGGACGCAGGAGATCCTCGCGGCGCGGCTGGCGGAGCTGGGCGGCGAGGTCCGCTTCGGCCGGGAGGTCACCGGAGTCGAGCAGGACGCGGACGGCGTCACCGCACATCTCGCCACCGGCGCCGCCGTGCGCGCCCGCTACCTGGTCGCCGCCGACGGCGGCCGCTCCGCGGTGCGCCGGGCCCTGGGCGTCGGCATGACCGGCGAGACCGTGGACCCGAGCCCGATGCTGGTCGCGGACGCCCGGATCAGCGGGCTGGACCGCGACCACTGGCACGTCTTCCCGCCCGCCGACGGCAGCCCCGCCTTCCTCGCCGTCTGCCCGCTGGCCGGCACCGAGGACTTCCAGGTGGTCGCGCAGTTCCCGGAGGGCACCACCGTGGACCTCACCCCGGACGGCGTCCGGAAGGTCGTCGCGGAGCGCTCGCACCTCGCCCCCGCGGACGTGACCGAGGTGCGCTGGGCCTCCGACTTCCGGCCCCGCGCGGCCCTGGCCGACCGGTTCCGGGCGGGCCGCGTCCTCCTCGCCGGGGACGCCGCGCACGTGCACTCACCGGCGGGCGGGCAGGGGCTGAACACCAGCGTCCAGGACGCCTACAACCTCGGCTGGAAGCTGGGCGCGGTGCTCACGGGCGGCGCCCCGGCCGCGCTGCTGGACAGCTACGAGGAGGAACGGCGCCCGGTCGCCGCCGAGATGCTCGGCCTGTCGACCGCCGTCCACCGCGGCGAGGTGCGGCGGGGCGGGGCGACCCGGCAGCTGGGGCTGAACTACCGGGGCTCGTCCCTGACCACGGAGGCCCGGACCGCGGTCCCGGACGGCGCCGTGCGGGCCGGCGACCGCGCCCCCGACGGGACGGTGGACGGCGTCCGGCTCTTCGACGCCTTCCGGGGGCCGCACTGGACCCTGCTGGCGCTGGGCGCCGAGGCGCCGGACGTACCGGAGCGGGTGCGGGTGGTGCGCGGCGCGGCACCCGGGGCGTACGGCTCCGGGCTGTTCCTCGTACGGCCGGACGGCTACGTCGGCTGGGCGGCCGAGGCCGCGGACGGCCTCGCGCGGTACCTGGCCCGGGTCGGGCAGCGCTGACCGGCGCCGGTCAGGCGCTCGCCACCGAGAGCTTCACCGCGAAGCCCAGGAACAGCGCGCCCGCCGCCGAGGTGGCCCCCGCCGACAGCCGCTTGCGGCGGCGGAAGGCCGCGGCCAGCCGGGTGCCGCTGAAGATCAGCGCGCTGAGGTAGAGGAAGCTGGCCAGCTGGGCGAAGGCGCCGAGGACGACGAAGGACAGGGCGGGGTAGGCGTACCCCGGGTCGACGAACTGCACGAAGAAGGCGACGAAGAACAGGATCGCCTTCGGGTTGACGAGGCTGACCACCAGGGCCCGGCGGAACGGCCGTTCGTCCTCGGCCGAGGGCGCGGCGGCGCCCTGTGAGGCCTCTTCCCGCCGCGTCCGCCACATCGCCCAGGCGGCCCGCATCATCCCGATCGCCAGCCAGGTCAGGTAGCCGGCGCCGATGTACTTCACGATCCCGAACAGCAAGGCGTTGGCCTGCAGCAGGGAGGCGACCCCGGCGGCCGACAGCGTCATCAGCACCGTGTCCCCGCACCAGACTCCGGCGGCGGCCGTGTACCCGGCGCGCACGCCGCGACGGGCGGCCACGGAGAGGACGTAGAGGGAGTTGGGACCGGGGAGCAGGATGATCAGAGCGAGGCCTGCGAGGTAGGTGGGGAGATCGATGACGCCGAACATGGAGGGAGTGTCGCACGGCGGTACGACACTCCGCGCGGGTGTCCCAGCCGCCGAGAAGGAGGTTCGCGGCGCCCCGGATCAGAAGGCGTCCGAGGGCACGTACGTCCCCCAGACCTCCCGCAGCGCGTTGCACACCTCGCCCACCGTCGCCCGCGCCCGCAGCGCGTCCTTCATCGGGTACAGGACGTTGTCCTCGCCCTCGGCGGCCTTCTTCAGCGCCGCGAGCGCGGTGTCCACCGCCCGCCGGTCGCGCTCCGCGCGGAGGGCGGCGAGGCGTGCGGCCTGCTGGGCCTCGATGGCGGGGTCGACGCGGAGCGGCTCGTACGGTTCCTCCTCGTCGAGCTGGAAGCGGTTGACGCCGACCACGACCCGCTCGCCGGAGTCGGTCTCCTGGGCGATGCGGTAGGCGCTGCGCTCGATCTCGCTCTTCTGGAAGCCGTGCTCGATGGCGTTGACCGCACCGCCGAGGTCCTCGACCTTCCGCATCAGCTCGAGCGCCGCCGCCTCGACGTCGTCGGTCATCTTCTCGACGACGTAGGACCCGGCGAACGGGTCGACGGTCGCCGTCACGTCCGTCTCGTAGGCGAGCACCTGCTGGGTGCGCAGGGCGAGGCGCGCGGACTTGTCGGTCGGCAGCGCGATGGCCTCGTCGAACGAGTTGGTGTGCAGGGACTGCGTGCCGCCGAGCACCGCGCCGAGACCCTGCACGGCGACGCGGACCAGGTTGACCTCGGGCTGCTGGGCGGTCAGCTGCACCCCGGCCGTCTGCGTGTGGAAGCGCAGCATCAGCGACTTGGGGTTCTTCGCGCCGAACTCCTCGCGCATCACCCGCGCCCAGATCCGGCGGGCCGCGCGGAACTTGGCGACCTCCTCCAGGATCGTCGTGCGGGCCACGAAGAAGAAGGACAGGCGGGGCGCGAAGTCGTCGACGTCCATGCCGGCCGCGACCGCCGTGCGCACGTACTCGATGCCGTCCGCGAGGGTGAAGGCGATCTCCTGCGCGGGCGAGGCACCCGCCTCGGCCATGTGGTAGCCGGAGATCGAGATGGTGTTCCACTTCGGGATCTCGGCCCGGCAGTACTTGAAGATGTCCGCGATCAGCCGCAGCGAGGGCTTGGGCGGGAAGATGTACGTCCCGCGCGCGATGTACTCCTTCAGCACGTCGTTCTGGATCGTGCCGGTGAGCCGGTCGGCGCTGACGCCCTGCTCCTCGGCGACCAGTTGGTAGAGCAGGAGCAGCAGGGAGGCGGGGGCGTTGATGGTCATCGACGTCGAGACCTGGTCCAGCGGGATGCCGTCGAACAGCACCCGCATGTCGTCGACCGAGTCGATGGCCACGCCCACCTTGCCGACCTCGCCGCTCGCGATCGGCGCGTCGGAGTCGTGGCCCATCTGGGTGGGCAGGTCGAAGGCGACCGACAGACCCATCGTGCCGTTGGCGATGAGCTGCTTGTAGCGGGCGTTGGACTCCGTCGCCGTGCCGAAACCGGCGTACTGGCGCATCGTCCACGGCCGGCCGGTGTACATCGACGGGTAGACACCCCGGGTGAAGGGGTACTTCCCCGGCTCGCCCAGCTTCTCGGCCGGGTCCCAGTCCGCCTGGGCCTCGGGCCCGTAGACGGGTTCGATGGGCAGTCCGCTCTCGGTGGATCGGGCGCTGCCCGACTCGCGCGCCATGGTGTGATGCCTCCCGCTGAGCACATGCCCGGAACCCGGCCGGGCTGGTCGAACGTCCGGGCCGCTCGGACCACCCGCCGCCTACCCGCCGGTACGGTCCCGCCCTTCGACGGACTGTATCGGCGCGCGTGCACCCGGTGGAGGGCCACACGCTGGGACCTTGCTCACAACCTCCGTGCGGCCCCGGTCACAACGACGGACCCGGCGATGCCGCGCCGTTCACCGCGCGTCCCGCGCGGGGAACATCTCAGGGGACGACGTCCGGGTGAGCCGTGGGAAGACGGGGGGCCGTGATGCGTACGACGGGCATGGGGAGCGCGGGGAGTGCCGGGAGGGCGGCCGCCGTCGCCGTCGGGACCGTGCTGGCGGTGGTCGGCTGCACCGTGCAGGGCACCGGTGCCGACGGCGAGGGGCACTCGCCGGTGCGCATAGACGTCACCGGCGCGCCGTCGAAGGACACGCGGGGGTCCGGCCCGTCCGGTGCGCCGCCCGCCCGTGCCGGGTCCCGGGTGCTGTGGACGCGGGGCGACACCGGCCGGGACGTGCGGGAACTGCAGGCGCGGCTGCGTCAGGTGGAGTGGCTCGTGGACGGCCCGACCGGGACGTACGACGACCTGACCGAGCGCGCGGTGAGCGGCTTCCAGGGCAAGCGCGGACTCCCCAGGACGGGGCGGACCGACAGCGTCACCTGGCAGCGGCTGCTCGGGATGACGCGCGAACCGGGCAAGTGGGAGCTGTACCTGATGGGCGGGCAGCCGGCCGCAGCGCCCGACCCGCGCTGTCTGACCGGCCGGGTCCTGTGCGTCAGCAAGTCGAGCCGGACGCTGCGCTGGATGGTCGACGGACGGACCCTCTCGACGCTGCCGGTGCGGTTCGGCTCGCAGTACACCCCGACCCGCGAGGGCGTGTTCCACGTCTACTGGAAGTCGCGCCACCATGTCTCGACGCTCTACGACTCGGCCATGCCGTACGCGATGTTCTTCAGCGGCGGACAGGCCGTCCACTACTCCGAGGACTTCGCCGCCCACGGCTACGCGGGCGCCTCGCACGGCTGCGTCAACGTGCGGGACGAGGCGGCGATCGCGGACCTCTACGCCCAGGTGCGCAACGGCGACAAGGTCGTCGTACACCGCTGAGGCGGGGTGGGAGGCGGGGCGCCGCGGGGCGGGATGGGGCGCGGACGGGACCGGGGGAACGTGTCCCGCCCGCGCCGAGGTGCACGAGCCGTAGGTACGGGGGGAACCCCGGCTCGGTGCGGAAGCCGATGACCAGTCGGCTCACTCATTACTGCGCCATGGCGGCCGAAAGTGTCACACCCGCGGCGAGAAATCTCCCTCACTCCGGAGAAAGCGCAGGTCAGGCCGGTTTCGCGAGAGTGAGCGCGGCATGCGCCGGGAAGGCGGGCCGCTGCTGCGGCGAGGGCCCGAAGGCGGAGGGGGCGTGCGGGTCGTGCCGGTGACCGGCGTGCGGGTCGTGCCGGTGACCGGCGTGCGGGGTCACGCGGTGGCCGTCGTCGTCATCGCCCTTGCCGCCCTTGCCCTCTCCGGAGCCCCTGCCCCCCTTGCCCTCTCTGTCGCCTTTCCCCCCTCCGCCGCCCTTGGAGTCGCCGCCCCTCTCGTCCCCCTTGCCGCTCTTGCCGCCCTTGCTCCCCTTGTCGCTCTTTCCGCTCTTGCCGCCCTTGTCGCTCTTGTCGTTCCGTGGCGGGTCCTGCTCCCGGGTCGTCTCCCGGGTCTCGCGGTTCTCCCCGGCGTCTCGCGCGCCGTCGCGGTCCTGGGCGGCGGTGCCGGCCCCGGCCAGGAGACTCCGGCAGTAGGTGCCGACGCGCGACGCGCCTCCGGCCGCCTCCTTCAGCGCGCGCCTGCGCGCGTCCTCGAGCTGCTTGCCGGTCCTCACCTCACGGCAGGACGCGGCGAGGTCCGGACGTCCGCCGCCGGAGCCTGCCGCCGCCCGGTCGTCGGAGCCCGGGTCGCGGTCCCCGGCCGTGCCGCCGCCCGCGCCGCTCTCCGCACCGTCCCGGCCGGGCCCGGCCCCGCCCTGCACCCCGTCCAGCGGCGAGGGCGAGGCGGGCGGGCCGTCGGAGGACGTGGCGGCCGACACGGTCGCCGCGGGGTCGGGTTCGGTGCCGTCGAAGGGCGTCGTCAGGACTCCGGTTCCGGCCGCCACCGCCACCCCGCCGACCATGCCGACGGTCAGCGCGGCGGCCAGTCCGAGGCGCAGCGGGCGACTCCACCGGGGGCGCCCGGCGCCGTCCCCGCGAGGACCGATGCGGACCAGCCCGGCGTCGGAGGGCGGCGCCGAGGCGTCCCGCCCCGGGTGGACCGGCGTCGCCTCCGGCGCGTCGGACCGCTCGGCGCGCGCCGAGCGGAAGGCGGCCAGCGCCGCGGCCTCGCCGGGGAGTTCACCGCTGGTCGGCACGGGTGGGACGGAGAGGGCGCCGAGGGTCCCGGCGAGTCGTTCGGCCCGGTCGCGGACCGCGGGGTCGACAGCCTCCAGCGACTCTCCGCGCAGCAAGATCTCCGCCGTGGCGCGGTCCAGCCACCTGTCCTGCTCGTCGGCCATCACATGTCCTTCTGCGTCCGCGCACGCGTATGCGTCACACTCGCGGACGTCACCGCGTGGCCGCGCGGTTCTCGCTGGGGCGGCAGGGCGTCGAGCCCGCCGCCCGATTCCGGATCGCCGCCGAGCAGTTCGGCCAGGCGCCGCAGTCCGCGGTGCGCCGCGGTGCGGACGGCGCCCGGCCGCTTGCCCAGCGTCTCGGCGGCGCTCTTGGCGTCGAGACCCACCACCACGCGCAGCACCACGGCCTCGGCCTGGTCCTGGGGCAGCCGGGCGATGAGGGAGAGGGTGCTGTCGGTGGCCAGGGCCTCCATGGCCTCGCCCGCGGTGTCGGACTCGGCGGGCCTGCCGGTCAGTTCCGTCTCGTCGCCGCCGACCGCGGGCCGGCGCCCGCGCATCCGGATGTGGTCCAGCGCGCGGTTGCGGGCGATGCGGGCGGCCCAGCCGCGGAACCGGTCGGCGTCGCCGTCGAACCGTTCCAGGTCACGGGCTATCTGGAGCCAGGCCTCGGAGGCCACGTCCTCGGCGTCCGGATCGCCGACCAGTGTCCGCACGTATCCCAGCAGGCGCGGATGCACCGCGCGGTACACGGTCCGGAACGCGGTCTCGTCCCCGACCTGTGCCGCACGTACCGCGGCGGTCAGCTCCGCGTCGTCCCCCAGCACCGAGCCTCTCTTCGCGCCTAAGCCGGAACCGCTTACGCGGACCGGGTACTCGCCGTCGTGGTTCCTCAAGGAGTGGTTGCGGTGGTCACCGCTGGTCGGATGCGGGAGACAGGCCCCCGCTCATCGGCGCGAATGGCACGTTACGTCTTGAAACCACCGCTCGTCCATGTCCCCATCGCCTTGCCGTGCAAGATGCAACTAAGCCGTGACGCGGTGAGGTGTGACAGAAAACGCAGTCGCGGCGCTGTAAGGAGTACGGGCCGCCGCGCGGCCCGTGCCGCGCGACGGCCGGGGCCTCTCCTGTGGGGGGTGGCGGCCCCGGCCGTTGCCTTGGCCACCGTGATCGCCGCCCCGCTCGCCGCCGTGATCGAGGCTATGCGTCCCCGCCCGGTGCCCGGTCCGCCCGCTGCGCCTTCTTCTCCGCCCCGGTTCCCTTGCCACCGCCGTCGGCGTCGCCTTTCGACCGCCCCGGCCCGGCGGGGATGCCCGCACGGCCCGGCTCGGCCGGGTCGCTCGCGGTGCTCGGCGAGGCCTGCCGGGCGCGCTGTGCGGCGCAGTGGGCCGCGACGCCCTCCTCACCGCCCGCGGCCGCGACGAGCCGCTGCCAGACCGCGGCGTCCAGCGCCTTGCCGCGGCCCTCCAGCCGCTCGTAGGCACGGCAGCCCGCCTCGGTGTCCGGGGCGGTCGCGCCGGGGCCGGGCGGTGCGGACGTACCGGGGGCCGTGCGGGCGGGCGGCGGCACGACGGGGAGCGGGTCGGCGGTGTGCCGGTCCGCGGTGGCGTCCGGGCCGGCGGTGGGGCGGGCGCGGTCCGGGGCGGTGGCGTCCGGCGCGGAGCCGCTCCCGCCGATCGCCGCGTAGGCGACGCCGCCCAGGGTGAGGCTCGCCAGCAGCACCGAGAGCGCGGCCCTCGACGAGCGCCGTGCGCGGCACCGCTCACGGGGACGCCAGTCGTCCCGCCGGCGGGTGCGCGCGGCCCGCCCCGGCTGCGCGTCGCGGGCCGTCCGGAAGGCGGCCACGGCGCGCCGCTCGCCCTCGGCGCCGACGCGCTCGTCCCGCAGGGCGGCGGCGAGCAGTCCCTCCGCCCCCGGGGTGGCGCGCCCGGCGGTCCGGGGAACGGCGCGGTCGGCGCCGCCGTCGTCGCCGTGCCGTGCGCCCATGGCCGCCTCCGTTCCCGCTCGGTCCACCGGGCCGCCGCCGTGGGAGCCTGTCATGTCGACTCCCCCAGCGCCCTGGGCGCTTCATCCGTCACACCGTCGGCTCCGAGCTGCCGCGCCAGCCGCTTGAGCCCCCGGTACGTCGCCGTACGCACCGCGCCCGGCCGCTTGCCGAGGACCCGGGCGGCGGACGGCCCGTCGAGGCCGACGACGACCCGCAGGAGCACGGCCTCGGCCTGGTCGCGCGGCAGCCCCGAGACCAGCGCCAGGGCGGCCTCCGTGGACAGCGTCTCCAGCGCCTGGTCGGGCGTGGAGTGCGGGCCGGGCAGGTCCAGTACGTCCTGTTCGAGTGCGGTCGGCCGGGGGCGCACCTTCTGGCGCCGCAGATGGTCCAGCGCCCGGTGCCGGCCGATCGTCGCCGTCCAGCCCCGGAAGCCCGCCCCGTCGCCCCGGAAGCGCCGCAGGTCGCGGGCTATCTCCAGCCAGGCGTCCGAGGCGACGTCCTCGGCGTCGTCGCCGACGAGCCCGCGCAGATAGCCCAGCAGACCGGGCTGCACGATCCGGTAGGCGACCGCGAAGGCGGCCTCGTCACCTTCCTGGGCCCGCGCGACGGCCGCGCCCAGTTCCCCGTCGTACGCCTGTACGCGGCGGGCTTCCCCTCGCTGGCCCAAGAACCGTCCTCGTCCGTACCGAGTCCTCCGCGTGCTCGGGTGAGCCCGCCCCCACGGTCATCAGCGTCGGCGCGCACGGAAGTGTCACAGGAAGCGCGCCGTACGGCCCTCACGTCCGGGCGGGCCGCGCGCGCCGGGACCGCCCGTGCGGGGTGGGGCAGAAGGCGTGCGGCGAGTCCTCGGCGCCGCCTGCCGCCGGGCGGTGGTGGACCCTGCCGAGCGGGTTCCGGACCCGCCCGTCCGGCATCCGCACCCGGCCGCTGCCGGAAGCAGGCCCGTCGGCCGGTGTCGAAGTCGACCCGCTCCGCTCCCGCCCGGCGCGAGCACTCACCCGCGCAGGCGCCCAGGCCCAGCAGCGTGCCGCGCGCCCGCTCGTGGTCGGCGCCGCCCTTGCGCGACCCGTCGATCAGAGGTCCACGATCCGCGGACCGGCCGGGGAGCAGTCCAGCGGCAGCCGGTTGCGGGCCGTGGCCCGCTGGACGAACGGCCGTGCGTGGGCCCGCATCCGACCGGCGCGCGGTAGGCCGCCCACCTCGCCCCGCTGCTCCCCGGACCACCCGTCCCTTCGCTCGGCGACGGGAGGCCGGCGCCCGCGGCCCGGCACCCGCCGCCGGCCCGGCGGACGGGACGCCCCGGGTGTCACAGGACCGGACCGGGACCCGGGTCAGCCGTCCGCCGCCGCGTCCCGGCACAGCAGCCGCAGCGACCCGTCGCCGGCGAAGCAGCGGCGGGCCTCGTCGATCGGGTCCCACAGGCGGCCGTCGGGGGTGCGGACCCAGTGGTCCCCGCCCGTGGCCCACCACTCTCCACCGCTCCGGCGCACGATCACCTCGCCCGCGTAGGCGCCGAGTCCGCGCAGCGCCGTCTCCACCGCGGCGTACGGCGCTCCCTCGCGCCGGATGCCGTCTATCACCCGGTCGACGCGCCACAGGCTCTGCGCCGAATAGTCCAGGCGGAGCCGGGCGCCCTCGCGCATCGTGGCCACCGCGTCCGCCGCCCACCGCACCGGCTTCGCGGCGGCCGACGGCCGGTTCTCCTGCTGGGTCGTCAATCCGCTGGTCACAGTAGTCACATCGGCTAGAGCGCCGCGGGGCGGCGTTTCGTCACAGGGATGCGCCGCCCGTTCCGCAACCGGCGCAGGACCGCCCCACGTCCGCCACGTCGGCCGCACCGCCGCCGCGCCGTCCCCGCACGACGGTCACATGCGGCCGGGTGGCCGGCCCCGCCCGCGGGCCCGCCGGGACACCACCGCGCGCAGCACCCGGCGGCCCTCCGTGGAGACCTCCACGGCCCGGCGCAGCCCGGCGGGGCCGTGCCCGGCGAGCACTTCCAGGACGATGATCTGGCGCCGCAGTTCGGCGGCCACGAGCGGGGAGAGGCCCTCGGTACGGTTCTCCGTGCGGCCGTTCGCGGCGTTCTCCCGGCCGAGGCCGCCCGCGGGGTCCGCGGCGGGGTCGAGGAGCCGGTGGATGCGGAGCGAGGCGACCGAGCAGGCGTCGGCCCACGCCCGTATCCGCGCGCCGGAGCACGTGTCCGGTGCGGTGGCCAGCATCCGGCGGGCCAGCAGCACCGCCTCGTCCTCACCGTCGGCGTCGGGGCCGGCGAGCCGCTCACGCACCCGCGTCAGTTCCCGTGCCCAGTCGGTCCCGTCCCCGCCCCGGGCGTCCTCCCCGTCCTGTCCCCCGGCGTCGACCCGGTCGCCGGCGAGGGCCGCCCACAGGGGTCTCAGGACCTCGTCGTCGCCGTCCAGCAGGGGAACGCACCGATCCAAACAAGCCAGTCCGCTCCCGGCGAGTCCGCGTGCGTCGGCCCGCGTGATCAGTTCCACCAGGCTCATCCGGTGCCTCCCTGTCGCTCCCGCTCCGGCCCGCCCACCAGCACGGAGCCCGCACTTCCCCTTACTGCGTGCGACGGCCCGGGAGTGTCACAGGGGGACCACGCCCAGCCGGTCCAGAAAGCGGAAGAAGAGGTTTTCGGCCACCGGACCGAGAGCGGTACGGGCGTCGGCCCCGGCGCCCGCACCGGCATCGGCGGCATCCGCATCCTCACCGGCACCGAAGCCCGGATCGGCCGACAGCACCTCCGCCAACTCCCCCGCGTCCGCGGTGCGCCCGGCCTCGGCGGCCCAGGCGACGGCCCGCTCGGCGGCGTCACGGGGCTCCAGGAAGTAGTCCTCCAGCGTGAGCCCCTCCTTCTCGGCGCCCAGGTACCCGGCCATCGCGGACCGCACCAGGCAGGTCGTCCACGCCCCGCTCTCCGGCGCCGCCGCCTCCACGACCACGCAGTCGCTGTCCATGACGTACCCGAACAGCGCGGGCGCGCCGGTCTGCCCGGCCAGGTCGTTCATGTTCCCGACGTCTCCGTCGCCGCCCGGGAACTCCCACACCTGCCAGCCGTCCGGGGCCGTCAGACGCAGGGTCAGGTCCGCGGCGCCCGACAGCGCGTCCAGCTCCGCGAGCGGCCGCTCGGCGCGGCCCACGACGTAGTACCCCCAGTAGCCCATGTCCCGGTCCCCCCGGCGTCTCGGTTCGCCTCGCCCAAAGACCACCACAGGCGTACGGGAGTGCGCAGCCGTATCCGGCAACTCCGTGCCGGCGGGCCGCCCGACGCCCGCGGTGGCCGGGTCAGTCGAGCCGGTTCGCCAGCGACTTGAACTCCGCCCAGGACAGCTCGGGCGCGCCCGGGTCCCACAGCTTCTGGACCGTCGCCGCCAGCGGCAGCCGGATGCCCTCGGCGACCTGCGCCTGCGTCTGGGCGCTCGGGATGTCGCCCCAGACCGCGAAGCTGCCGCCGAGTATCTGGTCGTCGTACTTGGCGTCGACGGCCGTGGTGCCGCGCAGGACGCGCGGGGTCCACTGCTCGTAGATGCGCTCGCCGGTCGGGTAGACGAACGTCTGCGGCTCACCGAGCACGTAGTAGAGGAACTCGTCGTTGTAGTTGAGGACCTCGCGGCCCGCGCTCAGGTACTCGGTGGGCGGACGGGCGCCGATCTCCTTGCCGGTCCAGTAGGCGACCTTGATGTCCTTCAGGGGCTCGACGGAGGTGTCCTTGAAGAAGCCGTCGTTCCACGCGCGGGGGACGCGGTCGTGGGCCCGCACCGTCTCGGCCCGGCCGTTGAGCCAGGCGGTGGTGAGGTCGGCGACGGTGCCGCCGGAGCCGTAGGCCTCGCGGGCGGCGGCGGCCAGCGTCGGGTAGGACGCCTCGGGGTCCGGCACGACGAGGGCCTGGTACTCGTCGGCGCCGAGGTGGAACTGGGAGCCGGGGAAGAGGTCGGCGTACTCGTTCAGCAGGTCGTCGACGATCTCGGCGGCCTCGGGCTTGGAGATGTCGATCGCGCCGCGCGTGGGGGTGCCCTGCACGTTGCGCAGCTGGAGGTCGGGATGGGCGGCGAGCACGGCGCCCAGGTGACCGGGCGAGTCGATCTCGGGGACCACGGTGATGTGGCGCGAGGCGGCGAGATCGATGATCTCCTTCATCTCCGCCTTGGTCAGGTGGTCGTCCGAGACGATCTCGGGGTGCGAGTCGGACTCGATGCGGAAGGCCTGGTCGTCGGAGAAGTGCAGGCCCAGCTCGTTGAACTTCAGGTCGCCGAGCTCGCGTATCCGGTCCTTGATCCAGTCGGCGTCGTAGTGCTTGCGGGCGATGTCGAGCGAGAACCCGCGCTTGGGCTTGGCCGGCTCGTCCTTCACCACGCCCTCCGGCGCGGTGCCACCGCCGTCCACGGCCTGCTTCAGGGTCCGGGTGCCGTAGTAGACGCCGTCCTCGGCCGGCCCGGTGACGGTGACGCGGCCGTCGCGCACGGTCATGGTGTACGACTCCGGGTTCGCGCCCTTGTCCTGCCGGACGTCCAGCAGCAGGTCACCGGCGCGCTGGTCGTCCTGCTCGCCGGCGTACGTGAGTCCCAGCTCGGCGGCCGTCTGGCGCCCCTCGTCGGCGAGGCCGGGGTCGGCGACGACGACGCGGTGCGCCTTCTCCGCCTGCCACCCGGGGCCGCGGGCCGGGGTGTGCTCGCGCACCGCGGGGATGGTGCTCGGCTCCTTCGACAGCGCGTAGGAGCGGCTGGGGCTGGGTGAGGTGGCGGGCGCGGCCGCCTCGCCGGAGGACCGGGCCGCCGGGTCCCCGGACCCGCCGTCCCCGTCACCGTCGGTGGCCCACAGGCCCACTCCCACGCCGAGGGCGGCGACCACCGTGCCGGCGATCACGGCCCGCTGCCTGACTCTGTGCGCCGGTGACCGGCGTCGGTGCTCGCTCACATCGCCAACCTAGGGTCATGAGCTCCACCATGTGTCCACCACATGTTCTGAAACTCTCCCGTTCGGGTGAAATTCGGGCATCAGACGGACACGCCATGCCGTCACTCGATAACGTGACGCCACATCTCTCGCACAATCCCCTGCCGACACACACGTGACGCCCACGAGGACCCACGCTGCCTGCGCACCGTCTTCCAGACCTCCCCGGCCGAGTGGCCATACCGGTACCGGTGCAAACCCGCGCCACACCGGTAACCCCCTCCTCGCTGGAGCGCTTCAACACCGCCCCGGCCGAGGAGGCCGTCGCCACGCTCCTGACCTGCCTGAACAGCGGTCACTGGGCCGAGCGCCTCACCTCCCACCGCCCCTACCCCGACCTGCCGTCCCTGCTGGCGGCCGCGGACGAGGCGGCGTACGACCTGTCCCCGGACGACCTGGCCCAGGCCCTGGCGGCGGAGACGCTGCCGCCGCTCCCCGAGGACACGTACGCGGCGGCGTACACGGCCCTGAGCGCGGCGTACGCGGCCTACGAGGCGCGCTTCGGGCACGTGTTCGCCATCTGCCTGGACGGCATGGCGTCGGACGAGGCCCTGAACCACGTGCTGGCCGGTATCCGGTCACGATTGGCGAACGATCCCGACGAGGAACGACTGATCGCCCTCGAGGAGCTGCGCCTCCTGGCAAGGGGGCGGCTGACCCGCATCGCCGGAGGGCGGGAACGCGACGCCGCCGGCCGCGCCGCGCAGGCCGGGCCCGGCACGGGTGACCCGCTTCCGGCGAACCCGCCGGGCCCCCCGCCGCGATAGCCGCCCCGCGGTCGGCCACTGCTCCTTTGAGTGCAACTTTGATCACACAAGCAGGCCCCCCGTAAGCGCCGCAGGTAACCGTCGCTACGATGCTGGGGGCCGGTGGACCGTACCCGGCCGGGCCCGACCGACAAGGAAAGCCGGCGCGGCCCCAATCACCGCTCCCGGAGGAAACTTCCGTGCCGGCTGGAACGCTGTACCGCGGCCGGGAAGGAATGTGGTCCTGGGTGGCTCATCGAGTCACCGGCGTCCTCATTTTCTTCTTCCTGTTCGTTCACGTGCTGGACACCGCTCTCGTGCGGGTGTCCCCCGAGGCCTACGACACCGTCGTGGCCACGTACAAGACGCCGATCGTCGCGCTGCTGGAGTACGGCCTCGTGGCCGCCATCCTCTTCCACGCGCTCAACGGCCTGCGTGTCATCGCCGTCGACTTCTGGGTCAAGGGCGCCCGCTACCAGAAGCAGATGCTCTGGACCGTCGTCGCCCTGTGGGTCGTGCTCATGGTCGGGGCGATCTACCCCGTCCTCGGCCACGCCGCTCGTGAACTGTTCGGGAGCTGACGCACATGTCGACCACTGAAACCACCCCCTCCGGCATCGGCCCCGTCGAGGGCGCGGGCGCCTCGGTCTACACCGTGGACAACCCGGCGCCGCTGATCGAGCCGCCCCGCAAGCGGACCAAGAAGTCCCCCAAGTCCACGCGCGGCAACTTCGAGATGGCCGCCTGGCTCTTCATGCGCCTGTCCGGCGTGGTGCTGGTCGTCCTGGTCATCGGGCACCTGCTCATCCAGCTGGTGCTGGACGGCGGTGTCTCGAAGATCGGCTTCGCCTTCGTGGCGGGCCGCTGGGCCTCGCCCTTCTGGCAGGTCTGGGACCTCCTGATGCTCTGGCTCGCGATGCTGCACGGCGCGAACGGCCTGCGCACGGTCATCAACGACTACGCGGAGCGCCCGAACACGCGCCTGTGGCTCAAGGGCCTGCTCTACACCGCCACGGTGTTCACCATCCTGCTGGGCACGCTGGTGATCTTCACCTTCGACCCGAACATCCGCTAGGCACGGGGCTGCGAAAATCATGAAGGTACACAAGTACGACACCGTCATCGTCGGCGCCGGTGGCGCCGGCATGCGCGCGGCCATCGAGTCGACGAAGCGCAGCCGCACCGCCGTGCTGACGAAGCTCTACCCCACCCGCTCCCACACGGGCGCCGCGCAGGGCGGCATGGCCGCGGCGCTGGCCAACGTGGAGGAGGACAACTGGGAGTGGCACACCTTCGACACGGTCAAGGGCGGTGACTACCTGGTCGACCAGGACGCCGCCGAGATCCTCGCGAAGGAGGCCATCGACTCGGTCCTCGACCTGGAGAAGATGGGCCTGCCGTTCAACCGGACGCCGAACGGGACGATCGACCAGCGCCGCTTCGGCGGTCACTCCCGCAACCACGGCGAGGCCCCGGTCCGCCGCTCCTGCTACGCGGCCGACCGCACCGGCCACATGATCCTCCAGACGCTGTACCAGAACTGCGTCAAGGAGGGCGTGGAGTTCTTCAACGAGTTCTACGTCCTGGACCAGCTGATCACCGAGGTCGACGGCGTCAAGAAGTCCGCCGGTGTGGTGGCCTACGAACTGGCGACCGGCGAGATCCACGTCTTCCAGGCGAAGTCCGTGATCTACGCGTCCGGCGGCACCGGCAAGTTCTTCAAGGTGACGTCCAACGCGCACACGCTCACCGGCGACGGCCAGGCGGCCGTGTACCGGCGCGGACTGCCGCTGGAGGACATGGAGTTCTTCCAGTTCCACCCGACCGGCATCTGGCGCATGGGCATCCTGCTGACGGAGGGCGCCCGCGGTGAGGGCGGCATCCTCCGCAACAAGGACGGCGAGCGCTTCATGGAGAAGTACGCGCCGGTCATGAAGGACCTCGCCTCGCGCGACGTCGTCTCGCGCTCCATCTACACGGAGATCCGCGAGGGCCGCGGCTGCGGTCCCGAGGGCGACCACGTCTACCTGGACCTCACGCACCTCCCGCCGGAGCAGCTGGACGCCAAGCTGCCCGACATCACGGAGTTCGCGCGGACCTACCTCGGCATCGAGCCCTACACGGACCCGATCCCGATCCAGCCCACCGCGCACTACGCCATGGGCGGCATCCCGACCAACGTCGAGGGCGAGGTGCTGGCGGACAACACGACCGTCGTGCCCGGCCTGTACGCGGCCGGCGAGGTGGCCTGCGTGTCCGTGCACGGCGCCAACCGCCTGGGCACCAACTCGCTGCTGGACATCAACGTCTTCGGCAAGCGGGCCGGCATCGCCGCCGCGGAGTACGCCCAGAAGGCGGACTTCGTCGAGCTGCCGGAGGACCCGGCGTCCCTGGTCGTCGGGCAGATCGAGCGGCTGCGCGCCTCCACCGGCACCGAGCGGGTGGCCGAGCTCCGCCGCGAGCTGCAGGAGTGCATGGACGCCAACGTCATGGTGTTCCGCACCGAGCAGACGATCAAGACGGCCGTCGAGAAGATCGGCGAGCTGCGCGCCCGCTACAAGAACGTGTCGATCCAGGACAAGGGCCGGCGCTTCAACACCGACCTGCTGGAGGCCGTCGAGCTGGGCAACCTGCTCGACCTGGCCGAGGTCATGGCGGTGTCCGCGCTCGCCCGCAAGGAGTCGCGCGGCGGTCACTACCGCGAGGACTTCCCCAACCGCGACGACGTCAACTTCATGCGCCACACCATGGCGTACCGCGAGGTGGGCGACGACGGCGCCGAGTCCATCCGGCTCGACTACAAGCCGGTCGTCCAGACCCGCTACCAGCCGATGGAGCGTAAGTACTGATGGCTACCCCTGTCATGGAGAAGAGCGACAAGGCCCCCGAGCCCGGCTTCGCCGACTCCCCGTACATCACGGTCACCTTCCGCGTCCGGCGGTTCAACCCGGAGGTCTCGGCGGAGGCCGCCTGGGAAGACTTCCAGCTGGAGATCGACCCGAAGGAGCGCGTCCTCGACGCGCTGCACAAGATCAAGTGGGACCTGGACGGAAGCCTCACCTTCCGCCGCTCCTGCGCGCACGGCATCTGCGGTTCGGACGCCATGCGGATCAACGGCAAGAACAGGCTCGCCTGCAAGACGCTGATCAAGGACATCAACCCCGAGAAGCCGATCACGGTCGAGGCCATCAAGGGCCTGACGGTCCTCAAGGACCTGGTCGTCGACATGGAGCCGTTCTTCCAGGCGTACCGGGACGTGATGCCCTTCCTGATCACGAAGGACACCAACGAGCCGACGCGTGAGCGTCTCCAGTCCGCCGAGGACCGCGAGCGCTTCGACGACACGACGAAGTGCATCCTGTGCGCCGCCTGCACGTCCTCGTGCCCGGTGTTCTGGAACGACGGGCAGTACTTCGGCCCGGCGGCGATCGTCAACGCCCACCGCTTCATCTTCGACTCGCGCGACGAGGCCGGCGAGCAGCGGCTGGAGATCCTGAACGACCGCGACGGCGTCTGGCGCTGCCGCACGACCTTCAACTGCACGGACGCCTGCCCGCGCGGTATCGAGGTCACCAAGGCGATCGCGGAGGTGAAGCGGGCGCTCATCACGCGCCGCTTCTGATCCGCCGTTCCACCGCCACGGCCGAGGGCCCCGATCACGTCGATCGGGGCCCTCGGCCGTTCCGCGTCGCGGGCGGCGGCGCCGCCCGGGTGACGGGGCGTCAGCCGCGCAGCGGGCGGCCTTCCTTGTCCGTGCGGTCGTTGCTGACCAGGAACATGATGCCGTCGATCAGCGCCCAGACGCCCAGGCCACCGCAGGTCAGCAGCTGAGCCACGCCCACGCCGACGGAACCCACGTAGAAGCGGCCGATGCCCAGGGTGCCCAGGAAGAGCTGGAGGATACCGGCGACGATCTTCGACTTGTCCGAGTACGGACGGCCCTGCGGGTCGACACCGTAGGGAGCGGCGGCGTTCGGGGGGACGGTCATGGTGGTGCTCCTGGGGAGATGTGGGACGGTCCGGGGCGGAGAGCCCCGGCGGCCCAGGAGGGAACACCGCTGATCGCACGCTCGACGCACGGCGGCTCACGTCAGTGACGTGGCCGTCCCCCCCTGTGCGTGAGGAAGCGTAGGAGACGAGCGGGCCGGTTGGGAAATATTATGATCCAACGTTCCCATTTCGTGATCCGCGTTGCTCATACGACGTTGCGGGTGACCGTCCAGGCCACCGCCGCCAGCAGGATCGACGCCTGGGCCCACGGGGCGATCCGGGGCCGGTAGGGACGGCCGCGCAGCCCCTCCACCGTCCAGCGCCCCCACAGCGCCAGCGCGAACGGCGCGGCCAGCAGCAGGGCCCGGTTGTCCAGCCAGGCGGCCGCGAAGTGACCGTGCATCAGGTCGTACGTCATGCGGGTGCCGCCGCAGGCCGGGCACAGCAGGCCGGTGACGTAGCGGAACGGGCACTGCGGCAGCAGGTGTCCGGGCTCGTGCGGGTCGGTGGCCCAGAGGTAGCCGGCGCCCGCGGCGCCCGCGACGAGCACCGCGAGGGGTGCCGCCGCCGGGTGCCGCGGCAGGCGCCGCCGGCCGGGTGGTGCGGGACGAGCCGCCTCAGCCACGCAGGATCCGCCCCTGGGCGTCCGTACGGTCGTTGCTGACCAGGTAGATGATGCCGTCGACCAGCGCCCAGAAGCCCAGGCCGCCGCAGGTGAGCAACTGGGCTATGCCCATGCCGACGTTGCCGACGTAGAAGCGGCCTATGCCGAAGGTGCCGAGGAAGAGCTGGAGGATACCGGCGACGATCTTCGACTTGTCCGAGTACGGGCGACCGTAGGGGTCGTAGCCGAAGGGCACGTTGGGGTCGGGGGCGTAGTACCCGGGCGCCTGCTGGTAGCCCGGCGCCTGGTAGCCGCCGGGCGGCGGCTGGTGACCGGGCTGCTGGTAGGCACCCTGCGGGTAGCCGTAGGGGCCGGCCTGACCGGCCTGATCGGCCGGGCCGGGGCCCTGGTTCGGGTAGCCGTAACCGGGCGGCTGGGACGGCTGCTGCGGCTGCTCGCTCACAGTGGTGTCACTCCTGGACGTCGCGGGAAACTGCCGGTCATATTGCAGGACCGGAAGGACAAAGAGAAGTCGGGGCCCGGGAAGGCCGTCCGCCCCAACGAGTGACCGCGCCGCCGCCCCGCCGCCGCTTGCGCCCGGTTCGCGCCCCGCACACCTAATGTGACGTCATGTCAGATCATGAGTCGTACGAACTGCTCGGGTTCGACAACGTCCTGCTGCCCGTCGGGGACCTCGGTGCGGCCGTCGACTTCTACGAGCGGGCCGGCTTCCCGGTCGCCTTCCGGCTCGACGAGGCCGGGATCGCCCTGCTGAAGGCCGGCGGCGAGACGCCGGGCCTCCTGCTGCGGGCCGAGGAGGAGTTCGGGCGGCGGCCGCCGCTGTGGCCCTCCGCGCGGGTGTGGCTGGAGGTGTCGGACGCCCGCACCGCGTCCCGGGCGCTGCGCGACGCCGGGGTGGAGCCGCTCGACGAGCCCTTCTCCGTCGCCACCGGCTGGACCGTCGAGTTCGCCGACCCCTGGGGCAACGTCGTCGGCCTCACGGACTACTCCAAGCGGCCCGAGCTGGCCCGCCGCCTCTGAGGCGGCCCCTCCTCCCCCGACTCGGCCCGTCCACCCGTCCACCCGTCCGCCCGTTCGCCCAGCCTTCCCCGCCTCTCGCTTGAACGTGTTCAAAAACGGGTCTAGAGTCATCCCCGTCAGCGTTTTGAACGCGTTCAAGAAGGGGTGGGGCATGGACCGCACCGTCATCGCCTACGTCATCTACCTGCTGGTCAGCATCGGTCTGACCATCTGGGTGGCCCGCACGCTCAGCCGCAACGGCCGGGTCTTCCTCTCCGACGTGCTGCACGGCAACGAGAAGCTCGCCGACGCCGTCAACCACCTCCTGGTGGTGGGCTTCTACCTCGTCAACCTCGGCTTCGTCGCCCTCTACCTGAGCGACGACGAGACCATCGTCGACACCCGGGGCGTCTTCGAGGCGCTGTCGACCAAGCTCGGCGTGGTGCTGTTGGTGCTCGGCGTGATGCACCTCGGCAACGTGTACGTGCTCAACCGCATCCGGCGGCGCGGGGTGATGGAGCGGGAGCAGGTGCCGCCGGTCCCGCCGCAGGGCTGGGTGGCCCCGACGGCCGGGGCCTGAGCCGATGGCTCCCGCTCCCGGGACGGCCGGCGCCCCCGTGCGCCGGCTCACCGTCCTCTACGACGCCGAGTGCTCCCTGTGCACCCACGTACGGGACTGGCTGCTGCGGCAGCCGCGGCTGGTGCCGCTGGAGCTGGTCCCGGCCGGGTCGGACGAGGCGCGCCGGCGCTTCCCGGGGCTCGACCACGGCACCTCCCTGGAGGAGGTCACCGTGGTCGGCGACGCCGGGCAGGTGTACCGGGGCGCCGCCGCCTGGATCGTCGTCCTGTGGGCGCTGCGCGAGCACCGGCCGCTCGCCCACCGGCTCGGCACGCCCGCCGGGGCGAAGCTGGCCAGGGGCGCCGTGCTGGCCGCCGCCAAGTGGCGCCGGGCGGGCCGGTGGGGCGGCAACGGCTACCGTCGCGCCGACGGCTGGGTCTACGAGCCGGGCCACGGGTGGATGTACACGGGCCCCGGCTGTGACGACGGCACCTGCGCCACTCGTTAGGCTCTGGTCCCGTGCCTGCGAAGAACGACGGCCCCGACGACGGTGCCCCCCTCAGCAAGTCCGAGCAGACCCGCGCGCTGATCCTGGAGACGGCCATGCGGCTGTTCCAGGAACGCGGCTACGACCGGACCACCATGCGGGCCATCGCCCAGGAGGCCGGGGTCTCCGTCGGCAACGCGTACTACTACTTCGCCGGCAAGGAGCACCTGATCCAGGGCTTCTACGACCGGATCGCCGCCGAGCACCAGGCGGCGGTCCGGGAGGTGCTGGCCAAGGAGACCGACCTGGAGTCCCGGCTGGCGGGCGTGCTGAAGGTCTGGCTGGACATCGCCACGCCGTACCACGAGTTCGCGGTGCAGTTCTTCAAGAACGCGGCCGATCCGGACAGCCCGCTCAGCCCCTTCTCCCCCGAGTCGGAGCACGCGCGCGTGGAGGCCATCAGCGTCCACCGCTCGGTGCTGGCCGGGACGAGGACCAAGGTGCCCGCGGAACTGCGGGACATCCTGCCCGAGCTGCTGTGGCTCTCCCAGATGGGTCTGGTCCTGTACTGGATCTTCGACCGGACGGAGGGGCGCGAGCGCAGCTACCGCCTCGCCGAGCGCGGTGCCCGGCTGACCGCGCGGGGTGTGGCCCTGGCCCGCTTCCGGGTACTGCGCCCGCTGGTGCGCGAGGTGCACGAGCTGTTCACGGACTTCCTGCCGGGGATGACCAAGGCGCTGCCGGACCCGGCGAAGAAGGCGGCACCCTCGCGGGACACCGCCGCAGGGGACCCCTCAGGCCCGCAGTGAGGCCAGCTCGATCACCGTGACGTCCGAGGGCGCCCCCACACGCGTGGGCGGGCCCCAGGCGCCCGCGCCGCGGCTGACGTAGAGCTGCGTGTCGCCGTAGTGCTCCAGGCCCGCCAGGGTGGGGTTGGCGGCGCCCGCGATGAGGTTGCCGGGCCAGAGCTGGCCCCCGTGGGTGTGGCCGGAGAGCTGGAGGTCCACGCCGTGGTCGACGGCGTCGTGGATCTGCACCGGCTGGTGGGCGAGGAGCACGCACGCGCGGGTCCGGTCCCGGTCGCCGAGGGCCCGGTCGTAGTCGGGGCCCTGGCCCTCGTCCTCGCCCGCCACGTCGTTGACGCCGGCCAGGTCGAAGTGGGGCAGCTCGGTGCGGGCGTTCTCCAGCGGCAGCAGGCCGAGCCGCCGTACCTCGGCGACCCACTGTTCGGCGCCGGAGAAGTACTCGTGGTTGCCGGTGACGAAGTACGCGCCGTGCCTCGCCCGCAGCTGGGCCAGCGGGGCCGCCGCCGGGCCGAGGTCCTTCACGCTGCCGTCGACCAGGTCGCCGACAACGGCGATCAGGTCGGGCTGCGTGGAGTTGATGGTGTCGACGACCTTCTGCGCGAAGCCCCGGCCGAGCACCGGGCCGAGGTGGATGTCGCTGACGACGGCGATGCGGTAGCCGTGCGCCGCGCGCGGGAGCTTGGCCAGCGGCACGGTCACCCGCTTCACCGTCGGGCCGTTCAGGACGCCGTACGTGCCGTAGCCGACCGTCCCCACGGCCGCCGCGGCGGCGGCGCCGGCGACGACGCGGGAGACGAAGAGACGGCGGGAGGGGAGGGCCAGAGGGCTCTCGGGCCGGCCGCCGGAGCCGACGTCGGGCGTGGTGCCGGACAGGTCGGTGTCCGGTGCGGGGCCCTGCGCCGAGGTGGGCGCGGCCTCCTCGGGCGGGGCCTCATGGCGCGCGGCGCCCTCGCGCGCGGCCTCCTCGGTCGCGGCCTCCGCGCGGGGGGCCGTTCCCGCCGGTATGCGCTCGGTGTCCGCACCGGGCGCCTGTGCCGTCCCCGGTCCCGCCTCCCCCGCGGCCGGCCGCCGGGCCGCCCGACGCTCCAGGAACCGCCGCAGCAGCGGACGGACGACCTCGCCCACCAGCAGCGCCAGCAGCAGGTAGATCGACAGGGCCATCCACAGGAAGCCGGGCCAGGCCAGGACGCGCTGGAGCCAGAAGGGCGCGCCCGCACGCTCGGCGACCAGCGCGGCCACCGCCAGCACCCAGCCGCCGGCGATCACCACCGCGCCGATACGGCGCACCGGGCCGGAGCCCCGGGTCGTGTCGCGGAACAGGCGCCGCCACACGTACCAGTTCGCCGTCACGAGGACGCTCACCACGGCCAGCGCGACAAGCGCGAAGACGACCACCATGCCGTCGATTCCCCTCAGTTGTGACGTCCTCGACGCCTATGACGTTCGGCGCAGTGCGCGCAGTCCACGCAACCCGATGACCCCGACGACCGTCCCCAATACGAAGGACACGACGGCGAGCAGCAGGTGCACCCAGAAGTACGCCGTGGGGTCGCCGTCCTCGAAGGCGAGCCCGCTGCCGTCCTTGACCAGGTTTTTGACGAAAGTGATCCAGATGATCCAGCTCCACACCCCGAAAGCGAGCAGGAACCAGGAGACGGGGCGGCTGAGCTTCATGGTTTCAGTATCGCCGCACCGTGTCCGGATCCGTGCGCGGGGTGGGAAGGGGGGTAGGACCGCGCCGGTCCCGGGAGGTACGTTCTCGCTCGTGCCCGCACCCAAGAAGACCGCCAGGCGCGCCCTGACGGTCACCTCCGCCGCCCTGACCGCTCTCGCCGCCCTCGCGCCCGGCGCGACGGCCGCCCCGAGTCCCTCGGCGAGCCCGTCGGCCGCTCCGCCCGCGTCGATGTCGACCGTGGGCGGCGCACGGCTCGGGAAGCCCGGCACGCAGGTCTCCCTGGCGGGTGGGGCGCCCGTGCTGCCGAAGGACCTCACCGCCCGTTCCTGGATCGTGGCCGACGCCGAGTCCGGCGACGTGCTCGCCGCGCACAACGCGCACTGGCGGCTGGCCCCGGCGAGCACGCTGAAGATGCTGTTCGCTGACACACTGCTGCCGAAGTGGCCGAAGACGACCAAGCACAAGGTCGTCCCCTCCGATCTGGCGGACGTCGGTGCCGGGTCGAGCATGGTCGGCATCAAGGAGGAGGAGACGTACACCGTCCACGACCTGTGGCTCGGCGTCTTCCTGCGGTCCGGCAACGACGCCGTGCACGTGCTGTCCGCGATGAACGGCGGCGTCGAGAGCACCGTGGCGGAGATGAACGACCACGCCGAGGAGCTCCAGGCCCTCGACACGAACGTCGTCAGCCCCGACGGCTACGACGCCCCGGAGCAGGTCTCCTCCGCGTACGACCTGACGTTGTTCGCCCGCTCCGGGCTCCAGAAGAAGGACTTCCGCGAGTACGCGTCGACGGTCAGCGCCAAGTTCCCGGGCGAGACGAAGAAGGACAAGAAGGGCAAGACCTCCCGCAAGCCCTTCGAGATCCAGAACACCAACAGGCTGCTGTCCGGCGACTCGGACATGGACGTCTACCCGGGCATCGCGGGCGTGAAGAACGGCAACACCACCAACGCGGGCTCCACCTTCACCGGCGTCGCCGAGCAGGGCGGCAAGGTGCTGCTGGTCACGGTCATGAACCCGGCGAAGGACGAGCACAACGAGGTCTACAAGGAGACCGCCCGCCTGTTCGACTGGGGCTTCAAGGCGGCCGGCAAGGTGGAGCCGGTCGGCGAGCTGGTGCCGCCGAGGAGCGCCGCGCAGGCCAGCCCCGAGCCGGGCGACGGCGCCGCCGGGGAGGCCGGCGGCACCGGGAAGGGCGCGGCGGGCACGAAGCCGGTGGCGGGCGCCCCGACCGCGGACGGCTCCGGCGGGGTCGGCATCGCGGCCGGCATCGCCGGCGGACTGCTGGTGCTGCTCGCGGGCGGCGTGTTCCTGATCAACCGGAAATGGCCGCTGCCGGACCTGGTCCGTCGCCGGACCCGCCCGTGACGTCCTGCTCCCCGTCCTCCTGGTCGCCGAGCTCCTGCTCCTTGCTGCCCGTCGCCGTCCAGGAGGCGCAGAACAGCACGAGCTTGCAGGTGAAGTTGATCCACAGCAGCAGGGCGACGGGGACGCCGAAGGCGCCGTACATGCTCTTTCCGGCGACGCCCTGCATGTAGCCGCTGAGCAGCAGCTTCAGCAGTTCGAAGCCGATCGCGCCGATCAGCGCGGCCACCACCAGGCGGCGGCGCTCCGGCTTGGCGCCGGGGAGCAGGGTCAGGACGTACAGCAGCAGGAGGAAGTCGGCGAGCACGGCGACGGCGAACGCGGCGACGTAGAGGAGGACGCCGCCGAAGCCGCCCTCGGCGATGCCGAGCCGGTGGATGATCCAGCCGACCAGGGCCGAGGCGACGGTGGAGATGGCCACGGTGACCAGGAGGGCGCCGCCGAGTCCGACGAGGACGCCCCCGTCCTTGACCCGGTGCATGACCGGGTTCTCCTCCTCGTCGGGCAGCTCCCAGACGGCGCGCAGACAGCCCCGGGTGGCGTCGACCCAGCCGATGCCGGTGAACAGCAGCAGGGCGCCGGAGATCAGGCCGACGGTGCCGGCGTTGTCGATCAGGCCCTGGATGTTCAGCTGGTCGGAGATGCCGGGGATCTGTTCGGCGATCTTGTCCTGGAGCCGGTCCTGCTGCTCCTTGCCGAGCGTGGCGGCGGCGACGGCGGCGGCCAGGCTGAGCAGCGGGAAGAGCGCGAGGAAGCTGGTGAAGGTCATGGCGGCGGCCAGCCGCGTCCACTTCACGCGGTCCAGCCGCTCGTAGGAGCGCCAGGCGTGGGTGGCCATCAGCCGTGCCAGCCACGGCCCCACGACGGGGAGCTTCTTCAGCCAGTCCATGATCCGACTCTGCCCCCGGTTCCCTCGTTCCATGATCCCGATCCGCCGCCGGTCGCGGGGCCGGTGCGGAACACCAGGGTTCTTGTGCCCCAGAAACGCAGAAGCGTGGCCAGGAACATGCCGACGACCGCGCCGGAGACGGTGTCGGCGCGCTGCGAGGTGAGGCCGAGGCCGTAGTGGCTGACGGCCAGGCAGAGCAGTTGCACGGCGGCGCCGGCGGCGTTCACCGCGAAGAACACGGCGTAGGGGCGCAGGCCCCGCGGGCGGCTGTGCCGGTAGGTGCCGAGCGCGTTGCCCGCGTACGCCACGGAGCAGCCGGCGAGGAAGGACAGGGCCTTGGCGGTGAGCGGGTCGAGTCCGGCCGGGCCGCGCAGGACCGTGAAGAGGCCGAGGTCGACGGCGTAGGCGAGGAGCCCGGCGGCGGCGAAGCCGGCCAGTTCGCGTCGGGTGCCCGGGGTGCGGGCGGCTACCAATTGGCCACCGCCAGGCCGTACATCGCCAGCCACGCGACGCCGATCAGCGCGAGCGCCCGGTCGCGCAGGACGACGTCCTCGGGTTCGCCGGCGGTGCCGCGGTCGGCGAAGACGGCGTAGCGCAGGACGGCGAGGATGAAGGCGACCATGGACAGCTGGCGCCAGGGCAGCACGCTGGTGTGCGGGACGCCGCCCTCCTCCATGGCCCACAGGCAGTAGCCGAGGACGGCGACGCCGGCCGCGAGCTGCCAGACGAAGCGGAGGTAGCCGGTGGTGTACTCGGTGAGCAGCGCGCGCGTGGCGCCCGCCTTCCCGGCCATCTGGACGGCTTCGGAGTAGCGCTTGGCGGAGACCATGAACAGCGCGCCGAAGCCGGTGGTGATGAGGAACCAGCGCGACAGGGGGATGCCGAGCGCGAGTCCGCCGATCATCGCCCGCATCAGGAAGCCGGTGGTGACGACGGCGAGGTCGACGACGAGGACGTGCTTGAGGGTGACGCAGTACGCCAGCTGCATCGCGAGGTAGGCGGTCAGCAGGGCGGCGACGGCCGGCGTGCACAGCCAGGCGGCGGCGAGGGGCGCGAGGACGCCGAGGGCGCCCCCGACGGCGTAGGCGACCGGCACCGGGACCTGGCCGGCGGCGACCGGGCGGTGCCGCTTGACGGGGTGGGCGCGGTCGGCCTCGGCGTCCCGGGCGTCGTTGACGAGGTAGACGGCGGCCGCGCAGGCGGTGAACAGGACGAAGACCAGGGCGAGCTGGATCAGCGTGTGCCGGAGGAACAGCTCGCCGGCGGCGGCCGGGGCGGCGACGACCAGGACGTTCTTGATCCACTGGCGGGGGCGCGCGGTCCTGAGCAGACCGGGCAGCAGCCCTTTCCGGCGGGGCGGGGCGGGGTCCCGCCGCCGTTCGGGTGCGCGCTGCCGCAGGACCGCCGTCTCAGTCACGGGTGCCTCCGCGCATCCAGTCGGCGCCGAGCCGGGCGGTGAGCGCGCCCAGGGCCGCGCCCGCCGCCACGTCCGAGGGGTAGTGGACGCCGACGACCAGCCGGGAGACGCACACGGCGGCGGCGAGCGGCCGGACGGCGCCGATGCCCAGCGCGCCGAAGGCGACGGCGGCCGCCGTCGCCGAGGCGGCGTGGGAGCTGGGGAAGGAGTGCCGGCCGGCGGTGCGCACCAGGGGCACGACGTGGGCGGGGCGCGGGCGGCGCACGACCCGCTTGACTCCCATGCTGACGAGGTGCGCGCCCGCGGTGAGCGCCGTACCGCGCAGCCAGGCGCCGCGTCGCGCGCCGTCCACGGCGGCTCCGGCGAGGCCCGCCGCGAGCCACAGCGCTCCGTGCTCCCCGGCCCAGGACAGGGCGCGCGCGGCACCGGCCACGCGCGGGTCCGTGCCGCAGGCTCTGAGCGCCGTCACGATCCGGTGGTCCATGTCGTCGAGGTCGTCCATGTGTCCTCACTGTTCACGCCGACGCCGTGCGAAGTCCGGCATGATCGAGCGACATACCATTAATCACCCGTTTCGGGTACGACCGGGATGTTTTGGAACTAATCGTTCGCATGAGGGCGATACGGTCACCGGCATGTCTGCCGACACCGTTCCCGCCGCCGAAGAGGGCCCCGACACCACCTGGGGACCGGTCACCGGCTGGGGCCGCACCGCGCCCACGGCCGCCCGGCTGATCCGCCCCCGGACGTACCAGGAGGCCGCCGACGCCGTACGGGAGTGCGGAGCCCGCGGCGGCATCCCGAGGGGCCTGGGACGGGCGTACGGGGACGCCGCGCAGAACGCGGGCGGCGCCGTGCTCGACATGACGGGCCTGGACCGCATCCACGCCATCGACGCCGACAACGGCACCGTGCTGTGCGACGCGGGCGTCTCCCTGCACCGGCTGATGGAGGTCCTGCTGCCGCTCGGCTGGTTCGTGCCGGTGACGCCCGGCACCCGCTACGTGACGGTCGGCGGGGCGATCGGCGCGGACATCCACGGCAAGAACCACCACGTGTCGGGGTCCTTCGCCCGGCACGTGCCGGCGTTCGAGCTGCTCACCGCCGACGGCCGGGTCCGCACCGTGGAGCAGGGCACGCCCCTGTTCGACGCCACCGCCGGCGGCATGGGCCTGACCGGCGTGATCCTCACCGCGACCGTGCGGCTCCAGCCGGTCCGGACCTCGCTGATGTCGGTCGACACCGAGCGCGCCACCGACCTCGACGACCTGATGGCCCGCCTCACCGCCACGGACCACCGCTACCGCTACTCGGTCGCCTGGATCGACCTCCTCGCCCGCGGCGCGGCGACCGGTCGGGCGGTGCTCACCCGCGGCGACCACGCCCCGCTGGACGCGCTGCCCGAGGGCGGGCGGGCGCGCCGGGCGCCACTGGCCTTCCGCACCTCCCGGCTGCCGGCCGCTCCCGACCTCGTCCCCGACGGCCTGCTCAGCCGGACGACGGTGGGCCTGTTCAACGAGCTCTGGTACCGCCGGGCCCCCCGCCGGCGCACCGGCCAGCTCCAGCGGATCTCCACGTTCTTCCACCCCCTGGACGGTGTCCCGCACTGGAACCGGGTCTACGGCCGCGGCGGCTTCGTGCAGTACCAGTTCGTCGTCGGCCACGGACGCGAGGACGCCCTGCGCCGGATCGTGCGGCGCATCTCGGAGCAGCGCTGCCCGTCCTTCCTGGCCGTCCTCAAGCGGTTCGGGGACGCCGATCCGGGATGGCTGTCCTTCCCGGTGCCCGGCTGGACCCTCGCCCTGGACATCCCGGCGGGGCTGCCGGGCCTCGGCGCGTTCCTCGACGACCTCGACGAGGAGGTCGCCCGGGCCGGCGGCCGGGTCTACCTCGCCAAGGACTCCCGGCTGCGGCCCGAACTGCTCGACGCGATGTACCCGCGGCTGGACGACTTCCGTGCACTGCGGGCGGAGCTGGACCCGCGCGGGGTGTTCGTGTCCGACCTGGCCCGCCGCCTCCACCTCTAGGCAATCAGGAGCTGTAGTGAAGGACGCCTTCGGCATCCCCCAGTCCCTTCTCGTCCTCGGCGGCACGTCCGAGATCGCGCTCGCCACCGCGCGCCGTCTGGTCGCCCGCCGCACCCGCACGGTGTGGCTGGCCGGCCGCCCCTCCCCCGCCCTGGACGGTGCGGCCGAGCAGCTGCGCGGCCTCGGCGCCGAGGTGCGCACCGTCGCCTTCGACGCGCTCGATCCCGAGTCCCACGAGGCGGTGCTCGGCAAGGTCTTCGCCGAGGGCGACGTCGATCTGGTGCTGCTCGCCTTCGGCATCCTGGGCGACCAGGCCCACGACGAGCGCGAGCCGCTGAACGCCGTGCGGGTGGCGCAGACCAACTACACCGGCGCGGTCTCGGCCGGGCTGGTCAGCGCCCGCGCCCTCCAGGCCCAGGGCCACGGCTCCCTGGTGGTGCTCTCCTCCGTGGCCGGCGAGCGGGCCCGCCGCGCCAACTTCATCTACGGCTCCAGCAAGGCCGGCCTGGACGCCTTCGCCCAGGGCCTCGGCGACGCGCTGTACGGCACGGGCGTGCACGTCATGGTCGTGCGCCCCGGGTTCGTACGGTCGCGGATGACCGCGGGGATGGACGAGGCGCCGCTGGCCACGACGCCCGAGGCGGTCGCCACGGCGATCGAGCTGGGGCTGCGGCGGCGCTCGGAGACGGTGTGGGTGCCCGGCGCGCTGCGGGTGGTGATGTCGGCGCTGCGGCACCTGCCACGGGCCGTGTTCCGGCGGCTGCCGGTCTGAGCGGGGCTATCTGGCGGGCAGGGAGCCGCTCTCCACGCGTCCCGTCTGCGGCGGCACCGTGGCGCTGCCGAAGGGGAACTCCCGCAGCTTGCGCCACACCCCGTCGGCGCCCTGCTCGTAGAGCGCGAACCCGGTGCAGGGCCACTGGGCCTCGTAGTCGGACAGCTCCTCGTAGGCGCGGTCCATCGCCGCCTCCTCGATGCCGTGCGCGACGGTGACGTGCGGGTGGTACGGGAACTGCAGTTCCCGGGGGACCGGCCCGGAGGCGTCCCGGACGCGCTTCTGCAGCCAGGAGCAGGCCGCGGCGCCCTCGACCACCTGGACGTAGACCACCGGCGACAGCGGGCGGAAGGTCCCGGTCCCGGACAGCCGCATCGGGAAGGGCCGGCCGCGCGCCGCGACCTCCGCGAGGTGGACCTCGATCGCGGGCAGCACGGCGCCGTCGACCTCGGTCGGCGGCAGCAGGGTGACGTGCGTGGGGATACCGTGAGCAGCGGCGTCGCCGAAGCCCGCGCGCAGCTGCTGGAGCTCGCTGCCGTAAGGCTCCGGGACCGCGATCGACACGCCGATCGTTACGGTCCCCACGTCGTCTCCTGTCGTTCCGTGTCGCTCGTTGTGTGTCGCGGTGCAGGACACCCGGCTATCGACTGTAAGGCCACGGCCGTGCCCTGGGCAGGCGCAACCGGAGTGATGTGCAGCGCTACGACGGCGTACCGGGGCGCACGGGTGTCCGGGGATCAGTACTGAGGTGCGAGGCCGCGCTCAGTGCTTGGCGGGCAGGAAGCCCACCATGTCGTACGTCCGGGCGAGGGTCTCCGCGGCGACGGCACGTGCCTTCTCCGCGCCCTTGGCCAGGATCGAGTCGAGCGTCTCCGGGTCGTCCAGGTACTGCTGGGTGCGCTCCCGGAAGGGGGTCACGAACTCGACCATGACCTCGGCGAGGTCCGTCTTGAGCGCGCCGTAGCCCTTGCCGGCGTACTTCTCCTCCAGCTCGGCGACGCCCGCACCGGTGAGCACCGAGTAGATGGAGAGCAGGTTGCTGACGCCCGGCTTGTCCACCGGGTCGAAGCGGATCACGGTGTCCGTGTCGGTGACGGCGCTCTTGACCTTCTTCGCGGTCGCCTTCGGCTCGTCCAGGAGGTTGATCAGGCCCTTCGGCGTCGACGCCGACTTGCTCATCTTGATCGACGGGTCCTGGAGGTCGAAGATCTTCGCCGTCTCCTTGAGGATGTACGCGGAGGGGACGGTGAAGGCCTCGCCGAAGCGGCCGTTGAAGCGCTCGGCCAGGTCGCGGGTCAGCTCGATGTGCTGGCGCTGGTCCTCGCCGACCGGGACCTCGTTGGCCTGGTAGAGCAGGATGTCCGCGACCTGGAGGACCGGGTACGTGAACAGGCCGACGGTGGCGCGGTCGGCGCCCTGCTTGGCGGACTTGTCCTTGAACTGGGTCATGCGGCCGGCCTCGCCGAAACCGGTGAGGCAGTTCATGACCCAGGCGAGCTGGGCGTGCTCGGGCACGTGGCTCTGGACGAAGAGCGTGCAGCGGTCCGGGTCCAGCCCGGCGGCCAGCAGCTGCGCGGCGGCGAGCCGGGTGTTGGCGCGCAGCTCCTTCGGATCCTGCGGAACCGTGATCGCGTGCAGGTCGACGACCATGTAGAACGCGTCGTGGGTCTCCTGCAGGGCCACCCACTGGCGGACGGCACCGAGGTAGTTGCCGAGGTGGAACGAGCCTGCGGTGGGCTGGATTCCGGAGAGCACACGAGGTCGGTCATTCGCCATGCCCACCATTCTCTCAGAGAGCTCGGGGGGTTCTGTGCGTGGGGAACCGCGGACCGTGGGTGGCCGGTCGCGCGGTTCCCCGCGCCCCTGGCCGGCTCAGCCGAGGTCGATCTCCGGGTACAGGGGGAAGCCCTGGACCAGGTCCGTGGCGCGCTGGGCGATCTCCCGGGCCACCTTCTCGTCCAGGACGTGGGCGGCCTTGGACGGGGCGCCCGACTTGGTGGTGCCCGCCTCGGTGGTGGTGAGGACGCGGTCGATGAGGCCGGCCACCTCGTCCATCTCCGCCGTGCCCAGACCGCGCGTGGTCAGTGCCGGGGTGCCGATGCGGATGCCGGAGGTGTACCAGGCGCCGTTCGGGTCGGCCGGGATCGCGTTGCGGTTGGTGACGATGCCGGAGTCGAGGAGGGCGGCCTCGGCCTGGCGGCCGGTGAGGCCGTAGGAGGACGCCACGTCGATCAGGTTCAGGTGGTTGTCGGTGCCGCCGGTGACCAGGGTGGCGCCGCGCTTCATCAGGCCCTCGGCGAGGGCGCGGGCGTTGTCGACGATGCGCTGGGCGTAGTCCTGGAACGCGGGTTGCCGGGCCTCGGCGAGGGCGACGGCCTTGGCGGCCATGACGTGCGGGAGCGGACCGCCGAGGACCATCGGGCAGCCGCGGTCGACCTGGTCCTTGAGGGAGTCGTCGCACAGGACCATGCCGCCGCGCGGGCCGCGCAGCGACTTGTGGGTGGTCGTCGTCACGATCTGGGCGTGCGGGACCGGGTCGAAGTCGCCGGTGAGGACCTTGCCCGCGACGAGGCCGGCGAAGTGGGCCATGTCGACCATGAGGGTCGCGCCGACCTCGTCGGCGATCTCGCGCATGATCCGGAAGTTCACCAGCCGGGGGTACGCGGAGTAGCCCGCGACGATGATCAGCGGCTTGAACTCGCGGGCCGAGGCGCGCAGGGCCTCGTAGTCGATGAGGCCGGTCGCCGGGTCGGTGCCGTAGGAGCGCTGGTCGAACATCTTGCCGGAGATGTTCGGGCGGAAGCCGTGGGTGAGGTGGCCGCCGGCGTCCAGGGACATGCCGAGCATCCGCTGGTTGCCGAAGGCGCTCCGCAGCTCGGCCCAGTCGGCGTCGGTCAGGTCGTTGACCTGGCGGGCGCCGGCCTTCTCCAGGAAGGGCACCTCGACGCGGGCGCCGAGGACGGCCCAGAAGGCGACGAGGTTGGCGTCGATGCCGGAGTGCGGCTGGACGTAGGCGTGCCGGGCGCCGAAGAGCTCGCGGGCGTGCTCGGCGGCCAGCGACTCGACGGTGTCGACGTTGCGGCAGCCGGCGTAGAAGCGGCGGCCGACGGTGCCCTCGGCGTACTTGTCGCTGAACCAGTTGCCCATGGTCAGGAGCGTGGCCGGGGAGGCGTAGTTCTCGGAGGCGATCAGCTTGAGCATCTCGCGCTGGTCGGCGACCTCCTGGCCGATCGCGTCGGCCACGCGCGGCTCGACCGCGCGGATGACGTCGAGGGCGGCGCGGTAGGCGGTGGACTCGGGGGTGAGCGACTGCTCGGCGGACATGGGGACCTCCGGACGTTGCGTTCAGCGTTCACGGTACGGACGGCCCAGGCGCACGGCACTTGTTCTTCGCGGGCCGCTCCCCGATGGTTGGTCCCATCCCAGCGCGCCAGTCACGGCCCGAGGCCAGGCTACCGGAAGGCCTCCGCCGGTCGCCGTCCGTGGCGGACCGCGGCTGCGTCGCGGCCGGCCGCGCGGTTCCCCGCCGCTCCCCTGCGGGGCGGGTCAGAGGATCACGTGCGGCAGGAAGCGGGCGTACTCGTCCGTGACCAGGCCGCTCGACTCCCTGATGCCCAGGCCGGCCGCCTCGTTCTCCACCACCCACGCGCCGAGCACGACGTGGTTGCCGTCGAAGTCCGGGAGGGGGGCCAGCTGCTGGTAGCAGCAGGCCTCCGTGCGCGGGGGCGCCTGCGTGCCGGGGCGGTGGATCGTGACGCCGGCCCCCTCCCGGCCCAGCAGGGGCTTGGCCACGTGACCCGTGGTGCGGGCCAGGTCCCTCGGGCCGTCCAGGTAGGCGGGGAGGAGGTTGGGGTGGCCGGGGTGGAGCTCCCAGAGGACGGCCAGCAGCGCCTTGTTGCTGAGCAGCATCTTCCAGGCGGGCTCGATCCACAGGGTGGTGCCGGTGCCGCCGCCGTTGTCGAGGGTGTCCAGGACGTGGTCGGCGAAGCGGTCGGTGGTGAGCCACTCCCAGGGGTAGAGCTTGAAGACGCTGCGGATGAAGCGCAGCCTGGTGTCGACGAAGCGGCCGGAGAGGCGGTCCCAGCCGATCTCCTCCATGGAGATCCACTCGGTCTCCAGGCCCGCCTGCTCGGCGGTCTCCTTGAGGTAGGCGACCGTCATCAGGTCCTCGCCCAGCTCGTCGGCCTCGGAGTGCGCGAAGTACAGCGGGCTGCCCGGCGGCAGGAGCGAGGCCTGCTTCTTCCAGGCGTCGACGAGCCGCTCGTGGAGGGAGTTCCACTGGTCGGCACCGGGGAACCGCTCCTCCATCCAGAACCACTGGGGCGAGGCGGCCTCGACGAGGGAGGTCGGGGTGTCGGCGTTGTACTCCAGCAGCTTGGCGGGCCCGGTGCCGTCGTAGCGCAGGTCGAACCGGGCGTACACCGAGGGGAGTTCGGCGCGGCGGTGCCAGGCCTCGGTGACCGCCCGGACCACGCGCGGGTCGGTGATGCCGAGGTCGGCGAAGCGGTCGGTGGTGACGATGTGCTCGGCCGCCGCCAGGCACATGCGGTGGAGTTCCTCGACGACCTCCTCCAGCGCCTCGACCTCCTGGAGGGAGAAGACGTAGTACGCGCTCTCGTCCCAGTAGGGGCGCAGGGAGTCGTCGGGGTGGCGGGTCAGGGGGTAGACGCACCCCTGCTCCTCCACGGTCCGCTGCCAGTCGGGGCGGGGCGTGGTGGTGCGGCGTTCCATGACGCTCAGCCGCCGCCGCTGCCGGAGGAGCAGCCGAAGCCGCCCCGGTCGACGGCCTCGTCGCGGCTGAAGGTGCCCTCGGCGGCCCAGCCGCCGCTGACGTCGGCGTCGTAGTACCAGTCGGCGTCCGACGCCTTCGACGATCCGGACCCCTTCTTGCCGCCCTTGCCGTACGCACCGCCGGACGAGCCCGGCCTGCAGTTCTTGTCGGCGACGACCTTGTAGCCGTTGATCCAGTCGTAGCTGTCGCGGTCCACGCACCGGCGGTCGGGGTCCGAACCGCACGCGCTCAGGGCCGCCGCGAGCACTCCCATGCCGCCGAGCACCACCGTGCTCGACCGCAGCCGTCGCCGGGTCTCCGCCATGTCCGTCTCTCCCCCGTGCTCCGCGTCCAGGTACCACCGTCGGGCCGGCCGCGTGCACGGCCGCCGCCCGCCGGGGACTCTACGACAGCGCCCGGCACAGCGCGTCCAGAGCCCCCGTCCAGGCGTGGTCGGGCGGGGTGCCGTAGCCGACCACGAGGGCGTCCAACGGGGGGACGGCCGCCTCGGGGTGCCGGAACATGGACATGCCCTGGACCGCGAGCCCGTGCCAGGCGGCGGCCCGGACGAACTGCTGCTCGGTACCCGGCGGCAGCCGGAGGACGGCGTGCATTCCGGCGGCGATGCCGGTGACGCGCACCTCGGGGGCGCGCTCGGCGAGGGCGGCGACCAGGGCGTCGCGGCGGCGCCGGTAGCGCAGCCGGGCGGCCCGCACGTGCCGGTCGTAGTCCCCGGAGCCGATGAACTCCGCGAGGGTCAGCTGGTCGAGGACGCCCGGGATGCGGCCGGCCATGGCGTCCATGGCCTCCTCGACGAGCGACCCGGGCAGCACCAGCCAGCCCAGGCGCAGGGCGGGGGCCAGGGACTTGCTGGCGGTGCCCAGGTAGACGACGCGGTCGGGGTCCAGGCCCTGGAGGGCTCCGACGGGCTGGCGGTCGTAGCGGAGCTCGCCGTCGTAGTCGTCCTCCAGGACCAGGCCGCCGGTGCCGCGGGCCCAGTCGATCAGTGCCGTCCGCCGCTCCGGGAGCAGCGGCAGGCCCAGCGGGAACTGGTGGGAGGGCGTCAGCAGGACGGCCTGGGCGGCGATCGGGTCGTCCGGGAGGCGGGTGCCGCGGTCGTCGAAGGGCAGCGGTGGCATGTCGAGGCCCGTGCGCCGGATCAGCCGGCGGTGGTGGGGCAGGCCGTAGGACTCGACCGCGAGGGAGCGCGCTCCCCGGCGGTGCAGCAGGTCGGTGAGGACACCGAGCCCGCCGAGGAAGCCGGAGCAGACGACGATCCGGTCGGGGTCGGCGTGCACGCCCCGGGCGCGGGAGAGGTAACCGGCGAGCGCGGTGCGCAGTTCGACGTGGCCGCGGGGGTCGCCGTAGCCGAGGGCCCGGTCGGGGGCGGCGGTCAGGGCGCGGCGGGCCGCCCGCAACCACCGGGTGCGGGGGAAGGAGGCGAGTTCGGGGGTGCCGGGGACGAGGTCGTAGGCGGGCGGTGCCGGCTCCCGCCGGTGCGGTGCCGGGCGGGACGGGGCGGGGCGGCGGCGGCCGGGCGTGGCGGGGGTCCGCTCGGCGACCCGGGTGCCGGAACCCTGGCGGGCGGTGAGCCAGCCCTCGGCGACCAGGTCGGCGTAGACCTCGGCCACGGTGTTGCGTGCCACGCCCAGGTCGCCGGCGAGCGAGCGGGAGGAGGGCAGCCGGGTGCCGGGAGCCAGCCGGCCGCCGCGGACGGCCTCGCGCAGGGCGTCGGTGAGGCCGCGGCGCAGCCCGGGTCTTCCGGAGCGGTCCAGGTGCAGGTCGACGCCGAAAGTGGCCCACGGTTTCCCCATGGGAATGGACCATACTCCTGGGCTGCCTCGCTTCTAGTCTCGAGGCATGACGACGAACACGACGAACCCGACGGACACGGCCACCGCCGCCCCCGACTCCTTCGCCGCCGAGCAGGCCCCCCGGCTGGAGTGGGCCAAGCACGCCCCCGAGGTCTGGAAGGCGATGCTGGGGCTGGAGAAGGCCGCGGGCCAGGGGCTGGACCCCAAGCTCAAGGAACTGGTGAAGATCCGCGCCTCCCAGCTCAACCACTGCGCGTTCTGCCTCGACATGCACGCCAAGGACGCCCTGGCGGCCGGTGAGAGCGTGGAGCGGATCGTGCAGCTCGCCGCCTGGGAGGAGTCGCGGCACTTCTACACGGAGCGGGAGCTCGCCGCGATCGAGCTGACCGAGGCGGTCACCGTGCTGACGGACGGCTTCGTGCCGGACGAGGTGTACGAGAGGGCCGCGAAGTTCTTCGACGAGACGGAGATGGCCCACCTGATCGCCGCGATCACGGTGATCAACGCCTGGAACAGGTTCGGCGTGACCTGCCGGCTGACGCCGGGGCACTACACGCCGGGCCAGCACGGGTGACGGGCCCTACGACGGACACGAAGAGCGGGGCGGACCGTTTCCGGGCCCTGCACCACGGCCGGGTACCGGGCGACCCCCTCGTCCTGCCCGGCCCGTGGGACGCGGCGAGCGCCCGGGTCTTCGCGGACGCGGGGTTCCCGGCGCTCGCCACGCCCAGCGCGGGCGTGGCCGCGTCCCTGGGGTACGCGGACGGGGCGACCCCGGCCGAGGAGATGTTCGCGGCCGTCGCGCGGATCGCGCGGGCCGTGGACGTGCCCGTGTCGGCGGACGTCGAGGACGGGTACGGGCTGGCTCCCGAGGAGCTGGTGGAACGGCTGCTGGAGGCGGGGGCGGTGGGCTGCAACCTGGAGGACTCCGCGGACGGGGTGCTCAAGGACCCGCGCGAGCACGCGGAGTGGCTGGGCGAGGTACGGGCGGCGGCCGGGGACCGGCTCTTCCTCAACGCCCGGATCGACACGTTCGTCCGGGGCGTCGACGATCCGGACGCGGCGATCGGGCGGGCCGCGCTGTACGTCGCGGCGGGCGCCGACTGCGTCTATCCGATCGACGCCCCCGTCGGGGTACTGCCGGTGCTGCGGTCCGGGATCCAGGGGCCGGTGAACGTGCACGCGCTGCCCGGGGAGGGCCCCTCGCCCGCGCAGCTCGGCGGACTCGGGGCCACCCGGGTCACGTTCGGGCCCGGCCTCCAGCGGCGCGCGCAGGGCGCGCTGCGGGAGATCGCGGCGGACCTGGTGGACTGAGCGTCAGGGCAGCCACTTCCTCCAGACGGACTCGTGGCTGCCCACCCACTTCTTCGCCGCCTCGTCGGGCCGCATCTTCTGCTCGGCGATCATGAGGGACACCTCGTTCTGGTCCTCGGTCGTCCACCTGAACCTCTTCAGGAACTCCGCCGCCTCGCCGCCGTCCTCGGCGAAGCCGGCGTTGAGGTACTTCTGCAGCGGGGTGACCGGGTAGGCGCAGTCGACCTTCGCCGGGTCGGCGTCGCAACCCTCCTTGTACGGCGGCAGCTTCACCTCCGTCATCGGCACCTTCTCGAACAGCCACTGGGGGGTGTACCAGTAGGTCAGGAAGGGCTTCTTCTCCTTGGCGAACTGCTCGATCTGGGTGATCTGGGCGGCCTCGGAGCCGGCGAAGACGACCTGGTAGTCCAGGTTCAGGTTGTCCACCAGGGCCTTGTCGTTGGTGACGTAGGACGGGGAGCCGTCCATCAGCTGGCCCTTGCCGCCGCTCTCCGCGGTGCGCAGCAGTTCGGCGTACTTGTTCAGGTTCTTCCAGTCCGTGACGTCCGGGTGCTTCTTCGCGAAGTACGTCGGGACGAACCAGCCGATGTGCCCGGTGACGCCGAGGTCGCCGCCGGCGGTGATGGTCCCCTTGTCCCGGACGTAGCGCTGCTCCTGCTCGGGGTGGCCCCAGTCCTCCAGGATGGCGTCGACCCGGCCCTGGCTGAGCGCGTCCCAGGCGGGGACCTCGTCGACCTGGACGGTGTCGACGCGGTAGCCGAGCTCGTGCTCCAGCAGGTACTGGGCGACGGCCACGTTGGCCTGGGCGCCGACCCAGGACTGCACGGACAGGGTGACGGTCCTGGCGCCCTGGGCGTTCGCGAACGGGGACGCCTGCTCGGTCATGTCGGCGGCGCCGCAGCCGGTGGCCAGGACCAGCACGGCGACGGCGGCCGTGATCCGCTTGCGCGACATCTCAGGCTCCCTTCTTCGTACGTCGTTCGGACGGCTGGGTGACCCGGTCGAGCATGAGGCCGAGGCAGACGATCGCCGCGCCGGCCACCAGGCCGGTCGCCAGGTCGCCCTGGGCCAGGCCGAAGACGACCTGGTAGCCGAGCGCCCCACCGCCGACCAGGCCGCCGATGATGACGACGGCCAGGACCAGGACGACGCCCTGGTTGACGGCGAGCAGCAGCGACCGGCGGGCCAGCGGGAGCTGCACCTGGCGCAGTTGCTGTCCGCTGGTGGCGCCGAGCGAACGGGCCGACTCCAGGGCCGCCGGGTCGACCTGGCGCAGTCCCTGGGCGGTGATGCGGACGACGGCCGGCAGGGCGTAGACGACCGCGGCGGCCACGGCGGGCGCGCGTCCGACGCCGAAGAGGGCGACGACCGGGATCAGGTAGACGAACTGCGGCATGGTCTGGAAGACGTCCAGCACGGGCCGCAGCAGCCGTTCGAAGCGGTCGCTGCGGGCGGCGGCGATGCCGGTGGCGAAGCCGATGACCAGGGTCACGGCGACGGCCGCCAGCACCTGGGAGAGCGTGTCCAGGGACGGGTTCCACACGCCGAGCACGCCGATCGCGGCCATGGCGAGGACGGCGGTGAGCGCGGTGCGCCAGGTGCCGATCAGCCAGGCCAGGGCGGCGACGGCCAGGAGGACGGACCACCAGGGCAGCCACTGGAGGCCGTCCCGGAGCGGGTTGAGGACCCAGCTGGTGAAGTGCGCGGCCCAGTCGGCGGTGCCACCGACGACGGGGACGCCGGAGTACAGGTGGGCGGTCATCCAGTCGACGGCCCGGTTGACGGGCTCGGCGATGTCCGCCTCCCAGGCCTCGGGCCAGTCCAGGAACCCGGCGAGCCGTCCGGCGACCGCGACGGCCGCGGCGGCGACGAGGAGGTACAGCCAGGTCAGCGGGGAGGTCTCGGACTCCCCGAGCCGCTCCCCCGCCGCGCCGGTCACCCGGTCGAGGACGACGGCGAGCAGCACGATCGGGATGCCGGCCGCGAGGGCCGCGCCGACGTCGACCGAGGCCAGCGCCTGGTAGACGCGGTCGCCGAGGCCGCCGGCGCCGATGACGGAGGCGATGACGGCCATGGACAGCGCCATCATGATCGTCTGGTTGACGCCGAGGAGGAGCTCCTTGCGGGCCAGCGGGATGCGGGCGGTCAGCAGCCGCTGGCGGGCGGTGGTGCCGAGGGACTCGACGGCTTCGAGGACCTCCTTGTCGGCACCGCGCAGGCCGAGCGAGGTGAGCCGGGCCATGGGCGGGGCGGCGTAGACGACGGTGGCCAGGACGGCGGCGGGTACGCCGATGCCGAAGACCAGGACGACGGGCAGGAGGTAGGCGAAGGCGGGCAGCACCTGCATGGTGTCGAGCACCGGGCGCAGTACGCGGTCCATGCGGTCGGAGAGGCCGGCGGCGAGTCCCAGCAGGGCCCCCACGGCGACCGACGCGAGGACGGCGACGACCATCAGGGCCAGGGTCTGCATGGTCGGCACCCACATGCCGAGCAGGCCGCAGGCCAGGAACGCGGCGGCCGTGCTTAGCGCCAGCCGCACGCCGGCCGCGCGCCAGGCGACCAGGGCGCCGATCGCGGTGACCCCGGCCCAGCCGACGGCGAGGAGGGCGAGGTACACGGCGCGTACGGCGAGGACGACGACGTTGCTGACGTGGCCGAAGAAGTAGAGGAACAGCGGGTGGCTGTCGCGGTTGTCGATGATCCAGTCGCTGGCCCTGCCGAGCGGTCCGGACACGTCGACGGTGAGGGCGTCCGGCCAGGTCGCGCCGCCCCACCGGGAGACGGCCAGGGGGACGAGGACGGCGGCGGCGACCGCGAGGACCAGCAGCTTGCGGGCGGCCGGCCGGCGCAGGACGCCGGGGCGCGCGGGGCGGGCGGCGGGGGCGGTGACCGTGGCCATCAGACCGCCTCCTTGCGCTGATCCGCCTCCTCGGCGAGTTCCGGGCCCGGGGCATCAGCCTCCCCGGGCTGGTCCGTGCCGGCCACGACGCCGAGCAGCGCGTCCGCGTCGACCACGCCGAGGCAGCGTCCTGCGTCCATCACGCGGGCCGGGGAGCCGGCCCGGGCGACGGCCTCGATGGCCTCCGACACGGTGGCGTCGGGCCGCAGCGCCGGACCGCTGCCGGCCTCGTCGGCGGAGGCGGCGGGGCGCATGGCCGTCCGGACGGTGAGCACCTGCTCGCGCGGGACGTCGCGGACGAACGCGCGGACGTAGTCGTCGGCGGGTGAGCCGACGATCTCCTCGGGGGTGCCGAGCTGCACGACGCGGCCGTCGCGCATCAGGGCGATGCGGTCGCCCAGCTTGAGCGCTTCCTGGAGGTCGTGCGTGATGAAGACCATCGTGCGGCCCTCCTCGCGGTGCAGCCGGACGACCTCCTCCTGCATGTCCCGCCGGATCAACGGGTCGAGCGCGCTGAACGGCTCGTCGAAGAGCAGCACCTCGGGGTCGACGGCGAGGGCGCGGGCCAGTCCGACGCGCTGGCGCTGACCGCCGGAGAGCTGGCCGGGGCGGCGGTGCTCCAGGCCCTCCAGGCCGACCTTGGCGACGACGGCGGCGGCGCGTTCGCGGCGCTCGGCGCGGCCCATGCCCTGGACCTCCAGGCCGTAGGCCACGTTGTCGAGGACGGTGCGGTGCGGGAGCAGGCCGAAGTGCTGGAAGACCATCGCGGCGCGGTGCCGGCGCAGTTCGCGCAGCCGGGACCGGTCCATGGCGCGGACGTCCTCGCCGTCGATGGCGATGCCGCCGGCGGTCGGCTCGATCAGCCGGGTCAGACAGCGCACGAGCGTGGACTTGCCGGAGCCGGACAGGCCCATGACGACGAAGACCTCGCCCTTGCGCACGTCGAAGGAGACGTCCGCCACGGCGGCCGTGCAGCCGGTGCGGGAACGCAGCTCGGCCGGGCTCAGGGCGGCGAGCTCCGGGTCGGCGGGGACGCGGGCGGCCTTGGGGCCGAAGACCTTCCACAGGCCGTCGACGGCGAAGACCGGGGGACGCTCGGCGGCGGTGTCGTTGACGGTCGTGGTCATCGGTTGTCACCACCGATCAGCTCGACGGCGCGCTCCCCGACCATGAGCACGCCGATCATGGGGTTCACGGCGGGCATGGTCGGGAAGACGGAGGCGTCGGCGACGCGCAGGCCCGTCAGGCCGCGCACGCGCAGCTCGGGGTCGACGACGGCCAGCTCGTCGGTGGCGGCGCCCATCCGGCAGGTGCCCGCCGGGTGGTAGACGGTGTGGGCGACCTTGCGGGCGTACTCGCTCAGCTCCTCGTCGCCGGTGACGTCCGGGCCGGGGCAGACCTCGCGCTTGAGCCAGCCGGCCAGCGGCTCGGACCTGGCGACCTCACGGGCGATGCGGATGCCGTCGACGAGGGTGCGGCCGTCGTGGTCGTCCTCGTCGGTGAAGTAACGGAAGTCCAGGGCCGGCTTGACCTCGGGGTCGGCGCTGGTGAGGTACAGGCGGCCGCGGCTCTTGGGCTTCGGGATGTTCGGGGTCATGGAGACGCCGTGCGCGGGGCGTTCGTAGCCGAGGCGCTCCGGGTTGTCCGTGAACGGGATCTGGTAGAAGTGGAACATCAGGTCGGGGCCCGCGTGTTCGGGGTCGCGGCGCACGAACAGGCCGGCGTCGGAGTCCATCGCGGAGTTCTCCGGGATGGGGCCGTGGGTCTCCCACACGATCACCGACTCGGGGTGGTCGAGCAGGTTCTCGCCGACGCCGGGCAGGTCGAGCGCCACGGGTATGCCGAGCGCCTCCAGGTCGGCCTTCGGGCCGATGCCGGAGTGCAGCAGCAGGCGCGGCGAGTCGACGGCGCCGGCGCACAGCACGACCTCGTTGCGGGCCCGGACGAGGAGCTCCTCGCCGTCCTTGGTGCGGACGTGGACGCCTTCGGCGCGGGTGCCGTCCAGCTCCAGCCGGTACGCCCAGGTCTCCAGCATGAGGGTGAGGTTGTGACGCTCGTCCATCACCGGGTGCAGGTACGCCACCGAGGCCGACGACCGCTTGTTGTTCTCGGGGTGGTAGGCGAGGTCGAAGAAGCCGACGCCCTCGGTGAACGGCTTCTTGTTGAAGCCCTCGATCCTGGGGACCTCCAGCGCCTTCTGCGCCGCGTCCACGAAGTCGCGGGCGATGGCGTTGCGGTCCTTCTCGTCGACCGGGACGATGTTGTTCTTCAGCCGCGCGTAGTACGCCTCCATCGGCACCGCGCCCCAGCCCTCGGCGCCCGCGGCCTCCCACTCGTCCCAGTCGGACGGCAGCGGCTTGAAGGCGATGAGGGTGTTGTGGGAGGAGCAGCCGCCGAGCACCCGGGCCCGGCTGTGCCGGATGTGCGAGTTGCCGCGTGGCTGTTCGGTGGTGGGGTAGTCGTAGTCCAGCTCGCCCCCGAGCAGCCCCATCCAGCGGCGCAGGGTCAGCACGTCGTCGCGGCCGACGTCGCTGGGGCCGCCCTCGATGACGGCGACGGTGACGTCCGGGTTCTCGGTGAGGCGGGAGGCGATCACCGATCCCGCCGTGCCGCCGCCGATGACGACGTAGTCGTAGACGTGGGTGGTCTCTGGCATGGAGGTACTCCAGTGGGGCGAGCGGATGGTGCGGGGACGTGGTGCGGCCGGGCGGGTCCGGTCAGCCGGCGAACCAGCGGACGGGCTCGGGTGCGAGGTTCTGGTAGACGTGCTTGCTCTCGCGGTACTCGGCGAGGCCCGCGGGGCCGAGTTCGCGGCCGACTCCGCTCTTGCCGAAGCCGCCCCACTCGGCCTGCGGCAGGTAGGGGTGGAAGTCGTTGATCCAGACGGTGCCGTGACGCAGCCGGCCGGCGACCCGGCGGGCCCGTCCCGCGTCGGCGGTCCAGACGGCACCGGCCAGACCGTACTCGGTGTCGTTGGCGAGGGCCACCGCCTCGTCCTCGGTGCGGAAGGTCTCGACGGTGAGGACCGGTCCGAAGACCTCCTCCCGTACGACCTTCATCTCCCGGTGGCAGCGGTCGAGGACGGTCGGCTCGTAGAAGTAGCCGCTCTCCGGCCGCTGGGGGGACGGCTCGGGGCGCTTGCCGCCGCAGCGCAGCTCGGCGCCCTCGGCCAGCGCGGAGGCGACGTGGTTCTCGGTCTTGGCGCGCTGCTGCTCGGAGACGAGCGGGCCGCACTCGACGCCTTCCTCGGTGCCGCGGCCGAGGCGGATCCTCTCGGCGCGGCGGGCGAGTTCGGCGACGAAGCGTTCGCGGACCGACTCCTCGATGATCAGGCGGCCGCCCGCCGAGCAGACCTGCCCGCTGTGGATGAAGGCGGCGTTGAGGGCCTGGTCGACGGCGGTGTCGAAGCCCTCCTCGGTGTCGCAGGCGTCGGCGAAGACGACGTTGGGGTTCTTGCCGCCGAGTTCGAGGGCGACCTTCTTGATGGTGACGGCGGCGGCCTGGGCGACCTTGGTGCCGCTGATCAGGCCGCCGGTGAAGGAGACCAGGTCGACGTCGGGGTGCTCGGCGAGCCGGGCGCCGACCGTGTGGCCGGGGCCGGTGACGATGTTCGCGACGCCGGTGGGGAGGCCGGCCTCGACCAGCAGGTCGATCAGGGCGACGGTGGTGAGCGGGGTGATCTCACTGGGCTTGATCACGAAGGTGTTGCCGGCGGCGAGCGCCGGGGCGATCTTCCAGCTGGCCTGGAGCAGGGGGTAGTTCCAGGGCGTGATCATCGCGCAGACGCCGACCGGTTCGTGCACGACGACGCTGTGGATGTCGGGCGAGCCCGCGTCCACGACCCGGCCGGGGGCCTCGCCGGCGACCAGGTCCGCGAAGTAGCGGAAGGCGTCGGCGACGCAGTCGATGTCGACCCGCCCCTCCTCCACGGTCTTGCCCGCGTCGCGGCTCTCCAGCAGGCCGAGCTTCTCGCGGTCGCGCACGAGGAGGTCGGCCACACGGCGCAGCAGGGCGGCGCGGCCGGCGACCGGGGTGTGCGGCCACTCCCCCTCGTCGAAGGCGCGCCGGGCGGCGGCCACGGCGAGGTCGGTGTCCTGCTCGTCACCCTCCGCGACCACGGCGAAGGGCAGGCCGTCCGCGGGGTCGACGATCTCGCGGGTGCCGCCCGAGACGGCCGCCCGCCACCGTCCGCCGGCGTGGATCGTCTCGCGCGCCTGAAGTTCCGTACTGTCCGCCATGATCGATGAATGCCTTCCGTTCCTGTTCAGCGCCCGTGAGTCACACGCGTGTCGTCCACGGGACCGGGAGCACATGCCCTTGTGCTCCGCATGCATGCGGATCCCGGTCCGGAAGTGTGCCGAGTCACGGAACAAGCGGACGGAACGGAAGGAATCACCCACGTCGCGAGGGAGGGGTGGCATGTTGCCGGTTACTGGTCTCCGGTCGCCGGCGCGCAGGTGGTGGACGGCGGGCAGAAGTGGCCGAGCGCCGTCCGCAGGAGCTCGCGCTCGTCCTCCCGGCCGTCCGCGTCGGCTCCGTAGGCGGCGATCGCGTACACCTCGCCGTCGGCGGCCAGGAAACGCTCGTCCACGACGTGCCAGGGCCCGATGTCGGGCTCCCCCTTGATGGAGTCGACGAGGTACTCCAGCCGGGAGCCGGTGAAGTCGCCGTCGTCCAGCGTCTCCAGGGAGAGCTGCCGGAAGCCGTCCGCCTTGGGGGTGGCGTCGGAGAGGAACAGCTCGAAGGACGCGTCGGGCGAGGCCTCCGCCACCTGGTAGACCTGCAATCGCAGCCCGCCGTCGGAGCTGCGGTAGTTGACCACGCCCATGCCGTACTCCGAGGGCAGCTCCTCGCGCACCCAGCCCTCGGGCCGGGCGATGGTGAAGCCCTCCTCGTCGGCGTGCACCTCGTAGCCGTCGGGCGGCTCGGTGACCGCTTCCGACGCCTCGTCCGGGGGCGCGGGCGCCCCGGTCTCCCCGGTCTCCCCGGTCCGCAGGGCCGAGGGCGTGGAGGCCGGGGAATCCGCGGACGCGCTCGCCGGCCCCGTCCCCCGGCCGCCGCGGTCGTCCGTGCCGTCGTCCCCCGGGACCACCAGGGTCAGGACGAGGGCCACCACGGCCCCGGCCGCGGCGGCTCCGCCCAGCACGGACCACACCAGCCGGCGGCTGGGCCCGCCGGTGCCGGCGGGGGCGGCCGGGGCCGACGGGTGCCCGGGCGGCGGCGAGTCCGGGTACGGCAGCTCGGGCGTGGACCAGGGACCGGGGGCGGGCGGCGACACCGGCACCGGCACCGAGACGCCGGGTGGGCCGCCGGGGTCCGGGGCCCGGGGAGGCGGGGGTGTCCGAGGCGGTCGGGGTGCCTGGGGCGCTTGGGGTGCCTGGGACGTTCGGGGCGGTGCTTCCGGTACGGAGCCCGGCCTGGGCGGTGGGGGCGGGGTGGCCGGCGTCGCGCCGTCCGCCGTGTCCTCCCAGCGCTGGGCGGACTCGTTCCAGTACCGCTGCTGTCCCCCGCTCATCGGTTCACATCCCCAGCAGCCCGGCCACCGTCCCGAAGGACGCGAACAGCGACAGGGCGGTCTGCGTGTCCTCGAGCAGGGTCCGCAGCCGCTGGAGGCGGCCCTCGGGGGCCGTGCCGGTGCGGGTGATCTCCTCCTCGGTGTCCGCGAGGGCCGTGTCGAGCTCGGCGGTCTGCTCGGTCCGCCGGATGCGGGCCAGGTCGGCGCGCAGCTCCCGCACCGCCCGCAGCAGCTCCTCGGCGGCCTGGTCGCGCGACGCCGCGGTGCCGTAGTTGCCCGTCACGTTCGCGTTGTCGCCGACGGCGAACGTGGCCCCCTGCGCGTTGCCGATGTGCACGTTCGGCTCATGTGCTGCCATGGTTTCCGGATCCCTTCTGCGGCGCGGGGCCGCCCGACTTGGACGAGACGTGGGCCTTGTCGCCGACGGCGAAGGTCGCCCCTTCGGCGTTGCCGATGTAGGTGCTGCCGTTGCTGAGGTTCACGATCTTCTGCACGAACTCACCGGTCTCGTAGCCGGCGTCGGCCAGGGCCAGCCGCACCCCGTGCCCCACCCGGTCCTGGATGCTCCGGAGGTAGCGGCTGACGTCCATCTCCTGGAAGGTCGACCCGGTCGGCGTCGAGGCCAGCTCCCGTACGGAGACGGCGGGGCCAGCGGGGAGCGCGCCGGTGTGGCCGCCGGTCAGCAGCCGCCAGCCGTACACCGCGCCGCGGCCGAGGGTGACCAGGGAGCGGCCCACGGAACCGGGCACCAGGACGATGGCGCCGGCCGCCTTGCCCAGCACGTTGTTGTTGCGGAACCGGTGGGAGGCGCGGTCGGCGTCCTTGAAGTCCGCGCGCACCGGCGTCAGCACGTGCGGGGCGATCTCCAGCATGAGCATCCGGCCCTGCGTGTGCAGGCGTACGAAGACCGTGACGACCAGCTCCTCCTCCCAGCCCCCGACCCGGATCCGCAGGAAGTGCCGCCGCTTCTCGGCGCCCTCCTCGACGGCGCTCGTCCGGTGCTGCTCGAACTGCTCCCAGTCGTAGGGGGCCTGCGCGCGGTCGAGCAGGCCCTCCACCGGGAGGAACACGCACTCGTCGATCTCCAGCCGGCGCAACCGGTCGCGCACCTGGGCGCCCGCGTACTCGGAGGGCAGGCGCAGCTGTTCGATCAGGGGCCGGACGCGGTCCAGGATCACGCGGTTGCTGAGCGGCTGCTGCTTCCTCTCGTCGTCCGGCTTCAGCTCGACGGCCAGGACCCAGGTGTCGTACGCCGCTCCCGCCCCGCAGAACGGGTGCTTCTCGTTGTACATGATCAGCGGCGCGTGCTGCTCCAGCCGGATGCGCCCCATCAGCCGCTGGAACCGTCCGCCCTCGGCCTTCTCCGCCGGGTCCCCGGCCGCGTCCGGGAAGCGTCCCGGGGACAGCTCGGCGGCGAGCGCGCGGGCGAACTGGTTGCGCTGCGCGGCCACACAGAGCCCGATGAGCACCAGGACGGCGATCCCGAACCAGGCCTGCCACACCTCGATCAGGCCCGTGCCGTCGCCGAGGGACGGGGTCACCACGTCGGTGACCTCCCGCCAGTCGGTGCCGCCCGAGTCGTAGAGGCCGTACGACGAGGAGCCGTACGAGGAGTCGTCGTCCTCGCCGCCGCCGAACGCGAAGGCGACCAGCGCGAACAGGAAGAACGCGAACTGCAGTCGGCCCCACCAGCGCGCCACGAAGGCCGCGAGCCGCCGGTACAGGGGCGGCCGCTCGGCGCGGCCCTTGAGCCAGGGGGCGAGGGCGAGCAGCACGCTGGGCCACACGAAGAAGGCGAGCAGCCAGCCGCTGAGCGGCAGGCCCACCACCCACAGGCCGATGACGGCCGCGGACCACAGCAGCTCCTGCCGGCGGGCCCGCAGGGCGTGGGCGAGGACCCGGGCGGCGTCGAAGCCGAGCGACGGCGCCACGATCCGCTGCTCGTCGAGGTACAGCTCCTCGATGACGCGGTCCCGGTAGGCGGGGTCGAGATAGGCGCCCGCACACAGCAGCCGGGTGGCCTCGCTGGCGTACGGCGGAACGGGCGGGGGTTCCGGCGGTGTCCCCGCGTTGCCCTGCTGTGGTTGCTGCGGCACGTAGGCGGTGCTCACGCCGATCCCCCGATGCGCGTGAAGTCCGTCGACGACGGACGATGTGACGGGGCATCAGCATAGGGGAGGCGAGGGGCCCGCGAGACCGGAACGTCAACAGGGCGCCGAGGGGGAACGCACCGGTCCCCGGACCGCCGTGGCGGTGCCGGGGACCGGTGCGAGCGCCGGGCCGGACACGCGGTCCGGCGGCGGCGTGGGTGGGTCAGATGAGGCCGAGACCGCGGACCGCGTCGCGCTCCTCCGACAGCTCCTTGACGGAGGCGTCGATGCGGGCGCGGGAGAAGTCGTTGATCTCCAGGCCCTGGACGATCTCGTACTTGCCGTCCTTGCAGGTGACCGGGAAGGAGGAGATGAGGCCCTCCGGGACGCCGTAGGAGCCGTCCGACGGGATGCCCATGGAGGCCCAGTCGCCGTCGGCGGTGCCGTTGACCCAGGTGTGGACGTGGTCGATGGCGGCGTTGGCGGCGGAGGCGGCCGACGAGGCGCCGCGGGCCTCGATGATGGCGGCGCCGCGCTTGGCGACGGTCGGGATGAAGTCCTCGGCCAGCCACTTCTCGTCGTCGACGACCTCGGCGGCGTTCTTGCCGGCGATGGTGGCGTTGAAGATGTCCGGGTACTGGGTGGCGGAGTGGTTGCCCCAGATGGTCAGGCGCTTGATGTCGGTGACCGACGAGCCCGTCTTCTTCGCGAGCTGGGTCAGCGCGCGGTTGTGGTCCAGGCGCGTCATCGCGGTGAAGCGCTCGGCCGGTACGTCCGGGGCGGCGGCCTGGGCGATCAGGGCGTTGGTGTTGGCCGGGTTGCCGACCACGAGCACCTTGATGTCGTCCGCGGCGTGGTCGTTGATGGCCTTGCCCTGCGGCTTGAAGATGCCGCCGTTGGCCTCCAGGAGGTCACCGCGCTCCATGCCCTTGCTGCGCGGGCGGGCGCCCACGAGGAGGGCGACGTTGGCACCGTCGAAGGCGACGTTCGGGTCGTCGGTGATCTCGATGCCCTGGAGCAGCGGGAACGCGCAGTCGTCCAGCTCCATCGCGGTGCCCGCGGCGGCGTTGAGCGCCGGGGTGATCTCCAGGAGGCGGAGCTTGACCGGCACGTCCGCGCCGAGCAGCTGGCCGGAGGCGATGCGGAAGAGCAGGGCGTAACCGATCTGGCCGGCCGCGCCGGTGACGGTGACGTTCACGGGAGTGCGGGTCATGGCGTTCTCCGTATGACAGCTGGCGGTGGGGCGTCCCTGCCCCGGGCGTTTGATCGATCTCTTGGTATCAAGAGATCCATGCAGCCGTCAGGCTATCGCGCCCGCGGTGCCCGGGACGTCCGGGCCGGTGTGGCCCGGCCCACAGGTCGTCTCCGGGTCCTCCGGGTGCCCTGGATACGGGGTGGGCCGCCCGGGTGTCCCTGATACGGGGTGGGCCGCCCGGGTGTCCCGGCGAGGTGCGGGCCGGGACATGAATGAGGCGGCCGCCTGTCCGGGAGAGGAGGGGCGAAGGCGACCGCCGTTCGGGGGTGCCGTTGCCGGACTCCCGTGGGGGTACTTCTCGCGTGCCCGACATGACGCGAGCCATGCCTGCCGGGGGCGGATTTTATTTTCCGGGCCGTCCGGGGCACCGCGCACCCACCGCGGGAGGGGGCCGGGCTGCCGTGCGGCTACCGGCCCGCGCCGCGGCCCCACCGAGGGCACGGCCCGCAGGAGGCCTGCCCGCGGTGTGCGGCCGCACGCTCACCGGCTGCCGGTCACGCTCCGGCGGTCACTCCGTGCAGCCCTTCCGGCCCGACGCCAGCGTCACGCACGCCTCGGCGTCGGCCGGGGACTTCACCGCCACCATCGGCGTGTACGCGACGGTGTCGCCGGTCCCGGTGACCGTGCCCGTCTGGGCGTTCCTGCCGTCCGCGCTCACCTGGACCTCGTCGCCCTGGGCGGCCTGGGTGACACGGGCCCACGCGGTGCCGCAGGCCTTGCTGTAGCGGACCTCGACGGCGGCCGTGCCGACGGTGGCGGTCGCGGCGGTGGTCACCAGGTCGCCGCCGCAGCCCATGATCTCCGGGTCCTTGCCGGTGCAGGCGTCGCCGCTGCACTTCACGCCCGGCGGCAGCGCGGGGTCGGAGCTCACGGTCGGCGACGGGGAGGACTCGGCGCCCTCGTTCTTCTTGTCGCCGCCGTCGCCCAGCAGGAAGAAGGCGCCCGCGATCACGACCAGCACGCCGACGACACCCGCGACGAACGTCATCATCCGCTTGCTGCCGCCCCCGGCGGACCCGTTCCGCGAGCGGGAGCCGCCGCGCGGGGGCTCGCCGTGCGCTCCCGAAGGCCCCCGGTGGCCCGGTGCGGGGGTGACCGGCGGGGCCGCGGGTCCCGCCGCTTCGCGGGTGCCCGCCGGGTGCCCGGGCCGCGCCGTGCGGTCACCGGTCGGCGCCGGCCCCCGGTACCCGGCCATGTTCCACGAGTTGCCGTCGGTCGTGCCGCCGGAGGACGGGAGGGAGGAGGAGCTCGGCGCACCGCCGCCCCGTGCCGTGCCGACGGCGGAGTCGGGGCTGTCGGCGGCCGTCGGCTGCACGGGGACCGCCGGCGGCAGGGTGGGCGCGACACCGGCCGGCCCGGCGATCCCGGGCGTGGCCGTCGCTCCCCCGCCGTGGCGGCCGGAGCGGCTTCCCCGGCCGCTCCTGCCGCCGGTGCCCGACGCGGCCGCGGGCGTGCCCAGCTCGCCGAGCGCGGCCCGCGCCTGCGAGATCCGGATGGCCTCCATGGTCATGTCGTGGCGCATCTCCGAGCGGCTCCAGGCACGCTCCGCCAGCTCCCACATGGTGGTCAGGTGGACGGGATTGGTGCCCGTCACCTCGGCCAGGGCCACGATGGCGCCCTTCGGCGCCAGCAGCCGGCCGTTCAGATAGCGCTCCCAGGACGTCTTGCTGTAACCCGTGGCGTCGGCCACCGACGCGATGCTGAGCTCGCTGCGGTCCACGAGCCGGCGCAACTGACTGGTGAACTCTTTGATCTGCGGATCGAGTTCATCCGGCAAGGCCTTCCAACGAGGCATTGCTTCCCCCCTCTTCCCCCCGGTGACGTGCTGTTCGTTCCCCGTTGTCCTCGCGCGCGGCGTCCCGCGCGGAGTCCTCGTTCTGGCTACCCACAGGGATGCGCCCGGTCAGGATCTCAGTTCCCGGGGTGGGGGCGCACAGGAGCACAGGGGCCGCGGGCATGCACCGTCGCACGCCTGTCGACCCGCGGTCCAGTGTCCCACCGGCGTTGCCGTGCCCCGCACCGAACCCTGTTTTTCACAGCGCGCGTGACGGAGTAGCGGAACGGTCACTTCCGTGCCACAGCGGCCTGACAGGCGTTGAACAGGGCGTTCCGCGTGCAGGAGGGTTGGTCGCGGCGGCGGCCCGTCCTTCCACGGGGGTGGAGGACGGGCCGCCGTGCCCGGTCCCTAGCTCACCGTGAAGTGCAGGGTGTCCTTCAGGAACGGGATCTCCAGCAGCGGGTCCGGCTGGGCCATCAGCGCCAGCAGGGCGATGGAGAGGCCGAGGACGCCGTAGGTGGCGATGTCCGTGAAGCGCGAGCGCACGGCGAGCATGCCGACGTCGGGCAGCAGCCAGCGGAGCACGGCGCCGCACAGCAGCGCGGCGCCGATCAGCACCAGACCCCAGCGGAACACGTCCAGCGCGCTCAGCAGCAGGCCGATCCCGACCAGGCCGACCACGAGGAGGATCGGCCACTGCCGGGCGGGCGCCGGCGCGTCGGCGGTGGCGGCCCGGCCGCCGCCCTCGGGGCGCGCGGTGTCACGGGTGAAGAGCGGGAACCGGCGGGTGGCCCGCCGCGGCCTGCCCTCGGCGTCGGGCGCGCTGACGGGGTCCCGGACGGTGAGTTCCTCCGCCTGCTCCGGGGCCTCCGCGCGCCCTCGGCCCTCGGCGCGCTCCCGGCCTTCGGCGCGCTCCCGGCTCCCGGCGCGCGTGTCGTCAGCCGGCACTGCGCTCCGCCGCCTCGACCACGTTGACGAGCAGCTGGGCACGGGTCATGGGGCCGACACCGCCCGGGTTCGGGGAGATCCACGCGGCCACCTCGGCGACACCGGGGTGGACGTCGCCCATGATCTTGCCCTCGGCGTTGCGGGAGACGCCGACGTCGAGGACGGCGGCACCCGGCTTGACGTCCTCGGGACGGACCAGGTGCGGGGAGCCGGCGGCGGCGACGACGATGTCCGCGCGCTTGAGGTGGGCGGCCAGGTCCCGGGTGCCGGTGTGGCACTGGGTCACGGTGGCGTTCTCGCTGCGCCGGGTGAGCAGCAGCGGCATCGGGCGGCCGATGGTGACACCGCGGCCGACCACCACGACCTCGGCGCCCTTGATCTCCACACCGTGGCGGCGCAGCAGGGTGAGGATGCCGTTCGGGGTGCAGGGCAGGGGGGCCGGCTCGTTCAGGACGAGACGGCCGAGGTTCATCGGGTGCAGGCCGTCGGCGTCCTTGTCCGGGTCCATCAGCTCCAGGATGCGGTTCTCGTCGATGCCCCGGGGCAGCGGGAGCTGGACGATGTAGCCGGTGCAGGCAGGGTCCTCGTTCAGCTCGCGGACGACCGCCTCGATCTCCTCCTGCGTCGCCGTGGCGGGCAGCTCGCGCTGGATGGAGGCGATGCCGACCTGGGCGCAGTCGCGGTGCTTGCCGGCTACGTACTTCTGGCTGCCGGGGTCCTCCCCGACGAGGATCGTGCCGAGGCCGGGCGTGACGCCCTTCTCCTTCAGCGCCGCCACGCGGGCGGTCAGTTCGGACTTGATCGCGGCTGCGGTGGCCTTGCCATCGAGAATCTGGGCGGTCATACCCCCATCCTCGCGGATGACCGGCCCCGGGTTCCAATCCGGTCATGATCCGGACGGTGGGCGGGCACCGCCCGGGCGCCCACCCGCCACCAAAGCAGCACCAAAACGACATTGCGGAACGCGTCCCCGCGTCTCCGCCCGTGATCGACGTTGTTGCACTTGCACAACACCTCGTTGCCGGGCTGGACAAGCGAGAGACCGGTCAAGAACGATTGGGGTGCACAGTGCCGCGGGGCCGTACCGGGGGGACGAACCGCAACGACGTACCTCCTCCGAGCCGGGCCGCGCGTCGTCCCCGCACGTGACAGCGACGGAGGAAGTCCCGCCATGAGTTTCGGCGACCCGAACAACCCCTACGGTGCGCCGCAGGGCCAGCAGCCGGGCTACGGCCCTCCGCAGCAGCCGCCCCAGGGCCAGCCCGGTTACGGCTATCCCCAGCAGCAGGGACAGCCCGGCTACGGCTACCCGTCGGCGCCGCCCGTGCAGCAGCCCTACGGCGGCGGCGCTCCCACCACGATGCCCGGAACCGTCGGTGCCGCCCGGGTCATGCTCTGGGTGATCGTCGGCTTCCAGGTGATCGGCACGGCCCTGTTCGCCTTCTCGGCCGTCGCCGTCGACCAGGCCAAGGACGACCCCGCCTTCGAGGGACTGGCCGACTACCCGACCGGCGCGCTGTGGGGCTTCGCGGTGCTGGCGCTGGCCTGGGGCGTGTGGGCGGCCGTCCTGGCGGTGAAGTTCGCGTCCGGGGGCAGCGGCCTGCGCGTGACCGCGCTGGTCTTCGGCATCCTGACCGCGGTCCTCGCCGTCTACCCGTTCACCATCTTCGGCATCATCCACCTGGTGCTCGGCATCCTGATCGCGGTGTTCGCCGGCAACGCGAACGGCGCCGCCTGGTTCAAGCGCCCGCGCTACTGACCCACCGCGGAACGCTTTCTCGCCAATCACGTCACAGGGCCGTGTCTCACCCTTACGAGGGGGGCACGGCCCTGGTGCGTCGCAATAGTCTGGCCCGGGCAGCCGTCAGGCACGGGGAGACGCACCTTGTACAGCATCATCGTGGTACCTCCGCCGACCACGGAGGACGAACGCACCCGCACCCAACTCCGGCTCGCCCCCGGCGAACGGCTCGTCTTCGGGCGGGCCGTGCCCGAGGGCGGCCTGCTGATCGCGCACGACGGGGTGTCCCGCAGAGCGGGTGAGATCACCGCGCACGGCACCTTCTGGACCGTGAGCAACCTCTCGGCCCACCAGACGTACGTGGTGGAGAACCCGGAGGGCGCCGGCGAGCACATCAAGGTCGCGCCGGGCCGGCTGGACGCCCCGGTGCCCTTCGAGTTCTCCCGGATCGTGCTGCCCGCCGCGGGCGACCTGCTGCCGGTCGAGGTGTGGGCGCCGCGCCACGACTACCTGCGCGCCGAGGACGGCACCGACGGCGAGCCGACCGCCCCGGCCTTCTCCGTCGACCGCACCAAGCGGTACTTCGCCGTCCTGGCCGCCCTGTGCGAGCCGCGGCTGCGCGGGGCGCCGCACGCGCCGCTGCCGACCGTCGAACAGGTCGTCGAGCGGCTGCGGCCCGGCTGGCCGGCCGCCTCGCGCACGACCGTCCAGTGGAACATCGACTACCTGGCGGTGAAGCTGCGCCTGAAGCCGGGGCCGGAGACGGCGGAGGCGGGCGCGCGGCTCAACGGCAAGAAGGAGTCGCTGGTCTCCATGGCGCTCCGCTTCGACCTCGTACGGGAGGACGACCTCATGGTCCTCGCGGCACCCCCGCGACGGGTGCCCCGGTGACCGAGCCGTACGCCGTCGTCGTCCCGAAGGGGTACCGGGTCGGCGGCTGGGAGGTGCGGGCACCGATCGCGACGGGTGCCTTCGGCAGCGTGTACGAGGCCCGTCGCGTCGACGGCGCCGACGGCGGACTGCCGAGCACGGCCGCCCTGAAGTTCCTGCCCACCGGGACGGGCACCCCGCGCCAGCTCACACACCTGCGCGAACTCGTGGAACGCGAGGTCGAGTTGCACCGCAGGCTGCGCAGGCCCCGGCTGGTGCGGATGTACGAGACCCTGGTCGTCGACGACCCGGCCCGCCCCGCCCTCGACGGCGCCACCGTCCTCGTGCTGGAGAAGGCGGAAGGGTCCCTGGCCGCCCTGCTGGCCGCGCGGCCGTGTCCCGCCGGCGGCGCCGCGCTGGTCGCCCAGGTGTGCGAGGGCCTGGCCCAGCTGCACGCCGCCGGGTGGGTGCACGGCGACCTGAAACCGGCCAACGTGCTGCTGATGGAGGACGGCTCGGTCCGGCTCGCCGACTTCAACATGGCCGCCGAACTGGAAGGCACCCACGCCTACACGCCCGCCTTCTCCACCCCCGACTACACGCCGCCCGAGCTGCTCTGGTCCGAGATCGGTGAACGCGGCCGCCGCATCCGCCCCTCGGCCGACGTCTGGGCCTTCGGCGTCCTCGCCCACCTCGTGCTCAGCGGCTCCTTCCCGCTGCCCGGCGGCACCCCGACGGCCCGCCGCGACGCCGGCGCCGCCTACGCCCGCGGCACCGAGGAGCTGCGGCTGTCGCCCGCACTGCCCGAGGCGTGGCGGGAGATCGTGCGCGCCTGTCTGACCCGTACGCACGCCGAACGCATCGGCACGGACGTCCTGTCACGACGGGTGGCGGCGGCCGCGTCCGGTGGCCGTCCGGGGCGGTCCGTCCTGCCGCGCCTCACCCGCGTCCGGCGGGTGACCCTCGCCGCGACCGCCGCCGTGACCGCCGCCGCGCTCGGGTACGGCCTCGCCGTCCGCGGCGACGGCGAGGGCGGCGGCCCCGGTCCGGGGGCCCAGGGCACCGGCGCCACGGCGACGAACGTCTCCGCCGCCTCCTACGGCGCCGACGAACTGCGCACCGACCGGGGCGTGCCGCCCGCCTACCGCCTGCTGATCGTCGAGACCGCACACGATTGCGATCGCAAGGACGTCAGCTCGCCCCTGATCGCCGCCATGCTGAAGGTGGAGAGCGATTTCGACCCGGCCCTCTCCGACCCGGCCCGGGACGAGTACGGCATCGCCCGCTGGACCCCGAAGGTGCTGCGCTGGTGGATGAACGAGGACGGCACCCCCGGCGCGACCGTTCCCGAGCCGCCGTTCCCGCCCGCCGAGTCCATCCCGGCGATGGGCCGCTACCTGTGCTGGATCACGCCGCGCCTCGACGCCCGCCTGCCGGGCGACCGCCGGGTGCTGATCGCGGTCGCCTACCGGACGTCGTACGACAAGGTGAACGACGCGGGCGGGGTTCCCCCGAAGTACCGCGACTACGCCGACCGCGTCGCTCACCACCTCAAGGAGTACACGCCGCGGGGCGCGAAGTGACCCTGAGAGGTGCCAGGTACCGCTCGGCGGGCGCCACGGGCACGGTGTGAGCACACCGCTTCGGCGGTACGACACCGACGTTCATGGGGGAACCACAGTGAACATCATCAAACCCGCCGCGATGCTCCTCGCGGCCTCGGCCGCCCTGGTCGCCGGCTCCACGACCCTGGCCACCGCCGCCGACCCGGCCGGCACCCGGGTCACCGCGCTCCAGCAGGCGGCCGACCGGGTGCTGGCCGACCGGCCCGAGCCTCTCCGGGTGACCGCGGACGCGGTGCGGTACGAGGGGCTGACCGTCACCGAGGCGCCCAGGACCAAGGGCGCCCAGGACCTGGCCTGCGACTACGGCCACCTGTGCATGGTCGTCAAGGGCACCAAGTTCGACTTCTACAAGTGCCAGACGTGGAACGTCACCAACTGGACCGGTGACGGCCCGTTCACCAACAACCAGACGCGGGGGACGGTCGCCAAGTTCTTCAACCGGGACGGCAGCGTCCGCTGGACCTCGACGGCCTACCAGGCGGGCACCGCGACCTGGGACCCGATCTGGTCGCTGCGCCCCTGCTGACCCGCACGGCCCGCTGAGCGAGCCTGCCGACCGGCGGCCCCCGTTCCCCTCCGCGGAGGGGAACGGGGGCCGTTCGACGTCGGGGATCCACCGACCCGCCGGGGCGGCCGTCGGACCGCGGCCGGTCCCGGCCGCGCCGAGGGGCCGGTATCCACCGGAGACCGCGTTGCCACGGGCGGGGGCACCCGCGTGACGGAGGGCGCCCCGGTGCCGGTGCACCGGGGCGCCCTCACGCACCGCGTCAGTGGAAGAAGTGCCGCGTCCCCGTGAAGTACATCGTCACGCCGGCCTTCCTGGCCGCCTCGACGACGAGTTCGTCACGGACCGAACCGCCGGGCTGGACCACGGCCTTCACGCCGGCCGCGGTGAGGATCTCCAGGCCGTCCGGGAAGGGGAAGAAGGCGTCGGAGGCGGCGTACGCGCCCTCGGCGCGCTCGGCGCCCGCCCGCTCGACCGCCAGCTTCGCGGAGTCGACGCGGTTGACCTGGCCCATGCCGACGCCGACGGAGGCGCCGTCCTTGGCGAGGAGGATCGCGTTGGACTTGACGGCGCGGCAGGCCTTCCAGGCGAAGGCCAGGTCGGCCAGCTCCGCCTCGGAGAGCGCCTCGCCGGTCGCCAGCGTCCAGGTGGCCGGGTCGTCGCCCTCGGCCTGGAGGCGGTCGGTGACCTGGAGGAGGGCGCCGCCGTCGATCGGCTTGACCTCGACCGGGGCGGCGGGCGCCTCGGGGGCCCGCAGCACGCGGATGTTCTTCTTCTTGGTGAGGGCCTCGAGGGCGCCGTCCTCGTAGTCGGGCGCCACGATGACCTCGGTGAAGATCTCGGCGACCTGCTCGGCCATCTCCTTGGAGACCGGGCGGTTGACCGCGATCACGCCGCCGAACGCCGACAGCGGGTCGCAGGCGTGCGCCTTGCGGTGCGCCTCGGCGACGTCCGCGCCGACCGCGATGCCGCACGGGTTGGCGTGCTTGATGATCGCGACGCACGGCTCGTCGTGGTCGTACGCGGCACGGCGGGCGGCGTCCGTGTCCGTGTAGTTGTTGTACGACATCTCCTTGCCGTGCAGCTGCTCGGCCCGGGCGAGGCCGCCGCCCTCGGGGGACGTGTACAGGGCCGCCGGCTGGTGCGGGTTCTCGCCGTAGCGCAGGGTGTGGGCGCGGTCGTACGTGGCGCCGAGGAAGTCCGGGAACCGGGTCTCGTCGACGGGGGCGTACGCGGAGGCGAACCAGGAGGCGACGGCCACGTCGTAGGCGGCCGTGTGCTGGAAGGCCTCGGCGGCCAGCCGCTTGCGGGCGGCGAGGTCGAAGCCGCCGCCCTTGACCGCGGCGAGCACGTCGGCGTACCGGGCGGGGCTGGTGACGACCGCGACGGAGGGGTGGTTCTTGGCGGCGGCGCGGACCATGGAGGGGCCGCCGATGTCGATCTGCTCCACGCACTCGTCGGGGGTGGCCCCCGAGGCGACGGTCTCGCGGAACGGGTAGAGGTTGACCACGACCAGGTCGAAGGGCTCCACGCCCAGCTCGCCGAGCTGCTCCCGGTGGCTGTCCAGGCGCAGGTCGGCGAGGATGCCGGCGTGCACCTTCGGGTGCAGGGTCTTGACCCGGCCGTCCAGGCACTCGGGGAAGCCGGTGAGCTCCTCGACCTTGGTGACGGGGACGCCGGCGGCGGCGATACGGCCGGCCGTGGACCCGGTGGAGACGAGTTCGACGCCCGCCTCGTGGAGCCCGCGGGCGAGCTCCTCCAGCCCGGTCTTGTCGTAGACGCTGACCAGCGCGCGACGGATGGCCCGCTTGTTGCTCTCGGCGGTCACTGGATAACTACCTTTCGTCCCTCGATGCGATAGCCGTTGCGGGCGAGCCGCCCCACGACATCGACGAGCAGCCTTCGCTCGACTTCCTTGATGCGCTCGTGCAGAGCGCTCTCGTCGTCCTCGTCCCGGATCTCCACCACGCCCTGCGCGATGATCGGCCCGGTGTCGACGCCGTCGTCGACGAAGTGGACGGTGCAGCCGGTGACCCTGGCGCCGTACGCGAGCGCGTCCCGCACACCGTGGGCTCCCGGGAAGCTGGGGAGGAGGGCGGGGTGGGTGTTGACGAACCGCCCTCCGAAGCGGGCCAGGAACTCCTTGCCCACGATCTTCATGAACCCGGCCGAGACGACGAGGTCCGGCTCGTGGGCGGCGACGGCCTCGGCGAGCGCGGCGTCCCACTCCTCACGGCTCCCGTGGTCCTTGACCTTTCGTACGAAGGTCGGCAGCCCGGCGCGCTCGGCGCGGGCCAGCCCCTCGATGCCCTCGCGGTCCGCGCCGACGGCCACGATCTCGGCCCCGTAGGCCTCGACGCCGGTGGCGGCGATCTCGTCGAGGAGCGCCTGGAGGTTGGTGCCGGATCCGGAGACCAGCACGACGAGGCGCTTGGCTCGCTGGGCCACGGGCTTGGCGGCCACGGTGGGGGCCTTTCTCGGGGGAGCGGGTCGGTGCGGTCGGTCTCGTACGGCCGTCGGCCGTGCTCGTCCGCCGGTCGGACGGGACCGCCGGTCGGGCACGTTCATCGGTTTGTACAGTCGTACGAATGCTTCGCGCCCCGGGATACGGGGAAGTCTACGAAGCGGCCGACCGTCAGCAACGATACCGGCACACCGGACGGCCCCCTCGGGACGGGGGCGCGGCCGGAAGGTAGCGTCTGCGTGGAGCCGGACCGGGAACGCGACCCGCGCGTCACGCGTTCACCAGTCGTACGACCCGTTCGTCCGTTCCTTACCGTCACGATCGCCAAGGGGAAGACGCTCACTTGATGCCGGACCGCAGCCTGCGACTGCTCACCCTCCCCCAGCAGTCGGCGCAGCCAGGGGAGCGCAGCACCGTGTTGCTGCGGGAGCGCCCCTCCTCGCCGCCCGACACCCCTTCGGACCGGAGGAGCGGCGGCGGGCAGGACGGCGCCGGCCAGCAGGACAATCCGTTCGCCCCGCCCCCGGAGGGCACGCCGGACCGCCCGTGGCAGCCGCGGCACCCGTCGGGGGACGACGACTCCCAGGGCTCGTCCGGCGACCGGGGCGAGGGCGGGCGCTCCCCGTGGGGCCGGCAGTGGAGCGACCGTCAGCCGGGCCGCTCGCCCGGCGGCTTCGGCGAGCGGCCCGGCGCCCCTGGTCCCGGTCCCGGTTCCGGTCCCGAGGGTCCGGGCGGCGGCACCGGCCCGCGCTGGGACCCCAAGGACCCCGTGCAGCGGCGTGCCCGCTATGCCCTGATGGGCGGCATGTGGGCCCTCTTCTTCGCGCTCTTCAACTGGCCGTACGTGGCCCTGATGCTCGGCGCGCTGGCGCTCTACTGGGGCATCAGCGCCCTGCGCGCCAAGCCCCGCGCCGCCTCCGACCCGGACACCCCGGCCCCGCCCGCGGGCCAGTCCGGCGGCCCGCAGCGGACCGCCGCGATCAGCGGCCTGGTCACGGCTTCCCTGGGCATCCTGCTGGTCGCCGCGTCCTTCGGTGCCCAGCTGGTCTACAACGACTACTACACCTGCCGGAACGACGCCCTGACCAACGAGGCGAAGCAGTCCTGCGACACCCACCTCCCGGAACAGCTCCGGGACCTGCTGGGCACGGAGGGCTGACGCCCGCCGCCCGCTCCCCGGTTCGCCGGAGAAGGGGCGCCGGGGGATGCCGGCGGGTGACCCCTCAGAGCGCCCGAGGCGGCTCCGCGGGGGGATCGGCCGACAGGAGATCGTAGGGCGCCTTGCCGGCGTCGGCGCCTTTTCCTTCGTAGAACCCGAAGGGCACGGCGCCCTCGTCCCCCTCAGCGCCGTCCCCCTCGCCGTCGCCGTTTCCCCTCGCCGTCGCCGTCCTCGCTCGCCCGCCGACGTCCCCGGCGGCGCCACGCCTCGGACACCGGTCCCAGGCCCCACCGGCGCCCGCCTCCGTCGCACGGGTCCCCGCTCTCGGGCTCCGGCTCCTCCGCCGCCCCGGCGGCGGCGCCACGCCGCCGCCACGCGCGCACCCCCGACGCCACGGGCACCGCCACCACCGCGATCCAGCCCAGCGTCGCGCCACTGGCCTGCCACCACACCGGCCCGAAGCGGGCCAGGCCGGCCCCACCGAGCGGACCGCCCGCCAGCGCGGCCAGCAGGGCGACGAGAGTCGCGCACAGGACGGCGGCCAGTACGGTCGCGGCGACGGTCCGCCGCCACGACCACACCCCGCCGCCCTCCTCGTACTCCGACGCCACCGGCGTCGCGGCCCGTGCCGTGAACCAGCCCACCGCCACCCCCGCCGCCAGCGGCACCGCCCCGGCCGCCCAGTGCAGCGGGGTCCCCGGACCCGCGTCCGGCACCGCCGCCAGCAGCGGGAACGGCGGCAGCAGCGGTGCGGGGGCGGAGGAGAGGGGGCCGACGACATGCCCGGTGCCGAGCACGAACCCGGGGCCGAGGGCGTACGCCGCCCCCCAGACCGCCGCGTTCGGCACCAGGGTCAGACAGAGGAGCAGCACGGCGAGCCGGCCCGACCACCCCTCGGTCAGCCGCAGGAACGCCTCCTGGGCGGCGGCTCCGTGCCACACCAGCGAGACCGCGAGCAGCAGCGCCCCGCCCCCGACCAGCACGGCCGCGCCGGCCCCCGCGGCGCGCGTCGCGGCGCCGAGGCGGGCGTCCGGCTCCACCATCAGCTCCCGCAGCTCCCGGGGCAGCACGCGCAGCGCCCGCCCCACCGGGCCGCCCGGCCGGCCGAACGCCGTCCACACGCCCGCGCCCGCCGCTCCCATGGTGACCAGCGGCAGGCACACCACCGCCCACCACCAGGAGGGCCGCAGCACACCGTCCGCCGCGTACAGCACCACGGGCGCGGCGACGGCGAGGTACCCGAGGACGACCCCGGCCCAGGCGATCCGCGCGGAGACGGGGGGCGGTCCGGCGTCCGGGAGCCCGCCCGGACGCACACCGGCCCCCGCCCGCGGGCCCGCGCCCACGGCCACCCCCACGCCGTCCCCGGGGTCCGTGGCGTCCCGGGCCGCCCGGTGCACCAGCCACAGCGGCAGCAGGAGCAGCAGCAGCGGGGTCACGCCCATGGGCGCGGGGGCACCGGAGAGCGTGTCGAGGCGGACCAGGTCGACTCCGTGCGCCAGCAGCCACAGCGCCGCGGCGACGTGCAGGGCACCGCCGGGCCCGCTGTCGGGGTACGGCGAGCTGATCCAGAGCAGCGTCACGAGCGCGGCGCACGAGACCAGTCCCAGGGCCGCGGCGAGCGTGCCGCCCAGGAGGCCGGCGGCCAGTCCGGGCGAACGGTCACGCCACCGGGTGTGCAGCAGGGACAACGGGGCTCGGTGAGCGGTCGTCTGGGTCACGCCCGCCATGCTCCCAACGACACGCGCTTTACCGGCGTAACAGGCGAACGACCGTTGTGTCGCTCAATATATGTTTATGTACTTTTTCGTACGAAGGGGCGTCCTGTGACACGGAGCCCTGCGACCCCGCTGCCTCCGCCCAAGGCACGCCGACGCCTGCGGGAGAACGCCGCGCTGACACAGGCTCAGCTCGCGGCGCGGGTGGGCGTCACCCACGAGACGGTCCGTGCGTGGGAGAGCGGCCGCACGACTCCGCGCGGCCGGAAACGGGAGGCGTACGCGAAGCTGCTCGACACCCTGGCCGAGGAGGCGGCGTCCCGGCGGGCGAAGCCGGTGCCCGTCGTCGTGGCCGTCGGCGCCGGGCCGGGTGCCGCCACGGACGAGGCCGCCGACAGCCTCGTCCTCCCCGCGAAGCCGCTGGACGGGCGGGAGTCGGGTTCGGCCCCGGCTTCCGGGGCGACCCCGGGAACGGGGGCGCGAGGAGAGCCGGGGGCGCCACGCGAGCCGGGGACGCCACGAGAGGCGGGGCCCGCGCCGGCTGTTTCGGGCGCGGGAACGGAGACGGGTCCGGACGCGGTTTCCGGGCCGGAGCCGGGGGCGGGTGCGGATGCGTTGGCGGGGCCGGGGCCGCGCCCCGGAGCGGTCTCCATGACACCTGCTCAGGCCTTCGACGCGCTGTACGAGTTCAGCGCCCCCGCCCTGGTGCGGCAGGCCTACCTGCTGACCGGTCGTCGCGAACTGGCGCGGGAGTCGGTGGAGCGTGCCTTCCAGTCCGCCTGGGAGCGATGGCCGGAGGTGGCCCGCGACCGCGACCCGGTGGGCTGGGTCCGGGCCGCGGCGTACGAGTACGCGCTGTCGCCGTGGCAGCGGTTCCGGCTGCGCCACCGGCACCCGGAGCCCCTGCCCGTCGACCCCGGCGACCGCACCCTGCTGAACACCCTGCTCCGCCTCCCCCCGCCGCGCCGCCGCACGCTCGTGCTCTACGACGGTGTGGGCCTCGGTCTGCCCGAGACGGCCGCGGAGACGGAGGCGAGCACCCCTACGGCGGCGAACCGGCTGCTGCGCGCCCGCGAGGCCGTCGCCGACCGGCTGCCCGAGCTGGCCGACCCGCAGGTGCTGCACCGGAGGCTGGCGGAGGTGGCGTCGGCCGAGCGGCTGCGGGCGGCCGAGCCGCCGACGGTGCGCAGGGGCAGCGAACGCCGGGCGCGGTACCTGACCCGGGCCGCGATCGCGTTCACGGTCGCCCTCATCGGCACCACGGCCCTGACCCTGCGCACCGCGCCCACGCACTACGAGCCGCCCGTGTCCCCGGGCGAGACGGTGCGGGGAGTGCCGCCCCCCGTGGCGCCGGGCGCGCTGTCGGACGAGCAGCTGGAGCTGCGGCAGAAGCTGCGGGACCAGTTGCAGCACGGGCCGCAACGGCTGACGCCCGGCCTGGAGTGACCCTCCCCCGCACGAGGGCCTGCGCGGGGCGTCGTAGGGCGCGTCCGTCGTAGGGCACGTCCGTCGTAGGGCACGTCCGTCGTAGGGCACGACGTGCCTGCGCGGCGCGTCGTACGGCGTGTCCGTCGTAGGGCACGACGTGCGGCGCCTTCGACGCCGAGTGGCCCGCCCCGTGTCACGGGTGCGGGCCACTCGGCGTGCGTTCGGCTCGGGCGCGGCGAAGGCGCTCGGCCGGTCAGGCTGTCCTCAGCCGGCGAGGATGGCCCGGGCGAGCTTCGCCGTCTCGGTCGGCGTCTTGCCGACCTTGACGCCGGCGGCCTCCAGGGCCTCCTTCTTCGCCTGGGCGGTGCCGGAGGAACCGGAGACGATGGCGCCGGCGTGGCCCATGGTCTTGCCCTCGGGCGCGGTGAAGCCCGCGACGTAGCCGACGACCGGCTTGGTCACGTTCTTCGAGATGTACTCGGCGGCCCGCTCCTCGGCGTCGCCACCGATCTCGCCGATCATGACGATCAGGTCGGTCTCGGGGTCGGCCTCGAACGCGGCGAGCGCGTCGATGTGCGTGGTGCCGATGATCGGGTCGCCACCGATGCCGACGGCGGTCGAGAAGCCGATGTCACGCAGCTCGTACATCATCTGGTACGTCAGCGTGCCGGACTTCGAGACCAGGCCGATGCGGCCCGGCTTGGTGATGTCGCCCGGGATGATGCCGACGTTGGACTGGCCCGGGGTGATGATGCCGGGGCAGTTCGGGCCGATGATCCGGGTCTTGTTGCCCTTCTTGCCGGCGTACGACCAGAAGGCGGCCGAGTCGTGCACGGCGATGCCCTCGGTGATCACGACGGCCAGGGGGATCTCGGCGTCGATGGCCTCGACGACGGCGTCCTTGGTGAACTTCTCCGGCACGAAGATGACGGAGACGTTGGCGCCGGTCTTCTCGATGGCCTCCTTGACGGTGCCGAAGACCGGTACCTCGTTGCCGTCGAAGTCCACGGAGGTGCCCGCCTTGCGCGGGTTCACGCCGCCCACGACCTCGGTGCCGTCACCGAGCATGAGCTTGGTGTGCTTCATGCCGGTGGCGCCGGTCATGCCCTGGACGATGACCTTGCTGTCCTTGTTGAGCCAGATAGCCATGGTGTGTTGGTGTCCTCGTCCTGAGTGCTTACTTGGCGGCGTGGGCCAGCTCGGCGGCCTTGTCGGCCGCGCCGTCCATGGTGTCGACGCGCTGGACCAGCGGGTGGTTGGCGTCGGTGAGGATCTTGCGGCCCAGCTCGGCGTTGTTGCCGTCGAGGCGGACGACGAGCGGCTTCTCGACCTTCTCGCCGCGGTCCTCCAGGAGCTTCAGCGCCTGGACGATGCCGTTGGCGACCTCGTCGCAGGCGGTGATGCCGCCGAAGACGTTGACGAACACGGAGCGGACGTCCGGGTCGCCGAGGATGATCTCCAGGCCGTTCGCCATCACCTGGGCGGAGGCACCGCCACCGATGTCCAGGAAGTTGGCGGGCTTCACGTTGCCGTGCTTCTCACCGGCGTACGCGACGACGTCCAGGGTGCTCATGACGAGACCCGCGCCGTTGCCGATGATGCCGACCTCGCCGTCGAGCTTGACGTAGTTGAGGTTCTTCTCCTTGGCGGCGGCCTCGAGCGGGTTGGCCGCGGCCTTGTCGTGGAGGGCCTCGAAGTCGGGGTGTCGGAACTCGGCGTTGTCGTCGAGCGACACCTTGCCGTCGAGGGCGATGACGTCGCCGGAGACGACCTTGGCCAGCGGGTTGACCTCGACCAGGAGGGCGTCCTCCTTGATGAAGGTGTCCCACAGCTTGACCAGGATGTCGGCGACCTTGTCGGCGACCTCGGCCGGGAACTTCGCGGCCTCGACGATCTCGCGCGCCTTCTCCGGCGTCACGCCGTCGATCGCGTCGATCGGGGTCTTGGCGACGGCCTCCGGACGGGTGGCCGCCACCTCCTCGATCTCCATGCCGCCCTCGACGGAGGCGATGGAGAGGAAGGTGCGGTTGGCACGGTCGAGGAGGAAGGAGACGTAGTACTCCTCGACGATCTCGGGGGCGGTCTCGGCGATCATCACCTTGTGGACCGTGTGGCCCTTGATGTCCATGCCGAGGATGTCCGTCGCCCGGGCGACGGCCTCGTCCGCGGAGGCGGCCAGCTTCACGCCACCGGCCTTGCCACGACCACCGACCTTCACCTGCGCCTTGACGACGGACTTGCCGCCCAGACGCTCGGTGATCTCGCGCGCCGCCTCAGGCGTGTCGATGACTTCACCGGCCAGCACCGGTACATCGTGCTTGGCGAAGAGGTCCCTCGCCTGGTACTCGAACAGGTCCACGCGCTTCCGTCCCTATCAGTGATCTCGCGGTTCGTTGGATGCGTGGGCGTGCCGCGAAGGGCAACGTGACGTCCGCTGTGTCACAAGGGGGGCGCACACGGTGACCGAGCGCGCGGCATGTCCGTCTCGCAGGTTATCGCCGCATGCGGAGGGTCTCTAAATCGTGGGTCACACCTGAGCGGTGATGCCTGTCACATGATGCCGCGCTCACTGGCACGGCGTGCCGGATGTGAGGCGCGAGGAGCGGGCCCGAGCAGCGGGCCGGACTGCGGGACCCGCGCCGGCCGACGGGGGCCTCGGGCCTGACGTGGGCCTCGTGGGGTGGTGCGGGCCTCGATGGGGTGATGCCGGCCTAGTGGGGTGATGCGGGCCTCACGGGCTGGTGCGAGCCCACGGGCTGGTCCGGGCCTCACCGGGCTGGTGCGGGCCTCACCGGGCTGGGGTCGGCCCGGTGAGGCCCGTCGAACGCCCCCGTAGGGCCGCGGGGATGCGGCCCGGGAGGTGCGGGCGGCCGGTCCCCACCCCAATGGGGACCGCCCCGCCCGATCCGCGGGGTTACGGCCGGACGGCGGCCGACGGCTTTCGGCCGGACCGTCCAGGCCCTGTGCCCCGCGAAGCTCGTGCTCCCACCTGATGTCCAGGTGGGCGGATGTCAGACCCCTTGCGGGGTCGCCCGGCGCGCCGTACGCGCTGTCCCGGAGACCGGTCGCGCGGGCCGGGGGCCACCGACCGGGCGACGTACCGCACGCCGGTGACCTCATGGCCGGTCGGCGGGCGTCCCGGAGGGTGCCGGTCGGCCCGGGGACGCTTCCCGACCGCCGGGCCGGCGAGGCACCAGCGCGGTCGGCCGTCGAGGGCGGCGGATCGAGGCCGACGGCTCCGCGGGAGGGCGGCGACGTCCGCTCGGAGAAGCGACGGTCGTCCGGGGTCCGGGATCCGGGGTCCGGGGTCCGGGGTCCGGGGTCCGGGGTCCGGGGTCCGGGGTCCGGGCAACGGAACCGTCGGAGGGGGGCGGTGGGCTCACCTCTCCGCGCCCCCGTACGGCGGGCTGCGGCGGGTGCGCGACGGGGAGAGGTCCTGCCCTAGGCGGGAGAGACGGGAATGTCCCGGTAGCGGTCCCTGGTCTCGGCCGTGTCGGCACCCACGAGGGCGCCGGGCACGAGCCGGAACGGGATCGGGTGGTGCGGGGTGACCGCGTGTGCGTCGCCATGACGCGGCGTGCCCTGGTCGGCACCCGCCCCGGCGCCCAGCGTGCCGTCGGGGTCGCCTGCGGGTGCCCGGCGGACGGGCGCCTGACCGGCGGGCGCGAGCGGGGCGCGCCGCGTGTCGACGCGGGCCGCGGTGGACGGCCCCTCGGCGACGTGCTCCGGCCCGTGGGCGGCGGCCATGAGGCCTGCGGCTCCCTCGGCGGGGGCTCGGACATCGGCGGCCTCGGAGGCACCGGAAGCGTCGGGGGCGTCCGGCGGCGGGGCCGACGGCGGGGGCTCCGGGGCCGGGGCGCCGGGCATCACGGCGCCGACCAGGTCCGTCAGCTCGGGCGGATCCGGCAGGCCGGGCGAGGCCGGCGGGTCGGCCGGGCCCGGAAGCTCGGACGGGCCTGGAAGCGAGGGTGCGGACGGCAGAGGGGGGACGGACGGAAGCGGCAGCGCCTCCGACGGCGGCACGTGCGCCCGCACGACCGCACCCAGCCCGTGGCCCACCGCCTCCACCGCGTTTCCGACCGGCTCCAGAACCCGTTCCTCCACGGGCCGGACGACGCCTTCCGTCAGCGGACGAAGCCCCGAAAGCACCACGTCGGCGTTCTCGACGACGGTCCGGGACTTCTGGGCGCCGGCCTCCCGACCCTGGGCATGATCATGGTCCTGACTCCGACCCTGCGCCAGGGCCCGGGCCCGACCCCGAGCCTGGTCCAGGGGGACGCCGGTCACCTCGTGGACCGTGTCCCTCACCGACGGCGCCTCTCCGGCCGCCCGCGCCCGTTCCCCGTACAGCACCCCGAGCACGAACAGTCCGGCCACCAGCAGTCCCACGTGCAGCGCACGCCGCCCGGCCGCCGCGCGCATCACGCGCAGGGCGGCACCGGGCAGAACTGCTGACCAGCTCAAGGGGGAGATTCCTCCCGTACGGCGGAACGGGTCGCGCGCCGGACAACTCACCGGACAGCGCGGGCATCGAACAACGCGTCGATACGACGCGCGATCCTCGCACGGAACTCCGGCAGGTACGCAAGCCCGTCGTCACCGATGGTCAGTCATGTCCCTTTTATGGCCAGGAAGCAGGACGCCTCGGATCGACAAGTCGTCACCCGGCGTCCGGCATCGGCAACGGCCGCCTCTCGATCGCCGCCGCCATCACCTCCGGAAACAGATCGGGCGTGCAGGCGAAGGCGGGCGTGCCCAGAGCGGCGAGCGCCGCCGCGTGCTCCCGGTCGTAGGCGGGCGCTCCCTCGTCGGACAGCGCCAGCAGCGTCACGAACCCCACCCCCGCCGCCTTCATCGCCGCGACCCGCTTGAGCATCTCGTGGCGTATGCCCCCCTCGTACAGATCGCTGATCAGCACGACCACCGTCTTCGAGGGCCGGGTGATCCGCGACTGGCAGTACGCCAGCGCGCGGTTGATGTCCGTGCCGCCGCCGAGTCGCGTGCCGAACAGGACGTCGACCGGGTCGTCGAGCTGATCGGTGAGGTCGACGACGGCCGTGTCGAAGACGACGAGCCGGGTGTCGATCGACCGCATGGACGCCAGCACCGCTCCGAACACGGACGCGTACACCACCGACGCCGCCATCGACCCCGACTGGTCGACGCAGAGGACGACCTCCTTCTTCACGGAGCGGGACGCCCGCCCGTGACCGATGAGCCGCTCCGGCACGATCGTCCGGTGCTCGGGCAGGTAGTGCTTGAGGTTGGCCGCGATCGTCCGGTTCCAGTCGATGTCGTGGTGGCGGGGCCGGGTGACGCGGGCACTGCGGTCGAGGGCGCCGGTGAGCGTGGCCCGGGTGCGTGTGGCGAGCCGCTTCTCCAGGTCTGCGACCACCTTGCGGACGACGGCCCGCGCCGTCTCCCTCGTCGTCTCCGGCATCGCTTTGTGGAGGGACAGCAGCGTGCCGACGAGGTGTACGTCGGCCTCCACGGCCTCGAGCATCTCCGGCTCCAGCAGGAGGGTGGCGAGACCGAGACGGTCGATCGCGTCCCGCTGCATCACCTGCACGACGGAGGAGGGGAAGTAGGTGCGGATGTCCCCCAGCCAGCGCGCCACGGCCGGCGCGGAGGCCCCGAGACCCGCCGACCGGTCCCGACCGGGACGTGACCTGCTCTCCTTCCCGTAGAGCGCGGCGAGCGCGCCGTCCATCGCGGCGTCCCGCCCGGAGAGCGTGCGGCCGGTGCCGTCGGCCGGGTCGCCCCCGAGCACCAGCCGCCACCGCCGCAGTCGTTCCTGCGCCGGGTCGGCATCCACCGGCTCGGTCGTCATGCGTCCACCCCCACGAGGTCGTTGTCGTCGCCACCCGGCAACCCGCCGCCCGTATCGGCGTCATGGCCAGGGCCAGGGCCGGCGTCCGGGGTTCCGGTTCGCTCGCCCGTCGCCTCCGCCTCGTCCAGCCCCAGCAGCAGCCGGACCACCGGCAGCACGGCTTCGGCACGTCCGGTGGCGAGCCCGGCCCCGAAACCGGGTATGCCGGAACCGGTCGTCGTCACGCTCCCCCGCGACGCCGGCCCGCGCCGGACCAACTCGCCGAGGCTGCGGCGGACTCCCGGCTCGTAGGCCGAGAAGGTGCGCCGCAGCAACGGCAGTACGTCCGTGAACGCCTCCGCCGGTACGCCGGTCAGCCAGGCGTCGACCAGTGCGAGCAGCCGCTCGTCGTGCAGGAGGAGCATGCCGCCTCCCGAGCCGCCGCCGAGGAAGCCCTCGATCCAGGCGGCCGCGTCCGCCGGCGGCGTCCCGCGGGACAGCACCTGCCCCATGAGCCGGGCAGCCTCCTGCGGCACGAGCGCGCCGTCGTCCAGCAGGAGCCGCACGGCCCGCCCCCGGATCACCCCGGACACGCCGCCCCGCGCGGAGAGGGTCCGCAGGACGGCCTGCCAACGGGACCTCAGGGCGCCGTGGCCCGGCGCGGGGGCGTCACCGAGCAGTCCCACCGCTCCGTGCACGGCGTCCACGTGCCGGCGCATCTCCTGAGCCGCGTCGGCGTCCAGCCCGGCGCAGGCGGGGGGCAGGCCCACGAAGACCCGCTCGGCGAGACCCGCGGCGACCTCGGCCAGCGCTCCGGTGTCGGTGCCGCGCACGTCGCCGTAGCGCAGTGAGCGGACGAGGGCCGGCAGCGCCTGGGCGAGGTGGCCGACGTCCATGTCGAGTGCCGCACGGTCCGCGAGGATCCGCATCACCGGTGACAGCGCGTCCGGCAGTTCGGCCAGCAGGCAGCGCTCGGCGAGGGCGGTGACATCGGCGAGACCCTGCGCGGTGACGGCGTCCGCCTGCGCCCTGGCGGTCGCCGCGCCGAGCACGGTCGTGCCCCACACCCCGGCTTCGGCGACCCGCACCGACAGCTCCGGCTCCCACCGCAGCCGCCACGTCTCCCGGAACGTGCCCGTGCTCCCCCGTGCGGCGGCCGGCTCGCCCCAGCCGACACCGAGCAGCCGCAGCCGGTGCAGGAGTCGGCTGCGCCCCGCGTCGGTCTCCTTGCGCAGGTCGAGCTCCAGCTCCCGCTCCGACGCCTCCGGCTTGAGCCGCAACCGCCGCTGGGTCCGGTCCAGGTCCCGCTGCAGGGGCACCGCGGGCGCCCCGGCGGGCACCTCTCCCAGCACGTCCCCCACGACCAGCCGGTCGTGCACCAGCGCCAGCGGTACGTCCGAGCCCTCGCACATCACCGCCCGCACGGCGTCCGTCGTCTCGCTCAGCCCGGGCAGCGGACGGCCGCGCATCACCGCGAGGGTCTCGGCCAGCCGCACCGCCTCGATGACGTGTGCCGAGGAGACGCTCCGGTCCTCCTCCCGCAGCAACCCGGCCACCCTGGTCAGCCAGCGCTCGACCGGCCGGTCCGGCGCGCCGAACAGATGCCCGTACCAGCCCGGTGACTCGATCCCCGCCCCGTACCCGCTGGACCGGGACAGCCTGCGGTGGGTCCAGGGCACCCAGGTCATGTCGACCTTGGTCCGGGGCAACCCCTTGAGCAGTGCGCGGTCGGCGGCGACGGTGACCCTGCGCCGGAGCGCGGGCACGTGCCAGGCCCCGCAGACCACGGCGACCTGCTGGGTGGACTCCCGCTGCGCGGCCCTGACCTGCAACCGCATGAAGGCCTCCCGGACGAGGTCCCGGTCACGCCCGCCGCCCTCCTCCGTCTCCCGCAGCGCCCCCATGGCCTCCTCCAGCGCCCTGAACGGTGCCAGCGCGTCCCCGTGCTCCGCGCCCCGGTGCTCGACCACGTCCTCCCACCAGCGCTCCGGGTCGTCATGGCCGGCGGCCTCGGCGAGGGCGGCGAGCGGATCGACCCGGACATCGGGGAGGGCCGCGGAGGTCTCGGCCCCCTTGTCCGTGCCGGGCTCCCCCTGACCCGTCCGGTCCGTCCCGGGCGGGGCGTCCTCCGGTTCCTGCCGGGCCAGCGTGTGGGTGGCCGGGAGGTCGATGAAGCGGGCGGGGACGTCGTGCTCCAGGGCCCAGCGGAGGGCCACCCACTCGGGGGAGAACTCGGCCAGGGGCCAGAAGGCCGAGCGGCCGGGCTCGTCCACGGCGTGGGCGAGGAGCGCGACCGGTGGGCGCATGTCCTCGTCGGCGGCCAACGGGACCAAGGGGTCGGCCTCCGGTGGCCCCTCGATCAGCACGACTCCGGGCCGGGCCTGCTCCAGCGCCGCCCGGACCGCCCGCGCCGACCCCGGCCCGTGGTGGCGTACGCCGAGGAGCAGCGCTTCACCGCCGGCCCGGGCGGTCCCGGCACCACCCCGCGGCCCGCCGCTTCCGGTCCTGTCAGCACCCGTCACGCCGCCCACCTCCCCTCCGGGACCAGGGCGAGCCCTCCGTGGTCCCCGTCGCGCCGAGCTCCGGAACACCCCTCCGGAACCGGGCCCGCGTCCGCTTCCCCGTCACCCGGTCACCTCCCGGCACGCCCGGTAGAAGTCCTTCCAGCCGTCGCGCTCGCGGACGACCGTCTCCAGGTACTCCTGCCAGACGACGCGGTCGGCGGCCGGGTCGCGGACGACGGCGCCGAGGATGCCCGCGGCGACGTCGCCGGGCCGCAGCACCCCGTCACCGAAGTGGGCGGCCAGGGCGAGGCCGTTGGTGACGACGGAGATCGCCTCGGCCGGGGACAGCGTGCCGCTGGGCGACTTCACCTTCGTGCGTCCGTCGTCCGTCAGTCCGTCGCGCAACTCGCGGAAGACGGTGACCACGCGGCGGATCTCGTCGAGGCCGTCGGGCGCCGAGGGCAGATCGAGGGAGCGGCCGATCTGGTCGACGCGGCGTGCGACGATCTCGACCTCCGCCTCGGCGGTCTCCGGCAGCGGCAGCACCACGGTGTTGAAGCGACGGCGCAGGGCGCTGGAGAGTTCGTTGACCCCGCGGTCACGGTCGTTGGCGGTGGCGATGAGGTTGAAGCCGCGGACCGCCTGCACCTCCTGGCCCAGCTCCGGTATCGGCAGGGTCTTCTCCGACAGGATCGTGATGAGCGTGTCCTGCACGTCGGCCGGGATTCGGGTCAGTTCCTCCACGCGGGCGGTCCTTCCCTCGGCCATGGCACGCATCACCGGGCTGGGCACGAGGGCGTCGCGGCTCGGACCGTGGGCGAGCAGCCGCGCGTAGTTCCAGCCGTAGCGGATGGCTTCCTCGGGTGTGCCGGCCGTGCCCTGCACCAGCAGGGTCGAATCACCGCTGACGGCCGCGGCGAGGTGTTCGGACACCCAGGTCTTCGCCGTCCCGGGCACGCCGAGCAGGAGCAGGGCACGGTCGGTGGCGAGCGTGGTGACGGCGACCTCGACGATGCGGCGCGGGCCCACGTACTTCGGTGTGATCACGGTGCCGTCGGGCAGGGTGCCGCCGAGCAGGTAGGTGGCGACGGCCCACGGCGACAGCTTCCAGCGGGCCGGACGCGGACGGTCGTCCCGCGCGGCCAGCGCGGCGAGTTCGGCCGCGAACGCTTCCTCGGCGTGCGGCCGCAACGCCTCCGCGGCGGACCCGTTCCGGCCCGGGTCGACGGACGTCGGTTCTGCGGACACAGGCATGGCTTGGTCCCCCTCCAGCTCGGCCGGTTCGATCTCGCATCCACGGTGCACCACGCCACTGACAATCGCCCTGACCTGCGAAGACGCTCTCTCACGACCGATTGTCAGTGGCGGGATCTACCTTCGATGACATGACTCAGCAGGGGGTGCGCTGGACCGCGGACCAGGTGCTGGCACTGGCGCCTGACGCCGCGTCACGTGAAGCGGGGAGCAGACTCGGCGTGGCCGCGACGTGGTCGGCGGCGGGAAGTTCCGGGGACGGGGTGGTGTGGGGGCTGTGCGAGGGGAGCGGCGGCAGGCCGTATCGGACGGTCGTGGACGTCGTGGGGGTGTCCGGGCCCGCGTACGAGTGCGGCTGCCCGAGCCACGAGTTCCCGTGCAAGCACGCGATCGGGCTGCTGCTGCTCTGGGCGGGCGGGGGTGACGCGGTGCCGGTGGCCGAGGCGCCGGACTGGGTGGAACGGTGGATCGCGGGACGGCGCGGGCGCGTGGCGGGGAAGAGGACGGCGAGCTCGGCCGGGGTCACGGCCGGGCCCGGTGATCAGCGGGCCGCACGGCGCCGGGCGGAGCAGCGTGCCGAGCGGATCACGGCGGGCGCGACGGAGCTGGAGCAGCGACTGGCGGACCTGCTGCGCGGCGGCCTGGCCGGCGCCGAGCAGTCGGGGTACGAGCTGTGGGAGGAGACGGCGGCCCGCATGGTCGACGCCCAGGCGTCGGGGCTGGCCTCGCGGGTGCGGGACCTGGGGGGCATACCGTCGTCCGGCGCCGGCTGGCCGGTACGGCTGCTGGAGGAGTGCGCTCTCCTCCACCTGCTCGACCAGGGCTGGCTTCGCCGGGACCGGCTGCCGGACGACCTGGCCGCCACGGTCCGTTCGCGCGTCGGCCTCTCCGCGTCCGCGGACGGCCCTGCGGTGCGGGACCGGTGGCTGGTCCTCGCCCAGCACGACACCGCGGACAGTCGGCTGACGACGCGTCGCATCTGGTTGTACGGCGCGGACACGGCGCGCACCGCGCTGCTCCTGTCCTACGGTGCCGCGGGCAGGGCACCGGAGCTGGCGCTGCCCGTCGGGTCGGCCTTCGAGGCCGAGGTGTCGGCGTATCCGGGCGCCGGGCGGCAGCGGGTCGCCCTGGGCGAGCGGTTCACCCCGCCCGCGCCCGCGGACATACGCCCGGAGGGAGTGACGACGTCCCGAGCGGCGGTGCGGTACGGCGAGGCCCTCCGCGCGGACCCGTGGCTGGACGCGGTGCCGGTGACCCTGGCGCGGGTCGTCCCGGTGCCGGACGGAGACCACTGGCAACTGGCGGACGCCGAAGGGGACACGGCACTGCCGCTGTCGGCGCCGGCCGGGAGCCGTCCGGGCCTGTGGCGCCTGGTCGCCCTGTCGGGCGGTGCGCCCGTGCGGGTCTTCGGGGAGTTCGGCCACCGGGGCTTCACTCCGCTGACGGCCTGGCCGGCCGGACCGGGCCCGGCGGTGCCGCTGTACTGACCCGTCCCACGGCAGGAAGACGGAACGGAACCGGAATGGAAGCGGAAGGGACCGCATGACCAGGACACCCACGCCCACCGACGCCCGCGTGCCCACCCCCGTCACCGCACCGCCCGGCGCCTGGGAGGAACTGGTCACGGCCGCGCTGCTCGGTACGGACCGACGCACCCCTCCGGGCTGCGCGCCCGGTGCACACGCACCGACGGCACTGCTGGACGCGGCTGCCGCGGAGACCGTTCGCCGGCGCGCCGGACTGCGCCCCGCGCCCGCGGGCCGGCGCCCAGAACCGGCTCCCGAGGACCGCCGCCCGCCGCTCCCGGCCGCGGCCGCCCGACGGCTCACGACGCTGCTCACCGACCGACCCGGCACGGCGGGGGGCGGCCGCCGGGGCACCGCGCCCGACCTCATGGAGCTGCTCCCCCAGTGGCTGGCGGCGGCGAACGCCCACGGCTTCGCGCCACCCCCCGAGGCGCTCCCGGCCCTGCTGGACGCGGCCCGGGGGCGCACGGATCTGCGTCCGGCGGCGCTGGCGTTCGCGGGGCCCCGCGGGCTGTGGCTGGCCCGGTTGAATCCGGACTGGCGGTTCGCCCTGCGCGCGACGCCGGGCGGAGGCACGGCCCTGCCCGGCCCCGAGGCGGCGGAGCAGGTGCGGCGGCTCTGGGAGGAGGGTCTGTTCGCCGAGCGGGTCGCTCTGCTGGCGGCCCTGCGCTCCCGCGACCCCGCCGGTGCCCGAGCGCTGCTGGCCTCCACCTGGCCGACGGAACGGGCCGAGGACCGGCTGATGTTCCTCGACTCACTGCGGTCGGGGCTGGAACCGGCGGACGAGCCGTTCCTCGAGGCGGCGCTGGCCGACCGCAGCCGCAACGTACGGGCGACGGCGGCGGAACTGCTGTCGGCGCTGCCGGACTCGGCGCTGGCCGCGCGGATGGCGGCGCGTGCCGTGACGTGCGTCTTCCTCGACCGAACCCTGGAGCCACCGGCGATCGCGGTCGAGGCGCCGCACGAGTGCGACCCGGGCATGGAGCGGGACGGCGTCGTGGCCAGACCGCCCTCGGGCCGGGGCGCGCGGTCGTGGTGGCTGGGTCAGTTGGTGGAGGCGGCCCCGCTCGCTGCCTGGACCTCCCGTTTCGGTGGCCGTTCCGCCGAGGAGATCGTCGCTCTTCCGGTGACGGACGACTGGCAGGGCGATCTGCACGCGGCGTGGTGCCGGGCCGCGGTGCGGCAGCGCGACGGCACGTGGGCGAGGGCCCTGCTCGGCGCGCCCACGGCACCCGAGGCCGGAGGGCCGGGCGCGGTCTCGCTGGCCGAGCGGGCGAAACTGCTCGGCACGCTGGGGCCGGACGAACGGGCCACGTGGGTCGCCGGGTTCATCGCGACCCACGGACTGTCGGAGGCGTTCCAGTTGCTCGGCATGTGCACGGTGCCGTGGGCACCGCCGCTGGGACGTGCTGTGGTCGACGCGCTCGACATCGCCCGCGACGCGGGGAGTTATCCGTGGAGCTTCAGCGGCGTCATGGGTCTGGCCGAACGCTGCCTCGACCCCTCGGAGGCGGGCCGTCTCGACGGTCTGCTGGCGATACCCGACGAGTCGGAGGACGCGGCGCCGGGAGCCGGGGGCTACTGGGCGGAGGCCTTCCAGCGGCTCGTCACGACGTTGCGGCTGCGCGCGGCGATGGCCGAGGAACTGAGGGCGGGGTGAGGGGTCCGCACCCACGGCCCGCGCCTCCACGCCGTGGGCGGGCAGCCGCCCAGGGCCGGCCTCGGTCCGGGGCGGCGCGGCGACCTGACCCGCGCCCGCCGTCCGCAGACCAGCGCCCGCGACCCGCGGCGCAGCCCGGTGCCGGCCGCCCGCAGCCCCGAACCGTGCCCGGCGCCTACGCCCCAGCCGGCTCCCGTACGTTCGTCCGCACCCAGTCCACGATCGACGCCGTCGTCGCGCCGGGCGTGAAGATCTCCGCGACGCCCTTCTCCTTCAGCGGCGCGATGTCCGCCTCGGGGATGATCCCCCCGCCGAAGACCAGGATGTCCGCCGCGTCCCGCTCCCGGAGCAGCTCGATCACGGCGGCGAAGAGCGTGTTGTGCGCGCCGGAGAGGATGGAGAGCCCGATCGCGTCGGCGTCCTCCTGGATCGCGGTGTCCACGATCTGCTCGGGTGTCTGGTGGAGCCCGGTGTAGATGACCTCCATACCGGCGTCACGCAGCGCCCGCGCGATCACCTTGGCCCCGCGATCGTGGCCGTCGAGCCCCGGCTTGGCCACCACCACGCGGATCGGACCGGCTGCCACACCCATCACTGCCTCCATGAAGCGACTACATCCATCCGTACCGACAAGTACCGCACACTTCGCCGACGCCGTACACACGGGCACGGGCAGCGACACGCCCGATCCGCACATCGTCCCCGGCGCGCCGAGTGCCCAGCGCACGCCGGCGCGACCCGGGCACGGAGCCCCGCACCGCATCGTCCGGGAAAGTGAACGAACGTTATCGCCAGCATCCCGCAACCGGCAGTTTCGTGGTCGATACAGAGGGGGAAATCACATGGTGGGACACGTTCGCCGCGCACCGCTCCAGGGCGCGGCGCCATCACGCGTACGGAGAGCCGCAGCGAGGGCCGGACAGGGGCGGCGGCGCACCTCGCCCCCGCACGACGCACCGCAGGACCGACCGGGTTACACCAAGCTCACCAGGCACACCGTGCTCACAGGCCGCTGACGTGGCACAGCGGCACATCCGACCGGTCAAACCTCGTAAACATCACGAAACACTGGTGTTACGACTCTCCACGAGGGCACACGGGGGACAGAGGCTCCCTGCGCGTGCCGACAGGAGGTCGGCCCATGAAGGTCACCACGGCAGCACTGCCCCTACTCCCGCTCTGCCGGCGTCTTCTGCCCGGCCTCCCCGCCCTTCCTGGGGTGCCGGGGCTCCCGGGACTGTCGGAGCTGGCGGCCCTTCCGGGCCGGTTGACCGGGCTCTCCCTGACCCTCCTCAAGGCGAGCGCCCTGGAGGCCGCGATCCTCGCCGGGCATCTGCTCCTCTACCCCTCGGGGGTCATCCAGGAGCGCCGGCCCGTCTCCCCCCTGCCGACGCAGGACTCCCAGGACCCGCGGCCCGCCCCGCCCACCTGCCGCCTCCCGGCCCCCACCAGCCCTCCCGTCGTCCTGCTGCACGGTTTCATCGACAACCGTTCGGTCTTCCTGCTTCTGCGCCGCAGCCTCACCCAGCACGGCAGGCACCAGATCGAGTCGCTCAACTACTCCCCCCTGACCTGCGACATCCGTACCGCGGCCGAGCTGCTCGGCCGGCACATCGAGGAGATCTGCGAGCGGACGGGCAGCGAACGGGTCGACGTCGTCGGGCACAGCCTGGGCGGCCTCATCGCGCGGTACTACGTGCAGCGCCTCGGCGGCGACCTCCGCGTCCGGACGCTCGTGACGCTCGGTACCCCGCACACCGGCACCCGGGTGGTCCCCCTGGCCAACGCCCACCCCATCGTGCGCCAGATGCGCCCCGGATCGGCGGTGCTGGAGGAGCTCACCCTGCCCGCGCCGGGCTGCCGCACACAGTTCGTCAGCTTCTGGAGCGATCTGGACCGCGTGATGGACCCGCTGGAGACGGCCTGCCTCGTCCACCCCGACCTGACCGTGCAGAACGTACGGGTGAGCGGCATCGGCCACCTCGCCCTGCCCGTGCACCCCGCCGTGGCCACCGGCATTCGCCAGGCTCTCGACGCCGTCGCCGCGGAGCCGGAGTCCGGAACCGGCAGGCAGGCCGGCGGACTGACGGTCGCCTGACGCCTTCCGACGGCCGCCCGAAGCCCTGACGCGTCCGGAACCAGGCGGACACAACCCGTTCAGCTTCGAACAAACGTCGAACACAAAGCCAAACTCGTGCCCGCCGTCCCCCAAAACACGGCCGATTGCCCGTTTCCTTCGGGCACGAAACCTGGGGAAGATTGTCGCGCCCGTATACCGACGGGTACAGTCGCCGCACTGCTCTGGCAGCCCCTGTTGTCGAGGCGAAAGAGAAGTTGGTGAACGACCGTCACCCGTCGGGGGCCATGACCACCCCGGCCTCGGCTTCCGAAGCCGCTGCGGCGCCTTACGCGTCGTACGGCACAGGGGAGGCCCAGTACGGCGACCTCACCACGTACGGCGGCTACGACGCCACCGGTTTTCCGACCGGCGGCACCGCCACGGCGACCTTCGCCGCGGATCCCCTCTTCGGCAGCCTCCCGGGCCAGGACACCGGCGGCTACGACGTCACGGGCGCGTACGACACGGGCGCCTACGACACCACCCAGTGGTCCACCGGTGGCGGTCCGATCGTGGACCACGACGCGTACGCGGCCCCGCAGCACACCGGCTACGGCACCGGCGCCTACGGCACCGGCAGCTACGACACCGGTGGCTACGACACGACCGCGTGGACGGCGGACCACCAGCGGTCCGCGGCCGGCCAGGAGCAGTCCCCGGCCGAGCCGCCGCGGGCGACGGACACCGGGGCCACCGGCCAGTGGGACACCGGCGCCTGGTCCCCGCCGGACCAGTCCGGGAACCCGGCCGACCGGACCCAGCAGTGGGACTGGGGCACCCAAACCTTCGACACCGGCACGTTCGCGACCGGCACGTTCCACACCGGAGCCTTCGACGGCGGCACCCTGGACACCGGGGCCTACGACGCCACGCAGTGGAACTCGGACGGCTCCCCGCAGGACCCGTCACCGTCTCCGGAGAACGGCACGGCGGACGACCGGTCGGCTTCCGAGGAACCCGGCCCGTACGAGGACGCGGCGGCCACCGGGGAACTCCCCACCGTGCCCGCCCTCCTGGAGGGCCAGGAAGAGGTCACCCCCGCCCCCCGGATCCCGGCCGCACGCGCCGCCTCCCGCAGCGGGTCCCGCTCCCGTCGCCGCCAGCCCGCCAAGCGCTCGGCGCTCATGACCATCGCCGTACCGTCGGCCTGCGTGATGAGCGTCGCCGGCATCGCCGCCGCCTCCGTCGGCATGACCGGAGGCGACGCGGAGACCACGGCGTCCGCGGCGGACGCGGACGATCCCGCCGCCGCGCCGGTGAAGCCGTCCACCGCCAACAACAAGCTGGACACCCAGCTCACCAGCCTCGCCGCCGGAGCCGACGACTTCGCCGACCGGGCCAGCCGTACGCAGGAGCGCATCGACCTCAAGGCCGAGCAGGCCCTCGAGAGGAGGCGGGCGGCGGAGGAGGCGGCCCGCAAGGAGCGGCTGCGCCCCAAGTTCGCGCTCCCCGTCGCGCAGCACGGCCTCAGCGCGTACTACGGGCAGGCCGGCATCAACTGGATGTCCGTGCACAGCGGCATCGACTTCCCCGTGTCCTACGGCACGACGGTGATGGCCTCGACCGACGGCACGGTCCGTACGCAGTACAACGCCGCGTACGGGAACATGATGATCCTGACCGCGAAGGACGGCACGGAGACGTGGTACTGCCACCTCTCCGGTTACCAGGTACCCTCCGGCACGACGGTCAAGGCCGGCGACGCGATCGCGTCCTCCGGCGACTCGGGCAACTCGACCGGACCGCATCTGCACTTCGAGGTGCGGCCCGCGGGCGGCTCGGCGATCGACCCGCTCTCGTGGCTGCGCAGCCACGGCCTCGATCCGCAGTGACGGAGTAACGTCTCAGCAAGTCCGCGGTGAGCCCCGTCGACCGACGGGGCTCACTCCGTCGCGTGCCCCGGACGCGCCGTCAGAGCTTCTCCACCGGCGCGTACCGCAGGAGCAGCCGCTTGGGCTTGGGCTCCCCGAAGTCGACCGTCGCCTCGGCGTTCGCCCCCGTGCCCTTGACCGCGACCACCGTGCCGAGTCCGAACTGGTCGTGCGTGACGCGGTCGCCCACGGACAGCGAGACCGTCGGCTTCTCCGCGGTGCGGCGCGTGGCGAAGCCGGAGGCGCCCGACGCCGAGGAGCGGGAGCGCGAGGAGGACAGCGAGGCCGCCACCGCCGAGACGGGCGCGGAGGAGGCGGGCCCGGTCGCCCCGGTGCGCTTCCACTCCAGGTGGGGGGCCGGGATCTCCTCCAGGAAGCGGGAGGGCGGGTTGTACGACGGCTGGCCCCAGGCGCTGCGCAGCGTCGACCGGGTCAGGTACAGCCGCTCCCGGGCGCGCGTGATGCCGACGTACGCCAGGCGCCGCTCCTCCTCCAGCTCCTTGGCCTGGCCGAGGGCGCGCATGTGCGGGAAGACGCCGTCCTCCATGCCGGTGAGGAAGACGACGGGGAACTCCAGGCCCTTGGCGGTGTGCAGGGTCATCAGGGTGACGACACCGTCGCCGTCCTCGTCGTCCGGGATCTGGTCGGAGTCCGCGACCAGCGCCACCTTCTCCAGGAAGTCGGCCAGGGTTCCGGTCTCCTCGCCCTCGGCCCGCTCCTGCTCGAACTCCAGGGCGACGGCGGCGAGTTCCTGGAGGTTCTCGATGCGGGTCTCGTCCTGCGGGTCGGTGGAGGCCTGCAACTCGGCGAGGTAGCCGGTGCGTTCGAGGATCGCCTCCAGCACGGTCGCCGGTCCGGCTCCGGACTCGACGATCGTACGGAGGTCCTCCATCAGCGTGTTGAAGCGCTTCACGGCGTTGCTGGAGCGCGCGGCCATGCCGTACGCCTCGTCGACGCGCCTGAGCGCCTGCGGGAAGCTGATCTTCTCGCGCTGGGCGAGGGCGTCGATCATGGCCTCGGCGCGGTCGCCGATGCCCCGCTTGGGGACGTTGAGGATGCGGCGCAGCGGCACCGAGTCCTCGGGGTTGGCCAGCACCCGCAGGTAGGCCAGGACGTCCCGGACCTCCTTGCGCTCGTAGAAGCGGACGCCGCCGACGACCTTGTAGGGCAGGCCGACCCGGATGAAGACCTCTTCGAAGACGCGGGACTGGGCGTTGGTGCGGTAGAAGACGGCGACGTCGCCGGCCTTGGCCTCGCCGGCGTCCGTGAGGCGGTCTATCTCGTCGGCGACGAACTGGGCCTCGTCGTGCTCGGTGTCGGCGACGTACCCGGTGATCTGCGAGCCCGCGCCCTGGTTGGTCCACAGGTTCTTGGGGCGGCGGGACTCGTTGCGCTCGATGACCGCGTTGGCGGCGCTGAGGATGGTCTGGGTGGAGCGGTAGTTCTGCTCCAGCAGGATCGTCGTGGCGTCCGGGTAGTCCTCCTCGAACTGGAGGATGTTGCGGATGGTGGCGCCGCGGAACGCGTAGATCGACTGGTCGGCGTCGCCCACCACGCACAGCTCGGCGGGCGGGACCTCGGCCTCGGGCGGTACGTCGACGGGGTGCTCGCTGGTGCCGACCAGCTCGCGCACCAGGGCGTACTGGGCGTGGTTGGTGTCCTGGTACTCGTCGACCAGGACGTGCCGGAAGCGGCGGCGGTAGTGCTCGGCGACGTCCGGGAAGGCGCGGAGCAGGTTGACGGTCGTCATGATCAGGTCGTCGAAGTCGAGGGCGTTGGCCTCGCGCAGCCGCGACTGGTACATGGCGTACGCCTGCGCCAGGGTCTTCTCGAAGCCGTCGTTCGCCTGGGCGGCGAAGTCCTCCTCGTCGACCAGCTCGTTCTTCAGGTTCGAGATCTTGGCGCTGAAGGACTTCGGCGGGAACTTCTTCGGGTCCAGGTCGAGGTCGCGGCAGACCAGCGCCATGAGGCGCTTGGAGTCGGCGGCGTCGTAGATCGAGAACGACGAGGTGAAGCCGAGCCGCTTCGACTCGCGGCGCAGGATGCGGACGCAGGCGCTGTGGAAGGTCATCACCCACATCGCGTTCGCGCGCGGGCCGACGAGCTGCTCGACGCGCTCCTTCATCTCGCCGGCGGCCTTGTTGGTGAAGGTGATCGCGAGGATCTGGCCGGGGTGGACGCTCCGCTCGGCCAGCAGATGGGCGATGCGGTGGGTGAGGACGCGGGTCTTGCCGGATCCGGCGCCGGCCACGATGAGCAGCGGGGTGCCGGAGTGGACGACGGCGGCGCGCTGGTTCTCGTTCAGCCCCTCCAGGAGGGCGGCCGCGTCCAGGGCGGGGCGCGGGGCGCCGTCCCGGTAGTGGGTGTCCCGGTCCGGGGGCGCGTCGAACTTCCCGCCGAACAGATCGTGCGGGACCGACTCCGGTCCGTGCTCGTCCTCGGGCGGCGGCGGAGGTTCCTCGTCGTGCCCGCGCGGGGGCTGGAGGCTCGCCAGGAAGCTGTCGTCAAAGAGGCTGCTCATCGCTCTCCGAGTCTAGGGTGCCCCACCGACAACCCGGTGCCGCCCCGGAAAACGGCCGACGTTCCGGAGCCGGGCTCGCCCGCCCGGCGGCCGGGCACACCCTGCTGGCAGGCATGACACGAAGAGTGACGCCCTGAGGGGTCCGCCCCGAAGGTCACGAAAATGTATCGGGCATATCACCCACCAACCTTCACAGCGGCCACACGAGTTGGCTACGGTGCGGGCAGGCCGCACGACCCCCACCGGCGAACGTCGCCGGACCGCGCGGCCTCCGCCGAGTCCGGTGTGCCCGCACGGCGCCCGGAGCCGGGGACCCACCGAGAACCACTGGGGTGAATCGGCTCACCGCGCCCACCGGGGCGGATCCGCCGTAGGGCAACCCTTCCAACCACCGCCCGAACCCTCCCCCAGGGGCTGAAGCCTGGGGGTACCCCCATCGCTGACCCGGTAGGCGGAGCGTTGGAAGGAGTCGCCTCCCTTGGCGTCGCACCGCAAGTCGCGTCCCACCGGTCCGCGCGTAGCAGGCATACGGACCCCCGCCCTCGCCACGGCGGCCCTCACCTCCGTGGCCCTGCTGTCCCAGACGGCCACCGCCGCACCGTCGGACGACGACCGGCCGAGCCTGGAAGAGGTCGAGAAGAAGGTCGACGACCTCTACCGCCAGGCGGGGTCGGCGACGGAGAAGTACAACGCGGCCAAGGAGAAGACGACCAAGCAGCGCAAGCGCGTCGACACGCTCCTCGACGACGTGGCCAAGCGCACCCAGCGGCTCAACGAGGCGCGCGAGGAGCTGGGCTCCTACGCCTCCGCGCAGTACCGCACCGGCTCCGCGATCCCGGAGACCGCGACCTTCCTGCTCGCGGACTCGCCGCAGGACTACGTCGACCGGAACCACCTGCTGAGCCGGCTCACCGGCCGCCAGAAGGACGCGGTCGACGACTACGTCACCCAGCAGTCCGAGACCATGCACAAGCGCCGCGAGGCCACCGAGAGCCTCGCGACGCTCACCGAGTCGCAGAGCGACCTGAAGACGGCCAAGGCCACCGTCCAGAGGAAGCTCTCCACCGCGCGCGAGCTGCTCTCGGAGCTGACCGCCGAGGAGAAGGCCCGGCTGGCCGCGATCGAGAGGAAGAAGCAGGAGGAGGCCGCCCGCAAGGCCGCGGAGCTCGCGAAGCGGCAGGCCGAGGAGCGGGAGCGGCAGGAGCGGGCCGCCCGGCAGGAGAGCGACGCGTCCGCCGGTTCCTCGCAGCCCTCGGACGGCACCGGCGCCTCCTCGGGTTCCACCACGCCCGACGCCTCGTACGGCACCAAGGCCGAGAAGGCGCTCGCCTTCGCCCGCGCGCAGATCGGCAAGCCGTACGTGTGGGGCGCCACCGGCCCCGGCTCCTACGACTGCTCGGGCCTCACCCAGGCCGCCTGGAAGGCCGCGAGCTTCACGCTGCCGCGCACCACCTACGACCAGGTGAACGCCGGCACGACGGTCCCGGTCTCCCAGGCGCAACCCGGTGACCTGGTCTTCTTCTACGACGACCTCAGCCACGTCGGCCTCTACATCGGCAACGGCATGATGATCCACGCCCCGAAGCCGGGGGCGTACGTCCGTGAGGAGTCGATCTTCTACGACGGCGAGTCGTCGATCCACAGCGTGGTGCGCCCGGCCTGAGCCGCACGGCTCTCTAGCATCGGGCGCATGTCATCGGCCACCTCCCCCTACCCTCTGCGCGCCTGGTGGGCGCAGCGTCCGCCGGCGGCCGGGGCCGCGGTGATGGCGACCGGCATCCTGTCGGTCGGCCTGCACCTGACGGGCCACGAGTTCCTCTCCCGCATCGCCCTGGTCCTGGCCTGCGCGGCCTGGCTGACCCTGGCGGCGAACTTCGTCTATCTGCTGCTGGTCGAGCGGGCGCAGTGGGTGACGCGGGCGGGGACGCCGGGCGCGCTGACCGCGGTCGCCGCGACGACGGTGCTCGGCACCCGGATCTCCCTGTCCGGCCGGCCCACGCTGGCCGCGGCGCTGCTGGCACTGGCGGCGCTGCTGTGGCCGGCGCTGCTGTTCCTGGTCGTCACGCACTGGGGGCGCCGCATGCCGGGGGCGGTGTTCCTGGGCTGCGTGGCCACGGAGGGGCTCGCCGTGCTGGGCGCCACCCTGTCCGCCGCCACCTCGACGCCCTGGCTGGCGCACGCGTCCCTGGTGCCGTTCCTCCTGGGGATCGTGCTGTACCTGATCGCGCTGTTCCGCTTCGATCTGCGGCAGGTGGCCCGGGGGTCCGGCGACCACTGGGTGGCGGGCGGCGCCCTGGCCATCTCGGCCCTCGCCGGCGCCAAGCTGCTCGCGGCGGCCGGGACGGGCATGTACCTGTGGAACGAGGACGACAGCGCCGTCCTGCACGATCTGACCGTCTTCCTGCTCGCCCTCGACCTGGCCTGGTACGCCGTGCTCCTGGCCGCGGAGATCGCGTGGCCCCGGATCCGCTACGACGTCCGCCGCTGGTCGACGGTCTTCCCCCTCGGCATGACGGCGGCGGCGACGCTGTCCGTCGCCGCCGTCGTCGACGTCCCGTGGCTGGACGCTCCGGGTCAGGTGCTGCTGTGGATCGCGGTGGCCGCCTGGCTGGCGGTCGCGGCCGGGGCGGTCGTCCAGGCCCGGGCCGGGCTGCGGTCCGGTGGTGCGGACGCGGGGGCGGAGGGACTCAGGTCCACAGCACCGCGATGAAGACGTTCACGACGGTCAGCAGGCCCACCAGGCCGAACAGCGGCTTCTCCACCGTCTCGTCGTCGCGCTTCACGTAGACCAGGCCGAGGACCACGATCAGCACGGCGAGCTTCACGCCGATCTTGATGTTGTCGACGGAGTAGTCCTGGGCCTGGTTGAGGCCGACCAGGGCCACTCCGGTCACCAGCATCGTCAGCGCCCCGTGCAGCATCGCGGGGGTGAAACGGGCCGTGCCCTGGCCCATCGCCTTCATCTGGGTGAGGAAGCCCCCGAGGAGCGCCGCGATACCGATGATGTGCAGACCGACGAAGAGGTGGATGAGTACGTCCATGGGGCTGGAGCCTAATCAGGGGCCTTGGCGTCGTCCGACACCGGCCCGGCGGATGCGGGAGGGTGCCCGACCGGTGCGGGTGCATATATGCGCCCCATAACACCTCAGGCCCCTCACCCGCCCCCCGGATGGGTATCTCGGTCATCACCCTCCGTGAAGGGGGCGGCCGTACGACGGCTCCACGGTCACATGCGGTCACCCCGCGATCCGGTACCGCCAGTTCCGCGCAACCCGTCACCAGGGCGTCGCGTCCCCGCCTAGCGTCCTTGCCGAGTGACCGGAACCGACCGGCACGAGCAGGCTCCGAGTACGGAAGGACGTGGATCCAGGTGGCAGCGCACCGCAGGCCACGGCGGCGTCCGGCGAGCGGCGGGGCGGCCCGCACCGCCGCCACCCTCACCCTCGCGGGCGCGGCCACCGCGACCGGCCTGGGCGGCGGGACCGGACACGCCGCTCCGCAGCCGACACCGGCGCAGGTCAGGGCCAAGGTGGACAAGCTGTACCAGCAGGCCGAGGTCGCCACCGAGAAGTACAACGGCGCCAAGGAGAAGGCCGAGGCCGCCGAACGGCGCCTGGAGGAGCTGCGGGACGAGGTCGCCCGCAAGGAGGACCGGCTGAACGCGGCGCGGGAGGTGCTGGGTTCGGCCGCCGCGGCCCAGTACCGCGGCGGCGGCCTCGCCCCGGCCCTGCAACTCGCCCTCTCCGCCGACCCCGACGGGTATCTCGACGGAGCCGCCTTCGTCGAACGGGCGGGCAGCCGGCAGGCGGCCACCGTGAGCCGGGTGCGCAAGGAGCTGCGGGACATCGAGCAGTTGCGCGGCGCCGCCCGCGTCGAGGTGGCCTCGCTGACCTCGCGCCGGGCCGAGCTGAAACGCCACCGCGAGACCGTCACCGGCAAGCTGGGGGCCGCCCGCCGCCTGCTGTCCGGGCTGACGGCCGAGGAGCGCGCCCGCGTCGGACACGGCGCGGACGAGCGCGCCTCCCGCCGCTCCTCGGCGGGCCCCCGGACCGGCCTCGCCGCCGCGGCCCAGGCGCCCGACTCCCGCTCCGCCGCGGCCGTCGCCTACGCCCACCAGAAGCTCGGCAGCCCCTACGTGTGGGGCGCGACCGGCCCGAACGCCTTCGACTGCTCGGGCCTCACCCAGGCCGCCTACCGCGCCGCCGGCGTCTCCCTGCCCCGCACGACCTACGCCCAGATCGACGCGGGCCGCCGTGTGTCCCGCTCCCAACTGCTCCCCGGCGACCTGGTCTTCTTCTACTCCGGCATCAGTCACGTCGGCCTCTACGTCGGCGACGGCATGATGATCCACGCCCCGAACCCCGCGGCGCCGGTCCGCCTCGCCCCCGTGGACCAGATGCCGTTCGCGGGGGCGACGCGGGTGGTGTGAGGTGAGGCCCCGCGCCCGCGGTCACACCAGCCGGCGCGCCGTCGCCCAGCGGGTCAGCTCGTGCCGGTTGGACAGCTGGAGCTTGCGCAGGACCGCCGAGACGTGGGACTCGACCGTCTTCACCGAGATGTACAGCTGCTTGGCGATCTCCTTGTACGCGTAGCCGCGGGCGATCAGGCGCAGCACCTCGCGCTCGCGCTGGGTGAGGCGGTCCATGTCCTCGTCCACCGGCGGGGCGTCGGTGGAGGCGAACGCGTCGAGGACGAACCCGGCCAGCCGCGGGGAGAAGACGGCGTCGCCCTCCTGGACGCGGAAGACGGAGTCGACCAGGTCGGTACCCGTGATCGTCTTGGTCACGTAGCCCCGGGCGCCGCCCCGGATCACCCCGATCACGTCCTCCGCCGCGTCCGAGACGGACAGGGCGAGGAAGCGGACGGGCTGTTCGGCGTCGCTCATCAGCGGGGCGCAGCGGCGCAGCACCTCGACCCCGCCGCCGCCCGGGAGGTGGACGTCCAGGAGGACGACTTCGGGCCGGGTCGCGGTGATCACCGTGACGGCCTGGTCGACGTCGGCGGCCTCGCCGACGACCTCGACCCCCGTCTGCGCGGTCTGGCCGATCTCGGCCTGCACGCCGGTGCGGAACATGCGGTGGTCGTCGACGAGCACCACGCGCACGTGCCGCTCCCCCGGGCCGCCGCTCGCCGGCTGTGCGGACTCGGCCGCCTCGCCCGCTCCCGCCGTACCGTCCGTTTCGGTCGGGTCGCTCATGACGTGTTCTCCGCCCTCTCCATCTCCAGCTCGACCTCCGTGCCGCCGTCCGGCACCGCGCGCAGCCGCGCCGTACCGCCGTTGCGCTCCATGCGGCCGATGATCGATTCTCTGACGCCCATGCGGTCCGCGGGGATCGAGTCGAGGTCGAAGCCGGGCCCCCGGTCCCGGACGGACACGAAGACCGTCCTGCCCTCGACTTCGGCGAAGACCTGAACGGCGCCGCCCTCGCCACCGTACTTGGCCGCGTTCACCATCGCCTCGCGTCCGGCCTGCATCTGTGCGCTGATCTTCTCGTCGAGCGGGCAGTCGCCGACGACCACGACCTCGATGGGGACGCCGTGCTTGTCCTCGACCTCCGCGGCGTTGCGCTTGACGGCCTCGGCGAGGGTGGTGGGTTCGTCGTCCTCGTCCTTGCCGTTGCCCTCCGGCTTGTAGAGCCAGGCGCGCAGGTCGCGCTCCTGGGCTCGGGCCAGCCGGCGCACCTCGCCCGGGCTCTCGGCGTTGCGCTGGATCAGGGTCAGGGTGTGCAGCACCGAGTCGTGGACGTGGGCGGCGACCTCGGCGCGCTCCTGCGCGCGGATGCGCATCAGCCGCTCCTCGGAGAGGTCCTGGGTCATCCGCACCAGGTAGGGGCCGGCCAGGAGCGTGATCCCGACGAGGACGGCGAGGGCCGCCTGGAGAACGGAGCCGAGGTGCGCGGCGGAACCCTGGAGCACGAAGATGCCCGTGACACCGGCCGTCACCAGCAGGACACCGGCCACCGAACGCAGCAGGGTGACGGTGCGCCGGTGGCGGCCCACCTCGGCCCAGCGGGCCCGGCGGGCGTTGTCCGCCTGGCGCCAGACCAGGGCGACGCCCGCGCCGACGAGCACCGTCGGCCAGAGGTAGGCCTTGGCTCCGCCGCCGAGGTCGACGTTGCCCACGAAGACGAGGGCCACGACGACCATGAGGAGCAGGGCGACGATCTGGCCCTTGTCCGGCTTACGGGCGACGAGCCGGCGGCGGCCGTCCGGCGAGGTCTCGGAGGTGACGAGCGACGGCGGCCGCTGGGCGTCGACACCGCCGATGCCCAGCGGCACGAAGAACCAGAAGGCCGCGTACAGCAGCGCACCGAGGCCGTCGGCCATGAACAGGCCCACGAAGGCGAACCGCACCCAGATGACGGGCAGGCCGAGGTGCCCGGCGAGCCCCCGCGCCACACCACCGAGCCAGCGTCCGTCGCCGCTGCGGTAGAGCTTGCGCGGCGGCCGCGGTTCGGCGACTGGTGCTGTTGCGGCTTCCGGCATGACACCGATGGTCACACGGCCCCGGGAGCACCGGCATCAGGGTCGGTCCCCGAGACTCCCCTGATCTTCGGTCCGGGGCCGTCCAGAGCCCTCCCCCGGCGAGGTGTCAGGGCCGATATCAGGGTCCGACCAGGGTCGAACCGGCTGCCGCCACGGCGCCGCGCCCGTCACCATGGACCCATGACAGATCACGAGCACGCCGCGACGGGTCCGGGACCCGGCTCCGGCCCGCGCCCTCCACGGGGCGCCGGGCCGCAGGATGCCGCGCCCGCCGCGGATGCCGCGAGTGCCGGCGGTGGTCGCACGGGTACCGGAGGGGCCACGGGACCGGCGGGTACCGGAGGTGCCGCGGGATCGGCGGGTACCGGAGGGGCCACGGGTGCCAGAGGGGCCGCGGGTCCCGCGGCCGGTTCGGGCTCCCCGGCGGGCCCGGGAGCCCCCGAGCCGCCCCCCTCGTTCCGGCGCGACCGGCGGCACAAGACGTTCGCCGGAGTGTGCGCCGGTCTCGGGCGGCAGTGCGACATGGATCCGGTGATCTTCCGCATCACGCTCGCGGTGCTCTCCGCCACCGGCGGCCTCGGCCTCATCTTCTACGGCTTCGCCTGGCTCTTCGTCCCCTACGACGACGAGGACGAGAACGAGGTGCGCAAGCTGCTCACCGGCCGGGTCGACGGCCAGGCGCTGGCGGCCGTGCTGTTCGCCCTGGTCGGCTGCGGGGTCCTGCTGACCATGCTGAACAACGGCGGGGTGCTGACCTTCGCCGTCGTTCTCTCCCTCGTCCTCGCGGGCGCCGGTTACTGGTCGCGGCACCGTAAGACGCCCGACCCCGACCCCCTCGCCGCCCAGGCCGTCGCCGACGCCCCGCCGGAGGCCCAGGCGCCGCCGATCATGTTCACGTGGCCCTCCTGGTGGCGCGACCCGATCGTCAAGGACGGCACCCGCGTCGGCGGGACGGGGTACCTGTGGGGCCCGCCGGGCTCCGGGGACCCGGACGTCGCGGCGGACGCCGGCCCCGGCCGTGGCGTCGTGGGCGGCGGCCACACGACCGGGTGCGGCCGGCGCCCGCGCTCCCGGCAGCCGCGCGGCCCGCACGGGATCGGTGGCTGGGTCTTCCTCCTCGCCCTGCTCGCCGGCTTCCTCGGCACCCGGCTGACCTGGGACGACCACCCGCTCGGCACGAGTCTCCAGGCCGGTCTCGCCGGTGCGCTCGCCGTCTTCGGCATCGGTATCGCGGTCAGCTCCTTCCTCGGGCGCACGGGCGCCGGTTCGATCTTCCTGGCGATCGTGACGGCCGCGCTGCTGGCCGGTTCGGCGGCCGTCCCCGAGGACGTCGGCACCGACTGGGTCCGGCGCACCTGGGAGCCCACGACGGCGGCCGGTGTGCGCGAGCAGTACGACATCGGGGCCGGCACCGGCACCCTCGACCTGTCCGGGCTGGACCTGGCCGCGGGGCAGACGGTGACCACGCGGGCCGACGTGGGCCTGGGCCGCCTACGGGTGGTCGTGCCGCGGGACATGACGGTACGGCTGAACGTCGAGGTGGGCGTGGGCGACATCCAGCTGCCCGGCGACGACGAGAAGGACGTGGACGTGGCACCCGGCAAGCACAAGGAGATCACCCTGGCCCCCACCGCGGGCGTCGAGGCCGTCGGCACGCTCGACCTCGACCTCCAGGTCGGCCTCGGACAGGCGGAGGTGTCCCGTGCTGCGTCATAGGTTCCAGCCCGGGCGCCTGGTCGCCGGAGTCTTCCTGACCGCGGCGGGCGTCGTCTACGCCGGTGAGGCGGGCGGCCTCTGGGAGACGCCGTGGTTCGTGGTGATCCCCCTCGTCGTGGGCGGCCTCTGCGTCGCGGGCGCGGTCGGGGTGCTGGCCCGGTCCGCGCACCGGCGCCGCGGGGCGCTCCGCACGGACGCCGACGAGCCGCGGACCGGCCTCTCCGGCTAGCCGCGGTGCCCGGCGCCCGCCCTCTGCCGTCGCCGGGAGCGCAGGGCGGCGTCCAGGGACAGCAGCGGGGCACCCGCGAGGACGAGCGGCGTCCAGGCCATGAGGTAGGCGAGGTCGTTGCCGTAGTAGTACGGGTCGGAGGCCCAGCTGACGGTCAGCCACAGGCTCAGCGAGATCAGCGCGCCGCCGAGGGCCGCCAGCCGGGTCAGCAGGCCGAGCAGGGTGCCGATGCCGACGGCCAGTTCGCCCAGGGCGATGGCGTAGCCGAAGCCGGCGGGGCTCTTCAGGGCCAGGTCGACCAGGGACGGGAGGGCCGAGGAGTCGCGGACCGTACGCATCATGTCGCCGACGGAGCCGGCCCCCGCGTCCTTCATGAAGGCGCTGTCGGTGAGTTTGTCCAGGCCCGCGTAGATGAAGGTGACACCCAGGAAGATCCGCAGGGGCAGCAGGGCATACCGGGTGGCGTGGTCGCGCCAGTCCCCGCCCCCGCCCGGGGACGAGGGGTACGCGTCCGTCCGCATGCCGTGAGCCATCACTGCCAGCCGCCTCTCGCCCGCGCGTGCCGAGACTCCGTCAACAGTTCATACGTACGACGCGCAAGCCCGGCTCAATCCTCCGCCGACGGGCTTCTTCCTGTCGGTTTCGACAGGCGGCCGGCGCGGCGGGGCGGTGCTCAGTCCGTCACGTCGATCGCGTACCGGTTGGTCTCCACGCCCGCGCCGGTGACCACCTGGACGTCGACCCGGCCCGGCTCGACGTCCGCGGGGACCGGGACGGTCAGCAGGTCGTCCGCGGGGTTGCTGAAGCCACCGGTGACCGGGACGAGGGGCACGTGGACGTTGACCGCCCCGATGCGGACGACCATGCGGGACAGGCGGTCCGCGCGCTGGGCGCCCGGCGGCACGAATCCGGCGCCGCGGATCTCGATGTCGTCACCGGTGCGGATCGGCGCGTCCAGGTCGCCGGCCTCCCGTGCCCGGACCACGGAGAGGATCACGGGCCGGCCGCCCTCCGCGTACTTGCCGGCCACATAGGTCGCCGCCGACACCAGCACCACGACCGCCAGCCCCCACGGCAGATCGGGCAGCTGTTCCGGGCGCCGGGCCAGCCGTACCGCCGCGAACACCAGGGCGACGGTGCTGATGACCACGTACTGGATGTCGGCGAAGGTCCCGCGTCCCGCGTCGTCGGTCAGCAGGTCGGCGGCGCGCGGCCGGTCCGCCCGTACCTTCTGCAGCCGCTGCCCCAGCACCCGCAGCCCGACCACCCGCCGTACCAGGACCGCGATCCCGCACACCACCGCGAGCACCGTCACCGCACCGGCGCCACGGGCGAGTTCCAGGCCGGAGATCAGCGCGTCCCGCCGGTCGCCGTCCGAGGCCACGGCCAGCTGCCCGGCCAGCACGAGCACCGCGTAGGCGACGAACAGCACCCAGACCGCGGCCACGGCCCGGGACGTGGACAGGCGGTTGTCCTCGCCGATGACCGGCGCCAGCGCCCCGCCCCGCGCCCGGTGGAACCACGACGCCGCGGTCAGCGCGCCCGCCACGACCAGCGCCGCCGCGAGCCCGGCGGTGCGCGCCGCCGTCCAGCCGGCACCGATCGCGGTGAGCGCCTGCACGAGGAGCAGCAGCACGACCGCGGCCCACGCGACGGCCGCCGTGCGCCGCCCGAGGCCCCCCAGCCACGCCTCGCCCTCGGCGCGCCCCCGTTCGGCGACGACTTCCGCGGACTGGGTGAGTTCCTCCGAGACCCACTGCCGGGAGGCGGAGGCCGAGTGGGCCACGGCGGCCGGCAGCCCCTGTCCGGCCGCGAACTCGTCCCGCCGCAGCAGGAACGCGGCCACCGCCCTGCGGTGGCCCTCGCGAGCGCCGTGCGGGCAGTCCCCGCAGGTGCAGCCGCCCCCGTGCGGCGCCTCGTACGCGCCCTTGTCCGAGCCGCTCCCGCGTCTCGCCTCCTGCACCGCCACGTCCGACGCCCGCCTTCCCGAACTCCTGCGAAAACCCAGCAACCACGTCCGCGGCGGCACCGCCGTCCGCCCGTGGCCGTACCCGTAAGTCCCTTGGGACGCACGCGAATTGTGCCGTACCCGACCCCCTGCGCGCCCGGCGGCCCCGGTCCGCTCTGCTCAGGGCGAGTGACACGCGGACCGCCGTGTTGACCCGGCTGCGAGAATTCCCTTATGGCCGAGATCATCCAGCGCGACGGGACCTGGGCGTTCGACGGCAGCACGCTGCGGATCACGCCGGGTCGGCACCGCTCGGTGTCACTGTTCCGGCAGACGAACGGAGAGGTCTCCGTGCCGCTGGAGGCCGTCGCGGGCATCGCCCTGGCACCGGACCGCAGGCGCGGGTGCCTGCGTCTGCGCCTGCGCGAGGGCGCCGACCCGCTCCTGCGCGCCACCGGCGGGCGGCTGCCCGACGCGGCGGACCCCTACCGGCTGTCGGTGGCGGCCGACCGCTGCGGCGTCGCCGAGTACGTCGCCGAGGAGATCCGCCGGGCCCTCCTCCTCGACCGGATCCCGCGGGAGCCCACCCGGACCTATCTGCTGCCCGGACCGCCGGTGCCGGTCTCGGTGCGCTCCTCGGACGGCACCGTCTCCTTCGACGGCGCCCAGGTGCGGATCGACTGGGCCGACACCTCCGACCGGGTCAAGCGCGCCACCGGCCCGAGGATCGTCGGCCTCGGCGCTCTGGCGCGGGTCGAGTGGCTGCCCAACTCCGGTTCCGGGGACGGCTTCCTGCGCTTCGTGACCCGGGAGGCGCCGTCCTGCGGGCCGCCTCCGGAGAAGGACCCGTACGCCCTGGACCTGTGGGGCAGCGCCCGCCGCGATCTGCTCACCGCGCTGATCGCCACCGCGGTCACGGCCCGGCTGCCACACCCGTCGGCCGGTTCGGGCGACCCGGAAGCACCGAGCGCCGCGAAAGCACCGGGCACCACGGAAACGCCGGGCGCCGCGGAAGCACCTCGCACCCGGGCCGGGGCCCGGCGCCCGCTCCCGACGGCCGTACGGCGGCCGGCCGGCCATCACGACGTCCTGCTGCGCCGGCTGCGCGAACTGGGCGAGCTGCACCGCGGCGGCGTCCTGACGGACGAGGAGTTCGCGAGGACGAAGGCCGCCGTGCTGCGGTGCTTCTGAACCCGCCCGTCACCGGCCCCGGCCCGGCGGCGCTCAGTCCAGCAGGTCCGGCTCGCTCCGGCTGATCTCCTGCCACAGCGGCTGGTAGTTGATCCACGCCACCAGGTCGCCGCCGAGCTGCTCCCGGGTCGCCACCGCCTGCCGGTGGCCGATCAGCACCGGCCGGCCCGCCGCCCTGGCCGTCAGCTGCACCTGGCAGGACCGTTCCAGGGACAGGAACCACCAGGCCGCCGCGTCCACCGAGTCGCCGACCGTCAGCAGCCCGTGGTTGCGCAGCACGAGCGCCTTGCCGGAGCCCAGCACCTCGGCGATGCGCCGCCCCTCCTCGGCGTCGACGGTGACACCGGAGTAGGTGTCGTAGAGGGCGTGGTCCTCGTAGAAGGCGCAGCTCTCCTGGGTGATGGGGTCGAGCAGCTCGCCGAGGGCCGACAGGGCACGCCCGTGCACCGAGTGGCAGTGGGCGACCGCCACGACGTCCGGGCGGGCGGCGTGGACCCGGGAGTGCACGGTGAAGGCGGCCTGGTTCACGTGGTGGCGGCCCTCGATCACCTGCCCGTCGGAGTTGGCCAGCACCAGGTCGCTCACCGTGATGTGCCCGAACGGCATGCCGAACGGGTTGACCCAGAAGCAGTCGCTGTACTCGGGATCGCGGGCCGTGATGTGACCCGACACCCCGTCCTCGAAGCCGTGCCGGCCGAAGAGCCGCAGCGCGCCCGCGAGACGTTCCTTGCGGTGCCGGCGTTCGGCCTCGACCGAGTCGTGCATCGGCGGCATCGCGAACCGCAGTTTCCCGGTGGGCAGCGGCGGGGGCCCAGCGGCCCCGGACGTCCCGTCCATGTGTCCTCTGTCCTTCGGCATGCGTGCGCGATCTCCGCGCGCTGGAGACCGGCGCCGGAACACTGCGCGGAATCCGGCACCGGATGTGCCTTACGGGCCGGAAGTTACCGCCGGTGCGGCCGGGAGGACAGATCCCGGCGCAATACCCGACACAGGGTGTCGGTTTTCGGCCGCACACTCGTCGTATGACATCGAGCACCGCCGCACCCCCCGCCGCGAGGTGGGCCGACTTCGCCGGCGCCGAACCCGCGCTGGCCGCAACCGTTGAGGCGCGCTTCGGCGCGTTCACCCACCACACCCTCGCCACCCTGCGCAAGGACGGCTCACCCCGGACCACCGGCCTGGAGGTGCGTTTCCTGAACGGCGAGCTGTGGCTCGGCATGATGCCGGGCTCGCTGAAGGCGCTGGACCTGCGGCGCGACCCGCGGTTCGCGTTGCAGGCGAACCCGGGGGACGGCACCGGCATGGGCGGCGGTGACGTGCGGATCGGTGGCCGGGCGGTCGAGGTCGAGGACCCCGTGGCCCGGTCCGGGTACGTGAAAGAGGTGGAACCGCCGGAGCCGTTCCACCTCTTCCGAACCGAGCTGACGGAGGTCGTGCGGACCCGCGTGGAGGACGACGCGTATCTGGTCGTCCAGGTCTGGCAGCCCGGGAAGCCCCTGCGCACCCTCAGGCGCGACTAGGGGTCACTCCCACTCGATCGTCCCCGGCGGCTTCGACGTCACGTCGAGGACCACCCGGTTGACGTCCTTGACCTCGTTGGTGATCCGGGTCGAGATCTTGGACAGCACGTCGTACGGCAGCCGGGACCAGTCGGCCGTCATCGCGTCCTCGGAGGAGACCGGGCGCAGCACGATCGGGTGACCGTAGGTGCGGCCGTCGCCCTGGACGCCGACCGAGCGGACGTCGGCGAGCAGCACCACCGGGCACTGCCAGATCTCGCGGTCGAGGCCGGCCGCGGTCAGCTCCTCGCGGGCGATGGCGTCGGCCTCGCGGAGCAGGTCGAGCCGCTCCTTGGTGACCTCGCCGACGATGCGGATGCCCAGGCCCGGGCCCGGGAAGGGCTGGCGCTGGACGATCTCGTCGGGCAGGCCCAGCTCCTGGCCGACCATCCGGACCTCGTCCTTGAACAGCTTGCGCAGCGGCTCGACCAGCTCGAACTCGATGTCGTCGGGGAGGCCGCCCACGTTGTGGTGGGACTTGATGTTGGCGGTGCCGGTGCCGCCGCCGGACTCGACGACGTCCGGGTAGAGCGTGCCCTGCACGAGGAAGGCGACCTCGGGGCCGTCCTCCTGCATGATCTCCAGCTGCGCCTGCTCGAAGACCCGGATGAACTCGCGGCCGATGATCTTCCGCTTCTCCTCGGGGTCCGAGACCCCGGCGAGCGCCTTGAGGAACCGCTCCTGGGCGTCCACGACCTTCAGCTGCACGCCGGTCGCGGCGACGAAGTCCTTCTCGACCTGCTCGGTCTCGCCCTGGCGCATCAGGCCGTGGTCGACGTAGACACAGGTCAGCTGGGAGCCGATGGCCTTCTGGACGAGGGCGGCGGCGACCGCGGAGTCCACGCCGCCGGACAGGCCGCAGATGGCGCGCTTGTCGCCGACCTGCTCGCGGATGGCCGCGACCTGCTCCTCGATGACGTTCCCCGTGGTCCAGTCCGGGCGCAGGCCCGCACCCCGGTACAGGAAGTGCTCCAGCACCTGCTGCCCGTGGGTGGAGTGCATCACCTCGGGGTGGTACTGGACGCCGTAGAGCTTCTTCTCGTCGTTCTCGAAGGCGGCGACCGGGACGACGCTCGTGGAGCCGGTGACGGTGAAGCCCTCGGGGGCGGCGGAGCAGGCGTCGCCGTGCGACATCCACACGGCCTGCTCGGCGGGGGTGCCCTCGAAGAGGGTGGAGGAGGGCTTGGAGACCGTGAGGTCGGTGCGGCCGTACTCGCGGGCGCCGGAGTTGTCGACGGTGCCGCCGAGGGTCTGCGCCATCAGCTGGAAGCCGTAGCACATGCCGAAGACGGGGACGCCCGCCTCGAACAGGGCCCGGTCCAGGGTCGGGGCACCCGGCTCGTACACCGAGGAGGGGCCGCCGGAGAGGATGATGGCCGCCGGGTTCTTGGCGAGCATCTCCTCGACCGGCGTGGAGCTCGGCACGATCTCGCTGTAGACCCGCGCCTCGCGGACACGACGGGCGATGAGCTGGGCGTACTGCGCGCCGAAGTCGACGACCAGGACGGTGTCGGGGGCGGCGGCAGCGGGAGTCGCTGATGACACGGGGTGCCTTCCGGCGGTCGGGCGGGGGTCTTGTGCTCCCGATTCTACCGAGACGGGCAGGCGGCCCGTCCCGCCCACGGCACCGGGGGCGACCGCGGCCCCGCGTCTCACCATCCGAACCGGCTTGGACACCGTCCGTCGCCGGGGCATACTGGGCCCATGCTCACGCACCAGACCTTCCTGTTTACCTATGGCAACCGGCCCACCGGCTGCCATGGTCGTGCTGCTTGAGCAACTGACGAGCGACTTCCCAGGCGCCCCGGGCCGACAAGGCCCGGGGCGTCTGGCGTTTCCCGGGTCCTGGCGGCCGGGGGCACCGCCCCTTCGGCGAGGAGACCCCGACATGACCGTCACCGCAGCAGACGTCACCGCGGCACACATGACCGCGGCCGAGAAGACCGGCGCCCGCACCAGAGAGGCCGCCGACGTGATCACCGGTGCCCGGGAGCGCATCGACGCCCTGGACGACCGGATCATCGGGCTGATCCAGGAGCGGATGGCCGTGTCCGCCGTCATCCAGGAGGCGCGGATCACCTCCGGCGGCCGGCGCGTGAACCTCTCCCGCGAGATGGAGGTCCTCGACCACTACCGGGAGGCGCTGGGCAAGCCGGGTACGTCGCTGGCGATGACGCTGCTGGAGCTGTGCCGCGGGCGCGTCTGAGGCCCGCGCGCGTCCGGGCGTCGCATCCGCGTTCGGAGACCGACTCACCCGTACGGCGCGTGACCGGGCGCCGACGGCTTCGTTGGTCCCGGTGTCCGTGTCAGCCAGGGGCGGGCCCGAAAGAACCACGCGTGGCTCGCTGGAGCGATGAGGCGTACGGATCGTGCCGTACGCCGTGGGACCTCGCTCCAGGGAAGTGACCGGACGGCAGGGGACAGCAGCCCGGTCACCCAGAGAACGGCCGGCTCCGGGGACGCCCGGGGCCGGCCGACGGAACAGGTCCGCACCCGAGTCCCCCGGCGCGACCCACTCGACCGCACCGCCTCCGAGGCCGGCGGCGCAACCCCCCGGCGCCGCCCCCGGGTACCGGCGCTGCCCTGACGCCGGTGCCGGCTGAGGAAGGGCCCCGTGGCACAAGCCAGCGGGGCCCTTCGCCATGCCCTCCTCCGGTCCGGGTGACGCACGTTACATAAAAGTTCTGTGAGTTCCGGGACAACCATTCACAGCTTTCACAGATCAAACAGGCCGCACGGACCGAACCAAGGGCCACACCCGCGCCCCACACGCGGAGGCCTCCCGACCCTCCCGTGCCGCACGCGCGGCACGCCGGACACTCCGAGGTCTTCATGAAGCTTCGTCGCGCCGTGGCAGCCGCGGCCGTCACCGCGGTGATAGCCCCGGTGGCGCTGCTCGCGGCCCCGGCCGCCCACGCGACCGGCGACACTCCGTCGTCCCCGCCCGCGAGCAGTGCCGAGAGCACGCCCACGACCGGCGCCCCGTCCCCCGGCACGTCCCAGAGCGAGACCGCTCCCACGCCGAGCGACACCCCGAGTGACACGCCGAGCGGCTCTCCGAGCACCTCGGCCCCCGAGACCACGGCGCCCGGCACCTCGACGCCGCCCGCCTCGCCCTCCCCGAGCACGTCGGCGCCCGAGGAGTCGGAGACCCCCGACCCCGAGCCGTCCGTGTGCGAGGACACCAAGGTCGACGTCGGCATGAGCGGTCTGCCCGGCAGCATCGCGGCGGGCAGCGGCTGGCACGAGTTCTCGCTGAACGTGGCCAACAACTCCGACTCCACGCTGCGGGACCTCGAGTACCTGGCCGGCGCCTCCGCCGACCTGGACGGCGAGGAGCTGTTCGAGAGCAAGAAGGTCGGCCTTCAGGCCTGGAACCCCGAGGACAAGGCCTGGGAGAACCTCGACGAGTTCGGGTACGCGGTCGGCTACATCGGTTACACCGACGAGCTGGCGCCCGGCTACGAGGTCGACATCGCGATGCGGATCAACGTGCGGGCCGACGCCCCGGTCGGCGCCGGCTTCACGCTGGGCGCGACGATCTACGGGGACACGGACGGCGAGTGCACCGGCTTCGGTGACGTCGCCTACAAGTTCCAGATCGTGGCCGCCGGCACGGACACGGAGGGCACCGAACCGCAGGAAGGCGGCAAGGCGCCGGTGGCCGTCGAGAAGCCGGCCGCCGGCACGCCCGAGGTCACCGGCAGTCTCGCCGAGACCGGCGCCGGCTCGGCGCTGCCGATGATCGGGCTCGTCGGCGGACTCGCCCTCGTCGTCGGCGGCGGAGCGGTGTTCGCGGTGCGACGCCGCAAGGCCGGCTCCGAGGCGTAAGGCAGCGGTCCGGCACACAGGACGGGAAGGACCTGCGCTCGGAGGGGGGCGCAGGTCCTTTCGCATGTCCGCTCCGCCCCTGCCGCCGCCGCTCGGCCCCTGCTGACGCTCCGCCACTTCTCCGGTGGCGCGGCCGCTTCCCCGGTGGCACCGCCACTTCTCCGGCGGCACCGCTGCTTCTCCGGCGGCACCGCTGCTTGCCCGGTGGCACCGCCGCTTCCTCGACGGCGCCGCTACTTCTTCGGCGGCACCGCCGGTATCCCCAGGAACGGCAGCCGCAGCGCGCCGAAGGCCTCCGCCGGGACCGCCGGGGCCTTGGGCTCGACGGGTGCCAGGCGCTCGTACGCCGTGCCCTGGGCCGGCCGCGGGTCGCTCTCGCCCTTGTTCGGCCAGTAGGACATCGCCCGCTCGGCCTGCGCGGTGATGGTCAGCGACGGGTTGACGCCCAGGTTCGCGGAGACCGCGGCGCCGTCCACGACCGAGATCCCGGGGTGTCCGTAGAGCCGGTGGTACGGGTCGATGACCCCGGTCTCGCGGGAGGCGCCGATCGGGCAGCCGCCCAGGAAGTGGGCGGTGAGCGGGGTGCCCATCAGTTCGCCGACGTTGGAGCCGGCGAAGCCGTTGATCTCGGCGGCGAGCGCCGAGGCGCCCTCCGTCGCCGCCTTGATCTGCTTCGGGTTGGGCGAGCCGTGCCCCTGGCGGGCGGTGAGCAGGCCCTTGCCGACGCCGTTCGGTTTCAGGTGCGTGGTCAGCGAGTTGTCCAGGGACTGCATGACCAGACCGATGATGGTCCGCTCCGACCACTTGCGGTTGGACAGCGAGCGCAGCACCAGCAGGGGGTGCTTGGCCGCGTGGCCCAGGAAGCCCAGGACCCGGGAGGCGCCGGACGCGGTGTGCCCGGCGTAGGGGACCTGGAGGATGGACAGGCTGCCCATCGAGTTGGAGCCCTTGCCGTAACGGACCGGCTCGATGTGGGTGTTGGGGTCCGGGTGGATGGAGGACGTGATGGCGACGCCGCGGGTGAAGTCGGCCCGTGCCTCGCCGGTGGCCCTGCGGTAGCGCCGGTCGTCGGTCTGGGCGCCCACCAGGGCCTCGGAGTTGGTGCGGGTCAGCTCGCCGAGCTTGTCGGAGAGGTGGGGGAGCTGGCCGCCCGCCTTCATGCGGTGCAGCAGCGTCTGGGTGCCGTAGGTGCCGGCGGCCACGACCACCCGGCGGGCGGTGAAGGTGCGGCCCGCCCCCTTCTTCCGGCGGTCGGTGGGCAGGGTGGCGAGGGCGAACCCGCCGCGTGAGTCCTCGGTGACCGAGAGGACCGTCGTCATCGGGTGCACGACCGCTCCGGCCCGCTCGGCGAGGTACAGGTAGTTCTCGTTGAGGGTGTTCTTGGCGCCGAGGCGGCAGCCGGTCATGCACGAGCCGCACTCGGTGCAGGCCTGGCGCTCGGGTCCCGCGCCGCCGAAGTAGGGGTCGGGTATCTTCTCGCCGGGCTCCGCCTTCGCCGTGCCGTCGGCGTCCTCGCCGTCGCCGAAGAAGACGCCGACCGGCGCCATGTGGAAGGTGTCGCCCACGCCCATCCGCTCGGCCGCCGCCTTCAGGTGCACGTCGGACGGGGTCATCGTCGGGTTCAGCCGCACCCCGAGCATGCGCCGGGCCTGGTCGTAGTACGGCGCCAGCTCCTCGTGCCAGTCGGTGATGTCGCGCCACTGGGGGTCCTCGAAGAAGGGCTTCGGCGGCACGTAGAGGGTGTTGGCGTAGTTCAGGGAACCGCCCCCCACCCCGGCGCCTGCCAGGACCATGACATTCCCGAGCAGGTGGATGCGCTGGATGCCGAACATGCCGAGCTTGGGGGCCCAGAGGTAGTTCTTCAGGTCCCAGGAGTTCTTCGGCAGCGACTCGCGGGTGAAGCGGCGGCCGGCTTCCAGGACGCCGACGCGGTAGCCCTTCTCGGTGAGACGCAGGGCGGACACGGAGCCGCCGAACCCCGAGCCCACGACGACCACGTCGTAGTCGTACCCGTTCTCGTCCCGGGTCTGGACGGTCTTCTCCTGCGACACGTGCTCTCCTCGTTGAGAACGGGGTGGACTGGGGTGGCCCGGGGGCCTCGTGGTCGGGTGGCCTAGCGGAAGCGGAACGCCTTCATCAGGCGCAGGCTCCGGCTCATGAACGCCGCGTACTTCTCGTCGTCCATGCCCAGCGAGGGCGCCATCGGCAGCAGCCGCTGGTGGGCCACGGTCTGCGACTCGGTGTACTTGAGGATGCCCTCGGAGCCGTGCCGGCGGCCGAGGCCGGACTCCTTCATGCCGCCCATGGGCGCCTGGACGCTGCCGTACGCGGAGGCGTAGCCCTCGTTGATGTTGACGGTGCCGGTGCGCAGCCGGGCGGCGATCTCGCGGCCGAGACGGGCGTCGGTCGTCCAGACCGAGGAGTTCAGCCCGTACGGCGTGGCGTTGGCACGCTCGACGACCTCGTCCACGTCCGAGAAGCGGTACACGGAGACCACCGGACCGAAGGTCTCCTCGCAGCACAGGGTCATGGTCTCCGTGACGCCGTCGAGGATGGTCGGCTCGTAGAAGTACGGGCCGATGTCGGGGCGGGCCACGCCGCCCGCGACGACGCGCGCGCCCTTGGCGACGGCGTCCTCCACGTGCCGCTTGACGGTCTCCAGCTGGTGTCCGCTGACCAGTGATCCCATGTCCGCGCCGTACGCCAGGGAACTGCCCAGCCGCATCGCGCGGGCGCGGGCGGCGAAGCGGTCGAGGAAGGCGTCGGCGACCGACTCGTGGACGTACAGCCGCTCGATGGAGACGCACAGCTGGCCGGCGGAGGAGAAGCACGCGCGGACGGCGCCCGCCGCCGCCTTCTCGATGTCGGCGTCCGCCAGGACCAGCATGGCGTTCTTGCCGCCCAGCTCCAGCGAGACGCCGACCAGGCGGTCCGCGGCGACGGTGGCGACCTCGCGGCCGGTGCGGGTGGAGCCGGTGAAGGAGACGTAGTCGCCGTGCTTGACGACCTCGGGACCGATGACCGGGCCGACCCCGATGACGGCCTGGAGGACGTCGGCGGGCAGCCCGGCCTCGATCAGCAGGTCACGGGCCCACAGCGCGGTGAGGCAGGACTCGGTGTCGGGCTTCATCACGACCGCGTTGCCCGCGACGAGGGCCGGCAGGGCGTCGCCCACGGAGAGCTCGAGGGGGTAGTTCCACGGCACGATCTGGCCGACGACACCGCGCGGGTGGCGCAGCTCCGTGACCTTGGTCAGGGCCGGTACGGCGCCGGTGTGCCGCTTGGGCCGCAGGTAGGCGGGGGCCTTGCGGCCGTAGTGCCGGGCGGCGACCGCGACGGCCTGGACCTCCTCGTGGGCGTGCAGACGGGCCTTGCCGGTCTCCAGCTGGATGAGGTCGAGCACCTCGGCCTGGCGCTCCAGCACCAGGTCGTGGAAGCGCAGCAGGACCGCGGCGCGCTCCCGTACCGGGGTGCGTGCCCAGACGGCCTGGGCGGCGCGGGCCAGCTCGAAGGCGTGGGCCACGTCCTCGGGGGTCGACTCGGGCAGGTCGGCCAGCTTCTCGCCGGTGAACGGCGAGTGGTTGGCGGTGCGGCCGGAGCCGGCCACGCCCTTGGTGAGCTGGGCGACCAGCTCGGGCGTCACCACGTCGGCAGCGGTGCGGGCGCCCGCGGGGGCGGGGGCGAGAGGGTTCGTGCCGGTGATTTCCGGGGCCTGCGCATCCGTCATGAGCCGCAGGGTATGCCGCCGCGCGCGCTTTGTGTACCCGTCGGTAATAGGGATTCACCGAGTGCTCACACGCCGCCAGTGATCGCTGGCAACAAACGCGCTGATCAGGGAGTTGTGCGGCGTCATACGGAAGGGCCGGTCCTGATCGCCGCCGGCCGGTCCGGCGCGGGCCACGAGGCGCCGGCCACCGTCCGCAGGTGCCGTTCGACCTCCTCGGCGTCCGGTCGCCGCGTGGCGTCCTCGTCCCCGAGCCGTTCGATCAGCGGGCCGAGCGGTCCGCCCGGCGACCGGTCACCGACGGCGGTGCGCAGCAGGTCGCCCAGTGAGCGCAGGTCCGCCGCGGGTCCGGCACCCCGCAGGGAGTCCTCGCCCGGCACGCGGGCGGTGCCGAAGTCGGTGAGCACGACGCGGTCCCGCGGGCCGAGCAGGACCTTCGCGGGCCTGACCGCGCGGTGCACGATGCCGACGGCGTGCGCCGCCCGCAGCGCGCCGAGGACCGCGAGTCCCACGCGGGCCGCCTCGGGCGCCGCCACCGGACCGCGCCGGAGCACCTCGTGCAGCGACTCGCCGGGGACCCACTCCATGACGATCCAGGGCAGTCCGTCGAGTCCGGCCTCCTCCACGACCACGTCCTGGATGCGGACGGCCGCGGGATGGTCGACGCGGGCGGCGGCACGTGCCTCGCGGTAGAGGCGGTGGGCGGCTCGGCGGTAGGCCTCGTCCGCCGGTTCGCCGGGCAGTCGCGGCCGTTTGACGGCGACCTCGTGCGCCGCGTGCTCGTCGAACGCCCGCCAGACGGTGCCGGAGGCGCCCGAACCGACGCGCCGCAGCAGCCGGTACCGTTCGCCGACCAGGCGGCCCTCGGATTCCATCAGAGCTGGTCGACCTCCCAGTTGGCGACGACGGTCCGGGCGATGTCCCGTCCCTCGTCGGCGAAGTGGCCCGTGCGGGGGTAGTCGATCGAGACCTTGTACAGGTCGCCGTTGCGGGCCATGTAGTACACGTAGCGGATCTCACGCTCACGGGGGTTCTGCGGGTCCGCGGACGTGTAGGCGATGGTGTTCTCCGCGGCCTTGCCGCCCTTGTACTCGGTCGCGACCGGTTCCCCCTTGGGGGCGGGTGTGTCGGCGACGTCCCGGGAGTACTCGCCGTCCTTGAGGAGTTCCCAGTCCGCCCACGCGGTGGCCATCGCGGAGTCCGGGATCACGCCCTCCTCGTCCTCGGCCTTGATGTCGCGGTCCACGTGGACGGTGACCGCGCCGCTGGGATCGGCGAACGACTCGGTGGTGCCGTCCCAGTCGTCCGCGTGCTTCAGCTTCACGAACGCGGACGGCACCCCCACGTCCATGCCGAGCTTCGCGCCGAGCTCCTGCTTCTTCCAGCCCTCCGGCAGGGGCCCGGCGAAGGGCTCCGCGATCACCAGGTACGACGCCACCGCGGCCGCGACGACCGCGGCGCCGAGGGTGATCCACGCGTTGCGGCCCAGCCGGACGCCCCACCTGGACACGGGCGCCGCGCCCGGCCCGTCGACCCGCACGGCCTGGGTCGGTGCCGGGGCGGGCGGGTTGGCGGCGGCGTCCAGCAGGGCGCGGACCCGGGAGGCGTCCGGGCGGCGCGCGGGGTCCTTGTCCAGCAGGCCGGTGATCACCTCGGCCAGCGGTCCCTGCGCGGAGGCCGGCGGCGCGGGCGCGGCGTTGAGCACCGACTGGAGCGTGGCGGGGGTGTTGCTGCGGCGGAACGGCGAGACGCCCTCCGTCGCCGCGTACAGCACCACGCCCAGCGACCACAGGTCGCTCGCCGGGCCGGGGCGCTGCCCGAGCACCCGCTCCGGGGCGATGTACTCGGGCGAGCCGACGAAGCCGCCGGTGTCGGTCAGGTTGGTCTCGCCCTCGATCTGGGCGATGCCGAAGTCGGTGAGGACGACCCGGTCGTGCCGGCCGAGCAGCACGTTGTCCGGCTTCACGTCCCGGTGCAGGATGCCGGCCGCGTGCGCGGCCTCCAGCGCGCCGAGCACCTCCAGGCCGATCCTGGCCGCCTCGCGCGCGCCCAGCGTGCCCTCCTGCAACGCGTCACCCAGCGAACGGCCCCGCACCAGCTCCATCACGATCCACGGCTGGTCGTCCACCACCGCCACGTCGTGCACGTTGACCACGGCGGGGTGGTCGAGCCGGGCCGCCGCACGCGCCTCGCGGCGCATCCGTTCGAAGGCGTTGTCCCGTTCGCGCTCGGGAAGATGGTCGGGTACGCGCGGCTCCTTGACGGCGACTTCACGGTCCACCGTCTCGTCCTTCGCCCGCCACACCGTGCCCATGCCGCCGTGTCCGAGCTTGGCGATCAGCCGGTAGCGCCCCGCGATGAGCCGACCGGTGCCCGGTTCCCGTACGTCCGCCGCCGCGGGCCCGGCGGGGGCCCGCGGCGCCACGACCTGGGTGGGTGCCGCGTACGGATTGCCGGGATGCGGTACCGCGACGGGCGGGTTCGGTGGTTGCAGCCCAAAACTCGTCGGCTCGTCCGAGCCCTTGCGCGGTCCCCCGTTGCTGCTCATGGCTCCATCCTTATCGCGCCGGACGCGTCCGCATCCACCACCCGTGCGCCTCGGTCACAGACCCGTGACGCGCCGTGCCGCTTATCTCCTGTTTGGGTGCGGTGCGGGGGACCCGGTGCCGGAGGGGGACGCGGAGGGCCGCGTCGGCTCCGCGGTCGGCGTCACGGGCGCCGAACTCGTCGGCGCACCGCCCCCCTCGCCGTCGGCGTCCGCCAGCAGAGCCGCCGCCGCGACGCCCGCGCCCGCCGCCGTGGCGACCAGCAGCACCGCCGTGAGCACCCCTCGCGTCACCTGCCGGGGCCCGCCGGGGCGGGGCGGCGCGGGCGTGCGCCCCGTGGCCAGGAAGGCGCGCAGCATCCGCTCCGCCTCGGCCGCGTCCAGCCGCCGTCGCGGGTCGCGCTCCAGCAGTCCCCGGACGACCGGCAGGATCGGCCCGGCCTGGGCGGGCGGCCGGATCTCCTCGGTGACCACCGCGTGCAGGACGCCGCCCAGCGAGTCCCGGTGGAAGGGCGAGGCGCCGGTGAGCACCGCGCAGAGCAGCACGCCGAGCGACCACAGGTCGGACTCCGGGCCGGTCCCGGCACCGGACATCCGCTCCGGCGCGGTGTACTCGGGGGAGCCGACGAAGGAGTCGCCCTCGGTGAGCGTGGTGGCGCCCGCGACCTGGGCGACGCCGAAGTCGGTGAGGACGACCCGGCCGTCCTCGGCGATCAGCACGTTGGACGGCTTCACGTCCCGGTGCAGGATGCCGGCGGCGTGCGCGGTGCCCAGGGCGTCGAGCAGGGCGACGCCGATCCGGGCGGCCTCGGCGGCGTCGACCGGGCCGTGGCCGAGGACGCGGTCGGCGAGCGAGCCGCCGCCGACCAGTTCCATGACCATGTACGCGCGTTCGTCGTCCTCGACGACGTCGTGCACGACGATGACGTGCGGATGCCTCAGTTGGGCGACCGCGCGGGCCTCGCGCAGGGTGCGCTCCCGGCGCCGCCTGGCCTCCGCCGCGGAGAGGGTCTCGTCGAGCGGGAGCACCTTCACGGCGACCTCGCGGGCGAGCAGTTGGTCGGTGGCCCGCCACACGATGCCCATGCCGCCGCGGCCGAGCCGCTCGTGGAGCCGGTACCGGCCGGCGATGACACGCCCGCCCGCCCCCTCGGTCATCATGCGTCCCATCATGCCCGACCGGACGCGGCGGCTCCGTGCCGCCGTCCCGCGGGTGGCCGACAACCGACGGGCGGCCGGGGGTCGTTGCGTCGGCCCCCACGGGCGTCCGGGCGGGTCCTCAGCCGGTCCGCTCCTGCCAGCTCTGCAGCACCGCCGCGAACTGCTGCCGGGTGGCCGGCCAGTCGCTCGCGGGCCCCGACATGTTGAGGGCGTACTCGACGCCGTCCCGGGACAGGTACGTGTGGACGACGCCGCGGCGCGGTCCGGGGAAGGGGGTGTCCTTCGCCAGCGCGGTCCAGGTGTACTCCCACCGCGCGCTGTCGCGGTCCCGGTAGGTGGTGCGCTCCAGGGTGACGCGCCGGTAGTCGACCAGCCGCTGGAGCTGCGCCTCCAGGTCGAGCTGGTGTGCGTAGGGGTCGTTGTAGTCGGGGGCGGTGTCGACGGATATGCGGATGAAGTGCTCGCCGCCGTCGGGGGTGTAGTCGGCCTGCCGGAGTTCGCCCTCGTCGTCGAAGGACTCGCGCTGCCAGTCCTCGGGCAGGTAGAGGCTGAAACCCAACGGGTCGTCGCGCCGCACCCAGTCGGCCGGGACGGACCCGCCGGGGCCCTTCCCGGTGGTGGCGGACGCGGAGGGCGAGGAGGACGCCGAGTGGGTGGGCCCCGGCCCGGCCTGCGAGCCGTCTCCGTCGCGTTGTTGCAGCACCACGGCGGTGCCCGCGCCGATGAGCGCGGCGACGGCGACGACCAGGGCGAGCGTGCGCAGCCGGCGGCGCCGGGGACCTCGGTCCCCGGTCGCACCCGCCGGTCCGGGCGGCGTGTACCCGGCCGCCGTGGGGCCCGTGGGCACGGCCCCCGCCGGCAGGGCGCCCGGCGCGTGCCCCGGCGCCTGACGGCCGCTCGCCGTGGGGCCGACGGCCGGGTGGCCGAACGCCGTCGGGCCGGTCGCCGGCGGATACGGCGTCGCGGCCGTCCCCGGCGTCCCGGTGGCCCCCTGGTGGAGCGTGTCGCCCTGCCGCGCCGAGCCCGCGTAGCGGGTCGGCACGTACGCCTGGGCCGCGTCCGGCCGCCGTCCCTCCGCCGCCTGGGCGAGCATGTGCTCGGTCTCGGTGACGTCGGGCCGCTCGTCCGGGTTCTTGCGGAGCAGCGCGCTGATGACGGGCGCGAGCGGACCGGCGTGCCGCGGCTCGGTGGCCTCCTCCTCGACGACCGCCTGCATGGTGGTGAGCGGCGAGGTCCGGCGGAACGGCGACCTGCCCTCCACCGCCGTGTACAGCGTCGCGCCGAGCGCCCACAGGTCGGAGGACGGGCCGGGGTCGTGGCCCCGGACGCGCTCGGGCGCGAGGTAGTCGACGGAACCGACGACCTCTCCGGTCCGGGTGATCGTGCTGTCGCCCTCGATCTGCGCGATGCCGAAGTCGGTGAGCAGCACCCGTCCGTCGTCCGCGAGCAGGACGTTGCCGGGCTTGACGTCGCGGTGCAGCACGCCCGCGGTGTGCGCTGCGCGCAGGGCCCGGAGCACCCACAGGCCGACGCGGGCCGCCTCGCGCGGGTCGACCCGCTCCTCGTCCTTGACGGCGTCGGCCAGGGATCGGCCCTCGACCATCTCCATCACGATCCACGGCCGGCCGTCGTGTTCGAGTACGTCGTGCACGGTGACGACGGCCGAGTGGTTGATCCTCGCCGCCGCGCGCGCCTCGCCCCGGGTGCGCGCCAGGAGGATCGCCTGGTCGCTCTCCGAGACGTAGAGCGCGGCGGTCAACTCCTTGATGGCGACGGTCCGGTGCAGCACCTCGTCGTGCGCGCGCCACACCCGGCCCATGCCGCCGCTGCCGATGGTGTCTCCGAGCCGGTAACGGCCCGCCACGAGCCGGCCCTGCATCTGATTCACGTTGCCCCGCAATGGTCTTGTCAGGGTCAGACTAGGGACCGGGCCCGGTCCGGGGAACGGGTGGGGTGGTACGGAAACCGCTCTGTGACGGTTGTCGCTTTCCGTCACGGGAGGCAACCATCGGGCCGAACTGCCGTCAGCGCGTGTACTGGTAGGTCGTCGACGCCTGTTCGAACAGGCGGCTCACCTCGTCCCGCTCCGCCACCGGGCCGCGGACCTGCACCACGTGGTAGCGGCCGTCCATGAGGATCGCGACGTTGCGCACGTACAGCTCTCCACCGGCGCCGGTCCAGGTGAACTGCCCCTCCGCCATGGTCCGTCCGCCCACCTCGATGGTCTTCAGGCCACTGGAGGTCGCCCAGCTGGAGGCGCGGTAGGACGCCAACTCGGGCTCGCTGTCGCGCTGGTACGTCATCGGGTCGTCGCCGAACTCGCTGGCGCGGTCCCGGCCCGGCACGACGATGAGCTCGAAGCCGCCCTTGCCGTAGACGACCTGGCCGCTCCCGTTGCGCGGTGTGCGGGTCCAGCCCTCGGCGACGGCGACGCGGAAGCCCTCGGGGTCCTTGCGCAGGGTGAACCCCTCGGCGGGGTCGGTGGTCTGCGTCTCGGCGGAACCGGCCCCCGTCTCCGAGGCGCTGGGCCCGGCCTCCGGGGACGTCCGCTCCGGCCGGGGCTCGCCGCCGGCGTCGGGGGACCGCTCGGGCGGCGCCTGGCTCGCCTCGCCGGCGGCGCCCGTGCGGTCGGTGGCGCCGGTGCCGTCCGGGTCGTCCTTCGGCATGAGGAACACGGCGTAGGCGACCGCTCCGGCCAGGGCGAGCAGTATCAGCAGGAGCAGTGTCCGGCCGAGGCTGCGCGGGGAACGGTCCGTCTCCCGCCGGTCCCGCTTGTGCCGTCCGTGATGTGCGGGCAGCCCGGCCCGCCGCCTGCGCACCAGCTCGCCCCGGCGGCGCACGATGGGCAGCCTGCTGGTCTCGGCGGGCGGGGCCGAGACGACGTGCAGGCCTGCCTCCGGCTCGGGGGCCGAGCGCACCAGCGAGCGCAGCCAGCCGCTCAGCTCCTCGAAGTCGATGCGCTCGGTGGGGTCCTGACGCAGCAGCGACTCCACGACCGGCCGCAGCGGCCCGCACTCCTCGGCGAAGGCCGGCGGCTCCGCGCACACGATCTGGACCAGCTCGGCGGTGGAGTCCTCCGGGTAGGGCGCGTGCCCCTGTACGGCGCGGAAGAGCAGCGCGCCCAGCGCCCACAGGTCGGTGGCGGGGCCGATGGGCGCGGCCAGCTGCCAGTTCTCGTGCACCGGCCCGGCCTGTTCCGGAGCCCAGCGCTCGGTCACCGGCCCGACCACGGCCATCCGGGTCTGCCGTGCCCGTTCGGCGGCGAGTGCGGTGGCCGGGCCGCGCGGCGCCGAAGTCCGTGCGGCCGGGTCGTCCCAGTGGCCGCCGGGCGCGGAGCCGCCCTCCTGCCGCGGACCGGCGGGCAGGGCGCGTCCGGCCGCCGGAGGGGAGGCCGCCTCGGAGCGGCCCGGGCCTGCGGGGGTCGGACCTGCGGGGGTCGGGCCTGCGGGGGCCGGGTCGCCCGCGGTGCGGGGTGCGGCGCCGTGCCACGAGGTCGTGCGTACGCCGTAGGGGTCGGCGATCTGCCCGGGCGGGAAGGCGCCGGGCGGGCCGCCGTGACGGCTCGCCTCGGCGGGCCGGTCGGCGGCGGAGGGCGTGCCGGGGCCGGGGGCGTGCGCGGACTCCTGCGTACCGGCGGGGTACGGGAGCCGCCCCGGGCCGGGTGCGGAGCCCGCCGCGTGCGGAGGCGGGCCGGTGTCGTAGTCGGGGGCGGGGCGGGCGCCGGGCAGGGCGGCGCGGCCGTTCTGCGCCTCCTGGAGGCGGGCCGCGGCCCGGGCTCCCGCGCGGTACGCGGCGATGGCCCCGGCGCGCGCGGCGCGGACGTCACCGCCGGCGTCGAGCGCGGCGGGGGTGAGCCCGGCGGCTCCGCCCGGCACCGCGCCGGGCCCCGGCAGCCCGCCGGCGCTCCTGGCCTCGATGGCGGCGCGCCGGGCGGCCTCGGGGTCGTGGCCACCGGGACCGGGCATCCCCGCCCGCACCCCTGCGGCACCGGCGTTCCGGGGGCCGGCACCGACGGAGCCGGGGGGAGCCGTCCCCGCGCCGGAGAAGCCCGGGCCGGCACCGCCGGGCCCGAAGGCGCCGGCCGCCGCGTCCCCGCCCCGGCCGAAGGTCCCGTCGGGGGCGACCGGGGAGCCCCCGTCGTCCTCGCCCTCGGGGGCCGGCACCGGGTCGTACCCGCACAGCGCCTCCTCCGCCGCCCCGACCGCCAGGCCGGTCAGCATCACGCGTCCGTCGTCGCAGACGAGCACGGTGCGCGCGGTGATGTTGCGGTGCACCCAGCCGTAGGCGTGCAGCACCCGCAGCGCCAAGAGGATGTCGGCGGCCACCTCGGCCGCCCGGTACGGCGTCAGCGGCTCCTCGGCGAGGAGGGCGGCCAGCGGTCGCGCGGCCACCAGCTCGCTGACGATCCAGAGCGAACCGCCCTCCGCGAAGACGTCGAAGACCTGGTCCAGGCGCGGGTGGTCGGGGACGGCGGCGGCGGCCTGCGCGGCCTCGACGGCACGGCGTACCACCGGGTCTGCGGGGCGCCGGGTGCCGCCGTGCGCGGACGGCGCACGCCGGCCGGGGCGCCGGACGCCGTCACGGGCCGTGAAGCCGTCGGGCAGGCCGTCGGCGTCGAGCACCTCCGCCTCGACGACCTCCGGCAACGGCACCTGTCGGACCAGGACCTCCTGGCCGCTGTAGGTGTCGAAGGCCCGGGTCTCGGTGAGTTCGTACTCGTCGGAGGGCGGCAGGGGCAGGCGGTAGCGGTCGGCGAGTACCCGTCCCGCATAGTCGTCCACGTCGCCACCCCCGGCAGCCCGTCGGTCAATTCCGTTCGCCCGGCGGGCCGTTCCGGCTGCGTACGGTCCGCAAGCACTCACGATACGTGCCGGAGGCAACCCACAAAGAGGGGATGCCAGATATCGGGCCGCTCAAACCCGGGCCGCGTCGGTTCAGGACTTGGGCTCGAAGGTCTTCGTGAGCGTGCGCCAGGTGTCACGGCGCAGGTCACTGTCCCAGTCGGCGGCCTTCGCGGTGTACATGAGCGCGTAGCCCTGGTGGTCGTTGACGACGAAGCCCCGGTCCACGGTGCGGTACTGGGTGCCGCCGTCCGCGTAGGTGAACTCCCAGTCGGCCGTGTTCCAGCCGCGGTAGTCCACCTTCTCTATGCGGATCTTCTTGTACTGGGAGCGGACCATGTACCGCTCCTGGTCCTTCCAGTCGGCGACCGGGTCGCCCTTGGGCGTGGACGTCCAGGCGACGAGCAGCTTCTGGCCCTGCGGACCGGTGAACCGGTCCCCCGCGGCGTCCTGCGAACGGTGCTTCCAGCCCTTGGGCAGTCCGATGGAGTAGCCCTGGCCGCCCTTGTGGGTGCTCGCCGCGCCCTTGTCCTCGCCGGACTTCCCGGCACCGTCCGACCCGGTCCCGGCGTCGCCGGACGCGCCGGAGCCCGGTGCGCCGCCCTCCGACGCCCCGTCCGAGGGGCCCTGCGACGCCCCGTCCGAGGCGGAGCCGTCGGTGCGGGTCCCGCCCCCGTCGTCCTGCTTCGTGTCGTCGCTCGCGCCGGTGGAGACGGCCGGCTTGTCACCGCTGCCGCCCGCGGCGCCTTCGTCGCCGCCGCCGAGGGTCAGGGCCAGCACGGTGCCGAGCACGGCGAGCGCCACGATCACCGCGATGATCACCAGCGTCCGGCGCGGCACCACGTCGGTGAGCGGCGCCCGGGGCGCGGAGCGCGCGGGCAGGTCCGGCGGCGGTACGACGGGCCAGCCGGAACTGCGGTTGCCCGCGGCGGCGTTCGGCGCCCCGGGGGCCGAGCCGGCTCCCGGGTCCGTAGCCGCCCGCGGGCCGCGCGACGCGTCGGCGGCCGTCCCGGCGGCACCCGCGGCGGAGGCCGCTGCGGCGGCTCCCCGGGTGTCCCGGTCGGCGCCGCCCGGCTTGGCCCGGGAACCGGCCGCCGCACCGGCCGCACCGGCGCCGACGGCGGCCTTGCGCACGGAACGCAGCGCGCCGCGCAACCGCTCCCCGGCCTCCTCGGCCCGCTTGCCCCCGGCACCCGCCGAGCCGCCCCGGCGGGTCCGCTCGTCCGGCTGCGCGGGCAGCGGCACGACCTTGGTGGCGTCGGCCGGCTCGGTGTCGGCCGGGCCGGCCGGTGCGTGGATGATCTTGTTGAGCATCGCGCGGGCACCCGCGTCGTCGAGCCGCTGCGCGGGGTCCTTGGTGAGCAGACCGTAGATGACGTCCCGCAGGGGCCCGGCGTTCTTGGGCTCCTCCAGGTTCTCGGTCATCACCGCGGTGAGCGTCGCGATCGCGGAGCCCTTGTCGTAGGGCGGGGTGCCCTCCACGGCCGCGTACAGCAGGCCGCCGAGCGACCACAGGTCGGCCGCGGGGCCCGGCTTGTGGCCGCGGGCGCGCTCGGGCGAGATGTAGGAGGGGGCGCCGACGAGCATGCCGGTGGAGGTGATGGACGGGTCGCCCTCCACCTGGGCGATGCCGAAGTCGGTGAGCACGACCCGGCCGTCCTCGGAGATCAGCACGTTCGACGGCTTCACGTCGCGGTGCAGGATGCCCTCGCGGTGTGCGGAGCGCAGGACGTCGAGGACCGCGAGGCCGACCTCCGCCGCGCGCCTCGGCTCCAGCAGGCCGTCCTCACGGATGGCCTCGGCGAGCGACTTGCCCTCGACGAGTTCCATCACGATCCACGGCCGGTCGTCCTCCTCGACCACGTCGTAGACCGTCACGGCGCTGTTGTTGCGGATCCGCGCGATCGCCTTGGCCTCGCGCAGCGTGCGCGTGATCAGGCGCCGCTTCTCCTCCTCGTCGATGTTCCCGGGAAACCGCAGCTCCTTGACGGCGACCGTGCGTCCGAGGGTCTCGTCCTCGGCCCGCCACACCGTCCCCATGCCGCCGCGGCCGAGCACGTCTCCCAGCCGGTACCGCCCGGCGAGGAGACGTGCGCTCTTGTCCGTACGGGATGTCCCCGCCCGCTCCGCCTCCGACATGCGTCCCCTCATGCAACCCGCCCTGACAGAGCCTTCATTGTCTCTCACCCGACAAGTGCTCGACGCCCAGGGTGCCTCACGGGCCGGCCGGGCGCCGAGGCGGGCGCCGTGACCGGCTGACCGCACGTCACCCGTGCCCCACCGGCCCCTTGCGCCGGTCCGCTCGCCGCGCTACCGGGGCACGATGTCCGGCGCCCCGAGGCGAGCCGCGTCGGCCGTCAGGTCGTCCGGCTGGCGCTGGGACTCCCGCTCGGCCTCGACCCGCTTCTCGTAGTGCTGGACCTCCCGTTCGACCTGTTCCTCGTCCCAGCCCAGGACCGGGGCCATCAGCTCGGCGGCCTCGCGGGCGCTGCGGGTGCCCCGGTCGAAGGTCTCGATGGAGATGCGGGTGCGCCGGGTGAGTACGTCGTCGAGGTGACGGGCGCCCTCGTGCGAGGCGGCGTAGACGACCTCGGCGCGCAGGTAGTCGTCGGCGGCGTGCAGCGGTTCGCCGAGGGAGGGGTCGGCGGCGACGAGCTCCAGCACCTCCTCGGCCATCGCCCCGTACCGGTTCAGCAGGTGCTCCACCCGTACGACGTGCAGGCCGGTGCGCGCGGCGACCCGCGCCCGCGCGTTCCACAGCGCCCGGTATCCCTCGGCGCCGAGCAGCGGCGTGATCTCGGTGACGCAGTCGGCGACGCGCAGGTCGAGGCCGTGCACCGCGGCGTCCACGGCGTCCTTGGCCATCACCCGGTACGTCGTGTACTTGCCGCCCGCCACGACGACCAGGCCGGGCACCGGATGGGCGACCGTGTGCTCGCGCGACAGCTTGCTGGTGGCGTCCGACTCCCCCGCCAGCAGCGGGCGCAGCCCGGCGTACACGCCCTCGACGTCGTCGCGCGTGAGCGGCACCGAGAGCACCGAGTTGATGTGCTCCAGCAGGTAGTCGATGTCCGCGCTGGAGGCGGCGGGGTGGGCCTTGTCCAGGTCCCAGTCGGTGTCCGTGGTGCCGATGATCCAGTGCCGGCCCCAGGGGATGACGAACAGCACGGACTTCTCGGTGCGCAGGATCAGACCGGTGGAGGAGTGGATGCGGTCCTTCGGCACGACCAGGTGGATGCCCTTGGAGGCCCGGACGTGGAACCGGCCGCGCTCGCCCACCATCGACTGGGTGTCGTCGGTCCACACACCGGTCGCGTTCACGACCTGCTTGGCGCGGATCTCGTACTCCCCGCCCGCCTCGACGTCCTGCACGCGCGCGCCGACCACGCGCTCGCCCTCGCGCAGGAAGGAGGTGACCCGCGCGCGGTTGGCGACCTGGGCGCCGTACGCCGCCGCGGTGCGCACCAGCGTCGTCACGAACCGGGCGTCGTCCATCTGGGCGTCGTAGTACTGGAGCGCGCCGACGAGCGCGTCCTTCTTCAGGGCGGGTGCCACCCGCAGCGCGTGACGCCGGGTCAGGTGCCGGTGCGCCGGCAGGCCCCGGCCGTGGCCGCGGGCCATCGCCATGGCGTCGTAGAGCGCGACGCCCGAGCCGGCGTAGAGCCGCTCCCAGCCCTTGTGCTGCAACGGGTACAGGAACGGCACCGGCTTCACCAGGTGCGGCGCGAGCCGCTCCAGCAGCAGGCCGCGCTCCTTCAGCGCCTCCCGGACGAGCCCGAAGTCGAGCATCTCCAGATAGCGCAGGCCGCCGTGGATCAGTTTGCTGGACCTGCTGGAGGTGCCCGAGGCCCAGTCCCGCGCCTCGACCAGGCCGGTGGACAGGCCCCGCGTCACCGCGTCGAGCGCGGTGCCCGCACCGACCACGCCCGCGCCCACCACCAGTACGTCCAGCTCGCGCTCGGCCATGGCCGCGAGCGCCTCGGCGCGCTGTGCCGGCCCCAGTGTCGCTGTCCTCACTGCTGCCTCCCGCTGTCGGTCGCGTCGGCCGCACCCGTCAGGGAGAGGCCCGGTTCCTGGTACCCACCATGCCCAGATTCTGACCGGCCTGCCCGACATCGGCCGCCTCACGGCCCCCAGCCTGTGGACAACTTCTCCGCCGCCGTCCCGCCGCGCCCCCGCAGCTCACGGCCGCCACCCGACACTCACCGAAACGCGCCGGACCAATCCCGCATATCGGTCATATTTACTCCTAGTCTGACGTTGTGCTCGCCCATCCTGTCCACCGGGCTTGCGCACCTGTCCCGCTTCGGCTACTGGGAAGGACGGCCCACGCCATGCCCGCAGATCTCGCCGTCATCGGACTCGGCCCGTACGGCCTGCCCCTGGCCCAGGCCGCCGTCGCCGCCGGCATCCCCACCCTCGGCTACCGCACCGGCCCCGAGGCCGATCCGCTCACCCCCGCCGAGGTGCGCCGGATGCTCGCCACGGGCTTCCGCACCCCCGCGGGACCGGCCGAGCTGGGGCGCGTCCGCACCGCCGTCATCTGCACCCCGACCCCACCGGGCGCGGACGGCGGCCTGGACCTCACCCAGGTGGAGGCCGCGGCCCGCACCCTGGCCGCGCACATGCGCCCGCACACCACCGTGATCCTGGAGTCGCCCGTGCGCCCGGGGACGACCGAGGAGTTCCTGCGCCCGCTGCTGGAACAGGGCTCCGGACTGCGCGCCGGCCGCGACTTCCACCTCGCCTACTCCCCCAGCCGCGCCGACCCCGGCAACCGCGACTTCACCCCGGCCAACACCCCGAAGGTCATCGGCGGCGTCACCCCCGCCTGCACCGAGTCGGCCGCCGCCTTCTACAGCCGCCTCACCGACAAGGTGGTCCGCGCGCGCGGCCCCCGCGAGGCGGAGACGGTCCAGCTGCTGGAGACCAACTTCCGGCACGTCAACATCGCCCTCGTCAACGAGATGGCCGTCCTGTGCGACGACCTCGGCGTCGACCTGTGGGACGTGCTGCGCTGCGCGGAGACCAAGCCGTTCGGCTTCCAGGCCTTCCGCCCGGGACCCGGCGTCGGCGGCCACTCCGTCCCCCAGGACCTGACCGGACAGGCCCCCCACAGCCTGCGCATGGTGGAGCTGGCCCAGCAGGTCAACGCCCAGATGCCCCGCTACGTCGTCCAGCGCGCCGCCGCCCTCCTCAACGAGCACGGCAAGTCCGCGCGCGGCGCCCGCGTCCTGCTCCTCGGCGTCACCTACAAGGCCGACCTCGCCGACCAGCAGGCCACCCCGGCCGAGGAGATCGCGACCCGTCTGATGTCGCTGGGCGCGGCCGTCAGCTACCACGACCCGCACATCCCGTCCTGGAAGGTCGCCGACCGCCCCGTCCCCCGCGCCGACTCCCTCTACGAGGCCGCCGCCGACGCCGACCTGACGATCCTCCTCCAGCAGCACCGCACGTACGACCTCCAGGGCCTGTCGGTGAAGGCCCAGCTGCTGCTGGACACGCGGGGGGCCACGCCCACGGGGGCGGCCCACCGGCTCTGACCCGCAGACACGCCGAAGGGCCCGCAGCGATCGCTGCGGGCCCTTCGGTACGGCGTGCGGGCGACTACCGCCGGTGCTGCGAGTCCCCGACCGTGACCTCCACGCGCTGGAACTCCTTCAGCTCGCTGTAGCCGGTCGTCGACATCGCCCGGCGCAGCGCGCCGAAGAAGTTCATCGAGCCGTCGGGGTTGCGGGCCGGGCCGGTGAGGATCTCCTCGATGGTGCCGACCGTGCCGAGGTCCACCTTCTTGCCACGGGGCAGCTCCTCGTTGACGGCCTCCATGCCCCAGTGGTTGCCCCGGCCCGGCGCGTCGGTCGCGCGGGCCAGCGGCGAACCCATCATCACGGAGTCGGCGCCGCAGGCGATGGCCTTGGGCAGGTCGCCGGACCAGCCGACACCGCCGTCGGCGATGACGTGCACGTACCGGCCGCCGGACTCGTCCATGTAGTCGCGGCGGGCGGCGGCCACGTCGGCGACCGCGGTCGCCATGGGGACCTGGATGCCCAGCACGTTGCGCGTGGTGTGGGCGGCGCCGCCGCCGAAGCCGACGAGGACGCCCGCCGCGCCGGTGCGCATCAGGTGCAGGGCGGCGGTGTAGGTGGCGCAGCCGCCGACGATCACCGGGACGTCCAGCTCGTAGATGAACTGCTTCAGGTTCAGCGGCTCGTGCGAGCCGGAGACGTGCTCCGCCGAGACCGTGGTGCCGCGGATGACGAAGATGTCGACGCCCGCGTCCACGACGGCCTTGGAGAACTGGGCGGTGCGCTGCGGGGAGAGCGCGGCGGCGGTGACCACGCCCGAGTCGCGCACCTCCTTGATGCGCTGCCCGATCAGCTCCTCCTTGATCGGAGCCGCGTAGATCTCCTGGAGGCGGCGGGTCGCGTTGTCCGTGTCCAGCTCGGCGATCTCGTCGAGCAGCGGCTGCGGGTCCTCGTACCGCGTCCACAGCCCTTCCAGGTTGAGGACGCCGAGGCCGCCCAGCTCGCCGATGCGGATGGCGGTGGCCGGGGAGACGACCGAGTCCATGGGAGCGGCCAGGAACGGCAGCTCGAAGCGGTAGGCGTCGATCTGCCAGGCGATCGAGACCTCCTTCGGGTCCCGCGTACGGCGGCTGGGGACGACGGCGATGTCGTCGAAGGCGTACGCCCGCCGGCCGCGCTTGCCGCGCCCGATCTCGATCTCAGTCACGTCTGTGGCCTTTCCCTGATGCGTTGCAGCGCCTTCCAGTATCCCCGACGGACCCGGCGGGGCACTGCTGAGGGCGGCCCCGGATGGTCCGGGGCCGCCCTCAGGAGGCTGCTGCCTACTTGCTGCGGCTGTAGTTCGGTGCCTCGACGGTCATCTGGATGTCGTGCGGGTGGCTCTCCTTGAGACCGGCGGAGGTGATCCGCACGAACCGCCCGTTGTCCTGGAGGTCCGGCACGGTCCGGCCGCCGACGTAGAACATCGACTGGCGCAGACCGCCGACCAGCTGGTGGACGACCGAGGAGAGGGGGCCGCGGTAGGGCACCTGGCCCTCGATGCCCTCGGGGACCAGCTGCTCGTCGGAGGCGACGCCCTCCTGGAAGTAGCGGTCCTTGGAGAACGACTTGCGGTCGCCGCGCGTCTGCATGGCGCCGAGCGAGCCCATGCCCCGGTACGACTTGAACTGCTTGCCGTTGATGAAGAGCAGCTCGCCCGGGGACTCCTCGCAGCCCGCGAGCAGCGAGCCCAGCATCACCGTGTCGGCACCCGCGACCAAGGCCTTGGCGATGTCGCCGGAGTACTGGAGGCCACCGTCGCCGATGACCGGGATGCCGGCCTCCTTGGCGGCGAGCGAGGCCTCGTAGATCGCCGTGACCTGCGGGACGCCGATGCCGGCGACGACGCGGGTGGTGCAGATGGAGCCGGGGCCGACGCCGACCTTGATGCCGTCCACGCCGGCGTCGATGAGGGCCTGGGCGCCGTCGCGGGTGGCGATGTTGCCACCGATGACGTCGACGCCGGAGGAGTTCGACTTGATCTTGGCGACCATGTCGCCGACCAGGCGGGAGTGGCCGTGCGCGGTGTCGACGACGATGAAGTCGACGCCCGCCTCGATCAGCGCCTGGGCGCGCTCGAAGGCGTCACCGGCGACTCCGACCGCCGCGCCGACCAGCAGCCGGCCCTTGCCGTCCTTGGCGGCGTGCGGGTACTTCTCCGCCTTGACGAAGTCCTTGACCGTGATCAGGCCCTTGAGCACGCCGTGGTCGTCGACCAGGGGCAGCTTCTCGATCTTGTGGCGGCGCAGCAGCTCCATGGCGTCCACACCGGAGATGCCGACCTTGCCGGTGACCAGCGGCATGGGCGTCATGACCTCGCGCACCTGGCGGGAGCGGTCGGTCTCGAAGGCCATGTCACGGTTGGTGACGATGCCGAGCAGCTTGCCGGCGCCGTCGGTGACCGGGACGCCGCTGATGCGGAACTTGGCGCACAGCGCGTCGGCCTCGGCGAGCAGGGCGTCCGGGTGGATGGTGATGGGGTTGGCCACCATGCCCGACTCGGAGCGCTTGACCAGGTCGACCTGGTTGGCCTGGTCCTCGATGGACAGGTTGCGGTGCAGGACGCCGACACCGCCCTGGCGGGCCATCGCGATCGCCATGCGCGACTCGGTGACCTTGTCCATGGCGGCGGACAGCAGCGGGATGTTGACCCGCACGTTCCTGGAGACGTACGAGGCGGTGTCGATCTCGTCGGGTGCCATGTCCGACGGGCCCGGCAGCAGCAGCACGTCGTCGTAGGTCAGCCCGAGTGTCGCGAATTTGGCGGGCACTCCGTCGACGTTGGCAGTCATGACACCTTCCCCAAAATGGCCTTGATCGGTGCGGATGTCCATGCTAACGGGAAGCGGAGGTGGCTCATTCCACGATCAAGGGCGGCCGCGGCATTCGTAGCTTCGTACGGACACCGGTCGCCGCGCGTTCACGCCCGGCACTACTGCTCCGCCAGGGCCCGCAGACGGCTCAGGGCCCGGTGCTGGGCGACGCGCACGGCACCGGGTGACATTCCCAACATCTGGCCGGTCTCCTCGGCCGTGAGCCCCACCGCGATCCGCAGCAGGAGCAGCTCGCGCTGGTTCTCGGGCAGGTTGGCCAGCAGTTTCTTGGCCCAGGCGGCGTCGCTGTTGAGCAGCGCGCGCTCCTCGGGGCCCAGCGAGTCGTCCGGCCGCTCGGGCATCTCGTCGGACGGGACGGCCGTGGAGCCGGGGTGCCGCATCGCCGCGCGCTGGAGGTCGGCGACCTTGTGGGCGGCGATGGCGAAGACGAACGCCTCGAAGGGGCGTCCGGTGTCCTTGTAGCGGGGCAGGGCCAGCAGCACCGCGACACAGACCTCCTGGGCGAGGTCCTCGACGAAGTGCCGGGCGTCGCCGGGCAGCCGGGACAGACGGGTGCGGCAGTAGCGCAGCGCCAAGGGATGGACATGGGCGAGCAGGTCGTGCGTGGCCTGCTCGTCCCCGTCGACGGCGCGGTGGACGAGCCCACCGACCGTCCCTTGGTCGGGGGCCGCCTCGTCGTCACGCATCGGTCCATGGTGCCTTGCGGCCGTCCGATCCGTGGCTTCGCGTCCGTTGTTGTGCACCGAAGCGTTATGAGCAGGTGCGCCGGAACTCATCCCCTGCGCCCTCCCCTTCCGCTCGACCGACTCGTCCCCGAGGAACTCCACACCTCAAGGATGCGTCATCGGCGGCGAAACAAGCATCGGGCGTCCGGCGGGTCGCCTTGTCAGCCCCGCTCACCTCGCGATAAGCGGGGATCGCGGCATCCCCGACGGGCCCTCTCCGCCTCCACCGCACGGGGTGCCCCTAGCGGACCAGGCCCCACCGGAACCCGAGCGCCACCGCGTGTGCCCGGTCCGAGGCGCCGAGCTTCTTGAAGAGCCGCCGGGCGTGCGTCTTGACGGTGTCCTCGGAGAGGAACAGCTCACGGCCGATCTCCGCGTTGGAGCGGCCGTGGCTCATGCCCTCCAGGACCTGGATCTCACGCGCGGTGAGCGTGGGCGCGGCGCCCATCTCGGCCGAGCGCAGCCGGCGCGGGGCGAGCCGCCAGGTCGGGTCGGCGAGGGCCTGCGTGACGGTGGCCCTCAGCTCGGCGCGCGAGGCGTCCTTGTGCAGGTAGCCACGGGCACCGGCGGCGACCGCGAGGGCCACGCCGTCCAGGTCCTCGGCGACGGTGAGCATGATGATGCGCGCCCCGGGGTCGGCGGACAGCAGCCGCCGGACCGTCTCGACGCCGCCCAGGCCGGGCATGCGTACGTCCATCAGGATCAGGTCCGAGCGGTCGGCACCCCAGCGGCGGAGGACTTCCTCGCCGTTGGCCGCCGTCGTCACACGCTCGACGCCGGGCACGGTCGCGACCGCGCGGCGGAGCGCCTCTCGGGCAAGCGGGGAGTCGTCGCAGACGAGGACGGAAGTCATGGCCGTCCTCCGCAGCTGATGCGCGTCACGTTGAGCCTCCAGGCTGGTACGAAATCGTCACCTGTGCGGTCGACCGTCCCGGACGCCCGCCCGAGCACTTGTTCCTTCAACCGCCTCCGCACTCTCAACGACGGTCACTCGAAAGAGTTACGGGGCTGTGTGTCGTCTTCGGCACTCTACGTGAGGGGGCGGCCACGCAGCAGACATGCGCGTCGGACCCGCCCCGTTTCATCACAACCGATGCCCCATTTAGCCGCTTTTCTTCCGCTTCGCTGGTGTCTGCGGCTAGATTCGCAATGAGTCATATTTTCATCTCCTTAGATCGTAGTTGTACGGTCGTGGATGCCGGCGTCGGCGTATCTCCCACATCCACCCATAGCGGCAACAAGGGGTCACGCAATGGCAGATTTCTCCCGCCTTCCCGGACCGAACGCGGATCTGTGGGACTGGCAGCTCCTGGCCGCGTGCCGCGGGGTGGACAGTTCGCTCTTCTTCCATCCGGAGGGCGAACGCGGTGCGGCGCGGAGTGCTCGCGAGAACTCGGCCAAGGAGGTCTGCATGAGGTGCCCGGTCCGCGCCGAGTGCGCGGCGCACGCGCTGGCGGTGCGTGAGCCGTACGGCGTGTGGGGCGGCCTGACCGAGGACGAGCGCGAGGAGCTCATGGGACGCGCCCGCAACCGCCTGGTGGCGGCGTCCGCGTCGAGCGGCGGGGAGGCGGCCGCGCATCACTGAAGGAACGTTTCTCTAGAGCTCCGGCGAAGCGGCCCCGCGCGGCCCGGCGACCCGGCGCGCGGCGAGCCTGCGCGCGGCGACGGGGCCGGCGCTCAGCGCGCCGCCGGCTGGCGTGCCCCTGCCCGGGCCAGCTCGTCGAGCGTCGCCGACACCGCCGGCACCTGGGCCAGGTCGGGGAGGGTGAGCGCGACGATCTCCCGCCGCACCGCCGGTTCCAGCGCCACGGTGCGCGCTCCCCGGGGCCGTACGGACTCGACGGCGAGCTGGGGCAGGACGGCCACGCCGAGGCCGGCCCCCACCAGGCCGACGACCGCCGGGTAGTCGTCGGTCGCGAAGTCGATGCGGGGCGTGAAGCCGGCCCCCTCGCAGACCTCGACCAGCTGGCCCCGGCAGCGCGGACAGCCCGCGATCCAGGACTCCCGGGCGAGTTCCCCGATGGCCACGGCGCCGGCCGCTTCCGTGCGTGCCAGCCGGTGGTCCTCGGGCACCAGCGCCACCAGGCGGTCGGTCAGCAGCGGCCGTACGACGAGGTCGTCCCACTCCTCCGCGCCCGCGGCGCCCTCGTACCGGAAGGCGAGCGCCACGTCGCAGTCGCCCTCGCGCAGCAGCTCGACGGATTTCGGCGGCTCGGCCTCCTCCAGGGAGACCCGGGTGCCGGGGTGCGCGGCGCGCAACGCGGCCAGGGCGGTCGGCACGAGGGTGGAGCTGCCGCTGGGGAAGGAGACCAGGCGGACCCGGCCGGCGCGCAGCCCGGCGATGGCGGCGACCTCCTCCTCGGCCGCGGTCAGCCCGGCGATGATCCCGGCGGCGTGCCGCACGAGTGCCTCGCCGGCCTGGGTCAGCCGCATCTCGCGTCCGGTGCGCACGAGCAGGGGGGTGCCGACGGAGGCCTCCAGGGCCTTCATCTGCTGACTGACGGCGGGCTGGGTGCAGCCCAGTTCGCGTCCCGCGGCGGAGAAGGAACCGGTGGATGCCACGGCGCGCAGCACGCGGAGATGACGAGCCTCGATCACACCGCCGAGGATAAGCGACGCTTTGACCGGACGCCGAATAGTGCGTCGACGCTTTGACGAGCCGTGTTCTACCGTTCCGCCATGAAGCTTCTCTCTGTCAACCTGGGCCGCCCGAAGGCCGTGCCGTACACCGACCACCCCGACGGCGTCACCGGCATCGACAAGCAGCCGACCGACGGGACCGTCCGGGTGACGGCGCCCGGCCCGAGGGGGGCCGGGGCGAGCGGGGTGGCCGGGGACGCGGTGTGCGACACGCGCCATCACGGCGGCGACGAGCAGGCGGTCTACGCGGTGGCGCGGGAGGACATGGACGACTGGGAGCGCGAGCTGGGCAGGACGCTGCCCAACGGCGCGTTCGGCGAGAACCTCACCACCACGGGCCTGGACGTCTCGGGCGCGCGGATCGGCGAGCGCTGGCGGATCGGCCCCGACCTGGTGCTGGAGGTCACCTGCGGCCGTATCCCGTGTCGTACCTTCCAGGGCCATCTGGGTGAGCGGCGGTGGGTGAGGCGCTTCACGGAGAAGGGGGCGCCGGGCGCCTACCTGCGGGTGATCGAGCCCGGGGAGATACGGGTCGGCGATCCGGTCGCGATCGTGCACCGGCCCGACCACGAGGTGACGGTGGCGTTGCAGTTCCGGGCGGTGACGACCCGGCGGGAGCTGCTGCCGCGGCTGCTCGCGGCGGGCGAGGCGCTCCACCCGGAGTCGCTGGCGGCGGCCCGGAAGTACGTGGAGACCCACGGGGCCTGACCCGGCCTCACCGGGAGGTGCTCACCGCTCCTTCACGAGCGGTGGTCCTGGTGAGCGAGGCGGACCCGCGCGGCAGGGGCCCCTAACCTTGCGCCATGACAACGGCATTGATTACGGGTTCGACGGCGGGCATCGGCGCCGCGTTCGCGCGTCGGCTGGCGGCCGACGGGCATGACCTGGTGCTGGTCGCCCGCGACACCAAGCGGCTGCGCGAACAGGCGACCGAACTGCACGACCGGCACGGCATCGAGGCGGAGGTGCTGACGGCCGACCTGGCGACGGACGCCGGCATCGACGCGGTGGCCGCCCGGCTCGGCGAGCCCAGGAAGCCCGTCGACCTGCTGATCAACAACGCCGGCTTCGGCAACAAGGGCCGCTTCCTCGACGTCTCCATGGCCGACGAGCTGACCATGCTCAAGGTGCACTGCGAGGCGGTGCTCAGGCTGACCTCGGCCGCGGTGGCGGCGATGCGGGAGCGGGGCCGCGGGGGCGTGGTCAACGTGGCCTCGGTCGCCGCCTTCGTACCGCGCGGCACCTACGGCGCGTCCAAGGCGTGGGTCGTGCAGTTCACCCAGGGCGTGGCGAAGGACCTGGCCGGCAGCGGCGTACGCCTGATGGCCCTGTGCCCCGGCTTCGTGCGCACGGAGTTCCACGAACGGGCCGGGATGGGCACGGACAACATCCCGAACTGGATGTGGCTCGACGCGGACAAGGTCGTCGCGGCAGCCCTCGCCGACCTCTCCCGCGGCAAGTCCCTGTCGATCCCCGACCCCCGCTACAAGACCCTGATGGGCGCGGCGAAGCTGGTCCCCCGGGGCATGCTGGGCGGCCTCTCGTCCCGGACGGGGCGGAAGTACGGGCCGCAGTAGGAGGGGACGAGCGACGCCCCCTCCTCATCGTCGGCCGGGCAGCCGGCTCCGGACCGGCTGTCGTAGGTGCGGACTAGGATTCCTCTCCTGTCATTGAGAGGGTTCGGGCAGTTGTCGCAGAGCTCTCCTCATTCGCTGCAGCCGTCCCGGAGGTGCTGGGTGCCAGCCGCTCCCAAGCCAACAGCTCCCGTCACCCGGGAACGCTGGTTCCAGCCGCGAAAGTCCGGTTTCCGCTGGGAGCAGGAAGGGCTCGATCATCTTCGGGCGCTGATGCCGAGGACAGAGCCCTTCCGGGCCTGGGCCACATTCCAGTTCACGGGGCCGTCCGGCCGTATCAACGAGTGCGATGTGTTGATCGCCGTACCGGGCGGCCTGTACCTGTTGGAGCTGAAGGGGCATCCCGGCCGGGTAGTGAATCACGGTGACACCTGGCAGTTCCACGGGGACCGGGTCCGCACCATCCGCAACCCGCTCCATCTCACCGATCTCAAGGCCAAGGAGCTGAAGAGCCAGCTCGAGCGGGCGGCGAGGGCTCTCGGCATGGACCCGCGGCAGGTGCCGTTCGTCAAGCCTGCCGTCTTCCTCCACGACCCGGGGCTCGCGAGCGAACTGGACGAGTTCCAGCGCAGCTCCGTCTATGGCCGCAACGACGGGGCGAGCGGCCTGCCGAAGATCTGGGACGACCTGCTGAGCCGTCCTCCGGAGCGGGAGAACTGGCGGGTCACCCCGCTGGTCAGCCAGCGGCTGGAGCAGTTGATGCAGCGGATAGGCATCAGCCACTCCACGGCGCATCTGCGCTTCGGCGACGACTGGAAGCTCGCTCCCCGTTCCCTCGACGCGGGCCCCGACTGGGAGGACCGGCTGGCGGTACGGGACGACGGGCTCGTCCAGGAGAGCGGCCGTGTCCGTATATACCTGGCCGGCGCCGCGGCGTCGGAGGAGCAGCGGGCGAAGGTGGACCGCGCCGCCCGCCGCGAGTACCAGGTGCTCCAGGGGATCAACCACCGCGGGATCGTGCAGGCGGTGCAGATCCGCGAGCACCAGGGCGGGCCTGCGATCCTCTTCCGGCACCGGGAGTCGGATCTGCGGCTCGACGCCTATCTCGACGCGTACGGCGGTCTCCTCTCGCCCGTGGTCCGTCTTGATCTGGTCCGCCAGCTCGCCGAGGCGGTGCGTTACGCCCATCACCGGTCCCTCTACCACCGGGCGCTGTCGGCGCGGTCGGTGTACGTATCGGCGCGGGAGGACGGTTCCGATCCCCTTCTGCGGGTCGCAGACTGGCAGACTGCGGCCCGCGACTTCGAGACCACCCTGCACCGCTCGCTGGGTGACACGCCTCTGGACGGTGGTCTGATCGCGGACACGGCGCAGACGTATCTGGCTCCGGAGACGGACCAGGAGTTCGCCGATCCCGTGGACCTCGACGTCTTTGGTCTCGGCGCTCTCACGTACCTCCTGCTCACGGGGCGTCCGCCCGCGGACCGTCGCAGCGCGTTGCTGGAACGGCTGCAGAGCGACAAGGGGCTGCGTCCCTACGCCGTGTCCGACTCCGTCTCTGCGGCCCTGGACACGCTCGTGTTCCGGGCCACCGCGGCGGACGTGCAGGACCGTCTGGCCTCCGTCGACGAGTTCCTCGAACTCCTTGCCGCCGCCGAGGTGGACGCGGCGGCTCCGCAGGTGTCCGGTGGGCCGGAGGCGGATCCCCTCACGGTCCAGCCCGGACAGCGGCTGAACCGCGCCTGGTCGGTGGTGCGCGTGCTCGGTACGGGTGCGACGGCCCGCGCCCTGCTGGTGCGCGGCACGGCTGATGAGGGGGCGGAGGGTTCTCCGGCGGAGAACTCCCTGCGGGTCTTCAAGGTCGCTCTGGACCAGGAGAAGGACGCTCGGCTGCTCGCGGAGGCCAAGGCCCTCAAGGAGGTGGGTGGCGGGCGCATCGTGAAACTGCTCGCCGAACCACAGGAACTGGCGGGCCACACGGTTCTGGAGCTCGAGTACGCAGGCGGGTACCGGGGGGTGGACGATCGTGATCCGGTGAGCCTGGGATCACGGCTGCGCGACCAAGGTCCCTTGGGTTACGACCAGTTGGAGCGCTTCGGCAACGACTTGTTCGACGCCTTGGACGCGCTCGCCGCCCGCGGGGTGCGGCATCGGGACATCAAGCCCGACAATCTCGGCCTGTTCAAGCGCAGCGACGGTTCGTGGCAGCTGATGCTGTTCGACTTCTCGCTGGCCGACGCTCCCGACCAGGATCTGCACGCGGGGACGCGCGGCTACCTGGACCCGTTCCTCGGCAGTGCCGGCCGTTCCCGCTACGACGACCACGCCGAGTGGTATGCCGCCGCCGTCACGCTCCACGAGATGGCCGCAGGCGAGAGGCCGGTCTGGGGAGACGGCCAGGGGGACCCGCGCATGGCTCCGGACGCGGCGCTGCATGTGTCCGCGGAGTTGTTCCCCGCCGCGCTCAGTGAGGGCCTGAGGCGGTTCTTCGAGCGCGCACTGCACCGTGACGCCGAGCAGCGCTACGACAGCCTGCGGCAGTTGCAGGAGGCGTGGCGGCAGGTTTTCCGGACCGCGGACGCGGCTCGCCCGGCCACCACTCCGGCGACGATCGGCATGAGCGCGGACGACCTGGAGGACGCGCGGGAGCAGGCGGCCGAAGCGGCCTCGCTCGACACTCCGCTCGCCGCCGCGGGGCTGTCTCCCCGTGCCGTTTCGGTCGCCGAGAGCCTCAAGGCGCACACGGTGGAGCAGTTGCTGAACATTCCGCCGCACCACATCTCGCGGGCACGCGGCGCGGGCAACGCGATCCGCAAGGAGCTGAACCGCCGGCATCGGCAGTGGACGCAGGCCCACCGCCGGCGTGCGTCGGCCGCCAAACCGTCGGCCGTTGCCGCAGACGCTCCGGAAGAGGTGCTGGAGTCCGTCGACACACTGGCTGCCCGGCTGACCCCGCCTCCGGGGAAGCGCCGTACCCGGCCCCGTCCCGACGTCGTCCGGGCGGCCTTGCAGCTTCCGGCGGTGCTGGAGGACGGTGAGTCGCTGGAGCCGTGGCCCGCACAGAGTTCGATCGCCCAGTCACTGGGCATCAGCCAGCCGACCGTCTCGCAGAACTTCCAGGTGGCGGTCGAGCAGTGGGCGGAGCTGCCCTGGCTCGGCAGGGTCCGCGACGAACTCGTCGCGGTCCTGGCCGACCGGGACCGCGTGTCGACGGCTGAGGAGCTGGCATCCGAGCTGCGTGCCCGGCACGGCGCGGGTGCCGACGACGCGGACGCGACCCAGGCACGGGCCCTGGCCGTGGTGCGGGCCGCGGTCGAGACGGAGATCCGCAGACGCGACGAGGAACAACCGGGGACCGACGGGGAGGCACCTGCCCGCTTGGCCGTCCAACGGCGGGCCGGCCGCGTGGTGATCGCGCTGGAGGACCAGCCGGGCGCCGACGACCCGACCCCGGCGGAACTCGCGGACTACGCCGCTGCCCTGGGCGAGTGCGCCGTCGACCTGGCCGGCCGTGACCCCCTGCCCGGACGTGCCACGGTGCTGAGGGAGTTGCGGGGCGTACCTGCCCCGGAGGGGATGTCCCCCCTCGCCGACACACGGCTGGTGGAACTGGCCGCGTCGATGGCGGGCGGCGTCGCCGTCTCCCCGCGGCTGGAGCTGTTCCCGCTCTCGCTCACCCTGGCGCGTGCCCTGCGGGTCTCACAGGCTCCAGCGGGTGTGCGGCCCGACACCGGGATCGGCACCGAGGATCTCCTGTCCCGTGTCCGGGCGAGGTTTCCCGGTCTGGCCGTGCTGTCCGAGACGACGTACGTGGAGCTGGGCGAGGCCTTGGCCGAGGCGGGGTTCCCCCTCCTCTACGACCAGGACCGGCGCCGGTTCGTACCGCAGCCGCGGGACGGCGCCGGCAGTCGGCCGGTGCTGTCCTCATCAGTCCTGACCAGCACCAGTTCCCTGTACGCCGCCGCTCAGGGCAGCATCGCCGAGGGCCGGGACCCGCGGGAGGTGCTGGCGGCACGCCTCACCGACGCCCGCCGCCGAGGGGGGTTCCTCGCGCTGACGCTGAAGGGCGCGGAGCTGCCGGGCATCGCCGCGTCCCTGGCCGAGCGGTACGGGGCAACCGCCGTGTCGTTGAACGGCCTCTTCCTGGGCGCACTCAAGGAACTGGCCGAGGAGCAGTCGGTGCGCTGGCAGGCCCTGCTGAAGGCGGACACCAAGTACACGGCCACCGGCACGCTGGGCGCTGCGCTCTCCTCGTACACCCGGTTGGCGTCGGAGCGCCTGCGCGGGCGGCTGCTCGACCTGGCGGAGCGCTCCGGTCCGCGGACGGTCCTGCTGGCCCATGACGCGGGGCTGATCGCCCGCTACTGGGAGGCGGGCGGCAGGGAACTGATGGCCACCCTCCAGCAGGCGGCGCGCCGCCCCGCCGACACGCCGCACGGGCTGTGGCTGCTGGTGCCGGCGGAGGACCCGCGGGCCACGCCGACGCTGGACGGGCGGACCGTGGAGGTGGTGGACCGGGTGACGGAGTGGGAGGTGTTGGACGGGTTGTTCCTGAAGAGTCTGCGGGTGGCCGGTTCACCCTCGTGAAGCACCGCCCTTTGGGCCCCACACGGAAGGCACACCCGTTTCACGGAAGGGCTGGTGGCCCAAGTCCGGTCTATATAACCTGAGTTGCGATGTGAAGATCGTAAGGAGATCGGACATGGCAGCAGATGCCCCCGATGGGCAGGTTCCGGACGAAACCCCGCGCGGGCAGCGAGTCCTCGACCTCCTGGACAAGGCGATCGACCTCCAGAGTCCGTTGGTGCGCAGGAACATCACCCGGGCCCGCCAGCGGAACCATGAGGCGACGCCCGCGGACGTGATCCGCACCTTGGAGCGCATGTACGTCAGCGCGCTGACCGGGTCGGGGGCCGCGGTCGGAGGGGCCGCGGCCGCGCCGGGCGTCGGCACGGGAGTCGCCCTGGCACTGTCTGCGGGTGAGACTCTCTCCTCTCTCGAACTGAGCGTCCTCTTCGCGCTCTCCGTCGCCGAAGTCCACGGAGTCCCCCTCGCCGAGGTCGAACGCCGCCGGACGATCGTGATGGGGATCATGCTCGGTGGGAGCGGCAACTCCACCATCACCAAGGTCGCCGGGACCACGGGCAAGCACTGGGGACGTCAGATCGTCGCCAAGGTGCCTGTCGAGACGTTGCGTCAGATCAACAAGGTGCTGGGCCCGCACTTCATCACCAAGTACGGAACCAAGCAGGGGATCATCGTCCTCGGTCGAGTGGCGCCGTTCGGCATCGGCGCCGTAATCGGTGGCGGCGCCAACGCCACCCTCGCCACCCTGGCGGTGAGGGCCGGTCGGCGCGCTTTCGGCCCGCCTCCCGAGTCGTGGAACGACTGACGTCCGATGAACGTCGGTGAAAGGCTCCTCGGCGGGAAGGCCAGGGGGACGCACGCGCCCGAGGCAGCGCTCGGTCCCCGGTGGCCGGATACGGGACGAGGCTGGGCGACGAGGGCGACTACGCTGCGGTGATCCTGCGACGAATCGACTCGAGCCATCCTTGCAGGGACATCCCTTGCGGCGGCAGGAGGTCGAGCCCCAATGCCGTGGTCGCGGTCCGGAGTTCCTGGTCCGACGACACCATTTCCAGAAGCTCACCGATCTCCTGGGCCGCCTGTACGCGGTCCTGCGGATCGGCTTCGCCGACGTACTCGTCGAGGGCCTCTTCGCGGGACTCGTAGATGTAGGAGAAGTCCCGGTGGAAGTAGGCGCCGAGCAGCTGACCCAAGGACGGGAAGCGCTCGTTCCATTCCCAGGAGCTCTGCGGGTTCGCCTGCGGGGTGTGTGAGGGGTCGCGCAGGAAGCGGTGAAGGTGGGCCTTCACCACGCGAAGACAGTCCTCAACGCTCGTACCCATCGGTGGACGGATGTGCGGGAGGTGTTCCACCTCGTCCGCGATCTCCTCGGAGAACAGACCGACGGAGAGCAGGTCGTCGATCTGCCGAACCGCCGTCGCGGCGCGCCCGGGGTCGCGTGCGGCCATCCTGAGGTAGGCGGACAGGGCGGGTCCCGGAGCTTCTGCGGTGTCGGAGAACGTGAAATCCACGTGGGCGTAGGCCGCCAGCAGGTCGCTGAGTTCGTGGAATCGTTGCCCTGGCGGAAGTGCCTGACTCATCAACTGCTCCAAGGATGCGTGTTACGGCTGGGGGAACGAGGTGAGGACGCGGTAGCCGGACGGTGCCGACGGGTCGGCCTTGAGGATCACCCGGACTCCCTTCACCCATTGCGTGGGCTGCCCGTGAGTGAAGTCGTAGCGGGTGAGATGCAGCCCCGTGTACTCGTCGAACTTCGCTTCCAGCCGTAGTGGCCCTTTGGCGCCCTTGGCCAGCCACTCCGATATCTTCCGCTGATTGCTTGCGAGGGTGAGAGTCTTGTCGGTGAATTTCTGTGCCGCGTCGACGTCCACGTAGCGTGAGTCCGCGGCGAGGTCGGCATCATTCCGCAGACGCTTGCGCATGCCGTCGATGGTCTTGTCGACGTGTTTGTCGATGGTATGGGCCTTGCTCCTGCCTCCGAGGCTCTTGCCCTCGTCGCCGCGGACGTCCGCACGGTGCTCGGGCTTCGTGCGCCCCTTCCGTTTGCTCCTGGGCCACGCGTTGTAGTCACCGCCGGAGCCGTTCGTGGCCCCCAGACCCATGAGGACGAGACCGGCCGAGCCCAGGACACCGGCGGTGAGGGCGGCCTCGGCAGTGAGGGTGCCGGCCACTCCACCTCCCGCGAGCGCAAGCCCGCCGGGCGGAAAGAGTGCCAGCAGGGAGAGCAGGAGGAGTGCGAAGCCGAGATGGACCAGGAAGGTGTCCAGCGCGTCGAGCAGGTGCAGCGTCCGGATCGACCTGCCTTCGGGCCCCGCCTCGCCGAACCCGTGCCACAGCAGGAAGGTGCCCAGGGCCGCCGCTCCCAGTGCGGTTCCGATGCGGAAGCGGTGCGCGGCCAGCAGTTCCGCCACGGGTTGCGCCGTCACGGCCCGCCATGTGCGGAGCAGGACGGTGAGCTGGTAGGCGATCCAGGCGAGGGCGGCGATGCCGAAGCCCATCAGGATCTTCGGTCCCGGGCCGGTGGTGAAGAACTCCTGGAGGCCGGCCGTGGCCTTGAACGTGCCGACGCCCAGGTACAGCAGTGAGGGCACCACGAGTACGCACGGGATGAGCAGGAGCCACCGGTCCCGGGGACGACGGGATCTTCGGGCTGCCTCCCACCACGTCCTGAGGTTGACCTCTCGCCAGGCTCGCGGGTTGTCGGACGCGTCCATCCGAGCGGTGATCACGGCGACCACACGTCGGAGTTCTTCGGTGTCGTCGGCGGGTGCCGACGTGGCGGCGTACAGCAGGGAGCGTCGGAGCCTGACGTAGCGCAGCCCGATCAGCAGGCTCCAGGGCGGTCGCCAGGCCGTGTAGCGCAGCAGGGCCGCCACGCTGTCCCCATCGGCGCTTTCGGAGGCGAGCAGTACGCCGGGCACCGCCGTCCTGCCCCGGTGGAGTCGGCGCAGGTCGACGACCAGGGCGATGGCCAGGCACACCAGTGGTGCCGCCCATGCCTTCGCGTCCAGGTCGTCGAGCCATTGTTTGGCCTGGCTGCCCGGTTCCCGCGCGGCGTAGTTGTTCACCGTGTGGTGGAAGGCGGCCACGGCGACGGGGACCACCGACAGCAGGCGTGCCCACCCGCGTGCACGCCACAGCACGCCGATCCCGAAGCCGGCCAGGGTCGACATCACCAAGTGCTCGAAGGTCTCCGTGGCCGGAGGACCGGCCGTGGCCAGTTGGCTGAACGGCGCGGGCAGCCAGGACGTGAGCACCTGGCCAAGGCCCGGAACGTAGGGTGGCGACAGGCTGTCGGGGATGATCCAGCCCTCGCCGCGCACCATCGCCCGGTCCGCGTCCAGGCCGAACCGGAGGACCGCCTCCAGCAGCCCGAATCCGGCCCCCAGCGCCCCACCCAGGACGGTGAAGTCGGTCAACCCCCATTGTCGGCGAATCCGGAGGCTGCACCCCGCCAGCAGCAGCGGGGTCACCTTGATCAGTTCCTCCACCCACGGCGCCACCGTGTAGCTGGTGGTGTTCACCACCGTGATCAGTGACTGCCCCGACTGGTCCGCGTAGAGACGGGTGTATGCCAGCTGCACCAGCGCTGTGGTCACTCCACACGCGTACGCCCCCACCGCGAGAGCGAGCAGCACGGTCGACAGCCGCACCGACCGGGTCGGCCACGAAACGGCGTACAGCTGTAACACGCCCCATACAGCCGCCACCGCCATCATCAACGTCACACCAGGCCCCCCGCCGGAACAACCATTGATTCGCAATCGTGAACTCGATGCTATGGAGTTAACCGCCACCACAGCAAGCGACTTGGTACACATTGCGTCCCGCTCGGCCCGGAGAGCAACAGGCCGCCGATGCAGTGATCTCTCCGAGAGTCACGGGGACCGGCTGGCAGGATGGGACGCGGGCCGTGGGGCCCGGTGCGCAAGTGGTGAGGGAGTGAGCCGGGAGTGACTGCTGAGGGGACGCCGGGGGTGGGGTCGGGGGCCTCGCTGGACCGCGTACGGCTGCTGAAGGATCTCCAGGTGCGGGCCCGCCTGCTGGAGGACGACCTGCGGGCGCGGACCGACGACGAGCCGGAGTTCCGTACCGCGCTGCGCGCCGAGTACGAGCGGGCGGTCCTCGCGGAACGTACGGCGGCCATGTACGAGACCTGGCGGGACGACCGGGTCGTCCAGATCGCCGCCGCGTGGGTGCTGGCGTGTGTCTTCGTCCGCTTCAGCGAGGACAACGGGCTGATCCCGGACGCCTGGCTCTCCGGGCCGGGTGAGCGGCTGGCGGAGGCCGTGGACCGGCACGACGCGTACTTCCGTGCCCACCCGGAGAAGAACGACCGCGACTGGCTCCTCGACGCCTTCGACGCGCTGGGTTCCTCACATCCGACGGCTGCCGGGCTCTTCGACCGTGGCCACAATCCGCTGTACGAGGTGACGCCGTCGTACGAGGCCGCGTCCGCGCTGCTGGCGTTCTGGCGGGAGCGGGGCGCGGACGGCGAGATCGTCCACGACTTCACCGACCCCGAGCTGAACACGCGGTTCCTCGGTGACCTGTATCAGGACCTGTCCGAGCATGCCCGGAAGACGTACGCACTGCTCCAGACGCCGGTGTTCGTCGAGGAGTTCATCCTCGACCTGACGCTGGAACCGGCGGTGGAGGAGTTCGGACTCACGCCGGCGTGGAAGCACCGGCCGGTGGCCTGGGACGGGGAGCTGTGGGACGACGGTCCCGGTGGTGAGGAGGTCGTCCGGGGGCTGCGGTGCATCGACCCCGCGTGCGGGTCCGGGCACTTCCTGCTGGGGCTCTTCGAGCGACTGCTGGGGAAGTGGCGGGAGGTGGAGCCCGGGACTGAGCCGTGGGCGCTGGTGCGGCGGGCGCTGGAGTCCGTGCACGGGTCTGACAAGAACCCGTTCGCCGTGGCCATTGCGCGGTTCCGGTTGCTGGTGGCCGCGTTGAAGGCGGGGGGTGTGCGGGAGTTGGGGGCGGCCCCTGGGCTTCCGATTCGCGTTGCGGTGGCGGACTCGTTGCTGCACGGGCGGGGGGCGGAGACGGTGACGGAGTCGCTGGACACGCTGTTCGCGGAGAACGAGCCGTTCTACTACCGCACGGAGGATGTGGAGGAGTACGCGCGGGGAGTGGATCTTCTCGGGCGGGGGTCGTATCACGTGGTGGTGGGGAATCCGCCGTACATCACCGTCAAGGACGCCAACGAGAACAAGAATTACAAGGCCGCGTACGACGCGTGTTATCGGCAGTATGCGCTGTCGGTGCCGTTCGCTCAGCGGATCTTCGAGTTGGCGGTTCGGGCGGGGGGTGACCATCGGGATGGGGGGTTCACCGGGCAGATCACTGCCAACTCCTTTATGAAGCGGGAGTTTGGGAAGAGGCTGATTGAGGAGTTCTTTCCGAGGGTTCAGCTTACGCATGTGATTGATACATCCGGGGCTTATATTCCGGGGCATGGGACGCCGACTGTTATTTTGGCGGGGCGGAATCAGGTGGCTCGGCGTCATGAGATCGTGCGGGCCGTGTTGGGAGTGCGTGGTGAGCCGAGCCAGCCGGAGGACCCGGAGAATGGGCTAGTGTGGCGGGCGATTACGACACAGGCGGGAGTGCCGGGGAGCGAGTCGGACTGGGTGTCCGTTGAGGACGCTAGCCAAGGTCGCTTCAATGGTCACCCTTGGTCCCTCGCAGGTGGTGGCGCAGAAGTCGTGCAGAGGCGTATGGAGGAAGCGGCTGCCTCGCGTCTCGTCGATGCAACTGATTCCATTGGTTTTGGCGCAGTCACACGATCGGACGACGCCTACCTGCTGGGAGGGGGGCCACTAAGGCGCGCTGGCGTTCCCAAGGAACTGACAGCCCCTGTGGCCGACGGTGAGACCACTCGCGACTGGGTAATCAGCCATGCCGAACAGGCGGTGTGGCCGTATGACCGAAACGCCAATCTGGCACCAAAGAGTGGCCCCGAAATCGATCGACTCCTGTGGCCGAACCGCGTAATTTTGCGAGAGCGCGTTGCGTTCGGAAAAACGCAGAGCGAGCGAGGGCTGACTTGGTATGAATACTCGATGTTCTTCCGTGGGCGCTACGGCGGTCAAACACTTTCGTTCGCGTGCGTAGCCACCCATAATCATTTTGTGCTGGACCACGGCCCTCACGTGTTTAACAGGCACTCACCGGTCATCAAGTTGCCGAAAGGGGCCAGCGGGGAGCAGCATCTAAAGTTGTTGGCCGCTCTGAATTCGTCAGCTGGCTGTTTCTGGCTAAAGCAAGTGTCTCACGACAAGGGAAGTCAGTCAGGAACCGGCGGCTTCATGCACGACGAGTGGGAGAGGTTCTACGAGTACACCGGCACCAAGTTGCAGGAGTTTCCGCTTCCTCAGCAGCTTCCCTTCACCCAGAGTCGCGATCTTGACGCCTTCGCCCAGGAGTCAGCCAAGCACGAACCTTCCGCCCTCAGCCATGACAAGGTCCCGGCCCGCGCATACCTCGACGAGGCGCGTCGCGCGCAGGAGCGCCTCCGCCGGCAGATGATCGCGCTGCAGGAAGAGCTAGATTGGACCGTGTACGGCGCATATGGGCTACTCACCCCCGAAGAAGTAGCGCGAACCACAACCACCGAGGTACCCGAAATCACCCTTGGGGAGCGGTCTTTCGAAATCGCGCTTGCCCAGAGCGGCGCCGACACCGTCTGGTTCGAGCGACACGGGTCTGTTCCAATCACACAAATTCCCGCTCACTGGCCCGAGGCCTATCGCAAGGTGGTCCAGGCACGCCTCGATCTCATCGAGGCCAACAAGGACATCCGGCTCATCGAGCGGCCCGAGTACAAGCGCCGTTGGTCCATCGAGCCGTGGGAGAAGCGCGAGGCCGCTGCTCTGCGAGGTTGGCTGCTGGACGCCGCCGAGCGGGAGGAGTTGTGGTTCGAGGAGCAGGACGGGTACACCGTGCCGCGTCCGCTTACCGTGAACCAGCTCGCTGATGCCCTCCGGCATGACGCGGACGTGCAGGCCGTCGCCGCTCTGTACGCCGCTGATCACCTCGGTAAGCGGGACGCTTCCCTTGCCACCGTTTTCGCCGCCGTCATCGAGGCCGAGCACGTGCCGTACATCGCAGCCCTTCGCTACAAGGACAGCGGGCTGCGCAAGCGGGCCCAGTGGGAGCAGGTCTGGGAGCAGCAGCGGGAGGAGGATCGGACCGGAAAGCGGCTCGATATCAAGGTGCCGCCCAAGTACACCGGTGCGGACTTCCTCAAGCACTCCTACTGGTCGAATCGCGGCAAGCTCGACGTGCCGAAGGAGCGGTTCATCTCCTATCCCGGCGCCTCCACCGACTCCGACACCTCCCTCCTCCTCGGCTGGGCCGGCTGGAACCACCGCGACCAGGCCGACGCCCTCGTCGGACTCATCCGCAACCGCGTCGAGAGCGGGGGCTGGGAGAAGGAAGACCCGCGGTTCGTGCCGCTGCTCGCCGGGCTGCGGGAAGTGATGCCCTGGGTTCACCAGTGGTACGGCGGCCACGACGAGGAGTGGGACGGCAACCCCGCCGAGGAGTTCCAGGCCGCCCTGGACAACGGCCGCACGGAACGGGGTCTGTCCGAGTCCGATCTGACCAACTGGCGTCCCGAGAAGAAGACGCGGGGGCGGAAGAAGAGCGAGTGACATGCGTGAGGGGCGGCCGGTACGCACGGCCGCCCCTCGTCGTCGTATCAGCCGCGCGCGGCCATCTGCACGAACGCCGCCCAGGAGCGGGCGCCAACGGTAAGCCTGCCCTCGCCCGGCTGCTTGGAGTCCCTGACGAAAATGGCCGGACCTACATCGGCGACCTCGACGCACTGACCACCGTCACCCGCGCTGTAACTGCTCTTCACCCAGGTCAGCCCGGCTACCTGATACGTGTCCTTCACAACTCTCCCAAGCGCTTCTCGACCCAGGTCAGCGACTCACGCGGGGTCATGGCCTGCGCTCGAAGAACCCCGTACGTGGACTCGAACCCCTGGACCTTCGTGGGCTCCGTATGGAGGGCACTGTTGCTTTGCACCTCCGTGTAAGCCATCCTGCGCCCTCCGGAAGCGAGGATCAACGTGAATGGTCCCGCTACTCCGGCGTGCTCCTCACGATCGGTCGGCATGACCTGAATCTCGATGTGCCGTTCGTGGCCGATGACCAGCAGTTGTTCCAACTGAGCACGATGCACGTCCTTGCCCCCGAGGGGCCTGAGAAGCACGTGCTCGTCGATGACGAAGCTCATGAGCGGCATGGGCGTGCGGCACAACAGCCTCTGGCGGTCACGACGTGCGGCCACCCGCTGCTCTACCGTCTCGGCGTCCAGAAGAGGGCGCCACATGCCAAAGACCGCTCGCATGTACTCCTCGCACTGCAAGAGCCCATTGATCAGCTGGGTGTCATAGGCGTGCAGTTCCGCTGCCTCGCCCTCAAGGCTCACAAACCGCCGGAAGAACGACGGATACCGAGCCTTCGCGACCTCTTCCTTCATCGCCACCAGCACCCCGCGCGCGCCCACCGCACGGTCCACCGCGTCGACGAGTTCCGGCTTCGGGATGCGCCGCCCCTGCTCCACCGCCGCGATCTGCGCCTCCCCGTACCCGACCCGCTCCCCCAACTGCGCCTGCGTCAGCCCCGCGACCTCCCGCAGCAACTTCATCTGGCGACCGAAGCAGCGCAAGAACTGCACGCTGGAGTCCGGTTCAGCCCCGCCCGCATCCGCTCCCGCGTCCATTCCTGCCTCGCTCCCTCGGCGTCGTCCAGCCACTCTCCGTAACCGGAGGCTAGGACGCGCGTGCGTCAACAGGGGTCACGAGCGGGCAAGTTGCCTCGTGTGAGTGAACGCCGCCCAGCGAAAGCTTTCTTCACTCAACGCTTCGACGCAGCCACGATCAGTGAGCTACCGTCCATCTCAGCATCACCATACAAAGCAGCCCTCACCGACGGATTAGGGCCCGTCGGCAAGGGCTTGAACCATCAGTGGAAGTAGGCCTCCACCGTGATCTACCGGCACTTTATCGCGCCCCCGCGCGCCTTCACCCAGTTCTCCCACGACCTAATCCGGCATCCCCGGCTGTCCTCCGACGCCGTTCGGCTCCTGACCTGGCAGCTCTCGCTCCCTCCCGGCACCCGAGAATCCCTGTCCCGTACGGCTGAACGCGCCCGCATCGGCGGATGCGCCTTCACCCGGGCCAAGCGTCAGCTCAAGGACGAGGGATTCGTGCACGAGCGGCGGCTCCAGGGGCCCGGCGGTCTCTGGGTCACCCAACAGCTCGTCTCCAGCGTGCCCTTGAGCGAGGGCGAAGCCGTCAAGCTGCTCGCGCAGATGCCCGTGGGCCCGGCCGGGACGACCACCACCGAACGCGTGGCGCCGCCGCAGCTCGCACCGGGTCGTCGTTCACCGGCCGTCGGTGAACCGACCACCCCGCCCACCGACGGCTATCCACCTCAAGACCTTGAGGGGAACACCTCCAACCAACCCCCCAGGCCCCCCGCAGAGGCCGGGGCCGAAGCTCGAGCCCCGCAGCCGGACGACGACAACACGCCCTCCGAGCCCCACCTCGCCGCAGCCCGCACCCTCGTCGACACCTTCCCCGCCCTCTCCCCCGACCTGCGCCACATCCCCCGCGCCATGCGCCCCGAGCTGACGCGCCTCACCACCCGCTGGCTGGCCGCCGGGCACCCGCCCACCGCCGTCCGCACGCACATCCTGCGCGGCCTGCCCGACGACGGCACCCCCGTCCACCGCCCCGGCGGCCTCCTGCGCCACCTGCTCCGCGACGTACCGCCCCCGCCGGCCGACCGGCCCGCCACCACGGCGCCAACGCACCCCGACGACCGCCCCACCCGGCAACAATCCCCGGGCCCCCGCCTCTCCCGCCGCCTCGCAGGCACCCGCGAGTGCGCGGGCGACCACGTGCAACCGCTGCTCTTCAGGCCCGTGGCAGACGAGACCCACTGCCCGCGTTGCCGCTGAGCTTCCCCCGGAGACCGTGAACCGCCCCGTACCGGTTCGAGGTGTCGATCCTGGCGACGGGACCTCGTGCCAGCAGGTGGGAGCGCCCGTATGCTGGCCGTGTATCGCTTGCCGAGGTCACACCGAGACTGCCGGTCGGACGAGGAGGTGAAAAGGGAATGAGCGTTGCCATCGACCACACCGGGCCCTGGACCGTCGCCGACGTCCTGGCCCTGCCCGAAGACCGCAACACCCGCTACGAGCTGCTGGGGGAATCCCTCGTCATGTCCCCCGCCCCCGGTGTCCGCCACCAGCGGGCCTCGTTCCGCCTCCACGTCGCCCTGGACGCGGCCGCCCGAGCCGTCGGCGCGCCGGTGGAGATCCTGGAGGGCGTCAACGTAGTGCTGCCGTCCGGACTGGTCGTGCCCGATCTGGTCGTGGCCGACATCGGCGCGACCGCCGACGACCCCGTCTCCGTCGACATGGACGCGGTCCAGCTCGTCGTCGAACTCGTCTCCCCCGGCAACAGCACCATGGACCGCAAGGTCAAGCCCATGCTGTACGCCGAGGCCGCCGTCCCGCACTTCTGGCGCCTGGAGTTCGACCCCGCCCCCATGCTTGTCGTCTACGTTCTGCAAGACGGTCGCTACGTAGAGCGAACCACGGCACTCGCGGGTACGACCAGCCACCTGGACGCCCCGTTCCCGCTCGCGATCGATCCGGCTGACCTCTCGCGGCAGTAGAGCACCGCGGAGACGAGGCAGCGCGGGAACCGCCCGCGTTGCGGCTGAGGGCGGCGGGGTCAGCCGGCGACCCGGGGCACGCCGCCCTTGCGGCCCACGCCGAAGGCGATGCGGTAGACGTCCGGCAGGTCGATGCGGCCGTCGCGGCGGCGGCGCATCACGCCCAGTGCGATCAGTTCCTCGATCAGCAGTTGCAGGTCCTCCGGGTAGCGGGGGCCGGTCCGAACCTTGATCTCGTCGTCGTCATTCTGGGGCTCGTAGCGTTCGGCCAGCTTGCGCAACTCGTCCGCGAGGTGGAACTCCTGCCAGAGGGCCTCCACCTTCGCCTGCTCGATGGGTACCTGGTGCCCGGCCAGCGGTCTGATGGCCGACACCACCCACGGCATGTCCTCGCTGACCTCCGTCACCCGGGTCTCCGACGCCTTCTGGACCCCACGCCGGATGCCCTCGTGGTGCAGCGCGTACTCGTGCCCGGCGTACTGGCCTCGGGTCTCCGACAGCGCCTTCTGCAAGGCGCTGAGGAAGCTGCGCGGGCTGACCTGCTCCACGCCGTCCATCAGGTGGTTGGGCAGCCAGGTGAAGGTGTGGCCCTTGCGGAAGTTCGAGCCCATGTAGGGACCGGCGAGCTGCGTGAACTGCTCCGACTGGAACTGCTCGTCGCCGCTGAGCAGCGGTGGCGGGACGTGGCGCCTGCCGGACGCCTCGCTCTGCCAGCCGCCCGTGAGCTGCCGGAAACGGGCGGCCAGCTCGCTGTCGTGGTTGCCCAGGGTGTGGAAGAGCAGGCCGTAGAGGTTGGCGCGGGACCACGTCAGGGCCGCCGCGTTGGAGGTCAGCTTGGAGGCGTCCGGGAAGTGGAGCAGTGCGCCGTCGTACATGTCGGGGCGGATGAAGACCTTGAAGCGGATGCTGCGGGTCCCGAGGCGCATGGCGAGCGCCAGTTCCATGATGCCGCCCACCAGACGGTCGGCCTGGGCACGGACCCGGTGCAGGTGCTCCAAGGCGTCGAAGAGGATGAGGTGGGTGACGCCCTGCTGCCGTGCCTCCTCGTCCACCTTCTGCACCGTGCGCTCGGCCGCGCCGGGGTTGGCGCGCACCCACCGGGCCTTGTCCCGCCACTCGGGCAGCTCGCGCAGCTCCGGCTGGCCGAAGGCGGTCAGCAGGACGGCGTACCAGAGGTCGTACGGACGGATGCTCTCCTCGACCAGTTGGCGGAGGGTGCCCGGACCGGGGTAGAGGTCGTGCTGGAGTGCGGCGCCGAAACCCTGCGACACGGTCACCCGGCGCAACCGCTCGATGCCGTACTCCTGGGCGGCGACCTCGCGCAGCGACTCGTTGAGGAGCGAGCGGTACCAGAACGTCTTGCCGACGCCCCGGCCGCCGCGGACCACCGTGCTGTCGACGTACAGGGCCGCGCGGTGCGTGTCCGGGGTGAACAGGCTCTCGACCCTCGGCTCCACCGTGTCGGCGTCCGACGCCTCCGGGAGGGCGCCGGCCAGAAGCTCGCGGTACTCCTCGACGGTCAGGGGGGTGGTCATCGCGGTCCTTCGCTGGTCTGCGGGTCGGCGGTGATCAGGAGCGTAGCGGTGGGGAGGAAGTCCCGGTACGCCGCCTGCACGAAGGCCCGGTCCTGCCACCCGGGGGCGGTGACCAGGTCCAGGCCGACCAGGCCCGGCTCGAAGAGGATCGGGACGGGGTGGTGCGGGGCCGCCTCGTCCTCCAGGGAAGGGGAGAAGGCGTCGGAGCCGTACTCGTCGGACCCGGCGGGGACGTCGTCGTAGAGCTGGGCGAAGCACTCCCAGGCGTGCTCGCGGAACGACTGGAGGTAGGCGCCCTCCGGCGAGTCGGGGACCATCGAGGCGACCATACGCAGCTTCTCGCGGACGGCCGGCGCCTGTCCGGAGGAGAGCCAGGCCGCGAAGAGGTCGCCGTAGCCCTCCCAGGTCTGCGCGTTGTCCGTGCCGAAGAGCAGGGCCAGGTCGCACAGGCGGGAGATGGCGACCGCGGCGATGTCGTGGATGCCGGCGCGGCTGTCCAGCAGGACGATGTCGGGGCGGCGTCCGCTGTCCCCGTCCCGGGCGACCGCGTCCTCGCAGGCGCGTACGGCCTGTTCCAGCCGGTCGGCGAAGTCGGCGCCGGGGACGTCGGCGTAGGTGCGGTTGAGCTTGTCGACGTAGGCGTAGGGGACGCCGGGCGTCCCCCGGCCGCGGGCCGGTGCCACCCACAGCTCGCCCCGGCCGCCTCGCGGTGTGTAGCCGGAGCGGATCACGTGGTCCAGGCCCTCGGCGTTGCCCACGGCGGACTCGACGAGGTGGTCGATCACGCCGTGCGGGGGGAGGTCCGCCCCGGCGGCGACCAGTGTGCCGACGCCCGGGGACTCCAGGTCCAGGTCGACGACGAGGACCACGTGCCCCTGGTCGGCCAGGTGGCGGGCCAGGACGGCGGTCGCCGTGCTGCGGCCCACGCCGCCCTTGAAGCCGTAGAGCGCGGTGCGGTGGGTGCGGGAACCGTCCGCTTCGGGTGCGGGCGTGGACACCTGCGCCCAGTCCTCGCCCACCACGGTGTTGTCGAGGATGCGGACCCGGCCGGTGGGCCGCTGCGGGTCGGGCACAGCCCGCTCCGAGCCCAGCAGGGTGTCGGCCGAGAAGAGGCCGGAGGCCCGCAGGAGCGGGCGGTCGGAGGCGTAGGGGCCGAGGTCGCGGGCGAGCCGGGGGCCGTAGTCGTCCTCCAGGCTCTCCAGGGGCGGTGGGAGCGGCTGCGTACGGTCGTCGACGAGGAGCGTGAACCGGCCCAGCACGTCCCGTACGGCCAGCACGTCGGTCCCGCCGGCCGCCAGCTCGTGGGCGAGGGCGAGAGCGCGCGGGCGCGCCTCGGCGAAGCGGACGGGTCCGCCGGCCGGTTCGGGGGCGTCAGTCACGGCAGCCTTCCGGTGATCAGGGCCTGTTCGTGCAGGGCGATGAGCTTCTCGGCCACGGTACGCCGTCGCCCCACGTCGCCCTCGACGACCTCACTGCCGTCGAGGTAGCGGTGTTCGACCGACCATGCGGCGAAGGCGGACAGGCCGCCGAGAGCCGTGGTCAGAGGGGACGCCGTCCTGCCGTGCGTCAGGAGGGCGACGTCGGTGGCGACCCAGGGCAGGTGGCCGTACTTGTGCGCGGGCTTGCCGGTCTTCGGGTCCCTGAGATACGGCATCTTCGACCGGTCACCGCCGGGCTTCACGGGGTCCATGGTGACGGCCGTGAAGCGGAGCAGCAGGCTCTTGAGGGCGCATTCCACCGCCACGCCGAAGTGGTGGTCGGCGTTCGGCAGCCGTGCCGCGTCCATCAGGAAGACGGCGTCCTCGTAGTGGCGCGTGGCTGCGTGGGCGAAGTGGTGCTGTTCTGAATTCACCGGCACGGCACGGATCTTAGGGCTCACGTCACTCGGATGGCCCAGCTCCGGTGCACGCACGGGATCGTCACCCGAACGTGTGGTCCATTCCGGTCCCTCCCCGGCGAGTGCGGTGGGAAACGTAGCGTCAGGTGGCTGCGCCCGCAGCGGGCGGGAGGTCGCAGGCCGGCAAGGGAGAAGGTGGCATCGGGTGAGCGCGGGCACGGGTGACCGGGGCGGACGGTTCGTCGAGGGCGCCGACGGCGGGCGTCAGGGCAGGGGGAAGCCGGGTCGGAGCGCGGTGACCGGTGGAGGGGCGGTGATGTTCTCCGACGCCCCCGGGGCCGGTGGGGCACCGTCGGCGGCTCCCGCCGCGGGGCGCCCCGGTGCGGTCGGTGGCGGGGCTGCTTCCGTCCCGCGGGCTCGGCCCGCCCCCCGTCCCCGGCCCGGCGGTGTCCCCGCCGGGCACCTGGGCGCGGGGCGGTGGGGGAAGATCGCCCAGCGGATCGTGCCCGACGACCTCCAGCCCGACGTGCTGCGGCTGGAGCTGACCGAACTCGGGGACGCGTTCCGCGCGTACCAGCGGCGCCCCGAACCGGACCTCGCCGTCCTCGCCGACCTCCACGACCGCAAGGCCCGCGCGTTCGCGTTGTGGGCCGACGTCACCGAGGACGCGTCCCTGCGGGAGGAGGCCGTACGGGCGGAGGCGGCGGCGCGGACCACCCGCGAGATGAACGCGAACCGCCTCGGCATCGAGGTGGACGGGGGCGGGCCGGTCGTCCAGCGGCTGCTGACCCGGGGGCAGGGCGCCCACGCCCGTGGCGTGCTGGAGTATGTCCGGGTCCACGCCCCGCTCCCCGGGGCCGAGGCGCGGCTCGCGGTGCTCATGCTCTCCCTGCGGGCCGCGCGCGCCGGCACCGGGAACGTCACCGGGCAGGATCTCAGTGGCTGGTTGCAGGGCGATGCCGAGCGGGTGCTCCAGGATCTCGTCGACGTCGGCTGGCTGTGTCTGCCGGAGGGGGTCGACGCCGCCGACGCGCTGGACTCCCGGCCCGAGGAGCCCACCCAGGTCACCGTCCCCTCGCTGCTGCCCGCCGGGCCGCGCCCGCTCCCTTTCGGCAAGGTCACTCGGGCGCGGTTGTCGGGGTGGGCGCAGAAGGTGGTGGGCGACCGGAAGCTGCGGAAGAAGAAGGCGGGCGCCGCCACCCGGCTCCTCGCCGTGTACACCGCCGCCCACAGCCGTCCCGACGGGCGTCTCGGTGAGCGGGTCGAGGGCGCCGAGGGCGCCGAGGGCGATGGTGTCGGCCTGGACGCGGTCGCTTCCTTCTGTGGACTGCGGCCCGAGGACGTCACCGAGCACGCCGAGTTGCTGGTCGCCGCGGGCTGGCTCACGGAGGCCGACGCCGCCGGGGGCAGGCTGCGAGGGCGGCTCGGTGAGCGGATCCTGCCGCTGAGCGGGCTGGTGTGACCGACCACCCCGACAGACGGTGGACCGACCGCTACAGATGACGGCCGTAGGGCCGAAACACCTGGTCAGTAAAGCGGGAGAAGCGGAATCTTCGAGGCATGACCACCGCTTTCACCGGCGTCACCTCCTTCACGGCCGTCGCCTCCTTCGCCTTCCGTTTCAGCTCCACCCCGCGCGGCGCCCGCCTGGCCCGACGGCTTGCCTCGCACCAGTTGGACCGCTGGGGGTGGCCGTATCGCACTCCGGTCCATGACGCCGTGGAACTGGTCGTGGGCGAGCTGGCGGCCAACGCCGTCACCCACGGGCGGGTGCCGGGGCGGGATGCCGAGCTGCGGCTGGCCCACGATGCCGCGAGGCGCCTCCTGCTGGAGGTGAGCGATGTGCGCGGGGAGCGACGGCCGGCGCTCGCGGAGGACGGGCGAGGGCTCGCCGAGGACGGGCGGGGGCTGACGCTGGTGGCGGCGCTGGCCGAGGCGTGGGGTGTGGCCGGGCGGCCGGGCGCGCCGGGGAAGACCGTCTGGGCCGTGGTGGCGGACGGTCCTCCGCCCCGCGTTCCCTGACGTGCCGTCCTGCGGACCCCGAGCCCCGTCCGGCGTCCTCCCGCGGCCCCGCCCGTACCCTCCGCTCTCCTCCGGGATCTTTCCCGCTCCCTCCCGGCACCCCTGGGCAACCTGGCAGGATAAGAGGGACTTGTGCGGGCTACGGGGAGCGGGAGCGGCTGATATGGCCAGGGGTGGCGACAGCGTCGTGCTGAGGGACGTCCTCGACATCAAGGAGGACGTGTACGCCGGCGATTTCAAGGTCGAGCTGTCCCAGGGTTTCACCGGGAAGGCCGCCGGGCGCGTCGAGGAGTACGTCGTCACGCCGCAGCTCCAGGAGCAGTTCGGCAAGGCGCTGAAGCTGGTGCGCGGTGCCGTGCGCAAGAACGCGTCGTACGCCGCCTATCTGCACGGCTCCTTCGGCGCCGGTAAGAGCCACTTCCTGACCGTGCTGCACGCGGTGCTGAACGGCGACCCGTCCGTACGCACCAAGCCGCGACTGCGGGAGATCGTGGCCGAGCACGACGACTGGCTGCGCGGCAAGCGGTTCCTCATGGTGCCGTACCACCTGGTGGGCGCCGCCAACCTGGACGAGGCGCTGCTCGGCGGGTACGTGCGGGTGGTGCGCGAACGCTACCCGGACGCGCCGACGCCGACCGTGTTCCGCTCCGACGCGATGCTCGCGGACGCGCGGGGCATGCGGGAGCGGCTCGGGGACGACGCCTTCGTCGGGCTGCTGCCCGCCGACACCCCGGGCGGCGACGACGAGGACGGCGAGCTCAAGGTGATCGGCGCCGGCGGGTCGTGGACCTCCGCGGAGCTGGACGGCGCCTTCGCCGCACCCGCCGGGGACGAGCGGCGCGAGCGGCTCGTGTCCGCACTGCTCACCGGACCGATGCGGTCGTACGCCGAGAGCGCGCACGGCGACGCGGCCAAGTACGTGCCCCTGGAGAACGGACTGTCCGCCATCAGCCGGCACGCGCGCGGGCTGGGCTTCGACGGCGTGGTGCTGTTCCTCGACGAGCTGGTGCTGTGGCTCCAGGCGCACATGAAGGAACGCACCTTCGTCAACAGCGAGATCCAGAAGCTGGTGAAGCTGATCGAGTCGGGGGACGCGGACCGTCCGGTGCCGATCGTGTCCTTCATCTCGCGGCAGCGTGACCTGTCCCAGCTGGTCGGCACCGACGTGCTCGGCGCCGACGTCAAGGCGATGGAACAGGCGCTGGAGTACCTGAACGAGCGGTTCGAGATCGTCGACCTGGAGGACCGCAACCTGCCGGAGATCATCAAGGAGCGGGTGCTGAAGCCGCTGCCCGGCAAGGAGCCGGTCCTGGAGACCGCCTTCGCCGGCATCGACCGCTCCAACCAGCAGGTCAAGGACATCCTGCTGGACGGCGGTGGTGCCACGCACGCCGACTGGGACGGCTTCCGGGCCGTGTACCCGCTCTCCCCGGCGCTCCTCAACGTCCTCGTCGCCCTCTCCGGCGCCCTGCAGCGCGAGCGCACCGGCCTGAAGCTCGTCCAGCAGCTCCTGCAGCGCAACGCCGACGCCGCCGTGGGCCGGCTGATCCCCCTCGGTGACCTGTGGGACGTGCTCGTCGACGGCACGGGCGCCGCCTTCACCGACCGGCTCAAGCGCGAGTCGGAGGCCGCCGTGAAGTTCTACGGCAAGGCGCGCACCCACCTGCTCGGCAAGTACGGCTCCGACACCCACGCCGACTTCCTGGCCGACGACCGGTTCGTCAAGACGCTGCTGCTGGGCGCGCTCGCTCCCGACGTGCCCGCGCTCCGCCGGCTGACGGGAGCGCGGCTCGCGGCCCTCAACCACGGCTCGGTGCGCTCACGGACCGTGCCCGCCGGGGACGTCGTCGTACGGCGGATGCGGGACCTTCAGGCGACGTTCCCCTCCGAGGTGCGGTCCGACGGCGAGGCCGACCCCGTGTTCTCGCTGCACCTGTCCGACCTCGACATCGAGCCGCTGCTCGACGCCGTCGCCGAGGAGGACAAGGCGGGCGTTCGCCGGGTGTGGCTGCGCGACCGGCTGTGGGAGGCGATCGGGGTCCGCGACGGGCAGTTCGTCGCGGAGAAGGAGATCGTCTGGCGGGGCACCCGGCGCGTCGCTGAGTTCGTCTTCGGCAACGTCCGGGACCGCTCCGACCTGCCGGACGAGCAGTTCGCCCCGGCGACCGCGGGCAACGTGCGGTTCGTCGTCGACTACCCCTTCGACGACGGCGACCACTACCCCAGCGACGACTTCCACCGGGTGGAGGAGCTGAAGAAGGCCGGGATCACCGCCCCCGTCCTGGTCTGGCTCACCGACTTCTTCTCCGACCAGCGCAAGGCACAGCTCGGCCGGCTGATGCGGATCGGCTTCCTGCTGGAACGCGACCGGCTCACCGACTACACCGGCACCTTCCCGCCCGACGACCGGACCAAGGTCCGGCGACAGCTGGAGGTGGCCCGCGACACCCTCACCGACCAGCTGACCGGCGCGCTCGCCGAGGTGTACGGCCTGGCCGGGCGGACCGACGCCAACCCCGGCCCCGAGGTGCCCGACGGTCGGCACGTGCTGTCGCTCCAGCCGGAGTACGCCCAGCCGCGCGAGGAGGGCGGCAAGGGCTTCGAGGCGAACGTGCAGCACCTGGCCGACGGCATGTTCTCCGCCCTCTACCCCAAGCACCCCGACTTCGGGCTCGACGGCAGGGGGCAGCGCAAGGCGGTGACGGCGGGCGAGCTGCGTACCGCCCTTGAGTGGATCACCCGGGCCATGGACGAGGGCGGCCGCGCGAAGAACGTCGACAGCCACCACCTGAAGACCGTCAAGCGGATCGTGGAGCCGCTGGAACTGGGCACCGTCCACGACGGCCCCCTGGTCATGCGACGGGACTGGCGCGCCCGCATCAACCAGATCGCCTCCGCGCACCAGCAGCGCGGCGACCTCGCCGTCGAGGACATCCGCGGCTGGATCACCAAGGATCTGGGACACGGCGGCCTCGACAAGCTCACCGGGAACCTCCTCATCGCCGCGTACGCGCTGCTCGACGACCGGGCCTGGGTCTATCAGGGCGGTCCGGAGCGGCAGGCTCCCGCCCTGCACGAGATCGGCCCCGGCTGGTCGCTGCGGGCCCAGCCGCTGCCCAGCGAGGAGGAGTACGGGGCGGCACGGGATCGCGCTGCGCGGCTGTTCGGCGTCTCCGCCAAGCCGGCGATGTACGCGCGCACCGTCAACCGGCTGGCCGAGGACGTCAGGGCCAAGGCGGAGGCCTGGGAGAAGGACGTGGCGGGCGTGCGGACGTCGCTGGAGCGGCACGCCACGCTACTCGGCCTCGACACCCCCGGCGAGGCCGCGCCCCGTCCGGCCATCCTGCGCGAGGCGGCCGCGCTGCTGGCCCGGCTGACCCGCCACGGCAGCGACGCCACCGCCCTCGTACGGGAGCTGGCCACGGCCTCGTTCACCGCGTCGGAACGGGACCTGAGCACCGCCATGGGCAGCGCGGGTGAGGTGTTGCGCGCGCTGGACGACGCGGCCTGGCCGGCCCTCACCAACGTGCGGGGGCTGATCGGCCGTGAGGACGGTGTGGGCGACCGCGCGCGGCGGCTCTTCGACGAGATCGCCGTGGCCGCGCGTGCCTCCGAGTTCGAACGGTCGCTGGTGCCCGTGCTCGCCGAGTCCGGGGAGAAGGCCAACGCCATCATCAACGCGGCGCTGACCGTGGAGAACGTCTTCACGCCGCGCCAGCAGCCCGCGCCGGGGCCCGAGGACGTACGGATCGACCAGCCGGAAGTGGCCACGCACCACCCGGGAGCGCCGAACCGTGAGGTGCCGCCCCCCGCCGAACCCACCCCCGCCCCCGCCGGGCCGACGAGCCCGACCGCAACGCCCGCACGGACGCCCGGCACAGGGCGCCGGGTCGTCGCCTCCGCGGGGACGACCCCGCTGGAGGAGCTACTGGCGGGCGAACTGGCCGGGGTACGGGACGACATCCAGACCTTCCTCGCCGCACACCCGGACGCCGCCGTCGAGATCAGCTGGCGTCCGGTACAGGCCGCCGAGGAGGCCGACGGAGCCGACTCCGCCGAGGGCGCCGGGGAGCCGCGCTGATGGGGGCACGGCCGGCCGCCGGGCGGCGCGCCGTCGAGGTGCTGCTGGAGGCGGAGTTGTCCCGCGCCGACGTCCGGCGGCTGGTCCTCGTGGACGCCGTGTGGGCGGGCGCCGACGACGAACGGGAGTTCAGCGTCCGGGTCGGAGACCGGCAGCGGCGGGTCCACGTCACCGACCAGGACTCACCGCTCGGCATCGCCGATGCCTGGCGGCGCCACCTCACCGAGACCGACCCCGACGGCGACAGCGTCCTCGTCGTCACCGGCAGCGTCCCCGCCGATCAGCTCGGCTGGGACCTGCGGGGCCACGCGGTACGCCGCCGGCCGCTGGCCGTGGAACGGACGGACATCGTCAAGCAGCTCTTCGGCGTCGGCGACCTCGACACCCGCATGGTGCGGGAGACCTGGCTGCTGGACGCCCTGCTGGAGTCCGAGCCACCGGGCGGCTGGCCCAAGGCCGGCTCCGTCCTCACCCTCGACCGGGCCCTGCGCGCCCTGCTCGCCGCACGGGTGGGGCTCGGTGACACCGCAGGCGAGACACTTGACCTGGACGCCGACACCCTCTTCGAGTGGAGCCGCACACCCGTCGGGCCGCGGCGCTTCGCCGAGCTGCACGAGTCGGAGCGCGCCGGACTGACCGGCTGGCTGGAGCAGGTGGCCGGACCCGCGGCGCCCACCCTGCTCGCGCTCGCCGCCGACGGGCGCGGCGCCGACGCACTGCCGCTCGGCGCCCTGGCCTCCGCGGCCCTGACCTGTCCCGCGGCGGCGGACGCCGGGTTCGCCCTCGGGACCCTCTTCGGCAGGGCTCTGGCCTCCTTCGAGGCGCTGACGCCGTTCGCGGCGGCGGCCGGCGGAGTACTGACACGCTGGATCGCCCAGGCGGAAGCGGGCGGTCCGGCCGGTGCCGACGCACGCGCGAGGGTGCTGTCCGTGCTGGAACGGGCCGACCAGCTCGCCGACAGCGCACGGCTCACCGCTCTGCTGGCCGGGGACAGGCTGCTGCCCTCCGGCTACCGGAGCAGACTGCGCGCCGTCGCCGCCGCACTCGACGGCCGGTCCGCCGCGGCCCAGAGCGCCCTGCGGGAGCTGGCCGACCACCAGCTCGCCGCGCTGCACGCGGATTCCACCGAGCGGGCCCGCACAGCGATCCGCCTGCTGCGATGGCTCGACACCCCGGCGCCCGAGCTGACGTCGGTCGGCCAGAGCGTGCGCCGGCACATCGAGTCCGTGGGCTGGACCGACCTGGCCGTGGGGATACTCGCCGAGGGGGACATCTCCCGCGACGGTGAGGTCTCGGACGCCTATCACCGGCTGATCGTCCGGGTGCGCGAGCGGCGGCGCCGCATCGACGAGCAGTTCGCCGCGCTGCTCGCCACCTGGACGGAACGCGCCTGTCAGCAGGCACCGAACGGGGCTCTCCTCATCGAGGACGTACTGGCGGAAGCAGCCGCGCCGCTCGCCCGGGACGGCGGCCGACCGCTGGTCCTCGTCCTGGACGGCATGAGCGCCGACGTAGCCGTCGAACTCGCCGCCGGTCTGGACCGGCGGGCCTGGACCGAGATCGTCCCGACCGCGCCGACGGGCCGCCGCCCCGGCCGGCTCGCCGCCGTGGCCATGCTGCCCACGGTCACCCGGCTCAGCCGGGCCTCACTGCTGTGCGGCGCCCCCGCCGAAGGCGGTCAGGACGCGGAACGCTCCGGGTTCACCGCGTTCTGGAAGAAGCGGCACCGTGACGCGGTCCTCTTCCACAAGGGCGGCTACGAAGGGACGGCCGGACACCGGCTCGCGCCCGAACTGCTCGGTGCGCTCGCCGACGAGCGCACCGTCGTCGGCGTGATCGTCAACACGATCGACGACGCCCTCGCCGACGGGCGCGACAACGGGCGTGCCCGGTGGCGCCCGTCGGACATCGCCAAGCTGACCGACCTGCTCGACGCCGCCCTGGGCGCCGGCCGGCCCGTGCTGGTCGTCTCCGACCACGGACACGTCGTCGACCGCGGCCCCCGGGACACCGGCCCCACCGCCGCCGAGGGCGTGCAGGGAGCCCGGTGGCGCACCGGCCCGTCCCGGCCCGGCGAGGTAGAACTGTCCGGGCCACGTGTACTGGCTTCGGGCGGGCGCATCACCGCCGCCTGGCGCGAGGACGTGCGGTACACGGCCCGTCAGGCCGGCTATCACGGCGGTGCCTCGCTCGCCGAGGTCACGGTGCCGGTCCTGGCGTTCGTTCCGTCGGGCAGCGAGATCCCGGCCGGCTGGACGGCCCTGCCCGCGGAGAACACCGCTCCTGACTGGTGGGGGGAAGGACACGAGACGGCGCAGCCGCACAAGCCCGCATCGGCGCCCCGCGCCAAGGACACGCGGGCACGACAGCCGCAGCCCGACGGGCTCTTCCCGCAGCCGGGACACGGCACGCCCGGTGAGCGGACCGTGCGCAGCAAGCCGTACGAGGTACAGCGCGAGTTCGTACGGAACGCACCGAGCGGTACGGCCGTCGCCGCCGCGCTCGACGCGCTGCTCGACGCGGGCGGCAAACTCTCCCCTGCCGCCGTGGCCTCGGCCGCCCAGTCCGCCACCGGCAAGTCGGAACGCAACCCGCAGCGGTTCGTCACCATGCTCGAACGACTGCTCAACATCGACGGCTATCCCGTACTGCAGCTGATCGAGTCCGGACGCACCGTCCAACTCGACCGGGAGCTGCTGCGGCAACAGTTCCCGGAAGGTGACGCACCGTGAACGCCCCTCCCCGGTCCGACGGCCCCGGCATCAGCGCCGCCCGCGCCCGGGACGTCGTCGACGCGCTACGCCGGGGCACCGTGCCCCAGCAGGGGCTTGGGCTGTTCGCGGTCGGGCTCGACCGCTTCGCCGACGCGCTGGACGACGACCTCGCCACGGCCGCCCGCGGCGGCTCGGCGTTCCACGCCCTGCGGGGCGAGTACGGCTCGGGGAAGACGTTCTTCGCCCGCTGGCTCGCCGAGCGCGCCAAGCGGCGCGGGCTGGCCGTCAGCGAGGTGCAGATCTCCGAGACCGAGACGCCGCTGCACCGCCTGGAGACCGTCTACCGCCGGCTCACGGAACGGCTGACGACATCCACCCACCCCCCGTCCGCCCTGCGGGCGGTGATCGACTCCTGGTTCTACGCGCTGGAGGAGGAGGTCCTCGCCGCCGGCGAGGTGGACGGGGACGACGAAGCCGCGCTGGGCCGTGCCGTGGACGAGCTGCTGGAGCTGCGTCTGACGGAGGTGGCGCGCACCACTCCCGCCTTCTCGGCGGCGCTCCGCGGCTACCGTACGGCGGTCGCCGCCGGCGACGGTGCCCGCGCCGAAGCACTGATCGCCTGGCTCGGCGGGCAGAAGTCCGTGGCCGCCGGTGCCAAGCGGGCGGCCGGAGTACGCGGCGACCTCGACCACTTCGCCGCGCTCGGATTCCTCCAGGGGCTGCTGACGGTGCTGCGGGACTGCGGGCATCCCGGGCTCCTCCTCGTCCTGGACGAGGTGGAGACGCTGCAGCGGGTGCGCGGTGACGTGCGGGAGAAGTCCCTGAACGCGCTGCGCCAACTCCTGGACGAGATCGACGCCGGCCGCTTCCCCGGACTGTTCCTCGTCGTCACCGGCACCCCGGCCTTCTACGACGGGCAGCAGGGCGTACAGCGCCTCGCGCCGCTCGCCCAGCGGCTGGCGACGGATTTCAGCACCGATCCCCGCTTCGACTCCCCCCGCGCCGTCCAGCTCCGCCTGCCCGGCTTCGACCTCGCCTCCCTCGGCGAACTGGGCCGCAAGGTACGTCGGGTGTACGAGGCCACGGCCCACCACCCCGAGCGGGTCGCCGAGCGCGCCGACGACGCGTACCTCGACGAACTGGCCCGGGCCGTCACCGGATCACTGGGCGGAAAGGCCGGTATCGCCCCCCGGCTCTACCTCCGCAAGCTGGTGGCCGACGTCCTCGACCGGGTCGACACGTTCGGCGACTTCGACCCCCGCGCCCACTACACGCTGACGGTCAGGGCCGCGGAGCTGGACGAGGTGGAGCGCAACGCGGCCGCGAGCGCCGGGGACGTGGAGCTGGAGCTGCCGTGAGCGCCGACGCGCTGGACCTGCTCGACCCGATCCTCACCCACCACATCGTCAATACGCTCGGCTGGCGCTCCCTGCGGCCCCTTCAGCAGGAGGCCATCGGACCACTGCTGGCCGGTCAGGACGCCGTGCTGCTGGCCCCCACGGCCGGCGGCAAGACCGAGGCCGCCGCCTTCCCGTTGCTGACCCGCGCCCAGCGGCAGGGGTGGAAGGGCACCGGGATCCTCTACGTCACGCCGCTCAAGGCACTCCTGAACAACCTGCACCCGAGACTGGAGACATACACGGGCTGGGTGGGCCGAACGGCGGAGCTGTGGCACGGCGACGTCGCGAGCAGCCGGCGCCGCCGCATCCTGGCACAGCGCCCGGACCTGCTGCTGACCACGCCGGAGTCGCTGGAGGCAATGCTGGTCAGCACGCATGTGGACCACCGGTCGTTCTTCTCCGGGCTGCACAGCGTCGTGGTCGACGAGGTGCACGCCTTCGCGGGTGACGACCGGGGCTGGCACCTGCTCGCCGTACTGGAACGACTCCAGCGGCTCGTGGGGCGGCCGGTCCAGCGCGTGGGCCTGTCCGCCACCGTCGGCAACCCGCGAGAGCTGCTCGCCTGGCTTCAGGGATCCGGGCGCGGCGAGCGGCCCGGACGGATCGTCGCCCCCGGAGTGACGCTGCCCGGCCCCGAGCACTCGGCTCCGGCCGGCCCGCCGCCGGGCGATGTGGAACTGGACTACGTCGGATCGGTGGCCAACGCGGCAACGGTGATCGCGGCTCTGCACCGGGGTGAAAAGCGCCTTGTGTTCTGCGAGAGCAGGCGAACGGTCGAGGAGTTGGGCGAGCAACTCCGCCTCCGGGGCGTCACCACGTTCCTCTCCCACGCCTCGCTCTCCACCGACGAACGTCGGCGGGCCGAGCAGGCCTTCGGGGAGGCCCGGGACTGCGTGATCGTCTCGACGAGCACCCTGGAACTCGGTATCGACGTCGGTGACCTGGACCGCGTCATCCAGCTCGACGCGCCCGCCACCGTGGCTTCCTTCCTGCAACGACTCGGCCGCACCGGGCGCCGTCACGGCACCCGCCGCAACTGCCTCTTCCTCGCCCTGGACGACGCGGGGCTCCTGTCCGCCGCCGCACTGCTCCTGGCGTGGTCGCGTGGCTGGGTCGAACCGGTGACCCCACCGGGTGAGCCTCGACACCTCGTGGCCCAGCAGCTTCTCGCGCTCTGTCTTCAGGAGCACCGGGTCGGAGAGAACCTGTGGCAGGAGTGGTGGGGCGGCCTCGACCCGTTCGGCACCGCCGCCGAACCGGTCGTACGGCATCTGGTGAGAGAGGGCTACCTGGAGCAGGACTCGGGCACGCTGTTCATCGGGCCGGAAGCCGAACGGCGCTTCGGTCATCGGCACTTCATGAACCTGACGGCCTCGTTCACGGCACCCCCCGAGTTCACCGTGCTCAGCGGGCGGACGGAGATCGGGCGTACCGATCCCGACCTGCTCACCGAGGAGACCGACGGCCCGCGGAAGCTGCTGCTGGCCGGCCGCAGCTGGCTGGTGACCTACATCGACTGGCGGCGCAGACGCTGCTTCGTGGAACCCGTGGACGAGGGCGGACGTGCCAAGTGGAGCGGCTCGGGAGCACACCGCGTCCGGTCCTTCACCCTGGCCCGCGCGGTGCGGGACGTGCTGCTCGGCGACGACCCGCCCGTGGTCCTGACCCGCCGGGCGGAGGCCGGACTGGCGGAGGCACGCGAGAAACACGCGGACGTGGTGCATCCGGCGGGCACGGTCATCACCCGTCGCGGAGCCAACGACGTGCGCTGGTGGACCTTTGCCGGCCATCGGGCGAACGCCACCCTCGCCGCGTCCCTGCCGTCGGTCGTTCTGCGTCACCGGCTCGTCGACGACCGGTTCGTGCGACTGCGCGACGACGTGACCGCGCCGTCGTGGCGAGCGGCGGTTGCGGACGCCGAGACGGGTCTCACCCTGCCCGAGGTGGACCCCGGCGCGGTCCGCGGCCTGAAGTTCGCCGAAGCCCTCCCCCCGCGCCTGGCGGAGGCCACCCTCGCGGCGCGCCTGACGGACGAGGAGGGGGCCCGGGCGGCTCTCGCGGGACCGGTGAGGTTCGTCAAGGGAATCGCCCCGTAAGGGGCGCGGGGAACTCCGCGAGCAACCATGGCGGTGCCGCACCCGGCACGAGACCCGTCGGGGCAGACGCGGGTCCGCCGCCGGCGCCCCGAAGAAACGGTGCCCAGCCCCCCGCAGGGGACTGGGCACCGTTCAGCTCAGCGCAGCGCTCAGTGGGCGTGGCCGTGGCCGTGGCCCGCGGCGGCCGGCTCTTCCTCTTCCTTCTTCTCGACGACCAGGGTCTCGGTCGTCAGGAGGAGGGAGGCGATCGACGCGGCGTTCTCCAGGGCGGAGCGGGTGACCTTCACCGGGTCGATGACGCCGGCCTTGACCAGGTCGCCGTACTCGCCGGTGGCGGCGTTGAAGCCCTGGCCCTTGTCGAGCTCGGCGACCTTGGAGGTGATGACGTAGCCCTCCAGGCCGGCGTTCTCGGCGATCCAGCGCAGCGGCTCGACGGCGGCGCGGCGGACGACCGCGACACCGGTGGCCTCGTCGCCGGTCTTGCCGAGGTTGCCCTCGAGGACCTTGACGGCGTGGACCAGCGCGGAGCCACCACCGGAGACGATGCCCTCCTCGACCGCGGCGCGGGTCGCGGAGATGGCGTCCTCCAGACGGTGCTTGCGCTCCTTGAGCTCCACCTCGGTGGCGGCGCCGACCTTGATCACGCACACGCCGCCGGCCAGCTTCGCGAGGCGCTCCTGGAGCTTCTCGCGGTCCCAGTCGGAGTCCGTGGACTCGATCTCGGCCTTGATCTGGGCGATACGGCCCTCGACCTCGTCACGCTTGCCGGCACCGTCGACGATCGTGGTGTCGTCCTTGGTGACGGTGATGCGGCGGGCGGTGCCGAGCACCTCGAGGCCGACCTGGTCGAGCTTGAGGCCGACCTCCTCGGAGATGACGGTGGCGCCGGTGAGGACGGCCATGTCCTGCAGCATCGCCTTGCGGCGGTCGCCGAAGCCGGGGGCCTTGACGGCGACCGCGTTGAAGGTGCCGCGGATCTTGTTGACGACGAGGGTGGAGAGGGCCTCGCCCTCCAGGTCCTCGGCGATGATCAGCAGCGGCTTCGAGGCGCCCGCCTGGATGACCTTCTCCAGCAGCGGCAGCAGGTCCCCGATGGAGGAGATCTTGCCCTGGTTGATGAGGATGTAGGGGTCGTCGAGGACGGCCTCCATGCGCTCCTGGTCCGTCACGAAGTACGGCGACAGGTAGCCCTTGTCGAAGGCCATGCCCTCGGTGAAGTCCAGCTCCAGACCGAAGGTGTTGGACTCCTCGACGGTGATGACACCGTCCTTGCCGACCTTGTCCATGGCCTCGGCGATGAGCTCGCCGACCTGCTGGTCCTGGGCGGACAGCGCGGCCACGGCGGCGATGTCGGACTTCTCGTCGATCGGGCGCGCGGTCGCGAGGAGGTCCTCGGACACGGCGGCGACGGCCGCGTCGATGCCCTTCTTCAGCAGCGCCGGGGAGGCACCGGCGGCGACGTTGCGCAGGCCCTCGCGGACCAGGGCCTGGGCCAGCACGGTGGCGGTGGTCGTACCGTCACCCGCGATGTCGTTGGTCTTGGTCGCCACCTCCTTCACCAGCTGCGCGCCGAGGTTCTCGTACGGGTCCTCGATCTCGACCTCGCGGGCGATCGTGACACCGTCGTTGGTGATGGTGGGGGCGCCGAACTTCTTGTCGATGACGACGTTGCGGCCCTTGGGGCCGATCGTCACCTTGACCGTGTCGGCAAGCTTGTTGACGCCGCGCTCGAGGGCGCGACGGGCGTCCTCGTCGAACTTCAGGATCTTCGCCATGGGAGCGTGAGCCCTCTTCCGGAAAACTTGGGGGTTATACGGCACTGCGCCCCGGGCGCCCGGCTTGAGAAAGTTAGCGGGAGCCAGGGGCGCAGCTGGAAAGCAAGGTGCTTCGGTGAACTACTTCTCGATGATCGCGAGCACGTCGCGGGCCGAGAGGACGAGGTACTCCTCGCCGTTGTACTTCACCTCGGTGCCGCCGTACTTGCTGTAGAGCACGACGTCGCCGACGCTCACGTCGAGCGGAAGGCGGTTGCCGTCCTCGAAGCGGCCCGGACCGACGGCCAGGACGACGCCCTCCTGGGGCTTCTCCTTGGCGGTGTCCGGAATGACCAGGCCCGAGGCCGTGGTCTGCTCGGCGTCGAGCGGCTGGACCACAATGCGGTCCTCGAGCGGCTTGATGGCAACCTTGGAGCTGGTGGTCGTCACGATCCGACCTCCCCCTTCGGAGATCTCACGGGGTTAACTGTCTGAGGTGGCGACCAGGTCGATCCGTCGTCGCGGGTGCCGGACCTGCCCGTCGCTGTGTTGGCACTCTCCAGTGGTGAGTGCCAGAGCCGAGACTATGACCGCGATTAGCACTCGGTCAAGCGGAGTGCCAATGCCTGCGGCGCGTCGGGCGGGTTTTCGTACGAACGCCGGTCCATGGAGGCACCCCGCGTCGGCGCCTGGGTCGCTGGGGCCGCGCCCCCCGGCCCCCCTTTCGGCCTGAACGGCCTCGTCCTCGAAACGCCGGACGGGCTGGAACGGCCGGCCGGGAGGGAAACGCCGGCCGGGGTCAGAGGTAGTCCTCCAGGCGCCCCACCCTCAGCCCCTGCTCCTCGATCGCCTCCAGCAGACGCGCCGTACGGTCGCTCAGGTCCCGGCCCGACGGGTCGTCCGGCGCGACGGTCACGATGTCGCCGGGGTGGAGCCGGTGCTCGCCGCGGGTGTAGGTGAGGGCGCCGTCGGCCTCCAGGGACGCGCGCCACAGGACGACCGCCGTGATGCCGCAGCCGGCGGCGGCGCGCAGGGTCGTGGTGTCGTACGTGCCGTAGGGCGGGCGGAAGAGGTGGGGGCGGACGCCGAAGCGGGCCGTGAGCTTGGTCTGCTGGCCGCAGATCTCGGCGCGCTGGCCCGCGTGCGGCAGCCCGCGCAGGGAGCGGTGGTCCAGGGTGTGGTTCTGCAGGCTCGCGCCGACCGAGCGCAGCCGGGCGAAGTGGCCGTAGGCGGGTCCGGCGACCGTGTCGGTGAGGAACAGGGTGACCGGCAGGCGCCGTTCGCGGATCAGGGCGGCGAGGCGCGGGTCACGCTCGGCGCTGTCCTCGAAGGTGAGGAAGACGACCCGGTCGGTGGTGCGGACGTGGTCCACGACGGGCGGCAGGTTCTGCCCCCGGTCGCCGCCCTGGGCGGGCTCGCCGGCCGCCGGGTGCTGTGCGGGGCCGGCGAACTGGGCGCAGCCGGTGAGGAGTGCGGCGGCCAGGGCGGCCCCGGCCGTCCGGAACCGCCCGCGCCTCACAGGTAGTCCTCCAGCCGGGCCACCGCGTATCCCTCGGCGGTGACCTTGTCGAGGAACGCGCGGACCATGTCGCGCATGGTGCCGTCCCAGTCGTCCTCGCCCCGGAAGTGGGTGAGGACGATGTCGCCGGGGTGGATCTCCCGGTCCCACTCGCGGTAGTCCCAGCGGTCGGCGAAGACCTCCTCGTTCCAGATCGGGACGTACTCGATGCCGCACGCCTTGGCCGCCCGCAGGGTGTCGCGGTTGTAGTTGCCGAAGGGCGGGCGGAAGAGGGTCGGGCGGCTGCCGTAGCGCTTCTCGATCACGTCCTGCATGCCGCAGATCTCGCGCTTCTGCTCGGCGTAGGACAGGCCGGGAAGGTAGGGGTGGTGGAGGGTGTGGTTGTTGAGGGTGACGCCCCGGTCCTGCATCTCCTTGAAGTAGCCGTAGTCCTCCTTCACCAGGTAGTCGCTGAGGAAGGCGGTGTACGGGATCCGCAGTTCGCTCATCATCCGCAGGAACGCCCGGTCCTTCTCGGCGCCGTCGTCGATGGTGAGGAAGACGATCTTCTCCTTGGTGGGGATCGTGGTGAAGACCGGCGGGAGGTGCTCCTGGCCGGTGACCTCGAACCCCTTGCGCGCCTTGATCTGCGGCTTCTTCGCCGGGGGCGGCGGGGCCGTCAGCGGGACCTTCTTCAGGTTCCAGCGCTTGGCCGCGGCGACCCGGGCGGCCTGGGCCGCGCGCAGCTTGGACGCGTAGGCGTCGAGCGCGCGGGCGGGGGGCGCCTGGAGGGGCTGCTGGCCGGAGGCGCCGTGGACCTCGGAGGCGTCCTGCGCACAGCCGCAGGCGAGGGCGGCGACGGCGAGCGCGGCGACACCGCCGCGCAACCGGAGTCCGGGGGAAGACGTCCGGAAGGCGCGGGACGTCCGGCTTTTGTCATTTTGTACGACTGCTCGCATGGTGCCGGATCCTCGCAGTCCGCGACCGCGGAACCCCGCCCGACACCGCGCCGGGAGCGCACCGTCCACCGACTGGCCCACAATGTCCCGGTGAACGACCTCGACGCCCTCCTCGCCCTGCTCACCCCCGAGGGCCGCGCCCTCCTCGACGAGGTGCGCGGCACCGACCCGGCGCGGGAGCTTGCCGTCGCCACCCGGCTGCGGCGCACGCACCCGGCCGAGCTGGTGTCCGCGGCGCTCGGGCAGGCGCGGCTGCGGCAGCGGGCGGTGGCGAAGTTCGGGGACGAGGACGCCGGGCGGATGTACTTCACGCCCCACGGGGTGGAGCAGTCGACCCGGGCGAGCGTGGCCGCGTACCGGGCCGGGCGGATGGCGGCCCTCGGCGTGACCTCCGTCGCCGACCTGTGCTGCGGGATCGGCGGCGACGCGATCGCGCTGGCCCGCGAGGGCATCCGGGTGCTGGCCGTGGACCGGGACCCGGCGACGGCCGCGGCGGCCCGCGCCAACGCCGAGGCGCTGGGCCTGGGTGAGCTGATCGAGGTGCGCGAGGCGGATGTCACCGAGGTGGACACCGCCGGGTACGACGCCGTGTTCGTCGATCCCGCCCGGCGGGGCGGGCGGGGCCGCGTCTTCGACCCCGAGGCCTACTCGCCGCCCCTGTCCTGGGCGGTCCAGGCCGCCCGTACGGCCGCCCGCGCCGCCGCGCTGAAGGTGGCGCCCGGGATTCCGCACGAGGTGGTGCCGCCGGACGCCGAGGCCGAGTGGATCTCCGACGGCGGGGACGTGAAGGAGGCGGTGCTGTGGTTCGGCACCGCGCCGAGGACCGTGCGCGCCACGCTGCTGCCGGGGCCCCGCACCCTGCTCGGCACCGGCCTGCCCGACCCGGAGGTCCGCACGCCCGGCCGGTACCTGTACGAACCGGACGGCGCCGTCATCCGCGCCCACTTGGTCGCCGAGGTCGCCCAGGAGCTGGACGGCGGGCTGATCGACCCGACCATCGCCTACGTCACCGCGGACGAACTGCGGCCGACGCCGTACGCCACCGCCTATGAGATCACCGACCTGATGCCCTTCAACGTCAAGAAGCTGAAGGCGCTGCTGCGGGAGCGCCGGGTCGGCACGCTGACCGTGAAGAAGCGCGGCTCGGCGGTCGAGCCGGAGGAGCTGCGGCGCAAGGTCAAGCCGCAGGGGCCGAACGCGGCGACGGTGTTCATGACCCGGGTCGCCGGGGCGCCGACGATGCTGATCGGGCACCCGGCGGGCAGATCCTGACCCCCTGGTCGCACTCCCTAGCCGCACTCCCGCGCCCGGCGGGCCAGCAGCTCGCGTTCGCGCGCGTTGCGGGCCAGCGAGGCGGCGCGCTCGAACTCGGTGCGCGCCTCCGCTCCGCGGCCGAGGCGCAGCAACAGGTCGCCGCGGACGCTGGGGAGCAGGTGGTAGTCGCGCAGGGCGGGTTCGGCGGCGAGGGCGTCGACGAGGGCGAGTGCGGGGGCCGGTCCCTCGGCCATGGACACGGCGACCGCGCGGTTGAGGGCGACCACCGGGGACGGGGTGCGGGCCGCGAGCAGGCCGTAGAGCGCGGCGATGCGCGGCCAGTCGGTCTCCTCGTACGTGACCGCGGTCGCGTGGCAGGCGGCGATGGCGGCCTGGAGGACGTACGGGCCAGGGGCGCCGGAGCCGGTGGTGCGGGCGCGGTCGAGGGCGGTGATGCCGCGGGCGATCAGCATGCGGTTCCAGCGGCGGCGGTTCTGGTCCCTGAGGAGCACCGGTGCCCCGTCGGGGCCGGTGCGGGCGGCCGTGCGGGACGCCTGCAGCTCCAGCAGGGCGGCCAGGCCGTGCACCTCGGGCTCCTTCGGCATCAGGGCCGAGAGCACGCGGGCCAGCCGCAGGGCGTCCTCGCACAGGGCCGGGCGGAGCCAGTCGTCGCCGGCGGTGGCGGCGTAGCCCTCGTTGAAGATCAGGTAGATGACCTCCAGGACCGAGCCGAGACGGGCCGCGCGGTCGGGGCCGTAGGGCACCTCGAAGGCGATGTTCCTCGTGGCCAGGGTGCGTTTGGCGCGCACGATGCGCTGCGCGACGGTCGGCTCGGGGACCAGGAAGGCGCGGGCGATCTCGGGCGTGGTCAGGCCTCCGAGCAGACGCAGCGTGAGGGCGATGCGGGCCTCGGCGGACAGCACCGGGTGGCAGGCGGTGAAGACCAGCCGCAGCAGGTCGTCGTCGATGTCCTCCGGATCGGCGGGTTCGGCGGGCGGCGGCGCCGCGGCGGGCAGTTCGCGGCCGACCTCCGCGAGTTTGCGGGCGTAGGTCTCCCGGCGCCGGATCAGGTCGACGGCGCGGCGCCGGGCGGTGGCCATGAGCCAGGCGCCCGGGTTGTCGGGCACACCGTCCCTGGGCCACTGTTCCAGGGCGGCGACCAGTGCGTCCTGGGTGAGTTCCTCGGCGATGCCGACGTCCCGCACCAGGCGGGCCACGCCGGCGATGACGCGGGGCGACTCCAGCCGGAAGACGGTTTCGAGGGCCTCGGTGGGCTGTGGTTCCACAGCCCACCATGCAACACCCTCGGGCGGGCGGGGGCGAACTCCGATCAGCCCTCCATCAGTTCCCGCACCTCGCAGGTCACCGTCCAGTGCTCCTCGTGCACCTTGAGGAAGCGCTTGGTCCACTCGATCGCCTCGGCCTTGTCCTTGGCCTGGAGGAGCGAGTAGCCGCCGACGACCTCCTTGGTCTCGGTGAAGGGGCCGTCGGTGACGGACAGCCGGCCGCCCTCGTAGTGGACGCGGGTGCCCTCGGCGGTCGGGGTCAGCCCGGCGGTGTCGAGCAGGACGCCGGCCTTCGTCATCTCCTCCATCAGCTGCTCCATGCGCTGCACCAGCTCGGGGCTGGGGCCGCCGGACAGGGCGTCGCTCTCCTCGATCCGGATCAGGGACAGGTAGCGGGGCATGGTGACTCCTCGGGTTCGGTGGCCGGGTTCCTCCCGGCCTCTCACCCCCTGCGTCGAACGGGACACCCCTGGATCGACAGTCACCGGGGAATCTCCCGGGAGAATTCTCAGCGCAGCGATTCCCACAGGTCGCCGGCGTCCGGTTCCCGGGCCACCACCCGGTTGGCGTCCCAGGGGGCCGGCTCCACCGGCATCGTCACGGTGCGCACGTCGTCCGCCGACAGGCCCCCGAGGCTCCGTCCGAGGCTCGTCAGCTCACCCAGCGAGTCCAGGCCGGTGTCGGTGGTGAGGCTGCCGGTGACCGCGTCGGCGACCTGGTAGAGCCGGGCGGGGTCGCCGAGCAGGTCGGTGCCGGAGATCCGCTCCAGCAACGCCTTGACCAGCTTCTGCTGGAGCTCTATGCGGGCGAGGTCGCTGCCGCCCTCCAGTCCGTACCGGGTGCGGGCCAGCCCGAGGGCCTCGGTGCCGTCGAGGTGGTGGGTGCCGGCCTCCAGGCGGAGGTGGCTCTTGTCGTCGTCGATGTCCACGTCGGTGGTGACGGTGACCCCGCCGAGCGCGTCGACCAGCTCGGCGAAGCCGGAGAAGTCGATCTCGACGTAGTGGTCCATGCGGACCCCGGTGAGCGTCTCGACGGTCTTGACGGCGCAGACGGGCCCGCCCAGGGCGTAGGCGGAGTTGAACATCGCACCGCTCGCCTCCCGGGTCTGCTCGCCGGACGGCAGCGGGCAGGACGGGCGGGTGACGAGCGTGTCCCGGGGGATGCTGACGACGGTGGCGGCGGTCCGGCCCGCGTCGAGGTGGACGACCATCGCCGTGTCCGAACGGGCCCCCTCGCTGTCGCCGCCGCCCAGCTCCTGGTTCTCCTCACCGCCGCGCGAGTCCGAGCCGAGGACCAGGATGTTCAGGGCGCCGGTGGGCACCGGGGACCCGGAGGGCGAGGCGGAGGGGGCGGCGACGGGCCGCGCGGGGCGGTCGTCGCCCAGCGCCCCGTTGATGTCGACGCTGCGGATGTTGCCGTTCAGGTGCCAGTAGGCCCAGCCCGCCGCGGCCACCCCGAGCAGCAGCGCGCCGGCCAGGGCGAGCCCGGCCGCCTTCAGCCCTCTCGAACGCCCACGGAGCCCGCTCCGCCCGCCCCGCGCACTCCGCGCGTCCCGCGCAGCCATGCGTCCGCCCCCGCCCGTGCCGGTCCCGTTCGCGTCCCCACGCGAATGCCCCATCGCCAGGAACATAAGTCCGAATTGTTGGGAGCGGGGACACACGGGCCGACATTCTGCGGAAATTCTCAGACTTCTGAGGATGCCGAGAGCCACCGAAAGACGCCGAGGGCCGCCGTGAGGCACCCGGGAGCGCCGAAGGATGCCGCGGCGTGTCGAACGTTTCGTCCGGTGGGCCGATCCGGTCTCGGTCAGACGGCGGGCGGTGCCGTGCTGCTGCGCACCTCCAGGCTGGTGGCCAGCTCCACCCGGGTCGCCGCCGCGGAGCCGTCGTCGCGCCCGAGGTCCAGGACCAGCCGGGCCGCCGCCTCGGCCATCTCCATCAGCGGCTGCCGTACGGTCGTCAGCGGCGGCCCCACCCAGCGGGCCACCGGCAGGTCGTCGAACCCGACCACGCTCAGGTCCTGCGGGATGCGCAGGCCCAGCTCGCGCGCGGCCTCGTACAGGCCGAGCGCCTGGAGGTCGTTGCCGGCGAAGACGGCGGTCGGCCGGTCGGGGCGGCGCAGCAGGGCCAGGCCCTGCCGGTAGCCGGCCTCGTGGTGGAAGTCGCCGGTCACGATCAGGTCCGGGTCGACCGGCAGCCCGGCCGTCTCCAGCGCGGCCCGGTAGCCGTCCACGCGGGCGCGGCTGCACATCATCCGGGTGGGTCCGCTGATCGCGCCGATACGGGTGTGCCCCTGCTCGACCAGGTGCCGGGTGGCGGCGAGCCCGCCCTGCCAGTTGGTGGCGCCGATGGACGGCACGTCGGCGCCCGGGTCGCCGGCCGGGTCCATCACCACGAACGGGATGGAGCGGCTGGTGAGCAGCGCCCGCTGGGACTCGTCGAGGTCGGACAGGACGAGGATCACACCGTGCGGACGGCGGGCGGCCACCTGGTCGGCCCAGGTCCGGCCGGGGGTGAGGCGCCCCGCGCTCTCGGAGAGCACGACACTGAGCCCCGTGTCCCGCGCCACGTTCTCCACACCGCGGATGACCTCCATCGCCCAGGCGCTCTCCAGCTCGTGGAAGACCAGGTCGATCAGGGGCGAGCGGGTCGCCTCGGCGCGCCTGCGCCGGTAGCCGTGGTCGCGCAGCAGCTCCTCCACGCGGGCCCGGGTCGCGGGGGCGACGTCGGCGCGGCCGTTGAGGACCTTCGAAACAGTCGGCGCCGACACACCGGCTTCGCGCGCGATCTCGGCGAGGGTCGCGGTCTGCGCGGATCGCCGTTGCGTCCGGGTTTCAGCGGGCTGCGGGGATGTCATGGCGGCGATCGTAACCCTGTGGGGCTCTCTGACGCAGTCTTCGGTTGTCCATGAGCCCTCCGATCATTCGCCCTAGGAAGCGAAACATTCGATCCGGGACAGCCGCACGCCGCTCATGAACGGAAGGGGCTCCCGATCCCGAGGCGTTCACGTCCGCGAGGGGACGCGGGGCTCGCGACCTCGCGGGTCAGTCCTCGGCCACCGACTCGAACCGCCACCGGTGCACGGCCCGCGTGACCAGGTCCCCGTCCGGCTCGGGAACCTCCGGCAGCTCGGCGTCGTAGGCGGCGTCCCACCAGGTGATGACGAGGACCCGGTCCTGCGGGGCGCGCAGGACCTCCCGGCGCAGGGGGGCGCCGCCGAGCGGCTGTGCGCGGACCCAGGCCAGCAGGTCCCCGCCCCGGCCGGGCACGGCCCGCGCCTCCCACATCAGCGCGACGGTCACGAGTAGAGGTTCTCCTTGCTGACCTCGTGCACGTGGTCGTGCCCGTGCGCACCGCCGTGCCCGTGCGCGTGACCGGCGCCCGGCACGTGCGGGTCCGTCACCGGCAGCGAAGAGTCCGCCGAGAGGTCCCAGTCGGACGCGGCCCGGCCCCGGGCGACCATCTCCGCACCGAGGGCGGCCACCATCGCACCGTTGTCCGTGCACAGCTTGGGCCGCGGCACGCGCAGCCGGATTCCGGCCGCCTCGCAGCGCTCCTGGGCCAGGGCCCGCAGCCGGGAGTTGGCGGCCACGCCGCCGCCGATCATCAGGTGGTCGACGCCCTGGTCCTTGCAGGCCCGCACCGCCTTGCGGGTCAGCACGTCCACGACCGCCTCCTGGAAGGACGCCGACACGTCCCGCACCGGCACCTCCTCCCCCGCCGCCCGCTTCGCCTCGATCCAGCGGGCCACGGCCGTCTTCAGCCCGGAGAAGGAGAAGTCGTAGGCCGGGTCGCGCGGACCGGTGAGCCCGCGCGGGAAGGCGATCGCGTTCGGGTCGCCCTCGCGCGCGTACCGGTCGATGACCGGACCGCCGGGGAAGCCCAGGTTCAGCACCCGGGCGATCTTGTCGAAGGCCTCGCCGGCCGCGTCGTCGATGGTGGCGCCCATCGGGCGGACGTCGGAGGTGATGTCCGTCGACAGCAGCAGGGAGGAGTGCCCGCCGGAGACGAGCAGCGCCATCGTCGGCTCGGGCAGCGGGCCGTGCTCCAGCTGGTCGACGCAGATGTGCGAGGCGAGGTGGTTGACGCCGTAGAGGGGCTTGCCGAGGGCGTAGGCGTACGCCTTGGCCGCCGAGACGCCGACCAGCAGGGCGCCGGCGAGGCCGGGGCCCGCGGTGACGGCGATGCCGTCGAGGTCGCGGGCGCTGACGCCCGCCTCCTTCAGGGCGCGCTCGATGGTGGGGACCATCGCCTCCAGGTGGGCGCGGCTCGCCACCTCCGGCACGACCCCGCCGAAGCGGGCGTGCTCGTCGACGCTGGAGGCGACGGCGTCGGCCAGCAGGGTGGTGCCGCGGACGACGCCGACGCCGGTCTCGTCGCAGGAGGTCTCGATCCCGAGGACGAGAGGCTCGTCGCGTGGGTCAGCCATGGTTGTCGGTTCCTCGCTCGGTTCCCGGTACGGAGGTGGAAGGGTCGGTCAGCCGCATGACCAGGGCGTCGACGTTGCCCGGCTGGTAGTAGCCGCGTCTGAAGCCGATGGGCTCGAAGCCGAAGCGCTCGTAGAGGCGCTGGGCGCGGGTGTTGTCCACCCGGCACTCCAGCAGCACCTCGCTGCACTCGAAGGCGGTCGCCGCCCGCAGCAGCTCGGTCAGCAGCCGCGCGCCGAGACCGGTGCCCCAGTGGTCGCGGGCGACGGCGATGGTCTGCACGTCGGCCTGCTCCCCGGAGGTCACCAGGCCCGCGTAGCCGACGATCCGGCCGTCCTCCTCGGCGACCAGGTACCGCCGGGTCGCCCCGGGGCCGCGCGCGTGGGCCAGCTCTGACCAGAACATCCCCCGCGACCAGGCGTCCTCCGGGAACAGCTCGCGCTCCATCCGGAGCACGGGGTCGATGTCCCACCAGCGCATCTCGCGCAGGCCGGTGGGCGCGGGCGGGGTCACGGACTCGGTCGCTCCGGTCACTTGGGGGTGACCACCTTGTAGTTCTTGGGGACCTGGGCGTCGGGCCGGCGCAGGTACAGCGGCCGGGGCGCGGGCAGCTCCTCGCCCGCCGCGAGCCGCTCGGCGGCCAGGGACGCCAGGGCGGCGGCGGACACGTGCTCCGGCTCGTGCGCCTGCGGGAAGGTGTCCGGGTAGAGCAGCGCGCCCGCGCCGACGGCCGGGAGCCCGGCGACCCGCTCGGCGATGTCGGCGGGCCGGTCGACCGCCGGGTCGGTGAGGCGGGTGCGGGAGTCGGCGTACCGGGCCCAGTAGACCTCCTTGCGGCGGGCGTCGGTCGCCACCACGAAGGGGCCCTCCAGGTCGGTGGCGTAGGCGAGGCCGTCCAGTGTGCACACGCCGTGCACGGGGACCCCGAGGGCGAGCCCGAAGGTGTCCGCGGTCATCAGGCCGACGCGCAGCCCGGTGTACGGGCCGGGGCCGGTCCCGGCGACGATGCCGGTGACGGCGTCGAGCCGCAGGCCGGCCTCGGCGAGCACCCGGTCGACGGCGGGCAGCAGCAGCTCACCGTGCCGGCGTGCGTCCACCTGGCTCGACGAGGCGATGACGTCCGTACCGTCGTGCAGCGCGACGGTCACGGCGGGCGTGGCGGTATCCAGAGCGAGCAAGAGCACGCAAACAGCCTACGGCGCCACGGGACGCCCGGCGGACGCCCGGTGAGCCGGCCCGGCACGGCCGCCGGTGCCGCCGCGTTGCTCCACGCGTTCAACCGGTCACGTACTGCTACCGTCGCCGGGAAACAGACGCACGCCATACGACGACGAGGTGGTCGGCAGTGGTCAGCAGCAGCGCCGGTTTCGTCACCGGCCTCACCGCGGCGGCTCTCACGACGATCGGCGTCCTCGCCCACCAGGCGTCGGCCGGCGCTCCGGCCGCCCTGGAGCGGAGCCACGCGAGCAGCACGCCGGCACCCGGCGCCTCCAAGGCGCCCCGCGACCGGCGGCATCCGGAGGCGCTGCCCACGGGGTCCGGGAGGGGCGAACGGGTGGTGTACTCGGTGGACGACGACCGGGTGTGGCTGGTGGACGCGGGGGACAAGGTCCAGCGCACCTTCAAGGTCACGCCCAGCACGGTCGACCCGGCGCCCGGCACCTACGCGGTCACGTCCCGTTCGAACCGGGTCACCGGGTCCGACGGCATCCCGGTCGAGCACGTCGTGCGGTTCGCCGGCGTCAAGGACGTGGTCATCGGGTTCAGTGCGGCGGTGGACGGCTCCATGGCGAAGCCCGACCCGGGCGAACGCACCGGCGGCATCCGGCAGACCCGCGCGGACGGCGACGCGATGTGGCGGTTCGCGACGATCGGGCAGCCGGTCGTCGTCGTCCCCTGAGGCGCCGGACGCGCCGGGCGGGCACCGCGGACGGGGCGCGGGGCCGGGAGCGGTGCGGAGCCCGGAGCGGGTGCGGAGCCCGGAGCGGGGGCGGAGCCGCCCGACAGGGTCAGGCGGCCTCGCGGTGCTCCCGGGCGGGCCGGCGCGTCGTCGGCTCGGGCGCGGGCGGCGGCGTGGAGACCGCCGTCGCGGCGGCGCAGGACGCGAGCAGGTCCCGCATGGACACCCCGGCGAGCCCGGACGACTGCGGCCTCGGCCGGGCCTGCGGCTCGGTCTTCGACATGGACGCCTCCTGAAGGTCGGGGGCGGGCGCAGTTAGGCAACCCTAACCACGAGCTGGGTACCATGTGACCACGCGCAAGACCCCGAACGCAATATCTTGCCGACGCCTTGTCGGAACGCTCCGCCCGCGGCGGCCGCGGCTCAGCCGGCGAGCACGCTCAGGCCGGCCGCCGCCCAGCGCTCGCCGACGCCCGTCAGCGTCACGTGCCGCACCTCGTCGGTGGTGTCGCCCACCGCCCGCTCGATCCGCAGCTGCAACCGGTCCTCGGTCAGCTCCTCGACCTTGCCCTCGCCCCACTCCACCACGATCACCGAGTCGGACAGCGAGACGTCGAGGTCGAGGTCCTCCATCTCGTCCAGGCCGCCCGACAGCCGGTAGGCGTCGACGTGGACGAGCGGCGGACCGTCACCGAGGGAGGGGTGCACACGGGCGATCACGAAGGTCGGGGAGGTGACGGCGCCGCGCACTCCCATGCCCTCGCCGAGTCCCCGGGTCAGGGTCGTCTTGCCCGCGCCCAGCTCCCCGCTCAGCATCAGCAGGTCACCGGCGCGCAGCAGGGCGGCGAGCTTGCGGCCCAGTTCCCGCATCTGCTCCGGGGAGGTGACGGTGATCTCGACGTCGGGGGCGGGCGCGGAGGGGCCGGAGGGCTCAGCCGGGCCCTGCGGTGCTGCTGGTGCTTCCATAGCCGTCAACGGTAGCCGCTGCGGGCACCGCGCCCGCGCGGGCCAGCAGGTCGGCGAGGCGGTCGGTGACCAGCTCGGGATGCTCCAGCATCACCAGGTGCCCCGCGTCGGGGACGAGCACCAGCTCCGCGTCCGGCAGCAGGTCGGCGATGGCCTCGCTGTGCTCGCTCGGCGTGACCAGGTCCCGCACACCGGCCAGGACCAGGACCGGCAGGCCGGCGAAGTGGGCGAGGGCCGCGGTCTTGTCGTGGTCGTTGAAGGCCGGGTAGTACTCGGCGACCACGTCGATCGGCGTGGACTCGATCATCCGCTCGGCGAAGCGGGCCACGGCCGGGTCGACCTCCCGGGACGCGAACGAGTACCGCTTGATGATTCCGGCGAAGAGGTCCGCCGTCGCCCGCCGCCCCTTCTCCACCAGCTCGGCCCGCTGCCCCAGCGCCTTCAGCACACCGGGCAGCACCCGCCGGACCGCGTTGACCCCGGCCACCGGCAGCCCGAAGTTGACCTCGCCGAGCCGTCCGGACGAGGTACCGACGAGGGCCACGCCGACGACCCGCTCGCGGACCAGGTCGGGGAAGCCGTCGGCCAGGGCCATCACCGTCATCCCGCCCATGGAGTGCCCGACCAGGACGACCGGGCCCTCGGGCACGGCCGCGTCGATGACGGCCTTCAGGTCGCGGCCCAGTTCCTCGATGGTGACCGGCCGGCCGTCCCGCACCTGGGACACGCCCCGCCCGGAGCGGCCGTGGCTGCGCTGGTCCCAGTGCACGGTGCGCACGACGCCCCTGAGGGCCGCCCGCTGGAAGTGCCAGGAATCCTGGTTGAGGCAGTAGCCGTGGCTGAAGACGACGGTCACGGGAGCGGGTGCCTTGCGGCCGAACAGCCGCCGGCGGCGCCGGGTGAGCGCGGACTCCGTCTCCGGGTCGACGTCGTCGACCTCGTAGTACAGCTCGGTGCCGTCGTCGGCGTACGCCCTGCCGGGGGTGCCGCGCAGTCCGCCGTACGGTCCCGCCGAGTCGAGGGCGAGCCGCGCCTTCTGCCGGATCCCGCGGCCGACGGTGAGCCGCTCTATCGCCACTCCGGCCGCGGCGCCCGCCGCGACCACGCCTATCGCGACACCGGCGACACCGGTCGCCCGGCGCCAGCCGCCGACGGCGACCTCGGTGGCGGCCTCCGTGGCGGAGGCGACGGCCGCCGCGGCCACGTCGGCGACGACCTCCGCGCTGCTCTCGCTCACGTACCGCTCCTCCTCGCCGGGCCGCTGTGCGGATTCCCCTCTTGTTCCTGATTCACCCGAACGCGTCGGTCATGCACGCCGGACCGGTCGGGTCCGCCGGGCCCGCCGCTCCGCGGGGCGAGGCGCGTCACTCGTCGACGTAGACGCGCGGAACCCGCGTTCCGATCCGGGTGACGATCTCGTACGCGATGGTGCCCGCCGCCTGGGCCCAGTCCTCGGCGGTGGGTTCGCCCCGGTCCCCGGGCCCGAACAGCACCGCCTCGGCACCCGGCTCCGGCCGGTCCCCGCCCAGGTCGACGACGAACTGGTCCATCGCGATCCGCCCCGCGACCGTGCGCCACTTGCCGTCGACCAGGACGGGCCCGGTGGAGGAGGCGTGGCGCGGTACGCCGTCCGCGTAGCCGAGGGGCACGAGGCCGAGGGTGGTCTCGCCGGGGGTGACGTAGTGGTGCCCGTAGCTGACGCCGTGACCGCCGGGGACCTGCTTGACCAGGGCCAGCGAGGCGGACAGCGTCATCACGGGGCGCAGTCCGAAGTCGGCGGGGGTGCCGATCTCGGGGCTGGGCGAGACGCCGTACATGGCGATGCCCGGCCGGACGAGGTCGAAGTGGGTCTCCGGGAGGGTGAGCGTGGCCGGCGAGTTGGCGATGTGCCGCACGTCGGGGCGCACCCCCTGCTCCTCGGCGTACGCCGTCATCTCCCGGAAGCGGGTGAGCTGGGCGGCGATGGAGGGGTCCCCGGGCTCGTCGGCGCGGGCGAAGTGCGACCAGAGCCCGGTGACGCGCAGCAGCCCCTCGTCCTGCGCGCGCAGGGCCGCCCGGACCAGCTCGGTCCAGTCCTCGCCCGGCTGGCAGCCGCCCCGGCCGAGGCCGGTGTCGGCCTTGAGCTGCACGCGGGCGGCGGTGCCGGCCGCCCGTGCCGCCCGGGCGACCTCCTCCAGCGCCCACATGCCGCTGACGGACACGTCGAGACGGGCCTCGACGGCCTCCCGCCAGGGGCCGCCCGGCGTCCACAGCCAGCACATGATCCGCACGTCGTCGGGCAGTCCGGCCTCCGCGCGCAGCGCGAGGGCCTCCTGCGGCGTGGCGGTGCCCAGCCAGGCCGCGCCCGCCTCGACGGCCGCGCGGGCGCACGGGATCGCACCGTGGCCGTAGCCGTCGGCCTTGACGACGGCCATGAGAGCCGCCCCGGGGGCCCGCTCGCGCAGTGCGCGGACGTTGGCCCGCAGGGCGGCCAGGTCGATCTCGGCCCGGGCCCGCAGTACCGCGTCCCGCCGAGCAGCTGTCTCACTCATCGTGCCCACAGTCTCTCAGAGCGGCCGGACCCCCCTCGAGGCGCAGCGCCCGACGGCGACGACGGCACCCGCCGGTCGTTAGGGTGCCCGGCATGAGCATCATCGGGGTCGGGATCGACGTGGCCGAGGTCGAGCGGTTCGGGGTGTCGCTGGAACGTACGCCGGCCATGGCCCGGCGGCTCTTCCTGGAGAGCGAGTTGCTCCTGCCCAGCGGGGAACGCCGGGGCATCGCCTCGCTCGCCGCCCGGTTCGCGGCGAAGGAGGCGCTGGCCAAGGCGCTCGGCGCGCCGGCGGGGCTGCTCTGGACGGACGCCGAGGTGTACGTCGAGGACAGCGGGCAGCCGCGGCTCCGGGTCTTGGGGACGGTGGCGGCGCGGGCGGCGGAACTGGGCGTGGCGTCGTGGCACGTGTCGCTGAGCCACGACGCGGGGATCGCGTCCGCCGTGGTGATCGCGGAGGGCTAGGCACCCCCTCCGCCCTCGGCCCCTCCCCCGCTCAGCCCCCGGTCGGCCGGACCCGGATGTGCATGCGCTCGCCCTGGGCGCCGTACAGGGCGAGCCATTCGACGGGCTGGTCACCGGCGTTGGCGAGGCCGTGCGGGACGCGGGTGTCGAACTCCGCCGTCTCGCCGGCCGTCAGGACGAGGTCGTGGTCGCCCAGGGCGAGGAGCAGGCGGCCGGAGAGCACGTGGAGCCATTCGTGGCCCTCGTGCGATCCCTGTGCGGGGCGGGGGGTCCACGCGGTCCGCGGGGTGGCCGGCGCGGGGAGGATCTGCTTGTAGGCGTGCAGCCCGTCGCCCGGGTTCCGGGTGAGCGGGACCCAGGTCTGGCCGTGTCGGGTGAAGGGACGCGGGTGCACCCGGGGGTCGCCGGTGCGGGAGCCGACCAGGTCGTCCAGGGGCAGCCGGTGCGCCCGGGCCAGCGGCAGGAGGTGCCGCAGCCCCGGCTCGCGCTGCCCCGACTCCAGCCGGGACAGCGTGCTCACGGAGATGCCGGTGGCGGTGCCGAGCTGGGCGAGCGTGAGGCCGCGGGCCTGGCGGATGGCGCGCAGGCGCGTCCCGAGCGAGGTCATCACCTGTGCCGTCTCGTCGTCGCCCATGGGACAACTGTCCCGCACGGGACTCGTGAGCGTTCGCGGTGTACGGGGAAGACTCGACGGCATGCGGACTGCGTACAGCGTGGAGATGGTCAGGACGGCCGAACGTGAGCTGATGGCACGGCTGCCGGAGGGGGCGTTGATGCACCGGGCGGCGGCCGGTCTGGCCGCCGCCTGCGCGGAGGTGCTCGGGCGGGTGGCCGGCCGGGTCTACGGCAGCCGGGTGGTGCTGCTGGTCGGCAGCGGGGACAACGGCGGCGACGCCCTGTACGCCGGGGCTCGGCTGGCCCGGCGCGGGGCGGGTGTGACGGCCGTGCTGCTGACGCCGGAGCGGGCGCACGGCGGCGGGCTGGCGGCCCTGCGGCGGGCCGGCGGGCGGGTCGTGGAGGCCGGTGGCGGGGCGTCCGGCGACCTGATCGCGCGGGCCGACCTGGTCGTCGACGGCATCGTCGGGATCGGCGGCCGGGGCGGGCTGCGCGAGGAGGCGGTGCCGCTCGCGGACGCGGCCGCGCGGTCCCGGGCCGCCGTCGTCGCCGTGGACCTGCCGAGCGGCGTCGACGCGGACACCGGGCAGGTGCGCGGGGCGGCCGTACGGGCCGACCTGACGGTGACGTTCGGGGCGCACAAGCCGGGGCTGCTGATCGATCCCGCGCGGGAGTACGCCGGGTCGGTGCGGCTGGTGGACATCGGTCTGCCGCTGCCGGCCGACGGGGCCGGGCTGGAGGCGTTGCAGCACGCCGACGTGGCGCGGCTGCTGCCGGTGCCGGGGACCGAGAGCGACAAGTACCGGCGCGGGGTCGTCGGCATCGCCGCCGGGTCGGCCCGCTATCCGGGCGCGGCCGTGCTCGCCGTCGCCGGGGCGCTGCGGGGCGGGGCCGGGGCGGTGCGGTACGTCGGTCCGGCCGGGGACGCGGTGATCGCCCGTTACCCGGAGACGCTGGTGTCGGACCAGGGGCCGAAGCGGGCGGGGCGGGTGCAGGCGTGGGTCGTCGGGCCGGGGGCCGGTGACGACGCCGGGACCGTGGCGGAGGTGCTGGCGGCCGAGGTGCCGGTGCTGATCGACGCGGACGGGCTGCGGCTGGCGGACGCGCGGGCGGTGCGCGGGCGCGGCGCCCCGACGCTGATGACGCCGCACGCCGGGGAGGCGGCGGCGCTGCTCGGTGTGAGCCGGGCCGAGGTCGAGGGGGCGCGGCTGGCCTCGGCGCGGGAGCTGGCGGGTCACTACGGGGCGACGGTGCTGCTGAAGGGGTCGACGACGGTGGTCGCCGGGGCGGAGGGAGGGCCGGTGCGGGTCAACGCGACGGGGACGTCGTGGCTCGCCACGGCGGGCAGCGGGGACGTGCTGTCCGGGCTGGCCGGGTCGCTGCTGGCGGCGGGGCTCTCGGCACGGGACGCGGGGAGCGCGGGGGCGTACCTGCACGGGTTGGCGGGGCGGTTCGCGGCGGAGGGAGCGCCGGTGGGGGCGCACGACGTCGCCGGCGCGATCTCCCGCGCCTGGCGGGAGGTGACCCGGGCGGGGTGAGCGGAGCGGGGTGGGCGTAGGGCGGAGTGGGCGAGCGGGGTGTGCCGCGGGGGCGGGGTCGCTACGGTGACCGCATGACGCCGGACCCCACCTCCTCCCCCGCGGACGTCGCCTCCCTGCCCCGGGCGGAGTTCGCCTTCCCCGGGCCCCTGCGGGACCGGCTCGTCGCCGCGATCCTCGACGGGTCGAAGACCTCCACGACCGGACTCCTCGTCGACCACGAGCACACGGGGGAGCCGCTGCCGGCGGTGGGCGACCGCTCCGTGGTCGTCGACTCGTACGACCGGCCCGTCGCCGTCGTCGAGGTGACCGAGGTGCGGGTCGTACCGCTGGCCCGGGTCGACCTCGCCCACGTGCGGGACGAGGGCGAGGGGTACACGGGCGTGGCCGAGTGGCGGGCCGGTCACGAGCGGTTCTGGCACGGCGAGGAGATGCGCGCGGCCCTGGACGACCCGGAGTTCACCGTGGACGACGGCACGCCCACGGTGCTGGAGCGCTTCCGCCTGGTCGCGGATCTCCGCCCCGCCGACGGCTGACGGCTGACCGCTGACGGCTGACCGCTGACCGCTGACGGCTGACGACTGACGGCTGACGGCTGACGGCTGACGGGCCTACTCCACCGTCACCGACTTGGCCAGGTTCCGCGGCTGGTCCACCTCGTTGCCCCGGGCGGTCGCCAGCTCGCAGGCGAAGACCTGCAGCGGCACCGTCGCCACCAGCGGCTGGAGCAGGGTCGGCGTGACCGGGATGCGGACCAGGTGGTCGGCGTAGGGGACGACCGCCTCGTCGCCCTCCTCGGCGATGACGATGGTGCGGGCGCCCCTGGCCCGGATCTCCTGGATGTTGGACACGATCTTGTCGTGCAGGACCGAGCGCCCGCGCGGCGACGGGACCACCACGACGACCGGCAGGTCCTCCTCGATCAGCGCGATCGGCCCGTGCTTCAGCTCCCCCGCCGCGAAGCCCTCGGCGTGCATGTACGCCAGCTCCTTGAGCTTCAGGGCGCCTTCGAGAGCGACGGGATGACCGACGTGGCGGCCCAGGAACAGCACCGTGTTCTTGTGGGCGAGGGAGCGGGCGAGTTCCCGTACCGGTTCCATGGTCTCCAGGACCCGTTCCACCGCGCCGGCGATCTGCGAGAGGTCGCGGATGACGTCGCGGATCTCGTCCCCGTACTTCGTGCCGCGCACCTGTCCGAGGTAGAGGGCGACCAGGTAGCAGGCCACCAGCTGGGTGAGGAAGGCCTTGGTGGAGGCGACGGCGACCTCGGGGCCGGCGTGCGTGTAGAGCACGGCGTCGGACTCGCGCGGGATGGTGGAGCCGTTGGTGTTGCAGATGGCCAGCACCTTGGCGCCCTGCTCGCGGGCGTGGCGCAGGGCCATCAGGGTGTCCATGGTCTCGCCGGACTGGGAGATGGCGACCACCAGGGTCTGCTGGTCGAGGATCGGGTCGCGGTAGCGGAACTCGCTGGCCAGCTCCACCTCGCAGGGCACCCGCGTCCAGTGCTCGATGGCGTACTTCGCGATCAGCCCGGCGTGGAAGGCCGTACCGCACGCGACGATGACGACCTTGTCGACCTCCCGGAGCACGCTCGCGGGGATGCGCACCTCGTCGAGGCTGAGCGTGCCGGAACCGTCCACGCGGCCCAGCAGCGTGTCGGCGACGGCCTTCGGCTGCTCGGCGATCTCCTTGAGCATGAAGTAGTCGTAGCCGCCCTTCTCGGCGGCCGAGGCGTCCCAGTCGACGTGGTAGGAGCGGACGTCGGCCGGGGTGCCGTCGAAGCCGGTGACGGTCACGCCGTCCCTGCGCAGCTCCACCACCTGGTCCTGGCCCAGCTCGATGGCGTCCCGGGTGTGCGCGATGAAGGCCGCGACGTCCGAGGCGAGGAAGGACTCGCCCTCCCCGACGCCCACCACGAGCGGCGAGTTGCGGCGCGCGCCCACGACCACGTCCGGCGCGTCCGCGTGCACCGCGACCAGCGTGAACGCGCCCTCCAGCCGCCGGCACACCAGCCGCATCGCCTCGGCGAGGTCGGCGCAGGCGGAGAACTCCTCGGCGAGCAGGTGGGCGACGACCTCGGTGTCGGTCTCGGAGGCCAGTTCGTGGCCGCGTTCCGCCAGCTCGTCCCGCAGCGGCGCGAAGTTCTCGATGATGCCGTTGTGGACCACGGCCACCCGGCCCGCGTTGTCGAGGTGCGGGTGGGCGTTGGCGTCGGTCGGGCCCCCGTGCGTGGCCCAGCGTGTGTGGCCGATGCCGGTCGCGGCGGTCGGCAGGGGCCGTTCGGACAGTTCCTTGTCCAGGTTGACGAGTTTCCCGGCGCGCTTGGCGGTGGCGAGGCCGCCGTCCGCGAGCACGGCGATGCCCGCCGAGTCGTATCCCCGGTACTCGAGCCGCTTCAGTCCGGCCAGTACGACATCGAGCGCCGACTGAGACCCCACGTATCCCACGATTCCACACATGACCGGCAGCCTACGATCAGTTCGGGTCCCGAACCGGCCTTCCCATGCCCGAAATCGGAAATTCCCACCGGGGTACGAACGCCCCGGTGGGAACTTCGGTGCACCGCGTGCGGCGGCTCGGCGGTGTCCTCAGCCGAGCTTGGCGAGCTGGGCGTCGCTGATCTCCGTGGGGAACGGGAAGTCCTTGCCGGTGCCCGCGGAGGCGAGGTTGAGGACGGTGAAGGAGACGACGGTGGAGCCCTTACGGGTGACGACCACCTTGACCGGGAACGCGTCGCCGTCGTCGCCGGTCATCGTCATGGTCATCGCGACCGCCTCGTCGGCACCGCCGGGCGCCTTGTCCTCGGCGACCTTGGCGATCTTCGCCTGCTCACCCATGGCGGTGAAGGCGAACCCCCCGGCGCAGGCGCCGGCGGCCTTCTTCACGTCCGCGAGGACCGTCTCGGCGCCGCCGTCTTCGTAGGTGGCCAGCGTCACCAGCGCCTTGTCCAGGTCGAAGGCGTCACCGATGGCCTCCTCGGTCGCCGCGTCCGCGGAGGGCTTCTTCGGCCCCTCCGTCCAGGACCGCTTCACGGTCGCCGCCGGCTCGCCCAGGGGGACGCCGGTCTCGGCGAGGGCGAGCGCCTGGCACTCCGCCTTCTCCGCCTTGACCTTGTCCTTCGCGATGTCGTCCGTCGCCGACGCCTCGGTGACCTTGCCGTTCTTGACGTCCGCCTGCGCCAGGGCCGCCTTCTCCAGCTCCGCGGCGCTGAGCGCCTCGGCCGCCGCGGGGGCCGCCGAGGAGGTGTCGCCGTTCTTGCCCTCGTCGGACGTGCCGTCGTCGTCGGAGGAGCCGCCGCAGGCGGTGACGAGCAGGGCCAGGGCGGCGGCGGAGGCCGCGAGGGCGGTACGGCGGACGGCGGTCAGTCTCACGTTGGGTTTCTCTCTTCCGGACGGCGGAGGGTCCGCACGTATGTGCGAGCACTGTACGCACAGGGAACTGACAGCCGGTCACCGCTGTACCACCCGGTACCCGAACCGTGACACCGGCGTGATCATCCGCGGACACGGCGCGGCCGGGCGTGACACACCCCACCCGCCGCCGCGTTCGAACTCCGTTAACAATGGACTGTGATCTCTCCGGTCCCCTCGATGCCCCGGAGCGCCCACCGGCAGCGGCCGGAGGCGACTCCCTACGTCGACCTCACCCGCCCCGAGTGGAGCGCGCTGCGCGACAAGACGCCGCTGCCGCTGACCGCCGAGGAGGTCGAGAAGCTGCGCGGCCTCGGCGACGTCATCGACCTCGACGAGGTGCGGGACATCTACCTCCCGCTGTCCCGGCTCCTCAACCTCTACGTCGGCGCCACCGACGGCCTGCGCGGCGCGCTGAACACCTTCCTCGGTGAACAGGGCTCCCAGTCGGGCACCCCCTTCGTCATAGGGGTCGCCGGCTCGGTCGCGGTCGGCAAGTCCACCGTCGCCCGGCTGCTCCAGGCGCTGCTGTCGCGCTGGCCCGAGCATCCGCGCGTGGAGCTGGTCACGACCGACGGTTTCCTGCTGCCCACCAGGGAGCTCCAGGACCGCGGCCTGATGTCCCGCAAGGGCTTCCCCGAGTCGTACGACCGCCGGGCCCTCACCCGGTTCGTCGCCGACATCAAGGCGGGCAAGGCCGAGGTGACCGCCCCGGTCTACTCCCACCTCATCTACGACATCGTCCCGGACCAGAGGCTCGTCGTGCGCCGTCCCGACATCCTGATCGTCGAGGGCCTCAACGTGCTCCAGCCCGCGCTGCCCGGCAAGGACGGCCGCACCCGGGTCGGGCTCGCCGACTACTTCGACTTCAGCGTGTACGTCGACGCCCGCACCGAGGACATCGAGCGCTGGTACCTCAGCCGCTTCCGCAAGCTGCGCGCGACCGCCTTCCAGAACCCGTCCTCGTACTTCCGCAGGTACACCCAGGTGTCCGAGGAGGAGGCGCTCGACTACGCCCGCACCACCTGGCGCACCATCAACAAGCCCAACCTGGTGGAGAACGTGGCACCGACCCGCGGCCGGGCCACCCTGATCCTGCGCAAGGGCCCCGACCACAAGGTGCAGCGGCTCAGCCTGCGCAAGCTGTGACACCGCGCCCCGCCCGGCGGAACGCGAAGGGGCGGCCCGAAGGCCGCCCCTCGCGTCACGTCCGCTTCCCGCTAGCCCAGCGCGGACTTCACCGCGTCGGCCAGCCGCCCGGCCACCGACCGGGCCTGCTCGATGTCCGCCGCCTCGACCATGACCCGCACCAGCGGCTCGGTCCCCGACGGACGCAGCAGCACCCGGCCGGTGCTGCCGAGCTCCCGCTCCGACTCCGCGACGGCGGTCGCGAGCTCCGCGGAGGTCGTCACCCGCGACTTGTCCACGTCCGGCACGTTGATCAGCACCTGCGGCAGCCGCTCCATCACGGACGCGAGGTCCTGGAGGGTACGGCCGGTCTGCGCGACCCGCGCCGCCAGCATCAGGCCGGTCAGCGTGCCGTCGCCGGTGGTGGCGTGGTCGAGGATGATGACGTGCCCGGACTGCTCGCCCCCGAGGGCGTAGCCCTTGGCCTTCATCTCCTCCAGGACGTACCGGTCGCCGACGCCGGTCTGCACGAACTGGATGCCCTCGCGCTCCATGGCGAGCTTGAAGCCCAGGTTGGACATGACGGTCGCCACCACGGTGTCGGACCGCAGCGCCTCGCGCTCGCGCATCGCCAGCGCGAGCACGGCCAGGATCTGGTCGCCGTCCACCTCCGCGCCGGTGTGGTCCACGGCCAGGCAGCGGTCGGCGTCGCCGTCGTGCGCGATGCCCAGGTCGGCGCCGTGCTCGACGACGGCGGCCTTGAGCAGGTCGAGGTGGGTCGAGCCGCAGCCGTCGTTGATGTTGAGGCCGTCCGGCACGGCACCGATGGTGACGACCTCGGCCCCGGCCCGCGCGAAGGCCTCGGGCGAGACCCGGTGGGCCGCGCCGTGCGCCTCGTCGAGGACGATCTTCAGCCCGTCGAGGCGGTTCGGGAGGACGCCGACGAGGTGGGCGACGTACTGGTCGAGCCCCTCGTCGTAGTCCCGCACCCGGCCCACGCCGCCGCCGGTCGGGCGCTCCCAGGGGGCGCCCGTGCGGTGCTCGGCGTAGACGGACTCGATGCGGTCCTCCAGCTCGTCGGCGAGCTTGTGGCCGCCGCGGGCGAAGAACTTGATGCCGTTGTCGGGCATGGCGTTGTGGCTCGCGGAGAGCATCACGCCGAGGTCGGCGCCGAGCGCGCCGGTGAGGTGGGCCACCGCGGGCGTCGGCAGCACGCCGACCCGCAGCACGTCCACACCGGCGCTGGCCAGACCGGCGACCACGGCGGCTTCCAGGAACTCCCCGGAGGCGCGCGGGTCCCGGCCGACCACGGCGGTCGGCCGGTGTCCGGCGAAGGTGCCCGCCTCGGCCAGTACATGCGCCGCGGCGACGGAGAGCCCGAGCGCCAGCTCGGCCGTCAGATCCGCGTTGGCGACACCGCGCACGCCGTCCGTGCCGAAGAGTCGTCCCACTTGTCCTCCTGAGGAAACGTCAATTCCGGGAACCGGCCGCTAGTGCGGCCCGCACGGTCGGCTCCCGTGGTCACGGCCGCGCGTCGCAACGCACCGCCCGACCATCCGATCACACAAGCATTGGAGCTTCTGAACGTCTGAACGTCTGAACGTCTTGTGCCGTTATACGCCCAACGACGGGGATAAACGAACGCCCCGGCAGCACAGTGGCGTGCCGCCGGGGCGTTCGGAGTACAGGCAGCGAAGCTTAGCGCTTGCTGTACTGCGGAGCCTTGCGGGCCTTCTTCAGACCGGCCTTCTTCCGCTCGACCGCGCGGTCGTCGCGGCGCAGGAAGCCGGCCTTCTTGAGGGCGCCGCGGTTGTTGTCCACGTCGGCCTCGTTCAGGGCGCGGGCGACACCGAGACGGAGCGCACCGGCCTGGCCGGAGACGCCGCCACCCGCGATGCGGGCGATGATGTCGTAACGGCCCTCGAGCTCGAGCACCTTGAAGGGCTCGTTGACTTCCTGCTGGTGCACCTTGTTCGGGAAGTAGTCCTCGAGGGTGCGGCCGTTGATCTTCCACTTGCCGGTGCCCGGGACGATCCGGACACGGGCGATGGCGTTCTTGCGACGGCCCAGGCCGGCGGCCGGCTGGGGCTCGCCGAAGGCGGAGGCCATGGACTCCGAGGTGTACTCGCCCTCGACGGGCACCTCGGACTCGGTGGTGTAGCTGTCGATGTCGATCTCTTCGAGCGGCTGCTCGGCAGTGGTCTCGGCCACGATGCTCCTCAGATTCTCTTCAGTCTTAGGGGGTGGCCGGAACTACTGCGCGACCTGGGTGATCTCGAACGGCTGCGGCTGCTGCGCGCCGTGCGGGTGCTGGTCACCCTTGTAGACCTTCAGCTTCGAGAGCATCTGACGGCCCAGGGAGTTCTTCGGGAGCATGCCCTTGATGGCCTTCTCGACGGCCTTCTCCGGGTTCTTGTCGAGCAGCTCGTCGTAGCGCACGGAGCGCAGGCCGCCCGGGTACCCGGAGTGGCGGTACGCCATCTTCTGGGTCCGCTTGTTGCCGGAGAGGTGCACCTTGTCGGCGTTGATGATGATGACGAAGTCACCGGTGTCGACGTGGGGCGCGTAGATCGGCTTGTGCTTGCCGCGCAGGATGGAGGCCGCAGTGGTGGCCAGACGACCCAGGACGACGTCCTGAGCGTCGATGACGTGCCACTGGCGGGTCACATCGCCGGGCTTGGGGCTGTACGTACGCACGGTTCGTAGCCTTCGCTTCTTCAGTGAGTGGTCCTGACATTGGTCACCGAAGACGATCACGACAGCCCTGACCGCACTGCGGTGACGCATACCGCGTGCTGGTCGCTGGTCATCGGTCCCGGTGGACCGGTGTAAGGGCCCCTCACGTGAGAATGAGCAAGCCAATACACATACGACTGTGCAGAATACCCGGGGTCCCACGGCCGGGTCAAAACGGAGCCGCCGGGGCCCGCGCGGGCTCCGGCGCCCGTCCGGCGCCCACGTGATCGTCGTCTCCCACCGTACCGGCCCCGGCCCGCCGGGCGACCGCCACCGCCAGCACGCACAGCGTGAACGCGTCCTTGAAGGCCCGCCGCCGCCCCGACTCCAGCCAGGGCCAGGTCAGCCCCGGTACCTGGGGCACCAGGGCGATCCAGAACCAGGGCCCCCGGGCCACCGCGCCGGCGTACGGCAGCCCGGCGAGCAGCAGCGGCAGGACGACCAGGAGGTAGTGGTCGTAGGAGGGCCGGGAGACGAGGAACGCCGAGAGCATCAGGCCCGCGGCGGTCTCCGCGAGCCGCAGCGGGCCGGGGTCGGCGCGGCGCCAGCGGACGTACGCGCACAGCACCCCGGCACCGGCGGCCACCACCGCGGCTCCCTGGGCGATCCCCCCGGGGACGCCCAGGCGGGGCAGCACGGCGGCCGGGGATGCCTCGTAGAGCCGTACGAAGCCGTCGTCGCCGTGGAGCAGGAAGGGCAGGGTGCGGGTGAGGAAGCCGGCCGGGTCGGGCATCAGCAGCGCGGCGGCACCGCAGGCGAGCGCCGGCACCGCCACCGCCGCCGCCAGCGCCCGCCACCGCCCGGCGAACAGCAGGAGCAGGCACACGGGCGCGAGCAGCGGCTTGAGCGCCACGGCGGCACCGATGACCGCGCCCGCCGCGGTCCACCTCCCCCGCCCGGCCAGCAGCAGGGCCAGCGGCAGGGCCGCCGCCGCCGTCACCGTCCAGTTGCCGAGGCGCACCAGGTGCCCGAACGGCGCGAAGCCCGTCGCGAGCCCGGTCAGCCCGAGGACCGCGAGCCGGCTGCGCAGCGGTACGCGGTGCAGCCGCAGCGCACCGGCCCAGGCCAGCGCCAGCAGCACCGTCACCGCGCACGGCGCCAGCACCCGCAGCACGTCCGGGGGCAGCAGGGCCTGCGGGGCGGCGGCGAGGACCGCGCTCGGGAAGTACAGGAAGTGGGGGTCGTCGTACGGGGAGCCGCCGGCCAGCCAGGTGCGGGCGGCCCGCACGACGATCGCGTTGTCCATCCCGCCGTCCGAGGTCACGCGCGCCGCGTGCGCCACGGTGACCGCCAGCACCGTCACGAGCACCGCCCACAGATGCCCGCTCGCCGGTCGCACCAACCACCCGGAGATGTCGTTTTTGCCCGTCCGCATGGACGGAACGCTAGGCGCTGCCCGGCGCCGGGAGCCGCACCAGCACGCCCCTGGGCCCGTCTAAGATGCGGCCCATGAGCTTTGGGCAGGGGGGACCTCAGTCGCAGTGGGATCCCTGGAAACCGCAATCGCAGCAGCCGCAGCAGCAGCCCTGGAACAGTGGCGAGGGCGACAACTCCCCGGACTGGGCGGCCCTCGCCGAGGCCTCCGAGGCCCGCGCCAAACGGCGCCGCCTGCTCTTCGTCGGCGGTGGTGCGCTGGCCACGGTGGCGATCGCCGGTGCCGTCGCCGTGGCGGTGGTCTCGGCGAACGGCACCGGGCAGGCCTCGGACGGCCCCTCCTCGCAGCTCCCCGCGACGGCGGACATACCCAGCGCGACCGACGCGACCCCGTCGTTCGCCCCGACCAGCGCCCCGCCGCCGCTGGACCCCAAGGACTTCATCTCCAGCGCCAAGAAGGACAAGGCCCCGCTCAGCCCTGACCTGCTCTTCACGGGCACGCAGCTGACCATGGGCGAGACGGTCTACAAGAAGGGCCCGACGGCCGACACCCGGACCTGCGGCTCCGCGGCCCAGAAGACGCTCCCGAAGGTGCTCGCCGACAACGACTGCACCCGCCTGATGCGCGTCACCTACACCGAGGGCGACACCGCGGTGACGGTTGGCGTGGCCGTCTTCGACACCGAGGCCAAGGCCCTCCGGGCCAAGCAGCAGGCCGACAAGAAGAGCATCATCCGCTCCCTGTCCGGCGGCGGGGTGAAGTCCTTCTGCACCGGCGCCGTCTGCCGCTCCACCACCAACTCCTACGGCCGCTACGCCTACTTCACCATCGCCGGGTTCACCAACGGCAAGGACGTGACGGAGAAGACCACGGAGGTCTTCCGCGCCGGCGACGACCTGGCCGAGTTCACCTTCCGCCAGATCCACCGGCGCGGCGAGACCCAGGCGTCGGCGGCGGCGGAGGGCTGATCCTCCGCCGGCGCGCGGGGTGCCCGACGGCGCCCCGCCCCGGTCAGCAGCAGCCGGCCCCCGGCAGGGACCGGCGGTTGCGCGCCTCCTTGTTCCGGGCCGCCAGCAGCTCGTCCGCCGGGTAGCCGACCTCCTCCAGCGTCAGCCCGTGCGGCCGTACGACGTGCACGGCCGAGTCCCGTACGCCGGCGGCGAGCACCTTGGCCGGCCAGTCGGGCGTGCGGTGGCCGTCGCCGACGAAGAGCAGCGCCCCGATGAGGGAGCGCACCATGTTGTGGCAGAAGGCGTCGGCCCGCACGGTGGCCGTGACGATGCCGTCGTCCCCGCGCACCAGGCTCAGCTCCTGGAGGGTCCGGATGGTGGTGGCCCCCTCCCGCTTCTTGCAGTAGGCGGCGAAGTCGTGCTCGCCCAGCAGCCCGCGGGCGGCCTCGTTCATCGCGTCCACGTCGAGCGGCCAGTCGTGCCACAGGACGTGTCCGCGCAGCAGCGGGTCCACGCCGCCGGGGTTGTCGGTGACCCGGTAGGCGTAGCGCCGCCAGACCGCGGAGAAACGGGCGTTGAAGCCGCTGGGGGCCTCCCTGAGGGCCCACACCCGTACGTCCCTGGGCAGGCGCCCGGCGAGCCGCTTGAGCAGCTTCTCGTGGTGCTCGGCCCACACCTCGCGCTCCAGGTCGACGTGCGCGACCTGCCCCCGCGCGTGCACGCCCGCGTCGGTGCGGCCCGCCACGGTCAGCTCGTACGTCACGGCCGACCGCGTCACGGTCCGCAGCGCGTCCTCGATCTCGCCCTGTACGGTGCGCCGCCCGCCGGCCTGCTTGGCCCACCCGGAGAACCCGGCCCCGTCGTAGGACAGGTCCAGCCGTACCCGGACGTGGCCGGCCTCTACTTCGTCACTCACCCGGACATCCTCTCAGCAACGCGAAAGCGGGCCCGCCCCTCGAAAGGGACGGGCCCGCGGCAGAACGCTTACGCGTCCTTCGACTCCTCGGCGGCGTCGTCGGCCTTGGTCGTGTCGACCTTGGTCTCGGCGGCCTCGGTGGTCTCGGCGTCCTTGGCGGCACGCTTGGTGGCGGCCTCGGCCTCGCCGGTGGCCTGCTGCGCCACGGTCAGCGCCTCGACCAGCTCGATGACGGCCATCGGCGCGTTGTCACCGCGGCGGTTGCCGACCTTGGTGATCCGGGTGTAGCCACCGGGACGGTTCTCGTAGCGCGGGCCGATCTCGGTGAAGAGCGTGTGCACGATGCTCTTGTCCGTGATCACCTGGAGCACCTGACGGCGGTTGTGAAGGTCGCCCTTCTTCGCCTTGGTGACCAGACGCTCGGCGTACGGACGCAGCTTGCGCGCCTTCGCCTCGGTGGTCTTGATCTTGCCGTGCTCGAAGAGCGACTTCGCGAGGTTCGCGAGGAGCAGCTTCTCGTGCGCGGCGCTGCCGCCCATACGGGCACCCTTGCTGGGCTTCGGCATGGTGTTTCTCCTAGGTGTCTGCCCCGGCCGTATCAGGTACCGAGGTCAGTATCCGAGCAGGCGGTCGCCTGTCGGAGATCCGGACGGGGCCCCGAAGGGGCCCGTCCGGAAGGGGCGCGGGGAACTGCGCGACCAGCCACAGCCCACCCGCACCCGAGTACGGACCGAACGGCCCGAGCTCTCAGTACTGCTCGGTCTCCACGAAACCGGCGTCCGCGTCGTCGTCGGCGCCGAAGGCGTCCGCGGCGGCGGTCGGGTCGAATCCGGGAGGCGAGTCCTTCAGCGCCAGGCCCATGCCCGCGAGCTTGGCCTTGACCTCGTCGATCGACTTCGCACCGAAGTTGCGGATGTCGAGCAGGTCCGCCTCGGAACGGGCCACGAGCTCACCCACGGAGTGGATGCCCTCGCGCTTGAGGCAGTTGTACGACCGAACGGTGAGCTCCAGCTCCTCGATCGGCAGGGCCAGATCGGCGGCGAGCGCGGCGTCCGTCGGGGACGGGCCCATGTCGATGCCCTCGGCGTCGATGTTCAGCTCGCGGGCGAGACCGAACAGCTCGACCAGGGTCTTGCCGGCCGACGCCATGGCGTCGCGCGGACGCATGGCCTGCTTCGTCTCGACGTCGACGATCAGCTTGTCGAAGTCGGTGCGCTGCTCGACACGCGTGGCCTCGACCTTGTACGTGACCTTCAGAACCGGCGAGTAGATCGAGTCGACCGGGATGCGCCCGATCTCCTGACCGACCTGCTTGTTCTGGACGGCGGAGACGTAGCCGCGACCGCGCTCGACGGTCAGCTCCATCTCCAGCTTGCCCTTGCCGTTGAGCGTGGCGAGGACGAGGTCGGGGTTGTGCACCTCGACACCGGCCGGGGGCGCGATGTCGGCGGCGGTGACCAGACCCGGGCCCTGCTTGCGCAGGTACATCACGACCGGCTCGTCGTGCTCCGAGGAGACGACCAGCTGCTTGATGTTGAGGATCAGGTCGGTGACGTCCTCCTTGACGCCCGGCACGGTGGTGAACTCGTGCAGGACACCGTCGATGCGGATGCTGGTGACAGCAGCGCCGGGGATCGACGAGAGGAGGGTGCGGCGGAGGGAGTTGCCGAGGGTGTAGCCGAAGCCCGGCTCCAGCGGCTCGATGACGAACCGGGAGCGGAACTCGTCGACGACCTCTTCGGTCAACGAGGGACGCTGAGCGATCAGCATGTGGTGATCCTTCAGTCAGGGGCGCCCGCTATTTGACGCCCGACCAGTACTGCAAGGGTACGGGCGATACGGCCCGAAAGAGCCGTACCGCCCGGAAACCCTGGTGAAGCGAGATCAGACGCGTCCGGAGTGACGCGACGGATCAGACGCGACGACGCTTCGGCGGACGGCAGCCGTTGTGCGGCGTCGGGGTGACGTCCTGGATCGAGCCGACCTCAAGGCCGGTCGCCTGGAGCGAACGGATGGCGGTCTCACGACCGGAACCCGGGCCCTTGACGAAGACGTCGACCTTGCGCATGCCGTGCTCCTGCGCGCGACGGGCAGCCGACTCGGCGGCCATCTGCGCGGCGAACGGCGTGGACTTCCGGGAGCCCTTGAAGCCGACGTGGCCGGCGGAGGCCCAGGAGATCACGTTGCCGGTCGGGTCCGTGATGGACACGATCGTGTTGTTGAACGTGCTCTTGATGTGCGCGTGGCCGTGAGCGACGTTCTTCTTTTCCTTGCGGCGCACCTTCTTGGCAGCGCCCTGACGTCCCTTGGGGGGCATGTCGTTCTCCTACGGGAGGTGGTCGGTCCTACAGCGAAGACCGCTGATGAGCGTCCGCTGAGGACTACTTCTTGCCCGGCTTCTTCTTGCCGGCGATCGCGCGACGCGGACCCTTGCGGGTACGGGCGTTCGTGCTGGTGCGCTGACCGCGCACGGGCAGGCCACGACGGTGACGCAGACCCTGGTACGTGCCGATCTCGACCTTGCGGCGGATGTCGGCCTGGACCTCGCGGCGGAGGTCACCCTCGGTCTTGATGTTGTTGTCCACGTACTCGCGGATCGCGACGAGCTGCTCCTCGGAGAGGTCGCGGACGCGGGTGTTCGGGTCGACGCCGGTCGCGGCCAGCGTCTGCTGCGAAAGCGTCCGGCCGATGCCGAACACGTAGGTGAGGGCGATCTCCACGCGCTTTTCGCGCGGGATGTCGACACCGGAAACGCGTGCCATTCAATGGCTCCTGGTGATCTTCGGAGGTCTTCCACAGGACCGGCTCCCCGTCCGCCGTACTAGGTACGGACAAGGTCCCCGGCCTCCGAACCGGGGGTGTCGGGCACGCGTGCCCGGGTCCTGCGTATGAACAAATTCAGCTCGCGTCGCGCGAATCCCTGCGAAGAAGATGCAGAGGGTTCGGTCGGTCGAACGTCAGCCCTGGCGCTGCTTGTGGCGCGGGTTGTCGCAGATGACCATGACCCGACCGTGACGGCGGATCACCCTGCACTTGTCGCAGATCTTCTTGACGCTCGGCTTGACCTTCATGGGTGTGAGGTTCTCCGGGTCAGTTGCCGGCGGGCCCGCGCGAGAGCCGCGCGGGACGTGGGCAAGATCTACTTGTACCGGTAGACGATCCGGCCACGCGTCAGGTCGTACGGAGACAGCTCCACCACGACCCGGTCGTCAGGGAGGATGCGGATGTAGTGCATACGCATCTTGCCGCTGATGTGTGCCAGGACCTGGTGGCCGTTCTGGAGCTCCACCTTGAACATGGCGTTCGGAAGAGACTCGACGACAGTGCCTTCGATCTCGATGGCACCTTGCTTCTTGGCCACGCTTCGCCCTTCGAATCGACTACCTTGATCGACCCCCGTACGCCGTACGAGCGCATGGAGACATGCGGGTGCACGAGAGCCGACGCGTCAGTCTACGTCAGTACACCCGGAAAGGCGAAACGGGAAAGTCTGCCCCACCCGGGTGATCGTCATGCAGAGGAACACCCCCCGGCCCGGACCCCTCGCGCCGGCGGGTCCGGACCGGCCGTTCGTCAGGCCAGCGGGTCCGGCGCGGCCGTGACGCCCAGCTCGGCCAGCTTCGCCCTGCCGCCGTCCGGCGACGTCAGGACCAGCGGCCCCTGCTCCGTCAGGGCCACGGAGTGCTCCCAGTGGGAGGACCAGGTGCCGTCGGTCGTGATGACCGTCCACTCGTCCTCCAGCACCTCCGTGCGCGGGGTGCCGAGGGAGACCATCGGCTCGATGGCCAGGCAGAAGCCGGGGACCAGCTTGGGGCCCTTGCCGCGGCGGCGGTCGACGTAGTTCAGGAGGTGCGGGTCCATGTGCATCTCGGTGCCGATGCCGTGGCCGCCGTAGTCCTCGATGATCCCGTACTTGCCGCCGCCGGGCTTGGGCTGGCGGCGGATGTACGTCTCGATGGCCCGGGAGACGTCCACGAGCCGGTTGCCCTGCTTCATCGCCGCGATGCCCGCCCACATCGACTCCTCGGTCACCCGGGAGAGCTCGACCAGCTCCGGGGAGTGGCCGGAGCCGACGAAGGCCGTGTAGGCGGCGTCGCCGTGCCAGCCGTCGATGATCGCGCCGCAGTCGATGGAGATGACGTCGCCGTCCTTGAGGACCACGTCGTCGGACGGGATGCCGTGGACGACGACCTCGTTCACGGACGTGCAGATGGTCGCCGGGAAGCCGCCGTACCCGAGGAAGTTCGGCTTGGCGTCGTGCTCGGCGAGCACCTTGCGGGCGACCTGGTCCAGGTCCTTGGTGGTGGCGCCGGGCACCGCCGCCTCGCGCGTGGCCGCGTGGATGGCGGCGACGACCAGCCCCGCCTCACGCATCTTGGCGATCTGCTCGGGGCTCTTGATCTGCACCATGGGGGCTGCGGCCTTTCTGGACCTGGGGAGGGGCGGGCAACGCTTCCAACGATACGGGGCGGCCGACCGCCCCGTCCCACAGCACAGCCGCGGCCCTCGGGCGAGGGACCGCGGCTGTAGCCGTGACGAAGAACTACTTGTCGCGCTTGAGCGCCTCCAGCGCACGGCCGGTGACCTCGTCGACCGGGCCCATGGCCGAGATGGTGACGACCAGACCCTGCGCCTTGTAGTAGTCGATGATCGGCTCGGTCTGCGTGTGGTAGACCTCGAGCCGCTTGCGGACCGTCTCCTCGGAGTCGTCGTCCCGCTGGTACAGCTCACCGCCGCAGACGTCGCAGACGCCCGCCTTCTTCGACGGGGTGTACGTCACGTGGAAGACGTGCGCCGAGTTGTTGCGGCAGACGCGCCGGCCGGCGATCCGCTTGACGACCTCGTCCTCCGGGGCCTCCAGGTCCAGCACCGCGTCGAGCTTCATGTCCTCGGTCTCGAGCAGCTCGTCCAGCGCCTCGGCCTGGGAGACGTTGCGCGGGAAGCCGTCCAGCAGGAAGCCGCCCTCGGCGTCGGGCTGCTCCATCCGGTCCTTCGCCATGGCGATGGTGACCTCGTCCGGGACGAGGTTGCCGGCGTCCATGTAGGACTTGGCCAGCTTGCCGAGCTCGGTCTGCCGGCTGATGTTCGCGCGGAACAGGTCACCCGTGGAGATGTGCGGGATGTGCAGCGTCTCGGCAAGGCGGGTGGCCTGCGTTCCCTTTCCAGCACCCGGCGGCCCGACGAGGACGATTCGCATCAGCGGAGGAACCCTTCGTAATTGCGCTGCTGGAGCTGGCTCTCGATCTGCTTCACCGTTTCAAGACCCACACCCACGATGATCAGGATGCTGGTCCCGCCGAACGGGAAGTTCTGGTTTGCCCCGAAACCGGCCAACGCCATTGTCGGTACGAGAGAGATCAGGCCCAGATACAGCGAACCCGGCCAGGTGATCCGGTTGAGTACGTAGCTCAGATACTCAGCGGTCGGTCGGCCAGCCCGGATGCCCGGGATGAACCCACCATACTTCTTCATGTTGTCCGCGACTTCCTCGGGGTTGAACGAGATCGCCACGTAGAAGAAGGCGAAGAACACGATCAGGAGGAAGTACAGAATGATGTGCGGCGTCGCGGCCGTGTCGGCGAGGTTCTTCTGGATCCAGGTCGCCCAGCCCGCCTGCGAGCCGGAGAACTGGACGATCAGCGCCGGGATGTAGAGCAGCGACGAGGCGAAGATGACGGGGATGACACCCGCCTGGTTCACCTTGAGCGGGATGTACGTCGAGGTACCGCCGTAGGAACGACGGCCGATCATGCGCTTCGCGTACTGCACCGGGATGCGGCGCTGGGCCTGCTCCACGAAGACGACCAGGCCGACCATGACGAATCCGACGAGCATCACGGTGCCGAACTCGATCCAGCCGTCCGCCAGCTCGCCCTGCTTCTTGATGGCCCACAGGGCGGACGGGAAGGTCGCGGCGATCGAGATGAACATCAGGATCGACATGCCGTTGCCGACGCCGCGGTCGGTGATCAGCTCACCGAGCCACATCACGACGGCCGTACCGGCGGTCATGGTGACGACCATGACGATGGTGGTGAAGATCGCCTGGTCCGGCACGATCTGACCGGCGACGGTGCAGCCGGAGAAGAGGGCGCCGCTGCGCGCGGTGGCGACGAGGCCGGTGCCCTGCAGGATGGCGAGCGCGATGGTCAGGTAGCGGGTGTACTGCGTGATCTTCGCCGTGCCCGCCTGGCCCTCCTTCTTCAGGGCTTCCAGGCGCGGGATGACCACGGTCAGCAGCTGCAGAATGATGCTCGCCGTGATGTACGGCATGATGCCGAGCGCGAAGACCGTGATCTGCAGCAGGGCGCCGCCGCTGAACATGTTCACCAGACCGAAGAGGCCCTGGTTGCCGGACGCCTGGTCCACACACTCCTGGACGTTCTTGTAATCGACGCCTGGGATGGGGATGTGGGTACCGAGCCGGTAGACCACGATGATGCCGAGCGTGAAGAGCAGCTTCTTGCGCAGGTCGGGCGTCTTGAACGCCCGGGCGAACGCGGTGAGCACGGTGCCTCCTGCGACCCCCGCGCTACTGCGTCAAGGGTGACGGTCTTGAGGATTCGACTGACGACTAAGTAAGTAACGGTCAACTGCCGCCCAGGGTGCCCCATGTGACGCACCCGTGAAAGAGGGCAGCGCAGGCCACCTTACCGGCGGGAGTACTTTCCTTGGAACGACCAACCGGGGATACCCCTTTTGTGGGGCATCCCCGGTCGGGATCGCTCAAGTCATCGAGACGCCTGAAAGGTTCAGACGAGCTCGGTGACGGTACCGCCGGCGGCGGTGATCTTCTCCTTGGCGGAGCCGGAGACGGCGTCGACCGTCACCTGCAGCGCCACGGAGATCTCGCCCTGGCCGAGGACCTTGACGAGGCTGTTCTTGCGAACCGCACCCTTGGCCACCAGGCCCTCGACGGTGACCTCGCCACCCTCGGGGTACAGCGCGGCCAGCTTGTCGAGGTTCACGACCTGGAACTCGGTCTTGAACGGGTTCTTGAAGCCCTTCAGCTTCGGGAGACGCATGTGGAGGGGCATCTGGCCACCCTCGAAGCGCTCCGGAACCTGGTAACGGGCCTTCGTGCCCTTGGTACCACGACCGGCCGTCTTACCCTTCGACGCCTCACCACGACCCACACGGGTCTTCGCGGTCTTGGCGCCCGGGGCGGGACGGAGGTTGTGGATCTTGAGCGGGTTGTTCTCCGCCATGATCAGTCGACCTCCTCGACCGTCACGAGGTGGCGGACGGTGTGCACCATTCCGCGGAACTCGGGGCGGTCCTCCTTGACGACCTGCGTGTTGATCCCCTTGAGACCAAGGGAACGCAGGGTGTCACGGTGGTTCTGCTTGCTGCCGATGTAGGACTTGACCTGCGTAATCTTGAGCTGCGCCATGATTACGCACCCGCCCCGGCACGCGCACGGAGAAGAGCCGCGGGGGCGACGTCCTCGAGCGGCAGACCACGGCGGGCCGCGATCTCCTCGGGACGCTGCAGGCCCTTGAGGGCCTCCACGGTCGCGTGCACGATGTTGATCTGGTTGTCGGAGCCGAGCGACTTCGACAGCACGTCGTGGATACCGGCGCACTCGAGCACGGCGCGCACCGGACCACCGGCGATCACGCCGGTACCGGGGGACGCGGGCTTGAGCAGCACGACGCCGGCAGCCTTCTCACCCTGGATGGGGTGCGGGATGGTGCCCTGGATGCGGGGGACCTTGAAGAAGTGCTTCTTGGCCTCCTCAACACCCTTGGCGATGGCGGCCGGCACCTCCTTGGCCTTGCCGTATCCGACACCCACGGTGCCGTCACCGTCGCCCACCACGACCAGCGCGGTGAAGCTGAAGCGACGACCACCCTTCACAACCTTGGCAACGCGGTTGATCGCGACGACGCGCTCAACGTAAGCGGTCTTCTCGGCGGCAGCTGCGCCGCCGTCACGGCCCTTCCGGTCCCGCCGCTCGCCGCCACCGGCACCGCCACCGCGGCGCTGGGGTCCAGCCATTGGAATTACCTCTCTCTGTTTCCGCTAGCGATACGGAACCGGCTCAGAACTTCAGTCCGGCTTCGCGGGCGGCGTCCGCCAGGGCGGCGATGCGCCCGGCGTACTGGTTACCACCACGGTCGAACACGACGGCCTCGACACCGGCGGCCTTGGCGCGCTCGGCGACCAGGGCACCGACCTGCTTGGCCTGCGCCGACTTGTCCGCCTCGCCACCACGGATCGAGGTGTCCAGGGTGGACGCCGACGCAAGGGTGTGACCCTTGATGTCGTCGATCACCTGGGCCACGATGTGGCGGTTCGAGCGGGTAACGACCAGACGGGGACGCTCCGCCGTACCCGAGAGATTCTTGCGAATCCGGATGTGACGGCGCTTGATCGCGGCGCGCTTGTAGGCGTCGCCCTTGAGGATCTTCTGTCCGTATGCCATGGCTTACTTACCCGCCTTTCCGACCTTGCGGCGGATGACTTCGCCCTCGTACTTGACGCCCTTGGCCTTGTACGGGTCGGGCTTGCGCAGCTTGCGGATGTTGGCCGCAACCTCGCCGACCTTCTGCTTGTCGATGCCCTCGACCGAGAAACGGGTCGGGGACTCCACCTTGAAGGTGATGCCCTCGGGGGCCTCGACCAGGATCGGGTGGCTGTAACCGAGGGAGAACTCCAGGTTCGAACCCTTGGCGAGCACGCGGTAACCGACACCGCTGATCTCGAGCTTCTTCACGTAACCCTGGGTCACGCCGGTGATCATGTTCGCCACCAGCGTGCGGGACAGGCCGTGCAGGGCCTTGCTCTGACGCTCGTCGTTGGGGCGGGTGACGCTCAGCACGCCGTCCTCACCCTTGGCGATGTCGATCGGCGCCACGACGGTGTGAGTCAGCGAACCCTTGGGGCCCTTGACCGAGACCGTACGGCCGTCGATGGTGACGTCCACGCCGGCGGGAACCGCGATGGGGAGCTTGCCGATGCGCGACATAGCTGTTTCCTCCGTTCCCTTCCGCTACCAGACGTAGGCGAGGACTTCTCCGCCTACGCCCTTCTTGCCGGCCTGCTTGTCGGTGAGGAGCCCGTGCGACGTGGAGATGATCGCCACGCCGAGGCCACCCAGCACCTTGGGCAGGTTGGTGGACTTCGCGTAAACCCGGAGACCGGGCTTGGAGATCCGCTTGATGCCCGCGATGGAGCGCTCACGGTTCGGGCCGAACTTCAGCTCGAGAACGAGGTTCTTGCCGACCTCGGCGTCCTCGGTCTTCCAGCCCGTGATGAAGCCCTCCTGCTGGAGGATCTCCGCGATGTGAGACTTGATCTTGGACGCCGGCATCGTCACGGAGTCGTGGTACGCCGAGTTCGCGTTCCGCAGACGCGTAAGCATGTCTGCGATCGGATCAGTCATGGTCATGAATTGGCCTTCGGCCTCTCTCGCCGGGGTTTCCTGGTGCGCCATCCCTCTCCCCGATCCGAGACGGGACGGGTGCGGCGCGGTGGACCTACGGCGTAGTAAGTCGTACGGGCGGCAGACGCCCAACCCCACAAGCCTAAGGCATGCGGAGCCGGGCCCCTGCCGACCCAGATGCTTACCGAGAGTCTGAATAACCCGGAATTACCGGATTACCAGGAGCTCTTGGTCACGCCCGGCAGCTCGCCACGGTGAGCCATCTCACGAAGGCACACGCGGCAGAGGCCGAACTTGCGGTAGACGGAGTGCGGACGGCCGCAGCGCTGGCAGCGCGTGTAGCCGCGTACACCGAACTTGGGCTTGCGAGCAGCCTTGGCAATCAGAGCCTTCTTCGCCATCTCGCTCACGCCTCCTTGAAGGGGAAGCCGAGGTGACGAAGGAGCGCGCGGCCCTCAGCGTCGTTGGTCGCCGTGGTCACCACGGTGATGTCCATACCCCGGGTGCGGTCGATCTTGTCCTGGTCGATCTCGTGGAACATGACCTGCTCGGTGAGACCGAAGGTGTAGTTGCCACGGCCGTCGAACTGCTTGGGGGACAGGCCGCGGAAGTCGCGGATGCGCGGCAGCGCGAGCGACAGGGTGCGGTCCAGGAACTCCCACATGCGGTCGCCACGAAGCGTGACGTGGGCACCGATCGGCTGGCCCTCACGCAGCTTGAACTGCGCGATGGACTTGCGGGCCTTGGTGACGGCCGGCTTCTGACCGGTGATCGTGGTGAGGTCGCGGATGGCGCCCTCGATCAGCTTGGAGTCGCGGGCGGCGTCGCCCACACCCATGTTGACCACGATCTTGACGAGACCGGGGATCTGCATGACGTTCTCGTAGGAGAACTCCTCACGCAGCTTGCCCGCGATCTCCTCGCGGTACTTCGTCTTCAGACGCGGAGTGGTGGTGGTAGCCATCAGATGTCCTCACCCGTCCGCTTGGCAACGCGAACCTTGTTGCCCTCGTCGTCGAAGCGGTAACCGACGCGCGTGACGACCTTGTTGCCGTCCTTCTCCACGACCAGCTGGACGTTGGAGACGTGGATCGGGGCCTCGGTGGTCACGATGCCGCCGGCCTGCGAACCGCGAGCGGTCGGCCCGGCCTTGGTGTGCTTCTTGACCCGGTTGACACCCTCGACCAGGACGCGGTCCTCGCGGGGGAAGGCCGCGATGACCTTGCCCTGCTTGCCCTTGTCCTTACCGGTGATGACCTGGACCAGGTCGCCCTTCTTGATCTTCATGCTCACAGCACCTCCGGCGCGAGGGAGATGATCTTCATGAACTTCTTCTCGCGCAGCTCACGGCCCACGGGGCCGAAGATACGGGTGCCGCGAGGGTCGCCGTCGTTCTTCAGAATGACGGCGGCGTTCTCGTCGAAGCGGATGTACGAGCCGTCCGGACGGCGGCGCTCCTTGACGGTGCGAACGATGACCGCCTTGACGACGTCACCCTTCTTCACGTTGCCACCGGGGATCGCGTCCTTGACGGTGGCGACGATGACGTCACCGATACCCGCGTAGCGGCGGCCCGAGCCACCGAGCACACGGATGCAGAGGACTTCCTTCGCACCCGTGTTGTCGGCGACACGAAGCCGCGACTCCTGCTGGATCACGTCTATCTCCTGATTGTCTGCCGGTTCCCCGGGAGCCGCTCAGCGAGCGGCTCCCGGAGCCTGGCGGAACTGACCTGCGGGGTGTTGCCGCAGGAAATTACTTGGCCTTCTCGAGGACCTCGACGACGCGCCAGCGCTTCGTCGCGGACAGCGGCCGGGTCTCCATCAGGAGGACACGGTCGCCGACGCCCGCGGCGTTCTGCTCGTCGTGAGCCTTGAGCTTGTTGGTACGGCGGATGACCTTGCCGTACAGCGCGTGCTTGACGCGGTCCTCGACGGCGACGACGACGGTCTTGTCCATCTTGTCGCTGACGACAAGACCCTCGCGGGTCTTGCGGAAGCCGCGTGCTTCGGTGTTGGTCTCAGTCACGTTGCTCTCGCTCATCAGGCGCTCTCCACCGTCTCGATGCCCAGCTCGCGCTCACGCATCAGGGTGTAGATCCGCGCGATGTCCTTACGGACGGCCTTGAGCCGACCGTGGTTCTCGAGCTGACCCGTCGCCGCCTGGAAGCGGAGGTTGAACAGCTCTTCCTTGGCTTCGCGGAGCTTCGCCAGAAGCTCCTCGTCACCCAGTTCGCGCAGCTCGGACGCCTTGGTACCGGCCGACATCACGCTTCACCTGCCTCGCGCTTGACGATCCGGCACTTCATCGGCAGCTTGTGGGCCGCACGAGTCAGCGCCTCACGGGCGATCTTCTCGTTGGGGTAGGACAGCTCGAACATGACCCGGCCCGGGTGCACGTTCGCGATCCACCACTCGGGGGAACCCTTACCGGAACCCATGCGGGTCTCGGCGGGCTTCTTCGTGAGCGGGCGGTCCGGGTAGATGTTGATCCAGACCTTGCCGCCACGCTTGATGTGGCGGGTCATCGCGATACGGGCCGCCTCGATCTGGCGGTTGGTCACGTACGCCGGCGTGAGGGCCTGAATGCCGTACTCGCCGAACGCAACCGTCGTACCGCCCTTGGCCTGACCACGGCGCTTCGGGTGGTGCTGCTTGCGGTGCTTGACCCTACGGGGGATCAGCATTTCGGTCAGGCCTCCGTTCCGGTGCTCTCAGCCGGAGCGGCAGCGGCGGCGGGAGCGTCGGCCTTGGGGGCCTCGGCAGCCGGCGCGGACTGCTGCTGCGGCTTGCGACCGCGACCGCCACGCTCGCCACCGCGGCCACCACGGGCCGGGCGGTCGTTGCCACCACGGGCCGGGCGGTTGCCGGCGCGGGCAGCGGCGTTCTCGGCGCGGACCTCGGCGATGTTCTTGACGTCGCCCTTGTAGATCCAGACCTTCACACCGATGCGGCCGAAGGTCGTCTTGGCCTCGAAGAAGCCGTAGTCCACGTTCGCGCGGAGCGTGTGCAGGGGCACGCGGCCCTCGCGGTAGAACTCCGAGCGGGACATCTCGGCGCCACCGAGGCGGCCACCGCACTGGATCTTGATGCCCTTGGCGCCGGCCTTCATCGTGCCCTGCATGCTCTTGCGCATGGCACGACGGAAGGAGACGCGGGAGGAGAGCTGCTCGGCGACGGCCTGGGCCACCAGCTGAGCGTCCGTCTCCGGGCTCTTGACCTCGAGGATGTTCAGCTGGACCTGCTTGCCGGTCAGCTTCTCCAGGTCACCGCGGATGCGGTCGGCCTCGGCGCCGCGGCGGCCGATGACGATGCCGGGACGAGCGGTGTGGATGTCCACACGCACGCGGTCACGGGTGCGCTCGATCTCCACCTTCGAGATGCCGGCGCGCTCCATGCCGGACGTCATCATCCGACGGATGGCGACGTCTTCCTTGACGTAGTCCTTGTACAGCTTGTCGGCGTACCAGCGCGACTTGAAGTCGGTGGTGATGCCGAGCCGGAACCCGTGCGGGTTTACCTTCTGGCCCATTACCGGGTTCCTTCCTTGCTGCTGACGACCACGGTGATGTGGCTGGTCCGCTTGCGGATCCGGTAGGCGCGGCCCTGGGCGCGCGGCCGGAACCGCTTCAGGGTCGGGCCCTCGTCGACGTAGGCCTCGGAAATGAAGAGGCTGTCGGCGTCGGTGTGGTCGTAGTTGTGCGCGGCGTTGGCGATGGCGCTGTCCAGCACCTTGCCGACCGGCACGCTCGCGGCCTGCGGGGCGAAACGCAGGACCGCCTGAGCCTCCGTGGCATCCATGCCACGGATGAGGTCCACCACGCGGCGGGCCTTCATGGGCGTGACGCGGATGTACCGCGCCTGGGCCCTGGCTTCCATGGTTGTCCCTTCAGTGTTTGTCATGATCTTTCACACCCCGCTGACTAGCGGCGCTTCGACTTCCGGTCGTCCTTGACGTGACCCCGGAAGGTGCGCGTCGGCGAGAACTCGCCGAGCTTGTGGCCGACCATGGACTCGGTGACAAACACCGGGATGTGGGTCTTGCCGTTGTGCACCGCGATCGTGTGGCCGAGCATCGCCGGGACGATCATCGAGCGACGGGACCAGGTCTTGATGACGTTCTTGGTACCGGCTTCGTTCTGCGTGTCCACCTTCTTGATCAGGTGGTCGTCGACGAAGGGTCCCTTCTTCAAGCTACGAGGCATCTCAACCCGTCCTTAGCGCTTCTTGTTCGTCTTGCGGCGGCGGACGATGTACTTGTTCGACGCCTTCTTGGGCGAACGAGTACGGCCTTCCTTCTTGCCCCACGGGGACACCGGGTGGCGACCACCCGAGGTACGGCCTTCGCCACCACCGTGCGGGTGGTCCACCGGGTTCATGACCACACCACGCACGGTCGGGCGAACGCCCAGCCAGCGCTTACGGCCCGCCTTGCCCCAGTTGATGTTGCTCTGCTCGGCGTTGCCGACCTCGCCGACGGTGGCGCGGCAGCGCACGTCGACCAGGCGGATCTCTCCGGACGGCATGCGCAGGTGGGCCATCGAGCCCTCCTTCGCGAGCAGCTGCACGGAGGCACCGGCGGAACGGGCGAACTTGGCACCGCCACCGGGACGGAGCTCGATCGCGTGGATCGTGGTACCGACCGGGATGTTGCGGAGCGCCAGGTTGTTGCCCGGCTTGATGTCGGCCCCGGGACCGTTCTCGACGCGGTCACCCTGCTGCAGGTTGCGCGGGGCGAGGATGTAGCGCTTCTCGCCGTCGGCGTAGTGCAGCAGCGCGATGCGCGCGGTGCGGTTGGGGTCGTACTCGATGTGCGCGACCTTCGCCGGCACGCCGTCCTTGTCGTGACGACGGAAGTCGATCACGCGGTAGGCGCGCTTGTGGCCACCGCCCTGGTGGCGGACGGTCACACGACCGGAGTTGTTACGGCCACCCTTGCTGTGCAGGGGGCGGACCAACGACTTCTCCGGCGTGGACCGCGTGACCTCGACGAAGTCGGCGACGCTGGAGCCACGGCGGCCCGGCGTAGTCGGCTTGTACTTGCGGATTCCCATTTCTCAGTCCTCGTCCGATTCCGGACGATCCGGACCTCCGTCAGGAGGTCGGACCGCCGAAGATGTCGATACGGTCGCCCTCGGCAAGGGTCACGATCGCGCGCTTGCTGTCGGCACGCTTGCCGAAGCCGGTGCGGGTCCGCTTGCGCTTGCCCTGGCGGTTGATCGTGTTGACCCCGGTGACCTTGACCGAGAAGACCGCCTGGACGGCCTCCTTGATCTGGGTCTTGTTGGAGCCCGGCGCGACGATGAACGTGTACTTGTTCTCGTCGAGGAGCGCGTAGCTCTTCTCGGACACGACCGGCTTCAGCAGCACGTCACGGGGGTCCGTGAACGCCTTGCTGGCCGGGGTGACGACGGTGTTCTTGCCTTCGGCCTCGTGGCGACGCGCCTTGGCGACGCGCGCGGCCTTGGCGGCCTTGGCCGCCTTCGAGGCGATGCTCGGGTGACGCGTAGCCATCAGGCTTCGCTCCCTTCGGTGTCAGCGGCCTTGGGGCCAGACACGAAGGACTCGAAAGCGGCCTGGGTGAAGACCACGTCGTCCGAGACGAGAACGTCGTACGTGTTCAGCTGGCCCGGCTCCAGAATGTGGATCTGGGGCAGGTTGCGGGCGGACAGCCACGCGGCCTCGTCGGCGCGGTCGGCGACCAGGAGCAGGTTCTTGCGCTCCGAGATCTTGCCGAACAGCGTCCGGGCGGCCTTCGTCGACGGGCTGTCGCCCTCGATGACGCCGGAGACGACGTGGATGCGGTTGTGGCGGGCCCGGTCGGTGAGGGCGTGGCGCAGGGCCGCGGCCTTCATCTTCTTCGGGGTCCGCTGCGAGTAGTCACGCGGCTGCGGGCCGTGGACGACGCCACCGCCGGCGAACTGCGGCGCACGGGTCGAACCCTGGCGGGCGCGGCCGGTGCCCTTCTGGCGGTACGGCTTCTTGCCGCCACCACGGACCTCGCCACGACGCTTGGTCTTGTGCGTGCCCTGGCGGGCAGCGGCGTTCTGCGCGACGACGACCTGGTGGATCAGCGGGATGCTGATCTTCTCCACGCCGAAGATCTCCGCGGGGAGCTCGACGCTACCGGTCTTCTCGCCTGCAGGCGAAAGGATGTCAACAGTGCTCATCGGTACCTCAGGCCCCCTTGGCCGCGGTGCGGACCAGGACGAGGCCGCCGTTCGGACCAGGAACCGCGCCCTTGATGAGGAGCAGGCCCTTCTCCGCGTCAACGGCGTGAACGGTCAGGTTCTGGGTGGTGACCCGCTCGTTGCCCATGCGACCCGCCATGCGCATGCCCTTGAAGACACGGCCGGGGGTGGCACAGCCACCGATGGATCCGGGCATGCGGTGCACACGGTGGGCACCGTGCGACGCCTTGCCACCCTTGAAGTTGTGGCGCTTCATGACGCCGGCGAAGCCCTTGCCCTTGCTCTTCGCGGTGACGTCGACCTTCACGCCGGACTCGAAGGTCTCAGCGGTGATCTCCTGGCCGAGGGTGTACTCGCTGGCACCAGCGGTACGGATCTCGACGAGGTGGCGGCGGGGGGTGACGTCGGCCTTGGCGAAGTGACCCTTGAGGGGCTTGTTCACCTTGCGCGGGTCGATCTCGCCGAAAGCGATCTGGACGGACTCGTAGCCGTCGACGTCGTTCGTGCGGACCTGGGTGACGACGTTGGGGCCGGCCTTGACGACGGTGACCGGAACAACACGGTTGTTCTCGTCCCACACCTGCGTCATGCCGAGCTTCTCGCCCAGGATGCCCTTGATCTGCTTGGTCATCTTCAGATCACCGCCCTCAGAGCTTGATCTCGATGTCGACACCGGCCGGGAGGTCGAGTCGCATCAGAGAGTCAACGGTCTTGGGGGTCGGGTCGAGGATGTCGATCAGGCGCTTGTGCGTGCGCATCTCGAAGTGCTCGCGCGAGTCCTTGTACTTGTGCGGCGACTTGATGACGCAGTACACGTTCTTCTCAGTGGGCAGCGGCACCGGGCCCGCGACCGACGCACCAGTGCGAGTCACCGTCTCGACGATCTTCTTCGCCGAAGAGTCGATGACCTCGTGGTCGTAGGCCTTGAGCCGGATGCGGATCTTCTGTCCCGCCATGGCTACTCAGTAGTCCTGTCTCTCGTAACGCTCTGGACCCGGTGGTCCCTTGTCATTCCGCTCCCCCTCCGACCCACGCGGTCGGGCGTGTCGCACTCTCGCTGACACAGATGTCCCTTGTTCGAACATCCCTGCTCTGGGAGGTGCGGGCCCTTCCGGAACCGCGGACCGGGGGCGAGAGGCCCACCGGGTGCCTGGCCGGTACCCCGCTGACACTTCCCGGAAGATTCCCGTACGTCCGCCCCTACATCTCGCGATGTACAGCATGGGGCGACGAGTACTGTGGGACTCGCTTCCGGTCCCCCCGGCGGGAGGCGCGCAGCATCGGCACTCGACCGAGCAACTCCGCTAGTCTGCCATACGGGGCACCGCGCTGGCCAATCGAAGCGGATGACTGTACCCCACGTCACCGAGGACCACACCTGTCGGCTCTCAGGACGCTCCGGCCCCGGCTTCCGCCCCTCCCCTTCCCGGGATTTCGGTCCCGCACCCCGGGAGGGGGAGCGTGCCCCGGCGGCTCAGATGACTCCCTGCGCCAGCATCGCGTCGGCGACGCGCTCGAAACCGGCGATGTTGGCGCCCGTGACGTAGTCGCCGGGGGCGCCGTAGCGCTCGGCGGTCTCGTGGCAGGTGGTGTGGATGTCGTTCATGATGCGGGTCAGCTCTTCCTCGACCCGCGCCGCCGTCCACGACGTACGGGCGTGGTTCTGGGCCATCTCCAGGGCGCTGACCGCGACGCCGCCCGCGTTGGCCGCCTTGCCGGGGCCGAAGGCGACGCCGGAGCGCTGGAGCAGGTGGACGGCCTCGGGGGTGGCCGGCATGTTGGCGCCCTCGGAGACGGCCTTGACGCCGTTGCGGATCAGGGCCGCGGCGTCGTTCTCGTCGAGTTCGTTCTGCGTGGCGGAGGGGAGCGCGATGTCGGCCGGGACCTCCCAGACCCGTCCGCCGGGCACGAAGCGGGCGGAGGAGCCCCGGCGCTCGGCGTAGCTGTCGACGCGGCCGCGCTCGACCTCCTTGACCTGCTTGAGCAGGCCGAGGTCGATGCCCTTCTCGTCGACGACGTAGCCGGAGGAGTCCGAGCAGGTCACGGCGTTCGCACCGAGGGCGGCGAGCTTCTCGATCGTGTAAATCGCGACGTTGCCGGAGCCGGAGACGACGGCCGTCTGGCCCTCCAGGTCCTCTCCGCGCTCGCGCAGCATCGCCGCGGCGAAGAGCACGTTGCCGTAGCCGGTGGCCTCCGGGCGGATCAGCGAGCCGCCCCAGCCGGCGCCCTTGCCGGTGAGCACGCCCGCCTCCCAGCGGTTGGTGATCCGGCGGTACTGCCCGAACAGGTAGCCGATCTCGCGGCCGCCGACGCCGATGTCGCCGGCCGGAACGTCCGTGTGCTCGCCGATGTGCCGGTACAGCTCCGTCATGAACGACTGGCAGAACCGCATGACCTCCGCGTCGCTGCGCCCGTGCGGGTCGAAGTCGCTGCCGCCCTTGCCGCCGCCGATGCCGAGGCCGGTCAGCGCGTTCTTGAAGATCTGCTCGAAGCCCAGGAACTTGATGACGCCCAGGTCGACCGAGGGGTGGAAGCGCAGGCCGCCCTTGTACGGGCCGAGCGCGCTGTTGAACTCGACGCGGAAGCCCCGGTTGACGTGGACGCGGCCCCTGTCGTCCTGCCACGGCACCCGGAAGATCACCTGCCGCTCGGGTTCGACCAGGCGCTCGACGAGCCCCGCCTCCGCGTACTCGGGCCGGGCCGCGAGCACGGGCGCGAGCGTCTCCAGCACCTCGTGGGCGGCCTGGAGGAACTCGGGCTGCGCCGGGTTGCGGTGTTCGATCTCGGTGAGCAGGTGGTCGAGCGTGCTCGTCGATGCGGATCGCGTCGTCACGGAAGCCCTTTCTGGCACGGCGGACACCGGGACCGGGCGGAAGCGCCGGGGCGGCGCTCCGGTCCCGTCCGGTGGGGGGCGCTCGGCGCCGTTGCCGCGCGCGGGGACCCATAAGTGTTACGCGCATGTAAACACCCTGGCCAGGGTGCGGTCTTGAGCGCGACCACTATGTGAGACGCGTACGCCACATACCGGCTGCTTGGGATCATAAGGGACGAAGGCCCGGGCAGGCCGCGCCCTCGCCCGGACGGCTACCGGCCGGTGCTGTGCTCCCGCACCTGGCCCTGGGCCGCCGCCTCCCGCGCCCGGGTCACGCCCCGTCCCCGTTGAGCATCTCGGCGGTGAGGACGTTCCCGGCGACGCCCCAGCCGCCGTCGGCGACCTCGTCGACGAGGACCACGGTGGTGGGCCGGGCCCGCTCGCCGTAGATCTCCGCGTACAGGTCGGTGGTGCGTTCGACGATCTTCCGCTTGTCCTCGGCGGTGACGGTGCCCGCGGGGACCTTGAAGTGGGCGAAGGGCATCAGACCAGGCCTCCGTTGGCACGCAGGACCTGGCCGTTCACCCAGTGGCCGGCGGGGCTGCCGAGGAAGGCGACCACGGCGGCGATGTCGTCCGGGGTGCCGAGCCGCTCCAGGGGCGGGGTCTTCGCGAGCGTGTCGATCTGCTCGGGCGTCTTGCCCGTGAGGAACAGGTCCGTGGCCGTGGGACCGGGCGCCACGGCGTTCACCGTGACGTCCCGGCCGCGCAGCTCACGCGCCATGATCAGGATCATGGCCTCCACCGCGCCCTTGCTCGCCGTGTAGGCCCCGTAGGTGGGGAACTGCGCGCCGACCACGGATGTCGAGAAGCCCACGAAGGAACCGCCCGCCCGCAGCCGCCGGGCCGCCTCCCGGGCGACCACGAAGGCACCGCGGATGTTGGTGCGGTGCATGGCGTCCAGTGCCTCCAGGTCCAGGTCGGCGATGGTCGACAGGGTCATCCGCCCGGCCGAGTTCACCACCACGTCGACGCCGCCGAACTCCTCCTCCGCCCGGTCGAACAGCGCCGCGATCTCCTTCTCCTCCGCCACGTCCGCCCGTACGGCGATCGCCCGCCCGCCGGCCTCGGTGATCGCCGCGACCGTCTCGTCGGCGGACGCCGCCTCCCGGGCGTAGTTCACGACGACCGCCAGGCCGTCCTGGGCGAGTCTGAGCGAGACCGCCCGTCCGATGCCGCGTGATCCGCCCGTGACGACGGCGACCCGGGGGTCCGGCGGTGCCGGGGTGTGCTGCTTCGCGTTCGTAGTCATGTCTCCACGATGCGCGGCGCACGGTGGCGGAGCCAGGGGATGCCATCCCCTGGGTCACCGGCCCGGCCCGGCGCAGAATGGACGGCATGAGCGCTGTGAAGTACGCCGAGCTGGGAGCGTTCCTGCGGTCGCGGCGGGAACGCATCCGGCCGGCCGACGTCGGGTTCCCGGCCGGGCCGCGGCGCCGGGTGCCGGGGCTGCGGCGCGAGGAGGTCGCCCAGCTCGCCGGGGCGTCGGTGGACTACTACAACGAGTTGGAGCGCGGCGCCGGGTCCCAGCCGTCCGAGCAGATGGTCGCCGCGCTGGCGAGGGCGCTGCGGTTGTCCGCCGACGAGCGCGACTACCTCTACCGGCTCGCGGACCGCCCGGTGCCCGCGCAGGGCGGGGCCGCCTCGCACGTGCATCCCGGCATGCTCGACCTGCTCGGGCGCCTGACGTCGACCCCCGCGCAGGTGATCACCGACCTGCACGTCACCCTCGTGCAGAATCCGCTGGCCGTGGCGCTGGTCGGGGACCACTCCGGTCTGACGGGGCCCCGGGCCAGCTTCGTGCACCGGTGGTTCACGGAGCCCGAGGTCCGGCGCCTGCACCCTGAGGCCGACCACGAGAGCCAGTCCCGTGCCTTCGTCGCCGACCTGCGGGCCGCCGCCGCGCGCCGGGCCGCGAAGGACCCCGAGGTCGGCTCGATGATCCGTACGCTGCTCGCCGTGTCGCCCGAGTTCGCCGCGCTGTGGGCCGACCACGACGTGGCCTTCCGGCGGGACGACCGCAAGCGCATCGTGCACCCCGCGCTCGGCGTCGTCGAGGTCAACTGCCTCAACCTGTTCAGCGAGGACGGCCGCCAGCGGTTGCTCTGGTTCACACCGGCCGTGGGGACGGAGAGCGCGGGGCTGCTGGAGCTGCTGTCGGTGGTGGGGACGCAGGAGGTCGTCAGCCCTCCGACGCGTACGGGAGGAAGTCCGTCCACGCGTTCGGGGTGAGCGCCAGGCGGGGGCCGCCGTCCGCGTGCTTGGAGTCGCGGATGTGGACGGTGGCGGGGGTGGTCGCGATCTCGACGCAGGACTCGCCGTCCGTGCCGCCGCTGTAGCTGCTCTTGAACCAGACCAGTTCGGCCTCGCGGATCATGTCTCTCCCAGCAGTTGTTCGATGAAGGCCAGCGACTCCCGCGGCGAGAGCGCCTGTGCTCGGATCGTGCCATATCGCAGTTCGACAATGCGCAGTTGTTTCGGGTCGGTGATCGGTCGTCCGTTGAACGCTCCTTCGGATCGTCCGACCGCTGAGCCGTCCTCGAATTTCAGCAACTCGATCCTGCCGTCCAGCCCGGGGTGGGCGTCGGTGTTCGTCGGCATGACCTGAAGCGTGACGTGGTGCAACCGTCCCACCTCCAGCAGCCGTTCGAGTTGTCGCCGCCACACCATTGTGCGTCCGACTCGCCGCCGCAGGGGCGCCTCTTCCAGCACGAAGTGCATCGACGGCGCCGGGTCGCGTTCGAAGACCGACTGCCGAGCCATCCGCGCGGCCACCATGCGCTCGAGGCCGTCCGGGGAGTACGGAGGCTGCCGGGCCTCCATCAGGACCCGCGCGTGCTCCGGCGTCTGCAACAACCCCGCGATGATGTTGCATTCGTACACGCCGATCTCGACCGCCTTCGCCTCCAGCTTCCCCAGCTCCCGCACCTTCTTCGGGTAGCGGACCTTCTTCACGTCCTCCCAGGCCGCCGCGATCAGCCCGCCCGCGCCCAGGACCTCGTCGGCCCTGTCCAGGTACTCCTGCCGGGGGATCCGCTTCCCGCCCTCGACCTTGTAGACCAGGTCCTCCCCGTACCCGACCGCCACTCCGAAGTCGGCGGCCCGCATCCCCACCGCCTCGCGGCGGAGCTTCAACTGCCGTCCCACCGTGGCGATGACCGCGACACCCCACTCGTCGTCGGGGTCGACCTCCCACCCCGGCTCGTCCGTCTCGACCGTCATCCCGCGCCCCTTCGTCGTACGCGCCGTGCTGCCCCCGGCGCCCTACCCGTACGCCCCGCCCCGACAGTCACGACAGCGGTGGACAAGCCCCGGACAGTGACCGTACGCATGCGCCGCGTCACTTCTCACGGTAGGTGTGCACCGCCACGCTGAGTGACGTGAACCAGAAATCCGCCGAACTGCCGACGCCCGTGCGCAACTTCAGCGTGCGGCTCTCCTCCACGCCACGCGGCGCCCGCCTCGCCCGCCTGCTGGCGACCGAGCAGCTCCGCTCCTGGGGCCTGCCTCAGGACCCGGCCCGCCAGCTCATCGCCGAACTGGCCTCCAACGCGGCGGCACACGGGCGCGTCGCCGGCCGCGATTTCCGGCTCACGCTCTACGTCGTCGGCGGCACCCTCCGTATCGAGGTCACCGACACCCGGGGGGAGCGCCTCCCCCACCCGCAGGCACCCGCCCCCGACGCGGAATCGGGCCGTGGCCTGCTCCTCGTGGAGGCCCTCGCCGACCGCTGGGGAGTCACGGAAGGCCGGTTCCCGCGCAAGACGGTGTGGGCCGAGCTGCGGTGCGCCCCACCGGGACCCGTGTTCTGAGGCTCCGGTGGGCCGGGACTCGACGAGCAGGCGGGTCGCGCACGGGAACCGGCTTTCGAACACCGAGACGAGCGCACCGTCACAGGTCCGGACCAACCCCTTGCCCCCGCCCCTCCCCCGACGCAAGCTCCCCGTATGGAGCTGGAGTTGCGGCATCTCAGGACGGTCCGGGCCATCGCCGACGCCGGCAGCCTCACCCGGGCGGCGACGGCGCTCGGTCTCGCGCAGCCCGCGCTGAGCGCACAGCTGAAGCGGATCGAACGGGCGCTGGGCGGCGCGCTGTTCGTGCGGGGCCGGCACGGGGTGCGGGCCACCGCGCTGGGCGAACTGGTGCTGGAGCGCAGCCGGATCGTACTGCCCGCGGTGACCGAGTTGCAGCAGGAGGCGGCGCGGTTCGCGCGGGCGCCCCGTACCGCGCGCCACCTGCGGCTGGGCGGCACGCACGGGCCCTTGCTGGGCGCCCTGGTGGACCGGCTCGCGGACGTGGCTCCGGACGCCCGGATGACGACCTGCACCTCCTGGTCGGAACGGGCGCTGGCCGAGCAGCTGGCGGACGGACGGCTGGACTTCGCCCTGGCCGGGACCTGCGGCTCCGCCTCCCCGCCCGGCGCCGAAGGCCTGGTCTGGCGGGAGGTCGCCGTCGACCCGGTCTTCGTCATGGTGCCCGGTGGCCACCCGCTCGCCCACCGTCCGGAGGTGGACCTGACCGAGCTGGCGGGCGAGGAGTGGGCCTGCGTACCCGGCGACGGCTGCTTCGGCGACTGCTTCACCGCCTCCTGCGCCCGTGCCGGGTTCACCCCGCGCCGCATGTACGAGACGGACACCGCGTCCCTCGTGCACCTGGTGCAGGTGGGGCGGGCGGTGGGCCTGTGCCGGGCGACGTTCCCGACCACGCCCGGCATCGTCACCCGGCCGCTCACCGGGACGCCGCTGGCCTGGCGGCACCTGCTCGGCTGGCACGCGGTGACGCAGCGGCGGGACACGGCCGCCACCGTGCTCGCGCAGGCGCGCATGGCGCACGCGGGCGTGGCGGCGGGCAGCGACAGCTACACGCAGTGGATGGCGGCGAACCGGGTGCCCTGACCCCCGTACGCCATCCATAACACCGGGGAGAGGGCCGACCGACGTCTTATGACCACCGGGCGTCCCTCCCTACGGTTTCGGCACCTCCCCACCGAGACCGAGGAGATCCCCCATGCCCCACCGACACACCAGAGCCGTGGGTGCCGCCGTCGCCGCGACGGCCGCCCTGCTCGTGGCCGGGCTCAGCGGCTCCGCGAGCGCCGGGACGGCCCCCGCCGACGCGGCACCCACCGCGGCCGAGTCCCTCCGCACCGACACCACCCCGACCGCGCTGCTCCGGGCCATGGAGCGCGACCTCGGCCTCGACCGGCGGCAGGCCGAGCGCCGGCTCGCCAACGAGGCCGACGCGGGCGCCGCGGCGGGCCGGCTGCGGGCCGCGCTCGGCGCCGCCTTCGCGGGCGCGTGGGTGCGGGGCGCCGAGTCCGGCACGCTGACCGTGGCGACCACCGACGCGGCCGACGTGGCGGTGATCGAGGCCGAGGGCGCCGTGGCGAAGGTCGTACGGCACTCCCTCGCCGACCTGGACGCGGCCACGTCCCGCCTCGACCGGGCCGCCACCGGCCGGGACGCCACCGCCGCACCCGTCCGGTACGTCGACGTACGCACCAACACGGTCACCGTGCGGACCCCGCACCCGTCCGCGGCCCGTGCCCTGCTCGACGCGGCCGGGGTCCGGGCCGGGCTCGCCCGCGTCGAGAAGTCGGCCGAGAAGCCCCGCCCGCTGTACGACCTGCGGGGCGGCGAGGCGTACTACATCAACAACAGCGGGCGCTGCTCGATCGGCTTCCCGGTCACCAAGGGGACCCAGCAGGGCTACGCCACCGCCGGTCACTGCGGACGGGCCGGGGCGAGCACCAGCGGCGCCAACCGGGTGGCCCAGGGCACCTTCCAGGGGTCCACCTTCCCCGGCCGTGACATGGCGTGGGTGGCGACCAACTCCCAGTGGACGGCGACCCCGTACGTCAGCGGCGCGGGCGGTCAGAACGTGCAGGTCGCCGGGTCCACCCAGGCCCCGGTCGGCGCGTCCGTGTGCCGCTCCGGCTCCACCACCGGCTGGCACTGCGGCACCGTCCAGCAGCACAACACCAGCGTGACCTACCCGGAGGGCACCATCACCGGCGTCACCCGCACCACGGTGTGCGCCGAGCCCGGCGACTCGGGCGGCTCCTACATCTCCGGCAGCCAGGCGCAGGGCGTCACCTCGGGCGGCTCGGGCGACTGCCGCAGCGGCGGTACGACGTACTTCCAGCCGATCAACCCGCTGCTCCAGAACTACGGCCTCACCCTGAAGACGACCGGTGACGGCGGTGGCCCGGAGGAGCCGCCGCCCGGTGGCGGCACCTGGGCGGCCGGCACCGTCTACCAGCCGGGCGACACGGTGACGTACGGCGGCGCCACCTACCGCTGCCTCCAGGGCCACCAGGCCCAGCCAGGCTGGGAGCCGTCGAACGTACCGGCGCTGTGGCAGCGGGTGTGAGCGGCTGACCGACCCACGGGGGACGGCCCCCGGGACGACCCGCGCAGGGCGTCGCACGGGGAACGACGGGGACGGGCCCGGGTGCGCGGTGGGAGAGCGCCCGGGCCCGGTCGCGCACGCCCTCCGCCTCGGGCGCGGGGCGGCGGACCGACGGCGCGCACCGCGGGCGCGGGGCGGCGGGGCCGACGGCGCGCACCCACCGGATCAGGCCCGCAGGAACGCCAGCACCGCCAGTACCCTGCGGTGCGTCCCGTCCGCCGGGGGCAGGTCGAGCTTGGTGAGGATGCTGCCGACGTGCTTGCCCACGGCCGCCTCGGAGACGACGAGTTCGCGGGCGATGGCCCCGTTGGACCGGCCCTCGGCGATCAGGGCCAGCACCTCCCGCTCGCGCGGGCTGAGCCGCTCCAGGGGGTCCCGGCGGCGGCGCAGCAACTGGCGTACCACCTCGGGGTCGACGACCGTGCCGCCGGCCGCGACCTCGGCGAGCGCGTCGACGAACTCCTCGACCTGGCCGACGCGGTCCTTCAGCAGGTAGCCGACGCCGGTGCCGTCGGCGGAGTCCAGCAGTTCGGCGGCGTAGGCCCGCTGCACGTACTGGCTCAGGACGAGGACGGGCAGGGTGGGGCGCTTCTCGCGCAGCCGCACGGCCGCGTGCAGGCCCTCGTCCTGGAAGCCGGGCGGCATGCGGACGTCCGTCACGACGATGTCCGGGGTGTGCTCCTCCACGGCCGCGACGAGCGCCTCCGCGTCGCCGACGGCCGCGACCACCTGGTGTCCGCAGCGGCCGAGCAGGCCGACCAGCCCGTCCCGCAGCAGCACGCTGTCCTCGGCCAGCACTACCCGAAGCGTTCGGTCCACTCGCAAGGAATCTCCACGCGCAACAGGGTCGGTCCGCCCGGCGGACTGGACAGGGAGAGTCTGCCATCCAGTACGGACACCCGGTCGGCGAGCCCGGTCAGCCCGCTGCCCGCCCCGGGCTCCGCGCCACCCCGGCCGCCGTCGCGGACCTCCAGGGACAGCCGTCCGTCTTGGTGCCCGCCGGTCACCTCCGCGCGGTCGGCGCCACTGTGCCTGGCGACGTTGGCGAGGGCCTCGCAGACCACGAAGTAGGCGGCGGCCTCCACGGCCTGCGGCAGACGGCCGGGCAGCTCCAGGCGGACGTCCACGGGGACGGCCGACCGGTCGGCCGCGTCCTCGACGGCCGCCGCCAGGCCGTAGTCGGCGAGCACCTTGGGGTGGATGCCGTGGATCAGCTCCCGCAGTTCCCCGAGCGCCTTCCCCGCCTCCCCGTGGGCCCTGGCCAGCTGGTCGGCGAGCGGGCCGGGCGGCGCGTCCAGGCGGGCCAGGCCCAGGGCCATCGTCAGGGCGACCAGGCGCTGTTGGGCGCCGTCGTGCAGGTCGCGCTCGATCCGGCGGCGCTCGGCCTCGAAGGCGTCCACCAACCGCACGCGGGAGCGGGTGAGTTCGACCACCCGGTCGACCGGGTCGCCGCCGCGCGGGGTGCCCACGAGGACGCGGGCCAGCTCGGCCCGCGCGCCCGCCGCCAGGCCCAGCGCGTAGGCGCCGACGGCGAGGAGCAGCAGCCCGAGCACCGCCACGCCGCACGCGGTCGGCCAGGTGGTCACCGTCCACTGCTTGAGCACCTTCGCCTCCTCACCGTCGCCCACGGTGGCCATCAGCAGCGGCGTGGCGGCCGTGGAGAGCGGCAGGACCAGGGCGGCGCCGAGGACGAGGGCGTCCACCGGCCAGAGCAGGAAGGCGAACAGCAGCGCGTACCCGAGCTCACGCCAGGTCGCCGGTTCCCGCAGCCGGGTGGTCAGCCAGGCCCACAGGCCCGCGGCGGCGGGCTGCCGGTGCCGGCCGGGCGCGGGCTCGCGGTCGACCAGACGCAGCCGGTACCGCTCCAGGTGGGCGACCGGTACGCCCGCGAGGGCGAGAAGCACCAGCAGCGGCAGTCCCACCACGACGACGGCGAGGACACCGCCGACGGCGGCGGCGGTCACGACGCCCACCAGGGTCACGGCGCCGGCCACCGCCCCGGTCGCCAGGTAGGCGACCGCGCGCCACGGCCAGGCCGACAGCAGGAAGCCGGGGCCGGGCCCGGACATGGCCTGCCACAGGTTCCGAGGGTGCATGCGGATCACCGTAGGGCTCCCGCGCACGAGCGCACCATCGGCCCAGGGGGCGTCCCGGGGGTATGGCCTGCCCTACCCCGTTTCTCACCCCTGCCGCACTGCGCCGGCGTGGTCACGGACGGTTTCGTGGAGTCATCAGCCAGGAGCCGACGGAGTGGAGACAGATGAACGACAGGACGGTCCATGCGGTCGACGCGGACCACGCGATCCGGCTGTGCTCCGTCAGCAGACGGTACGGGGCGGGCGACAGCGCCGTGACGGCCCTCGACGAGGTCTCCCTCGCCTTCCCCCGGGGCACGTTCACCGCCGTCATGGGCCCCTCGGGCTCGGGCAAGTCGTCCCTCCTCCAGTGCGCCGCCGGTCTGGACCGGCCGACGTCGGGAGCGGTGGTCGTCGGCGGCACCGACCTGACCCGGCTGAGCGAGCGACGGCTGACCCTGCTGCGCCGTGAGCGCGTCGGGTTCGTGTTCCAGGCCTTCAACCTGCTGCCGTCGCTGACCGCCGCGCAGAACGTCGCGCTCCCCCTGCGCCTGGCCGGCCGCCGCCCCTCCCGGGCCCGGGTGCGCGAGGCACTCGCCCAGGTCGGACTCGCCGACCGGGCCCGGCACCGGCCCGCGGAGCTGTCCGGCGGCCAGCAGCAGCGCGTCGCCCTGGCCCGCGCGCTGATCACCCGCCCCGAGATCCTCTTCGGCGACGAGCCGACCGGCGCCCTGGACACACGGACCGGGCGTGAGGTGCTGGCACTGCTGCGCGCCATGGTCGACGACGCGGGCCAGACGGTCGTCGTGGTCACCCACGACCCGGTCGCCGCCTCCTACGCCGACCGCGTGGTCTTCCTCGTCGACGGCCGGGTCAACGGCGAACTGACCGCAGCGGGCGCCGACGCCATCGCCACCCACATGACCCACCTGGAGACCGCCCCGTGCTGACCGTCGCCCCTCACACCCCCCGGCCGGAGGCCACCCCGTGCTGACCGTAGCCCTGCGCACCCTGCGCTTCCGCTGGGCCGCCTTCACCGGCAGCTTCGTCGCGCTGTCGCTGGGCGTCGCCCTGCTCACCGTCATGGGGCTGGTCCTCGCCTCCTCGACGGACGCCCCCGACCGCGCCCCGGAACGGTTCGCCGCCGCGCCGGTCGTGGTCCGGGGCCAGGACACCCTGACGGTGTCCACGCCGATCGGCGACCGTACGGCGGCGCTCACGCAGCCCCGTGCCGTGCCGGCTCCGGCCGTGGCCCGGCTGAAGCGACTCGGCACCGTCGTCGAGGACCGCTCCTTCCCGGTACGGGCCGACGGCGGGCCCCGCTCCCTGGTGGGCCACCCGTGGTCCACGGCCCCGTTCGCTCCGTACGCGATCGACGCGGGCCGCGCGCCCCGCACGGCCGACGAGGTCGTCGTCACCGGCGGCTGGGCGGCGCCGGGCGACCGCGTCCGGACCGACCGCGGCACCGTGCGGGTCGTGGGCACCGTCCCCGACCTCGGGTTCGAGGACGCCGTCTTCTTCACCGACCCGCGTGCCGCCCGGCTGTCCCCCGTCAGCCTCCAGCTCGTGGTGGACGCGGACCCGTCCGCCGTACGGGAAGCGGTGCGGGGCAGCGCCGGTGTCCGGGTGCTCACCGGGGACGACCGCCGGTACGCCGACGCCGACCCCGGCCGGGACGGCGAGGCGCTGACCGCGATGAACGCCCTGTTCGGCACGGCCGGCGGCGTCACCGCGTTCGTCTCGGTGTTCGTCGTGGCGTCCACGTTCGCCTTCACGGTCGCCCAGCGCCGACGCGAGTTCGGGCTGCTGCGCACGGCGGGGGCCACACCGGGACAGATCCGCCGGACGGTGCTGGCCGAGGCCCTCCTGGTCGGCGTCCTGGCCTCGGCCACGGGGTGCGTACTGGGCAGGTACGGTGCGCCGCCGCTCGCCGGGTGGGTGGTCGACGCAGGCCTGGCGCCGGCCTGGTTCACCGTCGGCCACCACACCTGGCCGTACCACATGGCCTTCTGGACCGGCCTGCTCGTCGCCCTGTGCGGGGTGCTCGCGGCGTCCTGGCGGGCGGGCCGGACCGGCCCCGTCGAGGCGCTGCGCGAGGCCGCCGTGGACGCCGGGGAGATGACCCGGGGCCGGTGGCTGTGCGGCCTCGCGCTGCTGCTGACGGCCCTGGTGACGCTCGGCATCGCCCTCGCGGACGACCCCGGCGACCTGCTGCACCGCAAGACGTACATCGTCCGTCCGATGCTGCTGATCACGGCGGCGGCTCTGCTCGCGCCGGTCGTGGTGCGTCCGCTGGCCCGGCTCCTGGCGTGGCTGCCCGCCCGCCTGCCGGGCGCCACGGGCATGCTGGTCCGCGAGAACGCGGCCGCCGGTGTGCGCCGTACCGCGGCCGTGGCGGCACCCGTGCTGGTCACGGTCGCTCTGGCGGGTTCGCTGCTCGGCGCCACCGCGACGCTGAACGAGGCGAAGGCCACCGAGACGCGCGAGCGGACCGTCGCCGCCTTCGTGGTGACCGCGCCGGACGGCACGGGCTTCGACGCGCGGACCCTGGAGCGGCTGCGCGCCGTGCCCGGGGCCATCGTCTCCCCGACCTCCTCGGGCTCGGTCCACGTCCTGGAGGAGGGCGTCGCACTCGTCAGGTCCGAGGCGCGCGCCGTCGCCGGCCCCGACGCCCTCGCCGCCACCGCCCGGCTGCCGCTCGCCGCGGGGAACGCGGCCGACCTCGACGACGGCTCCCTCATCGTCAACGAGGAGTGGGAACGGCACTCCGTGGGCGAAAGCGTGCGGGTGTGGCTGGGGGACGGCACCGAGAAGACCCTGCGCATCGCCGCCGTGATGCACACGGGCACCGGCGGCAACGGCGTCTGGGTCACGCCCGCCAACGCCCCCGGCGCCCTCGTCGACCGGGTGGACGTGGCCCTGGCCGACGGCGCCGGCACCGGGGCGGTGGCCGCCGGGCTGCGGGAGGCGGTGCGCTCGGCCGGCGGGCGGGTGCACGACACGGACGAGTGGGTCGCGGCCACCTACCCGGAGACCAACCGCCCGACCCGGCTCGGCCTGCTGCTGGTCCTCGGCATCGCCCTGCTCTACACCGGCATCTCGCTGGTCAACACGATGGTGATGGCCACCTCCGACCGCGTCCGCGACCTGGCGGCGCTGCGGCTGACCGGGGCCACGGGCGGACAGGTACTGCGGCTGGTGGGGGCAGAGTCGCTGGTGGTCGTCGCGGTGGGCGCGGTCCTCGGCCTGGTCGTCGCCGGGCTCAACCTGGCCGGGATGTGGGCGGCGCTGGGCCTGCTCGCGGTACGTCCCACGCCGGCGGTCCCGTGGACGGCCCTCGGCACGGCCGTCGGCGCCTGCGCGGTGCTCGCGGTACTCGCCTCGGTCATCCCCTCGGCCCTGGCCCTGCGACGCACCGCGGTACGCCTCGCGGGCACCCGCCCGTGACCACCGCGCCGCCGCGCCTCACCCCTCGGCGGGCTCGAAAACCTCCGCCACCGACCCAGCCGTGATCGCCCGCGTGAACCAGACCCCCAGCACATCAAGGTCCCCACACCCCACGATGCGCTCCCGCTCACCACCCGACACCGGGACACCCCGCCGCTCCAACAACAGCAGAATGTCCTCCGCACGCCCCCCCGCCCGTCCGCCCTCAAGCTCTGCGCGGTCTCCGACTGGAAGAAGGAAAGGTCGGCGGCCAAGCGGCTCACTCGCCCTCCCGCGGCCCGAAAACCTCCGCCACCGACCCAGCCGTGATCGCCCGCGTGAACCAGACCCCCAGCACATCAAGGTCCCCACACCCCACGATGCGCTCCCGCTCACCACCCGACACCGGACACCCCGCCGCTCCAACAACAGCAGAATGTCCTCCGCACGCCCCGCCGCACGCCCCCTCAGCGCGCGCCCTCCGCCCTCAAGCTCTGCGCGGTCTCCGACTGGAAGAAGGAAAGGTCGGCGGCCAAGCGGCTCACTCGCCCTCCGCGGGCCCGAAAACCTCCGCCACCGACCCAGCCGTGATCGCCCGCGTGAACCAGACCCCCAGCACATCAAGGTCCCCACACCCCACGATGCGCTCCCGCTCACCACCCGACACCGGGACACCCCGCCGCTCCAACAACAGCAGAATGTCCTCCGCACGCCCCTCCGCACGCCCCTCAGCGCGCCCCTCCGCCCTCAAGCTCTGCGCGGTCTCCGACTGGAAGAAGGAAAGGTCGGCGGCCATGATCTGCCTCCAGAAGTCTGCGGCCGGCGTCTTGCCGAGTCCTTGTTCCGTGAGTTCGATGTAGATGCTTGCCGTGCTCTCGTCCTCGGCCGACAGGCCTTTCAAGGCCGAGGCCAGCGCCTTCAGTATCGCATCGGCGCCCGGATCCCGGCGGTGCAGCGCCGCGGAGAGGACGGTCAGCGGGATGTCGCGCGCCGCTTCGTCGGCACTGTCGATCACGGGCACGTGGTCGGGCCCGAGGACCAAGGGACGCACGGTGAGGGAGGGCCACTGCGGGGGCCCGAGGTCCACCTGTCGGGCCGCCCAGGAGGCGGTGCGCCGATCGGCGCAGACGACCAGCAGGACCGGCGGCAACCCGTACTTGGCGTAGAGATGCGCCAGATAGTAGGCCCAGCTCGCGTGCTTGTCGGGGTCCTGCTTGCCCTGGGACTCGACGGCGAGCAGGAAGCTGCCGTTGTCGCTCGTCTCCATGCGCAGCAGCGTGTCCACGCGTCGCTCCACCGGGCGGTTCTCGGTGAGGTCGGTGGTGAGCGGTACCGCGGAGACCGGTTCGGCGAAGGTGACGCCGAGGGCCCGGACGGCCCGGGCGAAGAGGGCCGGATCCTCCTGGAAGATCCGGTGCAACGCCTCGTGAGATGAACTGACCATGCACCGAACGTAGAAGAGTGACGGGCCTTGCCAGCCACATATGCCAGCAATGCCGCCGATCGAGTGACAGACCGGGACCCGGCTTGACGCGCGCGGCCCAGCGCCCAGTCCCGCCCCCGTCCCTGGCCTCACCCCCCGCCACCCATGCGAAAGGGCCCGCACGACCGAAGTCGTGCGGGCCCTTTCTCAGGCATCAGCCCATGTCAGGTCGGTGGACCGACAAGCAAGCGGAGCTTACTTGTTGATCTTGGTGACCTGGCCGGCGCCCACGGTCCGGCCACCCTCGCGGATGGCGAACTTCAGGCCCTCTTCCATGGCGACGGGCTGGATGAGCTCCACCTTCATCTCGGTGTTGTCACCCGGCATGACCATCTCGGTGCCCTCGGGGAGGGTCACGACGCCGGTCACGTCCGTCGTACGGAAGTAGAACTGCGGACGGTAGTTGTTGAAGAAGGGGGTGTGACGGCCACCCTCGTCCTTCGACAGGATGTAGGCCTGGGCCTCGAACTCGGTGTGCGGGGTGACCGAGCCCGGCTTGATGATGACCTGGCCGCGCTCGACGTCCTCGCGCTTGATGCCACGGAGGAGCAGACCGACGTTCTCACCGGCCTGGCCCTCGTCGAGGAGCTTGCGGAACATCTCGATGCCGGTGACCGTGGTGGTGGTCTTCTCGGTCTTGATGCCGATGATGTCGACGGTCTCGTTGACCTTGAGGACACCACGCTCGATGCGGCCGGTGACGACCGTACCGCGACCGGTGATGGTGAAGACGTCCTCGATCGGCATCAGGAACGGCTTGTCGACGTCGCGCTCGGGCTCCGGGATGGACTCGTCCACGGCCTTCATGAGCTCGAGGACCGAGTTGCCCCACTCCTTGTCGCCCTCGAGGGCCTTCAGAGCGGAGACCTTGACGACCGGAAGCTCGTCGCCCGGGAACTCGTACTCGGAGAGGAGCTCACGCACCTCGAGCTCGACGAGCTCCAGGATCTCCTCGTCGTCCACCATGTCGGCCTTGTTCAGGGCGACGACGATGTACGGAACACCGACCTGGCGGGCCAGGAGCACGTGCTCCTTGGTCTGCGGCATCGGGCCGTCGGTGGCGGCGACCACGAGGATGGCGCCGTCCATCTGCGCCGCACCCGTGATCATGTTCTTGATGTAGTCCGCGTGACCGGGGCAGTCGACGTGGGCGTAGTGACGGGTCTCCGTCTGGTACTCGACGTGCGCGATGGAGATGGTGATACCGCGCTGGCGCTCCTCAGGAGCCTTGTCGATCTGGTCGAAGGCCGAGGCCTCGTTCAGGTCCGGGTACGCGTCGTGCAGCACCTTGGTAATGGCGGCCGTGAGGGTCGTCTTACCGTGGTCGATGTGACCGATGGTGCCGATGTTGACGTGCGGCTTAGTCCGCTCGAACTTCGCCTTCGCCACTGGGGTCCTCCTGTGGAGTGGTTCTGTACGCCTTACTCATCGGCGCCAGGTGATCTTTGCTGGAAAGCCCGGGTGCCGGGGGCATTCCACCGGGTTCGCGGTGGAATGCCCCATGCAGGCTCCGGGGTCAAGCCTAAAGCGTGAGCACGGGGTCCGTTGAACGGAGTCCGTTACTCGCCCTTGGCCTTCGCGATGATCTCCTCGGCGACGTTCCGGGGAACCTCGGCGTAGGAGTCGAACTGCATCGAGTAGCTTGCGCGACCCGACGTCTTGCTGCGGAGGTCTCCGACGTAGCCGAACATCTCCGACAGCGGTACAAGGCCCTTCACGACGCGGGCACCCATCCGCTCCTCCATGGCCTGGATCTGACCACGGCGGGAGTTGATGTCGCCGATGACCTCGCCCATGTAGTCCTCGGGGGTCGTGACCTCCACGGACATCATCGGCTCCATGAGGACCGGCGAAGCCTTGCGCGCGGCCTCCTTGAAGGCCTGCGAACCGGCGATCTTGAAGGCGAGCTCGGAGGAGTCGACCTCGTGGTAGCCACCGTCGATGAGCGTGACGCGGACGCCCGTCATCTCGTAGCCGGCCAGGATGCCGAACTGCATGGCCTCCTGCGCACCGGCGTCGACCGAAGGAATGTACTCCTTCGGGATACGACCACCGGTGACCTTGTTGACGAACTCGTACGAGCTGTCGCCACCCTCGATCGGCTCGATCGCGATCTGCACCTTGGCGAACTGACCGGTACCACCGGTCTGCTTCTTGTGGGTGTAGTCCACGCGCTCGACGGCCTTGCGGATCGTCTCACGGTACGCGACCTGGGGCTTGCCGACGTTGGCCTCGACGCGGAACTCACGGCGCATACGGTCGACCAGCACCTCAAGGTGCAGCTCGCCCATACCACCGATGATGGTCTGGCCGGTCTCCTCGTCGGAGTGGACCTGGAAGGACGGGTCCTCCTCGGCCAGACGCTGGATCGCGACGCCGAGCTTCTCCTGGTCGCCCTTCGACTTGGGCTCGATGGCGACCTCGATGACCGGCGCCGGGAAGTCCATGGACTCCAGGATCACCGGGTTCTTGTCGTCGGACAGCGTCTCACCGGTGGTGGTCTGCTTCAGGCCCATGACGGCGACGATGTCACCGGCGCCCACCGACTCGATCTCCTCACGCTTGTTGGCGTGCATGCGGTAGATCTTGCCGATGCGCTCCTTCTTGCCCTTGACGGGGTTCAGCACCGCGGTGCCGGACTCCAGGCGGCCCGAGTAGACCCGGACGAAGGTGAGCTTGCCGAGGTGCGGGTCGCTCATGATCTTGAACGCGAGCGCGGCCAGCGGCTCGTCCTCGGACGGCTTGCGCCGGACGACGACCTCGGGGTCCTTGACGTCGTGGCCCTCGATGGCCTCGACGTCGAGCGGGGTCGGCAGGTAGCGCACGACCGCGTCGAGCAGGGGCTGGACGCCCTTGTTCTTGAACGCGGTGCCGCAGAACACCGGGGTGACCGTGGTGTCGCTGGACTTGCCGGACGCGATGGTGATGCGACGGATCGCGGCGTACAGCTGCTCCTCGGTGGGCTCCTGGCCCTCCAGGAACAGCTCCATGATCTCTTCGTCGTTCTCCGCGACACCCTCGACCAGCTTGCCGCGCCACTCCTCGGCGGCCTCGGTGTGCGTGGCCGGGATGTCGACGGTGTCGTACATCTCGCCCTTGGCGGCCTCGGCGGACCACACGAGCGCCTTCATGCGGACCAGGTCCACGACGCCCTTGAAGTCGGCCTCGGCACCGATCGGGAGCTGCATGACGAGCGGCTGGGCGCCCAGGCGGTCCGAGATCATCTCCACGCAGCGGTGGAACTCGGCGCCGGTACGGTCCAGCTTGTTCACGAAGCAGATGCGCGGCACGCCGTAACGGTCGGCCTGACGCCACACCGTCTCGGACTGCGGCTCGACACCGGCGACACCGTCGAACACGGTCACGGCACCGTCGAGCACGCGCAGGGAACGCTCCACCTCGACGGTGAAGTCGACGTGCCCCGGGGTGTCGATGATGTTGATCGTGTAGTCGTTGTCCTCGAGCGGCCAGTGACAGGTGGTCGCAGCAGACGTGATCGTGATGCCACGCTCCTGCTCCTGCTCCATCCAGTCCATCGTGGCGGCGCCGTCGTGGACCTCACCGATCTTGTACGACACACCGGTGTAGAACAGGATCCGCTCGGTGGTGGTCGTCTTGCCCGCGTCGATGTGGGCCATGATCCCGATGTTGCGGACCTTGGCCAGGTCAAGTGAAGTGGTAGCCATAAGGCTTCAGTCTTCTCTCGGTCTCGATGTGGGTAGCGACTACCAGCGGTAGTGCGCGAAGGCCTTGTTGGACTCGGCCATCTTGTGCGTGTCCTCGCGCTTCTTCACAGCGGCACCGAGGCCGTTGGAGGCGTCGAGGAGCTCGTTGAGCAGACGCTCGGTCATGGTCTTCTCGCGACGGGCGCGGGAGTAACCGACCAGCCAGCGCAGGGCGAGCGTGTTCGCACGGCCCGGCTTGACCTCGATCGGGACCTGGTAGGTCGCACCACCGACACGGCGGGACTTGACCTCGAGGGTCGGCTTGATGTTCTCGAGAGCGCGCTTCAGCGTGATGACCGGGTCGTTGCCGGTCTTCTCGCGCAGACCCTCCATGGCGCCGTAGACGATGCGCTCGGCGGTGGAGCGCTTGCCGTTCAGCAGCACCTTGTTGATCAGGGAGGTCACCAGAGGAGAACCGTAGACCGGGTCGATGATGACCGGGCGCTTCGGGGCGGGGCCCTTACGAGGCATTCTTACTTCTCCTTCTTGGCGCCGTAGCGGCTGCGGGCCTGCTTGCGGTTCTTCACACCCTGGGTGTCAAGCGAACCGCGGATGATCTTGTAACGAACACCCGGCAGGTCCTTCACACGGCCGCCGCGCACGAGCACGATGGAGTGCTCCTGCAGGTTGTGCCCCTCACCCGGAATGTAAGCAGTGACCTCGATCCCGCTGGTCAGACGCACACGCGCGACCTTACGCAGGGCCGAGTTCGGCTTCTTCGGGGTGGTCGTGAACACACGCGTGCAGACGCCGCGACGCTGGGGCGAACCCTCGAGTGCGGGCGTCTTGTTCTTCTCGACCTTGTCCTGCCGGCCCTTCCGGACCAGCTGCTGGATCGTAGGCACTACTTCTCCGGTTTCTGTGTGCCGAATGGTGAAGCTAACCTGGGACTTTGCCGACCCACGCGGTCGGGTGTGTCGGACCCGCGGACCCTTGCCGCCAGGCGGAAGGAAGCGCGGATCACGGTGGCCGGTGACGACCCCCACCGCGGTTGAAAGGCACGCACGGGGGCCAGGGCACACCCCAGGCACAAGGTCTGAGCGTACCTATCGCATTCGCTGCGGTCAAAACAAATGCGCTGGACCGACAGGGCCACCCGTTCCGTCCCGGTTCGCACCGATCGGCGCCGGGCGCCTCAGGCCCGGGGGGCGGGCACCCGCGCCCCGTTCCCCTCGGCCGCGCCCTGCTCCCGCGCCGGGGGTGCCGGTGGCGTCGGCGCCGGCACCGCCGTGTCGTGCCGGACGAAGTACGTCGGCCGGTTCTGCACGGCCGTGTAGATGCGCCCGACGTACTCGCCCAGCAGACCGACGCAGATCAGCTGCACGCCGCCGATGAACACGATGCCGGTGAACAGGGAGGTCCACCCCGGCACCGTCCGGCCCAGCGCGAAGGCGGTCAGGGTGTAGACCAGCAGGCCCAGGCAGACCACGAAGGCGCCGGCGCCCAGCCAGGTGGCGATGCGCAGCGGGGCCGCCGAGAAGCCGGTGACGCTGTCGACCCCGAGCCGGATCATCCGGCCCAGCGGGTACTTGGTCCGCCCCGCGGTACGCGGAGCGCGCTCGTACGTCACCCGCCCGCTCGGGAAACCCAGCCAGGGCACCAGCAGCCGGTAGACCCGCTGCTGGTCCGGCAGGGCCTTCAGGGCGTCGACGGCGGCCCGGCTGAGCAGCCGGAAGTCCCCCGCCTGGGCCGGGACCGAGGGACCCGCGAGGCGCCGCATGAGCCGGTAGTAGAAGCCCGCGGTCCACCGCTTGAACCCGGAGTCGCTGCTGCGGTCGTCGCGGACGCCGTAGACGATGTCGAGGCCCTCGGCACGGGCCAGCGCCAGCATGTCGGGGATCTTCTCCGGCGGGTCCTGGAGGTCGGCGTCGAGGCTGACGACGTAGGCGCCGACGGCCCGGTCCAGTCCGGCGGTGAGGGCCGCCTGGTGCCCGGAGTTGCGCCGCAGCGCGACCACGCGCAGTTCCGGCCAGCCCAGGCGGAAGGCGGCGAGGAGCTCCGCCGTACGGTCGCCGCTGCCGTCGTCGACCGCCACGACCTCGTGGGCCACGCCCAGCTCCGTCAGGACCGGCCGCAGTCGGCTGACCAGCGCGGGGAGGACTTCTTCCTCGTTGTACATCGGTATGACGACCGACAGCACGACCGGCCCGTGCCGGTCGGCGTCCCGTTCCTCGGGCACCGCGCCTCCCCTCACCCTGATCCTGAGCACAGATGTGCGACTCTTGTGCGATCTTATGGCAGCAATTGACGCTTGAGCACGGACCGAGGGGGATGACAGCCATGGACACGGCTGCCGACGACACGGTGACCGACAGGCCCGCCGGCGCACCGGACGGGCAGTCCGAGGACCGTCCGGAGCGCTCCTGGAGGTCCTGGCGTCCCGTCCTCCCCGACCGCGCCCGCCCCTACCTGCCCGCGCTGGTCCTGTACGGCGTCACCAAGCTCGTCGGCCTCGCGGTCTTCGCCTCCCTGCTGGAGTACGCCGGGGACTACGAGGGCAAGAACCCGCGCTTCGGCGGCGGCGCCCACTGGTGGGACGTCCTGGCCACCTGGGACGGCTGGTGGTACCTCCAGGTCGCCGAGCACGGGTACAGCCCCTCCCTGGTACGGCTCGGCGGCGACGGCCTGTTCACCGTCCAGCAGAACTCGGTCGCCTTCTTCCCGCTCTACCCGGCCCTGATCCGGATGGTCTCGGAGGTCACCGGCCTCGGCCTGTACGGCTCCGGCATCCTCGTCTCCGTCCTCTGCTCGTTCGTCGCGGCGGCGGGCGTCTTCGCCGTGGTCCGCCTCGTGGCCGGGGCCCGCGCGGGCACCATCGCCGCCGGGCTGTGGGCCGTCGCGCCCGGCGCGGGCGTCGAGTGGGCGGTGTACTCCGAGTCCCTGTTCGTCGCCATCGCCGCCTGGGCCTGCTACGCCGTGATGACCGGCCGCTGGGTGACGGCCGGGCTGCTGGCCTTCACCGCGGGCCTGAACCGTCCCACGTCCGCCGTCCTCATAGGCGCCGTGGGCCTGGCCGCCCTGGTGACCCTGGCCCGCCCGGCGTCCCGGCGCGAGCACGGCGTGCGGGGCCCGGTGTACGCCATGGTCGTGGCGCCGCTGGGCCTGCTCGGCTACATCGCCTGGGTCGGCTACCGCACCGGCGAGGCCACGGCGTACTTCACGCTCCAGCGCGAGGGCTGGGCGCACTTCTTCGACTACGGCGCCTACACCCTGGACGTGCTGCGCAACCTCGCCGTCGGCAAGGGCGACTACGTCTTCGCCTTCTCCACCCCGGACCTGCTCTCCCTCCAGCTGGTCCTGGCGCTGCCCTTCCTGATCGCCCTGATGCTGCGCAAGAAGCCCCCGCTGGTCCTCGTCGCCTACACCCTGGCCACGATCATCACGGTCCTCGGCACCCAGCAGATGTTCGGCAACACCATGCGCTACCTGCTCCCGGCCTTCCCCCTGCTCCTCGCGCCGGCCGCGGCCCTCGCCCGCCTGAGGCTCCCGGGCCTCGCGGTCTTCTTCACCACCGCCGCCCTCGCCTCGGGCTGGTACGCGCACTACGTCATCTTCGAGCTGGGCGTGCCGTAGCCACCGCGTCCGCACACGCCGAAGGGCGGCCACCCCTCCCGGGGTGACCGCCCTTCGGCGTTCAAGCGGACACTCGCTTACTGGTTGTACGGACCGTAGTCGTAGTCCTCCAGCGGAACGGCCTGGCCGGAGCCGGTGCCGAACGGCGAGTAGTCGATGTCGTCGTAGCCGACGGCCGAGTACATCGCGGCCTTGGCCTCCTCGGTGGGCTCCACCCGGATGTTGCGGTAGCGGGACAGACCCGTACCGGCCGGGATGAGCTTACCGATGATGACGTTCTCCTTGAGGCCGATGAGGCTGTCGGACTTGGCGTTGATCGCCGCGTCCGTCAGAACTCGGGTCGTCTCCTGGAAGGAGGCGGCCGACAGCCAGGATTCCGTCGCCAGCGAGGCCTTGGTGATACCCATCAGCTGCGGACGACCGGAGGCCGGGTGACCGCCCTCCTGGACCACACGACGGTTCTCGGTCTCGAACTTCGAGCGCTCGACCAGCTCGCCGGGGAGCAGCTCCGCGTCGCCCGACTCGATGATCGTCACGCGGCGCAGCATCTGCCGGATGATGATCTCGATGTGCTTGTCGTGGATCGACACACCCTGCGAGTTGTAGACCTTCTGGACCTCGCCGACCAGGTGGACCTGGACGGCACGCTGACCCAGGATGCGCAGCACGTCGTGCGGGTTGGTGGCACCCACGGTGAGCTTCTGGCCCACCTCGACGTGGTCGCCCTCGCCCACCAGCAGACGGGCACGCTTCGAGATCGGGAACGCCGTCTCGTCGCTGCCGTCGTCGGGGGTGACGACGAGCTTCTTGGTCTTCTCGGTCTCCTCGATCCGGACGCGGCCGGAGGCCTCGGAGATCGGGGCGACACCCTTCGGGGTACGGGCCTCGAAGAGCTCGACGACACGCGGCAGACCCTGGGTGATGTCGTCACCGGCCACACCACCGGTGTGGAAGGTACGCATCGTCAGCTGGGTGCCGGGCTCACCGATGGACTGGGCGGCGATGATGCCGACCGCCTCACCGATGTCGACCAGCTTGCCGGTGGCCAGCGAGCGGCCGTAGCACATGGCGCAGGTGCCGACCTGGGACTCGCAGGTCAGGATCGAACGGGTCTTGACCTCCTCGACACCGTTGGCGACCAGGGCGTCGATCAGGACGTCACCGAGGTCGACGTTGGCCGGCGCGATCACCTTGCCGTCGATGACGACGTCCTCGGCGAGCATGCGGGCGTACACGCTGGTCTCGACGTCCTCGGCCTTGCGCAGCGTGCCGTCGGCGTCGCGCGTGGCGATCGGCAGCTTGAGGCCGCGCTCGGTGCCGCAGTCCTCCTCGCGAATGATGACGTCCTGGGAGACGTCGACCAGACGACGGGTGAGGTAACCCGAGTCGGCGGTACGCAGAGCGGTGTCCGCCAGACCCTTACGGGCACCGTGCGTGGAGATGAAGTACTCCAGCACGGACAGGCCCTCACGGAACGAGGCCTTGATCGGACGCGGGATCGTCTCGTTCTTGGCGTTCGACACGAGACCACGCATACCGGCGATCTGACGCATCTGCATCATGTTGCCTCGTGCACCCGAGTTCACCATCATGAAGATCGGGTTGGTCTTCGGGAAGTTCTCGTTCATCGCCTCGGCGACCTCGTTGGTCGCCTTGGTCCAGATCGCGATGAGTTCCTGCGTGCGCTCGTCCTTGGTGATCAGACCGCGCTCGTACTGCTTCTGGACCTTCTCGTCCTGAGCCTCGTAGCCCTTGACGATCTCCTTCTTCGCCTCGGGAACGACGACGTCGGAGATGGCCACGGTGACGCCGGAGCGGGTGGCCCAGAAGAAGCCGGACGCCTTCAGGTTGTCGAGCGTCGCCGCCACGATGACCTTCGGGTAGCGCTCGGCGAGGTCGTTGACGATCTCCGAGAGCTGCTTCTTGCCGACCTCGTAGTCGACGAAGGGGTAGTCCTCGGGCAGCAGCTCGTTGAAGAGCGCGCGGCCCAGCGTGGTCTTCAGGGTGAAGGTGTCACCCTGCTGCCACTCCGGCTCACCCTCCTCGCGGGCCGGGGGCTCCCAGCCGCGGGGCGGGATGGTGCCCACCGGGAAGCGGATGTCGACCTTCGACTGGAGCGACAGGTCGCCCGCGTCGAACGCCATGATCGCCTCGGCGGCGGAACCGAAGGCACGGCCCTCGCCCTTGAGGTCGCGGCCCTCGCCGTCGGTGGTGAGGAAGAACAGACCGAGGACCATGTCCTGGGTCGGCATCGTCACCGGACGGCCGTCGGCCGGCTTGAGGATGTTGTTCGAGGACAGCATCAGGATGCGGGCCTCGGCCTGCGCCTCCGCGGAGAGCGGCAGGTGGACGGCCATCTGGTCACCGTCGAAGTCCGCGTTGAACGCGGTGCAGACGAGCGGGTGGATCTGGATGGCCTTGCCCTCGACCAGCTGCGGCTCGAAGGCCTGGATGCCGAGGCGGTGCAGCGTGGGCGCACGGTTCAGCAGAACCGGGTGCTCCGCGATGACCTCTTCCAGCACGTCGTACACGACCGTGCGGCCGCGCTCGACCATGCGCTTGGCGCTCTTGATGTTCTGCGCGTGGTTCAGGTCGACCAGGCGCTTCATCACGAACGGCTTGAAGAGCTCCAGCGCCATGGCCTTGGGCAGACCGCACTGGTGCAGCTTCAGCTGCGGGCCGACGACGATGACGGAACGCGCCGAGTAGTCGACTCGCTTACCGAGCAGGTTCTGACGGAAGCGGCCCTGCTTGCCCTTGAGCATGTCGCTCAGGGACTTCAGCGGGCGGTTGCCGGGACCGGTCACCGGGCGACCACGACGACCGTTGTCGAAGAGGGCGTCCACGGCCTCCTGGAGCATGCGCTTCTCGTTGTTCACGATGATCTCGGGCGCGCCGAGGTCGAGAAGCCGCTTCAGGCGGTTGTTGCGGTTGATGACACGGCGGTACAGGTCGTTCAGGTCGGAGGTCGCGAAGCGGCCACCGTCCAGCTGCACCATCGGACGCAGGTCCGGCGGGATGACCGGCACGCAGTCCAGCACCATGCCCTTGGGGCTGTTGCTGGTCTGCAGGAACGCGGAGACGACCTTGAGGCGCTTGAGCGCACGGGTCTTCTTCTGGCCCTTGCCGGTGCGGATGATCTCGCGGAGGCGCTCGGCCTCCTCGTCGAGGTCGAAGGACTCCAGGCGCTTCTGCAGGGCGGCGGCGCCCATCGAGCCGTCGAAGTACGTGCCGAAGCGGTCACGCAGCTCGCGGTAGAGCAGCTCGTCGCCCTCCAGGTCCTGGACCTTGAGGTTCTTGAACCGGTTCCACACCTCGTCGAGGCGGTCGATCTCGCGCTGCGCACGGTCGCGCAGCTGCTTCATCTCACGCTCGGCACCCTCGCGCACCTTGCGGCGCACGTCGGCCTTGGCACCCTCGGCCTCCAGCTCGGCGAGGTCCGTCTCGAGCTTCTTGGCGCGGGCCTCCAGGTCGGAGTCGCGACGGTTCTCGATCTGCTGACGCTCGACGGAGACGTGCGCCTCCAGGGACGGCAGGTCGCGGGTACGACGCTCCTCGTCCACGAACGTGATCATGTACGCCGCGAAGTAGATGACCTTCTCGAGGTCCTTCGGGGCGAGGTCGAGCAGGTAGCCGAGGCGCGACGGGACGCCCTTGAAGTACCAGATGTGGGTGACGGGGGCGGCGAGCTCGATGTGGCCCATCCGCTCACGGCGCACCTTGGCGCGCGTGACCTCGACGCCACAGCGCTCACAGATGATGCCCTTGAAGCGGACGCGCTTGTACTTGCCGCAGTAGCACTCCCAGTCCCGGGTCGGACCGAAGATCTTCTCGCAGAAGAGTCCGTCCTTCTCGGGCTTGAGCGTGCGGTAGTTGATCGTCTCGGGCTTCTTGACCTCGCCGTGGCTCCACTGACGGATGTCGTCAGCGGTGGCCAGGCCGATCCGGAGCTCGTCGAAGAAGTTGACGTCGAGCACTATGCGTCAATCCCTCTCAGGGTTGTAAGTCTGTGGTCTGAAACGGGGGTCGCGGGATCGGCGGGGCCTCTGCGTGAGAGGCCCCGCCTGACTCCCGTCAGACCTCTTCGACGCTGCTCGGCTCGCGCCGTGACAGGTCGATGCCGAGCTCCTCCGCTGCGCGGAAGACGTCCTCGTCGGTGTCACGCATCTCGATGGACATGCCGTCCGAGGACAGCACCTCCACGTTGAGGCACAGGGACTGCATCTCCTTGATGAGCACCTTGAAGGACTCGGGGATGCCGGGCTCAGGGATGTTCTCGCCCTTGACGATGGCCTCGTAGACCTTCACGCGGCCGGTCACGTCGTCGGACTTGATGGTCAGCAGCTCCTGGAGGGCGTACGCGGCGCCGTAAGCCTCCAGCGCCCACACCTCCATCTCACCGAAGCGCTGGCCACCGAACTGGGCCTTACCACCCAGCGGCTGCTGGGTGATCATCGAGTACGGACCGGTCGACCGGGCGTGCAGCTTGTCGTCGACCAGGTGGTGGAGCTTGAGGATGTACATGTAGCCGACCGAGATCGGCTCCGGGAACGGCTCACCGGAGCGGCCGTCGAACAGCCGCGCCTTGCCGGACGGGAGCACCATGCGCTCGCCGTCGCGGTTCGGGATGGTGTGCTGGAGCAGGCCGGCCAGCTCGTCCTCACGCGCACCGTCGAAGACCGGGGTGGCGACGTTGGTGCCGGGCTCGACCTTGTCGGCGCCGATGGCCTGCAGACGCTGGGCCCACTCCTCCGCGAGGCCGGAGACGTCCCAGCCGCGGCTGGCGAGCCAGCCGAGGTGGATCTCCAGGACCTGCCCCGGGTTCATTCGGGACGGGACACCCAGCGGGTTCAGGATGATGTCGACGGGCGTGCCGTCCTCCAGGAACGGCATGTCCTCGATCGGGTTGATCTTGGAGATGACGCCCTTGTTGCCGTGACGGCCGGCGAGCTTGTCACCGTCGGTGATCTTGCGCTTCTGCGCCACGTACACGCGCACCAGCTGGTTCACACCGGGGGGAAGCTCGTCGCCCTCCTCGCGGTCGAAGACGCGGACGCCGATGACCTTGCCGATCTCACCGTGCGGCACCTTCAGGGAGGTGTCGCGCACCTCGCGCGCCTTCTCACCGAAGATCGCGCGGAGCAGGCGCTCCTCCGGGGTCAGCTCGGTCTCACCCTTGGGCGTGACCTTGCCGACGAGGATGTCGCCGGCGACGACCTCGGCACCGATGCGGATGATGCCGCGCTCGTCGAGGTCGGCGAGGACCTCCTCGGAGACGTTCGGGATGTCCCGGGTGATCTCCTCGGGGCCGAGCTTGGTGTCACGGGCGTCGACCTCGTGCTCCTCGATGTGGATCGAGGAGAGGACGTCGTCCTGCACGAGGCGCTGCGACAGGATGATCGCGTCCTCGTAGTTGTGACCCTCCCACGGCATGAACGCGACCAGCAGGTTCTTGCCGAGCGCCATCTCGCCGTTCTCGGTGGCCGGGCCGTCGGCCAGGACCTGGCCCTCGATGACCCGGTCGCCCTCGGCGACGATGACCTTCTGGTTGACCGAGGTTCCCTGGTTGGACCGGGAGAACTTGGCCAGGCGGTACGTGATGTACGTGCCGTCGTCGTTGGTCGTGGTGATGTAGTCCGCGGAGACCTCCTGGACCACACCCGCCTTCTCGGCCTTGACCACGTCGCCGGCGTCGGCGGCGGAGCGGTACTCCATGCCGGTGCCGACCAGCGGGGACTCGCTCTTGATGAGCGGCACCGCCTGACGCATCATGTTCGCGCCCATGAGGGCGCGGTTGGCGTCGTCGTGCTCGAGGAACGGGATCATGGCGGTCGCGACCGACACCATCTGGCGCGGCGAGACGTCCATGTAGTCGACGTCGTCACCGGGGACGTAGTCGACCTCGCCGCCACGGCGGCGGACCAGGACACGGGCCTCGGAGAACCGCATGTCGTCGTTGAGCGTGGCGTTGGCCTGCGCGATGACGAAGCGGTCCTCCTCGTCGGCGGTCAGGTAGTCCACGTCGTCCGTGACCTGGCCGTCGACGACCTTGCGGTACGGCGTCTCGATGAAACCGAACGGGTTGATCCGGCCGTACGAGGCGAGCGAGCCGATCAGACCGATGTTCGGGCCTTCCGGCGTCTCGATCGGGCACATGCGGCCGTAGTGCGACGGGTGGACGTCGCGGACCTCGAAGCCGGCCCGCTCACGGGAGAGACCACCCGGGCCGAGGGCGTTCAGACGACGCTTGTGCGTCAGCCCCGACAGCGGGTTGTTCTGGTCCATGAACTGGGACAGCTGGCTGGTGCCGAAGAACTCCTTGATGGAGGCGACGACCGGCCGGATGTTGATCAGGGTCTGCGGCGTGATCGCCTCGACGTCCTGGGTGGTCATGCGCTCGCGCACGACCCGCTCCATACGGGCGAGACCCGTACGGACCTGGTTCTGGATCAGCTCGCCGACGTTGCGGATGCGGCGGTTGCCGAAGTGGTCGATGTCGTCGGTCTCGACGACGATCTCCCGGCCCGACTCGCCGACCGTCTCGGTCTCACCGGCGTGCAGCTTCACCAGGTACTTGATCGTGGCGATGACGTCGTCGGTGGTGAGGACGCCGGCGTCCAGGGGCTCGTCGGCGCCGAGCTTCTTGTTCACCTTGTAGCGGCCGACCTTGGCGAGGTCGTAGCGCTTCGGGTTGAAGTAGAGGTTCTCGAGCAGCGTCTGCGCGGCCTCACGCGTGGGGGGCTCGCCCGGACGCAGCTTGCGGTAGATGTCGAGCAGCGCGTCGTCCTGGCCCTGGGTGTGGTCCTTCTCCAGGGTGGCGCGCATGGACTCGTACTCGCCGAACTCCTCCAGGATCTGCTCGGTGGTCCAACCGAGAGCCTTGAGCAGGACGGTCACGGACTGCTTGCGCTTGCGGTCGATGCGCACACCGACCATGTCGCGCTTGTCGATCTCCATCTCCAGCCAGGCACCCCGGGACGGGATGATCTTGGCCGAGAAGATGTCCTTGTCGGACGTCTTGTCGATGGAGGAGTCGAAGTAGACACCCGGCGAACGGACCAGCTGCGACACCACGACACGCTCGGTGCCGTTGATGACGAAGGTGCCCTTGTTGGTCATGAGCGGGAAGTCGCCCATGAAGACCGTCTGGGACTTGATCTCGCCGGTCTCGTTGTTGGTGAACTCGGCGGTGACGAAGAGCGGGGCCGCGTACGTGAAGTCGCGGTCCTTGCACTCGTCGATGCTGTTCTTGGGGGGCTCGAAGCGGTGGTCGCGGAACGTCAGCGACATCGACCCGGAGAAGTCCTCGATCGGCGAGATCTCCTCGAAGATCTCTTCCAGACCGGACTTGGTGGGGACGTCCTGACCGGACTCCAGAGCCGACTCGACGCGAGCCTTCCACGCGTCGTTGCCGAGCAGCCAGTCGAAGCTCTCGGTTTGCAGCGCGAGAAGGTTCGGAACCTCGAGGGGCTCCTTGATCTTTGCAAAGGAGATGCGCAGCGGGGCGGTGCTGGCAGCGTTGTTCGTATTCGCGGTCGAGGCATTGCGCGAGGCGGCCAAGAGGGGGTCCTTCCGAGGGCTCGGACTCACTACGCGCGTACCGGCCCCTCTTCCGTGCACGAAGACAGGGGGTGCCTGACGTGGCGGAAAGCCAGGTCGGACATGCTCTGGTCGTCAGTGCTCGGGCGAGGGTAGACCCCTGGTGACGGGCAGGGGGCAGCTAACAGGCAGCGCAAAGGGACAGTGTAGCCACTTGGCTCACTGATGTCCAGTGCGGTTCTCGGGGACCGTGTTCACTCCTCGTTGTTCTCACCACCTGCGGCAAGGCCTCGCCCTCAACGCACGTTGATACTGCCCTCTTCGTCGTCGATCCATGCCTCGGATTCGGATCCTTTGACGACGCCCTGAGAATTGCGCGCTGCGTGCGGTTCGTCAAGGCCCCCCTAGGCCCGAACCGGTTGCCTCCAGCGGCTCTCAGGGCCCTGGAGACGGCACGACGAAGATCACCATACTCTCCGCCGTCACGCGTGCAAGGCAGCCGCCGCCGCACCCTCGGATACGCCGAAGAGCGACCACCCGGATGGATGATCGCTCTTCGGTGCTACGGCGTTACAGACCCTGACGGATCCGTGGTGCCGGTGCGGTCTTACTTGACCTCGACGGAGGCGCCGGCGCCCTTGAGGGACTCGGCGGCCTTCTCGGCGGCGTCCTTGGCGACCTTCTCGAGGACGGGCTTCGGGGCGCCGTCCACGAGGTCCTTGGCCTCCTTCAGACCCAGGGAGGTCAGCTCACGCACGACCTTGATGACCTGGATCTTCTTGTCGCCGGCACCGGTGAGGATGACGTCGAACTCGTCCTTCTCCTCCTCGGCGGGGGCGGCGGCGGCCGGGCCGGCCGGGGCGGCGGCGACGGCCGCGGCGGCGGTGACGTCGAACTTCTCCTCGAAGGCCTTCACGAACTCGGAGAGCTCGATGAGGGTCATCTCCTCGAACTGGGCGAGCAGGTCGTCCTGGCTGAGCTTCGCCATGATGGCGGTCCTTCCACTATTCGGCAGGGGGTGCCGGATGTACTGGGTGAGGCGGGCGTACGTCGGGCCCGCTGCGACCCGCGCCGCTAGGCGGCGTGAGTCAGAAAGCGAGCCGAGTTACTCGGCACCGCCCTGCTCGTCCTGCTTGGCACGGAGCGCGTCCACGGTGCGGACGAGCTTCGAGGGAAGCGCCTGGAAGAGCTGAGCAGTCTGCGTCTGCTTGCCCTTGAAGGCGCCCGCCAGCTTGGCGAGCAGAACCTCGCGGGACTCGAGGTCCGCAAGCTTCTTGATCTCGTCGGCGGACAGCGCCTTGCCGTCAAGGACACCGCCCTTGATGACGAGGTTGGGGTTGTCCTTGGCGAAGTCGCGCAGACCCTTCGCCGACACCACCGGGTCACCGGTGATGAAGGCGACAGCCGTCGGACCATTGAACTGGTCGTCCAGCGTCGTGATCCCGGCCTCGTTGGCCGCAATCTTGGTCAGCGTGTTCTTCACCACGGCGTACTGGGCGTTCTCACCGAGCGACCGGCGCAGCGTCTTGAGCTGCGCCACGGTGAGACCGCGGTACTCGGTCAGCACGGCGGCGTTGGAGCTGCGGAACTTGTCCGTCAGCTCGGCAACCGCGGCAGCCTTGTCGGGCGTCGCCATAGAGCCTCGGCCTCCTTCCGGGTGATTCGGACCGCGCGGACCCGAAGGAGGACTGGGGAAAACGAAACGCCCCGGCGCAGGCGCACGGGGCGTGGCTCGACCGTCTGAACACACCCATGGGGCGTGAGGTCCGGGAGCTCATCCACAGTCACCTGCGCGGGTCGTCCGCAGTTCAGCGAATCCTTCGGCCACCGTGCCCTCTGAAGAGCACACGGCAACGACCAGCGGTCTTTGGCTTCTGGGGAAGCGTACGTGAACGGGGCAGTGTCAAGCAAATCCGCCCTTACGGCGACCCGAGGGCGGGCGCCCGGGCCGTTCAGCCCGTCTGGGACTCCTGCATCATCTCGGCCAGGTCGACGGTGTCCTTGGCGGGCGGAGCGGTGACCTTAACGGGCTCGTTGAAACCGAGGAAGGTGATCGTCATGTCCAGCGGACCCTTGTCGGCGTCGCCGCGCACGCGGAAACGCTTGGTGTGGTCGTCGCCGTCGATCCACGTGTCCATCGTGAGCTTGTCGACGCCCATCTCCTTGTACTGCTCGAGGCTCTTGCGGCGCTTGTCCCGGGTGTCCTTGTCCTCGCCTTCGAGGGACTTCTCCAGGTCGGCTAGGGCGACCGTGCCCTTGTAGTGGGTGGTCTCCACACCCTCGACGGTCTCGGTGCCGACCTTCTCGACGTCCTTGGCACCGGTGAGGAAGGTGGACTCGGTCGCCGGGTTCTTGTCAGCCTGGGAGGCGCCGCCCAGCTGGTTCAGCTCCTTGTCGGCGCCCAGCGCGGCCAGGTCGAACTTGATCCAGCTCTTGCCGTCCATCTCCTTGGCCGCCTCGGCGCCGCCGCCGATGTACATGGCCTTGCCGACGAGCCGGATCTCCGCCTTGGCGTCGGCACCCTGGTCGAGCGCCGTCATCTTCATGCTCATCGCGAGCGTGGGCTTCATCCGCATCTCGGCCTCGGCCTCGACCCGGCCCTCTTCGGGAGCCCGACCGGTCATGCGGTAGCGGAGGGAGTCGATCTTCTCCGTGTTCTTCGCCGCCTTGGCGACGGCCGCCGCCGGCGTCATCTTCGGGGACTCCTCGCCCCCGCCCCCCTCGGAACAGCCCACCGCTCCGGCGGCGAGCAGCAGAGCGGACAGGCCGGCGCCCACGGGCACACGTACGGACGTCTTCATGGATTCCCCCCACGGAAACACACGGATCGCAGGGCACACGCACTGCGCACTGCCTCTTCACAGCAAGGACGCGAGCGTATCGGAGATGGTTCGAACGATCTTGTGATTTAGAGGGGAGGGGACGTTCCGCGGAGCGCGGCGGCCGGGAACCCGGTCAGGAGCCGTCGCCCCGCGCCTTCAGCAGCTCCCTGAAGTCCGCCGTGTCCGCGGCCGGCGGGCGCTCGGGGACGACGCCGGCGCCGTAGTCGCTGTAGTACACGGTCTGGGTCAGCTTCCCGGTCTCCGTCCGGCCCCGCTCGACCTTCTTGACCAGCAGATCCCGGTCGTCGACCCAGATGTCGACGGTCCGGGCGGTGTCGCCGCCCACCGTGCCGGTCCAGTGCGTGGTGCGCCGGCCGCGGGTCGTCTCCGCACCGACCTCGCGCACGTCGTCGGCGGCCAGCAGCGACTTCACCGCCAGGTGCGGCGTGGTCTCGCGCAGCTGGTCCGCGAACCCGGCGCCCGCGTCACCGCCGAGCCGCTCCAGGTCCTCGTAGGCGTACCTGATCCAGTGCCGGCCGCCCACCCGGTCGGCGAACCGGTCGCCCAGCCGGGCGTAGTACGCGTCGGGCAGGTAGCGGGCCTCCAGGGCGGTGGTGCCGAGCCGGCGCATCGTCTCGGCGGTCGTGCCGGCCGTGTACGTGATCGTCAGGGTGCCGGTGAGACCGTCGCGCCAGCCGAGGGTGCCGGCGGCCTTCAGGGACAGTTCCCCGCCCATGACGGTCGTGGACTCCACCCTGGCCGAACCCGCCCGTCCGGTGGCCCGCTCCACGGCATGCAGGGGCCGCGTCGACGGGTCGGCCGCACGGGCGCCGTCGCCGGAGGGGGCGGACCCGGCGGCGGAGGTGCAGGCGGTGGCGGAGAACAGCACGGCCGTCACCGCTGCCCGGAAGACCGTACGGCGTGCCGTCGTGCGCGTCATCCGCCCCACCCCTGTGCGCCGTATGCGAGTCCGCTGCCCGCACGCTAGCCCAGAGAGCCCGGGCCCGTACCGGAAAAACGGAACGGGCCCCGCACCTCGGAAGGTGCGGGGCCCGTGAACCCTGGGGGCGAGCCGTCGGCTCAGACCGCCGCCGGGTCCTCCTCGACGAGGAGGTTGCGGGTGCGGTTCGAGTCGAGCGGGATGCCGGGGCCCATCGTGGTGCTGATGGCGGCCTTCCGGATGTACCGGCCCTTGGCGGCGGACGGCTTCAGACGGAGGACTTCCTCCAGCGCGGCGCCGTAGTTCTCCACCAGCTTGGTGTCGTCGAACGACGTCTTGCCGATGATGAAGTGCAGGTTCGAGTGCTTGTCGACGCGGAACTCGATCTTGCCGCCCTTGATCTCGGTCACGGCCTTGGCCACGTCCGGGGTCACGGTGCCGGTCTTCGGGTTCGGCATCAGACCACGCGGGCCGAGGACGCGGCCGAGGCGGCCGACCTTGCCCATGAGGTCCGGGGTGGCGACGACGGCGTCGAAGTCCAGACGGCCCTTCGTCACCTCGTCGATCAGTTCGTCGGCGCCGACGATGTCGGCGCCCGCGGCACGCGCGGCCTCGGCACGGTCACCGGTCGCGAAGACCAGGACCCGGGCGGTCTTACCGGTGCCGTGCGGGAGGTTCACGGTGCCACGGACCATCTGGTCCGCCTTGCGCGGGTCGACACCCAGGCGGAAGGCGACCTCGACGGTGCTGTCGAACTTGGTCGTGGAGGTCTCCTTGGCGAGACGGACGGCCTCGAGCGGGGCGTAGAGCTTGTCCCGGTCGATCTTCTCGTCCGCAGCGCGGAGAGACTTGCTGCGCTTGCTCACTACTGCTCCTGTTGGCTTCTGAGGAGTCGTGGTGCGGGCCGAGCAGGCCCTGCCACTACTACTGCTGGATTACGGGGGTGGAGGTCAGCCCTCGACCGTGACGCCCATGGAACGGGCGGTGCCGGCGATGATCTTCTCGGCGGCGTCCAGGTCGTTGGCGTTCAGGTCGGGCATCTTGGTCGTGGCGATCTCACGGACCTGGTCGCGGGTGATCTTCGCGACCTTGGTCTTGTGCGGCTCGCCGGAGCCCTTCTCCACGCCCGCGGCCTTGAGGATCATCTTCGCGGCCGGCGGGGTCTTGGTGATGAAGGTGAAGGAGCGGTCCTCGTAGACCGTGATCTCCACCGGGATGACCCAACCGCGCTGCGACTCGGTCGCGGCGTTGTAGGCCTTGCAGAACTCCATGATGTTGACGCCGTGCTGACCCAGCGCGGGGCCGACCGGCGGGGCCGGGTTCGCGGCACCGGCCTGGATCTGGAGCTTGATGAGCCCCGTGACCTTCTTCTTCTTGGGAGGCATAGCTCTCCGGGTCCTTTCGATTCGGGTCCTGCCCGCACCCGGGGCGACCCGGACACAGGCATACCGCACAACGATAACGGGTATAGATGCGCGGCCAAAAACCGAGCAGGTCAGGCAGGGCGCGAGCGCCCGCCTGACCGGTTCGGAAGCAGTACGTCCAGAGAGGTACCGGTGTGCGGTACTAGTTCTTCTGGATCTGGTCGAAGCTCAGCTCGACCGGGGTCTCGCGGCCGAAGATCTCGACGAGGCCCTTGACCTTCTTCGAGTCGGCGTTGATCTCGTTGATCGTGGCCTGCAGCGTCGCGAACGGGCCGTCGGTGACGGTGACCGAGTCGCCGACCTCGAAGTCCAGGACCTGGACCTCGACCTTGCGCTGCGGAGCGGGCTTGCCCTCGGCCTCCGCGGCCTCGCGGGCGGCCTTCTCCTCGGCCTCGGGGGCGAGCATCTTGACGATCTCGTCCAGCGTCAGCGGGTACGGGTCGTAGGCGTTGCCGACGAAGCCGGTGACGCCGGGGGTGTTGCGGACGACGCCCCAGGACTCGTTGGTCAGGTCCATGCGGACCAGGACGTAACCCGGCAGCTTGTTCTGGCGGATCGTCTTGCGGTCGCCGTTCTTGATCTGGACGACCTCTTCCTGCGGCACCTCGGCCTGGAAGATGTAGTCCTCGACGTTCAGCGAGACGGCGCGCTGCTCGAGGTTGGTCTTCACGCGGTTCTCGTAACCGGCGTAGGTGTGGATGACGTACCACTCGCCGGGGAGGACGCGCAGCTCCTGGCGGAGCGCATCGATCGGGTCGAGCTCGGGCTCGGGCTCCGCGGCCTCGTCCGCCGGCTCGGCGGTCTCGTCCTCGGCGGTGCCGTCCTCGACGGTCTCGTCCTCGACGGCCTCGTCCTGTGCCTCGGCGGTCTCGTCCGCGTCCGCGACGACGGCGTCGTCGGCAGCCTCGGTCTCGGCGGAGACCTCGGTGTCCTCGTTGTCGGCGCCCTCGACGGTGCCGAGCTCGTCCTCGACGGACTCGACCGGCTCGATGGCGTCGTTCACGTTCGGGTCAGACACTGTGGCTGCTTCTTCCTGGATACATAGGGGTGGAACACGCGAAAGGGGCGCCGGGTACCTCGGCGCCCTTCGCTCTCGACTCAGCCGAAGACGTACTTGGCGGCGTGAGAGAAGCCATAGTCAATCAGAGTCACCAGGCCGATCATGATGACCACGAAGATGATCACCACGGTGGTGTACGTCGTCAGCTGGTTGCGACTCGGCCAGACGACCTTGCGGAGCTCCGCGACGATCTGGCGGTAGAAGAGAGCGAGGCGCTTCAGCGGGCCCTTCTTGGCGCGCTTGCCGCCTTTGCGCGACTTCTTGGAGTCCGGCGCCTCGTCCTGGGCATCAGGCATGTCGATGGAGCCCACGGCGTCCGTCACTCGTCCTCACCTGATTCCGGGTCGTGGCCGTGCCGCGCCCGGTTGGAGCCGCACGGCGGTGCATTGCTGTACGTACATGCGCACACATCCTGGCGAAGGTGTGTGTAGCAGGGCCGGAGGGACTTGAACCCCCAACCGCTGGTTTTGGAGACCAGTGCTCTACCAATTGAGCTACGACCCTTTGTGTGCCCCCCAACGTACCGCATCCGCCCGGATGCTTGGTGTGCACCGAGTGGCAGCGGGCCGCTGAAGGCCAACGAGGTGAGAGTGTACGTGCTCACGGGCCGGGCGTCGAACAGAAAGCGCGCCCGGACTGATGTTCAGGGCGTGGTCCGGTCCTGTTCAGTCCGTGAAACCCCTGTGCCGGGGAGGTTTCCGGTCTGGAACGATGGGGCCATGAGCGCTGCAACCCCACCCACCGAGCGCCGGGTCTCCGCCCGAGTCGGCTCGATCTCCGAGTCCGCCACCCTCGCCGTGGACGCCAAGGCCAAGGCCCTCAAGGCCGCCGGGCGTCCGGTGATCGGCTTCGGCGCAGGCGAACCCGACTTCCCGACGCCGGACTACATCGTCGAGGCCGCGATCGAGGCCTGCAAGAACCCGAAGTTCCACCGGTACACGCCGGCCGGCGGTCTGCCCGAGCTGAAGGCCGCGATCGCCGCGAAGACGCTGCGCGACTCCGGCTACGAGGTCGACCCCTCGCAGATCCTGGTCACCAACGGCGGCAAGCAGGCCATCTACGAGGCGTTCGCCGCGATCCTCGACCCGGGCGACGAGGTCATCGTCCCGGCGCCCTACTGGACCACGTACCCGGAGTCGATCCGGCTGGCCGGCGGTGTGCCCGTCGAGGTCGTCGCCGACGAGACCACCGGCTACCGGGTGAGCGTGGAGCAGCTGGAGGCCGCGCGCACGGAGAAGACGAAGGTCGTCCTCTTCGTGTCCCCGTCGAACCCGACGGGCTCCGTGTACTCCGAGGCCGAGACCGAGGCCATCGGCCAGTGGGCCGTCGAGCACGGCCTGTGGGTGCTGACCGACGAGATCTACGAGCACCTCGTCTACGGCGACGCCTTCTCCGTCTCCCTGCCGGCGCTGCTGCCCGAGCTGCGCGACAAGTGCATCGTGGTCAACGGCGTCGCGAAGACGTACGCGATGACCGGCTGGCGGGTCGGCTGGGTCATCGGCCCGAAGGACGTCGTCAAGGCCGCGACGAACCTCCAGTCCCACGCCACGTCCAACGTGTCCAACGTGGCCCAGGCGGCGGCGCTGGCCGCGGTCTCCGGTGACCTGGACGCGGTGGCGAAAATGCGGGAGGCCTTCGACCGGCGCCGCCAGACCATCGTGCGGATGCTCAACGACATCGACGGCGTGCTGTGCCCGGAACCGAAGGGCGCGTTCTACGCCTACCCGTCGGTGAAGGCGCTCCTCGGCAAGGAGATCCGCGGCAAGCGTCCGCAGGACTCCGTCGAGCTGGCCGCGCTGATCCTGGAGGAGGCCGAGGTCGCGGTGGTGCCGGGCGAGGCGTTCGGCACGCCCGGGTACCTGCGGCTCTCGTACGCGCTCGGTGACGAGGACCTCGTCGAGGGCGTGAGCCGGATCCAGAAGCTGCTGGCGGAGGCCAGGGACTGACCGTCTCCTCGGCGGTTCCCCGGCAGGGGTCGCACCGGAACGTTCCGGTGCGACCCCTGCTTTGTTTGTGCGAGCAAGACCACGTACGGGGAAAGTGCTGTCGGGTCGGGCGTGTCGTACGGCAGGATCACGGAATGGAGCGTGTACGTGATGTCTCTGAACTGCCGAAGGCCCATCTCCACCTGCACTTCACCGGGTCGATGCGGCCCGCGACCCTGCTGGAACTGGCCGACAAGCACGGCGTGCGTCTGCCCGAGACGCTGACCGAGGCGCTGGGCCGCGGGGAGTCGCCGAAACTGCGGGCGACGGACGAGCGGGGCTGGTTCCGCTTCCAGCGGCTGTACGACGCGGCGCGGTCGTGTCTCCAGGAGCCGGAGGACATCCAGCGACTGGTGCGGGAGGCCGCGGAGGAGGATCTGCGGGACGGCTCGGGGTGGCTGGAGATCCAGGTGGACCCGACCTCGTACGCGCCGCGGCTGGGCGGGCTGATCCCGGCGCTGGAGATCATCCTGGACGCGGTGGAGACGGCCGTGCGGGACACCGGCATCGGCATGCGGGTGCTGGTCGCCGCGAACCGGATGAAGCATCCGCTGGACGCGCGGACCCTGGCCCGGCTGGCGGTGCGGTACGGGGACCGGGGGGTCGTCGGGTTCGGGCTGTCCAACGACGAACGGCGCGGCATGGCCCGGGACTTCGACCGGGCGTTCGCGATCGCCCGGGAGGGCGGGCTGCTGTCGGCGCCGCACGGCGGCGAGCTGACCGGTCCGGCGTCCGTGCGGGACTGCCTGGACGACCTGGAGGCCGACCGGATCGGGCACGGGGTTCGGGCGGCGGAGGACCCGCGGCTGCTGAAGCGGCTCGCGGACCGGCAGGTGACGTGCGAGGTGTGCCCGGCGTCGAACGTGGCCCTGGGCGTGTACGAGAAGCCGGAGGACGTGCCGCTGCGGACGCTGTTCGAGGCCGGGGTCCCGATGGCGCTGGGCGCCGACGACCCGCTGCTGTTCGGGGCCCGGCTGGCCGCCCAGTACGAGATCGCGCGCGAGCACCACGGCTTCACCGACCCGGAGCTGGCGGAACTCGCCCGCCAGTCGGTGCGGGGGTCGGCGGCTCCGGAGGACGTGAAGCGGAAGCTGCTGGCGGGGGTGGACGACTGGCTGGCCGACGAGGGCGCCGAGCGGACGCCCCGGGGCGGAGGCCGACCGGTGGAGGCCCCCTGACCGGCGGGTGCGGCCCGGCGGGCGGTACGGCGCTCGAGGCGGGCTCGACCGGCGGGTGAGTACCCCCTCCCTTGAATGGGCAGGAGGCGGTGCGCCGGTGAGTGAGCGCTCATCGGCCCGCGCCCCAGCCCCCCGGACGCCGCCGTGCGGAATGGAGTACGCCGTGAAGCTCACCGTCTTCGGTGCCACAGGAGGCACCGGCCAGGAGGTCGTCCGGCAGGCCCTCGGCGCCGGGCACCACGTCACGGCCGTCGTGCGCGATCCCGCGCGGCTGCCCGTGACCGGCGAGCACCTGGAGGTGCTCCGCGCGGATCCGAGCGATCCGGCGTCGGTGCGGCAGGCCGTGGCGGGGCGGGACGCCGTCCTGTCCGCGCTCGGCCCCCGTCGCCGTGCCGATGCCGGTGTGGTCGCGCGGCTGACCCACGGGGTGCTCGACGCGATGGAGGCGGAGGGCGTGCGCCGACTGCTGGTGGTCAGCGCCATGCCGGTGGGACCCCAGGCGCAGGACGCCGGACCGCTGGACCGCGGGGTGCGGCGCGTGATCTCCGCGGTCTTCAAGGAGGTCTACGCCGATCTGCGCGCCATGGAGGGGGAACTGGCGCGCAGTGACACGGACTGGACGGTGGTCCGGCCGCCGCGGCTCCAGGACAAGCCGCTGACCGGCCGGTACCGGACGGTGGTCGGCGGTTTCCCCACCAAGGGCCGCTTCGTGGGCCGCGCCGACGTCGCCCACGCGATGCTCGCGATGGCCGAGGACGCGAGGACCGTGCGGCAGGGCGTGGGGGTCGCCTACTGAGGCCCGGACGTCCGCCGACGCCCGAAACGCCGTACCCGGCTAGAGGCTGACGCCCACCGTCACCGGCTCGTTGACCAGGGTGACGCCGAAGGCCTCGCGGACGCCGGCGACGACCTCGCGGGCCAGGGCCAGCAGGTCCTCCGTGGTCGCCTCGCCCCGGTTGGTGAGGGCGAGGGTGTGCTTGGTGGAGATGCGGGCGGGTCCGCTGCCGTACCCCTTGGTGAAGCCGGCCTTGTCGATCAGCCAGGCGGCGGACGTCTTGATGCGGCCCTCGCCCGCGGGGAAGGCGGGCGGCTCGACGCCCTCGCCGAGGCGCTCGTCCACGCGCGCGCGGAAGGCCGCGAACTCCTCGTCCGTGAGGATCGGGTTGGTGAAGAACGACCCCGCCGACCAGGTGTCGTGGTCCTGCGGGTCGAGGACCATGCCCTTGCCCGCGCGCAGCTTCAGCACGGTCTCGCGGGCGGTGGTCAGCGGCACCCGGTCACCGGGCTCGACGCCCAGGGCGCGGGCCGTCTCCGCGTAGCGAAGGGGCGCGGAGAGGCCGTCGGCGTCCTCCAGGGCGAAGCGGACGCGCAGGACGACATACCGCTCGGGCTCGGCCTTGAAGCGGCTGTGGCGGTAGGAGAAGGCGCATGCGGCGTTGGTGAGGGTGACCGTCTGGCGGGACCGGCGGTCGTACGCGGTGACCTCGGTGATCGTCGAGGAGACCTCCTGGCCGTACGCCCCGACGTTCTGGATGGGGGTGGCGCCGGCCGAGCCGGGGATGCCGGCCAGGCACTCCACGCCCGCGAGTCCGGCCTCGACGGTGCGGGCGACGGCGTCGGTCCAGATCTCGCCGGCCGCCAGCTCCAGCGTCGTCCCGTCGAGGGAGAGGCCGCGCGTGGCGATGTGCAGGGCGGTGCCGTCGAAGCCCTTGTCGCCGATGACCAGGTTGGAACCGCCGCCGATGAGCAGCAGCGGCGTGCCGGTGTCGTCGGCCTCGCGGACTGCGGCGATCACCTCCGCGTCGGTCGTGGCCGTGACCAGGCGGGTCGCCGGTCCTCCCAGCCGGAAGGTGGTCAGCGGGGCGAGGGGGGCGTCATGGAGTTCCTGCACGCGCTCAAGACTACGAGACGGCACCGACAGCCCCGGGCAGCGGGAAACGCCCCGGCCGGTCGGCCGGGGCGTTCCCTCTCACGATTCGGTGCTCATGTCAGGCGTCGGCGTACCTCTGCCCAGCTCACCGGGAGGTCGTCGGCGGAGGCCGGCCAGGTGGCGAACTTGACGTCCCGCATCTGGGCCGACAGGCCTCGGGCGGTCGGCGCGTGGGTGCCCGAGCGGGCGAAGGCCTTGAGCGCCTCGGGCGACTCCCAGGCGGACAGGGTCCAGAAGGTCCGCCGGAAGGGCTCGGCCTTCAGCGAGGCGCCGTACGCTCCGGGCGCTCCCCTGACCTGCCGCCACACGCGCGGCGTGCCGGCCAGGAACTTCAGCGCCCCCCAGAGGGTGCGGGTCTCGAAACGGGAGGCGAAGACGTGGACCTCGGTGGCCTGCGGCGGCCGGTCGGGCACGGTCCAGGGAAGGGTGGGCATGTCGGGCTCCTTTCGTTTCCGGCGTTGGTGTGCGTCAGCGGGACGCCGGCTGCCCGACGCCGGCCGGCGTCGGCTCGCCCGCGGGTACGGGCTCCGCCGCGGCCTCGGCCGTGACCGGCTCGCCGCCGCGGCGGCGCCCCGGGATGAGCAGGGCCGCGACGCCTCCCAGGGCCACGATCCCGGCGCCCGCCGCGACCGCGGGCCGCAGCCCGTCGACGAAGGCCTGCGGGGTCTCGTAGCCGCCCTGTGCCGAGAAGACCGACGCCATGACCGCGATGCCGAGCGCCCCGCCCACCTCGCGCAGGGCGTTGTTGGCACCGGAGGCGATGCCCTGTTCCTTCGCGGTGACGCCGGCCATCACGAGCGCGGAGGCGGGGGCGAAGTACAGGGCCATGCCGATGCCGCTCATGATCAGGCCGGGCAGCTGGACGCCGTAGGAGGCGTCGGTGGTGACCACGTAGGCGAGGTGGCCGAGGCCGGCCGCCTGGAAGAAGAGCCCGGCGGCGACGACCGGGCGTCCTCCGACGCGGTCCGAGAGGATGCCGGCGATCGGTGCGACCAGCATCGGCATGCCGGTCCAGGGCAGCATGCGCAGGCCCGCCTCGGTGGGCGAATAACCGAGCACGTTCTGCATGTACTGACTGAGCAGGAAGATCGAGCCGAACATCCCGAGGAACATGAGCAGGCTCGCCGCGTTGATGCCCGAGAAGGTGCGGGAGCGGAAGAGGCGCATCGGGAGCATGGGGTTCCTGGCGCGGATCCCGTGGTGGACGAACCCGACGAGCAGCGCGGCCCCGGCGAACAGGGCCGTCAGCACCACCGGGCCGGTCCAGCCGTCGACGGGCCCGCGGACCAGGCCGTAGACGATGCCGAAGAGGCCGCCGCTGGCGAGCAGGGTGCCGGGGATGTCGAGCGGTGCGCCGTTTCCGTACGACTCGGCGAGGCGGAGGCGGGCGAGCGGCAGCAGCGCGAGGCCCAGCGGTACGTTCAGCCAGAAGATCCACTGCCAGGAGACGTGCTCGGTGAGGCTGCCGCCGACCAGTGGACCGGAGGCCACGGCGAGCCCGTTGACGGCACCCCAGATGCCGTACGCCATTCCGCGCCGTTCGGCGGGCACGGCGGCCGTCAGCAGGGTCAGCGTCAGCGGCATCATGATCGCCGCGCCGACGCCCTGGACCGCGCGGGCGGCGATCAGTGAGTCGATACCGGGCGCCATCGCCGCGGCGGCGGAGGCGCCGGTGAAGACGGTGAGGCCGACGACGAAGAGGCGGCGGCGGCCGAAGCGGTCACCGAGGGCCGCGCCGAACATCAGAAGGACGGCGAAGGTGAGCGTGTAGGCGCTCACGGTCCATTCCAGGTCGTGCATCGCCCCGCCCAGGTCCTCGCGGATGGAGGGCAGGGCGGTGGTGACGACGAGATTGTCCAGGGCCGCCATGAAACCGGCGATGCAGGTGATGACCAGGGCCCAGACCGCTCCCCCGCCGCGTGATCCGTGGTGCGTGCCGTGCTGTGACATCTCTCCCCCAGAGGGTGTGCACTGCTTGCCGACTTTGGTTAGTAATTGATGACTAACTTTTGGGGTCGCACGAGAGCACCGCTCCCGCGGGCCTTGACCGCCCCTATGTGCTGTCCGGACCCGATGCGCTGTCCGTACCCGATGCGCCTTGTGGGCCCGATGCGCTTTCCGGGCCCTCTTTGAGGCGGGCCGAGATGTAGAAGCCGTCCCAGATCCGGTGCCCCGGCGGGAAGCCCATGCCGGCCAGCGCGTTGATGAGCATGCCGTACGCCATGAAGGTCGTCGTCTCGGAGACGTCCCCGCCGAGGGGCAGGTGCACGGCGTCCCAGAGCTCCAGCCAGCCCTTGCGCACCATCTTGCCGAACTCGTGGTCACCGGCCGCCTCGGCGGCCGCGACGGCGACGTACACCTGCAACTGCATCTGGAGCTTCTCGGGCTGATCGGCGATCAGCTGCATGTAGGCCTCGGCCATGGCATGCAGCGCCTCTTCGCCGTGCAGGCCGTCGGAGGCCTCCTGGAAGACCTTGCGCGTGTCCTCCAGACAGCGCTCCGCCGCCGCCAGGAAGATCGCCTTCTTCCCCGGGAAGAGCCGGAAGAGGTACGGCTGGGACACCCCCACCCGCTTGGCGATGGCCTCGGTGGACGTGCCGTAGAAGCCACCCTGGGCGAACTCGCTCGTCGCCGCCCGGATGACGCTCTCGCGCCGCTCCTCCGCACTCATCCTGACCATGAGGCCGAAGTTAGTACTCAATCACTAACTTCGTCAAGGCGTCCGGGCCGCCGTGCCGCAGCGCGGCGACGGGAGACCGTGGGTGCGAGCGGGGGTAAGGGGCGCACTCCAGGGAGAACGCCCCTTACCGGGTGGCACATGAACGGGCCTCCAGGACGGACCCGGACGGATCGGATCGGACCGGACCGGATCGGACCGGAGCGCCTCAGGCGAGGCGTACGACGGCGCGGGACATGCCGAGGACCTTCTGGCCTGCGCTGGTGGCGGTGAGGTCGACGCGGACGGTGTGGTCGTCGAGCTTGGCCGCGACCTTGCCGCTCACCTCGATCACGGCACCCCGGCCGTCGTCGGGCACCACGACCGGCCGGGTGAACCGGACGCCGTACTCGACGACCGCGCCCGGATCACCGGTCCAGTCGGTGACCACGCGGATCGCCTCGGCCATCGTGAACATGCCGTGCGCGATGACGTCCGGCAGACCCACCTCCCTGGCGAACCGCTCGTTCCAGTGGATCGGGTTGAAGTCGCCGGAGGCACCCGCGTACCGCACGAGCGCGGCACGGTCCACGGGAAAGCTCCGGGCGGGCAGTTCGGTACCGACCTCGACGTCGCTGTAGGCGACCTTCGCCGTCATGGAATGCTCACGCCTCCCCGGCCGCGCGGGCCACGAGCTTGGTCCAGGCGGTCACGACGAGCTCGCCGGCCTCGTCGTGGACCTCACCACGGATGTCCAGGATGTCGTTGCCCGCCATCGACTTGACCGCCTCGATGGTCGAGGTGACCGTCAGCCGGTCACCGGCCCGCACCGGACGCACGTAGGCGAACTTCTGGTCGCCGTGCACCACCCGGCTGTAGTCCAGACCCAGCTGCGGGTCCTCGACGACCTGACCCGCCGCCTTGAACGTGATCGAGAACACGAACGTCGGCGGAGCGATCACATCCGGATGACCGAGCGCCTTCGCCGCCTCCGTGTCCGTGTACGCCGGATTGGCGTCCCCCACGGCCTCCGCGAACTCGCGGATCTTCTCCCGCCCCACTTCATAGGGCGCGGTCGGCGGATAGCTCCGCCCCACGAACGTCTGGTCGAGCGCCACGGGTGGCAACCTCCTGCTGCTCTTCTTTATGACCAAGAACGACACGAGGCCGCCCCCAAGCTTCGGGGACGGCCTCGTGTACGAGCCTTGTTTATCGCGTTTCGCGGTGCGCGGTGTGCGCGTTGCAACGCGGGCAGTGCTTCTTCATCTCCAGTCGGTCCGGGTTGTTACGCCGGTTCTTCTTGGTGATGTAGTTCCGCTCCTTGCACTCCACGCAGGCCAGCGTGATCTTCGGGCGGACGTCGGTGGCAGCCACGTGAGTGCACTCCTTGACGAACGGATTGATGATGGTAACGCAGAAAAGAGTAGCCGATTGAAGGACCGACCCCGCAATCGGCTACTGAGAGTAGCGGTGACCGGACTTGAACCGGTGACACAGCGATTATGAGCCGCTTGCTCTACCGACTGAGCTACACCGCTGTGATGCGATCGGACCCCGCCTCGCGGCGGGAACCTTTCACACCAGAGCCCCAATACGGAATCGAACCGTAGACCTTCTCCTTACCATGGAGACGCTCTGCCGACTGAGCTATTGGGGCGAGCGATGAAGACATTACACGGTCGCCCGCCGTTCGCCCAAATCCGTTTCGCCGCCCGTGCCCCGGCCCGTCCCCCTCGGTGCGCCCGCGGCGGGAACCGGCCCGCACAGCCGCCCCGCACGGACCGCGCCGCACGGTGAGCCGCAGGTGCGCCGCCACGGCGCCGACGGTGCGCGGGGCGGAGCCCGGCCGGTACGACTATTGCCCTCCTCCGCGCCAAGGGCTGATCACCGTCCTAGGCTCGTCTCACTCTGCGTGATCTTGCGTCCCCCACTGCGCAGCCCCGAGCCCAGAGGAGTGCGATGCCCGACAGCCAGCCGCAGCCGCCCCACTCGCCCTCCCCGTCGGGCCCCGCCCGCCAGAGCTCGCTCCTGCTGTCCGGAGCGCGGCTCACCGACGGCCGGACCGTGGACGTGCGGCTGTACGGCGGACGCATCGAGGCGGTCGGCACGGCCGGCAGCCTGGCGGCCCGCACGCCGGGCCCCGGCACCCGCGTGGACCTCGCCGGTTACCTGCTCCTGCCCGCCCCCGCCGAGCCCCACCTCCACGGGGACACGGCGCTGACGGCCGACGCCCCGGCCCCCCACTCCCACGACCCCCGGGACGTCCAGCGCCGGGCCACGGAGGCCGCCCTGCTCCAGCTGGGGCACGGGGCGACAGCCCTGCGGGCGCACGTGCGCGTGGGCGACGTCACGGGGCTGGGCGCGTTGACCGGCGTGCTGCGGGCGCGGCGCTCGCTGCGCGGGCTCGTCGAGCTCACCGCCGTCGCGATGCCGAGGGTGCTGACCGGGGCGGCCGGGGCGGACGGGCTGGCGCTGCTGCGGGACGCGGTCAAGATGGGCGCGGACGTCGTCGGAGGGTGCCCGGACCTGGACCCCGATCCGGCGGGGTACGTGGAGGCGGTCCTGGAGGTCGCCGCCGAGCACGGCTGCCCGGTCGACCTGCACACGGACGCCGCCGACCCGGCACGGCTGGCCCGGCTGGCGGCGATGGCGGGCGGGCTGCGCCCCGGGGTCGCGCTCGGCCCCTGCGACGGCTTGGGGCGGCTCCCCTCCGACGTGGCCTCCCGGGCCGCGGACGGGCTCGCGGCGGCCGGGGTGACGGTGGTGTGCCTGCCCCAGGGCGCCTGCGGCACCGCGGCCCCCCGTGACGGCATGGCTCCGCTGCGGCTGCTGCGGGCGGCCGGTGTGCGGATCGCGGCGGGGAGCGGTGCGCTGCGGGACGCTTCCAATCCCGTCGGGCGCGGGGACCCCCTGGAGGCGGCGTACCTCCTGGCCTCGCGCCAGGGGCTGCGCCCCGAGGACGCGTACGACGCGGTGAGCACGGCGGCGCGGGCGGCGCTGGGCCTGCCCGAGGTACGCGTGGAGGCGGGGTTCCCCGCCGAACTCCTCGCGGTACGCGGGGACCGGCTGGCCTCCGCGCTCTCCCTGGCGTACAGCCGCGTCGTGGTGCACCGGGGGCGCCTGGTGGCACGGACGAGCGCGGTACGGGAGTACGGCGACTCGACGGCTCCGACGGACCTGGGCCTGCCCCGGCAGGGGCGCGGAGGGCGTGGCGAACCGTCATGACGGGGCGGGCCGGGGGCGGGGCCGGTCGGAGGCGGCCGAAGTCGTGCGGCGCGGGCGGGCGTCGGGGCGTACGGTCGAAGACATGCGCATTGTCATCGCTGGTGGTCATGGTCAGATCGCGCTGCGGCTGGAGCGGTTGCTCGCCGCGCGTGGTGACGAGGTGGCGGGCATCATCCGCAAGTCGGAGCAGGCCGACGATTTGCGTGAGGCCGGCGCCGAACCGGTCGTGCTCGACCTGGAGTCGGCCTCGGTCGAGGGGGTCGCGGAGAGGCTGCGGGGCGCCGACGCGGCGGTCTTCGCGGCGGGCGCCGGTCCCGGGAGCGGGGCGGCCCGCAAGGACTCGGTCGACAAGGCCGCAGCCGTCCTCTTCGCGGACGGGGCGGTCCGGGCCGGCGTACGGCGTCTGGTCGTCGTGTCCTCCATGGGAGCCGACCCGCGGCACCAGGGGGACGAGATCTTCGACGTCTACCTGCGCGCCAAGGGCGAGGCCGACGCGTACGTGCGGTCGCTGGAGGGGGTGGACTGGACGATCCTGCGTCCCGGCCAGCTGACGGACGACGCCGGCACCGGTCTGGTCCGCCTGGAGGCACACACCGGCCGCGGCCCCGTCGCACGGGACGACGTGGCCGCCGTCCTGGCGGAGCTGATCGACAGCCCGGCCACGGCCGGCCTGACCCTGGAGCTGATCGGCGGCTCGGCGCCGGTGTCGGTGGCGGTGAAGTCGGTGGCCGGTAACTGACCCCGTGAGAGACCGCGCGAGGCGTCGGGACGAACGGTCAGAACAGGGGCAGTTGCCCGGGGAAGTCGGGGACGACGTACCCGTCCAGGGAGGCTTGCACCGCGCCGAGTTGCGCCGGTCGACGCGAGCCGGGGCAGGAGACGAGCTCGCCGGTTCCCCGCGCGCCGGACGGATCGTGCCGCGCGTACCGCCCCGCTACGACGGCGATCTCGCGGCTGCACTCGGGGCAGACTCTGCGACGGGAGGACGAGGCCATGGCACCAGTCTGCCCGGACCCACTGACATCCCGGGCCGGGCCGCTCTCGCCCTTTCGGTCCAGGACATGACGAAGGGCCCCGTGACCTGCTGTTCGGACAGGTCACGGGGCCCTTCGTTCCCGTGTGGCGGCGCCAGGATTCGAACCTGGGAAGGCTGAGCCGGCAGATTTACAGTCTGCTCCCTTTGGCCGCTCGGGCACACCGCCGGGGTTCGCTGCCCTTTGAACCGTCTTGCGGCGGTGCTCCGTGGCAACGACGTAAACAATACCCGATGTGGAGGGGTGCTTCGCCACCCGATTGATCGCCACCCGGGGGACGGCGGGTGGCTAGTCTTGTCCGGATGCGGCCGAGGACCCCTGCGGGCCCGGCGGTCGCCGACGTATGCCGGTACGGACCCGATACGCGGCCCGACACGCACCAGATACAAGGAGCCACAGGACATGGCCGACTCCAGTTTCGACATCGTCTCGAAGGTCGAGCGGCAGGAGGTCGACAACGCCCTCAACCAGGCCGCCAAGGAGCTGTCGCAGCGCTACGACTTCAAGGGTGTGGGCGCCTCGATCTCCTGGTCCGGGGAGAAGATCCTCATGGAGGCCAACTCCGAGGACCGGGTGACCGCTGTCCTCGACGTCTTCCAGTCCAAGCTGGTCAAGCGCGGTATCTCGCTCAAGGCCCTGGACGCCGGCGAGCCCCAGCTCTCCGGCAAGGACTACAAGATCTTCGCGTCGATCGAGGAGGGTATTTCCCAGGAGAACGCGAAGAAGGTCGCCAAGATCATCCGCGATGAGGGCCCCAAGGGCGTGAAGGCCCAGGTGCAGGGTGAGGAGCTGCGGGTCACCTCCAAGAGCCGGGACGACCTGCAGGCCGTGATCAGCCTGCTGAAGAACCAGGACTTCGACTTCGCGCTGCAGTTCGTGAACTACCGGTGACCTGCTGATCCGGCGCGCGACGATGCGCAGGGTCTCGTTTCACGGGGAGGGGCGGGCGCCGTCGGGTGCCCGCCCTTCGCGTTGGCCGAGTGCCGTGCCGCGGCGTCAGTCGCGCGAGTTGCCGAACAGGAGCCGGTAGGCGATCAGGAGCACCAGGGAGCCGCCGATCGCCGCCGCCCACGTGGCACCGTCGTAGAAGTCCTTGCTGACCGGGTGGTCCAGCCAGCGGGCCGATATCCAGCCGCCGGTGAACGCGCCCGCGATGCCGATGAGGGTCGTGCCGACGAGCCCTCCCGGATCACGGCCCGGCAGCAGGAACTTGGCGACAGCCCCGGCCAGCAGTCCCAGGATGATCCAGCTGATGATCGTCATGCCGTGCCCCTGCCCGTTCGCGCAGTACCCGCGCAGTCCCGTTCGGCGGGCTGGTTTCCGCGGGTGTTCGTGTCTTCTCGGTCAGGGGGACGTCCCGGCCGCTCCCGGCGGTTGCGCCGATCAGTAGGGTGCGACGCATGACACCTGCGGGTCCTGAGCTGCGACGCACCCTGGGCGTGGGCGACGCCGTGGTCGTGGGGCTCGGTTCGATGATCGGCGCCGGCGTCTTCGCGGCTCTCGCGCCCGCGGCCCGCGCGGCCGGGTCGGGGCTCCTGCTCGGCCTCGCCGTGGCCGCCGTCGTCGCCTACTGCAACGCCACCTCCTCGGCGCGGCTCGCCGCCCGCTACCCGGCCTCGGGCGGCACGTACGTCTACGGGCGGGAGCGGCTCGGGGAGTTCTGGGGACATCTGGCGGGCTGGTCGTTCATCGTGGGCAAGACGGCCTCCTGTGCTGCCATGGCGCTCACCGTGGGCACCTACGTCTGGCCGGAGCGGGCGCACCTGGTGGCGGTCGCGGCCGTGGTGGTGCTGACCGCGGTGAACTACGGCGGGATCCAGAAGTCCGCCTGGGTGACGCGGGTGATCGTGGCGGTCGTGCTGGCGGTCCTCGCTTCCGTGGTGGCGGTGTGTCTCGGGTCGGGCCGGGCCGACGCCGGCCGGCTGGACGTCGGGGTGTCGGGCGGCATCGGCGGCGTCCTCCAGGCGGCCGGTCTGCTGTTCTTCGCCTTCGCGGGATACGCGCGCATCGCGACGCTCGCCGAGGAGGTGCGGGACCCGCGGCGCACCATCCCGCGCGCGATCCCGCTGGCCCTGGGCATCACGCTGGTCGTGTACGGATGTGTGGCGGTGGGTGTGCTGTCCGTGCTGGGCCCGGGTGGCCTGGGACAGGCGACGGCGCCGCTGGCCGACGCGGTGGGGGCCGCCGGTCTGCCGGAGCTCGCTCCGGTCGTGCGGGTGGGCGCCGCTGTGGCCGCGTCGGGCGCCCTCCTGGCGCTGATCCTCGGCGTCTCACGGACGACGCTGGCCATGGCCCGGGACCGTCACCTGCCCGGAGCGCTGGCCGCGGTACACCCGCGTTCCGGGGTGCCGCACCACGCGGAGCTGACCGTGGGGGTGGTGGTCGCGGTCCTCGCCGCCACCGTGGACGTGCGCGGCGCCATCGGCTTCTCCTCCTTCGGTGTGCTGGCGTACTACGCCGTGGCCAACGCCTCGGCCTGGACGCTCGACGCGTCGCGGGCGTCGCGGGTGGTACCGGCGCTGGGCCTGATCGGATGCCTGGTGCTCGCGTTCTCCCTTCCGGTGGACTCGGTGATCGTGGGCGGGGGTGTGCTGGCTGCGAGCGCGCTGGCGTACGGGGGCACGCGGGGCCGGGAGGGGAGGACTCCGCGGTAGACGCCGGCTGGGGTGCCTCGGCCGGGCGAAAGGGCTCGCGGCACGGCGTTCGTGTTACCGCGCGGCCGGCGTTCCGTGGGTGGGGGATGCCGGCGCGGTGGTCGCGCCCGGTGCCACGGGACCGGGCGCCGTACGTATGCGGAAGCCGGCCCGGGGTGCGGACTCCAGCCCCTGATCGGCCTCCTCGTACCGACCCGCGCCGCGGGTCCGGACGTGCGGGCGCTCCGGGAGGCTCGGGGCGTCGCGGGACCAGACGGTCCGTGCGGGGGCGGGCCTCGCCCCGTCCACGGGCGCGGGGAGGGAAGACCAGTGCCCGGGGCGGGCCTTGCGCGCCTCGGGGGCCACTCGTGCCGGCAACTGCTCGATCGCGGTCATGGGTTCATGATGCGGGCCGCCACGGACAGCCGGGCGAGCCTGTGGACAACCCCGCGGTTGTGGAGAACCCCACGGTTGTGGAGAACCGCGGCTTCTACCAGCCGGTCCGCTGCGTGGAGCCGGTGGCCGTGAACGGCTGGTCGGTGCGCACGATCTCGCGTCCGAGCGGGAGCAGGGAGACCGGGATCAGCTTGAAGTTGGCGACGCCGAGCGGAATACCGATGATCGTGACGCACAGGGCGATACCCGTGACGATGTGGCCGATGGCCAGCCACCAGCCCGCGAGGATCAGCCAGAGGACGTTGCCGATGCATGAGGGCGCTCCCGCGTCGCGGCGCTCGACCGCCGTGTAGCCGAAGGGCCACAGGGCGTAGACGCCGATGCGGAAGGCCGCGATGCCGAACGGGATACCGATGATCGTCACGCAGAGCAGGACACCCGCGACCAGGTAGGCGAGGAACAGCCAGAAGCCGCTGAGGACGAGCCAAATGACGTTGAGGATGGTCTTCACTGCTGTCGACCTGCCATCTTTTCGAGTCGGGCGATCCGCTCCGCCATCGGCGGGTGGGTGGAGAACATTCTCGAAACCCCCTGTCCCGGCCGGAACGGGTTGGCGATCATCATGTGGCTGGCGGTCTCGATCCGGGGCTCGGGGGGCAGCGGCAGCTGCTTCGTGCCCGTCTCGAGCTTGCGCAGGGCGCCGGCGAGGGCGATCGGGTCGCCGGTCAGCTGGGCACCGGACGCGTCGGCCTCGAACTCCCTGGAGCGGCTGATCGCCAGTTGGATGACGGTGGCGGCGAGCGGACCGAGGATCATGATGAGGAGCATGCCCAGCAGACCCGGCCCGTCATCGTCGTTGGACCGGCCGACCGGGATCAACCAGGCGAAGTTGACGAGGAACATGATCACGGAGGCCAGGGCGCCGGCGACGGACGAGATCAGGATGTCGCGGTTGTAGACGTGGCTGAGTTCATGGCCGATGACGCCGCGCAGCTCGCGCTCGTCGAGCAGGCGCATGATGCCCTCGGTGCAGCACACGGCCGCGTTGCGCGGGTTGCGGCCGGTCGCGAAGGCGTTCGGTGCCTCCGTCGGCGAGATGTACAGGCGGGGCATGGGCTGGCGGGCCTGGGTGGAGAGCTCGCGGACCATGCGGTAGAGCCCGGGGGCCTCGAACTCGCTCACCGGGCGGGCGCGCATCGCGCGGAGTGCGAGCTTGTCGCTGTTCCAGTACGCGTACGCGTTCGTGCCCAGGGCGACGAGTACGGCGACGACGAGCCCCGCTCGGCCGAAGAAGCTGCCGATGACAATGATGAGCGCCGACAGTCCCCCGAGGAGTACTGCCGTCCTGAGCCCGTTGTGCCGGCGGTGCACGGTACGCCCTCCAAGTGGTGCAGCAGGGGAACCCTTTGCTTGCAGGTGTCGCTCGCTGTGGTTGCTTCCTGGCCTCGTGATGCCACCGGTGCCGTGGCATCACGTCCAGTGGACCCTTCCGTACTGGTCAACGCCAGGCGAGGGCCGCCAGTTCCCTGCCGTTCACCGCGGCGCGCGTGGTCCGTACGGGTGACGGCCGCAGCGGGCGCCGCGCGCCGCGGGCGGGTACCGCACGCGCGCGTGCCCGAAGCCGCCGCGCTCAGAAGAGGCCGGTGTCGGCGAAGCGCAGGATCAGCTGGGGCGCTCCCGACAGGGCGACGGCCAGGACCGCGGTCACGGTGAGCGCGGCCGTGAGGGGAGCGGGGACGCGATGCTTCACCGTCGCGTCCGCGGGCGTCCGGAACAGCAGGGCCGTCCACTGGAGGTAGTAGTACAGCGCGATGACGACGTTGACCGCCATGACGACGGCCAGCCAGCCGAGCCCCGCCTCGACGGCTGCCGAGAAGACCGTGACCTTGGCGAAGAGACCGATGATGCCGGGCGGCAGCCCGGCGAGGCACAGCAGGAAGAACGCCAGGAGCAGGGCGGTCAGCGGGTGGGAGGCGTACAGGCCGCGGTAGTCGGCGACACGGTTCCGGGTCCGCGTACGGCCGACGAGCGCGGCCACCGCGAAGGCACCGAGGTTCACCGCGGCGTACATGAGGGCGTAGGCGACGGTGGAGCCGATCGCCCGCTCGGGCTCGTCGGAGTACGCGGCGGCGGCGATCGGCACCAGGAGGTAGCCGGCCTGGCCGACGGACGACCAGGCGAGCAGTCGAACCGCGCTGTACGCGCGCGTGGTCTGCTGGCGGAGGGCTCCGACGTTGCCGACCGTCATGGTGAGGGCGGCCAGCACCGCCAGGGCCGGCCCCCAGACGTCGGCGTAGGACGGGAGGGCGATGACCGTGACGAGGATCAGGCCGGAGAAACCGACCGCCTTGCCGACCACGGACAGGTAGGCCGCGATCGGCAGGGGCGCGCCCACGTAGGTGTCGGGCACCCAGAAGTGGAAGGGCACGGCGGCCGTCTTGAAGGCGAAGCCGACGAGGGTGAGGACGACGCCGGTCTGGGTGAGGGTGGTGAGCTGCCCGTCGACGTGCTGGATGCGTTCGGCCACCTGGGTGAGGTAGAGGGTGCCGGTCGCGGCGTACACGAAGCTGATGCCCATGAGGCTGACCGCGGTCGCGGTGACCGAGGACAGGAAGAACTTCAGGGCCGCTTCGGAGGACCGGCGGTCGCCCTGGCGCAGGCCCACGAGGGCGAAGGCGGGCAGCGAGGCGACCTCCAGGGCGACGACGAGGGTCGCGAGGTCGCGGGATGCGGGCAGGAGGGCGGCGCCGGCCGCGGAGGAGAGCAGCAGGAACCAGAACTCGCCCTCGGGGAGTCCGCGGTCGGCGTCCTTCAGGGCGGTGACCGACAGCAGGGCGGCCAGGAGGGCTCCGCCGAGGACCAGGAACTGGATGGCGAGGGTGAAGGTGTCGGCCGTGTAGCTGCAGACGTCGGCGTCGCCGGTCAGGCAGAACGTCGAGCGGTCGCCGTTCACCAGGGGCAGCAGCATGAGCGCGGCGGCGGCGAGTCCGGCGACCGCCATCCAGCCGAGCAGCGGCTTGCGGGTGTCCTTGACGAACAGGTCGGTGACGAGGACGACGAGTCCGACGACCGCGGCGATGGTGGGCGGCGCGATGGCGAGCCAGTCGACGGACTGGACGAGGTTCTGGGCCGGTGACTGCGCCAGGGTCTGGGCGAGGGACTGGGCCGGGGAGCTCATCGGGTGCCTCCTGAGAGGAGCTGCTGCACGGCCGGGTCGGTCAGGCCGAGGAGGGTCCTGGGCCACAGTCCGGCGACGACGGTGAGGGCGACGAGCGGCGTCCAGGCGGCGAACTCGTACGTGCGCACGTCGGTGAGGCCCGGGGCTTCCCGCGGTACGGCGCCCATGCAGACTCGGCGGACCACGATCAGCATGTACGCGGCGGTCAGCAACGTGCCGAAGGCGGCGACGGTCATGAAGGTGAGGAAGGCGGGGCGGCTGAGGCCCTCGTGGGGGTCGAAGGCGCCGAAGAGCGCCAGCATCTCGCCCCAGAATCCGGCCAGGCCCGGCAGGCCGAGCGAGGCGACCGCGGCGAAGGCGAGCAAGCCGCCGAGGCGCGGTGCCCTGCCGTACAGGGCGGCTCCGGTCTCCTCGGCGAGGGTGTCGAGGTCGGTGGTGCCGGTGCGGTCCTTGAGCCCGCCGACCACGAAGAAGAGCAGGCCGGTGATGAGACCGTGGGCGATGTTGGCGAACAGGGCGCCGTTCACGCCGGTCGGGGTCATGGTCGCGATGCCGAGCAGGACGAAGCCCATGTGGCCGACGGAGGAGTAGGCGATGAGGCGCTTGAGGTCGCCCTTCGCGCCCCGTCGGGCCAGGGCCAGGCACGCCAGGGAGCCGTAGATGATGCCGACGACGGCGAGGGCGGCGAGGTAGGGCGCGAACGTCTGGAAGCCGTCCGGCGCGACCGGGAGGAGGATCCGGACGAATCCGTACGTCCCCATCTTCAGCAGCACACCGGCCAGCAGGACCGAGCCGACCGTCGGAGCGGCGGTGTGGGCGTCGGGCAGCCAGCTGTGCAGAGGCCACATCGGGGTCTTCACCGCGAGCCCCACGCCGATCGCCAGAACGGCGATGACCTGCACGGATGTGGTCAGCGACCGGCCGTTGTCAGTGGCGAGTGCCACCATGTCGAATGTGCCCGCCGTGAGTCCGATCAGGAGCAGGCCGAGCAGCATGACGACGGAACCGAGGAGCGTGTAGAGGATGAACTTCCAGGCCGCTTCGGCCCGTCCCTCGCCGCCCCAGCGGGCGATGAGGAAGTACATCGGGATGAGGACCATCTCGAAGGCGAGGAAGAAAAGGATCAGGTCAAGAACGGCGAAGGTCGCGAGGGTGCCGGACTCCAGGACGAGCAGCAGCGCGACGAAGGCCTTCGGGCTCGGGACCGGGGCTCGTGGTGTCAGCCGCTCGTTCTGCTGCTTGAAGTACGAGTAGAGCGCGCAGAGGAAGGTCAGCAGCGCGGTCAGCGCCAGGAGGGGGAGGGAGATGCCGTCGATGCCGAGGTGGATGCGCACGTCGAGCGCGGGGATCCAGCTGATGTCCGTGCCGGCCTGCACCTTCGACGGATGGTCGTGGTCGAAGCCGAGCACGAGGATGATCACGGCGAGAAGGACGACACCGGTGACGGTGACGCCGTGCCGCAGCACGGCCTGCTCGGGTGACTTTCCCTTCAGCCCGGGCGGGGCCGGGAGGAGAGCGGCGGCGGCGCCGAGAAGCGGGCCGACGACGATCAACGCGAGAAGGAACTGCATCAGGGACTCGTTGATATCGATCACGCCTGCTCACGCTCCCGTGGCGACGAGGACGGCGGCGACCGCGAGGACGACGGTGCCGGCGAGCAGCGCGCTCACATAGGTCTGCACATTGCCGGTCTGGGCCCGGCGGACGGCGGTTCCGAGCCAGCGGGGCAGGGCGCCCGCGCCGCGTACGTAGGTGTCGACGACCTCGCGGTCCAGGAACCGGACCAGGCTCGCGCCGGCCTGGACCGGCCGGACGAAGAGCGCCGTGTACACCGCGTCCAGGTGGAAGCCGACGGCCGCGTGCCGGTGCAGGGGGCCCAGCAGGAGGCGTCCCGGGTCCGAGGGGTCGGGGGCGTACGCGATGTCACCGTAGGCGGGCTCGTGGCTGGCGATGGCCTCCGCCTCCACCAGGGCGGCGTCGCCCTCCGGGTGGGCCGCGACCGCCCCCAGCGGCGGGCGATCCGGGAACGCCGTGGTGTGGCGCCAGGCGGCGTAGGTGACGATGCCGCCGATCAGGGCCACGCCCGTGCCGAGCACGGAGGTGGTGAGCGTCGGGGTGAGGTCCTGGCCGTCGAACCAGTCGGGCAGCAGGCGGAAGGCGAGCCCGCCGAGGGCGAGCGAGGGGATGGCGAGGACCCACAGGACGGCGTTCATGACGAGAGGCTGCCTGCCGTGGTCGGGGGCTTCGGCTCCGCGGCCGCGGAAGGCCAGCAGCCACAGGCGCGCCGCGTAGGCGGCGGTCAGCAGGGCCGTGACCAGGCCGGCGACGAGGACGGTCCAGCCCGCGGCGCCGGGCGCGTGCTCGGTGTGGCCGGTGGCGACGTGCTCGGCTGCGACGAGGACGGACTCCTTGGAGAAGAAGCCGCTGAAGGGCGGGATCGCGGCGAGTGCGAGCAGCGCCACGGTCATCGTCCAGTACGCGTCCGGGACGCGGTCGCGCAGGCCCCGCATGCGGGACATGGCGGCCAGCGAGTTGGTGCCGGCGGCGTGGATGATCACGCCGGCGGCTAGGAACAGCAGCGCCTTGAAGGCACCGTGCGAGATGAGGTGGAAGACGGCGGCACCGCGGTCGCCGGCGGCGAGGGCGCCGGTCATGTAGCCGAGCTGTCCGATGGTCGAGTAGGCGAGGACGCGTTTGATGTCGTCCTGGGCGAGCGCGGCGAGCGCCGAGCCGACCATCGTGACCGCGGCCATGACGGCGAGGACGATCATCGCGGCCCGCGAGGCCTCGAACAGCGGAAGGAGCCGGGCGACGAAGTAGACGCCGGCGGCGACCATCGTCGCGGCGTGGATCAGCGCGGAGACGGGCGTCGGGCCCGCCATCGCGTCGGGGAGCCAGGTGTGCAGCGGGAACTGCGCCGACTTGCCCGCCACGCCGGCCAGAAGGAGCAGGGCGATCAGCGTCGGGTGGTCGAGGGAGCCGCTCGCCACGGCGCCGAGGATCTTCGTGATGCGGAACGAGCCGGCCTCGGTGGCCAGCGCCAACAGGCCGATCAGGAAGGGGACGTCTCCGAGCTTGGTCACCAGGAAGGCCTTGAGGGAGGCGGCTCGGGCCTCCGGTGTCTCCCAGTAGTGGCCGACCAGGAAGTACGAGCAGATGCCCATGATCTCCCAGCCGACCAGCAGCACCATCAGGTCGCCGGAGTAGACGACGAGGAACATCGCGGAGGTGAACAGGGAGACGAGGGCGGCGTACGAGGAGTAGCGCGGGTCGTCGCGCAGGTAGCCCGTGGAGTAGATCTGCACACAGGTGGCGACGCAGCCCACCAGGACGGCGACGAGAGCGGCGAAGCCGTCGATGTGCAGGGCGAGTTCGATGGGCACAGAACCGGTGGGCGTCAGTTCGGTGACGGCGTCCACGGGCTGGTCACCGCCCTGACGGGCGGCGACCAGGACGGCGAGGAGGAGGGCCACCGACGTCGGCAGGACGGCGAGCGGGCGGACGAACCCGGGTGCCGCGCGGCCCAGCAAGAGGCCGGCGGCTGCCCCCAGGAAGGGGAGGAGGGGGACGAGGACGGCGAGGGTGGTCGTGGTCACGCGGTGGCCTCAGCCTTCTCGGCGGCCGTCCCGGTCGCGGGGGGATCGGTGTCGGCGCCGTCCGGCTCGTGGCCCTCCGCGGTGTCGCGGAGCTTGTCGATGTCCGAGGTGCCGCGGTTGCGGTGGACGGCGAGCACGATCGCCAGGCCGATGCCGATCTCGGCGGCCGCGATGGCGATCGTGAACAGGGTCAGGGCCTGGCCGGAGTGCAGGGTCTCCTCGGCGGTCCTGCTGAGCCAGACGTCGAAGGCGACGAGATTGAGGTTGACGGCGTTGAGCATCAGCTCGACCGACATCAGGACCAGGATCGCGTTGCGGCGGGCGAGGACGCCGTACAGGCCCGTGCAGAACAGGAGGGCGGAGAGAACGGCGGGGTAGGCGAGGTGCATCAGCGGTCACCGGCCTTGTCGGCACCGTTCGGCGCGGTCGGCCGGCCGGCTTCGGGGGAACGGCCGGGGTCGGCTGTACGGCGGGGGTCGGCTGTGCCGCCGGGGTCGGCGGCAGGACCGGGGCCGGCGGCGCGAGCGGGGCCGGCGGCGCGAGCGGGGCCGGCGGCGGGGCCAAGGGGGGCGACGCGACCGGGGTCGGTGGCGCGGTCCGGCTTCGTCTTGCGGGACAGGACGATGGCGCCGATCAGCGCGGTGAGGAGGAGGACGGAGAGGGCCTCGAACGGGAGGACCCAGTTCTGGAAGAGGCTCGCTCCGGTCACGGCGGTGGAGCCGGCGGCCGGGCCGTCCAGGTCGATCCAGGTCGTGCGGAAGGCGTCGACGACCACCCACACCAGGGCCGCGGCGGCGGCCAGGGCCACGGTGAGGGCGGCCCAGCGGTTGCCGGAGTCGGCGTCCGGGGAGCGGCCGATGGGCGCCCTGGTGAGCATCAGACCGAACAGGATGAGGACGACGACGGCACCGACGTAGATGAGGACCTGCACCCAGGCGATGAACTCGGCCGTGAGCAGGAGGTACTCGACGGCGAGGCCGCCGAGGGCCACCACCAGCCACAGGGCGGCGTGGACGAGCTGCCGGGTGGTGACGGTGACGACGGCCGCGCCGAGGGTGACCAGGCCGACGAGGAGGAAGGCGATCTCGACGCCGGTCGGGGAGAGGAAGCCGTGGGATTCGGCCGCCAGGGTCGTGGGATGCGCGGCGAGGTGGCCTGCGGTCGCTGCGGGCGTCATTCCCGGCCCTCCTGTTCCGGCTGGTCCGGCCTCGGCTGGTCCGTCTGTTGCTTGGAGTCACCCATGGGGCGGGTGGGCTGTTCGGCCGCGCGGGCCTGCTCGTCGGCGTGCGGTTCGCCGGCCCGGGCCGCCTCCCGCGAGGCCTCCGGCGGCTGGGGCGTCTCCTGCTGGGCGGCCAGTTTGTCGGCGGTCTTGCGGGCGGCGGCGAGTTCCTTCGGTTCCTCCGCGCCGGGGTCGAGGGCGGGCGGGGCCGGGACCGTCCACATCCACTCGCGGAGCATGTCGCGCTCGTGGGTGAGGTCCCGGATGTCGGTCTCGGAGTACTCGAACTCCGGCGACCAGAACAGGGCGTCGAAAGGACACACCTCGATGCAGATACCGCAGTACATGCACAGGGAGAAGTCGATGGCGAAGCGGTCGAGGACGTTGCGGCTGCGGTCGCGCCCGCCGGGGGTCGCCGCCGGGACCGTCTCCTTGTGGGAGTCGATGTAGATGCACCAGTCGGGGCACTCGCGGGCGCACAGCATGCAGACCGTGCAGTTCTCCTCGAACAGACCGATCACACCGCGGGTGCGGGGCGGCAGTTCGGGCTGGGCGTCCGGGTACTGCTCGGTGACGGTCTTCTTCGTCATCGTGCGGAGGGTGACGGCCAGGCCCTTGGCCAGGCCGCTGCCGGGAAGGGGGGCCATGGTTACGCGATCACCACCTTGACGATGCCGGTGAGGGCGATCTGGGCGAGGGAGAGGGGGACGAGGAGGGTCCAGGAGAGTTTCTGGAGCTGGTCCTCGCGGAGTCGGGGGTAGGTGACGCGCAGCCAGATCACGACGAAGGCCAGTACGGCCGCCTTCAGCAGGGTCCACACCCAGCCGAGCCCGTCGGCACCCCAGGGGCCGTGCCAGCCGCCCAGGAAGAGGACGGTGGTGAGGCCGCACAGGACGACGATCCCGGCGTACTCGGCGAGGAGGAACAGGGCGAAGCGCAGGCCGGTGTACTCGGTGTAGGCACCGAAGATGATCTCCGAGTCGGCGACCGGCATGTCGAACGGAGGGCGTTGCAGTTCGGCCAGCCCGGCGACGAAGAAGACGATCGCGCCCACGATCTGCCAGGGCAGCCACCACCACTCGAAGGCGTCGAGGATGCCGACGAGGGAGACCGTGCCGGCCGCCATCGCGACGGAGGCGGCGGTGAGCAGCATCGGCAGTTCGTACGCCAGGAGCTGGGCGGCGGTGCGCAGGCCGCCGAGGAGGGAGAACTTGTTGGCGGAGGCCCAGCCGGCCATGAGGGAGCCGAGGACGCCCACGCCCATGACGGCGAGGACGAAGAAGACGCCGGCGTCGACGACCTGGCCCACGGCGCCCTCACCCGGACCGACGGGGATCGCCAGAAGGACCAGGAGGTACGGCAACAGGGCCACGGCGGGGGCGAGCTGGAAGATGCGGCGGTCCGCGTCGGCGGGGACCACGTCCTCCTTCTGCGCGAACTTCACCCCGTCCGCGACGAGCTGGGCCCAGCCGTGGAAGCCGCCCGCGTACATCGGGCCGAGGCGGCCCTGCATGTGGGCCATCACCTTGTGCTCGGTCTGACCCACGAGCAGGGGGAAGGTGAGGAAGACGACGAAGACGACCAGGAGTCGCAGGGCGACGTCGAGCGCGTCGTTCACTGCGTGCCTCCTGGGGAGTCGGGACGGGAGTCGGGTCCGGAGTCGGGATGGTTCGGGGAATGCGGGCGGCGGTCAGGAGAGGTGGCGCCGGAGCCGTCGGGCTCGTCCGGGGCAGCGGCGTCCGCGGGAGGGCCGGGCTCGTCCGCGGAGCGGGCCTCCGCGGGAGCGCCAGGCTCGTCCGCGGAGCGGGCCTCCGCACGACGAGCACCGTGCTCGGCTTCCCCGGTCTTCCCGGCTTCCCCGGCTTCCCCGGTCTTCCCGGCTTCTCCGGGCTTCCCGGCTTCCCCGGTCTCCACGGCTTCTCCGGGCTTCCCGGCTTCTGCGGGCCTCCCGGCGTCCCCGGCCTTCCCGGCGTCCCCGGCCTTCCCGGCGTCCCCGGCCTTCCCGGCGTCCCCGGTCTTCCCGGCGTCCCCGGTCTCCTCGGCCTCGTCGAAGGCGGGGCGGGCGTGGTGCCAGGGTGCGTCCAACGTGGGCCGCTGGGACGCGGAGCCCTCGCTCGCGCTGCGCGCGCGCCGGACCGCCGGGGCGGTCGAGGCCCCCGCGTCCGGTGCGGCTGCCTGACTGGCCGAACCCTCCGCCGCCGTGCGCGAACGGCGAGGCGCCGACGGAGCCTCGGTACCCGGTACCGCCTGACTCGCCGAACCCTCCGCCGCCGTGCGCGAACGGCGAGGCGGCGACGGAGGCTCGGTACCCGGTGCCGTCTGGCTGGCGGAGCCCTCGGTGGCTGTGCGGGTGCGGCGGGCCGGGCGGTCGCCGGCCGGGCGGGCCGGGCGCTCCCCCGCCGCACGTCCCGCCCCGCGTGCCGGGCGGGCCGGAGCGGCAGGGAGCTGTCCCTTGAGCGGGCCCCACTCGTTGGGGTCGGGGACGCCGGGCGGCAGCATCTGGCGGCGTCGGGGGCCGCCGTGGTCGGACTCCCCCGGTTCCTTGGCCCCGGGCCAGGCCTTGGCGACGCGGGCCGCGAGGACGAAGTCCTTCCGCAGCGGGTGGCCCTCGAAGTTCTCCGGCAGCAGCAGGTGGTCCAGCGCGGGGTGGTCGGCGAAGACGACGCCGAACATCTCGTGGGTCTCGCGCTCGTGCCAGGCCGCGCCCGCGTACACCGGGACGGCGGTGGGCAGGGCCGGGGCCTCGTGCGGGACCGTCGTACGCAGCAGCAGCCGGCGTACCGGTCCGAGCGCCACGACGTGCGCCGCGACGCGGAAGCCGGTGCCCGGTTCGTCGACCGCGCTCAGCCAGTCGAAGTAGGTGCAGCCCAGCCGGTCGCGCGCGGTCTCCAGCGCGGAGATCCAGGACGCCGGCGGTACGTCCACGGTCAGGACGTCGTACGACTCCTCGGCCGTGGCCTCCGTACCGAAGAGTTCCCCGGTGTCGGCGGGCAGCCAGCCGACCGCGGTCATCGGGCCTCCCCCGTGCCGGGGGCCGGCGGCCGCACCAGGTCACTCCGCAGGGCGGCGGCCGACGGCCGGGGCGAGGTGGCGTACCGCTCCCCCAGCGACTCCCGAGCGATCTTCTCCTGGAGCTTGAGGATGCCCTGGAGCAGCGCCTCGGGGCGCGGCGGGCAGCCGGGGACGTAGACGTCGACGGGGATGATCTGGTCGACGCCCTTGGTCACGGAGTAGGAGTCCCAGTAGGGGCCGCCGCAGTTGGAGCAGGCGCCGAAGGAGATGACGTACTTCGGCTCGGGCATCTGCTCGTACAGGCGCTTGACGGCGGGCGCCATCTTGTCGGTCACCGTGCCGGACACCACCATCAGGTCGGCCTGGCGGGGACCCGGCGCGAAGGGGATGACGCCGAGCCGGATGAAGTCGTGGCGGGCCATCGACGCGGCGATGAACTCGATGGCGCAGCAGGCGAGGCCGAAGTTGAAGACCCACAGGGAGTACCGGCGGCCCCAGTTCAGGACGACCTTCATCGGCTCGGGGGCGAGGCGCGAGAGCGCGCCCAGCCTCTTGGGCTCGGGGAGCGGCACGGGTTCGGAGGGGTTCACGTCCATGACAGGACGCCCTTCTTGTATGCGTACAACAGGCCCACGGCCAGGAAGCCGAGGAAGATGAACATCTCCACCAGGGTCGTGGCGCCGTAACCAGGATCGGCGAAGACCGTCGCCCAGGGGAAGAGGAAGATCGAGTCGACGGCGAAGATGACGTAGAGGAACGCGTAGACGTAGTAGCGGACCTGCGTGTGGGCCCAGCCCTCGCCGACGGGGTCGACGCCGCACTCGTACGTCAGCAGCTTCTCGGGCGTCGGGACCACGGGCCGCAGCAGGCGACCGGCGCCGAAGGCGACGGCGACGAAGAGCACGCCGACGACGGCGAGCAGCCCGACGACCGAGTAGGACTGGAAGTGGTCCGCGGCGAGGCCGACGGGCACGTCGGCGGCTGGGACTTCGCCGGCGCTCATCTCGCCGACGGTCGGTTCCGGCACGTCCGTCCCTCGCTCCCTGTCGTGAACGCTGCTGTTCGACGATCTGTACGCACGGGAGTCTAGGGCCTGATAAAGGGACGGTAAGCAGCCCGTCGCACCTTGGACGCGGGGGTGGGGTTTTCCTCAGTGCGTCCTGGCGGCCCACCTCATGGCGCGGGGCCCCGCCGCACGGCACGCTGACCCGTATGACCGAACGCCTCTCGACACCGCCCCCCGACGGGTTCTCCGGTGCAACGCCCGGTGACCGCCTGCCGCCGGCCCGCTTCGCCTACGACCGGCACACCTGGAAGGAGATCGCCCATCTGCTGGCGAACTTCCCGGTGTCGCTGCTCGCCTTCGTCTACGTCGTGACGATGCTGTCCGTCGGCGTCGGGTTGACGGTGACGGTCGTCGGCTTCCCGTTGCTGGCGGTGGGACTGATGGGCGCGCGGCAGCTGGGCCGGCTGGAGCGGGCGCGGGCCCGGGCGCTGCTCGGGGTGCGGGTGGACGAACCGAGCCGGCTGCCGCGCCGGAGGGGGGACGGGCTGCTCCCCCGGCTGTGGATGGCGCTGAAGGACCCGGTGGGCTGGCGCACGGTCCTGTACGACTTCATGCGGCTTCCCTGGGGCATCCTCACCTTCGTCATCACGTTGACCTCGCTGTTCGTGCTGTGGCCGGTCCTGCCGTTCATCGCGCGGGGCCTGGCCAACGCCGACCGGGCGATGGTGCGCGCGCTGCTGTCGCCGTCGGACGAGCTGGAGCGGCGCATCGCCGAGCTGGAGTCGGACCGGGGGATCGTGGTCGACACGGCCGCGGCCGACCTGCGGCGCATCGAGCGCGACCTGCACGACGGGGCGCAGGCCCGCCTGGTCAACCTGGCCATGGGGCTGGGACTGGCCAAGGAGAAGCTCCTGGAGGACCCGGACACCGCCGCGGCCATGGTCGACGAGGCGCACGGCGAGGTGAAACTGGCGTTGCAGGAGCTGCGGGACCTGGCGCGCGGCATCCATCCGGCCGTGCTGACCGACCGGGGGCTGGACGCGGCGCTCTCCTCGGTCGCCTCCCGCTGCACGTCGCCGGTCAAGGTGACCGTCGACCTGGCGGAGCGCCCCGCGGCGGCCATCGAGGGCATCGCCTACTTCACCGTCTCGGAGCTGCTCCAGAACGTCAGCAAGCACAGCGGGGCGAAGTCCGCCTCCGTGGACGTCTGGCGGTCGTCCGACCGGCTGCTCATCCAGGTGGGGGACGACGGTCGCGGCGGCGCGAGCCTCGACGGCGGCACGGGGATGAAGGGCCTCGCCGAGCGGTTGACGGCCGTCGACGGTCTCTTCGTCGTCGACTCGCCGGAAGGCGGCCCCACCCTGGTCACGGCCGAGCTGCCGTGGCGCGACCGCACGGCCGCCGACGACACGCGGCACGCCTCCGGCACGAGGTGACCGGCCGGGCGCCGGGCGACGGCGACCGGGCAGCGAGAGCCGGGGGCGTCCACTGGGGACGACCGCCGGGAGCGAGGCCCGCGGACGGCCGCCAGGGACGAGGCCCGCGGGCGACCACCGGGGGCGAGACCCGCGGGCGACCACCGGGGGCGAGACCCGCGGGCGACCACCGAGGACGAGGCCCGCGGGCGACCGCCGAGGACGACCGCCGGGAGCGACCGCCGGGAGGCCGGGAGCCGTGTGCCGCGGGGTGGGGAAAACCCCCCTCCCGAGACGCCGACGGGCTCCATGGCCCGCGGGTCCGCGGTGCAGGAGGGTGAGGTTACGAGAGCACAGCCGTAGGACGAGGAGAAGGACGGCACCGATGGCCACGGATTACGGACAGGGTTACGGGTTCGGGAGCGGGTCCGGCTTCCCCGGGGACGCCGACGCGGGACGCCCCCGGCTGCCGGCCGGGCTGCGGGCCCCCTTCGAGGGGCGCAGCTGGCGGGAGTTCGGCTATGTGCTGCTCGGCCTGCCGATCGGCATCCTGCTCTTCACCTACGCCGTCACGATGGTGTCGCTCGGAGCCGGCCTGCTGGTGACGTTCCTGGGGGTCCCGGTGCTGGCGGCGGCGCTCGCCGGGTGCCGGGGCTTCGGGGCGATGGAACGGGTGCGGGCCCGCGCCCTGCTGGGTCTCCAGGTGTCCGACCCGGAGCCGCTGCGGCGCAGGAAGCAGGGCGCGATGGGCTGGATGGGTGCCGTGCTCAAGAGCGGCGCCTCCTGGCGGAGCCTGCTGTACGCGGTGCTGCAGTTCCCGTGGTCGGTGTTCTCGTTCGTGGTCGCCGTGAACTTCTGGGCGGTCGGGTGGGCGATGCTCACGTATCCGCTCTGGTTCTGGGTGTTCCCGATGTACGCCGGGCAGGGCGGGGTCCAGCTGTACGGCGACGAGACGCACAGCGTCTACCTGGACAACCCCTTCGAGATCACCCTGACCGCGCTGGTCGGACTGCTGTTCACGTTGGCCACCCCGTGGATCGTCCGGGCGCTGACGACGGTGGACCGGTTGATGGTGCACGGGCTGCTCGGGCCGTCCCGGCTGGCGACGCGGGTCGTGGAGCTGGAGTCGGACCGGGGGGTCGTCGTCGACACGGCCGCGGCGGACCTGCGGCGCATCGAGCGCGACCTGCACGACGGGGCGCAGGCCCGTCTGGTCAGCCTGGCCATGGACCTCGGCCTGGCGAAGGAGAAGCTGCGGGAGGACCCGCAGGCTGCGGTGATCATGGTGGACGAGGCGCACGGCGAGGTGAAGACGGCCCTCCAGGAGCTGCGGGACCTGGCCCGGGGCATCCACCCGGCGGTTCTGACCGACCGCGGCCTGGACGCGGCGCTGTCGGCGATCGCGTCGCGCTGCACCGTGCCGGTGCGGGTGGAGGTCGACCTGACGGAGCGGCCGGCGTCGGCCATCGAGGGGATCGCGTACTTCACGGTGTCGGAGCTGCTGCAGAACATCAGCAAGCACGCCCGTGCCACGTCCGCCGCCGTGGAGGTGTGGCGGGTGCAGAACCGGCTGATGCTCCAGGTCGTGGACAACGGCGTGGGCGGCGCGGACGCCTCGGCCGGGTCGGGCCTGGCGGGCCTGGCGGAGCGCCTCGACGCGGTGGACGGCATCCTCGTCGTGGACTCGCCGGCCGGCGGGCCGACGCGGGTGACGGCGGAACTGCCGTGGCGGAGCGAACCGGTCGCCAGGTGAGCGGGCGCGGGAGCCGGCGCGCCGGCCACGCGCGGGACGCCGGCGGGTTCCGGCGCGCCGGCCGCCCCGTGGACCGGCGCGCGAGACACCGCGAAGACCGACCCGCCGGCCGCCATGTGGTCTGCCCTCAAGCCGACGTTGCCGTGACAACCGTCCGCCCGGTGCCCCTCCCCCGGCCCGGGCGACGTGATCGACCGGCCGTCATCGGGCGGTCGAGCCGGGCCGCCGCCCCGCCCCTCCCGTTCTCTTCCGGCTGCCCCGACGCATCCGGCCGCCGGAGCTGGAATGCTGGACCTGTCGCACGGACGGTTCGTGGACGCGGCGTGGGCCGCGCGGACCGTGCGGTGGACGGGCGTGGGGGGCCGAGATCGTGGAGGACAGGGTGCGGGTGGTCATCGCCGAGGATTCAGTGCTGCTCAGAGAGGGGCTGACCCGATTGCTGACCGACCGCGGGCACGAGGTCGTGGCCGGTGTCGGCGACGCGGAGGCGCTGATCAAGACCATCGCCGAGCTGGACGCGCAGGGCGAGCTGCCGGACGTCGTGGTGGCGGACGTACGGATGCCGCCGACCCATACCGACGAGGGGGTGCGCGCCTCGGTGCAACTGCGCAAGGCGCACCCCGGCCTCGGGGTGCTGGTGCTGTCGCAGTACGTGGAGGAGCGCTACGCCACGGAGTTGCTGGCCGGCTCCAGCCGCGGGGTCGGTTACCTGCTCAAGGACCGGGTGGCCGAGGTGCGGGAGTTCGTGGACGCGGTCGTGCGCGTCGCGCGGGGCGGGACGGCCCTGGACCCGGAGGTGGTCGCGCAGCTGCTCGGGCGCAGCCGCAAGCAGGACGTTCTGGCGGGGCTCACCCCGCGGGAGCGCGAGGTGCTGGGCCTGATGGCCGAGGGCCGGACGAACTCGGCGGTCGCGCGGCAGCTCGTGGTGAGCGACGGGGCCGTCGAGAAGCACGTCAGCAACATCTTCATGAAGCTGGGCCTGTCCCCGAGCGACGGAGACCACCGGCGGGTGCTCGCCGTCCTCACCTATCTCAACTCCTGACGCCGCTTCCGGCGGCCCGGCGGCTCACCGGCGCGGACCGGCCGCTCACCCTCCCCGACCGGCGGCTCATCCGAACGAATGAGGATGCGGGGCCCGTGCGAGGTGCGTCCTCACGAGTGGCGGGGGGTGCGGAAACCGTGGGCCGCCGGGGCGGCGCGCCGTCTCGAGGCGTGACCATCATGCGAATGTCCACCGGAAGTAAACCCTTGCGGACGTAGGGTTGATCCTGGGACGGCCGGTGAGAGACCGGTCCCCGGGACAGCCGCCTCGAGGGAGGTCCAGTTCAGTGACCAGCCAGGTCAGCAGCCCAGCGGAGCAGGCCGACGGAACCGACGAGACCGTCGTGGGAGCGCAGCGCAAACCGGTCGGGGCGAAGGACGTCCGCCGGCTGGACCGGGTGATCATCCGGTTCGCGGGGGACTCGGGCGACGGGATGCAGCTCACCGGCGACCGCTTCACCTCGGAGACCGCGTCGTTCGGCAACGACCTGTCGACGCTGCCGAACTTCCCGGCCGAGATCCGGGCGCCCGCCGGCACGCTGCCGGGTGTCTCGTCCTTCCAGCTGCACTTCGCCGACCACGACATCCTCACCCCCGGTGACGCCCCCAACGTGCTGGTCGCCATGAACCCGGCCGCGCTCAAGGCGAACATCGACGACATGCCGCGCGGTGCGGAGATCATCGTCAACACCGACGAGTTCACCAAGCGGGCGATGCAGAAGGTCGGCTACGACACCTCGCCCCTGGAAGACGGTTCGCTCGACGGCTACCACCTGCATCCGGTGCCGCTGACCACCCTGACCGTCGAGGCCCTCAAGGAGTTCGACCTCACCCGCAAGGAGGCCGAGCGCAGCAAGAACATGTTCGCGCTCGGGCTGCTGAGCTGGATGTACCACCGGCCCACCGAGGGCACGGAGAAGTTCCTGCGGTCGAAGTTCGCGAAGAAGCCCGACATCGCCGCCGCCAACATCGCGGCCTACCGGGCGGGCTGGAACTTCGGTGAGACCACGGAGGACTTCGCGGTCTCCTACGAGGTGGCGCCGGCGGCGAAGGCGTTCCCGCCGGGCGTGTACCGCAACATCTCCGGGAACCTGGCGCTGTCCTACGGCCTGATCGCCGCGTCCCGCCAGGCCGATCTGCCGCTCTTCCTCGGCTCGTACCCCATCACCCCGGCCTCGGACATCCTGCACGAGCTCAGCAAGCACAAGAACTTCGGTGTGCGGAGCTTCCAGGCCGAGGACGAGATCGCGGGCATCGGCGCGGCGCTGGGTGCCGCGTTCGGCGGCTCGCTGGCCGTGACGACCACCAGCGGTCCGGGGGTGGCGCTCAAGAGCGAGACCATCGGGCTCGCCGTCTCCCTGGAGCTGCCGCTGCTGGTCGTGGACATCCAGCGCGGCGGGCCGTCCACCGGCCTGCCGACCAAGACGGAGCAGGCGGACCTGTTGCAGGCGATGTACGGGCGCAACGGCGAGGCGCCGGTCCCGGTCGTCGCCCCGCGCACCCCGGCCGACTGCTTCGACGCCGCGCTGGAGGCGGCCCGGATCGCGCTGACGTACCGCACCCCGGTCTTCCTGCTCTCGGACGGATACCTGGCCAACGGCAGTGAGCCGTGGCGCGTCCCGGAGCCGGACGAGTTGCCGGACCTCGCGGTGCAGTTCACCCACAGCGCCAACCACACCCTGGACGACGGCACCGAGGTGTTCTGGCCCTACAAGCGCGACCCGCAGACCCTCGCCCGCCCCTGGGCGGTGCCGGGCACTCCGGGCCTGGAGCACCGGATCGGCGGCATCGAGAAGCAGGACGGCACCGGGAACATCTCGTACGACCCGGCCAACCACGACTTCATGGTCCGCACCCGGCAGGCCAAGATCGACGGCATCGAGGTTCCCGACCTGGAGGTCGACGACCCGGACGGCGCGCGGACGCTGGTGCTGGGCTGGGGTTCGACGTACGGGCCCATCACGGCGGCGGTGCGCCGGCTGCGGACCGCCGGTCAGGCGATCGCGCAGGCGCACCTGCGCCATCTCAACCCGTTCCCGCGCAATCTGGGAGCGGTGCTGAAGGGGTACGACAAGGTGGTGATCCCCGAGATGAACCTCGGTCAGCTCGCCACGCTCGTCCGGGCGAAGTACCTGGTCGACGCCCAGTCGTACAACCAGGTCAACGGCATGCCGTTCAAGGCGGAACAGCTCGCCACGGTCCTGAAGGAGGCCATCGATGGCTGAGACGTCCACGGAAGAGAAACCGGTCGGCACCGGCACGGTCGAGGCACTGAAGCTGGTCCCCCGGGCCGAGGGCAAGCAGTCCATGAAGGACTTCAAGTCCGACCAGGAGGTGCGCTGGTGCCCCGGCTGCGGCGACTACGCCGTCCTCGCCGCCGTGCAGGGCTTCATGCCCCAGCTGGGTCTGGCGAGGGAGAACATCGTCTTCGTCTCCGGCATCGGCTGCTCCTCCCGCTTCCCGTACTACATGAACACCTACGGGATGCACTCGATCCACGGCCGTGCCCCCGCCATCGCCACCGGGCTCGCCTCCTCCCGCCGCGACCTGTCCGTGTGGGTCGTGACCGGTGACGGCGACGCGCTCTCCATCGGCGGCAACCACCTCATCCACGCCCTGCGCCGCAACGTCAACCTCAAGATCCTGCTGTTCAACAACCGGATCTACGGCCTGACCAAGGGCCAGTACTCCCCCACCTCCGAGGTCGGCAAGATCACCAAGTCGACCCCGATGGGTTCGCTGGACGCGCCCTTCAACCCGGTCTCCCTCGCCATCGGAGCGGAGGCGTCGTTCGTCGCCCGGACCGTCGACTCGGACCGCAAGCACCTCACCGAGGTGCTGCGCCAGGCCGCCGAGCACCCGGGGACGGCCCTGGTGGAGATCTACCAGAACTGCAACATCTTCAACGACGGCGCCTTCGACGCCCTCAAGGACAGGGAGCGGGCCGAGGAGGCGGTGATCCGCCTCGAACACGGGCAGCCGATCCGCTTCGGGAGCGAGGGCTCCAAGGGGGTCGTACGCGACCCGGCCACCGGCGACCTGAAGGTCGTCGCGGTCACCGCGGCCAACGAGGCGGACATCCTGGTCCACGACGCCCACGCCGCGTCCCCGACCACCGCCTTCGCCCTGTCCCGGCTCGCCGACCCGGACACCCTGCACCACACCCCGATCGGTGTGCTGCGCTCCGTCGAGCGGCCGGTCTACGACACGCTGATGTCGGACCAGCTCGACACCGCCGTCGAGCGGGACGGCAAGGGCGACCTCGCCGCGCTGCTCGCCGGCGGGGACACCTGGACGGTCGTCGGCTGAGACCGGCGGCGCACGGCTGTGAAGAGGCCCGGGCGGCAACGCCCGGGCCTCTCGCATGCGCGCGCCCAGGTCGGCGCGCAGGGACGACCAGGCACCCGACCAGGAAGCTAACTCAAAGGTAAGTACCTTACTTCAAAGTGGGCACTGTCATTTAGTTAGCGCACGCTTTAGGGTCAGTGGCATCGCACCCCCACAAGGAGTACTGAAGCCATGAGCATCGTCGTCACCGGAGCCACCGGACACCTGGGCCGCCACGTCGTGCGGCAGCTGCTGGAGAAGGTGCCGGCCGACCGGATCACCGCCGTCGTCCGCGACCGGGACAAGGCCGCCGACCTCGCCGCCCGCGGCGTCCGGCTGGCGGTCGCCGACTACAACAGCCCCGAGACCTTCGACGGCCTGTTCGCCGCCGGCGACCGGGTGCTGCTGATCTCCGGCAACGAGTTCGACAAGGGCCGCGTCCAGCAGCACACGGTCGTGATCGAAGCGGCGAGGAAGGCCGGCGTCGCCCTGCTCGCCTACACCAGCGCCCCCAGCAGCCTCACGGCCGCCCTCGCCGACGACCACCGCGCCACCGAGGACGCGCTGGTCGGCTCGGGCCTGCCGTACGTGCTCCTGCGCAACGGCTGGTACCACGAGAACTACACCGAGCAGCTCGCCCCGGTCCTGGAGCACGGCGCCGTCGTGCAGGCGGCCGGCGAGGGCCGGATCTCCTCGGCCTCCCGCGCCGACTACGCGGCCGCCGCCGTCGCCGTCCTGACCGGCGAGGGTCACGAGAACAAGGCGTACGAACTGGGCGGCGACGAGGCCTGGAGCTTCGACGAGTACGCCGCCGAACTGAGCCGGCAGACCGGCCGGGAGATCGTCTACACCCCCGTCTCCACCGAGGCCTACGCCGGCATCCTCACCGGCGCCGGGCTTCCCGGGCCGCTGGCCGCCGTCCTCGCGGGCGTGGACGGCTCCATCGAGAAGGGGGAGCTGGTCGTCACCACCGGCGACCTGTCCCGGCTGGCCGGCCGCCCGACCACGCCGCTCGCCGAGGCCGTCTCCGCCGCGCTCAAGGACTGACGCCCGCCGTCGGCCCCCACCCGGCCGTCTGTCATGACCGTATGCCGATACGGACATGACAGACGGCCGGTCACGGCGCTACCTTCGTCGTGGCATGCCTCCGCCCCGGCATGCGGCAGCGCGAGAAGGAGGTGCCCGTGGCCGGGTCGTCGAGGAGCGAACAGCGCATAGGCCTGCTGAACGGCTTCGCGGCATACGGGATGTGGGGCCTCGTCCCGCTGTTCTGGCCGCTGCTCAAGCCCGCCGGGGCCGGGGAGATCCTCGCCCACCGGATGGTGTGGTCCCTCGCCTTCGTCGCCGTCGCCCTGCTCGTCGTACGGCGCTGGGCCTGGGCGGGCGAGCTGCTGCGGCAGCCGCGGAAGCTGGGTCTGATCACCGTGGCCGCCGCCGTCATCACCGTCAACTGGGGCGTCTACATCTGGGCCGTGAACAGCGGTCATGTGGTCGAGGCCTCGCTCGGGTACTTCATCAACCCGCTGGTCACCATCGCGATGGGGGTGCTGCTGCTCAAGGAGCGGCTGCGGCCCGTGCAGTGGGCGGCGGTCGGCACCGGTCTCGCGGCCGTCATCGTCCTCACCGTCGGCTACGGACGGCCGCCGTGGATCTCCCTCTGCCTCGCCTTCTCCTTCGCCACGTACGGCCTGGTGAAGAAGAAGGTCAACCTCGGTGGCGTCGAGTCGCTGGCCGCCGAGACGGCGATCCAGTTCCTGCCGGCGCTCGGCTTCCTGCTGTGGCTGGGCGCGCGGGGCGACTCCACCTTCACCACGGAGGGCGCGGGACACGCGGCCCTGCTCGCCGCGACCGGCGTGGTCACGGCGATCCCGCTGGTCTGCTTCGGTGCGGCGGCGATCCGCGTGCCGCTCTCGACGCTGGGGCTGTTGCAGTACCTGGCCCCGGTCTTCCAGTTCCTGCTCGGCATTTTCTACTTCGGCGAGGCCATGCCGCCCGAACGCTGGGCCGGTTTCGCGCTGGTCTGGCTGGCGCTGACGCTGCTCACCTGGGACGCCCTGCGCACCGTCCGCCGGACCGCCCGGGCGCTCAGGGCACAGCTCGACCGGACGGGCGCCGGGGTGCCGCCGGTGAAGGGGGGCGCCGAGCGGGAGTCGGGAATCGTGGCCTCCGGAGCGCCTGCCCCCGACCCTTCCGGGCCCGAACAGCGGGACGCTCCGGTGGCGAAGCCGTAGCCCTGCTGCCCCTCCACGGTCCCTCCCTGCCTCTCCCCGCTCCTCCAGCCCTCCCCGCTCCCCCCTAGCCCCGTCTGGGCCTTCCCCCCTCGGCGTCAGCGTGCGTCGGGCGCTCGCCGTGCGCGGTGGGTCCGCGCCTTCTCACGGTTGCCGCAGTGCTCCATCGCGCACCAGCGACGGCGCCCCGGGCGTGAGGTGTCCACGAACAGGAGAAGGCAGTCGTGGGCGCCGCACTCGCGGATGCGGTCGGCGTACGGACCGGTGAACAGCTCGATCGCGTCGCGTGCGACCGTCGACAGCAGGCGGACGCCCGTGGCGCCCGGGGCCCAGCCCCGGGCGCCGTCCGGTTCCACGCGGGTGACGAGCGAGGGCTCGGCCGCGGCGGCGTTCACGGCCTCCAGGGCGTCGGGCCGGAGCGGCCGTCCGTGCGCCCGGTCCGCGGTGAGCAGGAACAGGGCGTCGCGCAGGGCTCGGGCCCGCTGCACATCGGCCTGGTCCACGGCCGGCTCCAGTCCGCCCGGCAGCCGGCTGCGCCCGGCCCAGGCCACCAGGTCCGCGGGCTCGTGCAGTACTTCCCAGCGCGCGTAGGCGCCCGGCCCACCGGTCGTCAGCAGTTCGAGACAGAGGGCGCCCGGGTCGAAGCGGTACGGCTTGCCCTCGCGCGTCACGAGCGTCAGACCGGGGGAGGTTTTCGGCGATTTCGCTGTCCGCTCACTCACATAACCAGTATAACTGGTTACATGACATCGACCTCGTCACCCGCCCCCGTGCACTTCAAGATCGTCATCGATGCCGCGGCTCCGCACGCCCAGGCGGACTTCTGGGCCGCCGCCCTCCACTACGAGGTGGAGGACAACAGCGCCCTCATCGAGAAACTGCTGGGCTTCGGGGCCGTACCGGCCGAGCTGACCGTCGAGTCCCACGGCCGCCGCGCCTGGCGGGACCTGGCCGCCGTACGCCATCCGGACGACCCGTGCCACGAGGAGAGCGGTGCCGGGCTGGGGCGGCGGCTGCTGTTCCAGCGCGTACCGGAGGCCAAGACCGGCAAGAACCGGCTCCACCTGGACCTGCACCCGGGCGAGGGGCGGCGCGAGGCGGAGGTCGCCCGGCTGGAGGCGCTCGGGGCGAGCGTCCTGCGGCAGGTGAAGGAGCAGGGCGGGGAGTGGGTGACGATGGCGGACCCGGAGGGCAACGAGTTCTGCGTCCACTAGGACGGGCCGGCGACCAGGGGTTCCCGATATCCGCAAGGTGGTGGCCGGATAACGGTCTTGACGACGGGTCAGTCCCGGCCACACCATCCAGGCACCCCATTCACTGCGGAGTCCCCTCCCCAGGGCCTCCCTAGGAATCCGGAGCCCCCCACATGAAGCTCCCCCTTTCCGGGCGTTCACTGACGGCCGGCGCCGTCGCGGTCGCCACACTCATGACCGGCGGTTCGGTGGCCGGCGCGGCCTCCGCCTCCGAGCACGCCGCGTCCGCCTCCGGGCCCGCGGCCGTCGCCGCGGCGCCCGACATACCCATAGCCAACGTCAAGGCCCACCTGACCCAACTGCAGTCGATCGCCGCGGCGAACGGCGGCAACCGCGCCCACGGCCGCCCCGGCTACCAGGCCTCGCTCGACTACGTGAAGGCCAAGCTGGACGCGGCCGGCTTCACCACCACGGTCCAGCGGTTCACCGCCTCCGGACGCACCGGCTACAACCTGATAGCCGACTGGCCGGGCGGCAACGTCGATCAGGTTGTCATGGCCGGGTCACATCTGGACAGCGTCTCCTCCGGTGCCGGCATCAACGACAACGGCTCCGGCTCGGCGGCCGTCCTGGAGACCGCCCTCGCCGTGGCCCGCTCCGGCCACCAGCCCGCCAAGCACCTGCGCTTCGCCTGGTGGGGCGCGGAGGAGCTGGGCCTGGTCGGCTCGCGCCACTACGTCAACAGCCTCGGCTCCGCCGGGCGCGCGAAGATCAGCGGCTACCTGAACTTCGACATGATCGGTTCGCCGAACCCCGGCTACTTCGTCTACGACGACGATCCCACGATCGAGAAGACCTTCAAGGACTACTTCGCCGGCCTCGGCGTCTCCACGGAGATCGAGACCGAGGGCGACGGCCGCTCCGACCACGCGCCCTTCAAGAACGCGGGTGTCCCCGTCGGTGGCCTCTTCAGCGGCGCCGACTACCGCAAGACGTCGGCCCAGGCCGCCAAGTGGGGCGGCACCGCGGGGCAGCCCTTCGACCGCTGCTACCACTCGTCCTGCGACACGACCGCCAACATCAACGACACGGCCCTGAACCGCAACAGCGACGCCATCGCGTACGCGATGTGGGAGCTGTCCCGGTAGACCGGGCGGCCCGCCGCGCAGGCCGTCCGGTCAGCCGGCCGCGGTGCGGGCGCGGGCGCGCTCGGTGAGGCGGCCCATACGGTTGCGGGCGGTCTCCAGCTCCTCGGCGTCGTCCGCGGCCGGGCCCTCCTCGGCGGCGAGTCCACCCCACAGGCCGACCAGTTCGCGGCCCAGCTCCAGGCCCCGCTCCGGGTCGCGAACGGCCCGCCAGGCGGTGGCCGCGCTGCGGACGTTGCCGTAGGCGGCCTCGGCGTCGCCCGCGCGGTGGTGCGTCCGGGCCAGGTCCATGGAGAGGTGGAAGGCACGTTCCGGTTCGCCGGACAAGTAGGCGATGTAGGCGCAGAGTTCGCGGAGCCGGAGTACCTCGGGGTGCTCCGGCCCCAGCGTCGTGGAGGCGTCCCCCACGGTCCGCTCGGCCAGCCGCGCCGCCTCCTCCGTACGCCCCTCCTTGACGGCCTCGTTGATACGGGCGGTCGGCTCCGCGAGGAGCGCGGGGGCGGTGGCGTCACCGGGCGCGGTGAGCGGTCCGTCCCCGAGCACGGCCTCGGCCACGGCATCGAAGCCGCGGGCGGGGGTGGGGGTGGGCCTGGGCCCCAGCTCGGCCGCGGCGGCGAGACCGAGGTCGACGACGGGGACGGGAGCGGGAGCGGAGACGGGCGCGGGAGCGCGGGGCGGTTCGGGGGCTGGAGTCGGCTCGGGCTCGGGCGCGTGTCGCGGCTCGTACTCGGGCACGTCGAGCGACTCGTGCGCCTGGCGCGACTCGGACTCGGCATCGGTGACCGGCTCGGGCCAGGCGACGGGCTCGGGCGCGGACGCGGGCACCGGGACGGGCGCGGGCGCCGCGACCGGCTTCGAACCGGCGGCCACTGCCGGCCCGTCGACCGCCGCCCGCCCGACGGCGGGCCCCGCCGTGGGCCGGGGGTGCGCCTGCTCGGTGGTTCTGGCCACGGAGCCGCCGTCCATCCGGGGCGGCGGCCCGAAGACCCCCGTCGGCGGCGCGACCGTACCGGGCGCCGCGCCCCCCGCCGGTGCGGCCAGGGCGCGCAGGGTGAACGTCGGTGCCGCATCACCGGCGGGCGTCCGCCGCGTCTCGGGCGCCGGCGACGGGTGGGACGCGGCGGTACCCTCCGTCACCGGTTCCACCGCGCGCAGGACGTGCGTGGGCCGGTCCCGTCGTACGGGCTTCTCCGCGGGGGCCGTCGGGACCGGTTCCGCGGCGAGGTGGCTGGAGCCGTCGGGATCGACCCGGAGCGGGACGGAGCAGCCGATGCGCTCGTCGTGAATCGTGGCGAGGACGGGCCGGCCCGCCGCCAGGGCGAGGCGGTGCAGGCGGTTCAGGACGGCGTTCTGGATCTCCTCGCCGGGCGCCGCGACGACCAGCGCGCCGTCGACCGAGGCGCTGCGTGCGCCGGGCTCCGCCGCCGGCACGCGGACCTCGATCGGCGTCGCCGCAGGGGCGGGCGGGCGCTCGGCGCCCTCGTGGCCCCGTTGCTCCTCGCGACCGAGTCGAGACATCGTTCCCCCACTCATCGGCGGCTTCCGTCGGCGGTTTCGGTTTCCGCGCCGTCCAGAGCCTGTCATGCCTGTCGTACACCTGCCGTCGAGTCTCTCCGCTCGCTCCCCCTTCTCGCGTCACCGGGGTGTCACAGGCTCGTTCCAGGAGGTCACACCGGTGTCGGCGCGTCGACGCTCGAAGCCGGGCGTCCGCCCCGGCCGCCCGCCCGCGCTCGCGCGCTCGGACAGGGAGACCCATGGACAGATAAATGCGTACGCATATAATGCATGTGCTGGTATCCGCGCACGACAACCGTTCCGGGGGACCTCATGACCCGCCGATTCCTCTTCCTGCTGGGCAGCAGCCGTCCCGACGGCAACACCGAGCTGCTCGCCCGGCGCGCCGCCGAACAGCTGCCGTCCGGCGTCGAGCAGCGCTGGATCGACCTGGCCGCGCATCCACTGCCCGAGTTCGAGGACCTGCGCCACGACAGCGACCACGCGCGCCCCACGGAGGGCAGCGCCGGCCTGCTCCTCGATGCGACGCTCGCCGCGACCGATCTCGTGATCGCCTCGCCGCTGTACTGGTACTCGCTGTCCGCCCCGGTCAAGCGCTACCTGGACCACTGGTCCGGCTGGCTGCGCACCCCCGGCCTGGACTTCAAGGCCACCCTGTCCGGCCGCACCCTGTGGGGCGTCACCGCGCTGGCGCACGAGGAGCAGGAGGTCGCCGACCCGCTGATCGGCACCCTGAACAACTCGGCGGCCTACATGGGCATGCGCTTCGGCGGAGTGCTGCTCGGCAACGGCAGCAAGCCCGGGGACGTCCTGCGGGACACGGACGCGCTGACACGGGCCAAGACCTTCTTCGCGCGGGAGGCGCCGCTCGCCCGTTTCCCGTACGAGCGCACGGACGCCGTGTCCGCGAGGTGACGCCGTCGGCCGTGCGCACCTCACCCCGCCGCCGCGAGGTGAGGTTCGCGGCGGTGGACCGAGCGGTTACGAGGTGATGTCCTTCGCCGTGAACCGGGCCCAGGCCGCCGAACCGAACACCGCGGCGTAGAGGCCCTGGAGGCCCAGGTTCCGCACCAGGTCGTCCCAGTGGACCGGTTCGCGCATGAGGTCGGCGAAGGACAGCCAGTAGTGCGAGAAGAAGTACGGCTGGACCGCGTCGAGCTGCGGGATCTGGTCGAGGATCTGGACGGTGATCAACAGTCCGACCGTCGTCGCCATCGCCGCGATGCCGCTGCCGGTCAGGGTCGACACGAACAGACCGAGGGCCGCGACGCCGAGGAGCGAGGCGGCGACGACCAGGGCGATCAGCAGCGCCCGTCCCAGGCCCTCGGCGTACGTGATCCGGGTGCCGGAGATGGTGACCAGGTCGCCGACCGGGAACAGCAGCGCTCCGACCGCGAGCGCCGACACCGCGACGACCAGGGTGGCGGCGAGGCAGAAGACGATCACCGTCGCGTACTTGGCGAGCAGCAGCCTGGTGCGGCCGGCCGGGGCGACCAGGAGGTAGCGCAGCGTGCCCGCGCTCGCCTCGCCGGCGATCGCGTCGCCCGCGATGACGCCGACGGCCATCGGCAGGAAGAACGGGAGCGTCGCGGCGAGCGCGGTGAAGACCAGGAAGAGACCGTTGTTGCTGACCTGCGAGATGAAGGCCGGCCCCTGGCCGCCGCCCCCTCCACCGCCGTCGCCGAAGGACGCGCCGTCACTCGTCTCGATCTTCACGGCGATGCCGACCAGGACCGGTACCGCGGCCAGCACGCCGAGCAGGGCGAGGGTGCGCCAGCGCCGGAAGGTGATCCGCAGTTCGCTGCTCAGCAGCCCGAAGGTCCACAGCGCGCTCGGGGCGCGCACCGCACTCCGCGTCTCAGCCCGCGACATCGAAGCCCTCCCCGGTGAGCGCCACGAACGCGTCCTCCAGCGAGGCCCGCTCCACTGAGAAGCCGCGGACCCGGACACCGGCCGACACCAGCGCGGCGTTCAGATCGGCGAGGTCGCGGTCGGGGGGCTCGGCGCTCACCCGGTCCTCGGCGATCACCACGTCCGCGGCCCCCTGCTCCTTCAGCACCCGGGCGGCCTCCCCCGCGTCCGGGGTGGTCACCACCAGCCGGCCGCGCGCCCCCGCCGCCAGGTCGGCGACCGCGCCCTGGGTGATCAGCCGCCCCCGGGCCATCACCGCGGCGTGCGTGCACACCTGCTCGATCTCGTCCAGCAGGTGGGAGGAGAGGAAGACGGTGGTGCCGTCGGAGGCCAGTTCGCGCACGAGGGCGCGGATCTCGCGCATGCCCTGGGGGTCGAGGCCGTTGGTCGGTTCGTCCAGGACGAGCAGACGGCGCGGCTGGAGCAGCGCCGCGGCGAGCCCGAGCCGCTGCTTCATGCCGAGCGAGTACGCCTTGGCCTTCTTGCCGGCGGCGGCCGCCAGGCCCACCCGGTCCAGCGCCTGGGCGACGCGCTCGCGCCGGGTGCGCGGGTCGGCGGTCGGGTCGGCGGCGTCGTAGCGCAGCAGGTTGTCGCGTCCGGAGAGGAAGCCGTACAGGGCCGGGCCCTCGATGAGCGCGCCGACCTGGGGCAGCACGGTGCGGGCGGCGCGCGGCACGGGCCGGCCCAGCACGCGCGCGGTCCCCGAGGTCGGCTCGATCAGCCCCATCAGCATCCGGATGGTGGTGGTCTTGCCGGAGCCGTTGGGGCCGAGGAAGCCGAAGACGCTGCCCGCCGGGACGGTCAGGTCCAGACCGTCGACGGCGAGCTGTCCGCCGCCGTAGCGCTTGGTGAGCGCGCGGGTGGCGATGACGGCGTCGTCCGCGCTCCCCTGGTCCGGGCGCTCCCGCTCCGCGGCGGACGCTTCGGCCATCGGCTCCCTCTCTCGTCGTACGGGGACGGCGGTGCCGCTACTTCGCGGCGTCGGCCGCCTTGACCAGCGCGTCCTTGGTGACGGCACCGGCGTAGACCGTGCCGTCGTCCGTGATCAGCGCGTTGACCAGGCGGGTCTTGAAGACCGTGCCGGAGCCGAAGTCGCCCTTGACCTGGTCGCCGAAGGAGCCGAGGAAGCCGCCGAGACCGCCGCCCGCGGCAGCCGTGGGCAGGCCCTGGCCGCCGGTGTCGAAGGTGGCGATCGAGTTCCAGCCCTCCCCGATGACCTCCAGGCCGTCCGTCCGCTCGGCGAGACCGCCTTCGGCGCGGTGCCCCCGCTCCGGCGCCCGGGCCGCCTCGTCGTCCTCGGTGACCTTCGCGCCCTCGGGCGGGGTGAAGTCGAACGTCGACGCGTCCGGCTTCGCGAAGCTGACCTGGGTGAAGCCCGCGTCCACGACGGCGGCGCCGCCGCTCGCCGGCGTCAGCGTGAACTTCAGCGGCATGCCGGTCCCGGCGTCCACCGCGACGGTGACGGCACCGACGGTGGAACCGGACTGCTTGGGCTTGATCACCAGCCGGTAGGCGTCCCGGCCGGCCACCTGCGCGGTGCCGTCCACGGTCACCGAAGTGGTGTCGTCGACCGCCTTGAGCGCCTGGTCGGCGAAGTCCTTCGGGGTGACCGGCACCTCCTTCTCCCGCTGGCCGGCGGCGTCGGGGGCGGTGGAGTGGTACACCTCGTTGGACCCGCTGTCGTAGCCCCAGACGTCCTTGCCGTCGTGGATCAGGCTGTACTCCGCCGCGTTCTCCAGCAACGACAGCTTCTGCCGGTCCGGACCGTCGGCGGCGACCCGCAGCGTGTGGGTGCCGGAGACCAGCTCGGTGAGCTTGGCCGACGGGTCGGCGGCGGAACCGTCCTCGTCCTTGCCGGCGCCGGGAGCGCCGGACATCCCGGACATCAGACCGCTCTCCAGGCCGCCGAGGTCCGGCAGGCCCAGGTCCGTGCTGATCTTGACGGTGCCGGACAGCTGTTCGACGTCCGACTTGGCGATCTTCTCCAGCAGTTGCTCCGCCGTGATCTTGGGGAGGTCGGGGTCCCCGGAGTCGGCGAGCGCGGGGACCAGGCCGATCGTCGCGGCCGCCACTCCCATCACCGCGACCGGGACGACGTACCGCGCGGCCTTGCGCCGTCCGGCACGCGCCTCCTCGCCCTCCCCGGCGGCCATCGTGCTGTCCTCGGAATCGATCGGTGCCATGTGTGCCCTACCTCCGTCGTCGGCGGCGGCTCTCTCGCGACCTCGCACGCGTTCTCTCACCCGTGAGCCGCCATTCTCACCCGAATCGGTGAGGATTGGTGTTTTCCGTGATGACCATCTGACCAAATCGGCCGGGCACAAGCGTCAGACCGCGGGCTCAACTCCGCGTACTCCTGCGGGATGACACGGAGGGGCGGCGCCTCCCCCGGCCCGTAGGGGTGGGGTACGCCGCCCGACGGCGGGAGGCACCACCCGTCACCGGCCGCGGCACACCCGCACCCCGGGCCACGGCACCGACGACGGCAGCGACACGCGCATCGAGGCCGGCACCGACACCATCACCGGCCACCCGCACCGGCACCCGCACCGGCCACCGGCCACCGGCCACCGGCCACCGGCCACCGAGGCTCAACCGGCCCGGTGCACCACGGCCTCGCAGAGTTCGACCAGCGCGGTCTTCGCGTCGCACTCCTTGAGCGGGGCCAGCGCCGCCCGGGCGTCCTCGGCGTACCGGACGGTGTCCCGGCGCGCCTGCTCCAGCGCGGGGTGGGCGCGCAGCAGGCGCAGCGCCTCCGCGTGCCGTGCGTCGTCGCTCAGGTCGGAGTCCAGCAGCTCGCACAGGGCGACGTCCTCGGCGAGCCCCAGCCGGGCCGCCCGCTCGCGCAGCCGCAGCACCGGGAGGGTCGGGATGCCCTCGCGCAGATCGGTCCCGGGTGTCTTGCCCGACTCGTGGGAGTCGGAGGCGATGTCCAGGACGTCGTCCGCGAGCTGGAAGGCGACACCGAGCCGCTCGCCGTACTGGGTCAGCACGTCCACGACCGTCTCGTCGGCGCCGGACATCATCGCGCCGAACCGGCAGGAGACCGCCACCAGCGATCCCGTCTTGCCGCCCAGCACGTCCAGGTAGTGATCCACCGGGTCACGGCCGTCCTGCGGTCCCGCCGTCTCCAGGATCTGGCCGGTCACCAGCCGCTCGAACGCGAGGGCCTGCACACGGACCGCCTCGGGACCGAGGTCGGCGAGGATCTGGGAGGCCCGGGCGAACAGGAAGTCGCCGGTGAGGACCGCGACCGAGTTGCCCCAGCGGGTGTTCGCGCTGGGGACGCCGCGCCGCACGGTGGCCTCGTCCATCACGTCGTCGTGGTACAGCGTGGCGAGGTGGGTCAGTTCCACGACGACCGCCGAGGGCACGATGCCGGGAGCGTAGGGGTCGCCGAACTGGGACGCGAGCATCACGAGCAACGGGCGGAACCGTTTGCCTCCCGCCCGCACCAGGTGCTGGGCGGCCTCCGTGATGAAGGGCACCTCGCTCTTGGTTGCCTCGAGCAACCCTTCCTCGACAGCAACCAATCCGGCCTGGACATCGGCTTCCAGAGCCTGGTCCCGCACGCTCAGCCCGAACGGCCCGACGACGGTCACGAGGGGTCTCCTGTCTGCTGGTGTCTACTGGCGATTACCTGGTTTGTCGATAGGTCGCTGCCACCACTCAAGTCAGCGTATCCGGTCACGTTTCGATCACCGCTAGCGCCCACCGTTACAGGCCGGTCGGTATCGGATCATGCGCGGCAAGTTTTTGATCAGGCGATATGAGCAGATATTGATCGACATCACTGGAGGGACGCGACCCGGAACGCGAGCGGGCCGGGAGCCGCCAAGGAAGATCCCACCACTCCCCCCAACGGCCCGCGCTCCGAGAACGTCACCCACTCGCCACACCCCACTCCCGCCCGAACGGATGCCCGCACAGCGCGCGGGAACACCGGACGGAGCGGGACACGGCGCGCGACCCCGGCAAGGGAACGCACGCCGGCCGGCACCACCCGATCACCGGCCGACCACCGGCCGGCCGCCGGGCCGCCTCTTCCGGCCCTCCCCACCTGCGGGCGGTTGACGCCCAGTTGGGATTAATGCCCGATTTGCCGCTCTTATTGAGGCCCGTGAGTTGGCTCACGCCGTTCCCCCTGTAGGCAACCCTGCCGCCGACCGCGCCCTCCCTTTGTCCCGCAAGCCAGTTGAGGCTTGGCGGACGCAAAGGATCAAGCACCCCAAACACCCCGGATCAAGGTCAACATGGGCGTGGGGTGATTCCTGCACTTGTTCCGGACATGTGCTCTCGCATACGTTCCCGGCCTGTCGGGCGGACGCCGAATCCTGCCACCGCCCGAACGCACAGTCATCCACCAACAAACTCGCAGGCAGGAGCGGGGGACCCAGGTAAGTCGCCGCACCGGTCACCACCGGAGCGGCTCGGGGTGAAGCCGTACCCGTCAGGGCGCGGCCGGGCACCTCCCCGCCCGAACCCGACAGCTCACCTCGCAGGCGTAAGGAGAGGGACTCAAGCATGTCTGCCAACGGTCAGAACCGTCACGCCCGGACCGCCCGCATCGCCCGCCGGCTCGCCGTCGCCGGCACCGGCGCCGCCGTGCTCGCCCTGCCGCTCATCGGTGCCACCGGCGCCTCCGCGGCCACCCCCGCCGCCGCCCCGGCCGCCGCCACCGCGGCGACGACGTACCCCGACAACCTCGACGGCTGGATCCGCGAGTCGCTCGACGTCATGGCGCAGCACGGCATCCCCGGCTCGTACGAGGGCATCCACCGCAACATCATGCGGGAGTCGTCCGGCAACCCGCTCGCCATCAACAACTGGGACATCAACGCCGTCAACGGCACCCCGTCCAAGGGCCTGCTCCAGGTGATCGACCCGACCTTCCAGGCGTACCACGTGCCCGGCACCTCCTGGGACCCGTACGACCCGGTCGCCAACATCACCGCGGCCTGCAACTACGCGGCCGACCGGTACGGCTCGATGGACAACGTCTTCGGCGCGTACTGAGCCGCACCCCCCGCGGCGGCGGCCGCGCTAGGGGGTACCGAAGATCCGCTCGAGGACGACGGCCACGCCGTCGTCCTCGTTCGTGAGGGTGACCTCGTCGGCCACCGCCCTGAGTTCGGGGTGGGCGTCGGCCATGGCGACCCCGCGGGCGGCCCAGTGGAACATCGGGATGTCGTTGGGCATGTCCCCGAAGGCGATCGTCCGCCGCCGGCTCTGGCCCAGGCGCTCGGCGGCCAGGGCCAGACCGGTCGCCTTGGTGATGCCGCACGGCTGGAGCTCCACCGTCCCCGGCCCCGACATCGTGACCGTGGCCAGGGAACCGACCACCGCGCGCGCCGTCGCCGCCAACTCGTCGTCGCCCAGGTCGGGATGGCGCAGCAGCACCTTGCTGATCGGTGCCTCCCACAGCTCGTCGCGCCGCTCGACCCGTACCGCGGGCAGCGTCGGGTGGGGCATCAGGTAGCCCGGCTCGATGAGCGTGAGGCCGTCGACGCCGTCCTGGTCGACGGCGGCGTGCACCTGCCCGACCTCGGCCTCGATCTTGCCGAGCGCGGTCTCGGCCAGCTCCCGGTCCAGGGTGACCGACCACAGCATCCGGTGCGCGCCGGCGTCGTACACCTGCGCGCCCTGTCCGCACACCGCGAGCCCCGTGCAGCCGAGACGGTCCAGCAGGGACCGTACCCGGGGTGCCGGCCGCCCGGTCACCACCAGGTGCCGCGCACCCGCCTCGGCCACCCGTGCCAGAGCGGCCAACGACCGGTCGGAGACGGTGTCGTCGCCGCGGAGCAGCGTGCCGTCGAGGTCGGTGGCGACGAGTGAATACGCGGTGCGGTCCATGATCAGAGAATACGGACACCGCACCTGTCCGACTCACCGGCGATCGCATCCGAACGAGGACGCGCGAGTACGGCACAAGTGCGCACGAGTAGGGCGCAAGTACGCGCGAGGACGCACGTTCGTGTCCGGAACCTGGCACATCACCGGCTAAGGCCGGTTCAAGGCCTGTGCACCGATTGGCAACAAGATGGCCCGCCGCCTACCGGCCGCGGGCCCCCGGGGGTACCTTCCTGTTGTCCAGGGGGACTTGATCGGGGGGTCGGGTTGAACGGCGGACGTGTGCGCGTGCTCAGGCCGCAGGAGCTGGGCGAGGGGGAACGGGAGCACTGGCGCGAGCTGCGCGCCAAGTCGGGGGCGCCCCGCAATCCCTTCATGGAGCCGGAGTTCACCGACGTCGTGGGCCGGGTACGGCCGCGGGCGCGGGTGGCCGTGGTGTACGAAGGCGGCGAGGCGGCCGGGTTCCTGCCGCACGAGCGCGGGCCGCTGGGCCAGGGGCGGGCGATCGGACTCGGGGTCTCGGACTGCCAGGGCGCGGTGCTGCGCCCGGGCCTCGTCCCGGACACCCGCCGGCTGCTCAGGGCCTGCTCCCTGTCGAGCTTCGCCTTCGACAACCTGGAGGCGGACCAGGAGCTCTTCGCTCCGTTCGCCGCGGAGGAGCACACCACGTACGTCATCGACGTGGAGAAGGGGTACGAGGCGTACGAGCGTGTGCTGCGCGCCCGGTCGCCGAAGTTCCTGAAGACCACGCTCGCCAAGGAGCGCAGGCTGGGCCGCCGGGCCGGGGACCTGCGCTTCGTGTTCGACGAGCGCGAGCCGGCCGCGCTGCGCACGCTGATGGAGTGGAAGTCGGCGCAGTACCGCAGGACGGGGCGCCGGGACCGGTTCGCGCGGGAGTGGATCAGCCGGCTCGTGGCCCGGCTGGCCGAGACCCGGGCACCCGAGTGCACGGGCACGCTGTCCGTGCTCTACGCCGGCGGCCGGCCGGTCGCGGCCCACTTCGGGCTGCGTTCGGCGACGGTCCTGGCCTGCTGGTTCCCGGCGTACGACCCCGGCTTCGCCAAGTACTCGCCGGGGCTGGTCCTGCATCTGCGCATGGCCGAGGCGGCCGCCGCCGAGGGGATCGGCGTGCTGGACATGGGCCGGGGCGCGGCGGAGTACAAGGACTCGCTCAAGACCGGCGAACTGCCCGTGTACGAGGGCGCCGCCACCCGCCCGGGGGCGGGCGCCGCACTGCACTGGCTCGGCCGCGAACCGGCCCGCCGCGCGCACGGCTTCGTGCGCGACCGGCCCCGGCTCGCCTCGCTGGCGGTACGGACGCTCAAGGGCGCGGCCCGGCTGCGCCGGTCATGACGGAGGGCAACCACGAGGGGGGTGGGCGCATGGCCGGCGTGCGGCGTGCGCGGCAGGAGACACGACGGGAGATCGCGGAGTTCCTGAGCATCGGACCGGTGCAGGTCGCCGAGCTGGACCTCGGCGACGAAGGGCCCATGCTGAGACCGGGGCCGGGCAGCCCGCCGGTGACGTCCGGCGCGGTGTTCCTCCTGGTGAGGCGGGCGGGGCGGCCCGTCGGCACGCTGCTCGGGGAGGTGCCCGAGGGCGCCGATCCCACGCGGGTGCTGGCGGCGCTCGCCCGGGAAGTGCCCCGCGGGGCCGCGCCCGGGCCGTCGCCCGCGCCGCCGTCCGCCAGTGTCGTGGTCGCCACCCGGGAACGCGCGGACCAGCTCGCCCGCGCCCTGGACTCCCTGCTCGCGCAGGACCACCCGGACTTCGAGATCGTCGTCGTCGACAACGCCCCCGAGACCGAGGAGACCCGGGAGCTGGTCGAGCGGAAGTACGGGGAGCGGGTGGGCTACGTCCGCGAACCGGTCCCCGGGCTGGCGATCGCGCACAACCGGGGGCTCTCGGCCGTACGCGGCGCGGTGGTCGCCTTCACCGACGACGACGTGGTCGCGGACCCGCGCTGGCTCACCGAACTGACCGCGCCCTTCGCCGCCGACCCGCGCCTGGGCTGCGCCACGGGGCTGATCCTGCCCGCGCGGCTGGGCACCCCCGCCCAGGTGCTGCTGGAGAGCCACGGCGGCTTCGCGAAGGGCTTCACCCCCCGGACGTACGACCCCGAGCGCCCGCCCGCCGACGAACCGCTGTTCCCCTTCACCGCGGGACGCTTCGGCTCCGGCGCCAGCATGGCCTTCCGCACAGAGGTGCTGCGGGCGGTCGGCGGTTTCGACCCGGCGACCGGCGCGGGCACGCGGGCGCGGGGCGGCGACGACCTCTACGGCTTCGTCCGCGTCCTCGCCCAGGGCCACCGGCTGCGCTACACCCCCTCGGCGCTGGTCTGGCACCACCACCGGGAGACCTGGCGGGACCTGGAGACCCAGGCGTACGGCTACGGGGCGGGCCTCACCGCCTACCTCACGGCGATCCTGGTGAACCGGCCCGCGCTGCTGCCCGCCCTCCTCGCCCGGGTGCCGGGCGGGCTGGCGCACGCGCGGGCGCTGACCGCCGTCCGCGCGACCGAGGCGCGCGCCGCCGACGTGACCGCGGCCGGTGACCCCGACGCCGGTGGCGGCGCGGGGCCCGTGACGGGGGCGCCGGGTGGGCACGACTCCCGTACGCATCCCTGGCCGCGGCGCCTGGCACGGCTACAGCTGCGGGGCATGCTGTACGGGCCCGTCGGCTACCTGCGCGCTCGTCGCGCCCTGCGCACGGTCGGACGGGAGGCGGGATGAACGAGGGCGCGCGAGCGGGTGCGGCGCGGGAGGGCGGCCGGGCGGCGGCCGGGCACATCCCCGTCTTCCTCTACCACGCGGTGATGGACGATCCGCCTTCCTGGATCGCCGAGTTCACCGTCACTCCCCGGGACTTCGCCGCTCACCTGGACGCGATCGTCGACAGCGGCCGGACGCCCGTCACCATCAGCGGGCTCGCGGACCAGCTGGCCGGGAGGGCGCCGCTGCCGGCCCGGCCCGTCCTGCTCACCTTCGACGACGGCTTCGCCGACCTGCCCGGCCGCACGGCCGAGGCACTGGCCGGGCGCGGGCTGCCCGCGACCGCCTACCTCACCACCGGGGCCATCGCCCCGGGCGGTCGCAGTCTGCTGCCACCCGCTCCGATGATGACCCTGGACGCGGTGCCGGAGCTGGAACGTTCCGGCATGGAGATCGGCAGCCACACCGTCACCCACGCCCAACTCGACACCCTGTCCGCCGAGCGACTGGCCCGCGAACTGCGCGACTCCAAGGCCGTGCTGGAGGACGCCCTCGGCCACCCGGTCCGCCATCTCGCCTATCCGCACGGCTACAACAGCGCGCGGGTACGCGCCTCGTCGGCCCGCGCCGGGTACGAGACGGCGACCGCCGTGCGGCACGCCCTGAGCTCGGACCGCGACGAGCGGTACCGCATCGCCCGGCTCATCGTGCGGCGGAGCCACACGGTCGCCGACGTCGAGGAGTGGCTGGCGGGAGGGGGTGCCCGCATCGCCCCCTACCGGGACGGGCCCAGGACGGTCGCGTGGCGGTGGTACCGGCGGGGGCGCGCCATGGTGCGGGGGCCGGAGTTCGCCGGCTGACCGCGGGCGCCGCCCCCGTCAGCGCCGCGGCTGGTTGAGGTGCGGGTCGGCGGCCGCCTCGCGCAGGGCGGCCCACGCCCGGTCGCCCTTCACGGCCAGGTCGCAGTGGGGTCCCGGGTCGCGGTAGTTCCACTGGAGGGCGGCCTTCACCCCCTCCAGGTCCTTGAGCACCCGGGGCACCTGTGCGTACCAGTCCGCCTGCCGGTCCGGGCGCTTCGGGTCCGACGCGCTGCCGAACTCCGAGAGCATCAGGGGCTTGTCGTCGGAGAGGTGGGCGCGGATCCAGTCGTGGGTGGCGTGCTGGGTCTGCGCGAAGCTCAGCCAGTCCGCCCGGTGGCAGAGGTAGTAGTTGTACTGGTTGTAGCCGATCCAGTCGACGTACTCGTCCCCGGGGTACATCCGCTCGAACAGGTCGGCGTGGTCCAGGTAGCCGGTGATGATCCAGGTCCACACGACGTTGTCGACGCCCAGCTCGCGGAAACGGTCGTGGATGTGCCGGTAGGCCCGGACGTAGTCGGCCGGTGTGCCGTTGTCCGGCGTACGGGTGTCCATCTCCAGGTCGAAGGAGAGGAACACCTTCTTCCCCGTGCGCCGCCCGTACTCCCCGATGCGCCGGGCCTGGACGTCGATCACGGAGTCGTCCAGCGCGCCGGCGGCGATCCGCCTCCAGGTGGGCTGCTGCTTCTTCGTACCGCCCCACCACTTGCTCTCCCAGGAGAGCAGCAGCATGCGGTCCGCGCCGACGCGCTGTTCCTGCTCGGTCAGGAGCTGGCCCTCCAGGCGGGTTTCCGTGACCGCGGACATGTCGTGGTAGGTGTAGACGATGTCGAGTCTGCGGCCGACGTTCTTCTCGTAGGCGCGCACCTTCTCGGCCAGGTCGGACTTGTCGTGCGGCACGAAGGCGCCGAACCAGGCGCCGCAGGGGGGTTCGAGGAGCGCGGTCGGGCGGCACCTCCCGGCGCCGGCCGGGCCGGCCGGTCCGGAGGCGTCGCGCAGGGCGAGCACCGCGATCAGGACCGCGCAGGTGGCCGTGACGGACAGGAGCAGCAGACGGCGCCGGCTCCTGTGGGTCTCGGGGACTCCGGGGCGGCGATGCCGTCCGGTCGTCGTCGGGTCCGCGGACGTGCGGCGGGCGGGACGGGCGAACCTCACAGAGTGGAACCCTTCCGTGTCCTCGGCGCCGTCCCCGGCGCCGTCCTGGGCGTCGGGGAGGCACGCAGGCGCGGGCAGAACGCGGCGAGCGTGGTCAGCAGGGTGAGCGTCAGCAGCACCCGGTCCCCGCTGAAGGCCTGCGCGGCTATCAGCACCGTGGCGACCAGCATCGCGGCGCTCACGCTCAGCAGGACGGCCAGCATCAGCGCTTCCAGCAGGTCGGAGTGGCGTTCGAATGCCGAGTCCCGGCGTTCCACGGGGCCCTCCGCACGCCGGGCCCGCAGCGCGGGGCCGCAGACGCCGACCAGGGCGGCGCCCGGGCCCACGGCCAGGAAGGCCGCGACCGCGGCGCCGCGCAGGGGTGAGCCGCCGGGCAGGGCGAGCGCGGCGAGCGCCAGCCAGCCGCCGAACGGTGGCAGCATCCGGATCACGAGGTGCTGGGGTGTCATCACTCGCTCCCTTCTTTCTTGGCTTTCGGCCTTCGCAGCTTTCTTGGCTTTCTTGGCCTTCTTGGCCTTCTTGGCCTTCTTGGCCTTCTTGGCCTTCGGCCTTCCTGGCCTTGTCGGCCTTCGTGGCCGCTCGGCCCGGCGGCTCAGCTCGCCGGTTTCAGTGCGTAGAGGACGCCGGCGCTGTTCTCCGCCACGCGCTCGAACCGCGACGACTTCGCCACGGACTCCCGGAGGCGTCTCAACTGGGCCTTGTCCAGCTGTCCGTTCATCTCGGAGTTGGCCACCTGGCCCTGGGTGAGCAGGAAGTAGGCGCGGGCCGGTGCCTCCACGGCTGCCATGTCCCGGGCGAGGACGGCGGCCGGGTCGCGCACGATCTCGTCGACGTGACGCCGGTCGTCGTCCAGGAACCAGTAGTGGTCGACCCGCCAGTACTGCTCGTAGGCGAGCGGGTAGTTCCGGTTGGCGGCGACGACCAGGGAGTCGTCGGGTGCCTGGTCGAAGAGGTGCCGGACGAGGGCCACCTCGTCGGGCGGGAAGTAGTTGATGCGGTCCTTGCCGGAGTAGCTCGGCACGAAGGCGAAGGTCCCGGCGAGCAGCGCGAGCAACGGCACCCACGCGGCGTACCGCAGCGGGGGCGACGCGGGCAGGGGGAGGCGGCGACGGCGCCGGGCGGGGACGACCCGCGAGGCTCCCCCCGCCTCCCGCGCGGCGGCGTCGGCGGCCAGCGTGCGGACCTTGGGCAGCAGCGCGGCGGCGGCGAAGAACGCGGCGCCGGGCAGCATGAAGAGCAGGACCCGGAAGATCATCTCGCTGCCGTAGCTGCTCGCCACGAACATCGGCAGCGGGGCCGCCGCGACCAGCAGCAACGGCATCGCCCGGTGCCGCAGTACCCGCTGACGCAGGACGCCGGCCAGTGCGAGCAGCAGCACGGAAGCCGACAGCAGCCGGGCCGCCCAGGAGGTCGCCACGGCGCCGGTGCCGGTGGGCGTGGCCCCGTAGCCGGTCTCGACGTTGGCGCCGACGTCACCGATGGAGCGGATCATGTCCGGCATGGCGGCGGACAGGAAGGGCAGTGCGGCCGTCAGGCACCAGGCCAGGAAGAGCACCACCGTCGTGGCCACCGGGACCCAGTGTCGGTGGCGTCGGGTGAAGGCCAGCGCGACGAGCGTGACGACGAGCATGCCGGGGGTGAGTTGGTGCGAGACGACCACGGCGGTGACCAGCACGCTGAGCAGTACGGTCCACACCGCCTGCCCCGGCCGGCCGCGCCGTCCGCCGGGGCGGCCGAAGCGACGCAGGACGACCGCGATGACGCCCAGGTGCAGGGCGAAAGCGACGGACTGCGGTGAGAAGTAGTCCTGCCCCACCCAGTTGCCGACGCAGAACAGCCACACGGCGGTCCAGATCAGCCGTCGGTCGGCGGTGAAGGTGCGGTAGATCAGCAGCAGCGGAAGCAGCAGCATGACGCTGGAGACCAGCGGCCACCAGGCCATGTACATCGCGGCGTTGTCCACGCCCAGCAGCCGCACCAGCGCGGCCTGGGCGGCGAAGAAGCCGGGCCACTGGTCGTAGACGGCCATGTCGCCGAGCTGGTCGGCCGTCTGGAGGCCGCCGGAGGTGAGCAGGTGGTCGATGACCGCGTCGTGCTTCCACGCCCACGCGTACAGCGGGGCCGGGTAGAGGACGGCCTGGGTGGCCCGCTCCATCACCAGCAGGCCGAGCACGTACGCGAGCGACCAGCCCTCGCGGCGGCTCGGGTCGCGCACCGTGAACCAGAACCCGGCGGTGAGCACCGCGAGGCCGGCCCAGAACGTGGGGTGCAGGGCGCTGAGGAGGCCGAAGTCGTCCAGGGCGGAGACGTCGGTGTGCCGCATCGCGTGGACCCACAGGGCGAGCGCGACGACCAGGGGGACGGCCGGCCAGGCGGCTGCCGCGCGGGCCGGCCAGGCGGCGGGGGCGAGGTCGGACAGATCCGTCACGGGCGGCTCGGCGGCGGAGCCGGTGGGCTCCGGGACAGGGGGTCGGTGGGCGCGTGCGGCGGTGTGCCGGACCGGGCGTGCGGATGCTTCCTGGGAGGTCGTGGCCGCCGACTCCTGCGAGGCCGTGGCGACCGGCTCGGGCGGGGTGATGCCGCCGTGCTCACGCCCCGTGATGCCGCCGGGCTCACGGCCCGGGGTGCCGCCGGGCTCACGGCCCGGGGCGACCGGCCCACGCGCGGTGCGCTTCTCCCGGGCTTCCGGCGCATCCGTGGGCGGCGGGGCGTCCGTGGGCGGCGGTGCGTCCGAGGGCTGCGGGGCGTCCGTGGGCGGCGGGGCGGCCGTAGGCCGTGCGTCCGAGGGCGGTGCGTCCGAGGGCGGCGGTGCGTCCCGGTCCGGCGCGTCCGGGGTTTCTGGCCCGGGTGCGGGCTCTGGTGCGGATCTCTCCCGCGGAGTGGTTGGCGGACGCACGTCGGTTCCTTCCCCCTGGCGATTCGGCTCTGGGCTTGATCAGTGCCTGGACATGCCGTTCGGTCTGGTGCGGTGCGGGGGCTCCGCCTGGTCCGCCGGGACGGCCGGGCGGCGCGACGACAGGAGCAGGACGACGAGAACGAACAGCAGGAGGAGGGGCGGCCCGACCGGCGCGAGCTCCTGACGCCAGACCCAGCCCCCCACCGCGGCGAGGTACAGAACCCCCCAGCGTCCCTGCCACGGCAGCCGACCGCCCGCCTTGGCGAGCAGCAGCCACAGCGGTACGAGACACAGCAGGTGCAGGACGAGCGGAACCCAGCGCAACAGCGTGCCGGGCCCGTCGAGACCCATCGCGTCCGCGAGGACCCGGGCCGTGTCCGCGTAGAGCGTCCCGCCCACCGGCTCCGGTGGGCGGCCGAGGGCGACGGGGGCCGCGTGCAGGGCGAGGACGGCGGCCCCCAACGAGGTGCCGGGCAGCCAGGGGTCGGGCGCGGCGCACAGGGTCACGGACGCCACGAACACCACGAGCAGCAGGGCCCCCGCGACCAGCGCCGGCAGGGGCAGCCCCCGCAGCAGCTCGCGCCCGGTGAGCTCGGCTCCGGCGTCGGCCCCGGACGCGGCCCCCAACCAGGGCAGCCCGCGCGACGCCACCAGCAGGACCACCGCGGCGGCGCCGACCAGCAGCCACAGGACCGGCCGAAGACGCCGCTCGGGGAACGGCCCCGAGTCGTCCGCCCCGCCGAAGCCGGCGCCGTCGGCGTGGACGTCGCCGCGATCGAGGCCGGGGCTGCCGTCGGGGCCGTCGTGCCGGCCGGCCCCAGAGCCGGCGCGGCCGTCGTCGGGTCCGGTCCCGGGGCCGGCGTCGAGGCCGCCGCTCCCGGGGCCGGCCTCGTCGTACCGGACCCCGGGGCCGACCTCGTCGTACCGGACCCCGGGGCCGGGCTCGGGCCCGGAGCCGGTGGCGGTGCGGGCGCCCGTACCGGATCCAAGCTCCTCGGGCGAGGGGCCGGGCCCCGGCTGTCCGGGGCCGGGCTCGCGGGACACCGGTGGCGCTGCACCGGGCTCGGCTTCGGCCTCGGGGTCCCTGGGCCGCCGGACGATCACCGCGAGGGTGTCCGCCTCCAGGGCCTCCCGTTCGTAACCCGGGCGCCCTATGAACAGGGCGACCGTGTCCTCCCCCGTCCGGCCGGACCGCCCGTCCTCGTACGCCGCCCGCCGCGCCCAGCTGGTGCCGTACCCGGCGGTGGCGTTCAGCCGCGCCCAGTGGGTGCCGTACGAGGTGCCGGGAGCGGACTCGCGGTCGCCCCCGGATCCGGGGCCGCCGGAGACGCCCGGACCCGCGGTGCCGCCCGACCCGGTACGCCCGGCTCCGTCGGTGCCCCGCAGGGTGGCGCGCAGGCCGGGCGCGCAGCCCACGGCGACCACGGTCATGCCCCCCAGCACCGCCCAGCCGGCGCCCGCGATCCCGGCCGGCGTGAACAGCAGCGTGGCGCTGCCCAGCACGAGGACGCACATGGCGCCCTGCACGGCGGCGAGCATGCCCGTGCGCCCCTGGACGCGCAGCACGCCGATGTACAGCTCGACCACGATCCTGGGCAGCGCCCCGACGGCCAGCAGACGCAGCACCGTGGACCCGTGCTCGGCGTAGTCCGCGTCGAAGGGCGCGAGGATCTGCGGGGCGAAGACGACCAGGAAGAGCACCACCGGCACCAGCAGCAGCGTCATGCGGCGCAGCGCTCCGCGGACGCCGTCGGCGAGGCGGCGCGGGTCGTGCGAGGCGTGCGCGGTGAGGGAGGAGGCCATGTTGATGGCCATGAACTCCATCGTGCCGCCGACGGTGTACGCCACGTAGAAGTAGCCGTTCTGCGCGGCGCTGAAGTTGACGGCGACCATCACCGGCAGCACGTTGATCATCGCCAGGCTGAACAGCGCGCCCAGCGAGTCCCCGGCCAGGAACCGTCCCATCTCACGGGTCCTCGGCGGTTCCACGTCGTGGTCGGCGGCGGCCTGGCGCGGGATGAGCCTGCGGAAGATCAGCCAGCCGAGGGGCAGAGTGGAGAAGGCGATGGCCACGGCCCAGGAGACGAAGATGCCGAGCACCGGGAGCGTGGTGGCGAAGACGGCCAGCAGGATCAGCTTCCCGACCGAGAACACGGCGTTCCCGGCGGGCACCCACTCCGCCTTCCGCAGCCCGGTCAGCACACCGTCCTGAAGGGTGAGCAGCGCCCAGGCCACACTCGCCGCCACGAACAGCGTGCCCGCCGCCGCGGTGCCCAGTGGCGCGTAGGAGGCGCCCCACAGGTCCAGGGTGAGCAGGAAGACGACCGCGGCCACGGCCACGACCACCGAGCTGGCCGCGTACGCACGCCACACCAGCGGCCCGGTCGCCCGGCCGGCGCGGGGCACGAAGCGGACCACGGCGCCGATCATCGTCGTCGCCGTGATGCTGGCGAGCAGCCGCATGGCGGCGATGGCGGCGGAGCCCTGTCCGACGGCCTCCTCCGAGTAGTAGCGGGCGGCCACGAGCCAGAAGCCCAGGCCGAGCACGGCGGAGACGCCGGTGCTGAGCATCAGGAAGTAGGCGTTCTTGAAGAGCGAGTCGTCACCGTGCCCGCTCCGGGGCGGCTTCGAGCCGTCGGCGGCGGGTGCCGCGGCGGTCTCGTGCACCTGGGTCTCAGCCACCGGACGGAACCAGCCCCTCCGGTGCCTCGGCCGGTCGTGCTCCCGACTCCTCCAGTGCCGCGACGGCCGCACGGGCGTGCAGCGGATCCACGGGGAGCGCGTGCCGCGCGAACCAGCGCGCCCCCTCGGGGGACGGAGAGGGGTCCGTGAAGGCCGCGCCCGCGTAGTCGTCGAGCGGCGGGTCGTAGAGGTAGCCGACGACGATGCCGCGCCGGGCCAGCGCGCGGACCGCCGCGTCCCGGTCCGCCAAGAGCAGCGGCACCCGGAACAACGGCTGCGTCCCACCGGACGGCCCGCTCGCCGACGGCCCGCTCCCGGGCGGCCCGCTCGCCGACGGTCCGCTCCCGGGCGGCCCGCTCCTCGGCGCCTCCCACCCGGCCGGCCTCGCCCAGCGTGTCGCGAGCAGCAGCTCGGTGCCCGACCGGCACCTCGCGAATACGTCGTCCAGCCCGTCGAGCCGCCGCGCGACGCGCCCGAGCCGGAACCGGCCCGCCCGCAGCCGGTAGTCGTGCATGTCCACCCGGACCCACGGGTCGTGCGCCGCCAGGTCCGGTGCCGAGGCGACCGCGCGGGCCAGCTCCTGCGGACGCAGGGGCATCCGGATCTCCTCGCGCTCCATCCGCCCCAGCAGGCGCATCGTGGCCCAGGCCGCCCTCCGCAACCGCAGCCCGCGCACCGCGGCCTCCGCGTACGGCCTTACGGCGTAGGCGAGTTCGGCCGTCGTGCGGCGGGGCAGCAGCAGCTCCTCGCAGGTCTTCCCCAGTGCTTCCCGCAGCTCCGGGTCGGCGACCGCGAGGATTCCTCCGGCCTTGGCGCCGACGTGCTTGGACAGGCTGAAGACGGAGGCGTCGCCCCAGGCTCCGACCGGTCGCCCGCCCACCTCGCTGCCGATGGCGTGCGCCGCGTCCTCGAACAACGGGATGCCCAGGGCGTCGCAGCGGGCCCGCAGTCCGGGCGCCGGGTCCGGATTCCCGTACAGGTTCGTCGTCAGTACGGCGGACAGCGATCCCCACGTCTCCCGGGGCACGGCATCGATGTCGATGGAGGCTTCCGAGGGGTTCAGCGGCGCCTGGACCGGCCGCAGTCCGGCCGCCAGGACGACGAAGAAGATGACGTCGTCGTTGACCGGCGACATCAGTACGCGGCCGCCCGGCGGGCACCAGTGACGCAGTGCCGCGTACAGCCCGAAACGGCATGACGGTACGTACACGCATTCCCGGCCGAGCCGGCCGCGCATGGTCTCTTCCAGCCGCTTCCTCGGCCGCGAACCATCCCGCACCGAACCCGGACCGGCCTCCCCGATGGCCATCCGCCCCCCTGGTGCGCCCTTGCAGGCCCCCTCCCCGAGGCCCGCCGGCACCCGCCCAGAGTCGCCCCGTTCGCACCGGTCCGTCAAGATTGCGTACCGGCCTGTGGACAACTTCCCGTGTCCGCGCGGCAGCGGAGCGCCACGCTCTCCGTCGTTCACGCGGGCGTGCGCCTGCGGTGAGGACGCCGCCCCACCGGCCCCTCCGCTCGCATGGCGCACCGGTGGACGGGCCACTCCCCGCACGTCAGCCCGCCTGTGCGCGCTCTCCCCCGCCACGCACCACCCCCTCACGCCCGCACTGCCCAAGACCGGTATGTCACCCGTAACGTGTGGCCGGGCCACGAACCGCGTGGCGCACCCGGCGCGCACGGCGCACATGGCGAGCACGAAAGCGAGGCACCACCCGATGCCCCCCTTCGATGTCCCCGAGGGCGACCCCTTCGGCCCGCACAACCTTCCGTACGGCGTGTTCTCGATCCCCGGCACGCAGGAGCGGACGGTGGGCGTCCGGCTCGGCGACCACGTCCTCGACGCCGGCGCGGCGGCCCACGCGCTCGGGTCGCCGTACGCCTCCCTGCTCGCCCGGCCCACCCTCAACCCGCTGCTGGCGGCGGGCCGTACCGCCTGGTCCGACGTGCGGCGCGCGCTGACGGCCTGGGTGACGGTCCCCTCCCACCGCGAGACCCTGGAACCCCTGTTCCACCCCCTGTCGTCGGTGACCCTGCACCTGCCCTTCGAGGTCGCGGACTACGTCGACTTCTACGCCTCCGAGAACCACGCCCGGAACGTCGGCCAGATCTTCCGCCCCGACGCCGCGGACTCCCTCACCCCGAACTGGAAGCACCTGCCCATCGGCTACCACGGCCGCTCCGGCACGGTGGTGGTGTCCGGAACGGACGTCGTGCGGCCCTCCGGTCAGCGCAAGGCGCCCACCGACCCCGCGCCCGTCTTCGGACCGTCCGTCCGCCTGGACATCGAGGCCGAGGTCGGCTTCGTGGTGGGCGTGCCGTCCGAGCTGGGCAGCCCGGTGGCGCTCGGCGACTTCCGCGAGCACGTCTTCGGGCTGTGCCTGCTCAACGACTGGTCGGCGCGGGACGTCCAGGCCTGGGAGTACGTCCCCCTCGGCCCGTTCCTCGGCAAGTCCTTCGCCACGTCGGTGTCGGCCTGGATCACGCCGCTGGACGCTTTGGAGGACGCGCGGGTGACGCCGCCGGAGCGCACGCACGAGCTGCTGCCCTACCTCGACGACACGGGCGGGCGGACCGACGAACCCGGCGGCTACGACCTGCGGATCTCCGTCGCCGTCAACGGCCACGTCGTCTCCGAGCCGCCCTTCTCCACCATGTACTGGACGGCCGCCCAGCAACTGGCCCACATGACCGTGGGCGGCGCGTCGCTGCGCACCGGCGACCTCTACGGCTCGGGCACGGTGAGCGGGCCGGCCGAGCGGGAGCGCGGGTCGCTGCTCGAACTGACCTGGAACGGACGCGACCCGCTGGACCTGCCCGAGGGCAAGCGGACGTTCCTCGAGGACGGGGACGTGGTGACCCTCTCGGCCTGGGCGCCGGGGCCGGGCGGCACCCGGGTGGGACTCGGCGAGGTGACCGGGCGGGTGGTCGGGCGGTCGGACGGGCGGTGACGTCCGCGCGTCCGGACTCGATGTCCCTCGGCGGCTGACTCGCACCGCCCGGCACCGTCATACTGGCGTCGGGCGGTGTGCGCGCGGCACGCCCGCCTCCCGGCCGCATCGGAGCGGTGACCGACCCGGAGCCGCACCCCGCTCCGGTCGCCGCAGGCTCCGGCACCGGCCGAAGCCCGACGCCCCGCGCACCGACCGGACCGCAGTCCCGGCACGGTCCCGGCACAGACCCAGCCCAGCGCCACCCGCACCACCCCCGCACCACCTGGACTACCCGCACCACCTGCACTATCGGCACCACCACCACCACGAGCACCACCACAACCACCACCAGCACCAGCACCAGCACCAGCACCAGCCAGCCCCGCACAGCCAGAGCCGCCCGCCCTTCCGACACCAGGATCCGGAGCCCGTGGCATGACCGTCTGCCTGCTCCTGCTGTTCGCCGTCGCCGTGACCGCCGCGGTACCGGTGCCGCGCGCGCTGACCCGGTCCGCGTGGCCCGAGCGGGACCCCGTGGTCGCGCTGTGGGTGTGGCAGTGCCTGGTCGCCACCGTCCTGCTGTGCTGCCTGACGGCCCTCGTCCTCGGGGCCGCCGCCGTCTTCGGCACCGTCCGCGCCCAGCTCTTCGCGCCGGCACCGCCCGCGGTGACCGCGGCCTACAACCTCTCCGCCGGCCCGCCCTGGGCAGCCGCCCTCACCCTGCTGCTGGCCGGCGGGGCCGCGTGGACCACCGCCATGCTCGCCCGGGAGCTGGTCGAGGCCCGCCGTGGCCGCGCCCGTTCCCGCGCCCAGCTGCGTGAACGCGCTCCCGACCTGCCCGCCGGTCTCCCTACCGCCCGGGGTCCCCTGCTGGTCCTGGAGGACGAGTACCCGGACGCCTGGTGGATGCCCGGCCACCCGCCCCAGCTGATCGTCACCACCGGCGCCCTGCAGCGCCTCACCGACCACCAGCTCGACGCCGTCCTCACCCACGAGCGCGGCCATGCCCGGGCCCGGCACGACTGGCTGCTGCACCTGTCCACCGCGCTGGCCACCGGCTTCCCGCGAGTCCCGCTCTTCGCCCACTTCTGCGACCAGACCCACCGCCTGGTCGAGCTGTCCGCCGACGACACCGCCTCCCGCCGCTGCGGCCACCTGACCACGGCACTGGCGCTGATCGAACTCAACCAGCACCGGGGCGTCCTGTCCTGCGCCTCCAGTCACCGCCTCCTCGGCGAGCGGGTCGACCGCCTCCTCGAACCGCCGCCCCGCCTGACCCCCCGGCACCGGGCCCTGACCACGGCCACGGCCGCCCTCGTCCCCCTCCTCCCCCTGCTGATCACCTTCGCCCCGGGGCTGACGGCGCTGGCGTAGCCCTGCTCCGGCGCGGCACGGACCTCGGCGCCCGTGCCCGCGCCGGGCCGGATCCGCAGCCGGTCCCGGGTGGCGGAACTCGTCCCCGGAGCAGGGAAAAGCGCAGCTCATCCCCCTGCCCGGGGAAGCCCCCGGTGGCGCAACAAACCAGCAACACCACTCACGCCACCCACTCGGTATGGTCCAGCCCATGCCCCCCTCCGAACGCCTCCGGGACCACGTCGGCCAGGGCGCGACCACCGTCGCCGCCCACCGCACGCGGCGTCGGCTGCGCGCCGACCGGGCCCGTCAACTGGCCGACCTGCTGCGCCGGCAACTGCTCACCGACGCCTTCCCCGACGGCGCGCTGCCCCACGAGGACGCGCTCGCCGCGGAGTACGACGCCACCCGGAACACGGTCCGCCAAGCCCTGGACCTGCTGCGCGCCGAGGGGCTGGTCACCCGGCAGCCCGGTGTCGGCACCGTGCTCGCCACCCGCAAGTACCCCCACGGACTGGACCGTCTGATGGGCCTCGCGGAGACCCTGCACGAACACGGGCGGGTCACCAACGAGGTGCGGGCCACCGTCCCCGTCCCGGCCCCCGCCCCGGTCGCCGAACGCCTCCGCGTCCCACCCGGCGAGGACGTCCTCTACATCGAACGCCTGCGCCGCCTGAACGGCGTCCCCCTCTCCCTGGACCACACCTACCTTCCCCTCGACACCGGCACCGCCCTGCTCGGCGCCGACCTCGAGAACAACGACGTCTTCCACCTGCTGGAGTCCGTCACCGGCACGCCGCTCGGCCACGCCGAGATCAATCTGGAGGCCGTCAGCGCCGACGCGCACTCCGCCGCCGTGCTCGAGACCCCGCGGGGCGCGGCCGTCCTCATGCTGGAACGGCTCACCCACCTCGCGGACGGCCGCCCGGTCGACCTGGAGTTCATCCGCTTCCGCGGCGACCGCATCGCGATGAGCGGCCTGCTCCACCGGTCCGCGTAGTCACCCGGCCCGCGCCCTCGCTTCCGCGCATCCTCCCTCGCACCTTCCTGGAGACAGCCATGCCCTTGGCGCCCCAGCGGGCCGACGTGCCCGTGACCATCGACGAGTCGAAGTGCATCGACGGCTGCACCCTCTGCGTGGACATGTGCCCGCTGGACTCCCTGGCCATCGACGAGCGCAACGGCAAGGCCTACATGCACGTCGACGAGTGCTGGTACTGCGGCCCGTGCGCGGCCCGCTGCCCCACCGGGGCCGTCACGGTCAACATGCCCTACCTGCTCCGGTGAGAGGCCCGCATCCCATGAAACAGACCCGCACCGGCATCCCCGCGGCCGCGGCCGCCGCCGCGCTGCTCCTGCCCCTCACCGCCTGCGGTGGCGACGCCTCGGCCGACGGTGACGGATCCACGGTCACCGTGACCGTCGGCTACCAGTCCCGGACGATCAACACCGTCACCGCCGGCACCCTGCTGCGCTCCCTCGGCTCCTTCGAGAAGCAGCTCGACGCCCTCGGTGACGGCCGCACCTACAAGGTGAAGTGGCAGGACTACGCGACCGGCGCCCCCATCACCGCCCAGATGACCGCCGGGAAGATCGACATCGGCTCGATGGGCGACTTCCCCCTCCTCATCAACGCGGCCCGCGGCCAACAGCTCGGCAAGCCGACCCGCCTGGTCTCGGTCACCGGCTACAACCTGCGCGGCGGCCTCAACACCATCGTCACCGCACCCGGTTCGCGGCTCACCTCCCTCAAGGACCTGAAGGGCAAGAAGGTCTCGACGAGCGTCGGCTCGGCCGCCGACGGCACCCTCGTCCGCGCCCTGCGCCGCGCCGGCCTCGACCCCGCCGAGGACATCGAGAAGCTCAACCAGGAGCCCGCGGTCGGCGCCTCGGCCCTGTCGTCGGGAAGTGCCGACGCCCTGTCGCAGTTCGTCGCCTGGCCCGGCCTGCTCGCCCGGCAGGGCAAGGCGAAGGCGCTGTACGACGGCGCGCTGCTGAACCTGCCCACCTTCCACGGAGTGACCGCCCGGGAGGACTTCGCCAAGCGGCGCCCGGCCGTGCTGGAGGCGTTCCTGAAGGCGCAGGCCCAGGCGACCGACTACCTCGCCTCCCACCCCGTGGACGCCGCCGAGAAGGTCGCGAAGGCCACGGGCCTGCCCGCCGAGGCCGTCTACCTCTACAACGGCGCCCAGGGCATCGCCACCTTCGACCCGGCGATCAGGCCCCAGCTCGTGGCGGCCCTCAAGGAGGACGTGTCGATCCTCAAGGACGCCAGGCTCACCGGCGACGTGGACGTGGACGCCTTCGTGGACGACAGGTACGTGAAGAAGGCGCTCGGACCGGCCGAGTACGCCGAACGGCTCGCCGCCGGCCCCCCAAAACCGGCCGGCGAGGTCTGGCCCGAGGGGGCACGGAAGACCCTGGCCTTCGCTTCGCCCACCGCCCTGCTGAGGCACGTGGCCGGGCACCGCGACTCGGTGCGCGCCGCCTACGTCCCCGACGCCACGACCGGCACCCTGTGGTTCGCCGACCGGGCGGTGTGGGTGGCCGACGGCACCGCGCTCCTGCCCTTCGTCGCCCCGGAGACCGCGCAGGCGTACGTCGCCGGACACGGCGGGGCCCGGGTCATCACGTACGACCAGGCGCTGGAGCGCGCGTCATGACCCGCTACGCGCTGCGCGCCGCCTCGCTCGGCGTCGCCCTCGGCCTGTGGCAACTGCTGACCAGCCGGAACATCGACCTGTGGCTGCGCTTCTCGCAGTTCCCCACGGTCACCGACGTGGCGCACGCCTTCGCCGGCCGGCTGTCCGGGTCCGACTACTGGACGGACCTCACCGACAGCCTCACCCGCATCCTCACCGGCTTCCTGCTCGCCGCCGTACTGGGCGTGGGCGCCGGCGTGCTCGTGGCACGCTCGCGGCTCGCGGAGGACCTGCTGGGTCCGGTGCTGGAAGTGGTCCGGCCCGTTCCCGCCATCGCCCTGGTCCCCGTCGCCATCCTCCTCTTCCCCTCCAACGAACAGGGCATCGTCTTCATCACCTGCACGGCGGCCTTCTTCCCGGTCCTGGTCTCCACCCGGCACGCGGTCCGCGCGCTGGCCCCCGTGTGGGAGGAGGCCGTACGGACCATGGGCGGCGGCCGGTGGCGGGTGCTGGGCTCCGTGGTCCTGCCGGGTGCGCTGCCCGGCGTCTTCGGCGGGCTGTCGGTCGGCATCGGCGTCTCGTGGATCTGCGTCATCTCCGCCGAGATGATCTCCGGCCAGTACGGCGTGGGCTACCGCACCTGGCAGGACTACACCGTCGTCGACTACCCGGGCGTGTTCGTCGGCATGGTCACGATCGGCGTGCTCGGCTGGCTGACCTCCACCGCCGTGGAACTGCTCGGCCGTCGGCTGACCCGCTGGCTCCCGCGCACCTCGTACGTCCCCGCCGCCGCCCGCACGAAGCCCGCCCGCGCCGCGGCGACGGCGGCCCCGCCCACCCGCACCGCCGCTCCCGAGAGGCACGACACCGAGGAGGCACGCGATGAGCACCTCGTCCGGGACTGAGCCCGTGACCCGCCCGCCGGCCGGGGAGCGTACCTCCCCGCGCGGCACCCGGCTGACCCTGCGCGACGCGGCACTCGGCCGCCCGGACGCCCCCGCCCTGACCGGCGTGGACATCGACGTCGCCCCCGGCGAGATCCTCACCGTGACCGGCCCGTCGGGCTGCGGGAAGTCGACGCTGCTGCGCACGCTCGCCGGCCTGCTGCCGCCCCTGGCCGGGTCGGTGGAACAGGACGGACGGCACGTCACCGGGCCGGCCGCGGACCGCGCACTGGTCTTCCAGGAGGACGCCCTTCTGCCCTGGCGCACCCTGCGCGCCAACGTCGAACTCCCCCTGGCCATCCAGGGAGTGCCCCGGGCGGAACGCCGGGAACAGGCGGCGGCCTGGCTCGACCGGGTCGGACTCGCCGCGCAGGCACGGCAGTTGCCGCACCGCGTGTCCGGAGGCCAGCGCCAGCGCGCCCAGCTGGCCCGCGCCCTCGCCGGGCGCCCTCGCGCCGTCCTGATGGACGAGCCCTTCGGCGCGCTGGACGCGCAGACCCGCTCGGGCATGCAGGACCTTCTCGTCGAGGTGCTGCACGGCACGGGCGCGAGCGTCGTCTTCGTCACCCACGACGTGGACGAGGCCCTGTTCCTCGGCGACCGGGTCGCCCTCCTCGGCGCCGGACACCTCACCGCCGTACGGGACGTTCCCCGCCCGCGGGACCGCGCGGCCCACGGCGACCCGGCGCGCCTGGCGCTGCGACGCGACGTCCTGGCCTCCCTCGGCACATCCCTCGGCACCTGAAAGGCCCTCTGGTGGAGATCCCCGCCCTCACCGACGCCGAAGAACTCTCCTGCGACGTCCTCGTCGTCGGCGGCGGCACCGCCGGCACCATGGCGGCGCTGACCGCCGCCGAGCACGGCGCGAACGTACTGCTGCTGGAGAAGGCGCACGTCCGCCACTCCGGAGCCCTCGCCATGGGCATGGACGGCGTCAACAACGCCGTCGTCCCCGGCCGGGCCGAACCCGACGACTACGTCGCCGAGATCACCCGCGCCAACGACGGCATCGTCGACCAGTCCACCGTCCGCCAGACCGCGACCCGGGGCTTCGCCATGGTGCAGCGGCTGGAGTCGTACGGCGTGAAGTTCGAGAAGGACGAGCACGGCGAGTACGCGGTCCGCCAGGTGCACCGGTCCGGCTCCTACGTGCTGCCCATGCCCGAGGGCAAGGACGTCAAGAAGGTCCTCTACCGGCAACTGCGCCGGCGCGAGATGCGCGAGCGCATCCGCATCGAGAACCGTGTCATGCCGGTCCGGGTCCTGACCGCCGGAGGCCGGGCCGTGGGCGCGGCCGGTTTCCACACCCGCACCGGACGGTTCGTGACCGTCCGCGCGGGCGCCGTGATCCTGGCGACCGGGGCCTGCGGACGGCTCGGCCTGCCCGCCTCCGGCTACCTCTACGGCACCTACGAGAACCCCACCAACGCCGGTGACGGCTACGCCATGGCCTACCACGCCGGAGCGGAACTCACCGGCATCGAGTGCTTCCAGATCAACCCGCTGATCAAGGACTACAACGGGCCGGCCTGCGCCTACGTCGCCAACCCCTTCGGCGGCTACCAGGTCAACCGCAACGGCGAACGCTTCGTCGACTCCGACTACTGGTCGGGCCAGATGATGGCCGAGTTCGCGGCGGAGGTCGCCAGTGACCGCGGGCCGGTGTACCTGAAGCTCAGCCACCTCCCGGAGGAGTCGGTCGCCGCCCTGGAGGGCATCCTGCACTCCACCGAGCGTCCGACCCGCGGCACCTTCCACGCAGGCCGGGGACACGACTACCGCACGCACGACGTCGAGATGCACATCTCCGAGATCGGCCTGTGCGGCGGCCACTCCGCCTCGGGCGTCCGCGTCGACGACCACGCCCGCACCACCGTCCCCGGCCTCTACGCCGCCGGTGACCTGGCCTGCGTGCCGCACAACTACATGATCGGCGCGTTCGTCTTCGGCGACCTGGCGGGTGCGGACGCCGCGCGGTACCGCCCCTACGAGGGGGACCTGCCCGCCGACCAGCTGCGCGCCGCGCACGAACTGGTGTACCGCCCGCTGCGCAACCCGGAGGGCCCGCCGCAGCCCCAGGTCGAGTACAAACTGCGCCGCTTCGTGAACGACTACGTGACCCCGCCGAAGTCCGGTGCCCGGCTCTCGCTCGCCCTGGAGGCGTTCGAGCGGATGCGTGCCGACGTCGCCGCGATGGGCGCCCGCACCCCGCACGAGCTGATGCGCTGCGCCGAGGTCACCTTCATCCGCGACTGCGCGGAGATGGCCGCGAGGGCCTCCCTGGCCCGCACGGAGTCCCGCTGGGGCCTCTACCACGACCGCCTCGACCACCCCGGCCGTGACGACGTCTCCTGGTTCCACCATCTCGATCTGCACAAGTCCCCCTCCGGTGCGATGGAGTTCACGGCCCGGCCCGTGGCTCCCTATCTGGTACCGATCGACGAGTTCGCCCCGGTCGGCGGCCCCTCCCGGCACCTCGGCGAGGTGCACCCGGAGCAGGTCTCCACGGCCGGTGCGCGTGACGTGGCGCCGGTCGCCGCGGTGCCGCCGTCCCCGGCCGGCGGCGAGGACGCGGCCCGCGGCGGCCGGGACGCCGCGGCCCCGGCCTCACCGCGGCTGCTGGAACTCCTCGCCCTGGCCGACGGCGAACCGCCGCTCGCCGCCCTGCGGCCCTACCTGTCGGACCCCCTGCCGGCCGTCAGGCGCACCGCGGTCACCGTCCTCACCGAGACCGTGCCGGACGGCACCGGCCCGGCGCTCGCGGCGCTGCTGTCCGACGCCGACGGCGAGGTACGGGCGGCGGCAGCGGCCTCCCTGCGCGAACTGGCCGAGACGCTGACGTCGGAACCCGCCCTGGGCGACCCCCTCGTCCGAGCGCTGGCCCAGCCCGACCCCCTCGTCCGCGCCACCGCCCTCGACCTGCTCCGCGCGCTGCGACTGGGTGACGCCGGCACGTTCACGACGGCGTTGGACGACCCCGACGCCGCCGTCCGTGTCGAAGCCGTACGCGGCCTGGTCTCCCTGGACGCCGCCGAACTGGTCGCCCTCGCGGCCCCGGACCCGTCCCGTGAGGTACGGGTGACCGTGGCCAAGGCCCTGGGGACCCTGAGGGCGGAGCCGCTCACGGGCGGTGCCCTCGACCGGCTGACCGAGGACCCCGACCCGCTCGTCCGGGGCGCCGCCTTCGCGGCCCTCGCGCGGTCGGGCTGCCCGGACCGGCCGGCCGCACGAGCCGTCGACGCTCTGGGGGACCCCGCCTGGCAGGTGCGTTCCGGCGCGGCCACCGCGTTGTCGGCGGCCGCCGCCGGGATCGCGGTGGCCGCCCTCGCCAAGGCCCTGGCCGACCCGAACGCGGACGTCCGCAAGGCCGCCGTCCTGGCTCTGACCCGGCACACGGCCACCAGCGCGGACGCCCGGGCCGCGCTCTCCACGGTCACGGCCGACTCCGACGCCGACGTCAGGGCCTACGCGGCCAAGGCGCTGTAGTACCCGGGGCGCGCCGGTACGGCCGGCACCGCGCGGCGCCTATATCCAGTCGTCCGGCTCCGGCTCGGGCCAGTCGTCCGCGTCGGGGCCGGAGCCGTCCGACGACCGGTCGGCCGCGGACGCTGCGGGGGCCGCGGGCGATGCGGCGGCGTCCGGTCCTCGGAGCCCGGCCAGTACGGCGAGTACACCCTCCCCGTACGTCACCAGCTTCTTCTCGCCCACCCCGCTGACGCCCCCGAGCTGCTCGACCGAGGCGGGCCAGGCGGTGGCGATCTCCCGGAGGGTGGCGTCGTGGAAGATGACGTACGCCGGGACGCCCTGTTCCCGGGCCTGCTCCGCGCGCCAGGCGCGCAGGGCCTCGAAGGCGGGGACCAGGTCCTGGGGCAGTTCGGCGGCGGCGGCCTTGGACTTGCGGTCGCCGCGACCGCCGCCCGTCGTCCGTGCCGCGGCCGGCTTCTTGGGCTCCTTGCGCAGCGGCACGTCCCGCTCCCGCCGCAGCACCGCCCCGCTGTCCTCGGTCAGCACCAGCGTGCCGTACTCGCCCTCGACGGCGAGCAGGCCCTGGGCCAGCAGCTGCCGGGCGACGCCGCGCCACTCGCCCTCGGTCAGCTCCTCGCCGATGCCGAACACGGAGAGCTGGTCGTGGTCGAACTGGATCACCTTGGCGGTGCGCTTGCCCAGCAGGATGTCGATGATCTGGCCCGCGCCGAACTTCTGCCCGCGCTCCCGCTTCAGCCGCACCACCGTCGACAGCACCTTCTGCGCCGCCACCGTGCCGTCCCAGGTCTCCGGCGGGGTGAGGCAGGTGTCGCAGTTGCCGCAGCCGGCCGGGTCCGGTTCCTGGCCGAAGTAGGCGAGGAGCTGGCCGCGGCGGCAGCGGGCGGTCTCGCACAGGGCGAGCATCGCGTCCAGGTGGGACTGCGCGCGGCGGCGGAACGCCTCGTCGCCCTCGCCGGACTGGATCATCTTGCGCTGCTGTATGACGTCGTTCAGTCCGTACGCCATCCACGCCGTCGACGGCAGCCCGTCCCGGCCGGCGCGGCCCGTCTCCTGGTAGTACCCCTCGACCGACTTGGGCAGGTCGAGGTGGGCGACGAAGCGCACGTCCGGCTTGTCGATGCCCATGCCGAAGGCGATGGTCGCCACGACCACCAGGCCCTCCTCGCGCAGGAACCTCGACTGGTGCGCCGCGCGGGTGCCCGCGTCGAGGCCCGCGTGGTACGGCACCGCCTCGATGCCGTTGCGGCAGAGGAACTCGGCGGTCTTGTCGACGGAGTTGCGCGAGAGGCAGTAGACGATGCCCGCGTCCCCCGCGTGCTCCTCGCGCAGGAAGCTCAGCAGCTGCTTCTTGGGGTCGCTCTTGGGCACGATGCGGTACTGGATGTTGGGCCGGTCGAAGCTGGCCACGAAGTGCCGGGCCGCCGGCATGTTCAGCCGCTCGGTGATCTCGCGGTGCGTCGCGTGCGTGGCCGTGGCCGTCAACGCGAGCCGGGGCACGTCCGGCCAGCGCTCACCGAGCAGCGACAGGGCGAGGTAGTCGGGCCGGAAGTCGTGGCCCCACTGCGAGACGCAGTGCGCCTCGTCGATCGCGAAGAGGGAGATCTTGCCCCGGGAGAGCAGGTCGAGGGTGCCCTCCAGCCGCAGCCGCTCGGGGGCCAGGTACAGCAGGTCCAGCTCGCCGGCGAGGAACTCGGCCTCCACCACGCGCCGCTCGTCGAAGTCCTGCGTGGAGTTCATGAACCCCGCCCGCACACCGAGCGCGCGCAGGGCGTCCACCTGGTCCTGCATGAGCGCGATGAGCGGTGAGACCACGATGCCCGTGCCGGGCCTGACCAGGGACGGAATCTGGTAGCAGAGCGACTTGCCGCCGCCGGTTGGCATGAGCACGACGGCGTCGCCGCCCGCCACCACGTGCTCGACGATCGCCTCCTGCTCGCCGCGGAAGGACTCGTACCCGAAGACCCGGTGCAGCGTGGCCAGCGCCTCGCCGCCCACGCCCGTCGCCTGTACCGTCTCTGCCATCTCGCCGATCACGCCCGTCCCGCCCATCGTCCTGTCCCCCGTACGCCCTGCCTCGCCCGTCTGGTCCGTCGTGTCCCGACCACTGCCTCAACGATAGGGGGCCGCGCCGACAGCCTCGGAGTTATCCACAGGCCCACCCGCCGTGACGACCGTCATGCGCGTCAAGGACACGACAGTCGTTCACACGTTCGCGGGAGACCTGCCCGTTTCTGGCGGATAGTCTGATTGCACCCGCGAGACTCCGTCCCATGGGAGCACTGATGAGCGTCGCACCGAGGACGTCCACACCCGACTGGCCGATCCCGCCGGAGGGCGGCTGGACGGCGGACGACCTGGACCGGCTTCCGAACCTGCCTCCGCATACGGAGCTGATCGACGGGAGCCTCGTCTTCGTGAGTCCGCAGACCCTTTTCCACTCACGCGCTGTCGACTACTTCAACTGGCAGCTTCAGTCCCTCGCCCCGGCGGAGTTCGAGGTCATTCGCGAGTTCACCATCGACATCGACCGGCAGAACCGGCCCGAGCCGGATGTCATCGTCGTGCGCGGCGACGTGGTCGACGACCCTGAGCAGACCCGCTACCCCGCCGAGGCCGTCACCCTGGCCATCGAGGTCGTCTCCGCCGAGTCCGTCTCCCGCGACCGCGAGACCAAGCCCCTGAAGTACGCCCGGGCCGGCATCGCCCACTACTGGCGGGTGGAGAACGAGAAGGGTCTCGCCGTCGTCCACGCCTTCGAGCTGGAGCCCACCACCCGCGCCTACACCGGCGTAGGCATCTTCCGTGAACGCATGAAGGTGAGCGCTCCCTTCCCGATGGACCTGGACCTGACCGCCATCAAGGCACGCCGCGGCGGCGAGTGACCCCCGCACACGGCGGCGGCCCGGCACCCCCCGAGGGTGCCGGGCCGCCGCCGTGTGCGGGGCATGCCGCGTCAGCGCACGAACACCCCCGCCTGTCCCGCCAGGTCCAGGAAGTACTGCGGCGCCACACCGAGCACCACCGTGACCGCCACGCCCACGCCGATCGCCGTCATCGTCAGCGGTGACGGCACCGCCACGGTCGGGCCCTCGGGCCGGGGCTCGCTGAAGAACATCAGGACGATGACGCGGATGTAGAAGAACGCCGCGATCGCCGACGAGATCACACCGATCACGACCAGCGGGGCCGCGCCACCCTCCGCCGCCGCCTTGAACACGGCGAACTTCCCGGAGAACCCGGAGGTGAGCGGGATGCCCGCGAAGGCCAGCAGGAACACCGCGAACACGGCCGCCACCAGGGGCGACCTGCGCCCGAGCCCGGCCCACTTCGACAGGTGCGTCGCCTCGCCGCCCGCGTCGCGCACCAGTGTGACCACCGCGAAGGCGCCGATGGTCACGAAGGAGTACGCAGCCAGGTAGAAGAGGACGGACGAGATGCCGTCCGGCGTGGTCGCGATGACACCGGCGAGGATGAAGCCCGCGTGCGCGATGGACGAGTACGCCAGCAGCCGCTTGATGTCCGTCTGCGTGATCGCGACGATCGCGCCGGCCAGCATGGTGACGATCGCCACGGCCCACATCACCGGCCGCCAGTCCCAGCGCAGGCCGGGCAGGACGACGTAGAGGATGCGGAGCAGGGCGCCGAAGGCCGCGACCTTGGTGGCCGCCGCCATGAAGCCGGTCACCGGTGTCGGCGCACCCTGGTACACGTCCGGTGTCCACATGTGGAAGGGCACCGCGCCCACCTTGAACAGCAGGCCCATGACGACCAGCGCGGCACCGACGAGCAGCAGCGCGTCGTTGCCCATGGTGTCGGCGAGCGCCGGGGTGACGTTCTGGACGGTGCCGTCGACGACCTGCGCGATCGTGCCGTACGACATCGAGCCCGCGTAGCCGTAGAGCAGGGCGATGCCGAACAGGGTGAACGCGGAGGCGAACGCGCCGAGCAGGAAGTACTTGACCGCGGCCTCCTGCGACATCAGCCGCTTGCGGCGGGCCAGCGCGCACAGCAGGTACAGCGGGAGGGAGAAGACCTCCAGGGCCACGAAGAGGGTCAGCAGGTCGTTGGCCGCCGGGAAGACCAGCATGCCGGCGACGGCGAACATCAGCAGCGGGAACACCTCGGTGGTGGTGAACCCGGCCTTCACCGCCTTCTGCTCGCTCTCGCTGCCCGGCACGGAAGCGGCCTGGGCGGCGAAGGAGTCGACGCGGTTGCCGTGCACCTCCGGGTCGAGTCGCCGCTCGGCGAAGGTGAACAGGCCGACCAGGCTCGCCAGCAGGATGGTGCCCTGCAGGAACAGGGCCGGTCCGTCGACGGCGATGGCGCCCATCGCCGCGATGCCCGCCTTGGTCGTGCCGTATCCGCCCGCCGCCAGGGCGACGACCGCGGCGAACGCGGCGACGATCGCCACGGCGGCCACGAACGTCTGCACGTAATAGCGGGACCTGCGCGGGACGAAGGCCTCGATCAGGATTCCGACGATCGCCGCGCCGAGGATGATGAGGGTGGGCGACAGCTGCCCGTACTCGATCTTCGGCGCGTCGATCTTCGAGATCGGATCGGCCGCCGTTGTCCACAGGCTGTGGACGGCTGTTGCGCTCACTTGGCCGCCTCCACCTCAGGCTGGGGGTCCTTCTTGTGTACGTCGGACATGGTCTGCTCCACCGCGGGGTTGACGATGTCCGTGACGGGCTTCGGGAAGACGCCCAGGAAGATCAGCAGCGCCACCAGCGGCGCCACGACCACCAGCTCACGCACCCGCAGGTCGGGCATCGCGCTCACCTCGGGTTTCACCGGGCCCGTCATCGTCCGTTGGTAGAGGACGAGGGTGTAGAGCGCGGCGAGCACGATGCCGAAGGTGGCGATGATGCCGATCACCGGATAGCGCGTGAACGTGCCGACCAGGACCAGGAACTCACTGACGAAGGGCGCGAGGCCCGGCAGGGAGAGCGTCGCGAGGCCGCCGATCAGGAAGGTGCCCGCGAGCACCGGGGCGACCTTCTGCACTCCGCCGTAGTCGGCGATGAGCCGCGAGCCGCGCCGGGAGATCAGGAAGCCGGCGATCAGCATCAGCACGGCGGTGGAGATCCCGTGGTTGACCATGTAGAGCGTCGCGCCGGACTGGCCCTGGCTGGTCATCGCGAAGATGCCCATGATGATAAAGCCGAAGTGCGAGATCGACGCGTAGGCGATCAGCCGCTTGATGTCGCGCTGGCCGACGGCGAGCAGCGCACCGTAGATGATGCTGATGACCGCCAGGACGAGGATCACCGGCGTCGCCCACTTGCTCGCCTCCGGGAAGAGCTGGAGGCAGAAGCGGAGCATCGCGAAGGTGCCGACCTTGTCGACGACCGCCGTGATGAGCACGGCGACCGGCGCGGTCGACTCCTGCATGGCGTTGGGCAGCCAGGTGTGCAGCGGCCACAGCGGCGCCTTCACCGCGAAGGCGAGGAAGAAGCCGAGGAACAGCCACCGCTCGGTGTTGGTCGCCATGTCCAGCTCACCGCTGGCCCGTGCCGCGGCGATCTCGGCGAGGGAGAAGTTCCCGGCGACCACGTACAGCCCGATCACCGCGGCCAGCATGATCAGTCCGCCGGCCAGGTTGTAGAGGAGGAACTTCACGGCGGCGTACGACCGCTGCGTGGCCGCCGTCTTCTCGCCGTGCTCGTGGGCCCGGTCCCCGAAGCCGCCGATGAGGAAGTACATCGGGATCAGCATGGCTTCGAAGAAGATGTAGAAGAGGAAGACGTCGGTGGCCTCGAAGGAGATGATCACCATCGCCTCGACGGCCAGGATCAGGGCGAAGAAGCCCTGCGTCGGCCGCCACCGGCTGCTGCCGGTCTCCAGCGGGTCGGCGTCGTGCCAGCCCGCCAGGATGATGAACGGGATGAGCAGGGCGGTCAGTGCGATCAGCGCCACCGCGATGCCGTCCACGCCCAGTTCGTACCGGACGCCGAAGTCGGCGATCCAGGAGTGGGACTCGGTGAGCTGGTACCGGTCGCCGTCGGGGTCGAAGCGGACCAGCACCGCGACCGCCAGCGCCAGCGTGGCCAGCGAGACCAGCAGCGCCAGCCACTTGGCCACCGTGCGTTTCGCGGCCGGCACGGCGGCCGTGGCGATGGCCCCGACGGCCGGGAGCGCCGCCGTGAGCGTCAGCAGGGGAAAGGACATCGGTATCAGACCGCCCTCATCAGCAGGGTCGCGGCGACGAGGACCGCCGCACCGCCGAACATCGAGACCGCGTAACTGCGCGCGAACCCGTTCTGCAGCTTGCGCATCCGCCCGGACAGGCCGCCGACCGAGGCCGCCGTGCCGTTGACGACCCCGTCGACCAGGGTGTGGTCGACGTAGACCAGGGAGCGCGTGAGGTGCTCGCCGCCGCGGACCAGGACGACGTGGTTGAAGTCGTCCTGGAGCAGGTCGCGCCGGGCGGCCCGGGTGAGCAGCGACCCGCGCGGGGCGACGGCCGGGACCGGACGGCGCCCGTACTGCGCCCAGGCGGCCGCCACACCGACGACCATCACGGCGACCGTGGAGACCGTGACCGTGAGGGCGCTGATCGGCGCGTGTCCGTGGTCGTGCCCGGTGATGGGCTCCAGCCAGTGCACGAAGCGGTCGCCGATGCTGAAGAACGCGCCGCCGAACACCGAGCCGACGGCCAGCACGATCATCGGGATCGTCATGAGCCCGGGCGACTCGTGCGGGTGCGGCGGCGTGTACTCCCCGCGGGTCTCCGCGGCGGGCTCCACATCGGGCCGCGCGGGCGACGGCGTCGGCGCCTTGCGCCAGCGCTCCTCGCCGAAGAACGTCATCAGCATCACGCGCGTCATGTAGTACGCGGTGATGGCCGCGCCCAGCAGGGCCACGCCGCCGAGGATCCAGCCCTCGGTGCCGCCCTTGGCGAACGCCGACTCGATGATCTTGTCCTTGGAGAAGAAGCCGGACAGGCCCGGGAAGCCGATGATGGCGAGGTAGCCGAGGCCGAAGGTGACGAAGGTGACCGGCATGTACTTGCGCAGTCCGCCGTAGCGGCGCATGTCGACCTCGTCGTTCATGCCGTGCATGACGGAGCCGGCGCCGAGGAACAGCCCGGCCTTGAAGAAGCCGTGCGTCACCAGGTGCATGATCGCGAAGACGTAGCCGATGGGGCCGAGACCGGCCGCCAGCACCATGTAGCCGATCTGCGACATGGTCGACCCGGCCAGCGCCTTCTTGATGTCGTCCTTGGCGCAACCGACGATCGCACCGAACAGCAGCGTGACCGCGCCGACGATGGCGACGACCAGTTGGGCGTCGGGCGCGCCGTTGAAGATCGCGCCGGAGCGGACGATCAGGTACACGCCCGCCGTCACCATGGTCGCGGCGTGGATGAGGGCGGAGACCGGGGTCGGGCCCTCCATCGCGTCCCCGAGCCAGGACTGCAGCGGCACCTGGGCGGACTTTCCGCAGGCGGCGAGCAGCAGCATCAGGGCGATCGCGGTCAGCTTGCCCTCGTCGGCCGAGCCCGCGAGCCCGGCCTCCCCGTGGCCGCCGAGCACCGGCCCGAAGGCGAAGGTGCCGAACCACAGGAACATCAGCATGATCGCGATGGAGAGGCCCATGTCACCGACGCGGTTGACCAGGAAGGCCTTCTTCGCGGCGGTGGCGGCACTCGGCTTGTGCTGCCAGAAGCCGATCAGCAGGTAGGAGGCGAGGCCGACGCCCTCCCAGCCGACGTACAGCAGCAGGTAGTTGTCGGCGAGGACGAGCAGCAGCATCGCCGCGAGGAACAGGTTCAGGTAGCCGAAGAAGCGGCGGCGCCGCTCGTCGTGCTCCATGTAGGCGACCGAGTACAGGTGGATGAGCGAGCCGACGCCGGTGATCAGCAGGACGAACGTCATCGACAACTGGTCGAGCCGGAAGGCGACGTCGGCCTGGAACCCCTCCACCGGGATCCAGCTGAACAGGTGCTGCGTCAGGGTGCGGTCCTCGGCGCCGCTGCCGAGCATGTCGGCGAAGAGGACGACGCCGATCACGAAGGACGCGGCGGCCAGCAGCGTGCCGATCCAGTGACCGACGGCGTCCAGCCGGCGTCCGCCGCACAGCAGGACCGCCGCTCCGAGCAAGGGCGCCGCCACCAGCAGCGCAATCAGATTTTCCACGATTCAGCGACCCCTCACAGCTTCATCAGGCTGGCGTCGTCGACCGAGGCCGAGTGGCGGGAACGGAACAGCGACACGATGATCGCGAGCCCGACCACGACCTCCGCGGCGGCGACGACCATCGTGAAGAAGGCGATGATCTGGCCGTCGAGGTTGCCGTGCATGCGGGAGAAGGCGACGAACGCGAGGTTGCAGGCGTTGAGCATCAGCTCGATGCACATGAAGACCACGATCGCGTTGCGCCGGATCAGCACGCCGGTGGCGCCGATGGTGAACAACAGGGCCGCGAGGTAGAGGTAGTTGACGGGGTTCACTTCGGCGCCTCCTCGGACCGCTTGAAGTCGGCCGGCTCGACCGCCTTGCGCTCCAGACGCTCCTCGGCCCGCTGCTCCAGCGCCTTCAGGTCGTTGAGCGCCTGACTCGACACGTCGCGGATCTGGCCCCGCTCGCGCAGCGTCTTGCTGACGGTGAGCTCGGACGGGGTGCCGTCGGGCAGCAGGCCCGCGATGTCGACCGCGTTGTGCCGGGCGTAGACACCGGGCGCGGGCAGCGGCGGCAGGTGCGTGCCCTCGCGGACGCGCCGCTCGGCCAGTTCGCGCTGGGTCGCGGCCCGCTCGGTGCGCTCGCGGTGGGTGAGCACCATGGCGCCGACGGCGGCCGTGATGAGCAGGGCGCCGGTGATCTCGAAGGCGAACACGTACTTGGTGAAGATGAGGGAGGCGATGCCCTCCACGTTGCCGTTCGCGTTCGCCTGGCCGAGGCCGGTGAACTCCGAGACGGAGGCGTTGCCGATGCCGCCGATCAACAGGATGCCGAAGCCGAGCCCGGACAGCAGGGCCAGCCAGCGCTGCCCCTTGATGGTCTCCTTCAGGGAGTCCGCCGCGGTGACGCCGACGAGCATCACCACGAAGAGGAACAGCATCATGATCGCGCCGGTGTAGACGACGATCTGCACGATGCCCAGGAAGTAGGCGCCGTTGGCGAGGTAGAACACCGCCAGGACGATCATGGTCCCGGCGAGGCAGAGCGCGCTGTGCACGGCCTTCTTCATGAAGACGGTGCACAGGGCGCCGATCACCGCGACCGTGCCGAGGATCCAGAACTGGACGGCCTCTCCGGTGGAGGTGCCGGCGGCGAGCGTCGCCGCGGCGGCGAGCTGCCCGGTCATCGGCGGACCACACCCTCCGACGCCGGTTCGTCCTCGCCGAAGGTCGAGGCGGCCTCCTGGACCACCTCGCCCTCGGAGTGGGCGACCTGCTGGACCGTGCCCGGTGCGGCCTCGGTGACCAGGCCCCGGTAGTAGTCCTGCTCGTCGGTGCCCGGGTAGATGGCGTGGGGCGAGTCGACCATGCCCTCCTCCAGGCCGGCGAGCAGCTGGTCCTTGGTGAAGATGAGGTTGGCGCGGCTGGAGTCGGCCAGCTCGAACTCGTTGGTCATCGTCAGCGCGCGCGTGGGGCACGCCTCGATGCACAGGCCGCACAGGATGCAGCGGGCGTAGTTGATCTGGTAGACGCGGCCGTACCGCTCACCCGGTGAGTAGCGCTCCTCGTCGGTGTTGTCCGCGCCCTCCACGTAGATGGCGTCGGCGGGACACGCCCAGGCGCACAGCTCGCAGCCGACGCACTTCTCCAGGCCGTCCGGATGGCGGTTGAGCTGGTGCCGTCCGTGGAATCGCGGAGCGGTGGTCTTCTGCTGCTCCGGATACTGTTCGGTCAGCCGCTTCTTGAACATGGCCTTGAAGGTCACGCCGAAGCCGGCCACGGGGTTCTGGAAACCGGGTTTGGTCTCCTTCGGTTCCTCAGCCATCGGACGCCTCCTTTCCATCCGTAGATCCGCCCAGGGGTTCGTCACTCTGAGTATCGGGTCCGCCACTGACAATCAGCTCTCGCTCCCGGCGCGGACGGCGTCGCGGTACCGGCGGCGCCTCCTGTCCGGGCATCGGCGGCACCGGGAACCCGCCGGCCATCGGGTCGAATGCGGCCGGCTCCCCGGCCCGTCCCTCGGCGGGTTCCTCGGCCTGCCTGCCCTTGTCGCGGTACATGTCCACGACGAAGGACAACAGCAGCAGGACCAGGACGCCGCCGCCGATGTAGAGGGCGATGTCGGCGAAGTCGTAGTTCTCGTTCCGCAGGGCCCGCACGGTCGCGACCAGCATCAGCCAGACGAGGGAGACCGGGATGAGGACCTTCCAGCCGAGCTTCATCAGCTGGTCGTAGCGGACCCGGGGAAGCGTGCCGCGCAGCCAGATGAAGAAGAACAGCAGCAGCTGGACCTTGACCACGAACCACAGCAGCGGCCACCAGCCGTGGTTGGCGCCCTCCCAGAAGGTGCTGACCGGCCAGGGGGCCCGCCAGCCGCCGAGGAAGAGGGTGGTGGCGACCGCCGAGACCGTCACCATGTTCACGTACTCGGCGAGCATGAACATCGCGAACTTGATCGACGAGTACTCGGTGTTGAAGCCGCCCACCAGGTCGCCCTCGGACTCCGGCATGTCGAAGGGGGCGCGGTTGGTCTCGCCGATCATCGTGACGACGTAGAGGATGAAGGAGACCGGGAGCAGCAGGATGTACCAGCGGTCGGTCTGCTGGGAGACGATCTCCGAGGTCGACATCGACCCGGAGTAGAGGAACACCGAGGCGAACGCGGCGCCCATCGCGATCTCGTAGGAGATCATCTGCGCGCAGGACCGCAGGCCGCCGAGGAGCGGGTACGTCGAGCCGGAGCTCCAGCCCGCGAGCACGATGCCGTAGATGCCGACCGAGGCGACCGCCAGGATGAACAGCATCGCGATCGGCAGGTCGGTGAGCTGCATCGCGGTGCGGTGGCCGAAGACCGACACCTCGTTGCCGGCCGGGCCGAAGGGGATCACGGCGATCGCCATGAAGGCCGGGATGGCCGCGACGACCGGCGCGAGGACGTACACGGCCTTGTCCGCGCGCTTGACGACGAGGTCTTCCTTGAGCATCAGCTTGATGCCGTCGGCGAGCGACTGGAGCATGCCCCAGGGCCCGTGCCGGTTCGGACCGATGCGCAGCTGCATCCAGGCGACGACCTTGCGCTCCCACACGATGGAGAACAGCACGGTGATCATCAGGAAGGCGAAGCAGAACACCGCCTTGACGACGACCAGCCACCAGGGGTCGGTGCCGAACATCGAGAGGTCTTCAGCGGCGAGGTACGGGCTCATGCCTCCACCTCCTTGGGGGCCGTGCCCGCGAGCGTCGCCGGGCCGATGCGGACGAGGGAGCCGGGCAGCACCCCGGCGTCCGAGGCGACGCCGTCGCCGGCCGAGTTCAGCGGGAGCCAGACCACCCGGTCGGGCATCTCGGTGATCTGCAGCGGCAGTTCGACGACCCCGGCGGGGCCGGTCACGGCCAGGAGGTCGCCGTCCTTGACGCCCGCCTCCGCGGCCGTGGCGGCCGACAGGCGCGCGCGGGCGGCGTGCCGGGTCCCGGCGAGCGCCTCGTCGCCCTGCTGGAGGACACCCTGGTCGAGCAGCAGCCGGTGCCCGGCCAGTACGGCCTCGCCGGCGGCCGGCCGCGGCAGTGCGCCCGCGGTGTGCAGCGGTTCGGTGGCCCGGGGCCCGCTCCAGGGACCGAGCCGGTCGATCTCCGCGCGCGTGGTGCGCAGGTCCGGCAGACCCAGGTGCACGTCCATGGCGTCGGCCAGCATCTGGAGCACGCGGGCGTCGGTGGGCGCGAGGCGGCGGGTCATGTGGTCGGGCTTGAGCGCGGCCTCGAAGAAGCGCACCCGGCCCTCCCAGTTGAGGAAGGTCCCGGCCTTCTCGGCGACCGCGGCGACGGGCAGCACCACGTCGGCGAGTTCGGTGACCTCGCTGGGCCGCAGCTCCAGCGACACCACGAATCCGGCCTCGGCGAGTGCCGCACGCGCGCGTGCCGGGTCGGGCAGGTCGGCGACCTCCACGCCCGCCACCAGCAGCGCCTGGAGCTCGCCCCGGGTGGCGGCCTCGACGATCTCGCCGGTGTCGCGTCCGTAGCGGTGCGGAAGGTCGGCCAGGCCCCAGACGGCGGCGACCTCCTCACGCGCGCGGGGGTCGGTCGCCGGACGTCCGCCCGGCAGCAGCGACGGCAGCGCGCCCGCCTCGACGGCGCCGCGCTCACCCGCCCGGCGCGGGATCCACACCAACCGGGCGCCGGTCGCCGCGGCGGTCCGGACGGCGGCGGTGAGGCCGCCGGCCACGGACGCCAGCCGCTCCCCGACCACGATCACCGCGCCCTGGGCGCGCAGCGCCTCGGCGGCCCGCGCTCCGTCGTCCGCGAGACCGGCCCCGCTCGCGAGCGCGTCCAGCCACTCGGTCTCGGTGCCCGGAGCGGCGGGCAGCAGCGTGCCACCGGCCTTCTCCAGACCCCGCGTGGCGTGGGTGGCCAGGGAGAACACCTTCTGCCCGTGCCCCCGCCAGGCCTTGCGCAGCCGCAGGAAGACGCCGGGCGCCTCCTCCTCGGACTCGAAGCCGACCAGCAGGACACCGGGCGCCTTCTCCAGCGCGGTGTAGGTGATCCCCGTGCCGTCGAGGTCCCGGCCGCGTCCGGCGATCCGGGAGGCCAGGAAGTCCGCCTCCTCGGCGCTGTGCACGCGCGCGCGGAAGTCGATGTCGTTGGTGTCGAGCGCCACGCGCGCGAACTTGCTGTACGCGTAGGCGTCCTCGACGGTGAGCCGGCCGCCGGTCAGCACGCCCGTCCGGCCACGCGAGGCGAGCAGCCCCTGCGCGGCGATCTGCAGCGCCTCCGGCCAGGAGGCCGGCTCCAGGTCGCCCTCGGCGTTGCGCACCAGGGGCGTCGTCAGCCGGTCCCGCTGCTGCGCGTACCGGAAGGCGAACCGCCCCTTGTCGCAGATCCACTCCTCGTTGACCTCGGGCTCGTCGGCCGCGAGGCGCCGCATGACCTTGCCGCGCCGGTGGTCGGTGCGGGTCGCGCAGCCGCCGGAGCAGTGCTCGCACACCGAAGGCGAGGAGATCAGGTCGAAGGGGCGGGAGCGGAACCGGTACGCCGCCGAGGTGAGCGCGCCGACCGGGCAGATCTGGATGGTGTTGCCGGAGAAGTACGACTCGAAGGGGTCGCCCTCGCCGGTGCCGACCTGCTGGAGCGCGCCGCGCTCGATCAGCTCGATCATCGGGTCGCCCGCGATCTGGTTGGAGAACCGGGTGCAGCGGGCGCACAGCACGCACCGTTCGCGGTCGAGGAGCACCTGCGTGGAGATCGGCACGGGCTTCTCGTAGGTCCGCTTCTTCCCCTCGAAGCGGGAGTCGGACTGGCCGTGGGACATCGCCTGGTTCTGCAGCGGGCACTCGCCGCCCTTGTCGCAGACCGGGCAGTCCAGCGGGTGGTTGATGAGGAGCAGCTCCATCACACCGTGCTGCGCCTTCTCCGCCACGGGCGAGGTGAGGTGGGTCTTCACCACCATCCCGTCCGTGCAGGTGATGGTGCAGGACGCCATGGGCTTGCGCTGGCCCTCGACCTCGACGATGCACTGGCGGCAGGCGCCGGCCGGGTCGAGGAGGGGGTGGTCGCAGAACCGGGGGATCTCGATGCCGAGCTGCTCGGCGGCCCGGATGACCAGGGTGCCCTTGGGCACGCTGATCTCGACGCCGTCGATCGTCAGCGACACGAGGTCCTCCGGCGGGACCGCCGCCTCTCCCCCGCCGGAGGGAGAGCTGGTGGTCACAGTCATGCGTTCACCTCCGTACGGTGGTCCGCCCAGGCCGTCGACTTGGCCGGGTCGAAGGGGCAGCCGCGGCCCGTGATGTGCTGCTCGTACTCCTCGCGGAAGTACTTGAGCGAGGAGAAGATCGGCGAGGCGGCACCGTCGCCGAGGGCGCAGAAGGACTTGCCGTTGATGTTGTCGGCGATGTCGTTCAGCTTGTCGAGGTCGGACATCGCGCCCTTGCCGGCCTCGATGTCGCGCAGCAGCTGGACGAGCCAGTAGGTGCCCTCGCGGCAGGGCGTGCACTTGCCGCAGGACTCGTGGGCGTAGAACTCGGTCCAGCGGGTGACGGCGCGCACGACGCAGGTCGTCTCGTCGAAGCACTGGAGCGCCTTGGTGCCGAGCATGGAACCCGCGGCGCCCACTCCTTCGTAGTCGAGGGGGACGTCGAGGTGCTCGTCGGTGAACATCGGGGTCGAGGAGCCGCCCGGTGTCCAGAACTTCAGCCGGTGACCGGGGCGCATGCCGCCGCTCATGTCGAGGAGCTGGCGCAGCGTGATGCCGAGCGGGGCCTCGTACTGGCCGGGGCCCGCGACGTGGCCGCTGAGCGAGTAGAGCGTGAAGCCCGGGGACTTCTCGCTGCCCATCGACCGGAACCAGTCCTTGCCCCGGTTCAGGATCGCGGGAACCGACGCGATCGACTCGACGTTGTTCACCACAGTCGGGCAGGCGTAGAGGCCTGCCACAGCGGGGAAGGGGGGACGCAGCCGCGGTTGACCCCGGCGGCCTTCGAGCGAGTCGAGCAGCGCGGTCTCCTCACCGCAGATGTACGCGCCCGCGCCCGCGTGCACGGTGAGTTCGAGGTCGAGTCCGCTGCCCAGGATGTTCTCGCCGAGGAAGCCGGCCGCGTAGGCCTCGCGCACGGCCTCGTGCAGCCGCCGCAGCACCGGGACGACTTCACCACGCAGGTAGATGAAGGCGTGCGAGGACCTGATGGCGTAGCACGCGATGACGATGCCCTCGATGAGGCTGTGCGGGTTCGCGAAGAGGAGCGGGATGTCCTTGCAGGTCCCCGGCTCCGACTCGTCGGCGTTGACAACAAGATAGTGAGGCTTGCCGTCGCCCTGGGGGATGAACTGCCACTTCATCCCGGTCGGGAACCCGGCACCGCCGCGTCCGCGCAGACCCGAGTCCTTGACGTACGCGATCAGGTCGTCCGGCGACATCGCCAGCGCCTTGCGGAGCCCCTCGTACCCCTCGTGCCTCCGGTAGACGTCCAGGGTCCAGGACTCGTCCTCGTCCCAGAAGGCCGACAGCACGGGTGCGAGCAGCTTCTCCGGGCTGGTGTCCTTGATCTCGGCTGCCACGGTCATCACTCCCCCTCCTCGGCGGTGGGCCCTGCCGGGTGGGAAGGGTCGGATGCCGATGTGTCCTGCGGCGCGTCGTGCGAGCTGAGGTGTTCCGTCGTGGACGGGTCGTGCGCGGCGCGGTCCTGCGGCGCGTCGTGCGGCCCGCCGTCCCGCGGGTGCACCACGCGCGCGGCGGTCGCCTCGCCCTTGGCCAGCTTCAGTCCGGCCAGGGAGGCGGGACCCGCGCTGCCGCCGGCCGCGACGGCGCCGTCCCGCTCGTCGGGGAAGCCCGCCAGGATGCGGGCGGTCTCCTTGAAGGTGCACAGGGGCGCACCGCGCGTGGGCGTGACCGTCCGTCCCGCGCGCAGGTCGTCGACGAGGCGCCGGACGCTCGCGGGGGTCTGGTTGTCGAAGAACTCCCAGTTCACCATCACGACCGGAGCGAAGTCGCAGGCCGCGTTGCACTCGATGTGCTCCAGGGTGACCTTGCCGTCCTCGGTGGTCTCGCCGTTGCCGACGCCGAGGTGCTCCTGGAGGGACTCGAAGATCGCGTCACCGCCCATGACCGCGCAGAGCGTGTTGGTGCAGACGCCGACCTGGTAGTCGCCGCTCGGCCTGCGCCGGTACATGGAGTAGAAGGTGGCGACCGCGGTGACCTCGGCCGTGGTGAGGTCCAGCATGTCCGCGCAGAACCGCATGCCGGTGCGCGTGACGTGTCCCTCCTGCGACTGCACCAGGTGCAGCAGCGGCAGGAGGGCGGACCGGGAGTCCGGGTAGCGGGCGATGATCTCGCGCGCGTCGGTCTCCAGCCGGGCCCGGACGTCGTCCGGGTACGCGGGCGCGGGCAGTTCCGGCATGCCCAGGCTGACGCCCCGCTCGGAAGAAGAGGTGGTCACCGGTCGACGCCTCCCATCACGGGGTCGATGGACGCCACGGCGACGATGACGTCGGCGACCTGGCCGCCCTCGCACATCGCCGCCATGGCCTGCAGGTTGGTGAAGGACGGGTCGCGGAAGTGGACCCGGAAGGGGCGGGTGCCGCCGTCGGAGACGACGTGCACCCCGAGCTCGCCCTTGGGCGACTCGACCGCCGTGTACGCCTGTCCCGGCGGTACGCGGAAGCCCTCGGTGACCAGCTTGAAGTGGTGGATCAGGGCCTCCATGGAGGTGCCCATGATCTTCTTGATGTGGTCGAGGGAGTTGCCCAGTCCGTCCGGCCCCAGGGCGAGCTGGGCGGGCCAGGCGATCTTCTTGTCGGCGACCATGACCGGGCCGGGCTGGAGCCGGTCCAGGCACTGCTCGACGATCCGCAGCGACTGGCGCATCTCCTCCAGCCGGATGAGGAAGCGGCCGTAGGAGTCGCAGGTGTCGGCGGTCGGGATGTCGAAGTCGTACGTCTCGTAGCCGCAGTACGGCTGGCTCTTGCGCAGGTCGTGGGGGAGGCCGGTGGAGCGCAGGACCGGGCCGGTGGCGCCGAGCGCCATGCAGCCGGTCAGGTCGAGGTAGCCGACGTCCTGCATGCGGCCCTTGAAGATGGGGTTCCCGGTGGCGAGCTTGTCGTACTCCGGGAGGTTCTTCTTCATCTTCTTCACGAACTCGCGGATCTGGTCCACCGCGCCGGGGGGCAGGTCCTGGGCGAGTCCGCCCGGGCGGATGTACGCGTGGTTCATCCGCAGGCCGGTGATCAGCTCGAAGATGTCGAGGATCAGCTCACGATCACGGAAGCCGTAGATCATGATCGTGGTGGCGCCGAGCTCCATGCCGCCGGTGGCGATGCACACCAGGTGGGAGGAGAGCCGGTTCAGCTCCATCAGCAGGACCCGGATGATCGAGGCCCGGTCCGGGATCTGGTCCTCGATGCCGAGGAGCTTCTCGACGCCCAGGCAGTACGCCGTCTCGTTGAAGAACGGCGTCAGGTAGTCCATGCGCGTCACGAACGTGGTGCCCTGCGTCCAGGTCCGGTACTCGAGGTTCTTCTCGATGCCGGTGTGCAGGTAGCCGATGCCGCAGCGGGCCTCGGTGACCGTCTCGCCGTCGATCTCCAGGATCAGGCGGAGCACACCGTGCGTGGACGGGTGCTGGGGGCCCATGTTGACGACGATGCGCTCGTCGTCGGCGCGGGCCGCGGACTGGACGACCTCGTCCCAGTCGCCACCGGTGACCGTGTAGACGGTGCCTTCGGTGGTCTCGCGCGCCGAAGCCGCGGACGCTGACTGTGTGCTGCTCACGAGTACGACCTCCGCTGGTCCGGAGCCGGGATCTGGGCGCCCTTGTACTCGACGGGGATGCCGCCGAGGGGATAGTCCTTGCGCTGCGGAAAGCCCTGCCAGTCGTCCGGCATCATGATCCGCGTCAGGGCCGGGTGACCGTCGAAGACGATGCCGAAGAAGTCGTACGTCTCGCGCTCGTGCCAGTCGTTCGTCGGATAGACGGGGACCAGCGACGGGATGTGCGGGTCGCTGTCGGGGGCGCTCACCTCCAGGCGGATCAACCGGTTGTGGGTGATCGAGCGCAGGTGGTAGACGGCGTGCAGCTCACGGCCCTTGTCGTGCGGGTAGTGGACGCCGCTGACGCCGGTGCACAGTTCGAAGCGCAGGGCCGGGTCGTCGCGCAGGGTGCGGGCGACGCGGACCAGGTGCTCGCGCTCGATGTGGAAGGCCAGCTCGCCCCGGTCCACGACCGTCTTCTCGATGGCGCCTGCGGGCAGGAGTCCCTGTTCCTCCAGCGCGCCCTCCAGCTCGTCGGCGACCTCGTCGAACCAGCCGCCGTAGGGCCTGCTCGCCGGTCCGGGGAGCCGCACGGAGCGGACCAGGCCGCCGTAGCCGGAGGTGTCGCCGCCGCCCGCGGCGCCGAACATCCCGCGCTGGACGCGGATCTCCTCGCCGCCCTGGCCACGCTGGCCCGGGAGGTTCTCCGCGGACAGTTCCCTCTCGGGGTTGGCCCCGTTCGCGTCACCCGCGGTGTTGTTCGCGTCGCTCACCGCAGCAGCCCCTTCATCTCGATCGTGGGCAGGGCCTTGAGCGCCGCTTCCTCCGCCTCCCGGGCCGCCTCCTCGGCGTTCACGCCGAGCTTGGAGCTCTGGATCTTCTGGTGGAGCTTGAGGATGGCGTCCATCAGCATCTCGGGCCGCGGCGGGCAGCCGGGGAGATAGATGTCGACCGGGACGATGTGGTCGACGCCCTGGACGATCGCGTAGTTGTTGAACATGCCGCCCGAGGAGGCGCAGACCCCCATGGAGATCACCCACTTCGGGTTCGGCATCTGGTCGTAGACCTGCCGCAGCACCGGCGCCATCTTCTGGCTGACCCGGCCCGCGACGATCATCAGGTCCGCCTGCCGCGGCGATCCGCGGAAGACCTCCATACCGAAGCGCGCCAGGTCGTAGCGGCCGGCGCCGGTGGTCATCATCTCGATGGCACAGCAGGCGAGGCCGAACGTGGCGGGGAAGACGGACGATTTGCGCACCCAGCCCGCGGCCTGCTCGACGGTGGTCAGCAGGAAGCCGCTCGGCAGTTTTTCTTCGAGTCCCATGTCAATGGCCCCTCAGTCCCATTCCAGGCCGCCGCGCCGCCATACGTACGCGTACGCGACGAAGACGGTGAGCACGAAGAGCAGCATCTCCACGAGCCCGAAAATCCCCAGGGCGTCGAAGGTGACGGCCCAGGGGTAGAGGAAGACGATCTCGATATCGAAGATGATGAAGAGCATCGCCGTCAGGTAGTACTTGATGGGGAAGCGCCCGCCGCCGGCCGGCGTGGGGGTCGGCTCGATGCCGCACTCGTAGGCCTCGAGCTTCGCCCGGTTGTACCGCTTCGGACCGATCAGCGTGGCCATGACCACGGAGAAGATCGCAAAGCCTGCCCCGAGGGCTCCCAGTACGAGGATGGGCGCATACGCGTTCACCGCTCCTCGCTCCTCTCAGTCGGCACTGACTGCTGGCGGTTGCATCGGGCTCGCTCTCCCCCGCCCCAACAGCCCCACGAGCCCCGCTCGTCCCGGCGAAGATCGCGAACATGTGAAGCAGGTCACAAGCCCAACTGCCTCGCATCTTATGCCTGCCGCTCTGTGATCTGCGACACGGGGTATTGCACAAGCTTTGTGATCTCCACCACCTGACGAACGATCATGAAGTCGGATGAGCAGTGATCTTCACACAAGAAGCGTTCAGCTGATCACCAGAGGTGACAATTCCGATCGTCGCCGCTGGCCAGAGAGGTGCGTGGAGGAGCGTCTCAATATCAAGAAGCTTCTCTTGCATGCAAACTGGCGCCGGACACGATCACTTGATAGAGGGCGCGTTCACACATCAGGGGGAGGAGCCGGTGCGATGTGGACACGTGCACGCGTTCACGAGCTCCGCAGGACCGGGTCACGCGCCACGGACGCGCCCGACGGGGCAACCGTTCCGTGACCTGCGCCACATTCATGAGAGGCGTCTGAGAACCGGGCTTGGCCAACTGCTTCAACAAGTGGTAAGCGCGGGGCAATTCGGGCGTAACGATCAAAGACCGTGATCACAGGCCGGTTACGGACCGCCCGCAATGTCCGTTAGGGCGTCAATAAGGAGCGACACGCCCGGGATTCGAGGCCTGATTGAACAACTGTGGCGCAGCCCACGTTTCTTGAAGGTATGGAGGAGCTCCTGATACCGGTTGTCCCTATGTCCCACACCGCTCACATACGCAGCCACCGGAAGCCCCGCCGCAGCGCGTCGACCATCGCGATGCGAGCCGGAGTTGCCGGTGGCGTCCTCAGCACCCTGGCAGTGGCCGGGGCGTCGGGTTCGGCCAACGCGGCAGAACCGGTGACGCAGACCCTCGAACTGCCCACCCTGACGGCCGACCTGGCCGCTCAGGTCGCCCAGTCCGCGGACGCCACCCAGCAGGCCGCCGCCAACTACGAGCTGGTGGCCGAGCGCGACGCGGCCGCCGCGCAGGCGGCCAAGAAGGCCAAGGCGGACCTCGCGGAGGCCAAGAAGAAGGCCGCGGAGGAGAAGAAGAAGGCCGAGGAGGCCGAGCGCAAGGCGGCCGCCGAGCGTGCCGAGCGCAGCGCCGAGCGCGCCACCCTGAGCGCCTCCGCGGACACCGGGTCCTCGGAGAGCACGGGCAGCAGCAGCGTCGGCAGCACCAGCACGTCCACCGCCACCGGTTCCGCCGCCGCGGTCGTCGCGTTCGCGCAGGCCCAGGTCGGCAAGGCGTACGTCTCCGGTGCCACCGGTCCGTCCGCCTACGACTGCTCCGGTCTCGTGCAGGCCGCCTTCAAGCAGGTGGGCATCAGCCTCCCGCGGGTCTCCCAGGACCAGTCGACCGCCGGCACCCAGGTGGGGCTGAGCAACCTCCAGCCCGGCGACATCCTGTACTGGGGCGGTGCGGGCAGCGCGTACCACGTGGGCATCTACGTCGGCGACGGCATGTTCGTCGGCGCGCAGAACTCCTCCACCGGCGTCGTCAAGGCGTCGCTCTCCTACGACCCGCCGAGCGGCGCGGTCCGCGTCCTGTAGCCGGACGCACGCACAGCACGTACGCAAGGGCCGCAGCCGCTCGGGGGCTGCGGCCCTTCGGCCTCTCCTGGCATGCTCGGCGCGGGCCGGACTCCCACCGGCCCGTCCGCGAGCCGAAGGAGAGACGCCATGCCCAGTGTGTTCGTACAGGGGCGGCCCGCCGCCGCCTGTCCCCCGCTCGCGCCGGAGGCCCTGCGCGGGTCGGTGCGGCGGATCACGGAGTTCGGCGAGGAGGTCCTGCACAAGCCCTGCCGGGACGTCACCGAGTTCGGGCCCGACCTCGCCGCGCTCATCGACGACATGTTCCGCACCATGTACGTCGCGGAGGGAGCCGGCCTGGCGGCGAATCAGGTGGGCGTCGCGCTGCGCCTGTTCGTCTACGACTGCCTGGACGACGACGGTGTCCGACATGTCGGGCACATCGTCAACCCGGTGCAAGCACCCCTCGACCCCGCCGAGCGGCGGCTGCTCGACGAGGGCGAGGGCTGCCTCTCGGTGCCGGGCGCCACCATGACCGTCCCGCGCCCCGACCGGGCCGTCGTCCGGGGCCTCGACCGACACGGTGCCCCGCTCGTCGTCGAGGGCACCGGATACTTCGCGCGCTGCCTCGCCCACGAGACCGACCACGTGAACGGGCACGTCTACCTGGACCGGCTCTCCGCACGCGACCGGAAGACGGCACTGCGGCGGTCGGCGGACCGGCGCGAGGAGGTCCTGGCGCGCCGGGCCGCCAACGCCCGGGCCCTGGACGAGGCTTCCGGGGACCTCACCCGGCCGCGCCCGTCCCGGGGCTGATCACGCCTTCGGCGCGACCTTGCTCAGTCCGTTGATGATGCGGTCCATCGCGTCGCCGCCCGTCGGGTCCGTCAGGTTGGCGAGCATCTTGAGGGTGAACTTCATCAGGATGGGGTGGGTGAGGCCGCGCTGGGTCGCGATCTGCATGACCTTCGGGTTGCCGATGAGCTTCACGAAGGCGCGGCCCAGCGTGTAGTAGCCGCCGTAGGTGTCCTTCAGGACGCGCGGGTAGCGCTGGAGGGCGATCTCGCGCTGGGCCGGCGTGGACCGCGCGTGGGCCTGGACGATGACGTCGGCGGCGATCTGGCCGGACTCCATGGCGTAGGCGATGCCCTCGCCGTTGAAGGGGTTCACCAGGCCGCCGGCGTCACCGACGAGCAGCAGGCCCTTGGTGTAGTGGGGCTGGCGGTTGAAGGCCATGGGCAGGGCGGCGCCGCGGATCGGGCCGGTCATGTTGTCCGGGGTGTAGCCCCAGTCCTCCGGCATGGAGGCGCACCAGGCCTTGAGGATCTCGCGCCAGTCGATCTCCTTGAAGGACGAGGAGGTGTTCAGCACGCCCAGGCCGACGTTCGAGGTGCCGTCGCCCATGCCGAAGATCCAGCCGTAGCCCGGCAGGAGGCGGTCCTGGGCGCCCCGGCGGTCCCACAGCTCCAGCCAGGACTCCAGGTAGTCGTCGTCGTGGCGCGGCGAGGTGAAGTACGTGCGGACCGCGACGCCCATCGGGCGGTCCTCGCGGCGGTGCAGGCCCATCGCGAGGGACAGCCGCGTGGAGTTGCCGTCGGCGGCCACGACCAGCGGCGCGTGGAAGGTGACCTCGCGCTTGTCCTCCCCCAGCTTGGCGTGCACGCCGGTGATGCGGCCGGTGCGGTCGTCGACGACCGGGGCGCCGACGTTGCAGCGCTCGTACAGGCGCGCGCCGGCCTTCTGGGCCTGCCGGGCGAGCTGGTCGTCGAAGTCGTCGCGCTTGCGGACGAGTCCGTAGTCGGGGAAGGAGGCCAGATCCGGCCAGTCGAGCTGGAGGCGGGAGCCGCCGCCGATGATGCGCAGACCCTTGTTGCGCAGCCAGCCGGCCTCCTCGGAGATGTCGATCCCCATGGCGACGAGCTGCTTGACCGCGCGCGGGGTGAGGCCGTCGCCGCAGACCTTCTCCCGTGGGAAGGCGGTCTTCTCCAGCAGGAGGACGTCGAGTCCCGCCTTGGCCAGGTGGTACGCGGTCGTGGAGCCGGCTGGCCCCGCGCCCACGACGATCACATCGGCGGTGTGGTCGGAGAGGGGCTCGGTCACGGCGGGATCTCCCCAGAGATTCGAAATCTGCGTGCCGACGGGCACTGGACATGGGCAGTCTATTCAGCGTCACCGACCACCCGGCTGAAGGGCTGCCCAGTGAACCGAGCTCTGCCCGTTGTACGGTTGCGCGTCCCCACCGACGAGGACGCCGTCGCCTGGCACCGGATCTTCGACGACCCGGACGTCATGGAGTTCCACGGCGGGAGGTCCGCGGAGCTGTCCGTCTACGAGGAGCTCACCGCCCGCCAGCGCCGGCACGACGCCGAGCACGGCTTCTGCCTGTGGACGATGGTGGACGAGGAGGGCCGGGTGGTCGGCTTCACCGGCGCCCAGCCGTGGCCGCAGGAGTGGGGCCCCAAGGGCGAGATCGAGATCGGCTGGCGCCTCGGCCGGGAGCACTGGGGCAAGGGGTACGTGACGGCGGCGGCCCGGCAGACGCTGGAGCGGGTGCGGGCCGCGGGCGTGGCGGAGGTCGTGGCGATGGTCAACGCGCGCAACGCCCGGTCCATCGCGGTCACGGAGCGGCTGGGCATGCGGCTCTCCGAGGTCTTCACGACGCCGGTCTCCGAGCAGCAGGGGCACTGCTACCGGCTGCCCCTGCACTCGACGGCGCCGGTCACCTGAAGCGGGCACGCGTCGCGGGGGCCACGTGACACGTCCGGGTGGTGCCCGGCGGAGCCGTTCCGCCGGGCACCGCCGGGAGGTGCGCCCGGCGCGTGCAGCGCCGGGCGGCGGTGTACCTGCGGTTCGGCTTCGGCCGGGGCGGGGCGAGGGCGTCCGCGAGCCGCGGGTGCCCGGTCCGCGCCGGGGCGGGCTCCGGGAGCGGGGCGAGCCGCGCGGGGACGACCCGACGCGCCGCTCTCAGCTCTCCTTGAACCCGCGGTGCAGCGCCACCACGCCGCCCGTCAGGTTCCGGTACGCCACCCTGGACCAGCCGGCCTCGCCCAGCCGCCGGGCGAGCGCCGGCTGGTCGGGCCAGGCGCGGATGGACTCGGCGAGGTAGACGTACGCGTCGGGGTTGGACGACACCGCGCGGGCCACCGGCGGCAGGGCGCGCATCAGGTACTCGGTGTAGACGGTCCGGAAGGGCGTCCAGGTCGGGTGCGAGAACTCGCAGATGACGACCCGGCCGCCGGGCCGCGTCACCCGGTACATCTCGCGCAGCGCGGCGTCCGTGTCCTGCACGTTGCGCAGCCCGAAGGAGATGGTGACCGCGTCGAAGACGTCGTCGGCGAACGGCAGCCTGGTCGCGTCGCCCGCGGTGAACGGCAGCCAGCTGTGCCGCTCCTTGCCCACCTGGAGCATGCCGAGGGAGAAGTCGCACGGGACGACGTAGGCGCCGGTGCGGGCGAAGGGCAGGGAGGAGGTCGCCGTGCCGGCCGCGAGGTCGAGGACCTTCTGCGCGGGGCGGGCGTCGACGGCTCTGGCGACCTCCTTGCGCCACGCCCGGTCCTGGCCGAGCGAGAGCACGGCGTTCGTCAGGTCGTACCGTTCCGCGACGTGGTCGAACATCGAGGCGACTTCGTGCGGCTGCTTGTTCAGGGAAGCGCGGGTCACCGGCCCATTGTTGCAGCACGGGCTCACGGCAGCAGGCGCGGCCTCTTCCGCGCGGCGACGTCCTCCACCCAACCGAACAGCAGCACGAGGACCGCGGTCAGGACCCAGGCCACCCCCAGCAGGCTGCAGGAGGACGACGTCGGACGCCACCGCCTGGAAGGGCATGGCGCTCACCTCGATGCTCGGCGTCAACGACGTCGCCGGCGAGACCTTCACCCTGGCGGACGCGGCCGAGGTGCGGGCCTTCGCGAAGGAGAAGGGCCTCGCGTGGGTGTCGGTGTGGGCCGCCTTCCGGGACAGGCGGTGCGGCGAGGAGGCGCCGGCCACCGACGCGCTGACCACGTGCAGCGGCGTGGAGCAGGAGGACGGGGCGTTCGGGGCGGCGTTCGGCGCGTAGGCCTGTCGGACGCTCCTCGCGGACCGCGCGCTCAGCGCCCCCGGTACACCAGACGGCCGCCCACGACGGTGGCCACGCACGTGGCCGCGCCGTCCCGCACGAGCGCGGCCCGGTCGGGTACGTCGAACACCGCGAACCGGGCGGGCTTCCCGGGAGCGAGCCCGGGGAGCAGCACCAGCGGCTTCGGTGAGAAGGAGGCGGGCCCGGGCAGGGTGGCCGGACGCGCCGCCACGGCGAGCCCCGCTCCGCGCACCGCGTCCAGGGCCGCGCGGCTCCGCAGCTCTCCGGCGACGGCGACCGTTCCGTGCGCCAGCATGCGCTGTACCCCGCGGCGCGCGCTGGCGCCCCGCGCGGACGCGTCCGCGCCGAGGAGTGCGCGCGCGCGGTCCCCGAAGAGCGGCTCGGTGCCCAGCCGGTCCGCTTCGCGCGGGTCGGGGTGGTACGCCTGCTCCAGCAGCTCCGGGCCGTACGGGTTGAGCAGTCCGGGCGTCAGGATGCCGGGCCACCGGCGCACCCGCGCCCGCGGGTGGCCGGCGGCCAGTGCCTCGTACGGGCCGACGGCGGCGAGCCGCGCGCCGTCGACGACGACGGCCGTCTCGGGCGAGGCTTCACAGACGTGGATCGTCAGCATGACGGCCTCAGTTGGAAGCGAGCAGCTTCAGTTCGGGGTGGGCCGTGCCGCCCTCGATCGCCGTGGACGAGATGTGCGAGACGACGCGCTCGTCGACGGGGTCGTTCGCCGGGTCGTCGTGCACGACGAGGTGCTCGTACGTCGTGGCCCGCTGCGCCGGGACGCGCCCCGCCTTGCGGATCAGGTCGATGATCTCCAGCCGGTTGGAGCGGTGCTTGGCACCGGCCGACGACACGACGTTCTCCTCCAGCATGATCGAACCGAGGTCGTCGGCGCCGTAGTGCAGGGAGAGCTGGCCGACCTCCTTGCCGGTCGTCAGCCAGGAACCCTGGATGTGGGCGACGTTGTCGAGGAAGACGCGGGCGATGGCGATCATCCGCAGGTACTCGAAGAGCGTGGCCTGCGTGCGGCCCTTCAGATGGTTGTTCTCGGGCTGGTACGTGTACGGGATGAAGGCGCGGAAACCGCCGGTGCGGTCCTGCACGTCCCGGATCATCCGCAGGTGCTCGATGCGCTCGGCGTTGGTCTCGCCGGTGCCCATGAGCATGGTGGAGGTGGACTCGACGCCCAGGTTGTGCGCGATCTCCATGATCTCCAGCCAGCGCTCGCCGGACTCCTTCAGCGGGGCGATGGCCTTGCGCGGACGCTCGGGCAGCAGCTCCGCACCGGCGCCCGCGAAGGAGTCGAGCCCGGCGGCGTGGATCCGGGTGATGGCCTCCTCGACCGACACCTTCGAGATCCGCGCCATGTGCTCGACCTCGCTCGCCCCCAGGCTGTGGATGACGAGTTCGGGGAACTCCTTCTTGATGGCGGAGAAGTGCTTCTCGTAGTACTCGACGCCGTAGTCGGGGTGGTGGCCGCCCTGGAACATGATCTGGGTGCCGCCCAGCTCGATCGTCTCCGCGCAGCGGCGCAGGATGTCGTCCAGGTCGCGGGTCCAGCCCTTGGCGGTGTCCTTGGGCGCGGCGTAGAAGGCGCAGAACCTGCACGCCGTGACGCACACGTTGGTGTAGTTGATGTTGCGCTCGATGATGTACGTCGCGATGTGCTCGGTACCGGCGTACCTCCGCCTGCGTACGGCGTCGGCGGCGGCGCCCAGCGCGTGCAGCGGCGCGTCCCGGTAGAGGTCGAGCGCCTCTTCGGGGGTGATCCGCCCACCGGCGGCGGCGCGGTCGAGGATGGGCTGAAGGTCGGCCTTCTCGGTCACCGGCGTCCCTTTCGCAGAGTTCGTAAGGGTTGTGGACGGACGCGACCAGCGTACGCCAGCCCTTTCACGGGTCCGCGCTCAGGCCGCGTAGGCCCCGGCCAGCACGCCGAGGAACGCACCCGCGATCAGGAACGGCCCGAAGGGGATGGCGGTCTTGCGCCCGGCCCGCCGGGCGACGACGAGGGCCCCGCCGTAGAGCGCGCCGAGCAGGAACCCGGCGAAGGTGCCGAGCATGACCGTCGGCCAGCCGTACCAGCCGAGGGCGGCACCGGCCGTGAGGGCCAGTTTCACGTCGCCGAAGCCCATGCCGGCCGGGTTGATGAGGAACAGGACGCAGTAGCCGGCGCCGAGCGCGAGGGCGCCCAGCAGGGCGGTGGTCCACCGGCCGGCGTGCTCGGGCGCGAGCGCGGCGAGGCCGAGGAGGACGAGGGCGGCGCCGGCGAGCGGCAGGGTGAGGGGGTCGGGCAGCCGCCGTACCCGCAGGTCGACCGCGGCCAGCAGCACGGCGGCGGGGGCGAGCAGCAGCCAGACGGCCAGTTCGGGACGGGTGCCGGTGGCGGCGGCCAGGGCGGCGCAGACGAGGGCGGTGACGGCGGCGAGGGAGGCGGTGCGGGGCCCGTACGACGTCGCTTCGGCGCCGCACCGCGCGCACCGCGCCCGGCCCAGCCAGCCCGGGACCGGGTGCTCCTGCGGGCAGCTGTCGCGCCACGCCTCCCCCGAGGGGGCGGAGAAGCGGTAGGCGGCGCGGGGCAGGAGCGCGCCCGTCGCCGCGCCCCAGAGCGCGGCGACGAGGACTACCAGGAGGCCGGTGCTCATCCGGCGGCGGCGACGCCGTCGCGCCAGGTCGGCAGCAGCTCGTCGAGCAGTGCCTCGGTGCGCGGCGGCAGACCGCGCGCGCCGCTGCGCCCGATGAGGTCGGCGGCGAGGGCGTGGAGCCGGTCGGGGTCGTCGGTGGCGTGCGTGGCGCGCAGCAGCTCGTGCCACAGCCGCTCGTCGGCGGGTGCGGTGCGCAGCGCCGCGTTCAGCGCCTCGATGGCCTTCTCCGCGCGGTCCTTCTCCAGGTGGAACTCGGAGAGGGCCAGACCGGTGTCGGCGACGAGCAGCGGCAGCTGGGCGTCGACGATCTCGTGGGTGAGCCAGCGGTAGCGGCCCTCGGGCCGGTCGGCGAGCAGCGGCCCCCGCACCAGCACCAGCGCGTCGGTGAGCAGCCGGCCGCGCACCTGGCGGCTGCCGACGCCCCGGCCCTGGGTGGCCTCGTAGTAGAGGGAGCGCAGTACGTCCAGGTCGGAGACGACGGACTTGGCGAGGGTGAGCCGCCCGGTAGCGTCGGTGCCGAGCCTCGGCGTGCCGTCGGGGTCGGTGCCCAGCCAGGCCCGCAGCCGCTCCAGCAGCGCGTCGCGGACGTCCTGCGTGACCCCGCGCGGCCAGAGCGCGGAGGACAGCACGCGCGGGTGGACGCCCTCGCGGTGCAGCAGGAGCAGGGCGAGCGCCTCGTGCAACTGGGCGCTGCGCTCGCCGTCGGGCGCGTCCAGACCGATGATCTCGTACGACCCGACGAGGCGGGCGTACACCGCCGGACGGCCCTGCTCGCTGATGTCGACCAGGAACGGCGGGGTGTTGGTCGGTCCGTCGGGGCCGCGCTCGGGGTCGGCGTCGGCGAACAGCTCGACGACGGCCCGCTGCTGGGCGGCCGGCAGCAACTGGGCCTCCAGTTCCAGGCCGAGGAGCGGGGCGAGCAGCCTTCCCTCGCCGGTGATCTCCATCTCCCAGGCCGCGCCGGGCAGTTCGGCTCCCTCGGTGCCGACCAGGTAGCCGATGCCGAGGCGGCTCGCGTCGGCCGCGAGCTCGGCGAGCCGCAGGGCGTCCTCGTCGGACGGCTGGGCGGCGAGCAGCACCAGGTGCGGCGCCCAGCGGGTGTGCTGGGCGGGCCCGGTGCGGCCGGTGAGGACGGAGTCGTGCCCCGCCGCGCCGAGCGCGCCGCGGCGCTGCCGGGTCTCGGCGGACATGGTCTCGAAGAGGTCCTCGAACCCGTCGAGGTGGCGGATCCGGCTGGGCGCGAGGGGCGTGAGGTCGTCCCCGAACCCGACCAGGGTGATGGTCATGCGGTCCGACCAGCCGTTGGTGGCCAGTTCGGCGGCGACCGAGGCGAAGACGGCGGCCCGGTCGGCCTCCCTACCGCTGAGCGAGACGAGGCCGGGCACGGACTCCAGGTTGAGCAGCAGCCGGGAGTCGTCCATGGTGCCGAGACTGACCAGACCCGGGTACGGCGCGGCGGTGTCGACGTCCTCGTATCCCTCGGCGTCGGCGCGGGCCAGCATCCAGAAGGTCTGGTCCTGTCCGAGCTGCCAGGGCGCCGGCGGCTTCCCGGCCGGCTGGGCGAGCTGGAGGTGCAGGTCGCCGTTGCCGCCCAGCCAGGCGGCGTAGACGACGGGCAGCGGCCGTGATTCGGCGGCGAGCGCGCCGGCCAGCCCGCGCAGGGACCGGTCCAGCAGGCGTACGCCCTCGGGGTCGGCGCCCACGAGCAGCGCGTCCTGCACGTCCAGGGCGTCGCCGCTCGGCGTGGGCGGCTCCATGCCGCGCCGTCCGCCGATGCTGCCGAGCGCCGACTGCCACAGCGCCTGCCGGCGCCGGCGGCCGAGGGCGCCGAGGAGACCGGCGGCGAGGAGGGGGGCGGCGAGGAGCGCCTCGGGAAGCCCGAAGGAGTCCCCGAACTGCCCGGCCTGCCCCGACGGTCCGGCCTCGGTGGGGGTGGTGTGCTCCTGCCCGGCGTCGGGGGCGGGCGCGGGGCGCTGCTCGGGGAGGGAGACGTGGGCGTCGCCGGCGCCTCCGCCCTGGGCTCCGCCGCCGCCCTGCGCCTGGTCCCCGGTCCGCGCGTAGTCGTGGATCTGCTGCTGCACCTGCTCCGAGACGTTCGGTGCCTCGTCGGGCATCTCGACGAGCTCGCCGCCGCGGGCGTCGCCGGGCATCTCCATGATCCAGCCCGGCCGGATCAGGGAGGCCTCGGACAGCTTCGAACCGTCCGGCTGCACGCGGTCCTTGTTGAGCTCGAAGATCTCGTGGTACCGGCGGCCGTCACCGAGGTGCCGGTCGGCGATCTCCCAGAGGGAGTCGTGGTGGCGTCCCTCGGGCGGCTGGATCCGGTAGTACTTCGTGTCACCGTGCGCCGCGGCGGCACCGTCGGCACGGGCCGCGGCCTGTCCGGCCTGCTCGGCCAGGGCGCCCGCGGTGGCGGCGGCCTGCTCCTGCTGCTGGGCGAAGAGTCCCGGCGTCTGCTGGGCGGCCGCCACGGACGGCTTCTGGTTCCCCTCCAGGCCGTGCCCGAGCTGCGACAACCCCGGCGTGAGGCTGGCCGCGGTGGCGCCGACGAGCAGCAGCGCGGCCACGAGCTGCCGGGCCAGCAGCTGACTGGGCCCGGCCCCCGGCACCCGGCCCGGCACCCCGACGCCGGACAGCGCGGCCTTGACCTCGACGAGCACGCAGGCGGTGAACTGGGCCCAGGCGAACCAGACGATGACGGTCAAGATGCGCAGGAAGGTCTCGACGGTGATCTCGCGCTGCAGCCAGTCGAGGCCCGGGGCGCCGTCGGGGAACGGCCACCCGACGGTCACGGCCAGCGCGAGGGGCACTCCGACGACCAGCCCCGCCAGGACGACGAAGGCGAGGAACGCCTTGACGAAGTCCCCGAACGACCGCCGCCGCACCCGCACCGGCTGGGGCGTCCGGTTCCTCGGAGCCGGCGAACTTCCCGTCGAGCTTGACGAGCTGGTGGTGCGGCGTCGCGGCATGGCGGGTGTCCCGGGTCGTGTGTGAGCGTGAGCAGGGGTGGCAGGGGTGGTCGGTGTGTCAGGTATGAGGGGTGTGCTGAGCCTACAGAGATCTTATGGACTCACGCCGACAGCGTCGAAGGCAGCAGTCGGCGACCCTCTCAACGCCCGCCCGCTTCCTCCCCTTTGCCCCACGACGCCGTTCCCCTTTCACCACCCCCACAACCCCCGGAACCAGCCCGTCAACCGCTGAACAGGGCGTCCGTACGCGTCGTTCCCTTCGACACCGACCACTTCGCCGGTGCCGGCGCAGCCGCGATGCACGTCGGTGGCCCGCTGCCACGGCTCGACACCGTGCTTCGCGACTCTCCCAACGGCACTGCCTTCCTGGACGCCGAATCACAGCTCGACCGCTTCCGGGCCCTGTTCCGTAAGGTGGAAAAGGCTGCATTCGCCCCCGCCCGGACGCGGGACTTCATCCATCACTTGGCGAAGGAACTGTGAGGCGCGAGGCATGACCGGACCCACCGACTGTCCTCTCGCATCCTTCACCGCACTCGTCCAGAGCCTCAAGACGACGACCTCCTGACCCTGCCGCCCGTGCGATAGGTTCATACGCACGTTCTACGCGGTAGGCATCGCAGGTGCACGGGGGAGAACACGGTGTCGCACAGGCCGGCGGACTGGCACGTACTCGACCTGGAGAAGGACCCGACACCGGGCGACCCGCAGCGCATACGCACCCTCGCCGGGACCCTGCACGACTTCGCCGATGACGTGGCCGAAGCCCTGCGCGATCTCAAGGGGATAGCCAAGGAGGACGAGATCCTCTCCTGGGCGGGCAAGACGGCGGACGTGTTCGCCGAGGAGTTCGAGGACGTCCCGAAGAAGCTGCGGAAGCTGAAGAAGTCGTACGACCTCGCGGGCGACGCGCTCGCGTCCTTCTGGCCCGACCTTCAGGACGCTCAGGAGAAGGCCGACAAGGCGTTGCGGGACGGCCGCAAGGCGCGTGAGGAACTCGCCACCGCACAGACGACGTTGGCGGGGGCCAACGACTGGGTCCGTACCGCGACCGAGAAGGTGGACTCCTACGACCCCGCCAAGAGCGGCGGCCAGGACGTCCCCAAGCCCGACGAGGCCGATGTCCGCCGCGCCACCCGGGACGCGCAGCACGCGAACGCCCGCCAGGCCGCGGCCGAGCGGAACGTCGAGAGCGCGCAGAGCGCCCTCGAAGCGGCCAAGAAACTCGCGGATCAGGCGAAGGGCCTGCGTGAGGATGCCGCCCGCCGAACGGTGACCAAGCTGCAGGAAGCCTCCGAGGCCGGTATTCCGAACCGGCACTGGTGGGAGGAGATCGGCGACTGGGTCTCCGACCACTGGGACGAGATCGTCACCGTCTGCAAGTGGGTCGTGGCCATCGCCGGGATCATCGTGATGATCGTGGGCGGGCCGCTGGGGTGGCTGGTCTTCGCGGCGGCCCTGGTCGTGATGGCCGACACGATGAGAAAGGTCATCAAAGGCCAGGCCGGCTGGGGCGACCTCCTATGGGCGGCACTGGACTGCATACCCGCGACCAAGGGCCTCACCAGCCTCGCCAAACTGGGCAAGCTGTGGAAGGCGGGCGGACTGAAGGCGCTCGGCGCCGGGTTCATGGGGGGCATTGGCGGCGGCCTGCAGAACCTCGCCGGCGGGCTGCGCAGCTTCGGAGCGGGAACCCGGAACATCTTCCGGGGCCTGGACGGATCGTGGCTGAGCAAGGCGGCGTCCCGCGGATCCGGGGGCCCTCTTCCTTCGATAGACCAGATCAAGCAAGCCTTGATCCAGCTCAGTCCGCAACTCTCGAAGAAGGTCTACCGGTCCGACCAAGGCCACTACTACGCGACTCGGGTGTTCCAGGGCGGAAGAACCGATGAAACGGTGCTGGCCGGTCACGGGTTCCTCGAAGAGGGCGCCGGCACCATTCGCGTACCGGAAGGCACGTCCATGTCGTTCTACGTGGACCACGGCGACCGACTCGGCGGCCTGGACGGCCTCACCGTCGAGGCTGGAGTTTACCCGGGAGAAGCATTGCAAGTGGCTCGGTCCGGAGACGTGATTCCCAATTACACACTGGCCGCCCCTGCCGCTGGCGCAGGTGGCGGCTTCAGCGTATTCGAGAATTCGGTCACCGTTGCCGAACGGACAAGACTGGACGAACTGCTCCAGCCCGGCATGGGGAACGTACACTGGGCAGCATGCCGTGAGATCTTCTGAAGGAGCCGGACTAATGCAATGGGATCACGAGGAAGGAACCTGGGCAGAAACGGGCGTGCAGTTGATCGTCCGCAAGCCCGACCTCGATTCTTCCCTTCTCTCGGAGGTCATCCGGGTGCCCCCGACCTCGTTGTCGGTCCCGGAGGCGGACAGTCGGCGTACCGATCCGCCTCCGGAAGGCGTATGGGCGCTGGCCGTGCACAAAAGGTACCCGGGAGGAGTTAACGAGCAGCTCCTGAAACTGCTCGAACAAATCGAGCCCTATTCTTCGGGAATTAATCATCTGACGGCACAGGGGTATGAGCTCTCAATCAGCGTCACGGGCTTCGTCGGAAACGGCAGCAGCTTTTCTCTGACTCCTGACGTGGTGTCTCGAATGGCTGCCCTGAACGTGCCGCTCACCATTTCTCCGAGCACAAGTGACCGATAGCGAGAATGATGACGATCTCGGCCCCCTCGTGGGACAGCCCGACAGCCACCCTCCTCATCACCGGTAAGGACTTGGCCCCACAAGACGTCACTCAGGCGCTCGGTATCGCTCCGTCACTCACCCGGGACCCGGCAGCGGTTTCCCGCTTCCGGCCCGGCGAAGGAGTCTGGGCGGTCGAGGTCACCGCCCGGCCCGATCAGGGTCTCGAGGGGGCACTGGACGAGTTGGTCGACCTGATCTCCGACAAGCTGCGGAGCATCCAGTCGCTCGGGGAATCCGGGCTCACCGTGCAGATCGACCTGAGTGGCCTCGTGGACGGTCGTGCCCGCGTCCCCGTCTCGCCGCTCAGTCTGTCGCGCGTGGCCGCTCTGGCCCTCCCCCTGTCCTTCACCACCAGCGCGGTCCCGTCAGAGCGCTCCGAGGACGCGTGGGACTGGCTGCCCGCGCCCGACGGCTCTCACCGCACACCCGCTCAAGGCCAAGAGGAGGAGGCAAGCCCCACAACCACCCCGGCGCCCGTCGGTGTGTCGCTGGCGGTCCCCGACTCGTGGTGGGAGTTCGACATCCGCCCCGAAGGCCGGGAGGCGACCATTCACACCTTGGTGGACGAACGCCTCAGGGAGACACCGGAACTCGTGCCCTACCGGGCGGACCTGACGGCCATGCTCCGCAAGATGGCGAAGGACGCCCACGACTCCGGTGCCGTCTATCTGGGCTGCATGGCCGAGAACTTCGCCGGTGTCCCGCTCTCCGCTACCGTCACCGTCTCCGTGCTCGGTGCCAAGAACAAGCAGGGCGTCGTCCTGTCCACCGACCCCCGCGCCATCGCCGAGAACCTGCGGACGATCACCCCCCGCCGAGAAGGGGACGCCTGGCGCAAGGTCACGACCGTCGACATCCCCGAGGTGGGCACGGCCGCGCGGACCTACGGCGTCGAGGACGTGCCCGTGGCCCAGGGCGACAGTCGTACCCTGCGCATGGTGCTGACCCAGACGTACATCCCCGTCCCGGGAACCACCGACCAGGTGGTCCTCGTCTCTGGGGCCAGTCCGGTGCTGGACCTCGCCGAGGCGTTCCACGACATCTTCGATGCCGTGACCAGTACCTTCCGCTTCGTCTGACAGGCAGGGGGTTCAGAGCATGGGCAAGGGCAAGAGCGACCTCGCGCTGCCGCTGACCGAGCTGGAGGACTACGGACGCCGGCTGCGGTCACTGAAGACGCGGCTGAACCACACCAAGAAGCTCTTCGAGTCGTACAAGGACGACATCGGCGACGGCAGCGTCAATGACGCCCTCGGCGACTTCGAGTCCAACTGGGAGGACGGCCGCGAGGACATCACCCAGCAGCTCGACGCCCTCGCCGACATGTCGGACGCCGTCGTCCGCGAGTTCAAGAAACTCGACGACGAACTCACCAAGAAGGTCAACGGCGTCGTGAAAACGGAGGACAAGCGGGGCGGGGGCAAGGGCGGTGGCGACGGCGAGAAGTAGGCGCGTCGAGGGTACGGGCGGTGGCTGTGGCTTGAGGAGGCCCTGGTGAACATGGACACCGTTCAGGGTGAGCGGGACGGTCCGACCTGTCGGCTTCTTCGCAGAGCTCTCCCCATGCTGGGAGTTTCCGACCGAGGGCTCCATCGCAGACGCAGTGCGGGACGTTGCGGCGCCCGACGAGCGCCGAGTCGTCTCGTACCTGCGGGGCGCTGCCTGGATAGCGCCGAACATGCCTTCTCCGGGCGGTCCAGTTGCTGGAGGTGGAGGAGAGGTTGCCGGTCATGCTTGTCCCCGGCATGAGCGACACCCTGTGCCAGTGACATCGGAAGGGGCAGTGCGGCAAGGATGGGCAGGTGTCGACGCGTAAGGCTCACGGCTGACACTTCTCGGCTCCTCGCTCCGACACCACGTTGGTGGTCTGCCAAACGCCCTCGGTGTTCTTCTTCATACGTGCGCTGTAGGAGACGTAGTCGTCCGCATCGCCCGGCGTCTTCTTGACCTTCTTGGTCTTGCGGTCCTTGCTGTACGACTCCGTCTCGTCACCGCAGTACGTCACCGTGGCCGCGCTCTCGCCGCTCAGGGTGACCTCGCGGTCGTAGTAGCGCGTGGAGCCCGTCCAGGTCGTGCCAGCCTCGTAGAAGGACTGGACGTAGTTCGTGGCGGCGATCAGGGCGTTCTCCCGGCTGTAGAACTTCAGCGCCGGATGTTCCTCGGCGTCCACAGTGATCGCCTCGTCGATCGAGTTGATCATCCGCTCGTTGTCCGCCAGCACCGCGTCCTTGACCGGGTCCCGCCTCTCGCCGCCCTCGAAGACGTTCTTGACGTCGGACGGCAGCTTGATCTCCGGGCGGTCGATGTCGTCGTCGCTCGCCGACGGGGACGGTGACGCGGATGCCGAAGCGCCCGTGTCCGCCCCCGCGATCCCGTCCTTCCCCAAGTCCTCACCGTCCGAGCTTCCGCAGCCGGAGAGCAACAGGGTCACCGCCGCCAGGGCCGCGGCGGCGATGGTCGTGGGGCGTGTCTGCATGGGAGTGATACCTCCGTCGTGGGGGGGAAGAGGGAACGATGGGGCGGGAGGGGTGGGGGTCGGTACGCCAGTTGCGGGCCCGTCGGCCTCAGCGGTTCAGCGGTTGACCGACTGGATCTCCTGCACCGTCACGTCCTGCGTCGCGCCGAACGTGCCCTCCGGGAGATCGCCGCCCTCGCCCGTGGTGCTGGTCCACGAGATCTTCCAGGTGACGGTGGCCTGCAAGGGGTACGCGCCGTCGGCGCCGGAGGCGCGGAGGTAGGTGACGCCGCAGGGCGGGGTGTCGTTCGCCTTGCCGTCGGCGTACGGCTCACCGATGCTGCCGTCGGCGTTGATCTCGCAGTCGCCGGACGCGGGGAACGTCTGGGCGTCGCCCGTCCCCGGGTCGATGTGCAGGGAGACGGGCTCGGCGGTGGTGGTCGCGGAGAGCCCGGTACCGGGGAGGCTCGCGGTGACGGAGATCTTCTTGAACTTGGCCTTGTCCAGCCAGATCCAGGTCGGCAGGTTCACCTTGGTGGCCCCGGCCGGCTTCATCTCGATCTCGGTACCGGGGACGGGGAGTTCGTCGTAGGCGTATTCGGCGAGGATCTGGGGGGTGAGGGCGAGGGGTTCTTCGGGGACGTCGCCTTCGTCCACCCAGAAGGGCTGCTTGTCGCAGGAGTTGGCTTCGGGGTCGTCCTTGCGGTTGGGGTTCTTCACCGCCGCCCAGAACATCCCCTCACCCTCCTTGTCGAGGTTGTAGTCCTTGTAGGGCTCTCCGTCCTTGTAGTACGCATCAAGGGAGTCGCCGACAAAGTCCCCGACTCCGCCGAGGAACGGCAAGCCATCGATACTCCGCCACAGCTTTACGGTCTTCTCGATCTCCTTGGGAGAGAAGGCGGGCTCGTACCAGCATGCCGGCGGCGTCCAGTTGCTGTTCTCCGGCGTGAGCGTCCCCGTGCCGATCGTCCGAGAGCTACCGTTCACAGTGGTCGTGACCTTGGTCTCCGCCCTGATGACGCCCTCCTGAGCGGACGCGCTGGAGCTGGCCTCCGTGCCGCTTCCGGCATTGCGGCCGCCACCTGCTACGGCCACGGACGACACGGCGCTGACCCCCAGGGCCAGGACAGGGACCAGGAACAGGCGGGTGGAGGAAACCAGCCGCATCACATGCACCTCTCGGCTGCCTCGGTCGAAGACACACTCGTCGTCTGCCACACACCTTCGCTGTTCTTCTCCAGCCGGGTGTTGTAGAAGGCGTAGTCACTGGGTGACGACTCGACTGAGCGGTCGACCTTGCCGGTCTTGCGGTTCTTCGGGTAGGTGTCGGTCGCGTCCATGCAGTACGTGACGGTCGCCGATCCGTCCTTCGCGAACGTGACTTCACGGTCGTAGTAACGAGTCTTGCCCGTGAAGCTGCGGTCGTTGTCGTAGAACGACTTGATGTAGGTGGCGGCCGACATGAGGGCGTCACCCTTCGAATAGAACTCGAGCGCCGGATGCTTGTCCGCATCCACGACGATCGCCTCGTCGATCGAGTTGACGCGCCTCTCGTTGTCCGCCAGTACAGCGTCCTTCTTCGCGTCGCCCGTCGAGCCGCCCTCGAAGACGTTCTGAACGTCGGACGGCAGCTTGATCTCCGGCCGCTCGATGCCGTCCTCGCTCGCGGACGCGGACGGTGTCGCGGAGGCCGAGGCCCCCGTGTCCGCGCCCGCGATCTTGTCCTTGCCCGAGTCATCGGTGTCGGATCCGCAGCCGGAGAGCATCAGGGCGACCGCGGCCGTCAGGGCGGCGGCCGCGGTGGTGGTCGGGCGTGTGCGCATGGGAGTGGTACCTCCGTTGGTGGGGGGATGGGGCAGTCGGGCGGGAGAGGGAAGGCGTCGGGTCAGCCCACCTCGTTCTCCGCCACCGCCTGCCCGTGGACGACCACGTCGCCGCCGTAGACATGCCGGTGAAGACCGGCGAGTACGTGAGCTGGACCTCGACCTGTACCTGGGCCGCGACCAGTAGCGGGCCCGTCGGCCTCAGCGGTTCAGCGGTTGACCGACTGGATCTCCTGCACGGTCACGTCCTGCGTCGCGCCGAACGTGCCCTCCGGGAGATCGCCGCCCTCGCCCGTGGTGCTGGTCCACGAGATCTTCCAGGTGACGGTGGCCTGCAAGGGGTACGCGCCGTCGGCGCCGGAGGCGCGGAGGTAGGTGACGCCGCAGGGCGGGGTGGCGTTCGCCTTGCCGTCGGCGTAGGGCTCACCGATGCTGCCGTCCGCGTTGATCTCGCAGTCGCCGGACGCGGGGAACGTCTGGGCGTCGCCCGTCCCCGGGTCGATGTGCAGGGAGACGGGCTCGGCGGTGGTGGTCGCGGAGAGGCCCGTACCGGGGAGGCTCGCGGTGACCGAGACCTTCTTGAACTTGGCCTTGTCCAGCCAGATCCAAGTGGGGAGGTTCACCTTCGTCGCCCCGGCCGGCTTCATCTCGATCTCGGTACCCGGGACGGGGAGTTCGTCGTAGGCGTATTCGGCGAGCACCTGTGGAGACAGGGCGAGCGGCTCGTCGGGCGTATCACCGTTGTCCACCCAGAAGGGTGGCTCGTCGCAGGCGCTGGCCTCGGGGTCGTCCTTGCGATTGGGGTTGACTGCGGCCGCCCAGAACATGCCCTCGCCCTGCTTGTCGAGGTTGTAGTTCTTGTAGGGATGGCCGTCCTTGTATCGCAGGTCCAGCATGTCACCGACGAACTCGCCGACGCCGCCGATGAGGGGAAGGCCATCGAGGCCTCGCCACAACTTGACGGTTGCCTGGATCTCCTTGGGCGAGAAGGCGGGCTCGTACCAGCAAGCGGGCGGGGTCCAGTTGCTGTCAGCGGACGAAAGCGTGCCCGACTTGGTGGTGCTGCTGCTGCCGTTGACCGTCGTCTGTACTTTCGTCTGGACGTACATGGTGCGGCCGCTGCGGCCGGCGTCGGCATCCTTGCTCTTCCCACTCGTGGTGGTGCGGTCGGCCCACGCCAGAGGGGCGGCCTGCAAGGTGATCAGAAGTGCGGCGGCAGTGCTGAAAGCTGTTGACCTGGCGGTGCGATTCACGGCTGGCAGACCTCGCTTCCACGCTCGGAGGTGCTCTTGGTCGTCTGCCAGACCCCCTTGTCGTTCTTCCTCAGGCGATCGTTGTAGAGGACGTACGAGTCCTTGCTCGCCTGCGTCACGTTGACTTCACCGGTCTTGACGTCCTTGGTGTAGCCCTTGGACTCGTCCGCGCAGTAGACCAGCCCGGCCGAGCCGTCCTTGCTGAAAGTCACCTTGCGATCGAAATAGCGGACCGTCCCCGTGACCGTGACACCGTCCTTGACGAAGCCGCTGATCCACTCCACGGACCCGAGGTAGGCCGCGTCCTTGCTGTAGAAGGCGACGGCCTCGGACTTCGGGTCCTGCTTCCCGATCGCCTCGTCGATGGCGCGAAGATACTCCGCGTTGTCCTTGAGTACGGCGTCCGCCTTGGCGTCACCCGTGGTTTCCGGCGCGAAGGCCAGGCTGTCGCCTTCCGGCAGGCTCACCTCGGGGCGGTCGATGCCGTCATCGGTCGTCGTCGGTGACGGAGACGTCGATGATTTCGCGCCCGTGTCCGCCCCCGCGATCCCGTCCTTCCCCGAGTCCTCGCCGTCCGAGCCTCCGCAGCCGGAGAGCAACAGGGTCACCGCCGCCAGGGCCGCGGCGGCGATGGTCGTGGGGCGTGTCTGCATGGGAGTGGTACCTCCGTCGTGGGGGGGGAAGAGGGAACAGCGGGGCGGGAGGGGCGGGGGTCGGTCAGCCCACCTCGTTCTCCGCCACCGCCTGCCCGTGGACGACCACGTCGCCGCCGTAGAACATCCCGGTGAAGACCGGGGAGTAGGTCAGCTGGACCTCGACCTCCACCTGGGCGACGTCGGCCGTCACGCAGTGGGTCGCGGCGATGTCCTGGCCGGTCATGTCCATCTCCGCGGCGAAGGACTTGACCCGGGCGTCGCAGTTCTCGTAGTTGATGGGGGCGGGGCCGCCCACGTCGTCGTAGAGGGCCTCGCGGTCGATGTCCTGGGCGGCGTAGCGGGCGGCCTGTTCGGCGATGTCCGCGGCGCGTTCCCGCTTGGAGATGGACATGCCGCCGTCGATGACGAAGGCCGAGAGGGAGAGGAAGACCAGGGCGAAGATGATCACCGCGCCGGCGCCCGAGCCGCGGTCGTCGAGGCGGGCACGCCGGTCCGTGAGCCAGGTGCGTACGAGAGCCCTCACGCCGTCCTCCGGTAAGGGTCCAGCGGGGAGCTGAAACTCGCCGTCAGCGTCGTCGGGATGTTCAGGCCGATGGAGGCCAGGCCGCGCACCTCGCAGCTCACCTCGACCGTGAAGAGGGTGTCGGGCTCGAAGCCCGCGCTCTTCTGAACGACGGAGACCGGGCCGGCGCAGACGTCCGCCAGGTTGGACTCGGCCGCCTTCTTCGCCTCGGCGATGGCCGTGCCGTGGTCCTTCTGGATGGAACCCGCGCGGGCGGCGTCCCGTGCCGCGCCGTCGAGCGCGCCGCGGCCGTCCACGAGCTGGCCGAAAGCCACCAGGACGAGGATGAAGAGGATCATCACCGGGGCCAGGATCACCACCTCGATGGTGGACAGGCCCTCGTCACCGGCGGTCGGACGGGAGTCGTCCATCTAGTTCTCCCCCTCCTGGACGAACCGTTCCACCGGCCCCATCGACTGGGCGTGCACCGTCAGGTCCAGGCCCGGGAAGACCGTCGGAATGCGGGCCGTGATCTCCACGCCGACCGTGTCCTGCTCCGGCTGGAGCAGCTTCACGTCCGGGGAGAGGACCAGCTGGGGGCCCAGCTGGCGGATGTAGCTGTCGACCACGTCCCGGGCCTCGCCCCGCCAGCCGCCGGGCTGGTCGTGCGCCGTGGCACGGGCCTTGCGCGCGCCCGCCTGGGCCGCCGCCTGCGCCACGTGGTCGGCGAAGAAGTACAGCCCGAACTGCACCGTCGCGAAGATCATGAAGAAGAGGACCGGCGTGAGCAGCACGAACTCGATCGCGGTCATGCCGGAGTCACCGCGCGCGGAGGCAGCCTCCACGCGTCGGCGCACCCAACCACGTACGCGCACTGACACCCCGTATCCCCCTGCTTTCCGTACTGCCTGTGGCGGCGGAACCCGTACCCGCGGTCAGCAGGTACTGCCCGCGTCCGCACCCTTGATGCAGTCGCCGACCTTGTTGGCGCCCTCGCTGAGCGCGGCGTTGATGATGGCGGCCACCACGCCGACGATCGCGACGACGACCGCGGAGATGATGACCCACTCGACCGCGGACGCGCCGCGGTCCAGTTCGCCGGAACGGGCGCGGTCCACGCGGGCCCGCAGGAAGGTGATCAGGAAGTCCACGGGCACGATGCCCGTGGTGCCGGTGCGGAGGTTCCGTCCGTTCATGGTGGGTTCTGTCCTCTCGTATCAGTTCTGGGGTCGAAGCGGCTCGGAGGTGCTGCGTCGAAGGGGTCGGGGCCGGGAGGGCCGCCTCAGGCGGTGCGTCACACCTGGAACACCCGCATCGCCGCCGGGTAGATCAGGAAGACCAGGAACCCGGCGCACAGCAGGAGCTGGGCCACGAGCATCGACTGGGACTTCTCACCCGCGCTGCCCTCGATCTCGGAGAGTTCGCGGTGCCGCATGGTCTCGGCGCGGGAGGCGAGCGACTCGCGGACCTTGGCGCCGTCGTCGGCCACCAGGGCCAGCGAGGCGGACAGGTCCTTGAGTTCCTCGACGCCGAGGTCCTCGCCGAGCTGGCCCAGCGCCTGCCACTGGCTGATGCCGGTGATGCGCGCGTCGGCCAGGGCGTTGCGGATGCGGTGGGTGGCCCAGCCGTCCGACACCTCCGCCGCCGCCATCAGGGCCTCGGGCAGACCGCGCCCGCCGGCCAGGCTCATGGACACCAGGTCCAGGTACGCGCCGATCACGCGGCGCAGGTCGCGGCGCTTGTCGGCCGCGTCCCGGCGCACCTCCAGGTCGGGCAGGAAGAAGAAGACCGCCGCGCAGAGCAGGGCCAGCCAGACCGGGACGATCGGGCTGTCGTTGAAGCCCAGCGTCCAGACGATCGCGAACAGGAACGGCCCGAAGAACAGACCGCCCGCCGCCAGCAGCGCCTTGGTCGCCAGGAACTTCTCCCAGCTGCGGTCCAGCACCGCCAGGTCCGCGCGCAGCGAGCGCTGCTCCCAGCCCTGCTGGAGGTACAGCTCGGCGACGCGTGCGCCGACCTGGGCGCGCAGCGAGCCGAGGCGGCCGGTGTCCTTGACCGTGCGGGCCGACTCGTACGCCGTTCCGCGCGCCCGCATGGCGTCGATCCGGGCGACCTGCTGGACCGGGCTCCGTCTGCTCGGCATCAGGGCGCGGACCAGGGCGTAGACGCCCAGGCCGATGACCGCACCGACCAGGACCGGCATCGTCAGGTTCATCGTCGTACCCCCTCGTCCCCAGACGCCTGCGACGGCTGGGACGGTTGCGGCAGGCGCTGTGCGGGCTGACCCTGCGCGCCCGTGCGGTCCGCGGTGCGGGGCCGCACGAACTGGACGTCGGAGCCGTCCCGTACCAGGAAGCGTTCCGGCGTCTCGATGGTCGACAGCTTGCGCAGCCACCAGAAGCCCAGCGCGAACAGCCCGCACACGCAGGCCAGGACGAGCTGGCCGACGGGTGAGCCGTACGGCTCGACGAAGTCCCGGTTGAAGATGGACAGGCCGAGGACGAACAGCACCGACACCGCGACGACGATCTGGACGGACCGGCGGGTCGAGGCGCGCTGCGCCATGACGCGCTGGCGCATGTCGACCTCCTCGCGCGCCGACTTGGCGAGCGCGCCGAGGACCTGGCGCAGACCGGGGCCGCGCAGTCGCGCGTTGAGGATCAGGGCCGCGACGATGATGTCGGCGGACGCGTCGTCGATCTCGTCGGCGAGGTGCTGGAGCGCCTCGGGCAGCGGGGTGCGGGAGCGCAGCCGGTCGACGAGGGCGTCCAGGTGCGGGCGCAGGACGGGGGCGGCGGCACGGGCCGAGGCCGGGATGGCCTGCTCCAGGCCGACCGCGCCGGCGATGGTGTCGCGCAGCGACTCCGTCCAGGAGGCGAGGGCCTCCACCCGCTTCATCGCGGCGCGTTCCTCACCGGCGCCGCCGAAGAGGCGGTCCCAGAAGAAGACGAGGACGCCGGCCGCGATGCCCAGCACCGCCCAGCGGGTGAGGAGCAGGACGGCGAGGCCGACGATGGCCGCGAGGGACCCCCGTTGGCCCGCCCAGCGGATCAGCTCGCCCGCCCGCTCGGCCGCCTGCCGCTTCTCGTGCTCGGGCTTGGCGGGCAGTCCGCGTACGGCGACGAGGAAGAGGGCGAGGCCGCCGCCGACGGCGACACCGCAGCCCAGCGCGTACAGGACGGTGGTGGAGAACAGGCCGCCCATCGAGCCGACGGAGTCCAGTGCCGCGAGCGGTACGCCGGTGGTGTGCGTGGTCACGTCCCTCACCCCCAGGTTCCGTTGGGCCGGTAGCCGTAGGCGATGAGTTCCTCCAGGCAGGCTATGGGGGCGTGCGGCACCACGCGGCCGTCGGGGGCCTCGGCGAAGACCTCGCTGGACAGCACGCGTCCGTCGACGCCGTTGACCTCGCGGACCGAGGTCACCATGCGCTGGAGGCGGCCGCCGCTCTGGAAGTTGTTGCGCCGCTGGATGAAGACGACGAAGTTGACGGCGCCCGCCACCAGCATCTGGCTGGCCTCGATCGGCAGCCGCTCCGCGGCCTGGAGGGCGTACGTCGAGATGCGGTTGAAGACCTCGTGCGAGCTGTTGGCGTGGATCGTGGAGAGCGAGCCGTCGTTGCCCTGCGACATCGCGTTGAGCATGGTCACGATCTCGTCGCCGAGCACCTCGCCGACGATGACGCGGGAGGGGTTCATACGGAGGGAGCGGCGGACCAGTTCCGCCATGCTGATGGTGCCCTGCCCCTCGGAGTTGGGCAGCCGCTCCTCGAACGCCACCACGTTGGGGTGGAGGTCGGGGAAGGTGTCGAGCCCGAGCTCCAGCGCCCGCTCCACGGTGATGAGCCGCTCGTGCGGCGGGATCTCGTTGGCGAGGGCGCGCAGCAGCGTCGTCTTGCCGGCGTTCGTGGCGCCCGCGATCATGATGTTCTTGCGGGCTCGGACCGCGCAGGCCAGGAAGTGGCCGAGTTCGGGGGTGAGGGTGCCGTTGCCGACCAGGTCGGAGATGAAGACCTTGCCCATGCGCGCGCGGCGGATGGACAGCGCCGGGCGCCGGGCCACGTCCATGACCGCCGACAGACGCGAACCGTCCGGCAGCCGCAGGTCGAGCTGCGGGTTGGCGGAGTCGAAGGGGCGGGACGACAGGCCCGAGTAGGCGCCGAGGATCTGGATCAGCTCGATGAGCTCCTCGTCGGTCTCGGCGACCGGCTCGCCGCGCTCCTCGCGCCCGTCGGAGTAGCCGACGAAGACGTGGTCGCAGCCGTTGATGTCGATGTTCTCGACCTCGGGGTCGTCGAGGAGCGGCTGCAGCCGCCCGACGCCGAACAGGGCGGCGTGCACGGCGGCGGCGTACGCCTCCTCCGTCTCCGCGTCCAGCGGCGTGCGCCCGGCGTTGATCTCGGCGCGGGCGTACTCCTCCAGGATCTGCGCGATGACGGCGCGCGCGTACTGCCGCTCGTCCTCGGTGGACATCGGCGTGACGCCGCTGACCTGGTCCTGGCGGCGCTGCTCGGCGATGCGGTCGCCGGCGTCCTGCCGGAACCGCTTGACCAGCGAGTGGTCGACAGCGGTCATCGGCCGGCCCCCGCGTGGCCGGACAGGTCGGTGCCGGCGGGTCCGGTGGGCATGGACCAGGCGGCGCCGAACTGCTGGTACAGGTCCGAGGTGACCTTGCGGGCCGAGCGGATGAGCAGCGACTTCTCCAGCCGGCCACGCCTGCGGCCGGCCAGCTGGTCGGCGCCGGCCGGGTCGTCGGCGATGGTGCCGACCACGCGGGCGCCGGTCTGGGCGTGCACGAGCATGTCGTTGACCTGGCCCGAGAGCTTCGCCGCGTCGTTCGTGTCGGCGACCAGGACGACGCCGATCATCGGCATGCCGAGGGTCGCGGCACCGCGCGGGCCGCCGTGCAGCTTGGCGGACAGGGCGGCGGCGCGGTCGCGGACCCGGGCGATGGCCTCCGGCTCGGTACGGGAGACGAGCAGCACGAGCGCGGCGTGCGGGAAGAGCTCCGTGGCCGGCGTGTCACCGCTGATGCGGCCGCAGTCGGCGATGACGTCCGCGGGGGCGTTCGGGGAGTCCGCGAGCGAGGCGAAGGCCCGGCCGAGGGTGGGCCACAGGCCCGCGAGACCGGCGGCCTGCTCGGAGATGCCGAGCCCGACGAGGACTTCGAGGCCGCCGCTCAGCGGCTGCACGTGGTCCCAGAGCTGGTCGGGCACCAGGCCGCGCCGGGCGGTGGCCGCTATCGACAGCATGCCGGTGTTCGGGTTGAGCGGTCCGCCGTGCGCGGCGGCGGAGCGGTAGACCAGGTCGCCGCCCGCCGGGTCGGTCTCGGCGAGCAGGACGCGGCGCGGCCAGACCGCCGCGAGGGCGACGGCCGCGGTGGTGACGCCGGGGGAACCCTTGTCGGCGGCGAGGGCGATGAGGGCCATGGGATGTGGGGTCGCCTTCTAGTTGCCGGGGATCAGGACGACGGCGACCTCGCCGGCGGAGGCGGCCTGCGCGACGGCGGCCGCGTCGGCGGCGTCGACGGTCAGCGTGACCGGCAGGGCGGTGCTGCTGATCGTGTCGCCGCCGGCCGCCTCGGCGGACACGACCACCGCGCGCTCGACCAGCAGGGAGCTGTCGGCACCGGACGAGCCGGAGGAGCCGTTCTGCTCGCTGCTGCCGGAGGACGCCTTGCTGCCGACGCGGTAGACGGCCACGTTGTCGCCCGAGTCGAGGCCGTCCGGGTACTGGCCCTCCTTGAGGGAGACGCCGACCGTGGCCTTGCCCTGTTCCATGCCGGTCTTGTCGGCGAACATCTGGCCGACGACGACCGTGCCGTCGTAGATCGTGGACTTCGCCTGGAGCTTCATCAGGCCCGCGCGCTGCTCCCACGGCACGAAGTTGGCACCGGAGTCGTCATTGACCATGACGGCCTTGATGTTGTCCTTGGTGAGGGACTCACCGGGCTTGATGTCGGCCGTGACCTGGACCGCCTCGATCCGGTCCCCGGCCCGCAGCACCAGCATCGTCGCGCCCAGCGCACCCACCAGGATCAGCAGCACCGCCAGCGCGGCCAGCGCCGGTTTGCGCTCGCGAGGGGGGCTGGGAAGCCGGTCACCGACCGACGGCTGAGCCGGAGCCGCGGAACGTCCCGCGCCCGCCCCCGTACGCTCCTGGATCTTCACGCAACCGCTCCCCGTACACCCAAGAAATTGTCTCCGCGCACTACTCAAGTACGCGGAATAACCTGCATTTTCGGACACTCCGCCCGCGCTGCCCGGTCGGTGACGTCCAGGGACATCCCCTGACGCACCCGTCCGACCTGGGCGAATATCCAGCGCTGAGGCGAGTGTCAAGCCATCGCACCGTATCAGCAGCACATAAGCCCCTCAAGGCACGCCCGCCTCCTCGGACTCCACCTCGCCCGCCCTTAGCTGTCCGCAACTTCGCAACGTCCCAACCCAGTTGAGCAAAGACCTGCATCCGACCGCCCCGACTGTGCGGATGCGAATCCAGAAACGGCGCCAGGGATCTCTCCGGGCGTGCGGTTCGTCACGGCGTCGTCATGAGGCCTGCACGAATCACTCACGAGGGAACGGATCGACCGTGCCAAGATCTTCGCTCGGACCAGTGACACCCCCCACGCAGGAGCCCGCATGAATCGCGCCACCCCGGCTGCGCTCGCCACCCTGTCCCTGCTCTCCCTCACCGCGCTCACCGCCTGCGGCGGCACCGGGGACTCCGGCTCCGGCGCGGCTCCGGCGACGACCGCGCCCTCGACGAAGGAACCCACTGCGGCGGAGCGTCTGGCCCGGACGATGGTCACGACGTCCGACGTGAAGGGTCTCAGGGTGGCGGAGCCCGACGACGAGTTCCGCTTCGCCCGGACCCCGGACGAGGTGACGCTCGACAAGCCCGTCTGCGCGCCGCTGGCCCACGCCATGAACCAACTGCCGCTCGGCGCCCCCGAGGCCGACCTCACCCGGGTCGTCTCGGGGCAGCGGGACACCGGGACGGAGACGGAGACGGCGAACGGCATCGGCTTCACGTACATCACCCTGACCGCCCACCGGTCCGGGGACGCGCAGTCCGCCTTCGCCGGCGTGCGCAAGGCCGTGGGGTCGTGCGGAGGCGGCTTCACGGCCGAGGCGAACGGGGCGAAGACCCCCTACGACTCCGTCACCGCGGAGAAGGTCACGCCCGCCGGGGACGAGTCGCTCGGCTTCAAGGCCACGATGACCTCGCTGGGCGTCCCGCACGTCCTGCACACGGAGGTCGTCCGCAGCGGTGACCTCCTCGCCGTCCACTTCTCGGTCGACGGCCTGGCGATCGCCAACCGCAGGCCGAGCGACGCGAAGCTCTCACCGACGGTGGTGAACGCACAGAAAGCAAAGCTGGGGTGAGGGGCGGGCGACCGCGTCGCGGGGCCACTGGCGGTGGGGGGCGTGCGGGGGCCCTGCGGGGGGCCTTCGGCCGTGAGGAGCGTGCGAGGAGCCCGCGAGAGGTCCTTCGGCCGTGAGGAGCGTGCGAGGACCCCACGGGAGTCCTTCGGCCGTGAGGAGCGTACGGGGAGCCCGCGAGGGGTCCTTCGGCGGTGAGTAGTGTGCGGCTCCCTTTCGTGGGCTTTCCAGCCCTGAAGAACGTGCGGCGGACCTCCGCGGGTCCTTCGGCAGGAAGGAGCCGCGGCCTCCCTCCCGGTCATCCCCCGTCGTACTCCCGGTGCCACCTGTTCTGCCGCACAGCACCCCAGGTGCCCATCACGACGGCGGCCGCGAAGAGGGACCCCAGCATGCCTCCGTACGAGCTTCTCCCCACGGACTCGGTCGGCCCGGCGATCCCTTCGGGGTCGTACCGCACACGCAACTCGTCCCCCTCGGTGACCCAGTCGTGGCAGCCGTCCCCCTCCGAGAGCGAGGGCGAGATCCCACCTCCGTCCACCGCACGCAGGTCACAGTGGTTGGTCCCGCTGTCGTCCATGCGGACCACGACGGCCTCGGTCCACCGCCCCCGGTCCGCCAGGGCCGTCTGGTCACCGGCGGCAGTCCCGAACACCCCCATGGCCACCCCGGCGATCAGCGGCACGGCCAGCTGCCAGGCCACCTTCCGCTTCCTGCGCGGCACCCGCCGCAGCACGAACAACGGCACCAGCAGCGAGGCCAACGGCAGCACCAGGACGGCGAGGAGCAGCCCCACCCCCCGCACGGGGCCCGGCAACGGCACGACCGGCCCGGTCCAGGCCAGTCCGAGCGAACCCCCTGCACACAGCACGCTGAACAAAAGCCACCGGCCCGCGTCCGCCCGCCACCGGCCACCCGCGCCGACCCGATCGGCGACTCCCGGGATGCCTTCCGCCACGTCGTCCCCTGCCTCTCACTCCATAGTTCGCTCTGGCGAAACCACGAACCACACCTATAGCGTCTGTTCTCTTGACTGATCCTTTGTCTCACGGGGAGTCCACTGTGAAGCGCCGCTCTTTGCCCGTTGCCGCCGCACTCACCGCGACGGCAGCCTTGCTGTTGACGGCCTGCGGAGGCGGTGACGCCGACTCCGGCGAGAACGACAAGATCGCCGGCGCCGACCAGGGCTCGGCCCAGCCCACGAAGTCGCCGAGCCCCTCGGGCGCCCCGGCCGCCGACAAGCCGGACGGCGTGGACGTCTCCCTCCCGAAGGACATGAACCTGACCTTCGACTGGGAGAAGCCGGAGGACAAGAACGAGGCGGCGGCGATGGAAGACGCCGCGAACTTCTTCCGTGCCATCTATCGGGGGGTGGACAAGCGCACATCCAACGTCGCCGCCGTGACCGCTTACGCCACAGGCGAGGGGCTGCATTACGCGAAGACTCAGATCGACAGCCGTGTGGACGGCGGTTGGACGGCGACTGGCACCCGTCGCCACTACGAGGCATCTACCCGGGCAACCTCGAACGGCAACTCGGTCGAGGTCGCGTTCTGCGTGGACTCAAGCAAGTTCTACGGGAAAGAGGTCAAGACCGGAAAGATCCTGAGGAGCGAGCCCAGCATCGCGGACTACGACCACTTCAGGGTCATCATGGTCAAGTACCCCACGGGCGCGGGTCTGTGGCAGGCCTCCAAGGTGTTCGTCAAGACGAAGGCGGAGGAATGCCGGTGAACAGGTCACGACGTACGGCACTGAGCACTGCTGCAGCCGGCCTGACCCTGACCCTTGGCGTCGTGGTTTTCACGGAGCCTGCCCACTCGGCAGAACAGACGGGCAACGACCAGGGCGCCAGCTCCGACCAGGCCGGTGGCAGCGACAGGACCGGCATCTACGCCGCCGCCCGCATCCAGTACTCCGGGTCCGTCGCCAAGGGCGGTGGCAAGGGCAACGTGACGTCCGCCGACGTCAACTGGTCCCCTCCTCCCTGCTGGTACGCCCCCTACCTCGGGGCCAAGGAATTCAAGAAGAAGATGTCCGCAGACCTCGAGAAGGCCGCGAGCGCTCCCGGTATGACCGGGCACGCGGGCTCGGCGATCGGCCAGACGAGGAGTCACTACGAGGACGAGTTCGGCTGGGCCGACAACCCCGGCTACAAGGACTACAACATCGAGAAGGACGGCGAGGGAATGTTCTGGGCCGGTGTCGAGAACCCCGACGAACCGGACATCCTCAAGCGCAGTGCCTGCACCGACCTCCCCTTCTGGGTGGACAACGGCGAGGCCCCCCCGCCCCAGCACGAGGAAGCCATCACCCCGGAGATACTCGCCGCCCTCGCCTACCAGCACATGCAGCTTCCCGACACCAAGGTCAGCCTCGCCCCCGAGGAGACCACGAAGGTGAACCTGCCGACCTGGGCGTGGCTCGACAAGGCCGTCTTCGACGAGGTCCAGGCAACGGCCGCGATCAACGCTCCCGGCTTCAATCTCACGGCCACGACGACCGCCAAGCCGGTGTCCCTGAAGCTCGAGCCGGGCACACCGGACGCCGAGACCTACCCGGCCTCCGGCGAGTGCACCATCAACGCCGACGGCTCGATCGGCGAGCCGTACGCCAAGGGCAAGGCCGACCAGACCCCGCCCTGCGGAATCAAGTACCTGCGCTCCTCCGGCGACGGAACCTACGACCTCCAGGCCACCATCACCTGGGACATCGCGTGGACGGGCTCCGGCGGCGCGGGCGGCGACCTGCCCGACGGGACCTTCGGGAACGCCCAGGCGGTCACGGTCCAGGAGATCCAGTCCATCAACCGGTGAGTACGGTAGTAGCAGCCAGATAGGGAAACGCGCTGCGCAGAGAAGTCCCCGAAGACCTGGTCCGCAACCTGCATCGCCGTATACGCGGCCGGCCCTCACTCGCCCCTGCCCGCCTTCGCGCTGTGGTGACCCTCCACCGCGCGAAGCGGTTGTTCTACAGCTCTCGCGAGAGTGGGTGAACCCGGCGTCGACTACTGGCGGACGCCTGACCGTGTTCTGAGGCAGGCGCCGCACAAGGCACCGGAGCCGACGTCGGCCGGCCGCTGTCTCTCGGGCCTGTCCGCCAGCCGCCCCCGCCCGGAAATCAAGGCCTGCGAAGTGACCGGTCACGCGCGTACACGCCTTGAAGAGGACGGCGAGGCTGAAGGCGCGCGCGGCGGGACCCGGTCTTGGCGGTGCCCGGCGTGAACTTCGACAGGCAGGCCCGGAGATCAGAGAAAATTGCACCGGTTCAGAAAGCGGCCCGGCATCGACACCACGGCGCCGGGCAGCGAGAGATTTCGCGTGTACACGGCCTCCAGGACGACGGCGAGGCCGATGTCGAGTGCGTCCGCCGTCCCGAAGCAGGTCCCGGCCAAGGTCCGTGGATTGTTCCATCCAGAACGCCTCATGAGCACACCCGCGCCCTGCCGCGCCAGTTCGTGACTGCGCTTGCCACCGACCTGGGCATAGGCGTACGAACGGTCTTTGATGTGAATACGGAGAGCGCGCCCCATTCGTCCCAGCCGATAGGTACCGCGATGGAGATCCGCCGGTTCCCAGTCGACACGCAGCTCCCCCTCGGCGAGGAGGGGCCTTCGCAGATACCGCAGGCCGAGGTAAGTGACGAGCGGGAAACTCTCACCGGCCACCGCCACCTCGCAGTACTCCGCCGGATAATCACTGTGCTCCGTGGGAAAGCTCAGCTCGATACGGCCGAGGCCGTCCACCTGGCCGACCCACGAGGCGACATCACCCCGGCGTCCTCGGGTAGACGCAGCGCGTTGCAACTCGAAGGTGATTCCGCTCTCCACTTGGCGCCTTCCTGTCCTCGGTCAGCCGATGCTGCGCAACCGGTCTCGGCGTCCTCTGCCGGTTCGCCGCACCGTAGGCCAGTAAAGCAAGGACCACCCGAAACACCGTAGGTCACCTGAGAAGCCGGCATGCCAGCCCTGCGGCAAGCCCGAAGTCCCGGTTGGAACTGCTGGGGCCGCACCTGGGCCGTCATAGAGCGCGCGCCTGGTGGGAACTTGAGGACCGCTACTCCGCCCGGTCCGAAAAGTGCTGCATCAAGGCGAAGGGGGACGAAATCGCCGTGCCGCCCAAAGTGAGAACGTCTGTGTCCACCTCCTCCAGCACGATGGCGATGGCGAGGTCGACGGAGTCCACGGGGCCGATGGCGGTGCCTGCCCTGGCGATGTCGGCCGGTGGGATCTGTCGGCCGAACTCGATCGAAATCCTGACGCCCTCTCTTTCCAGGACGTTCGCCTTTCCCAGGCCCTGCGAGCGATAGACGTACTCCCGGCCGTCATACGCGATGCGCAGCACCCGGGTGGCCTTTCTCAGGGCCCGGGCGTTGAACCGCAGTTCCGCGGGCCGACCGCCGAGGACGAGCTCGGCCCTGAACAGCGAAGGCCGCCCGCTCCTGCGCTTGCCACGGAAGACCGTCTCCGGAAAGGCGGGGCCGCTCAGTCGGGCGGTGTCCACTTTCTCCCCCAGCGGCTGGTAGAGCGGACATCGCTCCACCACGACGGACCCAAAGCACCCCACGTCCCCCCTGACCCCCGCGGTGGGCAACTCGTTCCTCGGCCGGGTGCGGTACGGCAGCAACTCGAAACGCAGAAACTCACTACTCGACTCCATGGCGACCACTGTCCCCCCACCCGTGCGGGTCCTGCCGCGGTTCCTCGCGATCCAGGCCTCGCACTCATGCGAGGAGTTCACGGAGTAACGGCGGAACAACCCGGCGACCGCATTGCCTTGAGGCGCTGATGTGCTGCGGTGTCAGCACCAGCGACCCGGTGCCGGAACAACGCGTGTGGTGATTGTGTGCCATCCGTGGAGACGGTCGTCTCAGATTCGGAGCTGCCCCGGACCCTCGTATGCTGCACCAGCGGTGGCGTGGCTCCGTCCAGCGAGTCCGACGCCGTACGTGCACAGAGAACGGGGGATGACGCGGACGTGAGGCCCAGCGAGGACGCCGACGAATGCACCAGCACCCTCCGGCAGCGGCAGCGCACCCTGAACGGCATGAGTACGGCACCGCTGGTGGGCGCGACGCGCTGGGTCCAGGCCGGTGAGTAGCATCGGGCGCGGTCGCACGAGGGCCGCGACACTGACCGCTCTCGCGATGCTGACCCTGGCCAGCTGCGGCTCGTCGTCCGACAGCGGCGGGGCGGGCGGCAGGACAACTGTCGCCCGCGACAAGGGCCCCGCATGCGTGGGCACCGCCCCGGCCAACGGAGTGCACGTTCTGCGCGGTGGCGGCTTCGCGCTGCCCGGCGGCGGGGGTGTGCAGTACGCCGATGGGTCCGCGGACGGCACGACGCGTACGGCGACGCTGCGCGACGGCCTCAAGTACGCACCGGAGCAGCGGCAGTGGAAGGCCTCACCCGGGACTGACATCGAGGTCGGCGGCCACGAGTACACCGTGCGGCAGATCTGCTCCTACCGCGTGGCCCTGGAACCGAAGCTTGCCGCGGACCGTACTGCCCTCGCCGCCGCACCGACATCGCTCGAACCCCGGCAGGGCTCCGCGGACACCGGCCTCTGCTTCACCACCAACCGCGCCGTCGTGGCCATCGCCGCCAAGGGCTTCCCACCGAGAGGGGACACTTTCTCACTGCTCGACAACGGCGGCGTCCAGCGTTTCCCGACAGGCCTGTCCCTCACGGTCTCCTACGTCGACACAAACGCCGGCACCGCGGGGATCGCCGCGAACTGCGCCGCGGTTCCCGTCGCCGGCTACAAGGACGTTCGGGTCGGCGACACGGTGGAGCTCGCAGGGGTGCTGTTCGAGGTGTCAGGGCTGACGGATGAAGCCGTCGAGCTCACTCGTACGAGTGCCTAGCGAATGCGGAGCACCCGAAATGGGGTCAGGACGCAACCGCATCACCAAACACCCCGTACGTCCTACTCCGGCAGCAATGTCGGAGAAGTTCGCTGTGGCGAAGACGGCAGCCCCACCACTAGCGTCTGTCGTCTTGACCGACGCTCTCTCCACGACGCGCGACACCACATGATCAGACACGGGGGAAGGGAACTGCATGGGTGAGCCGGACCTGACGGTCGACTACGACTTCCTCGCAGACTGCGAACGCAAGCTCGGCCAGCTCAAGAAGACCTTCGAGGACATCGAGAACCGCCGGGACGACATGAAGGAACACTGGGGCTCTGGTGCCGTCGCCGGAGCCATGGAGGACTTCGTCGATAACTGGGACGACTACCGCACCAAGCTCGTCGAGTCCATCGAATCGGTTGGCAAGCTCGTGGCCGGCAGCAAGAAGGCGTTCGAGGATCTCGACGAGCAGTTGGCCAAGAAGGACAAGAAGAAGTGACGCCATGACACCGACCTCGAAGCGCCGTCCGGTGGACTGGCAGCCGCTGTGTGACTCCGATCCCGTGCCCGGTGACCCGGAGGAGATCCGTGCCGAGGTCAAACACATGATCTCGGTCGCCAAGAAGCTTCGGGACCAGGCCAAGAACCTCAAGGCGATCAGCGACGACGAGACACTCAAGGGCAAGTACGTAGAGGCTCTGCGTGAGCAGTCCTCCACGCTTGAGAAGCACATGCGGGAGGTAGCCGGACGATACGAACGGGTACACGGCCATCTCACCAAGTGGTCGAACGAGCTGGAGGACTTCCAGGGCGACGCCGACAAGATTCTGCGTCAGGCCAAGGAGAAGCAGAAGGAAGTAGAGGCCGAGAAGGCCAAGAAGTCCGCCTCGGAGGACAAGGAGGCTCCGCACTCGTCCCCCAGTGGCACCAGTCCCGCCGACGACCCCCTCCAGCCGTACCGAACCCGCCTGCACACCGTCACCGGCGACCGGGACGACCGCGCCAACCACCACGCGGGCAAGATCCGCGACGAGATCGACGACGTAATCGAGGACTCGTGGTGGGACAACGTCAAGGGCTGGGTGCACGACAACGCGAAATGGATCAAGACTGTCCTGGACGGGCTCGGATGGATCGCGACCATCGCCGGGATCGTCGCCATCTGGATCCCCGGACTGAACCTATTGGTCCTCGGTATCGCCGTGCTCACGATCCTTACCAGATCCCTGCTGGTCGCCTCAGGTGACGCGTCCTGGACCGATCTGGCCTTCGACGTCGGCGGCCTGCTTCTGATGGGCATCGGCCGAGGCGGCATCAACGCGCTCAAGGGCGCCAACAAGGCCGCCTCCACCGCCGCGCAGACAAGCAGGACCGCAGGACTCAAGGCGGGCCTTCGCTCCCATAAGGGGATGCTCAACGACCTGAGCCGGGCCATGGCGGGCGCACAGGACGACGTTTCCCGGAAGTTCTTCTCAGACCTGCGGCACTTCACGCTGAAGAAGATCTCCAGGGAGGCCGGCTTGGTCACAAAGGGCCCCACGCCGGTCTCAACGCTTTCGAAGTGGAAGCACCTGGGGGACGACGAAGCGGCAGGCCTCTACGGTCAGCTCCGCGCGAATAAGGGAGTCTTCCCCGGAGCAGTGTCGAGCGGCACCACCGCACTCGGAAACCTGGGCTACGGAGCTGCCTTGACCGCCGGGTACGGTGGCATGGCCGTCGACGTCACGGACAAAGCGCTGAGTAAAAGCGACTCGATGGGTTGGCTGGCCGAACACCATCTGCTCCCCAGGGACAAGCCCTACAACGAGGACTACAACACCTGGAAGGAGAGCGGCTGGATGCCGGCACCGGACACTCACTGGTGATCACTCGGACAGGACGTCGTTGAACAGTAGGACGCACAGGAAGAGCGGGAGACATGGCTGACTCGGTCAGAGAGCAGTTGGGTGCAGGCGCGAACTTCAGGGTTCGGGTGACCATCATCGGTGCCCTGTTGTCGATCGTCCCGTTGATCGGTATCGCGCTACTGCTGCCCAATTCCAGCCGGGACGTTCTTTTCCGGATCTACTGGATCATGCTGGCGGGTTGCTTCGTACATCTGCTCTGGATTCTGATCAAGAACCCGGTGCCCAGTGCTCGGCCGCCCCTGCTGACCCGTGACCTCGCCATGGGGTGGGCCTTGCTGCTGCCGAGCCTCTTCACCTCCTTTTGGCCAGGCATCGTCGGGGCCCCGCTGTTCACCGTTCTGGTCGGTGCGACGTCGGTCGCGGAAAGGATCCGGAACCGCAGTGCCGCATCGTGAGAACGCCGTGGACGACCCGGAGGCAACGGACTCAGCAGCCATCCCGACCGGCTTCAACCTCGTGCCGCCGCCCGGCTGGGCCACGATCCCGCTTCAGTCCGGCACGAAGGAAGCGATCCAGCGGATCGTGCGCGCCTCCGTGGCGCAGCTTCCCGTCGGCTTTCCCAAAGACGACATCCCCAAGGCCAGAATGCAACTCGTCAAGGAGTTGAAGCAGACGGTCCGCAAGGCCCGCGACTCCCAAGGGCTAACGCTGTACCTCCCCGTCGAGCGCGTGCACGGAATGCTCATTCCGGCCTCGCTCATCGCCTCCGCAGCACTGGTCTCGCCGACGGGCGGCGCGAAGCACGAGTCGGTACTGGTCGATCTCGCGCGTGACGCCGAGGAGGCCTCGGCGCGCGAACTCGACGGTACGGCTGCCGTCCGCACCCTGCGCAAGCTGCCCGCCGCCCCGGAGCGGGGCATCGAGGTCCCCTCCTGGCGAGTGCAGTACACCGTGCCGATCCCGCACAGCGCCCCGGCCAAGTGGCTGACGTTCACCTTCAGCACGCTGCTCGTCCCCGACATGGACACTGAGTTCACCGAGACACTGGTCGAACTCTTCGACGCCGTGATGACCACCTTTCGCTGGAGCCACACATGATGATCGTCGACACCGACGCGGACCCGGGTCTCTGGTTCCACATGCCCCTGCGGCTCGACAAGTCAGAGTTCGCTGAGTGGCTGGACCTTCAACTGGAGGCGACCGGCCTGCTCCACCAGCGCAAACTCACCTGGCGCGAGAAGCGGCAGATGAAGAAGTTCCTGGAGGGCTCGGCGGCCATGCTGGGCCACCGCGTCGAGGCCGACCAGGCGTTTCTCTTCGGACCCATGCCCCCACAGGCGGCCCCACTGGTGTTCTTCGCCAAGCAGTTCACCTGCGACGAGGAGCACAGCGAGTTGCACTTGAGCATGCTGGCCGAGCCCGACCCGGGGACTGCGGAGGCCAGCGAGCGAGTGGAGACGACACCCTTCGCCTCCCCGTACTTCGGCACCGGCCTGCGTTGCCTGCGTAGCTGGACGGCTCCCGAAGGGCACCTGATGGTCGCCGTCAGCTACGCGTGGAACGACCCGTCCAACAACATCGACCTGCTCCTCAAGGGCCACTACGACGACCCGGCCCTCTTGGAGGCGTCTTTCGACGCGATCGACGACTTCGCCAGGAGCGTTCGGCTGCGGAAGCCGTCCGAGGGCTAAGGCTGACCGAGAGTCTGGTTGCCCCGGGAGCAAGGCTTGCGTCGGCCGCTACCTCACCTTCTTCAGGCGCTGATCGCGCCCGGCTTTGATCCCGTCCTCTTCAGCACCCTCGTGGAGTTGTTCGACGCCGTAATGGGCGCCTCCCGCTGGAGCTACGCCTGAAGTCCTTTCTGTCGTGCCCCCTCATGCCCGAAGGCACTCTGTGGAGCACCGACCTCGGTGCCCCGCTTCATATCGACACGGACGCCGACCCGAACCTGTGGGGATACCTTCACCTCCAGATCAACAAAAAGACCCTCAAGGAATGGCTGAAATTCCATCTGAATGGCCTCGCCGCCATCCACGACATCAAGCTCGCCCACAAACTGCACCGAGGTCCACGCCCGCTCTCACCCTTGAAGACCAGAACCCTCACTGCCTGTTCGTGCGGTCGGGCAGGTTCGAACGGGGTCCTGGTTCGGGTGAGTTGTCCGGGGCGGGTGCATGAAGGAAGGGCCTCTTGGTAGCTCGCGGATGTCGAGTCCAGCGAGAAGCAAGAGGCCCTGTTGTCGAAGTGTCGCGTGGTCGTGGTCGCCGAGTCCAGTTCGTCCACTCGTGGGTGTGACTGCCTCGCCCACAGGTTCGGGAACGCAGTCGACCGGCCGCAGCGCCGGCCCCGATACGGCTCGGACATGAGCGATGCCGAGTGGGCCGTGGTGAGGGACCTTCTTCCGGTGCCGGGCTGGCTTTCGGGCCGCGGCGGGCGTCCGGAGGGCTACTGCCACCGGCAGATGATCGACGCAGTGCGCTACCTCGTCGACAACGGCATCAAGTGGCGGGCAATGCCCGCGGACTTCCCGCCCTGGCCGCGCGTCTACGCCTTCTTTGCCCGCTGGCGGGACACGGGACTGGTCACCGAGCTGCACGACCGGTTGCGGGAAGCCGTCCGCGCCGGCGAAGGCCGCAGCGCCGAGCCGAGCGCGGGGATCGTGGACTCGCAGTCGGTGAAAGCGGACGCCACCGTCACCTTCGGCTCACGGGGCTTCGACGCGGGCAAGAAAATCAACGGTCGCAAGCGGCACCTGCTCACCGACACGCTCGGACTCGTCCTCGACATCGTCCGCCGCAGTGAAGATGTTCGAGGCTTCCAGGCCCTTCCCCGCCGCTGGGTCGTCGAACGGTCCTTTGCGTGGTTTCTGCGCAGCCGCCGCCTGGTCAGGGACTACGAACGCCGCCCCGACACGAGCGAAGCCGTCATCCGCTGGTCGATGATCGCCCTGATGAGCCGCCGCCTGGCCGCACGATCTCGTCGGCCTGCAGTGCTGACGGCAGGGTGAACCTCCCGGGCTTCGTCTCCACCAGCCAGCCCCGTTCCACCAGCCTCTTCAGCCGTGCTCTCGCACCCTCGACACGTGAGGCCGAGGCACTGTCCCAGCCAAGCACCACGGCCGCCCGCCGGGCACCCAGCCCGTCGTTCCCGGCCTCGGCCGCGGCTGCCATCACCGCCTGGTAGTCCACCGACAGGTCTTCGACCCCGGCCGCGTTCTGTCGATGTGGCACCGCACGGCGCGGGCCCACCGGCGTCCTCGGCGACGGGCCAACGACTGTCTCGGCCGGCTGTTCCTCCTCGGCGAGCGCTTCCAGATACTGCTCGAGGCCGATCGTCCGAAGCTTGAGAACCTCCTCGGCATCCGCCAAGTCTGCCCGCACCCGCTTCAGTTCGGCTTCGAGCTCATCCACCCGCACGGCAGCGGCCTTCCGCCGCGTTTCCAGGACCGCCCGCATCGACGGCATCCGCCACCCCCACCGACTCGATCAGCAACGAGTCGAAACTCCCGCCACAGCCGCAATCTCATGCCTGACCAGCGGAATCCGCACACGGCATTCGGAAAGAGAACGGCCTCTCAGCGGTCCGCCGGGCGATTCTGAACGATTCCTCACAAATCCGCGGGCGGGTGGAAAACCGTTCGCCGAATACCGTCGACACCTACGGCAAATCAGTGCTCCCGACATCGGGCGTCACGTACGGCCACATTTCGCCCGTCGGCGTACAAGCGCGCCCGCCGTACCACGTGAGTGCTGTGCGGCGGCTTGCCCTGCGGGCGTACCACCGGCTCGTCCAGGTGCCGCGGTATGCCACCTCGTCATGGTTGCTCAGACATCACTCGTCCGTTGACCCATGGCCTGCCTCACTCACCCGTCACTCGTCGTCGCGGCGTCCTTGACCCCCGTAGAGGATCAGACTCCGTCAGCCAGTCCTTCAGTCGTTGTGCATCGACAAGATTGCCGACCCTTCCGGTGATCTTCGCCGCGCTCCGCGCGCGTGGGCTCGGCGAACTCAAGGGCCACGGCCTGCTCGACCACGTCATCGAAGAACCTCCGTGGCCCACGCCCTGGCCTCAGCCTCGTTCCCTGCGGGCCAACGTGTGATCGATCCGGGCCGGCTGGAACGCGAAGGCGCACTCGATGGTCTCCTTCAACCCAGGCCGGTTCGTCCTTACCACGCTCGTACTTTCCGCGGTATCAGATCCACCGAAGCGAGTGGGCAATGGCATCGCACAGATTGCCCATGGGGCCGTCTGTGCCACTGAGTGGTACCGAGAAGGCCAGATGCAGGTAGCCGGCGTCGCCTGGCATCCACACGTGGTAGTCCACATTTGATTTCGTGCGGAGTCTCACCGAGCGGCCGGCAGGCAGTTCGACGACTTCCACCACGGCTTCAGGGCCTGCCCGCCCGGCCATGGCCTCGGCAAACTCTTCCGGCGTCGGGGCCACACCTCTGGACATGGGTGGCCACGAGATCAGCAGTGAGGCGGGTGCGGTGCTCCCCTCGGGCACTTCCGTCCGCAGGAAGAATTCGAGCGCGCCACGAGAAAGTCCATGCTCGGCGGTGTTGCGAAGAGTGGACCAGATACGGCGGGCGGTCTCCGCGGGAGCGCGGACTCCCGCGAACTCCTTGTCCACGAAGGTCTTCAACTGACCGCGCCAGCGCTCTTTCGTGAGGTCGACGCGGAACCAGTCACGGGGCACGAGAAGGCGGTAGTCAGAGGGCGGGGATCCGGACACGACCAGTTCACGCCTCTGCCAGGGAAGTGATGAGCGGTGATCCGTCGGCGTGGAACAGCCGGATGCTCCTGACGGTGTTGCCGAACATCGTGGAGAAAGCGTCCCAGCCGGCCATCGTCGATGTCGACATCTCCATCATGAACGTGGTGCCGTGGGGCAGCGGAACGCAGACCCGTATGAACCACGTCGGGAACGGGAGGTCTTCCCCCGTCGCGGTGAGCTCGCCGAGTAGCTTGTCCTCGCGCGCGCCGACGTACGAGACGGCCCACCCGCAGGGGAGATCGATCCGGGTCACCTCGCCATCACCGAACCGGCGCAGGTCTGTGGCGATCGCCTCCACCGCGCCCGGTACGTCGGCGGCGTCCGGGCTGTCGAGCAGACCGGCGAGGACCGTAGCGGCGCAGGGCGAGTCGTCGACGACTGTGACGCATATACCTGCGTACTCGGCTCCGGCGGCCAGAAGATCGTCGACGCCCAGGGCGCACGTGACCGCAAGCGCCGTCTGGGCTTCGTCCCCGGCGCCCGGCAGCGCCTTCTCCACAAGCTCGCCCAGCAGGCGCACGGCCTCGTCGTCATCCGCCACGTGGATCGGAATGTCGTGGAAGATCTCCGGCATCACCCAGCGCACGTGAACGTCGTCGGCATGCAGTGCGACCGGGGCAGGATGGGTCGGTATCAACTCTGCAAGGTCGGGCTGGCTCGTCACGGATACTGTTCCTTTTCCGGCACGGGACGGTCGGGGGCTTCGGGGAAGAACTTCCGCGACGTGGCGTACATGCCGTAATAGGGGTAGAGGCGCGGGATGTCGGCGCCTCCCTTGCGGGCGATCCCGACGATCTTGCGATACAGGCGGGCCCGGCAGCGCACATTGCGCACGACGGGATCGAGCAGGGTGCGCCGCCGTGCGAGGTACCCGCCCACGAGCACGGTGCACAGGATGAGGGCGTCCACCGCGATGAATGCGATCTGGAACTGCCGAGACTTCTGGGAGGCGACCAAGTCCCAGAAAGGCCAGGCCCCCACACCGAAGACGAAGAGCAGAAGAGCGAGCACGCAACCGACGACCCCTCCCTTCTCGGTGTCCTCACGCCGCTGGAACAGCATCCAGTGGACGGCCCTGTCGTCGAGGAAGTCGAAGCGAGTTTCCCGGCCGTAACGTTCCGCCGCGGCTTTGGCCTCCGGAACGGAAGCCACGACGGACGCGGGCACCATGCTGTGCTCGGTTCCTTGGTCGTCGACGAACTTCACGGGATCCAGCGAGTGGTAGTCGCTCAAGGGTCGTCTCCTTACGCAGCGGGCGCCAGAGCCGTGTGGAACGACGCCGACGGCGGCTTGGGGCTCGGCTGTGGTGACGGTGACGGAGTGGGCTGCGGGCCGCCGCGGGGTGCGCTGCCCTCGTTCGGCGAGTCGCCGACCTCGTCGAAACGGTTCTTCAGCCTCATCAGGCTCTGCACCCCGAGGTTCACCGCGGCGCCGCCCTTGATGTAGCGCGTGACGATTTCCGGGTCGAATCCCCCCGCCGGCAGTTTGACCTTCGAGATGCCCTTGCTGGTGAGGAATTTCGAGGCCCAGACGACGCCCTTGTTGAAGTTCTTCACGGCAAAACCGTTGGTGAATCCGGCCCAGACGGCCCGCTGCGCGGTGAGCATCCGAGCTCCCTTGGCCGCCGCGGTGAGCCCCTTGAGGGCACCCAGACCGGGGATGATGCCCAGGACGTCCAGTCCGATCTTGAGCAGGTCGAGCTTTCCACCTCGCGCGAACACGTCATAGAGACGTCCCGACAGAGCGGTGGCGCTCATGGCCCCCGCCGCAAGGACGAGGACCACGGCGAGTGTGCCGCCCGACAGAACGATCGCTGCGACCAGAGCCGCGACCGCCAGCGCCGTCGCGGCAGCGGAGAACCAGTCCGCGTGGTCGGCGATCCAGTTCATGATGCCGCCTGGATCCCTGACGCCGTCATGATGGATAACGTTCTTGATCTTCCGGGCGGCATCGCGTGCTGCGTCGTCACGGATGGCCTTGGCTCTCATGATCTTTTTTTGGCCCTCGAGCATGAGTTGTGCGGCATCGTCGCTCTTCTTCTGCTGCTTGCTGTGCCGCACCGCGTCGTCGCCCGTCAGTACTTTCCCCTTGAGTGGGTCGAGGATGTCGTTGGCGGCCTTGTGGTCGACCTCGGCAGCCCGGTACTCCTGGAGTCCCTTGTCCGCCAATTTCTGGGCCCGGTGCAGTTCGCTGGCGTACTCGGACGACTCCCCGTCACCCTCCTGGACCTTAGTGCCCATCGCGGTCGCGGCTTCGTCGTACCGGTCGTACGCGTTCTTGAGACGCACCGCCGTGTCGTCGGCGATTTCGTGGAAAGCGCGGCCCGCGTCGCTGTCCCAGCCGTCGACCGAAGCCAGCGCCTTGATGTTCCGCGCCTGCTTGTCGATCTCGTCGGCCATGCTGCGCAGCTCCTTGCCGAGCTGCGCCACCTCGTACGGGTCGCCGGGCACCGGGTCGGAGTCGTACATCGGTGACCAGTCCTTGGGCCGGGCTGTCACTGCTACTTCTCCTTCTTCCCGTTCTTCTTGGCATCCCTCAGCGCGTTCGCCAGCTCGTGGTCGATGTCCTCGTACGCCTTGGCAGCGTTGCCGGTGTACTTGGCGAGGTTCTCGATGTCTTCCATGAGCTTCTTGCGGTTCTTCTTCCAGGTGTCGGAGAAGTCGCTGAAGACATCCCGCAACTTGTCGCTGCCCAACGCGTCGCCGTACTCGCCGGCGGGGTTCCCGTTGTCCTTGAACTCGCGGTGCATGCGGTACAGGGACTTCGAGCAGCCTTTGATCAGGTCGAGATCGTATCGAGTTCTGTCTGCCACCCGTTCAGACTTTCTTCCTCAGAACCACCCCGCCCGGGCGCGACGGCACACGGAACGTGCCCCCTCACACCCGGACAAGGTCGTGCGGCCGGTATCAGCCCTTGGCGGACTTCGCCAGCTGCTCGTCCAGGTCCTCGTACGCCTTCTTGGCGTTGGTGAGGAACTTGGACAGGCCCTCCAGACCCTTGACGGTCTTGGCCGCGCCCTTGGTGAAGTCCTTGATGGACTCGTCGTAGGCGCCGGAGGCCTTCTGCGTGGTGAAGCCGTTGGCGACGAGTTCCTCGACACCCTTCTCGATGGACTTCAGCTTGTCTTCCATCTCCCCCATCGCCTTGATGAGGTCGGTGGCCTTCTTGTCCATCTCGGCGTAAGTAAGGTCTGCGTCCTTGGCCATGACAGCTCTCCCTCCCGTTGCCGCAGGGCCTTCCCCCGTGGCTCGACTGCGCGGTCCACCCGGTCGTCTACCGGCCGTCCGCATGAGCAAAGATCTTACGGGTGGGGCTCTTGGGGCAACAGGGATGCCCGGCACCGCTCGCGTGAACCGGTGCACACCCCGGACCTGTGGAGGCAGTGTGCGTCCCGTTGCACGGGGGCAAGGTGCGGCGGCTAAGGTCGCTCCACTGTGTTCAGCGTTCCGGGGGCGGCCTCAGCCCAGCGAGGAGGACGAACGTGCGCCTGAGTCTGACCGTCGTCGACCCGGTCGGCGGAGCCAGCACCGACGTGGTGCTCGACGCCGACCCGGAGTCGTCGATCGGTGACATCACTCGGGAGTTGGCGCGCCATGTCGGTGCAGCCGGTGGTGCGGAGGTCATCCCCATCGGCGGACGCCCCGGCCCCGGCGGCGCACCTCGAGCCTTCGTCGACGGCTACGCCCTCGACCCCGACGCCAACATCGTCGGCTCACCGCTGCGCGAGGGGGCGGTCGTCAGCCTGCACGATCCGGCCGGCTGCGTTCCCGGTGAACCGACCGGTGTCGTGGAGTTCCGCGTGGCCGGCGGTCCCGGGGCCGGTGCCGTGCACCGGCTGGGCGTCGGACGATACGACATCGGCAGCGGCCCCGCCGCGCACATCCGCGTCGACGATCCCGAACTTTCTGCGCGTGCCGCCACTTTGTCCATCGCCATGAACGGCACCTGCGATGTCTCCCTGCACGGCTTGGAGAAGAGGAGCAGCGGGGACAAGGAGAAGGGTGGCGACAGCGGCCACCCTCGGCTCGACGGCGAAGACTTCGACGGCGGTTCGTGGCCCTTCGGATCCCAACTCGCCTTGGGCAACACCCTGCTGGAGATCGACGGCTACTCGCCCCCCAACGCCGCCCTGAAGTGGTCGGAAGACGGAGCCGGGCTCGACTACAACCGACCTCCCCGCCTGCGTCCGGCCGAGCGCACGACCCAGTTCCGGCTGCCTTCTCCGCCCAGTGAGTTCGAAGCCCGGCCTCTGCCGTGGCTGATGGCTCTGTTCCCGCTGGTCGGCGCTGTGGTGTCCGTCATGATCTTCGGGCGCTGGTACTACATGATCATGGCTCTGCTGAGCCCGGTCATGCTCTTCGGCAACTACTTCATGGACAAGAAGCACGGACGCAAGTCCCACGCGAAGCAGGTCAAGGAGTACAAGGAGACCAAGGAGCGGATCGAGAAGGACGCCCAGGAGGCGCTGCGGCTGGAGCGGATCGACCGACGCGCCGCCATTCCCGATCCCGCCTCCGTGCTCGCCTTCGGCACCGGCCCCCGTACCCGGTTGTGGGAGAGGCGGCGCACCGACGCCGACCACCTGCTCCTCCGGGTCGGCACCGGCCGCGTGCCGTCCGAAGTCGTGCTCGACGACCCGGAGCAGGACGAGCACAAGCGTCAGGTCACCTGGGAGATCGAGGACTCACCCGTCGCGCTGCCTCTGAAGGACCTGGGCGTCATCGGCATCGCGGGACTCGGCGACTCGGCACAGGCACTCGCGAGATGGGCCGTGGCACAGACCGCGGTGCTGCACAGCCCGATGGATGTCCAGTTCTACGTGCTCACCGAGAACCACGCGCAGCCGCGCTGGGACTGGGTCCGCTGGCTCCCGCACAGCCGCCCTGCGAACGGCCAGGACGTCAACGTGATGATCGGGACGGACTCCGAGACCGTGAGCGCCCGGATCGGTGAGCTGACGCAGTTGCTCGACGCCAGGCAGAAGGCCCTGAAGGAGAACAACCGCAGTGGCGCCGGTCCCGCCTTCACCGACCCGGACGTCGTCGTCGTATGGGACGGGTCGCGTCGGCTGAGGTCGCTGCCGGGCGTCGTACGACTCCTGCGGGAAGGGCCGGCGGTCGCCATGTACGCGATTTGCCTGGACGAGGAAGAGCGCTTTCTGCCCGGCGAGTGCCAGGCCTTCGTCGTCGCCGAGCCACTGCGCCGCGACGCCCCCGCCACCCCTGGGCCCGGCAGCTCCGGTCAGGCCGCCTCCGGTGGTTTCCCCTCCTTTCACGCCTGGCACCAAGGTGCCCAGCAGACCCAGCAGGCTCCCGAGCGAGCCCTCGAACTGCGCTTGCGGGTCGAGCAGACCGGCGCGCGACGCAGGTCCGACGTACGGCCCGACTTCGTCTCCCCTGCCTGGTGCGCCCGGCTGTCCCGGGCGCTGTCGCCCCTGCGCGACATCAGTGGCGAGACCGAGGACTCCGCGCTCCCGTCCTCGAGCCGACTTCTCGACGTGCTCCAGCTGGAGCCACCGACGCGGGACGACGTCGCCGCGCGCTGGCGCATGGGTGGGCAGTCCACCATGGCGGTCATCGGTGAGTCGTACGACGGTCCCTTCGGCATCGACATCCGGCGCGACGGCCCGCACGGACTGATCGCCGGTACGACCGGTTCAGGCAAGTCGGAGCTGCTCCAGACCATCGTGGCGGCGCTCGCCGTCGCCAACACCCCCGAGCACATGACGTTCGTCCTCGTCGACTACAAGGGCGGGTCCGCCTTCAAGGACTGCGTCAAGCTCCCGCACACCGTCGGCATGGTCACCGACCTCGACGCCCACCTCGTCGAACGCGCCCTGGAATCGCTGGGCGCGGAACTCAAGCGGCGCGAGCACATCCTCGCCGCCTCCGACGCCAAGGACATCGAGGACTACCAGGACCTGGTGCGCCGGGATCCGTCCCATGCGCCCATACCCCGACTGCTCATCGTCATCGACGAGTTCGCGTCCATGGTCCGCGACCTGCCCGACTTCGTGACCGGCCTGGTCAACATCGCCCAGCGAGGCCGCTCGCTCGGCATTCACCTCCTGCTCGCCACGCAGCGGCCGAGCGGTGTCGTGTCGCCCGAGATCCGGGCCAACACCAACCTGCGGATCGCGCTGCGGGTGACCGACGCCAGTGAGTCGACCGATGTCATCGATGCTCCCGACGCAGGTCACATCGCCAAGAACACCCCGGGCCGCGCGTACGTCCGTCTGGGCCACGCCTCCCTCATCCCCTTCCAGTCCGGCCGGGTCGGTGGCCGCCGCCCGGGTGCCGCCGATCCGGCCGCGCTCGCCCCGTGGGCCGGCCCGCTCTCCTGGCAGGAACTGGGACGGGCCGGACTCACCAAGCCCAAGTCCGAGGCGCGGGAGAGCGACGAGATCACCGATCTCAAGGTCCTGGTGGACGCCATCCGTGAGGCCAATGAAGCCCTCGGCATTCCCGCCCAGCACTCCCCGTGGCTGCCCGCCCTGGACGAGTCGCTGCTGTTGGACGACATTCCGGAGGTGCATAGCCAGGGGGCTCTGCCGGCGGCTCCGTACGGCATCGCGGACCTGCCGGCCGACCAGGCCCGCCGCCCGGTGGTCGTCGACTTCGCCACCTTCGGACACCTGCTCATCGCCGGTGGGCCGCGCAGCGGCCGCTCGCAGGTGCTGCGTACCATCGCGGGATCCCTGGCCCGCACGCTCTCGAGCGCCGACGTCCACTTGTACGGCATCGACTGCGGCAACGGTGCCCTGAACGCACTGACGCGGCTGCCGCATTGCGGCGCGGTCGTCAGTCGTAATCAGCAGGAGCGGGTCATCCGGCTCTTCCATCGGCTCACCGGCGAACTCACCCGGCGACAGGACCTGCTGGCGGAGAAGGGCTATGCCGACATCGGTGAGCAGCGAGCCGCAGCGGCCGAGGACGAGCGACTGCCCCACCTCGTGGTCTTCCTCGACCGCTGGGAGGGCTGGCTGCCCACGCTCGGCGAGTACAACCACGGCGACCTCACCGACCAGGTGATGGTGATGATGCGCGAGGGTGCGAGCGTCGGCCTGCACCTGGTGATCACCGGTGATCGTCAGCTGCTGGCGGGGCGCATCTCCTCCCTCACCGAGGACAAATACGGTCTGCGCCTCGCGGACCGCGGTGACTTCTCGTTGCTGGACATCAACGCGCGCAAGATCCCCGAGGAGATCCCGCCCGGCCGTGCCTTCGCAAGCGGGACGGCGACCGAGACGCAGTTCGCCCTGCTCTCCGAGGACACCACCGGTCAGGGGCAGGCTTCCGCGCTGGTCGCGATCGGTGAGGCGGCGACCCTTCGGGACGCCGGGCTGCCGCGCTCGCGCCGCCCGTTCCGCGTCGACGTACTGCCCGGTCGGATCTCCTTCGCCGATGCCTGGGCCATGCGCGATCCGGTGGTGAGCGCTTCCCCGCTGTGGGCGCTGGTGGGTGTCGGCGGCGATGAGCTCACCGCCTTCGGCCCCGACCTGGCCCAGGGTGTCCCGGCATTCGTGATCGGCGGGCCCGCGAAGTCCGGGCGCAGCACGGTGCTGCTGAACGTCGCCCGCTCCTGCCTCGCCCAGGGCGTGCGGCTGATCCTGGCGGCGCCCCGCCCCTCCCCGCTGCGTGAGCTGGAAGGGACGGAAGGTGTCCTGAAGGTCTTCACCGGCCGGGACATCGACGAGGACGAGATGGAGGAGCTCATCGAGTCGGCCAGTCCCGAGCAGCCGATCGTCGTCCTGGTCGACGACGCCGAGGTGCACGACGACTGCGACGCCGAAGACATCTTCAAGCGCATCGTCGAACGCGGTGTGGAGGAGGGTCTGGCCGTCGTCATCGCCGGTGACGAGGAGGAGATCTGCGACGGTTTCTCCGGTTGGCAGGTCGACATGAAGAAGGCGCGCCGCGGCATCCTGCTGTCTCCGCAGGACAGTTCCGCGGGAGAGCTGATCGGCATCCGTACGAACCGGAGCATGGTCGGCGGCCAGATCACTCCGGGCAAGGGCATGCTGCACCTCGGCAGCGGAGAGCATCTGACGGTCACCACGCCGATGTGACGGGCCCCGGCTCCCCGGAGCCGGGCCGGGGGGCGTTGAGACGGGACGGTCGGTTACTCAGTCCTCGACAACCGCGCCTTCGGCCGCCCCGAGTCCTCGCTGTCCGACTCGTACCGGAGGTCGTCGCCGACGGGGGTGAGGCGGACGGTGTGCGGGGCCGGGTTGCAGACGTCGCGGTTGCCCTCGGCCCCCACGGCGCCGGCGACGACCTGTGTCGCCGTCACCTTCCGCAGGGTCAGTACGTCGTCGCAGGTGCCGCCGAAGATGTCGGTGTGGCGCAGGGTGCCCAGCCGCTCGCCGACCGCGGCCTCGCGGACGGTCAGGCGGAAGGTGCCGAGGGGCAGGTTGCCCTCGACGGCGACCGCCTGGCCCTCCCAGGTGCCGACGTAGCGCCCGGGGACGGCGCGGGGCGCGGACGGCGACTGGGTGGCGGTGTCCGAACCGCCGGGCGGGGACTCGCCGCCGGTGCCGGGCAGGAGGTCGAACACGAAGACCGAACCGACCGTCACCGCCGCCAGCGCCCCCGCCACGCCGAGGGCCACCGTGCAGCTGAGCCTGCGGCCCCTGCCGCCACCGGTGTCCCGGGTGGAGGTGGCCGCCACGGACAGCGAGAGCCTGCCGGGCGAGGGGACGCCACCCCCACCCCCGCTCCCGCCCACGCCCACTCCCCCGCTCCCGTCCCTCGGCTCCGGCACCACCGTCGGCGTGGGCATCACCGGCGGCGGTCCGAACGCGCCGGGCACCCGCGGCTCGCCGCCCGCCTCGGCCCCGCCCACGGAGGGCCGGCTGAATCCCACCGGCCCCGACGCGGACTCCACCGCCTCCAGGTTCAGCAGCCGCACGGCGCTGCGGCTGACCCGCTCCACCAGCGGCCCGGGCAGCCAGCCGCCGGCCACCAGGTGCGCCGCGCCTTCGGGGGCGAGACGCCGGGCCACCTCCCCGGGGGCCGGCCGGGCGGCCGGGTCCTTGGCCAGGCAGGCCGCCACCAGGCCCCGTAGCTCCCCGTCCAGGGCGCCGAGCCGAGGCTCCTCGTGGACGACCTTGTAGAGCAGCGCGGCCGAGGAGTCGCCGGGGAAGGGCGGCTCGCCCGTCGCCGCGTACGCCAGGACCGCGCCCAGTGAGAAGACGTCCGCCGCACCGGTGACACCCTTGCCGAGGATCTGCTCGGGCGACATGTATCCGGGGGAGCCGACCGAGACGCCCGTCGAGGTCAGGGAGGCGGTGCCGTCGGTGGCGCGGGCGATGCCGAAGTCGATCAGAAGGGGGCCGTCGAGGGTGAGCAGGACGTTGGACGGCTTCACGTCGCGGTGGACGAGGCCCAGCTCGTGCACCGCCGCCAGCGCCTCGCCGAGGCCCGCGCCGAGCGCCCGGACCGAGTGGGCCGGCAGCGGGCCGCCGTCCGCGACGGCCGCCGTCAGGGACGGTCCGGCCGCGTAGGCGGTGGCGACCCACGGCACGCGCGCCTCGGGGTCCGCGTCCAGCACGGGCGCGGTCCAGGCGCCGCCCACCCGGCGCGCGGCGTCCACCTCGCGCCGGAACCGGGCGCGGAACTCCTCGTCGAGCGCGAAGTGCGGATGCACGATCTTCACGGCGACCGTGCGGCCGCCGGAGCTGCGTCCCAGGTAGACCCGGCCCATGCCGCCGGAGCCCAGCCGGCCGAGCAGCCGGTAGGGCCCCACGACGGTGGGTTCGTCCACTTCGAGCGGTCGCATGGCGTCCACCCCTCCCCCGTGTCCCCCGAACGCCGGTACCTGGAAGCAGGGTAGTGGGCCGTCCGCCCGGGGGCCCCGGGCCGCGACCGGCCCGTCAGGGCTGGAGCAGCTCCACCTTCACGTCCGCCGGGAAGCCGGTGGTGGGGCCCACCCGGCGGGCGAACTCGGTGACCGCCTCCAGCTGCGGGGCGCCGAAGCGGAAGTCCAGGGTGGTGAAGTACCGCGCGAGGGTCTCCTCGTCGAAGGCCTCCCAGCGGGCCGCCTGCTCGGCCACCTTGCCGACCTCCTCCAGGGAGAGGTTGCGGGAGGCGAGGAAGGCCTCGTGCACCCTGCGGGTGAGCAGCGGCTCGCGCTCCGCGTAGTCCTTGCGCGCCGCCCACACCGCGAAGACGAACGGCAGCCCCGTCCACTCCTTCCACAGCGCGCCCAGGTCGTGCACGGCGAGGCCGTAGCGCGGGCCGTCGATCATGTTGGCGCGCAGGGCCGCGTCGCCGATGAGGACGGCCGCGTCGGCCTCCTGCATCATCAGGCTCAGGTCCGGCGGGCAGGTGTAGTAGTCGGGCTGGACCCCGAAGCGCTCCGCGAGGAGCAGCTGGGCGAGGCGGACCGAGGTGCGGGAGGTCGACCCGAGGGCGACGCGGGCGCCGTCCAGCCGGTCCAGCGGGACCTGGGAGACGATCACGCAGGACATGACCGGGCCGTCGCAGCCGACGGCGATGTCGGGGAAGGCGACCAGGTCGTCGGCGTTCTTGAGGAACTCGACCAGGGTGACGGGACCGATGTCGAGATCGCCCTGCACCAGCTGCTCGCTGAGCTTCTCCGGGGTGTCCTTCGTGAGCTCGAAATCGAGGAGCGTGCCTGTTCTCGCGAGCCCCCAGTACAGGGGCAGGCAGTTCAGGAACTGGATGTGGCCGACGCGCGGCCGGGTGCGAGAATTGTCCACATCGCGAGGCTAGCCCTCCCCCCGAATCCGTCCGCCGCCGACCCCCGGCGTCAGCCGAACGGCCGAAGTGTTCAAACATCCGGGTGAAGTGATCTTGGCCTCTGTTGCGCTCGGGGGCCTGCGTGCTAGGCTCACAGCAAGTTGCAGTTTGGTTTCCCTTGCAGTACAGAGCCTGCGGAGCATGTGACCGCGGGCTCTCGTCGTTCTCAGACGTATGCAGTTGTGCAGCACTTCTGTCTTCACACTTGCTGGTTCTGGAGCAGGGCAACCCTTTGGGCCCAAGGAGGGCTTATGGCTACCGGAACCGTGAAGTGGTTCAACGCCGAAAAGGGCTTTGGTTTCATCGCCCAGGAAGGCGGCGGCCCGGACGTCTTCGTCCACTACTCCGCGATCAACGCTCAGGGATTCCGTTCCCTCGAGGAGAACCAGCAGGTGTCCTTCGACGTCACGCAGGGTCCGAAGGGCCCGCAGGCGGAGAACGTCACTCCTGTCTGATTGACAGCAGTACCCAAGGAGCCCCGCGCCGTTCCGGCGACGGGGCTCCTGCCTTCTCCGAGCCTCACGCCGGCTCGGGCTCGCGCCCGCCCGCGCGAGGCCCTCACACGTGCTGCATGATCAGCACGAACGCCGTCCCCGGCGCCAGCGCCTCGTACGTGTGGGGTACGTCCCCGCGGTAGGTCATGTAGTCGCCGGGCCCCAGTTCCACGCCCTCCCCGCGCGGGCCGGCCAGGAGCCGCCCGCTGCCGACGACCAGGTGCTCGACCGTGCCCGGGATGTGCGGCTCCGACTCGCGGGCGGCGCCCGGTTCCGCCCGCAGGTGGTAGATGTCCCGCCGCGCACCGGGCGGGCTGGAGGAGAGCAGGGTGGCCGCGTAGTCGGCCCGCTCCGACGCCACCTGGGGCCCCTGCCCCGCCCTGATCACCCGCACCGCCGCGGTCGGCGGCTCGACCAGCGTGCTGAACGGCACGCCAAGGGCCACGGCCAGCGCCCAGAGGGTCTCCACGCTCGGATTGCCGCTCGCCCCCTCCAGCTGCGACAGCGTGGACTTGGCGACTCCGGCCCGTTTGGCCAGCTCGGACAGGGACAGCCCGGCCCGCGTCCGTTCGCGGCGCAGGGAGGCGGCGATCCAGTCGAGCGGGAGGCGGGCGGGGGCCGGATCGGACGGGGCCGAATCGGACGGGGCCGAATCGGCGGAGACCGGCTCTACGGGGACCGGATCAGACATGGCGTTCGCTCCATCGGTACGTTCGTTCGTCTTGACGAACGACACTCGGTCTGTCCATTGTAGGAAACATGCGTTCGGTACAGCGAACAACCCCTTCCTCCGACGGGTGGCGGAGCTGGCGCCGCGACCCCGAGCTGATCAGGGACGTGGCCCTGGTCAGTGCCGCCGGCGGCGTCGTCGGCGTCTCGTTCGGCGCGATCGCCGTGGCCGGCGGGCTGCCGGTGTGGGTGCCGGTGGTGATGTCGCTGGTCGTGTACGCGGGCTCCGCCCAGTTCAGCGCGGTCGGTGTGCTGCTGGCCGGCGGTGGCCCGGTGGCCGCGGCCGCCACCGGGCTGCTGCTCAACACCCGGACGGCGGCTTTCAGCCTCGCGGTCGCGGAGACCATCGGTACCGGCCGGACGGCACGGCTGGTCGGAGCCCATCTGGTCACCGACGAGACGGTCGCGTTCGCCCTGGCCCAGCGGGACCCCGCGCGGCGACGGGCGGCCTTCTGGCTGTCGGGTGTGGCGCTCTTCGCGGTCTGGAACGTCGGTGTGCTCCTCGGCGCGCTGGCCGGCACCGCGCTCGGCGACACGGCGGCCTACGGTCTGGACGCCGCCTTCCCTGCCGTGCTGGCCGCCCTGGTCCTGCCCGCGCTGCGGGGGGACGCCGGTCTGCGCCGGGCGGCGCTGCCCGGCGCCGCGGTGGCCCTGGCGCTCACCCCGGCCGTCCCGGCGGGGGTGCCGGTACTGCTGGCGCTGACCGGCCTGTTCCTCTACCGCGCGCCGGTCCGGAAGGAGTCCGCGTGAACGCCATGGTCGCCGTGATCCTGGCGCTGGCGGTCGGGACGTACGCCTTCCGCCTGGTCGGCCCGGTGCTGCACGGCCGGGTCACGGTGCCGGAGCGGGCGCGGGAGCTGCTGTCCGCCGGTGCCGTGGTGCTGCTGGTGGCGCTGCTGGCGACGGGGGCCTTCACCGAGGGGGGCGGCTTCGCGGGCTGGGCGCGGCCGGCCGGGGTGCTGGCCGGGGGCGTACTGGCGTGGCGGCGGGCGCCGTTCGCGGTGGTGGTGCTGGGGGCGGCGGCGGTGACGGCGGCGCTGCGGGCGGCGGGGCTGGAATGACACCCCCTGTCGGTGGACGCCGTTAGGGTCCGCGCCATGACCGACGACACCGCCACGACCGCAGGCACCACCGTGGCCGCAGACACCACCGTGGCCGCTGACACCACCCCGACCGCTCACACCGCGGTGACCGCAGACACCACCACGACCGCAGACACCACCCCGACCACTCACACCGCGGTGACCGCAGACACCACCACGACCGCAGACACCACCGTGCCCCACGCCCCCGCCGTGCCCCAAGACCCCGCCTTCGTCACCACCACCCGCGACTTCTACGACACGATCGTCGAGGACTACGCGGACCGCTTCCGTTCCCTCGGTGCCGGCACCCCGCTGGACCGCGCGCTGATGGGCGCCTTCGCCGAACTGGTGGGGGCGCAGGGGGAGGTGGCCGACCTCGGCTGCGGGCCCGGCCGGGTCACCGCGCACCTCGCCTCGCTGGGCCTGCGGGTCTTCGGCCTCGACCTCTCCGCCTCGATGCTCGCCGTCGCGCGCCGCGAGAACCCGGGCCTGCGCTTCGAGCAGGGTTCGATGCTGGAGCTGGACCTGCCCGACGGCGCCCTCGCGGGGGCCGTCTCCTGGTACTCGTCGATCCACACGCCGTGGGAGCGGCTGCCGGACCTCTTCGCGGAGATCCGGCGCGTGCTGGCGCCGGGCGGGCACCTGCTCCTCGCCTTCCAGGTCGGCGACGGGCCGACCCGGCTCGACCGCCCCTTCGGCCACCCGGTCACCCTGGACTTCGAGAAGCGGCGGCCGGAACCGGTGGCGGAACTGCTGGAGGAAGCCGGGTTCACCGTGCTGTCGCGGACGGTGCGCGTACAGGAGGACGACACCTCGGCGAAGGTCCCGCAGGCCTGCCTGATCGCCCGCCGCTGAGCCTGCGGCGAGGGTCAGGAGCCGTCGTACAGCTTCTCCACCGCACCCGCGAAGTCCCGCATGATCACCTCGCGCCGGAGCTTCATCGAGGGGGTCAGATGGCCCTCCCACTCGGTGAAGTCCCGGGGCAGGACGGCGAAGCGGCGGATGGACTCCGGGCGGGAGACCAGCTTGTTCGCCTCGTCCACCGCGCGCTGGAGCACCGCCAGGACCTCCTCGTCGTCGGTGAGGAGCTCGGGCGGCACCGGGTGCTTGCCGTTCATGCGGCGCCAGTGGGTGAGGCCGTCGGGGTCGAGGGTGAACAGGGCGGAGACGTAGGGGCGCCGGTCCCCGAGGACGATGCACTGGGAGATCAGGGGGTGGGAGCGCAGCCAGTTCTCCAGGGGGGCCGGGGCCACGCTCTTGCCGCCCGCGGTGATCAGCAGCTCCTTCTTGCGGCCGGTGATCGTCAGGTAGCCCTCGTCGTCCAGGCTGCCGATGTCGCCGGTGGCGAACCAGCCGTCGGGGGCGGCCGGGACGACGCCGCCCGCCTGCGGGTCCCAGTAACCGGGCAGGACCTGTTCGCCGGCGACGAGGATCTCCCCGTCGGCGGCGATGCGGATGCGGGTGCCGGGCAGCGGCCAGCCCACCGTGCCGAGGCGCGGCTTGAGCGGGGGCGTCACCGTCGCCGCGGCCGTGGTCTCCGTGAGTCCGTAGCCCTCGAAGATCTCGATGCCGGCCCCCGCGTAGAAGGCGGCCAGGCGGCGGCCGAGCGGGGAGCCGCCGCAGATGGCGTAGCGGACCCGGCCGCCCATGGCGTTGCGGATCTTGCGGAAGACGAGGGGGTCGTAGAAGGAGCGGGCGGTCTTCAGACCGCGGCCCGGGCCGCCGCTCGCGCCCGTCTGGCGGGCCTCCATGGCCTCGCCGTAGCGCACCGCCACCGAGACGGCGCGGTCGAAGGCCGCGGACCGGCCGCCCGACTCGGCCTTGGCGCGGGCGCTGTTGAAGATCTTCTCCAGCATGTACGGAATGGTCAGCAGGCAGGTCGGCCGGAAGGCAGCCAGGTCCGGGAGCAGGTCCTCGGGCCGCAGGCTCGGCGCGTGGCCGAGGCGGACCCGGGCGCGGACGCAGGCCACGGCGACCATGCGGCCGAAGACGTGGGACATCGGCAGGAAGAGCAGGATCGACGGCTCCTCGCCCGTCCTCGCCTTGAAGACGGGGTAGAGCAGCTCGATGGCGTTGTCGACCTCGGCGAAGAAGTTGCCGTGGGTCAGCGCGCAGCCCTTGGGGCGGCCGGTGGTGCCGGAGGTGTAGATCAGGGTGGCGAGCGTGCTCGGGCTCAGCATGCCCCGGCGGACCTCCACCTCCGCGTCGGGCACCTGGGCGCCCAGCTCCGCCAGTTGTTCCACGTGCCCCTTCTCCATGACCCACAGGTGCTTCAGGTCCGGGATGCGGTCCAGTTCCGGGCCCATGGCCGCGGCCTGCGCGGTGGTCTCGGTGACCAGGGTGACCGCGCCGGAGTCCTGGAGTATCCAGCGGGTCTGGAAGAGGGAGGAGGTCGGGTAGACGGGGACGGTGACCAGGCCGGCCGCCCACGCCGCGAAGTCCAGCAGCGTCCACTCGTACGTCGTCCGCGCCATGATCGCGATGCGGTCGCCCGGCATCAGGCCCTCGGAGACCATGCCCTTGGCGACGGCCAGCACCTGCCCGGCGAACTCCGCCGCCGTCACGTCGGACCACTCCCCCTCCGCCGACCTGCGGCTGAGGACCACCTGGTCCCGGGCCGCGACCGCGTTGTCGAAGGGCAGGTCGGCGAGGGAGCCGCGCCGCACCGGCGGGGCGAGCGGCGGTACGTACGCCTCCCGTACGGCCCCGTCCAGCCGCCGCGTCTCGGGCTCGACCAGCGTGGGGCCGGGCGAGTCGGCGTAGGCGGCGGATGCGGCGAAGGAGGGAAGCGGGGTGGACACGGGCGGCTCCTGTGACGTGCAGCGGGCGACACTGCATCGCGCGCACTGCGCGGCCGGCAGTGCTCTGCTGCGTGACGTACGCGCCTCGCGCGCCGAGGCGTTCCTCGCCGTCCCCGGACACGGGGTTACCGGCGGTCAGTTCGGGGATCGTACGGGGCCCTCGTGGAAGGTTGGTGCGGGTTCGGGGATGGTCCCGCGCCGGAGGTGTGCAGTCTCGGGGGTTACCTGCCAGTAGGTCACGTTCGTTCCAGTATGGCCGTGACCCCCTGGCCGCCGGCCGCGCAGACGGAGATCAGCCCGCGCCCGGGCCCCTCCCGCTCGGCGAGCAGCGCGGCCAGCGTCGCCACGACGCGGGCGCCGGTCGCCGCGAAGGGGTGCCCGGTGGCCAGGGAGGAGCCGGCCACGTTCAGGCGGGCGCGGTCCACGGGGGCCAGGCCCCGCTTCTCCCAGGCCGCCAGCGTGGCCAGCACCTGGGACGCGAACGCCTCGTGGATCTCGACCAGGTCGAAGTCCTCGATGCCCAGCCCGGCCCGCTCCAGCATCCGCGGGACCGCGTACGCCGGAGCCATCAGCAGGCCGTCCTCACCGCCCGCGACATCGCCGCCGACGAAGTCCACGGCCGCCGTCTCGTGCGCCGTCAGGTACGCCAGCGGCTCCAGCCCGCGGGCCTCGGCCCACTCCTCGCTCGCCAGCAGGACCGTCGCCGCGCCGTCCGTCAGGGGCGTGGAGTTTCCCGCCGTCATCGTGGGCTCGGCTCCGGACAGGCCGAACACCGGCTTCAGCGCGGCGAGTTTCTCCACCGTCGAGCCGGGGCGCAGGTTCTGGTCGCGGGCCAGGCCCCGGAAGGGGACCACCAGGTCCCGGAAGAAGCCGCGTTCGTACGCCGCCGCCAGCCGCTGATGGCTCGTGGCCGCCAGCTCGTCCTGCGCCTCGCGGGTGATGCCCCGGGCGCGGGCGGTCACGGCGGCGTGCTCGCCCATCGACAGGCCGGTGCGCGGCTCGGCGTTGCGCGGGATGTCCGGGACCAGGTGGCCCGGGCGGATCCGCGCCAGCGCCTTCGCCCGGCCGCGGGCCGACTTCGCCCGGCGGGCCTCCAGGAGGATGCGGCGCAGGCGGTCGTTGACGCCGAGCGGCGCGTCGCTCGCCGTGTCGGCGCCGCCCGCGACCGCCGACTCGGTCTGGCCGAGGGCGATCTTGTTGGCGGCGGCGATCACGGCCTGGAGTCCGGTGCCGCAGGCCTGCTGGACGTCGTACGCGGGCGTGCGCGGGTCCAGTGCCGAGCCGAGGACCGTCTCGCGGGCCAGGTTGAAGTCGCGGCTGTGCTTGAGGACCGCGCCCGCGACGAACTCGCCGACCGCGCCCGGCCCCTGGAGGCCGTACCGCTCGACCAGGCCGTCGAGCGCCGCGGTGAGCATCTCCTGGTTGGAGGCGGTGGCGTACGGGCCGTCGGAGCGGGCGAAGGGGACGCGGCTGCCGCCGATGACGGCGACACGGCGCGCCCGGGGCGGTTCCAGGGGGCTCATCTCGACCTGCTCCTCACCCGTGACATAGGCTTACCTCCGGTAACCTTACTCCAGAGTAAGCAAAGTCGACACACGCCGTACAGCCGTTGGGGAGACAGGACATGGCCGACCGCTATCTCAGCTTCACCGGCACCGCGCCCGGCCGTTTCCTCACCCGGCGCCTCGGCCTCCCGCAGCCCGCACCGCTGGTACGGGACGCGCTGGAGGGCGGCCTGCTGCACCGCACGGCCGGCAGGACCGCCCTGGACCTCGCCCCCGTGCTGGCCCGCACGGGTCTCGCCGCCGACGAGGACGGCCGCCCGGCCGCCGTCGTCCTCGACGCCACCGGCGTCCGGGACGTCGACGCGCTCGCCGCGGTGCACACCGCCCTGCACCCCGTCGTGCGGTCCGTCGCCGCGAGCGGCCGGATCGTGGTCCTCGGCGCACCGCTCGACCCCGACGACCACCACCAGGCCGCCGCCCAGCAGGCCTTGGAGGGGTTCACCCGCTCGCTCGGCAAGGAGATCGGGCGGGGCCGGACGGTCAACCTGGTCCGGCTCACCGACGCCCCCGCCGCCGAGTCCACCCTCCGTTTCCTCCTCTCCGCCGCCTCCGCCTACGTCAGCGGCCAGGTGATCGAGGTCGCCCCCGCCGGCGCCGCCGTCACCGCCCCCGACGACTGGGACCGCCCCCTCGCCGGGCGCACCGCGCTGGTCACCGGCGCCGCCCGCGGCATCGGCGCCGCCGTCGCCGGGACGCTGGTCGAGCAGGGCGCCCACGTCGTCGTCCTCGACGTGCCGCAGGCGGAGCAGGAGGCGCGCGGGCTCGCCGAGCGTCTCGGCGGCACCCCCCTCGCCCTCGACATCACCGCCGCCGACGCGGGCGAGCGCATCGCCGCCGCCCTGCCCGGCGGACTCGACGTACTGGTCCACAACGCGGGCGTCACCCGCGACCGGCGCCTGGTCAACATGGCCGCCGATCGATGGAGTTCCGTCCTCGACGTCAACCTCGCGAGCGTCCTGCGCACCACGGACGCGCTGCTCGCCGCGGGCGCGGTCAACCGGGGCGGCCGGATCGTGGCGACCGCCTCCATCGCCGGGCTCGCGGGCAACGCGGGCCAGACCAACTACGGCGCGAGCAAGGCCGGGATCGTCGGCCTGGTCCGCTCGCTCGCCCCGCGCGCGCTCGCCGGGCACGGGGTGACGGTGAACGCGGTCGCGCCGGGCTTCATCGAGACGAGGATGACCGCGGCGGTCCCCCTTTTCATCCGCGAGGCCGGCCGCCGCATGAACTCCCTGGCGCAGGGCGGCCTCCCGGTCGACGTCGCCCGGACCACCGCGTGGCTCGCCCACCCGGCCTCCGGCGCGGTCAACGGCCAGGTCGTACGGGTCTGCGGCCAGAGCCTGCTGGGGGCGTGATGGACTCCGCCTCCTCCCCGACGCCCGCAACCCCCACGACCACGACGGCCGCCACCACGACGACCACGCTGAGCGGCTCGCCCGCCCTCGCGCCGCTCCTCGCGCGCGGCGCGCTGCTGTCCCCGCTCAAGCGGCCCCGCCCGGGCGCCGCCTTCCCCCGCACCCGGCTGGTCCTGCCCGGCCTGCGCGTGGACCTCGCGCGCCTGGCCGCCTACGAGCGGGCCTGCGGGTTCGCGACCGGCGCGGACGCGCTGCCCGTGACCTACCCGCACGTGCTGGGCTTCCCCGCCGTCATGCGCCTGATGAGCGACCGGCGCTTCCCGCTGCCGCTGCTCGGGCTCGTCCACACCTCGATCGACATCACCCGCCGCGCCGTCCTGCCCACGACGGCCGCGTACGAACTCACCGCCTACGTCGAGGGGCTCGCCCCGCACCGGCGCGGCACCGAGGCGGCCGTCGTGACGCGACTGCGGTCCGGCACCGACCTGGTGTGGGAGTCACGCAGTACCTACCTGGCCCGGCACCGGACCTCCGGGCACACGCACACGGCGCCCTCGGAGGGCTCCGCCGCGCCCCCGGAGGAACTCGCCGGGCCCCTGCCCGCCCGCGCCGAGTGGCGCCTCGCCGGTGACGTCGGGCGGCGCTACGGCGCCGCGTCCGGCGACCGCAACCCGATCCACCTGCACCCGCTCACCGCCCGCCTCTTCGGCTTCCCCCGGCCCATCGCGCACGGCATGTGGACCGTGGCCCGGTGCCTCGCCGCACACGGGACACCCGACGCGACGGTGGTGCGGGCCCGGTTCCGGGCGCCGGTACCGCTGCCGGGGACGGTGACCTACGGGGCCGAGGGCGGCCGGTTCGAGCTGCGCGGCGCCGGGGACCGGCTGCACCTGTCCGGCGAGGTCGGGCCCTACCCGGCCTGAGCGGAGGCCGCCCGCGCCACCGGCTCCGGCGCGGTCGTGGCCTCGGGCGCGGTCTCCGGCGCGGGCGCGGCCTCCGGCTCCTCGGGCGGTGACCAGCGCCGGCCCGTCATCAGGTCGCCCAGGCCCGCCCAGGCGAAGTTCATCAGGGTCGCCGCCGCCTGCTTCGCGGTGACGCCCTCGGTGGCGCCCGCCCAGTCCGCGAGCGCCTCGGCGGCGCCGACCAGCGCCTCGGCCAGTCCGGCGACCTCGCCCTCGGGCAGGTGCGGGTCCCGGTGCGCGTCCCGCGCCGCGGCGGCGATCAGGTGCGTCACGAAGGCGACGATCTCCGCGCGCATCACCGCCACCTCGGCCGCGAACAGCTCGCCGTGGGTGCGGGCGTGCAGGTGCAGCACCCGCCAGGCGTCCGGGTTGCGCGCGGTGTGGTCGAAGAACGCCCGCAGTCCCGACCAGAGTTGCCCGTCGGCGGACAGTCCCGGCAGCACACCGGCCCGGACCGCCTCGGTGAGGGCGCGGGCCTCGCGGCGGATGCAGGCGGTGAAGAGGTCGTCCTTCGAGTTCAGGTACAGGTACACCAGCGGCTTGGAGACGCCCGCCAGTTCGGCGATCTCGTCCATCGACGCCGCCATGTATCCCCGCTGCCCGAAGATGCGCACGGCGGCGTCCAGCATCTGCTGCTCACGCACCGCACGCGGCATCCGCTTGGTCTTCCCAGCACCCATGCGCATCAGCGTACGGTCCGCGCGGTGGTGATCAGGCCGTCGCGCCCGGGACGGCCCACCCCGCGCGCTCCCCCGGGCCGGGACACCGGCTCCCGGCGCGCACACGCCGACGCCCCGCGCCGGGGGTCCGGTGCGGGGCGTCGCGATGGTCCGAGTGCGGTCAGGCCGCGGCCGGGACCGGCTCCGAAGCCTGCTTCCGCGGCTCGGGCTCCGGCTCGTCGATCGGCGAGCTGTGCGCCTCGTCGTAGGCCTTGCGGTCGAGCAGTCCCTCGCGGGCGGAGACGATGACCGGGACCAGCGCCTGGCCGGCGACGTTCGTGGCCGTCCGCATCATGTCCAGGATCGGGTCGATCGCGAGGAGCAGGCCGACGCCCTCCATGGGCAGGCCCAGCGTGGAGAGGGTCAGGGTCAGCATGACGGTGGCGCCGGTGAGACCGGCCGTGGCGGCGGAGCCGACCACCGAGACGAAGGCGATGAGCAGGTAGTCGCCGACGCCGAGCTGGATGTCGAAGATCTGCGCGACGAAGATCGCGGCGATCGCCGGGTAGATCGCGGCGCAGCCGTCCATCTTGGTGGTCGCGCCGAAGGGCACGGCGAAGGAGGCGTACTCCTTCGGGACGCCGAGGCGCTCGGTGACCCGCTGGGTGAGCGGCATGGTGCCGACCGAGGAGCGGGAGACGAAGGCCAGCTGGATCGCGGGCCAGGCGCCCTTGAAGAACTGGATCGGGTTGACCTTGGCGACGGTGGCGAGCAGCGTCGGGTAGACCACGAACATCACCAGGGCGCAACCGACGTAGATGTCGGCGGTGAAGGTGGCGTACTTGCCGATCAGGTCCCAGCCGTAGGTGGCGATGGCGTGGCCGATGAGGCCGACGGTGCCGAGCGGGGCGAGGCGGATGACCCACCACAGGGCCTTCTGCAGGAGTTCGAGGATCGACTCGCTCAGGCTGAGGATCGGCTGGGCCTTCTCGCCGAGCTGGAGGGCGGCGATACCGGCGACGGCGGCCATGAAGACGATCTGGAGCACGTTCAGCTCGGTGAACGGCGTGATGACGTCCGTCGGCACGATGCCGGTCAGGAAGTCGATCCAGGAGCCGGTGTTCTCGGGCTTCGCGCCGTCGGCCGGGGTCAGGCCGGTGCCGGCGCCCGGGTTGGTGACCAGGCCGATGACGAGGCCGATGGCCACCGCGATCAGCGACGTGATCATGAACCAGAGGAGGGTGCGGGACGCGAGGCGGGCCGCGTTGTTGACCTTCCGCAGGTTGGTGATGGACACCAGGATCGCGAAGAAGACGAGCGGGGCGACGGCCAGCTTCAGCAGGCCGATGAAGATGTCGCCGACCTTCTCCAGGGTGGTGACCAGCCAGGATATGTCCTGGCTGCGGGCCAGCCAGCCCAGCAGGACGCCGAGGACGAGACCGGCGATGATCTGCGCCCAGAAGGGCACCTTGAAGGGCAGCTTGGAGGTCTTCTCGGCGGAAGACTTCGTGAGGGAAGACACGGACGGGCTCCGTAAGGGGGACGGGACGCGGGGACGGACGCGCAGTGCTGACGTGGAGAACGGACGGGATGAGGGGGGAACGTCAGGGGCGACAGTTCGCGGACGCGCACCGACAGAGGTCCACGTGCAGGCGCGCCACGAGCCCGAGGCTCGGGGGTGTGTGGGGCGCGGCTGCGTGCTTCATGCACACGACTTTAACACCTGTGCTTTGAGACCCCCAAAGCCTCGCTTTGACAGGCAGAGGAGGCCTGGTGCCCGTAAAACGCAGATCACCCCGGTTTCCTGGGGTTTCGGAAACCGGGGCGTACGCGTACGTGACGAGCGTTACGAGGTCTGGCCCTGCGCGCGGGCCGAGTCGTCGGCGAGGTCCTCCTGGCCGCGGTTGGCCTCGAGGCCGGCCTTCATCCGGTCCACGCGGCTCACGACCTGGACCGAGGCCCGGTCCCGCTCCTTGCGCAGCACGACGTAGCTGATGGGGGCCGAGATCAGCAGGGAGAGCAGGAGGATCCACATGCCGTTGGAGTCGCCGAGGCCACGCGGGAACACGCCGGCGTAGACGAGCCCCCAGACGACCACGAGGCAGCCCGCGAAGATCCCGAGGCGCATCAGCGTGTAGCGGAGCATCTCAATCCACTCTTCCGTTTCTGGCACAAAGAGGCACTGTCCAGTGAAACATGCCGGGACGCCGATCTTGCAGCGGGGTGGGGTCCGGCCGGGAGGCGGGTCCCGCCGGGTCCGGACGGGCTCAGGTCAGCGGCAGCAGCATGAAGACGTCGTCCCGGTCGTCGCCGGGCGCCACCCGGATCGCGCCGGGCACCCGACCGACCTCCTTGTAGCCGCAGGACTCGTAGAACCGCTCCAGGCCGAGGCCGCCCCGGCAGGTGAGCCGGATCGCCTCGATGCCCTCGACGGTGCGGGCGGCGTCCGCGGCGGCGGTCATCAGGTCGCGGCCGTAACCGCGGCCCTGGTGGCGCGGGTGGACCATCACGGTGTAGAGCCACAGCCAGTGGGTCATCAGCCGGTGCGCGTTGAGGGCGAGGAACGCGGTGGCGGCCACCCGCCCCTCCTCGTCGTGGCCGACGAGGAGGCGGGTGCGGCCCTCGGCCATGCCCACCAGGTGTCTGACCAGCTCGGGGCGGATGTCCTCCCGCGTCACCGGCGGCACGAAGCCCACGGAGCCGCCCGCGTTGGAGACGTCGGTCCACAGGTCGAGAACGCCGTCGCGCAGGTCGCGGGTGACGGGCGGATCGAAGGTGAAAGTAAGGGACACGTGGCCATGGTAACCATTACCCCAGGGCTCGCGCCGCCATGTCCAGATCCGCGAGCAGCCCCCGGTACGCGCCGTCCCGGTCCTCGGCCCGCAGCACCGCCGACGGGTGCACCGTCGGCACCAGCCGCCGCGGGCGGCCGTGGATCTCCTCCTCCAGCACCGTGCCGCGCACCTGGGTGACCCGGAACGACGAACCGAGCAGCGCCTTGCCGGCCGTGGCGCCGAGCAGGACGATCAGCTCGGGTCGCACGCGGGCCAGTTCGGCGGCCAGCCAGGGTCCGCACGCGGTGGTCTCGCGCAGGGTGGGCGCCTTGTGGATACGGCGCTTGCCGGGCTCGGCCCGCGTGAACTTGAAGTGCTTGACGGCGTTGGTGACGTAGGTGTCCGCCGGGTCGATGCCGGCCTCCGCCAGCGCGCGGTCGAGGAGCTTCCCGGCGGGTCCCACGAACGGCTCGCCCTGCCGGTCCTCCTGGTCGCCGGGCTGCTCGCCGACGAGCATCAGGCGGGCGGTCGCCCTGCCGGCGCCGAACACGGTCCGGGTGGCGTCCCGGTGCAGGGGGCAGCCGCGGCAGTCGGCGGCCGCCCGGCGCAGGGCGGGGAGGCCGCCGCGCTTCGGAACGAAGGGTTCGGCGGTGTAGGCGTCCTCGGTACCGGCCATGTGGTCCGACTACCCGCCGTGGGGAGTCGGACCCGTGGCGGCTGCGGGTGGTCCGTGGCTGGTCGCGCGGTGCCCCGCGCCCCTGAGCCAGGACAGTCCCCGGCGCCCGTCAGGCGGCGTGCGCGCATGCCCTCAGGACGCGGGGAACTGGGCGAACGGCCCCCACCGGCCGGCAGCCGGACGAGGACCGCGGACTCACACCCGCATCGGCTGCGGCGACTCCCGGCGCGCCGGGTCGGGGCCCTCGAACTCCCGGATGATCTCGTAGCGCGTGTTCCGCTCCACCGGCCGGAACCCCGCGTCGCGGATCAGGTCGAGCAGGTCCTCGCGCGTCAGCTTGTTCGGCGTGCCGAAGTCGTCCGCGTCGTGCGTGATCTTGTACTCGACGACCGAGCCGTCCATGTCGTCGGCACCGTGCTGGAGGGCGAGCTGGGCGGTCTGGACGCCGTGCATCACCCAGAAGACCTTGACGTGCGGGACGTTGTCGAAGAGCAGCCGGGAGACCGCGAAGGTCTTGAGGGCCTCCGCGCCGGTCGCCATCTGGGTGCGGGCCTGGAGCCGGTTGCGTACCTTGCCGTCCTTCATGTCCACGAAGTCGTGCTGGTAGCGCAGCGGGATGAAGACCTGGAAGCCGTTCGTCTCGTCCTGGAGCTCACGCAGGCGCAGCACGTGGTCCACGCGGTGGCGGGGCTCCTCGATGTGGCCGTAGAGCATGGTGCACGGGGTCTTGAGCCCCTTCTCGTGCGCCAGGCGGTGGATGCGCGACCAGTCCTCCCAGTGGGTGCGGTGGTCGACGATGTGCTGCCGGACCTCCCAGTCGAAGATCTCCGCGCCACCGCCGGTGAGGGACTCCAGGCCGGCGTCGATCAGCTCGTCGAGGATGTCGGAGGCGGACATCCCCGAGATGGTCTCGAAGTGGTGGATCTCGGTGGCGGTGAACGCCTTGAGCGAGACGTCCGGCAGCGCGGCCTTCAGCTCCCGGAGCGAGCGCGGGTAGTAGCGCCAGGGCAGGTTCGGGTGCAGGCCGTTGACGATGTGCAGCTCGGTGAGGTTCTCGCCCTCCATCGCCTTGGCGAGCTTCACCGCCTCCTCGATGCGCATCGTGTACGCGTCCTTCTCCCCCGGCTTGCGCTGGAAGGAGCAGTACGCGCAGGAGGCGGTGCACACGTTGGTCATGTTGAGGTGGCGGTTGACGTTGAAGTGGACGACGTCGCCGTTCTTGCGCGTCCGCACCTCGTGCGCGAGGCCGCCGAGCCAGGCCAGGTCGTCCGACTCGTACAGCGCGATGCCGTCCTCGCGGGTCAGCCGCTCACCGGAGCGGACCTTCTGCTCCAGCTCGCGCTTGAGCCCGGCGTCCATGCGATACCTCTTTCTCCGACCGAGTCCGTCGAGTCCGTCAGACTCCGTAAACCGTACGCCCCGGGGGCTAGACCTCTTCCGGCAGCTCGCCCACCCGGTTCTCCCACTTGGTGGAGAGCACGATGGTGGTACGGGTCCGGGAGACGCCCTTCGTCCCCGACAGCCGCCTGATGATGCTCTCCAGGCCGTCCACGTCGGTGGCGCGCACCTTGAGCATGTAGGAGTCGTCGCCGGCGATGAACCAGCAGTCCTCGATCTCCCGCAGCTCCTTCAGCCGCTGGGCCACGTCCTCGTGGTCGGCCGCGTCGGAGAGGGAGATGCCGATCAGCGCGATGACGCCGAGGCCGAGCGAGGCGGAGTCCACGGTGGCCCGGTAGCCGGTGATGACCCCGGCCGCCTCCAGCCGGTTGATGCGGTCGGTGACGCTGGGCCCCGACAGTCCGACGAGGCGCCCCAGCTCCGCGTAGGAGGCCCGGCCGTTCTCCCTCAGGGCCTGGATGAGCTGCCTGTCCACCGCGTCCATGCGATCGAAGCCTTCCACTGAAGAGTTCTGAAGATGTGGGTAACCAACGTGGGGGGAGGTGGTGCTCAGGTGGTGGGGCGCGCCCCGCCGAGGTCGCCGCGCCAGCGGCGGTACAGGTCGTGCTCGACCCCGGCCGCGTCCAGGACGCGTCCGGCGACGAAGTCCACGAGGTCCTGGATGTGCGTCGCCCCCGCGTAGAAGGCGGGCGAGGCGGGCACCACGGTCGCGCCCGCGTCGTCCAGGGTCACCAGGTGCCGCAGCGTCCGGCCGTCCAGCGGGGTCTCCCGCACGGCGACGACCAGCTTGCGACGCTCCTTCAGGGTCACGCTCGCCGACCGCTGGAGCAGGTCCTTCGACAGTCCCAGCGCGACGCCCGCGACGCAGGCCGTCGAGGCGGGCACGATCAGCATGCCCTTGACGGGGTACGACCCGGAGGACGGCCCGGCCGCGAGGTCGCCCGCGCTCCAGTGCCGTACGCCGGAGAGGTCCACGTCGAAGGTCTCGGGCTTGCCGTCGGCGCCGCGCGCGAGCCATTCCCGCAGGTCGTGCTGCCAGTGGGCGTCCCGGAAGGAGATGCCGGTCTCGTCGAGCAGGGTGAGCCGCGAGGCCCGGCTGACCACCAGGTCGACGCTCTCGCCCGCCGCGAGCAGTGCCCGCAGCACCGCCGCCGCGTACGGCGTACCGGACGCCCCTGACACCCCCACGATCCAAGGCGTGCGCTGCGTCTGTCCTGGCTTCATGGTGTCGAGCCTAGTCGCAGGCTCAGGGTTTTCAGACGGTGAGGCCCCGCACGAGCAGATCGAGCAGCGCACACACGAACAGGGCGATGCCGATGAAACCGTTGACCGAGAAGAACGCCCTGTTCAGGCGGGTCAGGTCGGTGGGGCGCACGATGGTGTGCTCGTAGAGGAACGCGCCCGCGACGATCAGCAGGCCGAGCCAGAAGAAGAATCCGGCGTCGGTGGCGAGGGCGTACCAGACGAACAGGGCGGTGGTGACGGTGTGGCAGGCGCGGGCGCCCCAGATGGCCGCCGGGATGCCGAAGCGGGCCGGGACCGACTTCACGCCGACCTCCCGGTCGGTCTCGACGTCCTGGCAGGCGTAGATCAGGTCGAAGCCGCCGATCCAGATGCCGACCGCGAGGCCGAGGATCACGGCCTCCCAGGACCACTCGCCGCTGATCGCCAGCCAGCCGCCGATCGGGCCCATCGCCTGGGCGAGACCGAGGATGGCCTGCGGGAAGTTCGTGAACCGCTTGCCGTAGGGGTAGACCACCATCGGGATCACCGCGACGGGGGCGAGGGCGAGGCAGAGCGGGTTGAGCAGGGCCGCGGCGCCCAGGAAGACGACGAGGGCGATCAGCGCGCCGGTCCAGGCGTGCTTGACCGACATGGCGCCGGTGACCAGTTCGCGGTGGGCGGTGCGGGGGTTGCGGGCGTCGATCTCGCGGTCGATGATCCGGTTGACCGCCATCGCGAAGGTGCGCAGGCCCACCATCGCGACGGTGACCAGGAGCAGCCGGCCCCAGTGGATGTTCTCGTCCCACGCGTACATCGCGGTCAGCGCGGCGATGTAGGCGAAGGGCAGCGCGAACACCGAGTGTTCGATCATCACCAGGCGCAGGAACGCCTTGGTGCGCCCCGGCTGCTGCGGCAGCGCGGCGGAAGCCGACGTCACAGTCCGTACTCCTTCCAGCGGCGGTCGACCTTCGCCGCCGTCTCCGGGTCGGACAGCACCATGTCCGGCCAGCCCCCGTCCCGCGTGTACCCCTCCTCGGGCAGCTTCCTCGTCGCGTCGATGCCGGCCTTGCCGCCCCAGAACTGCTGGTAGGAGGCGTGGTCGAGGTGGTCGACCGGGCCTTCGACGACCGTGAGGTCGCGGGCGTAGTCGGTGTTGCCGAGCGCCCGCCAGGCGACCTCGTGCAGGTCGTGGACGTCGCAGTCGGAGTCGACGACCACGATCAGCTTGGTCAGGGACATCATGTGGGCGCCCCAGATGGCGTGCATCACCTTCTGGGCGTGCTTGGGGTACTTCTTGTCGATCGAGACGATCGCGCAGTTGTGGAAGCCGCCGGCCTCGGGGAGGTGGTAGTCCACGATGTCCGGCACGATGATCTTGAGGAGCGGGAGGAAGAAACGCTCCGTCGCGCGTCCCAGCGGGCCGTCCTCCGTCGGCGGGCGGCCGACGACGATCGACTGGAGCAGCGGACGCTTCCGCATCGTCACGCAGTCGATCTTCAGGGCGGGGAAGGGCTCCTGCGGCGTGTAGAAGCCGGTGTGGTCGCCGAAGGGGCCCTCGGGGAGCATCTCGCCGGGCTCCAGCCAGCCCTCGATGACGACCTCGGCCTGCGCCGGGACCTGGAGCGGGACGGTCTTGCAGTCGACCATCTCGATCCGCTTGCCCTGGAGGAACCCGGCGAACAGGTACTCGTCGATGTCGCCGGGGAGCGGGGCGGTGGAGGCGTACGTCACGGCGGGCGGGCAGCCGAAGGCGATGGCGACCGGCAGGCGCTCGCCGCGCCGGGCGGCCACCGCGTAGTGGTTGCGGCTGTCCTTGTGGATCTGCCAGTGCATGCCGATGGTGCGCTTGTCGTGGCGCTGGAGCCGGTACAGGCCCAGGTTGCGGACGCCCGTCTCCGGGTCCTTGGTGTGGGTGAGGCCCAGGTTGAAGAAGGAGCCGCCGTCGTCGGGCCAGGTGAAGAGGGCGGGGAGGCGGTCGAGGTCCACGTCGTCGCCGGTGAGGACGGTCTCCTGCACGGGCGCGCTGCCCGGCTTCACCTTCTTCGGCGGTACGTGCGTCATCGCGCCGAGCTTCCCGAAGGCCTCGCGCATGCCGACGAAGCCCTGGGGCAGCTCGGGGCGGAGCAGCCCGCCGATCTTGTCCGAGATGTCGGAGTACGACTTCAGGCCGAGGGCCTTGAGCAGGCGCCGGTCGGTGCCGAAGACGTTCATCGCGAGGGGCATGTCGGAGCCCTTCACGTTCTCGAAGAGCAGGGCGGGGCCGCCGGCCTTGTTCACCCGGTCGACGATCTCCCCGACCTCCAGGTACGGGTCCACCTCGGCCTTGATGCGCTTGAGGTCGCCCTCGCGCTCCAGCGCCCGGAGCAGCGAGCGAAGATCGTCGTAAGCCATGCGGTCCAGTATCCCCGAGCCGCTACCCTGGCCCTGTACCTGGGGGCCGTGACGCGTCCCCGCCCACCGCTAACGCTGGAGAGGCCCCATGCTCCGGGTGCTGATGTTCCTGATCCCCCTGGCGTTGAGCGTCTACGCGTTCATCGACTGCATCAGCACGAAGGACGAGGACGTCCGGCACATCCCCAAGCCGCTGTGGGCGATCCTCGTGCTGCTGTTCCCGCTGGTCGGGTCGATCTCGTGGATCATCGCCGGCAAGAAGCGGCAGCCGGCCGGCTCCTCGCCCTGGCAGGGCGGCGGCGGGCGCCGGCAGTGGGTCGCGCCGGACGACAACCCCGACTTCCTGAAGTCGCTGGACAAGGACGACGAGAAGGACCGCGACCGCGACAAGGACGAGGACCCCAAGGGCGACTGACCCGCTGGGGTCCTGGTCACTCGCCCTCGAAGATCGCCTCGGCGGTGGACACGGTGATGGCTCGGGTGAGCCAGCAGCGGAGGACTTCGAGGTCGCCGCACGCCGCGATGCGTCCGCGGACGTCGTCGGAGATGGAGATGCCTCGCTGTTCCAGGACGAGGACGATGTCCTCGGCCCGGCTTTTCGCCCGGCCTTCGTCACGGATCTCTTCGGAGATGTAGGACTTGTAGAAGGAGAGGTCCACGGCCACCAGGTTCCTCCAGAGGTGCTTGGCCGGGTGGTTGCCCAGTCCATGTGCGGTGAATTCGACGATGGGGTCCACGACGTCTTCCGGCGCGTCCCGCAATGCTGTGGACAGGGCCTTCAGTATCGCATTCACGACCGGTTCGGCGGCGTGTGTGATGGCCGCCAGGCTGGCCAGCACCAGGTCGGCACGGGCCTCTTCCGGGTCGGTGATCACCGGCATGTTGTGCGGGCCCGCGACCACGGGCCGCAAGGTGAGAGTGGGTAGCTGGGACGGTCCGGCGCTCACCGCCTGCTGGGCCCACTTGGCCGTCGCGTAGTCCTGGCAGACGACCAGCAGCGCGGTGGGCAGGCGGTACTTCGTCCACAGGTACGAGACGTAGTACGCCCAGCTCGCGGGTTTGTCCGGGTCCTTCTTGCCCTGGGCCTCGACGGCCAGCAGGAAGGGTCCCTGGTCGGCAGTCTCGAAGCGCAGGAGGGTGTCGACCCGGCGTTCGACGGGGCTCGCCTCGGTGAGGTCGGTGGGCAGGGTGGTCGCCGCGACGGGTCTGGGGATGTCGACCCCCAGGAAGCGGGAGACGCGGCTGAAGAGTCCCGGGTCGTGTTGGAAGATGCGGTGCATCGCCTCGTGAGACGAGCCGACCATGGGGTTCCGTTCTAGGTCAGGTGCGGTGGGCGGCAGTCGCGGCAGTGGGGTTCGTGTGCGGGGGCGCGGAAGCCCCGGTCGCAGCGGTCGCAGTTGCGCAGGGGGTGCCGGACCGGTGGTGGCGCGGCGGCCGGGCGGGGGCCTACGGGTGGTGGGGGCGGCAGCTGGACCGTCAGGCGGTGGGCCAGGAGGGCTGCCGGGCGGCGTACGCCCTCGGCCGGCAGGCCGGTGGTCAAGGCGTCGCGTACGGCTGCGGGGCTGACCTCGCGCTCCAGCCAGGCGGCCACACCCGGGGCCAGGTGGGTCGTGTCGCAGGCCGAGAGCAGCAGGCGGCGGTCGTGACGGCGCAGGCCGGTGAGGACATCGGTGGCCTGTTTCAGGAGTGCGGGGGCCTTGCAGCCGGGTTGCGGTACGGCGGGCAGCGGGCGTGGCGCCGCAGGCGGGCGACGCGGAGGGCGTTCCGACCGCGCGGGAGCGTGCGGGCGTCCGGATGTGCGACGCCGGGCCGCGCTTGCCGGGTCGTTGCACGACACCGTCCGCGTGACGATGCGGCCGTCCGGGATGCGCTCCCGTTCGCGGCGCAGGTAGCCGTACTCCTCCAGCTCGTTCAGAGCCGCGCCGATACGGGTCGCGCCCTCCTTGAAGCGGGCGGTGAGGCTCTTGATGTCCACCGGGGTGCCGACGCGCACCGACTGGATGTACAGGCCCAGGCCGATCGCCAGCAGCGAGAGGTGCGGGTGCTGGGCCAGGTGGTTGCCGACCACGGTGAAGTTGGTGGTGTGGCGCACGTGCTCGTGCGTGACCCCTGATCGGGGGTGTTTGCCGCCGGGGGCGGACGGGGCGTGCGGGGGCGCGCTAAGGTCGGGAGTATCCATCAGGAAGTGCGGTTCTTCCTCGTTGGCCAGGCCCTCGTGGGGATTGCGAGTCCCCTCGGGGGCTGACATATGTCAGCGGTTAATGCGCTGAGAGTAAGGGAGTTGGGGCCCCCGAAAGCCAGCCCAACCGGTGATGTTCACCCAGGCGAGTGAGGCGACGCCGTGGGCGGGAGGGAGGGGTGGGGCTTGGCTGGGTTTCTTTCTCCCCGTGGTTCTTTCCGGGTAGGCGCCCCTGTCACCGGAGCACGAGAAAGCGGGTTCCGGTGAATGCGGACCAGGCGGCGCGGCCGACGAGGAGGACGGGGCCGTCAGGGTTCTTGCTGTCGCGGACGGGGACGACGGAGTGGAATCCGGGGGCCACTTCGACGCAGTTTCCGCCGTTGGCGTCGCTGTAGCTGCTCTTGATCCAGAACGTTGCGTCGGATTCGTGGCTGCCCATGGTCTTCGTACCCTTCGATCGCGACGCCAATGGGGACGACTTCCTCGCGAGTTGGGCCCCTGTCACCGGAGCACGAGAAAGCGGGTTCCGGTGAATGCGGACCAGGCGGCGCGGCCGACGAGGAGGACGGGACCGTCAGGGTTCTTGCTGTCGCGGACGGGGACGACGCCGGGGACTCCGGGGGCTATTTCGATGCAGTCCCCGCCGTTGGCGCCGCTGTGGCTGCTCTTGATCCAGGTGGTCGCGCTCAGGTCGTGGCTGCTCATGAGACTCGTACCCTTCCATCACGTCGCTGATCAGAGCGGCGGACTCAGGGGCTGACAGCGCATCCGCCCGCAGCACATCATAGGTCGCGTTGTGCCTGGTGAAGACGGTCGGATCGTCACTGAAGTGCCCACGGTCCAGCGACTCCGAGTACACCCAGCGCTCTCCCCCCGGCAGTTCGATGAGCGACAGCGAGGTGTCCGGCCGGTCGAGGTACGGGCGGCTCAAGGGTGCTACCTGCACTCGTACGTTGGGGAGGCGGCCGACGGCCAGCAGGTGCGCGCACTGGTCCCGCATGACTGCCGTGCCACCCACCACATGGCGCAGACAACCCTCGTCCAGCACGACGACGTAGAGCGGGCCGCCCGCTGCGTAGAAGCGCTGCTGTCGGCTCAACCGGGCACGCACTCGCTCGTCGACTTCGGCTGCATCCGAGAGGCGTCGGCCGAACAGGGCCGTCGCATAAGCGGACGTCTGCAACAGGCCCGGCATCACCTGTGTCTGGTAGGCGCGGACGGCCACCGCCTCGGCGTCCATGCGAGCCCTGCGCTCGAACCAATCCGGATGCTCCACCTCCGGATACCAGTCGATCCGCCCCCACAGCCGCCCCAGCACCCCACCCGTGCCCAGCAGCTCGTCGCACGTCTTGGCGAACGTGTCCTGCGGCACCCGCGACCCCGCCTCCACGCGGGCGACGTGCGAGCGATCGCAGGGGATGCGGGCCGCCAGGCCCTCCTGCGTGAGCCCCGCGGCCTCCCGGAAGTGCCGCAGCACCTCGCCGAACACGGCGGCCGTACTCGCTCCCGAACTCCCGGCGTTGCGCCGTCCCACGCGGCGGACCTCCTCCGTGACAGTCCACGAGTGTCACGCGCCAAGCATTGCTCCGGACGACTCCCCTCAGCAACCCTCGGTACACCGAGAGTCACGGAGGTTGCACGATGGATCACGAGGGACGACTGAGCGCCACCGTGCGGGCGGTCAACGACCGTTCGCTCAGCGACGCGTCGACGGCGCGGGCGCTCGTCGCGTTGCCGCCGCCGCCCGAACCGGTGGCCGGCTGCGCCCTCTGCGCGCAGCTGGCCGTCCTGCGCGCCCACGCCAGGACCGTCGGGGACGGCAGCGCGGAGACCGACGCCGACGTACTGCTGGCCCGGCACCAGCGGCAGGCGCACGCGCCGCGCCGCGTCTTCCGGTACGTGCCGTTCACGGTCGTCCAGGACCCGTCCGCGTGGCCGGAGTACGAGGCGCGCTGCGTGTCGGGGGACGAGGCCGACTGCGGCGCCTCCTCCGGGCCGCGTGGGGGCCCGGAGGAGGTGGAGGAGTGGCAGCGCGGGCACACCCGGGAGACCCGGCACCTGCGCTACCGGCGCTGCTTCACGGACTACGCGGTGCTGGAGCCGGTCAGGAGCGGGCCTGGTCCGACGGGAGCCACAGGTCGCACTTGTGGTCCTGCGGGAAGGTCGTCGACGCCGTGATCGCCTCGGGGGCGAGCACCTGCACCTTCGGGTACTGGTTCCAGCGCGGGGCGTTCGCCGCGTACGGCACGCCGGTGTGGGCGAAGTTGGTCCAGTAGCCGAGCATCTTCGCCGCCAGGGCGTTCTGGGCGGGGGTGCCCGAGACGCCGCCGAAGACGTACCGGATCTCCGATCCGTGCGGGGCGCCGAGCGGGAAACTGACCGGCAGGTTCAGGTGGTCCATGGAGTGCCGGTCGGCGAACTCGTACTGGTAGGACCGGGTGTGGCCGGCCATCAGCCGGGCCGTGCGGGACTGGAGACAGGCGAACTGGGAGTCGGTGAACACCGCGCCCAGGGCCTCGGCGGGGGTGCCGTGGTCGGACAGCGGGTAGCGGGCGAGGACCGCGTCGGCGCGGTCGCCGTAGAGGGCGCGGACGGCGACCGGGTATCCGGCCGCGGTGAGGGGCCGGCCCGCCAGGTCGTAGGTGGTCGCCACGGTGAGGCGGCCCTCGTCGGCCGTGGTCCCCTGGAGGACGGGGACGCGGTGGAAGCGGCCGCTCTCCAGCGCTTCCGCGATCTGGAGCGGCAGGACCCGGCCGTCGACGTTGGGGACCCAGCGGGCGGTGGGGGCCGTCGAGGCCGTGAGCAGCTCGCCGGCGGGCTTGGCGCGCAGGCAGGCCACGTCGGCGCAGCCCACGGAGCCGGCCCAGGAGGCGCCCGTGCGCTGCTGCGACTCCTGGGTGGGCAGGGGGAAGCCGCAGCCCGACTGGGCGATGGCGCGGTCGAAGAGTCCGGCGGCGCGGGGCGAGACGAGGTGCTGGCAGACGCTGCCGCCGCCCGCCGACTCGCCGAAGACCGTGACGTTGCCGGGGTCGCCGCCGAAGGCCGCGATGTTCTGCCGCACCCAGCGCAGGGCCGCCTGCTGGTCGAGCAGGCCGTAGTTGCCCGAAATGCCCTCCGGCGACTCCCCGGCCAGACCCTCGTGGGCGAGGTAACCGAAGGCGCCGAGGCGGTAGTTGAGGGTGACGACGACCGTGTCGCCCCGGGTGGCCAGGTTTCCGCCGTCGTAGAAGGCGCCGGAGCCGATGGTGAAGCCGCCGCCGTGGATCCAGACCATCACCGGCCGCTTCGTCACGGAACGCGCGGTGGGCGTGTGCACGTTGAGGTAGAGGCAGTCCTCGCTCGGGGTGCCGGGCCCGGCCAGATCGCCCCAGGGGGTCGACGAGTTCGCCTGCATGCAGGGGTTGCCGGGGGCCGTGGCGTCACGGACGCCCGTCCAGCGCTCGGGCGCCGCGGGCGGCTTCCAGCGCAGGTCGCCGACCGGCGGAGCGGCGTAGGGGATGCCCAGGTAGTCGTGGGTGGTCTCCCCCGTCGCGCCGCGCACCTGCCCGTAGCGGGTGGTGACGGTCGGCGCGTCGGCCGCGGCCGCGGGGGTGGCGAGCGCGGTGGGGACGGCGGTCAGGGCGACCGCCGACAGCAGGATGACGCCCGACAGCGCCCCCCTTAACCGTCGCGGCCATGACAATACGGAGTGGTTTCTCGGCGTACGTCTCGTGAGCGGGCCGGACATCGGCACCTCCGTGCGGGAGTGGGTGGTGGCAAGGTCCCCGCAGTGTCGGGGCCCGCCCCCGCTTCCCGCATCGCGTGAATCACCAGTCTCCGCCCGGGCCTACCCTTCTCGTCGATGACCAACGACCGCCGGCTGCGCACCGTCGACCTGGCTCGCCAGGCCGGCCTCTCGACGCAGCAGATCCGCAACTACGAGGACGCCGGCGTCCTTCCCCCGGCGGACCGGACCGAGTCCGGCTACCGCGTCTTCGGCGAACGGCACCGGCAGGCGCTCCTGACGTACCGGACGCTGCAGAAGGGGTACGGGCCGGTGGCGGCGACGCGGATCATGCGGACCGTGCACGAGGGCGACGTACCGGGCGCGCTCGCGCTCGTCGACGGCGCACACGCGGCCCTGCACGCGGAGCGGGTCTCCCTGCGGGCCGCGAGCGCGGCACTGGAGGAACTGGCCCGCGAGGAGCCCGGACCGCCGCCCCGCTCCGGCGGACTGCGCATCGGCGAGGTGGCCGCGCTGATCGGCGTACGGACGTCCGCGCTGCGGGTGTGGGAGGCGGCGGGTCTGCTCACGCCCCGGCGTGAACGCGGCACCGGGTACCGGGTGTTCGACCCCGCCGACGTCCGGGACGCCCGGCTCGTCCACACCCTGCGCGGCGCCCACCACCTGTTCGAGCAGATCCGCCCCGTCCTGGACGGCCTGCGGCGCGAGGGCAGCAGCGAGGCGCTGCGGGCCGCGCTCGGGGCACGGGGGCGGGCCCTCACCGCGCGGACCCGGGCGATGCTGGCGGGCGCGGGAGCCCTCGACGCCTACCTCGGGTACGACCGGGCGGAGTGAACGGCGGCGACCGTACCGCCGTTCGAGGGGCCATCCGTTTCGTTGAAGAGTGCCGACACTCGGGGTACACGGTCGCGCCCACGGCATTCCCTTGGTCGGGTCTGTTACATCTGCGAACGGAGACCCCTCGTGCGACTGACCGACATCCACCGCTGCGAGATCCGGCCCGGGCACCTCGTCGAGTGGACGCTCAGTCCGGCGACCGTCGAGGTCGCGGCGGCCCTGCCCGAGGACGCGCGGCCACCGGCGTACATCCAGGAGTCGCACATCCGCACGGCGCGCTCGCTCCGCGACGACGGCCTGTTCGTGCCGACCTGGCTCGGCACGGCCTTCGACCTCCCCGGCCCGGTCGACCTGGACGTGCTCCAGGAGGCGCTGCGCGCCTGGACCCTGCGCCACGAGACGCTGCGCAGCGGTTTCCGCTTCAGCGGAGGGGCCGACGACACCATGCGCCGGTTCACGCTCGACGCGGACGCGGTGGCCCTGCGCCGTGAGGACGTCGGGGACTTCCCGGACGCGACGGACCTGGCCCGCCACCTCCAGGCACGCTTCGACGGCGTCGCGGACGCGCTGCGCTGGCCCAACCTCATCTACACGGCGGTCGTCCGGGACGACGGCGTCAGCGTCTACATGGCCTTCGACCACAGCAACGTCGACGCCTACTCCCTCTACCGCATCCCCGCCGAGGTGCACGAGCTGTACCGGGCCGGCGTCGAGGGCCGCACCCTGGAGGAGCCGCCGGTCGGCAGCTACGTCGACTTCTGCGAGGCGGAGCGCGCGGAGGCCGACCGGATCGACGGCGACCACGACATCGTCGCCCGCTGGCGGGAGTTCATCCGGCGGTGCGACGGGCGGCTGCCCTCCTTCCCGGTCGACCTCGGCCTGGAGCCGGGCGGCCCGCTGCCCGAACAGCGGCTGTTGCGCGAGCCGCTGGTGGACGCGGCCGACGCCGCCGCCTTCGAGGCGTACTGCCGACGCCACGGAGGCAGCCTGGCCGGCGTCCTGGCCGCCACCGCGCTCGCCGTCCACGAGATCGGCGGTGAGCCGGTGTACCGCACGGTCGTGCCGTTCCACACCAGGTCCCGGTCCCAGTGGTCGGAGTCCGTGGGCTGGTACGTCGGCGGCGCTCCCATCGAGGTCCCGGCGGCCCGGGCCCACGACTTCCCCACCGCCCTGCGGACCGTGCGGGCCGAGCTCCAGGCCAACCGGCGGATGTCCCGCATGCCCATCGACCGGGTGCTGCGCCTGCTCGGCACCGACTTCCGCCCGGTGTCACCGGACCTGTACTCGATCGTGTCCTACGTCGACGCCCGCGGCGTCCCCGGCGCCGGCCACTGGCCGGACCTCTCGGCGTACGCCCTGCTGCGCGTCTCCTACGGCGACCAGGTGTGCGCCTGGGTCACCCGCCTCCCGGAGGGCCTGTGGTTCGCCGCCCGCCACCCGGACACCGACGTCGCGCACAAGAACCTGAGCCTGTACGTGGAACGGCTGCGGGACATCATCACCGGCGTGGCGCGCGCCCGCCCCTAGGAGCGGGACTCCTCGCCGTGGCCGTCCGCACGACGAAGGCCGGTCCCCGTGACCTCGGTCACCGGAACCGGCCTTCACCGGGGAGGACTCAGAAGCCCACCGACTGCAACGCGCCCAGGCCCACGTCCGCGTAGGAGTGCTTGCCGGAGACGAAGATGTTGACGCCGTAGTAGTTGAACAGCCAGCAGCCGAAGGCGAGCAGGGCCAGGTAGGCGGCCTTGCGGCCCTTCCAGCCGGCGGTGGCGCGGGCGTGCAGGTAGCCGGCGTAGGCGACCCAGGTGATGAAGGACCAGACCTCCTTGGGGTCCCAGCCCCAGTAGCGGCCCCACGCGTCGCCCGCCCAGATCGCACCCGCGATGATCGTGAACGTCCACAGCGGGAAGACGGCGGCGTTGACGCGGTAGGCGAACTTGTCGAGGGAGGCCGCGGCGGGCAGCCGGTCCAGGACCGAGGCGGCGAACCGGCCGGGCGTGCCGCCGGAGGCGAGCTTGCTCTCGAAGCTGTCCTTGAAGAGGTACATGATCGTGGCGACCGCGCCGACGTAGAACACCGCTCCGCAGAAGATCGCGGTGGAGACGTGGATGTACAGCCAGTACGAGTGGAGCGCGGGGACGAGCTGGTCGCTGGCGGTGTACAGGACCGTGACGGCGAGGCCGAGGTCGAGCAGGACCGTGGTGGTCAGGGGGAGGCCGAGCCAGCGGACGTTCTTCTTCAGGACGAGCAGCGCCAGGTACACGCCGACGGCGACCGTCGTGAACGTGATGTTGAACTCGTACATGTTGCCCCACGGCGCCCGCTTCACCGACAGGGCGCGGGCGAGCACGCCGCCGAACTCGATGACGAAGGCGAGCGCGGTGAGGGAGATGGCGATCCGTCCGTACAGGTCGCCCTGCACGGTGCCACCGTGCGCCCCCGGGCCGTCGGGGACGTCGCGGGAGCCGGTCGCCGAGCGCACGACGACCTGCGGCCGCTCCAGTACGGCGGTGCCGCCGGCCTTCTGCACGGTGACCGCCGGGCCGGTCCTCGCCTTGGTCTCGCCCGTCGCGGTGAGCGCGGCGGCGGTGCGTCCCACCTTGCTGCGGCTGCCGAAGAGCCACTCGGCGATGTAGGCGAAGAACGCCAGGGTGTAGACCGCCATCGCGGAGTAGATCAGCGTGTTGCTGATGTTCGCGAGGTTCTCGTTGGTCGCGGCGGCCAGATCGGTTGCGGCGGCGAGAGTCACTTCTCAGCCCCTTCGGCAGGTACGACGTGGGTGTCGGGGGAATCGGGGGTGTCGTCGTCGTTCTTCGGCGCGTCGGGCGCCCGCTCGTACAGGGCCGCGGCGAGGTCGCCGAGCTCCTCGGGGACCTTCGCGGACTCGCTGCGCCCGAGGCCGGCCATCTCCACGACGGTCACCCCGTCGGGGCCCTGGACGGCCCGCACCCAGACGCGGCGGCGCTGGATGAACAGGGAGCCGGCGAGGCCGAGGATCGCGGCGACGGAACCGGCGAGCGCCCAGCCGCTGGCGGGCTGCTCGGTGACCTGGAAGTTGGCCCATTCCTGGACGCCGTCGAAGGTGACCGTGCCGGCGCCGTTCGGGAGGGTCATGGTGTCGCCGACCTTGAGCTGCTTCTTGAACAGCTTGCCGTCGGAGTCCTTGAACTCCTCCAGGTTGGTCTTGTCGAGCTGGTAGATGCTCTTGGCGAAGCCCGCGTCCACCCCGAGGTCGCCGTGGTAGGCGGAGAGCGCCAGCATCGGGTTGATCAGCGCGGGGAAGGTCGACAGCATCGTGCTGCCCTCGCCGCCGTAGGTCGGCAGGAAGAAGGCGTTGAAGCCGAGCTGCTCCTTCTTCCCCTCGGCGTTGCGGTAGCCGTCCCGGACCATGACGGCGCCGGAGGAGGTGACGTTGGAGTCCAGCGGCAGCAGCGCGGTCGCCTCGTGGTCCATGACGACGTTGCCCTTGGCGTCCTTGATGGTGACGATGGGCGCGTAGCCGTGGGCGGTGAGGTAGACCTTCGAGCCGTCGATCTCCAGCGGCTCGTTGACCTTGATGGTGGTCGTCCGCTCCTTGCCGTAGGCGCCTTCGCTGTAGCTGACCTCGGCCTCGTAGACGCGCGGGGTGCCGCGGTTGGGGCCGCTCGCCTCGTAGGTGCCGTGGAAGTCCTTCAGGCTGAAGCTGAAGGGGGTCAGGTCGTGGTCCGGGTCGAAGAGGTTGCCGGACTTGAAGTCGTCGTACTGGGTGAGCGTGTTGGAGAAGCCGTCGCCCTCCAGGATCAGCTTGTTGCCCTCGTACTTGAACAGCTGGCCCCAGCCGAAGGCGATCAGCATCACGATCAGCGCGATGTGGAAGAGCAGGTTGCCGGCCTCGCGCACGTAGCCCTTCTCGGCGGCGACGGCGTCGCCGACCGTGTGGGCGCGGAAGCGGCGCCCGCCCAGCAGCTGGAGCGCGGCCGCGCGGACCTGCTCGGGCTCGGCACCGGTGCGCCAGGTGGTGTACGCGGGCAGCCGGTCCAGGCGCCGGGGCGCGCCGGGCGGCCGGCTGCGGAGCTGGCCGACGAACTGCCAGGTGCGCGGGACGATGCAGCCGATGAGGGAGACGAACAGCAGGATGTAGATCGCGGAGAACCACACCGAGCTGTAGACGTGGAAGAGGCCGAGCTTGTCGTAGAGCGGCCCGAGGACGTCGTGCCGGTCGCGGAACTCGGCGACCTTCATCTCGTCGACGCCGCTCTGCGGGATCAGCGAGCCGGGGATCGCGCCCAGCGACAGCAGCAGGAGCAGCAGCAGCGCCACCCGCATCGAGGTGAGCTGCCGCCAGAACCAGCGGACCCAGCCGACCAGGCCGAGGGAGGGGAGGTTCGGGGCCTCCTCCCGGGGGGCGGTGGAGAGCTGGGAACCGGCGGCGCCGAGGTCCTGGTCCTCGGCGGCCGTCGGGGTCGTGCCCGTGGTGGTGTCGCTCATCGGTCAGATCCCTACAGTGAAGCCGTTGGACCAGGTCTGCATGTCCTGCACGATGCTGTCCCACACGCCGGTGAGCAGCAGCAGGCCGGTCGCGATCATCATGACGCCGCCGACCCGCATCACCCACACGTAGTGGCGCTTGATCCAGCCGAAGGCGCCGAGCGCCTTGCGGAAGGCGACCGCGGCGAGCACGAAGGGCACGCCCAGGCCGACGCAGTACGCGACGGTCAGTATGGCGCCGCGCCCGGCGGTGCCCTGCTGGGAGGAAAGCATCAACACCGAGGAGAGGGTCGGACCGATGCAGGGCGTCCAGCCGATGCCGAACAGGGCGCCGAGGAGGGGGGCGCCGACCAGGCCGCTGACGGGCTTGCGGTGGAAGCGGAACTCGCGCTGGGTGAGCCAGGGCATCAGGCCCATGAAGAAGACGCCCATGAGGATCATGAAGACGCCCAGCACCTTGCTCAGGACCCCCTGGTTCTCCTGGAGGGTCTGGCCGAAGTAGCCGAACAGCGCGCCGCTGGAGACGAACACGGCGGTGAAGCCGAGGACGAAGAGGGAGGCACCGACGGCCATCCGTCCGCGCCGGGCCTCTTCGAGGTCGGTGCCGGTGACGCCGGTCACGTAGGAGAGGTAGCCGGGGACGAGCGGCAGGACGCAGGGCGAGAAGAAGGAGACGAGGCCGCCGAGCAGCGCGACGGGCAGGGCCACCAGCAGGGCGCCGTTGAGCACCGTGCCGTTGCTGCCCGCCACGGCGAGCGTGGACAGAGCGCTCACGTCACGTCTCCGACTCGCCGGACGTGCCGGCCCCGTCGGTGAGGAACGGCTCCAGCATCTTGCGCAGCTTCTCCTCGCTGAGCGCCTGGAGAGTGCGCGCGGCGACCCTGCCCTCCCGGTCGATGATGAGCGTGGAGGGGATCGCCTGGGGGTTCAGGGTGCCCTTCTCGAAGCGGAGCATCAGCTTGCCGGTCGGGTCGTACAGGCTCGGGTAGCTGACCCCGAACTCCTTCTCGAAGGCGCGGGCCGGTCCGGTGGAGGTGTCGCGGGTGTTGATGCCGACGAACTGGACTCCCTGGTCCTTGACGTCCTGGTAGACCTTCTCGAAGTTCTTGGCCTCGGCGCGGCAGGGCGGGCACCAGGAGCCCCAGACGTTGAGGACGACGACCTTCCCCTTGTAGTCGGCGACGTCGAGCTGACCTCCGTCGACCGTCTTGCCGGACAGGTCGGGGGCGTCGGCCCGCTCGCCCTTGTCGGCGGTGGAGATGCCGTCCGCGCCCGTGACGAAGCCGGTGTCACCGCCGCCGCCCGAGGTGCCGCCGGAGCCGCAGGCGGTGGCCAGCAGCGCGACCGCGGCGGCGCCGGCGGTCAGGACGGCACGGCGACGGGCGCGGGCGGTGGTGCTGGCGCGGTGCGAGCGGTTCGACCGGTTCGAGCGGTTCGAGCGCAGGGGGGCGCGGCTGGCGGCACTCATGTGAAAAGTTTCGCATGTCCGTTCCGGGGATCTTGCGCACCCCCCTCAGGGGCGGAAACCCGCATTTCAGGCGACGTTCCCCGAGGGTGTGGGGGCCTCCTTGAGGAAGGTGCTCCAGCCGCCGGCCGGCCGCTGTCCCACCTCGACGGTACGGAGCCTGGCGAGCACCTCGGGCCTCTGCACGTCCAGCCAGTCGGTGAACTGGCGGAAGGAGACGAGCCGGATGTCCTGGCCGCCCCCCTTCTCCTTCTCCCGCGCGATGTGCTGGATCACGTTCTCGACGGCGTCCATGTAGATGCCGCCGTTCCACTCCTCGAAGTGGTTGCCGACGAAGAAGGGCGCCCGGTTCGTCTCGTATGCCCGCTTGAAGCCGGATATGTAGGCGTTGGTGGCCTGTACGCGCCAGCCCGGGTAATGGTGGGCGGGCGCCTTGGTGCTGTTGACGGACTGGTTGGCGAGGATGTTGTAGTCCATCGAGAGGACCTCGAAGGAGTGGCCGGGGAAAGGTATCTGCTGCAACGGCAGGTCCCAGATCCCGTCCTTCTTCGCCGGCCACACCTGACGGCCGCCGGGCGAGGAGGCGTCGTAGCGCCAGCCGAGCTCGCGGGCGGTGGCCAGCAGGTTGTCCTGGCCGAGCAGGCAGGGCGTGCGGCCGCCGACGAGCTCCTTGTCGTAGTCGAAGGGCAGCGACGGCAGGTCGGTCCAGCCGGTGTTGGTCCGCCACTCCTTCACGAAGGACTTCGCCTGGTCGATCTCGCTGCGCCACTGCGCCGGCGTCCAGTTGCCGACCGTGCCGGTCCCGCCGCAGAAGTGGCCGTTGAAGTGGGTGCCGATCTCGTGGCCGTCGAGCCAGGCCCGGTGGACGTTCTTCAGCGTGTCCTTGATGTGGGCGTCGGTGAGGTAGCCGATGTCGGAGGCGCCGCGCGGGTTGTTCGGGGGGTCATAGAGGCGCTTCTTCGACTCGGGCAGCAGGTACAGGCCCGAGAGGAAGAAGGTCATGTGCGCGCCGTGCTCCTTCGCGAGGTCGAGGAAGCGCGGGAAGAGCCCGTTGCCCACCTCGCCCGCCCCGTCCCAGGAGAAGACGACGAACTGCGGCGGGGTCTCCCCCGGCTCCAGCGGCACGGGCGCGTCCGGCTGGTGCGGCTGCTTGCCGGTGTACGACGTGGAGCCGTCGCCGATGGGCTTCGCGGGGGGCCTGCCGCTGCCGGAGGGCGAGGGCTCCCCGGAACCGCCGGCCTGGTGCGAGCCGTCCGACGACGTGTGGGAGCCGGTACCGCAGCCCGCGAGCCCTGCGGCGGCCGCGGCCCCCGCGCCGAGTCCGAGCATCCCCCTGCGGGTGAGAGTGCGGGTGGAAGTGCGCATCGCAACCTCGTTCGTCGCGTCCTCTGGTGGTCACCCAGTCAGAGGACGGGACGAACGGGCGGGTTCCGGAAATATGCGCGGATTCCGTGACGAGCGTCACGCACCGCCGGTCGCACGGTGGCCGGGAACGCGGGCCCTCAGGCCCCGTACGCCTTGCCCTGCCCCTTGACCGGCCTGGCCCCCGCGAGGAGGTGGGCCGGGACGAGGTCGCGGGCGGGCTCGGTGTAGCCGACGGACACGATGCGGTCGCCCCGGTACGTGAACGTCGTCAGGGACGCCAGCGTGCACTGCCGCTTGCGCGGGTCGTGCCACAGCCGGCGGCGCTCGACGTAGGAGCGCAGGGTCCAGATCGGCAGCTGGTGACTGACGATCACGGCCTCGTGCCCGCGCGCCCGCTCCTTGGCCGCCTCCAGCGCGCCCATCATCCGCACGACCTGGTCGACGTACGGCTCACCCCAGGACGGCTTGAACGGATTGACCACGTGCTTCCAGTTGGCGGGCCGGCGCAGCGCGCCGTCGCCGATGCCGAAGGTCTTGCCCTGGAAGACGTTCTCGGCCTCGATGAGCCGCGCGTCGGTGGCGAGGTCGAGACCGTGCGCCTTGGCGATCGGCGTCGCCGTCTCCTGGGCCCGCTCCAGCGGGGAGGCGACGACGTACGTCACGTCCCTCGGGGCGAGGTGCTCGGCGACCCGGTCGGCCATGCGCCGGCCCAGATCGGAGAGGTGGTAACCGGGCAGGCGGCCGTAGAGCACGCCGGTCGGGTTCTCGACCTCGCCGTGCCGCATGACGTGCACGACGGTCAGTTCCTGGTCGCGGTCGTGGCTCATGCGCTCGCCTCCGCCGCCGCGCGGGCCGCCGCCGGGAGGGCGTCGGCGATGCGCTGGACGGCCCGCTCGTCGTGGGCGGTGGACACGAACCAGGACTCGAAGGAGGACGGCGGCAGGTAGACGCCGTTCGCCAGCAGCGAGTGGAAGAAGGCGGTGAAGCGGAAGGACTCCTGCGCCTTGGCCTGCTCGTAGTTCGTGACCGGCCGGTCCGTGAAGAACACGGAGAACATGTTGGAGGCGTTCTGGAGGGTGTGCGCGACACCCTCCTTGCTCAGCGCCTCGGTGACCAGGCCCTGGATCTGCTCCGACACGGCGTCGACCCTGGCGTACGCGGCGTCGTCGAGGAGCCGCAGCTGGGCGAGGCCCGCGGCGGTGGCGACCGGGTTCCCGGAGAGGGTGCCGGCCTGGTAGACGGGCCCGGCCGGTGCGAGGTGCGCCATGACGTCCGCGCGCCCGCCGAACGCGGCGGCGGGGAACCCACCGCCCATGACCTTGCCGAAGGTCATCAGGTCGGGGACCACGCCCTCGACGCCGAACCACCCGGCACGGCTGGTGCGGAAGCCGGTCATGACCTCGTCGGAGACGAACAGCGCGCCGTTCGCGGCACACGCGTCCTTCAGCCCCTGGTTGAACCCGGGCAGCGGCGGTACGACGCCCATGTTGCCGGGCGAGGCCTCGGTGATCACACAGGCGATCTCGCCGGGGTGGGCGGCGAAGGCCGCGTGCACCGCTTCGAGGTCGTTGTACGGCAGCACGATCGTGTCGCTCGCCTGGGCGCCGGTGACGCCGGGGGTGTCGGGCAGCGCGAAGGTGGCCAGACCCGAGCCGGCGGCGGCCAGCAGGGAGTCGACGTGGCCGTGGTAGCACCCGGCGAACTTGACCACCTTCGTGCGTTGCGTGAACCCGCGGGCCAGCCGGATGGCCGACATGGTGGCCTCGGTGCCGCTGGAGACCAGCCGCACCTCCTCCAGCGGGGCGACCCGCTCGACCATCGCCTCCGCGAGGGCGACCTCACCCTCGGCGGGGGTGCCGAACGACGTGCCGCGCGCGACCGCCTCCTGGACGGCGGCGATCACCTCGGGGTGCGCGTGCCCCAGGATCATCGGCCCCCAGGAGCAGACCAGGTCGACGTACTCCCGTCCGTCGGCGTCGGTCAGGTACGGCCCGGTGCCGGACACCATGAACCGGGGCGTGCCGCCGACGGCGCGGAACGCCCGCACCGGGGAGTTCACACCACCGGGCGTGACCGCCGCCGCGCGGTCGAACAGAGCCTGCGAGGCCGGTGCTTCGTATGGATATGCCAGTTCGCTCATGACCTGCGACTTCTCCGACCTTCTCGACCTTCTCCGACGTATCGGACGCTGCCCGGGCCCGGCTCGGACCCCGCACGACCGCTGGTTGCCCAGGGTGACCTCATCAGGGTAGACAACCGCCCCGATCGCCGTACCGTCTGCCAGACTGGAGCTCGTCCACGCAGCTCACGCGGGCGGCGCGGATCGGGGTCGCCGGCGGCCTGCGGACATATGACGGACATATGTTTCACCGCACGTTTCGGCGAGCGGCCGTGGGGGAGGTCACTGACACGATGATCGGGTTGCGCGGCGGGGGCCACGCGTCCTAGAAAAGCAGTCGGGTGGAGATATGCATCGCGGTGGCGGACTGGGCGAGGGGACCGACGACCTGGGTCCTCGACGTGCCCGGCGGGGGAGGCACCGGCGCGAGGCGGAGGAAGCGACCGAAGCACGTCAGGCACACGGCAGCCCGAGCGAGCCCGACCGGCTCGACCGGCGGGCCGACCGGCTGGGGGCGGGGAGCAGGAATGGTGGTCGGGTGGGGGTGACCTACAAGTACTTCGGCGCGCCCGACGGCGCGACCGCGGCCCGCGTCCCGATCTCGATGCGCCCCGAGGAACTCGGCGGCGACGAGCTCGGGATGAACGGCATGTTCACCAAGATCAAGCCGGAGACCATGGCCGCCATGGTCCTCACCGGCATCGAGGGCGTCCCCCTGCACAAGGTCCCCCCGCTGGAACTGGTCGTCCTGCATCCCGACTACGCGGTCGTGAAACTCCCGATGACCGTCGTCGACCCCCTGCGCGGCATCGGCGAGGAGGCCGTCGGCGCGGCGGCCTTCATCTGGTCGACGGTCCCGGACCGGGGCGGTCCGCGGGACGCGTTCAACGTGTACCAGCTGCTGCACGAGTGGCAGGACTTCTCGCACCGGCTGCATGAGGCGGGGCATCAGCCGTACTGCCTGGTGTGGCCCTAGCCGGGGTTTCGGGTGTTGTGGGCGGGGTCTCTTCGGGCCTCGCCCTTTTCCGTGCCGGGGAGGGGCCGGCGGGGACCGGGCCCGACGGAGGAAGCCGGATTCCGGAAACGCCCGACGGCTTCTGCGGGGAGGCACATTACAAGGGCAGATTCCATTTTTCACCGCCTCCGAACAGGACGGCACGGCACCCGATCGTCAGGTCTCGTTCCATGGCAATCTGCGGGCCGGCACGATGATTTGGAGCAGGAGGCACACCGCTCGTGGCAGCGAACGTCAACCCCACCGTCAGGAGGCGTCATCTGGGAGCGGAGCTGCGCCGGCTCCGCCGGGCCAGTGGTCTGAAGGGCTCCGAGGTGGCGGAGCGGCTCATGGTCTCCCAGCCCAAGATCAGCCACATGGAGAACGGCAACCGCGCCATCAGACCCCGTGACGTGCGCGACCTGTGCACGATCTACGGGGTGACGGACCCGGACGTCGTCGACTCCCTGATGGAGATGGCCAGGGAATCCGGGCAGCAGGGCTGGTGGCACTCCTACGGCGACATCCCCCAGAGCGTCTACATCGCCCTGGAGACGGAGGCCACCTCCCTCCACACCTACGAGTCCCTGGTCATCCCCGGACTGCTGCAGACTCCCGCCTACGCCCACACGGTCATCCAGGAAACGATCCCCCTGGTCACCACCGAACAGGCCGCCGCGCGCCTCAAGGTCCGGTTGCGCCGCCAGCACCGGATCTACGACCCGGCCCGCCCGATGAGCCTGTGGGCCGTTCTGGACGAATCAGCGCTGCACCGCGTCGTCGGCAGTCCCGACATCATGCGCGAGCAACTGGATCACCTGAACGCCCTCGCCACCGAGCCCCACGTCACGGTGCAGGTCCTCCCCTACGACGTGGGCGCCCACCCGGGCCTGTCGGGGCAGTTCTCCATCCTGCGGTTCACCGGCGGCCCCGCGTCGGAGGTCGTCTACCTGGACCGGTTCACCAGCGACCTCTACCTGGAGAAGCCGTCCGACGTGCAGCACTACAGCGTGCTGTACGACCACCTCCAGGCCCAGGCCCTCAGCCCCGACAAGTCGCGCGAGCTCATCACCGGCCTCACCAAGAGGTACATCGGCGCGGACCTCACCAAGAAGTGCATCGGCGCGGCGCACCGCGTCTGAGGACGTGGCGGCGCGGGCACCCGTGGCCCGGACGGCACCCGCGGCCTCGGTGGAGCCGCCGTCGGCGGCCCGCGTCATCCGGACACCGGACGGCTCGGCCCGGTTACCGCCGCCAGTCCCCCCGGGTCCGTCGCCGGTCGTCACGGATGCGCTCCTGCCGGTCACGGCGGCGGACGAAGTCGCTCGACCGGAGATCACCTTCCGTCAGCCGCCCGACCACGAGACCGGCGACGCCCAGCCCCAACACCAGCAGGAACGCCCGGAAATCCCCGAAGTAGGCGGCGAAGCCCAGCGCCATTCCCGCGATCAAGCCCAGCGCGGCTCTGCTCATCACGTGCTCCTTCACACCGCCGGCGGCTCCGCCCGGCTACCGGAGCCGCTGTGGCTCGTCCCCTTCGTCCTCCTCATCGGGCAGCTTCACGTCGCTGACCATGATGTTGACCTCCACGACTTCCCGGCCCGCCATCCGCTCCACCGCGGAGATCACGTTCTCCCGCACCGCACCGGCCACGTCCGTGATCGGGGCGCCGTAGTCGACGACGATCTCCAGGTCGACGGCCGCCTGCCGCTCTCCGACCTCGACACCGACCCCGCGCGTGGCGGATCTGCCGCTTCCGGCACCAGGTATCCGTTCCCGCACGGTTCCCATCGAGCGGGCGGGTCCGCTGCCCAGCGCATGGACGCCGGGCACGTCCCGCGCCGCCATTCCGGCGATCTTCGCCACCACTACATCGGCGATGGTCGTCCGGCCACGGGAACCGGGCGCTCCCTCGCGCCGTACGTCGGTGTTCTCAGTCATCGGGACGTATCTCCCTCACGAGGCCTACGCAGCACTTTGTTCCGATTTTAGACCTTTATCTCTTTTGGTCGAATCGGAGGGCACGCGGGGCCCCGTGAGCCGTCCCGGTGGCGGGCGCGGGGCATCGGCCGACGCCCGATCGCCCGTCCGCGCCGTCGGCCCGCCACGAGCCGGTCCGCGGCGTGAAGCGCCGGGGCGACCGCCTCATCTCATCGTACGTATGAATTGAGCATGAAATTGCGTGCATTCGAGTGCCGAATCTTCAACCGCTCACGACGCGCCTGTAATCAATGCCACCCATGCACATTTCTGCGTAATATTCCACGCATTCTCAAGGCTCCCCGGGCAAGAGACATTTCCCGGCAGCCCACGGCCCCTCCACAGGAAATGGCCTCTCGAATGAAGCTGAAAATTCCCAAGGCAGCCAGATACCGCGCTGCGACCGGATGGCTGACCACGGGCCTCGCCGCGACGGTTGCCGCTGTGATGGTCGCCGTCGTGCCGACGCCGGCGCAGGCGATCGCCACACCCGTACCCCTGGGTACGGCTGCCAGTTTCTCGGTCCTGGCAGGTTCCGAGGTCACCAACACCGGCCCCTCACTGCTCAGTCAGGACCTCGGAGTCAGTCCGGGAACGGCCATCACGGGGTTCCCGCCGGGCCAGGTGCTCGGTGCCGTTCACGCGGCGGACCAGGTGGCGAACAACGCCAAGAGCGACCTCGTCACCGCCTACAACCAAGCGGCCGGCCAGGCCACGGACTTCGCCCTCGCGGCGGGAATCGGTGCCGGCCAGACCCTGCTCCCGGGCGTCTACACCGCCTCGTCCGGTGTCGGACTCACCGGTGACCTGGTCCTGAACGCCGGCGGGAACCCGAACGCCGTCTGGGTGTTCCAGATCCCCGAGGCCCTCACGACGGCATCGTCCAGCAGGGTGCTGCTCACGAACGGCGCCTCGGCGTGCAACGTGTACTGGCAGATCGGGAGTTCGGCCACCCTGGGAACCGACTCCACGTTCGTGGGCACGCTCATGGCTCTGACCTCGATCAGCGTGAACACGGGGACGAACATCGAGGGCCGGGCTCTCGCACGCGACGCCGCGGTGACGCTCGACAACAACCGGATCTTCCCCGGCAACTGCTCGGCCGCCACGTCCGGCACCACCGCCGGGACCACCACCGGCACGACGACCGGCACGACGACCGGCACGACGGTCGGCACCACCACCGGTACGACGACCGGCACCACCGTGGGTCTGATCGGCGGCGGTCTGCTGGGAGGACCGCTCGTCACCGGCGGCGGCACCGTGGGGACCACCTCCGGCAACACCTCCGGCAACACGGCCGGCAACACCGCCGGGAACACCGGTGGGAACAACGTCACCGCCGGAAACACCTCGGGCAACACCTCCGGCAACGCCACCGGTGGCCACGACGGCAAGCCCGGTGGACCCGGCCACGGGCACGGTCACGACGGCAAGCCCGAGGGCGGCCACGGGGACGGCCACGACGAGGGCGGCAAGCCCGGCAAGGGCCACGAGGGCGGGCCCGGCAAGCCGGACCACGGCTACGGCATGGGACCCGACGAGTTCCCGGGCAGTTACGGCTACGGCGACGCGCCGAAGACCGAGGAACACGGCGACGCCAAGGACTAGGCGGCCTTTCGGACTGCGACGAGTCCCCTTCCCCGATGGCGGCGCGCGGCGGAATCACACCGATTCCGCCGCGCGCCGTCGGGTGCGTTTCCAGATGAAATACCGATCGCGGGCAGCAGACATGAAGGCAAGGTGGGCGGTGTCCAGCCGAATCGAATCAGCGGTTGTACGGGAAAGCGAGCAGTCCGGCTCCGGTCCGCCGCGGAAAGGCCACGGCGCACCGGGCGCGCCCGGAACACGGTCCTTGGGCGTGCGCCTCCTGAAAACGGTCCTGCATACGACCGTCTTCCTCTGCCTGGCCGTGACGCTGGTCCACATCGTCCTCGTCTTCCTCCACGTGGCACCGCCCAACCCCGCCTCCAGGCGGTACAGCCAGCAGATCGACGCATGGGTCTACCCCCTCTTCGAACAGAACTGGCGGCTCTTCGCGCCCAATCCCGACTCCGTCAACCGGCAGGTCCTGGCGAGGACCGCGCAGGCCGGCCCCCAGGGGTCGATGCGGGTCAGTCCCTGGTTCGACCTGTCGGCGGTGGACAGCGAGGCCGTCGAACACCAGGCGTTTCCCAGCCACACGGCACAGAACCTGCTGCGCCGGGCCTGGGCCTCCTACGCCGAGACACACGGGAAGGACGACACGGCACGCTCGGAACGGGCCGTGATGATCCAGAAGTACGTGAGCAACATCGCCGCCGGCCGCATCGCCGAGCACCGCGGCGACCGCGGCCGCGACATCGACTTCGTCCAGCTCCGCGTCGTCACGCTCCCCGTCGCGGCACCCGGCAGCGACGCCGCCGGCAACCCGCCGAAACCCGTCGAGAACCGGCTCCTGCCCTGGTGGAAGGTGACGTCCCATGCGAAGTGAGCAGATGCGCGAGCTCCCCGCCGCGGCACTCGCGCTCGTCACCGGCCGGCCGGTCTCCCTGTACGCCACGGCGGTGCTGCGGATCGGCTACGGGCTCCTCTACCTGGTCTTCCTGCTCCGCGAGTTCCCGCACCGTCACGAGATCTGGGGGCCCGGCTCCCCGTGGACACCCGCGCTGGCCGCGCGGCTCTTCGACCAGACGGGCTGGTGGAGCTTCCTGCTCCTGTCGGACAGCCGCGCCTACTTCGAGCTGTGCTACGGGGTGGCTCTGGTGACGTCCGCGCTGTTCCTGCTCGGCTGGCGGACCCGGGCCACGTCCCTCCTGTTCGCCGTCGTGGTGACGTCGTTCCACGCCCGGTCGATCTTCATGACGGACGGGGGTGACAACCTGGTCCTGCTGATGTCGCTCTACCTCGTACTCACCGCGTGCGGCCGGCGCTGGTCCCTCGACGCACGCCGAGAGCGGCGCAAGGCGGCTCGCGCGGCCGGTACGACGATGCGGGTGAAGGGCCCCGGCCCGACCGCACGGCAACTCCGGGACGCCCGCGCCACCTTGACCACCGTGGTGCACAACTGCGGCGTGTTCGTCATCGCGGCGCAGGTCTGCTTCCTCTACGGGTCCGCCGGCCTGTACAAGGTCCAGGGCTCGTACTGGGCCGACGGCACGGCACTCCACTACGTCCTGCACCTGGAGCTCTTCCAGCCCTGGCCCGCGCTCTCCCACTTCCTGGACCAGTACCCCCTCGCGATCGCGGCCATCACCTACCTGACCGTTCTCACTCAGGTCGCCTTCCCGTTCGTGCTGTTCGGCCGGCTCAAGTACCCCGTCCTCGCACTCCTGCTGGGCATGCACGCCGGCATCGCGGTCCTGCTGGGACTGCCGGTCTTCTCCGGCGCCATGATCATCGCGGATGCCGTGTTCCTGCCCGACCGCTTCTACACCTCGCTGCCCCGCCTGGGACGACGTACGGCGCGACGGCTCGGCGTACGGCTGCCGCGGCCCCGCGAGGAAGCGGCGGGCGGGCCCGTGCTGCCGCAGGCCGGGCCCGAGGCCCCCGGTCTGAAGCTACGGTGACGGCGGGCGGAAGGGCGGGCCGGGTGGCCCCGGCCCGCCCTCGGCTCCGCCGTCAGCGGCGGCCTGCGGGAAGGGCACAGGCCGCGGTCCCGCCCGGCAGGCGGTCACGGTGGTCCGCGACGATCCTGTAGACGCCGTGCGCGACCCAGCGAAACGGCGGCAGAGTGAGCAGGGCACCGAGAACGGCCCACCCCTTCCCTGCGCGCAGCAACAGCCTCGCGAAGGCCTGCGCACCGCCGTACACGGCTCCGGTGGGGGTGATCCACAGCGCCTCGTACTCGGCCCGCCGCTGAGCGGTACCGAGAGAGGCCAGGTCCGCGAACTGCCACGGGGTGAGGGAGCAGTCGGGTCGCAGCAGGCGTTCGAGGAAGGTGACTGACGTCGTACAGAAACGGCAGTCACCGTCATACACCAGCACAGGTCGGGTCCGCATGGCATCAATCCTGCCTCAACGGGGCATTCGGCCGGGGCAGGACGACCCCGGGCTTCCTGGAGTCCTGGACCGTTCGTTTGCCCCCTGCTCCCCGGGGGACCCACCGCGCATGAGCGAAAAGCCAGGTCGTCGCCGTACGGGGCGGAACCGGATGCTGTGGCCGCTCGACGCCCTGGAGCGTGATTCCAGGGCGGACGCGGCGATCGACATGCTCACCGGGCACGGGCGAGCGCTCCCCGTGGGCCGGGCGGGCGGAGGGGGACGACGGTCATGAGCGCGGCGTCTGACGGCCGTTTCGCGGAGCGTCTGCGGCGACGACTGCGGCACACCGAGCACACGTACGCGGCGGGGGAGGCCCGTCCGCTACGCGGTTACCTGGCGGCCATGACCGCTTTCGGCGTGTACACAGCCGGGTGGGTGACGGCGGTCAAGGTGCGCGGCCGTCCCCTGCCGGACCGGCCCGTGCCCTGGGACGTGGCACTGACCGCGGTGGCCACCTTCCGGCTGAGCCGGCTGCTGAGCAAGGCCTCGGTGACCAGCCCGCTGAGGGCCCCGTTCACCACCTTCCAGGGCCCGCAGGGGCCGGCCGAGCTGCACGAGGAGGCGCGCTCCGAGGGCGCCAAGGACACGGTCGGCGAGCTGGTGACGTGCCCGTTCTGCATGAGCGTCTGGGTGGCCTCGACCCTCACCGCCGGACAGCTGCTGTGGCCGCGCGCCACCCGCACCGCCATGGGGGCGCTCACCGCGCTGGCCGGCGCGGACGCCCTTCAGCTGACGTACGGCGCGCTGGTGGCCAGGACGACCGGTGAGTGACCCCCACCCGCCTGCCACACCCGCCATGTGCGCCGCGTACCCACCGAAACGCTGCGCTCCGGCTGGAGCAATACCTGTTGTCGCGGGTCGAGATTCAAACGGAACGCGCAGACAGATTCTCTGCCGCAGTAAACGAAATGGATTTTCTCAGCCCACACGGGCCGCTGCGCCGTGCTACTGTCGATCTCAGTTGCAGTTGTGGTTCCCGAACTTCAAGCGCCCTCCGCCCGGCCTCTGTGCCGACGGAAGCGCTTTTGTATGTCCGGTCTTTTTCCGGGCGGGGTGATCATCGCAGCGACACGGAGTCCGCACAGTGCGGGCCCCGACGCACTGCCCCGAAGGAGAAATGACATGGCTACTGGCACCGTGAAGTGGTTCAACGCGGAAAAGGGCTTCGGCTTCATCGAGCAGGACGGTGGCGGCGCCGACGTGTTCGCCCACTACTCGAACATCGCCGCCCAGGGCTTCCGCGAGCTCCTCGAAGGCCAGAAGGTGAACTTCGACATCGCGCAGGGCCAGAAGGGCCCGACGGCCGAGAACATCGTTCCCGCCTGACGCTGACGCGTACTTCGTAGCCGGGGCCCGCATCCTTCGGGGTGCGGGCCCCGGCTGCTCGCTTTTTCCGCAGGTTTTCTCACACGGCAGACGCCTCCCTCGATGCATTCTCGTGGACGCCGGACACCGCATCCACGTCGCGCCACTCATTCAGCGTCTGCGCCCGCCCCATTTTTTTCGCCGGCCAGTTCCGTGGTCGCGCCCACCGGCCTTTCTTGCAGTTCTCCGTGCTGCTTTCCGCTGCGGGAATTCCTTGATATGCGCCGCGTCGAGGAAGGTTCCGCATGAACCGCACACGTACGAACGACCGTTTCGCCCGCACCCGTAACAACGGCGGCGACTCCGCCAGGGGCAACAGCCGCTTCGGCTCGCCCGCCCCGCGCCGCTCCGGCGGACCGAGCCGCTCCGCCGGTCACGGCCGCCGGCCCGCCGCGATGCAGGGCGAGTTCGCCCTCCCCGAGACGATCACCCCCGCGCTGCCCTCCACGGAGGCCTTCGCCGATCTCGACATGCCCCGGGAACTGCTGGCCGCGCTCGGCTCGCAGGGCGTGGCGGTCCCCTTCCCGATCCAGTCCGCCACCCTGCCGAACTCCCTCGCCGGCCGCGACGTCCTCGGCCGCGGGCGCACCGGTTCCGGCAAGACCCTGGCCTTCGGGCTGGCCCTGCTGGCCCGCACGGCCGGACGGCGCGCCGAGGCCCGGCAGCCGCTGGGGCTGGTGCTCGTACCCACCCGTGAGCTGGCCCAGCAGGTCACCGACGCCCTCACCCCCTACGCCCGCTCGGTGAAGCTGCGCCTGGCCACCGTGGTGGGCGGGATGCCCATCGGCCGGCAGGCGAGCGCGCTGCGCGGCGGGGCCGAGATCGTCGTCGCCACCCCCGGGCGTCTCAAGGACCTCATCACCCGCGGCGACTGCCGCCTGGACCAGGTCGCCGTCACCGTCCTGGACGAGGCCGACCAGATGGCCGACATGGGCTTCATGCCGCAGGTCACCGCCCTGCTCGACCAGGTCCGCCCCGAAGGCCAGCGCATGCTGTTCTCCGCCACCCTGGACCGCAACGTCGACCTGCTCGTGCGCCGCTACCTCAGCGACCCCGTCGTCCACTCCGTCGACCCCTCGGCCGGCGCCGTCACGACCATGGAGCACCACGTGCTCCACGTCCACGGCGCCGACAAGCACGCGGCCACCACCGAGATCGCCGCACGCGACGGCCGGGTGCTGATGTTCCTGGACACCAAGCACGCCGTCGACCGCCTCACCGAGCACCTCCTCAACAGCGGGGTACGGGCCGCCGCCCTGCACGGAGGCAAGTCCCAGCCGCAGCGCACCCGCACCCTCACCCAGTTCAAGGACGGACACGTGAGCGTGCTGGTGGCGACCAACGTCGCGGCCCGCGGCATCCACGTCGACAGCCTCGACCTCGTCGTCAACGTCGACCCGCCCACCGACCACAAGGACTACCTCCACCGCGGCGGCCGCACCGCCCGCGCCGGCGAGTCCGGCAGCGTCGTCACCCTGGTCACCCCCAACCAGCGCCGCGGCATGACCCGCCTCATGGCCACCGCGGGCATCGTCCCGCAGACCACCCAGGTCCGCGCGGGCACCGAGGACCTCCACCGCATCACCGGCGCCCAGGCACCCTCCGGCATCCCCGTCGTCATCACCGCACCCGTGGCCGAGCGCCCCAAGAAGCGCGGCTCCACCTCACGCGGCCGGCGCCGTCCCGCCTCGGCCACCCGCCGCGCAGCCGCAGGGCGGTCCGCCCTCGGTGGGGCGGCATAACCCCTCGTGATCAGGAAGCCGGCCCATCTCCGCAGGAGGCACCCTTTGACGCTGGTCCAGACGCAGTTCCGCACGGCTCGCACCCACCCCGCGCACGGCAGCGCGGCCGACCCCGCGGACGCGGGCGGACCCCAGGTGTGGGAGGACATGACCGTGGAAGTGGCGCTGTCCGTGATGACCGCCGCACGTGCGGGGCATCTGGTCGTTCGCGACGAGGACGGCCTGTGCACCGGCCTGGTCCACGGAGTCCGTCTCACGGCCGTGCGGGACAGCTCCGGATACACGGACCGGATCCGCCTGCGGGACATCGCCGACCTCATCGGTCCCCTCGCTCCACCGGCCGCCACAGCCGCCTGAGCCGAGCGGAAACGTCAGGGCCCCACCGGATCGCCGGTGGGGCCCTGGCCGTTGCGCCGGGAAGCGTGCCGCGCCAGTCCGACGACTCTCCCCGATCACCCAAGGGATACCTCATCGACGAGCGCACCAAACCTGTACTCGCTGGAGTAGACATTCGCTGGCGTCGTGGTTATGGTTTCTCTCGTAGTCGAGATCGAGCGAGGCCCGGCAGACACGAACTGCCGGGCAGCAGTACCCGCATGACGGTCCGGTGGTGGAGTCTCGAAGCCAGGGTTGTCGCAGGACGGCGACGGGGCTGACGACCGGACCGGGTGGCCCGCAGTGATGAGGGGCCGCCGCCAGCAGCACCGTGGTACGAGCGGGACCCGGTCCCGCAGGCAATTGATTCAGAGGGAAGAACGGAGGATCGAGCGCCATCAGGATCGCCCGGGCGGAAGGCACGAAGCCCGGGTACCGCAGGACATCGACAGGCAGGTGGTCTCCGGTCACGCATTCGCGATCCCCGCACCCCCGCAGCAGTACCGGGCGGCCGTGCGGAAACAGAAGGCCGGCGCAGTACTAGGGCCGGCAGATGGTGTTGCAGTTCCTTCGGGGCCTTGGTGCCGTACGGCACCAAGGCCCCTCGACGTGCCCCGTGCGGGCGCTCGGCGCCGGACACCGCGGGCCGGGCCGCCGCCTCGGCCGGTGCGCGGTCCTCGGCGCCCGAAGCCCGCGACCGGGTGCGCGCGAAGACCACCAGGCGCAGGAGCGCGAACCGCGCGACGCCGGCGAGGGCGGAGGCGGACAGGTAGACGGCCTGCTCCAGCACCGGACCGGACGTCGCCACCATGCAGTGCAGGCCGAACACGGCCGCGCAGGTGACCGCGTACGCCGCCGCCGCCGAGCCGGCCGACTGCGCGTGCTCGCGCCAGGTCGCGCTGCGGCCCGCGCCGAAGGTGAAGCGGGCGTGCAGCTCGGTGGCGAGGAGCGTGGAGCCCGCGGTGACCAGGGCGTTGGCCAGGGCCCACGGCAGCCAGGAGGCGAGGGCCGCCACGGCGAAGCTGGAGGCGAGTCCCACCCCGCCGCCGCAGAGCACGAAGCGTGCGAAGGCGGTGCAGGTGCCGGGTGCCGCCTGTCGCCGGTTCCGCGCTGTGTCCATGATCCCGCCCCCTGTTTTCGGTCCCCTCCGCGAACGCGCCCCGGCCTCACGGCCGGCAGGCTTTCGCGCTGACACCATGATGGCACACACATGGCGCCATTACGACTCCTTTTGGCGCCAGGCGTCGCCATCATGCACCACAGTGGCGCCACAGCCCGGGCCGGTGGCTTCTCTTCCCAGGTCAGCGCCATGGCACCGGGCACACGAACGGGGCGGCGTACACCGACGCGGTGTCGGTGTACGCCGCCCCGGTGGGACGGGTGCGGGCGCCGGGCGGACGAGGCCCGCCGGCGGTCCGGGTTACTTCGGGTCGCGGTCGAAGGTCGCCCTCGCCCAGAGGTAGCCGAGGCCGGTGAGGAGCAGGCACCAGGCGGCCGCGAGCCAGCCGTTGTGGCCGATCTCGGTGCCGAGCAGCAGTCCGCGCAGGGTCTCGATGGCCGGGGTGAACGGCTGGTACTCGGCGATCGGCTGGAACCATCCCGGCATCGCGTCCACCGGCACGAAGGCGCTGGAGATGAACGGGAGGAAGATCAGCGGCATCGCGTTGTTGCTTGCGGCCTCGGCGTTCGGACTGACCAGGCCCATGCCGACCGCGATCCAGGTGAGCGCCAGAGTGACGGACGCCAGCAGCCCCAGCGCCGCGAGCCACTCCAGGGCGGTGGCGTCCGTCGAGCGGAAGCCGATGGCCACGGCGACGGCGCCGACGAAGACCGCGCTCGCCATCGACTGCAGGACGCTGCCGACGACGTGCCCGATGAGCACCGACCCGCGATGGATGGCCATCGTGCGGAACCGGGCGATGATGCCCTCGCTCATGTCCATGGCGACGGAGACCGCGGTGCCGATGGTGGTCGAGCCGATGGTCATCAGCAGCAGACCCGGCACCAGGTAGGCGATGTACTCGGACCGGTCGGCGCCGCCGTCTCCGATCCCCGCGCTCATCACGTCGCCGAAGATGTAGACGAAGAGCAGCAGGAGTACGACCGGCGTGAGCAGCAGGTTCAGCGTCAAGGACGGGTAGCGCCGGGCGTGCAGGAGATTGCGGCGCAGCATCGTGCCGGAGTCGCGCACGGCGAGGGAGAGCCTGCTCGGGCGGGCGGCGGCCGTGACGGCGTTCATCGGACGGTCTCCTCGGGCTGGTCGGTGGGGCCGGTCAGGGCGAAGAACACGTCGTCGAGGTCGGGGGTGTGCACGGTCAGCTCGTCGGCCTCGACACCGGCGGCGTCGAGCCAGTCGAGGAGGGAGCGCAGTTCGCGCTGGGTGCCGCCGGACGGGATCTGCAGCGTGAGCGCCTCGTCGTCCCGGGTGACCTCGCGCAGCGCGGTGGCGGCGGACCGGTAGGCGGCCGGGTCGGAGAAACGCAGTCGCACGTGACCGCCGGGGATCTGCCGCTTCAGCTCCTCGGCGCTGCCCTCCGCGGCGATCCTGCCGTCGTTCAGCACGGCGATGCGGTCGGCGAGTTCGTCGGCCTCCTCCAGGTACTGCGTGGTCAGGAAGACCGTCACCCCGCCCGTGACCAGCTCGCGGATGATGCCCCACATGGTGTGGCGGCTGCGGGGGTCGAGGCCGGTGGTCGGCTCGTCGAGGAAGATGATCCGCGGGTCCCCGACCAGGGTCATCGCGATGTCGAGACGGCGCTTCATGCCGCCGGAGTAGGTGGAGGCGGGCCTCTTGGCGGCGTCCACGAGGTCGAACCGCTCCAGCAGTCCGGCGGTCACCCGGCGCCCCTCGGCCCTGGGCAGGTGGTGCAGGTCGGCCATGAGGAGCATGTTCTCCTCGCCGGTGATCAGGCCGTCGACGGCGGAGAACTGCCCGGTGACGCCGATCGCGGCGCGAACGGCCTGCGGCTCGGTGGCGATGTCGTGGCCCGCGACCCGGGCCTGTCCGCCGTCGGCCGTGACGAGGGTGGAGAGGATCTTCACCGCCGTGGTCTTGCCGGCGCCGTTCGGGCCGAGCAGCGCGAAGACGGTTCCGGCGGGGATGTGCAGGTCGATGCCGTCGAGGACGGTCTTGTCCCCGTACGACTTACGCAGACCGACGGCGGAGACGGCGGCGGGCGACGGGGGGTGACCGTTCCCCTGCCTGGGCGTGGGCATGACAGATGAAGGCATGGAGCCCTCCCCTTCGAGGAGTGGGATGACCGGGAGACCGGGAGACCGGGACGGGTGATCGGGAGGAGCGTTGGGGGGTGCCTCTATGTCCTTCGTCAAGCGAGTCGAGGGCTCCTCGGCTCGTAGAAGGTTCCGTCGCGGAGCAGGGCGAACAGGACGCTGATGCGATGGCGGGCGAGGCGGAGGAGGGCCTGGGTGTGGGTTTTGCCGCGGGCTCGGCAGCGGTCGTAGTAGGTGCGGGAGGCGGGGTCGTGGAGGGCTGCGAACGCGGAGAGGAACATCGCTCGTTTCAGCTGCCGGTTGCCGCCTCTGGGGGCGTGCTCGCCGTGGATCGACGTGCCGGACTGCCGGGTTACCGGGGCGAGGCCGGCGTAGGAGGCCAGGTGGGCGGCGGTGGGAAAGCTGCTGCCGTCGCCGACGGTGGCCAGGAGGACTGCGGCGGTCCTGACGCCGATGCCGGGCATCGAGGTCAGGACCTGGGAAAGAGGGTGGGCCTCCAGCAGTGCCTCAATCCGCGTTTCCAGGGCCCGGCGTTGTTCGTGAACGGCGGCCAGCGACTTCGCCAGCGACGGGACGATCACGTCGAGGGTGCCGGTGCCCGGGACGACGACGGTCTGCTCGTCGAGTGCGGTGAAGGTGTCGTCGACCAGCCGCTCGGCCATGCGCGGGGCTCTCGGGCGGACGACCTCGACCAGCTTGCGGCGGCCCGCTTTGCGGAGTGCTTGCGGGGATCCGTAACGCTCGAGGAGCCAGGTCACTGCCGGATGGTCCAGGCGCGGGCCGAGGACGCGCTCCAGGCTGGGGTGGAACTGGGTGAGCAGGCCGCGGATGCGGTTGGAGGTGCGGTTGGCCTCGCCTGCGAGGTCCTGGTCGAAGCCGACCAGCATGGTCAGCTCCGCGGTGACCTCATCGGTCAGGTCGAGGGTGCGCAGGGTGTGGGGCATGGTGCGGGCAGCGTCCGCAATGACCGCGGCGTCCTTCGCGTCGGTCTTGGCCTCGCCCGGGTAGAGGTCGGCGATCCGGCGCATCGCCAGTCCGGGCAGGTAGGCGACCTGGCAGCCGGCGTCCCGGGCGACGGTCAGTGGGAGGGCGCCGATGGAGGCGGGCTGGTCCACGATCACCAGGACGGTGCCGAACTTGGCCGTGAGCTTGTCGAAGACAGCCCGCAGCTTCGGTTCGCTGTTCGGCAGCTGCTTGTCGAACACCTTCTTCCCGGCCGGGGTCAGGCCGTGGCCGTGATGCGTCTGCTTGCCGACGTCCAGGCCCAGGAAGACGCCCACCCCGTCGATGCTGATCACCGTGCCCCCACATGTGTCGATGCGTGCCGGCCTCAAGGTCGGGAGCCGTTCTCGCGCATCCACGTTATGCAGACCTGCCGCCCGCGAGCGGCCTGGCATTGCGCCCGGCCGGACGGTGGTCGGACCTCTGATCAGCGTCTCCGACGGTACCCCTCGGACCCGGTGACACCACCCCCCAGGTCATCCCATCGACAGGGGGCAACAGTCATGCCGGGCCCGGAGGCCAGCGGCCCTCTTGCAGGACCGCGAAAAAGATAACGGGGGTGAAGCGCGGGGAGCGGGGGGTGGTCCGTGGGCGGGTCCGTCAGACCTTGGCGCGGTGGACGTCGATGTTGCCGTACCGCGTGCGGGCACGGATCTTGACGGTGTCCTCGCTCTCCCCGGGGTTGTCGGACGCGGTGAGCGTGTTGCGCACCCGCCCGGCGTCCGAGTGCGCGTCGAGCCAGGCGGCCGTGCCCTCGCGGATGCCGACCTCGATGGCGCCGTAGGAGGTCTCCAGCCGCACCTCGCCGCGTGCCACCTCACCCACCCGCAGCGTGCCGTGGGCGGTGGTGGCGGTGAGCGAGCCCTCGGCGCGGGTGATGTTGATGTCGCCGTTGGCGTGGCTCACCCGCAGGTCGCCCAGCGCGGCGCCGACGGTCGTGGAGCCGTGCGAGTTCTTCAGGTCCGCTGAGCCCTCCACCAGCCCGACGCGCACGCTGCCGGAGCTGGTGGTGATCTCGGCGGTACCCTCCACCCGGTCCACGGTGACCGAGCCGTGGGAGGCGGCGAGCCGGAGCGGACCGGTCGTGTCCAGGCGGACGTCGCCGCCCGAGGTCTTCACCCGGACCTCACCGAGGGGACCCTCACCGAGCACCTGGGTCCAGGAGCCGGTCGTGTCGATGTCCGAGCCCTCGGGCAGCTCCACCGTCACGTCGACGACGCCGGTCGGCCCGATGATCCGGCGGTCCTTCGTGCTGATCGTGAGGACGCCGCCCGCGAAGTCGATCCGGGTCTGCTCGGCGGCCCGCACGTCCTTGTCCCGGCCGGGGTCGCCCGGCCGCACCTCGACGACGGTGTCGAGTCGGTCGCCCGCGGTGAAACGGATGGAACCCGCGCCCACGTGGGCGTTGACCGCGATCGGTTCGGGAGTGTCGAACGAAGGCATGGCTGTACCGTCCTCGTGAGTCCTGGGAGCGTCCCCGCTGGTGGGACGTGGTGCGATGCTGTGCGTCTTCGAGGTGCGGACCGCGCGCCCTAGCGCACCCAGCCCGTGAAGCTCTGCCCGACGGTGTGGGCCTTCTCCGTCGTGCGGGGCCCGGCGCCGCCCTCGACCGCGGCCGACACGGCGCGTACCAGCCACGCGTTGACCGACAGTCCTTCGCGGCTCGCGGCCTCCTCGGCGCGCGTCTTGAGGTGGGCCGGGAGGCGCAGGTTCACGCGGGCGGTGCCGCCCTCGTCGCCGTCGGCGGGAGCCGCCGGCGCCCTGAGCGGTTCCGCGGGCACGGCCGGCTCCACGGGGGCGCCGCCTTCGGTGGGCGGCGGCGTCACCACGAAGTCGGGGTCCAGTCCGCGCAGCCGTACGTCGACCGAGCCGGGAGCGAGTTCACGGGTGATCTCGTCCATCGCGGCGGAGAGCACGTGGAGCATGGTCAGCCGAGTCGCCGATTCCAGCGGCGCGGTGAGCCTCTCGGCCAGCTCACGGGCGTCCTCGCCGCCGGCTTCGGCGGCCACCGCCAGTTCACGGCGGAGAGTGTCGACATACGGGGTGAGGTCCATGACGCCATCATGGCACCACCGTGGCGTCACACGCAAGCCGCCATGGCACCTGATCGGAGAAGTTTTGCCACCATCGCCCTGACCTGCGGAAATGCGAGACGCAGAACTCAGGGGGAGGCCGAATCGGCATGTCCGTACGTCCCTGCTGGCGCCGATGGGTGCCACTTGGTGCCATGGGGTGCCATGGGGTGCCGTGTGGCACCACGCAAGGCGGTGCGTGGTGCCGAGCGAGGGAGCGAAGGGCCTCGCCGGTCGCGCAGGGGCGCCGGAGGAGGACCCGTACGGCCCCGATCGTGCGCGGACGCCGGAGCAGACCCGTACGGCCCCCGTACGGCCCCGGTGCGGTCGCCGCGCGGCCACGCCGGGGTGACGCTGTGACCGTGACGGACGCGCCCGCCCCCCGCCCGCGCCGTGGGGCGCGGTGACCATCGCGCGAAGACGAAGGGTTGAGAGGTCATGGTGGACATGCCCCATGGAGCACGGCACGAGACCGGCCCCGACCGCGACGACGGGCGAGCGGCCGGGCCGCTGCGGTACTTCGGCGTGCCGCTGCTCGTCAGCGGCGTGCTGAGCATCCTCCAGGGCATCACCGGCATCGCCGAGGACCGTCTCTACGGGGTGCCGCGGCACTACGAGTACCGGTTCGACCTCACCAGCTGGGGCTGGATCCACCTGGTCGTGGGCGTCGCCCTGGTCGTCGTGGGCGTGGGAATGCTGCGGTCCATGAGCTGGGGCCGCGCGGCCGGGCTGACCACCGCCGCGATCAGCCTCGTGACCCAGTTCATGTTCATCCCCTACTACCCGCTGTGGTCGATCAGTGTGATGGCACTCGACCTGATCATCCTGTGGGGCCTGGCACGGCTCGCCGCCTTCTGACCGTCAGGCGCGCCTCGCGGCGACGAGGCGCTGCCGGTGCGCCTCGTACAGCACGGCGGTCGCCGCGTTGGCGGCGTTCAGGGAGCTCGCGGACCCGGTCATCGGGATGCTGACGGTGTGGTCGCACAGGTCTCGCCAGGCGCTGCTGAGCCCGGACGTCTCGTTGCCGACCAGCAGCAGCACCGGCTGGGTGAAGTCGAAGTCGAAGACCTCGCACTCGCCCTTCTCGTCCGTGCCGACCAGCACGATCGGCCGCCCCTCGGCACGCCGCGCGGCGACCCAGTCCATGACGGTGCCGGGCGACCCCACCCGCACGGCCGGCAGGGCGAACAGGGAGCCGGTGCTGGCCCGCACCGACTTGGGGTCGTAGACGTCCGCGGCGTGCCCGGACACGATGAGCCCGCCCGCCCCGAAGGCGTCCGCGGACCGGATGATGCTGCCGATGTTCCCCGGACTCGTCGGCCGGTCGAACACGACGCCCAGGAAATCGCCGTCGACGTGGAGCCGGTCCAGGTCGTCGGCCGGCATCTCGACGACGGCGACGACCTCCGGCGCGCTCTCGTTCTTCTCCCCCAGCTCCGCCAGGAGCTCGGGCGCCATCGCCACCTGCTCGGCGTCGACCTCGCGCAGCAGCTCCCGCGCCCACGGCGACAGCTCCCGCCGGTCGTCGTGGATCAGCGCCTTGACGGGCCATCCGTACCGCACCGCCAAGGAGATCGGACGCACTCCCTGGACCAGGAACTCCTTCGCGCGCGTGCGCTTGTTCCGGTTGCCCAGCAGCGCCTCCCACTGCTGGAAACGGGCGTTGCGTGCGGTGATCCGCCGGCGTGTCGGCACCGGTCCTCCAAGTAGGCCGTCATCGATCTGTGTCCAGCGAGCCTACGGCCACCGATCGAGATCGCCGGAATACCCCTGGGGGGTATGGTGTTCCGGATCGCGTGGGCCGCCGGGCTCCGTACGGACCGAACGGCGAACGGCGAACGGCGATCGGCGATCGGCGCGCACCGTCGGCCGGGCAGGAAGGGAACGACATGGACCACGACAAGCACCACGCACAGCATCCGCACGACGCACCCGGCGCGACCTGGGCGACGGCGGTCAGGGCGACGCTGCACTGCCTCACCGGATGTGCCGTCGGCGAGATCCTCGGCATGGTCATCGGCACCGCCCTGATGTGGGGCAACGTGCCGACGATGATCCTCGCGATCACCCTGGCCTTCGTCTTCGGCTACTCCTTCACGCTCGTCGCGGTGGTGCGCGCCGGGGTCTCCCTGAAGGCGGCGGTCAAAGTGGCACTGGCCGCCGACACCGTCTCCATCGCGGTGATGGAACTGGTGGACAACGCCATCATCGCGCTGACGCCGGGGGCGATGGACGCGCACCTGTCGGACGGGCTGTTCTGGTCGGCACTGCTCGGCGGGTTCGCCGTGGCGTTCGTGATCACCACGCCGGTCAACAAGTGGATGATCGGCCGGGGCAAGGGCCACGCCGTGGTCCACGCCCACCACTGACGACCACTGACCGGCGCACCGGCGCCGGTCGGGCCGGTGCGCCGGTCCATGCGGGGGACGTCGTCTCAGCCGTCTCCGCCGGCGCCACCGTCGTCCCCGAGCACCGTGCCCACCGTGAACCCGATCACCGACCCGCCCCCCTCACGCCGGGTCGCGAACGGCGCTCCCCCGTGCGCCAGCGCCACCTCCCGGACGATGGAGAGGCCGAGGCCCGAGCCGGGCCGGGAGCGGGCGGCGGCGGCGCGGTAGAAGCGGTCGAAGACACGGGCCAGGTCGGCGTCGGAGATGCCGGGACCGCGGTCGCGGACCTCGAGGCGGATCGTGCCCGGCCGGGCGGGTCCGGCGACGGCGATCTCGATGGGCCCGGTGCCGTCGGGATCGAACTTGGCGGCGTTCTCCACCAGGTTGGTGAGCGCCCGGGTCAGCATGGCGGGCCGCCCGTCGGTCACCGTCTCGCCGCAGACCCGTACGCCGATCTCCCGCCCGGTACGGCGCCGGGCCTGGGCCGCCACGTCGTGCGCGATCCCGGCGAGGTCCACGCGCTGCGGGGGCTCGCCGGCGGACTGGCCGGCCGCCAGCTCCACCAGCTCGTTGACCAGGTCGGTCAGCTCCCGGGCCTCCTGGCCCAGGTCGGCGACCAGCTCCTCGCGGGCGTCGGGCGGGAGTTCGTCGATGCGGCGCAGCAGCGAGATGTTGGTCCGCAGGGAGGTGAGCGGCGTCCGCAGTTCGTGGCCCGCGTCCTGGACCAGACGCCGCTGGTCCTCCTCCGACTGGGCGAGGCGGCCCAGCATGAGGTCGAAGGCACGGCCGAGGCGGCCCACCTCGTCGGGGCCGGTGACCGGCACCGGAACGCCGAGCCGGCGGGTGCGGGCGACGTTCTCGGCGGCGGAGGTGAGGACCACCAGGCGCCGTGTGATGCGCCGGGCCAGCCACCAGCCGAACAGGCCCGCGGCGGTCACCACCGCGGCCATCAGGAGCAGCGTCCGGCGCTGGAGCGCCCGCAGCAGGTCCTCGGTGCCGCTGAACTCCTGCGCCACCTGCACCGCGCCCCGGCCACCGCCGAGGGAGACGGTCGCCACCCGGAAGACGTCCCGGCCGACCCCCACGTCCTCGTGCTGCACCGTCCGCCCGGCCTCGGCGGCACCCGCGGCCCGCCGGTCGGCGCCGGTGACCGGCAGCCGCGGGCCGGCCGGGTCGGACACCTCGCCGTCCGGCCCGAGCACCTGCACGTCGGTGCGGGCCGGGCGCACGATGTCGTGGCCGGGCGCGGAGGAGGAGAAGTCACCGGGCGACATCGGCCGCTCGCGCACCTCGGCCCGCAGGTCCTGCACGACCTGCGCGAAGACGGACTCCTGGTCCACCCGGACCAGCCGGGCCGCCGCGTTGTACGACAGCACTCCGACGAGGACCGTGACCACGGCGGTGACCGTGGCGAACGACACCGCGAACGTCGTCCGCAGGGACAGCAGCCGGGGCCGGCGCCCGAGCGGAGAGGGGCCCACTCAGTCCTCCCGCAGCACGTAACCCACCCCGCGCACGGTCTGGATCAGCCGCGGAGCGCCCGGCCGGTCGAGCTTGCGGCGCAGATAGCCGACGTAGACGGCGAGGTTCTTGGAGCCGGGGCCGAAGTCGTAGCCCCAGATCCGGTCGTAGATCGTGGAGTGGTCGAGCACGATGCCCGCGTTGCGGACCAGCAGCTCCAGCAGCCCGAACTCGGTGCGGGTCAGTTCCAGCTCGTCCCCGTCCCGCCAGGCGCGCCGGGCCCCCGGGTCCATGCGCAGCCCGGCCGCCTCCAGGTACCGGCCGGCCGCCGCCTCCCGGTCGCCGTCCGGCTCGGGTACGTCCTCGGCGCCGTCGCCGTCGGGCTCCGCGCGGTCCGTGCGGCGCAGCAGGGCGCGCAGCCGGGCGAAGACCTCCTCGACGTCGAAGGGCTTGACCACGTAGTCGTCGGCGCCCGCGTCGAGGCCCGCGATGCGGTCGGCGGTCTCCACCAGCGCCGTGAGCATCAGGATCGGTGTGGGGTCGCCCTCGGCGCGCAGCTCCCGGCAGACCTGGAGGCCGTCGACGCCCGGCATCATCACGTCCAGCACCAGGACGTCCGGCCGGGCGCGGTGGGCCTGGGCCAGCGCCTCGACGCCGTCCGCGACCGCGGTGACCCGGTACCCCTCCAGGGTGAGGGCGCGCTCCAGGGCGTGCCGGATCGCGCGGTCGTCTTCGGCGAGCAGAACGGTCCGGGGCACGCGCCCAGTCTGCCAAGACCGGGCGCCCCGCGACCGGGCGGCCGGGCTTCTCACCGGGATCTCACCCGGCGGGCCGCAGCGCGGCGAGCCGCTCCGCGAACGGCACGATCCCGTCGGCCTCCGCGACCGGCCGCCCGGAGGGCTGCCCGACCGGCTCCGTAGCCGCCTCCCCCAGCGGCTCCCCGGCCGCCTCCCCGGCCGGCTTCCCGGCCGTCGACAGCCCCGCCATCAGGGCCGCCAGCTCCCCGGCCGCCCGCTCGATCCGCCCGTCCAGCCCCTCGGCGCCCCAGTCCTCCGAGGCGGCGTACACCCCGGTCGGGACGACGACCGCCTTGAGGTAGGCGAACAGCGGACGCAGCGCGTGGTCCAGGACCAGCGAGTGCCGGGCCGTGCCGCCGGTCGCGCCGATCAGCACCGGCTTGGCGGCGAGGGCGTCCGCCTCGGTCACGCTCAGCGCGTCGAAGAACGACTTGAACAGCCCGCTGTACGAGGCCGAGAACACCGGCGTGACGACGATCAGCCCGTCCGCCGCCGCGACCGCGTCGAAGGCGGCGGACAGGTTCCGGCCCGGGAAGCCGTTGGTGAAGGTGTGCGCGATCTCCACGGCGAGGTCGCGCAACTCGACCACCTGCACCTCCGCCGCGGGCGCCCGTCCCGCGGTCGCGGCGGCCAGCCGGTCGGCCAGCAGCCGGGTGGAGGACGGGACGCTCAGTCCCGCGGAGACGACGACGAGCCTCATGCCCGTGCTCCTTCCTTGCGGGCGCCGGCCAGCAGGGACGCGTGGTTCGGCGCGTCCGGCACGTCGGCCGGGCGGTCCTTCGCGAACTCCTTGCGCAGCACCGGCACGACCTCCTCGCCGAGCAGGTCGAGCTGCTCCAGGACGGTCTTCAGGGGCAGGCCGGCGTGGTCCATCAGGAAGAGCTGGCGCTGGTAGTCGCCCGCGTAGTCGCGGAAGGCCAGCGTCTTCTCGATCACCTGCTGCGGCGAGCCCACCGTCAGCGGCGTCTGCTCGGTGAAGTCCTCCAGGGAGGGGCCGTGCCCGTAGACGGGCGCGACGTCGAAGTACGGGCGGAACTCGCGCACCGCGTCCTGGCTGTTCCTCCGCATGAACACCTGGCCGCCGAGGCCGACGATCGCCTGCTCCGGGGTGCCGTGCCCGTAGTGGGCGTAGCGGGCCCGGTACAGCTCGACCATGCGCTTGGTGTGGTCCGCGGGCCAGAAGATGTTGTTGTGGAAGAAGCCGTCACCGTAGTACGCGGCCTGCTCGGCGATCTCCGGGGAACGGATCGAGCCGTGCCAGACGAACGGCGCGACGCCGTCCAGCGGCCGGGGCGTGGACGTGAAGCCCTGGAGCGGCGTGCGGAACTTGCCCTCCCAGTTCACGACGTCCTCGCGCCACAGGCGGTGCAGCAGGGCGTAGTTCTCGACGGCGAGGTTGATGCCCTCGCGGATGTCCTTGCCGAACCAGGGGTACACCGGGCCGGTGTTGCCGCGGCCCATCATCAGGTCCACCCGGCCGTCGGCCAGGTGCTGGAGCATCGCGAAGTCCTCGGCGATCTTCACCGGGTCGTTGGTGGTGATGAGGGTGGTGGAGGTGGAGAGGATCAGCCGCTCGGTGCGGGCCGCGATGTAGCCGAGCATCGTGGTCGGTGACGAGGGCACGAACGGCGGGTTGTGGTGCTCGCCGGTCGCGAAGACGTCGAGGCCGACCTCCTCGGCCTTCAGCGCGATGGCGACCATGGCCTTGATGCGCTCGCGTTCGGTCGGCGTGCGCCCGGTGGTCGGGTCCGGCGTGACGTCGCCGACGGTGAAGATGCCGAACTGCATGGTCGCTCAACCTCCGAGTTGTTGACGGTTCAACTATACCGCCAAACGGTGGAGCGACGGACGTTATTCCGGCCTCGGGGGTTCGGGGCTCAGGGTCCCGGCCTCGGGGTTCGGGCCCCGGGGTTCCGGGCCCCGGGGTTCCGGGCCCCGGGGGTTCCGGCCCCGGGGGTTCGGGCGTCCCCGCGTGCCCTAGGCGTGGCGCCCCCGAGGCCCCTCGGAGCCCTCCGCCGCCCCTCAGAACGCGTACGGGTCCCCCGTGGCGAGCACGAGCACCCGCTGCCGGTCGTTCTCCCGGTGGCGGTCCACCGCGCCGCCGCTCCACACCGTGTCGAGATCCAGCACCACCTCGGGCGGCGCGCCCGCCAGCAGTACCCGCAGCGTGATCCGCTCCCCCACCCCGTCGACCGCCAGCGCCCCGGTCCGGCACAGCACCACCCGCTCCTCGGCCCGCGCGCACCCGTCCGGCAGTTCCTGCCGTACCGCGAGCGGCACCGACCAGCGCAGGCGGACGGTGGCGTCGGGAACGGCGGAGGGGCCGTGGTTGACCGGGACGAGCCGGACGTCCACCCGGTCGCCCGTCAGGGTCGCCGACCCGTGATGGGCCAGGTCGGCCTCCGGCACGGGGGCCGCGTGCACGGGGCGCGGAACCGGGGCCGCCGCCACAGACCGCGGGCCCGGCACCGCCTGCGCGGGCAGCCCCGCACCGCCCACCCCGGCCCCCGCCGCCGCCCCCACGACGACGCCCCACACCACCAGCCCCCGCATCCACCGCTTGCGCATCCGTGCCTCCTCCACCCGTTCCTCCGGCCCGCAGGCCGCCGCCGGCTCCGACGCCGGCGCGGGGACCCGCAGGTCACCGCGTCGTACGGATGCATCCCCCGCGAAGCCGGTCCCGAGCGCCCTCCAACAGGTGACAGGCGCCCCGTCGGCCCGGCCCGGCCCCCGTGTGCGAAGCTGCCCGCATGCTCGTCCTCCGCTCCGCCGCGCTGTTCGTCGTCGCCGCCCTGTTCGAGATCGGCGGCGCCTGGCTGGTCTGGCAGGGCGTGCGCGAGCAGCGCGGCTGGCTGTGGGCGACCGGCGGCGTCCTCGCCCTCGGCGCCTACGGCTTCGTCGCCACCTTCCAGCCGGACGCCCACTTCGGCCGCATCCTCGCCGCGTACGGCGGGATCTTCGTGGCCGGTTCGATCCTGTGGGGCATGGTCGCGGACGGCTACCGCCCGGACCGCTGGGACGTGACGGGCGCGCTGGTCTGCCTCGCCGGGATGGCCGTGATCATGTGGGCGCCGCGCAACGGCGGCTGACTACCCTGGGCGGCGTCCGTTCGCGCCGTATCCAGGACGCGTCCCGCGTCGCCCTCATGACGAACCAGGAGCAGCCCATGGCCCCCGCAGCCGCCCCGTCCGCCGCCTCGCGCATCGCCGTCGTCACCGGTGCGAGCAGCGGCATCGGCGCCGCCACGGCCCGGCAGCTCGCCGCGGCCGGCTACCGCGTCGTCCTCACCGCCCGCCGCAAGGACCGCATCGAGGCGCTCGCCGAGGAGATCCAGGCGGCCGGCCACAAGGCGACGGCGTACCCCCTGGACGTCACCGACCGCGCGGCCGTCGACGAGTTCGCGACCGCGTTCAGGACCATCGGCGTCCTCGTCAACAACGCGGGCGGTGCGCTCGGCGCCGACCCGGTCGCCACCGGTGACCCGGACGACTGGCGCCGCATGTACGAGACGAACGTCATCGGCACCCTCAACCTCACCCAGGCCCTGCTCCCCGCGCTGGAGGCGAGCGGCGACGGCACGGTGGTGGTCGTCTCCTCCACCGCGGGGTTCGCCACCTACGAGGGCGGCGGGGGCTACGTCGCCGCCAAGCACGCCGAACACGTCCTGGCCGAGACCCTCCGCCTGGAGATCGTCGGCCGCCCGGTCCGCGTCGTCGAGATCGCGCCCGGCATGGTGAAGACCGACGAGTTCGCCCTGACCCGCTTCGCCGGCGACCAGGACAAGGCGGCCAAGGTGTACCAGGGCGTGGCCGCACCCCTGACCGCCGACGACGTCGCCGACACCATCACGTGGGCGGTCACCCGCCCCGCCCACGTCAACATCGACCTCCTGGTGGTCCGCCCCCGCGCCCAGGCCTCGAACACGAAGGTGCACCGCGAGGGCTGACGGCCGACGGCGCCCCGGGCGTCAGCCCTTCACACAGACGACCTGCTTCAGCTTCGCGACGACCTCCACGAGGTCCCGCTGCTGCTCGATGACCTGGTCGATCGACTTGTAGGCGCCCGGGATCTCGTCCACGACGCCGGAGTCCTTGCGGCACTCCACGCCTCGCGTCTGCTCCTCCAGGTCCCGGGTGGAGAAGCGGCGCTTGGCGGCGTTGCGGCTCATGCGCCGGCCCGCCCCGTGGGACGCGGAGTTGAAGGACTTATCGTTGCCGAGGCCCTTGACGATGTACGAACCCGTCCCCATGGAGCCCGGGATGATCCCGTAGTCCCCCGAGCCCGCACGGATCGCGCCCTTGCGGGTCACCAGCAGGTCCATGCCGTCGTACCGCTCCTCCGCCACGTAGTTGTGGTGGCAGGAGATCTCCCGCTCGAAGGCCGGCTTCGCCTTCTTGAACTCCTTGCGGACCACGTCCTTCAGGAGCGCCATCATGAGGGTGCGGTTGTACTTCGCGTACTCCTGCGCCCAGAACAGGTCGTTGCGGTACGCCGCCATCTGCGGGGTGTCCGCGACGAACACCGCGAGGTCGCGGTCGACCAGCCCCTGGTTGTGCGGAAGTTTCCGGGCGACGCCGATGTGGTGCTCGGCGAGCTCCTTGCCGATGTTCCGGGAACCGGAGTGCAGCATCAGCCAGACGGAGCCGGTCGTATCCGTGCAGACTTCGACGAAATGGTTCCCGGAGCCGAGCGTTCCCATCTGCTTTCCGGCCCGCTCGTGACGGAACCTGACCGCCTCCGCCACCCCGTCGAACCGCCCCCAGAAGTCGTCCCACCCGCCGGTCGCCAGCCCGTGGAAGCGGCCCGGGTCGACGGGGCTGTCGTGCATCCCGCGGCCCACCGGGATCGCCTGCTCGATCTTCGACCGCAGCCGCGACAGGTCACCGGGGAGGTCGTTGGCCGTCAGGGACGTCCGCACCGCCGACATCCCGCAGCCGATGTCCACGCCCACCGCGGCCGGGCACACGGCACCCTGCATCGCGATCACGGAACCGACCGTCGCACCCTTGCCGTAGTGCACGTCCGGCATGACCGCGAGGCCCTTGATCCACGGCAGTGTCGCGACGTTGCGCAGTTGCTGGAGCGCCCCGTCCTCGACCGTGGCCGGATCGGCCCACATCCGGATCGGCACCTTCGCGCCCGGCATCTCCACGTACGACATATCGTCCTCGTTCCCCCGGAAAACATACAGAAGTCTCACAGCGCACAACCGGCGCCAAGGGCAGCCAAAAGGACGACTGACCGGCGCTCACGGCGGCTCGTGCGATACACATTGTCTTCTGGGGACGCCCCCGCGCGGCAAGCGAATAACCAGCGGGGACACTGGAGTACCGACCACAGCCACACCGGCGAGAGGAGCCGTACCGTGCAGCGGAAGGCCTATGTATCCGGCGTCGCCGCCGCCCTGGCGGCGTTGCTGGCCGGCTGCACCGGCGGCTCGGGCGACGGCGCCACGGCGGACGACTCCAATCCGGGCCGGCCCGGCGTCGCGACCGAGGCCGCCCAGCCCGGCAGGTACCGCACCCTTCCGGAACCGTGCGGCGCGGTGGGCGACAAGGCGCTCGACTCGCTCCTGCCCGGCATCCAGGAGATCGCGGACGAGGAGCAGCGCGAGAAGGCGTACGCCGGTGAGGCGACGCTCGCGTACGACAGCGACCGCAAGGTCGGCTGCCGTTGGAAGGTGGAGTCGGCGGACGCCACCAACCACCTGTTCGTCGACTTCGAGCGGGTGGTGTCCTACGACAACGCCGTGAGCGACGACAGCCAGGCCGAACAGCTCTTCGCGAAGCAGGTGGAGGCCGCGGACCTGCCGGAACCGGTCGCCTCCGAGTCGGAGTCGGAGTCGGAACCGCCGTCGGCGTCCGCGTCGGCGTCCGCGTCCCCGTCCGACACCGCGTCGCCCGGCCCGTCCGGCGCCCCGCCCTCCGGCTCCGCGTCGCCCACCGCCCCCTCGTCGGGCGCGTCCTCCGGTGCCACGCCCGCCGACCTCCAGCCCCGGCTCCTCGACGACCTGGGCGACGAGGCGCTGGTCGACGACGAGCTGAGCAGCTCCGGCTCGACGGCGAAACGACGCACGGTGACTGTGGCGTTCCGCACGTCGAACGTCGTGGTGACCATCGAGTACGCGGAGCAGCCGGCGATGCTCGGCGTCGTCCCCGACAGCGAGGAAATGCAGGACATGGCGCGGAAACTGGCCTCCCAGCTCGCGGATTCGCTGAGCGGTTGAGCCCGGCGGGGGCTCCCCGGTGCACGTGTGTGAAGCACCTGAAGGGGAGCCGCACACTTTCCCCACCGCGTACCGTGACCCCTCGGACCCGTTCCGACCGCAGGAACCACGAGTGCCATGAGTGAAGGAACCATGCAGCGACGAGCCCAGTGTGACCAGCGAGCGAAGCGACTCCCCCGTGTTGTCTGCGCGGCGGCCGCCGTCCCCCTGATGCTGGTGGCAGCCGGCTGCTCCTCGGACTCCGGCTCCGGTGACGCCAAGGACAAGGCCGCGGACAAGCCGGCCGCGTCCAAGTCCGCGAGCCCCACCCCGACGGTGGAGGCGGCGGCGTACGCGAAGCTGCCCGAGCCCTGTGCGGTGCTGGCGAAGAAGACGCTGAAGGACTTGGTGCCGAAGGCCGACTCCGGCAAGGAGGGCGCGTCCAACGACACGGCGACGCGCGGCAGTTGCTCCTGGGACAGCCTCGACGACAACGGCGTGGACGGCTCCCAGTTCCGCTGGCTGAGCGTGTCGATGCTGCGCTTCGACTCGGACGCCACGCGCGGTGCGGGCGACGACCTGGCGCACGACTACTACACGAAGCAGCTCCAGGACGTCCAGAGCGCCGAGGGCGCCAAGAGCCTGAAGACCACCCCGGTGAGCGGCACGGGCGACGAGGCGTCGGTCGTGCGGTACGACCTGAAGAAGAAGGAAGGCACCTTCAAGCAGCAGACGGTCGTGGCGCGCGTCGAGAACGTCGTCGTGACCGTCGACTACAACGGCGCGGGCCTGGCCGGCGACGAGACCCCGGACGCCGATGACCTGGTCAAGGACGCCCGGAAGGCGGCCGAGGAAGCGGTCGCGGCGGTGACGAAGGCCAACGGCGGCGGTGGAACGGGCGGCGCCAAGTCGCCCTCCCAGTCCGCCTCGGGCTCGGCCTCGGCATCCGGGTCGACGTCGAAGTCGCCTTCGAAGGAGTCGTCGAAGGCGTCGTCGAAGGCCTCGTCGAAGACGAGCTGACGGGCCGTATCGACCCACCGGCCACCCGTCCCCCGCACACATGTGCCACTCTGTTGCGCGCAACAACAGGCACTGGGAGGGGAGTACGGGTGGCCGCGCCACTAGAGCTGACCCGGACGCATCGCGTTCTCATCGGCATGGTCGTCTTCGGCGCCGTCATCATCGCCGGGATCGGCTTCGCCGGTTCGTACGCGGCGGTGCGGGAACTGGCCCTGCAGAAGGGTTTCGGGAACTTCAGCTACGTCTTCCCGATCGGCATCGACGCGGGCATCTGCGTACTGCTGGCCCTGGACCTGCTGCTGACCTGGATCCGCATCCCGTTCCCGCTGCTGCGCCAGACCGCGTGGCTGCTGACGGCGGCGACGATCGCGTTCAACGGCGCGGCGGCCTGGCCGGACCCGCTGGGTGTGGGCATGCACGGCGTGATCCCCATCCTGTTCGTGGTCTCCGTCGAGGCCGCCCGGCACGCGATCGGCCGGATCGCCGACATCACCGCCGACAAGCACATGGAGGGCGTGCGCCTCACCCGCTGGCTGCTCTCGCCGGGGCCCACCTTCCTGCTGTGGCGCCGCATGAAGCTGTGGGAGCTGCGCTCCTACGAGCAGGTGATCAAGCTGGAGCAGGAGCGCCTGGTGTACCAGGCCCGGCTGCGCTCCCGCTTCGGCCGCGGCTGGCGCCGCAAGGCCCCCGTGGAGTCGCTGATGCCGCTGCGCCTGGCCCGCTACGGCGTCCCCCTGGCGCAGACGGCCCCGGCGGGCCTCGCGGCGGCCGGCATCGAGCCGGCCCTGCTGCCGCCGGCGCCCCGGCCCCAGGAGGCGGGCCCGCAGGCGGCCCCCGCGGCGGAGCAGCGTCCCGAGCTGGCCGGTGCCCCGGAGGAGGAGCGGGAGCCCGGACGGGACGCGCCCACCGAGGACCGGAACCCGTGGCTGCACGCCCGGGACCCGCAGACCGTGGAGTACCACGGCGGCTACGACCCGGACTTCGACCCCGAGCAGTACGCCCACTGGGCGGAGGAGCAGCGGCAGGCCGAGCAGTACCGGGAGCAGTTCGAGGAGGAGCCCCCGCCGCAGGAGCCGTCCCCCGAGGAGACCGGCAGCTTCCCGATCCCGGTGGGCCCGACCCGCACCCGCGAGCTGGGCGAGGGCGGCGGCACGTCCGAGCCGCCGCCGACGGCGGAGGACTACTACACGGTCTTCCGGAAGTCGATCGACGGCAGCTACCCCACGGCCGCCCAGTTCCGGGACGACGTGGAGGCCACCTTCGGGGTGCCGCTGGCTCCGCGGGAGGCCGACCGGATGGTGAAGGTGTTCAGCGAGCGGCACATGCGGGAGCTCCAGGAGGAGCACATCGCGTAGCCGGCACGGACGAAGGACGAAAGGGGCCCTCCGCCGACGGAGGGCCCCTTCGCCGTGGCGCCGCCTACTCCCCGAGCAGGGTCCGCACCCGCTCCTGCCCCACCGCCAGCAGCAGCGTGGGCAGCCGCGGGCCGGTGTCGCGGCCGACGAGCAGGTGGTACAGCAGCGCGAAGAAGGACCGCTGGGCGGTCTTGATCTCCGGCGGCAGCTCCTTGGGCGTGGCGTCGGCGGAGAAGCCGGCCTGGACCTTGGGCACGCCGTAGACGAGGTGGGTGAGCCCCTCCAGCGACCAGTGCCCGGCCAGTCCGTCGAGCAGCAGCCGCAGCGACTGCCGGCCCTGTTCGTCGAGGGACTTCAGCAGCTCGGCGTCGGGCTCCTCGCGCACGATGGTCCGCTGGTCGGCGGGGACGTGCGTGTTGATCCACGCCTCGGCCTTGTCGTACCGGGGGCGGACCTCCGCGAGCGTGCCCAGCGGGTCGGCCGGGTCGAGGTCGCTGAGGATGCGCAGCGCCTGGTCCTCGTGGCCGGCGGTGATGTCGGCCACGGACGCGAGCGTGCGGTACGGCAGCGGCCGCGCCGTCCGCGGCAGTTCACCGGCGGCCGTGCGCACGGCGCGCGAGTGGGCGGCGACGTCGGCGGGCAGGGCGGTGCCGTCGGCCACCTTGGCGTCGAGGCGGTCCCATTCGTCGTAGAGGCGCTGGATCTCCTGGTCGAAGGCGATCTTGAAGGACTGGTTGGGCCGGCGGCGGGCGTACAGCCAGCGCAGCAGCTGCGGCTCCATGATCTGGAGCGCGTCGGCCGGGGTGGGCACCCCGCCCTTGGACGAGGACATCTTCGCCATGCCGCTGATGCCGACGAACGCGTACATCGGCCCGATCGGCTGCTCGCCGCCGAAGATCCCGACGATCTGCCCGCCGACCTGGAACGACGACCCGGGAGACGAGTGGTCCACACCGCTGGGCTCGAAGATCACGCCCTCGTAGGCCCAGCGCATCGGCCAGTCGACCTTCCAGACCAGCTTGCCGCGGTTGAACTCGCTGAGCCGGACCGTCTCGGAGAACCCGCACGCGGTGCAGGCGTACGTCAGCTCGGTCGAGTCGTCGTCGTACGCGGTGACCGTCGTCAGGTCCTTCTCGCAGTTGCCGCAGTACGGCTTGTACGGGAAGTACCCGGCGGAGCCGGAGCTGCCGTCGTCCTCGGCGGCGGCGCCGGAGCCCTCGGCGGCCTCCAGCTCGGCCTCGTCGACCGGCTTCTGCTGCTGCTTCTTCGGCGGGGCCTTCTTGGTCCGGTACTGGGCGAGGATCGCGTCGATGTCCTGCCGGTGCCTCATGGCGTGCAGGACCTGCTCGCGGTAGACCCCGGAGGTGTACTGCTCGGTCTGGCTGATCCCGTCGAACTCCACGCCCATCTCGGCGAGCGAGGCGACCATCGCGGCCTTGAAGTGCTCGGCCCAGTTCGGGTGGGCGGAGCCCTGGGGGGCCGGGACGGAGGTGAGGGGCTTGCCGATGTGCTCGGCCCACGAGTCGTCCACCCCGGAGATGCCGGCCGGCACCTTGCGGTAGCGGTCGTAGTCGTCCCAGGAGATGAGGTGCCGGACCTGGTGGCCCCGGCGGCGCACCTCGTCGGCGACCAGGTGCGGGGTCATGACCTCGCGCAGGTTGCCGAGGTGGATGGGACCGGACGGCGAGAGTCCGGACGCGACGACGACGGGTTTGCCCGGTGCACGGCGCTCCGACTCGGCGATGACCTCGTCCGCGAAACGGGAGACCCAGTCGGTGGTCTCTGTGCTCTGAGCCACGATCGGCACGTCCTCTTCCCTGGAGTTCCCAGAAACTTCTGCTGAGCAGCCGGCACGGTCGCACGGCTGACCGCTCCATTCTCCCAGCCCGGCCCGCATCCGCGAAAACGGCTTTTCACCGCGTGGGATACTCGGGTTCCGTACCTACGGACAGCCTCACTCCCGGAACCCCGAGCAGAACGGCGAACCACTCCATGGCCTCGGTCACGTCCCTCAGCGACTCCGTCCAGCAGCACCTCGCGTCCGCCCTCACGGCCACCCGGCCCGAGGCCGCCGGCGCCGACCCGCTGCTGCGACGAAGCGACCGGGCGGACTACCAGGCCAACGGCATCCTCGCCCTGGCCAAGAAGGCCAAGGCGAACCCGCGGGAGCTGGCCGGCGAGGTCGTCTCGCACCTGACCACCGGCGACCTGATCAAGGACGTCGAGGTCTCCGGGCCCGGCTTCCTCAACATCACCCTCGGGGACCGCGCGATCACCGCGAACCTCGCCGCGCGGTACGCGGACGAGAGCGGCCGCCTGGGCGTCCCGTACGCCGAGCGGCCGGGCACGACGGTGATCGACTACGCCCAGCCGAACGTGGCGAAGGAGATGCACGTCGGCCACCTGCGCTCCGCGGTGATCGGCGACGCCCTGCGCGGCATGCTCGACTTCACCGGCGAGAAGACGATCGGCCGGCACCACATCGGCGACTGGGGCACCCAGTTCGGCATGCTCATCCAGTACCTGTTCGAGCACCCCGGCGAGCTGGCCCCCGCGGCCGACGTCGACGGCGAGCAGGCCATGAGCAACCTGAACCGCGTGTACAAGGCGTCGCGTGCGCTCTTCGACTCCGACGAGGAGTTCAAGGAGCGGGCCCGCAGGCGGGTCGTCGCCCTCCAGTCCGGTGACAAGGAGACCCTCGAACTGTGGCAGCAGTTCGTGGACGAGTCGAAGGTCTACTTCTACTCCGTCTTCGAGAAGCTCGACATGGAGATCCGCGACGAGGAGATCGTCGGCGAGTCCGCGTACAACGAGGGCATGCCCGAGACCGCCCGCCTCCTGGAGGAGATGGGCGTCGCGGTGCGCTCCGAGGGCGCGCTCGTGGTCTTCTTCGACGAGATCCGCGGCAAGGACGACCAGCCGGTCCCGCTGATCGTGCAGAAGGCGGACGGCGGCTTCGGCTACGCGGCCTCCGACCTGACCGCGGTCCGCAACCGCGTCGGCGACCTGCACGCGACCACGCTGCTGTACGTCGTCGACGTGCGCCAGTCGCTGCACTTCCGGATGGTCTTCGAGACGGCCCGCCGGGCCGGCTGGCTGAACGACGACGTCACCGCGCACAACATGGGCTACGGCACGGTGCTCGGCGCGGACGGCAAGCCGTTCAAGACGCGCGAGGGCGAGACCGTGCGGCTGGAGGACCTGCTGGACGAGGCGGTGCAGCGGGCCGCGGAGGTCGTCCGGGAGAAGGCGCGCGACCTCACCGAGGACGAGATCCAGGAGCGGGCCGCGCAGGTCGGCATCGGGGCCGTGAAGTACGCGGACCTGTCGACGTCGCCGAGCCGGGACTACAAGTTCGACCTGGACCAGATGGTCTCGCTCAACGGCGACACCAGCGTGTACCTCCAGTACGCCTACGCCCGTATCCGGTCCATCCTGCGCAAGGCCGGCGAGGTCCGCCCCGCGGCCCACCCGGAGCTGGCCCTGCACGAGGCGGAGCGGGCGCTGGGTCTGCACCTGGACGCGTTCGGGAACACGGTCTTCGAGGCGGCCGCGGAGTACGCCCCGCACAAGCTGGCCGCGTACCTGTACCAGCTGGCGTCGCTGTACACGTCGTTCTACGACAAGTGCCCGGTGCTGAAGGCCGAGTCGCCCGAGCAGGTGGAGAACCGCCTGTTCCTGTGCGACCTCACGGCCCGCACCCTGCACCGGGGCATGGCCCTGCTGGGCATCCGGACGCCCGAGCGGCTCTGAGCGGGCGGGCCGGGACGCACCCGGCCCGCCCGTCAGGCGTCAGACGTCAGGCGTAGTAGTGGATCGTCCCGCGCAGTGCCGGCTCGGCGCCCTCGCAGTGCTGGACGAACGTGGCGGCGAAGGCGGTGACCACGCCGTCCTCGCCGCGGGCCAGCCTGGTGAGCGTCAGCGTCCCCTCACTGGCGTTGCACCCGCCGAAGCCGGACACGTCGAGGCCGGCCACGCCGGGTCCGTTGCCGCGTTCCGTCCGGTAGGTGCGTCCGGCCTCGAAGCGCTCGCCGACGGGCGGGACGAGCAGGGCCGACCAGGTCTCGCGCTTGCCGGACACGTCGTACTGGAGACCGCCGACGCCCCACTCCTGGAGCGAGAAGAGGCTGGTGGCACCGGTGTGGGTGCCGCTCCTGCCCTGGCCGGGGTAGTCGCCGGGCTCGCTGGCGTAGGTGAAGGAGAGCGGGTAGGCGCGGTACTTGACGACGCCCTTGAGGACCGGGGCGTCGGTCGCCTCGCACCGCTGCGTGTAGGTCGCGTCCAGCACGGTGATCGCACCGGTCGCGTCCGCCTCGATCTGGTGGACCGAGAACTGCCCGTAGACCTGGTTGCAGCCGCGTGAGTCGCCGCTGACGTCGAGGCCCGGGGCCCGTCCGGTGCGCGAGGACGCCCGTTCCGCGCCGCGGTAGACCCCGGGGTGGAGCTTCTCACCCCGCGGAGCGGCCAGTTCGACGGTCCACCAGTCGGTCTCGTTCTCGATCCGGACGGTCAGCGCCTCCCTCTCCCCGGACACGGTGATGTCCGCCGTCCCCGGCGTGTAGGCGACGCTTCCGCCCTGACCGACCCAGTCGCCGGATGCGCTGGTGTGGCTGTACTTGGTGACGGCCACCGGTGTCCCGGTCGCCGCCGCGGCGGGCGCGGCCAGTCCGGCCGTCAGGCCGATCGTCGCCGTCAGGCTCGCCAGCGTGCCGAGCAGGACACGCCGCCATCCGGTGCGAGTACGCACGGATGCCTCCCCCTATGTGTGGCGGGCACCACCCGGGCGCCCGAACTGGTGTGGCACAACGCCCAGTTGGCTCCCCCCACACGCTTCACATAAACCACCGAAACCCCACGCGTTCCTCCGGGACCGGTCGCCGGCACGTCGCGTCAGCGGATCAGCCGCGCTCCCTCGGGCGCTTCGATGCCGAACTCCTCCGCCAGCACCCGGCGCATCTCCGCCTCGACCGTCGCCTTCCGCTCGGTGACCGTGCCGTCGGCCCGGGTGGCGGTGACGCGGTCGCCGTCGAGGAGCAGGTGACCGTCCTGCGTGAGGCGCTGGACGTAGGGGCGCCGGGAGAACGGGGAGCGCGGGTTCGTGGCGACGTGCCAGTTGACGACCTCGTAGTCGGACTCCTCGAACGGCTCCCGGGTGAAGGCGTACTGGGCCTCCCAACCGCCGTCCGCGCCAGGCCGGCAGGCCTCCAGCACCCACATCTCCAGCGGCCCCCGGTGCGGCACGCGCACCAGCCGGTGCCGGCGCCCCGCGTCGTGGAACTCGGTGTCCGCCGTGAGCGGCACCGGTTCCAGCAGGGAGCCGATGGCACCGAAGCCGACGTCGGCGAGGTACGGCCGCGGGTCGCCGGGCACCTCGGCCAGGAGCGCCATGTGGGTGCGCGGACGGTCCTCGAAGCGCTCCGCGCCGACGACGACCCGCGCGGTCAGCCGGGTCACCCGGAACCCCAGCGCCTCCAGGGCCGCCGCGAACAGCGTGTTGTGCTCGTAGCAGTAGCCCCCGCGGCGGCGGCCGTGCACCAGCTTGTCCATCAGGTCGGAAAGGGCGAGGGAGGGGGCCGTGCCGCCGAGGGCGTCGAGGTTCTCGAACGGGATGGCCCTCAGGTGGGCGAGGTGCACACCGCGGAGCACGGCCGCGTCGGGCCGCCGCTCCCCCTCCCAGCCGATCCGGTCGAGGTAGGCGTCGAGGTCGAAGGGCGTCGTCGTCCGCACGGTCGAAGGCATGCCCTCACGGTAGGCGCGGTCCCGGCCCCGCTGCCTCGGCTCTTCGTCCTAGGACCGGTCCTACGCCTCCCGCTCCACCGCACCCCGCAGCCCCGCCCCCAGCCGCCGCAGCCCCTCCGCGATCTCGTCCGGCGTCTGCGTCACGAAGCACAGCCGCAGCGTCGCGCGGTCGGGCTCCCCGGCGTGGAAGGGAGCGCCGGGCACGTACGCCACGTCGTGCCGGACCACCTCGGGGAGCAGGGCGGTGGTGTCGTACCCGTCCGGCAGCCGCGCCCACAGGAACATGCCGCCCTCGGGACGGCTCCACGCCGAACCCGCCGGGAGCGCGTCCGCCAGGCCGGCGAGCATGGCGTCCCGGCGTGCGCCGTAGGCCCCGGCGACCCGTGCGACGTGGGCGTCCAGGTCCCGGTCGGCCAGGTACCGGGCGGCGGCCAGCTGGTTGACCGTCGGGGTGTGCAGGTCGGCGGCCTGCTTGGCCACCGCACAGGCCCGGCGCAGTCCGGCGGGCGCCCGCAGCCAGCCGAGGCGCAGACCGGGCGCCATGACCTTGGAGAAGGACCCCAGCAGCACGGTCCGGTCCCGGGCGCCGTCGAAGGAGGCGATCCACGGCAGCCGCTCACCCTCGAAACGCAGCTCCCCGTACGGGTCGTCCTCGACGATCCACAGTCCGCACCGGCCCGCGATCTCGGCCACGGCGGCACGGCGTGCGGCGGGGACGGTGCGGCCGGTGGGGTTCTGGAAGGTGGGGACGGTGTAGAGCAGCTTGGGCCGCTCGCGCACCACCAGCTCCTCCAGCGCCCCGGGGTCGATCCCGTCCTCGTCCCCGGGCACGGCCACGACCCGGGCGCCCGCGAAGCCGAAGGCCTGGAGCGCGGCCAGGTAGCAGGGGCTCTCGACGAGGACGGTGTCGCCGGGCTCGATCAGGGCGGTGGCGAGGAGCGACAGGGCCTGCTGCGAACCGGTGGTGACGAGGAGGTCGTCGGGGCCGGTGTCCAGGCCGCGGGCCGAGGTACGGGCGGCGAGCGCGGCCCGCAGCGAGGGCTCGCCCTCCGTGGTCGAGTACTGGAGCGCCCGCGCGGGCTGCTCGGCGAGGACGTCCCGGTACGCGGCGGCGATGCCCTCCGCGTCGAACAGCTCCGGCGCCGGCAGCCCGCCGGCGAAGTTGATCACCTCGGGGCGGGCGGTGACGGCCAGGATGTCCCGTACCGGCGATCCGCCGATGGACCGGGCCCGTGCGGCGAGCGGCGGCAGGGCGGCGGACGGTGCGGGCGCGTTCTCAGTCACGGTCATGCCCGCACCCTAGGGAAGTACGTGCCGCCTACAAGCGGCTTTCCGCGATCCGGACACCCGTGCGACCGCACGGCCGACGCAGCCGTCGTCGCGGGCCCTGGCCGAAGGCGTCGCCAGAGCCCGCCCGCCCTCCCCCGTCACTCCTCCGGGACCAGCTCCCAGGCGTCGCTGCCGAGCGGATACGCGTAGTACGAGCCGTCCTTGGAGGCACTGGTGCGGAAGGGCCGGCCGTGGTCGTCGACGCGCACCGTGCCCTCCCGGCCGCCGCTCGACCACTCCAGCTCCAGGTACCAGCTGACGTCGTGGCCGCTGGTGTGCGCGTTGACGCGGAAGACCTCGGGATCGGACTCGCTCACCTTGTACGGGAAGTTCCGCTGCCCCCCGACCGGCATCGCCAGGGGGTTGCCCAGGTCGAGCGCGACGTCGAAGTCCTTGGGGTCCACCTGGCCGCCGCAGCCGTTGCCCATCACGTACTGGTCCCAGTCCAGGGGTGGCCTGCTGCTCACCACGCGCACGTGCAGACCCGTCAGGACGACCGTCTCCGCGCCGGTGCCCTGCACGGTCAGGACGGCCGTCTGCCGGTTCGCGGAGACCGCTCCGTAGGCGGTGGCCCAGCCGACCGCGTCCTGCTGGGGCGGCGGCGGCAGCACGTTCTTCGGACTGCGGTCCACGAGGAACGCGTGCTCGCAGGGGGTGTCCCAGTAGTACGGGGTGGTCGACACGGTGAGCGGCGGGCCGGCGTCGGGTGCGCGGCGGCTCGGACCGGCGGTGCTCCCGCCCGGCGCGGAGTCGGCGGAGGAGGCGGAGGCGGAGGCGGACCGGGACGGAGACGCGGAGGCGGAGGGGGACGGCGAGGAGGACGCGCTGGAGGACGCCGACCGGGTGGCGGGCGCGGACTCCGGCACGGAGGCCCTCGCGGCGGCCCCGGCCGTGCCCCGGTGTCCGCCGTCGTCGCCGCCCGTGCCCGGCACCAGGTTGACCACCAGGGCCACGGCGGCGCTGACGGCGACGACGCCGATCGCGGCGTACAGGGCGGTGCGCGGCACCCGGCGGCGCGGCACGCCCGGGGCGGGCGGAGCGGACACCAGCGGCGCGGTCTCGTCCGCGTCCGCACCGAACCCCCGGACCGCTTCGGCGACTTCGGCCGCGTCGGCGCCGCCGGCTTCCCCCGGCCCCTCCGCCCCTCCGACGGCCTCCGCCCCGGCGGCCCGCGACCCGGCGGGTGACGCCTGGGCGGCCTGCGACCCGACGGGTGACGCCTGGGCGGCTTCCGGCCCGGCGGCCGACGGCTGGGTGGCCTCCGACGGGGTGGCCTCCGGCGCCGTGTGCGGCGCCGCGGGCTCCTTCCCCTTCCCGGGGTTCCCCTCCTCCTTCTTCACCCCACGCAGCGCGTCCGCGCGGATCCAGCGGCGGTGGAGTTCGAGCACCTCGTCGGGGGTCGCCCGGCACACGCGGGCGAGCCGTTCGACCGGGGCGAACTCGGTGGGTACGACCTCCCCGCTGACGTACCGGTGGAGGGTCGACGCGCTCATGTGCAGCCGCTTGCCCAGTGCCCCGTAACTCAGCCCGGACCGCTCCTTCAACTCCCGCAGCAGTCCCGCGAAATCTTCCCCCGCCACCCGTTCCTCCCTCTCCCCGCGTCCCCGTACCGCATCCCAGCGGGATGACGTTCCCCCTGGTCAGAGCCGTCCCGGCATCCCATTGTCCCGCATACCCCGGCACCGCTGGCGACCGGGACGGCCCCGACCCCAAGCTGTGGTCATCCAAGCAGCCGCTCCCGGTGAACGGTCGAGCGGCTCACCTCAACTCCACCCGAAGGGGCACCAGTCATGTCCGCACGCACCACCCGCACCCGCCTGTTCGCCGCCACCACGGTCGCGCTGGCCGCGCTCGCCCTGACGGCCTGTGAGGGCGACGGATCGGACACGGGCGCCCCGGCCCCGTCCTCCGCCACCCCGGCCGGACAGCAGAGCGAACGGCCCTCCGGCGGGAACGAGTCGGCCGGGGGCACGGAGACCGGCGGCACGAAGGGAACGAACGGCTCCGCCGGCTCGGCCGCCTCCTCCGGTTCCACCGGCGCCGCCGGCTCCGGCTCGTCCGGGAAGACGGCCGGGTCGTCCGGCTCGTCCGGCTCGTCCGCGGCCTCCGGCTCCTCCGGCACGTCGGGCGGCACCGGGGACGAGGACTCCGACCTGCCCGGCAAGTGCTCCGCAGCCGACGTCAAGATCACCGCGACGGAGGTTCCCCGCCCGCTCAACCACCTGCTGCTGACCGCCACCAACACCGGCTCGAAGACCTGCATGCTCCCGCAGTACCCGGCGGCCCGCTTCGGCGAGGCGCAGTCGGTGCCGCCGGTCGCGGAGTCGACCAAGCCGCAGTCGCTGACCGGCGTCCAGCCCGGTGAGGCCGGCTACGCCGGGGTCCTGCTGTCGGCCGGCGACGGCAGCGGCGAGAACGGCTACCAGGCCGACACCCTGACGATCCCCTTCGAGGACGGTTCCGTCGCCACCGTCGCCCTGCCCGCCGGCGGCGTGTACGTCGACACCGCGCTCACGGTCACGTACTGGCAGGCCGACATGGACGCGGCCCTCAGCCACTGAAGGGGTGCCCGCACCCCCTGCACGAAGCACCGGGGGAGGTCGCTCAGCGCAGCGTGCGAGCGACCTCGGTGGCCCAGTAGGTCAGGATGTTGCGCGCGCCGGCCCGCTTGATGCCGGTGAGCGTCTCCAGGATGGCCCGGTCGCGGTCGATCCAGCCCTTCTCGGCGGCGGCCTCGATCATCGAGTACTCGCCGGAGATCTGGTAGGCGGCCACGGGCACGTCCACGGCGTCGGCGACCTTGGCCAGGACGTCGAGGTAGGGGCCGGCCGGCTTGACCATCACCATGTCGGCGCCCTCCTCCAGGTCGAGGGCCAGCTCCCGCATCGCGTCCCGCGCGTTGCCGGAGTCCTGCTGGTAGGTCTTCCGGTCCCCCTGCAACGAGGACCCGACGGCCTCCCGGAAGGGCCCGTAGAAGGCGGAGGCGTACTTGACCGTGTAGGCGAGGACGGCGACGTCCTCCCGCCCGATCTGGTCGAGCGCGTCGCGGATGACGCCGATCTGCCCGTCCATCATCCCGCTGGGCCCCACCACATGGGCGCCCGCGTCCGCCTGGACCTGCGCCATCTCGGCGTACCGCTCCAGGGTGGCGTCGTTGTCGACCCGCCCCTGCGCGTCCAGCACCCCGCAGTGCCCGTGGTCCGTGAACTCGTCGAGGCACAGGTCGGACATGACGAGCAGCTCGTCCCCGACCTCGGCCCGCACGTCACGCAGCGCGACCTGAAGGATCCCGTCCGGGTCGGTGCCGGCCGTGCCGACCGCGTCCTTCTTCTCCTCCTCCGGCACCCCGAAGAGCATGATCCCGGAGATCCCGGCCTCGACCGCGTCCGTGGCGGCCTTCTTCAGGGTGTCCCGGGTGTGCTGCACGACCCCGGGCATCGCGGTGATCGGCACCGGCTCGCCGACGCCCTCGCGGACGAAGGCGGGGAGGATGAAGTCGGCGGGGTGCAGCCGGGTCTCGGCGACCATCCGACGCATGACGGGAGTGCTCCGCAGCCGCCGGGGCCGGGTGCCGGGAAAGGATCCGTACGTCGACATACCACCTACGCTACGCCCGCCCCACCCGTGCCTTTGCCGACGAGGAGTCGGCCTCGACGGCCCTTGACCTCAACTTTGGTCGAGCTTCTACGGTCGCTCCCACGGACACCGGACGAGGGAGTGACCATGCAGTACACGCACACCGACGCCGAACTGGTCCAGCAGCCGATCGGCTACTGGAGCTGGGCCGCCTACAAGGCCGTCATCGACCGCACCCGCGCGGCCCTCGCCGGGATCGGCACGACCCAGCCCCAGTGGTGGGTCCTCAACCAGGTCGCCGGCGCCCCGAAGGCCCGCGACGAGGTGTCCGCCCTCCTGCGGAACTACCTCGACACGGGCCAGGAGATGGAGCCGGAGATCGACGAGACCATCGCGCGGGGCTGGATCACCCAGACCCCCGACGGCCACCTGACCCTCACCGCCGACGGCAGGGCCTTCTACGAGAAGGCCGCCGCCCTCCAGACCGATCTGTGGACGGAACGCCACGCCGGCATCTCCGACGAGGAGTACCTGACCACCATGAAGGTGCTCCAGCGCTTCATCCACAACACGGGCGGCAAGGCCTGGCACCACTAGGGCGCGGCCGGGGGCCCGGCCGGCGGCCACGGCACGTCGGCCAGCAGCGGGATCAGCGCCTCCTCCTCGTGGTCGAGGTGCGCGTTCAGCTCCGCCGACATCGCCGCCAGTTCCGTACGGAACCGCTGCGGGTCGGCGATGTGGACGCCCGCCAGCAGTTCCGCCAGCTCCCCCTGGATGCGGGCGATCGTGCGGTGTTCGCGGGCGAGCCGGTCGAAGACGTCGGCCAGACCGGGGTGGTGGCGGGCGATCCCCGGGAAGAGATGCCCGTCCTCGCTCACGTGGTGGAACTCCAGCGCCTGGCAGAACGCCAGGCACCGCTGCCGGATCTGCAGCCCGAGGCCCGGCACCGGCGCCTCACCGGCACCCCGGTGCGCGGCCCGTGCGGCGAAATGGGCGTCGGTCTCCGCCCGCACCTGGCGCAACTGGCCGCGCAGCCAGGTGTGCACCTCCATGACCTTGTCGGCGAGGGTGCGGACCTCGCCGGGCCCCTCCCAGTCGTCGGGCTCGGCGCGCTCCAGCACCACGACCGGCAGCAGCCGGTCGGTCCCGGCCTGGTACTCGCCGTAGCCGGGCGCCGCCCGCACGACGTGCGCGAACAACTCCTCGCGCCGGGCGCCCTCGGCGGGCACGGCGAGAGCCTGGAAGGCCCGGGCGCCGATCTCCACCTCGACCAGGGGACGGGCGAGCAGGTTGTGGTACCAGCCGGGATGCCGCGGGCCACCGAGGTTGGACCCGACGACGAGGAGGGAGTCCCCGTGCCGAACGTAACCGAGGGGCGTGGTCCGCGCGGCTCCCGACCGGGCGCCGGTGGTCGTCAGCAGGAGCAGGTCCTCACCCTCGAAGGGGCCGCCGACCTTTCCCCCGTTGGCGCGGAACTCGTCGATGACGGACTGCTGGAAAGACTGGGCCGGCTCGGAAAGCTCAGAAGGCCGGGAAGGCTGAAAAGACGTGGGCATACGGTTCTGTGTCTCCATGACGGCAGGCCGCGGCAGGCGGCACGGTGCCGGAAAAGGGCGAAGCGAGAAGGACGACGACGTGCGAATGCGCTACGTCGTGTCAGGGCGCGGAGCAGGAACTCATCACGTACCCCTTGAGAAAGGGTGCTCGCCCGATCGCCGGCCGGCCCACTGCTCTTTGACCGGCGCCACGCGGCACCGCCCTCATTACACGCACCCGTCGACCGGCTGTCCACGGGCTCCTCCCACGGACCCGGCCCGCACGGACCGGGCGCCCGCACGGACATGGCCCGCACCCGGGCTCACGGGTGCGGGCCATGTCCGCGGCTCGGTCACGTCACGTCACGTCGAGGACCGACGCCTGCGCGCCCCCGGCCGCCGCTCGCTCGGCCGCGTCACCGGGTCCCCGGCCTCCAGGGCCGCCGCCCGGCGCGCCAGGCCGAAGTCGGCCAGGGCCTCCGCCAGCTTGGTGACGGACGGCTCGGGCGCCATGACGTCCACCCGCAGCCCGTGCTCCTCGGCCGTCTTGGCCGTCGCCGGGCCGATGCACGCGATCACCGTGACGTTGTGCGGCTTGCCCGCGATCCCGACCAGGTTCCGCACCGTGGACGACGAGGTGAACAGCACCGCGTCGAAGCCACCGCCCTTGATCGCCTCGCGGGTGGTGGCCGGCGGCGGCGACGCGCGCACCGTCCGGTAGGCGGTGACGTCGTCGACCTCCCAGCCCAGCTCGATCAGCCCGGCGACCAGCGTCTCCGTGGCGATGTCGGCGCGGGGCAGGAAGACGCGGTCGATCGGGTCGAAGACCGGGTCGTAGGGCGGCCAGTCCTCCAGGAGTCCGGCGGCCGACTGCTCACCGCTCGGCACCAGGTCCGGCTTCACACCGAAGGCGACGAGGGCCTTGGCCGTCTGCTCGCCCACCGCCGCGACCTTGATGCCCGCGAACGCACGGGCGTCGAGACCGTACTCCTCGAACTTCTCGCGGACCGCCTTCACCGCGTTGACCGACGTGAACGCGATCCACTCGTACCGGCCCGTCACCAGGCCCTTGACCGCCCGCTCCATCTGCTGGGGCGTACGCGGCGGCTCGACCGCGATGGTCGGCACCTCGCTGGGTACGGCCCCGTACGACCGCAGCTGGTCGGAGAGCGACGCCGCCTGCTCCTTCGTGCGCGGCACGAGCACCTTCCAGCCGAACAGCGGCTTGGACTCGAACCACGACAACTGGTCGCGCCGGGCGGGGGCGCTGCGCTCGCCGACCACGGCTATCACCGGACGGCCACCGTCCGGGGACGGCAGCACCTTCGCCTGCTTCAGCGTCTGCGCGACCGTGCCGAGCGTCGCCGTCCAGGTGCGCTGCCGGGTCGTCGTACCGGCGACCGTCACCGTCAGCGGGGTGTCCGGCTTGCGGCCGGCCGACACCAGCTCACCGGCGGCCGCGGCCACCGAGTCGAGCGTCGTCGACACGACGACCGTCCCGTCCGAGGCACCCACCTCGGTCCAGCACCGGGCCGACGCCGTACGGGCGTCCACGAACCGCACGTCGGCACCCTCGGCGTCCCGCAGCGGCACACCGGCGTACGCGGGCACACCGACGGCGTTCGCGATACCGGGGACGACCTCGAAGGGCACCCCGGCCGCGGCGCACGCCAGCATCTCCTCGGCGGCGTACGTGTCGAGCCCGGGGTCCCCGGTCACGGCACGCACGACCCGCCTGCCGCCCCGCGCGGCCTCCATGACAAGATGTGCGGCATCCCGCACGGCGGGGACGCCCACGGTCGTTGACGAGCCGTCAACTACCGTCAGCTGGGGCGTGCCTGCACCCGGATCCGACGGATCGGTATCCGTGTGCACCTCGGTCACGCCCTGCCGCGCATGCGTGCGCACGACGTCGAGCACCTCGTGCTCGGCGACGAGGACATCCGCGTGCGACAGCGCCTCCACGGCGCGCAGAGTCAGCAGTCCCGGATCTCCGGGTCCGGCACCGAGGAAGGTGACGTGCCCGTGTTCCGGACCGGCGGTAAAGGTGGTGGGGCTCACTGTGCTCGCTCCCCCATCAGACCGGCCGCGCCCTGGGCGAGCATGTCGGTGGCGAGTTCGCGACCGAATGCCAGCGCCGCCTCGTGCGTCTCGGGCACGGGACCGGTGGTGGACAGCTGCACCAGCGTCGAGCCGTCGGTCGTGCCGACGACGCCGCGCAGGCGCATTTCCTTGACAATCTGCCCGTCGGCCAAGAGGTCGGCCAGCGCGCCCACAGGGGCGCTGCAGCCGGCCTCCAGGGCGGCGAGCAGTGACCGCTCGGCCGTCACGGCGACCCGCGTGAACGGGTCGTCGAGCTCGGCGAGCGCGGCGACGAGTTCAGCATCCTGGGCGGTGCTTCCCGCCCTGCACTCGATCGCCAGTGCCCCCTGGCCGGGGGCGGGCAGAACCGTGTCGACCGACAGGAAGTCGGTCACCTCGTCGATGCGGCCCACCCGGTTCAGCCCGGCGGCGGCCAGCACGACGGCGTCGAGCTCACCGCTGTGGACGTACCCGATGCGGGTGTCGACGTTGCCCCGGATCGGGACCGTCTCGATCTCCAGCCCGTGGGTGCGGGCGTACGCGTTCAGCTGCGCCATGCGGCGCGGGGCGCCCGTGCCTATGCGCGCCCCGGGGGGCAGGTCGGTGAACTTGCGCGCGTCCCGGGCGACGACCACGTCCCGCGGGTCCTCGCGGACCGGAACGGCGGCCACCACCAGGTCCTCGTGCTGCGCGGTGGGGAGGTCCTTGAGCGAATGAACCGCGAAGTCCACCTCGCCCCGCAGCAGCGCCTCGCGCAGCGCCGCCACGAACACGCCCGTGCCGCCGATCTGCGCCAGGTGCTCGCGCGACACATCGCCGTAGGTCGTGATCTCGACCAGCTCAACGGGCCGACCGGTCACCTGGCTCACGGCGTCCGCCACCTGCCCGGACTGGGCCAGGGCGAGCTTGCTCCGCCTGGTCCCCAGCCTCAGTGCCTTCTCAGTCATGCCGGCCCTCGGTTCTTCTCAGTGCTGTTCTCGGCGCGGGAGACGGAGGCCACCGTCTCGGGGTCGAGGTCGAACAGGGTGCGCAGCGCGTCCGCGTACCCGGCGCCGCCGGGCTCGGCGGCGAGCTGCTTGACCCGTACCGTCGGCGCGTGCAGCAGCTTGTCGACCACACGCTTGACGGTCTGGGTGATCTCGGCGCGGTGTTTGTCGTCGAGGCCCGGCAGCCGCCCCTCCAGCCGGGCGATCTCGCCCGCCACGACGTCGGCGGCCATGCTGCGCAGCGCGACGACGGTGGGCGTGATGTGCGCGGCCCGCTGGGCGGCGCCGAAGGCCGCGACCTCGTCGGCGACGATCCGCCGGACCATGTCGACGTCGGCGGCCATCGGCGCGTCGGCCGAGGCGTCGGCGAGCGACTCGATGTCCACCAGCCGCACCCCGGCCAGCCGGTGCGCGGCGGCGTCGATGTCGCGCGGCATGGCGAGGTCGAGCAGGAAGAGCACGGGCTCGGGGCGCGGTGCCTCGGCGACCGGCTCGGGCCGTCGGCGCTCGGGGATGCGGCCGACGCTCGCGGCCGTCGCGGCCAGCGCGGTGATCAGGTCGGCGTCCGCCTCGGGGCTCGGGCGCCCGGCCTCGCGCGACCGGTCCACGGCCGTACCGCCCGCGGCCCACGCCCCGTGCTGCTCCAGCGTCGCGGCGTCCATGCCGGCCACGGCGGCCTCGCCCATGACGGAGAAGCCGGCCGGCACGGGGGACAGGTCGAGCGGACAGTTCTCGTCGACGGCGCCGGCCCCCGGCAGAGGCGTTTCAGCACCCTCCCGGACCTCCCGGACGACAGTGGCGCCGGCGCCCGTGGGCCGCGCTCCGTCCGTTTCGGCGACGGGCGCGCCGGTGCGGCCCTCCAGCGTCGCCGCGACGGCGTCGGCGGTGAGGACGAGCCCGGTCGCGCCGGTGCAGGAGACGGCCACGTCGGCACGTGTCAGTTCGTCCGGCACCGAGTCCATCGGTACCGCACGGGCCAGCACGTCCGTGTCGTCGCCCTCGGTCAGGATCCTGGCGAGCCGCTCGGCCCGCTCGAAGGTGCGGTTGGCGACCACGATCTCGGTGACCCCGGCCCGCGCCAGCGTGGCGGCGGCCAGCGAGGACATCGAACCGGCGCCGATGACCAGGGCCTTCTTGCCCCGCACCCAGGTCTGGACGTCGGCCCCGGCCGCGAGCTGCTCCAGGCCGAAGGTGACCAGGGACTGCCCGGCACGGTCGATGCCGGTCTCGGAGTGGGCCCGCTTGCCGACCCTGAGCGCCTGCTGGAACAGGTCGTTCAGCAGCCGTCCGGCGGTGTGCGAGTCCTGCGCCCGGGCCAGGGAGTCCTTTATCTGGCCGAGGATCTGGCCCTCGCCCACCACCATCGAGTCGAGCCCGCAGGCCACCGAGAAGAGATGGTGGACGGCCCGGTCCTCGTAGTGCACGTAGAGATGGGGAGTGAGCTCCTCCAGGCCGACCCCGCTGTGCTGGGCCAGCAGCGTGGACAGCTCGGCGACACCGGCATGGAACTTGTCCACGTCGGCGTACAGCTCGATGCGGTTGCAGGTGGCCAGCACCGCGGCCTCGGTGGCCGGTTCGGCGGCGACCGTGTCCTGCACCAGCTTGAGCTGGGCGTCCGCGTTCAGCGAGGCCCGCTCCAGGACGCTGACCGGAGCGCTGCGGTGACTCAGCCCGACGACGAGGAGGCTCATGCCGGCATCACGGCGGGCACGTCCCCGTCGGGTCCCTGGTCGGTGGAGGGCTGCTTGCGGGCGGCGACGTGCGGCACGGCGTCGGCCGCGGCCTCCTCGCCCGCCTTGCGCTGCTCGTGGAAGGCGAGGATCTGCAGCTCGATGGAGAGGTCGACCTTGCGCACGTCGACGCCGTCCGGCACGGACAGCACGGTCGGCGCGAAGTTCAGGATGGAGGTGACACCGGCGGCCACGAGCCGGTCGCAGACCTGCTGGGCGGCACCGGCGGGCGTCGCGATCACACCGATGGAGACACCGTCGTCCTGGATGATCTTCTCCAGCTCGTCGGTGTGCTGCACCGGGATGCCGGCGACGGGCTTTCCGGCCATTCCCGGATCGGCGTCGATGAGCGCGGCGACCCGGAACCCGCGGGAGGCGAAGCCGCCGTAGTTGGCGAGCGCGGCGCCGAGGTTGCCGATACCGACGATCACAACCGGCCAGTCCTGGGTGAGCCCCAGCTCGCGGGAGATCTGGTAGACGAGATACTCGACGTCGTAGCCGACGCCCCGGGTCCCGTAGGAGCCGAGGTAGGAGAAGTCCTTGCGCAGCTTCGCGGAGTTCACGCCCGCCGCGGCCGCCAGCTCCTCGGAGGAGACCGTGGGCACCGAGCGCTCCGACAGTGCGGTGAGGGCTCGGAGGTACAGCGGAAGCCTGGCGACGGTGGCCTCGGGAATCCCTCGGCTGCGGGTCGCCGGTCGGTGTGTTCGGCCAGTTGCCACGGTGCTCCTGCGGGTAGAGCGGGGCTGTAGGCGGTCATACGTCCCTACATGACCGCCCCGTCGAATGCAGGCTATGTCTTTGTGAACGCGTGCACAAAGATGGTGTCCGATTTGCCCGGCCAACGTGACCGGGCTCACGCGCCCCCGGCGCACGAACCGGGAACCGGCGCATACGCGCCCGCGTTCCTCTCCCATCGGGGGCAAAGCCGCACACGCTCCTCACGATCAACGCCCCCGAGACCAAGTCACCATCGATCCTAAGCGACCATCCGGACTACTTGGACTCGTCGGTCAGTGCCCTGCGCAGCCGTTCCTCGTTCACACGCCAGAAGGTGTGCTGCCTGCCGTCCACGAGCACGACCGGGATCTGCTCCCAGTACTGGTCGTGGAGGCCGCGGTCCCGGGTGATGTCCTTCCCCTCCCAGGGGACGCCCAGGTCGGCGCAGACCTTCTCGACGACGAGCTGTGCGTCATCACACAGATGGCAGCCGGGTTTGCGGATGAGGGTGACGAGATGGTTCTCGGAGTACTCAGGGGACTGCGCGGCCTGCGGAGCCTGCGCGGTCTGCGAGGGCTTTCGGCGGAAGAGGGGACTCATGCCGGCCATTCTCGCGCGCACGGCCCCGCGGGCCGAGCCCCGCGCACGGACCGGCCGGCCTGCCGGGCCGGCACCCCGGCCCGCACCGGGGACCGGTCCTGCGGCGACCCGGTCGCCCAGAGTTCACACCCTCCGAACCTCTCGGCTCCGAAGCCTCCGAACAAACTGGCTATGCTCACGGACATGGCCGCTCTTCGATGGCTCACTCCCCGTAGGCGCTCCGCCACGGCGCGGAGCGTGTTGGCAGGCGAGGCCTCGGCGGAGGCAGCCCGCAAGTCCGCGCAGTCCGCGGAGGGCACCGCCCCGGACACGGGCACGGAACCGGACTTCCCCGTCCACGGCGACGACCGGGCGGCCGCCTTCTTCGACCTCGACAACACCGTCATGCAGGGCGCCGCGATCTTCCACTTCGGCCGGGGCCTGTACAAGCGGAAGTTCTTCGAGACCCGCGACCTCGCCCGGTTCGCCTGGCAGCAGGCCTACTTCCGGCTCGCCGGGCTCGAGGACCCGGAGCACATGCAGGACGCCCGCGACTCCGCGCTCTCGATCGTCAAGGGCCACCGCGTCTCCGAGCTGAAGACCATCGGCGAGGAGATCTACGACGAGTACATGGCCGAGCGGATCTGGCCCGGCACCCGCGCCCTCGCCCAGGCCCACCTGGACGCCGGGCAGAAGGTCTGGCTGGTCACGGCCGCCCCGGTGGAGATCGCCCAGGTGATCGCCCGCCGCCTCGGCCTGACCGGCGCGCTCGGCACGGTGGCCGAGTCCGTCGGCGGCGTCTACACGGGCAAGCTGGTCGGCGAGCCGCTGCACGGCCCCGCGAAGGCCGAGGCGGTGAAGGCGCTGGCGGCCGCGGAGGCCCTCGACCTGTCCCGCTGCGCCGCCTACAGCGACTCCCACAACGACATCCCGATGCTGTCCCTGGTCGGGCACCCCTACGCCATCAACCCGGACTCGAAGCTGCGCAAGCACGCCCGCGAGCTGGAGTGGCGCCTGCGCGACTACCGCACCGGCCGCAAGGCGGCCAAGGTCGGCATCCCGGCGGCCGCGGGCGTCGGGGCCGTGGCCGGCGGCACCGCCGCGGCCATCGCGCTGCACCGCCGCCGCCGCTGACCCGGTCCGGCCGTCGCCCCAAGCCATGTGACGTACCCCCGGGCCACCCGCTCCAGTCCCCTTTTCTCACATCGGCCACAACACGCTCTGTAGTCACCAGGAATCCGAACCATTCCGGTCACCAAGCGATCATCCTGTCGCATCCGATCGAGCGTCAATCGGGCACGGAAGCGACGTAATCGATGATTTGAGCAACTGGGCGTAGCAGTGCCTGCACGAAGCGTTATTCTCCTCAGACGCATTCCGGCACCCCACCTTCGCTACGACGGGTGAATGGTTCCGTACTGCACGTGATGGAAGCTCTGCCTCTGGGAGTCCCGTGTACCCACACGTCGGGGTTGACGCCTCGGGCCTGGCTACGCTGCGCGCAACGGTCAAAACAGCACAAGACCTGTTGCGCGGCTTCGTCCCCACCGCGTACGCCGTCCCCGCCCTCGCCGCCCTCGCCGCCCCCGTCGGCCCTTGCTACGCACTGGCCGACGGAAGCGCCGCCGTCGGCAGACGCGCGCGGTCGTCCTCGTCGGGGGCCGCCGCCACCACCCACCGCCGTCCCGCCGCGGACAGCGACAGCGCCCGCATGATGGACCTGGTCGAGCGGGCTCAGGCCGGCGAGGCCGACGCCTTCGGGCGGCTCTACGACCAGTACAGCGACACCGTGTACCGCTACATCTACTACCGCGTGGGCGGCAAGGCGACCGCCGAGGACCTCACCAGCGAGACCTTCCTGCGGGCCCTCAGGCGCATCGGCACCTTCACCTGGCAGGGCCGCGACTTCGGCGCCTGGCTGGTGACCATCGCCCGCAACCTCGTCGCCGACCACTTCAAGTCCAGCCGCTTCCGCCTGGAGGTCACCACCGGCGAGATGCTCGACGCCAACGAGGTCGAGCGGTCCCCCGAGGACTCCGTCCTCGAATCCCTCTCCAACGCCGCCCTGCTGGAAGCCGTACGCCGGCTCAACCCGCAGCAGCAGGAGTGCGTGACCCTGCGCTTCCTCCAGGGCCTCTCGGTCGCCGAGACGGCCCGTGTCATGGGCAAGAACGAGGGCGCCATCAAGACGCTCCAGTACCGGGCCGTGCGCACCCTGGCCCGGCTGCTCCCGGACGACGTCCGCTGAGATCCCGGCGCCCCCGAGGCGCCCGCCCCCATCGAAACTCTCCGCTTTTCCCAAGTCACCATCAGTGAGAGTCTGTTGAGTCCGCGGTCCGATCATCCACCGTCCGTAACCCAAGTGCCACGCCGCTCGTTGTGCGGGATGCAGGCTCCCTGTGGTCACCCCCTGGTCGACTCCGATCACACGATCGGGTGGTCCCGATCAGGGTGTGCAACCCTCAGGACCCCCTGGGGAGTCGACCGTCATGACGAGAGGAGGTGCCGCCAGTGATCGCGAACGTATCGGCACACCGGCGGGCGAACGCCTTCGCCCAGGCTCTGGAGGAGCAGTCCGAACCCGGGGCGGCGGCCGAGCAGTCCGGAGGACCGACGGGCGCCGAGGCCACCGCGGAACCGACCGAGCAGGGTCGTCTCTTGACCCTCGCCACCGGTCTGGAGACGCTGCCCCGGCCCGAACTGGATCCCGAGGTCAAGGTCGTCCAGCGCGCCCAGCTGGTGGCCGCGTTCGAGGCCATGCTCCAGGAGGGCGGCGGGGCGGCGGCCACTTCGGTTCCGGAGCAGCGCCGGACGCGCGGCACCCACCGGGCGGCCCCGCTCCAGAGGTTCCGGCCGCGTTCACGGCTGGCCAAGGGCCTCACCGCGGGCGGACTGAGCGTGAGCGTGGCCGCCGGAGCCTTCGGCGGAGTCGCCGCCGCCAGTTCGGACGCCCTTCCGGGCGATTCGCTCTACGGCCTCAAGCGCGGCATAGAGGACTTCCGTCTCGGTCTCACCGACGGGGACGACGAGCGCGGCGAGGCCTACCTGGACCTGGCCTCGACCCGGCTCAGCGAGGCACGTCGGCTGATGGAGCGCGGGCGCAGCGGCCCCCTCGACCACGAGTCCCTCGGCGAGATCCGCCGCGCGCTGTCCGGCATGCGGCACGACGCGTCCGAGGGCCACCGGCTGCTCAGCGCGGCCTACGCGCGCGACCCCGAGTCGCTGGCCCCCATGCAGGCGCTCTCCGCCTTCTCCCGCTCCCACCGGGAGGCCTGGGGAGCACTGCGCGAGCGACTGCCCGTACAGCTCGGGGACGTCAGCGAACAGGTGTCATCGGTCTTCGACGCCATAGAGGACGACGTGGCCCCGCTGCGGTCCATGCTGCCGCAGCCGCCCGCCCAGGACGACGACAGCGGCGGCGGCGACGGCGGCCGACAGGGCGGCTCCGAGTCGGCGACCACCGACACCCCCGGCTCCGGCCACCCGTCGACGCCCAGCACCGGCGGCGACGGCGCATCCGAACGGGGGCGCGGCGACAGCCGTGCGCCCAGCGAGTCGGCCGGCTCCGGCAGCGACGAGGACGGCCTGCTCGGCGGCAACACGGGCGGCCTGCTCGACCCGCCGAAGGACACCGGTCCCGCCTCCCCGTCCACGGGCGGCAACACCCCGCCCGCCGAGCCGGACGTCACCCTGCCGCCCCTCCTCCCCGGTCTGCTGCCCGGCCTGGGCATCGAGGCGGAGGACGCGGACTGAGCCGCTGCCGGTACGCCGACGGGGGCGCCCCCCTTCCGAGGAGCGCCCCCGTCGGCGTACGAGCCAGGAGGCCGTAGGGCCCCACGGGATCAGAAGAACACCGACCGCCGCTGCACCAGCAACTTGTAGAGCGTGTGCTGGATCTGCTCCCGTACCTGATCGGTGAGGTTGAACATCAGCATCGGGTCGTCGGCCGCCTCCGGCGGGTAGCCGTCCGTGGGGATCGGCTCGCCGAACTGGATGGTCCACTTCGTCGGCAGCGGCACCGCGCCCAGCGGGCCCAGCCACGGGAAGGTCGGCGTGAGCGGGAAGTACGGGAAGCCCAGCAACCGCGCCAGGGTCTTGGCGTTGCCGATCATCGGGTAGATCTCCTCCGCGCCCACGATCGAGCACGGGATGATCGGCACCCGCTGCCGCAGCGCCGTGGACACGAAGCCGCCCCGGCCGAAACGCTGGAGCTTGTAGCGCTCGCCGAACGGCTTGCCGATGCCCTTGAAACCCTCCGGCATCACCCCGACCAGCTCCCCCTGACCCAGCAGCCGCTCGGCGTCCTCGGCGCAGGCCAGGGTGTGACCGAGCTTGCGGGCCAGCTCGTTCACCACCGGCAGCACGAACACCAGGTCCGCCGCCAGCAGCCGCAGATGCCGGTCCGCCGGATGGTGGTCGTGCACGGCGACCTGCATCATCAGGCCGTCCAGCGGCAGCGTCCCGGAGTGGTTGGCGACGATCAGCGCGCCGCCCTCGGCCGGGATGTTCTCCACGCCCTTCACCTCGACCCGGAAGTACTTCTCGTACACCGGCCGCAGCAGGGACATCAGCACCTGGTCGGTGAGCTCGGCGTCGTAGCCGAAGTCGTCGACCTCGTAGTCACCGGTGATCCGGCGGCGCAGGAAGGCCAGGCCGCCCGCGACACGCCGCTCCAGGCCGCCGGCCGCGTCCTCCGCGCGCGGCTCGGGCCCACCGGGAGTCTCCTGCGCATCCTGTGTCACACGAGCATCATCCTGCGCGGCGCCCCGGACCGGCAGGGGTGCCACCTCGCGTACCGGCACGGACTCCGCCGTGCCCTTGCGCCGGCTCCCCGCGCCACGGCGCCGCGCCGGGCGCTGTGCCGCCGCGCCACCGCTCGCGCCGCTCCCCCGCGACCGGTCGTCGTCGAACGGAATGACCTTGGCGTCCGCCATCGTTGCTGCGCTCCTCAGTTGGCGCTCTGCTTCGGGAGGGGGCCGCTGCCCCGCAGGGACAGCTCCGCGATCCGGTCGACGGCCCCCGCGAGGGCCTGGGGCTGCAGCAGTCCCGCACCGCGGCCGCGCGCGAAGTCCGTGAACGCCCCGGCCGTCGTGTACTTCGGCCGAAAACCCAGCGTCTCGCGCATCTGCGTCGTGTCCACCACCCGCCCGTGGGTGAGCAGCCGGATCTGCTCGGGGGAGAAATCCGTCATCCCCAGCGTACGCACGAGCGTGCCCGCCCAGGTGACCGCGGGCAGCAGCAGCGGAACGGTGGGGCGGCCCAGCCGGCGCGAGCACTGGGAGAGCAGCAGCACGCCGTCGCCGGCGATGTTGAAGGTGCCGCTGTTCAGCGTCCCCCGCCGCGGCTCGTGCGAGGAGATCCGCAGCACCTCGATCACGTCGTCCTCGTGCACGAACTGCAGCCGGGGGTCGTAGCCGAAGACCGTCGGCAGCACCGGCAGCCCGAAGTACGAGGCGAGCGGGGTGTCCGCGCCCGGGCCCAGGATGTTGGCGAACCGCAGGACCGTCACCGCCACGTCGGGCCGCCGGCGCGCGAAGCCGCGCACGTACCCCTCGACCTCGACGGCGTCCTTGGCGAAGCCCCCGCTGGGCAGGGACTTGGGCGCGGTGGTCTCCGTGCACACGGCCGGGTCGCGCGGTGCGGACCCGTAGACGTTCGTACTGGACTTCACCACGAGCCGCTGCACGGCGGGCGACTTCTGGCAGGCACCGAGCAGCTGCATCGTGCCGATGACGTTGGTCTCCTTGACCGACGTACGGCTGCCGCTGACCAGCGGCGTGCCCGTGACGTCCAGGTGGACGACCGTGTCGGCGCGCGTCTCGGCGAGCACCCGCCCGATGGCCGACTGCCGGATGTCGGCCTGCACGAAGTCGGCGCCGCCCAGATGGTGCTCGGGTGCGACGGCGTCCACGGCCACGACCCGCTCCACGTCGGGGTCGCGCTGGATGCGCCGCACGAACCGGCCCCCCAACGGCCGGGCCACTCCGGTCACGAGCACGACCTTGCCCAAGATCAGCGCCTTCCTTCCGCTTCGCTCCGTACCCTGCCGCGTTCCCGCCTGCGGGCCAACTTAGCCGGTCGGTGTTGCTCTGTGATGACCGCCGGACGCGGCACGTGACGAGAATTAGCGGATACGGCCGAGCCCCGGGCCGGACGGAGCCGCGGACACGACTGTGGCCCCCCACCGGACGCGGTGGGGGGCCACAGGACACGCTGACGGCGCAGCGTCGCTTACTTCTTGTTGCGACGCTGAACGCGCGTGCGCTTGAGCAGCTTGCGGTGCTTCTTCTTGGCCATCCGCTTGCGCCGCTTCTTGATAACAGAGCCCACGACTACCCTCGCTCACTTCTCATCACTCGGTTGTTGGGCGCCATGGGCCCACACGACCTACGAGGGGTCAGCCTACCCGCCCGAGCGCTGAGGTCGTAATCGAGGTGCCGAGGGGGGTCCGGGGGGCCGGGAGAGGCCCTGATGAGCCTGGTGAGCCCTGACGGGCGTCGAGAGCCTCCCCCGGGCCACCGTCAGGCCGTTTCCACCCCCACGTAGCTCTCGCGGAGGTACTCGTGAACCGCTTGCTCCGGGACACGGAACGACCGTCCCACCCGGATCGCGGGCAGATGACCGCTGTGCACCAACCGGTACACGGTCATCTTGGACACGCGCATCACCGAGGCGACCTCCGCCACGGTAAGGAACTGAACCTCGTTCAGAGGCCTTTCGCCTGCTCCAGCCATGACACACCTGAACCTTCCGCACTCGACGGCCACCGGCTTCCCCTTCCGGTGACTCTTCGTCGCTGCGTGCTCACTCCCCAATGTAGGGGCGGGTGATGCGAATGGGGAAGAGGTGCACCCATCGCTTCCCTACCGTGACAGACACGCCCGATTGAGTACGTAGCGGGTGAGGGGCCGGTAGTACTCGGACCGCACGGCGTCATCAAGTGGAACGACGACGGACACCGACCCCTCCGCCTGCCCGACGAAGAGCGCGGGATCGTCCGTATCGGCCGGCCCGATCGCCTCGAAACCCAGCTGACCTGCTCCGCAGACCCATCCGTGGTCGCCGATCACCAGCTCGGGAAGCGGCCCCCCGCCCTCGGCCGCGACGGCCAGCGCGGTACGAACCGGGAGCGGCGAGTGGGTGTGTGCGCCGGGCTCACCACCGGCGCGCCCGGTCCCGGGCTCCCGCACCAACGCGACTCCCCGCTCGTAGTCGAGGCGGTACGTGCGTAGACCGAACCGGGTCGTTATGTCGACACGGCGACCCTGCGCCGGGGTGAGGACAGCACATCCCGCCGCCGACAGGGCCTCGGCCAAGGCGGCGTAGAAACCGAGCAGCCGGTGCGGGTGCCCGGTGCCGAGGAGGACCGGTGCGCCACGCTGAGCGACCGCCGCGAGCCGACCGGCGAAGGCGTCGAGGGCGGCCAGGGTCCGATCGGGGTCGATCACGTCCTGGCCCGAGGTGTGCCGCGGATCGGCCGAGACCCCGCACCTCTCCGCCATCAGTCCGAGCAGCTCCCGCTGCCCCCAGTCCCCCACCGGGTCGATCCCGATCAGCGCCCGCGGGTCCCGTGCGGCGAACAACCGGTAACTCCGCAGACTCACCTCACGAGAGGTCGCCACGACCCCGGCGAGACCGACGTCCAGAAGATGAGCCCGAAGAGCTCCACGGATCAGCACGAACCCGATGCTGCCGGTTCCACCCGCCCCCGCGACGAGGAACGCGGGAATCCGCCCACGGTCGGCGTAACCCCCCAGCCACCCCGGCCGTCGGCGGTCGCGCCTCCCTCGTGCCCGAACGGCCCGGGAGCCGTCCCCGGGGCGGCACGGTGGGCGCGGCGCGAGCACCGGCCCCCGTCACCCACTCCGGCCGCACCGACGCCGGGCACCTCCTCCGCGCACCCCCGCACCTCTCACGCCAACAGCCCCCGCAGCGGGAACACCGCCCGCCGAGCGGCCAGTACCGCCTGGTCCAGCCGATCCGCGGGGTCGTACCCCGCCTCCCACGCCGCCCACGACACCGGCCACCGCCCGTCGGTCATCCGCATCGGCCCCAGCTGCCGCGTCCGCGCGTACACCTCCTGCCGCCATCCCTCGGGGATCACCGTCTCCGGCTCCACCGGCCGCCCCGCCGCGATCCCCACCAGATGCGTCCACGACCGCGGCACCACGTCCACCACGGCGTAACCACCGCCCCCCAGCGCCACCCACCGCCCGTCGGCGTACTCGTGCGCCAGCTCGTGGCACGCCACCTGCACCGCCCGCTGCGCGTCCAACGACACCGCCAGGTGCGCGAGCGGGTCCTCGAAGTGCGTGTCCGCCCCGTGCTGCGTCACCAGCACCTGCGGCCGGAAGTCCGCGAGGACCTCCGGCACCACCGAGTGGAAGGCCCGCAGCCACCCCGCGTCGCCGGTCCCCGCCGGCAGCGCGACGTTCACCGCCGATCCCTCCGCGCAGTCGGCACCGGTCTCCTCCGGCCACCCGGTCTGCGGGAAGAGCGTCCGCGGATGCTCGTGCAACGACACCGTCAGGACCCGCGGGTCCTCCCAGAACGCCGCCTGCACGCCGTCGCCGTGATGCACGTCCACATCGACGTACGCGACCCGCTCGGCCCCCAGCTCCAGCAGCCGCGCGATCGCCAGCGCCGCGTCGTTGTACACGCAGAATCCCGAGGCCGCGCCCGGCATCGCGTGGTGCAGCCCGCCCGCGAAGTTCACCGCGTGCGCCGCCTCCCCGCGCCACACCGCCTCCGCCGCCCCCACCGACTGCCCGGCGATCAGCGAGGACACCTCGTGCATCCCCGGGAAGGCCGGATCGTCGACCGTCCCGAGCCCGTACGACCCGTCCGCCGAGTCCGGCTCCGCCGAGGCCGCCTTCACCGCGTCGATGTAGTCCTGCCGGTGGACGAGCCGCAGCGTCGACTCCCCGGCCGGCCGCGCCGCGACGACCTCCACCTCACGGTCGAGCCCCAGGGCACCGACCAGTCCTCGCGTCAGGGCGAGCCGGACCGGGTCCATCGGATGCTCCGGCCCGAAGTCATAGCCCGTTACTGCCTCGTCCCACATCAGCTGTGCGCGGCCGCTCATGCCCGCCACCGTATCGGTCCGGTTGAGCCTCGAACGACCGGGCGTACACCACCGTCACCAGCACCAACACCATCGGCACGAGCATCGCCCCGCGGTAGCTCCAGGCATCGCCGAGCGCCCCGACCAGCGGCGAACCGATCAGAAAACCGACGTAGTTGAACACATTGAGCCGCGCCACCGCCGCGTCGGACGCCCCAGGACGCCCGTCCCGCTCCGCGGCCAGCCGCCCGGCCGCCGCGAACGTCTGCGGCACCAGCACACACAACCCCAGCCCCAGCAACGTGAACCCGAGCATCCCCACCCACGCCCCCGGCGCCCCGGCCACCACCGCGAACCCGCACGCCGCGACGACCGCGCCCACCCGCACCACGGCCGCCGCCCCGAACCGCCGCACACCGAAGTCCCCGACGGCCCGCCCCACCAGCGTGGTCACCATGTACACGTTGTACGGGACGGTCGCCGTCTGCTCCGAACTCCCCAGCACGTCCTGGAGGTACTTCGCGCTCCAGTTGGACACGGTCGAGTCCCCGATGTACGCGAACGTCATCACCAGGCACAGCGGCAACAGCACCGTGAAGCCGACGCCCGTGCTCTCCCCCTTCCTCGGCCCCTGGCCCCCGGCCCCACCGGTCCCGCCCTCCCCGTCGACGTACCACCGGCTCCCCACCAGCGCGGCCGGCAACAGCAGCGCCACGACCGGCAGATACGACACCCACAGCGCCAGGTCCCAGTGCGCCCCCGCCCAGGCCAGCGAGGCGCCGAGAATCCCGCCCAGGCTGTACGCCGCGTGGAACCCCAGCATGATGCTGCGCCGGTACGACCGTTGCAGGCTCACCCCGAGCATGTTCATCGACGCGTCCAACGCCCCCACGGCGAGCCCGAAGACGCCCAGCGCCACGGCCAGCACCGCCACCCGGTCCCCCACCCCCACGCCGAGCAGTGCCAGGAGCACCACGGGCTGGGACCAGCGCAACAGCCTGCTCGGCGGCGTCCGCCGCACCAGCCGCTCGGTCGCCACACTGCCGACACCGGCGAGGACGGGCACGGCGGCCAGGAAGACCGGCAGGAGCGCGTCGGAGACGCCGTACCGGTCCTGGACGGCCGGGATGCGCGTGACGAGCAGGGCGAAGGCGACGCCCTGGGCGAAGAAGCCGAACGCCAACGAGGCCCTGCCGCGCCGCAGCACATCAGTCATGGCGAGGAGCGTAGGGCCACCGCTTACCCGTGGGTAGATCCAGCCAAAGATGAATCCGGTTCAGCTTCGCCGCGGCCCTCGGAGCAGGCCGCCCTGCCGATCATGTGCGCCATCGGCACGGCTCCCAGGGCGCCACTCACCACGAAGGCCAGCATCATGGTGACGGCCATGACGACGGTTCCGAGCCAGACCATGGTGTCGACCGGGACCGTGTAGGCCCCGACGGCCCGCACCGCGCACTCTCCGACGAACGCCACTCCCCACACACCGGAGAACCTGGACTCCGCCCGCCTGAAGGCCGGAGACTCCCGCCGCAGCCGCTCCCAGGCGGCTTCCTTCCGAACGTCCCCCTTGATCAGCCAGGGCTTGAGGGTGACCGTCATCATCGGCCTCCCCGCCACCACCGACGCGAGCAGCACGATGCCGACCACGCTGCTGATCGCGCTGTCCTTGACCAGCATCAGCCGGGCGTCACCCGTCTCGAAGCCGAGCAGCAGCCCGACGAGGTTGACCAGGAGGACGAGCAGCGGAAGCCCGTTCACCTCCCGCTGCCGCAGCAGGCCCCATCCCGTCCGCAGGACGGGCACGACGCTGCTCCAGGCGAGCGCGGCCACGGCGGTCATCCCGAACGCGCCCTTCAGCAGGTAGTACGACCCGAGGGGCACGCCCACGTCCAGCACGAGCGACACGAGGGTACGGCGCTTGTCCGTCGTCATGCCCTCAGCTTCGCGGTGGGGCCGGGCCCCGCAGTAGAAACATGCGTCCGGAGCTGTCGGTGACAAATGTCAGTGCGTGCCGGGCCTCCGGGTCACTGCAACAGGTCGACCAGGTCCCCCATGTCGCCGAAGAGCCCGTCGGCTCCGGCGAGCCTCGCGGGCGGCGTCATGGCGGTGTACCCGTAGACGTCCATGCCGGCGGCGACGGCCGCTCGCACGCCGAGCGGGCTGTCCTCGATCACGACGCACCGCTGCGGCGCGACGCCCATCCGCTCGGCCGCGTACAGGAAGAGGTCCGGTGCGGGCTTTCCCCGCCCCACGTCCTGGGAGCTGAAGATCCGCCCGTCCCCGAACCACCGGTCCAGCCCGGTCTTCCGGTGCCCCACCCTGATCCGCTCGTGACTCCCGGAGGACGCCACGCAGTACGCCGTCCCGTCCGCCGCCAGCTTCCCGAGTACGTCGACGGCCCCGGGTACGGGCTCCAGGTCCCGCTCGAACGCCGCGAACACCCGCCGGTGGAAGACGTCGTCGAAGTCGTCGGGCAGCCGCCGCCCGGTCCGTTCCAGAACGAGGTCGTGCACCCGGTGCATCGCGGAGCCCATGTAGTCCCGGATCGAGTCGTCGTAGGACGTCGGGTGACCCAGTTCGGTCAGATAGCCGGCCAGGAGCCGGTTGGAGATCGGCTCGCTGTCGACGAGGACCCCGTCATTGTCGAAGATGACCAGTTCGTAGCGCATACAAGCACAGTAAACGCAGAAAACCCCGCACCGTTCCCGGTGCGGGGTTTCCTCGCAATGATTGTTCGGCGGCGTCCTACTCTCCCACAGGGTCCCCCCTGCAGTACCATCGGCGCTGTAAGGCTTAGCTTCCGGGTTCGGAATGTAACCGGGCGTTTCCCTAACGCTATGACCACCGAAACACTATGAAACTGACAACCGCACCATGTGTGGCACATGGGGTTGTTCGTGGTTTCAGAACCAACACAGTGGACGCGAGCAACTGAGGACAAGCCCTCGGCCTATTAGTACCGGTCACCTTCACACCTTGCGGTGCTTTCCAGATCCGGCCTATCAACCCAGTCGTCTACTGGGAGCCTTAACCCCTCAAGGGGGGTGGAGTCCTCATCTCGAAGCCAGCTTCCCGCTTAGATGCTTTCAGCGGTTATCCCTCCCGAACGTAGCCAACCAGCCATGCCCTTGGCAGGACAACTGGCCACACCAGAGGTTCGTCCGTCCGGTCTCCTCGTACTAGGGACAGCCCTTCTCGAGACTCCTACGCGCACAGCGGATAGGGACCGAACTGTCTCACGACGTTCTAAAAACCCAGCTCGCGTACCGCTTTAATGGGCGAACAGCCCAACCCTTGGGACCGACTCCAGCCCCAGGATGCGACGAGCCGACATCGAGGTGCCAAACCATCCCGTCGATATGGACTCTTGGGGAAGATCAGCCTGTTATCCCCGGGGTACCTTTTATCCGTTGAGCGACGGCGCTTCCACAAGGCCACCGCCGGATCACTAGTTCCCCGACTTTCGTCCCCTGCTCGACCGCGTCGGTTCACAGTCAAGCCCCCTTGTGCACACTTACACTCAACACCTGATTGCCAACCAGGCTGAGGGAACTTTGGGCGCCTCCGTTACTTCTTTAGGAGGGGCCACCACCGCCCCAGTTAAACTACCCATCAGACACTGTCCCTGATCCGGATCACCGACCCAGGTTAGACATCCAGCACGACCAGACTGGTATATGTTCAACGACGACTCCAACCCACACTGGCGTGCGAGCTTCAAAGTCTCCCAGCTATCCTACACAAGCCGAACCGAACACCAATATCAAACTGTAGTAAAGGTCCCGGGGTCTTTCCGTCCTGCTGCGCGAAACGAGCATCTTTACTCGTAGTGCAATTTCACCGGGCCTATGGTTGAGACAGTCGAGAAGTCGTTACGCCATTCGTGCAGGTCGGAACTTACCCGACAAGGAATTTCGCTACCTTAGGATGGTTATAGTTACCACCGCCGTTTACTGGCGCTTAAGTTCTCAGCTTCGCCCCACCGAAATGGAGCTAACCGGTCCCCTTAACGTTCCAGCACCGGGCAGGCGTCAGTCCGTATACATCGCCTTACGGCTTCGCACGGACCTGTGTTTTTAGTAAACAGTCGCTTCTCGCTGGTCTCTGCGGCCACCCCCAGCTCAGACCGTAAAGATCATCACCAGGTGTGGCCCCCCTTCTCCCGAAGTTACGGGGGCATTTTGCCGAGTTCCTTAACCATAGTTCACCCGAACGCCTCGGTATTCTCTACCTGACCACCTGAGTCGGTTTAGGGTACGGGCCGCCATGAAACTCGCTAGAGGCTTTTCTCGACAGCATAGGATCATCCACTTCACCACAATCGGCTCGGCATCAGGTCTCAGCCTTGTGTGCGACGGATTTACCTACCGCACGGCCTACACCCTTACCCCGGGACAACCACCGCCCGGGATGGACTACCTTCCTGCGTCACCCACTCCACTCACCTACTAACCGCTTGGTCCGGCGGCTCCACCACTCCCCTCAACTCCGAAGAGATCAGGGCGGCTTCACGGCCTTAGCATCACGATGCTCGATGTTTGACGCTTCACAGCGGGTACCGGAATATCAACCGGTTATCCATCGACTACGCCTGTCGGCCTCGCCTTAGGTCCCGACTTACCCTGGGCAGATCAGCTTGACCCAGGAACCCTTAGTCAATCGGCGCAAACGTTTCTCACGTTTGTATCGCTACTCATGCCTGCATTCTCACTCGTGAACCGTCCACAACTCGCTTCCGCGGCTGCTTCACCCGGCACACGACGCTCCCCTACCCATCCATACAGGCGTTGGCCTAAAATGTATGAATGACACGACTTCGGCGGTACGCTTGAGCCCCGCTACATTGTCGGCGCGGAATCACTAGACCAGTGAGCTATTACGCACTCTTTCAAGGGTGGCTGCTTCTAAGCCAACCTCCTGGTTGTCTGTGCGACTCCACATCCTTTCCCACTTAGCGTACGCTTAGGGCCTTAGTCGATGCTCTGGGCTGTTTCCCTCTCGACCATGGAGCTTATCCCCCACAGTCTCACTGCCGCGCTCTCACTTACCGGCATTCGGAGTTTGGCTAAGGTCAGTAACCCGGTAGGGCCCATCGCCTATCCAGTGCTCTACCTCCGGCAAGAAACACACGACGCTGCACCTAAATGCATTTCGGGGAGAACCAGCTATCACGGAGTTTGATTGGCCTTTCACCCCTAACCACAGGTCATCCCCCAGGTTTTCAACCCTGGTGGGTTCGGTCCTCCACGAAGTCTTACCTCCGCTTCAACCTGCCCATGGCTAGATCACTCCGCTTCGGGTCTTGAGCGTGCTACTGAAACGCCCTATTCGGACTCGCTTTCGCTACGGCTTCCCCACTCGGGTTAACCTCGCAACACACCGCAAACTCGCAGGCTCATTCTTCAAAAGGCACGCAGTCACGAGACACCAAGCAAGCTTGATGTCCGACGCTCCCACGGCTTGTAGGCACACGGTTTCAGGTACTATTTCACTCCGCTCCCGCGGTACTTTTCACCATTCCCTCACGGTACTATCCGCTATCGGTCACCAGGGAATATTTAGGCTTAGCGGGTGGTCCCGCCAGATTCACACGGGATTTCTCGGGCCCCGTGCTACTTGGGTGTCTCTCAAACGAGCCGCTGATGTTTCGACTACGGGGGTCTTACCCTCTACGCCGGACCTTTCGCATGTCCTTCGCCTACATCAACGGTTTCTGACTCGCCTCACAGCCGGCAGACTGTGAAAGAGAGATCCCACAACCCCGCACACGCAACCCCTGCCGGGTCTCACACGTATACGGTTTGGCCTCATCCGGTTTCGCTCGCCACTACTCCCGGAATCACGGTTGTTTTCTCTTCCTGCGGGTACTGAGATGTTTCACTTCCCCGCGTTCCCTCCACACTGCCTATGTGTTCAGCAGCGGGTGACAGCCCATGACGACTGCCGGGTTCCCCATTCGGAAACCCCCGGATCAAAGCCTGGTTGACGGCTCCCCGGGGACTATCGTGGCCTCCCACGTCCTTCATCGGTTCCTGGTGCCAAGGCATCCACCGTGCGCCCTTAAAAACTTGGCCACAGATGCTCGCGTCCACTGTGCAGTTCTCAAACAACGACCAACCACCCATCACCCCGGGACAACATCCCGAGTGCACTGGGGCCGGCACTGAAAGCAGGCCAACGGCCGTACCCTCAGATACCCAACAGCGTGCCCGACACGTCCAGCCACTCTCAGACTCACCGTTCCACGCCGAAGCAGTACTAAGTGATCCATCAGCCGATCGTGCCGAGTAGTCAACGTTCCACCCATGAGCAACCAGCATCAGACATTCGCTGATGTACTGGCCTCTGAACCAGGCAAGCCTGGCTTAGAAGTGCTCCTTAGAAAGGAGGTGATCCAGCCGCACCTTCCGGTACGGCTACCTTGTTACGACTTCGTCCCAATCGCCAGTCCCACCTTCGACAGCTCCCTCCCACAAGGGGTTGGGCCACCGGCTTCGGGTGTTACCGACTTTCGTGACGTGACGGGCGGGTGTGTACAAGGCCCGGGAACGTATTCACCGCAGCAATGCTGATCTGCGATTACTAGCGACTCCGACTTCATGGGGTCGAGTTGCAGACCCCAATCCGAACTGAGACCGGCTTTTTGAGATTCGCTCCACCTCGCGGTATCGCAGCTCATTGTACCGGCCATTGTAGCACGTGTGCAGCCCAAGACATAAGGGGCATGATGACTTGACGTCGTCCCCACCTTCCTCCGAGTTGACCCCGGCGGTCTCCCGTGAGTCCCCAACACCCCGAAGGGCTTGCTGGCAACACGGGACAAGGGTTGCGCTCGTTGCGGGACTTAACCCAACATCTCACGACACGAGCTGACGACAGCCATGCACCACCTGTACACCGACCACAAGGGGGGCACTATCTCTAATGCTTTCCGGTGTATGTCAAGCCTTGGTAAGGTTCTTCGCGTTGCGTCGAATTAAGCCACATGCTCCGCCGCTTGTGCGGGCCCCCGTCAATTCCTTTGAGTTTTAGCCTTGCGGCCGTACTCCCCAGGCGGGGCACTTAATGCGTTAGCTGCGGCACGGACAACGTGGAATGTTGCCCACACCTAGTGCCCACCGTTTACGGCGTGGACTACCAGGGTATCTAATCCTGTTCGCTCCCCACGCTTTCGCTCCTCAGCGTCAGTATCGGCCCAGAGATCCGCCTTCGCCACCGGTGTTCCTCCTGATATCTGCGCATTTCACCGCTACACCAGGAATTCCGATCTCCCCTACCGAACTCTAGCCTGCCCGTATCGACTGCAGACCCGGGGTTAAGCCCCGGGCTTTCACAACCGACGTGACAAGCCGCCTACGAGCTCTTTACGCCCAATAATTCCGGACAACGCTTGCGCCCTACGTATTACCGCGGCTGCTGGCACGTAGTTAGCCGGCGCTTCTTCTGCAGGTACCGTCACTTTCGCTTCTTCCCTGCTGAAAGAGGTTTACAACCCGAAGGCCGTCATCCCTCACGCGGCGTCGCTGCATCAGGCTTTCGCCCATTGTGCAATATTCCCCACTGCTGCCTCCCGTAGGAGTCTGGGCCGTGTCTCAGTCCCAGTGTGGCCGGTCGCCCTCTCAGGCCGGCTACCCGTCGTCGCCTTGGTGAGCCACTACCTCACCAACAAGCTGATAGGCCGCGGGCTCATCCTGCACCGCCGGAGCTTTCGAACCGCCTGGATGCCCAAGCGGATCAGTATCCGGTATTAGACCCCGTTTCCAGGGCTTGTCCCAGAGTGCAGGGCAGATTGCCCACGTGTTACTCACCCGTTCGCCACTAATCCCCACCGAAGTGGTTCATCGTTCGACTTGCATGTGTTAAGCACGCCGCCAGCGTTCGTCCTGAGCCAGGATCAAACTCTCCGTGAATGCTTTACATCACGGGAGCGGAACAGTCGGAGGAATAATCCGACCGTTCACAGCGTCCTCGCTGTATTTTTTCAAAGGAACCTCAACCCGATCAGAGATCCGATCAGGTCGGGGTATCAACATATCTGGCGTTGACTTTTGGCACGCTGTTGAGTTCTCAAGGAACGGACGCTTCCTTTGTACTCACCCGAGAGACTCTCTCAGGCTTTCCTCCGGGCGCTTCCCTTCGGTCTTGCGTTTCCGACTCTATCAGATCTTTCCGATCCGATTTCCTCGGTGCTTTCCAGGTTCTCGCTTTCGCGTTTCCCTTTCCGGCGGTTCCGACTCTATCAGATCCTTTCGGGCTCCGATTCCCCGTCAGAAGGGGGTGTCTCCACGGCTGTTGGGCCGTTTCAACGAGGTGAGACTCTAGCGGATTCCCGGCTCCCGAGCTAATCGGGGCCGCGTCCTTTCGAACGTGGATTCCTCATTCCGTAAATACGCGCACCGGCACGACGACGAAGCCGAGAACACGACTGTTCGTCGAAGAGTGGTTGGTACCTGCGGAATCGCTGTCCGGGGACCGACCGGAGTCGACGCTCACGTCGGACAACTCGGAGAACACTACGAGCGCGGGACCGGCGTGTCAAACCCCGGGCCCGGCGGCCTCCGCGGGCGTAGTGTGGGAGGCGTGACGACGCGTACGTGTACCCAGCTCTGGTGGGCCGCCTGACGGCGGCCGTACGTACGTGTGCACTCAACGGCCGCCGCCTCGGCGGCCGTTCTCGTATCTCCCTCCAGGAGGGGCGGCCGGCGGTGGCGGCGGCCCCGACCAGGAGGTAGAGGGATGACACGGGTCTTCAGTGGGGTCAAGCCGACCGGGCACCTGACGCTGGGGAACTATCTGGGAGCCATGCGGCGGTGGGCCGCGGTGGACCAGCATCGGTCGGACGCCTTGTTCTGCGTCGTCGACCTGCACGCGCTGACCGTGGACCACGACCCCGCGCGGGTGCGCAGACTGAGCCGACAGGCCGCGTCCCTGCTGCTGGCGGCGGGGCTGGATCCGAGCCTGTGCACCGTGTTCGTACAGAGTCACGTGGACGAGCACGCGCGGCTGTCGTACGTGCTGGAGTGCGTCGCCACCGACGGGGAGATGCGGCGGATGATCCAGTACAAGGAGAAGGCCGCGCGGGAACGGGAGCGGGGCGGGAGCGTGCGGCTGTCGCTGCTGACGTATCCCGTGCTGATGGCGGCCGACATCCTGGCGTACGGGACGGACGACGTGCCGGTCGGGAACGACCAGACGCAGCACGTGGAGCTGGCGCGGGACCTCGCGGTGCGGTTCAACCAGCGGTACGGGCACACGTTCGTGGTGCCGCGGGCCACCAGCCCGGCGGTGGCGGCCCGGGTGATGAACCTGCAGGAACCGACGTCGAAGATGGGCAAGAGCGACGACGTCGGGCCGGGGATCGTCTATCTGCTGGACGAGCCGGACGTGGTGCGCAGGAAGGTCATGCGGGCCGTGACCGACAGCGGGCGGGATGTCGTGTACGACCCGGAGGAACGCCCGGGGCTCGCGAACCTGCTGGAGGTCCTCGCCGCCTGCACGGGCGCGGAACCGGCGGAACTGGCCGGGGCGTACGACTCCTACGGGTCACTGAAGAAGGACACCGCGGAGGCCGTGGTCGAGGTGCTGCGGCCCGTGCAGCAACGGCACAAGGAGTTGTGCGCCGACCCCGGTCATGTGGAGGGCGTGCTGCGGGAGGGGGCGGAGAAGGCCCGGGCCATGGCCCGGCCCACCGTGGACGCCGCCTACCGGGCGATCGGGCTGCTGCCGCCGGTGGGCGGGGGCCGGTAGCCGCCGCGGGGTCGTCCCCCGCGGCGGGTGCCGGGGTCTGTCAGTCCTTGCTGCCGGAGGCCAGTTCGCGGCTGCGGTCGCGGGCGGCTTCCAGGGCGGCGATGAGGGCCGCGCGGACGCCGTGGTTCTCCAGTTCGCGGATGGCGTTGATCGTGGTGCCGGCGGGGGACGTGACGTTCTCGCGGAGCTTCACCGGGTGTTCGCCGCTGTCGCGGAGCATGGTCGCGGCGCCGATCGCGGACTGGACGATCAGGTCGTGGGCCTTGTCGCGGGGCAGACCGAGGAGGATGCCGGCGTCGGTCATGGCCTCGACCAGGTAGAAGAAGTACGCCGGGCCGGAGCCGGAGAGGGCGGTGCAGGCGTCCTGCTGGGACTCGGGGACGCGGAGGGTCTTGCCCACGGCACCGAAGATCTCCTCGGTGTGGGCCAGGTGGTCCGCGGTGGCGTGGGTGCCGGCGGAGATGACGGACATGGCCTCGTCGACGAGGGCCGGAGTGTTCGTCATGACGCGGACCACCGGGGTGCCCGGGGCGAGGCGCTCCTCGAAGAAGGAGGTCGGGATGCCCGCCGCGCCGCTGATGACCAGGCGGTCGGCGGGGACGTGCGGCGCGAGCTCGTCAAGGAGGGTGCCCATGTCCTGCGGCTTGACCGTGAGGATCAGGGTGTCGGCGGACTTGGCGGCCTCGGCGTTGGTGACCGGGGTGACTCCGTGGCGGGCGTGGAGCTCCTCGGCCCGTTCCCGGCGGCGGGCCGTGACCAGGAGGTCGGCGGGCGCCCAGCCGGCTCCGATCATTCCGCTGAGCAGGGCTTCACCGATCTTGCCGGTGCCGAGGACTGCGACTTTCTGGGTCATGGTTTCGGTGCCCTCCTGGGGTCCCCTCCGGGGTGCGTCGTCCGTCGTCATCCTCGCATTCCCGGGACGCGTGGGAGCGGGGCGTCCAGTGGGCGGGATGCCGGTCGGGGCGCCGCCGCGCTACGCCGTGCGGCGTCTGAGGGTGGCCGCGCCCAGGGCGAGGACGAGGAGGGCGCAGCCCGCGACGACCAGGGCGTCCCGTACGAAGGCCGCCGTCATGTCGGTGTGGCGCAGGACCTCGTTCATGCCGTCGACCGCGTAGGACATGGGCAGGACGTCGGAGACGGCCTCCAGTGCCGGATGCATGGTGTCGCGCGGGGTGAAGAGGCCGCAGAGGAGGAGCTGGGGGAAGATCACGGCCGGCATGAACTGGACCGCCTGGAACTCGGAGGCCGCGAAGGCCGAGACGAAGAGGCCGAGCGCGGTGCCCAGGAGGGCGTCCAGCAGGGCGACCAGGAGGAGGAGCCAGGGGCTGCCCGTGACGTCGAGGCCCAGGAACCAGAGCGCCAGGCCGGTCGCCAGGGCCGACTGGACGATGGCGAGGGCTCCGAAGGCGAGGGCGTAGCCCGCGATGAGGTCGGCCTTGCCCAGCGGCATGGCCAGGAGGCGTTCGAGGGTGCCGGAGGTGCGCTCGCGCAGGGTCGCGATCGAGGTGACCAGGAACATCGTGATCAGCGGGAAGATCCCGAGCAGGGAGGCGCCGATGTTGTCGAAGGTGCGCGGGCTGCCGTCGAAGACGTAGCGCAGCAGGAACAGCATCACGCAGGGGATCAGGAGCAGCAGGGCGATGGTGCGGGGGTCGTGGGCGAGCTGGCGCAGGACGCGGGCCGCGGTGGCCGTGGTGCGGGCGGGGCTCAGGACATGGGTGGGGGCGGAGGGTACGGCGGTCGGGGTCGTCGGCGTGGTCATCGCAGGGTCTCCTTCGCGCGGGCCGTCTCGGTCGCCTCGTCGACCAGGTGGAGGAAGGCCTCCTCGACCGTCTCGGAGTCGGTGCGGGTGCGCAGGGCGTCGGGGGTGTCGTCGGCGAGGACCCGGCCCTCGCGCATCAGGAGGAGGCGGTCGCAGCGCTCGGCCTCGTCCATGACGTGGGAGGAGACAAGGAGGGTGGCGCCGCGGTCGGCGGCGATGGAGTGGAAGAGGGCCCACAGGTCGCGGCGCAGGACGGGGTCGAGGCCGACGGTCGGTTCGTCGAGGACCAGGAGCTCGGGGGCGCCGAGGAGGGCGACGGCGAGGGAGACGCGGCTGCGCTGGCCACCGGAGAGGTTGCCGGCCAGGGCGTCGGCGTGGGTGGTGAGGTCGACGTCGGCGACGGCCCGGGTGACGTTCTCGTGGCGGCGGTCGGAGGCGGCGCGGCCGGGGGCGAGTATCGCGGCGAAGTGGTCGAGGTTCTGGCGGACGGTCAGGTCGTCGAAGACGGAGGGGGCCTGGGTGACGTAGCCGATGCGGGTGCGCAGGGCCGGGTGGCCGGCCGGGCGGCCGAGGACGTCCAGGGTGCCGGTGACCTTCGCCTGGGTGCCGGCGATCGCGCGCATCAGGGTCGACTTGCCGCAGCCGGAGGGGCCGAGGAGGCCGGTGATCCGGCCCGGCGGGACGGTGAAGTCGAGGGAGCGCAGGACGGTGCGGGGGCCGCGGACGACGGTGAGGTTCTCGGCGCGGACGGCGGGGGTGGTGGCGGGGGTCGGCCGCTGGGTGTCGGGAGGGCGGGAGGCGTAATTCATCATGTGATGAATACTGCTCTCCCGCCCGGGTGCCGTCAAGCGGTCGCGGGGGCCCTGGCGAACAGGAGGCGGACGACGTACGTCTCCTCGACGATCCCGTCCGGGAAGTCGGCCAGGAGGTGCCGGCGCTCCTCGGCGAGGAAGGCGGCGCCGCGGTCCTCGCCGTCGGTCAGGAAGACCGAGTGGCTGCCGAGGTTGGCCAGGTGCGTGTCGAGGGGGACGCGGCGGCTCCAGCGGACGGTGCGGTGGACGAAGTCGAGGAGGCCGGCCGGGTCCGCGGCGCGGGCGCCGACGTTCCGTTGCTCGGCGGAGAGTTCGAGGCCGAAGTGGCGGTCGATGCGGTCGGCCGCCGCCGCGATCCACGGCACGTCGAGGGCCGCGGTGTTCCACCACAGGGCCAGCGCGCCGCCGGGGCGCAGCACGCGCAGCGCCTCCGGGACGGCCTTGGCCGGGTCGGTCCAGTGCCAGGCCTGGGCGTAGGTGAGGAAGTCGGCGCTGCGGTCGGCGAGGGGGAGGGCGTCGCCGCTGCCCCGGATTATCGGGACGCCGGGGAGCGCGCGCCGGAACTCCGCGGCCATGCCGGCGCCGGGCTCGACGGCGATCACGTCGGCGCCGCGCGCGTGCAGGCGGGCGGTGGCGATGCCCGTACCGGCGCCCACGTCCACCACGCGGGATCCGGCCAGGGGGCGGCCGGCGAGCTCCTCCAGGGTGTCGAAGAGGGCGGGCGGGTAGGAGGGGCGGTTGGCCGCGTACTGGGCCGCGGCCGCGTTGAAGGAGTGGGCGCGGGTGGTGTGGGGGGCCTCGGCGGGGCGGGGGGTTTCGGCGGGGGGCGGGGTGGTCCCGGGTGTCGTCATACGGCCATGGTGGCGGCCGGGCGGGGGCGCCGGGAGCCGGCGCGGGCGCCGGAGGCGGGAGGACGGGAGGGGTGTGCCGTGGGGGTCAGCGGCGGCGTTTTCTGGACGGGTTGCCCGAGCGGCGGGTGGTGCGCTTCTCGTACTCCTCGCGGGCCTTCTCGTACTCGGCGCGGTGGAGCTTCTCGCCCGGGGCCTCGGTGAGGGTGCGGAGGAAGTAGGCGAGGAGGGAGCCGACGAAACCGATGGCCAGCAGGCCGCGGAGGGAGGCCTGGCGGTCGGGGTCGGGGCGGGAACCGAAGGCGGACCAGGTGTGGCGGAAGGCCAGGGCGCTGCAGACCGCGAACATCACGACCATCAGCAGCGAGACGAAGCTGCCGACGTCGGCGATCCGCAGGCCGTCGTAGGCGATGCGCAGGACGAAGCAGGCGGCGGCCGCCGCGGCGAGGGAGCCCACGGCCAGGCCGGCCCGGCGGGCGGCGTAGCCGTGGTCGTGGTCCACCCAGGTCGTGCCGTAGAACCGGAGGGGTTCGGGGCGGGGGCCCGCGGGGGTGTCCGGGATGCCGTTCGTACCGTTCGCTGCGCTCACGGGTCGATTATGGCGCCGGCCCCGCCGCGGGCCCCGGGTGGGACGTGCCCTAGCAGCGCGGGGCCACGTATCCGTCGCTGCCGGTGCGGACGTACGCGTCGGAGACGTACCCGCCGCCGATGTTGTCCCAGATGTTCGAGGTGCCGTACGGGCCGGTCACGCGGGTGCCCGGGGTCTGGCAGTTGATCTGGACCCAGGCACCCTCGGACAGGGTCCGGACGACCGAGTAACCGGTGCCGGGTCCGCTGCGGACGTTCAGCCGGTGGCCCGGGGCGACCGGGTAGGACCGCAGGGCCGTGGCCGCCGCGGTGGTGAGGGCCTCCTCGGCCGTGAGCGTGGTCGTTCTCTCGTCGCCGCCCTCGATGGGCGACACCTGGTCGACCGTCATGTACTACCTCCCCCGTCGCGCCCCACGGGTGTCGTGGGGCGGCTTGCATCCGCGGGGAACCCGCGGAACGAGCCACGAGACACGTGTTCGCCGCTCGCACGCGGAGGCTAGCAAGCCGCCGTGGCCCCGTACGAACCATCGACTAGGCTCCGAGCGTCGCGCGCGCGGACGAACAGCACGGGGGTGGTTCCATGGCGCCGCACCGGAAGGCCGGGGCTGAGGCGGAAGCGGAACTTCCGGAGTATGACGGTCACTACCGCCTGGAGTCCTGTCTGGGCTCGGGCGGCATGGGCGTCGTGCATCTGGCCCGGGGCACCTCCGGGATGCGGGTCGCGGTGAAGGTCGTGCACGCGTCGTACGCCAAGGACCCCGAGTTCCGGGGGCGTTTCCGGCAGGAGGTCGCCGCCGCCCGGCGGGTCAGCGGGGCGTTCACCGCGCCGGTCGTCGATGCCGATCCGGAGGCCGGACGGCCCTGGATGGCCACGTTGTACATCCCCGGCCCGACGCTCTCCGAGCAGGTGAAGCGGAACGGACCCATGGACCCCGCGCAGTTGCGCCGGCTGATGGCCGGGCTGGCGGAGGCGCTGCGGGACATCCACCGGGTCGGGGTCGTGCACCGGGACCTGAAGCCGAGCAACGTGCTGCTGGCCGAGGACGGCCCGAAGGTCATCGACTTCGGCATCTCCCGGCCGAAGGACAGCGAACTGCGCACCGAGACGGGCAAGCTGATCGGGACTCCCCCGTTCATGGCCCCGGAGCAGTTCCGGCGGCCGCGGGAGGTCGGTCCCGCCGCCGACGTCTTCGCGCTCGGCTCGCTCATGGTGCACGCGGCGACCGGACGCGGGCCGTTCGACTCCGACAGCCCGTACGTCGTCGCCTACCAGGTCGTGCACGACGAGCCCGACCTGACCGGCGTGCCCGAGTCGCTCGCGCCGCTGGTGCTGCGGTGCCTGGCCAAGGAGCCCGAGGACCGGCCGACGCCGGACGAGCTGATGCGGGAGCTGCGGTCGGTGGCGGCGGCCTACGACACGCAGGTGTTCGTCCCGGGCCGGCGGGAGGAGGCACCCGCGCCGGGGACGGCTGCGGACGCGGAGGAGCCCGCGGAGGTGGCGCCCGTCGTGCGGCGGCTCGGGAAGCGGGCGGCGCTCGTGGCCGGTGCGCTGTGTCTCGCCGTGAGCGGTGGACTCGTCGCGGTCCAGGTGTCCGGCGACACCGGACCGGCGCACCGGACGCCCGCCGCGCGGAGTGCGCCGGGCGGCTTCGGCGCGTGGGAGGCGGTGCCCGGGCGACGGGACGGCGGCACGCCCCTGTGCTCGTACGCGGCACCGCGCCTGCTGTGCGCGCAGCCCGGGACGGTGTTCGCGGTCGATCCGGCCGACGGAAGCACGCTGTGGCGGCACGCGGTCGAGGAGGCGGTGCGGAGCCAGCCGCCCGTCATGTCGGGCGGGCTCGTACAGCCCGACGTCGGGCTGCTCGGCCCCCTGGAGGCGCTCGACCCGGCCACGGGTGAGCCGGCGTGGCGGGAGGAGATGCCCGCGTACGACGGTCTCCGGAGCGTCGGTGACGTGCTCCTGCTCACCCGCGCCGACGGGATGGTCACCGGCGTGGACGGCGCCTCGGGCCGGACCCGGTGGACGCGCCGGATCCCCGGGCAGTCCGTGCCCTACTTCACCTCGTTCGCCGGGGAACGGCGGCCGGCGGCGTACGCGACGAGCGAGACCGCGGACGGGAGCCGTACGCGGGTCACCGCGGTGGACCCGGCCGACGGGGACGTGCGGTGGGAGGCGGAGCTGGAGGGCGCGCTGGCCCTGGTGGGGGCGGCGGACGGCTCCGTGTACCTCGTTCCCGAGGCGGCCACCCACGGCGACGTGACGGCCGTGGTCCGTTACACGCCCGCCACCGGGGAGACCCGCCGGGCGGACCTGCCGGTGCCGGTCGAGCAGGCGGCGGTCGGCGTCCACGGGGACACCGTCCACCTGGCGGGCGCGGGCGGCTCGCTGGTCGCCGTCGACATGGCGGCAGGGAAGCAGCGGTGGCGGCTGGAGACGGGGGTGAGCCGGGGCTCGGTTCCCGTCTCCGACGGCCGGCACGTGTACATGACCGCCCCCGACGGACGGCTGCTGGGCGTCGACGCCCGTGCGGGCCGGCTCCTCGGCCAGACCCGGCCCCGGCTCGGCGCCGAGTCGGACCGGGTGCCCGCGACCCTGCCCGAGCCGCTGCTCGCGGGCGGGCACGTGTACGTCGGGGCGCCCGACGGGACCGTCTTCGGCGTGGCGGGACGGGACCCGGCCGCCTGGTGAACCCGCCGGGCGGCGGACCGGGCGGTCAGCCCAGCCTGCTCACGTCCCGCACCGCGCCCTTGTCGGCGCTGGTCGCCATGGCCGCGTACGCCTTCAGGGCCGCGGAGACCTTGCGGTCGCGCTTCCTCGGGGCGTACCTGCCGTTCAGGGCCTGCTCGCGGCGGGCCAGTTCGGCGTCGTCGACCAGCAGCTCGATGGAGCGGTTCGGGATGTCGATGCGGACGCGGTCGCCGTCCTCGACGAGGGCGATGGTGCCGCCGGCGGCCGCCTCCGGCGAGGCGTGGCCGATGGACAGGCCCGAGGTGCCGCCGGAGAAGCGGCCGTCGGTGACCAGGGCGCAGGTCTTCCCGAGGCCGCGGCCCTTCAGGTACGAGGTGGGGTAGAGCATCTCCTGCATGCCGGGGCCGCCCTTGGGGCCCTCGTAGCGGATGACGACGACGTCGCCCTCCTTGACCTGCTGGGTGAGGATCTTCTCGACGGCCTCCTCCTGCGACTCGCAGACGACCGCCGGGCCCTCGAAGGTCCAGATGGACTCGTCGACGCCCGCCGTCTTCACGACGCAGCCGTCGACGGCGAGGTTGCCGCGCAGGACGGCGAGGCCGCCGTCCTTGGAGTAGGCGTGCTCGACGGAGCGGATGCAGCCGCCCTCGGCGTCCTCGTCCAGGGAGTCCCAGCGCTCGGACTGGGAGAAGGCCTCCGCCGACCGCACACACCCGGGAGCGGCGTGCCACAGCTCGACCGCCTCCTGCGACGGGGAGCCGCCGCGCACGTCCCAGGTCTTCAGCCAGTCGGCCAGGGACGGGCTGTGGACGGAGTGCACGTCCTCGTTGAGCAGGCCGCCGCGGTGCAGTTCGCCGAGGAGGGCGGGGATGCCGCCGGCGCGGTGCACGTCCTCCATGTAGTACGTGCGGTCCTTGGCGACGTTGGGCGCGACCTTGGCGAGGCACGGGACGCGGCGCGAGAGGGCGTCCATCTCGGTGAGGCCGAAGGAGACCTCCGCCTCCTGCGCGGCGGCCAGCAGGTGCAGGATCGTGTTGGTCGAGCCGCCCATCGCGATGTCCAGGGCCATGGCGTTGCCGAAGGCCGCGGGGGTGGCGATGTTGCGGGGCAGGACCGAGTCGTCGTCCTGCTCGTAGTAGCGGCGGGTCAGGTCCAGCACCGTGCGGGCGGCGTTCTCGTAGAGCGCCTTGCGGGCGGTGTGGGTGGCCAGGACCGAGCCGTTGCCGGGGAGGGAGAGGCCGATGGCCTCGGTGAGGCAGTTCATCGAGTTGGCGGTGAACATGCCGGAACACGAGCCGCAGGTCGGGCAGGCGTTCTCCTCGATGCGGAGGATGTCCTCGTCGGAGATCTTGTCGTTGACCGCCTCCGACATCGCGTCGACCAGGTCCAGGGTGCGGACGGTGCCGTCGACCAGGGTGGCGCGGCCGGACTCCATGGGGCCGCCGGAGACGAAGACCGTGGGGATGTTCAGGCGGAGCGCCGCGTTGAGCATGCCCGGGGTGATCTTGTCGCAGTTGGAGATGCAGATCAGCGCGTCGGCGCAGTGGGCCTCGACCATGTACTCCACGCTGTCCGCGATCAGGTCGCGGGAGGGCAGGGAGTAGAGCATGCCGCCGTGGCCCATGGCGATGCCGTCGTCGACGGCGATCGTGTTGAACTCGCGCGGGATGCCGCCGGCCGCCACGACCGCCTCGCTGACGATCCGGCCGACCGGGGCGAGGTGGGTGTGGCCCGGCACGAACTCCGTGAAGCTGTTGGCGACGGCGATGATCGGCTTCCGGCCGATGTCCGCGCCGGGTACACCGGAGGCACGCATCAGGGCGCGGGCGCCCGCCATGTTGCGGCCGTGGGTGACTGTGCGGGACCTCAGCTCGGGCATCGTCGCTCGCCTCGCTCGTGGGCTCGTTGGGGAGTAATGACTGCCGTCGAGCGTACGCCGGTCATCCAGGACTCGGGACAGGGTGTCCGGAATGCGGGATGCACGTCTCGCGGTACGGCGCTGCCGCGACGCGCTCAGGGGCCGGTGAGGTGGCCCTGCACCACCGGTGCCAGACGGGCGACGAGCTGTTCCGGGTCCGCCGAGGCCAGCGGCTCCGCCTTGATCACGTAGCGGAGCACCGCGCACCCGACCAGCTGGGCGGCCGCCAGCTCGGTGCGCAGCTCCGCGTCCGGCTGCTCCAGCTGGGCGGCGACGCGGCGCAGCAGCTGGGCGGCGACCAGGCGGCGGAAGACGGCGGCGGCGGTCTCGTTGTCGAAGGCGGAGCGGACGATGGCCAGCAGCGGGGTGCGGGTGGCCGGGTTCTCCCAAAGGCCGAAGAAGAACCGGGTGAGCCGCTCGCCGGCGCCGTCGGGAGGCCCGTCGGCGACCGTCGCCGAGGCCCCGAGGACGGGGGCGAAGGCGACCTCGATCGCCGCCTCGAAGACCTGCTCCTTGGTGCCGAAGTAGTGGTGCACCAGCGCCGGGTCGACGCCCGCGGCCTTGGCGATGCCGCGGACGGACGTCTTCTCGTAGCCGCGCTCGGAGAACTCCTCACGGGCCGCGGTGAGGATGCGGTCGCGGGTGCCGGCGGACTCCGTGCGCGGAGGGCGGCCGCGGCGTCGGGTGCCCCCGGCGGGGGCGCTCATCGCCGGCGCGCCTTCGCCGCCGGGTCCGCCGGGCCCAGCGGGTCCGCGGAGCCCGCCGACGCCAGGTGGAGGCGCGTGAAGGCCAGGGCCTCGGCGAGATCGGCCTCACGTTCGGCGCCGGACATCGCGCGACGGGTGTTGACCTCGATGACGACGTGGCCGTCGAAGCCGGAGCGGGCGACGCGCTCCAGCACCTCGGCGCAGGGCTGGTTGCCGCGGCCGGGGACGAGGTGCTCGTCCTTGGCGGAGCCCCGGCCGTCGGCGAGGTGGAGGTGGCCGAGGCGGTCGCCCATGCGGGCGAGCATGTCCAGGGCGTCGGAGCGGGAGGTCGCCGCGTGGCTGAGGTCGATCGTGAAGTGGCGGTAGTCGTCCTTCGTCACGTCCCAGTCGGGGGCGTACGCCTGCATCTCGCGGTCGCGGTAGCGCCAGGGGTACATGTTCTCGACGGCGAACCGCACGTCGGTCTCGTTCGCCATCCGCCAGATGCCGTTGACGAAGTCCCGGGAGTACTGGCGCTGCCAGCGGAACGGCGGGTGGACGACGACGGTGCTCGCCCCCAGCTTCTCCGCGGCGGCGCGGGCGCGCTGCAGCTTGACCCAGGGGTCGGTGGACCAGACCCGCTGCGTGATGAGCAGGCAGGGGGCGTGCACGGCCAGGATCGGCATGTGGTGGTAGTCGCTGAGTCTGCGCAGCGCGTCGAGGTCCTGGCTGACCGGATCGGTCCACACCATGACTTCGACGCCGTCGTACCCGAGGCGTGCGGCGATCTCGAAGGCCGTCGCCGTCGACTCCGGGTAGACGGAAGCCGTCGACAGGGCGACCTTCGCATCCGGGATGCGGACTACGTCCCTTGGTTCTGGCACGAGGGCCAGGTTACGGGGTGCGGTCGGGTGCCCGCGGGGCGCCCGTTCGGCGTTGTGGTGATTGCCATAGGGCGGGCGCGGGCGCGGTGCGGCTCTCCGCACGGTGCCCCGTGGCCGGGGCGGAGGGCTAGACCGGCCCCATGTGATCGAGTCTGCGCAGGATCACGCCCTCTCTCAGGGCCCAGGGGCAGATCTCCAGGTTCTCCACGCGGAAGAGGTCCATCGCGGCCTCGGCGACCAGGGCACCGGCCAGCAGCTGGCTCGCGCGTCCCTCGGAGACGCCGGGGAGCTCGGCGCGCTCGGCGGTGGTCATGGCGGCCAGGCGGGGCACCCAGGCCTCCAGGGAGGCGCGCTTCAGCTCGCGCTGGACGTAGAGGCCCTCGGCGGAGCGGGCGGCGCCGGCGATGCGGGCGAGCTGCCGGAAGGTCTTGGAGGTGGCGACCACGTGGTCCGGGGCGCCGAACCGGCTGAAGTCGCCGACCGTGCGGGCGATCTCCGTACGGACGTGGCGGCGCAGCCCGCGGACGTCCTCCGCGTCGGGCGGGTCGCCCGGCAGCCAGGCGGCGGTCAGCCGGCCCGCGCCGAGCGGCAGCGACACGGCGGTGTCGGGCTCCTCGTCGATGCCGTAGGCGATCTCCAGGGAGCCGCCGCCGATGTCGAGGACCAGCAGCTTGCCCGCGGACCAGCCGAACCAGCGGCGCACGGCGAGGAAGGTGAGCCGGGCCTCCTCGGCACCGCTGAGGACCGTCAGCTCGACGCCGGTCTCCTCCCGCACGCGCGCGAGGACGTCGTCGGCGTTGCTCGCCTCGCGCACGGCGGAGGTCGCGAACGGCAGGAGGTCCTCGACGCCCTTGTCCTCGGCGGCCTGGAGCGCCTCCCGGACGACCGCGACCAGCCGGTCGACGCCGTCGGCACCGATCGCGCCGTCCTCGTCGAGGAGCTGGGCGAGGCGCAGTTCCGCCTTGTGCGAGTGGGCGGGCAGCGGGCGCGCGCCCGGGTGCGCGTCCACCACCAGCAGATGCACCGTGTTCGAACCCACGTCGAGGACACCGAGTCTCATGGACGGAACGCTACTGCCAGCCGGGAGTGCGGCGGTGCCGTCATCCGGTCCGGTCGACTTACCCTGGAACCGTGCCAAAGACGAAAAAGGCGAAGGACGAAGAGTCGGCCAAGAAGGACAAGAAGCGCGAAACGAGCGACGAGCAGGGGCTCGACTTCGCGCGCGCGTGGGTGGAGTTTCCGGACCCGGCGGACGACGAACAGGTCTTCCGCTGCGATCTGACATGGCTGACCTCTCGCTGGAACTGCATCTTCGGCAGCGGCTGCCAGGGCATCCAGGCGGGCCGCGCGGACGACGGGTGCTGCTCGCTGGGCGCCCACTTCTCCGACGAGGACGACGAGAAGCGGGTCGCCGGACACGTGGCGAGGCTCACGCCGGACGTCTGGCAGCACCATGCCGAGGGCACGCGGGGCGGCTGGATCTCCGAGGACGACGAGGGCTCCCGCCAGACCCGGCCCTTCCAGGGCTCGTGCATCTTCCAGAACCGGCCCGGCTTCGCCGGCGGTGCGGGCTGCTCGCTGCACATCCTGGCCCTGAAGGAGGGCCGGGAACCGCTGGAGACCAAGCCGGACGTGTGCTGGCAGCTGCCGGTCCGGCGGACGTACGAGTGGATCGACCGGCCCGACGACACGCGCGTGCTCCAGGTGTCCATCGGTGAGTACGACCGCCGCGGCTGGGGTCCCGGCGGGCACGACCTGCACTGGTGGTGCACCTCGGCGACCTCCGCGCACGGCGCGGGGGACCCGGTGTACGTCTCGTACCGGCCGGAGCTGACCGAGCTGATGGGCAAGGCGGGCTACGACCGGCTGGTCGAGCTGTGCGAGCAGCGGCTGGCCTCGCAGCTGCCGCTGGTGGCCCCGCACCCGGCCGACCCGGCCCGCTGAGCGCGCCGCTACGAGGCGGAGCGGCTCGGACCGTCGCCGTCGCCGGACGGCGGTGCGGAACCGCCCGTGCCGCCGGTGGGCGACGGGTCGTCGGTGGGCGTCGGGTCGGGATCGGGCGACGTGGGCGGCGGGTCGTCGGTGGGCGACGGGTCCGGCGGCGCCGAGGTGGACGGCGAGGGGTCCGGGCCCGGGTCCGACGGGCGCGGGGAGGCGTCGGGCGTGCTGGGCCGCGGGTGCGGACGGGACGGGACGGGCGCCGTGCCGTACCCCTCGATGGAGACGACGGCGCCGGCGGGCGAGACGGCCACCCGTGCGCTCCAGTGGCCGGACGGCTCGCGCAGATGGTCGACGTACACCTTGACCGTCAGCGCCTCGCCGGGCCGCAGGGTGCCCGACGACTGGCTCAGGTAGAGCCAGGACGCGCCGGTGGACGCGGACCAGGCCACGGGGGCGTCGCCGGTCGCGGTCAGGGTGATCAGCGTGGTGTCGCCGTCGTGGCCGGCCGTCACGTCGAGGTGGCCGGCCCCCTTCGCGCCGGCGCCGGAGACGCTGACGACCTCGACGGAGACGTCGGCCTTGCCGTTCTTCCCGAAGCGGGTGCCGGGCGTGGTGCGGGTGTTGCCGGTGTTCTCGTAGCCGTAGGCGCCGCCCGCGGACTCGCCGTCCAGGCCGTCGGGGCTCTGGCCCTCGCTGGCGCTGGCCGAGCGGCCGCCCTCGCCCTCGACGACCGGGGTGCCGCGGTAGGCCGCCCACAGGGCGAGCACGGGGGCCGCGACGACGGTGGCGACGACGGTCGTGGTGACGGCACGCGCGCGCAGGCGGTCCCGCCGGGCCGCGCGGTCCTTGGGGTCCATCGGGAAACCGCGCCGGTCGAAACGGGGCGCGGCGCCTCCCGCGCGCGGGAGGTGCGTCATGACCATGTGCAGCGCCGCGCGGGGCGCCTCCAGGACGGGCAGCTCGGCGGGCGTCACGCTGGTGCCGGGCCAGCGACCGGGGACCGCGCGCTCCGCGGTACGGCGGCAGCGCGGGCAGTCGTCGACGTGCCGGACGAGCTCGCGGCGCAGGGCGGCGCTCAGCACGTACTGGTTGTCGCCGGTGAGGCGGGCCACGCCCGCGCAGCCGCCGGTCTCGACGACGGCCAGCGCGGCGCTGGTGCGCTCGACCTCGCAGGCGGCCGCGGCGAGCAGTTCGCGGGTGGCCGCCAGATCCATGCCGAGGACGGCGGCGACCTCGTGGGCGGCGAGGTGGTGGCGCACGGCCAGTTCGAGGGCCTCGCGCTGCTCCGGGGTGGTGCCGGCCGCCTCCGGCCAGGCGAGGAGGGCGAGTTCACGGCGGTGCCGCCGCTGCTCCTCGTCGTTCCCGGCGGGCGGGGGCGGGGACGCGGGCTGCTGCTGCGCGGTGCGCTGCCGGTCGGCGTCCGGGCGGCCCGCCGCGTGGCTGCTCGGACGTTTCTGCTTGGCCTCGGCCAGCTTGCGCAGGCACGCCCAGCGGGCCAGTGCGTAGAGCCAGGCCCTGCGGTCGGCGGCGGACCCGGGGCCGCGGTGGCCGCGGCGCTCGGCGAGTGCCAGCACGTCGCCCAGGGCGGCGGTCGCGGCCTCGTGGTCGCAGAGCACGGACAGGCAGTAGGTGAACAGGCCGTCCAGATACGCGTCGTAGCGCGCGGGCGGCCGTTGCGCCAGCGTGCGCGCCGCGGTGCGGTCACGCGCTTCCCGGTGCGCCCGGTGTGCGCCGGTCGTGCGGGTCGTGGTTTCCGGACTGCTCCTCATCACTCGGCGACCGTAGGGGGCTATGGGTGGCGCGAACTGGCGCATTGGCCCCTTTTAATCCGTACGGGTGAAACGATCCCTCATAAGGGGACAGGAAGCCGATGCTCCGTGGCCGTTTCGGGGTGGCCGTGGCCCGTTCGGGGTGGTGGCGGCCTGGTCGCGGCCGTGGGCCGGTCCGTGGCCGGGGGCTGCCGGGGGCTACCGGGGGGCTCGGTCGCGGGCGTGGGCCGGGGTTCGGCCGGGGGCCGCGTTGTCAGTGGGGGCGGTTACGGTTCGTGCATGGCTGCCCGTGCGAAGACCACCAAGGACCGGCCGTCCTACCGCTGCACCGAGTGCGGCTGGCAGACGGCCAAGTGGCTCGGCCGCTGCCCCGAATGCCAGGCGTGGGGCACGGTCGAGGAGTACGGCGTGCCCGCGGTGCGCACGACGACGCCGGGGCGCGTCACCACCTCCGCGGTGCCCATCGGCCAGGTCGACGGCCGGCAGGCCACCGCCCGCTCCACGGGCGTGCCCGAGCTGGACCGGGTGCTCGGCGGCGGACTCGTGCCCGGCGCCGTGGTGCTCGTCGCGGGCGAACCCGGCGTCGGCAAGTCCACCCTGCTGCTGGACGTGGCGGCCAAGTCGGCCAGCGAGGAACACAAGACCCTCTACGTCACCGGTGAGGAGTCGGCGAGCCAGGTGCGGCTGCGCGCCGACCGCATCAAGGCCATCGACGACCACCTGTACCTCGCCGCCGAGACCGACCTCGCGGCGGTGCTGGGTCACCTGGACGCGGTCAAGCCCTCGCTGCTGATCCTCGACTCCGTGCAGACCGTGGCCTCTCCCGAGATCGACGGCGCCCCCGGCGGCATGGCCCAGGTGCGGGAGGTGGCGGGGGCGCTGATCCGCGCCTCCAAGGACCGCGGGATGTCCACCTTGCTGGTGGGCCACGTCACCAAGGACGGGGCCATCGCGGGCCCGCGGCTGCTGGAGCACCTCGTGGACGTCGTGCTCCATTTCGAGGGCGACCGGCACGCCCGCCTGAGGCTGGTGCGGGGCGTCAAGAACCGGTACGGCACCACCGACGAGGTCGGCTGCTTCGAGCTGCACGACGAGGGCATCACCGGCCTGACCGACCCGAGCGGGCTGTTCCTCACCCGGCGTGCCGAGCCGGTGCCCGGCACCTGTCTGACCGTCACGCTGGAGGGGCGCCGCCCGCTGGTCGCCGAGGTCCAGGCGCTGACCGTCGACTCGCAGATTCCGTCCCCCCGGCGCACCACCTCCGGTCTGGAGACCTCCCGCGTCTCCATGATGCTGGCCGTCCTGGAACAGCGCGGTCGCATCAGCGCGCTGGGCAAAAGGGACATCTACTCCGCGACGGTGGGTGGCGTGAAGCTCTCCGAGCCGGCCGCCGACCTGGCCGTCGCTCTCGCGCTGGCGAGTGCCGCCAGCGACACCCCCCTGCCCAAGAACCTCGTCGCGATCGGCGAAGTCGGCCTCGCCGGAGAGGTGAGACGGGTCACGGGCGTGCAGCGCAGGCTCTCCGAGGCGCACCGTCTGGGCTTCACCCACGCCCTGGTACCGACCGACCCCGGCCGGGTTCCTGACGGCATGAAGGTCCTGGAGGTCGCGGACATAGGGGACGCCCTGCGGGTGCTTCCACGTTCGCGTCGGCGAGAGGCCCCACGGGAGCAGGAGGACCGCCGGTAGACTTTGCCCTGGTCTCGTCCGTCCGTACGACCGAGTGTGCGACACGGGAGCGCCAGAAGAACCTGCGACCGGAGGAGTGCAGTGGCAGCCAACGACCGGGCAGCAGCTCCCGGAAAGTCCGGTGGGAGTGCCGGTGCCGATGGCCTGATGCGCGCCTCGCTGAGCGCGGTGGCGCCCGGCACGCTCCTGCGGGACGGCCTGGAACGGGTCCTCCGCGGCAACACCGGCGGTCTGATCGTGCTGGGCTCCGACAAGACCGTGGAGTCGATGTGCACGGGCGGCTTCGTGCTGGACGTCGAGTTCACGGCGACCCGGCTGCGCGAGCTGTGCAAGCTCGACGGCGGCATCGTGCTCTCCGCGGATCTCGGCAAGATCCTTCGGGCGGGCGTGCAGCTGCTCCCCGACCCGACGATCCCCACCGAGGAGACGGGCACCCGGCACCGTACGGCGGACCGGGTCAGCAAGCAGGTCGGCTTCCCCGTCGTCTCCGTCTCCCAGTCCATGCGCCTCATCGCCCTCTACGTCGACGGCCAGCGCCGCGTCCTGGAGGACTCCGCGGCGATCCTGTCCCGCGCCAACCAGGCCCTGGCGACCCTGGAGCGCTACAAGCTGCGCCTCGACGAGGTCGCGGGCACGCTGTCGGCGCTGGAGATCGAGGACCTGGTCACCGTCCGGGACGTCTCGGCGGTGTCCCAGCGGCTGGAGATGGTGCGCCGCATCGCGACCGAGATCGCCGAGTACGTGGTGGAGCTGGGGACGGACGGGCGTCTGCTGGCCCTCCAGCTGGACGAGCTGATCGCCGGAGTGGAGCCCGAGCGCGAGCTGGTCGTGCGCGACTACGTGCCCGAGCCGACCGCCAAGCGCTCCCGCACCGTCGACGAGGCGCTCGTCGAGCTGGACAAGCTGAGCCACGCCGAGCTGCTCGAACTCTCCACGGTGGCCCGGGCCCTGGGCTACACCGGCTCCCCGGAGACCCTGGACACGGCGGTGTCGCCGCGCGGCTTCCGGCTGCTGGCGAAGGTGCCGCGGCTGCCCGGGGCGATCATCGACCGCCTGGTGGAGCACTTCGGCGGCCTGCAGAAGCTGCTCGCCGCCAGCGTGGACGACCTCCAGACGGTGGACGGCGTCGGTGAGGCGCGGGCGCGCAGCGTGCGGGAGGGCCTGTCGCGGCTCGCGGAGTCGTCGATCCTGGAGCGCTACGTCTGAGGCCGCGAGGGCCGCGTCCGGGCCGGGCCCAGGAGCGCGGCGGCCCCTGCGTCAGGGCGTGAGCCGGTCCTGCGTCAGGCCGTGGGCCGGCCCCTGCGTCAGTCGCTCTTCAGCACGAACGACGTCCGTACCTTCTCGAACCCGGCCGCCTTGGCCTCCACCAGGTACGTCCCCGCCTTGGCCGACCCCGCGGGCGGCGTCCCGCACTCCTTGGCGCTGGGCTTGCGGTCCCACTTCACGGTGTAGGTGATGCCGCTGCCCGCCGCCACCCGGTACTGCAGGCTGCCCGTGCCCTTGACGCAGGCGTCGGAGGACCAGTACACGTCCTCGCCCTCGGCCGGCGTGATGGTCAGCACCGCGCGCTTCGGGCCGAGATCGACCTTGCAGTCGCTGCCGGAGGTGTTCCGCGCGGTCAGTTCGAAGGCGGGGGTCTGACCGGGCGCGTAGTTGTTGCGGACGCTGCGCAGACTCAACTTGACCGCACCGGGCGTGCAGTTGGGGAGGCTCGTACCGCCCGGCAGCGCGTCACCCGCGCCGACGCCGGTCGCCGTGCCGCCCGCGGAGCCGCCCGATCCCGCACCACCCGCGCCACCGGAGCCGTCGGCACCACCGGACGCCCCGCTCGAACCGGCCCCGTCACCGGACCCGTCGCCGCTGCCGGCACCCGACCCGGAACCGGAACCGGAACCGGAACCGCTGGAGTCCCCGCTCCCCGACTCGTCGCGCCCGCCCGGCGCCTGACTGATCGCCGGCCCGGAGCCGGAGGGTCCGGGAGTGATCGACGGCGCCGGGTTCTTGCCGTCGGCGCCGTCCTCACGGCCCTTGCCGCCGTCACCGCCGCCGGACACCACGATCAAGGTGATCAGCAGTGCCAACAGAGCGAGCAGAGACAGCAGTACGGCCCTCCGTCGCCAGTAGATGGAGGAGGGAAGCGGCCCGACCGGATTGCGCAGAGATCCCACGGCGCAAACTGTACGAGAGATCGGCGCGTTCCCCGGTCCCACCCGCCGTTCGGGGCATCAACTTTTACGGATCATCATCCCGGAGACGGCCCCGGCCCCCTGCCGATCGTCGGGTGCGGTGCGTGACGATCGCGGGGTGTGACCGTATCGGGCGTCCGCCTACCGTCCGTGAGCATGACCTTCGAGGACGACGAGCTCTACCGTGACATCACCGGTTTCGCCCAGGACACCCCGACGTGGGTACAGCACACGGCGGAGGTGTGGACGGAGGCGGGAATCCTGGTGTTCGGCGCGCTGTTCGTCGCCCTGTGGTGGCGGTCGCGCCGGGACGGTCCGCGCGCGTTCGCGATCGCGGCCCTTGCACCTGTGGCCACGGCTGTGGCGTACGTGTGCAGTGAACTGCTCAAGTCCGTTTTCGACGAGGAGCGACCGTGCCGGTCGGTCACGGGGGCGGTGCCGTCCCTGGCCGAGTGCCCGCCCACCGGTGACTGGTCCTTCCCGAGCAACCACGCGACCATAGCGGGCGCCTCGGCCGTCGCCCTGTTCCTGGTCCGGCGGACGCTGATCCGGCTGGCGGCCCCGCTCGCCCTGCTGATGGCCTTCTCCCGGGTGTTCGTGGGCGTGCACCACCCCCACGACGTCGTCGCCGGGCTGCTGCTCGGGGCCGTCGTCGCGGCCACGACCGTGCGCCTGTGCACGCGTCCGGCGACGCGGCTGGCCGAGGCCATGCGCGCGTCGTCGGCGCCCGTGGTGCGCCGGCTGTCCGGACCGGGGCCGAACGCCGCCACCGCGTCCGCACCCTCGCACCGGCGCCGTTGACCGCGTCGGGCGGACGGCCCCCGCCGTGTCCTGGCCGCGCCTCGGGCGAACGCCCCCGGGGCCGGCGTCATGCACCCCTCAGGCGTCCGTCCCCACGAGGCCGGCCTCGTACGCCACGATCGCCGCCTGGACCCGGTTGCGTACCTCCAGCCGGTCCAGGACCGCGCTCACGTAGGCTTTCACCGTCCCCTCGACGAGGTGCAGCCGGGCGGCGATCTCCGGGTTGGACAGGCCGGCGCCGACGAGTCCGAGGACCTCGCGTTCGCGGGGACTGAGCCGGGAGACCCGTGCCCGCGCGTGCTCCTCGCGGGCGAGCCGTCCGCCCCCACCACCTCTGCCGAGGTCCTCGATGACGTACCGGGCGACCTTGGGGGACAGGAAGGCGGCGCCTTCGGCCACCGCCCGCACGCCCGCCATCAGTTCGTAGGGGTCCCCGGACTTGAGCAGGAAACCGGTGGCTCCGGCGGCCAGGGCGCGGGCGACGTAGGCCTGTTCGGAGAAGGTGGTCAGCATGGCCACGGCGGTGCCGGGCGCGGTCCGTACGATCTCCTCGGCCGCCGTGAGGCCGTCCAGACGGGGCATGCGGATGTCCAGCAGGGCCACGTCGGGCCGGTGGGCGCGGGCCAGTTCGACCGCCTCGCGGCCGTCGCCCGCCTCGGCGACGACCTCGCTCTCGCCGCCGCTCGCCAGGATGGCGCGCACGCCCGCCCGCACCATGGCCTCGTCGTCGGCCAGCAGTACCCGGATCACCGTGTGGACCCCTCCCCGTGTCGGTCGTGGCGCGCGTCCCCCGCGCGCTCCTCGTGATCCTCGTGATCCTCGCGGCTCTCGGCGGGGCGTCCGACGCCCGGGACGACGTCCTTGGTCAGCAGCCGGTCACGCTCGTCGAAGCAGAGACGGAAGTGGTCGGTGGAGACGAGGAGTTCGCCGCTCGCCCGGTAGTAGCGGCAGTCGGCGCCCGCCGGCGGCGGCGTCGAGGCGCGTTCGGTGGGCGGGTCGTGGGCCTCGCGGTCCGGCAGTACGGGCGCGATGTCGTCGAGCGGTGTTCCGGCGCGCAGCTTCGCGTACGCGCTCGGGGTGAGCACCGAGTGCGTCTCCGTGTAGGCGTACCAGCCGAAGGCGGCACCGACCACGACGACGCCCGCACCGGTGGCGGCCCCCAGACCGAGGGCGACGCGGCGGCGGGCGCGGGCGAAGGGTGCCACGGGGGTGGACGGGGCCGGGGGGACGGCGACCTGCTGCGCGGGGACGTACGCCCGGACGCGGAACCCGGCCCCGTGCGGCCCGGCCCGGAAGTCGCCGCCGACGGAGGTGACGGCGGCGCGCAGTCCGAGCAGGCCCGACCCGCCCGACGCCGCGGACGGTGCCTCCCGGGTGGGTGGTCCGTTCGTGACCGTGACGGTGGCTCCGCGGGCCTGTCCGGTGACCGCCACGACGACGGGGGCGCCCGGAGCGTGCCGGGCCGCGTTGGTCAGTGCCTCGCGCACGACCCCGTGGAGCAGCCGATCGGCGATGCCGCCGGGCTCGGGGGCCGGGGCGGCGTCCGGCGGTTCCCACCGGACGGGGAGACCGGACTCGGCGGCACGGGCGACGAGTTCCGCCAGGCTCTCGTTCGCCGGGGTCAGCGGGGCCGGCTCGTCGTCCTCGCGCAGGACGCCGATGATGCGGCGCAGGTGGTCGGTGGCGTCGGCCGCGGCGACGCGAAGGCCGGCCGCGGCGGAGCGGTGGTCGGCGGCGAGGCCGGGGGCGACCTGGAGGGCCGCCGCGCGCAGGGCGAGCAGGCTCAGTTCGTGACCGAGGGAGTCGTGCATGTCCTGGGCGATCCGGGCCCGCTCGCGCAGCCGGGCCCGTTCCTCGGCGTGCCGCTGCTCGTCCTCCAGCCGGGCCGCCCTGAGCCAGCCGGCCTCAGCGAGCGCCCTGCTCTGCCGCCAGTAGCGCCCGCCGAGCCACGGGAGGACGCAGCCGAAGAGCAGCGAGCCCGTCAGGACCAGCCACTCGGGCGGCGGATCGACGCCGGTCAGGGCGATCCTGGCGGTGCCGACCGCGCCTACGGCGACGAAGCCGGCCACCGCGGGCCGCGCGCGCTGCTCGCGCAGGCCCAGCAGCAGGGCGAAGAGCCCGAGGGTGGGGCCGTAGGAGACGCTGAACAGGGCGGGGGCGGCGGCGAGGCTCAGGCCCGCCGTCACCGCGAACGCGCCGAACGGCTGCCGCCGGGAGAGCGCGACGGCCACGGCGAGCATCCCCAGCCCGGCCAGCTGCTGCCAGAGCGGCCGGGGCTCGTTCATCCCGGCCCGGTCCGCGGTGACCGCGGGCAGGGCGAGGGCGCCCCAGAGCAGGACGCCCCTGCCGAGGCGGGCGAGGCCGGCGGGGCGGAGGGGGGCCATGTCGCCGCCCTCGTCGGTGTCGCCGGCCGGGCGGATGCCTTTCATGGAGCCGACGCTACAAGCGGTCGGCAGCACGGCGCCCCTGCCGATCGTCAGGTGTCGTGGCCGCCACCGGGTGGTGGCGCGCCCGTACGACGGTCCTCCCGTGGCAGGATCGGAGGGTCATGACTGCGCCCACGAAGCCCTCGCACAACGGCCCCTCCGATCCCGCCGCGAAGCCGTCCCGCACCCCGGCCCCGGGTACGGCCCCCGACACCGTCCCGGACCAGGCCCCGGCCGCCCCGGGCACCTCCCCGGCCGGAGAGCGGGAGGCGTCCGGTGTGCCGCTGCACGCCCCCGTCATCGACTGGTTCGACGAGCACGCCCGCGATCTGCCCTGGCGGCGCCCGGAAGCCGGCGCCTGGGGGGTGATGGTCAGTGAGTTCATGCTCCAGCAGACGCCGGTGAGCCGCGTGCTGCCCGTCTACGAACAGTGGCTGGCCCGCTGGCCGCGCCCCGCCGACCTCGCCGCGGAAGCGCCCGGCGAGGCGGTCCGCGCCTGGGGCCGGCTCGGTTACCCGCGCCGTGCCCTGCGCCTGCACGGCGCCGCCGCGGCCATAACGGAACGGCACGGCGGCGACGTACCCGCGGACCACGCGCAGCTGCTGGCGCTGCCCGGCATCGGGGAGTACACGGCCGCCGCGGTGGCCTCCTTCGCCTACGGCCAGCGGCACGCCGTGCTGGACACCAACGTCCGCCGGGTGTTCGCCCGCGCGGTCACCGGCGTGCAGTACCCGCCGAACGCCACCACCGCCGCCGAGCGGAAGCTGGCGCGGGCCCTGCTGCCGGACGACGAGGCGAGCGCCGCGCGCTGGGCCGCCGCCTCCATGGAACTGGGCGCACTCGTCTGCACGGCGAAGAACGAGTCCTGCCACCGCTGCCCGATCGCGGCCCAGTGCGCCTGGCGGCTGGCCGGGAAGCCCGCGCACGACGGACCGCCGCGGCGCGGTCAGACGTACGCCGGCACCGACCGGCAGGTGCGCGGCCGCCTGCTCGCGGTGCTCCGGGACGCGCACGTGCCCGTGCCGCAGTCGGCCCTCGACCAGGTGTGGCACGAACCGGTCCAGCGCGCCCGCGCCCTGGACGGCCTCGTCGCCGACGGTCTGGTGGAGCCGCTGGCGGACGGGATGTACCGGCTGCCGCTGAGCTGACGCACCACCGCGGCACAGCGGTGGAGGTGCGCCGCGACGGCCTCCGTGACAGCGGCACCGCCGGACAAATCACCCGCTATCCCCTGCAAGTGGCCCATCGCTCGACCCGGTTCCCGTCTCCGTTACACAACCGACGGACAGCCGAGGGTTTGCCGCAGGCTGCTTCGCACAGCGCCGTGACAACGCTTCCCTACCTTCGTTTGCGTGCCCCTCGGGCGCAGCACGACTACGGACCACAGGCAGTGGGACCGGCGGTGATCAGACCGCCGGAAACGGGGATTCGGAAGGCGGTTGACCATGGCGCAGGGCGAGGTGCTCGAGTTCGAGGAGTACGTCCGTACCCGGCAGGACGCGCTGTTGCGCAGCGCACGGCGCCTGGTCCCCGACCCCGTCGACGCCCAGGACCTGCTCCAGACCGCGCTGGCCCGGACGTACCGCCGCTGGTCGACCATCGAGGACAAGCGGCTGGCGGACGCCTACCTGCGCCGCGTGATGATCAACACGCGGACCGAGTGGTGGCGCGCCCGGAAGCTGGAGGAGGTGCCGACCGAGCAGCTCCCGGAGTCCTGTGTGGACGACTCCACCGAGCAGCACGCCGACCGCGCCCTGCTGATGGACGTCATGAAGGTGCTCGCCCCGAAGCAGCGCAGCGTCGTGGTGCTGCGACACTGGGAGCAGATGTCAACGGAGGAGACGGCCGCCGCCCTCGGCATGTCGGCCGGAACGGTCAAGAGCACGCTGCACCGGGCGCTCGCCCGGCTCCGCGAGGAGCTGGTCGCCCGCGATCTGGACGCACGGGCGCTGGAGCGTGAGGAGCGGGAGCGTTGCGCGGCCTGACCGTCGGTCGATCACCCGGGGAGGCCCGGAAGAGCGTGCAGGCGGCGAGTACGGCGGTGGCCGTGTTCGTCGCCCTCGGCGTCTCCCTCTCCGGCTGCGGCGCCGGTGGCACCGGCGCCCGCGACGAGGGCCCGGCCCACGCGGACGCGGTGGGCGGCGCCGCCTCCTCCACGCCCGCAATCTCCCCGTCGAAGGCCCCCGACCGCGTGGACGCGGTGCGGCTGGTCAAGGCCGACCCCGAGGTCTCCGCGGAGGTCAAGCGCGAGCTGAAGCCGTGTGTCGCCGACCAGTACCCCGTCGACGTGTCGTACGGGGAGCTGACCGGGGGCTCGGCGGAGGACGTCGTCGTCAACGTGCTGACGTGCGGTGACGCGGTGGGTGTGGGCAGTTACGTGTACCGCGAGGAGGGCGGCGCGTACCAGAATGTGTTCAAGGCCGAGGAGCCGCCGGTCTACGCGGAGATCGACCGCGGTGACCTGGTGGTGACCAAGCAGGTCTACGAGAAGGGTGACCCGGTGTCCAGTCCGTCCGCCGAGAACGTGATCACGTACCGCTGGGCCTCGAACCGGTTCACCGAGGAGTACCGCACCCACAACGACTACAGCAACGCGGTCGGCAGCGCGCCCTCACCGGCTCCGGAGCCGGACAGCTGACGTGCGCGGACGACTGACGCGCAGGTGACGACCGATGCGCTCGGCCGGCGGACGGGCGCGCGAGGAGCGACGTGCCCGGACGGCTGACGCGCTCGGCCCCCGGACGGGCACGGGCACCCGAGGCGAGACGACCACCCGACCGATGCGGGTCGACCACCCGAGGCGAGACGACCACCCGACGCGTAGGACACCCGACGCCTAGGAGAACCCGACGAGACGCCCGACGCGCACGGACAGGGACACGCGCGTGAACCGGGCGGGCCGCTCGGACCGATGGAGACATGAACACCCACGCAGAAGTGAACGCGGCGCACGCTCCCCGCGTCTCCCCAGTGACGGCACACGAGGACTGAGAGCACCGGGATGGCAGACCAGACACACGTCCTGTTCGTCGAGGACGACGACGTCATCCGCGAGGCGACCCAGCTCGCCCTGGAGCGGGACGGCTTCGCGGTCACCGCGATGCCCGACGGGTTGTCGGGCCTGGAGGCGTTCCGGGCCGACCGCCCCGACATCGCGCTCCTCGACGTCATGGTCCCCGGCCTGGACGGGGTCAGCCTGTGCCGCCGCATCCGGGACGAGTCCACCGTGCCGGTGATCATGCTGTCGGCGCGGGCGGACTCCATCGATGTCGTCCTCGGTCTGGAGGCCGGCGCCGACGACTACGTCACCAAGCCGTTCGACGGGGCCGTGCTGGTCGCCCGGATGCGGGCGGTGCTGCGCCGCTTCGGCCACGCCGGCGGCGGCGACCGCTCGGACGCGGGGGGCGCGGCGGACACCGGGGGCCCGCTCACCTTCGGCGAGCTGGAGGTCGACACCGAGGGCATGGAGGTGCGCCGGGCCGGGCGGCCGGTGGCGCTCACCCCGACCGAGATGCGGCTGCTGCTGGAGTTCTCCTCCGCGCCCGGCACGGTGCTCTCCCGCGACAAGCTCCTGGAACGCGTGTGGGACTACGGCTGGGGCGGGGACACCCGCGTCGTCGACGTCCATGTGCAGCGGCTGCGCACCAAGATCGGCCAGGACCGGATCGAGACGGTCCGCGGCTTCGGCTACAAGTTGAAGGCCTGAGCGGGGATACGGGGACACAGGGACATGCGGGGGTTCTTCCGACGCCTGACCGCCTCGCGACCGGGGCGCCCGGGCACCCGTACGGGGCCGGGCAACCGTGCGCCGGGCAACCGTGCGCCGGGCATCCGTGCGCTGAGCATCCGTACCGGCCTGCGCTGGAAGCTCAGCGCCGCCATCGCGCTGGTCGGCGCGCTGGTCGCGGTCGCGCTGAGCCTGGTCGTGCACAACGCGGCCCGGGTGTCGATGCTGGACAACGCGCGCGACCTCGCGGACGACCGGGTCCTGATCGCCCAGCGCAACTACGAGCTGTCCGGGCGGCAGAACTTCCCCAACGCCCAGATCGACGACCCCGAGCTGCCGGCCGAGCTGCGCAGGAAGGTCGAGGACGGGCGGCGGGCGACGTACGTCTCCGAGCGGGCGGACGGGGTGACGGACATCTGGGCGGCGGTGCCGCTCAAGGACGGGCACGTGATGTCCCTGCACTCCGGGTTCACCGACCGCAGCGCGGACATCCTCAAGGACCTCGACCAGGCCCTGGTCATCGGCTCCATCGCGGTCGTCCTCGGAGGCAGCGCGCTCGGCGTGCTCATCGGCGGCCAGTTGTCGCGCCGGCTGCGCAAGGCCGCCACCGCCGCGCACCGGGTCGCCGGCGGTGAGCCCGACGTCCGCGTCCGGGACGCCATCGGCGGGGTCGTCCGGGACGAGACCGACGACCTCGCGAGCGCCGTGGACGCGATGGCGGACGCCCTGCAGAAACGGCTGGAGGCCGAACGCCGGGTCACCGCCGACATCGCGCACGAGCTGCGCACTCCGGTGACCGGGCTGCTGACCGCCGCCGAGCTGCTGCCGCCGGGCCGGCCGACCGAGCTGGTGCTGGACCGGGCGAAGGCGATGCGCACGCTCGTCGAGGACGTCCTGGAGGTGGCCCGGCTGGACGGGGCCTCCGAGCGGGCCGAGCTCCAGGACATCATGCTGGGCGACTTCGTGACCCGGCGGGTGGCGGCCAAGGACCCGGCCGTCGCGGTCCACGTGGTGCACGAGTCGGAGGTCACCACCGACCCGCGCCGCCTGGAACGGGTGCTGTTCAACCTGCTCGCCAACGCCGCCCGGCACGGCCGGTCCCCCGTCGAGGTCAGCGTCGAGGGCCGGGTGATCCGGGTGCGCGACCACGGTCCCGGATTCCCCGAGGCCCTGCTCGCCGAGGGCCCGAGCCGCTTCCGCACCGGCAGCACGGACCGGGCCGGCCGCGGTCACGGGCTGGGCCTGACCATCGCGGCCGGCCAGGCGCGGGTACTGGGGGCCCGGCTCACCTTCCGCAACGTACGGCCCGCCGGAGCACCCGAGCACGTGCCCGCCGAGGGGGCCGTCGCCGTCCTGTGGCTGCCGGAGCACGCACCGACGAACACCGGGAGCTACCCGATGCTGCCGGACCGCTCCCACAGCGGCTCCGCGGGCGGCCGGGTCTAGCAGGCGAAGTCCCGGTCCGTGTCGAGGCCGCCCTCACGGGGCTGGGTGAAGGAGAACCAGTTGCCGGAGTCGTCGCGGAAGAGGGCCTCCGTGCCGTACGGGCGCTCCTGCGGCTCCTGGAGGAACTCGACCCCGCGGTCCTTGAGCTTCTGGTAGTCGCCGTGGATGTCGTCGGTGGTCAGCACGCCGGCACCGAGGTCCATGGGGCCGATGGTGCCACGGGGCACCGACAGCGGCAGGAGCGAGCACCGTCGCCCCGTCGGCGACCGCCCGCCGGGATCTCGCCGACGGCCCGTCCCTCGGGGCGAGGACCGGCGGCCGGGCACGCCGCAGGGCCCCGGGGACGCGCCCCGGGGCCCTGCGTGGTGCGGGTCAGACCGACTCGGCCACCGGCGTCCTCGCCGTGGTCCCGTCCTCGTCGCCACCGGCGCCGTCCGGGCCCTCCGCCGTCTTCGGACCGGCCCCCTTCAGCGGGACCTCCTTCACGAAGACCGCCGCGACCAGGGCCAGCACCGCCACCACGGCGCAGAGCAGGAACGCCCCGTGCGTCCCGGAGGACACCGCGTGCTGGTACGCCTCGCGCGCCGCCTCCGGCAGCCTGGCCAGGCTGTCCGCGTCCAGCTGCGCCGACTGCTCGGTCACCTCGGAGCCCAGCGCGCCGGCCCGCTCGGCCATGACGTCCTGGACCCGGTGGTTGAACAGGGCACCCATGATCGCGACGCCGAAGGAGGAGCCGAGGGTGCGGAAGAGGGTGGTGGACGAGGACGCGACGCCCATGTCCTTCATCTCCACGCTGTTCTGCGCCACCAGCATGGTGATCTGCATCAGGCAGCCCATGCCGAGGCCGACCACGGCCATGTACACCCCGGAGGTGAAGCGGCTGGTGTCGGTGTCCATCAGCGACAGCAGGTACAGCCCGACGGTCATCAGCGCGCCGCCGACCACCGGGAAGACCTTGTAGCGGCCGGTGTTCGTGGTGACCCGCCCGGCGACCATCGACGTGACGAGCATCGCGCCCAGCATCGGCAGGAGCAGCAGCCCGGAGTTGGTGGCGGACGCGCCCTGCACCGCCTGCTGGTACAGCGGCAGGAAGAGGGTGGCGCCGAACATCACGAAGCCGGTGATGAAGCCGATGAGGGACATCAGCGTGAAGTTGAGGCTGCGGAAGATGTGCAGCGGCACGATCGGCTCGGCGGCCCTGGTCTGCCAGAACACGAACCCGACCAGCGCGGCGACGCCGATGCCGATCAGCTCCATGATCCGCGCGGAGGTCCAGGCGTACTCGGTGCCGCCCCAGGTGGTGACGAGCACGATCGCGGTGATGCCCACGGTCAGCAGCGCCGCGCCCAGGTAGTCGATGCGCGCCTCGCTGCGCTTCTTCGGCAGGTGCAGCACGGCACTGACGGCGACCAGCGCGACCGCGCCGAGCGGGAGGTTGATGTAGAAGGACCAGCGCCAGCCCCAGTGGTCGGTGATGGTGCCGCCGACCAGCGGTCCGCCGATCATCGCGAGCGCCATGACGCCGGCCATCATGCCCTGGTACTTGCCCCGCTCACGCGGCGGGATCAGGTCGCCGATGATGGCCATCACGCCGACCATCAGGCCGCCGGCGCCGAGCCCCTGCACCGCACGGAAGCCGATCAGCTGGCCCATGTCCTGGGCCATGCCGCTGAGCGCGGAGCCGATCAGGAAGATGACGATCGACGTCATGAACGAGCCCTTGCGCCCGTACATGTCGCCGAGCTTGCCCCACAGCGGGGTGGAGGCGGCGGTCGCGAGGGTGTAGGCGGTGACCACCCAGGACAGGTGCTCCAGGCCGCCCAGCTCGCCCACGATCGTGGGCATGGCGGTGCCGATGATCATGTTGTCGAGCATCGCGAGCATCATCGCGATCATGAGCGCGAGCAGGACCACCCGCACGCTCTTCGGCTGTTCGCCGTCCTTCTCCACGGTCCCTGCCGCCGGTGTGTCCGCCATTGCCCTTCACTCCCCCAGCCACTGCTACTTACTTGCCGACCGGCAAGTTGACTACACTCGGGAAAGTAGACGCGTAACTAGCCGGGCGTCAAGTAAGTTTTTCGGAAAGGCGTCCGGCGCGGCCGGGCATGTGCGCGGAACAGGGGGTGCGTAGGAGGATGGGCGGCACGATGGACAGCACCAAGCAGCAGCGGCGCCGCGGGGACACCCGCCAGCGCATCCAGGACGTGGCACTGGAGCTCTTCGCCGAGCAGGGGTACGAGAAGACCTCGCTGCGCGAGATCGCCGAGCGCCTGGACGTCACCAAGGCGGCGCTCTACTACCACTTCAAGACCAAGGAAGAGATCCTGGTCAGCATCTTCGAGGATCTCTCGCGGCCGATCGAGGACCTGATCGCCTGGGGGTCGCGGCAGCCGCACACGCTGGAGACGAAGCAGGACATCGTCCGCCGTTACAGCGAGGCCCTGGCGGCCGCGGCGCCGCTCTTCCGCTTCATGCAGGAGAACCAGGCGACGGTGCGGGACCTGCGCATCGGCGAGATGTTCAAGACCCGCATGCTCGGTCTGCGCGACATCCTCATAGACCCGGAAGCGGACCTGGTCGACCAGGTCCGCTGTGTGAGTGCGCTGTTCACGCTGCACGCCGGGATGTTCGTGCTCCACGATCTGGAGGGCGACCCCGAGAAGAAGCGCGCGGCCGTTCTCGAGGTCGCCACCGACCTGGTGAGCCAGGCCCACCGGGGAGCCGACGGCTCCTAGCCGGTCATCGTCAGACGGTCACGCCCTTGTCGCGCAGGAAGGCGACGGGGTCGACGGCCGAGCCGTAGTTCGGGGTCGTACGGATCTCGAAGTGCAGGTGCGGACCGCTGGAGTTGCCGGTGTTGCCGGACTTGGCGATCGACTGGCCGGTCTTCACGATCTGGCCGGGCTTCACGTTGACCTTGGACAGGTGCGCGTACTGGGAGTACGTGCCGTTGCCGTGCTTGATCACGACGGCGTTGCCGTAGGCGGGGCCGTCACCGGCGCCGTTGCCGCCGGCCTTGACCACGGTGCCGCCGTGCGTGGCGACGACGTTGGTGCCGATCGGCACGGCGAAGTCCTGGCCGCTGTGCTTGCTGGCCCACATGCCGCCGTTCTGGGCGAAGCTCGCGCTGAGCGTGTACTTCTTCACCGGGTCCACCCAGGAGGCGGCCTTCTTCTTGGCGGCCGTCTTCTTGGCGGCGACGGTCTTCGCGCTCGTCGCCTTCTCGGCCTGCGCCGCCTTGGCCTGCGCCGCGGCCTGGGCCTCGACGGCGCTCGCGGCGGAGGAGGTGCTGGAAGCCGCCGTGGTGCCGGTGGCGGCCGCGACCCCGGCTCCCAGTGCGACCGAGGCTCCGAGGCCGGCGGCCATCACCGCGGCGCGGGTGCGGATGGTCGTACGGGAAGAACGGGACGTGACACGCGGAAACATTCGAACCTCATGGGGACGGGAACAGAGGGATGCCCTCCGGCGTGACGCCGAGGCGCTCACCGGGCGGGCTCCACCTTGGTAACCCGACGGGCCCGAACCGCACAAAGGTGTGACCTACGACGTTATTTAGTACTTCCAGATGAAACTTCCCGACCCTTGACAGAGCCCCCATTACGGACAAAACCAGCTCAGGGCCCCGGAAAACCCCTACCACCCTGGCCCGATCTGTCCGTTTTCGTAGTTCTTGCGGCTTCCACTATTCCGCGTAGTACCCCTCGGATCGCCTGTGCGGCACATCACCGGCGGCCTCGACCGGGGCCCCCCGCGATGTGACGGGGGCTACTGCCTTCCGGCCTGACCCGCCCCCCGTGCGAGGGGGTCGACCGGGGGTCCGAACGTGGTCGGGGTCACGCGAAAGGGGCCATTTCCCCTCACCCAAGACCCCTCTCGCGGGCGCGAACCAGCCACCTACCGCCGAGTAACCCAATCGTTGCCGTACGGCCACTTGCTCAGGTGAGCATGCTCGCGACAACTTTGCCGTCAGGCATCCGCGCAGCACGAGAGGACCCCGAACCTCCCATGACACCCCCCATGACATCCCCCGTGACCGAACAGCCCAGACGGGCCGGGCAGACCCGGCGTACCTGGAAGCGGGCCGCGGGCACGGCCGCCGTCGCCGCGGCGGCGCTCACCGCGACGGCCACGCCGTCCGTCGCCGCCGCCCCGGCCGAGACACGGCCCGCCGGGACGTCCGTCGGGACGCCGTCCGTCCAGGCGAGGCCCGCCGCGGCGCCGATGGCCGCGTCCGCCGCGGACGTCGGCTACGACACCTGGCAGAAGGACTGCCGGGCCGTGATGGACCAGGCACTGCCGTACCTGAAGGAGCGGATCGCCGACACCCGGCCCGGGGAGAAGCAGGCGATCGTCCTCGACATCGACAACACCTCCCTGGAGACCGACTTCGGCTTCAGCTACCCGCAGCCCGCCAACCGGCCGGTCCTGGAGGTCGCCGAGTACGCGCAGGAGCACGGCGTCGCCCTGTTCTTCGTGACCGCCCGGCCGGGCATCATCGCGGCGCCCACCGAGTGGAACCTCGACCACGCCGGCTACGAGTCCTCCGGCCTGTACGTCCGCGGCTTCCTCGACCTGTTCCGCGACGTCGCCGAGTACAAGACCGCCCAGCGCGCCAAGATCGAGTCGAAGGGCTACACGATCATCGCGAACATCGGCAACAGCGCCACCGACCTGTCGGGCGGCCACGCCGAGAAGGGCTTCAAGCTCCCGGACTACGACGGCCAACTGTCCTGACGCCCGCTAGGCTCCCCTGGTCGACCGACCACGGGGGTGGCGCATGGAACCGGCGGTACTCGGCGGGAAGTTGGCGTCCGGCCTGGTCGCCCCGCTGGTGAAGAAGCTCTTCGTGACGGGCGGCCCCGGCGCCGGACTGGTCGACAAGCCGGTCCGGCTGGCCCGCCTGGTCTCCTTCCGGGGCGAGCAGCGCACGCTCGGCGAGAAGGAGGTGCGCAGGCTCGCGGGGCGGCTGGTCGGGGACTCCCTGGACTCCCCCGGCGAGCCGCCCTTCCCCCGCGACGAGGAGACCGCCGTCGCCGACGCCCTGGCCGCCCGGCTGCTGGCCCTCGGCGACCTGGACATGGACGACGTCCAGGCGGTCCGGCTGGGGCACCAGGAGCTGGCCAAGCAGCTGCAGTACCGGACGCCCTCGGCCACCGGAGGGCTGTCCGCCGACGCCTGCTACTTCCTCGACTCGGTGACGGAGTGGGCCTGCCTGCACGTCCTGGAGTTCTTCACCCGGCGCTCCACCTTCGTCGCCCGGACCCTGGTGGAGCAGTCCCGGTGGCAGGCGGAGCTGATCGCCAGGGTCGACGAACTGATCGCCCGCACCCCGCGCCCCGACGCCCGTGACACCGCCTTCGAACGCCGCTATCTGCCCCACGCCGCAGAGCAGTACAACCGCATCACCATCTACGGCATCGACCTGCGCGACTCCCCGGACCGGTGGCCCCTGGAGGTCGCCTACCTGAGCCTGGAGGCGACCGGCACCGGGGAGCGGACGGTGCTCCCCGGCGAACCTCCCGAGCCGGAACGCACGGTCAGCCTCCGCGCCGAGGACGCCCTGCGCGCCGACGACCGCGTGCTGCTGCGCGGTGACGCGGGCTCCGGCAAGACGACCCTCGTCCAGTGGCTGGCGGTGACCGCCGCGCGCGGCGGGGACCGGGTCCCGTACGTCCTGCCCCTGCGCACCCTGGTCCGGGCGGGCGCGCTGCCCTCACCGGCGGCCTTCCTCACCGCCGTGGGCTGCCCGCTCACCCCGCCGGAGGGCTGGGCGGAGCGGGTGCTGGGCGCCGGCCGGGGCCTGGTCCTCGTGGACGGCCTGGACGAGATCCCCGCCGCCGACCGGCACCGCACCCGCGACTGGCTCCTCGCCCTCATCCGCGCCTTCCCCGGCAACCGCTGGCTGCTGACCTCCCGCCCCACCGCCGTACGCCCCGACTGGCTGGCCGCCGAGGGCTTCCGGGAACTGACCCTCACCCCGATGCGTCAGTCCGACGTCACCACCTTCGTACGGCGCTGGCACACGGCGGCCGAGGCGCCCGAGTACGAGGCCCGGCTGCTGGACGCCCTGCGCACCAAGCGCGACCTGGCCCGCCTCGCCACCAACCCGCTGATGTGCGGCCTGATCTGCGCCCTCCACCGGGAACGGCGGGGCTACCTCCCCACCGGGCGCAAGGAGCTGTACGACGCCGCCCTGACCATGCTGCTGGCCCGCCGGGACCGGGAGCGGGGCATGGAGGCGGTGGAGCTCGGCGAGGAGGCCCAGCTGGAGCTGCTCCAGCGACTGGCGTACGCGCTGGTGCTGAGCGGGCGCACGGAGATGGAGGTGGAGACGGCGGAGGGCATCGTGGAGCGCGCCCTGCCGTCGGTCGCCTCGGCGGCGGGACAGGGGGACGCGGCAGCGGTCCTGCGGGCGCTGGTGCTGCGCAGCGGCCTGCTCCGCCGGCCCGGCGAGGGCGTCCTGGACTTCGTCCACCGCACCTTCCAGGACTACCTGGGCGCGCGGTACGCGGTCGAGGAGGGCCACCTGGACGTCATCGCGGGCCGGGCGGACGATCCGCTCTGGGAGGACGTGATCCGGATGGCGGTCGCCCACGCCCGGCCCGGCGAGCGCGCGGTACTGCTGCGGCGGCTGCTGGCGGCGGACTCTTCTCGCCTCACCCTGCTGGCCCTGGCCTGCCTGGAACACGCGACCGCCCTGGACCCGGCGGTGCGGGCGGAGGTGGAGGCCCGGGCGGGGACGCTGATCCCGCCGAGGTCGACGGCGGCCGCGAGGGCGCTGGCGGAGGCGGGGCCACTGGTTCTGGAGCTGCTGCCGGGTCCGGATGGGCTGACGGACGCGGAGGCCCACGGGGTGACGGTGACGGCCTCACTGCTGGCGGAGCGGGAACCGAGCGGGGCATTGGCCGTTCTACGCCGGTTCCGTGGGCACCCCGCGCTGGACGTGCGGCGGCAGCTGGTGGGGACGTGGGACCGGTTCGACGCGCGGGAGTACGCGAAGGAGGTCCTGGAGCACCTGGATCCGACGCGACTGTTCCTGAGCTGCACGACAGCGGCGCAGCGCGCAGCGCACGCGGACATGCGGCCGTGGCGCAAGATCGCGTTCCACGGTACGCACACCCTGGACGACATCCTCGCCTGTCTGCCGGAGCCGGGCGCGGTCGAGGAACTGGTCGTCCAGGACAACCCGGAGGTGGCCGATCTGGAACCGCTGCTGGCACTCGGCTCCCTGCGGCATCTGGCACTGTTCGACTGCGGGTCCGCGCGGTGCCTGGGGCGGCTGTCCGCCCTGCCCCTGGAGGGCCTCGAGGTGGTCGGACGCGCCGATCTCACCGGCCTGAAGGAACTGGCCTCGCTCCAGGAGCTGTCGGTACTGCAACGGCTCCCGGGCACCCGCCTGACCGACACCCTCCCGGTGTCGGCGCGCCTGCAACAGCTCCACCTCGGCCGGACGACCACCGTGGACACCGGTCTTCGCGGTCTGTCCCACTGGTCCACGCTGCGCGAAGTCAGCATGACCGGCCCTGTCACCCCTGACGACTGGACGGAACTGTCCCGACTGCCACGGCTGGAGTGTCTGACGCTGGACGCGTCGGTCCTCGACCTCGGCCCGGACGCGCAGCCGCTTCCCGGAGTGCACACCCTTTTCCTGCGCGGTTACCGCGAGCCGGACACCACCAGGATCACCGGCCTCCTCCCCCGGGCCAGGATCCTGCGCGTCCGATGACGGCGCAGGGAAAAGGGGCCGCCCGGGACCGAAGTCCCGGGCGGCCCCTTTCCAGGCTCACCCCCGGAGGGCTACGCCTCCTTGCTCAGGTTCGGACCGGCGCCGCCGGCCGCCTGCTCGATCGGCGGGACGTCGGGCAGTGCCGACTTCTCCTCACCGCGGAAGGTGAAGGTCTGGGTCTCGCCCTCGCCCTCGGTGTCCACGACCACGATGTGACCGGGACGCAGCTCGCCGAAGAGGATCTTCTCCGACAGCGTGTCCTCGACCTCGCGCTGGATGGTGCGACGCAGCGGACGCGCGCCCAGCACCGGGTCGTAGCCCTTCTTGGACAGCAGCTCCTTGGCGGACTGGGAGAGCTCGATGCCCATGTCCCGGTCCTTGAGGCGCTCGTCGACCTTGTCGATCATCAGGTCGACGATCCGCAGGATGTCGGCCTGGCTGAGCTGCGGGAAGACGACCACGTCGTCGACGCGGTTGAGGAACTCGGGCCGGAAGTGCTGCTTGAGCTCGTCCTGGACCTTGTTCTTCATGCGCTCGTAGTTGGTCTTCGTGTCGCCCGCGGCGGCGAAGCCGAGGTTGAAGCCCTTGGAGATGTCCCGGGTGCCGAGGTTGGTCGTCATGATGATGACCGTGTTCTTGAAGTCCACGACCCGGCCCTGGGAGTCGGTCAGGCGACCGTCCTCCAGGATCTGCAGCAGCGAGTTGAAGATGTCCGGGTGGGCCTTCTCGACCTCGTCGAAGAGGACGACGGAGAACGGCTTGCGACGGACCTTCTCGGTCAGCTGGCCGCCCTCTTCGTAGCCCACGTAGCCGGGGGGCGAACCGAAGAGACGCGAGACCGTGTGCTTCTCGCTGAACTCCGACATGTCGAGGGAGATCAGCGCGTCCTCGTCGCCGAAGAGGAACTCGGCGAGCGCCTTGGACAGCTCGGTCTTACCGACACCGGACGGACCGGCGAAGATGAACGAGCCGCCGGGGCGCTTCGGGTCCTTCAGGCCGGCACGGGTACGGCGGATCGCCTTGGACAGCGCCTTGACGGCGTCGACCTGGCCGATGACCCGCTTGTGGAGCTCGTCCTCCATGCGCAGCAGGCGGGAGGACTCCTCCTCCGTGAGCTTGAAGACCGGGATGCCGGTGGCGGTCGCGAGGACCTCGGCGATCAGCTCGCCGTCGACCTCGGCCACGACGTCCATGTCGCCGGCCTTCCACTCCTTCTCCCGCTTGGCCTTGGCGGCCAGGAGCTGCTTCTCCTTGTCGCGGAGGGAGGCGGCCTTCTCGAAGTCCTGCGAGTCGATCGCGGACTCCTTGTCGCGGCGGACACCGGCGATCTTCTCGTCGAACTCGCGCAGGTCCGGCGGCGCGGTCATCCGGCGGATGCGCATCCGGGAGCCGGCCTCGTCGATCAGGTCGATCGCCTTGTCCGGCAGGAAGCGGTCCGAGATGTAGCGGTCGGCGAGCGTCGCCGCCTGGACCAGGGCCTCGTCCGTGATGGAGACGCGGTGGTGGGCCTCGTACCGGTCACGCAGACCCTTGAGGATCTCGATCGTGTGCGGCAGCGACGGCTCCGCGACCTGGATCGGCTGGAAGCGGCGCTCGAGGGCCGCGTCCTTCTCCAGGTGCTTGCGGTACTCGTCCAGGGTGGTGGCACCGATGGTCTGGAGCTCACCGCGGGCCAGCATCGGCTTGAGGATGCTCGCGGCGTCGATGGCGCCCTCGGCGGCACCCGCACCGACCAGCGTGTGCAGCTCGTCGATGAACAGGATGATGTCGCCGCGGGTGCGGATCTCCTTGAGCACCTTCTTCAGGCGCTCCTCGAAGTCACCGCGGTAGCGGGAGCCGGCGACCAGCGCGCCGAGGTCCAGGGTGTAGAGGTGCTTGTCCTTGAGGGTCTCGGGCACCTCGCCCTTGACGATGGCCTGCGCGAGGCCCTCGACGACGGCGGTCTTGCCGACGCCGGGCTCACCGATCAGGACCGGGTTGTTCTTGGTGCGGCGGGACAGCACCTGCATGACCCGCTCGATCTCCTTCTCGCGCCCGATGACCGGGTCGAGCTTGGACTCGCGAGCGGCCTGGGTGAGGTTCCGGCCGAACTGGTCGAGGACCAGGGACGTGGAGGGCGTGCCCTCGGCAGGACCACCGGCGGTGGCGGTCTCCTTGCCCTGGTAACCGGAGAGCAGCTGGATGACCTGCTGCCGCACCCGGTTGAGATCGGCACCCAGCTTGACCAGGACCTGGGCGGCGACGCCCTCGCCCTCACGGATCAGGCCGAGCAGGATGTGCTCCGTGCCGATGTAGTTGTGACCGAGCTGGAGGGCCTCGCGGAGCGACAGCTCCAGGACCTTCTTGGCACGGGGGGTGAAGGGGATGTGACCCGACGGGGCCTGCTGGCCCTGCCCGATGATCTCCTCCACCTGCTGGCGGACCGCCTCGAGCGAAATCCCGAGGCTCTCAAGGGCCTTGGCGGCGACACCCTCACCCTCGTGGATCAGGCCCAGGAGGATGTGCTCGGTGCCGATGTAGTTGTGGTTGAGCATCCGGGCTTCTTCCTGAGCCAGGACGACAACCCGCCGCGCGCGGTCGGTGAACCTCTCGAACATCGTTAATCGCTCCTCAGAGCGGTCAGGCAGTAAGGGGAACTTCCCCTCCCTGTCCTTCCGCAGCTTAGTCCCGCAAGCGGGGACCGCTCATTCCAACTGCCGACACCGTCGATGGCCTCCTGACCCCTGACGCCGACATCTGCCACAACCCGATGGTGCGAGACGATGTTCCCGCAGGCCAGGCACTTACCCCAGTCGCCAGTACGCCGATGGCGAACGTGAGACGGCCCAATCCGCGTGTCGCCCCCTCCCACTAGGGATGTCTTACCCGCTGGGACTGACACTCCATGCCGCGCGCACCGGTTCCCTCCGCTACGGGCGAACAACCTTGTGCCTCCCCGCGACCCCGCACGCCCCCTGGGGCGGCACACAGTGCGATCAGCGCACCACCCAGCGTAACCCGGACGCCGTTTCGACCGTTGCACTTGGCATGGTTGGCGCCCCGCTCCCGGTCCCTCCGGCCTTTCCGGCCCCTTCGGTCCCCGCGGTGCCGTTCCCCCGCCGACCGCTCGCGCCGGGCGGTGCCCGGGAGTGCCTGCGGTGGTACGAGTGCGTGCTCGGCTGGCCGACGACGCCCGGCCCTCCGGTGCGGCTCCGCACCGGCGTCCGCTTCGACGTCCTGGAGGTCCCGGCCGAGGCCGGGCACGCGGCACTGGACCGGTTCGGCTCGGCCGCGCACGGACCGGGCTTCCCCGTGGCCGTTCACGGCGAGCGGATGCTGCTGCTCGTGGCGGCGGGCAGCGCGGAGGAGATGCCGGGGCTGCTGGAGTGGCTGGACTGGGGCTCGCTGCCGCTCGGCCTCACGGCGGTCGGCGCGGGCGGCGTCATCGACGCACCCCTGCCCGTCGGATCCGCATCGACCGGTCCGCCGCCGCGTCCCCCGGGTCGCGACGGGCTGCGGGGGGCCGCCGTCTGGTTGCGGCCCCCGGAGCCGGGGTGCGAGGTCGAGGCCTCGCTGCCGACGCTGTCGGCCATGGGGGGCACGGGCACCGCCCCCGATCTCGCACGGCTGGTCCACACCCTGGCGACCCAGTGCCACCGGATCCGGCTCGCCCCGTCCTCCCGGTTCGCGCGTCCCTCCCGGGCGACGCGCTGACGGCCCGCGGGCCGGCGGCTGGTCCTGTGGTGCGGGGCGGGTGATCAGCCGTTGGCCTTCTCGTACGCCTCGCGGATCATCGCGGGGACACGACCGCGGTCGTTGACGTCGTAGCCGTTCTCCTTGGCCCAGGCGCGGATCGCCGCGGTGTCCTGGCTGCCGCCGGCGGAGGCGCGCGCCTTGCCGCGTCCGCCCGAGGCGCGGCCCCCGGTGCGACGACCACCCTTCACGTACGGGTCGAGAAGTCCACGGAGCTTGTCCGCATTGGCGGTGGTGAGATCGATCTCGTACGTCTTGCCGTCCAGCGCGAACGTCACGGTCTCGTCTGCCTCGCCACCGTCGAGGTCGTCGACAAGAAGGACCTGAACCTTCTGTGCCACCGGATTTCCTTTCATCGATAACGTGAGGGCCGGAGGTCCGTCGGCGTCCGCCGTATCGCCAACCCCTGTTATATGCAGTACTGCAGTACGTCGGAAAGCAAACCGCTTTTGCCGGAAAAACACAAACCCCCGACGGAGACCGGCAGCCCGCCCCCGGACCGAAAAGGTGCGCGTTTCGGACATAGGGAACCCGAACGAACCCGCACACGGTCCTTCGGCGGAATAAACCTGGCGAAGTGCTGCGGATGGCATCGGTGCTCGGTGATCACAGATGCAGAAGCATCCGGCTGTTGCCCAAGGTGTTCGGTTTCACTCGTTCGAGACCGAGGAACTCCGCTACGCCCTCGTCATAGGAACGCAGCAGCTCCGCGTAGACATCGGTGTCGACGGGAGTCTCCCCGATCTCCACGAAGCCGTGCTTGGCGAAGAAGTCCACTTCGAAGGTGAGGCAGAAAACGCGACGAACACCGAGCCAACGAGCCGTGTCCAGCAACTTCTCCAGCAGCCGGTGCCCGACGCCGACACCCTTCAGGCCGGGCTTCACCGCGAGCGTCCGTACTTCCGCGAGGTCTTCCCACATCACGTGCAGGGCGCCGCAGCCGACCACCTCGGCGTTGTCGTCCCGTTCCGCGACCCAGAACTCCTGGATGCTCTCGTAAAGCGTCACCATCGCTTTGTCGAGCAGGATGCGGTCACGGACGTACGCGTCGAGGAGCCGGCGCACGTCCGGGACATCGCTGGTGCGGGCCCGTCGGACGCTGATGGCATTTGACATGTGGGGACGCTATCGCTCGCCCGCGTCCGGTACGGAGCCGGGGTTGGGTGCGGGGGTTTCCGGTCCCTGCACGATGCGGATCGCGTCTCCGAGAGCCTGGCGCTGTTCCTCGCTCATCATGCCGAAGAAGGCGATGAGGGCGGCGGCGGGGTTGTCGCTCTGGGACCATGCGTCGTTCATCAGCGCGGCGGCGTAGGCGGCGCGGGTGGAGACCGCCTCATATCGATAGGCCCGGCCTTCCGACTCTCGTCGCACCCAGCCCTTCTGATGGAGATTGTCCAAAACGGTCATCACCGTGGTGTACGCGATGGACCGTTCCTGTTGCAGGTCTTCCAGGACTTCTCGAACGGTCACGGGGCGGTTCCACTTCCACACCCTCGTCATGACCGCGTCTTCGAGTTCTCCCAATGGGCGAGGCACACCTCGACGATAGTGGGAGATCCCGGCGATGGCGTGCCGGACGTGCGATTTTGCCGTCAAACGGGCACAAAAAGGGCGTACGGCTCGCCGTGGAGCGGGGAGCCGTACGCCGGTGTTCGACGAGGGGGGGGAGGCGGGAGGGGGAGGCGAGAGAAGGGAGCCGGAGGTCAGGCCTCGGGGTGGGCGGACGGCTGGCGGGCGCCCTCCGCTCGCGCGAGGGCGGCGTCCACGGCCGCGTCCTCCTTGGCCTTGTTGGCGCCGCCCTGGGTCTTCACGATCACCCTGATCACGCCGATGAAGAACACGGCCATGACGGCCGGGGGCAGGAGCGCGGAGACGTAGTCCATGACCCCAGGGTAGCCAGGCCGGGTCAGCCGACGGCGAGGTGGTGCCGGGAGCCGGGGGCGGGAGGGGCCGGCTTGCGGCGGGGGAAGACCTCGCCCGGGGTGGGGACGGGGCGTTTCGGCGTGGCCGGGGCGGGGCGGGGGGCCGGCTTCTGCGCGGGCTTCTTCTCGGGCTGCTGGCCGCCGGGGAGGGCGTGGAGGCGGGTGCGTGCGGCGGGGAGGACGACGGTGGGCGCGGTGGTCGTGACGCCGGTCGCGGTGGTGGTGGTCGCGGTGGTCGCCGTGCCTGCCCTGGCGCGTGGGGGTCTGCAGCGGTCGAGGAGAGCGGCCGCGGTGGCGTTGCCGCGCAGGGCTCCGAGGGCGGCGAGGTCGTCCGCGTCGGGGCGGTGGCCGGCACTCAGCGCCTCGTCCAGGAGCGTGAGGTAACCGGTGGCGGTGCCGGGGAGGGCGGCGCGGTACCGGGCGAGGTCGGCCACCAGGAAGGCGCGCAGCCGGGCGCTCTCCCGCATCGCCTCGTCGAGCGACTCTGCGAGGCGGAGGCAGTCCTGGGCCTCCTCCGCCGTGACGGGGCTGGGGTTCAGGGCGAGGGCGAGGGCGCGCCGGAGCACACGCAGCTCCTGGGCACCGAACGCCATACCGCCGCGGGATCCGTAGGGCGTGGGCATGGGGCGACGATACGCGCTAATCAGACAAACTCGGCATAGGGGGTGGGTGTGGCGTGGGGGGCCACTCGGATGCGAGGGCCTCCGGCGGTTGGGCGGGGGGCCTGCGGCGGCCTGCGGGGTTTGGGGGGTGCGGGTGGGCTGCCTGCGGCGGCCTGTGCGGTTCGGTGGGGGTGCGGGTGGCCTGCCTGCGGCGCCTGTGCCGGTTTCGGTGCGGGGTGCCTGCGGCGCCTGTGCGGGTTCGGTGGGGGTGTGCGGTGCGCGTGCGGTGGGCTGTGGGTCGGGGCCGCGCCGGGGGGTATCGGTCCTCGGAACGGCGCGGAGTCGGTCGGCCGGGAGGTGAGGGCGTTGACGCGCCAACCGCTGCGGGCGGACACCCCCCGTTATCTTTTTCGCGGTCCTGCAAGAGGGCCGCTGGCCTCCGGGCCCGGCATGACTGTTGCCCCCTGTCGATGGGATGACCTGGGGGGTGGTGTCACCGGGTCCGAGGGGTGCCGTCGGAGACGCTGATCAGAGGTCCGACCACCGTCCGGCCGGGCGCAATGCCAGGCCGCTCGCGGGCGGCAGGTCTGCATAACGTGGATGCGCGAGAACGGCTCCCGACCTTGAGGCCGGCACGCATCGACACATGTGGGGGCACGGTGATCAGCATCGACGGGGTGGGCGTCTTCCTGGGCCTGGACGTCGGCAAGCAGACGCATCACGGCCACGGCCTGACCCCGGCCGGGAAGAAGGTGTTCGACAAGCAGCTGCCGAACAGCGAACCGAAGCTGCGGGCTGTCTTCGACAAGCTCACGGCCAAGTTCGGCACCGTCCTGGTGATCGTGGACCAGCCCGCCTCCATCGGCGCCCTCCCACTGACCGTCGCCCGGGACGCCGGCTGCCAGGTCGCCTACCTGCCCGGACTGGCGATGCGCCGGATCGCCGACCTCTACCCGGGCGAGGCCAAGACCGACGCGAAGGACGCCGCGGTCATTGCGGACGCTGCCCGCACCATGCCCCACACCCTGCGCACCCTCGACCTGACCGATGAGGTCACCGCGGAGCTGACCATGCTGGTCGGCTTCGACCAGGACCTCGCAGGCGAGGCCAACCGCACCTCCAACCGCATCCGCGGCCTGCTCACCCAGTTCCACCCCAGCCTGGAGCGCGTCCTCGGCCCGCGCCTGGACCATCCGGCAGTGACCTGGCTCCTCGAGCGTTACGGATCCCCGCAAGCACTCCGCAAAGCGGGCCGCCGCAAGCTGGTCGAGGTCGTCCGCCCGAGAGCCCCGCGCATGGCCGAGCGGCTGGTCGACGACACCTTCACCGCACTCGACGAGCAGACCGTCGTCGTCCCGGGCACCGGCACCCTCGACGTGATCGTCCCGTCGCTGGCGAAGTCGCTGGCCGCCGTTCACGAACAACGCCGGGCCCTGGAAACGCGGATTGAGGCACTGCTGGAGGCCCACCCTCTTTCCCAGGTCCTGACCTCGATGCCCGGCATCGGCGTCAGGACCGCCGCAGTCCTCCTGGCCACCGTCGGCGACGGCAGCAGCTTTCCCACCGCCGCCCACCTGGCCTCCTACGCCGGCCTCGCCCCGGTAACCCGGCAGTCCGGCACGTCGATCCACGGCGAGCACGCCCCCAGAGGCGGCAACCGGCAGCTGAAACGAGCGATGTTCCTCTCCGCGTTCGCAGCCCTCCACGACCCCGCCTCCCGCACCTACTACGACCGCTGCCGAGCCCGCGGCAAAACCCACACCCAGGCCCTCCTCCGCCTCGCCCGCCATCGCATCAGCGTCCTGTTCGCCCTGCTCCGCGACGGAACCTTCTACGAGCCGAGGAGCCCTCGACTCGCTTGACGAAGGACATAGAGCACCCCCAGCCGCAACCCGACTCCGCGAAGCCGCCGACGCGCCCCCGCACCGCGCATGACCACTCCGGCGCGGCAACCAACGGACTCCGCAACGCCACACGAACGCCCCCCGCCCCGGCGCGTCCACCCGAGCCGCACCCGCAGCCGGCGAAGACGCAACGGCGCGCGCTTGACGACGCGTCCTGGGAGGCGGCCACGCCGCGCTTGACGAAGGACATAGAGGCACCCCCCCGGCACGGCCCCTTGCCGCCGTACGCGGGCGCGGGTCGCCCCCGCCCGTTGGCTCGCTGGTTCCGGGCGGGCGGGGGGTGCGGGGCGTCCCCCGGCCGCTGGCTTGTTGCTTCCGGGCGGGCGGGGATGCGGGACGTCCCCCGGCGGCTGGCTTGCTGGTTCCGGGCGGGCGGGGGGTGCGGGGCGTCCCCCGGCGGCTGGCTTGCTGGTTTCGGGCGGGCGGCGGCTACATGCGGGAGACGTTTCGTTCGTAGACCAGGCGGAGGCCCATCAGGGTCAGCCACGGTTCGTGTTCGTCGATGACCGAGGACTCGCCCAGGACCATCGGTGCGAGCCCGCCCGTCGCGATGACCGTGACGTCGTCGGGGTCGGTGGCCAGTTCGCGGGCCATGCGGTTGACGACGCCGTCGACCTGGCCGGCGAAGCCGTAGACGATCCCGGACTGCATCGCCTCGACCGTGTTCTTGCCGATCACGCTGCGCGGGCGGGCCACCTCGATCTTGCGGAGCTGGGCGCCCTTGACGCCGAGCGCCTCGACCGAGATCTCGATGCCGGGGGCGATGACCCCGCCGACGTACTCCCCGCGCGCGCTGACCGCGTCGAACGTCGTCGCGGTGCCGAAGTCCACGACGATCGCCGGGCCGCCGTAGAGCTCGACGGCCGCGACCGCGTTGATGATGCGGTCGGCGCCGACCTCCTTGGGGTGGTCGGTGAGGATCGGGACGCCCGTCTTGACGCCCGGTTCGACGAGGACCGCGGGGACGTCGCCGTAGTAGCGGCGGGTGACCTCGCGGAGTTCGTGCAGGACCGAGGGGACCGTCGCGCAGATGGCGATGCCGTCGATGCCGTCGCCCAGTTCGTCGCCGAGGAGCGGGTGCATGCCCATCAGGCCCTGGAGGAGGACGGCCAGTTCGTCGGCCGTGCGGCGCGAGTCCGTCGAGATGCGCCAGTGCTCGACGATGTCCTCGCCGTCGAAGAGGCCGAGGACGGTGTGGGTGTTGCCTACGTCGATCGTCAGCAGCATGGCTCTACTCCGCCGCTCGCAGGTCCAGGCCGATGTCCAGGATCGGGGAGCTGTGGGTGAGGGCGCCCACGGCCAGGTAGTCGACTCCCGTGGCCGCGTACGCCTTGGCGTTGCCGACGGTCAGGCGGCCCGAGGCCTCCAGGGCGGCCCGGCCGGCGACCAGGGCGACGGCTTCCTCGCACTCGTCCGGGGTGAAGTTGTCCAGGAGGATCAGGTCGGCGCCCGCGTCCACGACCTCGCGGAGCTGGTGCAGGGTGTCGACCTCGACCTCGATGGGGAGGTCGGGGAAGCTCTCGCGGACCGTCTGGAAGGCCTGCGCGACGCCGCCCGCGGCCACCACGTGGTTGTCCTTGACCAGGGCCGCGTCCGAGAGGGACATGCGGTGGTTGACGCCGCCGCCGCAGCGGACCGCGAACTTCTCGAGGCTGCGCAGGCCGGGGGTGGTCTTGCGGGTGTCCCGGACCCGGGCCTTGGTGCCCTCCAGAACGTCCGTCCACGCGCGCGTGGCCGTCGCGATGCCCGACAGGCGGCACAGCAGGTTCAGCGCGCTGCGTTCGGCGGTGAGGATGTCGCGGGTGCGGGTGGTGACCGAGAGGAGCTTCTGGCCCGCTTCGACGCGGTCGCCGTCCTCCAGGTGGCGTTCCACCTCGAACTCGTCCGTGCAGACGACCGACAGGACCGCCTCGGCGACCCTGAGGCCCGCCACGACGCCGGCCTCCCGCGCGGTGAAGTCGGCGGTGGCCACGGCGTCCTCGGGGATGGTCGCGACCGTCGTCACGTCGACGCCGCCCGCCAGGTCCTCCTGGACGGCGATGTTCGCGATGTCCTCGACCTCCACCGGGTCGAGACCCGAGTCGAGGAGAAGTGCCGCGAGTGCGGGATCGAGGCCGCACTCCATGTAGGTCTCTTCGTCGGTGTCCGCGCCGCAGGCGCAGCCGTCGCCGCAGCCTCCGCCGGAGGCGAGGGGAAGGTCGGGGGTGTTCACTGCTGTCACTGCTCCTGGGGACGCTGCGGGGACTGGGGGCTGTCGGTGGTCGGGGGGAAGTCTGCGGTCTCCGTGGTGTGCACGGCGAGGGTCCGGTCCGGGTTCAGGCGTACGACGATGTGGCGGCGCCACGTCGTGTCGTCGCGGTCCGCGTGGTCCTCGCGCCAGTGGCAGCCGCGGGTCTCCTCGCGTCGCTGCGCGGCGGCCACCAGGACGCGGGCGACGCACAGGAGGTTGGTGGCCTCCCAGGTGTCGACGCCCGGCTCGGACGTCTTGCCGTTCTCGTACAGGGCTTCGCGGGCCTCGGTGTGGAGGTGGTGCAGCTGGTCGGCCGCGCGCGCGAGGGAGTCGGCCGAGCGCAGGACGCCCGCGCCCCCGGTCATGATCCGCTGGACGGTGAGGCGGGCCTCGGGCGGGAGCAGCGGGTGCGCCGGGTGGGCCGGCTGCGGGAGGGGGGCGGGCGCGGGCGCGGGGAGCGTGTCGGCCGCGTGGCTCGCCGCGATGTCGGCGGCGATGCGTTCGGCGTAGACCAGGCCCTCCAGGAGGGAGTTGGAGGCCAGGCGGTTGGCGCCGTGCACGCCGGTGCAGGCGACCTCGCCGCAGGCGTAGAGGCCGGCGACCGTCGTACGGCCGTGGGCGTCGGTGCGGACTCCGCCGGAGGCGTAGTGGGCGGCGGGGGCGACCGGGATCGGCTCGGTGACCGGGTCGATGCCGTGGGCGCGGCAGGCGGCGAGGATCGTCGGGAAGCGGTGCTCCCACATCGCCGCCCCGAAGTGGCGCGCGTCCAGGTACATGTGCTCGGTGCCCCGCTCCTGCATGCGGCGCATGATGCCCTTGGCGACGATGTCGCGGGGGGCCAGTTCGGCCAGCTCGTGCTGTCCGAGCATGAAGCGCACGCCGTCCGCGTCCACCAGGTGGGCGCCCTCGCCGCGCACCGCCTCGGACACCAGGGGCTGCTGGCCCTCGGCGTCCGGGCCGAGGAAGAGGACCGTGGGGTGGAACTGGACGAACTCGAGGTCGCTCACCTCGGCGCCCGCGCGGAGGGCGAGCGCGACGCCGTCGCCCGTGGAGACGGACGGGTTCGTCGTCGCCGAGAAGACCTGGCCCATGCCGCCGGTGGCGAGGACCACCGCGGGGGCGTGGACCGCCCCGACGCCGTCGTGCTGGCCCTCGCCCATGACGTGCAGGGTGACGCCGGCGGTGCGGCCCCCGGCGTCCGTGAGGAGGTCCAGGACGAGGGCGTTCTCGATCGTGCGCATCCCTCGCGCGCGTACCGCCTCGACCAGGGCGCGGGAGATCTCCGCGCCCGTGGCGTCACCGCCGGCGTGGGCGATGCGGCGGCGGTGGTGGCCGCCCTCCCGGGTGAGGGCCAGCCCGCCCTCGGTGGACTCGTCGAAGTGCGCGCCGGTGGCGATGAGGCGGCGTACGGCGTCCGGGCCCTCGGTGACCAGGGTGCGGACCGCCTCCTCGTCGCACAGGCCCGCGCCGGCCACCAGGGTGTCGTCCAGGTGCTGCTCCGGAGTGTCGCCCTCGCCGAGGGCCGCCGCGATACCGCCCTGCGCCCACCGGGTGGAACCGTCGTCGAGGCGGGCCTTGGTGACGACGACCGTCCGCAGCCCCGCGGCCTCGCAGCGCAGGGCCGCGGTGAGTCCGGCGACGCCGGAGCCTACGACCACCACGTCCGCGGCGATGGCCCAGCCGGGCGCGGGGGCGTGCAGACGTATGCCTGTGCTGGTCACGAGGCGGCTCCGAAGGTGAGGGGGACGTTGTCGATCAGCCGGGTCGCGCCGACCCGGGCGGCGACCGCGAGGACGGCCTCGCCGGTGTGGTCGTCGCCGACCTCCGTGAAGTCGGACGGGTCGACCAGGGCGAGGTAGTCCAGCTCCAACGGGGGGTCGAGGCGGGCGGCGTCGTCCAGGACCAGGCGGGCGGCGGCCTTGACGGCCGTGGCGCTCGCCGTGGTGCTCGCCGGGGCCGAGGTGGCGACGGCGTGCGCGTCGGCTGCCGCGCGGGACTCGCCCAGGGCGCTGAGCGCCTCGGCGCGTGCCTGCGTGGCGGGTACTTCGCGGGCCCGCGCGCGCAGGGCCTCCTGGGCGGCGTGCCGGTCCAGGCCGGCGAACAGCGCCTGGGAGAGGGCGAGGGCCGTGCGCCGGTCCTGGGGCGAGAGGTAGCGGTTGCGGCTCGACAGGGCCAGGCCGTCCTCCTCGCGCACGGTGGGGACGCCGACGATGTCCACGCCGAAGTTCAGGTCGCGGACCATGCGGCGGATCAGGGCCAGCTGCTGGGCGTCCTTCTGGCCGTAGAGGGCGAGGTCCGGGCGGGTGAGGTGGAGCAGCTTGGCGACGACGGTGAGCATGCCGTCGAAGTGACCGGGGCGGGAGGCACCCTCCAGGCGTTCGCCCATGGGGCCCGCCGTGACGCGCACCTGGGGCTCGCCGCCCGGGTAGACCTCCTCGACGGAGGGGGCGAAGACGGCGTCCGCGCCCGCCCGCCCGGCGATCTCCAGGTCGGCGTCCAGGGTGCGCGGGTAGCGGTCGAGGTCCTCGCCGGCGCCGAACTGGAGCGGGTTGACGAAGACGGTGACGACGACCTCGCCGTCACCGCCCACGAGGTCGCGCGCCGCGCGGATCAGGGTGGCGTGGCCCTCGTGCAGGGCGCCCATGGTCATCACGACGGCCCGGCGGCCGTGCCGCACGCGCGCGTGCAGCTCGTCGGCGGTGCGCAGCAGGACGGGCGGGGTGGTGGTCATCGGGCGTCTCCCTCGGGGCCGGGGCCGGTGCCGTCCGTTCCGTCGCGGTCGTCGGTGTTCTTGGCTGGGTCTGCGGGGGCTGTGGGGTCTGCTGCGTCTGCTGGGCTTTCGGGGGCCGCTGGGCCTGCGGGTCCCCGGGCGCCTTCGGTGTTCGTGGGGGCGCCTGCCGCGCCGGTTCCGTCGGCGAGTACTCCGAGCAGGTCCTCGGCGAGTTCGGCCTTCAGCAGGCCGTGGTCCAGGGCCCGGTCGGCGGTCGCGCGTGCCATGGCCAGGTAGCCGGCGACGGCCTGCGGGGCGTGGGCGCGCAGCTCCACGATGTGCGCGGCGACCGTGCCCGCGTCCCCGCGCGCGACGGGGCCGGTGAGCGCCGCGTCACCCGAGCGCAGGGCGTTGTCCAGGGCCGCGCCCAGCAGCGGGCCGAGCATGCGGTCGGGAGCCTCGACGCCGGCCGTGCGCAACAGCTCCATGGACTGGGCGACCAGGGTGACCAGGTGGTTGGCGCCGAGTGCGAGGGCGGCGTGGTACAGCGGGCGCTTCTCCTCGGCGATCCACTCCGGCTCGCCGCCCATCTCGATGACCAGGGCCTCGGCGGCCAGCCGCAGCTCCTCGGGAGCGGTCACGCCGAACGAGCAGCCGGCCAGGCGTTGGACGTCCACGGGCGTGCCGGTGAAGGTCATCGCGGGGTGCAGGGCCAGCGGCAGGGCGCCGGCGCGCAGCGCGGGGTCGAGGATCTTGGCGCCGAACCGCCCGGAGGTGTGCACGAGCAGCTGGCCCGGACGCACCGCCCCCGTCTCGGCGAGCCCGGTCACCAGGTCCGGCAGGGCGTCGTCGGGGACCGTCAGAAGGACCAGCTCCGCGCGCTGGAGGACCTCCGCCGGCGGCACGAGCGGCACGTCGGGGAGCAGTGCGGCGGCACGCCGTCTGGAGGCGTCGGAGACCCCGGAGACGGCCACCGGGCGGTGCCCGGCGAGCTGGAGGGACGCGGCCAGCGCGGGGCCCACGCGTCCGGCGCCGACGACGCCTACGGTGAGCCGCGCGGGGCGGTCCTTGGGGTCTGGCTGTGGGGCTGTGTTCACGCGACGGCGGCCTTCCCGTTCCAGTCCGCTCGGGGTACCGGACGATTTCTCGTCATGTTAACGCGATTGGTTCGGGGCACGTCCGGTTGTCCACAGGCTGTGGGTTTCCGTGCGGTGACGGCGCACACCTCTCCCCGCGCGTGGTCGGGCGTGGCGGAAGCTGTGGGAAAAACGGCGTGCCCACGCCGACGTCCGCGCGGCATGATCCCGGCATGAGCGATGCGGCGGAGCGGACGGAACACGACGAGCGCGGGGCGCGGGGCGCGGAGGCGGGAGGGGGCGAGGACGCGGTGCGGCGCGAGCGGAGGGCCGGGGCGCCGGGACCGGCCGGAACGGAGGCGGCGGAGGTGCCCGGCCGCGGACTCCGGGAGCGGCGCGTGGCCGCCCACCGCGGTGCCCGGCGCGTGCTCGCCGCACCGGGTTTCGGTACGACCCTGCGCGAGCGGCTCGCCCTGCTGGACGGGGCCGCTGAGCTGTACGACCTCGACGAGGCCTCCGACATGTACGGCAACGGCATCGTGGAGGCCCTGGAGGAGAAGACCGCCGCCCTGCTCGGCACCGAGGCCGCCGCGTTCTTCCCGACCGGCACCATGGCCCAGCAGGTGGCGCTGCGCTGCTGGGCGGGGCGTACCGGCGACCCGGCGGTCGCCCTGCACGGTCTCAGCCACCCCGAGCTGCACGAACGCAACGCCTTCAGCCTGGTCAGCGGCTTGCGCCCGGTACGGCTGACCAGTGAGCCGCGGATACCGACGGCCGAGGAGGTACGCGGTTTCGAGGAACCCTTCGGGGCCCTGATGCTGGAGCTGCCGCTCAGGGAGGCCGGCTTCGTGCTGCCCACCTGGGAGGAGCTCACCGAGGTCGTCGACGCCGCGCGGGAGCGCGACGCGGTGGTCCACTTCGACGGTGCCCGTCTGTGGGAGTCCACCGTCCACTTCGGCCGGTCCGCGGCCGAGATCGCGGGTCTCGCGGACAGCGTGTACGTCTCGTTCTACAAGTCCCTCAAGGGCTACGGCGGCGCCGCTCTCGCCGGCCCCCGGACCCTGATCGAGGAGGCCAGGGCCTGGCGGCACCGGTACGGCGGCGAGGTCTTCCAGCAGTTCCCCACGGTGCTGTCGGCGCTGGCCGGCCTGGAGCGCGAGCTGCCCCGGCTGCCGGAGTACGTGGCCCACGCGCGCGTGGTGGCCGCCGCGCTGCGGGAGGGCTTCGCGGCGGCCGGGCTGCCGTGGGCGCGGGTGCACCCCGAGGTACCGCACACCCACGAGTTCCAGGTCTGGTTGCCGTACGAGGCCGAGGTCGTCGGTGAGGCCGCGGTCCGGCAGGGTGAGGAGACCGGCACGCTGCTCTTCTCCCGGGGCTGGCAGACCCCCGGTCCGGGGCTCGCCGTCACCGAGGTCGGGGTGGAGGCGGCGGGCCTGCGGTGGACGGCCGACGACGTGAGGGCCGCGGTGGCCGACTTCGCGGCCCGGCTGACCGGCTGACCGACGGAGCGGTGCACCGGCTCTGGCGGCCGGCTGACGATGACCGGCTGACCGGCTGACCGCGCCGAGCGAGCGACCGACCGACCGCCGGAGGGCTGACCGCACCGATCGCCGATCGCCGCGTGCCGATCGCCGGTCGCCGCGTGCCGGTGCCGGTGCCGGTCGCCGGTCGCCGGGTGCCGGGTGCCGGGTGCCGACCGCATCGACGGCCGCGGTCGGCCTCGCGGGTCAGGCCCGTGGCGGGAGCGGCCACCGCCGGCGCAGGGCGCGCCGTACGCGCCCGCGCACCGGGCGGCCGGCGAGGACCGCGTGGAACCGGCGGCGGTCGCGCCAGGCGCGCACGACCTGCCGGTCGTGGGTGCCGGGCGCCGGCGGCGCGGGCTCACCCAGCTGCCGGGCGCGGTGGATGTCGAGGAGGTACTGCTGCGTGACGCTCATGGCGGATCGCCTTCTCGGAGGGACGTCTGGCGGGGAGGGCGGGCTCCGCGGCTGCCCCGGTGGGTCCAGCCTGCGCCGGTGCGGCGCGGCGGTCGCGTCGATTGACCGCGACGGTCAATCGACGGCGGCGTTGTCGGTGGCCGGGTGCACCATGAGGACATGAGCGTGCACATCGACATCGCGGGGCTGCGGCCGGAGAGGGTCGCCGTCGTGCCCTCGCCCCTGGCCGAGCTGGGCATGGCGCTGCACGCGCTGTCCGAGCCGGGGCACCACCCGGGCCTCCAGGGCTGGGCCACGGGCGTGACCGCCGGGCTCGACTCGCATCTGGCCGACCGGATGTGCGAGGCCGACTTCCTGTGGCGTACGACGTTCTCGGACCTCTTCATGCCGTTCGCGGGCGTGCCGGGCCGCAGCACCCTGCCCGGCGCCACCCTCGCCGACGACCTGGACCTGCTCGACAAGCTGACCGACGAGCAGTTCGTGGACGCGGCGCTGGAGTTCACCTGTGCCCTGCCGTACAGCACCCGTGGGGTCTCCGCGCTCACGGACGCCGGGGTGCGCCGGCGGGCGCTGGACCTGGCCGCCGCGCGGGGGCCGCAGCAGCTGCGCTTCAGCGAGCGGCTGCTGGCCGACCCGCCCCGCATCCGGAGCTGGCTGCGGCAGTTCGCGCAGGACTGCGACGAGGCGTTCTTCGCGGCGGCCTGGTCCCGGCTGTGCCATCAGCTCGCGGCCGACGCCCGGCACAAGACGGAGATCCTGCGGCGCAGGGGCCTGGCCGAGGCGCTGGCGGCGGTGTCCCCGGCGGTGGAGCTGGACGAGCCCGCCGGGCGGATCACGGTCGACAAGCTGGGGGACGGCCGGACGGCCACCGGGGACGGCGGCCTGCTGCTGATACCCACCAGCCTCGGCTGGCCCCACCTGTCCGTCCTGCACCGCTACGACTGGCAGCCGGTGCTGCACTATCCCGTCAACTCCCCGGAACTGGCCTCGCCTCCGTCGGTCGAGCAGCTCACCCTGCGGATGTCCGCGCTGTCGCACCCGGTCCGGATGCGGATCTGCCGCTACCTGGCGCGCAGTTCGTACACCACGAGCGAGCTGGCGCAGGTGCACGGCATGACGGCCCCGGAGATATCCCGGCACCTGGCCGTGCTGAAGAAGGCGGGCCTGATCACCACGCGCCGGCGCGGACGGTACGTCCTGCACCAGCTGGACGTGACGGTGGTGGCCCGGCTGGGCAGCGACTTCCTGGAGGGCATACTCCGCTGACCCGCCGGACCGCGGTCGGTCGACCCCGGCCCGCCGTTCAGCCCTCTCCGCCCCCGGCCTCTGCCCTCAGCCGGCCCTCCCCGCCACCGGTCCCGGCCCGCCGTTCAGCCCTGCCCGCCGCCGGCCCGCACCAGCCCGGTCTCGTAGGCGAGGACCACGACCTGCACCCGGTCGCGCAGGCCGAGCTTGGTCAGGATGCGGCCCACGTGCGTCTTCACGGTCGCCTCGGACAGCACGAGGCGGGCCGCGATCTCGCCGTTGGACAGGCCCTGGGCCACCAGCACCATGACCTCCCGCTCGCGCCCGGTGAGCCGCTGCAGTTCCTTGTGCCGGGGCTCCTGCCCGGTGGTCGGCAGCATCGGGGCGAACCGGTCCAGGAGCCGCCGGGTGGTCGAGGGGGCGACCACCGCGTCACCGCTGTGCACGGAACGGATCGCCGCGAGGAGTTCGCCGGGCGGCACGTCCTTCAGCATGAAGCCCGAGGCGCCCGCCTTCAGCGCCGAGAAGGCGTACTCGTCGAGGTCGAAGGTGGTCAGGATCAGCACCTTCGGCGCGTCCGGGTCCACGCAGATCCGGTTGGTGGTCTCGACGCCGTCGAGCTTGGGCATGCGGACGTCCATCAGCACGACGTCCACGGCCGTCGAACGCAGCACCTGGAGCGCCTCCACGCCGTCCCCGGCCTCGGCGACGACCTCCATGTCCGGCTGGGCCGCCAGCACCATCCGGAAACCGGTGCGCAGCAGCACCTGGTCGTCGACGAGCATTACGCGGATCGCCATCGGGGCCTCTTCCGTTCTCCGGCCGTCCGGTTGTGCCGGTTGCGCCGGTTCTCCGCCGGATCGCCGGCCGGTTGTGACAGGTGTCAACGCCGTACATGCGTACGAGCACGGGTGTCAGTGTGCGGGTTTCAGCGGCAGCAACGCACTGATGCGGAATCCTCCGCCCTGCCGCGGGCCCGCGTCCAGGGTGCCGCCGACCATGCCGACGCGTTCCCGCATGCCGATCAGGCCGTGGCCCTGGCCGTCGAAGCCACCCTCCTCGTACAGCTCGTGGGGGGCGCCCTTGCCGTCGTCCTCGATGAGCAGGCCGAGACCGTCGTCGAAGTAGACCAGCCGCACGCTGGCGCCCGCGTTGGGGCCGCCGTGCTTGCGCGTGTTGGTCAGCGCCTCCTGCACGATGCGGTACGCGGTGAGCTCGACGCCGCTGGGCAGCGTGCGCGGGCTGCCCTCGACCTTGAAGTCCACGGGCAGCCCCGAGCTGCGGCACTGCTCGACGAGGTCCTCGATCTGCTGGACGTCCGGCTGCGGTACGTACTCACCGGCCTCATGGTGCTCGCCGGTGCGCAGCACGCCGAGCAGGCGGCGCATCTCGGCGAGGGCCTGGCGGCCGGTGGAGGAGATGGTCTCCAGGGCCTTCCTCGCCTGGTCGGGGGCGGCGTCCAGGACGTAGGCGGCGCCGTCCGCCTGCACCACCATCACGGAGACGTTGTGCGCGACGACGTCGTGCAGCTCGCGCGCGATCCGGGCGCGCTCGGCGGCCACCGCGACCTTGGACTGCGCCTCGCGCTCCTTCTCCAGCCGGGCGGCCCGCTCCTCCAGCTGCGCGAAGTAGGCGCGGCGGGTGCGGATGGAGTCCCCGAGCACCCAGGCCAGAGCGAAGGGCACCGTCTGGAAGACCGTTATCGCGACGTTGTTGCCTATGCTCACGTCTTCCATGGGCCAGCGCAGCTGCGCGACGGGCGCCGCGCACAGCCCCATGGTCAGGGCGGCTCTGGAGGCCCAGCGGGCGCCGGACACGGCCACCGTGTAGACGATCACCAGGAGGGCGAAGTCGGCCGCCATCGTCGCCACGTCCAGCGCCACCTGCCCGAGGCCCACCGCGGCGGCCAGCAGCAGCATCTTCTCCGGCACCACCCGGCGCAGCGCTATCACGACGCACAGCAGCAGGACACAGGGGATGATCAGCGCCGTGGCGTCCGTCCCTCTGGCCTCCCGCTGGGGGACCACGGACATGACGGAGACTCCGAACAGGACCAGAGCCCAGAAACAGTCGACCCCGGTCGGGTGTCTGCGGAGGAAAGCGTAGAGGCGCTGCACGTAAACCAGCGTAGGGAAGCGCGATAGGTGCAAGGGTCAACCGGAGGACCGATCCGCGTCCCGCGCGCGTACTCCGCAAGGTGGAGGCTCCGCTCTCCTGTCCGCCTAGCCTGGGTCTGTGACGCGAGGGACGACAGGGAACAGAGCGGCCTCTGGGACGCGGGACCTCTGGCGGGGCTGGCGGGGCTGGCGGGAAGCGACGCAGGACGCCCTCTACGGTCCGGCCGGCTTCTACCGAGTCCGGCCCGAGGGTCCGGCCGGGCACTTCCGCACGTCCGTGCACGCATCGCCGCTGTTCGCCGGGGCCGTGGCGCGGCTGCTGTGCCGGGTCGACGAAGCGCTCGGGCGGCCCGCGTCGCTGGGCTTCGTGGACATGGCGGCCGGGCGGGGCGAGCTGGTCACCGGGGTACTGGCCGCGCTGCCCGCCGACGTGGCCGCTCGCACGCGCGCGTACGCCGTCGAGGTCGCCGGACGCCCGCGGGGGCTGGACCACCGGATCGAGTGGCTCCCCGAGCCGCCGGGCGGGGTGACGGGGCTGCTGTTCGCCAACGAGTGGCTGGACAACGTGCCCGTGGACGTGGCCGAGGTGGACTCCGCCGGCGTGGCACGGCGGGTGCTCGTCCGCGACGACGGCACCGAACGGCTCGGGGAGCCGGTGGGCGGGGCGGAGGCGCGGTGGCTGGCGCGCTGGTGGCCGCTGCCCGGCGAGGAGGGGCTGCGGGCCGAGATCGGCCTCCCCCGGGACTCCGCCTGGGCGTCCGCGGTGGCGGCGCTGGACGGCGGGCTCGCGGTGGCCGCCGACTACGCCCACACCGCGGCCACCCGCCCGCCCTACGGGTCGCTCACCGGTTTCCGGGAGGGGCGGGAGACGGCGCCGGTGCCCGACGGGACGTGCGACATCACCTCGCACGTCGCCCTGGACGCGTGCGCGGCGGCAGGCTCCTCGGCGCGTCAGGCCGCTGACGACGCGACGCGTCGCTCCGACGGTGGCGCGGCCCGTCACGCCGAAGGCGACGCGGCGCGTCACGCCGAGAAGTGCGTTCCGGAGTGCGCGCCCTCCGGTGCGCTTCTGCGCCCCCAGCGCGAGGCCCTGCGCGCCCTCGGTGTCACAGGCGCACGCCCTCCGCTCACACTGGCCTCCACCGACCCGGCGGCGTACGTACGCGCCCTCACGCGCGCCTCGGAGGCCGCCGAGCTGATCGCGCCGGGCGGGCTGGGCGACTTCGTGTGGCTGCTCCAGCCGGTGGGGGCCGTCGACGCGTCCGCGCTACTTGTCGATGTCCCCGACCACGAAGAAAAGTGACCCCAGGATCGCCACCATGTCCGCGACCAGCGTCCCGGGCAGCAGTTCCGCGAGCGCCTGGATGTTGTTGTACGAGGCCGAGCGCAGCTTCAGCCGGTACGGCGTCTTCTCGCCCTTGCTGACCAGGTAGTAGCCGTTGATGCCGAGCGGGTTCTCGGTCCAGGCGTACGTGTGGCCCTCGGGCGCCTTCAGTACCTTGGGGAGCCGCTGGTTGACCGGCCCGGGCGGCAGTCCGGCCAGGCGGTCCAGGCAGGCGTCGGCGAGGTCGAGGGCGTTGTGCGTCTGCTCCAGGAGGCACTCGAAGCGGGCGAGGCAGTCGCCCTCGGTCCGGGTGACGACCTTCAGGGTGTCCTGGAGTTCTCCGTAGGCGAGGTACGGCTCGTCGCGGCGCAGGTCGAAGTCGACGCCCGAGGCGCGCGCGATCGGCCCGCTGACGCCGTAGGCGTGCACGGCCTCGGGGGCGAGGGTGCCGACCCCGCGGGTACGGCCCCGGAAGATCTCGTTGCCGAGCACCAGGTCGTCGAAGACGTCCATGCGCGAGCGCACCGCGGCGACGGCGCCGCGCGCGCGGGTGGCCCAGCCGGCCGGCAGGTCTTCCTTGAGGCCGCCGACACGGTTGAACATGTAGTGCATGCGCCCGCCGGAGACCTCCTCCATCACGTTCTGGAGGACCTCGCGCTCCCGGAAGGCGTAGAAGACCGGGGTGATACCGCCCAGCTCCAGCGGGTACGACCCGAGGAACATCAGATGGTTGAGCACCCGGTTGAGCTCCGCGAGCAGCGTCCGCAGCCACACCGCGCGCGGGGGGACCTCCATGCCGAGCATCCGCTCCACGGCGAGGACCACGCCCAGCTCGTTGGAGAACGCCGACAGCCAGTCGTGGCGGTTGGCGAGCACGATGATCTGACGGTAGTCCCGGGCCTCGAACAGCTTCTCCGCGCCGCGGTGCATGTAGCCGATCACGGGCTCGGCACTCGTGATGCGCTCGCCGTCCAGCACCAGCCTGAGCCGCAGCACGCCGTGCGTGCTCGGGTGCTGGGGCCCGATGTTGAGCACCATGTCGGTGCTCTCCGCGGCGCCGCCGATACCGACCATGGTCTCCGTCTTGGGAGTCATGCCCACAGTCTCCCCTACGTACGCTGGCCCCATGGAGACGGGGAGCCCTGACGACACGGGTACGGCGAGAGGGACGCGGGCGGCGCCGGACGAGCCGGTGTGGACCGGCCTGCCACCGGGACTGCTGCGCATGCGGCGGCTGTTGCTGGTGGTGTGGCTGGGGTTGCTCGCGCTCGCCGCGGGCGTGCTGCTCGGGCTGTTCCTGGGCCCCTTCTGGGCGACGTCGGCCGTACTCCCCCTGGCCGGGGCGGCCTGGGGCTGGGCGATGCTGGAGCGCAACTGGCGTTCCTGGCGCTACGCCGAGCGAGCCGACGACCTGCTGATCAGCCGGGGCGTGCTGTGGCGGGAGGAGACCGTCGTCCCGTACGGGCGAATGCAACTGGTCGAGGTCACGTCCGGGCCGGTGGAACGGTACTTCGGCCTGGCCAGCGTGCAACTGCACACCGCGGCCGCCGCGACCGACGCGACCATCCCCGGCCTCGACCCGGCCGAGGCCGAACGCCTGCGCGACCGGCTCACCGAGCTGGGCGAAGCCCGATCGGCGGGGCTGTGACCACGCACGGGGCGGAGAACGGCCGACCGGGAACGGGAGACGGCGCGACCGGGACCGAGACCGGGACGACGACCGGAACCGGAACCGGGGCCGGAACGACGACCGGAACCGGCACGACCAAGCCCCGCACCGGCACCGGCACGCCCCACACCGGCACCCCGGACGGATCGACCGGGACCGGCCCCGGGCACGGTGTGACCGCGACCGGAGACGGCCCCACCGGCGCCGAGGCCGGCAGCCGTGCGACCGCGGCCGAGGGCGACCCGGCAGGGGCCGGGCTCGACGGCACGGCCCCGGTCGCGGGGGGTGTCGTCGAGCGGCGGTTGCATCCCGTCACGCCGTTGCGGCGGGCGTGGGCGCCGGTGGCCGTGCTGGTCGGGTGGGCCGTGCACGATCCGGACCAGGCGCAGCGCCAGCTCACCCGGCTGACGACGACCCACCTGCTGATCGGCCTCGCCGTACTCATCCCGGCTGCCGCCCTGTACGGCTTCCTGACCTGGTGGTTCACCCACTTCGCGGTGACCGACACGGAACTGCGCATCCGTACCGGTCTGCTGTTCCGGCGCACCGCCCACATCCGCCTGGAACGCGTCCAGGCCATCGACGTCACCCAGCCGCTGCTCGCCCGCGTCGCCGGGGTGGCGAAACTGAAACTCGACGTCATAGGCACCGGCAAGAAGGACGAGCTGGCCTTCCTGGGCGCCGACGAGGCCGGTGCGCTGCGGGCCGAGCTGCTCGCCCGCGCCGCCGGCCTCGCCCCCGAGACCGCGCACGAGGTCGGCGAGGCCCCTTCCCGGCAGTTGCTGCGGGTGCCGCCGCGCGTGCTCGCCGCCTCGCTGCTGCTGACCGGCGCGACCTGGGGCACGCTGATCGCCGCCGTCCTCGTACCGACGCTGCTGTGGCTGGCCACCCACAACCTGTGGACGGTGCTGGCGACCGCCCTGCCCCTGCTGGGCGCCGCGGGCGCGAGCAGCGCGGGCCGGTTCGTCGGGGAGTACGACTGGACGGTGGCCGAGTCCCCGGACGGTCTGCGCATCGACCGCGGCCTGCTGGACCGCACGCACGAGACCGTGCCGCCGGGCCGGGTGCAGACCGTACGGATCGTGGAGCCGCTGCTGTGGCGGCGGCGGGGCTGGGTGCGGGTGGAGCTGGACGTGGCCGGGTCGTCGAACTCCGTGCTGCTGCCGGTCGCCCCGCGGGAGATCGCGGAGTCGGTCGTCGCGCGGGTGCTGCCCGGGGTGACCGTGCCGACGGACACGGCGCTGTCGCGGCCACCGCGCCGCGCCGCACGGTGCCGGCCGTGGTGGTGGCGCGGCTACGGGCTCGTCGTCACCGACGCGGTCTTCGCCGCCCGGTACGGGCTGCTGCGCCGCACCCTGGCGCTGGTGCCGCACGCCAAGGTGCAGAGCGTGCGCCGCACCCAGGGGCCCTGGCAGCGGGCGCTGCGGCTGGCCGACGTACGGGTGGACACGGGAGCGAACAAGACCGTGACCGCGCGACTGCGTGACGCGGACGAGGCGGCGGAACTGCTGCGGGCCCAGGCGGAACGCTCCCGGACCGGGCGGCGGGACGCGCCGCCGGACCGGTGGATGGCCTGAGGGCGGCGGCGACCCACCCGCCCGCCACGCCGCGGGCCGGTGTCAGGACACCGCGCTGCGCAGCCCCTGCACGTCGATCTGCTCCGTCTCGTCGTGGGCCGTCAGGTCGATCACCTGGCCCACTCCCCGGGACTCCTCGCCGGCCGGCTTGAAGGCGGCCTCCGCCTCGGCCTTGTGCAGGGCGAGGGCCTCCTGGCCGACCACGTCGGCGAGGTCCTCGTTCTGGACGGCCTCCAGGGTGCCGGGCGAGGCCGGTCCGTCCTCGGCGTCCTTGGTGCCGAAGAAGTCGAAACCGCCCTCGACCACGGGCCGCCGCACCGGAGCCGTCGGGACGACGGCCACCGCGGTCGGCACCGTGAAGTGACCGGACGTCTGCCGGGTGGCCTGCTGGGGCTGTGCGGGCTCCCCGTCGGACCGCTCACCCGGCCGCTCGCCGGACCGCTCGGCCTGCTCGGCCTGCTCGTTCAGCTCGCCGGACTGCTCGGACTGCTCGCCGGACTGCTCGGCCTGCTCGCCGGACTGCTCGTTCCGCTCGGCGGACTGCTCGCCGGTCTGCTCGGGCTCCTGCGGCTGCCCGGGCCCGCCGGGCTGGGTCGTCGGGGAGGCGGCGGCGGTGCGCTCGTGTCCGCCGAGGGCCTCGGGCCGGCCCTGTGCCTCGTCCTCCTGGTCGGCCTCGGCCGCCGCCGCGCGCTCGCCGCCGCCGTTGCCCCCTCCGTCACCGTCGTCGCCGCCACCGTCCTCGGACTCGCTGTCACCGTCACGGTGGGCGGCGTCCGGTGCGGCGGGCGCGCCCTCGTCCAACCGTGCCAGGGCGGCGTTCGCCCGCAGGAACAGCCGGGAGCCCTCGGGAGAGAAGACGGCCGGGGCCTCCTCGGCGCCCTCCGAGCCCTCTCCGCCCTCTGCACCCGCTCCGACCGGCGTCCCGCTCGCCGCGGCGACGCCGACCGAAGCCCCGTCACCCGCGACCACACCGGCCGAGGTCTCCCCCGCCGGTGCCGTTCGTGCCGCCGGCAGGGCGCGCGCCGACGGCACGGCCTCTATCTCCAGCAGCCTGCGGCCCTCCAGCGCGCTGGCCCGCTCGGTCTCCGCCGTGGCGTAGCGCCGCAGCAGGGCGGCGTGTTCGTTGCGCAGCCCCGCCAGTTCCGTGCGCTTGGCCCGCAGCCGGTGCTCCAGCTTCACGCGCAGTTCGCGCGACTCCTCCAGGTCGGACTCCAGTTCGGCGACCCGTTCCTCGTACCGCCACTCGTCGCTCGCCCGCGCGCGCGTGAGGTCGGCGACGCGCCTGCCCGCCTGCGCGTCCCAGTGGCGCATGACGACCGCACCGGCGACGGCCGTCACCGCGGCGGCCGCGGCCAGTGAGCGCAGGATCATCGCTTCGCTGAACACCCAGGGGCCGAGGGCGCAGACGAGGGAGACGCCTGCGATCGCCGACGGAGGAAGCAGCCTGTGCAGGGGCGGGGAATGGCGGTGACGTCCACGTGGCATGGCCAGAAACTTACCGCGCGTAGGCGAATCTTGGCGCCCCGCCCCGTAAAAACACATCGGTCTCCGAGGTGTTCACAGGAGATCGGGAATCCACATGCCCGGCGGCAGCCGAATTACTCCAAGATCATTTTTCCCGAACACCCCGTCAGTGCCCGTCCGGCCGCCCACCGGGCCGCCCGTCGGACTGCCCGCCGAGCCGCTCACCGAGCCGCTCACCGAGCCACCGCAGGGTCGCGGGAATCTCTCGCCGCCAGGTATTGAAGTTGTGTCCGCCGCTTTCCAGGATGATCGACGAGATCCGCGTGGGACTCTTCTCCTTCACCCGCCCGATGAACTCCACCGTGTCCTTGTAGTTCGACTCACCGGACTTGCTGCTGGTGACGAGCAGGGAAGTGTCGGGCGCGGGCAGGTTCTCGAGGCACCACCACAGGTCCGCCCGATTCCTCCGCCCCTCGTCCCCCTGGAAGAGATCGCCCGTGGTGGGGTCGTTGGGCGCGTCGTAGTAGGCGGACAGACCGGCCCCGGCGGCGTACACGTCGGGGTGGTGCATGGCGAGCTTCAGGGCGCAGTAGCCACCGGTCGAGTTGCCGACGACGCCCCAGCGCCCCGGCCCCTCGTCCACGCGGTAGTGGGCACCGACGGCCTCGGGGAGGTCCTTCGCGAAGAACGACTCCGTCTGCGGGCCGTCCGGCACGTCCACGCACTCCGTGTCGCGCGGCGGGGCCACGGTGGGCCGCAGCATCACCAGGATCATCGGCTCCATCCGGCCCGCTGCGGCGAGTTCGGACGCCGTACGCGGATAGTGGAGCTTGTCCACCAACGCCTCGGCCGTCCCCGGGTAGCCCGTCAGGACGACGGCCGCGGGGAACGTACGGGTGCGGTGCCGCGCCTGGAAGTACTCCGGCGGCAGATAGACGTACGCGGGTGTCGCGATCCGCGTCGTACGGCCGACGATCCGTATCTCCTGGACGCGCCCGGCGGCGTCCGCCCGCCCGCCGCCGACCGGCGTCACCCGCCGGTCGCCGACGACCCGCAGGGGGCCCTCGGACGCGCCGGCCGAGTGGTCGACGACCACACCCTGCCCGTCCTCCCGGCCGAACAGGTCGGCCCAACTGGCGTAGAACCCGAAGGCCTGGTTCGCGGCCAGCCCGACCGCGGCGAAGACCGCCACCTGGGTGGCGAACAGCAGGCCCACCCGCCCGAGGACCGCCCGCAGGCTCCGCCGGGCCAGCCGCGGCCACAGCCACACCGTCCCGGCGAACAGCAGCACCCCGGACGTAGCCGCCAGCGCCAGCAACGTGTTGCTCGTGAGACCCATGCGTTCTACCTGCCCGCGCTTTCCGTCGTCCGCCGAACCTGCCGCCCCGTGGGGCCGTTCGGGCTTTCCGATCAGGCGGAGTGAACCTCCGCTCCCGAGACACCGTCCTAGAGGGCGCAATGTCGCCGGATGCCCGAAACGGGCCCGGATCCACGGTCTCTCGCAGAACTACAGGTGCGATGTCTGTCAGGACAGATGAGGAAATGTCGGGTCGGGTTCCGGCGAAACCCACCAGCGCACGTCGGGTGCCGCGCGGCCCCCGGCCCGAAAGCGTGCCCCTCCTCGTCGGCCGCGCCTGCGCGCTCGTGGGCCTGCTGGACATCGCCGCCGGCGTCTTCCCGCGCTTCCGGCACAGCCGTATGCACGCCCTCGCCGAGGTGCTGCCCGGCGCGTTCGGTCCCTTCGCCGCGGCCCTCTCCCTCAGCGCGGGCGTGCTGCTCCTGCTGCTCGCCCACGGTCTCAAGCGCCGCAAGCGCCGGGCCTGGCGGGCGGCCGTCGCCCTGCTCCCCCTGGGCGCCGTCGCACAGTTCACGTACCGGCACTCGCTCCTCGGCGTACTGATCTCGCTGGCCCTGCTCGCCCCGCTACTGCGCCACCGGGAGCAGTTCGCGGCACTGCCCGACCCCCGCAGCCGCTGGCGGGCACTGGCCAACTTCGTCCTCATGGGCGCCGGTTCCCTCGCCCTCGGGCTGCTCGTCGTGAGCGCCCACCCGCACCGCATGGTCGGCGATCCGAGCGTGGCCGACCGGCTCACCCACGTCCTCTACGGCCTGTTCGGCGTCGAGGGCCCGGTCGACTACCGGGGCAACACCTCCTGGACGGTGGCCTTCTCGCTCGGCGCCCTCGGCCTGCTCACCGCCATCACCACGATCTACCTGGCCTTCCGCCCCGAACACCCCGCCGCACGCCTCACCGAGGACGACGAGGCCCGCCTGCGCACCCTGCTCGCCCGGCACGGCGGCCGGGACTCCCTCGGCCACTTCGCGCTCCGCCGCGACAAGGCCGTCGTCTTCTCCCCCAGCGGCAAGGCCGCCGTCACCTACCGCGTCGTCTCCGGCGTGATGCTCGCCAGCGGGGACCCCATCGGTGACGTCGAGGCCTGGCCGGGCGCGATCGAGCGCTTCATGGACGAGGCCCGCGCCCACTCCTGGACACCCGCCGTCATGGGCTGCTCGGAGACCGGCGGCGAGGTGTGGACCCGCGAGACCGGGCTCGACGCCCTCGAACTGGGCGACGAGGCGGTGGTGGATGTCGCGGATTTCTCCCTCGCCGGCCGCGCGATGCGCAATGTGCGCCAGATGGTCAAGCGCATCGAGCGCGCCGGTTACGAGACCCGCGTACGGCGCGTGGCTGACCTCGGCGACGCGGAACTGCACCGCGTCCGCCGCGCCGCCGACGACTGGCGCGGCACGGACACCGAGCGCGGCTTCTCCATGGCCCTGGGCCGCATCGGCGACCCCACCGACGGCGACTGCCTGATCGCGACCGCGCACAAACAGGACGGTGAGTACGGCCGGCCCGGCGAGTACGGCGACCTGAAGGCGATCCTGCACTTCGTGCCGTGGGGCACCGACGGCGTGTCGCTCGACCTGATGCGGCGCGACCGTTCGGCCGACCCCGGCATGAACGAGCTGCTGATCGTCGCCGCCCTCCAGGCCGCCCCGAAACTGGGCATCGCGCGGGTGTCGCTGAACTTCGCCATGTTCCGCGCGGCCCTCGCCCGCGGCGAGAAGATCGGCGCGGGCCCGGTGCTGCGGGCCTGGCGCGGACTGCTGGTGTTCCTCTCCCGCTGGTTCCAGATCGAGTCCCTGTACAAGTTCAACGCGAAGTTCCGCCCCCGCTGGGAGCCGCGCTTCGTCGTCTACCGCGCCTCCGCCGACCTGCCCCGCATCGGCTTCGCCGCCCTGCAGGCCGAGGGCTTCCTCACCCTCACGCCGCCCCTCCCCCGCTTCCTGCGCCGCCGCACGCCCGCCCGCCGCCCCTGCGCGCACGGGGTGACCGAGCACGAGGCCCGGACGGCGTGACCGCCGGATCACCGGACCGTGACCCCCGCATCACCGGACGGCCTGACCACCGGATCACCGAGCGACCGAGCACGGGAGCGGGCCGCCACGACCCCCAGGCCACCACCCGACCGAACACGAGACCCGGCCGCCACGACCCCCAGGCCACCACCCGACCACCGAGCCGCCGCGGGGCCGTAGGCCGTCGCGGGCGCCCCGGCCTGCCCACCACCGCCCGAACGCCCCGCCGACTGGGCCTACGCTGAACACATGAGCAAGCAGACCGGCCGACGCCACCACCTGGCGGGACTGACCGCATGGGACCGCTGCGCGGTCATGGGGGTCGTCAACGTGACTCCCGACTCGTTCTCCGACGGCGGTCGCTTCTTCGACACCACGGCCGCCGTCAAGCACGGCCTCGACCTCGTCTCGGAGGGCGCCGACCTGGTGGACGTGGGCGGTGAGTCCACCCGCCCCGGCGCGACCCGCGTCGACGAGGACGAGGAGCTCAGGCGCGTCGTCCCGGTCGTACGCGGCCTGGCCTCCGAGGGCGTCACGATCTCCGTCGACACCATGCGCGCCTCCGTGGCGGAGCAGGCGATCGCGGCCGGCGCCGCCCTCGTCAACGACGTCAGCGGCGGCCTCGCCGACCCCCGGATGATCCCGGTCGTCGCCGACGCCGGCGCCCCTTTCGTGGTCATGCACTGGCGCGGCCTCCTGGAGGGCGGCAACGTCCGCGGCACCTACGCCGACGTCGTCACCGAGGTCGTGGACGAGCTGCGCGCGCGCGTGGAGGCCGTCCTGGAGGGCGGCGTCGCCCCCGACCGCGTGGTCGTCGACCCCGGCCTCGGCTTCTCCAAGGACGCCGAGCACGACCTCGTCCTCCTAGCCCACCTCGACCGTCTCCTCGACCTCGGCCATCCCCTGCTCGTCGCCGCCTCCCGCAAGCGCTTCCTCGGCCGGGTGCTCGCCGGCCCGGAGTCCGCCCCGCCGCCCGCGCGGGAGCGCGACGCGGCCACCGCCGCCGTCTCCGCCCTCGCCGCGCACGCCGGCGCCTGGGCCGTACGCGTGCACGAGGTACGCGCCACGGCCGACGCCGTACGGGTCGCGCGCGCCGTCGAAGGGGCGCGCGGAGCGGACCAGCGCCCGGAAGGAACCCGGTGAACGCGCCGCACATCGACGTCGAGCAGGTGGAGGCCGCCAACACCGCCTTCTACGAAGCGCTGGAGCAGGGCGACTTCGAGACGGTGTCCGAGTTCTGGCTCACCCCGTCCGACCTGGGCATCGACGAGTCCTTCCACGACCCGGCCGACGCCGGCGTCGTCTCCTGCGTGCACCCCGGCTGGCCGGTGCTCACCGGCCGCGGCGAGGTCCTGCGCTCCTACGCGCTGATCATGGCGAACACCGACTACATCCAGTTCTTCCTCACCGACGTGCACGTCTCCGTCACCGGTGACACCGCCCTGGTGACCTGCACCGAGAACATCCTCAGCGGCGGACCGGCCCCCGAGGGCGGCGACGAGCTCGGTCCGCTCGTGGGCCAGCTCGTGGTCGCCACCAACGCGTTCCGGCGCACGCCCGCCGGCTGGAAACTCTGGTCCCACCACGCCTCCCCCGTGCTGGCCGAGACCGAGGACGAAGAGGGCGAGGACACCCCCGCGTGATCCGGGGGGAGCAAGAAGTGGTTGGAATCACGGACCGCGGGGTATGGGCGGCTACCAACCCGTGATCCACCGGGGCCGCCAGGGAAAACGCACGGTGAAACCTCCTGGCTCCCGGTCGGCCCCCCACACCCCGTGGCCCGGTGCTGTCGGTGCTCGCGGGTAGATTCGACTGTGGCCGGCGTACCGCCCGCACGTGGTGCGCACCGGCCGAGACCGACGACTGCAGGAGTGATTCGCGTGGATCGTGTCGCGCTGCGCGGCCTGAAGGCCCGCGGGCACCACGGAGTGTTCCCCAAGGAACGCGAGGACGGCCAGACCTTCCTCGTGGACATCGTCCTGGGCCTGGACACCCGACCGGCCGCGGCCGACGACGACCTGGCGAAGACCGTGCACTACGGCATCGTGGCCGAGGAGGTCGTGGCCGTCGTCGAGGGCGAGCCCGTCAACCTCGTCGAGACGCTCGCCGAGCGCATCGCCCAGGTCTGTCTGAAGCACGAAGGGGTCGAGGAGGTCGAGGTCTGCGTCCACAAGCCGGACGCGCCGATCACCGTGCCCTTCGACGACGTGACCGTCACCATCATCCGGAGCCGTGTATGAGCACCTCGTTCACCAAGGGTCCCAGCGACCCGACCGTACAGCCGGTGCCCGCCTCCGTCATCGAACAGGTCGACGCCGCCGACACCACGCTGTCCAACCCCAAGCGCGCGGTGATCGCCCTCGGCGCCAACCTCGGCAACCGCCTGGAGACCCTCCAGGGCGCCATCGACGCCCTGGAGGACACCCCGGGCGTCCGCGTCAAAGGCGTCTCGCCGGTGTACGAGACGGAGCCGTGGGGCGTCGACCCCGCCAGTCAGCCCGCGTACTTCAACGCGGTCGTGGTCGTGAAGACCACCCTGCCCCCGTCCTCCCTGCTGGAGCGGGCGCACGCGGTCGAGGAGGCCTTCCACCGGGTCCGCGACGAGCACTGGGGCCCGCGCACCCTCGACGTCGACATCGTCGCCTACGCCGACGTGGTCTCCGACGACCCGCAGCTCACCCTGCCCCACCCGCGCGCCCACGAGCGCGCCTTCGTCCTCGCCCCCTGGCACGACGTGGACCCCCACGCCGACCTGCCGGGACACGGCCCGGTCGCCGACCTCCTGGACGCCGTCACCCGGGACGGCGTCGCGCCCCGCGCCGACCTGGAACTCCGGCTGCCCGAGTAGTCGTTAAGGTCGACGGGGTCGGCACGGCCACGAGGCCGGCACGGCTGGACGAGCACGCAGGGGACCGAAGGGACACCGGGACACCGTGAAAGAGCTGCGCATCAGGGTGCTGGCCGGCGTGTTCGTCGTCGCGGCGGTCCTGTCCTGGGCGGGCGCCCGCCTGTGGAACTCCTTCGGGAGCCTCCCGAGCGTCCCCCTGGCCGCGCCGATCGTCCTCGCCCTGATCGCCGTGATCCTGCTGGCCACGGCGCTCTCCCTCCGGGCCCGTCTGAAGGCCCAGCGGGAGCGGGTCCCGGACGCCAAGGGCGTCGACCCGATGATGGCGGCGCGCTCGGTCGTCTTCGGCCAGGCCAGCGCCCTGGTGGCCGCCCTCGTGGCGGGCCTGTACTGCGGCATGGGCGTCTTCCTGCTGGAGTACCTCGACGTCCCGGCCCGCCGCGACCAGGCCTTCTACGCCGGCTTCTCGGTCGTGGCGGGGATCGCCGTGATAGCGGCCGCGATCTTCCTGGAGCGGGTCTGCAAGCTCCCGGAGGACGACGACGAGGACCACCCGGGCGCGGCCCCGGCGGCCTGATCCCGCCCGGCGGCGTCAGCGCGCCATGATCAGGCTCATCGCCTCGTTGCGCGTGGCGAGGTCACGCAGCTGACCGCGGACCGCCGACGTGAGGGTCTTCGCGCCGGGCTTGCGGATCCCCCGCATCGACATGCACATGTGCTCGCACTCCACGACGACGATCACCCCGCGGGGCTCCAGGATCTCCATCAGGGAGTCCGCGATCTGCGTGGTGAGACGCTCCTGCACCTGCGGGCGGCGCGCGTAGACGTCCACGAGACGGGCCAGCTTGGACAGGCCCGTGATCTTCCCGCTGGGGGACGGGATGTAGCCGACGTGCGCCACCCCGCGGAACGGGACGAGGTGGTGCTCGCACGTGCTGAACACCTCGATGTCCTTCACCAGCACCATCTCGTCGTGCCCGAGGTCGAACGTCGTCGTCAGCACGTCCTCGGGCTCCTGCCACAGCCCGGCGAATATCTCCCTGTAGGCCCGGGCCACGCGCGCGGGCGTCTCCCGCAGGCCCTCGCGGTCCGGGTCCTCGCCGACCGCGATGAGCAGTTCGCGTACGGCGTTCTCGGCCCGCTTCTCGTCGAACTCGCCGATCTGGCCGTCGCCGTCCAGCGTCACGGGGTCGGTCATCTGGTGCCTCGTTCCTGTCCTGATACTGCCGTCGGCATACGGAAACGCCGCGCCCCCCAAGGCTAGAACCTGGGGGGCGCGGCATACATTCCGGGCCTGGTGGGGCCACCGGGAGTGGCTGGATCAGCTCTCCGGGCGGTCCTCCGGGGCTCGCTCCGGTGCCGGGGCGGGCTCCGCCGTCGTGCTCTTGGCGGTGGTGATCGCCGCCGTGGCGCCGTTCGCTCCGTTCGTCAGGGCGAGCTCCTTCGGGGAGAGCACCGGCGGGCGGGTCGAGGGCGTGCGGCGGGACGATCCGGTCCAGGCGGGCCGGGCCGGGCGCTTGACGATCTGGGCGAAGATCTCGGCGATCTCCTCCTTGCCGAGCGTCTCCTTCTCCAGCAGGGCGAGGACGAGGTTGTCGAGGACGTCGCGGTTCTCGACCAGGATCTCCCAGGCCTCGTTGTGCGCCGTCTCGATCAGCTTCTTGACCTCCTCGTCCACCAGCGCGGCGACCTCTTCCGAGTAGTCGCGCTGGTGAGCCATCTCGCGCCCGAGGAACGGTTCGGTGTTGTCGCCACCGAACTTGATCGCGCCGAGACGCTCGGTCATGCCGTACTGCGTGACCATCGCACGAGCCAGGCCGGTGGCCTTCTCGATGTCGTTGGCCGCGCCCGTCGTCGGGTCGTGGAAGACCAGTTCCTCGGCCGCGCGGCCACCCAGCATGTAGGCGAGCTGGTCGAGCATCTCGTTGCGCGTGGTCGAGTACTTGTCCTCGTCCGGGAGCACCATCGTGTAACCGAGGGCCCGGCCTCTCGACAGGATCGTGATCTTGTGGACGGGGTCGGAGTTCGGTGAGGCCGCCGCGACCAGGGCGTGACCGCCCTCGTGGTACGCGGTGATCTTCTTCTCCTTGTCCGACATGATCCGGGTCCGCTTCTGCGGGCCCGCGACCACACGGTCGATCGCCTCGTCCAGCATGTGGTTGTCGATCAGCTTCTGGTCGCTGCGGGCCGTCAGCAGGGCGGCCTCGTTCAGCACGTTGGCCAGATCGGCACCGGTCATGCCGGGCGTACGGCGGGCGACGGCCGACAGGTCGACGTCCTGCGCGACCGGCTTGCCCTTCTGGTGGACCTTGAGGATCTCCAGACGGCCCTGCATGTCCGGACGGTCGACCGCGATCTGCCGGTCGAAGCGGCCCGGGCGCAGCAGCGCCGGGTCGAGGATGTCCGGCCGGTTCGTCGCGGCGATGAGGATCACGCCGCCCTTGACGTCGAAGCCGTCCATCTCGACGAGCAGCTGGTTCAGGGTCTGCTCGCGCTCGTCGTGACCGCCGCCGAGGCCGGCGCCGCGATGGCGGCCGACCGCGTCGATCTCGTCGACGAAGACGATCGCCGGGGCGTTCGCCTTGGCCTGCTCGAACAGGTCACGCACACGGGAGGCACCGACACCGACGAACATCTCGACGAAGTCGGAACCGGAGATCGAGTAGAACGGCACGCCCGCCTCGCCGGCGACGGCGCGCGCGAGCAGGGTCTTGCCGGTGCCGGGCGGGCCGTACAGCAGCACGCCCTTGGGGATCTTGGCGCCGACGGCCTGGAACTTGGCCGGCTCCTGCAGGAACTCCTTGATCTCGTGGAGCTCCTCGACGGCCTCGTCCGATCCGGCGACGTCGGAGAACGTCGTCTTGGGGGTGTCCTTGGTGATGAGCTTGGCCTTGGACTTGCCGAAGTTCATGACCCGGCTGCCGCCGCCCTGCATCTGGTTCATCAGGAACAGGAAGATGACCACGATGAGGACGAAGGGAAGCAGAGTGATCAGGAGCCCGACGAACGGGTTCTGCTTCGACGGCGACACGGTGTAGCCGTCGGGGATCTGCTTGTCCTGGTACTTGTTCTGCAGCGTGCTGGCGAGGGTCACGCCCTGGTCGCCGATGTAGCTCGCCTTGATCTTCGAGCTGCCCTCGACCTTCTCGCCGTCCTTGAGGTGGACCTCGATGGTCTGCTCGTCACCGGTGGTGAGCTTGGCCGACTCGACCCTGTTGTCGTTGATCGCCTGGACGACCTGGCCAGTGTCCACCGTCTTGTAGCCGCCGGACGAGCCGACGACCTGCATCAACACGACCACGGCAAGGACGGCCAGCACGATCCACATGACCGGCCCACGGAAGTATCGCTTCACGTCCATCCACACGGAGCGGTGCCGCCCCGTCCCTCCTGCCATAGTGAGTTTGATAAGACAGTTCTTCTGACGGTACCCCAGCCTGGCGGCCCTCAGCCGCACGGGACGGCCGGCGCCCCGTCTGCATGCTCCAACGGCGCGGAGGCCTCCGGGGTTCCCGGTCGGCCCCCCGGAACGCCGTGGAGCCCGCTACGGGGCCGTGTCAGCCCCCGTAGACGTGGGGCGCGAGCGTACCGACGAACGGGAGGTTGCGGTACTTCTCGGCGTAGTCGAGGCCGTAGCCGACGACGAACTCGTTGGGAATGTCGAAACCGACCCACTGCACGTCGATGGCGACCTTCGCGGCGTCGGGCTTGCGCAGCAGCGTGCACACCTTGAGGGAGGCGGGCTCGCGCGAGCCGAGGTTGGAGATCAGCCAGGACAGGGTCAGGCCCGAGTCGATGATGTCCTCGACGATCAGGACGTGCTTGCCCTTGATGTCGGTGTCGAGGTCCTTGAGGATCCGCACCACGCCGGAGGACTGGGTGCCCGCGCCGTACGAGGACACCGCCATCCAGTCCATGGTGACGGGGGTGGACAGGGTGCGCGCCAGGTCGGCCATGACCATCACGGCGCCCTTGAGCACACCGACGATGAGCAGGTCCTTGCCCGCGTACTCCGCGTCGATCTTCGCGGCCAGCTCGGCCAGCTTCGCGTCGATCTCTTCCTTGGTGATGAGTACCTTCTCGAGGTCGGCACCCATGTCGTTCGCGTCCACCCGCATCACTTTCGGTCGTCCCACCGGCCACTCCGGAGCACCCCGGCGATCCGTGCGCGGATCGGTGGGAGGGTCCGGATTCAGCCTTGCCGAATCACCAGTCTGCCACCCTGCCGCCGGGCGACGACTTTGCCGGGGAGGTTGATGGCCCCCTGACCGCGCCAGCCGGTGATCAGCCGGTCGACTTCCTCGACGTGCCGGGCGAAGAGCGCGCCGGCGGGGGCACCGGCCTCGATGGCGGCGCGGCGCAGGATCCGGCGGCGTACGGCGGGCGGGAGGGCGTAGAGCTTGGCGCACTCCAGTACCCCGGTGGCGTCGCGGACGCCGGCCTCGGCCTGGCGGGCCCAGGTGTCGAGGGCGTCGGCGTCGTCCCGGGAGAGTTGGGCCGTACGGGCGAGGGCCTCCACGACGCCCTTGCCGAGGGCCTTCTCCAGGGCGGGCAGGCCCTCGTGGCGCAACCGGGAGCGGGTGTAGGCCGGGTCGGCGTTGTGCGGGTCGTCCCAGACGGGCAGGGACTGCACCATGCAGGCCTTGCGGGCGGTCTGCCGGTCGACCTGGAGGAAGGGGCGGCGGTAACGGCCGCCGGCCCCCGAGACCGCGGCCATCCCCGACAGGGAACGGATGCCGGAGCCGCGGGCGAGGCCCAGCAGGACGGTCTCGGCCTGGTCGTCGCGGGTGTGGCCGAGCAGGACGGCGGCGGCGCCGTGCCGGGCGGCGGCGGCGTCCAGGGCGGCGTAGCGTGCGTCCCGGGCGGCGGCTTCGGGGCCTCCCGCGCGGCCGACGGTCACGCTGGTGGCCTCGACGGGGTCCAGGCCCAGTTCGCGCAGGCGCAGGACGACCTCTTCGGCGCGCAGGTCGGAGCCGTTCTGCAGACCGTGGTCGACGGTGACGCCGCCGGCGCGGACACCGAGCCGGGGCGCCTCGAAGGCGAGGGCGGAGGCGAGCGCCATGGAGTCGGCGCCGCCGGAGCACGCCACGAGCACGAGCGGTGCCGGCGGGCGCTCGGGCACGCGGTCGGCGGCCGCCGCGGCGGGTACGCCGGCCGTGGTGTTGAGTTCGGTGAGGATGTCGTGGAGGACGCGGCGGACCGCCAGGCGTATCGCCGCGACCGCAGGATGGGGACCCATGTCCGGTGCCCTTCATGAAGTTGTCGGGGGTGAGCCCGAGGTTCGGTCACGCAGAGTGTGTAGATGGTGACAGAAACGGGCCGTTCCCCGAGCATCGCACGCCTGTCGAAGGCCCACGGTCCCTCGGACGGGTGATTGGAGGGGCGTTTACCTGCCGTCGGCCGGTTTCGTTTCACGCCCGCCCGCGGGGCTCACGACTCCGGCTTGCGCTGCATCCGCGCGATCCAATCCGCCGGTTTGGCGATCTCCGACTTGGTGGGGAGGGTGTTGGGCGAGGTCCAGACGCGGTTGAACCCGTCCATGCCGCACTCGTCGACGACGGCTCGGACGAAGCGCTCGCCGTCGCGGTACTGGCGGAGCTTGGCGTCCAGGCCGAGCAGCTTGCGCAGCGCCAGGTCGAGGCGCGAGGCGCCCTTGGCGCGCCGCTGCTGGAACTTCTCGCGGATCTCTCCGACGCTCGGCACGACCGACGGGCCGACGCCGTCCATCACGAAGTCGGCGTGGCCCTCCAGGAGGGACATGACGGCGGTGAGCCGGCCGAGGACCTCGCGCTGGGCGGGGGTCTGCACCAGCTCGACCAGGGAGCGCCCGCCGTCGTCCTCCTCGCCCTCCGGGCGGCCCCCCGCGAGCGTCTGGGCGGCCTCGCGGACCCGCTCCAGCACCGTCATGGGGTCGACGTCGGTCTCCGCGAGGAACGACTGGATCTCGCCCTCCAGGTGGTCGCGCAGCCAGGGCACCGCGGTGAACTGCGTGCGGTGCGTCTCCTCGTGCAGGCACACCCACAGACGGAAGTCGTGCGGGTCCACGTCGAGTTCGCGCTCCACGTGCACGATGTTCGGCGCGACCAGCAGCAGCCGGCCGCCGCCGTTCGCCCCGGCGGGCAGCTCGCGGGTGGCCGGCGCGAAGGTCTCGTACTGGCCGAGGACGCGGGAGGACAGGAAGGACAGCAGCATGCCCAGCTCCACGCCGGTGACCTTGCCGCCGACGGCGCCGAGGACCGCGCCGCCCGGGGTGCCGCCGCGCCGCTCCTGCATCTTCTCCAGCAGGGGCTTGAGGATCTCCCGGAACCCGGCCACGTTGGCCCGGACCCAGCCGGGCCGGTCGACGACGAGGACGGGGGTGTCGTGGATCTCCTCGGTGGCCATCCGGGTGAAGCCCCGGACGTGCTCCTCCGAGACCTTGGCATGGCGGCGGAGTTCCGCGACGACGGCCCTGGCCTCGTCGCGGCTCACCTCGGGGCCCGGCCGTACGAGCCGGGTCGCGGTCGCCACCGCGAGATTCCAGTCGACCATGCCGGAAGATGCGCCGATGCTCGTCATGCGTCAACCGTACGTGAGCACCGCCGCCGGGGGCAGGCTGTGGCGAGCGGTGGGGTGGGCGGCACCGCACGGGGAGGGAGGGGCGGGTGGTCAGGCGCAGCCGCAGGACGCCAGGGTCGTCGCCGCCTTGTCCAGGGCCGACTGGGCCGCCCAGGCGTCCGTCGTGCCGGAGCTGAGGAAGGCGAAGGCCAGGAGGCGGCCCTGGTCGGTGACCACGGTGCCCGCGAGGGTGTTCACACCCGTCAGGGTGCCGGTCTTCGCGCGGACGAGGCCGGCCGCGCCGTCCGTGTAGCGGCTGGTCAGCGTGCCGGTGAAGCCGGCGACGGGCAGGCCGGTGAGGACCGGGCGGAGCTCGGGGCGGGCCGGGTCGGCGGCCTCGGCCAGCAGGGCGGTGAGCAGCTCGGCGGTGATCCGGTCGGCGCGGTCCAGGCCGCTGCCGTCGTGGAACTCGGCGCCGCGCACGGGCAGACCCAGCTGCTTCAGGCGGGCGGTGACGGCGGCGGAGACCCCCTTGAAGTCGGCGCGCTTGCCGGTCGCCACGGCGGTGTGCCGGGCCAGGGCCTCGGCGAGGTCGTTGTCGCTGTTGGTCAGCATCCGCTCGACCAGGGCCGACAGCGGGGGCGAGGAGACGGTGGCGAGGGTGTCGGCGCGGTTCGTGGCCTTGGAGGGGCCGGGGGGCGAGGCGGTGACGCCGTGCTTCTTCAGGAGACCGGCGAAGGTGCGCGCGGCGTCGGCGGCCGGGTCGGCCACGCGGGGGGCGGGCCCGCTGGTGGAGTCGTCCGTGCGGGCCTCGTCGGCCATCAGGGCGGTGACGCGGGCGAGGTTCTCGTTGACCCCGATCGGGTGCATTTCCGCCCCCGCGTAGAGCGTGGTGTCGTACGACAGCGTCACCTTGCGCACGTCCCTCTTCTTCAGGGCCGCCGCCGTCTTCCCGGCGAGGGTGCGCAGGCTCGCGAGGCCCCGGGCGTCCGCGCGCGCGGTGAGGGTGGGGTCGCCGCCGCCGACCAGGACGAGTTCGCCGGTGTCGGGCTCCAGGGCGGTGCGGGTGGTGAGCCGGTGATCGGGGCCGAGGGCGGTGAGGGCGGCGACGCCGGTGGCGATCTTGATGGTGGAGGCGGGGGTGAGGGGCGTGCCGGCGCCGACGCCGTAGAGGCGCTTGCCGGTGGTGAGGTCGACGACGGTCGCGCCGGGGCGGGTGCCGAGCGCCGGGTCCTCCAGCAGGGGCCCGAGGGCGTCGGCGAGGGCCCTGCCTCCGGGCGCCGCCTTGGCGCCGTCCGGCCGCGAGCCGGAGTCGCCGCCCAGGGACGCCAGGACGGAGCCGGCGCTGGGCGCGGGGCGGGGCGGGCCGGCCGCCGTGCCGGAGCCTCGTGATCCGCGACCGTGATCTGCGCCACCCGTGTGCCCCAGGGCGACGGCCCGGTCCTGCTCGGCCGTACGCTGACCCGTGGAGTCCCAGGGGCCGGCGGCGGTCACCACACCGGCGGCGAGTGCCAGCCCGGCGGTGGCGGCGCCGGCGGTGTACTGCCAGGTCTTCGGCCTGGTGATCCGGGTGAGCTGCGGTGCCGTGGCCCGTGCGAACCGCGCGACCCGCGGTCCGGCGGACCGTGCGGCGCGTGCGAGACGCGGACGGACGGCGCCCGCGGCCCGCGCCACGTGCGGCCTCGCGGCCCGCCAAGGCCTCAGCTCTGGCACTACCACCAGCCCCTTTCGCGATCACACACCTGCGTGAGGGACACTTAACCACCAGAACTATGTGCTGATCATGGAGGAGCGTCCGGTGGAGTTCGACGTCACGATCGAGATCCCGAAGGGTTCGCGGAACAAGTACGAGGTGGACCACGAGACCGGTCGTATCCGCCTGGACCGCCGCCTGTTCACCTCGACCGCCTACCCGACCGACTACGGCTTCGTCGAGAACACCCTCGGCGAGGACGGCGACCCGCTGGACGCGCTGGTCATCCTGGACGAGCCGACCTTCCCCGGCTGCCTGATCCGCTGCCGCGCGATCGGCATGTTCCGGATGACGGACGAGGCCGGCGGCGACGACAAGCTGCTGTGCGTGCCGTCGACCGACCCGCGCGTGGAGCACCTGCGTGACATCCACCACGTGTCGGAGTTCGACCGCCTGGAGATCCAGCACTTCTTCGAGGTCTACAAGGACCTGGAGCCCGGCAAGTCCGTCGAGGGCGCCGACTGGGTGGGCCGCACCGACGCCGAGGCCGAGATCGAGCGGTCCTACAAGCGTTTCAAGGACCAGGGCGGCCACTGAGCAGCGTTCCCTTTCGTAACGGGCCGCACGCGTGACGCGTGCGGCCCGTTCACGTTTGGGTGCGCATACTGAGGGTTACAGGAGGTTGTGTTCGTAGCAGGGAGCGTTGCGCAGGTGACGGAGGCGGAGGACCGCAAGCCGCAGTCGGACGAGGCCCACAGTGCCTTCCGGCCGCCGGGCGGTGTCGTGGCGTCGATCGACGGCGAGTCGTCGACGACGTCCGAGTTCGAGATCCCCCAGGGGCTGGCCGTCGCGCGGCACGCCGGCTCGGAGTCCGAGACCACCTCGGAGTTCGCGCTGCCGGACGGGGTGGACGCGCCGCCGGCCGGGCCCGCGGAGGACACCGAGGGCTCGGCGTTCACCACTCCGAGCACCTACAGCGCGTGGTCGGCGCCGAACGCCTTCACGCCCGCGAGCGGCTTCCCGGCGGTCAATCTGGCGGACGTGCCCTGGCAGGACCGGATGCGCGCGATGCTGCGCATGCCGGTGGCCGAGCGGCCCGCGCCCGAGTCACCCCAGCGGCACGACGACGACACGGGTCCGGCCGTGCCCCGCGTCCTCGACCTGACCCTGCGTATCGGGGAACTGCTGCTGGCCGGTGGCGAGGGCGCCGAGGACGTGGAGGCGGCGATGTTCGCCGTCTGCCGCTCCTACGGCCTGGACCGCTGCGAGCCGAACGTCACCTTCACCCTGCTCTCCATCTCCCACCAGCCGTCCCTGGTCGAGGACCCGGTGACGGCGTCGCGGACAGTACGCCGCCGCGGTACCGACTACACCCGGCTCGCGGCCGTCTTCCAGCTGGTGGACGACCTCAGCGACCCGGAGACGCAGATCTCCCTGGAGGAGGCCTACCGGCGCCTCGCGGAGATCCGCCGCAACCGGCACCCGTACCCCACCTGGGTGCTGACCACGGCGAGCGGTCTGCTGGCGGGCGCGGCCTCCCTGCTCGTCGGCGGTGACGTGATCGTGTTCTTCGCGGCGCTGTTCGGCGCGATGCTCGGTGACCGGCTGGCGTGGCTGTGCGCCGGCCGCGGGCTGCCGGAGTTCTACCAGTTCGCGGTGGCCGCGATGCCCCCGGCCGCGATCGGCATCGCGCTGACGCTGACGCACGTCGACGTGAAGGCGTCCGCGGTCATCACCGGTGGCCTGTTCGCGCTGCTGCCGGGGCGTGCGCTGGTCGCGGGCGTGCAGGACGGTCTGACCGGCTTCTACATCACCGCCGCCGCGCGCCTGCTGGAGGTCATGTACTTCTTCGTCAGCATCGTCGCCGGGGTGCTGGTGGTGCTGTACTTCGGCGTCCAGCTGGGCGCCAAGCTCAACCCGGACGCCGAGCTGGGCACCGGTGACGAACCGATCGTGCAGATCTTCGCCTCGATGCTGCTGTCGCTGGCCTTCGCGATCCTGCTCCAGCAGGAACGCTCGACCGTGCTGGCGGTGACCTTGAACGGCGGCGTCGCCTGGTGCGTGTACGGCGCCATGCACTACGCCGGCGACATCTCGCCGGTGGCCTCCACGGCGGCCGCGGCGGGGCTGGTGGGCCTGTTCGGGCAGCTCATGTCCCGGTACCGGTTCGCCTCGGCGCTGCCGTACACGACCGCGGCGATCGGGCCGCTGCTGCCCGGTTCGGCGACCTACTTCGGACTGCTGGCGATCGCGCAGAGCGAGGTGGACTCGGGGCTGCTGTCGCTGTCCAAGGCCGTGGCGCTGGCGATGGCCATCGCCATCGGCGTGAACCTGGGTGGAGAGATCTCGCGGCTGTTCCTGAAGGTGCCCGGCGCCGCGAGCGCCGCCGGGCGGCGGGCGGCGAAGCGGACGCGGGGGTTCTAGCGCGGGTCGCCCACGCGCCCGGGTGCTGCCGCCCCGCGCCCCTTCGGCGGGTTCAGCGACCCTGGTTGTAGGGGTACTGACCGCTCTGCTGGTCGCCGTAGGGCTGCTGGCCGTAGTCCTGCGGGTACTGCTGGGTGTACGGCTGCTGTGGGGCCTGCTGGTACTGGGGAGGCTGCGGCTGGTACTGCTGCGGCTGCTGGTACTGCGGGGGCTGCGGCTGCCGGTACTGCTGCTGCGGCTGCTCGTACTGGTCGACCCTGCGGAGCTGGGTCGTGGCGTCGTCCATGACCGGGTACGGGGTCTGCGGCTGCTGCTGCGCCCCCGGGACCGCGGTCGCGGCGGCGCGCTTCTTCTTGCCGCGCTCGCGCAGGTACTCGATGGCGATCGGGACGACCGAGACGACGACGATCAGGACGAGGATGGGCTCGACGTTGGTGCGGATGAACTCGATCTGGCCGAGCCAGTAGCCCGCGAGGGTGACGCCCGAGCCCCAGGCCACGCCGCCGATGACGTTGTACGTGAGGAAGGTGCGGTACTTCATGCGGCCGGCGCCCGCCACGATGGGCGCGAAGGTGCGCACGATCGGGACGAAGCGGGCCAGGACGATCGCCTTGGGGCCGTACTTCTCCATGAACTCGTGAGCCTTGTCCAGGTTCTCCTTCTTGAAGAGCCTGGAGTTGGGGCGGCTGAAGAGCTTGGGGCCGAGGAACTTGCCGATCATGTATCCCACTTGGTCGCCGATGACGGCGGCCAGCACGATCAGCGTGCACACCAGCCACAGCGGCTGGCTGATGTACTCGCCCTGGGCGACGAAGAGGCCCGCGGTGAACAGCAGCGAGTCGCCGGGCAGGAACGCGAAGAGTCCGGACTCGGCGAAGACGATGAGCAGGATGCCCGGGAGAGCGAAGGTCTCGATCAGGTAGTCCGGGCTGAGCCACTCGGGGCCGAGCGCAAGGGTGGTCACGGGATTGTGGCTCCTGCTGCTGGGGGGAGGCGGGCTGGGACTGGCTGCCCAAACGTATCAACGCAGCCGTCGGGTTCCAGGTTCCACCGGGCATCCCGGTGTGCACCGTGGCCGGGCGCGGGAAGCCTGAGAACCATGAGCATCGAAGAATACGGCGGCGGACAGGGCCCTCGGCCCGAGGTACTCGTCGTGACCACGAACGACCTGCCGGGCCACCGCGTGCAGGAGGTGCTCGGGGAGGTCTTCGGACTGACCGTGCGCTCCCGGCACCTGGGGAGCCAGATCGGCGCCGGGCTGAAGTCGATGGTCGGCGGCGAGCTGCGCGGACTCACCAAGACGCTGGTGGAGACCCGCAACGAGGCGATGGGGCGACTCGTCGAACAGGCACGCGCGCGGGGGGCCAACGCGGTGCTGGCGTTCCGCTTCGACGTGACGGCGGCCGCGGACGTGGGCACCGAGGTGTGCGCGTACGGGACGGCGGTGGTCGTGGCCCGGGAGTGAGACCCGGGCCACGACCACCGCTCAGGAGGTGTGCCGGACGGCGTTGGCGAGGATCGCGTCGCGCATGTAGACGGCGAGGCCCTGCCTGGCGGCGTCGATGTTTCGCGTGAAACGTTCGTCCGAGACGTACATCTCGCCCAGACAGGTGTGCATCTCGTACCCGCAGTCGTAGTGGTTGCGGGCGATGCCCAGCCGGTGGTCCTCGGCGACGTCCATCGCCCCCTCGGAGTCGGCGGGCTCACCCGCGTCCATCAGGGCGACGAAGCGCCGGGTGAGCTCGTCCGCCTCGTCCTGGATGCGCTGCCAGTCCTCCTTGGTGTACGAGGCCGTGCGCTGCTGCGACTGGCGGTAGGCGTCGGTGTCGCCCCAGCGCTCGCGCACCTCCTCCTGGTGTTCGTCGGGGTCGAAGTCACCGAAGACCTCGAACTTCTCCTCGGGCGTGAGGTTGATGCCCATGCTGCGTGCCTCCATGGCCTGCTCCACGGCCGCCGCCATCTTCTGCAGCTTCTCGATCCGGGCGGACAGCAGTTCGTGCTGGCGGCGCAGGTGCGCGCGCGGGTCCGCGGCCGGGTCGTCCAGCAGGGCGGCGACCTCGTCGAGCGGGAAGCCGAGCTCCCGGTAGAACAGGATCTGCTGCAACCGGTCGAGGTCGGCGTCGTTGTAACGCCGGTGGCCCGCGCGGCTGCGCTCGCTGGGTACGAGCAGGCCGATGTCGTCGTAGTGGTGCAGGGTGCGCACCGTCACCCCGGCGAAACCGGCGACCTGTCCCACGGAATAGCTCACTTCCGCTCCTTTCTCCGACGTCCTCCACGCTGCCTCCTCACGTGACGTGAGGTGCAAGCCCGCATGCGGGGCCCGGGACCCGGACCTACCGTCGATGGCATGCCCCTGCACCAGGCTCCCCCCACGTCCCACGACGACGACCGTGACCGGCGTCGGCTCGCCGTCAACCCGTTCCACGGCGCGACCAACCCGCTCGGCGGGATGACCGAGGCACCGCCGGCCCACCGGCTGCCCGACTCCCCGCTGCCCCCGGAGACGGCGTACCGGCTGGTCCACGACGAGCTGATGCTGGACGGCAACGCCCGCCTCAACCTGGCCACCTTCGTCACCACCTGGATGGAGCCGCAGGCCGGGGTGCTGATGGGCGAGTGCCGGGACAAGAACATGATCGACAAGGACGAGTACCCGCGCACCGCCGAGCTGGAGCGGCGCTGCGTGACGATGCTCGCCGACCTGTGGCACGCGCCCGACCCTTCGGCGGTGGTGGGCTGCTCGACGACCGGGTCGAGCGAGGCCTGCATGCTGGCCGGGATGGCGCTGAAACGGCGGTGGGCGCTGCGCAACGCCGACCGGTATCCGGCCAAGGACGTGCGGCCCAACCTGGTCATGGGCGTGAACGTCCAGGTCTGCTGGGAGAAGTTCTGCACCTTCTGGGAGGTCGAGGCCCGGCAGGTCCCCATGGAGGGCGACCGCTACCACCTGGACCCCCAGGCCGCCGCCGAGCTCTGCGACGAGAACACCATCGGGGTCGTCGGCATCCTCGGCTCCACCTTCGACGGGTCCTACGAACCGGTCGCCGATCTGTGCGCGGCCCTGGACGCCCTCCAGGAACGCACCGGACTCGACGTCCCGGTGCACGTCGACGGGGCCTCCGGCGCCATGGTCGCGCCCTTCCTCGACGAGGACCTGGTGTGGGACTTCCGGCTGCCGCGGGTCGCCTCGATCAACACCTCGGGGCACAAGTACGGGCTGGTCTACCCCGGAGTCGGCTGGGCGCTGTGGCGGGACGCGGAGGCGCTGCCCGAGGAGCTGGTCTTCCGGGTCAACTACCTGGGCGGCGACATGCCGACCTTCGCGTTGAACTTCTCCCGGCCCGGCGCCCAGGTGGTCGCGCAGTACTACACGTTCCTGCGGCTGGGCCGGGAGGGCTACCGCGCGGTGCAGCAGGCCTCGCGGGACATCGCACGGGGGCTCGCCGAGCGGGTGGAGGCGCTCGGCGACTTCCGGCTGCTGACGCGCGGCGACGAGCTGCCGGTGTTCGCCTTCACGACGGCCGACGACGTGACGGCGTACGACGTGTTCGACGTCTCGCGGCGGCTGCGGGAAGGCGGCTGGCTGGTGCCCGCGTACACCTTCCCGCCGCACCGCGAGGACCTGTCCGTGCTGCGCGTGGTGTGCCGCAACGGCTTCTCGGCCGACATGGCCGACCTGCTGGTGGAGGAGCTGGAGCGGCTGCTGCCGGAGCTGCGGCGGCAGCCGCACCCGCTGACCCGGGACAAGGGGGCGGCGACCGGGTTCCACCACTAGGCCCGTCTAGCGGCTGAGCCGGGCGAACCTTCGCACCGCCAGCGGGAAGAACACGGCGAGCAGGGCCAGCGGCCAGGCGAGAGCCGCCCACACGTGGCCCGCCTCCCCGCCGGGACCGCCGAACAGGTCGCGTACGGCCGTAGCGGTCTGGGACATCGGGTTCCACTGGACGACCGTGCCCAGCCAGCCCGGCATGGAGTCCGGGGAGGCGAAGGCGTTGGAGAGGAAGCCGACCGGCCAGACCAGGATCTGGACCGCCTGGACCAGCTCCGGCTTCCCGGCCACCAGGGCCAGGAAGATGCCGATCCAGAGCATCGCGAACCGGAAGAGGAGAAGCAGGCCGACGGCGCCCAGGAAGGCGGCGGGGCCGCCGTGGGTCCGCCAGCCGAGCGCGTGGCCGACCGCGACGAGCACGGTGAGCCCGAGCGTCGACTGGAGCATGTCGGCGGCCGACCGGCCCACCAGCACGGCGCCGTTGGTCATGGGCAGGGAGCGGAAGCGGTCGACGACGCCCTTGTTGAGGTCCTGGGTGACGGCGATCATCGTGCCCTCCAGGCCGAAGGCCATGGTGAGCGCCAGCATCCCGGGGACCAGGTAGTCGAGGTAGTCGCCGCTCACCCCGCGGCCGCCGCCGACGAGGTAGCCGAACATCAGCAGCAGCATGACCGGGAAGACCAGGTTGACGGCGACCGCGACGGGCTGCCGCGCCCAGCGGGCCAGCTCGCGCCGGGTCATGGTCCAGGAATCGGTCAGGGCGTACGTCGCGGGTGTCACGGTGCCCGTGCTCACGCGGTCTCCTTCGGGCGATCGGTGAGGTGCAGGAACACCTCGTCCAGGGTCGGGCGGCGCAGGACGACGTCCTCCGCCTCGATGCCGGCCTCCTCCAGTGCCCGTACGACGCCGGAGAGCGCCGCCATGCGGTCGGTGACCGGGGCGCTGACCAGCCGGCGGTCGGTGTCGACGCGGACGCCGGTGAGCGGCAGCAGGGCGACCGCGGCGCCCAGTTGTCCGGCGTCGCGCAGGACCACGTCGACGCGGTCGCCGCCGATGGCCGCCTTCAGTTCGTCCGCCGTGCCGTCGGCGACGACCCGGCCGGCGTCGACGACCGAGACGCGGTCGGCGAGCTGGTCGGCCTCCTCCAGGTACTGGGTGGTGAGCAGGACCGTCGTACCGCCGACGACCAGGGAGCGGACCGAGGCCCACACCTCGGCGCGGCCGCGCGGGTCGAGGCCCGTGGTCGGCTCGTCCAGGAAGAGCACCTGCGGTTCGGTGATCAGGGAGGCGGCGAGGTCCAGGCGGCGCCGCATGCCGCCGCTGTAGGCGCTGACCGGCTTGCGTCCGGTGTCGGCGAGGTCGAAGCGGGCGAGCAGTTCGTCGGCCCGCGCGCGGGCCCGCCGGGCGCCCAGGTGGTGGAGGCGGCCGAACATCTCCAGGTTCTGCCGGCCACCCAGCTCCTCGTCCAGCGCCGCGTGCTGCCCCAGCAGGCCGATGCGCAGCCGTACGGCGTACGCGTCGCCGACCACGTCGTGCCCGGCCACCTCGACCCGGCCGGCGTCGGGGCGCAGCAGGGTGGCGAGGATCCGGACCAGCGTCGTCTTGCCCGCGCCGTTGGGACCCAGCACCCCGTGCACCGTGCCGCGGGCGACCGTCAGGTCGAGCCCGTCCAGCGCGTGCTTGCCGCCGTACTTCTTGCGTGCCCCTTCGACGATGATCGCCGCGTCGGTCACTGGCACTCCTCGTTTAGTCAAACTTGACTACTGACCCGCGGAGCGTATGCCCGCCTCCCGGCTTAGTCAAACTTGATTAGTCGCGGTCCCCCGGATGCGGTTCCGGCGTCGCGAACGGGTTCTCCTCGCCCTCGCCGAGGACGCCGACGAACGGCTCGCCCTCACCGGCGAACGTGTACGCCCCGCCTCGGATGCGCTCGATGAGCGCGCGGGTCCACTCGGCGCCCGTGTCGGCGGAGTGCACCCACAGGTTCATGATCTCGCCGATGTGGCCGAGCTGCCCGGGGCCGTCCTCCGGGGTGTAGTACTCGGTGACGGCCCTGCGCCACTTCTGGATCGCCTGGACCCGTTCCTCCAGCAGCGTCAGCACCTCCTCGCGCGCCAGGTCCACCATCAGGCCGAGCCCGGCGGCGAGCACGTCCGGCTTCTGGTCGTAGGCGGTGAGGGACGCGCGTAGCAGGCCGAAGAACTCCTCGGTGCCCTTCTCCGTGATCTCGTACTCCGTGCGGGGCGGCCCGCCGGCGGTCGACGGGGCGATCTCGTGCGCGTGCAGCAGGCCCTGCTTGGCCATCTGCTTCAGCGCGTGGTAGATCGAGCCGGGCTTGGCGTTGGACCACTCGTGCGCGCCCCAGAACTCCAGGTCGTTGCGGACCTGGTAGCCGTGGGCCCGCCCGTGCTGGCGGACCGCGCCGAGCACCAGGAGACGGATCACTGACATACGGTCCAGGTTAGGCGGGCGCGTCCTGCTCCCTGGCCACCAGGTCCCAGGCCGAGGCGCCGTCCAGCGACTCGCGGACGATGTCGGCGTGGCCCGCGTGCCGGGCCGTCTCGCGGATCAGCGTCAGACACAGCCACCGCATGGAGACGCGCTCGTCCGGCGGGAACCAGGGGGCCTTGGGCAGCGGGAAGGTGTCGTCGAGGCTGGGCACCTCCCGGACGAAGGCCTCCGTCTCGGCGGCGACCCTCTCCCAGTACGCCAGCTGCGAGGCGACCGTCTCGTCCCCCACCAGGACGAAGCACTCGTGCCAGTTCGACTCGTCCCGCTCGACGGCCGGCGGCACCTGCCGGGCGCGGGCGACCCACCCCTGCTCGACCTCGGTGACGTGCTTGATCAGCCCGGCCAGGGACAGTTCACTGGCGCTCGGCCGGGACGACGCCTGCTCGTCGGTCAGCCCCAGCACCGACCGGCGGATGCCGCCGCGCTGCTCCGCCAGGAAGGAGAGCAGCGCTCCGCGCTCGTCGCCCTGCGCTTCGGGTCGCACGTGAGTGACCATGACCGGCCGCCTTTCGTCGGACGGGGGACTTCCCCCCGACACCGAGAAAGCTACGGGCCCTTGCGGTCAGCGTCTGTCCGCAAGGGCCCGGCACGGGAGCGGGAACTAGAACGGGAAGCCGCTCCGCCCGTGCTGCACCGAGATCCACTTCTGGGTGGTGAAGGCGTCCAGCATGGTGTCGCCGTTCAGGCGGCCGATGCCGGAGTGCTTCTCCCCGCCGAAGGGCACGATCGGCTCGTCGTGCACGGTCCCGTCGTTCACGTGGAACATGCCGGTGTCGATGCGCCTGGCGAACTCGACGCCGCGCTCGATGTCACCGGTGTGCACGGCGCCGCTCAGGCCGTACGGGGTGTCGTTGACGAGGCGGACCGCCTCCTCCTCGCCGTCGAACGTGACGAGGAAGGCGACCGGGCCGAAGACCTCCTGCCGCAGGAGCGCCGAGTCGGCGGGCACGTCGGTGAGGACCGACGGTGTGACGAGGTTGTCCGTGACGGTGCCGCGCACCAGGGCGGTGGCGCCCTCGGCGAGGGCCTGCTCGACGACACCCGTGACGGCGTCCGCCTGCGAGGAGTTGATCAGGGGCCCGATGACGGTCGACGGGTCGCGCGGGTCGCCGGCCTTGAGGGTCCTGACCTTGGCGACGAACTTCTCGGTGAACTCCTCGGCCACCGACCGGTCGACCAGGACGCGGTTCGCGGCCATGCAGACCTGGCCCTGGTGGACGTAGCGGCTGAAGACGGCGGCGTCGACGGCGTAGTCGAGGTCGGCGTCGTCGAGGACGACGAGGGCGCTGTTGCCGCCGAGTTCGAGGATGGAGCGCTTGAAGTGCGCGGCGCAGACGGTGGCGACGTGGCGGCCGACCTTGTCGGAGCCGGTGAAGGAGATCACCTTCGGGACCGGGTGCTCCAGGAAGGCGTCGCCGATCTCCGCGATGTCGGTGACCACGACGTTGAGCAGCCCGCCCGGCAGACCGGCCTCCTCGAAGAGCTTGCCCACCAGCGTGCCGCCGACGATCGGCGTGTTCTGGTGCGGCTTGAGGACGACGCCGTTGCCGAGGGCGAGGGCCGGCGCGACCGACTTCAGGGAAAGGAGGAAGGGGAAGTTGAAGGGGCTGATGACGCCCACCACGCCGACCGGCACCCGGTAGACGCGGTTCTCCTTGCCGTCGACCGGCGAGGGGATGATCCGGCCCTCGGGGCGCAGCGCCAGGTGGACCGCCTCGCGCAGGAACTCCTTGGCGAGGTGCAGCTCGAAGGCGGCCTTCAGGCGCGTGCCGCCCAGTTCGGCGATGATCGCCTCGCTGATCTCCGCCTCGCGGTCCTCGACGAGCCGCAGCACCTTCTCGAACACCGCGCGGCGCGCGTACGGGTTCGTCGCCGCCCACTGCTTCTGCGCCCGCTCGGCCGCCCGGTACGCCGTGTCGACCTCGTCGACCGTGGCTATGGTGATCGAGGCCAGCTTCTCGTTGTCGTACGGGTTGAAGTCGATGATGTCCCAGGAGCCGGTGCCCGGGCGCCACTCGCCGTCGATGTACTGCTGGGCGAGGTCGGTGAAGTACGACGACATGTGATCCCTCAATCCCCTAGCTGCCGCGGCCTCCGCGGCCTCGCAACCACCGGGGGCCGACCGCCCCTGATTGCGCGTCATCGTACTTGTGTTTCACGGGAGTTGTTCAGATGAGCTGAAGGAGTCCCCGGAGAAGGTCGCGGCTCTCGTCGGGTCCCGGGCTGTCCTGCTGGAGCTCCTTCAGCGCCGTCTCGTACTGGGTGACGTCCTCGCGCTTGTCGAGGTACAGCGCGCTGGTGAGCTGCTCCAGGTAGACGACGTCCGAGAGGTCGGACTCGGGGAAGCTGAGGATCGTGAACGCGCCACTCTCGCCGGAGTGGCCGCCGAAGCCGAACGGCATCACCTGCAGCCGCACATGGGGGCGTTCGGACACCTCGATCAGGTGCTGGAGCTGCCCGCGCATCACCCCGCGGCCACCGTAGGGACGGCGCAGCGCGGCCTCGTCGAGGACGATGTGGAACTCGGGGGCACTCTCGGAGACGAGGTGCTTCTGCCGTTCCAGGCGCAGCGCGACCCGCCGCTCGACGTCCGCCTCGCTCGCGCCCTTCATGCCGCGCCGGACGACCGCGCGGGCGTACTCCTCGGTCTGCAGCAGCCCGTGCACGAACTGCACCTCGTAGACCCGGATCAGCGAGGCGGCGCCCTCCAGGCCGACGTAGGTGGGGAACCAGCTGGGCAGTACGTCGGAGTAGCTGTGCCACCACCCCGCGACGTTGGCCTCCTTGGCCAGGGAGAGCAGGGAGGCGCGCTCGTGCTCGTCCGTGATGCCGTACAGCGTCAGCAGGTCCTCGACGTCTCTCGTCTTGAAGCTCACCCGGCCCAGCTCCATCCGGCTGATCTTCGACTCCGAGGCGCGGATCGAGTAGCCCGCCGCCTCTCGCGTGATCCCCCGCGTCTCACGCAGTCGCCTGAGTTGTGATCCGAGCAGCATGCGCCGCACCACCGATCCGGGCTCTCCCGCGCTCACGTTCGCCAGCCTCCCCAACCGTCTTCAGGGGCCGAAGTCTGCCACTAAAACACTTCGAGCAGTACTCGCCCGGTTACGGAAACGGAATCCAGCCGAACGAAAAACGCAGGATCATGCCGGGAGGGGACCGAAAGTGGACACCGACCGCGGTGAAGAGGAGGCGAAGATGACGGAAAATTTGACCAACAAGCGGTACGGGCAGGTCCATTTCGGTCACGTGCACGTGCATCTGCCCTTGCATCTGCGGTACGCATCCGAAACCATGGTCCCGCACCACCGCGCCGCATCGCTATGACCGCGAACTCCCGGGAGTGCCTCGCATGGGGACGAATGGATCGACCATGCTCGAGCCGTTACGGCAGGGCCTTCCGCCACTCGACCCCGCAGCCGTCTCCAACGCCGCCTCCTGCGCTCTGCCGCCCCGCTACGAAGCGGTGGGCGAGGCACGGAGATTCACCCGCAAGACGCTCGACGGCTGGGACACGGGCGACCGCTTCGACGACGTCTGCCTGGTGGTCTCCGAACTCGTCACCAACGCCCTGCGGCATGCGCTGCCGGCCGACACCCCGCGGCACGGGGAGCGGCACGGCCCCGTCCGGCTGCACCTGATGCGCTGGTCCGACCGGCTCGTGTGCGCGGTGCGGGACCCCAGTCACGACAGCCCGGTGGCCCGCGCGACGGACGACTTCTCGGCGGAGTCGGGCCGCGGCCTGTTCCTCGTCGACTCCTTCAGCGACAGCTGGGGCTGGCACCCGCTCGCCGGGACGCTCAACGGCAAGGTCGTATGGGCCCTGTTCCGGCTCCGGCACCCCGGCGACCGCACGGCCCGGTGCTACGAGTGACGCGTTCCGCTACGCCTTGACGTGCCGCGGTTCTACGCGCGTCGGTTCCGCGGGGGTGGGTCGCGCGTTCGCGTGGGCCGGTGCCGCGCCTGCCGGGTCGGTGCCCGGAGTCGGTCGCGCGCGGGTCAGCTCGCGACCAGGTGGTCGAACTCGCCGTCCTTGACGCCCAGCAGCATGGCCTCGATCTCGGCACGCGTGTAGACCAGCGCGGGCCCGTCGGGGAAGCGGGAGTTGCGCATGGCCACGCCACCGTCGGGCAGCCGCGCGAACTCCACACAGGAGCCCTGCGAGTTGCTGTGGCGACTCTTCTGCCAGGCCACGTCGTGCAGCAGCGTGGCGGCCATGCCGTTGTACACGCCGGACGCGTCGTCAACGTCGTACACGTCGTGGTCCACAGGTCGCTCCCCGGTGGTGCACTGGCTGATGTGGCCATTGATGCAGTGGTAACTGATCCGGATCATAACCCCGTTCACGTGCCGATGCATGAGCAAATGCACGTGCACGCGCGGTGTTCCTGCGGTTACAGCTTTGACGGGTGCTTTACCGAAAGCCCTTGCCCTCTTGGACGCCTGCCCCAGGGAAGTCGTTCCCGCGTATGCCCACGAATTCGAAGAAAATGCAACTACATGCAACAACACCGGGGGCCGCTCCCCAGGAGCGGCCCCCGGTGCGAGGTCGGCGCGCGGCCTCCGGGGCGGGGTCAGCGCGTGGCGTGGGGCAGCAGGGCCATCTCGCGTGCGTTCTTGATCGCCCTGGCCAGCTGCCGCTGCTGCTGGGACGTCACGCGGGTGGCGCGCCGACCGCGGATCCTGCCGCGGTCGGAGACGAACTGCCGCAGCAGATCGGTGTCCTTGTAGTCGATGTACGTCACTCCGGCCCGGTCCAGCGGATCGGACCGCCGGCCGACGGGCTTCCGGTCGCTGTTGCGGGGCGTTCGGTCGCTGTTGCGGGGCATGGGGTCAGACCTCCAGGAGGTTGTCGAAGGCGGACGGCAGGCGCCGCCAGGCGGCCTGGCCGGCGGCGTACTCGGCGTCGGTCAGCAGACAGCTCTCCAGGAGCCGTTCCAGGCCGTCGCGGTCGAGGCCGGGGGACGTGAAGACCAGGTGCTGGCAGCGGTCGCCGTGCTCGGGGTGCCAGTCGATCGCGGCGGCCGCGCGGCGCACGGGCGGGACCAGCTCCCAGGCGGCGTCAGGGAGCGACGCGAGCCAGGGTCCCGCGCCCTCCACGCACAGGGCACCGCCGGCGGCGTCCCAGTGCAGCAGCGTGTCCGCCCTGTCGGCGAGCCAGAACCGGCCCCGGCTGCGGGCGGCGGCACAGGTCAGGTCCTCCAGCGCCGCGTACAGGCGTTCCGGGTGGAAGGGGCGGCGGCGGTGCCACACGAGGGTGGTGACACCGTGCGCGTCGGCCTCGGCGGGCAACAGGGCGCAGGCCGGGTGCTGGGCGGCTGCCGCGGCCTCCACGTCGAAGCCGGCGAGCGCCGCGCGGGCCAGCGCGGAGGAGGGGGACCCGAGGGGTACCCGGCGGGCCGTCGGGTGCAGCTGGGCCAGCAGTTCGAGGTCCTCGTCGTCGGCCTCCGGGGAGTCGGCGAGGGCCAGGACGGGGGCGTACTCCAGCTGCCGCGCGAAGGTGTCGGCGACGGTGCGCCGGTCGGTGGCCGCGGCGGCGAGGCCGCCCTCGGCGAGGTCGTCGCCGTTGCCCAGGTACGGCAGCACCAGGGCCGGGTCGACGGCGGTGATCACGCCGGTGACGGTGAAGCCGCCGGCCGTCACCACCTCCGCCATCGCCTTGGGCTCGACGGAGTCCCACAGCTCGACGACCGCCAGCGGGGTGCCTCCGGCGTCCGCGAGTCGCTCCAGCTCGGGGACGAGGTCCTCGCGCAGCGCGCAGCAGGCGCAGTCGTCGACCAGGGTCGTCTCGCCGGCGGAGAGGACGCCGGTGGCGTCCCGCAGGGTCCGTACGACCGTTCCCGCGGCGGCCGTCGCCAGGTCGTGGTGGAGGACGACGCTGCCGGGCACGTCGGCCAGCAGCCGAGCCACGGCCGCCCTGCGGGCGTCGGCGTGCAGACCGCCGACGACGACCACCGGCAGCCGCACCGCCGGGCTCATGCCCCGCCCCGCTTCCCGAACCGCCGCTCGAAGCGCTCCACCCGGCCGGCGGTGTCCAGGACGCGTGCGGTGCCGGTGTGGAAGGGGTGGCTGACGTCGGAGATCTCGACGTCGACCACGGGGTAGGTGTGGCCGTCCTCCCACTCCACGGTGCGCTCGCCGGTCATGGTCGACCGGGTGAGGAAGGCGTGTCCGGCGGCGCGGTCGCGGAAGACGACCGGACGGTACTCGGGGTGGATTCCCTTGCGCACGGCGGATCAGCGCTCCTCTCGGAAGTCGACGTGGCGACCGGCGACCGGGTCGTACTTGTGCAGGGTCAGCCGGTCCGGGTCGTTGCGGCGGTTCTTGCGGGTGACGTAGGTGAAACCGGTCCCGGCGGTGGACCGGAGTCTGATGACCGGGCGGAGTTCGTTGCGTGCCATGCTGATACCTTACTGAAAATGAATTCCATTAACAGCTAGGACCGTCCGGTCCGAAGGAGAGGTACGTCACCGTGTCCGCCCACTGCATGCTGACCGGCACCCGGCCGGGTTTCGGCAACCGCATCTCCCACTCCCACCGGCGGACCTCCCGCCGTTTCGACCCCAACATCCAGACGAAGCGCTACTGGCTGCCGAGCGAGAGCCGGCACGTACGGCTGCGGCTGAGCACGAAGGCGATCAGGACCGTCGACGCGATCGGCGTCGAGGCGGCCGTGGCGCGCATCCGCGCGCGGGGGGTGAGGGTCTGATGGCGAAGAAGAGCAAGATCGCGAAGAACCGGCGGCGCCAGGAGACCGTCGAGCGGTACGCCGCGCGCCGGGCCGAGCTGAAGGAGATCGTCCGCCGGCCGTCCACCACGGAGGCCGAACGGTTCGCCGCCCAGCGGGAACTGCGCCGGCAGCCCCGCGACGCCGCCCGCACGCGCGTGCGCAACCGCGACCAGATCGACGGGCGCCCGCGCGGGTACTTCCGCGCCTTCGGGCTGTCCCGGGTGAACCTGCGCGAGCAGGCACACGCCGGACATCTCCCGGGAGTGCGCAAGTCGTCCTGGTAGCTTGCGGCTGTCTTGGGCCGAACCGGCCGTCCGGCTACAGCTTGGAGCTTCCGGTGACACTGGCGACTGCGACCACGGAGAGCACGGCGAAGGCGAGGAACGCGTCCCCCGCGGCGGGTACGGGTGGGCGTCCATCGGGCGGGCTCGTGCCGGGCGGTACCGGTGCGACGGACGACGTGACGGGTTCGGTCACCGGCCGACGCGGTACGGACGGCGTGACGGGTTCGGTCACCGGCCGACGCGGTCCGGACGGTCGGGGCACAGCGGCCGGTACGCCGGATGCAGGTGGGCAGGACCGGTCGGCCGGCACGCCCGGTGCGCATGGGCGGGGACGAGGGGTGCGGAGGCGGCGGTCCGTGCGGGCCGCGGTCGCGGTCGTCGGCCTGGTGGGCGCGCTGGCGCTCACCGCGTGCACCGACGGCGGCGACGGTGACGGCGGCTCGGCCACCGGCGGCTCGGGAGGCGGCGACAAGTCCTCTTCCGCACCCAGCGACGCCGCCACCGCGGACACGGGCGGCGGCACCGGCGGGTCGCCGTCCGCCGCCGGTGAGCTGGAGGGCAGCTGGCTCGCCACCACCGACGGCCAGGCGGTCGCGCTGATGGTCACCGGTGACAAGGCCGCCCTCTTCGCCACCGGCGGAACCGTGTGCAGCGGCACCGCCGGTGAGGACGCCGGGACCCGCACGATCCGCCTGAAGTGCACGTCCGGCGGCGACGACCGGGCGACCGGTACGGTCCAGTCGGTCGACGGGAGCTCGCTCACGGTGGCCTGGCAGGGCGGGGTCGGCGAGGAGACGTACACCCGGTCCGAGGGCGGATCACTGCCTCCCGGCCTGCCGACGGCCGGTCTCGGCTCCTGAAACCACCACCCCACGAAGGAACGTCACCCGTGCGCACCACCCAGTTCGTCGAGTCCACCGAGTCCACCGGGCCCGCCGCGTCCGCCGGGTCCGTCAGGCCCGCACAGCCCACCACCGCCGCCGCCGTCGTCCTGGCCGCGGCGCTCCTCCTGAGCGCCTGCGGCGACGGCGGGAGCGGTGGTGACGGCAGTGGCGGCGGTACCGACGACCGCGGCGACGCCGCCTGCCGCGTCGCCGAGGTGGGTGTGGGGGTCGAACCGAGCCCCGCCCCGGCCGCGGGGGACACGGGCACCGTCTCGGTGACCCTCACCAACCGCGGCCCGTCATGCGTCCTCCACGGCTTCCCCACCGTGACGCTGAACGCGGGTGACGCCTCGGTCCGGGTCCCGCGGGAGGAGGCGGCCACGCCCCAGCGGCTGACCCTCGGCAAGCAGGACACGGCGTCCTTCACGGTCGCCTACGTACGGGGAGGGGACGACGGCACCGGCGAACCCGGCGACGCGGACGGCACCAGCGGCACCGACGCCACCGGCGGCCTCACCGTGCGCTCGGTGGAGTTCGCCCTGCCGGACGACGCCTCCACCCACCGCTTCCCCTGGTCGTACGGCACCGTGGCGACGAAGGGCGAGGGCCGGCCGGACGCCACGGTGGGGGCGTTCCAACGCGCCGGCGACTGAGGAGGGCCGCTCCCGCCTCCCCGGCGACGACATGGCGGTCCGACGCACGAGACGGGCCTGGACCCGGACCCGGCGCACGAGACGGGGCGGGGGCCCGGCGCACGAGACGTGGCGGGGGCCCGGACCCGGCGCACGAGACGTGGCGGGGGCCCGGACCCGGCGCACGAGAGGTGGCGGGGGCCCGGCGCACGGCGACGCCTACGACAGCGGACGTCGGCGGTCGACCCGGGCGTGGTCGGCCGCGCGGGTGCCCTCCGTCCAGCCGGCCGCGTCGGCGGCACCGCGCAGACGGGTCGTGGTCGTCTCCGGGAACATGCGCTCCAGACGGTCGGTGACCGCGACCTCGCGGGAGGCGAGGACCGGCAGGAGGTCCACGTCCGTCGCCGTGCCGGTCTCGGCGGCGACCGTCTCCGCGGCGGCCCGGAGCCGGGAGCCCGCGCGGTGGGCGTAGGCGGCCAGGAACGACTGCCGGAAGGTCTTGGTCCGTTTGCGTCCGCCGGCCCGCTGGGCGGCCTCCGCCTTCGCCATCGCGCCCTCGGCCTGCACCAGCAGCGAGGTGTAGAGGAGTTCGACCACCTCCAGGTCGGCCTCGAAGCCGACGACGGTGGAGAAGCCCAGGGGTTCGTTCCACACCGCCCGGCAGTGGTTGGCGTCGGCCACCGCGTCCAGCAGCACCGCCTTGGCCTGCTCGTACGGCGGCTCCACCCCGATCCGGCAGGCGCCCGGCGCGTCGGGTGAGGGCGCGTGGGCCGACAGCAGCGCCTCGTCGATGCTGTGCCGGGCCATCAGCTCCTGCGCCTTGGCGCTGAGCGCCTCGGCCTCCTCCGGGTAACCGGTCGCCTCCGCCTTGGCGAGCAGTGCGCGGATGCGGGCGAGGGCCCGGGACTCCGGCCGGTGCTCCCGGCGGGGCGCCTCCCCCGGCAGCCCCGCCTCCAGCGGCTCCAGCGCGGGCAGGCGCAGCAGCAGGCGGTACAGCTCCAGGACGGCGGTGGCGTGCGAGAAGCGGTCGGTGCGGGGCGGCCCCTGCTCCGGTACGCCGGCCAGCTGCGCGGCCCATCGGGGGCCTCGTGAGCGGTCGTGCGGCGCCTGGGCGCGGATCAGCGCGGCGACCAGCCGTACGTGCACGTCCTCCAGTTCGCGCCGCACGATCCGCACGAGGTCGGCGGGCTGCCAGCCGCGCCGCCAGGCCGTCGCCACGAACTCCTCACCGCGGCGGCCCAGTTCCGGGTCCGCTCCCGGGTCCGCCGCGAGCAGCGAGGCGGCGGTGTCGAGGGTGTCGGCGTCGTCGTCGTACAGGGCGGTCTCGAAGGCACGGTCGACGGTGCTGGGCGTACTCACCCGGCGATGGTGCCACGGCTCCCGGCTCCGTCTCACTCCGTGGAATTCGACGGAGACCGCGCCACTCGGTGCCGACCATGGCGCGCATGGTGGACATGACTCTCTACACGGCGTTCCTCGTCGCCGCTCTCGCGCTGTGCGTATCCCCGGGCCCCGACATGATGTTCATCGTGGCGGTGGGCGGCCGGGGCGGACCGAGGGCGGGCGTGATGGCCGCGTTCGGGGTGGCCTGCGCGATGCTGGTGCACGCCGTCGCCGCCGCGCTCGGGCTGTCGGCCCTCTTCACGACGCTGCCCACGCTGTACCACGTGCTGCGCTGGGCGGGTGCGGCCTATCTGCTGTACCTGGCGGTGAAGGCCTTCCGGGACCGGTCGGTGCCGGGCGAGGAGGACCCGGCGCTCCGGGGCACGGGCATGCGGCGGGCCTTCTGGCAGGGCGCGATCACCAACCTGCTCAACCCCAAGGTGATCCTCTTCAACGTGGCGTTCCTGCCGCAGTTCGCCGACCCCTCGCTCGGACACGTCCCCGGTCAGCTGCTGCTGCTCGGCGGCACCCTCGTGGTGATGGGCTTCCTGTGGGACGGCTTCGTCGGGCTCCTGTCGGGGCGACTGGCGGGCCTCCTCAGGCGCAACGCCCAGGTGAACCGCTGGCTCAACATCGTCTCCGGGACGGTGTTCACGGGGCTGGCGGTGCGGTTGGTGGTGGCGTCACCGAAGTAGCCCGCGAACGCTCGGCAACCACTGTCAACCGCGGGTTGACGCCCTCAGATAGGCAACCTACGGTTGACACATGGCGACGAATCCGAGCATCACGTCATCCGTACGTCTCGACGAACTCATCACCGCGATCAAGAAGGCGCACGCGGAGCCCTTGGAACAGCTCCAGGACGCCGTCATCGCCGGAGACCACCTCGGCGAGGTGGCCGATCACCTCATCGGCCACTTCGTGGACCAGGCCCGGCGGTCGGGCGCGTCCTGGACGGAGATCGGCAAGAGCATGGGCGTGACCCGGCAGGCGGCGCAGAAGCGCTTCGTGCCGAAGGAGTCCGCCGACCTGGACCCGAGCCAGGGCTTCAACCGCTACACGCCCCGCGCGCGCAACGTGGTCATGGCCGCCCACACCGCGGCCAAGACCGCCGGCGCCACCGAGGGCGTGCCCGAGCATCTCGTCCTCGGCCTGGTCACCGAGCGGGAGAGCCTCTCCGCCAAGGCGATCGGCGCACAGGGCGTGACCCTCGACGCGGTACGCGAGGCCGCGTCCGCGGCGCTCCCGCCCGCCGCCGCGGAGCCCCCGGAGCTGGTGCCGTACGGTCCCGCGGCCAAGAAGGTCCTCGAACTCACCTTCCGTGAGGCCCTGCGGCTCGGCCACAACTACATCGGCACCGAGCACATCCTGCTCGCCCTGCTGGAGCACGAGCACGGCGAGGGCGTGCTCAGCGGACTCGGCCTCGACAAGGAGGCGACCGAGCGCTACGTCACCGAGGTACTGGCGGAGTTCCTGACCGTGACCGAGGAGCAGGACCCGCAGGATTCCGGGGCGGAACAGGGCTGACGGACCGGCCATGGCACGCGGGGACGGCCCTGACGGACCGGCCACGGCAGGCGGGACGGCCACGGACGTACCCGCCACGGCACGCCGGGACGGATCACTGACGCGCCGGTCACCGTACGGGTGGGGGCGGGGGCGCCGGTGGGCGCGGGGGCGCCGGTGACGGCGAGCGGGGTCGGTTGTCAGTCCCTCCTGCGAGACTCGCGACATGGCCGACCGGTGGGCGCTCGCCGTGGCCGAGGACGGTGGCGTGGACGTCGCCCCCCTCGGCCCCGACGGGCTGCCCGCCGGACCGGTGCGGCGCGAGCCCGGCCCGGCGCAGGCCGTCCGGGCCCGGCCGGACGTCGCACGCTGGGTGTGGCGTTCCACCGCCGAGGTCTACCCGCACCTGCTCGCCGCGGGGGTGCGGGCGGAGCGGTGCTACGACGTGGAGGCCGCCGAGAACCTCCTCCTCGGCCACGAGGGGCGGTACGGGGAGCCGCGCTCGGCCGCGGCGGCCCTGGCCCGGCTGCGCGGCGGCCCGGTACCGCCCGATCCGCCGCAGCGGTCCGCCGAGCCGGGCGCCCAGTCCCCGCTCTTCGAACCGCAGGGCGTCCACCTCCCCCTCGACGACCTGCTCGCGGTCTACGCCGAGCAACGGCACCGCCACGACCGGTCCGCGCACCCCGACCGGCTGCGGCTGCTGACCGCGGCCGAGTCGGCGGGGATGCTGGTGGCCGCCGAGATGAACCGCGCCGGGCTGCCCTGGCGGACCGACGTGCACCGCGAGGTACTGCACGACCTCCTCGGCGAGCGGTACGCGGGCGGGGGTGAACCGCGCCGCCTGGCAGAGCTGGCCGACGAGGTGTCCGCGGCGTTCGGGCGCCGGGTTCGGCCGGACCTCCCCGCGGACGTCGTCAAGGCCTTCGCCCAGGCCGGGATCAAGGTCGGTTCCACCCGCCGGTGGGAGATCGAGTCGGTCGACCATCCGGCCGTGAAGCCCCTGATCGAGTACAAGAAGCTCTACCGCATCTGGGTCGCCCACGGCTGGTCCTGGTTGCAGGACTGGGTGCGCGACGGGCGGTTCCGCCCCGAGTTCCTGGCCGGCGGCACCGTCACCGGCCGCTGGGTGACCAACGGCGGCGGCGGTCTGCAGATCCCCAAGGTGATCCGGCGGGCCGTCGTGGCCGACCCGGGCTGGCGGCTGGTCGTCGCCGACGCCGACCAGATGGAACCGCGCGTACTGGCGGCGATCTCCCGCGACCCCGGGCTGATGGAGGTGGCGGGCCGGGAGACCGACCTCTACCAGTCGGTGTCCGACCGCGCCTTCTCCGGCGACCGCGACCAGGCCAAACTCGCCGTGCTCGGCGCGGTCTACGGCCAGACCTCGGGCGACGGCCTGAAGAACCTCGCCGCGCTCAGACGCCGCTTCCCCCGGGCGGTGGCGTACGTCGACGACGCGGCCCGAGCGGGCGAGGAGGGACGCCTCGTACGGACCTGGCTGGGTCGCACCTGCCCGCCGGCGGCCGGAGCGGCCGACGGCACCGAGGAGGCGGGCATGCCGCAGGACGACCCCTCCGACACCCCGGGCCACGCGCAGGAGTGGGTGCCCGGCTACGCCTCGACGAACGCCCGCGCGCGGGGCCGCTTCGCCCGCAACTTCGTCGTCCAGGGCAGCGCCGCCGACTGGGCCCTCCTGCTGCTCGCCGCGCTGCGGCAGGCCTGCGCGGACATGGCGGCGGAGCTGGTCTTCTTCCAGCACGACGAGGTGATCGTGCACTGTCCGCGGGAGGAGGCCGACGCCGTCGTCGCGGCGATCCGGGACGCGGCGGAGCTGGCGGGCCGCCTGACGTTCGGCCGGACGCCGGTGCGGTTCCCGTTCACCACGGCGGTGGTGGAGTGCTACGCGGACGCGAAGTGACCCGGGCCGTACGGCCCGCCTCCGTCCGCCCGTTCAGACGACGGGCGGACGCCCCAGCCGGGTGAGCCGCACCACGGTGCGCCAGCGCATCGGCCGTCTCTCCCCCGCCGGCCTGCGCAGCCCCTCCACGAACCCGCCGAACCACGCCCGCAGCCCACCGAGCGACCGGTTCCGCGCCAGCGTCAGCAGCATCCACACGCCGAGGTGGACGGGGATGAGCGGCAACGGCAGCCGACGCCGGGCGAGCCACACCCTGTTGCGGGCGTTGACCCGGAAGTAGATGGCGTGCCGCGCGGGTGAGGTCTTCGGGTGCTGGAGCAGCAGTTCGGGGGCGTACAGGATCCGCCAGCCGGCGTCGGCCGCCCGCCAGGCCAGGTCGGTCTCCTCGTGCGCGAAGAAGAACTCGGCGGGCCAGTCCCCGACCTGGTCGAGCATCGCCATCCGCAGCGCGTGCCCGCCGCCGAGGAAGCCGGTGACGTACCCGCCCCGCATGGGGTCACCGGCGCCGACCCGGGGGACGTGCCGCTGCTGGGTCTCACCGTTCTCGTCGGCGATCCGGAAGCCGACGATGCCGAGCCGGTCGTCGGCGGCGAACAGCTCCCCCACCCGGCGCAGCACATCGGCGTCGACGAGCAGTCCGTCGTCGTCCAGCTCCACGACCACGTCGATGTCACCGAACTCCCGCAGCCGCGCGAGCGCCACGTTGCGCCCGCCGGGACAGCCGAGGTTCTCGTCCACCTCGATCGCGGTGACCTCCCCGGGCAGCGACAGCCGCGCGGCGAACTCGGGCAGCGGGCAGCCGTTGCCGACGACGACGATCCGCGCGGGCGGGGCGTCCTGCTCGGCCACGGACTCCAGCAGGGCGTCGACCTCCGCGGGCCGGTTCCCCATGGTCACCACCGCGACGGCGACCCTCGGTGCACCCGTGTACTCGCCCATGCCCTCACCTCGTCCCGGCCGACCGACGTGTGCGCGATGCTAGCCGTTCACGACGCGGATCCACGGCGTACGCCCGCCGGGGCCCCGGTGGTTCGCCGCACTGGCCGTGTCCGGAGCGGTGGGCGGCCGCCGTGGATGCCGGCCGGTCCGAGGGGTAGGAGAGATGTTCCGGCGGGACGGACCACAGGGGGTGGTGGGGGTGGCGGGCGCGACGGAGAACGGACCTCGGAGCAGTCACCGGCACGGGACGGCCGCGCGCACGACGGCCCTGCTCCTCCTGACGGCGGGCGTGGGCTTCGCCCTCGGCGCCCTGACCGCCGACGGCGAGCGCCGGTGGTGGTCCGGGACCGTCGTCGCGGCGATCGCGTCCGTCGTCGCGGCGGTCACCCTCGCCGCGGTGTGGCGACGGGAGACCCGCCGGGCGCGGCGCTTCGGCCTGAGCACCGGTCAGCTCTTCCACCTCGCCCGAGACGTACGCCGTGGGACACCGCCCACCGACCCCGCCGCACGGCCGGCGGTACTGGAGCTCCTCGGACGGCAGCGCCGGGCACTGGGCTTCCAGCGGCACAAGGGGTACCGCCGAGCGCGGACGTGCCTGATCATCCTGTTCTCGCTGCTGGCGGTCGTCCAGCTCACGTCCGGCTCGTACGGTTCCGGTGCCCTGACGCTGCTCTGGGCCCTGTTCTTCCTCCTGGGCCCGCTCACGCTCCGCCGGCAGGAGCGCCGGCTCGACGCGGCGGAGCGGTCGCTCGGCCTCCCCGCCCAGTCACCACCGGACTGACCGCCACGCCCGTCGCCCCGCCGACCCGCAATCCCAGGGCCACGCGCGCCCTGTCCCCGGACACGAGAAAACCCCGGGCCCGGACAAGAAAAAACCCCGGGCCAGCAGAGAACTGGCCCGGGGTTTGATGGAGCCGCCTTCGGGATTCGAACCCGAGACCTACGCATTACGAGTGCGTTGCTCTGGCCATCTGAGCTAAGGCGGCGCGCTGTGCACCATGGTGCGATCAGCAACGTCGGTAAGTCTACACAGTTTCCGCGGGTGCTTCGTACCCGCCCCGGAGGCCCGGGCTCCGGGGCGGGCGGGGGTCACGAGCAGCGCTGTCCGTCCTTGGGCGGGGTGCCGCGCAGGAGGTAGGTGTTGATCGCGGAGTCGATGCAGGTGCTGCCGCGGCCGTAGGCGGTGTGGCCGTCGCCCTCGTAGGTGAGGAGGCGGCCGGAGGAGAGCTGATCGGCCAGGGCCTCGGCCCACCGGTAGGGCGTGGCCGGGTCGCGGGTGGTGCCGACCACGACGATCGGGGTGGCGCCGGCGGCCTCGATGCGGTGCGGCTCGCCCGTGGGCTGCACCGGCCAGTACGCGCAGTTCAGGGAGGACCAGGCGAGGCCCTCGCCGAAGACCGGGGACGCCTTCTCGAAGTCGGGCAGGGCCGCGCGCACCTCGTCCGGGGACGAGAAGGCCGCGGGGAGGTCCAGGCAGTTCACGCTGGCGTTGGCGAACATCAGGTTGCTGTAGCTGCCGTCGGCTTCGCGTTCGTAGTAGCTGTCGGCCAGGACCATGAGGCCGGCGCCGTCGTTCTCCTTCATCGCCGAGGTCAGCGACTCGCGCAGCTGCTGCCAGGCGCCCTCGTCGTACATCGCCGCGATCACGCCGGTGGTGGCCAGGGACTCGGTGAGCCTGCGGCCGTCGGCGTCTCCGGCCGGGACCGGCTCGGCGTCCAGGTCCTCGAAGAAGGCCTTCAGGTTCTTGCCCACCTGGGCGGGGGTGGCGCCCTTGCCGCCGAGGGGGCAGTCCGGCTGCGTCACGCAGTCCTTCGCGAAGGACTGGAAGGCCGTCTCGAAGCCCTCCGTCTGCTCCAGGTTCAGCCGGCGCGCGGGCAGCGACGGGTCCATCGCGCCGTCCAGGACGAGGCGGCCCGCCCGGTCGGGGAAGAGGCCGGCGTACGTCGCCCCGAGGAACGTGCCGTACGAGGCGCCGACGTAGGTCAGCTTCTCGTCGCCGAGCACCGCCCGCAGGACGTCCATGTCGCGGGCGGCCTCGACCGTCGAGACATGGCGCAGCAGTTTCGGCGCGTCCGCTCCGCAGCCCTCGGCGAACTCCTTGTAGGCGTCGACCAGCCCGTCCGTCTCCGCCTGGTCGTCGGGGGTGACGTCCGTCTGCGTGTACGCGTCCATCTCTCGGCCGTCGAGGCACTCGACAGGTTCACTGCGGGCCACGCCCCGTGGGTCGACCGCCACCATGTCGTACCGTGCGCGGACCTTCGCCGGGTAGCCGATGCCCGCGTACTGCTGGAGGTAGCCGATCGCCGAGCCGCCCGGTCCGCCCGGGTTCACCAGCAGGGACCCGAGCCGTTCGCCCGGGCCGGTGGCCTTCTTGCGGGACACCGCGAGCCGGACGTCCCCCTGGGCCGGCTTCGCGTAGTCGAGCGGGGCCTTCATGGTGGCGCACTGGAAGCCCGGGACACCGCAGTCGCGCCAGTTCAGCTTCTGCTCGTAGTACGGCGCCAGCGCGGAGGGCGTGGGCCGGGGCAGTGCCGCCAGCACCGCTTTCGCCGCCTCCGTCGATCCGGCGGCCTCCGCCGCCGACGAACCGGCGGAGGTCGACGCGCTCCCGGCCGAGCAGGCGGTGGCGAGCAGTGCCGCGGCCAGGAACGTGGCTCCGGTGCGAGTCCTGCCGGTGCGGGTCCTGCGGTGAGTGCGCCTGGTGTGCATTCAGCGAGCGTAACTCTCCGCGACCGCGCCGATGCCCTACGTGCCCGGCATGCCTCGTACGAGTTACGTCGTCAACGGCCGGCGCGGGGCTCCCGGCCTCACGGTGGGTCAGCCCGCTCTCAGTGCCATCGTCATCGCCTCCACCGCGAGCAGCGGCGGCACATTGCGGTCGAGGGCGTCACCGCAGGCGGCGATCGCCTCGATGCGGCGGAGCGTGGACTCGGGGGAGCTGCCGCCGGCGACGCGCTCCAGGGCGTCCTCGGCGTCTGCGTTGGCGATCGCCACGCGGGAGCCCAGCTGGAGGGCGAGCACGTCGCGGTAGAAGGCGGTGAGGTCGGACAGGGCGAGGTCGAGGGTGTTGCGCTGGGTGCGCGTTCTGCGCCGCTTCTGGTTGTCCTCCAGATCCTTGATCACACCCGCCGTGCCGCGCGGCATCCGACCGCCCTGGGCCGCGCCCAGGGCCGCCTTCAGTTCCTCGGTCTCCTTGGCGTCCGTCTCCTCGGCGAGCTGCTTGGCGTCCGCCGCCGCCGCGTCGACCAGCTCCTGAGCCGCCCTGAGCGCGCCGCCGACGTCCTCGATCCGCAGCGGCAGCTTCAGGACGGCGGCTCGGCGCTCGCGGGCCGCCGGGTCGGTGGCCAGGCGACGGGCCCGGTCGACGTGTCCCTGCGTGGCGCGGGCCGCCGCGGCGGCGACGTCCGGTTCGACGCCCTCGCGGCGCACGAGCATGTCGGCGACGGCCTCCACCGAGGGCGTTCGCAGGTTCAGGTGGCGGCAGCGGGAGCGGATGGTGGGCAGGACGTCCTCGACGGACGGGGCGCACAGCATCCAGACCGTCCGGGGTGCGGGCTCCTCGACCGCCTTGAGGACGGCGTTGGCGGACTTCTCGTTCAACCGCTCGGCGTCCTCGACCAGGATGACCTGCCAGCGGCCGTTGGCCGGCGAGGTGAAGGACTTGCGGACCGTGTCCCGCATGTCGCCGACGCGGATCTCCGCGCCGACGGCGGTCACCGTGCTGACGTCCGCGTGGGTACCGATGAGCGCCGTGTGGCATCCGTCGCAGAACCCGCATCCGGGGATGCCGCCCAGTGCCCGGTCCGGGCTCACGCACTGCAGCGCGGCGGCGAAGGCCCGCGCCGTCTGCGTCACTCCCGCGCCGGGCGGGCCGGTGAACAGCCAGGCGTGCGTCATGCTCGACGCCTCGGGGAGGGGGCCGTCGGCCGCGGCGGCGGTGACGAAGGCGTCGGCGTCCCGGGCAGCCGCGGCGAGCTGCTCGCTCACCTTCTCCTGCCCGACGAGGTCGTCCCACACGGTCATGGGTCACGCCGTCCTTCCGTCACACTCCGCCGCACTGCTCCGCGCCGCGCTCCGCACCCCGCGTCGCGCCTCCCATTGTGCGGGGCGGCACTGACAACGGGAGCGAGGCACCCGGCGCCGGGCCCTCAACGGCGCCAGGCACTCAGCGGCACCAGGTCCTCAGCGGCACCAGGTCCTCAGCGGCGCCGGACCGTACGCCCGCCGCCGTCACCGCCTTCGTCTCTGCCGCCGTCGTCGTCGTCCCCGGCGCTTCCTGCGGGCGTGCGCCGAGATACGCCCGGAGGGCACGGGCGCTCCGGGCGGTCAGCGCCGGCCCCGCCCCTTGCCCCGGCGGCCCTCGTCGCCGTCACGGCCGTCGGGGCGGCCGGGCCCGTCACCGTCGTGCGGGCCGAGCAGCTCGTCCGCCAGGGTCGGCAGGTCGTCCAGCGGGGTCTCCTCCGCCCAGTCGGAGCGTCGCCTGCGGGGCGGCGCCTGGTCGGGGTCGATCCGGGGCATCTCGCGCGTGCGGTCCTGCGCCTCCTCGGGCCGGTCGGCCGGGGCGGCCGGGCCCTCCTCCCGGAAGTAACCCGGCGGGACCCGGTCGGCGGGGTCGTCGCCGCCCACCGGCGGAAGCACCGCCGTCTCGTCGGCGGCTCCCGGCGTCACGGGCGGCAGTACCGCCGTCTCGTCCGCCGCACCCGGCTCCACCGCGGGCAGCACCGCCGTCTCGTCGGCGGCTCCCGGTGTCGCGGGCGGCACCGGAGGCATGGGCAGCTCGGTCGTCACCTCGGACTCCGAGGCACCGGGTGCCCCGGCGTCACCGTCGCCGTCCCCGCGGGCGCCGTCCCGCGGGTCCCGTACCGGGCGCAGCACCGCCGTGTCCTCCACGGGCCCGCCGGAGGCGTTCGTCGGGGTGACGACCGGCGTCGCCACGGTCGCCGCGTCCGAGGGGGCCGGACCGGCCGGTGCCGGACGAGGCTCGTCCGCCGCGGGCGGCGCCGTCGGCTTCGGGCCCGCCGCGGCCGCGGCCGCCGCCTGCTCCGCCGCCCGGCGTGCCGCCTCGGCCCGCATCAGGGCCTCCTCGGCCTTGCGCTGCTTCTCCAGGCGCCTGGCCTCGGCCTCGGCCCGCAGCCGTTCCTCTTCCTCGGCCTGCTTGCGCCGCCGCTCCTCCTCGGCCCGGCGGCGCGCCTCCTCCTCGGCCCGTGCCTTCTCCTCGGCGAGGAGCCGTGCCCGCTCCTCCTCGGCCTTGCGGCGCGCCTCCTCGGCCCGCTGCCTGGCCTCCTCCGCCTGCCGCTCGGCCTCGCGGCGCTGCGCCTCCTCCAGCTCGCGCCGCTTGCGCTCCTCCTCCTCGGCGCGCAGCCGCTCCAGCTGCTCGAGGCGCTCGCGCTCCAGGCGCTCCTCCTCGGCCTTGCGCGCGGCCTCTTCCTCGGCCTTGCGGCGCGCTTCCTCCTCCGCCTTGCGGCGAGCCTCTTCCCGGGCCTGGATCTCGGCCTCGGACAGCGGCAGCACCTGGTCGAGCCGGTGGCGCACGACGGTGGTGACGGCCTCGGGCTCCTGGGCGGCGTCGACGACGAGGTAGCGGCCGGGGTCGGCCGCGGCCAGGGTCAGGAAGCCGGAGCGCACGCGCGCGTGGAACTCGGCGGGCTCCGACTCCAGCCGGTCCGGCGCCTCGGTGAACCGCTCGCGTGCGGCCTCCGGCGAGACGTCCAGCAGGACGGTCAGGTGCGGTACGAGCCCGTTGGTCGCCCAGCGGTTGATACGGGCGATCTCGGTCGGCGACAGGTCGCGGCCGGCGCCCTGGTAGGCCACCGAGGAGTCGATGTACCGGTCGGAGATGACCACGGCGCCGCGCTCCAGGGCGGGCCGCACCACGGTGTCCACGTGCTCCGCGCGGTCGGCGGCGTACAGCAGCGCCTCCGCGCGGTGCGACAGACCGGCGCTCGACACGTCGAGCAGGATGGACCGCAGACGCTTGCCCACCGGTGTGGCCCCCGGCTCGCGCGTCAGCACGACCTCGTGTCCCTTGCCCCTGATCCACTCGGCGAGGGCCTCGGCCTGGGTGGACTTCCCGGCGCCGTCGCCGCCCTCCAGGGCGATGAAGAAGCCGCCCGTCGCGGGCGCGGGCACCGGGTCGTCGCCGCCGAGCAGCGCGTCCCGCAGGTCCTGCCGCAGCGGCACCCCGGAGCGGTCGTCGACCTTGGCCAGCACCAGCGCGGCCACCGGCAGCAGCAGCGCGCCGGCCAGCATCAACAGGAACGCGGCGCCACCGTGCGCGAAGACGAACTTGCCGTTCTCCAGGCGGTGCGGTCCGATCGCCGCCGCCACCACGGGGGCGACGACCGCGCCGAGCGCCACATAGACCCGGACGACCGCGTGCAGGTGCTCGGTCGTCCGCGCCCGGCGGTGGTCCTCGGTCTCCTGGTCGAGCAGCGCGTGCCCGGTGTTGGCGGCCACGCCCGCGCCGATGCCGGCCAGCGCCAGGAGCAGCAGCACGGTGGTGGCGTCCGGGACGAGGCCCGCGGCCAGCAGGGCGACGCCGACGAAGGCGATCGCCAGGGCCAGCAGCCGCCGGCGCGACAGGGAGGGGAGCAGGGCGGGCGCCGTGCGGATGCCGACGACGACGCCGCCGGTCAGCGCGCCCACCGTCAGCCCGTACAGCACGGGGCCGCCGCCGAGGTCCTTGGCGTGCAGCACCGCGACGGCGACGGCGGCGGCCACCACGGCGGCGACCGCCGCGCAGGCGAACACCAGCAGCGGGAGGACACCGGTGCGGCCCTTGTCGACGCCCGTGCCGCTCTTGGGGCGGCGCAGGCCTTCGAGCGGCGACCGCGCGCGCGGGGTGCGCGCTCCGGGCAGCTCCAGGAAGGTCACCACGGACAGGGACGCGGCGAACAGCCCCGCCGCGACGTACGAACCGAGCGCCGCCTGGTGCTCGGCGAACCAGTCGATGCCGGCGCCCAGCAGGTTGTTCAGCAGCCCCGCGACGACGAGCGCGGCACCGGCCAGCGGGACCGCCACGAAGCCCGTGCGCAGCGAGAGGCGGCGCAGCGCGTCCATGTGGTCCGGCAGCGGCCGTACCGTCGCGCCCTCCGGGGGCGGCGCGGGCAGCAGCGCGGGGGCCGCACTCTCCCGGCAGACCGTCCAGAAGCGCTCGGCGACGCCGGTGACGAAGACGGTCACCAGGAGAACGGCGAGCGCGTCGTCCGGCGTCCAGTCGATCCACAGCGGCGCGACGATCAGCAGCGCGGTCCGCAGTCCGTCCGCGCCGACCATGGTCCAGCGCCGGTCCAGCGGACCGTCCGGTGAGGTGAGCGAGGTGAGCGGACCGAGCAGGACCGCGCCGAAGAGCAGCGTCGCCAGGATGCGTACGCCGAAAACGGTCGCCACTGCGAACGCCACGCCCCGGTAACCCCCGCCGAACGAGCCCGCGCCGATCGCGGCCTGGACGGCGAGGAGGACCAGCACCAGGAGGGCGAGAAGATCGCCGACACCCCCCACGAGCTGTGCGCTCCACAACCGCCTCAGCTGCGGTCGCCGCAGCAGGGCGCGGACGGCGCGCTCGCGGGAGTCCGCGACCAGGGCGTCGTCCGGGGCGGGGTGAGGGGCCGTTGGCTGCTCGGCTCGCGTCATGCGTTCAGCCTATCGGTCGCCGCCGACACTCCGGCGTACCCGGCCGAACGTACGCACGCCCCGACACCGAAATGATGCCGGGGCGTTCGATCTGCGAAGGGCGCGGGAGCCCCTTCGCGGTTCCTGATCCGGGCTCAGACCGGCTCAGGCCGGATCGGACCGGCTCGGACCGGCCCGGTGTCGACTCCGGAAGAGCACGGGAAGGGCACAGGAAGGGCACAGGAAGGCCCCCCGGGAGGGATCAGTCCTCCACCGCATTCGACGTGGTGGCCTTCCTGGCGGCCGTCTTGGCGGTCGTCTTCTTCGCCGCGGTCTTGGCCGTCGTCTTCTTCGCGGCCGTCGTCTTGGCCGCCGCCGTCTTCTTGGTGGCCGCCGCCTTCTTGGCGGGCGCCGCCTTCTTGGCGGGCGCCTTCTTGGTGGCCTTCTTCGCCGTCTTCTTGGCGGGCCCCTTGGCGCGCTTCTCGGCGAGCAGCTCGTAGCCGCGCTCCGGCGTGATCTCCTCGACGCTGTCGCCGGAGCGCAGGGTCGCGTTGGTCTCGCCGTCGGTGACGTACGGGCCGAAGCGGCCGTCCTTGACCACGACCGGCTTCTCGCTGACCGGGTCGGTGCCCAGCTCCTTCAGCGGCGGCTTGGCCGCGGCCCGGCCACGCTGCTTCGGCTGGGCGTAGATCGCCAGCGCCTCGTCCAGCGTGATGGTGAAGAGCTGGTCCTCGGACGTCAGGGACCGCGAGTCCGTGCCCTTCTTCAGGTACGGGCCGTAGCGGCCGTTCTGCGCGGTGATCTCCACGCCCTCGGCGTCGGTACCGACGACGCGCGGCAGCGACATGAGCTTCAGGGCGTCGTCCAGGGTGACCGTGTCCAGCGCCATCGACTTGAACAGCGAGGCCGTACGCGGCTTCACGGCGTTCTTGCCGGTCTTCGGGGTGCCCTCGGGGAGCACCTCGGTGACGTAGGGGCCGTAGCGGCCGTCCTTGGCGACGATGGTGTGGCCGGTGGCCGGGTCGGTGCCCAGTTCGAAGTCGCCGCTCGGCTTGGCGAGCAGTTCCTCCGCCAGCTCGACGGAGAGCTCATCCGGCGCGAGGTCCTCGGGGACGTCGGCGCGCTGGTGGTTCTCGGAGTCCTTCTCACCGCGCTCGATGTACGGGCCGTAGCGCCCCACGCGCAGCACGATGTCGTTGCCGACGGGGAAGGAGGACACCTCGCGCGCGTCGATCGCGCCGAGGTCGGTCACCAGTTCCTTGAGGCCGCCGAGGTGGTCCCCGTCGCCGTTGCCGGCGTCGGCCGCGCCGCCGCTGCCGGCGCCCTCGCCGAAGTAGAAGCGGCGCAGCCAGGGCACCGACTGGGCCTCGCCGCGGGCGATGGCGTCGAGGTCGTCCTCCATCTTGGCGGTGAAGTCGTAGTCGACGAGCCGCCCGAAGTGCTTCTCCAGGAGGTTCACCACGGCGAAGGAGAGGAAGGACGGGACGAGGGCCGTGCCCTTCTTGAAGACGTAGCCGCGGTCCAGGATCGTGCCGATGATCGACGCGTAGGTCGACGGGCGGCCGATCTCGCGCTCTTCCAGCTCCTTGACCAGCGACGCCTCGGTGTAGCGGGCCGGGGGCTTCGTGGCGTGGCCGTCGACCGTGATCTCCTCGGCCGTCAGCGCGTCGCCCTGGGAGACCTGCGGCAGCCGGCGCTCGCGGTCGTCGAGCTCGGCGTTCGGGTCGTCGGCGCCCTCGACGTACGCCTTGAGGAAGCCGTGGAAGGTGATCGTCTTGCCGGACGCGCTGAACTCGACGTCCCGGCCGTCGGAGGCGGCGCCGCCGATCTTCACGGTGACGCTGTTGCCGGTCGCGTCCTTCATCTGGGAGGCGACGGTCCGCTTCCAGATCAGCTCGTAGAGCTTGAACTGGTCGCCGGTCAGACCGGTCTCGGCGGGCGTGCGGAAACGGTCACCCGAGGGGCGGATCGCCTCGTGCGCCTCCTGGGCGTTCTTGACCTTGCCGGCGTACGTCCGCGGCTGCGCGGGCAGGTAGTCGGCGCCGTACAGCTGCGTGACCTGGGCGCGGGCGGCGGTGATCGCCGTGTCGCTCAGCGTCGTCGAGTCCGTACGCATGTAGGTGATGTAGCCGTTCTCATACAGCTTCTGGGCGATCTGCATGGTCGGCTTGGCGCCGAAGCCGAGCTTGCGGCTCGCCTCCTGCTGGAGCGTCGTCGTACGGAACGGCGCGTACGGCGAGCGGCGGTACGGCTTGGACTCGACCGAGCGGACGGCGAAGCGCGTGTTCTCCAGGGCGGCGGCGAGCGCGCGGGCGTTCGCCTCGTCGAGGTGGAGGGTGTTCGCGCTCTTGATCTGCCCCAGGGAGTCGAAGTCGCGGCCCTGGGCGACGCGCCTGCCGTCGACGGTCTGCAGGCGGGCGACCAGCGACGACGGGTCGGAGGCGTCCCCCGCGCGGCCGGTCGCGAAGGTGCCGGTGAGGTCCCAGTACTCGGCGGAACGGAAGGCGATGCGCTCGCGCTCCCGCTCGACGACCAGACGCGTGGCGACGGACTGGACGCGGCCCGCCGACAGCTTCGGCATGACCTTCTTCCACAGGACCGGCGAGACCTCGTAGCCGTAGAGGCGGTCGAGGATGCGGCGGGTCTCCTGGGCGTCCACGAGCTTCTGGTTGAGCTCGCGCGGGTTGGCGACGGCGGCCCGGATCGCGTCCTTGGTGATCTCGTGGAACACCATGCGCTTGACCGGGATCTTCGGCTTGAGGACTTCCTGGAGGTGCCACGCGATGGCCTCGCCCTCGCGGTCCTCATCGGTGGCGAGGAAGAGCTCGTCGGAGTCCTTCAGCAGGTCCTTGAGCTTCTTGACCTGCGCCTTCTTGTCGGCGTTGACCACATAGACGGGCTGGAAGTCGTGTTCTACGTCCACACCGAGGCGACGGACCTCGCCGGTGTACTTCTCCGGCACCTCCGCGGCACCGCTGGGAAGGTCGCGGATGTGCCCGACGCTCGCCTCGACGACGTAACCAGGGCCGAGATAGCCCTTGATCGTCTTCGCCTTGGCAGGCGACTCGACGATGACGAGTCGGCGGCCGCCGTTCGCGGTCTCGCTGGTCGGGGACAACTTCGCTCTTCTCTCCGGTCGACGCTGGGGCCTCCCCAGGCAGTGCTCCCGGGGTCGGGTCGGGCTGCGTTTCGGTCGTGACGCTGCGGAGTGTGACGGTACCTCCCGCCCCCGTGTCAAACGGGAAAAGCCCGCAACGGCCACTCGAACGGTAACCCGACGAACCCTGTTCCTGCCGCCCGGAGTGCGTACCGGCCCTGGCGCGTGTATCCGGAGCGCGACCCGCCGATTACCTGGGCGGGGGTGCGGCCGAGGTCCGGAACCGGCCTGTCAGACGCGTGTCAGGCACCATGCCCCGAGGGCCAGCGCGATGACTCCGGCGACACTCGCGAGCGTCGCCGATGCGACGGGGCTCACACCTTGCGCGACGGGCCGGCCGTGCCGTACCCGGGTCGCCGTCCAGGTCAGCAGACCCGCTCCGAACAGGGCGAACACCATTCCCGCGAAGATCGCCGGCCCGCTCTCCATGGTCCCCGTGCCCCTTTTCTCCAGCCCGCGCGTGTCCAGCCCCGGGGAGGCTGTCACGCGCGGGCGGCGGGCAGGCGAACCCGAGGTGAACGAGGAGCCGACGGACCGGCGGTGCGACCGCCCGTGGCTCGTTTCTCCTGTAGGCCCCAGGGACCGTCGCTGCCCGCCCGAAGCCGGTTCCGGCACCGCGAGATCCGCCCGATGCCGGTTCCGGCACCGCGGGAACCGGCCGATGCAGGGTCCGGCACCGCGGGAACCGGCCGATGCAGGGCCCGGCCGCGGGACCGGCCCTCGCCGGGCCCGGCGACCGCGGGAACCGGCCGATGCAGGGTCCGGCACAGCGTGATCCGCCATCCGCCATCCGCCGGTCCCGGCCCGGCGACCGCGGGCCTTCCGTCCGCCGGCTCCGGCGACCGCGGGGCCTGCCCTACGGCGGCTCCGGCGACCGCGGGACCCTCCCCGGGCCGGCCCCGGCGACCGCCGACCCCCGGTCGCGCCGGTTTCCAGGGCCGTCCGGCGCACACCGCCTACGCCGGTTCGAGGAAGCCCTGCTCCACCAGGAGCCGGATCTGGGCGGGTGTGCGGTCGCGCAGCGCCACCGGGTCCTCGCCGACCAGCTGGGCGATGGCGTCGAGGATGCGCCCGGCACTCATGGAGCCGTCGCAGACGCCCGCGAACCCGGCGCCGACGGTATCGACCCGGGTGGCGCGGCGCATGCCGCGGTTCTGGCGCAGCACGACGTGCTCCGGGTCCTCGGCTCCGGGCAGCCCGACCTGCTCCTGCACCACCTCGCCCGCCAGCGTGAAGTGCGCCTCCAGCAGGGCGGCGTCGTCGTGGGCGCGCAGGTAGTCGACGCGGTCGAAGTGCGCGCGCACCGTCTCGCCGAGCGGCTGCTCGATCGGGTGCGGCCATTCCTCGGTGGTGATCGAGGGCTCCGCGGACCCGGTCCGGCGCAGCGAGATCCACCCGAAGCCGACCGCCTTGACCTTGCGCGCCTCGAACTCGTCCAGCCACGCGTCGTAGCGGGCCTGGTACTCGGCCGCGTCGGCGCGGTGGTCACCCGCGTCCCTGAGCCACAGCTCGGCGTACTGCGTGACGTCCTGCACCTCGCGCTGCACGATCCACGCGTCGCAGCCGCGCGGCACCCAGGAGCGCAGCCGGTCCGTCCAGTCCTCCCCTTCCACGTGCTGCCAGTTGGCGAGGAAGTGCGCGAACCCGCCCTCGTTCAGCCGCTCCCCCGTCTGCTGAACGAGCGACCGGCACAGATCGTCCCCGCCCATCCCGCCGTCGCGGTAGGTGAGGCGGGCGCCCGGCGAGATCACGAAGGGCGGGTTGGAGACGATCAGGTCGTACGTGTCGTCCTCGTCGACCGGCTCGTAGAGCGAGCCCTCCCGCAGCTCGGCGGCCGGGGCGCCGGACAGGGCGAGCGTGAGCGCGGTGATGTGCAGCGCGCGCGGGTTGACGTCGGTCGCCGTCACGCGCGTGGCGTGCCGGGAGGCGTGCAGTGCCTGGATGCCGGAACCGGTGCCGAGGTCCAGGGCGGCGGAGACGGGCGTACGGACGGTCAGGCCGGCCAGCGTCATCGACGCTCCGCCGACGCCGAGGACGACGCCCTCCGCGTGGTTGCCGATGCCGCCGGCGCCGCCGACCGCGCAGCCGAGGTCGGACACGATGAACCAGTCCTCGCCGCCGGGCCCTCCGTACGGCCGTACGTCCACGGTGGCCGCCACCTCGTCGTCGCCCGCGCGGACGAGCCATCCGGTCTCCAGGCAGGCGTCCACGGGCAGCACGTTGGCCGCGCGCGCGTGGGGCACGGGTTGCTGGAGCAGGAACAGCCGTACGAGGTGTTCCAGCGGCGTGTCGCCGCGGGTGGCCCGGAGCGCGGGCACGGTCTCGCTGCGTGACAGCGCCGCGTAGGCGGGAGCACCGAGCAGCTCCAGCAGTCCGTCGGCGGTGAAGGAGGCGCCGAGCAGGGCGTCCCGCAGCCGGGCGGTGACGTCGGGGCGGTCGGCGGAGGGCAGGGGGGACAGGCTGGCGTTACTCACACCCCCATTGTGGCCCTGCGGCCCCCGCCCCGCGCCCGTGCGGCAGAGGTCAGCCGGCGGCGGCCGACGGCGTCACCGAGGCCGACTTGCAGCTCTCCTGCTTGGCCATCGCCTGGCCGACCTCACCCTCCTCCAGGGTCTTCAGCGCGTTGCTGCCGCTCTTGCTGAGCTTGTTCAGCTCGGTGGCGATGTCCTTGAGGCCGTCGGCGAAGTTCGCCTGGTCCTTGGTGTCGAGTTCCTCCACCTGCTTGCGCAGGGAGGCGTACGACGCGGAGAGGCCGTTGAGCTCGGTGACGGCGTCCTTCTGCTTCTTCTCGCCGTCCTCGACGTCCGGCGCCCCGGCCTTCTGGACAGCGCCGCCCATCGCCTTGTAGGCGTCGGACATGTCCTGGAACGCCTTGGCGTCGGTCTTCTGGACCTCCGCCGGCGTGCTGTTGTCCGAGGTCTCCTTCTGGATCGCCGCGTTGGCCGACTCGATCTTCTTGGCCTGCGGCTGCACCGCGTCGCAGACGTCCTTCGCCCAGGCGTCCAGCTTGTCGTCGTCGTCGCCGCTGCTGCATCCCGTCAACGCCAGTACCAGTACCGCACCGCCGGACAGTGCGGCCGCGAGCTTCTTGTTCACCGGATTGGTCCCTTCCATGGCTCTCGGCCCCGGAACATACACGCCGGATGGGGGACATCCGCAGGACGAACATCCGTTATGACGGTATTGCAGCCATTTGCACCACGAGAGATAAGGCTCACGGTGAAAGAGGTGCGGAACACGTCACGGGCGGACGACGCGTCACCCCGCGCCGTCCGCCCGTGCCTTGACCTGCGCCCCGTACGAGGCTTCGCGCCGAGGACTACGAAACCACCGCCGGATCGGCCGACTTGGGCTTCGGGTCGGGATCGTCCTCGTCGCCCATGGCGATGCCGCGCCGCTTGGAGACGTAGACCGCCGCCGCGATGACGGCGAAGGCGACGACCGCGATCAGTACCCGCACGACCATGTTCTCGTCGGCGCCGTAGGAGAACTTGATGACCGCCGGCGCGATGAGCAGTGCCACCAGGTTCATGACCTTGAGCAGAGGGTTGATGGCGGGGCCCGCGGTGTCCTTGAAGGGGTCGCCGACCGTGTCGCCGATGACGGTGGCGGCGTGGGCCTCGCTGCCCTTGCCGCCGTGGTGGCCGTCCTCGACGAGCTTCTTGGCGTTGTCCCAGGCACCACCGGAGTTGGCCAGGAACACCGCCATCAGCGTGCCCGCGCCGATCGCGCCCGCCAGGAACGCGCCGAGCGCGCCCACGCCGAGCGTGAACCCGATGAAGATGGGCGCCAGCACGGCGAGCAGCCCGGGCGTGGCGAGTTCCCGCAGGGCGTCCCTGGTGCAAATGTCGACGACCTTGCCGTACTCGGGTTTCTCGCTGTAGTCCATGATTCCGGGCCGCTCCCGGAACTGCCGCCGCACCTCGAAGACGACCGCGCCCGCCGACCGCGAGACGGCGTTGATCGCCAGTCCCGAGAAGAGGAAGACGACAGCGGCGCCCGCGATGAGCCCGACGAGGTTGTTGGGCTGCGAGATGTCCATCATCAGGCTCATCGGCGCGCCCTCGCCGCTGAGTTTCTCGCCCACGTCCGCGGCGCCGGTGGTGATGGCGTCCCGGTACGACCCGAACAGGGCCGCCGCCGCGAGGACGGCGGTGGCGATGGCGATGCCCTTGGTGATGGCCTTGGTGGTGTTGCCGACCGCGTCCAGGTCGGTGAGCACCTGGGCGCCGGCGCCCTCGACGTCACCGGACATCTCGGCGATGCCCTGCGCGTTGTCGGAGACCGGTCCGAAGGTGTCCATGGCGACGATCACACCGACCGTGGTGAGCAGGCCGGTGCCGGCCAGCGCCACCGCGAACAGCGCCAGCATGATCGAGGTGCCGCCGAGCAGGAACGCCCCGTACACGCCGAGACCGATCAGCAGGGCGGTGTAGACGGCGGACTCGAGGCCGAGCGAGATACCGGCGAGGACGACGGTGGCGGGCCCCGTGAGCGAGGTCTTGCCGATGTCCTTGACGGGTCGTCGGGTGGTCTCGGTGAAGTAGCCGGTCAGTTGCTGGATCAGGGCGGCGAGCACGATGCCGATCGCCACCGCGACGAGCGCGAGGATCCGCGGGTCGCCGTCGCGGCTCGCGATCGCCGCGTCCGTGACGCCGTCCAGCTCCGAGTACTTCCCGGGCAGGTAGACGAAGACGGCCACCGCCACCAGCACCAGCGAGATCACCGCGGAGATGAAGAACCCCCGGTTGATCGCGCTCATGCCGCTGCGGTCGGACCGCCGGGGCGCCACCGCGAAGATGCCGATCATGGCGGTGAGCACGCCGATCGCCGGCACCAGCAGCGGGAAGGCCAGCCCCGAGTCGCCGAAGGCCACCTTGCCGAGGATCAGCGCGGCCACCAGGGTCACGGCGTACGACTCGAAGAGGTCGGCCGCCATGCCCGCGCAGTCGCCGACGTTGTCGCCCACGTTGTCGGCGATGGTCGCGGCGTTGCGCGGATCGTCCTCGGGAATGCCCTGCTCGACCTTGCCGACCAGGTCGGCGCCGACGTCGGCGGCCTTGGTGAAGATGCCGCCGCCGACCCGCATGAACATCGCGATCAGCGCGGCGCCGAGACCGAACCCTTCCAGGACCTTCGGCGCGTCGGCCGCGTACACCAGCACCACGCAGCAGGCGCCCAGCAGGCCGAGCCCCACCGTGAACATGCCGACCACGCCGCCCGTGCGAAACGCGATCTTCGTCGCCTTGTGCGAGACGAGAGTGAGATCCTTTTCCGGTTCACCCGGGGCGGGTGTCGCTTCCCGTGCCGCCGCGGCGACACGCACATTGCTGCGCACGGCGAGCCACATGCCGATATAGCCGGTGGTCGCGGAGAACGCCGCGCCGATCAAGAAGAAGATCGACCGCCCGGCACGTTGGTTCCAGTCGTCCGCGGGCAGCAGCATGAGCAGAAAGAACACGACGACGGCGAATACGCCGAGCGTGCGCAGCTGCCGGGCCAGGTAGGCGTTCGCGCCTTCCTGAACCGCCGCCGCGATCTCCTTCATGCTGTCGGTGCCCTCGTCCGCGGCGAGCACCTGGCGTACCAGGACGGCCGCGAGGACCAGCGCCGCCAGCGCGACGACCGCGATCACCGCGATCAGGACGCGGTTTCCGTCGGTCAGTACGGCGGCGGCGAGGGTCGAGGTGTCGCCCAACTGATGAGAGGTGGAAAGCTCCGCCATTCGTCCTCCTTGACGCTTGGGCTGAGCTCAAGATGTGGACGGGATTGTAGGTACCGGAACCTGATCAAAACAGTGCACGACAAAAGGAAATATCTTGTCAACCACAAGGAGCCCGGAAGTAGTAATGCCCTTCCGGCATTAAATCCGTGATCCTTCTCCGCGGGATTGATCGTGGATTGCCCGCGGATTGCCCGAACTATTGATCGTGAACGAATTCACTTGGCGTGCGCTCGGGACCACTGTAAGCGTGGGAATCCTCGCCCGCACACGACGAAGGGCCCTACGGGGTAGGGCCCTTCGGGTGAACTCCGATGGCTGCGGGGACCGCGGCAGTGTCAGACCGGCGGCAGCACCGCGGGCGCGGTCGGCCAGGTCATGCGGATCAGGCCGCCGTCCTCACCGGCCGTGACCTCGACGTCGTCGACGAGCCCACTGATCACCGCGAGCCCCATCTCGTCCTCCTCGGCCTCCGGGTCACCCCCGGCGGCGCCCCGGGTTCCGGCCCCGGACACCGCGTGCGGCGCCTCGTCGCCGACCTCGATGGAGAACTGCTTCTCCTCCTCGATCAGCGACACCTTGACCGGCGCCGTGATGCCGACGTTCTGATGCAGGCCCACGGCCCGGGTGCAGGCCTCACCGACGGCGAGCCTGACCTCGTCGAGGACGGCCTCGTCCACTCCGGCCCTGCGTGCCACCGCGGCCGCCACGAGACGGGCGGTGCGGACATGCTCGGGCAGCGCGCTGAAACGGAGTTCAACGGTGGCCATGCATCCCCCTCGGAACTACGGGCGTGCTGTCGAGGGCCCGGACCGCTGACGGCCCGGACCCCCTTGTACTCAAGTCGTCCCGGGCCCACCGGCCCGGAACAGGTCGTCAGTCGGTGGCCGCCACCGCTTCCTCGACCGAGGTGTGAATGGGGAACACCTTGGTGAGGCCGGTGATACGGAAGATCTTGAGAATGCGCTCCTGGTTGCAGACCAGGCGCAGCGAGCCCTCATGGGCACGCACCCGCTTCAGTCCGCCGACCAGCACGCCGAGCCCGGTGGAGTCGAGGAAGTCCACGCCCTCCATGTCGACGACGAGGTGGAAACTCCCGTCGTTCACGAGCTCGACCAGCTGCTCACGCAGCTTGGGCGCGGTGTATACGTCAATTTCGCCACCGACCTCGACGACCGTACGATCGCCGACGGTACGGGTCGACAGGGACAGGTCCACGGATCCTCCAGCACCTTGCTATCGAGCGGTCGCCCTTCGGGACACCTCGGCTTGAAGCCCCCAGGACGGTTCGCCAGCCGCGATGGCATTCAATCACTTACCGGCAGGCGTGCACGACGCCTTGGTCCCATTGTCCGTCACGCCAGTGACAGACTCGGTGCCGATGGCCAAGAATCTCCGATCCGATCGATCCCCGGCTGGGCCCGGCTCCCGGCCCGAACCAGGCACGATCCTGACCCGGCTCGCCGCGGGGCCGAACCGGGCTGCGCGCATCACTCATACGGAGCACTTGCCCCCGCGTCCGGGCCGTCATGCCGTCTGGCCGGACCGGATTCGCCCCGAGGTCGTCGCCGCGGTGCAGGCCGCGGGCATCGAACACCCCTGGGCCCACCAGGCGACGGCGGCCGAGCACGCGCTGGACGGCGACTCGGTGGTCGTGGCCACCGGTACCGCCTCCGGCAAGTCCCTGGCGTATCTGGTGCCGGTGCTGTCGGCGCTCCTGGACGGCTCGGAGGCCCTGAACGGACGGGGCGCCACCGCCCTCTACCTGGCTCCGACCAAGGCGCTGGCCGCCGACCAGTGCCGGTCCGTGAAGGAACTTTCACAACCTCTGGGCACATCAGTTCGGGCAGCCGTGTACGACGGCGACACGCCGGTCGAGGAACGCGAGTGGATCCGCCAGTACGGCACGTACGTGCTGACCAACCCGGACATGCTGCACCGCGGCATCCTGCCGTCCCACCCCCGCTGGTCCTCCTTCCTGAAGTCGTTGAAGTACGTCGTCATCGACGAGTGCCACACCTACCGCGGCGTCTTCGGCTCCCATGTCGCCCAGGTGCTGCGCAGATTGCGCCGCCTGTGCGTCCGCTACGGCGCGTCGCCGGTGTTCCTGCTCGCCTCCGCCACCGCCGCGGAGCCCGCGGTGGCGGCCCGCCGGCTCACCGGGCTCCCGGTGGTCGAGGTCGCCGACGACGCCTCACCCCGTGGTGAACTGGTGTTCGCCCTGTGGGAACCGCCGCTGACCGACATGGAGGGTGAGAAGGGCGCGCCCGTGCGCCGCACCGCCACCGCCGAGGCCGCCGACCTGCTGACCGATCTCACCGTGCAGGGCCTGCGGTCGATCACCTTCGTCCGTTCCCGGCGTGGCGCCGAGCTGATCTCGGTGATCGCCCAGGAACGCCTCGCCGAGGTCGACCGCTCGCTGTCCCGGCGGGTGGCCGCCTACCGCGGCGGCTACCTCCCCGAGGAGCGCCGCGCCCTGGAACGTGCCCTGCACTCCGGTGAACTCCTCGGCCTCGCGGCGACGAACGCCCTCGAACTCGGCCTGGACATCTCCGGCCTGGACGCCGTGGTGATCGCCGGCTATCCGGGCACACGGGCCTCGCTGTGGCAGCAGGCGGGCCGCGCGGGCCGTTCCGGGCAGGGGGCCCTCGCGGTGCTGGTCGCCCGCGACGACCCGTTGGACACCTTCCTCGTCCACCACCCGGAGGCCCTGTTCGACCAGCCCGTGGAGTCCACGGTCCTCGACCCCGACAACCCGTACGTCCTCGCCCCCCACCTGTGCGCGGCGGCGGCCGAGCTCCCCCTGACCGAGGAGGACCTGCCCCTCTTCGGCCCCGCCTGCGAGGAGCTGCTCCCCCAGCTGGAGGAGGCCAGGCTGCTGCGCCGCCGGACCCGCGCCTGGCACTGGACGCGCCGGGAACGGGCCGCCGACCTCACCGACATCCGCGGAGAGGGCGGCCGTCCGGTCCAGGTCGTCGAGGCCGGGACCGGGCGCCTGCTGGGCACCGTCGACGCCGGCGCCGCCCACACGACGGTCCACGAGGGCGCCGTCCACCTCCACCAGGGCCGCACGTACCTCGTCCGCACCCTCGACCTGGAGGACTCCGTCGCCCTGGTCGAACAGGCCACGCCGACGTACTCCACGGTGGCCCGCGACACGACGGCGATCTCCGTCCTGGAGACCGACACCGAGGTCCCGTGGGGCGCTGGGCGCCTGTGCTACGGCTCCGTCGAGGTCACCAACCAAGTGGTCTCCTTCCTGCGCCGGCGCCTCATCACCGGCGAGGTGCTGGGCGAGACGAAGCTCGACCTCCCTCCCCGGACCCTGCGCACGCGCGCGGTGTGGTGGACGGTCACCGAGGACCAGCTGGACGCGGCCCGGATCAACCCGGAGATCCTCGGCGGGGCCCTGCACGCCGCCGAGCACGCCTCGATCGGCATGCTGCCCCTGTTCGCGACCTGCGACCGCTGGGACATCGGCGGCGTGTCGGTCCCCCTGCACCCGGACACGCTGCTGCCGACGGTCTTCGTGTACGACGGCCATCCCGGCGGCGCGGGCTTCGCCGAGCGCGCCTTCCACACGGCTCGCGACTGGCTCACGGCCACCCGGGAGGCCATCGCCTCCTGCGAGTGCGAGGCCGGTTGCCCCTCCTGCATCCAGTCCCCCAAGTGCGGCAACGGCAACGATCCCCTGCACAAGCGGGGAGCCGTACGGCTGCTCACGGTGCTGCTGCGGGGGGCGGAGACGACGGACGCCGGACCGTGAAACCGGCCGGGTCGGCGGGGCCTCCGGGGCCCGGTCCCCCGTCACCACCACCGCCACCGCCCTCGTCCCCGGGGCCGTCCCCGGGGTCGGGGGATACCGTCGTCGGGCTCCCGACCACCGGGCTGCCCGTCGGCGGTTCCTCCGTCGACGGGGCCCTCGGCACAGGAGCAGCCGCCTCGGACGCCGGGCCGGCCCTCGCCCGGACCTCCGCCGCGAACAGCCCACGGCCCGACGACGCCGTCACGTCCGAGACCTGGCCGGTGAGCACGCACCGCACCAACCGCGTGCCCTGCGCCCGTGCGACCCGCTCCGCCCGGACGCAGGCCGCGGTTCCGCCCAGAGCCCAGTGGTCCGCCGCCGCGAGCGCCGCCATGTCGGCACCGCCGGCCGCGCGATGCCGGGCCACGACGGCTTGCCCCAGGGCCAGCACGATGCCGAACACCAGGCAGAGAACGGCGATGGCACCGACGCTCCACACCGTGGCGGACCCCTGGTCGGTCCCGGCGACCTCGCCCCCGGCCCCCGGGCGGGGGCGGGGGCCCGGATCGCGGCCAGGACGAGGGCGCTTGCCAGGACGAGGACCAGAAGCCCGGCCCGAGCCGAGACGGAGGCCGGCAACGGGGGCCCGGTCCCAGCGGGGGCCCGGGGCTGTCATCCGTCGGGGCGCGGCGATGTCCTTCACGGCTCCGCCCCCACTGTCTGCTCCACCGATGCCACCGCTTCCTCCCGCACTTCGAAGGGCAGGCCGTGCAAGGCCGGTGGCTCGGCGACGACGACCACGCGGGCCCTGCCCGCCTCCCGGTCGACGGTGACCCTCGCCCCGCGCGGTGCCGCCTCTCTGGTGACCTCCAGGACCGCGTCGGCCGGGTCCTGGCGAGCGGCCGCACGGGCGCCCGTGCGGGCAGCGTCCACGCACTGGATCTGCGCGGCGACCACGAGCAGCCCCCACACCAGCGCCATCGCGAACACCACCAGCACCGGAAGCACCACGGCCGTCTCGGCCGTCACGAACCCCCTGTCGGAACCCGAGCCCGGACCCCTCCCCGACCCGCTCCTCCAACCGTTCCTCGAGCGGCTGTCGAGGTCGCCGCGGGCGGCGCCGCGCGATCCCGTCCTCGCCGCCCGTTCACATCCGCGCATCGAGGGCCTGCTTCACGATGCCCTGCAGCTCCGCGCTGACCGCGCCGCTCGTGACCACCTTGTAGAGCACCACGGCGAAGGCCACCGCCGCGACGATCCCCATCGCGTACTCGGACGTGACCATCCCTGCGTCCCTTCGCCCAGCCCGCCGAAGCCACGTCGTGCGTACCGCGCCCATCAGGACACTCAGCCGTGCCCGTACCACCTGATACATCGCAACCCCCGTAAGGTTCTGGTTCGTTGTTCTCGTCGCCGGTCCGTCGTTCTTCTCGCCGGTCGGTCGTTCTCGTCGTTGATCCGTTGTTCTCGTCGTTGACCCGTTGTTCTCGTCGTTGACCCGTTGTTCTCGTCGTTGATCCGTTGTTCTCGTCGCGGGCTTCGTCCGCCACGAGCGCCGGCTCCTCACCGGACCGCCGCCGCGCCTGGCCCCGCCCCCGCCCCGTCAGCGCCCACCTCCCCCGTCTCCCAGGACCCCGCCCGCGAGCCCGATCACCACCGGCAGTACGCCCACCGCGATGAAGGCGGGCAGGAAGCACAGCCCCACCGGGGCGGTCACCAGGACGGCCGCGCGGCGGGCCCGGGTCGTCATGGCGCGGGACCGGTCGGCACGGGCCTGGGCGGCGAGTCGAGCGACCGGACCGGCTGCGGGCAGACCGGACACATCGGCCCGTTCGAGCAGCCGCGCCAGGGGCCCGGAGCCCGGCAGCGCGGCCAACGCACGCCAGGCGCCGTCCGGTTCACCGCCCAGCCGCACCTCAGCGGCACCCCGTCCCAAGGCCTCGCCGACGGGCCCGCCGAGGGCCTCGCCCACCGCCTGGGCCGCGGCCACCGGCCCGGCACCCGCCGCGATGCAGGCGGCCAGCAGGTCGGCCGCCAGAGGAAGTTGCCTCGCGGCCTCCGCGGCAACGGTCTCCGCCTCGGCCGTGCCGGCGGCCGACCGTCGAGTGCGCCAACGCCACATCCCTGCCGCCCCGACCACGCCCACCACGACGCCGGCCACGCCCCCGACCAGGGCCCAACCGGCACCCACCACGCCCGCCACGGGCAGCCAGTCGCGAGCGGCGCCCAGCACCGCGGGGCCTCGCGGGGCGGCGCGGACCGGTCGGGCGGCCAGCAGCCCGGCCAGTCGCCTACGCACCCTCCGCCGCCGTCGGCCGGTCACGAATCCGCGCGCGAGCCACCCGGCGGCCAGCAACATCCCCACCACCGCCCCCAGCCTGTGGACGACGTCCCCGTTCACGACGCCGCCTCCGCTCCCCGTACGATCCGCGCCACCCACCACACGCCCAGGCACTCCAGGACTCCGCCGGCCAGCAGACAGCCCAGCCCGGCTCCCGTGTGCAGCAGGACGTGCAGCGGGTCGGAACCGAGGGCGACGCCGAGCAGCAGACCGAGGACCGGCAGGCCCGCGAGCATCACCGCCGTGGCGCGGGCACCGGCCAACTGGGCCCGCAGGTCGCAGCGCTGGTCCCGCTCGGCGCGCAGGGCGCCCTCCAGCCGGTCGAGGCCGGCCGCGAGCCCGGCACCCTGGTCGACGGCGACCCGCCAGCACGCCGCGAGCCCTCGCAACCCCTCGGCGCCCGGTTGCCGCGCCGCCGCCGCGAGCGCCCCCGGGACGTCCCCGCCGAAGCGGGCCGCCGCCAGCACCGCCGCCCGTGCCTCGCCGAGTCCTCCGGAGTCGTGTGCGGCACACAGCAGCGCCTCGCCCGGCTGCTGCCCCGTACGCACCTCCCCGGCGAGCGCGCCGCACAGCGCGATCACCGCGTCCCGGCGGCTCTCCCTGGCCCGCCTCGCCCGTGCCGCGAGCCGTGTCCGTCGCAGTACCGGCACCCCGGCCGCCCCCGCGATGACCGGCAGCACGGAGTCGCCCAGCACCGCCAGCACCAGTCCGGCCGCCAGTGACCACCACTCGGGCCTCAGCCGGGCGCGGAGACGCCGCAACCCGTCCGTCGCCCGGCGCACCGGCGGCGGCCCGGTACCGACCGCCCCGCCGCCGGCGGCGAGCACCAGCCGCGCACGCCGCACCCCGGTGTGCCATCCGCTGCCCACCGGCCATGCCGCCGCCGCCAAGAGCGCCAGGGCCACGCCTGTCGACAGTCCACCCGTCTCCGTCCCCGTCCCCGTCACCTGCGGGCCTCCTCTCCAAGAGATCGCGTCTCGAGTCCGTCACCCCGCAGCAGCTCCCGCAGCCGCTCCCAGCCGCGCTCGGCCACGAAGGCCTCCGCGCCCCACCGCAACGCCGGAACCGTCCGCACCAGCCCCGACGGCTCGCGCTCCAGTACGTGCACCTCGGCGATCCGGCGCCGTCCCGTCCGGTCCCGCGCCAGGTGCAGGACCACCGACAGGGCCGCCGCCAGCTGACTGTGCAGAGCCGCCCGGTCCAGCCCGGCGGCCGTGCCGAGCGCCTCCAGCCGGGCCGGTACGTCGGCGGCGGCATTGGCGTGCACCGTCCCGCAACCGCTGTGACCGGTGTTCAGCGCGGCCAGCAGGTGGACCACCTCGGGGCCGCGCACCTCGCCGACCACCAGCCGGTCCGGTCGCATGCGCAGCGCCTGCCGCACCAGGTCCTCCAGGGTGACCAGGCCCGCGGCCTCCTGGTTGGCGGGTCTGGTCTCCAGACCGACGACGTGCGGATGATCGGGCCTCAGTTCCGCCGAGTCCTCGGCGAGCACGATGCGTTCGTCCGGGCCGACGAGCCCGAGCAGCGCGCTCAGCAGGGTCGTCTTGCCGCTGCCGGTGCCGCCGCTGACGAGGAAGGACAGCCGGGCCCGCAGCAGCGCGCGCAGGACGCGGTCACCGCCGGGCGGTACGGTGCCCGCGGCCACCAGTTCGTCGAGCGTGAACGCGCGCGGCCGCACCACCCGCAGCGACAGGCACGTGCAGCCGACGGCGACCGGGGGCAGCACCGCGTGCAGCCGGGTGCCGTCGGGCAGCCGGGCGTCCACCCAGGGGCGGGCGTCGTCGAGCCGGCGACCGGCGACCGTGGCGAGGCGCTGCGCGAGCCGTCGCACCGCACCGGCGTCCGGGAAGGCGACCGGTGTCAGTTCCAGCCCGCCGCCCCGGTCCACCCAGACCCGGTCCGGGGCGGAGACCAGCACGTCGGTCACCGACGGATCGGCGAGCAGCGGTTCCAGGGGTCCGCTGCCGACGAGCTCCGACCTCAGTTGTTCGGCGGCGCCCAGGATCTCCGCGTCCCCGAGCACCCGCCCCTGCTCACGCAGCGCCTGCGCCACGCGTGCGGGCGTCGGCTCCGCCCCGCTCTCGGCAAGCCACCGCCGTACGCCGTCGAGCATCCCCGAGGCAGGCCCCGGACCGCTCCCGAAGGCCTCCGCCGCAAACCGCCCGGACGCCGTTCCCTCGGACCGCCCGGACGCCGATTCCGCCGCACGGCGTCCGCTGACCGACCCCGGGCCCGGCACGGCGACCGATCCCGGGCTCCGCACGACGACCGGCCCCGAATCCCGCCCGACGACCGACCTCCCGCCCCGCCCAGCGGTCGAGCCCGCACCCCACTCAGCAGCAGTTCCCGAGCCCCGCCCGACGGCTGACCCCGAGCCCCGCCCGACGACCGGCTCCGCGTACCGCCCAGCAATCGAACCCATGCCACCCGGCCCAGCAACCGGACCCAAGCCCTGCCCGACGACCGCCCCCAAGCCCCGCCCGCCGACCGACTCCAAGACCGACCCCGCAGTCTCCCCAGGCCCCGCTCCCGCGGCTGCCCGTGCGGCCCAGCCCGGGACCGCGCGCGCGGTCGGCCGCCCGTCGGGTGGTCCCACAGCCCGGCCGGTCAGAACTCCTCCCACGACCCGGCCGCTCTGACCTCCCCCTGCGGCCCGGCCCCCGGAAGTCGCCGGATCACCGCCCGACGGCCGCACACCGGCAGGCCCCGGCGCCGTCGTCGGGCGATCCCCTCGACCGAGCGCGTCCGCCGACACCTTCATGCCGTCCCACCGCCCGTCTCCACCAGCGCCCGCTCCCAGAACTCCCGGCAGAAGCGCGCCAGCGGTCCGCGCGCGGACGCGCCCGGAGGACGCCTGCTGTCGGTGGCGCGCAGGAGGCCCGGTTCGACGGGGACCTCGCCGACCAGGGGGAGGCCGAGCAGCCCGGCCACCTCGCGGTCGTCGAGTCCGGAGTCGTACGGTCCGCGTACCGCGACGCGCAGGTCGGGCAGGACCATGCCGACCGTGGCTGCCACCCGGCCGGCGGCGGCGACGGCCCGCAGTTCGGCCGGGACGACGAGGAGCCCGACGTCGAGCTGGGCGAGGACCTCGGCGACTCCGTCGTCGATGCGGCGCGGCAGGTCGACGACGACTGTGCCGCCCCTGCGCCGGGCAGCGGCCAGCACCGCCCGCACGGCCTGGGGAGGCACCGTCACGCAGTCCCCCCGGTCCCAGCTGAGCACCCGCAACGAGTGCAGCTCGGGCAGTGACTCCTCCAGGGCGCCGCCGCCGACCCGCCCGCGCGAGGCCGCGAACGCGGGCCACCTCAGCCCCTCGGCCGTCTCGCCGCCGAGGAGGACGTCCAGGCCGCCGCCCAGCGGATCGGCGTCCACCAGGAGGCTGCGCAGCCCTTCCCTGGCCGAGGTGACGGCGAGCGCGCAGGCCAGCGTGGACGCCCCGGCACCGCCCCGGCCGCCGATGACGCCGACGGTGAGAGCGGGCCGTCCGACGCCCTCGGCGACGTCGGCGATGCGGTCGACCAGCCACTGCTCACCGTCGGGCAGCATCAGGACGTGGTCGGCGCCGATCTCCACGGCCCGCTGCCATACCCCCGAGTCGTCCTGGTCGCGGCCCACGAGGACCACTCCTCGCCTCCGGACCGCCCCGCGGACGCGCCGTGCGGCGTCGTCGCCGACGAGGACCAGTGGTGCGGCCTCCCAGCTGCCCCACGGGCCGGACGCCGAGGGGATCGCGGGCGTCGCCGGCACCGAGTGGTGCACCTCCGGTGTGGCGCCCGCCGCCGCGCACAGGCGCAGCAGGTCGTCGAGGAGTTCCGTGTCCTCGGTGACGATCAGTGGCCCGCTCTGCCGCCCTCCGGCGGCGTACGGCGGGTCGTGGGTGATGGTTCCGGTCATGGTGTGTCCCCCGTCGTCGCGACTTCCGCGCTCGCGTCCGACATCTCGTGGTCTCTCGTGCGGCCCCTGCGGCCCCGCGGTCCCGGCCGAGTGGAAACCGGTGATCGGCCCCACCCGAACGGCGGATGGGGCGCCCGACTTCAACGCCCCACTCGAACGCCCGACTTCGACGCCCGGCTGCGACGCCCGACTTGAACAATCCACTCGAACGTCGACTTGGCCGTCGGTCGAACCCGGCCATACGCGTCCGGCAAACGGAACCGGCCGTGGAACTCGGCGCGGCCCGGACGCATGGGAATCACGGTGCAGTGATCCGGGAAATCGTGTGGATCTTGGTCAAAAACTGTGGACAACTCGACTGTTGTGAATATCGCCATCACTCGAACCAGTGAGCCCGCACACCCTCACTCGACCCCGTGCGCGACTTCCGCAGAGCAGCCCGACGACTACCCTGCGTAACAGTCATGCGCATGACAATACGCCTCCGCGATCCCGCCCTCACGCGACGCCTGAGGCCGAAGGAGGGAGGGAAAACGCATCCGGACATGCGACGACCCCCGCCGGGGGGGAGAGCGGGGGTCGTCTCCACGGCCGACTCGGGGGGGGAGGAGTCGGACCGGGTTAGCACGGTCGCGAACGATCCGTGACTTCCATGGTGTACCCGAGAGCCTTCTCAGGCAAACCCACGCGCCCCACCTTACGCCGAATGGGCTGCGCCTATGCTCAGGGTCGTGGAAAACCACTCCCTGCCCCACTCCATGCCCCGGACGGCGGCCTTCTTTGACCTGGACAAGACGGTCATTGCGAAGTCGAGCACACTCACGTTCAGCAAGTCCTTCTACCAAGGCGGTCTGATCAACCGCAGGGCCGTCCTGCGCACCGCATATGCCCAGTTCGTCTTCCTCGCGGGCGGGGCCGACCACGACCAGATGGAGCGGATGCGCCAGTACCTCTCCGCACTGTGCCGCGGCTGGAACGTCCAGCTGGTCAAGGAACTCGTCGCCGAGACCCTGCACGACCTGATCGACCCGATCATCTACGACGAGGCCGCCTCGCTCATCGAGGAGCACCACGCCGCCGGCCGTGACGTCGTGATCGTCTCCACGTCGGGCGCCGAGGTCGTCGAGCCGATCGGCGAGCTGCTCGGCGCGGACCGCGTGGTGGCGACCCGCATGATCGTGGGGCACGACGGTTGCTTCACGGGCGAGGTGGAGTACTACGCGTACGGGCCCACCAAGGCGGAGGCCATCCGGGAGCTGGCGGAGTCCGAGGGGTACGACCTGAAGCGCTGCTACGCCTACAGCGACTCGGTGACGGACCTGCCGATGCTGGAGTCCGTCGGCCACCCCCACGCGGTGAACCCGGACCGGGCGCTGCGCCGTGAGGCTCTCGCGCGCGAGTGGCCGATCCTCGATTTCCATCGCCCGGTACGGCTCAAGCAGCGGGTCCGGGGCTTCTCCGTGCCGCCGCGCCCGGCGCTCGTCGCCGCCGCCGCGGTAGGGGCCGCGGCGGCCACCGCGGGCCTCGTCTGGTACGCGAGCCGGCGACGGTCCACGGTGGCCTGACCCGCTGCCCGCCCTCCCGCGCGCTGCCCTCACGCGCGTACGGCAGTTCCGTCTCTTTCACCCGCGTATGAGCGCAAAAGTAAAGAAGTGCGGGCACCACTTCCGCTTGCTTCGACTCAGGAGTACAAAGGACTCAACGGCCCGCGAGACCAAGGACATCCGAAAGGATCACCTTAGGAACGCATTTGGCCCCACGGACCGAGCATGGACACCGGGCACCCACGCGACGTCGACCCGTCGATTACGGGCCAGCCGCACCAGGTGACGGGCGAAGTTCCCGACCTGATGGGCATATATCGAGGACGCCTGGTAACCCGGTGGTCATGCCAGCGGCGGTACGAATTCTCGTACCGCCGCATTTATGTGGGTCCCCGAGGTCACGCGGCCCCGCGCTGGAGCGCCTCGCACACCGCCGTCGACTCACGGGCCCCCAGTTCGACCGCCCGGCCGCAGTGGGCGATCCAGGCGGCCATGCCGTCCGGGGTACCGGAGACGTAGCCGTCCAGCGCCGCCAGGTAGGCCGCGCGCCCCAGCTCCGCATGGCCGACCTCGGCCGGGCAGACCGACTTCGGGTCCAAGCCGCTGTTGATCAGCACGATGCGCTCGGCCGCGCGCGCGACCAGGCCGTTGTTCGTGGTGAAGGGGCGCAGCGCCATGAGCTCGCCGTGCACGACGGCGGCCGTCACCAGCGCCGGCGCGGATCCGCCGGCCATGACCAGCCCGGCGAGCCCGTCCAGGCGGCCGTGCGTCTCCTCGGCGTCCGGCAACGGCAGCTCGACGAGCGGCTCGTCCACCGGCTCGCCCTCCTGTCGGGGCCGCCCCACCTGGTCGCCGTCGTCCGCGGCCGCCACCAGGTGCAGCCGGGCCAGCACCCGCAGCGGCGACTGGCGCCAGATGGACAGCAGCTGCCCCGCCTCGGCGGTCAGCCGAAGGGCCGCGCCGACCGCGCGCGCCTCGTCGTCACCACTGAAGTCGGAACGCCTGCGGACCTCTTCCAGAGCCCAGTCCGCCCCGGACAGCGCCGCAGAGCCACGGGCACCGCGCAGGGCCGCTTCGGAGGTGACGGCGTGGCTGCGGCGCCGCATGATCCGGTGACCGTAGACCCGGTCCACGGCCTTGCGTACGGACTCCACGGACTCGGCCACACCGGGCAGTGCGCCCAGGGCCGCGAGCGGATCGGCGGTCGCGCCTGTCGTACTCATGGGTACGACCCTACGCACCCCGGCGCGCCACCCCACGAACGAGTGGTCTTCTTCACGTACGGACAGGCTCTCGTGCCACGTACAGCTATCGCTCCACTACCCTTGGTGAACATGAAAATTGCTTTCGTCGGGAAGGGCGGCAGTGGCAAGACGACCCTGTCCTCCCTGTTCATCCGCCACCTCGCCGCCACCGGTGCGCCCGTCGTCGCGATCGACGCCGACATCAACCAGCACCTGGGTGCCGCGCTGGGCCTCGACGAGGCGGCGGCGGCCGGTCTGCCCGCGATGGGCGAGCACCTCCCGCTGATCAAGGACTACCTGCGCGGCACCAACCCGCGCATCGCCTCGGCCGAGAAGATGATCAAGACGACGCCCCCCGGGGAGGGTTCGCGCCTGCTGCGGGTGCGCGAGGACAACCCGGTCTACGACACCTGCGCCCGGCCGGTGGAACTCGACGGCGGAGCCGTCCGTCTGATGGTGACCGGACCCTTCACGGACGCCGACCTCGGAGTCGCCTGCTACCACTCCAAGACGGGAGCGGTGGAGTTGTGCCTGAACCACTTGGCCGACGGCCCCGACGAGTACGTCGTGGTCGACATGACCGCGGGTTCGGACTCCTTCGCCTCCGGCATGTTCACCCGCTTCGACCTCACGTTCCTGGTCGCCGAGCCGACCCGGAAGGGGGTCTCCGTCTACCGCCAGTACAAGGACTACGCCCGCGACTTCGGAGTCGCCCTGAAGGTCGTCGGCAACAAGGTCCAGGGTCCCGACGACCTCGATTTCCTGCACGAGCACGTCGGCGAGGACCTGTTGACGACCGTCGGGCACTCGGACTGGGTGCGCGCGATGGAGAAGGGCCGGCCGCCCCGGTTCGCGCTCCTGGAGGACGCCAACCGGGGGGCGCTGCGCGCTCTGCACGCGGCGGTCGAGGCGGCGTACGGGCTGCGGGACTGGGAGCGCTACACGCAGCAGATGATCCACTTCCATCTGAAGAACGCCCGGAGCTGGGGCGACGAGCGCACCGGGACCGACCTGGCGGCGCAGGTCGATCCAGGGTTCGTCCTCGGCGAGGGAGTCGTCGCTCCGGCGTGACGACTCCCTCGCGGCATCCCTCCGGACGGGTTGCCGCCGGACGGTTACCGCTGGGCGGCCGGCGCCCCGGGCACGCCCTTCGGCGCCGGCGCGGGGCCGGCCGACAGGAAGGAGGCCCAGCCCTTCTCGGGGGCCTCGCCGACGTCCAGTGTGCGCAGCTTCTTCAGGACCTTCGGGTCCTGGGCGTCCAGCCAGTCCACGAGCTGCCGGAAGGAGACGCAGCGCACCTCGTCCTTGGTGCACACCCCTTCGATGACCTCCTCGATGGCACGCATGTAGGTGCCGCCGTTCCATGACTCGAAGTGGTTGCCGATGATCAGGGGTGCGCGGTTGCCGTCGTAGGCCCGCTGGAATCCCTGGAGCAGGCCGTCGCGCATCTGGTCGCCCCAGAACTCGTGCTTGGCCGGATCACCCTGGGTCGTGGTGCCCGACTGGTTGACCATGAAGTTGTAGTCCATGGTGAGCTGCTCGAAGGTGTGCCCGGGGAACGGCACGAGCTGCATCGACACGTCCCACAGGCCCTGTTTCTTCTTCGGCCAGACCTGGTTGTTGACGCCGCTGCTGTCGTAGCGGAAGCCCATCTCGCCGGCGGCCTTCACGAAGTTCTTCTGGCCCTCCAGGCACGGGGTCCGGGCGCCGATCAACTCCTTGTCGTAGTCGAAGGGGAGGGGCGCGGCGTTCTTCATGCCCGTGTTGGTCTTCCAGGACTTGACGAACCGCTTGGCTTGACCGATCTCGTCCTTCCACTCCTCGACGGACCACTCGCCGACCCCGCCGCCGCTGCCGCAGAAGTGCCCGTTGAAGTGGGTGCCGATCTCGTTGCCCTCCTGCCAGGCGAGCCGTAGCTGCTTGACGGTCTCGGCGATGCCCTGCTCGTCGTTGAAGCCGATGTCGGAGCGGCCCGGGGAGTGCTGCGGCGGCCGGTAGAGGTCCCGGTCCTCCTCGGGCAGCAGGTACACGCCGCTCAGGAAGTAGGTCATCGTCGCGTTGTTCTCCTTGGCCACTTCGCGGAAGTGGGAGAACAGCCGCTGACTGTCCTCGCCCGCGCCGTCCCAGGAGAACACCACGAACTGCGGGGGCTTCTGCCCGGGCTTGAGACGTTCGGGCCGGGGCAGGTGTGGCTGGGCTCCGGTGTACGCGGTGGAGCCGTCACCGATCAGCCGGACCACGTTCCTGGGCGCCGGCGCCGGCTTTCCCTTCTCCTTGTGCGGACCGTTCGTCCCTTCACCGGAACCGGTGTCGCTGCCGATCGCGCAGCCGGCGAGCGACGCGGCGCAGATCGCGGCCGCGATCGCGGAGCGCGCGGCGATCCTGTGGGTGGCGGCCATGTTCCGCCCACCTTCTTCCTTCTCTCGGGCCAACGCCGACGAGGGCGATGTCGGGTGCTGAGCCGGGACATGCCGTCAGCGCCGTCAAGGTGGCACGAGACCGAGAAGGAATTAATACGACAAGCCGATGAAATGCTCGATTCACCCTGTAGAGCGACCTAATACTCCATTTGCGCGAAAAGTCTATGCCTCCTCTTTACTCTGAATTACGATCTGTTTACTGAGCGCAATCACCACGTGCTCACGGATGCTCGCCGAGTGCGCACCGAGCACTCGGCATCCCGCCGCTGTACGCCGTGACAAACGGCCGCGAATTGCCCCCGTCCGCGGGGGACCGTCCATGACCGCGACCGCGCAGCCCCGGAGGAGACGGGAAACATGTCAGCCTGCGTCCCCGCCCGTGCCGAATCGGCCCGGACCGAACACGTCCACCCACCGCACAGCCCGCCGCCCGGCGGACCCCGGCGCCTTCGCGTCGCGGGCGCCGACCTGTCGGCCTCGATCGCGGTCTTCCTGATCGCCCTGCCCCTCTCCCTGGGCATCGCCCTCGCCACCGGCGCCCCCCTCCAGGCCGGCCTCGTCGCGGCCGCGGTGGGCGGGATCGTCGCCGGATGGCTCGGTGGCTGCCCCTTGCAGGTCAGCGGCCCCGCCGCCGGCCTCACCGTGGTCACCGCCGACCTCATCCAGCGCTACGGATGGCGTACGACCTGCGCCATCACGGTGCTCGCCGGGCTCGCCCAGCTCGGCCTCGGCTGCCTGCGCGTGGCACGCTCCGCGCTGGCCGTCAGCCCCGCCATCGTGCACGGCATGCTCGCCGGCATCGGCGTCACCATCGCCGTCGCCCAGCTGCACATCGTCCTCGGCGGCACCCCGCAGAGCTCCGTCCCCGACAACCTGGTCGCGCTGCCCGCCCAGTTGGCGAACCTGCGCCCCGCCGACCTCGCGGTGAGCGCGCTGACACTGAGCCTGCTGCTGCTCTGGCCACGGGTGCCCGGCCGGGCCGGTCGGCTCCTGGGCAGACTCCCCGCCGCCCTGATCGCCGTCGCCGGCGCCACCGCGGTCGCGGCCTGCGCCGAACTCCGACTGCCCAAGGTCGACCTGCCGTCCTGGAGCAGCCACGCCCTGGCCACGCTGCCCGACGGTCCGGTGCTGGGTCTGCTCGCCGCCGTCCTGACCACCACGCTCGTGTGCAGTGTGCAGTCACTGCTCGGCGCGGTCGCCGTGGACAAGCTGGCCGCCGCCCGGCCGGGCCTGACCGGCCGCGTCAAGCGCTCCGACCTCGACCGGGAGCTGCTCGGGCAGGGCGCGGCCAACATCGTCTCCGGGTCGCTCGGCGGACTGCCCATCGCCGGTGTCGCCGTGCGCAGTTCCGCGAACGTGGCCGCGGGTGCCGTCAGCCGGAACTCCACGATGCTGCACGGCGTTCTCGTAGTGATCGCCGCACTGCTGATGGTCCCGGCCCTGGAGCTCATCCCGCTCGCCTCGCTCGCCTCCCTGGTCATGGCCGTCGGCCTGAAGATGGTGTCGCTGAACCACATCCGCACGGTGACCCGCCACCGTGAGGTGCTGGTCTACGCCGTCACCACCGGCGGCGTGGTCTTCCTGGGCGTCCTGCAGGGTGTCGCGCTGGGCATCGCCGTGGCCGTCGGTGTCGCCCTGCACCGCCTGACCCGCACGCGGATCACGCACGCCGAGACGGACGGAGTCCACCACGTACACGTCCGAGGCCAGTTGACGTTCCTCGCGGTGCCCCGGCTCAGCCGGGTCCTGCATCAGGTGCCCCATGGGGGGAGTGCCGTGGTGGAGCTGGACGGTTCCTTCATGGACCACGCGGCGTTCGAGACCCTCCAGGACTGGCAGAAGACGCACACCGCCCAGGGGGGTTCGGTCGACATCACCGGCCGCCGGCCCGGCACCCGCATCTCCGAACCGGCCGATGCCGAGGGCTGCCGCTGCCGCCCCTGGACGCCCTGGCGCAACCACCAGTGCGACGAACGCCCCCAGCACGCGGCGTCGCCGGTCGGCTCCGGCCGGCAGGGCCCTGCGGCCGGCACCGTCGATCCGGCGAACGGTCCGAGCCGACCGAACGGCCCCGGCGGACCGGACGGACCGGACGGATCCCACGCACCGGGTGGACCGGACGGCCGACCCGAGGCACCCGCCAGGTCCGACGGGTCCGGCAGATCCAGCGGACCGAGCGGCCCCAGCGGAGGCGAACTGGCCCGTGGCATCAGCGCGTTCCAGCGGAACACCGCACCCTTGATGCGTCCGGAGCTGGCCCGGCTGGCCCGTGAGGGGCAGCAGCCCTCCCAGCTCTTCCTGACCTGTGCCGACTCACGGGTGGTCACCTCGATGATCACTTCCAGTGGCCCCGGTGACCTCTTCGTCGTGCGCAATGTGGGCAACCTCGTACCGATGCCCGGCGAGGAGAGCGGCGACGACTCGGTGGCCGCCGCGATCGAGTACGCGGTGGACGTGCTGAAGGTGCGGTCCATCACGGTGTGCGGGCACTCCGGGTGCGGGGCCATGCAGGCGCTGCTGAGCGCCGAACCGGGAGGCGCGCAGACCCCGCTCAAGCGGTGGCTGCGGCACGGGCTGCCGAGCCTGGAGCGTATCCCCGAGGACGAGGACGCCTGGCCCCGGCTGGCCGGCCGCCGTCCCGCCGACGCGGCCGAGCAGCTCTGCCTGGCCAACGTCGTCCAGCAGTTGGAGCACCTGCGGGCCCACGACGCGGTCTCCCAGGCCTTGGAGGCGGGAGACCTGGAGCTGCAGGGCATGTACTTCCACGTGGGCGAGGCCCAGGCCTACCTGCTCGCCGAGGACGCCGGGGACGGCGTGTTCGAGCTGGTGCTGGAGACCGGCCTGACGGCCTGAAGGGCCGGAGAGCCGAGGCGCGGGGAGTGTGAGCGTCGTTACAGACGCTGAACCCCGCGCCGTCGGCGTCCGTGGGTACGAAATGACCACTGGTCACGAAGACGGGCGATCACCAGACAGGTCTAAACCAATTGCCCGTCGACCCTTGTCATCGGCCCCCCGGGTCTGATGAGGTGTGGCCTGGGACACAACGGACAACCCTGAGAATGGGAGATGTCGTGAGCAACGAAAGCCTGGCCAACCTCTTGAAGGAGGAGCGACGCTTCGCGCCGCCCGCTGACCTGGCCGCACACGCCAACGTCACGGCTGAGGCGTACGAACAGGCCAAGGCTGACAGGCTCGGCTTCTGGGCCGAGCAGGCCCGCCGGCTGACCTGGGCACAGGAACCGACCGAGACCCTGGACTGGTCGAACCCGCCGTTCGCCAAGTGGTTCCAGGACGGCAAGCTCAACGTCGCGTACAACTGCGTGGACCGGCACGTGGAGGCCGGGCACGGCGACCGCGTCGCCATCCACTTCGAGGGCGAGCCGGGCGACAGCCGCGCCCTCACCTACGCCGAGCTCAAGGACGAGGTCTCCAAGGCCGCCAACGCCCTGCTGGAGCTGGGCGTGCGCAAGGGCGACCGGGTCGCCGTCTACATGCCGATGATCCCGGAGACGGCGATCGCGATGCTGGCCTGCGCCCGGATCGGCGCCGCCCACTCGGTGGTCTTCGGCGGTTTCTCCGCGGACGCGCTCGCGACCCGCATCCAGGACGCCGACGCCCGCGTCGTCATCACCTCCGACGGCGGCTACCGCCGCGGCAAGCCCTCCGCGCTCAAGCCCGCCGTGGACGAGGCGGTCGAGCGCGCCGGCACCGTCGAGCACGTGCTCGTCGTCCGCCGCACCGGCCAGGACGTCGCCTGGGACGACTCCCGCGACAAGTGGTGGCACGAGACGGTCGACCGCCAGTCCGCGGAGCACACGCCGGAGGCGTTCGACGCCGAGAACCCGCTGTTCATCCTGTACACCTCCGGCACGACCGGTAAGCCCAAGGGCATCCTGCACACCTCCGGCGGCTACCTCACGCAGACGGCGTACACGCACTGGGCCGTCTTCGACCTCAAGCCGGAGACCGACGTGTACTGGTGCACCGCCGACGTCGGCTGGGTCACCGGGCACTCTTACATCGTCTACGGCCCGCTCGCCAACGGCGCGACGCAGGTCATGTACGAGGGCACCCCGGACACCCCGCACCAGGGCCGCTTCTGGGAGATCGTCCAGAAGTACGGCGTGACGATCCTCTACACCGCGCCCACCGCGATCCGGACGTTCATGAAGTGGGGTGACGACATCCCCGCGAAGTTCGACCTGTCGTCCCTGCGGGTCCTCGGCTCGGTCGGCGAGCCGATCAACCCCGAGGCCTGGATCTGGTACCGCAAGAACATCGGTGCCGACGTCACCCCAGTCGTCGACACCTGGTGGCAGACCGAGACCGGCGCGATGATGATCACGCCGCTGCCGGGCGTGACCGAGGCCAAGCCCGGCTCCGCCCAGCGCGCGCTGCCCGGCATCTCCGCCACCGTCGTCGACGACGAGGCCAACGAGGTGCCGAACGGCGGGGGCGGCTACCTGGTCCTCACCGAGCCGTGGCCGTCCATGCTGCGCACCATCTGGGGCGACGACCAGCGGTTCATCGACACGTACTGGTCGAGGTTCGAGGGCAAGTACTTCGCCGGCGACGGCGCCAAGAAGGACGACGACGGCGACATCTGGCTGCTCGGCCGCGTCGACGACGTGATGCTCGTCTCGGGCCACAACATCTCCACCACCGAGGTCGAGTCGGCCCTCGTCTCCCACCCCTCGGTCGCCGAGGCGGCCGTGGTCGGCGCGGCGGACGAGACCACCGGGCAGGCCATCGTGGCCTTCGTGATCCTGCGCGGCTCGGCCGCGGAGACCGAGGACCTCGTCGCCGACCTGCGCAACCACGTCGGCGCCACCCTCGGCCCGATCGCCAAGCCCAAGCGGGTCCTGCCGGTGGCGGAGCTGCCCAAGACCCGCTCCGGCAAGATCATGCGGCGCCTGCTGCGCGACGTGGCGGAGAACCGGCAGCTCGGGGACGTGACCACCCTGACCGACTCCACCGTCATGGACCTCATCCAGACGAAGCTTCCGGCGGCGCCCAGCGAGGACTGAACCACCGGCTCCCAGGGCACCCGGCGACCGATCCGCCGGGTGCCCTTTTCGTGCTGTTCAGCCCCATACCTACCGTCACGGAGATCACCCGGCACCACCGCCGCAGGTTGGGTAGGCTCAGGAACGCGTAAGAGAACCAACAAGATCCTCATGGTGCGCCGGGAAGTCTGGTCGGCAAGTGTTCCAGTGCTGCCCACAGACCGGAGGTCCACCCCGTGACCGCGCCCCGCACCCCCCGCAAAGCCTTCGGACGGCTGTCCCTGCCCGAGCGGACCTACGTCGCCGACGCGCTGCGCACCGAGACGGTCGGCGGTGTCCTGCTGCTCGTCGCCGCCGTCACCGCGCTGGTGTGGGCGAACGTACCGGCGCTCCAGGACAGCTACGAGAGCGTCAGCCACTTCCACTTCGGCCCCGAGGCCCTCGGTCTGAACCTGTCGGTCGCGCACTGGGCCGCCGACGGACTGCTCGCGATCTTCTTCTTCGTCGCCGGCATCGAACTCAAGCGAGAGCTGGTCGCCGGTGACCTCAAGGACCCGAAGGCCGCCGCGCTCCCGGTGGTGGCGGCCCTGTGCGGCATGGCCGCACCGGCGCTCGTCTACACGATCACCAGCAGCGCCGGGGGCGGGTCCCTGGCCGGCTGGGCCGTGCCCACCGCCACCGACATCGCCTTCGCGCTCGCCGTACTCGCCGTCATCGGCACGTCCCTGCCGAGCGCCCTGCGCGCCTTCCTGCTGACGCTCGCGGTCGTCGACGACCTGTTCGCGATCCTGATCATCGCGGTCTTCTTCACCGAGAGCTTGAACTTCGCCGCGCTCGGTGGCGCGGTCGTCGGCCTCGCCGTCTTCTGGCTGCTGCTGCGCAGGGGCGTGCGCGGCTGGTACGTGTACGTCCCGCTCGGCCTGGTGATCTGGGCGCTGATGTACAACAGCGGCGTCCACGCCACCATCGCCGGCGTCGCGATGGGCCTGATGCTGCGCTGCCACACCCGCGAGGGCGAGCGGCACTCCCCCGGCGAGCACATCGAGCACCTTGTACGTCCCCTGTCGGCGGGCCTGGCGGTGCCGCTGTTCGCGCTGTTCAGCGCGGGTGTCTCGCTGTCGGGCGGTGCGCTGGCCGACGTGTTCACCCGGCCGGAGACCCTCGGCGTGGTGCTCGGACTCGTCGTCGGCAAGACGCTCGGCATCTTCGGCGGCACCTGGCTGACGGCGCGTTTCACCAGGGCCTCGCTCAGTGACGATCTCGCGTGGGCCGACGTGTTCGCGGTGGCGACCCTGGCCGGCATCGGGTTCACCGTCTCTCTGCTCATCGGCGAGCTGGCCTTCGAGGACGACGCGGCGCTGACCGCCGAGGTCAAGGCCGCGGTCCTGACCGGTTCCCTCGTCGCGGCGCTCCTGGCCACGGTGCTGCTGAAGGTACGGAACGCCAAGTACCGGCGCATGACGGAGGCCGAGGAGCGCGACGAGGACCTCAGCGGGGTCCCGGACATCTACGAGCAGGACGACCCCGCGTACCACCTGCGCGTGGCCGCGATCTACGAGAGGAAGGCCGCCGAGCACCGCCGGATCGCCGAGGAGATGGAGTCGGCGCGGCTTGCCGAAGTACCGGGCGGGGCAGGCGATGAGGGCAGCGGTCCGGCATGATCTGACGAGACGGTACAAAAGACGGACCGTACGCGGTCGTGCCGCAGTGGACCAGCAGCGCGCGACAGCCACGGAAGCCGTCCGCAGACGAGCCAGCAGAACGTACGCAGATGAGCCAGGAGAAGAGGGAGACCGCGATGAGCGCACCCGACGGCAGCCCGGTCGGCACCGAACGCAGCATCGGCCAGCTGTTCGCCTCGGCGACCACCGAATTGTCGGCGCTCGTGCACGACGAGATCGCGCTGGCCAAGGCGCAGCTGAGGCAGGACGTCAAGCGCGGGGCGACGAGCGGCGGCGCGTTCTCGGCGGCCGGGGCGGTCCTCCTGTTCTCGCTGCCGATGCTGAGCTTCGCGCTCGCCTACGGCATCCGGACCTGGAGCGGCTGGAACATGGCGGTCTGCTTCCTGCTCTCCTTCGCGGCGAACGTCCTGGTCGCGGCACTCCTCGCGCTGATCGGCATCGTCTTCGCCAAGAAGGCCAAGAAGGGCAAGGGCCCGCAGAAGGTCGCCGCGTCCGTGAAGCAGTCGGCGGGCGTCCTGCAGAACGCCAAGCCGCACCCGCGGCCGGAGCTGCCCGCGGACCGGTCCCCCGAAGCCATCGAGGCTGTGGCACGCTCGTCCTCATGACGGATCCCGCCACTCCACCGGCGCAGCACCCCACCTCGGTCGTACGCCTCGGCATCCCCGGCGGCCACCAGGTGACCCACCGGGACGTCGCCGCCAACGGCGCTCGCTTCCACATCGCCGAGCTGGGTGACGGACCGCTGGTGCTGCTGCTGCACGGCTTCCCGCAGTTCTGGTGGAGCTGGCGGCACCAGCTGGTGGCGCTGGCGGACGCGGGTTTCCGCGCCGTCGCCATGGACCTGCGCGGCGTCGGCGGCAGCGACCGCACCCCGCGCGGCTACGACCCCGCCGGCCTCGCCCTCGACATCACCGGCGTGGTGCGCTCGCTCGGCGAGCCGGACGCCGCGCTGGTCGGCCACGACCTGGGCGGCTACCTGGCCTGGACGGCCGCCGCGATGCGGCCCAAGCTGGTGCGGCGGCTCGCGGTCTCGTCGATGCCGCACCCCCGGCGCTGGCGCTCGGCCATGCTCGGGGACGTCCGGCAGACCCGGGCCGGCTCCTACATCTGGGGCTTCCAGCGCCCCTGGATCCCGGAGCGTCAACTCACCGCCGACGACGGCGCGCTGGTCGGTCGGCTGATCCACGACTGGTCCGGGCCGCGGCCGTTGGACGAGGAGGCGGTGGACGCCTACCGGCGCGCCATGTGCATCCCCTCGACGGCGCACTGCTCCGTCGAGCCGTACCGCTGGATGGTGCGCTCCCTGGCGCGGCCCGACGGCATCCAGTTCTACCGCCGTATGAAGCGGCCGGTGCGGGTGCCGACGCTGCACCTGCACGGTTCGCTGGACCCCGTGATGCGGACGCGGAGCGCCGCCGGGTCCGGGCAGTACGTCGAAGCGCCCTACCGCTGGCGGCTGTTCGACGGGCTCGGCCACTTTCCTCACGAAGAGGACCCGGTCGCTTTCTCCACCGAACTGATCAATTGGCTGAAGGATCCCGAACCCGATCGGTGACCGAACGAACGCGCCCGGTACCCGAACCGGAACGCTTGTCGTACGAACGGCCACTTGCCCGGCGCATAGGCCAATTGGGCGCCCCGAGAACGGTTATCGACCTTGGGGCGGGGGCACACGTCGGTGTATGGGCTGGACGCACGACTACAGTGACGTAGCACGCGACGGCCGCTCCACGAGCGGCGTGAGCAGCACCCACCAACGAGGCGGCACCCCGCAACTGGCGGGTGCGGACCTACGGGTGGGCATTCCGCGCATCCTGCGCCGCCGGGCCCGCTGGGTCTCCGTACGCCTTCGCCATCCACGCGGCTGAGCGCCGGCCCGCGCCCTCCGCGGGCTGAGCGCCCGGCCTCCGTGCGTCTCACGGCTGGACGGCTGAACGGCTTCTAGAGCGCGCAGCTGTCGCTGTCCACCTGCTGGTCGGCGGTGCGGCCCTGGGCGATGTCCTCACGGATCTCGTCCACGGTGAGCGCGTACCCGGTCTCGGCGTCGTCCAGGGACTTGGCGAACACCACGCCGTAGACCTCGCCCTCGGGGGTCAGCAGCGGGCCACCCGAGTTGCCCTGACGGACGGTCGCGAAGAGCGAGTAGACGTCCCGGCGGACGCTGTCGCGGTGGTAGATGTCCGGGCCGCTGGCCGTGATGCGCCCGCGTACGCGCGCCGCGCGGACGTCGTACGCCCCGTTCTCCGGGAAGCCCGCGACGATCGCTCCGTCGTCCCGGGCGGCGTCCTCGTCCGTGAACCGCAGCGCGGGCGCGCTCAGCTCCGGCACGTCCAGTACGGCGATGTCGCGCCGCCAGTCGTAGAGGACGACCGTCGCGTCGTACTTCCTGCCCTCGCCGCCTATCTGCACCGTGGGTTCGTCGACGCCGCCCACCACGTGCGCGTTGGTCATGACCCGGCGGTCCGCGAAGACGAAGCCGGTGCCCTCCAGGACCTTGCCGCAGTCGGGGGCGGTGCCCATGACCTTGACGATGGAACGCTTGGCACGGGTGGCGACCGGGCTGTTCGCCAGGGCCGGGTCGGGCGGCTGGACCGGGGTGATCGGTTCGTTGGCGAACGGGCTGAAGACCTGCGGGAAGCCGTTCCGGGCGAGGACGGAGGTGAAGTCGTCGAACCAGGTGTCCGCCTGCTGGGGCAGTGCCTCCTGCACCCCCAGCAGCACCTGCGACTGCCGGACCTCCTTGCCGATCGTCGGCATCGTCGTCTGGGCGAGCGCGGAGCCGATCAGCCAGGCGACCAGGAGCATCGCCACGACGTTGACCAGGGCGCCACCGGTGGCGTCCAGGGCACGGGCCGGGGACCAGGTGATGTAGCGGCGCAGCTTGTTGCCGAGGTGGGTGGTCAGGGCCTGGCCGACGGAGGCGCAGACGATCACCACGACGACCGCGACGACGGCGGCGGTCGTGCTCACCTCGGCGTTGTCCGTCAGGGCGTCCCAGACGACCGGCAGCAGGGAGACGGCGACGAGACCGCCGCCGAGGAAGCCGACCACCGACAGGATGCCGACGACGAAGCCCTGGCGGTATCCGACGATCGCGAACCAGACGGCGGCCAGCAGCAACAGGATGTCCAGCACGTTCACCGATTCAGGCCCCGCCTCGTCGTCCTACGCTCACACGAGTCACCCTGTCATGACCGCCAGTCCAGTGGGACCTGCTTCTCCCGGTCCCAGGGCCGCTCCCAGCCCGCGAAGTGCAGCAGCCGGTCGATGACACCGGCCGTGAAGCCCCAGACGAGCGCCGATTCGACCAGGAATGCCGGGCCCCGGTGGCCGCTGGGGTGGATGGTGGTGACTCTGTTGGCGGGGTCCGTGAGATCCGCCACGGGGACGGTGAAGACCCGCGCCGTCTCGTTCGGATCGACGGCGCCGACCGGGGAGGGCTCGCGCCACCAGGCCAGGACCGGTGTGACGACGAAGCCGCTCACCGGGATGTAGAGCTTGGGCAGGACGCCGAAGAGCTGCACTCCGGCCGGATCGAGCCCGGTCTCCTCCTCGGCCTCGCGCAGGGCGGCCCGCAGCGGCCCCTCGCCCTGCGGATCACCGTCCTCCGGATCGAGCGCGCCGCCCGGGAACGCCGGCTGGCCGGCGTGGGAGCGCAGCGTGCCGGCCCGCTCCATCAGCAGCAGCTCGGGCCCGCGGCCCGCGCCGCTCCGCCCGTCCTCGGCCGCGCTCTCGCCCCCGCCGAACAGGATCAGCACGGCGGACTGGCGGCCGGCGCCGTCCTCCGGCGGCAGGAAGCGGCTCAGCTGCCGGGGCTGCACCGTCTCGGCGGCCCGCACCACCGGGTCCAGCCAGCCGGGCAGCCCCTCCTTGCTGAGAAGCGAGCCCCGAGTGTGGCCCTGCGTGTCGCTCGCCCGTGTCATCTCCACCCCCGTCCTGCCGACTCCAACGCCCGACGCCCCCGAGATCGTTCCGTCACCCGGCCCCCAACGGGGGCGCCGGGGTCCCGCCCGCGTCCAGGTACGCCTGCGGGGGATTCAGGCGCTGGCCGGGGAAGCCACCCTTCTCGTACTTCAGCAGCTTCCTCGCCTTCTCCGGGTCCGTCTCGCCCTCGCCGTACGCCGGGCAGAGCGGGGCGATGGGGCAGGCGCCGCAGGCGGGCTTGCGGGCGTGGCAGATCCGGCGGCCGTGCCAGATCACGTGGTGGGAGAGGTCCGTCCAGTCGCTCTTGGGGAAGAGCGCGCCGACGGCCGCCTCGATCTTGTCCGGGTCGGTCTCGTCGGTCCACTGCCAGCGGCGCACCAGGCGCTGGAAGTGCGTGTCCACGGTGATGCCCGGGCGGCCGAAGGCGTTGCCGAGGACGACGAAGGCGGTCTTGCGGCCGACGCCGGGCAGTTTGACGAGGTCCGCGAGGCGGCCGGGGACCTCGCCGCCGAAGTCCTCCACCAGGGCCTTGGAGAGCCCTATGACCGACTTGGTCTTGGCCCGGAAGAAGCCGGTCGGGCGCAGGATCTCCTCGACCTCCTCGGGGTTGGCGGCGGCCAGGTCCTCGGGGGTGGGGTACTTGGCGAAGAGGGCGGGCGTCGTCTGGTTGACGCGCAGATCGGTGGTCTGGGCGGACAGCACCGTGGCCACGACGAGCTGGAACGGGTTCTCGAAGTCCAGCTCCGGGTGGGCGTACGGGTAGACCTCCGCGAGTTCGCGGTCGATGCGGCGGGCCCGGCGGACCAGGGCGGTGCGGGACTCCGCGCGCGGCGACTTCGGGGCGACGGTCTTCGCCGGGGCGACGCCCTTGACGGCGGCGGCAGCCTTCTTGGGGGCGACGGCGGGTTTCCTGGCGGGGGCCTGCCTCCTGACGGAGGCCGACTTCGCCGCGCTCCCCTTTTTGGCGGGCGCGGCCTTCTTCGAGGGCGCCGCCTTCTTCGCGGAGGGCGAGGTCTCGGCGGGCGCCGCCTTCTTCGAGGGCGCCGCCTCCTTCGCGGAGGCCGTCTTCCTGGCGGCAGCCGACGTCTTAGCGGGCGCCGCCTTCTTCTTCGCGGGCGCCGCCTTCTTCGCGGAGGCCGGCCTGGCGTCGGCGGGTACCGGGTCCTTGTCGGCGTTCTTCTTCACGGCACCCTTCTCCGCGGTCACCCTCTTGGCAGGCGCCGTCCTCTTCGTCGTTTTCGCCGTTTTCCTACCGCCATCGGGGCCCCGTTCGCCCACAGCGGAATCACGACGCACACCCACCCTCGCAGCCCCCTCGGCCTGTGCTCTCACCGGCGTTTTGGACACCCGGCCAGCCTACGGCCCGGCACCGGCATCCGCCCCGGACCCCGAAGATCGGCGCCCAATTGGACCCCTGCCGCGTACCCCAGGACACCAGTGCGGCATCCTTGTGACAGATCACACTGTTTGGACTGTCCGGCAAAATGGGCACCACGGACCCCTGGTACACCGGGGGAACAAGATCCTCTGAGCCGGTCGACAAGGAGAGAACTCGTGGACGACGTTCTGCGGCGCAACCCGCTCTTCGCGGCGCTCGACGACGAGCAATCCGCGGAGCTCCGCGCCTCCATGAGTGAGGTGACCCTCGCCCGCGGCGACACACTGTTCCACGAGGGGGACCCCGGAGACCGCCTCTACGTGGTCACGGAGGGCAAGGTCAAGCTCCACCGCACCTCCCCCGACGGGCGCGAGAACATGCTGGCGGTCGTCGGCCCCAGCGAGCTGATCGGTGAGCTGTCGCTCTTCGACCCGGGCCCGCGCACGGCGACCGGCACCGCGCTGACCGAGGTCAAGCTGCTCGCCCTCGGCCACGGCGACCTCCAGCCCTGGCTGAACGTCCGCCCCGAGGTCGCCACCGCCCTGCTGCGTGCCGTGGCGCGCCGCCTGCGCAAGACCAACGACGCCATGTCCGACCTCGTCTTCTCGGACGTGCCCGGCCGTGTCGCCCGCGCCCTGCTGGACCTGTCCCGCCGCTTCGGCGTGCAGTCCGAGGAGGGCATCCACGTCGTGCACGACCTGACGCAGGAGGAGCTGGCCCAGCTGGTCGGCGCGTCCCGCGAGACGGTCAACAAGGCACTGGCGGACTTCGCCCAGCGCGGCTGGCTCCGGCTGGAGGCCCGCGCGGTGATCCTGCTGGACGTGGAGCGGCTCGCCAAGCGCTCCCGCTGACGGACGTCAGTCGGGCAGCTGGATGAGCCCGTGCTCACCCAGGTACTCCAGCTGCGCCCGCACCGACAGCTCCGCCGCCGGCCACAGTGAGCGGTCGACGTCCGCGTACACGCGGGCGACGACCTCGCCCGGCGTCCGGTAGCCGTCCTCCACGGCCGTCTCGACCTGGGCGAGGCGGTGGGCACGGTGCGCGAGGTAGTACTCGACGGCGCCCTGGGCGTCGTCCAGGACCGGGCCGTGGCCCGGGAGCACCGTGTGCACCCCGTCGTCGGCCGTGAGCGACCTGAGCCTGCGCAGGGAGTCCAGGTAGTCGCCGAGCCGCCCGTCGGGATGGGCCACCACCGTCGTACCGCGGCCCAGGACCGTGTCGCCCGTCAGGACCGCCCGGTCGGCCGGGAGATGGAAGCACAGGGAGTCGGCCGTGTGCCCCGGGGTCGGTACGACCCTCAGCTCCAGGCCGCCGACCCCGATCACGTCACCGGCGGCCAGCCCCTCGTCGCCGAGCCGCAGCGCCGGGTCCAGGGCCCTTACGTTCGTCCGCGTCAGCTCGGCGAAGCGCGCGGCGCCCTCCGCGTGGTCCGGGTGACCGTGCGTCAGCAGGGTGAGGGCGACGCGCTTGCCCGCCCGCTCGGCCGTGTCGGCGACGTGCCGGAGATGGGTGTCGTCCAGTGGGCCCGGGTCGACCACGACGGCCAGGTCGGAGTCGGGCTCGGCGAGGATCCAGGTGTTCGTCCCGTCCAGGGTCATCGCGGAGGCGTTGGGCGCCAGGACGTTCACCGCGCGCGCGGTGGCGGGCCCCGAGAGGACACCGCCCCTGGGCTGGCCGGGCAGTGCTGCTGCGTCCGTCATGCGGGGGCTCCCCCGGTCGGGTCGGTAGGTGTGGCCGGCGCCGTGGGAGCGACGTGCTTGGTGAACTCGTCGTGCCCCGGCCAGGAGAGCACGATCTCGTCGCCGGCCAGCCGTGCCTCGGCCAGCACCGGCGTCATGTCGCGGCCCGGAGCCGACGCGAGCGCCTCGGCCGCCGTACCGCACTGCGACAGCGCGCGCAGGGTCGCGACGGTCGGCGGCATCATCAGCAGCTCGCCCTTGTCGTATCCGGCGGTCGCCTCGGCCGGGGTGATCCACACCGTGCGGTCGGCCTCCGTGGAGGCGTTGCGGGTGCGCTGCCCCTCGGGGAGGGCGGCCACGAAGAACCACGTGTCGTAGCGCCGGGACTCGAACTCCGGCGTGATCCAGCGCGCCCAGGCGCCCAGCAGGTCGGACCGCAGGACGAGGCCCCGGCGGTCCAGGAACTCCGCGAAGGAGAGCTCACGGGCGACCAGGGCGGCCCGGTCGGCCTCCCAGTCCGCGCCCGTGGTGTCGCCGACGACCGCGTCGCCGGTCCGCCCGGCCAGCAGGACGCCCGCCTCCTCGTACGTCTCCCGTACGGCCGCGCAGACGATCGCCTGGGCGGACGCCTCGTCGACGCCGAGCCGGTCCGCCCACCACGCGCGCGGGGGGCCCGCCCAGCCGATGGCACGGTCGTCGTCGCGCGGGTCGACTCCGCCGCCCGGATAGGCGTACGCGCCCCCGGCGAACGCCATGGAGGTCCTGCGGCGCAGCATGTGGACGGTGGGGCCGGAACCGGTGTCCTTCAGGAGCATGACGGTGGCCGCGCGCTTCGGGATCACCGGCGTGAGGGTGCCGGCCGCCAGCGCGCGGATGCGGTCCGGCCACTCCGGGGGGTACCACTGACCATTCGCCATGGCCGGAGGCTATCCGGTGACGGGCGGATGTTCGAGTGGTCCCCGGGGTGGCCGTGGCCCGCGGCGGCGGTCAGCCCGGGAGGCCGGCCAGCCAGTCGGTGAGCAGCCGGTTCGTCTCCTCGGGACGTTCCTGCTGGAGCCAGTGGCCGCAGCCGTCCAGGAGATGCGAGGCCGTCAGCCCGGGCAGGGTGGCGGGGTACGCCTCGATGGCGTCGGACAGCCAGGTGGTGGAGGCGTCCCGGTCGCCGCCGAGGAACAGCGACGGCTGGGTGATCGGGGCACCGCGGTGGGCGGCCAGGTCGGCCCAGTCGCGGTCCATGGCGCGGTAGCGGTTGAGGGCGCCGGTCAGGCCGGTGCGCTCGAACTCCCCGGCGTAGACGTCGAGCTCCTCCTCGGTGAGCCAGGAGGGCAGCCGCCCGTCGGCCGGGAACCGGTCGCGCAGCCTGCCGCCGGCGGCGACGAAGTGCGGGTCGGGCGCCTCGGGCGGGGGCATGGTGTCGGCGGACAGGGCGGCGTAGAAGCCGGCGAGCCAGCCGCGTACGTCGGGCTCGATCTCCGCCTCGGCCCGGCCGGGCTCCTGGAAGTAGGAGACGTAGAACTCCTGCCCGGCGAAGGGGCCGGCGGGAGCGCTCATGGCGGCGAAGACCTCGCTGGGCCTCGGGCCGCCGGGCGGGGTGTACGGCACGCTCAGCAGGCCGACCGCGCGGAACACGTCGGGCCGCAGGAGCGCCGAGTGCGCGGCCACGGTCGCACCCCAGTCGTGCCCGACGACCACGGCCGACCGCTCGCCCAGGGCCTCCACCACGGCGACGTTGTCCGCCACGAGGTCGAGCATCCGGTACGCCTCCACGGCCTCGGGCCGGGAGGAGCGCCCGTGGCCGCGCACGTCGATCGCGGCGGCGCGGAAGCCGGCGGAGGCCAGCGCGGGCAGTTGGCGGCGCCAGGAGTACCAGGACTCGGGGAAGCCGTGGACGAGCAGGACCAGGGGCCCGCTGCCCTGCTCCACCAGATGGATCCGGCCGGCCGGTGAGGGCACGAGACGGTGGACGGGGCGGTCGTGGTCGGTCGCGGGCGGCTGCGGCATGGCTCCTCCTGGCACGTGCGGTCGGACCGGTGCCGGGGACGCACGCGCCGGGGCCGCGCCCCGCTGCGGGGCCGGCCTCCGCTCCGTACGGGGCACCGGGAGCGATCCTGCGGCGCCGCCGCGGCGGAGGCGAGCTGTGTTGCCGGCCCGGCAACGACCCCGCGTCGAGCGGGGCGGCACGCGGCCCGAGGAGGCCTCACGTCACCCGGCCGGACGTACCGCCCGCGCGCGTTCCCACGGCCCTCGTGCCGAGCCGTACGGGCTACGCCTGGACGAGCTCCACCTGGACCTCGACCTCCACCGGCGCGTCCAGCGGCAGCACCGCCACGCCGACCGCGCTGCGGGCGTGGACGCCCTTGTCGCCCAGGACCTCGCCGAGGAGCTCGCTGGCGCCGTTGATCACGCCGGGCTGGCCGGTGAAGTCGGGCGCGGACGCCACGAAACCGACCACCTTCACCACGCGCGCGACGCGGTCGAGGTCACCGGCGACGGACTTCACGGCGGCCAGGGCGTTCAGCGCGCAGACGCGGGCGAGTTCCTTGGCCTCCTCCGCCGTGACCTCGCCGCCCACCTTGCCGGTGACCGCGAGCTTGCCCTCCACCATCGGCAGCTGGCCGGAGGTGTAGACGTACGGGCCGGACACCACGGCCGGCTGGTAGGCGGCCAGCGGCGGTACGACCTCCGGCAGCGTCAGGCCCAGCTCGGCCAGCCTGGCCTCGACGGCGCTCATGCCTGCTTCTCGCGCTTCAGGTAGGCCACCAGCTGCTCGGGGTTGTTCGGCCCGGGCACGACCTGGACGAGCTCCCAGCCGTCCTCGCCCCAGGTGTCCAGGATCTGCTTCGTGGCGTGGACGAGCAGCGGCACGGTTGCGTATTCCCACTTGGTCATGTGGCCGACTCTAGCCGCTGCCCGACGCGCCTCCGGCGGCCGACCACGGCGACGTTGTCCACAGCCTCCCGCGTACTCCGCGCGCGGACTGGTTACGCTCGAATACGTGAGCAGGCTCCAGGTCGTCAGCGGCAAGGGCGGAACCGGCAAGACCACGGTGGCCGCGGCCCTCGCGCTGGCCCTGGCCACCGAGGGGAAGCGCGCGCTTCTCGTCGAGGTCGAGGGTCGCCAGGGCATCGCGCAGCTCTTCGAAACCGAAGCGCTGCCTTATGAGGAGCGGAAGATCGCCGTCGCTCCCGGGGGCGGGGAGGTGTACGCCCTCGCCATCGATGCGGAACGGGCCCTTCTCGACTACCTCCAGATGTTCTACAAACTGGGGAGCGCCGGACGGGCCCTGAAGAAGCTCGGGGCGATCGACTTCGCGACCACGATCGCGCCCGGTGTCAGGGACGTCCTGCTGACCGGCAAGGCGTGCGAGGCGGTGCGGCGCAAGGACAAGAGCGGACGGTTCGTCTACGACCACGTCGTGATGGACGCCCCGCCGACCGGCCGCATCACGCGCTTCCTCAACGTCAACGACGAGGTGGCCGGCCTCGCGAAGGTCGGCCCGATACACAATCAGGCGCAGGCGGTGATGCGGGTGCTGAAGTCGCGCGAGACGGCCGTGCACCTGGTGACGCTGCTGGAGGAGATGCCCGTCCAGGAGACCGCGGACGGCATCGCCGAGCTGCGGTCGGCGCGGCTCCCGGTGGGGCGGGTCATCGTCAACATGGTCCGGCCCTCGGTGCTGGACGCGACCGATCTGGAGCTCGTGCGGAGCACACCGCGTACGGCGCTCGCGCGGTCGCTGTCCGGGGCCGGGCTCGGCGGGGCGCGGCGGGGCGGGCACGCCGAGCGGCTGGTGGACCCGCTCCTGGGGCAGGCCGAGGAGTACGCCGAGCGGTACGCGCTGGAGCAGGAGCAGCGGGCCGTCCTGGGCGATCTGGACCTGCCCCTGCTGGAACTCCCGCTGCTCTCCGAGGGCATGGATGTGGCGGGGCTGTACGAACTGGCCACCGAGCTGCGGAAGCAGGGGATCGCATGAGTCCGGACCCGGCCCGGCCCCAGGAGGGCGCGCGGCGCCTGAGCCCCGCGCGGGTACTGGACGTCGACCCGTTGCTGGAGGACCCGAAGACCCGCATCGTGGTGTGCTGCGGCTCGGGCGGCGTCGGCAAGACGACCACCGCGGCGGCCCTCGGCCTGCGTGCCGCCGAACGGGGCCGCAAGGTCGTCGTCCTCACCATCGACCCGGCCCGGCGGCTCGCCCAGTCCATGGGCATCGACTCCCTGGACAACACCCCGCGCCGGGTCAAGGGCGTCGACGACTCCGCGGGCGGCGAGCTGCACGCCATGATGCTCGACATGAAGCGCACCTTCGACGAGATCGTCGAGGCGCACGCGGATCCCGGCCGGGCGGCGGCGATCCTGGGCAACCCCTTCTACCAGTCGCTCTCGGCGGGCTTCGCGGGCACGCAGGAGTACATGGCGATGGAGAAGCTGGGACAGCTTCGGGCGAGGGACGAATGGGACCTCATCGTCGTCGACACTCCGCCGTCCCGTTCGGCACTGGACTTCCTGGACGCGCCCAAGCGCCTCGGGTCCTTCCTGGACGGCAAGCTGATCCGCCTCCTGCTGGCCCCGGCGAAGGTCGGCGGCCGGGCCGGCATGAAGTTCCTGAACGTCGGGATGTCGATGATGACGGGCGTCCTGGGAAAGGTGCTGGGCGGGCAGTTCCTGAAGGACGTGCAGACCTTCGTGGCCGCGATGGACTCGATGTTCGGCGGCTTCCGTACCCGCGCGGACGCGACGTACAAGCTGCTCCAGGCGCCCGGGACGGCGTTCCTGGTCGTCGCGGCCCCGGAGCGGGACGCACTGCGCGAGGCCGCGTACTTCGTGGAGCGGCTGGCGGCCGAGGACATGCCGCTGGCCGGTCTGGTGCTCAACCGGGTCCACGGCAGCGACGCCGACCGGCTGTCGGCCGAGCGGGCGCTCGCCGCCGCGGAAAATCTTGAGGACCGTCGCATTGTGGATCAGGACGGCGGGAAAGCTGGAGTTCGTAACTCTCCCGACGTGCAAGGAAGTTCAGACGCTCCCGAGCCCTCCCTCTCACCCGCGACCGCCCCCGAGGCCGACCCCTCGTCGGAGACCGACCTCGCACCCGAGACCGAGCACGCCTCTGAGACCGGCCCCGCCTCCGGGTCCACCCCCGAGCCCCGACCTTCTGCCGACGCCCCTCCCGAGGCTGCCGACGCGCCGGAGCGGTCCGTCGACCAGCTCGCCGCGGGCCTGCTGAGGCTGCACGCCGATCGGATGCACCTGCTCGCCCGCGAGCAGCGCACGCGCGACCGCTTCACCGCGCGTCATCCCGAGGTGGCGGTCACCGAGGTGGCCGCGCTGCCCGGCGACGTGCACGACCTCGCGGGGCTGCGGGACATCGGGGACCGTCTCGCGACGAGCCGACCCGAGCTGCCCGAGCCCGGCGCCTGACCGGCCCCCGGGTCCCTGGGCGCCCCGGGGACGCACGTACCCGAGGCGTGCGTGCGTGGGGAAGACCCCGGCCGCCTCAGCCCACGGCCGCGAAGTTCTCGTAGACCTCGTCGTCGTCGAGGGGCACGATGCCGACCCCTCGCTCGTACTCCGTCCGCGCCGTCTCCAGCAGTCGGCGCCAGGAGGTCACGGTGGGCCGCCGGCGCAGCAGTGCGCGGCGCTCCCGCTCCGTCATGCCTCCCCACACGCCGAATTCGACGCGGTTGTCGAGCGCGTCGGCCAGGCACTCGGTCCGCACCGGACATCCGGTGCACACCGCCTTGGCCCTGTTCTGCGCTGCTCCCTGAACGAACAGTTCGTCCGGATCGGTAGTGCGGCAGGCGGCCTGCGCACTCCAGTCGGTTACCCAGCCCATACCGGCGCCGTCCTCTCCCGAATCGAGGCTCCCCCACGGCGGCAGCGGCATATTCACCGCCGCCAGTTGAGGACGTTACGGAAGGTGGGCACAGCGCAACACCCCCTTCGGGCCCAATCTTGAATGGCCCGAACGGACTATGGGTAAGCGGCAGATCACCCGGGGGAGTGAGCTGGCGACATACGCGACGATCCCGGCATCAGGGTCGTTTCAGTTGCGCCACAACGGACACCAATTGACACACAAGGCGGTTTCGGACACGTATCCCACACGCCGTGGCACGCGCCCGTACACACCAACACGCCCCCCAGGGGCGCCTCTCGGAAAAAACTCGAGCGGATCCGGAACGATTCGGGGTCGCCGGACGTATTGATACGTGGCCTCACTGCTGTGACAGTTGAGTGCAGCTTAGGCCAAGGCATTCACGCGTGTCCGGCGAATGAGAACGTAGGCTGCCTCCATGCCAAAGAAGCGCTCGGGCGGTGGTCTGTCGCCAACGCAGCAGGCCGCCAAGTTCCTCGGTGTCAGTGTGCTCGCGGGAGCCGTGCTGGCCGGCATCGCGTTGCCCGCAGTGGGCGCGCTGGGGCTGGCGGCCAAGGGTTCGGTGGAGAGCTTCGACGCTCTCCCGGCCAACCTGAAGACTCCCCCGCTGAGCCAGCGCACCGCCATCCTCGACGCCGAGGGCGGCACCATCGCCACGGTCTACTCGCGCGACCGCACGGTGGTCGCCCTGAAGGACATCTCGCCGTACATGCAGAAGGCGATCGTCGCGATCGAGGACTCGCGCTTCTACGAGCACGGCGCGGTCGACCTCAAGGGCGTCCTGCGCGCGCTCAACAAGAACGCCCGTAGCGGAGGGGTCTCCGAGGGCGCGTCCACGCTCACGCAGCAGTACGTCAAGAACGTCTTCGTGGAGGAGGCCGGCGACGACCCGACGAAGGTCGCGCAGGCCACCCAGCAGACCATCGGCCGCAAGATCCGCGAGCTGAAGCTCGCGATCCAGGTCGAGGAGGAGCTGGGCAAGAAGAAGATCCTCGAGAACTACCTGAACATCACGTTCTTCGGCCAGCAGGCCTACGGCATCGAGGCGGCCGCCCAGCGTTACTTCTCCAAGTCCGCCAAGGACCTCAACGTCCAGGAGTCCGCGCTCCTGGCCGGCATCGTCCAGTCACCCAGCCGGTACGACCCGGTCAACGACGAGGCGGAGGCCGTCAAGCGGCGCAACGTGGTCCTGACCCGCATGGCGCAGGTCGGCGACATCTCCGAGGCGGAGGCCGCCAAGGCGAAGGAGGCGCCGCTCGGGCTGAAGGTCAGCCGGCCCAAGAACGGCTGCATCACGGCCGTCAAGGGCGCGGGCTTCTTCTGCGACTACGTCCGCGCGGTGTTCCTGAGCGACCCGGTCTTCGGCAAGACCAAGGAGGACCGGGCCAAGGTCTGGAACCAGGGCGGTCTGACGATCCGCACGACCATGAGCCCGCAGGCGCAGGAGTCGGTGCAGCAGTCGATCAAGGACCACGTCTACAAGAAGGACGACGTGGCGACCGCGGCCACCATCGTCGAGCCCGGCACCGGCAAGATCGTCGCGATGGGCCAGTCCCGCCCGTACGGCGTCGACATCAAGAACGGCGAGACGACCCTCAACCTGTCCGTCAACAGCGCCATGGGCGGCGGCGCGGGCTACCAGCCCGGTTCGACGTTCAAGCCGATCGTGGCCGCCGCGGCCATCGAGGGCGGCATGCCGGCGACGAAGTCGTACTCCTCGCCGTACGAGATGGAGTACCCGAGCCCGGTCGCGGCCTGCGACGGCAAGAACTGGGTGAACAACGAGGGTGCCGAGCTCGCCAACGAGAACGAGACGGAGGTCGGCCCCTACGACATGCGGGAGGCGACCGCCAAGTCGGTCAACACCTACTACGTCCAGATGATCAGCGACATCGGCATCTGCCCGGTGACGCAGATGGCCCAGAAGATGGGCGTCGAGCGCGCCAACGGGAACGAGCTGGAGCAGACGCCGTCCATCGCCCTCGGCGTCACCGAGGTGTCCCCGCTGACCATGGCGAGCGCCTACGCGGCCTTCGCCTCGCGCGGCATGTACTGCACGCCGGTCGCCATCGAGTCGATCAGCCAGCGGATCGGCAACAAGAGCAAGTCGCTCGAGGTGCCGAAGTCCACGTGCTCGCGGGCCATGTCCGAGACGACGGCCGACACCGTCAACACGCTCCTCAAGGGCGTGGTCGAGGACGGTACGGGTCAGCAGGCCGGCCTCGACAGCCGTCCGAGCGCCGGCAAGACCGGTACGACGGACGAACGCTTCGCGGCCTGGTTCGTCGGTTACACGCCGGACCTGGCGGGCGCCGTGTGGGTCGGCGACCCCAAGCACGAGCGGAAGATGGTCGACATCACCATCGGCGGCGTCCCGCACGAGAAGGTCTTCGGCGGCGAGGTCCCCGGCCCGATCTGGGGCGACATGATGGCGGGCGCGCTGGAGGGCACACCGCCCAACCCCTTCAACCTCGTCGACATCCCGGACAGCAAGGACAAGGACAAGGGCCGCGGCAACGACGGCGGACGGGGTGACGACGGCGGCCGGGACGACGGCGGCAACGGCGACGAGGGCAACGAGGCCGGTGGTGTCATCGGCGGCCTGATCGACGGCGGCACGGGCAGCGGCGGCGGCGACGGTGGCTTCCCCGGCAACATCTTCCAGGGACAGGGCAACGGCGGCGGCATCGGCGGACGGCGCGACTGAGTCCGTCCCCCGCCGCCCCGTACGCCTATCCCGTACGCACGAAGGCCGGTGGCCCTCACCGAGAGGTGAGGGCCACCGGCCTTCTTCGCTTGTACCGGCTACGGGATCAGCCGGTGGTACCCGGCTACGGGGATCAGCCAGTGGCGCCCGGTCACGGGGTCAGCCCGCCAGCAGCTTCTTCACCGCGGCGGCGACCCGGCCGCCCTCGGCCTGCCCGGCCACCTTCGGGTTCACGATCTTCATGACGGCGCCCATGGCCCGCGGCCCCTCCGCACCGGCCGCCTTCGCCTCCTCGACGGCCTGCGCGACGATCGTGTTCAGCTCGTCGTCCGACAGCTGCTTCGGCAGGTAGGCGGCGAGCACCTCGCCCTCCGCCTTCTCCCGCTCGGCGCTCTCGGGGCGGCCACCCTGCGCGAAGGCGTCCGCGGCCTCACGACGCTTCTTCGCCTCGCGGGTGATCACCTTCTGTACCTCGTCGTCGGAGAGCTCGCGCTTCTCCTTGCCCGCGACCTCCTCCTTGGTGATCGCGGCGAGCGTCAGCCGGAGCGTCGAGGAGCGGAGCTCGTCGCGCTCCTTGATCGCGGCGTTGAGGTCGTCCTGCAGCTTCGACTTGAGCGTGGTCATGGGGGTGATTGTCGCAGGTGCGGGAGGAAGGACGCCTGCCGATTTCGCGGCCCTCGTGATTCCCGTCCGGAGACTCTCGTCGCTCCCGGCCGGCCCCGGTGGCCCCGTCACGGCCCGGAGGGGGCCGTGCGTCCGGCGGCCGCTCGCTTCCGGCACGGCTTCTGACACGATGGACGTATGCGCGCGCGATACGGAGTACCCCTGGGAATCACGGCGGTTGGCGCCGCCGGTCTGGTCTACGCGGCGGGTTTCGAGGCCCGTTCGTTCCGCCTGCGACGGGTGACGATCCCCGTCCTGCCCTCCGGAATGCGCCCGCTGCGCGTGCTCCAGGTGTCCGACATCCACATGGTCGGCGGCCAGCGCAAGAAGCAGCGCTGGCTGCGCTCGCTGGCCGGCCTGCGTCCCGACTTCGTGATCAACACCGGCGACAACCTGTCCGACCCGGACGGTGTCCCGGAGGTCCTGGACTCCCTGGGCCCCCTGATGGAGTTCCCGGGCGCCTATGTCTTCGGCTCCAACGACTACTACGGCCCCAAGCTGCGCAATCCCGCGCGGTACCTGATCGAGAAGGCCCAGGGCCGTCACGGCCTGAACGGCAACGCGCCCGCCGAGGGTGTCGTCCACAACCCGTGGGAGGACCTCCGTGACGGCTTCGACGCCGCCGGCTGGCAGAACCTCACCAACACGCGCGGCACGCTCAAGGTCGAGGGCGTGTCCGTCGAGCTGACGGGACTGGACGACCCGCACATCAAGCGGGACCGGTACGCGGAGGTGGCGGGCGGCCCGTCGGGCGCGGCGGACTTCTCGATGGGCGTGGTCCACGCGCCGTACCTGCGCGTCCTGGACTCCTACACGGCGGACGGCTATCCCCTGATCCTCGCCGGCCACACCCACGGCGGCCAGCTGTGCATCCCCTTCTACGGTGCCCTGGTCACCAACTGCGACCTGGACACGGACCGTGTGAAGGGCCTGTCCACACACACGGCGGAGGGCCGTACCGCCTACCTCCACGTGTCGGCGGGCTGCGGCACCAACCGCTACACCCCGGTCCGTTTCGCCTGCCCGCCGGAGGCGACGCTGCTGACGCTGGTGGGCCGGGAGCGGTGACCGGCGGAGGAGCGGGGCCGGGGGCCTGAAGCCGGGAGCGGTGATCGGCGGGGCCTCGCGGGGTCCGGTAACCCACACGGCTCACCCCGCATAGCCCGTTATGTCTGGTATGCCTAGCTTGATGCCATGACAGCCTCGATACCCAGGGACATCCCGGACCTCCCCGCGGTCCCGCGCCCGCCCAAGCTGCTGCCCTCGCCGGTCCCGGCGACGGCCGTCGTGACCCCTGTACGCCGGCCGCTGGTCGCCGCCTTCCGCCTCGTCACCGCGGTGCTGGCGCTGACGGGCGTGACGGCACAGCTCCTCCTGGGTGGCCCCGCGAGCAGGACCCTGAGCCACTTCACGGCGCAGAGCAGCATCCTGCTGTCCCTGGTCATGCTCGCCTCGGCCCGTCGCGCCTGGTCCGCCCGCCGCCCCCTGTCGGGTGCCCTCACCGGCGCGGCGCTTCTCTACGTCACCGCCGCAGGCCTCGTCCACCACCTGCTCCTGGCCAACCCGGCGAGCCCGTTCGCGGTGCCGGGCAGCACGGGCGCCGGCGGCTGGGACACGGTCGCGGCCCACCTGCTCAACACGGCCGTCCCCGTCGCCGCGGCCCTCGACTGGCTGCTCCTCAGCGTCCCCGGCCGTCTGCACCTGCGCCAGGCCGCCGCGTGGATCCTCTACCCCCTGGCCTACCTGGCCTTCACCCTGGCCCGCGGCGAGCTCCTGCTCCCCGGCACCGAGGGCCGCTACCTCTACCCCTTCCTCGACGTCGACCAGCACGGCTACAAGGGCGTCCTCGGCAACGCCCTCCTCCTCGGCCTCGCCCTCTACGCCCTGGGCGTTCTCCTCGTGGCCCTGGACCACATCCGCCCGAACCCCCTCCGCCGCCGCCGGTAATCCGGATTTCGCCTCCGGCCCCCGGTGGGCTAAAGTAAACGACGTCGCCGCGACGAGCAGCGACAATCGGGGTGTGGCGCAGCTTGGTAGCGCGCTTCGTTCGGGACGAAGAGGTCGTGGGTTCAAATCCCGCCACCCCGACAGAGAAACACCAGGTGAGGCAGACCGTAACGTTACGGTCTGCCTCACCTGTTTTCTGTGCGTGTCTATCTGCGTGACTATCGCGCCGGACCCCGCTTGAAGATGCCGTCCATGACCACAGCGCCGGTCTGGATGACGGGCCGGATCTGCTTCCGGTAGACCTCCTCAGTCACGGCCGTACCGGAGTGTCCGACGAGCCGGGAGATCTCCTCCAGCGGGACGCCGCGGTCGGACAGCAGGGACACGAAGCTGTGCCTCAGCTCCCTCGGTGTCCACTCGTCGGCGTTGATCCCGTTGGCATCCTTGAGCGCCTGGCGGAAGGCGCGCCGGACGTTAGTCGCGTCGAGCGGCTTGCCAACGGCCGACGAGAAGACCAGGCCGTGTTCCTCCCACTTGTCACCGGCGGCGAGCCGTTCCCAGCCCTGGTCCTCAAAGTGCTGCCAGAGGACCTCCACGCAACGCGCCGGCAGGGCGAGCGTTCGCCGAGACTTCCGGGTTTTCGTGTCCCCACCGCGCCGGACCGAGCGCCAGACGGCGATGTGCGGAGGCTGCGGCGGCTCAACGTCCGGACTTCCCTTGAGGAAGACGTGGTCCCAGGTCAGCGCCCGCAGCTCCTCGGTGCGCGCACCGGTCAGCAGGGCGACGACGATGTAGGCGTGCATCGACGTGCCCTCGGCAGCATTCAGCACCGCCTCGGCCTGGGCGAAGGTGAGCGCCTTGGACGGCCGGCCAGGCTGGCCCTGGGGCACAGAGCACAGCTCCACCACGTTGCGCTTCACCTTGTCACGCGCCATGGCCCGCTTGACCGCCCGGTTCAGGCAGGAGTGGACCGCCTGAAGGCTGCGCGTGCTCAGAGTCTGAGCCTTGGCGGCCAGCCAGCGGTCGACGTCCTCTGCGCTGAGGTCACGCAGCTTCCGGGCACCCAAACCCGGTATGACGTGCTTCTGGCTTAGGTGGGTGCAGTTCTCGACGGTGCGCTGGTCACGGCCAGCGAGACCGTAGGCAAGCCAGTCGTTCACCGCGTCGGCGACGGTGTACCCCGTGGGTGCGATCGCGAGACCGTCTTCGTGGTCACGCAGAACCTCTTTGAGCTTGTTCTTGGCCTCCGTCTTGGTCTTGCCACTCCCCCGCTTGACGATCCGCTTACCGCTCGGATCGAAGCCGAGGTTCGCCGTGGCGATCCAGCGCTGTCTCTTCTCGTCCCAGTGGAGGCCGCCGTCACCCCGGCTACGTCGCTTGGCCATCAGATGGCCTCTCCCAACTGGTCCTGAATGAAGTCGCGTACGGCGTCGGTGGGTACTCGACGCGCTCCGTCGATCTTGATGGAGGCAAGGCGGCGGGTGCGGATGAGGTCGTAGACCTTGCTGCGTCCAACCTTCAGCCGCGCCATGACTTCCGGCACGGTCAGCAGCTCTGGAGTGACGGTGGTCATGCTGCGACTCCTTCCTGGTCGAGTTGGTCGCGTACGGCTTCACGAGCTGTCTCGCGGTTGAGCTGGAGGTTCCGGGCGATGGTGGCGGCGAGCACGGATTCGCCGGGGGTGTGGCCGTGGCCGGCGTACTGCCAGTCGGCGAGGACGAGGACGGTGTCCGGCTCGCGGTCGTCCAGGGCGAGGGCGGCGTGTTCCTGTGCGGCGCGGTAGTCGGCGCGGGCCTGGCGGAGGGCGCCGAGGGTGGTGGAGTAGCGGCGGGATTTGGAGGAGAAGTGGCCGCGGAAGCCGAGCATGTGCGCCCAGGCCCACAGGCGGCGTTCGGGGTACAGGGGATCGAGCATCTTGCAGGCTTCGACCAGGCGGCGGGTGTGGTCGGGGACGTCGTGCCGGTCGAGTTCGGACAGCTCCCCGATGCGGCGGTCGAGGGTGCCGGTGTTCTCGGCGGCCTTGGTGGCGTACTTGGCAACGTAGGAGGCGACGGCCTGTTCGGTGATGTCGGAGCCGTCTCCGAACGCCTTGACCGGGCGCACGTCGAGCTGTGTGCCCCACCGGAAGGTCCGGGCCGGTTGGTCCTCGGCGGCCGGGACCGAGACGGAGGTGTAGGAGTGCGCGGCGGCGGCTCGGATCGCGTCGGCGAGGAGGGCGACCGTGGCCCAGGCCGGTGGCGTGGTGTCGGGCCCCTCCGGTCCGTCGAGCCTGATCACGGCATGGAAGTGCAGGGCACCACGCTTCTGGAACTCGGCGACCTTGCCGTAAGAGACTCGAAGGCAGTCGGGGAGTTCCCGGCGGGAAAGGCCGGCGCGGGCGGCGATCTCACGGCGCAATCGTGTAGTGAAGCGCTGCCAGAGCTGTCCGGCGTGGTTGTTGAACAGGACGGCGCCCGCGTAGTCGTACGTCGTCGGGTCGAGGGCGGCGCCCAACTCCGGGGCGTCCGGGGCGTGGCGGGTGCCGCAGCGGCAGGTGCCGTGGTCGGGTCGGTTGTGGACTGGGCCGAAGGAGGGGGCGGTGAGGGTGGCGAACACGCGCGGGTGGTCTCGGACGGTGGCGGGAATGTCGCGGCGGTCGTCTCCGGCGAGTCCGGCGCGGATGAGGTGGTAGGTGTCGCCCGCGTAGGTCCAGGCGCAGGAGGGGCAGCGGGAGGCGCGGCGGTTGCCGCAGGCGAGGCGGAGGCGTCCGCCGGGCTCAACGGCGGTTGTGTAGTGGTGCAGGGTCTCGCCGGTGGTCTTGTCCTTGTGGAGGGTCCAGCCGGTGAGGTGGATGGGGTTGGCGCCAGCGCCGGTGCGGCGGATCTGGTCTTCCCAGCGGGCGTAGTCAGGGGCCGAAGCCACCCTCAGCAGGTCGCCGAGGGTGGTCGGGTCGAGCAGGGTGTCAGGCACGGGCGCCCTCCCGCGTGGGGCGGGTGGTGGTGCCGGTGCCGTGGCAGGCCGGGCAGTGGGCGGTGATGGTGCGCAGGTGGCCGCGGGCGTTGCGGCCGCCGGTGGTGATGTGGACGGAGGCGAAGCCGTCGCAGGCCGGGCAGATCCTCGGCCGGGGCGGGGTGTAGTGGGCCATGATGGTGGTTCCTTTCGATTGCGGTTGGAAGGGACGGCCCCGGGTGGCGGCGTGCTTGGCGGCTTGTGCGCCACCCGGTGGCCGGTCAGCGAGCAGGGCGCGAGCCCCGGCGGCTACGGCCCTTGGCGGCGTACATGGCCGCATCAGCGGCGGCGAGGGCATCGGTGAGCGCGGGCACCGGCAGCTCAGCGACGCGGCAGACCCCCACCGAGGCGGCCAGCGGCAGGGCGGTGCCGTCGTAGTTCGTGGGCTGGTGGAGTGCGGTGGTGAGGGCGTCGAGGTCGACGGCGTCCAGGTCGCGGATGGCGGTGACGAATTCGTCTCCGCCGAGTCGGCCGGCGGTTCCGTGGCGTCCGCACCAGCTGCTCAGGCGGTGGGCGGTGGCGATGAGGGCGGCGTCTCCGGCGGCGTGGCCGTGGGTGTCGTTGAGGGTTTTGAAGTGGTCGAGGTCGACCAGGAGCACGGCCGCGCGGGGGTGGCGGTGGATGCAGTGTTCGGCGCGGGCGGTCCATCCGGCGCGGGTGTGCAGGCCGGTCAGGGGGTCGCGGCGGGCGGAGGCGAGGCGGCGGGTGAGGACGCTTCCGTGCAGGGCCCAGCCGAGTAACGGCAGGAGGGTCGCGGCTGTCTGCGGGTCCACGGTGTTCTCCTTTTGGCGATGGCGGTTGGTTTGGCGGGACGGTCAGCCCGGGGGCGGCGGCGTGCTTGGCGGCTTGTGCGTCGCCCCGGTGATTCGTTCAGCGGCGGTGCTGGGCGTTGACGAGTGAGCGGATGACCAGGGCGCAGATGGCCAGCGAGGCGGCGGTGACGGCGGCCGCGAGGAGCATGGAGACCAGGACGGCGCCGACGACCAGGACGACGGCGGTGCCGCCGCCGACGAGGGCGAGCGCGGTGCCCGGGGTGAGGTGGAAGACCGGGCGGGACGGAGCCGGGGCGGTGGGGGCCGGTGACGGGGCCGGGGTGCCGGGCGTGATGGTCGTCGGCTCGACGACGGCGGGCGGGGTGACCGTGCCGGTGGGCTGGGGCATGGTCGGGTGCTTGGGCCGGAACATGGGCGGATCTCCTTACTTGACGGCGGTGTCGATGACCGGGGCCAGGAGGCTGTCGGCGAGGAGGTAGCCGCCGAGGAGGAGAACGGCGATGAGCCACCAGGGCGGGCGGATGAGCTTGACGCCGAGGACTCCGACGCAGAGCAGGGCGAACCAGAGCGGGACGTCCACGGGGGCCTCCTAGCTGACCTTGCAGCGGTGGGTGCGGGCGGCGAGCTGTGCGGCGGACTGGGCGGTGTAGTCGGCGGACCAGCCGCAGCGGTCGTTGGTGCACACGGCGGCGTGCTTGGTGCGGCCGTGGCGGTCGCGGTGGGTGCCGATCTGCACGGGGCCGATCCGCATCACGGAGTGGAAGTGGTCGCGGGCAGGCATGAGGCGTCGTTCTCCTTTCGGGTCAGGCGAGCTGGGCGGCGATGGCGTCGGCGAGCTGGGGCGGGACGCCGAGGCGGGTGCGGAGTGTGTCGGTGTCGATAGGGCTGCCGGTGCGGTGTTCGTGGTCGGCGGCGACCTTGCGGGCGTGGTCGATCAGTGCAGCCGGGACCGGCGGGGCGGGAACCGCGGGCGGAGCCGGGGCCTGCTGGAGTCCGGGTGCGGGGAGTTCCGGGGGTTCTTCGGTGTCGTCCACGCGCACGAGGTCGTGTTCGTCCGTGAAGGCCGGGGGTTCGGGCGCCGGTTGGGTGGGTGCCGGCGCTTCCGGCTCGTGGTGGGTGGCGGTGTGGGCGAGGAGGGTGCCGCCCATGAAGGCCAGGGCGGGCCAGGCGGCGACGAGGATGCGAAGCCAGGCCGGGACGTCGTTCAGGTCGAGGAGTCCGGCGGTGGCGACGTTGGCGCCGAGCGAGGCGACCAGGGCGATGACGAACCAGGACCAGGCCAGCCGGGACGGTCCGTCGGTGCGCAGTCGGCGCCAGGCTGCGACCAGGAGCAGGTCGACCGAGACGGGGTAGGCCCAGGCTTTCCAGCCGTCCTGTCCGGCAGCGGCGGCCAGGTCGTGAAGGTGGGCGAAGGACAGTGCCCCGGCGATGACGGCCTGGACGAGCACGGCGTCGATGCGGAGAGCGGGGCGGGCCATCACGTCTCCTTCCTGTCTTCAGGCATGGGAGGGGTAGGGAGCTGGCACGAAGGGTGGTCGCGCCGACCGAGGAGCGGGTAGGTCAGGCGGTGGCGGGGGCTGTCTTGGACAGCGGCACCCGGGCCTGGGGCAGCGGGGCGAGGGCAGGCCGGAAGGCGGCCAGCGCGGGCACATCAGGTGTGCGGTCGGCGTGCTTGTTGCAGATGTTCACGGCCTCGCGCAGCGTGGTGTGCGGGGCGCGGATACGGGCCCAGCCGCCTGTCGAGTCACCGGTGACAGCGACGCCGGGTGTGTCGGTGGGGATCTGGATGGCAGCCAGGACGGCATCGGGTGACACGTCACCGAAGGCCATGTTCGCGGACGTTTCGTCGTTGACGCGGTGGGCGGTACGGCCGGTGAGCTGGGCACGGAGCATGGTGATTCCCTTGCCGAGTTCGGAGCCGAAGCGCTGCCCGCAGATTTCGAGGTAGATGCCAGCGGCGCGGCCGAGCTGGGCGAGGCGGACCAAGGCAGTGATGATGCGGTCGCGGCGCTTCTCTTCGTCCTTGGTGGCGAAGAGAGCGAGTTCGGCGACCTCGTCGACCAGGACCACGACCGGCACTGGCCGCAGGTCCTCGCGCAGGTCCCAGATATCGGCGGCGATCTCCGCATCCGGCACGGCGACGCTGATGCGCTGCTCGGCCCGGATGAGCTGGTAGACGTCCTCCATGTGTCCGACGAGCGCTTCGAGGAGATCGAGGGCGGTGTCGGGGTTGTCGGCGAGCGCGGAGAACCGGCGGGCCAGCGGGAACAGTTCCACGCCTTGCTTGCAGTCGATGCCGACCAGGGCAACATGGTGCGGAGCGAGCCCGGCGACCAGATTGCGCTGGTAGACGGACTTCCCGGACTCCGTGGCCCCCAGGGTCAGACCGTGCGGGACGGCACGGTAGTCGCGGTAGTGCACCGCACCGTCCTCCCGCAGCGCCACAGGGATGCGCATCGGCCGCGTCTCGGCTGTGGCGGGCATCTGCACCCGCTGGAGGACGTCGTAGCCGGTCATCCGCACCTCGACCACACCTGAGCGCAGTTCACGGGAGGTGACGCCGTAGACGCCGAAGGAGTGGCGGAGTCGGTCGGTGGTGGCGGCCACGTCGAAGGCATCCTGTCCCGGCCGGAGCTTGAGCCGCAGGACCAGGCCGGTACGAGTGGGACGTAACCGCAAGATGCGCGGCGGCCGGGACTCAGGCGCCGGCCGATTCGCCATCCGGGCCAGAGCCAGCCGCCAGCGTGAGGGCGGGACCGTCAGCCCGCACGCTTCCATGACCGAGGCGTAGCGGACCAGGACCCGCACCGTCGCGACCAGGGCCCCGAAGGTGAGCCAGTACCAGGCGGGGCGCCGCCACCGCAGGAGACCCGCAGCAGCGACGACCACAACCACAGCGACCATGAACCACGTCATGATCAGGCAGCCTTCGAGCCCGCAGCGGTCAGCGACGTGACCGCGACCGCGCGGAACGCGATGCCGTGCCGCTTCTGGCCGTTGAACTCGTTCTCCCACGGCCGGGCGATGAGCCCCGTCAGCGCGACCGGGGTACCCATGGCCAGTTCACCGGAGATACCGGTCTCCGGGACGGTCACGGACAGAATCTCGACTTCGTCGTTGGCCGCGAACATCACGTTCACGGTCATGAGCTTGGCACCGGTCTCGGCGTCGACGGCCAGCTCACCGGTCCGGCGGTCCTTCACCTTCGGCTCCGGAGTCTTGGCGACCATCACGGTTGCGGCGGAGGTGTCGACGGGGATCTGACGCACAGCGGATCACTCCTCTATAGAGGCTGGACTCCGTCACTCATGTATATGAGTGACATGAAGAAGAGTACACCACTCCTATACATGAGTCAACCCGCCGCGACAGAGAACTCGCGACGGGCTGTGAGGAGTTGAGCGGTCGTCAGTCGGCTGCTGGGATCCGGTACTCGAAAACGAACTGGTCAGCGGCCATGAGGGTGTCGCAGACCTCGACGACGAGCCCGGCCGTGGTGCGGGCTTCCCGGATCAGGTGAACGACCGGGGCGCCTGGGCTGAGAGCCAGTTCGGTGGCTTCCGCCTTAGAGGCCGGCCGTGCTTGCAGCGTCTCGACGAACTCGGCGAACTCGTGCCCGTGGTCTTCGAGTCGGGCGTAGATGCCACCGCCGCCGGGGTTCTCGGCGAACAGCTCGGGGATGTCCTTGACGACGTCCCACGGGAGGTAGGAGGAGGCGGTCTCGACCGGGGTGCCGTTGCGGAAGTAGAGGCGCCGCCGGGCGAGCACCTGAGTGCCGGCGGGGACGCCCAGTCGCTGGGCGGCGTCCGCGGGGGCCTCCATGGGGCCGATGTAGAGGACGCTCACCTTGGCCGTGGCTCCGGACTGCGCGGACTCGGCGAGGTAGGCGGCCTTGCCGCCCTGGCGGAGCGAGCGCCGGAAGCGGTCGGAGGAGCGGTGCCGTACCGGCGGCCGGTCCTTCACGATCGAGCCTTTGCCGTGCCGGGTCTCGACGAGTCCGCTCGCTCGCACCTCGACCATGGCCTTGCGGATTGTGCCGCCGGACACGCCGTAGCGATCGACGAGCTCCGATTCACTTGGCACCATGTCGCCGGGCTTGAGGACACCAGCCCGGATCTGCTGCACGATCTCGTCCGCGATCTGCACGTATCGAGGCCCCGACCTGCCCCCTTCTACCGTGGTTCCCATAGTCCTTCTCTGCCTCCTATGCTCCTGTACATGAGTCAACCACAGGAAGCCACGTCGCCGCCGCTGCACTCCGTATCCGTTGCTGGAGTGGTGGTGCGCGAAGACGGGCGTCTCCTGGCGATCCGCCGAGCCGACAACGGCACCTGGGAGCTCCCCGGCGGTGTACTCGAACTGGACGAGACCCCGGAGACCGGCGTAGCCCGCGAAGTCTGGGAAGAGACAGGCATCCGCGTCGAGGTCGACGAGCTCACCGGCGTCTACAAGAACACCACCCGAGGCATCGTGGCCCTGGTCTTCCGGTGCAAGCCGTCCGGCGGGGTCGAGCGCACGTCCAGCGAGTCGACGGCTGTCTCGTGGCTCACGCCCGACGAAGTCAGCGAGCGCATGGCCGAGGTCTACGCGATCAGGCTCTTGGACGCCCTAGACGGAGCTGGTCCCCACGTGCGGAGTCACGACGGCAAGCACCTCATCCCAGCGGGATAAGACTTTCTCTACTTCATCAAGGCCCGCGCACGGCGCGGGCGCGCGCCGCCTCTACGGCGCGGCCCGCCTCCTGTCTTCGCCCCGGCTGGCCGCGCCCGGCGGCGCGCTCGGCGGCTGCGGGCATGAAGTGGGGAGACACCCTCTGTGGCTGGGGCGGTCGGCTCCACGGCTTTAGGCAGCCACTTTGGGGCGAGCCTCTAAGATCTTGGCCCCAACGTCGTGCTTTAACGGGCAGGTCCACAGACTGCCCGACTCGCCATCAGCTTACGGGGCCAAGATCACTCGCCCCAAAGCAGCTCCAGCCCAAAGCCGCTCCGCCGACCTTCTCACTCACTCGACCTGCGGATCCCGGAGGAACGAGAGGAGACGGTACCCAAGACGTGAGAGCGCATATGCCTTGTATCGATCACCGAACGTTATACCGTTCGACGCGCTTTCTACTAGACCTAGAGACAACAGCTTCTGAAGGATCGCCGAGGCACCTTCCGTTAGCCCTGGATCCCTCTTGGAGACTTGATCGACGGACATTCCATAGCTCTGCCCATGAATCGGCTGCTCAGGGAGTTCCGGCAGAGGTTCAGCCTCTGACATGACGTGCATAAATCGAATATGGGGAGCATCTATGGATGATAGAGCCGTATGGACTAGCTCCATGATATCCAGTCTCGCTGGCGAGGGGTCGTCTACGGCCGCAGCAAGAGCAAGCGCCAAAGCCCGACGCTTCGCCTCTAGTGATATGTCTTGAGCCGAAAGGATCACCCTCCCAGCTAGCTCTAGAAGGCGTTCATCTTGCAAGAGAATGCCCGCCAAGTCTTCCTCTTTTATTCCGAGCGCACCAGCCGCCAGAAGAATTACTTCAGAACTCCGCTCCTGACGCTTTCGCGCAACCGTTTCCGAAAGCAGTCTCAGCCCGGTCGACAGTGCAGGTGTGGCCACAGCCCCCACAAGTGCACCCGCAGGCCCTCCCAAGACTGCGCCAGCGCCTGTCGCAACACCAGCTATGGCCGCTTGCGCAGCACCGTCAGATACCTGCCGCTTAGCTCTCTTAGTCACACCGGGACTCTACCGCCGCGGACTCCTGCACTCCATGGTCTCTAGCGCCTTGACCAACAGAGTCGATAAAGCTGCTACCGAAAGACCTACCACGTGCCATCATGTGGTCAGAGTCGAGGAGGATCGAGATGAGCACTTCAGTTTCGGATGCACTACTACACGACTATCAAGGGAGGTGCTGGTGGTGCGGAAATGAGGCAGATTCCAGAGAGCACCGCTACAAGAGGTCTGATGTTGTCCGAAACTTCCAGACGGACGTCTGGAAGGCAGGAGTTATACGCGTGAAGGGTGGATCCAGCCGTGAAGAATATATCCAGGGCGCTAATTCAGGAAAGCTAAAGTTCGCCAAAGTTCTTTGCGCACGCTGCAACAATGAACGCAGCCAGGCGTTCGACAGGGCCTATGACGTCTTCGCCGAGTACCTGCACACCGAGGAGGAGCTGATCGTATCCACTGGAGAAGTTCGCATGAGTGCGATATTCGGCACCAACTGGAGCGAGAGATCCTCAGACCTACTGAAGTACTTCGTTAAGCACGTATGCTGCCGATTGGCCGAAGACAGACTGCGCATCCCGGATGGTGTTGTTGATTTCCTGAACGACGCGCGGGCAGATTTGCCACACGTGCAAATGGAAATGAGCATAAACCTCTCGGTCCGCGAGATGGCCGCACACCTAAGAGATGTTCACGGAATTCACGGCGGCAGCCTCTGGTCTGGCCCTAATCAGGTTTGGCTCAATTCAACCAATACGGCCATCAGGTCCATAAGTAGCCACTTCGGAATTAACTGCTACTTCTTGGGCTATTCGTGCGACATGCGATCGGATTCCGGAGGACTGTCCCTCGACGGAGACCGGCTCGGAGTGCCTAGCTACAGGCCCGAGGGCTTGGAGGATGTGGACATGCGCGACATCTGCCGAGACTGCAAATAGTGACGGGAAGCCGTACCACACACAGAGCGCCCTCCCGGGCCGTCCTAGGGCCGTGGAAGGGCACTCAGCGTTGACCAACGCCGACAGCTACCGACGGCTCAGCAGCAGGTCAGGGCGTTGATCGATAGGGCGGCCGCAGGTCACGGCCGCGCGTGATCAGTTGTGGCTGAACTGAGTCGCAGCCAGCTCAGACCTCCTGTTCCTCGACCATGCCAATCGCGGAGGGGAACGAGTCCAGGAACTCACGCCGCGAAGGATCTTGCTCCCTCTCGGCCAGGTCCGCGAGCACATGCAAGAGTCGTTGGCGTTGGTCTGGGGACAGTTGCAGGAGCGCCCACCCCAGGCTCTCCATCATCTTCACCGCAGAGTCGGGATCCACTTCCTCATCCCCGCAGTTCTCCAGCCACCACACGACGTCGACGAGCAGGCCGGTGAGTGCCGGCACAAGCGGATCCCTGTCAGTCATGCGGGCAACTTAGCCGAGCCCTACGACACCGCCCGTGGGAAGGTGAGTGTCTAACTGCGTGACAACGCCAGCGCACAGCGGCGGACAACCGCGAGCACCCATGGACTGGCGCCGCAGGTGAGAAGCACACTGGCCCAAGGTCGAGCGCCCACCCAAGTTGCTTCGGGACGAAGAGGTCGTGGGTTCAAATCCCGCCACCCCGACAGTGAAACACCAGGTCAGGGGCCTGATCCGCTTTGCGGGTCGGGCCCCTTCTGGGTTTCTGGGGCACTCTTGGGAGCCATTTGGGAGCCGGACCCGAAAGAGGGATCAGTCCCCCTGCACAGCTCCACCGAGGGAACCGCCGTCACGTGTCGCTGCTCGGCTCCTACGCCCAGACGTCGTCATCCCAGCACCAGCAATCCTTCGGATCGCCAAGCGCATGCGGAACATCGACGCCCTCCCAAGGCACGGCGTGATCACGAAGGAAGTCCTCGGCCGCACTCATGGCTATCCACCGGACGGTATACGCCTCCTCCGCCTCCCGGTATGTTCCATCGTCGCCGTGAGCAGCCCAGCCCCAAGCACACCGATCTGGAAGGTATGTGATCTCGGCAACCCCGCCGTACCTTTCCACCGTGATCTTCTCTGGTTGCCCCGAGCCGTCGTCGACCGCGCCGGGCCACTTCTTACGCGCTGCCTGCTTGGAGATCCCCCAGGCAGATCCCAGATGGCCATAGGTAGCGCCCATTCCCCCGCCCATCAGCGCAGCCTCTGCGGCAAGCGCCTCAGCGGCTTCATGCACCCGCCGCAGGGCATGCAGGTAGGCGAGCTGCCAGTCTGCGAACAACTCCGCCATAGCAGAGGGTTCGTGTCCGTTGACCAGGCATTCCTGACCACGCGCCGAGATCCGACCCGCGATCTTGCAGGCAAGCTCCCTCAACTGGTCCTGCATCCAGGCTGCTTCGGCAGCATGAGGCGGACGCCACGGATCCGCCATGGCGTCCGAATCGAACCAGAACTCGTCATCGCTCACTGAACGCATGGGGACAACCGTAGTTGTCACAGCATGCCCGGTGAGGACATCCGTGATGGTCGCAACGGGCCCGTCGCAGAGCGGACTTCGAAAGTTTGATGTGCTCGGCTACTCGACTCGAAGCCACAGAGAGGAGAACAAAACTGCAGGTCACGCCCGCATGACCTGGCCTAGAGGAAGTGACCAGCCTCGACAGCAAGGCCGGAAAGCGGGCGGATTGACTTGCGGTGCTAAGTAGCAGCTGCTCGAAGGTGGGCGCGCTCGAATCACCGGGCAACCCACTTGCTTACGGTCGATATGCGCCGTAGGCCCGAAGAATCGGAGAGGCCATGGCCAAGCACCTCAACTCTCACGTGGTTCCTGACGCTCAAGCGGTCTACCAGTCAGAGCCGCCCTCACGCACGCCGGCCTTCGAGCTTCGTTGCGGCCCCTTGCACGTGACACTTGATCGCGCACCGCTCAAGTTGCTGGCACTCGGGAGCACGATGACGGCCGTTGCCATGGGAGCAGCGAACTGGTTGCGCTGAAAGCCGGTCAGGGAGTGCTCCGCTTACGGAGCACTCCCTGACCGGGTTCTCGTCGCTCGGGGCAATTGAGAGTCCCGAGCGACGAGCCCAGGTTCCTACTAGCGTGCGCGCAGTAGATCATCCAGCACACGCACCGGTGACGTCGGGCGCCTCGCGAGGCGAGCGTCGAGTGCCATCTCCCACTGCTCGGTGAGACCGAGCATGAGGCGCTTGCGCATGCCCAGTGGGACGTGGGCATAGCGCGCCGAGACCGAGCCGTCGATGTGGCCCATGCGCTCGTCCATGAGGACCTTCTCAGTGCCGAGGTCCTCCATCATCGTGCGGTGAGTGTGGCGTAGGCCGTGGGGTGTGAGGCCCTTGGCGATCGGGAGCCAGCAGGCGTCGGCCCGCTGACTCGCGCCGCGCCCGCGTGCCGGGATACCGGGCCACGGCTCACCGAGGATCGGCACCGGTCGGGCCTCCTGCGGTGCCTTCTTCGGGTACCAGCCGGAGACCGCCGGGGTGAACAGCCAGGTGCCGAAGCCGTTCCTGCGCCAGTGGGCCGCGTGCTCAGTGGTCGTGCCGCCCCGCACGAAACCGAGGTCGGCGATCGCCTGCTCGACGCGGACGCGGGTGTCCTCCCGCACGCGGTCGGGGTGGTTGAGGACGTTGGACACTGTCCCCGTGGACACCCCTGCGAAGCGTGCGACGTCAACGAGCTTCGCGCCCTGGTGGCCACCGGTGCGAGCGGCTCCCAGCCCCCGGAAGACGTAGGTCCTGCCGTGGCATGAGCAGGGCGCCGGCTTCGTGCGGGCGACGTGGTTGAAGACCAGGGCGGACAGCCAGTCCATCGAGTCGATGGTGCGGTAGCTGTCGTCCTTGGGCGGGCAGCGCACCAGTTCGCCGGTGTCCAGCTCATAGAGCTGCCACTCGACGCGGAAGGCACCGGGGCGGACGAACTCCGTTTCCAGGCCGACGATTTCGCCCCAGCGCATGCCGGTGTAGCCCTTGAGGACGACGGCGACGAACTCGTCGTCACGGCCGGAGAGCAAGGCAGCGCGCTCCGCGGTCAGCAGGATGCCGAGCGGGTCAGTGACCACCTTCTCCGGGCCACGGTCGCGGGAACGGCCGGCGCGCTTGCCGCGTCCGCGCCGTCTAGCAGCCGGGTTCGAGGTGATCAGGCCCTCGTCGATCGCGTCCTCGAAGATCAGGTGGAGCGTCGAGCGCCAGGTCTTGACGCTGGAGGCCGCGTAGACGGCCTTCTCCTTCTTCTCCCACAGGGCGACGTCCGTGCGCAGGATGCCGACAAGCGCCTTGTCCTCGAAGTCGGGGAGCAGGTGCTCCTCGATGTGGCGCTTGTAGTTCTGCATGGTCGAGGCGGCCAGGTCCTGGGTTTCGTACCAGCGGTTCGCGTACTCGCCGAAGGTCTCCTGGCCGAGTGCAGGGTCGCGCCAGTCGCCGCGCCGGTACTTGTTCTCGGCCTCGCTCGCGGCGCGCTGGGCCTCTCCCTTGGTTGCGAACCGGATCGCCTTGCCGTTGCCGTCGACCACCGTGAGGTGCTTGCCGGGCTCGGTCTTGTACCGGCCGCGCCAGTAGTTTCCGCGCTTCTCCGCGAAACCCAACTTCCGTCTTCCTCCCCTGCTCTCGGCTTGTGACTGGGCGCGGGCGCGCTACGCGACGGTCTCGTACTGGGTACGGCGCGGCGGTCGAGCCCGCAGACGCCCCGGCGTCGAGGCCGTAGTCGGCCCAGGAGGCCGGGCGGCACGAGTTCGTACCGCGGGAGGACTTGTCGCTGCCCGACTCGCCGACACGCTGCTGTCGGATCGCTTCGGGCGCTCTTCGTGGAGGCGGACGATCTCGGCGAGGTGCACGGCGGTGAAGCGGTAGGCGCGGCCGACGCGGGTGTGCGGGATGAGTCCGCGTCGGGCCCGGTCCTTGACCCACCAGGCGGAACAGCCGAGGGCTTCGGCGATTTCTTCAGGACGGTAGAGGCGGGGCAAGGGGGCTCCGCCCTCTGTGCCGGGAAGGCGTCGTACGAGGGCAGGGGGTATGTCGGAGTGGTGCAAGAAGGGCGGGTCCTTACTGGGTGGGAGCGTGCTCTGTCAGCGGCGCTGGGCGGGCCTCGTCACGTGGCGGTCGGCCTCTGCAGCAGCACGAGAGGCGAGACGAGGAGGGCTTCGGAGATCGCGACGAGGTCGTCTGCATCACATCGTCGTTGGGCGCGTTCGATGCGGGACAGCATGGTGTTGGACATCGGGTGGCCGAGGGCGGTGACGCGGTCGGCCAACTGGCGTTGTGACAGGCCGCGTTCGGTTCGGAGGATTTCGATGGTGCGGGCGCCTGAATTCCTGCAGGTCCGACTTCCAGTGAGCGTGGGGACATGACTCCAATTGAAAGGTGCATTCGCCGGTTTGGGTAACCGGCGATCATGGTCTATGTTGCGCTCGCGTCGTTCGCCGAGATGCGGTTCCCGGAAGGTCGGGAAGGGGCGCGGAACAGTGTGCCGATCATGGCTTTGACGTGGGGTGTTGTGTTGTAGCTTCCCCGTCTGCGGCTCGTCAACGGCTTGCCGATGTGATGCTTCTGGCTCTGCAGTTCGGGCAACTATTTGGTCAACAGCGGATCGTGCCTTACGGTTTTGCTCCCGCCCGCCACCGAGCCCCATTTCTCGCGGCCTTTCTGCCGTGAGAGATTGCGCCGGATAGGGCTGGACTTGCGCGACTGGGGTGTGGCTATGTTGACGACACCCCCGGAAACGCAATCGCTTCCCGGCGCGCGCCCGCGCCAGCACCCCCTCGAATCCCGCCCCGACCGACGGTGAGCCGTGATGTCCACGCACAGGCCACCGAGTGAGGACCGCCCCGCACTTGGCACGAATCCGCACCATCAAGCCCGAAGCTTTCGTCTCCGAGTCCCTGGCCGCCGTCTCCCTGACTGCCGAGCGCACCTTCCTCGGCCTACTCACACAGGCCGACGACCAGGGCCGCCACCGCGACCACGCCGCGATCATCGCCGGGCAGTTGTGGGTGCTGCGCCCCGAGCACACCCCGTCCGATGTCGAGACGGACCTCACCCAGCTCGCCGACGCCGGACTGATCTGCCGCTACAAGGGGCCGGATCACAAGCGGTACCTGCACGTCGTGACCTGGCACCAGCATCAGAAGATCAACCGGCCCAGCAAGAGCCGCCTCCCTGCCTGCCCGATTCACGACGCTTCGGTCGCTGCCGCTCCCGCCATGAGCGCCAGTGTCACGGAATCCTCACTACCGTCTCACGGAGTCTTCGGTGAGGGCTCCGGCGAGTCCCGTGAGTCCGCCCTGAATCCGAGGCGTGATAGCGAAACCGCAGGTGAGGAGCGCGTCACGAAGTCCTCCGTGACGGATCAGGGAGCGCTCCATGAAGCAGCAGTGGCGTCTCACCGTCCGGATCTAGGACCTAGGACCGTGGATCTAGGAGATATCCCTTCGGGGGGCGCAAGCGCCCACGCGCCCGACAGCGTCTCGGCCAAGCAGCTCCTTGGTGAGTACGTCGCCGCTTGCAATCACCGCCCGCCGGGTGCCTTCCTGAACCATCTCGGCGGTCAGGTGCGCAAGCTGCTCGACGAGGGCATCGCTCCCGCCCACCTCCGGGCCGCCCTCGAACGCCACCGGGTCAAGGGCCTGTCCCCGGGCGTCCTGCCCAGCCTCGTCCACGAGGTCATGAACGCCGCATCCCCCACCGCACCCGCCGCCCACCGAGCGTGGACGAACCCCACCGACGTCGTCGCCGCCTACGGAGATGAGCTCTGACCGCCACCCTCACCCGCGCACCCCAGCCCGTCGGCGCGATCACCGACCGGCTCAACACGATCCTCACCAACCGCGGCATCGACCCCACCACAACTGCCGCCCACGAGCCGCCGCCCGAGACCGTCACCGCCCTGGAACTCGCCGACGCCCGCATCTCCGCCCGCTATCGCCGCGCCCTGGCCGACCACCCCCAGATCACCGCCTGGGCCGACCAGATCGCCCGCGCCGGGCGCCCCGGCCCGAGCGGACCCGGCATCGCCGAGGGCCCCTCGCTGCTGATCGCCGGTCCCACCGGCACGGGCAAGACCCACCAGGCGTACGGCGCCGTACGCGCCCTCCTCACCCGGGGCGTCCGCCTGCGCTGGGAGGCCACCACCTCCGCCGACTTGCACGCGCGCCTCCGCCCCCGCGCCGGCCACGACGCCGAACGGGACCTGCAGACGCTGGCCCGCTGCCCGCTGCTGCTCCTGGACGACCTCGGCACGGCCAAGACCAGCGAGTGGACCGAGGAGCTGACCTACCGGCTGATCAACCACCGGTACGAGCACATGCTCCCCACCCTCATCACCACCAACCTCCCCACCGCCGAGCTGCGCACCGCGCTCGGCGACCGCGTCGCCTCCCGCCTCGCCGAGATGACCGAGCGGGTCATCCTCACCGGACCCGACCGCCGCCGTACCTCGCCCACCGCCTGAACGGCGCGCGCTCCCTCCTCACCACCCCGCCCGTCCGCGCTTCCGCATGCCCTCGAACGCGTGGACCCCTTGGAGAGCCTCTGCATGACACCTGGCACCACCACACTCACCAACGCCAACGACCTCGGCATGCCCGCCTTGCCGCACTGGCTCCCGGCGCCTGCAGCCATGGCCGCCCTGTTCGTCGTCGCGCTGTCCGCCACATGGTCCCTGCAGCGGTACCTACGGAAGCCGAGCGCTGGACAGCGCCGTAGAACCGCCGCGATCCCGGTCGCCGCCGTCGCCGCGATCGGCTGCACCGCCTACAGCGCGGACACCAGCTGGCGCTTCGCCGCCGACTACCTCGACATGGGCAGCACCACCGAGCGCGCCGCGATGTTCGCCGCCGCCGAACTCGCCCTGTTCGCCACCGCGCTCATGGCCCGGCAGAACCTCAACGGCCCGAAGCAGGCGCCTGGCGCGCCCGGCACTCTTACCTGGGTAATCACCGGCGTGCAGATCGTGCCTGCCTACGCCGAGTCCGGCCTGGTCGGCGGAACTGTGCGGGCCGTCTTCGGCCCGGTCCTGGCGGCCGTGCTCTGGCACCTGGCCATGGGCATCGAACTGCGCCACCGCAGCCCGCACGCCGACTCCCGCAGCCTGACCGCCATCCTCACCCGACAAGCACGCGAACGGCTGCTGGCTCGTCTGGGGATTACCGACCGGGACGCCGATGCCGCCCGGATCATCCGCGACCGCGCCCTCGACCGGGCCGTCACCCTGATCCTCCGGGTAGAGATCATGCCGCCCGACAAGCACACCAAGTGGCGAGGCCGGCGCCTCACCCGCCGCCTGTACCAGGCGCTGGAGCAGGCCGATGTCGACCGCGATGAACGCCAGGACGAGCTGCTGCTGCGCAAGCTCGCCACCCGCCAACAGGTCGCTGCCCTGGCCTCCAAGCCATTGCCCGCGCGGTGGCCCGAACCAGCCGCGCGTACGAGGGGCAGCTCCGCGACGGCCCGCCCGCGGGCCACGGCAAGAGAGCGGACAGAAATTTCGGGCCGCCCGCCCTCCAAGGTCGCGGGCGATGACGCCGCCGACCGGGCAGCCCGTCCCCAGCCCGAAAACCGCCCGCGACAGTCAGTCCACACCACCGTCGGCCCAGAACGAGAACCGGGCGATGAACTGCCGGGCAGCGGCCAAAGCCCAGCCTGGCGGGCGGAGTCGAAGCGTCCGGGCTCCAAACCGCGCGCGACACGGGACCTCCTCCACAAGTACGCCGGTGACCTCTACCGCGAGCACGGACGTCTCTCCCGTGACCTGCTGGAGGAAGCCGTGCGCAAGGACGGCTACAGCGTGGCCAGCGACACCGCCGGCGAGGTGGTCCGCACCGTCAAGGCCGAGCTGCCGACGGCGCCCGTCGGCCACCCGCACTGAGACCACCCCCAACGCCCAAGGACAACCACTCAATGCACGACTCGCACAACGAACTCCCCACTCCCCAGGAGGAGATGATCACCGGCCTCGACAGCGCAGCAAGCAATGGCGATGGACCGTCCATAGGCCGGTCCATCGCGGACCCCTCCGCCCCGGGGGTGGCGGAGGAGCAGCTCCGGCACGAGGGCGTGCCGGAACAGGAGCGAGTGGTCGCCGGCGAGCAGCCGCGCGATCCCTCCGTTGGGGCCACGCAGCGTGCGCCGTACCGCCGCGCGAACCTCGATGCGCAGCGCTCCGAGCACGTCACCGCGCGCTTCGCGCCGCACGAGAAGCACGACATCCAGTCGTCGGCGAAGACCGCTCACGTGACCATGGCCCGCTACATTGCTGACGCCACCATGGCTCGCGTCCGCGGTGAGATCACCGTCGCTGCCGAGCGCACGGTCTACGACGATGCGGTCGACGAGCTCGCCGCTATGCGGGCGCAGATCGCCCGGATCGGCAACAACGTCAACCAGATCGCCCGCCGCCTCAATGCGGACGGCGATCCACACCCTGTGGACGCCGCGATCCTCCACCGGGCGGACCGCCTGCTCACCACCGTCCACGACACGATCCGGGCAATCGACGACGCCGCCTTCCGGGCAGCCGGGCAGAAGTGGGCGGTCTGAGGTGATCGCGAACATCGTCAAGCCGGGCAACCACACGTATGGCGTGCTGGCCTACCTCTTCGACAAAGGCCGCGCCAACGAACACACCGACCAGCACATCGTCTCCTCCTGGGACGACTTCGGCCCCGACCCCGGCCCCTGGGACAGCCCTGGCCACAAGCAAAGGCTCGGCCAGCTCACCCAGGCCCTGGATCTGCGGGTCAAGCAAGCCGGCGACAAGGCACCTGAGGGACACGTGTGGCACTGCTCGATCCGCGCCGCGCCCGAGGACCGCATCCTCACCGACGCCGAGTGGGCCACCATCGCCCGGCGCGTGCTGCACGCGACCGGCATCGCACCCGACGGCGATCCGGACGGCTGCCGGTGGGTTGCTGTGCGTCACGCGGAGGACCACATCCACATCGTCGCCACCAAGGTGCGCGGTGATCTGCGCCCGCCGCGGAACTGGAACGACTACCGCCGCGCCATGAACGAACTCACAGCCGTCGAGGAAGACTTCGGCCTCACCCGGGTTGCACGTGGTCCCGAAGCTGCTGCTGGCACCTCGGCGGTGAAGCGCTCCACCCGGGCCGAGGAGGAGAAGGCCAAGCGACTGGGCCACGACAAGACCGCGCGTGAGCGGCTGCGGCACGCCGTGCGTACCGCACTGTCCCACGCGAAGGATCTGGATGAGTTCTTCAACCTGCTCGCCGATGCCGGCCTTCAGGTCGAGACCCGCACCCTGCCCTCCGGTGACCTTCAGGGCTACAAGGTCGCTCTGCCCGACGACGGCACGCCCATCTGGTTCTCCGGCTCCAGCCTCGCCACCGACCTGTCCCTCCCCCAGGTCCGACAGCGCCTTGCCGCCGCCGAGGCACAGCCCACCGCAGCCTCATCAGCTCGCCCTCACCGCCCCAGCCCGTGGCACGTGGCCACCGCTGCCGCCGAACGCATCCCCCACCACCTCGCCCGCGCCGACGACGGCGCCGTTCAGGCCCACCTGACCGTCTTCGGCGAAGTCCTCTACGCGCTACCCGCCCATGCTCCTGTCCGACTCCAGGCCGAACTCCACCGTGCGGCTGCCGCCTTCGAACACGCCGCCCATACCCGCGCCCGCGCCGATCACCAGCACGCCCGCGCACTGCGTGGCGCGCTGAAGGCCATGCGCTACCAGCACACGGACCACACCGGGCTCGCCATACTCTTGGACGCCGCGATCCTCGTCGTCCTCGCAGTCCAGCGCCACAGCGCACTGCACCACCACGACCGGCAGGTGGCCGCCGCCCGGCAAACGCTCACCCGACTGCAAGCCGCCTACGACGAGATAGCCCCCACCAGCCTCGCCGTACTCGCTGGGCGCCGCCCTTCCAAGGGCACCGTCCACCGGTACGCCCGCACCCTGCACGAGGTCCTGCCCTCCCATGCCGGACAGATCCTCACCGAGACTGCCTGGCCCGCACTCACCGCCACCCTCGCTGCCGCCGAAGCCGCTGGCCACAACCCGGCCACCGTCCTCCAGCAGGCAGCCCAGCACCGCCCCTTGGAGGATGCCAAGTCAGCATCCGAAGTCCTCGTCTGGCGCATCCAACGCCTCGGCAACCGGCACGCACCCGGCCCCGGCGCACGAACCGCGCAGGCCCGCCGCCTTCGCACTCAGGCCGCCCCACAGACCGATTCAGGGCTCCCGGGCGCGTTCACGCCGCCCACATCCCACGCCGGACGCCCGCGCTGAGCCGGAGCGTCTGGCGCGGGCCACGAGGAACGACACCACGCGCAGCCACGGACCGGTGCGAAGCCGACAGATCGTAGCTGCACATCCCCGGTTACCGAAACCGGGGGTTCTCCGGAACCTATGTGTTGCCCACCGCCCCATCCCTCACAACACGGAGCGCCCCCGTTCCTCGAGCCCAGTGATCTCGCGTAGTGGAGGGCGTCATCGATCTGGCCACGGGAATTGCCAGTGGCGCCGACAGGGATGAGGCCGGGCCGTCATGTTTCCCGCCCCGGCATATCCATACGTGGGTGGCGGTAGCTTGCGCCCCTGCTTGGATGATGGAAGGGCCCGAGGGTGTCCGCGGCGACGTCACCAGTCCAGGTCAAGGTCTCCGGTTTCCTCGTCGAGCAGGCCCCGGGCCATAGAGTCGGCGCGACGGGCGGCGCGTAGGAGCCAGTCATACGTCCGGACCTCGATCCGGTCATTGGCGGACCGGCCATCCCGGATCTCGCGGGCTCTGTCCGTCCCGTCCTCCCGTCCCATAATGATGAGTCCGCGTGCGTCCATGGTGATGCCTGGGAGCTTTTCCCGGGCGGCCAGGAGATTGGTCTTCAGCCACTCTCGCCAGTCCTGGATCTGTTCGATGGCATGGCGCAGTGTGGGAGATTCGCGTCGGTTTCCAGCGTTGGTGATCCGCGCTGTGGGGCATTCGAGTTCGACGAGGTGCCAGCGCATCCCTGCCGAGGTCTCACTGGCGATGAGGAAGTCCGAGACGTACTGGTCGCCCAGACGAACCTGCGGTCGGACCCATACCCCGTGGTTGCCCGTGATCATGTTGGCAAGGAGTGCTGGGTGGTTCTCCAGAACAACCTGCATCGGCCGTTCCTCGGTGGCGCTGTCCAGGGCCTCTTGGAGAGCTCGACAGTCCGCCAGCGAGGAGCGACGTGGGACCTTCCAGTTGTCAAGCAGCGCGAGCTCTCGTTTGGTGACACGCTCAGGGTGCTGGTCCTCGGCGGCGACCTCCTCACGAGCCCTGGTGAGAAGTTCGCCATGGTCGGCGTCGCTGACCTTCGCGACGCGCTTGACGGTGTGGGGCCACGCTCTTCTGCCGAGACCACCGCGGAAGTTCAGCTGGCCGCTGAGGCTGATCGAGCTGATCTGCCCGTACCGGTCCTCCTCGGGCTTTCTTCTCCTCACGGTGATCGCGATATCACCCACCTCGGGGCGTAAGCGTTCGAGGTGGTGGACCGTTCGCCGTGCCCAGGCGACTTCGAGCCACGCGTCCAGAAGATCCCGGCTGCCTATCTCTTCGAGGACTGGGACGTGCAGGTTCGTCTCCGTTGCTACGCGGGCGAGATAGTCGTACTCCGGCTCGTCGATCGGCGGGTGCTCTCGCAGGCGCAGCGGTTTTGCTAGGTGAGCGCGGAGCAGGGCGGCAGCGACTGGGGTGGGTGTGCCCGGCGCCAGGGGAAACTTCAATTCGTCGGCGATGGCATGCTGCTCTGCGGTCGGTCCGGCGTACAGATGGCCAAGCGCATCCGCGACCAGCTGCCAATTGGTCTCAGTCACCGATGTTGTCCTTCGTGCCGAACGGTTGGGCCTGGTCTTGTTCGTCGCGCCCCACGAGTGCTCACGCTGCACGACTAGGTTCACTGTCATACACAGCCGAAGCGGCTGGGTTCGCTGTCAGACGCCCGAATGGGTGACAGGGGGCAACTGTCCCTCGACAGCAAAGTCAGTCGTGTGCAATGCGCTGATCTCGGGTCACCTGGGTTGGATGGTCAACGGGAGGCCGATCTGCCCATCTGAAGCCAGTGGTGGCCGGAGACCTCGGCAGGGACTTTACGGATCGCTCGCGGGTGCCGGACGGCGATGTCGCTGGCGCCGGGTAGCCTCCCGAAGCATGCCGATACCCCTGCACGTCCTGGCACTGCACGCGATCAAGGACGTCGTCACTGTCACCACCGGTGAGCTTGAGTGGTCATGTTCCGACCCGCTCGACCCGGATGCCCGTGCCCAGCTGCCCTGGGGGCCAGGCGTGTACGTATGGTCGTCGCGGCTGACCCACCAGGTGCTATACATCGGGAAGGCGTCGGGGAAGAACGGCCTGCGCAGTCGGCTCAGCGCGCAGGAGCTGCGCTGGGTGCGCGAGGGCCACGAGGCGGTCGAAGCCGGGGCAGACGAGGCATATATGGCGGACCACTGGGAGTCGTTCAGCCGTGTGATGGTCGCCCGTGACGCCGTGGTGTGGTGGGCTCCGACCGCGGATGCAGCGGCAGCCCGGCAGTGGGAGCGCAACCTGCTTCAACGGGCGATACGGGAGACCACCACGGTGCCGATCGTCAACGGCGGTGCTTGGTGGAACCGTTCCGCGTTCTGGGCTGCTGCCCGTTCCTGGGCGCAAGCGGCCGCAGGCCGGGCCGCCGCGCGCCGCAGAGCCGACGACCTGGCACAGGCGGCCTGATCACAGTCGCGCTCTCTCGACGACGGCCGAGTTCGCTGTCATATGCCTCGCTTGGATGACAGGAGACGCGAACCGACGCAGGGTGCCCTAGAGGCGCATCTCTTCCTCGATTGCACGGGCGATCTCAGGCCACGGTGCCCGCAGCACACCAACGAGCGACCAGTAGCGATACATGTCCCGGACCAGAGCCCCGACGCCAAGACGTGCGGCATCTCGGTCGATGGTGCCTATGACACGCCGGGTGATTCCTCCCGCTCCTCGGGCAGCTGGGGTGATCCCGTGTCCGAGGAGGAGCGTGGCCGTACGGATGGCATCCAGCGTGGCCGGCGGCGCAGTCCCGGTGAAGCTGCCGTAGATCAATTGGTGCCAGCGCTCCTGGGTGCGAGCCCAAGCCAGGCGTTCCAGTCCGCTGCCGAGGTCTACGGCTATCCGGCCTGGGTGTTCGGTGTTCCACAGGAGGACGATGTCGCCGAGGGTGCGGTCCAGATGGCGGAAGCGCAGCGTGATCCCCTCCACCTGACGCCGGCGCCACGAGGACAGATCGCCGTTGATACTCAGGTGCCGCGCGTGGAAGCCGAGTTGGGAAAGGACTGCCAGCCAGCCATCGAGAATGGCGCCGTACTCGTCCAGGCTGCCTATGGGTTGGACCCTGGATACGTTGACAAAGGAGGTCAGGAAGCCGTCCTTCAAGTGGCCGGTGGCGTCGCGCTGGCCTGTGAAGCGGACGACTGGCTGGGGAAGGAACCCGCTGCGGTGCGTGCGCAGTTGGCCGTCTTTGAGAAGTGGGTCAAGTGCTTGGACCGCGGAGATGGTCAGTTCGGTCTCCCGCCCCCAGCGGAGGGGAAGGCAGGCATCGCGTGGGGCCCCAACTCGCGCGAAGCCAGTCTCCAGAGAGGCCAGCAGCTCCCTCCATGAGGGCGGTTTGCGCGGTGGCCTGTAGGGGGTATCACGGTTCGGGTGGCGGACCTGGATGTGACGGCCGTCGGCCGTGAACTCCCAGTGGCGGCCTAAGGCAGCACGCAGAACGACGGGTATCTGCCGGGCCAAGTCTTCCCCGAGCATGCGGTTCGCGCAGGTCAGCACGGTCGCGTCGCCATCGTCTGGAAATGGCGGACCGGGTCGAAGCGCTGCATCCCAATGGCCTGGACCCGGCGGTGGTCGAGGTCTTCCGCCTGCTGGATCGAGTCGGCGAGCCTTTGCGCCGCCGTCTCATCGTCCTCCAGCGGGTCGACGACGGCGACCCCACCGGTCTCGTTGCACAGGGCCGCCTGGGCGCATGTCCCTTCCCGCCAGGTCAGAGCCGCCATTGGGGTGCCACCACGAAGAGATTCACCGAAGACAGCGGCACCGGCCTCCACGTACGCACGGGCGTACGTATAGACGAAGACAGACGCCTCGGCGATTGCGGCCGTCTTGGCGGTGCCGCCGAGTTCCCCGACCCACTCCACGTGTTCAGCGCCGAAGAGGTCCTCGTGGCGGCGCACATATTCCTTGTCGAAGACCGGACCAACGATTCGGATCCGGCGGCCAAGGATCTGTGCCGCCCGCACGGCGATGTGCGGGACCTTGTCCTCGTCGATCCGGCCGAGCCAGACGAGGTCGGTGCCAGCGGTGGCTGGAGGCTCCTCCTCGCGGAGGCCGAGGTGAACGGCGAGCTCGGGGATCGGCCGGTGGCCGGCGTAGCGCTCAATCATCTCGGGCGAGTAGCAGTAGAGCCGCGACCGCCGACCGTCGAAGGCAGCGTTGGTGTGTTGGAAGACCGGCGAGTGCTGAAACGTGGCGACGTCGCAGTCCAGCTCGCTCCACGTGCGGGTCCAGGCCGGAAGCGAGGGGTACTCGTGGCCCACGACCAGGAGGTCGTACGCACTGTCGCGCAGCTCGCGCTCGACGAGCGATCCGGCGGTGATGTCCTCTAGGCGGACCGGCCGACGGACCCAGTCGTTCTCCAGATCCGTGAGCCAGCCCGGCCCAAGAAGGTGTACGTCGGCGCCTGCGGCTCGGGCGCCTACGGCGACCGCCCACAGCCATCGTTCGATCCCGCCGTAGCCGGCGGGTGGGAAGGCGTAGCTACCAGGGAAGTCGCAGACGCCGACGAGCACGTTATGCCTCCGGTGTTCCGTCCGCCGAGATACGGCGGAAGCCGAGGTACGGGATGAGCGATTCGGGCAGGACGATGGAGCCGTCCTGTTGCTGGCACTGCTCGAGGAGAGCGGCCAGGGTGCGGCCGACGGGGAGGCCGGAGCCGTTGAGTGTGGCGACGAGCTTGGGCTTGCCGCCCTCACCGCGGGTCCGGATGTTCGCCCGGCGGGCCTGGAAGGTGCCGAAGTTGGAGACCGAGGAGATCTCTCGGTACGTGTTCTGGCTCGGGATCCAGACTTCGATGTCGTACGTGAGCTGGGCGGAGAAGCCAGTGTCACCGGCAGCCAGCTTGACGACGCGGTAGGCGAGGCCGAGTTCCTTCAGGCACGCCTCAGCGTGGCCGACCATCGTCTCCAGCGTGGCGTCCGCGTCCGCCGGGTCGACCATCTGGACGATCTCGACCTTGGCGAACTGATGCTGACGGATCAGCCCCCGGGTGTCGCGGCCGTACGAGCCCGCTTCGGACCGGAAGCACGGCGTGTGCGCGGTGAGCGCCAGCGGCAGCTCGGCCGGAGGGATGATCTCGTCGGCGTAGAGGTTGGTCAGCGGCACCTCGGCCGTCGGGATCAGGAACAGCTCGCGGTCGGCGACGCCGGTCTTGAACAGGTCCTCCTCGAACTTCGGCAGCTGCCCCGTGCCGGTCATCGTCTTGCGGGTGACCAGGTACGGGACCGCGTGCTCGACGTACCCGTGCCGACGGGTGTGCAGGTCGAGGAAGAGCGTGGCCAGGGCACGTTCCAGCGCTGCTCCGGCGCCACGCGAGACCGCGAAGCGCGGGCCGGACAGCTTCGTCGCCCGAGCGAAGTCGAGGATGCCGATGGCCTCACCGAGGTCGACGTGGTCCTTCGGCTCGAACGGGAAAGCCGGAGGAGTGCCGACCCGCCGGATCTCGACCGCGAAGTCCTCGGAGTCGCCGTCCGGGGCCGCGTCGTCCGGCAGGTTCGGGATGCTGAGGAGGAGGTCGCGGAGCTGTTCCTCGACCTGCACCTGCCCGGCCTCGATGTCCCGGATCTGGTCCTTGAGCTCGCGGGCGCGCTCCTTCAGCTTGGAGATGTCGCCGCCCTGTTTGGCCGTCTGCTGGACCTCACTCGCCACCCGCTTGGACTCAGCCCGCAGCTCGTCGGCCGAGCGGATGTTCTGGTTGCGCCGAGACTGGAGGGACTCCAGCTCGGACAGGTCCAGAGAGTAACCGCGACGAGCGAGCCGACGAACCGCTTCGGCACCCATTTCGATTAGGGCGCGGGCATCATGCATGAGGAAGATCCTTTTGATCCGGCTGGTGGGATACGGAATCGACCGTAGCAACCGCCGAGCCCTCACCGATCCCGAATATGTCCGCGCCACCGCGGTCGGCGCGACCTCCGGGAACGTCCGTGTCGAGATCACTCATCAGCGCCGTGATCCAGTCCGGCAGCTCGTCGTCGGGTATGGCGATCGACTCGACGTACGGCGCCTCAGGGAAGAAGAGCGGCATGGCCTCCTTCGGAGATCGGTTCTGATGCCAGAGGAGCACGGAGGCCAAAAGGCCGTGGCCTACGAGAATGCGGGGTCCGGGGCGCTCCAGCGTGGCGAGCAATCCGGTGAGCATCCTCCGGATGCCGTCGCGCTGGGACTCGGTGCCGCCCGCAGGCCGCTCGTTCGGGCCCTGGCCGTCAAGCCATACCGCGTACTCCAGGAACGGGCGACCCTCGAACTCTCCGTAGTCGAGTTCGTTCAGCCGAGTGTCTATGACCAGCTCCGCCGCCGGTACACCCATCAGCAGCGAAGCCGTCTGATGGGCACGCGGGAACTCGCTGGTCAGCCACGTCCGCACGGTGTGGAGGGGGAGGGTGGACCAACCCAGGCCCAGCGATTGCCGCCCCTCCTCGGTCAGGTGGATGGGCTGGGACGGGTCGCCGTTGACGAGGTACCGCTTGCTGTAGTTCGTCTGGCCGTGGCGGAGGACGTAGGTGGTCACGAGTCCCTCCTCGGGGTCGACGCGGAAAGGCCGGCGAGCACTTCCGCCATCTGCGGTGCTCTCGGGTCCCCCGCCTCCAGGTAGTAGAGGAGTCCGTCGAGGGCCAGCGCTCTGCACCACGGCGCGAGTACGGGAATGGGGATCCCCGAGATTCGGGCGGCAGCGGCCAGCCGCCCGTCGGTCCCGTGCCCAAGGTCGTAGTAGACGGTCCAGAAGGCCCAGTCGAATGCCGCGTCGCCGAGCATGGGCAGCGGATCGAGCAGGCGAGGGTGCCCCAGCCAGTCGAATGGCACGTTCTCCCGATACAAGTCCGCGTGCAGGACAGTCGTCCTGCCTGCGTCTTCCCTCAGTCCGGCGAGCGCAGGGAGCGCGGTGTCGACGAGCAGACGCCATGCATCGAGCTCGAGCGTCTCCATCCGTCGCCGGATCCGCGGCAGCATCTCCGCACCGAGGTGGTCGGCGAGCAGCGGGAAGCTGTTCGGTCGCCTTCGGCGCTGGCCGAGGGTGTGCAGCCCCTGAAGGGCAGCCGCCACCAGCTGAACCTCGCGCTCTGGCCGCTCGGCGCCACCAGGGCGCCCTCCCACCAGCTCCAGGGCGGCCACCGCCAGGTCGTCAGCGGCCTCGATGACGTCCGCCGTCGGTCCGCCAGCCCACAGCCGCAGTGCACTCACTTCGTGGCGATACCGGGTGGGGTCGGTCCATGCCTTGAGGAGTAGCGGACGCTCGTCGAGGGCGGTCGCTGTCGCGATCACCGAGGCGTGTCCGGCGTCGTGGTAGTCACCGAGGGACAACTGCCAGCGTTCGGCGGCCTGCTCCAGCAGGGCCGGCGCTGCGTCCAGCCACGCCTGGGCTTCCGGCCCGTAATGCGCGAGTAGTCGCTGCCGGCACCCTGCGGGAACCTCTCCGAGCGTCCGCGTCGCCATCAGCTCAGCACGATCCCGTCGGAGACCAGCTCGTCCGTCAGGGCCGGGAACTCGCCGAGAGCCTCGGTGACCAGGGCCTGTACCTTGTCCACCTCGGCGTCGGGAGAGGACAGGCGGACGAGGATGCGCCAGGGCTGGTCGAGTCGCTGCCCGGTCGTGCTCACCAGGTGAACCTCGGCGTGCCCCTCGGTCGCCTCGTGGAGCCGGGTGGCGAGTCGCTGCGCGGCAACGTTGTACAGCTTGCCGACGTGGTAGACGGGGTTCTTGCCGTTGGCGCCCTCAAGGTTCATCGGCCGCAACGGTGTGATCAGCCCGTTGACCCGGTTTCCTCGCCCCACAACGCCTTCATCACCGGACTCGATCGAACTGCCGGTGTAGGTGAGGTACAGCTCGTCCTTCTCCGGAACGTCGCGAGCATTCAGCCGGAAGCGGGCCTCCGCTCCGGGCAACCGGAGTCCGGCGAGGCGGTGGCACTCGGCGAGGACCGTCTCCGCGTTGCGGACGTACTCCGCCCGGCTGGCGACGTGACGCGACTTCTGGGGGACGCACAGCACGATGTCGGCCTGGGCTCCGTCCCAGTAGCCCATGAGTTTGACGTCAGAGCCGCACCAGGCGTGGGCGAGCGTGAACGCGCTCTTCCCGGAGAAGTGGTCCACCAGTTCCCGTACGAACGACTCGAAGGGGTTTTCCGGCGCCCAGCCGGTGCCGAGGGACGTGTCGTTGGAGAGCCGTACCCGCCGCTCGCGGAGATCCTCGACGGAGCGCGGGTTGAACCAGCGGGTGCGGTCGGGCACCCCGGCGCCGGTGAGGACGGCACCCGGGCTCGAGTTGCTGGTGATGTTGAAGACGATGTCGAGGTGGTCCGAGACCTCGGGCAGTCGCTCGGCGAAGAACGCCTGGACCTCGGTCTCCACTATGTCCGTGACCGGTATCGGCTCGCCGCCGCACATGGGCGCGGCCCGCCCGTTGACCAGGACCCGCACCGGCGACGTCATCCGGCCGGCGCCGTACCGCACCTCGCTGGCTCCACCGAGGAGGGCGAGCTTGTCGAAGTTGTGGTGCAGTACGGCGCCGAAGTGCTGAACGGTGTGGCGGCTGTAGGCGCGGGACAACCGCTCGGCGAGATGGTCGGCCAGGGTGTCCGGATGGCCGAGGCCCTTGCGTTCCACGATGGTCGTCGCGTCCGGCTGAGCCATGCCGGTGTCGATGACGATGTGGATGTTGTCGATGGTCGTGCTCGTACGAGGCATCACGAACTCCCTTTCAGGGGTGGGTAGAAGGGGATGAGCGCAGGCGTCAGCACGCCTGGACGAGCGGCGGAGCGGAGGATTCAGCGAGGGACGTCGGCAGCGCGGAGGAGCTCGACCGTCTGAGCGAGCGACCGGTACGCGGAGGCAGCCTGTTCCTCCGCCGCGAGTCGATAGATGTCGTGGACAGTGACGAGGTCGATGTCGTGCGTCCGACGGCGATCGAGCCAAAGGAGCAGGCGCCAGGCAAGGACCGGCCCGCTGAACGGCAACCGGGTCAGGAGATCGACCGGGATGCGTCCGGGCGGCGTGCCCTCGTACAGCAGGTCGCGTACGAGGTGGAACACCACGTCGGTGTAGTCGAGTACGGCCGGTCCGCAGGCGCTCGCCTCCCAGTCGACGACGTGCAGGCGCTCACTCTCGATGAGGAGGTGCTCGGGCTTGAGATCACCATGCAGGCGAACCACCGGATGGGAATCGACCGGTTGGAGGGCCTCACTCAGCACCGCCCACCAGGGCAGCGACCGGCAGCGAGGAGAGAACTGATCGAGCAGGAACTGGTGCGGGGAAACGACACCGGCTCGCCGAGCTTCCCAGCCAGATCCGGGAGTGGCGTCGGCAACAGGCCGGTGCAGCCCGCGATTCACAGTCACGACGTAACCGATGTACTCCTCAATGGCTGAGTGCGTGCTCACCGAGCACGGCGTCCCATCCACCGCCTGAAATGCCGTCCAAGAACCGGCCCCATCGTTTCCCGTGGCCAGGACGGCCGGGACCGAGATACCCCACAGGGCAGCGCGCTCGACCGTCGCGACCTCGCGCTGGCGCCGGCCCTCGGGGTCGATGCCCACGTAGATCTTCAAAAAAGCACTGCCGTCCGTGGCGAACCGCGTTCTGGAGTACGGCTTGAGAGCTGCCGGGCCGAACGGGCCGAGACCCTGCTCGATCCACGGCTCTGCCGTCTTCGTGTTGCGCACCCTCCACACCTCCAGTCCGTATCAGCGAGCCGCGCCCAGCTCCCATGTGAGAAGCAGAACCGATCGCCAAAGCCAGCCGAAGCGAAGGGAGTTGACCACATCGCCCGGCGGCTTTTTCGATCTACTGCGACAGTAGGTACGGCACCCCGCAGCACCCCGGAAAATCCTTCCGGGGTCGATTCCGGCCATGAGGTGATGCTCAGGACATGCGAGGGATGACAGAGAACCTGACCATCGGCGAGCGCGTCGCCTGGTACCGGCGCCGACGCGGCCTCTCCCAAGAAGTCCTGGCCGGCCTTGTCGGGCGGACCACGGACTGGCTGAGCAAAGCGGAGAACAATCGGATCGAGCTTGACCGGCTCTCGGTGATCACCTCACTCGCTGAGGCCCTCGACGTCTCCCTCGGAGACCTGCTCGCTGAACCGACCTTCATGGAGTGGTCGAACGACAGCGGCCGCCGCACAGTGCCCGCTCTGCGCGAAGCGCTCATGGACTACAAGCAGCTCACGCCGCTGCTCGTACCTCCGCCCGATGACGAACCGCCCGCTCTGAAGGACCTTCGGGCCAACGTGAAGGAGATCCTCGACGCCTATCAGGCGTCTCGCTACGGTTTCGCCACGCGACGCCTTCCCCTCGTACTGGCCGATGCTCTCGCCGCATCCCGCGCGTACTCGGGGCGTGAGAGGGAGGAGGCTCATACCCTGCTCGCCCTGAGCTACCAAGGCGCGGCCATGGTGCTCGGCAAGGTCGGGGAGTCGGAGCTGGCATGGATCGCCGCCGACCGCGGCCTGGCGGCCGCGCAGCACAGCGGCCAGAGCGCGGTGACAGGCTCGCTCTTCCGGGCGGTCACACACTGCCTGCTAGCCACCGGGCGCTTCACCCCGGCGATCCAGCTGGTGAACGATGCGGCGGCCGTGATGCAGCCCGGCTTGGGCACCGCGAACGACGAATACCTCTCGGTCTACGGCACCCTCTTCCTCGCCGGCGCCATGGCGGCCGCCCGAGCGGAGGACCGCGCGACGACGCAGACCTTCCTCCGAGAAGCCGACGCAGCCGCGCAGCGGCTGGGCTCCGACGCCAACCACCTGTGGACGGCCTTCGGCCCGACCAACGTGGCCATCCACTGCGTCGCCACCGCCGGAGAGCTCGGAGACATCCAGATAGCCGCGGACCTCGGGCAACGCATCGACACCAGCGACCTGCCTGTGGAACGACGTGTGAGGCACAGCTTGGAAGTCGCCCGAGCACTCAGCGCCTGGAACCGAACCGACGAAGCCCTGGCCACCCTGCTGGAGGCCGAGCAGGCTGCCCCCGAGCAGGTGCGCCACCACTACCTGAGCCGGGAACTGGTCATCGGCTGGATCCGAGGTACCCGAGGTCGCCCGTCCCAGCCGGTGGCAGACCTGGCACGCAGGCTCGGCGTCGTCGGCGGTTAGAGTCCGTCCCGTGAGCGAGAACGAGCACGAAGCGAAGATGGCCCACCCGCGCATGGCAGCCGGCGCACTTTTCTTCGACGACGCCGACCGGGTCCTGCTTGTCGAGCCCTCGTACAAGGACTACCGCGACATCCCCGGCGGATATGTCGAGCACGGGGAGTCTCCCCGACAAGCCTGCGTCCGCGAAGTCCAAGAGGAGCTGGGCATCGAGCCCCACATCGGCCGCCTGCTCGTCGTGGACTGGGCGCCGAATCCAGGAGAGGGCGACAAGGTCCTCTACCTCTTCGACGGTGGCCGTCTCAGCGCGGACCAGCGCCAGCAGATCGCGCTGCAAGCCGACGAGCTCCGCAGCTACGACTTCCACCCCGCCGAGCGACTGCCAGAGCTCACTATTCCCCGCCTCGTACGCCGGATCACCGCCGGGTTCCAGGCCCGCGCAGCCGGCCTGACCGCCTACCTGGAACAAGGGATGCCGCCAGAAACTGGGGCTTGAGCAGGAGGCGCTTGGCCTTCTTAAACCCGCGAAGCATGGCCCCATGCCCATACTGCGCTCCGGGACTCCGCAGGAACTCATACGTACGAGTGACGACCTGAAGGGGCCGATCATTCTCCGTCTTCCCAGATGACCAGCGGTAGTACTTGTCGTCAATAACCGTTGGAGATGGCAGGATTGGGCAAGTTTCGAGTGGGGGGCCGTTCGTGGCTGTACGCAAGACCATCGAAGTGGTGCCGCGAGCGCGGCGCACGCTGACTTCGCTTCGCAACCTGGGTTACGACCTGCGTCACGCAGTGGCAGACATCGTCGACAACAGCGTTTCCGCAGACGCAACGACTGTGCACGTCACCGTGCACTTCGACGGCACGCGTTCCTGGATCCGCATCTCGGACAACGGGCGAGGCATGGACGCCGAAACGTTGAGCGAGGCGTTCCGCTACGGGAGCGACCGTGAGTACAACAGGACGGAGTTGGGGCGCTTCGGCTTCGGGCTCAAGTCGGCGTCCACTTCCCAGTGTCGAAAGCTGACCGTGCTGTCGCGTGCGGACATCCCCGGAGCCGCGCTGGAAGCCCGTCAGCTCGACCTCGACCACATCGACGAGGTGGACAACTGGGAGATCTTCGACCTCGCCCCTGACGAGTTGCCGGAGCCAACCCGGTCTGTTCTCGGTGAGGCTTCTGGCACGGTCGTCCTGTGGGATGGCCTCGACCGCGTTCTCCAGTATCAGGATCCGTTCGGAGGGTGGGCGAAGAAGCAGCTGATCGCTCACGCCGAGGACATCGACGAGCACTTGGGCATGGTGTTCCATCGCTTCCTTGCTGGAGAGGTTGCCGACCGGGAGCCGCTTCAAATCACGGTGAACGGGACTCCCGTGGAAGCATGGGACCCGTTCTGCCGTACTGAGCCGAGCACCTCAGCCCTGCAAGAGGAGGACATGGAGGTGCGCTCCCTAGACGGCAACGGGATTGTGCATCTGCGTCCCTTTGTACTCCCCAACCAGAACCACTTCTCCTCGCAGGCCGTATGGAAGCGGGCCTCGGGGCCCAAGGGATGGAATCGACAGCAAGGCTTCTACATCTACCGAGCCGATCGTCTGATCCAGTCCGGTGGCTGGTGTCGCCTCCGAGCCGTCGATGAGCACGCCAAACTCGTCCGTATATCGCTGGAGTTCTTCCCGGAGCTCGACAGTGCCTTCGGCGTCAACGTCGCCAAGGCTTCCGTCACGCTGCCCGAGGAGCTCCGCAAGGAGCTCACTCCGTTGGTAAAGACCTGGGGCAGGGTGGCTGACACTGCCTACCGCCAGAAGCAACGACCTCCGAGCCCGCCGCCTAGACGCCCCAAACCGTCAGGTGCCGCATCGGCCTCGCCAGCGCCGACCGTACTTCCATCCCCCAGCCAGTCCGATGCCAGCCGCGAGCAGGACTCGACTATCAGGCCCGCAACTTTCTCACCTGCGTTGGCAAATCACCGAGGTGCAGGCACAACTTCGCGGGTGCCGGACTCCGCTCCGCTGTCAGCGCGTGGAGCACTGGAAGCTGCCGCGAGTCAAGCCGGCGAGGGTGAGGCACTCAACCGGATCGTGTCGGCCCTGCGCACTATGTCCCCGGAGGTGGCTCATGACCTCGGTTGGTGACCGTATAGAGGGGCACCTCTTTGTCCTCAAGGCCATCATGGACAGGGACAAGCTGACCCTTGAGGAAAGCCTCTCCCGCTACCCCGGCCTCGTGCCGACGGACGACCACGACGCCGTTCGCCGCCACTGGGAACAGCATGAGCGGACCACGACCATCATCCGTACCGTGCGCCCAACCGAGCTCACCGCTACGGGAGGACCGCGGCCCTGGGCTGAGAACTGGAACTCCGCCGAGGGCTACTACTGGGCACGTCAGCGTCGCTTCCTCAGCCACGTACTGCGCCGTCAGGACTACGAGATCGACAGCGTCGACCTGGCGAGTGACCGAGTATTGGCCCACCTGGAGAACCCGCGACATCCGGAACCGTTCAGCGTGCGCGGCCTAGTCGTGGGTCACGTACAGAGCGGCAAGACGAGCAACTTCTCCGCCCTGATAGCCAAGGCGTCCGACGCCGGCTACAAGATCATCATCGTGCTTTCCGGGCTCCACAACACGCTGCGCCAGCAGACGCAGAGGCGCCTTCAGCGCGACCTCGGCCACGAAAACGTTCCGTTCCCCAAAGGCGTGGGACAAGGGGACCCGGAGAAGTACTGGACCTGGTTGACCCGGGACGACCTCGATGGCGACTTCGACCCAGGGGTCAATGTCGGACCTCTACAAGGGCAGAACCAGGTCATCCTGGTGGTAAAGAAGAACAAAACACGCCTGGACAGACTTCTTGACTGGCTCGAAAACAAGGTTCCTGAGCATGTACCGGTCCTTGTTGTCGACGACGAGGCCGACCAAGCGTCAGTGAACACGGGTGGCAACCGTCCCGATGACGAGCCAGTGTCCGAGGTCCTTGACCTCAGGGCAGCGGACTTCGACGGCGAGATGCCGGCAGACGACGAGCTGGACCCCAGCGCGATCAACCTTCGCATCCGGAGGCTGCTGCGTTGTTTCGCGCGGGTATCCTACGTTGCCTATACGGCGACCCCGTTCGCCAACATTCTCATCAACCCCAACGCGGAAGACCGCGAAGGTGGAGGCGACCTGTTCCCACGGGACTTCATCCTCACCCTGCCCCATCCTCCTGGCCAGAAATACGTCGGCTCTGACCGCCTGTTCGGCCGCGAGCAGCTCCCCGGCGAAGTCGGGCAGGTCGACGGGCTTGATGTAATTCGGATCGTTCCGGAACTTGAGGTGGAGCAGGTCATCCCTCCGAAGGGGAAGCGAAAACCTTACACTCCCGTGATCCCAAGCACTCTCAAAGCTGCTCTTATTGACTTCTTGCTGGCATCTGCTGGCCGGATGGCGCGGAACGGTGCCGATCAGCCTTGCACCATGCTTGTGCATATTGACATGCGCAAGGAAGCCCAAGACAAGCTCGCTGCCGAGATCACCGCCGAGCTCGGTCACATGCGACAACAGTGGCGCTATGACCGGGAAAACTTCCTGCCCGTGCTAAGTGATCGATGGGACACTGAGTTCCGTCCGCTCACCTCGTCGATGGACCTCGACAATGACGCGCCGTTCCAGAAGCTGGAGCAGCACTTGGACGCCCTGCTCACTCCAGGAGTAGAGGTCCGGATCCTGAACTCAAACCACGAAGACGAGCTCGACTTCGAGATCGAACCGGACCTCAAGGCCGTCTTGGTCGGAGGTAACAAGCTCTCCCGAGGCGTCACCGTCGAGGGACTCCTCGTCTCGTACTTCGTAAGACGCAGCCCCTACTACGACACGCTCCTGCAGATGGGGCGTTGGTTTGGATATCGAGGCGATTACGTCGACCTGACGCGCTTGTACAGCACCCAGCTGCTTGTCACGTGGTTCCATGACCTGGCCACGATCGAGGAGGAGCTTCGACGGCAGATCGAGCACTACGCTCGCCGGAAACTCACACCGTGGGACGCCGCCCCACGGATCCGTAGCCACGAGAAAATGCTGCCGACAGCCAAGAACAAGATGAAGGACACCTCACTCCAGCAGGAATCCTTCGACGGCAGGAAACTCCAGACCCTCCGCTTCCCGTTCGACGACCCCATGATTCTTGACCTGTGTAGTGAGAACCTCGGAACCACTCGCGCTCTACTGGGCTCCTTGGGAGCACCACACCGCGCAGACCCTGGGCGCCTAAACTGGGAAGGCGTCAGCCCCGAGGCTGTTGTTCGCTTTATCGAACTGTTCCGGTTCAGCGACCAGAGCGCTTTCGACGTGCCGTCCGTCGCGAGTTACATTCAGGCCCAGACCCAGCACAACGAACTTGTGTCCTGGCGGGTAATGGTCTCGTCTGCCCGCGTCCAGCATGACGAGCATCGTACGGTCGATTTGGGCATCTCGGGACATCCTGAGGTGACAATGATCCAACGCAGCAGGCTCGCGAAGGACCCCAGTTCACTTGGCGTGGTCACCGAGCCAGAGGACGAGCTGCAAGGACTCACCTCGGCCCAGATTGAAGAGGCTCGCAAGCTGCAAGAGTCAGGAGATTTCTCCACGCTTGGTGATGCGTTCAGGTCCCAGCGGTCGTCGCGAGAGGGATTACTCGTCCTCTACCCCGTCGATCCGAGCAGTGGAGTGGGCGCCAACGCGAAGAACCGACGAAGGCTGTTCGATGAGGGAATCGAGCGGCCCGAATGCGTCTTGGCATACGCGGTTTCTTTTCCCTACTCCACGAGCCCGAGGAGCCTTCCCTACGTGGTTGGACATAAGGCAGGGCGCCCGTGAACGCGGCTGAGCTAGAGAACCTGTGGAGTCAGATTCCGGATGCGCCAGCTCCTGGCCTGCTGTCTGCGGAAAAGCTGCCAGCCGATGATCTGTGGGCCGCGGTAGATGCCGACGGGCACTGTCATCTACTGCTACACGTGCCGCCAGGCACACAAGCACCGAGCACCCTCACAAAGGGCCTCCAAGTCCGGGTGGGCGAGCATCAAGTGGCAGGTCAACCGGTCAGCGACTATCTGGATGTTGCCTGCTTGGACGCCGCAGCAGTGACAACTTTCGCTGCCGTGGCCGCTGACATCATTCACCTCGCTGGAGCACTGCAGGGAGCGGAGAGGGCCGCCGCTGTGGGGGACGTCCTTGAGCGGTGGAAGTGGTTCTGGGAGGTGGACTCCAGCCGCCTCACCAGCAACGACGCATTGGCTCTCTTTGCGGAGCTGTGGTTTCTGGTGCGGTGGGCCGGCGTGACGCCGGCCCATATAGACGCTTGGACAGCGTCCGAGGGATCCCGCCACGACTTCCAATGGCCGAGCGCATCCGTCGAGGTCAAGGCCACCGCCCGTAGTGGCGACGCCGGCAGCGTCCACACGATCCGGAGCCTGGACCAACTCACAGCTCCGGAGACGGGGGAACTCTATCTCTTCAGCCTTCGCGTGACGCGAGACCAACTGGCCAACAACACGCTGCCCAAGCTCGTCGACAGGGTGGCGACGGACCTAGCGGACCACCCGGCCGCCCGAGAGCGATTCCTACAAAAGGTTGGAACGCGGGGTTACAGCCCAGTCCAACGTAAGACCCATGAGATTCCCTACCGAATTGTTGAGGAGTGCCTCTACCGGGTCACGGACGAATTCCCTCGCCTGACTCACGATTCCTTCCCCACTGGGTTGCCGGGCGGAGTCCTGCGAGTCTCGTACGACCTCGACTTGGCTGCTTGTGGATCGTGGCTTCTTTCCACCAATCCCAAAGACTGGTCACCCAGTCCCAGAAGCGTCCTGGCTCGCGAAGCGATCCCGACCTGGGTCGCCGCATGGAACACCATCCCAGCCCTACGTACGACGTCGACCGCAGCCGATCCTCGAACGCTCGCGTTCTTTGAACAGAATTCCTGGCTCAGAGACTACTGAGGTTGAACTCGTGGTGTCGTAGGTGCTGACGGCTCGTGGTCGGCTGCGGTATCACCGGGCATGCGGTATCCACAAGGGGGCGGGCTGACCCCCGAACGACAGCATTCTCGCGAGGAGTTACGGCTCCAGGCGGCCGAGGGGTTCGCCCGGGGTAAGGCGAGTTCGGTGATCGCCAAGGACCTGCGGGTCAGTGTCCGGTCGGTGCAGCGATGGCGGCGGACGTGGGACGAGGGCGGTCCGCGGGCTCTGAGGTCGCAGGGACCCGCGTCGTTGCCGAGGCTGAGTGAGAAGCAGTTCGCGCAGTTGGAAGCGGAGCTGGCCAGGGGCCGGCCGCGCACGGCTGGGAGGACCAGCGCTGGACCCTGAGCCGTGTGAAGACCGTGATCGGCCGGCGCTTCCACCTGACCTACACGATCCAGGGCGTGCGCAAGCTCCTGATCCGCAACGGCTGGTCCTGCCAGGTCCCGGCCCGACGCGCCATGGAGCGCAACGACGACGCGGTTGCCGGGTGGGTCAAGGAGGTGTGGCCCTGCGCGGAAGACTCGCGGCGGCCCGTGGAGCCTGGCTCGTGTTCGAGGACGAAGCCGGATTCTCCATGACGCCGCCGCAGGCGAAGACCTGGTCACAGCGCGGACGGACCCCTGTGGTGCGGGTCCGCGGCCGCTCCCGCAGGCGGATATCCATCGCCGCGCTGACCTGCTACAACCCGGCCACCGCTCGAGGCTGATCTACCGGCCGCGCCGGGACGAGGGGCAGCGCGACGGACGCAAGAGCTTCTCCTGGCGCGACTACCGGGACCTGCTGACCGCCGCCCACCAGCAACTCGGCGGCCCGATCGTCCTCGTCTGGGACAACCTCAACGTCCACAAAGCCGCCGACCTGCGGGAATGGGCGGAAGCCCGGGACTGGTTGACCATCTACTACCTGCCGCCCTACGCACCCGACCTCAACCCCGTTGAAGGGATCTGGTCCCTCCTGCGACGCGGCTGGCTCTCCAACGTCGCCTTCTCCACTCCCGAACACCTTGTCCAGCGCATCCGACACGGACTGCGGCACATCCAGTACCGCAGCCACCTCATAGACGGCTGCCTCGCCGAGACCGGCCTGACCATCAGACCCGCCGCCTGACGGGCGCGGACGATGGTGGAGTCGGATCTGGACAGCAGTCGATGTCGCCGGCCGCGTCGGCGTGGGGCCTGATGTGCTACGCATCAGTGGCAGTACGACCGAGACGATCACCCTGGACTCCGTGGCCATTACCGCCCGATCTCCGGCTGCTCCAAACTCGGCACGGCATGTCCTTGCCGTGGTGTAGGCGGATCAGTCGTCCGACTCGCCGGGTAGGACAGTGACATATGACCGGTCCACGTTGACGATTGCAGTCGGGTCCGGGGAACGGGGAGTGACCGAGGAATTGACCGCGTTCGTCATACGCGATGGGCCACTGCGGCGATCTCGGAGTCGGTCACGGTCTGGAAATCGATATGCGGGGGGGGGGGGAGAGATTCTTCAGGCATTTGAGTCGGCGATCAGGCGCGCCACGCGGGGTGCGGGACCGGTGAGGGCCAGGTCGGCGGAACTCGCGGTCCCGCCTGCGGGCCATCTCACCGGCAGGCTTGCACACAACTTCCGCGCCTTCCGGGAGTCTTGCCTCGTGAATGCTGATGAGACCAGTGCGAGGAGGACAACCCGGGTGGACCGGGAGATGGGGACTCATTCAGAGGGTCCGCAGGTGGTTTGGCGGTCGTGCGGCTCTGATGGCGGTCGGGCGCGACGGCGCGGCCGACACAGGCCCGGTGGACGCGCCCGTGGCGCTTCTCACGTGAACGTCGCATCGGCGCCGGTAGTGGGCTTGCCCGGTGATCCGTTGGGGGGCGCGAAGGCCCACAGATAGCCAGCGTGGTTGGGCCGGTCGTTCTTCCACCCTCCGCCGGATGTGCTCGACTTCTTGCCGGAAGGCCATGGTGATGAGTGGAAGAGCCGGCGAAGCCTTCAGGCCGCGGGCGTCGGCAAAGCGCTTCGACCGTCGCGCGACGGCACCTTCTACGACCCCGAACCCGCCCCGTCAGGTTGACCAAAACCCATAGGGGCACCCCCCGGGCGGAGGGCGCCGGGCACCCGCAGGCATCTTCCCGGCGGGTCCTGCCCAGGCAGCGCAGGACACAGTACGGGTGGCACCCTCGCACTGCCACGCGAGAAGAGCCACCGCCGATGACGACAAACCTGGGTGAGGCTGGCAGAAGCGGTACCGGCGGTGAGCAATGGCTCAAGACCTGGGATCGGCCTCGGGAGAGGTGCCTCGCGGAATGTCGAACGCCCAAGCTACCTGCCGCAGCGGTCGATACTCTCAACCGACCTGCAACCCTCCACGGTACTTATGGAACCAGCGCCGGTAGCCTATGTTGCCGTGTCGTGCAGAGACGCGTCTCGACACTGCCCGTAGGCCCCCACCAACCGGCCCAGGAGCCGGGCGAAACCCGAGGCCATCTATCATCCCCTTCGCCCCGCGCGTCGCCGCGCCTGAACCCGCCCAGGGCCCCTCCCTCGCCCCCAGACGTGACGCACCTGCCGGAAGCCAGCGCAGCGCCGCGACGCCGTAAACCGGTTCCGCCCGAAGCATCAGCTCCGCGGTGCCGACTGCCCGTGCCGAGCTGGGTGCCGCCCAGGCGCCTGCTTAGCGGCCCCGAAGCGCATCGAAATGACCCGCCACGTCCATGACGCGGGTCGTAAGCTGCGGGCCATGGGGTGGGGGAAGACGGGGCAACCCGCATCGGCCGGCGGCGCAACCGCGAACGATGGAGTGCGAACCGGCTGCGGCCGCCGCTGTGCGCGGGCCACCTGCCGCTGGTGTGGCTGGCGTGGTGGTTCGCCGATGGAGTCGGGCGGGACGACTACGACCAGGGGCGCGGCCCGCCTACCGGCATCTTCTGTGTGCTACCTGGTCCTCCGTTGCTTGCCTAACCTCCACGCGACCGTGCCAGAATCATGGGCCCGCGGGTCGCGACTCTGGCCCAGCTGCCCGGCCCCCGCACCGCCCGCAGACGGAATGGTCCTGGCCCATCTGGCCGGATCCCGCGCTGATCGCACGGTCGTGGCGGCGCTGCGGTCATCGGTTTGGGACGGGCCGGTCACCGACACCTTCCCGTGGTTCGCCGGCGGCGCGACATCACGAGTTCAACCTCAGTAATACCGTCGATGTGGCCCATGCGCTCATCCATGAGGACCTTCTCGGTGCCGAGGTCCTCCATCACGGTCTGATGAGGGTGGCGGAGGCCGTGGGGTGTGAGGCTCTTGACGATCGGGAGCCAACACAGCCCGGTCGCTGGCGCCGCGTCGTCGGGCGCAGAGACCGCCCTCCGCCCGGTGAAATCGCAATCCGCCAAGCCGTAGCGGCTGACCTAGACGCCACCTGCTGGCAATCGACGGTCGAAAGAGCAGGTGCGGGCCCGGCCGACTTGCCGATCTCATCCGGGCGTGCCTAGCTCCTGCAGCAACGGTGGCGTCCGGGTCGCCGATCAGGCCGGGCCCAACGTCAACGCGTCCGAGGTCCAACCAGAAGGCTGGCCCCACTCCCGAGCGGGCCCTACAGCTCGCCCACAGCGACCGAGCAGTTGGCATCTGTGCTCGCCGAATGCCTCGGCCAGTTTGACCGCGAATGACGGTAGTGGCTGCGGGGCGATGGCGGTCACCATGTCTCTGTCACCGCGAAGACTGGAGATCCACAGAACACCGGATGATTGATCCCGCGCCTCTACTAACATCGACCTTGGGCGGGCGTTTGCCGGATGCATAAACTGGCGACGCGGAGGGGGCACCTCCTTGATTTCGCGGTGTTCCTTCGGTTCATGTGGATCATGAGTCAGCCGCACAGTGAGAGGGCCCATATCGGGGAAGCAGGCTGGAACCACCCATGACGTACGACATCGCGGCCCCCGAACCCGCGGGCATGGTGGCTTCGCTCAGCTCCCTGGGGTACTCGCTGCCGGCTGCCGTCGCGGATCTCGTCGACAACAGCATCGCGGCTGACGCCCGGAACATCGACGTCGAGTTCACCTGGGCGGGACGGGACTCATGGATCGCAGTCGTCGATGACGGCAGGGGCATGAGCGCCCAGGAACTTGTCACGGCAATGACCGTGGCGGCTCGCGGACCCGCGACGTCACGCTCCTCCACTGACCTGGGCCGTTTCGGCGTGGGGCTGAAGTCCGCCTCGTTCTCGCAGTCGCGGCAACTCTCCGTGGCCACAGCGACCGATGGGGTGTGGCACGTACGGACCTGGGACCTCGATGTCGTTGAGGAGTCCGGTGAGTGGAGGCTCCTCCACGGAGCCGACGTCGACACAACTACCGTGTTGGACAGGCTTCGGAGCGGCACGGCCCACGGGACGATCGTGCTCTGGCGGCGGCTCAACGGCTACAACGGCAGTGACGTTCGCGAGGACGACGAGCGCACCCAGAAGCAGTTCTACGCCGAGTCGGCCCGCACGGAGTCGCACCTCGGAATGGTCTTCGCCCGGTTCCTCACCGGGAGCCGGCGCCGGAGCCTGCGTGTGTCCGGAACCCTGGTAGAACCGTGGGATCCGTTCATGGGCAACCACCCTTCTGTCCAGCGGCTCCCAACCGAGGAACTGCCTCTCGGCGGCAGCTCTGTGAGGGTCGAGGCGTTCATCCTCCCCAGCGCCCACCGGCTCACCCCGGAGGAGTACGGCATGGCCGCAGGGCCACAGGGGTGGCTCGACCAGCAGGGCTTCTATGTCTACCGCCGCAACCGCCTGATCCTGGCCGGCGACTGGCTGGGGCAGAGAGGTATGCGTCGCGAGGAGAAGTACAACCTGGCGCGCATCGCCGTCGACATCCCTGCCGAGACGGACGTCGAATGGGGCGTCGACGTGAGGAAGTCCAGCGTCGTCCCGCCCGTGGGTCTACGTCCACACCTCCACCGCATCGCACGTCAGGCCCGGGCGAGGGCCGCAGACGTACTGCGGCACCGCGGACAGGTCGCTGCACGTACCCACGGTGATCCCCTGTCGTACGCGTGGAACGTGCGCCGACCGGATGGCAGGATCACGTGCAGGATCAACCGCAGCCATCCACTGGTCCAGGCCGCTCTGCGGCCCGGCGGTAACAGCACTGCGGACGTACGCGCGTTGATCCGGCTTCTGGAGGAGACGGTGCCCGTCGCCGCCCTCCGGGTGATGCATGAGACGGACACAAGCGATGACCCGGAACCGTTCGGTGGTCCAGGACCCGCTGACGAGGCGGCAACCGAGGTAGCAGAGCGCATCTACGAATCACTCGTCTCGGGCGGCCGATCGCCCGCCGCCGCGCGCGAGAGGTTGCGAACCATGCCTCCCTTCGACCAACTGCAGGGCTTCTGGAGCGGATGAGCCCTGAGCCGTTGTCAGTGGCCGCCCCTACTCTGCTCGATACCGTCTACATCCCGCTGGAGGTTCCACGTGAGCGCCGTTCCCGACGAACCCATGGCCAAGGCCACGCGCCTGGTTCTCGGATTCCTGCCACAGGACCGTCAGCCGAAGCCGGATGAGGTGCAGAACGCGGTAAACGCCATCTTCGGGATGCTGGCCGCGCAGGGGGAGGACCTTGACCGGGACCAGCTGGCCAAGGAGATCGAGGCCATGACCGCCGTGTTCCAGGAGCGGTCGCTGGCCCTCGTGGACCCCAAGGGGCACGAACCCTGGCTGCCCGAGGCGAAGAACGACCGTGCCTGGGACTTCTGGGAGCGCTACCGGCGATACCTCGAAGACGTCGTGAACCTTCCGCCGTGGGTCGTCAGGCGGCTGGACCAGAGCTCGGACGAGGTACTGAGCCAGCTGGAGGATCCTCGCCGTTCCGGCCCCTGGCGTCGCCAGGGTCTCGTGATCGGCCAGGTGCAGTCGGGCAAGACCGGTCAGTACATCGGGCTCGCCGCGAAGGCCGTGGACGCGGGATACCGGTTCATCGTGGTCCTCGCCGGCATCCACAACGACCTCCGGAGCCAGACACAGCTCCGGATTGACGAAGGGCTCCTGGGATTCGACACCCAGCACCAGAACCGATCGAACGAGGACGGCCGTTCACGTGCTATCGGTGCGGGAGCCATGCCCCTCGCCAAGAAGCTCGACATCGCGTCGCCGACCAGTAGCGCGGAGAAGGGGGACTTCGGCCTCGCGACCGCCAAGGCCATCAACTTCCCCCTCGGCAGTTTCCCCGTCGTCCTCGTCGTCAAGAAGCATTACAAGATTCTCGAATACCTGCGCAACTGGGTGATAGACGTCCACGGCACCGAGGACGAGAACGGCGAGAAGGTCGTGAAGGACCTCCCTCTGTTCGTCATTGACGACGAGGCCGACAACGCCTCGATCAACACGGTCCGTGACCCCGAGGCAGATCCGACCAAGACCAACGCCGCGATCCGCAAGCTCATGAAGAGTTTCGACAAGGCCGCGTATGTCGGGTACACGGCCACCCCCTTCGCCAACATCTACATAGACCCGGACGTGGACCACGACGTCGCCGGGGAGGATCTCTTCCCCGCCAGCTTCATCCGCAGTCTTCCCTCGCCGTCGAACTACCTCGGTCCCGAGCGGGTCTTCGGGCTCCAGGTCGACGACGAGGATGAGGAGGACGTGCAACCGCTGCCGCTCGTGCGCCATGTGGACGACGCGGACACCTGGCTCCCCACCAGGCACAAGTCCGGTGACATTCCTGGCGACAGGCTCCCGCAGTCCCTGCGTGACGCGATCTTCTCGTTCGTGCTTGCCTGTGCCGCCCGCCGGGCGAGAGGGCAGACGAAGGTCCACAACTCGATGCTGGTGCACGTCACCCGCTTCACCGCGGTGCAGAGCCTCGTCCGCGACCAGGTCGACGACCACCTGCGGCTCATCGTTGACATGATCCGAGACCGGTACGGAAAGGGCCCCGAGCTCCGTGCCGAACTCCAGGCTCTCTGGGAGCGGGACTTCGTTCCCACCACGGACGAGTTCCCTGCTGACGAGATGCAGCGCCTGACCTGGGAACAGGTCTCCGAACAGCTCCTTCCTGCCCTGAGGAAGATCCAGGTCAAGACGGTGAACGGCACCTCCAAGGATGCGCTCGACTACTACGAGAACCGGAGGAACGGCCTGTCCGTGATCGCCATCGGGGGACAGAAGCTCTCCCGTGGCCTCACCCTGGACGGGCTGACCGTCAGCTATTACCTGCGCGTGTCGAAGACGTACGACACCCTCCTCCAGATGGGCCGGTGGTTCGGGTACCGCCCCGGCTACGAGGACGTGTGCCGTCTGTACACCACGCCCGCGCTTGAGGACGCCTACGTGGAGGTCACCGCTGCGACCGACGAACTCCGCAGGGAGGTCGAGGAGATGGCGGCGCTCAGCCTCACTCCGAAGGAGTTCGGTCTGAAGGTCCGTTCCTCCTCGCTGGGGCTCACCGTGACCGCGGCCAACAAGATGCGGCAGAGCGCGAAGATCCTTCTCAGCTACTCGGGGGAGGGACCGGAGACAGTGATCTTCAAGCTCGCGGACAGGACCCTCGAGAACAACTTCAAGGCCCTCGAAACCCTTGTCCGTCGGCTGGACGACGTTGCGGAACTCGTGCCCGGGGTCTCAGGGGCCAACGTGCGGTGGGGAGGGGTGCCCCCTGAGGTCGTCTCCGAGTTCCTCACCTCCTATGAAACCGACCGCATGGCTCAGCGGGTTCGGCCGAGGCTCATCGCCAAGTACGTGGAGCAGTGCGCCAAGGTGGGTGAGCTGGGCAACTGGACCGTGTGCCTGGTCAGTAGCACGACGTCGAAGTCGCCACGAGACATCGCCGGGTACCCTGTCGGCCTCGTGACCCGCAAGGCGCTCAACGACGGCTTCAGGGCCGAGGGAAGGTACACGATTCGCCGGGTACTCAGCCCGCCGGACGAACTGATCGGTCTCGACAGGCCACAGGAGGACGCGGCACGAAAGGCCGCGAAGAAGGAGGCGGAGCAGAAGGAGAAGGCGTCGGCTCCGAAGACGCCGGCGGGCCCGCACATCCGGCGGCAGCGGCGGACCGACCAGGGCCTCCTGCTGATCTACCCCATCGAGCTGCCGCAGGCCGCCGCCGGTGAGTCGACGACACCCCTCGTCGGCTTCCAGGTGAGCTTCCCGCACTCCGACTACCAGTCCAAGACCGAGTACATCGCCAACACCGTCTGGCTCCAGGAGGACATCTACACCATCGCCGAGGAGGACGAGGCATGACCGTCACCGAGGACGAGTGGCGTGAACTGGAGAGTCCCCAGGACGCCCCGGGGCGGTCCAGCCTCCGTCTGCACCCGGAGTCCCCGCTCGACATCTTCCTCTCCGTCTCCCACCCTGGTCGTCAGCGCATGTTGGTGTTAAGGGCGGACGCTCGCTCCGCCGACCCGATCGTGCGGACGGTGGGTCGACTCCCCAAGGCAGCCGGGATCGAGATGAACCTGAGTGCCGTGTCCCGGGTTGAGTACGAACTCCAGGTGATCCTGACGGCGGACGGGCTTCGCGAGGTGTTCAACCCGCTCGTCACCGACGTCGCCGAGACCGCCAAGTCCGCTCCGGCCGCCGCGGAGGCCCTGGCAGCCGCCGTGGACAGGTTCGAGAGGTGGCAGGACCTCCTGCGTGCTGTCAGCAGGGACGGGCTGAGCGCCGAGTCTCGTCGTGGACTCTACGGCGAACTCCTGGTATTGGGAGACGTCCTCCTGGCCTCTCTGGGCCAGTCCGAGGCGGTCGAGGCGTGGACCGGTCCCACGGGGACCAACCAGGACTTCCAGCTGTCCGGACTGGCCATCGAGACCAAGGCCAGTGTCGCGAAGCGGCCCCGGAGCATACGGATCGCCAGCGAGAGACAGCTGGACGGAACCGGGACGCCCGCGCTGCTCCTCGCACTCGCGAATCTCGACGAGCGACGGGGTGGATCGGGAGAGAGCCTGAACATGAGGGTGGAGGACATACGGCAGCAGCTCACGAGTCCCGCCACTCGGGCCCGGTTCGACGGTCGACTCGTCCAGGTCGGTTACCTCCCCGGGCACCATGACCTCTACGAAGAACCCCGGTACACCCTCCGCGAGCTTCGGTTCTGGCATGTACGGGAAGGCTTTCCCAGGCTGGTCGAGTCGGACCTGCCCGAGGGCGTCGGTGACTGCACGTACCACGTGAGTACCTCGGGTCTGGATGCGTATCGCGCCACGGCCGACGAGGTGAAGGAACTGATCGGGGGGTCCCATGGCTGAGTTCGACCTGGCCGAGTTCTCGCGGAGCCTCGTCGCCGACGTGCAAGCGACTGCTGACGCCGAGGGGACGACCACCCCGGAGGCGTTCACACGCCGGGTCTTCGAGGACCTAGAGCAGGCCGGCGTCGTGTCCAACACCTTCACCGCCTACCACAAGATGCATGGCCACGAGGTGCACGGTTACGGCATCGGAGAGTCGGGCGAGTCCCTGGACCTCTTCGTGACGGACTTCCAGCTGGAACCACTGGAGTCCAAGCTCACGAAGTCACAGACCGAGACGTCCTTCAGGCGGCTTCTGGCATTCGTTCAGCGTTGCCGGGAGGGGCTGCAGCAGCACATCGACGAGTCGTTCGACGTGTACGACATGTGCGCCGCGGTCGAGAAGGCCCTCACCGAGGTGCAGCGGATCAGGCTCTTCCTGCTCAGCAACAGGGTGGGCACCGCTACCGAGTTGCCGGCCTCGGATTTCGACGGCCTCCCGGTGACCCACGAGGTGTGGGACCTGGCACGGCAGCACCGCCATGCGACGTCGGGCTCTCTCGGCGAGCCCATCATGGTGCCTTTCAGCCCTCCGCTGCCCTGTGTCTCCGCCCCGAGCTCGGAAGAGGACCACTCTGTGGTCCTGGCGGTCATACCCGGTGAGATGCTCGCCGAGCTGTACGCCGAGTACGGCACCCGGCTCCTCGAACTCAACGTTCGTTCTTTCCTCCAGGCCCGAGGCTCGGTCAACCGGGGTATCCGGGAGACCCTGCTGAACGCACCGGGCAGGTTCCTGGCCTACAACAACGGGATCACCGCGACCGCGTCGCAGGTGGATTTCGTGAGAGGCCCGGATGGCGAGCCCACCCACATCTCCGGAGTGCACGGCCTTCAGATCGTGAACGGCGGCCAGACGACTGCCTCGCTCCACTACGCGCTGAGCCGCGACAAGGCCGACCTGTCCCACGTCCGGGTCCAGATGAAACTGACGGAGGTGGCGCCCGAGCGGCTCGCGGAGATTGTTCCCAAGATCTCGGAGTACTCCAACACGCAGAACCGGGTGACCCAGGTCGACTTCAGCTCCAACCACGACTACCACGTGGACCTGCAGCGGATCACCCGCTCCCTGTGGGCTCCCGCGACGGACGGCAGTGGTCAGGAGACCCACTGGTTCTACGAGCGTGCGCGCGGCCAGTACACGGACGAGCTGGCGAAGGCCCGCACCCCTGCCAGACAACGGCAGTTCAAGAAGCTGAACCCGACAAAGCAGAAGTTCACCAAGGCGGATCTCGCCAAGTTCGTCCACTCGTGGGACCAACTGCCCTACCACGTGAGCCGCGGGGCACAGAAGAACTTCATCGAGTTCATGTTCAACGTCGACAAAGCACCGCCCCGCGTCGACATCCAGTACTGCCAGCGGGTGATCGCAATGGCCATCCTGTTCAAGGCGGTGGACCGGATAGCCGCCATCCATGGAGCAGGCAGCCACAAAAGCATGATCACCACGTACACCGTGGCTCGTCTGTCCTCGGCAACGGACCGCCGGATCGATCTCGACCGGATCTGGCGAGAGCAGGACCTCTCACCGGTGCTGGAGGCCGCGATCCACGACCTGTGCCCCCGCGTCATGCGCGCGGTGACCACTCCGCTTGAGGGCAACCACGTGGGCGAGTGGGCCAAGAAGGCGGCGTGCTGGGACGCCGTGTCCAGGGTGCCCTGGACGACCCCCCGAGCCCTGACGGCGGAGCTGCTCGACCACCCGCTGGACGAGGCGGCACTCGCCGGCGGTACCGGTGCTGAGGAGGGAGCAGGTGAAGAGGCCGCTCTGATCCCTGCCGACGAGTGGTACGCGATCGAGCGCTGGGCCAAGGAAACCCGCAACCTCGAACCCTGGCAGCGGCAGCTGGCGCAGTTCGTCGGAAGGCGCCTCGAACTGGAGCAGGAGGTTCCAGAGACGCAGGCCGTTCAGGCCCTGCACGCCCGTAACGAGGCGCTACGGCTGGGGTTCACCCCCGAACCATAGCCAGCAGCTCCGCGTCCTGGGCGCGAAGCCACCACCTACGTCAGAGCGTCCCCTTCTCAATGAGGTCACGGATCGCGTCCTCGGCCCGTCTGAGGACGATCCGCCCGTCCCCGTCGCTGAACGCGACAAGGTCGTTCCCCGGTGCGATGCCGGCCTCGGCCAGCAAGCCGAGAGGCAGCTCGACACGGCCCTGGTCATCGACGTGAAGTTCGGCTGGTTCCCGGAGCATGAGGAGAGTGTGGCACTCTCCCTCTCGGAGGACGTCGACAGGCTGGGGCTGCGATCATGGCCGGAGCTGGCAGGACACCGGATCGGCGGTGGGTCGCCACTGCGGAGGGGGAACATCTTCGAGGTCGACGTGTGAGAGACACCAAGCCCGAGATCGCCCTCAGGAAGGCTGTACACCGGTTGGGCCTCAGGTTCCGTCTCCAGCGGAGGGTGGCTCCGCGGTGCACGGCCGACTTCGTGCTCCCTCGATATCACGTTGCTGTCTTCGTCGACGGTTGTTTCTGGCACGGCTGTCCTGACCACAGCCCCAGGGAGTTCCGAGGGCCCAACGCCGCTCTCTGGCAGGAGAAGCTCGAGACCAACAGGCAACGGGACCGACGCAACACAGCGCAGGCCACGGCCGCCGGATGGACCGTGGTTCGGATCTGGGAGTGCGAGATTCGGCGCGACGTTGAGAGAGCCGCGCAGCGGGTGGTGGAGACTACCGATTCGAACGGCGCGGGGTGAGCCACCGATCGGCTATCCCTGCGTGACGGCCAGAGTCAGCAGGTCGTCGGACAGGTTCTCCCGGCTGACGCAGTGGGCGATGAGCGGGCACTCCGAACACACGGGCTGGTCCTCCCTGCACAGGTCCATCCCGATGAGCCGGATCGCCCCCATACGCAGAGGTGCGTCCTTGCCCGCGCCCACAAGCTTCACCAGGTTCACGCGGCCCTCGCTGAGGCGGTTCGCGTGATCCGTTTCGACACCGTTCACACGAGCCGCGACCCGCAGCGTGCCCGTGCCGACCAGCATGAGGTCCTCTCCGATCAACAGTCGGTAGAGAGACTCCTCAGCTGGCTTCATGGCCAGCTTGGCGGGTACGTCGAGCCGCTTTCCCCACTGCCAGTCGTAGGGCTTTTCCACCAGCGGTGCCAGACGGTCCACTCGGGACCGGGCGGGCATCGTGGGCGCCGCGTCGACCAGCTTCTTGAACAGTGCCGCGGTGAGTGTCTTCGACCTTCTGACAGAGGCCATCAACTCCGCCATCGCGGCCGGCTTGATCTTCGCTCCGGAGAGTATGGCCACCACGGCGGCATGCAGCGGTACTGGCGCCTCGCCGGGAAGCTGGTACCAGTCCCCGCCGTCACGCCTTTGCGTCGCCCACTCCGCGAGGCCGTTCCTGACCTCCCGCCAGTGGGGCTGGAGCCCGGCAGCCTCCGTCGTGGCGTCACCAACCGGCTTCAGTGCCTCAGCAGCGGCCTCTCCCAGGAGCGGGGGTACGGCGTTCCCGATCTGCCGGAAGGCGTCACTCCGGGTGCCGGCGAACCGGAACCTGTCCGGAAAAGTCTGAACGCGTGCGGCTTCCCGCACAGTGAGAGTCCGCAGCTGCTCCGGGTGGATGTACCAGTAGCCGTCCTTGGCGATGTGGGCGGTGATCGTACGACTGAGTTCGCCCCAGGCCAGCTTCTTGTACTTGTCCGTGTACTTCTCCGCGCTGTACCGCTGGTATTTCTTCTCGTCCCCGGTCAGTTTGTCCTGAAGATCCGAGTACTTGGTGTCGGATTCCATGACCTCGAAGATCCGGTGGTCGTCCCTCCGGACTCTCCGGGTCATGTGGTCCCAGACCAGCCCACGAGGCGCCTCTTCGCGCATCTTCGTGGCGAAGCCGGACAGGTTGCGAGGCTTTCGGTACTTCAGCTCCCGCTCTCCGACCCGTTCTGTGGGAACGACCTCCAGCTCGGGCAGGTCACCGATGGCGTCGCGCAGGGTAGTGCGCTCCGAGTCGGGCTTCCGCCAGGTGAAGTCGTCGACGTCCTTCCTGGCCAGGAGGATGAGACGCTTCCGGTGCTGCGGCACGCCGTAGCTCCACGCGTCAACGAGCCGCACCTGCGTCGCGTAGCCGAGCTCCTCCAACTCCTCCTCGATCGTGCGGATGACGAAGAAGTCGTCGTGAAGCCCCATGTCGGGGACGTTCTCCATGAGGACCGCCCGCGGATTGATCCGCTTCACCATGTCCAGGTAGGCGCTCCACAGCTCCTTCCGGCGGTCTTCCGGGTCGCGGCCATGGTTCTTGACGAGGTCACGGATCTTGTTACGCCCGGCCCTGCTGAAGGGCTGGCAGGGAGGTCCACCCGCCACGAGGTCGATCTTGGCGGACTTGAGGATCTCCTCAAGCCTGTCGCGCTCGGCGGGATCACCGAGATCCATCTTCAGGCTGAGGCCCGGGAAGTTCGCCCTGTGGGTTTCCGCCGCACGCTCGTCGAAGTCCACGGCTGCCGCAGTGGTCCATCCCGCCCGCTCGACGCCGGCGCTGAGACCACCGGCACCGGAAAAGAGGTCTACGGCCAGCCTCTTGCCCTTACCGAAGCCTTCCAGCCAGTCCTGGAAACCCTCCGGGGTGCAGCTGTTCTTGTTCGGATCCAGCTTGAGGTAGTCACTGCGCTCAAGAGGTACGCCGTAGTGCCCCTTCGTCACAGCAAAACCCTTCGTACGCAAGACATGAACGAGCACCAGGAGATCACAGACGCGCTGATGGAAGCAAGGATTCCGCCGAAGTGGACATCAGGAAAACCTGCTGCTCACCCGCCGCGTGTCCCCAGGCATCGCGGTCCTCGGGTCCCCAGGCCCCTGGGCCCGAACCCCGATGCTCTGGTGGACTCTGAGGCAGCCAATCGTAAACGATCGAGAGATCACAGCCCTCATCGGTTCAACGACGCGGCCCACCACGGGGACACGCTCATACGTTCGTCTGGCTCGGTCAGCTGCCACAGGTGGCCTTCAGCTGCGAGAGGGTCGTCACACCAGCGTCTCCGCCTGCTCGGCCGGTCCCCGTGCCCGCATGGCGCGAAGACCGTCGAAGAAGCCAGGCCATCTTCGCCGCGGCGGCGGGCAATGGCCTGGACGCTGGAGAGAGCGTCAGACGGCAGAGTCGGCGAGTCCTGTGATCCATGGCAGGCGAGGCGCATGCCTCCGCAGGGTCCGATCCGCCGGCACGAACCCATTGATGAGCTCGAAGGGGGGAGCGCTCTTCAATCGGTGGCAGTCTCCGGCGAGAACTTCAGCGAAGGCCAGCAGCTTGCGTCGGGCTGAGCCTTCAAGCAGTTGAGCTGCAGCCTTGGCCCCGTCGCTGATCAGCTTCGTGGTGCTGATCAGCTCGTCTTTGGCGGCAGGATCACCCTGTCCAAGGGCAGGCGACAAGCGGTCTCGTTCTCCAACTACATGGGCAGCAGCCGAGAAAAGAACCGTCGAAGCGGCTGTCTCGGCGGGCTCTCCTGCATTGGTCATGGCATTGGCCAGCATGGGGAGCTCAGCGAAGGGAAGGGGATCGACAATCTCCCAGAGAGATTCCGCGACTTGGAGCCCGGCGCGTGTTCCCGAACGGTCCACGCACAACGGCAGGCGGTCAGGGGAGCACTGACGCACTTCCCAGCGCTCGACTCCGGGGTCCGCCATGGCAGCCCTAAGAATCGCCCGGCATGCCTCTCTCACAGTCTCAATTGAGACGTCGGGAACGTCCAACCGCACAAGAGTTCCTTGGCGTCGGATGTCCAGCACCGTGAATCTGGCTTCTCCAGCTGCTTGAAGGATGGCGAGGTCTCGGCTGACGTAGTTCGAGTCCTCCTCGCCCCAGATGATCAGTGATGCGTTCTGCGTGTAGGACACGGCGACCCCGTGCTCGAACCCATGGCAGATGGCACGAGCGCGGATCGCCGCGTCCAGTACCTGCTCCAGATCAGCTGGCTGTCCGCCCAGAAGGAGCGTGCTGTTGACTGGATCCCAGCGGAAGTCTTCGTGTGCGTTCGCGTTGCGCCAGTCAGAGCGGATCGTCGAAGCCAGCAACTTGCACAGCGGCTGATCAACTTCAGCTGCTAGCAGATCCCGTACGGTCGCGAGCGAGGCCCCTTGCGGGACCATCCTGCCCAACAGTTCCAAGACCACAGTGGCCGTGCGCTTGACGTCACCTTCCAACACAGCCCGGTGCAGGTCCATGGCCGCGCGCGCTTTTTCTTCTTGGTGCTCCGCGCGGTTGTAGGCATCGCGGTAGGCGATCTGTCCGCGATGGGAGGAGAGCATCTCCGGCTCACGATCACCGTGTCGTGCAATCACGGAACACGTAAGTTCCGGTTCTGACTTCAGATGGGACGTCACCAGATCACGCGCCAGGAGAGTGGCACGGTGAGCCACCAAGGGACGGTCGGATAGGGCGAGAACGGCAAGGTGATTAAGAAGTTTCACCGTCAGTGGTAGCGAGTCGTCGATCAGATGCCTCATGCTCAGGCGGAGCCGACGGTCGAGTGCCTTCGGGTCCTTTGCCCAGGCAGCCAGCAAACGGGCGCGTGACGCCACGCCCGAGCCGGGACTCAGTTCCTCGGCCGACACCCCGAGCGTTCGCTGATAGCGGTCCTCGTCGGGAAGGCTGGCCTGATCAATCCTGGCGGCAGCCTCCAGAGCCCGTCCAGTTGCCTGGGCCGCGAGAGCATGCCTCCGCACTGCGGCCCAAGCGGACTCCACCCACCCCTGTTCCAGACAGGCGAACAGCCCTTGGGCCTCGCCTCGATTCGCTCGCGCCAGGTCATCCGCCAGCCGCCGCTCGGCCGCGCTGGTCCAGGACGGACTGAACCGGGACACCTCATCTGCGACGGCGCCCAAGGCGACAACCGACCTGCCGAGGCGCCGCAACAACTCTGGAAGTTGCTTCCCGACGGTCCCGCCGGAAGCGGTCCGCAGGCGCAGGATCTCCGCAACCATCTCGTCAGTCTCCCGCTGAAGCCTGGGCAAGTCAGCGTCCCTCAACACTGACTTCCACTGCGCGCGGGTCACCGGCACAAAGGCAACATCCTGCTGTCCCCCGGTCTGCTCAGGGGGCGCAGTGAGATGCAGTTTTCTGATCACTGCTTGCGCAGCGGCACAGGACTCTCGTTCGACCGCGCCCAGTTGGTCAGGGAGGGATACATCCATCAGCACAGGATGACACCGGTGCCCCGCCTGAAGCCTGTCGTTTTCCCCGAGCTGGTTGCGTCCTTGAGAGGCTTGCCAGGAGCCCAGGGAGACGTTTCGGATCCGGAAAAGCCGACTGCCCAACGGGCCGACCTGCACGTAGGCTCTGGGTGCCCGGAGTGACGCTGCCGGGCGTACGAGGGGGAAGTAGTGGATCATCTCTTCGCCGTGGCGGGCCGGTCGGCAACACCGATCTCACCGACCGGGCTAGCCGCGGAGGGGCTGCTCGAACGGCAACACCTGCAGGAGTGGGTGATCGACAACCCGCAGGTCCTGGGCGAGTCGGTACTCGTGATCACCGCGGAGTTCGACCGGTGGGCCGATACGGACGGGGTGCCGGCACGGGACCGGCTGGACATTCTTGGGCTGGACGCCACCGGGCGCCTCGTGGTGGTCGAGCTGAAGCGAGGAACAGCCGACCGCGACGTACATCTGCAGGCGATTACCTACGCCGCCCTGGTGTCCCGGTTCGACCTGGACACCTTGGCCCAGGCGCACCGCGACTTCCTGACCGGAAGGGGTCAGGTCGTCGAACTCGACGCGTGCAGGCAGCGCCTCCTCGACCATGTGGACGGAGACTGGAGCCCGGAACTGCTCCAGCGCCCCCGCCAGGTGATCATCGCCGCCGACTTCCCCAAGCAGGTGACCCACACCGTGGTGTGGCTGTCGGAGATGAACCTCGACATCGACCTCGTCCAGGTGGGCCTGTGGAAGGTGGAGAGCCACCTCGTCGTCGGCTTCACCAAGGTCTATCCGACCCCGGAGGTGGAGGAGTTCACCCTCGCCCCGGCCCGGGTCGAGGCCAAGGCCGCCGCCAAGAAACTGGAAGAGCGCTCCCGGGCCCGCAACGCCGCTCACGTCCTCGTCGCCGCCGGCCTCTTGCCGGACGGGACCAGACTGCAGCTGACGCCGAGGCACGGCGCGCCGCAATCCATCCGCGAGGCCATCCTCGCCTGGGTGGGCGAGGACGACAGGCGCGCTACGGCCGCCTGGAACAACAACACCGCCAAGCCTCTGACCTGGGACGCCGATGGCAGGCCGTACACGCCGACCGGATTGGCCAACCACATCTTCAAGAGCGTGACCGGCCGGACACCTGACGGGATCCAGGGGACGACCTGGTGGGACGTCGACACCGACGACGTCCCGAACATGGTCGACCCCGATGAATGGGCGGCGTTGGCAGGGGCCAGCCTTGCGGACCTGGCCAAGCAACTCAACGGCGCCCGCAGGGACTGGACCAGTCTCCACACCCTGCTGGGTGCCATCCCCTCCGGGCAGTGGACGACCTACGGCGACGTGGCGTCCGTTATCGGCAGCCACGCCGTTCCCATCGGTACACACCTGGCCACCTGCGGTCAGTGCCCCAACGCCTGGCGGGTACTCACCGCGTCCGGTCGCGTCAGTGCAGGCTTCCAGTGGACCGATCCGACCCGCACGGATGCACCCGCGGATGTCCTGACGGGCGAGGGTGTCCGATTGGACGGTGGAGCTGCCGTTCCGGAAGCCCGCCTGTCGCTGGAGGCACTCCGGAGTCTGCTCGACGGCTGATCGCGGTTCGATCAGACACAGCACGGGGAGGATCCGTGGACCGGCTGGCTGCCTCCAGACGAAGACTTCTGATACGAGGGGGACATGAACCAGTTCGAACTGCGCCGTGTGGAGCAGCAGCTCCGCGAAGCACTGCAAGACACCGCCCTGAGTTGGGTACTCGACGATGTCGACGCGGCCATCGCCGCGGGAGTGCCTGAGGAGAAGATCCTCCGCCGACGCCAGCAGCGCCGCGGTGATGACTCCCCTGCCACGAGCCCGGCCGCGGCAGCGGCTCGGTACGAGGTCGTGGACCGCAGCGTGCTTGGCCTCGTCGAGTACGAGGCATCGCGCAAGCGGGGAACGCTGGTCATCGCGACTCGAGCCATGACGGATGAAGAGCGTGTCCAGCTCCTGCTGGATGCGGTGAGACGAGTCCTCGTCGAACTGCCTGAAATGGAACTGGAGGTGCTGAAGACGCTCCGGACCGAGCCCGAGGGCGACGCCGGCAGCCGGAGCATCGCAGAGGCGGTCGTGTTCGAGCCGGACGAAAGCGCCCGATCGCGCCGTAGCCGAACCGAGTTCCGGGGCGATCGGACGCCAGCTGAACGACGTAACCAAGTCAGCCAACTGCTGGCCGACGTGACGAGGGAGGTTGTCAGTTGAGCACGGTCGACCGCCTGGTCAACGAGATCAAGAACCTTCTGGCGGAGGGGGCGGTGTCGTACGACTCCGCTTCGAAGCCGTCCGACGTCTACGAGGGCTTCATTTTCTCCCTGATCGTCGCCACCGCGAGTCGGCACGGTGCCACTGTCACCTACGAAGACATCTACGGCGCGAAGGCCAGCAGCCTTGTCTTCCGGACGGGGCCCGGTCACCTGTACAGCAACAGCCAGCCCTTCACCCACGCTGTGATCGAGTTCGACGGCGCTCCTGCCCTTGAAGTCCACCTCGGCGTCTACGTGACCGGCTCGTCGGGCGTCCTGCACGAGTGCGACGTGCTGGTACTGCCGGCCGAGGAAGCCGCCCTGAGCCGAGCACAGGGCATCGCACCACGAGGCAGTCAGAGCGTCCTCATCGTCGAGTGCAAGTACTACGTCTCCAACCTCGGCATCGGCCTCGCGCGGAACTTCGAGGGACTGCGCGCCGACATCCGCACCCAGGACGAACTCTTCGTCGCCAACACCAGATCATCGAGCATCGTGCGGTACCTCGATGCCCGAAAGAGAGGCTTCGAGCCGGACGTGGTACCCAACTCTCCGCAGGCAGGCTATCTACAGGCGGAGATCAGGAAGACCTTCAAGAGCTACCTGAGCAAGCACGCACCCTCAACGGTGATCTGAGCCCGCTGGTCGAGCGTCGCGCATCAAGGATTCCGCGCAAACCGATACGGCGGGACAGGCGGCCTCAGCAGCCGTCAGCTGGGAGCCATCTGGGAGCCAACTCGCTCCCCAAGCCCCTTCCAGACCACCCGACACCGCCCCACCCCAACACCCTGACCAGGCAAAACAGCAAACCACCCGGTGTCGATCCCACCCGAACCTCATTCGGGACGAAGAGGTCGTGGGTTCAAATCCCGCCACCCCGACAGAGAAACACCAGGTCCCCCTGCCTACTCATGTGAGTAGGCAGGGGGACCTGTTTTCGTCTGCGTGTCCATCGGCGTGACTGCCGGTTCCCGGGCCGGATCCGTTTCCGGCGGACCTCCTCGGTCACGGGGGGATGCTCGTGCAGCCGCGCCGGGAACAGCGAGTCCGGCCGACACTGTTGCATCGACCGAGGGACCGAGGCCGCTCGGGCGGGGGACTCGGAGAGCACAAGGTCATCCGCCCGACAGGAACCGGGCCCCGGGAGCGCGGCACGCCCGCCGCGCACTCGGACCAAGAGGTACTTCCGCAGGAGGACTGCTTGATGACTGACCGGCCCTTGACGCTCATGGCGGTGCACGCCCACCCCGACGACGAGGCCACCGGAACCGGAGGGGTCCTCGCGCGGTACGCGGCGGAAGGCATCCGCACGGTTCTCGTGACCTGTACCGACGGCGGTTGCGGTGACGGGCCGGGGGGCGTCAAGCCAGGCGATCCCGGGCACGATCCGGCGGCCGTCGCGTTGATGCGACGTCAAGAACTCAAGGCGAGCTGTGACGTCCTGAAGGTCAGCGATCTGGAGATGCTGGACTATGCCGACTCCGGGATGATGGGCTGGCCGAGCAACGACGCCCCCGGATCCTTCTGGCAGACCCCCGTGGAGGAAGGCGCGGCCCGACTCGCGGAACTCATGCGGCACTACCGACCTGATGTGGTCGTCACCTACGACGAGAACGGCTTCTACGGCCACCCCGACCACATCCAGGCCCACCGCATCACGATGGCGGCGCTGGAGATGACCGAGCTGACACCGAAGGTGTACTGGACCACGATGCCCCGCTCCGGGATGCAGCGGTTCGGGGAGATCATGCGCGAGTTCCATCCGGACATGCCGGAGCCGGATCCTGCCGAGGCCGCCGCGATGGCCGAGATCGGCCTCCCCGACGAAGAGATCACCACGTGGGTGGACACCTCCGCCTTCAGCGGCCAGAAGTTCGACGCGCTGGCCGCGCACGCCAGTCAGGGCGAGAACATCTTCTTCCTCAAGATGGGCCAGGAGAGGTTCGGCGAGTTGATGGGCGTGGAGACGTTCGTACGTGTACAGGACACCACCGGCGAGGACGTGCCCGAGAACGATCTCTTCGCCGGCCTGCGCTGATCCACTCCTCGGCCCAGGGCGGGGGCGGCGTCAGCGTCCTCGTCGGTAGGCCAGGACGATGCCGACGGCGGCCAGCACCGCGATCACCACGATGAACCACGTCGGCATCATGCCGAGGCCCTTGTAGGCGAGTTGGGCGGTCGAGAGCATCGGTCCTCCTGATGGCGGGAGCAGTCTTCTGGTTCCCGCCATCCGGGGCGGGATGCCGCCTCGCCGCCTCGCCGCCCGTCGGCTGCGCGCGGGGCCGTCCCCCCGCGGGCGACGCGCCCGCCCCGCGCCCCCTCAGTCGGTGTACGACTCCAGCGTGCCCCGGGCGCCGTACGTCGAGGGTCGCGCAGTGGAACGAGCCGCCGAACGGCGCGTAGTGCAGGAAGTCGCACGGGGATCGGCTCGAAGCCCCAGCCATGACCGACCGCTTTCGATCGCTGGTGCTCTCCGTGCCTGCCGGGTCCCCGAGGGGGCCGGATGCCACGGGTGACACCCGCCGGCGGTGCCCCGGCCTTGCCACACCTATCGATTTTCGATAGATTTCCATCGTTGATCGAGTGAAGGAGGGGTGATGGGACAGCTGACGGTCCTCGCACTGCGCGGCGTCATCGGAGTGCTGCTGGCGGGCTCGGTGTTCATTCAGGTGGTGCTGCTCTGGCTGCTGGCGGCCGGGACCGGTGACCCGGACGCCGCCCTGGCGGACGTACGCACGCCGGTCTTCGTGATCGTCGTGCTGGGAGCGCTGGCCGCCGAGACCGTGCTGGTCTGCGTCTGGCGGCTGGTGACCATGGTGCGGCGCGGCACCGTGTTCTCCCTCCACGCCTTCCGGTACGTCCACGTCGTGATCGGCGCCTTCGTCGCGGCCGCGCTCCTGGTCCTCACCCTCGGGGTCGTCCTGGCGCCCGGCGAGGCCGTCGCGCCCGGCATCGTCCTCATGCTGGGCGGGGTCGCGGTGGCGGTGCTGGGCGTCGCGCTGGTCGTGCTGGTCCTGCGGATGCTGCTGGCCCAGGCCGTCGCGCGGGACATCGAGGCGGCGCGGATGCGGGCCGAGCTGGCAGAGGTGATCTGATGCCGATCGTCGTCGACATCGACGTGATGCTGGCGAAGCGCAAGATGTCCGTGGGCGACCTCGCGGAGCGCGTCGGCATCACCCCCGCCAACCTGGCGGTGCTCAAGAACGGCCGCGCCAAGGCGGTGCGTTTCACGACGCTCGCCGCCCTGTGCGACGTGCTCGAGTGCCAGCCGGGCGACCTGCTGCGCTGGGAGACCGGGGGCGTGGACGCGGGCTGACCACCGGCCGGTGTCGGTCGCGGGTGGCTTCCGGGGCCCGCCCGGGCGCAATCTGGGAGAAGATCTGCGTGCCCCGCGCGCTCGGGGGCACCGACCCGGGAAGGACCACCCAGTGATCATCTTCGGCACCAAGGGATACCTCTACCAGCTCGCGATACTGACGCTGGTGTGCGGCGGGTGCGGCAACCCTTCCGCGCACACGCTCAGGAAGCGCGTCACGAAGTTCACGCTGTTCTTCGTGCCGCTGTTCCCGTTCTCCACGAAGTACCTGACGCAGTGCACCTTCTGCGGCGCCGAGCAGCGGGTGACCAAGGAGCAGGCGGAGCACCTCCAGACGCAGGCCGTGAGCGGCCAGGCCGGCCAGGCGTACGGGCAGCCGCAGCAGCAGCCGTACCAGAGGCCGTGACATCGGCCCGCCCCGGCCGGTGACGCGTCCGGCCGGGCCCTTCCGGGGGTCCCCGGGCCCGCGCCGGCGTTTCCGGTTTCCGGCAGCGCTGGCTAACCTCGCGTTGCCGGACCCCGCCGACCGGGCGCGACCGGCAGGGGAGGCGTGGGGTGGCGGAGCAGCGGGAGACGCACGGGCAGACACACGGGCCGCGGGAGCCGTACCTGTCCGGGTACGCCGAGATCCTCGCGGGCGTCGCGGCGACGGGACGCCGACTGACCCGCGACGAGCTGCAGGAACGCCGGCACCTCGGTGAGCGGGCCGCGGAGGCCGGGCGCAGCCTGCGCAGTCTCGTACGGCTGCACCTGGACGCCACGCGCGCCTCGTGGCCCGGCGCGGCGGGCTCCGGCACCGCGGACGGCGTGCTCGCCGCCGTCGCCCAGGCCGTCGACGCCTTCGCCGAGGGGTACGAGCGCGCCCAGCGCCTCGCCGTACGGCAGGAGGAGGCCGCGCGGCGGGAGTTCATCGACGACCTGCTCTACGGACGCAGCGACCTGGGCCGGCTCGCCGAACGCGCCGTGCGCTTCGGCCTGGTCCTCTCCCGCGCCCACGCCGTCGCGGTGGCCGAGGGCCCGGAGGCCTACGACGACACCGCGCCGGTGACCCGGCTCGTGGAGACCGCGCTCATCTCCCGTTTCGGCGACCGGCGCGTCCTGATCACCACCAAGAACGGGCAGCTGATCTGCATCGCGCCCGGTGACCAGGACGAGGTCCTCGCCTTCTTCGCCAAGCAGGCGTACGCCGCCACGGAGGGCAGCCGGGTGGCGATCGGGCGCCCCCGGTCCGGCGCGGGCGGCGTGGTGCACAGCTACGAGGAGGCCCTGAGCACCCTCGAACTCGCCGAGCGGCTGGAGCTCGACGAGCCCGTGCTGCGCGCCGCCGACCTGCTCGTCTACCCGGTGCTCACCCGTGACCGGCAGGCCATGGCCGACCTGGTGCTGAGCGTGCTGGGACCGCTGCGCGGCGCCCGCGGCGGCGCCGGGCCGCTGCTGCGGACGCTGGAGGCGTACTTCGACGCCGGCTGTACCTCGGCCGAGGCCGCCCGGCGGCTGAAGCTCAGCGTGCGGGCCCTCACCTACCGGCTGGACCGCATCCACCAGCTGACCGGCGCCAACCCCGCCGACCCCGTGCACCGCTACACCCTGCAGACCGCGGTCATCGGGGCCCGGCTGCTGAACTGGCCCGCCCAGGAGATCTGAGCGGGCCGTGCCGGGCGAGGCCGCGGCCGAGGTCAGCCCGTGATCTCCACCTTGCCGTTGCGCGGGTCCGGACGGTCCCGGCGGCCGAGGTGTTCGTGGCGGCCCTGACGATCGAGGTGTTCGTCGCGGTCCGTCGCGGGCGCGCCGTCCGTGCCGGCGCCGTCCTTCGCCGTGATGTTCCTCAGCAGGGACGCCAGGTCGACACCCGTGGTCGAGTTGAGCAGTTCCACGCCCTGCGCCACGTTGTCGGCGACCGTGCGCGACAGCCGGCTCGCGCCGTCCGTCGAGATGACCGTCATCTTGTCCACGGCCGCGAGTGGCTCGGACGCCTTGGCCACCACCTGCGGCAGCACCTCGACCAGCATCTGGAGCACGGCCGCCTCGCCGTACTGCCCGAAGGCGTCGGCCTTCTGCCGCATCGCCTCGGCCTCCGCCGACCCCTTGGCGCCGATCGCGGCGGCCTCCGCCTCGCCCTCCAGCCGTACGGCCTCGGCGATCGCCGCGCGCCGGGAACGCTCGGCCTCACCCTGCTTGAGGCCCTCGATGGCCTCCGCCTCGGCCAGCGCGCCACGCCGCTGCTTCTCGCCCTCACCGGTCAGCCGGGCCCGCTCGGCCTCCGCCTGGGCCGCGGCGATCTCCGCCGCCCGCTCGGCCTCCGCCTGCTTGACCCGCGCCACCCGGCGGGCCTCCGACTCCTGCTCGGCCGCGTAGCGCTGCGCGTCGGCCGGCTTGCGGACCTCGGTGTCGAGCTGGCGGTCCTTCAGCGCCGCCTGCCGCTCGGCGACCTTCTCGTGCTCGGCGAGGATGTCCTGCTGCCGGGCCGCCTCGGCGAGGGGGCCGGAGGCGTTGGCGCGGGCCGCCGCCTGGTCGGTCTCCGCCTTGATCTCGGCCTGCTTGAGATAGAGGGTCCGCTGCGCGACCGCGATCTCCTCCTCCGCCTTCAGCCGCGCCTGCTCGGCGGCCCGCCGGGCCACGGCCTCGGCGATGTCGGCCTCCTGCTTGGCGCGGGCCGCCTCGGGGCGGCCGAGGTCCTCCAGGTAGGAGCCCTCGGTGGTGATGTCCTGGATCTGGAAGGCGTCCAGCACCAGGCCCTGCCCGGACAGGCTCGCCTCCGCCTCCTCGGCGACCTGCCCGGCGAAAGCGGCCCGGTCCCGGATGACGTCCTCCACGGACATCCGCCCGACGATCGCGCGCAGCGCGCCGGACAGCACCTCCTGGGTGAAGCCGACGATGCCGTCCTGCTGCATCAGGAACCGCTGCGCGGCGGCACGGATCGCGTCCTCGGTGCCACCGACCTTGACGATCGCGACACCCTCCAGGTTGGCCTTCACCCCGCGCAGCGTCACCGCGCCGCGCACGGCGACCGGGATGTGCCGCGAGGAGAGGTCGAGCGTGAACCGCTGCTGCACGAACGGCACGACGAACACACCGCCGCCGACGACGACCTTCTGGCCGCTGTTGTCGGTGAAGACGCGGCCCGTCTCCGGATCGGTGGACTTCTTGCCGCGCCGTCCCGTGACGATGAACGCCTCGCTCGGGCCGGCCACCTTGTAGCGGCTGACCACCACCAGCGCGAGCAGCACCGCGAGTACGACGACTCCCAGCACCGCGATGACGACAGGACTCATGGCAACGCCCCCGAATCACAGAGAACACAGAGAACACAGAGAACGGAAAGGGAAACTCAGCGGTCCACCGGGCGGACGACGACCGACGTCCCCGTCGGCACGGCCTCGACCCACACCTCGGTGCCCCGCGCCACCGGCTGGGCGCTGCGCGCCGCGCACTTCAGCGGCTGACCGGCGAGCCGGAGCAGCACCTCGCCGAAACCGTCCACGGGAATGGCGGTCACGACCCTTCCGGACGTGCCGAGAAGGTCGTCCGCGCGGGGGGTGGCGGCGGTCCGGTCGTGCATCAGCGCACGGCTGAAGCGGTACGTCAGCCAGGCGGCCCCCATCCCGGCGACCGCGCCGACCCCGGCGGCGCCCGCCGGGCCGGTCCCCCCGGTGCCGAGGGCGAGGGCGCCGGCGAAGCCGGTCATCGCCACGAACCCGGCGACGACCGGCAGCGACAGCCACCCCTCCAGGACGCCGTCCAGCGCTCCGTCGAACGCGCCTTCCAGCAGTCCGTCGAAGATCAGCGACAGGGCGAGCAGCACGACCCCCGTGATACCCAGCCCGAGAAACCAGGCCATGCGTGCCGTCCCCCTCCCGCCCGTCGCTGAGCTCCGGTGAAACGAATCGTCACACGGGGGCGAGGGACCCGTCATTGCCGTGTTCCGGCAATCTTTACGCGTCTTTGATGCCGGTCTCCGTCTGGCCGGAAGCAGCCCGCCGGACCCGGGAACCGGACCTCCCGCCGGTACTGTCCTCTTCTCAATGGGGACTCGAACGGGGAGCGTGCCGAACCAGGTTCCGCACGGTGACGGATACGCGCACATGGTGGTGTGCGGGGACGACGGGCTGGCGCACCGGCTCGCCGCCGAACTGCGCGGCGTTTACCGCGAACAGGTCACACTCGTCGTGCCGCCCTCCGGAAACCGGGCTTCCCAGCCGGTGGCCGGGCGGGCCCGCGCGGCCTCCGCGGCGCTGCTGGGCATGGTCAACGCGGCCGTCAGCCGCTCGGGCGGTGGCGCCGAGCCGAACGGCGCCGGCCGCGCGGCCGAACTGGAGGCCGCCGAGCCGACCGAGGACGTGCTCGCGGAGGCCGGCGTGGACCGGGCCGCCGCGCTGGCCCTGGTGTACGACGACGACGAGACCAACATCCGCGCCGCCCTGACCGCCCGTCGGCTCAACCCCCGGCTGCGCCTGGTCCTGCGCCTGTACAACCGGCGGCTCGGGCGGCACATCGAGGAACTCCTCGACCAGAGCACCGCGCTGGCGATCGGTGACGCGCGGGACCCGGGGCTGGACGGCGCCGGTACGTCCACGACCGTGCTGTCCGACGCCGACACGGCCGCGCCCGCGCTGGCCGCGACCGCGCTCGTCGGCACCAGCAAGGTGCTGGAGACGGACGGGCTGCTGCTGCGCGCGGTGGAACGGCAGCCGCCGCGCCCCGGCGAGGTGGCCGACCCCGGTCTGTGCACGCTCGCGCTGCTGTCCGCGACGAGCAACGACCCGGCCGGTACGGACGGTTCGGAGGGCAGCGACGAGGGGCCGCAGCTGCTGCCCGACGCGGCGGCCGTGGCGGCGGCCACCGGGCGCGGCACGGTCGCCCTGGAGCAGGTGTCGTACTCCGGCCCGCCGCTGCCCGCCGCCCGGGCCGGTGTGCCGCCCTTCGGCGAGCTGTTCTCACGGCGCCTGCGGTGGTCGCTGGCGGGCCTGGGGGCCTGTGTGGTCGCCCTCGCCGTGGCCCTCATGCTGGTCACCGGGGACCACCCGCTGCACGCCACCTACGTGACGCTGCTGGATCTGTTCGCCATCAACGAGCCCGCCCACAACAGGGACTCCGGGCGGCAGATCCTGCAACTGCTCTCCGGCTTCGTCGGGCTGCTCCTGCTGCCCGTGCTGCTGGCGGCCGTCCTGGAGGCGCTCGGCACCTTCCGCAACGCGTCGACGCTGCGCAAGCCGCCGCGCGGACTCGGCGGGCACGTCGTCCTGCTCGGTCTCGGCAAGATCGGCACGCGCGTGCTGACCCGGCTGCGGGAGATGGACATCCCGGTGGTGTGCGTCGAGGCCGATCCCGAGGCACGCGGCATGGCGACCGCACGGCGGCTGCGGGTGCCGGTCGTGCTCGGGGACGTCACCCAGGAGGGCGTCCTGGAGGCCGCCAAGATCCACCGGGCGCACTCGCTGCTCGCTCTGACCAGCGTGGACACCACCAACCTGGAAGCGGTGCTGTACGCCCGCTCCGTACGGTCCGGACTGCGGGTGGTGCTGCGCCTGTACGACGACGACTTCGCGACCGCCGTCTACCGGACCCTGCGCGCCGCGCACCCGGGCGCGCTCACCCGGAGCCGCAGTGTGACGCACCTGTGCGCGCCCGCCTTCGCCGGGGCGATGATGGGCCGCCAGATCCTGGGCGCGATCCCCGTCGAGCGGCGGGTGCTGCTGTTCGCGGCCGTGGAGGTGGCCGGGCATCCGGAACTGGAGGGGAGGACGGTCGGCGAGGCCTTCCGGGCGGGGGCGTGGCGGGTGCTCGCGCTGGAGGTCTCCGACGGGACGCGGGACGAGGACGCCGACGCCGAGGGGGTGCGCGAGTCCCGGTTGGTGTGGGAGCTGCCCGACACGTACGTCCTGCGCGGTGAGGACCGGGTGGTGCTGGCGGCCACCCGGCGAGGGCTGGCGGAGCTGCTGGGACGGCGGGCACGGCGCCGGACGGACGGGTAGGTGCGCCCATCGCCCCCGCCCGCCCGCCGCCCGTTTCCGGGTCCGGACCGGCTCCGGGTCCGGGGCCGGGGCCGGCTGCGTCTTCAGCTCCGGACCGGCTCCGGCTCCGGGCCGGGTCCGGGCCAGGTCCGGGTCCGGGGCCGGGGCCAGGTCCAGGTCCGGGGCCAGGTCCAGGTCCGGGGCCGGACCCGGCTACCGCTACGAAGCCGTCGGCATGTGTCGTGCCGCGAAGTCCAGCTCCAGCCGGACCTGCTTGATCCGCTCGTCCACCACCAGTGACCCGTGCCCCGCGTCGTAGCGGTACACCTCGTGGACCGCGCCCCTCGCCGCCAGGCGGTCGACGTAGTTCTCGACCTGGCGGATCGGGCAGCGCGGGTCGTTGACGCCCGCGGAGATGTACACCGGGGCCTTGACCTCGTCGACGTAGGTCAGCGGGGAGGACGCCTCGAAGCGGTCGGGAACCTCTTCCGGGGTGCCGCCGAGGAGGGTGCGGTCGAGGGCCTTCAGCGCCTCCATCTCGTCGTGGTACGCGGTGACGTAGTCGGCGACCGGGACCGCGGCGATGCCCAGCGTCCACGCCTCGGGCTGGACGCCGATGCCGAGCAGCGTGAGGTATCCGCCCCAGGAGCCGCCGGTGAGGATCAGCCGCTCGGGGTCCGCGAGACCGGAGGCGACCGCCCACTCGCGCACCGCCGCGATGTCCTCCAGCTCGATGAGACCGACCCGGTGCTTGAGGGCGTCGGTCCAGGCGCGGCCGTACCCGGTGGAGCCGCGGTAGTTGACGCGGACCACCGCGTAGCCGTGGTCGACCCAGGCCGCGGGTCCGGCGGCGAAGGCGTCGCTGTCGTGCCAGGTCGGGCCGCCGTGGATGTCGAAGACCGTCGGGAGCGGGCCGGTGGCGCCCGCGGGCTTCTGGACCAGGGCGTGGATACGGCCGCCGGGGCCGTCCACCCACACGTCCTCCACCGGGACCGAGCGCGGCGACTTCATGCCGGGCGGGTCCAGGACGACCCGGCCGGTCGTCGAGCGCACCGCCGACGGTTCGGCGGCCGAGGACCACAGGTACTCCACGCTGCCGTCCGGGCGGGCCGTCGCCCCGGAGACGGTGCCGGCCGGGGTGTCGATCTCCACCAGCTCGCGCTCGGCGAGGTCGTAGCGGAACAGCTCGCTGCGGGCCTCGAAGCCGTGCACGATCAGCAGGCCGCTGCCGTCCGGGTACCACTCGGCGCTGACGTCGCCGGGCAGCTCCAGGGCGAGGTCGGTCTGCTCGCCCGTCGCCACGTCCCACACCAGGGGCTCCCAGCGGCCCCGGCGCTGGTGGCCGATGAGCAGGCGGGTGTCGCCGTCGACCGGGGCGAAGCCGAGGACCTCCAGGCCCAGCTCCTCCTGGCCGCCCTCGGTGTCGTCCAGCTCCGCGACCGTCGTGCCGTCGGGGCGCAGGACACGCAGCGCCGCGTGCATGGCGTCGCCGTGCTCGGTGTGCTCGACGGCGATCAGTGTGCCGTCGTGGGAGAGGTCGCCGACGCCCGCGGACTCGCGGTGCCGGTAGATCTCCACCGGGGCCCCGTCCGTGTGCGCCAGGTGGATCGTCGTGCCCTCCTCGTCGGTCGAGCGGCCGATCACCGCCGTGCGCCCGTCCCGGCCGAGGGCCAGGCCCGCAGGGTAGGAGGGGTCGAGGCCCGGCACCGCGAGCTCGTCCTCGCCGCCCGCGAAGGGCTGGCGGCGCCAGACGCCGAACTCGTCGCCGTCCTTGTCGTCGAACCACCAGATCCAGGCGCCGTCCGGCGAGAGCACGCCGTCCGTCGTGCCGTTGGGCCGGTCCGTGACCTGGCGCTGCTCGCCGGTCGCCCGGTCCCAGGCGTACAGCTCGTACGTCCCCGTGGCGTTCGACACGAACAGGGAGCGGTCCGGTGCGTCCTCGGCCCAGTCGGGCAGCGACACCCGCGGCGCCCGGAACCGCTTCTCCCAGTCGGGCATCTCCTCGCCGCGTCGGCCGTCCTGTCCCCACCGCTGGTCCGACGACACGGACCCGTTGCTCTCAGTCATGGCCCCATACTGCCTCCACCGGGGGACAACGCGCAGATCAGATCCCCAGCCTGTGGAAAACTCCGCCCGCCCGCAGTCGGGCCGCGCGCTTTTCCACAGCCCCGAGAGCGGGCCGCCGGGCCGCGCCCCGTACCGTGGAGGGCGTGTACCGGTTTCTGCTGACGCCCCGCTGGTGGGGGATCAACGTCTTCGTCGTCCTGGCCATCCCCTTCTGCATCTTCATGGGTTCGTGGCAGCTGGGCCGGTTCGAGGACCGGGTGCAGGACCACGAGACCGCGACCACGCGGCACGAGTCGGCCGGCCGGGAGGCGGCCCGCCCGCTCGCGGAGCTGCTGCCCGTGGACAAGTCGACGGTCGGCGAGCAGACCACCGTGACCGGCCGGTACGACGCACAGCTGCTCGTCCCGGAGCGGAAGCTGGACGACCGGGACGGTTACTACGTCCTCACGCTGCTGCGCACCGACACCGGTGAGGCGCTGCCGGTGGTACGCGGCTGGCTGCCCGGCACCCCCGACCCGGCGAAGGCCCCCGCCCCGCCCACCGGCGAGGTCACCGTCACCGGTGCGCTCCAGGCCGCCGAGTCGCCCGGCAGCAACGGCGTCAGCGGCCGCTCCGGATGGCCCGCGGGACAGACCGGGGCGATCAGCGCGGCCACGCTGCTGAACCTGGTGCCGTACGACGTGTACGACGCGTGGGTCACGCTCAACGAGGGCGACTCCGGGATGCGGACCGTGCCCGTGAGCGCGCCGCAGAACACGGGCCTGGACCTGAAGGCGTTCCAGAACCTCGGCTACACCGCCGAGTGGTTCGCCTTCGTGGGCTTCGTGATCTTCATGTGGTTCCGGCTGCTGCGCCGCGAGGTCGAACTGGCCCGGGACGCGGAACTGGGCCTGGCCCCGGAGGACGAGCGGGAACCGCAGCCGTCCGGCGTCTGACGCCGGACCCGTGGCGCGCGTGCCCGCACCGCGGCGCCGCCGCGGGCCCGCACGCGCGCACCGCGCGCCCTACGCCGTACCCGCCAGCACACCCGTCCAGTACACGGTCCCCGCGCACGCGTCGGACACCGTGGCCGTCGCCGAGCCCGCGCCGCCCTCCGGGGTGTAGGTGACCGACACGCTCCCACCGGCCGGGCCGTCCTCGGTGACCAGCTGGGTGGTGGTGCCGGTGTCGCCGCCGCCCGTGGAGGTGCCGCCCGCGGCGGTCGGGTCCTCGGTGGGCGTGGGGTCGGGCGAGGGGCCTCCGGTGCCGCCGCCGGTGGTGTCACCGGGGGCGGGGCAGGTCTCCGAGGGCACCCAGGCGAACTGCACCTCGTAGGCGGAGCCGGGCGCCAGGGCCAGCGAGGCGGCCTCCAGGGACGGGTCGGGCAGTCCGGCCGCCGCGTCCCCGGCCGCGTGCCGTGCGGTGCCGATCCTGGTGGCCTCCGCCGCGCCCTGCGGGGTGGCGACCACGCTGCCGGGACCGACGACGGTGCAGCCGTCGGAGGAGACGTTGGTGACGCGGAAGGAGCCGTAGACCACACCCGTGGAGTCGGGCGCGGCACTGCTCGCGACGGCCGGTCCGAGCTGCGCGGCCGTACACGCGGGGACCTCGACGGCGGTACTGGCGGAGGGGTCGGCGCCGGGCGCCGAGCCCGTCGCGGCGCCGCTCTCCTCGTCCCGGGGCGTCTCCTTGGGGTCGGCCTTGTCCTTGTCCTCGGCCGTGCCCGCGGAACCGGCGATGCCGCTCTGGCCGCCGGCCGGGTCCTTGCCCTGGGAGGCACCGCCCTGCGCCTGGGAGGCGTGGCCGGCGACGGACGGATCGGCGCCGGGACCGGTGGTGTTGGAGACGTGCACCAGGGCCGGGATCGCCGTGCCGACGAAGAGGACGGCCGCGGCCACGCCGACGACGGCCTGGCGCTTGCGGGCCCGCCGGGCGGGTACCGCGCGGCGCAGGTGTTCCAGGGTGCCGTCGCTCGGCTCCACGTCCTGGACGGCGTGGTGCAGCATCCTGCGCAGGGCCAGCTCGTCGGAGCCGAGCCCGTCGGGCCCTCGGGTGTCGGGGCCCTGGTCGGCGGGGCCGTGGTTCACAGTTCCGTTCCCTGCGTGCGTGTGCTTCGGTTGCTCTGTCCCGTACAGCCCGGCCGGACCGCTCGTCCCCACCGGACCTCTCACCGCGACCGGACCGGTCTCCTCGACCGGGCCGATCTCCTCGACCGGACGGTTCTTCTCGACCGGACCAATCCCTTCCGCCGGACCGATCCCCGCCGGACCCTTGCCCTCCGCCGGACCTGTCCCGACCGCCGGACCGATCCCGACCGCCGGACCGATCCCGGCAGCTCGACCAGCCGACTCAGCCCGACCGGTCGACTCAGCCCGACCAGCCGACTCAGCCCGACCGGTCGACTCAGCCCGACCAGCCGACTCAGCCCGACCAACCGACTCAGCCCGCTCGGCCGGCCCGGCCCGCTCGGCCGACTCAGCCCGCTCGGCGCCCTCCCGGGTGCCGGACTCGTCCGGGGTTCCGGACTCGTCGCGGGCGTCGCGCCGAGGTTCCTTGCCGTCGCTCATACCGGTGCCTCCATGGCCACCCTGAGCGCCGCGATGCCCCGCGAACCGTACGCCTTCACCGAGCCGAGGGATATGCCGAGCGTCTCGGCGACCTGCGCTTCGGTCATGTCGGCGAAGTACCGCAGGACCAGGACCTCGCGCTGGCGGCGCTGCAGCCCCTTCATCGCCTTGATCAGCGAGTCCCGCTCCAGCTGGTCGTAGGCGCCCTCCTCCGCGCTCGCCATGTCCGGCATGGGCTTGGAGAGCAGCTTGAGCCCGAGGATGCGGCGGCGCAGCGCCGAACGGGAGAGGTTGACGACCGTCTGACGCAGGTACGCCAGGGTCTTCTCCGGGTCGCGGACGCGTTTGCGCGCCGAGTGGACGCGGATGAAGGCCTCCTGGACGACGTCCTCGCAGGAGGCGGTGTCGTCGAGGAGGAGGGCGGCGAGGCCGAGCAGCGACCGGTAGTGCGCCCGGTACGTCTCGGTGAGGTGGTCGACGGTGGTACCCGCCGCCACCACGTCCTCCGCGCCGTCGCGCTGGTTCGATATGCGGGCCGGCCGCGCTGCGGGCATGGGCGCGATCACCGGCATGCCGCCGGTCGCGCCGACCACACGGGGACGGACGGACCGGACGGGTGGCCGCACGGCGGGGCCACGCGTTGCCGCGGGAAAATCGAGAACCTCTGCCACGCCAGTTGGACACGCCCACCCCCATGAGGGTTGTACGCGCCGGGCGTCACGTTCCCGTGTCTGTCGGACTGCCGTCCGACTGACGGTGCGTCATAGGCACTCATCGTCCCGCTCTTCCCTTATGTCCCATGTGAACGAGCGTCCCCACGCCCGTCCTCGGCGTCCCCACGCCGACTCACGCGTCTCCGCGCCCTGAATGGGTGACCGCAAAGACGCTCCCCGCCCTCCGCACGGTTGCGGAGGGCGGGGAGGAAATCCTCTGATGCCACGGGTGCCGGGTACAAGTAGTCCGGACCAACTTCCGGATCACATCTCGTCCATGAATCCTACAAAGCAACCCCACGGCGGCGGCCAGGGCTTTTCGTTCCGGTCGTCCCGGAGGACCGCGGCCGGTCCCGGTCAGCGGAACTCGGCCGCCACCACTTCCGCGATCTGCGCGGTGTTCAGCGCGGCGCCCTTGCGCAGGTTGTCCCCGCAGACGAAGAGTTCGAGCGCCGTCGGGTCGTCCAGCGCGCGGCGCACCCGCCCGACCCAGGTCGGGTCGGTGCCGACCACGTCGGCGGGGGTGGGGAACTCGCCCGCGGCCGGGTTGTCGAAGAGGACGACGCCGGGCGCGGTGGCCAGGATCTCCCGGGCCCGGTCCACCGTGACCTCGCCCTCGAAGCGGGCGTGCACCGTCAGGGAGTGCGTGGTGACCACGGGGACCCGTACGCACGTGACCGCCACCGGCAGGTGCGGCAGCCCGAGGATCTTGCGGGACTCGTCCCGTACCTTCATCTCCTCCGAGGACCAGCCGTCCTCGCGCAGCGACCCGGCCCACGGTACGACGTTCAGCGCGACCGGCTCCGGGAACGGCCCGGTGTCGTCGCCGACGGCCCGCCGCACGTCACCGGGGTGGGTCCCCAGCTCGGTACCGGCGACCAGGGACAGTTGCCGGCGCAGCGTCTCGACGCCGTCCCGCCCCGCCCCGCTCACCGCCTGGTAGGACGAGACGACCAGCTCGCGCAGCCCGAACTCGGCGTGCAGCGCGCCCATCGCCACGATCATGGACAGCGTCGTGCAGTTGGGATTGGCGATGATCCCGCGCGGCCGCATCCGCACCGCGTGCGGGTTGACCTCGGGCACGACGAGCGGCACGTCCGGGTCCATGCGGAACGCGCCGGAGTTGTCGACCACCACCACGCCCTTGGCGGCGGCGACGGGCGCCCACTGGGCGGAGACCTCGTCGGGCACGTCGAACATGGCGACGTCGACCCCGTCGAAGGCCTCCTCGGTGAGCGCGACGACCTCGACCTCCTCACCGCGCACGGTCAGCTTGCGGCCGGCGGAGCGCGGTGAGGCGATCAGTCGGATGTCGCCCCAGACGTCCGCGTGCTGGGACAGGATCTGGAGCATGACCGTGCCGACGGCGCCGGTCGCTCCGACGACGGCCAGGGTGGGCCGCCCGGTGCGCCCGGCGCCTTGGATGGCGGACATCAGCGCCCGGTGCCCCCGTAGACGACGGCCTCGTCGCTGTCGGAGTCGAGCCCGAAGGCGGTGTGCACGGCGCGGACGGCCTCGTTCACGTCGTCCTTGCGGGTGACGACCGAGATGCGGATTTCGGAGGTCGAGATGAGCTCGATGTTCACCCCGGCGTCGGACAGCGCGGTGAAGAAGTCGGCGGTGACGCCCGGATTGCTCTTCATGCCGGCGCCGACCAGCGAGATCTTGCCGATCTGGTCGTCGTAGCGCAGCGAGTCGAAGCCGATGCCGGCCCGGCTCTTCTCCAGCGCGTCGATGGCCTTGCGGCCCTCGGTCTTCGGCAGGGTGAAGGAGATGTCCGTCAGGCCGGTGGAGGCCGCGGACACGTTCTGCACGACCATGTCGATGTTGACCTGGGCGTCTGCGATCGCGCGGAAGATCGCGGCCGCCTCGCCCGGCTTGTCCGGCACACCGACGACCGTGACCTTGGCCTCCGAGGTGTCGTGCGCGACACCGGAGATGAGGGCCTGCTCCACCTGCTTTTCCCCTTGCTTGATCGGCTCGCTGCTGACCCACGTGCCCTGGAGTCCACTGAAGCTGGACCGGACGTGGATCGGGATGTCGTACCGGCGGGCGTACTCCACACAGCGGTGGAGCAGCACCTTGGAGCCGGAGGCCGCGAGCTCCAGCATGTCCTCGAAGGAGATCCAGTCGATCTTCTTCGCCTTCTTCACCACGCGCGGGTCGGCGGTGAACACGCCGTCGACGTCGGTGTAGATCTCACAGACGTCCGCGTCGAGCGCGGCGGCGAGGGCGACGGCCGTGGTGTCGGACCCGCCCCGGCCCAGCGTGGTGATGTCCTTGCTGTCCTGGCTGACGCCCTGGAAGCCGGCCACGATGGCGACGTTGCCCTCGTCCACCGAGGTGCGGATGCGTCCCGGCGTCACGTCGATGATCCGGGCCTTGTTGTGGACCGAGTCGGTGATGACTCCGGCCTGGCTGCCGGTGAACGACTGGGCCTCGTGACCCAGGTTTTTGATCGCCATGGCCAGCAGCGCCATGGAGATACGCTCCCCGGCGGTCAGCAGCATGTCGAGTTCGCGCCCGGCAGGGATCGGGGATACCTGCTCGGCGAGATCGATCAGCTCGTCCGTCGTGTCGCCCATCGCGGAAACGACGGCGACCACCTGGTTGCCGTTCTTCTTCGCTTCCACGATCCGCTTGGCGACGCGCTTGATGCCCTCGGCATCGGCTACGGAGGAGCCTCCGTACTTCTGCACGACAAGGCCCACGTGCGCTCCTCGCTCAGTCCGTCTCTTTCCGCACGTACATATATGTACTGCGGTCGGCTCATTTTACCGAGCGTCCGGATTCCGCCACTGCGGTATCGCATGATGAGACCCGGGTACTCGCTCAGGCTGGCTCATGCCCAGGCGGACGCGGGTCACTCGGGAAAGTGCGGTGAGTCACACGTTCACAAGGCCCGGTGCGCTGTGTAAAAGCCGAAGTCGGGCGCGGGGCGACCCGCGAGGAGGGTGGTTCGGGGGCCGGTGGGCGCGGGTGCCGAGCGAGCCTCGCGCCGGCCGGCGTGTGACCGCCCGCGGCGTCCTACGTCGACGCGAGGGCGCTGCCCGGTGCCGTCACTTGACCGGACGCAGGCCCAGGGGGCCGGCGATCTCCTCCACCATGACCCGGCCGGCCTCCCGCTCCAGGGCGTCGTCGCCGAGGTCCTGGTCGGTGTCGAGGCCGTCCAGTTCCTCCAGGGGCTGGTTCAGCCTCACGTGCGCCACCACGGACTGCAGCGCCCGCAGGGTCGCGGAGGCCGTGGAACCCCAGTTGGAGAAGTAGGAGAACTGCCACCACCACAGGGCCTCGGTGGTGCGGCCCGCCTTGTAGTGGACCATGCCGTGGCGGAGGTCGGTGATGACGTCGGTGAGATCGTCGGAGATGCGGGCCGGGACCGGGGCCTTGCGCGGTTCGTACGGGTCGAAGACCTCGGAGTAGACGTCGATCGGTTCCAGGAGGCGGGCGAGGTTCTCGCGGAGTTCGTCCACGTCGAGTTCCGGGCCCGGGTCGGGCTCGTAGCGCTCGTCGGGGACGATGTCCTCGTGGGCGCCGAGACGGCCGCCGGCCAGCATCAGCTGGGAGACCTCCAGGAGGAGGAAGGGGACCGCCGAGTCCGGTTCGTCGCCCTTGGCGACCTCGGTGACGGCGACCAGGAAGCTCTCGATCTGGTCGGCGATCTGGACGGCGAAGTCGTCGGGGTTCTGGTTCGTCGCGTGCAGCGTGGCGTCAGACATCTAGGAGTCGTCTCCCCTCGAAGGCGCGGCCGAGGGTCACCTCGTCCGCGTATTCCAGGTCGCCGCCCACAGGGAGGCCGCTGGCCAGGCGGGTGACCTTGAGGCCCATGGGCTTGATCATGCGGGCGAGGTACGTGGCCGTGGCCTCGCCCTCCAGATTCGGGTCCGTGGCCAGGATCAGTTCCGTGACGGTGCCGTCCGCGAGGCGGGCCAGCAGTTCACGGATACGGAGGTCGTCGGGGCCGACTCCGTCGATCGGGCTGATCGCGCCGCCGAGCACGTGGTAGCGCCCGCGGAACTCGCGGGTGCGCTCGATGGCGACGACGTCCTTCGGCTCCTCCACCACGCAGATGACGGACGGGTCGCGACGCGTGTCACGACAGATGTTGCACTGCTCCTCCTGCGCGACGTTCCCGCAGGTCGCGCAGAAGCGGACCTTGGCCTTCACTTCCATGAGGGCCTGGGCGAGCCGCCGTACGTCGGTCGGTTCCGCCTGGAGGATGTGGAAGGCGATCCGCTGCGCGCTCTTGGGACCGACGCCGGGCAGCCGCCCCAGTTCGTCGATGAGGTCCTGGACCACGCCTTCGTACAACGGACTGCCGTCCTTCCTGAGATACCTGCACTACGTACGGTAGAGGGCTTTGCCCGCTCTGAGAAAGGCGGGCGGGCGCGGCAGGCTCAGAAGGGCAGGCCGGGGATGCCGCTGCCGCCGCCCAGGCCCTGGGCGAGGGGGCCGAGCTTCTGCTGCTGGAGGGCCTGCGCGTTCTCGTTGGCCGCCTGGACGGCGGCGACGACCAGGTCGGCGAGGGTCTCGGTGTCCTCCGGGTCCACCGCCTTGGGGTCGATCACGAGGCCGCGCAGCTCGCCGGAGCCGGTGACGGTGGCCTTCACCAGGCCGCCGCCCGCCTGCCCGTCGACCTCGGTCCTCGCCAGTTCCTCCTGGGCCTGGGCGAGGTCCTGCTGCATCTTCTGGGCCTGCTGGAGCAGCTGCTGCATGTTGGGCTGGCCACCACCGGGGATCACGTTCAGCTCCTGTCGCCGCTGTCGCCGCGGGCTCGCCGCGGGTTTTTGCCGTTCGGCACGAGCCTACGTGGTCCGGGCGGCCCTCGCTCCAGCACTCTTTCGAGTGATATCGAGCGCTCCCTATACCTGATCAAGGCCCTCTTCCGGGCGGAAAAGCGGCTGAACCCGAAGCTCGGCCACCCGTTGGGCGGTAGGAAGGTTCCGGCGCATGAGGTCTTCAGGTCCTCACGGACGGTGATCGGTAGGGAGTGCGGGTGGGTCAGCCGGAGATGCAGCCCGAAGGGCCGCCGCACGACGGGCGGGGCGGCGAGGGGCCGGCCGGGCTGCGGCCGGGCGACCTGACCGGCCGGGCGTTTCCGCTCGGGGACTGGGCGCTGCCCGCGGAGCGGCTGGACGAGCTGTACCGGTGGGTGGAGCGGGGCGCGCTGGACACGGCCGCCTGGTACCTGGCGGACCGGCTGTGGAAACGGCGGAGCGCCGTGGCGCTGCGCGGCGGGGCCGCCGCCGGGGCGGTCGCCGGTGCCGCGCTGCCCCTGCTGGACATGTCCGGGCTGGTGGGCGGGGCCGCGCCCTGGGGGTATCTGGCACTGCTGTTCGGGGTGGCGTGCGTGGCCGCGGACCGCTACTTCGGGGTCACGTCCGGGTGGATGCGGGACGTGGCGACGGCGCAGGCGGTGCAGCGGCGGCTCCAGGTGCTCCAGTTCGACTGGGCGTCGGAGAGCGTGCGCGAGGTGCTGGGGCCGGCGGACGGGACGGCGAGCGAGGCGGCCGAGCGGTGCCTGCTGGTGCTGCGGCGGTTCTCGGAGGACATGACGGAACTGGTGCGGGCGGAGACCGCGGACTGGATGGTGGACTTCCGGACCGGGGCCGCGCCGCTGGGGCTCCAGTCGGGAGTGGCCGGCGGGGCGGGCCGCTCGGAGGCCGGGGGCTTCGGAGGCCCCGGCCGGTTCTCGGTGACGCCGAACGGCGCCCGGCCGAACATGCCGCGACAGCGGCCTCCGGAGCCGCGGTAACGGCGGTATGTCCGGCGCCCGGAACCGGGGGGATCGAGGGCGGGCACGCTACCCGGCGTGGCCGGGGGTGTCCTCGACGGCCCTCCCGCGCCACCCCGGCGGCACGACTGCCCGTAGCGGCGGCTGCGGCTGCGGCTGCGGCTGCGGGGACGGGGCCTACTGGCGGCGGTAGGTCAGCTTCTCGTCGGTGCCCGTGTTGGTGCGTTCCAGGGTGCCGTCCGGCAGGAGCCTGACCCGGGAGGGGTCGCCCGGGGTGCAGGTGGTGGCGGGACCCACCGTGACCGTCGAGGGGCCGATGTCCAGGGGGCCGTCCGCGCCGGGGTCGCTGCTGAGGTCGGCCTCGAAGACGCAGTGGTAGGTGCCGTTGCCCGCGGGGCCCTCGGCGACGAGGGACAGGACCGTGTCGCCCACTTCGCCCTGCTGGATGGTGAGCCGCCGGGTGTGGACGCCGGACGCGTTGTCGATGGTGGTGGACCACGTGCCCAGGTACGCCGTGGGGATCGTGCCCTCCTGGACGGTCGGCGACGCCGGCTCGGGCGTCGGGTCGGTCCCGGTCGTCGGAGCCGAGCCGTCCGCGGTGGGACCCGGGTGCTGTGAGGCGCCGGCCGTCACGGTGTTCACGGGGTCGCCGTCGGCCCGGCCGCCGCCGTCGTCGTCCCCGCTCATCAGCGCGTAGACCGAGCCGCCGGCGCCCAGCGCGACGACCAGGGCGACCGCGACCAGCACCGCGGTGGAGCGGCCCCTGCGGGACGGCCCGTGCGGTGGGCCGTAGGCGGGCGGAGGGCCGTAGGGCGGGGTGGAGCCGAGGCCGCCGCCGTGCGGGTGGTACCCGGGTGGGGGCGCCGCGGGGTAGCCGTAGGCCGGGGCGTACCCGTGGGCGGGCGGCTGGGAGTGGCCGTGGGCGGCGGGCGGGGGCGTCGGCGGACTCTGGCCCGCCACCAGGGTGGGGAGGTGGTTCAGCGGGGTGCCGCCGCTGCCCGGCTCGCGCGGGGGCGGCGGGCCGTCCGGCGGCGCGGCGACCGGTTCCCGGTTCGGGGGCGGGTTCCCGCCCGGGGCGGCCGGTTCGGGGCCGGACGCCGCGACGGCGCCCGTACCGGCGGCGCCCGGCGCCTCCGGGTTCTCCGTGTCCAGCAGCCGTACCGCGTGCCGGCCGAGCTGGGCCACCAGCGCGCCGGGCAGCCACGGGTCGCGGGAGCGGCCGTCGGCGACCGTGTCCTGCGCGCCCGTGCGCGCCAGGACCTCGGCGAGGCCGGGGCGCGCTGCGGGGTCCTTCTTCAGGCAGTCGCGCACGAGGTCGGCGATGCCCTCCGGCACCCCGTCCAGGTCGGGCTCCTCCTGCGCGATGCGGAACATCAGGGCGTGCACGCCGCTGTTGGCGGTGCCGAAGGGCAGCGCTCCGGTGGCGGCGTAGGCGAGGACGGAACCGAGGCAGAAGACGTCGCACGCGGGTGTGATCCGGTCGCCGCGCACCTGCTCGGGCGCCATGAAGCCGGGTGAGCCGACGAGCGCCCCGGTGCGGGTGAGTCCGCCGTCGGTCACCGTCTGCAGGGCCCGCGCGATGCCGAAGTCGATGACCCGGGGGCCGTCGATGGTGACGAGCACGTTGGACGGCTTGAGGTCGCGGTGCACGATCCCGGCGGCGTGGATGTCCTGGAGGGCGTGGGCGAGCCCCGCCGCCAGGGTCCGCACCGAGCGCTCCGGCAGGGCGCCGTGGTCGTGCCCGACGACCTGCTGGAGGCTGGGCCCGGCGACGTACCCGGTGGCGACCCAGGGCACGGCCGCCTCGGTGTCGGCGTCCAGGACGGGCGCCGTCCAGTACCCGCCGACCCGCCGCGCGGACTCGACCTCCTGCCGGAAGCGCTCCCGGAACTCCTCCTGCGCGGCCAGCTCCGTGCGCACCAGCTTCACGGCGACCGTGCGTCCGCGGTCCGAGCGGGCCAGATAGACGTGTCCCATACCGCCCGCGCCGAGCCGTCCCAGCAGCCGGTAGGCACCGATGTGCCGCGGGTCCCCGCCCCCGAGCTTCTCCATGTTGCGCCGCCTTCCCCCCGAACGTGAGCAACAGACCGAGGATAGTGCCGGGCGACCTCACGGTGAGCGGGTCTGCTCCACGTTCTGTCTACGGTTCCGTAACGGGCGGGCCGCCGGTCTCCTCCAGCGCCTTCGACAGCCGTTCGACGGCCTCGACCGCCTCCGCGAGTTCCGCGACGGACCCGTACGCCTCGGCCAGCCGGCCGGCGAGGGCCGCGTGCCCGGGGTCGATGCGGGAGACGGCCTCGAAGCCGGCCTGCGTCGGCGCGAGGAGCTTGGCTCGGCGGTGGGCCGGATTGGGCCGGTACTCGGCGAGGCCGCGCTCCACCAGCAGGTCGGCGACGCGCTGCACGCTCTGCCGGGTGATGCCCATCGCCCGCGCGACACCGGAGACGGGCAGCGGCTCGCGCAGCACCGCGCCGAGCACCTGCCACCAGGCGGCGGTGAGCCCGGCGGGGCGGGCCAGTTCCTCGGCGACCGCGAGGAACTGGCCGTTGAGCCGGAAGACGCCGAGCGCGGCGCGGCTGAGCAGTTCCTGGCGCTCTCCGGTCACTCGGCGCCGGCCCTCTCCAGCACGGCGTACGCCTCCGGGTCCGAGTCGTGGAACAACCGGTACCAGGCGTCCAGCACCTCTCCCTCGTACACCCCGAGCAGGCCGAGGACCTCGCGGGCGAAGGCGACCGGCTCGGTGGGCCCCGCGGTGATCAGACCGCCGTCGGTGACCGCGTCGGCCTCCACGTACCGCCCGCCGCCCGCGTAGCCGGTGGCCGCGAGGTAGAAGGAGACGGCGCTGGTGTGCGCGCGGTCGTCGAGCAGGCCCTCGCGGGCCAGTCCGGCGGTGGCGCCGCAGATGGCGGCGACGGGCACACCGGCGTCCAGGAAGGTGCGGGCGGTGCGGGCGAAGGGGGCGAGGTCGTCCGTCGTGTCCCACAGGTCGGCGCCCGGGAGGATCAGCAGGGAGCTGTCCTCGGGGCGCAGGCCGGACAGGGCGAGGTCGGGCTGGACGCGCAGGCCGCCGATGCTGGTGACGGGGGCGGTGGTGGCGGCGACCGTGCGGACCGGGTACCCGGCGCGGGCCAGGAAGGCCGTCGCGTGGCCCGTCTCCCAGTCGGCCAGGGTGTCGTACACGGCGAGGTGGACGGGCTTGCGGGTGCCGTTCATGACTCCTCCTCGGAGCTCGGAACAGGGTGGGCGGCGGAGCACGGCGCACGGCGCACGCCGGGCGGCGCGCGGTGGACCGGGGAGCCCTATGACAGAAGACTGTCATTAAGACAGCCTGCTGTCAATGACCTCCGACCCGCGCCCGCCCGCCGCGTCGACAACCTGTCGTGGAAAGCCCGCGACCCCATACAGGACGCCGATTCCGTTTCCGCATCGCGGACATCTACCCTCGGCCGCATGACCCCTCAGCCCCATCCCCAGGCCGGCGCCGCCGTGAAGGCCGCGGACCGCGCGCACGTCTTCCACTCCTGGTCCGCGCAGGAGCTCATCGACCCGCTCGCCGTCGCCGGCGCCGAGGGGTCGTACTTCTGGGACTACGAAGGGAAGCGCTACCTCGACCTCGCCAGCGGTCTCGTCTACACCAACATCGGGTACCAGCACCCCAAGGTCGTCGCCGCGATCCAGGAGCAGGCCGCGCGGATGACGACCTTCGCGCCCGCGTTCGCCGTCGAGGCGCGCTCGGAGGCGGCCCGGCTGATCGCCGAGCGGACGCCCGGCGACCTGGACAAGATCTTTTTCACCAACGGCGGCGCCGACGCCGTGGAGCACGCCGTGCGCATGGCCCGGCTGCACACCGGGCGGCCGAAGGTGCTGTCGGCGTACCGCTCGTACCACGGCGGCACCCAGCAGGCGGTCAACCTCACCGGCGACCCGCGCCGCTGGGCCTCGGACAGCGGCACGGCCGGTGTCGTGCACTTCTGGGCGCCCTTCCTGTACCGCTCGCGCTTCTACGCCGAGACCGAGGAGCAGGAGTGCGCGCGGGCCCTGGAGCACCTGGAGACGACGATCGCCTTCGAGGGCCCGGGGTCCGTCGCCGCGATCATCCTGGAGACCGTGCCGGGCACCGCCGGGATCATGCTGCCGCCGGCCGGCTACCTGGCCGGGGTGCGCGAGATCTGCGACAAGTACGGGATCGTCTTCGTGCTCGACGAGGTCATGGCCGGCTTCGGGCGCACCGGCACGTGGTTCGCGGCCGACCTGTACGACGTGGTGCCGGACCTGATGACCTTCGCCAAGGGTGTGAACTCGGGCTACGTGCCGCTGGGCGGCGTCGCGATCTCCGCACGGATCGCCGAGACCTTCGCCGAGCGGCCCTACCCGGGCGGGCTGACCTACTCCGGGCACCCGCTGGCCTGCGCCGCCGCCGTCGCCACGATCAACGTGATGGAGGAGGAGGGCATCGTCGCACACGCGGCCCGCCTCGGCGCCGAGGTCGTCGAGCCGGCGCTGCGGGAGCTGGCCGAGCGCCACCCGAGCGTGGGCGACGTGCGCGGGGTCGGCATGTTCTGGGCGCTGGAGCTGGTGAAGAACCGGGAGACCCGGGAACCGCTGGTGCCCTACAACGCGACCGGTCAGGCCGCCACCCCGATGAACGCCTTCGCCGCCTCCGCCAAGGCGCACGGCGTGTGGCCCTTCGTGAACATGAACCGGACCCATGTCGTGCCGCCGTGCAACGTCTCCGAGGCGGAGCTGAAGGAGGGCCTGGCGGCCCTGGACACGGCACTGTCCGTGGCGGACGAGTACACGGAGTAGAGCCCTGCCCGCGGGCGGGCAGGAGGGCGACCCGAACGCGTAAGGTGGCGTGCTCGCACACGGTAGACATGTGTGCGAGTACGCCACTGTTTTGTGTGCGGCACGCCACTGTCCTGTGTGCGGGCACGCCACGGCCTCGCGCGAGCGCGTCGCGGGCACGTGCGAGCACGCCGCAGCCGCGTGCGCGCGTACGCCCCCCGGACGCGACGAGGAGACCGCCCGACCATGCCCGGCCCCAGCGGCGGCGCCGCCGTCACCCGCAGCACCCTGCGGCAGCAGATCGCCGACGCGCTCCGCGACGAGGTGCTCGCCGGGCGGCTCCGGCCGGGGCAGGAGTTCACCGTCAAGGAGATCGCCGACCAGTACGGGGTGTCCGCGACGCCCGTACGCGAAGCGCTGGTCGACCTGTCGGCACAGGGGCTGCTCGACGCCGACCACCACCGCGGCTTCCGCGTCCACGAGTACTCGGTCGACGACTTCCGGAGCATGATCGAGGCCCGCAGCCTCGTCACCGACGGGATGTTCCTCGCCCTCCTCGCCGACCGGCGGGACGGACCGAGCCCGGACGACCCGCGGATCGCCGCCGCTCTCGCCGGGGTCCGCCGCCGCGGCGAGGAGGCGCAGCGCGCCGCCGCGGCCGGGGAACTGACCGTCCTCATCGGCTACGACCTGCGCTACTGGCGCGAGCTGGCCGTCCTGTTCGGCAACCGCTACCTCGCCGACTTCCTGCACCGGCTGCGCGTGCAGAGCTGGGTGTGCACGGTGCAGCACCTGCGCCGGCTCAGCGACCTGCGGGGCGCGCTGTGGTCCGGGCACACGGAACTGGTCGACGCCCTCGCCCGCCTCGACGCCCCGGCCGCGCGCTCGCTCGTCGACGCGTACAACGCCCACTCGCTCGCCCTCATCGAGCGGCTCGCCGACGGATGACCAACGCCTGAGGTGTCGTGGTCCGGCCCCAGATGGGTATGGGATCTGCACGCGCCGCGCACCGACTACGCTTCCTGACCACCGTGCCCGACCGCCGTCCCTGACCACCGTGCTGTGTGAGGAGCCCTCTTTTGGCCTGTGACCTGTGGCTGGTACCGCTCGTCGACATCCTGTGCCACACGCCGGACAACCCGTTCGCCGAGGAACTCGCGCAATACGACAAGGTGCTCGCCGAGGCCGGGCTGCCGCCGGTGCCGGTGTACCAGTACATGCCGGGACTGTCCGGCGAGGTCGCCCCGGTGGCCGGTTTCGACTACGACGCGCTGCACTTCCTGCGCCGGGCGTACCTGCTCCAGCTGTGCGGGCTGCCGGTGACGCCGGTGGACGAACTCGGCGGTGACTACGAGCAGTTGCTGGAGATGTTCGAGGCGACGGCCCAGCGCTCGCACCTGGTCTGGCACTACGACCACGCGGGCGCCTACGTCCCCGTCGACTTCCCGCACCCGCTCGCCAGCGACGAACTCCTGGCGGGAGGCGGCCCCTTGGGGTCCTCGCACACCCTGCTGCGGGAGCTGGAGGCCGTCGCCCCGGCCCTCGGCATCGACCCGGCCAACCCCCCTGCGCCGCCGCAGCCGCCGCTCGCCCCGACGGAGCTGGAGGAACCGGCCGCGCCCGCGCCGTACGACTCCAGCCCCTTCGCCCGGGAGCGCCATGTGTGGCTGGGCCTGCACGCGGCGGCCACGCGGAGCCTGGCACAGGGCTCGATGATCGTCTTCAGCTGACCGGTCGCCGCCGGTCAGCCGAGCTGGGAGAGACCCTTCGCCAGGTCGTCGGCGTTCATGATCGGGCAGACGTCGACGTCGGCGTTCATCTCCAGGAGGAACGGCTCGCCGATCGGGGGCAACTGGGAGCTGTCCTGCATGTCGAGGACGAGCAGGGCGGTGCGGCGGCCGTCGAGGGTGCCGAAGTAGGCGGCCTCCGGCTTGAGGTGATCGAGGGTCGCCTTCATCATCTCCGGCATCTTGCCGCTGCGGATCAGCTCGTTCGACTTCTCCGTGTCCAGCGTCGCTCTGAGCAGCACGCGCATCGCACTCACCTTCTTCTGGCCGACGCGACGTGTACACATTCACCCTATGCCGGAGATGTCCAGTGTGCTCAGCCGGCCGGGCTCCGCGATCACGTCGATGCCGGTGATGAGCCCGTCGTCCGCGAAGGTGAAGCGGAGCACCACCCGCAGCCTGCCGTTCTCGGCCATCGCCAGGCCCAGCCGGCCGTCCACGAGCAGCACGCCGGTGAACCGGGCGCGGGCCATCGAGGCCATCGCGCCCCGGGCGACCGGCTCCACGCCGGTGATCTCGATCGGCCCGGGAGTCGGCACGACCGCCGCGTCCGCGCGCAGCACCACGTCCGGGTGGAGCAGCGCGACCAGCGCGTCGAAGTCGCCGCCGCGGGTGGCCGCCAGATAGGCGTCGACCGCCCGGCGCCGGCGGGGCGCGTCGGCGTCGGGCGCGGGCACGCCCCGCACCCGGCGGCGGGCGCGGCTGGCCAGTTGCCGGGTGGCCGCGGGGGTCTTGTCGAGCATCGCGGCGATGTCGTCGAAGGGCACGTCGAACATGTCGTGCAGGACGAAGGCCAGCCGCTCGGCGGGACCCAGGGTGTCCAGGACGATCAGCAGGGCGATGCCCACCTCGTCGGCGAGCTGGACCTCCTCCGCGGGATCCGCGGTGCGGGCGCCGGGCAGGGCGGTGGCGGGCCGGCGGTCCGTCGCGTCGTCCAGGGGGTCCTCGCGGCGGGTGTCGCGGGCGCGCAGCATGTTGAGGCAGACCCGGGCGACGACGGTGGTGAGCCAGCCGGAAGGATTCTCCACGCCGGAGGTGTCCGCGCGGTCGGCGCGCAGCCAGGCGTCCTGGAGGGCGTCGTCGGCCTCGCCGAGGGAACCGAGGATGCGGTACGCGACGGCACGCAGCCGGGGACGGTCCTGTTCGAAGCGCTCTGCCATCGCATCGGATCGTCCGGGCACCGTACGGCTTCCTTCCGCGTCCTCGGGGCCCGGGCGGGTCCGGCCGGGTCACCCAAGTGAACCACTCCGGTGACCCGCCTCCTCAGCGGATCAAGGAGATTCCCGGCGGCCACAGGACCCCTTCCGCCAGCAGCAGCGCCGGCCCCAGGTGCACGGGGCACACCCGCAGCGGCGTCCTCCGGTGCCGGGACACCTCGAAACGGACGGGGTCGCCGCAGTCCCCCGGGTCGCCCTCGACGCCGTACGGGCCCTGGCAGGAAGCGGCGCGGTCACGGTCGGTCATGCCCCGATCCGACACCACGCCCCGCGGCGGCGCGCGGCGGAGGGGGCCGAAACGGCGACGCGGGCCCGAGGCCTACTGGATGATCTCGGCGTCCTGGAGGCCGACGCACTTGCGCTGCTGCGGGAGCCACTTCACGGCGGGGTCGAGCGCGGTCAGGATGCCCCCGACCTCCTCGCGCGGGCCGGAGTACGTGAACTCCACGGCCGGTGAGCGGCCGTAGGTGCGCAGGACGCTCACGCCGTCGCGCTGGAGCCGCTCCTCGTCCAGGACCCAGTCGACGCCGTCGACCGTGACGCAGAGGTTGATGTTGGGCGGCAGTTCCTCGGCGCCGCAGCGGAACACCGCGGACCGGCCGCCCCAGGCCGCGACGCCCTCTCCGAGGGTCCAGTCGCGCGAGGCACCGGGTATGTCGTCGGGCAGGCGGGAGACGACCTCGTCGCACTTGGCGTGGTCCGCGTGCGGGGCGGCGGAGACGCGGTGGCTGTCGACGTAGCGGAGGCCGCCGGCCACGGCGACGAGCGCCACGGTCAGCCAGATCCACATCCGGACGGAGGGCTTCCTGCGCAGACCGACGGGCAGGGGGTTACCGATCCGCATGTTCCGCTCGCTCCGCGCCGTTCCGTCCACTGCTGGTCCCGGCCAGCGTAGCCGCCGCCCGGACGCCGACGGCCGGGGCCCCGTGCGGGGTCCCGGCCGTCGGGCACGCGTCCGTGGTGCCTAGAGGAACGAGTTGATCTCGATCGTCTCGTCCCGGCCCGGTCCCACGCCGATCGCGGAGATCGGGGCGCCGGACATCTCCTCCAGCGCCTTGACGTACGCCTGGGCGTTCTTCGGCAGGTCGGAGAAGGACTTCGCCTTGCTGATGTCCTCGCTCCAGCCCGGCAGCATCTCGTAGACCGGCTTCGCGTGGTGGAAGTCGGACTGCGAGTACGGCAGCTCCTCGACGCGCTTGCCGTCGATCTCGTACGCCACGCAGACCGGGATCTGCTCCCAGCCGGTGAGGACGTCGAGCTTGGTGAGGAAGAAGTCCGTGAGGCCGTTGACGCGGGTGGCGTAACGGGCGATCACCGCGTCGAACCAGCCGCAGCGCCGGTCGCGGCCGGTGGTGACACCGCGCTCGCCGCCGATGCGGCGCAGGGCCTCACCGTCCTCGTCGAACAGCTCCGTCGGGAACGGACCGGCGCCGACGCGGGTCGTGTACGCCTTGAGGATGCCGATGACCCGGCTGATCTTCGTCGGGCCCACGCCGGCGCCGGTGCAGGCGCCGCCCGCGGTCGGGTTCGACGAGGTCACGAAGGGGTACGTGCCGTGGTCGATGTCCAGGAGCGTGCCCTGGCCGCCCTCGAAGAGGACCACCTTGTCGTCGTCGAGGGCCTGGTTGAGGACCAGGACGGTGTCGGCGACGTACGGGCGGAGCTTGTCCGCGTAGCCCAGCAGCTCCTCGACCACCTGCTCGACGGCGATCGCGCGCCGGTTGTAGAGCTTGGTGAGCATCTGGTTCTTGGCGTCGAGCGCCGCCTCGACCTTCTGGGTGAGGATCGACTCGTCGTAGAGGTCCTGGACGCGGATACCGACACGGTTGATCTTGTCGGCGTAGGTCGGACCGATGCCGCGGCCGGTGGTGCCGATCTTGCGCTTGCCGAGGAAGCGTTCCGTCACCTTGTCGACGGTCACGTTGTACGGCGTGATGATGTGCGCGTTTCCGCTGATCAGGAGCTTGGACGTGTCGACGCCGCGCTCGTTCAGCCCGCTCAGCTCGGAGAACAGGACCGACGGGTCGACAACGACACCGTTACCGATGACCGGCGTACAGCCGGGAGACAGGATTCCGGAAGGGAGCAGGTGGAGGGCGTACTTCTGATCGCCCACGACTACCGTGTGGCCGGCGTTGTTGCCGCCCTGGTAGCGCACCACATAGTCGACGGAACCACCGAGCAGGTCCGTCGCCTTTCCCTTGCCTTCGTCACCCCACTGAGCACCGAGCAGCACAAGTGCGGGCACGCGCGTACACCCCTTCCGGGCGGGGCATGTCCATGGTCGAGGGCGTACGCGGTGGATTTCCGCCACGTACACCGCGACCGTCGTTGGCCGCCAACCGTCGGACCGGATGCCCCGGAATAGACGAAGCCCCTGGCGCAATAGCGCAAGGGGCTCTTGCACAAAGATGCTACCCGAGGAAGCGAGGCATGGCCGAGGTGGCGACTTCCGCGAACTCTTCCGCGACATCCTCCGCGAGGCGGGACCAGCTTCTGGTGGTCGTCGATCCGGTCGCCCGGCGCACCGACGGGGAGTCCGTACGGATCGCGAAAGACGTGCTCAGCGCGGGTGCGGCGAGCACGAAGGTGTGTCTGCCGGAGGGTCCGGAGGAGTTCGCCCGGGCGTTGCGGCGGCGGGGTTCGCGACGGCCCGTGGTGATCGGTGACGACCGCGCGCTGCTGCGGACCGTGGCCCTCCTGCACCGGCACCGGGAGCTCGCGGGGTGCGCGCTGTCCGTGGTGCCCGTGGGGCCGGTGCTGGGCCTCACCCGGTCGCTCGGGCTGCCGTCGGGTGCGGTGGCGGCGGCCCGGTCGGTGCTGGACGGGGCGGAGCGGCGGCTGGACCTGCTCGTCGACGACAGCGACGGGGTGGTGCTGGGGGCGGTGGGGATCCCGCCGGTCTCCGGGCCCGCGGAGAGGGGGCCGGGGGCGGGGACGGGGACGGGCACCGGGCCGGGCTTCCGGTCGGGCGGGGGGCCGGGCGGGTCCGCGTCGGCTTCCGGGCACCACTGGCTGCGGACCTGCCAGTCCCTCGTCCGGACACTGACGCCCTCGCGGCCCGCCCGGGGCACGGTCGCCGTGGGGGCGGCCGGTCCGGCCCGGCTGCGGGTGGAGGTCGACGGGGTGACGCTGGTGGATCTGGACCAGCCGGTGGAGGCGGTCTCGGTGATGCCGGGCGCCGGCGGGGTGGCCGTGGTGGAGGTGCGGCCCTTGTCGTCGGCGGACGCGGAGACGCCACCGCTGACGGCGAGCGGACTGACGGTGACCGTGTCGGGAGCGCACTTCCGGTACCGGGCCGACGCGGTGGTGTCGGGGCCGGTGCGGACGCGGACGTGGACGGTGCGGGAGGGGGCGTGGGGGCTGACGCTGCCCGTGGGGTGAGGGGTGAGGGGGTGAGGGGTGAGGTGGTGAGGGTGGGGGCCTGACCGGTCGGGTCGGCTCTTGGTGGCGGGCTTGGGCGGCTCTTGGTGTCGGGCTTGCGCGGCTCCTGGTGCCGGGCTTGCGCCGGCTCTTGGTGGCGGGCTTGCGCGGCTCTCGGTGCCGGGCTTGCGCGGCTCCTGGTGCCGGGCTTGCGCCGGCTCTTGGTGGCGGGCTTGCGCGGCTCTCGGTGCCGGGCTTGCGCGGCTCTCGGTGCCGGGCTTGCGCGGCTCTCGGTGGCGGGCTTGGGCCTGGCATTGGTCCCGGCGTTGACCCGGCCGCCGTTGGCCCCGGTCCTCGGTCCAGCCATCGGTCCGGCGCTGGTCCAGCGCTTGGTCCGGCGCCTGGGCCGGCTCCCGGGCCGCCCTCACTCCAGCCCGAACCGCTCTTCCCGGTGCACGCGCCAACGCTCCATCATCGCCGCGATCTCGCCGTCGACGAACTCGAAGAACGCCAGCGTCTCGGCCATCCGGCGGCCCGCCGGGGTCCCGGCGCCGAGGCTGGCGACGCCCTCGCGCAGCGCGCTCTCCCACCGCTTCAGGATGGCCTCGCGGCTGGTCAGAGCCTCGTACCACTGATTGCTGTGCACCCGGTAGCGCTCCCGTCGCGAGCCGGGTTCGCGCTCGCGCGCGACCATGTGCTGCTGCGAGAGGTAGCGGACGGCACCGGAGACGGCGGCCGGGCTGACCTGGAGCCGTTCGCCGAGTTCGGCCGAGGTCAGCGATCCCGAGTCGGAGGCCAGCAGGGCCGCGAAGACACGGGCCGGCATCCGCTGCATCCCGGCCTCGACGAGCTGGGCGGCGAAGCCCTCCACGAACTTCGACACCGCCTCGGGGTCACGCTCGGTGTCCCGCTCGCGTTCCGCCGTCCCCGCCGGCTCCTCTGCTGCCCTCATCCTTCGATCATCCCTCACATCCTGACGCTTTCTTAACTTCACAAATTTCTGAAAGAAGCGTACGTTCCAAAACATGACGAAGGCAATCAGCGTCTCCGGGCTCCACAAGTCGTTCGGCCGGACGCGCGCGCTGGACGGGCTCGACCTCACCGTCGAGGCCGGCGAGGTCCACGGCTTCCTCGGGCCCAACGGCGCCGGCAAGTCCACCACCATCCGCGTCCTGCTCGGCCTGCTGCGCGCCGACTCGGGCGCCGCGCAGGTCCTCGGCCGCGACCCCTGGTCGGACGCCGTCGACCTGCACCGCCGGCTCGCCTACGTTCCCGGCGACGTGGAGCTGTGGCCCCAGCTCACCGGGGGCGAGGCCATCGACCTGCTGGCGCGGCTGCGCGGAGGGCTGCACAGACGGCGCCGCGCCGAACTCGTCGAACGGTTCGGTCTGGACCCGACCAAGAAGGGCCGCGCGTACTCCAAGGGCAACCGTCAGAAGGTCGCCATCGTCGCCGCGCTCGCCTCGGACGCCGAACTGCTGCTCCTCGACGAACCCACCGCGGGCCTGGACCCCCTCATGGAGGTGGTCTTCCAGGACGTCATCACCGAGGCCAAGGCCGCGGGCAAGACCATGCTGCTCTCCAGCCACATCCTGGCCCAGGTGGAGAAGCTCGCCGACCGGGTGAGCATCGTCCGGCTCGGCCGGATCGTCCAGTCCGGCACGCTCGGCGAGCTGCGGCACCTGACGCGCACCACCATCGAGGCGGAGACCGAGCGCCCGGTCACCGGCCTGGACACGCTGCCCGGCGTCCACGACCTGCGGACCTCCGACGGCCGGGTCCACTTCGCCGTCGACGGCACCGAGGTCGACGGCGCGGTCCGCAAGCTCACCGAGTTCGGCATCCGCAGCCTCGTCAGCCATCCGCCGACCCTGGAGGAGCTGATGCTGCGCCACTACGACGACGCCCTTCCCGCCGCCGACCGGCACGGCGTGACGCACAACGGGGCGGGCGGCGTTCAGGGGGGCGTGCGATGACCGCCGCGTCGACGACGACCACCGCCGGGTCCGCGGCACGCCCCCGGCCCGGCACCGGCCGCACGGACGCGCTGGCCGGCACCGGCACGCTGATCCGCTTCGCCCTGCGCCGCGACCGCGTCCGGCTCCCGGTGTGGATCGCGGCGCTGCTCCTCGGCACCCTGTCGACGGCCGACAGCTACGCCGAGCTGTACAGCGCGCCCGAGGACCGGGCCAACGCGGTGAAGACGATGAGCAGCCCGGCGGGCCTCGCCATGACGGGCCCTCGCCACTACCTGGACGACTACACCTTCGGCGCCATGCTCGGCCACCAGATGCTCGGCTTCGTGGCCGTCCTCGTCGGCCTGATGAGCGTCCTGGTCATCGCCCGGCACACCCGCGCCGAGGAGGAGACCGGACGGGCCGAGCTGCTGCGCTCGGCCGTCGTCGGCCGGCACGCCCACCTCGCCGCCGCCCTCGCGGTCGCCCTCCTGGCCAACCTGGTCCTCGCCCTGCTGCTGGCCCTCGGTCTGACCGGCCTCGGCATCGAGGGCGTCGGCGCCTCGGGATCGCTGCTGTACGGCGCCTGCCATGCCGCCGTCGGCCTCGTCTTCGCCGCCGTCGCCGCCGTCACCGTCCAGGTCACCGCCCACGCGCGCGGCGCCACCGGCATGGCTCTCGCGGCCATCGGCGTCGCCTACGTACTGCGGGCCGCCGGCGACAGCGGCCCGGTCGGCGCCCTGTCCTGGCTCTCCCCGATCGGCTGGACCCAGCGCACGTACGTCTACGTCGACGACGACTGGTGGCCGCTGCTGCTCTGCCTCGCCCTGGCCGTGGCCTGCGCGGCGGCCGGGTTCGTGCTCTCCACCCGGCGGGACGTGGGCGCGGGCCTGCGGCCGGAGCGGCTCGGCGCTCCGCACGCCTCCGACGCCCTGGGCACGCCCCTCGGCTTCGCCCTGCGGCTGCACCGCGGCATGTTCGCCGGCTTCGGCGCGGGCCTGTTCCTGATGGGCGCGATGTACGGCTCGATCCTCGGGCAGGCCGACGACATGCTGAAGGACATCGACCAGATCCAGGAGGCCCTGGAACGCCTCGGCGGTTCCAGCATGGCGGAGTCGTTCGCCGCGATGATCATGGTGGTCGTCACGGCGGTCGCGGCCGTGTACGTGGTGATGACGGCGCTGCGGCCCCGGACCGAGGAGACCGCGGGCCGTGCCGAACCGCTGCTCGCCACCGCCCTGTCGCGCGAGCGCTGGGTCGGCGGTCACCTGGCCGTGGCCGTGGGGTGCGGCACGCTCGTCCTGCTCCTGGCCGGCCTGGGCATGGGCCTCGCGGGCGCCGCCTCGACCGGCGACGCCGTCCTGGTGCCCGAGCTGATCGGCGCGGCCCTCGCCTACGCGCCCGCCCTGTGGGTCACGGCCGGGGTGGCGACGGTGCTCTTCGGCTGGTCCCCCCGGGCGAGTGCGGCGGCCTGGGCCGTGCCCGCGTACGCCTTCGTCGTCGGCTACCTCGGCCAGATCCTCCGCTTCCCCGGCTGGATGAACAACCTCTCCCCGTTCGGCCATGTGCCCCGGCTCCCGGCCGCCGACATGGAGTGGACCCCGCTGCTGGTGCTGACGGCCGTCGCCGCCGGACTGGTGTGGCTGGGCCTGGCGGGCTTCCGGCGGCGGGACCTGGAGACGAAGTAGGCGGGCGGGCGCCCTACGTCTCGACGGTCAGCTCCTCCAGCCCCCGCATGACGAAATGGGGCCTGCGCCGCGGCTCCGCGGCGAGCCGCAGCGCGGGCGCCCGCTCCAGCAGGGACCTCATGGACGCCGCCAGCTCGATACGGGCCAGCGGGGCGCCGATGCAGTAGTGGATACCGGCGCTGAAGGAGATGTGCGGGTTGTCCCGGCGGGTGAGGTCGAGACGGTCGGGGGCGGTGAAGACCGCCGGGTCGTGGTTGGCGGAGCCGAACAGCAGCGCCACCTCGGCGCCCCTGGGGAGGACCGTGCCGTCGAGCTCGATCTCGTCCAGCACCCAGCGTTCGAAGAGCTGGAGCGGGGTGTCGTAGCGCATCAGCTCCTCGACGGCGGAGGGGACGAGGGAGTGGTCGGCGCGCAGGGCCGCCAGCTGGTCCGGGTTGCGGAAGAGGGCCAGCCAGCCGTTGGTCGTGGCGTTCACCGTGGCCTCGTGACCGGCGTTCAGGAGCAGGACGCAGGTCGAGATCATCTCCTGCTCGGTGAGACGGTCGTCCTCGTCGTGGGCCGCGATCAGACCCGAGATCAGGTCCTCGCCGGGCTCCTTGCGGCGGGCCGCGATCAGACCGCGCAGGTAGTCCGAGAAGTCGAGCGACGCGCGGACCGCCTTCGCCGCCGTCTCCTCGGACGGGTTCAGCTCGTACATCCCGCAGATCTCCGCCGACCACGGGCGCAGCGGGCCCCGGTCGGACTCGGGGATGCCCAGCATCTCGGCGATCACGGCCACCGGGAGCGGTTCGGCCACGTCCCGCAGCAGGTCGCCGCCGCCCGCCGCCACCAGCCGGTCCACCAGGTCGTCCGCGAGCCCGCACACGTACGGCTTCAGCCGCTCCACGGTCCGCGGCGTGAACGCCTTCGACACCAGGCGCCGGATGCGGGTGTGGTCCGGCGGCTCCAGGTCGAGCATCCCGTGGTCGTTGAGCGTGTGGAAGGGCTCCTGCTCCGGCGGGTGCGGGGCCCGGCCGAAGTCCTCGTGGGTGAAACGGTGCCGGTAGGTCCGGCCCAGGCGACGGTCGCGCAGCAGCGCCGACACGTCCGCGTGGTGCGGGACGAGCCACTGGTCACTGGGCTCGTAGTAGTGCACCCGGCCCCGGGACCGCAGCTCGGCGAAGGCGGGGTACGGGTCGGCGACGAACGCCGGGTCCCACGGGTCGAACGCGAGGTCGGAGAGAGCCGTCATGGACGGACGATAGGACGCCGACGAGGCCCGTGCCCAGAGGGAACGGGCCGCAGGCCGAGCACCGACGCCCCCGCCGCGACACCCGCACGCGAGCCGCGGGCGCGCTGATCACCATGCGCCGGCGGCTGTGGCGGTCATCGTGTCGGCGACCGTGGCGGTCACCGTGCTGGTGACCGCGCCGTTCACCCCGGCGTGACCAGGCGGGCCTCGTAGGCGAAGACCGCCGCCTGGGTGCGGTCCCTGAGCCCCAGCTTCACCAGGACACGGCTGACGTGCGTCTTGATCGTCGACTCGGCGACCACCAGGTGCCCGGCAATCTCCGCGTTCGACAGACCCTGCGCGATCAGCACCAGCACCTCCGTCTCCCGGTCGGTCAGTTCCCCGTACGCCGCCTGCGCCTGGGGCATCAGCCGCGGGCCGTCGGACAGCTTCGAGAACTCGGTGATCAGACGCTTGGTAATCGACGGGGCCAGCAGCGCCTCACCGGCGGCCACCACCCGCACCCCGTCGGCCAGCTGCCGGGCCGAGGCGTCCTTGAGCAGGAAGCCGGAAGCGCCCGCGCGCAGCGCCTGGTACACGTACTCGTCGAGGTCGAAGGTGGTCAGCACCAGCACCTTCGACGTGCCGTCCGCCGCGATGATCTCCCTCGTCGCCTCGATGCCGTTCAGCTCCGGCATGCGGATGTCCATCAGGACGACGTCGGGGGCGAGTTCACGGACCTTGCCGACGGCCTCGCGACCGTTGACCGCCTCGCCGACGACCTCGATGTCCGGCATCGCGTTCAACAGGACCGAGAAGCCCTCGCGCACCATCATCTGGTCGTCGGCGATCAGTACGCGGATCGTGCGGTCGGTCATGCGTCACCCTCGTTCACCGCGGTGACCGGCAGGAACACCGCCACCTCGTAACCCCCGTCGTCGGTGGGGGCGGCGGTCATCTCGCCGTTCAGCATCGACACCCGTTCCCGCATGCCGGTGATGCCGTGCCCGGCGCCGGGCGAGGGCTTCACGAAACTGGTCGCGGGAAGCGGGCCGTTGACCACGCGCAGCCCCAGGCCGCCCAGGACGTAGGAGACTTCGACGCGGGCGGTGGCACCGGGCGCGTGCCGCAGGGTGTTGCTCAGTGCCTCCTGCACGATCCGGTACGCCGACAGCTCCACGCCGGGCGGCAGCTCGCGCACCGCGCCGGTCACCGCCTTCTCCACGCTCAGGCCGGCGTCGCGGACGTTGGCGAGCAGGCCGTCCAGGTCGGCGAGCGTGGGCTGCGGGGCGTCCGGGACCTCGTAGTCCTCGGCGCGGACGACCCCGAGGACGCGGCGCAGCTCGGTGAGCGCGGCCACCGCGTTCTCCCGGATGGTGGCGAAGGCGCGCTCCAGCTCCTCCGGCGGGTTCTCCACCCGGTAGGGCGCGGCCTCCGCCTGGATGGCGACCACCGACATGTGGTGGGCGACCACGTCGTGCAGCTCCCGGGCGATGGTGGTGCGCTCCTCCAGCAGCGTGCGCCGGGACCGCTCGTGCGCGGTCACCGTCTCCTGCGCGGTCACCTGCCGCCGGGCGTCGCGGCGGATGTGCCACAGGGAGATCACCAGCAGGGCGAAGGCGGCGAGCACGAGCAGCGGGGAGCTGTTGCTTCCGTAGTGACCGGCGCCCCAGAAGGACTCGTTGACGAAGCCGTAGGCGGCGGTCAGGCCCCACATCCACACTGCCGTCCGGGGCCGGGTGCGTATCGCCACGATCACCAGCACCGCGAGGTGGCAGATGAACGCGCCGGGCAGCCACGGCCAGTCGCCCCAGCTGCTGCCGAGCAGCGCGACCACGGGGGTCGCCGCCATGGACATCCAGAACGCGCCGACCGGCCGGACCAGCGTGGCCAGCACCGGGGCCGCGCACACCATGCCGCTCATCAGGGCCAGCGGCCCGTCGTTCATCCCGCCGGCCAGGCCTCCGTAGAAGGCCAGCAGCGCGACGGCGGCGACCGCCAGGTACGGGATGCGGGCCGCGTACGGCCGCAGCCGGGCGGGAAGGCGGCGGGCCCACGGGCCGTCGGCGGCCGGGCGGGGCAGCGGGCGGTAGGCGAAGGCGTCGCGGAACAGGTCCTCGCGCAGTCCGCTCAGGGCGTCCATCGCCAGCCGGTACTCGGGGCTGCGGGGCCCGCTCCCGTCTCCGGGGGACGTGGTCCGCGTCTGGGTCGTCTCGGTCACGTCAGCAACGGTAGGGGCCCCGCGGTCCGCGGTCGTCACCAGTGAGAGGGGTCCTTCGGCATCCGCCTCAGGTACTACGGCGACGACGGAGGGCCCGCGACGGCTCGCCGCGGAGTCAGTATCCGGCGGGCCGGACCAGGCCCGACTCGTACGCGAAGACCGCCGCCTGCGTCCTGTCCCGCAGGCCGAGTTTCACCAGGATGCGGCCCACATGGGTCTTCACCGTCTGCTCGGCGACCACCAGGCGCTGGGCGATCTCCGCGTTCGACAGGCCCTGTGCGATCAGGGCGAGCACCTCGGTCTCCCGCTCGGTCAGGTCACCCACGCGCTCCTTCAGCGGGGCGCGCGGCCGGTCGTCCAGCCGGGAGAACTCGGCGATCAGCCGCCGGGTGATGCCCGGCGCGAGCAGCGCGTCCCCGGCCGCCACCACCCGTACCGCGTCGGCGAGCTGGTCGGCGGAGGCGTCCTTCAGCAGGAACCCGGCCGCGCCGGCCCGCAGCGCCTCGTACACGTACTCGTCGAGGTCGAAGGTGGTGAGCACCAGCACCCGTATGCCGGGGGTCGCCCCGGTGATGCGGCGGGTGGCCTCGATGCCGCCCAGCTCGGGCATGCGGATGTCCATCAGGACGACGTCCGGAGCGAGCTCGGCGACCTTGGCCACGGCGTCCAGCCCGTCCACCGCCTGTCCGATCACCTCGATGTCCGGCTGGGTGTTGAGCAGCACGGTGAAGCCCTGCCGGACCATCTGCTGGTCGTCGGTGATCAGCACGCGGATCACTCGGCCGTTTCCGCTGGTCGTCATGGGGTGTCGTCCTCGGTGAAGTGATGGTCCGGCGGGTCGCCGGCGGTGAGTCCGGCGGCGTCGACGGGCAGGAACGCCGCCACCCGGTAGCCGCCGTCCGGCATGGGGTGCGCCGTCAGGCTGCCGTCGAGCATCGCCACCCGCTCCCGCATGCCCATCAGCCCGTGCCCCGCTCCCTGTGAGGGTGCGGGGGCGCGGTCCGGCCGGGTGTTGGAGACGTCCACCCGCAGGCCGTTGGGCAGGTAGGTGAGGTGCACCTGGGCCATCGCGCCGGGCGCGTGGCGCAGGACGTTGCTCAGCGCTTCCTGCACGATCCGGTACGCCGACAGCTCCACGCCGGGCGGCAGGGGTCGGCGCACACCGCTCGTCCCGGTGTGGACGGTCAGTCCGGCGGCCCGGGTGTTCTCCACCAGCGCGTCGAGGCGGTCGAGATCGGGCTGGGGGGCGTGCGGGGCGGCGCCCCCGTTCGCGGGCGCCGCCGGTGCGTCGGGGTCCTCGGCACGCAGCACGCCCAGCACGCGGCGCAGCTCGGTGAGGGCCTCCAGCGCGTTCTGCCGGATGCCCGCGAGGTTCTCCTTCAGCTCGTCCGGCGGGTTCTCGACGAGGAGGGGGGCGACCTGGGCCTGGATGGAGATCACCGACATGTGGTGGGCGACCACGTCGTGCAGCTCGCGGGCGATGCGTCCGCGCTCCTCCAGCAGCGTGCGCCGGGCCCGCTCCTCGGCGGTCAGCGAGGTCTGCTGCTCCAGTTCGGCGCGGGCCTCGCGACGTCCGCGCAGGGCTGTCCCGAGCACCACGGCCACCGCGAACAGGATGACGGCCAGCTGGCCGGTCGGCTGGTAGCCCGGTCCGCCCACCAGGCCCTGCACGACGTAGGTGGCGAGCGCGGTCAGGGCCAGCGCCTCCACCGACACCCGGGTTCGGACCCGCAGGGCGAGCAGCAGCAGGACGACCAGGTGCCCGATGATCCCGGCCGCGGTCCAGGGCCAGGTGAACTGGTCACCGCCCGCGGCCATCTCGGCCCGCACGGCGAACGCGCCCACCAGCATGGCGGCCGTGGACAGCCACCATCCCGCGATCGGCCGCCACAGCGCCAGCACCATCGCGCCGCCCTGGGCGAGGCCGACCAGGAAGGCGAACCCCGGATCGACCCCGCCGTTGTCATTGAGCTGCGCCGCGTCACCGAGCAGCACGCCGAAGGCGGCCAGACAGACGATCCCGTGCGGGAGCCAACGCAGCCAGACGGACGGCGGCAGCGGGTCCGCCCGCCACGTCCACAGGTCTTCGTGCAGCACCCGCAGCATCTGCTCGACTCTGCCTCCCGGCATGCGCCGGCTCCCCCTTCGCTTCACTCGGCCCACCCTAGACACGACGGTCTCCCTCGGTACGCTCGGTCGGCTCCGCCGTCACCCGCTCCGGCGGGCGGTGTACACGGACGATCCTGGAGCGCCGCCTGCCACCGTCCCGCCCGCCACCCTCCCGCTCGAAGGAGCGGAAGGCCACCCAGCAGGCCGCCAGCCCCAGGGCGAAGACCGGGAGCCAGGCCAGCCGGGCCACGACCCAGTCCAGCCCCTCGGGGGACGTGTGCAGTCCGGGCAGGCGGCCCCCGAGGAGGCCGGTGACCGTGGTCGCCATCAACGCGGTCTGGTGCCACAGGAAGATCGTCATCGCGGACAGGTTGACCAGCGCGACCACCGCCCAGACGGCGGGCCGCCGCATGGCGCCGCGCAACCGGTCGCGCAGCAGCAGCGCGAGCCCGCACTGCGCCAGACCGAAGGTGACGGCGGCCAGCGTCGGCGGGTTGAGGTTGGACACCTCGGCGCCGGGGACGCCGACCATCGACGCCGGGTAGCCCGCCCAGGCGACGAGGGCCGCGGTCGCCGCCGTACCGCCCGTGAGCAGGAGCCGGCCCGCGCGGCGGTGCTCCAGTTCGCCGCGGGTCCAGGCGGCGCCGAGCGTGTAGGGGACCAGCCAGCCGGCGGCGAGGTTGATCCAGCCGAGCCAGGACGGGGCGCCGAAGCCGAAGCGCAGCAGATCGACATGGAGCACGACGACCAGCGGCCACAGCGGATGCAGCCGGGTCAGCAGCGGTGTCGCCGCGGTCAGCGCGGCGAAGACCAGGAGGAACCACAGCGGGGACAGCGCAAGCTTCACCAGGGTGTGGACCGTCGCGTACTCCGCGCCCGTCAGGAGCAGCAGCGCCGCCGTCACCGTCCACAGGGCGAGGACGGCCGCGACCGGCCGGAACAGCCGGGACAACCGGGCGGACAGCCACCTGCCGTAGGACGTGCCGCGGGCGCGGGCCGACGCGTACCCCAGGGTGGCGACATGGCCGCCCACCAGGAAGAAGACGGCGAGGGTCTGGAAGGCCCAGGAGACCGGCGCCAGCCAGGGCATGGCGTGCAGCGGGCTGGCCGCGCGCAGGCCGCCGCCGTCTGCGACCAGAGCCGTCACGAGCCAGTGGCCGAGGACCACCCCGAGGATGGCGAAGGCGCGCAGGGCGTCGACGGCCCGGTCCCGCGACGCGGGCGTGGCGGCGTCGATCCGCTCGGCGGCCCGGCGCAACGTGCCCCGGCCCACCGGTGCGTCCCCGTGCTCCGGCGCGTCCCGGAGCCCCGTAGCGGTGCGGGGCACTGCGGTGGGGCGGGGAGCTGGGGTGGTGCGGGGCACTGCGGTGGTGCGGGGAGCTGATGTCACGTGAGTCACTGCGTCACCTCCGTGATGTCGCCCAGGGCGATCCGGGCCAGGTTCCGCAGGGAGACGGAACCCGGGTCGAAGTAGTCGCTGTGGCCGCCGTCGCCGGCCGCGAAGACCCGGGCGCCGAAGCCCGGGGAGACGGGGTCGGTGCCGAAGCCGACGGTGGTGCCGAAGAGGTCGGCGCCGAGGTGCGGCACGTGCTCCACCCAGTCGTCCGCACCCCGGGCCGCCCAGACCCGGGCGCTGGTGCGCAGACCCGAGGCGGAGTCGGCTCCCGTGCCGGGGCTGCCCACCAGGGCGATGTCGGTGACGTCCGCGCCCTCGGCGGCCCGGGCGCAGACCACCGAACCGTAGGAGTGGCAGAGCAGGGAGAAGCGGGCGGCGGGCCCGGTGATCCCGCGCAGGACGTCGACCAGGGCGCGCAGCTTCGGGGCGGCCCGGTCGGCGCGGCCGGTCGTGGCGACCGTGGTGCTGACGGTGCCCGGTGTCTCGTAGCCCAGCCAGGCCACGACCGCCGTGCGGGTGCCCTCGGGGGCGTCCACGGTCAGCCGGTGGTGCAGCGCCAGGGCCGCGGCACGGAACCGGCCGTACGTGTCGAGGCTGGTGTCGGAGCCCGGGACCAGGACGGCGACTCTGTCGGCGTGGGCCAGGTCGCCGAGGACCTCCGTGGCCAGCCCGGCACCCCGGCCGTCGAAGGCGAGGAGGCGCCGGGACGGGTCGGCCATCGAACGGTCGGCGGTCGCGCGCCGGTGGTCTCCGTGGGCGGCGGCCATCCGGGACGCCTCGGCGGCGTTGGCCCGGTGGGCGGCGTACGCCTCGTCCAGCGTGCCGGCCGTCGGGGCCGCCGGCGCGGCGGGGGCCGGAGCGGGAATCTCGGGTCGCGCGGCACCGGAGAGGGGGAGGACCACGGCACCACAGATGAGCGCGGCGAGGACGGTACGACGCGATCTGCTCGTGCGCCGCCGCCGACCTGCCGCCGTACCGGGCTCCATGGCCTCTCCCCTCCAGCACGCCCGCCCATCGGGCCCGCCTGTAAGGGAAGTTATGAATCGCGCCGGGTAACCCGCGTCCCGCCAGGGAACTCACCTGCGGGGTAGCTCTCAGGTATTACGGGTACGACGGGCCGCACGACCGCACGACCGCACGACCGCACGACCGCACGACCGCACGACCGCACGCCCCCACGACCACCGAGGGCGCCCGCCCCGCCGAGGGGCTCACCAAGCCAACTGCGCGATCTCCTCCGCCACCACCGCGCACGCGTCCGCCGCCGGGTCGATCAGCGGATAGTGGCCGACGTCCTCCAGCAGCGTCACGCCCACCACCTCCCCGGCCCTCGCCGCCGCGTCGGCGTACGCCTCGGCGACCGCCTGCGGGACGTCCACGTCGGCGCGGCCCTGGACGAGCGTCGTCGCGATGCCGGTGGGCAGCAGCAGGGCGGGATCGGCGTACGGCCGGCGCTCCGCGAACCTCTCGCCGCCGCCCAGGAACTGGCGCGCCGCACCACCGCACACGTCCAGCTCCCCCGCGACCTCGAAGTCGGCGATCGGCGCGAGGGCGACCACGCCGCGCAGGGGCGCCGGCCGGTCCAGGCGCCACGGGGCGTCGGCGGGCAGCACGTGCCGGGCCGCCGCCCACAGGGCGAGATGGCCACCGGCGGAGTGGCCGGTCACCACGACGCGGCCGGCGTCGGCCTGCGGGAGGTGCCGCCGCACCAGCGCGGGCAGCGCGTCCAGCGCGGCGGCCACGTCGTCGAAGGTGTCGGGCCAACGCCCCGCGACCGCAACGTCCCCGGAACCGTCCTCCGCACCGCCCGCCACCCCGCGCCGGTACTCCACGCTGGCCACCGCGAAGCCCCGGCGGGCCAGGAACCCGGCGAACGGGCTGACATGGCGGCGGTCGTACGGCGCCCGCCACGAGCCTCCGTGCAGAACCACCACGACGGGAGCGACACCGCCCGGCCCACCAGGACCACCAGACCCACCCGGACCACCAGACCCGCCAGAGCCACCAGACCCGCCAGGACCGCGAGTTCCGCCGGTCCCGCCAGTCCCGCCCGTCCCACCCGCCCCCCGCGGGACGTAGAAGTCGATCACCTGGTCGGGATGGTCGCCGTAGGCGGCGGTGGAGTCGGGCTCGACCGCCGGGTGCGAGAAGGCCGATTTCTCCTCCGCTGTCTCCGCGACGACCCTCGCGGCGGCGGTGCCCGATCCTGCGGCGGCGTCCGGCATGCTCAACCTCTCAGCGGCGAAACGGTGTTGGCGGACCGGGGAAGGAAATCGGCCGTTGGCGGGACCGTATCAGGCCGGTGACGTGCGCGGACATGGGGATGTGACGCAGGGTGAGGGGAAAGCGGTTCGGCGGGCGGCCGGTCCGCGACGCCGGTCCTACCCCAGGAACTCGGGCTGCTCGTACGGCGTCCACCACGCGGTCAGCCCCCAGGTGCCGAGCGCGAGCGCGGCCACGGCGAGCACCGCCGCCGCCCACGGCCGCCCGCCCAGCAGGCGCAGGCCCACCGCCCAGGCGGTGACCGGCACGAGCGCTCCGCCCAGGGCGACGAGCGGAAGGTCGACGTACAGCACGCTCAGGTCGCGGTGCCGGCCCTCGAAGCCGCCGGTCACACTGACGCGGGCGAGCGGCGCCCAGGCGAGCAGCGCGGTCGAGGCGCCGGCCACGCCCGCGGCGAGGCATCCGGCGCAGCCGCGGGTCCGGCGATCCACATCGTCCACACCCGCGTCCACGCGCCGGAGCCCGCCACGGTTCCCGCTCGGCACGAGCTCGACACGAAGCGGCCCCGGCACCCACCCGAGCTAACCGAGGGTCTCCGCCAGCACCCGCGCCGCCCGCTCCACGTCGGCGAAACCGACGTACAGCGGCGTGAAGCCGAAGCGCAGGACGTCCGGCGCGCGGAAGTCGCCGACGACCCCGCGCCCGATCAGCCGCTTCATGACCTCGCCCGCGTCGTCGCAGCGCAGCGCCACCTGACTGCCCCGCTCCGCGTGCGCGGCCGGCGTCACGGACTCCACCCGGCCGTCCGGGACGTACTCCCCGACGCAGCGCAGGAAGAAGTCGGTCAGCGCCAGGGACTTGGCCCGCACCGCCTCGACCGACACGCCGTCCCACACCTCCAGGGCCGCCTCCAGGGCGAGCATGGAGAGGATGTCCGGCGTCCCGACCCGGCCGCGCGCGGCGCCGGAGGCCGGCGCGTAGGCGGGCGTCATCCCGAAGGGCTCGGCGTGCGAGTTCCAGCCCGGGAGCGGCGAGTCGAAACGGCCCTGGAGGTCGCGGCGCACGTACAGGAACGCGGGCGAACCGGGGCCGCCGTTGAGGTACTTGTAGGTGCAGCCGACGGCCAGGTCGACGCCGTGCTCGTCGAGCCCGACCGGCAGCGCGCCCGCGCTGTGGCACAGGTCCCAGACCGCGTACGCCCCCGCCGCGTGCACCGCGGCCGTGAGCGCGGGCAGGTCGTGCAGCCGGCCCGTGCGGTAGTCGACGTGGTTGAGCAGGACGGCGGCGGTGCGCCCGCCCAGCGCCGAGGGCACCTCGGCCGGGGTGACCGGGCGCAGGGCGCACCCCGTCATCCGGGCCGCGGACTCGGCGATGTACCCGTCCGTGGGGAAGGTCGTGGCGTCGACGAGGATCTCGTCCCGCCCCTCGCCCGCCATCCGTACGGCGGCCACGAGCGCCTTGAAGACGTTGACGCTCGTGGAGTCGCCCACCACGACCTGTCCGGCCGCCGCGCCGACCAGCGGGGCGATCCGGTCGCCGATCCGCTCGGGCGCGGTCCACCAGCCGCTCTCCTCCCAGGACCGGATGCGCAGCTCGCCCCACTGGCGCCGGACGACGTCCGCCACGCGCGCGGGGACGTGCGCCGGAAGGGCGCCCAGCGAGTTCCCGTCGAGGTACACGACGTCGTCGAGGACGAACCGCTCGCGCAGTGCCGCCAGCGCGTCGGCGGCGTCCAGCTTCCCGGCCTCCGCGGCCGGGTCCCGCGGCTCAGACATACGACCGCGCCGTCCACAGCTCGGGGAACACGTTGCCGCGGGCCCGCTTCTCCAGCCAGGCCACCCCGGCGGAGCCACCGGTGCCGGTCTTGGAGCCCATCGCGCGGCGGGTGGCGACCAGGTGGTCGTTGCGCCAGCGCCACACCAGCTCGGCGACGTCGGTGAGCGCCTCGCCGAGGCGGGCCAGCTCGCCGTTCTGGTCACCGGAGTAGACGGCCGTCCAGGCGGCCTCCACCTCGGGCGCCGCCTCGTACTTCCGGGTGACGTCGCGCCGGAGCACGGTGTCCGGGATGTCGTACCCGCGCCGGGCGAGCAGCCGGACCACCTCGTCGTACAGGCACGGCTCGTGCAGCGCCTTCTCCAGCTCGGCGTGGACGCGGGGGGTGCCGCGGTGCGGGACGAGCATGGACGCGGACTTGTCGCCGAGCAGGAACTCCAGGCGGCGGTACATCGCCGACTGGAAACCGGAACCCTCGCCGAGGGCGCTCCGGTAGGAGTTGAACTGGGCGGGCGTGAGACCCGCGAGCGGCGTCCAGGAGGCGTTCAGCGCCTCCAGTTCCCGCACCGAACGCTTCAGCGCGTCGGTCGCCACCGGGACCCGGTCCTCGCGCAGGGCGCGGGCCGCGGTCTCCCACTCGTGGACGATGACGGTGAACCACAGCTCCATGACCTGGGTCGTGACCAGGAAGACCATCTCTCCGGGATCGTCGGAGAGGGTGTGCTGGAGGTGGGTGAGCACGTCCGCCTTGACGTAGTCCTCGTACGGCGTGCTGCCCTCGAAGTCGAGATTCGGGGCTTCGTGGGACATTGCTGTCTCCTGATGGCACTACGGGTAGCGGTCCGCCCTGCCGTTACCGGCACGGGGCCCCGGTCCCCAACGGCATCCTCCGCAATCGTGCCAGGAAACCGCAAGGCCCGCCCGCGCACGGCGGGCGGGCCGGGACGTGCCGGACCTAGCCGAGCACCTCGGCCGCGGTGGGCGAGGAGTCCCTCAGGAACTGGCTGCAGCGCTCGTACTCCTCCTGCTCGCCGATCGCCTGCGCGGCGCGGGCGAGGGCGTGCAGGGCGCGCAGGAAGCCGCGGTTCGGCTCGTGCTCCCAGGGCACCGGGCCGTGGCCCTTCCAGCCGCTGCGGCGCAGGGAGTCCAGACCGCGGTGGTAGCCGGTACGGGCGTACGCGTACGACTCGACGACGCTGCCGCGCTCGAACGCCTCGTCGGCCAGCCGGGCCCAGGCCAGCGAGGACGTCGGGTACTTCGCCGCGACGTCGGCGGGCGAGGTCCCGCCCGCCAGCAGCTCACGCGGTCCCGGGTCGTCGGGGAGGTGGGTCGGGGGCGGTCCCCCGAGGAGGTTCTCGTGAATGGCCATGGGACAAGTCTGCGGCATGCGCGCCGCTCCTCCGGACGGGTCACACGGCCTCGTCGCGAGCCCGCTCCCCCTCCAGCGGCGGCGCCATGACCGAGCCGTGCGTACGGCACTCGGGCCGGCGGCAGTCCGGGGCCGGGCGGCGCACCGTCGTGAAGGCCGTCACCGAGCCCGCCACCAGGACGCCCGCACAGATCAGCATGGCCGGTCCGAACGCGTCGTCGAAGGCCCGGGGCGACCGGTAGGCCTCCTCACCCATCCCGGTGAGCAGCGGCAGCGCGGCGACCGCGACGAGGCCCGCCGCACGGGCCGCCGCGTTGTTGATGCCGCTGGCCAGCCCGGCCCGCGCGGTGTCCACCGCGGCCAGCACGGTCGCCGTCAGCGGGGCGACCAGCGTGACCATGCCGAGGCCGAGCACCAGCAGGGCGGGCAGCACGTCGGCAACGTACGAGGCGCCGGGCCCGACCCGCAGCATCAGCACCATCCCGGCCGCGCACAGCAGCGGGCCGACACCGAGCTGGAGCCGGGGGCCCAGGCGCTCGGCGAGTTCACCGGAGCGGGCGGAGAACAGCAGCATCAGGACCGTGGTCGGCAGCAGGGCCGTACCCGCGGCCAGCGCGGACCAGCCCACGACGACCTGGAGCTGGAGCGCGGCGAGGAAGAAGAAGCCGCCGAAGGCCGCGTACACGCACAGCGTGACCACGTTGACGGCCGTGAACTGACGGGAGGCGAAGACGTCCAGCGGCATCATCGGGTCCTTGCCGCGCCGCTCGACGACGACGAAGGCCACCGCTGCCGCCGCCCCCGCCACCGCGCTGAGCGTCACCGCCCAGGTCCCCGTGCGCGCCTCGATCAGCGCGTAGGTGAGCAGCGCGAGGGCCGCCGCGCCGAGGGCCGCGCCGAGCACGTCGAAGCGCGCGTGGGCGCGCTCGTCCGAGGACTCCGGCACGTGCCGCAGCGCGATCGGCGCACACAGCAGCGCCAGCGGGACGTTGAGGAGGAACACCCAGCGCCAGCCCGGGCCGTCCACCAGCCAGCCCCCGAGGAACGGCCCCACCGCCGCGCCGACGCCCCCGAAGCCCGACCACAGGCCCACCGCGCGCCCCCGGTCGTCGGGGTGGAAGGAGGCCTGGATGAGGGCGAGGGAGCCGGGCGTGAGCAGCGCACCGCCGATGCCCTGGAGGGCGCGGGCGGCGATCAGGGTCCCGGCGTTCGGCGCGAGGCCGCACAGCAGGGAGGCGGCGGCGAACCACAGCACGCCGACGACGAAGATCCGGCGGCGGCCGAACCGGTCGCCGAGGGCGCCGCCGAGGAGGATCAGCCCGGCCAGCGTGACCATGTAGGCGTTGACCGTCCACTGGAGCGCGGCGAGGTCGGCGTCGAGGTCGCGGCCGATCCGGGGCAGCGCGACGTTGACGACGGTCGAGTCCAGCAGGGCCATGCCGGACCCGAGGACGGTGGTCAGCAGGATCCACCTGCCCTGCGGTGAGGCCAGCCGGACGTCGGGCATCCCCCAGGTATACAGCGAGCCCGGCGCGCGGGGGCGCCGGGCTCGTGCGAACGGTCGATCAGGACGACCGGGTGTTACTTGATCTTCTGGCCCGCCGAACGCAGGTGACCGCAGGCCCCGACGACGCGCGCGGCCATGCCGGCCTCGGCGAGCTTGCCCCAGGTGCGCGGGTCGTAGGTCTTCTTGTTGCCGACCTCGCCGTCGACCTTCAGGACGCCGTCGTAGTTGCGGAACATGTGGTCGGCGACCGGACGCGTGAAGGCGTACTGGGTGTCCGTGTCGATGTTCATCTTGACCACGCCGTTCTCCAGCGCGGTCGCGATCTCCTCGGCGGAGGAGCCGGAGCCGCCGTGGAAGACGAAGTCGAACGGCTTGCTGCCGGCCGGCTGACCGTACTTGGCGGCGATGCCCTCGTTCAGCTCCTTGAGCAGCTCGGGGCGGAGCACCACGTTGCCCGGCTTGTACACGCCGTGCACGTTGCCGAAGGACGCGGCGAGCAGGTAGCGGCCCTTGTCACCGAGGCCGAGGGCCTCGACGGTGCGCACGGCGTCGTCGACCGTCGTGTAGAGGGAGTCGTTGATCTCGTGGGAGACGCCGTCCTCCTCGCCGCCGGTCGGGGTGATCTCGACCTCGAGGATGATCCTGGCGGCGCGGGCGCGCTCCAGCAGCTCGGTGGCGATGGAGAGGTTGTCCGCCAGGGTCTCGGCGGAGCCGTCCCACATGTGCGACTGGAACAGCGGGTTGCGGCCGGCCTTGACCCGCTCCTCGGAGACCGCCAGCAGCGGACGGACGTACGTGTCCAGCTTGTCCTTGGGGCAGTGGTCCGTGTGCAGCGCGACGGTGACGTCGTACTTCTCCGCGACGATGTGCGCGAACTCGGCGAGGGCGACGGCGCCGGTCACCATGTCCTTGTTGTGCTGGCCGCCCAGGAACTCGGCGCCGCCGGTGGAGATCTGGACGATGCCGTCGCTCTCCGCCTCCGCGAAACCGCGCAGCGCCGCGTGCAGCGTCTGGGAGGAGGTCACGTTGATGGCCGGGTAGGCGAACTTTCCTGCCTTCGCCCGGTCCAGCATCTCGTTGTAGACCTCGGGAGTTGCGATGGGCATGTCCGCTCCTTGTATGTGCGGGTGGGCGTGATACGTGCTTAGGCCCTGACCTAGACCATGGGGGGCGACGTCATCGTCGGCCCCATCCTTCCAGACGAACCGGGATACTCCGAGTGGACGTCCGTCCCCCGGCCGGACCGTCCCCCGTGCCGTCCCCCGGGGCCGGCCTCAGTCCAGGCCCAGCTCGTCCTTGTCGTACGCGTACCGGTACGGCACCCCCGCGCCCTGCTCGATCTTCTCCGCGGCGCCCGTCGCCCGGTCGACGATCGTCGCCACGGCCACGACCTCGGCACCGGCCTCGCGCACGGCCTCGACGGCGGTGAGCGGGGAGCCGCCGGTCGTGGAGGTGTCCTCGACCACGAGGACGCGGCGGCCCTTGATGTCCGGGCCCTCGACGCGTCGCTGCAGACCGTGCGCCTTGGCGGCCTTGCGGACGACGAAGGCGTCCAGCTTCCGGCCCCGCGCGGCGGCGGCGTGCAGCATGCTCGCGGCGACCGGGTCGGCGCCCATCGTCAGCCCGCCGACCGCGTCGAAGTCCAGGTCGGCGGTCAGGTCCAGCAGCACCTGCCCGACCAGCGGCGCGGCCTCGCCGTCCAGGGTGATGCGGCGCAGGTCGACGTAGTAGTCGGCCTCCAGACCCGAGGAGAGGGTCACCTTGCCGTGCACCACGGCCTTGTCCTTGATCTGCTGCAGCAGCGCCGCGCGTACGTCCGTCATGCCCCCCAGCTTAGAGCCGGGTCCAGCGCCAGGTCGTCGTGGCCTCCAGCGGCTCCAGGGGCGTGACCAGGCGCGGGAGGGTGTTCAGGCCGTCGGGCGGCCCGGTCTGCGGCTCCACGCAGACGGCGGCGTCCTGCTCGTCGTAGACCACGACCCACTGCTCCCGGCTGGTCACCTTCAGCTCCAGGCGCTCCGGCCAGGTGAGGGTGACGTCGACACCGTCCGGCATGCCGAAGCAGTCGTCCCAGGGGCCCGGCTTCGGGTCGGTCCGGTTACCGGTGGGCAGGTGGTCGGCGCCGCGCTCCTCCTGCCAGGCGGGGTCGAAGGAGAGGGCCACGTCCGCGCCGTCGAGGGTGCGGTTGAACCAGGGATGCCAGCCGAGCTGCGCCGGGAAGGACGACTCGTACGTCTCCACGGACATCGTCAGCGTCAACGCGTCCTCGGTGAGGGCGATCACCTGGGTGACGCGGCCGGGGTACGGCCAGGGGTCGGTGAGGTCGTACGTGAGGACGGCCTCGTCCGCTTTGACGCGGGCGGTGCGCCAGGCGGCGTCGCGGGCGGTGCCGTGGATGGCGTGGGGCGGTGAGTTGAGCGGCATCCGGTGGACCACGGCGCCGTCCCGGAAGCGGCCCTCCCGCATGCGCCCGCACCAGGGGACCATCGGGAAGCAGCCGTAGCGCTCGCCCTGCCGGAGCAGTTCCGTGCCGCCGACGCGCAGCCCGCCGATCCGGCCGCCGTTGCCCGGCAGCACGGTCGCCTCCGCGTCACCCGCGGTCAGCGTGATGGGTTCGTTGCTCACGCCTCGACCCTACTGGGGCGATCAAGAGGGCCCCACCCGGTCGCCGCGGCAGCGCCCCGCGCCGGTTCAGCGGCGCTTGCGCAGCGCGCGGCCGACGACGATCGCCGACGCCACGACCAGCGCCGCCGCCGGGGCGGCCCAGCGCAGGGGGGCACCGGCCACGCCGGCCTGCGGCGCGGGGACGGGGGCGTACCGGCCGCGCGGCGGAGCGTGGTCCACCTCCTCGGCACTGCGGCCGATCATGGTGCGGCGCGCGTGCGCGGCCTCGGCGGGGGGCTCGGGGCTCGCGGGGGGCTCGGGGGTCGCGGGGGGCTCGGGGGTCGCGGAAGGTTCGGGGGGCGCAGGAGGTTCCGGGGCCGCAGGGGGCTCGGGAGCGGCGGAAGCCTCGGGAGCGGCGGGGGAGTCCGGGGTCCCGGAAACCCCAGGAGTCTTGGGCGTCCCGGGGGCGGTGGGAGCCTCGGGCGCCTCGGGAGCCTCGGGGGCATCCGACTCGTCCCGTCCGTCCCGTCCGTCGTGTCCGTCGCGTCTGTCGTGCTCCGCCCCGGCGGACTCGTCCGGGCCGGTGAGGGGGGACGGGGTGTCGGAGGCGGCGGTGCGCGACCGCTCCGCCGGCGTCCCGGACGTCTCCGTCTCCACGGCCGTGCCCAGGTTCTCCGCGAAGCGGGTCAGCAACCGCACGGCGGCCGACGTCACCGCGTCCGCCGGCAGCTCCGTGACCCGTCCGTCGGCGGCGGCCGTCCCGGTGGCCGTCAGGGTGCAGCCGCCGTCGGCGTCCGTCACCCGGAGGGTGAGCGCGAGCGTGACCGTGCCGGTGCCGCGCGCCTCGGTGGCGACGCCCTCGACGGCGTACGCGCCGTCCGAACGCCCGGACAGCCGCAGGGACCCCCGGTAGGTGATGGAGTGAGCGCCGACGCGCACCTTCAGCCGTCCCGTGACGGGGGCGGCGCCGGCGTCCTGCTGGAGCCCCGGAACCGCCCGGGCGACCCGGACGGGGTCGGCCAGCACGTCCCTGAGCCGCTCGGCCGGAACCGGAACGAACACCTCATGCTCCATGTCAGCGCAGCCTACCCAGAGGGGGCCCACCGCACCCCCCGACGGCACAATCTCACCCGCCGCCACCCGCGAGAAGGCGCCCCAGTACCGGTGACGCGCCCCAGTACCGGTGACGCGTCTCAGTACCGGTGACGCGTCTCAGTACCGTGGATGCACCAGCGTGGACGGCGGCAGGCCGGTGAGCCGGGTGCGGGAGGCCGCGCGGGCGTCCCGGAGCAGGGACCCGGACGTGAGGGTGCGCGGACGCGGGGCCGCCGGGTCGAGGCGCAGGCCGGGGGGCGTGCGGGCGGCCAGGAGGTAGCCCCGGTCGCGGGCGGCGCGGGGATGGCCCGCGGCCGTCCGGTGCGGGCCCGGCGCGAGAGCCTCCTCCCGCGCGGCGACACGGTAGGCGACGGTCCGCAGACCGGCCGCGCGGAGCGTGGCGTCCACCGTCCAGAAGGTCCGGGGGCGGGCGGACACCGGTCCGGCGTGCACGGCCAGCCGCCCGCCGGGCGCGAGCACCCGCCGGAGCAGACCGTAGAACTCCAGCGAGTACAGCTTCGTGCCGGCCGTGAACCCCGGGTCGGGCAGGTCCGAGACGACCACGTCGTACGTCGCGGTGGGCGTCGAGCGCAGCTCGCGGAAGGCGTCGGACGCGACGACGTGGAGCCGCGGGTCCGCGTAGGCGCGCTCGTTCAGCGCGGACAGGCCGGGGTCGTGCCGGGCCAGGCGGACCAGCCCGGGGTCGGGTTCCACGACGTCGACGCGGCGGACGTCCGGGTGCCGCAGCACCTCCCGCGCGGCGAGGCCGTCGCCGCCGCCGAGGATGAGCACGCGCGCGTGCGGGCCGCTCATGGCGGGACGCACCAGGGCCTCGTGGTGGCGCCGCCCGTCGTCGGCGCTGAGCCGCAGCCGCCCGTCCAGGAACAGGTCGAGGGGCCGGCCGTCGGTGTCGCCGGTGAGGACCACCTCCTGCGCGCCGGTCCGGACGGCCACGCGGACGTCCTGCCCGTACACGGCGTGCCGGGCGGCGCGTTCGAAGTCGTCGGCGAGGACGGTCGCCGTGGCGAGGAGGCTCAGCACGACGGCGTTGGCGGTCAGCAGCAGCCAGCGGGCCCGGCCGGTCATGTCCCGCCGGAACAGTCCGAGGACCAGCGCGGTCCCGACGAGCGCGTTGACGGTGCCGGTGACCAGCGCGCCGGTCAGCTGGCCGAGGAAGGGCAGCAGCACGAAGGGGAAGGCGAGGCCGCCGACGAGCGCGCCGACGTAGTCCGCGGCGAACAGGTCCGCGACGGCGCCGCCCGCGTCCTGGCGGCGGACGCGCTGGATCAGCTCCATCAGGAGCGGCACCTCGGCGCCGATCAGTGCGCCGATGGTGAGCGAGAAGGCGACCAGGAGGACGTGCGGGGCGAAGGCCCACGGGCCGCCCCAGCCTCCGGTCCAGGCGAAGACGGCGTACAGCACCATCGCGCTGAGTCCGCCGACGAGGGCGAGGACCGCCTCGACCGCGCCGAAGCCGGCCGCCGCGAACCGGCGCAGCCGTTTGGCGGCGAGCGAGCCGATGCCCATGGCGAAGACCATGACGGACAGGACGACGGAGGCCTGGGTGACCGAGTCGCCGATCAGGTAGGAGGCGAGGGCGACCAGTTCGAGTTCGTACACGAGCCCGCAGGCCGCGCAGACGAACACACCCGCCAGCACCAGGAACCTCCCGGTGGCCGGCCGGACGGGAAGCCGCGCGGACGCTCCGGTGCGGGAGCCGCCGGGGCCGCCCCAGGACGGCGGAGAGCCGGGCGGAGCGGGCGCGTACGGATCGATCACGAGGTGACGTTACGTCACATCGGCATCGCTCTTCGTCACCCACACGTGTGAAACTGACGTTCCATCGGGCACCGCAGGTTTATCCCGCACACGTCCCCGCGGCCGTCCCCGGCCGGCCCCACACGTCCCCCGGCCGTTTCCCGCCGCCCGGCTCCCGGCCGTCCCCGCGCCCAGCCCTCCGGCCGGCCCCGCACCCGGCACCACTCAGGCACCGCTCCCGGGCTCGCCCCCCTCGTTCACACCCCCGCTCACACCCCCCGCTCACACCCCGGACGGGCTGAGCCGCGACGTCGGCACCCGGACGCCCACCCTCGTCCGGGTCGCCACCAGATGGCCGTCCTGCGGGTAGGCGTGCCAGGTCCGCCAGTGCACCTGCCCCTCGTGGCGCTGGACCAGCAGCGCGGTGAAGGCGTGCGGGCTGCCGGGGAAGACGCCGGCCAGCCCGTGCGGGTGGTCGGCGACCAGGGCCAGCAGCTCCTGGGCGCGGCCGGCGAAGGAGCCCGGCGTCAGCACCTCCACGCGGGCGGCGAACTCGTACTCCCAGTCGCCCTTTCGCTTGGCGACTCCCAGCGGCAGGGGTGTGCTGCTGCCGGGGATGCAGGCCACGGTCTCCGAGCAGCTGCCCCGCTCCTCCTCGAGCAGCACCTGATGGGAGGCCCCCAGGAGTCGCAACTGAAGTTTGGCGCCCTCCAGTTCGAGGTCGAGGCTGGCGAGCGCGGGCAGCGGCTCGCGCCCCAGGGCCCAGGCGAGGTCCGCGGCGCGCGTGTCGGTGTAGGCGGTGTTCAGGGTCGTGAGCATGGATCGGCTCCGCAAGCACACAAGGAGAGGAAGGTGTGGGGCCTGCGCAATCCCGGTCACTGCCGGGGATGCGGCCCGCTCAGCCCAGTCGGCCGGTCAGGAGGGGGGTCAACAGGTCGTCCGAGGAGCTGCGTTGGTGATGGAGAGGGAATCATGAACCATGACGCCGTCACAGCGTTTTTACCCAACATCGTGGGGTTTCCATCCCTCAGGGGGCTCCACAGCTCAATTGTTCAACCAAGGCGCACACCCCGCCCGCGCCGCGCGCGCCGGTGTGTGTGAGCGCCCACCGGGTGTGTTTCCCGGCGGGCGCTCGTGGTGGGGACGCGGGGCCCGGTCCCAGGCGTGGGCCCCGTGGTGGGGATGCGGTTCCCCCGTGGAGCTCAGCTGCCCCGTGTCAGCTGCCTCCACCGCATCCGCCGCCGCCCCCTCCCCCGCAGGACGACGACCCGCCTCCGCAGGACGAACCGCCGCCGCAGGAGGAACTCCCGCCCCCGCCGCAGGAGGAGCCACCCGCGGAACTCGAGTGGTGCCCGCCCGAGGACGAGCCGTCGGCCCACCAGCTGTTGCGGCTACGCCCCCTGTTACGGCCGCGACCGCTGTGGCTGTCACGTCCGCCACCGCTCCGCACACCGGCTATGAGCGCTGCCACCAGCACGACTCCGAACACGACCAGGATGATGCTCATGATCATGGCGCCACCCTCCTTCCGCTTCCCGGGCTCGCGCCCGGAGTTCCCCCGAAGCCGCCCCCCGTCGGGCGCCTCGCTCTCTGAGTGAAGCTCGGCGATCCGCTCGACCGTCTGCCGGTGGAGCTCGTCGCGTGAACGGGAGATGCCCTTCGCCGCGCGGCGCCAAAGCAGAGTTGAGGAACTCCAGAGCTTCGGCGCAGGATGACCGCCATGACCCCCAAGAGCTCCAGCGCCCGCCCCTTCCTCAACCGCCGGCTCGCCGAGTTCGGGACGACGATCTTCGCCGAGATGTCCGCCCTGGCCCAGACGACCGGGGCGATCAACCTGGGCCAGGGCTTCCCGGACACCGACGGCCCCGAAGCGGTCCGGGAGGCCGCCGTACGGGCGTTGCGCGACGGGCGCGGCAACCAGTACCCGCCCGGCCCCGGCGTCCCGGAGCTGCGCACCGCCGTCGCCGCCCACCAGCACCGCCACTACGGCCTGTCCTACGACCCCGACACCGAGGTCCTGGTCACCGCCGGCGCCACCGAGGCCATCGCCGCCTCGCTGCTCGCCCTGCTGGAGCCCGGCGACGAGGTCGTCGCGCTGGAGCCGTACTACGACTCGTACGCGGCCTGCATCGCGATGGCGGGCGGCACGCGCGTACCGGTCACCCTGCGCCCGCACACGGAGGGCGGGGAGGGCACCTTCCGCCTCGACCTCGACGAACTGCGCGCCGCCGTCACCGACCGCACCCGCCTGCTGCTGCTGAACACCCCGCACAACCCGACGGGCACGGTGCTGACCCGGGAGGAACTGGCGGCGATCGCCGAACTGGCCGTGGAGCGGGACCTGCTGGTGGTGACGGACGAGGTCTACGAGCACCTGGTCTTCGACACGGCCGAGCACATCCCGCTGGCGACCTTCCCGGGGATGCGCGAGCGCACGGTGACCATCGGGTCGGCCGGCAAGACGTTCTCCTTCACCGGCTGGAAGGTCGGCTGGATCACCGCCGCTCCCGCCCTGGTCACGGCGGTCCGCTCGGCCAAGCAGTACCTGACGTACGTGGCCTCCGGCCCCTTCCAGTACGCGGTGGCCGAGGCCCTCGCGCTGCCCGACTCGTACTTCTCCGCCTACCGGGAGGACATGCACACCAAGCGGGACGTGCTGGCGAAGGGGCTGCGGGAGGCGGGCTTCGGCGTGTACCGCCCCGCCGGGACGTACTTCGTCACCACCGACATCCGCCCCCTCGGCGAGAGCGACGGCTTCGCCTTCTGCCGCGCCCTGCCGGAACGCGCGGGCGTCGTCGCCGTCCCCAACGCGGTCTTCTACGACCACCGGGAGGAGGGCGCCCCCTTCGTCCGGTTCGCGTTCTGCAAGCGGGTCTCCGTGCTGGAGGAGGCGGTGGACCGGCTGAAGGCGTCGGTGAGCTGAAACGGCGGGAGCCCGGCCCCGCGGTCGGTACCGGGCCGGGCTCCGCTCACGAGGCGGGGCGGGTCACTCGCCGTCCTCGTCCTTCGGCTTCTCCGACTCGTTGACCTCCTGCTCCAGGCCGAGCTGCTCCACGAGCCACCGGTCGAACTCGATGGCGGCGCGGACCCAGCTGACCGTCGAGGAGACGAAGTGCTCCAGGCTGACGCCCATGCCGATCAGCATCTGCGCCTCGCCGATCAGGCGGACCGTACCGTCGTCGTGGGTGTGGGAGTACACCTTGGGCCACAGGGTGCGGCGGTTCCAGTCGTCGATCGACTCCAGCAGCTGCGGCTTCTCGTCGATCTGGTGGGACCGGTCGTAGAACGTCCGCACCGAGAAGACCTGCTGGTCGGCCTCGCCGCGGAACATGAAGTACGTACGGAACTGCTCCCACGGCGCCGCGAGGTCACCCTCGTCGTCGACGACATACTTGAGCTCCATCTGTTCGAGGAGCTGCTTCACGAGATCCTGATCCGGGACGACGGGGCCCGCCGGTCCTTGGGGCTGCGGCTCGGGCTGGCCCCCGAAGTTCGGAATCGAGGACGGGTCGATGGTCACCGTGAATTTCCCTTCGTACGGATCTGGCCATCCTCCCCCATGCGGGGAGGGGCGTGGCAAGCCCGCCGGGGGCCTGTCAGCCCTGGGCTGACATGATCCGGCCGGTCGGGTGGACGCGGGGCGGGCGGAGGCGGGCGATGCGGCGGGCACGGAGCGCGACGACGGGCCGGGAGGACGGCACGGGGGTACCCCGGGGGCGGACCCGGTGGGGGCCGTTCGCGGCCCTCGTGACGCTCCCGGCGCTGGTCCTGCTCCCTCTCCTCGTCGTCCTCGTGGGGCTCGTCCTCTCCGAGTCGGACGGCCGGGGCGACGGCAGGGCGGCCGAGCACGTCCCCTGCTCCGAGGCCCTGCGGTTCGGTGGCGCAGCTCTGCCGGACGGCGCGCGCCCGGTCGGGGCGTGCACGCTGCAGGGCTTCCAGGACACTCACTACGGCGCCGCCTTCCGCATGCCCCGTACGGGTGTCCAGGACTGGCTCGCGCACACCTACCCGGACGCCCCCGCGCCCCGGGCGGACACCTGCGGGGGCGGCGACGGCGATCTGTGTCTTGATCTGGGCCCCGCGCGGGGCCTGCCGGGCGGGGTGGACGCCCACGCCGTACAGGTGCGGGTGGAGTACGGGGCGGACGGGACGGCGCTGGTGCGGTTCTCCGCGTTCACCACGTGACGCGCGGCGGCCCGCCATCCCCGGGAGGACGACGGGCCGTGCGCGGGACGGGTCGCCGGGCTACAGCGTCTTGCCGCTCGCCGGGCCCACGATCAGCTCGTCGCCGAAGCGGTCCACGCGGACCGTGTCGCCGTCCTTGATCTCGCCGGAGAGGATCTCGCGGGCGAGCCGGTCGCCGATCGCCGTCTGCACGAGGCGGCGCAGCGGGCGGGCCCCGTACGCGGGGTCCATGCCCTCGACGGCCAGCCACTCCAGGGCCTCGTCGGTGACCTCCAGGGCGAGGCGGCGCTCGGCGAGCCGCCGGGCGAGCGCGTCGATCTGGAGCCGCGCGATCCGGCTGAGCTCGTCCTTGGTCAGCGCCGAGAAGACCACCAGGTCGTCGAGCCGGTTGAGAAACTCCGGCTTGAAGGAGGCCCGGACCACCTCCAGCACCTGCTCCTTCTTCTCGGTCTCACTGCTGACCGGGTCGACCAGGTACTGGCTGCCCAGGTTGGAGGTGAGGACGAGGATGGTGTTGCGGAAGTCGACGGTGCGGCCCTGACCGTCGGTGAGCCGCCCGTCGTCCAGCACCTGGAGCAGGATGTCGAAGACCTCGGGGTGCGCCTTCTCCACCTCGTCCAGCAGCACGACGCTGTACGGCCGCCGCCGCACCGCCTCGGTGAGCTGACCGCCCTCCTCGTAGCCGACGTATCCGGGCGGCGCCCCGACCAGCCGGGCGACGCTGTGCTTCTCGCCGTACTCCGACATGTCGATGCGGATCATGGCCCGCTCGTCGTCGAAGAGGAAGTCCGCGAGGGCCTTGGCCAGCTCGGTCTTGCCGACACCGGTGGGCCCGAGGAAGAGGAACGAGCCGGTCGGCCGGTCGGGGTCGGAGATCCCGGCCCTGCTCCGCCGCACGGCGTCGGACACGGCCCGCACGGCCTCGCCCTGCCCGATGAGCCGCTTGCCGAGCTCGTCCTCCATCCGCAGCAGCTTCTGCGTCTCGCCCTCCAGCAGCCGCCCGGCGGGGATGCCGGTCCAGGAGGCGACGACGTCCGCGATGTCGTCGGCGCCGACCTCCTCCTTGACCATGGTGTCCTTGGCGACCTCCTCCTCGGCCTCGGAGGCGGCCTCCAGGTCCCTCTCGAGGGTGGGGATCTCGCCGTAGAGCAGCTTGGAGGCGGTGTCGAAGTCACCGTCGCGCTGGGCGCGTTCGGCCTGGCCGCGCAGCTCGTCGAGCTTCTCCTTCAGCTCGCCGACGCGGTTGAGGGACTGCTTCTCCTTGTCCCAGCGGGCGTTGAGGCCGCGCAGCTCCTCCTCCTTGTCGGCGAGGTCGCGGCGCAGTCGCTCCAGACGCTCCAGGGAGGCCGCGTCGGTCTCCTTGCCGATCGCCAGCTCCTCCATCTTCAGCCGGTCCACGGCACGCTGGAGTTCGTCGATCTCGACCGGCGACGAGTCGATCTCCATGCGCAGCCGCGAGGCGGCCTCGTCGACGAGGTCGATGGCCTTGTCGGGCAGGAAGCGGGAGGTGATGTACCGGTCGGACAGCGTGGCCGCGGCGACCAGCGCGCTGTCCGCGATCTGCACCTTGTGGTGGGCCTCGTACCGCCCCTTGAGCCCGCGCAGGATCGCGATCGAGTCCTCGACGGTCGGCTCGGCGACCAGCACCTGCTGGAAGCGACGCTCCAGCGCCGGGTCCTTCTCGATCCGCTCCCGGTACTCGTCCAGCGTCGTCGCACCGACCATGCGCAGCTCACCGCGCGCGAGCATCGGCTTGAGCATGTTCCCGGCGTCCATGGCGGAGTCGCCGCCGGCCCCGGCCCCCACGACGGTGTGCAGCTCGTCGATGAAGGTGATGATCTGCCCGTCGGAGTCCTTGATCTCGGCGAGGACCGTCTTCAGCCGCTCCTCGAACTCACCGCGGTACTTGGCCCCGGCGACCATGGCGCCCAGGTCCAGCGCGACCAGCCGCTTGCCCTTGAGCGACTCGGGCACGTCCCCCTTGACGATCCGCTGGGCCAGTCCCTCGACGACGGCGGTCTTGCCGACACCGGGCTCACCGATGAGGACGGGGTTGTTCTTGGTGCGCCGGCTGAGCACCTGCACGACACGCCGGATCTCCTGGTCCCGCCCGATGACGGGGTCGAGCCTGCCCTCGCGGGCGGCGTCGGTGAAGTCCGTACCGAACTTCTCCAGGGCCTTGTACTGGCCCTCGGGGTCGGCGGTGGTCACGCGTCGCCCTCCCCTGGCCTTGCGGAAGGCCTCCTGCAGCTTCTTCGCACTGGCGCCCTGTCCCTCCAGTACCCCACCGGCCGCGCCGCCCTTCGCGGCGATGCCGAGGAGCAGGTGCTCGGTGGAGAGGTACTCGTCCCCGAGCTCCTTGGCGCGGGCCTGGGCGTCGGCGACCACGGCGAGCATCTCACGGCTCGGCTGCGGCGGTGCCACGGTGGACCCCGTCACGCTGGGCAGCCCGGCGACGATGCGCTCGGCGCCGGAGCGCACGGCCGCGAGGTCGGCCTCGACGGCGGCGAGCAGGTCGGTGATGTTCTCGTTGTCCTGCCCCTGGAGCAGAGCCAGGAGCAGGTGGGCGGGGGTGAGGTCGGCGTTCCCCTCGGTCACGGCGTGGTTGCTGGCCGCGTTGATCGCGTCCCGGCTCCGGTTGGTCAGCTCGGCGTCCACGTTCTGGCTTCCCTCCTTGCGTCGGCCGTCGGCGATCCGGCCATGTCTCCCAGTGCTGACTCAGACAACGTACACAAAGTTGAGTCTATTCCACTCAAGGGAGAAGCGGCACCGGTCCCCTCCGGGGGTGACGCACGAGTTCCCCCTCTGCGGGCGTCCGTGCCGCGCGAGGGGTTTTCCAGCCAGGCCGGCGACCGCCCGATACCCGGAAATGTCGGCGCATACGACAGCGGCGTCACCGTGTTCAGGTCACGGTGACGCCGCTGCCGGGGGGAAGCACCTGAGCGATTTGTTACGACGGGGGAATCGCGTCAGGCGCTGCGGGGGGTGGCCGAGATGGTCCTCACTTCGGGGTCCTCCGGCTGCACGAGCCGGTGGTCCCTCTGGTCCAGGTTCACAAAGATCATTCCGTACCGGATGGCACACCGCACGGGCTGCGGAGCACCTCGCGGCCGCCGCAGGCACCGGTACGCCCGTACGTCGCCGTCCTCGTCCAGCGTGACGACGACCGGCTCACCGAAGACGGTCACCATCAGGGAGTCACCGGCGTGGGGGATCGCGGTGACCAGATCGATGAAGTGCCAGCCGGAGCGGTAGGCGGTGGCCATTTCCCGGCGGAAGGAGCGGTCGTCTGGAGGATTGGTCATCGCGATCAGTCCCACACACTGTCGGCCGGAACAGCCGCCGGCTCACCCTTGGGGCCCGTGACCGCCAAGAAGTGAACGCCACCCGCTTTGTGCTCGTCGCTCTTCGCACCGGAGAGGCCGGACAGCGCACCCATGGCCACAACGGCGGAGAAGGCGACAACAAGCACCGAGCGAAGCATTCTGATACGCATAGTCGGCTTCGTCCTCACTTGATGGTCCCTCATTCCCCCGTCGGATAAGACGATGGCTCATTCGGGCACGTCATGGCCACACAATCGGTGCATCATGTTCCTGCACGTTCAGGACCCTGGGGGGTGGAGATTTGGTGACAAAGTGGACTAATAGGGATCATCCCCATACAGGGACCGAGCTGTGCCCGGAAGGAAGCCGCCTCTACGCGAGCGCCCTCAGGACTGGGCGCATACCGAGAACAGACGTCGAGACGACCCCGTGCCTGACGGAGCTCGGCCTCCTCCACCCCGACCCGGACGACGCCGACTGGATGCGCCCGGTGCCACCGTCGATCGCCTTGGCTCAACGGCTCAATCCCATCGAACGCGAAATCACCGAGCAGCGCCGGTTGTCCATAGCGATGGCCGAACTCTTCGAACCGTTCATGGACATCAGCACTCAGCAAGCAAGTCCTGCGCACTCCATCACGGTCCTGGAAGGCCTCGACCGGATCAACGCGGCACTCGACCTGGCGACCGCCCAGTGCCAGACCGAGATGCTCACCGTCCAGCCGAGCGGCCACCGACGCCCTGAGAACCGGCTGCTGGAGGGACTGGAACGCGACAAGCCGCTGATCGAACGAGGCGTGCGTATCCGTACGCTCTACCAGCACACCGCACGGTTCAGCCCCGACCGGCTCGCCTACGCCGATCACTTCAGCGAGGGCAAGGTCGAATACCGCACCATCGACGAACTCGTGGAGCGCCTCATCATCTGCGACGAGTCCGTGGCCTTCATCCCCGTCCGCGAGGACCGGCAGGTCGCCCTGGAACTCCGTCACCCGGGCCTCGTCCGGTACCTGATCAGGGTCTTCGAGTTCATCTGGAGCCGAGCCGTCCCGCTCACGGCGGGCGCTCCCTACGAGACGGCCCCCGACGGCATCACCGGCATCCAGCACTCGATCGCGAAGCTCCTCGTCGAGGGCCACGTCGACGAGGCGATCGCCCGCCGCCTCGGCATGAACGTCCGGACCTGCCGGGCCCACATCGCCAAGCTGGCACTGGCCCTGGGCAGCGGCAGCCGGGCCCAACTCGGCTACCTCATAGCGCAGTCCGGCATCCTGGAGCAGGAACGGCAGGGCATGGCGGGAGAAGACAGCGCATGACGGAAGGGGCGCACCGGCACACGGACGAGGAACTGTGCGAGGCGGCCCTCGCCCTCTATTCCCGCGCCCTGCGCGAGGGCCATGTACCCGGTGCCGCTGCGGACGCGGCCCCCTGCCTGCTCGACACCGGCCTGTTGCACCCGGCCGTCGAAGACCTGACCCGACTGGAGCCCGTCGCCCCCACCGTCGCCCTGCAAAGGCTGCTGCGCAAGTCCGAGGACCGCATCGCCGACGAACGGCGGCGCGGTCAGCACCTGGCCGACGTGTTCGAACCCCTCATACGCCTGGGCATACGCAACGTCGGGGGCGAGGAGACCTCGCCCCTCAGGCTCCTGTCCGGCAAGGAACGTACGACCAGGGCCATCGCCGAAGCCATGACCGAGGCGAGGAGCGAACTGCTCGCCATCCAGCCATACGACCCCGACCTCAGCAGACGTCCTGAGGTCTACGAAGCAGCGATGGAACGGGATCAGGCGTTCCTGGACCGCGGCGCCCGCATCCGTGCGTTGTACCAGCACACGGTCCGGCACGCCCCCTACACACGCGTTCGCTACGAGCACCTCACCGGGGACGTGGAAGCACGCACGCTGGACGAGATCACCGAGCGCCTCATCGTCGTGGACCGCCTCGTCGCCTTCATCCCGGCGAGCTCCGACCGCTCCCTCGCCCTCGAAGTCCGACACCCTGCCCTGGTCGCCTACTTCGTCAACATCTTCGACCGGCTCTGGCACCTGGCCACGCCCATGCACCCCGAGGCCGTGCAGCCACCGACGCTCAACGGCATCACCCCCCGCCAACGCGCCATAGCCACCCTCCTCATCGAAGGCCACACCGACGCCGACATCGCCGACCGCCTCGGCATGAACGTCCGCACCGCACGCGTCCACATCGCCAAGCTCGCGGCCACCCTCGGCAGCGAGAGCCGCGCGCAGCTCGGCTACCTCATCGGGCGGTCGGGGATCCTCGACCAGGAGCCTGATCAGGCAGGCTGATCGCCGCCGGCAGGGGCGGGGAGCCGTCCAGGCCCGCCTGGGCGATGCGTACCCCCAACTGCGTGCGGCTGGCCGCCCCCAGGGTCTCCGAGAGGCGGGCGATGTGCGCGCGGGCCGTGCGGACGCTGATGCCCAGCCGTTCCGCGATCACCGCGTCCTGGTGGCCCTCCGCCAGCAGCGCCGCGATGGACTGCTCACGGTGGGAGATGCCCTCGATGCCGGTGTCGGGGAGCGGGGCGGTGAGGGGGATCGCGAGGCGCCACAGGCGTTCGAAGACCGTGACCAGGTAGGCGATCAGGGCCGGATGGCGCAGCTCCAGGGCCACCGTGCGGTCGGTGTTGGCGGGGATGAAGGCGACCGTGCGGTCGAAGAGGATGAGGCGGTCGATGACCTCGTCCAGGGTGCGGGCCTCCACCGTGTCGCCCATCAGCTCCAGGTAGGTGAGCAGACCCTGCCCGTGCCGGGCGACGTGCGTGTACAGGTCCCGCATCCGCACCCCGCGCCCGCGCAGCGCCAGCGCCCGGTGCAGCCCCTCCGACAGCTCGTGCTCACGCCGGATGCCGCCGGGCTGAACGGTGAGCACCTCCGTCGTGCAGGCCTGCGTCGCCTCGTCCATGGCGGCCTGGATGCGGGACAGGCCGTCCAGGACCCGGATCGCGGTGCCCTCCGTGCCGGCCGGGGTCTGGAGCTGGCGGCCGAGCCCGGCGTACCACTCGAAGGCCTCCACCGCGGAGCCCACCCGCCGCTGACTGGCACTGACCTCGTCGTGGACCCCGCGCAGCAGCCGGGTCATGACCTCCTGCGGGGAGGTCGGCACCAGCCAGTCCATGTCGTCGGGATCGGGGTGGAGCAGGGCCAGTTCCAGGAGGCAGGGGACCGGCTCGGCGTCCCGGCGGGGGACCCGGCCGCGGCGTACGGCCCGGGAGTACAGGCGATCCCCGGCCGCGCACAGCCGGTCGGCACCGTGTGGATGCTCCTGAGCCCCGTGCCCGGCCATCGCCCATCCCACCCCCGGTTCCGGCACTTTCCGCAGCGCAACTATGCGCGGCCCGGACCGGGTCCGCAACACGGCTCCTCCACCACCGGAAGCGGAAATGCACCAGAATCAGCACTTACGCGCACCCCTCACTTCCCCTCGTTGCAACAAGCTGGAGGTGTCGGAGGGGTGTACGCAGCGTGCATGCTGGGTGACGGCGGGGCCTGACCGACCCGTCTGCTGCACCAGGGCGGCCATGGGGGGACGAAGATCGTGATACGCGTAGGGGTTCTCGGCCCGGAGCCGCTTGAACGGGCCGGCGTCAGGCGCGTACTGGAGGACGACGGCAGGATCCGGATCGTAGGCGAGGCCTCGGAGACGGCGTCACCCATGGTGCGGACGACCCGCCTGGATGTGCTGGTCAGCAGCCACCGCGGCGCGGACGAGGCACTCGACGTCCTCCAGTTGGCGAACGCGGCCGCGCCGACGGCGGCGAATGCCCCGGGGCCCACACCGGTGCACGTCGTACTGGTCGACCACTTGTCGGAACACGCCACACGCATGCTGCTGTGCCACGGTGCTCGTGGGATCCTGCTGCGCGGCAACTCCGTGCGGCACCTGCCCTGGGCGGTACGGGCAGCAGCCGCAGGCACGATCGCACTCGCGCCCGTCGCCGCCCGTTTCCTGGTCGATCAATACGTACGGCCAGGCCGTACGGCCGATGCGGTGGCCACCGCGCGCACCATGCTGGACAAGCTCAGCTCTCGGGAGCGGGAGATCGTGCACCTACTGGCGGACGGAGCCTCGAACCCAGCCATGGCCGAGATGCTGGGAATCAGTGCGCACACGGTCAAGGACCATATCCGTGGGGTCTACTCCAAGCTCGGTGTCGACAACCGCGTCCAGGCCTCCCGGATCGTTTGGCAGGCGCAGGTGCCCGCACAGCCGACGAGCACACAGGCTCGGGGCCTCTAGCGCGTACGACGGTACGCGTATGCCCACGGTGACGCCTTGAAGCCTGCCAAGGACAAGGATCGTTCGTCGCGGAGGAGTGACCCGGGGTGCGGACCGTTCCCTGTCCACACCCCGGGTCCGGGCGTGCCGTGGTCCCCCTCCGAGCGGCACCGCGCCGACCGGACACCGCGGACGCCCGGCGTCAGTCGTTGCGCGGGCGCCACACCAGTCCGGCCGCGGACGCCGTACGCGCACCCCACCAGGCCATCACCGCGGCGCACGCCAGCCCGGCCCCGCCCACCGCCGACAGCGTCGACAGCCGGTCGGCGGAGTCGGCCATCAAGGGCGTCGTCACGTACCAGGTCACGGCGACGGCCGCGCACACCGCGAAGGCGGTGGGCGCCAGGAGGGACCAGACGGATACCGCGTAGTACACACGGCCGCTACCGCTCAGCACCGAGACCGGGCCCAGTTCGCGGCCCGTCCGGACGAACTGCGCCACCGAGCCGATCCCGGCCACGACCACGATCACCAGCACGCCTGCCACCGACAGCAACTCCAGCCACCGCTGAGCCGCTATGCCCTCGCCACTGCCGCCGAAGGTGCCGGCCATCGCGAACACCTGCACGGTCGTCGCCATCGCCACGTGCGCGTTGGCGGCTTGGTGCACCCGCGACAGCGCCAGCTGCCGCCCGTCGGCCGCCAGCACCACCAGGGCCGCTTCGTCGCCCCTACGCACGGTCTCGGTGACGTCTCCCGTACGGGCGTACAGGCGTGCCCCGACCGACCGCTCCAGTTGCACCGCCCGAGCCAGACCCGCATGCCGGGTGCGCAGTTGCGCCGGACCCGCGGACGGGCACTCGACGCCCAGGTCTCGCCATACCGGACAGCTCGCGACGAGGTCGGTCCGTCCCGACCGGGAATCCCGCGTCACGGCCAGGGCGTGCACGCCCGTCCCCAGGTCTCTCTGGAAGGAGGCCACATCGGCCGTGTCGGTGGACAGCGTCGTGGACACCCGCAGCACGCTGGTGCCGAGGTGTTCCTCCACGGCGTGCACCCGGTCGCTCATGTCCGTGAACAGGCTGATCGCGATCTGTCCCTGAGCTGCCAGGCCGACCGCGACGACCACCGCGGCCACCAGGCGCGCGACCGGGCGCGCACCCACGGCCAGCCGTCGGCCCGCGACCAGCATGCCCACCCGGCCACGCGCGGCTCCGAACCTGGCCAGCACGGGCCCGGCCGCGGACACCACCGCCCCGGCCACACCGGGCAGCAGCGCGATGGTGATCACGCTACCGGCCGCCAGGACCGGCAGACGCAGGTCGTAGGGGGCCAGGTCGGTCCCCCGCACCGTGCCGAAGAGGGCGACCGGGAACAGCCACAGCATCCACTCACGGCGCCGTTTCGCGGCCACGGGCCGGGTCGAGGTGCCGGGCCGGTATCGCGGCTGGAGCAGCACAACAGCTGCCAGAACGGCGAGCGGCACGCCCAGCACGGCGCCCATGAGGAGGGGCAGCGCCGCCCGAGCGTCGGGGACGTACAGCACGAAGTCGACGACGGGCAAGGGCACGTCGGTGAGGAGTACGGGTGCGACAGCCGCGAGCGCCGTGGACGCGCCGAGTGCAATGGGCAGGCACGCCTCGCCCACCGTGAACCACGCCCGGGCCGTACCGGAGGCACCCAGCGCGGTCAGGATCGCGGTCCGGCGGTCCCGGGCCGCAGCGCCGACCCGGGCGGCGATCACGACGAACAGACCGGCCGGGAGACCCACCAGCGCCAGATAGGCCCAGTAGAACTCCTTCGAGCCGAAGTTGTACATGTGCTCCCCGAGCGAGGGTGCCCAGGAGACGCCGAATCCGGACGCCCTGGTCATCGCGTCCGGATCCAGGCGCTCGGCCGTCGGCCGTACGTAAGCGAAGTACTCACTCGGCGACTCCAGGCCGTCCGGCGCGATGGTCCCCGCTGTCCGCCCGTACTCGGCGCGCACCTGAGGCCCGACGGCCTTCAGCGCGGGGGAGAGCACGGCCTCGCCGCGTTTCGGCCACCGGCTCAGGCCGGGCGGCAGGGGTGCGTCGGAAACGAGGGGCTCGACGTAGACCACGTCGTACTGGCGGTCGTCGACACTCGCCAGTGTCGCCCGCCACAGCAGGGTGGCGGACTCGGGGGCGGCGACCCGCGGCCAACGAGCCTGGCTGCGCTCCGCACGGCCGTCGAAGGAGGAGGCAGCGAGGAGGAATCCGCAGACGGCGAGCACCGACACGGTGGTCGCCGCGAACAGGGCGAAGTACCGGATACGGCCTGCTTCGGCCGCCCGGGACGCCGCCCGCCCCATGCGCAGCAGCCGCCATCGCAGGCCGCCGCCGTTCACCGCGCCTCCTCGGCCTGGACCAGTCGCCCCTCGTGCACACGCAGCCGCACGTCGGCGCGCCCGGCCACCATCGGATCGTGGGTCACCACCACCAGGGCGCACCCATGTTCCCGAGGGGTGCTGAACAGCAGGTCGGCCACGGCTTCCCGTTGCTCGCCGTCCAACGCTCCGGTCGGCTCGTCCGCCAGCAGCAGTTCGGGGGTGTTGACAAGGGCACGGCCCACGGCGACACGCTGCCGCTCCCCACCCGACAGGTCCTGTGTGGCCGTGGCCCCGGGCACACCGAGGCGGGTGAGCAGCGACTCGGCGCGGGAACGGGCCTCGGTCACCGCCTCGCCGGCCAGCAGGCTCGCGATCATCACGTTCTCCACCGGGGTCAGTTCCGGGAGAAGCTCGCCGAACTGGAAGACCATGCCGACGTGCCTGCGCCGGTGGGCGGCGAGCGCCCTCGCGGACAGCCGGGTCACGTCTCGCCCCACGATCTCGACACGCCCGGACTGAGGGCGGATCAGCCCCATGACACACATCAGCAGAGTGGACTTACCGCTTCCGGACGGTCCCATCACGGAGACGGAACTGCCCGCGGGAACGGTGAGGTCGGCACCGGCGAGCAGGCTTCGGCCGGACACGCCGTAGACCACCTCGCTCAGCCTCAGAACGGGTGGGGCAGGGGTTGCGGACACGCGGAGCTCCCTTGGTCGGGGGGATCACTCGATGCGGGCGGCACGGACAACGCACGCCTGACCGAGAGGCCGGTCGGCCTCTCGGTCAGGCTGCGGTCACACTGCGCGGGCGGAACCGGTCAGTTGGAGTACCAGTTGGTGTGCCAGTCAGGCAGGTTGTTGCGTGAGACCGTGCCGCGGGCCTTGAAGATCTCGGAGGCCCTACTGCTCTCGACGGTGCCCTTGTTGCCGTCGTTGTCGGACGGACCGTCGGGCCCACCCTTGTTCCAGAGGTTCAGTTTGGTGCCCGAATGGGCCACGCGGTAGTACTCCGCCTTCACCCAGTGGCTGGATCCCGTGTCCTTGATGTTCATGATCGAGCGGCTGCCCTCGGTCCAGAACCGGAGCTCGCCGCCGTAGGAGTGCGGGCCGATCTCGTACGCGAAGGCAGGCGTCGCCGTGCTCAGGGCCAGGGCGGCGACGGCCCCGACCCCCAGGCGTCGTGCGATTCTGACGTTCACCGAAGTGTGTCCCCTCGTCCGACGGAGTCCCCGGACCGCAGTGGGCGGCCGGGACGGAACCGCACGACGTGAGCGGTGCGGTTCCTTGTGACTCCCAGCCTGCTTCGCGACGATCAGCGGGATAATCCACCTGTCGGGGGGTATTCCAGAGGACCCACCCCGAAGAGGGGAAACCGGACTACTTCAGCCCCAGCTCCGCACAGTCCGCCTCGTACTTGGCCGTGCAGATGTCGGAGACCTTGTAGAAGCCGTCCGCGATGACGGTGCCCTTGATGTTGTCCTGCGTGAGGGCGACGACGGGCACCAGCTGGGCGGGGATGCCCTTGTGGGTGGGGCTGTCGACCTTGTCGCGGGCGAGCGCGTCGAACTGGATGTCCCGGCCCTGGACCCGCGCCACGGCCATCTCCGCGGCGTTCTCGGCCTCCTGCGGGTAGGACTTGTACACGCTCATGTACTGCTCGCCGGTGACGATCCGCTGCACCGCGGAGAGCTCGGCGTCCTGGCCGGTGACCGGCGGCAGGTCGGTGACGCCCGCGTCCTCCAGGGACTTGATGATGCCGCCGGCCATGCCGTCGTTGGCGGAGTAGACGGCGGCGATGTTGTCCTTGCCGATCTTCTGGATCGCCTCGGTCATGTTCGCCTCGGCGTTCTCCGGCTTCCAGTCCTTGGTGTCGAAGGACTGGGCGATCGTCACCTTGCCGTTCAGCTCGGCCATCGCCCCCGCCTTGAACTGCTTGGCGTTCGGGTCGGTGGGCGAGCCGTTCATCATGACGACCTTCTCGGAGCTGTCCGCGTTCTCGCCGAGCGCCTCCACGAGGGAGCGGCCCTGCACCTCGCCGACCAGCTCGTTGTCGAAGGAGATGTACGCGTCGATCGGGCCCTCGGCCAGACGGTCGTAGGCGATGACCGGGATGCCGGCGTCCTTGGCCTTCTGGACGCTCTCCCCGACCGCCTTCGCGTCGACCGCGTCCAGGACGATCACGTCGACCTGGTCGTCGATCATCTGCTGCATCTGGTCGGCCTGCTTCGACGCGCTCGCCTCGGCGTTGGCGTACTTGACGTTGCCCTGGTCGCGCGTGAGTTCGGCGACCTTCGCCTTGAAGTAGGGGTAGTCGAACTGCTCGTAGCGCGTGTTCGCCTTCTCCGGGAGCAGCAGACCCACGGTGATGTCGTTGCCCTTGGTCGGGCTCGCCTTGTCGCTGCTCTCCGACGCGCCCAGCACCCCGCAGGCGGCCATCGAGAGGGTCATCATGGACGCGGCCACGGATATGGCGATACGACGGGCACGGCTGTTCACTGCGCTTACCTTCCGACACACGGGTGTTGTGGTGACCCAGGTGAAGGAAGCCAACGCTGTCTTCACGAAATCGTCAAGAAGTACTGGACCAATGAGACAGCAACGTTGCGAACAGGCCCGGAGGTCGCTCGACCACCGGGCCTTCGCCGCCTGCGCGCGACGGTCAGTCCGGGGACTGTCCGTGCCGCTTGGGCCGCCACACCACCAGGGCGCTGGTCTGCTGGACCTCCTGGTAGGGGACCAGGTCGCGGCGGTACGACGCGTGCACCGCCGCCTCGCGCTGGCGCATCGCCGACGCCGCGCCCTCCAGGGCGTCCTGCATCTCGGCCAGGCGGGCCTGGAGCGCGGCGACCTGGTTCTCCAGTTCGATGATGCGCTTGATTCCGGCCAGGTTGATGCCCTCGTCCTGCGACAGCTGCTGCACCTGACGGAGCAGCTCGATGTCGCGGGCCGAGTAGCGCCGGCCGCGCCCGGCCGTGCGGTCCGGGGAGACCAGGCCGAGGCGGTCGTACTGACGCAGGGTCTGCGGGTGCAGACCGGAGAGCTGGGCCGCCACCGAGATGACGTAGACCGGGGTGTCCTCGGTCAGTTCATACGGATTGCGCCGACGACCGTCCATTCCCGTCAAGCTCCCTTCGCGGCCTGGAACAGCTCCGCCCGCGGATCCTCGTCCGCGGTCGCCTCGCGATACGCCTCCAGCGCGTCACGAGCCTTCCCCGTCAGGTCCTTCGGAACACTCACCTCCACGGTGACCAGAAGGTCACCGCGGGTGCCGTCCTTGCGGACCGCTCCCTTGCCCCTGGCGCGCATGGTGCGGCCGTTGGGGGTGCCCTCCGGCAGCTTCAGCGTGACCGGCGGCCCGCCCAGGGTCGGGACCCGGACCTCGCCGCCGAGGGCGGCCTCCGCGTACGTCACCGGGACGGTGACGGTGAGGTTGTCGCCCCGGCGGCCGAAGACGGGGTGGTCCTTGACGTGCACGACCACGTACAGGTCGCCCGCCGGTCCGCCCCGCTCGCCCGGTGTGCCCTTGCCGCGCAGCCGGATGCGCTGCCCGTCCGACACCCCGGCCGGGATGCGGACCTGCATCGTCCGGGAGGACTTGGCCCGCCCGGACCCCTTGCAGACGTCGCAGGGGTCCTCGGCGATCAGGCCTCGGCCCTTGCAGTCCGGGCACGGGTCGGTGAGCGAGAAGCCTCCGCCCGAGCCCCGGGCGACCTGCCCGGTGCCGACGCAGGTCGGGCACACGCGCGGTGTGCCGTTCTTGTCGCCGGTGCCCGAACAGGCCTTGCAGGGTGCCTGGGAGGACATCCGCAGCGGGACGGTCGCGCCCTCGATGGCCTCGGTGAAGCTGAGGGTGACCTCGGACTCGACGTCCTGGCCGCGGCGCGGCTGGGTCCGCGTGCCGGTGCCGGGGCCGCCGGCGCCGGTGCGGTTGAACAGCCCGCCGAAGACGTCGCCGAGCCCGCCGCCGAAGCCGCCGGCGCCCTGGCCCCCGGCCTGGGCGCCGCCTCCGAAGAGGTCGCCCAGGTCGAAGTTGAAGGTGCCGCCGCCGCCCGCGCCCGGCCCCGGACGGAAACCGCCGTTGCCGAAGAGGGCGCGGGCCTCGTCGTACTCCTTGCGCTTCTTGGGGTCACCGAGGATGTCGTTGGCCTCGGAGATCTCCTTGAAGCGCTCCTCCGCCTTGACGTTTCCCTTGTTGGCGTCCGGGTGGAACTCGCGGGCGAGCTTCCGGTACGCCTTCTTGATCTCGGCCTCGGTGGCGTCCTTGGGGACGCCGAGGACCTTGTAGTAGTCCTTCTCGATGAAGTCCTTGGTGCTCATCCCCGACGTCCCTCCTTCCTCGTCATTTCAAGCTCAGCCCTCGTCCGGGCCACCGCTCTCCTTGTTCTCCACGGAGTCGGAGCCGTCCTTCGCCTCGGTGCTCTCCTCGGCCGGCTTGACCGTCTGCGCACCCGGCTGCGGCTCGGCGACGGCCACCCGCGCGGGGCGGATGGTGCGTTCGCCGATCCGGTACCCGGGCTGCAGGATCGCCACGCACGTCGTCTCGGTGACGTCCGGTGCGTAGGAGTGCATCAGGGCCTCGTGGATCGTCGGGTCGAAGGGCTCGCCCTCCTTGCCGAACTGCTGGAGGCCCAGCTTGGCCACCGTGGTCTCCAGCGACTCCGCGACGGACTTGAAGCCGCCGACCAGTTCGCCGTGCTCCCGGGCGCGGCCGATGTCGTCGAGCACGGGAAGCAGCTCGGACAGGAGGTTCGCGACGGCGACCTCCTTGACCGCGACACGGTCCCGCTCCACCCGGCGGCGGTAGTTCTGGTACTCGGCCTGGAGGCGCTGGAGGTCCGCCGTGCGCTCGTTGAGCGCGGTGCGCACCTGGTCCAGCTGGGCCACCAGGCCCGCGTTCTCGCTCGCGTCCCCGGCCGGGGCCGCGCCCTCCTCCGCGGAGGGGGCGGCGGCCTTCGGCTCGGCGTCGTCAGGGCTGGCGCCGGAGGGGACGTCGGGCTTCTCCTCGAAGCCCGGGGTCTCCTCCGTCACGCGGCACCGTCCTTGCGCTCGTCGTCCACGATCTCGGCGTCGACGACGTCGTCGTCGCCCTTGTCACCGGCCTGGGCACCCTCGCCGGGAGCCTCGCCGCCGGCAGCCTGCGCGCCCTGGGCGTCGGCGTACATCGCCTGGCCCAGCTTCTGCGAGACGGCGGCGACCTTCTCCGTGGCGGTACGGATCTCGGCGGTGTCCTCGCCCTTGAGCTTCTCCTTCAGCTCGGCGACGGCGGCCTCGACCTCGGTCTTGATCTCGCCGGGGACCTTGTCCTCGTTGTCCTTGAGGAACTTCTCCGTCTGGTAGACGAGCTGCTCGCCCTGGTTGCGGGACTCGGCGGCCTCGCGGCGGGCGTGGTCCTCCTCCGCGTACTTCTCGGCCTCCTGGCGCATCCGGTCGACCTCGTCCTTCGGCAGCGAGGAGCCGCCGGTGACGGTCATCTTCTGCTCCTTGCCCGTGCCCAGGTCCTTCGCGGTCACGTGCATGATGCCGTTGGCGTCGATGTCGAAGGCGACCTCGATCTGCGGGACGCCGCGGGGCGCCGGGGGCAGACCGGTCAGCTCGAACATCCCGAGCTTCTTGTTGTACGCCGCGATCTCGCGCTCGCCCTGGTAGACCTGGATCTGCACGGAGGGCTGGTTGTCCTCGGCGGTGGTGAAGATCTCCGAACGCTTCGTCGGGATCGTCGTGTTCCGCTCGATCAGCTTGGTCATGATGCCGCCCTTGGTCTCGATGCCGAGGGACAGCGGGGTGACGTCGAGGAGCAGGACGTCCTTGACCTCGCCCTTGAGGACACCGGCCTGCAGGGCGGCGCCGATGGCGACGACCTCGTCCGGGTTGACGCCCTTGTTGGCGTCCTTGCCGCCGGTCAGCTCCTTGACGAGCTCGGCGACGGCGGGCATGCGGGTGGAGCCACCGACGAGAACGACGTGGTCGATCTCGGACAGCTGGATGCCGGCGTCCTTGATGACGTTGTGGAACGGCGTCTTGCAGCGCTCCAGCAGGTCGGCCGTCAGCTGCTGGAACTGAGCCCGCGTGAGCTTCTCGTCCAGGTGCAGCGGGCCCTCGGCGGAGGCCGTGATGTAGGGGAGGTTGATCGAGGTCTCGGTGGACGAGGACAGCTCGATCTTCGCCTTCTCGGCGGCCTCGCGCAGGCGCTGGAGCGCCATCTTGTCCTTGGAGAGGTCCACGCCGTGGCCGGACTGGAACTGCTTGACCAGGTAGTCGACGACGCGCTGGTCCCAGTCGTCACCACCGAGGTGGTTGTCACCGTTGGTGGCCTTCACCTCGACGACGCCGTCGCCGATCTCCAGCAGCGAGACGTCGAACGTACCGCCACCGAGGTCGAAGACGAGGATGATCTGCTCGTCCTTGTCGAGGCCGTACGCCAGCGCGGCGGCCGTCGGCTCGTTGACGATGCGCAGGACGTTGAGGCCCGCGATCTCACCGGCCTCCTTGGTGGCCTGGCGCTCGGCGTCGTTGAAGTACGCCGGGACGGTGATGACCGCGTCGGTCACCTTCTCGCCCAGGTAGGACTCGGCGTCCCGCTTCAGCTTCTGCAGCACGAAGGCGCTGATCTGCTGCGGGTTGAAGTCCTTGCCGTCCAGGTTGATCTTCCAGTCGGTGCCCATGTGGCGCTTGACCGACCGGATGGTCCTGTCGACGTTCGTGACCGCCTGACGCTTGGCCACCTCGCCGACCAGCACCTCACCGTTCTTGGCGAAGGCGACGACGGACGGCGTGGTCCTGGCGCCCTCGGCGTTGGTGATGACGGTGGGCTCGCCGCCCTCCAGAACGCTGACGACGGAGTTAGTCGTGCCCAGGTCGATGCCGACCGCACGTGCCATGGTGAATAACCTCCAGCTGACTTGAGTGGAACAGGCTCAAGTGTGCAGGACGCATTTCGATGCGTCAACAGAGGTGAGTCGAGCAGGCTCAACTCTTATCCGTTCCTTACGCGCAACGACTCTCTGACCTGCGATTTCTCGGTGCGCCGGGTCTGACGAACCGGGAAAATCGTCCCCCGGGAGGACGCCTCGTCCGGGGTCCCGGTTGCGCCGGGAGGCGTCCGAGACCCCTGGGTCTCCGTCGGACGCCGCCGGGGCGGCACGTCGGCGTCCACCCTCCGGGACACGTCCGCGACCGTTCGCCGCGACTCCTCCGCCCCCTCCGCCGCGGCCCGCCGGGACCCGCCCGCGAGCGCTCGCCGCGTTTCCTCCACACCCGGCCGCCGCGATCCCTCCACACCCGGCCGCCGCGACTCCTCTACGTCCGGCCGCCGCGACTCCCCTACCTCCGGCCGCCGCATTCCGTCCCCGACCGTCCGCCGCGGCCCGTACACCCGCACCCGCAGGAGCGCCGCCACCCCGGCGACCGCCCCGCCCGCCGGCCAGAGCACCGCCGTCTCCCCCGCCCAGCCGGTGTGCACGAGCACGCCCACGAGCACCCCGCAGAAGGAGGCCGCTCCGAGCACCACCGCCGCGCCCCGCGGAGTGAGACCGAGCCGGCGCAGCCGGTGGGCGAGATGGTCGGGCCCGCCGCGCAGGAGGGGCCGCCCCGCGAGCCGGCGGGAGAGGAGGACGAGGGCGGCGTCCACCCCCGCGAGCGCCGTCAGGGCGAACGCCACTCCCACGCCGGCCAGGGGCTCGTGCCCCGCGCGGGTGAACACGGCCGCCCCGGCGAGCAGGAAGCCCGCGAAGAGCGAGCCGCAGGCCCCGAGGGCGATCCGCGCGGGGTGCCAGTTGTGCAGCAGGAAGCCGGTCAGCGCGGCGGCCAGGGCGAGCAGCAGCACCGCCAGCCCGTCCATCAGCTCCGCGGCGGCGCAGGCACCGACGCCGAAGGCGGTCACGACACCCACGGTGCCGGCCACCCCGTCGGCGTGGTCGAGCCCCCGGAAGGCGACGGCGACGACCGCGATCCAGCCCGCCGCGAGCCCCCCGGCCACCGGCCCCGTCTCGCCGTACGGCACGACGTACGCGGCCGCGAGGGCCGTACCGGCGAGCAGCCACCGCCGGCGCAGCCGCCAGACGTCGGCGGCCAGACCGAGGAAGCCGACGGCGGTCGCGGCGACGAGCAGTCGGCCCACTCCCGAGCCGAGCGGCACGACGCCGGTCCGGTCGCCGGTCCACGCGACCGCGCCGGTGACGAGGACGACGGCCGCGCCGCCGAGCAGGGGCACGGGCCGCTGCCGTCGCCGGTCGACGAGGGCGAGGCGCAGGGCGGGCGCCCTCAGCAGCGCGGCGAGGAGGGCGGCGAGAAGAAAGGAGGCGGTTGCTGCGGCGATCCCATAGAGCACGGGCCTAAGCTAAGCCCGAACCAGGTCGAATATCATGATTTGGGACGAATGGCGCGTCCGATCCCGCACGCTCCCCGACGGCCCGCCACGGGACGCCGCCCCCGCGGTCAGGGTTGCCTCAGCGACGCAGATCACCGCACGTCCGGCTACAGTGCGGCGCAGGATGGGGGTAGTCTCGAACGGACTGCCTAAGTTACCGCTTAGTAATACCGCCCCCTCGTCACCTCGCAGGCCCGAGGAGCCCCCAAATGCAACTCGCCGCGATCATCGTGTCGCTGGTCCTGATCGTGGTCGGCGTGGCACTGTTCGGCCGCGCCGTCCTGCAGATCTACAACTCCATGCGCCTGGGCCAGCCCGTGCCGGCCGGGACGCGGACCAACGAGCCCGTGCAACGCACCGTCACCGTGGTCCGGGAGTTCCTCGGCCACACCCGGATGAACCGCTGGGGCATCGTCGGGGTGGCGCACTGGTTCGTCGCGGTGGGCTTCTTCTCCCTCCTGCTGACGATCGTCAACGCCATCGGCCAGCTCTTCCAGGCCGACTGGATCCTGCCGGTCATCGGCGACTGGGCGCCGTACAACGTCTTCGTCGAGTTCATCGGCACGATGACGGTCCTCGGCATCCTGGTCCTGATCGCGATCCGCCAGCTGAGCAAGCCGAACAAGCCGGGCCGCAAGTCCCGCTTCGCCGGCTCCAACTTCGGCCAGGCGTACTTCGTCGAGGCCGTCATCCTCATCGTCGGCGTCTGCATCTTCATGCTGCACGCGCTGGAGGGCGCCCTCCACCACGTGGACGGCTACGAGGCCTCGTTCTTCATCTCGTACCCGGTCGTCTCCGCGCTCCGGGACCTGGACGTCTCCACGCTCCAGAACCTCGTCTACCTCTTCGCCGGCCTGAAGATCGCGACCTCGTTCATCTGGATGATCACGGTCGCCCTGAAGACCGACATGGGCGTGGCCTGGCACCGCTTCCTGGCGTTCCCGAACATCTGGTTCAAGCGCAACGCCGACGGCGGCACCTCGCTCGGCGCCCTGCTCCCGATGACGTCGGGCGGCAAGCCGATCGACTTCACCGACCCCGGCGACGACGACGTCTTCGGCGTCTCCCAGGTCGAGCAGTTCTCCTGGAAGGGCCTGCTGGACTTCTCCACCTGCACCGAGTGCGGCCGCTGCCAGTCGCAGTGCCCCGCGTGGAACACCGGCAAGCCGCTCTCCCCCAAGCTCCTGATCATGTCCCTGCGCGACCACGCGCACGCCAAGGCCCCCTACCTGCTGGCCGGCGGCGGCAAGACGATGGAGGGCGAGGAGAAGGCGTCCGAGGAGCAGCTGAAGGACGTCCCCGCGGCCGCCCTCGCCGAGGCCGAGCGGCCGCTGATCGGCACCCTCGAAGAGAACGGCGTCATCGACCCGGACGTCCTGTGGTCCTGCACCACCTGCGGCGCCTGCGTCGAGCAGTGCCCGGTCGACATCGAGCACGTCGACCACATCGTCGACATGCGCCGCTACCAGGTCATGATCGAGTCGGCGTTCCCGTCCGAGGCGGGCACGATGCTCAAGAACCTGGAGAAGAAGGGCAACCCCTGGGGCCTGGCGAAGAAGCAGCGCCTGGAGTGGCTCAAGGAGCTCGACTTCGAGGTCCCGGTCGTCGGCAAGGACATCGAGGACCTCACCGAGGTGGAGTACCTCTACTGGGTCGGCTGCGCCGGCGCCCTGGAGGACCGCGCCAAGAAGACCACCAAGGCCTTCGCCGAGCTGCTGCACATCGCGGGCGTGAAGTTCGCGATCATGGGCGGCGACGAGAAGTGCACCGGCGACTCCGCCCGCCGCCTCGGCAACGAGCCCCTGTTCCAGGAGCTCGGCATGGAGAACGTCATGTCCCTCAACGCCGCCTTCGGCGAGGAGATGGACGACGACGGCAAGGTCACCGACGAGTCGAGGAAGCCCAAGTCGGCCAAGAAGATCGTCGCGACCTGCCCGCACTGCCTCAACACCCTCGGCAACGAGTACCCGCAGCTCGGCGGCGACTACGAGGTCATCCACCACACCCAGCTGCTCCAGCACCTGGTGGACGAGGGCAGGCTGCTCCCGGTGACCCCGGTCGAGGGCATCATCACGTACCACGACCCGTGCTACCTGGGCCGCCACAACAAGATCTACACCCCTCCGCGCGAGATCATCGCCGCCGTCCCGGGCGTCCGCAACGAGGAGATGCACCGCCACAAGGAACGCGGCTTCTGCTGCGGCGCCGGCGGCGCGCGGATGTGGATGGAGGAGCGGATCGGCAAGCGCATCAACAACGAGCGCGTCGACGAGGCCCTGTCGGTCAACCCCGACATCGTCTCCACCGCCTGCCCCTTCTGCCTCGTCATGCTCACGGACTCCGTGAACGGCAAGAAGAACGACGGCAAGGCCAAGGAGTCCATCCAGGTCGTCGACGTCGCCCAGCTCCTGCTGGACTCCGTCAAGACCCCGGCCGACCCCGCGGGCGAGCCGGAGCCGGAGACCGAGCCCACCCCGGAACCGGTGAAGTAGCCGAGGTCCGCGCACCCTCTCGACCGACACCCCCAGGTTCCGTCCGGACCTGGGGGTGTCGCCGTATGTCGAACACGTGCATCATTACCCGGTCGTTGTCGGAGACACGTACTGCTACGGACGAGACGGACGAGGTGGACGGTGCGCGTGCGAAGAAGCACCCCGGTGCGAAGAAGCACCCTGACCAGGGCGACGGCCCTCGGCTGCCTGCTGCTGCTGGCCGCCTGCGGCCACGGCCCGACGGCGGACACCACCGGGGACACCGCCCCCACCCCCGTACGCGCCGCCCAGGCCCCCGCCCCCGCCCCGCTCCCCGTCCCGCGCGGCGACGGCAGCGAGGTCCCCGACGACTTCAACGGCGACGGCCACCGCGACCTCGTCCTCGACGACCTCGTCAAGGCGCAGAGCCACGCGGACGACGCCGGCATCGGCATCGTCTACGGCTCCTCCCGCGGACCGGTCCCCGGCACCCGGCAGTTGCTCACCCCCAAGAAGTACGCGGCCCCCACCGACGGGCAGTTGCCGGCGGTCTTCGAGACCGAGGCGACCTGCGACCTCGACGGCGACGGCTTCACCGACCTGGTGGTCACCACCGACCCGCCCTACGACGGCCAGGGCCGCCCCCCGGTGCCCCTCCAGCTCCTCTTCGGTTCCCCGTCCGGCCCGGCCGGCCGCGCGGTCCCGCTGACCGTCCCCGACCGGGCCCGCTACGGCAACGACTGGCCCGAACGCCCGGTGTGCGGCGACTTCGACGGCGACGGCGCCCGGGACCTGGTCGTCCACGCCACCGCCGGCCGGCTCAGCTACCTGCGCGGCCCCTTCACCCGCGAGGGCGCCCCGCGCGAGGCCGGCGCGCCCCTCGCCTCCCCCGGCGAGGCGCCGACCGGTCCCGCCGCCGACGTGGACCGCGACGGGTACGACGACCTGGTCGTCCGCGCCTCGGCGGGCCCCGGCGAGGCCGCCGTCGTCCTCGGCGGCCCGGCCGGCCCCACCCGCACCGGCGTCACCCTCCCCGCCGGCGTCGACATCGCCCTGGGCGCCTTCGGCAGGGGCAAGGCGCTGGACGCGGCCGTGGGCGCCATGGACGGCACCGCGATGCGCTACGACCTCCCCACCGCCGCTGGGGGTACCTCCCACGCATCGAGCAGTGGGGGAGGCACCCTCGACCTCCCCGGTTCGACGCTCGACGCCGCCGACCTCGACGGCGACGGCCTGAGCGAACTGGTGTCCAGCGGCAACGGGGTACGGGTCCTCCCGGGCCGCGGCACGGGCCCCGCGACCACGGGCGTGGTCACGGTGCGCCCCGCGGCGACCGGCACGACGCAGGTGCTGACCACCGGCGACTTCGACGGCGACGACCTGGCGGACCTGGTGGTGCGGACGTACCGGGGCGACACACAGGACGCCGTCGCGGTGTACCGGGGCGCGGCCGAGGGCCTGGTGACGGCGGAGGCGGCGGTCACGTTCTCCACGTCGGTGTTCCTGACCCCGTAGGGGACGGACCGGCGGACCCGTGCGCGGACGCCGCGGGGAGGTCGGGGAGTCCTCGGGGGTGCCCCGTAAGGGATGTCACAGCTCGGCCGCAAAGGCCGCCCCGAAAGGCCACGCCCCGCACGTCACTCTCCGGGACCAGGTACGTTCGAAGGCGTGGCTGGATTCAGGATCGGACGCGGCCGGGACAACGGCGCTCCGCACGCGCGACCGCAACGCCCTCCGTACGGACAGCAGGCGCCCCAGGGACCGTCGTACGGCGGTCCCGCGACGCCTCAGCAGCCGTACCCGCAGCAGCCGTACGGGGGTGGCGGACCCGGCCCCGGCGCCGGCGGCTCACCGTGGCCACAGCCCCACGGCGGCGGGCACGGTGAGCCGGAGTACTTCGGCGACGGCGGCCACCCCCAGGGCGGCCCTCACGGGGGCCAGGCCCCCCACGACCCGTACGCGGCCAACAACCCGGGCCACACGCAGGCGTTCACGGTCGACGACCCCTACAACCAGGGCGAGACCTACCGCGCCGGCTCCGCGCCGCCGCCCGGTCCGGTCGGTCCCCGCCTGCACTGGAAGGCACTGCTGAGGGGCGTCGTCCTCGCCCCCGGCGCGACCTTCCTCCAGATGCGGGACTACGCGATGTGGGCCCCGGCGCTCATCGTGACCTTCCTCTACGGCCTGCTGGCGGTCTTCGGCTTCGACGGCGCCCGCGAGGAGGCGATCAACGCCACCCTCTCCAACGCGGTCCCGATCGTCCTGACCACGGCCGTGGCGATGGTGCTGAGCGCGTTCGTCCTGGGCGTGGTCACCCACACCCTGGCCCGCCAGCTCGGCGGCGACGGCGCCTGGCAGCCCACCGTCGGCCTCTCCATGCTGATCATGTCCCTCACGGACGCCCCGCGCCTGGTCGTCGCGCTGTTCGCCGGCGGCGACGCGCCCTTCGTCCAGATCCTGGGCTGGGCCACCTGGGTCGCGGCGGGCGCCCTGCTGACCCTGATGGTCGGCCGCTCCCACGACCTGCCCTGGCCGAAGGCGCTGGGCGCGTCGGCGATCCAGCTGATCGCGCTGCTGTCGATCGTGAAGCTGGGCACGTTCTAGTCGCCGACGCGTGGTACGTGGAAGGGCCCCCGGCGTCGCGCCGGGGGCCCTGGCGTCGCGCCGGGGGCCCTTCCACGTACCGCGCGTCCCGGACGCTCAGCCACTCAGGCGTCGAGCACCTGACCGTCCTTGCGCACCACGGGCGGCTGGACGCTCCACGGGAAGTTGATCCAGTCGTCGGTCCGCTTCCACACGTACTCGCACTGGACGAGCGAGTGGGACTTCTCATAGATCACGGCGCTGCGGACCTCGGCGACGGTGTCCAGGCAGAAGTCCCGCACCAGCTTGAGCGTCTTGCCGGTGTCCGCGACGTCGTCCGTGATGAGGACCTTCTTGCGGGAGAAGTCGATCACGTTGGGCACGGGCGCCAGCATGACCGGCATCTCCAGGGTGGTCCCGACCCCGGTGTAGAACTCCACGTTCACGAGGTGGATGTTCTTGCAGTCGAGCGCGTACGCCAGACCGCCGGCGACGAAGACGCCGCCGCGGGCGATCGACAGCACTATGTCGGGCTCGTAGCCGTCGTCGGCGACGGCCTGAGCGAGCTCGCGCACCGCGACGCCGAACTGCTCGTAGGTCAGGTTCTCCCGTACATCACTCATGCGCGCGTCCTGCTCATACCTGGGTCCGATGGAAGTTGATGAAGGACCGGGAGGCGGTCGGCCCCCGCTGCCCCTGGTAACGGGACCCGTACCGCTCGCTCCCGTACGGGTGCTCGGCCGGCGACGTGAGCCGGAACATGCACAGCTGCCCGATCTTCATGCCCGGCCACAGCTTGATGGGCAGGGTCGCGAGATTGCTGAGCTCGAGCGTCACGTGCCCGGAGAACCCGGGGTCGATGAACCCGGCGGTGGAGTGCGTGACGAGCCCGAGCCGCCCCAGCGAGCTCTTCCCCTCCAGCCGTGAGGCGAGATCGTCGGGCAGCGAGACGACCTCGTACGTACTGGCCAGCACGAACTCGCCGGGATGCAGGATGAACGGCTCGTCGCCCTCCGGCTCCACGAGCCGGGTCAGGTCCGCCTGCTCCACCGAGGGGTCGATGTGCGGGTACCGGTGATTCTCGAACACCCGGAAGTAGCGGTCGAGACGCACGTCGATGCTCGACGGCTGCACCATGGAGTCGTCGTAGGGATCGATGCGGACCCGCCCGGCGTCGATCTCGGCCCGGATGTCCTTGTCTGAGAGAAGCACGCACCGAGGATACGCAAGGCGCGCGGAGCTGCGACAACCGCCGCCGCGCCGCGCGCCCGAACCTCACCCGGGGTGTGTGCTACCGCTTCACCGCACCCACCGGCACGGCACTCCGCAGCCGCGCGCACCGCGGACATCGGACGAGCCGGCCGGGGCCGAGCCGCTCGGCCTTCTGCATCGGGAACGAGGCGGCGGTGAACACGTGCCCATCGGCACAGCGGAGGACGGTGTGATCCATCAAGTCCTTCAAGTCCCTTCCCCAAGAGCCGCGTCTGGCTGACTACCCTGACGACAAAAGCCACAGTACGGGATCAAAGAGACGACTCTCCAGGCGGCACTCCGGCCCCTCCCGGACCCTCTCCAGGGCCCCCACCGTACGCCCCAACTCCGGCGCTCCGCAGCCGCGTCACACCCCCGGAACGCGCGTCGGTCCCACGGCGCGGACACCGGGGACCGACGATGGGGTAGAGTGACGGAGCGTCCAGGCACCGACCTCGGTCGGCGTCTTACGCGGGTGTAGTTTAATGGTAGAACATCAGCTTCCCAAGCTGAGAGCGCGAGTTCGATTCTCGTCACCCGCTCCATGAAGAAGGCCCAGGTCAGAGACCCGGGCCTTCTTTGTCGTCTACACCGACCAGGGAATCGCACCGTTTGTACACTCTGCCCGACGGTTGAGCTGTGGCCCGCGCACGCGGTGCTTCCCAGCAGAGGTGAACGCGCGCGGCCGCACCAGGATGTTCCGAAAAGCGTGTCAGGTCGTTCAGAGTTGGCCGACTGCAGACAGGTGTGGGAGAGCTCCTGCGTGAACCCCACGGAAGTGAGGCCGACGTAGCGCGGACAGCATGGTGGAGACACGACTGCACGTGTTCTCAGCGACCACCGTTCCCACCCTGCTGCACAACATCCGTGCGTACCAGAGCCGCACGAGTTGCCCGAGCACCGTCACTTCCCGAGCGACGAGCGCAAGTTCAGCTCTCGTCGTATCAGAGCGGGAGATCGTCGGGGAGTACCCGAAACACCTTGTGGTGGCCCAAGGGGCGTACGGCCCGGAAGTCACGTCGGTCGAGGGTGAGGATCGCGTCCGTGTCGTAGTCGGCGGCGAGCGCCACGTTGACCGCGTCGGCGAGGTCGAGGTCCAGCGCACGGTAGCGGACACGGACGGACTGGGCGGCGCCCAGGTGGCCCTCCGTGATCTCCGGCATGACGACGCGCCCCCGGCTCATCCAGCGCCGGAGGTCGTCGACCGCGCCGAGGGCGGCCGCCCTGCCGAGCTCGCGCGTGGCGACGTGGTCCAGTTCGGCCAGCAGCAATGGGGACATGACCAGGAGGCCCGCCGCCATGATCGCCTCGTTCGCCGCCCGGTGTTCCGGGTGAGCCGAGTCCAGGGCCGCCAGGAGGCCGGACGTGTCGGCGATGACAATGATCACGCGGCGGTTCCGGAACTCGAGTCGGCCTCACGGCGGACGGCGTCGGCGACCGCATCACGGACCTCCGCCTTGGAGGGCGTGCGGCCCGTCCCCTCGAAGGTGCGCGAGAACAGCGGCTCGTCCCAGACCCTGTTCGCCATGGCCGCGAGGTGGATGCCCTGGCGGATGATCTCGGCCTCGCTGATCCCCCGACGCTTCGCGGCCTCCTTGATGATCGCCAGGTCCTCGGGGTCGGCGTAGACGTTCGTGCGCTTCATGGACATGTACCAAGAGTAGTCCATGTACCGGATTGACACACGCAGGTGCCTCGTTCTTCGGATCATCAGATGCCGGCCGCGCCCACCGAGCCGAGGCGAGGGCCCGGCAGCCATGTGCGACCGCGACTGCCGCGTCAGCCACTCTGTGCATCCCCAAGCCCGCACACCGAGCAATCCACATCAGCGAAGTGGTCGTCCACATCGCAGTGTCGTGCCCACGGTGTGCCCTTCAGAGCGGACACCTACGGTCAACAGCAGTGCCACAGAACGTCCACGCCTACCGCAGCACATTGGATCCACGCAGGTCAGCAGCTTCACGCGCGCGCAAGCGCCGTCGCTTCCCAAGCTGAGAGCGCGAGTTCGATTCTCGTCACCCGCTCCGCGTGAAACCCCCAGATTAGAAACCTGGGGCTCTTTGTTGTCGTCGAGCCCGGCGACCTCCCGTTGCCGCTCCTCGTCGGGATGCCGGTGGACCGGCGCGGCCTTCCCGCACGGCCGGTAGGCCCGCACCATCGTCCCCCTGAGCTGCTGGTGCACGCGCTCACACACCGGCCGGTTTTTCCACCATCCACAGCCCACCCGGGCGCCCCTCGACCGCACCACACCCTGGTGAGCCGTCTCGCCGTGTGCGGCCCAACCGGCGGAGCGCGCAGCTCCGGCGGAGAACGGGCCTGCGGGCCGCGCGGAGGCAGGGACCGACCGCAGGACGTTTGCGCCACGGCCCGCGAGGCCCCGGCCCGGCCGTGGTGTCACCGGCGTGCGCGGGATTCGCCGGCCACCGTGGACCTCACCGGCGCCGCAGGGCCAGGACCGCGTTGTGGCCGCCGAAGCCGAACGAGTTGCTGAGGGCCAGGTCACCGCGGGCGGGTAGCGGGCGGGCGAGGTTGGTGACCACGTCGAGCGGGATCGCGTCGTCGAGATCGTCGCAGCCCGTGGTCGGCGGGATGATCCCGTGGTGCAGAGTGAGTGCCGTCGCCACCGCCTCCACACCGCCCGCGGCGCCCTGAAGGTGCCCCAGGCTTCCCTTGAGGGCGGTGACCGGCACGGGGACGGCGCCGTCCGCGTCGCCGAAGACGGTGCTCAGAGCTGCCGCCTCCGCGAGGTCGCCCTCGACGGTCCCCGTGGCGTGCGCGTTGATGTGCACCACGTCGGCGGTACGGGACCCCGCGTCCGTGACCGCGCGCCGCAGGGCGGTCGCCACTCCGCCGCCCGTCGGGTCCGGCGCGGCCATGTGGTAGGCGTCGGCCGACAGGCCCCAGCCCGCGGCCTCGCAGTAGATCCGGGCGCCGCGAGCCAGCGCGTGTTCCTCCGACTCCAGCACCAGCAGCCCTGCCCCTTCGCTGTTCACGAAGCCCTCCCTGTCCTTGGCGAAGGGCCGGGAGGCGGCTTCGGGGGTGTCGTTACGGGCGGACAGCGCGCGCATCGCGCTGAACGCGGCCATGACCTCGGGCGTCACGGCGGCCTCCGCCCCGCCGGCGAGCGCGATGTCGACATGGCCGTACCGGATGCGGTCGATGGCCTGCCCGATGGCCTCCGTACCGGAGGCGCACGCGCTGACCACGGTGCGGGCCTCCCCGGTGATGCACAGATCGAGCGAGATCTGGGACGCCGCCTGGGAGGGCACGGTCATGGGCGCGGTGAGCGGTGGCACCGCCCGGGCACCCCGGTCCCGCAGCCGACGGGCACCCTCCACGAGTACGCCGGCGCCGCCGATGATGGTGCCGACGCTCACCCCGACCCGGTCCGGGTCGAGGCCGCTGTCCCGGGTGCCGCCCGCACAGAACCCGGCGTCCCGCCATGCCTCCCTGGCCGCCGTCACCGCCAGCAGCGCGCCCCGGTTCATCCGCCGTGCCCGCGGCGGGGGCAGCAGCCCGGCGGGGTCGACGGGGACGGTCCCGGCGATCCTGACCGGGTGCGCCGCGAACTCGGCGCCCGTCAGTGGCCGGATGCCGCAACGGCCGGCGAGCAGCCCTTCCCAGAGGGAGTCGGTGCCTGCGCCGAGCGGGGACATGGTGCCGAGGCCGGTGACGACGACCCGTCTGGACATGTACCTGACATTTCTCATGGCAATCGCTTTCCCTTCTCTTTCCTACGACTTCCCGCACGTTCTCCATGCGGGCCCGTTGATCGACTGCATGGTGATCGCGGCTTCGGACGCGCTCACGCCCCAAGGGGTCGACGACGCCTCCGACTAGTGTTTGATCGTTCGAAGACATGCCACGAACGGGGGAAACATGACGGAATCGCGTGGTTCAGACATACCCGAAGCAGCGGAATTCCAGCTCGAATTCGCTGACCTTCCGCACCTCTTGCGGGCCTGGCGCACAGAGGCGGGCGCCAAGCTCGGACGGGGCAAGGCGCTGCCGCAGAAGGAGGTCGCCCAGCGCATGGGCGTCAGCGAGCGCTGGTACCGCGCGCTGGAGAGCGGGGCTCAGGTTCCGCTCACCCTGGACACGTTGACCCAGCTCGCAGAAGCGCTGGACCTCGGACCGGACGAACGTACGGCGTTGTACTGGTACCGGCTGGCCGAGGTGTCGGACGAGGAGCGGACGGCGGACGACGGCGGCAGACTGGGCCGGCTCAAGGACCTGGTCGACGCACAGACGACGTTTCCGGCCTATCTCATCGACCACGCGTGGAACATCATCACCTACAACGCGCTCATGGCCCGGTGGTTTCCCTGGGTCCGTGAGCCGGAAGCCAATCTGATGCGCTGGGTTCTGCTGAACCCCGAATCGCGTGAACAGATAGTGGAATGGAGGAAACAGGCCGCGCTGTATCTCGCACAGTTGAGATTCGCGCTCTTTCGCAGTCCGGACGACCCGACTCTCAATGATTTACTGACGAGTGTCCAGCACGAGCCGGTCTGTCGTGAACTCTGGAATGCCGGGCCCCGCATCATCGCGTTCCGGCAGGGCGGAAAATTCCGCCTCGCACTCCCCCATGTTTCCCAGACCGAGTTGGTTGTCACCGCCCAGGTCCTCCTCCCCGCTTACCGGCCAGGCGCCCGCTTCGTGGCTCTGATGCCGGCGTAACAGTGCCTGTGCGCCACCAACTCTACACAGAAAGAGATGACTGGCAAGCGGCAAGTTTTTGCCGCTTGACAAGCCTTGAAGAGCACTTGCAACCTCATTGAGGCGCAGCCTGAGACCCGTGTGGATTCTGCCCTCACAGCGGCAGCTCTTTACCTTCCATTCCGGATCTTTACCTCCTGTTGGGGACTGCGGGTTGCGCTGCACGGGGGGTCCGTGCCAAGTCCGGGTATCTCTTTTTGCTGCGGAATGGTGACATGGAAAGTCAGACGCTCGTCAGATCCGACACCACACGGACGGCACTTCAGCCGCTGACCGACTCCGACTCCGTGGCGGACCAACTGGACGCCCTGCACCACCGCGCGGTGCGCGAGTTACGGCTCGCGCTGCCCCGGCGCCCCTACGACCGCCGGGTGCGGGAGCGGGCGGCACTGCTCAGCGGGGAACTGGTCCGCCGTGGCGCGCGGGTGCGCGTCCTGCATCCGGCGGACGTCGCCCGCGATCCCGCCCAGGCCGAGGACCTGCGGCGGATCGCGGCGTCCGGCGCGCAGGTGCGGGGCCTGCCGCGGCTGCCGGTGTGGATGGCCGTGGTCGACCGCGATCTGGCGATCGTGCCGTCGGACCCCGCACTGGGTGAGTCCTCGGCCACACTGCTGCGCGGACGGTCTCTGGTCGCCGGCCACCAGGCCCTGTTCGACCAGGTGTGGGCGGGCTGCGCGCCGGTGCCGACGGACAGCGGGGCCGGCGGGCCCGGGCGCGGCGGGCTGGACGAGCGGGAGCGAGAGGCGCTGGTGCTTCTCGCCGAGGGGCTGACCGACGAGGGCATCTCCCGCCGCACCGGCCTGTCGGTCCGCACGGTCCGCCGGACCATAGCGGGCGTGATGTCCAGGATGGGTGCCCAGAGCCGCTTCCAGGCGGGGGTGGAAGCGGCCCGGCGGCAGTGGATCTGAACGGCCCCGGCCCGGGGCCCCGCGGGGGTCCTACAGTCCCGTGCGGGCCAGGTCCTGCTCGGCGTATCGGTCGCCGACGGGCGGGGTGAGCGCGTCGAGCCGGGCCAGTTGCCCGGACGTGAGGACGACCTCGGCCGCGGCGGCGTTCTCCTCGACGCGGGTCACGCGCCGGGTGCCGGGGACGGGGACGATGCCGTCGCCCTGGGCGAGCAGCCAGGCGAGCGCGACCTGCGCGGGGGTGGCCCCGACGCTCCGGGCCACGTCCTCCACCTCGTCGACGATGCGCAGGTTCCGCTCGAAGTTCCCCTCGGCGAACCGGGGTGTGGACAGCCGGAAGTCGTCCGGGGCGAACTCCCGGGTGGAGCGGATGGTGCCGGTCAGGAAACCCCGGCCGAGCGGCGAGTAGGCGACGAGCCCGGCGCCCAACTCCCGCAGGAGCGGCAGCAGCGTCTCGGCGGGCTCCCGGGACCACAGCGAGTACTCGGTCTGCACCGCCGTCACGGGGTGCACGGAGTGGGCGCGCCGGATGGTGTCCGGGCCGGCCTCGGACAGTCCGACGTGCCGGACCTTGCCCTCGCGCACCAGCTCGGCGAGCGCGCCCATGGTGTCCTCGATCGGCGTGTCCGGGTCGACGCGGTGCTGGTAGTAGAGGTCGATGTGGTCGGTGCCCAGGCGCCTGAGCGAACCCTCCACCGCCTTGCGCACATTGGCCGGTGAGCTGTCGAGCACGTTCGGACCGCCGCCGTCGTGCGAGACCAGCCCGAACTTGGTGGCGATCACCACCTCGTCACGCCGTCCGGCGACGGCCCGCCCGACCAGCTCCTCGTTCACGAACGGGCCGTAGATCTCGGCGGTGTCGATGAGGTCGACGCCGAGGTCCAGTGCCCGCCGGATCGTGCGGACGGCCTCCTCCTCGTCGTTGCCCGCTCCCGTGTAGTAGTCGGACATCGACATGGCGCCCAGGCCGATGCCGGAAACATCAAGACCGCCGAGCGAAACGCGCTGCACTGAGACCGCGCCCCTTTCTTTTCTCAACTCCGCACCCATCCAAGCACGAATGGGCACCCGCACCGAAGCATTCGCATCTTTCCTGCGGGTTACCAGGCGAGAACAAGTCTTCCTGGATTTGGTAAAAGCGCCAGCTACTTGGCAGCAACAGGCCATGAGGCTGTCGCCTTTCACGTCGCGGTGTTTGACTCGAATCGGCCCGCCGGTGCGGGCCCGGAAACAGACGGAGACCGTGATGCCGAACATCATGCTCGGCCCGATGCGGGTCGACGGTGCATACGAAGGCGAACAACTGACCCGACGCATGGGTATAGAAATCGTCACCTGCGAACCGGGACTCGTGGTGGGCACCATGCCCATCTCGGGCAATCGCCAGCCGGTGGGGATTCTGCACGGCGGCGCCAATGCCGTCCTCGCGGAGACCCTGGGTTCCCTCGCCGCGTTCCTGCACGCGGGGCCCGGCGGCAACGCCGTGGGGGTCGACCTGTCATGCACCCACCACCGCTGGGTCTCCTCGGGGACCGTCACCGGGGTGTGCCGGCCCCTGGGCGAGCGGCAGGCCATGGCCTCGTACGAGATCGTCATCACCGATGACTCCGGCAACCGGACCTGCACGGCGCGGCTCACCTGCGCCGTCCGGCGCGGCGACCGGCGCGGACCGGGCGGGCGCACGGCGCCCCGCCGAAGGCCCGCGCAGGACCAACCCCGACGAACGGAGCACCGATGACCCCGACTTCAGCACCGACCGTGGTGGCGTCCGTCGACGACCACCTCGGCCCGGCCGAGCAGCGCTTCTTCGGCCGCGGCTTCCGCCGGGTCGCCTACGACATCGGCGAACTGCGCCTCACCCGTGGAGCGGACGGGACCGTGCGGGCCGCGTCCTCGGTGGGCGTCAGGTACCCCGCCGACTGGTCGAAGAAGGCGGCCGGCACCGATCTGCTCCCCCACTTCAGCACCGTCGACGGCCTCGTCGTCGCCGCCCAGCTCGCCGAGGCGTGCCTCACCGGCCTCGTCCCGGACCTGCGCGACGGCTGGCTGCGCAAGGTACGGATCACAGCCGGCACCAGCCCGCAGGAGGACCTCGCACGGCTGCCGGCCGAGGCGACGCTGCGCCGCACCGACCCGCTCGCCGGGGAACCCGGGCGCGCGGTCTCCCTGGTCGACTGCGCGGTCGGCACCATGCGGACGCGGTGCGAGGTCGTCCACGCCCTGCCCACGGGGACGGTCCCGGCCTCCGGCCCGTACGCCGGCCTGGACGCCCTCCTCGGCCCGGCGGCGGACCGCTACTTCGGTACCGGGTTCACCACCCGGCGTCAGCTCGTCCGCGACGTCGCGGTGGACCACCGGGCGCTGAGCGCCGAGGCCGCGCTGACCGTCGTCCACGAGGACGGCGCGGTGGTGCCCACCGCGGGTCTGGAGGGTGCGCACCAACCCTGCGTGTCGATGGTCGACGCCTTCGTCACGGCCCTCCAGCTCGCCCAGATCATGCTCTACGACCTCGACGACATGCGCCGCCAGGACAGCAACACCCTGTGGATGCGGCAGACCACGCTGACCGCCGCCCGCCCGGACCGCCCCACGACGGCGGTGCCGGTGACGACCGCACTGGACGAGCCCGGGCTGCTGCGCATGGGCAAAGGCACCTGGCGCACGCTGGACGTGGTGGCCGAACTCGCCGGTCTCCGGGTGCGCTCCGCGGTCGCCCACCGGCTCCCGGACGGGAAGGTGCCGGCATGACCCGGGCCGCCGTACTCGCCGGCGTGGGCGGCTACGTGCCCCCGCGCGTGGTGACCAACGAGGAGCTGTCCCGGCGCCTGGACACGTCCGACGCCTGGATCCGCACCCGGACCGGCATCGCCGCGCGCCATGTCGTCGACCCGGGCACCAGCACCGGCGACCTGGCCGTCGAGGCCGGCGGGCGGGCCCTGAAGAACGCCGGTGCCGACGGCGCCGACCTGGTGATCGTCGCCACCACCACGCCGGACCGCCCGTGCCCGGCGACGGCGCCGGCCGTGGCCGCCCGCCTGGGCCTGACCGGCGTACCGGCGTACGACGTCGCGGCCGTGTGCTCCGGCTTCGTCTACGCGCTCCAGGCCGGCGCCGCCGCCGTCACCGCGGGCTTCGCCGAGCGGGTGCTGGTCGTCGGCGCCGAGTCCTTCAGCACCATCCTGGACCCGGCGGACCGCACCACGTCCGTGATCTTCGGCGACGGGGCGGGCGCGGTACTGCTGCGGTCCGGTGAGCGCACCGAGCCGGGTGCGGTCCTGGACGTCCACCTCGGCAGCGACGGCTCGATGGCGGACCTGATCACGGTGCGCGGCGGCGGAGCCGAGGAGCGGTCCCGGGGCGGGGTCCCCCGCCCGGAGGACCGGTACTTCCGGATGGACGGCAAGTCCGTGTTCTTCGCCGCGGTGCGCCGGATGGCGGAGTCCTCGCGCACGGCCCTGGCCCGCACCGGCTGGGAGGTCGCGGACGTCGACCGGCTCGTGGGCCACCAGGCCAACACCCGCATCATCCACGCCGTGGCCGAACAGCTCGGGCTGCCGCCGGAGCGCGCCGTGCTCAACATCGAGCGCGTCGGCAACACCTCCGCCGCCTCCATCCCGCTCGCCCTCGCCGACGGCCTGGCCGACGGCACCCTCACGGCCGGCGACCGGGTGCTGCTGACCGCGTTCGGCGGCGGCGCCACCTGGGGCTCGGCCACCCTCGTCTGGCCCGATCTGCCGATCGGCTGAACCCGACAGGCCCCACCGTCGCGGCCTGCTCGTTCCCTGTACACCCCTCACGTCCCGAGGTGCCCCATGACCGGTTCCGTGTCCACGATGATCATCGAGATCCTCACCGGAAAGTTCGAGATACCGCAGGAGGAGGTCGCCCGGAGCACCGTCTTCGAGGACCTCGCGGTGGACTCCCTGGCCCTGCTGGAGATGTCGCTGCTGCTGGAGAAGCGGCTCGGCGTCTCCATCGCCGAAGGAGTGCTGACCTCCCAGCAGAGCATCGACGAAGCCGCCCGCGCCGTCGAGGCCCTCGGTGCCCCGGCAGCCGTCGGCAGCGCCGTCTGAGCCGTGCGCGTCGTCCTGCTCCGGCACGCGGAGACCGACCGCAACGCCGCCGACCGTTTCCAGGGCCAGGCCGACATCCCGCTCAACGACGAGGGGGTGCGGCAGGCCCAGCGGGCCGCGCGCTCGCTGCCGCCCGGCGACTGGGCGGCGGTCTACTCCTCGCCGATGGCCCGGGCAGCCCAGACCGCCGCGTACGCCGCGGGCCGGCTCGACGTACCCCACCACCGGGTCGACGGCCTGCGCGAGCGCCATCTCGGCGGTCTCGACGGGCTGTCCCGCGCCGAGTTCGCCCGGAGCCGGCCCGCCACGCTGCGACGGCTGCTGGACGACCCCGGCTACGCACCGCCGGGCGGCGAGAGCGGCCATGCCGCGCGGACCCGGTTCTGCGCGGCACTGCACGAGGTGCTCGCCGCGGAGCGGACCGCGGGGCAGGTCCTCGTGGTGGCGCACGGCGGGGTGCTGAACCTGCTGGCCAGGTCCCTGCTCGCCGCCGGTGACGAGCCGCCCCGGCTCATGGTCGGCACGTGCCGCGCGCTCTGCCTGGACGCCGAGTGGACCGCGCGGGGCCGAGCCCGGGTCGCCCTGCGCCGGTGGAACGCCGACCCGCGGGAGTGCGCCGCTACGGGCCGCCCCTCCCCACCTGTGACCTTCGTCGACCTCGTCGACCACGCCAAGGAAGTGACCCACACATGAGCATCGAGATCACCGTCGTCTTCGACGTCGTGCCGGACCGCATGGACTCGGTCACGGCCGCGTTCCAGGAGCTGTGCGACGCGACCCGCGAGGAGGAGGGCGCGCTGCGCTTCGACGCCTTCCGGTCCGAGGAGCACCGGGACGTCGTCGTGCTGGTGGAGGACTGGGCCGACCAGGAGGCCATCGACCTGCACATGAAGGAGCCGTACGTAGCCGACTTCCTGGCCCGCACCGAGGGCTCGTTCGTCCGCCCGCCGTACGTCCACCGCCTGCGCGCGCTCGGTGCCTGAGCCGTGGTGAGCGACATGCAGCGACCACGCGTCCTCGTCGTCGGGGCCGGTCCCGTGGGGATGGTGCTCGCCGCCGAACTCCTCGCGCACGGTGTCCGGGCCGACGTCGTCTCCAAGCTCCGCAGGCAGAGCCCGCACTCCCGGGCCACCATCCTGTGGCCGCGCGTCCTGGAACTGCTGGACCGGGTGGGCGTGGGCCGAAAACTGGTCGAAGGCGGTCACTACTTCGACCAGATGAACTACTACTCGAACAAGAAGATGGTCGGCTTGGTCCGCTTCGACCGGTTGCGCGGCGTCGGCTACCCCTTCGCCATCACCATCCCGCAGTGGCGCACCGAGGCGATCCTCGAAGAGCACCTCGCCGGACTCGGCGGCGCCGTCGACTACGACCACACCTTCCTCGAGGGCACCCGCCACCCGCACGGCGTGGACTGCCGGCTCCGTCTGCCCGACGGCACCGAACAGTCCCGTACCTACGACTACGTGGTCGGGGCCGACGGGTACAACAGTGCCGTCCGCGAGGCGTTCGGCTTCCGGTTCGCCGGCCGCACCCTCAGGACCCGGCTGGCGATCACCGACGCCGAGATCCTTGGCGAGACGACCAGCAGCGAAGCCGCCTACTACTTCACCCGCACCGGCAACATGGTGCTGGCGCCGCTCGGTGACGGGGTCTTCCGGGTCGGCGCGAGCGTGCCCGACGGCTACCACGGCGACACCCCCGACCGCGCCTTCTTCGAGACACTGCTCGCCGAACGCGTCCCCGGGGCTCGGCGCCTCGGTGAGATGCGGTTCAGCGGCGTCTTCACCGCGCACGTCCGCTCGGCGAGCACGTACGGCAGCGACCGTGTCTTCCTGGTCGGCGACGCGGCCCACGCCATGAGCCCGTCCGGAGCGCAGGGCCTGAACACCGGCATCCAGGACGCGGTCAACCTGGGCTGGAAGCTGGCCGGTGTGGTGCGCGGCGACTACCACCCCGAGCTGCTGGACAGCTACGACACCGAGCGCAGGCCGGCCGTCGACCGGGTGGCCGCGCTGTCCACCCGCCTCGCCCGGATCGGCCTGTACTCCTCCCGGCGCCGGACCCTGGCCCGCGACGCCGTCTACCGGCTGGGCAGCGCGACCCGCGCCCTGGAGAAGGCGCTCGCGCCCCGGCTCGCCCAGATCGACACCCACTACGGCGCCCGGCCGAGGCGGAGCACCCTGGTGCCGGGCGAGCGGCTGCCGCTGGGCTGGCGCGGGTCCAGCACCCAGCCCGTGCTCGCCGTGGACCGGTTCACGGTCCTGCTGTGGCCGGGGCTCCGGTACCGCCACGAACACTGGACACGCGTCGTCGACGCGGTGCGCGCCGAGACGTCCGGCGCCGCGCTCGCCGACCTCGGCGGCCGGCCGCCCGGCCCGCTGCTCGGCAGACTCCCGCGCGCGGCGCACGCGTTGCTCGTCCGTCCGGACGGCCACCTGGACACCCTGGTCCCGCTGGACGCGCACGCGCCCGAGACCTGCGTGCGCACCGTCGCCCGGGCGCTCGCCCACCGTGTGCGCGACACGGCACCGGCGGCCCTCACCGCCGTACCCGCGTAACCACTCACCCCCTGCCCTTACCGAACTCCGAGGAGCTCTCCATGACCCCCCGCGTCACCCTCACCGAAGTCGCCGACATGACGCCCGAACAGCGGTCCGTGTACGAGAAGTTCGAGTCCAACCTGACCCGCGCGCTGCTGCTGACCAAGAACTCGGCCGCCGCCCACCTCGCGCTCGGCGGCACCTTCACGGTCGGCCTGCTGAGCCTGCTGGACCGCGAGGTGATCGTGCTGCGCGTGGCCAAGCTGCGCGACAGCGAGTTCGAGCGCCTGCTGCACTACCCGCTGGCGAGGAAGGCCGGCCTGGACGACACCGAGATCAAGGCGATCGAGGACGCCCTGTACGACGAACTGCCGGCCGAGCGCGCCGCGCTGGTCCGCTACGTCACCGACTGCATGGTCGACCACAAGGCGAGCGAGGAGGCGTACTGGGGGCTGCGCACGTACTACTCCGAGAACGAGATCGCCGAGGTCACCCACCTCGCGGGCCACAGCGCCATGACCGCCATGTACCTCGCCAGCCTCGACATCCCCCTGGACGAGGGCATCGCCTCCTGGGGCCGGCTGACCGAGGTCCAGGACGAGGTCGAGGGCTGAGGTAACCGACGTGCAGTACGTACGACTGGGCTCGTCCGGCCTGAAGGTGTCCCGCCTCGCGCTGGGCTGCATGAGCTACGGCGAGCCCGGCCTCGGCACCCACCCCTGGTCGCTGCCCGAGGAGGAGAGCCTGCCCTTCCTCGCACAGGCCCTCGACCTCGGCATCACCTTCTTCGACACCGCGAACATCTACTCCCTCGGCACCAGCGAGGAGTTCCTCGGCCGCGGCCTGCGGAAGCTGACGCGCCGTGAGGACGTCGTGATCGCGACGAAGGTGTACGAGAAGCTCGACGCCAACCCGCTCTCCGGCGGCCTGTCCCGCTCGGCCGTCATGCGGGAACTCGACGCGAGCCTGCGCCGGTTGGACACCGACTACATCGACCTCTACATCGTCCACCGCTGGGACCCTCACACACCGATCGAGGAGACGATGGAGGCGCTGCACGACGTCGTGCGCGCCGGAAAGGTCCGCTACCTCGGCGCGTCGTCGATGCACACCTGGCAGTTCGTGAAGGCGCAGTACGTCGCGGACCTGCACGGGTGGACCCGGTTCGTGAGCATGCAGAACCACTACAACCTCATCAACCGCGAGGAAGAGCGGGAGATGCTGCCGTACTGCCTGGCCGAGGGCGTCGGCGTCACCCCATGGAGCCCGCTGGCCCGCGGCCGGCTCGCCCGGGACTGGGAGACGGAGTCGGCGCGCACGGCCGGCGATCCGGTCCAGGACCGGTTCTACGCCCCCACCGAGGAGGCCGACCGCGCGGTCACCCGGGTGGTCGCGCAGATCGCCGCCGAGCGGGGCGTGCCCATGGCACAGGTGGCCCTGGCGTGGCTGCTGCGGCAGCCGGCGGTCACCGCACCCGTCGTCGGAGCGACGAAACCGCATCACCTCCAGGACGCGGTGGCCGCCCTGGAACTGGAACTCGACGACACCGAGGCGGCCCGGCTCGCGGCGCCCTATGTGCCGCACGCCGTCGTGGAATACGTCTGACAGGCAGGTGGAGGAACCGTGGGAATAGCCGACTACGCCCTGGCGATGCCCAGTGGCAAGCGCAGCGTCGACGAGGTCGCCCGGGAGTCCGGCTACGGCCTGGACAAGCTCGGGCAGGTCCTGCCGTCGGGGAAGTTCTCGGTGCTGGCCGAGGGCGAGACGGCCTGGGGCCTGGGCCGGGACGCCGCGGCCCGGCTGCTGGCCCGCAGCCCCGTGCCGCTGGAGGAGATCGGCCTCGTCCTCTACGCGGGCTCCAGCGAATGGGGCACGCCGTTCTGGTCGCCCGCGGCCAAGATCGCGGGCGAGCTGGGGATCACCCAGGCGCACTGCTACGAGGTCTCCAACTTCTGCAACGCCGGCATGGTGGCCGTGAAGCTGGCCGACGACCAGGTGCGGGCGGGCACGCACCCGTACGCGCTGGTGATCATCGCGGACCGGCTCAGCGAACTCGTCGAGTACGGCACCGGATACCTCGAACTGTTCAACTTCGCGGACGGCGCGGCCGCGGTGCTGCTCACCGCCGACGCGGCGGCCACCCGGTACGAGGTGCTGGGCGGGGCCCACCACACCGACCCGCAGTGGGTGGACTCCTACTACGGCGAGATCAAGGACGGCCGGATCAAGGTCGAGCGGGGCGGGAAGCAGGACGGCCTCGGTGACGCCTTCCTGGACAACTTCACCACCCTGACGCACAGGGTCCTCGCCGGCATCGGCGCCGGCGTGGCCGAGGTGGCCCACTTCCTCGTCACGCACGGCAACCAGGACACCCACCGCTCGTACCTGGCCGCGCTCGGGGTGGACGCCTCCCGCAGCGTGTTCCAGTACGAGCGCGACGGCCACCTCGGCGGTGTCGACCCGCTCCAGGCCCTGGAGGAGCTGGAGCGGGAGGACCGGATCGGTCCCGGCGACCTGGTGATCGTGGCGACGGCCGGGTCGGGTTTCACCTGGGGGGTCACGGCGCTGCGGCGGACGTGACGGCGCCGAACCACCGCACCCCGGTCCCTGCGGGCCGGGGTGCGGTCGTACCGTCGTCCGCGCGGGTCAGCGGTGGTGCACCGAGTCCAGGTCCACCGTCAGCAGCCGAAGTGCCGCTTCGTGCGGGGAGTCCGGATCGGCGTGGTAGAACTTCAGGATGTTGCCGTCCTGAAGGTCCGCGGACTGGTACATCAACTCCAGCTCGCCCACGACCGGATGGTCGAAGAGCTTGGTGCCCTCGATGCAGTTGGACACCCGCTGGCGGCACCACAGCTCCGCGAACTCCTCGCTCTGGATCGTGAGTTCACCGATCAGCTCGGCCAGCTGCGGATCGTGCCGGTGGTCGGCGGAGATGAATCGCAGGTACGTCACGTTCGACTCCGACTCCGCGGCCCAGTCGGCGTACAGCGAGCGGACCTCGTCGTCGAGGAAGTTCATCTTGATGATGTTCGGCCGTTGTTCGGCGCGCTCGGGGGCCTCGAAGTCGATGTGCGGCGCGAACAGCCGGTGGTAGAGGGAGTTCCAGCTGAGGATGTCGCAGCGGTAGTTCAGCACGGCCGCCGCCACGTTCCCGAGGGACTCCACCAGCATCCTCGTGTACGGGCTCACCTGGTCGCCGCACGGCGCCGGCGCGTGCGGGTTCTGCACCGGCGTGCCGATCTTGAGCAGGTAGTCCTGCTCGTCGGGGCTCAGTTGCAGGGCGCGGGCGATGGAGAGCAGCACCTGCGGCGAGGCGTGCGCGGTCTGCGACTGCTCCAGCCGCGTGTAGTAGGTCTGGCTCACTCCCGCGAGCGCGGCCACCTCCTCGCGCCGCAGCCCCGGGACCCGCCGGGAGCCGCTGGAGCGCAGTCCCATCTGCTCGGGCCGCACGCGCTCGCGCATCTGGCGCAGGTAGCTGCCGAGGTCCGTGTTCACGATGTGCTCCACCCTTTCGATTATGAGGTGCCGTACGGGATCGGCAATGCCGCCCCGAGGAGCGGTGATGGATGCCACGACGGCCGGGGAGGCGGTACGGGGGATCCGCCTTCCCGGCCGCGTGGGGCCGCTGCCCGGGTCTCAGCCCGGCAGGGCCGTCTTGCGGCGCAGCACCGCCCACAGCAGCAGGCCGACCACGACCTGGCAGCCGCCGGCGACGCCGATCGCCGTGTGGATACCGCTCAGTTCCTCGGCCGCCGTCACCGTGCCGTGCCCGATGACGGCCGCGAACACCGCGCTGATCAGCGGGATGCCGATGGCGATGCCGACCTGCTGGCTCTGGGTGGCCATGCCGGTCGCCATGCCCTGCATGTCGGAGTCGACGGAGGAGGTGGCGATGACCATGAAGGACAGGGCTGCCGTCATGGAGAAGAACGCGTTGACGAACTGGGTGGCGATCAGCGGGATCAGCCAGCGGGTGTCCGAGGTCGCCCACAGCGCGGGCAGCATGAACGCGCCCTGGAGGAACAGGGAGACACCGAGCAGCGTGCGCGGAGGGACGCGCTGGAGGATGCGCGGCCCGACCGTACCGGCGATGATCTGGCCGACGCCGATGCCGAGCAGCACCAGACCGGCGGCGAGGGAGGACAGGCCGAGGACGTCCTGGACGTACAGGCCGGTGAAGAAGATCAGCGCGGTCTCGCCGCCGAAGATGAACAGGGCGGCCAGGTTGCCGAAGGCGATGTCGGGCTTCTTCAGGACCCGCACCGGCACCAGGGCGTCGACGGTACGGCTCTGCACGGCCCAGAAGACGCCGAGCAGTACGGCGGCGGCGACCAGGGAGGCGCCGGCGACGAGGTCGAACCCGTCCTCGCCGACCCGGGTGACGCCGTAGATCGCGGAGAACAGGCCGAGGGTGATGAGCACGGCACCGGGCAGGTCGATCCGGCTGCGCTTCTCGGCGCGGCTCTCGTCGACGACCAACGGCACGATCAGGATGGCCGCGACGGCCACGGGGATGTTGATGAAGAACGCCCAGCGCCAGGAGAAGACGTCGGTGAGGAATCCGCCGAGGATGGCGCCGACGCTGAAGCCGGAGCTCATCATCACGCTGTTCAGGCCGAGGGCGCGGGTGCGCAGGGAGGGCTCGGTGAAGGCGGTGGTGAGCAGCGCGAGCGCGGCGGGCGTGACGGCCGCCGTGGCCAGGCCCTGGAGGGTGCGGGCGGTCAGCAGCATCGCGGGCGACTCCGCGATGCCGCCGACGAGGGACGAGACGGCGAGGACGGCCATGCCGGCGGTGAAGATGCGCCGGCGCCCCACGTAGTCGCCGACGCGTCCGAAGACCAGGGTGCATCCGGCGGCGCACAGGGCGAACGTGGTGGAGATCCACTGCAGGCTGCCGGTGGAGAACCCGAGGGCGGTGCCGACCTCGGGCAGCGCGACGTTCAGCACGGAGAAGTCGGCGGCCATCATGAACTGCGAAGCCAGGAGCACCACCAGGGCGGCGACCTGGCGTCCGGTCATCCGGACGGGGATCGGGTGCGCGGCTGCGGCGCTCGTACTGGTATCCGCTGTGGTCATGCCCCCATGCTCGGCGGCTGGAACGGGGCCAGCCAGCCACTGCCTGAGGGCAGTCCCGCGGAGACTGTCACTGGCAGTGTCACCTTCGGCGCCGGCCTCGTGCACGGGCGACCAAGGTCTCCGGGCCGCCCCGGCGCGTGGGAGTCAGTACGCTGAGTGAAGCGGGATCGGGCCCGCCGCACAGTGTCCGGGAGGCGTGTCATGACTGCCGAGATGGTGGCTCCGGCGTGGATGCACGAGCAGATCACGGCCGAGGAGTACGAGTCGTGGTCCGAGGAGCAGTGCGCCGGCATCGAGATCGTGGACGGAATGGTCGTCGTGAGCCCCAGCGCCTCCAAGCGGCACAACCGGCTGGCCCGGCTCCTGGCGAACGCCCTGGACGCCGCAGCCGGTCCCGACTGGAACGCCGACACGGATTTCGACGTCCGGCTTCAGGACGTCCCGCTGACCAATCGCCGCCCCGACGTCATCGTCTACCGTGCGGACACGATCGACATCACGCCCACCCGTCCGGAGCACGTACTGCTCGTGGCCGAGGTGGTGTCGCCGGGCTCGGAGACCACCGACCGGATCGTGAAGGTGGACCAGTACGCCAGGGCCGGGATCGGCTTCTACTGGCGGATCGAGCAGGCCGCGACGGGCACCCCGCTGGTGTATACGTACCTGCTCGATCCCGCCACGAGGACGTACCGCGAAGGGGACGTGTTCGCCGGCACCCTGAAGATCACCGCCCCCTTCGCGGCGGAGATCGACCTCGGCCGGATCTGAACCGTCGCAGGGCAGCCAGAGCGTGCCCCCGGCAGGCGTCCCGGCCTCGCCGGGTCAGCCGGAGCCACACTCGCTGCCGGGTGTCGCGGACGGCCTTGCGGTGCTCGACGTAGCCGGCGTCCGTCAGCACGGTGACGTGTTTGCTCACCACGGAGGCGGAGAGGTCGAGTTGCTTCTGTACCAGGCCGAACTCCGCCTCGCCCACGGCGTCTCTCCGGAGTCGTAGCGCCCCCTCGTGACTTCAGGCCGGCGGCCCGAGGGGGCTCGGCTCCGTCGCGGTCGTCGCCCGCCGGGTTGTCCGTGAACTCACCCGGGATTGTCCGTGATCGGTAACGGACGCATCCCGGGGCCGCCGTCCCTCGTCCTGCCAGGTGGATCGGACGACGGACTGGGCGAAGGCGGGGCGGACATGGCACGGCACGGCGGCGGGCGGGGCTGGTACGGCAAGGTGGTCGGGGCGGCGCTCGGGGTGACGGTGCTCGCCGTCGGTGCCTCGGTGTGGACGGCGCAGGCCGACTCCGTCGGCGGGGCGCCCCCGAAGGCGACCGCGTCCGCCGCACCGGGCGGTGAGGTCGAGCCGGTCGACGTGACCATCGCGCACGCCTCGGACGCGGGGGCGCGCGGCGTCAACATCACCATCGACGACGGTCCCGACCCGGCGTGGACGCCCCAGGTGCTCGACCTGCTGCGCGAGTACGGGGTCAAAGCCACGTTCTGCGTGACGGGGACGCAGGCGCAGGCCCACCCGGAGCTCGTGAAGGAGGTGGTCGCGGCCGGACACCGGCTGTGCGACCACACCGTGTCGCACGACACCGCCATGGACCAGAAGTCCGAGGCGTACCAGTCGCGGGAGATCCTCGACGCCGAACGCATGATCATCGAGGCGTCCGGGGGTGTGCGCCCGATGTACTACCGGGCTCCCGGCGGGGCGTTCACCCCCTACAGCCGCGAGCTGGCCGCCTCCCACGGCATGCGTCCGCTGGGCTGGAACGTGGACACCAAGGACTTCGAGCGGCCCGGTGCGGACGCCATCGTCGCCACCGTCGAACGGGAGCTCTCCAACGGGCCGACGCTCCTCTTCCACGACGCGGGAGGCGACCGCTCCCAGACGGTCGAGGCCCTGCGCCGCGTCCTGCCCTGGCTCCGGCAGCAGGGCTACTCCTTCGGCTTCCCGGTGCGCTGACCCCCGGTCCGCGACCTGCCCCGCCCCGCCCCGCCCCGCCGCAGGTCCACGAGCCGCCCGGGCGGCTCGCCGCCGGCCGCTCTCGTCCGTCCGGTACTAGGTGCTCGCCGGCTGCTCCCCGTCGTTCGCGAGAGCGACCCGCTCGGCGACGGGGACCACGGCCTCCGGGTGGTCGGCCCGTACCGGTTCGAGGAGCGGCCTCGACCGCTGCGCCGGCACCACGGCGTTCGGCCGCCACGCCCTGGTGGTCCGTACGTAGCCGTACACCACCGTGGCCATCAGCAGCAGGAGAAGCGGCCCGAACAGCCAGGGGTGTGCGGCCATCTCCGTCGACAGGTAGCGGGACGACAGCAGGAGCACGGCGAAGACCGATGCCCCGTAGGCCACCAGCCGCACTCCCGAGCGGTCCCAGCCCCGGTCGAACGTGCGCAGCGCCGCCTCGACGGTGACCGCGAACACCACGCCGGCGACGAGATCGATGCCGTAGTGGTAGCCGAATCCCAGCGTCGCGGAGAGCGTGGCCACCAGCCAGAACGTTCCCGCGTAACGGAGGATCCGCGGGCCCCCGCGGGAGTGGATGAAGATCACGACGGCCCATGCCGTGTGCAGGCTCGGCATGCAGTTCCGGGGGGTGATCCCGTCGTACGTCATCGGCTGCGGGGGGCCCGACGGCAGCGGCAGGTCCGGCCACAGGAGAGCCACCGCCCACTGCTCGCCGCCGGTGCCGAACGCTCCGGTGCCGTAGGCGAAGACCGGTCCGACCACCGGGAAGATCATGTAGACGGCCGGTCCGAGGAGACCGATCACCAGGAAGGTGCGGACCAGGTGGTGCCCCGGGAAGCGGCGCTCGGCGGCCACCCGGCGCAGCTGGTACAGGGCGACGACGACCGCGGCCACCGCGAGCTGGGTGTAGACCCAGTCGAGGACGTGGGCGGCGGCGGGGCCGGCGGCCGTGACGATCCGGCCCGCCACCCAGGCCGGGTCCCCGAGCGCGTGGTCCGCGGTCGCGACGTACTGGTCGAGCACCGCCGGACGGGTCTTGGACGTGATCAGCAGCCAGGTGTCACCCGTCTTGCGGCCGGCCACCAGCAGCAGTCCCAGCCCGACGCCCTTGAGCAGCAGGAGGCGTTCCCGGCCGGTGCGCCGCGTGACGGCGACGACCGCGCAGCCCAGCATCACCCACAACGCGCCGTTGCCGAAGTGGGAGCCTTCGGTCACCTCGGCGTCGGCCACCCACCGCACCAGCGCGAAGACGACGTCGACACCGATGGCGAGACCGGCCGCGACGAACCGCTGCCGCCAGGTCAGCACCACCATCATCAACGCCATGCTGGCGTACAGCAGCGGCCCCGACTTGGGGGCGAACACGACCTCTTTCGCCTGGGTGGTGATCGGTCCCGGCAGGCCGTAGCGACGAGCGGCGATCTCCAGCACGACGAGGAAACCGAGGGTCGCCGCCCCCGCCACGGCCCAGAGTCCCGCCCGTGACCGACGCTCAGCAGAAGGCTCGGTTCCGCCGGTTATTCGCGAAAACACCCGTGATGGCATGCGTCTCATTCTTTATTCGTTTTGCTCTTTTTGAGATGGATGATTCCTATTGCGTCCCATTGCGCGTTCTCCGCCGAAGGGCCACTTCGGCGGAGAAGACGGAAGGATTACATTGCGGGTTCCGGCCGCGTAAGTCGAGGTGAATACGGATTCCCTGTCAGCCGGCCGCCGCCACCGGCGTCGCGGGTTCCCACACGAACCCGTCCGGGTCGCTGAACGGGCCGCCGGCGCCGGTCAGGACGAGCCGGTGGGAGCCGGTCCCCTCGGCCGGGACGCCGGCCACCTTGGCGAGACCGCGGCGCTTGTACAGGGACAGCTTGACGGAGTCCGGACCGGCGGCGAACTCGACGTACTTGCCGCCGAAGCTCTTCGCCACGGTGAAGCCCCGCTCGACGTAGAACCGCTTGACCGCCTTCACGTCCTCGACCCCCAGCAGGAGCACGAGGTCGTCGACGTCCCGGGTGACCGGGCCGGTGTCCTTCTTGGCCGACGTCGCGATCTGCCAGACCGTGCCGTCCGGGGCGCGCACGACGCCGCCGTACCCCCACAGCGACTTCGAGGCGGGCTTGAGGGTGGTGGCACCGGCGTCCAGGGCGGCGCCCATGAGGGCGTCGACGTTGCCGGGCTGGGACACCACGAGCGACAGCGTGAAGCCGCGGAAGCCGGTCGAGGGGGCCTCGGAGGCCCGCACGCGCACCCGCGAGGGGTCCAGTGCGAAGGCGGCGGAGTAGAAGCGGGCGGCGGCCTGGGGGTCGGCCACCTCCAGGACGACGGAGTCGATGGCGTTCATGTCCGCGACGTTAGGGGCGGTCGGGCCGCCGGCGCTTCTCGAGAACTGACCGTCCGCAACCGACCGTCCGTGCGCCCGTACGGCCGACGTGGCGTTCGTCTCCGTGAGCCGGTGCGCCGCGCAGGGCGCCCGCCCGGTGCCCGAAGGCCGCGCGGAAGGCCGTCGTAGGAGGTCATGGCGGTGTTCGGAGACGGGCCGGGCGACGATCCTGCGGCCGGTGCGGAGCAATATCTGCCGTCAACGCGTGAGAAACCGGAAGCACGCCCGGGGAATATTCCTCACCCGGCCCGATAGGTCAGACCGGGGCAAGAGTATTGCAAGCGACCGACCGATCACGGCGTGCTAGTGTCGTTGGAAGTTGCAGTTGTGGTTGCCTGAAGGTTTTCCGACGGGGTGATCACGGCGACCGGAGTTCACACAGGGTGAAGTCCGAGCACCGTACCGAAGGAGAAAAACATGGCTTCCGGCACCGTTAAGTGGTTCAACGCGGAAAAGGGCTTCGGCTTCATCGAGCAGGACGGCGGCGGCCCCGACGTCTTCGCCCACTACTCGAACATCAACGCCCAGGGCTTCCGTGAGCTGCTCGAGGGCCAGAAGGTGACGTTCGACATCGCGCAGGGCCAGAAGGGCCCGACGGCCGAGAACATCACTCCCGCCTGACGCACACCACGCGCACGCACACTTCGCAGCTGGGGCCCGCACCTTGGGGTGCGGGCCCCAGCTCGCCGCGTTTCCGGGTGCAGAGCGCCCCACGGGGTTCTCGTCTCCGCCCCGCGCATCGCCCCACGCATTCAGTTTTCCCGTTTCCATCGTTTCTCCCGGTCCGATCGGCTCCTTGCGCCGAGACCGACCGGGGCCGGCTCGTTCTTGCGATTCCCTGCGCTGCTCCTCCGCTGCGGGTCTCCCTTGATACGTGCCATATCAAGGAAGGTTCCCCATGAACCGCGTACGCACCAACGACCGCCGACGTTCGGGCGGCGGCGGCCCCCGCCGTTCCCAGACCTCCGGGCGCCGGCCGGCCGCCCCGCAGGGCGAGTTCGCCCTGCCGAAGACGATCACCCCGGCGCTGCCCGCGGTCGAGTCGTTCGCCGAGCTCGACATGCCGGCCCGCATGCTGGCCGCGCTCGGCGCCGAGGGCGTGACCGCGCCGTTCCCGATCCAGGCGGCGACCCTGCCGAACTCCCTGGCCGGCCGCGACGTGCTCGGCCGCGGACGCACGGGCTCGGGCAAGACGCTCGCCTTCGGCCTCGCCCTGCTGGCCCGTACGGCCGGCCGGCGCGCCGAGCCCAAGCGGCCTCTCGCCCTCGTCCTGGTCCCCACCCGTGAGCTCGCGCAGCAGGTCACCGACGCGCTCGCCCCGTACGCCCGCTCCGTGGGTCTGCGGTCGGCGACGGTCGTCGGCGGCATGTCGATCGGGAAGCAGGCCGGCGCGCTGCGGGCCGGCGCCGAGGTCGTCGTCGCCACGCCCGGGCGGCTCAAGGACCTCATCGACCGCGGCGACTGCCGCCTGGACCAGGTCGCCGTCACCGTCCTGGACGAGGCCGACCAGATGACCGACATGGGCTTCATGCCCCAGGTCACCGCCCTGCTCGACCAGGTCCGCCCCGAGGGCCAGCGCATGCTGTTCTCCGCCACCCTGGACCGCAACGTCGACCTGCTCGTGCGCCGCTACCTCAGCGACCCCGTCGTCCACTCCGTCGACCCGTCGGCCGGTGCCGTCACCACGATGGAGCACCACGTGCTGCACGTCCACGGCGCCGACAAGCACGCGGCCACCACCGAGATCGCCGCACGCGACGGCCGGGTGCTGATGTTCCTGGACACCAAGCACGCCGTCGACCGCCTCACCGAGCACCTCCTCAACAGCGGGGTACGGGCCGCCGCCCTGCACGGAGGCAAGTCCCAGCCGCAGCGCACCCGCACCCTCACCCAGTTCAAGGACGGACACGTGAGCGTGCTGGTGGCGACCAACGTCGCGGCCCGCGGCATCCACGTCGACAGCCTCGACCTCGTCGTCAACGTCGACCCGCCCAGCGACCACAAGGACTACCTCCACCGGGGCGGCCGCACCGCCCGCGCCGGCGAGTCCGGCAGCGTCGTCACCCTGGTCACCCCCAACCAGCGCCGCGGCATGACCCGCCTCATGGCCACCGCGGGCATCGTCCCGCAGACCACCCAGGTCCGCGCGGGCACCGAGGACCTCCACCGCATCACCGGCGCCCAGACGCCCTCCGGCATCCCCGTCGTCATCACCGCACCCGTGGCCGAGCGCCCCCGGCGCGCCGCGTCCGGCGGGGGCTCCTCGTCCCGTGGCCGGCGCGGCCGCTCCGCGCAGGGCCGCACCGGACAGGGCACCCCCACGCAGGGCCGCAGCGGCCAGGGCCGCGGCGCCCAGGGCCGGCCCGCCGGCGAGGCCGCGCGCCGCAGGCCGCGGCACCAGTCCGCCGGTGGCTCGGCCGCCTGAACCCCAGCGAACAGCAATCCACGTCCCCTCTCCCCTGTGGAGGCATCATGCGCTGTGTCATCGCCCGGTACCCGTTCGACCTCACCAAGGACGGGGTGCTGGACTCGATGAAGGGCGTCACGCCCGAACCCGTCACGGGTGAGTCCGTGACCATCGGCCGCCGTCGCTACCCCGTCAAGCAGGTGGGCGAGGTCATCACCCGGCAGGACCGCCGTGACTTCTCCGGCGGCGAGGTCACCCGGGCCATGGCGCGCCTCGGGTTCACCTGCCACGCGGCCCCCGACGCCACGCCGGCGCCCGCCGCCACGCCGGTCCAGACCGCGTCCGCGCTGCTCGGCGGCGCGACGTCCCCGGACGCCTGAGAGACGCGCGAGAAGAGGGCGGGACCGGAAGCACCAGCTTCCGGTCCCGCCCTCTTCGCGTCAGGACAGTCCCGTGGCCCGGCCCGCCTCGTCCCACCCGACCTCCAGCACGCGCCGGACGGCCTCGCGGTCGACGGGCCCGAAGACGTGCGGGAACAGGGTGCCCTCGGGCACTCCCGGCGGCGGGGCGGGCTCGGCCGCCTCCCACACGCACCTGGCGGTGAGCCGCTCCTCGTCGATGACCAGCACCAGCAGCGGCCGGGGCGCGCCGCGGTAGAAGGCGTCGACGACGGTGAGCGTGGTCTCCTCGTCGGGCGAGCAGTGGACGAACCCGTCCTCCGCCAGGGAGGCGGGCGCGTACGGCCGGCCGGGGTCGGCGTCCCAGTCGGCGAGCGGCACCACGTGATAGATCATCGTTCCGTTGTAGCAGCGGCCCCGCCGCCGTCCTCCGACGGCGTGGGCGAGGCGCTCGGCGTGGCCGACCGCTCGGACGGAGCGGTGCTCGGCGCGGCCGACGGCGGCGGGGCCGGAGCGGAGGAGACGGACGCCTCCGGCACGGGGCTCGGCGAGGAGTCCCGGGGCGGGGCCGGAGCCGGCGGGACCGACGGCGTGGGGGCCGCGGGAGCCGGGGCCAGCGGAGCCGTCGGACGGGTGGGCGGTGCGGGAGCGGCCGCCCGGTGCAGCGGCAGGGCGATCAGGGCGGCGGCAGCGGCGGTCGCGGCGGCCCCGGCCGCGGTCCGCAGCAGGCGCCGACGGGACGCCGCCCGGCGGACCGCCTCGTAGCGCCCGGGCGGCGGGCCCAGCCGGTCGGCGCCCGGACGCAGCACGACCAGCAGCGGATCGTCGTCGTCCCGTTCGAACTCCGGATCGTCCTCAAGGCGTGTGATCAAGGCTTCTCCTCAGGTGGACGCGGAGCAGTTCGCGGGCCGCGTGGAGGTCGGCCTTGACGGTTCCTTCCTTGCGCCCGGTCAGCACGGACACCTCCCGGATCGGCATGTCAGCGTAGTAGTGCAGGAGGATCGGTACGCGCAGCCGCTCGGGCAGGGACTGCACCAGCATCCGCACCGAGGGGTCCGACTGCTCGGGGTGCGGGCGCACGGCGACCTCCGCGGTGACCCGGCGCACCGCCCGGCGCTCGCGCTCCAGCTTGCGCCAGTGGTCGCGGACCAGGTTGGCGGCGGTGACGTAGAGGAAGCCGCGGGGTTCCTCCACGGACGTCCAGCGGGCCCAGAGCCGGGTGAACGCCTCGGAGGCGATCTCGTGGGCCGTCTCGTCGTCGTCGACGAGCCGGCGGCACCAGCCGGCGAGGCGTGGATACAGGGCGGCGAACAGCTCGGAGGCCGCCCTGTCTCGGGACCGTTTCAACGCTCTCCATGGTGGTGAGGGGCCGCGGTGCACTGCACACGGTCGGTCAGGAGCCCGTGGGACGGGCCGGGTCCAGCTCGGCGAAGGCGATCACGTTGTCCCGGTACTCCTCGCCGACGCGCGGGCCGCCGCAGGTGATGAGCCGCAACTCCGGTCCGTCCACGTCCCCGTAGACGTCCTCCGTCGGGAAGTCGGCCTTCGCCACGGTCCGTACGGCGGTGACCGTGAACCGTGCCGTCGTGCCGTTCTCCAGGCGCGCCTCGACCCGGTCGCCCCGGTGCAGCCGCGCGAGGTGCCGGAAGACGCCGTCCCCGTGGGCGCCGACCGTGACATGGCCGAGGACCACCGACGGTCCCCGCTGACCCGGGGTCGGCGAGTGCCGGTACCAGCCCGCGCGGTCGTCGTCCGTGACCGGCGGCACCTCCACCGTGCCGTCCGCCGCAAGGCCCAGCCGCATCACCGGTGTGTCGACGCCGATGGCGGGGATGCGCAGGCCGACGGGGACCGAGCGCTCCAGGGGCCGCACCGGCTCGCCGGAGGAGTGCGCGGGCGGCGCCGTGCTCGTGGTGCGCGCGGGCGCGGCCGCCTCGTCCCCCCGGCCGGCACCGCAGCCCGCGAGGGCCACGGCCAGCACCGCGGTGGCGAGGACGCGCCCGGAGAGGGGCGTCATGCCCGGGTCGCCGCCCGCCGACGGCGTACGACGAAGAGGACGGCGCCGCCCGCGGCGAGCACGGCACCGGCGCCCGCGCCGACCGCCCCTTCGCCGGCGCCGGAGGAGGCCGGTGCGGCGACCCCGGTGTCGGGCGCGCCCTCGGGCACGGCGGAGACCTGGCCGTCGGCCGGTGCCTGGGTCGGCTCGGCCGCCGGAGCCGGTGAGCTGACGGACGGCGACGGCGCCTCGCTCGGCTCGGTGCCGGGGCTCGGGGTGGCGGACGCGGGGGCGGCGGGTGCCGGGGTGGGGTCGTCGGCGAACGCGGGTGCGGTGCCGGCCAGTACGGCGGCGCACGCCAGGGTCACGGCGCTGAGGATGGTGCGGCGCATCGGGTCGCTCTCTCTCGTCGGGTTCCGTGTGCGCGGAGGCCGCGCGGGTGGTGGATCGGACGGAGAGACGAGGCGGCGGCGGGACGGGTTGCAAAGAGAAGGCAAAGTCGGCGCGGATCGGCGTCCGCCGTCTTCTTACGGAGCCGTGACGTGCCGGTGCGGACGTCCGGTCCGGGGCCCGCACGGACCTAGCGTGGCCGTATGCGCGTACTGGTCACCGGCGCTGCCGGGTTCATCGGGTCCCACGTCGTCGCGGCGCTGCGCACGCGCGGGCACGAGCCCGTCGGCTACGACGTCCGCGAGGACCCCGGCGCCGACGTGCGCGATCCGGTGGCCGTCGGCCGGGCGCTGGCCGGCGTGGACGCCGTCTGCCACCAGGCGGCGATGGTCGGGCTCGGCAGCGGCTTCGCGGACGCGGCGGAGTACGTCTCGCGCAACGACCTCGGTACCGCCGTGCTGCTCTCCGCGATGGCCGAGGCGGGCGTGCGGCGGCTGGTGCTGGCCGGATCGATGGTCGTGTACGGGGAGGGGCACTACGCGTGCCGCCGGCACGGGGTGGTGCGGCCCGGGCCGCGTGCCGTCGCCGACCTCGAGGCGGGACGGTTCGAGCCCGCGTGCCCGGCGTGCGGCGAGGAGCTGACCCCCGGGCTGGTCGGCGAGGACGCCCCGGCCGACCCGCGCAACGTGTACGCGACCACCAAGCTGGCCCAGGAGCACCTGGCCGCCGCCTGGGCCCGGACGACCGGCGCGAGCGCGGTCTCGCTGCGCTACCACAACGTGTACGGGCCGCGGATGCCGCGCGACACCCCGTACGCCGGTGTGGCCTCCTTCTTCCGCTCCGCCCTCGCCCGCGGCGAGGCCCCCCGCGTCTTCGAGGACGGCCGCCAGCGACGGGACTTCGTGCACGTACGGGACGTGGCCGCGGCGAACGTCGCGGCGTTGGAGGCCCCGGGCGTGCCACCGGCCGGCACGCTCAGGGCCTACAACACCGGCAGCGGTACGCCGCACACGGTGGGCGAGATGGCGACCGCCCTGGCCGCCGCGTACGGCGGGCCCGCACCCGTCGTCACCGGCGGGTACCGCCTCGGCGACGTACGGCACATCACCGCCGACTCCGCACGGCTGCGCGAGGAGCTGGGCTGGCGGCCGCGGGTCGCCTTCGCGGAGGGGATGCGGGAGTTCGCGCGGGCCGGACTGCGGGGGGACTGAACGGCTCGCCGCCGCCCGCTCAGGCGTCCGCCAGGGGCAGGGTCACCTCGAAGCGGCAGCCGCCGGGGATGTTGCGCACGGTGGCCTGGCCCCGGTGGGCCTCGACGATGCCGCGGACGATGGCGAGGCCCAGGCCGGCCCCGGCCGGCGGGGTGCGGGCGTGGCTGCCGCGCCAGCCCGTGTCGAAGACGCGCGGCAGATCCTCCTCGGGGATGCCCCCGCAGCCGTCGGTGACGGAGAGCACCACCCCCGCGGGCGAGGGTTCGGCGGCGACCGCGACCGTGCCGTCGGCGGGGGTGCGGCGGATCGCGTTGACCAGCAGGTTGCCCAGGACGCGGCTCATCTCCCTGCCGTCGACCTCGACCGGCACCGCGGCCACCGCGTCGCCGACCAGCCGCACACCGTGCTCCCTCGCCAGCGGGTCCGCGCCCGCGAGGGCGTCGCCGACCAGGTCGTAGAGCGAGATCCGGGCCGGGGTCAGGGGCAGGGTGCCGGCGTGGATGCGGGACAGTTCGAAGAGGTCGCCGACCATGTCGTCGAGGCGTTCCACCTCGGTGCGGATCTGCTTCAGGTAGCGGTCGGGGTCGGCGGCGACGCCGTCCTCCAGCGCCTCGGACATGGCGCGCAGTCCGGCCAGCGGCGTACGCAGGTCGTGCGAGATCCAGGCGACCAGTTCCCGCCGTGAGGTCTCCAGGGCGCGTTCCCGCTCCCTGGACCGCCTGAGCCGGTCACCGGTCGCCGCCAGTTCGCGGCTGAGCGCGTCCAGTTCGGCCGTGGCCGGGCCGGCGGGGGCCGCGTAGCCGCCGTCGTCGCCGAACGTGCGGGCGGCGGCGGTCAGTTCGCGGCTGCGGGCGACCACCCAGCGGCCCAGCAGCAGGGCGGTGGCCAGGGAGACGACGGCCGCCATCGCCACGACCGTCGTGACGACGGACAGGTCGTGCGGGGACAGGAACATCGCCCACGCGACGGCGAGGGTGCCCGCGAGCATCGCGAGGACGGCGACCGCCGCCACCACCGTGAGCGACGCGGTCAGCGAGCGCCGGCGGATCAGCCTCAGCACGCCCGCCCCGAGCAGTCCGGTGGTGGCGGCACCGGCGAAGGCGTAGAGGGCGATGAGGAGCGTGTCGTGCACGGTCAGTCCGCCTCCCCGCCGACGGGGTCGAAGCGGTAGCCCACGCCCCACACGGTCCGGATCAGCCGGGGGCGGGCCGGGTCGTCCTCGACCTTGCCGCGCAGCCGCCGGACGTGGACGGTGACGGTGGAGAGGTCACCGAAGTCCCAGCCCCACACCTCGCGCATCAGCTCCTCCCGGGCGAACGCCCGCCCCGGATGCCCCAGGAAGAAGGCGAGCAGGTCGAACTCCCGCAGGGTCAGGGCGAGTTCCGTGCCCGCCCTGGTGGCCCGCCGGGCGGCAGGGTCGACGGTCAGGCCCGCCGCGGCGAGCGGGTGCGGCGCCGGGACGGACCGGGTCCTGCGCAGCACGGAGTCCACCCGCAGCACCAGCTCCCGCGGGCTGAAGGGTTTGGTCACGTAGTCGTCCGCGCCGACCTCCAGGCCGAGGACACGGTCCTCCTCGTCGCCGCGGGCGGTCAGCATGACCACCGGCACGGGCCCCCGCTCCCGCAACCGCCGGCAGACCTCCAGGCCGTCCATGCCGGGCAGCATGAGGTCGAGCACCACCAGGTCCGGCGGGTGCTCGGCGGCCCGGGCGAGCGCGGCCGGGCCGTCGGCGGCCCGGTCGACGAGGTGACCCGCGCGGTCGAGGTAGCCGGCCACGACCTCCGCGACCGTGGGGTCGTCGTCGACGACCAGGACCCGGGCGGGGCCGTCCCGGTCTCCGTTCGAGACCTCGTTCGGGGAAGCGCCCCGGGGGACGGACTCGTACGGCTGCTGCTGACGCATGCGCCCAGCCTCGCACCGTGCCGCCGCCGCCGTCGCCGGTGCGGGCGGCCGGGGCCGCGACGTCCGCGTTTCGTAAGGAGCGGAAGTCCGATACGCCCGATTCCGGTTCGTAGGGTGAAAGCCGTGACCACCTCGCCTCCCCCGGACGTCGACGTCGTGCTCCCGTGCCTGGACGAGGCCGGGGCACTGCCCTGGGTCCTCACCCGCATCCCGGCCGGCTGGCGCGCGCTCGTCGTCGACAACGGCTCCACCGACGGCTCGGCACGGATCGCCCGCGGACTCGGCGCCACGGTCGTGACCGAGCCGCGCCGCGGCTTCGGCGCCGCCTGCCACGCCGGGCTGACCGCCGCCACCGCCGAGATCGTCTGCTTCTGCGACTGCGACGCCTCCCTCGACCCGGGACTGCTGAGACCGTTCGTCGGCGAGATCCGCGCCGGCACGGCCGACCTGGTGCTCGGCCGTCGGCGCCCGCGGGGACGCGGCGCGTGGCCCGCGCACGCCCGGGCCGGCAACCTCGCCCTCGCCCGGATGCTCCGCCGCCGCACCGGCCTGGACCTGCACGACCTCGGCCCGCTGCGCGCCGCCCGCCGCGAGCCGCTGCTCGCCCTCGGGCTCACCGACCGGCGCAGCGGCTACCCCCTCCAGATGGTGGTGCGCGCCGCCGACGCGGGATGGCGGATCACCGAACGCGACGTCCCCTACCTGCCGCGCACCGGGGCCTCCAAGGTGACGGGGACCTGGCGCGGCACCTGGCACGCGGTCCGGGACATGCGCGCGGTCCTCGCCGAGGTTCCGGCCGGCCCGGACGCGCGTGGCGGCGCCCACGAAGGGAACTCACGGTGAACATGGTGAGCACCACCCTCCTGGTCATCGCCAAGGAGCCGCGGCCCGGGCGGGTCAAGACCCGGCTCACACCGCCCTTCAGCCCGGACGAGGCCGCCGCGCTCGCGGAGGCCGCCCTCGGTGACTCCCTGCGGGCCGTGGCCGCGGCCCCCGCACGGCGCCGGGTACTGGTGCTGGACGGTTCCCCCGGCCCCTGGCTGCCGCCCGGCTTCGACGTCGTACCGCAGTGCGCGGGCGGGCTCGACGAACGGCTGGCGGACGCCTTCGCCGGGTGCGCCGGGCCCGCCCTGCTGATCGGGATGGACACACCGCAGGTGACGCCGGAGCTGCTCACCGTGGACTTCGCCGACTGCGACGCGTACTTCGGTCCCGCCGAGGACGGCGGCTTCTGGGCCCTGGGCCTGGCCCGTCCCGACCCCGCGCTGGTCCGGGGCGTGCCCATGTCGACACCGGTGACGGGGGCCGTGCAGCGGGAGCGGCTGTGCACGGCGGGACTGCGCGTGCGCGACCTGCCGCGGCTGCGCGACGTCGACACCGCCGCCGACGCGCGGGCCGTCGCCGCCTGCGCGCCGCACGGCCGGTTCGCCGCCCGGCTGGCCGCGTGCGCGACGGGCACGGAGCGGCGGGGGGGCCGATGAGCAGGGCCTTGCAGCGGTGCGGGCGGCGGCCCGGCGAACGGCCGGCCGGTCGGTGCCGGCCGCCTCGGACAAGCCGCCCCGCGCACCGCCGCTCCCCCCGCCTGGGCCGTCTCCGACCCTTACGCCGCCGCCCTGCGCACCGGCCGCGGCCCGCTGTTCCTGCGCCGCGCGGACGGCTGGCTGCTGCCCCTGGACGTGGAGCGCTGGTGCGCGCGGGCCGATCCGGTGGACCTGGAGGTGCTGGACCGGTGCGAGGGGGCCGTGCTCGACGTGGGCTGCGGACCCGGCCGGCTGGTGGCGGAGCTCGCCGCCCGCGGCCGGATCGTCCTCGGCATCGACGTCAGCGAGGCCGCCGTCGCCCGCACCCTGCGGCTCGGGGGCCGGTCGCTGCGGCGCTCCGTCTTCGACCCGCTGCCCGGCGAGGGACGCTGGGACACCGTCCTGCTGATGGACGGCAACGTCGGCATCGGCGGCGACCCCCGTGCCCTGCTGGCCCGCGTCGCCGCCCTGCTCGCGCCCGGCGGCCTGCTCATCGCCGAGACCGCCGAGGCCGACGTCGACGAACGCGCCGAGGTGCAGGTCGTCGACGTCACCGACGCCCGCACGGCGGGCAGCCCCTTCCCCTGGGCCCGGATCGGCTCGGCCGCCCTGCTCCGCCACGCGGGCGCCGCCGGCTGGCGGGCCGCCGCTCAGTGGACGTCGGGTGGCCGCCGCTTCGTCGCGCTGCGCAGCGACCGCGACGCCAGGAGCAGTGCCGACCCGCCGAACAGGACAGCCGTGATCAGCAGCCAGCGGGCCAGGAAGCCCTCCGCCGACTGCCCGGCGACCGCCTCGTAGCGCCGGTCGACCCGGCCGCTGATCAGCGGGAACCACACGAGCAGCAGCAGCCCGGAGAAGAGGGCCGGCACCCGCACGTACAGCGCCCACCCGCGGCGTCCGGCCGCCCCCAGCCCGCGTACGACCGCCCGGTCGGCCACCGTGTACAGGGGCAGCAGCACCAGGTCGTGCAGCAGGGCCGCCCCGACGAACCACAGGACCACACCGAGCGGGTCGCCGGTGAGCAGCCGCACCCCCGCGTAGCCGGCGAGCGCGAACGAGCAGGCGAGCAGCAGAAGCCGGAAGGGGCTGCCGATCAGCCGCCGCGGCGCGGGCCGCTTCCCGGACGGCTTCGCGGACCGCAGACCGCGCCCAGGGCTCATCACCGGTCTCCGAACGTCATCCGGGCCACCCACTTGGTGTTCAGCACGCCGGGCGCGGCGGGCACGATGATCCGCGCCGGATGTCCGTGGTCCGCGCTCAGCGCCTCGCCGTTGACGGACAGGGCGAGCAGCGAGCGCGGGTCGGCCACCTGGTTGGCCCGCAGGGCCCCGCTGCGGAAGGCGCCCCGCCGCTGGAGGGACTCGACGAACACGTCCGGCGGGTCGTCCTCGAAGCCCACGAGCGCGGCGAGATCGCGCAGCCGCACCCCGCGCCACCACTGGTCGGACGTCGACCAGCCCTCGACGCAGGCGATCGGCAGCGCGGCGCTGTGCTGCTCCATGCCCAGCAGTCGGCCGCGGCCGAGCCGGACGGTCCCGGTGCGTCCCGTGAGGACGAGCCGCCAGGCGTCCTCGCTCGTCTCGGCCGGGTCGATGCCCGCGTAGCGGGCCGTCTTGTTGATCTGGAAGCCACCCGGCCCGTGCCCCGGTTCGGGGCCGCCGTGCGGCGAGAGCACGGCCGTCTCCCGCAGCGGCCCGTCGAAGCTGCGGCCGGCGTTGGTGGCGAACATCAGCAGCGAGCCGCCCCCGACCACCCACAGCGCCCCACGCCGCGAGACGGTGGGCGGATCGGGCCGCGGGGAGATCAGGTCGTCGTCGCGCTCCTCGCGCAGCGCGCGGAGGTTGCGCAGCGCCACCGGCACCTTGAGCACGGCGTGCGCGACGAAGGCGGCGAAGAAGACCCAGGCCCCGTAGAAGTGCAGCGGGTAGAAGGAGCCGGGGAAGACGTAGTCCAGCTGGATGTTGAGCACCCCGGTCCCGAAGGTGAACAGCGCGCCCCCGACCAGCAGGAGCAGGGAGACCCGCTCCAGCGCGTGGGCGAGCGAGCGGGCCGGCGGCAGCGTGAACAGCCTCGGCACGACCGACCACAGCTTGGCCAGCAGCACCGGGACCAGGGTGAGGCCGAGGGTGACGTGGACGCCCTGGGTGAGGCGGTACAGCCAGTGCGGGTCGGTCGGCCAGGCGAAGAGGTAGCAACCGAGGATCCCCCGGTCCGGTGTCTTGTCGTTGACCGGGTCCAGGCCGGGGTTGTACGCGGCGTAGGAGAGCAGTCCCGTCGCGAACAGCACGGTGAGGCCGACGAGCAGGACGAGGCCGAGCAACGACGTGAACCGGGGACCGCGCAGGGGGCTGCGCCAGAAGCCCGGTGCGGACGGGAGCCGTGAGGCGGGGACGCGCATGTCCCGACGGTAGGCCGCGACCGGCCCCGGGAGCGGTCCGCGACCCATGACGAAACGCTGACGTCCGCCGTGTGCGCCGTCCCCGGGCCGGTCGCGCGTCCTACGGTGCCGAGGTGACCCGCCCGCGCTCCCTGACCCTCGACCTCTGCGCCGCCGCGGCCGCCGTGCTGCTGGTCGCGGCCGCCGTCCTGGTCGGCCGCACCGTGTACACCTACGACACCCTGATCGTCGGCTGGCCCCCGCTGCTCGGCCGCTGGGACCCGCACGTGGGCCCCGGCACCCCGGCGGCCGTCCTGGTGGCGACGGCGGCCGTGGCGTACGGACCGGCACTCGCCGGCCGTCTGCCGTGGCGCGCGCTGCTCGCCGCCGCCTGGGGCACCGCGATGGCCTGGACCTGGTCGCTGGCCCTGGTCGACGGGTGGCACCGGGGCGTCGCCGGCCGGCTCACCACCGGCCAGGAGTACCTCACGGTCATCGACCGCTGGCACGACGTCCCGGCGACCCTGCGCGACTTCACCGGGCACATCCTGCTGCGGTCCCCCGACAACTGGCCCGCCCATGTCGCCGGCCACCCGCCGGGAGCCACGCTCACCTTCGTGCTGCTCGACCGGATCGGGCTGGGCGGCGGGGGCTGGGCCGGAGCCTGGTGCATCACGGTCGGCGCGACGGGGTGCGTGGCGGTGCTGGTGGCGGTGCGGGCGCTGGCCGGCGAGCGGCCCGCCCGGCGGGCGGCGCCGTTCCTCGTGCTGGCGCCGGCCGCGGTGTGGACGGGCACGTCGGCCGACGGGTACTTCGCGGCGGTCGCCGCGTGGGCCGTGGCGCTGCTGGCGCTCGCGGTCACCGGCCGCTCGCCGTGGTGGGCGGCGGGCTCGGGACTGCTGTTCGGTCTGACCTGCTACCTCTCGTACGGGCTGACGCTCTTCGCGGTGATCGGGGCGGCGGTGCTGTGGCTCGGCCGGCGCGGGGTGCGGGAGCGTCCCGTGCTGTTCGTACCCCTACTGGCGGGGGCGGCGGTGGTGCCGCTGGCGTTCACCGTGGCCGGGTTCGACTGGTGGGAGGCGTACCGCCTGCTGGTCGAGCGGTACTACGAGGGCGCGGCCGGGGTCCGCCCGTACGGCTACTGGGTGTGGGCGAACCTCGCCTGCACGGTGCTCATCACGGGTCTGGCGACGGTGGCGGGCCTGCGGCGCGCCGCGGGCCCGCTGGTCCGGCGGCGCGGCGCGGGTGCGGTCGCCGAGGAGCCGCGCCTGGCGTTCCTGGTGGCCGCCGGGCTGCTCGCCCTGCTGATCGCCGATCTGTCCGGCATGAGCAAGGCGGAGACGGAACGCATCTGGCTGCCCTTCGCCCTGTGGCTGCTGCCGGCCGGCGCGTTCCTCACCCGGCCGAGGGCCTGGCTCGCGGCACAGGCCGTCCTGGCCCTGCTCCTGAACCATCTGGTGGCCACCGGCTGGTGAGCGGGGCCACGACCGACACGGCATACGGAGCAGGGCCCGCACCGACCGGTGCGGGCCCTGCTTCGTGATGCGTACTGCGCGCGCGTTACGCGGGAACGATGTTCTCCGCCTGCGGGCCCTTCTGGCCCTGCGTGACGTCGAAGTTGACGCGCTGGCCCTCCTGGAGCTCACGGAAGCCCTGGGTGGCGATGTTCGAGTAGTGGGCGAAGACGTCGGCGCCGCCGCCGTCCTGCGCGATGAAACCGAAGCCCTTTTCGGCGTTGAACCACTTCACGGTACCGGAAGCCATGTTTTTACTCCTAGGCAGTGTTGAGGCCCGCACTTTGCGGGCCTTCACATCGCTGCGGCGATCACCTGCCCGGAAAACCGGTAACACAAATGGCAACCACAACTGCAACTGATGTCCAGCCTAGCACGAAATGAATCGCCGCCACTGGAAATGAAACGCCGGGAGATTTCGACACGGAATGTTTTTCCGGCGTCCGCCGAATATCTGTTTCACCGGGGTCAGTTTTTCACTCGTCGCGCCGTCCGGCCTCGCGGCGGAGCTCCTCGTTCATGCGCAGCGCCACCTCCAGGTCGTCCTCCAGGCGGACGATGCGGCAGGCGGCCTCGATGGGCGTTCCCTGATCGACCAGTTCACGGGCGCGCGCCGCGCGGCGCAGTTGCCGGCGCGAGTAACGGCGGTGCCCGCCCTGCGAACGTGTCGGACTGACGAGACCCGCCTCACCCAGAGCGCGGAGGAAACCGGGCGTGGCGCCGATCAGCTCGGCCGCCCGGCCCATCGTGTACGCCGGGTACTGGTCGTCGTCGAGCCGGTCGGCGGCCTGCGGCCGACCTGCGGCGCTCAGCCTGCTCTCCGGGGTCATGCATGCCTTTCCGCGGACCGCATCGGACACGGGCCGCCACGGGGGACCGGTCCCCCCACACCTGAACTCTAGTCGCGCCTGCCGGAAAGCTGTCGCGGCGAACGTACATCCGGGGGGGCACGTCGGTCCGGGAACGGGTCAGGCGGGCGACGCCGTCCAGCGGCGGAGCAGTGCCAGGCGCTCGTCGCCGGCCGGGGCGGGCTCGCCGAACCGGTCCCGGCACCAGGTGAGGAGGTCGTCCACGAGGGTGTCGCCGTCGACGAGCCGGGTCAGCAGGGCGCGGGAGAGGGCGTACTCGTCCGGGGTGTGGATGCCGCCGGGGACGGCGGCCAGGGCGCTCGCCTCGATCGTGCCGTCGGTCTCGGTCACCACCCGTACGGTGAAGGCCGGCGGCTGCTCGCCGTCGCCGCTGATCAGCACGAGGGCGGAGTCGAACGCCATGGACAGCAGGCGCCGCGCGGCGGACCGCACGGCGACGTCCCGTACGTCGATCTCCCGGATCTCGTCCCAGCGCCGGCCGCGGCCGCCCTGGCCGAGCCCCAGGATCTCGACCCCGTCCTTGGTCAGCCGCACGCCCGGCGCGGTGCCGGTGGGCTCGGCGCCCACGTACACGCAGTCCTCGGTGATCCAGAACAGGCCGACCATGGCCATGAGCGCCTCCCCCAGCGGTGTCACCGGGGGAGACGGCCGCGGGCGCCCGGGGGTTCCCGGGCGCCCGCGACTCCTGAGCACGGGTCAGGTCACGACGTGACCGCGGCCGGTCCCACCAGCTCGGTCAGGACATCCTCCATCGTCACGAAGCCCAGGACAGCGCCCGTCTCGCCGGTGACCGCGGCCAGGTGGCTGTCCTCGGCGCGCAGGGCGGTGAGGGTGTCGTCCAGCGGGGTGTCGATGCGGACCCGCGTGACGCGGTGCAGCGCCGCTCGGGGGAAGGGGGCGTCCCGGTCGGTGAGGCCCAGCGTGTCCTTGATGTGCAGGTAGCCGAGGACGGCGTTGCCCGGACCGGTGACCGGGAAGCGGGAGAAACCCGCCTCGGCGGCCAGGCGCTCCAGCTCGGCCGGGGTGACCGTGTGGCCGACCGTGCGCATCTTCTGCGCCGGGACCAGGATCTCGCCGACCGGGCGGGTGCCCAGCTCCAGCGCGTCGCGCAGCCGCTCGCCGTCGGCCGGGCTGAGCAGCCCGGCCTCGCTGGCGTCCACCACCATGCGGGCGAGCTGGTCGTCGGTGAAGACGGCCTCGACCTCGTCCTTCGGCTCCACCCTGAGCAGCTTGAGCAGGGTGTTGGCGAAGGCGTTGATGCCGAAGACGAACGGCTTCAGCGCCCGGGTCAGGGCGACCAGCGGCGGGCCGAGGATCAGCGCGGTGGTCGCCGGGGCGGCCAGCGCGATGTTCTTCGGGATCATCTCGCCGATCAGCATGTGCAGGTACGTCGCCAGGGCCAGCGCGATCGCGAAGGCGATCGGGTGGACCAGCGCGTGCGGCATGTGGACCGCCTCGAACACCGGCTCCATCAGGTGCGCGATGGCCGGTTCCGCGACCGCGCCGAGCACCAGCGAGGAGACGGTGATGCCCAGCTGGGCCGTGGCCATCATCGCGGAGATGTGCTCCAGGCCCCACAGGGTCATCCGGGCGCGTTTGTCGCCCGTCTTCGCGCGCGGCTCGATCTGGCTGCGGCGTACGGAGATCATGGCGAACTCGGCGCCGACGAAGAACGCGTTGGTCAGCAGCGTCAGGGCGCCGATGAGGAGCTGCACGGCGGTCATCGGGCCACCTCCGGCTCACGGTCGGCCGACGGGACCGGCGCGGGTGCGGTGACCCGGAGGCGGTCGGCGCGGTGGTGGTCGACGTCCAGGACGTGCAGGCACCAGCCGTCGAGGTTGATGACGTCGCCCTTGGCCGGGATCCGCGCCAGATGGGTGGCGACCAGGCCGGCCAGGGTCTCGTACGGTCCGTCCGGTGCGGCCAGGCCGATCCGGGCGAGCCGGTCCAGGCGGAGCGAACCGTCGGCCTCCCAGGCCGCGCGGCCGTCCGACTCGGCGGGGGCGGGCAGCAGGTCCGGTATCTCGACCGGGTCGTGCTCGTCGCGGACCTCGCCCACGACCTCCTCCACGATGTCCTCGACGGTCGCCACGCCGGCCGTGCCGCCGTACTCGTCGATGACGACGGCCATGGTGCGGGTGGAGCGCATGCGCTCCAGGAGGCGGTCGGCGGGCAGGCTGTCCGGCACCAGGAGCGGCGCGGTGGCCAGCTCGGTGACGGGGGTGGACGCGCGCCGGTCCGGCTCCAGGGCCAGCACGTCGCGGATGTGCACGGTGCCGATGACCTCGTCGAGGCTGTCCCGGTAGACCGGGAAGCGGGACAGGCCGGTGGCGTGCGAGAGGTTCGCGGCGTCGGCGGCGGTGGCGTGGGCCTCCAGCGCCTTGACGTCGACGCGCGGTGTCATGACGTTCTCCGCGGTCAGCTCGCCCAGGTGCAGGGTGCGCACGAAGAGCTCGGCGGAGTCCGCCTCCAGGGCGCCCTCGGCGGCCGAGTGCTGGGCGAGGGCGACCAGTTCCTCGGGGCTGCGGGCGGACGCCAGTTCCTCGGCCGGTTCCAGGCCGAAGCGGCGTACGAAGCGGTTCGCCGTGTTGTTCAGGTGCCGGATGAAGGGGCCGAACGCGGTGGTGAAGCCGCGCTGCGGACCCGCGACGACCTTCGAGACGGCCAGCGGGCGGGAGATCGCCCAGTTCTTCGGGACCAGCTCGCCGACGACCATCAGGACGACGGTGGACAGGACCACGCCGAGCACGGTCGCCACCGTCGAGGCGGCGCCGCCCAGGCCGATCGCCGTCAGGGGGCCGCGCAGCAGCACGGCGATCGACGGTTCGGCCAGCATGCCGATGACCAGGGAGGTCACGGTGATGCCGAGCTGGGCGCCGGAGAGCTGGAGGGTCAGGGACCGGACGGCCTTCAGGGCGCCGTCGGCACCGCGCTCGCCCGACTCCGCGGCACGCTCCAGGTCACCGCGCTCGACGGTGGTCAGGGAGAACTCGGCGGCGACGAAGACGGCGCAGGCCAGGGTGAGCAGGAGGGCCAGCAGGAGCAGCAGGACCTCGGTCACCGTGCCACCCCGCTTCCCTCACGCGTGTACCGGGGGGACTGCGGGCCGGCCGTGGCACGGCCGGTACTGGGAGGCTCCATTACGGAACGGGACTCCTTTGACAGCTCGGTGGGCGCCGGTACCAGCCGGTCGCCCGAGGGTTCCCCCTCATGGTAAAGGACGAGCAAAACGACAGGGAGTCCTCGGACCCCTAGGCTTCTACTCGCCTGTAGAGAACAGTCGGACGCCTCCGGATGTTCCCCGCACGGAAGTCCCTCGCACCGACGTGAAGGAGTGCACGCCTCGATGGTGTTCAAGCCGCTGCCCGGTCCCCTCGGCGTGGACGGCCCCACGGTCGACACGGTCCTCGACCCGGGCGCCGCCCGGCCGGGGGGCGTCCTGTCGGGCCGGGTCGACCTCGTCGGCGGCACCGCCGGCCACGACGTGGAGCACGTCGTGCTGGAACTGGTGGCCCACGTGGCGGCGGCCGGGCACACCGGGGACGGGGACCGGCGTGGGCGCGGAGACGGGGTCCGGCGCGAGGGCGGGGACGGGGAGGAGGGCGGGGGCCGCGAGGAGGTGGTCGTCTTCGAGCGGCGCCGCCTCGGCGGGCCCTTCCGGCTGGCCTCGGGAGAGCGGCGCAGCGTGCCCTTCTCGCTGCCGCTGCCCTGGGAGACGCCGGTCACCGAGCCGTACGGCCGGCCGCCGGGCATCGCGCTCGGCGTCCGCACCGAGCTGGCGGTCGCCGGCACCGCGGACACGGGCGGCGCGGTCCCGCTGGCCGTGACGCCCCTGCCGGCCCAGGAGGCCGTCCTGGAGGCCCTCGGGCGGCTCGGCTTCGGCCTGCGCTCCGCCGGTCTGGAGCACGGCCGCATCGGCGGCACCGGGCAGCGGCTGCCCTTCCGCCAGGAGATCGAGCTCTCCGCGCCCCCGCGCTACGCCGACCAGGTGGAGGAGATCGAGCTGACCTTCCTCGCGGTGCCCGGCGCCCTGGAGGTGGTGCTGGAGGCGGACAAGCGCGGCGGCGCGTGCTCCGACGGCCACGACGCGCTCAGCCGGTTCACCGTCCCGCACGACGGGCCGGCCGGGTCGCGGGACTGGACCGCCCTGGTCGACGGCTGGGTCCGGGAACTGGTCGAGCACCGTGCGGCGTACGGCTCCCAGGCCGTGTACGGCCACGGAACCGGGGAGCCGTCCGTTCCGCGGACCCGGCGACCCGACGGGCCGACAGCTCTTGCAGACGCGTAGAGGGAGGCGTGCGGAAGAGGGAGACGTGGTGCGCGAGGCCTGCCTCGCGCGGGACCTGCCGCCGCACGAGTTCGGCCTCTGACCTCCGCCCGCCGTGCCGTAGATTCCGTGGGGGCCCGTGCCGCGGGCCCGACCGTACGTCCACCAGGGGAGTGCCGTGTTCGGACTGAGCGAGCTCGCGATCATCCTCATCGTCGTCATAGCCGTCGTCGCCGCCAGGAAGCTCCCCGAGCTGAGCCGCTCGGCGGGCAGGTCGGCCCGCATCCTCAAGGCCGAGGCCCGGGAGACGAAGGGCGAGGAGCGGGAGCCGGCGAGGGACCGGGAGGGCCACCGGGTCGTCCGGGGCGAGGCGGTGCGGCACGAGGACACCGGGGACACCAGGAACACCGGCGGCACCAGCGACGCCGGGGACGGCGGCCCGGAGTCCGGGCACCGGGTCGGCCCGCAGGGCTGACGCCCCCGTTCCCCGCGCCCGCTCCGCCGCGGGGCCGGCCCTCCCGCGCCGCCCTCCCGCGCGTCGGCGCGGGCGCCTCACGCGTCGGGCTCCCCGTCGGCACCTCGGGTGCGGTGCGGGCCCAGCTCCCGCAGGGCGTCGCCGAGTTCGGCGGCGGTGAGCGCGGGCGCGGGCAGGGGCGGCGCGGCCGGTGCGGGGCGCAGCCCGGCGAGGAGCAGGGCGAGGGGGCGGCGCCAGGCGTCCGGTGCCGTCGCGGCGGTCAGGGCGGGGACGGCACGGCCGAGAGCGGCGAGCGCGAACAGCACGTCCTCGGTGGTGACGTCGGGGCGGACGGTGCCCTCGTCGGCACAGCGGGACAGCAGCGCGTCCACGGTCCGGCGGTTGTGCTCGTGCACGGCCTCCAGGCTGTCGACACCCCGCAGACGCGTGGTCATGAGGTCGTTGGTGCCGCGGTCGGCGGCCAGGGTGGCGAAGACGACCTCCAGGTAGGCGGTGAGGCCCGCCCACGCGTCCGGCGCCTTCCTGGCCCGCTCACCGGCGTCCATCGTGTCCGTCAGCGAGTCCCGGAACACGGCGTCCACGAGCGCGGCGCGGGTGGGGAAGTGGCGGTAGAGCGTCGCGTTGCCGACCCCGGCCCGGCGCGCGATCACGTCCAGGGGCGCGTCCAGCCCCTGCTCGGTGAACACCTCGTGGGCCGCCCCCAGCAGAAGCTCCCGGTTGCGCCGCGCGTCGCGCCGCTGCCGGGGAGCTCCGTCGTGTGCGCCGACGGTCATCCTCACGCTCCTGATCCCACGGGTCCGGTGAACCGGGGACTGCTCCCCGCGCTCCGGCTGCCGATGCTATCGTCGGCCCCAAACGGGGAGTACTCCCCGTTTCATCCTCGCCGGGAGGTCCCATGACCGCGCCCACCCTCGACGAACTCGCACCCGCCGGACACGACCCGGTGGCCGACCCGTACGCCGTCCTCGCCGCCCTGCGGGCCGAGGGAGCCGTGCACCGGATACGGGTACCGGGGAGCGGGGAGGCCTGGCTGGTCGTGACGCGCGACGCGGCACGGGCCGCGCTCACCGATCCGCGGCTGCGCAACGACATCCGGCACTCCGCTTCCTGGCGGACCGACGGCGGGCACGCCATCGGCCGCAACATGGTGCAGAGCGACCCGCCGCAGCACACGCGGCTGCGCCGGCTCGTGGCGGGCCACTTCACGCCGGGCCGGATCGCCGCCCTGCGCCCCCGCGTCGAGCGCGTCGCGGAGGAACTGCTGGACGCGCTGCCGCGACGGGGCACGGCGGACCTGGTCGGCCGGTACGCGCTGCCGCTGCCCGTCACGGTGATCTGCGACCTGCTGGGCGTCCCGGAGGCCGACCGGGAAGGCTTCCACACCTGGTCGGGCGAGCTGGTCGCGCCCACCTCCGCCGAGGCGGCCTCGACGGCGTCCGAGGCGCTGACCGGCTACCTCACCGAGCTGACCGGCCGCAAGCGGCGCGCCCCGGACGACACGCTGCTCGGCGAGCTGGTCGTCGCCGCGGACAGCGGTGTGCTGACGGCCGAGGAACTGCTCGGCATGGTCTTCCTCATCCTCGTCGCCGGACACGAGACGACCGTCGACCTGATCTCCGCCACCGTCCACAGCCTCCTCACCCACCCCGGCCTGCTCGACCTGCTGCGGGCCGACCCGGGCCTGACCGGGAGCGCGGTCGAGGAGTCGCTGCGGTTCAACTCCCCGGTCCACTCGACCGCGTTCCGGTACGCCGCCGCACCCCTGGAGCTGGCGGGCACCCGGATCGCGGCCGGCGACTCGGTACTCGTCTCCCTCGCCGCCGCCTCCCGCGACCCCGGCCACTTCCCCGACCCCGACCGCTTCGACATCGGCCGCCGGACGGCGGGCCACCTCGGTTTCGGGCACGGCCTCCACCACTGCCTCGGCGCCCCGGCGGCCCGCCTCGAAGCCGCCGTCGCCGTACGGCTGCTCCTGCGGCGGCACCCCTCGCTCTCCCTCGCCGCCGACCCGGCGACGCTCACCTGGCGCACCGGCACCCTGCTGCGCGGCCTGACGGAACTGCCGGTGCGCCTCGGCTGAGTCGCGCGACGGCCGGACTCAGGACGGGCCCTCCGGTACGGCGGACAGCAGGCTGTGCATGACCGGGCCCGCCGAGCCGCCGCCGGTGACGCCCTCCTCGACGACGACGGCGACGGCCACGTTGCCGCGGTGGGCGACGAGCCAGCCGTTGTTGTCCTGGTCGTCGGAGACCTCGGCGGTGCCGGTCTTGGCGCCGATCTCGCCGGGCAGGTCGGCCAGGACCCGGGCGGTGCCGTCGGTCACGGTGGCGCGCATCAGCCCGCGCAGCTGGGTGACGACCCGGTCGGGGAGCGGCTCGGTGCGGGTCCCGTCGGCGTTCCCGGCGGTGACGGACGGCTGGTGGAACTCGCCGGAGACCGCGGTGGCCGTGACCGACGCCATGATCAGGGGGTTGGCCTGGACCCGTCCCTGACCGATCATCGACGCGGCCTTCTCCGTCTCGTCCTTCGGCACCGGCACGGAACCGTCGTACGTCGGGATGCCGATGTGCCACTCCTGGCCGACGCCGAAGTAGGTACGGGCGACCTCTCCCAGCTCCCCGTCGTCGAGCTCGCCGCGCAGGCTGATGAAGGCGGTGTTGCACGACTCCGTGAAGTCCTTGCGGAAGGTGGCGCCCCGGTACTCGGACGTCTCCACGTTGTGGAACTCCTTCCCGACCGTCAGGTACTTGGGGCAGTCCACGACGTCGTCGGGAGCGACGGCGCCCTTGAGCAGCAGGGCGCTGCTGGTGACGATCTTCCAGGTGGAGCCCGGCGCGTAGGTGCCGGAGGCGGCGCGGTTGAAGCCGCCGGCGGGGGAGTTGGCGAGGGCGAGGACCTCGCCGTCGTCGACGCGCAGGGCGACCAGGGAGGCGTTCTTGCCGTCGGCCTCGCCGAGGGCCCGTTCGGCGGCGGACTGCCAGGTGGCGTCCAGGGTGGTGCGGACGGGCCGGCCGGCCTTCTCCGGGTCGGGCTCCTTCCCGAAGCGCGCCTCGGTGCGCACGGTCTCGCCGGTGGCCCGGTCGATCAGTTCGACCGCGCCGCGCGGCCCGCCGTCGGCTCCGCCCGCCAGCCGGCCCAGGAGCGGGGCCAGCGAGGGGTGGCCGCCGCCCGAGAGGGAGGTGCCGTTCCGGTCGGTGACCTCGGGCAGGGTCGCCTCCTCGCGCTCCAGCCGGAACTTCTCCGTGTCGCTCAGCCGCGGGTGGACCAGGGACAGCCGCCAGTCCACCTTCCAGCTGCCGTCGTCCTGCTCGCGCAGCGGCAGTCGTGACCGGTACGTCCACGTGCCCAGGCCGGTGATCGGCATCCGGGCGGTGAAGGGGACGCCGAGGGTGCCGTCCTCGGCCTCCTTCACCTCCCCCGCCGCCGTCAGCCGGGGCTTGCCGATGTCCAGGCCCGCGGTGAAGCTCCGCAGCACCTCCCGTGCCTTGCCGGGCTCGGTGGTACGGCCGGCCGCGCTCGGCAGACGTCCGGCGGCCCAGTCGGCGAGGAAGGCACGGGCCTGCTCCGTCGCGGCCGGGTCGGGGCCGTCGTCGCCGCGCGAGAAGGGGCCGAAGCCGGTGGCGTACGAACCGCCGGCGGCGATCGCGAGCACGACCCCCACGGCGGCGACGGCGCGCACACCGTTGCGCGGCCCACGGCGGCGGGGCGAGGTGACGTAAGGGGTGTCCGGCATCGGAGGGGTCCTTGTCTGTGGGCGGGCGGGTCCTGGGGCGGGCGGGTCTGGCGGGCGGCGGGTCCGGCGGCCGGCGGGTCTGGCGGCGGGCAGCGTCCGGTCGGAGGGCGACGGCTCACCTGGGGGCCGGGGTGGGCATCGCGCCGAGCCGGTGCCGTCCCGAGCCGGGCTCGGGGGCCGTGAGAGGTGGGCGGCGTCGCAGGGGTGGTTCAGGGTTCGTCGGTGAAGAAGTCGAGGATCGTGTCGGTGGCGTCCAGGGCCCTGCTGGTCGGGCCGAAGCCCTTGGGCGGGGTGACGTCCGAGCCCGGCCAGGTGTGGCCGGCGTCGTGGACGACGAGGAGCTGCACGGTGGCCGCCGCCCCGTGCGCGGAGCGCGGTGCCGCCCCGAGGCGCCACACCGTGCGGTCGTAGCCCTTCCTCTCCTCCGTGACCGGTGCGCCGGCGCCCCCCGCGGTGGCGAACGCCTCCGCGCTGTCCCGGGCCGACAGGCTCGGCAGGATCGGCTCCTCGGGGTCCGGCGGAGGGGAGGGCCACCCGGCCAGGGGGCGCACCGGGTCGTCGGCGCCGTAGACGACCATGACGGGGACGGGACCGGTGGGTTCGATCCCGGCGGCGCCCGCGGGGAGCTGGCCGGAGACCGAGGCCGCCCCCGCCAGCAGGCCGGGCCGCTGGGCGGCCACCCGCAGCGCCATGGAGCCGCCGTTGGAGAAGCCGGTGGCGTAGACGCGCTCGGGGTCGGCCCGCTCGGCGCGGACCAGGTGCTCGATCAGTGCCTCGGTGAACCGCACGTCGAGGTCCGGGTCCGGGCGCCGTTCGGTGGCCCGGGTGCCCGCCCCCCAGCCTTCGTCGAGGCCCTCGGGGTAGGCGACCAGCATGCCGCGCGCCCCGGCGGCCCGCTCCAGCCGGCTCTTCTCGCGCAGCTCGGCGGCGTCGGCGCCGCGGCCGTGGAAGGCGATGACGAGCGGCCTCGGGCCTCCGCCGGCACCGTCGGCGGGCCGGTGCAGGAGGTACTCGCGGGTGACTCCGTCCACCCTCAGGCGTGCGCGGACGTCCGGCGCGGCGCCCGCCGTCGCGCCGGCCCGGGACGGAGCGCTCGCCGACGGCGCCGGGTCCGGGCGTTCGGAGTCGCCGGCGCAGCCGGCCAGGGGGAGGGCGAGGACGAGGGCGAGCGCGCCGGGCCACCGGCGGGGGCGGAGCGTGAGGTCACGGAGGGAGCGCATGCCCCCGAGGAGAGCAACACCACCGCACCCCTGTCCAAGATTCATATGGATGTCGGATCGATCAATCCCCGATATGATTACTGGTCGTGGACCTGGTGCGGCACCTGGAGTGCTTCGTGGCTGTTGCAGAAGAGTCACACTTCGGGCGTGCCGCGGCCCGCCTCGGCATGGCCCAGCCTCCCCTGTCCCAGCGCATCCGACGGCTGGAGGAGGAGCTGGGCGTCCGGCTCTTCGAGCGCACCAGCCGTCAGGTGACGATCACCGAGGCGGGCACCCTGCTGCTCACCGAGGCCCGTGCGCTGCTCGACCGCTCCGAGTCCTTCCTGACCGTCGCGCGCCGCATCCGGGACGGCGAGACCGGCCTGCTGCGCGCCGCCCTGTCCCCCGACATCTCGGGCGAGACCGTCGCCGCGCTGCTGGCGGACTTCCGGCGCCGGCACGCCGGCCTGCAACTGGAGCTGCACGAGCTGTCCACCGCCGAGCAGCTCACCGCCTTCGCCGCCCGTGAACTGGACGTCGGCCTCATCCACCACCCGTGCGACGTCACCGGCCTTGAGCTCGGCCCGGTCCTGCGCCGCGACCTCGGGGTGCTGCTGCCGCGCGGCGCCCCCGAGGCGGACCTCGACGAGGTACCGCTCGCCGCTCTCGACGGCTACGACCTGGTCCTCTTCCCGCGCGCCCACGCCCCCGCGGTCTACGACGACCTGCTCACCGCCTGCGCGCGGGGCGGTTACACCCCCGCCGCCGTACGGCACGGACAGGGCGCCAGCTTCGTCCGCGGCCTGGTGCTGTCGGCCGGCGCCGTCGCCCTCGGCCCCCGCGACACCCACCTCGCCGCGCCCGCCGAGGGGGACCTGGTCTGGCGTCCGCTGGCGGGGGCCGCGCCCGCCTGGCGGCACTCCGTGGCGTGGCCCAGGGGCCGCGGCGACGCCGCCGTCGGCGCCTTCGCGGACGCGGCCACGCACGCCCTGCGCACCACGGCCGACGCCCACGCCGAGGCACCCGCCCGCCCCCTGCACCTTCGCCCGGCATCGGAGTTCTGGCTGTGAACGACACCGCCGCCCCCGGCCACCGGCCCTCGCGGCCCCGCCCGGCACCGGAGGACCGGCCATGACCGACACCACCGCCCCCGGCCGGCTGCACGCGGCCTTCGCGGACGCCGGGGTCACCGGCTGGCTGCACGCCGTGGACATCGACTCCGGGGCGCAGGTCGAGCACGGGCCGGACCAGCCGGTGTGCACGGCCAGCGTCCACAAGGTGTGCGTACTGGTCACGCTGCACGAGCTGGCGGCGGCCGGGGCGCTGGACCTGACCGAGCGGGTCGAGTGCCCGCCGGCCGGGCGCACGCCGGGGCCCACCGGGCTCGCGGCCATGCTCGACCCGGTCCGGCTGTCGCTGCGCGACGCGGCGTTCCTGATGATGTCCGTCAGCGACAACACCGCCGCCGACCTGCTGCTGGGCCGGGTCGGGCTGGACGCCGTCAACCGCACCGCGGCCCGGCTCGGTCTCACCAGGACGCGGGCGGTGCACGGCTTCGGCGAGATGCTCGGCCTGATGCGCGAGGACGCCGGACCGGCCGGCGCCCGGGCGCTGACCGACCCGCACGTCATCAGCCGGCTGCGCGCCCTGGACCCGGCCCGCACCAACCGCAGCACCCCCCGCGACATGACCCGGCTGCTCTCCGCCCTCTGGCGGGACGAGGCCTGTCCGCCCGAGTACGGCGCCGCCATGCGCCGCATCATGGGTCTCCAGGTGTGGCCCCACCGCCTGGCCTCGGGCTTCCCCTTCGACGACGTCCACGTGGCCGGCAAGACCGGCACCCTGCCGACCCTGCGCAACGAGGTCGGCGTCGTCGAGTACCCCGACGGCGGACGCTACGCCGTGGCCGTCTTCACCCGCACCGCCCGCACGGCGGCCACGCTCCCGGCGGCGGACGCGGTGATCGGCACGGCGGCCCGGATCGCGGTGGACGCGCTGCGGGCGCGCTGAGGCGGCGGGGACGGGCGGCGTAGGCTCGGCAGCCGATCAAGGGGGGCGGGATGAGGAAGCGGACGGCGGTCGCCGTGTCGGGGCTCGTCACCGCGGCGGTCACGGTGGCCGCGGTGGCGTTCGGCGGCGGGGGCGACGGGGACGACGGGACCTCGGACACGGAGCACTCCCGCACCATCGGCGCCGGGGAACAGCACGTCGTGCCGTCCCCGGACGCCGGCCAGCGGGAGCTGCTGCTCGACGACCTGGAGGCCATCGGCTCCGGTCTCGTGGCGGACGAGGACCAGGCGGTCGAGGACGCCCGCTGGATCTGCGTGGACATCAGGCGGGGACAGCCCGAGGACGAGGTGCGAGGCGTGGTGCTCCAGCGGTTCCGGGTGACGTGGGAGCAGACCGGCTCGGTCCTGGACGCCATCAGGGGAACGTTCTGCTGAGCGGTGGCCGCCGGGGGAGCCGACCCCGGGGAGCAATCGGGCATTCCTGGCGCTTTATCTCATTTGGGGGTACATAATCAGAACATGAGTACGGCAACGTATGAACTGCTGGCCGCGTCCTCGCACGCGGTGAACATGACGGTGGCCTTCATCGGCGGGCTGGTGATCGTGGGAGCGCTGATCTGGGCCGTACGCATGGGCCTGAACGTCATGGAGCGAGAACCCGAACGCCCCCACGCCGACGAGCACGGCAAGCTTCCCGCGACCGGCGCCGTCCACGAGGAGCGGGAGATGCGGGAGCCGGACGAGATCCCGCTGGCGGCCGACGGGAGCCCACGGCTCATGCCGTACGAGCTCCACCACTCGGGCAGCAGACGGGGCGAGGACCAGAACCGCCGCCGCTGGCTGCCGGGATCGAGCGGCTCCTTCGGCAGCGGTGGGTCGGGACACGTGTGACCCGGGCCCACGGCGGACGCCGGACGCGGGCAGGCCGGTCCGGTCCCCCGCCCCGGGCGGGGTGACCGGCGCCGGTCCGCCGCACCGGACCGCCGGGCCCGTGGGCGCGGACCCGGACCGGGGGAAGGCGGATGGGCCCGCTAGGGTCGCGGGGCCCGCGTCCCCCACCCAGTCCGAGGAGCCCCGCCGTGACGACCGACTCCGGCCGGCCGCCCATCCCGGTGATCGTCGACTGCGACACCGGCATCGACGACGCCCTGGCCCTGCTGCTGGCGGTCCGCCACCCGGGGCTCGACCTGCGCGCGGTCACCTGCGTGGCGGGGAACACGGACGTGGAGGGGGTCGTACGGAACACCCTCACGGTGCTGGAGCAGGCCGGCGCCCCCGACGTCCCCGTCGCCCGGGGCGCCGGGCGCCCGCTGATCGAGGCCGTGCGCACCGCCCGTCACGTGCACGGGCAGGACGGCATGGGCGACCTCGGTCTGCCCGCGCCGGCCCGCACCCCGGTCGACCTGGACGCGGTGAGCCTGCTGCGCCGGGAGATCCTCGCCTCCCCCCGTCCGGTGACCCTGATCCCCACCGCTCCGGCGACCAACATCGCGCTGCTGCTGCGCACCCACCCGGAGGTGACCGGCAACATCGAGCGGATCGTGTTCATGGGCGGCGCGGTGGCCACCGGGAACGCCACACCGGTCGCCGAGTTCAACGTCTGGCACGACCCGGAGGCCGCCGCGATCCTGCTCACCGCCGGGGTGCCGATCACGATGTACGGGCTGGACGTGTTCCAGCGGGTGATCGTCCCGGGCCCGGACGTGCGCCGGCTGCGCGCGAGCGCCGAGCCCGGCACCCGGCTCGCCGGCGAGCTGCTCGCCCACCGCGGTCCGGCCACCGACGAGGCGGACCCCGGCGGCGGCCTCGGCGACGCGGGCGCGGTCTGCGCGGTGATCGACCCGCGGGGACTGACCACCCACCGGCTGCCCGTCGAGGTGTCCCTGGCGCCTGGCCCGGCCCGCGGGCAGACCCTCGTCGACCGCCGGGGCCGCCCCGGCGAGTCCGAGCTGCACGAGGGCACGCGCGAACAGCCGCTGGTGGACGTGGCGTTGGACGTGGACGTGGCGCGGTACGTGGAGCTGTACCTGAGCACCGTCGAACACAAGGTCGAGTAGGGGGCGCGCGGGAGACGGCGCGTCGCTCCCTCGCGCGGGTTCACTTTTCGGGTGATGTGGACAGACCTGTTCGTGTCGCCCGCACGCACCGCGAAGGAGACCGCGTGACCGTCCGCCCCACCACCAGCAGCACGCCCGATCTGTCGTCCAAGGACCCCAACTGGTGGCGGCAGGCCGTCATCTACCAGGTCTACCCCCGCAGCTTCGCCGACGCCGACGGGGACGGGCTCGGTGACCTGCGCGGCGTCACCCAGCGCCTGACCCACCTGTCCGCCCTGGGCGTCGACGCCCTGTGGCTCAGCCCGTTCTACCCCTCAGAACTCGCCGACGGCGGCTACGACGTCGACGACTACCGGGACGTCGACCCCCGCCTGGGCACCCTGGACGACTTCGACGCGATGGCCGCCGAGGCCCACCGGCTGGGCCTCAAGGTGATCGTCGACCTCGTCCCCAACCACTCCTCGCACCGTCACGCGTGGTTCCGGGAGGCCCTGGACGCGGGCCCCGGTTCCGCGGCCCGCGACCGGTACGTCTTCCGCGACGGCCGCGGCGAACACGGGGAACTGCCGCCCACCGACTGGCAGTCCGTCTTCGGCGGCAGCGCCTGGAAGCGGGTGCCCGACGGGCAGTGGTACCTGCACCTCTTCACCCCCGAGCAGCCCGACCTGAACTGGGACAACGAGCAGGTCCGCGCCGACTTCCGCACCACGCTGAAGTTCTGGTGCGACCGGGGCGTCGACGGCTTCCGCGTCGACGTGGCGCACGCGCTGGTCAAGGACCTGACCGAGCCGCTGCGCGACCTCGGCGCCCCCGAACTGAGCAGCGAGGCCGCGCTCGCGGAGTTCGCACCGGGCGCCCACCCGTTCTACGACCGCGACGAGGTGCACGAGGTCTACCGCGACTGGCGCAAGATCCTGGACGCCTACACCCCGCCCCGGATGGCGGTGGCCGAGGCCTGGGTGCCGGGTGCCCGGCGCGCGCTGTACGCCCGCCCGGACGAGCTGGGGCAGGCCTTCAACTTCGAGTACCTCCAGGGCGGCTGGGACGCCGCCGAGCTGCGCGAGATCATCACCGGCTCCCTGGCCGACGCCCGCGCCGCCGGTGCCTCGGCGACCTGGGTGCTCTCCAACCACGACGTGGTCCGCCACGCCACCCGCCTCGCCCTGCCGCCGGGCACCGACACCGACGCCTGGCTGCTGTCCGGCGGCCACGCACCGGCCGTCGACCGGCGGGCCGGGCTGCGCCGGGGCCGGGCGGCGACGCTGCTGATGCTGGCGCTGCCCGGGTCGGCGTACGTCTACCAGGGCGAGGAGCTGGGACTGCCCGAGGTGGCCGACCTGCCCACCGAGGTGCTCCAGGACCCGATCTGGGAGCAGACCGGGCACGTCCGCAAGGGCCGCGACGGATGCCGGGTGCCGCTGCCGTGGACGACCGGCGGACCGTCGTACGGCTTCGGCGCGGGCGGGGCGTGGCTGCCGCAGCCCCCGGACTTCGCGTCGTACGCCGTCCAGGCCCAGGACGGGGTGGAGGGCTCGACCCTGGAGCTGTACCGGACGGCCCTGCGCCTGCGCCGCAAACTGCTCGACGGCGAGTCGCTGACCTGGGCGGACGATGTCCCGGCGGGGGTGCTTCAGTTCGACCGCACGGACACCTGGCGCTGCGTCGCCAATCTCTCCGGCACGACGGTCGACCTGCCGGCCGGGGAGGTCCTGCTGAGCAGCGCACCCCTGGACGACGGCCGCCTCGGGCCGGACACGACGGTGTGGCTGGGGCGTTAGGCGCTCCGCCCGTCCCCGCCTCACCCGGACGGCCCCGCACGCTGGTGGCGGGGCGGGGGCGGTGGTGCCGTGGAGGGTGCGGCCGGTCCCGGAGGGCCGCCCGCCCGGCCCCCCAGGAGGCACGCCCATGCAGCACGCCGCCGCCCGCCCCCCGCTCGCCTGCGCGCTCTCGGCGGCGCTGGCGCTGACGGCGGCCGGCTGCGCCGGCGGCGAGCGGCACGGGGACCGGCCGACGGGCACCGCGCCGGCGAGCACACGGTCCCCGGCCGCGCTCCCGTCACCCGCCGTGCCGCCCGTGCTCACCCGGGGACAGGCCCGGGCGGCCCTGATCACGGAGGCCGACCTCGGGGAGACCTGGGAGCCGACGCGGGGCGCCGCGACCTGGCGGGACGGTGTCCTCAAGGCCACCGCGGAGCGGGCCGACTGCCGGCGGCTGCTGGACGTCCTCTACACCGAGGAGCTCTTCGGCTCCGCCACCGCGCCGCGGGCCACGGTCGCCCTGGACGACACGGCGGGCGGGGCCCAGCTGCACTACCGGGTCACCTCGCACCGCGCCGCCGACATCGACCGGACGCTGGCCTGGCTCGGGACGCTGCCGGACACCTGCGGGCACTTCACGGCACGCTCCGCCCGTGGTGCCGTCCGGGACGTGCGGGTCACCGCCGTGCCCCTGCCGGAGCCGGGGGACGCCCGACAGGGCCTGCGGGTGACGGTCAGCGGTCCGGCGGACGCCGGGGGCGCGGACACCGCGGGTGCCGTCCTCACCGTGGACCTCGCCGCCGTGCGCGTGGGCGACGACGCGATCAGCCTCACCCACGGCACCCTCGGCGAACCCGTCGACGACGCCACACGGACGGCCGCGGAGGTCGGGGCCGGCCGGCTGGCGGAGGTCCGGCGGCAGGGGCGGGCGCAGGTCTGAGGAGCTGTCGGCGGACCTGGCGAACAGCCTCGGAGGAAGGCCCGGGACGGACACCCCGGAGGCGGGGCCGAGGGCGCGGGGGCCTAGCCCTCTCCGGCGAAGCGGCGTCGGTGGGTGGTGACGTCACGGGCCGCCTCGTAGGCGCTGCGGCCCCGGGCGAACGCGTCGGCACGCAGCCGGGCCAGGGCCTCGTCGGCGCCCACGCCCAACTGGGCCATGATCATGCCGACGGCCCGGTACACCTCGTCGTGGTCGCCGGCCAGCTCGTCCAGCCAGGCGCCCTCCCCGTGCGGCAGCGCCATCAGCGCCACCGTCATAGCACCGGCCACCAGCCGTGCCGTGCGCAGCTGCGGGCCGGTCAGCCCGCCGGGGGTGTCCCGGTAGAGGTCGAGGGTGCCCAGACACGCCGAGTCGCTGCCCAGCGGCAGCGCGTAGACCGCCCGTACGCCGAGCGCCGTGGCCTGCTGGGCGTAGACGGGCCACCGGCCGGCGTCGGCGCCGGCCGTCAGATCACGGGCGAGCACCGGTGTGCCCGACTCGGCGGCGCTCACGCACGGCCCGTCCCCCAGCGTGGCCTGGATCTCCGCCAGGTACGACGCCCGGTCGCCCGTGGCACACAGCCGCACCGGCAGGCCCGCACTGCGCAGCGACGCGCTGGCGCCGCTCACCGGCAGCAGCCCCAGTACCGTCTCGCACAGCCGGCCCGGCACCTCGCCGGGCGAAGCGCCGCGCACACGGGCGGCGATCACCTCGGCGGCACGTGACCCGTCCGAGGGCCACCAGCCTCCGTCACTGGGCCGCACGCGCACCGCCTCCTTCGCTCGAAAGCGGCCGGAGACCCGGTTACCCCTGCCCGACCGGGGGAAACCCGCGCCGCGGCCCGCTACAGCGGCGGCGGGGCGGGGGCCGGGCCCAGCGTGGTCGTGCCCGGTGCCGTGCGGTGCCCGAGGCCGGTGCGGTAGGCGTCGAGGGCCGCCTCGACGCGGCCGGTGCGCCGCAGCAGGTCGCCCAGCAGCCGGCACAGGTCGGCCAGGTCACCGGCCGCGCCCGCCCGCTCCAGCAGACTGAGGGCGCGGACGTAGTGCTCCTCGGCGGCCTCGGTGTCCCGGGCGTCCTCGGCGATGACGCCGAGCAGCCGGTGCGCACCCGCGGCGTGCACGGCGCCGCGCTCGGAGGAGAGGTCGTCCAGCACCCCGTGCAGCAGCCCGGCGGCCTCCTCGGACTTGCCGCGCCGGTGCAGCACGTCGGCCAGTTCGACGGCGACCTGGCTGGTGTAGAGGGCGGCGCGGGTGGCGGAGAGCATGCCGAGGGCCTCCCGCATCTCCTCCTCGGCGCGGGGGAGTTCACCGTTCTGCGCGCAGACGTAGCCGCGCATCCAGTGGCAGTTGGCCAGCTCGGTGCGCAGTTGCAGCGTGCGGTACAGCTCGGCGGCCTTGGCCAGCGAGGCGTCGGCCTCCTCCAGGCGGCCCTCGGCGAGCAGGGTGCGGGCGACGGAGCGGTGCATGCGGGCCACCAGCGCCGGGTCGCCGGCCCGGGGCGCGAGGGCGAGGGCGAGCTCGGCGGCCTGGGCGGCGCGCGCGTGCGCGCCCATGTCCATGTACGGGCCGATGGCGCTGGCGTACAGCAGCAGCAGCGCGTCGGGGTCGTGCAGGCCGCCGCGGTTGAGCTCGTCCAGGGTGGACTCCAGCAGGTACACGGCGTACCGGAGTTCACCGGCGAGGTAGTGGGCGAGGGCCCGTCCGCGCAGGGCGGGGACCCGGGCGGGCAGGGGGGCGCCGGCGTCGGTGAGGCACTCCTGCGCCCGTTCGAAGTACTGCCGGGCGGTGACCAGCTCGCCGGTCTCCACCGCGCACTCCCCGAGTCCGAGCAGCGCGTCGGCCCGCTCCTCGGGCCACGCGTACGCCTCGGCCTCGGCGAGCAGCTCGGCGTACTGCCCGGCCGCCTGTTCGGCGGCCCCGGTGGCGAGCGTGCGCCGCGCCTCGGTGAGCCTGAGCCGCAGACCGGTGGCGAGCCGCGCCGGGCGCCCGGTGGCCAGTTCCTCGTAATCGACGCCGAGCCGTTCGGCGAGATGCCGCAGCGCCTCGTCGGAGGGGCGGACGCGGCCGGCCTCCAGGGTGGAGATGTAGGCGGGCGTGTACGCCGGCTCGGCGAGCTGGCGCTGGGTCATCCCCCGCTCGGCCCGCAGCCGCTGCACGCGGCGCCCTATGGTCTCCCGGTCGTCACGGTCGCCCACTGCCAACTCCCCCTGCGGCCCTTGCCGTTCGACTCCGCCGACTCTAGGTTAAACGGCGGATTAAGCGTGCTTAACCGCGCTTGGCGCCACCCGTACCACCCGCAGAGGACGCCGTGCTCGAACGCACACGCACCGCCGCACGTTACGCCAGGGCCCTCGCCGCCGCCGTCGCCGCCATGGCCTGCCTGCTGCTGGCCGCGAACGCGGGCCCGGCGGACCCCGCGCCCCCACCGGCCCCCGCACCGGAGCGGGACGCGGTCCCGGTCACGGACTCCCTGGTCACCGTCACCCGCTGACCCGGGCGTGCCGACCGGGCCCGCTGCCCGGGGTCAGTGCGGCAGGGCCTGCTCCAGGGCCCCGGCCAGGCGCCGTGCCAGTTCCGCGTCGCCCGGCGGATCGTCGGCGAAGAGGGCGCCCAGTTCGGTGGTGAAGGTCTGGGTGAAGGCGCCGTACAGCGGGGTGCGGGGGCGGTGGGCCGCCTCCTGCAACGCCGGGAGCAGGACGTCGTGCGCGTACTCGGGCCGCCCCGCCGCGTCCCGGGGAACGGTGTCGGCGCCCTCCCCGGTGGGGGCCGCCGAGGGAGTCGGCGCGGCGCCCACCGCGCAGGTCACCGCGTCGTCCGTGTACGCGGAGACGCGCGTCGCCGCGAAACCGGCGTCCAGCAGACAGCGTTCGCTCTCCTTGCCGGTCAGGAACCTGATCAGCTCGGTCGCCTTGTCCGCCCGCTGGGAGGCGGCGGTCACGGCGAGGTTCTGGCCGCCGAGCACGGCGCGGCCCGGCAGCGCGGTCACACCGAGCCGTTCGCCGTGCCGGTCCTTCGGGAAGGTCTGGTGCAGGGCCGGATACACGTACGGCCAGTGCCGCAGGAAGGAGGTGCGGCCGGCGGCGAAGTCACCGAGGGAGGCCGCCTCGTCGGAGCGGAAGGCGTCCGGCAGGACGGAGGCCGCCTCGGTGCGGCGGCGCAGCTCCGTGATGCCCTCGGTCAGCTCCTCGACGGTCGCCTCGTAGCGGCCGTCCTCGTCGGTGAGCGTGAAGCCGGGTACCGCCGACGCGAACGCCTCCACGGCGTTGACGGTGCGTCCCTCGTAGGCGGCGAGCTGGGTGGTCCAGCCCTTCTCGTAGCCGTCGGGCCGGCGCTCGTCGAGGGTGGTGATCAGCTTCTTCAGCTCCGGCCACTCCAGGCCGCCGCCCAGGTCGGGGCGTTCGACGCCCGCCTCCCGCAGATGATCCCGCCGGTAGTAGAGCAGGCCGACGTCGCTGTTGAAGGGCGCGGCGTACACCTCACCGTCCCAGCGGGCCGTACGGGCCACGGGTTCGATCACGTCGTCGTCGAGCAGCGTCTTCGGCAGCGGGCTGATCAGACGTGCGGCGGCGAACTCCGGGACCCAGGTGACGTCGAGGTTGACCACGTCGTAGGCGGCGCTGCCGGACTGGAGGGCACCGAGCAGCTGGCTGCGCTGCTCGTCGGCGTTGCCGGGGAGTTCGACCAGCCGGGCGCGGTAGCCGGTGCCGGACTTCTCCTGTCCGGTGTTCCACACGTCGATGAGCCGCTGGCGGATGCCGTTCTTGCCGGTGACGTCCCGTCCGCTGGCGACCACGATGTCACCGGGCACGTCGGCGGAGGGCGTGGCCGCGTGCCCGTTCCCCCCGCCCCCGCCTCCGCCCCCGCCGCAGGCGGTCGGCAGGAGCAGGAGCAGAGGGGCCGCCAGGACCGCGAGCCGTCGCCCCGCCGCCCCGGCGAGCCGTGGTCGGAGCATCACGTCTCCCCCGTTCCGATGCGTGCCACCTCGTCGTGCAGGGCCGCGCCGAGGTCCTCGTCGGCGTCCACGCAGCGCCCGCCGCTCGCCTCGGAGATCAGGGCGTCCGGCTTCCCCGCGTCGCAGGCGCCGCCCTTGAGGGAGACCATCGCGACCGGCGTCTCCCCCGCGCCGGCGAGGGCGAGGAGGCCGGTGAAACGGTCGCCGGAGGGCCGGCCCGCGTCCTCGTCGTCGGTGACGAAGACGATCAGGCCGGGCCGCTCGTCGTGGGCGCCCCGCCGTTCCATGGCGTCGAGCGCCTCCCGCAGCGCCCCGGCCGGGTCGGCCCCGGCGTCCCGGACCCGGGCCTCGCGGTCGATGGCGCGTTCGGCGTCCTTGCGGGTGTGCCGGCCGAAGGGCAGCAGCGTGTCGTACGTGTCCTCGCCCGTGCCCGAGACCGCCCACACGCCGTACTCGTCCCGGTCGCCGAGCCCGCCGAGCGACTGCTTCAGCAGGCCGGGGCCGCCGCTGGCGCCCTCCCACTGGCCGGCCATCGAGCCGGAGCTGTCGAGCAGGAACAGCACGCGTCCCGGGCCGTTGGCACCCCGGTAGCCCTCCAGGGACGCCTCCATCGCGTCCCGTCCGGCGGACTCGGTCAGCGGGGACGGCGCCCGCAACACCGCGTCGGCCACCTCCTCGGTGTCCAGCAGGGCCCGGTCGCCGGTGGGCGCGCGGAAGCCGTCCCGGGCGAGGGCGGCCCGTCCTCCCCCGCCGGTGAGCCACTGCCGGAAACCGTCCGCCGCCCGGTCCCGGTCGGCCTCGTCGCGGTCGGCGCCCTGCCAGCGGACGCGGACGAAGAGCGGCTCCAGGCCGGGCACGTCGCCGGGGTACTGCGCCATGCGCGGGGTGCGGCGGGCGCTGTCGCAGCCGACGCCGCTCCGCAGCAGGAACTCGGGGACGAGGGCCGCGGTGCGGTTGTCGAGGGCGTCGTCGTCGGGCAGCGCGCACAGCAGCTCGGCGGCGGTCGGCGAGGGCGGTCCCGGCTGGTCCACCCGGGCCTCGGCGCGGCGGGCGTCGGGGGCGCCGGTGTCGCCGGCGCCCCGGTGCAGGCCGATCGTGGCGAGCAGCCCGGTGTCGGTGAACTCCGGGTCGGGACGGCGCACCTCGGCGTCCTCGCGCCGGTCGCGCAGGGCGTCGATCATCCGGGTGAGCGGGAGACCGGTGCGCTCCCCGAGTTTGTCGGCGGCGATGTCCTGCGGGACGGCGAGCACGATCGGCGAGTACGCGAAGGGCTCCTCGTCGGGGTCCAGGGCGGCCACGGCGTCGGTGTCCTGTCCCGCGGAGACCCGGGCGGCGTCGGCCGGGGAGCCGGGTATCCACACGTCGGGCTGCGGGCCGACGTCGCGCTGCGGGTTGGTGTCGTCGTCGCGGGGTTCCTGCCAGGCGCCGGTCTGCCTGCGCAGGGCGGTGACCGCGTCGGCGGCGCCCGCGCTGTAGACGGTGATGCCGCTGGACCGGCAGCCGTCGGCGGTGTTCTCCTCCGAGGTCAGGTACGCGTCGGCGGCGGCCCGGACGGTCGACTCCAGGTCCGGGTCGGTGAGCACCCGCAGCTCCAGGGGCGGAGGACAGGTGGACGAGTCACCGTTCATGGCGGCGAAACGGTACGTGCCGATGCCGACGACGGCCACGAACAGCAGCACCGCCGCTCCCGCGACCAGCCGCCGCGCCGCGACCCCGAAGGGCGGCCCGTCGGGCCCTGGCCGGAGCAGCCCGCCCACGGCCCCGGCCACCACCCCCGCCGCCCTGGTCAGGCCGGTCCACGTCCGGCGGGCGGCCACCGCCCACCACGAGGGCTCCGGCTCGGTGGTCTCGTCCTCCTGCGCGTCCGGCGGGAGCGGGACACCCGGGCCGCCCGAGGGGGAGCGGGCTCCGAGGAGCACGTCCTCCCCCGGCTCGGTGCGGCTCTGGGGCTCCCAGGGATCGCCGCGCAGCGTCCGCCGGCCGCCCGCGGACATCCGGGCCCGCAGCTCGTCCACGAGCTCGCTGAACCACACCTCGCCGTCGCGCTCCAGCAGCGCCGCCAGCTCGGCGGTGAACGGCGTCGGAGTCCCCGGATCGCCCGCGTCGATCCGGTGGTTGGCCTGCACGCTCATCAGCAGCAGCACCCGCCGCTTGTCGCGCGGGTCCGGGCGGATCCAGGCGGCGTTGCCCGCGAAGCAGCAGTCGAGGACGATGACGATCCGCTGGGCGGGACTGGCGGCCAGCATCGCCTGGGCGACGCTGAACAGCTCCGCCCCCGGGAAGACGGCGTGCCCTCCCGCGACCACGCGTGCCTTGCGCATCTGGAGGAACAGCTCGTCGCCCGCGTTGGGGATCGCCCCGTGCCCGGCGAAGTACAGCAGCAGGACGCCGTCGGCCTCCGTGCCGGCCTTCCACAGCTCCTGGTCGAAGGTGCCCTGGTCGGGGGAGCGGCACACCGTGATCCCCCGCTCGCCGAACACGCCGCCGTGCCGCAGCGCCTCCTCCAGCCGGTTCAGGTTGTGCCTGACCGCGGGAAGGTCGCCGGGCACGCCGTCCGGCGGAGCCGTGTGGTCGTACTCGGACACTCCGACCAGCAGCGCCCGGTTCGCCTTCCCCCGCGGGTCGTAACCGGTCACCGGCCGCCTACCTGCCGTCGGGTCGCACCGGCTCGACGCTCGCCTCGGGCGGCTCGCCGTTCTCCACCTCGCGGCGGTTGGCCCGCCAGGCCTCCACGGACCGCCTGACTTGGTCCACCACCGACTGGAAGATCGCGCCCGCGGCGCCCCCGAGCACCGCCACGACGATGTCCATGCCGGTGCCCATGGGAGCGCCGGCCTCGTCGATCCGGATCCGTTCGTCGATACGGAGCTGGTCGGTGCGGGCCAGGTCGGCGAGCGGTTTCTCCCGCTCCAGCCATTTGTGCAGTGCGTCGATGTCGCTCTCGCTCGCCGTCCCGTCCAACCGGACGCGGATACCGTGCGTCGCCACTCCGTCCCCCTCAGCCATAACTCACCATCATGGCACCGCGGTTGCGTGCAGGGGAGGGTCTGTGCGCCGCTCTCGCGATGCGCACGCGGGCGCGCGGGCCGACCGAGCCCGCCCGGGGGCGCTCCAGCCCCCGCGCCGGCGGACGGCACCCGGGCCGCCTCGCCCCTGGGCCTGCGCACCGGCGCCCGCAGCCGCCCCGCGCCGGCAGACCGACGCCGAGGGCCGCCTCGCCCCCGCATCAGCGGACGCCACCCCACCGAACCCCACCCAGGATCTGCGAACCGGCACCCGAGCCACCCCAGCCCCGCACACGGCGAACCGGTGCCAGGGGCCGCCTCAGCCCCGCGCACAGCGGACGGCGCCCGCAGCCACCCCAACCCCGCGCACAGCGGACCGACGCCCGCAGCCACCCCAACCCCGCACACGGCGGACCGACGCCGCAGCCACCCAACCCCGCACACGGCGGACCGACGCCCGCAGCCACCCCAACCCGCACACGGCGGACCGGTGCCAGGGGCCGCCTCAGCCCTGGGTCTGCAAGCGGCTCAGCTCGCGCTGGACATGGTCCAGCGCACCCTCACGCCGGCCGGGTACCCGGCCCCGCAGCACGGCGAGCGCCGCGCCCAGTTCCCGGGCGGGGCCGGTGTCGTGGATCTTCCCCCACTGGTGGTGGGCCCGGTCCACGGCCGCCTCCACCGCGGGCGCCCCGGGCGGCTGCCCGGCGCCCAGCCGGGCCTCGGCCACCCTCAGCCAGGCACGGCAGCTGCGCACCGGGTCGCCCGCGAACATCGCCAGGTCCGCCCGGACCTCCGCCCAGTGCAGCGCGTCCGCGGAGGCGGGCCCGTGCGCGAGGGCGGCGGCGTGCTCGTGCCGGGCGGCGAGCGCGTCGGCGTCCGCGTGCCGGCCGGACCGCACGGCGTCGGCGATGACGGCGTGCGGATCGCCCGCCACCGGGCCCGGCGCCGTCAGCACCAGGTCGGCACCGGCCGCCGCCCCGCCGGCCGCGCTCTCGGCCGCGGTCCGGGCCAGCGCCTGCTGGTGCAACTGGTCCGGCGGCGGCCGGTGCCCGCTGCGCAGGATCGTCGCGACGGCGCGCATGTACGACGGCGTGCCCACCGTCCGCCGCGAGGGCGGCGGCGCGACACGGCCGTAGACGGCGTTGTTGCGCCCGGAGTCCAGCGGGTTGGCCCGCAGCCACTGCCAGGTCTCCTGGTCGGCGTGCAGGTCGAGCAGGAGCGTCGTCGCGCCACTCGGCCGCAGCCGCAGCTCCTCGCGGATCCAGTGCCAGGGCAGGGCGGTGTAGCGGACGGTCGCCGGTGTCGTACGGGCCAGCGCCAGGTGCGGCAGGCGCTGGCGCCGGTCCAGCTGGAGCTGCCCGACGACGTACACCGTCAGCGGGCCGGGAGCCGCCGCGGCGGCACGCAGCCGGGTGAGGACGGCCTGCGGCTCCAGCGGATCGGCGAGCTCGACGACGTTCGCGGTGTCGGTGCCGGAGAGCACGGCGGGCGGCACGGCCGCGAGCACGGGGAGCACGGAGGCGGCGTCCACCAGGCACCCCCTGCCCACGGGCGACGCCGCGAGCAGCAGCACGGTTCCGGGCATGTCCCTCCCCCTGTCGATCACGTACGGCAGCACCGTAACCGTTGCGGACGCACAGCGGGGCACCTACCAGTCCGGCGGCCGCCCCCACCGCCGTACCGCGAAGACCGTGGTGTCGTCGGCCAGCCGCCCCCGGCAGTGCCGCAGGGTGCCGTCCCGCACCAGCGCCACCAGCCGCCCCGGTGCGGCTCCCGACGGGTCGGCGGCCACCGCGCGGGCGACCTCCTCGGCGTGCCGGTAGAAGCAGCCCTCGGGGTCGCGGGCCTCGGTCACCCCGTCGGTGACCAGCAGCAGCGTCTCGTCCGCGGCGAGCGCGACGCGGTGCACCGGCGGCACCGGCGGGCCGGGGACGAGGTCGTTCATGCCCAGCGGCAGTCCTCCGGCGACCGTCACGGACCGTACGCCGGCCGGGCCGACCGCCAGCGGGGGATCGTGGCCGAAGACGACGGCCTCCACGGTGTCGGACCGGTCCTCCGAGAAGCCGATCAGCACGGCGGTGGCGAAGCGGTCTCCGTCCGACCGGCCGAGGGCCGCGGTGTGCGCGCGGTGACGGCGCATCCGGATCTCCAGCCGCTCGGCGACCGTCGCGAGGTCCGGCTCGTGGTAGGCGGCCTCACGGAAGGTGCCGAGCAGCGCGGCCGCCGCCTCCACCGCGCCCAGCCCCTTGCCCTGCACGTCACCGACGAGGACGCGGGTGCCGTGCGGGCCGGGCTGGATGTCGTAGAAGTCGCCGCCGACGCGGGCCTCGGTGTCCGCCGAGAGGTAGACGGCGGCGTGCTCCAGGCCGCCGAAACCCACCGGCAGGGGCCGCAGCACGGTGCGGCGGGTGGTGTCGGCGATGTCCCGCATGTGCACCATGCGCTGCTCGCCGCCCACCCGGAGCGCGGCGGCCACCACGGCGATCGCGCCGCCGAGGGCGACCAGGAACAGGCCGGGCAGGCCGGTCTGGGCACGGTGCTGCCAGACGGTGTCGGCCATGACGTAGACGGCGACGGCGATCACCGCGTACACCGCGGTGGTCCGCACCCCGCAGACCGCGGCGGAGACCCCGGGGACGAGCACCGTCCACGAGATGATCTCGAAGGCGCCGGTCGTGGTGTCGGCCATGGTGATGGCGGCGAGCAGCAGCAGCGGGAACATCCAGGCGACGCTGTGACCCCGGACGCTGAGCAGCTCGTGCCGGGACACGGCGTCGCCCCGGCCGGCGGCCTGGACGAGCCGGCCGAGCAGCCGCCACCGGCCGCGCACCGGACTGCGGTAGCGACCCCTCACGGGCCTCAGCGAAGCACGCTCCCCGGCGGCCCGCATCCTGACTTGCCGACGGGCCTGCCGAGGTGTGCGCTGGTAGTCGGGGGCGAGGTGAGAGGAGTGCGCTCATGGCTCATGCGGTACCGACACGCGGCACGGCCACCCAGGCGCCCACCGGAGCACCCGGCGGGCCGGGCACCCGTGACCGTACGACGACACCCGACGTCTTCGGCCCGCGGGCCCACCGGATGGCGAAGTGGGCGGTGCCCGTCGGGATCGGGCTGGTCTACGGCTACTGGGCCGCGTCCATCAGCCGCCGCGGCGGCCCCATCACCGGCTGGAACGTCCTGTTCGGCTTCCTGACCGTGCTCGCGTTCGTCGTCCTCTTCGCCGTGGTCCGGGCGGTCGCCGAGCGGCTGCCGCGCGAAGGACACGCGGCGCTGTGGGCGGCGTTCGCGGGCTGCGCGCTGGGATTCCTGTACTCCCGCAGCGGCGTGGCCGTCTTCACCTCCGTCGTCGTGTCCCTGCTGCTCGCGGCGGCGGTGTTCGCCTCCCTCTTCTACCGCTACTACACCCACGAGGACGCGCAGGGGCACCGCCGCGTCGACTGAGGTCCGCCGGCGCGGGTCCCGGGCGGTCGGGCGGAAGGGCGGAAGGGCGGTCGGGCGATCGGCCACGGCTGCCGTCCGCCCGTACACCGGTGCTTCCCCCATGGGAATACGACGGTGGCCAGGCGACCCGGCGACCCGGTGACCCGGTGACCCGGTGACCCGGTGACCCGGTGCCCTCCGGTCCCGCCCAACCGCCCGTTCGGCTCGTCATGGGCCGCCGAATGCAGTCACGCCGGTCGCCCCGACCGTCGCCGGGACCTTGCCTGGAAGGGTGCCCCCACGCCTGCGGACCGCCCTGTCCACCACCCTCATCGCCCTCGCCTGCCTGCTCGCGCCGTGCGGCACGCTGGCGGCCTGGGCGACGTACGGGCCGGGCGACACCGGGCGGTACGTCGCCGCCGTGGCGCCGCTCGCCGACGATCCAAACGTGCGCGACGCGGTCGCCGCCGCGGTGGGCGACCGCTTCTCGGAACAGGTCGCGGCCGGCCCCCTGCACGACTCCGTGCGGCTGTTCGCCCAGGACGCGACACGGTCGTTCACCCGGACCGAGGCCTTCCGCGAGGGCTGGGAGGCCGCCAACCGGACGGTGCACGAGGCCGTCCTGCGCGCGCTGCGGGACGAAGGGGCGCACGGCCGCGCGGTCACCGTCGACCTGGCCCCGGTCACCACACGCGTCAAGGACCGGCTCACCGAGGACGTGCCGTTCGCACGGCGCATCCCGGTCCGGCACACCGCGGTCACCGTGCTCCCGGCCCACGAGGTGGACCGGCTCAGGAAGGGCTACCACGTGCTCGACGTCGCCGCCTTCTGGCTGCCGCTCGCGGCCGTCGTCTTCGCGGTCACCGGCATCGCCGTCGCCGCGTGCCGCCGGCGCGCCGTCACCGCCGCCGGGGTCGGCACCGCCCTCGGCGGGGCGCTGCTCGCCCTCGCCGTCGTGGTCGGCCGCCGGCTCACCGTCGCCGAACTCCCCGGCGCGGTGGACGGCGCCGTGGACGGACCGGCCGCGGGCGCCGTCTACGACGCCCTCACCGAGACCCTGCGCACGGCCTCCTGGCTGCTCGTCGGCCTCGGCCTGGCGGTCGCCCTGGCCTCCTGGCTCACGGGACGCTACGGACGTCCGCGCCGCCGCCGGGCCCCGGCCGGCACCGCCGTCGACCCGGCCCCGCCCCGAGCCCGCCTCTGAGCCGCCCGCCGCCTCGTGAGCCTCCTGGCCGGCTGCCGCGCCGGGCGCAACTTTCCGCGCGCCGTTCCCGTCTTCGAGGGAGGATGCGGGCATCGCAGAGGCAGGCGTCGCGCCCGCGAGGGGAAGGCCGGGACTTGGACACCGACACGGCGACCGACCAGTGGACGGACTCCGGCGGGCGTCCGGCGCCCCGCCGCGCCGGACGGCGGTTCGCCCGAGGGTGCGCGGGGCTGCTGCTCGCCGGGGTGAGCGCGGTCGTCGGCTGCCGCCTCGCCGACAGCGACGGGGTCACGCCCGTACCGCAGCTGCTCGCCTTCCTGCCCTGGCTGCTCGTGCCGGCCGGGGCCGGGCTGCTGCTGACCCTGCTCACCCGGTGGTGGGCCGGCGCGGTGTGGGGCGTCACGCTGCTCGGACTGCTGGCGTGGTTCATCGAGCCCTACGGCAGGACCGGCGAGCCCGCCGGGCCGCCCGTCGCCGAGCTGCGGGTGCTGACCTCGAACGTCGAGTTCGGGCAGGGCACCGACGAGCTCGTCTCCGCCGTGCGGCGGACGAAGCCCGACCTCGTGTTCGTACAGGAGTGCGAATACGCGTGCGACGCGACACTGCGGCGCGAACTCGCCGCCGCCTATCCCCACCGGCAGGCCGTCGAGGGCGGCGGCTCCGAGGGGTCGGTCATCCTCAGCACTTACCCGCTGGAGGCCACCCCCGGGGTCCCCGGCACCATGGGCATGCCCGGCGCCGTGGCCGACGTGCGCGGCCACGCCGTACGGCTGCAGCTCGCCCACCCGATGCCACCGCTGCCGGACCAGGTCGGCCTCTGGCGCGAGGAGCTGGACGCCCTGCGCGACGCCGCCGCCGAGGACGGCGAGACCCCCACCGTCCTGGCCGGCGACTTCAACGCCTCCCAGGACCACGCCGCCTTCCGCCGCATCCTCGACACGGGGCTGAGCGACGCGGCCCGGCTGACCGGGGCCGACCGTACGGCCACCTGGCCGGCCCGGACCGCCCCGGCGTTCGGCGTGCAGATCGACCACGTCCTGGTGTCGGACGACTTCACCGCGCACCGCGCCCGGTTCCTGGACCTGGCCGACACCGACCACCGCGCCCTGGTCGTCGACCTCACGCTGCACGGGGCCGGCTGACACCGGCCCCGCTCCTAGGAGGCGCTCAGACGCCGATGTCGCGGCCGTCCGCGCGCCACACCGCCACGACCGCCGGGCGCACGAGCTTCCCCGGTCCGTCGGGCCAGGTGCTGGCCGGCTCCTCCACCGAGGCACCGTCGACCTCGCCCGGGTGCTGTACGGCGACCAGCAAACGCCGGTCCTGGATGAGCGGACCGCAGGTCTCCGCGCCGGTCGGCACGGTCAGGAACTGCTTCAGCTCACCGCGCCGGTCGCCCTTGGTCGCGACGCCGAAGAGGCCGTCGTGGCTGCCGAGGGCGTTGCCGTCGGTGGACAGCCACAGGTTGCCGTGGTCGTCGAAGGCCACGTTGTCGGGGCAGGAGATCGGGCTGACCCGGTCCTTCGGGAAGCCCGCGAAGTAGGTCGCCGGGTCCTCCGGGTCCCCGGCGACGAGGAACAGCGACCAGGCGAAGGACGTGGCGTCGGCCCGGTTCCAGCGCTCGGTCAGCTCCAGGACGTGCCCGTGCTTGTTGGCGTTGCGCGGGTTGGCCTCGTCCGCCTTGGCGCCCGAGCCGACCCCGCGGTTGGAGTTGTTGGTGAGGGCGACGTACACCTTGCCGGTCGTCGGAGACGGCTCGATGTCCTCGGGGCGGTCCATCTTCGTGGCGCCGACCTTGTCACCGGCCAGCCGCGTGAAGACGCACACCTCCTCGGCGGTCATGCCCTCGACGTGCGAGACGGCGCCGTCCTCGGTCGCGGTGACCAGCGGGATCCAGTGACCGCTGCCGTCGAACTCGCCGTCGGACGGCAGCTTGCCCGTGCCGTCGATCTCGATCGCCGGGGAGTCGCCGCTGAGCTTGGCGACGTAGAGGGTGCCCTCGTCGAGCAGCGACAGGTTGTGCTCGCGCGCCCAGCGGCTGGCGCCGTGCCGCATCCGCTTGCTGCCGACGAACTTGTAGAAGTAGTCGAACCGCTCGTCGTCGCCGGTGTAGACGACCGGACGCCCGTCGCGGGTCAGCCGCACGGTCGCCGCCTCGTGCTTGAAGCGGCCGAGCAGGGTGTGCTTGCGCGGGGTCGACTCCGGGTCGTACGGATCGAGTTCGACGACGTACCCGAAGCGGTGCACCTCGTTCGGCTCCTGGGCGACGTCGAAACGCTTGTCGAACCGCTCCCACTTGCGCTCGGTGGCGCCGGTGCCGATGCCGTACCGCTTGTCCGTCGCGCGGCTGCTGTGGGCGAAGTACTGGTTGAAGTTCTCCTCGCCGTGCAGCGTCGTGCCCCACGGCGTGGTGCCGCCGGAGCAGTTGTTGAGGGTGCCGAGCACCTTGCGGCCGCTGCGGTCGGCGGAGGTCTTCACCAGGTCGGACCCGGCGGCGGGCCCGGTCAGGCGGAACTCGGTGGTCGCGGTGACCCGCCGGTTGAGCCGGTGCCGGGAGACGGGCGTCAGCTTCCCGCTCCTGCGCTCCTCCTCCACGGCGACGACGGACAGCCCGTGCGCGGCCCAGGCGATCTCGACCTGCTCGCGCGTCGGGTTCTCGGGGTCGTAGCCGCGGAACATGAGCACCTCGTCGGTGTACTCGTGGTTGGCGACGAGGACCTGCCGGCCGTGCTCGCCCCGCAGCGGCAGCAGCGCGAGGAAGTCGTTGTTGTACCCGAACTGCCCGGCCTGCGCCTTGGCGGTCTGCCGCTCCGGGTCGAAGGCGGGCGCCCCGCGCAGGATGGGCTCGCCCCAGCGGATCACGACGTCCTGCCGGTACCCCTCCGGGACGGTGACGGCGTCGTCGGTGTTCGGGGCGACGGGCGTGAACCGCAGCCCGCGCGCACCCTCGTTCCGCGCCGGTTTCCCGTGGCCCCGGCCGGTCGTCGCCGGCGCGGCCTGCGCCGACGGTGCCCCGGCCACGCCCACCGCCCCGGCGCCCGCCGCGGCGACGGTGACGACGGCCGCGGCGCGCATCATGGAACGGCGGCTGAGGGCGCCGGCGATGACGTCGCCGACGTACTCGTTGGAGCTGGTGTTGGGCACCTCGTGGAAGCAGGCGTCACCACACCGGAAACGGCAGGTCATGGCGGACCGGCCGCCGGGATGCGAACCGGACGGCGTTCCGATCAACGGCAGCAGCTTGCGCACTGTGTTCTCCCCTGAGAAGCCCTTGGATGCCCTTGGTGTCAGCGCGACCGTAGGTGCACATACGTGCGGGAGACGGGCGCCGCGGTGAACGGCGGGTGAACCCGTGGCAGCCGGAGGGGAATTGCCGCGGCGTCTCGATCCCGTCTTGACGCGCCGATACTTTCGTGGCAGACCCTGCACAAGATCACAATCCAGGGCCGCTAACCTTACGTGTCCGTCCTGGCCAGGGATTGACGGGCATCAACTCACGCGAAGGGTTGCGCACATGGGCATTCTCACCTCTCTGCGGAACGTGTTCGGCCGGTCACGCAAAGACCGGACCGCCCAGGCGGAGGGTGCGACGCAGGAGACGGCACCGCCGGCCACCGCGCCGGAGCCGAAGCTCCCGTCCCAGCCCACCGCACCCCCGGAGCCGGCCGAGGCCCCGGACCGGGCGGAGACCGCCCAGGTCCCCGAGCCCCGCACGGCGGGCCTCTCCCCCGACGAGCACGAACTCGTCAAGGCCGCCTTCGCCAACGTCACGGTCCCGAAGCCGACGGAGTCCCCGGACCCCGCCCCGGAACCAGAACAGAAGGCCACCACCACCCCGGAACAGAAGCCCGAGACCCCCCAGCCCCCGAAGCCCGAGGCAGCACAGAAACCGGCACCCGAGGCAGCACAGGACCCGGCTCCCGAGACGCCCCAGAAGCCGAAGCCCGAGCCGGAGCCGGAGGCGGCCCAGAAGCCGAAGGCCGAGCCGGAGCCCAAGCCGGAGGCGGCCCAGAAGCCGGAACCCGAAGCAGCGCAGGAGCCGGAAGCCTCGGCAAAGCCGGAGCCGAAGACCGAACCGGAACCGGAGCGGGAGCCGAAGGCGGAGGCGGAACCCGAGCCCGAGACCAAGGCGAAGCCGGAGACCAAGGCGAAGCCGGAGGCCGAGGCAGAGCCGGAGCTCGCGGCGAAGGCGAAGCCGGAACAGAAGCCCCAGGCCGAAGCCGAGCCGGAGCCTGAGGCCAAGCCGGAGCCGGAGGCCGAGGCGAAGCCGGAGGCCGAGGCCAAGCCCGACCCGACCCCGTCCCCCGAACCCGCAGCCGCAGCCGCAGCCGCAGCCGCAGCCGCAACCGAATCCGCACCCGCACCCGCACCCGCACCCGCACCCGCACCCGCCGACGGCGAGGAAGCCCCACAGGGGCCACCCGCACCCGACGACGAAAGCAGCACGGGTGGTGCGGGTGGGAACACGGACGCCGAAGGCGAAGCCGAGGCGTCACCGGCCCCCCAGCCGGCCCCCCAGCCGGACCCGGAGCCGGACCCGGAGCCGGACCCGGACCCGGAGCCGGACCCGGAGCCGGAGACGGAGACCCCCAAACCCGCCACCCCCGCGGCGCGAATCCGCTCGCACGCCCCCGGCCTCACCACCGCCTACAAGGCCGCCGCCACCGCCCTCAAGAAGCACGACCTCACCGGCGCCCGCGCCAAGGTCCACCTCGTCCTCGACCGCTCCGCCTCCATGCGCCCGTACTACAAGGACGGCTCCGCCCAGGCCCTCGCCGAGCAGACCCTCGCCCTCGCCGCGCACCTGGACCCCGAGGCCGCGGTCCACGTCACCTTCTTCTCCACGGAGGTGGACGGCACCGGCGAGCTCACCCTCACCGAGCACGAGAACAAGATCGACGAGCTGCACGCGGCGCTCGGCCGCATGGGCCGCACCAGCTACCACGCCGCCGTGGAGGCCGTCCTCGCGCACCACGAGAAGGAGGCCCCCGGCACCCCCGCCCTGGTGGTCTTCCAGACCGACGGCGCCCCGGACGCCAAGACCCCGGCCACCCAGGCCCTGACGGACGCCGCGGCGAACCACCCGCACGTCCACTTCTCCTTCGTCGCGTTCGGTGACCCGGAGAACAAGGCCTTCGACTACCTCCGCAAGCTCAAGACGGGCAACGCGTCGCACTTCCTGGCCGGCGAGACCCCGAAGGAGCTCACCGACAAGGAGCTCTACGAGGGCGTACTGGCCGCCTGGCGCCCGTAGCCGCACCGCGCCACCACGAACAACCCTTCGGGGGGTGGACGGGGGAACCCCCGTCCACCCCCCGAAACGCGTGTGAGCCGATCTCCGGCGGACCAGTAGGATTTCGCCCATGGCGGCCACTGGAAACGAGAAGCAGGGGGCGAAGGCGTACTACGTCTCGACCCCCATCTACTACGTCAACGACGCTCCTCACCTGGGCCACGCCTATACGACCGTCGCAGGCGACGTGCTCACCCGCTGGCACCGCCAGCGCGGCGAGAAGGTGTGGTACCTCACCGGCACGGACGAGCACGGTCAGAAGATCATGCGTACGGCCGAGGCGAACGGGGTCACCCCGCAGGCCTGGGCCGACAAGCTCGTCACCGAGGCCTGGAAGCCCCTGTGGGAGCACCTGGAGATCGCGAACGACGACTTCATCCGCACCACGCAGAAGCGGCACACCGACCGCGTCCAGGAGTTCGTGCAGGACCTGTACGACAAGGACGAGATCTACAAGGGCGGCTACGAGGGCCCGTACTGCGTCGGCTGCGAGGAGTACAAGCTCCCCGGCGAGCTGCTCGACGGCGAGGGCGAGTACGCGGGGCAGAAGCTCTGCCCGATCCACAAGAAGCCGGTGGAGATCCTCAGTGAGGAGAACTACTTCTTCAAGCTGAGCGAGTACAGCGAGAAGCTGCTCGCCCACTACGAGGCCAACCCGGGCTTCATCCAGCCCGAGTCCGCGCGCAACGAGGTCGTGAACTTCGTCCGCCAGGGCCTCCAGGACCTCTCCATCTCCCGCTCGACCTTCGACTGGGGCGTCCCGGTCCCCTGGGACGACAAGCACGTCATCTACGTGTGGGTCGACGCCCTGCTGAACTACGCCACCGCGGTCGGCTACAACGAGAACCCGGAGAAGTTCGAGGCCACCTTCCCCGCCGACGTGCACCTGGTCGGCAAGGACATCCTCCGCTTCCACGCGATCATCTGGCCGGCGATGCTGATGGCCCAGGGCCTCCCGCTGCCCGGGAAGATCGCCGCGAACGGCTGGCTGATGGTCGGCGGCGAGAAGATGAGCAAGTCCAACCTGACCGGCATCAAGCCGCAGGACCTGACCTCGCACTTCGGCGTGGACGCGTACCGCTGGTACTTCCTGCGCGCGATCGCGTTCGGCCAGGACGGTTCCTTCTCCTGGGAGGACTTCTCCGCCCGCTACACCAGCGAGCTGGCCAACGACTACGGCAACCTCGCCTCCCGCGTCGCCGCCATGGTCGGCAAGTACTTCGGCGGCGAGCTGCCGGCCGCCACGGCCGACGGTGACGCGGAGAAGGCGATCCACGACGGCCTGACCAAGGCCGTCGCGGAGGCCGACCGGAAGATCGGCGAGGAGCTGGACTTCCAGGGCGGCATCCTGGCGGTCTTCGACTTCGTGAAGCAGGTCAACGGCTACATCACCGAGCAGGAACCCTGGAAGGTCGCCAAGGACGACTCGCCGGAGGGCAGGGCCCGCCTGGCGACGATCCTCTACACGGCCGCCGAGTCGCTCCGCGCCGTGGCCGTCCTGCTGAACCCGGTCATGCCGGACACCTCCCAGAAGCTCTGGGACTCCCTCGGCGCCGAAGCCTCCCTCGGCGGCCTCGCGGACCAGCGGGTCCAGGAGGCGGCGGACTGGGGCCGGCTGCCGGCCGGTTCGACGGTCACCAAGGGCGCGGTGCTCTTCCCTCGTCTCGAGGAGAAGCCGACCGCGTAACGCGCTCGCCACAGCGCGGGGCCCGGGAGAAGCAGCCCTTCTCCCGGGCCCCGCGTTTTGCGAGGATCGGACGAGCAACCAGCTCACACGGGGGGAGCCAGCCATGGCACTGTTCGGCAACGCGCACAGCATCGACCCGGCCCAGGCGCAGCAGGAGTACGCGCGACTGCTCGGCCACGGCGAGCAGGTACACGCCGCCTACCTGCTGATCCGCGACACCATCCTGTTCACCGACCGGCGACTGATCCTGGTCGACAAGCAGGGCATCACCGGCAAGAAGACCGAGTACCACTCGATCCCGTACCGCAGCATCACGCACTTCGCGGTCGAGACGGCCGGCACCTTCGACCTCGACGCCGAGCTGAAGATCTGGCTCTCCGGCTCCCAGGCCCCCATCCAGAAGACCTTCACCAAGGGCGTCGACATCTACGAGGTCCAGGCGATCCTCACCCAGTTCGTGGCGCGGTAGCACTACGGCAGCTCTTCAGCTCCCGGACGCGTACGCCACGAAGCCCGCCCACGCCTGCGCCGCCAACGCGAGGCGTGGGCTCGCGTCGCGGTACTTGGAGTCACGGACGTGGACGGTGCCGGGGGTGGCCGCCACCTCGACGCAGGAGTCGCCGTCAGGGCCACTGCTGTAGCTGCTCTTGAACCACGCCAGTGCGGAGGCGTCGCCAGCGGGGGCCTTGCCGATCATGTGTCTCCCAGGAGTTGCTCGATGAAGGCCAGCGACTCCCCAGGCGGGAAAGCCTGCGCCCGGATGGTGCCATAGCGAAGCTCAAGGATGCGAAGCTGCCTCGGGTCATACGTCGGGCGGCCGTTGAACGCCCCGTCGGAGCGCCCCACCGCCGTGCCGTCCTCGAACTTCAGCACCTCGATCCTGCCGCTCATGCCGGGGTGCGGTCCACTGTCCATCCGCATGACCTGGAGGGTGACGCTGTTCATCCGCCCCACCTCCAGCAAGCGTTCGAATTGCTGCCGTCGAACCATTGTGCCCCCAACCTTGCGCCGGAGCGTCCCCTCTTCCAGGACGAAGCTCAGCGCGGGCGCAGGAGACCGCTCGTACACAGTCTGCCGAGCGATACGGGCGGCTACTCGACGTTCCAGGTCCTCCGGCGTGTAGGCGGGCTGCCACGACTCAAGCAGCGCCCTGGTGTACTCCGGAGTCTGCAAGAGACCAGCGATGTTGCTGTTCTCGTACACCCCGATCTCGACCGCCCGCGCCTCCATCTGCGCAAGATCCCGCACCTTCTTCGGATACCGGACCTTCGCCACGTCCTCTTTCATGGCAGCGAGCAGCCCACCGGCCTCCAGCACCTCGTCGGCCATCTCCAGGTACTCCGGACGGGGAATCCGCTTCCCGCCCTCGATCTTGTAGACGAGATCCTCGCCGTACCCCACGGCCCTGCCGAAGTCACCGGCCCGCATCCCCACGGCCTCCCGGCGCAGCTTCAACTGCCGCCCCACGGTGGCGACCACCGCCACGCCCCAATCGTCGTCCGGGTCCACCTCCCACCCGGGCTCGTCAGCCTCGGTCCTGAGCTGTCGAACCTCACCGTCCACCGACATGCGCGCGCCCCTCCGTCGTACCGCCGTGTAACGGCCACGCCCTACCCGTACGCACCGCCCTGACAAGCCCGGACATCACCGGACAACTGACGGACAGTGACCGTACGCGACGGCGCCATCACTGAGGAACTCCGGAACGCGACGAGCCGGGTGCCGGTCCCACCGGCGCCCCCTGTGAACCACCAACTGGGGAGAAGCACCCCACCAAGCCCCTCCCCTCCCTCCCGTCGGGCGCGGTCACTCCCGAGAGTGAATATGCCAACTCGGCTGGATTCGGGACCGGTTGTCTGCCCTACGCTCAGCGGCGACACGACCACCAGACATGCGACGGCCCCCGCCGGGAGTGGCTTCCCGATGCGAGGGCCTGACCGCCAAGGAAGAAAAAGGCTTCCCCGATGGATGCACAGCACCCTAACGCGCCCATGCCCGCCACGTCCCGAACCCCGGACGAAGACCACCCCCACGAGCAGCCCCTCGCAGGCGTCGTCCACGACAACGTCCGCCACACCGAGAGCTTCACGGTGGTCGGCAACCACCTCGTCCAGCACGAGGAGCTGTCCCTGCTCGCCATCGGACTCTCCTGTTACATCCAGTCCGTGCGCCAGGGCACCTCCGTCGACATCAAGACCCTCGCCGCCCGCTTCCCCGAGGGCCCCACCCGCATCGCCGCCGGGCTGCGCGAGCTGGAGAAGCACGGCTACCTGCAACGCACGTGTACACGCACGTCCACCGGCCGGATCGTCACCCGCACGGTCTCCCGCAACAGGCCCGGACACAGCGCCGGCGGCGCACGGGAGACGGCATCCCGCTCTTCCGCCCGGCGCGCGGCCCAGGAGAAGCCGCCGCCGCGCAAGCGCCTCCCCGCCGTACCCCGGCCGTCGTGTCCCGCCCCCGCCCTCCTCCAGGCGGCCGTCGACGTCCTCACCGGCCTGCGCCGCCGCGACCCTCGGCTCCTCCTCTCCGCCACCGACGCCGAACACCTCGCCCCGGGCGTCGCCGCCTGGCTGGAGCGCGAGGTCACCCCCACCGCCGTACGCCACGCCCTGACCGAGAACCTGCCCAACGAGCCCCTGATCCGGCCCGCCGCCTTCCTCGCCCACCGCCTGACCGCCCAGCTGCCGCCCCCACCGCCGTTCCGGCCACCAGTTCCTTCGGCCGTCCCCGAGCCTCAGCACCCCCTCCAGACCTGCGACGGCTGCGACCGAGCCTTCCGCGCCCCCGTCCCAGGCCACTGCCGCGACTGCCGAACCGATCACCTGGAAAGCGCCTAGCATGAATTCGACGATCCTTGCCCGAGCCCGTGGGCACACCCGACGAGGAGCGAGCGCCATGACCATCGCACCCGACGACGCACAGCAGGGCGCCTCCCACCTCTACCGGGCCATGCGCGACTTCGTTCAGTCCTCGGACGACACGCTGCCCGGGAAGTTCGAGATCACCAAGGAAGGGATCGTCCACGACATGATGTCGCCCAGCGGTCGGCACGAGCTGACCACACTGCGGCTCCGGAAGCGCCTGGAAAAGGTGATGCCGGAAGAGATCGTGGCGCACACCGGTGAGCCGGACGTGGAGGACGAGCCCGAAGGCGTCATGCGGCGGCCCGATCTGATGGTGATCGCCGAGGAGGACATGGACATCGAGGGGTCGTTCGACCCTCGGTCGCTCATCGCTGCCGTCGAGGTCGTCTCCCGCTCCAACCCGAGCAACGACTGGGTGGGCAAAGTGCGCGACTACCCCCTGCTCGGCATCCCCGTCTACGCGGTCTTCGACCCCCGCACGGGCACCGGCGCCGTATTCACGGACATCCACACCACCCCCGACGGCCCCCGCTACGCCACTCGCAAGGACTTCGTCTACGGCGAGGACGTCACCATCGCCGACTGGACCATCCCGACCCAGAACCTGCCGCTCTACCGGGGCGAGGACCAGGCGTGACGACGACGAAGGGCCCGGCACCGGAGATCGATCCGGTGCCGGGCCCTACGCAGTGCCGTCGGCGGACTACTTCGGCTGCGGCTTGCGCACCGTCAGGTGCAGCTCCCTCAGCCGGGACTCGTCCAGCTCGGTCGGCGCGCCCATCATCAGGTCCTGGGCGTTGCCGTTGAGCGGGAAGGCGATGGTCTCGCGGATGTTGGGCTCGTCGGCCAGCAGCATGACGATGCGGTCGACGCCCGGGGCGATGCCGCCGTGCGGCGGGGCGCCGAAGCGGAACGCGCGGAGCATGCCGGCGAACTCGCGCTCGACGGTCTCGGCGTCGTAGCCCGCGATCTCGAAGGCCTTGAGCATGATGTCCGGCTCGTGGTTCCGGATGGCGCCGGAGGACAGCTCCACACCGTTGCAGACGATGTCGTACTGCCAGGCCAGGATGTCGAGGGGGTCCTGGTTCTCCAGGGCGTCCATCCCGCCCTGCGGCATCGAGAAGGGGTTGTGGGAGAAGTCGATCTTCCCCGTGTCCTCGTCCTTCTCGTACATCGGGAAGTCGACGATCCAGCAGAAGCGGAAGACGTTCTCCTCGAAGTGCCCGGCACGCTTGGCGGCCTCGACCCGCACCGCGCCCATGATCTTCGAGACCTCGTCGAACTCGCCCGCACCGAAGAACACCGCGTGGCCGGCGGCCAGGGAGAGGCGCTTGGTCAGCTCGGCGACGTTCTCCTCGGTGAGGAACTTCGCGATCGGGCCGCTCAGCGTGCCGTCCTCGCCGACGCGGACCCAGGCCAGGCCCTTGGCGCCCTGCGAGACGGCGTAGTCACCGAGCTGGTCGAAGAACTTGCGCGGCTGGCCCGAGACGTCCGGGACGGCCAGCGCGCGGACGTGCTTGCCGGCGAAGGCCTTGAACTCCGAGCCCTCGAAGACATCGGAGATGTCGACGAGCTCCAGCTTGGCGCGCAGGTCCGGCTTGTCGGAGCCGTACTTCAGCATCGCCTCGCGGAACGGGATGCGCGGGAAGGGCGAGGTCACCTCACGGCCGCCGCCGAACTCCGTGAACAGCTCCGTCATCAGCCGCTCGACCGGCTGGAAGACGTCCTCCTGCTCGACGAAGCTCATCTCGACGTCGAGCTGGTAGAACTCGCCCGGCGAGCGGTCGGCGCGGGCGTCCTCGTCGCGGAAGCAGGGCGCGATCTGGAAGTACCGGTCGAAGCCGGAGATCATCAGCAGCTGCTTGAACTGCTGCGGCGCCTGCGGCAGGGCGTAGAAGCGGCCCGCGTGCAGGCGCGAGGGCACGACGAAGTCGCGGGCGCCCTCGGGGGAGGTGGCGGTGAGGATGGGCGTCGCCATCTCGTTGAAGCCGAGGGCCACCATCTTGTGGCGGATGGCGGAGATGACCGCCGTGCGCAGCATGATGTTGCGGTGCATGCGCTCGCGGCGCAGGTCCAGGAAGCGGTACTCCAGGCGCCGCTCCTCGTTCACCCCGTCCTCGGTGTTGATGGTGAAGGGCAGCGGCTGGGCGGCGCCCAGCAGCTCGACCTCGCCCACCTCGACCTCGACCTCACCGGTCGGCAGCTCGGAGTTGATGTTGTCGGCGCCGCGGGAGACGACCTTGCCGTCGACCCGGACGGTCGACTCCTTCGTCAGCTTGTCGAGCGCCTCGTACGCCTCGGTGCCCGGACGGGCGACGAGCTGCGTGATGCCGTAGTGATCGCGCAGATCGATGAAGAGGATGCCGCCCAGGTCGCGCCGATTGTGCAGCCAGCCACTCAGTCGGACGTCGGTGCCGACGTCAGAGGAGCGGAGCTCGCCGCAGGTGTGGGACCTGTACCGATGCATCGTCGTTCATCCAGCCTTCGTGGATCGGGGATGGTGTTTCGCGTTTCACGTGAAACAACCCCAGCGTACCGGGGACCCACCGCTGCGTTCCTCCCCATAGGTGCCGAGGGGCGCCGGGAGGAGCGACCGGTGGCAGCGTGCGATCACCTGTTCTTACAGTGGGGCAATGCGCACCGGTGACCCCCTGCCCGAGGTGGGGGACCTCCTTGCCGCTCTCGCGACCGGCCTGTGGCAGTGGGACACCGCCACCGGGGAGGTCACGGTCGACGCGGAGGCCGCCCGGCTGCTCGGCTTGCCGACACGGTGCGCCGTGCTCACCGAGGCCCGGGTGCGGTCCCGGCTGCATCCCGTGGACTGGAACGAGATCACCGGTGTGATCCAGCTGGCCGCCACCGAGGGCACCCTCGCCGAGGTACGGATCCGGATCATGGACGAGCAGGGCCATGTCGTCCGCATCGTGCGCAGCCGCTCCAGGCCCTCGGTCGACCCCGTGCGCAAGGCCTACAAGCTGATCGGCACCCTCCAGGAGGTCGCCGAGCCGGCGCCGGGGACCCCCGCCGGACGCCGCGCGGTCACCGGCGACTGGCGCCGCTCCCGGGAGGCCTTCCTGCTGGACGCGGGCCGGGCACTGGCCGAGGCGCGGTCCACCGAAGAGGTGCTGCGGGTCGCGGCGGGCCTGTCGATGCCGGGGTTCTCGCCGGACGGGCTGGCGGTCTTCGGCGTCTCGGGCGACCGCCTGACGGTCATCGGCCACCACGGGCAGCCCGAGAACGACATGAACCCGTTCGTGAACATGCCCATGGAGACGGACTACCCGGCCGCCGAGGTGGTCCGCACCGGACGCGCCGTCTATCTCTCCTCCCCCGAGCAGTACCGCTCCCGCTACCCCCTCACCTGGCCGCTCGCCGAGCGCTTCGGCCGCCGTTCCTGGGCCTTCCTGCCGCTGACCGTCGCGGGACGCACCATGGGGGCGTGGATGGCCGCCTTCGCCTACCCGGTCGCGTTCACGCCGGACGAGCGGTCGGTGCTGACCACGGTGGCGCGGATGCTGGCGCAGGCCCTGTCCCGGGCGGGCGCCGCCGAGACCCAGCGGGAGCTGACGGACGGGCTGCAGCGCTCCATGCTGCCCGTGCTCGTCCCGGAGGTCCCGGGCATGGCCATCGCCGCCCGCTACGTCCCCACCGGCGGCGGCCTCCAGGTGGGCGGCGACTGGTACGACATGATCCCGCTGCCCGGCGGCCGCTTCGCCCTGGTCATCGGCGACGTCCAGGGTCACGACGTGCGCGCGGCCGGACTGATGGGCCAGCTGCGCATCGCCCTGCGCGCCTACGCCGCCGAGGGGCACCGTCCCGACGCGGTGCTCTCCCGCGCCTCCCACTTCTTCCACGGCCTCACCCAGGCCGACGACGACCCCGCCGACATGCGCTTCGCCACCTGCTACTACGCCGAGGTGGACCCGGCCACCGGCACCCTGGAGAGCGCCCGCGCCGGGCATCTGGACCCGGTGGTGCGCATGGCGGACGGGACGGCACTGATCCGGGCCACGGCGGGCGGGCTGCCGCTCGGTATCGACCCGGACTCCGACTACCCGACCACCCGGCTCGCCCTGGAGCCCGGGGACACCCTGATGCTGTGCACGGACGGCCTGGTCGAGACCGGCGGCCACGACCTGCACTCCGGCTGGGACCGGCTCCGCGTCATCCTGGAGCAGCACGACGGGGCCCTGGAGGAACTGGCCGACGCGCTGGTCCAGGCCGTGCACGGTCCCTCCTCGCACCACACCACGGGCCCGCTCGCCGACCGGCGCGAGGACGACATCGCCCTGCTGCTGCTGTGCCGGCAGGGCGAGGGCTGCGGCTGCGGGGACAGCCCCGTGCTCCGCACGCCCCTGCGCCGCACCATGCTCACGGTCGCCCAGGCCGAGCCGGAGCGGATCGCCACCGCCCGGCAGCACCTGCGGGACCTGCTGCACGACTGGCCCAGCGAGGAGCAGCGGGACGCGGCGGTGCTCCTGCTCTCCGAGATGCTGACGAACGTCCTGGTCCACACGGACGCCGACGCCCTGCTGGTCGCCGAGGTCACCGGGGAGCCGGGGGAACGGCGCATCCGGGTCGAGGTCACCGACAGCGGCGACGACCTGCCGCACAAACGCCGGCCGGGGGAGATGGCCTCCTCGGGGCGCGGCCTGATGCTGATCGAGCTGCTCGCCGACGCGTGGGGCGTCGCACCGCGCGGCGACGGCAAGAGCATCTGGTACGAGGTCTACGAGTCCACGGACCCCGAGGCCGGCCTCGGCCCGGGCGCGGAGGGCGGTCCCGAGGCCGCGTAACGGCCCTGGAGCTCGTGCACGACGCCGAAGGCGGCCGCGGTGAGCGGAACGGCGAGCAGCATCCCCAGGATGCCCGCCACCGACGCCCCCGCGGTGAGCGCCAGCAGCACGACGGCCGGGTGCATCTGCACGGTCCGGCTCTGGACCATCGGCTGGAGCACGTGTCCCTCCAGCACCTGCACGGCCAGCACCACGCCGAGCGCCCACAGCGCGATGACGAACCCGCGGTCGGCCAGCGCGACCAGGATCGCCACGGTCCCGGAGATGAAGGCGCCGAGGTAGGGGATGTAGGCGCCGACGAAGACCAGCGCCCCGAGTCCGACCGCACCGGGGACGCGCAGGACGAGCAGCCCGACGGTGATGCAGACCGCGTCGATGAGGGCGATGAGGGTGGTGCCCCGCATGAAGCCCTCGACGGCCCCGAAGGCCCGCCGGGCCATCGCCTCCACCATGTCGGCGCTGTGCCGCGGCGAGAGGGCCCGCACCGTGCCGACGGCCCGGTCGGAGTCGCGCAGGAAGAAGAAGACGAGCAGCAGCGCGAGCACGGCCATGGCGATCATCTCGCCGACGACGCTGATCCCGGTGACCACGCCGGAGGCGGCCGTACCGCCGAACTTCCCGAGCAGCTCGCGCGCGTTGGACGCCATGTCGTCCAGCGAGGTCCCGGCCGCCCCGAAGTGGTCGGCGATGTCCCGCGCCGCGCTGCGCACCGAGGCGACGATCTGGTCACCGGTCTCGATGAGCGCGGAGACGACGATGTACACGGCCCCGCCGACCACGGCGACGACGGCGACGCAGGTGAGCCCGGCGGCCAGCGACCGCTGGACGTGCGCTTTCACCAGCCGCCGGTGCAACGGGCGGAGCAGGGCCGTGCCGAGCAGTGCGAGCAGCGCCGGCGTCACGGCGGTGCGCAGTTCGACGCAGAGCCGGATCGCGACGTAGACGACCCCGCTGGCGAGCAGGATGACGGCGCACCAGGCGGCGAACCGACGCACCGGACCGGGAAGCAGCTGCACTCCACCAGCCGATCACGCACCGGGCGGGCTGTCCTGCGCGGACCGCCCGCCCGGGTGACGCGGTGTCAGCGTGACGTGCTGTCAGCCGGGGCCGGTGTCAGGCCTCGGGCCCCGCCGCCGACATGCCGTGCACGGCCGGGACCGTGCCGAGCCGTCCCTTCTGGAAGTCCTCGAAGGCCTGCATCAGCTCGTCCTTGGTGTTCATGACGAACGGACCGTAGTGCGCCATCGGCTCCCGGATCGGCTGTCCGCCGAGGAGCACGACCTCCAGGTCGGGGGTGTGCGCGTCCTGCTTGTCGTCCGCGCGGACGGTCAGCGAGCCCCCGGCGCCGAAGACCGCGGTCTGGCCCAGGTGGATCGGCCGCCGCTCGGCGCCGACCGATCCGCGGCCGGCCATCACGTACGCCAGGCCGTTGAAGTCCTCCCGCCACGGCAGGGTCACCTCGGCGCCGGGCGCGAGGGTCGCGTGGACCATCGTGATCGGCGTGTGCGTGATCCCGGGGCCGTCGTGGCCGTCCAGCTCGCCGGCGATGACCCGCAGCAGCGCGCCGCCGTCGGGGGAGGTGAGCAGCTGGACCGATCCGCTGCGGATGTCCTGGTACCGGGGGGCCATCATCTTGTCCTTGGCCGGGAGGTTCACCCACAGCTGGAGGCCGTGGAAGAGCCCGCCGGACATGACCAGCTGCTCCGGCGGCGCCTCGATGTGCAGCAGGCCGGAGCCCGCCGTCATCCACTGCGTGTCGCCGTTGGTGATGGTGCCGCCACCGCCGTTGGAGTCCTGGTGGTCGAAGATCCCGTCGATGATGTAGGTGACGGTCTCGAAGCCGCGGTGCGGGTGCCAGGGCGTGCCCTTGGGCTCCCCGGGCGCGTACTCCACCTCACCCATCTGGTCCATCATGATGAACGGGTCGAGATGGCGGTAGTTGATCCCGGCGAACGCGCGGCGCACCGGGAAGCCCTCACCCTCGAAACCGCTGGGCGCGGTCGTCACGGTGAGCACGGGACGTGCGACGGCGTCGGCGGACGCGGATACGCGGGGCAGCGTCAACGGGTTCTCGACGGTCACGGCAGGCATGTCGACCTCCTCGGGCGGTGTGCGGTTCACTTTAGTTGAGCGTTGAACTTCTTGTCACCTGGAACCACGAAAGCCCGGAGGGCATTCCCTCCGGGCTCGCGGTATCCGCGGTCGCGTACGGCCGCCTGTGGGGCAAGACGTCTAGCCGTACATCCGGCGCATCGCGAAATCGACCATCTGTTCGACTGCCTTGGCGTCGAACACCATCCGGTGCTCGCCCTCCATGTCCAGCACGAAGCCGTAGCCGGTGGGCAGCAGGTCGATCACCTCCGCGCCGGTGATCACGAAGTACTTGGACTCCTTGCCCGCGTACCGGCGCAGCTCCTTGAGGCCGGTGAACATCGGGATCACGGGCTGCTGGGTGTTGTGCAGCGCGAGGAAGCCCGGGTTGTCGCCGCGCGGGCAGTAGACCTTCGAGGTGGCGAAGATCTGCTGGAAGTCCTCGGCGGACATCTGGCCCGTGGTGAAGGCGCGCACCGCGTCCGCGAGCGAGGGCGGGGACGGCTCGGGGTACAGCGGCGGCTGCTGTCCGTACCCGCCGGACATCGGCTGCTGCGGCGGGGCGTACTGCTGCTGCTGAGGACCCGCGGTCTGGTCGTAGCCGTACATGCCGCACAGACTAACGAGTAACGAGTCACAGATGACCCGCTCGGGGTTGCTTCTTATTACCGACGGGTAGCATCATCGTAGCTACTGCTTGGTACGCGCAGTCGGTATGTGTACAGATGCGAGGAGTCAGTGCCTCGCCGATCTCTCAACGGAGCCGTCGCCATGGGGCACTACAAGCCGAATCTCCGGGACATCGAGTTCAACCTCTTCGAGGTGCTCGGCCGCGACAAGGTCTACGGCACCGGCCCGTTCGCGGAGATGGACACGGACACCGCCAAGAGCGTTCTGGAGGAGCTGACCCGCCTCTCGGAGAACGAGCTGGCCGAGTCCTTCGCCGACGCGGACCGCAATCCGCCGGTCTTCGACCCGGAGACCAACACCGCGCCGGTCCCGGCGTCCTTCAAGAAGAGCTACCAGGCCTTCATGGACTCCGAGTACTGGCGCCTGGGCCTGCCCGAGGAGATCGGCGGCACCACCTCGCCGCGCTCCCTGATCTGGGCCTACGCGGAACTGATCCTCGGTGCCAACCCGGCCGTGTGGATGTACTCCTCCGGCCCGGCCTTCGCGGGCATCCTCTTCGAGGAGGGCAACGAGGTCCAGAAGCACATCGCCTCGATCGCCGTCGAGAAGCAGTGGGGCTCCACCATGGTCCTCACCGAGCCGGACGCCGGCTCGGACGTGGGCGCCGGCCGCACCAAGGCCGTGCAGCAGGAGGACGGCTCCTGGCACATCGAGGGCGTCAAGCGCTTCATCACGTCCGGCGAGCACGACATGTCGGAGAACATCCTCCACTACGTCCTCGCCCGCCCCGAGGGCGCCGGCCCCGGCACCAAGGGCCTGTCCCTCTTCCTCGTCCCGAAGTACGAGTTCGACTTCGAGACCGGCGAGCTGGGCGAGCGCAACGGCGTCTACGCCACCAACGTCGAGCACAAGATGGGCCTGAAGGCCTCCAACACCTGCGAGATGACCTTCGGCGACCGCCACCCCGCCAAGGGCTGGCTGATCGGCGACAAGCACGACGGCATCCGCCAGATGTTCCGCATCATCGAGTTCGCCCGCATGATGGTCGGCACGAAGGCGATCTCCACCCTCTCCACGGGCTACCTCAACGCCCTGGAGTACGCCAAGGAGCGCGTGCAGGGCCCCGACCTGGCCAACTTCATGGACAAGACGGCCCCCAAGGTCACCATCACGCACCACCCGGACGTCCGCCGCTCCCTCATGACGCAGAAGGCGTACGCCGAGGGCATGCGCGCCCTGGTCATGTACACCGCCTCCGTCCAGGACGAGATCCAGGTCAAGGAGGCGAACGGCGAGGACGCCGCCACCGAGCACGCCCTCAACGACCTGCTCCTGCCGATCGTCAAGGGCTACGGCTCCGAGAAGGCCTACGAGCAGCTCGCCCAGTCGCTCCAGACCTTCGGCGGCTCCGGGTTCCTCCAGGAGTACCCGATCGAGCAGTACATCCGCGACGCCAAGATCGACACCCTGTACGAGGGCACCACGGCGATCCAGGGCCAGGACTACTTCTTCCGGAAGATCGTCCGCAACCAGGGCGCCGCGCTGAACTCGCTCGCCGAGGACATCAAGAAGTTCCTGGCCCTCGCCACCGGCGGCGAGGAGCTGGCCGGCGCCCGCGAGCACCTGGCCAAGGCCGCCGTCGAGCTGGAGGCCATCGTCGGCGTCATGCTCACCGACCTCGCCGCCACCGAGCAGGACGTCAAGAACATCTACAAGGTGGGCCTCAACACCACCCGCCTGCTGCTCGCCTCCGGTGACGTGATCGTCGGCTACCTGCTCCTCAAGGGTGCCGCCATCGCCGCCGAGAAGCTGCCGACGGCGAGCGCGAAGGACAAGGCGTTCTACACCGGCAAGATCGCGGCGGCGAAGTTCTTCGCGGCCAACGTCCTGCCCGGCCTCACCCTGGCCCGCAAGGTCGCCCAGGGTGTCGAGCTGGACCTGATGGAGCTGGACGAGGCGGCCTTCTAGGGGTCCCGGAGGTCTCTCCACCAATCCCACACACCCTCACGAGGGCCCGCTCCCGCCATCCGGGGAGCGGGCCCTCGTACGTCGTTAAGGTGAACCCCATGAGCGCACCGTCCCGCTTCCACCGCGGCCACACCGACGACCTGATGACCTTCCTGGCGGCGAGTCCCACGCCGTACCACGCCGTGGCGAACGCCGCCGAGCGGCTGGAGAAGGCCGGCTTCAGGCAGGTCGCGGAGACGGAGGCCTGGGACGGGACGGCCGGCGGGAGGTACGTGCTGCGCGGCGGCGCGATCGTGGCCTGGTACGTCCCCGAGGGCGCCGAGCCGCACACCCCGTTCCGCATCGTCGGCGCGCACACCGACTCCCCCAACCTGCGGGTGAAGCCGCGCCCCGACACCGGCACGCACGGCTGGCGCCAGGTCGCCGTGGAGATCTACGGCGGCCCGCTGATGAACTCCTGGCTGGACCGGGACCTGGGCCTGGCCGGCCGGCTGACCCTGCGCGACGGCTCCACGCGCCTGGTGAACGTGGACCGCCCCCTGCTGCGCGTCCCGCAACTCGCCATCCACATGGACCGCAACGTGTCCGCGGAGGGCCTCAAGCTCGACAAGCAGCGCCACCTCCAGCCCGTCTGGGGCCTCGGCGACACCGTCCGCGACGGCGACCTGATCGCCTTCCTGGAGGAGGAGGCGGGACTGGACCGCGGCGAGGTCACCGGCTGGGACCTGATGACCCACTCCGTGGAGCCGCCGGCGTACCTGGGGCGCGACAGGGAGCTGGTGGCCGGCCCCCGCATGGACAACCTCCTCTCCGTGCACGCCGGAGTGGCCGCCCTGGCCTCGGTCGCGTCCGGCGGCACCGGCCTGCCGTACATCCCCGTCCTCGCCGCCTTCGACCACGAGGAGACCGGCTCCCAGTCGGACACCGGCGCGGACGGCCCGCTGCTCGGCAGCGTGCTGGAGCGCTCGGTGTTCGCGCGCGGCGGCTCGTACGAGGACCGGGCCCGCGCCTTCGCCGGCACGGTCTGCCTCTCCTCCGACACGGGCCACGCCGTCCACCCCAACTACGCGGAGCGGCACGACCCGACGCACCACCCGCGCGTCAACGGCGGCCCCATCCTGAAGGTCAACGTCAACAACCGCTACGCCACCGACGGTTCGGGCCGCGCGGTGTTCGCCGCGGCCTGCGAGAAGGCGGACGTCCCCTTCCAGACCTTCGTCTCCAACAACGCCATGCCGTGCGGCACGACCATCGGCCCGATCACCGCGGCCCGGCACGGCATCAGCACCGTCGACATCGGCGCCGCCATCCTCTCGATGCACAGCGCCCGGGAGTTGTGCGGCGCCGACGACCCGTACCTGCTGGCGAACGCGCTGGTGGCCTTCCTCCGCCCGTAGTCCCGCCGCCCGGTCGTGCCGCGGAACGACACGCCGCTGCATGGGGGTTGACACCCGGGGTACCCGAACGGAACCGGATCGACCGGAAAGCCGGAACCGACCGGATCTACAGGGAGGCAATACTCATGGGCCTCGGCGGGTGCATCATCCTCATCGCCGTGGGAGCCATCCTCACGTTCGCGACCGACTGGGACATGCAGGGCGTCAACCTCGACCTCGTCGGAGTGATCTTCATGATCGTCGGCCTGATCGGTGTCGCGACGTTCAGCAGCATCGCCCGACGCCGCCGCGTCATGATGCCGCCCACGACCCCGGTCGTCGAGGAAAGGCCCCACACGCGGGACGGCTACAACAACGGCTACGGCGCCTGACACCCGACGCGTCGGGCGTCACATCAGCAACGTGTCCTCGCCGGCCGGCGGCCGGCGGGACGAGGCGGACGGGACGAGCGGACGGGTGGACGGGTCCGACGGGCGGGCGGGCTGCCGGCCCGGCGGGGGCCCTCCCCGCCCTCGGCACTCAGCCTGTCGGCCTACCGGCGGCGTCCCGCGACGCCCCGCGGGGAAGCGATCACGTCATGAGATTCCTCGTGTACGACCGGCTCCTCGGCTTCGGTGACGACTACTGGATCGAGGACGACAGCGGCAACAAGGTGTACCTCGTCGACGGCAAGGCGATGCGTCTGCGGGACACCTGGGAGCTGAAGGACACCCAGGGACGGGTGCTCGTCGACATCCACCAGAAGATGTTCGCCCTGCGCGACACGATGGTGATCGAACGGGGCGACGAGCCGCTGGCGCGGATCAAGCGCAAGCGGCTGTCCCTGCTGCGCAACCACTACCGCGTCTCCCTGGCCGACGGCACCGAGCTGGACGTCAGCGGCAAGATCCTCGACCGGGAGTTCGCCATCGAGTACGACGGCGAACTGCTCGCGGTCGTCTCCCGGCGGTGGCTGACCCTGCGCGACACCTACGGCGTGGACGTCGTACGGGACGACGCGGACCCGGCCCTGCTGATCGCGCTGACCGTGTGCGTCATCCACCTCGCGGAGAAGGAACGCGAGAAGGACGGGGCGGACCGGACGGACGCGGCGGACGGCTGACGGGCGGGCCCGGCCGCGGCTCAGGTCCTGCGGCGGACGGCCCGGCCGAGCAGGAGGGGCAGGGCCAGGTGGTGCACCGGCGCGGCCAGGGACCACAGCGCCCGCCCGGCCCGGCGCTCGTAGCGCACATAGGTGGCCCAGACCAGACGCGCGCCGTCGGCCGTCACGACGTTGCGGACGGTCAGTGAGGGGGCCCGGGCCTCCACGGCCAGCCTGGCCGGCCCGGACTCCACCGTGCGCCATCCCGCCACGTGCCGCGCCGAGTGCCGCGGCCCCAGCCGCAGACCGAGCACGCCGGCCCAGCCCGCGCGGATCAGCTCGCGCAGCGGCGCCGGGACGTCCTCGTAGCTGGCGCGCACCCATTCCTCGGGCGTCAGGCGGGGCAGTCCGGCGGTCGGCAGCGCGAAGGCGGACGCGCGATGGGCGCCGTCCGGGTCCACCCGGACACGACGGATGCCGGGAGTACCGGTGGGTGCCATGCGCGGGATTCTAGGCGGCGCGAGGGGCCGTTCGTCACGGTCCGCGCCGGGTCCGTCACCGGCGCGGGGCCGGCAGTCCCAGCATCCGGTCCTTCAGGGCCGGGAACTGCTCCCGGGTCCGCGCCACCCGCGCCGGGTCGAACTCCACCGTGAGGACCTCCTCGTCCCCTCCGGCCTGCGCCAGCACCTCGCCCCAGGGATCGACCACGATCGAGTGACCGGCCTGCGGAACCCCGGCGTGCGTCCCGGCCGTTCCGCAGGCGAGGACGAACGCCTGGTTCTCCACCGCCCGCGCCTGTGCCAGGAGCGTCCAGTGCGACCGGCGGCGCTCCGGCCAGCCCGCCGGGACGACCAGCGTCTCGGCACCGGCGTCGACGAGACCGCGGAACAGCTCGGGGAAACGGAGGTCGTAGCAGGTCGCCACACCGAGGGTCGTCTCGGGCAGACGGACCGTCACCAGCTCCTCCCCCGCGCCCATCAGCACGGCCTCGCCCTTGTCGAAGCCGAACCGGTGGATCTTGCGGTAGGCGGCGGCCAGGTCACCGGAGGGGGAGAGGACGAGAGAGGTGTTGTAGAGGTGTCCGTCAGGGGCGCGCTCGGGGACGGAGCCCGCGTGCAGCCACACGCCCGCGTCGCTCGCCGCCTTCGCCATCGCCTCGTACGTCGGCCCCTCGAGCGGCTCGGCCTCGGCGTCGAACGCCTCGAAGGCGAAGGCACCCGTGGTCCACAGCTCCGGCAGCACGACGAGATCCGCGGCGCCCGCCTGCTCCCGTACCAGCGACGCCGTTCGCCGACGGCGCGCTTCCACCGATTCGTCCTCGTTCACGGCGATTTGGATCAAAGAGGCGCGCACACTACCACCGTCCTGGCATTCGGGCCGTCCACTCGGGCCTACGATCGTCACACGAAAGCACTGCCGGGGTGCCGCACAGCAGCGTAACTTGGGGATCCCTCCCGGCTCGAGCGAAGCCGAGAGTCGGGGGAGTCCCAAGACGCCGACCGCAGCCACCTCCCACTGGCACCGCCGCCGCAAACCGCCCGTGTACCGACCGCCGAGGGGTCCCGTTCCGTGAGTCTGCATCCCACCCTCCAGCCCTACGCCGACGCCTGGACTCACTCCATCGAGGCGATATCCGAGCTGGTCCAGCCCCTCGTGGAGGCAGAGTGGAACCGCCGCACCCCCTGCCCGGGGTGGTCGGTGCGCGACATCGTCTCCCATGTCCTCGGCCTGGACTCGGAGATGCTGGGGGACCCGCGGCCCATCCACACGCTCCCGCGTGACCTCTTCCACGTCACCAACGAGCACCAGCGCTACATGGAGATGCAGGTCGACGTCCGCCGCCACCACACGGCGCCGGAGATGACGTCCGAGCTGGAGTACATGGTCATCCGGCGCAACCGCCAGCTGCGGAACGAGTCGCGGGACCCCGGCACGAAGGTGCGCGGACCGCTCGGCACCGAGCTGACCCTGGAGGAGGCGATGCGCCGGCACGCCTTCGACGTGTGGGCGCACGAGCAGGACCTGCGCACGGCCCTCGGCCGTCCGGGCAACCTCGACTCCCCCGGTGCGCACGTCGCCCGTGACGTGCTGCTCGCCGAGCTGCCGGCCGTCGTCGCCGAGCGCGCGGACGCGCCCCGCAGCTCCGCCGTCGTCTTCGACGTGCACGGCCCGGTCGAGTTCCTGCGCACCATCCGCGTCGACATCCAGGGCCGCGGCACCCTGGAGACGGCCCCCGCCCTCGGTCCCGCCGCCACCCTCACCCTCGACTGGGAGACCTACGTCCGCCTGGCCTGCGGGCGCGTGACCCCGGAGGCGGCGGCGGACCGCATCAAGGCGGAGGGCGACCCGGACCTGACGGCGGCGATCCTGCGGAACTTCGTGGTGACGCCCTAGCCGCGGGCAGTCGTGCCTCCCCCGGGCCTGAGCGGCCCCTCGAAGCCGAGCGTGGGGGAGACGCCGGGAGCGGGGGAGGCGGCACCCCGTCAGCGCCGGGCCGCGCCTCCCACCCCCGCCTACACCGGCACGTGCACCGTCTCCACCCGGCTGGCGACCAGGCGCTCCCGCTCCCTGCGCGCCGCCCGCCCGCGCAGCCGCATGATCTGCGTGACACCGAGCGCCTGGAGCACGAACACCGAGGAGAACGCGACCCGGTAGTCGTCCCCGGTGGCGTCCAGCAGCACGCCGATCGCGAACAGCGTGGTCATCGACGCCACGAAGCCGCCCATGTTCGTGATCCCGGACGCCGTCCCCTGCCGCTCCGGCGGGTTCGCCGGCCGCGCGAAGTCGAAGCCGATCATCGACGCCGGGCCGCACGCGCCGAGGACCGTGCACAGCACGACGAGCAACCACATCGGCGCCCGGTCGGCCGGGTAGGCGAGCGTCACCGCCCACAGGAGGGCCGTCGCGCCCACCGTGCCGAGCGCCAGCGGCAGCCGTGCCGCGTGGTGCCGGGCGATGATCTGCCCGTAGACCAGGCCGACCGCCATGTTGGACAGCACGACGAGGGTGAGCAGCCCGCCCGCCGTGCCCCGGGACAGCCCCTGCGCCTCGACGAGGAACGGCATCCCCCACAGCAGCAGGAACACCATCGCCGGGAACTGGGTGGTGAAGTGCACCCACAGGCCGAGCCGCGTGCCCGGCTCCCGCCAGGAGGTGGCGATCTGCCGCCGTACGTACGCGGCACCCTGGTGCGGCAGCGGTTCCGGCTCGTGCCCCTCCGGGTGGTCCTTGAGGAACAGCAGCAGGAGGACGAACACGACCACGCCCGCCAGCGCGCTGCCCGCGAACGCCGCCGTCCACCCGATGCCGTGCAGCAGCCGGGCGAGGACGAGGGTGGAGACCAGGTTGCCGGCCATGCCGACCAGCCCGGCGAGCTGGGCGACCATCGGGCCCCGCCTGGCCGGGAACCAGCGGGTGCCCAGCCGCAGCACGCTGATGAACGTCATCGCGTCCCCGCAGCCGAGCAGCGCCCGGGAGGCGAGCGCCATGCCGTAGGACGGTGAGAAGGCGAAGCCGAGCTGGCCGACCGTGAACAGCACCACGCCGATGCCCAGCACCTTCTTGGTGCCCAGCCGGTCGACCAGCAGGCCGACGGGTATCTGCATACCGGCGTAGACCAGCAGCTGGAGGATGGAGAAGGTGGACAGCGCCGAGGCGTTGACGTGGAAGCGGTCGGCGGCGTCGAGTCCGGCCACGCCCAGGGACGTGCGGAAGATGACGGCGACGAAGTAGACGGAGACGCCGACGCCCCACACGGCGAGCGCGCGCCGGCCGCCCGGCGGGTCGCCCGGCAGACCGGCCGAGCCGCTCATCGGACCTCACCCCGGGCCAGGTGCGAGAACCAGCCCACGTGCCGGTGGACCACGCCGACGGCCGCCTCCGCGTCCCCGGAGCGCAGTGCGTCGAGGATCTCCTCGTGCTCGGAGAGGGTCTTGGCGATCCGGTCGGGATGGGAGTGCATGACCGCGACGCCCATGCGCAGCTGGCGGTCCCGGAGCTGGTCGTAGAGGCGGTTGAGGATCTCGTTGCCGCCGCTGCGGACGATCTCCGCGTGGAAGCAGCGGTCCGAGACCGAGGCCGCGGCGTAGTCACCGGCGGCGGCCTGCTCCCGCTGCCGGGCCAGCAGTCCCTCCAGCCGTTCGACGAGGCCGGGCGGTGCGGGTACCGCCTTCCTCGCCGCGTGCTCCTCGACCAGCAGCCGGGTCTCCACCACGTCCGCGATCTCCTGCGCGGAGACCGGCAGGACCATGGCGCCCTTCTTCGGGTAGAGCCGGATCAGCCCCTCGACCTCCAGCCGGAGCAGCGCCTCGCGCACCGGCGTGCGGGAGACGCCCACCGCGTCGGCGAGCTCTCCCTCGGTGAGCAGGGTCCCGCCCTCGTAGCGGCGCTCCAGGACGCCCTGCTTGACGTGGGTGTAGACGCGGTCCGCCGCGGGGGGTTGCTTCACTGCCGTGGTCATGCCGACAGGATAGATACAACAGGGACACAAGAGGGGGAGGGTCCACGATGCGGACGTCCCGCCACCCGTGCGGGGGGACCGGACCGCCTCCCCCTGCCGCCGCACAACCATTCGTGCTATTCACGAGTCGCACAGACGCGACCGAAGCAGGATCGACCACAACTCGGGCGCACCTCAGGGGATTTCAGACAATCGGGGTAATCGACTTGATAAACGACATGAAGCGCGCCCGCCTCCGCAGAGCCACCGCCGTCGCCGTGACCGGCGGAGCCGTGCTCGCGGCCGGAGTCCTGTCCGTCGCGCCCGCACAGGCGGCCCCCACGCACCCCGGGGACTACCGGGCGGTCGGCAAGGGTCTGGTCGCGCGGCACCTCACGGCCAACGCCAAGGCCGCTCCCGCCGTGCCCTCGATCGTGGCCAAGGGCGGTTACGTGATGAACAACGCGAACGGGGCGTCGCTCTACACCAAGGCCGCGGACACCAAGCGCTCCACCGGCTCCACGACCAAGATCATGACCGCCAAGGTCGTGCTGTCGCAGCCCAAGCTGAACCTGGACGCCAAGGTCACGGTCCAGATGGCGTACAGCGACTACATCGTCTCGAAGAACGCCTCCTCGGCCCGCCTGATCGTCGGCGACAAGGTGACCGTCCGCCAGCTGCTGTACGGGCTGATGCTGCCGTCCGGCTGCGACGCCGCGTACGCGCTGGCCGACAAGTTCGGCTCGGGTTCGACGCGGGCGGCGCGCGTGAAGTCGTTCATCGGCAAGATGAACTCCACCGCCAAGAGCCTCGGCCTGAAGAACACCCACTTCGACTCGTTCGACGGCATCGGCAACGGCAAGAACTACTCCACGCCGCGCGACCTGACGAAGCTCGCGAGCAGCGCGATGAAGAGCTCCACCTTCCGCACGATCGTGAAGACGAAGAAGTACACGGCGAAGACGGTCACCAAGAAGGGCGGCACCCGCACGATGGCGCCCTGGACCAACACCAACACGCTGCTGGGCAGTTACAGCGGCGCGATCGGTGTGAAGACCGGCTCCGGCCCGGAGGCCAAGTACTGCCTGGTCTTCGCCGCGACCCGGAAGGGCAAGACCGTCATCGGCACGGTGCTGACCTCCTCGTCGTCGACGCAGCGCGCCACGGACGCGACGAAGCTCATGAACTACGGCTTCGCCAAGCTGGGCTGACACCCCGCCACCCCGCCCGACCGGAACGGGCCCGTCGCCACGGCGACGGGCCCGTTTCCGCTTCTCCGGGCCGGCCCACGCGAGTCCCGGCCACCGGCTTCCCTGTACCGATGAAAGGAATGGTGATAGTTTCATTAGCACCATGCTGCTGAGTCTGGACAAGAACGACACCCGCCCCCTGCACGAACAGGTCGCCGGCGCCGTCCGGCGTGCCATCGCCGAAGGGGAGTGCGGTCCCGGCGACCGCCTTCCCTCGGCCCGCGACCTGTCCGAGGCCCTCGACGTCAACGTCAACACCGTGCTGCGCGGGCTGCGCGGACTGCGCGACGAAGGCCTCCTGGAGTTCCGGCGGGGCCGGGGGGTGACCGTGGCCGAGGGAGCCCACCAGCACTCCGGCCTGCAGATCCGCGTCCGCGAACTGGTCGCCGAGGCGGCGCGGCTGGGCTACAGCAGGACCGATCTCATCGACCTGATCAGGGGGATGCCGTGAAGAACAAGACGGTGGCGGTGCGGGCCACGGCCGCGGTGTGGACGGCCGGTGTCACGGCCGTACTCGCCGGACTGCCGCTCGTGGCGGGGGGACGGCTGCCCGACCGGCTGGCGACCCACTGGGACCTGGACGGCGGGCCCCCGGACGGCTCGATGCCCCTGTGGGCGGCCTCCCTCGTGCCCGCGCTGATCTGGCTGGTGACCGCGGCGGCGACCGCCGTCCCGCTGCTGCGGGCCGGACCGGCGGCGGGGGCCCGGTGGACCATGGTGGTCCTGCTGCCCACCGGCGTCGTCCTGGGCGGTGCGCAGGCCGCCGTCGTCCGGGCGAACCTGGACCGCGCGGACTGGCACGAGGCCCGGCAGCCGACCGCCTGGATCGTGGCGGTCCTCGTCCTGGCCGTGCTCGCGGCAGTGGGCGGACGGCTGCTCGCCACCCGCCGGTCCGGCGGGGACGGCGAGGCGACGCCCGGCGCGGACGACGACGCCGCGTCCGGCGCTGACGGTCTCGCGCCGATCCTGCCGAAGGGCCGGCGAATGGCGTGGTTCTCCCGGACCGCCAACCCCTGGCTCCACCTGGTGGCTGCCGTGACCGGCCTGGTGGCCGTGGCCGCGCTCGTCGCCCTGGCCGGCGGCCTGGCCGCCCCGGGCGCGCTGTGGGCGCTGTTCGCCGGGTTCGCCGCGGCCTCCCTCTCCTGCGCCCTCTTCTCCTCGGTGCAGGCACGGGTCTCGGAGCGGGGCCTGGAGGTGTCCTTCGGGCCGCTCGGCTGGCCCAGGCGCCGCTGGTCGCCCGGCGACATCGACGCGGCGCGCGCCGAGGTCCGCCGGCCCGCCCAGGTCGGCGGCTGGGGCTACCGCCTCAGCGGCCTCGGCACCACGGTGATGCTGCGCGCCGGGGAGTGCCTCGTCGTACGGCCCCGGGGCCGCCGTACCGACTTCGCGGTGAGCGTCGACGACGCCGAGCGGGGAGCGGCCCTGCTGAACGCGCTGGCCGGGCAGCGGTCCCGTCCCTGAGCGCCCCCGCGGTCGGCCGCCGGGATCGTCGGGGGCGAACGGAAGCTCCGGGATCGCTGGGATCTCCGGGACCAGGGGCAGCCGTCATCGGCCCCCGTTTCGACGAGGGCCGGTGACGACCGGAGGGTGAACGGGCGGGTGAACGGAAAAGGACGGAGCCGCGCGGCCCCTCGGGGTCGCGCGGCTCCGTCCTTCGGGTCTACGCCCAGGTGATCAGGCGCTTGGGCTGTTCCAGGACCGCCGCCACGTCGGCGAGGACCTTGGAGCCCAGCTCGCCGTCGACCAGGCGGTGGTCGAAGCTCAGCGCCAGGGTGGTCACCTGACGCGGCTTCACCTTGCCCTTGTGCACCCACGGCTGGAGCTTGATCGCACCGACCGCGAGGATCGCGGACTCGCCGGGGTTGAGGATCGGCGTGCCGGTGTCGACGCCGAAGACGCCGACGTTGGTGATGGTCACCGTGCCGCCCTGCATGGCGGCCGGGGAGGTCTTGCCCTCCCTGGCCGTCGACACCAGCTCGCCCAGGGCGCCCGCCAGTTGCGGCAGCGTCTTGGCGTGGGCGTCCTTGATGTTCGGCACGATCAGGCCGCGCGGGGTCGCGGCGGCGATGCCCAGGTTCACGTAGTGCTTGACCACGATCTCCTGCGCCGCCTCGTCCCAGGACGCGTTGACGTCCGGGTTGCGCTTGATCGCGACCAGCAGGGCCTTGGCGATCAGCAGGAGCGGGTTGACCCGCAGGCCCGCGAACTCCTTGTCCTGCTTCAGCTCCTCGACCAGCTTCATCGTGCGCGTCACGTCGACCGTCACGAACTCGGTCACGTGGGGCGCCGTGAACGCCGAGCCGACCATCGCCGCCGCCGTCGCCTTGCGGACGCCCTTGACCGGGACGCGGGTCTCGCGCGCCGTGTCGTACGACACCGCCGCCGGGGACGGGGCGGGAGCCGCGGGGGCGGTGGCGGCGGGCGCCTCCGGTGCCGCCTCGGATCCGGCGGTCTGGGCCGGCGCCACCGCCGCGTGCACGTCCTCGCGGGTGATGACGCCGTCCGGGCCGGTCGGGGTGACCGTGGCCAGGTCGACGCCGAGGTCCTTGGCGAGCTTGCGCACCGGGGGCTTGGCGAGCGGACGGTCCCGGGTGACCGGCGCGGCCGGCCCGTGGCCGTTCATCTCCGTCTGGATCGCGGCGGACGCCGCCGAGGCCGCCGGAGCCTGAGCGCTCTTGCGGGGGCGGCGGCGGGTCGCGGAGGTGGACACCCCGTAGCCGACCAGGACGGGCTGGCGGCCCTCCGGCTTCTTCTCCTCGGCCGCGGCCGGGGCCGGTGCGGCCGAGGTGTCCTCGACGGGCGCCTGCGCCGGCTCCCCGGCGTCCGCCGCGTCACCGACGGCCACCGCGATGATCGAGGTGCCCACGTCGACCGTGGTGCCCTCCGGGAAGTGCAGCGCGCGGACCACGCCGTCGTAGGGGATGGGCAGCTCGACGGCGGCCTTGGCCGTCTCGACCTCGCACACCACCTGGCCGTCGGTGACCGTGTCACCGGGCTGGACGTACCACTTGAGGATCTCGGCCTCGGTGAGTCCCTCGCCCACGTCGGGCATCTTGAACTCGCGTACGGACCCTGCAGTCATCGTCGTCACGACCCTCTCCTCAGTACGCCAGCGAGCGGTCGACGGCATCCAGCACCCGGTCCAGGTCGGGCAGGTAGTCCTCCTCGATGCGCGCCGGCGGGTACGGGGCGTGGTAGCCACCGACCCTCAGCACCGGGGCCTCCAGGTGGTAGAAGCAGCGCTCCGTGATCCGGGCGGCGATCTCCGCGCCCGAACCCAGGAACACCGGCGCCTCGTGGACGACGACCAGGCGGCGGGTCTTCTCCACCGACGCCTGGACGGTGTCGAAGTCGACCGGCGAGATGGACCGCAGGTCCAGCACCTCCAGCGAGCGCCCCTCCTCGGCCGCCGCGTCCGCGGCCTCCTGGCAGAGCTTCACCATCGGGCCGTACGCGGCCAGCGTGAGGTCGGTGCCCTCGCGCACCACGCGCGCGGCGTGCAGCGGGCCGGGGATGGCCTCGGGGTCGACCTCGGCCTTGTCCCAGTAGCGCCGCTTGGGCTCGAAGTAGATCACCGGGTCGTCGCTCTGGATGGCCTGCTGCATCATCCAGTAGGCGTCCGCCGAATTCGACGGGGAGACCACCTTGAGGCCCGCCACGTGCGCGAACAGCGCCTCGGGGGACTCGGAGTGGTGCTCGACCGCGCCGATGCCGCCCCCGTAGGGGATGCGGATGACGACCGGCATCTTGACCTTGCCCAGCGAGCGGGCGTGCATCTTCGCCAGCTGGGTGACGATCTGGTCGTAGGCCGGGAAGACGAAGCCGTCGAACTGGATCTCCACCACCGGGCGGTACCCGCGCAGGGCCAGGCCGATGGCGGTACCGACGATGCCGGACTCGGCCAGCGGGGTGTCGATGACCCGGTCCTCGCCGAAGTCCTTCTGGAGACCGTCGGTGACCCGGAAGACGCCGCCGAGCTTGCCGACGTCCTCGCCCATGATCAGGACCTTGGGGTCGGACTCCAGCGCGCGGCGCAGCGACTCGTTGATCGCCTTGGCCAGCGCCATCTTTTCCGTAGCCATGTCAGACCCCCTCTGCCTCAGCGAACGACGCCTGGTAGGCGGCGAACTGGGCCCGCTCCTCGTCGACGAGCGCGTGCCCGTCCGCGTACACGTTCTCGAAGATGGCGAACCGGTCCGGGTCCGGCATGGCACGGACCACCTCGCGCACTCGTTTGCCCAACGCCTCGCTCTCCGCCTCCAGTTCCCCGAAGAATCCCTCGTCCGCGTGGTGTGCGGACTCCAGGAAGCGGCGAAGGCGCAGGATCGGGTCCTTCGCCTCCCAGGCGACCCGCTCGTCGTCGTGCCGGTAGCGGGAGGGGTCGTCCGAGGTGGTGTGGGCGCCCATGCGGTACGTGTACGCCTCGATCAGCGCCGGTCCCTCACCGCGCCGCGCCCGCTCCAGCGCCCACCGGGTGACCGCGAGGACGGCCAGCGCGTCGTTGCCGTCGACGCGGACGCCGGGGAAGCCGAAGCCCTGGGCGCGCTGGTAGAGCGGCACCCGGGTCTGCTTCTCGTTGGACTCGGAGATCGCCCACTGGTTGTTCTGGCAGAAGAAGACGACCGGGGCGTTGTAGACGGCGGCGAAGTTGAACGCCTCGCTGACGTCGCCCTGGCTGGAGGCGCCGTCGCCGAAGTAGGCGATCACGGCCGAGTCCGCGCCGTCCTTGGTGATGCCCATCGCGTAGCCCGTGGCGTGCAGCGCCTGCGAGCCGATGACGATGGTGTAGAGGTGGAAGTTGTTGCTGTTGGGGTCCCAGCCGCCGTTGTTCACACCGCGGAACATGCCGAGGAGGTTGGTCGGGTCCACGCCGCGGCACCAGGCGACGCCGTGCTCGCGGTAGGTCGGGAAGACGTAGTCGTCCTCGCGGGTGGCACGGCCGGAGCCGATCTGGGCGGCCTCCTGCCCGAGCAGCGAGGCCCACAGGCCCAGCTCGCCCTGACGCTGCAGGGCGGTGGCCTCGGCGTCGAAGCGCCGGGTGAGCACCATGTCGCGGTACAGGCCGCGGAGCTCGTCCGGGGTGATGCCGGCGACGTACTGGGCGTACTCGGCGTAGGCGGCGGTCTCGACCCGCTCGCCCTCGGGCGTCAGCAGCTGCACCAGCTCCGTCGCGGGACCCTTGGTGGCAGCGGTGCGGGTGGTGCGCTTGGCGCCGGCGGTGCCGGCCTTCGCGGCTGCGGCGCCGGCCTTGGTGCCGGTGGTGCCGGTCGCCTTGCTTCCGGCGCTGCGTCGCGGCTTGCGCGCGGCAGTGCTCTCGGTCACGTGTGCTCCTCCGTCGGTCCGGCCCCCGGGTTCGCCGGAAGCCAGTGCGGCTCACCTGCGGCCCGGCGGACGCACGAGGGTGGGTGCGGCCCGGTCGGGAACAGGCGTGACAGGTGCCCCGGCGAGCGCCCTGCGAACTGCACGTTACCCAGTGCTCCACATTTCTGTGAAACCCCTCCTGACCTGCGTTTTTACTCGGATTTCCAAGTAAATCGGCGAAGTGCGGGAGTTTTCCTGGTCACAGCCTCGCAGGGGGCCGGAACAACGGCACGTTATCCCGGCCACCCCGGGCACGGGAAGAGTCGGTGTGTGACACTGACCGCGTGCGCGAAGACGGAAAAATCCGGGTATTCCTCCTCGACGACCACGAGGTCGTACGCCGGGGGGTGCACGACCTTCTCGCGGGCGAGCCCGACATCGAGGTGGTCGGCGAGGCCGGCACGGCGGCCGACGCGCTGGCCCGGATCCCGGCCACCCGTCCGGACGTGGCCGTCCTGGACGTCCGGCTGCCCGACGGCAGCGGCGTGGAGGTGTGCCGCGAGATCCGCTCCCGGGACGAGTCCGTCCGGTGCCTCATGCTGACCTCCTTCGCCGACGACGAGGCCCTCTTCGACGCGATCATGGCGGGTGCCTCCGGTTACGTCCTCAAGGACATCCGGGGCGCCGAGCTGCTGGGCGCCGTGCGGGAGGTGGCCGCGGGCAAGTCCCTGCTCGATCCCGCCGCCACCGCACGCGTGCTGGAGCGGCTGCGCGACGGCGGCGCCAAGGCCGACGACCGGCTCGCCCGCCTCACCGACCAGGAACGGCGCATCCTGGAGCTCATCGGGGAGGGCCTGACCAACCGCGCGATCGGCGAGCGGCTGCACCTGGCCGAGAAGACCATCAAGAACTACGTCTCCAGCCTGCTGGCCAAACTCGGCATGCAGCGGCGCTCCCAGGCCGCCGCCTTCGTGGCCCGGCTCCAGGCGAGAACCGCTGAGACACGCGGACCACCCCCGCGCGGGACCTCCGGGGCGGTCGGAACCTCCGGGACACCTGGAGACCCGGATGGCCGGGGAGACCCGGGAAACCCGGAAGGCCGGGGAGACCCGGGAAACCCGGATGGCCGAGGAGTCCGGGACCTACGTCCCCCCGTGTCGGGGCGGGCGGCCCTGTTCCCGTCCGCCTTCGCTCCCGCACAGTGAGGCCATGCCCTCCGACGCACAGCTCGCCGTCGGCCTGCTCGGCCGCACCGCCTACGGCCGGGCGGCCACCACCCTGCGCGCCCTGCCCTTCCTCGCCTTCGCACGGCACATCGTGGCCGACGGCCGGATCCTGCTGCGCATGCCCAGGAGCTGCGGGTACCACCGGTTGTGCGCGGGGAGCGTCGTCGCGTACGGGGCCGACAACCTGAGCTCCGCCGCGCCCGGCGAGAGCCTGTGGGCCGTGCAGGTCGTGGGCCGGTGCGAGGTCCACGAACCGGACGCCGACGAGAGGGAACGGTTCGGCCGCGAGCCCCGCCGGGTGGACGGCGAGCCCTTCGACCCGGTCTACCTGCGGATCGAGCCGCAGTTCGGCGCGGTGCACGCCGCGGACGGCGCCGCCGCCCCCCTGTGACGTCCCGGAAACGCCACGCGCGCGTGGAGCCCGTTTCCGGGTCGCACGCGCGCGTGGGACGGATTCCGCGTCACTCGCCGGCCGGTTCGCCCCCGCCGCCCGGTTCGCCGGTCGCGCCGCCGTCGGTGCCGCCCGTCGGGTCCCCGGTGGGGTCCGTCGTCGGGTCGCCGGTCGGGTCGGTCGTCGGGTCGTCCGTCGGCGTCGTCGGGTCCGTCGTCGGGTCGCCGGTCGGGTCCCCCGTCGGGTCCTGCGTGGCGCTGTACGACGGCGTGTACGACGGTGTGTACGACGGCGTGTAGTCCCCGTCGCCCGTGCCGCCCCCGCCGTTGCCCTGCTCCGAGCCCGGGTCGGTGGTCTCCTGCGTCTCCTCGTCGCTGGGGGACGCGGAGGCCGACTCGTCGTCCGTGCTCTGCGAGGTGGTCGCCGACGGGCTCTTGTCCGTCTCGCCGCCGCCCTTGCCGCCGTCACCGTTGTTCAGGGCCAGCGCGACGCCCGCGGCGATGGCGATCACCGCGAGGACGGCCAGTATCCACAGCTTGCCGCGGCCGCTGCCCTTGTTGCCGCGGCCCTCGAAGCCGCCGTCGTCGCCCCCGCCGTAGCCGTTCGGCAGGATCGGCTGGGGGATCTGCTGGGTGCCCGAGGCGCCGTGGTCGGGGTGCGGCAGCACCGAGGTGCCCGCGAGACCGGCCGCCGCGGTGTGACGGCCGTCGTGCGCGGTCACCGGGCCGGTGTTCCACGTGCCGGTGTGGCCGCCCTGCTCGTACAGCATCTGCAGCCCGTACTGGACCAGGCCGCGCATCTCCTCGGCGGTCTGGAAGCGGTCGTCGGGGTCCTTGGCCAGGGACCGCATCACCAGGCCGTCCAGCTCCGGCGGAGTGGCGTCGGAGACCTCGGACGGGGGCGTCGGGATGTCCTGGACGTGCTGGTAGACCACCGACAGCGGCGTCTCGCCGGTGAACGGCGGACGCAGCGCGAGGAGTTCGTACAGCAGGCAGCCCGTCGCGTACAGGTCGGAGCGGTGGTCGACGGCCTTGCCGAGGGCCTGCTCCGGGGAGAGGTACTGCGGGGTGCCCATGACCATGCCGGTCTGCGTCATCGTCGTGGACGCGCCGTGCAGGGCGCGGGCGATGCCGAAGTCCATCACCTTCACCGCGCCGTTGTGCGTGATGATCACGTTGGCCGGTTTGATGTCACGGTGGACGATGCCGTGCTGGTGCGAGTAGGCGAGCGCCTCCAGCACCCCGGAGACGATGATCAGGGCCTGCTCGGGGCCGGGCGCCTCGGCGTTCAGGAGGAGGTCGCGGATGGTGCGCCCCTCGACGATCTCCATCACGATGTACGGCACGGACTGGCCGCCGACGAAGTCCTCGCCGGAGTCGTACACGGCCACGATGGCGTGGTGGTTGAGTCCGGCCACCGACTGGGCCTCACGCGTGAAGCGCGCCTTGGAGACCGGGTCCTCGGCGAGGTCGGCGCGCAGCAGCTTGACGGCCACGGTGCGTCCGAGGCGGACGTCCTCGGCGGCGAACACCTCGGCCATGCCGCCCCGCCCGAGCCTGCGGGTCAGCCGGTACCGGCCGTCGCCGACCAGGCCGCCGTTGCCCCAGGTCTCCGGCGCGTCAGACATACCGCCGCCAGTCGCCTCGGGTTCGGACGGGCCCTGGGCGCGCTGCTGCTGTGCCATCAGTCCTCGCCGTCGTTTCTGCCCGCGGTGCGCGCGGTGTTGTTACGGTCTCCGTCGGCCACGCTACAGCCTTCGCGGTGGCCTCCGGTCCGAGATGGGCGCCGGGACCGGCATCGAGACGGACCGGTCATGAAACCCTGGTTCCGTACTGTCGTGCAAATTCTGTGTACCGGCAGTACGCCGGCTGTAACGCTTCCGCGACGCTTCTTTCGCGTACGGTCACGGAACGGGCACCGCGCTTGACGTGTCAGTGCCCTGGGGCAGACTTGGCCGGGAATAGCACTTTCGATCACGAGCGTGCGTGCCGCGGCCAACGGCGCCGACGCCTATGGGGGACGCAGACAATGAGCCAGGACGCCGGACAGGGCCGGTACGCGGGGCGGGCGCTCGCCGGCGGCCGCTACCAGCTGCGCGACTTGCTCGGCGAGGGCGGCATGGCCTCGGTGCACCTGGCGTACGACTCGGTCCTGGACCGGCAGGTCGCGATCAAGACACTGCACACCGAGCTGGGCCGGGAGCAGGCCTTCCGCGAGCGCTTCCGCCGCGAGGCCCAGGCAGTGGCCAAGCTCACGCACACCAACATCGTCTCGGTCTTCGACACCGGCGAGGACGATCTGGGCGGCCTGACGACGCCGTACATCGTCATGGAGTACGTCGAGGGCCGCCCGCTCGGCTCGGTGCTCGACGAGGACGTCCGGCAGCAGGGCGCGATGCCCGCCGACAAGGCGCTGAAGATCACCGCCGACGTGCTGGCGGCCCTGGAGATCAGCCACGAGATGGGCCTGGTCCACCGCGACATCAAGCCGGGCAACGTGATGATGACCAAGCGCGGCGTGGTCAAGGTGATGGACTTCGGCATCGCCCGCGCCATGCAGTCCGGCGTGACCTCGATGACGCAGACCGGCATGGTCGTCGGCACCCCGCAGTACCTCTCGCCGGAACAGGCCCTCGGCCGCGGCGTGGACGCCCGCTCCGACCTGTACTCGGTCGGCATCATGCTGTTCCAGCTGGTCACCGGGCGCCTGCCGTTCGACGCGGACTCGCCGCTGGCCATCGCCTACGCGCACGTGCAGGAGGAGCCGGTGGCTCCTTCGTCGGTCAACCGCGCCCTGCCGCCGGCCGTGGACGCGCTGGTGTCCCGCGCGCTGAAGAAGAACCCCAACGAACGGTTCCCCAGCGCCGTGGCCATGCGGGACGAGTGCCTGCGCGTCGCGGCCTCCTTCCACGCGGCCCCGCCGAGCATCGTGCCGGGCGCGCCCGCGTCGAGCGGCGCGGGTGTCGGCTCCGCGGTGTTCCCGCCGGTCGACCAGAGCGGACCGGTTCCCACCGGCCCCGTCCAGACGCCGTACCAGCCGACGCCGGCCCCGGGCCCGTACGGCACCCCGGCGCCCGCCGCGCCCTCCCCCGCGTACGGCTACCCCCAGCAGAGCGGCTACCAGACGCCGGCCGCCTCGCCGTACGCGCCGCAGCAGCACCAGGGCGCGTCCACGCCGCCGCCGTACAACCTCACGCCCTCCACACCGGCGTCCGGCTCCCCGGGCGGCGGCAAGAGCAACAAGATGGTGGTCATCGGCTCGATCGCGGTCGCCGTCCTGGTGGTCGGCGGCGTGATCGGCGCGCTGGCGATGAACGGCGGCGGCGGGGACGACCCCAAGGGCGGTGACGCCACCGCCAGCGCCTCCGTGTCGGACACGCAGGCGGCGGGCTACCGCGGGCCGGACAAGACGAAGACGATCGAGAAGGACGAGTGCACCGAGCCCGAGGAGTCGTACAACGACCCCGAGAAGATCCAGGTGCCCGACTTCACCTTCAAGTACATCGGCTCGGTCAAGGAGTGCTTCCAGGCCGCCGGCTGGACGATGGAGGTCGTCGAGGTCGACGAGAACACCTACGGTGAGGGCTCGATCCGGGACCAGTTCCCGGCGCCCGGCACGGACGTAGACCCGGACGACATGCCGAAGATCCAGCTCAAGGTCTCGACGGGCAACCCGCCGTCGGCCTGATCCCACCCGGCGTGACGAGGGGCCCGGCGGCAGTCGCCGCCGGGCCCCTCGTCTTGCCGGTCAGTGCGTGTCCTGGGTGTCCCTACAGGTAGGGACCGCCGGAGCGGCCGCCCGGGTGCGGCGGCTCCTCGCCGTCCTGGCCGACGCCCGGCGGCAGCGCGCGGCGCATCTGCTCGAGCTGGGCGCGCGCGGCCATCTGCTGGGCGAACAGCGTGGTCTGGATGCCGTGGAACAGGCCCTCCAGCCAGCCGACCAGCTGCGCCTGGGCGATCCGCAGTTCGGCGTCGGTCGGGGTCGTGTCCTCCGTGAAGGGCAGGGAGAGCCGCTCCAGCTCCTCGACCAGCTCCGGCGCCAGACCGTCCTCCAGCTCCTTCACCGAGCTGGCGTGGATCTCCTTGAGCCGGGCCCGGCTCGCCTCGTCCAGGGGTGCGACGCGTACCTCTTCCAGCAGCTGCTTGATCATGCTGCCGATCCGCATGACCTTGGCAGGCTGTTCCACCTGCTCGGTCACCGGGATCTCGCGGGAGTCGTCGTCCCCGCCACCGCTGCTGAGCGCCATACCGTCCTGGCCGACGACCAGGATCTGGGGGTTCTCCGGCGACCTGTCGTTCCTCGGCATCTCCATGGCGCCATTGTCTCGCACGCGTCCGCCCCGGCCGGGCGGTGCCCCCCGGGCAGGAGCGGCCCGACACGATCGGCGGCACCCGATATGCCGGTATGACGGCGGGGTGTGAGGCTTGTTCCGTCGATTTCTGCGACTGGTTCTCACCGGGAGGGGGTCACGGACGTGACTCCATGGCGACGCACCCTGCGAGCGACGGGACTGGTGGGGGCTGTGGGAGTGAGCGTGCTGCTGTCCGCCTGCGGGACGGAGGCGGCGTACGGGGCGGGGAGCCCGGCGGGGCGGACCACCGGGGTGGCGAGCGGCGCGGTAGCCGTGGGGGTGGCGAGCGGCGCGGGGGCCGCGGGGGTGGCGGGGGTGGCGAGCACCGCGGCGACGGGCAGGACCACCGAGGCGGCGAACACCACGCCACCGGGCAGGACCACCAAGGGGGCGAACACCACGCCACCGGACAGAACCACCGAGGCGGCGAACACCGCGGCAGGGGTGAGGGCCACCGCCGTGGAGAGGTCCACCGTGACGGACAGGACCACTCTGGCGGACAGGGCCGCGGTAGCGGACAGGACCGCCCGCGCCGAGAGGACCGCCGTGGTCCCCTCTCCCTCCGTGTCCGCTCCCGCTTCCGGGACGGAGTCCGACGGGGACGGTTCCGGCGGGCAGGGGGCTCACGAGCATCCCAAGAACCATGACGGCAACGGGCGGCCCGGGGACCACGACGGACAGGACGGGCACGACGGGCCTGACGGGCATGACGGCTCCGGGGACGAGGACGGCCGTGACGTCCCGGGGGCGGGTCCCGGGTCTCCCTCCGCGGCGGACCCCGGCCCGTCCGGACGGCCGCCCTCCGGCCCGGCGGGCAGTGAGGCGCGCGGCTCCGGGTCGCCCTCCCCCTCCTCCTCGGCGTCCGGCGCCCCGACGGCCGGCCCGGACCCCTCCCGCGCGGGGAGCCGGCCGGGCGAGGGCCGCCGGCGCCCCGGGCGGCCCGCGGAGCGGGAGCCCGAGGAGGGCCGAGCGGACGAGGTGTCCGGTCACGATGTGGACGGTGACGACCAGGACGCCGCCGAGGACCCGGCCGGCACCCTGCCGCCCGGGGAGGCCGTCGCGGTGCCGTCCGCCTCCCCGTCCGGGGACCGGACCCGCACCGAGCAGGCCACCGAGCCCGTACTGCGGGTCCTTCCGCTGGGCAGCGGCCTGGTCCTCATCGGCCTCGGCCTGGCCCTGGGTCTCGTCGGGCTGCGTCTGCGACGCGGTTAGACGACACCCGCTGCCGGCGTCGGGCACCCGGCGCCGGGCGACCGGGTCCCGTACCCCCCGGCCGGCCGGCCCGCCCCGCCGGGACGGGCCACACGCCGGCCGACGAGGACCGCACGCAGCCCTACGACGAGGTGACCAGCAGCACCTTCCCGATGTGCCCGCTCTCCTCCACGATCCGGTGGGCGGCGGCGGCCTCGCTCATCGGGAGTTCGCGGTCGACGACCGGGCTGACGTGCCCCCCGTCCAGCAGCGGCCAGACGTGCTCGCGCACGGCCGCCACGATCGCCGTCTTCTCCTCCAGCGGCCGCGCCCGCAGCGAGGTCGCGCTGACGGCGGCGCGCTTGGCGAGGAGGGTGCCGATGTTCAGCTCGCCCTTCCGGCCGCCCTGCATGCCGATGATCGCGAGCCGGCCGTTGACGGCGAGGGCCTGGACGTTGCGGTCCAGGTACTTGGCGCCCATGTTGTCGAGGATGACGTCGGCACCGGCGCCGCCCGTGGCCTCCTTCACCTCGGCGACGAAGTCCTGCTCCCGGTAGTTGATCAGGATGTCGGCGCCCAGTTCGGCGCAGCGCTCCAGTTTCTCCGCGGTGCCCGCCGTCACGGCGACCTTGGCGCCGACGGCCTTGGCGAGCTGGATGGCCATGGTGCCGATCCCGCTGGAGCCGCCGTGCACGAGCAGCGTCTCGCCGGGGCGCAGGTGGGCGACCATGAAGACGTTCGACCAGACGGTGCAGACCACCTCGGGCAGGGCCGCCGCCCGCTTGAGGTCGATGCCCTTCGGAACCGGCAGGAGCTGGCCGGCCGGCACGGCGACCTTCTCGGCGTAACCGCCGCCCGCGAGCAGCGCGCACACCTCGTCGCCGACGGACCAGCCGGACACGCCGGACCCCACGGCCGCCACCCGCCCGGAGCACTCCAGGCCGGGGTGGGGGGAGGCGCCGGGCGGGGGATCGTAGAAGCCCTGGCGCTGCATGATGTCGGCGCGGTTGACGGCGCTGGCCGTCACCTCGACCAGGACCTCGCCCTCGCCGGGTACCGGATCTGGGGCCTCGGCCCACACCAGCGCCTCGGGGCCTCCGGGTTCGGAAATCGTGATCGCATGCATGGGGGCGACGCTACTCCTCCGCCCCCGGGCGGACCCGCCCACCTCGGTCCACGGCCGGAGCGCCCTCGGACTTTCGAACCGTCTGTTCGGGAAATCCTGTGCGCGACCGATTAGTTTGCGCGAGGGTAAAGGTCTCCCCATGGACAACCCAAGAGAGCACAGCCAAGGGCTCGTGGCCCAGAGCGCACCGCCACGACCCGGCCGGCCGAGAAGGCGGAAGGACCCCCCAGCATGAGCACGCAGACGTCCGGACTAGCGATCGAGACCGCGGGGCTGGTGAAGACGTTCGGTGAGACCCGCGCCGTGGACGGGGTGGACCTCGCGGTGCCCGCCGGCACCGTCTACGGCGTCCTCGGGCCGAACGGCGCGGGCAAGACCACCACGGTGAAGATGCTCGCCACCCTGCTGCGGCCGGACAGCGGCCAGGCCCACGTCTTCGGCCGCGACGTCGTCCGCGAGGCCGACGAGGTACGCAGCCGGGTGAGCCTCACCGGGCAGTACGCCTCGGTCGACGAGGACCTCACCGGCACCGAGAACCTGACCCTGCTGGGCCGGCTCCTCGGTCACGGCAAGAAGGCGTCGCTGGAGCGGAGCGAGCAGCTGCTGGCGGCATTCGGACTGACGGACGCCGCGGCGAAGCAGGTCAAGCACTACTCCGGTGGCATGCGGCGGCGGATCGACATCGCCGCGTCCATCCTCAACACCCCGGACCTGCTCTTCCTCGACGAGCCGACGACCGGCCTCGACCCGCGCAGCCGCAACCAGGTGTGGGACATCGTGCGCGCGGTCGTCGCCCAGGGCACGACCGTGCTGCTGACCACGCAGTACCTCGACGAGGCCGACCAGCTGGCGTCGAGGATCGCCGTCATCGACAAGGGCCGGGTGATCGCCGAGGGCACCAAGGGCGAGCTGAAGGCGTCCGTCGGCGCCGGCTCCGTCCACCTGCGGCTGCGGAACGCGGAACAGCGGCCCGAGGCCGAGCGGCTGCTGCGCGACCTGCTGACCGCCGAAATCCAGCTGGAACCGGATCCGGTGGCGCTGACCGCCCGCCTGGCGACGGCGGCGAGCGACGCGGCCGCCGACCTGGCCGCCAAGGCGCTCGGCGAGCTGGTCCGGCAGGGCATCACCGTGGACAACTTCTCCCTGGGACAGCCCAGCCTCGACGAGGTCTTCCTGGCGCTGACCGGGCGCGACACCGGCCAGAACACCGGCAACGGCACCGACGACAGCACCGGCACCGGCCCTGACACGAAGGACGAGGTGGCGGCATGAGCACGGCCACGAGCACCGAGACCAAGGAACTCTCCACGGTCAGCACCGAGTCGCTGGCGGCCCTGCTGGTCGCCAAGGAGCGGCCGCCACGGCCCAGCGCGCTCTCCACGTCCGTGACGTTCGGGTGGCGCGCGATGCTCAAGATCAAGCACGTGCCGGAGCAGCTCTTCGACGTCACCGCGTTCCCGATCATGAACCTGCTGATGTTCACGTACCTCTTCGGCGGTGCGCTGGCGGGTTCGCCCAGCGAGTACATCCAGTTCGTGCTGCCGGGCATCCTCGTGATGTCGGTCGTGATGATCACGATGTACACGGGGGTCTCGGTCAACATCGACATCGAGAAGGGCGTCTTCGACCGCTTCCGTTCGCTGCCCATCTGGCGGCCCTCGGCGATGGTCGGCTACCTGCTCGGTGACATGCTGCGCTACACCATCGCGTCCGTCGTCATGCTCGCCATGGGCCTGCTGCTCGGCTACCGGCCGGACGGCGGATTCGTGGGGGTGGTCGCCGGGATCGCGCTGCTGCTGGTGTTCTCGTTCGCCTTCTCGTGGATCTGGACGATGTTCGGGCTCATGATGCGCTCCGAGAAGTCGGTGATGAGCGTCAGCATGATGGTGATCTTCCCGCTCACCTTCCTGTCCAACGTCTTCGTCGACCCGAAGACCATGCCGGGCTGGCTCCAGGCGTTCGTCAACAACAGCCCGATCACCCACCTGGCATCCGCGGTGCGGGGCCTGATGGCCGGTGACTGGCCCGGTGCCGAGATCGCCTGGACGCTGGGCTGGGCGGGTGTGCTCCTGCTGGTCTTCGGCCCCGTCACGATGCGGCTCTACAACCGCAAGTAGACCCTCGCGTACGCGGTCGGCGCCCCGTCAGTCGCGGGGCAGCGGGCGGGCGTCGGGCGCCACATGGGTGGCCGGCGTCGCCCGCACGATCGTGATCAGACGGTCGGCCAACTCCAGCCCACCGACGGCCGGATCGTCGTATCCGAGCACCCGGTGTCCGCGCACGACGCTCACCACCAGGTCGTCCGTCTCGCGCGGGCTCCGGCCCACCTCGGCCTTTATGACCGGCCGCTCGACGAGGTCGAGCCCGCTGCCCTGGCTGATGAGGTCCTCCATGACCATGCCGGCGGCGGGGCTGAGCACGGAGAGCCCGAGCAGCCGGCCCGCGGCGCTGGCGCTGGTGATCACGGCGTCGGCGCCGGACTGCTTCAGCAGCGGCGCGTTCTCCTCCTCGCGGACCGCGACGACGATCTTCGCGCCCCGGTTGAGCTGCCGGGCCGTCAGCGTCACCAGGACGGCCGTGTCGTCCCGCTGGGTGGCGATGATGATCTGCTTCGCCCGGTACACCTCGGCACGGTTCAGCACGTCACTGCGGGTCGCGTCCCCTATCACCCCCGCGTAGCCGTGGGCCGTCGCGGCCTCGATGGCCTTCCCGCTGGGGTCGACCACCACGACCTGCTCCTTGCGCAGACCGGTCGCGCAGACGGTCTGGATCGCCGACCGCCCCTTGGTGCCGAAACCGACGACGACGGTGTGATCGCGCAAGGTGGACCTCCAGCGGTTCAGGCGCCACTCCTCCCGAGTGCGCTCGGTGAGGGCTTCCAGGGTGGTGCCGACCAGAATGATCAGGAACATCACGCGCAGCGGCGTGATGACGAAGATGTTGGTCAGCCGGGCCGCGTCACTGACGGGTGTGATGTCGCCGTACCCGGTGGTCGAGAGGGTGACGGTGGCGTAGTAGAAGGCGTCGAGGAGATCGACGGAGCCGTCGGAGTTGTCGTTGTAGCCGTCGGCGTCGGCGTAGACGATGAACGCCGTCGCCAGGAGGACCACGAGGGCCATGGACAACCGTTTGCCGACCTGGCGGATGGGGTGCTCCACCAGCTTCCTCGGGAGTTTCACCCGATGGGTCACGAGATGCTCGTCCGCCTGGCGGGCGATCGCGTCCTGGCCCGGAAGTTTCACGTGAAACACACTCCGATTCCGCCGGTGGTCCAGGGCAGGTCGAGCAGCTCGGTCTCCTGCCCCGGCCGCGCACCGCCCGGGGGCACGACGGCCAGGGCGTCGGCGGCGGCGATGCCGCGCAGCATGGCCGGTCCGTTGTAGCGCAGCGGCACGGCGCCGTCGCCCCGCAGGACGACGGGGACGAGCCGGGTGTCGTACGGGTGCCCGTGCACCGCGTCCCGCAGGGGCAGCGCGTAGGGTTCCGGCGCCTGGCGCGCGGCGAGGGTGCGCAGCAGCGGCTCGGCGAGGGTGAGCAGTCCGGAGATCGCGGCGAGGGGGTTGCCGGGGAGGCCGACGAGGTGCTGTTCCTCCTTGATCCGGGCCAGCAGCATCGGGTGGCCGGGGCGCACCTTGACGCCGTCCACGAGGAGTTCGGCACCGATCCGGTCCAGGACCGGGTGGACGTGGTCGACGGGGCCCGCGGCGGTTCCGCCGGTCGTGACGAGCAGGTCGGCGTCGGAGGCCGTCACGGTGCGGTACAGGGCCTCGGCGTCGTCACCGATCCGGCGGACCGTGCGGACCTCGGCGCCCAGGGCCCGCAGCCAGGGGGGCAGCATCGGGCCGAGCGCGTCCCGGATGAGGCCGTCGTGCGGCAGCCCTCCGGTGAGCAGCTCGTCCCCGAGGACCAGGACGTCGACGCGGGGGCGGGGGACCGCGGTGAGGGTGTCGTAGCCGGCGGCCGCCGCGAGGCCCAGCACCGCCGGAGTCACCAGGGTGCCGACGGGCAGCAGTTGGTCGCCGCTGCGGCACTCCTGGCCCCGCGGGCGGATGTCCTGGCCGTGGGCGACGTCACGGGTGGCCTGCAGCCGGTCCCTGCCGTCGGTGCGGCCGTGCTCGGTGCGCAGTACGGCGGTGGTGTCCTGGGGGACGCGCGCTCCGGTGGCGATGCGGACGGCCTCGCCGTCGGTGAGGCGCGCGGGCTCCGCGTGCCCGGCCAGCACGCCCTCGTCGCGTACCGCCCAGGGGCCCGGCCCGGCGACGGCCCAGCCGTCCATCGCGGAGGTGTCGAAGGAGGGCAGGTCGGTGAGGGCGGCCAGCGGCGCGGCCAGGGTCAGTCCGAGGGCCGCGTCCAGGGGCGCGGAGACCGGGTCCCGGTGGGCGGCGCGCACGGCGGCGCGGGCGGCGCGCTCGGCGGTCGCGCGTGCTTCGGGCCAGGGCGTCGCGTGGTGGTGGGGCCCCGGCGGCCGGAGCGGGGTGCCTTGGCTCGTGCCTTGGTGCGCGGCGGGTGAGGGCGCACCGGCCGGTACGGGGGCGCCGTGCGAAGGGACGGGTTTCTCCTTCACGAGGGCGAGCGCCTCCTCCACGTCGAGGTCTTCCGCTTCCTCGTCCGCCCGTGTGCCGGGGGAGGCCATCACGCGTCCGGGCGGGTGTCGGGGGCGGCGTCGGACGCCACGTCGGGCCGGCCCGCGGCGGGGGCGGACGCGGAGGCGGCCTCCTCGGCCCAGCGCTGGGCGAGGGCCGCGGCCTTGCGGGCGGCTTCGGCGACGGCCTCGGGGCCCCCTCCGGTCCGCCCGGCCGCGTACCCGACCAGGAAGGTGGTCAGCGGGGCCGCGGGCCTGGCCACACCGTGGGCGGCGTCCCGGGCGAGGTCGAGCAGGAGGTGTGTGTCGACCTCGAGGTCGATGCCCAACTCGTCCTTGGCTGCGGAGATCCATTCATCCAACACGTGACCATGCTCCCTGATGCGTGCCCTTGCGGTGGCGATGTCGTCCCAGGTGTCGCAGTCGAAGGACGCGACGGCGTCCGGAACGCGGGTGAGGCGGAGGGCGCCGGTCAGGCGGCGCAGGGGCAGGCCGCTGAGATCCGCTCCGTCCCGGGTGAGCGCGGCCAGTTCGCGGCGCAGCGCCCGCGCGCGGTAGGCCGCGACGAGGGGCTGGTCGCGGCCGTCGGCGTCGGTGAGCAGCACACCGTCGACGTCGCCGGCGGCGAGCGCCGACAGCAGGTGTCCGACGGTGGGCTCGGCGAGGAACGGCAGGTCGGCGGAGAGCACCAGCACGTGCTCCGCCGAGGTGTGACCCAGTCCGGCGGCCAGGGCGGCGAGCGGCCCGCCGCCGGGCGGGTCCTCGCGGGCCCAGGTCACCGGCCGTGCGGTGGGCCGTGGTCCGGCGACGACGACGGTGGTCCGCGCTCCGGCGCAGGCGGCGAGCACGCGGTCCAGCAGCGCGCGTCCGCCCACGCGGAGACCCGGCTTGTCCGCGCCGCCGAGCCGCCGGGCGGCCCCGCCCGCGAGCACGACGGCGTCGTACCCGGCGGACGCCGGGCCCGGCGCGGGTCCGGGGCCGGCGCCGGGTTCACCGGTGGGCTCGTACGCGGTCACCCCCTGAGTATGCGTCCCTGCTCGATCACAGGGAACGCGGGGGAGCACGCGCGATCAGAGGGTGCGCGTCGGCACCGGTGTCACAGCGTGCGCAGGAGCACCGCCGGCTGTTCCACGCAGTCCGCCACGTATCGCAGGAAACCGCCCGCCGTGCCGCCGTCGCACACCCGGTGATCGAAGGTCAGCGACAGCTGGACGACCTGACGCACCGCCAACTCGCCCTCGTGCACCCACGGCTTGGGGACGATGCGGCCGACGCCGAGCATCGCGGCCTCGGGATGGTTGACAATCGGTGTGGACCCGTCGACACCGAACACGCCGTAGTTGTTCAACGTGAAGGTGCCACCGGTCACTTCGCCGGGCGTCAGCCGACCCGCCCGGGCCGCCTCGGTCAGCCGGGCGAACTCCGAGGTGAGCGCCTCGGCGTCGCGCGCGTGCGCGTCCCGGACGACCGGCACGACCAGCCCTCGGTCCGTCTGGGCGGCGAAACCGAGGTGGACCTGGTCGAGTTGGACGATCTCCCTGGCCTCGGTGTCGACCGTGGAGTTCAGCTCGGGGAAGCGGGCCAGCGCGGCCGTGCAGATCCGGGCCAGCAGGGCGACGAGGGAGATCTTCGGCCCGCCGGCGGCGTTCATCGCGGTGCGCGCCCGCATCAGCTCGGTCGCGTCGGCGTCGACCCAGCAGGTCGCGTCCGGGATCTCACGCCGACTGCGGGAGAGCTTGTCGGCGACGGCGCCGCGGACGCCCCTGAGCGGGGTGCGGATGCCACCCGACCGCGCCGCGGAGGACGCGGAGGACGCCACGGTCGTGACGGGCGCGGAGGACGCGGAGGAGGCGGAAGACGCGAGGCCGGCCGGAGTGCGCCCCGCGCCTGCCGCCCGCGTCCCGTCCTCCTGGCCCGCCGTACGGCCGCCCTGCGCGGCGGCGGCGCGCAGCGCGTACTCCACGTCCGCCCGCAGGATCAGTCCCTCGGGGCCGGAGCCGGTCAGTTCGCGCAGGTCCAGGTCGTGCTGCCGGGCCAGCCTGCGCACCAGCGGGGAGATCACGGGGACGGGGCCCTCCGCGGCCGGATCGGCCCCGCGGTCCCGGCCGTTCGCCCCTCCGCCCGCCGCGGGGGACGCCTGCCGGTCCACCCGGACCCGGCGCCGGCGCGCGGGCGCCTCGGAGGTGCCGTACCCGACGAGGACGTTGCCCGAGCCCTCACTCCTGGACTCGCCGGCCTTCGGCTCCCCGGCCCCCGTGTCCGCCCCTCGTGCCGCCTCCGCCGCCTCGCCGCCCGTGCCCGGGTCCCGGGCCGGACGGTCGGCGGCGCTCTCGCCCACCGCCACCGTCAGCAGCGGCGCCCCGACGGGCAGCTCCGCGCCCTCCTCGCCGAAGCGGGCGGTGACCACGCCGCCGTAGGGGCAGGGCACCTCGACCATCGCCTTGGCCGTCTCGACCTCGACGACCGGCTGGTCGACGGCGACGACGTCACCGACCTCGACCAGCCAGCGGACGATCTCCGCCTCGGTGAGCCCCTCACCGAGGTCGGGGAGCTTGAACTCCAGCACCTGTGCCATCAGCTTTCGGCCTCCCACTGCAGGCGCCCCACGGCGTCCAGGATCCGGTCCACACCGGGCAGGTGGTGACGCTCCAGCATCGGCGGCGGATACGGGATGTCGAACCCGGCCACACGCAGCACCGGCGCCTCCAGGTGGTGGAAGCAGCGCTCCGTGACCCGGGCCGCGATCTCCCCGCCCGGGCCCCCGAAGGAACCCGACTCGTGGACGACGACCGCGCGTCCCGTCCGCCGCACCGAAGCGCACACCGTCTCGTCGTCGAACGGCACCAGGGAGCGCAGATCGACGACTTCGAGGTCCCAGCCCTCGGCCCGGGCCGCCTCGGCCGCCTCCATGCAGACGACCAGCGACGGCCCGTACGTGATGAGTGTGGCGCTCCGGCCGGGGCGCCGCACCACCGCGCGGCCTATCGGCTCAACGGGTGCCGGCTCCTGAGGGTTCCAGGCGTCCTTCGACCAGTACAGGCGCTTGGGTTCGAGGAAGACCACCGGGTCGTCGGAGGCGATGGACGCGCGCAGCAGCCCGTAGGCGTCGGCGACGGTCGCGGGCGTGACGACATGGAGCCCCGGAGTCGCCATGTAGTACGCCTCGGACGAGTCGCTGTGGTGCTCGACGCCGCCGATGCCGCCGCCGTAGGGGACGCGGATGGTCAGCGGCAGGGGCATCTTGCCGCGCGTGCGGTTGCGCATCTTGGTGACATGGCTGACGACCTGCTCGAACGCCGGGTAGGCGAAGGCGTCGAACTGCATCTCCACGACCGGGCGCAGCCCGTACATCGCCATGCCGACCGCCGTGCCGAGGATGCCGGCCTCGGCGAGCGGGGTGTCCGTGCAGCGGTCCTCGCCGAACTCCGCGGCCAGTCCGTCGGTGACCCGGAAGACGCCTCCGAGGGCGCCCACGTCCTCGCCCAGGACGTGCACGCCCGGGTCGGCGGCCATGGCGTCGCGCAGCGCGCGCGTGAGGGCCTGCGCCATGGTGGCCGGCTTGGCGGCGACGGTCGTCATCGGTGCCCCCCTTCGGCCGCCCCGGACTCGGCCTCCGCCGCCAGCTCCGCGCGCAGCAGGTCCCGCTGCTCGCGCAGCTGCGGGGTGGGCTCGGCGTAGACGTGGGCGAACAGGTCCATCGGATCCAGCCGCGGGTCCTGGTTCATCCGGGCGCGCAGGTCGGCGGCCATGGTCTCGGCGTCCTCGCGGGCGGCCCGGACTCCGTCCTCGTCGAGCAGGCCGCGCTCGGTCAGCTCCCGCTGGAGAAGATCGATCGGGTCGTGCCGGCGCCAGGTCTCCACCTCGGCGTCGCCCCGGTACCGCGTGGCGTCGTCGGCGTTGGTGTGCGCCTCGACGCGGTACGTCACCGCCTCCACCAGGGTCGGGCCGCCACCCGCGCGCGCGTGGCGTACGGCGTCGGAGAGGACCTCGTGCACGGCGGCGGCGTCGTTGCCGTCGACCAGGCGGCCGGGCATCCCGTAGCCGACGGCCTTGTGGGCCAGCGACGGGGCGGCGGTCTGCTTGGCGAGCGGGACGGAGATCGCGAAGCCGTTGTTCTGCACGAGGAAGACGACCGGGGCCTGCCAGACGGCGGCGAAGTTCAGCGCCTCGTGGAAGTCGCCCTCGCTGGTGCCGCCGTCGCCGACCATGGCCAGCGCGACCACGTCGTCGCCCTTGAGGCGGGCGGCGTGCGCGAGGCCCACGGCGTGCGGCAACTGGGTGGCGAGCGGGGTGGACAGGGGGGCGACCCGGTGCTCGTAGGGGTCGTAGCCGGTGTGCCAGTCGCCGCGCAGGAGCGTGAGCGCCTCGACGGGGTCGACGCCGCGGGCGACGACGGCGAGCGTGTCGCGGTAGCTGGGGAAGAGCCAGTCGCGCTCCTCGAGGGCCAGCGCGGCGGCGACCTCGCAGGCCTCCTGGCCGGTGCTGGACGGGTAGACGGCCAGTCGGCCCTGCTTGGTCAGTGCCGTCGCCTGCGCGTTGTACCGCCGGCCGCTGACCAGCCGGGCGTACAGCGTGCGCAGCAGGTCGGGGTCGGCCTGCCCGGCGGCCTCCGTGCCGAGGACGCGGTACGGCTCCGCGTCGGGCAGCAGCGGCGCGGGGTCGGTACGGGGCTGCCAGGCGGGCGGCGGTGTGGGCCGGTAAGCGCCCCGCTGCTCCATGACCGTCATGACGGCACCTCCTCGTGGGAGCGGCTTCGGGCTCGCCACGGGTGTGACGGGCCTCACCTACCGATTGTTCGGTCGCCGGCACATTTTGGCTACAGGCGGCCCCAGGCTGTGGACAAACGGTTCTCCACAGCCTGAGATGGACGCAGTACGTCCACGGCGGGAAGGCGGGGGCACATGGCATCTGAACAAATGGCCGAGCGCCCGCAGGACGCCGACGGCCCGGACGACGCCGGACCCCCGCCGCCCGCCCGTCCGCTGGACGCCATCGACCAGGACATCCTGCGCATGCTCCAGGCGGACGGACGCGCCTCGATACGCTCGGTCGCCGATCGGGTGCACGTCTCGCGCGCGAACGCCTACGCCCGCATCAACCGGCTCGTCGAGGACGGTGTCATCCGCGGCTTCGGCGCCCGCGTCGACCATGAACGGGCGGGGCACGGCACCTCGGCCTACATCACCCTGAAGATCGTCCAGAACTCCTGGCGCACCGTCCGCGCGCAGCTGCGGCAGCTCCCCGGGGCCTCCCACATCGCCCTGGTGGGCGGTGACTTCGACGTCCTGCTCCTGGTGCACACGCCCGACAACCGGGCCCTGCGCGAGCTGGTGCTCACCCGGCTCCAGGCCATCCCGGAGGTGCTCAGCACCCGCACCCTGCTGGTCTTCGAGACCGAGGACCTGGAACCGCAGAGCTGACCGCCGGACCGGGAGACGAGCCGAAAGCGAGCCTGTTCCCGGCCCAGTCGGCCCACTCGGCCCGAACGGCCCACTCGGCCCACTCGGCCCACTCGGCCCACTCGGCTCAGGAGGCCTTGCGCAGCCCCCCGAACACCAGGCGCGCCACCGCGTCGACCACCTCGCGTTCCCGTGCGCCGCCCCGGCCGTCGGGGCCCTCGGGGCGGTACCACTCCACGATCGAGTTGATCATGCCGAAGACCAGGCGGGTCGCGAGCCGCACCTCCACGTCCGCGCGCACGTCCCCCTCGGCCGCCGCCGCCTTCAGCAGGTCGGCGACCCGGTGGTCGAACTCGCGCCGCCGCTCCAGCGCCCACCGCTCGGTGTCCGTGTTGCCGCGCACCCGCAGCAGCAGGGTCACGTAGGGCAGCTCGGCCATGAGCACCTCGACCATGCGGCGCACGACGTACTCCAGCCGCTCGGCGGCGGACCCCACGCACGCGTGCTCCTCGCCGAGGATCCCGAAGAGCTCGTCCAGGGCCCGGCTCACGGCCCGGCGCAGCAGCTCCTCCTTGCCCGTGACGTGGTGGTAGATCGACGACTTGGAGATGCCGGCCGCCTTGGACAGGTGCTCCATGGAGGTGCCGTCGTAGCCGCGCTCGATGAAGACCTGCACGGCGACGGACAGGAGGGTCTCGGGCGTGTACGTGTCGCGCTTGGCGGTGGTCATGAGGGGGTGTCCTCCCCTGCGTCGGTCAGGTGCGCCTGACGGTTGAGCGCGCGGGACGGGGCGTAGCGCCCGGTGGGCTCGCGCAGGTGCAGCTCGCCGAGCAGGTCGTGCACCCACCACGGACCCAGCCGGCGGCCCCACTCGACGGGCCCGAGGGGATAGTTCACACCGAGGCGCATCGCGGTGTCGACGTCCTCGGCGGAGGCCACCCCCCGGGCGACCGCGTCGTGCGCGAGGTCGACGATCCGCGCGACCGTGCGCGCCACGATCATGCCGGGCACGTCGCCGATGACGCTGACCTGCTTGCCGAGCGCCTGGAAGAGGCCGGTGGCCTCGGCCAGGGTGCGGGGCGAGGCGGTCTGGGAGGGGGCCAGGGCGACGCGCGTGGCCCGCCGGTAGTCGAGGGCGAGGTCGAAGTGGACGACGTCGCCCAGCTCGGTGGAGGTCTGCCCTCCGGTGAGGTGCAGCCGTCCGCCGCCGGGCAGGGTGAGCGCCCCGGCCCCGGCGAGCGGCGCGAACGGCCGGTCGTCGCCGCTCTCCTCGCGGACCTCGATGCCCGCCTCACGGATCAGCTCGACCAGCTCGGCGGCGGGCCCCAGGTCGCCCTCGACGACCACGCGGGCGGGCCGGTCGGCGGGCTCGGCGGTGTGCGGCGCGGGCCGCCCGGCCCCGTCCCGGTAGTCGTACCAGCCCTGCCCGCTCTTGCGCCCGAGCCGGCCGGACTCGACGAGGCGGCGCTGGGCCAGGGACGGCGTGAACCGCACGTCCTGGAAGAACGCCTCCCACACGGAGCGCGTGACGGACTCGTTGACGTCCTGCCCGATGAGGTCGGTCAGCTCGAAGGCGCCCATCCTGAAGCCGCCCGACTCGCGCAGCACCGCGTCGATGGTGGTGGGGTCGGCGGCCCGCTCCTCGAACACCGCGAAGGCCTCCGCGTAGAAGGGCCGGGCGATGCGGTTGACGACGAAGCCGGGGGTGTCGGCGCAGGCGACCGGGGTCTTGCCCCAGGCGCGGGCCGTCTCGTACGCGCGCGTGGCCGACGCGGCGTCGGTCGCGTACCCGGAGACCACCTCCACCAGCGGCAGGAGGGGCGCGGGATTGAAGAAGTGCAGGCCGACGAAGCGGCCGGGTACGCGCAGCGCGCCACCGACGGCGGTGACGGACAGGGAGGAGGTGTTGGTGGCGAGCAGGCAGTCGTCGCCGACCACGTCCTCCAGCGCACGGAACAGTTCCCGCTTGACGTCCAGCCGCTCCAGGACCGCCTCGACGACCAGTGCGCAGCCGGCGAGGTCGCCGAGCGCCTCGGCGGGCTTCAGCCGGGCGCGGGCCGCGTCCCGCTCGGCGCCCGTGAGCCGCTCTTTCTCGACGAGCCGGTCGAGCCTGGCGCCGATCGCGTCGGCCGCTTCCCGGGCCCGCCCGGCGACGGCGTCGTACAGCCGTACGGGGTGGCCCGCGACCAGCGCCACCTGGGCTATGCCCTGGCCCATGGTGCCGGTGCCGACGACGGCCACGGGGCTGCTGAGGTCGAGTGCTGTCATGTGCGCGATCCTCCCGCACGGGGTTTTCCACAGATGCGGCGGTCCCCCTTGTCCCGACCGATCGTTCGGTTACTCTAGCCGTGTCCGCCTGTTTCTGCCCAGGTTTCCCCCCAGGTCACGAACTCGACGAAGGAGTCGACGGCGGGTTCGTGAGAGACGAGGAGTTGGTCCCGCATGGCCGCCGAACTCACCGCGCACCAGCTGATCGACCGGCACCGGCCGACCCTGGACCAGGCGCTGGAGACGATCCGCACGCGCGCGTACTGGTCCCCCCACCCCGAGCACCCCAAGGCCTACGGGGAGAACGGCAGCCTGGACACGGCCGCGGGCAAGGCCGCCTTCGACGCCCTGCTCGGCACCCGCCTCGACCTCGGCCAGCCCGGCACCGACGACTGGGTGGGCGGGGAGGTCTCCCCGTACGGCGTCGAGCTGGGCGTGACGTACCCGCACGCGGACGTCGACGTGCTGCTGCCCGCCATGCGGGCCGGCCAGAAGGCGTGGCGGGACGCGGGCGCCGAGCTGCGCGCCATGGTCTGCCTGGAGGTCCTCAAGCGGATCAGCGACCGGACGATGGAGTTCGCGCAGGCCGTCATGCACACCTCGGGACAGGCCTTCATGATGGCCTTCCAGGCGGGCGGCCCGCACGCGCAGGACCGCGGGCTGGAGGCGGTGGCGTACGCCTATGCGGAGCAGGTCCGCACCCCCGACACCGCGGAGTGGACCAAGCCGCAGGGCAAGCGCGACCCGCTGGCGCTGACCAAGCGGTTCACGCCGGTGCCGCGGGGCATCGGCCTGGTCATCGGCTGCAACACCTTCCCCACGTGGAACGGCTATCCGGGCCTCTTCGCCTCCCTCGCCACCGGCAACGCGGTCCTGGTCAAGCCCCACCCGCGCGCGGTGCTGCCGCTGGCGCTGACCGTGCAGGCCGCCCGCGCGGTCCTCGCCGAGGCCGGTTTCGACCCGAACCTGGTCGCGCTGGCCACCGAGCGTCCCGGCGAGGGCATCGCCAAGACCCTGGCGACCCGCCCCGAGATCCGGATCATCGACTACACCGGCTCCACCTCCTTCGGCGACTGGCTGGAGGCCAACGCCCGCCAGGCGCAGGTCTTCACGGAGAAGGCCGGCGTCAACACGGTCATCGTGGAGTCGACCGACGACTACCAGGGCATGCTCTCCAACCTGGCCTTCTCGCTGTCCCTCTACAGCGGCCAGATGTGCACCACCCCGCAGAACCTGCTCATCCCCCGCGAGGGCATCCGCACCGACCAGGGCGCCAAGTCCTACGACGAGGTGACCGCCGACCTGGCGCGGGCGGTGGACGGACTCCTCGGCGACGACGCCCGGGCGAACGCCCTGCTCGGCGCGATCGTCAACCCGGACGTCAAGGCCCGTCTGGAGGCCGCCGCCGGCCTCGGCGAGGTCGCCCTGGCCTCCCGCGAGGTGACCAACCCGGACTTCCCGGACGCGGTCGTGCGCACCCCGGTGATCGTCAAGCTGGACGGCGCCAAGCCGGACGACGAGGCCGCCTACACCAGCGAGTGCTTCGGCCCCGTCTCCTTCGCCGTCGCCGTCGACTCCGCGGACCACGCCGTGCGGCTGCTGCGGCACAGCATCCGGGAGAAGGGCGCGATGACGGTGGGCGCGTACACGAACGACACGCAGGTCGAGGAGGCCGTGCGGGAGGTCTGCCTGGAGGAGGCGGCCCAGCTCTCCCTCAACCTCACCGGCGGGGTGTACGTCAACCAGACGGCGGCCTTCTCCGACTTCCACGGCTCGGGCGGCAACCCGGCGGCCAACGCGGCCCTGTGCGACGGCGCGTTCGTCGCGAACCGCTTCCGGGTGGTGGAGGTGCGCCGGGAGGCCTAGGAGGCCCGGACCGCGCCCCCGGTCGCGCTCCAGTGGTACAGCGTCATGGCCACACTGGTCGCGAGGTTGTAGCTGGAGACCTGGGGGCGCATCGGCAGCGCCACCAGATGGTCGGCACGCGCGCGCAGCTCGTCCGAGAGTCCGCTGCGCTCGGAGCCGAACGCGAGCAGCGCGTCGTCCGGCAGCTTCAGCCCGCGGATGTCCTCGCCTTCCGGGTCCAGGGCGAACACCGGACCCGGCGGCAGGTCCCCGACGTCCAGCCGCTCCACGGCGGTCGCGAAGTGCAGCCCCGCTCCGCCGCGCACCACCGTGGGATGCCACGGGTCGAGCGGGCCTGTGGTGACGACACCGGTCGCCCCGAAACCGGCGGCCAGCCGGACCACCGCCCCCGCGTTGCCCAGGTTGCGGGGCTGGTCGAGGACGACGACGGGCGCGGTGCGGGGCAGGTGCCCCAGCGCCCGCAGCTGGGCCTCCCGCGCGGGCCGTACGGCCAGGGCGGCCACCGCGGTGGGGTGCGGGCGCGGGACGAGGGAGGCGTAGGTCTCCCGCGGCACCTCGGCCAGCAGAGCGTCCAGGGCCTCCCGCAGATCCGGAGCCAGCTCCTCGGCGAGGGCCAGGGCGCCCGCGCGGTCGCCGGTGACGGCCACCGGGACCTCGGCGCCGAAGCGCAGCGCGTGCTTGAGGGCGTGGAAGCCGTCCAGCAGCACGCACGCACCGGCGTGCCGGCGCCAGGCGCCCAGCAGGTCGGAGTCGGTCATGCCCCGAAGCCTACGTGCGCCTGCTCGGCGTCCCTCTTGTCCCCGGCCCCGGCTCCGGTCCCCGCCTCCGCACGGCCGCCCGTCCCGGTCGCCGCGCCGAGTGCCCCGGACCCGGTCCGGGGGCCGGGCACCGTCGCCCCGCCCTCGCGCCCGGCCCGCCGGCGGCCCGCCAGCCGGTCACGCACCCGCACGGCCCGGTCCCCCGCACGGCGCAGGAACGAGGTGGGCAGGAAGACCGCGTCGGCGGCGATCATCGCCAGCGAGAAGAACGGCAGCCCCAGCACGACGGCGATCACCGCGTGCTCCGTCATCATGGCGGCCAGCAGGACGTTCTTCACCCGCCGGTTGAACAGCGTGAACGGGAAGGCGACCTGCACGGCGACCGTGCCGTAGGTGATGAGCATGACCATGGTGCCGTTCGCGGACAGCGCGTCGGAGAGCGCGGGCCACGGCGAGAAGTAGTCCAGGTGCAGCGGGTAGTAGACCGCGGTGCCGTCCTGCCAACGCGACCCCTGGATCTTGTACCAGCCCGCGGTGGCGTAGATCAGGCAGGCCTCGGCCATGATCACCACCAGCGCGCCGTTGTGCACGATGTTGGTGATCACGTCGAGCAGCTGACGCGGCTCGCCGCTCCCGGTGAGGCGCCCCACGGCCCACCACAGGCCCTGCGCGACCCAGACCGCCCACAGCAGCGCCGGGACGAACCAGTCGCCGTCCAGTCCGCCCGCCAGCACCACCGTGAGCAGCACGAACCCGAACACGCACCACAGCGCCGGACCGACCCGGTCCACGACCCGCTCCCCGCGCGCGCGGGCCTCGTGCTCCCGCCGCGCCCGGCGCGCGTCCAGCGACCACACCTGGCCGCAGCGCGTGAGGACCAGGTAGATGCTCATCAGGTGCAGGACGTTGTCGCCGCCGTCCCCCATGAAGACGCTGCGGTTCTGCAGCGAGAGCACGCCGACCATGAAGAGGACGGACATGGTCCTGGTGCGCCACCCCAGCAGGAGCAGCACACTGCTCAGCACGGCCAGCGCGTAGACGATCTCGAACCACGCCCGGCCGTCGGACCACATCAGCGCCGTGAAGGCGCCGTTGTCCGCGATCAGCTGCTCGGCGAGGCCGTGGGTCCAGGGGCTGCCGGGCCCGTACAACTCGTCGCGGTGCGGAAGCTCGCGCAGCAGGAAGAGCAGCCAGGTGGCGCTGAAACCGATGCGGATCACCGCGGTCTGGTAGGGACCGAGGGCGGCACCGGTGACGCGGGCGATGCCGCGGGAGACCGAGAGGGTGATGCCGTTCACGCGGCTTCCCCTTCCTTCTCACGGGTGGACGCCGGCCACCAGGGCAGCTCGCGGTACGTCACCCGGTCGGAGACCTTCTCACCGCTCCACGAGGGCGGTTTCACGTTCGTGGTCCGGGAACGGTACTGGACGCGCTCGACGACACCGCCCGGTTCGGCGGCCTCGGCACGGTCCAGACGGAGCACCGCGATGCGCCGCAGGTAGGTCTCGGACAGCGTGCCCCGCAGGCCCACCGGGCGGTTGTCGGAGTCGTGGGTGGCGACGAAGAAGTCCCAGGCCCGGCGGAGTTCGTTCTGCTGGGTGTGGCTCGGCAGCGGGTTGCCGTCGATGGCCCGGCCGTCCTCGGCGGACAGGTCGTACCAGCCGGTCGTGCGTATCGAGCCGTCCGCCGCGCTCACCTCGGCGCGGACCTGGACGGAGACGTTCTGCTGGAGCGGGTTGGGCGCGAAGAGCTTCCAGTTCTGCTCGAACTCCGGGAAGACCCACTCGTCGACCGCGGCGCCGTGCTGCTTGGTGAGCGTGTTCGACGGGGCCACGTGCAGGAACACCAGGCCTATGTGGGCGCAGACGGCGACCGCGACGACCGCGAGGGCCACCACGGCACCGATCTGGTAGCGCGGGGAGAGCGCGGCGACACCGGTACGGGGCTCCGCGACCTCCTCCGGGGGACCGGCCACGGCCTCGGCGGCGACCCCGCTGGAGGCTGCGGCCTGGTCGGCGACCCCGACGGCGGCACCGGCCTCCCGGTCCGCCCGTCCCGGCCCCTCCGGCCCCTCCGTCCGCTCGGACGGTTCGGACGGTTCGGATGCCTCTGATTCTTGGGACTTCTCCGACTGGGACGGTTCGCGCGACCGTTCCGGCTGTCCGGGCCGGTCGGACCCGCCGGAGCCCTCCCGCTCGGACGGGCCCGAGCGTTCCCGCTCGGCCCGGCCCTCCCGCTCGTCCCGCCCCTGCCGGGCGCCCGAGCCTGTGTCGTACGCGTCCATCCCGCCCCGTTCCGGTCCCGATCCGTCGTTCCGCCCCCGTCCGCGCCCCACCGGGGCGCGCGGGCGCCACTCGTGCGGCTGCTCGGCGGCGTTCGAACGGGAACGGTACTCAGGACCGTCCGCCCGCACACCCCCGGCGGACCGACGGCGCCGTGGCCGTCACCACGTCCACCGCCCGAACCGGCACGGGCCGGCACACCCGCGGCGACGCGCAGGACGGACCGGACGGTCCTAGAGGACGTGCCCCGGCTCGCCCTTGCCGTCCACCACCGGCCGGCCGGCCGCGGCCCACACCTGCATGCCGCCGTCGACGTTCACGGCGTCGACGCCCTGCTGGACCAGGTACATGGTGACCTGGGCCGAACGTCCGCCGGACCGGCAGATCACGTGGACCCGGCCGTCCTGCGGCGCCGCCTCGGTCAGCTCACCGTACCGGGCCACGAATTCGCTGAGGGGAATGTGCAGCGCCCCGGCGGCATGACCCGCCTGCCACTCGTCGTCCTCGCGGACGTCCAGCAGGAAGTCGCCGTCCTTGAGGTCCGTGACCTCGACCGTGGGCACACCAGCTCCGAAACTCATGCCCCAGACGCTACCGGAGCCGGCGCCCCGGCTCAGTCCTGCCCGAGCGCCGCCGCCAGCTCCGACTCCCGCTCCCGCACCTGGGTCGCCAACTGCTCGGCGATCTCCTCCAGCAGGCGGTCGGGATCGTCCGGGGCCAGCCGGAGCATGGCGCCGATCGCGCTCTCCTCCAGCTCCTTGGCGAGCAGCGTGAGCATCTCCTTGCGCCGGTCGAGCCATTCGAGACGGGCGTACAGCTCCTCGCCGCGACTCGGGCGCCGCTCGGGCACCGGACCGGCGGCCCACTCCTCGGCCAGCTCCCGCAGCTGCGCCTCGTCACCGCGGGCGTAGGCGGCGTTGACCCGGGTGATGAACTCCTCACGCCGGACCCGTTCGTCCTCCTCCTGCGCCAGGTCGGGGTGGGCCTTGCGGGCCAGCTCGCGGTAGAGCTTGCGGGCCTCCTCACCAGGGCGCACCCGCTGCGGCGGGCGTACCGCCTGGTCGGTGAGCATCGCCGAGGCCTCGGGGAACAGCCCGTCCCCGTCCATCCAGCCGTGCAGCAGCTCCTCGACCCCGGGGATCGGCAGCAGCGCGGCCCGCGCCTCGTCGGCCCGGCGCCGGTCCTCGGCGTCGCCGGTGCGGGCCGCCCGGGCCTCCAGGATCTGCGCCTCCAGCTCCTCGAGCCGCGCGTACACCGGGCCGAGCCGCTGTTCGTGCAGCCGGGAGAAGTTCTCGACCTCCACGCGGAAGGTCTCCAGCGCGATCTCGTACTCGATGAGTGCCTGCTCGGCGGCCCGTACGGCCTGTTCCAGCCGTTCCTCGGGACGCGGCGCACCCCCCTGCTCGGGCTCAGCTTCCGGCGTCGTCACCCGTCCAGCCTAGGCCACGATCCGCCCGCCCCCTCCGGCCCGCGCGGCGGCCCGCCCGAGCCCGGGAACCGTCCTCACATCCCCCGCTCCGCCGCGACCCGCCCCGCCCGCACCGCGGCGGCCAGCTCGGCGTGATCGGCCTCCGTGCGGTCGGCGTAGGCCACGGCGAAGGCGGCCACCGCCTCGTCCAGTTCACCGTTCTTGCCGCAGTAGCCGGCGATGAGCCACGGGTCGGCGCTGTGCGCGTGGGCGCGGGCCAGCAGGGCCCCGGTCATGCGCCCGTAGTCGTCCATCTGGTCGGCGGCCAGGGCCGTGGCGTCGACGCTGCCCTTGCGGTTGCGGAACTGCCGCACCTGGTACGGCCGCCCGTCGACGGACGTCCAGCCCAGCAGGTTGTCGCTGACCACCTGCATCCGCTTCTGCCCCATGACCACCCGGCGCCCCTCGTGCGCGACCTCGGGGACGTCGAAGCCCGCGGTCGCCAGGTGCGGCAGCAGCGCGGAGGGCCGGGCCTCCTTGACCTGGAGCACGAGCGGCTCGCCGCGATGGTCCAGGAGCAGCACGACGTAGGACCGCGTGCCCACGCTGCCGGTACCCACGACCCGGAAGGCGACGTCGTGCACCGCGTAGCGGGCCAGCAGCGGCAGCCGGTCCTCGGACAGGGTCGTCAGGTACTGCTCCAGGGAGGCCGCGACCGCCGCCGCCTCCTCGTCCGTGACCCGGCGCAGCACCGGCGGAGCGTCCACGAAGCGCCGTCCGCCGTCCTCGGTGGACTCGGTCGACCTGGCGGCGAAGCGCCCGCTGGTGTTGGCCCGCGCCTTCTCGGAGACCCGCTCCAGGGTGCCGAGCAGGTCGTGGGCGTCGCTGTGGGAGACGAGTTCCTCGTCCGCGATGGCGTTCCAGGCGTCCAGCGCCGGGAGCTTGGCCAGCAGCCGCATGGTGCGCCGGTAGGCGCCGGCCGTGCCGTGGGCGGCCTCGCGGCAGGCGTCCTCGTCGGCTCCGGCCTCGCGGCCCGCGAGGACGACGGAGGTGGCCAGCCGCTTGAGGTCCCACTCCCAGGGGCCGAAGACCGTCTCGTCGAAGTCGTTCAGGTCGATGACCAGGTCACCGCGGGCGTCCCCGTAGAGGCCGAAGTTGGCGGCGTGCGCGTCACCGCAGATCTGCGCGCCGATCCCGGTCGTCGGCGTGCGCGCCAGGTCGTACGCCATCAGCCCGGCCGACCCGCGCAGGAAGGCGAACGGCGTGGCCGACATCCGTCCCGCCCGGAGCGGGACGAGCCCGGGTATCCGGCCGCGGTTGGACTCCTCCACCGCGCTCACCGCGTCCGGCCGGGAACCGTCCAGGTCGAGGGCGGCGTGCGCGGAGCGCGGGACGCGCGTGCGCAGCGCCTTGCCCTCGGCCTTCGGCGAGCCGCCGCAGGGCCACTCCGCGAACCCCGGCACGACCGGCAACCGCGCGCCCTCCTTCGCGCCCGCGGGCGCCCCCGCGTCCGTACCCGCCCCCTGCTTCGCCCCGGTCATCCCGGCCGCCCTCCCCGTTCCCCGTACCCGACTCGCACGCGACTCACCTGCACCCCGACCCGTACCCGACCCGCGCCTTGCCCGACGCGAGCCCTGCCCGACCCGGGCCTCACCCGACCCGACTCCTGCCCGACCCGACACCTACCCGACCCGCACCGCACCGTGCCGCCGCCGTCCACCGACGCCGCCGCGCCACGACCGTACCCCCGGCCGGCCCGCCCGTACACGGCCCAGCCCCAGCGCCCGCATAACGCCGGGCAGAGGGCGGAACAGGGGGTGCCCGCGCCCCCACCGGCGCGCCTACGGTTTCCAGCGATCACCACGGAGCGCGCCCGCCGAAGCCACAACGGCGGCCTGCCCCGCGCCGGCGGGCGCGCTCCCTGTCCCCGACGTCCCGGATGCCGCACGTCCCGTCCGCCTTCCCCAGGGACCACCCCCACCGAGGAGACCGAGGAACCGCCATGACCTCCGACACGCCCGCCGTCCCCGACGGCCCCGACCCCGCCACCGGTTCCGGCACCGGTTCCGGCCCCGCCACCGAGCCCGGCCCCGCCACCGCCCCCGCCACCGACCGCGGCATCAGCCGCAAGACGCTCCTCAGGGCGGCCGTCGCCGCCGGCGCGGCCGTCCCGCTGCTCGCCACCGGCTCCCTGGCGCTCGCCCGGGACGCCGTCCGCTCCTCCACCGACCGGCCCCTGCCGCCGACCCCCTTCTGCGACGACGGGGACGACCCGACGCCGGACCAGATGGAGGGCCCCTACTTCAGACCGAACTCCCCGCTGCGCACCGACCTGGTGACGCCCGGCACCGCCGGCACCCGACTGACCGTCAGCGGCTACGTCTTCGGCCGGAACTGCGTCCCCCTGCCCGGCGTCCTCCTCGACTTCTGGCAGGCCGACAACGCCGGCGCCTACGACATGGCCGGGTACGCCTTCCGCGGCCACCAGTTCACCGACGCCTCCGGCGGGTTCACCCTCCGGACGATCGTCCCCGGCCTCTATCCGGGCCGTACCCGGCACATACACGTCAAGGCGCAGGCCCCCGGTGAACCCGTCCTGACCACCCAGCTGTACTTCCCCGGCGAGCCCCGCAACGGCACGGACGCCCTCTTCGACCCGGCACTGCTGATGAACGTGCGCGCCGTCGGCGGCGGCAGGACGGCCACCTTCGACTTCGTCCTGAACGTGGACGGCGCCCCGGGCCCTGACCCCACCGAACCGCCGACCGACCCGCCGAGCGGCACCTGGACGGCCGGCCGCCCGTACGCCGTCGGCGACCGCGTGACCCACGGCGGCCGCTCCTACCGCTGTCTCCAGGCGCACACCTCGATGGCGGGCTGGGAACCGCCCAACGTGCCCGCCCTGTGGCGCTCCGAGCCCTGAGACCTTCCTCACAACGCGACGCCACACCGGAGGCCGGCGCACCGCGCCCAGGCATGCGAAAGCCCCCCAGGTCCGAGACCTGGGGGGCTTTCGACTGGTGCGCGAGGGGGGAGTTGAACCCCCACGCCCTTGCGGGCACTGGAACCTGAATCCAGCGCGTCTGCCTATTCCGCCACCCGCGCATTGGGTGTGTCCTCGGGGCCTTTCCTTGCGGTCCGGCGCCTTCCGACACGAGAACATTAGCACGCTGTACGGGGTGGATTCACATCCCTTTCCAGGCGGGAGGGGCCGGGGACCGGGGCGCCCGCCCTCCTTCGGGCACTCGTCCCGACTGCCGGCCGTTCACGTATCAACCTCGTACCGGTCCGGGCCGTCTCCCCGGGAGCCGGTAGGGGTCCGCGGCCAGGTGCGGGACACTGGTCTGCGGCCGCCTCTACGATCCTGGGCATGAGTACCTGCGGGAGCGCGTCCCGTGGGGCCCCGCGAGTTCGAAGGGGACCTTCGGCGGGAACTCCGAGAGGCGTCGACACCTGTCGACCGGGCCGACAGGGGGAACCAGCCGATCGACCGGCGCGTGGATACGATCAGTAAGCAGTACCAGGTGGACAGTGCGCGGGTGAGCGGTAGACACCCGGGCAGGACACAAGGCAGCAGTACGCAAGGCGGCAGTACACAACGCAGTACGCAAGGCAGCACGCAAGGCGGCAGTGCGCACGGCAGTGGACAGGACGGCAGCGACGGAGGAGGTGCCCCATGGGAGTCCTGAAGAAGTTCGAGCAGCGTCTCGAAGGTCTGGTCAACGGCACCTTCGCGAAGGTGTTCAAGTCCGAGGTGCAGCCCGTGGAGATCGCGGGAGCGCTCCAGCGCGAATGCGACAACAACGCGACCATCTGGAACCGCGACCGCACCGTCGTACCCAATGACTTCATCGTGGAGCTGAGCACGCCCGACTTCGAGCGCCTCAGCCCCTACTCCGGCCAGCTGGGCGACGAGCTCGCCGGCATGGTCCGGGACTACGCCAAGCAGCAGCGCTACACCTTCATGGGACCGATCAAGGTCCACCTGGAGAAGGCCGACGACCTGGACACCGGTCTGTACCGGGTGCGCAGCCGTACGCTCGCCTCCTCCAGCAGCCATCAGGGCGGCGGCCCGGCGCCCGCGGGCCCGGCCGCGCCTGCCGCCCCCTCCGGGCGGCCCGGCGCCCCGGGCGGTGGCTACGGGTACCCGCAGCCCGCAGCCCCCGCGGGCGCCCCGCCCATGCCGAGCGCCCCGCCGCCCGGCGGACGCCCCGGCGGATACGGCTACCCGCAGCCCGCGGGCGGCCAGCAGCCCCCGGCCGCACCCGCGGCCGGCGGACGCACCCGCCACTGGATCGAGATCAACGGCACCCGCCATCAGATCTCCCGCGCGACCCTCGTGCTCGGACGCAGCACCGAGGCCGACGTGCGGATCGACGACCCCGGCGTCTCCCGCCGGCACTGCGAGATCCGGACCGGAACGCCCTCGACGATCCAGGATCTCGGGTCCACCAACGGCATCGTGGTGGACGGGCAGCACACCACCCGCGCTACGCTCCGCGACGGCTCGCGGATCGTCGTGGGCAGCACCACCGTTATCTATAGGCAAGCCGAAGGGTGATCCGGGGGCAATGTCAGAGCTGACCCTCACGGTCATGCGGCTGGGTTTTCTGGCCGTACTGTGGCTGTTCGTGATCGTGGCCGTGCAGGTCATCCGCAGCGACCTGTTCGGTACGCGGGTCACCCAGCGCGGGGCGCGGCGCGAAGCCGCCCGACCACAGCAGGCCACCGCGCGCCAGGGCCAGGCGCCTCCACCGCAGCGCCAGCAGCAGAGCGGCGGCCGGGGCCGCCGGGGCGCGCCCACCAAACTGGTCGTGACGGAGGGCACCCTCACCGGCACCACCGTTGCCCTCCAGGGCCAGACCATCACGCTCGGCCGGGCACACGACTCGACGATCGTGCTGGACGACGACTACGCCTCCAGCCGCCATGCCAGGATCTACCCGGACCAGAACGGTCAGTGGATCGTCGAGGACCTGGGATCCACGAACGGCACGTACCTGGACCGGTCCCGGCTGACGACCCCCACGCCCGTTGCGCTGGGCGCGCCGATCCGCATCGGCAAGACCGTCATCGAGCTGCGGAAGTAGTGCTACACCAATGAATGAGCGCGAGCGGAGCGAGCACGCAGCGGCGGCCGGCACCCCGGGCCCCGGCGCGCTCCCGACCGGAGGGTGGGCAGTGTGGCTCGACACGACCGGCTGCAGTCGGAGCCGACGGGCGAGGTGCGCATGAGTCTGTCACTGCGCTTCGCCGCCGGATCGCACAAGGGCATGATCCGCGAGGGCAACGAGGACTCCGGTTACGCCGGTCCGCGCCTGCTCGCCATCGCCGACGGCATGGGCGGCCAGGCCGCCGGCGAGGTCGCCTCCTCGGAGGTGATCTCGACCATCGTCGCCCTCGACGACGACGTGCCCGGCTCGGACATCCTCACCTCCCTCGGCACCGCCGTGCAGCGCGCCAACGACCAGCTGCGGCAGATGGTCGAGGAGGACCCCGCCCTCGAAGGCATGGGCACCACCCTCACCGCCCTGCTGTGGACCGGCCAGCGCCTGGGCATGGTCCACGTCGGCGACTCCCGCGCCTATCTGCTGCGCGACGGCGTCCTCACGCAGATCACGCAGGACCACACCTGGGTGCAGCGCCTCGTCGACGAGGGCCGCATCACCGAGGAGGAGGCGGGCACCCACCCGCAGCGCTCCCTGCTGATGCGTGCCCTCGGCAGCGGCGACCACGTCGAACCCGACCTGTCCATCCGCGAGGTGCGGGCCGGCGACCGCTACCTCATCTGCTCCGACGGACTCTCCGGCGTCGTCTCCCACCAGACGATGGAGGACACCCTCGCCAGCTACCAGGGCCCCCAGGAGACCGTGCAGGAGCTGATCCAGCTCGCCCTGCGCGGCGGCGGCCCCGACAACATCACCGTCATCGTCGCCGACGTCCTCGACCTCGACACGGGCGACACCCTCGCCGGACAGCTCTCCGACACCCCCGTGGTCGTCGGCGCCGTCGCCGAGAACCAGGCCCAGTTCGGCGACAACGGCATCATGCAGACCCCGGCCGGCCGCGCCGCCGGCCTCGGCCGCCAGGGCGGCGGACAGCGCCGCGGGGGCGGCGAGTTCGGCCCGCCCGGCAGCGGTGACACCACCGGCTACATCCCCGCCGGCGACTTCGACGACTACGGTCCCGACGACTTCGTCAAGCCCCGCAAGAACCGGCGGTGGCTGAAGAGATCCCTGTACACCGTGCTCGCCCTCGCCGTCATCGGCGGCGGCGTCTACGGCGGCTGGCGCTGGACGCAGACCCAGTACTACGTCGGCACCAAGGACGACCACCTCGCGCTGTACCGGGGCATCAGCCAGGACCTCGCCTGGGTGTCGCTCTCGAAGGTCCAGAAGGACCACCCCGAGATCGAACTCAAGTACCTGCCGCCCTACCAGCAGAAACTGGTCGAGGCCACCATCCCCGAGAGCGACCTGAACAACGCCCGGGCCAAGATCGAGGAACTCGCGGTGCAGGCCTCGGCCTGCAAGAAGCAGGCCGACCGGCGCACCGCGGAGACCGAGAAGAACGCGAAGACGGGCGAGGGCGAGGCCGGAGGCACCACGGGAACCACTCCCGCCTCCTTCACGTCCAAGGCCTCACCGACTCCGAACGTGTCACCGAACGCGTCGCAGTCGCCGAAGGCACCCGAATCGTCCGAGTCCCCGTCCACGACCGCACCCACTCCAGGCTCCGGACCGACCCTCTCGGAGGAAGAGCAGAAGGTCGTCTCGCTGTGCGGTAAGCAGTAGGCAAGCCGTGAGAGGCCCTGTCACACGATGAGCAGTACTACCAACTCGCCGACGCACCACACGTCCACGATCGGCGCCATCGGCGCGCCGAGCCGGCGCAACACCGAGCTGGCACTGCTCGTGTTCGCCGTCCTCATCCCGGTCTTCGCCTACGCCAACGTGGGGCTGGCCATCAACGACGAGGTGCCCGCCGGCCTGCTGAGCTACGGCCTCGGGCTCGGCCTGCTGGCCGGCGTCGGCCACCTCGTCGTGCGCAAGTTCGCCCCCTACGCGGACCCGCTGATGCTGCCGCTGGCCACCCTGCTGAACGGGCTCGGACTCGTCGCCATCTGGCGTCTGGACCAGTCCGAGCTGCTCCAGGACATCCAGCAGGCCGGCACCGCCGCGCCCCGCCAGCTGATGTACACCGCGATGGGCATCGCCCTGTTCGTCGCCGTGATGATCTTCCTCAAGGACCACCGCGTCCTCCAGCGCTACACCTACATCTCCATGGTCGGCGCCCTGTTCCTGCTGCTGCTGCCCCTGGTCCCGGGCCTCGGCAAGAACATCTACGGCGCCAAGATCTGGATCCAGGTCGGCTCCTTCTCCATCCAGCCCGGCGAGTTCGCCAAGATCGTCCTGGCGATCTTCTTCGCCGGCTACCTGATGGTGAAGCGCGACGCGCTCGCCCTCGCCAGCCGCCGCTTCATGGGCCTCTACCTGCCGCGCGGCCGCGACCTCGGCCCCATCCTGGTCGTCTGGATGGTCTCGATCCTCATCCTGGTCTTCGAGACCGACCTCGGCACCTCGCTGCTGTTCTTCGGCATGTTCGTGATCATGCTGTACGTGGCCACCGAGCGGACCAGCTGGATCGTCTTCGGTCTGCTGATGTCCGGGGTCGGCGCCGTCGGCGTCGCCAGCTTCGAACCCCACATCCAGCAGCGCGTCGACGCCTGGCTCGACCCGATGAAGGAGTACACGCTCTCCCGCGCGGGCGTCGGGGGCCACTCCGAGCAGGCCATGCAGGCCCTGTGGGCCTTCGGCTCCGGCGGCACCCTCGGCACCGGCTGGGGCCAGGGCCACTCCGAGCTGATCCGCTTCGCCGCCAACTCCGACTTCATCCTCGCCACCTTCGGCGAGGAACTCGGCCTGGCCGGTCTCATGGCGCTGCTGCTGCTCTACGCGTTGATCGTGGAACGCGGCGTGCGCACCGCCCTCGCCGCCCGCGACCCCTTCGGCAAGCTCCTGGCCATCGGCCTGTCCGGCGCCTTCGCCCTCCAGGTGTTCGTCGTCGCCGGCGGTGTCATGGGTCTCATCCCGCTCACCGGTATGACCATGCCCTTCCTGGCGTACGGAGGTTCCTCCGTCATCGCGAACTGGGCCCTGATCGGCATCCTGCTGCGCATCAGCGACACCGCGCGCAGACCGGCACCCGCCGCTCCCGCCAACCCAGACGCCGAGATGACCCAGGTGGTCCGACCGTGAACAAGCCACTGCGCCGCATCGCGATCTTCTGCGGCCTCCTGGTCCTCACCCTGCTCGTCCGCGACAACTGGCTCCAGTACGTCCAGGCCGACGAGCTCAAGGAGGACGAGCACAACCGCCGTGTCGCCATCGAGCGGTACGCCACCCCGCGCGGCGACATCATCGTCGACGGCAAGGCCATCACCGGACACGCCACCACCAAGGGCGACTTCAAGTACAAGCGCACCTACAAGGACGGCGCCATGTGGGCGCCCGTCACCGGCTACGTCTCCCAGGCCTACGGCGCGACGCAGCTCGAGGCCATCGACGACGGCATCCTCACCGGCAACGACGACCGGCTCTTCTTCCGCAACACCCTCGACATGATCACGGGCCGCAAGCGCGAGGGCGGCAACGTCGTCACCACCCTGAACAGCGCCGCGCAGAAGGCCGCCTACGACGGTCTGAAGAAGCAGGGCGCCAAGGGATCCGTCGTGGCGCTCGAACCGTCCACCGGCAAGATCCTCTCGATGGCCTCCTACCCGTCGTACGACCCCACCGCGATCGCCGGCAGCAACGAAGCGGCCGGCGAGGCCTGGAACAGGCTCCAGAAGAAGAACAACCCGAACGACCCGATGCTCAACCGCGCCCTGCGCGAGGTCTACCCGCCCGGCTCCACCTTCAAGGTGCTCACCGCGGCCGCCGCACTGGAGCACGGCAGGTACGACTCGGCGGACGAGAAGACGGACTCCCCGCTGCCCTGGACCATGCCGGGCACCACCACCGAACTGCCCAACGAGGGCGACCTCCCCTGTGAGAACGCCACCCTCCGCGAGGCCCTGCGCGTGTCCTGCAACACGGTCTTCGGCAAGATCGGCTCCGACCTCGGCAACGACGAGATGCTCGAGACGGCCAAGAAGTTCGGCTTCACCGAGGAGCAGTTCGTCCCCGTCCGCTCCAGCGCCTCGGTCTTCTCCGACGACATGAACCCGTCGCAGACCGCGCTCTCCTCCATCGGCCAGTACAACACCGCCGCCACCCCGCTCCAGATGGCCATGGTCACCTCGGCCATCGCCAACAACGGCACGCTGATGAAGCCGTACATGGTCGACGAGCTCCAGGCCCCGAACCTCGACACCATCGAGAAGACGGAGCCCGAGGAGATGAGCAAGCCGCTCTCCGCGGACAACGCCCAGATCCTGCAGTCCATGATGGAGACCGTCGTGGAGGACGGCACGGGAACCAACGCCCGGATCGACGGCGTCACCGTCGGCGGCAAGACCGGCACCGCACAGCACGGCGTCGACAACAGCGAGAACCCCTACGCCTGGTTCATCTCGTACGCCAAGGGCGACGACGGCAGCGCGCCCGTCGCCGTGGCCGTGGTGATCGAGGACGAGAACGCCGTCCGCGACGACATCTCCGGCGGCGGCCTCGCGGCGCCGATCGCGAAGAACGTGATGGAGGCCGTTCTGGACAGCAAGAAGTGACCACGAGCTGAACAGGGCGTGACTCCGGTCACGTCCCCTTCACATAGGCGCACGTTGCGATACCGGTCCTGTATCGGGTATCGAGCTTGGCCAGGTCACCCGGAACGAGCCGGGTACGGTAGGCCGGACGGCAGCCTCCGACCGTACAAGCATGCCGGTCGGGACCGACGGAGAGGGCTGGTAGGTAACCATGGAAGAGCCGCGTCGCCTCGGCGGCCGGTACGAGCTGGGCCAGGTGCTCGGCCGTGGTGGCATGGCGGAGGTCTACCTCGCGCATGACACCCGGCTCGGCCGCACCGTGGCGGTGAAGACGCTGCGCGCGGACCTCGCGCGCGATCCGTCCTTCCAGGCCCGCTTCCGCCGGGAGGCCCAGTCGGCCGCCTCGCTCAACCATCCCGCGATCGTGGCGGTCTACGACACGGGCGAGGACTACATCGACAACGTGTCGATCCCGTACATCGTGATGGAGTACGTCGACGGCTCCACGCTCCGTGAGCTGCTCCACTCCGGCCGCAAGCTGCTGCCGGAGCGGACGCTGGAGATGACCATCGGCATCCTCCAGGCGCTGGAGTACTCGCACCGGGCCGGCATCGTCCACCGCGACATCAAGCCGGCCAACGTCATGCTCACGCGCAACGGCCAGGTCAAGGTCATGGACTTCGGCATCGCCCGCGCCATGGGCGACTCCGGCATGACGATGACCCAGACGGCCGCGGTGATCGGCACCGCCCAGTACCTCTCCCCGGAGCAGGCCAAGGGCGAGCAGGTCGACGCCCGCTCCGACCTGTACTCCACGGGCTGCCTGCTCTACGAGCTGCTGACCGTACGGCCGCCCTTCGTCGGCGACTCCCCGGTCGCCGTCGCCTACCAGCACGTACGCGAGGAACCGCAGGCGCCCAGCGTCTTCGACCCCGAGATCACGCCCGAGATGGACGCGATCGTGCTGAAGGCGCTGGTCAAGGACCCCGACTACCGCTACCAGTCGGCCGACGAGATGCGGGCCGACATCGAGGCGTGCCTCGACGGCCAGCCCGTCGCCGCCACCGCCGCGATGGGCGCCATGGCCGCGGGGGGCTACGGCGCCTATCCGGACGACCAGCCGACGACCGCCCTGCGTTCCGACGCCGGCGCGGGCGCCACGACCATGCTGCCGCCCATGAACCCGGACGACGGCGGCTACGGCTACGACGAGCGCCCCGACCGGCGCCGCCAGCAGCCGCGCAAGTCGAACACCTCGACGATCTTCCTCGTCCTGGCCGGCGTCCTCGTCCTCGTCGGCGCGATCCTGATCGGCATGCAGGTCTTCGGCGACGACGGGGGGCCGAGCAACGACAACGTCGCGGTGCCCGCCCTGGTCGGCCAGTCCCAGGCCGACGCCAAGCAGCTGCTCACCAACTCCGACCTGAAGCTCGGTACGGTCGAGCGGAAGCCCTGCGAGGAACAGCCCAAGGGCAACGTCTGCGACCAGGACCCCGAGCAGGGCACCGACGTCAAGAAGGAGTCCACCGTCAACCTGGTGGTCTCCACCGGTGCGCCGAAGGTCGCCGTGACGAACGTCATCGACAAGAACGTCGATGAGGCCACCCGGCAGCTCGAGGCCAAGGGCTTCGAGGTCGAGACCAAGCAGACCGAGTCCTCGCAGGACGAGGGCACGGTCCTCAGCCAGGACCCGGACCCGGGCACCGAGCTGGAGAAGGGCTCCACGGTGACCCTGGAGGTCGCCAAGGCCGAGGAGAAGGCCACCGTGCCCGACGTGCTCGGCCGCAGCTGCGACGAGGCCAAGGCCCAGATGCAGAACAACGACCTCGAAGCCACCTGCACGGACCAGCCGACCAACGACCCGAACCAGGTCGACAAGGTCATCTCCACGACACCCTCGGCGAACCAGCAGGTCGACAAGGGGTCGAAGGTGACGATCGTCGTCGGCAAGGCCGTGGCGAAGACGAAGGTCCCGGAGATCAAGCTGGGCACCCCCCTGGGTCAGGCACAGCAGACCCTGAACCAGGCCGGCTTCACCAACATCCAGGTCTCCGGCCCCGCGGACGGCAACGCCGTGGTGATACAGCAGACCCCGCCGGCGGGCACCGAGGTCGACGACCCGGCGGCCACCCAGATCACCCTCACCACCGTCGGCGGCAACGGCGGCGGCAACGGCGGCGGTGACAACGGCGGCGGCTTCATCGGCGGCCTCCGCGGCAGCGACGACTGACCCACCGCAGGAGCCCCGGTCCCTCGGACGAGGGACCGGGGCTCCTTCGCGTTCTCGGGGCCCTTCGCGTGTCCGGGGCCGAGGTCCCGGACACGCACCGTCAGCTCACCGCAGCTCCGCCGGGGGCGTCCGGTCCCCGTCCACCTTCTCCGTGCGGACCAGTTCGCCCCAGACCACGTACCGGTACTTGCTCGTGTACACCGGTGTGCAGGTCGTCAGGGTGATGTAGCGGCCGGGCTTCTTCTTGCCGGACTCCCGGGGCACCGCGTCGAGGACCTTGACGTTGAACTTCGAGGTCTCGCGAAGGACGGCGTAGGTCTTGTAGACGTACCAGGTGTCCTTCGTCTCGAAGACGATCGGGTCGCCCTCCTCTATCTTGTCGATCTTGTGGAACTTCGCCCCGTGCCCGTCGCGGTGGGCCGCGAGCGAGAAGTTGCCCTTCTTGCCCGACGTGGGCAGCGTCGCCTTCACCGGGTCCGTGTAGTAGCCGGCCACGCCGTCGTTGAGGATCTTCATCGACGTGCCCTTCTCGACCAGGATGTCGCCGTTCCCCATCGCCGGCACGTGCAGGAAGCCGATGCCCGCCCTGGTGTCGAGCGCTCCCGGGCCGTCCGGCCCGACCCGGTCCTGGGCCCAGTCGTCACGGACCTTGTCGGCCTGCTCGTCCGCCGCGCGGTCGGCGACCACGTTCGTCCACCACAGGGAGTAGACGACGAACAGGCCGAGCACCAGGCCCGCGGTGATGAGCAGTTCGCCGAAGACGCTGACGACCTGGGCGACGATCCGCCCGGGGCCGCGGCGGCGTGCCGCGGGCTCCGGTGGGCCGTCCTCGCCGGCGTGCTCCTGGTGCTGCGTGTCGGTGGTCGATGCCACTGGTCATCCGCCCTTAACTGACGAGCGCATCCGGCTTGCCCTTGCTGCGCGGCCGTTCCTCGACCATCTTGCCCCAGACGATCATGCGGTACTTGCTCGTGAACTCCGGCGTGCAGGTGGTGAGGGTGATGTAGCGGCCGGGCTCCTTGAAGCCGGACTGCTGGGGCACCGGGTCGAGGACGCTGACGTTGCTCGGCGACGTCACCGGAAGGATCGACGCCATCTTGTAGACGAAGTACTCGTCCTGCGTCTCCACGACGATCGGATCGCCCGGGCTCAGCCTGTTGATGTACCGGAACGGCTCCCCGTGCGTGTTGCGGTGCCCCGCCAGCCCGAAGTTGCCCGTCTTCGCGTCCGGCATCGCCGTCTTCAGCGCGCCCTCGGCGTAGTGCCCGACCATGCCCCGGTCCAGCACCTTCTTGCTGTTGATGCCCTCCGCGATCGGCACCACGACGTCCAGCTTGGGGATGTGCAGCAGCGCGAAGCCCTGCCCCGGTTCGAAGGTCCCCGGATTGCGCTTCCCGCTCGCCCAGTCGTCCTGCAGGTTGCTCGCCGCCCTGTCCGCCTGCGCCTGCGCCCGCACGTTCGTCCACCACAACTGGTAGGTGACGAACAGCAGCATCAGCACGCCGGTCGTGATGAAGACCTCGCCTATCGCACGGCTGGCGATCACCGCGGCACCCGGCTTGCGCGCACGGGCCTGCCGACGCGCCTCCACGCGCGACAGAGGCGCTTTCGGCTCGGCGGCCGACCCGGACACCGTCGACGGCCCGCGGGACGCCCCACGGCGCCCGTGACGCCGTTTCGCGGCCTTCCTGCGGGCCGCGCGCCCACCGACCGCCGGGCTGTCCGCGGGAGGAGCCGCCCCGGCCCGCGCCGGCGGCGGGCCGGGCACCCGCAGCGCCACCGTCTCGTCGTCGACGACCGGGCCGTACGGCCCGGTCGACGAGAGGTCCTCGTGACGACCGTCCCCGAACGCACCGGAATCCCCGTACGGCCACCCGTACGAGGATCCCTGGTCACCGGCCGCGCCGGAGTCGCGCTCGGGGCGCAGCGCGGTCACGCCGTGGCCCTGCCCACCACCGGGGCGAGCCCCGCCGACCTCGCCACCGCGCCCTGGTCGCCGCACTCCGCCAGCCAGTTGGCCAGCATCCGGTGCCCGTGCTCGGTGAGCACCGACTCCGGATGGAACTGCACGCCCTCCACGGGCAGCTCACGGTGGCGCAGCCCCATCACGATCCCGTCGTGCGTACGCGCCGTCACCTCCAGCTCGGCCGGCACCGTGGCCGGCTCCGCCGCCAACGAGTGGTACCGCGTCGCCGTGAAGGGCGAGGGCAGGCCCGCGAAGACGCCCCGGCCCGTGTGCTCGACCGGTGAGGTCTTGCCGTGCAGCAGCTCCGGCGCCCGGTCCACCACGCCGCCGTACGCCACCTGCATGGACTGCATGCCGAGGCAGACACCGAAGACCGGCACCCCGGTCGCCGCGCAGTGCCGCACCATCTCCACGCAGACCCCCGCCTGCTCCGGCGTGCCCGGTCCGGGGGAGAGCAGCACGCCGTCGAAGCCGTCCTGCGCGTGCGCCGTGGACACCTCGTCGTTGCGCAGCACCTCGCACTCGGCGCCCAGCTGGTACAGGTACTGGACCAGGTTGAAGACGAAGCTGTCGTAGTTGTCGACGACGAGGATGCGCGCGCTCACTGGTTGTCCACCGTCACATCGTTGAAGGGAAGCAGCGGTTCGGCCCACGGGAAGACGTACTGGAAGAGGACGTAGACCACGGCCACCGCCAGCACGAGTGAGAGCAGTGCCTTCACCCACGCGTTCCCCGGCAGATGCCGCCAGATCCAGCCGTACATGCCGTCCCTTCCGTCGCACCACGGCGCCAGACTCACGCCGTACCGCACCAGACTAGCGGCGTGGTGCCCTCCGGAACGGCGTCAATCCACAGGCTGGGCGTAGTGCAGGTCCGCCGTGCCCGAGTAACCCGGCAGCGTCACCGTCCCGTCGTCCTCGACCTTCCAGCCGAGCCCGTAGACGTTGACGTACACCATGTAGTTCTGGATCGTCGGCGACGCCGCGAGCGCCTCCTTCAGCCGCTCCGGATCACCGACCGCCTGGATCTTGTACGGCGGTGAGTAGACGCGGCCCTGCAGGATCAGGGTGTTGCCCACGCAGCGCACCGCGCTGGTGGAGATCAGCCGCTGGTCCATGACCTTGATGCCCTCGGCGCCGCCCTGCCAGAGCGCGTTCACGACCGCCTGGAGGTCCTGCTGGTGGATCACCAGGTAGTCGGGCTGCGGCTCCGGGTAGCCGGGCAGCTTGGCGGTGGCGTCCGGCGGGGCGTCGTCGAGCGTGACCGATATCGCCTCGCCCTTCAGCTTGTGCGTGCCCGCCTTCTTCTCCAGCTCCGCGAGCTTGTCGTCCTCGGCCTTGGTGCTGCCGTCGTCCCGGTCGGCGAGCGCGTCGACGTCCTCGCGCAGGGCCGCGTTGGACTCCTCCAGGCCGCCGTTCTCCCGGCTGCGCTCGTGGATGAGATCGGACAACTTGAGCAAAGAGGCGTCCGTACGGATATCGGTGCCTTTGGCGGTGTCGAAGCTGGTGAAGAAAATGAGCCCCGCGAGAGCGAAGACGGCCGCCGTGAGTACCCGCAAGGGCCGGAAACGGCGCCGGCGGACAGGGCTGGATCCCGCCTGGGGGGAGTCGGCAGAATTGCTCAACGTACCCTTATCTCCTTCGGCGCCACGGAAGCACTACGCTAACGGACGCCCGGGGGAGCGCTCGAAGTCCCCGACCCCGTTCCCTGCGCGGCCACGCAGCGCATCGACAGGAGAGACCCTCGTGCCGAAGTCACGTATCCGCAAGAAGGCCGATTACACGCCGCCGCCCTCGAAGCAGGCGACCACCATCAAGCTGACGAGCCGCGGCTGGGTCGCGCCCGTCATGCTGGCCATGTTCGTCATCGGCCTCGCCTGGATCGTCCTCTTCTACGTCACCGACGGTTCCCTCCCCGTCGACTCGCTGGGCAACTGGAACATCGTGGTGGGCTTCGGTTTCATCGCCGCCGGATTCGGCGTCTCCACGCAGTGGAAGTAGCCCGGCGATAGCCCGACAGCAGCTCTGCCCAGGGCTATCCACGGAGTTATCCACAGGCGCTGTCCACACGGTGGGGAAAAGAAAGACGATCTGTGGATAACCCGCTGGGCATTGACGCCGGTGTGACGGAAGTACCGGCAACCGAAAACATGTTCGCCCCCTGCCTGACCTGCGAAAACACGGGTCAGTGACAGGGGGCACACCTGTTCCCGCACGCTGTGCACAAGATCGGGCACCCGCTGTGGACAAACCTGTGCTCAGGTGAGCTGGACGGTCCTCAACAGGGTCACCCCTACGACGGCCACGAGAACCAGCGCGCAGGCTCCGTACTGCACGAGGACGCGCCGCTCGCGCGGTGCGTGGAGCATGGCGTAGCCGACGACGGCGCCGGCGACGAGGCCGCCGATGTGGGCCTGCCAGGCGATGTTGGCCCAGGTGAAGGTGAAGACCAGGTTGATCGCCAGCAGGATGACGACCGGCCGCATGTCCGCGTTGAGCCGGCGTACGAGAGCGGCGGTGGCGCCGAACAGTCCGAAGACCGCGCCGGAGGCGCCGAGCGTGGCCGTGCTGGGCGAGGCGAGCAGGTAGGTGAGGGCGCTGCCGGCCAGGCCGGAGACGAGGTAGAGCGTGAGGTAGCGGGCTCTGCCGAGAGCCGCTTCCAGGGGGCCGCCGAGGAACCAGAGGCTGAGCATGTTGAAGCCGATGTGCCAGATCTCCTCGTGCGTGAACATCGTGGTGACCAGGCGGTACCACTCGCCCTCCGCGACGCCCTCGGTGGGGACGAAGGGGGCCGGGGGCCAGCGTCCGATCAGCACCATGTCGCTCAGGAACGAGTCCGACAGGGCGTGGACGGCGAGGAACACCGCCGCGTTGATCCCGATGAGGATCTTGGTGAGGAGGTGCGGGTCGGCGGCGACGGTGCCGCCCGCCAGGGTGCGCGGCCGGGACGCGGCCGGGGCGGGTCCGTGGCCGCCCGTGCGACCGGCGGCGCAGTCGGGGCAGTGGAAGCCGACGGAGGCGTTGACCATGCAGTCCGTGCAGATGGGCCGCTCGCAGCGGGTGCAGCGGATGCCGGTCTCACGGTCCGGGTGGCGGTAGCAGCCGGGCAGGCTCCGGGCATCGGGTGAGCTGGCTGCCGCGTGATCCATGGCTTCCCCTCGATCGTCCTGCGAGCGGTGTGCGCCATCGCACCGCCCCGCCCATCTTTACGGATGAGCGGGGCGTTTGGTTCCTGCCCGGTGTGCCGCTCGGTCAGCCCTCGCGGGTCTCGACGACGACCGACTCGATGACGACGTCCTGGAGCGGACGGTCGGTGCGCGGGTTGGTCTGTACGGCGGCGATGGTGTCGACGGTCTTCCGGCCGGCGGCGTCGGCGACCTCGCCGAAGATCGTGTGCTTGCGGTTCAGCCAGGTCGTCGGGGAGACCGTGACGAAGAACTGCGAACCGTTGGTGCCGGGACCGGCGTTGGCCATCGCCAGGAGGTAGGGCCTGTCGAAGGCGAGGTCGGGGTGGAACTCGTCCTCGAACTGGTAACCGGGGCCGCCGGTGCCGTTGCCCAGGGGGTCGCCGCCCTGGATCATGAAGCCGCTGATCACCCGGTGGAAGACCGTGCCGTCGTAGAGCGGGTCCGTGGACTTCTCCCCGGTCTCGGGGTTGGTCCACTCCCGCTCGCCCTTGGCGAGCTCGACGAAGTTCCTGACCGTCTTCGGGGCGTGGTTCGGCAGGAGCCGGACCTCGATGTCGCCGTAGTTGGTCTTCAGGGTGGCGTAGAGCTGCTCGGCCACGATGTGCCTTCCGTCGTCTTCTCGTGCCCACCGATCCTCGCACGGCCCGGGGCGCGTACGTCGACCGGCGGGCGGAACCTGCTCCGATTCGGCGACGCCGGTTGCGGATACCCGCTCGGGTGACGGGAGGAGGTGCTACGACGAGTACTACTGGGTCACGAGCGCGGGGCGCCGATCCGTGGCATTGTCGTCGGCAGGCTCCCGTTGCCCGGTATTCATCCGTTATCGAGATTGATCGGCTCTTGTCCGCAACTTCGTATCACTTGCCCCAGAGAGCCCGGAGACATCGTCCGTGACCCGGATGCCCGCCCTCACATGCCTGGCAGTGCGTCCGCAGGCATGATCCGTAAAAGGGTGGAAAGTCGAATTACCGTACGCCACCGAGGAGGAGGAACCCGTGACCCGCATCGACAGCGTGCGCGCCGCGACCGGTTCGGCGAAGGACAGCGTGCTGCACGCCGCGGAAGTGGTGGCGCCCTACGCCGACACGGCCAAGGACAGGGCCGCGCACTACGCACAGGAGGCGCGCGGACGGCTGGCGCCCAAGGTGTCGCAGGCCGCATGCCAGGCTCGTCTCCAGTACGGCACGCATGTCGCGCCGCGGTTGGAGCAGGCCCGTACGCATGTTCCGCCGAAGATGGACGCGGCCGCCCAGGAGGCTGCCGTCCGTACGCGCCTGGCCGCCCGGCAGGCGGCCGACTACTCCAAGCCGATGATCGAGCAGGCGGTGGCCGCGGCCGGACCCGTGAGGGACGAGGCCGCGGCGCGGGGTGCCGCCGCGCTGGCCGCGCTGCGGGGCCAGGTCACGGCCAAGGAGATCCAGAAGCTGACGCGCAGGCACCAGCGACGGGCGAGGGCCGGTCGTATCGCCAAGGCCCTGGCGGTGGCGGGTGTCGTCGCGGGCGGCGCATTCGCCGCCTGGAAGTGGTGGGACAAGCAGGCCAACCCGGACTGGCTGGTGGAGCCGCCGGAGGCGACCGAGGTTCCGGAGGCGGGGCGGCTGACGTCGGTGGACGGCACCGGTGAGGCGATCCTCGACCCCGAGGTCCAGGCCAAGCAGGCGCAGGACGAGGCGGCGGAGGGTGAGGAACCCCGCTGACCTCAGCGGGGCCGACGCGCGACGCCGTGGGGCGGGAGACTTCGAGGTCTCCCGCCCCACGGCGTTGTTTCACGTGAAACGGTCGTTCAGCGACCGTAGCGGCGCTCGCGCAGGGAGTAGGAGCGCAGGGCGCGCAGGAAGTCGATCTCCCGGAAGTCCGGCCAGTAGGTCTCGCAGAAGTGGACCTCGGCGTAGGCGGACTGCCAGAGCAGGAATCCGGAGAGACGCTGCTCGCCCGAGGTGCGGATGATGAGGTCGGACTCGGACCGCGTCTTGGAGTACAGGTGCTTGGAGATGTGCTCCATGGTGAAGGTCTCGATGAACTCGTCGATGTCCCCACCCTGCGAGCTGTGCTCGGTCAGGGCGGACCGTACGGCGTCGACGATCTCCCGGCGACCCCCGTAGCCCACGGCGACGTCGACCTTGGTTCCGCCCTTGCGGTCCTGGGTGGCGGCGGTGGCGGTCTTCAGGCGGCTCGCGGACTCCGCGGGCAGCAGGTCCAGGGCCCCGACCGCTTCGACGGGCCAGGGGTTCCCCGGCGCGGCCAGCTGCTCGACGACCTCGGCGATGATGTCGATGAGCGGGTTCAGCTGGTCCTCGGGCCGGTGGAGGTTGTCGTCGGAGAGCATGAACAGGGTGACGTGCTCGATCTGCGCGGAGTCGCACCAGCGCAGGAAGTCCAGCACCTTGGCGCCGCCGGCCCGGTAGCCCTCACGCGGGTCGTCGATGCCCGACATCTTGGCCCACCGGCGGTTCCCGTCGAGCATGATGCCGATGTGCTGGGGGCGTGGGCGTCCCTCCAACTCCCTGACCAGGCGCTTCATATAGAGCTTGTCGAGAGCGGCCCGAACCTTCGCCCGCATGGTTACCCCTTCCACCTCGTCGGCAGCGACCGGACGGCTCCGACGGCGATGAGCCACGTGGCACCGCCCCGCAGGGGTGTGGCGCTGGTGCCCTGTGGGGTGACGATATCAAGAGCAGACCGCACCGCCCCGGTGCCGAGCGGCGTCCGTCCGTGGGCCCCCGCGCGGGGAGGCGCGGGGGGCGGTCGGTCGTTCATGTCGATCAACTGGCCTTCTTCGTCGAGTCGTTGTGCGGCGGACACGAGGGGTGACGGGCCGGCTGCGCCACCGGCTGTTCCGGGGGCGCGGCCGCGGCCGCGCCGAGGCTGCGGCGTGGCTCCGCCGTGGATGCGAAGAGCCCGTCCGGACTTGCGTTTCCGCAGGTCGGACGGGCTCTTGAGGTGTGGAGCCTAGGGGAGTCGAACCCCTGACATCTGCCATGCAAAGACAGCGCTCTACCAACTGAGCTAAGGCCCCGTAGGAGGCTTCCAGCCGGAGGAACCGCGTACCGGCGGGCGCCGCAGACAAGAGTACCGGGTCGCCCCCCGTATCTCACAAATGATTGGGGCTCCCGGGGAACAACCACGCTCCGTAAGATGCTCGGCGTGGTTCGCTGGAGCGAACTGCGGTTCTTGGGGAAGCGATGGGGAGACGCAATGGACGCCGCACAGCAGGAAGCCACCGCAAGAGCGCGGGAACTGCAGCGGAACTGGTACGGGGAGCCGCTGGGGGCGCTCTTCCGTAGGCTCATCGACGATCTTGGTCTCAACCAGGCCCGTCTCGCGGGGGTGCTGGGGCTGTCCGCGCCGATGCTGTCGCAGCTGATGAGCGGCCAGCGGGCGAAGATCGGCAACCCCGCGGTGGTCCAGCGGGTGCAGCTGCTGCAGGAGCTGGCGGGCCAGGTCGCGGACGGCAGCGTGAGCGCGGCCGAGGCGACGGAGCGCATGGACGAGATCAAGAAGTCGCAGGGGGGCTCGGTGCTCAGCAACACCACGCAGACGACGAACAGTTCGGGGGCACCCACGGTCAAGCGCGTGGTGCGCGAGATCCAGTCGCTGCTGCGGTCGGTGGCGGCGGCCGGCGACATCATCGACGCGGCGGACGCGCTCTCCCCCACCCACCCGGAGCTGGCGGAGTTCCTGCGGGTGTACGGCGCCGGCCGCACCTCGGACGCGGTGGCGCACTACCAGTCCCACCAGAACTGATCGCGGGCCCGGCCGCCCAGGGGGGTGGCGGCCGGGCGCCGAAGGGGCGCCAGGGGAGGAGCGACGCACGGTCATGGGTGAGGTCTTCGCCGGACGGTACGAGCTGGTCGACCCGATCGGTCGCGGTGGGGTCGGTGCCGTCTGGCGCGCCTGGGACCATCGCCGCCGGCGCTACGTGGCCGCCAAGGTGCTCCAGCAGAGGGACGCGCACGCCCTGCTGCGCTTCGTACGCGAGCAGGCGCTGCGGATCGATCACCCTCATGTGCTGGCGCCCGCCAGCTGGGCCGCCGACGACGACCAGGTCCTGTTCACCATGGACCTGGTCACCGGGGGTTCGCTCGTCCACCTGGTCGGGGACTACGGCCCCCTGCCGCCCGGGTTCGTGTGCACCCTGCTCGACCAGCTCCTGTCGGGGCTGGCGGCGGTCCACGCGGAGGGCGTCGTGCACCGTGACATCAAGCCCGCCAACCTGCTGCTGGAGGCCACCGGAACGGGCCGGCCCCGGCTGCGGCTGTCCGACTTCGGGATCGCGATGCGGCTGGGGGAGCCCCGGCTGACGGAGACCAACCTCGTGGTGGGAACGCCCGGTTATCTCGCGCCGGAGCAGATGATGGGCGCGGAGCCGGACTTCCCCGCCGATCTGTTCGCCGTGGGCCTGGTCGCCCTGTATCTGCTGGAGGGGGCCAAGCCGGACGCCAAGGCGCTGGTGCAGTACTTCGCCGAGCACGGGACGCCGCCCGCGCCGCAGGGCATTCCCGAGCCGCTGTGGCAGGTCGTCGCGACGCTGGTCCAGCCGGATCCGCCGGCGAGGTTCCGCACCGCCACCGGGGCGCGCAAGGCGCTGGCCGCCGCGGCGGAGCTGCTGCCGGAGCCCGGACCCGACGACGAGCTGATCGAGATCTTCGACCAAGTCGGGCCGCTGCCCTCCGGGTTCGGCCCCGCCGGGCCGCTCGTCAGGGCCTCCGGCGTCGACCACACCCCGACGGACCCACGACGGCCCCCCACCCCGGGGACGGCTCCGGACGGCACCCCACCGACGCCGGACCGGACACCGAGCCCTCCGGACGGCACCCCATCCACCCTCGGCCGGCCACCGACACCCCCGGACGGCACCCCATCCACCCTCGGCCGGACACCGAGCCCTCCGGACGGCACCCCACCGCTCCCGGAGCACGCGCCGGCAGGCCACGCGCCGGCGGGACACGACGGCATACCGGGCCGCACTCCGCCCACCTCGGCGGGAAGTCCCCTCGCCCCCGGCCTGTCACCGCCCGTCCCGACCGGCCCCCCGCCGGCCCGCACGCCGGCACCGCCCACCCCGGCGGTACCGGTCCCCGCCTCGGACGACGGGTCGTCGGCATCGTCCGGCGGGGCCGTGCGGCCCGCCGCCATGTCGGAGACCGGCAGCTTCCGCCTGCCGCCCCCGCAGGCGACCGTCACCTCCCCGCCGGCGCCCGCTCCCCAGCCACCTTCACAGCCTCAGCCCCAACGCCAACCCCAACCGCAGCCCCAGCCCCAGCCCCAGGCACCGTCGCCGTCGCCGTCGCCGGTCGGTCCCCACGGCCCGCGGTACGAGGCCGCGTACGCGCCACCTCCCGCGCCGGCCATGACACCGTCCCCGCCGCGGCGCGCCGACGACCCGACCGCGTCGTACACCGCCCGCACCCCGCGGGCGGCCTCTCCCGCGCAGGCGCCCGCGCAGCACCGCGCGCGTCGTCGGCGGCGGCGTCGGCCCGGCCCTCCGGCCAGGGTCGCGGTCCCGCTCCTGCTCCTCGCGCTGGCCTGCTACGCCGTGGGCTTCTGGGCCCTGAGCCGCCTTTGAGGACGGACGTCCGCTAGGCCCTGCGCCGGGCCACCGCCGTCCACACGCCCAGGCCGACGAGCAGCAGACTGCCGGTGCCGATCCCGCCCGCGGCGACCGCCTTCATGGCGAGGTCGTCGCCCTCCGCGGCCCCGCCGTCCGCGGCCCCGCCCTCCGGGGCGGCCACCCGGTCCTGGGCCGAGACCTCGAAGACGCCCTTCGGCCGGGACTCCCCCGCGTACGGCGGCCCGGCCCGCCCCGTCCCGCTGAGCCGGACCCGCAGGGTCAGCTCGAAGGGGCCCTCGCCGAAGTCGTCGGCGACCTGCGCCGCGAGGTGCACCACGAGGTAGTACGCGCCGGCGAACCGCATCCCGCCGACCTGGCCGTCCGCCGCGTACCGGTTGGCGTGGTCCACCGGAGGCAGGGGAGCGAGGCCGACCGTGGTCCGGCGGCCGGTGTACCCCTTGGCCGCGTCGTCGACCTCGCCGCGCACCGGGTTGTGGAGGGCCAGGTGCAGGGCGCTGGTGGCGTAGCCGGAGGCGTCGCCGGAGCCGTCGAGTTCCGCGGTCGCGTGCACCCGGCGGCCCCAGTCGACCGGCACCTCGTAGAAGAGGGTCTGTCCCGGTCGGATGTCGTCGCGCCACACACCCTGCCCGACCGAGGTGGCCTGGGCGAACCCCTCACCGGCCGCACGGCGTTGCGGGGCGCCGGCGAGGGGTTCGGGTGAGGCGGAGTCCCAGGGCCCGGGCGTGGTGGGCGTGTCGGCCGCCGCGGGGGGCGGTTCGGTGACGGCGGCCAGTTCCAGGTCCCAGGCCCGGGGCGGGGAGTCCTGGGGCCGGGTCCGCTCGACGGTGACGTAGTAGGTGCCGGGGTCCTGGCAGCGGGTCGCGCCGGGCGCCATCTCGCGGACGGTCCAGGCGGTGACCGGGCGGGGACTGTGGGCGGCGCCGAAGGTGGCGCTGTCGGTGGAGCAGGAGTTGCCGTCGGCGTCCCGCAGGGAGACGCGGATGCCGTCGACGGCGGTGACCTCCCCGGCGGAGCCGGGCACGGCGGTGACGGAGACGTGGGTGTCGGAGGAGGCGTCGAGTGCGACGCGGTAATAGAGGACGCCGTTTCTCGGCAGGGAGCTGCGGTACGTGGCGCCGGGTTCCAGCGGGGCGGCGTCCGCGGTGCCGCTCGCGCCCTCGATCGGCCGGGCGTCCTCGGCGAATGCGTAGCCGGCGGGCGCACCGGCCGCGAGGGCCGGATCGCTCAGCAGGCCCGGACCGCCCAGCAGGCCCGGGCCGCCGAGCAGGGCGGCGGCCGTGGCCAGTACGGCGGTCAGGGCGGCCGACCGCACCGGCACCCCGTACGCCCGATCACCGCGCGCACCCGAGGAGCGTGCGGACACGTCCTCCCCCCGCACCCCGCGTGCGGACCCGTGTCGCACCGCCACACGCCGCACGGTCGTGGGCACCGGACGCCGGTCGTCCCCTGATCCGGCCCGGCGTCGAGCCGTACACCACCGTCCCACCATCCGCCACCCCTCGCGCTCGCCGGCGCCGCCGCCGTACGGACCGGACCCCGGCCCATCCTGCCGCGCGACCCCGTACTCCCGCGCCCCCGCACGTAATCCGGGCAACACAAAACCCCGACCGTAGGACGGCCGGGGTCTGCTCAGAACCGGATGTCGGTCCTACTCACGAACCCGTGGGCACGGAGTCAGTCGCCTCCGTCCACAGATCCTGCTCGGCGCGATCCGCCTGGATCTGGCGGTACACGAGGAGCCCGCCGATGGCGGCCAGTGCGACCAGGAGAAGCTTCTTCACCGCGCGACCTCGTCTTTCCTTGACGTAGGGGACCTCTGGCGCCCGACTATACACACCGGCCGATACCGATCGGTGACCTGTGCCGACGGCCAACTTCCCGTCTCCGGAGCCCGATACGGACGGACGAAACCGTTCCGATCGGAGGGTGATCACATCTCCACGGACGGTGACTTTTGCCCCCCTCCCTCCCGTCTGGGGACCTTTTCCGGCGCCTTGCGGCCATCCGAGTGGTGTTCATCTGAACATCGCCGCGCCACGTGTGGAGGTCCACCACTTCGCGGCCCGCATACACATCATGAGGAAAGTACGCAAATCGCCCAACCCGAAAGTGAGGGGTTATGGCCCGGAACAAGGTCATGACGCTGTGGACCACCATCGTCACCGCCTTCCTCGCGCTGTGCACGGCGCTCGGACTCATCACGACGACCGCCTCCGCGGCCGTACCGCAGCCCCGAACCCACAGCAACAGCGAGAGCGCCTCCCCCGAGGCGGCACCCGCGGCGGTGGCCCCCTGGTCCGGGTCACGTACCGGCTCCCTGCCCCCCACGATGAAACAGCGCATCCGCGCCGAGGCCCACGGCAAGGCCCCCAGCTGCCGCCACCGCCCGCTCACCGACGCCGCCTCGGCCACCGGTCTCCTGTGCGACGACGACACGGCGGAGTCCCCCGCCCAGCACACCGCTCCCCTCCAGCGCTGAGCGACCCGGCGAGCGCCAGGACCCCGGCGCGCCGCCCGACACCGACGTCACGGCGATCTGCGTACCGCACCGCACGCGAGAAACGGCCCGGCCGCTCGACAGAGCAGCCGGGCCGCCGCCGTGTGCGGGGACCCCTCGGCCGTCGTCCCGTCCGCCGAGGCCCCTTCTCATGGAGGTTCCCCGCGAGCCGTAGCCTGGTGCCGCACCAGGACCCGGCCCGACGACGGAAAGGTGGTGAGGACCGGCATGAGCAGGCACGTCGTCGTCGTCACGGCCGTCCACGGCCCCTCCGCCCCCTTCCTCACGGAGGCGCACGCGTCCCTGTGCGCACAGGAGTTGCCCGCCGGGTGGGACTGGCGCTGGGTCGTCCAGGAGGACGGGCGGACGGACGACGTACGGCCGTACGTGCCCGACGACCCGCGCGTCGTCTTCCGGCAGGGACGGCGGGACCGCCAGGGCGGCCCCGGAGTCGCCCGCACCCTCGCCCTGTCCCACGCGGACGGCGAGTACGTGAAGATCCTGGACGCCGACGACCAGCTCACCCCCGGCGCCCTGGCCCGGGACCTGGCCGCTCTGGAGGCCGACCCGACCCTCGGGTGGGCCACGTCGCGCGCCCTCGACCTGCTGCCGGACGGCTCGACGGCCGGCTTCCCCGGCGATCCGGCGCACGGGCCGATCGAGCCCGGCGAGGTGCTCGACCACTGGAAGGCGAACGACTTCCGCTCCCAGGTCCACCCGGCGACCCTCCTGGTACGGCGCGATCTGCTGCTCGCGCTCGGCGGCTGGATGGCCCTGCCCGCCTCCGAGGACACCGGCCTGCTGCTGGCGCTCAACTGCGTCAGCCGTGGCTGGTTCTCCGAGGAGGTGGGGCTCCTCTACCGCAAGTGGCAGGGACAGGTCACCGGTCAGGCGCCCCACGTGGACCCGGCCGAGCGGGCCGCCCGGATGGCGGTCGTGGAAGCCAGGGCGCTGGCGCTGGCCTCCTCGGGGTGGGGCTTCCCACCCGCGGCCGGCGGCCCGCGGGAGCGTCCGTGAACCGGGCGCCGAGGTGACCGGACCGGCGGTTCAGGGGAGCGTCTCCGCGTCCACCCGCGAGAAGATCAGGTCGCTCTCCCCGGTCACGGGCCCGCGCCAGCGGACCGGCACACCGGGCTCACCGCTCAGGGCCGGCGGATAGCTTCCGGGCGCGTAGTCGTTGGCCAGCCGGTAGACGTGGAAGCCCGCGTCGCCCATCACCGCCAGCAGGTCCTCGATGGAGTCCCCGAGCCGGGCCATCCGCTCGGGCGTCACCTCGACGCTGATCTCCGCGTCGGGCCGCAGTCCGCCGAGCATCGGCGCCATCCCGCGCACGACGCTCCCCTCCGCGCCCTCGACGTCGATCTTGATCACCCGGGCGTTCGCGATCTCGGCCGGTTCGAGGAGTTCCGGCAGCGGCCGGGCCTCGATCTCGAAGGTCGATTCCGCCGGGCCGTCGTACGGGACGATGCTGTTCGCGCCCATGTTGCGTGAGCTGGCGAGCACGAAGGTCAGCGTCTTGTGACCGTCCGACACGGCGGCGTTGAGCGCCCGGATGTTCCCGCGGCCGTTGAGCCGGCCGTGCCGCACCAGTCGGCGGTGGAAGTCGGGGGAGGCCTCGATCGCGACGACCCGGCCCTCCTCGCCGACGAGTCGGGCGGCCAGCACGCTGAAGACCCCGATGTTGGCCCCCACGTCGACGAAGCCGTCCCCCGGCCGCAGCCGGCGCCGCAGCCAGGCCGTCATGTGCGGCTCCCAGACGCCGAACAGGTAGAGGTACCGCTGGATGAGGTCCTGGGTGTCCACGGCGAACAGGTCGCCGGAACGGACCCTGACGACCCGTCGGCGCGGACGCTCGCGCAGAGTGGGGTTCAGCCAGCGCGCGGCGAGCTCCGCCTTGCCCCACCCCCCGGGCGCGTTCCGCACGTAGCGGCTGCCGAGCGTCACCAGCGCCTCCGGCACGCGCATACCCGGTCTCCCCGCGATCCTCAGTCCCTCCCCGTCACGGTGATCGCGGCGGCCGGACACCCCTCGGCCGCCTCCCGCACCCGCGGCGCGTCGACGTCGTACTCACGGCCCGGTATCACGGCGCCCAGCCCGTCCACCTGGGTGAAGACGGACGGGGCCCGGTGCACGCAGTCTCCGGAGCCGTAGCACTGCTCGGGGTCGACGGAGATCCTCATACGTACTCCAGCGGCGGTCGGCATCGGAACCTTCAGGACGTGCCTGCCCACTGACCGGCGCCCCGAACCCGCCTCGTGCACGCGCGCGTTGGACCCGTCGGCACCCGGGGCGAGACCCGCCGCCCCGCCCGCACCGCAGCCGGTCACCCGAGGCCGCCGCCCGTCACGGCCCCCGGCGCCCCGCCGGCATGATCGGGCACCGGTCCCTCCCCTCGTGGGGACCGGTGCCGGACCATGCCGGCGGCGTGCTGCGCGCGGTGTGGACCGGGACGGGGCCGGGCAGACGGAAGCCGACCGAAGCTGACCGAGAACATGCGGCCTCACCGGATGGCTCCCCTGGCGCTGGGCCGCTGACCTGTCCGGGCGTCGGGCGGCCGTCTCGCCACTGCGACGCGATCCTGCCAGTCGGGGCCGCCACCGAGGAGGTCCTGGTGCCGCGACGATGACGTAGCCGCAGGTCAGACATATAGAGTGAGTTTTCCGGTCCGGACGTCCAGGCGCGGGGGAAGTGAGGAGTGGAAACCTTGGGTTTCGACTCAGGGGCACGCACGGCCTTCGCCGAACGTCTCGCACTGCTGTACAGGGAGGCCGGCAACCCTCCCCTCAAACGCGTCTCCGAAGCGGTCGTCCGGCTCCAGCGGGTCGACGAACGCGGGCGCCCGGTACGGGTCTCCGCCCAGCGGATCAGCGACTGGCGGCGGGCCCGGAACGTACCGGCCCAGTTCCCCGCCCTCGCGGCGGTGCTGCACGTCCTCATACCCCAGGCGCGGCGCGCACGGCCGGTACCGGTCTCCGCCGGCCTGTACGACCTGACCCAGTGGCAGCGCCTGTGGGAGCGGGCGGTGGCCGACCCGACCGGTGAACGCCCGGCGCCGTCCGACCCGGAGGAGGAGCAGCACGCGTCCGAGACCGGGCCCGCGCCCGGCGGGGTCTGCCCCTACCGCGGGCTGGCCGCGTACCGCCAGGAGGACGCCGGCTGGTTCTTCGGACGGGAGCGGAGCACCAACGCCCTCGTCACCCAGCTCCGCGCGACCGAGGCCACAGGCGGCCTGGTCATGCTCGTGGGCGCCTCGGGGGCGGGGAAGTCCTCGCTGCTCAACGCCGGCCTGGTGCCCGCCCTGCGCCACGGCGCGCTGGACGGGGGGAGCGGCCCGCGGAGAGAGGTGGTCCAGCTCGTACCGGGAGGCGATCCGCTCGGTGAGCTGACCCGACGGATACCCGGGCTCGCGTCCGTCGTCGCCGCGACGGAGGCCGCCGCGACGGAGGCGGCCTCGGCGCCGGACCACGCGACGCAGGACCGGCCGACGCAGGACCGGCCGACGCAGGACCGGCCGACGCAGGACCGACCGACGCAGGACCCCGCGGCGCACGGGCCCGGCACCCCGGAGGTCACGCGTGCGGCGCGGGAGGCCGTCACGGCGTGGGCCCGCGCCAGGGCGTCCTCGCCCGCCCGCCCGGTCGTCATCGTGGACCAGTTCGAGGAGATCTTCACCCTCTGCGCCGAGGAGACGGACCGGCGCCTGTTCGTCCAGCTTCTCCAGGCCGTCTGCACACCCGGCGGTCCTCACGACCCGGCGCCCGTGCTCGTGGCCCTCGGAGTGCGCGCCGACTTCTACGAGCAGTGCCTGCGCTACCCCGAACTGGCCGACGCGCTGCAGCACCGGCACATGGTGCTCGGGCCGCTGACCACCGCGGAGCTGCGCGAAGCGGTGACCGGCCCGGCCAAGGCCGTGGGCATGGAACTCGAGCCGGGACTGGCCGAACTGATCATCCGGGAGGTCAGCAGCGACGGCCCGCGAGGGGCCCACGACGCGGGCGTGCTGCCCCTCCTCTCCCACGCGCTGCTCGCCACCTGGCAGCGGCGCAAGGCGGGCCGGCTGACCCTGGCCGGCTACCGCGCGGCCGGTGGCATCCAGGGAGCGGTGGCGGCGACCGCCGAGCGGGCCTGGTCCGGCCTCGACCCGGCGGCACGCACGGCCGCGCGCCTGCTCCTGCTGAGACTGGTCCGGGTGAGCGAGGACACCCAGGCCACCCGCAGGCGCGGCACGCGGCGCCGGCTCGCACAGGAGTCCAGGGACCCCGGCAAGACCGAGGAGTCGCTCGAAGCGCTGGTACGGGCCCGGCTGGTCACCCTCGACGCGGACACCGTGGAGATCACCCACGAGGCGCTGCTGCACGCCTGGCCGCGCCTGCGCGACTGGATCGACGAGGGCCGGGCCGACAACCTGCTGCGCCAGCGGCTGGAGGAGGACGGCCGGGCCTGGGAGGAGTCGGACCGGGACGCCTCACTGCTCTACCGGGGCTCCCGCCTGGAGCAGGCCCGCGGCTGGGCGCAGTCGGCGGGCGACACCTTCCTCACCCGGAGCGCCGTGGAGTTCCTGGCCGCGGCGGTCAGGCTGCGCCGGCGCACCGTCCTGATCAGCCGCGCGGCGGTGTCGGCGCTGGTCGTCCTGGCGCTGCTCGCGGTCGGGTCCGCGGTGATCGCCTGGCAGCAGCGCAACGACGCGGTGTTCGACCAGGTGGTCGCCGAGGCGGACCAGGTCCAGTACACGGACCCCTCGCTGTCGGCCCAGCTCGACCTGGCGGCGCACCGCCTGCGCCCGGACGACGAGAACGTGCGGAACCGGCTGCTCTCCATCGTGAACGCGCCGCTGGCCACGCCGCTCCTCGGCCACACCGGCGCCGTCTACCTCACGTCCTTCAGCCCCGACGGCCGGCTCCTGGCGACGGCCAGCTACGACCGGACCGTACGGCTGTGGGACGTGTCGGACCCGGCCCGTCCCGAACCGCTGGGCGCTCCCCTCGCCGGCCACACCAGCTGGGTGAGCGCCGCGGTGTTCAGCCCGGACGGGCGCACCCTGGCCAGCGCCTCGGACGACGGCACCATCCGGCTGTGGGACGTCAGCGCCCCCGACCACCCGCGCCCGCTCGGCGCACCCGTGCCCGGCAACGGCGGCACCGTCTACCTGCTCGCCTTCGGACCGGACGGGCGCACGCTGGCCTCCGCCCACGACGACCACGCCGTCCGCCTGTGGAACGTGGCCGACCCGCGCCGCCCCGAGAAGCTGGGCACGCTGACCGGCCCCACCGCGGCGGTGCGCTCGGTGGCGTTCAGCCCCGACGGACGGACGCTGGCGGCCGGTGGCGACGACGACACGGTCCGGCTCTGGAACGTGGCCGACCCCCGCGACGCCGCACCGGTCGGCCGGCCCCTGACCGGCCACACCGGCCTGGTGCACTCCGTGGCCTTCAGCCCCGACGGACGCACCCTGGCCAGCGGCGGCGCGGACGACACCGTCCGGCTCTGGAACGTGGCCGAGCCCGGCGACGCCACGCGGATCGGCTCACCCCTGACCGGGCACACCGGGCCCGTCTGGTCGGTGGCCTTCAGCCCCGACGGGGACACGATCGCCGCGAGCAGCGCCGACAGCACGGCGCGCCTGTGGAACGTCAGCGACCCGGCCTACCCCTCGCAGGTGGGCGTGCCCCTCTCGGGAAGCAGCGGCGAGATGTACGCCCTGGGCTTCAGCCCGGACGGCCGCACGCTCGCCACCGGCAGCGGCGACAGCAAGGTCCGGCTGTGGTCGGTCCCGACGTCGGACGTGATCGGCCGCACCGGGGCGTTCCGCCCGGACGGCCACGTGCTGGCCACGGCGGCGCGCGACGGGCGGGTCCGGCTGTGGAACGTGTCCGACCCCGGCCGGCCCAGGGCCCTGGGCGCCCCCTTCCGGCCGGCGGAGGGCGACGTGCGGTCGCTGGTGTTCTCCCCGGACGGCGGCACGCTCGCGGTGCTGACGGGCAGCCGGGCGATGCAGCTGTGGGACGTCTCCGACCCCACCCGGCCCACCGCGCACGGCCCGCCCGTGGCGCTGCGCACCCGCTACGCCGGGCCCGGCACCCTGGCGTTCGGCCCGGAGGGCGACACGCTGGCCACGGCCTACGACGACCGCACGATCCAGTTGTGGGACACCGCCGACCCGTCCCGCCCCCGCCCGCTCGGCGAACCGCTCGCCGGCCACACGGGATACGTCAACACCCTCGCCTTCAGCCCGGACGGACGCACCCTCGCCAGCGGCGGCGCGGACGACACCGTCCGCTTCTGGGACGTCGGCGACCCCGGGCACGCCGGCCCCCTCGGTCCCCCGCGCACGGGCCACCTGGGACCCGTCAACGTCCTGGCCTACAGCCCCGACGGCCGTACGCTGGCCAGTGGCAGCGACGACGGCACCGTCCGGCTCTGGAACACCACCGACCCCTCCGGTGCGCCCCGGCCCGACTCCACCCTCTCCGGTCACACCGACTCGGTGGTGTCGCTGACGTTCAGCGAGGACGGCGACACCCTGGCCAGCGGGGCCAACGACAACACGGTCCGGCTCTGGGACGTCGGTACGCCCGCCGAGGCCGCGCCCATCGGGGAGTCGATGAGTCCCAACACCCAGACGGGCACCTTCCTGTCCTTCAGCCCCCTGAGTCACATGCTCGGGATCTCCAGCGGCACGGACACCGTGCGGCTGTGGAACCTGGACGTGGACGACGCCATCGACCGCATCTGCTCGTCCACCCGGGGCGTGCTCACCGAGGAGAAGTGGCACGAGCACCTGCCCCGCCTCTCCTACGAGGACCCGTGCGACCGGTGAACGGCTCCGCCCCCTGCATGCCGAAGGCCCCCAGCCGTGTCGACCCGCGGCCTTCCTCGTGCTCGGTGGTGTCAGAGACCGGTGTCGGCGGAGGCGGGCGCGGTCGCCAGAGTCTGCGCGGGCTGTCGGGTGTGCTGCCCGGGTGTCTGGGCCCGCAGCTTCTCCGCACGTTCACGCGGGTCGTATCCGGGTCCGACGCCCTCGACCAGTACGAGGTCTCCACTGATGTGGTCGGCCCGCAGCCGCAGGATCCTCTGGTACTCGGGAGACTCGTACCAGGCGCGGGCCTCGGCCATGCCGGGAAACTCGATCAGCACCATGCTGCCCGGCCAGCTGCCCTCTACCACCGCCGTCGGCGGGCCGTGGATCAGGAAGCGGCCATGGAACGGGTCGAGGGTGTCCTGGATCCTCACGAGGTACTCGAGGACGTCCGGATGGTGGCGACGGTCACGTAGGTGTGCGAACCCGTATGCGGGCACGTCCGGCCCTTTCGTTCGTTCCGGTGGGAGAACGCGAACGTAGCCAGGAGCGTCGCACGCCTCAATGACCTCGGAGGTAAGCGCTGGTGCCCCAAGGGCGCCCAGGATGTCAGCCGTGGATGTCGCCGGGGATGTCGCCGAGGATGACAAAGACCCCCAGCCGGTATCGACTGGGGGTCTTCTCGCTGGTGGGGCTAACAGGATTTGAACCTGTGGCCTCATCCTTATCAGGGATGCGCTCTAACCAACTGAGCTATAGCCCCGCCGCGCTCTGCGGTGTATGTCCCGCGCGCTGACTCCTGAAGATTAGCGCACGAGGCGGGCAGTCCCAAAATCGGTTGGCGCGGGACCCGGGAGGGACGATCACTCGTCCTCGGCGAGCGTCAGCTCCACACCGCCGACGAAGCCGGCGGACAGGTTGTAGATGAACGCGCCCAGCGTGGCCAGGGCCGTGGCGAGCACGACGTCGATGACCGCGATGACCGTCGCGAACAGCAGCACGTTGGGCAGCGACAGGAACGACTGCAGGTCGAAGCCGTTGGACTCGTTCGAGCCGGTCGCCTCGGAGATGGTGCCGCCGACGGTCGAGAAGACGCCCATGGCGTCCATGACCATCCACAGGACGGCGGACGCGACGATCGTGCAGATGCCGAGCGCGATGGAGAGCAGGAAGCTGACCTTCATCACCGACCACGGGTCCGCCTTCGAGACGCGCAGGCGCGCCTTGCGCACGCGGGGCGTGGTGCGGGCGCCGGTGCGGGGGCGGCGCACGGCGGCGGTCGCGTTGCCGCCCTGCGTCTGGTAGGCCTGCGGCGGGTGGTACGGCCCGCCGGGCTGCTGGGGCTGCCGTTCTCCCGGCAGCGGCGAGGCCGCCTGAGTCTGCTGGCCTCGGGTGTCCGTCACAGTTCCCCCCTGGGATCCATGGCTTGTGGACGGGCTCCCCGAGTGCGAGTCGGTCGCGCCGTCGTCGATCTTGCGCAGCTGAGTGGTGTGCGGATCGGTCGCACGCGCGGCGGAGCCACGGCCGCCGCCGCCCGTTTCCGTACCCCTGGAGGTACCGGCCGATCCGGCGCCCGTGGCTCCGCTCACGATGACTCTCTCCTCGTGCTACTCGTCCGAGGGCGCCTCACCCTCGTCCGTGCCGGTGGTCGCGGCACCCTCGGCGGTCTCGTCGACGACCACATCGCCGTCGACCTCCTCCGCCTCGCGTCCCGCCTCGGCGTTGCGTGCGATGCCGACGACGGCATCGCGCTTGCCCAGATTGATCAGTTGGACGCCCATGGTGTCACGGCCCGTCTCCCTGACCCCGCTGACTCGCGTACGAATCACACCGCCCGAGAGTGTGATGGCGAGGATCTCGTCGTGCTCCTCGACCACCAGCGCACCCACGAGCGACCCGCGATCCTCGACGATCTTGGCGGCCTTGATGCCGAGGCCGCCGCGGCCCTGGACGCGGTACTCGTCGACGGAGGTCCGCTTCGCGTAACCGCCGTCGGTGGCAGTGAACACGAACGTACCGGCTCGAACAACATTCATCGAGAGCAGCTCGTCCCCTTCGCGGAAACTCATGCCTTTGACGCCCGAGGTGGCACGGCCCATCGGACGCAGCGTGTCGTCCGAGGCGGTGAACCTGATCGACTGCGCCTTCCTGCTGATCAGCAGCAGATCGTCGTCGGCCGAGACGAGTTCGGCTCCGATCAGTTCGTCGTCGGTTCCGTCCTCCTGCTCACGCAGGTTGATGGCGATCACACCACCGGAGCGCGGCGAGTCGTAGTCCTTCAGCGGCGTCTTCTTCACCAGGCCGGCCTTGGTGGCCAGGACCAGGTAGGGGACCGCCTCGTAGTCGCGGATCGCGCGGATCTGGGCGATCGTCTCGTCCGGCTGGAAGGCGAGGAGGTTGGCCACGTGCTGGCCGCGCGCGTCCCGGCCGGCGTCGGGCAGCTCGTAGGCCTTCACCCGGTAGACGCGGCCCTTGTTGGTGAAGAACAGCAGCCAGTGGTGCGTGGTGGACACGAAGAAGTGGTTGACGATGTCGTCTTCCTTGAGCTTCGTGCCGCGCACGCCCTTGCCGCCGCGCTTCTGGGCGCGGTAGTCGTCGGTCTTGGTGCGCTTGATGTAGCCGCCCCGCGTGACCGTGACGACGATGTCCTCCTCGGCGATCAGGTCCTCGATGGACATGTCGCCCTCGTAGGGGATCAGCTTGGTCTTGCGGTCGTCGCCGTACTTCTCGACCAGCGCGGCCAGCTCCTCGCTGACGATGCCGCGCTGCCGGACGGGGGACGAGAGGATCTCGTTGTACTCGCGGATCTTGGCCTGGAGCTCGTCGTGCTCCTGGACGATCTTCTGCCGCTCCAGGGCCGCCAGCCGGCGGAGCTGCATCTCCAGGATCGCGTTGGCCTGGATCTCGTCGATCTCCAGGAGGTCCATCAGGCCGCCGCGCGCGATCTCGACCGTGTCGCTGCGCCGGATCAGGGCGATGACCTCGTCGATGGCGTCCAAGGCCTTGAGCAGGCCGCGCAGGATGTGCGCCCGCTCCTCGGCCTTGCGCAGCCGGAACTTCGTCCGCCGGACGATGACCTCGATCTGGTGGTTCACCCAGTGGCGGATGAACGCGTCCAGGGAGAGGGTGCGCGGGACCCCGTCCACCAGGGCCAGCATGTTGGCGCTGAAGTTGGACTGCAGGTCGGTGTGCTTGTACAGGTTGTTCAGGACGACCTTCGCGACCGCGTCCCGCTTCAGCACGATGACCAGGCGCTGACCGGTGCGCGAGGAGGTCTCGTCACGGACGTCCGCGATGCCGCCGACCTTGCCGTCCTTCACCAGGTCGGCGATCTTCTGCGCGAGGTTGTCCGGGTTGGTCTGGTACGGCAGCTCCGTGACCACCAGGCACTGGCGGTTCTGGATCTCCTCGACCTCGACGACCGCGCGCATGGTGATCGAGCCGCGCCCGGTGCGGTAGGCCTCCTCGATGCCCTTGCGGCCCACCACCAGGGCGCCGGTCGGGAAGTCGGGGCCCTTGATGCGCTCGATGAGCGCGTCCAGCAGCTCCTCGTGCGAGGCCTCGTAGTTCTCCAGGTACCACTGGGCGCCGGCCGCGACCTCGCGCAGGTTGTGCGGCGGGATGTTGGTCGCCATGCCGACCGCGATACCGGCCGAGCCGTTGATCAGCAGGTTCGGGAAGCGGGCGGGCAGGACGGTCGGCTCCTGGGAGCGGCCGTCGTAGTTGTCCGTGAAGTCGACGGTCTCCTCGTCGATGTCGCGGACCATCTCCATCGACAGCGGCGCCATCTTGCACTCGGTGTAGCGCATGGCCGCCGCCGGGTCGTTGCCCGGCGAGCCGAAGTTGCCGTTGGAGTCCACGAGCGGCATGCGCATCGACCACGACTGGGCGAGGCGCACCAGGGCGTCGTAGATGGAACTGTCGCCGTGCGGGTGGTAGTTGCCCATGACGTCGCCGACGACACGGGCGCACTTGTAGAAGCCGCGCTCGGGGCGGTAGCCGCCGTCGTACATGGCGTACAGGACCCGGCGGTGGACGGGCTTGAGGCCGTCACGGACGTCGGGCAGCGCACGCGAGACGATGACGGACATCGCGTAGTCGAGGTAGGAGCGCTGCATCTCCGTCTCGAGCCCGACGGGCTCGACACGCATGGCCAGGGCGTCACCCTCGGGCGTCGTCACAGGAGTGTTCTCGTCGGTCATTGCTGGTGAAGGTCCTTCCTGGTGCGGTCAGCTGAGACCGACTCAGATGTCGAGGAAGCGGACGTCCTTGGCGTTGCGCTGGATGAACGCGCGCCGTGCCTCGACGTCCTCGCCCATCAGCACCGAGAACAGGTCGTCGGCCTGCGCGGCGTCGTCGAGCGTGACCTGGCCGAGCACACGGTGCTCCTGGTCCATGGTCGTGACGCGCAGCTCCTCGGCGTTCATCTCGCCGAGGCCCTTGAAGCGCTGCACGGAGTCCTCGCGGATGCGCTTGCCGGCGTTGCGTCCCAGCTCGATCAGGGCGTCGCGCTCGCGGTCGGAGTACGCGTACTCGAAGTCGTCCCGGCCCCACTTGATCTTGTAGAGCGGCGGGCGGGAGAGGTACACGTGCCCGGCCTCGACCAGCGGTCGCATGAAGCGGAACAGGAAGGTCAGCAGCAGGGTGCTGATGTGCTGGCCGTCGACGTCGGCGTCCGCCATCAAGATGATCTTGTGATAGCGGAGCTTCTCGATGTCGAAGTCCTCGTGCACACCCGTGCCGAACGCGGAGATCATCGCCTGGATCTCCTGGTTCTGCAGGATGCGGTCGATGCGCGCCTTCTCGACGTTGAGGATCTTGCCGCGGATCGGGAGGATCGCCTGGTACTGCGGGTTCCGGCCGGACTTGGCGGAGCCGCCGGCGGAGTCGCCCTCGACGATGAAGATCTCGCACTTGGTCGGGTCGTTCGACTGGCAGTCGGAGAGCTTGCCCGGCAGGGACGCCGTCTCCAGCAGGCCCTTACGACGCGTCAGGTCGCGGGCCTTGCGGGCCGCCACGCGCGCGGTGGCCGCCTGGATGCCCTTGCGGATGATGTCCGCGGCCTCGTTCGGGTTGCGGTCGAGCCAGTCGGTCAGGTGCTCGTAGACCACGCGCTGGACGAAGGTCTTGACCTCCGTGTTGCCCAGCTTGGTCTTGGTCTGGCCCTCGAACTGCGGCTCGCTCAGCTTCACCGAGATGATCGCGGTCAGACCCTCGCGGATGTCGTCACCCGTGAGGTTGTCGTCCTTCTCCCGCAGCAGCCTCTTGTCACGCGCGTACTTGTTGATCAGGGAGGTGAGCGCCGCGCGGAAGCCCTCTTCGTGCGTACCGCCCTCGTGCGTGTGGATGATGTTGGCGAAGGAGTACACACCCTCGGTGTAGCCGCCGTTCCACTGCATCGCGACCTCGAGGGAGAGGCTCTTCTCCTTGTCCTCGGCCTCCAGGTCGATCACGGTGGGGTGCACCAGCTCTCCCTTGCGGGAGTTGAGGTACTTCACGAAGTCGACGATGCCGCCCTCGTAGTGGTACGAGACGCTCTTGACCTCGTGCTTCTCGTCCTCGCCCGCCTCGTCCGCACCGGCGGTCGCCTTCGCCGACTCGCGCTCGTCGGTGAGGTTGATCTTCAGGCCCTTGTTGAGGAAGGCCATCTCCTGGAAGCGCCGGGAGAGCGTCTCGAAGGAGTAGTCGGTGGTCTCGAAGATGTCGCCGTCGGCCCAGAAGGTGACCGACGTGCCGGTCTCCTCGGTGGCCTCGTGCCGGGCGAGCGGCGCCGTGGGGACGCCCAGCTTGTACTCCTGCGTCCAGCGGTAGCCGTCGGTCCTGACCTCCACGGCGACCCGCGTGGAAAGGGCGTTGACGACGGAGACACCCACGCCGTGCAGACCACCGGAGACCGCGTAACCGCCGCCGCCGAACTTGCCGCCCGCGTGCAGCACGGTCAGCACGACCTCGACGGCGGGCTTGCCCTCGGAGGGGACGATGCCCACCGGGATGCCACGGCCGTTGTCGACGACCTGGACGCCGCCGTCGGCGAGGATCGTGACGTCGATCGTGTCCGCGTGGCCGGCCAGCGCCTCGTCGACGGAGTTGTCCACGACCTCCTGCACCAGGTGGTGCAGGCCCCGTTCACCGGTCGAGCCGATGTACATACCGGGTCGCTTGCGGACCGCGTCCAGACCCTCGAGGACGGTGATGGCACTGGCGTCGTACGAGGTGGGAGCCTCGCCGGTCGAGGTGCTCACCGCGTCGTTCACGCCGGTGTCGGTGGACGGATTGTTCTCGTTGGGGTTGCCGGAATCGGCCACGAAGCGCCCTTTCTGGCACAGCACGAGCCGGGCTCGTCGGCGGATTGCCGGAGCGGCTGCGGCATGTTGCGTTGGTAAGCCTTGATCAGCGTTGCTCAGCTTGTCCCGGACGGTCCCCACGTTCGGGGCGGGATTGTCTTCCATTCTACCGGTAGCACTGACACTGATGGGGGTTTGCCGGTACCTGAGTCCGCATGTGCCGCCCTGAACCGTGCTCGTCCGACTCCCGATATGCGGATGGGGGCCTCAAGAGGCTCACGACGGCACTCAGCGCTTCGAGACGTCAACCCTTGGCTACTTGGGAGTCAGAACGTGATTCGCAACCGTGTGCGGTGGTACGACCAAGAGGGCGCCAACGGTTCACACCGACCACTGACGCCCATTTATGTGAGGTACATCACCCACCCCTGACGGGGTGCCAGATCACCCGTAGGTGTCGCCCGGACCCCGGCTGCCGGGGGCGCGCAACGGGCCGTATCGACGGCCGGGGCCGCCGGGACCGCCGGGGCCCAGCACCTTGATCACCCGTACCGAGCCGTGGCCGAGATCCTCGTTGAGCCGGGCCACCAGCGTCGGCGCGAGCAGCCGCAGGTTCGTCGCCCACGCCGTCGAGTCGCAGCGGACGACCAGCACCCGCTCGTCCTCGTCGTACCGCTCCGGCACACAGTGCTTGGCCACGTCCTCACCGACGATCTGCGGCCACCGCCCCATCACCCCGCCGACCGCCGCCGGGGTCTCCCAGCCGCGCTCGGTGATCAGCCGGTTGATCGCGGAACCCAGCGCCATCGGGTCACGCCCGTCCGCGCGGGCACCGGAGCGCAGACCGCCGCGCCGTGCCTGCTGCTTCTGCTGCGCCGCGTCCCCACGCGCGCGTGCCGCCTCGCGTGCCGCCCTGAGCGCCACGCGCGCGAGGTCGACGCCGGACGGCTCCGGGTTCCTGGCGCTGTCGCCGGAGGGCTTCTCCGGGACCGGCCCGTCCGCGCTCATACGCGCTCCACCGTGCCCTCGGCCACCGTGTACCGCGCCCCCGCCAGCACATCCGGTACGTCGTCGTCGACCGCGGCCGTCACCAGCACCTGCTCGCCGGGCGCCACCAGCTCCGCGAGCCGCTCGCGACGGCGTGCGTCCAGCTCGGCGAAGACGTCGTCGAGCACCAGCACCGGCTCGTTGCCCTCGGCCCGCAGCAGGTCGAACGAGGCCAGCCGCAGCGCCAGCGCGTACGACCAGGACTCGCCGTGGGAGGCGTATCCCTTGGCGGGCAGCTCACCGAGCTTGAGCAGCAGGTCGTCCCGGTGCGGCCCCACCAGGGTGACGCCCCGCTCGATCTCCTGCTTGCGGGACTCGGCGAGCGCGGCCGTCAGCTGTTCGAAGAGGTCCTCGCGCGTGTGCGCCTCACCGGGCGCCGACGGCTTGTACTCCAGCGCGACGGGTCCACCGCCCGGAGCCAGCTGCTCGTAGGCCTTGTCGGCCAGCGGCTGCACGGCGGCGATCAGGTCGAGCCGCTGCGCCAGCAGCTCGGCACCGGCACGCGCGAGGTGCTGGTCCCAGACGTCGAGCGTGGACAGGTCCATCGTGCGCCCGCCGTGCCGACGCGCGAGCGCGGCCGACTTCAGCAGGGTGTTGCGCTGCTTGAGGACCCGGTCGTAGTCGGAGCGCACCCCGGCCATGCGCGGGGAGCGGGCGGTGATCAGCTCGTCCAGGAAGCGGCGGCGCTCCCCGGGGTCGCCCTTCACCAGCGCGAGGTCCTCGGGCGCGAACAGCACGGTGCGAACGATGCCGAGCACGTCACGGGGTTTGACCTGCGTCGATCTGTTGATCCTGGCGCGGTTGGCCCGGCCCGGGTTCAGCTCCAGCTCGATCAGCTGCTGCCGCTCGCCCTGCCGGACCTGGGCGCGGATCACCGCGCGCTCGGCGCCCATGCGCACCAGGGGGGCGTCGGAGGAGACCCGGTGGCTGCCGAGGGTGGCGAGGTAGCCGACCGCCTCGACGAGATTCGTCTTTCCCTGCCCGTTCGGGCCGACGAAGGCGGTGACGCCCGGGTCCAGCGGCACCTCGACCCGGGCGTACGAACGGAAGTCGGCCAGCGACAGATGCGTGACGTGCATGGTCGTTCGCCGACCTCCCCACCTTCGGGTGTTGCTTACTTCTTCTCGACCGCGTGGCCGCCGAACTGGTTGCGCAGCGCGGCGATCATCTTCATCTGCGGCGAGTCGTCCTGCCGGGACGCGAACCGCGCGAACAGCGACGCCGTGATCGCCGGCAGCGGCACCGCGTTGTCGATCGCGGCCTCCACGGTCCAGCGTCCCTCACCGGAGTCCTGTGCGTAACCGCGCAGGTCGCCGAGGTGCTCGTCCTCGTCGAGCGCGTTGACGGCGAGGTCCAGCAGCCAGGAGCGGATCACCGTGCCCTCCTGCCAGGAGCGGAAGACCTCGCGGACGTTGTCCACGGAGTCGACCTTCTCCAGCAGCTCCCAGCCCTCGGCGTAGGCCTGCATCATGGCGTACTCGATGCCGTTGTGGACCATCTTCGCGAAGTGGCCCGCGCCGACCTTGCCGGCGTGCACGGAACCGAAGTCGCCCTCCGGCTTGAGGGCGTCGAAGACCGGCTGCACCTTGGCGACGTTCTCCGCGTCGCCGCCGTACATCAGTGCGTAGCCGTTCTCCAGGCCCCACACGCCGCCGGAGACGCCGCAGTCGACGAAGCCTATGCCCTTGGCGGCCAGCTCCTCGGCGTGCTTCTCGTCGTCCGTCCAGCGGGAGTTCCCGCCGTCCACGACGACGTCACCGGGCTCGAGCAGCTCGCCGAGCCGGTCGACGGTGGCCTGGGTGGCCTCGCCGGCCGGGACCATGACCCAGACCACGCGGGGGGCCTCCAGCTTGCCCACGAGCTCTTCCAGGCTGTGGACGTCGGCGAGGTCCGGATTGCGGTCGTATCCGACGACGGTGTGGCCCGCGCGGCGGATCCGCTCGCGCATGTTGCCGCCCATCTTGCCGAGGCCGACGAGACCGAGCTCCATCAGTTGCTTTCCTTAGGTGTGCGAGGGGGCGGGACGGCACGTCCTCACCAGCCGGATGCGTGCCGCGGCACTTTCGTACCCGCGCCGAGCCTAAACCCGGACGTCCGTGCACAGTTGTGGGCGTACGCGCTCAGACGCACGCCCTCATCTGCGGTTTCGTCCCCAGCCTGTGGACGGTCCGGGGTCACCCCTCGAAGCGTCGGCCGCTCAGCCGCTCAGCCGCTCAGCCGCACCGGCATGATCAGGTACTTGTAGGCCTCGTCCGCCTCGGCGTCCACCGCGGGCTTGCCGCTGAGCAGCGCCGGCTTCGTGGACGTCGTGAAGGACAGCTGGGCCACCGGGGAGTCGATCGCGCTCAGGCCGTCCAGCAGGAACGTCGGGTTGAAGGCGATCGAGATGTCGTCGCCCTCCAGCTGCGCGTCGACCCTCTCCACAGCCTGTGCGTCGTCGCTGGAACCGGCCTCCAGGATCAGCACGCCCTGCTCGAAGCTGAGCCGCACCGGGGTGTTGCGCTCCGCCACCAGGGCCACGCGCTTGACGGCCTCCACGAAGGGGGCGGTCTCGATCACGGCGACGCTGTTGAACTCCGTCGGGAACAGCGTCTTGTACTTCGGGAGGTCGCCCTCCAGCAGACGCGTCGTGGTCCGGCGGCCCGCACCCTCGAACCCGATCAGGCCCTCGCCCGCACCGGAACCGGCCAGCGCGAGGATCACCTGGTCGCCGCTGGTCAGCGCCTTGGCGGTGTCCTGGAGCGTCTTGGCGGGCACCAGGGCGACCGCGGAGACCTCCGGGTTCTCCGGCTTCCACAGGAACTCGCGGACCGCGAAGCGGTAGCGGTCGGTGGAGGCCAGCGTGACCGAGTCGCCCTCGATCTCGATGCGCACACCGGTGAGCACGGGCAGCGTGTCGTCGCGGCCCGCGGCGATGGCGACCTGCTGCACGGCCGCGGCGAAGACCTCGCCGGGGACGGTGCCCGTGGCCTCCGGCATCTGCGGCAGGGCCGGGTACTCCTCGACCGGCAGGGTGTGGAGGGTGAAGCGCGAGGAACCGCAGACCACCGTCGCCCGTACACCGTCTGTGGAAATCTCCACCGGCCGGTTGGGGAGGGCGCGGGAGATGTCCGCGAGCAGACGGCCCGAGACGAGGACCGTGCCCTCCTCCTCGACCTCCGCCTCCACCGAGACCCGCGCGGAGACCTCGTAGTCGAAGCTGGACAGGCTCAGCTGCCCCTCCTCGGCCTTCAGCAGCAGGCCCGCGAGGACCGGCGCCGGCGGACGGGCCGGAAGGCTGCGGGCCGCCCAGGCCACCGCCTCCGCGAGTACGTCGCGTTCCACCCGGATCTTCACTGTTGCCGCCTCCTGCTGTTGCCGGCGCTGCTCGCCCTGCCTGGCCTTCGTCGTCTGGGTCGGTGTCGTCGGTCCCCTCGGGGGGCAGAACACCGGGGACCAGTCTGACGCACCCCACTGACAGTAGGTGCCGTTCGGGGTCAAGTCGTGCCGAGGGGCGGTCGGGCCCGAGAGAGCGAGTTGTGCACAGGTCCCGCTTCGAAACGGATTCCGCACTCTCTCTAGTCGGGAGTAGTAGTAGGGCCTGTGGATACCGTGGATAACCTCGTTTGCCCAGGTCAGCGCAGGAATTTTGTCCACCGGGCCTGTGGGCGGAGCCGGTGGACAACCGGGCGCTTCTGTGGAGAACAGAAAGTTCTGCACACTCCGTGCACAGGGAGCGGCGACTTCTCCCCAGAGCCGTCCCCAGGTTTACCCGTCTTTCCCACAGCCCAATCAGGCACCTCGGTGTGACGCCTTTCACTCGACCCGGTGAGGAGGCGCGTCACGTTGCCGAACAGTGGACAGGCATGTGGAGAAGCGGGCGATCGCTGGGGACAACCCGCTCCGGCCTGTGGGTCGGCCGTGGACAACTCGATGCACAGGCTGTGGACCATTTTCTTGTCCACAGCCTGTGGAGATCGTTCGTCCACGAATCCACAGGAGGCTGACCTGGTCTGATCGTCTCCCGCCACCCTGGCCTGTGGACGGCGTTGGGACAACTTCCCGGTCCCCAAGGTGTGGACGGGAAAAAGTCGCCGAATCTGTGGAGGGCGGCCGTAACCCGGCGAGTATTCGAACAGCCCGCATGCGGAGAGGCCGGCGTGGGGTGCGGTCGAGGGGCGGGCAGGAGGGTCGGCGGGGGACGGATGGGCGACGGACGGCGGCGGTGGGAGCGCCGGGCGAGGGGCGGAGCGGACGGGAGAGCGAGGCGTGGCACCGGAGCGGCCGGTGGAGACGCCAGGGGGCGGGAGAGACGGGAGGGGCCTGATGGGAAGGCGAGGGACGCCGGGGCGGCCGTCCCGAAGGGCGCCGGAGCCGCCGTCCCGCGGGGCGCCGGGGCACGGAGAAGGCGCCCCCAGGTCTCCCCCGGGGGCGCCTCGTCGAGTGGGCGCGGGAACGTAGGCCTGCGGCCCTCAGCCGTTCTTGATGCGGTTGGTCAGCTCGGTCACCTGGTTGTAGATGGAGCGCCGCTCGGCCATCAGATTGCGGATCTTGCGGTCCGCGTGCATCACCGTGGTGTGGTCCCGGCCGCCGAACAGCGCGCCGATCTTCGGCAGCGAGAGGTCCGTCAGCTCACGGCACAGGTACATGGCGATCTGCCGGGCCGTCACCAGCGCTCGCCCGCGCGAGGTGCCGCACAGGTCCTCGACGGTGAGCCCGAAGTAGTCGGCGGTCGCGCCCATGATGGCCGTCGAGGTGATCTCGGGGGCCGAGTCCTCGCCACCCGGGATCAGGTCCTTCAGGACGATCTCCGTCAGGCCCAGGTCGACCGGCTGCCGGTTGAGCGAGGCGAACGCCGTGACCCTGATCAGCGCGCCCTCCAGCTCGCGGATGTTGCGCGAGATCCGGGAGGCGATGAACTCCAGCACCTCCGGCGGGGCGTTGAGCTGCTCCTGCACCGCCTTCTTGCGCAGGATCGCGATGCGCGTCTCCAGCTCGGGCGGCTGGACGTCGGTGGTCAGGCCCCACTCGAAACGGTTCCGCAACCGGTCCTCCAGCGTCACCAGCTGCCTGGGCGGCCGGTCGGAGGACAGCACGATCTGCTTGTTGGCGTTGTGGAGCGTGTTGAAGGTGTGGAAGAACTCCTCCTGCGTCGACTCCTTGTCCGCCAGGAACTGGATGTCGTCGACGAGCAGGATGTCCATCTCGCGGTAGCGCTTGCGGAAGCTGTCGCCCTTGCCGTCGCGGATCGAGTTGATGAACTCGTTGGTGAACTCCTCGGAGCTCACGTAACGCACGCGCGTGCCGGGGTAGAGGCTCCGGGCGTAGTGCCCGATGGCGTGCAGGAGGTGGGTCTTGCCGAGTCCCGACTCCCCGTAGATGAACAGGGGGTTGTACGCCTTGGCGGGCGCCTCCGCGACGGCGACGGCCGCCGCGTGGGCGAAGCGGTTGGAGGCGCCGATGACGAAGGTGTCGAAGAGGTACTTCGGGTTCAGCCGCGCGGTCGGCTCGCCCGGTCCGGTCGCCGGCGCGGGCTGGGCCGCGAGCGGGCCCGGGGCGCCGGTGGTGGGGCCGGGGCCGACGGGACCGCCGCGGTGGACGTGCCCGGTGCCCGACGGCGGCTCCGGCAGGTCCCGGCGGGGCCTGCGCTGGTCGTAGTCACCGCGCTGCTGCTCGTAGTCGCTCCGGGACTGGTCGTACTCGCCGCGGTCGTAGTCCTTGCGGGGCTGGTCGTAGTCCCCGCGGTCGTAGTCCTTGCGCGGCTGGTCGTAGTCGCCGCGCTGCGGGTCGTACGGCGGGCGTTCCTGCGACTGCGCACGGTAGTCCTGCGCGTACGGGTCCTTCGGGTACGGCTCCTGGCCGTAGGCGTCCTGCGGCGGCGACGCGTACGGGTCGCGCTCGGGGAAGCCGAGGCGCTGCTGCTGCCAGCCGTAGTCGTCGGGCTGCGCCGGGCGCGGCCAGGAGCCGGGCTCGGGGCGCTGGTACTCCTGCGGATAGGCGGGGCGCGCGGTGGGGAGCTGCTCGGCGCGATGGCGGCCGTAGCCCTCGTACTCGTCGCGACCGCCCTGGCCCTGGCCGGGCGCGGGGAGCTCGGGCTCCTCGTAGCGGGGCTGCGGCCGGGCGGGCGGCGCCTGCGGGGCGGGGGCCGCGGGCTCGCCGACGGTGTCGTCGACGGTGATCGCGATCCGGATGGGCCGGCCGCACTCGCGGCTCAGCGTCTCGCTGACGACCGGGGCGAGGCGGCCTTCCAGTACGCCCTTGGCGAACTCGTTCGGTACGGCGAGCAGGGCGGTGTCGGCGACCAGCGCGAGGGGCTGGCAGCGCCGGATCCAGTGCTCGTCCTTCGACTCGACACCCTGCCCACGGCCCTCCCCGAGGAGTTGCTCCAGTACGCGTGGCCACACTGCGGCAAGATCGGCAGGTACGTCAGCCACAGGGCACGCTCTCTCACGAGTCCCTCGAAGGTGTGATTCGGGGACGGGTCGGGATGAAACTCGGGTGGGGCAGGGATAAGGGAACGAATCGGAGTTCAGCCACGGTAGTCAGCGCGGCCGGTAGGGTTCAAGTTGTTGTCCCCAGCCTGTGGACAAGTGTCTCCCGGTCACCGCTGGTTTGACCGAATGGCGCAGTCGCACGTACCGTAACCAGGTCGAGTTGTCGATGGCTGCTGCCGCCTGCCTCCGATGGGCACAGGTCACGTCCAAGGTGATCCAAAAGCGGTGCACTCGGGCGTAACGCGAGCTACTCGTGGGCGCACGGTGACAGCCAGGACGGCACCCCGCCAACCCCGATTCTTTCTGGAGCCCCCGAGTGAGCAAGCGCACCTTCCAGCCGAACAACCGTCGTCGCGCCAAGACCCACGGCTTCCGGCTGCGTATGCGCACCCGTGCCGGCCGCGCGATTCTCGCGACCCGCCGCAGCAAGGGTCGCGCCCGTCTGTCCGCCTGATCCCGGTCAGGTCATGACATCGTGCTGCCCACCGAGAACCGGCTGAGGCGGCGCGAGGACTTCGCGACCGCGGTACGACGAGGCCGCCGGGCCGGCCGCCCGGCCCTCGTCGTCCACCACCGAAGCGGTGCCACGGACCCGCACGCGCCTGGGGAGAGCGCTCCCCCGACACGTGCGGGTTTCGTCGTGAGCAAAGCTGTGGGTGGCGCGGTGGTGCGCAACAAGGTGAAGCGCAGGCTTCGCCATCTGATGCGCGACCGGATCGACCTGTTCCCCCCCGGTAGCCTGGTAGTCGTACGAGCGCTGCCCGGTGCGGGTGACGCCGACCATGCACAGCTGGCCCGAGACCTGGACGCCGCCATCGAGCGGCTGACGGGAGGGGGCGCGCGATGAAGTACCCGCTGCTGGCTCTGATCAAGCTGTACCAGTGGACGATCAGTCCGCTGCTGGGGCCGGTCTGCAAGTACTACCCGTCGTGTTCCCACTACGGCTACACGGCCATCGACCGGCACGGTGCCATCAAGGGCACGGCGCTCACCGCCTGGCGCATCCTGCGGTGCAATCCGTGGTCGCCGGGCGGTGTGGACCATGTCCCGCAGCGCAAGCGCCCGCGGTGGCACGAAATGGTGCGCGGTGCGTGGCGTGCACGCAAGGGCGGGCCCTCCGCCGCCGAACCGGCCATCGAAGGACAGGCTTCTCCCGCGAGTCCGTCCGGTCCTCCGAGCCCGGCCGCAGAGACCCAGTCCCATGCCCAAGGAGCATGATTAGTGGACACGATTGCCAGCCTCTTCAGCTTCATCACGACACCTGTCTCCTGGGTCATCGTCCAGTTCCACAGCGTGTACGGCGCCATCTTCGGCCCTGACACGGGATGGGCCTGGGGCCTGTCCATCGTGTCCCTGGTGATTCTCATCCGCATCTGCCTGATCCCGCTCTTCGTGAAGCAGATCAAGGCGACGCGCGGCATGCAGACGCTCCAGCCGGAGATGAAGAAGATCCAGGAGCGCTACAAGAACGACAAGCAGCGCCAGTCCGAAGAGATGATGAAGCTGTACAAGGAGACGGGTACCAACCCGCTCTCCTCGTGCCTTCCCATCCTGGCGCAGTCGCCGTTCTTCTTCGCCCTGTACCACGTGCTCAACAGCATCGCGTCGAACGACACCATCGGTGTGATCAACGATCGCCTGCTGGAAAGCGCTCAGAAGGCCCACATCTTCGGCGCGCCGCTGGCCGCGAAGTTCACCGACGGCTCCTCCAAGGTGGAGGCCCTCGGCTCCTCGCTGACCGACGTCCGTGTCGTCACCGCGATCATGATCGTGCTGATGTCGGCGTCGCAGTTCTTCACGCAGCGCCAGCTGATGACCAAGAACGTCGACACCACGGTGAAGACGCCGTTCATGCAGCAGCAGAAGATGCTGATGTACGTCTTCCCGGTCATGTTCGCCGTCTTCGGCATCAACTTCCCCGTCGGTGTCCTCGTCTACTGGCTGACCACCAACGTGTGGACCATGGGCCAGCAGATGTACGTCATCCGCAACAACCCGACGCCGGGCTCCAAGGCCCAGGCCGCCTACCTGGAGCGCCTGCACAAGAGCGTCACCCAGAACGGCAAGACGCGTGGGCGTGGTGAACGGGCGATCGTGAAGGCCATCGTCGCCAAGGGCCGGGACCGCAACGAGTTCGAGCGCAAGTTCATCAACGGTCTGAACAAGGCGGGCCTGGCGGCCCAGACCGACGGCACCGTGGTGAAGAGTGACACCACTGTCGCCGCCCAGACCGAGGACGGCGCGACCGTGGGCACCGCGGCCATGCCGAAGCGCCAGCAGCCCAAGCGGCAGAGCAAGTCCCAGCGCCAGGCCACGAAGGCGGCCGGCGAGGCCGAGCCCAAGACCTCGCTGACCAAGTCGGACGAGCCGCAGGACGGCAAGCAGGACACCCGACCCGCCGGTGCCGCGAAGAAGCCGGCGCAGAAGTCCGGTGGCGGTGGTCGCAGCAAGGCCCAGTCCGGACAGCGCAAGGGCCCGCAGCGGCCCAAGTCCCCGTCGAAGAAGTAAGAAGGAGTCCATCCCGTGACGGAAGGCACCATCTCCGCCGCTGCCGAGGGTGCAGACACCCTGACTCGCCTGGAGCAGGAGGGCGAGATCGCTGCGGACTACCTGGAGGGTCTGCTCGACATCGCCGACCTCGACGGCGACATCGACATGGACGTCGAGGCCGACCGTGCCGCTGTCTCGATCATCAGCGACACGAACAGCCGTGACCTGCTGAAGCTGGTCGGCCGGGACGGCGAGGTGCTGGAGGCTCTGCAGGAGCTCACGCGCCTGGCCGTGCACCGGGAGACCGGCGACCGCAGTCGGCTGATGCTCGACATCGCGGGCCACCGGGCCACGAAGCGCGCCGAGCTGTCCGAGCTGGGGGCCAAGGCCGCGGCCGAGGTCAGGAGCACCGGCGAGTCGGTGCGCATGAAGCCGATGACGCCGTTCGAGCGCAAGGTCGTGCACGACGCGGTCAAGGCCGCGGGGCTGCGCAGCGAGTCCGAGGGCGAGGAGCCGGAGCGCTTCGTCGTCGTGCTTCCCGCCTGATCGGTCCTCACGTTCTCCGGCCCCGTCTGTTGCGCAGGCGGGGCCGAATTTTGTCAGCCTGATAGTTCTGGTGATTCTGGTAGCGGCGACTGGCGCGCCGGTGTCGTACGGAAGGACGGTCCCCGTGACGGAGGCAGCGGAGCTTCCCCCCGCGCCCGAGAAGGCACGTGACGTGTTCGGCGATCGCTACGCGGACGCGGTCCGCTACGCGGAGCTGCTCGCCGAGGCGGGGGTGAAGCGAGGTCTGATCGGTCCGCGTGAGGTTCCCCGCTTGTGGGAGCGGCATCTGCTGAACTGCGCGGTGCTCTCGGAGGTCGTGCCGGAAGGCGTCACGGTGTGCGACGTCGGCTCGGGCGCAGGCCTGCCCGGCATTCCGCTGGCGCTGGTGCGGGACGACCTGAAGATCACCCTTCTGGAGCCCCTGCTGCGGCGTACGAACTTCTTGACGGAGGTCGTGGAGCTGCTGGGCCTGGACCATGTCACCGTCGTGCGTGGTCGGGCCGAGGAGGTCATGGGCAAGTTGCAGCCGGTGCACGTGGTGACGGCTCGTGCCGTTGCTCCGCTCGACCGCCTTGCCACCTGGGGGATCCCGCTGCTGCGCCCGTACGGCGAGATGCTCGCCCTCAAGGGCGACACGGCCGAGGAGGAGCTGAAGGCCTCCGCGACGGCGCTGACCAAGCTGGGTGCGGTGGAGACCTCCATCCTGCATGTAGGAGAGGGCGTCGTGAGCCCCATGTCCACCGTGGTGCGGGTCGAGGTCGGGGAGAGCCCGGGAGGCGTGCGATTTGCCGCCAAGAGGGCCAAGGCGGCCCGGACGGGACGCGCGCGGCGGCGGCGCGGCTGAGCGTCGGAGTCGGCCGCGCTGCGGATGAGTACCGTCGATGCGTTGATATGCCTCGACGGGTGCCTCTACTCCACACAGCCTGCCCGACACCGTCATGCCGGAGTGTCGCGGCTGTTCGGCATCAGCCGCTGTGCATCGTGTTTCACGTGAAACGTCGCTCACTGCTGCACGGCATCATCAGTCGCGGCCGCGCTGCGGCCGATCCCCGCGACCGAAAGCCTCTCGGGTCGCTCGGAGAGGGTAAGGAGTTGTCCACAGAGGTGGATTTCTCCACAGAAGACCAGGCCTCACTGGTTCATGACCCCGAAGACATGGGAGGCTCTGTTCATTGCGAGCCTGAAGTCGAGGAGAGTGAATCCTTGCGGTCCGACGCCAATATCGCGGGACCGATGACCGATCCGGTCCCCGGTCCCCGTACCGAGTCGATGGGGGCGGATGTTTCACGTGAAACACCGCCTCCGATGGACGACACTCCGATCGGGCGTGCCGCCCAACTGGCGGTGGAGGCTCTGGGCCGCGCCGGCGAGGGCCTGCCACGGCCGGAGCAGACCAGGGTCATGGTGGTCGCCAACCAGAAGGGCGGTGTGGGCAAGACGACGACGACCGTCAACCTTGCCGCGTCGCTCGCCCTGCACGGCGCCCGGGTTCTGGTCGTCGACCTCGACCCGCAGGGCAACGCCTCCACTGCGCTGGGTATCGACCACCATGCGGATGTCCCCTCCATCTACGACGTCCTGGTCGAGAGCAGGCCACTCTCCGAGGTGGTCCAGCCGGTACCTGACGTCGAAGGCCTCTTCTGCGCTCCCGCCACGATCGATCTCGCCGGTGCGGAGATCGAGCTGGTGTCCTTGGTGGCGCGAGAAAGCCGTCTCCAGCGGGCGATCCAGGCGTACGAGCAGCCGCTGGACTACATCCTCATCGACTGCCCGCCCTCCCTGGGTCTGCTGACGGTGAACGCACTCGTCGCGGGCCAGGAGGTCCTGATCCCGATCCAGTGCGAGTACTACGCCCTGGAGGGGCTGGGGCAGCTGCTGCGCAACGTCGACCTGGTCCGGGGACATCTCAACCCCACCCTGCATGTGTCGACGATCCTGCTCACCATGTACGACGGCCGGACGCGGCTCGCGTCCCAGGTGGCCGACGAGGTGCGCAGCCACTTCGGCGAAGAGGTGCTGCGGACGAGCATTCCCCGCTCCGTCCGTATCTCCGAGGCCCCGAGCTACGGACAGACGGTACTGACCTACGATCCAGGATCGAGTGGAGCCCTCTCCTACCTGGAGGCGGCACGCGAGATCGCGCTGAAGGGTGTGGGTGTCAGCTATGAAGCGACGCACGCCCACATCGGTGCACAGAACGACCCGAGCATGGTGGAGGGGATCCAGTGAGTGAGCGACGGAGGGGGCTGGGCCGTGGTCTGGGCGCACTGATCCCCAATGCTCCGACGGAGAAGTCGGTGGCGTCGGCGGCGCTGGGGAATGCGGCTTCCGCATCCCCGGGGTCAGCGCCCCTGCTGCCGAGCGACCGTGGGGTGGCTGCGGCGAAGGTGGCCACGCTGCCGCCTGTTTCACGTGAAACGGAGGAGCCGTCGGTTTGGGGCGCGGCGGATAGTCCCGCCTCTCCTCCGGGGGCTCACTTCGCTGAGATTCCGCTCGACGACATCACGCCGAACCCGCATCAGCCCCGCGTGGTCTTCGACAGCGATGCGCTGGCCGAGCTGGTCACGTCCATCAAGGAGGTGGGTCTTCTCCAGCCAGTCGTCGTTCGGCAGGTGGGGCCGGGGCGCTACGAGCTCATCATGGGTGAGCGTCGTTGGCGTGCCTGCCGCGAGGCGGGACTGGAGGCGATCCCGGCGATCGTGCGTGCCACCGAGGACGAGAAGCTCCTCCTGGACGCGCTGCTGGAAAACCTGCACCGGGCTCAGCTGAACCCGCTGGAAGAGGCCGCGGCCTACGATCAGCTGCTCAAGGACTTCGACTGCACCCACGATCAGCTGGCTGACCGCATCGGCCGCTCTCGCCCGCAGGTCTCCAACACGCTGCGGTTGCTGAAGCTCTCCCCAAAGGTGCAGAACCGGGTGGCCGCCGGGGTGCTGTCCGCCGGGCATGCGCGGGCGCTGCTCTCCGTCGAGGACTCGGAGGAGCAGGAGCGGCTGGCCCATCGGATCGTGGCCGAAGGGCTGTCGGTGCGGGCGGTCGAGGAGATCGTCACCCTGATGGGTTCCCGGCCGCAGAAGCCGCAACGAGCAAAGGGCCCGAGGGCCGGCTCCCTGGTTTCCCCGGCCCTGTCCGATCTGGCGACGCGGCTCTCGGACCGTTTCGAGACGCGGGTGAAGGTCGACCTGGGGCAGAAGAAGGGCAAGATCACCGTGGAGTTCGCCTCCATGGAGGACCTTGAGCGGATCCTGGGAAGCCTCGCCCCTGGTGAGGGTCCTGTGCTGCAGAAGGGCCTGCTGGACGGCGAAGCCGAGGACCTCGACTCCTGAAGCTCGGGCAGGTGGAGCCCTGCCCGAAGGATCTCCTGCTGACAGGGCGGGTCGTGTCCGGTACGCACCGGACACGACCCGCCCTTTGCTTTGCGTCGGTGTCGGGCCCATCGCATCGTGGATACGATGCGATCGGGATGGCGCAATCACCTGGCGGTACCTCTGAGACGAAGGCAGGGGCCATGCGAACGATGAGCCGCACCGGACTGGTGGGCGCAGGCTTGGGGCTGGCCGCGGTGGGTGGGTTCTTCGGCAGCCTGCTCAGGGAACGGAGCGCTCTGACAGCTGCCCGCGTTGCTGCGGGCGAAGGAAGCGAGGAACAGCCTTCATGGGGCGCCGGCTCGTACCGCTCACGCTGGACAATCTTCAGGATCTTCCCCAGCGCTGTCGCTCGTGTGTCTTCTGGGAACTGGACCCCGTCAGCGGCGAAGCCGCGGTAAAGACGGGCACGGCCGCCCTGGAGAAGGAGTCCTGGATCTCCGCCGTCCTGCTGGACTGGGGATCATGTGGCCGAGTGGTCTATGTCGACGAGGTGCCGGTGGGCTTTGTCCTCTACGCGCCGCCGGCGTATGTGCCGCGCTCGACGGCCTTTCCCACGAGCCCTGTCTCGCCTGACGCGGTGCAGCTGATGACCTCGTTCGTGATGCCGGGCTACCAGGGACAGGGCCTGGGGCGGGTACTGGTCCAGACGGTTGCCAAGGATCTGCTGCGGCGGGGCTTCAAAGCGATCGAGGCGTTCGGAGACGCTCGCTGGAAGGAGCCCGCTTGCCTTCTTCCCGCGGACCATCTGCTGGCGGTGGGCTTCAAGACGGTCCGGCCTCATCCCGCTCATCCCCGGCTGCGGCTGGACCTTCGCTCCACACTGTCGTGGAAGGAAGACGTGGAGATGGCCTTGGACCGCCTCCTCGGCGCCGTCCAGAAGGAACCGGTGCTGCGGCCGCTGTGACGGAGGCGCGGTGCCGAGCCCGCTGTACGACGGAGGGGCCGACCCGCCCAGGTCGGCCCCTCCGTGTTTCACGTGAAACGTCAGTCGGCGATGAAGTCCTCGAGATCGCGAACGATCGCGGCCTTCGGCTTCGCACCGACGATGGTCTTGGCGACCTCTCCACCCTGGTACACGTTCAGGGTCGGGATGGACATGACGCCGTACTTGGCGGCCGTACCCGGGTTCTCGTCGATGTTCAGCTTGACGATCTCGATCTTGTCGCCGTACTCAGCGGCGATCGCCTCGAGGGACGGCGCGATCTGGCGGCACGGACCGCACCAGGCGGCCCAGAAGTCCACCAGGACGGGCTTGTCGCTCTTGAGGACGTCCTGCTCGAAGGAGTCGTCGGTCACTTGCTTCAGGTTGCCGGCCACGGCGGGCTCCTTAACTGGTTGGTGCGTGCGGGAGGAGGATGGGGGTCAGACTGCGGTCTTCTCGGGCTCGGCCTTGTCCCCGTCGGTGAGCGCGGCGAGGAAGCGCTCGGCGTCGAGGGCGGCGGAGCAACCGGTGCCGGCGGCGGTGATCGCCTGGCGGTAGGTGTGGTCGACCACGTCACCGGCGCCGAAGACACCGGTCAGGTTGGTACGGGTCGACGGGGCTTCGACCTTCAGGTAGCCCTCCGGGTCCAGGTCGAGCTGGCCCTTGAAGAGCTCGGTACGCGGGTCGTGGCCGATCGCGATGAACAGGCCGGTCACCGCCAGATCCGAGAGCTCGCCGGTCTTGACGTTGCGCAGCTTCAGGCCCGACAGCTTCTGGTCACCCTGGACCTCGGCCACCTCGCTGTCCCAGACAAACTTGATCTTGGGGTCGGCGAAGGCACGCTCCTGCATGGCCTTGGAAGCGCGCAGGGTGTCCCGCCGATGGACGATCGTCACGGACTTCGCGAACCGGGAGAGGAACGTAGCCTCCTCCATCGCGGTGTCACCGCCGCCGATGACGGCGATGTCCTGGTCCTTGAAGAAGAAGCCGTCGCAGGTCGCGCACCAGGAGACGCCGCGACCGGACAGGGCGTCCTCGTTCGGCAGGCCCAGCTTGCGGTGCTGGGAACCGGTGGTGACGATGACGGCCTTGGCCTGGTGGACGGTGCCCGCGGTGTCGGTGACGGTCTTGATCTCACCGGTCAGGTCGACGGCGACGACATCGTCCGGGATCAGCTCGGCGCCGAAGCGCTCCGCCTGGGCACGCATGTTGTCCATGAGCTCGGGGCCCATGATGCCGTCCTGGAAGCCCGGGAAGTTCTCCACCTCGGTGGTGTTCATCAGCGCACCGCCCGCAGTGACGGCGCCCTCGAACACCAGCGGCTTCAGCGACGCGCGCGCGGTGTAGAGCGCCGCCGTGTAGCCGGCGGGCCCGGAGCCGATGATGATCACGTTTCGGACGTCGCTCACGGCTTCATTCCTCGTCTCTGGACTGCGTCTTCAGGGCCGGGTGGAGCTTCTCTCGGAACTCTCACCCCACCCAACGGATCCTACGGGGCGCGCATTCCCGCTGTGTCCGGGCACACGGAGCCGAGGGCCTGGGCCTGCGGGAAGGAAACCGTCGCCGGTGCTCGCCGAGTGGTCAGGAACGCGCGGCCGAGTGCTCAGGAACGCGCGTACGAGTGGGTCAGGAGGACTTGGGCCTTGCTGACGGCAGGCTGATCCACACAGCCGGACTCCACGATGTAGGCGGTGACCCTGCTGTCGTTGGAGGCGTCCGGCAGCACCACGAGAAGCGCTTCCCTGCCCTTGTAGACGCCTTCCTTCGTGGCGAGCGCCGCGTCGTCGCGTCCGATGCCCTTCTGCACGCACTCGGGGACCGTCGGTTGCTTGAACACGCGGTTCCCGTCACCGGTCTCGGATTCCATCCCGAAGCTGCGCGGCGTGCGCGGCCCGCTCTGGGTGCCCTGCCCGTCCGCGATCAGGCTGGTGACCTCTGCCTTCAGCTTGCCCTCGGAGAAGGTGTCCGCGAGTGCGGTGCTGTCGGACGGGTTCTCCCCGGTCATCGAGGAGACGATCACAGAACCGAGCCCGATGGCGGCAGCGGCGGCCACCGCCCCGAGGGCGGCGATCCTGCGTCGTCCGCCTCGTCGGTGTTGCTTACGGCCGGGGCCGGTGGAGGAGGGACGGACGTTCCCGGCGGGTCGGCTCGCCGATGCCGGTGTTTCACGTGAAACGCGTGCGCTGTCGTCGTCCTCACCGGCATGCTCGGGGGGCGCGGCGGAAGACGCCCCTTCCGATCGCTCGGGTGCTGAGGCGCTCAGCAAAGCCTCGGCCGCGAGGGCGGCGTCGATACGGCGGGCCACGTCGTCGGGCATCCGGGACGGCCCTGGAAGCGTTCCGAGCAGACCCTGGATCTCCTCCAGCGACGCGTAGATGTCCGCGCAGAGCTCACAGGTGTCCAGGTGCCGTCGTAGATCCGTGGTCCGTGAGGGCGGGAGGAGGCCCTCGGCGAGGTCGGAGATCTCCGCGACGTCCGGATGCCCGGCCATGTCTGTCGTCGACGACGTCACGCTCGTCCACCTCCGCCCTTCACTGCGGCTGAATCACTCTGGTCCGTACCCGGGGAACCCGCACGGCCGGGACCCGCTGCGGGTGGGACGGATGTCCCCTGCGTCCGGTTCCGTTCCGCAGCAGGCTTCCTGTTCTCGCCGCCGCCGCCGTCCGGGCGCAGGTGGGCGAGCAGCGGCAGGAGTCGCGCCCTGCCACGGGCGCACCGGCTCTTGATCGTGCCGGTCGGCACGTCGAGGACCCGGGCCGCCTCGGCGACGGGATAGCCCTGCATGTCCACCAGGACGAGGGCCGCCCGCTGGTCGGCGGGCAGGGTACTCAAGGCTTTCAGGAGCTGGCGGTGCAGGTCGTTGCGCTCGGCGGGCGCCGAAGCCGCCTCGTGCGGCTCCAGGAGCTGCTCCAGGCGCTCGGTGTCGTCGACGGGGGCGGTCTTCCGGGAAGCCGCCTTGCGGGCACGGTCCAGACAGGCGTTCACCGTGATCCGGTGCAGCCAGGTCGTGACGGCTGCCTGCCCGCGGAAGGTGTGGGCGGCCCGGTAGGCGGAGACCAGGGCGTCCTGGACGGCGTCAGCGGCCTCCTCGCGGTCTCCCAGAGTCCGCAGGGCCACTGCCCAGAGACGATCACGGTGGCGCCGGACGAGCTCACCGAAGGCCTCGGGATCACCCTCGACGTGGCGGGTGAGCAGGTCCTGATCGCTCACCCCGTCGTACTCGGCGCCTTCCGCCATCGGACCCTCTCCCCTGTCGGCAGACGACCTCAGCTGGTCACCTTGACGTCGGTGACGCGGCCTCGGAACTGCCCGTCCGTCAGGGGCAGCTCGGTCAGCCAGACCAGCAGGTAGCGGGACCGCAGTGCCTCGCCCGGCTTGAGTTCCACGGTCGTACCGGAGCCGTCGGCCACCTTCGTGTAACCGCCGAAGGACTGCGGCTCCGAATCCGTGTCGCCCCCGGCCCGGAGCTCCACCGACGTGTCGCCACCGAACGACACCGCCACCTTGCCGACCTGCTGGACCTCGCCCAGGTCGATCACGATGCCCACGCCCTGCTTCAACCGTCCGAAGTCGGCGCTGGCGTAGTGGCTCGTCTGCCAGTAGGTGGCGGGGTCGCCGTCGTAGGCCTTGCTGACGTCCTCCGGGTACTCGGACCCGTCGGAGCCGAACGGATCGAAGTCGTGCCCACCCGAGATGGGAATCGGCCGGCTCACCGGCTTCTTCTGGCTCTTGTCGTTGTCACCGTCGACCGTCTGCGTCTGGTTCTGGTCGTCGGCCTTGCCGCCCCGCTCCATGAGCGCGTCCGCGAGCTGCCAGCTGCCGAGGCCGAGGGCGGCGATCAGCAGGGCGGAAACGCTCCACTTCAGTGCCCTGCCGGTACGGCTCTGCAACGGGGGCGGCGGGGAGGGCACCGGCTGGGTGACACCGGGGTGCGGCGCCGGACGGCCGTAGGCGCCCTGCTGGTAGGCGGTGCGCTGGTACGTGGGCGGGGCGGTGTACGTCGGCTCCGGCGGACGGATGCGGGGCATCTCGCTGATCGCCTTCACCAGTTCCTCCGGCGTGGTGCACGGGGACTCGTGGCGGGAGGCGGTGGCACCGTCGTTGACGAGCGCCCGCATGGCGAGCTCGGACAGGCCGCGGTGGACACCCGCACGCACCTGGTCCGGCGGGATCAGGCCGATGTCCTTGGGCAGTCCGGCCAGACCGTGGGCGTCGCTCTCGTAGGGCCAGCGCTGGGTGAGCGCGGCGTACAGCAGGGCGCCGATGGCCTCGGTGTCGGTGCGCTGGGGGGAGTCGGAACTGATGCCTCGCAGCGCGGCGTTGACGGCGAGACCGCGGATCCGCCACTGGCCCGTGGACGTCCGCAACACGGCGGTCGGGCTCAGGCGCAGGTGGGCGAGTCCCTCGCGGTGGGCGGCCGCCATGGCGGACGCGACCTGACTGACCATCTGGTAGGCGTCGTACACCTCCAGCGGTCCGGAGGCGAGGAGCGCGGTCAGTTCGGTGGCGTCGGGGAGCCACTCGTGTACGACGTAGACGAGGTCGTTGTCCTCGACGGCGTCGAGCACCTGAACGAAGCGGGGGTCACCGAGCAGGGCGGAGGAACGCGCCGCGGCCAGCACGGAGCGGGCGCGCACGTGGTCCGACGGAAGGATGTGGACGCCGACCGCGCGACGGAGCTTCTCGTCGACGGCCCGCCAGCTGCTGAAGCCGTCCAGACGGGTGACGCATTCCTCGAGACGGTAGCGTCTGGCGAGCTTGTGCCCGCTGTGGAGTTCGGGAGGCGAGGCCTTGCCGGAATCCTCGCTCGTGGGGCTCCCCTGTGCCTCGTCGCTGTCCGTGTCCCGCTCCCGGTTGTTGGCCACCCCGTCGGCCGTGGACTGGTCCGTCTCCGCGGTCAGCGGCTCGTCACCACTGTTGTCTGCCACGTCGACGGCAGCTGTGCTCCGTTCCGCCACCGTCGTTCCTGCCTCCCCATTCGATGCGCGCCGACCGACTCCGATGCGCGCAGTCCGACGCCGAACCCAATTGTGCCCACAGTCCGCCGCTATGCACGACACACGGCGGCGGACGATGGTTGTGCGCCTACCCCGGGTCTCAGCGTCCCAGGCGTCCGCGCACCATACCGACCAGCGAGTTGACTTCCTCGATGCGCATGCGGCGTGCGGCGACGAAGAAGACGCCGAACAGGAGCAGCCCGCCGGCCAGCAGCGCGGCGAGCGATCCCACGGCGCCCTGGCCGAGCGCCTTGCTGATCGCGTAGCAGGCCGCACCGCTGAGCAGGGCCGCCGGAACGGACGCGATGCACAGCCGGGCGTAGGTCCGCAGCACCCGAGCGCCGTCCAGGTCCCCGCCGAGCCGCTTGCGCAGCCTGCGCCAGGCGATGCCGATGCCGATCACGTAGGCGAGGCCGTAGGAGGCGGCCATGCCGACGACGGCCCAGCGGGAGGGCAGCAGGAAGTAACACAGGGCCGAGGCCACGGCGTTGACCACGGCCACGATGACCGTGTTGTAGAAGGGCGTCCGGGTGTCCTCGTAGGCGTAGAAGGCGCGCAGGACGACGTACTGCACCGAGTAGGGGATGAGGCCCAGGCCGAAGGCCATCAGCATGTAGCCCATGTTGGTGGCCTCGCTGGTACCCGAGGAGCCGAACATGAGCGTGCACATCGGGATGCCGAGCGCGAGGAAACCGAAGGAGACGGGAACGATGGCGACGGCCGTGGTGCGCAGGCCCTGGGAGATGTCGTCCCGGACCGCACCGCCGTCGTCCTCGGACGCCGAGCGGGAGATACGGGGCAGCAGGGCGGCCATCAGGGAGACGGTGATGATGGCTTGCGGCAGGCCCCAGATCAGCTGCGCGTTGGCGTAGGCGGCGAAGCCGGTGCCGTCGACGGGCGAAGCCTTGCCCGCAGCGGTCGAGAGCTGGATGACGATCATGGCACCCGCCTGGTTGGCGAGGACGAACAGGACCGTCCACTTGGCCAGGGTGATGGCCTTGCCGAGACCGTGGCCCTTCCAGTCGAAGCGCGGCCGGACCCGGAACCCCGTCTCCCGCAGATACGGGATCATGGCCAGGGCCTGCACGACGAGGCCCAGCAGCACCCCGATGCCGAGCAGCCGCTCTCCCTCCGGCGGGATGCTCGTGACCTTCATCCCCGAGCTCTCCGCGGTGCCGTAGACCCAGATGAACATCCCCAGGGTCACGATGATGACGATGTTGTTCAGGACCGGGGTCCACATCATCGCGCCGAACCTGCCGCGGGCGTTGAGGATCTGCCCCATCACCACGTGGAGGCCCATGAAGAAGATCGAGGGCAGGAAGTAGCGGACGAAGGTGATGCCGACCTCGTTCGCGGCCGGATCGCTGGCGACGGGGTTGGACAGCAGCCGGATCAGCAACGGTGCCGCGAAGACCGTGATCACGGTGAGCGCGCCGAGGGCCACCATGACGAGGGTCAGCAGGCGGTTGGCGAAGGCCTCGCCGCCGTCGGCGTCGTCCTTCATGGCACGCACCAGCTGAGGTACGAAGACCGAGTTGAGGCCGCCACCGACGGTGAGGATGTAGATCATCGTCGGCAGCTGGTAGGCGACCTGGAAGGTGTCACCCAGCAGGCCGACGCCCAGCGCGGAGACGATCAGTGCCGAGCGGATGAATCCGGTGAGCCGCGACACCATCGTGCCCGCGGCCATCACGGCGCTCGACTTCAGCAGGCCCCCCGCACGCCCGCCCTTCTTCGGCGCGGCGGCCGGAACGGGCTCGGGCTCCTGGAGAGGAGCCTCGGCGGCTTCCGGAGTGGGAGCGACGGCGTACTGGCCCGGCGCCGGCGCCGCGTGCTGCCCGGGGGCCGGCGCGGGACCGCCGTAGTGGCCCTGTGCGGGAGCGGGACCGCCGTACTGGCCGGGGGCCGGAGCGGCTCCGTACGGGTCGGGTCCCTGGTGCCCGGCGTACTGTCCGGGTCCCGGTGTCCCGCCGTACTGCCCGGGATCCGCTGTTCCGCCGTACTGTCCCGGCCCCGCCGCTCCGCCGTACTGCCCCGGTGCCGGGGCAGGCGCGGGTACGGACGCGTGGTCGTCGTACGAGGGGTGGCCGCCGCCCTGCTGCTGGTCGCGGAAGAGGTGGGCGAAGGCGTCCGGCTCGTGGCGCTGCTCACCGGCCTGGGTGACCAGGTCGTCGACGCCGACGAACTGGGTGTTGCGCGGATCGTCGCCGTAGGGCAGGTACTGTGTCGGGCCCTCCGGTTCCGGGGCCGGCGTCTGGGCCCAGACCCGTGGGTCGGGGGCGTAGGGCGACTGGGACGGCTGGGTGTACAGGGGCTGCTGCGGCGGGTACGCGCCCGGCGGGGGCGGCGGGTGCGCGGCGCGGTCGTAGAGCGCCTCGGAGACCGGGTCCTGGGCGGAGAGGTCCTGCGCCCGGTAGGGGTCCTGGTCGTAGGCGTCCTGGAGGTACATGTCCGCGGGCGGCTGCGGCGTCTGGCCGGGGTCGGGCGGCGGACCCTCGGAGTGACCCGAGCCGTCCACGGTCTGACCGCGGTCACCGTCGTACGGCGCGTTCATGGTTACCCCACCTCATCGTCCCGGGCCGACCGGCCACGACATCCTCAACGGTCCACTCTCTCACCCGTGCCGGACGGGTCGGCGCTTTCCGCTGCGGTGTCCGGTGTCGGGTCACTCGGCTGCTCCGGGTCGGCTGCCCGAGAGTGTGCCTCGGACTCGTTCTCAAGACGTTCGTCGGAGCCCTCCGGGTTCTCCCGGCCGTCCTCGGACTCCTTCGCCTCTGCGGGCTCCTCGGACTCGTCAGGGTCCTCGGCCCTCTCCGCGGCGTCCGGGTCCGCCGTCTCGCCCTCACGGGCTGCCGCCCGCTTGCGCTGCGTGTACATCCGGAAGCCGGCGAGGACGAGCAGCAGGACTCCGCCGCCGATGACGAGCATCACGGTCGCCGTGATCTCGGTGACCTTCACGTCGAAGGTGACGGGAGCGCCGTACTTGCGCCCGTCCATCGTGTACAGCTGGGCGATCACCGTCGCACGGCCGTTGGCGTTGGCCGACGTGGTGAACTTCACCGACTGGCTGTGGCCACCGGAGACCGAGATCGGCTGCTCCTCGTAGTCGGCGCCGTCGATCTCGAGTCGTGTCGGGTTCGTCGAGGTCAGCCGCAGGACCAGCGGTCCGACGTCCTGGACCAGATTGTTCTGCACCGTCACGGGGATCGTGGCACTGCGACCGGAGAGTTTCGTCTCCGACTTGTCGATCAGTCTGACCCGGCCGGTCAGCCCGTCGAGGTACTTCTTCACACCGGCGCGGAACGACTCGGCCTCGGTGGCTCGGCCGCGCCAGGAGGCGGACATCTCCCGGTTCAGGGCGCGCCCGAAGGGGGTCACCACCCGGGAGGGGTCGGACAGGACGACCTTGAAGTTGTCGAGCGTGTCCTGCGTGCGCGCGATCTGCACGAACGCCGACCGGGGCAGTTCCTTCCTGCGCAGCGCCGAGGGGTAGGAGGAGGTTCCCGGCACCGTCGTGGTGGCGTCCGGGTCCGGCTTGGCCGCGGCGGCCGCCGCCATCTTCTGGGACTCGGACCAGGTGCCGTCCTGCAGCGTCCGCAGCGCCTCGGCCATCGCACGTGCCTGGCTGCCGGAGGGCGTGCGCTGCGGGGCGATGACGACACTGCGCTGCTTGCCGGTCTGAAGGCCCAGCGCGAGGCTCTGGGCGAGGAAGCGCTGCACCGCGAGTGTGGACGCGGAGGCCTTCGTCAGATCACCCTCGAACGCCTTGGACATCCGGGCGTCCGCGACGACGGCCGTCGTACCGCCGCCGATGGGACGGGCCGCGGACGGCGTGTACGGGAGGTCGTTGGTCTCCTGAAGGCTGTCGCTGCGGGCGATCACCTTGTCGGCGCCCGCGGAGGTGGCGACCTTGACGATCGACCGGTCGACCGCACCCTCCACGGGCCACGCGAAGTCGGTGCTCGGCTTCACACCGAGGATCGGCGGGACCGTGTTGGGGATCACGTCCGTGGCGTCCTTCAGCTGGCTCAGCGAGCCGGTGACGTCCGTGCCGTTGTGGGCCAGAGACGCCAGGTCCGGGTCGGCGAAGGGGAGGGCGACCACCTCCTCGTCGGTCACCGCCTCCCGCAGCTCCGTGAGCCACTGCTTGGCGACCGCCTGGTGGGTGCCGGCGACCGTCCTGTCGCCGTCCCGGACGCGGTAGCTGCGGGTCATCGCGTCGACGGAGGCCAGCAGGTCGGGGTCGACCACCCATGTGACGTCGAGATCCTTGCCCAGCGTCACCATCTGGTTCAGGCGGCCTCCGGGGGAGATCTCCTTGGCCAGGTCGTCGTTGAGGAAGACCGGTGTCTGCTCCTCGTTCGGTCCCGTCTCGGCAGCCATGTGCGTCGTCGATACGAGCGGCCACAGGGCCGTCGTCTTCGTCCTGGTGCCGGCCTCGTCGGGCTGCCAGGGCAGGAAGGTCCGCTGGATGCCGAGAATCTGCTCCCACGGCTGCGCCGAGGTCTCCCCCGACAGTGAGACGGCGAATTCGTAGACCCCGTCCCCGCCGAGGTCGAGGTCGTCGACCGGCACGGAGATGTTGAAGTGCTCGGCGACACCGGGGGTGAGCTCGGAGAACTTCTGGGTGTACTTGTCGTCGATCTCCGGAGCGATGGCGCCCTGGAGATCGGTGCTCTCCTTGGCGATCGCGTCGACGGCCGAGCGGGTGTTGACCTCGGCCCCCAGGCGCAGGCCGACGTGGGCGTCGGTGACGGTCTGCTTGCCGTTGTTGATGACGGTGCCCGACACGGTCACCGTGTCCCCGTCCGTGGGCGCCGAGGGGGTGAGGGAGTCGACCGCCACGTCCACCGAGCCCGTCTCGGCGTCGGCCTTGGCGGAGGACTGGCCGTCGGCGTGCGCCGGGCCGGCGGTCGGCAGCTGGACCAGGCCGGTCAGCAGGGGCGCACCGGCGAGCAGCGCCGTGGTGCGCCTTAGCCACCGGCGGGCAGGTGAGGGACTGGTCCCCTGGAAGTCTGCCGCCTCGGCCACGCGCTCGCCCGTCCCTCGTCGTCGTCAGTGGTCGTCGGAATGTGCGTCCACGCATGGTAACGATGTGCGGCGAGGGGAAGTGCCGCGGTGTACGCCACAAGATCCGCCGCCGAACGAGGCTGTCCCGTATGTGCGCCTATAGAGGGAGCGGTGTGCAACGGGGTGTGTTCGGGCGGGATCAATCGGGGCGCCGGTGTCCTCCCGGGCCACGTACCCTTTTCTGTTGTGCCGAACGCCAAGGAAGTCACCCCCAGTGCCCTGAGCCAGGAGCAGCACCGAGCGGTGAGGGAACCGCTGCGGGTCGCCCCTGTCGCCGACGACCTCGCCCGCCGTTTCCAGGAGGCCGGGTTCTCCCTCGCCCTGGTCGGCGGCTCGGTCCGGGACGCGTTGCTCGGCCGGCTCGGCAACGACCTGGACTTCACGACCGATGCCCGCCCGCAGGACGTCCTGAAGATCCTGCGTCCGTGGGCGGACGCCGTCTGGGAGGTCGGGATCGCCTTCGGGACGGTCGGGGCGCAGAAGGACGGTTACCAGATCGAGGTGACCACCTACCGTTCGGAGGCGTACGACCGCACCTCGCGCAAGCCGGAGGTGTCGTACGGTGACTCGATCGAGGAGGACCTGGTCCGGCGGGACTTCACGGTGAACGCCATGGCGGTGGCGCTGCCGGAGGCACGGTTCATCGATCCGCACGGTGGGCTCGACGACCTCGCGGCCCGTGTGCTGCGCACTCCGGGTACTCCCGAGGAGTCCTTCTCGGACGACCCGCTCCGCATGATGCGCGCCGCGCGCTTCGCCGCGCAGCTCGACTTCGAGGTGGCGCCGGAGGTCGTGCAGGCCATGAAGGACATGGCCGGCCGCATCGACATCGTCTCGGCCGAGCGGGTCCGTGACGAGCTGAACAAACTCGTTCTCTCCGCGCAGCCGCGCAAGGGGCTCTCCCTGCTGGTCGACACCGGGCTCGCCGAGCGCATCCTGCCGGAACTGCCGGCCCTGCGTCTGGAGCGGGACGAACACCACCGGCACAAGGACGTCTACGACCACACGCTGATCGTCCTGGAACAGGCCATGGCCCTGGAGAGCGAGGGGCCTGACCTGACCCTCCGCCTGGCTGCCCTGCTGCACGACATCGGCAAGCCCCGCACTCGGCGCTTCGAGGAGGACGGCCGGGTCTCCTTCCACCACCACGAAGTGGTCGGGGCCAAAATGACGAAGAAGCGCATGACCGCGCTCAAGTACCCCAACGACCTGGTGAAGGATGTCTCACGCCTGGTCGAACTGCACCTGCGCTTCCACGGCTATGGCACGGGGGAGTGGACCGATTCCGCGGTCCGCCGGTACGTCCGGGACGCAGGCCCACTGCTCGACCGGCTCCACAAGCTGACCCGTTCCGACTGCACGACCCGCAACAAGCGCAAGGCCTCGGCCCTCTCGCGCGCGTATGACGGGCTGGAGGAGCGGATCGCGCAGCTTCAGCAGCAGGAGGAGCTGGACGCGATCCGTCCCGACCTGGACGGCAACCAGATCATGGAGATCCTCGGTGTCCGCCCCGGGCCGGCTGTCGGTCAGGCCTACAAGCATCTGCTGGAGCTCCGGTTGGAGAACGGGCCCATGGAGCGCGACGCCGCGGTCGCAGCGCTCAAGGAGTGGTGGGCCGAGCAGGAGGCGTGAGCCGTGCGGTCGTGTTTCACGTGAAACACGACCGCGAGGCTGAGCATGCGTAGGGGCGGTGTTTCACGTGAAACACCGCCCCTACGCCTGTGACAGGTCGGATCAGACGTCACCGAGGCAGAGGAGGAACTCTTCGCCGTCGCCCGTCTCCGCGTAGAAGCCCGTGGCGCCTTCGACCGGTCGGCATGCGGACTCGGCGGTGATCTGGGAGTAGTGCCCCTTGATCTTCTTGAGGACCTTCGCCTCGGCGTCCGTGGACGTACAGTCCACGACCTCCATGCGGTCCGAGGAGGACGAGGCGGACTTCAGGCAGTCACCCACGCCGGCCTGGTCGGCGTCGTCCCGGCTGGCGATGTAGCCGCCGACCGCCACGCACACGACGATGACGGCGATGACGATGTTCTTGATCGTCTTGAAGCTCGGCTTGCGACGGGCCGGCTGCGGCGGGACCGGTGCGAACGGCGCACCCTGCTGGGGGAATCCGGGCTGGCCTGCCTGCTGAGGGAAGCCCGGCTGTCCCTGGGCGTAGGGGTTCTGCCCCTGCGGCTGCTGCGGAGCCTGCGGCTGGCCTTGCGCGAACGGATTGCCCTGGGACGGCGGAGTAGTCACTTGGGGGTCCCCCTGAAACATAGGTGCGTGTCGCGAACATGACGCGAATAAGACCCACGTAAGTTATCGGTCCGCACTGACATCTCTGTAGCCCGTCGAGGCTTCGTGGCACTGATGTGACACTTACTGCCGTTCAAACCAGGTCATAGCCGCCGCAACCGCTCCGTAGACCGCGGTCACTGTCACGACCAGCGTCACGGAACGGCCGTCCGGCGGCAGTATCAGGGCGGCCACGCCGGCGGCGCCGACGAAGGCGACGTTGAACAGCACGTCGTAGACGGAGAAGATCCGGCCACGGAAGGCGTCCTCGACCGAGGACTGCACGACCGTGTCGGTCGCGATCTTCGCTCCCTGCGTCGTCAGGCCCAGCACGAACGCCGCGACCAGCAGCGGCGCGGTGGCGAACGGCAGGCCGAGCGCCGGTACCAGCACCGTGGCCGCCCCCGCGCACACGGCCATCCAGCGGCCCGGCCCGAGCCGGCCCGCCGCCCACGGGGTGATCACCGCGGCCGCGAAGAAGCCCGCGCCGGAGACGCCCAGCGCCAGCCCCAGCAGGGCGAGCCCCTCGTCCGTGGTCGAGGTCAGGGCGTACCGGCACAGCATGAGCAGCATGACCAGCAGGGCGCCGTAGCAGAACCGCATCAGCGTCATGCCCGCGAGCGACCAGGCCGCCTCCCGCCGAGCCGGCGCGGCGAGATGCCGTACGCCGGCCACCAGGTCGCGCGCGGTACCGGCCAGGGCCGATGCCAGGCGTGGAGGCACGTGCTCGGGGTCCGGACCCAGCAGCTCCACGGCGATGCGCAGCGACGCCAGTGCCCCGCACAGGTACAGGGCGGCCCCGAGCAGCACCACGGCGGCATCGGAGTCCGCGACCACGAGGCGTACGACGAAGGCGAGGCCGCCGCCGGCCGTCGCGGCGAGGGTGCCGGCGGTCGGGGAGAGCGAGTTGGCGATGACCAGGCGCTCCGCGTCGACCACGCGCGGCAGCGCCGCGGACAGACCCGCGAGGACGAAGCGGTTGACGGCCGTGACGCAGAGGGCGGAGACGTAGAAGAGCCAGTCGGGGACGGAGACGATCATCAGCAGGGCCGTCACCGCCGCCAGCACGGCGCGCAGCAGGTTGCCGTACAGAAAGACCTGGCGGCGGCGCCAGCGGTCCAGCAGGACACCGGCGAAGGGGCCCACCAGGGAGTACGGAAGGAGCAGGACCGCCATCGCGGAGGCGATCCCGGCGGCCGAGGTCTGCTTCTCCGGTGAGAAGACGACGTAAGTGGCGAGCGCGACCTGGTAGACGCCGTCGGCACCCTGGGAGAGCAGGCGCACGGCGAGCAGACGCCGGAAGCCCTTCAGGCGCAGCAGGACGCGCAGGTCACGGACGACGGCCATGGTGCACAGCCTCACATACGGGAAAGGTCCCCGGGTCATGCGACCCGGGGACCTCCGACGGACTCAGTCCGCGCTTGTCAGCGCTCGACCTCGCCGGCGATGAACTTCTCGACGTTGGTGCGGGCCTCGTCGTCGAAGTACTGGACCGGCGGGGACTTCATGAAGTAGCTCGACGCCGACAGGATCGGGCCACCGATGCCGCGGTCCTTGGCGATCTTCGCGGCGCGCAGGGCGTCGATGATGACACCGGCCGAGTTCGGGGAGTCCCAGACCTCGAGCTTGTACTCCAGGTTCAGCGGGACGTCACCGAAGGCACGACCCTCCAGGCGGACGTAGGCCCACTTGCGGTCGTCCAGCCAGGCCACGTAGTCGGACGGGCCGATGTGGACGTTCTTCTCGCCCATGTCCCGGTCGGGGATCTGGGAGGTGACGGCCTGCGTCTTGGAGATCTTCTTCGACTCGAGGCGGTCACGCTCGAGCATGTTCTTGAAGTCCATGTTGCCGCCGACGTTCAGCTGCATCGTGCGGTCCAGGATGACACCCCGGTCCTCGAACAGCTTCGCCATGACGCGGTGCGTGATGGTGGCGCCGACCTGCGACTTGATGTCGTCACCGACGATCGGGACACCGGCCTCGGTGAACTTGTCCGCCCACTCCTTGGTGCCGGCGATGAAGACCGGGAGGGCGTTGACGAAGGCGACCTTGGCGTCGATGGCGCACTGGGCGTAGTACTTCGCCGCGTCCTCGGAACCGACGGGCAGGTAGCAGACCAGGACGTCGACCTGCTTGTCCTTGAGGACCTTGACGATGTCGGCCGGCTCCTCGGCGGACTCCTCGATGGTCTCGCGGTAGTACTTGCCGAGACCGTCCAGGGTGTGGCCGCGCTGGACCTGGACGCCGCTGTTGGGCACGTCGCAGATCTTGATGGTGTTGTTCTCGGAGGCGCCGATGGCGTCCGCGAGGTCCAGGCCGACCTTCTTGGCGTCCACGTCGAAGGCGGCGACGAACTCGATGTCACGGACGTGGTAGTCGCCGAACTGGACGTGCATCAGGCCCGGGACCTTGGCCGCCGGGTCGGCGTCCTTGTAGTACTCGACGCCCTGCACCAGCGATGCGGCGCAGTTGCCCACACCGACGATGGCTACGCGAACCGAACCCATTCCGGTTGCTCCCTGTGTGTACGAGTGAGGCCCTGACTGGGCGCTCACGTGGCGGTGTCGCCGGGCGTATCCGGCCGGGGGTCGTCCCCCGGCCGGGGCAGGCCGCCCGTCGCTCCAGATGTCGTGTCCTGTTGAGCGGTCCCCTCCGCAGCGGAACCCCGCAGGTCCCGCCCCGCCCGCTCGCTCTCGATGAGCTCGTTCAGCCAGCGCACCTCGCGCTCCACGGACTCCATTCCGTGGCGCTGGAGCTCAAGCGTGTAGTCGTCGAGTCGCTCCCGGGTGCGCGCCAGGGAGGCGCTCATCTTCTCCAGGCGCTCCTCCAGCCGGCTGCGCCGGCCCTCGAGCACGCGCATGCGTACGTCGCGCGACGTCTGCCCGAAGAACGCGAAGCGAGCGGCGAAGGTCTCGTCCTCGTACGCGTCCGGGCCGGTCTGGGAGAGGAGCTGCTCGAAGTGTTCCTTACCGTCGGCCGTCAACCGGTAGACGATCTTGGCGCGGCGTCCCGTGAGGGAGGCGGCGGCCTCGCCGACGTTCCCCGGTTCCTCGATCAACCAGCCGTTGGCGACCAGCGTCTTGAGGCAGGGGTAGAGCGTCCCGTAGCTGAACGCCCGGAACACACCCAGTGACGTGTTGAGCCGTTTGCGCAGCTCATAGCCGTGCATCGGGGACTCGCGGAGCAGGCCGAGTACGGCGAACTCGAGGATGCCGGAACGTCGGCTCATCGTCGCCTCCTCTCGCCCTTATGCCGCGGTGATGTATCGACTCGATACATCTGCACGATAGAACGAGCTTCCGCGCGCGACAAGAGGCGGAATGGTGAACGGGATCACATCAGGGATTCAGGGAGAGCAAGTTGCCTGATTTGAGGTGAACTTCGAGTCTCGGGGGTTTTGACGGTGCGTAGTCTGTGCGCCATGCAGACCACCGGGAACCGAGTGACGCCTGGGGGCGTCCTTGTCCCCGGTGCAGTACGGGTGAATGCGGAAGGGACCGCATCCGTACTTCGGGGGGACCGGAAACCAGCCGCCTTTACCAGGCGCGCGTAAGGTGCGCCTGCCCGAGGAGTAGTCGTTCGATGAGCGAGCACCGTCGCAAACCGCCGCAGCCGCAGGGAGGCGGACGTGCCGCGGCCCGACGCGGCCAGTCCGGCTCGTCCTCCGGCCGCCGTGCGGCACCGCGAGGCGCCACAGGGTCTCCGTCCGGCTCGTACGGTCCGGAGAGCGAGGAGCGTCCGTACGGCAGCCGTGCCGAGGCCCGGCGTGCGGCACAGCGCAATGGAGGCGGTCGCCGCAGAGCGGCCGAGCCGGGCCGCGGAGGCCGACGTGCCGCCGCCGTCGGCGCGGGTGGGGCGGCCGGCCGGCGTGCGGCCGCGTCCGGCAGGAAGCGGATGATCGACTACCCGCGCTTCGACAGGGACGGCTGGCGTCGCTGGGTGCCCTCCTGGAAGCTCGTCTCCGGGGTGTGCATCGGCTTCTTCGGCACCATGGTGGCCGCGGCGGGCATCGCCTACGCCATGGTGGGCATCCCCGAGCCGGACAAGGCCGCCACGGCGCAGAACAACGTCTACTACTGGGCCGACGGCAGCCAGATGGTCGCGACGGGCGGTGAGCTGAACCGCCAGAGCGTGGATCTCGCGCAGATCCCCATGGAGATGCGCAACGCGGTCATCTCCCAGGAGAACAAGACCTTCTACTCCGACAGCGGCATCGACCCCAAGGGCATCGCCCGCGCCGTGTTCAACATGGCCAGGGGAGGCGAGACGCAGGGTGGTTCCACGATCACCCAGCAGTACGTGAAGAACGCGATGCTGAACGACCAGTCGCAGACGATCTCCCGCAAGGTCAAGGAGATCTTCGTATCGATCAAGGTCGGCGCCGAGGAGCCCAAGGACAAGATCCTCGAGGGCTACCTGAACTCCGCCTACTACGGACGCGGCGCCTACGGCATCCAGGCGGCCTCCCGGGCCTACTTCAACGTGGACGCCGTCGACCTCAACCCGGGCCAGTGCGCCTTCCTGTCCGCGGTGCTCAAGGGCGCCACGTACTACGACCCGGCCGGCTCGCCGTCGATCGACCCGGTGAACGCGACCGCCGAGGCCAACAGTGACCGGGCGCAGCGGCAGATGCAGGACACGCTCGACAAGATGGTCGAGTACGGACACCTGAGCCAGGAGAAGCGGGCCCAGTACACCGAGCTCCCCAAGGTGCAGAACCCGCAGTCGAACACGCAGCTGGGCGGCCAGATCGGCTATCTCGTCCGGCTCGCCAAGTCCTCCGTGATCAAGAACGCCGGCGTGACGGAGCAGCAGCTGGAGAAGGGCGGCTACTCGATCTACACGACCTTCGACAAGAAGAAGGTCGAGGAGCTCGAAACCGCGGTCGAGAACGTCTACAAGAAGAACATCGACCCCAAGAAGAGGCCCGAGGAGGACACCCACGTTCAGTTCGGCGGGGCGTCCGTCAACCCCGAGACCGGGGCCATCGAGGCCATCTACGGCGGCGAGGACGCGACCAAGCACTTCACCAACAACGCCGACGTGACCGGTGCGCAGGTCGGTTCGACGTTCAAGCCCTACGTGCTCGCGGCCGCGATGAAGTGGGGTGTGCGCGATCCTGAGCTCGGTGAGAACCAGGCCCAGGACGAGCGCACCGTCGTCTCGCCGAAGAGTCTCTACAGCGGCAAGAACAACCTGAAGATCAACAACTACGACGGGTCGATCTGGCAGAACGAGAAGGGCGAGCAGTGGCGCCAGGAGAACGACGGCAAGGAGTCGGTCGGCGAGCCGCCCTCGTACAAGATCGATCTTCGTGAGGCCATGCGCCAGTCGGTGAACTCCGCCTTCGTGCAGCTCGGCATGGACGTCGGACTGGACAAGGTGAAGGAGGCAGCCGTCGACGCGGGGCTGCTGGAGAGCAGCCTGGCAGGGGCCGGCTACCCGTCGTTCTCCATCGGTGTGTCGGACCCGAGTGCCATCCGCATGGCGGGTTCGTACGCCACCTTCGCGGCGAGCGGCAAGCAGCGCGAGCCGTTCTCCGTCACCAAGGTGACGAAGAAGGGCCCGATCTACACGCACAAGGTCACGTCGAAGCAGGCGTTCACCGCGAAGGTGGCGGACAACGTCACGGACGTCCTGAAGACCGTCGTCGAGGACGGCACGGGAACCAACGCCCAGCTGCCCGGCCGCGAGGTGGCCGGTAAGACCGGCACCACGGACGGAAACAAGTCCGCCTGGTTCGTCGGCTACACCCCGCAGCTGTCGACCGCGATCAGCATGTTCCGCTACCCGGATGACGAAACCCTCAAGGACCGCAAGTTCCTGGAGATGTACGGAACGGGCGGCGAGGAGGAGATCCACGGTGCTTCGTTCCCGTCGGTGATCTGGCAGGACTACATGTCGGACGCGCTGAAGGGGAAGCCGAAGGAGAAGTTCCCGAAGCCCGAGCCCATCGGTGAGGTCATCAACGACACCCCGCCGCCGAGCCCGTCCCCCTCGCCCTCCGAGACGGAGGAGAAGACGAGCCCGTCGCCGACGCCGTCGCCCAGTGAGTCCGAAACCACCCCCTCCCCCTCGCCGAGTGACACCTGTGGCGTCTTCGAGTGGAACTGCGAGGACGGCGACAACAGCGGCAACGACAACAGCGGCAATGAGAACGGTGGCTCGGACGTCAGTCCGTCACCCTCGCCGTCGCCCAGCGGGTCAGGGGAAGAGGAAGACACCAGAGGAAATCAGAACGGAGGCGGTGGCTTCATCGCCGGCCAGGAGGGATAGCTGTCGGAACGTCCGGCATGGGTGTTTCACGTGAAACACCCGCAAGTTTCACGTGAAACAGGGGCCGCCGCATCCAACGGGGTGCGGCGGCCCCGGCGTATGGCCGGGTACGTACGGCAGGATGTGCCCCATGCCCAGTGCAGAATCGACACCAGCGAGCGTGCACGAGCCGGACCCCGTGCGGCCGACCAGGGAGGACGCGGTCGCCGCGGCGGGCAGTGAGCTGATCGGCGGCCCTGCCGGTCGGCGTGCCCTGCTGGGGACGTCCTGGTGGACGCCCGTCCGGGTGATCGCGCTCGTGGCGATCGGCATGTTCGCCCTCGGCCTGGTCCAGAAGGCGCCCTGTTACAACGGCGCCTGGTTCTTCGGTGCCAGTTCCCAGTACACGCACGCGTGCTACTCGGACATCCCGCACCTCTACCAGGGGCGTGGGTTCGTCGACGGTCTCGTGCCGTACTTCGACAAGCTCCCCGGCGACATGGAGTACCTCGAGTACCCCGTGCTGACCGGCGTGTTCATGGAGGCCGCGTCCTGGCTCACGCCGGGCAGCGGCAGCATCCAGGACCAGGAGCAGTGGTACTGGATGGTCAACGCCGGGATGCTCATGGCGTGCGCGGCCGTCATCGCCGTCTGCGTGACCCGCACGCACACCCGGCGCCCTTGGGACGGACTGCTGGTCGCCCTCGCGCCCGCCCTCGCGCTGACCGCGACCATCAACTGGGACCTGCTGGCGGTCGCCCTGACGTCCGCCGCCCTCCTGATGTGGTCCCGAGGACGTCCGCTGGCCTTCGGCGTTCTGCTGGGCCTGGCCACGGCTGCCAAGCTCTACCCGTTCCTGATCCTCGGCCCGCTGCTCGTGTTGTGCTGGCGCGCGGGCAAATGGCGTGACTTCGGAAAGGCCGTGGGAGGAGCGGCCGTCGCCTGGCTGGTGGTGAATCTGCCGGTCATGCTCTTCGCCTTCGACGGCTGGTCGAAGTTCTACACGTTCAGCCAGGAACGGGGTGTCGACTTCGGGTCCTTCTGGCTGATCCTGGTCCACAACTCCGACAACCCGCCCAGCACCGAGACAGTCAACACACTCGCCACGCTCCTGATGCTGCTGTGCTGCGGAGGCATCGCCGCGCTCACGCTGACCGCCCCCCGGCGTCCGCGCTTCGCCCAGCTGGCCTTTCTGATCGTCGCCGCGTTCATCCTCACCAACAAGGTCTACTCACCGCAGTACGTGCTGTGGCTGGTGCCGTTGGCCGCGCTGGCCCGGCCCAAGTGGCGTGACTTCCTGATCTGGCAGACGTGCGAGGTGGCGTACTTCCTGGGCATCTGGATGTACCTCGCCTACACGACCAGCGGTGACGCCCACAAGGGCTTGCCCACGGACGGCTACCACTGGGCCATCGCCGTGCATCTGCTGGGAACGCTGTTCCTGTGCGTCATGGTCGTGCGCGACATCCTGATGCCGGACCGGGATCCCGTGCGGCGGACGGGGGACGACGATCCGTCGGGCGGTGCACTCGACGGGGCGGAAGACGTCTTCGTTCTCGGCCCCGCGGCTCGCCCCGCCCGGCACGCGGCCCACTCCGAGGCCTCCACGGTGCGGTGGGGAGCGGGGCAGCCGACCGGAGGTTCGCTCTGAGCGAACGGACTCCACGGTGGTCCGCCGCCGGTAGCCATGCGAAAGGCCGTACACGCAACAGCGTGTACGGCCTTTCGGCTGCCGCGGGACCCACGGCCGGCGCGGTACCTCAGCGGTCGAGGATCCGGTCGAACTGCGTGGTGGTGTGCCGCAGATGAGCCACCAGCTCGTCGCCGACCTTCGGCTCCGGCGCGTCCGAAGGCACGAACAGGATGGACACCTGCATGTGCGGCGGCTCCGCGAACCACCGCTGCTTGCCGCCCCACACGAACGGCGAGAGGTTGCGGTTCACCGTGGCGAGACCGGCCCGGGCGACGCCCTTGGCACGCGGCATGACGCCGTGCAGTGCCTTCGGGGCCTCCAGGCCCACGCCGTGCGACGTACCGCCCGCCACGACCACGAGGAAGCCGTCCGAGGCCGCCTTCTGCTGCCGGTAGCCGAAGCGCTCGCCCTTGGTGACCCGTGTGACGTCCAGGACCGCGCCGTGGTACTCGGTGGCGTCGTGGTCGCCCAGCCACAGCCGGGTGCCGATCCGGGCGCGGAAGCGGGTCTGCGGGAACTGCTGCTGGAGCCGCGCCAGCTCGTCCGCCTTGAGGTGGCTGACGAACATCGTGTGCAGCGGCAGCCGGGCCGCGCGCAGCCGGTCCATCCAGCCGATGACCTCTTCGACGGCGTCCGAACCGTCGGTGCGGTCCAGCGGCAGATGGATGGCGAAGCCCTCCAGCCGGACGTTCTCTATGGCGGCGTGCAGCTGGGGCAGGTCCTGCTCACTGATGCCGTGGCGCTTCATCGAGGACATCACCTCGATGACCACGCGCGCGCCCACGAGGCCGTACACGCCGTCGATGGACGACACGGAGCGCACGACCCGGTCGGGCAGCGGGACGGGCTCCTCGCCGCGCCGGTACGGCGTCAGGACCAGCAGGTCGCCGCCGAAGAAGTCCTTGATCCGGGCGGCCTCGTACGTGGTGCCGACGGCCAGCACGTCCGAGCCCAGCCGCGTGGCCTCTTCCGCCAGCCGCTCGTGCCCGAAGCCGTAGCCGTTGCCCTTGCAGACCGGGACCAGCCCGGGGAACTGCTCCTGCACGTGCTTGTGGTGCGCCCGCCAGCGCGCGGTGTCGACGTAGAGGGTGAGCGCCATGGCCGGACCTGGGACCTTTCTCGTGGCTGTCAGAGGTGCGGGATAGGGGTGAGCGAAGGGGTCAGCGGCGCGACATGTAGATGTCGAGCGCCTTGTGGAGCAGCTTGTTCAGGGGGAAGTCCCACTCGCCGAGGTACTCGGCCGCCTGCCCGCCCGTGCCGACCTTGAACTGGATCAGGCCGAAGAGGTGGTCGCTCTCGTCCAGGGAGTCGGAGATGCCGCGCAGGTCGTAGACGGTGGCGCCGAGGGCGTAGGCGTCGCGGAGCATGGCCCACTGCATCGCGTTCGAGGGCCGGACCTCGCGGCCGATGTTGTCGGAGGCGCCGTACGAGTACCAGACGTGCCCGCCGACCACCAGCATGGTCGCGGCAGACAGGTTCACCCCGTTGTGCCGGGCGAAGTACAGCCGCATGCGGTTGGGGTCCTCGTTGTTGAGGGCCGCCCACATGCGCTGGAAGTAGGACAGCGGGCGCGGCCGGAAGTGGTCGCGCACGGCCGTGATCTCGTAGAGCCGCTGCCACTCCTCGAGGTCGTGGTAGCCACCCTGGACGACCTCGACGCCGGCCTTCTCGGCCTTCTTGATGTTGCGCCGCCACAGCTGGTTGAAGTTCTTGTGGACCTCTTCCAGGGAGCGGTTGGCCAGCGGCACCTGGAAGACGTAGCGGGGCTGTACGTCGCCGAAGCCGGCACCGCCGTCCTCGCCCTGCTGCCAGCCCATGCGGCGCAGCTTGTCGGCCACCTCGAAGGCGCGCGGCTCGATGTGGTCGGCCTCTATGTCGCGCAGGCGCTTGACGTCGGGGTCCTGGATGCCCTTCTTGATGGACGCGGCGTCCCAGCGGCGGATGATCACCGGGGGGCCCATCTTCACCGAGAAGGCGCCCTGCTGCTTGAGGTGAGCCAGCATCGGCTCCATCCAGTCCTGGAGGTTCGGCGCGAACCAGTTGATGACCGGGCCCTCGGGCAGGTACGCGAGGTAGCGCTTGATCTTGGGGAGCTGCCGGTAGAGGACGAGGCCCGCACCGACCAGCTCACCGGTCCGGTCGTCGAACCAGCCGAGGTTCTCCGAGCGCCATTCCGCCTTCACGTCCGCCCATGCCGGGACCTGCATGTGACTAGCCGCCGGCAGGCTCTGGATGTATGCCAGATGCTGCTCACGACTGATGGTCCTCAGGGTCAGGCTCATTCGGGGCGCTCCTCGGGCTGGTGTGTCCCCATGGGTACAGGGGCTCCGGCTCTCGCGCGAAGCCTACTGCGCCCTGTGAGCGCCCCGTCCGGCGTACGGGTGCAAGGGGTCCCCCGGAGGTCTCTCGGGAGGACGGGTGGTGCGGGGCTCAGCCGAAGAACCCGCCGTGGCTGATGCCGAAGAACAGGCCGAGTGCGGAGGCGCCGAGCGCCAGCACCAGACCGAAGCGCTCGCGTGTCGTCACCGAGATGAGCTGGCCGTATCCGGCGGTCAGCACACCCAGCAGACCTGCCCAGGAGGTCAGGATGTGGAGCCCGCGGAAGCTCGCGGTGGCCAGGGCGAGCACGCCCAGCACCAGGGCCGCGGCCAGCAGGGTGTCCTGGAGGGGGTGCGGTTTGCCGTCGGTGGCCAGCAAGCCGGTCCTGGGTTTGGCGGGTCGCATGATCTGTGCCATGGGGAACCTCCTGCCGAAGGCAGTGTGTCGTCGCCCGTCACATCCGCTGAGTACCGATTGTGTCCCCTCACAGCCGGATTTCAACCGCAAGCGGGTGGCCGGGTACTCTGTACCTTCTGCACTGGTGTCTGCTGCCCGCCGCGCCCGGGCCTCCTCTCCGGAGGAAGCCCGATTGTCAGTGGGTCCTGCTTTACTCGCGGATGCCGGTGCCAACGCATCGCAACCCTCCTGCCACGGAACGACCGTGGCCGTTGAGTCCAAAGGAGGTGGGTTCCACATGCGTCACTACGAGGTGATGGTCATCCTCGACCCCGATCTCGAGGAGCGTTCTGTCTCCCCGCTGATCGAGAACTTCCTCTCTGTCGTCCGTGACGGCGGCGGAAAGGTCGAGAAGGTCGACACCTGGGGCCGTCGTCGTCTCTCGTACGAGATCAAGAAGAAGCCTGAGGGCATCTACTCGGTCATCGACCTGCAGGCCGAGCCTGCGGTCGTCAAGGAGCTCGACCGCCAGATGAACCTGAACGAGTCGGTCCTCCGGACCAAGGTCCTCCGTCCCGAGATGCACTGAGCCTTCCCGCTCAGCCGATCCCGGGATTCGAGTAGCAGCACAAGCAGCCAGCAGCAAACCCGCCGAGAGGTTCCCCCATGGCAGGCGAGACCGTCATCACGGTCGTCGGCAATCTTGTCGATGACCCCGAGCTGCGCTTCACCCCGTCCGGTGCGGCCGTCGCGAAGTTCCGTGTCGCGTCGACCCCCCGCACCTTCGACCGCCAGACGAACGAGTGGAAGGACGGCGAAAGCCTCTTCCTCACCTGCTCGGTCTGGCGACAGGCGGCGGAGAACGTCGCCGAGTCGCTCCAGCGAGGCATGCGCGTCATCGTGCAGGGCCGGCTGAAGCAGCGGTCCTACGAGGACCGTGAGGGCGTCAAGCGCACGGTCTACGAGCTGGACGTCGACGAGGTCGGCGCCAGTCTGCGCAGCGCCACGGCCAAGGTCACCAAGACCTCGGGCCAGGGGCGAGGCGGCCAGGGCGGTTACGGCGGCGGTGGCGGCCAGGGTGGCGGCGGCTGGGGCGGCGGCCCCGGCGGTGGCCAGCAGGGCGGCGGCGCTCCGGCCGACGACCCCTGGGCGACCGGCGCTCCCGCCGGTGGCCAGCAGGGTGCCGGCGGCCAGGGTGGCGGCGGCTGGGGCGGTGGCTCCGGCGGCGGTGGCGGCTACTCGGACGAGCCCCCCTTCTAGACGGGCTCTACCCACACTTCTTGATCACACAGGAGAGACATCATGGCTAAGCCGCCTGTGCGCAAGCCGAAGAAGAAGGTCTGCGCATTCTGCAAGGACAAGGTCACGTACGTGGACTACAAGGACACGAACATGCTGCGGAAGTTCATTTCCGACCGCGGCAAGATCCGTGCCCGCCGCGTGACCGGCAACTGCACCCAGCACCAGCGTGACGTCGCCACGGCCGTGAAGAACAGCCGTGAGATGGCGCTGCTGCCCTACACCTCCACCGCGCGATAAGGGAAGGGTGACCGACTAATGAAGATCATCCTCACCCACGAGGTCTCCGGCCTCGGTGCCGCGGGCGAAGTCGTCGACGTCAAGGACGGCTACGCCCGCAACTACCTGATCCCGCGGAAGTTCGCCATCCGCTGGACCAAGGGCGGCGAGAAGGACGTCGAGCAGATCCGTCGCGCTCGCAAGATCCACGAGATCCAGACCATCGAGCAGGCCAACCAGATCAAGGGCCAGCTCGAGGGCGTCAAGGTTCGCCTGGCCGTCCGCTCCGGCGAGGCCGGTCGCCTCTTCGGCTCCGTCACCCCGGCCGACGTCGCTTCCGCGATCAAGGCCGCCGGCGGTCCCGACGTCGACAAGCGTCGCATCGAGCTGGGTGCGCCGATCAAGACCCTGGGCGCCCACGAGACGTCCGTGCGTCTGCACCCCGAGGTTGCCGCCAAGGTCAACATCGAGGTCGTCGCTGCCTGAGCTCTGCTCACGCTGAAGCGATGAAAGGGGGCCGCATCCCCGCAACGGGATGCGGCCCCCTCTTCATGGCCGCGTCTCCCGAGGATGCGGTGCTGTATTCATGCGGCCTTGCGCGGTCTGTGTCTCCGCCCTGAACGGGAAACGTCGTGTTTCACGTGAAACGGTCAGCGCGTCGCACCGGTGACGACCCAACGTCCCGAGCGGGCGCGCAGCCACAGAGTCACCAGGCGCATCGCCATCATCAGCGTCATGGCCGCCCACAGCGCGGTGAGCCCGCCACCGACGGCCGGGACGAGGAGTGCCGCGGGAATGAAGACCGCCAGGGTCAGCAGCATCGCCCAGGCGAGATACGGGCCGTCACCCGCGCCCATGAGGACGCCGTCCAGGACGTAGACCACTCCGCAGATCGGCTGCGAGGCGGCCACGATGACAAGGGCGGGCAGGGCTGCGTCCGTCACCGCGGAGTCGCCGGTGAACAGGGGCAGGAAGACCGGACGGGACAGCACCACGAGCAGACCGAGTGCGATGCCGACCGCGACGCCCCACTCGACCATCCTGCGACAGGCGTCGCGGGCACCCTGGGCGTCACCGGCCCCCAGGTAGCGCCCGATGATGGCCTGACCGGCGATGGCGATGGCGTCGAGGGCGAAGGCGAGCAGACTCCACAGGGACAGGATGATCTGGTGGGCCGCGATATCGGCGTCGCCCAGGCGAGCCGCCACCGCTGTGGTGATCATGAGAATCGCCCGCAGGGAGAGCGTCCGTACGAGCAGCGGGACCCCCGCCTGGGCGGAGGCTCTGATCCCGGCGACGTCCGGACGCAGGGAGGCGCCGTGGCGACGGGCCCCGCGGACCACCACCCACAGGTACACCGCGGCCATGCCCCACTGGGCGATGACGGTGCCCCAGGCGGAGCCCGCGATGCCGAGGCCGGCGCCGTAGACGAGGACGACGTTGAGGATGGCGTTGGCAAGGAAGCCGGCGATGGCCACGTAGAGCGGGGTCCGGGTGTTCTGCAACCCCCGCAGGACCCCGGTCGCGGCCAGCACGACCAGCATGGCGGGGATGCCGAGGGCGGAGATCCGCAGATAGGTGATGGCGTACGGTGCCGCGGTGTCGGAGGCTCCGAAGAGCTCGATGAGTGCGGGCGCCGTCGGGAACACCACCGCAATGACGGCGGCGCCGAGCAGCAGGGCCAGCCAGATGCCGTCCATTCCCTGACGGATCGCCGATTGCAGGTCGCCCGCGCCTACGCGCCGGGACACCGCCGCGGTGGTGGCGTAGGCGAGGAAGACGAAGACGCTGACGGCTGTGGTGAGCAGTGCCGAGGCGATGCCGAGGCCGGCCAGCTGCGCGGTGCCGAGATGGCCGACGATCGCACTGTCGGCCATGACGAAGAGGGGCTCGGCGACGAGGGCGCCGAAGGCCGGGACGGCCAGCGCGATGATCTCTCGGTCGTGTCGGCGCCGGAGGGTCCGCGAGCGCGCTGGGGCCTGTGTCATGAGCACCAATCTAATCGTCCACAGGTAAGAGATGCAATGCCTGGATGACCCTTACGCTCCGTCTCACCGCGTGTGCTTCTGGGCACGGTTCGGAACGATCTTGATCCGATGGGGAAAGTTTTTCTTCTGCACAGGGCGTGGATGGTGAAAGCGCAGTTCAGAGGCCCTCTTCCGGTCGAGGCGAGTGCTTGTTCACAGGGCTGTCCACCGGGTCGTGCACAGGTTTGGCCGAGTTCTCCACAGCATCTGGCCCGTCGTCCACATGGCCTGTGGATAACCAGATTGGCTGACGGTGCCGGCAGGCCTACGGTGGTCCGGCGCCCCCTCCGTCCGTCGCCTTTCGAACCAGCCCAAAACCGACGCGCCAGAAGCGAAGTGGGGCGTCTTATTTGTCAGTGCCGTGCCGTAGAAATGAGAGCACGGCGAGGTCCGCTCGGCGGACGGGAGGAGGTGGCTCGGTGAGCATTTCCGAGCCCTTGGACGACCCGTGGGCCGACAGCGGTCCCAGCGATCGTCTGCCCGCTTCCCGCCGTCGCGGTGACGGAGGACGCAGCCGCGACGAACAGCACGAGCGCGGCCCGGACAACGGTGCGTGGGACGGCGGTGGTCCGTCGTTCGAGCGGGTGCCACCGCAGGACCTGGACGCCGAGCAGTCCGTCCTCGGCGGCATGCTCCTCTCCAAGGACGCCATCGCCGACGTCGTCGAGATCCTCAAGGGCCACGACTTCTACAAGCCGGCCCACGAGACGGTCTACCAGGCCATCCTCGACGTCTATGCCAAGGGCGAACCTGCCGACCCCATCACCATCGCGGCCGAGCTCACCAAACGCGGTGAGATCAACAAGGTCGGCGGCGCCTCGTATCTGCACACCCTCGTCCAGACCGTGCCGACGGCCGCGAACGCCGCGTACTACGCGGAGATCGTGCACGAGCGGGCCGTCCTGCGGCGCCTGGTGGAGGCCGGCACGCGGATCACCCAGATGGGATACGCGGCCGACGACGACGTCGACGAGATCGTCAACCGCGCGCAGGCAGAGATCTACGCCGTCACCGAGCAGCGCACGAGTGAGGACTATCTGCCGCTCGGCGACATCATGGAGGGCGCGCTCGACGAGATCGAGGCGATCGGATCGCGCAGCGGCGAGATGACCGGTGTGCCCACCGGGTTCACGGACTTCGACTCGCTGACCAACGGCCTGCACCCCGGCCAGATGGTCGTCATCGCCGCGCGACCCGCCATGGGCAAGTCGACGCTCGCGCTGGACTTCGCCCGCGCCGCCTCGATCAAGAACAACCTGCCGAGCGTCATCTTCTCGCTCGAAATGGGACGCAACGAGATCGCCATGCGTCTGCTGTCCGCCGAGGCGCGCGTCGCGCTGCACCACATGCGTTCCGGCACGATGACGGACGACGACTGGACCCGTCTGGCCCGCCGGATGCCGGACGTCTCGGCCGCCCCGCTCTACATCGACGACTCCCCCAACCTGTCGATGATGGAGATCCGCGCCAAGTGCCGCCGCCTCAAGCAGCGCAACGACCTCAAGCTGGTCGTCATCGACTACCTCCAGCTCATGCAGTCCGGAGGCTCCAAGCGGGCAGAGAGCCGTCAGCAGGAGGTCTCGGACATGTCCCGTAACCTCAAGCTCCTGGCCAAGGAGCTGGAGATCCCGGTCATCGCGCTCTCCCAGCTGAACCGTGGCCCCGAGCAGCGCACCGACAAGAAGCCGATGGTCTCCGACCTGCGTGAGTCCGGGTCCATCGAGCAGGACGCCGACATGGTCATCCTGCTGCACCGCGAGGACGCCTACGAGAAGGAGTCGCCGCGTGCCGGCGAGGCGGACCTGATCGTGGCCAAGCACCGTAACGGCCCCACGGCCACGATCACCGTCGCCTTCCAGGGCCACTACTCCCGCTTCGTGGACATGGCACAGACCTGATGGCCCGGCGCGGGCAAATTGGCTCGACGCGCGGTGTCCGGGCCGGTGGACTGGGGGCATGACGACACCTCAGGAAGAGTTGCTCCCCGCTACCCGCCGGGCGTTGCTGCACCGGATCGCCGTGGCGCAGTCCGAGGGGCGCACGCCGTCGCTCGTCGCGGCGGTCGTCCGGGACGGGCGAGCCGTGTGGCACGGCGCACGGAGCTCGGTCGACGGGCACGGCCCGGACGAGAACGTGCAGTACCGGATCGGCTCCATCACGAAGACGTTCACCGCCGTGCTCGTTCTGCGTCTGCGCGACGAGGGGGTGCTCGACCTCGGGGACGCATTGGAGAAGCATCTGCCCGGTACCGGCGCGGGCGAGGCCACGATCGCCGAGCTGCTGGCGCACTCGGGCGGGCTGGCCGCCGAGTCGCCCGCGCCGTGGTGGGAGCGGACGCCGGGCTCCCTGCGGCCGGAGCTCGCCGATGTGCTGGGCAAGCAGCCCCTCGTGCATCCGGTGGGCCGCCGGCACCACTACTCGAACCCTGGCTACACCCTGCTCGGCGCGCTGGTCGAGAAGCTGCGCGGTGCTCCCTGGGAGGACGTGCTGCGGCGTGAGGTCCTGGAGCCGCTGGGTCTGGACCGTACGACCGCCCAGCCGCAGGCTCCGCACGCCGGTGGCTGGGCGGTGCATCCGTGGGCGGACGTGTTGCTGCCCGAGCCCGCCGAGGATCTCGGGCGAATGGCCCCGGCCGGTCAGCTCTGGTCCACCACCGGGGACCTGGCGCGGTTCGCCGTCTTTCTGACGAGGGGGGACGACCGGGTACTGAGTGCGCGGAGCGTCCGGGAGATGCGGGCGCCGGCGGCACCGGCCGAGGCCGCGGACGTGGTGGACGGCGCGGCCTACGGACTGGGCCTGCAGATCCAGTACCGGGACGGTCGGCTGCTCGTGGGCCACTCCGGGTCCCTGCCGGGCTTCCTGGCCAACCTCACGATCAGCGTGGAGGACGACGTGGCCGCGGTGGTGCTGACCAACTGTACCTCCGGGCCGCTGACGGCCGGGGTCGGTGCCGACCTCGTGCGCATCGTCGCCGAGGCGGAGCCCCGGATCCCCGAACCGTGGCGTCCCCTGCCGGAAGCCGACGCCGCCGTGCTGGAGTTGGCCGGGCAGTGGTACTGGGGAACGCATGCCTTCGCGCTGCGGCTGACGCCCGACGGGGGAGTATCGCTGGAGCCGCTGTCGGGCTTCGGCCGCCGTTCGCGTTTCCGGGCGAACGACGACGGTACGTGGACCGGGCTCGAGGGCTACTACGCCGGGGAACTCCTGCGTGCCGTGCGGCGTCCGGACGGGGCCGTGAGCCATCTGGACCTGGGATCGTTCGTGTTCACGCGTCAGCCGTACGAGGAGGGGGCCTCGGTACCGGGAGGTGTGGACCCGGAGGGGTGGCGGGGGATCGGCTAGCCACTGCCGCCCGGGTGCCGTTGCCGGTCCTGTTTCACGTGAAACAGGACCGGCAACGGCCCGAAGGGGGCGCCTACGGACGGCTCGGACCGTTCGCTCAGAGTGGGAGCTTGAAGCCCGTGTGCGAGGCCGAGAAACCGAGGCGCTCGTAGAAACGATGGGCGTCGACGCGGCTCCTGTCGGAGGTGAGCTGCACCAGCTGGCACCCCTGGCGACGGGACTCCTCGACGGCCCACTCGATGAGTTGTGTGCCCAGGCCACTGCCACGCTCGTCGGCGTGGACACGCACCCCTTCGACGATCGACCGGGTGGCACCGCGCCGGGACAAGCCGGGGACGATCGTCAGCTGCAGAGTGCCGACGACGTGACCGTCGCGGACGGCGACGACCAGATGCTGGTTTGGGTCGGTGCTGAGCCGCTCGAACGCGGCCAGGTAAGGGCTCAGGTCGTCCGGTGACTCGCGTTGGGCGCCCAGCGGATCGTCGGCGAGCATCGCGACGACCGCTGGGATGTCGTCCTCGGTGGTGGGCCGTATCTCAAGATCTCCCATGGCCGCAGCCTATGCAGAGCCGCCGCGAGAGGCACGGAACGGGCCGGCGTCGCCCCGGCTAGGCGGGCACCGGTGTCTTGAGGGTTTCCACCACCCGGACCAGTGGGGCCAGGTCAGGGTTCTGGGCAGCCTCGTCGAGGGCCTCACGGAGCGCGGCGTCGTTGGTGGGTCGCGCCTCGTCCAGCAGCTTCAGGCCCGCCGCGGTGACGTTGGTGTAGATACCGCGCCGGTCGGTGGGGCACAGGTAGCGCTCCAGCAACCGGCGCTCCTCGAGTCGGGTGACCAGGCGCGTGGTGGCGCTCTGGCTGAGGACGACGGCGTCGGCGACCTGCTTCATCTGCAGGTGCCCCCCGTCGCCGTCGTGCTGCCGGCTGAGTACGTCGAGCAGGGAGTACTCGCGCACGCTCAGGTCGTGCCCGGCCTGCAGGGCGCGCTCGATGCGGGCCTCGATCCTCCCGTGCAGCAGGGAGAGGGCGCACCAGCCTTGGGAGAGGGCGGTGAGCGCGGGGTCCGTCGCTGTCATGTGGTTCCTCCGTCCCGGAGTGACTGAGACCAGGGTAGACCAGCGCCGCAATTGTCGGCGCTTGCATATTGCCCGCGTCTGCAATTATTGTGAACGCACGCAAAGCGCTCCTGCAATCTTCTGGGAAGGTGTACCCCTCCATGCCTCTCGCGCTTCTGGCCCTCGCGATCGGGGCCTTCGGGATCGGAACGACCGAGTTCGTGATCATGGGTTTGCTGCCCGAGGTCGCGAGCGACTACGGGGTCTCCATCCCCACCGCCGGCTTCCTGGTGACCGGATACGCGCTCGGCGTCATGTTCGGCGCGCCGCTGATGACCGTGCTCGGCACCAAGGTCCCGCGCAAGCGGATGCTGATGCTCCTGATGGGTCTGTTCATCGTCGGCAACCTGCTCTCCGCCCTCGCCCCCGCCTTCTCCGTCATGCTGACCGGCCGTGTGGTCGCCTCGCTCGCCCACGGTGCCTTCTTCGGCATCGGCTCGGTGGTCGCGGCCGATCTGGTCGCCCCGCACAAGAAGGCGGGCGCGATCGCGATGATGTTCACCGGGCTGACCGTCGCCAATGTCGTCGGTGTTCCGCTGGGAACGCTGGTCGGGCAGTCCGTCGGCTGGCGCGTCACCTTCGCCCTCGTCGCCGCGCTCGGTGTCGTCGGCCTGGCGGGGGTCGCCAAGCTGGTCCCCGACGTACCGAGGGCGGAGGGTGTGCGGCTGCGGCACGAGCTGGCCGCCTTCAAGAACGCGCAGGTCCTGCTGGCGATGGCCATGACGGTCCTCGGCTTCGGCGGAGTCTTCGCGGCCATCACCTACATCGCGCCGATGATGACCCATGTCGCGGGCTTCGCCGACGGTTCGGTCACCTGGCTGCTGGTCCTCTTCGGGATCGGCATGATCGGGGGCAACCTCGTCGGCGGCAAGTTCGCCGACCGCGCCCTGATGCCCATGCTGTACGTCTCGCTGGGCGCACTGGCCGTCGTGCTCGCTCTGTTCACGCTCACCGCGCACAACAAGGTCGCGTCGGCTGTGACCATCGTCCTGATCGGCGCCCTGGGCTTCGCCACCGTCCCGCCGCTGCAGAAGCGTGTCCTGGACCATGCGCACGGCGCCCCGACCCTGGCGTCGGCCGTGAACATCGGTGCCTTCAACCTCGGCAACGCGCTCTCCGCCTGGCTCGGGGGTGTCGTCATCGCCGCCGGCTTCGGATACACCGCGCCCAACTGGGTCGGTGCCGTGCTCGCCGGGGCGGCTCTGGTCCTCGCCTTCCTCTCGGCCGCGCTCGAACGGCGTGACGGCGCTTCCCGACCGGCCGCGGGCTCCCTGCCCACCGAGCAGCCGGCCGTCGCCCACCACTGAACCACCGGCCACAGGGGGCGGGGCCAGGGCCGTCCCCTTCCCCTGTGGCTCCTCCCGCCTCACTGACACCGAGGCGCCGCACCACTGAGTACCGACCAAGGAGCATCACCATGAGCACCACCGCCGTCGCCCCGCTGACCATCCAGGACGCCGAGGCCCTGGTCACCGCGGCCCACCGCGCCGCCGAGGCCGCCGGGGTCGTCGTCAGCGTCACCGTCCTCGACGCGGGCGGTCACCTCCTCGCCTTCCGGCGCGACGACCGGGCCGTGCTGATCTCCGGGGAGACCAGCACCCGCAAGGCCTACACGGCGCTGCAGCTGAACGCCGCCACCGCCGACCTGGTCGACGCCGTCCAGCCCGGAGGTCTCTTCCACACCCTGCCCACCGCGCTCGACCGGCCCCTGCTGTTCATCGCGGGCGGCGTGCCGGTGCACCGCGACGGTCGGCTGATCGGCGCGGTCGGGGTGGGGGGCGGAGCGCCCGAACAGGACCACTCCTTCGCCACCGCCGCCGTGACGGCCCTCGTCTGACGGCGGCCACGGCGCACGTGACGCCGGTTCCCGGGATGCCACCGGGAACCGGCTTCTTCGTACGACCGCCGTCGTACCGCGCGTACCTGCCCGCCGGTCAGCCCGCCGCCACCGTCAGTGGGGCGAACCGCCGGGTCCAGTCCCCGGGCAGCTCCGTGATGCCGTACGTCATGACCGAGTTGAACGCGACGGAGGCGAATCCGCGTTCACGGGCCCAGCCCAGCAGCTCTTCGTGCCGTACGTCGATGTCCGTGCGCAGCGGACGGTCCGTGCGGGCGGCGAGGGAAGCGAGCAGCGCCTTGGCGGTCTCGGTGTCACGGGCGATCAAGGGGCCCACGACATGGGTGTCCATGTTGGGCCAGGCCGCCGCGTACCCGGTGAGGCGGCCGTTCTCCTCGGCGACGCGCAGCTGGTCCGCGAAGGCGGGCAGCCGCGTGATGATGTGGGTGCGATCGGCGCCGAACACCTCCTCGTCGATCCGGAGGATCGCGGGGAGGTCCTCGGCCGTGGCCGCGCGCGTGGCGACGGCGGGCTCCGACCCGCCCGGAGTGAAACGCCCGCGCACCATCTCCGCCCGCCCCGTGGCCTTGAAGCCGAGCTCCTCGTAGAGCGGCCGGCCGTACGGGGTCGCGTGCAGCGTCAGAGGGGTCGTCCCCAGCGCGGCGACGACATGACGCATCAGGCGCCGTCCGACCCCCTGGCGGGCGTGCCGCTCGGCGACGAGCACCATGCCGAGGGCGGCGAGGGAGGGTCGCTCGTGGGGTCCGTACTCGGTGACCGCACAGGCGCTGACCAGGCCGCCGGCGGGATCGTCGATGCCGTAGCCCTTCCCGGCCGTGAGGAGGAAGCCCCACTTGTGCTCCTCGCGGGGCCACCCCCGGTCCTCGGACAGGTCGGCGCACGCGGTGAGGTCGCGGAGCGTCAGACGGCGGATCGGCAGCGAGGCGAGGGAAGGTGTCGGCACGCAGGTCAGGCTGTCCGACGGGGGCCCTCCGCGTCCACCACTTTCCGCTGGAAGAGGCGATCTTTTGGCCATGTCGCGGTGGTGCGCAGAGCGGCCCGCCACGTGCGGGACGCCGTGCGGACCGACAGGCCGCCCCCGACGCTCGTCGCTCGCCGCTCGGTCAGCCGAGGTCGGGAGCGTGCATCGCGCGCACACCCTCGATGTTGCCGTCCAGATAGTGCCGCAACGACAGCGGTACGAGGTGGACGGAGGCGATCCCGACCCTGGTGAACGGCACCCGGACGATCTCGTACTCGCCGGCGGGCTCGTCGACCTCGGGGCCGTGCCGCAGGGACGGATCCATGGACTCCAGACGGCAGACGAAGAAGTGCTGCACCTTCACGCCGGTTGCGCCGTCGTCCTCGCCGATGTGCTCCACCGTGTCCACGAAGCAGGGGACCACGTCGGAGATCTTGGCGCCGAGTTCCTCGTACACCTCGCGGTGCAGGGCGTCCACGACGGTGGTGTCGTCCGGCTCGACCCCGCCTCCGGGAGTGACCCAGTAGGGATCGACGCCGGGCTTGGTGCGCTTGATCAGGATCAGGTTGTCGCCGTCCAGCAGGACGGCGCGGGCGGTGCGCTTGACCACGGGTCGGACGGTCATGGGAGAAATGTGGCCCGGCTGGTTCCACGTGAAACATCGCGGGCGTCCTGCGGTTCCGCGGACTCAGTTCCAGCCGGAGGCCGCGCGCAGCAACCACTCGTGGGCCCGGGCGACGTGCGACATCGCCAAGGTGCCGGTGCGCACGATCAAGAAGTACGTCCGCAGCGGCGGCACCACCGGTTCGTGCAGGGCGACGACGTCACCGCGCTCCAGCGCGTCGGCGCACAGATAGCGGGGCAGGACCGCGAGTCCGGCGCCGGCGACCGTGCAGGCGAGTACCGCACGCAGGTCGGGGACGACGATCGAGCCCGGAGACGCCGGACGGGCGTCGAAGACGGATGCCCAGTAGCGGGCGACGAAGGGCAGCGATTCGTGCACCTCGACCACGGGGATGTGCTGCAGAGCGAGTGCGGCGCTGCGGTGAGGCCTCTCGTCGCCGGCCATCACCGCCCACTGGGGTGCGGCGATCAGGACGTGCTCCTCGTCGCAGAGCGGAGTCGCCGTGAGCAGCGCGCCGCGCGGCCGGGCCGTGCCGATGGCCAGATCGTGATGCCCGGCGGCCAGTCCCTCCATGATCTCCTCCGCGTTCCCGAACGAGGCACGCAGGGCGAAGGCCTGACCGTCCTCGCCGGTGAGCCGCGTGAGCGCGGGCAGTGCTCGCTCGGCGGTGAACTCGGGAGGCCCGGCGAGATGCAGGGAGCGCAGGGACGAGTCGTCCTCCAGCCCGGTCTCCGTGATCTCCACCAGGGCGTCCAGATGCGGCGCGGTCTTGTGGGCGAGCTCGTCACCGATGGTCGTCGGTGTCACACCCCGGGCCTGGCGCAGGAACAGAGGGCGGCCGAGCTGCCGCTCCAGCGTGCGGATCTGCGAGGTGACGGCCGGCTGGGAGAGGCCCAGCAAGGCCGCCGCGCGCGTGAAGGAACCGGCTCGGTGCACGGTCACGAAAGTGCGCAGCAAGGCCAGATCCACGGCAGCCCTCCCCCTCTGCTGTTCTCCTCCAGCCTTCCGGCCGCGTTCAACTATAAATATGTCGATAGGTCGCTGTCGTTACCGTGATTGGACACTGACACAGAGTCAACTAGCCTTAATCGCGCGGTTCTTCGCGCGCAGAACCGGAGGACGGTCCGAGCCACGAGGGGGGAGGCTCGGACCGTCCGTCGTATCCGGGCCGCACGTCACGGAGGAGTGCGGCCGCGATCAGTCCGCCGATTCCTCCAGCGCGCGCAGCAGATCGGCCACCAGGTCCTCCGGGTCCTCCGCACCGACCGAGAGCCGGACGAAGCCCTCCGGTACCGCGTCTCCGCCCCAGCGGCCGCGCCGCTCGGCCGTGGACCGCACCCCGCCGAAGCTCGTCGCGCCCTCCACCAGCCGCAAGGTCTCCAGGAAACGATCGGCACGCGCGCGTGAGGGCAGCGTGAAGGAGACGACGCACCCGTAGCGCAGCATCTGCTGCGAGGCGATCCTGTGCGAAGGGTCGTCCGGCAGCCCCGGGTACCGCAGCCCGGTGACCTCGGGGCGCGTCCGCAGGGCTTCGGCCACCTTCAGCGCCGTGGCGTTCTGCCGGTCCACGCGCAGCTGCAGGGTGGCGATCGAGCGGTGTGCGAGCCAGGCCTCCATGGGGCCGGGAATCGCGCCGACGATCTTGCGCCAGCGCCGTACGGCGCTCATGGCGGCGGCGTCGCGGCCGGCCACGTAGCCGAGGAGGACGTCGCCGTGGCCGGTGAGCTGCTTGGTGCCGCTGGCCACCGAGAAGTCGGCGCCGAGCTCCAGCGGGCGCTGCCCGAGCGGGGTGGCCAGCGTGTTGTCGACGGCCACCAGGGCGCCGCGCGCGTGGGCCGCCTCGGCCAGCCGCCGGACGTCGCAGACGTCCAGCCCGGGGTTCGAGGGCGTCTCGATCCACAGCAGCTTCGCCCCGTCCAGGGCGCCGAGCTGGGCGTCCCCGCCGGTCGGCGCGGTGCGCACCTCGATGCCGTACGCCTCCAGCTGGGCGCGGACCAGGGGCAGCACCTGATAGCCGTCCTCGGGCAGAACGGCCACGTCACCGGCGCGCAGCTGCGAGAAGAGCACCGCGGAGATCGCGGCCATGCCGGAGGCGAACACGAGCGTCTCGACGTCGTCCCGCCCGGGCGCCTCCAGCTCACCGATGGCGCTCTCGAGACGGGTCCAGGTCGGGTTCTCGTCGCGGCCGTAGGTGTACGGTCCGGTCGGCTCACCCGGCAGGTGGAAGTGGGCGGCGAAGACGGGGCCGGGCAACGTCGGCTCGTGCTTGACGGGCTCGGGCAGTCCGGCCCGCACGGCGCGCGTGCCGTCCCCGGTGTGCGGACGGCCGTCCTCGTCCGTGCCGAATCCGTCGTTGGTAGCGGAATCACTCATGCCGCCCGTCCTTCCACTTGCTCGCGTACCGCGGCGAGCAGTCCGGTGCTCGCCGCCTCCACCATCTCAAGGCATGCGTCGAAGCCGTCCGCGCCCCCGTAGTAGGGGTCCGGTACGTCGAGGTCGGCGCGGTCGGCGGCGGGGTCGTAGGACCGCAGCAGCCGCACCTTGGCCGCGTCCTGTTCCGTGGGCGCGAGGCGGCGCAGTTCCCGCAGGTGTCCCGCGTCGAGGGCGACGACGAGGTCGAGGCGGGAGAACCAGGACGCCCGGAACCGGCGGGCCGTGTGGTCGAGGCCGTAGCCGTTCTCCTCCAGGACGGCCAGGGTGCGCGGGTCGGCGCCCTCACCCTCGTGCCAGCCGTCGGTGCCGGCGCTGTCGGCCTCGACCAGGCCGTCCAGCCCGGCGTCCTGCACGCGCGCGTGGAAGACGGCCTCGGCCATCGGGGAGCGGCAGATGTTGCCCGTGCACACGAAGCAGACGCGGTAGGTCATCAAGATCAGTCCTTGTCGGGCAGGAACGCGTTGAGGGCCCAGGAGACGACCGAGATGATCAGGCCGCCCAGGACGGCGGTCCAGAACCCGTCGACGTGGAAGCTCAGGTCGACCTTGTCCGCGACCCACGACGTCAGCAACAGCATCAGCGCGTTGACCACCAGCGTGAAGAGGCCGAGGGTCAGGATGAACAACGGGAAGGTCAGCACCTGTACGACGGGCTTCACCAGCATGTTCACCAGGCCGAACACCAGGGCGACCACGATCAGTGTGGCGGCCTTCTCGCCGGTGCTTCCCCCGGTCAGCGTGATCTTGTCGAGCAGCCACACGGCGACCGCGAGGGCACCCGCGTTGGCGATCGTCTTGACTAGGAAATTCTTCATGTGTCTGATCGTGGCAGACGCGATCGGAACCGAACGGTGAGGCAGGGGCGGACGAGGCGATGAAGGCATTCCGGCTGGACGAACTGGAGGCGGAGCGCGCCGCCAACGACGGTGCCTACCTGCAGTTCCTGCGTGAGCGGAACATGTCGGTCGGCCTGTACGCCCTCGACGCGGGCACGGCCGACCCCCAGAAGCCGCACGCACAGGACGAGGTGTACTTCGTGGTGAGCGGACGGGCCGCGATCACCGTGGGCATGGAGACCACCCAGGTCGCCCGCGGCAGCGTGGTGTACGTGCCGGCCGGGGTCGCCCACAAGTTCCACCACATCAGCGAGGACCTCAGGGTCCTGGTGGTGTTCTCTCCGCCCGAGAGCTGAGCCGCGGCCTCGGGGTTCCCTAGGGGATCGGTCAGGGTGAGACAAGGGCCGCGAGGGCCCTGCCGGGGCGTCCGCGGCCCTAGCATCGAGTGCAGTACACCAGGAGATTCCCAGAGGGATCCCGGGCCGCTGGAGGTCCCGGCACTCGAACGGGCGGAAAGGTAAGGAAGAGGGCGATGCGAGAGATCTTCACAGGACTGCCGTGGTGGGTGAAGTGGATCGCGGTGCCGGTCATCGCCCTGGTCGTGTTCGGCGGGCTGATCGCCAGCGTGGTCGGCTTCGTGATCGGACTGCTGTTCAAGCTGCTGGTCTTCGTCGCGCTCGTCGGCGGACTGATCTACGTCGTACGCAAGTTCATGTCGAGTTCATCGTCGCGCAGCGACTGGTGAAAGCCGTGGGACACCGGTGGCGGTAACAGGAACCACCGGTTCCCTCGCGCGAGGGAAGTTTCCCGGACGGGCCGTCGGCGGCCGGTGACCGGCGATTAGAGTCCGGAACTCCACGCGGGGGCGACCCCGCGAGTGGCGTACACCCCCACCCGTGTTCCCCGCACGGGCTCCCCCCTCGCGTCCCGGGAGTGCCCCTTGGCCACGGCTGACACCGCTTTCGTTCCGCTCACCCTGCCCGCGCAGCCCCACTCGACGCCCCGGACACCCACCGCCCCTGCCGCGGGCGCTCCCTCCGCGACCCTCATCGGCTCCGTGCAGCGGGCGATGCGCCTGATGGAGTGCGTCGCCGAGCACGCGTACGGGGCCCCCGCCAAGCAACTGGCCCGTGAGACCGGGCTGGCGCTGCCCACGGCGTATCACCTGTTGCGCACGCTGGTGCACGAGGGCTATCTGCGCCGTGAGAAGGGTCTGTTCTTCCTCGGCGAGGCCGCCGAGCGGCTGAGCAGCAGCGGGGCCGCGCAGAAACGTCGCAGCACGGTGGTCGACGCGCTGGCGCGCTGGCGGGACGCGATCGGCGCACCCGTGTACTACGCCATGTACCGGGACGGCGAGATCGACGTCGTGTGCGTCTCCGACACCCCGGGCAACCCCGCGGTGGAGGAGTGGGCGGACTTCCGCGAGACCGGGCACGCCCACGCCATCGGCCAGTGTCTGCTGTCGCAGCTGGACGAGGAAGCCCGCCGGGACCACCTGGACCGTTACCCGGTGCAGCCCGTCACGCCATACACGGTGCGTGATGGCAATGCCATGCTGAAACGACTGGAACGCATGCGCCGGATGGTGCCGGTGATCGAACGCCAGGAGTACGCACTGGGGACCGTCTGTGCCGCGATCCCGATCACCGTGGGCACCACCGCCGCCACCATGGCCTTGTCCCTGCCCGTCCACCAGGCCGATCGGCTGCTGCCCGCGGCGCAGCGATTGCAGGACGAAGTGGGACGCCTTCTGGGGTCACTCGCCCTCTCTATCAGTATCTGAAAACTCACTCCTTGTGATCTGGTGTGTACGTTGAGCAAGATGCCACCAGTGTTAGAGGTTTGATTCCCGGCCAGTCGACGGCGAATGACGGGGTAGGCGATGGGCGAGTCCGTACAGGCAGAGGTCATGATGAGCTTTCTCGTGTCCGAGGAGCTCTCGTTCCGCATCCCGGTGGAGCTGGGGTACGAGACCTGTGATCCCTATGCCGTGCGACTGACCTTCCATCTGCCCGGGGACGCCCCGGTGACGTGGGCCTTCGGCCGGGAGCTGTTGGTCGACGGGGTGGGCCGGCCGTGCGGTGACGGTGACGTGCGCATCGCGCCCGTCGATCCCGAGCCGCTGGCCGAGGTGCTGATCCGTCTTCAGGTCGGCACGGACCAGGCGCTGTTCCGCTCGTCGGCGGCGCCCCTGGTGGCCTTCCTCGACCGGACCGACAAGCTGGTGCCGCTGGGGCAGGAAGGCGCGCTCGCCGACTTCGACGCTCACCTCGACGAGGCTCTGGACCGCATCCTGGCGGAGGAACAGAGCGCGGGCTGAACCGTTCCCGCAGCTCTACGGGGAGTGGCGTAACGCTTCACCGGAGCACCTCAGCGCTTGCGCCGACGGCCCCGCCCGCCGCGTGCGGGCGCGGCGCCCGCCCCGGCGACCCGAGCCGTCGCCCGGTCGGCCGGACGATCGGCCGACACGACGAGGGCCGCGAGGGCGGTGGTCACCGGGACGGACGCCACCAGGCCGATCGAACCGACCAGGGTGCGCACGATCTCCTCCGCGACCAGCTCGCTGTTGGCGACCGTCCCCACCCCGCTCTGCGCGATCGAGAACAGCAGCAGCAGCGGCAGCGCGGCGCCCGCGTAGGCGAGGACGAGCGTGTTGACGACCGAGGCGATGTGGTCGCGGCCGATGCGGATGCCGGCGCGGTACAGCCCGCGCCAGCCCATCGTCGGGTTGGCCTCGTGCAGTTCCCACACCGCCGACGTCTGGGTGACCGTCACGTCGTCGAGTACGCCGAGCGAACCGATGATGACGCCCGCGAGCAGCAGACCGCTCATGTCGATCGTCGGATACAGCCCGTGGATGAGGCCGGTGTTGTCGTCCGTGTTGCCGGTGAGCGCGGCCCAGTCGATGAACAGCGACCCGAGAACGCCGATCAGCAGCAACGAGATGAGGGTGCCGAGCACCGCCACGGACGTCCGGGCCGACAGGCCGTGGCACAGGTACAGCGCGATCAGCATGATGGCGCTGGCCCCGACCACCGCCACGACCAGCGGGTTCGACCCCTGAAGGATCGCGGGCAGGATGAAGAAGTTCAGCAGCAGGAAGCTCATGGCCAGCGAGATGAGCGCCATGAGGCCCCGCAGCCGTCCCACGACCACGACGGCGAGCGCGAAGATGCCGGCGAGCAGGGCCAGCGGCAGCCGACGGTTGATGTCGGTCACCGAGTACTGGAGGTCCTCCGGGGCTGAGGGCTCGTAGGCGACCACGACCTCCTGGCCCTGCTGCAGTTGCCGCGACTGGTCGGGCTGCACGATCTCGGTGAACGTGCGGCCCTTGTCCTTGCCGCTGTCGACGCGGATGGTCGCTCGCTTGCAGTCGCCGTTCTCCCGCTGCACCGCGGAGGAGCCCTCGGCGGTGGAGGTGTCGCCCGTCGGAGGGACGCCCGAGTTGCCGGCGGACTGGCAGCTCAGCTCGACCACCTTGGTGACGGTGGCCTGTTCCGTCTGCCGGTCGAAACCGACGCCCGTGCGCTCGTGCGGGGGCGCACCGCCCGGCCACAGCACCGCGAGCCCGACCAGCACCGCGGCGGTGAACGGGATCAGGACCGCGGCGATGACCTTCCGCAGATGCCGGGAGACGGGTGCAGCCGGACCGTGACTGTGGGAGTGCCCGTGACCGCCACCGGCACCATGGCCCCCACCGGAACCGTGACCGCCACCGCCTCCATGGCCGTCACCGACACCGTGGCCGCCACCCGCGTCGTGGCCGCCACCCGCGTCGTGCCCGCCACCCGCGTCGTGTCTGCCGCCCCCCGCGCCGTGAGCGGCGTGGGCGCCGTGCGGGACGGGACCGGCCGCACGGCCGTCACCGTCCTCGGCACCCGGCCCGCGGCGGGGCTCGTGCGGCGGGAACGGGGGATGCTGCGGAGTGGTCACCGACCGATCATCGCAAGAACGAGGGGGGCCCTCTGTTCACCGCGCCCGAATTGACGCTAGCGTGGAGGCACCTTTGTACACGCGGGAGCTCGGAGCACCGGGCTGAGAGGGCGCTGACCTCCGTCCCAGCGATGTTTCACGGGAAACGTCACCGACATCGAGTGATGTTTCCCACGAAGCGTCCGCAGACGGAAGCCGCTGCGTCGACCGCCGAACCTGTTACCGGGTAATGCCGGCGTAGGGAGTAGGTCTCATGACCATCAAGGACGCACGCACGCCTGCCTCCGCGCAGAACTCCGCCCAGGAGGAGCCCGCGGAGACCGGGAAGTCCGTCGGCTGGCACAAGGCGTACGTCGAGGGCTCACGCCCCGACCTGCGGGTGCCGGTCCGTCAGGTGCACCTCACCAACGGGCAGTCGGTCACGCTGTACGACACCTCCGGCCCGTACACCGATCCGCTCGTCGACACCGATGTCCGCAGGGGACTGTCGCCGCTGCGGGAGAACTGGATCATCGCCCGCGGGGACACCGAGGAGTACGCGGGCCGCCCCGTCCGTCCCGAGGACGACGGAATCAAGCACACCTCTCCGCGCGGTGGCCTGCGCAACCTCGACGCGGTCTTCCCCGGCCGCCCGCGTCAGCCGCGCCGCGGACGGGACGGCGGCGCGGTCACGCAGCTCGCCTACGCACGCCGCGGTGAGATCACACCGGAGATGGAGTACGTGGCGCTCCGGGAGAACGTGAGCCCGGAGGTGGTCCGCGAGGAGATCGCGGCGGGCCGCGCCGTACTGCCGGCCAACGTCAACCACCCGGAGATCGAGCCGATGATCATCGGCAAGCGGTTCCTGGTGAAGGTCAACGCCAACATCGGCAACTCGGCGGTGACCTCCTCCATCGAGGAGGAGGTCGAGAAGATGACCTGGGCGACCCGCTGGGGCGCCGACACCGTCATGGACCTGTCCACCGGCCGCAACATCCACACCACCCGCGAGTGGGTGCTGCGCAACTCGCCCGTCCCCATCGGGACGGTGCCGCTCTACCAGGCCCTGGAGAAGGTCGACGGCCGGGCCGAGGACCTGACCTGGGAGATCTACAAGGACACGGTCATCGAGCAGGCCGAACAGGGCGTGGACTACATGACGGTCCACGCCGGAGTGCGCCTGGCGTACGTACCGCTCACCGCGAACCGAAAGACCGGCATCGTCTCGCGCGGCGGCTCGATCATGGCGGCATGGTGTCTGGCGCATCACAGGGAGTCGTTCCTGTACGAGAACTTCGAGGAACTCTGCGAGATCCTCGCCGCCTACGACGTCACGTACTCCCTCGGCGACGGACTGCGGCCGGGCTCGATCGCGGACGCCAACGACGAAGCGCAGTTCGCGGAGTTGCGCACGCTCGGGGAACTCAACACGATCGCCAAGCGTTTCCACGTACAGACCATGATCGAGGGCCCGGGCCACGTCCCGATGCACAAGATCAAGGAGAACATCGACCTTCAGCAGGAGATCTGCGATGAAGCTCCGTTCTATACGCTCGGCCCGCTGACGACGGACGTCGCGCCGGCGTACGACCACATCACCTCCGGCATCGGTGCCGCGATGATCGCCTGGTGGGGCACGGCCATGCTCTGTTACGTCACGCCCAAGGAGCATCTGGGCCTGCCCAACCGTGACGACGTCAAGACCGGCGTCATCACCTACAAGATCGCCGCCCATGCCGCCGACCTCGCCAAGGGGCACCCAGGTGCGCAGGAGTGGGACGACGCGTTGTCCGACGCCCGCTTCGAGTTCCGCTGGGAGGACCAGTTCAACCTGGCCCTCGACCCCGACACGGCTCGGCAGTTCCACGACGAGACGTTGCCGGCCGAGCCCGCCAAGACGGCTCACTTCTGCTCGATGTGCGGGCCGAAGTTCTGTTCGATGAAGATCTCGCAGGACATCCGGCGCGAGCACGGGGGCAGCAGGTCCGAGATCGAGGAGGGCATGGCCCAGAAGTCGAAGGAGTTCGCCGCCGCCGGCAACCGCGTCTACCTGCCGATCGCCGACTGAGCGAACGGCTCAGGTGACGAAGGGGGCGGACCGCCGGGCCTGCCCCCTCCCCACCGGGGACCCGTCTCGGCAGACTGGGCGTATGACAGCCACCTCCCTGAGCAAGGGCGCCAACCTCGCCGTCGACTCCCCCGCGGTGCGCGTCGAACTCGTCTGGTCCGCCGGGCCGGGTGTACCCGAGGTCGACGCCTCAGCGCTGCTGCTCACGCCGGCCGGACGGGTCCGGGACGACGGCGACTTCGTCTTCTACAACCAACCCCGCCACACGTCCGACGCGGTGCGGCACCTGGGCAAGCAGGGCGACGCGGGCGGGGGAGCGGGCGTCACCACCGACGCCGTCGAAGTGGACCTGCGCTCGGTCGAACCGGCCGTCGACCGCATCGTCCTGTGCGCCTCGGCGGACGGCGGGACCTTCGGCGAGGTCCCGGGGCTGTCACTGCGGTTGCTGGACGCGGGCACCCGTGCCGAGCTGGCCCGGTTCGACATGACGGCCGGGACGGAGACCGCCCTGGTCGGCGGTGAGCTGTACCGGCGCCAGGGGAAGTGGAAGTTCCGCGCGGTCGGCCAGGGGTACGCCTCCGGGCTCGCCGGGGTGGCCACCGACTTCGGCATCACCGTCGACGACGCGCCGCCCGTCTCCGCTCCCGCCGCCGTCCGGCCGACGGCGGACACTCCCCCGGCTCCTCAGCCTCCCCCGGCCCCCACGCCGCCGGCGCCGCACGTGGTACCGGTGCCACCGGCTCCGGCATCGCCGGCTCCCCCCTCGGCACCGGCACCCAGCAGCGCGGGACCCCGCCTGACGAAGGGAGAAGAACGCCTGCCCGTCGACATGCGCAAACGGCTGTCCCTGCGCAAGGAGCAGGTCGCGGTCAGCCTGAGCAAGCATGGGGCGTCCGGTGTCACCGCGCGCGTCATCCTCGTCCTCGACGCTTCCGGGTCCATGTCCTTCCTCTACTCCAAGGGCGTGGTCGCCGACGTCGTGGAGCGGATGGCCGCAGTCGCTGCCCAGCTGGACGACGACGGCGAGATGCAGGCCTGGACCTTCGCGTCGAACCCGGCGCGGCTGCCCGACCTCCGCCTCGGTGAGCTGCCCGAGTGGCTGCGGCTGCACGTACGCGTGGGGGAGATCAGCCTCTTCCGCCGTGGGAGGAAGAAGGGCCTTCACCCCGAGCAGGTCGACATGCGCGCGGTCGGTATCCAGAACGAGGAGCAGAAGGTCATCGCCGAGGTGCGGGCCTTCGTCCGGGACAACCCGGCGACGGCTCCCACCCTGGTGCTCTTCTTCTCCGACGGCGGCGTCTACCGCAACGCCGAGATCGAACGGGAGCTGCGGGAGGCGGTGGAGGAACCCGTCTTCTGGCAGTTCGTCGGGCTCGGGCGGTCCGACTACGGGGTCCTCGAGCGTTTCGACACCCTGCCGGGCCGACGCGTCGACAACGTCGGATTCTTCGCCGTGGACGACATCAGCACCGTCCCGGATCCGGAGTTGTACGACCGCCTGCTGTCGGAGTTCCCGTCGTGGATCACTGCCGCCGGCCGGGCGGGCATCCTCTGATCCGTTGCCCGCCCAGGCCGGTGGCTACTCGGGCCGATGGTCCGGGCCGCCGAAGTCCGGGCTGCTGTAGTCCGGGCTCGAGTAGCTCGGACGCTGACCCGCCGCCGGGCCCTCACCGGGGCTCGTGAACCCCGGGCGGCCGTAGCCGAGGTGCGGCATGCGGCTCGTCGGCGCCGCGGGCCCCGTGCGGTGCAGCGCCGTGGTGCCCGGGGCTGCCAGGGCCTCCCGCAGGAACGGCAGGATGCCCCGTTCCAGCAGGGCGTCGCGCCAGGCGTCCCGGGCCCGGACCACCTCCTCGTCGAGTTCGCCGTGGAAACCGGACTCGGCCGAGGGGCGGTTGCGCAACGCGGTGAGCAGCAGACCCACCGCGGCGACGAGGATCGCCACCGCGGTCATGGCGCCGAACACCCAGCCGGTGGTGAGCATGGTCCGCGCGAAGGCCTGCCCCGGATCGAGCATCTTCAGGATGTATCCGACCAGGAGGAAGATCGCCGCGGCGGTGCCGGCCAGGACGGGCGCCAGGACGGCGACGACGGCGACGGCACCCGCGCCGGTCGCCTCGGCGACCTCGCCCACGGTGGCGGCGAGTCCCCCCGCGCCCGCGCCCGGCTCGTCGGAGCCGGACTCGCGCGTGGCGGGCGTCCGTGCGGAGGACGCCGGCTGGCGCAGATCCTCGCGGACCTTCACGTAGTGCTGGTACTCGGTCGTGGCCGCCGCGGTGATGAGGGCGGTCGCGTTGAGTGCCATGGTGCGCAGTTGTTCGGAGTTGAGCCGCTGTCCGAGAGCGGCCAGCTCCGGGCGGCGTGGTGCGGAGCGCAGCGCCTCGTCGAGGATCCGCTCGTACTCCTGGCGGTCCTCGTTCGGCAGGTGCTGCGGAACGCTGTTCATGTGCATCCCCCGATGCTCCGTAGGGCTTGGGGCTCGCATGCCAACGAGCCGTCGGGCAGAAACGGAGGGGAGCCTGCTACGGATAAGCCGATGGTAGAGCGGTGACGGTGGCGGGTGACAGGGGGTTTCCAGAAATTGGGTGCCGGCCTGTACGGACGCCGCCGTCGCCCGGGCCGCCCGGCGAACGGTCAGATGTCGAGCGGCAGTTGCTGGACCAGCAGCTTTCCGGCCATGGTCACCCCGCCGTCCATCGCGATGGCCAGTCCGTCCGCGTAGACGTGAGGTCCTTCGACAGCGGTACGCGTGTCGTCCTCGCCGTCCTCGGAGCCGACTTCGCCCAGCAGGTAGGGGATGGGGCTGTGGCCGTGAACGATCCGGGTGCCGCCGTACGTGTCCAGCAGTGAGCGCACGGCGTCGGCGCCGCCCTCGTCGCGGAAGGAGAAGCGCTTGGTGAGCTTGCGGAACAGGTCCCACACCTCTTCCGCGTCGTTGCGCGTGAGCGTCTCGCGGACGGTGTCGTTGACCTCCTCGATGGAGCGGCCGTAGTCCAGGTAGGTGGTGGCGTCCGAGTGCACCAGGAGGTGACCGTCGACCTCCTCCATGGCGTCGAGGCGGGCCATCCACTGCAGGTGGTGGTCCTGAAGGCGGTCCATGTCGGTCTTCTGCCCGCCGTTCAGCAGCCAGGCCGCCTGGAAGGTGGCGGTGCCCGCACCGGAGTTGACGGGGGTGTCGCCGAACCGCTTGGCGCCGAGCAGCAGCAGCTCGTGGTTGCCCATCAGCGCCTTGCAGTAGCCGCCGGCCGCGGCGGCCTCGGCGGACAGCCGCATCACCAGGTCGATGACGCCGATGCCGTCCGGACCGCGGTCCGTGAAGTCGCCGAGGAACCACAGGCGTGAGGTCCCCGCGCACCACTGGCCCGCGGCGTCGACGAGGCCCTTCTCCCGCAGGGCGGCGAGGAGCTCGTCGAGGTATCCGTGCACGTCACCGACGACGAACAGCGGCCCCTGCCCCGTGGCGGCCTGCTGCACCACGACCGGTTCGGGATCGACGGTCACCTGGACCGTGTCACCCCGACGGATGACGGGCAGATCCCGCTGAGTGGGGGTGTACCCCTCCGGATAGGTCTCCTCGTCCCTCTCCTCGGAAGGTGGCGCGACCTCACTCACGTGCGCGCCGGGGGCGGCGTACGGAGCGGTCTCGTGGACGTACGCGGGCACCCGGAAGTCGCGTACCGTCGCCGTCCGCTCCACCTCGGGTCCCTGACCGGCCCCCTGAGTCATCGACCCCTCCACCATCGCGCCGCATCTGCACCGCTTCGGACTGCCTGGTCGCAGCGGCCCGCGGTGTGTGGGCCCATCATAGGAATGCGGATCGCGCTGTGTGATGACCCAGGGGTGGTGAATCGGAACAGGACTCCGGTTCACCGTGGCTTTCGCCCCGATTGGGCCGGGCTTGGCCGCCCACGGAGGTGACACGCTCACGCTCCGGACGTGCCGGCCCGGCGTTCCTACTCGTGCTCCGGTGACCGCGGAGGACTGACCGTCGTGCGGGGCGGACGGCGCTGCGAGGACGTACGGACGATCAGCTCGGTCGGTATCACCTGCTCGACCGGCTGCTCGGAGTCGAGCCCCTCGATGGCGTCGATGAGGACCTGGATCACCGCTGTGCCGATGCGACGGGGCTTGAGCGACAACGTGGTGATCGGCGGCTCGGTACTGGCGTAGACGGTGGACTCGCTGCAGCAGACGAGCAGCAGGTCCTCCGGGACGCGCAGGCCGTAGCGGCGGGCGGCGGCGAGCAGGTCGGTGCCGTTCGGGTCGAAGAGACCGTAGACGGCGTCCGGTCGGTCGGGGCGGGCCAGCAGCCGGTCGGCGGCGACGGCGCCGGCGCACGGATCGTGCGCCGGATAGGCCTCGTAGACGGGGTCCTGCCCGACGCGCTCGCACCAGCGGAGGTAGGCGGTGGTCGACAGGTGGGTGTACGTGTCGGTCGTGGTCCCGGTGAGCAGGCCGATCCTGCGGGCCCCGGCATCGGCCAGGTGGTCGAGGATGCCGAGCACGGCGGCCTCGTGGTCGTTGTCGACCCAGGCGGTCACGGGGAGCGTGCCGGCCGGGCGGCCGTCGGACACGACGGGTAAGCCCTGCCGCACCAGTTCGCTGACGACCGGGTCGTGGTCGGAGGGATCGATGACGACCGTGCCGTCGAGGGCGACGTTGGACCACACGTCGTGACGGGAGGTCGCCGGAAGGATCACGAGGGCGTAGCCGCGGGCGAGCGCGGCGGACGTGGCGGCGCGCGCCATCTCGGCGAAGTACGCGAACTCGGTGAAGGTGAAAGGTTCATCCCCGTACGTCGTCACGGTCAGGCCGATCAGTCCCGACTTGCCGGTGCGGAGCGTGCGGGCGGCGGCCGAGGGCCGGTAGCCCAGTCGGTCGGCGACCTCGCGCACATGGCGCCGGGTGGCATCCGGGAGTCGGCCCTTGCCGTTGAGGGCGTCGGAGACGGTCGTGATGGACACTCCGGCGGCGGCGGCCACGTCCCTGATGCCCGCCCGGCCCGGCCGGCTGCCTCGACGGGAGGTTTCCGCGCGGCTCACCTGGTGCTTCCCTGCTGCTGTCATGGCGAGCCGATAGTAGGGCTCATGGGGTGGGGTAGGGCGGACGCATATGCACGCGTTGACAGTCACGTTTCTGCATGATCATCAAGCATGAACCGCCTTGGAAAACAGGCAAGTTGGCGCGTCACAACCCAGTATCTGACGTGCCGACCACCAAGGGCCTGCCCCGTGGCGGATGTTGCGAAGAGGTCTCAACTCACCTGCACGGGGGATGCGCGCCACGGCGCGAGCCACCGGCGCGTAGATATATGTGCGGCGCGCCCCCCGAATCATGCGCCTTCGTGCACTGATGCCCCTGATGCCAGTGTGACGGAGGAGGTCTGGCCTCCCCTATACGCAGGGGCGCCGAATCCTCTTAAGGTGAGGAGTATTCGACGGTGATGGTCACGAGGAGGACTGCGGTGAGCGAGACGAGCCCCAAGCTGCGCGCCGAGCTGGAGGGAATTCCCACCTACAAGCCGGGCAAGCCCGCCGCGGCCGACGGCCCGGTCGCCTACAAGCTGTCCTCCAACGAGAACCCGTACCCGCCCCTGCCGGGTGTGATGGAGACGGTGACGGCCGCGGCCTCGTCGTTCAACCGGTACCCGGACATGGCCTGTACGTCCCTGATGAGCGAGCTGTCGGACCGGTTCGGCGTGCCCCTCTCCCACCTGGCCACCGGTACCGGTTCGGTCGGTGTGGCCCAGCAGCTGATCCAGGCGACCTCAGGACCGGGCGACGAGGTGATCTACGCCTGGCGTTCCTTCGAGGCGTACCCGATCATCACGCAGATCAGCGGCGCGACCTCCCTGAAGGTGCCGCTGACGCCGGGCGACGTGCACGACCTGGACGCGATGGCGGACGCGATCACCGACCGGACCCGGCTGATCTTCGTCTGCAACCCCAACAACCCGACGGGCACGGTGGTGCGGCGGGCCGAGCTGGAGCGGTTCCTCGACCGGGTGCCGAGCGACGTCCTGGTGGTCCTCGACGAGGCGTACCGCGAGTTCATCCGCGACTCCGAGGTGCCGGACGGCGTCGAGATCTACCGTCGGCGGCCCAACGTCTGCGTCCTGCGGACCTTCTCCAAGGCGTACGGCCTCGCCGGCCTCCGGGTCGGCTTCGCGATCGCCCATGAGCCGGTGGCGGCGGCGCTGCGCAAGACGGCGGTGCCGTTCGGGGTCAGCCAGATCGCGCAGGAGGCGGCGATCGCCTCGCTGCGTGCCGAGGACGAGCTGATCGGCCGGGTCGGCTCGCTGGTGTGCGAGCGCACGCGCGTGGTCGACGCGCTGCGCGCGCAGGGCTGGACGGTGCCGGAGACCCAGGCCAACTTCGTGTGGCTGCGGCTGGGGGAGCGGACGGTCGCCTTCGCGGGCGCGTGCGAGCGGGCCGGCGTGGTCGTCCGACCGTTCCCGGGCGAGGGTGTGCGGGTGACGGTCGGCGAGAGCGAGGCGAACGACATCTTCCTGAAGGTGTCGGAGGAGTTCCGCAAGGAGATGTAGGCCGTCGTACGGCCGGAAGTGCTGTGCGGTCACCAGCTGCGCGGTGATCAGCTGTGCGGTGACCAGCTGTGCGGTGACCAGCGGGCCGTACAGCCCTAGGCGTCGACGAGTTCGACGCGCACCGGGTCGCCGTCGCGCACCGTGGCCAGCAGGCGCGGGTCGCCGTCGAGACGCCCGAGGACATTGCAGGGACTCGCTAGGCGGCACTCGTCGCCCAGCGAGATCGGCGTGGGCCCGTACGGGAGCGCCAGGGCGTCGCCGTCGGTCCAGAAGGCGACCGTGCCCGGTTCGACGACCTGCCGGGCGTCCGTTTCACGTGAAACTGACACGCCTGTGTCGAAGTACACCTCTTCGCCCCAGGTGTGGGCGGAGGCGGTGAGCGGCAGGACCTTCAGGAGAGCCTGTGTGGTCGGGGTGTCGCCGAGTGTCGCGGTGAGGTGACCCGCGGGCCATGAGATCCGTATCTTCATGCGGCGGATTCAACAAGATGTTGAAGACCTTGCCAAGGGGTTGACGTCACAGGGGACCCCCCTTCCGGTGTCGAAAAGCAGTACGTCATAATTGCTTGTGAATGTGAACGCGTTCACAAGCGTGTCCCGGTTGCGCCCGAGATAGGTGTTACATACACGCTCAAACTGCCGCTGACACGGCGAGTGGCAACCGCAAGGAGAGTGACGACGTGGACTTGGCTCTGGCGCCGGAGACGCTGGCGCGATGGCAGTTCGGCATCACGACCGTCTACCACTTCCTGTTCGTCCCACTGACGATCTCGCTGGCCGCCCTCACGGCCGGTCTGCAGACCGCCTGGGTCCGTACCGAGAAGGAGAAGTACCTCAGGGCGACCAAGTTCTGGGGCAAGCTCTTCCTGATCAACATCGCCATGGGTGTGGTCACCGGCATCGTGCAGGAGTTCCAGTTCGGTATGAACTGGTCGGACTACTCCCGCTTCGTCGGTGACGTCTTCGGAGCTCCGCTCGCCTTCGAGGCGCTGATCGCCTTCTTCTTCGAGTCCACCTTCATCGGCCTGTGGATCTTCGGCTGGGACAAGCTGCCCAAGAAGATCCACCTGGCCTGCATCTGGATGGTCTCGCTCGGCACCCTGCTGTCGGCCTACTTCATCCTCGCGGCCAACTCCTGGATGCAGCATCCCGTCGGCTACCGGATCAACGAGGAGAAGGGGCGCGCCGAGCTCACCGACTTCTGGGCGGTCCTGACCCAGAACACCACCCTCAACCAGGTCTTCCACAGCTTCTCGGCGGCCTTCCTGACGGGCGGCGCCTTCATGGTCGGCATCGCCGCCTTCCACCTGATGCGCAAGAAGCACATCCCGGTGATGCGGACCTCGCTCCGGCTCGGTCTGGTCACCCTGGCGGTCGGCGGCATGCTCACCGCGATCAGCGGCGACACCCTCGGCAAGGTCATGTACGAGCAGCAGCCGATGAAGATGGCGGCGGCCGAGGCGCTGTGGGACGGCGAGGAACCGGCGCCCTTCTCGGTCTTCGCCTACGGGGACGTCGACAAGGGCCACAACAAGGTCGCCCTGGAGATCCCCGGGTTGCTGTCCTTCCTCGCCCACAGTGACTTCGACTCGTACGTGCCCGGCATCAACGACACCAACAAGGCCCTGCAGGAGAAGTTCGGCCCGGGTGACTACAAGCCCATCGTCCCCGTCGCCTACTGGGGTTTCCGCTGGATGATCGGCTTCGGCATGGCGTCGTTCTCCCTCGGCCTGCTGGGACTGTGGCTGACGCGGAAGAGGTTCCTGCTGCCGCCCGCTCTGCGCACCGGTGAGGACGAGGTGCCGCACCTGGTGCTGCTCCGCAAGCCGCTCGGCGCGAGACTGACCCGTCTGTACTGGCTCCTGGCCCTCTGGACGATGGCGTTCCCGCTGATCGCCAACTCCTGGGGCTGGATCTTCACCGAGATGGGCCGGCAGCCCTGGGTCGTCTACGGCGTGATGCAGACGCGCGACGCGGTCTCCCCCGGTGTGTCCCAGGCGGAGGTCATCACCTCGATGGTGGTCTTCACCACGCTCTACGCCATCCTCGCCGTCATCGAGGTCAGGCTGCTCGCCAAGTACGTCAAGGCGGGCCCGCCCGAGCTCACCGAGGCCGACCTCAACCCGCCCACGAAGATCGGCGGCGACCTCCGTGACGCCGACAAGCCGATGGCCTTCTCCTACTAGGCCGAGGGAGCCGCACCGTCATGGAACTGCACGACGTCTGGTTCGTTCTCATCGCCGTCCTGTGGACCGGCTACTTCTTCCTGGAGGGCTTCGACTTCGGGGTCGGCGTGCTCACCAAGCTGCTCGCCCGGAACCGGGCCGAGAAGCGCGTGCTGATCAACACCATCGGCCCGGTGTGGGACGGCAACGAGGTGTGGCTGCTCACGGCCGGTGGCGCGACCTTCGCCGCGTTTCCCGAGTGGTACGCGACTCTCTTCTCCGGCTTCTACCTTCCGCTGCTCGTCATCCTGGTCTGCCTGATCGTCCGGGGTGTCGCCTTCGAGTACCGGGTGAAGCGGCCCGAGGAACGCTGGCAGCGCAACTGGGAGACAGCGATCTTCTGGACCTCGCTGATACCGGCGTTCCTGTGGGGCGTGGCCTTCGGCAACATCGTCGGGGGCGTGAAGATCGACCGGGACCTGGAGTACGTCGGCTCCGTCTGGGAGCTGCTCAACCCGTACGCCCTCCTGGGCGGCCTGGTCACGCTGACGCTGTTCACCTTCCACGGAACGGTGTTCACCGCGCTCAAGACCGTCGGTGAGATCCGCGAACGGGCGCGGGCGCTGGCCCTGCGCGTCGGCCTCGTGACGGCCGTGCTGGCCCTGGTCTTCCTGCTCTGGACGCAGTTCGACAACGGTGACGGCAAGAGCCTGGTCGCGCTCGTGGTGGCCGTCGCGGCGCTCGTCGTCGCCCTGCTGGCCAATCAGGCCGGGCGCGAGGGCTGGTCGTTCGCGCTGTCCGGCCTCACCATCGTGGCCGCCGTGGCGATGCTCTTCCTGACGCTCTTTCCGAACGTCATGCCGTCCACGCTCGACGCGGACTGGAGCCTCACCGTCACCAACGCCTCATCCAGTCCCTACACCCTCAAGATCATGACCTGGCTGGCCGTGGTCGCCACACCAGTCGTCCTTCTCTACCAAGGCTGGACGTACTGGGTGTTCCGCAAGCGGATCGGCACGCAGCACATAGCCGAAGCCGCGCACTGAGTCCGGACGGGTGTGGATCACGTGGCACGACGTCGTGTTCCACGTGAAACACACCCTTCGGACGGGAGGGCATGTTTCACGTGAAACCCATCGACCCACGTCTTCTGCGGTACGCCCGCGCGACCCGGTTCTTCCTGATGGCGGTCGTCGCCCTGGGCGCGGTCGGCGCCGGGCTCCTCGTCGCGCAGGCGATGCTCATCGCCGAGGTGGTGGTGGGCGCCTTCCAGCACGGCCTCACGGTGGCCGAACTCCGCACGCCTGTGCTGTTCCTGGTGGCCGTCGCCTGTGGGCGTGCGCTGGTCGGCTGGCTGACCGAGCTGGCCGCACACCGAGCGAGCGCGGCGGTGAAGTCGGAGCTGCGGGGCCGGCTGCTGGAGCGGGCGACCGCGCTCGGTCCCGGCTGGCTGAGCGGGCAGCGGACCGGATCGCTGATCGCGCTGGCCACCCGCGGAGTCGACGCCCTCGACGACTACTTCTCGCGCTATCTGCCGCAACTGGGGCTCGCGGTCGTCGTGCCCGTGGCGGTGTTGGCCCGCATCGTCACCGAGGACTGGGTCTCGGCGGCCATCATCGTCGGCACCCTGCCGCTCATCCCGCTCTTCATGGTGCTGATCGGCTGGGCCACACAGTCCCGTATGGACCGGCAATGGCGCCTGCTGTCCCGGCTGTCCGGGCACTTCCTGGACGTGGTCGCCGGGCTGCCGACGCTGAAGGTCTTCGGACGGGCCAAGGCACAGGCCGAGTCGATCAAGCGCATCACCGGTGAGTACCGGCAGGCGACCATGCGGACGCTGCGGATCGCCTTCCTGTCGTCCTTCGCGCTGGAACTGCTCGCGACACTCTCCGTGGCGCTCGTCGCCGTCACCATCGGCATGCGGCTGGTCCACGGGGACATGGCCCTGTACGACGGTCTCGTGGTCCTCGTCCTCGCGCCCGAGGCCTATCTGCCGCTGCGGCAGGTGGGGGCGCAGTACCACGCGGCGGCCGAGGGGCTCGCCGCCGCCGAGGAGATCTTCGAAGTACTGGAGCGACCCGTACCGGCACGCGGGACCGGCGAACTGCCGGCGGACGGAACCCTGTCCTTCGAGGACGTGACGATCCGCTATCCGGGACGTGTCGCGGACGCCGTGACGGACGTGCGCTTCACCGTCCGGCCCGGGGAGACGGTCGCCCTCGTCGGTCCGAGCGGGGCGGGGAAGTCGACGCTGCTCAACGCCCTTCTCGGCTTCGTGCGTCCGGCCGGGGGGCGGGTCCGGATCGGGGGAGCCGACCTTGCGGAACTCGACCTGGCGCAGTGGCACGCCCGCGTCGCCTGGGTGCCGCAGCACCCGCACCTGCATGCCGGCACCATCGCCGAGAACGTCCGGCTGGCCCGTCCGGACGCCGACGACGACGCCGTGCGGCGGGCGCTGCGGGACGCGGGCGCACTGAAGTTCGTGGACGCGTTGCCCGAGGGGACGGGGACGGTGCTCGGGGAGGAGGGGGCCGGGTTGTCCGCCGGGCAGCGGCAGCGGCTGGCGCTGGCACGGGCGTTCCTCGCGGACCGGCCCGTCCTGCTCCTCGACGAGCCGACGGCCGCGCTGGACGGGGCCACCGAGGCCGACGTCGTGGCCGCCGTGCGAAGGCTGGCGGAGGGGCGCACGGTGCTGCTGGTGGTGCACCGCCCTGCCCTGCTGGAGGTGGTCGACCGGGTGGTGCGGCTGGAGGAGCCGGCCCCCGCCGTCGCGGCCGACGGTGCACACGGGGCACCGCCCGCCCGCGCTCTCGACGAGGCCACCGCCGGCCCTGCTCCGGTGTCCGCCGGTGCCCAGGCCCCTTCGCCGGAACCTGGAGGCGGCGTCCTCGCCAGGGTGCGCGCGATGTCCGCCGCGCGGCGCGGGCGGCTCGGCCTGGCCCTGCTGCTCGGCAGTCTGGCCCTCGGCAGTGCCGTCGGCCTGATGGCCACCTCCGGGTACCTGATCTCGCGGGCCTCCGAGCAGCCGCCGGTGCTGTACCTGATGGTGGCGGTCACGGCCACGCGTGCCTTCGGTATCGGACGGGCCGTGTTCCGCTACGCCGAGCGCCTCGTGTCGCACGACGCCGTGCTGAGGATGCTCGCCGACACCCGGGTCGCCGTGTACCGGCGGCTGGAGCGGCTCGCGCCCGCGGGGCTGCGCCGCAGCCGGCGGGGTGACCTGCTGTCCCGGCTCGTCGCCGACGTCGACGCGCTGCAGGACTACTGGCTGCGCTGGCTTCTGCCCGCCGCGTCCGCGGTGGTGGTCTCGGCCGCTTCGGTCGGCTTCACGGCCTGGCTGCTGCCGGAGGCCGGTGCGGTGCTCGCGGTCGGACTGCTGGCGGCCGGAGTCGGTGTCCCGATGGTCACCGGCGCCGTCTCACGGAGGGCCGAGGGCCGGCTGGCACCCGCCCGGGGCCTGCTCGCGACCCGGGTGGCCGATCTGCTCAGCGGCACCGCCGAGCTGACCGTCGCGGGCGCACTGCCCGCGCGGTCCGCGGAGGCGCGCCGGGCGGACGGCGCGCTCACCCGGATCGCCTCGCGTGCCGCCACCGCCACCGCGGTGGGTGACGGGCTCACGGCTCTGGTGTCCGGGCTGACCGTCGCGGGCGCCGCCCTCGTCGGGGTCCAGGCGGTCGCCGACGGGCGGCTCGCCGGCGTGGCCATGGCCGTCGTCGTGCTGACCCCCTTGGCGGCCTTCGAGGCCGTGCTGGGGCTCCCGTCGGCCGTGCAGTACCGCCGGCGCGTGCACAAGAGCGCCGAGCGCGTGTACGAGGTGCTCGACGCCCCCGAGCCCGTACGGGAGCCGGAGACGCCTCGGCAGGTGCCCGCGTCGCCGTTCCCGGTCGTCCTCAAGGGGCTGACCGCGCGCCACTCCGGGCAGGACCGGGACGCCGTGGCGGAGCTCGACGTGACGCTGGCCGAGGGGCGCCGTGTCGCCGTCGTCGGGCCGTCGGGGTCCGGCAAGACGACGCTGGCCCAGGTGCTGCTGCGGTTCCTCGACGCGGAGGCGGGTTCCTACACGCTGGCCGGTGTCGACGCCTACGTCCTGGCCGGTGACGACGTCCGGCGGCTCGTCGGCCTGTGCGCCCAGGACGCGCACCTCTTCGACAGCTCCGTGCGCGAGAACCTGCTGCTGGCCAGGAAGGACGCCACCGAGGAGGAGCTGCGCGTCGCCCTGGCGCGAGCCCGGCTGCTGGAGTGGGCCGACAGCCTGCCCGAGGGTCTGGACACGCTGGTCGGGGAGCACGGCGCCCGGCTGTCCGGCGGGCAGCGGCAGCGGCTGGCGCTGGCCCGTGCGCTGCTCGCCGACTTCCCGGTCCTCGTGCTGGACGAGCCCGCCGAGCACCTGGACCTGCCGACCGCCGACGCGCTCACCGCCGATCTGCTGGCCGCCACCGAGGGCCGTACGACCTTGCTGATCACGCACCGGCTGGCGGGTCTGGGGGCGGTGGACGAGGTGATCGTGCTGGACGAGGGCCGGGTGGTGCAGCGGGGAACGTACGCGGAGCTGGCCGCGGTGCCGGGACCGCTGCGGGCGATGGCCGAGCGGGAGGAGGCGTCGGAACTGCTGGTCGGAGCGCGTTGAGGGAAGGCGTCGTGCCGACTCCCGCGACGCCACCGGAGAATCCGACTTTCCGGAACAAAGAGGTCTCATTAGGCTCGGCTCATGCCCCCAGCACCGTCTCCCGGCTCCCCGCCGCCCCGTCCCGGGGCCTCGGCCGAGTTCCTGGCACGGGTGCCGAAACTGCTGGACGCGATGCGGTCGGTCGGCAGCGGGCTGGAGCTGCACTCCACCCTGCACCGGATCTGCGAGACGGCGGCGGACCTGGCGGACGCCCGGTACGCGGCCCTCGGTGTCGTGGGCGAGGACGGTGACGGCCTCGCGGCATTCGTGCACCACGGCGTCGACGAGGCGACCGCCCGACGGATCGGTCACCTGCCCGACGGCCGCAAAGGTCTGCTGGGCGCGCTCATCCGCGACCCGGCGCCGGTCCGGCTCACGGACCTGACCGACGATCCGCGTTCGTGCGGTTTCCCCGACCGTCATCCGCCGATGCGCGGCTTCCTCGGCGTTCCCATCCGCGTCCAGGGCGAGATCTTCGGCAACCTGTACCTGACCGACAAGCGGGCCGGGGCGCCGTTCGACGACTACGACCTCGCCATGGTCCGGGTCCTGGCCACGGAGGCCGGCATCGCCATCGGCAACGCACGGCTGTACGAGGCCGCTCAGCAGCGGGAGCGCTGGATCGACGGGTCGGTCGCCGTCACCACCGCCCTGCTGTCCGGCGGTGACGCCGACGAGGCCCTCCAGACCGTCGCCGAACAGGCACGCCGGCTGTCCGGAGCGGCGGCCGGGATCGTGCTGCTGCCGGCCGACGGGGGCGGACTGGAGATCGTGGCCGTGTCGGCGGCGCGCCCCGCGGACGTCCTGGGCACCGTCATCCCGGCGGACAACGGCATCGTCGGTGAACTCCTCGCCGGGCGTCCCGTGTTCGTGGACGACGCCGCCACCGACCGGCGCCTGGAGGCCGGGCCGGTACGCGCCTACGGACCGATCATGCTGCTGCCCCTGCGCAGGGACGCGCGGGTGCTCGGAGGCCTCGTCATGCCCCGCGCCCGGGGCGAGCGCCCCTTCACCCGAACGGAGCGCGCGCTCGGCGAACGGTTCGCCTCGCAGGCCGCGCTGGCGCTGATGATGGCCGACGCCCAGCGTGACCGGGAACGGCTCGCGGTGTACGAGGACCGCGACCGTATCGCCCGGGACCTGCACGACCTCGTCATCCAGCGACTGTTCGCCACGGGGATGATGCTGGAGAGCGCTCGGCGCGGGTCCGCCGTGCCCGAGGTGCGGGACGGAGTGGCCGGGGCCGTCGACGAACTCGACGTCACCATCCAGGAGATCCGTTCCGCGATCTTCGCGCTGCGGCAGCCGGCCGAGGCACCCGCCGGGCTGCGCAGCCGAGTCCTGCGGGAGGTCACCATGGCCGCCGTGCCGCTGGGATTCACGCCCTCGCACCGTTTCGTCGGCCCGGTCGACACCGCCGTCGGCGAGGTGACCGGCAAGAACCTCATCGCGGCGCTGCGTGAGGCCCTGTCCAACGCGTTCCGGCACGCCCACGCCACCCGGATCGAGGTGGCCCTCGACGCCACGGCGATCCTGCCGGACGGCCGGCCGGGTGTGCGGCTGACGGTGGCCGACGACGGAGTCGGCGTGCCGGAGGGCGGCCGACGCAGCGGCCTGCACAATCTCGAGCGCCGTGCCGAGGCCGTCGGAGGCGCCAGTCGGCTCGGCCCGGGCATCGGACCGGACGGAGGAGGCACGACGGTGCTGTGGGAGGCTCCGTACTGAGCACCGTCGCCGTCGTTGCCCCAAGTGCAGCAGTCGCACTGCTCCGTGTGCAGCAACCGGTCCCCCGGTCGTACGCGTCGCAGCAGGCCGCGCGCCGAGATCCGGTCCACGATCGCTGACATGCGCTCACCTCGCCGACGTCCGCTCCTCGTTCCGGTGTTGCTGTGCGCGCTCGCCGTGCTCGGGGCCGGCCCCACCGGCGCCATGGACGAGGACGGCGGCTCCGGAACCGGTCTCGGCGCTCAGGTGGCGCGGCTTCACCAGGACGCGGCCAGGGCCACCCAGCAGTACGAGGACGGGCGGCGCGAGGCGGAGGCGCAGCGGACGAGGGCCCTGGCGTACGAGAAGCGGCTCGACCGGCAGCGCCGGAAGATCGACGCCATGCATGAGGACCTGGGCCGGATCGCCCGCGCCCAGTACCGCGAGGGCGGCGGGCTCCCGTACACGGCGCGGATGCTCCTGGCGGACGATCCGGACCAGCTGATGCGGGGTCGGCGTGCCTTGACCCGCGCCGATCTGGCCGTCGACAGGGCCATCGGCAAGAGCCTGCGGGCCGAGGCCCGCCTCGCCGCGGACGAGGCGGAGGCCGAGGCGGCCTGGCGGGCTCTGGAGGAACGCAACGCGGGGCTGGCGGAGCTGAGAAAGAAGATCGAGGGCAAGCTGGAGGCGGCCCGTCAGCGGCTGGAGGGTCAGGCGAATGCCTCGGTGGCGGCCGGTTCCTGTCCCGGCGCGGTCCGTCTCGACCAGCCCGACGTGCGCTTCGGCCGGTCCTGGGTCGCACCGGTGGAGACGTACGAGTTGTCGGCGTCCTTCGGCAGCGGCGGGGCGAGGTGGGCGAACCGGCACACCGGCCAGGACTTCGCCGTGCCGGTCGGGACGCCGGTGCGGTCGGTCGGCACGGGCCGGGTGGTGGCGGTGACGTGCGGCGGCGCCTTCGGCATGCAGGTCGTGGTCGAGCACGCGGGCGGGTACTGCACGCAGTACGCCCATCTGGCCGCAGTCGCCGTCGACCAGGGCGAACGGGTCCGCCCCGGGCAGTGGCTCGGGCAGTCGGGCAGCACCGGGAACTCCACCGGCCCGCACCTGCATTTCGAGGTACGGGTCACGCCGGAGGCCGGTTCGGCGCTCGACCCGGTGCCGTGGTTGGCACGGCGCGGGGTGACGCTCTGACGGGACGGGACGAGCTGGGGGACGGTTACCGGGGAAGGTCCGCCAGGATCCGCTCGATCACGACCGCCACCCCGTCCTCGTTGTTGGCCACCGTCCGTCCCGAGGCGGCGGCGATCACGTCGGGATGGGCGTTGCCCATCGCGTACGACCGCCCCGCCCAGGTGAGCATCTCCACGTCGTTCGGCATGTCACCGAAGGCGACGACCTCCTCGTGCGAGATGCCGCGCTCGGCACAGCACAGGGCGAGCGTGCTGGCCTTGGACACCTCGGGTCCGCTGATCTCCAGCAGGGCGCTGGGGCTGGAGCGGGTGACGTTGGCGCGGTCGCCGATCGCGAGGCGGGCCAGGGTGAGGAACCCGTCGGGGTCCAGCTCGGGATGGAACGCCAGGATCTTGAGGATCGGCTCGGAGGCGGCACGACCGTCCGGCGCGAGGATCTCCTCGGCGGGCAGGAGGTCGTCGGGGACCTCCATGTGCAGCTTCGGATACGCCGGCTCCTGGTGGAAGCCGTAGGTCTGCTCGACCGCGTACACCGTGCCGGGCGCCGCCTCGCGCAGCAGCCGTACGACGTCCAGCGCGTTCTCCCGGGCCAGCTCCCGCACCTTCACGAACCGGTGGGTGCCGGGGCCCCCGTGCAGGTCGACCACGGCGGCGCCGTTGCCGCAGATGGCGAGGCCGTGCCCGTGAACGTGGGCGCTGACGACATCCATCCAGCGAGCAGGGCGGCCGGTGACGAAGAAGACCTCGATGCCCGACTCCTCGGCCGCGGCCAGCGCGGCGACCGTGCGCGGGGAGACCGACTTGTCGTCGCGCAGCAGGGTGCCGTCGAGATCGGTGGCGATGAGTCGCGGGCGGGTCGCGGCGGCTGAGGGCTCGGGCTGTCGGGTCGCTGAGGTCACCCGGTCATTGTCACGCATATGCCCGCACGTCCGTGCGTGAGTCCGCACATCTGTGAGCTATGGCTCTCATCCCTTCAGCTGGGCCGGTGCCTCCATGGCGATCCGCTCGAAGACCTTCTCGTCGGCCGTGAAGTCGGAGTCCGGGATCGGCCAGTGGACGACCAGCTCCGTGAAGCCCAGGTCCCGGTGGCGACCGGCGAAGTCGACGAAAGCGTCCACGGACTCCAGCGGGCGGCTGCGGTCCGGTGTGAAGCCGGTGAGCAGGACCCGGTCGAGCTCGCTCACCTCGCGGCCGATCGCGGCGCAGGCGTCGGCCAGCTTGTCGGCCTGCCCTCGCAGCGCCCGGTCGGACTGCTCGGGGGTGCCGTCCTCGTACAGCTTCGGGTCGCCGGTGGTCACCCATGCCTGGCCGTGTCGCGCGGCGAGGCGCAGCCCGCGTGGCCCGGTCGCGGCCACCGCGAACGGCAGCCGGGGACGCTGCACGCATCCCGGGATGTTGCGCGCCTCGTGCGCCGAGTAGAAGTCGCCCTCGTACGAGACGGCGTCCTCGGTCAGCAGCCGGTCGAGCAGCGGGATGAACTCGGCGAGCCGGTCGGCCCGCTCGCGCGGAGTCCACGGCTCCTGGCCCAGTGCGGTGGCGTCGAACCCGGTGCCACCCGCTCCTATGCCGAGCGTGACCCGGCCGCCGGAGATGTCGTCCAGGGAGATCAACTCCTTGGCGAGCGTCACCGGGTGCCGGAAGTTCGGGGAGGTCACCAGCGTCCCCAGGCGAAGGCGCTCGGTGACCGACGCGGCGGCGGTGAGTGTCGGCACGGCACCGAACCACGGGCCGTCCCGGAAGCTGCGCCAGGAAAGGTGGTCGTAGGTGTACGCGGTGTGGAAACCGAGCTGCTCGGCGCGCGTCCAGGTCGAACGGCCGCCTTCGTGCCAGCGACGGTACGGAAGGATCACGGTGCTCAGACGCAGACTCATGTCTCCGAGCCTATGCGGGCCGGCCGCGTTTCACGTGAAACGTCGACGGGCGTCACCGTGGGCGACGGCTCGGATGCGGAAGAGAGTCACCCGTGTGCGGGGTCCGCTCCGGCGCGGCGGTGAGAGGCCGGGTCGGCGCCGGTCGCACGGAATCAGTGCTGAGCGGGAAGGCGCAGATACCGAGGCGGCACGTGGTTCGTGAGCCAGACACCGTTCGCGCTGAGGTGGAAGACATGACCGTCACGGTGCATGGCGGCGGCGTCCACCGACAGCACGATCGGACGGCCGCGTCGGGCACCGACCCGGGTCGCGGTCTCGCGGTCCGCCGAAAGGTGCACGTCGTGCCGGTTCATCGCGCGCAGCCCCTCGGCGCGGATCGCGTCCAGATACCGGGCGACGGTCCCGTGGTAGAGGTACGGCGGCGGGGTCGCCGCGGCCAGTCCGAGGTCCACGTCGACGCTGTGGCCCTGACTGGCGCGGATGCGGGTGCCATCGGTCGCGAAGCGCCGTTTGTCGTTGGTGGCGACCACGTGGTCGAGCTCTTCGCGGGTGAAGCGGAAGCCGTGCGCGGCCGCCGCGGCGATCAGCGCGTCGATCTCGACCCATCCGCCCTCGTCGAGGACGAGCCCGATCCTTTCCGGCTGGTGGCGCAGGTGCTTGGACAGATACTTGGAGACCTTCACGGTGCGTCTGTCGTCCATGTGTTCCCGAGGCATGGGACCAGCCTGCCGACAGCGACACACATCACGCGATCGATTTTGCCGCCGAGGTTTGATCCACAGCCAAGTGCGGTTATCCACAGGCTGGTTGGCGCATCCTGTGGAAACTACAGCGGCGGCCGCACCCGAGCGAGGCGCCTCAGCGCCCCCGGAAGGAAGCGGGACACGAGGTGGGCGCCCCGCGCCTCCGGCGTCACCGGGACCACGGCACGGTTGTGCACGACCGCCTCCAGGACGGCGTCGGCCACCTTCTCCGGTGGATAGTTGCGCAGCCCGTACAACCGAGCCGCGCGCCGCTGCCGCCGCCTCTCCTCGTCGGCGTCGACTCCGGCGAAACGTGCCGTCGAGGTGATGGCGGTGTTGACGAGGCCGGGGCAGATCGCCGTGACGCCGATCCCCTGCCCGGCCAGCTCGGCGCGCAGGCACTCGCTCAGCATCAGCACGGCCGCCTTGGAGGTGCTGTAGGCGGGCAGCGCCCTGGACGGCTGGAAGGCCGCGGCCGACGCGATGTTGATGATGTGGCCGCCCTGTCCGCGCTCGGTCATCTGCCTGCCGAACAGGCGGCAGCCGTGGATCACGCCCCACAGGTTGACGTCGAGTACCTTCTTCCAGTCCTCCGGAGTGGTGTCGAAGAAGGAGCCCGACAGGCCGATCCCGGCGTTGTTCACCAGGACATCCAGCACGCCGTACTCGGCGGCGACCTTGTCCGCGAGTTTCTCCATGGCCTGTCCGTCGGAGACGTCGGCGGTCTCCGCCCAGGCGGCCGGCGCGCCGATCAGCCGGGACAGCTCGGCGGTGCGGGCGGCCGATTCGGCGTCCCGGTCGACGGCCACCACGCGCGCGCCGGCCTCGGCGAACGCGAGCGCCGTGGCTCGGCCGATGCCGTTGCCCGCTCCCGTGACCAGCACCAAGTGGCCGGCGAAGCGATCGGCGTGCTTGCCGTCCGCCGTCGTGGCGGGCCGTCCGTCGTCGACGGCGTCGACGAACTCCGTGATCCAGTCCGCCAGCCGGTCCGGCCGGGTGCGAGGCACCCAGTGCTTGGCGGGCAGGGTGCGGCGGGTCAGCCGTGGGGCCCACAGCTCCAGCCCGTCGTAGAGCCGCTCCGACAGGAACGCGTCGTCGAGGGGCGTGATGAGCTGCACGGGCGCGTGCGCGTAGGCGTCGTCGCGCGGCCGACGCAGCCGGGGCCGTACGTTGTCGCGGTACAGCCAGGCCCCGTGCGCCGCGTCCGTCGGCAGGGAGGGGGTCGGGTAGTCGCCGCCGGGCACCTTCTCCACGCGCCGGAGGATGCCCGGCCAGCGCTTGCCCAGGGGCCCGCGCCAGGCGAGTTCCGGCAGCACGGGCGTGTGCAGCAGGTAGACGTACCAGGACTTGGCGCCCTGGCCGAGCAACTGGCCGACCCGGCGCGGGGTGGGGCGCCTGAGGCGCTTGCCGATCCAGTGCCCGAAGTGGTCGAGGGACGGCCCGGACAGCGAGGTGAAGGAGGCGATGCGGCCCTCGGTGCGCTTGACCGTGACGAACTCCCAGGACTGCACCGAGCCCCAGTCGTGGCCCACCAGGTGCACGGGCCGGCCGGGGCTGACGGCATCCGCCACCGCCAGGAAGTCGTCCGTGAGCTTCTCCAGCGTGAACCCGCCGCGCAGTGGGCTGGGCGCGGTGGACCGGCCGTGGCCCCGCACGTCGTAGAGGACCACGTGGAAGCGGTCGGCGAGGCGGACGGCCACCTCGGACCAGACCTCCTTGCTGTCCGGGTAGCCGTGCACGAGGACGACCGTGGGCCGCCGCGGGTCGCCCAGTTCGGCCACGCACAGCTCGACCCCGCCCGTGTGCACCCAGCGCTCTCGCGCACCCTCCAGCACGGTCATTCCTCCTCCGCCCAGCGCCGCACGTGCGGCAGATCGTCGTCCAGCCGGAAGGCGCTCGCCTCGGGATCCGCGGAGTCGGCGACGACCCGGATCTCCTCGGACCGCGCGCCCGTGCCCCGGAAACCGAAGCGGGATCCGACCACCCACGACCCCGGCCGGGGCGGGTGGCCGGAGAAGCGGTACGGCGACCACCGCGGGGGCCGGCCCTCGCGGCGACCGTGCGGCGCGTCGCTCGCGAGGTCCTTGAGCGCCTGCGTGCCGACGCCGGACAAGCGTGGCGGCCGGCGTCGTCCCCGCGCCCGGTCCGCACGGTGGGCCAGGGCGAGGCGTCGCACCTGCCCGTGTCCCCGCAGCTCAGTGCGGTGCCCGGCTGCCACTGCCGTCGTCATGTCACCCCGATCCGTCCGCCCCCGGGCCCGTCCGGCGCGGTCCGCGCCGTCCGTGCCACTCGCTCGTCACGTGACGTCGCCGAATCTCCCAGTTGTTAGACCCGGCGTCAATAGGGCGGTGCGTGTGGCCCGGACCTCGATGTGTGGCTCTCAGGTACGGCTCCCCCTACGGGTCCGTACTACTCGAGTCTGACGTCAAGACGGCTCTCCGGTCTGACGACCTGAGTGGCGGGCGTCACTACTGTCATCGATGTGACTGTGATCGCGACCGAAAGCCTGAGCAAGCGGTACCCCCGGGTGACCGCGCTCGACCGGCTCTCCGTGGACGTCGGACCCGGTGTGACCGGACTCGTGGGCGCCAACGGCGCCGGCAAGTCCACCCTGATCAAGATCCTGCTGGGTCTGTCTCCCGCCACCGAGGGCCGGGCCGAAGTGCTCGGACTCGATGTCGCCACCCAGGGCGCCGACATCCGCGAGCGAGTCGGCTACATGCCGGAACACGACTGCCTGCCGCCCGACGTCTCGGCCACCGAGTTCGTCGTCCACATGGCGCGCATGTCCGGCCTGCCGCCCACCGCCGCCCGCGAACGGACGGCCGACACCCTGCGCCACGTCGGTCTGTACGAGGAGCGCTACCGGCCCATCGGGGGCTACTCGACCGGCATGAAGCAGCGCGTGAAGCTCGCGCAGGCCCTGGTCCACGATCCGCGGCTGGTCTTCCTCGACGAGCCGACCAACGGCCTCGACCCGGTCGGCCGCGACGAGATGCTCGGCCTCATCCGCCGCATCCACACCGACTTCGGCATCTCCGTCCTGGTCACCTCGCACCTCCTGGGCGAGCTGGAGCGCACCTGCGACCACGTCGTCGTCGTGGACGGCGGCAAGCTGCTGCGCTCCAGTTCCACCACGGACTTCACCCAGACCACGACGACCCTCGCGATCGAGGTCACCGACACCGACGCGCACCCCGACGGCACCCGCGCGGTGCGCGACGCGCTCCACGCGCGCGGGGCGGCGGTCCAGGACGGGAGCGGCCTGCCCGGCGCCGGCCATGTCCTGCTGCTCACCGCGGCGGGCGAGGAGACCTACGACCTGGTCCGGGACGTCATCGCCGACCTGGGCGTCGGCCTGGTGCGCATGGAGCAGCGCCGGCACCACATCTCGGAGGTCTTCACGGACAGCGACGCAGAACGGAAGGAGGCGGTCGGCCATGGCAACTGAACAGCCCCTGCAGGCACCGGTCACGGTGCCGGTTGACCAGACCCGCATCCACAACATCGGCTACCGCAGCTACGACGGCCCCCGCCTCGGCCGCGCCTACGCCCGCCGCTCGCTGTACTCGCAGTCCCTGCGCGGCGCCTACGGACTGGGCCGCTCGGCCAAGTCCAAGGTGCTGCCGATGCTGCTGCTCGCGGTGATGTGCCTGGTCGCGGGCATCCTGGTCGCCGTCTCCGTCGTCACCAAGGCGAACGACCTGCCCCTCGACTACACGCGCTACGCGGTCGTCCTCCAGGCGGTCATCAGCCTCTACGTCGCCTCGCAGGCCCCCCAGTCCGTCTCCCGCGACCTGCGCTTCAAGACCGTGCCGCTGTACTTCTCGCGGCCGATCGAGACCTCCGACTACGTCCGCGCCAAGTACGCGTCGCTCGCCTCGGCCCTGTTCATCCTCACCGCCGCACCCCTGCTGGTGCTCTACGTGGGCGCGCTGCTCGCCAAACTCGACTTCGCGGACCAGACCAAGGGTTTCGCACAAGGACTCGTCTCCGTGGCACTGCTCTCGCTCCTCTTCGCCGGCCTCGGACTGGTCGTCGCGTCGGTCACCCCGCGCCGCGGCTTCGGTATCGCGGCCGTCATCGCCGTCCTGACCATCACCTACGGCGCGGTCTCCACACTCCAGGCCATCGCGGACGTCCAGGGCAGCTCCGGAGCCGTCGCGTGGATCGGCCTGTTCTCGCCGATCACCCTCATCGACGGCGTGCAGTCCGCCTTCCTCGGCGCCACCTCGTCGTTCCCCGGCGGAGTGGGTCCGAGCAACGGTGAGGGCGCGGTCTACGTCCTCGTCACCCTGGGCCTGATCGCCGGTGCCTACGGTCTGCTGGTGCGCCGCTACTCGAAGGTGGGACTGTGACCACGCTGAAGATCGACCATGTCTCCCGCTGGTTCGGCAACGTGGTCGCCGTCAACGACATCACGATGACGATCGGCCCCGGCGTCACCGGCCTCCTCGGCCCCAACGGCGCGGGCAAGTCCACCCTCATCAACATGATGGGCGGCTTTCTCGCCCCCTCCACCGGCGACGTCACCCTCGACGGCCAACCGGTCTGGCGCAACGAGGCCATCTACCGCCACATCGGTGTCGTGCCCGAGCGCGAGTCGATGTACGACTTCCTCACCGGCCGCGAGTTCGTCCTCGCCAACGCCAAGCTGCACGGCCTGGGTGCCAAGGAGGCCCAGGAGGCCCTCGCCACCGTGCAGATGGAGTACGCGCAGGACCGGAAGATCGCCACGTACTCCAAGGGCATGCGGCAGCGCGTGAAGATGGCGAGCGCCCTCGTGCACAACCCGTCGCTGCTCCTGCTCGACGAGCCGTTCAACGGCATGGACCCGCGCCAGCGCATGCAGCTCATGGACCTGCTGCGACGGATGGGCGACGAGGGCCGCACGGTGCTGTTCTCCTCGCACATCCTCGAAGAGGTCGAACAACTCGCCTGGCACATCGAGGTCATCGTCGCCGGACGGCACGCGGCCAGTGGCGACTTCCGCAAGATCCGCCGCCTGATGACCGACCGGCCGCACCGCTACCTGGTGCGTTCCAGCGACGACCGGGCCCTCGCGGCGGCCTTGATCGCGGACCCGTCGACGTCCGGCATCGAGGTCGACCTCGCCGAGGGCGCCCTGCGCATCCAGGCCGTCGACTTCGGACGGTTCACGGCCCTGCTGCCGAAGGTCGCCCGCGACCACGGCATCCGGTTGCTCACGGTCTCGCCGTCCGACGAGTCCCTCGAGTCCGTCTTCTCGTATCTCGTCGCGGCGTAGGAGGCCGAAGAATGTACGACCCCACAGTCGCCAGGCTCACCTACCGAGCCCTGCTCGGCCGCCGCCGGGCCCTCATCCTGGGCGCGCTGCCCCTGCTGCTGCTCGTCATCGCCGTGGCGGTGCGCGCCCTCGCCGGAGCCGACGACCAGACGGCGGCGGACGTGCTGGGCGGGTTCGCCCTCGCCACCATGGTTCCGATCATCGGTGTCATCGCCGGCACCGGCGCCATCGGCCCCGAGATCGACGACGGCTCGGTGGTCTACCTGCTGTCCAAGCCGATCAAGCGGCCGACGATCGTCTTCACCAAGCTGATCGTCGCCATAGCCGTCACGATGGTCTTCTCCGCCGTGCCGACCCTGCTGGCCGGCCTGATCCTGAACGGCAACGGCCAGCAGATCGCCGTCGCCTACACGATCGCCGCGCTGGTCGCCTCCATCGCCTACGCCGCGCTCTTCCTGCTCCTGGGCACGGTGTCCCGGCACGCGGTGGTCTTCGGGCTCGTCTACGCGCTCGTCTGGGAGGCACTGTTCGGCTCCCTGGTACCCGGTGCCCGCACCCTGAGCGTCCAGCAGTGGTCGCTGGCAGTGGCCCAGAAGGTCGCCGACGGGAACCTGGTGACCTCCGACGTCGGCCTGCTGACCGCGACGGTACTGCTGGCCGGGGTCACGGTGCTCGCCACCTGGTACGCCGGCCAGAAGCTGCGGACGCTGACGCTCGCCGGGGAGGAGTGACCACCCCGGTTCCGACGGGGCCTTCGCCCCGGCCCGGGCGCACTGGGCCGGGGACGCCCGCGGGACACGCCACGCGGGACACGCCACGCGGACATCGTGCCGGACCCCACGGCGTCGCAGGAGCCGCAGGCGCCGCAGGCGGTAAGACGGTGTACGTCCGGTTTTAATCGGTGGCGCCCGGCTTTCCGTACCGGCACTGTGGTGCCTGCACGAGGCCGGACGGCGCCGGCGCATCGGGCGGCCGCTTCGAGCACGCGAGACGCCTCGCGTGGGCCGACCGACGGGGACGCCGGCGCCGCCCGGACCGTGACACGAGGGCCGCGACCGTACGGCCGCCGCTCAAGACGGGTGGGGCAACGGGGTCAGGCAGCCAAGCGCTCCAGCACCACCGCGATGCCGTCCTCGTCGTTCGAGGACGTCACCTCGTCCGCCACCGCCTTCAGCTCCGCATGGGCGTTGGCCATCGCCACGCCCCGGGCGGCCCAGCCGAACATCGGCACGTCGTTGGGCATGTCGCCGAACGCGATCGTGTCCGCGGCCTTCAGCCCGAGTCGGCGCGCCGCGAGCGACAGGCCGGTGGCCTTGGACAGGCCGAGGGGGAGCAGCTCGACGATGCCCGCGCCGGCCATGACGACCGTGACGAAGCCGCCCGCGGTGCGCCGGGCGGCCTCGGCCAGTTCGTCGTCGGACAGCGTCGGATGCTGGATGTAGATCTTGTTCAGCGGCGCCGACCACAGGTCCGAGGCGTCGGTGAAGGGCACCGCCGGCAGGTCACCCCCGACCGCGTAGCCCGGGCCGACCAGGACGTCGCCGTCCAGCCCGTCACGGCTCGCCGCCAGGTACAGCGGACCGGTCTCCGCCTCGATCTTGGCCAGTGCCACCCCGGCCAGCTGGCGGTCCAACGTGACCGAGGTCAGCAGGCGGTGCTCTCCGGCGTGGTAGACCTGGGCGCCCTGTCCGCAGACGGCCAGGCCGTTGTAACCGAGGTCGTCGAGGATGTGCCGGGTCCACGGGACCGCGCGGCCGGTGACCACGATGTGGGCGGCGCCGGCCGCGGTGGCCGCGGCGAGCGCGTCCCGGGTGCGCCGCGAGATCGTGTCGTCGCTGCGCAGCAGGGTGCCGTCGAGGTCGGTCGCGACCAGGCGGTACGGGAAGCCCGCGGGGGAACCGGTGCCGGACCCCGTGGCGGAGCCGGTGTCGCTCACTTCGCCACCGGTTCCAGGACCTCTCGGCCACCCAGGTACGGGCGCAGCACCTCGGGCACGCGCACCGAACCGTCGGCCTGCTGGTGGTTCTCCAGGATCGCCACGATCGTGCGCGGTACGGCGCACAGCGTGCCGTTGAGCGTGGCCAGCGGGCGCACCTTCTTGTCCTCACGGACGCGGATGGACAGCCGGCGCGACTGGAACTCCGTGCAGTCCGAGGTCGAGGTCAGCTCGCGGTACTTGCCCTGGGTCGGGATCCAGGCCTCGCAGTCGTACTTGCGGGCGGCCGAGGAGCCCAGGTCGGCCGAGGCGACGTCGATGACCCGGAACGGCAGCTCCAGCGACGTCAGCCACTGCTTCTCCCACTCCAGCAGGCGCTGGTGCTCCGCCTGCGAGTCCTCGGGGAGGACGTAGGAGAACATCTCGACCTTGTCGAACTGGTGCACGCGGAAGATGCCCCGGGTGTCCTTGCCGTGCGAGCCCGCCTCGCGGCGGAAGCAGGGGGAGAAGCCGGCGTAGCGCAGCGGCAGGCGGTCGGCGTCCAGGATCTCGTCCATGTGGTACGCGGCGAGCGGCACCTCGGACGTGCCGACCAGGTACAGGTCGTCCTTGTCGAGGTGGTAGACGTCCTGGGCGGCCTGGCCCAGGAAGCCGGTACCGGCCATCGACTGCGGGCGCACCAGCGCCGGCGTCAGCATCGGCGTGAAGCCGGCCGCCGTGGCCTGGGCGATCGCCGCGTTGACCAGGGCGAGCTCCAGCAGCGCGCCGACGCCGGTCAGGAAGTAGAAGCGCGAACCGGAGACCTTGGCGCCGCGCTCCACGTCGATGGCGCCGAGCAGCTGGCCCAGCTCGAGGTGGTCCCGGGGCTCGAAGCCCTCGGCCGCGAAGTCGCGGTGGGTGCCGTGCGTCTCCAGGGTGACGAAGTCCTCCTCGCCGCCGACGGGAACGTCGGGGTGGACGAGGTTGCCCAGCCGCTGGAGCAGCTCCTGGGTCTCGGCGTCGGCCGCGTCGCGTTCGGCGTCGGCCGCCTTGACGTCGGCGGCGAGCTGGCTCGCCCGCTTCAGCAGCTCGGCCTTCTCGTCTCCGGTGGCCTTGCCGATGAGCTTGCCGAGGCCCTTCTGCTCGGCGCGCAGCTCGTCGAAGCGGACGCCGGACGACCTGCGCCGCTCGTCGGCAGACAGGAGGGAGTCGACGAGCGCGACGTCCTCTCCACGGGCGCGCTGCGACGCGCGCACACGGTCGGGGTCCTCACGGAGCAGGCGAAGGTCAATCACGCGGTCAAGGCTACCGGTGTGCGGTGACGGCTCTCGACTCACTATCGCCGATCGCGTCTCTCGCGTTCCGTTATGAGGCGATTGTGCGTTGTGCTCCTTGTGCTTCCCCTTGTCAAGGAAAGTGGCCCCGATCCCTTGAACGAGGCAGTCGACGAGGGCCCGGTTGACCCGATTTCCTTGCGCGGAACGGGACTTGAGGTCGCTGCTGTCCACAGGGGCTCGCGATCGGGAAAAGTTATCCACAGGCTGTGCGAAAGATCTGTGGACTCGCGAAAGTGGCCGTTGCTCATCGCGGAGGCGGGCACTCCAAACCCTCCCTGTCCTCCCTTTCGGGTGGAAACGGGGCACTCGGTGTCACTCCGGAGGATGGAGGGCGAGAAACAGGTGGACGAAGGGTGACCTGGGCGTCTGTGGAGGGAGAAAGGGGCTGTAGACGGATTTGTCGACTGAATCCTCTTGTGATGTCGACTTGTCCCCAGGTCGAGAAGCGGACCTGTGGATAACTTCTGTGGACAACGAAAATCAGCAGGTATCACCGCCGGTGGCGGTCGTCAGAACCGGCCGTCCTGGCAGCGCGCCACCCAGTCCGCCGCCGCCACGAAGTCCTCGTCCGAGGTGCCCGGCCGCAGCGCGTCCACATCCGCCGACTCGACCTCCGCCCGCGGGTACGACCCGAGGTAGCGCACCTGGAGGCACGTCCGCTTCAGACCCATCAGGGCATCGGCGACCCGGCGGTCGGAGATGTGTCCCTCGGCGTCGATGCAGAAGCAGTAGTGGCCGATACCGGCACCGGTGGGCCGGGACTGCAGCAACATCAGGTTGATGCCCCGGGTGGCGAACTCGCCCAGCAGGTCGCGCAGGCCACCGGGGTGGTCGTCGCGCTGCCAGAGGACGACGGACGTCTTGTCCGCACCGGTCGGTGCGGCGGGCCTGGCGGGCCGGCCCACCAACACGAAACGGGTCTGGGCGTTCTCCGCGTCGTGGATGTCGGCTTCGAGGACCTCCAGGCCGTAGCGCTCCGCGGCGAACTCGCCGGCGAAGGCCGCGTCGTACCGGCCCTCCTGCACCAGGCGCGCGCCGTCCGCGTTGGAGGCCGCCGACTCCCAGGCGACGTCCGGGAGGTGCGCCTTGAGCCAGTTGCGGACCTGGGGCTGGGCGGCCGGGTGGGCGGTGACCGTCTTGATGTCCGACAGCTTGGTGCCGGGGCGGACCAGCAGCGCGAAGGTGATGGACAGCAGCACCTCGCGGTAGATCATCAACGGCTGGCCGGCGACCAGCTCGTCGAGGGTGGTGGTGATGCCGCCCTCGACGGAGTTCTCGATCGGCACGAACGCGGCCTCGGCCTCGCCGGTGCGCACCGCGTCGAGCGCGGACTGGACGGACACGTACGGGACCAATTCCCGGGTCGCCGTCTCCGGGAGGGTGCGCAGGGCGACTTCGGTGAAGGTGCCTTCAGGACCGAGATACGCGTAACTGGCTGGCATGACCTCACCCTAATGGGCCCGGGGAGAGCGGGCTCACGCGTCTCGCACATGCCCTTCCCCGGGGTGATTCCGGGCCGGTTTCACCCCTCCAGAAGCCGCTGTCCCACGTACTCTCCCTCCGCCGCGCCGCCCGGGACGGCGAAGAGACCGCTCGCCTCGTGCCGGATGAACGGCGACAGCGCGTCCCCCCGGTCCAGCTTGCGCTGCACCGGCACGAAACCGCGCAGCGGGTCCGCCTGCCAGCAGACGAAGAGCAGGCCCGCGTCCGGGACGCCGTCCGCGTCGAATCCGTCGTGGTACGAGAAGGGGCGGCGGACCATGGCCGCGCCGCCGTTCTGGTCGGGGCGCGTGATGCGGGCATGGGCGTTGATCGGAACGACCAGGCTCCCGTTCGCGTCCGTCTTCTCCAGGTCCATCTCGGTCGTCTCGGCGCCCCCGGACAGGGGCGCCCCGTCGGACTTGCGGCGCCCGATGACGTCCTCCTGGGCCTTGACCGAGAGCCGCTCCCAGTCGTCGAGGAGCATGCGGATGCGGCGCACGACGGCGTAGGAGCCGTTCGCCATCCACGCCTGCTCGGTCTTTCCGGGCTGCGCGGGGACGAAGATCCGCTCGTCGAAGTCGGGCTCGGCCGGTTTCGGGTTGCGGGTGCCGTCGACCTGGCCCATGAGGTTGCGGGTCGTCATGGGGTGGGCGGTGGCGCCGGGTGAGCGGTTGAAGCCGTTCATCTGCCAGCGGACCCGGGCGGCCGAGCCGGCGTCCCGCTGGATCGCGCGCAGGGCGTGGAAGGCCACCAGGGCGTCGTCGGCGCCGATCTGCACCCAGAGGTCGCCGTTACTGCGGTTCTTGTCGAGGTGGTCGGAGGAGAAGTCGGGCAGCGGGTCGAGCGCGACCGGGCGCCGCTGCTCCAGGCCGGTCCGGCCGAAGAAGCTGTGACCGAATCCGAAGGTGACGCTCAGCGAGGAGGGCCCCGCGTCACGGGCCACGTCCGTGTCGCGGGTTCCGGCCGGTTCGCCGGCCATCAGGCGCCGGGCGGTGTCGGACCAGCGGCGCAACAGCGCGGCGGCCTCCTTGCGGCCGGCCCCCGCCCTCAGGTCGAAGGCGACGAGGTGGCCGCAGGCCTGCGTCGGTGTGGTGATGCCGGGCTGATGTTTCCCGTGAAACATCACCTCCTCACTGCCCAGTGAGGTGAGCGGCGTGGCCGCGGAGGAGGGCGCGGCGGCATATCCCGCGGCGGCGCCGGCCGTGCCGAGCACGAGCCCGGTGGCACCGGCGGTGCCGAGGAGCCGCCGCCGGGAGATGCCGTCGCCGGAGGCGGTGTTCTCAGGGCCGAGAGGCTCGGGCCCGCCGGGCGCCTCGCGGGGCGCGCCGGGGGCTCGGGTCTCCGGGATGGACTGGTCAGCCATGGTGCGGTTCAGCCGATCTGCGCGTTCTTGGAGACGGTCACCTGGTCGATGTCGGAGGTCCGTACGGTGACGGCGACCTCCCAGTCGCCGGCCATCGGAACCTGCACTCCGCTCGCCGACCAGTGTCCGGTGGTGATGTGGTCGGGGGCGACGGGCAGGGGCCCGACGCCCTTGGCCTTGAGGGTGAAGGCGACCTTCACCTCCGGGACGTCGTAGGCGCTGCCGTTCGGGCGCTCGACGTAGAGGTGCAGGTCGTTGGCGCCCACGCGCGCGGGGTCGAGCTCGACGCGCACGACGCCCTTGCCGTTCTGGCTGCCGGTGTCGAAGGGCATGTCCAGGGTCACCGCTCCGGTGGAGGGGGCCGGTGCGGAGGTGGCGGACGGGGTACCGGCCTCGGCCTCCTGCTCGGTCCTGCCCGGCTCGGTCTGGGTGAGGATGGTGGTCACGACGAGCAGGACGACGGCGACGCTCGCCTCGGCCAGCACGGAGCGACGCAGTCCGAAGCGGTGGGGGTCGGCATCGCGTTGCCGCTTCTGCCGGGCGGCGTCCACGGCCGCACGCTGCCGGGCCAGCTGGGCGGCACGCTGGGAGGCACCGGGGCCCTCCGACGTCCCGGACGTCTTCTTGGAGCCCTTCTTCGTCCCGGATGTCGTCCCGGTGGCCTTCGAAGCCCCGGTCGCCGCCTCGGTGGCCTTCGAAGCCCCGGTCGCCGCCTCGGTGGCCTTCGAAGCCCCGGTCGTCGTCCCGGTGCCCTTCGACGCCTCGGTCGCCGTCCCGGTGGCCTTCGAAGCCCCGGTCGCCGCCTCGGTGGCCCGTGCCTTGGCGGGCGGGCGGCCGGCGGACGCCTTGACCCGCTCCTCGTCCCGCTGACGGACCACCGCGGGCGCCGTCTCCGCCAGCCGCGCCGTCCACCGACGCGAGAGGTAGGCGATGCCCACCAGCACCGCCACGAGCCCGATCTTGAGGAGGAGCAGCTGCCCGTACCGCGTGTCGGTGAACGCCGTCCAGGAGCCCAGCTGACGCCAGGCCTGATAGGTGCCCGTCGCCACCAGCGCGACCACGCTGCCGAAGGCGACGCGCGAGAACCGGCGTACGGCCGAGGCGGGGACCGGGGAGTCCGCGGGCGCCCGGTACAGGGCGACGAGCAGCGTGGTGAGCCCGCCGAGCCAGGCGGCGACGGCGAGCAGGTGGACGACGTCGACGGGCATGGCGAGCCCGGCCTGAAGGCCCACGGAGGCGTGCTCGGACATCGCCCAGGTGGCCGCGAGGCCCGCCGCGACGACCGTCCCGCCCACTGCGAGCCCGAAGGTGAGGTCCCGCTTCTCCTCGTCCTCACGCTTGTCGTAGGCGCCGAAGAGCACGGCGACGAACAGCGCGGCCGCCGCGAGCAGCAGCAGCCGGGAGACCAGTGAGGCGCCGGTCTTGGTCTGCAGCACCTCGCCGAGCAGGCTCAGGTCGAAGACGTCGCCGATCTTCCCGGAGCCGGTGTACGAGCCCCGCAGCAGGAGCAGCAGCAGGGTGGCGGAGGTCAACGCGAGCCATCCGGAGACGACCAGCCGCTGCACCGCCCGTACCCCCGAGCCCCGCGACCAGCAGCCGAGGACGAAGGCGGCGCCGCCCACCAGCACGGTGAACCCGGCGTAGGACACGTACCGCCCGATGCCGTACAGCCAGCCGACGACGCCGCCGCCGGCGTCCGTGGTGGAGACGGAGACGGAGGTCTCGGACGGGGCGCCGATGGAGAAGGTGTAGGCGCCGGCGACGGGATGGCTGTCGGCGGAGACGACCTGGTAGGTCACGGTGTACGTGCCGTCGGGCAGCCCGGCGTGCAGTTTCACCGTGTAGGCCGTGCCGCCCGTGCCGGACGGGCTGCCGTCGTCGACGCGCCTGCCCTGGGGGTCGAAGACGCGCAGCGAGTCGTCGTCCATGGAGACCGACTCGGAGAACGTGAGCGACACGTGGTCCGGCGCCTTGTCGACCACCGCCCCCTGCCGGGGGTCGCTGCCGGTCAGCGCGGCGTGTGCGGAGGCCGGACCGGCGCCGGCGAGCAGCGCGCAGGCCGCGGCCAGGAGCAGCAGCACCAGGGTCCGGACGCGTGGGGCGATGGTCTGCGTCAAGGTGGTCCCTCCCTCAGTGTCCGGAGTGATCGGCGTCGGGCCGGTACGTGGCCGCCTTCACGGGCAGCTCGACCGTGACGGGGTCCGAGTGGGCGAAGCGCAGTTCGACGGAGACCGTCTGTCCCTCCTGGGGCCGCCGCTTCAGGTTCTCGAACATCAGATGGTTGCCGCCGCTCTCGAGCACCAGCCGGCCGTGGGCCGGAACCGGGAGGCGGTCGACCTCCCGCATCGTCCCGTCGACGGTCTCGTGCACGGTGACGTCACCGACGTCGCTGGTGACGGAGGTCAGTTCGTCACCGGAGTCGCCCTCGTTGGTGACGGTGAGGAAGCCCGCCGCCATCGAGGCGGAGACCGGCTGCGGTATGTAGGCGGCGCCGACGGAGAGTTCGGCCCCGGACGCCGAGGAGTCCGAACCGGAGTCCGAGTCGCCGCAGCCCGCGAGGACCAGGGCGCCGATCATCGTCACGGCGGCGAGAGCGGGGCGGCCCCTCACGGGTTCTCCCCCTTGACGAGCTCGGGGAGGTCCTCGGTGTAGTCCTCGACGCCGGCGTCCTCGCCGTAGAGGACGTAACCCGCGTCGGACTTCGGGGAGAACGCGACGACCTGGGTGCCGTGCGTCGAGACGACCTTGCCGTCCTTGTCCTTGGTCGGCGGGTCGATGGAGATGCCGAGGGTGCGGGCGCCGGCCTGGATGGTGGCGAAGTCGCCGGTGAGGCCGACGATCTGCGGGTCGATGCCCTTGAGCCACTCGCCGAGTGCGGCCGGGGTGTCGCGTTCCGGGTCGGTGGTGACGAACACGATGCGGAGCTTGTCCTGGTCGGCCTGGGAGAGCTGCTTCTTGGCCACGGCGATGTTGTTCATCGTCAGGGGGCAGACGTCGGGGCAGTGCGTGTAGCCGAAGTAGACGAGGGTGGGCGCGCCGGCGGTCCGCTCGCGGAGGTCGTACTTCTTGCCCTGGGTGTCGGTGAGGACCAGGTCCGGCTTCTCGAAGGGCTTGTCGAGGACGGTGGCCGCCTGCGTGCCGGCCTCCTCGGAGACCGTGGTGACGGGCTTGTCGCTGTCGGAGCCGCTGCCGCAGGCGGACAGGGTGAGGGTGGCGGCGGCGAGCAGGGCGGCCGCGGCGAACGTCTTCTTGCGCATAGAGGAATGTCCCAGATGTGAGGTGCTCCGGTGCGCGCCGGGGCTCCGCCTGACCGGCGGAGGGACCCGGCGCGCACCGGACGAGAGGATGCGCCGGCGTTTCAGGCCGGCGCACCGGCGCGGGCGTCGTTACGCCGAGGCACCGGTGTTGCGCCGACGTCCGGCCAGCACGCCGTAGGCGACGCCCGCGGCGCCGACGACGATGCCGACGACGCCGAGGACACGTGCGGTGGTGTCGCTGCTGTCACCGGAGCCGGAGCCGGAGTCGGACGCGGTGTCGGCGGCGGTGTTCTGGGCGGCGGCCTCGGTGTCGTCGGAGGCCTTGGCGCCCGACGCGCCGTGGGCGTCGTCCTCGGCGGCGGACAGCTTGAGCACGGGCGCCGGGGTCTCGGGCTCCTCCTGACCCTCCTGCGGAACCTCGATCCAGCGCACGACCTCCTTGTTGGAGTACGTCTGGATCGCCTTGAACACCAGCTCGTCGGCGTCCTCGGGCAGCGCGCCGACGGAGACCGGGAACTTCTGGAAGTAGCCGGGCTCGACGCCCTTGCCCTCGGCGGTCCAGGTGACCTTGCTGACGACCTCGGTGAGCTGCTTGCCGTGCGCATCCAGCGGCTTGTCCAGCTTGGACTTGGTGACCTCCGCCTTCCAGCCGGGCACCGGCTGCGGCATCACGGACGCCAGCGGGTGGTCGGCGGGGAAGTTGATCTCCAGCTTGGTGGTGGAGGCGTTGTCGCGCTCGTTGGGGACCTTGAAGTTCACGGTCGCGTAGCCGCCCTTGGCGGCCGTGCCCTCCGGCTGCACGCTGACGTGCGCGAAGGCCGGGGCGGACAGGGCGAGGACGGCGATGCCGGAGACGGCGCCGGCGGCGGCGATGCGAGAAGCCTTCATGGACGGAACACTCCGCTTCGAGTGGGTCACCGGCGCTGCGCCGGTGACGGATGACGGGAGGGGTGCGCGCACGCGCGCGTGCCGCACGACGGCGGGCCCTCCGTGCTCCGGGCGGGTGCCGTACCGGCGGTCAGGTCCGAGGGCGCGGCCGTCGGTCGGGAACCGGCGGTGGGAACCGGCGGTCGTGGACCGATGGGCAGGCCGAAGGACAGGGCCGACGGGCCGGCCGAGGCCGGTCGCCGACGGGCAGAGCCAGGGGCGGTGCCGGTGGGCGAAGGCCGACGGGCCGGAGCGGAGCGGTGGTCGCGTCGTGTCAGGCGGCGAGGGAGAACGCCTCGCGCGGCGGGCCGCGCCTGGTCACCGTGTGATGGAGTGCGGTGGTGCGCGGCCGGGGCGGCACCGGCAGCGCGGTGAGCGGCAGCCGGGGCCCCGTGCCGGGGCTGCCGGCGAGCCCGGCGTGCAGGGCGCGCACCAGGGAGAGGGCCGCGCGCAGGCCGCGGACGAGCGCCGCCTCGGCCACCGAGTGGGCCGAGTGCGTGGAGAGTTCCACGAGCCGGGCCAGGGCCAGGTCCCCGCGCCGCAGCAGCCAGCCGGCGGCCAGGGCCGCGAGGACGTGGCCCAGCAGCATGGGCAGCGAGGGCACCAGCGAGCTCGTCGAACCCGCGGTCGACAGGAGGTCGGCGGGGTGGTGCGCGGCCTCGGCGTGGGCGCCGGTGCCCGGGGCGATCCGCGCGTCGCTGAGGATCCGCTGGGCCTGGGCCGGGCTGATCGCCGCCGCGGTCGTTCCGCAGACCAGCCGCGCGGCCTGCTCGACGAGCGAGGCGTCGGCCACGGCGCCCGGTCCGCCGGTGGCCAGTGCGCCCGGTGCGCCGGCGGAGGCGGCGGCCGTGCCGGACGCCGTGTTCGCCGTGCCGCCGTGCTGGCCCAGTCCGAACAGGATGTGCAGGGCCGTCTGGCCGACGGTCAGCAACGCCGCGATGCAGGGCAGTGAGCGCCGGCGCCCGGCGAGGGGTGCGGCGACCACGACCGCCCCGAGGAATCCCGCGCCCAGGGACCACGGCGGAACCGTGGCACAGGAGGCGAGCGTGTGCCCCGCCGCGGCCAGCACGACGCAGACCGCGGCGAACACCGCGGCCCGCAGGACCCGGGTCTCGTTCCCGGAGCGCGCCGTTGGCGGGTGGGGGGCAGTCATGGCGGGCTCATCATCGCACTGGCACCCCTCGCGCCGTACGGCAGGTCCACAAGATGCCGTACGACCGGAAGATCACTCTCTGGTGCGAGCCGTCCCACATACACCGATCGGCGGCAGGGCCACATCCGCCATATGAGCGGTCTCATGCGGTCTGCGCGCTTACGCAGAGGCACGGGGGGCAATACGTAACGGTATGTCGAGCCGCGGCCGGGAGGCTGGAGCATGAGCATCTGGTGGTCACTCCATTTGCGGCGCGAGGCTGCGAGCGTGCCCCTGGCCCGCCGCCTGCTGATCGGCACCATGGAGACCGCGGGCGTCGACCCCGACATCTCCTTCGACCTCTCTGTAGCGCTGAGCGAGGCCTGCGCCAACGCCGTGGAGCACGGCGGGGACGCCGGACCCGGCGGCGGCCCCTCGGAGGCGTACCGCGTCACGGCCTACCTCGACGGCGAACGCTGCCGCATCGAGGTCGCCGACACGGGCCCGGGATTTCCCGCGGCCGCCCCGGGCCGGGCGCAGGGAGCGGCGCGCCCGGTGTCCGCCGACGCGGAGCACGGCCGCGGCCTGTGTCTCATCCGGGAACTCGCCGACCACGTCCACATCGGCAGCACGCCCGGCCGGGCGGGCGCCGTGGTGAGCTTCGACAAGGTGCTCAAGTGGCGCGCGGACGCTCCGCTGGTGGCGGTGTGACCACGGCCTCGCCCCGCTGAGCTCGTCGAGGGCCGCGCCCTCCACGCCCTGGGACATGACGACGGCCGGGCACCTGGTGCGGTGCCCGGCCGTCGGAGCGCGGGTCAGCCCTTCAGGGCCGCCATCCACTCCTCGACCTCGTCCGACCGGCGGGGCAGCCCGGCGGACAGGTTCCGGTTGCCGTCAGCGGTGACGAGGATGTCGTCCTCGATGCGCACGCCGATGCCCCGGTACTCCTCGGGCACGGTCAGGTCGTCGGCCTGGAAGTACAGGCCCGGCTCGACGGTGAGCACCATGCCGGGCTCCAGCGTGCCGTCGACGTAGGACTCCACGCGGGCGGCGGCGCAGTCGTGGACGTCCATGCCGAGCATGTGCCCGGTGCCGTGCAGCGTCCAGCGGCGCTGCAGGCCCAGCTCCAGCACCCGCTCGACGGGGCCCTCGACCAGGCCCCACTCGACGAGCCGCTCGGCCAGCACGCGCTGGGACGCGTCGTGGAAGTCGCGGTACTTGGCGCCCGGCTTCACGGCCGCGATGCCGGCCTCCTGGGCGTCGTACACGGCGTCGTAGATCTTCTTCTGGAGCTCGCTGTAGCGGCCGTTGATCGGCAGCGTGCGGGTGATGTCGGCGGTGTAGTACGTGTGCGTCTCCACGCCCGCGTCGAGCAGCAGCAGGTCGCCGGAGCGGACCGGGCCGTCGTTGCGTACCCAGTGCAGGGTGCAGGCGTGCGGGCCGGCGGCGCAGATCGAGCCGTAGCCGACGTCGTTGCCCTCCACGCGCGCGCGGAGGAAGAAGGTGCCCTCGATGTAGCGCTCGCTGGTCGCCTCGGCCTTGTCGAGGACCTTCACGACGTCCTCGAAGCCGCGCACGGTGGAGTCGACGGCCTTCTGCAGCTCGCCGATCTCGAACTCGTCCTTGACCAGGCGGGCCTCGGAGAGGAAGACGCGCAGTTCCTCGTCGCGCTCGGCGGTGACCTTGTCGGTCAGCGCCGCCTCGACACCGGCGTCGTACCCGCGCACGACCCGCACCGGCCCGGTGGCCTCGCGGAGCGATCCGGTCAGCTCGCGGACGTCGGAGGCGGGGATGCCGTAGCGCTTCTCGGCCTCGGTGAGGGAGTGGCGGCGGCCGACCCACAGCTCGCCCTGGCCGTCCAGCCAGAACTCGCCGTTCTCACGGTCGGAGCGCGGCAGGAGGTAGACCGTCGCGGTGTGGCCGTCGCCCTCGGGCTCCAGGACCAGGACGCCGTCCTCGGTCTGGTTGCCGGTGAGGTAGGCGTACTCGACCGAGGCGCGGAAGGAGTACTCCGTGTCGTTCGAGCGGGTCTTCAGGTTGCCGGCGGGGATCACCAGGCGCTCACCGGGGAAGCGGGCGGACAGGGCGGCGCGGCGGGCGGCGGTCTCGGCGGCCTGGGGGATCGGCTCCAGGTCGCGCAGCTCCGTGTCGGCCCAGCCGGACTTCATGTTCTCGGCCAGCTCGTCGGACACGCCCGGGTACAGGCCGTTCTTGCGCTGCTTGACCGGCTCGTCACCGGCCGCGTCAGCGGCGTCCTCGAGCGCGGCTTCCGGGGTCTGCGGGTTCTCCGAGATCTCCGGGTTGAGCTCCTCCGCCACGGTCATCCTCCTTGATACGGCACTGGACCACCCCCCATCGTACGGTCGTACGGAAGGGGGCCCAGGGCCGAAGGGCCCGTTACACGGAGGCACGGCCGTCCGCTGTGGGCGACGAGACCGGCGCCGGTGTCCGTTGTCCGAACCGGGCCGTCGGCCGGATCACTCGAACCTGACCGCCAGCAGGACCACGTCCTCCTCGGAGTCCTCCTCGCCCTTCCCGTCCGGCAGCATCGTGCGCAGCACGTGTGCGGCGACCGCGGCCGGGTCTCGGCGCTCCGCGCGGGGGACGCCGGCCGCCGCCGCGTGCAGCCGGGCGAAGGCGCGGTCGGCCGGGTCACCGGTGCGGTGCAGCAGCCCGTCGGTGTACAGCAGAACCGTCTCTCCCGGTGCGACCTGGAGTTCCACGCTCGGCGCCTCCCAGCAGGCGAGCATGCCGAGCGGCGCGGAGACGGACGTCTCGACGAACTCCGTGCGCCGCTCCCCGATCAGCAGGGGCGGGCTGTGCCCGGCGCCGGCCAGGGTGATCCGGCGCAGCGCGGGCTCGCAGTACCCGAACAGGGCGGTGGCGGAGCGGGCGGGTTCGGTGAGCCGCAGCAGCAGCTCCAGGTCGGACAGGACGGCGACCGGGTCCTCGCCCTCCATCACGGCGTACGCCCGCAGGGAGGCGCGCAGCCGTCCCATCGCGGCGACCGCGCTGGGGCCGGACCCGGTGACGGACCCGACGGCGAGACCGAGCGCGGCGTCGGGCAGGGGCAGCGCGTCGTACCAGTCGCCGCCGCCCCGCGGACCGGTGTGGTGCCGGGCGGCGAGCTGGACGCCGGGCACCCGCGGCAGGCGGGAGGGGAGCAGCTCCTCGGCCATCGTCGCCATGGACGCGCGCGTGCGCTCGACCTCCAGGAGGCGGGCCAGGTGCTGGGTCGCGTACCGGACGTAGAGGCCGGCGAGGTGGCGTGGCCGCTCACCCGGTTCGGCGGGTTCGTCGTAGAGCCATACGGCGGCTCCCAGACGCCCGGCGCCTTCGGCGGCCAGCGGCAGCGTGTAGCTGGCGGCGTAGCCGAGACGGGCGGCGACCTCGCGGTGGCGCGGGTCGAGGCCCTTCTCGGCGAACAGGTCGGGCTCGGCGATCCCGCCCTCGCCGACCGGCAGTCCGTCGAGGATCCGCCCGTACGACACGGAGCCGCGGGGCACGGTCTCGATGTGCCCGAGGTCGGCGCGGGCCAGCCCGAGGCCGATGGTGGTGTCCGGGCCGAGACCGTCCGCCGGTTCCAGGACGACGAGACCTCGCCGGGCGCCCACCAGGGCGGCACCGGCGCGCAGCATCTCCTGGAGGCCTTCCGTGAGGGAGCCCGTACGGACCAGTCGCTCGGTCAGCTCGTGCAGCGTCGTGAGGTCCGAGACCCAGCCGGCCAGCCGGTCCTGCAGCAGGGTGCCGGGGGCGCAGGGCGCGGCGTGGGTGTCCGTGGCCGCCGGGGCGTCCGCGGTGTCTGTGGGGTCCGGAGCGGTGGCCGGGGAGGCGGACGCGACAGTGTGTGCGGGGGACGGAACCGTTGAATCGATTCCGGCCACTTTCGCGGGGTGCGGGGCGTTCATGGCGTCCGGCCTCCCGACCGGCGCTTACTGCTCAAAAGCATCGCAAACCCCCATGTCATTCTGCGCCGCCAGCAGTGTCTCCACATGTACACGCACTCGTAAGGAGATGTCCAGCATTGTCCTGCTGGGATTCCTGGTGTCCGTGAGGTGTGGACGGCTTTCTTCCCGGCCTCTTGCGTAAATGCGAAATTGGCTTGAAACTGCCCCGGAGGACGGCTTGTTGCGGTCGACTGGGGGTGCTTTACGGAGCGTCACAGCGGTCGTGATGGGTACGTACTCGGAGAAGGCCAGGGGTGGTCGGGGACCACCCGGAACCTGGCGGTGGACCCGGGCGTCCTATCCACCGACGACCGTGCCCCATCCTCCCGTGGTGGAGGCGGAGAGAAATACTCGGGACGGCAAAACGCCAGACTTCGCCACCCCCGCGCCACGCCCATGCTTTTGATGGACGCAGTGTGGACGGAACCGCCGCAGACGCAGTCAGTGCTCGGCCCAGAGGGGTTCCCCTTGCCGTCGGCGGGGGTGTGATGCGCCACCAGCTACGCACAGCGAAGAGATCGACACATGGTGATGTGACCACGGTGTTGCCAGGCGTGCAACGGAAAGGAACGAGCGCTCATGCGCGAGATCCTCGGAAGGCGACGCAGGCTCCTGTCCCGGCACGACGACGGACGGCCTGAGCTGATCGGCGCGGCCCTGACCTACGCGACGCAATGGCAGTGGCCCGTACTCCCGGGCGTGGCGGCGGACCCGCAGGCGCGGTCGCGCTGCGGCTGCCCTGACCCGGAGTGCACGGTGCCCGGCGCGCATCCCTTCGACCCGGGCCTCCTCGCGGCCACCACCGACGCGCGCATGGTGCGCTGGTGGTGGAGCAACCGGCCCACCGCGCCGATCGTCCTGGCCACCGGGGGCGCCGCTCCGTGCGCGGTCTCCCTGCCCGCGCTGCCGGCCGCCCACGCGCTGGCCGCGCTCGACCGCGCCGGCCTCAGGCTCGGCCCGGTCGTCGCCTCGCCCACCCGCTGGTCGCTGCTGGTCAAGCCGTACTCCATGGAGCAGCTGGGCGAACTGCTCTACGCCAAGGACTTCGTCCCCGGTTCCCTGCGGTTCCACGGCGAGGGCGGCTATCTCGCGCTGCCGCCGTCCGAGTCGGGCCGGGGTGCCGTCCGCTGGGAGCGGGCTCCGCTGCCCGGCTCCGCCTCGCCCTGGGTGCCCGACGTCGAGGCCGTGGTGGACGCGGTGGTCGACGCCCTCACTCGTACGGGTGTGAGCGCGCCCGAGTTGTAGGGGTGTCCGGCGCGCGGGGAAGTCCGCGCCCGTCCGCGGTCGTTATCGTCCGCCCATGCCGCTTCATGCTGGGAAGCACCGCGCCGCCGGGCCGCGCCGTCGCGGGCCGGACCGCGGCAGGCCGGACCGCGGGCGGGTCCGTGTGTACGGGCTCGTCGCCTTCGTGGCGGGCGCGGTCGTGCTGCCGTTCGCCGTGGCGTCCGCGGGGCCCCCGGGAGGCACGGCGGAGGGCCCGGGCGACCCGCCGACCGTCCGTCTCCTCCCGCGGGGCGGTGACGGCAAGGTGCCCGGGGGAGCGGACCGCGTCCCCTCGCAGGCCGGCCCCGTCCGCTCCGCGCTGCCGCCCGGTCCGGCCACCGCGCTGCGCTGCGGTCCCGCGCTCACCTCCCCCGAGGGTGTCGAGGCGCAGACCTGTGTCCTCACGCAGGGGGCGGAGACCTGGGCGCGGACCTACTACCGCAACGCGACCGGCGGCCCGCTGGAGTCCGTGCTGAGCCTCATGGGGCCCGAGGGGCGCAGTGTGCGGATGCGCTGCGCGGTGGGTGCCGAGGACGAGCCGGGCACCTGTGAGACACCCCGGGAGCCGCTTCGGGGCGGGCCGGCCCAGTACACGGCCGTCGCCGAGTTCGCGGGCCGGGCCGGGTACGGGCCGCTGCTGCTGCGTACCGGGAGCAACGGGAGTCACCGGGCCGACGGCGGACACCGGGCCGAGGGCGCCTGGGGCGGCGGGCGTGACGGCGGCGACGGGGGCGACTGAGCGGCGGCGGCGACACGGGCGACCGGAGGGGCGGTGGCGGCGCGGGTGGCCGGAGGGTTGCGGCGCCGGGGACCGAGGAGGCCGGGCGGCCGACTCCCTTGTGCGAACGGGGAGTTGAGAGGCGACTGCGGTGCGTGCGCGACCGGGCGCATGAAAAGACCCGGTTGCTGGCGACGGGGGATGCACCAGCAACCGGGCTACTCGAACGGTAACAAGAGATCGGCGGTTAGCAAATTCGATCTCCTGTTTTCCGGTCACGTACTGGCTTGACTCCACCGGGAGTTGTGACCGGAGTCACGCGTTCCTCGACCGGAGTCCCGGCTGACCGGTCGGTCAGCCGGAGCGGCGCCCGTGACGCTGTGTCAGCTGAGGGTGACCTGCCGGTTGGTCAGGCCGCCCCGTGCCCGGCGCTCGTCGGGCGTGAGCGGGGCGTCCGTGCCCAGGGCCTCGGCAAGGCGCTCGGCGAACTCCGCCGCCGGCTTCTCGACGTCCTGCGCGGTGACACCGCTGGGCAGGTCCCACACCGGGACCGTGAGCCCGTGCGCACGGAAGGAGCCGACGAGGCGGGTGCCTTCGCCGAGGGAGGACCGGCCGGCCGCGTGCAGCCGGGCAAGAGCGTCCAGAAGCCGCTCCTCCTCGTGGGGCATGACCCAGCGCAGGTGGTTCTTCTCCGGCGTCTCGCACCAGTAGGCGGCGTCCACGCTCTGCAGCCGGACGGTCGGGATGGCCGCGGCGTTGGCCCGCTCCAGGGAGGCGGTCACCTCCGGTGTGGCGTTCTCCGCGTCCGGGACCCAGAACTCGAAGCCCGAGTGCACCGTCGGCTCGAACGACCCCTCGGGGGCGAGCAGGTCCTGCAGCCGCGGGCCGTCGGCGGGCGCCCGGCGGCCCTGTACCGGGTTGCCCGGCTCGGCGGTCAGCGCCCGCTGGAGGGTGTCGGCGAGGTCGCGGCTGATGTCACCCGACGCCGTGTCGTTCTGCAGGCCGAGCAGGACGGTGCCGTCGTCGCGGCGCAGGGCCGGCCAGGCCATCGGCAGCACCGTGGCCAGGGTGACGGAGGGGACGCCCTCGGGCAGGCCGTCCTTCAGGGTCAGCTCGACCGTGGCCGCCGGAACCAGCTCACGCAGGGCCACCCAGTCGCACTCGCCGGGCAGCCCTTCGAACGGGCGCTGCACCAACTCGGTCGTGGCGTGCGCGGCGGCCCGGCCGTGGCAGGCCTTGTAGCGGCGGCCGCTGCCGCAGGGGCAGGGCTCGCGGGCGCCGACGACCGGGATCTCTCCGTCGGTGAGCTGCGGCCGCTTGGCCTTCGTCTGGGGTCGCTTCTTGGCCATCGTGGGTGTCTCCCGGTTGCGGCTCAATCCGTACGGGCGCGAGCCTAGCCGTTCACGCCGTGACCGACGGGACCCTGTGGACAACGGGCCGCCTGCGGGCGACCCCCGTCCGGGACGGCTCCGGGGCCCGTGACCGGGGGCGGCTCCGGGAGCCGTGGACGGGGGGCCCGCGTGCCGGCGGCCGTGCACAGCGGCCCGCCTGCGGGCGCCCGCTTCCAGGCGACCGTCCCCGGGTGTCCGAGTCGGGCGACCCGCGTCGCGTGCCCGCGCGCCCGCGTGCCGGTGCTCGGCTGCGGCGACCCGCCTCCGCGTGCCCGTGCGCGGCGGTCCGCCTTCGGGGCCCCTCCGGGTCACCCGTACCGAGGGCCCCTGTCCGCTCCCCCGCGCTGTACCTTCTCCCGCTCCGGGTGTTCCCCGCGGACTCCCCGCGCGAGCCGACTCGCCGGCTCGCGCCGGGACGGGAGGGTCAGCCGAGGTCGTCGAAGGCGTCGGCGAAGTCCAGGCCGGGCATCTCGGAGACCGCGGGCGCCGTGATCCGGGTGGCGAAGTCGTCGCGGCGGTGCGCGGCGTCCGGGTCGTGCACGTCGTCGTGGACGACGACCCAGACGGTGACCTCTCCGCGGGCGTCGTCCCGCACGCCCCAGTCGTCGGCGAGCGCGGTGATGATGTTCAGCCCGCGGCCGCCGCGTGCCGTGATCGAAGGGGTCGCCGGTGCCGGGCGGGTCGGACCGCCGCCGTCCGTGACCTCCACGACGAGCCGGCCGCCCGCGTCCACCTGCCACGCGGCACGGACGTCGCCGTCCCCGGCCAGGGCGCCGCCCAGTGGCCTGCCGTGCTTGCACGCGTTGCTCAAGAGCTCCGAAAGAACCAGTACGGCATCGTCGATGACCGATTCCGCCACACCGCCGCTGCGCAACTGCGCCCGCATGCGGTGCCTCGCTTCCCCCACGCCCGCAGGGCCATGGGGAACGGCCATGCTCGACGACGTGGGCACTTCCTGTGCCACCACCAACGCCACCCCCGAGACCTCCTTCGCCCCACGCCACGGTGTGGATGCCCTTCCGGCCTGGACCGGAAACCGGCCGCTCTCCGTGCAGTGACGCATTCGACACGGTCGAACACGTACCGAACGCGCCGGAGTACTCCCCGTAATCGCATGGCTGGATTTCATCGGTGTGGCCGAGACCGGAGAATGCGGCAGTCGGCCCGCCGGGTCAAGGGCTGCGGCCGAATCAGTGGCCGAGCTGGTCGCGTACGGCCCGTGGCCGGTTGGTGATGATGGCGTCCACGCCCAGGTCGACGCAGAGATCCACGTCCGCGGGGTCGTTCACCGTCCATACGTGCACCTGGTGGCCGGCCTGCTTCAGGCGCTCGATGTAGGTGGGATGGTTGCGCACGATACGGATCGAGGGACCCGCGATCCGGACACCGGCGGGCAGCCGTCCGTCGCGCAGCCGGGGTGAGACGAACTGCATCAGGTAGACCGTCGGCAGGGTCGGCGACGCCGCCCGGACCCGGTGCAGCGAGCGCGCCGAGAAACTCATCACGCGTACCGGGGACTCCGCCGCCGAGGCCGGGGCGTCGAGCCCGAACCGCTTCAGGAGCAGCAGCAGCCGCTCCTCCACCTGCCCGGCCCAGCGCGTGGGGTGCTTGGTCTCGATGGCCAGCTCCACCCGCCGTCCCGCGTCGGACACCAGCTGGAGCAGGCGCTCCAGGGTCAGTACGGAGGTCTCCTCCCGGTCCTCGGGCCGGTGCTCCCAGTCGGGCTGCTCGTCACGCGTGCGCCAGAACTCCCGCGTCCTGCGGGCGCCGAAGTCCAGCGCGGCCAGGTCGGCGAGCTCCAGCGCCGAGACCGCGCCCCGGCCGTTGGACGTACGGTTGACCCGCCAGTCGTGGACGCAGACCAGGTGGCCGTCGGCGGTCAGGCGGACGTCGCACTCGAGAGCGTCCGCGCCGTCCTCGATCGCTTTCCGGTACGCGGCCAGGGTGTGCTCGGGCGCCTCCTCGGAGGCTCCCCGGTGGGCGACGACCTGAGTCCGGTGCTGTCGTGCGTGGGTCACCGCGTCATGGTGCCACCGCGTGCGGGTAGACGTGCCACCGGAGTCATCGACCGTCCGTCCGTTTAGTCTTGGATGACCGATGTAAAGGTCGACCGTGAACCCACAGCAACCGCTTATGGTGCTCTGACGGCCCGTGGGAAAAGCTGATGGCATACAAAAACACCGCGCGTCTGTATCGCGCCGGCCCAGGGAGCGACGCGTGAGTGGGGCCGAGCGCGACCGCCGTGACCGAGAAACAGCCGTGGAAGCCGTGGAACGAGGAGAGAAGCTGTGAGCACCGAGAACGAGGGCACCGCGGTACCCCCGGCCCCGTCCGCGCCCCCCGCGCCGGTGGACACTCCCGCTGCCTCCCCCCAGCCGGCCGCGCCGCACCCGGAGCAGCCACCGACGCAGGCGCCCGCGGCCGCGCCGTACGACGGTTACGGAGCGTTCGCCGCGCCCGCCGCCCACGCACCGCAGCAGCCCGCGCCCGAAGGCACGGGCACGGGCGCGCCTCACGGGCACACGGCGCCCGACGCCTCCTGGCCCCCGCCCCCGCCGCCGGGCACTCCGGCGTACGGCGGTGGCGGTGCCGGTGGCGGCCAGGGCGGCTGGGGTGCCTCGTACCAGCCGCCCGGGCCGAAGCCGGGCCGCGGTCGCGGCGGCCTGGTCGCCGGGCTCCTGATCGCCGCGCTGGTCGCGGGCGGTCTGGGCGGCGGCCTCGGCTACACCCTGGCCAAGAACAACGACGAGACCGGTTCGACGACGGTCTCCGCGTCCGACACCGGCGGCTCCCTCAAGCGCGACGCGGGCACGGTCGCCGGCGTGGCCGCCAAGGCGCTGCCCAGCACGGTCACCATCCAGGCCGAGGGCAGCAACGGCGAGGGCGGCACCGGCACCGGCTTCGTCTTCGACAAGCAGGGCCACATCGTCACCAACAACCACGTGGTGGCGGAGGCGGTCGACGGGGGGAAGCTCAGCGCGACCTTCCCCGACGGCAAGAAGTACGCCGCCGAGGTGGTCGGCCACGCCCAGGGCTACGACGTGGCGGTCATCAAACTCGAGAACGCCCCCTCGGACCTGAACCCGCTCCCCCTCGGCGACTCCGACAAGGTGGCGGTCGGCGACTCCACGATCGCCATCGGCGCCCCCTTCGGCCTGTCGGACACGGTGACCACGGGCATCATCAGCGCCAAGAACCGGCCTGTGGCCTCCAGCGACGGCAGCGGCAGCAGCAAGGCGTCCTACATGAGCGCGCTGCAGACCGACGCGTCGATCAACCCGGGCAACTCCGGCGGCCCGCTGCTGGACGCCCAGGGCAACGTCATCGGGATCAACTCCGCGATCCAGTCCACGAGCAACGGCGGCTTCGGCACCGGCCAGTCCGGTTCGATCGGTCTGGGCTTCGCGATCCCCGTCAACCAGGCCGAGTTCGTCGCCAAGCAGCTGATCAAGAGCGGCAAGCCGGTGTACGCGAAGATCGGCGCCTCCGTCTCCCTGGAGGAGACGGCGAACGGGGCCAAGCTCACCGAGCAGGGCGTCAACGGTTCCGATCCCGTCGAGTCGGGCGGTCCCGCCGCCGACGCGGGCCTCAAGCCCGGTGACGTCATCACGAAGCTCGACGACCGCGTGATCGACAGCGGACCGACCCTGATCGGCGAGATCTGGACCCACAAGCCCGGTGACAAGGTCACGGTCACCTACGAGCGCGGCGGCAAGGAGCGCACGACCGAACTCACCCTCGGCTCCAAGCTCGGTGACGACTGACCGTCGCCCCCACCACCACGCCACCGACCCCGGCGCCCGGGCCCCGCACAGGGCCCGGGCCCGGTAGGCTGTAGCCGCTCCGCCCCAGGTGGACGGTGCGCGGGTGGGTTGCCCGAGCGGCCTAAGGGAACGGTCTTGAAAACCGTCGTGGCAGCGATGTCACCGTGGGTTCAAATCCCACACCCACCGCAGCGATAGGGCCCCTGACCAGGCTTTACGGTCGGGGGCCGTCGTCGTATGCGCTGTCCGTCGAACACCGCTGTCCCCCGCGATTTCCCGGCCGATCGGGCACGGAAGGGGCACGGCTGGGGCATGCCCTGAGGGCCCTTGCCGCCTAGTCGCCAAGGTCATTCGCGTTTGGATCATCGGACTCTGACCCTGTGCTGTAATCCTCCGAACGACAATGAGTTGGGCGGATGGGATACGGGGGACGGGGCATGGCTGCTCGGATCCGGCGTGCTGCCGGGATGTGTCTGCTGGCGGCGATCCTGCCGCTGTCTGGTTGCGATGACACGGACGGCATAGACACTAGGGATCGGGCAGCTGCGATTGAGGCTGCCCGATCGTTCGAACAAGCCTACGTGGATCGAGATTTTGAGGCCGCCTGCGAAGCCGGGACCAAGCGCCTGTTGCACAGCCTGGGGGCAGACACCGTAGCCGAGTGCATCGAGATCTACGATGTGCCCCCGCGTCGTACTTACTCGTACAGCAGGGTGAGTATCGGTGAGGCACTTGAGGTTCCATCGTTCGGCCGCCACCCTGCCGGAATCGGACTGCGGGCGACCATAGAGCGAGGTCAGCCAGACCCCTTCAGCTATCACACCGCGCTGCGGCTGGTTCCTGGGGCCAACGGCACGTGGCTCGTCGATCAGGCAGCCCACCTCATCGCCGTCGACGACAGCGACGCCGAGGGCACGGATGCTGAGCGCCGCACGTTGGCTGACCGTACGGACGCCAAGGCCGTACGAGCCGCACTTGAGAGCGAGTGACTTACGCCCGGCTGATCGGAATCTCGTACACGATCTCGCAATGCGCGGCTGGCACCACGATGTCCGCCGTCTCGATCGGCCGTCCCTGGTCGCTGTAGTACGTCCGCCGGATGTGCGTGACGAGGGCGGCCTTCTGGATGCCGAGGAGTGACGCCTCCTCGGCGGTCGCTTGCCTGGGCTCGGGCTGCTCCACTGCATGGCTCACCGTGATGCCGATGGCGGCCATCCGATTCACGACGCCTGCACCGGCGTGCGGCCCTCCCTCGGGGAGGACGACGAGACTGCCGGCGGTGAGGTCGTACGGCTCCCAACTGGTCGAGAGCTGCACGGGCCTGCCGTCGGCCAGGAACTCATACGCGGTCCGGACGCACAGCTCGCCCTCGGCAATACCGAGCCGGGCGGCGATTTCGGCCGGGGCCGGCACCTTGGCGTCGGTCCTGCTTTCCCAATCGCCTTGCCTGCCGACGGCCTTCATGTCCGCTCGGAACGGCGACCCTTCGGGCTGCTCGCGCGCCGACGACCGCACCACGCGCACGCGCTGCCGGGGCTCAGCGACGTAGGTACCCGAACCGGCTCGGCCCTCCAGCACGCCTTGCGAGATCAGCCGTTCGCCCTGCGGCGCGTGGACATCGACGTGTCCGGCGGCTTCGTCCTGGTCGACGAGAACCTGGCCGAGGCGAACGGCTCGCTGGTCTTCGACACTCCCAAGTCGCATCAGAAGCGACTGCTCCGCGTGGGCCCGTCCCTTGCCAAGCGGCTGGGCCGGCACTTGGAGACTCTGCCCGGCGGGGATGACGCGCTCCTCTTCACGACCCCTGGCGGCAAGCCCCTGCGCTACAACCAGTGGCGCAAGGCGTACTTCGATCCTGCTGTCTCGGCTGCTGGCCTGACCGATGTCACCCCGCATGATCTGCGTGCCTCGCACGGCACCTGGGTCGCCGACCGGTACGGCGTGATGACCGCTGCCCACCGACTCGGCCACTCGAACGCCAGCGTTACCACCCGCCACTACGCCCGGCCGGTCGCCGGTCGCGATGATCAGGTGGCGGAAGCGGCGGACACCTGGCTCCACGGGGCGGACACCGGCGACGGCTCCGCGGGCGCCGTTTCGGATTGATCGCCGCGCGACTCAGTTGGCCGGCCCCTGACCATGCACCTGGTCGGGGGCCGCCTTCATGCCTGAATGTCCTTGGACGTTCCGGCCCGGCCCACGGTAGAACCCAGGGTGTGACCGTCTTCTATTGCGCCAAGTGCGGAACAGCCCTCACCGGGGACCTGGTGGCGCTCCCGGCCGTTCCACGGGTGGATGACCCAGACGATGGCAGGGACGGGAAGACCGGTCGGGCTCGATCCACTGTCCCCAACGGGCATTACGCCATCGATCCCGAGCCGTGGGGTGCCCCGTTCGTTATCGCTGATGAGTCCCATCACCTCGTCGGCAGTGGTGGGCGCGAACTGCTGCGGGTTGCCAGCACCGGCGTCACGGTGTCTGCCGGGTGGCGTGACAGCTTCGTCGTGCACCCGGACGATGTCGTGCCGCGCCTCGAAGCTTTCGAGCTGGGGAACAACTGGCTCGGGTGCTGCGGGCCCACTGGTGCGCATGGGCCCAACCTGGCGTGCTGCTGCGGCTCCCGCCTGGCCACCTGGGCGGCCGACTGCATGGGCCCGAATGAACTCCACCTCGACCCAGTCCGTGTTTACGCCTGGCATGAGAATGGACCGGCAGACGGTCAGTGACCGACTGGCACATGAGGCACGACCTTGTCCGAGGGGCACGCAGCGGGCACAACGATGGCGACCACGGCCCCGGTGGAGCGCAAGTAGCAGTCTGACCTGCGGGGGACGTCCAAGTGTCCCAGGACGCCGAAAGGTCTTGAAAACCGTCGTGGCAGCGATGTCACCGTGGGTTCAAATCCCACACCCACCGCAGTGAGTTGACGGCCCCTGACCAGGTGAATCGGTCGGGGGCCGTCGGTGTGTCCGTGAGGGTGACGCGGCCCGTCCTCGGTCACCTTCCTCGACGGCGCCGGTCCGCGGCGCCGGGCCGTGGGGGCGGTCCTGGTGGGCGGGTGCGTGGTGACCGGCGGGCTTGTCGCCGTGGGCGTCTTCGTGGGGCGAGGAGGCGGGACTGTGACAGGCCTGTGGCCGGAAGTGTGGCTTCCGCCACGGCCGTCGAGGGGCGGGGCTGGTGGGCTGGGGCGATGCGTATTCTCCGGCTCCGAGTGCCGCTCGCGGTCTCCGGTGCTCTCCTCGCCAGTCTCCTGATCGGTGCCTGCGGTACCCAGAACGCCGCGTCCGGAGGGGGCGGAGCGGGAGAGGAGAGCGGGCCGGGGAGCCGGTGCGGGACGCAGGCTTCCGGCGCAGCCGGGCCGGAGCACGACGGGGTGCGGATCGTCGGCACGGCCGAGCGGAGCGACGGCCCGAGTGCGGGTCCGTCGTCCGACGGCGGAGCGACCCGGCGCCCCGGGGTGTCCGTGACGGCGGACAGCCTTCCGGGGCTGCCGGGGGCGAGCGCGTCCTCCGGCGCGGAGGGCGGGTCCGCGTGTGTGGTCGCGTACGCGGTGACCAACCGGGGGGCCGAGCCCTTCACCTACACCATCACCTTCTCCCTGACGGACGACCAGGGCAGGGCGATGTCCGACGTCACGGAGACGGTTGCTTCCGTGGCCGCGGGGCGGACCGTGCGGCGCACGCTCGATGAGGTCGGACACCTGAGTGATCAGCGCCTCGATGCGGCACACGTGCGCATCCTGGACGTGAAGCGGGTGCCCGCCGACGAGGCTCCGGCCGCCGCCGGTTCCTGCCCGCCGTCCGGGCTGCGGCTCACGGCGGACGAGGGCGACGCCGCCATGGGGCTGCGTGTGGTGGGGCTGCATCTGGAGAACTGCGGCGCCCGTCCGTACTCCGTCGAGGGATATCCGGTGCTTCAGCTGCTCGACGAGGAGCTGGCACCGGTCGAGGGGATCGAGATCCTGCGCGGCACCGAGGGCATCCCCATGGCGGGCGGGGGAGAACCGGTCCGGCGGGTGACCTTGCGGCCGGGCGAGTCCGCCGGGGCGAGCATGGCGTGGCGCAACACCACCCAGTTCGGGGAGGCGGTGACCGTGCCGTACGTCAGGGTGCGGGCCGCGTCCGGTTCCGATCCCGTCGTGGTCGCGCCCCATCTCGATCTCGGCACCACGGGCGAACTCGGCGTCGGTCCCTGGCGGAAGGAAGAGGCCGGCGGCGTGCCGGACCGGCCTCAGAGCTCGTAGTCCCGGGCCAGGCCGGTCCAGTCCACGTCCCGCAGGGCGGGCTCCGTGTCCCGCGCCGAAGGGACGCGTGAGGTGGGCTGGAACCAGACGACGGTCAGTCCGGAGCGGTGCAGGAACGGGTCGTTGGCCGGATCGAGGGCCGCGGAGGAGAAGCGTCCCACGCAGGCCACGCGCGGCAGCACCTCCACCGGGCCGAAGGCGCCCGCGTACTGGTCCGGGTACTCGCGCGCGGGCGGCACCAGATGCACCGGCGTGGCAGGGGACATCCGCTCGGCGGTGTGGACGAGCTCCCTGATGCGCAGGTCGTTGACGGGGCCGCACGGGTAGCCCTCCGACAGGCCTCCGTACGTCGACGTGAGGTGCAGTTCGGCCAGGTCGACGCTGCGGCCGGAGGACAGGACGACCCGGGTCAGGGACAGGGCCGGCACTCGGGGGCGGTCGTGCATGAAGGGCTTTCGGGGTTCGTGCCGAGGGGGGCGGGGGTGTGGGGGCGTAAGCGGGGGTGAGGGCGTGAGCGGGGGTGGAGGGCGTGAGCCGGGTGTGAGCGCGGACGGGGGCGGCGAGTGGGAGGGCGGACGCGGTCGGCGGAGGTGAGGCGGAGCGGTCGGCGGGGGTGAGGGCGGACGCGGTCGGTGGAGGTGAGGGCGGACGCGGTCGGTGGTGAACGGGCTGGGACGAGGGCGGACGCAGTAGGTGGGGGCGGGAGCTCCGGGCCGTCGGGTCAGGGGCGGTGGCCCGTCATACGGGCCGCGGACGCGATCGTCGCGCGGGCCTCGCGTTCGGTCAGGCCGGTGTCGAGGGCCGCGTCCACCAGCGGAGCGACGAGCGCCGGACCGATGCCGTCCTCGTAGGCACGGCAGGCGGCCCAGAAGAGGCGGGTGTTGCGCTGGCCCTCGTGGGCGGCGAGGACGAACTGGACGAGCCCCTGACCGTGTTCCCCGGTCCCGGCCGGGGACGGCCGGGGGGTGCGGGGCGGGGGGAGCAGGAGGCGCAGCAGCGCGGGAGGGCAGGCCGCGGGCGCGAGGTGGGCCGTGCCGGGCGCGGCGGTGTACGTGCCGTGCCGGGTGCGGGAGCCGGGGCCGACCAGGTAGCCGCCGGCGCCGCGGATGTCGATGCCGGGGGCCAGGCGGCCGGCCGAGTTGGGCACGACGGCGTCGGGCGGGCCGCTCAGCCACAGGTGGCGGCCCCCGCTGGGGGTCAGGACGACGACCGTCGGCGGGATCGTGAACAGGTGGCGCAGGGCGAGTTCGCGCAGGGCGGCCGAGGAGTCCGTCTCCGACTTGGTGTCCAGGTCGACGCCGATGAGGTGGTGCGGGGGCAGGCCGCAGGCGATGCCGTAGCCCGTGGCCCAGGGGGCGGCGGCGAAGAGTTCGCGGATGCGGGCCGGGTCGGTGGCGGCGTCGTGGACCCCGTGGCCGAGGCGGCCGCACTCGCCGTGGCAGGGGGCCGGGGCCGGATCGTCGCGGTGGGGGGAGCGCAGGGCCGGGAGCTTCGTCCGGGACAGGGGGATGACGGCCAGCCCGCGTTCGGCGGCTGACAGGGCATGGGCGAGGGCCAGGGTCGTGGCCTGCCGGTCGGTGGTGGCCATGCGTCTATGTTCGTACGTACGTTCGAAAAAGGGAAGGGCGGCCGCGCGCGACGCGCCGGGGAGGTGTGAGGGGCGGAGAAAGTGGCGGAACGCTTCACCTCTTGTGGCGCTTGGGGTGTTCCTGTCCGTGCTGCCCCGAGGTGGCGCGGAAGGGGGGGCAAAGGGGTTTATCGACTTGTCCTCACGCTTGAGGGCGAATCGGGGCTTCCGGGGTGGTTCGCCGGGGATTCGGTGGGCAACTCTGATCACGCGACGTCGTGCACAGCGTCGAGGCGGTCGGCCAACTGCCTCGGCAGAAGCTCTTGTTGGAATCCGCTTCACGCAACTTCACGCAGGTCCAGGCAGCTTCACGTACTTCTCGCGTGCTCGGCTGGAGCCGAAGCGCGCTTGTTTCTGGAGGAACACACATGGCAAGCATCCGTACCGCCCGCGTCGTCGCCGCCGTCGCCGCCCTCCCGCTCGCCGCCGCTCTCTTCAGCGGGGTGGCGACGGCGGACAACGGCGCCCTCGCGGACGACGGATCGAACGCCACCGCTGCGGAGGCCTTCGCGGGCATCCTCGGCAGCGGTGTCGGCGGGGACAACAACGGCAACTCGTCCACCACGCAGCAGCAGGCGGTCGGCTCGGGGGCGTCGAACCAGAGCAACACCGCGCAGGTCGACGGTTCCGCGTTCACCGCGATCAACCAGGGCAACGAGAACGTGGCCGTCAGCTTCACCCCGCTGTGGTGGTGAGCTGAGGGCCCGGCGCGGGTGCGTTCCCGCGCCGGCCCCTCGATCTCCGTGCGGGTGTGCTTCAAGGGGTCGCAAGACGTCTGGGCGGTGGTACTCCGGTACCGCCGCTCAGGCGTTTTCGTCGTGCGTGAGCGGTCCGCCCCCGCGCCCGGCCCCTGGTGCGCGGACCCCCTGGCCCCGCGCCCGGGAGCCCCGGCGGGACCGTGCTCCGGCGAGCCCCCAGGGGTGAACCCGCAGTACGTCTCCTCCTCCCGTCCACCTACAGGAGGTGCAGCCGGCACCACCCCTACAACCTGAGGCGGACTCTGCTTCGGGACCTGCGGCCGATCCGCCGGGCACCCTCTCGCTCATAGCGTTGAGTCATGACCACACTCGTCTGCACCAGCGCTTCGGACGCCGCCACGGCCCAGGCCCCGGCCCAGGCCCCGGCCAAGGCCCCGGCCAGGGGCTCGGCCAGGGCCACAGCCCTGGCGGCAGCGAGGACGCAGACCTTCCCGTACCCGTCGTTCTCCTCGTACGTGAAGGCCCGCCAGCCGGTGCTGCTGCGTACCGCCCGGTCGCTGACCGCGAACCCGAGCGATGCGGAGGACCTGCTGCAGACCGCGCTCACCAAGACCTACGTGGCCTGGGACCGCATCGAGGACCACCGCGCCCTGGACGGTTACGTGCGCAGGGCGCTGCTGAACACGCGGACCTCGCAGTGGCGCAAGCGCAAGGTCGACGAGTTCGCCTGCGACGAGCTGCCCGAGCCGGAGCCCGTCCCCGGTGGCGACGACCCGGCGGAGCGGCAGGCCCTGCGCGACGCGATGTGGCGGGCGATCATGAAGCTGCCCGCCCGGCAGCGGGCGATGGTCGTCCTCCGGTACTACGAGGACCTCAGCGAGGTCCAGACGGCCGAAGTGCTCGGGGTTTCCGTGGGCACGGTGAAGTCGGCGGTGTCCCGGGCGCTCGGCAAGCTCCGCGACGACCCTGAGCTGGGAATTGTCCGCTCCTAGGCGGGTTTGTGGGCCTGTGCCGGACCGCTCCGCCGGAGAACGCCCACTGATCGATCACCCGGGAGTAGTGACATACCGCGCGGTATGTGCGCAGAATCAGCGCAACTCTTGCCGCCGCGTAGGCAATGTCGCCCCGGGAGGACACCGTGCTGAGCACGATGCAGGACGTACCGCTGCTGATATCGAGAATCCTCACCCACGGGTCGACGATCCACGGCGGCTCACAGGTGACCACCTGGACCGGCGAGGGGGAACCGCACCGCCGCTCCTTCGCCGAGATCGGAGCCCGCGCCGCCCAGCTGGCGCACGCGCTGCGCGAGGACCTGGCGGTCCAGGACGACGAACGGGTGGCAACGCTCGCCTGGAACAACGCGGAGCACGTCGAGGCGTACTTCGCGATCCCCTCCATGGGCGCCGTCCTCCACACCCTCAACCTCCGCCTCCCGCCCGAGCAGCTGGCCTGGATCGTGAACCACGCCGCCGACCGGGTCGTGATCGCCAACGGTTCGCTGCTGCCGCTGCTCGCCCCGCTGCTGCCGCACCTGAAGACGGTCGAGCACGTCGTCGTCACCGGTCCCGGTGACCGCTCCCTGCTGGACGGGACGTCCGTCCGGGTGCACGAGTACGAGGACCTGCTCGCCGGGAAGCCGGCCGCGTACGACTGGCCCGAGCTGGACGAGCGTGCCGCAGCCGCGATGTGCTACACCTCCGGCACCACCGGTGACCCCAAGGGCGTCGTCTACAGCCACCGCTCCATCTACCTGCACTCGATGCAGGTCAACATGGCGCAGTCGATGGGCCTGACCGACGAGGACACCTCGCTGGTCGTCGTCCCGCAGTTCCACGTCAACGCCTGGGGGCTGCCGCACGCCACCTTCATGACCGGCGTGAACATGCTGATGCCGGACCGCTTCCTGCAGCCCGCGCCGCTCGCCGAGATGATCGAGAGCGAGAAGCCGACGCACGCCGCCGCGGTGCCCACCATCTGGCAGGGCCTGCTGGCCGAGCTGACCGCGAAGCCCCGGGACGTCTCCTCCCTCACGCAGGTCACCATCGGCGGGTCCGCCTGTCCGCCGTCGCTCATGGAGGCCTTCGACGCGCTGGGCATGCGGGTCTGCCACGCCTGGGGCATGACGGAGACCTCGCCGCTGGGCACGGTCGCGCGGCCGCCGGCCCACGCGGTCGGCACGCCGGAGGAGTTCGCCTACCGCCTCACCCAGGGCCGCTTCCCGGCCGGTGTCGAGGCACGGCTCACCGGCCCCGGCGGCGAGCGCCTGCCCTGGGACGGCGAGTCCGCCGGCGAGCTGGAGGTCCGCGGCAACTGGATCGCGGGCGCCTACTACAACGGCCCCGGCGCCGAGCCGCTGCGCCCCGCCGACAAGTTCAGCGAGGACGGCTGGCTGAAGACGGGCGACGTCGGCACCATCTCCCCCGACGGCTACCTCACCCTCACCGACCGCGCCAAGGACGTCATCAAGTCCGGCGGCGAGTGGATCTCCTCGGTGGAGCTGGAGAACGCCCTGATGTCCCACCCGGACGTCGCCGAGGCCGCCGTGGTCGCCGTCCCCGACGACAAGTGGGGCGAGCGCCCGCTGGCCACGGTCGTCCTCAAGGAGGGCGCGAGCACCGGCTTCGAGGAGCTGCGCACCTTCCTCGCCGAGGACGGCAAGATCGCCAAGTGGCAGCTGCCCGAGCGCTGGACGGTCATCGAGGCGGTGCCGAAGACGAGCGTCGGCAAGTTCGACAAGAAGGTGCTGCGCAGGCAGTACGCCGACGGCGGCCTGGACATCACCCGGCTCTGACCGGTTCCGGCGCGTGCCGGGTCGGGCGGGGCCCGCCCGGCACGTCCGGTGGGGTGAGGGTGACCCGCCCGGCACATCCGTTGGGGTGACCCGCCCGGACCGTCCGGTGGGGTGACCCGCCCGGCACGGCCGCGCTCACCGCTTCCGTACGGCGGTCGCCGCCCACCCCAGCACCAGCCAGGCCGCCGCCACCGCGCAGACACCCGGCCAGCCCCAGTGGCCGAAGGCGGGTCCCGCGAGGGCCGAGGCCAGGGCACCGCCCGCGAAGCCGGCGACGACGTACGCCGTGTTCGCGGTGGCCGGGGCGGAGGTGGTGGTCAGGGCGAGGGTCTGGTTGGCGACGTGGGAGGCGACCAGGGCGGCGTGCACCAGGACCGCCGCCGCGCACAGGGCCGCCATCACCTGCCCGCCCAGCCAGAAGAGCGGCACCGACACGGCGGCGAGCAGATACGCGGACCGTACGACCCTGGCGGCACCGAACCGGTCGACGAAGCCGCCCGCGAGCGGCGCGACGACACTGGCCGCGAGCCCGAACAGGCCGAACAGCCCGGCCGCGGCGGTGGTCATGCCGTACCCGTCGTCACCGGCCAGGAGCAGCGCGAGCGAGGTCCACAGGGCGCTCCAGGCGCCGTACATGCCGGCCTGGCGCACGCAGGCCCGCCACAGGTCCGGCGAGTGGCGCAGCACCCCCGGCAGCGCGGCGAGCCCCGCGAACAGCGGGCCCTGGAGCCGCCGCCGCTCCACGGGCAGGACGTATGCGGTCGCGAGGCCCAGCACCACGGTGAGCGCGGCCGCGCCCACGAACACCACGCGCCAGCCGAAGGCCTGCCCGACCAGCCCGCCCAGCACCCGGGCGGCCACGACGCCGGTGAACAGGCCCGCGATGACGGCGGCGACGTGACGGGCCCGGCGGTCGGCGGGGGCGCGCTCGGCGACCAGCGGGACCAGGAGCTGCGGGACGACGGTCGCGGCGGAGGCGACCAGGACGGCACCGGCGAGCATGCCGGTCCCGCCCGACGCGGCGCCGGCGACCAGCGCGGCCGCGGCGACCAGCGAGAGGACGGCGACCAGTCGCCGCCGGTTCACGCTGTCCCCGAGCGGGGCGAAGAAGAGCAGCCCGGCCGCGTACCCGAACTGCGCGACCGACGCGAGCCAGGCCACCGCCGAGGGAGTCGAGCGGAAGTCCTGGGCGATGAGCGGGAGCAGCGGCGCCGCGAGGTAGATGTTGGCCGCCGTGACGGCGGTGCACAGGGCGATCAGGGGGAGGAGGAGGCGGGAGGAGGCGGAGGTCCCTGCCGGGAGGGCGCCGGGGGCGTCGGTCTCCGGCGTGGTCCGGGTGGCTGCTGACGGTGACGGCATGGGCGGAGCGACTCCTTCGAGCGCACACTAGCAACTAACTGGTTGGTTGGAAGTAACCACGCGAGTCTCGTCCTCATTCCCGAGCCGTGTCAACCAAACGGTTGGTCACCTCGACCGCCCCGCTACCCTGGCTCCATGGCAGCAAGAGACCCCGAGGCCACCAAGGCCCGGATCTTCGAGGCCGCGGTCGCCGAGTTCGCCCGCCACGGCATCGCCGGCGCCCGCATCGACCGCATCGCTGCCGAGGCCAAGGCCAACAAGCAGCTCATCTACGCCTACTACGGCAACAAGAACGAGCTGTTCGCGTCCGTCCTCGAGAAGAAGATGCTCGACCTCGCGATCTCCGTCCCCGTCGACCCGGACGACGTCGAGGGGTGGGTCGACCGCCTCATGGACTACCACGCCGCCCACCCCGAGCTGCTCCGCCTCCTCTTCTGGGAGGGCATGGAGTACGGCACCGCCGAGCTGCCCCACGAGGCCGAACGGCAGGAGCACTACGCCCGCAAGGTCGCCGCCGTGCGGGACGGCCAGGCGCGCGGCGTGGTCACCGACGCGATCCCGGCCTCCGACCTGCTCTTCCTGCTGGTCGCGATGGCCAACTGGGCGTCGGTCGTGCCCCAGATGAAACGGGTCCTGGTCGGTGCCGAGGACACGGACGCCGACCGCCTGCGCGCCTCGATCAAGAAGGCGGCCCGCAGGATCATCGCGGGATAGCGGGGAGCCGCAGAGGGAGCACAGCGGGACGCCGAGGGGCAGCGAGAGCCGGGGCGACTCCCCCCGACTCCGGTGCTTCGTTCGGCGTACGTCAGCTGGTGCACGTCATCCGGTGCGCGCCAATCGGTGCACGTCAGTCGACGCACGTCGGTCAACGCACGTCAGTCGACGCACGTCAGTCGGTGCGCGCCCGCCGGTGCACGTCAGTTGGTGCCGATCCGCGAGAGCAGCTCGACGATCCGGGACTGCACCTCGCCGCTGGTGGAACGCTCCGCCAGGAACAGCACGGTCTCGCCCGAGGCCAGCCGTGGCAGGTCGGCCTGGTCGACGGCGGCCGTGTAGACGACGAGCGGGGTGCGGTTGAGCTGCCCGTTGGCGCGCAGCCAGTCGATGATCCCGGCGTGTCCGCCCTGGTGCCGCTCGACCTGCATCAGGTCCATCACGACCAGGTTCGGCCGGAACTGCCCCGCCAGCGTCACCGCGTCGGCGTCGCTCGCCGCCCGCGCCACCTGCATCCCGCGCCGTTCCAGGGTCGCGGTGAGCGCCAGCGCGATCTCCGCGTGCTCCTCGATCAGCAGGACGCGCGGCGGGTGCTGCTCGCTGTCCCGCGGCGCGAGCGCCTTCAGGAGCACGGCGGGATCGGCACCGTAGGCGGCGTCGCGTGAGGCCTGCCCGAGGCCGGCCGTGACCAGCACCGGCACCTCGGCGGCCACCGCCGCCTGCCGCAGCGACTGGAGCGCGGTGCGGGTGATCGGCCCGGTCAGCGGGTCCACGAACAGCGCGGCGGGGAACGCGGCGATCTGCGCGTCGACCTCCTCGCGCGAGTGCACGATGACCGGCCGGTAGCCGCGGTCGCTGAGCGCCTGCTGCGTGGAGACGTCCGGCGCGGGCCACACGAGCAGCCGACGCGGGTTGTCCAGCGGCTCCGGGGGCAGCTCGTCGTCCATCGGCTGCGGACGCGGCGGGTCGGCCACCTCCACGGCTCCGCCGGGCCCGTCCAGCGGCTCGGGCCCCTCGGCGGCGTTCTTGTCCGGCGCCCCTATGGCGTACGACCGTCCGACGCCCTCCGTGCCCGGTGCGCGTCGGGGCTGTCCCCCGGCCAGGGGCGGCTGTTCCTGCCCCGGCGGCTGGGGCTGGGGCTGCTGGGCCGCGGGCTGCGCGGCGGTGGGCGGCTGTTCGGCCGACGGCTCCGGGCGTGCCGTGCCCGGGTCGGGCGGCGTACCCAGCTTGCGGCGCCGGCCCGACCCGTTCGGCTGCTGCGGGGCGGGGGTGGCCGACGGCTGCTGCACCTGGACCGCCTGCCGGTTGAACGGCACGCCCTGGCCCAGCGTCCGCACGCTGATCGCCCGTCCCTGGGTCGAGTTGGGGTCGACGGGCGCGGACGCCTCCGCGGGCAGGGGCTGCGCCGCGCGAGGAGCGGGAGCGTTCTCGGGCGGCAGCGGGGTGCCCCGGCTCGGCGTGGAGACGGGGGCGCCCTGCGGGGGCACCGGAGGCGCCGGAGGCGTCGGGCCCTGCGGCGCGGCGGGGGCCGCTCCGGCCGAGCCGGGGGCGACCGCGGGCGCGGGGCCGGGAACGCCGGTGGGCGGTGCGGGCACGCCGGTGGGCGGGAGGGGTGCGCCGTGGGGCGGTACGGGCGCCCCGGCTCCGGAGACGTCCGCGGCACCGGGCCACGGCTGCGCGTCGGTGGGGGCGCCGGCGGGGTGGTGAGCGGCGCCGGCGCCGGCGGCGGCCTCGGCCGGCCGCGGCGCCTCGCCGGGTGCGGCGGCCTGCGCGGGGACGGGCCCGGGCGCGGGAACCGGTCCGGGTGCGGGAACGGGTCCGGGCGTGGGAACCGGTCCGGGCGTGGGAACCGGTCCGGGTGCGGACTGCTCGGGTACGCCCTGCGCCGGTACGCCCTGACCGGCGGCGGTGTTCCGCGCCGGCACCGGCGCCCCGTGCACGGGCGCGCCCTGCGCCGGACCACCCCGCGCCGGCGACGGTACGGACTCCGCCTCCTGCTGGGCGGTGGCCCCGGCCCGGCGACGGCGTCCCGTGGGCGCCTCGGTCGGGTGCGGCTGCGGCGGGGTGTGGTCGTCGGTCTGGTGGTGCGGTACGGCGTCGTGCCGGCCCTCGTCGAGCGGGACGTCGGCGGGAACGGCCGGGCCGGGCACGTGGACCTGGCCCGGAGGCACCGTCGCGGGCGCCGCCGTCCCGGCCGGCCCCTGCGGCCCCGCAGTTGCGGCTCCGTGCGGCTCCGCCGTCTCCCTCGCCCCGTGCGCCTCGGCCACTGCCGCCGCCCCGGGGGCCCCGTGCGACGCAACCGTCCCGTCGGAGGGCCGGTCCGCGTCGGCGGGCGGCAGGGCGAAGACCTGACGCGGCGCCGCCTCCTGCGCGGCGGCACGCTCGTTGGCGGATGCCAGGGCCCGGCGCCGGCGTCCGGTCGGCCGGTCCGCGTCGGCCGGGTGGGCCGCGTCGGCGGGGTCGGCCGCCCCGGCCTGCGCGGGCAGGGCCGGCGGCAGCGCGTGCTGCTCACCGCCGTCCCGCCGGGCCCGTCGGCCACCGGGCCCGGGAACGCCCTGCGGCGGTACGGTCCCGCCGAGTCCGGTGTTGGAGGCCGCGGCCCCACCGCCGTGCTCGCCGGCCATGACCACGGCGCCCTCGGACACCCCGGCGAGCGCCGCGGGGTGCGGGCCTTCGCCGACGGCGTCCGCGTTCTCCGCGGGACGCCCGCGCCGGCGCCCGGTCCCGCCGGACCCCTCGCCCGGCGCCGCCTGCGCGGGGACCGGCAGCGGGGCCGACGGCGGGATCTGCTCCCCGGCGGCCTGCTCCTGGCCCTGCACGGCACGCCGCCTGCGCCGCCCGGTCGGTACGGCACCCTCCTCGGGGCCGGCGGAGGCGGCCTCGGCACCCTCGCCCGCCGCACCGTCGGTTCCGCTCTCCAGGAACGCGTCGACCGACGCCCGCCGAGCGCGCCGCCGCCCGGCACCGGGCGCCGGCTCCTGGAGGGCCAGGGCGCTGCCCGCCCCCGCGGCACCGTCGGCCGGCGCCTCCGCGTGGGCCTGCGCCGCCGCGTCCGGTGCCGGGGCCGCGGCGACGGCCCCCGCCCCACCACCGATCGGCACCTCCAGCACGTACGCGCTGCCGCTCATGCCCGGCACCCGGTGCGTCTGCAGCACGCCGCCGTGCGCCCGCACGATCCCGCGCACGATGGGCTCGTGCACCGGGTCCCCGCCGGCGTACGGCCCGCGCACCTCGATGCGGACGCCCTCGCCGCGCTGCGCCGCCGCGACCACGACGGTGTTGTCCAGGTAGCCGCCGGTCGCCGACACGGGCGAGTTGCCGGTGGCGTCGACGCCCGCGACGTCCGCGACGAGATGCGCCAGCGCGACGGCCAGCAGCCGCGGATCGACCTCGGCCTCGATGGGCGGCGCGTGCACGGCGAACTGCACGCGTCCCGGCCCGATCAGCTCGACGGCCCCGTCGACACCGGCGGCGACGACGGCGTCCAGCATCACCTTCGTACGGGCGACGCTCTCGTTGCCGACGTCGAGGCGCTGGTAGCCGAGGACGTTGTCGATGAGGGTGGTGATGCGCGAGTAGCCGGCCGACAGATGGTGCAGCACCTGGTTGGCCTCGGGCCACAACTGCCCGGCGTCGTCCGCGGCCAGCGCGGCCAGTTCCTGGCGCAGCTCGTCCAGGGGGCCGCGCAGCGAACCCCCGAGGAGGGTCAGCAGCTGTTCGTGCCGGGCGGCGAGCGCCTCGTACCGGTCCTTCTCCCGCTCGCCGAGCGCGGCGTAGCGGTCGGCGTCCGCGGCGATCTCCTCCGCGTGCTTCTCCCGCAGCTCCGCCAGCTCGTTCACGTGCTCCTGGCGCAGGGCGGTCAGCTCGGCGGCGTGCTCCTCGGCGAGCCGCTCCAGCTCCTCGGCGTGCCGCCGCTCGGCGTCCTCGTGCTCCTTGATCACCGCGTCGTACGGGCGACGGTCGGTGAAGGTCATCACGGCGCCGACGAGCTGGTCGCCGTCGCGCACGGGCGCGGTCGTCAGGTCGACCGGCACCTGGTCGCCGCTCTTGGCGAACAGCACCTGCCCGCGCACCCGGTGCTTGCGCCCGGAGCGCAGGGTGTCGGCGAGCGGGGACTCGTCGTACGGGAAGGGGGAGCCGTCGGCCCGCGAGTGCGCGACGAGGGTGTGGAGTTCACGGCCGCCGAGGTCGCTGGCCCGGTAGCCCAGTATCTGGGCGGCGGCCGGGTTGACGAGGACGATCCGCCCGTCGGTGTCGGTGCCGACGACGCCCTCGGACGCGGCCCGCAGGATCATCTCGGTCTGCCGCTGCGAACGCGCCAGCTCGGCCTCGGTGTCGACGGTGCCGGAGAGGTCGCGGACGACCAGCATCAGCAGTTCGTCGCCGGTGTAGCCGTAGGTGTCGTAGGCCTGCTGGCCGGTCTCCAGGTTGGCGCTGGTGACCTCGACCGGGAACTCGGAGCCGTCGGTGCGCCGGGCGACCATCCGCGTGGGCTTGGTGCGCGCCCGCGGGTCGATGTGGTCCGGCCGCCGCATGGACCCGGGGATGAGCCGCGAGTCGAACTGCGGCAGCAGATCCAGCAGCCCGCGCCCCACCAGCGCGGTGCCCGGAGTCTCGAAGGCCTCCAGCGCGATGGTGTTGGCGTTGACCACGGTGCCGTTGGCGTTGACCAGGACCAACGCGTCCGGCAGCGCGTCCAGTATGGCTGCGAGGCGAGCAGCGCCTCGGGATGGCCTGCTGCTCACGAGACGCTTCCCTCCTGTTACCGCACTTGCCGACCGCCTGGGCCATCTTGCCAATGGGCCCGCAGCGTGTCACGCGAGGGAGTCTAAGGGTTGGGGCCCGCCGGGCGGGGTGGGACGGGACGGAGGTCGCACGCGGAAGTGACGTAGAACGTGTGACCGGGCGTCCGGGCGCCGCCCTTTCGGCGCCCCGGAGAGGCGCCCGGCTAGGGCCGTCCCGGCGCTCCCACCTCGGGCAGCAGCGGCACCATGCGGTCCCAGCGGGAGATCTCGCAGCCGTCCCGCCGGTCGTACGTCACGTCGACGGGGCGGCCCGCCCACGTGCCCGTGACGTGCGCGGTGGCCGGTCCGCCGTACTGCATGGTGCAGACGCTGCCCGCGGGCACCGGTGCGAAGGCGTCCTGCCCCCACCGTGTGTCCCGCTCGACGACGCCGCAGGCGCCGGCCGGGTCGGGATGGCTGCCGCCGGCGGGGTCGCAGTGCAGCTCGTACGTCCCGTCCGCGCCCGGCCCGGCGTCCCGGACGGTGACGGTCAGGTGATCGCCGTCCGGTGCGCCGAAGCCGTGGGCCGCGGCCGGGTGTGCGGCCGACAGGGAGGCGAGGGAGACGACGGACAGCGCGGCGGCGCCGAGGAGGCGGGCGGCGGGGGTGCGGGTGACCTGGAGCATGCCCTGACTAACGCGCCGGCCCGCCGGACGTTGCGCGGCCGGACGCGGACCGCCCCGCAACGGCTTTGCCCTGCGGCCCGCCCGCCTAGTACCGTGGGGGTCGATTGGTGACAGCGCGCTCAACTGTGTCATCATCGGCACGCGCCACTCGCGCTCGCACGCGAGAGGTGATGTTGTCTGGAGGCGTCGCCTAGTCCGGTCTATGGCGCCGCACTGCTAATGCGGTTTGGGTCTTAAAGCCCATCGAGGGTTCAAATCCCTCCGCCTCCGCACGATCACCGAAGCCCCGGCCCACACGGCCGGGGCTTCGGTGTTGTCCGGGGTCCCCACTGGACGCCCTGAACGGCGTTTCCGCAGGTCACAAGGGGTGGGGCTAACGGATTTCACATGACGGCGGCAGTCATGTAATGTTCTTCCTGTCGCCGCGAACGGGCCGGAAGGAACGGGAGCGGCGGTAAAACTGAACAAGACAAGCACTCGTAGCTTAACGGATAGAGCATCTGACTACGGATCAGAAGGTTGCAGGTTCGAATCCTGCCGAGTGCACATGTGCCAGAGGCCCCGTCGAGCAGTCGACGGGGCCTCTGGCTTTTCGCCACCCGGATGAACGGCCTCCGCGACTGTGTCTAGGGTGTGCCCATGTTGCGAGGACGCGTCTTCATATCCGTCCGGCCGATCCTTGACGGGGGAAACCGGTGAACAAGCCGCTGAGGGCTGTGGCGATCTTCTGCGGACTGCTGGTGCTCGGTCTGCTGATCCGCGCGAACTGGCTGCAGTACGTCCGGGCACCGGAGCTCGCCTCCGACACCAAGAACCGGCGGGTGCAGATCGAGCAGTTCGCCACCCCGCGCGGGGACATCGTCGTCGGCGGCCGGGCCATCACCGGCTCCACCGAGGTCAAGGGCACCGACCTCAAGTTCAAGCGCACCTACGCCGACGGGCCGATGTACGCCCCGGTGACGGGGTACGCGTCGCAGGCCCAGGGCATGACGCTGCTGGAGAAGACCTACGACGGCATCCTCACCGGCAAGGACGACCGGCTGGCCTTCCAGCGGTTCGCCGACGTCGTCAGCGGTGAGGGCCGGCGCGCCGGTTCGGTGGTCACCACCATCGACCCCAAGGCGCAGAAGGCGGCCTGGGACGGGCTGACCGATCTGAAGGGCGCGCGGGGCGCCGTGGTCGCCCTCGACCCGGCGACGGGGAAGGTGCTGGCCCTGGTCTCCGCCCCCTCCGCCGACCCGTCGGTCTTCGCGGGCAGCACCTTCAAGGAGTCCGACCGCTTCGTGGCGCTCGACAAGGACAAGCGCAAGCCGCTGGCCAACCGCGCGCTGCGCGAGACCTACCCGCCGGGTTCCACCTTCAAGATCCTCACCGCGGCCGCCGCGCTGGAGCACGGGGTCGTCACCGACATCGACGCCCGCACGGACGCGGTGTCGCCCTATCCCCTGCCGCAGTCCAGCAACAAGATCGGCAGCGAGGCCGGCGACGGGGTCTGCAACAAGGCCTCGATGAAGACCGCCATGCAGTACTCGTGCAACAACGTCTTCCTCGACGCCGCCGCCGAACTGGGGCAGGACAAGCTGCGGGAGACGGCCCAGAAGTTCGGCTTCAACGAGAACGTCTACTCCGACGACTTCGGGGACCTGCTCGCCACGAAGAGCCTCTACCCCGAGGGTCTCGACGCGCCGGGCACCGCGCTCACCGGCATGGGCCAGGGCAGCCTCACCAGCACACCGATGCAGATGGCCATGGTCACCGCCGGACTGGCCAACGACGGAAAGGTGATGCAGCCCTACATCGTCGACGAGGTCAAGGGCCCCGACCTCGGCACGCTGGAGAAGACCGAGCCCGCGGTGATGAGCGAGGCGGTCTCCGCCGAGACCGCGCAGAAGGTCCAGCAGATGATGGAGTTCACCGCCAAGGAGGGCAGCGCCCGCCGCGCCCAGATCGACGGCATCACGGTCGGCGGCAAGACCGGTACCGCGCAGCGCGGTGTCGACGTCAACGACGAGGTGCCCTACGGCTGGTTCGTCTCCTACGGCAAGAAGGACGACGGGTCCTCCGTCGCCGTGGCCGTCTTCATCGACCCCACCGACATGGACATCTCCCGTGAGGACATCTCCGGCGGCGGTCTCGGCGCGCCCATCGCCAAGAGCGTCATGAAGGCGGTCCTTCAGCAGTGACGCGGTCGCGGACGGCGGTGCGCCGGGTGGGTCACGCCTTCGCCGCGTCGTACGCGGCGCGGGCCCGCTCGACGGCCGCCATCCGCCGCTCCGTCCAGAGCGCGAGGTCGCGTACCTGCTCGGCGGCCTCCCGGCCGAGGTCCGTGAGGGAGTAGTCCACGCGCGGCGGGATGACGGGCCTGGCGTCCCGGTGGACCAGGCCGTCGCGCTCCAGCGTCCGCAGGGTCTGCGCCAGCATCTTCTCGCTCACCCCGCCGATCTCCCGGCGCAGTTCGCTGAAGCGGTAGGAGCGGTCCAGCAGCGCGATCAGGACGAGGGTGCCCCAGCGGCTGGTGACGTGCTCCATGACCAGGCGCTCGGGGCACGTCGTCGCGCCGTCGGCGGCGCGTGCGCGGTTCACGAGGGTCGTCCTGCTGTCGGCCATGTTCGTACCCTACGCAGGGGTAGGTACTTTCGGCAGGAAAGTGTGTTTCCTGGCCAGCCGGGACGACTCTTTTCGATCTACTGTTCGGATGCGGCCGCCTTGTACGGTGATCGCTGTCGATCAGGGGGAGGACACGACATGCGTGGATTCGTGCGTGCGACAGCCATCGCCGGAGTGCTGGGAACGGCGGCTCTGCTCGCGGTGCCGACGGCCTCGGCCGCCTCGGGGCCGGCGGAGGCGGCGCCCGAGTGCGTCACCGACAGCCAGACCCACAAGTACGGCAGGGGCGAGATCGAGGTCTGCGTGGAGAACGGGCAGGCGCGGGTGAGCGGTTGGCTCGAGGACCTGCTGCCGGGCGGCGGCTGGGGAAGCCCGGACGGCGGCTGCGTCATCTGGTGGGTCACCTTCCGGACCACCACGGGAACCGAACTCGAGGGCTCGACCATGGCCTGCCCGCACTTCGGGGGCGCCGCCTACAAGGAGTTCACCTACGACAGCGACGTGCAGAACGTCACCGGGGTCGAGAAGCTGACCCTGGGGACCGCCTGGCTCTGACGCACCAGCTGTCCCGTACGACGCCCCCCGGTCCGCCGGGGGCGTTGTCAGTGGGGGCCCGTAGTCTCGACGGCGATGGCACAGGCGTGGAAGTGCGCGGGACTGCGATGGGCGGTGGACGGTCCCGTGCTGCGGTGGGTCGGCGGGCGGGGCAGTGCGCTGACCCGGGGGAAGCGGGTGGCCTTCGCGGTCGCCGAAGGGGGTGTGCGGACCTGCGTGGGGGCGCGGGGGCACGCGTGTCCGGCCGGGGCCGCCGTGCCGGGGCGGAGCACGGGGGCGCGGTGCGAGGAGTGCGCGCGGCTGGACCGGGCGCACTCCGTGGCCGCCGACACGATCGCGGACGATCCGCGGCCGTACCGCGTGTACCTGGCGTGGTTCGGGCCGGGCCTGGTCAAGGTGGGGATCACCGCGTACGCGCGGGGGGACGCCCGGCTCCTGGAGCAGGGGGCCGTGTGCTTCAGCTGGCTGGGCCGCGGACCGCTGATGGCCGCGCGGCGCACCGAGGAGCTGTTGCGGGCCGCGCTGCGGGTGCCCGACCGGATCCCGTACGCCCGCAAGCGAGCGGTGCGGGCGGGGTTGCCCGAGACCGGGGCGGAGCGGCTGGCCGAGATCGCGGAGCTGCACGCGCGGGCGGTGGGGCTCGGTGGCTGGCCGGAGTCGCTGACGCCGGAGCCGTTTCGGGGCGTGGACCACGCGGGCGTGTTCGGGATCGCGGGGGCGGGTCCCGGGCCGGCCGCGGTGGCGGAGGTGGCCGAGCTGGTGGCGGGCGGGGCGGTCGGAGGCGAGCTGGTGGCGGCCGCGGGCCCGGATCTGCATCTGGCGACGGAGCGCGGGGTCGTGGTGCTGGACACGCGGCTGATGACCGGGTGGGAGCTGGTGCCGGCCGACGGCGCGCCGTGCGCCGTGCCGGTGCGGGATCTCAAGGGGGCGGCGGGCGTCCAGGACGGGCTGTTCTGACCTGACTCCCCTCGCCCCCTGCCCCTCGCCCCCCGCCCCTCGCCCCGCCCCTTGCCCCCCGGGGGCGGCGGGCGCGATCGTGGCCGCATGAGTGATCACGAGGCCGGGCGGGTCCGCCGGTTCTGGGAGGGGCTCGGGCTGCCCGGACTGATCGACGTGCACACGCACTTCATGCCCGAACGCGTGCTGCGCAAGGTCTGGGGCTACTTCGACGCCCTCGGCCCGCTGACCGGCGGCGTCGAGTGGCCGATCACCTACCGGCAGGAGGAGGACGAACGCACGGCGCTGCTCCGTCGGTTCGGGGTGCGGGCCTTCACGGCCATGCTCTACCCGCACAAGGCGGGCATGGCCCGGTGGCTGAACGGCTGGGCGGTGGACTTCGCCCGCCGGACGCCCGACTGCCTGCACACCTCCACGCTGTTCCCCGAGCCGGGCGCCGGGACGTACGTCCGGGAGGCCGTCGAGGCGGGGGCGCGGGTCTTCAAGGCCCACGTGCAGGTGGGGGCGTACGACCCGGCCGACGAGCTGCTCGACGCCGCGTGGGGCGTGCTCGCCGAGGCGGGTGTCCCGGTCGTCGTGCACTGCGGGTCCGGACCCGCCCCCGGCAAGCACACCGGGCCCGAGCCGATCGCGCGGGTGCTGGCCCGGCACCCCCGGCTGCGTCTGGTCGTCGCGCACCTGGGGATGCCCGAGTACGAGGACTTCCTGGACCTCGCCGAGCGCTACGGCGAGGTGCGGCTGGACACGACCATGGCGTTCACCGACTTCAGCGAGCGGCTGGCCCCCTTCCCCCGCCGGGCGCTGCCCCGGCTGGCGGACCTCGGCGACCGCGTCCTGCTCGGGTCGGACTTCCCCAACATCCCCTATCCCTACCTGCACCAGCTGCACGCGCTGGAACGGCTGGAGCTGGGGGACGACTGGCTGCGGGGCGTGTGCCACGACAACGCGGCACGGCTCTTCGGGCTGGGCTCCCCTGGACGGCCCGGTGGTGCCTGAGAGCCCTCTGTGGGTTTCTCAGGGAAATCACAGCTCGGGGAAAGGGTGTTCTCAGAGCGCCCCGACACCGTGTCCGGTATGACCACTACCTCGCCCCAGGGGCGCACCGAACTGCTGAGGCCGGACGGGAGCCCCGTCCGGGTGCTTGTGGTGGACGACGAGCTGTCCATCACCGAGCTGCTGTCCATGGCCCTGCGCTACGAGGGCTGGCAGATCCGCAGCGCCGGGGACGGGCACGGCGCCGTCCAGGCCGCGCGCGACTTCCGGCCCGACGCCGTCGTGCTGGACATGATGCTGCCCGACATGGACGGCCTGAGCGTGCTGGGACGGCTGCGCCGCGACCTGCCGGACGTACCGGTGCTGTTCCTGACCGCCAAGGACGCGGTCGAGGACCGGATCGCCGGGCTGACGGCCGGCGGGGACGACTACGTCACCAAGCCGTTCAGCCTGGAGGAGGTCGTCGCCCGGCTGCGCGGACTGATCCGGCGCTCCGGCGCCGCCGACCGGCGCTCCGACTCCGTCCTCGTCGTCGGCGACCTCACCCTCGACGAGGACAGCCACGAGGTCACCCGGGGCGGCGACGGCATCCACCTCACCGCCACCGAGTTCGAGCTGCTGCGCTTCCTGATGCGCAACCCGCGGCGGGTGCTGAGCAAGGCGCAGATCCTGGACCGGGTGTGGTCCTACGACTTCGGCGGCCAGGCCAACGTGGTCGAGCTGTACATCTCCTACCTGCGCCGGAAGATCGACGCCGGGCGCGAGCCGATGATCCACACCCGGCGGGGCGCCGGCTACCTGATCAAGCCCGCCGCCGCGTGAGCCGACGGCGACGACCGCGGCCGCGGACCCTGCGGACGCGGCTCGTCGTCGCGTCCGTGGCGCTGATCGCGGTGGTGTGCGCGGTGATCGGCACGGTGACGACGGTGGCGCTGCGGTCGCACCTGTACGAGCAGCTGGACGGGCAGGTGCGCGAGGTCGCGATGCGGGTGTCCGGGTTCAAGCCGCCCGGCGACCCCGGGCCCGGCGGCGACGGCCCGCAGCGGATCGACCTCGACGAGTTCGTCACCCGTGGACCCCAGCCGCGCGGCACGGTCGTCGCCGAGGTGCGGGACGGTGCCGTCGTGGACGCCGAGTACGGCCGCAAGGACGACGACAGCACCAACTTCAGCGGCACGTCGCCGGTCGCCCTGACCGAGGCGGAACGCGCCGCGCTGGCCTCCGTCCCCCGGGACGGGGACACGCACACCGTCGAGATCGACGGCCTCGGCGACTACCGCGTGGAGTACCGGGCCGGCTACTACGCCGCCGTACCCACCTCCGAGGTCACCAGCACCCTCCGCACCCTCGTCCTCGTGGAGGCCAGCGTCACCGCCGCCGGCCTCGTCGCCGCCTCCCTCGCCGGGACCGTCATCGTCGGCGTCGCCACCCGGCCCCTGCGCAGGGTCGCCGCCACCGCCACGCGGGTATCCGAACTGCCGCTGCACGCGGGCGAGGTGAACCTGGACGAACGCGTCCCGGACTCCGAGTGCGACCCGCACACCGAGGTCGGCCGGGTGGGCGCCGCGCTCAACCGGATGCTGAACCACGTGCACGGAGCGCTGCACGCACGCCAGGAGAGCGAGACGCGGGTACGGCAGTTCGTCGCCGACGCCAGCCATGAGCTGCGCACCCCCCTCGCCTCCATCCGCGGGTACGCCGAACTCACCCGCAGGGGCCGGGAACGGGTCGGCCCCGACACCCGGCACGCGCTGGGCCGGATCGAGTCCGAGGCCGGGCGGATGACCCTGCTGGTCGAGGACCTGCTGCTGCTGGCCCGCCTGGACGCCGGGCGGCCGTTGCGGTTCGAGCGGACCGACCTCGTACCGCTGGTCGTGGACACCGTGAGCGACGCCCGCGCGGCCGGGCTCGACCACGACTGGCGGCTCGACCTGCCCGAGGAACCCGCACTGGTCTCGGCCGACGCCGCCCGGCTCCAGCAGGTGCTGGTCAACCTGCTGGGCAACGCCCGCAACCACACCCCGACCGGTACGACCGTCACCGCGCGCGTGCGGCGCAGCGGTGCGTGGCTCTGCGTGGACGTGGAGGACGACGGGCCGGGCATCCCGGCCGCGTTGCTGCCGCGCGTCTTCGAACGGTTCGCGCGCGGTGACTCGGCACGGTCCCGGGCGACCGGTTCGACGGGCCTCGGGCTCGCCATCGTGCAGGCGGTGGCGGCGGCGCACGGCGGCGCCGTGACGGTCGACAGCGTGCCCGGACGGACGGTCTTCACCCTGCACCTGCCCGTGCCCGCACCGGACGCGCCGGCCGGTGACGGCGTCGGCCGGGGCCGCTCACAGGCACAGCACAGCCTCACCACACGGGTGTGACAGGGGACTTGAGAAGAGTCGGTCCCATGCGAACCGACTCTTCTCCCGGCTCCCTGCCGGCGCGGGAGCATCTCCCGGCCGCAGGAGCCGGTACGCCTGTCCTGGACGTGGTGATCCCCGTCTACAACGAGGAGAAGGACCTCAGGCCGTGCGTCCTGCGCCTGCACGATCACCTCACCCGGACGTTCCCCTACGGCTTCCGCGTCACGGTCGCGGACAACGCCTCCACGGACGCCACCCCGCACGTCGCCGCGCGGCTCGCGGCCGAACTGGCGGAGGTCACGTCCGTACGGCTGGAGCAGAAGGGGCGCGGCCGGGCGCTGCGCACCGTCTGGTCGGCCTCGGACGCGCCCGTCCTCGCCTACATGGACGTCGACCTGTCCACCGACCTGAACGCGCTGCTGCCGCTGGTGGCCCCGCTGATATCCGGGCACTCCGACCTCGCCATCGGCTCGCGGCTCGCCCGCAGCTCGCGGGTGGTGCGCGGCGCCAAGCGGGAGTTCATCTCCCGGTCCTACAACCTCATCCTGCGCGGCTCCCTACAGGCCCGCTTCTCCGACGCCCAGTGCGGCTTCAAGGCGATCCGCCGGGACGTGGCCCAGGTGCTGCTGCCGCTGGTGGAGGACACCGGCTGGTTCTTCGACACCGAGATGCTGGTGCTCGCCGAGCGCGCGGGCTGCCGTATCCACGAGGTGCCGGTCGACTGGGTCGACGATCCGGACTCGACCGTGCACATCGTGCGGACCGCGACCGAGGACCTCAAGGGCGTGTGGCGGGTCGGCAAGGCCCTGGCCACCGGTTCGCTGCCGCTGGACCGGCTGGCCCGGCCGTTCGGTGACGACCCGAGGGACCGGGAGCTGACGGACGTACCGCAGGGCCTGGCCCGGCAACTCGTCGGCTTCTGCGTCGTCGGCGTCCTGTCCACCCTCTTCTACCTGCTGCTCTACAGCGGCTTCCGGCCCTTCTGCGGCTCCCAGACCGCCAACGCGCTGGCCCTGCTGGTCTCGGCGGTCGCCAACACCGCCGCCAACCGGAGGCTGACCTTCGGGGTGCGGGGCCGGGCCGGCGCCGCGCGGCACCAGGCACAGGGGCTGGTCGTCTTCGGTATCGGTCTCGTCCTGACCGCCGGATCGCTCGCCGCCCTGAACGCGGCGACCGCCGACCCGGACCACTCCACCGAGCTGGCGGTGCTGATCACCGCCAACCTCGCGGCCACCGTGCTGCGCTTCCTGCTCTTCCGCGCCTGGGTGTTCCCGGACGCGCCCCCCACCGTGCCCGCCGTGTCCCTGGACGCGCCCCCCACCGCGCCCGCCGTGTCCCCGGACGCGCCCCCCACCGTGCCCGCGCCCCCGGTGCCGGACGCGCCCGCGGCCCGGCATCCGGACGCGGGCCGCCCGTGGGGCGACGCCACCGCGCGCCGCCGGCCGGCGCACCCCGCCGACACCCACCCGAGGGGCCGACGATGACGACGCACCACGACCGGACGGCGGACGCGGGGGCCACGCGCCCTCCGGACGAGGAGGGGTGGGGCCCGCCGGCCACCCCCGGGGCACCCGGGCGGCTGCGGAGGCTCTGGCGGGGCCGCCCCGAGGACCCCCGCTGGGTGCGCCCGGCCTTCCTCGGGCTGCTGCTCGCCACCGCCCTGCTGTACCTGTACAACCTGAGCGCCTCCGGTTACGCTAACTCCTTCTACTCGGCGGCCGTGCAGGCGGGCAGCCAGTCCTGGAAGGCGTTCTTCTTCGGTTCGCTCGACGCCGCGAACGCCATCACCGTGGACAAACCCCCGGCCGCGCTCTGGCCGATGGCGCTGGCCGTGCGGGTCTTCGGGCTGAGCTCGTGGTCGGTCCTGGTCCCCGAGGTGCTGATGGGCGTCGCGACGGTCGCCGTCGTGTACGCGGCGGTGCGCCGCCGGTTCCGTCCCGCGGCCGGGCTGATCGCCGGCGCCGTGCTGGCGCTGACGCCCGTCGCGGCGCTGATGTTCCGGTTCAACAACCCGGACGCGCTGCTGGCACTGCTGATGTCCGTCGCCTGCTGGCTCGTCGTCCGCGCGCTGGAGGACGGCCGGACCAGGTGGCTGGTGTGGGCGGGCGCGGCGATCGGCTTCGCCTTCCTGGCGAAGACCCTCCAGGCCTTCCTGATCCTGCCCGCCCTCGCCCTCGTGTACGGCGTCTGCGCGCCGGTGCGGCTGAGGAAGCGGCTGGCCCAGCTCGCCCTGGCGGCCCTCGCGGTCGTCGTCTGCGGCGGCTGGTGGGTCGCGGTCGTGGAGCTGTGGCCCGCGTCGTCGCGGCCGTACATCGGCGGCTCGCAGAACAACAGCTTCCTGGAGCTGACCTTCGGCTACAACGGCCTCGGCCGGCTCAACGGCGAGGAGACCGGCAGCGTCGGCGGTGGTGGCGGCACGGGCGGCGGCGGTCAGTGGGGCGAGACCGGCTGGGACCGGATGTTCGACTCCGAGATCGGGGGCCAGATCTCCTGGCTGCTGCCGGCCGCCCTGATCCTGCTCGCCGCGGGGCTCGTCGCCACCCGACGCGGCGGCCGTACCGACCCCGCCCGTGCGTCCTTCCTGGTCTGGGGCGGCTCGCTGCTGACGACCGCGGCCGTCTTCAGCTACATGGCGGGCATCTTCCACCAGTACTACACGGTGGCCCTCGCGCCGTACCTGGCGGCCGTGGTCGGCATGGGCGCCGCGGTGCTGTGGGAGCGTCGCGAGCGGGTGTGGGCGTCCCTCGCCCTGGCGGCGGCCGTCACGGCGACCGCGGCCTGGGGGTATGTCCTCCTCGACCGCACGCCCGACTACCTGCCCTGGCTGAGGTGGGCGGTCCTCGTGGGCGGCCTGGCCGCGGCGCTCGGGCTGGTCTTCGCCGGACGGCTGGGGCGGCGGACCGCGCTCACGGTGGCGGGCCTCGGCGTGGTGGCGTCCCTGGCCGCACCCACCGCGTACACGCTGAGCACCGTGCGGGAGGGGCACAGCGGCTCCATCGTGACGGCCGGTCCGGCCGGCGCGAGCACGGGGGGCGGCCCGGGCGGCGGCGGCCGGGGCGGCGGCTTTCCCGGGGGCGCGAACCCGCCCGGGCAGGGGCAGGGCCGGGCCCAGGGCGGTCCCGGGAACGGCGGCTTCCCCGGCGGTGCCCCCGGCCGGAACCAGCCGAACAACGGCGCCCCCGGCACCGGCGGCACCGGCGGAACGGCTCCCGGCGGCCAGGCGGCTCCGGGCGGCCGGTCCGGTGAGGGCGGCCCGGCGGGCGGGGGCGGCGGCATGGGCGGCCTGCTCGACGGCGCCCAGGTCGACTCCGAGGCCAGGAAGCTGCTGGAGGCCGACGCCGGCCGGTACACCTGGGTCGCCGCCGCGATCGGTGCCCAGAACGCCGCGAGCTACCAGCTCAGCACCGGCGAGCCGGTGATGGCGATCGGCGGCTTCAACGGCACGGACCCGTCCCCGACGCTCGCCCGGTTCAAGGAGTACGTGGCCGACGGAGAGATCCACTACCTCGTGGGAGGCGGCGGAGGCGGCGGCATGGGCGGCGACTCCGGCACCTCGTCGCAGATCACGTCCTGGGTCGAGGCCAACTTCAAGGAGGTCACCGCCGGTTCGGCCACCTTCTACGACCTCACGCAGCCGAAGACCTGACCGGACCCGGATCGCACCTCGCTCTGCTGTACAGCGTATGGGGACCCCTATACGCTGTACAGCATGACGACGTCCTCCCCGGAACAGGAAGCAGGGCGGGCCCAGGCCGCGCCCCCCGTCCAGGGCCACCCGCAGCGCTGGCTGATCCTCGGAGTCATCAGCCTCGCCCAGCTGACCGTGGTGCTGGACAACACGGTGCTGAACGTGGCCATCCCCTCCCTCACCGACGAACTCGGCGCGGCCAACTCCGACATCCAGTGGATGATCAACGCCTACTCGCTGGTGCAGTCGGGCCTGCTGCTCACCGCGGGCAGCGCGGCCGACCGCTACGGGCGCAAGAAGATGCTGGCGGCGGGTCTCGCCCTGTTCGGCCTGGGCTCGCTGGCCGCGGGTCTCGCGGACACCACCGGCCAGCTGATCGCCGCGCGGGCGGGCATGGGCGTCGGCGGCGCGCTGCTGCTGACCACCACGCTCGCCGTGGTCATGCAGATCTTCGCGCCCGAGGAGCACGCCAAGGCGATCGGCATCTGGAGCGCCGTCAGCGCGCTCGGTTTCGCCTGCGGGCCCCTGATCGGCGGCTTCATGCTGGACCACTTCTGGTGGGGCGCGATCTTCCTGATCAATCTGCCGGTCGTGGCGCTGGGGCTGGTCGCGGTCGTGACCCTGGTCCCCGAGTCGCGGAACCGGCAGGGCGACCGCCCCGACCTCCTGGGCGCCGTCCTCTCCACGATCGGCATGGCCGCGCTGGTCTACGCGATCATCTCGGGCCCCGAGCACGGCTGGACGTCCGGCCGGGTCCTGGCCACGGCGGCCGTCGCGGTGGGAGTGCTGGCGCTCTTCGCGTACTGGGAGAGCCGCATCCCGTATCCGATGCTCGACCTGGCCTTCTTCCGCAACCGGCAGTTCACGGGCGCGGTGGCCGGACTGGTGCTGATCACCTTCGGCATGGGCGGTGCGCTGTTCCTGCTCACCCAGCACCTGCAGTTCGTGCTCGGGTACGGCCCGCTGGAGGCGGGGCTGCGGACCGCCCCGCTGGCCCTGACGGTGGTGCTGCTGAACTTCTCCGGGGTGGCGGCGAAGTGGCTGGCCAGGCTGGGCACGCCGACGGCGGTCCTGCTGAGCATGGTGCTGATGTCGGCGGGCCTGGTGGCCATCGCCACGCTCACCGGCGAGGGGTACGCCGGCACGCTGCTGGGCCTGCTGCTGATCGGCGTGGGGTGCGCGCTCGGCAACCCGGCCATGGCCCACGCCATCATGAGCGCGATCCCGCCGGCCAAGGCGGGGGTCGGCGCGGGCGTCAACGGTACGTTGGCCGAGTTCGGCAACGGGCTGGGCGTGGCCGTGCTGGGAGCGGTGCTGAACTCGCGGTTCGCGGCGCTGGTGCCGGTGACGGCGGCGTCGTTGCCCGCGGCGCTGGCCTCGGCGGAGGGGGAGGCGGAGCGGGAGCGGGTGATCGACGCGTTCTCCTCCGGTCTGGAGAGCAGCCAGCTGGTGGGCGCGGTGGCCGTGCTGCTCGGCGGGGTGGTGGCGTCCGTGCTGTTGCGGCGGGCGGCGAAGGACGGTGCCTAAGAGCCAGGGTGGCGGGGTAGTGGTGCGGCGGCGGGCTCGTCGTGGCTGGTCGCGCCGTTCCCCGCGCCCCTGACGGGGCACCTGGCGTGTCCGGCGGGCGATGGAGTCGAGGAGAAGAGCACAGATGGCGAAGGCAGGGCGGCAGGGACCGCGGGCCAGTGTCTGGCTGGCGGGCGAGGACCGCCGGGACGGGCGGCGCGGTGGGCAGCCGTCCGGACTGGACCGGGAGCGGATCACCGCGGTCACGGTCCGGCTGCTGGACGCCGAGGGCCTGGCCAAGTTCTCCATGCGCCGCCTGGCCGCCGAGCTGAACGTCACCGCGATGTCCGTCTACTGGTACGTCGACACCAAGGACGAGCTGCTCGAACTCGCCCTGGACGCCGTCTTCGGCGAGCTGCGCGACCCCGACCCGGAGACCGGCGCGGACTGGCGCGCCCGGCTGCGCGCGCTGGCCCGGGAGAACCGCCGGCTGCTGGTGCGCCACCCCTGGCTGTCCCAGCTGACCGGCACCTACCTGAACATCGGGCCGCACTCGATGGCCTTCTCCCAAGCGGTGCAGGAGGTGATGCGCCTGAGCGGCCTCCCCCCGCACCGTCTGACCGGCGCGATCTCCGCCGTCTTCCAGTTCGTCTACGGCTACGGCACGATCGAGGGCCACCTCCTCGCCCGCGCGGCGGCCACGGGGAGGAGCCCGGACGACTACTTCCGGGTCTCCATGGAGGCGGCGGCCGACCTGCCGCACAGGGCGGACGTCATCGAGGAGTCCCGGGCCATCATGTCGGCCCGCGGCGGCGACACCGTCGAGGAGATGCTGGACCGGGACTTCGAGTTCGCGCTGGACCTGCTCGTGGCGGGCATCGAGGCGATGGTCGAACGCGGGTGACCGGCGCCCGGCCCGTGGGGCGCCCCGTCGCCGGCCGGGGCGTCAGCCGTCGGACGACAGCCGCGCCGGGAAGCCGCCCGTCGCCACCGGGCCCCACTTCTCCGGTGTCACCCGGATGATCGACTTGCCCTGCTCCACCATGGCCCGCCGGTACTCGTCCCAGTCGGGATGCTCGCCGGCGATGGTGCGGTAGTACTCCACGAGCGGCTCCACGGAGTCCGGGGCGTCGATGACCTCGGCCGTGCCGTCGATCTGGACCCAGGGGCCGTTCCACTCGTCGCTGAGCACGATGAGGCTGACCCGGGGGTCCCGCTGCGCGTTGCGCGTCTTGGCTCGCTCCGGGTACGTCGAGACCACGATCCGGCCCAAGTCGTCGACCCCGCAGGTCAGCGGGGATCCCTGAGGGCCGCCGTCGGCCCGCCGGGTCAGCAGGACGGCCCGGTGCCGGGGGCGCACGAAGTCCAGCAACTCGTCCAGGGACACACGGGTGTTCGTCGCGATGTTCGGTGCCATGCGGTCAGCCTAGGGCGCTGCCCCGCCGCCCGCCCGGCCGCCGGACCCCCTCGCCGTACCGCTGGGCGGACGCAGTGCCTCCGCGAGGCTGTCGTGCACCGGCACGTCCCGGCGCAGGCCGGACAGCTCCAGGACGCGGCTCGGCACGCCCTGCGGGGCGGCCACCACCCGCAGTTCGGTGCGGCCGGGCAGGCGGTGACGCACCTCGGAGAGGAGGCGGATGCCCTGGGAGTCCATGAAGCGGGTCGCGGACAGGTCCAGTACGAGGGTGCGCAGTGGGCCGCAGTGGTGGTCCACCGCGGTCATGATCATGGGCAGCAGCCCCATGGCGTTGCAGAAGTCGATCTCCGGGGGCAGGGCCAGTACGGCGTAACCGGGCGGATCGCACGGCTCGCAGGGACGGGGGAGGAAGGGCAAGGCACTCACCTGGCAGACGTCCGTCTTGCTTCCGGCTAGGCCTCTTCCTGACCCGTCCCCCCATTCCACCACGCCGCCGACGGGACGCGTAAGGCGCCGTCGACCGGGCGTCACCTGAGCGCAACCAAGCAGCTAGAGTGCTGTCCGTCCTGTGCTCGCAGTCAGGAATGTGCTGCGGAGCTCTCCTGCGCACGGCCGCCAGGCCGTGCACGCCGAAGAGGTTCGTGGTGGCTGCGTCCGAATTTACTGATTTGCCGCGTTTTCCGGTGGGCTTCGAGCTGGCCGAAGCGTTGACGGCGGCGGCTCGGCAACTGCACGCGACGGGCACCCCCGACAACACCCTGAGCACCGCGGTCGAGCTGACGGTGCGCCTGCTGCCCGGCGCGGAGCACGCGGGCATCTCGGAGATCCAGCGTGGCGGCCGCTTCCGCACCCTGGCCTGGACCGACGAGGTCGTACGGTTCGCCGCCGAGTCCCGGCACGGCCCCCGCGAGCCGCACCCGGACTGGGACCGCCTGTGGACCACGCCGGTGGTGCGCACGGACGACAGCGAGGCGGACGGCGGCGGCACCGCCCTCTCCCGTGCGGGCCTGCGCTCGGCGCTCTCGCTGCGGCTGCGCGCCGACCGGCGCCGCCTGACCGTGCTGACGGCGTACGCCCGCAAGCCCCACGCCTTCGACGAGGACGCCACCCGCGTCGGCCGCCTGTTCACCGCGCACGTCAGTCTCGCCCTGGACGCGGCGACCGTGCGCGAGCAGCTCACCGAGGCCATGCGCACCCGGGACCTGATCGGCCAGGCCACCGGCATCCTCATGGAGCGCCTGGGCATCGACGCGGCCGGCGCCTTCGACTCCCTGGTCAAGGCCTCGCAGCGGGAGAACGTGAAGCTGCGCGACCTCGCCCGGCGCATCGTCGACGCGAACACGGGTTCGGGTGGGCGAGGCGTCAACGAGCGATGAGGGGATATCCGTACGGTCATGACCTCGGAGATCCCCGACACGCTGGACCAGGCCATAGCGCGCAGCCAGGGTCTCGACCCCCTGCTGCGTGACCTGACCGACCGCGCGGTCGCGCACGTACCCGGCGCGGACGCGTGCTCGGTGACGGTGCGCCGCGCCGACCGGCTGATGACCCTGGCGGGCAGCTCGGGCCTGCCCGCCGGGCTGGATCTACGGCAGTACGAGAACGGCTCGGGCCCCTGCGTGGACGCCGCCGAGACGGGGTGCCCGCAGTACGCCCCCGACCTGGCCACGGAGACCCGCTGGCCCACGTACACGGAGTACGCGCTGGCCACCGGCGTGCGCTGCGTACTGGCGCTGCCGCTGCCCGTCCGGGGCGAGACGGGAGCCGCGCTCAACCTCTACGGCCTGGAGCCGGGTTCGCTGGCCGAGGGACGCGAAGCGGCCCGCACCTTCGCGGTGCGGGCCGCGGACGCGGTGAACGAGGCCCTGCGCCTGGAGCGGCAGCAGGCGTCGGCGGCCGACGTGCGCACCGCCCTGCTCTCCCGCAGCGTCATCGACCAGGCGGTCGGCATCCTCATGGCCCGGGAGCGGATCGACGCGCACGACGCCATGGAGCGACTGCGGCGGGCCTCGCAGCACACCAACGTCAAGCTCCGGGACCTGTGCGACGAACTGGTCGCCCGGGCGTCCGGCGGCGCCTCACGCCGTCGGCAGTGACTCCCCCTGGACCGCCTGGATGTCCAGCTCGACCCTGAGGGTCGTGCCGATGGCGGCGATGCCGGCCTGGAGGACCTGGTTGTAGTTCATGGCGAAGTCCTCGCGCCGCAGTTCCGTGGTCGCGCGGAACGCCGCCCGGGTGCCGCCCCACGGGTCGGCGCCGGTGCCGAGGTACGACAGGTCCAGGTCGACCGGGCGGACCACGCCGTGCAGGCCCAGCTCGCCGTGGACGGTCCAGCGGTCCTGGCCGGCCTGCGTCACTCCCGTGGAGCGGTAGGTGATGTCCGGGAACCGCTCCACGTCCAGGAAGTCGCCGGAGCGCAGGTGGGTGTCGCGCATGCCGTTGCCGGTGTCGATGGAGGCCGCCCGGATCACCGCCTCCACCCGGGACTTGGTGACGTCGTCCGGCGCGATCTCGACCACGCCCGAGAAGTCCGTGAACCGGCCGTGCACGCTGGAGATGCCCAGGTGCTGGGCGACCGCGGCCACGCTGGAGTGCGCCGGGTCGACGGTCCACGGCCCGGGCGGCGGCAGTTCGGTGCCGCCCTGGCGGGCCAGCGTCACGGTGCCGACCTCGGCCCGGCCGCTCGCGGTGACGATCGCGCTGGACGCGGCGGGCGCGTAGCCGACGGCCGTGACGATGACGGTGTACGCCCCCGGCGTCAGCGGGGTGGTGTCCCGCACGGCGCCCTCGGTGTCCGCCTCGGCGCGCAGCACCTGTGCGCCGGTCATGTCGGTCACCGTGACGACCGCGTGCGACACGGCCCATCCGTCCCGCGTTCGGATCCTCGCGGTCAGTCCCATCCCGTTTTCTCCCTGCAAAAGCTCAGAAAGTGGTCGTGAAGAAACCGGCCCGTGGTGGGCGGGCGCACCTCCGCTCAGAGCGCGCACGCCACCACGGGCCGGGGACTCGCTACTCGCCGGGGTGGGCGAGCTCGATGTCGTGGCCGTCGGCACCCGGGCCGGCGACCGTCAGGGCCGTCGCCACCGGCGGGTAGCCGGTCGCGATGACGGTGTACTCACCGGCGTCCAGGTCGGTGAAGGCGTACGCCCCGTCCGCACCGGTGGTGGCCGTGCCGACCACGTTGCCCGCGGCGTCGACCAGGGTGACGCGGGCGTCGGCCAGCGGACCGTGCGGCGCCCGCACGACACCCTGGACCTGCGCCCCGGCCTGGAGGTCGACCTCGACCCGGGTGACGCCGGTGCCGCCCACCTCGACGGGCAGCGCGCGCGGCCGGTAGCCGGCGGCGTTGACCGCGACGGTCACCGTGCCGGGCACCAGCTCGGCGAAGGAGAACTCGCCCTGCTCACCGGTGGCGGCGGTGGCCAGCAGGTCCCCGCGCACGTCGGTCACGATCACCATGGCGTCCTTGACCGGCAGCCCGTTCTCCACGGCCCGGACCAGGCCGTTCAGGCCGCTGGTGCCGCTGAGCAGGATGTCGTAGGCGACCGGCTCGTCGTTCACGACGATCGTCGAGGCCTGCGGCTGGAAGCCGTCGGCGGAGGCGATCAGGACGTACGAACCCGCGCTCGGCGCGTCGATCCCGTAGGAGCCGTCGGCCTGGGCGACCGAGCGCCCCAGCTGCCGGCCCGCCAGCGAGATCAGCGTGACGGCGGCCTGCGGGACCGGGGCGGACTCGGCGCCGCGGACGAAGCCGCGGACCGCGATGCCGCCGGAGACGGGCGCCTGCGGCTCACCGGAGCCGGTCGCCGTGGCGACGGCGGCGAGTCGCTGCGTGGCCTCGGGCCGGGTGCCCGGGTCGGTGGACGACACGGCGGCCGTCACACCGGCCGGAACCGGCTCGTCGGCGACCCGGGTGGCCTCGGCCGGGGCGGGAGCCGCCGGGGAGGCGGTGCCGGTGGTGGCCTCGGCGGCCTGGGCGAGCGCGCCGGAGGTGCGCAACGGGACCTCCTTGATGAAGAGGGTGACGAGGAACGCCAGCAGGGCGATCGGGGCGACGATCAGGAAGATGTCGGCGATGCCGTGGCCGTAGGCGCTCTCCAGCCACTCGCGGATGCCGTGGGGCAGCAGGTCCATGTCGGGGATCGAGCCGCCGCCGGAGGCCTTGGCGGCCGCCGCCTGCTCCTGCGGGCTGAGCGAGCCGATGGTGTCCGAGGCGTAGTGGCTGATCCGGGTCGACATCACGGAGCCGAGCACCGAGACGCCCACCGCGCCGCCGAGGGACCGGAAGAAGGTCACGACCGAGGAGGCCGCACCCAGGTCGCTCGGGGCCACCTGGTTCTGCGTGCACAGGACCAGGTTCTGCATCATCATGCCGACGCCGAGGCCCATCAGCGCCATGTAGATCCCGATGTGCCAGTAGGGGGTGTCGTAGCGCATGGTGCCGAGCAGGCCGAGGCCCGCCGTCAGCAGCACACCGCCGGCCAGCAGCCAGCCCTTCCACTTGCCGGTCTTGGTGATGATCTGACCGGAGACCGTGGACGAGACGAACAGGCCGCCGATCATCGGGATGGTCATGACGCCCGACATGGTCGGGGACTTGTCCCGGGCCAGCTGGAAGTACTGGCTGAAGTAGACGGTGCCCGCGAACATCGCGATACCGACGAACAGCGAGGCCAGCGAGGCCAGCGTGATGGTGCGGTTGCGGAACAGGCGCAGCGGGATGATCGGCTCGCTGGCCTTCGACTCGACGAGCAGGAAGAGCAGCGTCAGGACGATCGCGCCGCCGACCATGGCGCCGGTCTGCCAGGACATCCAGTCGTACTTGTCGTCCGCGAAGGTCACCCAGACGAGCAGCAGGCAGACGGCCGCGGTGACGAAGAAGGCGCCGGCCCAGTCGACCTTGACCTTCCGCTTGACCACGGGCAGGTGCAGCGTCTTCTGCAGGACGATCAGCGCGAGGATCGCGAAGGGCACGCCGACGTAGAGGCACCAGCGCCAGCCGAGCCAGCTGGTGTCGGTGATGACGCCGCCGAGCAGCGGACCGCCGACGGTCGCGACCGCGAAGGTGGCGCCCAGGTAGCCGGAGTAGCGCCCGCGCTCGCGCGGGGAGATCATCGCGGCCATGATGATCTGCGCCAGGGCGGACAGACCGCCGGCGCCCAGGCCCTGGATGGCCCGCGCGGTGATCAGCATCGCGGGGTTCTGCGACAGACCGGCCACGACGGAGCCGATGACGTAGACGATCAGGGCTATCTGGACCAGGGCCTTCTTGCTGACCAGGTCCGCGAGCTTGCCCCACAGCGGGGTGGAGGCGGTCATCGTCAGCAGCGAGGCGGTGACGACCCAGGTGTAGGCGCTCTGGCCGCCACCGAGGTCACCGATGATCTCGGGCAGTGCGTTGGTGACGATGGTCGAGGACAGGATGGCGCAGAACATGCCGAGCAGCAGCCCGGACAGCGCTTCCATGATCTGCCGGTGCGTCATCGGAGCGTCTCCGGTGGAGCCTCCCCCGTGCTTGGCATGAGCCCGCACACCGGCTGGTGTGGTCGTTGCCATGGACTTCCTTTGCTTACGTGGTGATCGCGGGTGTACGGGTGGTCTTCTCGACCTCGGTCGGTGCGGCTGCCCGTGTCTGGGGCGACCGGCAGTCGTCGAAGCTCGCCCTCAGCCTGGTCATGAGCCGGGTGAGCTGGCCGACCTCCTCGTCGGTCCAGTCGCTGAGGCGGTGGGCCAGCAGCTGCGTCGTCCGCTCGGACAGCTCGTCCAGCTGGGCCTGGCCCTCGGGCGTCAGGCGCAGGATGCGCGAGCGTTTGTCCGCCGGGTCGGGGGAGCGTTCGATCCAGCCCCGGTCGGCGATGTGCGCGACGTGGCGGCTGGTCACCGACATGTCCACGGCGAGCAGCTCCGCGAGCTTGCTCATGCGCATGTCGCCATGGCGGCCGAGCAGTGTCAGCACGGCGGCGGAACCGCCGGGGCACTCGGCCGGCAGGATCCGGCTCATCTCCCGTTTCACGGCGCCGAAGGCGCTGAACTGGCGGATCAGCTCCTCGTACTGCGCCCTCTCGGCCATGCGCACCTCCCGCTTTGTTGCTTAGGGCAACCATAGGAGCGGTTGGTTGCTACAGGCAAATAAAAACGGGCGCCTCGGCATAAAAAGTTGGCAAAGGCAAGTATTGCGAACGTAAACGTGCAGGTGGCGAACGGTGAACGGCGGGGAGGTGGCGCGGGAGCCCCGCACTTGGGCCGCATCCGCGGATTCGCTAGTGTCTCGGCCCATGGCTAACAACCAGGGCCCCCAGGGCAATTACGACCCCGCAGGCAGCACCCAGATGTTCCGCGCGTTCGTCGACGACGCCCCCCAGACCCGGCAGGCGGCCCCGGCAGCCTCCTCCGGACCCCGCATCGGCCTGATCGCCGGCATCGTGGCCGCCGTGGTGATCGTCGCGGCCGTGGCCTGGCTGGCGCTGTCGTAGGGCCGGCGCGGAGAGGTACCCACGGACGACGGCGACCGCCGCGGCACCCCCGAGGTGCCGCGGCGGTCGCCGTCCTGTCCGAGCCGGACTCAGTCCGAGATCAGGCCCTCGCGCAGCTGCGCCAGGGTGCGGGTCAGCAGCCGGGAGACGTGCATCTGCGAGATGCCGACCTCCTCGCCGATCTGCGACTGGGTCATGTTGGCGAAGAAGCGCAGCATGATGATCCGCCGCTCCCGGGGCGGCAGCTTGGCCAGCAGCGGCTTGAGGGACTCGCGGTACTCCACGCCCTCCAGGGCCGTGTCCTCGTAGCCGAGGCGGTCCGCCAGCGAGCCCTCGCCGCCGTCGTCCTCCGGGGCCGGTGAGTCCAATGAGGAGGCGGTGTAGGCGTTGCCCACCGCGAGGCCGTCGACGACGTCCTCCTCGGACACGCCCAGCACGGTGGCCAGCTCGCCGACGGTCGGGGAGCGGTCCAGCTTCTGGGAGAGGTCGTCGCTGGCCTTCGTCAGGGCCAGGCGCAGCTCCTGGAGGCGGCGCGGCACGCGCACCGACCACGAGGTGTCGCGGAAGAACCGCTTGATCTCGCCGACCACCGTCGGCATCGCGAACGTCGGGAACTCCACACCCCGTTCGCAGTCGAAGCGGTCGATCGCCTTGATCAGGCCGATGGTGCCGACCTGGACGATGTCCTCCATCGGCTCGTTGCGGGAGCGGAAGCGCGCGGCGGCGTAACGCACCAGCGGGAGGTTGAGCTCGATCAGGGTGTCCCGGACGTAGGCACGTTCGGGGCTGTTCTCGTCGAGGGCGGCGAGCCGCAGGAACAGGGAGCGGGACAGGGTGCGGGTGTCGATGGCCCCCGGGGCCGGAAGGGCCTGGGCCGGCACGGCGTCGAGGGTCGGTACGGCTTCGACGGCCTGCACGTCATCGACGGAGTCGATGGGGCCGACGGGGCCGAGTGCCTCGATCGTGTCGGGCGCGGTCTCGCTCTCCGCGAGCGCGAGCACCTTCGAGCTGCCCTGGTCTGCGGACATGCCACCCCCTTTGGGTCGCGGGACGGTCGCGGCACACGCTCCCACGCCGGGAACGCAGCCTTCACCTGAATACCGGAGCCGGAGCTCCGGCAAACGCGTCTCCGGCAGAATGTCACATGTCGGCAACGCGCTGTAGTGACATGTCGACATCCAAGACGCGAAAACCCCCTGGAAACAGGGGGTCTGACGGCCTTTCGGCTCGATTCCGCCCACAACGTCCCTGGTGAGCGATTCGCTCGTCACGGTGACCCGTCGCTCGCGCCTTCGATTGTGCGTCGAGGCGCTTTCGAGACTACGCCTCGATCCGGTTCGCCGACCTCAACCGCTGGAAACTGCGCGCCAGCAGCCGGGAGACGTGCATCTGGGAGACGCCGAGTTCCGCGCTGATCTGCGACTGGGTGAGGTTGCTGTAGTAGCGCAGCAGCAGGATGCGCTGTTCGCGTTCGGGGAGCTGGACGAGCAGGTGCCGGACCAGGTCGCGGTGTTCGACGCCGTCGAGGGCGGGGTCCTCGTAGCCGAGCCGGTCGAGCAGTCCGGGCAGCCCGTCGCCCTCCTGGGCGGCCTCCAGCGAGGTGGCGTGGTAGGACCGTCCCGCCTCGATGCAGGACAGCACCTCCTCCTCGCTGATGCGCAGCCGCTCGGCGATCTCGGCGGTCGTCGGGGAGCGCCCGAAGGCGGTGGTGAGGTCCTCGGTGGCGCTGTTGACCTGCACCCACAGCTCGTGCAGCCGGCGCGGTACGTGCACCGTGCGGACGTTGTCGCGGAAGTACCGCTTGATCTCGCCGACGACGGTCGGCATCGCGAACGTGGGGAACTGCACGCCCCGTTCCGGGTCGAAGCGGTCGATGGCGTTGATGAGCCCGATGGTGCCGACCTGGACGACGTCCTCCATCGGCTCGTTGCGGGAGCGGAAGCGGGCGGCGGCGTAGCGCACCAGCGGGAGGTTGGCCTCGATGAGCGCCGCCCGTACCCGGTCGTGCTCCGGAGTGCCCGGCGTCAGGCCCTTCAGCTGACCGAAGAGCACCTGGGTCAGCGCCCGGGTGTCGGCGCCCCGGCTGCGCTGCGGCGAGGGCTCCTGCGGGGGCTCCGGCGAGGGCGGCTCGGGGGCCTGGGCGGGCGTGGGAGGCTCCGAGGTCTGGGCGGGTGGTGCGGGCAACTCCTGGGCCCGGGCGGGCGGTGCGGCGGGCTCCGGGGCCTGGGCGGGCGGTGCGGGCGGTGCTTGAGGCGCAGTACTGGCCGGCACGGTCAACTCCACCTCGTGATCTGTCAACTCTTCCGTCACTCATCCGTCAAAAGCGGTCATAGCATCACAAGACATGTGCACTGTGTGCAAGCACCTCATAACGTCGTGTTGAGTGAACGCAGAGGGGCGCGGAAGAGGCGGACGGCCGTGAACGCGAAGCGGCCCCGCACCTGTCGGGTGCGGGGCCGCTCCGTACGGCGGTACCGGAGGTCCCTAGAACTCGTAGTCGGCGATCACCCAGGTGGCGAACTCCCGCCACAGCGCGACGCCCGCCTGGTGCGCGGGATGGTCGAGGTAGCGCTTGAGGGCGTCGGCGTCGTCCACGGCGGAGTTGATGGCGAAGTCGTAGGCGATGGGCCGGTCGCTGATGTTCCAGGCGCATTCCCAGAAGCGCAGCTCCTCGATCCGGCCGCCGAGCGACCGGAAGGCCTCGACGCCCTCCACGACGCGCGGGTCGTCGCGCTCCACGCCGTCGTTGAGCTTGAACAGCACCAGGTGGCGGATCATCACTTTCCTCCGTTGGCAGCCCAGGTCATGAAGTCGCCGACGGCGCCCGCGGCGTCGGAGATGCCCTGGAAACCTATCTGGACGTAGTCGGCGGCCTTCGCCGGGTCCGTGATGATCACATACAGCACGAAGACCACGAGTGCGTAGACGGCGATCTTCTTCGCGTTCACCGCCACCGCGGCCTCCCCTGTCCCTTGATGCACGCCTTTCGATCGCTCATGATCGCACGAAGGGCCCCGTCTTTCGACGGGGCCCTTCAAGAGCGGTAGCGGAGGGATTTGAACCCTCGGTGACTTGCGCCACACTCGCTTTCGAGGCGAGCTCCTTCGGCCGCTCGGACACGCTACCGAGAGAGACCTTACAGCACGGTGCGGCGTGCTCCGAAATCGGAATCCGGCGGGCGTCAGCGGTCGCGGAAGAAGTCCGTGAGCAGCCGGGCGCACTCGTCGGCCAGGACGCCCTCGATCACTTCGGGGCGGTGGTTGAGCCGCCGGTCGCGCACGACGTCCCACAGGGATCCGGCCGCGCCCGCCTTGTCGTCGCGGGCGCCGTAGACGACGCGGTCCACGCGGGACTGCACCAGTGCGCCCGCGCACATCGTGCACGGCTCCAGGGTGACGACGAGCGTGCAGCCGGACAGCCGCCACTCGCCCGCCGCCGCGGCGGCCCGCCGGACGGCGAGGACCTCGGCGTGGGCGGTGGGGTCGCCGGTGGCCTCGCGTTCGTTGTGCCCGGCCGCCAGCACGGTCCGGCCGTCCGGCGCCAGCACCACGGCGCCCACGGGGACGTCCCCGTCCCGCGCCGCCCGTCCGGCCTCGGCCAGGGCGAGCCGCATCGCGGCCCGCCACCGGTCACGTACGGGATCGGGCGGTACGGAGTGGTCGGGCCGTGCCCTCTCCGGTGTCGTCCCCGGTGCCGGGCTGCCCGGGCCCTCCTCGGCCGGCGCGGTCAGCGGACGGTCTCCAGGACCTCGGAGGCACCCAGGGCCTCGGCGATCTCACCGACCGCGTCCCCGGACATCGAGCGCAGTTCCTTCTCGCTCAGCCCGAGGTCGTCGAGGACCTCGGCGTCACCGACCGGCCCGTGCGGCACGGCCTCCGCGGTGCCGGCGGCGGCGTCACCGCCGTCGGCACCGTCCTCGTCCTCGTCGTCGGACTCACCGTCCTCCGTACCGTCGAGGTCGAGGGCGTCGAGGTCGGCGCCGTCGTCACCGGGGTCCCGGCCGAGCAGCTCGTCGGTGAGCAGGATCTCGCCGTAGCTGCTGCGGGCGGCCGCGGCAGCGTCCGAAACGTAGATACGGGGGTCCTCCTCGCCGTCCACCCGGACGACTCCGAACCACGCGTCCTCCTGCTCGATCAGCACGAGCACCGTGTCCTCGTCGGGAGAGGCTTCCCGGGCCAGGTCGGCCAGATCCGACAGGGTCTCCACATCGTCGAGCTCAGTGTCGCTCGCTACCCATCCGTCTTCGGTGCGCGCGAGCAGTGCGGCGAAGTACACCGTGACTCTCCCACTGGTCATAGGCGTGCCGGTTGGGGGTCCCCCCGGCGGAGGCTGCGGGTGGGGGAGCGGTGCTCCGAGCCCACCCACTCGGAATCGTGGCAGAAACAAGGCCCTCAGGGGATGTCTTCGGCGCCCTGTGTCCGGCAGTTTCGATCCACCTCCCGGGAGTACCTACCCGGGTGGCCGTCCATCAGCGCTCTCGTCGCCGCCACGTGCGGATCGTACGCGGATTCCCGCCGCGCCCGCGTACGCCGCCGCCGTGACGTCGGCGCGGCGTGGGATCCGCCCCCGGCCGGGCCGGGGGTTACCAGCGGAAGGTGCGCATGCGCATGGCGTGGCGCAGCCGGGCGGTCTTGGCGCGGCGCGGCTGCACGCGGTCCCGCAGTTCCCGGGCCTCCGCGAGGTCGCGCAGGAACTGGGCCCGTCGCCGACGGCGTTCGGCCTCCCGTTCCGGCTCCGTACTCCGCTCCGTCCCGCGCGTCGTCCCCGGCTCGTCGCCGGGGGACGGCGTGTTGTGGAAGTCCCGGTCAGGCACAGTCTCACCACCCAGCGTCCGTCCCTTCCCCCTTCCCCGGGCCGGGGGGTTTGACGCCCGCGGACGAGCGCGGCCGTGTGCGGGGCCCGTCCGCGGGCGCGGGGACGCCGGCCCCATGGGGCCCGGTTACTGTGGTGGACATGCGTCTCCACGTCGTCGACCACCCTCTGGTCGCCCACAAGCTCACCACGCTGCGCGACCAGCGCACCGACTCCGCGACCTTCCGCCGTCTCGCCGACGAGCTGGTCACCCTGCTCGCCTACGAGGCCACGCGCGACGTGCGCACCGAACAGGTCGACATCCACACGCCGGTCTCGCAGACCACCGGCGTCAAGCTCTCCCACCCGCGCCCCCTGGTGGTGCCGATCCTGCGCGCCGGTCTCGGCATGCTCGACGGCATGGTCCGGCTGCTGCCGACCGCCGAGGTGGGCTTCCTCGGGATGATCCGCAACGAGGAGACGCTGCAGGCCTCCACGTACGCCACCCGTATGCCGGAGGATCTCTCCGGACGCCAGGTGTACGTCCTGGACCCGATGCTGGCCACGGGCGGCACCCTGGTCGCCTCGATCCAGGAGCTCATCAAGCGCGGCGCCGACGACGTGACGGCGGTGGTGCTGCTCGCCGCTCCCGAGGGCGTCGAACTCATGGAGCGCGAGCTGGCCGGCACCCCGGTGACGGTCGTGACGGCCTCGGTCGACGAGCGGCTCAACGAGCACGGCTACATCGTGCCGGGCCTCGGCGACGCGGGGGACCGGATGTACGGGTCGGCCGAGTAGTAGGCCGCTCCCGCTCCTCCGGCTGCCTCAGCAGCTCTTCTTCTCCGCGGCGGTCGTCGTGCGCGGCGCGCTCAGCCTCGCCAGCGCCGCGTCGGCGTCCGCCCGCCGCGCCAGTTCCCTGAAGCCGTCGCCGATGATCAGGTCGACGGCGGTGCCCTTGCGGGCCGCCTCGCCACGGCGTTCGGCCCCGGGAAGCTGGGTGCCGAGCACGGGCAGCGCGCTCTTCAGGGACGCGGCCGGGCCGAGCAGGACGCCGGCGCCCTTGACCTTCTTGTCGTACTCCTTGGGCGCGTTGCCCACGTCGCCGACGCGGAAGCCGCGCTTCTTCAGCTCGTCGGCCGTCTTCTGGGCCAGGCCGCCGCGGGTCGTGGCGTTGAGCACGTTGACGGTGACCTGGGCCGGCTTCGGCACGGCCACGGCGGCGGGCGAGGGACTCGCCTTCGCGACGGTCGTCCGGCAGTCCGCTCCGGCCCCGATCGCGGAGGCCTTGTCACCGCCGGTGAAGACGTCGATGAGCTGCAGCGTGCCCCAGCCGAGCAGCCCCAGCACGGTGACGCAGGCGACGGCGGCCACCGCGAACCTGCCGCGCCGTCGGGCCGGTCGCATCCGCGGGTACTTGTCCCCCGTGATCTTGTACTGGCCGCCCATGCCAGGGGGAGTGAGCATGCTCATGAGCGCAGCGTAGTGCGCCCGGGCGGCGATGCCTATTAGATGATCAGCAGGCGTTCCGAGGTTCACCGCAATGCAACCCGAAAGGGTCAAGCGGGAAGGGCACGGGGCCTTCGAGGGCGCCGGTCAGTCGAGTTCGAGGACCCGCGCGTGCAGCACCTGACGCTGCTGGAGCGCCGCGCGCACCGCGCGGTGCAGGCCGTCCTCCAGGTACAGGTCGCCCTGCCACTTCACGACGTGCGCGAAGAGGTCGCCGTAGAAGGTGGAGTCCTCGGCGAGGAGTGTCTCCAGGTCGAGCTGGCCCTTGGTCGTCACGAGCTGATCGAGGCGGACCGGGCGCGGCGCGACGTCCGCCCACTGCCGGGTGCTCTCCCGGCCGTGGTCGGGGTACGGCCGGCCGTTTCCGATGCGCTTGAAGATCACACGGAAAGCCTACCGGCCGAGACGCGGCGGGCGCAGCCATGGCGCCGCAGTGCGGCGCCGGAAATGACGCCGTAAACGGGGCAAACGGGGAGGGCGGCCGGCGAGGGACCACCTCGTCGGCGTACTCGTGCGCGCCGGCGGGCGTTCCGTCGGCGCGCTGCTGGCGTGCTGCTGGCGTGCTGTCGGCGTGCCGCCGGGCGTGCTGTCGGCGGCGGAGCCGGTACCGGACCCGCCCCGCCGCGGGGCCGCCGCGTCAGTCACGTCCCCCTTCTCGCGCGGGCGGCCGGGGTTCGCTCGGGGCCTGCGGGCCGCCGGTGCGGGACTCGGGGGTGCGGCGGGCGGCCTCGGCGCGCAGGAGGGCGCGCAGGACGGCGTAGGGGTCGTCGAGCATGGGTGGGCTCCTCGTTCCGTGTTCCGTGTTCCGTGGCGGGGCGCTCCGCGTGCGGGCGGAGGGCCGGTGGACCGGCGCGGCGGGCCGGTCCGGCCCCGTCAGCAGCGCAGGACCACGGAGCGCGGGCCGCGCGAGGCGGGCGGCGGTCCGGCCACGACGGAGGGCGGGAGCGTGTGGGGGCCGGGGACGCGGAGGCCGGCCGACGGGGCCGACCGGGTGACGACGGCGCGGCGGCCGCCGCGGGCAGGTGTGCGCAGGGCGGTGTCGAGGTGGTCGTACTCGCCGGCCGCGCCGCCGCCCGTGGTTCCCCCGCTCACGCCGGCCGCCGCGGCGACCGGCGGGGCCTGGGCCGTCGCGTGCGTGCACGGCACGACCAGGGCGAGCAGCAGGACCAGGACCCGCAGACAGGCCGTGCGGCGGCGCGAGGAGCGTACGGGCCTTCCCGCGCGCGCCGTCCGAGCGGTGCGCGCCGTCCGACCCGCGCGCGCCGTCCGTCCGGCGCGTGCGGCGCGGACGGTGGTGGCGGTGGCGGCGCGGACGGTGGCGTGCGGTGCGGGACTCACGGCAGGTCGTGTCCCCTCCGGGCGCGCACCGGCCGTCGAGCCGGCACGAGAACCCCTCGCGCGGCGCGGGGCCGGTCGGCGCGGGCGGCGTTCACAGCGTGCGCGGAACCCGGTCGGCGCGCCCGCGCAGGCGCACCGACGTGACGATCTCGACCACGCCGACGGCGACGAGCCACCAGCCGCCGATCAGCATGAGGACGGCGGCCGATTCGACCGGCGAGTCGATCAGGACGATGCCGGCGGCCACGGTGACCACGCCGAGGAACACGTGCCAGCCACGCGCGGGCATCGCGGGATCGTGGACCGCGGCCACGATCTGGGTCACGCCCCGGAAGAGCCAGCCGATGCCGATCCACAGGGCGAGGAGCAGCACCGACTGCAGCGGGCCGCGGAAGCAGAACAGGCCGAGCAGGATCGACACGGCGCCGCTGATGAAGGCGAGGACCCGCAGGGAGGTCGTCCGGTGCGTGCCGAAGGCGGCGGCCAGTTGGAGGACGCCGCTGACCACGAGGTAGAGGCCGAAGAGCACCCCGGCGGCGCGCAGCGAGGCACCCGGCCAGACCAGGACCAGCACGCCCAGGACGAGCGAGGCGGCCCCGGTGAGCAGCACGGTCCGCCAGGCGGTGCGGGACAGCAGGTGCAGGGGCCCTTCGAGGGCCGGTTCGGGCTCGTGCGGCCCGGCGGTCGGCGTGCGCGTGCCGTGCCGGGCGTGCACCCCGCGATCGTCGTACGGCTGTCCCCCGGGGGACCCGCTCGGTGGCTCGGTCATGCTCCATGCTGGGAGCGCCCCCACGGGCCCTGCCACCTGAGACGGTCCACCGGACTGATGCGGCCCGTGCCGCCCCCTCCGCCGCGGGGTGCCACCTGCGGCGGAGCGTGCCGCCCCCCCCCCGGTACCGCCTCGGACCGGCGACGGCGGCCCGCCCCCGCGCCAGGCGGCGGGGCGGGAACGCGGGCCCGTGCCGTCGGCCGCTGCCGCCGGGTCCGTTCGGGGCGTCGTGGGCGGTCCGGCTACTTGTCGGCGGCCTTCGCGGCCTTCGCCGCCTTGGCCGCCGCCTTCATCTCCTGCTTGTGGGCGCGCACCTTGGTCAGGGACTCCGGCCCGGTGATGTCGGCGACGGACCGGAAGGAGCCGGAGTCACCGTAGTCGCCCGCCGCCTCGCGCCAGCCCTCGGGGCGGACGCCGAGCTGCTTGCCGAGCAGGGCGAGGAAGATCTGGGCCTTCTGCCTGCCGAAGCCCGGCAGTTCCTGGAGCCGCTTCAGCAGCTCCTTGCCGCTGTCCACGCCCCGCCAGACCGCCTCGGCGTCACCGTCGTAGGTGTCGACGAGGTACCGGCACAGCTGCTGGACGCGGCCCGCCATGGACCCCGGGTAGCGGTGCACGGCCGGCTTCTCGGAGAGCAGGGCGGCGAAGGCCTCCGGGTCGTGGGCCGCGATGTCGTGCGCGTCCAGGTCCTCCGCCCCCATGCGCCGGGCGATGGTCGACGGGCCCTTGAACGCCCACTCCATGGGAACTTGCTGGTCGAGCAGCATGCCGACCAGCGCGGCGAGCGGACTGCGGCCGAGGAGCTCGTCGGCCTCCGGGTCCTGGGCGAGGTGAAGTGTGACGTCCATGCCCCGATGATCGCGCGTGCGGAACCGGGGCGCTCGCCGGTCCCCGGGGAGAACGTGCGTCACGCGTGGGCCCCGGGGTGAACGTGCGTCACGCGCGGGTCCCCGGGGAGAACGCGCGACCCGCACCGGTCCCCGGGTGAGGGCGCGTGCGGGCTCAGGTCGCGCGCCAGTACCCCAGCGCGTTCACCCGCTGCTTGGGCACGCCCAGCTCCTTGCGGGCGAACGCCGCCAGCGCCCGTGTCGTCGCCGTGTCGCAGGCGATCCAGACGTACGGCTCGGGGGTGGCCCGCAGCAGCTCCGGCAGGGCCTCCTTCACCTGGGCGACCAGATGGGCACCCGCGTCGCGGCGCGGGACCGTGCGGACCTCGTGCCGGGCGGGGTCGGTGCGGAAGGGCAGGCCGTCGTCCGCGCCGCCGCCCTCGAACCAGATCGTCGCGGGGACGGGTCCCAGCGCGTCCAGGAGCGAGTTGAGGGCGGGCAGGGACGCCGGGTCCGCGACCGCGAAGAGGCGTGAGGGCAGCGGCTGCGGCACCTCGAAGCCGGTGCCCTGGACCGTCGCCTCGACGGTGTCTCCCGGCTTCGCCGCCCGGGCCCAGTCGCTGGCGCACCCCTCGTGCAGCGCGAACTCCATGCCGAAGGTGCCGGTCGCCGGGTCGGGGTCGACCAGCGTGTAGGCCCGCTGGTGCGGCTTGCCCGCGTCGTCGAACCACAGCCGCACCCACATCGTGGGGTGGACGCCGGTCGCCGCCAGCATGCCGCCGTCGGCCAGACGCAGCCGCCGGAAGTCCGGAGTCACGTCCTCCACGTCCGTCACCGTGAACTCGAAGTCCTTGCCCCGCATCAGCTTGAGGACCGCGCCCTCCCAACCCCGCCCCTGCCTCATCTTTTCTTCACCCTTCACGTACTATTCGGCCACGACTCAAGACTTAGGTGAGCCTAACCTAAAGGAAAGTAGAGGCACAGGGGTGAGCGCCGAGACCTACCGCGACGCCTGGGGAATCCCGCACCTGCGCGCGGGCAGCGTGGGCGAACTCGCCCGCGCCCAGGGCCGGGTGACCGCCCGCGACCGGGCCTGGCAGCTGGAGGTCGAGCGGCACCGCGCCCAGGGCACCTCCGCGTCCTTCCTCGGACCCGAGGCCCTGTCGTGGGACCGGTTCGCCCGGCGGGCCCGGCTCGCCGACACCGCCCGCCGCTGCTTCACCGCCCTGGCGGAGAACGACCCGGAGACGGCCGCCTGGGTGCGGTCGTACGTGGACGGTGTCAACGAGGGGCTGGCCGAAAAGGAACCCTCCCCCGAGTTCGCGCGCACCGGCCTCGCCCCCGGCCGCTGGGAGCCCTGGACGCCGCTCGGCGTCTGGCTCGCCACGCACGTCCTCTTCGCCGGCTTCCCCGCCAAGCTCTGGCGCGAGCACATCACCGCGCACCTCGGTCCGGAGGCCGTCGCGCTCTTCGCCACCGACGGCCCCGGCACCGCCGGCAGCAACGGGTGGCTGGTGAGCGGCGAGCGGACCGTCACCGGGCACGCGGTCATCGCCGGCGACCCGCACCGCTGGATCGAGGACCCCGGCGTCTACCAGCAGATCCACCTGTCCTGCCCGGAGTTCGACGTCGTCGGCCTCGCCGTGCCCGGCGTCCCCGGCATCGCCCACTTCGGCCACACCGGCACGGTCGCCTGGGCCATCACCAACGCCATGGCCGACTACCAGGACCTCTACCGCGAGCGACTGCGCCGCACCGGCGCCGGTGTCGAGGCACTCGGCCCCGACGGAGCCTGGCACCGCGCCGCCCGGCACACCGAGACGATCGACGTCGCCGGGGAGGGGACCGCCGAGGTCGAGGTCATCGAGACCGACCGCGGCCCGGTGATCGCCGGCGGCCCCGAGGGTCTCGACGACGGCACCCCGGCCGCCCTCAGCCTGCGTTACCCGCCCCGCGTCACCGGCGACCTCGGTTTCGGCGCTCTGCTGCCGCTGTTGCGGGCCCGCCGGGTCGCCGACGTGGACCGCGCCCTGGACGCGTGGGCGGAACCGGTCAACGTCGTGCAGGCCGCCGACACCGAGGGCGGGCTGCTGCACCGGGTCGCGGGGCGCGTGCCGGTACGGGCCGAGTCCAACCGCCTGCGCCCGGTGCCCGCGTGGGAGCCCGGCCACGCGTGGGACGGCTGGCACACCCCGCCCCGCGCCGGACTCGCCGACGGCGTCGCCGTGATGGCCAACCAGCGCGGGCCGGCCGCCCCGCTCGGCGTCGAGTTCGCCCCGCCGCACCGCGCCGACCGCATCGCCGCCCTGCTCGCCGGGAAGGAGCACTGGTCGGCCGCCGACATGTCCGCCATCCACACCGACACCCACCTCGGCTCGGCCGGCCCCCTCCTGCACCACCTGGCCGCCCTGGAGGACCTGTCCCCCGAGGCCGCCGCCCTCCGCGGGCGCCTCCTCGCCTGGGACCGGCGCATGGACGCCGACAGCACCGACGCCGCGGTCTACGCCGCCGTACGCGGAGCGGTCGTACGGCGGCTGGCGGCCCACCCGTCCCTCGCCCCCGCCGCCGTGCCGCCCGCCTATCCCGAGGTGCTCCAGCCGTGGCTCGCGCTGCTGCCGCGCGTGGGACACGCCCTCGAACACCTGCTGCGCGCCGAGGACCTGTACGGCATCGACCGCGCCGCGGCGGTCCGCGACGCGCTGGAGGAGGTGGCCGCACGGCCGCCCGCCGGCACCTGGGGCGACACCCACCGCCTCGCCCCCTGGCGCGCGCTGCCGGCCACCCCCCGGACGGGGGAACCGGGCCCGTCCGGCCCGTCCGGAGAACCGGGCCCGGCCGAAGAGGCCGTCCCGTCCCAAGACGCCGTCCCGTCCCAAGACGCCGGCCCGGCCGAGGAGCCGGGCCTGTCCGGGGACCACGACTGCGTGCTGTGCACCTCCGCCGTGCCCGGCCTCACCGACCGCGCCGCACGCGGCCCCGCCGCCCGGTACGTCTGGGACCTGGCCGACCGGCAGGACAGCAGCTGGGTGGTGCCGCACGGTGCCTGCGGCGTCCCCGGCTCGCCCCACCACCGCGACCAGCAGCCCCTGTGGCTCGAAGGCGGACTCGCCCCGGTGATCACCGACTTCGACCGGCTCACGAAGGAAACCGATGTCTGATCCGTACGCCTCCCGCACCGCCGTCCACGAGCAGGACCTGGACGGCTTCGGTACCGTCCGCCTCCTCCCCCTCGACGCCGCCGCGGACGCCGCCGTGATCCACCGCTGGGTGAGCGAGGAGCGCGCCGCGTTCTGGGGCATGAACGGCCTGACGCGCAGCCAGGTCGCCGACGTCTACGCCCACATGGACACGCTCGACACGCACCACGCCTTCCTGGTGGTGAAGGACGGCGAACCGGCCGCGCTGCTCCAGACCTACGACCCCGAGGCCGACCGGGTGAGCGAGTGCTACGACGTCGAGCCCGGCGACATCGGCGTCCACCTGCTGCTCGCCCCCGCCGGGACCAAGGGCGCCCGGCCCGGCTGGACGGCCGCGCTGGCGGCGGCCCTCATGGCGTACGTCCTGCTGGGCCTGGACCGGCGACGGATCGTGGTCGACCCGGACGTGGCCAACGACAAGGCGATCGCCCGCTTCCTCAAGCAGGGCTTCACCGCGGGACCGGCGGTCGTCCTGCCCGAGATCGACCTGCCGGACGTGTACCTGCCGGAGAAGAAGGCGCAACTCGCCTTCCTCCGCCGGGAGGTAGCCTTCCCGGCGTGACGCCGCCCCCGCCGACCGCCGAGGACCTGATCGCGCACTTCGGGCTGGAGCCCATCCCCCGCGAGGGCGGCCTGTTCCGACGCACCTGGGCCGGGCCCGAACGCCCGGACGGACGCCCCGAGGGCTCGGCCATCGTCGCCCTGCTGACCGCCCGCCCGGACGACTTCTCCGCCCTGCACCGCCTGCCCGCCGACGAGGTCTGGCACTTCTACCTCGGCGATCCGCTGGAGCTGCTGCTCCTCGACCCGGGCGGCGGCGCGCGTACGGCCGTGCTCGGAGCGGACGTCCTCGGCGGGCAGCACGTGCAGTTCACCGTCCCGGCCGGGACCTGGATGGGCGGCCGGGTGGCGGCGGGCGGCGCGTGGTCGCTCTTCGGCTGCACGATGGCGCCCGGCTTCACCTACGGGGACTACGTGCACGGTGACGCGGCCGCCCTCACGGCGCGCTACCCCGCCGAGGCCGCGCGGATCGTGGAACTGTGCCGCCCATGAACCTGCTCGACGGTCAGACGGCGCTCGTCACGGGCGCGGGGGGCGGCATCGGCCGGGGCATCGCGCTGCGGTTCGCCGAGGAGGGCGCGGCGGTCGCGGTGCACTGCCGTACGGCCGTGGCGGCGGCCCGGGAGGTGGCCGGGCTGATCCGGGAGCGCGGCGGCCGTGCGGTGGTGCTGCGGGCCGACCTCACCGACGAGGTCGCCTGCCGGCGCCTGCTGGAGGAGGCCGCCGACTGGGGCGGCGGACGGTTGACGGCGCTGGTCAACAACGCGGGCGTGCAGCCCTCGCGGGATCTGGCCGCCCTGACGGCGGACGAGTGGCGCACGGTGGTGGACACCAACCTCACCAGCGTCTTCGCCTGCACCCAGGCCGCCGCCGGCATCATGCGCGCCCAGGACGGCGGCGGCTCGGTCACCCACATCGCCTCCATCGAGGCGCGCGCTCCCGCTCCCGCCCACGCGCACTACGGCGCCTCCAAGGCCGCGGTGGTGATGCACGCCCGTTCGGCGGCCCTGGAGTACGGGCCGTGGGGTGTCCGCGTCAACACGGTCTCGCCGGGCCTCGTCGACCGGGAGGGGCTCGCCGAGAGCTGGCCGGAGGGCGTACGGCGGTGGCGGGAGGCGGCGCCCGCGCGGCGGCTGGGGCGCCCGGAGGACGTCGGTGACGCGTGCGTGTTCCTCGCGTCGCGGCTGGCCTCCTGGATCACCGGACACGACCTCGTGGTGGACGGCGGGGTGACGGCCCGCCCGTCCTGGTGAGAAACCGCGCCGCGTCCGGTGAGCGCGGTGCCCGCCGCGTCCGTACGTATCGCCGAGGCAGTGGGTCCCCGACGACGGAGATGCGACGTGAGGCGTGGTGGCGGAGTGCGCACCGGAGCCCGGGAACGACCGGGCCGGCGACGGATCCGGGCGTCCCTGCTGCTGGGCACCGTACTGGTCCTGCTCGTCCTCGGCGGCGCGGGACCGGCGTCCGCGCACGCCGCCCTGCGCTCCACCGACCCCGAGGACGGCACCGTCCTCCCGCGGGCGCCGCGCCACGTCACCCTGACCTTCACCGAGTCCGTCGGCCTGCGCGACGACTCCTTCCGCGTCCTCGACCCCGGCGGCCACCGGGTGCGCACGGCGGAGGCCGGACGCGCGGACGGCCGTGCCGACACGGCCCGCGTCACGCTCTCCGGCGAGCTCGGCGACGGCACGTACACCGTGGCCTGGCGTGTGGTGTCGGCGGACAGCCACCCCGTCTCCGGCGCCTTCACCTTCTCGGTCGGCAAGCCCTCCGCGACGACGGCGCCGGTGGACACCGGACCCACCGAGGACCCGCTGACCGCCACCCTCCACAAGATCGCCCGCTTCCTCTCCTACCTGGCCGCCACCCTGCTCATCGGCACGGCCGCCTTCGTCGCCCTGTGCCGCCCGCCGGACCGCGCCCCGCTGCGCCGGCCGCTGCTGGCGGGCTGGTGGACGCTGCTGGGGGCCACCCTCGCCCTGCTGGTGCTGCGGGCGCCGTACGAGGCGGGGCTGGGGCCCTCGGCGGCCCTCGACGCCGGTGCCCTCGGCGACACCCTCACGTCGCGGCCCGGAGCGCTGCTCCTGGTCAGGCTGGTGCTGCTCGTGCCGGTCGCGCTGCTCCTCCTGCGCGCGGGCCGGGCGCAGGAGCGCTCGGAACGCGCCCCGCTGTCCGCCGCCCTGGGCGGCGTGACGGCCGTCGGCCTCGCCCTGACCTGGGCCGGCGCGGAGCACGCGTCCGCCGGCATCCAGGTGCCGCTGGCGATGACGTCGTCCGTGCTGCACCTGCTGGCGACCGCGGTGTGGCTCGGCGGCCTGGTGGCCCTGCTCGCGACCCTGCGCGGCCACCCGGACGGCGCCACGGTCGCCCGTTTCTCCCGGGTCGCCCTCACTTCCGTGACCGTCCTGGTCGTCACCGGCGTCTACCAGTCCTGGCGCGGCCTCGGTTCCTGGACGGCGCTGACCGGGACGCCGTACGGCAGGCTGCTGCTCGCCAAGCTGACCCTGGTGGCCGTGCTGCTGGCCGCGGCGGCGGTCTCCCGGCGGTGGACCTCCGCCCTGGTCACAGGGGGGACGGTGGCAGACGCGGAGGCGGACGCACGCGGACGGGAGCGCGAGCCCCTGCCCGCACGGACCGTGGCGCCGGAACCGGTGCCGGTGCCGGTGGGCGGGCCGCCGTCGCGGCTGCCGGGGCCGCCGGAGCCGATGCCCTCGGAGCCGATGCCGTCCAAACCGATGCCGCGGGAGTCGATGCCGTCGGAGGCCGATCCGCTGCCCGCCCGGGATGCCGCCCATGCCCGGGGGCTGCGCCGGTCGGTGTTGGCCGAGGCCGTCGTCGCGGGCGTCGTCCTGATGGTCACGACCGTGCTCACCGCCACCCTGCCGGGCCGGGCGGCGGACGAGGCCGCGCGGTCCGTACCGGCGGGAGGCGTGCTGCCCGCGTCCGTCACCACGATCCCCTTCGACGTGGGCCCCTCCGGCCGGGGCACCGTCCAGATCACCCTGGACCCCGGCCGCAGCGGCGACAACGCCGTGCAGGCCGTCGTCTTCGGCCCCGACGGCAGCCTGGCCGCCGTACCCGAACTGCGTCTGTCCTTCACGCTGCCCGACCGCGGGGTCGGTCCGATCCACGCGGAACTCGTCGACCGGGGCGGCTACTGGAGCGCCAACTCCCTCACCGTGCCCCTGCCCGGCACCTGGACGATGAGGACGACGGTCCGGGTGTCGGAGATCGACCAGGTGACCGAGTCGAGGCGGATACGGATCGAGCGGTAGCGGTACGCATTCCGCGTCCCCGTACCGGCAACGTCGAAGGGCCCCCTGTTTCCAGGGGGCCCTTCGACTTCGTGCCCGGTGAGGCACTGGCGGAGGATACGAGATTCGAACTCGTGAGGGGTTGCCCCCAACACGCTTTCCAACTGTCCGCATGGCCGTCCGGCGGTGTTCGCCGGGGTCCGCGCGGCAGGTCAGAGCAGGTGCTCGGACGGCGGTGAACTGGGGCGGCCGTAAGCGCACTGGACAAAGACGAGGACAAGAACCGGTGTCGTGCACCCACCTCCACGGCTCGGCACTTGGTGCACAGGGGAAACTGTGCTCGCACAAGAAGGGACGTGGGATCATCGTCACCATGCCAAACCCGGATGTCGCCACTCGAACACTGACCGTTGCTGGGCTCTTCGCCGGCATTGGCGGAGTCGAGCTCGGGCTCAAGGCGGCAGGCATGCAGACCAAGCTGCTCTGCGAGTGGTGGGAGCCCGCCCAGGCCGTCTTGCAGCGGCAGTTTCCGGGCATCCCACTGCACGACGACATCCAGACCCTGCCAGCGCTTCCCGATGTGGATGTGGTGACGGCCGGTTTCCCTTGCACGGACCTGTCACAGGCCGGACGGACGGCTGGCATCCATGGGGAAGCGTCTGGGATGGTCAAACACCTCATCAAGCTCCTAGGCGACGCCTCACCGCAGTGGGTGGTCATCGAGAACGTACGAAACATGCTGGCGCTGGACCGCGGCACAGCCATGGAGTACCTGGTTGGCGAGTTCGAGCGGCTCGGCTACACATGGGCGTACCGACTCGTTGACTCCCGCTTCACAGGCGTACCGCAGCGACGTCAGCGTGTGATCTTCGTCGCTTCCCGTACGGAAAATCCCTGCTCGGTGCTCTTCGCGGATGACGCAGGCGAACGCGCTGAGAGCGACTACCGCGAGGACGCTTTCGGGTTCTACTGGACCGAAGGCAACACCGGCCTGGGTTGGGCGCAGGACGCGCTCCCCACCCTCAAGGGGGGGTCGGGCCTCGGCATCCCGTCGGCGCCGGCCATGTGGGTACGCGAGGCCGAACCGGGGCGGGCCATCCTGACGCCGAGAATTGAGGACGCTGAAGCGTTGCAAGGCTTTCCTCGAGGCTGGACTGAGCCTGCGCTTAGCAAAGCGAAGCCAGGCGTCAGGTGGAAGCTGGTAGGTAACGCCGTCACCGTCGGCGTCTCCGAGTGGCTGGGGCGCCGCCTAGTCGACCCCGGCACGTACGACGACTCAAGCCAGGAACTGCTGGTGAAGGGGATGCGCTGGCCCACGGCTGCCTGGGGCAGCGCGAGCCAGCGATGGTCCGTCCCCATGAGCTTGTGGCCTGAGACCCACAGGTATCAGCACCTCTTGGACGTGATCGACGTGGACGAGGCTGCTCCACTGAGCCTTCGTGCCACAACAGGCTTTCACGGCCGACTCCTCAGGAGTCGACTCCGCTACCCACAAGCCTTCTCGGATGCGCTCAAGCTGCATGCAGAGCAGATGTCCAGCCCTGTGCCTGCCTAGCAGAGCAGCCCAAACGAGGGCTCAGGGCTCATCCCGCCGTTCTTCGTCTGAGCGGTGGGATGAGCACTGGAGGACGAGCCGTGTGTCCCCTGATGAGGCGTCAGTGGCAGGCCGGCGGAGCGATAGGGTGCCCCCGAAAGGGGTGGGTCTTGGAAGCCGTCGACATTCTCACAAGGAGCCTCAGTAAGGCCGTTCCCATCAATGGCCAGATGCTCCAGTACCACGGTCGCAGCGACCGGCACGGCCAGCTCATCTGCTGGGGAATCCTCTTCGACCTGATGCTGACGAGTGACTTGCTGCGCTGGCACGTGGAGTCAGGCAAGGTGGTCTTCGGCATCAATCACACGCTGAGGAGCTTCTCACCGGAGAAGAAGAAGCGCCTCGACTTGGTGCTGTGCCGTCCGAAGGCCGGCGCCCCTGTCCCGAGGAGGCCCCAAACCCTCCACACGCTCGTGGACAAGCACGGCATCGAGCTCACTCCCAGACAGTGGGGGCTGCTGCAGGACTTGCCTGTGATCACAGAGGGGCCGGTCGGCAGCGTCCTTGTGGCGCTTGAGGCGAAGGCGTGCATGACCGAGCACATCAAGGCGCTCCCGCGACTCTACGACGAGCTGAACTCAAGCCATCAGATCGTGCATGGCCACTCAAGTCAGGCCCTCTCGATCGGCTTCTTCATGGTCAATGCGGCCGAAGAGTTCCATAGCCCGACGAACACTGCGAAACCGGGACCAAACAAGCACAGGCAGCCCCACGCGCTGAGGAGAGCAGTCGCACAGGTCACTGATCTCCCTCGCCGTAGCCATCACAGCTCCCAGGGCTTTGACGGGTTGGGGATCGTGGTGGTGGACATGGTCAACGACGGCGTTAGTCCATGCACGCTGGTTACGGCCCCTCCGGCTCCTGCGGAGGACGATGTCCTGCATTACGACTCGATGGTGCAGCGCATGGCCCACGAGTACGACACCCGCTTCTCCATGATCTGACGCATCGAGCCGCACCGTGTCGTCGGCAAGCCGACGACACGGCCTCGCCTGATGTGCGCCAGGCCGCGCACATGGGCGGGGCTGACTAGGCTTATGCGGTGATTCCGGGCTTGTACCCATGAAGGAACGCTGGCGCTACCAGTTGTTGCCGCTTCAGCAGGTAAGGGAGCTCTCGTGCGAGCTTAGGGTGGCTTTGCTTCCACTGCCGGGAGTGCGCTACAAACTCCCGGCTGTTGAACACGGTGAAGCGGTTGATGGCGGCCACATCCATGCGGGATACCTCATTCGCCTCACGGGAAATGACGAGGGCGAGGCTGCGGCCGAGCGGCACAGTGATTCGCCGGAAATTAGTGAAGCCGATGCCGACGCCGTGATCGAAGAAGCCAGCAGGTACGCCCGTCGGTGGGGTGCCCACGACTCCTGACATGCACAGAGGGTTGTCGCTGACGATCAGGCCGCCCCCACGCGGCCGGTAGCAGGCCCAGTGCATGTCTCTGGACAGCAGAACCGACACGAGAGGGTTCCACTGGTCCTTGTAGTGGGCGTCCTCGTCGTTGCGCGCCTTCCACGGCCAGATCACTGACCGAGCAATGAGCCTCATCATGCTGGACTGAACTTCTTTCTCAGTCAGTCCGTGGTTGTTGGCGCCTACGGACTGACTGACTACGTGTCGTAGGAAGCGGCTGCGCTGCCATTGCAGAGCGAGTAGCCACGCCAAAGCCTCCCGGGCATGCTCAGGCACTGCCCGTTCACGGCGTTGCACGAGCTCCTTGACCACTGTGGCGGCCTGCCCTTCGATGTCACCCATGGCGGCTTCCATCGATGAGTGGTCCGGTTCTTGTCCAGGCCGGTAGATCGAATGCCCGTACTTGCGCTGGCCTATCTCTTTTACATTCCTATGAAAGGCACGTCCGCTGACCCATTGGTGCACGTAAAGTTGCCCACCTTGTTCCGCGAAGTACTTAAGCAGGAACTGTGGGACGAAGTGGTGGTTCACAGGGTGCGACGGCATGGGGTGACTGTAGCGGTGCCGAGCAGGGAGGGAGGCGGGGTTATGGAGCGGAGCCTCAAGCCCACCTGGATCCGATCGACCGAATGCGGCTTGACCTGCGCGAGCTCCCCATCAGCGAGTGCGGCCTAATCCAAGTTGGCCAGAGGTTGGCCGCGCCGCAATGAGACAACGTGGCCAACCCCGCCAGCATCCGATCAGCTGGGGCTACGACCTCTTCGTCCCGAAGCAACTCGGGTGGGCGCCTGCCCTCGGGGGTGCATGACGGCTCAGGTAGCTCGCCACCGAGCGTTCTTCGAGCGAGCCTTTCCAACGAGCTCAACGCGGCCTTTTTCACGCAGGGCTTTCAAAGCCCCTCTCACCTGACCGGAATCCAGCCCCGTCCGCTCCTCGATTTCATGCCTGAGGAGGGATTCAGACCCTAGAGCAGACAGCACCTTATTCTGCAGATCACTAACGGGTTCGGGTCCGTCTGATGTGCCCAACAGCGGGAAGGCTTCCTCGACGAACTCCTCCAAGGCTTCCTCGGCATGCTCGTCTACCTGCCCCGCAAGCGTGTAAACGGTTGACCCGCGGGTCCCTACTTGCTCAACAATTCCTCGATCGACTAGGTCCTTCAGATCCCTGCTGGCAGCTCGGCTGTCTTGCACCCCTGTAGCAGCGCGATAGGAACTATTGGTCATGACCTCACCATTCCGCATCATGACTAGCGCTGTCATTTGTGGCCTCGAAAGCGGATCCGAAGAAAGGCTGCTAAGCCAATTTAGGGCATCCTCATCGATCAGTGTGTGATTGGGGAACTCGGCAGTAAAGGACGAGATGTCGTCGGTGAATCGTGGAGGCTCCATGCCTGCATCGACGAGGGCAATGCGCATCCGTGCAATCCCGCTGCCGCGATTCTCGCAAACCATGCGATTATCGCTATAAGGAGTGTCTTCAAGGATTTTCAGGAGCGCCTTATTTCGTGAGGAGGAGATGGTTTCAGTGCCAAGTGAACCCACCTCTACCGGACCGTACAGCCCTCCCGGATTACGGATGACCAGTCGGTCTGGGTACATCTCCACCTGGACCTGCATACCTCTGGCGAGCTCAGAGTAGTCTCGATGCACCAGCGCATTCACTAGCGCCTCGCGCAGTACTTCTTCGGGATACTCCCACTCGTCTGTCCTGAAGAGGCCTGTCACAATGCTGCGGCGCCGCATATTGCGCTTGAGAATGCGGATGCATTCGCTCACCATCTCGGGAATTGACCCGTCAATGGATCTGTTCTCGGTGAAACGCTCACCTGAAGGTCCTAGTACACCAGCCTCAGGCGTGGGGTATCCAACGAACGTGATGTCCAGTTGCGGTTCGAACTGCTGCGGATAGACCCCGAACACGAGCAAGCCAGCAAGTGAGGGGACCAATCTCTCGTCATGGTTTACGAGGACATTGAGCATTCGCAGCGCTTCAGCATCACTGATTCTGCTAAAGATCGGCGATTTGGTTTCGCGGACGCGACGGAGGAACGCGCGGATCAGTTCGCTATCGAGGTCTTCTAGGGAAGCTTCGAGGATCGGCTTCAGATCCTGCTTCTGCTCATTCCTGTTTGCCAGAAGAAGTGAGACTTCGTAGTCGGTGAGCTTTCGGTCGCCATCGCTTACTCGCACCCTTGATCCAGCCCAGGGCCCTAGGCTCTTCTTGTGGCATGGCCTTTGGTCCTTTGGCGTGGGTGGAATGTAGCACGTGAGCACATGTTTTCCATCTACCTCGAAAGCCTGCATCTCAGCGCGCACCGGTGGTTCCATCTCGCTGCACACCACTGCGAGATTTGCTTCGATTTTTGCAGGTTCATGTACCCCAACAACGGAGAAGTCGGTCTTCTCGTTGACGCCGAGAATGATAAGTCCACCTTGAGCGTTCGCGAAGGCGCTAATTGTCTCCCACATGCTTGCCGGCAGACCACCCTGTGAACGCTTTACCTCACACGTGAAGTGATCCCCGCCGAACCGGCGCAGCTTCGCAAGCAAGTCTTGCAAGTCAGCTTCCGTCACTTGCCTGCCTCCTCCCTGTCTGGGGAGCCTCAGAGTAGCGTCTTGGTAGTCCTCACTCCCATGACGTACCCATGATGATTGAAGAAACTTGCATGAGGCCACGCCAGGCCAGTCGCCTTGGCGGTTAGGTCTGCCCGTGACCTGCCTGTTAGCCGCCGCGAGGCGTCAGCTCACACGGTTCGGCGATGCAGTTTCATCTATGAACCCGTGAGTGGCCGGACCGGTTGCCCGTTGCGCAAGCCACCCGGACACCCGAGGGCCACCATTCACGGCTAGACCCTGACGAACGGTCCGAACGTGCTGGAAGCCATGGTTCAGGTAGTACGCCTGCAAGCCTGCGTTCGTCGTCCATGCGTCAAGGCGAAGCCACTTGGCGCCCGCGCGATGGCCGCGGTCCCCGGCCCAATCCAGCAGCCGGCCGCCAAGGTCCTGGCCACTATGTGTCCGCGCCACGGTCAGCTTATTGATGAACAGGCAGGGTTCCTCTAGCTCCTCTGCGGTCCACAGCCCCTCTTCCGCTTCCGGGGTCAACGTGATCGTGGCCGCCGTGACATCACCGTCGCGCACCATGAACACGTCCCCTGCCTCAATGGTGGCGAGTAGCTTGTCGGCCGGGTACGGACGCTGCCATTGATCAGTGCCGAGACGAGACAGCCAAGCTGCTGCCTCCTGCCGGAAGGCGAGCAGCTTGGCCAGGTCGTGCGGTTGCGCTGAGCAGATTCTCACTGAGGCTCGTTCTCTTCCCGGCCGGACAGAGTGCCGATCTCGTAGTTCATCTGGTTGAGGTCGCCCCGGAACGTGGTGACCGTGCAGCGGATCGGCCGATCCTTCGAGTAGCCGGTGCGCGTCCAGAGCAGCACGGGTACCCCGGCGCCGATCTCCAAGAGGCGCGCCTCTTCGGGGGTCGGCATGCGGGCCGCGATCTCGTCGAAGTAGCCCACCTGCTCGATGCCGTGCGACGCGAGATACCGCGTGGTCCCCTCTTCGATGTCGCCTGGCTCTGCGAGCCGTGGTGACCGCTCTGTGAGCCAGCCCGGGTACCAGGTGGCTTGAGTCGACCACGGCACATCATCGACGTACCGGTGGCAGAACCGCAGAACCGTGGTGGACCCCACATCGACCTTCAACCGTTCCGCGATATCCGCCGACGCCGGAGTCATCTCGACTCGGAACGTCTGATGCGGTCGGCGGCCGGCGTTGGTCACGTCAGTGCGGTACGCGTCGCCGTTCTGTGGGAAGTCCAGGTTCTCGAACCGAGATGCGTTGAGCTTGAACACCTCGTGCGATCGAACCTCGTAGCCCAGCCCCTGGCTGGAGGACACTAGACCCTGGCTGACCAGGAGACTTAGCCCGTTCCGCACGGTGTTCCTCGAAGCGTCAAAGCGCTTCATCAGTTCGCTCTCCGACGGCAGCCGAGGGTCCGACGCGTACTTGCCGCTGTCGATCTCTCGGCGCAGGGCATCGGCCACCTGCCGGTACTTCGGCTGCTTGCTCATGCCCCCATCATGACTCACTCGCTCAACTTGTTGGTACATGTGGGCTCCAATCCCTTGACGACTCACTGTCCGTGGGTGCAGCATCACTGCATCAGCTTGTACCAACAAGCTGAGCAAGCGGAGCAATTCCCTTGAGTTGCTATCGCCTGCGCTGATGTGCAGGGCGGGGACGCTGCAATCCCGCTAAAGGCCAGGTGAAACAGGGTTTCGGCCCGTACTGGCGAGGTGGCCCGGCGACCGCGAGCAACGGCCGGAGAGTGGGGACGTGGTCCCCCTTGCAGTGCTTCAACCCTCTGTTGCCCTCGCCGAAAGGACTCCCAGTGCGACGACGAAGACCCTCAACGCCTCCCGTTAAGGACCCGGTCGGCGGCGCCTGAACAGCTCGGTCCATCACAGCTCGCAGCACGGTTGCTGCGTCGACTGCCTCTCTCGCCCGTCCGTTCCGAGCACCGCGTGCTGAACGTACGGGCGAGGGCGTGGGGAGTCGGAATCGACTTCAACGGCGAGCGGCCCCCGGGGTGCCACCCGGGAGCCGCGTTCGGGCCGTTCCTCCCTGAAAGGAACCACGACCCATGAACCACATCGTCACTGTTCAGGACGCTGTTACCGCGTTCGCCGACTTCATGGAGCCGACGGACGCGGAGCTGGACGCGATCGAGCAGGAGATGCCCATCATCCTCGCGGACATCGACCTGCTGGACGCTTACATCGTCACCCTCGACCGCACGCCGACCGAGCTGGACGAGCGGCGGACCCGCCGGGCCCGCCGTCGCGCGCTCGCCGCCCGCGCCGCCCTGGTCAACCGCACGGCGAGCACGCGCCTGCCCGGCGGTGCGGCATGAAGCTTCATCGCAAGGGCCGCACCGCCCTCGTGCTCGCCCTGGTCGCCGTGGTCGGTATGGCGTTTCGGGTGTCGTGGAACGCGCTGCGGGACATCGCCGGCGCGGTCGGCGCGGACGACACGGCGGCGATGCTGTACCCGTTCGTGGTCGACGGCCTCATGGCGCTCGCCCTGATCGCTACCCTGGTACTCGTCGACCGCGACCGGACATTCGCGCTGCGGGTGCTGGGGGCGTACACGGTCGCGTCACTGGTCCTCAACTACGTGCACGGCCTCGTGCCCGAGCTGCACGGCCGCACGGTCGACTGGGGACGGCTCGCGGACTGGGACCCGGCGAACTGGGCCCTGGTCCTGCTTGCTACGTCGCTGCCGGTCGGGTCGATCTACTTCGGTTCCGACCTTGTCGCCAAGGTTCTGCATCACCGGCCCGCCCCGATTCCGTCCGAGAGCACGAATGCGGAGGAATCTACCGAGACCGACATGAAACGGTCTACGGCTGACCTGCCCGTATCGACCCCCGCGCCGATCACCCTGAACACGACCGTACTGCCCCGTCCGGTGGCCGTCGGCTTCCTCAAGTCGACCCTCCCGGCCAAGCCACTCCCGCAGGCCGACCCCGCCCCGGTCGCCTCGATCGAGCGGCGTGCGGTGGCCGCTGAGTCGACCCGCCCGCGTCGTGCCACGGGCCGTGTCCCGGCGGTGGCGAAGTCGAGTCGCCCGAAGCGCACACCGGAACAGTTGCTCGCCGAAGCACGCGAGGCGACGGCCGACTGGCCGGACGCCAAGGTGACCGCGGAGGGCATCCGGCGGGCCGTGCGCACGTCGCCGGTCAACGCGCGGGCGCTGCGGGACACCCTGCGGGCGGAGCGCGCCGGGGCGGCGGCGTGAGCGGGCTGCGGATCGGTTCGCTCTGCTCGGGGTACGGCGGCCTGGACATGGCCGTCCAGGCTGTCTTCGGCGGCTCGCTGGCGTGGGTCGCGGACAACGACGCCGGAGCCTGCCGCATCCTCGCCCACCACCACCCGCACGTGCCGAACCTCGGCGACATCACCGCCGCCTGCTGGGCCGAGGTGGAGCCGGTCGACATCGTGACGGGCGGCTACCCGTGCCAGCCGTTCAGTTCCGCCGGCAAGAGGAAGGGAGTCGCTGATGAGCGGCACATCTGGCCCGACATCGCCCGTGCCCTTGGGGTTCTACGACCCCGACTCGCGGTGTTTGAGAACGTCGCAGGGCACCTTTCTCTCGGATTCGACTCCGTCCTCTGTGACCTTGCCGCCCTCGGGTTCGATGCGCGGTGGTGCACTCTTCGCGCATCTGACGTGGGAGCGGCTCACCAGCGCAAACGACTCTTCGTCCTCGCCTGGCCTGCCGACTCCGGCAGCACGGGACTGGAGGGGCGGCGGCCAGCGCGGGCAGCTTCCGACCGCCGTCGGCTCGCTCTTGCCGACCCCGTCGACCTCGGAGAACACCGGAGCCGGGCACGCGGCGCAGGGCGGGATGAACCTGCGTCACGTCGTCTCGCTGCTGCCGACCCCGCGCGCGTCGGCGAGCGAGAACCGGCAGACCCGGCGCAGCCCCTCGCAGGAAGCGGGCACGCATGGCAAGAGCCTGGCCGCCGAGATGGGCTCGCTATTGCCGACCCCGCGGGCCACGGACGGCGCGAAGGGGGCGGTCTCGCGCACGGATGCGACGGACCGGCGGGTGCAGTCCGGAACGGCGAATCTGCCGGAGGTGGCGGTGAGCGCGTTCCCGACGGTGCCGTCGGGTGGGGTGAGTACGGCGAAGCGGTCGCGCGGTGGGAGGCGGTCCTCCAGCGCTCCGCCCCCGGGCCAGTTGACGCTGTGGGACGGCTGAGTCCTGCCTTCGTCGAGTGGCTCATGGGTCTGCCCGCCGGGCATGTCACCGCCGTCCCTGGCCTGTCCCGTTCCGCGCAGCTCAAGGCGCTGGGCAACGGCGTGGTCCCGCAACAGGCCACGGCCGCGCTGCGCTTCCTGGTCCCCGCCGCCCTCCCCTCCCGCACGGCCGCCTGACCGTCCCGAACCCAGAGGAGTAGCCAACCGATGCGCAACGCCGACATCCGCCGCCTGGACCGCGCGATCCAGGTGACACAGAAGAAGCTCGAAGCGGTCCGCCGGGGCGAGTGGTGGCCGCTGAACGGCAGTGAGCGCCGGGCCATGGCCCGCTCGCTGGCCGCCGGCGGCTACAAGGTCGCCCGGGGCCGCAGCGCGGGCCGCGAGGAACAGCGCATGGACGCCACCGGCAACAGCGCCGAGATCCGGCTGAACGCGGAACTGACCGCCCTGCACGGCGAGCGTCAGCGCCTCCTCACCGAGGCCGCCCGCGACAAGGCCGCCAAGAAGTCGTCCGGCTGGTTCTGACCAGCCCGTTTCCCGCGCCGGGGTGACCGGGACTTTCCACGGACACGGCCACCCCGGCGCTCTCCCTTACTCCCGCCCCCGCTGGGGGCAGTCAGGAGCAGTTCCAGCATGTCTGAGAACGTCGTTCACCTCCACAAGGCCACCGACCCACCGACCGACACCACCGCCCCGACCGTGCTCACCGTCGTGCCCGACACGCCGCCCGCGCGTCCGGTGCCGTTGTGGGTGCGCTCCGGCCGCGCGGTAAAGTCGGCCGCCACGCACGAGTCGACCAGGGCCACGGTCCGGGCGGCGGCCCGGCACGGCCTCTACACCTTCAACGGCGGCAGGATCGTGGCCCGCCGGGCGTGGGACGGCCGTACCGGCTCGCGGTACGAGCGGATGATCCGGGCGGCGGAAGCCGCCGGGAACCTGGAGGCGGCCGAGGAGTGGGAGGAACGGTTGCAGCGCTTCCGCGCCGCCCGCCACCACCGCCGCATGGACCTCCTGCACTCCCCGGTCGACGCCGCCAAGGGCGTGGCCGTCGGCGCGGGGATGAGCATCGGTGTCCTGGTCGCCCTCGGCGTCGTCATGGCCATCAGCACCGGCCACGTCCGCGACGTGATCACCCCACTGTCGGCAACGGTCGACTTCATCGCCCTGATGATCCGCATCGTCCAGGTGGTGTGGGGTCCGGCCCTGTCGATCGGCCCGTTCCTCGCCCTGCTCGCCCTGTGGTCGGTCGGCCGCAAGCAGCACGCCGCGCCCGCGTGGGCGCTTCCCGCCAACGTCCGCAACAGCGAGGGGGAGCCGATCACTCCGTCCATCGTGGTCAAGGCCCTGCGCGACCTCGGAGTCCCGGCCCTGGCGCGTGCCATCAAGGAGATGGGCGACGCCGGCGCCTCGATGCTCGGCCCGATCCGCATCGCCGGATGCGGTGTCGAGGTCGACGTGACCCTGCCCTCTGGGGTGGCCACGAACGAGGTGCAGGCCAAGCGGCGCAAGCTCGCCGAGAACCTGACCCGGCACGAACACGAGGTGTTCATCACCATCCCCCAGGCCGCCCGCACGGTGCGCCTGTGGGTCGCCGACTCCGGCGCCCTGGACGAGCCGATCGGCCCGTCCCCGCTGGTCACCGACGACACGATGACCGCCGACTACACCAAGGGCAAGGCCCCCTGGGGCCAGGACCTGCGCGGCGACGCCGCCGCCCTCTCCCTCTACCAGCGCCACCTCCTCATCACGGGCCTGTCGAACCAGGGCAAGACCGTGGCCCTGCGCTCCCTCGCGCTGTGGCTGTCCCTGGACAAGTCCGTGCAGTTCCTCATGGGCGACCTCAAGGGCGCGGGCGACTGGGCCATGTTCGACGGCCTGGCCACGACGCTGATCCAGGGGCCGACGGATGAGCACGTCATCCAGGTGACCGAGATGGTCGAGGGCGCCGTGGACGAGATGAACCGGCGTCTCCAGGCGCCGCCCGGCACGGTGTTCCCGCCGCTGATCGTGCTGGTTGACGAAGCGCAGGTCGCGTTCATGTGCCCGGCCAAGGGCACGGGCAAGGACAAGCGGCCCTACGGCGGCGCCAAGGCCGACTCCCGGTACTTCATGGCCGTCCGCAAGATTCACAACCAGGGCCGCGCGGTCAACGTCCTGATGTGGCAGGGCACGCAGGACCCGACCAACGAGAACCTGCCCAAGCTCGTGCGCGAGGGCGCCCACACCCGCGCCTCCCTCGCCCTCGGCACCGAGTCCCAGGCCCGCATGGCCCTGGGGGACAAAGCCGTCGACGGCGGCGCCGCCCCGAACCTGCTGCGTCCGGGGCTGGACCGGGGAACCCTGGTCGTCGCCTCCGACGGCATCAGCATCCCGGCGGGACAGTCGTCCATCACGGTCCGCACGCACTACATCGACGACGACGCCGCCACGGCGATCACCGACCGGGCCAAGGCCCTGCGCGACGGCGTCACCACCCTGCACGCCATCGACCACAGCCCGGAGCACGACCCCCTCGCCGACATCGCCGCCGTCATCGGCGACGCCCCGCGGGTGCGGACCAAGGACGTGCTCGCGCGGCTCGCCGCGCGGAACATGGACGCCTACGGCGGCTGGTCGTTCCTAGACCTCAAGCGCGTCCTCGACGACGCCGACGCCGGGCCGTACAAGTCCGACGGCGTCATGTGCGTGGCCCGCGACCGCGTCGCCCGCGCCCTCGCCAACCGCGACGGAGACGGTTCCGCTTCCGCCGACTGACGGCAGGGAGCCAACCGCCTGCGGGGCAGGGAGTCAGGGAGAACTCCCTGACCGCCTCCCTGCCCCTCCTCCCTGGCTCTGACCTGCGCGAATGATCGCTCAGGGAGTCAGGGAGGCCCGCAGGTCACACCCACGAACACCCCCTCCGCAAGGCACCGCGAAGGGGGTGTCTCTGCCTCCCTGGCCCTCGGCCGGAAGGGATTCCGCATGTACCCCGAGCACACCCCGCACGTGCCCGCACAGCGGGCCGTAGAGGTCCACCAGCCCACCCCGTACCCGCCCGTCGTGCCGGTGTCGGCGCCGGTCGCGCCGGTGCAGCCGAACGCCGTTCCGGCGGTGGCGAGCATCGTCCTGCCGGACGGCCGCATCGTCACCGGCTACGCCATCAACCCCGCACAGCCCGAACCGGTCGCCGCCAAACCGGCCGTGTCCCGCACGGCCGTGAACGTCGCCGTCGGCGGCGCCGGGTTCCTCGCGGTGTGCGGCGGGCTGGTCCTGCTCACCTCGTTCATCGCCGCACTCACCGCGTTCATCACCCAACTGATCACCCTGGCCGCCGTGATCTTCGGCGGATGGATCGCCGTGCAGATCCTCGGCACGCGCGGCCACCAGGGCGGCGGCACCACCGTGAACATCCGCAAGGCCGTGATCAAGCGCAACCACTTCCGCAGCTAGCTACGCCAAGGGCGGCCCCCCTTCCGCCAAGAACGCGGGGCCGCCCTTGCTCGCCAGAACCCATCAAGGAACTGGAGATACCCCAGCATGACGCAACCCACGCCCAACCCGCAGCAGACGGCGCTGAGCCTCGCCGCGTCCGGCGTCCCCGTGCTGCCCCTGCGCCGGGGCAAGGTCCCCTTCGGTAACTGCACGGCGTGTGCGGACAACGCGTGCGGCGGCCGGCCGAACATGAAGGTGCCCGGTCCGTGCCGGTGCGCGGCCCCGTGTCACGGGTGGGCCGCCGCCACCACCGACCCGGCCGTCATCGTCTCCCCGACGTGGGCGGCGGCGTGGCGGCAGGCGGTGTGCGTCGCCTACCACCCCGGCGGCGCCGGGCTGACCGTGGTCGACCTGGATGACGCCGACGCCATCACGTTGGCCCGTGCTGCTCTGCCCACCACGCGGACCGTGCCCACGACGCGCGGCGAACACTGGATCTACCAGGGCGCCATGCGCTCCGTGAACGCGGTCCGGCCGGGCGTGGACATCAAGTCGTCCATGGCTTACGCCCGTTGGCTCGGTCCCGGCACCGGCACCATGGCCGTTCTCCCGGACGCGGTGCACGCCCTGGCGGTAAAGGAGCCGTCTCCCGCCCCCAGGGCGCCACAGACGCTCTCAGGGCCCGTGAGGGGCGGTCAGGGGGAGTGCCCGCACCGCACGCCGGTCTTCCTGGAACGGGGCGTCGCCATGGCGGAGCAGCGCATCGCGGAGGCGTCCAGCGCGGTGCACGCGACCGTGTACCGGACGTTCCTCGCGGTGCTGTCGAGGCACGGCCGGTGCGGCTGCCTCACCGACGCCCACGTCGCCCGGCTGTTCACCGCCGCGCAGGCCAAGGGCGAGACGGCCCGGCACTGCACGGACGCGTGGACCAATGCCCTGACCGCTTTGGGGATGTGACCGTGTCCGAGGACGAGAAGACGCCGGGCCGCGAGGTCATCACCGAGTACGCGCAGGCCCATTTCCGCTACTTCCGCACCGTCGACGGCACCGTCTACGCCCAGCGCAACGGCCACCCCGTGGCCCGCCCCATCCGCTCCCAGGGCACCACCGGAAGCCACCGGCAGGAACTCATGGTGGGCCTGTTCAGGGACGGGGTCGGCGTTTTCAACGGCACTGCCTTGAAGGAGGCACTGGACTTGATCGAAGCACTCGCCCTCTCCCAGGACGTGCAGGCCACCCACATCCGCGTCGCCCCCGGCGCGGACGGGGCCACCTGGCTCGACCTCGGCCGCGACGACGGCCAATCCGTGCGCATCCACCCCACCGGCTGGACCATCGCCACCCCCGACCCCGCAGAGGTCTGCTGGCGCCGCACCCAGCTCACCGGCGAACTCCCCCTGCCCGCCAAGGACACCGCCGGGCAGGGCATCGACGCCCTGCTGAGGCTCACCAACTTCGCCACCCCGGACACCGAATGCCTGGCGCTGGCCTGGCTCGTCGGCTGCCTGGAACCGGGCGTCCCCGTCCCCGCACCGTTCCTCACCGGCCCCCAGGGCGCCGGCAAGTCCACCGCCGGGCGCATGCTGGTGCGCATCATCGAGGGCATGAGCGGCGACCTGCGCCGCGCCCCCAAGGACGAAGAGAGCCTGATCACCGCCGTGGCGGCAGGCTGGATCACCGCCCTGGACAACCTCTCCCACCTGGCCCCCGACCTGTCCGACCTCATGTGCTGCATCGTCACCGGAGCCGAGTCCATTAAGCGCGCCCTGTTCAGCGACGGCGACGTGTACCGCTCCCGCTACCGCCGCCCCCTCCTGCTGACCGGCATCGACGTGGGCGTCATCCGGCCCGACCTCGCCGAACGCCTCCTGCCGCTTCGACTGGAACGGCCGAAGGTGCGGCGCACCGAAGCGGAACTGTGGGCCGACTTCACCGCCGCCCTGCCCGTGATCCTCGGCTCGCTCCTCGACCTCACCGTCAAGGTCCGGGCCGCCACCGCCCCCACACCCACCGACCTGCGCATGGCCGACTTCGCCCACCTGTGCGCGCAGTTCGACACGGCCACCGGCCTCGCCTCACTGCCCGCCTACCGGGCCAGCCTCGACGACCTCAACGACGACGTGATCGAAGGCGACCTGCTCGCACAGACGGTCCTGCACCACGCCGCCGGACTCGAACCGGGCGCAGAGCAGCGCATGACCTCCTCGGAATGGCTGGACTGCCTCAGCCGCCTCCACAGCGGCGAGGACTGCCGCCCCCTGCCCAAGGGATGGCCCACCACCGGCAAAGTCCTCTCCGACCGGCTCAAGCGGCTTCAGCCCACGTTCGCCGCCCGTGGCGTGGTCATCGACTGGGGACGCACCAGCGCCGCCCGCTACATCGCCATGACCCGCCCCGTACCCGAGCCCCTGCACCAACAGGGCTCCCTGCACTGACACGGGCGCTCTCGGCCGCATGACAAGCAAGAGGAGCACCCGCCGCCCCTGGTGCTCCTCTTGCTGTTCGGCGACAGCCGCTCCAAGGACGTGCCGCGAAGCGGCTCCTTCTTCAACACCGCAGCTGCACCACAAACAGAAACCACCCCCTCTCTTTTGTCCTAAGAGAGAGCCCCTGCGTCACCGCGTCATCCGTCACTCCCATGACGGACCCTGACCTGCTTGAACGGGCGTGACACAGACGCCCGAAACCCGCGTCACACCACGTCACCCGCGTCACAGCCGAGTGACACACGCACCCGGCCGTGACAGACACCCGACACCGCCGAGTCACACAAAGAAGCAGGTCACAGACCCGCATGACGCGTTTGACGCAGTGACGCAGAAATCCGCACCTCGGACAGAAGCGAACTCCCGAGACTCCGCCCAGAGGAGACCGTTCCATGAGCCTCGCCACCGTGGACATCGCACCTCTCGCTGACGCTGGCGAACCGGCACCCGTGCTGCTGACCGTCGAGGAGGCCGCCCGTTGCCTCCGTGTCGGGCGCACCACGTGCTACGCCCTGATCCGCGCCGGAGAGCTGGAGTCACTGACCATCGGCGGACTCCGACGCGTCCCCGCCGACGCCCCGGCCGCCTACCTCGCCCGGCGCCGCGCCGAACAGCGCGCCGCCTGATCTCGCCCCTTCCGGAGCGCCGCCGACATGCGGGCGGCGCTCCGGTCTGTCTGCCTCGTACCGACCGGAGGAACTGCCAGTGGCAGAGGAGAAGAAGCGCACCCGCCGAGCCAACGGCGAATCGGCCATCTACCTGGGCAAAGACGAACGCTGGCACGCCCGTGTGCCCATGGGTTACAAGGACGACGGAACGCCGTACCGCCGACACCTGACGCGCCCCACGCGCAAGGAATTGGTCGACGAGGTCCGACGCCTGGAGAAGCAGCGCGACGAAGGGTCCGCGCGTCAGCCCGGCAAGCCGTGGACGGTCGCGAAGTGGCTTGAGCACTGGGTCGAGAACATCGCCAAGCCGGTCGTGAGCGAGAACACCTACGCCGGATACGAGGTGGCTGTCCGGGTGCACCTCGTGCCCGGCATCGGTCGGCACCGCATCGACCGCCTGGAGCCCGAACACCTGGAGAGCCTGTACCGCCGGATGCACAGCGCCGGCAGCAAGGCGGGCACCGCTCACCAGGCGCACCGGACCGCCCGTACGGCCCTGGGGGAAGCCGTGCGACGCGGCCACGCCGCGAAGAACGCTGCCGCGCTCGCGAAGCCTCCCCGGATGGAAGAGGACGAGAACGAGGTGGAGCCCTACTCGGTCGACGAGGTGCAAAGTCTCCTGCTCGAAGTGAACAAGCGCCGGAACAGTGCCCGCTGGATGCTGGCCCTGGCGCTGGGGTTGCGGCAGGGGGAGACCCTTGGCTTGCGGTGGTCCGACGTGGACCTGGACAACGAGTACCTGAAGCTTCGCCGGAACCGGTTGCGGCCGAAGTACGAGCACGGGTGTGGCGAGGCGGCCCCGTGCGGCCGGAAGGCCGGTTACTGCCCGGCTCGGGTGCAGGTGCGACGCGAGACCAAGAACACGAAGTCACGCGCCGGCCGCCGCGCCGTGCCCCTCCCGGGCCCGCTGGTCGTGATGCTCCGCTCCCACCGAGAGGCGCAGGCCAAGGAGCGGGCGGCGGCCGCGAACCTGTGGACCGAGTCCGAGTACGTGTTCACCAAGCCGTTGGGCGGGCCGCTCAGCCCGAACACGGACTACCACGACTGGAAGCGGCTACTGGAAGACGCCGGCGTCCGGGACGGACGTCTGCACGACGCACGGCACACCGCGGGGACCGTGCTGATGCTGCTCGGGGTCCCGGACCGGGTCATCGACCAGATCATGGGCTGGGAGCCGGGCGGCGCCGCCCGGATGCGAGCGCGGTACCTACACGTGACCGATCCCATGCTCAAGGAAGCGGCGCGGAAGATCTCGCACGCCATCTGGGGACCACCGGAAAACCCCGCTGTGGACAAAGACCAGGACAACGAGGCGTAAGGACAACGACGAAGGGCCCCCTGTTTCCAGGGGGCCCTTCGACATCGTGCCCGGTGAGGCACTGGCGGAGGATACGAGATTCGAACTCGTGAGGGGTTGCCCCCAACACGCTTTCCAAGCGTGCGCCCTAGGCCTCTAGGCGAATCCTCCGCGGCAAACATTACATGACGTCGGAGAGTGCTTGCGAACTCGTTCTGGGGCCCCTGCATCGGGTAACGTGTGGCTCAGCCCCTCACGCGGCGCTATCTGACTGAACTCCCCCAGGGCCGGAAGGCAGCAAGGGTAGGTCGGCTCTGGCGGGTGCGTGGGGGGCGCCTGCGTTCACGGGGTGGCCGGGCTCACAGGGCGCTCCGGTTGTCAGTGGGCGCCTATAACCTCGTATGCGTGTCGTCTCTCGCGCTCTACCGCCGTTACCGCCCGGAGTCCTTCGCCGAGGTCATCGGTCAGGGGCATGTCACTGACCCGCTGCAGCAGGCGCTGCGGAACAACCGGGTCAATCACGCGTACCTGTTCAGTGGTCCGCGCGGTTGCGGCAAGACGACCAGCGCCCGGATCCTGGCGCGCTGTCTGAACTGCGAGCAGGGCCCCACCCCGACGCCGTGCGGTGAGTGCCAGTCCTGCCGCGACCTCGCGCGCAACGGACCCGGTTCCATCGACGTCATCGAGATCGACGCCGCCTCGCACGGAGGCGTGGACGACGCCCGTGACCTGCGCGAGAAGGCCTTCTTCGGGCCCGCCTCCAGCCGGTACAAGATCTACATCATCGACGAGGCCCACATGGTCTCCCCGCAGGGCTTCAACGCCCTGCTGAAGGTCGTCGAGGAGCCCCCGGAGCATCTGAAGTTCATCTTCGCCACCACCGAGCCCGAGAAGGTCATCGGGACCATCAGGTCGCGGACCCACCACTACCCCTTCCGGCTCGTGCCGCCCGGCACCCTGCGCGACTACCTCGGCGAGGTGTGCGGCAAGGAGGGGATTCCGGTCGAGGACGGCGTCCTGCCGCTGGTGGTGCGGGCGGGCGCGGGATCCGTCCGTGACTCCATGTCCGTCATGGACCAGCTCCTCGCGGGCGCCGGCGCCGACGGTGTGACGTACGACATGACGACCTCCCTGCTCGGCTACACGGACGGCTCGCTGCTCGACTCCGTCGTCGAGTCGTTCGTCTCCGGGGACGGCTCGGCGGCCTTCGAGGTCGTGGACCGGGTGATCGAGGGCGGCAACGATCCGCGGCGCTTCGTCACCGACCTGCTGGAGCGCCTCCGCGACCTGGTGATCCTCGCCGCCGTGCCCGACGCGGGGGAGAAGGGGCTGATCGACGCCCCGGCCGACGTCGTCGAGCGGATGCAGGCCCAGGCGCGGTCCTTCGGCGCCGCCGAGCTGAGCCGTGCCGCCGACATCGTGAACGAGGGGCTCACCGAGATGCGCGGCGCCCACTCGCCCCGCCTCCAGCTGGAGCTGATCTGCGCGCGCGTGCTGCTGCCCGCCGCGTACGGCGACGAGCGTTCGGTGATGGCCCGCCTGGACCGGATCGAGCGCGGTGTGCAGTTCTCCGCGGGCGCGGGGGCGCCCGCCATGGGGTACGTGCCCGGGCCCGAGGCCCATGGCGCGGCGGGGAACGTCCAGGCCGGGAACGCCTCGGCCGTCGCGGCTCCGGTCCCGCCCGGCGGCGGGCCCGCAGCCGCCCGGGCCGCGGTCCGGGGCCCCGGACCCGGCGGTGCGCCCGGGCAGGGCGAGCCGCCCTCGGGACCCGACACCGACACCGGTTCCGGCGCCGCGCCGACCCCCTACGAAGGTGGCGCCCCCGCCGGAGGCGGACAGCCCCCCACCGCCCCGACGCCTGCCCCCGCAGCCGCCGCTCCCCACCCGGCTCCTGCCGCGGCGCCGGCCGCCGCCCCTGCAAGGCCCCCGCGCCCGGCGCCTGGCCGACCGCGGCCCCCGCGGGGGGCGGTCGCCGCCCCGGCGGGTGGCCCACGGCGACGCCCACCGGCGGCGGCCGGCCCCGGACACCGGCCGACTCCCCTCCCGCCCCCTCACCGGCATCCACCCCCGCCGCGGCCTCGGCACCCGCCCCGGCGCCCGCCGTGCCCGCGCCCGTCGGCTCCCCGCCGCCGGGTTCCGGAGTCGACCCGCGCTCGATCTGGCCCAACATCCTGGAGGCGGTCAAGAACCGCCGCCGGTTCACCTGGATCCTGCTCAGCCAGAACGCCCAGGTGACGGGCTTCGACGGCACGTCCCTCCAGATCGGCTTCGTCAACGCCGGCGCGCGCGACAACTTCCTGAGCAGCGGCAGCGAGGACGTGCTGCGGCAGGCCCTGGCCGAGCAGTTCAACGTGCAGTGGAAGATCGAGGCGGTCGTCGACCCCTCCGGCGGCTCGGCTCCCCCGCCCCCCGCCGGACCCTCCGGTGGCTACGGCGGACCCGGCGGCGGCTTCGGGAACGGCGGCGGCGGCGGCGCGCCCGCGCAGCGTCCGTCGGCACCCGCGCCCATGGAGCAGCCGTCGGCGCCCGCGCGGTCGTCCGCGCCCCCCGCGCCGGCACCGGCGTCCAGCCCGGCCTCCGCTCCCGCACCCCGGCCCCCGGCCCCCGAGCGGCGTCCGGTCTCCCCCGAGGACGACATTCCCGAGGACGACGACCCGGATCTCGACGAGTCGGCCCTCTCCGGCAAGGAACTGCTGGTACGGGAGCTGGGAGCGACCGTGGTCGAGGAGATCGCGCACGAATAGCGAGGGGCGCAAGGGCTCAGTGGCCGGGTGGCCCAGTGGCCGAGTCCCGAGGCCCGGGCAGCCCGGTCCGACCCGAGGCCCGGGCGGCCGGTCGAAGGCGGACGGCCGACCCGGCCGTGGAGGTCCGGACGGGCGCTGGAGGAAGCCACAAGCCCTCCCGCCCCCTCCCTTCGGAAGGCCGCACAAACCAGCCCGCCCCGTTCCCATTAGGCTGACCCCGTGAAGGTCCTTGTCATCGGCGGCGGCGCCCGCGAACACGCCCTGTGCCGTTCCCTGTCCCTCGACCCCGACGTGACCGCGCTGCACTGCGCCCCCGGCAACGCCGGTATCGCCGAGGTCGCCGAACTGCACCAGGTCGACGCCCTCGACGGCGCGGCCGTGACGGCACTGGCCACGCGGCTCGGTGCCGAGCTGGTCGTGGTCGGGCCGGAGGCACCCCTCGTCGCCGGGGTCGCCGACGCCGTGCGCGAGGCCGGTGTCCCGGTCTTCGGCCCGTCCGGTCAGGCCGCCCGGCTGGAAGGCTCCAAGGCCTTCGCCAAGGACGTCATGGCCGGCGCCGGAGTCCCCACGGCCCGCTCGTACGTCTGCACGAACCCGGCCGAGGTCGACGCCGCCCTCGACGCCTTCGGCGCCCCCTACGTCGTCAAGGACGACGGGCTGGCCGCCGGCAAGGGCGTCGTCGTCACCGACGACCTCAAGGCGGCCCGCGCGCACGCGGCGGCCTGCGACCGCGTCGTCATCGAGGAGTACCTGGACGGCCCCGAGGTCTCCCTCTTCGCCATCACCGACGGCGAGAACGTCCGCCCGCTCGTGCCCGCCCAGGACTTCAAGCGCGCCCTCGACGGCGACGAGGGCCCCAACACCGGCGGCATGGGGGCGTACTCGCCACTGCCGTGGGCCGACCCCAAGCTGGTCGACGAGGTCGTGGAGAGCGTGCTCCAGCCGACCGTCGACGAGATGCGCCGCCGGGGCACCCCGTTCTCCGGGCTCCTCTACGCCGGCCTCGCGATCACCTCGCGCGGCGTCCGCGTCATCGAGTTCAACGCCCGTTTCGGCGACCCCGAGACCCAGGTCGTGCTGGCCCGTCTGCGGACCCCGCTCGCCGGGCTGCTGATGGCCGCCGCCACCGGCAACCTCGCCGACCTGGAGCCCCTGCGCTGGAGCGACGAGGCGGCCGTCACCGTGGTCGTCGCCTCGCACAACTACCCGGGCACCCCGCGCACCGGCGACCCGATCACCGGGCTCGACGAGGTGGCCGCCGAGGACGCCCCGCACGCCTACGTGCTGCACGCCGGCACCCGGAGCGAGGGTGACGCCGTGGTCAGCGCGGGCGGCCGTGTCCTCTCCGTCACGGCCACCGGCACGGATCTCACCGAGGCCCGGGACCGCGCCTACCGGGCCGTCGCCCGCATCGGCCTCGACGGCTCCCAGCACCGTACGGACATCGCGGCGAAGGCGGCCGCGGAAGCCGCCGCAGGGGCCTAGCTCAACCCCGGAGGGCGCCCCTCCGCACCGAACCCGACAGGCCCCGGTTCCGTCTCAGGAACCGGGGCCTGATCCTTGCTGTCCGTCATCCACCTTTCCCCAAAGCCATTCCATCGAGTGACCGATGGTCCATACGGCTGACGGGCGCGGAGGCCCCAACTATGGTGCCGCGCAAGCGTTCCGGCACTTGGCCCACCGGCATTGCGATGTCAGTGGCGGGTGCCACAGTGGGGGGAGTGAGCAAGCGCGGAAGAACAGCGGGACAGCCCGGAACAGACAGGACAGCGAGGAGGGGGTGAGGTCCGGCCGTGACCGTCATCGGTGGTGTGGAGATGGGCGCGCAGGCCGCGCGCTCCCGGGCCCTCGCGGTGCTGCGCGTCCGCAGCCGTGCGCTGGCCGTCGCCCTGTTGCCGGCCGCCGCCGCCGTGATCTTGCTCGTGGGCGATTCCACCGGGCATCTCGCGGGCGGTGGCTGGGCCGTCGTCCGCTGGGCCGTCATCGTGCTCACGCTGCTCGTCCTGCCGGCCGCCGCCGGTGTCGCGCTGGTGGTCGCCCGTTCCCGGCCCGCCGTGACCCCCACGGTCACGATCGCCGAGGAGTCGGCTCCGGACCTCTACCGCATGGTGCGTGACCTGGCCGACCGGCTGGACGTGCCGGCCCCCTCGGCGATAGCGCTCACACCGGACTGCGACAGCTGGCTGGAGGACCGCACCCACCCGGCCCACGGCCCGCCCCCCGCCGAGAAGCACGACGACGTCGCCGGTGTGGACGCGCCCGCCTCCCGCCGGACCGCCGCCGCACCCGTGCTGGTCATCGGCTCGCCCTTCCTCTGGTGGATGCGCGTCGGCGAGCTGCGCGCCGTCCTCGCCCCGGTCGTCGCGGGCACGGGACCGTCCGCGCACCCCGACATAGCCGCGGCCCGCCGCTTCATACGGGGCCTGGACGCCGCGGTCGCGGTGGCCTCGGCGGACCGGCGCGACCCGTTCTCCCGCGCGGTGTGCGCGGGGCTCGGCCGGGTGTGCCGGCTCCTGCTGCGCAGCTGTCGCGTGCACGCGGCGGAGATGGAGCGGGGAGTCGCCGCCGCGGCCGCCGAGCGTGCCCAGGCCGTCGACTACGGTCTGCGGATCGTCGCGCAGGACCAGGTCGGCCTCGCCTACGCGGGCTGGGACCGGCTGCTGACCAGGGTGGCGCTGCCCGCCTGGCGGATGGGCCGCTGGCCCTCCCGGCTGGACGTGGGCGTCGTGGCCGCCCTCACGGAGCTGTCCCGCCGCGACCGCCTGGCCGAGGGCTTCGCCTCCCGGCTGGGCGAGCGTCCCGCCTGCGACCTGCTGGAGGAGCCCGGGGTGATGGACGAGGCGGTCTCGCTCCTCGCCGCACGCCTCTTCCACGGAGGGCCCGCCGAGACCGGCGCGGACTGGTCGCCGGTCGGATGGGACGAGTATCCCGACGAGGTCGTCGACCGCACCTGGCGCACCGACGCGGCCCGCCTCCACCGCGTCCTGGACACCCTGGGCGTCCGCCGCGCCACCGAGGACGCCGCACCGGGCTCCGAAGGCCCGACCCTGGCCCGGGTACTGGACCACCTCACGACCGCACCGGCCCCCACGGCCGACGGCTCTCCCGGGGCCGGGACCGGCCCCCGCGACGGTACACACGGCTCGCACCCGGCGTACGACGAGCAGGACACGCCCTCCGCCCCCCTCGGCCCCCGCGACGCCGACGCCCGCGACCACCTCGGCCCGGAGGACCACCCGGAGCACCCAGGCGCGGAGCACCACCTGAGACAGCAGGACCACTCGGCCGACCTGGATCACCGAGATCACTCGGATCACCCGGTCGACTCGGATCACCGGGGCGACCCCGGCTGCCCGGCCGACTCCGCCGACTCGGCCAGCTCGGGCCACTCGGCCAGATCGGCTCACCTGGCTGACTCGGATCACCCGGTCGGCGCCGCCAACCCGGTCGACTCGGCCCACCCGGCCGACTCGGGCCCCCAGGACCACCCCGATCCCCGAGATCACCCGGACCACCAAGGCCTCCACACCCCCGACGACGACGATGACGACCTCGTCGGCACCACCGCGCGTGGCGCCGCCCTGGCGGCCGGGCTCAGTGCCCAGCTGGCCCGCGAGGAGGCCGAAGCCCAGCCGGCCGGCGCCGGAGCCGGAACCGGGCCCGAGTCCTCCGCCCCCGGAGCAGCCGCGGCACCGCCCGGCCCCGACGTGGCCGCCCTGTGGGACGACCGCGCGCTCCCCCTCCTGCCCCTGCAGCCCCCGCGCACCGCCCGTGAGATCCTCACCGCCCACGTCACGGCGATGGTGTGCTGCGCGGCCATGGACACCGCCGGCGCGACCCCGGGCCTCGACTGGCTCGACGGACCGTCCCTCCTGATCGGCGGCGCCCGAGCCGCGGAGCTGGCCCCCTGCGTCAGAAGTCTCGTCGAGACCGGCGACCCGGGCCCCCTGCGCACCTGGATGACCGAGCGCGGTATCCGCCCGGAGAAGCCGGTGCGCCTGGTCTGAGCCCGGCTCCGCACGCCGCGCGGTCCCCGCCCGGAGCCGAAGCGGACACTCGAATTCCACTTTCGGCCACTTCGCAACGAACAGTGACAGCACGCGCGCGAAATGTGATGTGCTGGAGACCGATCGCGCACATGGCAAAGGCGTTCGTCATACGCACGACCACGGGGGCACGAGGGAGGGGGACTGTCCCATGGGGCCCGAGCAGATCCGCCGCTGGGAGTCGGGAGCACTCGCGCACGCCGTGACGGACCCCTTCGGACAGGGACCCGTCCCCTGGCTGCGCGGCGGCGAGACCTACTTCGGCGACACCGGCCAGGTCGTCCCCTGGTACGCGGACCAGGACGCCGTACCGGACCCGGACGGCAGGCCCGGCACGCGGACCCGCGGATACGCCGACGGCGGCGGCCCGCGTGCCGCCGACGACGTCCGCCGTCAGATCAAGGGCTTCACCGCGACCGGAGCCGCCGCCCCCGGCGAGGCCATCGACTTCCACATCACCGTCGACCCGCCGCAGGAGTTCAGCGTCGACGTCTACCGGATCGGCCACTACGGCGGTGACGGCGCGGCCAAGATCACCACCAGTCCCCGCCTGTCCGGCATCGTCCAGCCCCCGCCGCTGACCGCCGAGCGCACGGTCTCGTGCCACCACTGGTGGCTCTCCTGGCGGCTGCAGATCCCGTCGTACTGGAACATCGGCGCGTACGTCGCGGTGCTCACCACGGCCGACGGCCACCGCTCCCACGTGCCGTTCACGGTCCGCGACAGCCACCCCGCCGACCTGCTGCTCCTGCTGCCCGACATCACCTGGCAGGCGTACAACCTCTACCCGGAGGACGGCCGCACCGGCGCCAGCCTCTACCACGCCTGGGACGAGGAGGGCCGGCTGCTCGGCGAGGCGGACGCCGCGACGACCGTCTCCTTCGACCGGCCCTACGCGGGCGCGGGGCTGCCCCTGCACGTGGGCCACGCCTACGACTTCATCCGCTTCGCCGAGCGCTACGGCTACGACCTCGCCTACGCCGACGCCCGCGACCTGCACTCCGGCCGCATCGACCCGACCCGCTACCGGGGCCTGGTCTTCCCGGGCCACGACGAGTACTGGTCCGCCGCCATGCGCCGCACCACGGAGGTCGCCCGCGAGCACGGCACCTCGCTGGTCTTCCTCTCCGCCAACACCATGTACTGGCAGGTCGAGCTGGCCCCCTCCCCGTCCGGAGCCCCCGACCGCCTGCTGACCTGCCGCAAACGCCGGGGCCCCGGCCGGCCGGCGCTGTGGCGGGAGATCGACCGCGCCGAACAGCAGCTGCTCGGCATCCAGTACGCCGGGCGCGTACCCGAACCGCACCCCATGATCGTCCGCAACGCCGGACACTGGCTCTGGGACGCCACCGGCGCCCACGAGGGCGACGAGATCGAGGACCTGGTCGCGGGCGAGGCCGACCGCTACTTCCCGCGCACCCCGCTCCCCGGGCACGACGAGCGGGTCCTGCTCGCCCACTCCCCGTACACCGACGTGGACGGCGCCCGGCGCCACCAGGAGACGTCGCTGTACCGGGCGCCGTCCGGTGCCTGGGTCTTCGCGTCCGGGACGTTCGCCTGGTCCCCGGCCCTGGACCGCCCGGGCCACGTCGACCCGCGCGTCCAGCGCGCCACGGCCAACCTCCTGGACCGCATCTGCAAACGGGACTGACGCACGGGACCGGCGAACGGGACCGACGAGGGACGGGACCGACCCCGGGTCCCGGGACCGCCGGACGTACGGGAGAATCGAGGCATTGGACAGAACCACGGGGAGGAACCGTGTCCGGATTCGTTGAAAAGCCCGAGCCGCTCCAGGTTCCGGGTCTGGTGCATCTGCACACCGGCAAGGTGCGCGAGCTGTACCGGAACGAGGCGGGCGACCTCGTGATGGTCGCCAGCGACCGCATCTCCGCCTACGACTGGGTGCTGCCGACCGAGATCCCCGACAAGGGCCGGGTCCTCACCCAGCTCTCCCTGTGGTGGTTCGACCAGCTCGCCGACCTCGCCCCGAACCACGTCCTGAGCACCGAGCTGCCCCCCGGCGCCCCCGCCGACTGGGAGGGCCGCGCCCTGGTCTGCAAGTCCCTGCGGATGGTCCCCGTGGAGTGCGTGGCCCGTGGCTACCTCACCGGCTCGGGGCTGGCCGAGTACAAGGAGACCCGTACCGTCTGCGGCCTCGCCCTGCCCGAGGGCCTCGTCGACGGCTCGGAGCTGCCCGCCCCGATCTTCACCCCGGCCACCAAGGCCGAGGTCGGCGAGCACGACGAGAACGTCTCGTACGAGGAGGTCGCCCGCCAGGTGGGCGCGGACACCGCGGCCGCCCTGCGCCAGGCCACCCTCGCCGTCTACTCCCGGGCCCGGGACATCGCCCGCGAGCGCGGCATCGTCCTGGCCGACACGAAGTTCGAGTTCGGCTTCGAGGGCGAGGACCTGGTGCTCGCCGACGAGGTCCTCACCCCGGACTCCTCCCGCTTCTGGCCGGCCGACCAGTGGCAGCCGGGCCGCGCGCAGCCCTCGTACGACAAGCAGTTCGTGCGGGACTGGCTGACCTCGGCGGAGTCGGGCTGGGACCGCGGGAGCGAGCAGCCCCCGCCGCCGCTGCCCCAGCAGGTCGTGGACGCCACCCGCGCCAAGTACGTGGAGGCCTACGAGCGCCTGACCGGGCTCGGCTGGTCCTAGGACCGGCCGCGGACACGAAGAAGCCCCCGGCCGGAACCGGGGGCTTCTTCGGTGGAGCGAACGACGAGGTTCGAACTCGCGACCTCAACCTTGGCAAGGTTGCGCTCTACCAACTGAGCTACGTTCGCACTGCGCCGTGGAAGTCGTCGACCGGAGTCTCGGGCCTCGCCGTGGCGCGAGAGCCACTATACCCAACCCCGCTCCCGGGCGAGCCGCACCGCCGCGTGCCGGTTCTCGGCGCCTAGCTTGCCGACGGCCGACGAGAGGTAGTTCCGTACGGTCCCCTCGGCCAGCGCGGCACGCTCGGCGATCTCCGCGACGGGCGCCCCGTCGGCGGCGTGCTCCAGTACCTCGGCCTCGCGCGCGGTCAGCGGCGAGTCCCCGGCGGAGATCGCGTCGGCGGCCAACTCGGGGTCGACATAGCGGTTTCCGGCGTGCACCGTGCGGATCAGCTCGGCGAGCCGCTGGGCGCTGACCGTCTTGGGGACGAACCCCCGCACCCCCGCCGCGAGCGCCCGCTTCAGATGGCCGGGCCGTCCGTGACTGGTCACGATCAGCACCTTGCAGCCGGGAAGCTCGGCCCGCAGCGATGTGGCGACCTTCACACCGTCGGCGCCGGGCATCTGGAGGTCCAGGACGGCGACGTCCGGTACGTGGGCGCGTGCCATGGCCAGTGCCTCAGGACCGGTGGCCGCCTCGGCGACCACGGTGAGGTCCTCCTCCAGGGACAGCAGGGCGGCCAGCGCCCCGCGGATGAGGTGCTCGTCGTCGGCGAGCAGTACCCGCACGGTCGTCGTCACGACGCGGCCTCCAGCACGGTCGCGGCGGCGGGCGGCAGCGGCACCTCGGCCGTGAGCCGGAACACGCCCTTGCCGGGCGACCCGGTCTCCAGGGAGCCGTCCACGGCGGACAGCCGCTCCCGCAGCCCCGCGAGCCCGGACCCGCCGCCGGAGGTGCCCGCCCCGGACGCCTCCGCCACCCCGTCGTTCTCCACCGTCAGCACCACGCGTCCTTCCGACAGCCTCACCGTCACCGAGCACTTCTGCGCGTTCCCGTGCCGCAGCACGTTGGTCGTCGCCTCCCGCACCACCCAGCCGAGCGCCGACTGCACCTGCGCGGGCAGGCCCGCCGTCTCACCGGTGACCCGGGCGTCGATGCCGGCCGCCGAGAGCACGCCCCGGGCGCCGGCCAGCTCGACCTCGAGCACGACCTCCCGGTAACCCCTCACGACGTCCCGGACCTCCCGCTGCGACTCCTGCGCGATGCGCTGCACCTCGATCATCTGCTCCACGGCCTCGGGCCGGCCGCGCCGCGACAGCTGGACGGCCAGCTCGCTCTTGAGGGCGATCACGGCGAGGTTCCGCCCCATCACGTCGTGCAGGTCCCGTCCGAAGCGCAGCCGTTCCTCCGCGACCGCGAGCCGGGTCCGGGTCTCCTTCGCCTCGTCGAGGGCGTAGACGGCGTTGAGCAGCCAGACCGAGAACACCGAGGTGAAGGCCATGAACGCGGCCCCCACCAGCACGGCGCACGCCATCACGAGCGCGGCGAGGCCCGGGACGCCCATCGGGAAGGACACGACCCCGGCGCCGAGGGCGAAGCCGCCGACGACGGCGGCCACCCGCAGCCGGTTGCGCACCCCGAGCGCCATGATGCCGGCCCCGAAGCACAGCACCACGCTGAAGGTCGTACCCGCCACGGTGTCCACCGCGTCGCCGCCCGGTCCGCGTTCCGCGACACCGATCGCGCCGACGGCGATCACCGAGGTGAGCCCGGCCAGCCCCCACAGCAGCCGCACCGGCTGCGCGCGTCGGCCGAGGGTCCAGTCGAGGGACCGGGAGGCGACCAGCATGCAGAGCGAGGCGTGCGCCGCGATCACCAGGGACGCCCCGGCCGCCGGCCGTGCTCCGCCCTGTTCGACACCGGTCAGGACGATCACGAGGATCTCGATGACCCCGAAGAAGTGGAACGACCACCGCGTGTACGTCTCCACCTTCGCCGGCGTGCTCTTCTTGCCCCACCAGCGCCTCGGCCTGCGCATGTCCCCGATCGCCCCGCTCTCCCTGGTCCCGGCCCCGGTCCGGGTCCTCCCGTACGTCAGTGCCGTGGCTCCCAGCGGAACCACCGCCGTACAGCAAACACCGACACCACGGTCCAGGCCACCGCCGTGGCCACGGCGCCCAGGGCCTCGTAGGCCGACAGGTCACCGGTCCAGCCGCCGCGCACCAGCGAGATGACGGGCGTCAGCGGCAGCAGCTCGCAGACGGAGGCGATCCGGTCCGGGAGCAGCTCCAGCGGGATGAACAGGCCGGAGCCGAACAACGCGACGAACATGAACGGCAGCGGGGTGACCTGCGCGCTCTCACCGGTGCGGGTGAAGCTCGCGGTGACCGCCGCGAGCGCGGAGCACATCACGAGGCCGAGCAGCAGTCCGAGGACGGCGAGGTGGGGCGCGGAGGGCGCGGACAGGTCCAGCAGGGCGTAGCAGCCCACCGCCAGCAGCACGCTCTGGACGAGCCCGCTGAGGACGGCCGGCATCGCGGACCCGCTCAGGATCTCGACGTCCCGCAGCTCACCGGTGCGCAGCCGCTTGAGGACGAGTTCCTCGCGCCGGACGACGAAGACGCCGACGAGGGCGGAGTAGACGGCGAACAGCAGGGAGAAGCCGATCGCGGCGGGCAGCACGAGGGTGCCGGTGGTGAGCCCGGCCGCCGCGAGGTCCATCTCCTTGGACGCCTGCTGCACGCTGAACGGCAGCACCAGCGGCACGAACAGGGCGGCGAAGAGGGTGCCCTTGTTCCGTCCGAGCAGGGTCATCTCGGCGCGGGCGAGGGCGCTCATGCGCCGCATCGGGGTGGTGACCGTGGCGTGCGCGGCGCGTGCCGGGGGGTGTTCCGTGGCGGTGGTGTTCATGCCGCGTACTCCTTCGTCGTCGTTCCCTCGGCCGTCCTCGCGGACGCCTCCTTCGCGATCCCCAGGAACGCCTCCTCCAGGGACGCCGACCGGACGTCCAGACGGCGCAGTTCCACGCCGGCCCGTGCGGCCCACGTGAGCAGTCCGGTGGCCGCGCGCTGCAGCTCACGGGTGCGCAGCCGGACGATCCGGCCGTCGACCTCGTGGTCGCTCACACCCAGCTCGCCGAGCGGCGGCAGATCGCCCACGAAGTAGCCGTCGGGCAGTTCGAAGGAGATCCGGGAGGGCTGCGCGGCGGTCACCTCGGCCGGGGTGCCGGTGGCGGCGATCCGGCCCTCGTGCATGATCGCGAGCCGGTCGGCGAGGTTCTCGGCCTCTTCCAGGTAGTGCGTGGTCAGCAGCACCGTCGTGCCGCCGTCGCGCAGCGCGCTCACCAACTCCCAGGTGTCCCGGCGGCCTTCGGCGTCCAGTCCGGTGCTGGGCTCGTCCAGGAAGAGCACCTCGGGGTCGCCGAGCAGCGCGAGCGCCAGGTCCAGGCGGCGCCGCTGGCCTCCGGAGAGCTGCTTCACCCGGGTGCCGGCCTTCGCCTCCAGGCCCACCACCGCCAGCACCTCCGCCGGCGGCCGTGCCCCGCTGACGCAACCCGCCCACATCCGGGCGGTCTCGGCGACGGTCAGCTCGGACGGGAAGCCGCCCTCCTGGAGCATCACGCCGGTGCGGGGGCGTACGGCGGCCCGCTCGGTGTACGGGTCGTGCCCGAGGACGCGCACCCGCCCGCCCGCCGGAGCGGCGAGGCCCTCCAGCAGTTCCACCGTCGACGTCTTGCCCGCGCCGTTGGTGCCCAGCAGCGCGAAGACCTCGCCGCGGCGCACGGAGAAGTCGATTCCGCGCACGGCCTCGAACCCGCCCCCGTACACACGTCGCAGGCCGGTGACCTCAATCACGTGTTCGTGTCCGTCTGATCGCATGCCTCAAGCATTCCGGTGGCCCGGGCCGCGGGACAGTGCGGCCCGTCATCACCCGGCATGACAAATGTCAGGGGGGGGGCGACCGCCCGGCTCCCCGGTCGCGGGCACACGAAAAGACCCCGGTCCACGAGGGACCGGGGTCTGATTCCCGAGCGGACGACGAGGCTCGAACTCGCGACCTCAACCTTGGCAAGGTTGCGCTCTACCAACTGAGCTACGTCCGCATTGCCCCCGACCGGCCTTCACCGATCGGTGCGAGCACCAGCCTACCTGATCGAATACGCTGATCGGTACGGCGATGCAGAGCGGGTGACAGGAATTGCACACTGCGCCTTCCCCCTGGAAGGGGGATGTTCTACTACTGAACTACACCCGCATGTTCCGTGAGCTGGGCCTTTCGGCCTCGCCCCTCGGCGTGCTCCAGACTTTAGCTGATCACCCGGGGTGCTGCGCAAGTCGGTTGCCGCGAGGGGCGGCTGAGCGGCCGTCGGCCTCCGTGCGGGGAGCGGGCGCGACCCGCTCCCCGGCGAGAGCGGCTCGCCGCGCCCGGCTCACTGCGCCGCGGTGAACGCCTCGTACACCTTCTTCGGGATCCGGCCCCGCGCGGGCACGTCCATCTTGTTCGCCTGCGCCCAGGCCCGGACCGCCGCCGGGTCGGGGGCGACCTCCGTCTGCCGGTACGCCTTGCCGGAGCGCGACCGCTTGCGGCCGGCCGACACGTAGGGCTCGAGGGCCGTGCGCAGTTTCCGGGCATTGGCTTCGTTCAGGTCGATCTCGTACATCCGGCCGTCGACACCGAAGGCGATCGTCTCCGCCGCTTCCGAGCCGTCGATGTCGTCAAAGAGAGTGACCACGACACGCTGCGCCACGAATATCGGTCCCTTCGTGCGGCACCTCGCGATGACGTGCCAGGACGTCGCGATGATGCCGACTGTTCGCCTGTAATTGGGCAAAGTATCGGCTAATGACATTTCATTTGTACAGTGCCCGGCATTGCAATGGGAAGCTCGACTAAATCTCCCCGCGTGTCCGCCGCGCAATAGGCCGCCGAGCCCGATCCGGGATCTTTCCCGAAGTTTTTCGAAGCGGCGTCCTTCCGATGCCCGATCGTGATGGGGCTCACGTAGTTTCCTACAATGCTACGCGCGTAGAAATTTTGTACGGGTAGTCTGAAGGAACCTGCTCAGCACCACACACCGGGAGTGCCAGTGGCACGCGTCGTAGTCGACGTCATGCTCAAGCCGGAGATCCTCGACCCCCAGGGCCAGGCGGTGCAGCGCGCACTGCCGCGGCTGGGTTTCGAAGGGATCTCGGACGTACGCCAGGGAAAGCGATTCGAACTGGAAGTGGACGGGCCGGTCGATGACGCCGCCCTCGCCCGCATCCATGATCTTGCGGAATCCTTCCTCGCCAACACCGTGATCGAGGACTTCACCGTCAAGGTCGAGTCCGATGACGTAGTCGCGGGAGCCGTGAAGTGACCGCTCGTATTGGCGTCGTCACTTTCCCCGGCAGTCTCGACGACCGGGACACGCAGCGCGCGATCCGCGTCGCCGGTGCCGAACCCGTCGCCCTCTGGCACAAGGACAAGGACCTCAAGCAGGTCGACGCCGTGGTGCTCTGCGGCGGTTTCTCGTACGGCGACTATCTGCGGGCCGGCGCCATCGCGCGCTTCTCGCCGGTGATGGACACCGTCATCGACCAGGCCAGGGCCGGCCTCCCGGTGCTCGGCATCTGCAACGGCTTCCAGATCCTCACGGAGGCCCACCTGCTGCCCGGCGGGATGCTCGGCAACGACCACCTGCACTTCATCTGCCGCGACCAGAAGCTGCGGGTGGAGAACGCGGACACGTCCTGGACCAGCGACTACAGCGCCGGTCAGGAGATCCACATCCCGCTGAAGAACATGGACGGGCGGTACGTCGCCGACCGGCGCACGCTGGACGAGCTGGAGGCCGAGGGCCGCGTCGCCTTCCGCTACCTGGACGTCAACCCCAACGGCTCGCTCAACGACATCGCCGGCATCACCAACGCCGCCGGGAACGTCGTCGGCCTCATGCCGCACCCCGAGCACGCCGTCGAGCCGCTGATCGGCACCGGCCGCACCGACGGCCTCCCGTTCTTCACCTCGATCCTCAAGAAGCTGGTCAACGCATGAGCCGGACGCCTCTGGACACGGTCGAGCACGCGGCCGAGACCCCCGACGTCGAGCTGCCCTGGGCCGAGCTGGGCCTGAAGAAGGACGAGTACGAGCGGGTCGTGGAGATCCTCGGCCGCCGTCCCACCGGGGCGGAGCTGGCCATGTACTCCGTCATGTGGTCCGAGCACTGCTCGTACAAGAGCAGCAAGGTCCACCTGCGCCAGTTCGGCGAGAAGGCCCCGCAGTCCGACGCCATGCTGGTCGGCATCGGTGAGAACGCGGGCGTCGTCGACGTCGGCCAGGGCTACGCGGTCACCTTCAAGGTCGAGTCGCACAACCACCCCTCCTACGTGGAGCCCTACCAGGGCGCGGCCACGGGTGTCGGCGGCATCGTCCGCGACATCATCGCGATGGGCGCCCGCCCGGTCGCCGTCGTCGACCCCCTGCGCTTCGGCGCCGCCGACCACCCCGACACCAAGCGCGTCCTGCCCGGCGTCGTCGCCGGCATCGGCGGCTACGGCAACTGCCTGGGCCTGCCCAACATCGGCGGCGAGGTCGTCTTCGACGCCTGCTACCAGGGCAATCCGCTGGTCAACGCCGGTGCCATCGGCGTCATGCGGCACGAGGACATCCACCTGGCGAAGGCGTCCGGAGCCGGCAACAAGGTCATCCTGTACGGCGCCCGCACCGGCGGCGACGGCATCGGCGGCGCCTCGATCCTGGCCTCCGAGACCTTCGACGACGCCAAGCCGTCCAAGCGCCCCGCCGTCCAGGTCGGCGACCCCTTCCAGGAGAAGCTCCTCATCGAGTGCACCCTGGAGGCGTTCAGGGAGAAGCTGGTCGTCGGCATCCAGGACCTGGGCGCGGCCGGCCTGTCCTGCGCCACCTCCGAGCTGGCCTCCAACGGCTCCGGCGGCATGCGGGTCACCCTGGACGACGTACCCCTGCGCGACTCCACGCTCTCGCCCGAGGAGATCCTCATGAGCGAGTCGCAGGAGCGCATGTGCGCGGTGGTGGAGCCCGGCAAGGTCGACCGCTTCCTGGAGATCTGCGAGAAGTGGGACGTCATCGCCACCGTCATCGGCGAGGTGACCGACGGCGACCGCCTGGAGATCTACTGGCACGGCGGCAAGATCGTCGACGTCGACCCGCGCACGGTCGCGCACGAGGGCCCGGTCTACGAGCGCCCCTACGCCCGCCCCGAGTGGCAGGACGCCCTCCAGGCCGACGACGCGAACAAGCTGCCCCGGCCGGAGACGTCCGAGGAGCTGAAGGCCCAGGTCCTGAAGCTGGTGGGCTCGCCCAACCAGGCGTCCAAGAAGTGGATCACCCAGCAGTACGACCACTTCGTGCAGGGCAACACCGTCCTCGCCCAGCCCGAGGACTCCGGCATGATCCGCGTCGACGAGGAGACCGGCCTCGGCGTCGCGATCGCCACGGACGGCAACGGCCGCTACGCCAAGCTCGACCCGTACACGGGCGCCCAGCTGGCCCTCGCGGAGGCCTACCGCAACGTGGCGACGACCGGCGCCAAGCCGCTCGCCGTCTCGGACTGCCTGAACTTCGGCTCGCCGGAGGACCCGGCGGTCATGTGGCAGTTCGCGGAGGCCGTGCGCGGCCTGGCCGACGGCTGCCTCCAGCTCGGCACCCCGGTGACCGGCGGCAACGTCTCGCTCTACAACCAGACCGGCGAGGCCGCCATCCACCCGACCCCGGTGGTCGCGGTGCTCGGCGTCATCGACGACGTGGCCCGCCGCACGCCGGTCGCCTTCCAGGAGGAGGGGCACCTGCTGTACCTCCTCGGCGACACGCGCGAGGAGTTCGGCGGCTCGGCCTGGTCCCAGGTGGTCCACGACCACCTCGGCGGCCTGCCCCCGAAGGTCGACCTGGAGCGCGAGCGGCTGCTCGCCGAGATCCTGATCTCCGCCTCCCGCGACGGCATGATCGACTCCGCGCACGACCTGTCCGACGGCGGTCTGGTCCAGGCGGTCGTCGAGTCGGCGCTGCTCGGGGGGAAGGGCGCCCGTCTGGTCGTACCCGACGGACTGGACGCCTTCACCTTCCTGTTCTCGGAGTCGGCGGGCCGCGCGGTCGTCGCCGTCCCGCGCTCGGAGGAGCTCCGTTTCACCGACATGTGCGGCGCGCGCGGCCTGCCCGCCACCCGCGTCGGTGTCGTGGACGGGGACGCGGTGGAGGTCCAGGGCGAGTTCTCGCTCACCCTGACCGAGCTGCGCGAGGTCCACGAGGGGACGATCCCGGCGCTGCTCGCGTAAGAGGTTCGCGGAAGTCCACGCAAGGTCGAGGTCCCGTCCGGTCGGTCCGGGCGGGACCTCGGGCGTTTCGGCGCACGTGGTCCTCGGGGACCTCCGTGCCGAGTGCGATGCCCCCGGCTGACCCGGTCTCGTGCGGCCACCCCTTGCGCGTGATTACGTAGTTACGTAATCTCAAAGCGTGGAGCGACTGGAACAACGCGTGGCCGACCTCGAGCGGCGCCTCGCCGCACTGGAGTCCGCCGACCGGCCCGCCCCCCGCCCCGGGGAGGGCGACTTCTGGGCTCTGGAGGGACTGAAGGAGCAGCTCGCACAGATGCGGGCGGCCGACGGCGGCGTCCTGTTCACGGGGGCCGTCCGACTGCCGGCCGGAGAGCGGTACGAGTGGCAGCACGGGGCGCTGACCGAGGGCCTGATGGACGCCGACTGGGCCGCATCGGCCGAGGTGTTCGCCGCGCTCGGGCATCCCGTCCGGCTGCGACTGCTGCGCGAGGTACTCGGCGGCCGGCGCACCGCCGCCGAACTGGCCGAGCTGGACGAGGTGGGCACGACCGGCCAGATCTACCACCACCTGCGCCAGCTCACCGGCGCCGGCTGGCTGCACACCACCGGCCGGGGCCGCCACGAGGTGCCGCCGGGGCGGGTCGTACCACTGCTGGTGGTGCTGTCGGCGGCCCGGGGCTGAGCACGACCCGACGAGCAAGGGGGAACCATGTCCGCACGCAAGCTCGCCATGATCGTCTTTCGCGCCCTGCAACTGGGCTTCATCGCCCTGGTGGGCGCGCACATCGTCCTCGGCTTCGGGTATCCGCTGTGGTGGGACTTCCTGCCGCTGGTCCTGGCCTACGTCCTGATCACGGTGGTCAACCGCTGGGGCGGCGGCGCCCCGGACGCGCCGCGCTGCGCCCGTGAGCCGGTCGAGGTCGACCCGCCCGTGACCGGCCGCTGGTCCGCGCTGAACAGCCCGGCCGACCGCACCCCGAGCCACGGCGTCCACGCCTACGGCCAGACCTTCGCCATCGACCTGGTCGCCGAGCCGGAGCCCGGTGCCCGCCCCGGTTTCCGGGCGCTGTGGCCGCCGATGCGCCGCAACCGCGACTTCCCGGCGTTCGGCGCGCCGCTGCACGCGGTGGCCGACGGCACGGTCGTACGGACCGACGACGGCCAGCGCGACCACTTCAGCCGCGGTTCGCTGCCCGCGCTGCTGTACCTGATGCTCGTCGAGGGCTCGGTGCGCGAGATGGCCGGCGTCCGCCGGATCCTGGGCAACCACGTCGTGCTGGACCTCGGCGACGGCACGTACGCGCTCTACGCCCACGTGCGGCGCGGTTCGTTCGCCGTGCGCGAGGGCGACCGGGTGCGCGCCGGCCAGGTGCTCGCCCGGTGCGGCAACTCCGGCAACTCCAGCGAACCGCACGTCCACTTCCAGCTGATGGACGGCCCCGACCCGGACACCGCCCGGGGCGTCCCCTTCACCTGGCGCGGCGTCGGGGTCCCCCGAGGCGGCGAGTTCTTCGAGGTCGCCGAACCGGCGGACCACCCCGCCCACCGCGGCTGTTAGCTTCGTCGGGCGGTCGCGGAGCGGGAGGGGCCGCGCCGCGGGGCGACGGGGAGAACGGGGAACGGGGGAGCGATGCGGGTGCCGGACGGCGTGCGCAGGTCCGTGAACGTCCTGCTGTGTCTGGCCGCCGTCGTGGCGATCGGCTGGAGCGGGCGCGAGATCGGGCGGGTGTGGGACGCTCGGCGGCAGATCGACGAGGCCTGCGCGGGCCTCGTCCCGGCCGGGCGGGTGCTGGCGCTCTCCCCGGCCGGCGGCAGGATCACCCACCGGCAGGCCGAGGAGGGCGTGATCGACCTCGGCGCCGGGACCGCGCAGGACTGCGAGATCTTCAGCACCGAGGCCGGCGAGAAGAACGGCGAGGACCGGGGCGGGCGCTGGTTCTTCACCGGCGCCGTGGGGGTGCTGCCGGCCGACCGCCCCACGGTCGCCGACGGCCCGCTGGAGGACCTCGTCGACAGCGGGGGCGGCCCCACCCACCCCGACCAGCCGCTGGGCGGCGGTATCGCGGGCCGTGTCACGGAGTCCGACGTCGTCGTCCAGCTGCCGTGCGCCGGGGGCCGGCTGAACGGCCGGCCGGTGAAGGCCCTGTGGGCCCGGGCCTCGCTGCAGAGCCCCGCGCCGCGGTTCACCGACGGCGGCCAGCTCGGCGCGCACGACCGCGCCGTCCTCGCCGAGACCGCCGTGCTCACCGCCAACAACCTCGCCGGCCGCGTGGGCTGCGCCGACCGGCTGCCCGATCCGCCCGCGGACGTCCCCGCGCTGCCCGAGGGCCCGGTCCCGGCCGCCCGCGCCGAGGGCACCTGCGCCTGGTACCGCGAGGGCGGCTTCGCCCGCCGGCCGGAGCTGCCGGACCAGGTCGTCGAGAGCCGCACGGACGACCGGCTGTGGGACGAGCGGTGCGGGCTCGTGCTCGGTGAAAGCCGCGCCGGCGCGCTGTACCTCGCCGAGGCGGACGACCACGAGTACCTGATCCGCCCGGACAGCCCCGGCCAGTGGTTCGTCTCCCTCCACACGTACGCGGGCGAGGACGCGAAGAACGTCCTGCTCACCAGCACCGACCTGCGCGAGGACCCGGAACCCGCCACCCCCGGCCGCGCCGGACGCAGCAGCGAGGACCCGATCTGGTGGGCGTCCTCCGTCTGCGACGGGGAACCGCAGATCCACACCATGAGCCTCGCCCTGAGCTACCACAGGCTGGTGACCCCCCGCATGGAGCAGGTCTTCCGCGCCTACGTCGAGGACGTCACCGCCCGCCGCCACTGCACGGACCTCGTATTCCCCGAGAAGCCCGCCTTCAGGGCCGACTAGGCTCACCGCCATGCCGCCCGCCAGGAGACGCGCCCGCGCCTACGACCCCGCCCGGACCCGCACCGCCGTGCTGGCCCAGTTCGCCCACGTACGGACTGCCGTCCGCGGCCTCACGCCCGAGCAGCTCGCTCTGCCGACCCGGCTCGGCGACTGGACCGTGCGGGAACTGGTCGCGCACATCGGCAGGGCCCTCTCCGCCGTGGACCGGCTGCTCGACGAGCCCGAACCCGCGCGCCAGGACGCCCGCCTGCTCGACTGGCCGTTCGCCGTCGCCGCCGACGCGGACCCCATCGCCGCCACGGCCCGGCGCCTCGCGGCCGACCACCCCGACCTCGACGCCCACCTCGCCGAGGTCGAGCGGCGCTTCACCGACCGCCTCGACGCCCACCCCGGCACCCGGCTGCTGGCCACCAGCGCGGGCGCCCTGCCGCTGGCCGACTACCTCGTCACCCGCACCGTCGAGCTGGTCGTCCACACCGACGACCTCGCCGCCGCCGTGCCCGGCCTGGACATCCCGTACGACCGGCAGGCCCTGGCCGCCGCGACCCGGCTGCTGGCCGACGCGCTCGCCGCCAAGGCGCCCGGCGGCTCGACCGAGGTGCGGATCCCGCCGTACGCCGTGGTGCAGTGCGTGGAGGGACCCCGGCACACCCGCGGCACCCCGCCCAACGTCGTCGAGACCGACCCGCTGACCTGGGTCCGGCTGGCCGCCGGACGGCTGGCCTGGAAGGACGCGGTGACCGGGGCGAAGGTGCGCGCGAGCGGCGAGCGGGCCGACCTCGGGGAGCTGCTGCCCCTGCTGGCCTGAGGAACGGGACCCGGGCAGAGGGGAACCAGACACTCCGCACGTCCGTCGAATCGGCATGTACAGGCAGAAGCAGCAGCGCAGCATCCCCCTGACCGTGGCAGCCCTCGCCGCGCTCGTGCCGCTCGCGGCGGCCTGCGGCAGCGAGAAGGCCGACGGTGGCAGCGGCTCCGTCGGCGAGGGACGGCCCATGACCGGCGTCCGGTGGGCCATCGACAGCGTCACCGTGGACGGCACCACCCACAAGGCGCCGGACACGGCGCGCGTCCGGATCGACGACAACGGCGAGGCGGAGGGCAGCACCGGCTGCAACACCTTCAGCGCCCGCGCCGCCGTCGAGGGCGAGCGCGTCCGGCTCAGCGACGCCGTGTTCACCGAGAAGGCCTGCGCCACGACGCCCGTGGACTTCGAGAAGTCCCTCGGCCGCGCCCTCACCGCCGGCCCCCTCACCCCGAAGAACGACGGCGACCGCCTGACGCTCACCACCTCGGACGGCGACACCGTCCGGCTGAGCGAACCCGCGGACGCGTCCCTGTACGGCACGGAGTGGACCGTCACGGTCCCGGGGGAGAAGGGCCGCGCCCACCTCACCTTCGACCGGGACGCGAAGACCGTCGCCGGCCGCCTCCCCTGCAACCACGTCAACGCCAAGGCCACCGTCAGCGACGGCAGTATCACCCTCGGCGCTCCGTCCACCACCCGAATGATGTGCGAAGGCTCACTCATGGACGCCGAGAAGCGGTTGCTGCGGTTCTTCGGCGGCCCGGTCGAGTACCGCATCGATCAGGAAACCCTCACGCTGACCAGCAAGGACGGCGACACCCTCCGAGCCGACGCCAAGCAGTGATCCACACGTGAGCCCCTGTCCCCAATTCGGACCAGTGGTCGACCTCGCCTACACTCGAAGGCGTGCCACGTGGTGACGGTCGACTCAATCACGATCTGCTTCCGGGCGAGAAGGGCCCCCAGGACGCATGCGGCGTCTTCGGTGTCTGGGCTCCCGGTGAAGAGGTCGCAAAACTCTCCTACTTCGGGCTCTACGCCCTCCAGCATCGAGGCCAGGAATCCGCGGGAATCGCGGTCAGCAACGGTTCACAGATCCTCGTCTTCAAGGACATGGGACTGGTCTCCCAGGTCTTCGACGAGACCTCGCTCGGTTCGCTCCAGGGTCACATCGCGGTCGGACACGCCCGCTACTCGACCACCGGTGCGTCCGTGTGGGAGAACGCCCAGCCGACGTTCCGTGCCACCGCGCAGGGCTCCATCGCGCTCGGGCACAACGGCAACCTCGTCAACACCGCCCAGCTCGCCGAGATGGTCGCCGACCTGCCCAAGCAGGACGGCCGCTCGACGCGGGTCGCGGCGACCAACGACACGGACCTGGTCACCGCGCTCCTCGCGGGCCAGGTCGACGACGACGGCAAGCCGCTGACCATCGAGGAGGCGGCCGGCAAGGTGCTGCCCCAGGTGCAGGGCGCCTTCTCCCTCGTCTTCATGGACGAGCACACCCTCTACGCCGCCCGGGACCCGCAGGGCATCCGCCCGCTGGTCCTCGGCCGGCTGGAGCGCGGCTGGGTGGTCGCCTCGGAGTCCGCCGCCCTCGACATCTGCGGCGCCTCCTACGTCCGCGAGATCGAGCCGGGCGAGTTCGTCGCCATCGACGAGAACGGCCTGCGCACCTCCCGATTCGCAGAAGCGAAGCCCAAGGGCTGTGTCTTCGAGTACGTCTACCTGGCCCGCCCGGACACCGACATCGCCGGCCGGAACGTGTACCTCTCGCGCGTCGAGATGGGCCGCAAGCTGGCCGCGGAGGCTCCCGCCGACGCCGACCTGGTCATAGCGACCCCGGAATCCGGCACCCCCGCCGCGATCGGCTACGCCGAGGCCTCCGGCATCCCCTTCGGCAACGGCCTGGTGAAGAACGCCTACGTCGGCCGCACCTTCATCCAGCCCTCGCAGACCATCCGCCAGCTCGGCATCCGCCTGAAGCTGAACCCCCTGAAGGAAGTCATCAAGGGCAAGCGGCTGGTCGTCGTCGACGACTCGATCGTCCGCGGCAACACCCAGCGGGCCCTGGTCCGCATGCTCCGCGAGGCCGGCGCCGCCGAGGTCCACATCCGGATCTCCTCCCCGCCCGTGAAGTGGCCCTGCTTCTTCGGCATCGACTTCGCGACCCGCGCCGAGCTCATCGCCAACGGCATGAGCATCGAGGAGATCGGCACCTCGCTCGGCGCCGACTCCCTGGCGTACATCTCCATCGACGGCATGATCGAGGCGACCACCATCGCCAAGCCGAACCTCTGCCGCGCCTGCTTCGACGGCGAGTACCCGATGGAGCTCCCCGACCCCGAGCTGCTCGGCAAGCAGCTCCTGGAGACCGAGCTGGCCGCCGGGCCCGCCGCGACGGCCGCCGCCGACGCCATCCGTCGTCCGTAGCGCCGCCCGCACCACCTGCCGTACGACACAAAGGTTCTCATCGTCATGTCTGACACAACTGGTGCCAGCTACGCAGCCGCGGGCGTCGACATCGAGGCGGGCGACCGCGCCGTCGAGCTCATGAAGGAGTGGGTCAAGAAGACACAGCGCCCCGAGGTCCTCGGCGGCCTCGGCGGTTTCGCCGGTCTCTTCGACGCCTCCGCCCTCAAGAACTACGAGCGCCCCCTGCTCGCCTCCGCCACCGACGGCGTCGGTACCAAGGTCGACATCGCCCGGCAGCTGGGCGTCTACGACACCATCGGCCACGACCTGGTCGCCATGGTCATGGACGACATCGTGGTCTGCGGTGCCGAGCCGCTGTTCATGACCGACTACATCTGCGTCGGCAAGGTCCACCCCGAGCGTGTCGCCGCGATCGTCAAGGGCATCGCCGAGGGCTGTGTGCTGGCCGGCTGTGCCCTGGTGGGCGGCGAGACGGCCGAGCACCCGGGTCTGCTCGGCGCGGACGACTTCGACGTCGCCGGCGCCGGTACGGGCGTCGTGGAGGCCGACCGGCTGCTGGGCCCGGATCGCATCCGTAAGGGTGACGCGGTGATCGCCATGGCGTCCTCCGGGCTTCACTCGAACGGGTACTCGCTCGTCCGCCACGTCCTGCTGAACGAGGCCGGGCTGGCCCTGGACGCGCACCTGGACGGCCTCGGGCGCACCCTCGGCGAGGAACTGCTGGAGCCGACCAAGATCTACTCCCTGGACTGCCTGGCCCTCACCCGCACCGCCGAGGTCCACGCCTTCAGCCACGTCACGGGAGGCGGCCTCGCCGCCAACCTGGCCCGCGTGGTCCCCGACGGCCTGCACGCCGTCGTCGACCGCTCCACCTGGGCCCCGGGCGCGATCTTCGACCTCGTCGGTACGACGGGCCGGGTGGAACGCCTGGAGCTGGAGAAGACCCTCAACATGGGCGTGGGCATGATCGCGATCGTCCCCGAGGAGTCGACGGACGTGGCCCTGACGACCCTGGCCGACCGCGGCGTGGACGCCTGGGTGGCCGGCGAGATCACCGACCGGGGCGACCACGCGACGGGCGCCGCGCTCGTCGGCGACTACGCCGGCTGAGAAGACGGCCGTTCGGGTAGCACAGAACCCGGTCGGTGACGTGAGTCACCGACCGGGTGAGTGTTCCGTGCAGGGTCAAGCGCCGCGCCGCTGTTGCGGGGACTGGCCGTCCTCGTCCTGGTCGTCGTCCCCATAGAGGTCGGCGTACCGCGCGTACACGTCATCGTCCTGCTCATCGTCCTCGAATTGCTCGCCATTCGGCGGTTGCGAATTCGACGGCGATGCGCCCAGCTCCTCGGCCAGGCGGGAGAGATCAGTCCCACCGCTGTTGTACTTCAGCTGGCGGGCGACCTTCGTCTGCTTGGCCTTGGCCCGGCCGCGCCCCATGGCTCGACCCCCTCAACGACGGGGCTCGACGGCCCCAGAGTCTTGACACGCGTTCATGGTCCGGCACGGGCTCTCCGCGGAGAGACCGGTCCGTAGGGCTTCCACGGTACCTGAGCCCACGCCCATACGGTACGTCGCCCGCAGGACGTGGCTACGCCCAGGACCTTCGAGGCGCCCCGTCCTCGCTGGTCAACGGCGATTTTAACCACCTTTCGGCGGTCGACCCGCCGGGAGAAGTGAGAGTTCTCTCCAAGTGCCGCCCGGCGGGTACCGGTCAAACCTTCGAAGCCCCCTTCCCGATCACCGCGGGATCACACCCGGGAGCGCGCCTCCGCCATCCGCTGCTCGGCGATCCGGTCGGCCGCGGCGGCCGGCGGAATACCGTCCTCCTTCGCACGTGCGAATATGGCCAGCGTGGTGTCGTAGATCCGCGCGGCCTTCTCCTTGCACCGCTCGAAGTCGAAGCCGTGCAGCTCGTCGGCGACCTGGATGACACCGCCGGCGTTCACCACGTAGTCGGGCGCGTAGAGGATGCCGCGGTCGGCGAGGTCCTTCTCCACCCCCGGGTGGGCGAGCTGGTTGTTGGCTGCGCCGCACACCACGCGGGCGGTCAGCACCGGCACGGTGTCGTCGTTCAGGGCGCCGCCGAGCGCGCAGGGGGCGTAGATGTCCAGGTTCTCCACCCGGATCAGCGCGTCGGTGTCGGCGACGGCGACCACCGACGGGTGCCGCTCGGTGATGCCCCGCACGACGTCCTTGCGCACGTCGGTGACGACCACGTGGGCACCCTCGGCGAGCAGGTGCTCGACCAGGTGGTGGCCGACCTTGCCGACGCCCGCCACGCCGACGGTGCGGTCGCGCAGCGTCGGGTCGCCCCACAGGTGCTGGGCCGAGGCCCGCATGCCCTGGTAGACGCCGAAGGCGGTGAGCACGGAGGAGTCGCCCGCGCCGCCGTTCTCGGGGGAGCGGCCCGTCGTCCACCGGCACTCGCGCGCCACGACGTCCATGTCTGCGACGTACGTGCCGACGTCGCAGGCGGTGACGTACCGGCCGCCGAGCGAGGCGACGAAGCGGCCGTAGGCGAGGAGGAGCTCCTCCGACTTGATCTGCTCCGGGTCGCCGATGATCACGGCCTTGCCGCCGCCGTGCTCGAGGCCGGCCATGGCGTTCTTGTACGACATCCCGCGCGCGAGGTTCAGCGCGTCGGCGACGGCCTCCGCCTCGTTCGCGTACGGGTAGAAGCGCGTACCGCCCAGCGCGGGGCCCAGGGCGGTGGAGTGGAGGGCGATGACGGCCTTCAGGCCGCTGGCACGGTCCTGGCAGAGCACGACTTGCTCATGACCCCCCTGGTCCGAGTGGAACAGGGTGTGGAGGACATCAGCAGGTGCGCCGGTTACGTCGGTCACGGTGGTGACTCCTGTGTAGGTGCGGCGGGTGGAGACGGGTCCCCGTGCGGGTGGCGGGGACTTTGGCATGAGATTAGAGCCTGGCGGTGTCCGCCCGCCGCACAGTGCTCAGGATCACCTCCGCACGGAGTACACGCGTGCGACGATTTGCAGAGGTTCCCGTGCGTTTGTGATCGGCCGACGCAGGTTTTCGGAGCGGTGCGCGGGGGAGGGAGCAGGCGTGCCCAAGGTGTCCTCGGTGATCGTCCCGTACGCGGCGTACCTGCGCGTGTACGAGCCGCTGGCCGCCTTCCCGGAGGAGGAGCGCGGTCACTGGACCCGCTACGCCCGCCGCACCGACCTGCCCTCCTACCAGGACGAGCTCCGCCGCTCCCTCGCGGACCTGCTGCCCGTCCCGCCGGTCCCCGTGCCCGTGCACGAGAGCGCGGACGCGTTCGTGACCGAGGTCGACGGCGTGGTCTGCGTCTGCCCCTGGCGGACCCGACTGCGCGGCTGGCAGGCCCTGGAGGAGCTGGCCGAGGACTTCCCCGAGCCCGTGCTGGACGCCCTGCTGCCCCCGTTCGTGCGCCGGCAGAGCGCCCAGGACTACGAGCGTTGGCTGAGGCGCAACCCGGACGCCCGCCCCTGGATCCGCACCGCCACCTGGCAGGTGCCGATCAACTGGTTCGTGCTGGTCTCCGACGCGGAGCGGGAGTACGACAAGGGCGGCGACGGCGACGGGGCGGCCGCTCCGGTGCTGCGCTACCGGACACCGATGGTGCAGGCCCGCCGACGGGTCGCCCGGGGCCTGCGGGCCCTGAAGGAGGCCATGGACGAGGGGCCGCTCATCGACGGTCTGGTGGACGTGGGGCGCTGGCTCGAGGAGTTCCACCCGCGCTCACTGGTGGAGCTGGACTACGGCGGGCTGGTGCACGCGGTGCCCTCCGGTGAGCTGGAGGGCGACCATTCGGCGGCCGACGTGGCCGAGGGCATCGAGGCGCTGCGCGACGGCGACGGGGCCGCGGCGGGGGCGGCGTACGGGCGGCTCGTGGAGCGCTGGCGGGCGGTGCGGGACCGGCGCTCGGCGAACTGACGTTTGACGTACCGCCCGATGTGGGGTTTCGTCTTCCGCTCCGACACGTGCCCGCTGTGGGCTGATGCTCTGCCGACAAGGGACGTAGGTCCCGATCCGGGCGTAAGCGTCAAGCGTGACGGACCGCACGTACATCACTCTTGCGCCCCTTCCCCCTCCTCATGCCAAAATAGGACAAGGAGTCCGGGGAGGGCTCCTTCCGTCCTGCCGTGATGCACTGTGGGCGGAATCTCAGCATTGCACGCTTTGGGGGGTCTCGTGACTCCTGATCGCCACTGTGACTGATCGTCACAGTGGCGTGACTGTCCGCTATGGCATGGTCCATCGGCTTCCGTCGCTGATGAACACCTGGGAGGGCAATTCCATCGGTTTGGCCGACGCGGCTGGACGGATGGTGTAGTTGTAGTGCCGAGGACAAGCCGTTCGTCCTATAACCGACTCGACCCGTGTCCGCCATTTCGGGCAACGCGGGTCAAGGTGCAGAATTTAAAGGAAAGAACCGAGAAGGTTCGGTTCTCCCGAGGAGGCCGCTCATGACCGCTCGCACCCCTGATGCCGAGCCGCTGCTGACCCCGGCTGAGGTCGCCACCATGTTCCGCGTCGACCCGAAGACGGTCACGCGCTGGGCGAAGGCCGGCAAGCTCACGTCGATCCGCACGCTCGGCGGGCATCGCCGCTACCGCGAAGCCGAGGTCCGCGCTCTGCTCGCGGGCATTCCGCAGCAGCGCAGCGAGGCCTGAACAACTGAATAACCGGGCAGAACGGCAGGTCCCCCAACCCGCCGGAGCGCTCGGAACCACAGCTCCACACGACGCCGTTCCTGCCCCAACAGGGGTGCGTCGTCGATCGCGCTGGACTCCGCCGGGTCCAGCGCGATCTTTTTTGTGTGCGGTCCTGTGCCTGGTGGAGGGCGGTCGGCCGGTGCTGTGAGCGGCCTTGTCGGAGTCTGGGGAGGGGTGTCGGATCACCTGTGCGAGGACCCCTGACGGGTAGTGCAATTGCACATATTAAATTGACCAGTTGTAGGGGAGCCGTAAGTGCCACGGTTCCTGAAACTCATGCGGTGACACCCGTCACACGGCTCGGCGCTTGTTGGCTGCGGCATCCGTGCGCTAAAGGAGACGTGAGCTCCAGCAGGACGCTGTGGCAAGGGTGTTGGGGCCGACGGCCCTCAGGCGGTGGGAGCGCTCTCGTCCTCGAGGCCCTCTTGACGCTCCGTCGGAGACTGTGGGGCGGACGAGTCCAGCGCCAGTCGCAGCAGTCGATGGCAGATCGGGCAGTGGCGCGTCAGATGACGGTACGACGACGCCGCCGCCAGATGCGCGCGGAGCAGGGCCCGCGTCTCGTGCCTGACCGATGCCGCCATACGCCACCTCCAGGGACCGCACGGAGAACGTGCCCTGTCTCTGGAGTACCGAGCGAATGTGACGCCGTCAAGGCCGCGAGAGGCGCACTGAAAGCCTTGGGTGGGGGTGGGGCGGCGTGGGCGTCCGGAGAGGGCCGGCGTCGCCCCACGGGGCCTCTCGGCGGAGGGGTCTGCGCGCCGCACCGGATCCGAGGCAACGAGAAGGGCCCGCACCGATCGGTGCGGGCCCTCACTGCGGTCCTGACGGGATTTGAACCCGCGGCCTCCACCTTGACAGGGTGGCGAGCACTCCAAACTGCTCCACAGGACCAGGATTTGCTGCGCTTTTCTTGCGTTGCGCTGCGAGAAGAGACTCTACAGGAGGGCGAGCCCCTGGGTCGAACTCACCCTCCGTACGGCCGTGGTCACGGTGCGAGCGCGTCGATGGCCTTGACGATCCGCTTGTCGGAGACGGGGTACGCCGTGCCCAACGCGTGCGCGAAATAGCTGACCCGGAGCTCCTCGATCATCCAGCGGACCTCCAGCACCTGCCGCGGCACCGGCCTGCCCCGCGGCATCTGCTCCAGCAGCCACGCGTACTCGTCCCGCATCTCGTGGACCTTCTCCATCCGGGACGTGTCCCGCTGGACCCCGGTCGGCATCTGCTGGAGCCGCCGGTCCGCGGCGACCAGATACCGCATCAGGTCCGGCAGCCGCTTGATCCCCGCCTCCGTGACGAAGCCGGGCTTCACCAGCGCGTCCAGCTGCCCCCGCACGTCCTGGAGGTTCGCCAGCAGCGCGGGGCTCCGTACGGCCTTCAGGCGGCGTTCGCAGGCCTGCCAGGCCGCCAGCACCTGCTGCACCTGGCCCACCGTGCGGACGGTCGTGTCGACGATCTCCGCCCGGACCTTGTCGTAGAGCTTCCGGTACGACTCCTCGTCCCAGGCCGGCCCGCCGAAGTCCGCGATCAGCCGGTCCGCCGCCGCCATGGCGCAGTCGTCGAACAGCGCCTGGATCGAACCGTGCGGATTGGCGGACAGCCCCAGCTTCTGCTGGTTGGTCAGCTTCTCGGACGCGAACTTCGCCGGGTTCACCGGGATGTTGCGCAGGATCAGCCGGCGGGTGCCCTTCCACATCGCCTGCGCCTGCTCGGCCTCCGTGTCGAAGAGGCGTACGGAGACGGTGTTCGCCGTCGGTCCGTCGTCGACGAGGGCCGGGTACGCCTTCACCGGCTGTCCGGCCCGGCGCGTCTCGAAGACGCGGGTCAGGGTGCCGATCGTCCAGTCCGTCAGACCCGAGCGCTCCAGGGACTCGCCGCCGCTGCGCTCGGCGGTGGCCGCCGCGGCCTGCGACAGCGCCTTGCGCGCCTTCGGCTTCAGCCGCAGCTTCAGCGCCTCCAGGTCCTTGTCCTCGGCCAGCTTGCGGCGCCGCTCGTCGACGATCCGGAAAGTGATCTTCAGATGGCCCGGGACCTTCGACCAGTCGAAGTCCTCCGCGTCGAACGGCACCCCCACCATGCGCCGCAGCTCCCGCGCCATGGTCACCGTCAGCGGCTCCTGGAGGGGCACGGCCCGCTGGAGGAACTTCTGCGCGTAGTCCGGCGCCGGTACGTAGTTGCGGCGGATCGGCTTGGGCAGGGAGCGGATCAGCTCGGTGACGACCTGCTCCCGCAGGCCGGGGATCTGCCAGTCGAAGCCCTCGTCCGTGACCTGGTTGAGCACCTGGAGCGGAACGTGGACGGTCACACCGTCGGCGTCCGCGCCCGGCTCGAACTGGTACGTCACCCGGAACTTCAGCTGTCCCTGACGCCACGAGTCCGGGTAGTCGTCCTTGGTGACCGCACCCGCCTTCTCGTTGATGAGCATCTCGCGCTCGAAGTCGAGGAAGTCGGGCTGCTCGTGGCGCTTGTGCTTCCACCAGGAGTCGAAGTGCGCGCCGGAGACGACGTGTTCGGGCACCCGCTGGTCGTAGAAGTCGAAGAGCGTCTCGTCGTCGACCAGGATGTCCCGGCGCCGGGCGCGGTGCTCCAGCTCCTCGACCTCGGTGAGCAGCCGGCGGTTGTCCGCGAAGAACTTGTGGTGCGTGCGCCAGTCGCCCTCGACGAGGGCGTTGCGGAGGAACAGCTCCCGGCTGACCTCCGGGTCGATCCGCCCGTAGTTCACCTTGCGCTGGGCCACGATCGGCACGCCGTACAGCGTGACCTTCTCGTAGGCCATCACGGCCGCCTGGTCCTTCTCCCAGTGCGGCTCGCTGTAGGTGCGTTTGAGGAGGTGTCCGGCGAGCGGCTCGACCCATTCGGGCTCGATCCTCGCGTTGACGCGGGCCCACAGGCGGGAGGTCTCCACCAGCTCGGCCGACATCACGAACCGCGGGGGTTTCTTGAAGAGCGCCGAACCGGGGAAGATCGCGAACTTGGCGTTCCGCGCGCCCAGGTACTCGTTCTTCGACGTGCTCCTCCCGCCGTCCCCTCCGGCCTCCTTCACGTCCTTCATGCCGACGTGGGAGAGGAGGCCGGCCAGCAGCGACACATGGACGCGGTCGTCGGGTGCGTCCTCCTCGTTGAGGTGGATGCCCATCTGCTTGGCGACCGTGCGCAACTGCGTGTAGATGTCCTGCCACTCGCGGATGCGCAGGAAGTTGAGGTACTCCTGCTTGCACATCCGGCGGAAGGACGAGGAGCCGCGCTCCTTCTGCTGCTCCCGCACGTACCGCCACAGGTTCAGGAAGGCCAGGAAGTCGCTGGTCTCGTCCTTGAAGCGGGCGTGCTGCTGGTCGGCCTGCGCCTGCTTCTCGGACGGCCGCTCCCGCGGGTCCTGGATGGACAGGGCCGCCGCTATGACCATGACCTCGCGGACGCAGCCGTTCCTGTCGGCCTCCAGCACCATCCGGGCCAGCCGCGGGTCGACGGGCAGCTGGGCCAGCTTCCGGCCGGTGTCGGTGAGCCGCTTGCGTGCGTCCTTCTGTGCCGGGTCCAGCGCGCCCAGCTCCTGGAGGAGCTGCACGCCGTCGCGGATGTTGCGGTGGTCCGGCGGGTCGATGAAGGGGAACTTCTCGATGTCGCCGAGGCCGGCCGCGGTCATCTGGAGGATCACGGAGGCGAGGTTCGTACGGAGGATCTCGGCGTCGGTGAACTCCGGCCGCGCGTCGAAGTCGTCCTCGGAGTACAGCCGGATGCAGATGCCGTCGCTGGTCCGCCCGCAGCGGCCCTTGCGCTGGTTGGCGCTGGCCTGCGAGATCGGCTCGATCGGCAGCCGCTGGACCTTGGTGCGGTGGCTGTACCGGGAGATCCGGGCGAACCCGGGATCGATGACGTACTTGATGCCGGGCACGGTCAGCGAGGTCTCGGCGACGTTGGTCGCCAGAACGATCCTGCGCCCGGTGTGCTGCTGGAACACCCGGTGCTGCTCGGCGTGCGACAGCCGGGCGTACAGCGGCAGGACTTCCGTGAACCGGTACTTCTTCTTCTCCAGGGCGTCGGCCGTGTCCCGGATCTCCCGCTCACCGGAGAGGAAGACGAGGATGTCGCCCTTCCCCTCGCCCATCAGCTCCTCGACGGCGTCGGTGATCGCGGTGATCTGGTCCCGGTCGGCGTCGTCGCCGTCCTCCTCCAACAGGGGGCGGTAACGCACCTCCACCGGATACGTCCGTCCGCTCACCTCGATGATCGGCGCGTCGCCGAAGTGCCGCGAGAAGCGCTCCGGATCGATCGTCGCCGAGGTGATGACGACCTTCAGATCCGGCCGCTTGGGCAGCAGCTGGGCGAGGTAGCCCAGCAGGAAGTCGATGTTGAGGGAGCGCTCGTGGGCCTCGTCGATGATGATCGTGTCGTAGGCGCGCAGCTCACGGTCGGTCTGGATCTCGGCGAGCAGGATGCCGTCCGTCATCAGCTTGATGAAGGTGGCGTCCGGGTTCACCTGGTCGGTGAAGCGCACCTTCCAGCCGACGGCCTCGCCCAGGGGCGTGTCCAGTTCGTCCGCCACCCGCTCGGCGACGGTGCGCGCGGCGATCCGCCGCGGCTGGGTGTGGCCGATCATGCCGCGCACACCCCGGCCCAGTTCCACGCAGATCTTCGGGATCTGGGTCGTCTTCCCGGAGCCGGTCTCACCGGCGACGATGACGACCTGGTGATCACGGATGGCCTCCGCGATCACGTCCTTCTTCTGGCTGACGGGCAGCTGCTCCGGATAGCTGACGGTGGGCACGCGGGCCCGGCGTTCACCGATGCGCTGTTCGGCCTTGGCCACCTCGGCATCGATCTCGGCGAGGACGGCGGCGCGGGCCTCCGGCTTGCGGATCCTCCGCGCACCTTCGAGCCGCCGGCCGAGCCGGTGCGCGTCGCGCAGGGACAGCTCGGTCAGCCGGGAGGCGAGGGTGCCGAGGGCGGGGGCGGGGTGCGTAGACATACGGGTTCCAGGATCTCATCCTCGAGAAAATCCTGGCGAGCGATTTCCGTCCGGCCGCTCCGGGCGTCGCACCGACGCCGGCGCCGTGCCGTTCACCGGGCAACACAAAACCCCCGTCGATGACCTCGACGGGGGTTGAATGTGGCTGGGGCCGGGGTCGAACCGGCGACCTATCGCTTTTCAGGCGATCGCTCGTACCAACTGAGCTACCCAGCCGCGAGGTTTCACGTGAAACCTCAGCGGTCCTGACGGGATTTGAACCCGCGGCCTCCACCTTGACAGGGTGGCGAGCACTCCAAACTGCTCCACAGGACCAAGCTCGTGTACGACAGTGTCGCACACCGTACTGCGTGCCCCCAACGGGATTCGAACCCGTGCTACCGCCTTGAAAGGGCGGCGTCCTAGGCCGCTAGACGATGAGGGCTATCGGCCCGCCTGGGCGCTTCGCAGCGCGTCGGGGACGTGAGAAGCATATGGGATGGCGGGAGGTATCGCCAAAACGGTTTACGGAGGGGTGGGGGTGGGGCCGGTCGGGGACGGGACCCTGCCCGAGGCGGAGGGGCCCGAGCCGGTGGCGGAGGGGCCTGTGCCGGTGGGGGAGGGGCTCGTGGCGGTCGGGGACGGGGTCGCGCCGGGCTGGTTCTCCTTGGGGAGGTGCCGGCTGACCTCGGCCGTCGTCAGGCCCAGGCCGCCGAGCTTGATCTCGTCCCAGGCCTGGAGCCGCCGGCTGTCCCGGTCGAAGTAGAGGATCGACGCCTGGATCGGGTCGGGGTGCCTGCCCTCGACCGCGCGCAGGCCGCTGCCGCCGGTGGAGCCCTCGATGCGCAGGCGGGTGCCGTACTTCATGACCTCCATGTCCTCGTGGTGGACGTGCCCGGCGAGGACCAGCGGCACCTCGCCGTCGACCTCGCGGGCCGCCGACGGTTCGTGCGCGACGGCCACGTCGACGGGGGTGCCGGCCGCGCGCTGGTCGCGCAGGGCCGAGGCCAGGCGGGCGCCGGCCAGTTCCTGGGACGCCTCGGCGCCCTCCGGCCGGGAGCGGTCGGGCGTGAACTGCGGGTCGCCGATGCCGGCGAAGCGCAGGCCCGCGACGTTCCGCGCCAGGCCGTCGTCCAGGACGTGCGCGTTCTTCAGGCCCTTCAGGTACTCCTGGGTGACGCGGGAGTCGTGGTTGCCGCGGACCCAGACGTAGGGGGCGCCGAGATCCTCGACGGGGTCCAGGAAGCCGTTCTCGGCGGCGGTGCCGTGGTCCATGGTGTCGCCCGAGTCGACGATCACGTTCACCTTGTACTGCTCCACCAGCGACGCGATGATCTTCCAGCTCGCCGGGTTCAGGTGGATGTCCGACACGTGCAGGACGCGGATCGTGGTCGGGTCGGGCTGGTAGGCGGGGAGGGTGGAGGTGACGTCATAGAGCTTGGTGACGTTCGTGACCAGGCGGGCCAGCTCCTTCTGGTAGACGTCGAACTCGGTCACGATGCTGCGCGCGTTGCCGACGAGGGACGGCGCGGAGGAGAGCAGGCCGGAGAACTTCGGCTCCAGGACGGAGTCGGGGTTCAGGGTCGCGTAGGCGGTGCCGCCGGAGGCGACCAGCAGGGTGAGGGCCATGCCGCCGGCGGCCAGGGCGGGACGTGGGCGGCGGTAGACCGCCAGGCCGAGGGCGGTGGCGCCGGTGACCACGGCGACGCAGGAACGGACGGCGAGGTCGAGCGTGCCGTGCTCGACGTCCCGCGCGACCTCGTCCTGGAGGCCGGAGAGGCGCTCGGGGTGGTCGACCAGGGCCTGGGCGCGGTCGGGGTCGAGCTGGTCGACGTTGACGTCGAGGCGGACCGGGGCGATGTGGCTGTCGAGCCGGAGAGCGCCCAGCGGGGAGACGTTGATCTTCGTGCCGCCGCTGACGGAGGGGCGCAGGGTCATGGTCGTGTTCATGGGGCCGACGGGGACGCGGACGTCACCCACGATCAGCAGCCCCAGCCAGGCTCCGAGCAGGACGACGGTGACGAGACCGGCGGCACGGGTCCAGGGGCGCGACCGAGGGGCGAGTTCCGGCGCTGTGGCCGCCCGGCGGGGCCGGGGGCGGCGGCGGTGGGTGAGGGCGCGCGGGGCGTTGCGGATGGGGTTCATCACCTCGGCCAGGACGTGCAGGACGGCGGCGGGGACGCGGGCCATTGGTCCCGTATGCCCAGGCCGCCGGGCGGGTATGCGGGCGCCGGCGCGCGGCCCCCGCGTGGGAGGGGGTGCGGGGCGCCCGCGGACGGCTGTGTCGTACTCCACGGTCGTACCCGACAATGGGCCTGTGCTGGAGATGACGCGCGAGGAGTTCGAGGAACTGGTCGCCGAGGCCCTGGACCGGATTCCGCCGGAGCTGACGCGGTTGATGGACAACGTCGCGGTGTTCGTCGAGGACGAGCCGCCCGCGGACGACCCCGAGCTGCTCGGGCTGTACGAGGGGACGCCGCTGACGGAGCGCGGGGAGTGGTACGCGGGCGTGCTGCCGGACCGGATCACCATCTACCGGGGGCCGACGCTGCGTTTCTGCGAGACCCGTGAGGACGTGGTGGCGGAGACCGAGGTGACGGTGGTCCACGAGATCGCGCACCACTTCGGGATCGACGACGCGCGGCTGCACGCCCTCGGGTACGGGTGACGCGCTCGGGTCAAGGTCCGCGGTGCGCGGCGCGTGTCCTCTTGTGGGTGACGGGAGTTGGGCACGGCGACTCCTGACCCCCGGAGGTGGCCGCCCGTGCGCCCCTTGAACGTTCCCGTCCGACTGGCCGCCACGGCCGTGGCCGTCGTCGCCGCCGCCGGTTGCATGAGTGTCGGCGACGGCGCGTCCGGCGGGGGCGCCAGGCCGTCGCACTCCACCGGGGAACGCGGTGACGAGGAACCCGGGGGCGGCCCCGCGCTGACGGGCGGGAACGCCGGGTACGGCGCGGCCGCGGCCGACGGGGAACGCGGACGCGGCAAGGGGAAGAAGGGCAAGGGCAAGGGCTCGGACGCGGGCGGGGACAAGGGCGGAGGCAAGGGCGGGAAGGGCGCGGACGCCTCCCCCGCGACCGCGCCGCCCGGACGGGCGACCGGGGCTCCGCCCGCGCAGGGCGGGGGCGAGGAGCCCGCGCCCACCCGGACGCCGCCCCCGGAACCCACCCGCACGGTCGAGCCGGAGCCGACACCGACCCCGGAGCCGCCGGTCACGCCGACGCCCGAGCCGACCCCGGAGCCGTCCTCGTCGGCGCACGAGCCGCCGGGGACGCAGCTGGCGCATCGGGAGCCGGCCCCCGAGGCCGGGGTACCGGTGTAGGGGATACGGGTGGCACCGAGGGGCGGACGCGGCAGCGTCACCGGGGGCCGCGGCCGGGCGGGTGACCTGGTCGGCAACCGGGGCCGCAGCCGGGTCGGCAACCGGGCTGAGCTGGGCATGTGCTACTCGGTTTGCCTTCGGGGGTGGAGGGTGCGTATGGTGGTAGATCGTTTGATCCCATTTGCCCGGCGCCACCGCAGAGCGCGCCGTGTGGCGCGTACTCTCCTTTGCCGTGGTGGACCGCATCGAGGCGGTCGTATTGCGAATCGCGATTCACGGAGTTGACGGGCGCGTGCCGACGAGAGACTCCGGAAGGTTTCGCATTCGCATGTCCATCACCAGTACTGATCACGTCGTCGTGCCCGAGAACGCCGAGGGCGTCGAGAGCACGCCGGAGACCGTCGAGGCCTCCGCGGCCGCCGAGGCTCCCGAAGTCACCTTCGCCGACCTCGGTCTGCCCGAGGGCGTCGTGCGCAAGCTCGCGCAGAACGGCGTGACCACCCCCTTCCCGATCCAGGCCGCGACCATCCCGGACGCGCTGGAGGGCAAGGACATCCTCGGCCGGGGCCGCACCGGCTCCGGCAAGACCCTCTCCTTCGGTCTGCCGACCCTGGCCACGCTGGCCGGCGGTCGCACCGAGAAGCACAAGCCGCGCGCCGTCATCCTGACGCCGACCCGCGAGCTGGCCATGCAGGTCGCCGACGCGCTCCAGCCGTACGGCGACGTCCTCGGCCTGAAGATGAAGGTCGTCTGCGGCGGTACCTCCATGGGCAACCAGATCTACGCCCTGGAGCGCGGTGTCGACGTCCTCGTCGCCACCCCGGGCCGCCTGCGCGACATCATCAACCGCGGCGCCTGCTCCCTGGAGAACGTGCAGATCGCCGTCCTCGACGAGGCCGACCAGATGTCGGACCTGGGCTTCCTGCCCGAGGTCACCGAGCTGCTCGACCAGGTCCCGGCGGGCGGCCAGCGCATGCTCTTCTCGGCCACCATGGAGAACGAGATCTCCACGCTGGTCAAGCGCTACCTGACCGACCCGGTCACGCACGAGGTCGACAGCGCCCAGGGCAACGTGACGACCATGTCGCACCACATCCTGGTCGTGAAGCCCAAGGACAAGGCGCCGGTCACCGCCGCGATCGCCTCGCGCAAGGGCCGCACGATCATCTTCGTCCGCACCCAGCTCGGCGCCGACCGCATCGCGGAACAGCTCTGCGACGCCGGTGTGAAGGCCGACGCGCTGCACGGCGGTATGACGCAGGGCGCGCGTACCCGGGTGCTCGAGGACTTCAAGAAGGGCTACGTCAACGCGCTCGTCGCCACCGACGTGGCCGCGCGCGGCATCCACGTCGACGGCATCGACCTGGTGCTCAACGTCGACCCGGCCGGTGACCACAAGGACTACCTGCACCGCGCCGGCCGCACGGCGCGCGCCGGCCGTACCGGCACGGTCGTCTCCCTCTCCCTGCCGCACCAGCGGCGTCAGATCTTCCGGCTGATGGAGGACGCGGGCGTCGACGCCACGCGCCACATCATCCAGGGCGGCGCGGCCTTCGAGCCGGAGGTCGCCGAGATCACCGGCGCCCGGTCGATGACCGAGGTCCAGGCCGAGTCCGCGGGCAACGCGGCGCAGCAGGCCGAGCGTGAGGTCGCCCAGCTCAACAAGGAGCTGGAGCGGGCCCAGCGGCGCGCGACCGAGCTCCGCGAGGAGGCGGACCGACTGGTCGCCCGGGTCGCGCGGGAGCGTGGCGAGGACCCGGAGACGGTGCTGGCCGAGGTGGCCGCGGCGGTGGCCGAGACCGAGGTCTCGCTGCCCGAGCAGCCCGGCGCGCGGGACGTCGAGAAGGCCGAGCGCGGCGGCGGCAACGGCCGCGACCGCTTCGCCGACCGCGACCGCTCGTTCGAGCGTCGTGATGACCGGGGTGGCGACCGTGGTGGTCGTTCCTTCGAGCGTCGTGACGACCGCGGTGGTGACCGCGGTGGTTTCCGTCGTGACGACCGTGGTGACCGTGGCGGGCGTTCGTTCGAGCGTCGTGATGACCGTGGTGGTGACCGTGGTGGTCGTTCCTTCGAGCGTCGTGACGACCGTGGCGGCGACCGCGGTGGTTTCCGTCGTGACGACCGCGGCGACCGCGGTGACCGTGGTGGGCGTTCGTTCGAGCGTCGTGATGACCGTGGTGGTGACCGTGGTGGGCGTTCGTTCGAGCGTCGTGACGACCGGGGTGGCGACCGTGGCGGCTTCCGCCGTGACGACCGCGGCGGACACCGCGGCAGCGACCGCCCCTTCAACCGCGACCGCCAGGGCGACCGTCCCGGCAGCGACCGTCCGTTCAACCGCGACCGTCAGGGCGACCGTCCCGGCTTCCGCTCCGGCGGCCACGACCGCCCGTACGGCCGTCGTGACGACCACCGCGGTTCCTCCTCTTCCTCCTTCGGCCGCCGTGACGACAAGCCGCGCTGGAAGCGCAACGGCTGACGCCGGCAGCCTGACCGGCTGAGCGCACCGAACGCCGTGGCCCCTGCCCTGACGGGTGGGGGCCACGGCGTTTTCCTCCTCGGGCTGGTGCGCCGACCCGGCGTAGAGCACGGCGTTTCCCGGCCGTCGAGTGACGCATGTCACGCCCCTCGCGAGGGAATTGCTGGGGGCATGACAGATGACGCCAAGGCGAGTGGGCTGTCGGACGAGGAACGGCTGGCCCAGCTCGGCTACACCCAGGTTCTGGCCCGCCGCATGTCGGCGTTCTCCAACTACGCGGTCTCCTTCACCATCATCTCGGTGCTCTCCGGCTGCCTCACGCTCTACCTGTTCGGCATGAACACGGGCGGCCCGGCCGTGATCACGTGGGGCTGGGTCGCCGTCGGCCTGATGACCCTCTTCGTCGGCCTGGCGATGGCCGAGATCTGCTCGGCGTACCCGACGTCGGCGGGCCTGTACTTCTGGGCGCACCGTCTCGCGCCGCCCCGCACGGCCGCCGCCTGGGCCTGGTTCACGGGCTGGTTCAACGTGCTGGGCCAGGTCGCGGTCACCGCCGGCATCGACTTCGGCGCCGCGTCCTTCCTGGGCGCCTACCTGAACCTCCAGTTCGACTTCGAGGTCACCCCCGGCCGCACGATCCTGCTCTTCGCCGCCATCCTGATCCTGCACGGCCTGCTGAACACCTTCGGCGTCCGCATCGTCGGCCTGCTGAACAGCATCAGCGTCTGGTGGCACGTTCTCGGCGTGGCGGTCATCGTCGGCGCGCTGACCTTCGCCCCCGACCAGCACCGGTCGGCGTCCTTCGTCTTCGGCGAGTTCGTCAACAACACCGGCTGGGGCAGCGGCGTCTACGTCGTGCTGATCGGCCTGCTGATGGCCCAGTACACCTTCACCGGCTACGACGCCTCCGCCCACATGACCGAGGAGACCCACGACGCGTCCACGGCCGGTCCGAAGGGAATCGTCCGCTCCATCTGGACGTCCTGGATCGCCGGCTTCGTCCTCCTCCTGGGCTTCACCTTCGCCATCCAGTCCTACGACGGCGCCCTCGACTCCCCGACCGGAGCGCCGCCCGCGCAGATCCTGCTCGACGCGCTCGGCGCGACCGCGGGCAAGCTGCTGCTGCTGGTCGTCATCGGGGCGCAGCTCTTCTGCGGGATGGCCTCGGTGACGGCCAACAGCCGCATGATCTACGCCTTTTCCCGGGACGGGGCGCTGCCCTTCTCCCACGTCTGGCACACCGTGAACCCGCGCACCCGTACACCGGTCGCGGCCGTCTGGCTGGCGGCGCTGGCCGCGCTGGTCCTCGGTCTGCCGTACCTGATCAACGTCACGGCGTACGCGGCGGTGACGTCGATCGCCGTCATCGGCCTCTACATCGCGTACGTCATCCCGACCCTGCTGCGGGTGCGCAAGGGCGGCGACTTCGAGCGGGGGCCGTGGCATCTGGGCCGCTGGTCGCGGGCGGTGGGCGTGGTGGCGGTGACGTGGGTCGGCTTCATCACGGTCCTGTTCATGCTCCCCCAGGTCTCCCCGGTCACCTGGGAGACCTTCAACTACGCGCCCGTCGCCGTCCTGGTCGTCCTCGGTTTCGCCGCGACCTGGTGGCTGGCCTCGGCCCGGCACTGGTTCCTCAACCCCGACCACGAGCGCACCCGGGCGCGCGCGGCGGCCCGGGCGAACACCCCGGAGCCGGTGGACCCGTAGCCGCCGGCCCGCGCGCCTGAGGCCGACGCGGCCGTGTCTCCGATACCCGATCGGCGTCCCGGCCGCGTCGGGCTATGCTCGGTGTGGCAACATCACGCATCACCGTGCAACACCCCCTGGGCCCTTAGCTCAATTGGCAGAGCAGTGGACTTTTAATCCATTGGTTGTGGGTTCGAGTCCCACAGGGCCTACCGGTGGCAGGCGGGCCGTGCGCCCACCGTCCTGTCGCGCAGCGTCCGGGTCGGCTCCGTCCGACCCGGACGCTGCTTCGTTCTCGAGCCCCGCCCGAACCTCTCCCGGCGGCCGGACGTCCGTCCGCCGCATCCGCACCACCGCAGCCGCGCACACGGAGCGGCCTGCGTCCGCCTTCGGCGGAGAACGGCGCCGGATAGTGTGAAAATGGTCAATATGGACATACGAGCCAGGAACCATGTGACGGTGACAGGCCGGGCGGACGGGCCGGTGGTGATGCTGGCGCACGGGTTCGGATGCGATCAGAACATGTGGCGCCTGGTGGTGCCGGTCCTGGAGCCCGACTTCTGGGTGGTCCTCTTCGATCACGTCGGGGCGGGGCGCTCGGACCCGTCGGCCTGGAGCGAGGAGCGCTACGCCGGCCTCGACGGTCACGCGGAGGACGTGCTGGAGATCTGCCGTGAGCTGGATCTGGGGCCGGTGGTCTTCGTGGGGCATTCGGTGAGCGCGATGATGGGGGTGCTGGCCGCCTCCCGGGAGCCCGAGCGCTTCGCCGGTCTGCTGCTGCTCACTCCCTCGCCGTGCTACGTCGACGACCCGGCGACCGGTTACCGGGGCGGTTTCAGTGCCGACGACATCGACGAGCTGCTGAAGTCGCTGGAGTCGAACTACCTGGGCTGGTCGGCGACGATGGCTCCGGTGATCATGGGCAATCCCGAGCGGCCGGAGCTCGGGGAGGAGCTCACCAACAGCTTCTGCCGCACCGACCCGAGGATGGCCCGCGTCTTCGCCCGGGCGACCTTCCTGTCCGACAACCGCGGAGACCTGGCGGCGGTCACGGTCCCCACCCTGGTCGCCCAGTGCGCGAACGACGCGATCGCTCCCCGGGAGGTGGGCGCGTTCGTCCATGCCCGGATCGCGGGAAGCGAGCTGGTCACCCTGCCCGCCACCGGGCACTGCCCCCAGCTGAGCGCGCCCGGGGCGACCGCCGACGTGATCGCCTCCTTCGCCGCCGAGGTGGGCCGGTGAGGGGCGCGTCCCACGACGGGCACGGCTACGGGAGGGGCTCGGGCGACGACGCGGACGGTGAGCGGGCGTACTCCGAGCTGCCGGAGGACAGCGCCGAGGACCTCTACGAGAACGCGCCCTGCGGATATCTGTCCACGCTGCCGGACGGGCGGATCACCAAGGTCAACAAGACGCTGCTGGACTGGCTCGGCCACCGGCGCGACGACCTGGTCGGGCGCCAGCGGTTCGCCGACCTGCTCACCGTCGGCGGCAAGCTCTACCACGAGACCCACTTCGCTCCGCTGCTGTCCATGCAGGGTGAGGTCCGCGGCATCGCGCTGGAGCTGAAGGCCGCCGACGGCTCGCGCCTGCCGGTCCTGGTGACCTCCACCGTCAAGACCGGTGAGGACGGACAGCCGCTGCTGATCCGCACCACCCTCGTCGACGCCCGCGACCGGCGCGCCTACGAGGACGAGTTGCTGCGTGCCCGGCAGGAGGCCGACACCGAACGCGACCGTCTCAGAACCCTGGCGACCACGCTGCAGAGGACCCTCCTCCCCCCTGCCCTGGACGACGTGCCCGGTCTGGACGTCGCCGCCCACTACCACATCGCCTCCGTCGACGAAGTCGGCGGCGACTTCTACGACTTGTTCCCCCTCACCCAGGGGTCCTGGGGGCTCTTCCTCGGAGACGTGTGCGGCAAGGGAGCCGCCGCCGCAGCGATCACCTCCCTGGCCCGCTACACCCTGCGCGCCGCCGCGGTCTACGACCCGGACCCCGCGGCGGTGCTCCGCAACCTCAACACCGTCCTGAACCACGAGTACAACGGGTACGACCCGCGGTTCTGCACCGTGATCTTCGGGCTGCTGACCCCCGTCGGCGAGCAGGGCGCCTTCAGGATCACCCTGGCCAGCGGCGGGCATCCGCCGGCCCTCCTCATGCGCGCCGACGGCAGCGCCGACTACCTGCCCACCCCGGGCGGCCAGCTCGTCGGCGTCCTGCCGGACGCCCACATCGCCACCACCACCGTGCGCCTGGACCCCGGGGACACCCTGCTCCTGTACACGGACGGCCTCACCGAGGCCCACACCGACCAGTCCGGGGGACGCTACGGCGACGAAGCGCTCGTGGACTTCGCCCGATCACTGGCCCCGACCACCGCGTCGGGCGCGGTCCAGGCCCTGAGCAACCTGCTCGACGCCCTCGGCTCCGGCGTGGACGACGACACCGCCGTCCTGGCCATCAACGTGCCGCGACCACCCGGTCCGGCCATCAAGGCGCCCCGGACGCCCGGTGAAGAGCAGCGGTGAGCCCCCTCGCCCCGCGCACGCGCGCCGTCCCCGGCGGGCACGTCGTCGAGCCGGGCGGCGCTCGCGCCCACCGCAGCGCCGCGCGGGGCCCCCACCCACACCGCACGCCCCGTGAGGCGGCGTCCGCCCGGGCCGACGGCCGATCGAGGCGCCGGTGGACGGCGAGCCCCGCTTCGCGCCGCCGGCGGAACCGGGGCGCCGGAAGTCCCGTGAGGTGGCGTCCCGCCTAGGGTGGCCCCGCCGGAACCCGCCGCCCGCCCCACCGGAGTACGCCCATGCCCCTCCCGTACGTCCTCCTCTCCGCAGCCGTCTCCCTCGACGGCTACCTGGACGACACCGGCCCCGAACGGCTCCTGCTCTCCTCCCCGGCCGACTTCGACCGGGTCGACGAGGTGCGGGCGTCCGTCGACGCGATCCTGGTCGGGGCCGGCACGATCCGGGCCGACAACCCGCGGCTCCTGGTCAACTCGGCCGAGCGGCGAGGCGCCCGGGTCGCGGCCGGGAAGGCGGAGTACCCGCTCAAGGTGACGGTCAGCGCCACCGGCGAACTGGACCCGGCGGCCGCGTTCTGGCACACCGGCGGCGAGAAGCTGCTCCTCACGACGGACGAGGGCGCCCGGCGGGCCCGCGCGCTGGGACTCGCCGCCGACGTGGTGCCGCTCGGCGGGGCGTTCGACTGGCGGGCGGCGCTGGAGCACCTGCACGACGAGCGGGGAGTGCGGCGGCTCATGGTCGAGGGAGGGGGGACCGTGCACACCCAGCTGCTGCGGCAGGAACTCGCCGACGAACTGCAGCTCGTCCTCGCCCCCCTGCTCGTCGGCGACCCGGACGCGCCCCGCCTGTTCGGTCCGGGGGCCTACCAGGGCGGGCGGCTGCGGCTGGCGGAGTCGCGGCGCATCGAGGACGTCGTGCTGGCGCGGTACCTGCCGACCGCCCCGGGCACCGGCGGCCGGGTGACCGCCGCGGACCGGCACTGGCTCGCCCTCGCCTGCGAGCTGGCCCGGCTGTGCCCGCCCTCCGGGACGGCGTTCAGCGTGGGGGCGGTCGTGGTCGCCGCCGACGGCACGGAGCTGGCGCGCGGACACTCGCGGGAGGGCGGGGACCCCGTCGTGCACGCCGAGGAGGCCGCGCTCGCCAGGACCGATCCCGCCGACCCCCGGCTGACGGCCGCCACGGTGTACAGCAGCCTGGAACCGTGCGCCCGCCGCGCCTCCCGGCCCGCGCCCTGCGCCCGGCTGATCCTCGACGCCGGGGTGCGGCGCGTGGTCACGGCCTGGCGGGAGCCGGACACCTTCGTGCCGGGCGCGGACGGCGGCGGGGTGCTCGCCGCCGGGGGCGCCACCGTCGTCGTACTGCCCGAGTACGAGGAGCGCGCGAAGGCTCCCAACCGCCACCTGGAGGGGTAGCGGGACACGGATGTGCATTCAGCCCCCGGGATGACGTACAGTGGAGACACAACGGCGCGGGGTGGAGCAGCTCGGTAGCTCGCTGGGCTCATAACCCAGAGGTCGCAGGTTCAAATCCTGTCCCCGCTACTGAAACCGAAGGCCGGAATCCCTTGAGGATTCCGGCCTTCTGTGCGTTCTGGTGCGTTCACCCGGTCGGCCCGCACGGCTCGCCGCCCGCCCCCGGTCCGGGAAACCTGGAGACGGGACGGCAAGCGGCGTGGACGTCAGGGGCGGCGGGAGACGAGTGGTGCGGCCAGGTCACGTGGACGACGAGGGAGCGTACGCCAGGGCCGGCGGCCGGCTCCCCGGCGATCCCGCGCCCGACCCGGGCCTCGGCAGCGAGGCGGTGGCGCTGCCGCCCACCGCGACCGAGCGGCCGCGGCGAACCCCGTACGGGCGCCGCCTGGTACGGCTGCTCCCGGTCCTGCTCATCGTCATCGCCATCCTGTACGACATCTTCACCCCGAGATACTTCACGGCCGGCCCCCTCTACACGGCCGCGCCGCTGGTCGCCGCCCCCCTCTACTCGCGGCGCGGCACGGCGCTCACCGGTGTCGCCGTGGTCGCCGCCGTCGTCGGGCTGCAACTGAGCAAGGGCGTCGCCCACTACGTGGACTCCCTGACGGAGCTGATCACCATCGCGACGGTCGCCGCCCTCGCGGTCTTCGTCAACGCCTTCGTCCGCCGCACCGGAGAGCGCCTCGTCACCGTCCGCGAGATCGCCGAGGCCGCCCAGCGTGCCGTGCTGCCCGAGCCCGCCGAACGGATCGGCGGCTTCGAGATCGCCGCCTGCTACGAGGCCGCGCAGGCCGACGCCTTCATCGGCGGTGATCTGTACGCGGTGCAGGACAGCGCGCGCGGCGTCCGGCTCATCGTCGGGGACGTGCGCGGCAAGGGCATGGGCGCGGTGGCCGCCGTCGCCGTCGTGATCGGCGCCTTCCGGGAGGCCGCCGAGCAGGAGGCGACTCTGGAGGCGGTGGCCCAGCGCCTGGAGCGGGCGCTGGCGCGCGAGGGCACCCGGCGCGACGGGCTGGACGCCTTCGAGGGCTTCACCACCGCCGTCCTCGCCGAACTCCCCCACGGCGACGGGGTCGTGCGGATCGTCAACCGCGGTCATCCGCCCCCGCTGCTGCTCTACGCCGACGGCACCCTGCGCCCGCTGCCCGCCCGGGAGTCGGCGCTGCCGCTCGGGATGGGCGAGCTGGGCGTGTGGCCCGACCGGGCCCAGGAGGACGCCTTCCCGGGCGGAGCCACACTGCTCCTGCACACCGACGGGCTGTCCGAAGCGCGGGACGCCCGGGGCGAGTTCTACGACCCGCACGAGCGGCTCGCCGGCTGCGTCTTCCGGCATCCGGGGGAACTGCTCGCCGCCCTGGCCGAGGACGTGCGCCGGCACTCCGGGGGCGGGATGGCGGACGACATGGCGCTGCTCGCCGTACGCCGGCCCGCGCGTGAAGAGCTTGATCATTGTCACCAACGGTGACGTGACGACCGCCCTGCGCATAACAACTGATACACCATCAGAAAATCGCGGCGTGAAGGGGAATACTGAGGGGCGGTCAACTCGTCCGGTTTTCAGTGCTCCTGGGGGATGCGTCCCGGCCGGATTCGTTAATGATCAAGAGGAACAGCTTGGAATCCGAGCCCCGCGTCTATTAACGTTCGATAACGCAGCGCGGTCGTCCCAGCCGTCACAGAAGGCGGCTCCGTGCGCACGCGCCGAATCCCGCGAGGGAACCGGGGAACCACCACCTTGGGGTGAATCGCTCGTACGACGCCGTGGAGACACGGCGGTTATACGCGCGTAGGAGACCTTCCTGCTCCGAACCCGTCAGCTAACCCGGTAGGCGGAAGGAAGGAAAGGAGTACGCCCACGTGGCGTCCAACCGGCCTGCCCCCGAGGCCCCGTTCGTGCCGAGCACGCACGACACCGACACCTTCGGCTACGACGGCTACCGCACCGAAGAGGGCCCCTGGGAGGAGTGGAATCCCACCGCGGATTCCGTTCGCCCCGTGCGCGGCCGGCACCGCGTGGCCAAGCAGCGCGGCGGACTCGCCCGCAGCTCCACCGTCCTCGGCGTCGGTGTCATAGCCGCGGTCGGCGCGGGCGGGATGGCCAGCGCGCAGACCGGCAAGCCGCCGGTGTCCATCTCCATGCCCGACCTGCCCAACGTCGGCTCGCTCATCTCGGACGACGAGGAGCCGGAGCCGCAGGGTTCCGCCGCCCCGCTCAGCGGCATCGGCGTGGCCGCGACCGCCGACACCGCGGAGGGCGCCCCCGACGCCGGTGAGACGCTGCGGGCCCGGATCATGGCGCAGGCCGAGCAGCAGCAGGCCCAGGTCGAGACCAAGGCCGCCGCCGAGGCCGCGGCCGCCGCCGAGAAGAAGGCCGCGGAAGCCGCCGCCAAGGCGGAGAAGGAGGCCGAGGCCAAGGCCGCCGCCGCCAAGAAGAAGGCGGAGGAGGAGGCCGCGAAGAAGGCCGAGGCCGAGCGGCTCGCGAAGCTGGCCGAGCAGTACACCCTGCCGACCTCCTCGTACACGATCTCCTCCAGCTTCGGCCAGGCCGGCGCCTACTGGTCCTCCGGCTACCACACCGGCCTCGACTTCGCCGCGCCCACGGGCACGCTGCTCAAGGCGGTGCACAGCGGCACCATCACGTCGGCCGGCTACGAGGGCTCGTACGGCTACAAGACGGTGCTGACCCTCGACGACGGCACCGAGATCTGGTACGCCCACCAGTCGTCCATCAGCGTCAGCGTCGGCCAGAAGGTCACCACCGGTGACGTCATCGGCCGTGTCGGTGCCACCGGCAACGTGACCGGGGCCCACCTCCACATGGAGGTCCACACCAGCGACGGCGGCGGGATCGACCCGATGGCCTGGTTGCAGAGCAAGGGCCTGACCCCCTGACCGACACCGTCCACGGCCCCGCCGGTCCCCGGCGGTCCTGACGGCGACCCCCCGACGCCAGGGCTGCCGGTCCGCGGGATTTCCGTCCCGCTTGCGGAATCACCGGATCCGTCGTCGTCGTTGACGCAGGACATGACTTCTCTGCGCAAGCTCGGCTCCTCGGACCTCGAGGTCTTCCCCCTCGCTCTCGGCGGCAACGTCTTCGGCTGGACCGCTGACCAGGACACCTCCTACGCCGTCCTCGACGCCTACACGGCCGCGGGCGGCAACTTCCTCGACACCGCCGACTCGTACTCCGCGTGGGTCGACGGCAACAGCGGCGGCGAGTCCGAGACCATCGTCGGCAAGTGGCTCGCCTCCCGGGGCAACCGCGGCGACGTCGTCCTCGCCACCAAGGTCAGCCAGCACCCCGAGTACCCGGGGCTGTCCGCCGCGAACATCAAGGCGGCCGCCGACGCCTCGCTGCGCCGCCTGGGCACCGACCACATCGACCTCTACTACACCCACTTCGACAAGCCCGAGGTGCCGGTGGAGGAGATCATCGGGGCGCTCGACGAGCTGGTGAGGGCGGGCAAGGTCCGGTACATCGCCGCCTCCAACATCTCCGCCGAGCGGCTCGCGGCGTCCCTGGAGTTCTCCGACCGCGAGGACCTCGCCCGGTACGTGGCGCTCCAGCCCCACTACAACCTCGTCTCGCGGGACACCTACGAGGGCGGACTGCGCGACCTCGCGGAGCGGGCCGGCCTGTCCGCCGTGCCGTACTACGCCCTCGCCTCCGGATTCCTCACCGGCAAGTACCGGTCCGGGACGGCCGTCGACAGCCCCCGGGCGGGCGGCGCGGCGAAGCACCTGGAGACCGAGCGGGGCCGACGGGTCCTGGCGGCCCTGGACGAGATCGCCGAGGCCCACGACGCCCCCGTCGCCACGGTCGCCCTGGCCTGGCTGGCCGCGCAGCCGACGGTGGCCGCCCCGATCGCGTCCGCCCGCACGGTGGAGCAGCTCCCGGCGCTGCTGGGGGTGGCGGACCTCTCGCTCACCCCGGACGAGGTGGCCCGGCTGGAGCGGGCGTCGGTCTGACGGGCCGGACCCCGACGGCCTACGGGTGGAGGCGGGGCCGGGCGTACGGGAGGTACTCGTGAGGGGCGTGGTACGGCGGAGGTGACGGCGCGAGGACCGGTGCGGTGGGGGCGTACCCGTAGAGGCCGTGGCCGGGGTACGGCCCGTACATCCCGTGGCCCGGCCAGGGCGGCACGGGCGGTGCCGTGGCCCGGGCCGCGTGGTCCAGCGCCGGGCGGGCCACAGCGCGCCGCTGCCACAGGGCCTCCAGCAGTTCCCGCTCCCGTACGACGAAGTCGGCGCCCGCCCGGCCCCGGCGCCCCCGTTGCCGCAGGAACGCCAGCGAGGTCGCGTACGCCTCGTACCGCGCCACCGTCCGCGCCGCCTCCTTCCCGGCGTGCCGGCGGGCGTGCTGCCGGGCGATGCGGCGGGCCCGCATCGAACCGAGCGCCTGCGGCTCCGCGGGCGACAGCCACCCGGCCATGACGTACGCGGGCAGCTCGGCGCGCACGGTCGCCAGTTCGCGTTGCCGGGTCCAGATCACCAGCCAGGTCAGCAGGCCGAAGGACGGGAGCATGAAGGCCGCGTACACGGCGAAGAAGCCGTACTCGCCGAACGCGGCCGAGCCGTTCCACAGCGCGTGCACGCCCATCGCGAGCAGCAGGCCGGTCAGGGGGAGCAGGGCCCGGCGCCCGCGGTGCCGGCCCGCGGAGAGCGCGGCGATGCCGAAACCGATGCCGGTCAGCACGGTGAAGAGCGGGTGGGCGAAGGGCGACATCACGATGCGGACGAAGAAGGTCGCCGCGGTGACGGACGCGATGCCGCTGCCGCCGGTGAGCTGGTCGGTCCCGAAGGCGGTACCCAGGTAGAGGATGTTCTCGGTGAAGGCGAAGCCGGTGGCGGTGACGCCGGCCACGACCACCCCGTCGACGATGCCGGTGAAGTCGCGCCTGCGGAAGACGAAGACCAGCAGGACGGCGGCGGCCTTGGCGGACTCCTCGACGACCGGCGCTATGACGGTGGCGCCCAGGGTGTCCGCGCCGGACGGGTCGGCGGTGGCGGTCGCTATCCATCTCGTCGCGAAGCTGTTGGCGACGATCGCTATCAGCGCCGCCGCGCAGGCGCCCCAGGCGAAGCAGAACAGCAGGGTGCGCCAGGGCCCCGGCTCGACCCGGTCCAGCCAGCGGAAGGCGGCTATGAGCAGGGGCACGGGCAGCACCGCGAGGCCGAGCCCCACCAGGAAGCCCTGCGTGCCGGTCTGTTCGCGCACCAGGGCCAGGATGACCAGGCCCGAGAGCGCGAGCAGGGTGACGAGCGCGCCGTAACGCACCCAGGCGCGCTGCCACCAGTGCGGATGCCTCCGCGGATGCTCGGGCGGACGCGTCGGGTACGGGGGACTGGTGGCCACGGCATGGACCCTAACCGGTGGGGGGCTGCTGCTCCTTGTGGTGACCGCGGTGCTGGTCGCGGTGCTGATCGTGGTGCTGCTCGCGGTTCGGCTCGCGGTGCCGGCCGCCGGGTGGCACGGGGTGTGCCGCGAGGTGCTGTACGCGGCGGAAGAGCAGGTCGTTCACCACATGTCCCTTGTCCAGCCCCTGGCCCTCGAAACGGGTCCGGGGCCGGTGGGCGGGGCGCGGCGCGAAACCACCGTCCGGCACGGTGTTCTCGAAGCCGGGGTGCGCGGTGAGCACCTCCAGCATCTGCTCGGCGTACGGCTCCCAGTCGGTCGCGCAGTGCAGGACGGCGCCCGGGGCCAGCCGCGTCGCGGCCAGGGTCAGGAACTCGGGCTGGATCAGCCGGCGCTTGTGGTGCCGCTTCTTGGGCCAGGGGTCGGGGAAGTAGACGCGCAGCCCGGCGAGGGAGTCGGGGGCGAGCATCTCGCGCAGGAGGATGATCGCGTCGCCGTTGCCCACCCGGACGTTGGACAGGCCCTCCCGCTCCGCGAGGCCCAGCAGATTGCCCTGGCCCGGGGTGTGGACGTCCACCGCGAGGATGTTGGTCTCCGGGTCGGCGGCGGCCATCCGGGCGGTGGCCTCGCCCATGCCGAAGCCGATCTCCAGGACGACGGGGCGGTCGTTGCCGAACAGCTCGGCGAGGTCGATGACCCGCTGACCGTCGATGTCCAGGCCCCACGTGGGCCACAGCCGCTGCAACGCGTCCGCCTGCCCCGCGGTCACCCGGCTCCGTCGGGGCTGGAAGCTCCGGATCCGCCGCTCGAAGTGCGACCCCGCGGGATCGGGCTTCGGCCCGTCCGGGAAACGGGGCTCGCCCTTGGCACGGGTGTGCCTCAGGTCGTCGCCGGCATGGGGGGCGGGTGGCTGGGGAGCGTCGGAGGCGCTGCGGAAATCAGACACAGTGCCATCGATTTTACGGTCAGTGGCCCCGGTCATGAGTCTCCCAGCGCGGCCAGCGCCCTGCGCCCCACCTCCCGCCCGATCGGCAGCGCCGCCGTCGCCGCGGGGGACGGCGCGTTCAGGACGTGGACGGCGTGGGCGCCCTCGCGGACGAGGAAGTCGTCCACCAGCGTCCCGTCCGCCAGTACCGCCTGCGCCCGCACCCCGGCCGGCGACGGCACCAGGTCACCGTCCGTCACGGCCGGCAGCAGCCTGCGCACGGCCGCGGTGAACGCCCCCTTGGACAGCGACCGGCGCAGCTCGCCCGCTCCGTACCGCCAGTGCCGTCGGGCTATCTGCCACGAGCCGGGCCAGGCCAGGGTGGCGCCCAGCTCGCGGGGCCGCACCACGTCCCAGCCGTAGCCCTCCCGGGCGAGGGCCGGCACCGCGTTCGGCCCGACGTGCACGCTTCCGTCGATACCGCGGGTCAGATGCACCCCGAGGAACGGGAACGCCGGGTCCGGCACCGGGTAGACCAGGCCCCGCACCAGTTCCGGACGGGCCAGCTCGTAGTACTCACCGCGGAAGGGGACGATCCGCATGCCCGGGTCGTCGCCGGTCGCCCGGGCGATCTCGTCGCAGTGCAGCCCGGCGCAGTTGACCAGCACCCGGGCGCGGAGCACGTCCCCGGAGCGGGTGCGGACGGCCACCCCGAGGCCCGGGCGCCGGTCGATGTGCCGGACCTGCGCGCCGTAGCGGATCTCGGCGCCCGAGGCCCGTGCCAGTTGCCGGGCCACGGCCACGTAGTCGCAGACGCCGGTCGTGCCCACGTGTATGGCGGCCAGGCCGCGCACCTCGGGCTCGTACTCCGGGATCTGGGCCGCGCCCAGCTCGCGCACCGGTATGCCGTTCTCCCGGCCGCGCTGGACGAGGGCGTGCAGCCTGGGCAGCTCGGAGCGGTGGGTGGCGACGATCAGCTTGCCGGTGACGGCGTGGGCGATGCCGTACTCGGCGCAGAACTTGACCATCTCGGCGCAGCCCCGCACCGCGTAGCGGGCCTTCAGGGAGCCCGGGCGGTAGTAGACGCCGCTGTGGATGACGCCGCTGTTGCGGCCCGTCTGGTGCCGGGCCGGGCCCGGTTCCTTCTCCAGGACCGTGACCCGGGTGCCCGGCGCGGCGCGGGTGATCGCGTACGCCGTCGACAGGCCGACGATTCCGCCGCCGATCACCAGCACGTCGCAGTCGTACGCGACGTGCCGCGCGACCGCCGTCCGCACTCGTTCCATCTCCCGGCCCACCTCCCGACTCCGATAGTGCACTGCGCCACTGACAATGCCCTCAAACCCGGGAGGCGCGGCGGATCAGGCCGTGGTCATCAGGAGCGGCCGGGCGCGCTCGCGCAGCTCGACCACGCGCGGCTCGTCGCCGTACGGCTCGAGGCGGTGGAGGAGGTCCTTGACGTACTCCGTGGTGCGGGCCGAGGAGATGCGGCCGGCGACCTCCACCGCCCGCACGCCCTGCTCGCAGGCGGCGTCCAGATTGCCCGACTCCAGCTCGGCCACCGCCGAGACGACGAGCCGGAGGCCGTGCGAGCGTACGAACTCCTCCGTCGGTTTCGACAGGGCCTGCTCGGTGAAGCGGCGGACCTGGCGTGGTGCCTTCAGGTCGCGGTAGCACTCGGCGGCGTCGGCGGCGAACCGGTCGTAGGAGTAGAAACCCAGCCACGTCGGGTCGCTGTCGCCGGGACGGGCGCGCTCCAGCCAGCTCTCGGCGGCCTTGAGGGCGGCCCCGGCCGCCGGGGCGTCGCCCGCACGCGCGTGTGCGCGGGCCTCGACCAGGCGGAAGAAGCTCATGGTGCGCGCCGTGGCCAGGCCGCGGTTGCGTTCGAGGGCGGCCTGGGCCAGGTCCACGCCCTCGTCGCCGAAGCCGCGGTAGGTGGCCTGGAGCGACATGGAGGCGAGCACGTAGCCGCCCAGGGGCACGTCGGCCGCGGCGCGGGCCAGCCGCAGGGCCTGGATGTAGTACCGCTGGGCCGCCTCCTGCTGGCCGGTGTCGAAGGCCATCCAGCCCGCCAGGCGGGTCAGTTCCGCCGAGGCGCCGAACAGGGCGCGGCCCACCTCGTCGGAGTAGGAGCCGAGGAGCAGCGGGGCCGCCTCGACGCGTAAGCACTCGGGGACCATCGACGAACGCCAGTCGCCGCCACCGTACTTGGAGTCCCAGCGGCGGGCGTCCTCGGCGGCCTCCCGCAGCTTCTGCACGTCACTGTGGCCGACTTTGAGCGGTGCGCCGGAGCCCTCGGCCGGGCTCGCGTCGCGCGCCACCGAGCTGTCGGCCGGGGTTATCAGCCATCGCGAGGCGGGTGTCGCGTACGCGCTCACGGCGAACGATCCGGCGAGGGACTGCCAGATGCCGCCGCCCGCGCGGCGTCCGGCGAGGTCGAGACGGTACAGCTCGGTGGCGGACCTGACCGCCTGGCCGACGTCCCGGGGGAAGGCGAGGCCCACTTCGGGAGCGGGGTCCGCGTCCGCCAGGCCGATCTCGTGGAGCGGCACCGGGCGGCCGAGCTTCTGGCCGATGGCGGCGGCGATGAGGTGCGGCGCGGCACCCTGCGGCACCATGCCCTTCGACACCCAGCGCGCCACCGACGTCTTGTCGTAGCGAAGCGTCAACCCGCGTTGAGCGCCGAGGTCGTTGACCCGCCGGGCGAGGCCGGCGTTGCTGATTCCCGCGAGGGCGAGAACGGTGCCGAGCTTTTCGTTCGGCCCGCGTTGCTCCCTGGACATGCGCCACCCCTCGACACAGACGGCTGCCGCGCTGGCATAACCATGCGGCATTCGTAAACCCAGCGTAGTTCGCCGGATCCCATGCGTTAAGAGGCATTGTTCCGGATGGCGGGATTGTGGTCCGTACTGAAGTGCGGTGCCTGTACGGTCCGTTGCCGCGTGCTCCCGGTGTGTGGCCGTGCGCCCGCCCGTGCGCTCTTCTCCGGCCACCGGGGGAGCGGTTCCATGGGCGACGCGTGGGTCGGCCCGCTGTACTGGATCCAGTGGGCTGGGGGACACCGCCGCCTACATCCCCGCGGGCGGCGGACGGGTCCGGGGGGTGTGCCTCGCCTCCCGGACCGCGCACCGCCGGGCGGTGCGCAAAGCCTGTACGGAGCGTGTTCGAACGTGTCCGCGTGACGCCGATTTGGCTGAAAACCGCCCCTGTCGTTTCCGGGGTTCCACGGCCCTCACCACGGGAGTTGAGGGCGCGTCGGGTAGCCAAAGGGCGCGTTGTGGGGGCGCATTCGCGTCGTCTTCACGCCCTCCGGACAGGGAGTCGACCTCCTCGGGTGGATACCCGAGGAGGCGCGTTCACGGGAGCACATGCGGCTCCGCCGATGCTCTGCGGCGCGCCCTTCATGGCAGCATGGGACCAGTTCGTACGGTGCACTGGTTGTCCCCAGCCTGTGGAGGCGTCGATGCGGTGGTTGGTGGGGTGGAGCAGCGCCGCCGTGGGAGCAGCGGGGATCGCCGGGGCGGGCGGCTCCGCGGGGGCCACCGGGTACGACGGCGAGACCGTACAGCCCGTGGGCGCCCAGCCGTTGTGGGGCGACCCCGATCCCCTGTGGGCGGTCGGCGACTGGCGCCCCGACGAGGTGCGCGTCGTCACGGTCGATCCTCAGACCCGGATCGCCGTCCTCGGTATCTGCGGCGCGACCGACGAACAGCTGCGCGTCGGACTGTTCGCCGCGCGCGGAGGGGCACTTCGGCACCTGACGGCGTGGCCCGGCAGCTACACGGCCGTCGTCCAGGTGGGGCGGCGGATCACGGTCTGCGGTGACCTCGCGGGCGCGCGCCCGGTGTTCCACACCCCGTGGGAGCGCGGCACGGCGTACGCGACGGCCGCGCTGCCCCTGGCCGACCTCGTGGAGGCCAACCTCGACTTCGGCCACCTCGCCGCGCTGCTCGCCGCCCCCGACGTGCCGGCCGCGCTGGACGACTCCACCCCGTACGACGGCGTGAAGCGCGTTCCGCCGGGGCATGCGCTGATCCTGCGCGCCGGGGCGCGTGAGATCGCCGGGTACGAGCAGCAGGCCTCGCTCGCCGTGGCGGCGCCCTCGGCCGACCCCGACCGGGCGGTGGACGGTGTCCGGGACGCCCTGGTGGAGGCCGTGCGCACCCGCCTCGCCGCGCCCCGGCACGTTCCCGGCGACGGTATCGACCCCGGCCCGGTGCCCGGCATGGGGCCCGCGGAACGGCGTGCCGCGCGCGGGATGCCGGTCCCGGGGATCGGCGCCGACCTGTCCGGCGGGCCTGCCTCGGGAACGCTGGCGCTGCTGGCCGCGGGGCTGCCCGGGATGCCGGGGACCGTGCTCGGGCACGGCACCGGGGCGGGCGAGCGACTGCTGGCCGTCACTTTCAACGACCTCGCCGTCGGCGGGCAGGAGGCCGAGCTGGAGCGGGCGGGCGCGCTGGCGGCCAACCCGCGGCTGCACCACGTGGTCGTCGCGGGCGGCGAGGAGGTGCTGCCGTACGCCGCGCTGGACGGGCCGCTGACGGACGAACCGGGCTCGGTCCTGGTCGCGGCGGCCCGGCACCGGGCGCGGCTGGCCGCGGGCAGCGCCGACCACTTCACGGGGTACGGGGCGCGGCAGGTGCTGGACGCGCACCCGGCGCGGCTGGCCGACCTGCTGATGGACCGCAAGCGGCGCCATCTCGTGCGGCCGGTCGCCGCGCTGGCCAAGGCGGACGGCTCGGTGCTGGTCCCCGCGCGCGTGTACGGCGCGGCCCGGCGGCTGGCGCGGACGCCGTACCGCACCGGGCTGGAGGTGCTCGCCGAGCGGCTGCTGCGCCGGCGCTTCGACGCGCCGTCGGACGGTGGCGGGGCCATGGAGGCCTCGCTCGCCGTGCTCACCTGGGCGGGGCCCGGGCCGGCGGCGCGGTGGCTGACGGGGGAGGCGCTGGCTGAAGTATCGGTTCGCCTCCAGACGTCCTCGCAGCGGTCCGGGGTGGGCCCCGGGCAGCGGCCCGGTGACTTCCGCGCGCGGGCGGCGCTGGCCCGGCAGGCGGCGGACGTGCGGGTGCTGGAGCAGGCCGCCGAGATCCGCTTCCAGCGACTGCACACGCCGTTCCTCGACAACCAGGTCGTCCGCGCCTGCCGTGCGCTGCCGGAGGCGCTGCGGGTGCAGCCGGGGGCGCGGGCGGCGATTCTGCGCAGGGTGCTGGAAGGGGCCGGGGTCAGCGAGTTGCCGAGCGGCTGGGGGGCGCCCTCGCAGGCGGTGGCGGCCTCCGCGGCGCGGACGGGGCTGCGGGTGGCCGCGGACTCGCTGCTGGAGCTGTTCGACACGCCGCTGCTCGCGGAGGCGGGGCTGGTGGAGGCGCGGGTCGTGCGCAAGGCGGTGCGGGCGGCGGCCGCGGGTGAGGCGCTGCCGCTGGCGGGGCTGGCGGACCTGGTCTCGCTGGAGCTGTGGCTGCGGCGGCTGCTCGCCCGCCGGGGGACCTGCTGGACGGGGACGCCGGCTCGGCAGCGGGCGGTACCGGCGGGGATCGCTCCGCAGCGGGGGGCGTTGGGTGGGGCGGGGGCGGTTGTGCGGCGGGGGTGACGGGGCCTCCCGCGGTTGGGCGGGGTGCCTGCGGGGGCCTCCGGCGGTTGGGCGGGGTGCCTGCGGCGGCCTGCGGGGGTTTGGTGGGGTGCGGGGCGCCTGCGGCGCCTGTGCGGGTTCGGGGGTGGTGCGGGTGTCTTGCCTGCGGCGGCCGGTGCGGGTTCGGGGGTGGTGCGCGTTGCGCGGTGCGTGGTCTGTGGGTCGGGGCCGTGCCAGGGGGTGTCCGTCCTCGGAACGGCGCGGAATCGGTCGGGGAACAGGGTTCCGTCCGTTGACGCGCCAACCGCTGCGGGCGGGCACCCCCCGGCACGGCCCCTTCTCGCCGTACGCGCCTACGCGCAGCTGAATCGCGACTGGGCCCAGTCCGCCAGCGCCAGGGAGTCGAAGGGCTCGTGCGGCTCGACCACCAGGCGTACGGTCTCGCGCCCCGTGAGGTCCACGTGGACGGGTACCGCCGGGTCTCCGCCCTCGACCGGGCCCGAGCTCCACAGGCGGGTGCCGTCGGCGTACACGGAGAAGTGGACCTTGCCGAGCTTCATCGTCAGGTCGTCGGTGCCTACGAGTGCGTCGTAGGACGAACAGGGGCGGTTGAGGGCGATGGTCACGGAGGAGCGGCCGTGCACCGTTACTCCGTGGGCGTACCGCTCGCCGCCGATCGACAGGGCGGACCGCTGCCACACCCAGCTGCTCCCGGCCAGCCGCATCTCGGGGCCGGTGCCGTCGCCGGTGATGTCGTACGCCAGCTCGTTCCACTGGTAGACGGCCGGGGCGGGTGGTGGTGTCGGGGGTGGCGGCTCGGGGGGTGGTGTGGGGGTGGGCGTGGGTGAGGGAGTGGGGGTGGGCTTCGGGGCGGACGCCGGTGTGGTGGGTGTGGGTGTGGGTGTCGGGGTGGTGGGGCTGGGGGGTGGGGGAGGGGAGGGTGGGGGGGCGGACGCCGGGGGGTGGGGGCGGGTGGGGGGTGTGGGGGTGTTCGGGGCGGGTTCGGCCACCGGTGAAGAGGCGGGCGGGCCCGCCTGTGGCGGCTGTTCGGTCGGGGCGTCGTCGCCGGCCAGCGCGAAGACCAGCGCGGCCGCGGCGGCCACCGCCACGACACCGGCCGCGATCCCCGCCTTCACCGGCGCGCTCAGGCCCTCGGAGGCCGCCGCGCCGCCACCACCGCCCGCCGCTGCCGCACCCGCCGCACCGGCGCCCGCGCTCCCGGCGACGAGCCCCGCCGCCTTGGCGTACCCGGCGGCGCCGAACCAGCCGATGACCGCGACCGGAACCACGGCCGGGATACCGCTCGCGACCTCCTCGATCTGCGTGGCGGCCAGCCGGCACCTGGCGCACTCCTCCAGGTGCTTGCGCAGACCCCGTTCGGCCCGGGTGCGCAGCCTGCCGCGCGCGTAGGTGCCGAGCTGGTCGGCGTACCGGGCGCACAGCTCGTCGGTGGCGAGGGCGTCGCTGACGTGGGCCTGGAGATAGGCCTGCTTCAAGCCCTCACGGGCGCGGCTGGCGAGCACACGGGTGCCATTGGCGTCCAGCCCGAAGAGCACGGCCACCTCGCTCGGCGACTCGTCCTCGACCTCCGTGTGCCACAGCACGGCCTGCCACCGCTCCGGCAGGGAACGGAAGGCCCGCATGGCCATCGACTGCTCGGCCTCGTGCATGGCGCGGACGTCGGCGCCCAGTTCCAGCGTGTCGTCGTCCGGCGTCCGGGGGGTGTGCGCGGACTGTGCGGCGAACACCGCGAAGTCGTCGACCAGATGCTCCCGTCCCGCCGACCGGGTCCAGCCGGCGGCGACGCGCCGGACCGCGGTGAGGAGGTAGGCGCGCACGGCGTGCTCCGGGCCCGATCCGCCGCGCACCGCCTGGAGCATGCGGGCGAAGACCTCGGCGGTCAGGTCGTCCGCGGTGTGGGCGTCACGGCAGCAGGTGCGCGCGTACCGGCGCACCGCGTCCGCGTGGCGCCGGTACAGCTCCTCGTAGGCCGTGTCGTCGCCCGAGCGCATCCGCCCGATCAGCTCCGCGTCGGAGGACGGCAGCTCGCGCGGCGGGGGCAGCACACCGTCGTCGTACGGCTCGCGGAGCGGCGGGAGGACGCTGTCCTCGTGCAACTCGCGCTGGGCCGGGACACCACCCTCCGCCGGAGTGCCGCGCCGCGGGACCTGGGCCGGTCCGCCCTGGCCCGGAACCTGCGGCGGACCGCCGGGTCCGGTGACGTCGTCACCGAGTGACCCGTCCCGCCCGTCCACACTCATCGCGGAAGGCCTCCGCCACCCGACCAGCCAGTCCCGAACACCGGGTCAGCGTGCCATACCGGCTTCCGGTGAGAACCCCACGATGCGGACCATCACTCGTCCGTGGGGTTTTCGGGCGACGGAGTGGTGACGCTCAGCCGTTCGGGGAAGGAGGACTCTCCGTCCCCACGGCACCGCGCTCTCACGCCGGCCGTGACCGCAGTCCCTCCAGCAGGATGTCCAGCAGCCGGGCCGAGGCCGCGGCCTGCTGCGCGGCGTCCGGCAGCGAGGGCGCCGCGGTGGCTATCACCAGCAGCACGTCCGACACCGAGACGTCCGGCCGCAGCTCGCCCGCCGCCCGCGCCCGATCCACCAGTCGGCCCACGACCTCGAGCAGCGCCGCCGCCCCGTCGTCGTCTGCCAGGGAAGCCACCGCACCGACCGCGACGCCGGCGGACGCGGCCGCCTCGGACATCAGCCGCAGCTCCCCGGAGCCCGGCTGTATCCGCTGCTGCGGCACGCGCGGCTCACCGGACGCGACACCGGCGGGAGCGCCGACACCGGCGGCACCGCCGTCGGCGTCGTCCGCCACCCCGACCCGCAGGACCTGCGGCGGCAGCAGCCGGCCGGCGCCCGAGGCCACCGACGTCCGCAGGAAGCGCGACAGCGCCGACCACGGCTCGTCCTCCTGCCCGAGCGCCGCCCGGGCCTGGTCCGTGAGCCGGGCCGTCTCCTCCTCGGCTATCCGCCGCACCAGGACGTCCTTGCTCGGGAAGCGCCGGTACACCGTGCCGACACCGACCCGTGCGCGCCGTGCCACGTCCTCCATCGGCGCGCCGTACCCCAGCTCGCCGAACACCTCGCGTGCCGCGCGCAGCACGTGCTCCAGATTCCGCTGGGCGTCCACGCGCAACGGCGCGGTCCGCGCCCCGTCCCCGCGTGCCCCGCCCGTCGCCGCGGTCATCGCGCCACCGGGCGCGACGGTTGACGCGGACGACCAATGAGAGTCCTGAACATGCATGACAATCCCCCGGTAATGACGTCTCCCCCCGGAGACTCTCCCCGCCATCGAAAGCCGGAGTGCGTGGAACGGCTCGGTGCCGAGGCCCGCCCGTCGCGGACCGCTGAGCGCATTCCCCTACACGCCGTGGGAGAGAACATAGTTGAGCGGGGGTCAATTCAGAAGGGGCAGGTTCCGCACGGAGCGCCCACCGATCGGAGTACGGATCGTATACGTCCCGTATGTTCCGCCTTCCGCGCTCGTGCTCACCACCGCTGACCTGCGCGATCGTGCCGCTCCACGCCGGTCCCGCCCGCCCCGCGCCCCGGTGATCTCCGGTCACACAAATCGACGAGCCTGTGGACAAACGCAAGCGTCGGGTGCGTCATGGGATGGTGAAGGAACGTGCGCGCATTCTCGTTGTCGGCGGCGGCTACGTCGGGATGTACACGGCCCTGCGTCTGCAGCGGAACCTGAGAAACGAACTGCGGCGGGGCGAGGCCGAGATCACGGTCGTCACGCCCGACCCCTACATGACGTACCAGCCGTTCCTCCCCGAGGCGGCGGCCGGCTCCATCTCCCCGCGGCACGTCGTGGTCCCGCTGCGCCGTGTCCTCGACCAGTGCGACGTCGTCATCGGCGAAGCGCGGTCCGTCGACCACACGACGCGCACCGCCACCCTCACCACCCTCGCCACCGAGGAGGGCGCGGGGCCCCGCCGGCTGACGTACGACGAACTCGTCCTCGCGCCGGGCTCCGTCTCGCGCACCCTGCCCGTCCCCGGCCTCGCCGACCACGGCGTCGGCTTCAAGACCGTCGAGGAGGCCATCGGGCTGCGCAACCACGTCCTCGAACAGATGGACATCGCCTCCTCCACCCGCGACCCCGCCCTCCGCGACGCCGCCCTCACCTTCGTCTTCGTGGGCGGCGGCTACGCGGGCGTGGAGGCCCTCGGCGAGCTGGAGGACATGGCCCGCTACGCCGCGCGGTACTACCACAACGTCACCCCCGACGACATGAAGTGGATCCTCGTCGAGGCCTCCGGCCGCATCCTGCCCGAGGTCGGCGAGGAGCTGGGCCGCTACACGGTCACCGAACTGCGCCGCCGCAACATCGACGTACGCCTGGACACCCGCCTGGACTCCTGCGTCGACCGCGTCGCCGTCCTCAGCGACGGCTCCCGCTTCCCCACCCGCACGGTCGTCTGGACGGCCGGCGTCAAACCCCACCCGATCCTCGCCGCCACCGACCTCCCGCTCGACGACCGCGGCCGGCTCAGGTGCACCCCCCACCTGTCGGTCGACGGCGCCCCGCACGCGTGGGCCGCGGGAGACGCCGCCGCCGTCCCCGACGTCACCGCCGAGGAGTCCGGCCGGGACTGCGCCCCCAACGCCCAGCACGCCGTCCGCCAGGCCAGGGTCCTCGGCGACAACATCGCGCACGCCCTGCGCGGCGAACCCCTGGACACCTACGCGCACAAGTACGCCGGTTCCGTCGCCTCCCTCGGCTTCCACAAGGGTGTCGCGCACGTCTACGGGCGCAAGCTGAAGGGCTACCCGGCGTGGTTCATGCACCGCGCCTACCACCTCAGCCGCGTCCCCACCGTCAACCGCAAGGCACGCGTGCTGGCCGAATGGGCCCTCGCCGGACTCTTCAAACGGGAGATCGTCTCCCTGGGTTCACTCGAACATCCGCGAGCGGAGTTCGAACTCGCGGCCGGTGGAAAGCCTTCTCAGGAACCTCCGCGCAACCCGAAGGGGTCGTCCTGAGCGGACTCAGGAACTCCACCGGGCGGCCCGGCGTCTGACGGATGTCGGCCCGGCCGGCACCCTGCCAGACTGGGCCCGCACCGCGGGCGCGCCGCCGCTCGCCCACGCGCGGCCCGCCGGGGCCCCGGCCGCCCCCCGGCCCGTCCCGGTCACCGGCCGTCGACAACTACACGAGGCAAGGATTCGTGAACTTCACGCGCTGGAGCGCCCGTCTCCCCGGAACGCAGCGCCGCGCCGCAGCGCGGACCGACACGACCGTCTCCCCGGACCGGCGGGGAGACGGCTCCGTACCCGCCGCCCGCGCCGAACAGCTGACCGACGAGGCCCCGCCCGTCCCCGCCGTCGACGACCTCCCCGTGCGCGACGTCCTCGACCGCGTCCCGGCCCTCGTCGCCCTCGTCCACGGCCCCGACCACCGCCTCGCGTACGTCAACGACGCCTACGTCACGGCCTTCGGCACCCGTCCCGTGGGCCAACGGGCCCACGAGGCGCTCCCCGAACTCGACGAACTCGGCCTCTTCCCGCTCCTGGACCAGGTCCAGCGCAGCGGCAGACCCCGCACCCTCAAGTCCCGCAAGGCACCCGACGGCCGCTCCTACACCTTCACCTGCGCCCCGGTCACCGAGGACGACACCGGCGGCGACCGCGGCGTACTCGTCTTCGCGACCGACGTCACCGACCACGCCGAGGCCGCCGCCCGCCTGCGCGCGAGCGAACGCCGGCAGCGGGAGACCGCCGTCACCCTCCAGCGCTCCCTGCTCCCCCAGGAGCTGGAGGAGCCCGACGACCTGCGTGTCGCCGCCACCTACCACCCCGGCGGCACCGAGGCCGCGGTCGGCGGCGACTGGTACGACGTGATCACCCTCGGCGGCGGCCGCACCGCCCTGGTCATCGGCGACGTCATGGGCCGCGGCGTCCGCGCGGCGGCCGTCATGGGCCAGCTCCGTACGGCGGTCAGGGCCTACGCCCGCCTCGACCTGCCCCCGCACGAGGTGCTCCAGCTCCTCGACGGCCTCGCCGCCGAGATCGACGCCAACCAGATCGCCACCTGCGTCTACGCCATCCACGACCCCAACGAGGGCCGGCTGGTCTACGCGTCCGCCGGGCACCTGCCGATCCTGGTCCGCGACCAGAGCGGCACCGTCGAGCGCGCCGACGAACCCACCGGCCCGCCGCTCGGCACCGGCGGCTGGATGCACACGTCCGGCTCGATCCCCCTGGCCCCCGGCTCCACGGCCGTCCTCTACACCGACGGCCTGGTCGAGCGCCGCAACGAGGACCTCGACGAGGGCATCGCCGCCCTGGAACGGGCGCTGTCCGGCGCGACCGGCACCCCCCAGGTGGTCTGCGACCGCCTGGTCCGCTCGGCGGGCGTCACCCCGGACCACGACGACGACGTGGCCGTCCTCGTCCTCCAGCATCCCGCCCGCAAGGGCGCGGAGGCCGAGCGCTTCCGCAACGCCGCCCTGGAACTGCTCGGCGGGGTGGAGGCGGCCCCCCGCGCGCGTGCCTTCGCCTCCGGCGTCCTCGCCAGCTGGCGGTTCCCCACCGACCTGCACGACCTGGGCGTCCTGGCGACCAGCGAACTGGTCGCCAACTCCCTCCAGCACGGCACACCCCCCATGCGGCTGCGGCTGCGCCGTACCGACCGCCGTCTGATCATCGAGGTCACCGACGGCGACGACCACCTCCCCAGACGCCGCCGCGCGGAGCCCGGGGACGAGTCCGGCCGGGGCATCGCCATCGTGGCGACGATCGCCTCCAACTGGGGGTCCAGGCGCACGCCCGGGGGCGGCAAGGCGGTCTGGTGCGAGTTCGTCCTGCCGAAGCCGTGAGCCCTCGGCAGGGGTGAGCCCTCGGCACGGGTGAGGGCTCAGGTGACCGGCCGCGCTCACGCCTCCGCGGCGGCCACCGCGTCGGCAGGGGCCCCGCCCTGCGTCACCACCCGGCTCCTGGCCAGCGACGGCTGGTTCTGGACGTCCGTCAGCTCCCGCCCCAGCCGCACCGCCAGCACGGTGATGCCCAGCGAGAACAACAGGAACGCCACGATGTACGGCGCGTGCAGCGAGGCCCCGAGAGGCCCACCGACGGCCGGTCCGATGGCCAGCGCGAGCTGCTTCACCAGGGCGAAGGCGGAGTTGTACTGCCCGGCCAGCCCGGTCGGCGCGAGATCCGCCACCAGCGGCGCCAGCGTCGGCGACAGCATCGCCTCACCCAGCCCGAAGAGCGCGTACGTCGAGATGAAGGCGGCCGTCGCCATCGTCTGGCTCCCGTGTCCGAGACCGGCGTACCCGGCCACCGCCCACGCCACGGCCCAGATCAGGCCCACGGCCGCGATCACACGGGACCGCTTGCGACGCTCCACGAACCTCAGCACCGCGAACTGCGCGACGACGATCATCAGGGTGTTGGCCGCCAGCGCGGTCCCCAGCGCGGACGTGGTGATGCCGGCCGCTTCGACGCCGTACGCGCTCAGCCCCGACTCGAACTGCCCGTAGCAGGCGAAGAAGAGCACGAAGCCCAGGACGCACAGTTGCACCATGGCGCGGTTCCCCAGCAGCTGCTTCCAACCGCCGCCCGACTGCCCCGGGGCCTCCTCCATACGGGGGGAGCGCGGCGTCCGCACCGTCACCATCACCGCGACCAGCAGCAGGAACATCGCCGCCTCGATCGCGAACAGCAGGGTGAACGACGAGGCGCTCGTGGTGTCGACCAGGTGACCGCCGATGAGTCCGCCGACGCCGAGTCCCAGGTTCTGCAGGAAGAACTGCATCGCGAAAGCCCGTGACCGGGTCTCCGCGGTGGAGCAGTCCACGATCATCGTCGCGAGCGCGGGCTGCATCACGGCCTGCCCCGCACCCAGCGCGGCAGCGGAGAGCAGCACCGTCGCCGCCGAGGCCGACAGCCCCAGGCACAGTGCACCGAGCGCGGCCGTGACCAGGGCGACGAGCAGTACCGGTAGCGGGCCCCGCCGGACGATGGCCCGTCCGGCGAACGGCAGCACGATCAGCGCGGCCACGGCGAAGACGGCGAGTACGAGACCCGCCGTCACAGAACCCAGTCCCCGTACCTGCGCCACGTAGACGTACAGGTAGGGGACTGTGAAGCCGAGCCCGAACGCGCTGAGTGCGTTGCCCACATGAATCCGGCGCATCGCTGCGCCCATTGCCCTGGTCACGTTCACCCTCTCTTGGGTCGATCGCTCCAGCCGTTAGGCCTGAAGACTTAGAAGCTAAAGTTCGAAGCTAAAGAGTACACAGCGAAGGACTTCGAGGCAAAGGAGTCGCGTGCCATACTGCGGCCATGGGCGACACCTCCGGCGCCGGCGAGCCGACACTCGAAGAGCAGATCGCCGCCTACCAGCGCGAGTTCCAGGACCTCGACCCCCAGGTCGAGAAGATCGTCTCGGCGCTCTCCCGCCTGAACCGCCGTATGAACGTCGCGTACGGCCGTCAGACCGCTGAGCTCGGCATCAGCAACACCGACTGGGAGGTACTGAAGGCGCTCGTCCTGTCCGGCGCCCCCTACCGCCTGGGCCCCGGCGACCTCGCCAAGCGGCTCGGACTGACGCCGGCCGCGATGACCCACCGCATCGACCGCATGGTGACGGAGGGGCTGGTCACCCGGGAGCGTGACGAGACCAACCGGGTCCGCGTCATCGTGGAGCTGACGTCCGAGGGAAGGGGGAAGTGGCTGGAAGCCATGCGCCTCGCCTCCGTCTTCGAGGAAGACCTGCTCCAGGACCTCTCCGCGGACGACCGGACCGCGCTCGGCGAGGTCCTCACCCGTCTGCTGCGCAGGGTGGAACACGCTCAGCCCGACGCCGGCGGCCGGCTCAGCGACCTCGATTAAAGATCTTGACAGGCGTGCTTGACAGCCCCCTGGGGGATCCGTAAGGTTCTTCGGGTTGCCACGGGGCCGTAACGGTTCTGCGGTAGCACCTCCGCCGCATCAGCGGCACCCAAACCACCAGCACGACCCCCCACCGGGAATGTATTCGGCATGTCCGAATTCAATTCCGATTGGGCTCGGCGGTCCGATCACCTCGATTGGGAATCGCCGGGAGAGTCCGCTAAGGTTTGAGACGTCGGAACGGCCCAACGGCCGCGAGGACAACCCCCTCTGACGGGGAATCAGAGCCCGAAAGGATCTGATAGAGTCGGAACCGCCGGAAAGGGAAACGCGAAAGCGAGAACCTGGAAAGCACCGAGGAAATCGGATCGGGAAGATCTGATAGAGTCGGAAACGCAAGACCGAAGGGAAGCGCCCGAAGGAAAGCCTGAGAGAGTCTCTCGGGTGAGTACAAAGGAAGCGTCCGTTCCTTGAGAACTCAACAGCGTGCCAAAAGTCAACGCCAGATATGTTGATACCCCGACCTGATCGGATCTCTGATCGGGTTGAGGTTCCTTTGAAAAAATACAGCGAGGACGCTGTGAACGGTCGGATTATTCCTCCGACTGTTCCGCTCCCGTGATGTAAAGCATTCACGGAGAGTTTGATCCTGGCTCAGGACGAACGCTGGCGGCGTGCTTAACACATGCAAGTCGAACGATGAACCACTTCGGTGGGGGATTAGTGGCGAACGGGTGAGTAACACGTGGGCAATCTGCCCTGCACTCTGGGACAAGCCCTGGAAACGGGGTCTAATACCGGATACTGATCCGCTTGGGCATCCAGGCGGTTCGAAAGCTCCGGCGGTGCAGGATGAGCCCGCGGCCTATCAGCTTGTTGGTGAGGTAGTGGCTCACCAAGGCGACGACGGGTAGCCGGCCTGAGAGGGCGACCGGCCACACTGGGACTGAGACACGGCCCAGACTCCTACGGGAGGCAGCAGTGGGGAATATTGCACAATGGGCGAAAGCCTGATGCAGCGACGCCGCGTGAGGGATGACGGCCTTCGGGTTGTAAACCTCTTTCAGCAGGGAAGAAGCGAAAGTGACGGTACCTGCAGAAGAAGCGCCGGCTAACTACGTGCCAGCAGCCGCGGTAATACGTAGGGCGCAAGCGTTGTCCGGAATTATTGGGCGTAAAGAGCTCGTAGGCGGCTTGTCACGTCGGTTGTGAAAGCCCGGGGCTTAACCCCGGGTCTGCAGTCGATACGGGCAGGCTAGAGTTCGGTAGGGGAGATCGGAATTCCTGGTGTAGCGGTGAAATGCGCAGATATCAGGAGGAACACCGGTGGCGAAGGCGGATCTCTGGGCCGATACTGACGCTGAGGAGCGAAAGCGTGGGGAGCGAACAGGATTAGATACCCTGGTAGTCCACGCCGTAAACGGTGGGCACTAGGTGTGGGCAACATTCCACGTTGTCCGTGCCGCAGCTAACGCATTAAGTGCCCCGCCTGGGGAGTACGGCCGCAAGGCTAAAACTCAAAGGAATTGACGGGGGCCCGCACAAGCGGCGGAGCATGTGGCTTAATTCGACGCAACGCGAAGAACCTTACCAAGGCTTGACATACACCGGAAAGCATTAGAGATAGTGCCCCCCTTGTGGTCGGTGTACAGGTGGTGCATGGCTGTCGTCAGCTCGTGTCGTGAGATGTTGGGTTAAGTCCCGCAACGAGCGCAACCCTTGTCCCGTGTTGCCAGCAAGCCCTTCGGGGTGTTGGGGACTCACGGGAGACCGCCGGGGTCAACTCGGAGGAAGGTGGGGACGACGTCAAGTCATCATGCCCCTTATGTCTTGGGCTGCACACGTGCTACAATGGCCGGTACAATGAGCTGCGATACCGCGAGGTGGAGCGAATCTCAAAAAGCCGGTCTCAGTTCGGATTGGGGTCTGCAACTCGACCCCATGAAGTCGGAGTCGCTAGTAATCGCAGATCAGCATTGCTGCGGTGAATACGTTCCCGGGCCTTGTACACACCGCCCGTCACGTCACGAAAGTCGGTAACACCCGAAGCCGGTGGCCCAACCCCTTGTGGGAGGGAGCTGTCGAAGGTGGGACTGGCGATTGGGACGAAGTCGTAACAAGGTAGCCGTACCGGAAGGTGCGGCTGGATCACCTCCTTTCTAAGGAGCACTTCTAAGCCAGGCTTGCCTGGTTCAGAGGCCAGTACATCAGCGAATGTCTGATGCTGGTTGCTCATGGGTGGAACGTTGACTACTCGGCACGATCGGCTTGATGGATCACTAGTACTGCTTCGGCGTGGAACGTGAGTCCTGAGAGTGGTTCGTGTCGGGCACGCTGTTGGGTATCTGAGGGTACGGCCGTTGGCCTGCTTTCAGTGCCGGCCCCAGTGCACTCGGGATGTTGTCCCGGGGTGATGGGTGGTTGGTCGTTGTTTGAGAACTGCACAGTGGACGCGAGCATCTGTGGCCAAGTTTTTAAGGGCGCACGGTGGATGCCTTGGCACCAGGAACCGATGAAGGACGTGGGAGGCCACGATAGTCCCCGGGGAGCCGTCAACCAGGCTTTGATCCGGGGGTTTCCGAATGGGGAAACCCGGCAGTCGTCATGGGCTGTCACCCGCTGCTGAACACATAGGCAGTGTGGAGGGAACGCGGGGAAGTGAAACATCTCAGTACCCGCAGGAAGAGAAAACAACCGTGATTCCGGGAGTAGTGGCGAGCGAAACCGGATGAGGCCAAACCGTATACGTGTGAGACCCGGCAGGGGTTGCGTGTGCGGGGTTGTGGGATCTCTCTTTCACAGTCTGCCGGCTGTGAGGCGAGTCAGAAACCGTTGATGTAGGCGAAGGACATGCGAAAGGTCCGGCGTAGAGGGTAAGACCCCCGTAGTCGAAACATCAGCGGCTCGTTTGAGAGACACCCAAGTAGCACGGGGCCCGAGAAATCCCGTGTGAATCTGGCGGGACCACCCGCTAAGCCTAAATATTCCCTGGTGACCGATAGCGGATAGTACCGTGAGGGAATGGTGAAAAGTACCGCGGGAGCGGAGTGAAATAGTACCTGAAACCGTGTGCCTACAAGCCGTGGGAGCGTCGGACATCAAGCTTGCTTGGTGTCTCGTGACTGCGTGCCTTTTGAAGAATGAGCCTGCGAGTTTGCGGTGTGTTGCGAGGTTAACCCGAGTGGGGAAGCCGTAGCGAAAGCGAGTCCGAATAGGGCGTTTCAGTAGCACGCTCAAGACCCGAAGCGGAGTGATCTAGCCATGGGCAGGTTGAAGCGGAGGTAAGACTTCGTGGAGGACCGAACCCACCAGGGTTGAAAACCTGGGGGATGACCTGTGGTTAGGGGTGAAAGGCCAATCAAACTCCGTGATAGCTGGTTCTCCCCGAAATGCATTTAGGTGCAGCGTCGTGTGTTTCTTGCCGGAGGTAGAGCACTGGATAGGCGATGGGCCCTACCGGGTTACTGACCTTAGCCAAACTCCGAATGCCGGTAAGTGAGAGCGCGGCAGTGAGACTGTGGGGGATAAGCTCCATGGTCGAGAGGGAAACAGCCCAGAGCATCGACTAAGGCCCCTAAGCGTACGCTAAGTGGGAAAGGATGTGGAGTCGCACAGACAACCAGGAGGTTGGCTTAGAAGCAGCCACCCTTGAAAGAGTGCGTAATAGCTCACTGGTCTAGTGATTCCGCGCCGACAATGTAGCGGGGCTCAAGCGTACCGCCGAAGTCGTGTCATTCATACATTAGGGCCAACGCCTGTATGGATGGGTAGGGGAGCGTCGTGTGCCGGGTGAAGCAGCCGCGGAAGCGAGTTGTGGACGGTTCACGAGTGAGAATGCAGGCATGAGTAGCGATACAAACGTGAGAAACGTTTGCGCCGATTGACTAAGGGTTCCTGGGTCAAGCTGATCTGCCCAGGGTAAGTCGGGACCTAAGGCGAGGCCGACAGGCGTAGTCGATGGATAACCGGTTGATATTCCGGTACCCGCTGTGAAGCGTCAAACATCGAGCATCGTGATGCTAAGGCCGTGAAGCCGCCCTGATCTCTTCGGAGTTGAGGGGAGTGGTGGAGCCGCCGGACCAAGCGGTTAGTAGGTGAGTGATGGGGTGACGCAGGAAGGTAGTCCATCCCGGGCGGTGGTTGTCCCGGGGTAAGGGTGTAGGCCGTGCGGTAGGTAAATCCGTCGCACACAAGGCTGAGACCTGATGCCGAGCCGATTGTGGTGAAGTGGATGATCCTATGCTGTCGAGAAAAGCCTCTAGCGAGTTTCATGGCGGCCCGTACCCTAAACCGACTCAGGTGGTCAGGTAGAGAATACCGAGGCGTTCGGGTGAACTATGGTTAAGGAACTCGGCAAAATGCCCCCGTAACTTCGGGAGAAGGGGGGCCACACCTGGTGATGATCTTTACGGTCTGAGCTGGGGGTGGCCGCAGAGACCAGCGAGAAGCGACTGTTTACTAAAAACACAGGTCCGTGCGAAGCCGTAAGGCGATGTATACGGACTGACGCCTGCCCGGTGCTGGAACGTTAAGGGGACCGGTTAGCTCCATTTCGGTGGGGCGAAGCTGAGAACTTAAGCGCCAGTAAACGGCGGTGGTAACTATAACCATCCTAAGGTAGCGAAATTCCTTGTCGGGTAAGTTCCGACCTGCACGAATGGCGTAACGACTTCTCGACTGTCTCAACCATAGGCCCGGTGAAATTGCACTACGAGTAAAGATGCTCGTTTCGCGCAGCAGGACGGAAAGACCCCGGGACCTTTACTACAGTTTGATATTGGTGTTCGGTTCGGCTTGTGTAGGATAGCTGGGAGACTTTGAAGCTCGCACGCCAGTGTGGGTGGAGTCGTCGTTGAAATACCAGTCTGGTCGTGCTGGATGTCTAACCTGGGTCCGTGATCCGGATCAGGGACAGTGTCTGATGGGTAGTTTAACTGGGGCGGTTGCCTCCTAAAGAGTAACGGAGGCGCCCAAAGGTTCCCTCAGCCTGGTTGGCAATCAGGTGTTGAGTGTAAGTGCACAAGGGAGCTTGACTGTGAGACCGACGGGTCGAGCAGGGACGAAAGTCGGGACTAGTGATCCGGCGGTGGCTTGTGGAAGCGCCGTCGCTCAACGGATAAAAGGTACCCCGGGGATAACAGGCTGATCTTCCCCAAGAGTCCATATCGACGGGATGGTTTGGCACCTCGATGTCGGCTCGTCGCATCCTGGGGCTGGAGTCGGTCCCAAGGGTTGGGCTGTTCGCCCATTAAAGCGGTACGCGAGCTGGGTTTAGAACGTCGTGAGACAGTTCGGTCCCTATCCGCTGTGCGCGTAGGAGTCTTGAGAAGGGCTGTCCCTAGTACGAGAGGACCGGGACGGACGAACCTCTGGTGTGCCAGTTGTCCTGCCAAGGGCATGGCTGGTTGGCTACGTTCGGGAGGGATAACCGCTGAAAGCATCTAAGCGGGAAGCCTGCTTCGAGATGAGGACTCCCACCCCCTTGAGGGGTTAAGGCTCCCAGTAGACGACTGGGTTGATAGGCCGGATCTGGAAGCACCGCAAGGTGTGGAGGTGACCGGTACTAATAGGCCGAGGGCTTGTCCTCAGTTGCTCCGCGTCACTGTGTTGGTTCCTGAACCAGGAACTAACCCCATGTGCACAAATGGTGCCGGTTTCGTCCAGTTTCATAGTGTCTTCCGGTGGGTCATAGCGTTTAGCGGAAACGCCCGTTAGCTTCCGAACCGGAAGCTAAGCTTACAACGGGCGCCCGATGGTACTGCAGGGGGGAGCCCTGTGTGGAGAGTAGGACGCCGCGAACAATCATTGCGAGGAGAACGCCCCGCACCGGGAACGGTGCGGGGTTTTCTGCGTTCTGGACCCATCTCCAGAATTCAGGTCGGGGACACCAGTCGTGTGTCGTAGGCCAGGATCACGGCCTGGACGCGGTCGCGCGAACCGGTCTTGGCGAGGATGCGGCCCACGTGGGTCTTCACCGTCGATTCCGCCAGGTGCAGGCGCTCCGCTATCTCCGTGTTGGTCCAGCCCTGTCCCATGACTCTGAGGATCTCGCTCTCGCGGTCGGTGAGAGCGGCCAGACGCGGGTCGGGGGCGCCGTCCGGGGCCGTGGACGCCGGCAAGTGGTGGACGTAGGCGTCCAGGAGACGGCGCGTCAGGCTCGGAGCCACCACGGCGTCGCCCGTCGCCACCGCCCGGACACCGGAGAGCAGCTCCTCGGGCTGGGCGTCCTTCACCAGGAAACCGGAGGCACCGGCGCGCAACCCGGCGTAGGCGTACTCGTCGAGGTCGAAGGTCGTGAGGATGAGGACCCGGGTGCGCCCGCCGCCGGCGACGATGCGGCGGGTTGCCTCGATACCGTCCAGGCCCGGCATGCGGACGTCCATGAGGACGACGTCGGGGCGCAGTTCGGCGGTCAACCGGGCGGCTTCGGTACCGTTGGCGGCCTCCCCCAGGACCGTCATGTCGTCCTGGCTCTCCAGGAGCATCCGGAAACCGAAACGCTGGAGGGGCTGGTCGTCGGCTATGAGGACGGTGGTCACTGGGCGGATTCCTCCGGGAGACGCAGATGGACGCGCCAGCCCCGCTCGGGGCGTGGTCGTGGGCCGGCCTCGAGTGTGCCGCCGTACAAGGACGTGCGCTCCCGCATTCCCGGCAGCCCCCGGCCTTCTGACGCGGCGGGGGGCGGGCCGCCGCGGCCGGTGTCCGTGACGGTGAGGGCGACGGCGCCGCCGGCCTCGTAGGAGAGGTCGATGTGTGCGGTGGCGTCGGGACCGGCGTGCTTGAGGGTGTTGGTGAGCGCCTCCTGGATGACGCGGTAGACCGTGAGCTGGCGGCCCTCGGGGAGGGTGGCCCGGCCCTGGACGGTGGTACGCACGGGGAGGCCCGCGCCGCGTACGCCGGTGAGGAGGCGGTCGAGGTCGGTGAGTGCGGGCTGGGGAGCCAGCTCGGCCCGGTCCGTGCGGTCCTCGTCGCGCAGGACGTCCAGCAGTCGGCGCAGTTCGCCCAGGGCCTGGCGGCTGGTGGTGCCGATGGCGTCCAGGGCCTGGGCGGCGCGCTCGGGGGACTTGGCGGCGGCGTAGCGGCCGCCGTCGGCGAGGCCGGTGATGACGGAGAGGTTGTGGCCGATGATGTCGTGCATCTCCCGGGCGATGCGGGCGCGTTCCGCGGCGGCGGCGAGCCGCAGCTGCTGGTCACGCTCGGTCTCCAGGCGGCGGGCGCGGTCCTCCAGGACCTCGGTGTAGTCGCGCCGCGTGCGGACGGTGACGCCGATGAGCACCGCCACGCCGACGGACAGGAGGTGCGAGCCGAGCTGCTGGTTCCAGGAGCCCGCGCTGTCCCCGTAGCGGGCCACCGCGACGCAGGTCGGGGCCGTCACGAGGGCCACGGCCCACCAGAGTGTGCGCAACGGCAGCCGCAGCGCGATGTGGTGGACGAGGAGCAGCTGGAGCAGGGCCGCCTGCAGGGCCGCGCCGGACCAGCTGCTCACCAGTGCCGCGGGCATCGAGACGAGGAGGGCGGCCCCGGGGTGAGCGCGCCGCCAGAGGAGGGGGACGGTCAGGGCGAGGCTCAGGGCGAGGACGAGGGCGGCGGGCACGTCGGGGTCGTGGGCGACGTTGCGCCAGCCGCCGGCGGCGTCGATCAGGGCGGCCAGTACCCAGAAGCCGGTGAGGAGCAGGTCCCACACGAGGGGCCGACGCCGGTCGAAGGCGCGTACCCGGCGGGTGACGCGCTGCACGTACTCGGTGAGGGGTTCCGCCGCTCGGTCCAGCGGCAGGGGTTCCACGGGCTCCATCCGACCATGTTCGGGGCTGCGGAGGGGCCGGGCGTCCGCCTCGGGACCGGTATATCGGGTGAGCGCCGTAGTACCCGGGTATTACGGTGACCCGCATGAGTGCCTCGGTCCCCGGTGACTACGTGATCCGCTCCATACGCGCCGACGAGTGGCCCGCCGTGAAGGAGCTGCGCCTGCGCGCGCTGCGTGATCCACTGGCCCACCTCGCCTACCTGGAGACGTACGAGGACGCCGCGGCCCGGCCGGACTCCTACTGGCGGGAGCGGGCGGCCAAGGCGGCCGGGGAAGCGGCCGGGGCGCGGCAGATCATCGCGGAGGTGCCCGGCGGGATGTGGCTCGGCACACTGACCGTGCTGGTGGAGGAGGCCGGGACGACGGACTGGGCCGGGTTCCCGGTGGAGCGGCGGCAGGGGCATGTGGTCGGGGTGTTCGTGCGCCCCGAGTGGCGGGGGAGCGGGCTGACCAAGGCGCTGTTCGACGCGGGGCTGGAGTGGGCGTGGGCGAGCGGCCTGGAGCGGGTGCGGCTCATCGTGCACCCGGACAACGAGCGCGCCCAGGGGGCTTACCGGAAGGCGGGGTTCGCGCCGAGCGGGCGGACGGTGCCGCTGGTCGGCGGGGGCCCCGGCGAGGTCGAGCTGGAGTTCGTGCTCGAGCGCTAGACGGGCAGTTCGTCGTGGGGCCAGCGGGCGCGGCCCTGTTCGCGGGAGCGGAGCAGGGCCAGGGTCGGCATGCCGCGGTCCGCGCCGGTGGCCAGCAGCTCCGGGAGCTGGGGAAGCGGAGCGACGGCCGCCACGTCGTCCAGGACGAGCGTCAGTGGTGGGTCGAGGCGACCGGAGGATGACCGTTCGGCCATGCGCCGGCCGCGCTCGACCACGCTGGAGACGAGCGCCGTGAGCAGCGGCATCGCGCCCGGGCTCGTACGGGGGTCCTCGATGGATTCACCCACCACGTAAAGCGTTCCCTGTTCGTGGACGAAGGAATCCAGGGCGAGGGCATCAGTTCGGTTGGGGGTGCAGGCCTCACGGATGTTGACCGTCGAGAGGGTGGCCAGGGCCCGGGCGGTCAGCTGCTGGGCCATGTCCCGGCGTTCGGGGTGGGCGGTGAGGGCGCCTTCGAGCTCGCCCGCGGCACCGGCCGCGGCCTTGGGGCTGGTACGGAGGATGCGTACGGCGTCCTGGATCTGGAGGCCCTGGGACCAGCGGTGGACGTGGCGGACGGTGCGGCCGTCGACGGCGGCGGCGTGGAGGTAGCTGCGCAGGAGCAGCTCGGCCGTGTCGCCGACCGCCTGGTCGAGCCGGGCGGTGGGGCGGACGGGGGCGAGGAGGGCGGCCGCTCTGGTGGTGGCCGTCGGTCTGTCCTCGCAGCCGGTGGTGGGGGACCAGTGGAGGCGCGCCGGGGTGTCGCAGAGGTGGTTCGGGTCGTAGAGGTGGCAGGGGCCGAGTTTCGCGCGGGCGTCCTTGGTGTCCGCCCAGAGCGCCGGGCTCGAGGTGATGACGAGGGCGGCGCCCTCGGCTTCGCGCAGGGCGTTCACGGCGGTGGAGAGGCGGGTGTCGGGGGGACCGTAGTGCACCGCGGTCTCGGGGCGGTGGGTGTCCCAGCCGCCGGTCCGTGCGCCGCCGGCCGCCGGGGGGAGGGGCTCCTCCCTCGGGGGCGGCTCCTGCCGCGGCGCCCTCGGGGTCGGTACCTCGTGCACCTGTACGGGCGTCTGCCGGTGTGTCCGCTCCGGCTCCGGCGCCACCTCCGGCGTGCGCTCCCGCAGGGCCGCCGCGTGCGCGTCCGTGCGCCGTTGACGGCGGACCGCACGCCACCGGGCCACCGTGCCCATCACGAACACGGCCAGGACGACCAGCACCATCAGCTGGCCGATGAACAGCCCCCAGAACAGGCCGTACCCGGAGAGGGCCGTCTCCGGGGCGTCCGGCCAGGCACCGGGGACGTCGTGGGGCTCGGCGACGAGGTGGCGCATGGCCAGGGGGGTGCCGCCGAAGGTGACGCCCGAGGGCCAGGAGCCGTGCGCGAAGAGGGCGGCGAGGCCCGTCGCCGTCCACACCAGCAGCGCCATGCAGAGGATGAAGGCGAGTATGCCGAGCAGCAGACCGTCCGGGATGCCGCCGTCCCGTCGCTGGTCGTCCGGTCTCATCCGTTCCGCCCTCCCCCTCCGCCTACGCCACCGTCGATTCGGACGAGTCGCCGATGTGCTGTTCCATGAAGGCCGCCGCCCGTTCCTCGGCCTCCAGCTCCGCGGCGCGCAGGGCGTCGTCGTTGAAGTCGGAGGAGGACTCGGTCATCGCGCGGTCGGTGAAGACCAGGGGGCGTTCGGTCTCGGTGATCAGGTGCTTGACCACCTGGACGTTGCCGTTGACGTCCCACACCGCGATGCCGGGGGTGAGGGAGGGGATGATCTCCACCGCCCAGCGCGGCAGGCCGAGGACGCGGCCCGTGGCCCGTGCCTCGTCGGCCTTCTGGGCGTAGATGGTCCGGGTGGAGGCCATCTTCAGGATGGCCGCGGCCTCTCTGGCCGCCGCCCCGTCGACGACGTCCGACAGGTGGTGCACCACCGCCACGAACGACAGTCCCAGCCGGCGCCCGAACTTGAGCAGCCGCTGGAACAGCTGCGCCACGAAGGGGCTGTTGATGATGTGCCAGGCCTCCTCGACCAGGAAGATGCGCTTCTTGCGGTCGGGGCGGATCCAGGTGTGCTCCAGCCACACGCCGACGATGGCCATGAGGATCGGCATGGCGATGGAGTTGCGGTCGATGTGGGACAGGTCGAAGACGATGAGGGGCGCGTCGAGGTCGATGCCGACCGTGGTGGGGCCGTCGAACATGCCGCGCAGGTCGCCGTCGACGAGGCGGTCGAGGACCAGCGCGACGTCCAGGCCCCAGGCGCGTACGTCGTCTATGGCGACGTTCATCGCCTCGGCCGACTCCGGCTCGGGGTGGCGGAGCTGCTCGACGATGTCGGTGAGGACCGGCTGGCGCTCGACGATGGTCTCGTTGACGTAGGCGTGCGCGACCTTGAGGGCGAAGCCGGAGCGTTCGTCGAGGCCGTGGCCCATCGCGACCTCGATGATCGTCCGCAGGAGCGCCAGCTGCCCCGTCGTCGTGATCGCCGGGTCCAGGGGGTTGAGCCGGATGCCGTGGTCCAGGGCGGCCATCGGGTCGAGCCGGATGGGAGTTATACCCAGCTCCTCGGCGATGAGGTTCCACTCGCCGACGCCGTCCTCGCCCTGCGCGTCCAGGACGACGACCTGGCGGTCCTTGAAGCGCAGCTGGCGCAGGACGTACGTCTTCTCCAGCGCCGACTTGCCGTTGCCGGACTCGCCGAGCACCAGCCAGTGGGGTGCGGGGAGCTGCTGGCCGTAGAGCTGGAAGGGGTCGTAGATGTAGCCCTTGCCGGAGTAGACCTCGCGGCCGATGATCACGCCGGAGTCGCCGAGGCCCGGCGCGGCGGTGGGCAGGTAGACGGCCTGGGCCTGGCCCGTGGAGGTGCGGACCGGGAGGCGGGTCGTCTCCACCTTCCCGAACAGGAAGGACGTGAAGGCTTCGGTGAGGACGGTCAGCGGGTCCCGCATCAGGCTCAGCCCCTACCTTCGGATGCCGGTGGCGAACGGAAGTGTGTTCACGAAGGCGCGATGGTGCTCACGGTCGCACCACTCCAGTTTCAGGTACGACTTTCCGGCCGAGGCCCTTATCGTCCGCTTGTCGCGGGCGAGCGCCTCGGGGGAGCGGGACGAGACGGTGATGTAGCCGACCAGGTTGACGCCGGCCGCGCCGCTGGCGAGGTCCTCGCCGCGCTGGTCCAGGCGGCCGTGGGCGGCGATGTCGCGGGGGTCGACGGTCCGGTTCATCTTGGCGGCACGGGAGGCCTCGGCCTCGTCGTTCGTCTTCTCGGTCAGCATGCGTTCGATGGCGACCTCGGTGGGTTCGAGGTCCATCGTGACGGCGACCGTCCGGATGACGTCCGGGGTGTGGACGAGCAGCGGCGCGAGGAAGTTCACGCCGACCGGGGTCATCGGCCACTCCTTGACCCAGGCGGTGGCGTGGCACCAGGGGGCGCGGGTGGAGGACTCGCGGGTCTTGGCCTGGAGGTAGGTGGGCTCCATGGCGTCCAGCTCGGCGGGCCAGGCGTTGCGCTTGGTCATCGCCTGGATGTGGTCGATGGGGTGGTCCGGGTCGTACATGGCGTGGATGAGGGAGGCGAGCCGGCCCTGGCCCAGCGGCTGGCGCACGCGGATGTCCGCCTCCTGGAGGCGGGAGCAGATGTCGGTCAGCTCGCGCGCCATCACGACCGCGAGGCCCGCGTCCCGGTCCAGCTTGCGCCCGTTCTGCGGCCGGGCGGCGCGGGCCATGGCGTTGGCCTCGGCCGCGAGTTCCCGGGTGTAGTGCATGCAGGCGATGAGGTAGGCGCGGTGCTGCTCGCTGCTGGTGGACACCATCGACTGGAGCTGGTCGTACGACTGCTGGAGCCACGGCAGCGCCCGGTCGTCACCGCGCTGGGCGACGTCCTTGGCGTGCGCGTCGGGGTCGGCCGGGAGGGTGCGGGCGAGCATCTGGATGCGGGTGACGAAGCCGTCGCCGTTGGCCACGTGCTTGAGCAGGGTGCCGAAGCGGTCGACGAGGGCTTCCTGGTCCTCGGAGTCGCGCAGGCCGACGCCGGGGCCCTCGATCTCGATGGCGGCCGTGACCGTCTTGCGGTCGGCGTGCAGCAGTACGGCGATCTCGTCCGGCCCGAAGGGCGCGGCCAGCCAGGTGATGCGCCCGATGCCGGGCGGCGGGCCGACCTCGATCTCCCGTCCGTCGAGCCGGGTGCCGGCCTCGATGGCGCCGGAACGGTAGGTGGTGCCGGTGCGCAGCGTCCGCTTGTAGCTGCGGTTGATCTCGAACCACTTGTAGAACGTGCGGTGCTTGTACGGCACGTAGACGGCCGCCAGCCCGAGCATGGGGAAGCCGACGAGCAGCACGATGCGCAGGGTCAGGACGGGGACGAGGAGCCCGCACATCATGCCGAGGAACGCGCCGACGACGATCAGCGCGATCTCACCGGTCTCGCGGTTGCGGCCGACGATCGCGTTCGGCCGGGCGCGGCCGATCAGATACGTGCGGCGGGGCGTGACCGGATGGGACACGTGGGACTCGGTCGTCAACGCCCGTCACCTCCTGTGCTCTTGGTGCTGCTGTTACGGGTGTTGCCGGCGTGGGGCGTGTTCACCGGGCTGCCGGAGCGCGGTGCGGGTGCGGCGGAGGGGACGTTTCCGCCGCCGCCGTTCGAGGGGCGCGAGCTGTGCGCGGCGACTCCGCCGGAGGCGGGGTTCGAGGGACGGGACGCGGAGGAGGACGCGGACTGGCCGCCTCCGCCGTCGCCGTTGTGGCGGGTGCTGTGGGTCCTGATGCCCTGGGCGACCAGGTTCGCCGGGGAGCTGATCACGGCGGCGGCTTTGCTCTCGGCGCCCTGCATGATGCGGTTGTTGCGGGAGCCGGCGATCTCGTCGCCGAAGCCGGGGACGAAGCGGTAGATCATCGCGGACGCGAAGATGGCGAGCAGGATGATCGCGAGGCCGGAGACGACGGCGGAGAAGGCGTCGGGGCCGTCGTCGGCGGAGAGGGCACCGGCCAGCCCGAGGACGATGACGATGACGGGCTTGACCAGGATCACGGCGATCATGATGCCCGCCCAGCGGCGGACGTGGCCCCACAGGTTCTTGTCGACCAGGCCGGCGTAGACGACGGTGCCGAGCAGGGCGCCGACGTAGAGCAGGGCGGCGCGGATGACGAGTTCCAGCCAGAGGACGCCGGCGGCGAGGATCGACACCAGGGAGACGACGATCAGCATGATCGGGCCGCCGCCGATGTCCTCGCCCTTCTTCAGGGCGCCGGAGAACGTGCCGAAGAAGGCGTCCGTCTGGTCACCGGTCGCCTTGGCGAGGACCTCCGTGACGCCGTCGGTCGCGGAGACGACCGTGTACAGGATCAGCGGCGTGAACGCCGACGCCAGGACGGTGAGCCACAGGAACCCGATGGCCTCGGAGAGCGCGGTGGTGAGGGGCACGCCGCGCACGGCGCGCTTCGCTACCGCGAGGAGCCAGAGGACGAGGGTGAGGATCGTGGATGCCGCGAAGACGACGGCGTACTGCTGGAGGAACTTCGGGTTGGTGAAGTCGACGTTGGCCGTGTCCTGGACGGCGGCGCTGAGCTTGTCGACGGTCCAGGAGGCGGCGTCGGCGCAGCCCTTGGCGAGGGAGGAGAGGGGGTCGAGGGTGTCGGTGACGCTGCGGGTGCCGCCGCCACCGCCGGTGGAGCCGTTGGCTGCGCCGTCTTCGCAGTACCTCTTGGCTGGGCCCGCGATGAGCGAGCAAGGGTCGTCTGTCTTGGTCGGTGTCGGGCTCGGTTCGGCGAACGCGCGGGTGGCGAGCAGGACGGCAAGCCCCTGCGTGGCGGCCACCGCGCCGGTGAGTGTGAGCGCACGATGCTGGTTACCGGGCATACGTGAAGCCTCCGAACTCCTGGACCGCCTTGCTCATCTCTTCGGACCCGGAAACGGGGCTGTCACCCGGAACAGGGGTCGGGCCGGTCTTCTGGCTGGTCTCCACGACCTTCCAGTCGCTCCCGTTCCAGTTCAGCTTCATGGTCACGGTGAACCAGTTGTTCGCCACGGGGTTGGTCGTCTTCTCGCCCGTGAGCCCAAAAAGACCGTTGCACCAGACTTCGACGGTGGCAGCACTGTCGTTGAAGGAGGTCACCTTGGTGCCTGCCGGCAATGTTCGGTTGACGAAGGTGGCGCCCAACGGGGCCTTACCGTCCTCGGTGAGGCCGATCCTGTTCAGCAAAGCTGCTGAGTAGTCGGCGTCGAAGCCGGACTGGAGACGGTCGACTGAGCCAGGATCGGCGATGGCCTGCACGATCTCGTGACGTCTTGACGGGCTGAACATGCCGTCAGAACCCAACGCCACCGCGTAGTTCGCCGCCGCGCTCTGGGCGCCCTGTTCGTCTCGGGCGAAGCCCGATTGGACCGGGCGGGTGCCCGTCGGGGCCGTCGCCGAGGTCTTCGGCTTGTCCGCGGCGGCGTCGTCCGAGGATGCGGAATCGCCTCCTCCACGGTTCGCGAAGGCGATCGCGGCGATGAGGAGGACGACGACGCCGACCACCGTGACCAGGCTCCGGGACGAGGAGCGGCCGCCGCGCCGGGGGGTGCCGTAGCCGTCGGCGTCCCCGTCGGGCAGCCGGGTCCGTGTCTGGCCGGTGCCGCCGTAACCGCCGGAGGACTGGTGGTCGTCTCCGAGACTCATGCCGCGTACTCCCCCTCGACGTCGTGCCTGCCGTAGAAGTACGACGGTAGCCGTGCTGGTTCCCGCGCGGGCGCGGTGTGGTGACTCGACATCAGGGAAACGCAACCTCAGCCGGTTGGCACGACGGGCGGGTGGGGTGGAGGGGGTGCGGGAGGTCGGAGGCGCGCCGGGCTACACGGCCATCCCGTACACGATGGTGAAGAGCGTGCCGAGCGAGCCGATGATGAACACGCCCGTCAGCCCCGCGACGATGAGGCCCTTGCCCTGCTCCGCGCTGAAGGTGTCGCGCAGCGCCGTGGCACCGATGCGCTGCTTGGCGGCGCCCCAGATGGCGATGCCGAGACAGAGCAGAATGGCGACGGCCATGACCACCTCGATCATCACCTTGGCCTCGTTGCCCAGGCTGCCGAAGGGGCCCCAGTCCGGAGCGATCCCCCCGATGATGGTGTTGATGTCTCCCTCGTCGGCCGCAAAGAGCATGTAAGTCACCGCCCCTGTTGGGTAGTTCCGCACCCTCTGCGGACGTGCAGAGGTCAGGCCTCATTGTCGCCGACAACGGCGCCGTGGGATGTCGACTTGGCGTCATTGATTGGCGGGTTTCGTACGAATAGCTTGCCACCGCCTCACGCCGACTGCTCAGGCGGGCATGGGACGGTGTACGAAGTGCCGTATCGTCACTCTGTGTATCACAGCAGGTCACGCCGGGCAACGAGGCCTGAGCGAAACCTGTCGTGCGGTTCGGTCGTTAGGCCCTTTCACGCTCCGGCGGCGGATTCTGACGGGTGGTCGGGTGAACAGGCGCGTTCCTGTTCGCCCGGTGACATCCGCCGCACCCGGAGTCGCCTCTACACTGACGTCGCCATGACTCCTGGACGGCGAGGGGCGGTTGACGGTGCGTAAGGCCTGGATCGCGGGGACCGTGGTCGTCGGCTCCTCCCTGTCGTTCGTGATGCTGCTCGTCGTGGGCGTCTACCTCGTCGCCGGAGATCTCGCGGGCGGCGCCGGCGGGGGGACGAAGAGGCTCGCCAAGGGGTCGGTGCCCGCCGCCTACCAGTCGCTCGTGCAGAAGTGGGGCAACCTCTGCCCCGCCATCAACCCCGCGCTGCTCGCCGCCCAGCTCTACCAGGAGAGCGGCTTCAACCCGAGGGCGCAGAGCCACGCGGCGGCGCAGGGGATAGCGCAGTTCATCCCCGGCACGTGGGCCACCCACGGGGTCGACGGGGACGGTGACGGCGACCGGGACGTGTGGGACCCGAACGACGCCATTCCGTCCGCCGCGTCCTACGACTGCTCCCTCGCGTCGTACGTGAAGGACGTGCCCGGGAACCTGACCGAAAACATGCTGGCCTCCTACAACGCGGGGGCCTACGCAGTGATCAAGTACCAGGGTGTCCCGCCGTACAAGGAGACGCAGAACTACGTCCAGGTGATCACGACCCTGGAGAAGAGCTTCGCCGCGCCCGAGACGCGGGTCGACCCCTCCGAGCAGGCCGCCGGGGCCATCGCCTACGCGCAGGAGAAGCTCGGTACGCCCTATCTGTGGGGCGGGAACGGGACGGCCGACCAGGGAGGGCGTTTCGACTGCTCGGGGCTGACCAAGGCGGCGTACGAGAGTGTGGGGATCAAGCTGCCGCGGGTCGCGAACGACCAGTACAACGCGGGGCCGCATCCGAGCCGTGAGGAGCTGCTCCCCGGTGACCTGGTGTTCTTCTCGGACGACCTCACCAACTCCCGGGCGATCCGGCACGTGGGGATGTACGTCGGCGGCGGCTACATGATCAACGCGCCGCGGCCGGGGGCCGTGATCCGGTTCGATCCGATCGACACCCCTGACTACTTCGGAGCCACCCGGGTGACCGAGGATGGCGCGAAAGCGCTGCCCACCACGGTGTGAATGCCATGGTTTGGACACAGCGTGAACCCCAGCCCTGAGCTGCGACGACGTGTTTCTCTTCGATAACGTCTGCGTGATCATTCAGTGGAGCGTGGAACGTATCAACGGGGACCGTGCGTTCCTGTTGACGTGTAGGTGTGCGGCGACGGACGGAGCCGGCGGATCTACAACCACGGGGGTGGCGGAAGAGGCGTGCGCACGGTGCGCCGGAGGACATGACGAAGGGGCCGCAGCACCATGGCTGGACTCGCCGAATCCGGGTCGAACCCCGACGTCGAGCTGCTCTACGACATCAATGGCCTGGCCAAGGACGCACCGCACTGGTTCGACCGGGTCATGGAGTTCGTGGGTGAGTACGGACTGCTGTTCGCGATCGTGCTGCTGGTGCTGTGGTGCTGGTGGTCCGTGCGGCGGCGGGGTGACGAGGACGCGGCCTCCAGCGTGGCGGCCCTGGTGTGGGCACCGCTCGCGGCCGGTGTCGCGGTGCTCGTCAACGTGCCGATACGGGGTTTCGTCGAGCGGCCCCGGCCGTTCAAGACCCATGACGGGCTGGAGGTGCTCATCGAGGGGAAGAACGACTTCTCCTTCGTGAGCGACCACGCGACGCTCGTCATGGCGCTCGCCGTCGCGCTGTTCGTCGCCAACCGGAAGTTCGGGCTGGTGGCGATCGTGCTCGCCGTGTTCGGCGGCTTCGCCCGGGTCTACATGGGCGTGCACTACCCGACGGACGTCATCGGGGGCTTCGCCCTGGGTACGGCGGTCGCGTTGCTGCTGTCGCCGGTCGCCATGGCGCTGCTGACGCCGCTGACCCGGGCCGTCGAGCGGTCGCCCCGGGTGGGATGGCTGGTCAGCGCGCGGGGGCGAGGCGGTGCCGCCGGACAGGGCGCCGTGATCCCGGGGGCGCGCCAGGAGAGCGCCGAGGCGGGGGAGAGGGATCTCGCCGCCTAGGACCCGGTGGGAGTGCGCGGGCGCCTAGAGCGCCTGCGGGTAGGTGAAGACGCGGTCCCGGTCGTACTGGCGCTTGAGTTGCGCCAGGCGCGGGGCCGCGTCTCCGTAGTACGCCTTGCGCCAGTCCCTGAGGCTCGGGTCCGCGTAGTTCTGGTAGGCGGCGCCCGAGGCGTACGGGCGCAACGCCCCGTGCGCGGAGGCCGTCCAGGCCTGGGCGGCCGTGCCGTCGGTGCCGGGGCGCCAGGAGGCGAGGTACTGGGCCAGCGTCCGGGAGCGGCGGTGCACGAAGGCCGTGGCCGTCGGGGAGACGCGGTTCACCGCTCCGCCGAGCGCCGTGAACGCGATGCTGACGGCGGCGCCGCGGACCGGGGCGACCTGGGCGAGCAGGGCGCGGACCCCGGCCGCCGGGATCGAGCGGTCGAAGAAGTCCGAGCGGGCGGTGTACGTCTCGCGGCCCAGCGCGCCCTCGGGTGAGCGCCCGGGGGTGGAACCGGGGAGGTGGCAACGGGCGTCGGCGGAGAAGGACGAGCAGCCGGCGTACAGCTCCATCGACTCCTCGTAGGTGCGGCGCCTGAGGGAGACGCTGCTCGCCGGGGCGCCGACGCGGCCGGCGAGGCGGTCGACGGCGTTCTGGAGTTCGCCGTGGGTGCCGAGGGAGAAGGCGGCGACGGAGACGGTCGGTGTGCGGCCGGGAGCGGCGGCCAGGTGGAGGGAGGACCAGATCTCGTCGGGCTGGTCCGGTCCCCACTCCTGCCAGGCGCGGACCACCGCGGCGGCCCTGCGCCAGGGCCAGGTCAGGTACGCCGACACGGCCCGGGGCGCGGGGTGGGTGCGGAAGCGGAGCTCCGTGACGATGCCGAAGTGGGCGTTGCCCGCGCCGCGCAGGGCCCAGAACAGGTCCTTGTGGTGGGTCGCGTCGGCGGTGATCTCCTTGCCGTCCGCCGTGATCAGGGTGGCCTGGGTGAGGCTGTCGCAGGTCAGGCCGTAGGCGCGGGAGACGACACCGTGGCCGCCGCCGAGGGTGAGGCCGGAGATGCCGACGGTGGGGCAGGAGCCGGCCGGGACGGTCACGCCCTTGGCGGACAGGGCGCGGTAGACGTCGATCAGCTTGGCGCCGGCGCCGACCACGGCGGTGCCGCCCGAGGCGTGGACCCGGTCGAGCTTCGAGACGTCGATGATCAGGCGCCCGTCGCCGGAGGACCAGCCGGCGTAGGAGTGGCCGCCGTTGCGGATCGCCACCGGGACGCCGTGGGCGCGGGCGTGGGAGAGGGCGGTGCGGATGTCGTCCGGGTGGGCGGCGTAGGCGACGGCGGCGGGGCGGAGGGTGTCGAAGCGGGTGTTGTACAGCTGGCGGGCCGTTCGCCAGGACCGGTCGCCCGGGCGGACGAGGGGGCCGTCGAGGGACTTGGCGAGGGCGGCCCAGGTGGCGGGGGTGGGGGTGGCGGGGACGCGGGTGGAGGTCGCGGTGCGGGTGAGGCGGGGGGTGCTCGCGGGGGCCGGGTTCTTGCCGGTTCCGGAGCCGCCGCCGGTGCCGCTGTTCGGGTCCCTGCCCGTGCAGGCGGCCGCCGTCGCGGTGAGCGCGGCGGCCGTGGTGCCGATGAACGTGCGCCGGTGCATGTGCGGCTCCGTCTCCCTGGGGATGGGGTTCGTGGAGGGAGACGGGGCGGGGGAAGCGCGGGTTCCGTGGGACGGCGGGGCGCTTTGCGGGGGGTGCCGGGTCGGGGGGCGAGCGCGTGGTGTCGGGGTGCGCGGTGGCGCGGTGGGGCTTCGCTCTGGTGGGGCGAGGGGCGTCTTCGCTCGGGTGGGGCGAGGGGCGTCGCGCCCGTGTGTCTACGTGCGCGGGGCGGGTGTCCGTGCTGGTGGGGGGCGCGGTGACGTGCCTGTGGTGTCGGGGGCGCGACCCGTGCGGGGTGGGGTGCTCGCGGCTTCCGGGGTGTGCTGCCCGCCGCCGGGGGCGCGGTGCTTCGGGCCCCGGGGGGCGTGCGGGGTGCGTTCGGCCCCGAGGGGCGTGCGCGGGTCAGGCCGGGGGGTGGGATTTCGCGTCCGTGCGGGCCTGGCTTCTCGCCCTGCGGGCCGGGCCCCGCCACCCGCAGGTGCAGCGGGCCAGGCAGAAGGGGCCCTGTTCGACCGTCGTCGTGAGGTGTTCCGGGACTTCCTGGGGAGCTTCGAGACCGTCCTGCTGCGCCACGCCGACAACGTTACCGGGGTCACCCACCCCTCGTTAACCGGGACGGCAGGGGTCCGGAACGGGCGGGACGGCTGGGGTAGGTGGCGATGGTCGGGTGGCTGAGGGCACGGGAGCGGCGGGTGGCACGGGCCGGCGGCCCTCTCGTGCTCGCCGGGGGCCTGGTCGGCGCGTGCCTCGCCGGCAGCGCGTGCTCCGGGCAGGGGGCCGCCGCCCAGGGGCCGGGTGCCGGTGATCCGGTCGTCGTGCTGCAGGGGAGCGCGGACCGCCTGGTGGCCGCCGGGAGCGCCAAGGCGCGGACCGCGATGGAGATGGCCAGCGGCGGGACGCGGGTGACCATCCGGGGCGAGGGTGTGTACGACTTCACGGAGCGGCTCGGGCGGCTGAAGGTGCGGCTCCCCCAGGACCCGGCCGGGACGAGCGAGCACCGGCCGATCACCGAACTGCTCGCGCCGGGTGCCCTGTACATGAAGAACCGGGGAGCCGGCGTGCCCGACGACAAGTGGGTGCGGGTGGACACCGCCTCGCTGACCGACGGGAACCTGGTCACCGGCGGGGCGACGGACCCCCTCGCCGCCGCCGAGGTGCTGCGGGGGACGCGGACGGCGAGGTACGTGGGGCGCACGGAACTCGCGGGGACCGCCGTGCGGCACTACCGGGGCACCGCCGATCTCGCACGGGCGGCGCGGGAGGCGTCGGACGGCAACCGGAAGGCGCTCGCCGCGGCGGCCGAGGGGTTCGCGACCGCGGAGGTTCCGTTCGACGCGTACCTCGACGACGAGGGCCGGATCCGCAAGCTCCGGCACCGCTTCAGCTTCTCCAACGGGCGCGACGAGGGCGACGTGGCCGTCGCCTCGACGACGCTCCTCTACGATTTCGGCGCCGCCGTCCGCGTACGGCTGCCCGAGGACCGCGACATCTACGCTGGCCGGATCGCCGCGGAGCCGGGGGAGGTGCCGGGGGACGGCCCCGGCGAGGGGGCGGACGGCAAGAACTAGCCCTTCCGTGCCATGCGCGGTGTGTAGGCCGCTCCCTACTCTAGGAAGTCGGTGACGGCAGAGACGAGGTGACGGCGTGGCTCCGGTCGGCGGTACGGCGGTTCAGGACCACGTGGCCCTCGCCGAGATCGAGCTGTGCGGGGAGCTGATCATCGCGGCGTCGGCCGCCCGGGAGCGGCTCAGCCTGGAGAGCATCGACGAAGTGCTGCGCGTGGCCGAGGAACGACGGGCCGGCCAGCAGGGGCCGGGCTGACCGGCGGGATCGCCGGAAAGGGCGGGGGCCGACCGCCAGGGGCCGGCCGTGGAGGCCCGCCCGGCCGGGGTCAGGTGCGCAGGAGGCGGCCGATCGCCTTCGTCGCCTCCTCCACCTTCGCGTCGATCTCGGCACCGCCCTTGACGGCCGCGTCCGCGACGCAGTGGCGCAGGTGCTCCTCGAGGAGTTGCAGCGCGAAGGACTGCAGGGCCTTCGTGGAGGCGGAGACCTGCGTGAGTATGTCGATGCAGTAGACGTCCTCGTCGACCATCCGCTGCAGGCCGCGGATCTGGCCCTCGATGCGGCGCAGGCGCTTGAGGTGCTCGTCCTTCTGCTGGTGGTAGCCGTGCACGCCGCGGTCGTGGTCGGTCACCACGTCCGTCCCGTCCGGCGCCACCGCGTCCACGGCGGGGGAGGGCGCACCTGCGCCGGCCTCAGTGGTCGTCATCGCGTCCTCCTGTGGGGACAGAGTGGGCTGGAGGGAGAGAGCGGGCAGAGGCGGAGTGCGCAGACATCGAGCAGATAGCGGACATATACCCCTGGCGGGTATATGGTAACGAACTTTGCGGGGTAGAGGGCCCTTCGCGGAACCCGGCAGCGGCCCTGGCGTCGCCCCCCTGCTCATCACTCTGCCTGATGGGCGACACTGGGGGACGGCCCGTTAGCCGTGGCCGGATGATGCGCCTAGCATCAGCCTGACCGAAACCGATGCACCCCGAGGACCCCACGTGCGCTTTCGTCTGACCCCCAGGGAGACGAGCTTCTACGACATGTTCGCCGCCTCCGCGGACAACATCGTCACGGGCTCCAAGCTCCTGATGGAACTGCTCGGGGCGGACGCATCCGCCCGGGCCGAGATCGCAGAGCGTATGCGGGCCGCCGAACACGCAGGTGACGACGCCACGCACGCGATCTTCCACCAGCTGAACTCCTCGTTCATCACGCCCTTCGACCGCGAGGACATCTACAACCTCGCGTCGTCCCTCGACGACATCATGGACTTCATGGAGGAGGCCGTCGACCTGGTCGTCCTCTACAATGTCGAGGAACTGCCCAAGGGCGTCGACCAGCAGATCGAGGTGCTGGCGCGGGCCGCCGAGCTGACCGCCGAGGCCATGCCGAACCTGCGCACCATGGACAACCTCACCGAGTACTGGATCGAGGTCAACCGCCTCGAGAACCAGGCCGACCAGGTCCACCGCAAGCTGCTCGCCCACCTCTTCAACGGCAAGTACGAGGCCATCGAGGTGCTCAAGCTGAAGCAGATCGTGGACGTACTGGAAGAGGCGGCGGACGCCTTCGAGCACGTGGCGAACACGGTGGAGACCATCGCGGTCAAGGAGTCCTGACCTCTCCATGGACACCTTCGCTCTGATCGCGACCATCGGGGTCGCGCTCTTCTTCACGTACACCAACGGTTTCCACGACTCGGCGAACGCGATCGCGACGTCCGTGTCGACGCGTGCGCTCACGCCCCGTGCGGCGCTCGCGATGGCCGCCGTGATGAACCTCGCCGGCGCGTTCCTCGGCTCCGGGATCGCCAAGACGGTCAGTGAGGGGCTGATCGAGACGCCCGAGGGTTCGAAGGGGATGGGCATCCTCTTCGCGGCGCTCGTGGGCGCCATCGTCTGGAACCTGATCACCTGGTACTTCGGCCTGCCCTCGTCGTCCTCGCACGCGCTGTTCGGCGGCCTGGTCGGGGCGGCGCTGGCCGGGGGGACGACCGTGTACTGGCACGGGGTCGTCGACAAGATCGTCATCCCGATGTTCCTGTCGCCGGTGATCGGTCTGGTGGCCGGTTACCTCGTGATGACCGCGATCATGTGGATGTTCCGGCGGGCCAACCCGCACAAGGCGAAGCGTGGCTTCCGTATCGCGCAGACGGTGTCGGCGGCCGGTATGGCGCTGGGGCACGGCCTCCAGGACGCGCAGAAGACGATGGGCATCGTGGTGATGGCGCTGGTCATCGCCGACGTCGAGGACTACGGCGACCCGATCCCGGTGTGGGTCAAGATCGCCTGTGCGCTGATGCTCTCCGCGGGAACGTACGCGGGCGGCTGGCGGATCATGCGGACGCTGGGCCGCAAGATCATCGAGCTGGACCCGCCGCAGGGCTTCGCCGCCGAGACGACGGGCGCCTCGATCATGTTCGGGTCGGCCTTCCTCTTCCACGCGCCGATCTCGACGACGCACGTCATCACCTCGGCGATCATGGGTGTGGGGGCCACGAAGCGGGTGAACGCCGTCCGGTGGGGTGTCGCGAAGAACATCATCCTGGGCTGGTTCATCACGATGCCGGCCGCCGCGCTGGTGGCGGCCTGCTCGTTCTGGCTGGTCCACCTGGCGTTCCTGTAGCCGGGAGCGGCCGAGGCAGGGCCGCGCACGACTGAGAGGGCCCGCCCCCGGAGACCGGGGGCGGGCCCTTTGTGCTCCTCGCGGTGGCACCGCCATGCAGCACCGCGAGGGGTCGGGGCGGGGGCCTAGCCGAAGCGGCCCGAGATGTAGTCCTCCGTGGCCTGGACCGACGGGTTGGAGAAGATGCGCTCCGTCTCGTCGATCTCGATCAGCTTGCCGGGCTGGCCGACCGCCGCCAGGTTGAAGAACGCCGTACGGTCCGAGACGCGCGCCGCCTGCTGCATGTTGTGCGTCACGATGACGATCGTGAAGCGCTCCTTCAGCTCGCCGATCAGGTCCTCGATGGCGAGGGTGGAGATCGGGTCCAGGGCGGAGCAGGGCTCGTCCATGAGCAGGACGTTCGGCTCGACCGCGATCGCGCGGGCGATGCACAGGCGCTGCTGCTGGCCGCCGGAGAGGCCGGAGCCCGGCTTGTTCAGGCGGTCCTTGACCTCGTTCCAGAGGTTCGCGCCGCGCAGGGACTTCTCGACGACGTCGTCCAGCTCCGACTTCCTGAACTTGCCGTTGAGCTTCAGGCCGGCCGCGACGTTGTCGTACACCGACATGGTCGGGAAGGGGTTCGGCCGCTGGAAGACCATGCCGACCTCGCGCCGCACGGCCACCGGGTCGATGCCGGCGCCGTACAGGTTCTCGTCGTCGAGCATGACCTTGCCGTCGACCCGGCCGCCGGGCGTGACCTCGTGCATGCGGTTGAGCGTGCGCAGGAACGTGGACTTGCCGCAGCCGGAGGGGCCGATGAAGGCCGTCACCGAGCGGGGTTCGACGGTCATCGAGATGTCCTCGATGGCCAGGAAGGAGCCGTAGTAGGCGTTGAGGCCGCTGACGTCTATGCGCTTGGCCATGGGTATCACTTCTTCTTTCGCGTGTCCGGGTCGCTGACTGTTCTTGCTCTGGCCGCGTCAGCGACCCGTCTTCGGGGCCTTCCAGCGGGCGATGCCGCGGGCCACCAGGTTGAGAATCATGATGAACGCGATGAGCGTCAGGGCAGCCGCCCAGGCACGGTCGTGCGACGACTCGTAGCCGGCGCCGTACTGCAGATAGATGTACATCGGCAGGGACGCCTGGGGGTCCGAGAAGGGGTTCGAGTTGATGAGGTTCGTACCCCAGACCAGCAGCAGCACGGGTGCCGTCTCGCCGGTGATACGGGCGACCGAGAGCATCACACCGGTGATGATCCCGCCGATGGACGTCGGGACGACCACCTTCAGGATGGTGCGCCACTTGGGCACGCCCAGCGCCAGGGACGCCTCGCGCAGCTCGTTCGGGACGAGCTTGAGCATCTCCTCGGTGGAGCGGACGACGACCGGGATCATCAGGATGCACAGGGCCAGGGAGCCGGCGAAGCCGGAGTAGCCCATGTCCAGGATGATGATCCACAGGCTGAGGATGAACAGACCCGCGACGATCGACGGGATGCCCGTCATGACGTCGACGAAGAAGGTGACGGCCTTGGCGAGCTTGCCGCGCCCGTACTCCACCAGGTAGATCGCGGTCAGCACGCCGAGCGGCACGGAGATCGCGGTGGCGATGCCGACCTGCTGGAGGGTGCCGAGGAGGGCGTGGTAGATGCCGCCGCCCGGCTCGGAGTCGGAGACGACGCCCATGGAGTGGCTCAGGAAGTAGCCGTCGAGGACCTTCACGCCCTGCTGGACGGTCTCCCAGACGAGGGACGCCAGCGGGATCACGGCGAGGAGGAACGCGACCCAGACCATGCTGGTCGCGACGCGGTCCTTGGCCTGCCGCCCGCCCTCGACCTTGGCCGAGATGGCGTAGGAGCCGAGGACGAAGAGGACCGCGGCCATCAGGGCCCACTGGATGGAGCTGTGCAGGCCGGCCGCGGCGCTGATGCCGAGGCCCAGGGCGACGGAGCCCGCCGCGACCGCCCAGGGGAACCACTTGGGCAGCGTCGCGCCGCGCAGCGAGCTGGGCGGGCGCTTGTCGGAGAGGGTTGCGTGGCTCATGCGTTGGCCCCCGAGTACTCCTTGCGGCGGGCGATGATCAACCGGGCGGCTCCGTTGACCAGCAGGGTGATCACGAACAGCACCAGGCCGGACGCGATGAGGGCGTCCCGGCCCATGGGCGTGGCCTCGTTGAACTTGCTCGCGATGTTCTGGGCGAAGGTGCCGCCACCCGCGTTCAACAGGCTGGCGTTGATGTCGAAGGTCGAGGAGAGCACCATGGCGACGGCCATCGTCTCGCCGAGCGCGCGGCCGAGGCCCAGCATCGAGGCGGAGATGATGCCGGAGCGGCCGAAGGGCAGGACGGACATCCTGATGACCTCCCAGCGCGTGGCGCCGAGGGCCAGGGCCGCTTCCTCGTGCGTCTGCGGCACCTGCCGGAAGACCTCACGGCTGACGTTGGTGATGATCGGCAGGATCATGATGGCCAGCAGGATGCCCACGGTGAACAGCGAGCGCGGCGGGCCCTCGTTCCAGTCGAGGACGCCGGTCCAGCCGAAGTACTGGTCGAGCCAGCCGAAGAGCCCCTCCATGTGCGGCACGAGGACGAGCGCGCCCCACAGGCCGTAGACGATCGAGGGCACGGCGGCGAGCAGGTCGATCACGTACGCGATGGCGCCGCCCAGCTTGCGCGGCGCGTAGTGCGTGATGAACAGGGCGATGCCGACCGCGATCGGGACCGCGATGACCATGGCGATGATCGACGACACGACGGTGCCGAAGGCCAGGACGGCGATGCCGAACTCGGCGGGGATCCCGCTCGGGTTCCACTCGAAGGTGGTGAAGAAGTTGGCCTCGTCCTTGCTGATCGCGATCGAGGCGCGGTAGGTCAGGAAGGCCGCGATGGCGGCCATGATGACCAGCACGAAGATGCCGGACCCGCGGGACAGCCCGAGGAAGATCCGGTCGCCGGGGCGGGTGGCGCCGCGTGCGGCGCGCTTGGCCTCGGCCGTGGGGGGCTGCTGGGGTGCGGGTGCTGGTGTCGGCTTGTGGGAGTCAGTGGTTATGTCCATCGGGTTCTCCGGTCTGCGGAGCCGTCGTACGCGGCGGCTCGGGCGGAGCCGCGTCGTACGGGGCTCCTGGCGGCGGTGCACCGGACGGTGCGGCCCGGCCCCGGGTGGAGGCCGGACCGCACTCGGGTCAGCTCAGGCCCGAGATGGTCTCGCGGACCTTGGTGATGATCTCGGTGGGCATCGGGGCGTAGCCGGCGTCGGCCAGCAGGCCCTGGCCGTCCTCCGAGGCCATGTAGTTCAGGAAGGACTTGGTGGCGGGCAGGGTGTCCGCCTTGTTGCCCTTGTCGCAGGCGATCTCGTAGGTCACGAGGACCATGGGGTAGGCGCCGTCGGCGGAGGGCGTGTAGTCCAGCTCCAGCGCGAGGTCCTTGCCGGTGCCGACGACCTTGGCGGCGCCGATGGCGGCGGTGGCGTTCTCGACGGTGGCCTTGACCGGCTCGGCGGCCTCGGTCTTGATGTCGACCGTCTTGATGCCGTCCTTGGCGTAGGACAGCTCGAAGTAGGAGATCGCGCCGCTGGTCTGCTTCACCTGCTGGGCGACACCGGAGGACTGCGGAGCGGACTGGCCGCCCTTGGCCGCCCAGGCCTTGGCCGGCTCGTACTTCCAGTCCTTGGGCGCGGCGGCCTTGAGGTACTTGGTGAAGTTGTCCGTGGTGCCGGACTCGTCCGAGCGGTGGAAGGCCTGGATCTTCAGGTCGGGAAGCTTGGCGTCGGGGTTCAGCTTCGCGATCGCCTCGTCGTTCCAGTTGGTGATCTGGCTGTCGAAGATCTTGGCGAGCGTCGAGGCGTCCAGGACGAGCGTGTCGACGCCCGGGACGTTGAAGCCGACCGCGATGGGGCCGCCGACCATCGGCAGGTTGATGCCCTGGCCGTCGGTGCAGACCTTCTTGGAGGCCTCGACCTCCTCGGGCTTGAGCGCCGAGTCGGAACCGGCGAAGGCGGTCTGGCCCTGGTTGAACGCGGTGATACCGGCGCCCGAACCGTCGGGGCGGTAGTTGACCTGCACGTCCTTGCACGCCGTGGTGTACGCCTTGACCCAGGCGTCGATCGCGTTCTTCTGGGCCGAGGAGCCGGAGGCCTGGAGCTGGCCCTTGGCGTCGTCGCACTTGATGTTGCTGTTGGCGGTGGCGCTGGCGCCGCCGTCGCCGCCGCTGGTGTCGTCGGAGCCGCACGCCGTGAGGGCCAGGGCGCCGGAGACGGCGAGAGCACCGAGAGCGAGGGCCCGCCGGTTCATGCGCTGAAGCTTCACTGAGGGAGTTCCTTCCAGGAGCCGCCGGCCTGAATACGGCGGCGTGCGAGGACTGCGATGAAGACTGGGGATACGGACGCGTTTTCGGGATGCGCCCCGTATCGGTAAGGCTGAAATTAGGCAGAACAGGTGAAGCCGCCGATGGCCGTACATGAACGCGGGGTGAACCCCTGAGGACGGTGCGGTGAGGTCACGGAACGCTCACGTCAAGGACACGGAGTGGTTCCGGGTGGCAGCGTCGTCAGGAACGCGTCGACGAGGGACCGGTCCCTGGGCTGGGTGAGGCGGGCGCGGGCCGCCGCGGGCTCCAGCCACACGATGCGGTCGACCTCGTCGGAGGGGGTGAAGGCGCCGGTGGTGGCCGCCGCGGCCCAGTAGCGGACCTCCTTGGGGCGGCCGTTCGCCAGGTAGCGCACGGATGGCAGTTCCGCGCCCGGTGCGGCGGCGTACCCCGTCTCCTCGGCGACCTCGCGCAGGGCGCCCGTGAGCGAGTCCTCGCCGGGCTCCAGCTTGCCCTTGGGGTGCGACCAGTCGTCGTACTTCGGCCGGTGGACGAGGCAGAGCTCCAGGCCGGGGGCGCGGGGGGAGCGGCGCCACAGGACGCAGCCCGCCGCGTGCACGGTGGGGGCGGGGGTGTCCTCGGCGGGATCCACGGTGCGCTCGTGCCTCCTGTCCGGTGGCGGTCCTACGGGAGCCTGATCGGTTCCTTGCGCCAGCTGTGCTGGAACGCGTACCTCGCCGCCTCCACCTCATGCCGCTGGTCGGCGTGGAGCACCCCGAGCGCGTACGCCGTCGCCGGGGCGATGCGCGGCGTACGGGCGGCCTGGGCGGCGGCCGCGGCGGCCTCCGAGGCGTCGCGGTGGCGGTTCAGGGCCTCGCCGGCGGCCAGGAGGCGGATGTCCTGGGAGGCGACCGGGCCCTCGGCGTCCCCGTCGGGGTCTGCGGGGTCCTCGCCGCGGAGCACTTCGAGCGCGTACCGGTGCAGGCGCAGCAGCAGGCGGACCTGGTGCCACTGGGCGTCCTGCGGGTGGGGGGCCGGGTCCGGGGAGAGGCCGTGGATCAGGGCCTGGGCGTTGTACGGGTTGCCCGCGGTGACGAGGGGGAGGGCGGCCACGGCGTCCGTCAGGCGGCCCTCCGCGGCGGCGGCCAGGGGGCGGAGGCCGGCGGTGGGCGCGGTGCTCCTCCTCAGCGGGACCTCGCTGGCCAGTAAGGCGACCTTGTCGGCGACCGCGTGGAAGCGGCTGCTGCCCAGCGCCTGCAGGGCGGTGGAGTGGGCGCGGGTACGGGCCAGGGTCAGCTGGCGGTCGAGCAGCGCGCCCGCCTTGGCCGCGCCCACGGTGAGGCTGCCGCGGTCCGGGGGCGACTGCTGCGGTGCGGGCACGGTGACCGCCACGGTCGCCGCCCGGCCCGGCTGCCGTGCCGGGAACGCCGACGACCCCGACAGCCGGTGCAGGGCCTCGAGCAGGCGCTCCAGGCGGGACGCGTAGGCGTGCTCCAGGGCCAGCGTGCCGGACAGCCACGCCAGCTCGGGGCGCATGGCCTCCGCCCAGTCGGCGTCCAGCAGGGGCTGGAAGGTGTGCAGCGTGCCGCTGAGGCGGCGGGCCGCCCGGCGCAGGAGGCGGGCCGCGTCCACGGGGCCCGCGGCCGGGGGTGCCTTGGCGGTGCCGGTGCCGGTGCCCTGGGGGCCGTGTGCGCCGTTCGTGCCGGTCCCCGTCTCCCGGTGCAGGCGCAGGGCGCGGAGGAACTCCGTGGCCTGGGCGCGCAGGTAGCCGGCGAGGGCCTCCGTGTCCGCGGGTGCGGCGCGGCCGGGGGCGGCGGCAGCGGCGGCAGCGGCGGCGCCCGGGGGCGCGGTCGTGGCCGTGGCCGTCGGCTCCGTCGGGTCAAGGTGTCGCTGTGCCACGCCGGCGCCTCCGGGCGTCTATGAGCATCTCCTGGATGTTGCGCAGGGGCTGGCCGTCCGCGTCGGCCGCGTGCCGGGTCCACTCGCCGTCCGGGCCGAGGTGCCAGGACGCGGTGCCGTCGGACATGCCGGTCTCCAGCAGCCGGTTGAGGGCCGCCCGGTGAGCCGGGTCGGTGACCCGGACCAGCGCCTCTATCCGGCGGTCGAGGTTGCGGTGCATCATGTCGGCGCTGCCGAACCAGACCTCCGGCTCGCCGCCGTTGCCGAAGGCGAAGACGCGCGAGTGCTCGAGGAAGCGGCCGAGCACCGAACGGACCCGGATGTTCTCCGACAGGCCCGCCACGCCCGGGCGCAGCGCGCAGATGCCGCGCACCCACACGTCGACCGGGACCCCGGCCTGGGACGCGCGGTAGCAGGCGTCGATCACGGCCTCGTCGACCATCGAGTTGACCTTGATGCGTATGGAGGCGGGGCGGCCGGCGCGGTGGTGCTGGATCTCCTTGTGGATGCGGGAGACCAGGCCGTCGCGCAGGGACTTCGGCGCGACGAGGAGGCGGCGGTAGGTCTCCCGGCGGGAGTAGCCGGAGAGGCGGTTGAACAGGTCGGAGAGGTCCGCGCCGACCTGCGGGTCCGCGGTGAGCAGCCCCAAGTCCTCGTAGAGGCGGGCCGTCTTCGGGTGGTAGTTGCCGGTGCCGACGTGGCTGTAGCGGCGGAGGGTCTCGCCCTCCTGGCGTACGACGAGGGAGAGCTTGCAGTGGGTCTTCAGGCCCACCAGGCCGTAGACCACGTGGCAGCCGGCCTCCTCCAGCTTGCGGGCCCACTTGATGTTGGCGTGCTCGTCGAAGCGGGCCTTGATCTCGACCAGGACCAGGACCTGCTTGCCGGACTCGGCCGCGTCGATGAGCGCGTCGACTATCGGGGAGTCGCCGGAGGTGCGGTACAGCGTCTGCTTGATGGCGAGGACGTCGGGGTCGGCGGCGGCCTGCTCCAGGAAGGCCTGGACGGACGTCGAGAACGAGTCGTACGGGTGGTGCAGCAGGACGTCCCGGCTGCGGACGGCCGCGAAGACGTCCGGCGCGGAGGCCGACTCGACCTCGGCGAGGTCGCGGTGGGTGCCGGCGACGAACTTCGGGTACTTCAGCTCCGGCCGGTCGAGGCTGTGGATGCGGAAGAGGCCGGTGAGGTCGAGGGGGCCGGGCAGGGGGTAGACCTCCGCCTCGCCGATCTTCAGCTCGCGGACGAGGAGGTCCAGGACCTCGCGGTCGACGCTCTCCTCGACCTCCAGGCGCACGGGCGGGCCGAAGCGGCGCCGCATGAGCTCCTTCTCCAGGGCCTGGAGGAGGTTCTCGGTGTCGTCCTCCTCCACCTCGAGGTCCTCGTTGCGGGTGAGGCGGAAGGCGTGGTGCTCCAGGACCTCCATGCCCGGGAAGAGCTCTTCGAGGTGGGCGGCGATGACGTCCTCGAGGGGGACGTAGCGGCCCGGGGAGGCCTCCAGGAAGCGGGAGAGCAGCGGCGGCACCTTGACGCGGGCGAAGTGCCGGTGGCCGGTGACGGGGTTGCGGACGACCACCGCGAGGTTGAGGGAGAGGCCCGAGATGTACGGGAACGGGTGCGCCGGGTCGACCGCGAGCGGGGTGAGCACCGGGAAGATCTGATGCCGGAAGAGGGTGAAGAGGCGGGCCTGCTCCTTCTCCGCCAGTTCGCTCCAGCGGACCAGGTGGATGCCCTCGTCGGCCAGGGCGGGGAGGACGTCCTCCTGGAAGCAGGCGGCGTGCCGGGCCATGAGCTCGCGGGAGCGGGCCCAGATCATCTCCAGGACCTCGCGGGGCTGGAGGCCGGAGGCGGAGCGGGTGGCGACGCCGGTGGCGATGCGGCGCTTGAGGCCGGCGACGCGGACCATGAAGAACTCGTCCAGGTTGCTGGCGAAGATCGCGAGGAAGTTGGCACGCTCCAGGAGGGGGGTGCTCGGGTCCTCGGCGAGTTCGAGCACGCGTTCGTTGAACGCGAGCCAGCTGCGTTCGCGGTCCAGGAAGCGGCCCTGCGGGAGCTGGGCGCCGCCGGCTTGGGACTCCTCCGACTCCTCGTACGCGTCGAGGTCGGCGTCGATGTCGGGTTCCAGGTCGGAGACCGTGGCGGCCACGGTGTGCGGGCGGTGCGCGGCGATGGAGCCCACGGAGGGCTGCGTGTGCTGGACCTCTGCCTGGGTGTTCGGCTGCCTCATGAACCCATTCTTCCGCGCCACGCGCAGGACAGGCGCGTCGGACGCCGCGGGATGCTCTGCTCCTGGTTGCTCCGGCACGGTCGGCTTCATTCGGTGAGCGTCGCAAGGCTGTCTGAATCGATGGTTACGGGGACATGACGTGTGGGATAGCGGAGGGCGGCCTCCGGCGGTTACGGGTGGCTCGGCTGCGGCGCCTGTGCCGGTTCGGTGCGGGGGCCTCCGGCGGTTGGGCGGGGTGCCTGCGGCGCCTGTGCGGGTCCGGGGGTGGTGCGGGTGTCTTGCCTGCGGCGCCTGTGCGGGTTCGGGGGTGGTGCGGGTGTCTTGCCTGCGGCGGCCTGTGCGGGTTCGGGGGTGGTGCGGGTGTCTTGCCTGCGGCGCCTGTGCGGGTTCGGGGGTGGTGCGCGTTGCGCGGTGCGTGGTCTGTGGGTCGGGGCCGTGCCGGGGGGTGTCCGTCCTCGGAACGGCGCGGAATCGGTCGGGGAACAGGGTTCCGTCCGTCGACGCGCCAACCGCTGCGGGCGGACACCCCCCGGCACGGCCCCTTCTCGCCGTACGCGGCCGGCCGTGCGCGGGCCACGTGTGCGCAGACACCCGTACGTGGCCACCTGGACGGCCGGCCGTGCGGGGCCACGTGCGGGGGCGGAGGTCGTCGTTGGGATCGTGAACCGATCAGGTGGGGTCGTCCGATGAGGGGACGTGAGCGAGACGAGAAGCGACGGGGAGTTGCTGCGGGCCGTCGCCGACGACGGTGACCGGGGTGCCTTCGAGGAGTTGTACCGCCGGTACGCGCCGTGGCTGACCGCCCGTATGCGCGGCCGGTGCGCCGACGGCGGTGTCGTCGACGACGTCGTGCAGGAGACGTTCCTCGCGGTGTGGCGGGGGAGCGCGCGGTACCGGCAGGACGGTGACGTGGCGGGGTGGCTGTGGCGGATCGGGTCGCGGCGGCTGGTCGACGTGCTGCGCGGCGACGGGGCGCGGGGGCGGCTGCGGCAGGCCCTGGCCCGGCTGCGGCACCGGGAGGAGGCCTCGGCGGAGGAGCGTGTGCTCGCCGGGGTCGAGCACGGGGACCTCGCCGGCGCCCTCGTCCGGCTCTCGCCGGAGCTGCGCGCGGTGCTCCAGGCCACGGTCATCGACGGGCTGACCACCCGCGAGGCGGCCGTCCTGCTCGGCATCCCGCCGGGCACGGTCAAGACGCGGGCGATGCGCGCCCGCCGACAGCTGCGGGAGGCGCTGGCATGAGGGACGAGGACAGCCGTCGCCGGGAGACCTGGCATGTCGGCGAGGACGATCTGCGGGCCTACGCCCGGGGGGAGCTGGCGGCGCCCCTCCTGTGGTCCGCCGACGCGCACCTGAGCGCCTGCGCGCACTGCCGCGGCGTGCTCGCCGGGGTGAGTGACGCCGCCGCCCTGGATGCCGGGTGGGAGCGGCTCGACGCGGAGCTGGACGCGCCCCGGCCGGGGTGGTTCGAGGGCCTGCTGGTGCGGTGCGGGGTCGACGACGGCACCGCGCGGCTGCTCGCGGCGACCCCCGTGCTGCGCCGGTCCTGGCTCGGCGCGGTCGTCGCCGTGCTGCTGATGACCTTCTTCGTGGCCTTCTCGGCGGGCGCGGCCGGCCGGCCCACCCTCTTCCTCGCTCTCGCTCCGCTGCTGCCCCTGGCCGGGGTGGCGCTCGCCTACGGGCCGGCGCTGGACCCGACGTACGAGATGGCGGTCGTCGCGCCCCTGCACGGTTTCCGGCTGCTGATGATCCGCACGGTCGCCGTGCTCGTCGTGGCCCTCGGCACGGGGGCCCTGGCGAGCCTCGCCCTGCCGGGGTACGAGCTGAGCGCCCTCGCCTGGCTGCTGCCCGGGCTCGCCCTCACCACCTCCGGGCTCGCGCTCACGCCCCGGCTGGGGCCGGTGGCCGCGCCGTCCGCGGTCGCCGGGGCGTGGGTGGCCGTGCTGCTGGTGGCGGGCGGGGTGCGGGCGGCCGACGACGTGCCGCTCGCGCCGTTCACCGCTGCCGGGCAGGGCGTCTGCGGTGCCGTGGCGGTGGCGGGCGTCGGGCTGCTGCTGCTGGTGCGCGACCGGTTCGACATCGCCGCGCGCGGTGCCGCGTGAGGCCCGCCCTGTTTTTTTCCCCTTGTTTCCTTCGTGTACGGGAGCACCGTATGACCCCCACCGTCTCCGCCTCCGGGCTCAGCCTCCACTACGGCCGGACCCGCGCCCTCGACGACGTGTCGCTGCGGCTGACCCCGGGCGTCACCGGGCTGCTCGGTCCCAACGGGGCCGGGAAGACCACGCTGCTGCGGGTGCTCGCCACCGCCGTGCCGGCCGATCGGGGGGCGTTCACGGTGCTCGGGCACGATCCCGGCACCTCGCGCGGGCGGCAGGAGGTGCGGCGGCGGCTCGGGTACCTGCCGCAGACGCCCGGTTTCCACCCCGACTTCACCGCCTTCGAGTTCGTCGACTACGTCGCGATCCTCAAGGAGCTGGCGGACCGTTCCGCCCGGCACCGCGAGGTGCGGCGGGTGCTGGAGGATGTCGATCTGGGAGACGTCCGCGGCCGGCGGATCAAGAAGCTGTCCGGGGGGATGCGGCAGCGGGTCGCGCTCGCGGCCGCGCTGGTGGGCGACCCCGGGTTCCTCGTGCTCGACGAGCCGACCGTCGGGCTGGACCCGGAGCAGCGGATGCGCTTCCGGGAGCTGGTCGCCGGGGCGGGGGAAGGGCGGACCGTGCTGCTGTCCACCCATCAGACCGAGGACGTCGCGATGCTCTGCCACCGGGTGGTCGTCATGGCCGCCGGGGCGGTGCGGTTCGACGGCACGCCCGCCGAACTGACCGCACGGGCCGCCGGGCGCGTGTGGAGCAGCGGGGAGCGGGACCCGGGCGCGAAGGCCGGCTGGCGCACGGGGGCGGGGACCTTCCGCAACGTGGGTGATCCGCCCCCGGGAGCGGAGTTGGTGGAACCCGCACTGGAGGACGGCTACCTGCTCGTCCTCGACGGCGCCGACACGGAGGTGGCCGCATGAGCGCCCTGCAGGCGGACGCGCCCCCCGCCGTGGAGGCCGAGCGGCGCGGTGGCGCGCGGGCCGTGCTCGCGCTCGCCCGGTTCGAGGCGCGCCGGACACTGACGAGCGTGCCCGTCGTCCTCGCCTTCGTCGTGTACGTCGCCTGGATCGTGTGGCGCGGCCGCGCTTCCTTCGACGGTTACCCGGCTCTCCAGGACGCCGACCGCGCCACCCAGGGCATGCCGATGCTCGTCGGCCTGGCGGTCATGGTGAGCACCAACCTCGGGATGCTGCGGTCCCTGCGGCACGGCACCGAGCCCCACTTCGCGGTCCTGGTCGTCCAGCCCTGGCGCCGGACGGCGGCCCACGCGCTGTCCGTCGTGCCCGCCGTCCTGCTCACCGCGGTGTGCGTGGCCGGGCAGTTCACCTGGGATGCGCTCAAGCCGGGCGCGGTCGGGCACGGGTCGCCGGCCGAACTGGCCGTCGGACCGCTGACGGTGCTGCTGGCCGGAGCGCTCGGAGTGCTGGCGGCCCGAGTGCTGCCGTCACCGCTCGCCGCGCCCCTGCTGGTGGTGCTGCTGCTGTTCACCCTCGTGTTCGGTGCGGGACCGAGCGGTGAAGGCGGCACGTCGTGGCTGGCCCCGGTCGTCGCCGCGATCAGCTCGAACACCCTGCCCTCCGACCTGCTGGGCCGGCCCGCCGCCTGGCACGCCCTCTACCTGGCGGGCGCCGGCCTGTGCGCGGCCTTCCTCGCCATGCTCCTCGCCGGCGGGCGGAACCTCGTCGTCCGGGCGGGCGTCGCCCTGGCCCTCGCGCTGGCGGTCACGGGCGGGGTCCTCCAGGCCGGCGGCGTGTCGCCGTCCCCGGAGCTGACCGAGGCCCGCGAGCGCGCCTCGGTGCGGCCGGAGCACACCTGCGTCGAGCACGGCCGCACGACGTACTGCGCCTTTCCCGAGTGGGCGCCCCGGGCGGAGGTCTGGGCCGGTGTCGTGGACCGGGTCCGGGCCCTGACGGGCGGCTCCGCGCAGGACCGGCCGCTCGTCGTACGGCAGCGGATCGAGGCCCGGTACGGCCTGGACAGCGACGCGGCGATCCCCGCGCTGGCCGAGCCGGACCAGGTGACCGTCGGCACCGCCTGGGGCGGCAACCGGGTCCCGGAGTTCTCCAGCGCGGTCGCCGCCGTGCTCGTCGCGGGCTCGGAGGAGGCGGCGGCCGAGGTCTGCGACGGGCGGATGGTCACCGTCATGTGGCTGTCCCTGAGTTGGATGGACGACCCGATGGACGCCCTGCGCCGGGTCCGCCTCGACGACAGTGTGCGGGGCTCCGCGATCGTCCTGGCCCCCACGGAGCCGCTGAGCATGACGGAGGGACAGACGGACGTCGTACGGCGCCTGCTGGAGAAGCCGCCCGCCGGGGTCGGGGAGCGGGTGAAGGCGCACTGGGCCGAGCTGGCCTCGCCGGGCGTCACGACGGCCCGGGCCGCCGAACTGCTGGGCGTGGCGGGGCCGGGGAAGGCCGACTCGTGCGAGGAGTGACGCCGGCCCTGGCCGGCCCGGTGCGGCGCACGCTGCCGTGGCGGGCCCTGCTCGCCGCCGGGGTGCTCGGGCTGCTGGTCGCCGCCGCACCGGCCCTGACGGGTGCGGAGCCGACCCCGTGGCAGACGCTCACCCTGCTGCGCGGCACCGCCCTGATCGGCGCGCTCGGCCTGGCCTTCCTGCTGGACGACCCCGCCCGGCACCTCACCACGGCCGTGCCGACCCGGCGCCCGCTGCGGCAGGCGCTGCGGGTGGCCCTGGTCGCACCGGCCGCCGTGCTGTGGTGGGCGGCCGTCCTGCTGCTCGTCCCCGCCGCGTCCCGGCCCCCGGCCGGCGACATCACCCTGGAGGCGGGGGCGACGGGCGCCCTGGCGCTGGCCGGCGCCGCGGCGGTCGTACGGCTGACGGACGAGGCGCGTCCGGGGCCGGTCGTCGCGGCGGCGCTGCTGCTGGCGGCCGTCCTCGCGCCGCTGCTGACGCCGGAGGACTGGGCGATGTTCACGACGCCCGGCGATCCGCGGTGGTCGCAGGGGCACGACCGGTGGGCGGTGCTCACCGCCGCGGCGGTGACGGTGTGGGCGGCGTGCGGGCCGGAGCCGCTGGGACGGCGGGGTCGTCGGCCGCGCGGCGCCGGCGGACCGGCCTAGCGCGCGCTTCTCAGGTCTCCGTGCGGTACATCAGGTCCGTCTCGTGGGTGACGAACCCCAGGCGCTCGTAGACGGACACCGCCGCCTTGTTGTCGGCGTCGACGTACAGCATCGCCGTGGGCAGTCCCCGCTCCGCCAGGTGCCTGAGACCGATGGTGGTCAGGGCCTTGCCCAGGCCACCGCCCTGCGTGTCGGGGCGGATGCCGAGGACGTACACCTCGCCGAGCCGCTCCTCGGCGTGCACCTTGGTCCAGTGGAAGCCGATCAGCCTGCCGTCCCGCTCGGCCAGGAAGAACCCCGACGGGTCGAACCAGGCCTCGGCCTTGCGGTCGTCGAGGTCCCGCTGGGTGAGGGAGCCCTGCTCGGGGTGGTGGGCGAAGGCGGCGGCGTTCACCGCGAGCCAGGCCGCGTCGTCCCGGCCGGGCTCGAAGGTGCGGACGGTCACGCCCTCGGGCAGCTTCGGGTCCGGCAGGTCCAGGTCGGCCAACGGACGTCGCATCTGCCGCAGTTCGCGGAAGAGGGTCAACCCGAGCACCTGCGCCAGATGCCGGGCGGCGGAGTGGCCGCCGTGCGCCCAGACCCGCAGCCGCTTGCCGGAGGCGGCGAGCAGCGCGGCGCCCAGCGCACGGCCGTGGCCCTGCCCCCGGTGCGAGGGGTGGACGACCAGCTCGGCGGCCGGGGGCTCGATCGGGTCGGTGCCCTCCAGCTGGGCGTAGCCCACGAGAGCGTCGCCGTTCACGGAGAGCAGCAGGTGCGAGACGCCGTCCCGTGCGGGGCCGCGCAGTTGCAGCCGGCCCTGCTCGGACACGGCCTGCTGCCCGTCGCTGCGGGCGGCCTCGGCGAGCAGGGCGAGGACGGCGTCGGTCTGCTCCGGGGTGAGTTCGGCGAGGGTCTCGATCGAGCGGGGGCGGCCGGGCCGCACGGTGTCGTCGCTGGTCATGCGTACGAGGGTAAGGGGCGACCGCGGCAAGCGGCGGCAGCTCAGGAGGAGCAAGGTAAACCAGGATGTAACCCGGAAACCCCTGTCGCGCTACGCGCGTTGACTCTAGGCTGCTGCGCCGGCGAGCCGTCTCCTCAGCGGCTCGCGTCACGCACACCCACAGGGGGGCGCATGCCAGCCACAGCACAGTCGCACCAACCGCGCCGCGGACGCCGTACGAGCCGTCTCCTCGCCGTCGCCGCCACCGTCGTCACCGCCGGCGCGCTCGCCGCGGCGGCACTGCCCGCCTCGGCGAACCCGGGCGGGGGCGAGCGGGGCCACGGGGGCCACGGGCACGGGACCGGCCGCTACCAGGACGTCCAGCTCCTCTCCTTCAACGACCTGCACGGCAACCTGGAGCCGCCGGCCGGCTCCTCCGGCCGGGTCACCGAGGTCCAGCCCGACGGCACGACGAAGACGGTCGACGCGGGCGGCGTGGAGTACCTCGCCACCCACCTGCGCGAGGCCCGCAAGGGCAACCGCTACTCCGTCACCGCGGCGGGCGGCGACATGGTGGGCGCGTCCCCGCTGCTGTCCGGCCTCTTCCACGACGAGCCGACCGTCGAGGCGCTGAACGCCCTCGACCTGGACGTGACGAGCGTCGGCAACCACGAGTTCGACGAGGGCGCCAAGGAGCTGGCCCGCCTGCAGAACGGCGGCTGCCACCCCACCGAGGGCTGCTACACGGACAAGGGGTTCAAGGGCGCCGACTTCCCGTACCTGGCGGCGAACGTCCTCGACGAGAAGACCCGCAGGCCCATCCTCGAGCCGTACTGGGTGTGGAAGCACAAGGGCGTCAAGGTCGGCTTCATCGGCGTGACCCTGGAGGCCACCCCGGACGTCGTCTCGGCGGAGGGCGTCAAGGGCCTGTCCTTCAAGGACGAGGTCGAGACGATCGACAAGTACGCCAAGGTGCTCCAGCGCCAGGGCGTGAAGTCGATCGTCGCCCTGATCCACGAGGGCGGATTCCCGGCGTCGTCCTCCTACAACTACGACTGCGACTCCCCGGGCGCCGGCGACGGCATCTCCGGCCCGATCGTCGACATCGCGAAGAACGTCACGCCCCAGGTCGACGCGCTGGTCACCGGCCACACCCACAACGCGTACGTGTGCACGGTCCCCGACCCGGCGGGCAACCCCCGCATGGTCACCTCGGCCTCGTCCTTCGGCCGCCTCTACACGGACACGACGCTGACCTACGACCGTCGCACGGGTGACATCGCCCGTACGTCGGTGAAGTCGGCCAACCACGTGGTGACGCGGGACGTCCCGAAGGCACCGGACATGACCCGCCTGATCGACCGGTGGGGCACCCTCGCCGCCCCGATCGGCAACCGCCCCATCGGCTACATCGCCGGCGACATCTCCCGTGACGGCACCGAGTCCCCGCTCGGCGACCTGATAGCCGACGCGCAGCTCGCGTACGGCAGGTCCCAGGACCCGGAGACCGACCTGGCCCTGATGAACCCGGGCGGCATCCGCGCCCCGCTGACCCACGCGTCCACGGGCAGCGAGGGCGACGGCGTCGTCACGTACGCCGAGGGCTTCGCCGTCCAGCCCTTCGCCAACACGGTGAACCTCCAGGACTACACGGGCGCCCAGCTCGTCCAGGTCCTCAAGGAGCAGGTGAGCGGCCCGAACGAGGCGGCGCCGAAGATCCTCCAGGTCTCGTCCGGCCTCACCTACACCCTGGACCTGACGAAGACGGGCGCGGACCGCGTGGTCGCGGACTCCATCCGCCTGAACGGCTCGCCCCTCGACCCGGCGGCCACCTACCGCGTCGCGTCGAACAGCTTCCTCGCGGGCGGCGGCGACGGCTTCACGACCCTGGGCGAGGGCGCGAACGAACTAGTCGGCGCGGACGACCTGACGGCGCTGGAGCAGTACCTGACGGCCAACTCGTCGGCGGCCGACCCGATCGCGGTGCCGACGGCGGACCGGATCACGGTCGTGCGGTAGGCCCCGTACGGCCCGGTGCATCGAAGGGGCCCGGTATCCCGCAGCACGTGCGGGGTCACCGGGCCCCTTCCTCTTCCCCCTGCTGCGCCGGGTCAGGCCCGCTTGGGGCCGGTGACGGCCTCTCCGATCACGAAACCCATGGCGGGTCCCTTCGGAACCTCGGCGTCCGTCCCGTAGGGGACTCGTACGACGCCCAGCCAGTCGCCCTTGTCGGGCCGGGGTTCGGTGAGCACCGTGACGGTCCCCTGGGCATCGTGGTCATCGACGATCACGTAGACGGGGATGCCTGCGCGGGCGTACTCACGGCGCTTCCTGACCCGGTCCCGGTCCTCGTTGAGCCTGCCGGGGGAGACCACCTCGACCACCAGCCGGACCGCCGCCGCGTCGACACCCAGCCCGTCCTCGTCCGCGTAGGGTTCCAGATCCTCGGGCGCGACGAAGAGGTCGGGGATCCAGACCTTGCGCCGGGAGACGACGTTGGCGTCCTGATAGGCCGCATACTCGCCCTCTCGCAGAAAACGCACCAGGGCGTCCCGCAGTCGGTTCACGATCCGGGCACGGGGCAGGCGACCGGTGGGTGACACCTCGATGGTTCCCTCGATGATCTCGGCGCGGTAGCCCTCGGGGAGTTCCATGGCCTTCCATGCCTGCCACACGACCTCGTCCAGGCCCAGCCCGTTCTCCGACCCCGTCGTTGAGAACTCGGGCATGGTTTCGGGCCTCTCGTGCGCAAGAGCGGTCATGGTGACCTCACCTCCTCAGGTGTGGGCTGAGCGGGTTCGGGCCACAGGCAGCACCCTCACGCTACGTAGGCCGGCTCGGCCGACCAGGTGAGATGCGGCCGGATCACTCGACCGGGTGGGGGATGCGCCGCCCGCGGCTGACCGCGACCCTCAGCACGTCCTCCAGCGACTCCGTCGCCCTGGTCAGCGCGAACCGCACCGCCCGCTCACCTGCCTTCCGGTCGGCGAGCACGGCCCTGGCTCCCGCGAGTACCTCCTCGCCCGAGTCCAGCTGAGCCGCCTCGATGTCATCGGCGATCCGGGACATCAGGCCGCGACCGTCGTCGGTGCTCAGGTAGCACGGGTTGCCTTCGGGGGTGGTCCAAGGGAGGAGGCGGAGCGGGGGCGTGGGCATGGGTTCCCTCCAGGGGACGGCCGAGCAGGAGCGATTACTTTCAGTGCGTTGATCGTCACTGCTTGGTCGTACTCTGCGAAAGGGGTCTGGCGTTGCCCGGACCGCTGGGCAACAGGGAGGGCGTACATGGCCGAACGGTATGACGGACAGGGTGAGTCGGGGCGCGCGGTGCTGGGCCGGACACTGCGTTTCCTGCGGGAGAAGGAGGGCAAATCCCTGGGACAACTGGCCGATGAGTCCGGGTACGACAAGAGCTATCTGAGCCGGTTGGAGTCGGGGGAGCGGCTGTCCAAGGTGACGGTCATGGAAGACCTCGACAGCTACTACGGCGCCGGCGATCTGCTGGTAAGCCTGTGGAAAGTCGCTCGGATCGACGCCTTCAAGGACAAGTACAGGGAGTTCATGCGTCTGGAGTCGACAGCGCGGGTCATGTACAAGTACACGCCGAACGTCCCGGGTCTGATGCAGACCGAGGACTTCGCCCGAGAGGTGTTGTCCGGGCCCCAGACAACGGAGCGGGACCAGGAGGCAGTGGAGGAGCAGGTCGCGGCTCGCCTGGGACGGCAACTTCTGCTGAGCAAGCGGCCGGCGCCGAACGTCCGCTTCGTCATGGACGAACTCGCCTTCCGCCGTCCCTCAGCCGGACCGGCGACCTGGGAGAACCAGTTGACGCACATCGAAGCGATCGCGCGATGGCCCAACGTCGTCGTACAGGTGCTGCCGTTCGCGGCCGGGATCCACGACTTCATGAGCAAGGGCTCACTGACCCTGCTGTGGCAGCTGGACGGGAGCTCGGTCGCCTACACGGAGGGTGACAGTGGCGGACTGCTGACGGACGATCCGGGAGACGTTCTGCACCACCGTTTGTCCTACGATCGGCTGCGGGACCTGGCGCTGTCGCCGTCGGAATCGCTGACGTTCATCAGGGACGTACTGGAGGAGCACCGATCATGAAGCACACCCCGGACCTCGGCAACGTCACCTGGCACAAGTCGTCCTACAGCGACGGCGGAGACAACAACTGCGTCGAGGTCGCCGACGGCTGCCCCGGCCTCGTCCCCGTGCGTGACAGCAAGGTGCCGGAGGGGCGGGTGCTGGTCTTCGGGGCCGGGGCGTGGGGGGCGTTCCTGGCAGGCATGCGGGGGCGGCCCGCGTAGGCGCCGAACCTCACGGCACCTCCGGCGGGGGCACCGGTGCCCCCGGCAGTCGTACCGTCGCGGTCGTGCCGCCCCCCTCCGCCGGGGTCAGGCTCACCTCGCCGCCCGCCTGCTGGACCGTGCGGGCCACGATCGACAGGCCCAGGCCCGAGCCGGGCAGCGCGCGGGCCGACGGGGAGCGCCAGAAGCGGTCGAAGACGTGGGGCAGTTCGTCGGCGGGGATGCCGGGGCCGTGGTCGCGGACGGTCAGGACACCGTCGGCGAGGCGTACGTCGACGGTGCCGGACGCCGGGCTGAACTTCACCGCGTTGTCCAGGATGTTCACGACCGCGCGTTCCAGTGCGGCCGGTTCCGCCCGTACGTACCAGGGCCGCACGTCGGCCGTGAGGGTCAGCTCGGGGCCGCGCAGGCGGGCGCGGCGCAGGGCGGCGTCGACGACGTCGTGCCAGGCGACGATGACGGCCTTGCCCGCGTGCTGGCCGGTGTCGGGGCGGGACAGCTCCTGGAGGTCGCCGATCAGCGCCGCCAGCTCCGTCATCTGGGCCTTCACCGAGGCCAGCAGGGCCCTGCGGTCCGCCTCGGGGAGGGGGCGGCCGGTCTCCTCGCTGCGGGTGAGGAGCTCGATGTTGGTGCGCAGGGAGGTGAGGGGGGTGCGCAGCTCGTGGCCCGCGTCGGCGATGAGCTGCTGTTGCAGGTCGCGGGAGCTGGCGAGCGACGAGGTCATGCTGTTGAAGGAGCGCGAGAGGCGCGCGATCTCGTCCTCGCCGTCCTCCTCGACGGGGATGCGGATGGTGAGGTCCTCGGTACGGGCGACGTGTTCGACGGCCCGCGTCAGTTCGTCGACGGGGCGCAGGCCGGTCCGGGCCACCCAGAGGCCGGCGGCGCCCGCGCCGACGACACCGGCACCCGCGACGAAGACGAGCACCAACGCCAGGTTGCTGAGGGAGCTGTTCACCTCGCCCAGCGGTCGCGCGGCGGAGACGGCGACGCCCTGCAGATTGGGCACGGGGTAGGTGAAGACGCGGTACTGGTCGCCGTCGGACCCCGTGGCGTCGTGCAGCGCGTCGGAGGACGTGCCCTCGGCCACGGCGTGGTCGGCGTCGGTGAGCGGGACCTCCTCCGTGCCGATGATGAGGCAGCTGCCGCCCTTGCGGTCCACGAGCTGCACGGACGAGCCGAAGGGGTTCTCCTCGTGGGTGACCGGATCGTGGGCGCACAGACCGGTGCGCAGGTTGACGTACTGGCTCACCTGCTGCCCGTCCATGCGGTTCGCCTTCAGGGCCTCGTCCAGCGAGCTGACCAGCACGCTCTTCACCACGAACCAGCAGGCCACGGCCGCCGCCGTCACGGCGAACGCCACCGCCGCCGCCACCAGCAGCGCCAGGCGCGAGCGCAGCGGCAGCGCCCGGAAACGGCGCACCGGTCCCCTCACTCCGCGCCGCCCTGCCGCAGGACGTAGCCGACGCCGCGCACGGTGTGCACCAGGCGCGGCTCGCCCGCCGCCTCGGTCTTGCGGCGCAGGTACATGACGTACACGTCGAGGGAGTTGGAGGACGGCTCGAAGTCGAAGCCCCAGACCGCCTTCAGGATCTGCTCCCGGGTGAGGACCTGGCGCGGGTGGGCCATGAACATCTCCAGGAGCGTGAACTCCGTGCGGGTCAGCTCCACCGGCCGCCCGCCCCGCACGACCTCCCGCGTCGCCAGGTCCATGGTCAGGTCGGCGAAGGTGAGGGTGTCGTCGTCGCCCTGGGCGGCGTCGACCGCCGCCGCGTAGGAACTGCGGCGCAGCAGCGCGCGGATACGGGCGAACAGCTCGTCCAGCTCGAAGGGTTTGACCAGGTAGTCGTCGGCGCCGGCGTCGAGGCCGGTCACCCGGTCGCCGACCGTGTCACGGGCGGTGAGCATCAGGATCGGGGTCAGGTCGCCCGCACCGCGGATGCGGCGGGCGGCGGTCAGACCGTCCATGCGGGGCATCTGGATGTCGAGGACGACGAGGTCGGGCCGGTAGGCCGCCGCCTTCTGGAGCGCGTCGGCGCCGTCGACGGCGACCTCGGTGTCGTATCCCTCGAAGGCGAGGCTGCGTTGCAGGGCTTCGCGGACGGCCGGCTCGTCGTCGACGATCAGGATGCGCTGGGTCTCACGGTCGCGGTCGCCTTCTGCGGGGCTCATGGGCTCGGGTCCTCGGATGCGGTGGGGTACGGGGCTGCCAACGCCTTCAGCGTCGCATGTCCGGGTGTCCGCTCAGCTGTCGGCGCCCGCGCGCAGCGCGGACAGGTCGGCCTTGACGGTGTTGACCGGGATGGCGAAGCCGAGGCCGACGCTGCCCGCACTGGCGGAGGACTCGGTCGCCGAGTACATCGCGGAGTTGATGCCGATGATGTTGCCGTTCATGTCGATCAGCGCGCCGCCGGAGTTGCCCGGGTTGAGGGAGGCGTCCGTCTGGATCGCCTTGTACGTCGTGGTGGACGAGCCGGTGTCGCCGTTGAACTCCTGGCCACCGAACTCGAACGGCCAGCCACCGCCCTGTCCCTGCCCCTGCTGCTGTTGCTGTTGCTGCTGACCCTCGTCCGTCGAGACGGTCACGTCGCGGTCGAGGGCCGAGACGATGCCGCTGGTCACGGTGCCGGTCAGGCCTTCCGGGGAGCCGATCGCGACGACCTGGTCGCCGACCCCGACGCCGTCGGAGTCTCCGAGGGTCGCGGCCTTCAGACCGGAGGCGTCCTCCAGCTTGATCAGCGCGAGGTCCTTGCTGCTGTCGGTGCCGACGACCCGGGCGGTGTACCGCTTGCCGTCGCTGGTCGTGACCTTGACGGAGGAGGCGCCGGAGACGACGTGGTTGTTGGTGATGATCTCGCCGTCACCGGTGATGATCACGCCGGAGCCGGTGGAGGAGCCGGCGTTCGAGGTGGCGCTGATCTCGACGATGCTCGGGCTGACCGCCGCGGCGACCCCGGAGACCGTGCCCTTCTGGCTGGACGGCACCACGTGGGTGCTGGTGGAGCTGGAGGCGACGGTGTCGCTGCCGGTCAGCTCCTGGATGCCGTACGCGGTGCCGCCGCCGACGGCCGCCGCGACGATCGCCACGGCCGCGAGCAGGGCGGCGGGGCCGCGCCGGACCGTGCGCTTCCCGCGCGGCCGGCCGGGCTGCCCCTCCGGGAAGCCGGCGGCGGGCGGCTGGGCCGGCGGGGGCGGCCACTCGGGGCTGACGGGAGAGGAGGCGTGCTGCTCGGTTCCCGGGTACGGGTTCGCGTGCTCGTACTCGCCGTGGTGGCGGAGGCTCTCGGTCATGTTCATGAGCCTCCCGCCCGAGGATGAGAGCGGTCTGAGTGCTGCCTGAGAAGCCCGGCAGAACCTCGTATGCCCGATGTAAAGGCGCCCGCCGGGCGGGTCCTACGCGCAGCCGCAGGACTGCCGTACGACCAACTGCGACGGGAACACCTTCAGCCGCTCCCGCCGGGAACCCGCCACCCGCAGGCCGTCGTCCAGGACCAGGTCCACGGCCTCCCGCGCCATCGCCGACCGGTCCGAGGCGACCGTCGTCAGCGGCGGGTCCGCCAGGGCCGCCTCCTTGATGTCGTCGAAGCCGGCCACCGCCAGCTCGCCGGGGACGTCGATGCGCAGCTCGCGCGCCGCGCGCAGCAGGCCGATCGCCTGGTCGTCGGTGGAGCAGAAGATCGCGGGCGGACGCTGCGGCCCGGAGAGCAGCTCCAGCGCCACGCGGTACGCGTCGTAGCGGTTGTACGGCGCCTCGAAGAGCCGGCCCTCGGTGGAGAGCCCGGCCTCCTTCATCGCCCGCTTCCAGCCCTCGACGTGGTCGGAGACCGGGTCGCCGACGGACGGGGTCTCGGCGGTGCCGCCCATGCAGGCGACGTACTCGTACCCGTGCTCCAGCAGGTGGCGTACGGCGAGCTGGGCGCCGCCGAGGTCGTCGGTGACGACGGCGACGTCGTCGATGGCCTCGGGCCGCTCGTGCAGCAGCACGACCCGGGCGTCCCAGGCGTCGATCTCGGCCGCGGCCAGGTCGTTCAGGGCGTGGCTGACCAGGATCAGGCCGGACACGCGCATGCCGAGGAAGGCGCGCAGGTAATGGACCTCGCGCTCGCCGACGTAGTCGGAGTTGCCGACGAGGACCATCTTCCCGCGCTCGGAGGCGGCCCACTCGACCGCGTGCGCCATCTCCGCGAAGAAGGGCTGGCGGGCGTCCGGCACGATCAGGCCTATGAGGTCCGTGCGCCGCGACGCCATCGCCTGGGCGACCCGGTCCGGCCGGTACCCCAGTTCCTTGATCGCGGCGAGGACGCGCTCGCGCGTGGCCGGGGCGACCGGCCGGGGTCCGTTGTTGATGACATAGCTGACGACGGCGGTGGAAGTTCCCGCCAGCCGCGCCACATCATCCCGAGTCACCTTGGCCACGCGCGGAGTCTACGCGGATGGATGCGCCCCGGGCAGGGCGTATCACCCCTTGGTTCATACCTTGGTCGAAGCCGCTCCCGCCGTGGTGTCCGCCTGCGCCGCCGGCCGGGCCTCGGCCTTGGCGTCCTCGGCCGCCCGCTCGGTCTTCTGGGGCTTCTCGGGCTTCTCCGGCGTGACGAAGCGGTAGCCGACGTTGCGGACGGTACCGATCAGCGACTCGTGCTCTGGGCCCAGCTTGGCGCGCAGCCGCCGGACGTGCACGTCGACCGTGCGGGTGCCGCCGAAGTAGTCGTACCCCCACACCTCCTGGAGGAGCTGGGCGCGGGTGAAGACCCGGCCCGGGTGCTGGGCGAGGTACTTCAGCAGCTCGAACTCCTTGAAGGTCAGGTCCAGGACCCGGCCCTTGAGCTTGGCGGAGTACGTCGCCTCGTCCACCGACAGGTCCCCGTTGCGGATCTCCATGGGGGAGTCGTCGCCGACGATCTGCTGGCGGCCCATGGCGAGGCGCAGCCGGGCCTCGACCTCGGCCGGACCGGCGGTGTCGAGCAGCACGTCGTCGATGCCCCAGTCCGCGGTGACGGCGGCGAGGCCGCCCTCGGTCACGACGAGGACCAGCGGACAGCTGAGCCCCGTGGAACGCAGCAGCTGGCACAGGCTGCGCACCTGGGGAAGGTCGCGGCGCCCGTCGACGAGGATCACGTCGGCGCCGGGGGTGTCGACGAGGGCGGGGCCCTCCGCGGGCGCGACACGGACGTTGTGCAGCAGCAGGCCGAGGGCGGGAAGCACCTCCGTCGACGGCTGGAGGGCGTTGGTCAGGAGCAGCAGAGAACTCATCGCGCCCCACCTGCCCGGGTCGTCCTGAGGTCGTGCACGGTTCGCTCGCCCATAACGTCTGGTTCCTCCTCGGTCCCTGCGAGGACGTTTACGGCACTGCTTCGTACAGGTGCGGATCCCGTGCCCGTGGGGCCCGCTGCACGGCCGGGAGGTGAACGCCCGGCGATCGCTCGGCGACCCCCCGGCAACGCTCCCGGAAGCACAAAAGGACCCGGGGGCTACGTTGCCCGAGTCCTCTGCCCAGCAGAATAGCCGACATGAGCAACCGTCGGGCAGATCATGTGGCGCGTCCCACCTTTCGTCCGCATCCCGAGACGCCCCGCGGGACGCCGCGCCGCACGCGCTCACGCACCTTCCTGCGCGCGTCCGACGGGGTGCCGATCGACGCCGTGTACGAGCCCGGCGCGTCCGGCCGCGACGCCCCTGACCTGGTCTTCGTCGTCGCGCACGGGTTCACGGGCGACGCGGACCGCCCGCACGTACGGCGGATCGCGGAGGCCTTCGCGCACCACGGCGCGGTGGTCACGTTCTCCTTCCGCGGGCACGGCGCGTCCGGCGGACGGTCGACCGTCGGCGACCGCGAGGTGCTCGACCTGGCGGCGGCGGTCGCCTGGGCCCGCAGCTTCGGGCACGCGCGCGTGGTGACCGTCGGCTTCTCCATGGGCGGTTCCGTGGTGCTGCGCCATGCCGCGCTCCACGGCGACGGGAGCGGCTCGGGCACGGACGCCGTCGTGTCGGTGAGCGCCCCCGCCCGCTGGTACTACCGGGGGACGGCACCGATGCGCCGGCTGCACTGGCTGGTGATGCGGCCCACGGGGCGCCTGGTGGGCCGCTACGGCCTGCGCACCCGTATCCATCACCGGGACTGGGACCCGGTGCCGCTGTCGCCGGTGGAGGCGGCGGGGCGGATCGCGCCGACGCCGCTCCTGGTCGTGCACGGGGACCGGGACGGCTACTTCCCCCTCGACCACCCCCGGATGCTGGCCGAGGCGGCCGGTGACCACGGGGAACTCTGGGTGGAGCCGGGGATGGGCCACGCCGAGCACGCGTCCGGCGAGGAACTGCTGCGCAGGATCGGCGACTGGGCCGTGGCCCGGGCGGGCTAGCCTGGCGGTGTTCACCGCCGATCGGCACGGACGCCGGTCGGCACCGGAGACGAAGGATCCAGATGGCAAAGGTCACGGTGCGCTACTGGGCCGCCGCGAAGGCCGCGGCGGGGGTGGCCGAGGAGCCGTACGAGGCGGCCACGCTCGCCGACGCGCTCGGCGCGGTGCGCGAGCGCCACCCCGGCGAACTCACGCGCGTACTGCTGCGCTGCTCGTTCCTCGTCGACGGCGATCCCGTGGGCACCCGCGGGCATGAGACGGTACGGCTGGCCGACGGCGGCACGGTCGAGGTGCTCCCGCCGTTCGCAGGAGGGTGAGCATGACCGACCAGCCGCAGCAGCCGTACGACCCCGCGTACGGGCAGAACCAGCCGTACGAGGGACACGAGGGGTACGACGGGCGGGGGTACGCCCCCCAGGCCTGGCCCGCGCATCAGCAGCCCCAGGGGCAGCAGGCGTATCAGGACCAGCAGGGGTACGACGAGGACCCGAACGCCGCCCAGTACACGCAGCAGTGGCAGGGGCAGACCTGGGAGACCCAGGTGCAGCCGCCGGTCCCCGCGGAGGAGACGGCGTACCTGCCGCCCCAGGGCTACCAGGAGCCGACGGCCACGCCGTACGGGACGACCGGCGGCTACGCGCCCCAGCCGCAGCAGTACGCGCCGCAGCCGCAGGGTTCGCAGGGGCAGCAGTACGCGCCGCAGCCGCAGGCTTCGCAGGGACAGCAGTACGGGTCGCAGCCGCAGGCTTCGCAGGGGCAGCAGTATGCGCCGCAACCGCAGCCGTACGGGTCGCAGCCGCAGCCCTATCCGTCGCAGCCGCACGCCTACACTCCCCAGGCCCAGGCCCAGGCCCAGGCCCAGGCCCAGGCCCAGGCCCAGCCTCAGCCGCAGGCCCGGCGTCGGCCCGGCCCTCAGCCGTACGAGCCCTCCGCGCCGGCCGCCGCCTCCGCGCCGGCCGCCGGCCCCGCTCCGGCCGCCGGCCCCTCCGCCCCCGCCGGTTACGGTCCCGCGACCCTCGCCGGGAACACGCGGGTCACCGACGCGCAGCGGGCCCGTGCCGAGGGGCGCTCGCCGATCATCGACCCGGGGATGCAGCCGGCCGGGCTCACCGCGCTGCTCGGGCTGCTGCTGGCCGGCGCGGCGGCGCTCGGCACGTACGCCCTGCTCGTCCCGCTCGTCGCCCTCCAGGCCGTCACCGCGGCCGGCTGGTTCCGCCTGAACGGCATGTGGCCGGCCCGGCAGGGCATCGCGCTGGGCTTCGCGGGCGCCCTCGCCGCCGACGCGGCGATGCTGGTGTCGGACCGCTCCCCGGCGGCGATCCTCGGCACGCTCGGCGTGTGGGTGCTGCTCTCCCTCGTCCTGCAACTGCGCTCGCACGCCGACCCCGACGAGCGGATGTACGGCCTGATGGCGACGGTCGCCGCCGCGGCCCTGGCCGTCGTCGCGGGCGGCTACCTCGCCGCCGACGCGGACGCGGTGACCGTCGGCGCGGTCGCGGTGGCGGTCGCCGTCGTGGCCCGCGCCCTGCCGCTGCCGACGCCGGCCTCCCTGGTCGTCGCGTTGCTCGCGGCGGCCGGGGCGGGCATCGCGGTCGGCGCGGTGACGGACTTCGGGACGTCGGGGGCGCTGCTCGGCGCGGGCGCGGCGGTGTGCGCGCTGATCGGGCACCGGGCGGCGGCCTACGACTACCCGTCCCGGTTCGTGCACTTCACGGCGGGTGTGGCCCTGCCCCTCGCGGCCGCGGCCCCGGCCGTGTACGTGCTCGGCAGGGCCCTCGGCTGAGCCGCCCCGGGGTGCTCGCGCCTCCTGTCACAGCTGATCGACAAAATCCCGGTGGCCCGTTCCGGTCGCGTTACCCTCGCGCTGGACGGCCACCGGTCGTCGGGGACCGTCGTCGACCGCCCAGGGTGGGGAACACCGCATGCGAGCACTGCGAATACTGTTGATCGTCGTCGTGATCCTCGGCGGGCTCTTCGTGATCGCGGACCGCGTGGCGGTCAACTTCGCCGAGGGCGAGGCGGCGGACAAGCTGAGGACCACCGAGAACCTGGCCTCGACGCCGGACGTCTCGATCAACGGCTTCCCCTTCCTCACCCAGGCCGCGGCCGGCGAGCTCGACGACGTCGAGGTCGGCATCGACGACTACGAGGCGTCCACCGGCAACGGCGCCGAGAAGATCCGTATCGGCGAGCTCCGCGCCACCCTGAGGGGCGTCGCGTTCTCCAGTGACTTCAGCTCCGCCACGGCCGCCACCGCCACCGGCACCGCGACCGTCGGCTACGACGAGCTGATGAAGGCCACCAAGTCCGAGCCCACGGACATCGGCCCCGGGATCACCGCCAAGGTCGTGGGCCTCTCCGACGGCGGCGACGGCAAGATCAAGGTGTCGCTCCAGGCCACGGTGCTGGGCGTGGAACTGCCCGAGCCGGTCGACGTGCTCAGCTCGGTCACGGTCAAGGACGACAACGTCGAGGTCGTCGCCGACGGACTGCCCGAGGTCGGCGGCAGGCAGCTCGCCGAGTCCCGGATCCGGGCCATCACCGACTTCCAGCAGACCATCGACGAGCTGCCCGGCGGCATCGCGCTGGACAAGGTCGAGGCGGCGAAGGACGGCGTCGAGATCACGGTGAAGGGTTCGAACGTCGAGCTGGCCGGGTAGGACGAGGACCGGCCGCCGGAAAGGCGGCCGAGTCCGACAGGCGAGACGCCGACGTCCGTACCGCAGATGGCGCCCCGGAAGTCCCGTTCGGAGACCGCCCGGCGGCACCCCGAGGCCCGCCCGCGTCCCACGTTGCGGACGATCCCGTCTCATCATGCGACACGCCGGTGACATCGCCCGCCGACCCTCCCTACGATCGGGACCTATGAAGCGACAGGCGGATCTCACGAAGCGGCGGGCAGTGGACCTGTGCCGCGTTGCCGCCATGCTCTGTCGCGCCTTCTGAGCGGACGGCGAAGCCGCCGGCCGCGTCCCCCTCACCCGCCCTGCTGTCGAGGGCACCCGCGCGCCGCCCCGGCATGAGCGCGCACCCTCTCGCCGCACGCCCCGCCGTAACTGCCCCGGAGGAGAAAACATGAGCCGCAGCGACGTCCTGGTCGACGCCGACTGGCTGCAGGACCACCTGGACGACCCGACCATCGCGATCGTCGAGGTGGACGAGGACACGTCCGCGTACGACAAGAACCACATCAAGAACGCGATCCGGATCGACTGGACCCAGGACCTCCAGGACCCGGTCCGCCGCGACTTCGTCGACCAGGAGGGCTTCGAGAAGCTCCTGTCGAAGAAGGGCATCTCCAACGACCACACCGTGGTCCTCTACGGCGGCAACAACAACTGGTTCGCGTCCTACGCCTACTGGTACTTCAAGCTGTACGGCCACGACAACGTCAAGCTCCTCGACGGCGGCCGCAAGAAGTGGGAGCTGGACGCCCGCGAGCTGGTCGACGGCACCGAGGTGCCCGAGCGCCCGGCGACCGACTACAAGGCCAAGCCGCAGGACACCTCCATCCGCGCCTTCCGCGACGACGTCGTCAAGGCGATCGGCGCGCAGAACCTGGTCGACGTCCGCTCGCCCGACGAGTTCTCCGGCAAGCTCCTCGCCCCGGCCCACCTCCCGCAGGAGCAGTCGCAGCGCCCGGGCCACGTGCCCAGCGCCCGCAACATCCCGTGGTCGAAGAACGCCAACGACGACGGCACCTTCAAGTCGGACGAGGAGCTGAAGCAGCTCTACACCGACGAGCGGGTGGACCTGGCGAAGGACACCATCGCCTACTGCCGCATCGGTGAGCGCTCGGCCCTGACCTGGTTCGTCCTGCACGAGCTGCTGGGCGTGGAGAACGTCAAGAACTACGACGGCTCCTGGACCGAGTACGGCTCCCTCGTCGGCGTGCCGATCGAGCTCGGCGCCGCGAAGTAAGCACCCCGACCGACCTTTCCCAACCCCTCAGGAGTACGACATGTGCGGAGCGAAGGCCGGCGGCCCCGACGCCTCGACGATCAAGCCCGGTGAGACCACGATCCAGGGTCAGGTGACCCGCGACGGCGAGCCGGTGACGGGCTACGTCCGGCTGCTGGACTCCACCGGCGAGTTCACGGCGGAGGTCCCCACCTCGGCGACGGGCCAGTTCCGGTTCTACGCGGCCGAGGGCACCTGGACCCTGCGGGCGCTCGTCCCGGGCGCCAGCGCCGACCGCACGGTCGTCGCCCAGCAGGGCGGGCTGGCGGAGGTCGCGATCGCCGTCTGACGGCAGGCGACGGCCAGGGGCCGCACCCCACGGGTTGGACGCCCGGGGTGCGGCCCTTCGGCACGCCCGGACCTACGCTGGACGTATGTACGCGCGGCGGCGGCACCGCTACTTCGTGATGATGGGCATCTGCATCGCGCTGTTCGTCCTGGCCTGGGGCGTCGTCCGCCTCTGGTCGGTCCCGGCCGCCGTCGGCATGTGCCTGGTCGCCATGGTCATCCCCCCGCTCGCCGCGATCGTCGCCAACCGCCGCGGCCCCGACGACCGCTGGTGGGACGACCCCTCCGGCGACCCCGGGTCCGACGAGTGGTGGGACGAGCTGGACGGCAAGAAGGGGCCGCGGCGCCAGGACCGGCCCTGAACCCCGTCCGGCCGCTGCCGGCGCCGATCGGAGTTCCCGGGCCCGCCGGTCAGTAGACCAGCGCCTGCGTGTCGTCCCCCAGCGCCTCCTGGATGAAGACCTGCGCGCCCGCGATCCGCACGCCCTCGATCACGTCCTGCTCGGTGAGGTCCCGGCGCGCCGCGCACTGGGTGCACAGCGTCACCCGGCCGCCGGCCAGGATCGAGTCCAGCAGATCGGGGAGCGGGGCCGCGTGCGGCAGCTCGAATTCGGCCGCCCGGCCCGGCACCGCGAACCAGGCCGACTCGCCGGTCAGCCACAGGGAGACGTCGACGCCGCTGGCCACGGCCACCGCCGCCACCGTGAACGCCTGCGAGCACCGCTCGGGGGCATCCGCCCCCGCCGTCACCTTGATCACGAGCTTCTTCGCCATGGCCGCATGGTACGGCCGCACCGCAGGGCCCACCTCGCCCGGTGGGCCCGGGCCCGGCCGCGTAAGCTGGGCCCCGGCCCTGTGCGTGTAGCGCACGCACCGCACTCCGCATTACCGAGGAGCACCCCGTGGAGATCTTCTTCGAAGCCCTGCTGGTTCTGGTCTGCGTCGGCGTTCTCGCCTTCGCGGGGCTGACCGTGAAGAAGCTGTACCAGGGCCAGCGCTGATCCCCCACGCCAGGAAGTTCTGCTCATGATCGAGATCCCGTCCGACCTCCACAAGGACCTCGTCCCGCTCGTCTTCCTGCTCGGTGACTGGGCGGGTGCGGGCGTGCACGACTTCCCCGGCGCCGAGAAGTGCAACTTCGGGCAGGAGGTCTCCTTCAGCCACGACGGCCGGGACTTCCTCGAGTACCGGTCCCACACCTGGGTCCTGGACCAGGACGGCAACAAGGTCCGCCCCCTGGAGTCCGAGCACGGCTTCTGGCGCGTGGACGCCCACCGCAAGGTCGAGGTCACGATGACCCGCGACGACGGCGTCATCGAGATCTGGTACGGCGAGCTGGCCGACCAGAAGCCGCAGATCGACCTGGTCACGGACGCGGTGGCCCGCACGGCCGCCTCGCGCCCCTACACCGGCGGCAAGCGCCTGTACGGGTACGTCAAGAGCGACCTGATGTGGGTCGGCGAGAAGCAGACCCCCGAGGTCGAGCTGCGCCCCTACATGTCGGCGCACCTGAAGAAGGTCGTCACCCCGGAGGACGTCGAGCGCTGGGCCAAGGCCCTGCCCGACGACATGCCCGACGACGGCATCGCTTTCTTCAAGTAGTCCTAGACTCTCGGGTGTGGTGAGCACCGACTGGAAGAGCGACCTCAGGCAGCGCGGCTACCGGCTGACCCCGCAGCGGCAGCTGGTGCTCGAAGCCGTCGACACCCTGGAGCACGCGACCCCCGACGACATCCTCGGCGAAGTGAGGAAGACGGCGTCGGGGGTCAACATCTCCACCGTCTACCGCACGCTGGAGCTCCTGGAGGAGCTCGGGCTGGTCAGCCACGCCCATCTGGGGCACGGCGCGCCCACCTACCACCTCGCCGACCGGCACCACCACATCCACCTGGTCTGCCGGGACTGCACCAACGTCATCGAGGCCGACCTGTCGGTGGCCGCCGAGTTCACCGCCAAGCTGCGGGAGCAGTTCGGGTTCGACACCGACATGAAGCACTTCGCGATCTTCGGCCGGTGCCGGGACTGTGCCCGGAAGGGCTCGACCACCGAGTCGTAGGCTAGGCGTATGAAGAGTCCCCTGCTGTCCCTGCCCGGCGCCGTCCCCGCCGAGGGTGTGGACGAAGGCGTCGCCGCGCACTACGGCGACCTGTTCCGCGAGCAGCGCGCCCTCGCCGACGGCACCGGATTCGTCGACCTCTCCCACCGCGGTGTGGTCGCCGTCACCGGCGACGACCGGCTGAGCTGGCTGCATCTGCTGCTCACCCAGCATGTCAGCGACCTGCCGGCCCACCAGGCGGCCGAGGCGCTCATCCTCTCCGCCAACGGCCACATCGAGCACGCCCTGTACCTCGTCGACGACGGTTCGACCGTCTGGGCCCACGTGGAGCCCGGCAGCCAGGAGGCGCTGATCGCCTACCTGGAGTCGATGAAGTTCTTCTACCGGGTCGAGGTCGCCGACCGCACCGCCGACACCGCGGTCGTCCACCTGCCCGCCGGCTCCATCGCGGCGGCCCCCGCGAGCGCCGTCGTCCGCGAGACGCCGTACGGCCGCGATCTCTTCCTGCCGCGCGAGGAGCTGGAGGCGTTCGCCGCCCAGGCCGGGCCGCCGGCCGGGATCCTCGCCCACGAGGCGCTGCGCGTCGAGCAGCACCGCCCCCGGCTCGGCTTCGAGACCGACCACCGGACCATCCCGCACGAGCTCGGCTGGATCGGCAGCGCCGTCCACCTGCAGAAGGGCTGCTACCGGGGCCAGGAGACCGTCGCCCGGGTGCAGAACCTCGGCAAGCCGCCGCGCCGCCTGGTCTTCCTGCACCTGGACGGCAGCGAGGTCCACCTGCCGCCCGCCGGTGCCGAGGTGCGCCTCGCGCAGGACGGGCCGGACGGCCGGAAGATCGGCTTCGTCACCACGTCCGTGCGCCACCACGAGCTGGGCCCGGTCGCCCTGGCCCTGGTGAAGCGGAACGTCCCGGTGGACGCCCGGCTGATGGCGGAGGACACGGCCGCCGCCCAGGAGACGGTCGTCGAACCGTAGGACCGGGCGGACGCGGCGGCCCGGCGGGCGCTAGACCTCGATCAGCACCGTGAACGGGCCGTCGTTCGTCAGCGACACCCGCATCTGCGCACCGAAGCGCCCGGTCGCCACGGTCGCGCCCAGCGAGCGCAGCCGCGCGACGACCTCGTCGACGAGCGGCTCGGCCACTTCGCCGGGCGCGGCGGCGTTCCAGGTGGGGCGGCGGCCCTTGCGGGCGTCGCCGTACAGGGTGAACTGGCTGATCACCAGGAGCGGGGCGTCGACGTCGCTGCACGACTTCTCGTCGTGCAGCACCCGCACCGACCACAGCTTGCGGGCCAGCTGCGCCGCCTTCTCCGCGGTGTCCTCGTGGGTGACACCGACCAGGACGCACAGGCCCTCGCCGTCGATCGACCCCACCGTCTCGCCGTCCACGACGACGCTCGCGCCGTCCACCCGCTGTACCACTGCACGCATCCCGTCATGATGCCGTGCGCCCCCAGGGTGTGGGCACGCGGGCCCGTACGGGGTTTTTTTTGCTCCCTAACCCCCCATCTGGGGCCGATCGTGGGCACTCGGTCACATAGCGGCCACTTGGGGTGGCACGATGCTCACAGACGCCGGTCGAGGGGACGGTTGAGGCGAATGAGCACACCGAGTACGGGGCAGCCGCTTGGGACTGTCGCGTTGCCATACCCGGGGGGCCTGGAGGCACCCCGGCCGCCCGTGCAGCGCACGGACAGCCCAGAGCTGCCCGTGGCGCCTTCCGGGCACGACCTGACCGCGCTGCGCCTGCCCGAACTGCGCACCCTGCGCCGGGACGCCCAGCGCGAGGAGGCCGACCTCAGCTATGTGCGGCGGCTGCTGCAGGGAAGGATCGACATCCTGCGCGCGGAGCTGGCGCGGCGCGGTCCGGCGTCCGTGGTGACCACCGCGGCGAAGGGGCCCGTCGTCGAGCGGCTGTCGGAGATCCTGGCCGACGCCCCGGCCCGGCAGCGGTCCTCCGCGCGGCACGTGACGCTGGGCACGCCGCGCAGCGAGGAGTGCCGGCGGCTGGCCGCGGAGATGCTCGGCGAGGTGGAGCTGTCCGACCTGACGGCCCGCACCGACGTCGAGCTGACCGCCGGGATGGGCCGGCTCGTGCGCTACGAGCAGCAGGTGTCCCGGCGGCGCCAGCGGCTCCAGCGCACCGCGGACGACTGCAGCGCCGAGATCGCACGCCGGTACCGTGAGGGGGAAGCACAAGTCGACGACCTGCTGGTGTGACACGAGGGGCGGCCCTGCGGCGGCCCTCCCACGGGCCCGGTGACCCCGGGCCGTCGCCGCCGCGGGTCACCCGTCCGGAAGGCCACCGCCGATGCCCGCGCCCCAGCCGTCCCAGCCGACCGATCCCTCCCCGCTCTCCGCTCCGCCCGAGCGGGGGGACGCCCGTCGGTCCGCGCCCCCGTCCGCCCCCTCGCCCGTCGTACCGCCCGTCCTCGCCGAGGTCGTCCGGTCCGGCTTCGTCGAGGGGCGGCACCGGGGCGCGCTGGTCGTGCTGGGCGCCGACGGGGCGGTGGAGCTGGCGCTGGGGGACGTGACGGCGCCCGTCTTCCCGCGCTCCGCCAACAAGCCGATGCAGGCGGCCGGTGTGCTGCGGGCCGGGCTCGACCTCTCGGGGGAGCGGCTGGCGCTGGCCGCCGCGAGCCACTCCGGAGAATCGTTTCACCGGGACCTGGTCCGCAAGATGCTGGACGAGTACGGCCTGGACCCGGCCCTGCTCCAGTGCCCGGCCGACCTGCCCCTGGACCCCGAGGAGCGGGACACCTACCTGGCGTCGGGCGCGTCGCCCGACCGGATCACCATGAACTGCTCCGGCAAGCACACCGCGATGCTGGCGGTCTGCGCGCAGCGGGGCTGGCCGCTGGAGACGTACCTCGACCCGGAGCACCCGTTGCAGCGGATCATCCACGAGGTGGTGGAGGAGGCGGCGGGTGAGCCGGTCGCCGCCGTCGGCACGGACGGGTGCGGGGCGCCGCTGATGGCGATCGGCCTGGTCGGGCTGGCCCGCGCCTTCCGCTCCTTCGTCGGCGCCGGGCCCGGCACGGCGGAGCGCCGGGTGGCCGAAGCGATGCGCGCCCACCCCGAGTACGTCGCCGGCACCCGCCGCCCGGACACCTGGCTGATGCGCGAGGTGCCCGGCGCCCTGTCCAAGATGGGCGCGGAGGCCGTCCAGGCGGTGGCCCTGCCGGACGGCCGCGCCCTCGCCTTCAAGGTGGAGGACGGTGCGACCCGGGCCCTCGGGCCGGTCCTGGGCCGCGCGCTGACGCTGGTGGGCGTGGAGGGCCCCGTGGTCGACCGCATCGGCCGTGCGCCCCTGCTGGGCGGCGGGCGCGAGGTGGGGGAGATCCGGGCCGCGTTCTGAGGGCGGGAGGGGCCGGGCCCGGGCCGGCGCGGGGCCGCGCGGAGGGGCGGACTGAGGGTCGATACGAGGGTCGATACGAGGGCCGGGTACGGGGGCCCGTACGGGGGGCCGGGCCGCGCGTAAATGCCCGCGACGCGGGCGGGGTCGCCGACCTACCGTGAGGTCATGACCAGCCGCACCGACATCGACGTACGCCCCATCACCGAGGCCGAGTTCCCCGACTGGCAGCGGGCCCTGAACACCGGGTTCCTGATGCCGCCCGCCGTCGCGGCGGAGCAGTTGGAGGCCCGCCGCCACCTGTTCGTGCCCGGCCGTTCGATCGGCGCCTTCGACGGGGAGCGCTGTGTGGCGACCTTCCGGTCCTTCGACCAGGAGGTCACCGCCGTCGGCGGCGCCCTCGTCCCGGCCGACGCGATCTCCAACGTCACCGTCTCCCCGACCCACCGCCGCCGCGGCCTGCTCACCCGCATGATGGCGCAGGACCTGGCGGCGGCGAAGGAGCGCGGGGACGTCCTCGCGACCCTGATCGCGGCCGAGTACCCGATCTACGGCCGGTACGGCTTCGGCCCCGCCACCACCATGACCGAGTGGACGGTGGACGTGCCCCGCGCCGGCCTCGACGCCCGCTGGTCGGCCCCGGAGGACGGCGGCCGGATCGACCTCGTGGACGGGGAGGACGTCCGCAAGCTCGGCCCCGAGCTGCACGAGCGGCTGCGCCGGGCCCAGCCGGGCGCGGTCAGCCGGGCCGAGCTGTGGTGGCAGATCCGGACCGGCGTGCTGAGCACGGACGGCTCCCCGTGGACCGAGCCCTTCTACGCCGTGTACCGCTCGGCGGAGGGCGAGGTCGAGGGCATGGTCTCGTACAAGGCCGACGACCGCTGGGGCGACGCCAAGCAGCCGCTGAACACGGCGACCGTGCAGTGGCTGCTGGCGGTGACACCGGCCGCCGAGCGCGCCCTGTGGAGCTACCTGTGCTCGATCGACTGGGTCACGACGGTGAAGAGCGGCTGGCGGTCCCCCGACGACCTGCTCCCGCACCTCCTGCCGGACCCGCGCGCGGCCAGGATCACCACGCAGGCCGACTGGTTGTGGGTGCGGATCCTGGACGTCGTCCGGGCGCTGGAGGCGCGCACGTACGAGGGGGCGGGCTCGCTGGTGCTGGAGGTCGAGGACCGGGCGGGGCTGAGCGGCGGGCGGTGGCGGCTGGAGGCGGGAGCGGACGGGGCGTCCTGCACGCCGACCACCGAGAGCGCCCACCTCGTGCTCGACGTGGCCGAGCTGGCGGCGCTGTGGCTGGGCGACGAGTCGGCCGTGCGGCTGGCCGCGCTGGGCCGGGTCCGGGAGATACGAGCGGGCGCCGCCCGGGTGGCCGACGCCCTGCTGCGTACGTCCAGGCGGCCTTGGTGCCCGGACATGTTCTGAGCTGCTCCCTTCTGCCGGTGACGGGTGGGTGCGCGCATCCGTAGCGCGTGCTCTTCAGTTGTGGTTGTTGTGCGGTGGTACCGGTCGTGCGGTGGTGCCGACTGTCTGTCCGGGCTCCCGGCTCCCCTCCGGAAGGGGGCCCGGACAGCAGTACGTCTTCAGCCGGACTGTGCGAGCAGCATCACGAGGATCACCGCGCCCACACCGCCGATCATGGTGTTCTTCGCCTTGATGCCGATGGACAGCGCGACGAACGCGATGATCCCCATCGGCCCGTACTTCCACTGCACGAGCTGCTCGAACCCGATGGCCAGAGCGGCGACGACGAGGGCGATGAGCGGCATGGTGGACCCCCTGTTCACCGTGGTGGCCAACCCTTGGAAGGTTCGACCACGTTGCTCAAGTTGGCTGCCAACTTCACTGTACTTATCTCCGCTTGGAAGCGACTCATAACCACCTTTCCTTGAACTGCCCAAAGATGGCGGGAAGTTGTAGTGTTTGGTCGTGGAGCCGGAACATGCCCCCGTCAACGGACGGAAGAGACCGCAGCGGCCACAGCGGTCCCCTCGCGAGGTGGCCGACGAGCTGCGCGCCCGGATCAGGTCCGGTGAGCTGCAGCCGGGTCGGCGCATGCCCACCCAGGCCCAGCTGGCCGACGAGTTCGACGTGGAGCGCGGCACCGTCCGCCAGGCCCTGCGCGTCCTTCAGTCGGAACGTCTGCTCACCAATGTGTCCAAGGGGAGCCCCGCGACCGTCGCGCCCGATCCGCACGGCACCCTGACCGGGCCCGGGGCGCCGCCCATGCCCACCACGGCCGTCCTCGCGCCCCGGATCGCCGAGGCCTTCGCCGCCCCGCACGTCGAGATCGACGCCCTGTGCCTGACCTCGGTCTCCCTCACCCTCGCCATCGGCGAGGCCTTGCGCCTGGTCCACGCGGGGCGACTGAAACCGGCCAAGATCGACGTTCGCGTGCTCCTGCCCGGCCGCCACGTCGAGCTGGCGTTCCCGGTGGCGGTGACGGGGCACGGGGACGGGGACCCGGTGCACGAGCGGTGGCTGGCCATGCGCAACGCCCAGGGCCAGGTGCTCCGGCACAACCTGCTGAGCCTGCGGGCCACCCACGGCATCGACGTGCGCGTCACCTTCCGGGCGCTGCCCTTCACCCCGCCCGTGAAGCTGTACGTCCTCAACGGCACGGAAGCCCTCCTCGCGTACTACACCGTCGGCCGGCGCGAGCGGGAGATCGATCACGAGCCGATGGAGATGTACGACGCGGAGGGCATCCGTTCGACGCTGTTCGCCTTCGAGCGGACCGGTGGTCTGCGCGACGGGGTGTTCGTGAAGCAGTCGCGGCTGTGGTTCGACGCGCTGTGGGAGACGATCAGTTCGGAGCTGCTGCTCACGGCGTGATCACCTCCCGGTCACAGGGCCGGCCCCGCGACCAGGAGGGCCAGCACCACCGCTCCGGCGGAGCTGACGGTGGGGCTCTTGGCCTTGATGCCCACGGTGAGCAGGAGCAGGCCGATGATGCCGGTGGCGCCGTACTTCCACTGGACGATCTGCTCGAAGGTGACGACGAGGATCGCGGAGACAAGGGCGAGGACGGGCATGGTCTTTCCCCCTTCGGAAGTTCAGGATGGAAAACTTCCGCCAACTAGACCAAGTTGGCAACCAACTCTGACTATGTTGTCCCCACTTGGCTGCTAGTTATAAACAAGTTTCAAACAACTCCCTGTAGGCAGGTCGGAGTTGTAGCGTTTGGTCGTGACTCAGGAGAACGTCTCGGTGAACGGCAGCAGAAGGCTCTCGTCCCAGGAGATCGCCGACGTCCTGCGGGAGCGGATCCGCGGGGGAGACCTCAGGGCCGGCGACCGCCTGCCCACCCAGGCCGAGCTGGCCGACGAGTTCGGCGTGGAGCGCGGCACCGTCCGCCAGGCCCTGCGGGCGCTCCAGGAGGACGGCCTGCTCACCAACGTCAGCAAGGGCAGCCCGCCCCGCATCGCGGAGCCCGCCACACCCCGGGGCGAGCCGCAGCCCACCATGGTGTCCCTCGGGCCCCGGCTGTCGGAGGCGTTCTCCGTACCGCGCGTACGGGTCGACGTGGTGTGCCACACCTCGGAGACCCTGATGCTGGCCCTGAGCGAGCCGCTCCGCCTGATCCACGAGGGCCGCATCCACCCGGAGTCCATCGACTTCCGCGTCCTGATGCCGTCGCGGGACATCGCGCTGGCCTTCCCCGTCCTGGTCGAGGACGAGGAGGACGACCCGGTCCACCAGCGCTGGCTCCAGATGCGCAACGCCCAGGCCCGGGTCCTCCAGCACAACCTGCACGCCGTACGGTCCACCCACCGCATCGACGTGCACATCGCCTTCCGCGCGCTGCCGTTCACCCCGCCGACCAAGCTCTACCTGCTCAACGGCGAGGAGGCCCTGTTCGGCTACTACATGCTCACCCGGCGCGAGGAGGAGTACGAGAGCCGGACGCTGGAGATGTACGACGCCCTGGGCTCCCAGTCGCTGCTGTTCTCCTTCCTGAAGCGGGCGGGGCACCGGGACGCGGTGTTCGTGGAGGAATCGCAGAAGTGGTTCGACGCCCTCTGGGAAACCATCACCTCGGACATGACACTCTCCTAGTGACTTCTGATGCGACGCGGACCGGACCGGTGCCGGACACGGCGAACCTCGAGCGGCTGGTGAGCGGTGCCCGCTTCGTGCTCTGGGACTTCGACGGGCCGATCTGCCGCCTGTTCGCCGGGCACCGGGCGGAGCGGGTGGCGGGCGACCTCGTCGAGTGGCTCGAACGGCGCGGGCTGCGGGAACTGCTGACCGAGGCCGAGCGGGAGTCGCCCGACCCGCACGCGGTGCTGCGCGCGGTCGACCGCCGGCACCCCCGCAGCGACCTGGTCGAGGAACTGGAGGAACGCCTCACCCACGAGGAGCTGCGGGCCACCGCCTCCGCCATGCCGACCGCGTACGCCGACCCGCTGATCCGGACCTGGACGGCCGTGGGCGTGCGCCTGGCCGTCGCCACCAACAACTCCCCGCGCATCGTGCGCGCCTACCTCACCGGCCGGGGCCTCCTGCCGTGCTTCGCCCCGCACGTCTACGGCCGCACACGGGAACTCGGGCTGCTCAAACCGGACCCGCACACTCTCGTCCGCGCCCTCAGCGCGCTGGGCGCCGACCCGTCCGGATCGTTGTTCATCGGGGACACCCCCTCCGACTGCGAGGCCGCCCGGCGGGCCGGCGTCCCCTTCCTCGGCTACGCCCGCGACGAACGCAAGGCGAAGCTCCTCAGGGACGCCGGCGCCGACACCCTCGTCGCCTCCTTCGAACCGCTGCTGCGGATGCTGTGGAGCCCGAAGAGAGCCTGACAGGGAATCTCGCCGGGGGTCTGTCACCGCTCGGGCGTGCGCCCGTTCCCCCGGGGCGGGGACGGGAGCCGTCCGACGGCCGGGTTCTCCACGTGCGTTCGAGGACGGTGGAGTAACGTGCCGTCCGTCTTACCCCACTGGCACCACCGGGACGGGCAGAACGCACAGGATGACACCCCAGTTGGCCTCGCCCGTCAGGCAGCGAGCCGAAGCGATGAGTGGTGGTACGTCCCTGGTCAGGGGCCCGCTCCGGGGTTACCACCACGAGACGTACGTGCTCTCGCCGCCGGGTGGGGCGGGACCCGTGAAGCTGCGGGAGCCGCGCTCCACGAGTCTCTGGTTCGACCGCAGGTGCTTCCGGTCGGAGGAGGAGCTGCTCCGGGGGCTGAAGGGCCGGATCGACCGGGTGCCCGACATCGTCGACGTCGAGGGCATGGGACTCCAGACGTTCATCGAGGGCCGGACCCTCGGCGCGCACCGGTGGTGGGGCCGGCGGGTGCCCGACCCGGTGTTCGCGCAGATCGTCGGCCTGTTCCGGCAGATGGTGCCCATCACGGCCCGGACGCTGCGCGTGGAGCGGCGCTGTTCGCCCCAGGACGCGCCGGAGGACGGGGACACCGACGGTTTCCTGGGACGCCTCGTCGCTTTCGTCGAGGAGCAGGTCTACGCGGCCAACCGGCCGGAGTTCGGCACGCTCTTCGCGGAACTGGGCCTACGGGACGAATCCCTGGTCCGGCTGTCGAAGAACGTGGCCGGGCTGACGGAACGGCCCTTCTGCCTGCTCCACGCGGACCTGCACCGGGAGAACTTCGTCCTCGACCCCGAGGGCGGTCTCTGGACGATCGACTGGGAACTGGCGATGGTCGGCGACCCGCTCTACGACCTGGCCACCCACCTGTACCTGATGCGGTATCCAGCCGATCAGGAGGCGCGCCTGATCCGGGAATGGTGCGCGGCGGTGGAGGGAATCCGCCCCGGAAGTTCCCGTGGATGGGAGCGCGACCTGCGGCTGATCACGGATTTCAAGAGGGCGCAGTCCGTCTACACGGACACCGTGCGCGCCGCGATGTCCCTGGGCGACGAGACCGGCCTGCGCTGGTCCGCCCTCCCGCGGGTGGCGGGGAGGCTGCAGGACGCCCTGGCCGCCGCCGCCGGGCCGCTCGGCCTGGAGCACGTGCCGAGCCGGCGGCGGATCATGGCGGCGCTGATCCGCCGGCACCGCGGGACCGCCGGGGCCCCGGCCGTGGAGGCGGGGCCCGCGAGGCACTAGCCTCCCCGCGGCGGCGGAGGCGCCCGAGCCGACGCACCTCCGGGACCTCGCCGGCGAGTACCGGGTGGAGTCCTGGTACTCGCCGGCGAAGGAGGCGGCCCGCCGTCCCCGCGCCACGCCCGTCAGCGCCCGGTGATCACCTCGGCGACGCGGGTGTAGCCGTCGCCGCCGTGCCCGCGCGCGATGACCCGGCGGGCCTGGCCCTCGATCACCCGCATCAGGCTCGCGTCGATGCCGTGCGCCTCGGAGGCGTGGACGACGTGCGCCATGGTCGAGGCGGCCGAGGTGATCGGGTTCAGCTCGCCCGAGTACGTGCCGGCGTCGGTGTCGGCGGCGAACTCGGTGAACAGCGGCGGCAGGATCGCGGCGATGCCCTGGGCGAACGGCGCGAGCTCGGCCCCGGTGACGCCCTCCGCCCGGGCCACGGCGAGGGCGTGCGAGTAGCCCGCCATCGCGGTCCAGAAGATGTCGAGCAGCGCGACGTCGTAGGCGGCGGCCCGTCCGGCGTCCTCGCCGAGGTGGGTGTGGCTGCCGCCGAGCGCCGCCAGTACGGGGCGGTGCTCCCCGTAGAGCTCCTCGGAGCCGCTGTACAGGAACACGGCGTCGTCCGTGCCGATGGACGGCGTGGGCGTCATGATCGCGCCGTCCAGGTAGCGGACGCCGTGCCGGGCGGCCCACTCGGCCGCGTCCCGGGCGCGATCGGGGATGTCAGCGCTGAGGTTCACGACCGTACGGCCCTTGAGGGCGGCGGTCACGGCGTCCTGTCGCAGTACGGCGTCCGCGGCGTCGTAGTTCACGACGCAGACGACGGTCAGCGGGGCGGCCGCGACGGCCTCCGCGGCCGAGGAGGCCGGGACCGCGCCCCGGGCGACCAGCTCGGCGTCCCGGCCGGGCGTGCGGTTCCAGACGGTGGTGCGCAGCCCGGCGTCCAGGAACGCGGCGGCCAGCGCCCGGCCCATCGGGCCGAGCCCGAGGACGGTGACGGCGGCGGGCTGGTCGGTCTGTGCGGACATGCTTCAACTCCCGTAACGTAGTGAACAATTGCTGATGAAGGGGGCACCCCATGGCACACCGGCGCCACGATCCGAACGTCTGCGGAGTGACCGCCGCGATCGCCGTGATCGAGGGCAAGTGGAAGACCACGCTGCTGTGGCTGCTGGAGTCCGGCCCGCACCGTCCGGCCGAACTGCGCCGCAAGGCGCCCGGTCTCACCGAGAAGGTGCTGACCCAGGCCCTGCGCGAGATGGAGGCGGACGGTCTGGTGGACCGGCGGGTGTACGACGTGCTGCCGCTGAAGACCGAGTACGCGCTGACCGCGTTCGGCCGCGAGCTCGCCGAGGCCCTCTCCCCCCTCTCCGACTGGGGCCATCGCCGTCTGGACCGGCTGGCAGGACCGGAGGCCGCCGTCCGCACGGCCTCCTGACGTCCACCCGCCCCCTCAGCTTCGGACGGCGGCGACGCCCTGCCAAGTACCCACAAAAAAGTGGGTACGGGGACACGCGGCGACGCGTAGCGCACTATTGCAAGCACCTGCTTGCAATAGTTAGCGACGTGTTGCATGGTGGAGGCATGGCATCGCTCAACGTCGGCAATCTCGGTGAGTACCTGCGCGAGCAGCGGCGCAACGCGCAGCTGTCGCTGCGCCAGCTCGCCGACGCCGCCGGCGTGTCCAATCCGTACCTGAGCCAGATCGAGCGCGGGCTGCGCAAGCCGAGCGCGGAGGTGCTCCAGCAGGTCGCCAAGGCCCTGCGGATCTCCGCCGAGACGCTGTACGTGCGCGCCGGGATCCTCGACGCGGAGCGGGACCGGGACGATGTGGAGACGCGTGCGGTCCTCCTCGCCGACCCCTCGCTCAACGAGCGGCAGAAGCAGGTGCTGCTCCAGATCTACGAGTCGTTCCGCAAGGAGAACGGCTTCGGGACCGACGCGGACGACGCGGGCGGCGCGGACGACGCGGCGCGGTACGAGGACGCGACGGCGGGCGGCACCGCCGGGGTCGCGGCCTCCATACCCGGTCTCGACCCCCGTACGACCGGCGGCGGTGACGCCGGCCCGCAGCAGACGGCCGGATAGCGGGAGCGAGCAGCCGGCCGGGCGCGGGACCACCACACAACCCTCAGCGACACGTACCTTCCGGAGGACCATCACCATGGCCATCACCGACGACCTGCGCAAGACCCTCAGCGACCCCACCCCGCTCTACTTCGCCGCGGGCACCGCCGACCTGGCCTTCCAGCAGGCCAAGAAGGTGCCGGTGCTGGTGGAGCAGCTGCGCGCCGAGGCCCCGGCGCGTATCGAGGCCGTGCGCAACACCGACCCGAAGGCCGTCCAGGAGAAGGCGACGGCCCGCGTCAAGGAGACGCAGGGCAGCCTCCAGGCCAAGGCCAACGAGCTCTTCGGCTCCCTCGACACCGACATCAAGAAGCTCGGCGAGACCGCCCAGGACCTCGCGCTGCGCTCGGTCGGCGTGGCCGCCGAGTACGCCGTCAAGGCCCGGGAGACCTACGAGAAGGTCGCCGAGCGCGGTGAGCAGGCGGTGCGCACCTGGCGCGGCCAGGCCGCCGACGGCATCGAGGACGTCGCCGGGGAGGTGGAGGAGCTCGCCATCGCGGTCGAGCCCTCCAAGCCCCAGCCGGTCGAGGTCAGCGACGACAAGTCCGCCGCGGCGCAGAAGACGCCCGCCCCGCGCAAGGCTCCGGCCAAGAAGAGCACCACCGCCAAGAAGACGGCCCCGCCCGCGAAGTAGGGGCGAAGGGCGAGTCGAGCGGGGAACGGGCCGGGCACCCTTGGGGTGTCCGGCCCGTTCTCCGGGTACGGTGACCGCGTAAGAACGACCCGACTCTGGTGGTGGACGTTGTGCTGATGCAGGGGTTCGCAGACTTCATGTGGCTGCTGAGCATGGCCCTGATCCTCTTCAGCGGCTTCGCTTTGATCGACGCCGCCACGCGCCGTGAGGACGCCTACCGCGCGGCCGACAAGAAGACCAAGCCGTTCTGGCTGATCATCCTCGGGCTCGCCTTCGTGGTGAACCTGATCTTCAACATCCTGTCGTTCCTGCCGATCATCGGTCTCATCGCGACGATCGTGTACATGGTCGACGTGCGGCCCGCGCTGCGCGGCCTGCCGGGCGGCGGACGCAGCACCCGCCGCGGCTCCAGCAGCGACGGCCCCTACGGCCCGTACAACGGCGGACGCTGATACCGAGGCCGGCCCGCGCACCGGGGGATGCTGAGACCGGCGCCGAGGCCGGCCCGCACATCGGGTGGCGCTGAGCCCTCGGTGGGGCCGGGTGGCTCAGGCCGACCGGTCCAGCAGGACCACGGCCACGTCGTCCGCCAGTTCGCCGCCGTTGAGTTCGCGGACCTCGTTGACGGTCGCCCGCAGCAACTGCTCGCCCTGGAGACCCTCGGCGAACTGGCGGCGGACCATCTCCACCATGCCGTCCTGGCCGAGCCGCTCCCGGCCCTGGCCGACGTGGCCCTCGATGAGGCCGTCGGTGTAGAGCATCAGGCTCCACTCGGCGCCCAGCTCCACCTGCATCCGCGGCCAGCGGGCGCCCGGCAGCAGCCCCAGCGCCGGGCCGTTGTTGTCGTAGGGCAGGAGCCGTGCGGGCGTGCCCGGGCCGGCGATCAGCGGTGCCGGATGCCCGGCCAGGCACAGACCGGCGCGACGGCCGTCCGGGGTGATGTCCACGGTGCACACGGTCGCGAAGATCTCGTCGTGCGCGCGCTCGTGCTCCAGCACCTGCTGGAGCGTCCCCAGCAGCTGGTCGCCGCAGAGCCCCGCGAGGGTCAGCGCACGCCAGGCGATCCGCAGCTCCACGCCGAGGGCCGCCTCGTCCGGGCCGTGCCCGCAGACGTCGCCGATCATGGCGTGCACGGTGCCGTCCGGGGTGCGGACGACGTCGTAGAAGTCGCCGCCGAGCAGGGCCCGGGAGCGGCCCGGGCGGTAGCGGGCGGCGAAGCGCAGCGAGGAGCCGGCCAGCAGCGGGGTGGGCAGCAGGCCGCGTTCCAGACGGCGGTTCTCCTGGGCGCGGAGCCGGCCCTCGGCCAGGCGCCGCTCCGCCGAGTCGGACCGCTTGCGTTCGACGGCGTAGCGGATCGCCCGGCTCAGCAGCCGGCCGTCGAGCTCGTCGCGGAACAGGTAGTCCTGGGCGCCGACCGCCACGGCCTCCGCACCGCGCTCGGCGTCGCTGGACGAGGTGAGCGCGAGCACGGCGTGCCGGGGCGCGAGCTCCAGCACGTGCCGGAGCACCGCCAGCTCGTCCGCTCCGTCACCGGCACCGTCGCCGCCCTCGGCGCTCGTGCGGGCCGGGGCGGGCGAGAGCGCGAGGTCCAGCAGGATGCAGTGGACGTCGTCGGTCAGCAGCCGCCCGGCCTCGGTGAGGTTGCGGGCCGTGCGGACGCGGATCGGCTTGCCGGCCGGGTCGAGCAGGTCGGGCACGATCGGCGAGCCGCCCGGATCGTCCTCGATCAGCAGCACCGTCAGGTTGGTGGGGACGGCGCTCTCGCGCTCGTCCCTGGTCCGTTCCGTCGTCTTCTCGCGCTTCTCCGTCGGGTTCTCTCGCCGGCTGGTGGGGCTTTCGACCGGGGCCGTCCCGGTCGGGGCCTGTTCCGTGGAAGGGCCGCTGTCCGGGGACGCGGCGGGCGCCTGACCACACTCCACGGCCGGGATCGCCCTCTGCCGCGGTACGGGTACGGGCATCGTCTTGGTTTCCTTCCCTCCCCCCGAGGGCATGGCGGGGCGAAGGACCTCGACCCACCGACGGGGACCATAGCGGGTGACGGTGCCGCTGCGGAATGGTCCAGGACACGCCGGCACGCCATCGGCCACTGTCATATGCCGCGTTCTGTACCGCAGTTGGACACGTCGACCGGGGGCCGGGGATGACGAACGTCACGCGGGGCGGGCGCCGGCGCGTGGACTGGGTCACGTGGCCCTGCTCACGCCTTTGGTGCGAGGCGTGTGGGCCGGGTCACTCCGAGGGGGCCGTGCCCGTGTCCGGACGCACCACGCCGAGGATGGGCATCGAGCCCGCGCCCGCGATCGTGACCGAGCGCCCCGGACGCGGAGCGTGCACGACGGAGCCGTCGCCGACGTACATGCCCACGTGGCTGGCGTCGTCGAAGTAGATGATCAGGTCGCCGGGCCGCATGTCCGCGACGTCGACGCGCTTCAGCTGCTTCCACTGCTCCTGCGAGGTGCGCGGGATCGACTTTCCGGCCGCCACCCAGGCCTGCGAGGTCAGGCCGGAGCAGTCGAAGGCCTTCGGGCCCTCGGCGCCCCACTGGTACGGCTTGCCGACCTGGGCGGTGGCGTACTCGACGGCCTTCCTGCCCCGCTCGGTCGCCTCGGCGTCGAGATCCTCGAGGATGCCGGAGTCGAGCCAGGCGGTCTGGGCCCTGGCCTGGGCTTCCCGCTCCAGCCTGGCCAGGCGCTCCTTCTCCTCCTGCGCCAGGTCGGCCTCCAGCTTCTCGGCCGCCGCGATCTGCTTCTCGATCTTCTTCTGGGCGGTGGCCTTGGCCTTGCGGTTCGCCTCCAGCTTCTCGAACTGGGCGGAGGCGTCCGCGGCGTAGGCCTTCAGGTCCTGCTGGGTGCGCGCCATCTCGCCGAGCAGGCCCTTGGTCGCGCGCTGGCCCTGCATCACCCGGCCGGTGCCGTCGAGGAAGTCCTCGGGGTCGTCGCTCAGCAGCAGCTTGGCCTCGTCGGGGAGGCCGCCGGTGCGGTACTGGGAGCGGGCCGCCGCACCCGCGCGGTCCTTCAGTCCGTCCAGCTTCTCCTGGCCCTTGACGATCTTCTTGGCCAGTTCGACGATCTCGGCGGACTGCCGGTCCGCCTTCTCCTCGGCGGCGTTGTACTCGTCCGTGGCCGAGGCCGCCGCGCGGTAGAGCTTGTCGAGCTTTTTGCGTACGGCTTCCAGGTCCTTGTCGGGCGTGGCCGCCGGGGCGGGGGAGGCGCTGGGGGTGCCGGGCGACGGGGTGGGGCCGGGATCCGCGAACGCCGTGCCCGGTGCCGCGAGCACGGTGACCGCGCAGACCACGGTCACGGCAGCGGCCATCAAGCCATGCTTCCCCGTACGCATACCTCGCCCCCAAACTGATTAACCGTCAGTAACATAGGTCGCCTGGGGGATCGTGCCATGCCGCCGAGGAAAGCGACAGAGGTCGTGCTTTCCTTCTCCTTCCCCCCTTCTGTCTCGCCGTACGACGATTCCCCCGCTGTGTGACGAACGCCGCACGGAGATCGTTCCCGACCGTCGGTTCAGGCGCGCGGCGCCAACGCCTCCCACCGCACCGTCACTTCGCCCTGGCGCCACCGCACCGGCCCGTCCGTCACCGGCCAGTCGGCCGTCAGGTCCCGCACGGCCCGCATCCAGCGCTGGCGGGCGCCGTAGGAGGCGTAGGGTGCGGCGGCGGCCCAGGCCCGGTCGAAGTCGCGCAGGAAGGCGTGCACGGGTTCCCCGGGGACGTTGCGGTGGATGAGCGCCTTCGGCAGTCGTTCCGCCAGGTCGGAGGGGCGGTCGAGGGAGCCCAGCCGGGTCGCGAAGGTGACCGTGCGCGGCCCTTCGGGCCCGAGCGCCACCCACACGTGCCGGCGCCCGATCTCGTCACAGGTGCCCTCGACCAGGAGCCCGCCGAGCGAGTGCTCCGACGCCGGCGCGAGGCGCGCGCACAGCCGCTGCCAGACGGCGGCGACCTCGCCCTCGTCGTACTGGCGCAGCACGTTCGCCGCGCGGATGAGGAGGGGCCGGCGGGAGAGGGGGACCTCGAAGCCGCCGTGCCGGAAGACGAGCCCCGCGCGCGCGTACGGCTCGGCCGCCGCCACCCGCGCCGGGTCGATCTCCACGCCCACCACGCGCACGTGCGGCGCGACCGTGCGCAGGCGGTGCAGCAGCTCGACGGCGGTCCAGGGGGCGGCGCCGTAACCGAGGTCGACGGCGACGGGGTCGGCGGCGCGGCGCAGTTCCGCACCGTGCGCGGCCGCGATCCAGCGGTCCATGCGGCGCAGCCGGTTCGGGTTGGTCGTCCCGCGCGTCACCGTGCCGACGACCTGGGGCCCCTTGCCCGACGGTCGGGGCCGGGAGCGGGGGTGGTCGGTCGGGCGGGGCGGCATGCGTACGAGGGTATGCGGCCGGTCCTCGCGGGAGATGTGCGGCCGGACCTCGCGGGGGTGTGCGGCCGGTCCCCGCGGGGGTGTGCGGTCGGTTCCGTCGCCCGGGCGCGGCTCTCCCGTCCGACGCTTCTGACGCAACGCCCCCTCGAACGGTTGATCGATCAGCGGTAATGATTCGGCAAAGGTCGGGAAACCGGAAATGGAGCACCGTCATCCGGTGTTCCCACCTCTTGGAGGGCGGCGCGTGTCCTCCGACCGGCATGCCCGCAGCGAGGAGGATCGGCTCGTGAGCCAGTACGTCAGCAGGCTCGGGCGTCGCTCACCGGCGGCTTCCCCGCGGCTCCGGCTGCTGCGCAGGCCCCGCCGCGTCGCCATGCTCTCCGTGCACACCTCGCCGCTCCACCAGCCCGGCACCGGCGACGCCGGCGGCATGAACGTCTACATCGTCGAACTCGCGCAGCGCCTCGCCGCGATCAACATCGAGGTCGAGATCTTCACGCGCGCGACGACCGCCGCCCTGCCGCCCACCGTCGAGCTGGCGCCCGGCGTCCTGGTCCGGCACGTCGACGCGGGCCCCTACGAGGGCCTCGCCAAGGAGGAGCTGCCGGCCCAGCTGTGCGCCTTCACCCACGGAGTGATGCAGGCCTGGGCCGGTCACCGCCCCGGGTACTACGACCTGGTCCACTCCCACTACTGGCTCTCCGGCCACGTCGGCTGGCTCGCCGCCCAGCGCTGGGGCGCCCCGCTGGTGCACGCCATGCACACCATGGCCAAGGTCAAGAACGCCAGCCTGGCCGAGGGAGACACCCCCGAACCGGCCGCGCGGGTCATCGGCGAGACGCAGATCGTCGCCGCCTCCGACCGCCTGATCGCCAACACGGCCGAGGAGGCCGACGAACTCGTCCGCCACTACGCCGCCGACCCGGCGAAGGTCGCCGTCGTCCACCCCGGCGTGAACCTGGACCGGTTCCGCCCCTTCCCCAAGGGCTCCGACCCCGGCACCGGGGACGTGGCGTCCGCGCGCGCCGCCGCCCGCGCCCGCCTCGGACTGCCCCAGGACGCGCTGATCCCGCTCTTCGCCGGCCGCATACAGCCCCTGAAGGCGCCGGACGTGCTGCTGCGCGCCGTGGCCGTGCTCCTCGACGAACGCCCCGAGCTGCGCTCCCGCATCGTCGTCCCGGTCGTCGGCGGCCCCAGCGGCAGCGGCCTCGCCAAGCCGGAGGGCCTGCAGAAGCTCGCCGCGCGGCTCGGCATCGCCGACGTCGTACGGTTCCGCCCGCCCGTCGGCCAGGAGCAGCTCGCCGACTGGTTCCGGGCCGCCTCCGTGCTGGTGATGCCGTCCTACAGCGAGTCCTTCGGACTGGTCGCCATAGAGGCGCAGGCCGCCGGCACGCCGGTGCTCGCCGCGGCCGTCGGCGGTCTCCCGGTGGCCGTGCGCGACGGACACACCGGCCGGCTCGTCGAGGGCCACGACCCCGCCGCGTACGCGCGCGTGCTGCGCGACTTCGCCGACAACCCGGAGCTGACGTCCCGGATGGGCGAGGCCGCCGCCCGGCACGCCCGGTCCTTCGGCTGGGACAGCTCCGCCGCCGCGACCGCCGACGCCTACACGGCCGCGATCCAGTCCCACCGCCGTCGCGTACGCTCCCACCATGGCTGACGCACAGAAGGCGGCACAGGTCCTGGAAGGCGCCCTGAAGGACGCCGAGCTGGAGTGGGAGAGCCCCGAGCCCGGCACCTACGTCGCCAAGCTCCCCGGCACCCGCAAACTGTCGACGACGGTCTCCCTGATCGTGGGCCGGCACTCGCTCTCCCTGAACGCGTTCGTCATCCGCCACCCCGACGAGAACGAACCGGCCGTCCACCGCTGGCTGCTGGAGCGCAACCTCAAGCTGTACGGCGTGAGTTACGCGGTCGACCGCCTCGGCGACATCTACGTCACCGCGAAACTGCCCCTGGCCGCCGTCACCGCCGACGAGGTCGACCGCCTCCTCGGCCAGGTCCTGGAGGCCGCCGACGGCTCCTTCAACACCCTGCTGGAGCTGGGCTTCGCGTCCGCCATCCGCAAGGAGCACGCGTGGCGGACCTCGCGCGGGGAGTCGACGCGCAACCTGGAGGCGTTCCAGTACCTGATCGAGCGCTCCGGCGACTGACCCGGCCCCCGGCTCAACGTCCGCTGGTGCGGTACCGCCCCGGCGTGACCCCCACCAGCCGCTTGAAGTGCCGGGTCAGGTGCGCCTGGTCGTAGAAGCCGGTGGCCGCCGCCACGTCCGCCGGGGTCCGCCCCGCCAGCAGCAGCCGCCGGGCCCGGTCGACGCGGCGGGACATGAGGTACTGGTGCGGCGCGATGCCGTAGGCGCCGCTGAACGCCCGTACGAGGTGGGCCGGATGCGCGGGCAGGAGCGAGGCCGCCTCCTCCAGCCCGATCCCCGGCACGACCCGCTCGTCGAGCAGCTCCCGCAGCCGCCGCGCGAGAACGGGGTCCCGGCGCACACCGCTCGGGCCGTCCCCGGGCCGCAGGTGCTCGTGCAGCCGCTCGCCGATCAGGGTCAGCCTGCTGGCCGCCTCCAGCTCGTCACCGGGCCGGGAGAGCGCGGCGTGCAGCAGCCCGACCCGCCGCCGCAGCACCGGGTCACGCAGGTCGGGAGCGTCGACGGCCGGCCCGATCAGGTCGTCGCCCAGCCGGGTGGCGTCCAGGTACAGGACCCGTTTGCGGAAGCCGTCCGGGGTGGCGGGGGAGCCGTTGTGCGGCACGTGCGGCGGCAGCAGCGACACCGTGTCGTGCGGGGTGCCGTGCTCGTGCCGGTCCAGGTCGTACCGTACGGCCCCGGCGTCGACGATGAGCAGCGTCCACGCGTCGTGGACGTGCATCGGGTAGGCGTACTCGGTGTAGTGGGCGTGGAAGACCTCGACGACGCCCGGGACGCGGGGTCGCCAGGCGGAGACGTTCCGCTGGTCGTTCCGCCGGTCGGCCATGCAAAAAACGTACAAGACCCGACCGCGCGCCGAGCGGCAGTCTCACTCCATGAGCACGCACGACGCTGACGAACCCATCCGCTTCGACACCAAGATCGCTGTCCTGCTGCGCGAGGACCTGGAGACCTGGCAGCGCCTCAACGTCACCGCCTTCCTGGTCAGCGGCCTGAGCACGCAGTTCCCCGAGGTGATCGGGGAGCCGTACGAGGACGCCGACGCGGTGGGCTACCTGCCCATGTTCCGGCAGCCGGTGCTGGTCTTCGAGGGCACCAAGGAGACGCTGACGAACGCCCACACGCGTGCGTTGTCCCGCGCCCTGCCCCGCGCGCTGTTCACCTCCGACCTCTTCACCACGGGCAACGACCGCGACAACCGCGCGGCGGTGCGGGCGGTCGCCACGGCGGAGCTGGACCTGGTGGGCCTCGCGGTCCACGGCCCGAAGAACGCGGTGGACAAGGTGCTGAAGGGGGCGCGGATGCACCCGTGAGGGCGGAGGGGTGCACCCGTGGGGGCGGAGGGGTGCACCCGTGGGGGCGGGGAGAGGGTGCACCCGTGGGGAGGGAGGGGCGCGCCCCTCGGGTGGGAGAGGGTGCACCCGTCGGGACGGGGCGGGCAGGGGTGCCGGCGCTCCGGCGCTCGTCAGGCGGTGCCGACCTCGGTCCTCGTCGGCGCGGCGGCGTCGGAGGGGCCGGGCTCGGAGAAGTCGGGCTCGGAGGAGCCGGGTCCGGGGCGGGCCGTCGCCTCGTCGTCCTCGCGCGGCAGCCCCCGCATGAGCGCCCAGTACCCCGCCGCCGCCACCGTGCCGACGACCGCGCAGACGCCCCAGAGCCACTCGGCGCCCCAGTGGTCGATGACGAAGCCGGACATCAGCGGGGCGACGAGGGCGGCGACCGCCCAGGACATGGTGTACATGCCCTGGTAGCGCCCGCGCCCGTGCACGGGGGAGAGGCGGACGACGAGGCCGGTCTGGGTCGGGGCGTTGACGATCTCGGCCAGCGTCCACACGCACACGGTGAGCGCGAACACGCCGACCGACCCGGCGAAGGCGGTGAGCCCGAAGCCGTACCCGGCGAGCAGGGACGAGGCGACGAGCAGCAGCCGCGGGTCCCGGTGCTGGATGAACCGGGTGACGGGAATCTGCAGGACGACGATCAGGACGCCGTTGACCGCGATGGCGAGGCCGAAGTCCGCGGGCGTGAACCCGGCCTCGCCCATGGCCACCGGCAGCCCCACGTAGGCCTGCTGGAAGATCAGGGCGATGAGGAAGGACAGCCCGACGACGCTCATGTAGCGCCCGTCGCGCAGGACCGTCCCGAGGGAGACGGCCGGCGCGCCCGCCGCGGAGGCGTCGGTGGCCCCGCCCTTGCCGGACGCCGGCTCCGGCCGGGACTCGGGCAGCTTGACGAAGACGAGGACGGCGCAGGCCATGGTCATGCCCGCTTCGATCAGGAACCCGGCGAGGTAGCTGGCCTCGGCGATGAACCCGGCCGCCATGGAGGAGACCGCGAAGCCGAGGTTGATGGCCCAGTAGTTGAGCGAGAAGGCCCGGATACGGTCCTCGGGGCGCACGATGTCCGCCATCATCGCCTGGACGGCGGGCCGGGAGGCGTTGCTGGCCATGCCGACCAGGAAGGCGACGGCCGCGATGGCGACCGGGTCGCGCACGAAGCCGAGCAGGGCGACGGACAGCGCGGTGGAGACCTGGGCGACGAGCAGGGTCGGCCGCCGCCCGAACCGGTCGGTCATCACCCCGGCCCCCAGCGAGGACACGACCCCGCCGAGCCCGTGCAACGCGGCGACCATCCCGGCGTACGAGGCCGAGTACCCGCGGTCGATGGTCAGGTACAGCGCCATGAAGGTGGCGACGAAGGCACCGAGCCGGTTGACCAGGGTGCTGGTCCACAGCCACCAGAACTCGCGGGGGAGCCCGGAGACGGTCTCCCGTGCGGCACGTCTCAGTCCGGCGACTGGCATGGGACCCCCGTCAGGTTGGCGCGACCGGCAGCTGTAAGCGGCGGACGCGACACACGCGTCTTACGAACCCCCTACGACGCACAACCTACGAACGGTCGGCCCGGCCCGGCCAGTCGATTAGCACTTCCCGTCAACCGTCCGTCCATCGGGCGCCCCGCGCGGACGGTGAGGGGGTTCGATTACGCTCGGACCCATGGCCGACGCACCGTACAAGCTGATCCTCCTCCGCCACGGCGAGAGCGAGTGGAACGAGAAGAACCTGTTCACCGGCTGGGTGGACGTCAACCTCACCCCGAAGGGCGAGAAGGAGGCGACGCGCGGCGGCGAGCTGCTCAAGGACGCCGGCCTGCTGCCCGACGTGGTCCACACGTCCGTGCAGAAGCGCGCCATCCGCACCGCCCAGCTCGCGCTGGAGGCCGCCGACCGCCACTGGATCCCCGTCCACCGCCACTGGCGCCTCAACGAGCGCCACTACGGAGCCCTCCAGGGCAAGGACAAGGCCCAGACCCTCGCCGAGTTCGGCGAGGAGCAGTTCATGCTGTGGCGCCGCTCCTACGACACCCCGCCGCCCGCGCTGGACCGCGACGCCGAGTACTCCCAGTTCTCCGACGCGCGCTACGCGACCCTCCCGCCGGAGCTGCGCCCGCAGACGGAGTGCCTCAAGGACGTCGTCGTCCGGATGCTCCCGTACTGGTTCGACGCGATCGTCCCCGACCTCCTCACCGGCCGCACGGTCCTGGTCGCGGCCCACGGCAACTCGCTGCGCGCCCTGGTCAAGCACCTCGACGGCGTCTCGGACGCCGACATCGCGGGCCTGAACATCCCGACCGGCATCCCGCTCTCCTACGAACTGGACGCCGAGTTCAAGCCGCTCAACCCCGGCGGCACCTACCTCGACCCGGACGCGGCCGCGGCGGCGATCGAGGCGGTCAAGAACCAGGGCAAGAAGAAGTAAGCGCTCACGAGTAAGCCCCCTACCTGCGGTTTCTCCGCCAGGAGGGGGCTTTTCGCTGCCTGTGGGCCGCCTCCCGCCGTCAGTGCGATGGGGCCGTGTGCTCTCCGGGCTCCGGCTCCTGTCTCCACTCCGCTCTCGCGCCGGCGCTCTGGAGCACAGCGACAGCGGACTGGGCCCTGTACGCACACAGACCCCCAAGGAGGGTGACGGGCGCTTGGCGCGCCAGGACCCGGCTGTGCCACAAGCTGTGCCCGGTCACCTTGCGCACTGCCAGGATCACATCCATCTCGCGGGGCCCGCAGTTGACCAGCATCACCTCGTGGGACGGGTCGTCGCAGAGCAGCGTGTAGTAGTCGGTGGACTCCTCGTCGGACATCTCGCCCCTCCTGCCTCAGCGAACGGGAGCGTATGCGCCCTCGAAGACGGCAGCCACGGCTTTTCGGGTGCGCCGGCGGCTGCTCGGCATGAGATGGGCACCTACAGAGTTGGGCCGGGGCCGGACTGGCCCAGGTGTTCTGCGAGGGCGCTCAGGCCGGCCAGGCGTTGGCCATCTCGAAGGAGACCACCGTTCCACCGAGGGGGCAGGCCGCGGAATGCCAGGAGTCGGCGATGGAGTCGACCAGGAGCAGTCCTCGTCCGTGCGCCTCGTCGGCGTCGGGGTGCCGCAGCCGCACGTGCTCCGGGAGTCCGGGATTGTGCACCTCGACCCGGAGGGAGGTCCCCTCGCGGAACCATTCCAGACGGACGACCCAGGGCTCGTCCGACCGGCCATGGACGACGGCGTTGGTCACCAGCTCCGAGATCAACAGGACACAGTCGTCGACGGAACAGGCCGGGTCGTAGGGGGTGATGAATTTCCGGAACCAGCGCCGGGCGCGAGGTACGGATTCCGCCACGGGCGGCAGGAACATCGCGCCGAGACGCGGAGATTCCTCGCAGGGGTGACGGTCGACGATGTAGGCCATCGGACTCGCTCTCACTGCCCGGGGTGGCGGTAGCGGCGGAGGCCCCAAGGGCTCCCCGGGTCAGGGAGCTTGGTCTTGGCCGCGCCGACGCGCGTCGGTGTAGTCACTGTCGCCGCCGACCGCATGTACCCCACGGCAGTCGAAGGATCGGTCCCGAATGGCGCCATACGACACTCCTCGCCTCGGAGGTCACCGCGACCTCTCTAGACATGTACGTTAGTGCATGCTCTCTAGAGATGTCCCGTGAATCGCGTGAAGCGACCTCGTGCAGGCGGGCCCGCACGTCGCGGCTACACGCAGCGAGCGAAGCCTCAACCCGTGGCCTAAGGTGTCTAGAGAAGAGAGGGAGGTCCACGGGATGGCCAGCACCGAAGACGACCGTCGGCCCAAGTACCAGAGGATCGCGGACGCTCTGCGCGAGGCGATCCGGTCGGGCGAGTACGGTCCCGGTGAGCGGCTTCCGGGGGAGAACGACCTCATGGCCACGTACGGCGTGGCCCGTATGACGGCCCGCCAGGCCCTGGGTGTCCTCCGTGACGAAGGCGTCGCCGAAGCCCGCAAGGGAGCCGGTGTGTTCGTCCGCGAGTACCGGCCCCTCCGGCGCCGGGGCATCCAGCGCCTGGCCCCGCAGCAGTGGGGCGGCGGCCGCTCCATCTGGTCGGCGGACATCGAGAACCGGTCGCTCGAGGTCGACCGGATCACCGTGTCCGAGGAGGCCGCCCCCGACCGCGTGGGCAGGGTCCTGGAACTCGCCGGCGAGGAGACGGTGTGCGTGAGGCGCCGACGCTTCGTGCTCGACGGCAAGCCCGTCCTGCTCGCGACGAGCTATCTGCCCGCGTCCCTGGTCGCCGGGTCGGCGATCACTCAGGAGGACACCGGGGCGGGCGGTACGTACGCCAGGCTCGCCGAACTCGGCCACGAGCCCGTGCACTTCCGTGAGGAGATCCGCTCGCGTATGCCGTCGAAGGACGAGGCGGCGGAGTTGAGCATGTCCGCCGGGACACCGGTCATCCTCATCTGCCGCACGGCATTCACGGACGAAGGCCGTCCGGTCGAGATCAACGAGATGACGCTGGACGCAGCCTCGTACATCCTGGAGTACGACTTCGACGCCTGAACCCGTGCTGTGCACGCGTCGGTGACCGACCGTCACGCCGTCTTTACGGGGTGGGGAGTACGCTGAGGGGACCGAGGGCATCAAGCACGCCGGTGGCGGACCGGCTCCACCCCCGGTGACCATCGGCGGTTCATCGCCCAGAACGGTCCACCCGCCCCGCATCCTCCCGCCTTGTGCGTCCGCGCCCGTGCCGGCGATCCCGTGGTCACGGCAGGCCGGTCGGCCTTTCCCTCTCCCGGGGATCTCCGGGGGCCGGCGCCGGTCCGAGGGGCTCAGGGAATGGGCGCGTCCCGCACCGCGGCCCGGAGTTCCGCTCATGCCGCTCGACACCCCCGCCCGAACCCGTCTCAGCGCCGGCCATGGGCGTACGACGGGACAGGAACAGCGCCGCGCTCCCTCCCCAGCCGTGCCACGGAACGTCGGCCGCGGTGATCCGCTCGCGGCCCGCCTCGTCAGAGAGAAATCACGTGATCGCCGCAACCCCGGCCACACCGCCCCCTCTTCCCCTGCTCCGCCTGCGCCTCACGCCCCGCGGTGTGCTGCCGCGCCGGATCGACGGGGTGTGGTGGCCGCACTCCCGCGACCTTCTGGCGCAGCTCCCTCAGCTGCTCGCCGCGCTGCCGACCGCGTGGGGCGACATCGTCAGCGTCACCGTGAACGGCGCCGCCTGGTCGGCGGGGCCGGGCCGCATGCTCGTCGCCAACCAGGTCGTGCACCTGCACAAGGCGGCCGCGCGGCACGCCCCGGACACCGTCGTCCTGCTCTCCCCCGGCCATGGCCGCTGGGACCTGCTCGTCGTGCCGCCGGACACCACGGAGGAAGCCGCCGCCACTCTCATGGCCGCCGCCCTGGACGACCGCGCACCCGGCACCGACGGGGGAGTCTGAGGACCGTCTCCGACGCGGGTGTTGGGCCGACGGTGTGGGACCCACCGGCCGGGGTACCCATGGCCGCCGGAGTTCGCGCCGCCGTAGGTACGTCCGTGTGTCCACCCGTCCGCAGCGCCTCCTTCGGGTGCCGCTTCGCGCCGCCCGCCCCCTTCTCAGAGAGCTTCGCCTCATGACCACTGTCACGGCCCGCGCACCCCGTTCCGACCACCCCGGCAGCGACTTCGCCCGGCTGTCGAAGAAGATCACGGAGGCAGGACTGCTGGGGCGCCGCCCCGGCTACTACACCTTGCGGATCAGCGCCGTCGCCGGGCTCTACATCACCGGCTGGGCCGCGTTCGTCCTCGTCGGCCCCTCCTGGTGGACGCTGGCGGTCGCCGCCTTCATGGCCGTCCTGTACGGGCAAGTGGCCCTGGTCGCCCATGACATGGCCCATCGTCAGGTCTTCCGCCGGCGCCGGGCGAGCGAGGTGTCCGGGCGGATCGCCGCGTCCTGGATCGGCATGGGCTACGGCTGGTGGCAGGACAAGCACACCCGTCACCACGCCAACCCCAACACCGAGGACCTCGACCCCGACATCGACCCCGACCTGCTCGTCTGGACCCAGGAGCAGGCCCGTGCCGCCACGGGGCTGCCGCGTCTGCTCGGCCGCCGGCAGGCGTTCCTGTTCTTCCCCCTGCTGACGCTGGAGGGCTTCAACCTGCACGTGTCGAGCGGCAGGGCGATCGCCAACCGCTCGCTCAAGCACCGGGCGCTCGACGGCACCCTGCTCTTCGCGCACTGCGCGGTCTACCTGACCGCCCTGTTCTGGGTGCTGCCGCTCGGCATGGCGTTCGCCTTCCTCGCCGTCCACCAGTGCCTGTTCGGCGTCTACCTCGGTTCCGTCTTCGCGCCCAACCACAAGGGCATGCCGATCCTGTCGGCGGACAACCGCCCGGACTTCCTCCGCCGCCAGGTGCTCACCTCGCGCAACGTCGACGGCGGCCGGTTCACGGACTTCGCGCTCGGCGGCCTCAACCACCAGATCGAGCACCATCTGTTCCCGAGCATGCCGAGCCCCAATCTCCGCAAGGCCCGCATCATCGTCCGGCAGTACTGCCGGGACCTGGGCGTGGAGTACGCGGAGACGGGGCTGATCACCTCGTACCGGCTGGTGCTCGGCAGCCTGCACCGGGCCGGCGCACCCCTGCGAGAGGCCCGCGTCCGGGGTTAGGCGCCGAGCGCCGTACAGGAGGGCGCCGCCGCTTCAGCCGGCTTCGGCGTCGAGGGCTCCGGCCGGCGCGTCCCTGTCCAGGAGGGCGACGCGCCGACCGGAGCAGCGTCGCCTCCCGTCCGGTGGCAGCCGGTCGAGGACGCTCAGCAGGGCCGGTGGGCCCGGGATCACACCGTCTTCCGGTGGGTACGGCGTCGCGGGCGCAGCAGCCGTCCGCGTCCGCCGTCCCGGTGCTCCCGGTGCTCCCGGTGCTCCCGGTGCTCGTCGGTGCCGCTGGACGCGGCGGTCCCGCGGTGGGCGGCCTGCCCGGCGGGGGACCCCTGGCCGGGCGCGACCACGCCGTCGCGGCGGTAGTGGAAGGCGGCGATCCGTTCACCGTGCAGCGAGTTGAGCCGGTGGATGAGGAACGCCCCCGCCGCGATCACCGCCAGCAGCACGATCACCATCACGAAGGTGTCCACGGTCCTCACGCCCTTTCCGGCCGGTCCGCCGTCGCCGCACCGGTCACTCCGTCCTGCGCCGGGACGACGGGCGTACCGGCTTCGTGTCCCCCCTCGGACTCCCAGACCGCCATCCCGTCACGGTCGACGCGGGCGGTCGCCGTCAGGCTCGCGGCGTCCGCCATCAGGCGGGTCGCGGTCGCGGCGCGGCGAGGGTCGCTCGCCGCCGCCATCAGCCAGGCGGCCGTGGCGGGAGACGTCTGCGGGGGCACCACCAGCAGGTTCCAGCGGCCCACGTGGTAGGAGAGCAGCAGGAGTTCGTGCGCGTCCTGTTCGAACCGGAGCCAGCCCGTCTTCACCACGTGCCCTGCCACGGGCACCTTGCGCGGGACGACCGGCCACTGCGCGGGATTGAGCGTGACCCGGGTGATCCGTCCCCACAGCGGGTCGAGCACGGCCGCCAGAGCGGGCAGTTCGGCCGTGAGATCACGCGAGTGCGGCCACCAGGCACCGTCCAGCAGGAGCGGTGCGGAACCGGCGGGAGCGAGCGACAGCCGCAGGGCCGGAGCGGAGCGTCGGCCTTCGGATGTCGTCGGGCCTTCGGATGTCGCCGGGCCTTCGGATGTCGTCGGGCCTTCGGATGTGGTCGGGCGGGAGATGGTCGCAGTCATGGCGGGCGCCCTGCCCCAGGCCGACCGGAGACGGCCCGGCGTATTCGATCACCGATAACGACCCAGGCGCGAATGCCCGTGCTCGAAATGTCCTCGGTCTTTTCAGCGTACTCCTCGTGGCGCCCCCGCGGCCCCTGCGTACGGCGGTCCTCGTCGCGGGCGGCGCGTCCCGCGTCCCGGTGAGATGCGTGTCCCCGGATGTGGGTGGAGGGTGGAGGGAGCGGTTGCCGGCCGCCGAGCCGGGGCGTGGGGGCATGACGTGCACGGAGTGCACGAGGGGCGCGGGGGCTGGGGCGGCGAGGCCGTTCGCGACCTGAGCAGCCTGATTCCGCTGATGGGACTTGAGGCCATTCATGGAAACCGAAACGAAAGCCACTCTGGGCGCGGCCCTCGCGGCCGGATACGTCCTGGGACGCACCAAGAAGGGCAAGGTCGCCGTCGGGGCCGCCTCCGTTCTCGCAGGTCAAGGGCTACTGACCCCGAAAAAACTGATCACCCGAGCGCTGCGCACGGTGGCCGAGAGTCCTCAGGCCACACAGCTGCTGGGCCAGGTCCGCGGCGAGCTGATGGACTCCGCCCGGACCGCGCTGTCCGCGTCCGCCGACCGCGGTCTGGGAGCCCTGGCCGACTCGCTGCAGCAGCGCACCGCGTCTCTCGCGGAGCGACTCGACGACGAGGAAGAAGGGCCGGACAAGGACTCGGAGGCGGAGGACGAGGAGCAACCGGACGACGAGGAGCGGCCGGACGACGAGGATTCCGACGGCGACGACTCCGCCGACGACGATTCCGACGGTGAGGAGGAAGGAGACGAGGAACCGGGCGACGACGAGGAAGAGCAGGAAGAGGAAGCAGAGGCGCCGCCCCCTCGAAGCCGGGCGAAGAAGGCTGCCGCGAAGCGGGCCGGAGCCGGAGCGCCTCCGGCGAAGAAGGCTCCCGCCAAGGAGAAGGCCGCCGCGTCGAAGCCCGCGGGCAAGAAGGCCGCCGCCTCGAAGCCCGCGAGTAAGAAGCCCGCCGCCGGTGGGACGTCGTCCCGCAGCAGCCGTAGGAGGTAGGCCATGGCCAAGACGGAGGAGAAGTCCACTCCCGCCGATGCTTCGGGCCTGGACCGGCTCAAGGAGCAGGTGGCGGCGTACGCCACGGCGCAGGGCCAGCGGATGGCGGACAAGGCCGGAGGCAAGATCAGTGATCTCGCGCAGGGTCTGGGAGACGTCGGCGACGGCAACAGCACGTTGCTCAACGTCGGCAAGCGCGTCCTGGGTGAGGGGGATTCGCCGGTCAAGGCGTTCCTCGGCGAGAAGACAGGGGAGGTGAAGGACAAGGTGGTCGACACCGTCAAGGGCGCCTTCGGCCGCGGGGGCAAGGCGGGCAGCGTCAAGGTCACGAACATCGTCGAGGTCGTCGACGTCGGCAAGCCACTGCGCACCGTGTACGACCGCTGGACTCAGCTCGAGGAGTTCAGCTCCTTCACCAAGGGTGTCCAGAGCGTCTCCCAGTCGGATGAGACCGAGAGCGACTGGAAGGCCAAGATCGCCTTCTCCAGCCGCAGCTGGAAAGCCACCGTGCAGGAGCAGATCCCGGACAAGCGCATCGTCTGGAACTCCGAGGGGGCCAAGGGCACCACGCGCGGCGCCGTCAGCTTCCACGAACTGGCTCCGGAACTCACGCGCGTCGTCGCCGTGGTCGAGTACTACCCGTCCGGCTTCTTCGAGAAGACCGGCAACATCTGGCGCGCGCAGGGGCGTCGCCTGCGACTCGACCTCAAGCACTTCCTGCGGTACGCCACCCTCTCCGACGACGAGGACCTCGAGGGCTGGCGCGGCGAGATCCGCGACGGCGAGGTGGTCCGCTCCCACGAGGAGGGCCTGGAGGCGGACGGTCGGGACGACGAGGACCAGGACGAGAAGGAGCAAGAGGACGAGAAGGAACAGGACGAGAAGGAACAGGACGACGAAGAGCAGGACGACGAGTCCGAAGAGGGCGACGCGGACAACGGCGACGACCGGTACGAGGACGACGAAGAGGACGACGAGGAAGACGAGGACGACGAGGAGTACGAGGACGACGAGGACCGGTAGGTGCGGGCCGGAGGGGCCCCGCGGAGTAGAGTGATCGCCCCTTCGGTCCAGTCGCACATCGAGGTCGCCATGGAGTCCCCCGACACCCCACCTTCGCGCGGTCAGGCCGAGGTTCAGGTGACCGCCGCGTCGCCCGAGGTCGCACGCCGGGTGGCGGAGGTCCTCCGTCGCTGCTTCGCCGCCACCGAGCAGCGCAGCTACCCCGCCAGCGACGAGGGCGGGACCCGTCTCGAACTCACCGTCGACACCACGCGCACGGCGGAGCCCGCCCGCTCATGGCTGGAATCCAGCCGGGGGACCGGCCACAGCGACGGCGAGCCCGGGCGGGACTGAGCCGGGGCCGGGAGCGGCGGCCTGTCGTGCCCCGTCCTGGGCAACCGGGCGACCCTTCAGGACAGCACCCGGTACGTCACGTGCGTGACCTGCGTCGCCGGGCGGGACCTGGTCTGTTCCAGCCGCAGGGGCGGGACGCCCTCGAAGAGGCGGGTGCCGGCGCCGAGGGTGAGCGCGGCGATGTGCAGGCGCAGTTCGTCGATCAGACCGGCGGCCAGGTACTGGTTGATCGTGGTGGCGCCGCCGAGGATCAGGACGTCGCCGTCGCCGGCTGCCGCGCGGGCGCGCGTCAGGGCGGGCGCGATGCCGTCCGTGACGAAGTGGTACGTCGTGCCGCCGGCCATCTGCTGTGGCTCGCGGGCGTGGTGGGTGAGGACGAAGACCGGTGCGTGGAACGGGGGGTCGTCGCCCCACCAGCCGTTCCAGGGCCGGTCCCACGCGCCGCGCACCGGGCCGAACATGTTGCGGCCCATGACGAAGGCGCCGGCGGCGCCCATGGCATCGACCTCGGCACGGTTCTCGTCCGGCGTGTCGAACATCCAGGCGTGCAGACCGGCGCCCGAGCCGTCGCCGCCGTCGTCGCCGAAAGGGCGCTCCTCGGTCTGGTGCGGCCCGGCGGAGTACCCGTCGGCCGAGATCGTGAGGTCGCAGATGACTCTGCCCGTGCGTACGGTCATGGCGCTCTCCTGCTCGCAGGTGTCCGCGTCCGTCCTCCCGGCACCAGGTGCCCCGCCGCAGGGCCGTCGGCTCAGCCGGCCGTCGTCAGGCGGCTCCGGCGTCCCCGCAGGGCCTGCCAGGCCGTGCCCAGGGCAAGCGACTGGGCCAGGGCCGAGACCGCGATGCCGCCGACGAAGAACCAGGCCGGCGCGTCGCCGCCCCAGGCCGCCTCGCCGAGCCACGCCACGAAGCCGAAGGCCGGGAAGGTGAACAGGGCCGGCCAGACCCAGGCGAGGGAGGCGTCGGGGGCGGTCGTGAACAGGGGTTCCAGCGCGGCGACGGCCATCGCGCCGCCGACCAGCGTGAGGTACGCGGCCGAGACGCGATTGGCGACGGTGAGGCGGGTGAGGGTGCGTATCGGGCTGGTCTTCATCGGTTCTCGTCTCCCCGTGGGTCGTCTTCCTGTCTCCAGGGTGGGACGGAGACGGACCCCCGGACCTGAGTACCCGTACTCACGTCGTGGGAGGCGACACCCAGGGGAGGCTCACACCGTCAGCGGGACCTCGTGGATCTCGTCCGCCCTGTGGCCCGCGCGTTCGTGGACGCGCTGGACCGCCTCGGCCGACGGTCCCTCGGAGAGGCAGTAGACGGTGCCGGAGGCCGGGTCCGCCCAGGCGCGTTCGAAGTGGACGTCCTCGTCCTTCTCGATCGCGAGGTCCGCCCGATGGGCCTCGTGGAGCTGGTCCGAGGTGATGTCGTGCATCCCGTGGTGCACGTCCATGAAGTGAGCCATGGTCTCGCACCCCCTTCAGGGTCTCTCCTCCCAGGATGCGCCCGGGCGGCGGACGGGGCGAGCCCGGCCGCCGCGCCACCGGGGTGCCACCGCCGTACGGCCGCGGACCGCTACCGCGTCAGCCGCACTGGCAGGGGTTGCCCGACTGGCAGCCGCAGCCGCAGCCCGAGCCGCAGCCGCACGCGGCGATCAGGGGCAGGCTGCGGATCTCGGCGGGCTGCTCGGTCGGTCGTTCCCGGGCGGGGTCGGACTGGGTGCTCGGGGAATCGGCCACGGGTTCCTCCTGAGGACGGGGACTGGTGCCTGTGCCTGGATGCCTGTGCCTGTGTGCCAGGCCCATTGCACGCCCCCGGAGGCGGTCGCATCAACGGCGCACTGGGGTGACCGCGCGCGCCCCCGGCCGGCCCCACCCCCCCGGGGGGGCACGGCCTGCGGGGGGTGGGCTCAGGCCCCCTCGGCCTGCGTCGGCGGCTGGATGTCCGCCTGGAGGTCGTCCGCGTGCTCGCCGGTGACCAGGTAGACGACCCGCTTGGCGACCGCGACGGCGTGGTCGGCGTAGCGCTCGTAGTAGCGGCCGAGGAGGGTGACGTCCACGGCCGTCTCGATGCCGTGCTTCCACCGGTCGTCCATCAGGTGCTGGAAGAGGGTGCGGTGGAGGAGGTCCATCGCGTCGTCGTCCTGCTCCAGCTGGAGGGCCAGGTCGACGTCCTTGGTGATGATCACCTCGGCCGCCTTCGCCATCAGGCGCTGCGCGAGCTGGCCCATCTCCAGGATGGTCGCGTGCAGGTCGCTCGGGACCGCGCGCTCCGGGTAGCGCAGCCGGGCCAGCTTGGCCACGTGCTGGGCCAGGTCGCCCGAGCGCTCCAGGTCGGCCGACATCCGCAGCGAGGTGACGACGATGCGCAGGTCCGTGGCGACCGGCTGCTGCCGGGCCAGCAGGGCTATCGCCCGGGCCTCCAGCTCGTGGTGGAGCTCGTCGACCCTCTGGTCGCCCTCGATCACGTTCTCGGCCAGCTTCAGGTCCGAGTCGAGAATGGCGGTCGTGGCGCGCCCGATCGCCGATCCGACGAGCCGGGCCATCTCCACCAGGCTGTCGCCGATCGAGTCCAGTTCCTCGTGGTACGCGTCCCGCATCAGGAATTCCCTCTCGTACGTCCATTTAGGGGGCTCGCACCGGCTCGGCACCGGCTCGCACCCTTGCCGTGCCCCCACGCTTACACGGTCCGGCCCGTACGCGTCCGTTTCCGGCATCTCAAATGAACCATCCCTGGCTCCAAGGTGAACTCTGGGCGACGAGTGTTCGAGGTCGCAGTCCGATGGCTGGGGCGGGACCGTTCCCCATGCCTAACCTGGACGCATGGACGTGAACGCGGCGGTCGCCGCAGCGGCAGCGATCGCCGGAGTACTCACCGGTGTCATCGCCATGCTGGCGTTCCGCTGGAGCGAGCGCGACCAGAAGCGCCCGACCCGCACCTCTCTGCACACCGACCCGGTGCTCCCGCCCGGCGTGGACACCGTCCTGTCGGTGCTCCGCTCCTCCGCGGTCGTCCTCGACGAGGCCGACGCGGTGGTGAAGGCCAGCTCGGCGGCGTACGCCCTCGGCCTGGTCCGGGGCGGCAAACTCGCCGTCGAGCCGATGCTGCAGATGGCCCGGGACACGCGGCGGGACGGAGAGATACGACAGGTCGAGCTGGATCTGCCGAGGCGGGGCACCGGACGCGGCGAGGCACTCGCCGTCTCCGCGCGCGTCGCCCCCCTCGGCTCCCGGCTGGTGCTGCTGCTCGTCGAGGACCTCACCGAGGCCCGTCGCATCGAGGCCGTACGGCGCGACTTCGTCGCCAACGTGAGCCACGAGCTGAAGACGCCGGTCGGCGCCCTCTCCCTGCTCTCCGAGGCCGTCATGGACGCCTCGGAGGACCCGGAGGCGGTGGAACGGTTCGCCGGACGCATGCAGATCGAGGCGACCCGCCTCACCAACCTCGTGCAGGAGCTCATCGACCTGTCCCGGGTCCAGAACGACGACCCGCTCGACGACGCCGAGCCCGTCCGGGTGGACGAGCTGGTCGCCGAGGCCATCGACCGCTGCCGGCACGCGGCCGGCACCAAGCAGATCACCATGGCCGCCGGAGGAACGGCGGATCTGCACGTACGAGGCAACCGCGGCCAGCTCGCCGCCGCCCTCGGCAACCTGGTCGAGAACGCCGTCAACTACTCGCCCGCCCGCACCCGCGTCGGCATAGCGGCCCGCCGCGTGAACGCGCCCGGTGGCGACCTGATCGAGATCGCCGTGACCGACCAGGGCATCGGCATCTCGGAGAAGGACAAGGAGCGCGTCTTCGAGCGCTTCTACCGCGTGGACCCCGCCCGCTCCCGGGCCACCGGAGGCACCGGTCTGGGTCTCGCGATCGTCAAGCACGTGGTCGCCTCGCACGGCGGGGAGGTCACGGTGTGGAGCGCCGAAGGCCAGGGCTCCACCTTCACCCTGCGACTGCCGGAGTCGGGCGCGTCCCGCGACCGCGCGGCGCAGCGATCCGACCGCGCCGGACTCAGCGCCGAGACCGAGCGGTCCCTCTCTTCCCCCCATACTTCCCCGTACGAAACGCTTCCCGCCCCGGAGGTCCTTCCGTGACCCGTGTGCTCGTCGTCGAGGACGAGGAGTCCTTCTCCGACGCCCTGTCGTACATGCTCCGCAAAGAGGGCTTCGAGGTCGCCGTCGCGACCACCGGCCCCGACGGACTCGACGAGTTCGAGCGCAACGGCGCCGACCTCGTGCTCCTCGACCTGATGCTGCCCGGCCTGCCGGGCACCGAGGTGTGCCGTCAGCTGCGCGGCCGCTCGAACGTTCCCGTGATCATGGTGACCGCCAAGGACAGTGAGATCGACAAGGTCGTCGGGCTGGAGATAGGGGCCGACGACTACGTCACCAAGCCCTTCTCCTCCCGCGAGCTGGTCGCGCGCATCCGTGCCGTACTGCGCCGTCGCGGCGAGCCGGAGGAGGTCGCGCCCGCCGCGCTGGAGGCCGGTCCCGTCCGCATGGACGTCGACCGGCACGTCGTGACGGTGGGCGGCACCAAGGTCGACCTGCCGCTGAAGGAGTTCGACCTGCTGGAGATGCTGCTGCGCAACGCCGGCCGCGTGCTCACCCGCATGCAGCTGATCGACCGGGTCTGGGGCGCCGACTACGTCGGTGACACCAAGACCCTCGACGTCCACGTCAAGCGGCTGCGCGCCAAGATCGAGCCCGACCCGGGCGCGCCGCGGTACCTGGTGACCGTGCGGGGCCTCGGGTACAAGTTCGAGCCGTAGAGGGACCGGCGCCCCGGACGTCCGCGTCCGGGACGCGCCCTGAGGCGGTAAGAGAAGGGCGGGACCTCCACGGAGGTCCCGCCCTTCGCCGTGCCTCGTGCCTCAGTGACCCGCGTCGGCCTCGTGCGAGGTGCCGTCCGTCGCGGTGCCGGTGGCGGACCCGCCCTCGGACCCGGCGGCGGGGGACTCGCCGGCCGCGGGCGACTCGCCGGTGCCCGCGGCGGACTCGCCGTCGGCCGGCGCACCCGAGGTCTGGCCGTCGGACGGTTCGCCGGAGGTCTCCTGCGAGGGCTGCCCCGACGCGCCGGGGGCCGCCGGGACGTCGCTCGGGCCCCAGTCGGAGAAGAAGCTCTCGGCGGGGACGACGAACGCCTTCAGGCTGACCTCACCGGTCTTGCTGAAGGTGAAGGTGATCTCCTGCGCGTTGCCGTCCCTGATGGCCTCGCGGCTGCTGGGCAGGACGGCCGAGGCGTTGTCCTTGCCGCCGATGACCACGGAACCGCCCGCCGGGACGGTCAGGCCGTTGCCGCCCTTCTCGCCCTTCGCGGGCTTCAGCTCGGCGGACTTGTCGGTGCCCTCCACGGTGATGGACTCGAGCGTCTGGTCCGTCCTGCCGTTGTTGAACAGGGTGGCGGAGACCACGGCCGGGCCGGTCGACTCCAGGTCGGGCTGCGTGATGACGATCGCGTTCTGGATCTGGAGATCACCGACGGTCGTCGCAGCGTTGTCCGGCTTGATCTCCAGCGTCTGGGCGTTGTGACCGGCACCGCACGCGGCGAGCGAGGCGATCGAGAACGCGATGGCGGCGGCGGCGAGGGCGCCGCGTCGAAGGCTGCTGCTCACGGCGGCGGCAACTCCTAGGACTCGAGCGAGACGGCGGCAACGGATAAAGCCGCCCTAAGTGACTGTCAGCGGCCTTAGGCTACCGAGCCGTTCCCGGGCGGCCGCACCCGACCCTCCCCGAAGGTGCCCGGCTTCGCCCGGCAGGCGGTAGGGCGGCGGTGGGGCCGGTGTGGGGACCGGGGTGGTGCGGGGGCCGCGGGCGGGCGCGCGGAGCGCTCCCGCGCGACCGCTTCCCGCGTCGCTTTGCGGTCGGCACTCGTCCGCCATTCACATAAGAAGCCCTCGTGATACGGGCCGGCCGCCGGTGCGCGAGATTTTCGTGAAGGAATGCGCGGACGGCCAGGAAATTGATCATCGGCGGGCCGGGCGGGGCACCTCGTGATCAATTCCGGATTCGTCCGGAACCCCGCCTCGGTCACCGAACGGAGTAGCGGAAGTCGCACGCGTGGAACCGGACATACGGCGTGTTTCGGGCAGGTGGAGGGCTTCCCGGATGTGTGTGACGTGCGCGTTTCGCCCGCCCTGAAGAGCCGCTCCGACCTGCGAATACTTTCTTCCGCTCGCCCGGCGCAGCACGTTCCTGTCGCTGTTGTCAAGCCCCGAGATATGCCCTGACCTGCGAAAACGCCATTCAGAAGACGCCGTATCCGTGTTACCCTGGATAGCCACGGAAGGGGTACCTGTCACATGACGTTCAAGGTTGGCGACACCGTGGTCTATCCCCATCACGGGGCCGCGCTGATCGAGGCTATCGAAACTCGCCAGATCAAAGGCGTGGACAAGACCTACTTGGTGCTGAAGGTCGCCCAGGGTGACCTGACGGTACGTGTGCCAGCGGACAATGCGGAGTTCGTCGGCGTGCGTGATGTGGTCGGTCAGGACGGGCTGGACCGGGTCTTCGAGGTGCTGCGCGCGCCGTATGCCGAGGAGCCCACGAACTGGTCGCGTCGTTACAAGGCAAACCTGGAGAAGCTCGCCTCCGGCGACGTCATCAAGGTCGCGGAAGTCGTACGCGACCTGTGGCGCCGGGAGCGTGAGCGCGGACTCTCCGCCGGTGAGAAGCGCATGCTCGCCAAGGCCCGCCAGATCCTGGTGAGCGAGCTCGCTCTCGCGGAGAACACCAACGAGGACAAGGCGGAGGCCCTGCTCGACGAGGTGCTCGCTTCCTGAGCCGCCTCCCGAGGTGATTCGCCTCCCGAGGCGGAACGCAGCCCGCTGCCCGCTCGGATCAGCGCACTGAAATGCCGCGGTGCCCGATGACATCTCTGCTGTCGCCGGGCGCTGCGGCATGTTCGTACCCGGATACCCGTCCCGGTACGCCCTCGTGTTCGTAGGCTCATCCCGGGGTCTCCCCCGGGTACTGGCGTGCCGGGCCCGGGCTGCTGGCTCGACCGGGGTCACGGAAGGGTCCGGTCGGGGCTTCGCGCCCGGCACGGTGAGGCCATACCCAACTAGGTCGAGCACACAAACCTGACAGGAACCGATGTCTGACGAATCGCGTCCCTCGCCCGCGCAGACGCCTCCCGGCGCCCGTACGAAGGCCCGGACCGCGGCCGTGATCCCGGCCGCCGGCCGGGGCGTACGGCTCGGGCCCGGCGCGCCGAAGGCCCTCCGCGCGCTGGGCGGCACGCCCATGCTCATCCACGCCGTCCGGGCGATGGCCGCGTCCCGGGCCGTCTCCCTGGTCGTCGTCGTGGCACCGCCCGACGGCGCGGCCGAGGTCAGGAGTCTGCTCGACGCGCACGCGCTGCCGGAGCGGACGGACTTCCTCGTCGTGCCCGGCGGCGCGTCGCGGCAGGAGTCCGTACGGCTCGGCCTGGACGCGCTGCCGCCCGAGTACGACATCGTCCTCGTGCACGACGCGGCCCGGCCGCTGGTGCCCGTGGACACGGTGGACGCCGTGATCGAGGCCGTGCGCGAGGGCGCGCCCGCCGTGGTGCCGGCGGTGCCGCTGGCCGACACGGTCAAGCAGGTCGAGCCCGCCACCGCGCCGGGAGAGCCCGAGCCGGTGGTCGCGACGCCGGAACGGGCGCGGCTGCGCGCGGTGCAGACGCCGCAGGGCTTCGACCGGGCGACGCTGGTGCGGGCCCACGAGACGGTGACCGGTGACGTCACCGACGACGCGAGCATGGTGGAGCGGCTCGGGCCGACGGTGGTGGTCGTGCCGGGGCACGAGGAGGCGTTCAAGGTGACGCGGCCCCTCGACCTGGTGCTCGCGGAGGCGGTCCTGGCGCGCAGGAGGCTGAACGATGGGTTCTGAGACTTCTGGGACTCCTGAGACTCCTGGGACTTCTGAGATCGCTGGGACTTCTGAGGGCGTGGCTTCCGGGGCTTCCGTGACCTCCGGGACGGACGGGCAGTCGCTGCCGCCGCTGCCGCAGGTCGGGATCGGTACGGACATCCACGCCTTCGAGGACGGGCGCGAGCTGTGGTGCGCCGGGCTGAAGTGGGAGGGCGAGGGGCCCGGGCTGGCCGGGCACTCCGACGCGGACGTCGTCGCGCACGCGGCGTGCAACGCGTTGTTCTCCGCGGCGGGGCTCGGGGACCTCGGGCAGCACTTCGGTACGGGGCGGCCCGAGTGGTCCGGGGCGTCGGGGGTGACGCTGCTGACGGAGGCGGCGCGGATCGTGCGCGCGGCGGGCTTCCGGATCGGGAACATCGCGGTGCAGGTGGTCGGGGCGCGGCCGAAGGTCGGCAAGCGGCGCGAGGAGGCGCAGGCGGTGCTGTCCGCGGCGGTGGGTGCGCCGGTGTCGGTGTCGGGGGCGACGACGGACGGGCTCGGGTTCCCCGGGCGGGGGGAAGGGCTGATGGCGGTGGCGACGGCGCTGGTGGTCCGCGTGGGGTGACGGTCCCTGCGGGGCTGGGCCGGGTGGTGCCGGGCGGGCGGTGAGTGGCGGTGCCGTGCGCGGCGGCCTCGTGCGGGGCTCCGCCCCGCGCCCCGCCAGGGGCTCCGCCCCTGGACCCCGGCCTGTGCCCACCCACCACCCGACTCGGTCGGGCAAGAGGCGGGCCCCGCCTCGTCCGCTCGGTCGGACGAGGAGCCGGCCCCGCCGTACCCGGCCCGGTCGGGAAGGGCGGCCTCGTCCCGTCCGCTGGGTCGGGTGAGGGGACGGTCTCGCCTCGTCCGCTCGGTCGGGTGACGGGGGCGGTCTCGTCCCGTCCGCTCGGGTGGGTGGGAGGGCGGTCCCCTCTCGGGCTCGGGTGGGGGTGGAAAGCGGGTGGGGGGAAGGGGCGCGTGGGGCCGTGTGCCCGTGGCACTGCCCGTCGCCTACTACCCTGGAGGCGTGACTATTCGCCTGTACGACACCAGCGCCCGGCAGATCCGTGACTTCGCCCCCCTCACGCCGGGCTGCGTCTCGATCTACCTGTGCGGTGCCACCGTGCAGGCCGCCCCGCACATCGGGCACATCCGGTCGGGGCTGAACTTCGACATCATGCGCCGCTGGTTCGCCTACCGCGGCTACGACGTCACGTTCGTCCGCAACGTCACCGACATCGACGACAAGATCATCTGGAAGTCGGCGGAGCAGAACCGCCCCTGGTGGTCCATCGGTTACGAGAACGAGCGGGCGTTCAACGACGCCTACGCCGTCCTCGGCTGCCTGCCGCCCACCTACGAGCCCCGCGCCACCGGCCACATCACCGAGATGGTCGAGATGATGCGCGGCCTCATCGAGCGCGGGCACGCCTACGAGGCCGAGGGCAACGTCTACTTCGACGTGCGGTCCCTGCCCGGCTACCTGTCGCTGTCCAACCAGGACCTCGACGAACTGCGCCAGCCCTCGGGGGAGGGCGAGAGCGGCAAGCGGGACCCGCGGGACTTCGCCATGTGGAAGGCGGCCAAGCCCGGGGAGCCGAGCTGGGAGACGCCCTGGGGGCGCGGGCGGCCCGGCTGGCACCTGGAGTGCTCCGCCATGGCGCACAAGTACCTGGGCGAGGAGTTCGACATCCACGGGGGCGGGATCGACCTGATCTTCCCGCACCACGAGAACGAGATCGCCCAGGCCAAGGGCTTCGGCGACGCCTTCGCCCGGTACTGGGTGCACAACGCCTGGGTCACCATGAGCGGCGAGAAGATGTCGAAGTCGCTCGGCAACAGCGTGCTGGTCGGCGAGATGGTCAAGCAGTGGCGCCCGGTCGTGCTCCGCTACTACCTCGGCACCCCGCACTACCGCTCCACCATCGAGTACAGCGAGGAGTCCCTGCGCGAGGCCGAGTCGGCGTACGCGCGGATCGAGGGCTTCGTGCAGCGCGTCACCGAGCTGGCCGGCCGGACCGTCGAGCCCGCCGCCGAGGTGCCGCCCGCCTTCGCCGAGGCGATGGACGACGACCTGGGCGTCCCGGGCGCCCTCGCCGTCGTGCACACCACCGTCCGGCAGGGCAACAGCGCGCTGGCCGCCGACGACAAGGAAGCCGCCGTCGGCCGGCTCGCCGAGGTGCGGGCCATGCTCGGCGTGCTCGGGCTGGACCCGCTGGCCCCGCAGTGGGCGGGCGAGCAGGAGCAGGGCGAGGACCTGAGGCACGTCGTCGACAGCCTCGTACGCCTCGTCCTCGACCAGCGCGAGGCCGCGCGGGCACGCAAGGACTGGGCCACCGCGGACGCCATCCGCGACCAGCTCGGACACTCCGGTCTGGTCATCGAGGACAGCCCCCAGGGGCCCCGTTGGAGCCTCGGTCCCCGCTGACCCGGGCCCTCACCGGAGTCCGGTCCCGTAGATCGATTGTGCCGCCCGGCCTTCCGGGCGGCACACTGCATGAGAAGCAAGCAGTACGCACACTCCCGTAGAGAGCGGAGACAGGTAACTCATGGCCGCGAACAACCGCCGCATGTCCGGCAAGAAGGGCGCGCAGGTCGGCAGCGGCGGCAAGCGACGCCGGGGCCTGGAAGGCAAGGGGCCGACGCCTCCCGCCGAGATGCGCAAGGGGCACGTCAAGCAGCGGGTCGCCAACGCGAAGGCGCGCCGCGCCACGGGACGCACCCAGCAGCAGCGGCGCGGCGGCGGACGGTCCACGTCCGAGCTCGTCGTCGGCCGCAACCCCGTCTACGAGGCCCTGCGCGAGGGCGTGCCCGCCTCGACGCTCTACGTCCAGCAGTTCATCGACAACGACGAGCGGGTGCGCGAGGCGCTCCAGCTCGCGGCCGAGCGCGGCGGCATCAACCTCATGGAGGCGCCGCGTCCCGAGCTGGACCGGATGACCAACGGGCTCAACCACCAGGGCCTCGTCCTCCAGGTCCCGCCCTACGAGTACGCGCACCCCGAGGACCTGGTCGCCGCCGCCCACGACGAGGGCGCGGACCCGCTGATCGTCGCCCTCGACGGCGTGACCGACCCGCGCAACCTCGGTGCCGTCGTCCGCTCCGTCTCCGCCTTCGGCGGCCACGGGGTCGTCGTGCCCGAGCGGCGCGCGGCCGGCATGACGGCGGGCGCCTGGAAGACGTCCGCCGGTACGGCCGCCCGTACGCCGGTGGCCCGCGCCACCAACCTCACGCGGGCGCTGGAGTCGTACCAGAAGGCCGGGATCACCGTCGTGGGCCTCGCCGCCGACGGCGAGGTCGCACTCGGCGACCTGGAGGCGCTGGACGGCCCCGTGGTCGTCGTGGTCGGCAGCGAGGGCAAGGGCCTGTCCCGCCTCGTCGGGGAGACCTGCGACTACCGGGTGCGGATTCCGATGCCGGGTGGTGCCGAGTCCCTCAACGCCGGTGTGGCGGCGGGGATCGTGCTCTACGAGGCGGCGCGCCGACGGGCGTGAACGAGGGTTCGACGCCGTAGCCCGTACGGGGTGTTCCGGATGGTCCGGACATGCTTGACGCTGTCCGGACAGATCCGGGCGGTCAAGGCAGTGTCCTAACGACACATCACTCGGTTAGATGAGTGTGGACACCAGAACACCCCGCACACCCACGGGGGACCGCTCGTCGGGAATCGACGACGCTCCCGCGCTGAGCATGGTGAAGGTGCCGAGCGATCCGGCCCAGGTCATCGTCAATCACGCGAGTTTCCGCGTGCAGCTCGGTGCCTCCGCGCGGCGGACCCGGTCCCCGCGGATCGCGCGGCACTTGAGCGCCACCCAGGACACCGCCCGCATGCCCGTCGTGGGCACCGCACAGAGTCCTGCCGCCCCGGCCGCCGCCCGCCGCCGCGCCGTCGTCTGGAGCGGACGCTCCGACCCGGACGACACCGGCGCCCACCGGCTGCTCCAGGCGGTGCGGGCCGGAGCCGGCCGGCACGCCGTGGACCAGGCCTCCGACGCCCCGGCCGACGCCGGGGCCACCCAGGTCATCCACCGCGTCGGCGTCGACGGGGGCGCGCCGGGCTACGACGGCTACGACGGCTACGACGACGGCCCCGCCACCCAGACCCTCGAAACCCCCCTCGTCGGCGCCCAGCGGGGCCCCGTCCCCGACGGCACCCGGCTGCTGCCCGCCATGCGCACCGTCGGCAGCGCCTACGACGAACCCGCCTACACCGGCGAGGACTTCGACCCCGGCCCCGACGGCTACGGCGACGGCTACGACGACACCGAACCGGCCGAGCCGCGCACCAGGCGCCACGCCGACGACCCGGCGCGGCACGCCTACTTCCCCGGCCGCCGCATGAACCTCGGCGTCGTGCTGCTGCCGCTGCGCGTCTTCCTCGGCTTCATCTCCATCTACGCCGGCATGGGCAAGCTCTGCGACCCCGTCTACTTCGACGGCGGCGAACGCGGCTCCATGGTCAAGTGGCTCAACACCCTGCACCCCTGGGACGTCGCCGAGCCGCTGCGTCAGTTCGCCCTCGACCACCCCGTCGGCGCCGGCCTCGTCATCGCCTTCCTCCAGGTGCTCGTGGGCGTCCTGACGGTCTTCGGCTGCTGGCAGCGCGTCGCCGCCGTCTTCGGCGCCGGCCTGTCCGCCGCGCTCCTCGTCACCGTCAGCTGGAAGAGCGTCCCCGTCTACGACGCGCCCGACATCATCTACCTCGCCGCCTGGTCGCCGCTGATCATCGCCGGTGCGCCCGTCTACTCCGTGGACGGCCGGCTCGCGGGCAGCGCCTGGCGACGGCTCGGCCCCCGCGCCGACATCTGGGACCTGCGCCGCTACGTCCTGCGGCGCGGCGCCCTCGTCACCTTCCTCGTCGCCGGTGTCACCCTCCTCGTCGGCTCGCTCCTCGGCGGTGCCGTCCGGGACGCCGACCGCGTGGTCGTCCCCGGCCCCGGCGAGGCACCGCGCAACGAGCTGCCCGGCTCCCCGCTCCCGCAGGAGCCCGGCACGCGCGAGCCGAAGTCCCCCGAGGCCTCCGCCTCACCCACGCAGGGCGCCACCAGTGGCGCGGCGACCCCCTCCCAGGACGCCGCGGCCACGGCCGGGGCCACCCGTGACAGCGGCGGCACCGCCCCCGGGGGCACCGTGCCCAGCCAGACCCAGGGCACCACGGGCCAGGCCCCGCCGCAGCGGTCCACCCCGGCCGGACAGGCGCCGAGCACCACCGCGGGACCGACCTCCGGCGGCACCGCGACCGGCGGCGGCAGCGGTTCGACCGGCGGCTCCGGAAGCGGCGGCGACGGCGGGGACTCCTCCACCACCGGAGAGCCCGGCAGCCGCCTGGTGGGCGGCCTCCTGGGCTAGCCGGCCGGGCCGGTCCGGCCCCCGCCACGCCAAGGGCCCCGCACGTCGTCCGTGCGGGGCCCTTCTACGTGCCAGGGGTACCGGGCGTGCCGGGGCCACCGGGGGTGTGCCAGGGGCGTACCGGGCCGTCGGGGCACCGGGAGGACCCGAGGAGCCGGGTCGGGCGGTCCGGAGGTCTCAGCGGCCCAGGGCGGCCAGTTCGCGGGCCGCCTCCGTGAGGTCCTTCGCGGTGTCGATCGCCCGCCAGTAGGAGCCCTGCGGGATCGGGAAGCCGGCCAGCCGGCGCTCCCGGGCCAGCCTCGGGAAGGTCGTCCGCTCGTGGTCACCGCGTTCCGGGAGCATCGCCGCGAACTCGGGCGAGAACACGTACACACCGGCGTTGATCTCGAAGGTCGACGGCGGTGCCTCGATGAAGTCGGTGATGTGACCGAAGCCGTCCGTCTGCACGGCGCCCCAGGGCAGCCGCGGACGGGCCATGGAGAGGGTCGCGACGGCGTCCCGCTCGGCGTGGAAGTCGGCCATGTCGCGCAGCGAGAAACGGGTCCAGATGTCACCGTTCGTGGCGTACCAGGGCCGGTCCGGGTGCGGGAGACGCGCGGCGGCGTACTTGAGGCCGCCGCCCCGGCCGAGGGGCTCGGTCTCGACCACGGTGGTGACGGAGAGCGGCAGGTCGGCGGTCTCCAGCCACTGCTGCAGCACCTCGGCCAGATGACCGCAGGAGACGACGACGTCCGTCACGCCCTCCTCGGCGAGCCAGTCGAGCTGGTGGCCGATGATCGGAGTGCCCGTGCCCGGGATCTCGACCATGGGCTTGGGCCGGTCGTCGGTGTAGGGACGCAGCCGGGAACCCTGTCCGCCGGCCAGGACGACGGCTTGAACGGGGCGGCGGGACGCGGCGTTCGGATCGGTCATGCCCGAACTGTACGCGGCGCCCCACCGGCCGCCGAAGGGTGATCAGCCGTGCGCGGCCAGCACGCCCGAGGCGAAGGCGGTGTCGCAGACGGGGCGCGCGTAGGACTGGGCGCGGGTCGGGCCGTACACCTTGACCGCGGCGCGGCCGAGGGCGCGGGCGAGGGACGCGCAGTGCCCGGCCAGCGACGGGCGCTCGTTCACGGCCTCCTGGAGGTGGGTCAGGGCGACGCCCGGGTCCTCCTCCTGGAGCTCCGTCAGCAGCCGATCGCGCAGCACCTCGTGCGGCGCGCGGGCGGCGGCCCGGGAGGAGGCCTTGGCGGAGGAGGCCTCCGACGCGGCGAGCACCGAGTCGGAGGGATCCCCCGACCAGTTGACCCGGGTGACCGCGAGGGTCCCGGAGAGCACCAGGACCACGGGCAGGACGAAGGCGAGAGAGCGGCCGATCCGGCGGGCGGGGCCCCGGCCGCGTCGCGTCTGTCGGTTGCTGGAGTGCTTCACGGAGTGCTTCACGCGAGTGAGGGTAGCGCCCGGTAATGATTTGGCGACATTTAGTCACCCCTTCGGGGGATGAAGAGAAGCCCCGAAGTGGGTAGAGGGTTGACGCGCAGCGCACGAAAAGTCCGTTGTGCCGGGGTATTTGTCGACAACGCAAAGAGCCCCGCAGCAGGCCGCGGGGCTCTTTGCGTCAACGCGGGTGAATTCACCCGGCAGCGTGGTTTCCCGGTGCCCCGGTTTCGGGGCCGAGGGGTCAGTCGGAGAGGCGCTCGCCCGTGGAGGACGAGAAGACGTGGCTCTCGCCCGGACGCGGCACGACGTGGACGGTCGCGCCCTTCTCCGGCACCGCGCGGCTGTTGACGCGGACCACGAGGTCCTTGCTCTCGCCGCCGACCTCGACCGTGCCGTAGACGTAGCCGTCGGCGCCGGTCTCCTCCACGACGTTCACGGAGACCGCCATGCCCGCCGGGGCGTCCTCGGTGTCCTTCGACAGGGTCGCGGTCACGCCACCGCCCAGCTCGACCACGTCGAAGTGCTCGGGGCGGACGCCGACGGTGACGGTGCGGTCGCCCTTGTCGGCGGCGGCCTTCAGGGCGTCCCGGTTCACCGGGACCACGCTGTTGCCGAACTTCACACCGCCGTCGGTGATCGGGACCTCGATCAGGTTCATGGCGGGGGAGCCGATGAAGCCGGCCACGAAGAGGTTCGCGGGCTTGTCGTACATGTTGCGCGGCGAGTCGACCTGCTGGAGCAGGCCGTCCTTGAGGACCGCCACGCGGTCGCCCATCGTCATGGCCTCGACCTGGTCGTGGGTGACGTAGACGGTGGTGATGCCGAGGCGGCGCTGGAGCGAGGCGATCTGCGTACGGGTGGAGACACGCAGCTTTGCATCCAGGTTGGACAGCGGCTCGTCCATGAGGAACACCTGCGGCTCACGCACGATCGCGCGGCCCATCGCCACACGCTGGCGCTGACCACCGGAGAGGGCCTTCGGCTTGCGGTCCAGGTACTCGGTGAGGTCGAGGATCTTCGCGGCCTCCTCGACCTTCTGCCGGATCTCCGCCTTGTTGACGCCGGCGATCTTCAGCGCGAAGCCCATGTTGTCGGCGACCGTCATGTGCGGGTACAGCGCGTAGTTCTGGAACACCATGGCGATGTCCCGGTCCTTCGGCGGCAGGTGCGTGACGTCGCGGTCGCCGATGCGGATTGCGCCGCCGTTCACGTCCTCGAGCCCCGCGAGCATGCGGAGCGAGGTGGACTTGCCACAGCCGGAGGGGCCGACGAGGACGAGGAACTCGCCGTCCTCGATCGCGATGTCGAGACCGTCGACGGCGGGCTTGGTGGAACCCGGGTAGACACGGGTCGCCTTGTCGAACGTAACAGTGGCCATGGTGATGGGCCCCCTTCTACCGGCAGGAACGTGCCGGACGATCCGTTGTAGGAAGGTGGTGTGGTGTAGTCCACACGGGTGGACTGGCTCAGGACGGTACCTGGCGTTCACCTGGTCTGTCAGTACCTGTGGGCCTGTGAACTTCGCCGAAATTCTCGCATCACATCGTTCACCGGCTCTGTGTACAGTGGAGCCTCCGCGCGTGCTGCCGCGCGACGCCTCCTTAGCTCAGCTGGTCAGAGCGCCGCTCTTGTAAAGCGAAGGTCGTCGGTTCGAATCCGACAGGGGGCTCGCAGGAACGTCAGGCCGGAGGCCCTGCCGCCCAGTGGGCGGCAGGGCCTCCGTGCTCGTGGGGTCCTACTTTCCCGGCGGCAGCGGTTCCTGCTCGCAGACCGCGCCGCGCTCCGGGAGCCTCCCGTCGAGCAGGTAGGCGTGGACGGCGTCCCGCACGCACCCGTTCCCGCCGTCGAAGGCGCCGTGGCCCTCGCCGCGGTAGGTGAGCGTGACGCCGACGTCCTCGCCGAGGCGCTCGGCCATGCGGGCGGCGCCCTCGTAGGGGGTGGCGGGGTCGCCGGTGTTGCCGACCAGCAGGACCGGTGGGGCGCCGGGGGCGCTCACGTCGGGGTGCTCCGCCTCGCCGGGGACGGGCCAGCCGGAGCACGTGAGGGCGGTCCACGCGAGACCGGGGCCGAACAGGGGTGACGTCCTGATGAATTCGGGCAGCCTCCGCCGCACCTCGGCCACGGTGTAGCGGCTGCTGGAGTCGGCGCAGGTGATGGCGCGGAAGGCGTCGTCCTCGTTGCTCTCGTCGGTGTCGGTGTCGGTGTCGGTGTCGGTGTCGGTGCCGGTGCCGGTGGCGCCGGTGTCGTCGGTCGTGTCGCCGCCGGCGCCGTGCTGGCCGAGGGACTGTGCCAGGTCCAGCAGGACGTCGCCGTCGCCGTGGGTGAGCGCCTCCAGGCCCACCAGGAGCGCGGGCCAGAAACTCTGGCTGTAGAGCGAACCGCTGATGGCGTCGACGAGTTCGTCGCCGCCGAGTTCGCCGCCGTGCGAGGTGGGCAGCGGAGTCTCGTCCAGGTCGGCCGCGAGCGCGACGGCGGTCTCCACGATCGCCTCGGTGTCCTCGCCGAGCGTGCAGCGCTGCTGGACGCACCAGGCGGCGAAGTGCTCGTAGGCCAGCTGGAATCCCCCGGCCTGCCCGAGGGCCTCCGCCATCATGTCGCGGGTCGGGTCGACGACGCCGTCCAGCACGGCCCGGCCGACCTTGTCCGGGAACAGGTGGGCGTAGACGCCGCCGAGTTCGGTGCCGTACGAGACCCCGAAGTAGTGGAGCTTCTCGTCGCCGAGGACGTGGCGGATCAGGTCCATGTCCCGGGCGGCCGCCGTGGTGCCGACGTGCGGGAGGACGGCGCCGGAGTTGCGTGCGCACGCCGCGGCCGTCAGCCGGTTGAACTCGACCAGCGCGGCGGTCTCGTCGCCGCCGTCGTCGGGGGTGTCGTCCGTCTCGGCCTCGGCCTGCTCGGCGGCGTCGGCGTCCAGGCAGCGCACGCCCTGGCTGTCGCCCACGCCGCGCGGGTCGAAGCTCACCAGGTCGTACCGGGAGCGGAGCTTCTCGTAGTCGGGGGCGAGGCCGGGCAGGGCGGCGACGCCGGAGCCGCCGGGGCCGCCGAAGTTGAAGAGCAGCGAACCGATGCGGTCGGCACGGTCGCCGCCGGCGCGGGCCCGGATCAGTGCGATGCCCGTGGACTCCCCGGAGGGCTTCTTCCAGTCCAACGGCGCCCGCAGGGTGGCGCACTGCCACCGGGTGCCGTCCGGGAGGGGGGCGGGGGCCTCGCCGCCGCCCTGGACGGGCGAGGGGGCCGGGCAGTCCTTCCAGTTCAGTGTCTGTCCCCGGAAGGGGGCCTCGTCCTGTCGGCCGCTCGCCGTGCCGCCGTGGGCGCGCCGGTCGCCGTCCCGCGCCGCCGGCGCGCAGGACGCCAGGGAGCAGGCGAGCAGGGTGGCCGTGGACAGCAGGGCAGCGGTGGGTATCGCTCGTGCTGAGGGCATGGCCTCAGGCTCTTGCCGGGCGGCCGGTGCCGCACGGCACGGCGTCCATTCGGCGGAAGCGGCCCCCGCCGGTGCCGGGCGGGGGCCGTCGTGCGGGTCCGGCGGACCGGTCAGGAGCGGTTCGCGCTGGACGGGCCGAAGAACTCGATCTCGGCGATGGCGACCTGCTTGTCGGCGGAGGCCGCGTGGGCCGACTCGATGGTGAAGCGGACCTTGGTGACCTCGCCGACGCGGAAGGGGCGGCGCTGGCCGCCGGCTCCCTGGTCGAGGGTGAGGTCGCGGGTCGTCGTACTGCCGTCCTTCGTGGTGATGGTCGCCTCGACCCGGTGCGGCAGGGCCGACTCGTTGAGCTTGTCGGCGTGGGTGGAGACGCCCGGCGTGATGATCAGGTCCAGCAGGCGGGTCGGCTCGGTGAAGCGGGCCTCGATCCACTCGCCCTGGCCGGACCGCGAGATGCCGGGCCCCCACCAGGTGTTGCTGCGCTTGTCGAAGACGAGCTGCGGCTTGTGGCCGGTGTAGGAGCGGGAGGCCGTGACGGTGTCCGGGGCGACGGGGGCGCGCTTGGCGAAGTGGTCGCGGGTGGCCTGGACGCCGTCGGGGACGTAGACGAAGCCGAGGACCGCCAGGGTGACGACGACGGCGAGGGTGATCCAGGTGCCGATGCGGTCGAACACCCGGCGCAGGCGCGGGCGGTCGCCGGCCCAGGGCGTCTCGCGGCGCCGGCCGCCGAAGAGGCGGCGCCACCAGGGAGCGGGCGCGGTGCTGTGCTCGCCGGTGCGGGTCAGGGGCATCGCGCAGCGGGCGCAGTAGTGACGGTCGGGCCGGTTGGGCGTGGAGCACCAGGGGCAGGGCGGCCCGTTCGCGATGTCCGGCTGGTGGCCGGGCGCGCGTACCTGGGGCCGGTCGGCGTCGGGGCGGCCGGGCAGGACGGGGGCGACGGCGGGGGGCGCGGCGGGGGCGGGGGCGTTCGGGTCGGCGACGGGGACGAGGAGGGAGCGGGCGCGGTCGGACATGGTGTCGGTGAGGGCGTTCGGGGGCGGGGCGGACGCCATCGGGGTGGTGGGGGCGGTCTCGTCGACGCCGGGGGTGCGGGGGCCGGTGGCGGAGCCGCGGGTGCCGGTGGCGGGCGTGCCGTCCGGCCGGGCGGCGCCGGGGGGCGCGGCGGGTCGGGCGTCGCCGGCCCCCGCGGCGTCCGGCCCCGGTCCCCGGGTCCCGGCCGATCCCGCGGCGGCAGCCGCCGCTGCGGCTCCTGCGGCCCCTGCGGCTCCCGCGGACCCGGTGGTCGCGGCTCCGGTCGGCCGGGGGGTGTGGTCCGGGCCGTCGGCGGTGTGGTCCGGGGCGTCCGGTGCGTGCGCCGTGGCCGGCGTGGCCGCGGCCGTCCCGCCGGGCCCGTCCGCGTCCGCCGGGCGGCGCGGGTGGGGTACCACCGGGGTCTCGTCGGTGTCGTCGTCCCGCCTGCCGCCGGTGGGCTCCGGGGCGGGCAGGCCGGGCCGGGCGGGGGGTACGCCCGTGCCGCCGGGGCCGGGGCGCGAGAAGGCGTCCCAGCCGGGGCCCCGGTCGGGCGAGGAGGCCGCCGGTCGCGCGGTGCGGGGGCCGGCCTGGTCCCAGCGGAGGACGGCGCCGCACGCGTCGCAGAAGGACTGGCCCGGTTCCGCGCGGGTTCCGCACTCGGCGCAGTTCTGGGTGGTCATCTCTCCGGGGTCCTTTCGGAGGCGGTCACTTCGACGGTGTAGGGCATGTGGGCGGGGCGGGCGGCGGCGACGAGCCGGTCCAGGCGGTGGGTGTCGGCCGGGGACGGGTCGGGCAGCCGCAGGGCGACGTGGAGGCGGGGGCGCGGGGTGCCGGGGAACGGGCCCAGGGGGCGGGCGTTCCACGCGGCGCCGCCGCTCTCGGTGATCTCGGGTTCGACGCCGAAGGCGAGCCGTACCGCCTCGGACAGGCCGCGCCGGGTGCCGCGTACGCGGTGCAGGCGGGCGGCGGCGGACACGGCGGCGCGCAGCCGCTCCTCGGGTTCGGTGCCGTCGGTCTCCGCGCCGACCCAGGTGCCGAGCCAGCGGGCGAAGTCGGCCGGGGTGAGGGCCGGGTCGAAGTAGGCGTCCAGGCAGTCCAGGACGTTCAGGATCGGGGCGAGGACGTCGTCGAGGCCGCCGACGAAGCGCTGGGCGAGGTCGTCGTCGGCGAAGACGGCCGGGAGCATCGAGCCGATGGGCAGCGAGGAGCCGAGACCGTCGACGGACCCCCGGTGGGAGCCGGCCGTCATCCGTTGTCCCCGATCACGCGGACCCGGTGGTCGAAGGAGAAGACCAGCGCGGGTGCTCGCAGGTCGATGCGGTCGGTGGGGTCGCCGCGCTTGCCGGTGAGCGGGTCGGCCGGGTGCAGGACGACCTCGTCGACGAGTTCGACGCCGGGCACGCGCTGGAGCACGGCGAAGACCTCGCCGGCCTGCACGGGGCGCCCGAAGGGCCAGCCCCTGCCGTCCGCGCCGCCGGTGAGCGGGTCCAGGTGCCGGTACAGGGCGTCGTGGGCCTGGCGGCGGACGCGGTCGGTGTCGACGCCGCGGAAGGCGTGCACGGTCGCGACGACGGTGACGCCCTGGTAGTACGGCGGCCCGACGGCGAGGCGGGTGCCGATCAGCCGGCGTTCGTCGAGGTGGCGGGTGATGCGGCCCAGCAGGGCGTCGCCGGGGACGAGTTGCTCGAAGCGGAGCCGTCCGCCCGGGTCGGGCACGGCCTGCGGGACGACCAGGACGCGGACCGCGTAGGCCCCGTGGTCGCCCTCCTCGCCCTCCAGGCAGGTGATCCTGGCGGTCTCGGGGGCGGCCCGGCGGGCGAGTTCCTCGTAGTCGCGCAGGGTCACGGCGCGCTCCTGGGCCCGCAGCGTGATCGGCGCCCGCAGCTTCGCCTCCTCGACGGTCTCGCCGTCGACGCCGCCGCGGGCGGCCTCGCGGTTGACGACCTCGGAGACGTACGGGATGGAGGTGCGCAGCACCTGTACGGCGCCGCGGGCCACGTTGCCGGCCCGGCCGCCGCCGGTGCGGTAGCGGCGGGCGCGGACGACGGCGCCCTTGGGGGCGACCGCGCCGTACTGGCGCAGGGTGCCGTCGGCCTCGCGGACGGCGGGACCGAAGGCGATCCGACCGGTCGCGGCGTCCAGGGTGATGTGGTGGTCGCCCGGCCGCGAGCCGGCGAAGTGCGGGACGACCTGCCAGTCCTGCCAGCCGTCGTCGGCGGCGGTCTGGAGGTGGACGGGCGGGTCGTCGGCGACGACGGGGGCGTGTTCGAGCCGCAGGTGCTGGCCCGGCAGGCCGGTGGACTCGCCGAGGGCCTCGTCGTGCACGGTCTCGGCGTGCACGGTGCCGGTGGTGCCGCCGATGGTGTACGCCTCGGCGGAGTGGATGGTCGGCGAGGTCGTGTAGAAGGGCTGGCCGGGCAGGGGGTCGGTGACCCGGCAGCGTATCCAGCCCGCCTCGTGGCCGCCGTTGCGGGACAGGACGTGGCCGCCGGGAACGTGGAGCACGATGTCGCCGGGGCGGTTGAGGCCGCCGGTGCCGTCCCGGTCGACCTCGCAGGGCTGCCAGCCGTCCTCCGTCCAGGCCTCCCAGACCAGGGGCGGCTGCCGGGGGTCGACGCCGACGCCGTCGACGCGGCTGTCGAGTTCCAGGGCGAGCGCGCAGTGCGGGGTGGCGGCGGTGAGGCCGATGAGCATGCAGTCGCCGGGGGCCGGGGCCTCGGAGAAGCACATCAGGTGCTCGCCCTCGGCGAGGTCCGTGGTCCGGTCGGTGACGGCCTCGCCGCGGTGCTGCACCATCAGCCGGCCGAGCGCGCACGGTACGACGGTCAGATCCCCGACGGTGGCGAAGACGACGGCCTCGTCCCGGTCGGTGCGCAGGGTGGCGACCTCGGTGCCGGCCGGGACCAGGACCGCGTCCTCCTGCGGCGCGGACAGCCAGAAGGTGACGTCCGTGCGGGCGGCGGACGGCGGGAACAGGGTGATGCCGACCAGGTCGAGGAAGGCGAGGTGGTTCTTCTCCGGTACCCGGTTGAGCCGGTAGACGATCTGGTCGGCCATGTGGGCGACCGTCTCGACGAGGGTGACGCCGGGGTCGGAGACGTTGTGGTCGGTCCACTCCGGGGCGCGCTGCTGGATGTAGCGCTTGGCGTCGTCGACGAACTGCTGGAAGCGGCGGTCGTCGAGGTTGGGGGAGGGCAGGGACATCAGCGATCGCTTTCGGGAGAGCCCGGGAGGCCCGCGGGGCCGGCGGGACCCTCGGTGAGGTCCGGCTCGTCGTGGGAGGGGATGACGTAGAACGGGAAGACCAGGCTGCGCGGGTTGTTGGTGCCGCGGATCGAGTAGCGCACGTCGATGTAGAGGACGCTCTGGTCGCCGCCGGTGGTGACCTCCACCTCGTGGACCTCGATGCGCGGCTCCCAGCGGTCCAGGCTCGCGTACACCTCGTGCTGGATGCGGCCGGCGGTCTGCTCGTTGACCGGGGCGAAGACCAGGTCGTGGATGGCGCAGCCGAACTCGGGGCGCATCGGCCGCTCGCCCGGGGCGGTGGCCAGCACCAGCTGCATGGCCTCCTCGATCTCCCGCTCGCCGCTGACCAGGGCGATGCCGCCGGTGGGCCCGATGCGCAGCGGGAACGACCAGCCGGAGCCGACGAACTGTTCGGCCATCAGGGGGCCTCCTGCCTTCCTCGGGGGCGGTTCATGAGGCACCGGGCACGGGGATCGTCATGACCTTGAACGACGGGGACAGGACCGAGAAGCTCGCTCCCACGACCCGCGTCGTGGCGGAGTTGAGCTGAAGGCTGGCGCCGCCGGTGATGTTCGTGGCCGCCCCGCTGGTCAGGCTCGCGGCGGCGCCCGCCGCCAGGTTCAGGGCGCCTCCCGCGTTCACGCCGATCTGGCCCGCGCTGCGCATGTTGATCACGCTGCCGCCCTGGAGGGTGAGCGGGCCGCCGCTCTTGATGGTCAGGGAGCGCCCGGCGCTGAGCGACAGGCTGGTGCCCGCCTCCACCGACACCGAGCGGCTGCCGGTGATGCTGACCGTGCCCGCGCTGTCGATGGTGATCTCGGTCTTGGTGCGGTCGAGGTTGATGGTGAGCTTGTCGTTGCCGCTGGCGATGCGGACCCCCTGCTTGCGCCCGCCGGTGCGCTGGCTGAGCAGGTCGACGCGGTTGCCCTGCCGGTCGGACAGGGTGTGCCGGACGGCCTTCTTCTTCAGGCCGTCGTGCAGCGGGACATCGACCCTGGTCGGCAGGTCCCGGCCGTTGTAGAGCCCGCCGATGACGAACGGGTGGTCCAGTGCCCCCCGGTCGAAGGCGACCAGCACCTCGTCGCCGACGTCCATCGGGAAGACCCCGCCGCCGCCCACGCCGCCCATCTGCACGCTGCGCGTCCAGTCGCTGACGTAGGTGTCGTCCAGCCACGGGAACTGGAGCTTGACCCGGCCCTGTTTCAGCGGGTCCTGCACGTCGGTGACGAGGGCGTTGGCGACGCCGGGCAGCCGCGCCGCGCTCGCCGGGTCCGCGCCGCCGCCGCCCGAGGCGAGCCCGTACAGGGAGCGCCACTGGCGTCCGCTGACGGTGATCCAGGACTGGTAGGGCTCGCTGTCGCCGAAGTGGTGGCGTACCGAGGTGACGGTGTACTTGCCCTCGAAGGGCTTGCCGACGTCGCTGAGCGCCACGGGTACGCCGGGCCGCAGGTCGGGGCTGCCCTTCACCGCGATCTCCAGTTCGGCGAAGGAGGACGTGACGTCGGCGGCGAGGGACCGCGCGGCGTGCCGGACCTCGTCCTGGCGGTCGTAGGGGGTGGCGGTCTCGACGAGCTTGGCGGCCTTGAACTTGCCGGCGGCCTCGCCCGGGGTGGAGCCGATGGTGATGCCCGGGTCGGTCGTGGCGGGCGCGACCTCGGTGATCTTCTTCTTGGTGGTGACGTTCCAGCCGCGCGACTCGACCTTGCCGGTCTGGTCGGCGGCGGTCACCGCGGCCCGCAGCCGCATGATGTCGTGCCGGGCCTGGAGGACGAAGGCGCTCTGGTCGCCGTCCGTCTTCGGGGAGGGCGCTCCGGCGGAAGGGGTCGGCGTGACGAACCGGAACTTCCCCTTGGCGTCCACCGACATCACCATGTTGTTCTCGTCGGCGAGCCGGGCGAGGAAGTCCCAGTCGGTGACGTTCGACTGGCTGATGAACCCGTAGGCGCCCTTCGTCGGCTCGATCCGGCCGATGGACACGCCGTCCATGGCGGCGAGCCGGCGGGCGATGTCGGAGGCCTTCTGGTTGCGGTAGGCGGCCACGCGGCGCTGGCGCATCATGCGGTGCCCGAAGTCGTAGCCGCGGATCACGGTGTAGCTGCCGGTGCCGTCGTAGTCGGCCTCCATGGCGGTGACCTCGCCGGTCAGCAGGGGCTTGCCGACGCCCTGGCCGTCGGCGACCGGGGTGATGACCACCCGGGTGCCGAACTGCACGTTCAGCTTGCCGAGGACCAGGTGGTCGGGGTCGCGGAAGGTGATGCGGAAGGCGGCGGGCACGCCGATGCCCTGGTCGACCCAGCCGTCGACGAGCATCAGGGCGATGTCGTCGGGCAGCTTCGCGGCGCCGATCCGGACCTGGACGATGCTGGAGAACGCGGGGCGCACCATCAGTGCGGCACCTCCTCGGCGGCGGGCAGCATGAGTTCGGTGCCGGTCGGCAGGCGCGCGGGGTCGTCGATGCCGTTGGCCTCGGCGATCGCCCGCCACGCGCCCGCGCTGCCGTACTCGCGCCAGGCCAGCGACTGGAGCGAGTCCCCGGCGACGACCCGGTGCACCCGCTGGGCGGTGAGTGCGCCCGAGGTCGGGTTCTGCCCCCGGGTCGGGCCGGGGATCTCGACCAGGTGCACCTGGCAGGTGGCGCGGATGGGGATACCGGTGGTGCCGAAGAGGGTGTACGAGGCCTCGACGGAGGCGACGTACGCGGTGAACCGGGCCGTGGAGAAGGAACCCCACTCGAAGACCACCCAGGGCGGTGACGGCTGGTCGGCGGCGAGGCTCTTGGCGGTCACCTCGCAGCAGCGCAGCAGCGACTCGACCTTCTTCAGCACCGTGTTGCCGCCCGGCCTGGTGGAGGAGTCCAGGAAGATCTCCAGGGTCATCTCCCGCGGCTCGGCGCCCATGAACTGCGGCTTCGCGGCCTTGCGCACGGCCGCCGTCGGCGTCGCCTTCCACTGGGTCCGCTGGGTGAGGGAGAGCTGGGCCGGGTTGAACTCGAAGCCGAAGGTGCGCATCAGCGCACCGGGTGTGGTGGTCGTGCCGGTGGGGGGTTCGTGAATGGCGAGGTTGGCGCGTACGAGGCTCTTGCCGGCGCCCTTGCCGCTCTTTGCCATGGGTCTTCCTCTCTGCTCCGCGGCGCCGTCAGTCGGTGAAGCCGTGGTGGGTGATCTCCAGTACCTCGTTGGCCACGGCCGGGTTGCCGGGGTCGAGGCTGGGGCCCTGCCAGCTGACGGGCAGCACGTCGATGAGCCCCCAGCGGGCGACCAGTGAGCCGTCCGCGCGCAGGGCGGAGATCTGCGCGGTCGGCCGGTTGATCCCCGTCTGGACGGAGGAGATCCACTTGGCGACCTTGGTCGTGTCCGGGGTGAGGGGGCGGGTCAGCCGGATGGTGGAGAAGGAGACACGGGTGGGCAGTTGCCACACGAACCCGTTGTTGCCGCCCTCCTGGCGCTGCTCGATCTCCACCTGGGACGACAGGCCTTCGCACCCGTTCCAGTAGCCGAGGCTCTCGCCGTCGATGGTGAGGGTGAACCAGATCGTGGAGCCCGGGTCCTGGCGGGGCATCGGAGGTGGGCCTTTCTGTCGGGTGTGGCAGGTGTCGCAGGTGTCGCAGGTATGGCAGGTGTCGCGTGAAGCGGTCGGGTCGGGGGCGGGCGGGGTGCGCGGAGTGCGGGCCGGGGGAGGCCGGTCAGTGGCGGGGGTCGCGGAGCCTGCCGATCCGTTCGCGGTCCATGCGCAGTTCGGTGCGGACGTGGCGGGTGACGCGGCCGATGATGCGGTGCACCAGTTCGTCCAGCTGGAACTCGGAGAGTTCGCGCGGGTCGAAACCGCCGGCCGGGACCGCCGTGAACGCCGGGGGTGGGTCCTCCTGCGCGGGGGAGGCGACGTGCGTCGACGACGGGGGCGGGCCGCCGGGCGGTACGGCGCTCCCGGGCCCCGACGGAGCGTAGGGGGGCGGCGGTTCGGCCGGGGTGTGCCGGGGTGGCGGGGTCTGCAGGCGGCCCAGGGTCTCGGACACGGCGACCGACGCCGCGGCGGCGAGGGCGCCCGTGGTGCGGTGACGGCCGAAGAGGCGCTGGACGGCGGGCGTCGAGGGGGCGCCGGTGTCCGCCGCCGGAGCCGTCGGCGCTGCCGGTGCTGCCGGTGCGACGACCGGGTGGTGCGGCGTACCGGACGGTGACGGCGCGGGTGGCGCGAGGGGGGCCACGGGGAGCGGGGTCCTGGAGGCGGCGGCACCGGTGGGGGCGGGCCGGCGCAGGGGTACGGCCTGGGCGGGGGCGGGCCGGGCGGAGCGCTGGACGGGCGGTTCGGGCCGGTGCGGGGTGGTCGTGGGCGCGGGACCCGCCGGGAACCCCGGTACGGGTACGGCGGGTACGGCGGGGGGGGGGGGGGGGGGGGGTGGAACCGGAGCCGCGGGGGCGGGGGCCGAGACCGGGGCCGGGCCGGCCGGGGCGGTGGCCCGCTGGACCGGCGGCAACGGTGAACGGCCCTGGACGCGGCCGGTGCCGGAGGCCGGCGGGGCTGCCGACGACCGCGCGGTGAGGGACGTGGCGTCGGCCGGCGGGGCGGGGAGGGGAGCGCCCAGGGGAGAGCGCCGCGGCGCCGGGGAGGAGAGGGGCGACGGTGCCGGGGAGGAGGGGGCCGACGGTGCCGGGCCGGGGGCCGGGTGCGCGGGCGGGACGGCAGCGGGGGCCGCGGGCGGCCGTACGGCGGTGGCGGGCCTGGACGCCATGGGGCCGCCGAGCCCCGGGCGGGGCGCCGAGACGCTGCGCTGCACCGGTCGTGCGGGGCCGGTGGCGGCCGGCTTCCCGGCTCCGGGCCGGGCGGGGGGAACGGCGACCGGTCCCGCGCCGGTGCCGGTGGGGGCGGCGAGGCGGGCGGCGGAGGGTTCGACGGTGGGGGTCGCGGAGGGTTCGGTGGCGGGTGCGTCGCGGTGGGCGGCGGGGGGTTCGGGGGTGGGCGCCTTTGGTGCCGGGGCCGTCCGGGGCGCCGAGACGCTGCGCTGCACCGGGGGCGGAGTCGTGCGCGAGGCGGTGGCGGAGGGGCCGGTGGGCGGGGGCGGTGCGGGGGCGGGGGTCAGCGGGGTGGGCGTGGTTCGGGCGTGGGCGGCCGGGGCGGGGGGTGCGGGCTGTGCGGGGCGTGGGGGCTTCGCTCGGTCGAGGGGCGTCGCCTGCCGCTGGACGGGGGGCAGAGCGCCGGTCGGGCCGAGCGGGCGGCCGGGGGAGGCGGGAGGTGAGGCGGGGCGCGGCGGCTCGGACGTGTCGTGCGGGCCGCGGGACGGGGTGATGCCGGGGGCGCTTCCCCCGCCCGCGGGGCTGCTTGACGGCAGGCCTGTGGCGCTGCCCGACGGCAGGGTGTTGCCGGTCGGTGGCCGGGAGGCCGGGGGCGTGGCCGCGCCGTTGCCCGGGGCCGAAGTCGGGTGGGTGCGGATCGCCGCTCGCTGCACCGGCGGGATCGTGGACGCCGGTCGGGGCGGGGAGCCGGGCGTGGCGCCGGCCCGGGGGGCGGAGTCGTGGGGTGCCGTGTCGGCGCGGCCTGCGTCGCGCTTCCCGGGGGCCGCGGTGGAGCGGTCGGGCGGAGGGGCCGATCGCTGGACCGGGGTGCCAGGGGTGCCAGGGGTGCTCGGGGTGCTCGGGGTGCCCGGCGTCGAGGTGCGGGCGGGTGCGGCCGGTGTGGGGCCGGTGGCGGAGGGGTGGTCGCGCGGAGGCATGACGCGTGGGGCCGGGGTGCCGCCCGTCGCACGCTCGCCGGCCGGTCGGCCGGCGGGCGGGGTGGCTCCCGACGGAGACGACGACGGTGACGGTGACTGAGACGGTGACGGTGACTGAGACGGCGACTGAGACGACGACGGCGACTGGGGCGGACGCGATGACGACGCCGCCGGAGCGCGGCCGGCGCGCGCGGTGCCGGTGCCGGACGTGGGCGTGCCGGGGGTGGGCCGTGCCGCCGCACGCTGGACCGGGAGAACGCCGGACGCACCGTGGGCCGCGGTGGCCGAACGGCCGGTGGCGGAGGCGACGTCGGGCGTGGAGGCGCTGCGAGGCGTCTCGGGGGACGACGGGGGTACCGCCGGGTGTGCCGGACGGCGGCTGCTCGCGCCGCTCCGGTGGGGGTCGGGCCCGGCCGCGGCACGCTGCACCGGTGTGTCGGCGCCGGGTGCGGGCGTGGTCCGGTTGGCGGTAGGCGTGGAACGGTCCGGCCGGATGGCGCCGCCGTCGGCCGCGGTGGTGCCGGGCTGTTGTACGGCGCGCTGTACCGGCCTGCCTGCGTCCGGCGAGGGCGTGCGGCCGCCCTTGACGGGTTCGGTACCGGCGACCGGGGCGGCGCCGGGTACCGACCGCTGCGGTGGGGCCCCTGCTGTCGTGCCGTTGCCGGGCGTGGCGGGTGCGGGAGCCGGGGTGGTGGTCGGTGCGGGGCCGGTCCGCGCCCTCGCGCGCTGTACGGGGGTGCCGGTCGGCGAGCTGTCGCCGGGCGTGGCGGGTGCCGGCGCCGGGGCGGTGTGCCGTGCGGTGGTGGTCGGTGCGGGGCCGGGCCGTGGTGTGGCGCGCTGTACGGGTGCGGCTGCCGTGCCGTTGGCGCTGGTGGCGGGGGTGGGTGCCGTGCCGCGGGCGGGGGCGGTGGGCGTGGCCGCGGGCTCGGGGCGCCGGTCGGCGGGTCGCGGGCCGGGGCCGGGGCGTGGCACCGCGCGCTGTACGGGCAGGCCGGCCGTGGCGTCGCCGCCGGGTGCGGTCGCCGTCGGGGTGCCGGTGCCGGCCGGCGGGTTGCCCTGCGGCCGCTCCGCTCCCCGTACCGGCGCACCGGTGGCCGTGGCGCCGTTCGGCGCCGTGGGTGTGGTCGCCCCGGCGCCGGACGGGCGTGCCGGGGAGGAGGCCGGGCCCGGGGCCGCGCCGGGGTCTCCTCGGTCACCGTCCGCCGACGACGGTGCCGTTCCCGGGGGGCCCGAAGGGGCGTTCGTGGTCCGGCGGCTCGCGGGCAGGGACCGGCGCTGCACGGCCGCCGACCCGGAGGGGGCCTGGGTCAGGGGGTGCCGGGGGCGGGGCGCGGCGGACGGCACCGGTGACACGCGGATCCCACGGGCGGCCCGGGTGGGCGCGCTCGCCGGTGCGTCGGACGAGGCCGGATCGGTGGGACGCGTCCGTCGGACCGGCGGGGCCGGTGCCGTGGACGCCGGGAGCGACGCGCCCGAGGGCGCCGTCGCAGGTGAGGCGGCCGGTCCCGCACCCGTGCCCCGCACGGGGCCCGAGGGCGCGGACGGGGCCGTCGCGGGTAGCGCCCGCAGCGGCGCGACCGGCATCCGCTGCACCGGGGCCGTGCCCGCCGGTGATGCCGACGGCTGCGACGGAGCGGGACCCTGGAGCCCCGCCCCCGGCCGGGCCGGCTCGGTGAACGCGCCGGACAGCATGCCGCTGCCCGCCGCCGGGTTCAGTACCGCGGGGGACGGCGCCCCCGTGAACGACGGGTTCTGCCACGTCGGCAGCCGGCCGCCGAACCCGGCGTCCGCGACTCCCGTGCGCGCGTTCCCCGTCGCCCGCTGGATCGGCGGCAGGCCCGTCCAGGCGGCGACGGCCACGGGCGCGGGCTCGGTCGTACGCGAGGCACCGTCCGTACGAGACGCACCGTCCGTACGAGACGCACCGTCCGCCGTACGCGGCACCCCCGCCGCCGTACCCGCCGTACGCGACGCGTCCGCCGTACTTGCCGTACTCGCCGCACTCGCCGTGCCCACCGGGCCGCCGCCCGTGGCCGAGCCGGTGGGCACGGCGGGAGGCGTGCTCCCGCCGGCACCGTCCCGCGGCCCGTCGCGACGGCCTCGCAGCCGGTCCAGGAATCCCACCGCTCAGCCCCCCGCCGCGCCCCGCGTCACGAGGGACGCGATCTGGTCCGTGTACCGGCGGCGGTCCTGGTGCTCCAGGTCCAGGATCGCCTCCAGGCTCCAGTGGAAGTGGTAGGCGACGTACGCGATCTCCTCGTGCAGCCGGTCGGTCGCGTACGTCACGATTCCCCCAGGCGGCTCCCGCCGAGTTCCACCTCGAAGGGCTCCGTGCAGTGCGGGCACTGGACGGCCGCGCGGGTGTGGCCCTCCGCGTTGATCTGCCGGTAGAAGTCCTGGAGGAACGCGAGGTCGGAGGCGAACATGTTCTCCACGATCCCGTCGTGCACCATCGCCAGCGTGCCCAGCCGGGTGATGACCCGGCCGAGCAGCACCACCGACAGGTACGCCGGGTTCTCCTGCACCCGCACGTCGCGCAGCGGGATGAGCTCGTCCCGCGCCGTCGACAGGCGCATCACACCGTCCCGGTGCACCGTGCCCGAGTCGTCGACGTAGCCGCGCGGCAGCTCGAAGGGGAACTCGGTGCGCAGCTGCTGCCGCGGTGCCGCTTCGGCAGGTGTCTCCGTGGGTGCGGCGGCGGAAGCAGAACGGGGGAAGTCCGCTCCCGCCGCCGCGGTCTGGGGGTCCTCGGGGGCCGCGACGGGCGCCCCGACAGCCGCGCGCCGCATTATTCGATGACCAGTTCTTCGAACACGATGGTGACCGTCTCGGTCAGCGCGGAGGTGTCGCCGGCCTTCACCGCGCTGGCGTCGATCTTGCTGCACCAGGCGTTGCGCAGGTTGTAGCGCTTGACCGGGGTGTCCTCCGAGTCCATCAGGATGATGGAGGCGTTCTTGCGCGCCGTGGACATCCGGCCGTTCATGGAGTCGTTGATCCACTGGGTGAACGACGACGACTGGGTCATGCCCCGCACGACGGTGCACTGACCGTCCTTCTTGTTGCCCGGGAGCACGGCCGTCTCGTGCTTGCCGGTGGTGCTGTTGTTCTGCGGGTACTTGATGACGTCCTGTTCGAGGGTGAGACCGTTGACCTCGGCGAGGTACTCGACCATCACGCCGTCGATCTGGAGCCCGAAGTTGTTCGCTGTGAGGGAGTCACCCGGCATCAGAGCCATGTGTTCGCTGTCCTTCTGAGGAATCTATGGAGGAGGGAGGGGCGGGGGCCCGGGAGGCGGCGGACGGGTGTCCTACTCCTCCAGCTCGCCGCTGCCGCTGGAGAACTGCGCCAGCCGGAAGATCACGAACTCGGCGGGCTTGACCGGCGCGATGCCGATCTCGCAGACGACCCGGCCGAGGTCGACCGACTCCGGCGGGTTGGTCTCCTCGTCGCACTTCACGTAGTACGCCTCTGCCGGGCTCTGGCCGAACAGGGCACCGCTGCGCCACTCGTTGACCAGGAACGCCGAGACGTTGCGGCGGATGCGGGCCCAGAGGTTGTGGTCGTTCGGCTCGAACACCACCCACTGGGTGCCGATCAGGATCGACTCCTCCAGGTAGTTGAAGTACCGGCGGATGTTCAGGTAGCGCCACGCCGGGTCGGAGGAGAGGGTGCGGGCGCCCCAGACGCGGATGCCGCGGCCGGGGAAGGCGCGGATGCAGTTGACGCCGATCGGGTTGAGCAGGTCCTGCTCGCCGCGGGTGATCTGGAGTTCCAGGTCGACGGCGCCGCGGACGACCTCGTTGGCGGGGGCCTTGTGCACGCCGCGCTCGGTGTCGTTGCGGGCCCAGATGCCGGCGACGTGGCCGCTCGGCGGGATCAGGCGGGACTGGCCGGAGGCCGGGTCGAAGGACTTGATCCAGGGGTAGTACAGGGCCGCGTACTTGGAGTCGTAGCCGGCCGTCTCCTGGCGCCAGACCCGGATCTGACGGGCGTTCTGGCCGGGCGGCGGGTCGATGACGGCGACGCGGTCGCCCATCAGCTCGCAGTGCGCGATGAGGCCGAGCTGGACGGCCTTGACGGCCTCCAGGTCGATCGCGCCGCGCTGGTAGGCGGCCATCAGGTCGGGCACCGCGACCATGGAGATCTCGTCGATGGCCTCCAGGCCGCCGAAGCCCGTGCGGTCGGCGGAGTCGCCGAGGTAGTGGGCCGGGCCGGGGTGCGCGCTCTCGCCCTTCTCGACCGGGGCGGCGGGGGCGGCGGCGGGCGGGGCCGGCAGCGTCAGGCTCTGGTTCTCCGGCCGGGCCAGCTGCGCGGTGGGCGCGGCCTCGGTCACGGTGATGAGCTTGGAGCGCTCCTTCACCTGCGTGACGACGTAGGAGCGGTTGCCCTTCTTGGCGCTCACGTCGAACGTCTCGACCGGCTTGTCGCCGTCCTTGACGACGAGCTTGAAGCGCTCGGCGGGGCCCTCGCCCTCGGGGTCGGCGACCTCGACGGAGAGCGGGCCGTGCTGACCGGCGGCGGTGGCCGTCACGGCGAACGTGCCGAGCTGCGCGGGCTCGGCGGCGGGCAGCGCGGCCGGGGCGGCGGTCCCCGTCACCTCGGCGGGAGCCGACGTACCGTCCCGGCCCGCGGCGGCGTCCTCGGCGGAGCCGCCGACGCGGACGACGTACGCCGCGCTGCCGCCGTTGTTGAAGAACCCGTAGACGGAGTGCGCGAGGTAGTACCCGTCGGTGAAGTCCCCGAAGGCCGCGACGTACTGCGTCCAGTTGGTCACCAGCGTGGGCTCGTTCAGCGGGCCGGTCGGCGCGAGCCCGACGAAGGCCGCCACCGAGGTGCCCACCCCCTCGATCGGGCGCGAGCCGCTGGCCACCTCCTCGACGTAGACGCCGGGCGACAGGTAGGACGGCATGCTCTGCTCTCCTCGGGGTACGAGACAGGACGCCCCTCACCCTCGCGCGCGCGTTGATCCCGCCGAAACGTCCCGGGGTGCCGGAGCGGGGGCACCGAACCTGCCCCCGGCTGTGCCCGTTGGGGCAGGGTGGGCGCCCGGCCGCCGGGCGGGGCGGCGGCACCGCCTCGACTCCGCCCGTCGCGGTGGCGGCGATCGAGGGCCGGCACACCGAGACCCTCGACTCCCTGGTGGGAAGGGCCACGCGCTCCGGGCGCGGACAGGTCGGCCCCTGAGGGCAACCCGTGCTGCCCTCGCGGCTCCTGACGGGCCGTCGGAGGCGCCGTAGCGTCGGTGTGTGAGCCTTTGGACTTCCCTGGAGCCCGCGTCCGCCACCGTGGATCCCGGCAGCAGCACGCGTGTGCGGCTGCGGGTGCGCAACACCGGTGATGTCGTCGACGAGTACCGGTTCGAGCCCGTGGGGGACGTCGCGCCCTGGACGACGGTGGAGCCGCAGACGCTGCGGCTCTACCCGGGGACGACGGGCACGGTGGAGCTGACGTTCGCGCCGCCCCGGACACCCGACGCGACCGCCGGGCCGAACCCGTACGCGGTGCGGATCACGCCGACCGAGCATCCGGACGCGGTGACGGTCCCGGAGGGGAACCTCACGATCACGCCGTTCACCGAGGTGCGGGCCGAGCTGGTGCCGCCGACGGTGAAGGGCCGGTTCCGGGGGCGACCGCGGCTGGCGGTGGACAACCTCGGCAACACCAAGGTGACCGCGTCGGTCGCCGGCAGTGACAACGGGGACCACCTGTCGTACGAGATCCGTCCGGGGAACGTGCAGATCGACCCGGGCCGCGCGGCGTTCGTGGAGACGACGCTGAAGCCGCGGCAGATCATCTGGTTCGGGTCGAAGGAGGAGCGGCCCTACACGCTGGCGGTACGCCGTTCCGGGGTGGAGCCCACGGAGGTCGAGGGCACCTACGTCCAGCGCGGGTTCCTGCCAGGCTGGCTCGCGGGGGCCTTCGGCATCGTCCTGGCCCTGACCATCGCGTTCGTCATGATCTGGATCGCCTACAAGCCGCAGGTCCGCACCAGCGCCACCGAGCAGGTGGAGAACGCCGGCAGCGCGCTCGCGCCCAGCCCCAGCGCCAGCCCGGAGACGCTGCCCAGCGCGGCCGAGTCGCCCGCCGAGGTGCCGGCGCCGCCCGAGCAGCCGGCCTCCGAGGAACCCGAGAACAACGGCGGGGGCGGCGGCGGTGGGGGTGGCGGCGGAGAGTCGAAGAAGCCCGCACCGAAGAAGCCCGTGGTGCCCGCCGAGAACGTCCTGCTGCGCAACACCGCCAGCGACATGTGCGCCGAACTCCCCGGACGGGAGAAGGGGGAGATCAACGGCCCGGTCCAGCAGGCCGTCTGCGACGACACCGACGGGGACAACCAGATCTGGGACCTCGAAGTGCAGCCGGAGAAGGGTCCCGCCGGGGTGGCCCTCTTCCAGATCCGGAACATCAAGGACCAACTCTGCATGGACCTGGGCGAGTACGGGTCCCGGCCGGTCGGGACGCCCGTCGCCGAGTTCCACTGCGACGGTACGACCGCCGACAACCAGCTCTGGTGGATCGACAAGCAGCCGAGCGGCGACTACTGGATCCGGAACTTCGCCAGCAACAACACGTGCCTGGACGTGGACGAGGCCAACGGTCCGCTCTTCGCCCGGCTGAGGATCTCCACCTGCACGAGCAGCGGCGACCAGGAGTGGAGGATCGTCCGGCCGAAGACGGCCTGACGGCCGGGGACGGTCTGACGGTCGGGGACGGCCTGCGGCCGGCCGTCACCAGCCGCCCTCGCCGGGCACCAGCCGGCCGGCCTTGCGGTACTCGCGGCGGGCGCCCTCCAAGAGGTCGCCCGCCGTCACGTGGTCCCCGCGACCGGCGGCGAGGTAGGCGGCGGTGACCACCGCGCTGCGGATCGACCCGCCGGCCAGCTCGAAGTCGCGGGCCAGCGGGCCCGGGTCGATGCCCTCGGCGGACGGGACGTGCGACAGGCCGTGCCGCCACAGCGCCAGCCGCTGACCGGCGTCCGGGAACGGGAAGTCGACCACCAGGTCCAGGCGCCGCGTGAACGCCTCGTCGATGTTGGCCCGCAGGTTGGTGGTGAGCAGGGCGATGCCGTCGAAGGACTCCAGGCGCTGGAGCAGATAGGCGCTCTCCATGTTGGCGTACCGGTCGTGCGAGTCCTTGACCTCGGAGCGCTTGCCGAAGACGGCGTCGGCCTCGTCGAAGAGGAGTACGGCGTCGGTGCGGTCGGCCTCCGTGAAGATCCGTTCGAGGTTCTTCTCGGTCTCGCCGACGTACTTGTCCACGATCGACGACAGCTGGACGACGTAGAGGTCCAGGCCCAGGTCCGCCGCGACCACCTCCGCCGACAGGGTCTTGCCGGTGCCGGACTCGCCCGCGAACAGGCCGAGGACGCCCCGGCCCCGTCCGCCGCCCGCGCTGAGCCGCCAGTCGCCGAGGACACGGTCGCGGTGGCGGGCGCGCAGGGCGAGTTCGCGCAGCTGGGTGAGGGGTGCTTCGGGCAGGACGAGGTCCCGCCAGTCCACGGCGGGACGGATCCGCCGGGCATGGCTCTCCAGACCGGAGGCCGACTGCCGGCGGGCCGCGAGCCGGACGTGGTCGGCGGTGACCGGGCCGCCGTCGAAGGCCGCGAGGGCACGGGCGGCGTGCGCGGCCCGCTGGATCCGGTCGCCGCCCAGCCGGTAGGGGGCGACGGCGGTGGCCAGGTCGAACCCGTCGGCGTCCGGGCCCAGGGCGGCCCGCCAGGCGGCGGCACCGCCGGCCCGGCGGCCGGGGGCGTCCAGGACCAGGGGGTCGGCCGGCGACCAGTGCGGGTCGTACGGGCGGGGGTCGGTCAGCAGCACGGTCACGTCCGCCGCCGCGGTCAGCGCCCGCACCAGCGGGCCCGGCCGCTCGGGCAGGGCCGACACCACGACGGCCCGGCCGCCGAGGCGGGCCTCGCGCAGCAGCTCGGGAACTCCGGGGAGGTCGTCCTCGGTCCCCGAGCAGCACAGCGCGCCGAGACCGGCGGTACGCAGGACGGAGGCGAGCGCGGCCAGTCCGTCCCCCTCGCGCTGTTCGCGGAGGTAGACGGTGAGCGGGCCGTCGTGCAGACGGGCCGCCAGGTGGCGTACGAAGGCGTCGGCGTCGGCGTCACCGCCCGCGGGCAGCGGGTCCGGCAGCGGGTGCAGGCGGCCGAGGAGGGCTGCGTCCGGTGTGTCGTCCCCGAGCAGATGGCCGGCCAGCCGGTCCGGTATGCGCAACGAGCGGGAGAGGAAGGGCCGTTCGGATTCCTCCACCTCCAGCAGCCCGAGGGCGCGCAGCGGTGCCGAGGCGTGGAAGCGGGCGCGGACCGCCGCCAGGTGGGCGGGCACGCCGCACAGTTCGAGGGCGAGGCTCACGGTGGCGCGGCGGCGGCCCACGTCGTCGTTGAGGTAGCCGTAGAGCGGCTCGAAGGTGCGGTCGACGTCGGGGGCGAGGGCGATCAGCAGGACGGCGGTGTCCAGCTCGGTCAGCCCGGTCCGTCCGGCCAGCAGCGCCAGCCGGTCACCGGCACCGGCACCGGCACCGGCGGGACCGTCGGCCGAGGCGGGCCGCGGAACGGCACCGGCGCCGCCGGGGGTGCCGGCGGCCGGCCAGGTACGCAGCAGGTGGCGCACGGCGTCGTCGGACAGGTACAGGCCGCGCAGCGGGTCCTCGGCCGTGGGGTCGCCGGCGGCCCGGTGCTCGACCAGCGCGGTCACCCGTTCCCGCAGCGCGGACAGGCGGCCGAGCAGGGCGTGCGCGGGCTCGGCGTGCGGGTCGTGCGGGTCGTGCGGGTCGTGCGGGTCGTGCGGGTCGTGCGGGTCACGCGGGTCGTACGGGTCATGTGGGTCGGCGGTCGCGGGGCCGGGGCCGGGGGCGGCTGCCGGTGCCTCCCCGGTGGAGGCGTTCACCGCCGGTCCGCGCGTCGGTCCGCGGCGTCCTCGCGGGCGGCCGGGTCCTCGCGGGGGGCTGCGGCCTTGCGGGGGACCGCGGCCTTGCGGGCGGTGCGGGCGGCCGCCACCTGGTGGGGCCGGTGGGAGCGTTCGCCGGACCGGGCCGGCTCGCCCGGCAGTTCGCGCACCCGGACCACCGCGCCCTCCGTGACCGGGGGCCCGGCGTCGTACTCCGGGAAGGCGGGGAAGGGAACGGTCACCACCAGGTCCAGGGACGGTTTCAGCTCGCCGCCGAGGGCGGACCAGATCTCCGCGAGGGAACGGGACTCCGTCTGGGTGCCGGCCACCGTCAGCGGCATCGACAGCTCCAGGGCCCGCAGGCCGGGCGGGAGTTCGGCTGGTGCCAGGACCTCGCGCGGCAGCAGAGTCGCCAGCACGGCGGACAGCAGCCGGTGCTCGTCCTGCGGGGTCTTCGTCCAGGCCGTCACCAGGTACGACAGCCGGAACCAGCGCGGGGGCCTGCGGCGCCGCACCTCGATGTCGCGCTCGTCGCGCACCGAGACCCGGCCGCTCTGACGCCGGGCCACGTCCTCGCGGATGTCGTACAGATAGGCGTTGACCACAGGGGCGTTGCGCCGGGCCGCCCAGTCACGGGTGGGTGCCTCGAAGGACACGTCGATGCCCGAGCCCGTCAGCGCTCCGCCGCCGAGGAGGCTCTTGAGGACCTCGTCCACCTCGTGGATCACCCTTGCGCTCCCGCCCTGCCGTCCCGCCCGCCGCCCTGCGTCATCGATCGTGCCCCGGGCGCCGCCCGGCCCGCAGGCACGCCGGGGACGGTGGCCGGGCAGGCCGGCCTGCCCCTGCGACCCCAAGGGGCCGCATTCGATTGCCCGTTCGGTCAGATGTAACCTTCCCGCAGGGCATAGGCCACGGCATGGGCGCGGTTGCGCAGATGGAGCCGGGTGGTGAGCCCGTGCATGACGTTCTTGACGGTCCGTTCGGAGTAGGACAGCTTGCCGGCGATCTCACCGGTGTCGAGACCCTCGGCGACCAGTCGCAGGACGTCCACCTCGCGGGGTGCGAGCCCCAGCGAGGGGGCGCCGGGGCGGCCCGCCGCGCCCCGGTGCAGCGTGCCCACCTGGCTGATGAGCCGGCCCAGCAGGTCGGCGGGCAGGTCCCCGTCACCGCGGGCGGCTGCCAGCACCGCCTGCACCAGCCGGTGGGCGGTGGCCTCGTGCCGCCAGACGATGGCACCGACGCCGCACTCGACGACGTCCAGCAGTTCGCTCTCCCGGATCGTGCCGACCACCAGCACGGCGCGCGCGCCCTCGCTGCGCACGAGCCGGCGCAGCCGGGTGAGCGCCGCCTCGTCGAGCGCGTCCGCGATGAGGAGGGCCACCGTGCCGGGGCCGGACTCCTCGCGCAGATCGATCTCGGGGTGGCGGCGCAACTGGCTGACCGCGCCCTCGCGGCTGATCGGGTCCGGAGCGGACACCGCCACCGGGACGCGCCGGTCGGTGACGCCGACGGCCCCGCCGGCGCCGAGGGTGGACGTGATGGTGGTCCGGGGTGAGTTGAGCAACCGTTTCCCCCCTGTTCAGAAGCCCGCCGTCCGGCGCGGGCCGGTGGCGGATGAGCGTCTTCCACACTTCTGGGACTGCTGGGGCGAGCGCAATCGTGGAGGACCACGAGGCGCACCACGAGACCAGCGCGGCCGGCCCGGCGGACCGGCCATCGGGCGGGCGTCGCGGCAGGTCAGCGCCGTGTCGCGGCGACGGGGGAAGGCCCGCGGTGAGGGTGAGGTGGGCCACTTCACACCACCCCGGAGCCGATTGCCACGTCTCACAGACCGGGGGAGCATCATCCAGCACGGGAGGCAGCGATGACCGGACCGCTCCGCGAACGCGACGACGCTCTCGCACTGCTCGCGGCCGAGACCGAACGCACCCGGGCCGGCACCGGTGGCCTCGTCCTGCTGCGCGGCGCCACCGGCACCGGCCGCACCGCCGTCCTGGAGGCCGCCGCCCGGCACGCCGCCGAGCGCGGCCTGCGGGTGCTGCGGGCCCGCTGCTCGCCCGAGGACACCGGGGTGCCGCTGGCCACGGTCCTGCATCTCCTGGGCCCGGTCTCGGAGTTCACGGACCTGGTGCCCGGCGGCGACGACCGCGGCAGCGCGGCCCGGCTGTGGCGGCTGCTGCGCTCGTACGCGGCCGAGGGCCCCCTGCTGCTGGCCGTGGACGACGTGCACCTGGCCGACGACTCCTCACGCCGCTGGCTGGTCGAGGCCGCCCGGCGCGTGGACCGATTACCGGTCCTGCTGGTGGCCACCGAGCGCAGCCAGTACGACATCGACCCGCGCCCCGCCGGACTCACCCAGGCCCTGTCCCCGTCCCTCGTGCGCACCCACACCCTCGCCCCGCTCTCCGACGCGGCGGCGGCCGGTCTGGTCCGCGCCGCCTTCCCCGCCGCCGGACCGGGTTGGACGGCGGAATGCGTACGGGCGGGCGCCGGCAGCCCCCTCCTGCTCCACGCCCTCCTCGACGACCTGCGCGGCATCCCGCACACCGGGGGCGACCCGTACGCCGAGGGTGTCCCGTATGCCGGGGGTGTCCCGTACGCCGGGGGCGACTTGCACGCTGGTGGTGTCCTGAACGCCGAGGGTGTCCCGTACGCCGAGGACGATCCGCGCGCTGAAGGCGACCCGCACGCCGCCGGAGACCCGCACGTCGGCGGAGACCCGCACACCGGCGGCGCCCCGCACCCCGTAGGACTCCCGCCCGCCCAGGGCGTCCCGCCCCTGCCCGACACCTCTGCCGCGCTGTACCCGGGGGCCTACCCGGCGGCCGTCTCCTGGTGGCTGAGCGGCGCCGGCCCCGCGACCGTCGACGTGGCCCGCTGCCTCGCGACGCTGGAGCAGGCCTGGCCGCCGGGCCCGCGGGACGCCCCGTCCGTCCCGCCGGCCGCCCGCGGAGAGGCCGGCCCCGCCGCCACGTCCCCGGGCACGTCGTCGGGGAGGGACACCGTCCCGGCGCCCGAGCACCCGGGACCGCCGGGCCCGGACCTCTACCCGCGACGCACGGAACGCGACCGGTACGCGTGGGACGCGGGGGGCGGGGGGCGCGATCCGCACGCGCGGCACCTCCTGCTCGCCGAGGCGGCCGGCGCCGACCCCGCCCGGGTCGCCGGGTGGCTCGCGGCCATGACCCGGCTGGGCCTCCTGCGACCGGACGCCACCGGTCAACCCCGTTACGCTCACCCCCTGTTGCGCGACGCCGTGCTCACCGGCTGGCCGAGGTCCCGGCGGGAGGCGGCACACCGGGTCGCGGCGGAGGTGATGCTGCGCCGGGGCGACCGGGTCGAGGCGGTCGCCCGGCATCTCCTGCGGACACCCGCCGTCGGCCTGCCCTGGGCGCTGCGCGTCCTGCGCGACGCCGTCACGGTCGCCGTGCACGACGCCCGTCCCGACGACGCCGTCGGCTATCTGCGCCGGGTGCTGGACGAACCGCTGCCGGACGACCTCCGCCAGCGGCTGCTGACCGAACTGGGGTCACTGGAGTACGCGTCGGCCGACACCCCGGCGGCCATCGCGCGGCTCGCCGAGGCCCAGCACCTGCCGGCCGACCCCCGCAACCGGGTCCGGACGGCCGTGGCCCTCGGCACCGCCCTGGCCGGCCGCGGCGAGATCCGTACCGCCATGGAGGTGCTGCGCCGCACGGAGGGGAGGCTGTCCGGCCACCCGGGGCTCACCCGCACCGTGCAGACCGCCGGCGCGCTGCTGTCCGACGAGGACCTGGCGACCCGGCAGGAGGTGTACCGGTCGCTGTGCGAGACCGGCGCGAACTCCCCGGAGCTGGTGGGCACCGCCGGACAGGCCCTGCTCGTGCGGTACGCGGCGACGGCCGCGCTGATCTCCGCCGAGGAGGCGATGACCCGCGTGCGGGCCCTGCTGGCACAGCCCACCGACCCGCTCGCCGAGCCCTTCCTGCTGGGCACGGCCGCCGCGGTCGCCCAGTGGGCCGATGAACTCGACGAGGCGGACCGGCTCGTGGAACGCGGCCTGGCCGGGCAGCACCCCGCCCTGCTGCACCCGATGCAGCACGCGCTCCTCAACACCCGCGCGGACATCGCCGCGGCCCGCGGCGACCACGCCCGTCTGCTCGCCGCCGACGGCGGACCGGGGCGCCCTTCGCCGTCCCGCACCGGCCCCTCCAACCGGGACGCCCACGTCCTGATGGCGCTCGTCCACACCGGCCGCACCGACGAGGCGCGGCGCTTCGCCGACCGGTTCGACCTGCGTGCGGTGCCGGAGAACTGGGAACTGAACCGCTTCCTGTACGCCCGCGGCGTGCTGCGCGCCGCCACCGGCGACCCGGCGGGCGCGCTCCACGACTTCCTGGAGTGCGGACGGCGCCAGACCGCCCGCGAGGTCGTCAGCCCGGTCGTCACCCCGTGGCGGACGGCGGTCGCGGAGTGCCGGCTGGCGCTGGGCGGCGGCCAGGAGGCGCTGGCCCTGGCGACGGAGGAACTGCGGCTGGCCCGGGTGTGGAACACCCCCCGCACGGTGGGCCGCGCCCTGCGCGTGCTGGGCACCGCGACCGGCGGGCGACGCGGTCTGGAGCTGGCCGAGGAGGCCGTACGGACCCTGCGGGACGCGCCCGCCGACGCCGACATGGAGCTGATCCCGGCGCTGCTCGCCCAGGGCCGTCAGCTCACCGCCGCCGGCGAACGCGGCCGGGCCCGCGACTGCCTGCGCGAGGCGGCGGAGCTGGCCGAACGCAAGGGCGCCCAACGGCTCCTCACCCTGGTCGGACAGGCGCTGCGCGGAAGCGGCGCCCGGGGTCCGGCGACGGCCCGGACCGGCTCGGGCGCGCTGACCGGCAGCGAACGCCGGATCGCCGAACTGGCCGCCGACGGCCGTACGAACACGGAGATCGCCGAACTGCTGCACCTGGCCCGGCGCACCGTGGAGACACACCTCACCAGCACGTACCGGAAACTGCGGATACGCCGCAGGACCGAGCTGCCCGACGCGCTGGGCCGTGGCCGGCGCCGCGACGCCCACCCAGCTCCCGACGGCACGACCGGCACCGCCGACACCACCGGCACCGTAGGCACGAACGGCACCATCGGCATCACCGGCATCACCGGCACGCCCCGCACCCCCGGCACCGCGCAGGACTGAGGTCCCGTCACCGCCCAGGACCGGGGTTCGGCCGGTGCCGGACGTCCCTCGGGTGCCGGACGTCCCTCCGGGGGCCGCGGCCCGCTGCCGTCCGCCGTCTCGGCGAGCAGCCGGCGGACGACCGGCTGCGGATGCACCCCACGGGAACGACCGTGTCCCCGACCGGGCCTCAGCCTCCCTCCGACCGGGACTCGGCCTTCCCCCCGACCGCTCAGAGTGCCCGCAGCAGCCGCCCGATCTCCAGCTGGGCGGTCTCCAGCGGGTCGCCGTCCTCGACGTTCCACAGGCTGTTCTGCAGGACGCGGCCGAGGGACCAGGCCCGGGCCCGCTCCCGGTCCAGGCCGAGGACGTCGGTCATGGCGTCGAAGCGCCAGCGCGTCTCGTCCGGGTCGTAGCGGTTGTCGAGGGCCGGCAGCAGGTCGAAGCCGGGGTCGCCGGCCAGCGGCTTGGGGTCGATGGCGAGCCAGGGGGCCCGGTCGGAGCCGAGGACGTTCTCGTAGTGCAGGTCCCAGTGCAGCAGCCGGTCGCCGGGCTCGTCCGCGACCTCGCGCACGGCGGCGGCGCAGTCGGCGACCAGGCGTCGGTCCGCCGGGTCCGGGATGCGGTCCAGCGTCCACGGCGTCCGCTCCAGCATGCCCCGCGCGATGTCGCCGAGGCGGCGCACGCCGGGCGGCGCGGGGGTGGCGGTGAGGTGGGCGAGCAGCCGGGCCAGGGCGAGGACCGCCTCCCGGGAGTCCTCGACGTGGCTGAGTGTCCGGTGCGGGTCCAGGCGCTCCAGGAGCATGGTGCCGGTGGCCGGGTCGTGGTCGAGCAGCCGTACCGCCCCGTCCCCGTCCCACCTCCGCAGGGCGACGGGCTCGCCCTCGGTCTCCTCGTCGAGGATCTGGAGCTTCAGTGCCGCCGGTGTGCCGTCGCGGCGCACCACGGGCAGTACCAGGGCCGCCCAGCCGTGCATCGAGGGCCCGTCGAGGCGCAGCCCCCAGCGGTCCAGGAATCCGGCCGCCAGCGCGGGCAGCCCTTCCACGAAGGCGCGGCCCGCCTCCCCGTTGTACTTCGCCTGCGACGCGGCGAGCGCTTGCGGAACGTCGATCACGTCGGCCGACGCTACCCGGGGGGCGGCACGGCGGGCACGGCGTTTTCCGGCTCCCGGGGGCCGCGGGGCCGGGGAATTCGACGGAATCCGAAGGAGACAGGCGCCGTTCACCAGGGCTAACGTCCAGGCCATGAGCAGCTCGACCAGTGGCGTCGTCAACGGTGGCATCTCCTTCTGGTACGCGGACGACGGGCTCCCGGCCGCGGCCCGCGAACCCCTCGCCGGCGACGCGTCGGCGGACGTGGTGATCGTGGGAGGCGGTTACACCGGCCTGTGGACGGCCTACTACCTGAAGCAGGCCGCGCCCTTCCTGCGGATCACCGTCCTGGAGCAGAAGTTCTGCGGCTACGGGGCCTCCGGCCGCAACGGCGGCTGGCTCTACAACGGCGTCGCGGGCCGCGACCGGTACGCGAAGCTGCACGGCCACGAGGCGGCGGTGCGGCTCCAGCGGGCGATGAACGACACCGTCGACGAGGTGATCCGGGTCGCCGCGGCCGAGGGCATCGACGCCGGCATCCACCGGGGCGGGGTGCTCGAAGTGGCGTGCACACCCGCGCAGGCGGCCCGGCTGAGGGCCTTCCACGAGGCCGAGCTGGCGTTCGGCGAGAAGGACCGGGAGCTGTACGGCGCCCGGGAGACGGCCGAGCGGATCAGGGTCGCCGACGCGGTCGCCTCGACCTGGACCCCGCACGGGGCCCGGCTGCACCCCGTGAAGCTGGTGAAGGGCCTCGCGGCGGCCGTCGAGCGCCTCGGCGTCACCCTCCACGAGTCGACGCCGGTCACGGAGATCCGCCCCCGGCACGCGGTGACCCCCTACGGCACCGTCCGCGCGCCGTACGTGCTGCGCTGCACCGAGGGCTTCACCGCCTCGCTCAAGGGCCAGCGGCGGACCTGGCTGCCCATGAACTCGTCGATGATCGCCACCGAGCCGCTGACCGACGAGCAGTGGGAGGCGGTCGGCTGGACGGGCCGCGAGACCCTGGGCGACCTGGCGCACGCCTACATGTACGCCCAGCGCACCGCCGACGGCCGGATCGCGCTCGGCGGGCGCGGGGTGCCGTACCGCTTCGGCTCCCGCACCGACAACGACGGCACCACCCGGGCGGAGACGGTCGAGGCGCTGCGGGAGATCCTGGTCCGCTTCTTCCCCGCCCTGGACGGACTGCGGATCGAGCACGCCTGGTCGGGAGTCCTCGGCGTGCCCCGCGACTGGTGCGCGACCGTCACCCTGGACCGTTCGACGGGCCTCGGCTGGGCGGGCGGCTACGTCGGCTCCGGCGTCGCCACCGCCAACCTCGCCGCCCGCACCCTGCGCGACCTGGTCCAGCGGGACTCGGGCCAGGGCGGCCGCACCGGCCTCACCGACCTGCCCTGGGTCGGCCACCGGGTACGCCGCTGGGAACCGGAGCCGCTGCGCTGGCTCGGCGTGCAGGGCATGTACGCGGTCTACCGCGAGGCGGACCGGCGCGAACGCACCACCCGCAGCGCCGGCTCCTCCCGCCTGGCCCGCATCGCGGACCGCGTCTCCGGCCGCGCCTGACCCCGGCCCGCCACCCGGCGGCTCCCCGCCGGGCCCGCCCTCGCGCCTGACCCAGCCCGCCACCCGGCGGCTCTGCCCCCGCGCCTGACCCCGGCCCGCCACCCGGCGGCTCCCCTCCGGGCCCACCCCCGCGCCGGTGGGGCCCTGTCGAACCCGCGCCGCGTGGTGAGGGGGACGCCCGCCGCCCGCGGCCGGATGCTCGCAGGGGCCCCGTGGCCGGACGCGAGGGGGACGCCCGCCGCCCGCGGCCGGGCGCTCGCAGGGGCCCCGCGGCCGGCGGGGCCCCTTCCCCCTAGGCCACCGGTTCCGGCACCGGCCGGTCGGCCGGGACGCCGTGTTTCGGGGCCTTGGCGGTCACCATCAGGCCCGCGACCAGGGCCGCCAGCAGCATGATGCCGGCGGCCAGCCAGATGGCGACGGTGTAGCCGTGGACGATGCCCTCCCGCACGACCTGCGCCCGCCCGGACGGGTCGGTGAGGTGGGAGGCGATGTAGGACGCGCCGGTGCTGGTCGCGATCGTGTTCAGCAGCGCCGTGCCGATCGAGCCGCCCACCTGCTGCGAGGTGTTGACCGTCGCCGAGGTGACGCCGGAGTCCCGCGGGGCGACCCCGGCGGTGGCGGTGGAGAAGACCGGCATGAAGGTCAGGCCCATGCCGAGGCCCATCAGCAGCAGGGCGGGCAGGAGCTCGGTGGCGTACCGGGAGTCCACGGTCATCTGCGTGAGGATCACCATGCCGCCGCAGGCGAGGAGCATGCCGGGGACCATCAGCATGCGCGGGCCCACGTGGCGCAGCAGCCGGGCCGAGATCTGGGTGGAGCCGATGACGATCATGATCGTCATCGGCAGGAAGGCCAAGCCGGTCCTGGCGGGGGAGTAGCCCAGGATCTCCTGGAGGTAGTAGGTCATGAACAGGAACATCCCGAACATGCCGATGACGGCCAGCATCATCGTCAGGAAGCAGCCGGCGCGGTTGCGGTCCCGGATCACGTGCAGCGGCAGCAGCGGGCTCGACGCCCGGGCCTGCCACCACACGAAGACCACCAGCAGCAGGACGCCCGCGGCGAACAGCGCCAGCACCAGCGGATCGGTCCAGCCGCGGGGCTGCGCCTCGCTGAAGCCGTAGACCAGCGCGACCAGGCCGCCGCAGCCCAGGAACACGCCGGGCACGTCGAGGCGGGCGCCGGTGGTGCCGGGGCGGTCGGGCAGCAGCACGAAGGCGCCGATCACGGCGGCGACGGCGATGGGGACGTTGACGTACAGGCACCAGCGCCAGTTCAGGTACTCCGTGAGCACACCGCCGACGATGAAACCGACCGCCGCGCCACTGCCCGCCAGCGTGCCGTAGATGCCGAACGCCTTCCCGCGCTCCCTCGGTTCGGTGAACGTGGTCGCCAGCAGGGACAGCGCGGACGGCGCGAGGACGGCGGCGAAGACGCCCTGGAGGGCGCGGGCGCCGAAGAGCATCGCCGGGGTGGTGGCGGCACCGCCGAGCGCGGACGCGGCGGCGAAGCCGATCAGCCCGATGACGAAGGTGCGTCTGCGTCCCACCAGGTCCGCGATCCGGCCGCCGAGCAGCAGCAGGCCGCCGAAGGCGAGGGTGTAGGCGGTGATCACCCACTGCCGGTTGCCGTCGGTCATGCCCAGGTCGCGCTGTGCCGAGGGCAGCGCGATGTTCACGATGGTCGCGTCGAGGACGACCATCAGCTGGGCCAGGGCGATCACCACCAGTCCCCACCAGCGGCGGGGATCGGAGTGCGTGGGCGCGGCCGGCTCTCCTGTCCGGGTGCCACTCATCTGGCCAGAAGACCATGGATCGGGGCATGTCGCATCAGGGGTGGGCGTGCGGGTGGACCCCGCTCAACGGCCCCGCGTGTGCCCGAGGTCGAGCTCGCGCCTGCCGAGCGCGAGGGACACCGCCGTCAAGGCGCTGTTGAAGGACACCTCCGACAGCAGGCCCGGCGCGGCGACCTGGTCCCCGGCGAGGTACACCCCGTCGCCGCGGTCGACGGCGGGCCGGTCGCGCCAGGTGGTGCCGGGCAGGTCGACGGCACCGGTACGGCCGTTCGCGATCGCCTCGCGCCGCCAGGTGAGGCGCTCGCGCCAACCGGGGAGACCGAGGTCGAGCAGCTCCTCGGCACGGGCGGTGCCGTCGGCCCTGGACTCGTCGGGCGCGAGGGGGATCTGCCCCTGGACGAGCTGCTCGCCCGCCGGCGCCAGGGTGCGGTCCTGCGCCGTGAACCGCTCGATCCAGCCCGGCGCGTCCAGGTCGGACACGGCGAAGGCGTCCCCGCGCCGGGTCAGTACGGCCAGGTCGATCAAGGCGGTGCGCCCGCTCGGCCAGGTGAGCGCGGGGTCGTCCAGCAGGCGGCGGGCGGCGTCGAGGGAGGTGGCGACGACCACGGGGGCGTCGGTGGGGAGCGTGTCGACGCGGGAGAGCGTCTCCACCCGGACCCCGAGGTTCCACGCCAGGGCGGCCATCCGGTCGATCACCGAGGACCAGCCGCCGCGCGGGTAGTGCGCCTCGGGCGGCAGCTTGGCGGCCCGGCGCAGCCGCTCCTGCACGAAGGCCGCGGACAGCGACCCGGGGTCGTGGTGGAACACGGCGACGGCGCAGAAGTGGGCGGCGGCCCGCGCCCCCTCCTCACCGGCGACACCGGTGGCCCAGGTCAGGAAGTCGGTGTCCACGGGGGCCCGTCCGACGCCCGGGCGCAGCAGCTTGAGCAGGGCGAGGGGCGGGGTGCGGCGCAGCCTGCCCTTGTGCCGCAGCCGCAGCCGGGCGCCCTCCAGCGGCGGCAGGGGCGCGAGCGGCCCGATCAGGTCGCGCTGCCTGAGCCACGCCCAGTGCGGGCCGCCGTTGTAGAGGGCGTGCGGTCCCTCGTTGGTCCGGTAGGGGCCGTCGGCCGTCCGGGCGCGTCCGCCGAGCGTGTGGTGTGCCTCGTGGACGGTGACCTTGGCGCCCGCCTCGGCGGCGGTGATGGCCGCGGTCAGTCCGGCGAAGCCGCCGCCGATGACGGTGATGCGATGCATGGCTGGGTCTCCCTCTGCTCGGGGTCGCCGTGGGTGGTGCCTTTCCGGTGTACGACGCTCGCGGGACCGCCGGATGTGACATACCCCGGCGCGAGGGCGTTCGCGCGGCTCGTCGCGGGCTGTCGGTGGTGGGGTGCAGCATGGGGGCATGGCGAGGAGAGCGGTGGGCGGCGGCGGTACGGCGACGGTGCGGGCGGCGCGGCGCCCCGAGGTGCGGCTGCCGCCGCTGGAGCCGTACGACGGCGGCGGGCTGGAGGCGGACGGGGACTACGACGGGCTGGAGTTCCGGGAGCGGGACCTCGCCGGGCAGGACGGCGCCGGTGCCCGCTTCATGGACTGCGCGCTGACCGGGTGCGTGCTGGACGAGACGTCGCTGACCCGGGCCCGGGTGCTCGACTCGGTCCTCACCGGCGTCCGGGGCGTCGGCACGCGGCTCGCCGAGGCGACGCTGCGCGACGTCGAGCTGGTCGACGCCCGTCTGGGCGGCACCCAGCTGCACGGTGCCGTGCTGGAGCGGGTCCTGGTCCGCGGCGGCAAGATCGATTACCTGAACCTGCGCCGGTCCCGGCTCAAGGACGTCGTCTTCGAGGGCTGCGTCCTGGTGGAGCCGGACTTCGGGGGCGCCCGTCTGGAGCGGGTCGAGTTCGTGGACTGCGCCCTGAAGGGGGCGGACTTCAGTGCGGCGGCCCTCACGGACGTCGACCTGCGCGGCGCGTCCCCGCTGGAGCTGGCCCGGGGCGTGGACCGGCTGTCGGGTTCGGTGATCAGCCCCGCCCAGCTCCTGGACCTGGCGCCGGTGCTGGCGGCGGAGCTGGGGCTGCGGGTACTCGCGGAGTAGGGCGCCGCCCGGCTCGCTCCCCGGTCGTCAGGAGACCCGCGGGAAGCGGGCCTGGAGGGTCCAGATCGCCGGGTTGTCCGCCAGGTCGTCGTGCATGTCGGTCAGGTCGGCGAGCAGGTCGTGCAGGAAGTCCCGGGCCTCCCGGCGCAGCTCCGCGTGGGAGAAGGACAGCGGCGGCTCGGTCGCCGGCAGCCACTCCGCCTCGATGTCGACCCAGCCGAAGCGGCGCTCGAAGAGCAGGCGGTCGGTGGACTCGGTGAAGTCCAGCTCCGCCCGCTGCGGCCGGGCCGCCCGGGAGCCCGCCGGGTCCCGGTCGACGCGCTCCACGATGTCGCACAGCGCCCAGGCGAAGTCGAGCACCGGCACCCATCCCCAGGCTGTGGAGAACTCCCGGTCCGCCTTGGTGTCGGCCAGGTACACGTCCCCGCAGAACAGGTCGTGCCGCAGGGCGCGCACGTCCGCCCGGCGGTAGTCCGTCTGCGGCGGGTCGGGGAAGCGGTTGGAGAGGGCGTAGCCGATGTCGAGCACGCAGGTGATGGTGTCACGGCGGCCGGACAGCGCGCCGCCGCGGGCCGCTCCGGCCGCCGCGGGCGTCGGATAGGTTGCCCTCCGTGATCCTCAGCCGCCTCCCGCTCACCCCCGACCGGGACATCCCGCGGCCCCTGCTCACCGAGCTCACCGCCCTGTACGCCTCCCACCGCGCCTTCCACGCGCTGAGCGGCGACTTCCCCGACCCGGACGACATCCGGCCGGAGCAGGTGGCGGCGGCGCTGGCCGAGGAGCTGGCGCAGCCGGGCGCCGAGGTGCTGCTCGCCAGGGACGCGGGCCGGCTGGTGGGGTGCGCGGTCACGCTCGCCCGGCATCCGGACCCGGCCGACCCGGACCCGTGGATCGGCCTGCTGATGGTGGACGCGGACCTGCGACGGCAGGGGCACGGCAGACGGCTCGCCTCCCTCGTCGAGGACCGCTTCCGCGCCGAAGGGCGCACCGCCGTGCGGCTGGCCGTCCTGGACGGCGACACCGCCGCCCTCGCCTTCTGGACCGCCCTCGGCTACACGGTCGTCGACCACCGCGGGGACCTTGGTCCCGGCCGTCCCTGCACGGTGCTGCGCAAGCCGCTGGACGGGCTGTCGCGCACCCCGCGCCGCGCCGCCCGCGTCGCCGTGCTCGACCCCGAGGGCGCGGTCTTCCTCTTCCGGTACGACAACGTCGAGGTCGGCGTGTACTGGGCGATGCCCGGCGGCGGCCTGGAGGCGGACGAGGGGCCGCGCGAGGGTGCCCTGCGCGAGCTGCGCGAGGAGACCGGCTGGACCGACCTGGAACCCGGCCCGCTGCTGTGCGCCTGGGAACACGACTTCACCCACCTGAGCGTCGGACCCGTCCGTCAGCACGAGCACGTCTACGTCGCCCGGGGCCCCCGCCGCGAACCCACCGGGCCCCATCTCGCCGCCGCCCACGCCGCGGACGGCATCCTCACCTGGCGGTGGTGGACCCGGGAAGAACTCGCCGAGGCCCCCGAGCCGCTCTGGCCCCCGGACCTGGCCCGGCTGCTCGACGCGTTCGACCGTGCCGGCGGCAGCGGGGACTGAGGCGGCCGACGGAGGAGGCGTCCCGCGGCTCAGGGGCTGTCGGGCCTGCCGTCCCCGTACAGCCAGTCCTCCCAGATCTGCGTGAAGTCCTCGTCCGGCGCCGACTTCTCCACGTACGCCGTGAAGTCCGCGGTGTCCGCGTTGCCGTGGCGGTGGGCGCCGGACCAGCCCCGCAGCAGGTCCAGGAAGGCGTCGTCGCCGACCGTCTCGCGGATCTTGTGCAGCACCATCGCGCCGCGCTGGTAGACGGGGCTCGCGGAGATGCGCTCGGCGTCGGGCGGGCCCGCGGGCGGGAAGGACCAGATCGAGTCGTTCGCGTCCTCGTCGGGGTAGTAGGAACCCTCGTAGAGCGCGTCGAAGGTCTCCTGCGCGGTGTCGCCGCCCTCGTCCTCCTCCCACAGCCACTCGGCGTAGGTGGCGAAACCCTCGCTGAGCCACATGTCCCGCCAGCTCTTCGGGCTGACGGAGTTCCCGTACCACTGGTGGGCGAGTTCGTGGACCAGCAGGACGGTGTCGGGGGCGCCGGGGAAGTAGGGGCGGTTCTGGGTCTCCAGGGCGTATCCGGCGTCCTCCACGCGGTCGACGATCGCGCCGGTGGAGGAGAAGGGGTACGGGCCGAAGTTCTCCCGGGCCCACTCCATGACCTCGGGGATGCGTCCCAGCACCTCGCGGCTCGCGTCGGCCTGCCGCGGGTCGACGGCCGTGTAGACGGGCAGGCCGTCGTCGGTGGTGGAACGGCCGGTCTCCCAGTCGCCGACGGCGACCGTCACGACGTGGCTCGACATCGGCTCGGCGGTGCGCCAGGTGAACGTCGTACGGCCGCCGCGGGTCCGCTCGTCCGTCGACTCTCCGTTGGAGACCACCCCGAAGCCCTCCGGCACGGTCACCGCGAGGTCGTAGGCGGCCTTGTCGGAGGGGTGGTGGCTGCCCGGGAACCAGGCCATCGAACCCGTCGGCTGACCGAGCCCCACGGCGCCGTCCTCGGTGGTCAGCCAGCCCTCCTCGGAGCCGTCGGGGTCGGTGACCGTCACGGGCTCACCGGAGTAGCGGACGGTCACCCGGAACGTCTCCCCGTCGCGCAGCTCGTCCGCCGGGCGGACGGTCAGCTCCTGACCGGCCCGGTTGAACCGGGCGGCCCGGCCCTCGACGGCGACGTCCGCGACGTCCAGGCCCTTGAGGTCCAGGTTGAAGGCCGACAGGTCCTGGGTCGCTCGGGCGGTGATCGTCGCGGTGCCGTCGAGGTGCCCGGCGTCCGGGTCGTAGGCCAGGGCCAGGTCGTAGTGGCCGATGTCGTAGCCGCCGTTGCCCGCCTTGGGGAAGTAGGGGTCGCGCACGCCCGAGCTCCCGGGAGTGCCTTCGACCGAGCCGCCACCGCTGCACGCCGCGAGGGCGGTGACGGTGGCGGCGGCTACGAGCAGACGGGTGGTGCGCACGTCGTGATCCTATGGGGCGTTTCACGTGAAACGCCCGTTGGGCCCGGCTGTTGGGCTCGGTTGTCGGGCTCGGCTGTCGGGCCCGCCGGCCGGGTGGCCGGCCCTCGCCTTCCTCAGTTCAGTGCCGCCGCGCCCGCCTGTGCGAACTTCTCGTCCAGGGCGCCGGACGGCGCACCCGCCACACCGATACCGGCGATCGGCGCCTTGCCGGCGGTGACCGGGACGCCGCCGCCCAGGAACAGCGTGCCCGGGATGTCCTTCAGGTTCGGCGCGTTCTCCAGGCGGCCCTCCAGCTCGCTGGTCGGGGCGTTCCAGGAGACCGCGGTGAACGCCTTCCTCTCGGCCGACTCGTACGACTGCGGGCCGGCGCCGTCGCCGCGCAGGGTGAGGATCGTGTTGCCGTTGCGGTCGACGACCGCGACCGTGATCCGCTGGCCCTCCTTCTCGGCGGCCTTCAGCGCGGCCTGCGCCGCCTCGGTCGCGGCGTCGATCGTCAGGTGGGTGGAGGTGGTGGTGTCGCGCTGGCCGGCCGCGGCGGGGGCGGCGGCCGCGGCGGTGTCCCGGGCGGCGTCCGGCGCGGAGGCGTTCGCCGCCACGGTGCCGAAGGTGCCGGCCGCGACGGCGGCGAGGACGGCGCCGCCGGTGGCGATGCGGGCGCGTCGCGAGAGCGTCTTCTTCATGGTGGTCTGCTCCTGGTGTCGGGTGGTTCGAGCCACGGGTGGTCCGAACCGGTCGGTCCGTGCCGAGACGGAGGGGCCTGGCCGAGGTGTTCGGGCCGCCTCTTCCGTCGCTCTCCACCCTCCGCCCCGCGCCGGGGGAGCACGGTCGCCGGTCCGGTTCCTCCCGGACGGCGGAACGGGCGACGGCGGGGTCGTCCGATCGGTTGACCCGGGGGCCGTCCGCAGGGGGCACCATGGGAGTGTTCGCGCAGCTCAGCGGTCACCTACGGCACGTTGGGGGAGACAGGCCCGGAAGGAGGGGCGCGGGATGACCAAGCCGTACGACCCGGACACCCGGTGGCTCGGCGCCGTCATGCACGCGGCGTTCCTCCTGCTGCTCGGCGGTGCGCTGGCCCGCTTCCTGCTGCGCCATCCCGGCGAGCCCCGCACCCCGTGGATCCTCGCCCTGTCCCTGGCCCTCGCGGTGCTGCACCTGCTCGGGCCCGCGCTGAGCGGCCCGGGCGCCCGGCCGACCCGGCGGCGTCTGCTCTGGCTGGGCGTGGTGGTCGCGGTCTGGATGGTGCTGGTCGTCCTCGCGCCGAGCTTCTCCTGGTGCGCGGTGCCCCTCTTCTACACCGGTCTGCGCACCCTCCCGGCCCGGGCGGCGCTGGTGCTGGTCACCGTGCTGACGGTGTTCGTCGTGGCCGCCCAGCTCCGGCTCGCCGGGCGCTTCGACCCGAACCTGCTGCTCGCGCCGCCCGCCGTCGCCGCCATCGCCGCCGCCGTGTTCCTGCACACCGAGCGCCAGACGGCCCGGCAGCGCGCCCTGATCGACGACCTGATCCGCACCCGCCGCGAACTCGCCGCCTCCGAGCGGCGCGAGGGCACCCTCGCCGAACGCCAGCGGCTGTCCATGGAGATCCACGACACCCTCGCCCAGGGGCTGTCCAGCCAGCGGATGCTGCTCCAGGCGGCCGAGCGGGTCTGGGAGTCCGATCCGGCCAAGGCCCGCACCCACGTGCGGGGCGCCGCCGCCGTCGCCGAGCACAACCTGGCCGAGGCCCGCCGTTTCGTCCACGACCTCGCTCCGGCCGACCTCGCCCGCGGCGGCGGCCTGGAGGCGGCGCTGCGGGCCCTGGCCGCACGGGAGTCCGGCGACCATCTCACCGTCCGCGTGCACGTCGACGGCGGTGTCCGCGTCCCGCCGCTGCCCGACCGCGTCCAGTCGGCCCTGCTGCGCATCGCCCAGGGCGCCCTGGCCAACGTCCGGGAACACGCGGGCGCGTCCACCGCGGCGCTCACCCTCACCCTCCTCGACGACCAGGCCGTCCTCGACGTCACCGACGACGGGGGCGGCTTCGACCCGGCCGCGGGGCCCCACGCCCCCGCCGGGGTCCGCGGACACGGGCTGCCCGCGATGCACGCCAGGCTGCGTCAGCTCGGCGGCACGCTCACGGTCGAGTCCGCGCCGGGCGAGGGCACCGTCCTGTCCGCCGCCGTCCCCCTGGACACGCCCCGGACCGACCCCGCCGACCCGCAGGAGGCACCCCGATGACCGACCCGGCTCGCCCCGGCCCCGCCCCGGCCCCCGTGCGCATCCTGGTCTGCGACGACCACGTCGTCGTACGGGCCGGACTGCTCGCCCTGCTCGACAGCGCCCCCGGCATCGAGGTGGTCGGCGAGGCGGGCACCGGCGAGGAGGCCCTCGCGCTCGCCGCACGGCTGGCACCGGACGTGGTGCTGATGGACCTTCAGCTCGGCGAGGGCATCGACGGCGTGGAGACCACCCGCCGCCTCACGGCCGCCTCGGGCGGACCACCGCACGTGCTGGTCCTGACCACGTACGACACCGACGCCGACATCACCCGCGCCATCGAGGCGGGTGCGACCGGGTACCTGCTCAAGGCCGAACGCCCCGAGGAGCTGTTCGCCGCCATCCACGCCGCCGCGCAGGGCCGCACGGCCCTGTCCGGGCCGGTCGCCAGCCGGGTCATGGCCAACCTGCGCAGCCCCCGCCCCTCGCTCACCGACCGCGAGCGCGACATCCTCGCCCAGCTCGCCACCGGCCTCGGCAACCGGGAGATCGCCCGAGCCCTGTTCATCAGCGAGGCCACGGTGAAGACCCATCTGCGCCGCGTCTACGACAAGCTGGGCGTCGACACCCGGGCGGGCGCGGTCGCGGTGGCGAAGGAGCGGCGCCTGCTGCCGTGACCCCGCCGCGGCACCGTGCCACCGGGACGCCGAAGGCCCCCCGGCGGACGACCGGGGGGCCTTCGTACGCAGCGGACGGGCGGGTGGACGTCAGACGTTCACGCCGAAGTCCTGGGCGATGCCCACCAGGCCCGAGGCGTAGCCCTGGCCGACGGCGCGGAACTTCCACTCGGCGCCGTTGCGGTACAGCTCGCCGAAGACCATGGCGGTCTCGGTGGCCGCGTCCTCGGACAGGTCGTAGCGGGCGATCTCGGCGCCGCCGGCCTGGTTGACGATGCGGATGTAGGCGTTGCGCACCTGGCCGAAGTTCTGCGAGCGGTTCTCCGCGTCGTAGATCGACACCGGGAAGACGATCTTCTCGATGTCGGCCGGCAGACCGGCCAGGTTGACGTTGATCGCCTCGTCGTCGCCCGCGCCCTCGCCGGTGCGGTTGTCACCGGTGTGGACGATCGTGTTGTCCGGCGTCTGCTTGTTGTTGAAGAACACGAAGTGGGCGTCGGAGTAGACCTTGCCCTGCGTGTTGACCGCGATCGCGGAGGCGTCGAGGTCGAAGTCGGTGCCGGTGGTGGTGCGGACGTCCCAGCCGAGGCCCACGGTGACGTCGGTCAGGCCCGGAGCCTCCTTGGTGAGCGAGACGTTGCCACCCTTGGACAGGCTTACAGCCATTGTTGGGAGTCCCTTCCCTCGTTTACGTACGGCAAGAAAGCTACAGCTACCCCCATGAACGACGAGAGGGGTGCGCAAGGTTCCTGCTCTCTTTACTTTCTTTACCGAGTGACCGGAGCCGAGGATATTCGGATGACGTGGACCAGCCGGGGACGGGAACATGGACGGCATGTCCGGACCCCATGTCATCCGCGGCTCCGTCTCCCTGCCCGAGGCCGAGCTCGTCTGGCGTTTCTCGCGCTCCTCGGGGCCCGGCGGGCAGCACGTGAACACCACGGACACGGCGGTGGAGCTCCGCTTCGACCTGGCGCGGACCGAGGCCCTGCCCGAGGTGTGGAAGCGGCGGGCGCTGGACCGGCTGGCCGGGCGCCTGACCGACGGCGTCGTCACCGTCCGCGCCTCCGAGCACCGCTCCCAGTGGCGCAACCGCGAGACCGCCGCCGTCCGGCTGGCCGCCCTCCTCGCCGAGGCCACCGCACCCCCGCCCAAGCCGCGCAGAGCGACCCGCATCCCGCGCGGTATCAACGAGCGCCGGCTGCGGGAGAAGAAGCAGCGCTCCCAGACCAAGCAGGGCCGCTCCCCGAAGAGCTGGGACTAGCCGGCGGCGCGAGCCCGGCGGCTACCGGCCCAGCGCGAGGACGCCCACCGTCTCCCCCTCGCTGGTCTCCCCGTTGGGCCTGAAGCCGAGGCCCAGGTAGAAACCCTCGGGGCCCTGTGGACCGGTGTGCCAGGTCACGTAGCACTCCTTGCCGCCGCGGCGGCGGATCTCCGCGGCCACCGACTCCACGGCGAAGCGGCCGTAGCCCCGGCCCTGCTCCCCGGCCGCGATGTTCAGCCGCCACAGCCCGGACCGCCGGACGCCGCCGTCCTCGTACCAGTCGATGTCCAGGAAGGCCATGAGGAAGCCGACGGGGCGGTCACCGTCCACGATCAGCCGCGGCCAGGCGACGCCGGCGTGGGCGTAGGCCTCCGCCAGGGACTTCACCACCGGGGAGACGGCGAACTCCTGCTCCGGCCGCACCCGGATGCCCAGGGCGGCGTCGATGTTCGCGGGCGTGATCTTCTCCAGGCGGAGCGTGCCGGTCGTCATGCGCGCACCCTAGGCGGGTGCCGCGCGCCGGACGAGCGGATTTCCGATCACCCCAACTGCCGGTACCGCCCCTTGAAGTACGCCAGCGGCCCCCCGTCCGCGCTCGGCAGCGAGGCGGTCAGCACCCGGCCGATCACCAGGGTGTGGTCCCCGGCCGCCACCCGCTGCTCGGTACGGCACTCCAGCGTGGCCAGGGCCCCGCCCACCAGGGGCGCTCCGCTCACCTCGCCGCGGCGGTAGGGGATGTCGGCGAAGAGGAGCCGGTCGCTGACGCGGCCCTTCATCGCGAACCGGCCGGCGACGTGGCGCTGGCTCTCGGAGAGGACGGAGACCGCCCACAGGGGCTGCTCGTCGAGCAGGTCGTCCATGCGGGAGCCCTCGCGCAGACCGACCAGGACCAGCGGCGGGTCCAGGGACACCGACATGAAGGCGGTGGCCGTCATCCCGACGTCCTCGCCGCGCGGTGCCTGCGGGTCGTCGGGGTCGAGCGGCGGCTCCTGCGCGGTCACCAGGACCACACCCGAGGCCAGCCGGGACATGGCGGCACGGAACTCGTCGTTGCTCACCCCCTCAGCATGCCCGGCGGTCGGTGACGGCAGCGGCAACGTGGGGGACGCGAGGGGCGCGGGGGACGTGAGGGAGGGAGTGTTCGGCACCCCGTCACGCTAATCTCCGGGCCGTCGGCGCGGCATCGGGCCCCGGTCCGAACCGGGACCTAGGACCACGGAAGGAGGGGCGGCGGGGCTCCGGAAGGCGACGTGCGCATACCTACAAAGTTTGCGTTCAGTAAACGCACAGGGAAAACGCAGAAACCCCACTCAATTGTTCATGTTTCGCTGTGACTTGAGTCACAAGGAGCGGTAATTGTTGACCCTGTGTACCGAGTGGGGAGCGCGCTGTGATTCAGTGGCGGAGAACCTGCAAGGGCACCATCAGTGAAGGCGCCGAAGAGAACCCTTGATTCGCTGCGAGGTCTCGGGGGGAGGGCGAGCATGGAGACCGAGTCGGAGCCCTACGTCCGCCTTGCGTCCCTGCGGCAGCTGCACCAGGTCATGGCCGACATGAACAAGGCCCGCAGCCTGGCGGACACCCTGCAGGCCGTCGCCGACGGCGTCGTCCAGGCCCTCGGGTACGAGCTGGCGTGCGTCAACCTGGTCCGTCCCGACGGTGACCTCGTCGTCGCCGCCTTCTCCGGCAACCAGGCCGCCGAGGCGCTGATCACCGGCCGGGCGGGCTCCCGCGAGTCCTGGGACCGGCGCCTCAACATGGGCGAGCAGTGGGGCGACCTGATCTTCATACCCCACACCGAGGGCTGGATCCTCGACGACGACGACGTCCCGCAGTGGTACACCGACGGTCCCGCCCCCCGCTTCGAGGACGAGTGGCACCCCTCGGACCGCCTCTTCGCCCCGATGTACGCGCCCGGCCCGCAGGGCGGCGGCAACAGCGGCGAGCTGATCGGCGTCCTGTCCGTGGACCGGCCGCGCAACGGCCGCCGTCCCGGCGCCTGGGGCCGCGAGGCTTTGCAGATGTACGCGTTCCAGGCCGCCATCGCGATCAGCAACGCCCGGCTCCGCTCCAACATGCAGCGCGCCCTGGTCCGCCTGGAGCGCGACCAGCAGGCCCTCAGGGCCAGCGAGGAGAGCTTCCGGCAGGCCTTCGAGTACGCCCCCTCCGGCATGGCCATCGCCGAGATGGGCGGCGACCAGCACGGCCGCATCCTCAGGACCAACGACGCGCTCTGCCGCCTGCTGGGCCGCCCCGCCTCCGCGATGCGCCGCTACGCCTTCTCCGACCTCGTCCACCCCGAGGACATCGGCACCCTGCTGCGGACCTCCGCCGAGGGCGGCCGGGCCGAGCTGCGCCTGGGCCGCCGCGACGGCACCTACGTCTGGGTCTCCCTGCGCAACAGCGTCGTCGCCGACGCCGCCGACGGGCCGCGCTTCCTGCTCACCCACGTCGAGGACATAGAAGAGCGCAAGCGCCGCGAGCTCCAGCTCGCCCACCGCGCCTCCCACGACTCCCTCACCGGCCTGCCGAACTCCGCCGAGCTGCGCTCCCGCCTCTCCGCCCGGCTGTGCCGGCGCCCGCAGTCCTCGCACGTGGCCGTGGCCGACGCCATGGACGCGGCCTACGGCCACCCCGCCGTGACCGACTCCGGCGGCCACACCTTCGACTTCGGCGCCATGGCCGAGCCCTACGGCGCCTACGACCACCATGTGCACGCCGTCGCCCCCACGGACGGCCGGGACGACGGCACCAAGGGGCTCGCGGTCCTCTTCTGCGACCTGGACGGCTTCAAGTCGATCAACGACCGCTTCGGGCACAACGCCGGTGACACCGTGCTCATCGAGGTGGCCCGCCGGCTCAGCGGCGGCGTCCGCGACGGCGACACCGTGGCCCGGCTCGGCGGCGACGAGTTCGTGATCCTCGCCAACGGTCTCGGTCTCGCCGACGCCCAGGACCTCGCCGTACGGCTGCGCAACGAGATCATCCAGCCGATCCGGGCCGAGGGGCGGGCCGTGCGCGTGGGTGCCAGTTTCGGCATCGGATGGGCGCACTGCGGCATGACGGCGGACGAGGTGCTGAAGTCAGCTGACGAACGGATGTACGTCGAGAAACGATCTCGTCCCAAACAGCACCGTCGAGCCGGATGATCCCCAGGTCAGGGCGCTGAGGCGGTCTGAGTCACCCGTTTGGGTCAGCCGGAGCGGGTAGGCTCGCCCTCTCACACCCATACCGCACACGCACCGCATCTGGTTAGGAGACCAAGGGATGACGCCCGGCAACAACGGCGCGAGCACGCCCGAGGACGACGACCCCTTCGGCTACCTCTACGCCGACGGGCAGGCCAACGGAGCCCAGCCGCCCTCCGGTGGCTACGGCTACCCGAACTCCGTCAACCGGGTGCGTCCCGTCGGCGCACGGCAGTACGGGGCACCGCAGGGCCAGGCCGCCCAGACCGCCGCCTACGGCCAGGCCGCCCCGCAGCAGGGCACGTACGGCCGGCCGAACGCGCACTACGCCGCACCGGAGACCTTCCCCGGCGGCGGTGCCCCCACCGCCCCGCAGCAGTCGACGCACGGCGGGGGCGGCGGACGCCGGGGCCCCAACACCAAGGGCCTGCTGATCGGCGCGGTCGCGGTCGTCGCCGCGGTCGTCATCGGCATCGCCGTGGCCATGACCAGCAGCGGCTCGGAGGACGACAAGGGCGGCGACGAGGCCGGCGGCGGCACCGCCCCCACCCAGTCCCAGACCACCGACCCGAGCCCGTCGTCCAGCGACGGCGCCGAGGACGAGGTGGACCTCCCGGCGATCGACGCCAAGGCCCTGCGGCTGTCGCCCGGGGTGTCCCTGGCCTCGGACATCGAGGGCGCCCGGTCCGACGGCGGCGTGTACGTGGCCAACCTCAACCAGCCGGGTTCCTCGGTCACCTGGACCGTGGACGGCATCCCGGAGGACGGCCTCTACACCCTCTTCGCGGGCTACAGCGCGGCCGGCGAGGACCAGTCGATGACCCTGACGGTCAACGGCAAGGAGTTCGGCAGCAAGCTGAACCTGGGCAACTTCACCGGAGCCAAGGACGGCGACTTCGCCAAGGGGTGGACCAAGACCTACGCCTGGCCCACCCTGAACAAGGGCACCAACACCATCTCGCTGTCCTGCGCCGACGGCGACAAGTGCAACGTCCTGCTGGACCAGTTCTCTCTGAAGAAGGGCCAGGTCAAGGACTAGGGCGACCAGGGGCCCGCCCCGGCGGCCCCGGGGGCGTCACGCCGCGCCCGCCTCCGCCGTCACCGCGACCCCGCGCCCGAGCAGCTCCTCGTACGCCCCGCGGTCGAACTCGCCCGCCGCCGGTGCCCGTACCGTCGCCGCGGACAGGGCGACCGCGCGGGTCAGGCGGTCCGGCCAGGGCAGGTGCTCGACCAGGCCGGAGAGCAGGCCCGCCACCGCCGAGTCGCCCGCGCCGGTCGGATTGCCGCGGACGTGCGCGGGCGGGGCGGCGCGCCAGCGGCCCTCCGGCGTCACCGCGAGCAGCCCCTCCGCGCCCAGCGAGGCGACCACGGACCGGGCGCCGCGGCGCCGGGCCGCCTGTGTGGCGCGCAGCGGCTCGTGCGAGCCGGTCAGCTCGGCCAGCTCGTCGGCGTTCGGCTTGATCAGGTCCGGGCGGGCGGCGACCCCCCGCCGCAGCGGCTCCCCGCTGGTGTCCAGCAGCACCGGCACGCCCGCCGCACGGGCGGTGCGCACCAGTCCGGCGTAGGCGCCCACCGGGACGCCCGGGGGCAGGCTGCCGCACAGCGCGACGGCGGAGGCGGCGGCGACCAGTCCCTCGTACGCCTCCTGGAAGGCGTTCCACTCGGCGGGTGCGACGGCCGGGCCCGGTTCGTTGAGCTGGGTGGTGTCGCCGGTGCGGTCGTCGACGACGGCGATGGTGCGCCGGGTCGCCCCCGCGACCGGCACGAGCGCGTCCACCACTCCCGGCACGCCGGTGAGTGCCTCGCGTACGACGTCCCCGGTGCCGCCGCCCGCGAAGCCGGTGACCGTCACCTCGTGGCCGAGGGCCGCCAGCACCCTGGCCACGTTCAGGCCCTTGCCGCCGGGGCGCTCCGTCACGGCGGTGACCCGGTGGGAGGCGTGCGGCCGCAGGCCCTGGACGCGGTAGGTGATGTCGAGAGCGGTGTTCAGCGTCACGGTGAGGATCACCCGGGCCGGCCTCCCCCGATCGTCTGCGGCTGGCGTGTCCCCGGGAGCGGCGCTCCGGGGGACACGATCATGCCAAAAGGACGGCGGCGGGCCCAGCCCCGGGGTCGGCCGCCGGCCGCCGACCACGGGACGGATCAGCCCAGTTGGGGATCGACCACCCATGCGCCGCGGCGCATCACGCCCACCAGGTCGAAGTCGGCGTCCAGGACCACCAGGTCGGCGTCCTTGCCGGGCTCCAGGGAGCCGATCCGGTCGGCCATGCCGAGCAGCCGCGCCGGGTTGGCGGAGATCGCCGCGACGACGTCCTCGACGGGCAGCCGGTCCACCGTCACCGCCCGCTTGAAGGCGCGGTCCAGGGTGAGCGTGGAGCCCGCGATCGAGCCGCCCTCCACCAGCCGGGCCACGCCGTCCGAGACCTCGACCTCCATCGGGCCGAGCAGGTAGCGGCCGTCGCCGAAGCCGGCCGCGTCCATCGCGTCGGTGATGAAGGCGACCCGGGCGGCGCCCGCGTGGTGGAAGGCCAGCTGGAGCGCGGCCGGGTGCAGGTGGGTGCCGTCGTTGATCAGCTCGACGGTGATCCGCTCGTCCTCCAGCAGCGCCGTGATCGGGCCGGGGGCGCGGTGGCCGAGCGGCGGCATCGCGTTGAACAGGTGCGTGGCGACCGTGGCGCCCGCGTCGATGGCCTGGAGCGTCTGCTCGTACGTCGCGTCGGTGTGCCCGACCGCGGCGATCACCCCGTGCTCGGCCAGCAGCCGCACGGAGTCCAGGCCGCCCGGCAGCTCGGTGGCCAGCGTCACCATCTTGGCGTGTCCGTGCGCGGCGTCGACCAGCTTGCGGACCTCGGCCGGGTCGGGGTCGCGCAGCAGCTGCTCGTCGTGCGCTCCCTTGCGGCACGGGGAGATGAACGGCCCCTCGAAGTGGATGCCGGCGATGTCGCCCTGCTGGGCCAGCTCGGCGAGCATCCCGGCGTGCCGGGCGAGGAAGTCCAGGTCGCCGGTGACGGCGGAGGCGACCACCGTGGTGGTGCCGTGCCGGCGGTGGGTCTCGACGCCCTTGAGGACGTCCTCGGCGTCGCCGCCGGCGAAGGAGGCGCCGCCGCCGCCGTGGTTGTGCAGGTCGACGAAGCCGGGGACCACCCAGTGGCCCGACAGGTCGACGACCTCGGCGTCGGGGGAGGCGGTGCCGGCGATCCGGGTGCCGTCGACGATCACGCGGCCGTCGTCCGCGGTGCCGGAGGGCAGCACCACCCGGGCACCGGCGAGAACTGTGCTGGGGGCCATCAGGTGGTTACCTCCGGGGGAGTCGCGGTCGTCGGGGTGGTGCCGTTCGGGTCGGTGCCGAGCAGGTCCCAGGCCATCAGCCCGGCACCCAGGCAGCCGGCGGTGTCCCCGAGCGCGGCGGGGACGATCTCCGGCAGCTTCTGGAAGGTGACGCGCCGCCCCACGGCCTCTCGCAGCGGTGTGAACAAGGTTTCCCCCGCCTCGGCGAGACCGCCACCGATGATCAGGACGCGCGGGTCCAGCAGAGTGAGCGCGGTGACCAGCCCGTCGGCGAGCGCGTCCACGGCGTCCTGCCACACGGCGAGCGCGCGGGCGTCCCCCGAGTCGACGGCCTTGGCGCAGTCGGCGGCGTCCGCGCCCGGGTCACCGCAGGCCCGGGCCCACGCCTGGCTGACGGCCGACGCGGACGCGAACCGTTCCAGGCAGCCGCGCTGCCCGCACGGGCACGGGGTGCCGCCGGGGCGTACGACGACGTGGCCGATCTCGCCGGCGAAGCCGTGGGCGCCCGACTCGACCCGGCCGTCGATACCGATGGCGCCCGCGATGCCGGTGCCCAGCGGCACGAACAGGAAGCGGTCGGCGCCCTGCCCGGCCCCGATCCGGCCCTCGGCGAGCCCGCCGGTGCGCACGTCGTGGCCGAGGGCGACCGGGATGCCGCCGAGCCGTTCGCCGAGCAGCGCCCGCAGGGGGACGTCGCGCCAGCCCAGGTTGGCCGCGTAGACGGCGGTGCCGTGCTCCTCGTCGACGATGCCGGGGACGGCGACCCCCGCCGCGACGGCCGGCTCGCCGAACCGGTCGGCGCCGTGCGCGCGCAGCTCGGCGGCGAAGTCCAGGATGCCGGCGATCACCGCTTCGGGCCCGCGGTCGCGGCCGGTGGCCCGGCGGGCCTCGTGGAGCAGCTCGCCCCCCGGTCCCGCGAGGGCGGCCTTCATCCCGGTGCCGCCCACGTCGAGGGCGATGACATGTCTCACGGGGACAGTGTGGCCCGTCGACCCGGGAGAGGTCTAGTCCACTGTCGTGGTGTAGACCTTAATCCGTTAAACGGACAAGCGAACAAGCGCGTGCGCGTGAACGGCGAACGCCGGCAGGGTTGGGGAATCAGGGTGCAGCGGCGTAGGACAGGAACGATCGCGGTGGTGTCCGCACTGGGCATGACGGCGGTCCTCGGCGGCTGCGGGCTCACCGGCGACTCCGGCGAGGTGACGCTGAGGCTGGTCGCCGCCGACTACGGCGACAGCAAGGCCAACAGCTCCCAGGAGTACTGGGACGAGCTCGCCAAGGCCTACGAGGCCAAGCACCCCGACGTGAACGTGGACGTCACCGTCCACTCCTGGAACGACGTCGACCGCGAGGTCCGCGAGATGGTCGACGCCGGCGACGCGCCCGACATGGCGCAGATCGGCGCCTACTCCGACTACGCGGACAAGGACCTGCTCTACCGGGCCGACGACGTGCTCTCCATCCCGGTACAGGCCGACTTCGTCTCCCAGCTCGCCGGCGCGGGCCAGGTCAACGGCGTCCAGTACGGGCTGCCCTTCGCCGCCTCCACGCGCGTGCTCTTCTACAACAAGACCCTCTTCGACAAGGCCGGCATCACGCCCCCCAAGAGCTGGGACGACCTCGCGGACGCCGCCGAGGCGCTCGACGCGGAGGGCGTGAAGTACCCGTACGCGCTGCCGCTGGGCGCGGAGGAGGCGCAGGCCGAGACCATGCAGTGGATGCTCAGCGGCGGTGGCGGCTACACCGACGACGTCGGCACCTACGCCGTCGACTCGCCGCAGAACGTCACCACCTTCACCTGGCTCCGGGACGAACTGGTCGGCAAGGGCCTCACCGGCCCGGTCGCCCCCGGCGAGCTCAACCGCGCCGCCGCCTTCGCCGCCTTCGCGAACGGCGAGGTCGGCATGCTCAACGGGCACCCCTCGCTGATGAAGGCGGCGTCCGACAAGGGCGTGAAGTACGGCATGGTGACCACCCCCGGCGCCGAGGGCGAGAGCCGGAACACGCTCGGTGTCACCGACTGGATGACCGCCTTCAAGGCGGGCGGCCACCAGGAGGAGATCGGCGACTTCCTCGACTTCGTCTACAGCGACGAGAACGTCCTCGACTTCTCCCGCCGCTACGACCTGCTGCCGGTGACCACCTCCGCGTCCCAGGTGATGAGCTCCGCGGCGGAGGACAAGGCCCTCCGCCCGTTCCTGGACGAGCTGCTGCTCTCCGAGCTCTACCCGGTCGGCAAGACCTCCTGGGCCTCGGTCAGCGCGGACGTCAAGAAGCTCATCGGCCAGGCGGTCGCCCCCGGCGGCAGCCCCTCGGAGGTGCTCGGCCAGATCCAGGCGACGGCGATGCGGGCGGGCAGCGCGGAGTAGCGGCCCTGTCGGTGGCGGGCGCTACGGTGCCGTACATGGACCTGGGACAGCTCGGACACAGGGAGCGGAGCATCCTCGCGCTGGAACGCCGCGGTTTTCCCGGCCCCGGCGCGAAGGAGCGCGCGATCCGCGAGGAACTGGGCCTGGCCCCGGTCCGCTACTACCAGCTCCTCAACGCCCTCCTGGACGACCCCCGCGCCCTGGCCGCCGACCCGGTGACGGTCAACCGCCTGCGCCGGGTGCGCGAGACCCGCCGCACGGAGCGGTAGACACCGGACCGGCCGCGCCGGCCAGGCGTGCGGTCGGTGTCCGCGGGATAGGTTCGCGGTATGGGCAGCCACCAGGAAACCCCCCGAGACGACTCCCCCGACCACCTGCCGACGCCCGCGACGGAGGCCGGACGTGCGGGGCTCGACGCCCTGCTCGCCCGCCCCGGCCGCGCGGTGGTCGCGCTCGACTTCGACGGCACCCTCGCACCGATCGTGCCCGACCCCGACCGGGCCCGCGCCCACCCGGACGCCCTGCCGGCGCTCGCGGCCCTCGCGCCCAAGGTCGCCGCCGTCGCGGTGATCACCGGCCGCCCGGCCGAGGTCGCCGTGCGCCACGGCGGCTTCGCCAACGCCCCCGGCCTGGAGCACCTCGTCGTCCTCGGCCACTACGGCGCCGAGCGCTGGGACGCCGCCACCGGCACCCTCGCCGCACCACCACCGCACCCCGGCGTCGCCGCCGTCCGCGCCGAGCTGCCGGGACTGCTGGAGCGGTCCGGCGCCGAGCAGGGCACCTGGATCGAGGAGAAGGGCCACGCCGTCGCCGTCCACACCCGCCGCGCCCCCGACCCGCAGGCGGCCTTCGACGCCCTGCGCGCCCCGCTCACCGGCCTGGCCGCCCGCCACGGCCTGATCGTCGAGCCGGGCCGCATGGTCCTGGAGCTGCGCCCGCCCGGCATGGACAAGGGCGCCGCGCTGCGGGCGTACGCCCGGGACGTCGGCGCCGAGACCGTCGTCTACGCCGGCGACGACCTCGGCGACCTCCCCGCCTTCGCGGCCGTCGACGCCCTCCGGGCGGAGGGCACCCCGGGCCTGCTGGTGTGCAGCGGCAGCGACGAGGTCCCCGACCTCAGGAAACGGGCGGACGTGGTGGTCGACGGCCCGGCGGGGGTGGTCGCTCTCCTTGGGCTGCTGGCGGCAAGGATGTAGCGCTGACGCAGCGACACGTTCGTACGCAAAGTCGTGCGGTGCGCCCATAACATCACCCACATGGTCGACGTAGGGGTGAGGCAGTTGGAGCGCAGCAGGGATCGATTGGAGCGTGGGGCGGACGCAGTAGCGGGTGGGGGAGACCAGGCCACAGGCGGACTCCTGTTGTTCTACAGCGCCGAGTGCGGTCTCAAGGCAGAGGTCATGCGGCGTCGAGGGCTGCGGGACACGTCCCAGCTCCCAGTGACTCTTCGTACGCATGATCTGCGGGCCCTTGCTCGTGAGCTGCGGTTGTCGCCGCAGGCGCAGGAGGCGCTGAAAGGGTGCGCTCGGACGTCGGCCAACGGGCGAACCGCTCAGCCTGTCGAGTCCCAAGCGCTGCACGAGGCATGGCGGTACGGTGCGGACCTGGAGTCGGATGGTGAGAAGCATGCGGTGGAAGCGCTACGTTTCCTGGTCTCGGAGTCACGGAAGTGAATGACGCAACGAACGCTGAAGCAGGGACCCGCGTGGTAGCTGGTGACCGCAGCCGAGTAGTACCCGGACGTCTGTTCACCTGGGTGGACGTCGATGAGCACCTCGCCCATCTGGCCGCTTCCGGCCTTTGGCCCAGCTGGTTGTCAGAGGCAGACGCGTGGTGGGACCAACTGCTGCTGACCGTCGAACCGGCCACGTCTGTCGACGACGTGCGCAAGTGGCTGGACCGCGCGTTCGGCACTGGCTCGGTGACGGGTGCCCTTGAAGAACCGGTGCTCGCGTTGGACCGGCCCAGCGGGCTCGGCACCGAGGGCATTCCCGTGGTGCTGAACAAGGTCGAAGGCAGAGCCTCTGAGCGTCGAGTGCCGCGTCTCGCGGAGCGCAGGACTACAGCTGACTTGGCATGTGCCCTCGCGCGCCCGCAGTCCGACACGTTCGCGGGAGACATCCAGATCATCGCTTTCCATTCCTTCAAGGGGGGAGTGGGGCGAACCGTCCATGCCGTCGCTCTCGCCGATCAGCTGGCACGTTCGGGGAACCGAGTACTGCTGATCGACGGTGATCTGGAGGCTCCGGGTATCACCTGGATGCACCAGGCTCAGGGCGGAACGTGCGACATCGCATATGAGGACGTGCTGGCCCTCTTGCACGGCACGACCGGTGCAGACGTGACTTCGATCGCGGGCATCGTCCAGGAGTACCTCGCAGGACAATTCGTCGTGGGGGGTACCGGCGACGGCCGGCTGGCGATCCTCCCGGCTACCCGGCGACCTCGCCTCGGACCGCCTCGGATCGAGCCCGTCGACCTGCTGACCTCCGATCGACCGGGCTACTTCCTCACCGAGTCGCTGGCCGAAGTAGCGCACACAGCCGGTTTTGATGTGGTGATCATCGATCTACGCGCCGGCGCGTCCGAACTGTCCGCTCCTGTGCTTCTGGACCCGCGTGTGCAGCGGGTTTTCGTCACGACGCTGAGCAGCCAGTCCTTGGACGGCACGGTCCGCATGATCCGGCAGTTGGGCGCCAAGGCCCCCGCTCTGCTGGGCGGAGATCCCGCTCCGGCGGCTGTGGTGACGCAGTACCGTCTGGATGTCCACGATGCTGAGGCAGAGACCGCCGTGGCCATGCTCGAACAGGCTCTGAATCAGATGCTGGGCGTGACGGAAGGCGATGAGGACGAACCGGAACTCGCCGTCGACACTCGGGCGGTGACGGTGGCGTTGCTCAGCCCCTTCCGGGACGAGTTGCTGGCATTGCCTCGCAACTGGGACGAGGTCATCGACGTCGTCCACCGGTGCGGTCTGGGGGAAAGGGTCGCCGAGCTGGCACCGCAGCCCCAACCGGGTCAGTCCTTGGACGCAGCGGCTGAGGGACCTGCTGGTGTGGAGGAGCGTAGGAGCGCGCTGCACGGGCGCGCAGCCGCCCTGGTGTTCGCTGAACGGACAGGTCTGGACGGTGCGCTGGGCTTCCTGTCGACCGAACCACTGCGTCGGCTGATCGGTGATCACCGCAGCTCGTTGCCCGTGACGGTGGTCGTCGGCGCCAAGGGGGCGGGTAAAACCTTCACCTTCGCCAGAATGTGTGCTGCGGGGAGCTGGTCCGCCTTCGCCGAGAAGGCGGGGACTCACGTCCTCGACGACGCCCTGGTGGTCCCGGTCCTCGATCCGGCCAACCTTGATCAGCAACCGGCGGGCGACGGGCGAACCGGGCCTCAAGACCTGCGTGACCGGGCAGCGCGAGGCCAAGGAGCAACGCGTACGCAGATTCTCAGGATCCTCAACGAGGCACTGCGATCCGGCGATAACAGCTTGGACTCCTATGCCTGGCTCAATGTCTGGCTTCAATGCATGGCGGTTGCCGGTGGCAGCGATGCCGCCCTGCATGCGGACTTCGATGCCGAGCAGGAGCTTCTGCGGCTCGGGCATGACCAGAAGCTGCTCTTCGTCTTCGACGGCCTGGAGGACTTCCTGCAGGAGCTCGAAGGGGAGGCGAAACGAGTTGCACTGCGCACCCTGCTCATCGAGGTACCCGATTGGCTCCGTTCACTGCGTGGTCGTCCACTGGGAGTGGTGGTTTTCGTCCGTCGTGACTTGGCTTCGTGGGCGATCCGGCAGAACCTCGGGCAGTTCCTGGATCGATACGAGGCGTACGCCCTGCGGTGGGACGCGCAGGAAGCGCTCCGACTCGCACTCTGGGTGGCGGTGACGGCTGAGGCCGTATCGAGCCCCGACCGTGAGCTGATGGAACTGTCGTATGAGGACATCGCTCAGGCGTTGCGCCCGGTCTGGGGGGCGAAGCTCGGATCCGATGCCTCTCACGAGGCCTGGTCCGAACGCTGGGTACCCGCAGCTCTTGCCGATTTCAATGATCAGGTCCAGGCCCGCGACGTGGTTCGCTTCCTGCGCGAAGCGGCGGAACTGTCCGCCGGGGACGAACAGACGGACAGACTGCTCGTTCCCACAGCCATGCGCAACGCGCTTGCGCAGTGCAGTTCGGAGAAGGTCAGAGAGATCGGTCAGGAGAACAAGCGGCTCGGGGACCTGCTGCTGGGCCTGGGGCAGTACGCCCCCGAAGTGCTGATGCCCTTCAGCGCCGAAGACGTCGGTCTGGAAGCCAACGACCTGGCTGTGCTGCTGGAAGCCGGTGCACTGGCGCGAGATGCCGACGGCCGATACCGGTTGCCTGAGATCTATCGCCATGCCCTCGGGTTCAGAACTCAGGGGCGTGCCCGCGTAGTGCGGAGGTGAAGAGGGACGACGTGCCTGCCGGTGAGGTCGGTCACCTCACCGGCAGGCACGTCGCACACCCGTTCCGCGACCGAGGGACAGCCGCGTGCGCGAGGTCCGCGCATCCCTGTCCCCGCTACTCCTTCAGCGCGTCCAGCTGCTCCAGGAACCACCGGGCCGGAGGCAGCGCCGTTCCCGCCGCGGCCAGCCGCTTCGACCGCTCCGCCCGCTCGCCGGCACCGACCGACAACGCCTCGTGCAGCGCCCGAGCCGTCCCCGACACGTCGTACGGGTTCACCACCAGCGCGTCCTCGCCCAGCTCCTCGTAGGCCCCCGCCTCGCGCGACAGCACCAGCACGCACCCCTCGTCGGAGACGACGGGCACCTCCTTCGCGACGAGGTTCATGCCGTCCCTGATGGGGTTGACGAGGGCCACGTCGGCCAGCCGGTACGCCGCCAGCGACCGCGCGAAGTCGTCCTTCACGTGCAGCACGACCGGCGTCCACCCCGGCGTCCCGAACTCCACGTTGATCGACTCCGCCACCCGCTGCACCTCGGCGGTGTAGTCCCGGTACACGGCGAGGTCCTGCCGCGACGGGTAGGCGAACGCCACGTGCACGACCCGCTCGCGCCACTCGGGCCGGTCGGTGAGCAGCTGGCGGTAGGCCAGCAGCCCCCGCACGATGTTCTTGGACAGCTCGGTCCGGTCCACCCGCACGATGGTCCGGCGTCCCTCGCCGATCTCCGCCCGCAGCGCGGCCATCCGCTCGTCCACGTCGGCCTCGTGCGACCGCTTCCGCAGGAAGTCCGCGTCCGCGCCGAGCCCGTGCACGCCGATCTCGGTCCCGCCGGTCCCGCCCACCAGCGCGTCGCAGCACGCGGTGAACGCGTCGGCCCAGCGCCGGGTGAGGAACCCGAGCCGGTCGGCGCCCAGCATGCCGCGCAGCACCTGCTCGGCGATGTCGTCCGGCAGCATCCGGAAGTAGTCCACCGGCGCCCACGGCGTGTGCGAGAAGTGGCCGATGCGCAGGTCGGGACGGAGCTCGCGGAGCATCCCCGGCACCAGCGTCAGGTGGTAGTCCTGCACGATCGCGACCGCCCCTTCGGCGGCCTCCTCGGCCAGCGCCTCGGCGAAGGCCCGGTTGTACGCCTCGTAGGAGGCCCACTGCCGCCGGAACTCCGCGTCGAAGACCGGCTCCAGGGGGGTCTGGTAGAGCATGTGGTGCACGAACCACAGCACGGAGTTGGCGATCCCGTTGTACGCGTCCGCGTGCACGTCGGCCGGCACGTCCAGCATCCGCACGCCGTCCTCGCCCACCCCGCGCCGCACCGCCTCGCGGTCGCCGTCGCTCAGCGCGGAGCACACCCACAGCGCCCCCGCGTCGGGCCCGATGGCCGACAGTCCCGAGACCAGCCCGCCACCACCGCGTTTGGCGTGCAGCGAACCGTCCTCCCGCACCTCGTACGAGACGGGCCCCCGATTGGAGGCGACCAGCACCTGAGCAGCACCGAAGGTTGAAGCCATACGCCTCAACCTAGCCCGGCCCCCGAACCCTCAAACGTGGCCCGCCGGCACATCCGCGCGGGTCCGGCCGAGATTCACGCCACCCTCCGGGCCGCGTACTCCGCGATCTCCGTCATCGGGGGGCGTTCCTCCGTGTCCACGGCGTACGTGCGCGGCTCGAAACCGGCGGCGCCCCGCTCGAACTGGGTGATGGCCGGGCGGACCAGGTGGCCGCGGGCCAGCCGGAGCTGGGCGGTGCGGTAGATCGCGGCGGACATCCGGCCCAGGGCCTGGCCGTCCTGGTGCCGGTGCCTGCGGACCCCGACGTCGACCTGGGCCAGGCCGTCCAGACCCACCAGGTGCAGGGCGTCGACCAGCATGCCCAGCTCGACGCCGTACCCGACGGGGAAGGGCAGCCGTTCGAGCAGCGAGCGGCGGGCCGCGTACTCGCCGCCCAGCGGCTGGACGAAGCCGGCCAGCCGCGGCCAGTGCAGGTTGAGCAGCGGGCGGGCCATCAGCTCGGTGACCCGGCCGCCCTGCCCGGGAGCGGCGCCGAGCGGACGGTCGTACATGGCCTTGACGAGGTGCACGTCCGGGTCGGTGAGCAGCGGGCCCACGATCCCGGAGACGAAGTCGGCCGAGAACTCCCGCAGGTCGGCGTCGACGAAGCAGACGATGTCGCCGCCGGTGACCAGCAGCGAGCGCCACAGCACCTCGCCCTTGCCGGGGACGGCCGGGATGCGGGGGAGGATCGCGTCGCGGTGCACGACCCGGGCGCCCGCCGCCGCGGCCACCGCCGACGTGCGGTCGCTCGACCCGGAGTCCACCACCACGACCTCGTCGACGAGCGGGTCGCGCCCCATCAGCTCCCGCCGGATCACCGTGACGATGTCGCCGACCGTCGCCTCCTCGTCCAGGGCGGGGAGCACCACGCTCACCGTCTGGCCGGTGGCGTGCTTGGCCGTCAGGAGCTGCTGGAGGGGCCGGTCCGTCACGGACCAGGAGCGTGCGCCCAGCCAGCGCTCGACTTCTTCCAGCACGGTCGGTGGCTCCTCTGTGATCCATCTCGCGGTACGGACGACTGTCTCAACCGCCCTGGCCTTCGGTTACAGTCTTGAACAACGCGTGGGGCCACCGCATGCCGGGGTCGCCGCGCGCACCGCACAACAATCGAATACCGCTCATCCAGAGGGGCAGAGGGATACGGCCCGTTGAAGCCCCGGCAACCCTCCAGCCGGTTCTTGTCACGCAGACGTGGCGAGGCTCCCGGCTAGGGAAGGTGCCAAATCCGTCTCACGGCGAGATGCGTCGTGAGGAAGATGAGGAGAAAGGGCCTCGCCTCCATGGCTGTGCAGACCGCCGAAAGCACCACCACCCCCTCCGCCGCTCCCGCCGGCTCCGTCGACCTGGGCCCCGCCGCGGCGCTCTCCTGCCGCGAGTGCGGTCACCGCGTGCCGCTCGGCCCGGTCTTCGCCTGCGAGGAGTGTTTCGGCCCGCTGGAGATCGCCTACGACTTCTCGGCCTACGACACCGAGGAGCTGCGGAAGCGGATCGAGGCGGGACCCGCGAACATCTGGCGTTACGCCCCGCTGCTGCCCGTCCCCGCCGACGTGGCCGACAAGCCGAACATCAACCCGGGCTGGACCAAGCTCGTCAAGGCCGACAACCTCGCCCGCGAGCTCGGCGTCACCGGCGGTCTCTACGTCAAGGACGACTCCGGCAACCCGACGCACTCCTTCAAGGACCGCGTCGTCGCGCAGGCCATCGAGGCCGCCCGCGCCTTCGGCTTCACCACCCTCTCCTGCTCCTCCACCGGCAACCTCGCGGGTGCCGTCGGCGCCGCCGCCGCCCGCGCCGGCTTCCGTTCCTGCGTGTTCATCCCGCACGACCTGGAGCAGGGCAAGGTCGTCATGGCCGCCGTCTACGGCGGAGAGCTCGTCGGCATCGAGGGCAACTACGACGACGTGAACCGCTTCTGCTCCGAGCTGATCGGCGACCCGGCCGGCGAGGGCTGGGGCTTCGTCAACGTCAACCTGCGGCCGTACTACGCCGAGGGCTCCAAGACGCTGGCGTACGAGATCTGCGAGCAGCTCGGCTGGCGGCTGCCCGACCAGCTCGTGGTGCCCATCGCCTCCGGCTCCCAGCTCACGAAGATCGACAAGGGGCTCCAGGAGCTGATCAGGCTCGGTCTCGTCGAGGACCGGCCGTACAAGATCTTCGGCGCCCAGGCCGCCGGCTGCTCGCCGGTGTCCACCGCCTACAAGGCCGGCCACGACGTCGTGCGCCCGCAGAAGCCGGACACCATCGCCAAGTCCCTCGCGATCGGCAACCCGGCCGACGGCCCCTACGTCCTCGACATCGCGCGCCGCACCGGCGGCGCCGTGGAGGACGTGACGGACGAGCAGGTCGTCGACGCCATCAAGCTGCTCGCCCGCACCGAGGGCATCTTCGCCGAGACGGCGGGCGGCGTGACGGTCGGCGTCACCAGGAAGCTGATCGAGGACGGCGTCCTGGACCCGACGCTCACCACCGTCGTCCTCAACACGGGCGACGGTCTGAAGACGCTGGACGCGGTGGCCGGCACCGGACTCACCACCACCATCCGCCCGAACCTGGACTCCTTCCGAGAGGCTGGCCTCGCATGAGCGTGACCGTTCGCATCCCCACCATCCTGCGCACCTACACCGGTGGAAAGGCCGAGGTCGCCGCCGACGGTGCGAACCTCGGTGAGGTCATCGCCGACCTGGAGAAGAACCACACCGGCATCGCCGCCCGCGTCCTGGACGACCAGGGCAAGCTGCGCCGCTTCGTCAACGTGTACGTCAACGACGACGACGTCCGCTTCGAGCAGGGCCTGGAGACCGCCACCCCGGACGGCGCGGGCGTCTCGATCATCCCCGCGGTCGCCGGCGGCTGACCCGCCCCACCGTTACCATCGGTAATTGACGTAACGCAGAGTTCATCGAATTGCCCCCTCCGTGAGAGAAGCGGAGGGGGCAATTCCATGGGATTGAGCGCGGTAGAGTTGGGGAACGCGCTCCCGATCGAAAGATCGGGAATCTCGAATTCCTGCCCAGCGCCCGACAAGATGTAGCCAAAGTGTGGGCGTATTTCGCGGCTTTTGTTCCCTTTGTGTGCCCCGACTTGACCCGAATTCAGGCGAATTCTCGCCACATTCCGGACCGGGTGCGTCCAGATTTCTCGTCCGATTGACCTGTTGCAGACGGCAGTTGGACAGATACATTCAGCCGCGGTCGACGCGTTCCGGCGCACGCCCCCAGTCGTGGGGGGCGAGGTCTGACCCGGGTCCGCGAAGTGCGGATCTGTGCAAGGGCCAGTAATAGGGGAGTTAGGCATGGCTCAGGGCACCGTCAAGTGGTTCAACGCGGAGAAGGGGTACGGCTTCATCGCGGTCGACGGTGGTGCGGATGTTTTCGTCCACTACAGCGCGATTCAGATGGACGGCTACCGCACCCTCGAAGAAGGCCAGCGGGTCGAGTTCGAGATCTCGCAGGGTCAGAAGGGCCCGCAGGCCGACATGGTTCGCCTCAGCGCCTGAGACGTCCGGCCACCGAAAGCGAACGGTTCTTCTCCAAGGGCCCGCACCTCCCCGGAGGTGCGGGCCCTTCGGGCTGTCCGTGGGCTGTCCGCGGCCGGTTCGCGGTCGGTCCGCGAGCCGCCCGCGCGGGGGCCGAAACGGTGTTCGCGGGCGGCTGAGCCGCCGGGCCGATCCCCCGAAGGCGCTTGCACTCGATGGGGGCGAGTGCTAATCATTGGCGTTAGCACTCTGAAGGTGAGAGTGACAACGAAGGACCGGGTCGGTGAGGCCCGCAGGCCGGGTGGGGAAGGAACCACGAGGCCGGCGAGCCGTCCGTCGCGGGCGCGGGCGCGGTCCGAAGGAATCACCCCCAGTCCTGGAGGGACCACTTCACATGGCCAAGATCATCGCGTTCGACGAGGAGGCACGGCGCGGCCTCGAGCGCGGCATGAACCAGCTCGCGGACGCCGTCAAGGTGACGCTCGGCCCCAAGGGCCGCAACGTCGTCCTCGAGAAGAAGTGGGGCGCCCCCACGATCACCAACGATGGTGTCTCCATCGCCAAGGAGATCGAGCTCGAGGACCCGTACGAGAAGATCGGCGCCGAGCTGGTCAAGGAAGTCGCCAAGAAGACGGACGACGTCGCCGGTGACGGTACGACCACCGCGACCGTTCTCGCCCAGGCCCTGGTCAAGGAAGGCCTGCGCAACGTCGCGGCCGGCGCCAACCCGATGGCCCTGAAGCGCGGCATCGAGAAGGCCGTCGAGGCCGTCTCCGCCGCCCTGCTGGAGCAGGCGAAGGACGTCGAGACCAAGGAGCAGATCGCCTCCACGGCCTCCATCTCCGCCGCCGACACCCAGATCGGCGAGCTCATCGCCGAGGCCATGGACAAGGTCGGCAAGGAAGGCGTCATCACCGTCGAGGAGTCCCAGACCTTCGGTCTGGAGCTGGAGCTCACCGAGGGTATGCGCTTCGACAAGGGCTACATCTCGGCGTACTTCGCCACCGACATGGAGCGTATGGAGGCGTCGCTCGACGACCCGTACATCCTGATCGCCAACTCCAAGATCGGCAACGTCAAGGACCTGCTGCCGCTCCTGGAGAAGGTCATGCAGTCGGGCAAGCCGCTGCTGATCATCGCCGAGGACGTCGAGGGCGAGGCCCTGTCGACCCTGGTCGTCAACAAGATCCGCGGCACCTTCAAGTCCGTCGCCGTCAAGGCCCCGGGCTTCGGCGACCGCCGCAAGGCCATGCTCGGCGACATCGCCATCCTCACGGGCGGCGAGGTCATCTCCGAGGAGGTCGGCCTCAAGCTGGAGAACGCGACCCTGGACCTCCTGGGCCGCGCCCGCAAGGTCGTCATCACCAAGGACGAGACCACCATCGTCGACGGCGCCGGCTCGACCGACCAGGTCAACGGCCGCGTCAACCAGATCCGCGCCGAGATCGAGAACAGCGACTCGGACTACGACCGCGAGAAGCTCCAGGAGCGCCTGGCGAAGCTGGCCGGCGGCGTGGCCGTCATCAAGGCCGGTGCCGCCACCGAGGTCGAGCTCAAGGAGCGCAAGCACCGCATCGAGGACGCCGTTCGCAACGCGAAGGCGGCCGTCGAGGAGGGCATCGTCGCCGGTGGTGGCGTGGCCCTGCTCCAGGCCTCCCAGGTCTTCGAGAAGCTGGAGCTGACGGGTGACGAGGCGACCGGCGCCAACGCCGTGAAGCTCGCCCTGGAGGCCCCGCTCAAGCAGATCGCCGTCAACGGTGGTCTCGAGGGCGGCGTCGTCGTGGAGAAGGTCCGCAACCTCACCGTCGGCCACGGCCTGAACGCCGCGACCGGTGAGTACGTCGACATGATCGCCGAGGGCATCATCGACCCGGCGAAGGTGACCCGCTCTGCCCTGCAGAACGCCGCCTCCATCGCCGCGCTGTTCCTCACCACCGAGGCCGTCATCGCCGACAAGCCGGAGAAGGCCGCCGCGGGCGGCGCCCCGGGCGGCATGCCGGGCGGTGACATGGACTTCTGATCGGCTCCGGTCGATCAACCGTCCTACGGACCGAGGGCGGCACTCCCCGACAGGGGAGTGCCGCCCTCGGGCGTTTCCCGGGTGCGTCCCCGGCTCCTTCCGCGCCGTCGGCCCGACGGCAGGGGGCTGTGACCTGGGCCACTCATGGGGTGGGGCCGGAATGCGCGCGACGGCGGGGCCTGTTGGCCCGGGTGTGGTGCATGCGCATGCACATACTGACCGGTACCTCCAGAGGAGCCCCCACGTGACCGTCACCGCCCCCGACGCCGCCTCGCGCGCCGCCAGCGTCCTCGCCCGCCCCGCCACCATCAACGGCCTGACCGTGCCGAACCGCATCGCGATGGCGCCGATGACCCGGATGTTCTCCCCGGGCGGCGTCCCCGGCGACGACGTGGTCTCGTACTACGCCCGCCGTGCCGCCGCCGGGGTCGGCCTGATCGTCACCGAGGGCACCTACGTCGGCCACGAGTCCGCCGGGCAGAGCGACCGCGTGCCGCGCTTCCACGGCGAGGAGCAGCTGGCCGGCTGGGCGAAGGTGGCCGAGGCGGTGCACGCGGCGGGCGGCACGATCGTGCCCCAGCTGTGGCACATCGGCATGGTCCGCAAGCAGGGCGAGCCGCCCTTCGCCGACGCCCCCGCCGTCGGCCCCTCGGGCCTGCGCATCGGCGAGGACGAGGTCACCGGCAAGGCGATGACGCAGCGCGACCTGGACGACGTGATCGGCGCCTTCGCCGAGGCCGCGGCCGCCGCCGAGCGCATCGGCCTCGACGGCGTGGAGATCCACGGCGCCCACGGTTACCTCGTCGACCAGTTCCTGTGGGCCGGCACCAACCGCCGCACCGACGCCTACGGCGGCGACCCGGTCTCCCGCACCAGGTTCGCCGCCGAGATCGTGGCCGCCGTGCGCGACGCCGTCTCGCCCGAGTTCCCCGTGATCTTCCGCTACTCGCAGTGGAAGCAGGAGGCCTACGACGCCCGCCTCGCCACGACGCCGGAGGAGCTGGAGGCCATCCTCGCCCCGCTCGCCTCGGCCGGCGTCGACGCCTTCCACGCCTCCACCCGCCGCTACTGGCGCCCGGAGTTCGACGGCTCCGACCTCAACCTCGCCGGCTGGACCAAGAAGCTGACCGGCAGGCCCGCCATCACGGTCGGCTCGGTCGGCCTCGACGGCGACTTCACCAAGTCCTTCCTGGGCGAGGGCGCCCCCGTCGGCAGCCTCGACAACCTCCTCGACCGCATGGAGCGCGACGAGTTCGACCTCGTGGCCGTCGGCCGTGCGCTGCTCCAGGACCCCCAGTGGGCCGAGAAGATCCTCTCCGGCCGGTTCGACGCGCTCGCCCCGTACGACGCGGCGTCGATGAAGACCCTCAGCTGAGCGCCGTGCGCACCACGGCGTAGGGTCCAGAGATCACCAACTGGCGTACGGCCTGCGGTAACCAGTGAGGAGTGATCGATGAGCACGACCGGACCCGTGGTGCGCACCCACTGCGGCGCGGTGCGCGGACAGACCTCGGACGGCCTGACCGTCTTTCGCGGCATCCCCTTCGCCGAGGCCCCGGTGGGTCCGGGCAGGTTCGCCGCCCCGCGCCCCGCCCGCCCCTGGGACGGGACGCGCGACGCGTACGCCTTCGGCCCGCCGCCCCCGCAGGACCTGGGCCTGGCGGGCCCGGCCGGCACCCACTCCGGGGGCGAGGACTGGCTCACGGTCAACGTCTGGACCCCCGCCCCCGACCCGGCCGCCCGCCGCCCGGTGATGGTGTGGATCTACGGCGGTGCCTACAAGCTCGGCCACTCGGGCAGCCCGGGCTACGACGCCCGCCGCATAGCCGTCGACGGCGACCTCGTCGTCGTCACCTTCAACTACCGCGTCGGCATGGAGGGTTTCGCCCACATCGAGGGCGCCCCCGCCAACCGGGGCCTGCTCGACCAGGTGGCCGCGCTGGAGTGGGTGCGGGAGAACATCACCGCGTTCGGCGGCGACCCGGACCAGGTGACCGTCTTCGGCGAGTCGGCGGGCGCCGGTTCCGTCGCCTCCCTGCTGGCCATGGACCGCGCGGCCGGACTGTTCCGGCGGGCCGTCGCGCAGAGCGTGCCGGGCACGTTCTTCTCCGCCGAGCTCGCCCGTGACATCGGCACCGCCCTGGCCGCCGAGATCGGCCTGCGCCCCACCGTCGCCGACCTGGCGGCCGTGGACCCGGAGCAGCTGGTCAAGGCGGGGCAGTCCCTCGCCCCGAAGATGCCCGGCCAGGTCGCCCGCTGGGGCCGGGCCGCGCCCACGGTCACCCCGTACTCGCCGGTCGTCGACGGCGAGGTGCTGCGGACCACGCCGTGGCAGGCGCTGGCGTCCGGCGCGTCCCGGGACGTCGACCTGGTCGTCGGCCACAACCGTGACGAGAACCGCCTGTTCACCGCCATGGCGGGCAAGCTCGGCCGGATCAGCGACGACCGCGCGAGCGCGGCCCTCGCCCTGTACGCGCCGGGTGGCGAGGCGGCCTACCGCGCCGCGTACCCCGACGCGTCCGCGAACGAGCTCTACGAACGCGTCCAGACCGACTGGCTGTTCGGCATGCCCTCGCTGCACCTGGCCGAGGCGCACCTCGCGGGCGGCGGCCGGGCGCACGTCTACGAGCTGACCTGGGCGGCCCCGGGCAGCGGCGGTGCCTTCGGCGCCTGTCACGCCCTGGACGTCCCCCTCCTCTTCGGCACCTTCGAGGCGGACCTGGGGCTGCTGCTGTTCGCCGGTACGGCGCCGTCCCCCGAGGCGCTGGCCCTGTCGTCCCGTTTCCGCTCCTCCTGGACGGCGTTCGCGCGCACCGGCGACCCGGGCTGGCCCGCCTACGACACGGACCGGCGCCTGGTCCAGGTCCTGGACGCGGAGCCGGCCGTCGTGCCGTACCCGGAGGAGGCCTCGCGCCGCCTGTGGGAGGGCCACGAGTTCGCGGCGCTGCCGCTCTGCCAGGGTTCCTGAGACGCTCGGCGAACGCGGCCCGGGCCCCGGTCCGGGCCGCTTCGGGTCAGTGCCGCACGCGGACGGCTCAGAGGCCGCCCATCGGCTCGACGTCCACCCGCACCGGCGTCCCCCACACCCGCAGCACCTCGTAGTCAGTGAACTCGTGGACGAGGCGGTACGCCATGGCCGCGCGGGGCGCGCGCAGTTGGGCCGCGATGTACAGCTCGGCCTCGCGGCGGTCGCGGCGCGGGGTGCCGCACAGCTGCCACGCCTGCCCGTTCCACAGCTCGGGCAGCCAGCGCTGCTGGGGCTGCGGGCGGTCGCCGCGCATCCCGTACCGGGACGGGACCGGCTCGGTGGGCCGGGCGGGCAGCGGGCCGCCGTTGTACTCGGCGCGGCGGGCGGCGCGGCGCCGGGTCTCGCAGAGCAGGCAGAGGTCGGGAGCGGCCTGGTCCACCGGGCCGTTCGGGTGCTCGGGGCAGCGGGTGGAGGGGGCCGCCGCCGTGACACTCTCCTCCAGCTGGTCCAGCGCGCGCTTCAGGTCGGCACGGACCTCGTGCAGCTTGGCGTCCGGCGTGTCGGCGGTCAGGGCCTCGCCGTGCTCACCGAGGAGACGCAGGGCGCGGCCCAGGGCGGTCAGCTGGGCGTGGTTCATGCTCCCCAGCGTCGCACACGGCACGGCCGGCGCCCTCGTCCAGACCGAAGAAGTACGTCGCCGCGAAGCCGACCGCGTACCCGGTGAGCAGCCCGCCGCCGTACACCCCCGCCGTCGCCGCCCAGCCCCCGCCGCCCGCGAGGAGCGGGAACAGCGCCCAGCCGGACGGGCCGATCGCCGTCGCCCCCACGTCGGTGCCGAGCATCGCGAACAGGCCGACGAACGCGCCGCCCGCCGCTCCGCCCACGCAGGCGGTGAGGAAGGGGCGGCCGAGGGGGAGGGAGACGCCGTAGATCAGGGGTTCGCCGATGCCGAGCAGGCCGGCGGGGAGCGCCGACCTGATCGTCGTACGCAGCGACGTGTCGTGGCGCAGGCGGACGTAGACCGCCGCCGCCGCGCCGACCTGGCCGGCCCCCGCCATGGCCAGCAGGGGCAGCAGGACGGTGTGGCCCTGCTGTTCGATGAGGGTGGTGTGGATGGGGATGAGGGCCTGGTGGAGGCCCAGCATCACCAGAGGGAGGAAGAGGCCGCCGAGGACGAGGCCGGCCAGGGCGCCCGTCGTCGCCAGGAGCCAGTTCGCGGCCGCGCCGACGGCCGTGGCGACCTCCCCGGCCGCGTACATGAGGACGTACAGGGTGGCCAGGCCGGGGACCAGGACCGTCAGGGTGGGGGTGAGGAGGACGTCCAGGGTGCCGGGGAACCGGGCGCGGCACCACTTCTCGACCCAGGTGCCCAGCAGGGCCGCCGCCAGCGCCCCGAGGACACCGCCCTGGCCGGGGGCGAGCGTGGCGCCGAACACCGTCACCTTCGCGACGCCCGGGTGGACGACGACGGCGGCGACCGCGCCGCCCAGCACGGGCGTGCCGCCGAACTCCTTCGCCGTGTTGTGGCCGACGAACACCGCGATCAGCGCCATGAAGCCGGAGGCGACGGCGGCCAGGGCGGCGGTGAGGCCGGGAAACAGCCCCAGGTTCGTCAGCAGGCCGCCGACGCCCGCGACGATCCCGCAGCCGATCAGCGCCGGGATGAGCGGGACGAAGATGTCCGCGACGCGGCGCAGGGCCGTCTTCAGCGGGGTGGCGTTGCGCTGCCGGTGCCGTGCCCTCAGGTCGGCGCCGCGCCGGGCGAGCGCCTCCGCGGTGCCGCCGCCGACGGGCAGTGCCTGGGGCGTGCCGCCACCGCCGGCCGCCTTCAGCGCGCCCGACGCGTGGCCGTCCCCGGTCGTGTTCAGTGCCTCCGACGCGTGGCCGTCCCCGGCCACCTTCAGCGCCTCCGATGCGCCGCCGTCCCCGGCCGCGTTCAGCGCCTCCGACGCGCCGCCGTCCCCGGCCGCCAGCAGGGCCTCGAAGGCCTCCGTCACCCGCCCGACCACGCCCGGGCCCAGTACCACCTGGTACGAGTCACCGTCCTCCACCACCCCGAGCACGCCGGGCAGGGCGCGCAGCGCCTCGTCCTCCACCCGGGACCGGTCGGCCAGGCCCAGGCGGAGGCGGGTCATGCAGTGGGCGACGGAGCGGACGTTGGCGGGGCCGCCGAGCAGGGGGAGCAGCGCGGCGGCCGTGGAGTGGGGGTCCTTGTGCACCCCCCGAGCGTGCGGTCAGCCCCGCGCCGCCGCCAGCGCGGCACGCAGGTGGCCGCCGGAGTCCTCCAGAAGGCGGGCGGCCGTCGGGCCGTCCACATCGGCCAGCAGGGTCAGGATCGCGTGCTTGACCTCGCCGTCGGTGGCGGTCAGGGCGCGCTCGATCTCGTCGTCGGCGGCGCCGGTGGCCAGCGCGACGATCCGGCGGGAGCGGGCGCGCAGCTTCTCGTTGGAGGCGCGGACGTCCACCATCAGGTTCCCGTAGGTCTTGCCGAGGCGGATCATCGTGATCGTCGACAGCATGTTCAGGACCAGCTTCTGCGCCGTGCCGGCCTTCAGGCGGGTGGAGCCGGTGATCAGCTCGGGACCGGTGACGACCTCGATGCCGTGCTCGGCCGCCGACGCCAGGGCGCTGCCGCGGTTGCAGGCGAGGCCGACGGTCAGGGCGCCGAGCGCGCGGGCGTGCTCGACGGCGCCGACGGCGTACGGGGTGCGGCCGGACGCGGACACGCCGACCACCGCGTCGTCGGCGGTGAGACCGAGGGCGTCCAGGTCGGCGCGGGCCAGCCCGGCCGAGTCCTCGGCGCCCTCTACGGAGGTGACCATGGCGTCCGGGCCGCCCGCGATGAGGCCGACGACCTGTCCGGGGGCGGTGTTGAAGGTGGGCGGGCACTCCGAGGCGTCCAGCACGCCGAGCCGGCCGGCCGTACCGGCGCCCGCGTAGACCAGCCGTCCGCCGCGTGCCATCCGGGCGGCGACGGCGTCGATCGCGGCGGCGATCTCGGGCAGCCGTTCGGCGACGGCGGCGGGCACGGTGGCGTCCTCGCCGTTCATCGCCCGCGCGATGTCGAGGGTGGGCATCCGGTCGATCTCGGCCAGCTCGGGCCGGAACGCCTCGGTGGCCAGCGTCTCCAGCTGGGAACGGAGGTCGGGGTGGTGGGGGGTGGAGGTCATGGAGGAGCGGCTCTTTTCGACTTCGGTGCTTGTACTTACCCAGGGGCGCGGGGAACTGCGCGACCAGCCGGACTCGGCCCGCAGCCGCCCGCGGTGATCAGGCCCTACGGTCTACCGCGCGAACCGTGCCGATGAGCCAACGCCTCGTAGGAAGCCGCCAGAGCCGGCGCCGCCGACTCGTACGTCCGCTGCGCCACCCCCACGAACAGACAGTCCACCACCAGCAGCTGACTGGTCCGGGACGACATCGCCGCCGGCCGCAGCTCGCTCTCCCGCGACGTGGACGTGGTCAGGACGTGGTCGGCGTACTGCGTGACGGGGCTGTCGGGGCGGCCGGTGATGGCGACGGTCGTCGCGCCGCGTTCGAAGGCGACCCGCAGCGGCTCGATGACGTCCCCCGTCGACCCGGAGTGGGTGATCGCGAGGGCGACGTCCCCCGCGCGCAGCTGCACCGCGTTGGTGACGGCGAGGTGCGGGTCGCCGGGGGCGTGCGCCATCAGCCCTATCCGCAGGAGCTTCTGGGTGAGGTCCTGCGCGACCAGGCCGGAGGCGCCGATGCCGTACACGTCGGTGCGGCGGGCGGCGGCGAGCGCGGTGACGGCCGCGCCGAGCTGGACGGTGTCCAGGCCGGCGGCGGTGTCGGCGAGGGTCTGCTGCTCGTCGTAGGCCAGCTTGGCGACGACGTCGGCTATCGGGTCGTCGACCGCGATGTCGGTCGTGATGGCGGGCGCGCGGCCGGACTGCTGCTGGGCGGCGAGTCCGGCGAGCGCGAGGCGCAGATCGCGGTAGCCGGGGTAGCCGAGCAGCCGGGCCGTGCGGACGACGGTCGCCTCGCTGGTGCCGGTGAGCTCGGCGAGGCCGGTGACGGTGAGGGCCGCGCAGCCGGCGGGATCGTGCGCGACGGCCTCGGCGACCCGCTGCATGGACCGCGTCATCGAGGGCGCCAGCGTGCGCACCTTCGCCGCGAGGGCGCCGGGCGCGGGGGGTGTGCCGCCGCTTCCGGCACCGCGGCGGACGGCGGACGCGGAGCCGCCCGCCGTCCTGCCGCCCGGACTGCCGAAAGTTTCCTTCACTTCATCGGTCACTCATGAAAGATATTTTCGTTTCGGTCCGTGGGTCAAGAGTGCGCACAATGGGGGCATGGACCCCATCAGCCCCCTGGAGCAGACGCTGCATGCCGCGCGCGCCCTCGTCCTCGCCGACCTGGTGGCGGGTCAGGTCGCCGAGCCCGACGTCGTGTCGCTGGTCGAGGAGTCCGTCGTGCAGCGGCGCTGGTGGGTCGAGCAGTGGCCGCAGGGCGCGGAGTTCGTCGCCGGGCTGGTCGCCCAGGACGTGCAGGACGCCCTGCTGGAGCGGTACGGCCGCTGGCCGCTGTGCCCGGTGTGCGGCTCGGGCGACCCGCACGCGCTGGACGTCGAGCCGGAACTGGGTCCCGACCCGCACTGGGTGTGCGGCAAGGCGGGCGTGAAGGTCGCGGCGGTCGGCTCGCTGGGCTCCGCCGGCGGCACGCCCCCGTCGTGAGGGGGGACCGGTGACCGTCTACATCGACCCGCCCGCCTGGCCCGGCCACGGCCGGATGTGGTCCCACCTCGTGAGCGACGTCTCCTACGCCGAACTCCACGCCTTCGCCGAGGCCCTGGGCGTGCCGCGCCGCGCCTTCGAACGCGACCACTACGACATCCCCGCCCAGCGGTACGCCGACGCCGTGTCCGCCGGGGCGCGGGAGGTCAGCAGCCGCGAGGTGGTGCGGCTGCTGCACGGTGCGGGGCTGCGGCGCAGGAAGGGCGGGGCTCAGCCGCGCAGCTCGTAGACGAGCAGCTTCTCGTCCTCGGCGACCAGGCGGTAACCGGCGCGGGTGACGACGCCCTGCGAGCGGACGTTGTCCCGGTCGATCTTCGCCAGGAGGGTGGTGCCGTCCCGACGCGCCGGCGGCCACGCCGACAGCGCGCGCAGCGCCTCGGTGGCGTAGCCCTCGCCGCGGGCGTCCTCCGCGAGGTCGTAGCCGATCTCGGCCCGGCCCTCCTCGTCCGGCGGCCCGTGGAAGCCCATGGCGCCGACCGCGCGGCCGTCCTCGTTCCGGACGAGCACGAAGACCCCCCACTCCGGCCGGTGCACCCCCGCCTCGTACGCCTTCCACAGCAGTCCGGCGCCCTCCCGCGTGCCCTGGAAGGGCCCGCTGTCGGTCCACGCGAAGCCGCCGTCGCCCCCGGCCGCGAGATCGGCGGCCGAGGCGGGGGTGAGGCCCTGGAGGGTGAGCCGTCCGGCGGGGAGGACCAGGTTGTTGCTCCAGCGCCACTCGGTGAGCGGGGCGCGTCCCGGCAGCTCGCCGCGGCCGGTGGCCCACAGCAGGGTGCGCCAGGGGTCGGTGCCGGGCTGCACGTGCGGGAAGATCCGGGCGAGGACGTCCGCGCACAGCTCGGCGGGCGGCTCGTACGCCAGGCCCAGGCCCTCGGCGATGTCGTGCGTGTGCACCAGCACCTCGGTGACCCCCATCGCCGCGAACCCCTCGCGGTCCGCGCTGCGGAAGGGGTACGGGTGGAAGGCGCGGACCTCGCGCGGGGTGGTGCGGACGGTGGCGGCGAGCAGGGCGCCGGTGGTCTCGATCACCTGGAGGACGCCCTCGTTGCCGGTGCCCTCGTCCAGGGTGATCTCGAAGGGCACGTAGGCCTCGGTGGCGCGTCCGGCGAGCTGGCCCGCGTAGGCGATGAGGTCGCCCGCGACGTGCTCCGCCGTGTACCGGCAGCTCCACTCCAGCCGGCCGGCCCGCACCCCCTCCCAGTCCCGGTCCGTCGCCGTGCGCAGCAGCGCGACGGCGCCCGCGACGGCCTCCTCCACCTGTTCCCCACCCATGTTCCGCATGCCGGGCAGGCTACGGGGCCGGGTCGCCGCCGGGCGACAGCATTTCCAGCTCGCCCGTGAGGTTGTACCGGGCGGTCGCCTCCCACGCGCGCCGCCCGTACGGGGTGTGGAACAGCCGGGGCAGGGCGAGGAGCCGGCGGAGCACCGCGGCGCGCCCCTCGCGGAAGGCGTCGTTCGGCACGAAGTGGTACTCCTCGCGCACGGCCGCCGTGTACGCGGCGTACGCCGACGGCGGCGAGGCCAGCACGGCCAGGTCGGCGTCGCACAGCACCTGCCCGTCGCGGTCGTCGCCGGCCGGGGCGTGGGTGACGGTGAGCCGGACCAGCCGGGCCACCTCGGCGGTCCTGGCCGCCGGCACGCCCGCCTCGGGGAGCGCCCGTTCGGCCAGGCGCGCCGACCGCTCCTCGTTCTCGGACCGCTCGGGCAGGTACACCGCGTCGTGGAACCACGCGGCCAGCCGGACCACGGCCGGGTCGGCCGCGTGCTCCTCCAGCACGTCGACGTGGTCCAGGACCGCGGTGAGGTGGGCGAGCGTGTGGTACCGCCGCTGCGGCTCGGACCACCGGCGCAGCAACTCGTCGGCGTACCGGTGCGGGTCGGGGTGTCCGGCGCCCTCGCGGGCCGGGAGGAGGGCGTGCAGCCAGCGGGAGCGCAGGGCGTCGAGATCGGCCATGGCGCCCATTGTTCCAGCGGGGCCGGACCGCCGGCCCGGCCCGTGCGGTCCCGGGGCCCCGTGGTGCTGACCTCGGGGCGGGGCCGCGCCTAACGTGGAGCCATGACGACTCCTGCAGACGTGCACGACGTACGCGACCCCGAGCGGCCCGGGCGGCTGCTGGCCATCGAGCGGGACGAGCTGGTGCCGCTGCTGCGCTCCCGGACGGAGGAGGACTTCGCGCTGCCGGTGGCCGCGTGCCCGGGGTGGACCGTGCGGGACGTGCTGGCGCACTGCTCCGCCGCGCTGATCCGGGTGGTGGAGAACCGCTTCGAGGAGGGCGTCTTCTCGCCCGAGTCCAACGACCGTGACATCGCCGAACGCGCCGGCTGGACCCATGCCCGGATCGTCGACGAACTGGAGCGCGGGATGACCGAGGCCGGTCCGGTGATCGGCCGCGCGGGCGGTGCGCTGGACGGGATCGCGCTGGGCGAGTGGGTGCACGCGGGCGATGTGCGGGTGGCCCTCGGTGAGCCGGGGGCGTACGCGGGGCGCGGGCTGCCGGAGGCGCTGGCGCTGCTCGGCACCCTCACCCGCGACCGCGGCCACGTCCCGCTCCACGCCGACCTCGACGACGTGGACGAGCCGCTGAAGCTGGGCGCGGTGAACGGTGAGCGGCCGCCGGGGCGGTTCATCGGGGACGCCGCGACCCTCGTACGGCTGTACGCGGGCCGTCCCGTGAACGGCGCGGCCGACGCGGACGGGGCGGCCGGGTACGAGCTGGCCGGGGTGCGGGAGGCGGAGCTGAACCTCTTCGGCGGCTGAGCGGCGGCGCGGTCGCGCGTGCGGAGGTGAGGGGTCGGGCCCGGCCGTCTGGGCGTAGGCTTGGATTGGACTAGACCTGTACCAGGCCGACGAATGGGGTCCCATGAGCAAGCGTGCAGTCCTGGAGGTGATCGCCCTCGACGTCGAGGACGCGGTCGCCGCCCAGGCCGGAGGCGCGGATCGCCTCGAACTGGTCACCGACATGGCGGCCGACGGCCTCACCCCGTCGGCCGCGACGGTCGCCGCGATCCGCGGGGCCGTCGACATCGACCTGCGGGTGATGCTGCGGCTCGCGGACGGGTTCGCCGCCGGGGACGTCGAGCGGCTGGTGCGGCTCGCCGCGGAGATGAGGGAGGCCGGGGCCACGCAGTTCGTGCTCGGGTTCCTCGACGCGCACGGGGACGTGGACCTCGCGGCCGTGGAGCGGGTCGCCGGGGCGCTGGACGGGTGCCGGTGGACCTTCCACCGCGCGATCGACCGCGCCGCCGACCGGGACGCCCTGCGCAAGCAGCTCGCGGACCTCCCGGGGCTGGACACCTACCTGACCGCCGGGTCGGCGGGCGGGGTGGACGACGGGCTGGCCGTCCTGCTCGCCGAGGCGCGGCGGCGGGGGGAGCCGGGGTACGAGCAGCGGCTGCTGGTCGGCGGCGGCCTGCGGCTGGAGCACGTACCGGGTCTGCTGGACGCCGGGATCGACGGCTTCCACATCGGCGGCGCGGCGCGGCCCTCCGGGTGGACGGGCCCGGTGTCGGCGGAGGCCGTGGCGCAGTGGCGCCGGGCACTGGACGCCCAGGCGACGGCCCCCGCGGCCGCGGAGGGCTCCGCCGGCCTCCCGTAGCGGCGGGCGCGAGCGGGTCCCTGCCGCGGCCCGCGGGTGGACGTGCCGCCCTCGCCGCGGGTGCGGCCGGGGCCGTGCCGTCTCCTCGCAGCCGTGGGCGCGGGCGCGGCGGTTCTGCCGCCCCTCTCGTGGCCGCGGGCGCGAGGGCTCTGCCGGTCTCCCCGTAGCCGGGGCGTGGCCACCGGGGCGTGGCCACCGGGGCGTGGCCGGCTCCCTGCCGCAGCCCGCAGCCCGCAGCCCGCAGCCCGCAGCCCGCAGCCCGCAGCCCGCAGCCCGCGCCCGCAGCCGCGGGTGGTCGTGCCGCCCCGTCGTGGGTGCGGTCGGGTCCGTGCCGTCCTCTCGCAGCCGCGGGCGGGTCCCTGCCGCAGCCCGCAGCCCGCGGCCCGCGCCCGCCGGCGGAGGGGCGCTACCGGGTCAGCTGGGCGGGCAGGTCCGTGCCGTGGGTGACGATCAGGCCCGAGACCGCGCGGGTCAGCGCCACGTACAGCCGCCGCAGCCCCGTCCGTTCGTCCGGCTCGCCGTCGACCACCGCCTGCGGCTCGTCCAGGACCACGTAGTCGTACTCCAGGCCCTTGGCCAGGGAGGCCGGGACCAGGGTCAGGCGGGTGGCGCGCGTGGTCTCCTCGCCGGGACCCACGAATCCGAGCCCCGCCGTCCCGAGGGCCGCCGCCAGCTCGGCCACCCGCGCGTCGGCGGCGATCAGGCCGACCGAGCCCTCCCGCTCCAGCAGTTCGCGGCAGGCCGCCAGGACGTCCGCCGTCCCGTCGGGGGCTTCGCGGATGTCGAAGAAGCCCGGGTTCTCGCGGATCGACGCCACCGGCGTCAGGCCCGGCGCGATGTGCGGCAGCAGCCGGGAGGCGTACGCGATCACGTCCGTCGGCACACGGAAACCGGCCGTCAGCTCCTCCACCACGGCCTCGCCCTTGCCCAGGTGGGCCAGCGCCTCGGACCAGCTGCGGGTCGCCCACGGCGTGGTCCCCTGCGCCAGGTCCCCGAGGACGGTCGCCGAACCGGTGGTGCAGCGCCGGCCCACCGCGCGGTACTGCATGGGGGACAGGTCCTGTGCCTCGTCGAGCACCACGTGCCCCAGGGAGTGCGTGCGTTCGATCAGGTCGGTGGCCTCGTCGATCAGCACGGCGTCGGCGGGAGACCACCTGGCCGCCCGCACCGAGCGGGCCGGCCTCACCCACAGCACCGCCTTGCGCTCGTCGTCGGTGAGGACGCCCTCGGAGTGCTCCGCGAGGAAGTCCGCGTCCGACAGGAGGCGCAGGACGAGCCTGGCGGGCTCCACCTGCGGCCAGACGGACTTCACCAGCGCCTTCACGGCGGCGTCGCGGGCCACCGCGTTCTGCACCCGGTCGTCCGGCGCCTCGCCGGCCCGCTCCATCTGCACCAGCACGGAGTGCGCGATCCGCTGGGGAAGGGCCTCGCGGGCGGCGCCGTAGCGGATGTCGCGGGCCAGCAGCTCGCGGACGATCTCCTCCAGTTCGTACGCCGGCACCCGCCAGCGCCGGGAGCCGCGCACCACGACGACCCCCTCGGTGGGCAGGGTGACGTGCGAGTAGAGGGCCCGGCGCAGCACCTCGGCCATCCGCGCGTCGCCCTTGACCACCGCCGTCGTCGCCTCGTCCGCGCCCCGCACCTCGACGTGGGCCACCAGGTCGTCGACGGTGGCCTGGCGGACCGTCAGCTCACCGAGCGCCGGGAGCACCTGTTCGATGTAGTGCAGGAAGGACCGGTTCGGTCCGATCACGAGGGTGCCGGTGCGGGCGAGGCGCTCGCGGTGCGCGTAGAGGAGGTAGGCGACCCGGTGCAGGCCGACGGCGGTCTTCCCGGTGCCGGGGCCGCCCTGCACGCAGACCGAGCCGGACAGCCCGGCGCGCACGATCTCGTCCTGCTCGGGCTGGATGGTCGCCACGATGTCGCGCATCGGACCGACACGGGGCCGCTCGATCTCCTGCTGGAGCAGCCTGCTGGTGACCGCCGCCTCCGCCGGGTCGGACAGGTGCTCGTCCTCGTACGCCGTGAGCTCGCCGCCGGTGTACCCGAAGCGGCGGCGCAGTCCGACGTCCATCGGGTCCTTCTTGGACGCCCGGTAGAACGGCTGCGACACCGGCGCCCGCCAGTCGATCACCATCGGGTCGCCGTCCGCGTCGTGCACGTGCCGGCGCCCGATGTAGAAGCTCTCCCCCTCCGCGCCCTCGGCCCGCTCCGCACCCGGGGTGTGCAGGTAGTCGAGCCGGCCGAAGAACAGCGGGGTGTCGCTCAGGTCGGCGAGCGCCTTGACGCGCTCCTCGATCTGGCTCTCCAGCACCGCGGCGTTGACCCAGTTCGCGGTGACGTCGGTGATGTCGAGGGCCTCCACGTCCTCGCGCATGGCACGCAGGGCGGCACGGGACGCGGCGAGGTGCGAGCGCTCGCGGGAGAGGGGGTCGTCATGGACGGGCGTGGACAAGGGAGTGCCTCCGGAGGACCGCTGTGTGGTGGGCGCGCGGGGTACGCGCGGTGGGCCGACCGGTTTCCGTCCGGAAGGCGGCACTCCGCGAGGGAGGCGGGCAGGAGCGGAGAGTGTAGGGGAGCGGGGACCGCGGGGGCCAACCGTTTTCCCGCCCGCCCGCGACCCCTAGGGGACGAGGCCCTCCGACGTGAGGGGCGGGGGTCCGTCTGGAGGCGGACCGGGCGGGGCCGGGGTTGGGTCCGAGGACCGATGCCGGACCGGGGTCCGCGGTCGCACCATGGAGACATGAGCGCAGCAACCATCTCCCCCGCCCCGGCACCGGGCCGCGCGTCCGGTGCCACGCCCGTGGCCGGCAGCCACCGGCACCGGCTCGGTGACGCCCTGCGCGCCGTCAGGGTGTTCGCGGGCGCCGCCTTCGACGTGGTCGTGCTCGGCGAGTACGGCGAGGAGGCCGGCGTCCGCCGCAGGTGAGCGCCCCGGGAGCCGGCCCCGGTGTCAGCTCTCGGTCAGCAGCTCGTCCGCGTCCATGATCCGGTACGCGTAGCCCTGCTCCGCCAGGAAGCGCTGGCGGTGCGCGGCGAAGTCCTGGTCGAGCGTGTCGCGCGCGACCACGGAGTAGAAGTGCGCCTGGTGGCCGTCGGACTTCGGGCGCAGCACCCGCCCCAGACGCTGGGCCTCCTCCTGCCGGGACCCGAAGGTGCCCGACACCTGGATGGCGACGGTGGCCTCCGGCAGGTCGATGGAGAAGTTCGCGACCTTCGACACGACGAGGACGCTGATCTCGCCCTGGCGGAAGGACTCGAAGAGCTTCTCCCGCTGGGCGTTGGACGTCTCGCCCTTGATGACCGGCGCCCCCAGGTGCTCGCCCAGTTCGTCGAGCTGGTCGATGTACTGGCCGATGACGAGGATCTGCTGCCCGGCGAAGCGCCGGACGATCGCCTCCGTCACCTTCCGCTTGGTCGCGGTCGTCGCGCAGAAGCGGTACTTCTCCTCCGTCTCGGCGGTGGCGTACGCGAGCCGCTCGGAGTCGGTGAGGTTGACCCGGACCTCCACGCAGTCGGCGGGCGCGATGTAGCCCTGTGCCTCGATCTCCTTCCACGGCGCGTCGAAACGCTTCGGGCCGATCAGCGAGAACACGTCCGACTCGCGGCCGTCCTCCCGCACCAGCGTCGCGGTGAGGCCGAGCCGCCGCCGCGCCTGGAGGTCGGCGGTGAACTTGAAGACCGGCGCCGGCAGCAGGTGCACCTCGTCGTAGACGATCAGCCCCCAGTCCCGGGAGTCGAACAGCTCCAGGTGCGGGTAGACGCCCTTCCGCCGGGTCGTCAGCACCTGGTACGTGGCGATGGTGACGGGCCGGATCTCCTTCCGCGTCCCGCTGTACTCGCCGATCTCCTCCTCGGTGAGGGAGGTCCGCTTCACCAGCTCGTGCTTCCACTGCCGGGCGGAGACGGTGTTGGTCACCAGGATCAGCGTCGTCGACTTGGCCTGCGCCATCGAACCGGCCCCGACCAGCGTCTTGCCCGCGCCGCAGGGCAGCACCACGACGCCGCTGCCGCCGTGCCAGAAGTTCTCCACCGCCTGCTTCTGGTACGGGCGCAGCGCCCAGCCGTCCTCGGCCAGCTCGATCGGGTGCGCCTCGCCGTCGACGTACCCGGCGAGGTCCTCGGCGGGCCAGCCCAGCTTCAGCAGCGTCTGCTTGATCTGCCCGCGCTCGGAGGGGTGCACGGCCACCGTGTCCGGGTCGATGCGGGCGCCGACCAGCGGCGCGATCCGCTTCGACTTCAGCACCTCCTCCAGCACCGGGCGGTCCGTGGTCGTCAGGACCAGCCCGTGCGCCGGGTGCTTGGAGAGGGTGAGGCGGCCGTAGCGGTCCATGGTCTCGGCGATGTCGACCAGCAGCGCGTGCGGCACCGGGTAGCGGCTGTACTCGACGAGCGCGTCCACGACCTGCTCGGCGTCGTGGCCGGCCGCCCGGGCGTTCCACAGGCCCAGCGGGGTCACCCGGTAGGTGTGGATGTGCTCCGGCGCCCGCTCCAGTTCGGCGAACGGCGCGATGGCCCGACGGCAGTCGCCGGCCTGCTCGTGGTCGACTTCGAGGAGCAGGGTCTTGTCGGACTGGACGATTAGGCAGGACACGCATACCTCCGGAGATAGGGTCGTCTCATGACAGAACCAACGCCTGTCACAGCACGGGCTATGCCCCGTGCCCGACGCCGGAAGGGCGTCCCGGCCAGCGCGCCGGGGATGCGCGCCGCTATCTATGTTCGCCTATCGCGCGAAACCGACGAGACGACTTCGCCGGAACGCCAGCGCGCGGCCTGTGAAGCGCTGTGCGAGGCACGCGGCTGGGAGGTCGTGGCCGCCGAGGAGGACATCGATGTCTCGGGCTTCTCGCGCGGGCTCGACCGGCCGGGACTGCAACGCATCCTGACCAGGCTCGCCGAGCTGGACGTGATCGTGTTCTTCAAGATCGACCGGCTTGCGCGCTCGACGGTCGACTTCGCGGAGATCATGCGACTCGCCGAGCACCAGAGCGTTGCGCTCGCGTCGGCGACGGAGCCGCTCGACCTCACGTCGTCCATGGGTCGGGCCATGGCGAAGGTGATCGCGGTCTTCGCCGAGCTGGAGTCCGACACCATCGGCATGCGGGTGTCCAGCGCGCACGAGCACCTGCGCCGCGAGGGCCGCTACACCGGCGGTCGGGTCCCGTACGGGTACATGGTCGTCCCCAACCCCACCGGGGCGGGCAAGGTCCTTGCGGTCAACGAGGGCGAGGCCAAGACGATCAAGCGGATCGTGGAACGGGTCCTGGCCAAGGACTCGCTCATGCAGATCATCAACGACCTCAATCAGGAGGGCGTCCCGTCACCCGGCCACACCTCACGCCAGACCACGGGCAAGCGCAGCGACTCCAAGCAGTGGTACACGACCACGCTGCGCAGCATGCTGGGCAACCCCCAGTTGCTCGGCCAGGTCATCGAGGACGGAAAGCCGATCCTGCGGACGGACGGCCTGCCCCTGGTCAATCGCCCGCCGATCCTCGACACAGACACCTGGCAGGTGCTGCAGGACGAGTTGGAGCGCCGGGCCAACCCGGGTGAGAAGCGCCGGCAGGGTACGTCGCTGCTGCGCGGCATCATGCACTGCGGAGTCTGCGGCGAACGCATGTACACCTTCAGTGGGCGCAACGGTCAGCTTCGGTATCGGTGCATCGGACCGCTGAAGTACCGCCAGCGGGCGGCCAAGGGGGAGGAGAAACCGGGCGTGAAGTGCTACGGGCCGACCGTGGCCGGGGTGACCACCGAGGAGCACGTCACCGAGCAGTTCCTTGCGAAGTACGGGCACCTTTCAGTGATGCGGATGGTCCAGGAGGTGGGCGAGGACTTTCGCCCGCAGATCAGGCAGGCCGAGGAAGCGTTGGCCGACCTGCAAAAGGATCGCTACGACCGGGGCCTGTTCAGAGGCGACGACGGAGCGATCCGGTACGCGGAGCAGTACGCCAAGCTGGAAGAGCGACTGGCGACCCTGAAGGAGAGGCAGCGAACGGCGAAGCCGGGCGGCGTGAAGGCGGAGCCGATCGGAGAGACGCACGCCGAGCAGTGGAAGCGCTCGGACGTGGCCGGTAAGCGAGATCTGCTGTTGAACGCAGGCGGCTACGTGGAGGTGGCCCCCGCGCGGCGTGGAGGCAAGAAGCTGGACACGTCGCGTCTGTCGGTCTACTTCGGCGAGGAGGGGCACATGCGGCGGGCGGCAGCGGCAAAGGAGAGCGAACGGGAGACCGAGGCGGCTGACAGCCAGGGCTGACGCCCACGTCACCGGACACGAACAGCGGTGCCCCCACGGTACGGACGAGGTGGGGGCACCGCATTTTGTGTCTCAGGTCAGGCGGCGTGCTGGTCGGGCTTGTGCCAAGGGCCGATGACCTTGATTGAGGGGCGGCAATACGACAGCGTCCCACCGTCGCGGGTCGTGAACTCGACTGTCTCTGCGACGAGTTCGCAGAGGGCGTCCCCGCCTGCCCGGACCACCCGGCACGCTGTCCAGGCTGAGGGGTGGTGCGGTCTCTGTTTGTTGGTCGTTGCGTGGGTCGCGCCTTCACAGACTGCCGACGCTTCAGCTTCAGCGCAGGGCCTTGCCCACCTCGTAGATCGTTGGCCTGTCTTCGGGAGCGTGGCTGAGCATGGCCTCGATCAGTTCGCCCAGCTCGCCCCGCACCTTGACGGGCCGTCGCTTGCCGTCTGCCACAGCCTTTCGCTGCACAGGGCGCGGTGCGTCGTCAGGGTACTCGACTGCCCGCCAGCCCGTGGCGGAGATGAGCAGGGAAGCGCCGAGCGCGTAGATGTCGGCTTCCTGGGTGGGCTCAGCCTCTCCGGTGTCGAGCACACTGCGCGCGATCTCCGGGGCTTCATAGTGGACGAGACAGCCGCGGAACGGGAAGTCGTAACCCTCGGGCACCCGACCACCGCGCGCCAAGGCCAGATCGATCAGGTGCGTCCGCTCGGGTCCGATGATGAAGTGCGCGGGCTGCACGTCACCGTGCGCCCATCCTTTGGCGTGCAGTTCGGCCAGCGCCTCCACGCAGCCCAGGGCGACGCTCGTGTGTGGATCGATGCGCGAGCCCGGCTTACGGCAAGGCTCCCACAGCTGGTAGAGGTCCGGGCCTTCCCGCCACGGCTGGAAGTTCCAGGTACCGCCGTCCCACTCGCCGTACGCGAAGTCATGTAGGCCCAGGCGGTACAACACCGCACCTTCGCGTGCGGGCGCGCGCGCTGCCCAGGGCTGGGCAGGCCATTCGGCCGTTGCCTCGATCGGATAGCCGACCTTCACGGCGTGGTGGCCCCGATGGCTCTCGACGTCCCAGACCATGGAGCCCCGGCGGTTGAGGACCAGGCGCTGAGTCGTGGGCATGAGCGCGTCGAGCACGACGATCGGCAGTTCAGGGGATGTCCCGGACAACGTCGGTTCTCCTTCCTGGCGACGCGGCCGACCCCACATCGAGGCCGGCCGCGCCGCTGGTGTCGTGTCGCTACGCCTGACCGTACGGCCGGCCGCAGTCGGAGTCGCACTGCGCGAGGTTCGTGTCGTCCACGGTCCACAGGTCGTCGAAGACCATGAACCCAACCGCCTTCATCGCGTGCGTGGACGCGGCCACCTTCTCCGGATCGCGCGCCCCGCCACCCGGCTTGGGGTTGTGGTGGAGGAAGCGGCCCGCGAACCGCTCGCACAGGTCGGCGTACTCCTTCGTGTGCAGGATGAGGGCGTGCAGCCCGAGGTCCACGTCGTCCGACGGGACCATGGGGACGGTGGCAGTCGCGGCCGTGACCACGAAGGCCACCGCTTGGTCCGTGATCCTCTCGGCGCGCTCGCGAGGCTGTCCGTTGTGGGTGACCACGAAGTGGGTGAGGCTGTCGAACAGCTCCTCACCAGCCACCGCGCGACCGGTCCTCTGGTCGTTGGCCGTTGCCGTCATACGAAGACTCCTTGAGTGTCGCTGTGCTCTGGCACTTTCGCCCACACCGGTCGACGAGGCACGTCCCGCGACGACCGGGGGATGGAAGGCCGGCCCCGAACGGGAAGGGGAGCCAAGGAAGGTGGCACCCCGTCCGGGGCGGCCGGTCTACTGGCTGATACCGAGGGCCATGCCGATCACCAGGCCACAGGGCCCACTGATCAAGAAGATGAAAAACCCCCGCGTACCGACCGATGGCGCGCATCACAGGCAGTCCCGGCTGTTGCCGTTCCTGATGGCAAGACGCGCGCTCAGTTCCTCCCGCGCTGTCGGCGCCACCACGTTGTCCGGCATGGCATCCCACTCGATCCCGCCGCCCACGGGCCTTATCTGCACCCGGCCACCGACTTCACCCATGACGACGCCGATACGTCCATTGGCAGTGTCCTTCGCCAATGCACCGATGCCTGGTCTGGTCTGCTGGTTGCTCGCCATGCGGACGAGCATTCCGCCGCTCATCAGGACGTTGGAACCTCCGACAAACCCCACTTCGGGACGTCCCGCGTCGGGTAGAACGTCCCTGGTGCCGTCCCCGAGTGTTAGGAGAGATTGGGATGCCGAACGAGAGGCTACGTGCTGCCATGGCCGCCGGCGGCTGGACGTACGCCGCCCTTGCGAACAAGGTCGAGGTCGATCCCAAGTCCGTTGAAAGATGGGTCAACTTGGGGCGTACGCCGCGTCGTGCCGCAGCCATGCTGACAGCGGAGATACTAGGAGAAGACGTGCACGCACTTTGGCCCGCGCTCCGGCAGGCACGCGCTGCCCGCGCCGTCAGTCCGGAACTTGTGGCCCTCTACGATCACCGGGCGGACCTCCCCGTATCCACCTTCGTGGACATGCTGACCCAGGCCCGCGAGCACATCGACGTGTTGGTGTACGCCGCCGTCTTCCTGCACGAGGCGTACCCACGGCTGAATGACCTGTTGCGCGAGCGAGCTGCCGACGGTTGTGCGGTCCGTATCGCGATCGGCGATCCGGACAGCACGATTGTCCAACAACGCGGCGCCGAAGAGAGGTTCGGTCACGGGATCGAGTCCGGCTGCCGACTTGCCCTCATGCACTATCGCCCCCTGGCCGGGGTATCCGGCATCGAGGTGCGGACCCACGCCACCACGCTCTACAACTCGATCTATCGTGCGGATGACCAGGCGCTGGTCAACGCCCACGTCTGGGGCGTGAACGCCTACGGTGCACCCGTGTGGCATCTTCGGCGCAACGGAGAGGGTGGCATGTTCGACACCTACACCAGCAGCTTCGACGCGGTGTGGGAAACCGCAACACCGGTAGGAGAAGGCTGACGATGGCAAGGACCGAGTACTACGACGACCCAGCGGCACCAGAGCCGAACAGTTTGGTGGTCGCCGCGTCCGCAGTCGTCACCGACGACGAAGGACGCGTGCTCCTTCAGCGCCGCCGGGACAACGATCTCTGGGCGCTACCAGGCGGCGGCATGGAGATGACCGACTCGCTACCGGGAACCGCCATCCGGGAGGTGAAGGAGGAAACGGGCCTGGACGTGGAGATCACCGGGCTCGTCGGGACATATACCGACCCGCGTCATGTCATCGCCTATACGGACGGTGAAGTGCGTCGCCAATTCAATGTCTGCTTCACAGCCCGAGTAGTCGGGGGCCGACTCGCGATCTCGGACGAGTCCACGGAGCTCAGTTTCGTCCAGCCGGAGGAAATCGATCAACTGCCGATGCACCACACGCAACAGCTCCGGATCCGACATTTCCTGGAGCACCGTGAGCGGCCCTATCTCGGCTGACCTTATTCTCCGGCCCTCAGGCTACCGTTTCGTAGTACCAAGTTGCGAAGTACCGGACCTTTATGGCTGCACCTGGGATAGGCCCGAGCGTCGCCAATCATAGGATTACGAGTGTGACTACTGGGACATCCTGTGCACTCCGAAGACGGTCCCAGTTACTTTTGCCAGTCCTCGACCACGCGTACGAACTCCACGTCCTGCCACGGCTTAATCCACTCAGCCATGTACCTAACGTCACTTGAAGAGGGGGCAGGGCGAGCCTGCTCCATCACAACCTTCGAGGGCATGACTGCTGCGTCACCCAACAAGAGAGCCTCGCCTGAACTCAGCACGGGAAGAGACTCAGTCAGGGGTCCCAAAGAATCTGGCAATAGACGTTTGACGTAATTTTGATCCTCTGGGTTCGTGAGCCGCATGGCGAGGAAGTTGCTGCACTGAGAGAAAATCGTTTCCGAAATCTCAGCCGGCCTCTGGCTTACGATAGCGGCAGTAATGCCGTACTTCCTGCCCTCCTTGGCGATCCTCTCGATCGAGTTTCTGGATGCGCTGAACTTTGCCAGTCCACTCTTCGGCACGTACTTGTGAGCTTCTTCGTATACGAGTAGAAGCGGAGTTTCCACCTGGGAAGATGCGTTGAGTTTCTTGAAGTAGTACGAGTAGTCAAAAAGCAATCGGGACACCAGTGAGACAGTGATACTGAGAACCTCAAACGGAACGCCACTGAGGTCGATCACCGTTACGTTTGCAAGGGAATCGGGATTGTATCCGGTGAACTGTCGGAGAACGGATTCGAGGTTCACCGATTTTGCCCTGTCCCCCAACAGGAAATCTAGGCGCCTGTCGAGAACGCGGTTCTCAAGTCGCGTGATGAAGTTATCAAGCTTGCCGAAGAGTGGGCCCGCCCGATCAGTAGTCTTCCCGGGTGTGGCAATACGCTGTTCATTTTTCGCCCTAATTGCATCAAGTACCTCATCGATCTCAAAGAAGATTGGGGACTCATAGTGGATTAGATCGCGCTTCTCCTCCGACCCTTCGAAGTGTGTCCGTTTGTTCTCTGTGATGGATTTCTTCAGCACCGCGATCTGATTATGCGACTGTTCTTCGTTGCTTTCGATAAAAAGATCCTGAAGCTCCTCGGCGTTTAGCAGCCAGTAGGGGAGAATGAGAGATTCAACGGAAAGGTGATTCGCCTCTGGGAATGCAGTCTTGTATTCAGAGTGAATGTCGAAGATCACGACGTGTGCGTTATTTAGGCTGTACTCGCCGTAAGTCTCATCGCGAATCTGAGTCGCAGTCTGGATAATTCTTGCGATGGCATGTGATTTGCCCGACCCCGTGGAGCCTACAACCGCGACATGGCGGCTGAAGAACTTATCGCCGTCGACCGGAACGTCTACCGAAATGTCTTGTGCCAATTGAGCGAAGTGAAACCTCTTTTCCGTTTCGACTGTGTCATAGATGCGCTGGACCTCATCCTTCACGGCGACTGATACTTTTTTCGGCGGAATGGCGATCCCGCCGCCACCACGGGAGAAGCGTCCGTCACCATCAACGAAGCCGAGCGGTACTGCTTCGATGACGTACACCTTTTGTCGGTCTTCCCCTCCTTCCTTGCTGGGGCGAAGCTCGATCGAATAACTCTCAATGATCGCCATAATGGCGCCCTGCAAGCTGTCGTAGATTTTTAGATATGAGCCGACTTCAACAGGGTCGCCATCGGCGAGTTCGCCAATGTCGTGGACTGCGATCTTGATACGGTTAGGGTAGACAGCGATTACTTCGGCGCTAGACATTAGACCGCCCTATCGGAATACTTCGATCAGGTCGCCATGAGATTCCAGAAACACGTGATGTGGCCGCGGTACCGGGACCGGAGAATCAGTCTTCTCAACTAGGAAGAAGTCGTGGAACTCCTTAAATCTTACCTCGGTCATGAGGTCATGCAGTTGCACTGGCTCCACGACTTTGATACGAGCGGCCCCGAAGGGAGGGTTGGTTAGGATTTCCATCCTAAAGTTCCCACCATGGTATCCGCGCCCGTCATTGAAGTATGCTCCGACCTCCCACAGGCTTGCCTTTATGGAGCGATCGTCGAACTTGCCGCGGAATGTGAAATAGGGGGCTGGCGAGTTCTCCTCAATGCGGTACCTATTGCAGATGTGTAGCACAGCCTCCGCAATGTCTTGCGGGTTAGTCTCCTGGGTGCACTCGAAGGAAAATAGCCGCTCGATGTTCGGGACATTGACGCGTCGCGGAAGGTACTGCCTTCTAACCATTTTCAGGTACTTCTCGTACCCGCAATAGGTGACGTAGCTGGCTGTGAAGATGGCGCTTCGTGCTTCCCTGACTGCTGCCTTCAAGTCATTGAGCCCGACCCAACGAGAACCTGGAGGTTTCGTCAAAACCAGGTTTCTCAGATATGCGTGAAGAATCGCATGGTAGGAGAGTGCTTCCGTGGAGTCCTTAGCGGAAAGCTCGGAAGTGATGCAATCCAACACGTTCTTGAACTGTGTTTCGTAGTCCTCTGAAAAGTGGATGGAGAAGGACTTCAGAAACTGCAATTTCAAGTCTTTATCGACTGTATGGAACTGGTCAGCGAGCAAACTATCCAGTTCATCGGCGTTGAGCGATCGGCTGGTGCCAGGGGTTTGATCCGCAAAGTGGCAGTGCAAGATGTAGGAGGGGTGGCGGCTGATCTCAAACTGTGAAAACATTTTACGGACCGCTTTGCCTATCGATGATAGATAGAACTTCCCGGACCGATTCTTGATCTGCATGTGATAGTGCTCGCCACTCAGATCTTGCGCGCCTTCAATCTGGAGCCTTTGTCGCGGGCTCCGAATGATCTCAAGAAGGGTCTTGTCGAACTGGTATGCGAACCCTTTGATGGCGTCGTGCCCACCGTCATCCACGGGAAGGGGGCTACTCGCAGGGCCGGTCAACAGCTACTCCGGAGTACTCGGGGCAGAGGGCGTGGCGCCAGTGGCGCCAACTACCCACAGCGCGCACCCTGGTGCACTTCATGCTATGTGATGCGAGCGACGACAGAGGGGTGAATGATGTAGTTGCTCAAACCCTGCGACCCTCGTTGCCCCCCCAGTTGAGGTCGATCGCCGTCGCACCCCTCTTTTGTCCTCAAGGGCCGCGCGGGACGGGCGCCGGCCAGGTTGGAGGGAAGTGGAGACATGCGGCCAGTGCGGGGTATGCCCGAGAGCACAGGAGTGCGGCCTTGCCGACGCTCGTTGGAGGCGCGGCCCCGCCGCTTGCCGGAGCTGAGGGGAACAGTGACGGCAATGGCGGCACTAAAGCGCCGTTGACTACGGAGACGAAGATGGAGCCCCCGCCCGGCAGCCTGCCCGCTCCTACGAGTCGGAAGGTTGAAGGCTCGAACGCTGCAAGCCGTGCGGTGCTCCTGAGACCGGCGGTGCCCCTTGGAAGGCTTACGCGGTCCCACTGTGGTCCTTTGCCTTGGATCGATGGCCGGTTCGCGACTCTCGGGCAGGCCGTACAGGCATGGTGATGGCTCGGTCAGTGGACGATCAGCGGACCATTCACGGGCGGCACCCTTTCGCGTGCGTACGGCCGACCGGGACGGGACGGATCGGCCAAACGTCCAGTGTGCCTGATCGCGGGACCCGGCTACCTGAGACTGATGTTGTTGATCAGCGGGCCCTCGACGGTGACACCCTCCGTGACCAGGGGCTCGACGCCGGTGACCGGGAGGGGCAGCGGCAGCGCGGTGGCCTCGGGGGCGAGCGCGCCGAACAGCGCGGCGGCGGTGATCAGGGCGGCGACGGAGACGGCGACGGCGGAGCGGGCGGCGGAACGGCAGGGATCGGCGGGCTTGGCGCGCATGGGGGTCCTTTCGGGCAGACCGGCGGGGAGAGGGGGGAGGAGATCCGGAGCGGGCCGGGCCCAGGGGACTGGGACCCGGCCCGCCGAAGGGGACGCCGAACGGCCGGATCAGAGGGTGACGCCTCCACCGAGGTCGATGCCGACCGCCGCGGCCTCGGCGGCGAACGCCGCGACCAGCGCGGCGGTGGAGGCAAGGACGGTGGCGACGCGACGAACGGCACGCATCAGGTGGTTCCTTTCGGTTCGGTGCAGGACAACCGGTGGCTGCCCGAGGGCCGAAAGATCGATGCGGATTATGAAAAAAGCTCCCTCGCAGGTGCTAATCACCCGGCGTGGCGTGCATGAACCGGCCCGTACGCTCGAAAGAGGGGCCCTTCACAGCGCGTCGTCGGCGAGTTCGGCCACGCCGGTGATCCGGTGCAGCGGATAGGTGCGCACCTCGTCGGCCGTGTGGTCGTACGCCGTGACGAAGCCGCCCTCGACCCGGACCGGGGCCACCACCCGCTGGCTGGCGGCGCCCTCGGCGTTCACGTAGCCGATCCACAGCGCCTCGCCGGTCAGGACGGCCGCCTGCATGGTGGCGAGGGTCTCGGCGGCGCCGGTGCGGGGCAGCTCGCCCGCGGCCGGACCCCCGCCCTCACCGGTGCCGGGTCCCGGCTTGCGCGGGGCCGTCGAGGCCAGGTCACCGGCCCGGACGGCGCGGATCGCCGCCGTCAGGAGCGTGTCGTCGGGGACCGGCGGGCCCTCCGGGACCGGCTCCGGGGGCGTACGCGGCGGTGTGCGGCGGGCGTCGGCACGGGCGATCAGCACGTCACCCGCGGCGGACTCCGCGGCCGGCGCGAAGCCGATCGCCCGCAGCCCCTCCAGCAGGGCCGACGGGTCGGCCTGCGCGGCCAGCACGGTCGGCGCGAGACGGCGCAGCCCGAGGCCGGCGGCCCGCTTGTCGGCGAGGATCTCGTCCAGGGTGGCGTCGTCGTCGCAGCGCACGTACGCCGAGGCCGAGCCCACCCGCAGCCGCCCGTGCCGCCGGGCCACGTCGTCGATCAGGTACGTGAGCGGCTGCGGCACCGGCGTGCGGGAGTGCCGGGCGAGGACGGCGTGCAGGTCCGCGGCGGTCCGCCCGGCGTCCAGGGCGCGGCGCACCGAGCCCGGCGTGAACCGGTACACGGTCGCCCCGCCCTTGGACTCCACGTCCGCGAGCACCCCCAGCAGGTCGGCCAGCGGACGCTCCAGCGGCCCCGGCGCCACCGCCGTCAGATCGGCCTGGAGCAGCACGTGGTCCAGCGGTTCGGGGAGGAGCGGTGCCAGCACCCGGGCGGCGGCCGCGGTGGCGGCGGCCTGCTCGGCGGGCGTCGGGGGAATCGGGGAGGGGAGCGCGCGGTGGTGGACGGGGAGCTTGTCACCGGGACCCTCGGGCTCCCCCGTCTCCGCCGCCGGACGCAGTGGTTCGGGCGCTCCGATCAGGGCCCGTCCCGGCGCCGCGAGCGCACCGCGCCCGGTGACGCCCAGCAGCTCCGCCTCGGACAGCGTCCACCGGGCGAGTCTGCTGCGCAGGTCCTCCTCGCGAGGCTCCCGCTGCTCCCGCTGCGGTCCGCGCAGGGGGCGCTCCCAGCGCAGCCGCGCGAGCACCGACTCCTCGGTGGGCGAGGCGCCCTCGGGCAGCCCGGCGAGCAGCGCCAGCACCCGGTGCCGTACCTCCGGGGCCGCCGAGCGGTCCAGGTTCGGCCCCAGCGCCGAGAGCGTGCGGTCCTTCGCGTCCCGCCCGCCGACCACACCCGGCGTGCGCGTGGCCGTCAGCCACGCCTCGGCCAGTCGCGCCCACCGCTCGGCGGTGGCCAGCTCCCGCCACTCGTCGTAGGCCGGCGTCGCCGCGTACCGCTCGTCCGCCTCACCGTCCGAGGCGATCAGCCCCGCCCCGTAGGCCAGCTCGACCCAGAAGGCGGCCACCGGCTCGGTCACGTCCAGGGCGACGGCCGTCCGCTTCAGGTCCCGCACGCTCAGCCCGCCGGCCCGCAGCACCGCCGGGCCGCCCTCGTCCCACTCCTTGAGCAGTTCCTCGACGGTCGCCAGCGCCGCCAGCGCCTGCCCGGCGGCGGTGGCGTCCACGACCTGTGGACGGTGCGCCGCCGCGGCCTCCACCGGCGGCGGCACCGGCTCGGGCGTGCGGTGCGCCCGGCCGTCCCGCAGGTGCAGGGCGACCTCGCGGGGCAGGACGACCGTGCCCGGCGCGGTCGGCAGCAGCAGGCCGCGGTCCAGCAGCGCCCGCAGGTGCGCCGCGGGATCGTGGGTGACCTGGCCGTACGGCGGGCCCCACACCAGCCGGGCCAGCACCTCCCGGGACTCCTGGGGCAGGCCGGCGAGGAGCTCCGCCATCCGCGGCCGGTCGGTGAACAGGGTGGCGAGCGCGGACACGGCGGAGACGGAGTCGTGGGTCGAGGGCAGTCCGACGGCGGCCAGGAGTTCCTGGATCCGGCCCGGCGACATCCCCGCCGTCGCCTCCCGCACGGTGGGCCCGAGCCCTGTCGGTGAGGGGTGCTGCGGGGAGGGCGAGAGCAGCTCGCGAGCGGTGCGCACCAGCCGCAGCCGGTCGTCGGCTCCCCACACCAGCGCCTGTTCGCGCAGCACCGCCAGGGACCGCGGCAGGGCGGCGGTGACGACCGGGTCGGCCGCGGCCCCGGGGTCGCCCGCCATGAGCCGGAGCAGCTCGTCGTACGGCGCCGGGTCCGCCGCCACGGCCAGCGCCTCCGCCGTCTGCAGCGCGAACCGGTCCAGCCGTTCCAGCGCCCGCACGACCGAGGCGCGGGTGCCGGCCCGGGTGGCGAGCTGGGTGAGGTCCGTGGGCACGGGGGTGATGAGGTCGGGACGGCTGCGCAGGAGGGCGGCCAGCGAGACGTCGTCCCTGACGCGGAGCGCCTCCGCGAGGGACCGGGGGGTCGCGGACTTCTCCTCGGTGCTCATCCGGCCCACGTTAGCGGGTGGGTACGACGGTGGGGCGGCGTGTGCGCCGGTGCCGTGCGCGGGGTGTCCGCCCCGCGCGGGAGGATTAGGTACCTTCGTCCCGCGGGATACCGGCGGCACACCACAACACACCGCCCCGGAGGGGTTCGTGGGGATCGAGAGCGACCAGGTCGTCTACGAGTATCTGAGCCGCGTCGGCGACGTGGCCCAGCAACGGCAGCTGCCGTCGGCCACCCGGATGCGGCTGGTCTCCGAGCTGCGCGACGAGATCGACCGGCGCCGCGCCGGGACCACCGTCGACAGCCCCGCCGCCGTCCGCCGCATCCTGGACCGGCTGGGCAGCCCCGACGACATCGTCGGGGCTGCGGGCGGCACGAGCGGTGTCCCGCGGCCGGCGGTGCCGCCGCCGGCCGCGGTGCCCGAGCAGCGGGAGGGCGAGCGGCGGAGGACGGAGCGGCTCAAGGGCCTGCGGCGCGCCGGGGCACCGCGCTCCCACCCCGCCGCACCCGAGGCCGGACCGGCTCCCGCGCCGGCCCCCGCCCCGCCGCACCTGGCGAGCGCGCAGGAGCTGGGGGAGAGCGCGGTCGGCCGGCAGGACTGGTGGCGGGTGGACAACGGACCGTTCGGGGGCGCCGGCGACAGCGTGCCGGGGTTCGTCGGCGGTGTGGAGATCCCGGAGTTGCTCAAGCCGCCGCCGCGGGAGGGGGCCGGGACCGGGAAGGAGCCCCGGACGCCCGACGGGCCGGGCGGGACGGCGGCCGTCGAGGCGGCCGCGGAGCCTGCCGAGCCGGTCGCCGGGAAGCCGGGCCGGGCCGTGACCCGGCACCTGCGCCGCCTGTGGCCCGAGGGCGGCCGGCCCAACCCCCTGTTGCTGCTCGCCGCGGCGCTGCTGATCGCCGGTGCCGTCCTGGGCAGCCTTCTCCCGCTGGGCCTGGGCTGGCTGATCGCCTACCTCTCCCGCCGCCTCACCCCCGCCCAGTCCAAGTGGGCGGTCCTGGGTCTGCCCGGCACGGTCGCCGCCGCCGGTCTCGTCTGGCTGTGGGGCCGCACGGAGGGCCGCTGGGGCGACCCGATCGCCGAGGGCCGCATGAACGAGGCCGTCACCGACACCTGGCCCTGGGTCCTGCGCACCGCCGCCGTCGCCACCGCCCTCTACCTCCTCTGGCGCTCCCGCCGCCCCCGGGGCTGACCCGGGACCGTCCGGCCGGTGCGGTGGCGGCTCCCGGCACAATGGGCGCCATGGCCTCCACGACCCGCCCCGCGCCCACCGTCGGTTTCGATCTCGACATGACGCTGATCGACTCGCGGCCCGGCATCCACGCCTGCTACCTCGCGCTCACCGAGCGGACCGGGACGTACGTCGACGCCGACCTGGCCGTGACCCGGCTCGGGCCGCCGCTGGAGGAGGAGCTGGCGCACTGGTTCCCGGCCGAGGAGATCGCGGCCACCGCCGAGCTGTACCGCGCGATGTACCCGACGTACGCCGTCGCCGCCACCCCCGCGCTGCCCGGCGCCCGGGAGTCGGTCGAGGCGGTGCGGGCGGCCGGCGGACGGGCCCTCGTCGTCACCGCCAAGTACGAGCCGAACGCCAAGCTGCACCTGGCGCACCTCGGCATCGAACCGGACGCCGTGGTCGGCGACCTGTGGGCCGAGCAGAAGGCCGTGGCGCTGCGCGAGCACGGCGCGGACGTGTACGTCGGCGACCACCTCGGCGACGTGCGCGGCGCGCGCGCCGCCGGTGCCCTCTCCGTGGCCGTGGCCAGCGGCCCGTGCAGCGCCGGGGAACTCCGCGCGGCCGGCGCCGACGTCGTCCTCGCCGACCTCACCAAGTTCCCGGCGTGGCTCGCGGGTTACCGAGACGGCGACGCCGACGGGCCGGACTCGGCGCGCGCCTGACGCCGGCCCGCCGCGATCGACCGGAACACCCCCGCGCCGGCGATCAGGAAGCCCACTCCCATCAGCATGCTCAGTACGAACATGAAGGTGGGGAAGGGCGTCGTCCCCAGCAGCAGCGGGGCGACCGTGACCAGTGTGGCCACGGTGCCGATGAAGAAGACGATCGCACCGGCGCGGATCAGTCGGTCACCGGGCGCGGCGGAATTCGTTTGGGTTTGTTCACGCACTCGACCAGGGTAGTTCCCAGGCCTGGGGAACGACCGGGGGACGTCTTGTCACCGGCCCGAAGACCATTAGCCTTGGTACCGGCGGGTCCGGACGACCCGCCCAAGTGCTATCAGAAGCCGTTTCCGAGCAGTTTTCCGACGAGTACGAGGACGAGGACAGACGTGCCTACCGGCAAGGTCAAGTGGTTCAACAGTGAGAAGGGCTTCGGCTTTCTCTCCCGTGACGACGGCGGTGACGTCTTCGTCCATTCCTCGGTCCTCCCCGCCGGAGTCGAGGCCCTGAAGCCGGGGCAGCGCGTGGAGTTCGGCGTGGTCGCCGGACAGCGCGGTGACCAGGCGCTGTCCCTGACCCTGCTGGACCCGGCACCCTCGGTCGCCGCCGCGCAGCGCAAGAAGCCCGACGAACTGGCCTCCATCGTCCAGGACCTGACGACCCTCCTGGAGAACATCACCCCGATGCTGGAGCGGGGCCGCTACCCCGAGAAGACCGCCGGCAAGAAGATCGCCGGCCTGCTCCGCGCGGTGGCGGACCAGCTGGACGTCTGACGCCTCGCCGCCCGCCCCGCCCGTCACCCCTCAGGCTTCGAGCCCCAAGCTCACGCCTCACGGGAACGCCAGCGCATCCGGGCCGAGGGCCGGTACCAGTCCCTCGGCCGCCGCGCGGGTCAGCAGGCCCCGGATCGCCGCGTACCCGTCCTCGCCGAGGTCGGCCGTGAACTCGTTGACGTAGAGGCCGATGTGCTGGTCGGCGACGGCCGGGTCCATCTCCTGGGCGTGGGCCATGACGTAGGGCCGGGAGACCTCCGGGGCGTCCCAGGCCGCCCGCACCGAGGCACGGACCGAGTCGGCCAGCCGCGTCAGCGTCTCCGCGCCCAGCGACCGCTTGGCGATGATCGCGCCGAGCGGGATCGGCAGCCCGGTGGTCCGCTCCCAGTGCTCGCCCATGTCGGCGAGCTTGTGCAGTCCGTAGTTCCGGTACGTGAAGCGCGCCTCGTGGATCACGAGCCCCGCGTCGACCTTCCCGTCCCGCACGGCCGGCATGATCTCGTGGAACGGCATCACGACGACCTCGCCCACCCCGCCGGGCACGGTGTCCGCCGCCCACAGCCGGAACAGCAGGTACGCCGTCGACGTCTCGCTCGGCACCGCGACCGTGCGCCCGCGGAGGTCGGCGTCCGCCTCCCGGGTCAGCACCAGCGGCCCGCAGCCCCGGCCCAGCGCACCGCCGCAGGGCAGCAGGGCGTACTCGTCCAGGACGTACGGCAGCACGGCGTACGACACCTTCAGCACGTCGAACTCACCGCGCTCGGCCATGCCGTTGGTGATGTCGATGTCCGCGAACGTCACGTCGAGGGCGGGTGCCCCGGCGACGCGGCCGTGCGCGAGGGCGTCGAAGACGAAGGTGTCGTTCGGGCAGGGGGAGTACGCGATCTGCAGGGTCTCAGCGCTCATGTGGGTTCCAACTCCTGAGGACGGGTGCGAGCTTCCCGAAGGCGTCCGTCAGCGCCGTCAGCGCGTCGCCGATGCGCCAGGCGGCGCGGTCGCGCGGGCCGACCGGATTGGAGACGGCGCGCAGTTCCAGCACCGGCACCCCGTGCGCGGCGGCGGCCTCGGCGACGCCGAAGCCCTCCATGGCCTCGGCCAGGGCCCGCGGGTGGCGGGCGCGCAGCAGGGCGGCGCGTTCGGCGGTGCCGGTGACGGTGGACCCGGTCAGGACGGTGCCGGTGCGGGCCCCGGTCGCGGCGGCGACGGCGCGGACGAGGCCGGCCGGCGGGCGGTGGGTGACGGTGCCGAAGCCGAGGTCGGTGACCGGCAGGAAGCCGTCGGCCGTCTCGGCGCCCAGGTCGGCCGCGGTGATCTCGTCGGCGACGACGAGCGAGCCCACCGGCGCGTCGGGGGCGAAGCCGCCGCCGATACCGGCCGAGACGACCAGGCCGTAGGGCGCGGAGTCGAGGGCCGCGGCGGTCAGGGCGGCGGCGGTCGAGGCGGCGGCGAGGGCGGGGCCGACACCGGCGGCCAGGAGGTCCCAGCCGTCCGGGAGCCGGTGCAGGACCGTGCCGGGCCGGGGCACCTCCACCGCCGCATCCGGGCCCGTGCCCGGGAACGCCCGAGCCACCGCGTCCCGTTCGACGGGGACCGCGGTGGCCACGAGGATGTGCACGGAGGACGTGGTCAGTCGTCCTTCTTCAGCTTGAAGGACCACAGACCGGTGGCCTCCTCGCTGTCGTCCTTGCCGTCGCCTGCCTTGATGGTGACGAGCGTCGAGTCGCCCTGGGCGCCGTACTGGGCGTTGAAGAAGACGCTGCCCGGCACCGTGCGGTAGGTGTTGTCCGTGTCGTCGGTCAGCTGCTGACCGTTCATCAGGATCGTCCAGCGCTGGTCGGCGACCTCGGGGTCCACGCCGAAACGCACGGTGTCGTCGGGGTTGACCGTGATGGAGTCGACGTCGTCGTCCTGGAGGCACTTCTGGATCTCGGCGTTCTCCAGGACCTTGTCGTGACCGCCACAGGTGGCCTCGGAACTGACCGAGTCACTGCCGACCGTGACCGTGCCCATGGGCGTGGGCTGGTCGCAGGCTGACAACAGGAGCAGTCCGGCGGATACGGCGCCGGCGGCGGCGACGGCGCGGCGGCGTCGCACTACGCCGTGTCCGATAGCGGCGGTGCCGCGGGGCAACGTGGTCATGGGCGAAGGCTATACGGCGCTTGTGGCCCGCCCCCCACCTGGGTACGGCGTGGCGTGGTCACGCCACCCTCGGCCGGGCCCGTCCCCCGCGCCGGGCCGAGTCGATCAGCCCCCGTACGGTCGTCAGCCACCCGGCGGCGATGATCGCCGCGGCGACCGACAGGCCCAGCGTCCCGCTCAGCGGCAGCACGATCCCGACCGCCCCGCCGAGCACCCAGGAGACCTGGAGCAGCGTCTCGGAGCGCGCGAACGCCGAGGTGCGGACCTGCTCGGGCACGTCCCGCTGGATCAGCGCGTCCAGGGACAGCTTGGCCAGCGCCTGGGCGAACCCCGCGACCGCGGCCAGACAGGCCACCAGCACGGTGCTGAAGAACACCGCGGCCGTGACCGCGGCGCCCAGCACCACCGCGACGACCGTCACGATGATGACCTCCGGCGCCCGCGAACGCAGCCACGCCCCGACCGCCGTGCCCAGCGCGTTGCCCGCGCCCGCCGCCACGCCCACGATGCCCAGCGACACGGCCGCGCTCTGCCCGGACAGCGGGTGCACGCGCAGCAGGAAGGCCAGGAAGAAGATCAGGAAGCCGGTCAGGCAGCGGATCGCGGCGTTGGCGGCCAGCGCGTGCGTCACCGCCGGACCCACCGTGCGCAGCCCGGGACGCTTGACGGGCCTGCGGTGCGGGCCGTGCAGGTGCCGCTCGTCCGCGGCGAGCAGCGCCCGGTCCTCGCCGCGCGCCGAGTCGACCTTCGGCGGCAGCGTGAACGACAGCACGGTCCCCGCGATGAAGATCACGAAAGCGCCGTACAGCGGCCAGCGCGGCCCGACCTGCTGGAGGCCGGCCGCGACCGGCGCGGCGACGCCGGTGGCCAGCAGCCCGCACAGCGTGACCCGCGAGTTGGCCTTCACCAGGGAGAAGCCGGGCGGCAGCAGCCGCGGCACGACGGCGCTTCGGACCACGCCGTACGCCTTCGAGGCGACCAGCACACCGAGCGCGGCCGGATACATCCCGATGCTCCCGCTGACCACCGCCCCCGACAGCACCAGCGCGAGCAGCGCCCGGGCACCCATCGCGACGGCCATCGCGGCGCGGCGGCCGTGCGGCAGGCGGTCCAGCAGGGGGCCGATCACCGGCGCGAGGAGCGTGAAGGGGGCCATGGTGATGGCGAGGTAGAGCGCGACCCGGCCGCGCGCCTCGTCGGTGGGGACGGAGAAGAAGACGGTGGAGGCCAGGGCGACGGTGATCATGACGTCGCCGGCGCCGTTCACCCCGTGCAGCTCGATCAGCTTGCCGAGGCCGGACTCGCCGGCGCCGTGCGCGTGGGTCGCCTTGCGGATGCCGCGCGCGGTACCCGTCACCGGGAGGCGCAGCGCCCGGCCGACCGCACGGAACCGGGAGCCGGGGCCGCGCCCCCGGCTCCCGCCCTTGAACTCCGTCCGTGCGGCTGCCACCCCGTCATAGTGCCCCGAGAGCGGGGGCTATAGCGTCGATACGGCGCGGATGGCGGTGATCGAGTCGGGTGACAGCACCGGGGAACGCGGTACCGTACACCGCCGAAACTCCCGTCGGTGTAGGCCCAGCGCACATGAGCAGGTAGCGTGCCTAGCGCGCCGTGGCGAACGTTCTCGGCCGCGCGCCTTACGGCCATCCCGCAGAATGGATGGCGTAGGTGTGCCCGAGCGCGATCGGGCGCGGACGTCGACGCGGTCCACAGGTCCGCTCCGTTCGCCCCTCGCAGGCAGCGGCGCACTCGTGAGACGGCGTATGGAGAGAAGCGATACCTGTGAGCGCAGCGACAACGCGAAGCCGCACCCCTGACCGTCTGTGCGCCGAGGCCGTCGACCTCGCCCGCGCCGCAGCCGAGGAGGCCGCCGCCCCCGGCGTCGTCGGCGAGCACGAGGGGGCGGTGTCGGAGGGCGACCGGGTCGTCACCCACTTCTTCGCCTGCAAGGAGCTCGGGTACCGCGGCTGGCGCTGGGCCGTGACCGTGGCCCGCGCCTCCCGCGCCAAGATCGTGACGGTGGACGAGGCGGTGCTGCTGCCCGGCCCCGACGCCCTCCTCGCGCCCGAGTGGGTGCCCTGGAGCGAGCGCCTGCGCCCCGGCGACATGGGCCCGGGAGACCTGCTGCCCACCGACGCCGAGGACCTGCGGCTGGAGCCCGGCTGGACCGGCGAGGACGAGCCGCCGCCGAACTCCGTCGTCTCCCACGAGATGGCCGACCTGGTGGAGGCCGAGGACGCCGAGGTCACGGCCGGGCCCCCGGCCGAACTGTCCACCGTCCCGGCCCGCGGCACGATCTCGGCGGTCGCGGAGGAACTGGGCCTGCGCCGCACCCGCGTCCTCTCCCGGTACGGGCTGCACGTCGCCGCCGACCGCTGGGAGGACTCCTACGGTCCGAAGACCCCGATGGCCCAGGCGGCCCCCGCCTCCTGCGTGAGCTGCGGCTTCCTGGCCCGCATCGGCGGCTCGCTGGGACAGGCCTTCGGCGTGTGCGCCAACGAGTTCTCCCCGGCGGACGGCCGGGTCGTGTCGCTGGCCTACGGGTGCGGAGGGCACTCCGAGGCGGCGGTGATGCCGAGGCCGCCGCAGCCGGCTCCGCCGGTGATCGACGAGACGCGGGTCGACCCGTTCCCGCTGCGGCCGGCGGCGGACTCCGGTTCGGTCCCCCCGGCCGAGGACGAGGCGTCGGCGGAGCTGGGGCACTCGTAGCGCGGCGGCCCCCCCCAGGGGGCCCCGACCCGGCGTCCGCACCGGTGGGGCCGGGTCCTCGCGGTACCTTCGTGGCCCGTCGATGAGGAGAGTCACCGTGAGCATGTTCGTGCAGCCTGCCGCCGAGGGCGCCGATCCGTTCGGTACGGCACGTCTGCGGCGCGGGGTGCTGGACGCCTGGGCGACGAGCCCCGCCCGGTTCCGTGAGGACGCCAACGCGGAGGAGGACCTCGTCCTCGGCGGCTACCGCGACCGGCTGGTCGTCGAACTCGCGCAGAACGCCGCCGACGCCGCCGCCCGGTCCGGCGTACCCGGCCGGCTCCGGCTCACCCTGCGCGACGGCGTCCTCGTCGCCGCCAACACCGGCGCCCCGCTGGACGCGGCCGGCGTCGAGTCGCTGTCCACCCTGCGCGCCTCCGCCAAGCGCGACGCCGGGGACAGCGCGGTCGGCCGGTTCGGCGTCGGCTTCGCCGCCGTCCTGGCCGTCACCGACGAGCCCGCCGTCGTCGGCCGGCACGGCGGGGTGCGCTGGTCCCTGGCCGAGGCGCGGGACCTGGCCGCCGACACCGCCCGACACAGCCCCGGCCTCGGGGACGAGGTCCGGCGGCGCGACGGGCACGTCCCGCTGCTGCGGCTGCCGTTCCCCGCCGAGGGCAGCGCCCCCGGCCCGTACGACACGGCCGTCATCCTCCCGCTGCGCGACACGGCCGCCGCCGACCTCGCCGAACGGCTCCTGCACGCCGTGGACGACGCCCTGCTCCTCGCCCTGCCGGGTCTCGAGGAGGTCGTCGTCGAGGTCGCGGACGACGTGCGCACGCTGTCCCGCCGCACCGAGGGCCCGCTGACCGTCGTCGAGGACTCCCGCGAGGGCACCACCCGCTGGCGCACCGCCGCCGCGCACGGCCCGCTCACCCCCGACCTCCTCGCCGACCGGCCGGTCGAGGAGCGGCTGCGCCCGCACTGGTCGGTGACCTGGGCGGTGCCCGTGGACGCCGACGGCGCTCCCGCCCGCCCCCGCACCAGCCCCGTCGTGCACGCCCCCACCCCGAGCGACGAGCCCCTCGGCGTACCCGCCCTGCTGATCGCGTCCTTCCCGCTGGACTCCACCCGCCGGCACGCCGCGCGCGGCCCGCTGACGGACTTCCTGGCGGAGCGGGCGGCGGACGCCTACGCCGGGCTGCTCGCCGACTGGCGGCCGGTCGCCGTCGGCCTCATCGACCTGATTCCCGGCCCGCTGGGCAAGGGCGAGCTGGACGGCGTGCTGCGGCAGGCGATCCTTCAGCGGCTGCCGCGCACCTCCTTCCTGCCGCCCGCCGTCGAGCCGCGCGAGGACGACCCCGACCTGCCCGAGTCCCTGCGGCCCCGCGACGCCGAGGTGGTCGAGGGCGCGGGCGCCGACACCGTGCGGGTCCTCGCGGAGGTGCTGCCGACGCTGCTCCCCGCCGGCCTGGAGCGCCGCGCGGAGCTGCGCACGCTGGGCGTGGCCCGGGTGCCGCTGACCGACGCGATCGACCGGCTGGCCGGTCTGGAGAAGGCCCCCGACTGGTGGTGGCGGCTCTACGACAGCCTCGCCGGGGTCGACCCGGACCGGCTGACGGGGCTGCCGGTGCCGCTCGCTGGGGGCGCCTCCCAGGCTTTCGGCACCGGGGGAAGCCGGACGGCCATCGGGCCCCGGCAGGTGCTCCTGCCCTCCGCGGACGCCGCGTCCCTCGACCCCGGGGTGCTCACCCGTCTCGGCCTGAAGATCGCCCACCCGGACGCCGCCCACGGGCTCCTGGAGAAGCTCGGCGCCCTCCCGGCCACCCCGCGGGCCGTGCTCACCACCCCGCAGGTGCGGGCCGCCGTCGCCGCGTCCCTGGCGGACGAGGGCGGGGCGAACTGGGAGGAGGACACCCTCGACGCCGACGAACTGGCCGACACCGTCCTCGGCCTGGTCCGCGACGCCGGGCTCGGCCCCGGGGACGAGCCCTGGCTCGGCGCGCTCGCCCTGCCCGACGAGGACGGCGAGCTCTCCCCGGCGGGCGAACTCGTCTTCCCCGGCGGCCCGTTCGCCGAGGTCATGCGCGAGGACGAACTCGCCGCCGTGGACGTGGAGCTGGCGCGCAAGTGGGGGCCGGAGCCCCTGGCGGCCTGCGGCGTGCTCGTCACCTTCGCCCTGGTCCGGGCCACCGACGTGGTCCTCGACCCCGACGAACTGGAGCCCCGCGAGGGCGACTTCGCCGAGCCGGACGACGCGGGCCTGCTGGACGCCGTGGACGTGTGGAGCGAGGACGTCCTCGACCGCTTCCCCGAAGCCCCCGTTCCCCCGGTCGCCACCGAGATCGTCGCCGTGCGCGACCTGGACCTCGTGGACGACGACCGGTGGCCGCAGGCCCTCGCCCTGCTGTCGCAGCCGCCGCTGCGCGACGCCCTCGTCCAGCCCGTGCGCGTCCTCCTGCACGACGGCACGCACGAGGTCGTACGGCCGTACACCGCGTGGTGGCTGCGCGGGCACCCGGTGCTCGGCGGGCGGCGTCCGGCGGGTCTGCGCGCGGCGGGCGGCGACCCGCTGCTGCGGGGCCTGTACGACGAGGCCGACGCCACCGGTTTCGAGGACGAGCAGGTGCTGCGGGCGCTGGGCGTACGCACGTCGGTCGCCGCCCTCCTCGACGAGCCCGGTGGCGGTGCGGAGCTGCTGGACCGGCTCGCCGACCCGGACCGCCCGGTCACCGCCGCCCAGCTGCATGCCCTGTACGGCGCGCTGGCCGAGCTGGACCCGGAGCAGGTGACCCTCCCGGACGAGGTGCGGGCCGTGGTGGACGGACGGGTGGAGGTGGTGGACGCCGCCGACGCCGTGGTGGTGGACTCGCCGGACCTGCTGCCCTTCACGTCGGGTGTGCCGCTGCTGCCCGTACGGCCGGCCCGCGCCGTCGAGCTGGCGGAGCTGTTCCAGGTGCGGCGGTTGAGCGAGTCCGTCACCGGCGAGGTGGACTCCGAGGGCACCGAGCACGACGTGCCGGAGCCGGTGCGGGTGCTGCTGGGGGCGCGGACCCCCGCGTCGTACGTGGAGCACGAGGAGCTGGTCGTCGACGGAGTGGACGTCGACTGGCGGCTGACGGACGACGGCGTGCTGCACGCCGCGACCCTGGAGGGCGTCGCCGCGGGGCTCGCCTGGGCGGCGGGGCAGTGGCCGCGCCGCTTCGAGGTCGCCGCCCTCCTGGAGGACGAGTCCCGCACGGAGGAACTGGCCCGGGACCGCTGGTTCGACTAGGTCCCCGCGCACACGAGGACGGTCGAGGGACTAGGTCCCCGCGCACACGAGGACGGTCGAGGGAGGAGCGTCCTCGGTGCGCTCTTTCGAGCGCACCGAGGACATCCGGGCCCGAGCCGCTCACGTCCGGCGGGAAGACCTCACACGGGCAGCCGCCGGTCCACCCACCGCCACGCCAGCTCCAGCAGCCCCGCCGCCACCGCCGCGATGCCGACGGCGGCCCACGGCATGGTCACGCCCACCAGCTTCAGCGCGAAGAAGTCCTGGAGCCACGGCACCACCAGCACCACCAGAAAGCCCGCGCCCATCGCCGCGACCAGCACCACACGCCACCAGGTGTAGGGCCGGGCGATGATCGCCAGCACCCACATCGAGACCAGGAACAGCGTCAGCGTCGCCGCGCTGGTCTCCGCGTCCAGCGCCCCCGGACCGGAGTAGTGCCGCCGGGCCACGAGGTACGTCGCGAAGGTCGCCGCCGCGGCCACCACCCCGCCCGGGACGGCGTAGCGCATCACCCGCCGCACGAAGTGGGGTCTGGCCCGCTCCTTGTTCGGGGCGAGCGCCAGGAAGAAGGCCGGGACGCCGATGGTGAGCGTGGAGAGCAGGGTGAGGTGCCGGGGCAGGAACGGGTACTCGACCTGGGAGCAGACCACCAGGATCGCCAGCAGCACCGAGTACACGGTCTTCACCAGGAACAGCGTCGCGACCCGGGTGATGTTGCCGATGACCCGGCGGCCCTCCGCCACCACCGACGGCAGCGTGGCGAAGCTGTTGTCGAGCAGCACGATCTGCGCGACCGCCCTGGTGGCCTCCGAGCCCGAGCCCATCGCCACGCCGATGTCGGCGTCCTTCAGCGCCAGGACGTCGTTCACCCCGTCGCCGGTCATCGCGACCGTGTGCCCGCGTGACTGGAGGGCGCCCACCATGTCCCGCTTCTGCTGCGGGGTGACCCGCCCGAACACCGTGCCCTCGTCGAGCGCCCCGGCCATCTCCTCCCGCCCGGCGGGCAGTCGGCGCGCGTCGACGGTGGTGCCGGAGAGCCCCAGCTTGGCGGCCACCGCCCCGACCGACACCGCGTTGTCACCGGAGATGACCTTGGCGCGGACGTCCTGGTCGGCGAAGTAGCGCAGGGTGTCGGCGGCGTCCGGGCGCAGCCGCTGCTCCAGGACGACCAGGGCGACGGGCGTGGCATCCTCGGCCACCCCGGGGTCGTCGAGCTCGCGGGCGGCGCGGGCGAGCAGCAGGACCCGCAGGCCCCGCTCGTTGAGCCGCACGGTCTCGGCGAGGGCGGGGGCGTCCTCGGGCAGCAGCACGTCGGGTGCGCCCAGCAGCCACGTGCTGGAGGTGCCGTCGCCCTCGCCGAAGGTGGCGCCGCTGTACTTGCGGGCGGAGGAGAACGGCAGCGACTCCGTGCAGCGCCAGTCCTCGGCGGAATCGGCGACCGGGTAGGTGTCGATGATCGCCTGCAGGGACGCGTTCGGGCGCGGGTCGGACTCGCCGAGGGCGCCGAGCACCGTGCGGACGTACCCCTCGTCGGCGCCGTCGAGGGTGCGCAGCTCGGTGACGTCCATGCCGCCCTCGGTGAGGGTGCCGGTCTTGTCCAGGCAGACGGTGTCGACGCGGGCCAGGCCCTCGATGGCGGGCAGCTCCTGGACGAGGCACTGCTTGCGGCCGAGCCGGATCACGCCGATCGCGAAGGCGACGGAGGTGAGCAGGACCAGGCCCTCCGGGACCATGGGCACGATGCCGCCGACCGTCCGCGCGATCGAGTCGTCCAGGTCGTCGTCCTTGGCGAGCAGCTGGCTGAGGATCAGGCCGATCGCGGTCGGGACCATCATCCAGGTGACGTACTTCAGGATGGTGGAGATGCCGGAGCGCAGTTCGGACTGGACCAGGGTGAAACGGGAGGCCTCCTCGGCGAGCTGCGCGGCGTACGCCTCACGCCCCACCTTCGTCGCCCGGTACGCGCCGCCGCCCGCGACCACGAAGCTGCCGGACATGACCTGGTCCCCCGGCTGCTTGACGACCGGGTCGGCCTCGCCGGTCAGCAGCGACTCGTCGATCTCCAGCCCGTCCGCCTCTACGCACACGCCGTCGACGACGACCTTGTCCCCGGGGCCGATCTCGATGACGTCGTCCAGCACGATCTCCGAGGTGCCGATCTCGGCCGCCGTCCCGTCCCGCCGCACGGTCGGCCGTGCCTCGCCGATCAGGGCCAGGGAGTCGAGCGTCTTCTTCGCCCGCCACTCCTGGATGATGCCGATGCCGGTGTTGGCCAGGATCACGAAGCCGAAGAGGCTGTCCTGGATCGGCGCGACGCACAGCATGATCACCCAGAGCACGCCGATGATGGCGTTGAACCGGGTGAAGACGTTGGCGCGGACGATGTCGGTCAGCGAGCGGCTGCTGCGCACCGGCACGTCGTTGACCTGACCGCGCGCGACCCGTTCGGCGACACCGGCCGCCGTCAGCCCGGTGGCCGGGGAGAGGGCGTGGACGGGATGCGCGGGGGCGAGTCCCTCGTCCGCGTCGAGATGCGTCATGCGTTCGACGGTACGTGCCGTTTTGGGGCTCCACCCGCCGAATGCGCGGAAGATCCGACCGGGGGAGGAGGGGACGCGCCGCCGCGTGATGCCCTGGTACTACGGGCCGCCGTGAGGCGACGGACGCCGCCCGTCGAACGGGTCAGGCGGTGTCGCGCGCGGCCCGCCTGAGCGCGGCGTCGCGCTTGCGGACGTACCAGATGCCGATCAGCCCGAGCCCGGCTCCGGCCAGACAGGTCCACACCCACCAGGTGTGGCCGTGCTCGTCGAACCAGCCGTAGAAGGGAAGCTGCACGAGGAAGAGGACGAACCAGAGGACGGTGCCGCCGACGACGGTCGGCACCACGGGGCCCTCCAGGGGTGGCGGCGCCTCGTGTGTGGGTGTCCACTTCTTCATGCGTACAGCTTACGAGGAGGGCACCGGACGGGTGACGGCGCGGCGCCACCGGGGTCTACGCGCGGAGATAGCGATCTCCGGCTCATACCTTCATACTGAATCCGTTTGTCTCTGACCACTTTCATTCGTAGGAAACACCAATAAGGCCGTGGGGGAACCTGTTGGTGATGAGGTCCTCGCATGCCCACCTCGGCCTCCGCCAAGGTCCCCCCGTCCCCCGAGCCGTCCGAAGACCGGCGGCCCCCGCAGAACGCCCTCGACCGCTACTTCCGCATCTCCGAGCGCGGCAGCACGCTGCCCCGTGAGATCCGCGGCGGTCTCGCCACCTTCTTCGCGATGGCCTACATCATCGTGCTGAACCCGATCATCCTGGGCAGCGCGAAGGACATGTACGGCAACCAGCTCGACAACGGTCAGCTGGTCACCGCGACCGCGCTGACGGCGGCGTTCACCACGCTGCTGATGGGCGTCATCGGCAACGTCCCGATCGCGCTCGCCGCCGGCCTCGGCGTGAACTCCGTCGTCGCCCTCCAGCTCGCCCCGCGGATGTCCTGGCCGGACGCCATGGGCATGGTGGTACTGGCGGGCTTCGTCGTCATGCTGCTGGTCGCCACCGGCCTGCGCGAGCGCGTGATGAACGCCGTGCCCTACGGCCTGCGCAAGGCCATCGCCATCGGTATCGGCCTGTTCATCATGCTGATCGGCCTCGTCGACTCCGGGTTCGTGACCCGGATGCCGGATGCCGCCCAGACCACCGTCCCGCTCCAGCTGGGCACCGGCGGCCACCTGCTCGGCTGGCCGGTGCTGGTCTTCGCCCTCGGCGTGCTGCTCACCCTGGCGCTGATCGTGCGCAGGACCCCCGGCGCGATCCTGATCTCCATCGTGGTGATGACCGTCGTCGCGATGATCATCAACGCGATCGCCGACGTCCCCTCCTGGGGCCTGACCACCCCGGAGTGGCCCGGCAACCCCGTCGCCACCCCCGACTTCGGCCTGGTCGGCGAGGTCAGCCTGTTCGGCGGGTTCGAGAAGGTCGGCGTCCTGACCGGCGTGCTGTTCGTCTTCACCGTCCTGCTGTCGTGCTTCTTCGACGCGATGGGCACGATCATGGCGGTCAGCGACGAGGCGAAGCTGACCGACGGCGAGGGCCAGATGCCGGGCATCAACAAGGTCCTGTTCGTCGACGGCATCGCGGTCGCCGCGGGCGGCGCCAGCTCGGCGTCGGCGACGACCTGCTTCGTGGAGTCCACGGCCGGCGTCGGCGAGGGCGCGCGCACCGGCTTCGCGAACATCGTCAGCGGCGCGCTGTTCGCCGTGGCCCTGTTCCTCACTCCGGTCGCCACCATGGTGCCGTCCCAGGCGGCCACCCCGGCGCTGGTCGCGGTCGGCTTCCTGATCCTGGCCGGCTCCATCAGGGAGATCGACTGGAGCGACTTCACCATCGCCGTCCCGGCCTTCGTGACGATGCTGATGATGCCGTTCAGCTACTCGATCACCAACGGCATCGGCATGGGCTTCATCACCTTCTCGGTGCTGCGCCTGGCGGCCGGACGGGGCCGGGAGGTCCCGGTCACCATGTACGCGGTGTCCGCGGTCTTCGCCTTCTACTACCTGATGCCGGCCCTGGGTCTCACCTGACCGGCGGGGCTCAGGTGACCCCGTAGAACCGTTCCGTCTCCTCCACGGCGGACTGGAACCGCTCGTCGAAGTCATCCCGAATGAGCGTCCGGACGACATAGTCCTGGACGCTCATTCCCCTTTTCGCCGCATGGTCCCGGAGCCGGTCGAGCAGCTCCCCGTCCATCCGCAGGCTGAGCACGCTGGTCCCCATGCGGTCGAGGGTCGCCCCAGCCGGCCGGGTGATACTCCGACTTCCGTACACCACTCACTCGTACGGGTGAACTGCCGGTTTCAGTGGCGGGTGTCACGGGCAACCGGTGATCGTGCGGTGGTACTTCGCCAGACTAATGAGTTACGCTAAGGAACATGCCGGACCTCAAGCATGGCGACGACGCCGCCGCCGTGAACTCCCTGCGCTCCGCCGTGATGCGGCTGTCCCGTCGGCTCAAGCACCAACGGGTCGACGAGTCGCTCAGCCCCACCGAGATGTCGGTGCTCGGCACCCTGGCCAACTGTGGCAGTGCGACCCCGGGCGAGCTCGCCCGCAAGGAACACGTCCAGCCGCCCTCGATGACCCGCATCGTGGCGCTGCTGGAGGCGAAGGGACTGGTCCGGCTGGAGCCGCACCCCGAGGACCGGCGCCAGAAGGTCGTCACGCAGACCGAGCAGGCCGTGGTGATGCTCGAGGAGAGCCGCCGCAAGCGGAACGCGTTCCTGGCCACGCTGGTCGAGGGACTCGACGACGACGAGTGGGCGAAACTGCGCGCCGCCGCCCCCGTGCTGGAGAAGCTCGCACACCTGTAAGCGGCGTACACGAGGAGGCGAACCCTTTGAGTACGGGACCCGGAGCAGCTTCCGCCCCCGCACCTGACGGCCACGACGACCCGACCACCCCCGACGCCCCCCGCAAGACCTCGATGTTCGCCTCCCTGAAGGTCAGGAACTACCGCCTGTTCTTCCTGGGGCAGGTCGTCTCCAACATCGGTACCTGGATGCAGCGCATCGCCCAGGACTGGCTGGTGCTCAGCCTCACCGGCTCCTCCGCCGCCGTCGGTATCACGACGGCCCTGCAGTTCCTGCCGATGCTGCTCTTCGGCCTCTACGGCGGTGTCCTCGTCGACCGCCTGCGCAAGCGGCCCACGCTGCTGGTCACCCAGTCCGCGATGGCCCTGACCGCGCTCTTCCTCGCCGTCCTCACTCTGTCCGGCCACGTCCAGGTCTGGCACGTCTACGTCGCCGCCTTCGCGATGGGCCTGGCCACGGTCGTGGACAACCCCGCCCGCCAGTCCTTCGTCTCCGAGCTGGTCGGCCGGGACCAGCTGCAGAACGCGGTCAGCCTGAACTCGGCCAACTTCCAGTCCGCCCGGCTGGTCGGTCCGGCCGTCGCCGGTCTGATGATCACCGGGGTGGGCACCGGCTGGGCGTTCCTCGCCAACGGCCTGTCCTTCGTCGCGCCGCTGACCTGCCTGCTGCTGATGCGCGCCCGCGAACTGCACGCCGTCCGCCGGGCCCCGCGCGGCAAGGGCCAGCTGCGCGAGGGGCTGCACTACGTCGCCGGGCGCCCCGAGCTGATCTGGACGATCGTGCTGGTCGGCTTCATCGGCACCTTCGGCTTCAACTTCCCGGTCTTCCTGTCCGCCTTCGCCGACGACGTCTTCGACGCGGGGGCCGGCGCCTACAGCCTCTTCAACACCCTCATGGCCGTCGGCTCGCTGGCCGGCGCCCTGCTCGCCGCCCGGCGCGGCACGGCCCGGCTGCGCGTCCTGATCGCGGCGGCCCTGGCCTTCGGCGCCCTGGAGATCGTGGCGGCGACGGCACCCGGGCTGTGGCTGTTCGCGCTGCTGATGGTCCCGATAGGCGTCTTCAGCATGACGGTCAACGTCACCGCCAACACCAGCATCCAGATGTCCACCGACCCGGCCATGCGGGGCCGCGTCATGGCCCTGTACATGATGGTCTTCCTCGGCGGGTCCCCGGTCGGCGCCCCGATCGTCGGCTGGGTCACGGACACCTACGGCGCCCGGGTCGGCTTCGCGGCCGGAGGGGCGGTGGCCGCCCTCGCCGCGCTCGTGATCGGCCTGGTCCTGGCCCGCGTGGGCAACCTGCGCCTGTCGGTCGGCTGGCACCGCGGCCACCCGCAGGTGCGGTTCGTGCCGCGGGAGCGGCGGGAGGAGCTGGCGCCCGCGGCGTGACCGGACCTCCGGCTCAGTCGAGGACGGCCATCGTGGCGCTCCTCCCCGGCCGCCTCCCCGGCCGCCCCCGGCCCGAGTGCGGCCGCGCGGTGCGGCGATACGCACCGTGACCAGGGCATGCGCGGACGTACACCAGTTCCCCGGGGCAGACTGGCCCGCATGAGACTGTTCGCCGCCGTACTGCCCCCCGAGGACGTCACCGCCGCCCTCGCCGCCGAGGTGGCCGCGTTGCGGAAGCTGCCCGGCGCGGACGGGCTGCGCTGGACCGGCCGCCCCGGCTGGCACTTCACTCTGGCCTTCTACGGTGAGGTCGACGACGCGCTCGTACCGGACCTGTCGGCGCGGCTGGAGCGGGCCGCGCACCGCACCGCGCCCTTCGGCATCGCCCTGCGCGGCGGCGGGCAGTTCGGGCACGGGCGGGCCCTGTGGGCGGGTGCGGAGGGCGACGTGGCGGCCCTGCGGCTGCTCGCGGACCGCGCGGAGGCGGCGGGGCGCAGGGCGGGCGTCGAGAGCGGGGAGCACCGGCGCTACAAGCCCCACCTGACGGTGGCCCGCAGCCGGGAGGCGTACGACGTGCGGCCGTACCTCGACGTCCTGGACGGTTTCACCGGCCCCGCCTGGACCGTGGCGGAGCTGGCCCTGGTGCGCAGCAACCTGCCGAGGTCCGGCGTGCCGGGGGAGCAGCCCCGTTACGAGGCGGTCGGCCGCTGGCCGCTCGGCGCCTCCGGTTAGGCTCGGGGGCGTGGACCCGAAGACCCGGAACCGGATCATGGCCGGTGTGCTCGTGCTGATGCTCGTGGTGGTGGCGGTGGCGGCGGCCCTCGGCTGAGCGGCCGTGGGCCGCCGCCCCGCTCACACCCCTACCAGGCGAACGCCTCCGGCGAGGGTCCCGGCCCCGGGAAGACCTCGTCCAGGCCGGTCAGCAGTTCGTCCGACAGCTCCAGCTCCACGGCCCGCAGCGCCGACGTGAGCTGCTCGGCCGTGCGCGGACCCACGATGGGGCCGGTCACGCCGGGCCGGGTCAGCAGCCAGGCCAGCGCGGCCTCGCCGGGCTCGACGCCGTGCTTGTCGAGCAGGTCCTCGTACGCCTGGATCTGCGACCGCTTCGCGGGGTCGGCCAGGGTGTCGGCCGCCCGGCCGGAGGCACGGCGCCCGCCCTGGACCTCCTTGCGGATGACGCCGCCGAGCAGCCCGCCGTGCAGCGGCGACCACGGGATGACGCCGAGGCCGTAGTCCTGCGCGGCCGGGATGACCTCCATCTCGGCCCGGCGCTCCGCCAGGTTGTAGAGGCACTGCTCGCTGACCAGACCGATGGTGCCGCCGCGCCGGGCGGCGGTCTCGTTGGCCTGGGCGATCTTGTAACCGGGGAAGTTGGAGGACCCGGCGTACAGGACCTTCCCCTGCTGGACCAGGGTGTCGATGGCCTGCCAGATCTCGTCGAATCCGGTGGCGCGGTCGATGTGGTGGAACTGGTACAGGTCGATGTGGTCGGTCCGCAGCCGCTTCAGGCTGGCGTCGACCGCCCGCCGGATGTTCACGGCGGACAGCTTGTCGTGGTTGGGCCACGCCTCGCCGTCGGCGCCCATGTTGCCGTACACCTTGGTGGCGATGACGGTCCTGTCACGCCGGTCGCCGCCCTGGGCGAACCAGTTGCCGATGATCTCCTCGGTACGGCCCTTGTTCTCGCCCCAGCCGTACACGTTGGCGGTGTCGAAGAAGTTGATGCCGGCGTCCAGCGCCGCGTCCATGATGGCGTGGCTGTCGGCCTCGTCGGTCTGCGGACCGAAGTTCATGGTGCCGAGGACGAGTCGGCTGACCTTGAGTCCCGTGCGTCCGAGCTGCGTGTACTTCATGGTCCCCAAGCCAACGACTTGGAGTGCGCTCCAGGCAAGCGGGTCCGGCGGCCCGGTCGCCCCGGGTGCGGGTTACGCGGCGGCGGAGTAGGGCCCGCCCAGTCCCCACGCCTCGTGGATCGCGTCCGCGAAGGCGCCCGCGATCCCGTGCTCGCCGCTCTCGTTGGGGTGGGTGCCGTCGTAGGTGTCCGTGTGGAAGTCGTACGACGCGGGCGGCGGGACGAGCAGCAGCGGCGAGTCCGGTTCGTCGAGGTCGGCGGTGGTCTTCGCGAGGAGTTCGTTGAAACGGGCGACCTGCTCGGCGAAGGGCGCGTCGGTGTCGGCGCGTATGTTGTGGAGCACCGGCATCACGGCCACGCGCACGCGCGGGTTCGCCGAGCGCGCGTGCGCCACGAAGGCCCGGACGTTGTCCGCGGTCTGCTCCGCGTTCGTGTAGAAGCCGAGGTCGATGAGGCCCAGGGAGACCAGGAGGACGTCCGCGCGGCAGGCCCGTACCGCCTCGCCGATCAGCGGGGTCATGTGGTGCCAGCCCTCGCCCCAGCCGGCCAGGTGGGCGCGGGGGAAGCCGGGCTCGGCGTAGGCGTACGAGGTGGGCGCGTCCGTCGACGGGTCGTGCAGCGTCTCGCGCGGGCCGACGAACGTGAACGGGCCGCCGTACGAGGCGCACAGGTGCTGCCACAGCCGGTGGCGCCACGTGTGCTCGCCGGCGCTCCCGATCGTCATGGAGTCTCCGACGAACATGAACCTGAGCATCCGCTCATCATGGACGATCGGTCCGGCCGACGCGATGTGAGTCCGACCACGCAGCGTGACCCCCGGCGTGAACACCCGCGTGGGATGGCAGGCTTGGCGCATGCGCCGACCCTTCGCCCTCCTCGCCGCGGCCCTCCTCGTGGGCGCGTTCGCCGTGCCCGCCTCCGCAGCCGACGGCGGCGACGGCGGCGACGGGTTCACGATCGAGGACCCGCGGATCACCGAGTCGAGCGGCCTCGCCGCCTCCCGTCTCCACCCGGGCGTCTACTGGACGCACAACGACCAGGACAACGGGCCGTACCTGTACGCGGTGGACGGTGCCACCGGGAAGACCGTCGCCCGCGTCGCGCTCTCCGGCGTCGGCACGCCGCGGGACGTCGAGGCGGTCTCCATCGGGCCGGGCAACAGGATCTTCGTCGGCGACATCGGCGACAACCTCGGCGGCACCTGGCCGCACGTGTGGATCTACGAGCTGCCCGAGCCGACGGAACTCCGGGACCAGACGGTCAAGGCGACGCAGTACGTGGTGAAGTACGCGGACGGCGCCCGGGACGCGGAGTCGCTCGTCGTGCACCCGAAGACCGGGCGGGTCTACGTCATCGACAAGAACGAGGACGGCGGGCACCTCTACGAGGGTCCGGCGAAGCTCTCCGCGTCCGGCACCAACGTCTTCCGGCGCGCCGCCCCGGTCGGGCTCTGGGCCACCGACGCCGCCTTCTCCCCGGACGGCGAGCGGCTCGCGGTGCGGGGCTACCTCGGCGGCCTCTGGTACGACTGGAACGGCGGGAGGATCCAGCGCAAGGGGCGGATCAGCGTGCCCCTGGGGCAGGGGGAGTCCGCCACCTACACCACCGACGGCGAGAAGCTGCTGCTCGGCATGGAGGGCGCCCGGAGCCCGGTGCGGGCGCAGGACGCGCCCGGGGGCGGCGGGGGCGGTGGGTCGTCCTCCTCCTCGGGAGGGTCGGCCGCCTCCGGCGACGACGGCTCCGGGGGGAGCACGCTGAAGGTCGGGGCGCTCGGTCTGGCCGTCGCGTGCGCGGCCCTGTTCGGGCTACGCAGGCTGGTCCGGCGCCGCTGAGCCGTCCGCCGCGGCGCGCGCGGCCACCAGCACCTCCAGCCCGTCCAGGATGCGCTGGAGGCCGAACTCGAAGTGGTCGAAGCCGGGGCCGAAGGTGTCCTCGGAGAGGGAGGCCAGCACGGGGTAGCGCCCGCTGGTCATGACCTTCTCCAGCACCGGCTGCTGGGCCGCCCAGAACTGGGCGTCCGTCAGCCCGGAGCTGCGCTCGGCCTCCTCCTGGTACACCTGCGTGCGGGCGGCCCCGACGACGTACCCGTCGAGCATGATGATCACCGACAGGAGTTCGGGGTCGGTCAGGCCCATCGGCTTGATCCGGGTGAGCACCTTCTCCATGCCGTCCAGCGCGCTCGGGCCGAGGACGGGGCGGGACTGGTTGACGTCCAGGAGCCAGGTGTGGCGCCGGTGGAGGGCGAGGGCCTCGCGGCCGAGGGCCTCCAGCGCCGCCCGCCAGCCGCTGCCGTCGCCGAGGTCGCCGGGGTCCTCGGAGGTGCGCTGCACGCGGTCCAGCATCAGGTCGAGCAGCTCGGCCTTGCCGGGGACGTAGCGGTACAGGGACATCGTGCCGGTGCCGAGGTCGGTGGCGATCCGGCGCATGGAGACGGCGGCGAGCCCCTCCCGGTCGGCGATCTCGACGGCGGCCTCCACGATCCGGTCCAGCGTCAGTCCGGGCTTCGGCCCGCGGCTCGGCCGCCGGCCGGTGTCCCACAACAGTTCGAGGGTGCGGCCGATGTCGCCGCTGCCGCTGGTCTCCGTGCCGCTCGCCATGCGGTCAGTCTAGGTCCGCGGAGCAAAACTGGGTACGGCGTACGCGCAATCGGGTACGGTGTACTCAGTTGGCGAGCGAGAGGGGGGACCCATGGGCGACGGACACGCGGTACGGGCCGAGGGACTGGAGAAGCGGTACGGCGAGAAGCGCGCTCTCGACGGCTTCGACCTGGCCGTCCGCGAGGGCACCGTGCACGGCCTGCTCGGGCCGAACGGCGCGGGGAAGACCACCGCGGTGCGCATCCTGTCCACCCTGATCCGGCTCGACGGCGGACGGGCCGAGGTGGCGGGTCTCGACGTCGCCCGGCAGGCGCGCGAGGTGCGGGCCCGGATCGGTCTCACCGGGCAGTACGCGGCCGTGGACGAGGTGCTCACCGGCCGGCAGAACCTGGAGATGTTCGGCCGTCTGTTCCACCTGGGCGGCCGGCGGGCCCGGGCCCGCGCCGTCGAGTTGCTGGAGCAGTTCGACCTGACCGACGCCGCCGACCGGGGCGTCGGCAAGTACAGCGGCGGCATGCGGCGCCGCCTGGACCTCGCCGCCTCGATGATCCTCGCCCCCTCCGTCCTGTTCCTGGACGAGCCGACGACGGGCCTGGACCCCCGCAGCCGCGGCGAGGTCTGGGACTCCGTGCGGGCGCTGGTGGCGAGCGGCACGACCGTGCTGCTGACCACGCAGTACCTGGAGGAGGCCGACAAGCTGGCCTCCCGCATCACCGTCATCGACCAGGGCCGGGCCATCGCCGACGACACCCCGGACGGGCTGAAGAACCTGGTCGGCGGCGACCGCGTCGAGGTCGTGGTCACCGAGCGGGCCGAGATACCGAGGGTGGTGAAGGTGGTCGCCCGGGTCTGCGACGGCGAGCCCGAGACCGACGAGGAGGCGCTGCGCGTGCACGCCCCGGTCACCGACCGGGTGTCCGCGCTGACCGAGGTGGCGCGGACCCTCCAGGACGAGGGGGTGGGCGTGGAGGACATCGGACTGCGCCGGCCGAGCCTCGACGACGTGTTCCTGCGCCTGACCGGGCACCGCACGGAGAAGGAGGCGGTGGCATGAGCGCCCTCGACCCGACGACGGCCCCGCGCGCACGCGGGCGGTTCTACTGGGTGCTCGCCGACTGCGGCAACATCGTGCGCCGCGGCCTGACCCACTACCAGCGCCAGCCCGTCAACATCGCCTGGCAGCTGGGCTTCCCGATCCTGTCCGTCCTCCTCTACGGCTATGTCTTCGGCAGCGCGATGACCGTGCCGGGCGGCGGGGACTACAAGGACTTCCTGATGCCGGGCATGTTCGTGATGACCATGGCGTTCGGCTTCATCAACACCGCGACCGTGGTCGTCTACGACTCCACCAAGGGCGTCATCGACCGGTTCCGGTCCATGCCGATGTCCTCCTCCGCCGTGGTCGCGGGGCGCGGTGTGACCGACCTCGTGATCGCCTGTGCCGAGCTGGCGATCATGATGCTGACGGCAGTGGCCATGGGGTGGCGCCCGGACGGCGGCTGGGGCTTCCTGGCGGCGTTCGCGCTGCTGCTGTGGCTGCGGTTCGCGCTGATCTGGATCGGTGTGTGGCTGGGGCTGATGGTCCCGAACCCGGAGGCGGCCGGCGGTCTGTTCGCGGTGGCGTTCCCGCTGACGATGATCTCCAGCATCTTCGTCGCCCCGCAGCTCATGCCCGACTGGCTGGGCTGGGTGGCCGCCTGGAACCCGATCTCCTCCACGGCGGCGGCCGCCCGCGAGCTGTTCGGCACGCCGGTCGGCGGCGGCGACTCGTGGGTCGAGCAGAACGCGGTGCTGATGGCATGCGTGTGGCCCGTGGTGCTGACGGCGGTCTTCCTGCCGCTGGCGGTGCGGCGGTTCCAGCGCCTGAGCCGGTAGGAGCCGGGAACGGCGAGGGGCGCCCGGCGGATGTCCGCCGGGCGCCCCTTCTCCGTCGTACGGGGACGACCGCTACAGCTTCTCGATCACGTAGTCGACGCACTTCGTGAGCGCCTCGACGTCCGCGGGGTCGATCGCCGGGAACATCGCCACGCGCAGCTGGTTGCGGCCGAGCTTGCGGTACGGCTCGGTGTCGACGACGCCGTTGGCGCGCAGCACCTTGGCGACGGCGGCGGCGTCGACCTCGTCCGTGAAGTCGATCGTGCCGATGACCTGCGAGCGCTTGGCCGGGTCGGCGACGAACGGGCTCGCGAACTTCACGTCCTCGGCCCAGCCGTACAGCGTCCGCGCGGAGGTCGCCGTGCGGCGGACGGCGAAGTCCAGGCCGCCCTGGCCGTTCATCCACTCCAGCTGGTCGTTCAGCAGGAACAGCGTGGCGAGCGCCGGGGTGTTGTAGGTCTGGTTCTTGCGCGAGTTGTCGATCGCGGTCGGCAGCGAGAAGAACTCCGGCACGTGCCGGCCGCTCGCGTGGATCCGCTCGGCGCGCTCGATCGCGGCGGGGGAGAAGACGCCGATCCACAGGCCGCCGTCCGAGGCGAACGACTTCTGCGGGGCGAAGTAGTAGACGTCGGTCTCGGCGATGTCCACGGGCAGGCCACCGGCGCCGGAGGTGGCGTCGACCAGTACGAGGGAGCCCTCGTCGGCACCTGCGACGCGCTTGATCGGCATGGCGACGCCGGTCGAGGTCTCGTTGTGCGTGAAGGCGTACACGTCCACGCCGGCCTCGGCGCGCGCCTCGGGGTGCGTGCCCGGGTCGGAGGAGACGATCGTCGGCTCGGCCAGCCACGGGGCGAGCTTGGCCGCCTTGGCGAACTTGGAGGAGAACTCGCCGAAGCTCAGGTGCTGCGACTTGTTCTCGATCAGGCCGTGGGTCGCGACATCCCAGAACGCGGTGGAGCCGCCGTTGCCGAGGATCACCTCGTAACCGTCGGGGAGCTGGAACAGCTCGCGGATGCCCTCGCGGACCTTCCCGACCAGGTTCTTGACGGGCGCCTGGCGGTGGGAGGTGCCGAGCAGGGACGTACCGGTGGCGGCCAGGGCGTCCAGCGCCTCCACCCGCACCTTGGAGGGGCCCGCGCCGAATCGACCGTCCGCGGGCTTGATGTCAGCAGGAATCTGGATCTCAGCCACGTGCCGGAGGGTATCTCCTCGGCGAAACCGGACGGAGACATGTCCGTCCGATGAGACGAGATCTCCGCCGTGCGGACCTGTACGGAGCTACGACGGCCCATCCTGGACGCATGACCGATCTGGAGGCAGCACTGCGCGGGGCGGTCCGGGGCGAGGTCGGGTTCGACGTCACCTCGCGGGCCCTGACGACGATGGACGCGTCCAACTACCGGAGGGTGCCGCTCGGCGTGGTGGCGCCGAGGGACGCCGACGACGTGGCGGCCGTGCTGGCGGTGTGCCGGGAGCGCGGGGTGCCGGTCGTGGCGCGGGGCGGGGGCACGTCGATCGCGGGGCAGGCGACGGGCACCGGGGTCGTCCTGGACTTCACCCGGCACATGAACCGGCTGGTCTCGCTCGACCCCGGGGCGCGTACGGCCGTCGTCCAGCCGGGCCTGGTCCTCGACCGCCTCCAGGAGGCCGCCGCCCCGCACGGCCTGCGTTTCGGTCCCGACCCGTCCACCCACAGCCGCTGCACGCTCGGCGGAATGATCGGCAACAACGCGTGCGGCTCCCACTCGGTGGCCTGGGGCACGACGGCCGACAGCGTGCGCGAGCTGACGGTGCTCACCGCGGCCGGGCGGCGGCTCGGGCTCGGGCCGGACTGGGCCGGGGCGCCGGAGGGGCTGCGGGAGCTGGTCGACGGTGACCTGGCCCGGCTGCGCACCGGTTTCCCGGACCTCCCCCGCCGTATCTCCGGTTACGCGCTGGACGCGCTGCTGCCGGAGCGGGGCGCGGACGTGGCCCGCTCCTTCTGCGGCTCGGAGGGCACGCTGGGCGTGCTGACGGAGGCGGTGGTCCGGTTGGTCGAGGCACCGCGGGCGCGTGCGCTGGCGGTGCTGGGCTACGCCGACGAGGCCGGGGCGGCGGAGGCGGCGGCCGGGCTGCTGCCGCTCGGCCCGCTGACGGTGGAGGGCATGGCGGTGGACCTGGTGCCGTCGACGCGGGGGTTGCCGCGGGGCGGCGCGTGGCTGTTCGTGGAGACCGGCGGCGACACGGAGGCCGAGGCGCGGGCGCGGGCGGAGGCGGTCGTGCGGGCGGCGGACGTCGTGGACGCCCTGGTGGTGACCGACCCGGCCGGGCAGCGGACGCTGTGGCGCGTCCGGGAGGACGCGAGCGGCACGGCGACCCGGATGCCGGACGGGTCGGAGGCGTGGCCCGGCTGGGAGGACTGCGCGGTGCCGCCGGCCCGGCTCGGGGCCTACCTGCGGGACTTCCGGGGCCTGTTGTCGGCGCACGGTCTGCGGGGCACGCCGTACGGGCACTTCGGGGACGGCTGCATCCACGTGCGCATCGACTTCGACCTGCTGACGGCGGCCGGAGTCGCCCGGTTCCGCCGTTTCTCGCAGGAGCTGGCGGACGTGGTCGTGGCGCACGGAGGGTCCCTCTCCGGGGAGCACGGGGACGGGCAGGCGCGGGCGGAGCTGCTGCCGCGGATGTACGGCGAGGAGATGGTGGCCCTCTTCGAGCGCGCCAAGGCCGCCTGGGACCCGGACGACCTCCTCAACCCGGGGATGCTCGTCCGCCCGGCGCCGCTGGACTCGAACCTCCGCTTCTCCGTCCTGCCGCGCGAACCGGTGCACGTGGCCTTCGGCTACCCCGCGGACGGGGGTGACTTCTCGGCCGCCGTGCGCCGCTGCGTCGGGGTCGCCAAGTGCCGTACGACGTCGGCGGCGGGGTCGTCGGTGATGTGCCCCTCCTTCCGGGCGACCGGTGCGGAGGAGCACTCGACGCGCGGTCGTGCCCGCCTGCTGCACGAGATGCTCGCCGGTGAGCTGGTGACCGACGGCTGGCGGTCGACGGAGGTGCGGGACGCGCTCGACCTGTGCCTGTCCTGCAAGGGCTGCCGCTCCGACTGTCCCGTCGAGGTCGACATGGCCACGTACAAGGCGGAGTTCCTGCACCACCACTACGCCGGGCGCCGCCGCCCGGCCGCCCACTACGCGATGGGGTGGCTGCCGGTGTGGCTGCGGTGGGCGGCCCGCGCGCGGTTGGCCCCCGTCGTCAACGCCTTGTCCGCCGTGCGGCCGTTGGCGGCGGTGGCGAAACGGCTGGGTGGGATCGCGCGGGAGCGGGACGTGCCGCGGCTGGCGGGGGAGACCTTCAGCCGGTGGTGGCGGAGGCGGGGCGGGCCGGTCGGGGACGGCGCACTGGTCGTCCTGTGGCCCGACACCTTCACGGAGCACCTGACGCCGTCGGTGGGCCGGGCGGCGGTACGGGTGCTGGAGGCGGCGGGGCTGCGGGTGGTGCTGCCGCCGACGCTCGGGGGACGTGCCCTCGCGGACGGCCGCACACGCTCGCCCGCCGCCCTGGCGGCCGTCCGCAGGGGCCGGGTCTGCTGCGGTCTGACGTACGTGTCGACGGGCCAACTGGACCGCGCCCGTGCGGTGATGCGCCGCACGCTGGACCTGATGGCCCCGGTGCTGGAGACCTCCGCGCCGGTCGTCGTCCTGGAGCCGAGCTGCGCGGCGGCGTTGCGCACGGACCTGCCGGAGCTGCTGCACGACGACCCCCGCGCGGCCCACCTCGCCGCCCGTGTCGTCACCTTCGCGGAGGCCCTGGAACGCTGCGCCCCCGACTGGACCCCGCCCGCCCTGGACGTCCCGGCGGTCGGCCAGACCCACTGCCACCAGCACGCGGTCCTGGGCGACGCGGCCGACCGGCGCCTGCGCGAGGCGGCGGGCCTGACCGGCGAGCTGAGCGGCGGCTGCTGCGGGCTCGCGGGCAACTTCGGTTTCGAGGCCGGCCACCACGAGGTCTCCGTCGCCTGCGCCGAGGACCAGCTCCTCCCCGCGGTGCGCGAGGCGCCGCGGGGGGCGGTCGTCCTGGCGGACGGCTTCTCGTGCCGGACGCAGCTGGAGCAGCTGGCGGGCGTACGGGGGCGGCACCTGGCGGAGGTGCTGGCGGAGGGGTTGGACGGGTCCTGACGGGCGGGGTACAGAACCGCTCCGGGTGCTCATCGCGCGCTCAGTTGAGCCTGTGCAGCCTCCGTCCCCGGCTTTCGGCCACCCGCAGCGCGTCGGCGAGGGCTTCGGTGAGGCGCTCGGCGAGGTAGCGGAGCTCGCCCTGCGGGGTGCCGGGGAGGAGGTCTTGGGCGTGGGCGAGAAGGTGGGCTCCCATGGTGAGCTGCGTGACCTCGGTGGTGTCGGCGAGTCGGGAGACGGGGCCACCGTCGTCGTCGGTGATCAGGTAGCAGGGCTTGCCCTCGGGTCCGGACCAGGGGAGCAGACGGGGCTCGCGCGGTGCCGTCATGCGGCCGCCTCCAGCTCCTGCGACGTCCGGAGGAGCACGTACGGGCGTACGGCCACGGTGTCGGCGCCGTCGAGGAGGGTGGGCAGGCCGTAGGGGCTGCGGTGCGTGGGGAGGGTGATCGTGGCGGTGGCCGGCGGTCGCGGGGCGATGCGGGGTGCCGGGTGCGGGACGGCTCCGCGATGCGCTCCTCGGGGACGGAGGAGCAGGCTCACCCGGGTGATGAGGCGGCCGATAGGGTCGGGCATGTCGTCAGCTCCGATCAGGGTCAGCTGGTGGCCACGCCCCGGGGCCGGTCGGACGGTCGCCGGGGTTTCGCCGTGTCGACGTGCGTGGCGGCACGTCGGAGTGCCGTTCACGCAGCCACGAGAAGACTGGACCGGTGGACCGGTCCAGTCAAGCGGAACGTCAGTTCCCCTACCGCATGGGGTAGTTGTCGGTCTGCTCGAAGACGTGGGAAGGCGTGACACCCTCCTCGCACACGAGGGCGCGTCCTAGCTGGTCGAACGCCGTGTGCAGAACGACGGCGACCGCGGTCGGCTGTCGCACGTCCAGAAGTCGCGCCTCCTCGTCCGTGGCCAGGCGCACGGTGGTCACGTCGTGTCCTTCCGCGGGGACGCGGCCCGTCTCGCGGCGGACGTAATGCGTCGTGCCCTCGACGATCGGTTCCTTCGCGGACAGGCGTGGTGCGGCGTCCGCCACCGAAGCCGGAAACCACGCGGTCACCAGACTGTGCGGCGTGCCGTCGTCGAGGAACGTCAGCCTGGCTCGGTGGAGAGCCGCCTCGCCGTCGGAAAGCCCCAGGGCATCGGCGACATGAGCAGGCGGAACTGCACGGCCCGGTGTGCCGAGACGGCGGTAGGGCGTGCCGCCCGACAGGCGACTGGTGCCCGTCCGTCGCCCGCCTGCGGGCCGGGCGACGGGTGTCTCCGTGACGAGGAAGCCGGAACCCTGCCGTGCGACGACGATGCCGTCGTGCCGCAGGATGTCGTACGCCTTGACCACGGTGGCCCGCGATACGCCCCACTGTTCAGCCAGGTCACGGCCTGACGGCAACAGGTCGCCAGGACCGAACTCGCCGTTCGCGACACGGGTGCGCAGATCATCGGCGATCTGCTCGTACTTCAGCAGCGGCATGGCACTCTTTCCGATCGCTGGACTGGTCCACCGGTTCCTCATCAGAATGCACGGATGACGAGCCTTGAGGTGACGCCGGAGATCGTGAGGTTCTACAGCGAGACCGTCGACGAGGCGGACCGGCTGGTGGCCACGGCCGACGGGCGCCTGGAGATGGTACGGACACAGGAGTTGCTCCGCCGCCACCTCCCGTCGGCGCCGGCTCGGGTGCTCGACGTCGGCGGCGGGCCCGGCACACACGCACGCTGGCTCGTCGAGGGCGGGTACGCGGTTCACCTGGTGGATCCCATTCCCCGTCACGTCGAACAGGCCCGGGCCTCGGGCGCGAGTGTCGAAGTCGGTGACGCCCGGAGCCTGACGGCCGACGACGGTTCCTACGACGTCGTGCTCATGCTGGGTCCGTTGTACCACCTGCCGGACCGGGCGGACCGGGACCGTGCGCTGGCGGAGGCCCGTCGCGTGCTCAGGCCCGGCGGGCTGCTGGCGGTCGCCGGTATCAACCGGTACGCGTCGCTGTTCGAGCACGCTGCCTACGCGCACCTGCACAAGGAGTCGATGCGGGAGAGCATCGGCACCATCCTCGCCACCCAGGTCCACGACGGGAAGAACGCGTTCACCACGGCGTACTTCCACAGCGGCGAGCAACTGCGCGACGAGGTGGCGGCGGCGGGCTTCGCCGGCGCGGCCGTCTTCGGGATCGAGGGTCCCGCCTGGTCCCTGCTGGCGGCGGCGGAGCGGAACACGGGGCACTCGTTCCGTGAGTCGGACCTCTTCGAGTCCGTCCTCACCGCCGCCCGTCTGGCCGAGCCTCATCCCGAGCTGCTGTCGGCGAGTTCCCACCTGCTCGCCGTGGGCCGTCGGCCGGGGTGAGGTGAGGGGCGTGTGCTGCCGGGCCGTGTGCTCAGGCGGCCGGTCGGTGTGTCACGCGGTAGCGGAGGTGGACGACGCCCGAGCCGAAGGTGCGGGTGTCGACGAGTTCGAGGTCCACCCGGCGCTCGCCCCCGGGGAAGTAGGGAACGCCGCCGCCGACCAGGACCGGGTGGACCATGATCCGGTACTCGTCGATCAGGCCCGCCGCGGCCGCCTCGGCGGCGAGGGTCGCGCCGCCGATCGCGATCTCGCCCTCGCCCGGCTCGGCCCGCAGGCGCTCGATCTCCTCCGCGACACTCCCGGTGGCCAGCCGGGCGTTGCCCTCCACGGACGTCAGCGTGGTGGAGAACACCACCTTGGGGAGGGGGTTCCAGAGCGCGGCCCACTCGCGCCCGGCCTCGTCGAGCGACGCGTCCTGGTCGGCGGTCTCCCAGTACAGCATCGTCTCGTACAGCCGCCGCCCCAGCAGGTGGACGTCGACCTGCCGGATCTCGTCGATCCAGAAGCGGAAGACGTCCGGGTCGGGTGCCGACCAGTCGAAGCCGCCGTCCGGCCCGACGATGTAGCCGTCGAGCGAGACGCCCATCGAGTAGGTCACGCTGCGCATCGGAAGTCCTCCTCGGTACGGGCCGGCCCGGTTCCGACCGTACGCCCGCCCCGCCGGTCTCACGTCCCGAAGCGGTATTTCAGGTGGGTGGCCAGGGGTGTGTGGACCACCCGGACGGGTTCGAGATCCCGTCGGACGGCGCCCGCTCCCTCGAAGAGCCGCAGCCCCTCACCGAGGAGCGCCGGCACCACGTGCAGCTGGAGTTCGTCGATGAGCCCGGCCCCGAGGTACTGGCGTACGGTGTCCGCGCCGCCCGCGATGTCGACGTTCCGGTCGCCGGCGGCGGCCTGGGCCCGGTCGAGGGCGCGCCGGATGCCGTCGGTGACGAAGGTGAAGGTGGTGCCGCCCTCCTTGACCAGGGTGGGCCGGGGGCGGTGGGTGAGGACGAAGACCGGGGTGCGGAAGGGCGGGTCGTCGCCCCAGAACTCCTCGCCGGTCTCGTACATCGTCCGGCCCATGACCACCGCCCCGGTGGCGTCGAACCACTCCCGCATCAGCTCGGAGTCGCGGTTGTCCACCCCGCCGGCCAGGCCCTGGCGCTCGCGCCAGCTCGCCAGGGTGTGGATCCACTCGAAGACCGGCCCGGCGCCGTCGCCTCCCGGGTTGTCCAGGGTGACGTTCGGGCCGGCGACACAGCCGTCGAGGGAGATGGACAGGTCAGCGGTCACGGTCATGGCGGGCGCTCCTCGGGTGGTGGTGTGCTGCCTTCACCCTTGAGTCGATCGGGGGCCGGCGCTTTCGACACACCCCGCGCACCCGTTCAGGGCGTCGTCTCGCCCCGCACCAGCGGACGGCACACCGGCTGGACGTCCTCGGGGAGGTCGTCCGGGCGGCACCAGCGGGCCTCCAGGATCTCGAACGGGTCGATGCGCAGTTCACCGCCGAGCAGCCGGGCCTCGTAGGCGACCTCCAGGCGGGTGCGCAGGCCGCTGTTGAGCATGACCAGACGGCCCACCTCCACGTCGAGGTTCGTCTCCTCCCTGACCTCGCGCACCACGGTGCGCCGGAAGTCCTCGCCCTTGCGCGCGAAGCCGCTCGGCAGCCCCCACTGGCGGCCCGGCGGCCACATCCGGTGCTTCAGCAGCAGGACCCGTCCCTCGTCGTCGCGGACGACGCCGGTCACACCGACCACGTACTTCGTGTGCAGCAGCCACATCACGCGGCTCTGCACCGGGCGCAGGAGGCGCCACAGGCGGGCGAGGAGTCGTCTCACACGGCGGACGCTACCTGGTCGGTCCGCGGCCCCGGCCGGTGAACCCCGTCCAGCCGGTGGAAGCGCGTTGACATCCCCGATGCCCGCCCGCGACAGTTGCATGGAAGGTGTACGCGCCTGACCGAGTCCACTACTCTGGACTGCGCCGTACAGCATGATGAACGACACCGACCCGCAGACCGTCCCGGAGCCCTCGTGAGTACCCCCAGCGCTACCCCCGGCACCCCCGCCCCGGCCGCCTCCCTGGCGGGCCCCGAGGCAGCGGGAGCCGCCGGCCGGGCGTCCGCCGCCGGCCCCGCGTCCGCTCCGGGCGGCGGCCCGGCCGACGGAGGCCGGTGGGGTGCCCTCGGCCCCGTCGGACTGGTCCTCGCCGGCGGCCTCTCCGTGCAGTTCGGCGCGGCGCTGGCGGTGAGCCTGATGCCGCGGGCCGGTGCGCTCGGCGTGGTGACGCTGCGGCTGGTCGTGGCCGCCGTCGTGCTGCTCCTGATCTGCCGGCCGCGGCTGCGCGGGCACTCGCGGGCCGACTGGGGCACGGTCGTCGTCTTCGGCGTCGCCATGGCCGGCATGAACGGCCTCTTCTACCAGGCCGTCGACCGCATCCCCCTCGGTCCGGCCGTCACCCTCGAGGTGCTCGGCCCGCTCGCGCTCTCCGTCTTCGCCTCCCGCCGCGCGGTCAACCTGGTCTGGGCCGCGCTCGCCCTGGCCGGCGTCTTCCTGCTCAGCGGCGGCGGCTTCGACAGCCTCGACCCGGCCGGTGCCGCCTTCGCGCTCGGAGCGGGTGTCATGTGGGCGGCGTACATCGTGTTCAGCGCGCGCACCGGGCGCCGTTTCCCGCAGGCCGACGGGCTGGCTCTCGCGATGGCGGTCGGGGCGGTGCTGTTCCTGCCGCTGGGCATCGCCGAGTCGGGGGGCGAGCTGATCGACCCGGTGACCCTGGCGCTGGGTGCCGGGGTCGCCCTGCTCTCCTCCGTACTGCCCTACACCCTGGAGCTCCTCGCGCTGCGCCGGCTGCCCGCGCCGACCTTCGCGATCCTCATGAGCCTGGAGCCCGCCATCGCCGCGGCGGCCGGTTTCCTCATCCTCGACCAGGCCCTGACCGCGACCCAGTCCGCCGCCATCGCGCTGGTCATCGCGGCCAGCATGGGAGCGGTGCGGACCCAGATGGGACGCAGGCGGACCAAGGCGCTCCCGGAGCTGCCGTAGCCGCAGGGGCCCTCCCGTCCGGGGGAGGGGGACCGACCGTGAGCGGAGCTGGAGCGCGCCTGGTCAGGCTCCCCGCCCGTGGATCGGTCGGGAGAGCCCGGCGGTGAGGGCCGGGTAGTGACGTGAGGGCCGGGCTGTGAGGGCCGGCCGGTGACGCTCCGAGGGTGCGGATCCGGCCGTGCGGACCCGAGCACCAGCGCGCCCGCACACCCCCCGCGCACCCCCGTCGCAAAATCATGCATGCATGCTTGATTGTTCTGAGCCTCGCTGCCATGCTCCTCACCACACCGCGCCGCACACCGCCGTGCCGAGGGGAGCGTCCGTGTCCGACCCCACGCCCGTGATCGACGACCTGCGCGAAGAGAGCGAGGAACTCGACGCGCTGGTCGCGCGGTTGAGCCCCGAGGAGTGGCGCCTCGCCACCCCCGCGCCCCGCTGGACGATCGCCCACCAGATCGCGCACCTGACCTGGACCGACCGGGCCGCCCTGCTGGCCGTCACCGACGAGAAGGGCTTCGCCGGCCTGGTCGAGCAGGCCCTCGCGGCACCCGACCGGTACGTCGACGACGGCGCCGACGAAGGCGCCCGGCAGCCCCCCGACGAGCTGCTGGCCACCTGGCGGGAGGGGCGCGCCGCCCTCGGCGAGGCGCTGCGCGACTCGGCCCCCGGCGCCCGGTTCCCCTGGTACGGCCCGCCCATGGCCGCCGCCTCCATGGCCACCGCCCGCCTGATGGAGACCTGGGCCCACGGCCTCGACGTGGCCGACGCCCTCGGCGTCACCCGCCCGCCCACCGGCCGGCTGCGGCACATCGCCCGGATCGGCGTCCGCGCCCGGGACTTCGCCCACGCGGCCCACGGCCTCACGCCGCCGGCCGAGCCGTTCCGCGTGGAACTCACCGCCCCCGGCGGCGACCTGTGGACGTACGGTCCCGAGGACGCCCGCCAGCGCGTCACCGGCCCCGCCCTCGACTTCTGCCTCCTCGCCACCCAGCGCGCCCACCGCGCCGACCTCGCCCTGCGGGCCGAGGGCCCGGACGCCGACCGCTGGCTGGACATCGCCCAGGCCTTCGCGGGGCCGCCCGGAGCGGGCAGGCCGCCGAGGGGAGCCGGCCGGTGAGCGTGCTCCGCGTCGGCAACGCCTCGGGCTTCTACGGTGACCGCTTCGACGCCATGCGGGAGATGCTCACCGACGGCCCGCTGGACGTCCTGACCGGCGACTACCTCGCCGAGCTGACCATGCTGATCCTCGGCCGCGACCGGCTGAAGGACCCGGACGCCGGGTACGCGCGCACCTTCCTGCGGCAACTGGAGGAGTGCCTCGGCCTCGCCCACGAGCGGGGCGTCAGGATCGTCGCGAACGCGGGCGGACTCAACCCGGCGGGACTCGCCGACGCCGTCCGCACGCTGGCCGGCCGGTTCGGCCTCCCCGTACGGGTCGCGCACGTCGAGGGCGACGACCGCACCGCCGCCCACCCGGGCAGCCTCGCCGCCCACGCCTACCTCGGCGGCTTCGGCATCGCCCGGTGCCTGAGCGCGGGCGCCGACGTGGTCGTCACCGGGCGGGTCACCGACGCCGCGCTGGTCACCGGGCCCGCCGCCGCGCACTTCGGCTGGACGCCCACGGACCACGACCGGCTGGCGGGCGCGGTCGTCGCCGGACACGTCCTGGAGTGCGGGGCGCAGGCGACCGGCGGCAACTACGCGTTCTTCGAGGACCGCGCCGGGGATCTCCGGCACCCCGGCTTCCCCCTCGCCGAGCTGCACGCCGACGGCACCTCGGTCGTCACCAAGCACCCCGGCACCGGAGGCTTCGTCGACGTCGGCACGGTCACCGCCCAGCTGCTGTACGAGACGGGCGGCGCCCGGTACGCGGGACCCGACGTCACCGCCCGGCTGGACACCGTACGGCTCACCCAGGACGGGCCGGACCGGGTGCGGATCGAGGGCGTGCGCGGTGAGGCCCCGCCGCCCGATCTCAAGGTCGGCCTGAGCCGTCTCGGCGGCTTCCGCAACGAGGTCGTCTTCGTGCTCACCGGCCTCGGAGTCGAGGCCAAGGCCGCCCTCGTGCGGGAGCAGATGGAACCCGCCCTCGGCGAGATCGCCGACGTCCGCTGGGACCTCGTCCGCACCGACCGGCCCGACGCCCCGACCGAGGAGACGGCGAGCGCCCTGCTCAGGCTCGTGGTCCGCGACGCGGACCAGCGGGCCGTCGGACGGGCGCTGAGCGGCGCAGCCGTCGAGCTGGCCCTCGCCAGCTACCCCGGCTTCCACGTGCTCGCGCCCCCCGGGAAGGGCGCGCCCTACGGGGTCTTCGAGGAGGCCTACGTCCCCCAGGGCGCCGTCCGCCATGTGGCCGTCCTCCACGACGGGCGCCGGGTCGAGGTGGCGCCGCCCCCGGAGACCGCCGCCCTCGACGCCGTACCGGAGCCGCCTCTGCCCGAGCCGCTCCCGCCCGGGCCCGTACGCCGGGCCGCCCTCGGCCTCGTCGCCGGGGCCCGCAGCGGCGACAAGGGCGGCAACGCCAACGTCGGCGTGTGGGCGCGGTCCGACGAGGCCTGGCGCTGGCTCGCGCACGAGCTGACCGCCGACCGGTTCCGGGAGCTGATCCCCGAGGCCCGCGACCTGCCCGTCACCCGGCACGTTCTTCCCGCCCTGCGCGCCCTCAACTTCGTCGTCGAGGGCATCCTCGGCGAGGGGGTCGCCGCGCAGGCCCGCTTCGACCCGCAGGCCAAGGCGCTCGGCGAGTGGCTGCGCGCCCGCCACCTGGACATTCCAGAGGTACTCCTGTGACCGCCTGCCACTTGGACCTTCCGGAGGTACTCCTGTGACCGCCCGCCACCTGGACCTCCCGGAGGTACGCGCGTGACGGTCCTGCCCTCGGCCGTGGACCCGGCCGCCCCGGATCACCGGGCCAACCGCGAGGCCATGCTCGCCAAGCTCGCCGACCTGGACGCCGAGCACGCCAAGGCACTGGCCGGCGGCGGCGAGAAGTACGTCGCCCGGCACCGCGAGCGCGGCAAGCTCCTCGCCCGCGAGCGCATCGAGCTGCTCCTCGACCCCGACACGCCCTTCCTGGAGCTTTCGCCGCTCGCGGCCTGGGGGAGCGAGTACGCGGTCGGCGCCTCCCTCGTCACCGGCATCGGCGTCGTCGAGGGCGTCGAGTGCCTGATCACCGCCAACGACCCGACCGTGCGCGGTGGCGCCAGCAACCCCTGGTCGCTGAAGAAGGCCCTGCGCGCCAACGACATCGCCCTCGCCAACCGGCTGCCCTGCGTCAGCCTGGTCGAGTCCGGCGGCGCCGACCTGCCGTCCCAGAAGGAGATCTTCATCCCCGGCGGCGCGATCTTCCGCGACCTGACGCGGTTGTCGGCGGCCGGCATCCCCACCGTCGCCGTCGTCTTCGGCAACTCCACGGCGGGCGGCGCCTACATCCCCGGCATGTCCGACCACGTGATCATGGTCAAGGAGCGGGCGAAGGTGTTCCTCGGCGGGCCGCCGCTGGTCAAGATGGCGACCGGCGAGGAGAGCGACGACGAGTCGCTCGGCGGCGCCGAGATGCACGCCCGCACCTCCGGTCTCGCCGACCACTTCGCCGTGGACGAACCGGACGCGCTGCGCCAGGCGCGCAGGGTCGTCGCCCGGCTCAACCACCGCAAGGCGCACCCCGATCCGGGACCCGCCGAGCCCCCGAAGTGCGACCCGGAGGAACTCCTCGGTATCGTCCCGGGCGACCTCAAGGTCCCCTTCGACCCGCGCGAGGTGATCGCCCGGATCGTCGACGCCTCCGACTTCGACGAGTTCAAGGCGCTCTACGGGACGAGCCTGGTGACCGGCTGGGCGGCCCTGCACGGCTACCCGGTGGGCATCCTCGCCAACGCCCAGGGGGTCCTCTTCAGCGAGGAGTCGCAGAAGGCCGCCCAGTTCATCCAGCTCGCCAACCAGCGTGACGTCCCGCTCCTCTTCCTGCACAACACCACCGGCTACATGGTCGGCAGGGAGTACGAGCAGGGCGGCATCATCAAGCACGGCGCGATGATGATCAACGCGGTCTCCAACTCCCGCGTCCCGCACCTGTCCGTCCTCATGGGGGCCTCCTACGGCGCCGGCCACTACGGCATGTGCGGCCGGGCCTACGACCCGCGCTTCCTCTTCGCCTGGCCCGGCGCCAAGTCCGCCGTCATGGGCCCGCAGCAGCTCGCCGGCGTGCTCTCCATCGTCGCCCGCCAGTCCGCCGCCGCGAAGGGGCTGCCGTACGACGACGAGGGCGACGCGGCGCTGCGCGCCATGGTGGAGCAGCAGATCGAGTCCGAGTCACTGCCCGTGTTCCTGTCCGGGCGGCTCTACGACGACGGCGTCATCGACCCGCGCGACACCCGCACCGTCCTCGGGCTGTGCCTGTCGGCCGTCCACACCGCCCCCTACCAGGGGGCGCGCGGTGGCTTCGGCGTCTTCCGGATGTGAGGGAAACACCGTGACCAGCGAGGGGAACACCGTGATCAGCACCGTCCTCGTCGCCAACCGGGGCGAGATCGCCTGCCGGGTCTTCCGCACCTGCCGCGCGGCGGGCATCCGGACGGTCGCCGTGCACTCGGACGCCGACGAGGACGCCCTCCACACGCGCCTGGCGGACGTGGCCGTACGCCTGCCGGGCACCGCCTCCGCCGACACGTACCTGCGCGGCGACCTCGTCGTGAAGGCCGCGACCGCCGCCGGCGCCGACGCCGTGCACCCCGGGTACGGCTTCCTCTCGGAGAACGCCGGCTTCGCGCGGGCCGTCACCGACGCGGGCCTGACCTGGATCGGACCGCCGCCGGAGGCGATCGAGGCGATGGCGTCCAAGACCCGCGCCAAGGCGCTGATGGGCATCGCCCCCCTCGGCGAGGTCACCGAGGCGGACCTGCCGGTGCTGGTGAAGGCGGCGGCCGGCGGCGGCGGGCGCGGCATGCGCGTCGTAAGGCGGCTCGCCGACCTCGACGCCGAACTGACCGCCGCCCGCGCGGAGGCGGCGAGCGCCTTCGGCGACGGCGAGGTGTTCGTCGAGCCGTACGTCGAGGACGGCCGTCACGTCGAGGTGCAGATCCTCGCCGACACCCACGGCACGGTGTGGGTGCTCGGCACCCGGGACTGCTCCCTCCAGCGCCGCCACCAGAAGGTGGTCGAGGAGGCCCCGGCCCCCGGCCTGGACGCCTCCCTCACCCGGGACCTGTACGAACAGGCCGTACGGGCCGCCCGCGCCGTCGACTACGCCGGCGCCGGGACCGTCGAGTTCCTCGTCGCGGACGGCAGGGCGCACTTCCTGGAGATGAACACCCGTCTCCAGGTGGAGCACCCCGTCACCGAGGCGGTGTTCGGCATCGACCTGGTCGCCCTCCAGCTCCGCGTCGCCGAGGGCCACGCCCTGGACGGCGAGCCGCCGCGCCCGCGCGGCCACGCCGTCGAGGCCCGCCTGTACGCCGAGGACCCGGCGAACGGCTGGGCCCCGCAGACCGGCCGCCTGCACCGCCTCGCCGTCCCGGACGGCATCCGCCTGGACACCGGTTACACCGACGGCGACGACATCGGCGTGCACTACGACCCGATGCTGGCCAAGCTCGTCGCCCACGCGCCCACCCGCGCGGAGGCCGTCCGCCGGCTCGCCGGGGCCCTGGAGCGGGCGGCGGTCCACGGCCCGGTCACCAACCGGGACCTGCTCGTCCGCTCCCTGCGGCACGAGGAGTTCACCTCCGCCCGCATGGACACCGGCTTCTACGACCGCCACCTGACCGCCCTCACCGAGCCCGCCCCCGACCCCCTCGCCCCGCTGGCCGCCGCCCTCGCCGACGCGAGCGCCCGCTCCGGCCGCTTCGGGGGATGGCGCAACCTGCCCTCGGGGCCCCAGGTCAAGCGGTACGCCGTCGCGGGCGAGGAACACGAGGTCCGCTACCACCACACCCGCACCGGTCTCGCCGCCGAGGGCGTACGCGTCGTCCAGGCCGACGCCGGACGGGTCGTCCTGGAGGCGGACGGCGTACGGCGCCGCTTCGAGGTCGCCCGCTACGGCGACGAGATCCACGTCGACGCCACCCGCCTCATCGCCCTGCCCCGCTTCCCCGACCCCACCACCCAGCTCGCCCCCGGCTCCCTCCTCGCCCCCATGCCGGGCACGGTCGTCCGCGTCGCGGAGGGCCTGACCGAGGGCGCGACCGTGGAGGCGGGCCAGCCCTTGCTGTGGCTGGAGGCGATGAAGATGGAACACAGGATCACCGCCCCGGTCACGGGAACGCTGAGCGCTCTCAACGCCGAGCCCGGCAGGCAGGTGGAGGTCGGCGCCCTCCTGGCCGTGGTCGACGGGGACGCCGGTTAGGGGCGCGGGGCTCCCTTGGACATGCGGCTCCGCCGCGTGGGCGCGACCAGCCACGACGAAACCCGTACCCGAAGGAGCACAGTGACCACCCTCATCGAATCCGAAGAGCACAAGTCCCTCCGCGTAGCGGTAGCCACCTTCGCGAAGAACCACCCCGGCCCCGACAACAAGGAGTTCTGGCAGGCCGCCGCCAAGCTCGGCTACATCGGCGTCAACCTGCCGGAGGCGTACGGCGGTGGCGGCGGCGGCATCACCGAACTCTCCCTCGTCCTGGAGGAGATGGGCGCAGCCGGGAACCCCCTGCTGATGATGATCGTCTCCCCGGCGATCTGCGGCACCGTCATCGCCCGCTTCGGCACCGAGGCCCAGAAGCGGGAGTGGCTCCCCGCGCTGGCCGACGGCAGCCGCCTGATGGCCTTCGGCATCACCGAACCCGACGCCGGCTCCAACAGCCACCGCATCACCACCACCGCGCGCCGTGACGGCACCGACTGGCTCCTCACCGGCCGCAAGGTCTTCATCAGCGGCGTCGACATAGCCGACGCCACCCTGATCGTCGGCCGCACGGAGGACGCCCGCACCGGCAGGCTCAAGCCCTGCCTGTTCATCGTCCCCCGCGACACCCCCGGCTTCGGGCGCCGGCAGCTCGACATGGAACTGAACGCCGAGGAGAAGCAGTTCGAGCTGACCCTCGACGACGTGCGCCTGCCCGCCGAGGCCCTCGTCGGTGACGAGGACGCCGGCCTCCTCCAGCTCTTCGCCGGCCTCAACCCCGAACGCGTGATGACCGCCGCCTTCGGCATCGGCATGGGCCGCTACGCGCTGACCCGCGCCCTCGACTACGCCCGCGAACGCACCGTCTGGAAGACCCCGATCGGCGCCCACCAGGCCATCGCCCACCCCCTCGCCCAGGCCCACATCGAACTCGAACTGGCCCGCCTGATGATGCAGAAGGCGGCCCACCTGTACGACACCGGTGACGACACGGGCGCCGGCGAGGCCGCCAACATGGCCAAGTACGCGGCCGGCGAGGCCTGTGTGAGGGCCGTCGACCAGGCCGTGCACACCCTCGGCGGCAACGGCCTCACCCGCGAGTTCGGGCTCGCCCGGCTGATCACGGCGGCGCGCGTGGCCCGTATCGCCCCGGTGAGCCGCGAGATGATCCTCAACTACGTCTCCCACCAGACCCTCGGCCTGCCCAAGTCGTACTAGCCCGACCTGGAGGAACCGTGTTCCGCAGCGAGTACGCAGACGTCCCGCTCGTCGACCTGCCCATCCACGACGCGGTCCTCGGCCGGGCCGCCGCCTTCGGGAACACCCCGGCGCTCGTCGACGGCACCGACGGCACCACCCTCACCTACGAACAGGTGGACCGGTTCCACCGGCGGGTCGCCGCCGCCCTGGCCGAGGCGGGCGTGGGCAAGGGCGACGTCCTCGCCCTGCACAGCCCCAACACCGTCGCCTTCCCGCTCGCCTTCTACGCCGCCACGCGCGCCGGTGCCTCGGTCACCACCGTGCACCCGCTCGCCACGGCCGAGGAGTTCGCGGGGCAGCTCCGCGACTCGCGCACCCGCTGGATCGTCACCGTCTCACCCCTGCTGGACACCGCCCGCCGGGCCGCCGAACTCGCGGGCGGCGTCCAGGAGATCTTCGTGTGCGACAGCGCCCCCGGCCACCGCTCGCTCGCCGACATGCTGGCCTCGACCGCACCCGAGCCGTCCGTCACCATCGACCCCGCGCAGGACGTCGCCGCGCTGCCCTACTCCTCGGGCACCACCGGCACCCCCAAGGGCGTGATGCTCACCCACCGGCAGATCGCCACCAACCTCGCCCAGCTCGAACCGGTGGTGCCGGCCGCGCCGGGCGAGCGCATCCTGGCCGTCCTGCCGTTCTTCCACATCTACGGTCTGACGGCCCTCATGAACGCCCCGCTGCGGCTCGGCGCCACCGTCGTCGTCCTGCCCCGCTTCGACCTGGAGCAGTTCCTCGCCGCCATCCAGAACCACCGCATCACCGGCCTGTACGTCGCCCCGCCGATCGTCCTGGCCCTCGCCAAGCACCCCCTCGTGGCCGACTACGACCTCTCCTCCCTCAAGTACGTCCTCAGCGCCGCCGCCCCCCTGGACGCGAAGCTCGCCGCCGCCTGCTCGCAACGGCTCGGTCTGCCGCCCGTCGGCCAGGCGTACGGCATGACCGAACTGTCCCCGGGCACCCACGTGGTCCCCCTGGACGCCATGAGCGACGCGCCGCCCGGAACCGTCGGCCGGCTCATCCCCGGCACCGAGATGCGCATCGTCTCCCTCGACGACCCCGGCAAGGACCTCGGCACCGGCGCGTCCGGTGAGATCCTCATCCGCGGACCCCAGGTCATGAAGGGCTACCTCGGCCGCCCCGACGCCACCGCCGCCCTGATCGACGCGTCCGGCTGGCTGCACACCGGGGACGTGGGACACGTCGACGCCGACGGCTGGCTGTTCGTCGTCGACCGCGTCAAGGAACTGATCAAGTACAAGGGCTTCCAGGTGGCGCCCGCCGAACTCGAAGCCCTCCTGCTCACCCACCCCGGCGTCGCCGACGCGGCCGTCGTCGGCGCCCACGACGACGACGGCAACGAGATACCGCACGCCCACGTGGTGCGCCGGCCCACCGCGCCCGCCCTCACGGAGGGGGAGATCATGACGTACGTCGCCGAACGCGTCGCCCCCTACAAACGCGTCCGCCGGGTCACCTTCGTCGCCGGCGTACCCCGGTCCGCCAGCGGCAAGATCCTCCGCCGGGAACTGCGGGGCGACCGGTGACCGCCCTCGCCCGCTCCCGCGCACGCGGCGTCCAGACCCTCGCCCTCGACTCCCCGCACCGCCGCAACGCCCTCTCGGCGGCCCTCGTGGCCGAGCTCACCGCCGCCCTCACCGACGCCGGGCGGGACACGGACGTCCGCGCCGTCGTCCTGACCCACACCGGGACCACCTTCAGCGCCGGCGCCGACCTGCGCGACCCGCCCGATCCGGACGCCCTGGTCGGCCTGCTGCGGACCCTCGTCGAACTGCCCAAGCCGGTCGTCGCCCGCGTCACCGGACACGTCCGCGCCGGCGGCCTCGGCCTGCTCGCCGCGTGCGACATCGCGGGCGCCTCCACCGCCTCGACGTTCGCCTTCACCGAGGTCCGCATCGGCGTGGCCCCCGCCGTCATCTCCCTGCCCCTGCTGCCCCGCACCGACCCCCGCGCCCTCGCCCGCCTCTACCTCACCGGCGAGCGCTTCGACGCCGCCGAGGCCGCCCGGATCGGCTTGGTCACGGCGGCGGGCGACGACGTGGACGCCGTACTGGAACCCGTCCTGGACGGTCTGCGCCGTGCCTCGCCGCAGGCTCTGGCCGAGACGAAACGGCTGCTCACGGCTAGGGTGCTGGAGGCATTCGACCGGGACGCGGCCCAGCTGACCGCGCTCTCGGCCCGGCTGTTCGCCTCCCCGCAGGCCCGCGAGGGGATGACGGCCTTCCTCGAACGACGGGATCCGGAATGGGTGGTGTGAGCGGCGCCGTGGGCACGGCCGAACGCGCGGAGCGTGTTCCCAAGCAGGACCGCAGCCGGGTCACCCGGCAACGGCTCCTCGAAGCCGCCGTGGCCTGTCTCGCCGAACGCGGCTGGGCGGGCTCCACGGTCTCCGTCGTCGCCGAACGCGCCGGCGTCTCCCGCGGCGCCGCCCAGCACCACTTCCCGACCCGCGAGGATCTCTTCACGGCCGCCGTGGAGTACGTGGCGGAGGAGCGCTCCGGCGCGCTGCGGGCGCTGTTCCCCGAGGGCGCGGCGGCGGACGACCGCCGGGCCGTCGTGTCGGCCCTGGTCGACCTCTACACCGGCCCCCTCTTCCGCGCCGCCCTGCACCTGTGGGTCGCCGCCTCCGACGAGGAGCAGCTGCGGGGCCGGGTGACCGAGCTGGAGGCCCGCGTCGGCCGCGAGAGCCACCGCATCGCCGTCGAACTCCTCGGCGCCGACGAGACCCGCCCCGGCGTCCGCGAGACCGTCCAGGGCCTCCTCGACATGGCCCGCGGCCTGGGCCTCGCCAACCTCCTCACCGACGACGCGGCCCGCCGGGAGCGGGTGGTCGAGCAGTGGGCGCGGCTGCTGGACGGGGCGCTGGGCTGAGCGGCCCCGGTCGGCGGCGCGCGGGACGACCGGCGGGCCGGCGGGCACCGCACGGCCCGTTCACGGACTGAGCCGCTCCACCCGCCAGCCCCCGTCCGCCTCCGCCACGTACCGGAGCCGGTCGTGCAGCCGGTTCTCCCGGCCCTGCCAGAACTCCACCTCCCGCGGCACCACCCGGAACCCGCCCCAGTGCGGCGGCACCGGGACCCGCTCTCCCTCCGGGTACCGCGCGGCCAGCTCCGCGTACGCGGCGTCCAGGGCGTCGCGCCCGGTCACCACGGACGACTGGACGCTGGCCCAGGCACCCAGCTGGGAGCCGTGCGGCCGGGTGCGGAAGTACGCGGCGGTCTCGTCCCGCCCGGTACGCGCCGCGACGCCCGCGACGATCACCTGCCGGGCCATCGGGTGCCAGGGGAACAGCAGCGAGACGTGCGGGTTCTCCTCCAGCTCGCGCGCCTTGCGGGAGCCGTAGTTGGTGTAGAAGACGAACCCCCGCTCGTCGAAGTGCTTCAGCAGCACCGTGCGGGAGCTGGGCCGTCCCCGCGCGTCGGCCGTCGAGACGACCACGGCGTTCGGCTCGAAGAGCCCGCCCTCGGTCGCGGCCTGCCGGAACCAGCGCGCGAACTGCTCGACGGGCGTGGCGGCGAGCTCGGTCTCGGCGAGTCCGTCGGCCCGGTACTGCTTGCGCATCGAGGGAAGATCGAAGGGAGCGGCGTCGCGATCGGTCACGCCGCCATCCTGCCGTACCGGCGGTGTTCTTGGTCACTGCATGGCACTGAGTGCCGCACCCCCTCCCCAAGCGTGTCACTCGGAGATATCGTGCTTGCTCCCGGCCCGGTCGGATGAGTACCGACCGTACGGGGCATCACAGGGGTGACCGCCTGGACCGCGAGTCGAGGACACGACCGTGGATCCGAGGGACCGAGCGTCCGCGGAGGCGCCGCACCGCCTCCGCACCGGTCGCCACACATCACGATCACGAGGAGCCGCTGATGTCCGACTTCGTACCCGGGCTCGAGGGAGTCGTCGCGTTCGAGACGGAGATCGCCGAACCCGACAAGGAGGGCGGCGCGCTGCGCTACCGCGGCGTCGACATCGAGGACCTCGTCGGGCACGTCTCCTTCGGCAACGTCTGGGGCCTGCTCGTCGACGGCGCCTTCAACCCCGGCCTGCCGCCCGCGGAGCCCTTCCCCATCCCGGTCCACTCCGGCGACATCCGCGTCGACGTGCAGTCCGCGCTCGCGATGCTCGCACCCGTCTGGGGTCTCAAACCCCTCCTGGACATCGACGCCGAACAGGCCCGCGCCGACCTGGCCCGCGCCGCCGTCATGGCCCTGTCCTACGTCGCCCAGTCCGCCCGCGGCCAGGGCCTGCCCATGGTCCCGCAGCGCGAGATCGACAAGGCCCGATCCGTCGTCGAACGCTTCATGATCCGCTGGCGTGGCGAACCCGACCCCAAGCACGTCGCCGCCGTCGACGCCTACTGGACCTCCGCCGCCGAGCACGGCATGAACGCCTCCACCTTCACCGCCCGCGTCATCGCCTCCACCGGCGCCGACGTGGCCGCGGCCCTCTCCGGAGCGGTGGGCGCCATGTCCGGCCCGCTGCACGGCGGCGCCCCCTCCCGCGTCCTCGGCATGATCGAGGAGATCGAGCGCACCGGCGACGCCGAGGCCTACGTCAGGAAGACCCTGGACGCGGGCGAACGCCTCATGGGCTTCGGCCACCGCGTCTACCGCGCCGAGGACCCCCGCGCCCGCGTCCTGCGCCGCACCGCCCGTGAACTGGGTGCCCCGCGCTTCGAGGTCGCCGAGGCCCTGGAGAAGGCCGCCCTGGCCGAACTCCACGCCCGCCGCCCCGACCGCGTGCTGGCGACCAACGTCGAGTTCTGGGCCGCCATCATGCTGGACTTCGCCGAGGTCCCGGCCCACATGTTCACGTCGATGTTCACCTGCGCCCGCACCGCCGGCTGGTCGGCCCACATCCTGGAGCAGAAGCGCACCGGCCGCCTGGTCCGCCCCTCCGCCCGCTATGTCGGCCCGGGCCCCCGCGACCCGCGCGAGATCGAGGGCTACGACGGCATCGGGCACTGACCCCCGTCACGCAGACGACCCGCGAGTCTGGTTCCTCCCAGGGGAGGAGCCGGCCGGACGTACCGGCGACTCGCGGGTCGGGTGACTGCTGGGATTGGGCCGGCCGCACGCATCACGCGCGCGCTGGTCCGGCACCGCACTGGGTGTGGTGGCGAGCCGTCAGCCCGCAGTCACCTCACGCGTCCGGTATTCATACATCTGCCGAACCACCTCCCTTCTCGTGTACCGCCCACCCTAGGAACCGGCCGGGCCCCGGGCAATCGGTTTTTCCCGACGCGCTCGGGCCGGAGGCACCGCCGCCCACCCCTCATGACGGGGGCGTATGCCGAGTTTCCGCAGTACAACGATTTCCGCAATCTTGTGGGAACCCGGTGTGTGCTGCATCACGTTCGAGTTGAATGAAGGCCAGTGAAGGCCAGTGAGCGAACCGACGTACCGTACGGCGGACGCAGCCTGCAGGGGGTCCAGGTGAGTGCTTCCCGGAGCAGTGGGATCACCGACGAGCTGGGGCCGGATGAGCCGGAGCAGCCCGAGCGGGACGGCGCGGACCTGTTGGCCGCGCTCCTCGACGGCATGGACGCCGCCCTGTGCGCCTTCGACGGGGACGGGGTCGTCACCCATTGGAACCGGGAGGCGGAGCGGATCCTGGGCTGGACCGCGGCCGAGGCCGTGGGGCGGCAGGGCTTCGCCGGGTGGGCCGTGCGCCGGGCCGACGCCGGGGAGGTGGAGGAGCGGCTGCTCTCCGCGATGCGGGCGCCGGGCCGGCAGGTGCACGAGTTCGCGCTGCTGACCAAGGACGGCGGGCGGGTGCTGGTGCGCACCCAGTCCGCGGCCGTACGCGGCCCCGACGGCCGGCCCGCGGGGGTGTACTGCGCGTTCAGCGAGGTGCACGCCCAGATCGACCTGGAGCGTTCCATCGCGCTGAGCGAGGCCCTGCTGGAGGACGCGAGCTGGGGTGTCGTGCTGGTGGACGTGGATCTGCGGCCCGCCGTGGTGAACGCCCACGCGGCGCGTGCGCTGGGCACCGGCCGTACGTCGGTGCTCGGCCGGCCGCTCGGGGACCTGCTCGCCCAGGGCGTGGAGGAGCTGGAGAGCGCGCTGACGCACGTGCTGGCGGAGGGAACACCGCCCGCGCCCGCCGAGGTCTGGGTGAGCGTGCGCACCTCGGAGGGCGAGCGGCGCCGGTGCTGGCGCAGCGGGTTCGTGCGGCTGGCGTCGCCGCTGGCGGAGGAGCCGGTGCCGTTGGGGGTCGGCTGGCTGTTCCAGGACGTCACGGAGTCGAAGCAGGGCGAGCAGGACGCGGCGCTGCTGCGGTTCCGGGCCAACCAGCTGCACCGCGCGGCGCGGGCGGCGGCCGAGTGCGAGGACCCGGGGGAGGCGGCGGTCGTCCACCTGGACTTCGCGCTCGCCGGGTTCGCCGACCACGCGCTGATCGACCGGATCGTGGGCGGGGCGGCGGACACCGACGCCGACCCGGCGGAGCCGGTCCGGCTGGTGCGGGTCGCGGCCACGCCGTCCGGTGCGCCGGGACCGAGCGTGCCGGCCGGGACGACCGGGATGCCGGTGCGCTACGGCGGGAGTCATCCGGCGGTGCAGTGCGTGGAGCGGGCGGGCTCGGTGCGGGCCAGTGCCGGTGTCCGGGCGGTGCCGGCCGAGCGGGTGCGCGAGTGGGCGGCGGCCCGGCAGTGGCCGGCGGACACGGTGCACGGCCTGTGCGCGGTGCTGCGCAGCCGGGGCCGGACGCTGGGCGTCGTGACGTTCCTGCGGGGCTCGGGGCGGAGCGCGTTCGAGCGGTCCGACGCGATGTACGCCGAGGACGTGGCGGTGCGCATCGCGGCGCTGCTGGACCTGGCCGGCGCGGTGCGGGAGCGGTAGCGGCACGGACGCCCGGGCCGCCGGTGCCGCGCGGGTCAGCGCCGGTAGAAGATCCGGTCCCGGTACTCGTCCAGTACGCGCTCGTTCCACTCGGGTCCGCCGTCCACGTTGCCGGAGCGCAGCAGGGGCGGTTCGATGCCCCGGTCGGCGAGGACGGTGGCGGCCGTGGCCGTGACGGCCTGCATCAGGGCGCTGGTGACGACCGTGGAGGCGGGGGCGAAGGGCGCCGGGACGGTGTCGAGCGTGAGCTCCGCGTCGCCAACCGCGATCTTGGAGTCCAGCACGATGTCGCAGTGGTCCTTGAGGAAGGTGCCGGAGGAGTGCCGCGACGTCGTCTCGGTGGCGTAGGCCACCGAGGTCACGCCGATGACCCGCACCCCCATGGCGCGGGCGTTCAGGGCCATCTCGACGGGCAGGGCGTTGCGCCCGGAGAGGGAGACGACGACCAGGGCGTCGCCCTCGCGCAGGGGCGAGGAGCCCAGCACCACGCCGGCGAGGCCGCCGACGCGTTCCAGGGCGGAGCCGAGCGTTGCGGGCATGACGTCCACGCCGACGACGCCGGGCACGGCGAGCAGGTTCATCAGGGCGAGCCCGCCGGCGCGGTAGACGGCGTCCTGGGCGGCGAGCGAGGAGTGACCGGCGCCGAAGGCGAAGAGCCGGCCGCCGTTCTGCACGGTGTCGGCGAGCAGCGTGCCGGCCGCCTCGATGGCGTCGGCCTCCTCGTCGCGGACCCGCCGCAGGAGGTCGATCGCGGCGTCGATGAACTGGCCGGCCGGCTTGCGGTCACTCATGCGGGACCCCTTCGGTGTGGCTGTGTCGCGGATCACCGTGCGGTCTGGACCAGTGCGGTGTCAATACGGTGTCGAGGCCGCGCCGCCGGGCCGCTCGGAGACGGCTTTCCGCGGTGAGGCACGGTTGTCGGTGGTATGCGTCAGAATTGAATCCAGGGCCAGCGCACGCGCCGGTGGGCCGTAGCCTCCGGCAATCTCATCAAGGGGCACGAATGTCCGGACTGATCGACACCACGGAGATGTATCTCCGCACCATCCTGGAGCTGGAGGAGGAAGGTGTGGTCCCGATGCGCGCCCGGATCGCCGAGCGGCTCGACCAGAGCGGTCCGACGGTCAGCCAGACGGTGGCGCGGATGGAGCGCGACGGTCTGGTCTCCGTGGCGGCCGACCGGCACCTGGAGCTGACCGACGAGGGCCGTCGGCTGGCCACCCGCGTGATGCGCAAGCACCGGCTCGCGGAGTGCCTGCTGGTCGACGTGATCGGCCTGGAGTGGGAGCAGGTGCACGCCGAGGCCTGCCGCTGGGAGCACGTGATGAGCGAGGCAGTGGAGCGCCGCGTGCTGGAGCTGCTGCGCCACCCGACCGAGTCGCCGTACGGGAACCCGATCCCGGGCCTGGAGGAGCTGGGCGAGGCGGACGGCGCGGACCCGTTCCTGGACGAGGGCATGGTCTCGCTCGCCGACCTGGACCCGGGCGTGGAGGGCAAGACGGTCGTCGTGCGCCGGATCGGGGAGCCGATCCAGACGGACGCGCAGCTGATGTACACGTTGCGCCGCGCGGGTGTGCAGCCCGGCTCCGTGGTGAGCGTGACGGAGTCGGCGGGCGGTGTGCTGGTGGGCAGCGGCGGCGAGGCGGCGGAGCTGGAGTCGGAGGTCGCCTCCCACGTGTTCGTCGCCAAGCGCTGAAGGCGGCCGGCCGGTCGGGTCCCGCCTCCCGCGGGCCGTACCGGCGTTCCGGCCAGGGACACGATCCCGTCGATTCCATGGGCCGGTGAGCCGAATCGCAGCGCCCGGCCGCGTCGCGTGCAAGGCTGGGGCGCGAGGCATATGACGTGAGGGGCTCTTGGCCGTGGCCCGACAGCGATGTCGCCCGGTCGGGAAGGGGGAGGCTGTGACGGAGAGACGGAGAGGGCCCCGGCGCCGTGTGGCGCCGGGGCCTGTCCTCCCCTGTGCTGACCCGGAGCCCCGAGCTCTCAGGGTCAATCCCCTCGGACCGTTTTCCCCGAGCGGTCCGCCTCCCGTTGAAGATCTCCCCTGGGCGGCGGCGATCAATCCCTGAGGGGTGTCACTCGAACGAGGGGTGTTGCTCACCGAGGCGGCTTCTTCGAATGGGTATTCGATACTCTGCGGACGTCGGACGGCCGTGGGCGCGACGGCGGCCCCGGCGAGCAGGACAGGCACGGCAGGCAGGACACGGTTCACAGGACCGGCCGGCCCGGCAGGGGCGGGCGGTCCGAGCGGAGCTTGGGGGGTGCCAGGAGCTATGGCGCGGCGCATCGACGTGACCGGCGCGGGCGGCGTACGCCTCGCGGCCTGGGAGTTCGGCGACCCTCCCAAGACCGGCGGGCCGCACGACACGGCCCTCGGTGGGACGGCCCCCGGCGGGGCCCTCCACGGCGGGGTCTCCGGTGGCGCGGACCCGGGCGGAGGTGCCCCGGCGCACACGCTCCCCGTGACCGCCGAGGCCGCCGGCGTCTCGCCTCCCTCCCGCCCCGCCGCCCACGGGGCCGCAGGCCCGCCGGGCGTGCTGTTGCTCCACGGTCTGATGGGCCGCGCCTCGCACTGGGCCCCCACCGCCCGCTGGCTCTCCGCCCGGCACCGGGCCGTCGCGCTCGACCAGCGCGGCCACGGTCGCAGCGACAAGCCCCCGCACGGCGCCTACACCCGGGAGGCCTACGTCGAGGACGTCGAGGCCGCCCTGGAGCAGCTCGGCCTCGGCCCGGCCGTCCTGATCGGCCACGCCATGGGCGCGCTGACCGCCTGGCAGCTCGCAGCGAAACGCCCCGACCTGGTCCGCGGGCTGATCATCTGCGACATGCGGGCGTCCGCGCTCGGCGCCGCCTCGCAGCACACCTGGACCGAGTGGTTCCGCGCCTGGCCGGTCCCCTTCGCCACGCTCGCGGACGTGCGCAAGTGGTTCGGCGAGGACGACCCGTGGGTGGAGCGGCCCAACCCGGCCCGGGGCGAGTTCTACGTCGAGGTGATGGCCGAGTCACCGGACGGCTGGCGGCCCGTCTTCGAGCCGGAGCAGATGCTCAGGTCCCGCGAGACCTGGGTCTACGACGCCCACTGGGAGGAACTGGCCCAGGTGCGCTGCCCGACCCTGGTCGTCCGCGGCCTCGACGGCGAACTGGGCCGCGCGGAGGCGCAGGAGATGGTCCGCGTGCTCCCGCGCGGCCAGTACGCGGAGGTCGCCGACGCCGGCCACCTCGTCCACTACGACCAGCCGGAGGCCTGGCGGGCGGCCATCGAACCGTTCCTGGACACGCTCATGGAGCCCTGACCGGGCCGCCCGCGGGGGAGGGCCGGGTCACCCCCACCTCGGTGCCGGGCAGGCCGCGCAACCGGCCGGTGCAGCCCGGCGGTTCCCGTCCCGACAGCCGCTCGAACAGCCGCCGCCCCTCGGGCAGCACCCCGATCCGGGCCTTCACCTCGGCCGGATCGCGCCACACGTCGTGCCCGCTCTCCTAACGATCCCGGCCGCAGGCGTACGCCAGCGGCGAGATCAGCTCCTCCACGTCCGGCAGCCACCGGTTCGCCGGGGTGGGCCGGCACGCCCACTGGACGGCCCCCCGTGTCCCGTACCGCGTGGGCGGCGCGGCCACGAACGTCCCCTCGCCCAGCGCGGTCAGATCGAGGGACGACGGCGACCATCCCAGCCGCCGCACGAGGTCCGGCACCTTCACCGCGGCCCCCGGGAGCACGAAGAACCGCATCCGCCGGTCCGGCGTCAGCGTCACCGGACCGAGCGTCAGCTCCATCCGCTCCATCCGGGCGAGGGCCAGGAATCCCGCGGTCTCGGGCACGTCGATCGCGTCGAACGTCCGCCCCGTGGGCAGCAGGATCGACGCCGTCGGCTGCTTCTGCCACATCCGCCGGGCGACGGTGGCGCTGCCCGTCGCCTGGGTCGCCCAGTCCTCGCGCGCCGGGTGTGCGCCGGGGGCGGCGCACACCGGGTCCCCGCAGGAGCAGCGCTGCACCCCGTCGGCGGCTTCGAGCCAGGTGCCGGGGAACACGTCCCAGTGGCGCTCCTCGGCGTAGCGTACGGCGGTCTCCAGCAGCGATGCACCGCGCTGCTGGGGGATCTGTGCGGTATCGGTGCCCGGGATGGTCTCTTCCACGTGGAGCTCAACTCCCGCGCCCACCGCGGGTTACGGGGGCCCGCCCGTCTCCCGTTTGCGCGGGGGAGGAGCACCGATTCCGCACCTGGGGCGCATGGATGCATGTACGGGGGCGCGCGGGAGGATTCGCCGTGGGAGCGGGGTAGCCACGTCTGGGGCCGGCGGCGGCCGTTGCCCCGGCAATCCTCGCAAGCTTCGCAAGTCTCGCATTGTCGGCACATCGACGGGGCATTGATCTTCACGGCCGGATCCATTCGTCCGCCGGGACAGCACCGATACCGCATGACACCGCAAGAGACCGCATGGGGGTTACGCCATGGCCGCAAGGCCTCTCGTCGCGCGGCAGCCGAACGAACGACTGCAGGCGCTCATTCAGGAAGCGGGCTGCTCGAACGCGGGCCTCGCCCGCCGGGTCAACGTGTGCGGGGTCGAGCACGGACTCGACCTGCGGTACGACAAGACCTCCGTGGCCCGCTGGCTGCGCGGACAGCAACCGCGCGGTCGGGCACCGGCGATCATCGCCGAGGCGCTCGGCCGCAAGCTGGGCCGCACGGTCACGATCGACGAGATCGGCATGGCCAACGGCAAGAACCTCGCCTCGGGCGTCGGCCTCCAGTTCTCGCCGACGGTGCTGGGCGCCATCGAGCAGGTCTGCGAGCTGTGGCGCAGCGACGTCGGACGCCGGGACTTCCTGTCCGGCTCCTCCGTGGCCGCCTCCGCGCTCGTCGAACCGAGCCGGGACTGGCTGATCTCCGCCCCCGACTCCCAGGTGTCGCGCTCGGCCGGGCCGCGGGTGGGGCCCTCCGACGTGGCGGCGGTGCGGGCGATGACCCAGGCACTGGTGGACCTGGACCACCAGTTCGGCAGCGGGCACGTGCGCCCGGTCGTCGTGCACTACCTGAACAGCGTCGTCTCCGGGCTGCTCGCCGGCTCCTACCGGGAGGCGGTGGGGCGGGAGTTGTTCGCCACGGTGGCCCGGCTGACCGAACTCGCCGGGTACATGGCTGTCGACACCGGCCAACCTGGGCTCGCCCAGCGGTACTACATCCAGTCGCTGCGGCTCGCGCAGGCGGCGGGCGACCGAGGGTACGGCGGGTACGTCCTCGCCGCGTCCATGAGTCACCTGGCCGCACAGCTCGGCAACCCGCGGGAGATCGCCCAGTTGGCGCGCGCGGCGCAGGAGGGCGCGCGGGGGCGGGTGACGCCGCGTGCGGAGGCGATGTTCCACGCCGCCGAGGCCCGCGGTCACGCGCTCCTCGGCGACGTGCGGGCGGCCCACACGGCGGCCGGGCGGGCGGTCGCCGCGATGGAGGCGGCCGACACGGCCTCCGGGGACGACCCCGTGTGGATCGCGCACTTCGACGAGGCCTACCTCGCCGACGAGTTGGCGCACTGCCACCGGGACCTCGGGCAGGCCGACGCCGCGGCGCGGTACGCCCGGGAGTCCCTGGACGGGCACCCCGAGTCACGGGCGCGCAGGCGGGCCATCGGGTTCGTGCTGCTGGCCACGGCGCAGGTGCAGCAGCGGGAGATCGAACAGGCCTGCACCACCGCGACGAAGGCGGTGGAACTCCTGGAGACGCTGCGTTCGAACCGGGGCGCCGAGTACCTGGACGACTTCCAGGCACGGCTGGAACCGTATCGGGAGGAGGCGGTGGTGAGGGAGTTCGGGGCGCGGCTCGACCTCCAGGCGGCGGCGTGAACGCGAGGGCCGCGAGCGCGTGAACTCACGGGAAACGGCGGCATGGTGGGCACGAGGTGCCATGAACAGCGTGCCGCGGCCCGGTTTTGTTACTGCTGTCACAGGGAAGGAGTCCACGCCCCATGCGGCGTGGCAGTGGGCTCCGGGGACCCGGTAGCGTGAGCCGACGATTCCGAAGGTCCCCCATTCGTAGGAGTCCCGGTGACGCAGAGTGGACAGGGCGAGGAGCCCTCGGCGCGGCCCGCGCGCGAAGGCATCGTGCTGCCCTCGGACGGTGGCGAGCCGCTGCTGCCGGGCCTGGCGGGTACGGGTGCCGGGCCGGCCGGCCGGCCCGTGCCCCCCTCGGCGCCGCCCGGCGGTCAGGCCTGGGACCGGCCGTGGGGCCCCGAGCAGCAGCAGGGCCCGGCTGCGGACCAGGGCTGGCCGACGCCGCCCGGAGCCCAGCCCTGGGGCTCCGGCCCGCCGGAGGCCGCCCAGCCGCCCGCCCCGCACAGCTGGCCCGCGCAGGGCGGCCCGGACCGGTCGCCCGGCGCCCTGCCGCCCCAGGCGGGCCCCGGCCCGCTCCCCCCGGAGGGCGCCCAGGCCCCGGCCTACGGCGTGCCCGACGACGGCCGGGCTCCGGCGTACGGCGACCAGGCGGGTGGCCAGAGCCAGGGGGCGTACGGCGGCCAGGCGGGTGGCCAGAGCCAGGGGGCCTATGGCGACCAGGCGGGTGGCCAGAGCCAGGGGGCCTATGGCGACCAGGCGGGTGGCCGCCAGGGGGCCTATGGAGAGCCAGGGGGCCTATGGCGACCAGGCGGGTGGCCGCCAGGGGGCCTATGGCGACCAGGCGGGTGGCCGCCAGGGGGCCTATGGCGACCAGGCGGGTGGCCAGAACCCGGGGGCGTACGGCGACCATGCCGGTGGCCAGAACCCGGGGGCGTACGGCGTGCCCGACGGCGGCCGGGCTCCGGGCTACGGCGGACCGGTGAGTGGTCCGCACCCGGGGACGTACGGCGACCAGGCCTACGGCGCGCAGTCCTCGTATCCGCAGCAGGGACAGGCGGCCGGGCACCACGCGCAGGCGCCGCGGCAGTCCGCACCCCTGCCGCCGGCCGACGAGGGCCTCACCCAGTTCCTGCCGCCGGTCGGGATACCCGCGGACGAGGGCGCGACGCAGTACATACCCCCCGTGGGGGCGGGGGCGCTGCCTCCGGAGAGACCCGCGCCGACACACGCCGGGCAGCCCGGCAGCCACGGCCGGCACGCGCAGGAGCACGGCCAGACGGCCGCCGAGTCGACGCAGTTCCTCGGCCGGGCACCGCACTACCCGGCGCAGGACGCGGCCGGGCACCTGCCCGCCCCCGCCGCGCCCGCCCCGCACCCCGACGCCACGCAGTACATCGCACCCGTGCCCGGCGGTCCCGCACCCGCCCCCTACGGGGCGCCCGGGGGTGAGGAGGGCCGGCAGCCGCCCGCCGAGTTCGACAACCTCTTCCGCAGCGGGCCCGGCGCGGACAGCCCGGCCTCGGCCACCCAGCAGCTGCCCCGCTTCGACGAGCCGCAGCCCCCGCGCCCCGGTGACCGGACCGGACACGCCCCGCAGGGGCCCGGCGGTGGTGGCGGCAGACGGCGCGGGAACGAGGACGGCGCCGGCCGGGGCGGCCGCGGCGGGCGGACCGGCTCGCGGCTGCCGCTCCTGGCCGCCGTGGGGGTCGGCATCGCCGTCGTCGGTGTCGGTGCCGGCGCGATGATGGCGGGCGGGGGCGGCGAGGAGGACACCGGCGGCAACCAGACCGTGTCCGCCACGGCCCCGGCCTCCGCGTCCGCGTCCGCGTCGGCCTCCGCGTCGCCGTCCGTCGACCCGGTCCGGCAGCAGGCCGTGGAGCTGGACAAGCTGCTGGCCCACAGCGGCAACAGCCGGTCCACGGTGATCAACGCCGTGGGCGACGTGAAGACCTGCGACAACCTGCCCCAGGCGGCCAAGGACCTGCGCGAGGCCGCCAAGCAGCGCACCGGGCTGGTCACCAGCCTCTCCCAGCTCTCCGTGGACAAGCTGCCCCGGCACACCGAGCTGACCACCGCCCTCACCAAGGCGTGGCAGGCCTCGGCGTCGGCCGACAACCACTACGCGGCCTGGGCCGACCAGACGGCCGGCAAGAACGGCTGCAAGAAGGGCAAGCCCCGCACCAGCCCGCAGGCCGGCAACCGGGAGAGCGGTACGGCGAGCAAGGAGAAGACCAAGGCCGCCAAGCTCTGGAACGACATCGCGAAGAAGTACGGCCTGACGGAACGCCAGCCGACCCAGCTGTGACGGCCACGGCCACGGCCACGGCCCGCGGCCGCGGGCCGGCCGGCCCTCCCCGGCGCTGGGCCCGGTGGGCCCGGGCCGGGGGTTCGCTCAGGCCACGTCGGCGTTCTGCAGGGTGCGGGTGGTGTCCAGGGTTTTCTGGCGGGCCGAGACGAGGTGGCCCCGGCGTACGACCTGCAGCGACACCTCGGTGTTGACCAGGCGCGGGAAGCCGACCGAGGCGAGCTTGTCCGCGAAGGTCCACCGGAGCGGCGGCGTGAGCCCGCCCGTGCCGACCTCCAGCCCGCCGTCCAGGGCCCGCCGGACGGTGTCGGCGCTGACCTCGCCGTCCCCCAGGGACTCGACGACCTCCTTGAGGACGGTGTACGCGATCCACGTGGTCTGCACCCCGGCGTCCGCCGCGTCGACGTTGTTGTCGCCGAACGCCTGCTCCTTGATCACCTTCTTCATCCCGGCCCAGCCCGGGTCGCTCACCGAGGGGTACCAGCCGGTGACGTACGCCCCCTCGTAGGGCCCGGACTCTCCGCCGCTCGCGTTGATCGTGGTCTGGTCGACGCTGCCGAGCACGGTCGCGGTCCGCACCTCGGGGTGGTCCTCGCGGGCCCGGCGGAAGGAGTCCATGAAGGTGCCCGTGCGGTCCCCGAGGACGGGCACGACGCACCCCTGGTCCCCTGGGCCGGCGGTCGCCCGCCGCAGTGCCTGCTCGGACTGGCCGCCGTACTCGGTGGCGTCCTCCGCCGCCCGCTGGTCGTGGGCGCGCTCGTGCCCGCCCGAGGTGAGTCCGGAGTCGAGCAGCACGGGCAGCTCGTCGCCCGCGATGGTGTCGGGCCGGACCAGGGTGACCGGCCCGCAGGAGTCGGCGAGGGCGCTGCCGAGGCCGGCCAGCAGCGCGGGCTGGCCCCCGTTGACCGGGTAGGACAGAGGGCTGGTGAACTCCGTGTTGGTGATGCCGTAGCCGCCGATGTAGGGGATGCCGGCGCCCTCCAGCACGGGGAGGAAGGAGTCGGCGTGCTGACTGTAGGAGCCGACGACCGCGACCACGTTCTCCTTGACCGCCAGGCGGGCGCACTTCGCGGCGGTCACGCCGTCGTTGTGGTCGTTGCAGGTCAGGACGTTGAGCTCGCGTCCGCCGAGCCCGCCCTGGGCGTTGACGGAGCGGGCGTAGGCCTGGGCGAAGGCGGGCATGCCGGGCTTGTTGGTCGCCCCCGTGTCCTGTGGCGCCCAGGTCATGACGGTGATCGGGTCGTCGCCCCCGGAACCCCCCGTGGTACCGGGGACGACCCCGCAGCCGGCGGTGAGCGACACGCACGCCACCAGGGCGCCCGCGGACAGGACGCCGGTGCGGGATGCCCGGGAGCGGCCGCGGAGGCCGCGGAGAACGGTGCTGCGGGTGGGTCGCCTGCCGGTCATGCACCCGCACGATTCCGTCACACGGCTAACCTGGAAGTGACCTGCGGTCAACGCATGGTGACACCGGGGTGAATTGCGGGGGCCGGTGAGTCGCGGACGAGGGGGAACGTACGATCGATGACCGTGCAAGGTTCGGAGAACTCTTCCCGTCGCGGCCGTCGCTCCTCCACCATGGGCGGCATGCCACTCAACGACATGCCGTGGTGGCGCTGGCGCAGCCAGGTGCGCTCCGCGCTGCACATGCTCTCCGCCCCCGCCTTCCAGCGGGACGTCTGGCTCGCCGGTGTGGACGGCTACGGCGACGTCACGGACGCGGTGTACCGGCTGGTGGAGGACACCTGGCTGGACCACTGGTCCGCCGAGAAGTACGTGGGCACGGTCTTCCGGGACTCCCAGGAGGCGGCGCTCGTCGACACCGCCGTGCTGCGGGTGCTGCGGATCATGCACCAGGTGGGGCCGGACGCGCCGGTGACCGCGTACCTCGACCACCCCGACTGGCCGGAGGCGGTCCGGGCGGCGCGCGACGCGCACGTGCGCTTGGCCACCAGTGACGGCGAGGACCCGGAGGCGGCACCGCGCACGCTGGAGCTTCTGCGCGTCCTGACCCGGTCCGCCTGAGCGGGCGGCCGGGCCGGTCCGGGCGGGCGACCGGGTCCGTCTGGCGGGACGCACTCGGCCCCCGGGCCCGGATATGGGACCCTGTCCTGCATGAATGAGCCGTCCCCCGCCGCCGTCCCGCCGGCCGTCGCCCCGGCCGACCAGTACGTCCTCACCCTGTCCTGTCCGGACAAGCAGGGCATCGTGCACGCCGTGTCGAGCTACCTGTTCATGACCGGCTGCAACATCGAGGACAGCCAGCAGTTCGGCGACCACGACACGGGTCTGTTCTTCATGCGCGTCCACTTCTCGGCCGAGGCGCCGGTGACCGTGGACAAGCTGCGCGCCAGCTTCACGGCGATCGGCGACGCCTTCCACATGGACTGGCAGATCAACCGGGCCGACGAGAAGATGCGCGTCGTGCTCATGGTCAGCAAGTTCGGGCACTGCCTGAACGACCTGCTGTTCCGGGCCCGGATCGGCGCGCTGCCGGTCGAGATCGCCGCGGTGGTGTCCAATCACACCGACTTCGCCGAGCTCGTGGGCTCCTATGACATCCCCTTCCACCACATCCCCGTGACGCGGGACACCAAGGCGGAGGCGGAGGCGCGCGTCCTGGAGATCGTGCGCGAGGAGAACGTCGAACTCGTCGTGCTGGCCCGCTACATGCAGGTCCTCTCCGACGACCTCTGCAAGCAGCTCAGCGGCCGGATCATCAACATCCACCACTCCTTCCTGCCGAGCTTCAAGGGTGCCAAGCCGTACCACCAGGCGCACGCCCGGGGTGTGAAGCTGATCGGGGCGACGGCGCACTATGTGACGGCCGACCTCGACGAGGGACCGATCATCGAGCAGGAGGTCGAGCGGGTCGGGCACGACGTCACGCCGGACCAGCTGGTCGCCGTCGGGCGGGACGTGGAGTGCCAGGCGCTGGCGCGGGCCGTGAAGTGGCACGCGGAGCGGCGGATCCTCCTCAACGGGCGTCGCACGGTCGTCTTCGCCTAGCGGCTCGGGGGTTTCGTCCGTCACGGCGGCCGCGAGCGACCGCCGCCGGGCCGCCACCACGGCCGCCGGGCCGCCACGACGGCCGCCGACGGATGGGCGACCCGCCCCTACATCCTGCTCAGGCTCGCCGCGGCGAACAGCACGTCCCTGATCGCCTCACGGTCTCCCAGCTGCCCCGCCGCGGCGTCCGCCGGTGGCACGTGGCCCGCGGCCAGCCGGCAGAACTCCACGCCGTCCAGCGCCACATGGGCCACCTCGTGGTCGGCGGAGCCCAGCGCGCCCGGGGAGTCGAGCGGGATGAGCCACTCCCCGCCGCCCGAGCCCTCGATCTCCAGGCGCAGGCTGCGCCCCGGCTCACCCGCGGCCACCAGCCGCGGACGGGCGGCGGGCGAGGCCAGCCCGGCGCGGCGACGGGCCGCGAGGACGTCCGGCAGCATCCTGGCCGCCAGGTCGATCATGCGGTGCAGATGCCGCGCGGAGGGCGGCTGGTACGGATAGTCCACCGCCTCGGCGATGTCCTCCGCGTGCACCCAGCACTCGAAGGCACGGTCCAGCATGGCGTCGTGCAGCGGCAGCTCGAAGTCGCCGTAGGACACCGGCATCCGGCCCGCCTCGCCGGTGAACGACACGGTCCGTACGATGCCGTGGCTCTGCTCGCGCCAGGGCGCCCGCACCGCGCGGGTGGGCGGGTAGTGCGACGCCCGCCAGTACGCCTCGGTGCGGCCGGCCGGGGCGCCGGACGGCACGGCGATGTCGCCCAGCGGGTCGGCGAGGCCCAGGGCGACCGCGACCAGCCCGTCGACCGTCAGCAGGTGCGCGATGACCCCGGCGACGGTGGTACGGCGGCTCGCGGCGCCGTCGGCCTCGTACCAGCGCAGCCGGACCGGCGCGTGCCACTCGGCGTCGCCGATGTCCTGGAGCAGCGCGTCCAGCCGTGCCGTCTCGGCGTCGTAGGGCGTCGCCCACGCGGGCACCGGGATGCGCGGCGGGCGCCGTTCCAGGCAGCCCTCCAGGACGCGGGTGCGCAGGGCGGGGTCCAGGTCGAGGCTCTCCGGCCGCTGGAGCAGCCCGACGGCCTCGCGCAGCCGCAGCGCCTCGTCGGCACAGGGGTCGCACGCGCCGAGGTGCTCCTCGACGGCCGCCGCCTCCTCCGCCGAACAGGCCGCCAGCGCCCACGCGCCGAGAAGGGAGGTCAGCACCTGGTGCTCCAGCGCGGGCGGCCCGCCCGGCACCGCGCCGGGCAGCGCCCGCCCGTCTCGCGGATCTCCGAGGTCTCTCGGTCCTCCTGGGCCCCCAAGGCCTCCCCGGCCCCCCGGATCGCCCGAGGGACCGCCCGCGTCGGGCCCGTGCCGGTCGGCGGGGGTGCCGTCGGGGTGCGGCTGGCCGGTGTTCTCGTGCTCGGCGCGGGCGCTCTCGTGGGCGTCGGCGGAGTCGGTCATGCCGCGCCCCCGTATCCCGGTGGCGCTCCCGGTGCCTGGGAGGAGGCGGCGTCCCGGGCGGTGGAGAGGAGCTGGAGGCCGAGGCGGAGGCGGCGGCGGGCCTCGTCCTCCGTGACGCCGAGGTCGGCCGCGGTCTGGCGGTAGTCGCGGCGCTGGAAGTAGGCCAGCTCCAGGGCGGCGCGCAGCGGGGCGGGCATGGACTGGACGATGTAGTCGGCGCGGGCGGCGACCGAGGCGTGGCGCACCCTGCTCTCCAGCTCCTCGGCGGTTCCGGTGCCGCTGCGGGCGAGGGCGGCCGTCTCGGTGGCCCGCAGCCGCTGCACGGCCAGGCGGTGGGTCAGCGTGGCGACCCAGGTGCGCAGCGGGCCCTGCCGGGGGTCCCAGGCGTCCGGGTGCTCCCAGACGTGCGCGAAGACGTCGCGGGTGATGCGGTCGGCGGCCCGCTCGTCCCCGAGCACCCGGTGCGCGAGACCGTGCACGAGCGAGGCGAACCGGTCGTAGAGCTCTCCCAGGGCGGCGGCCTCCCCGCGCGCGAGGCGCTGCTGCATCTTGCGGTCCCAGCGCAGCGGTGCGTCCCTCTTCGCCATACGGCCTCCTCACCCCCGGTCCGTCGCCTGCTCGCCCTCGTGCCCGTTCCGGTCTCCAGCCTGCGGCCGGCGTCTCTCCGAATGTAGTCGGCACGTCCGACGCCGCACGCCCCTTTGTGCCAATGCGCGCCCCCGGCCGCCCGCAGGTGATAAGTGCCTCCCCTACCCTCTATCGTGCGACCGGATGCGATCGAACAGGATCGAAACCGTCTGGAACAAGCCGTTTCCGATCGACTCCCGTTTTCTGCGGGGCGTTTGCGGGAACGGCCGCTGGGCAGGTGCGCGCCCAAGAAGCGTAAGCACGGCTTCCGTTTCAGGAGCATGTGGTGAGATTCGGGTGATTCCGGACGTCCGTTGACCGGCGAATGAAGGGCATGGTGGTGACGCTCAATGTGACCGGCGGTGAGCAGGGCGAGTGGGCCGTGCTCCAGGTGTCGGGCGAACTGGACCTGGTGACGTCACCGGTGCTGCGGCAGCGTGTGCACGACGAGGTGGCCGAGGGACGGCACAGTCTCGTCCTGGATCTCTCCGAGGTCCTCTTCTGCGACTCCAGCGGGGTGGGCGTGCTCATCGCCTCCCGGCGGCTCATCCGCTCCTGCCAGGGCCGGCTGCGCCTGATACTGCCCGCCCAGGGCGCCGTGGACGGTTCCCACGTCAACCGCGTCCTCGGCGCGCTCGGCGTCCGTCGGCTCTTCGACGTGCACCCGGACCTGGCCTCGGCGACCGGCGACGAACCACGCCCGCTCTCCGCGTAGCCGCCCCCACGCCCCCTGTCCTCCCACGTCCGCCCGCCCCCTGCCACCCATCCGCCTTCAGTCACCCACCCGCCCCGACCACCCGCCCGGAACCCCGTCCGCCCGGCGCGCAGACCCGCGGAACCCGCCCGCACCCGCGCCAGGCGTCGTACGCTCCGAGCGAGACGCAGACCACCACCGACGTGAGGCGGCCGGAGAGAACAATGGTCAACAGCGAGTACGAGCGCAGGATCGCCGCGCGGTTCGCCACCTTCGACCAGGACGGCAACGGCTACATCGACCGCGCGGACTTCAACTCGGCGGCCAAGGCGCTGCTCGCCGAGTTCGGCACCGCGGCCCGGTCCGAGAAGGGGCAGGCCCTGTACGGCGGCGCGGAGGCGCTCTGGCAGGGCATGGCGGGCATCGCCGACCGGGACGGCGACCAGCGCATCACCCGTGAGGAGTTCGTCACGGCGGCGGTCAAGCGGCTGCGGGACAACCCGGACCGCTTCGCCGAGATCGCCCGCCCCTTCCTGCACGCGGCGCTGGACGTCGCCGACACCGACGGTGACGGAGCCGCCACCGTCGAGGACGCCGCGCGCGTGCTCACGGCGCTCGGCGTGCCCGGGGACAGCGCCCGGTCGGTCGCCGCCGCGCTGGACGCGGACGACGACGGCAAGGTGGGCGAGGCGGAGATCGTCCCGGCCTTCGCCCGTTACTTCACCGTGCCCGAGTAGCGCCCGCCGGGGGGCGCCCGGATGTCGCGGATCGTGGCGCGATCACGTCACTGAGCGTCGATACCGGGTCGTGTCCACCGGGTGACCCGTCACGGCCCGGAGTCGGCGCCACACTCCGGTACCTTGTGTGGGATGCGAGTGGTCCCGAGCGCCAGCGGTGCCGGAGTTGCCCCCGGGGCGGCTCCGGAGGCGGCGGTGTCCGCCTTGCCCCGCAGGGCGGATCGGCCGTCTGCCCCCGCCTGTTCGACTTCCCGTGACGGGCGTCGCACAGTATGCCGCACGCGTACTCCTTCGCGCTGGAATATGCCCGAAGCGCTTGTTGGCGTGACTGTACGTCAACCATGCTGTCCCGCAGGGGATTCACGGTCCGTGATTCCTGGCCCGGCCGTTGTTCTGGCCATGCAGAAAATGGCCACGATCGTGGCCCTCATGAGGCGCGAGCCTTTGTGTCCGCCGGTTCGGATGGTGTGAGCGGTGCAAGAGCTTCAAGTGCAGCTGGAGGTCAGGCCCGACCCCTCGGAAGTGGGGCGTGCCAGACGGTGGGCGCGCTCACGGCTCGCCGGGGCCGGGATACAGGCCGACGAACCACTCGCGGAGACGCTGGTCCTGCTCGTCTCCGAACTCGTCACCAACGCCGTGGTCCACACCGGCCGTTCGGCCGTGCTGCGGCTGCTGCTGCCGGGGGCGGTGACCGAGGAGACGAAGGAGGCGACCGTCCGCCTGGAGGTGGACGACGCCAGCGACCGGGCCCCGGTGCCCCGCTGCCTGGACGGCGAGGCGACGGGCGGCCGGGGGCTCGCCCTCGTCGACGGCCTCGCCGACCGCTGGGGCTGGAGCCGGGAGGGCGCCGGCAAGCGCATCTGGTGCGAACTGGACCGCTGCGCCGGGCGTGAGGAGACCACGCCGGCCTGTGCGGGCGGTGCCGGCCTGGTGACGTACGAGGGGTTCGCGTACGAAGTGGTGTGACGGCGGGCGGCGCGTGAGGCGCCGGGTGCACGGGGCCCAAGCTCCGCACCGGAGCGGTGCGGCGGGTGCGCCGGGCCGTGCTTCCGTGCGCGTCCCCTGCGAACAGGGCCTGGACGAGGAACCCCCCTGCGCCGGTTGACGGATCGTGACCGCCTCCTCACGCTGGGAGGCAGCGATTCGCCGCGAGGGGACGACGAGGGCTCGGTGACGGAGCCCTCGACGAGTGTGGGTCGTGATTCGGCGGCGGTGTCCCCCGGGGGCGGGGGGAGCCGGGAGCGCCGGAGTCGGGTGGCGGCGCGCGGTGCCATGCTCGGGGCGGACAGCGCCGCGCCGCCGGCCGACGAGTCCGGAGACGGTGCCGTGCAGCCGCTCATTCTCCACAGGCTGTGGACAACTCCGCCCGGAAGGTCCGCCGGTAGGCGGTCGGCGTGACGCCGAGCGCCGCCTGGAGATGCTGCCGCATCGACTGGGCCGTGCCGAATCCCGCGTCGCGGGCCACCTGGTCGACGGAGAGGGCGGTGGACTCCAGCAGCTGCCGGGCCCGTTCGACCCGCTGCTGGGTGAGCCACTGACCGGGACTGACGCCGGCCTCCTCGCGGAACCGGCGCGTGAAGGTCCGTACGGACATGGACTCCTGCGCCGCCATGTCCCTCAGCCGGATCGGCTCCTGGAGGCGGCCGAGCGCCCAGGCGCGGGCGTTGGTCGTGGAGGACTGCTGCGGATCGGGCACCGGCCGCGCGACGTACTGCGCCTGCCCGCCGTCGCGGTGGGGCGGCACGACGGTGCGCCGGGCCACCTCGTTGGCGACGGCGGTGCCGTGGTCCCGGCGCACGATGTGCACGCACAGGTCGATGCCGGCCGCGACCCCGGCCGAGGTGAGCACGTCGCCGTCGTCGACGAACAGCACGTCCGGGTCCACCCGCACCTTCGGAAACAGCCGCTGGAAGTGCTCGGCGGAGGCCCAGTGCGTGGTCGCCGGACGGCCGTCGAGATGACCGGCGGCGGCGAGGACGTAACCGCCCGTGCAGATCGCGACGAGCCGGGTGCCGGGCCGGACGTGGGCCAGTGCGGCGGCCAGCTCCTCGGTCAGTACGCCCTGTTCGTGCACCGGCCCCAGCTCGTAGGAGGCGGGGACGACGACCGTGTCGGCGGTCGCCAGGGCCTCCGGGCCGTTGCCGACCATGATGGCGAAGTCCGCGTCGGTGGCGACCGGCCCCGGCGGGCGGACCGAGCAGGTGACCACCTCGTACAACGGGCGCCGCCGCTCGTCCCGGGCGAGCCCGAAGATCCGCTGCGGGATGCCGAGTTCGAAGGGGAGGAGGCCGTCGAGGGCGAGCACGACGACGCGGTGCGGCCGGAGCGCGCCACCCGCGCCACCCGCGCCACCCGGACCGCTCGGACCGCTCGGACCGCTCGGGGTGGACGAGGTGGACGGGCCGGACATGCGGTCGGACGTCATGGCCCGATCCTAGCGAACCATGTCCTCCGGGCCACTCGATCGGATGGGCGGCACATCGGAAGCTCTATGACGTGACCCAGACAACCGACGCCGCCGCAGCGGCGGCCGCACACCAGCCGGAGCCCGCCCGACCGCGCCGTCGTGCCCGGGTCCACCGCGCCTGGTGGGTCGCCGCCGTCACCTTCGTGACGATCATCGGTGCCGCCGCCTTCCGCTCGCTGCCCGGCATCCTCATCGACCCGCTCCAGGACGACTTCGGCTGGTCGCGCGGCACGATCGGTGCCGCCGTCTCCGTCAACCTCGCGCTCTACGGTCTGACGGCCCCCTTCGCCGCCGCGCTCATGGACCGCTTCGGCATCCGCCGGGTGGTCGCCGTCGCCCTGACCGTCATCGCGCTCGGCTCGGGCGCGACGGTCTGGATGGAGTCGGCCTGGCAGCTCATCCTCTGCTGGGGCCTGCTGGTCGGTCTCGGCTCCGGCTCGATGGCTCTGGCCTTCGCGGCCACCGTCACCAACCGCTGGTTCACCGAACGGCGCGGCCTGGTCACCGGCGTCCTCACCGCCGCCTCCGCCTCCGGACAGCTGGTCTTCCTGCCGTTGCTGTCCTGGATCGTCGAGACGTACGCGTGGCGCCCCGCGGCCGTCACGGTCGCCCTGGCCGCCCTCGCCGTCGTCCCCTTCGTCTGGCTCCTCCTGCACGACCACCCCGCCGACGTCGGCCAGAAGCCCTACGGCGCCACGGAGTTCGTCCCCAAGCCGGCTCCCGTCCCGGGTGCCGCCCGCCGCGCGCTCAGGGTCCTCTTCTCCGCCGCCCGCACCGGCCCCTTCTGGCTGCTCGCCGGCACCTTCGCGATCTGCGGCGCCTCCACCAACGGCCTGATCCAGACCCACTTCATCCCCGCCGCGCACGACCACCACATGCCGCTGACGACCGCCGCCTCGCTGCTCGCCGTCATCGGCGTCTTCGACGTGGTCGGCACCATCGCCTCCGGCTGGTTCACCGACCGCTTCGAACCGCGCCGCCTGCTCGCCGTCTACTACGCCCTGCGCGGCGTCTCCCTCCTCTTCCTCCCCCTGCTGCTCGGGCCGAGCGTCCACCCGCCGATGCTCTTCTTCATCGTCTTCTACGGACTCGACTGGGTCGCCACCGTCCCGCCCACCCTCGCCCTGTGCCGCGAGCAGTACGGCGAGGACAGCGCGATCGTCTTCGGTTGGGTCCTCGCCTCCCACCAGGTCGGCGCCGCCCTCGTGGCCTTCCTCGGCGGCGTCGCCCGCGACCGGTTCGGCTCCTACGACGTGGTCTGGGTCGCCTCGGGCGCCCTGTGCGCGGCGGCGGCGCTGATGGCGCTGGTCATCCGCCGGCGGACGGAACCGGTGGCCGCCCTGTCGTGAGCCCCGGCGCGGGTCCCCTCACGCGTCCGCGGACGCCGGCGCGGCCGGGGTTCAGCCCGGCAGCCGGGACGCCCGGACCCCGTCCCCGCGCGCGACCGCCCTGGCGATCCGCTCCGCGTCGCGGGCCAGCTCGCGGAGCATGCCGCTGATCGGGTTGGTGAAGCCGGTGAAGTACAGGCCGGGGGCGTCGGCCGGGGTGCGCGGGCCGTGGACGACCGGTCTGCCCCGTGCGTCGAGGACGCCGAGATGGCCGACCAGCCCCTCCAGCCCGCGGAGGTAGCCGGTGGCGGCGATCACCGCGTCGGGCGCGACACGGGTGCCGTCGGCGAGGACCGCCTTGCCGTCCTCGAAGCCGTCCAGGGCGGCCACGATCTCCACCCGGCCGCCGCGCACCGCGTCGATCAGGCCGACGTCCTGCACCGGGATCGCGCCCTCGGCGGCCCGGGTGAGGAGGCCGGTGTCCGGGCGCGGCAGCCCGTGTGCCGACAGGTCCGGTGTGCTGATCCTGGCCAGCGGCCGGGCCAGCCGGTCGACCAGGCGGGCCGGCAGCCGCCGCACGAGGACGCCGTTGTACTGGGCGGGCCACCCGGCGGTCGAGCGCCGCACGATGTGCGGTGGGGTGCGCACCGCCAGCCGCACCCGGGCCGCCCCGCCCTCCACCAGGTCCACGGCGATCTCGGCGCCGGTGTTGCCGATGCCGACGACCAGCACGTCCCGGCCGGTGTAGGGGGCCGCGTCGCGGTACTCGGCGGCGTGCCGGAACTCGCCGGTGTACGTGTCCCGGCCGGGCCACTGCGGCAGGCGCGGGGTGTGGTTGTAGCCGGTGGCGACGACGACCGCGGCGCCGGTCAGTTCGCGGCCCCCGGAGGCGTGCAGCAGCCAGCCGGCGCCGTCGGGCGCGCGCTCGACGCGGAAGACCTCGACGCCGGTGACGATCTCCAGCTTGTGGTGCTCGGCGTACTTCTCCAGGTACCGCACCACGTCGTCCCGGGACACCCACCGTCCGAAGCGGCGCGGCATCGGCAGGCCGGGCAGCGCCGACAGGCGGCGGGTGGTGTGCAGGCGCAGCCGGTCGTAGTGGCGCCGCCAGGAGGCGCCGACCCGGTCGTCCCGTTCCAGGACGACGGCCCGTATGCCGCGGGCCCGCAGCGCGTAGGCGGCGGCGAGGCCACCGGGACCGGCGCCGATGACGTAGACGGGGCGGTCCGCGGGGTGGGCGGGCTGCGGTTCAGCGGACGCTGTGGAGTCGGCCATGCCGCGAGCGTAATCAAGGCTCCGGTTGATGGGTCTCGGTCAAGACCGGAATCGGTTGCGGAACGGTCACGGCCCCCCTCCGGGCGCGCCCGGAGGTCGGATTGAATGGGTCGATGGCCCCTTCACGCATGCTCACCGTAGACCCGTCCCTCACCGAACCCCGCGGACACGGCCTGCACCTCCGGTCCTGGGACGCCGGCTCCGACGCCGACGCGGAGACCTGGCTGCGCGGCTTCCTGGACGCGGAGTTCCAGCGCTGGAACACCCCGCTCACGCTGTGGACCGACCTCGAGGGTGCCCGCGAGTCGCTGCGCGGACGGGCCAGGGACGCCCGGGAGGGCCGGTCGGCGTCGTTCCGGATCACGGACGAGGAGAGCGGTGCGGCGCTGGGCCACATCGGGGTGAACGAGATCAACCTGCCGCTGAAGCTGGCCCGGATCGGCTACTGGGTGCTGCCCGAGGCCCGCGGCCGGGGCGTGGCCACCCGTGCCCTGCTCCTCGCCTCGCGCTGGGCCTTCGCCGAACTCGGCCTGCACCGCCTGGAACTGGGCCACGCGGTGGAGCACGAGGCCTCCTGCCGGATCGCCGGACGCGGCGGGTACGCCTACGAGGGCACGCTGCGCGGGGCGATGTTCGAGGCCGGCCGGCACGACACGTTCCGCGACGCGCACCTGCACGCCCGGCTGGCCACGGACGAGGAGCCGCCGACGCCGCGCGGGCGGTGAGCGCGGGCGGCGTCGGCGGCGGTGCCGGTGGCGGTGGCGGGCGGTGCGCGACGGCGGGGCGGGCGGCCCGGTGCCGGTGCCCCGCCGCGGAGCCCGCTCAGGGCCACAGCAGGCGCGTGCCCCAGCCCCCGTCCGCCGTGCGCCGGTAGGCGAGCCGGACGTGGCGGCGGCGGGCGTCGCCCTGGAAGAACTCCACCTCGTCGGGGAGCAGCCGGTACAGCGTCCAGGACGGGACGGCGGCGTCCGGTTCCCGGCCGGCCCGGTCCCAGGCCGCCTGCGAGGCGCGGGCCAGCTCGTCCGCCGAGTCCAGCTCCTCGCTCTGCCGCCCGGTGAGGGCGGCGGCCAGGGCGCCGGCCGACCGCGCGTGCAGATCGGCCTGCGCCTCCTCGGCCGGAGCGACGGCGACCGGACCGCGCAGGCGCACCTGGCGTCCCAGCACCGGCCAGTAGAAGACGAGCGCCGCGTACGGGCGGGCGGCGAGGTGCCGGCCCTTGCGGCTGCCGGCGTGCGTGGCGAAGGACCAGCCCTCCGCGTCCGCGCCGTGCAGCATCACCACCCGCACGTCCGGCAGGCCGTCCGCGTCCGCCGTCGCCAGCGACACCGTGTGCGGCTCGGTCTGGCCGGCCGCCACCGCGTCGGCGAACCACCGGGCGAACAGGGGCAGGGGCTCGCCGGGCGCGGTGTCCGGGTCGAAGGGCGGCAGCTCGGTGACCGCCGCGTCCCACACCCGCAGCGACCTCAGCGACTCGTGGAGATCGGTTCCTTCCATGCCCCGATTGTCACGCGCCCCGCTCCCGCGCGCGTACGGCCCTACACCGAACCGAGGTCGGAGGAGACCCAGCGCTCGGGCCGCATGCGGACGACGACCTGCTCGCCGTGGTTGGCGGAGGAGAAGGCGACGTACCCCTCGACCTTCTCGGCCGGGAGGTAGCGGGCGCTCATCTCCCGCAGCTGCTCCTCCGTGGCGGCGACCGTCTCGACGACCGGACCCTCCACCGACACGTACCGGATGGTGGGCTCCAGTCGGTCGACCATCAGGGAGAACCGTCCCGCCACCTTGATCAGTTCGTTCTTGCGGCTGTCGAGCCCGGTCATGATCCACACGTCGCCGCCGGGCTCGTACTGGTACCAGATCGGCACGGTCAGCGGGGCCCGGCCCGTCCCCGCGTCGACCGCGAGTGCGGCGATGTGGGGTTCGGCCAGGAACTTCTCACGCTCTTCGCGGGTCAGGGCCATCGCGGTCTCCTCCAGGGGGTGCGGCGGGCAAGGGTGTCGGTCACCGGGCACAACACCGGCCGGGCGGGCGGCTGTTCCCCCTGACGGGCCCCGCCGGGGATCAGGACGTCGCCAGCCGCTGCACCAGCAGGAACGCACCGATGCCCAGCATCGCGGCGCCCGACGTGCGCGTGACCGCGCGGGCCGCGGCCGGACGGGCGCCGAGGACGGCACGCGCGGCGAGGCCGACCGTCAGGTAGACGGCGGCACAGCACGCCATGTGCAGCAGCCCCAGGACGACAGTCTGCACGGGCACCGGCAGGTGCGCACCCCGGGTGACCAGGAACTGCGGCAGCACGGAGAGGTAGAGCAGCAGGCCCTTGGGGTTGAGCCCGCTGATCGTGGCGCCGCGCAGGAAGTCCCGGGTCCGGGAGCCGCCGTCGGCCCGGGCCGGGCCGTCCTCGGCGGCCCCCGGAGTACCGGGCCGGCGCAGCACCCCCCACCCCAGCCACACCAGGTACACCGCGCCCACCACCGTCAGCACCGTGAGCAGGCCCGGCGACCCGGCCACCAGGACCGCCAGTCCGGCCGCCGCCAGCAGGGTGTGCAGCGCGTACCCGGTGACCAGACCACCCACCGCCCACGCGACCGACCGGTCGCGCAGTCCGGCCGCGATGGCGTACGCCCAGTCCGCGCCCGGCACGCACACCAGCAGGAGGTCCAGAGCGACGAAGGAGAGGAGGAGTCCCGAGTCCATGACGGGAAGATTAGGCGCACATGCCCCAAAGGTGTTTCCGTATTTCCCTCGCCAGGGCCTCTTCAGTGGAAGAATTTTCTTCATGGACGACATGGACCGGAAGATTCTTGCCGAGTTGCAGCAGGACGGGCGGCTGACCGTGACCGAGCTGGCCGCGCGGGTGCGGCTGAGCGTCTCGCCGTGTCACCGGCGGCTGCGCGAGCTGGAGCGGTCGGGGGCGATCGGCGGCTACCGGGCGGTGGTGGAGCCGGCCGCCGTGGGCCTGAACTTCGAGGCGCTGGTCTTCGTGTCCATGCGGCAGGAGGACCGGGACACGGTCGCCGAGTTCGAGCACGCGGTCAGCGAGGTCGGGGAGGTGCTGGAGGCACAGCGGCTGTTCGGGGAACCGGACTACCTGCTGCGTGTGGTCGCCGCCGACCTGGCCGCCTACCAGCGGCTCTACGACGAGCGGCTCGCCACTCTGCCCGGAGTGCAGCGCCTGACGTCGACGCTGGTGATGAAGCACGTGGTGCGGGACCGGCCGCTGCCCGCGTAGCGCGGGGCCGGGAAGGCGCGGTGGGGCGCGAGGGTGGTGGGGCGTGGATGCGGTGGGGCGCGGGTGCGGGTGGGGCGCGGGTGCGGGTGGGGCGCGGGCGCGGCGAGGATGACAGGACGGGGCGCCGCGCGACCGCCCGGCGTGCTACTTGGCGGGCTTCTTGCCCGTGACGCCCAGGTGCAGCAACAGGGCCAGGGTGGGCTTCAGTTCCGCCTGCTTGACGCCCCAGGAGGAGAATCCCTTCTGGTGCGAGGCGGCGGCCGCGAGCATGACGACCAGGGAACCGGCGATCGCCGCGGGGTTCACATCCTTGTCGATCTTTCCCTTGGCCTGCAGTTCGGCGACGGAATCCGCGAGGGAGGAGTTCACCGAGTTCAGGATCTTCATACGGATCTTGGAGAACCGTTTGTCGCCCTCCGCGGCACCCAGATCGACGACCCGGAGAATGGCGTCGTTCTTCCGCCAGAACTCCAGGAATCCGTCGACGAGTTCCTGCGCCGTCTGCCAGCCGGCCTTGCCGACCCACGAGCGTCCGGCCGTCGACTCGGCCAGTCCGGCGCTGTCGGCGGCCATGTGCTCGGCGATCTCCAGGACGGCGCCTTCGACGTCCGGGAAGTACTGGTAGAAGGTGGCGGGCGAGGTGCCCGCCTTGCGGGCGACATCGATGACTTTGACATCGCGATAGGGGGAGGAGCTGAGCATTTCGCTGAGGCAGTCGAGCAGTTTCTGCCGGGTCGCCTGCCCACGTCGACCGGCCACGCGGCCGTCGACGGTACGCACTTGTCCTGTCATGCCGTCAGCTTACCGACGGGTGATCTGAGCGCGATTCGGCCGACTGCAAATGGGGTGCGCGGGCGCGGAGAGGCTGGTGTGCCTGGTCTGTGCGGTGCGGGCCGCGCGGTTACTTTGACGGCATGGCCGAAAACGGGGCATCCGCGAAGCGGACATCCAGCGACTCGTCGCCGTCTCCCTCCGTACCGCGGGAGGGCGTCCCCTGCTGGGTGGACGCGCAGCTCTCCGACGTCGAGGCGGGCAGGCGCTTCTACGGCGAACTCTTCGGATGGACCTTCCATGACGCCGGGGAAGCCGGGGAAGCCGACGACGCCGGGAGGACCGGAACGGCCGGGGAGGCGGGGGAGGGCTTCGTGTGGGCCCGGCTGGACGGCGAGCCCGTCGCCGCGCTGGTCCGCAAGACGGACGGACGGATGCCCACCGTGTGGTCCGTGTACTTCCACACCCCGGACGCCCGCGCGCTGGCCGGGCGGATCCGGGCGGGCGGAGGCCAGATCGTCACCCCGCCCCACCCGCTCGGCACCCTGGGCACCACCGCCCTCGCCGCCGACCCCGAGGGCGCCGTCTTCGCCCTCTGGCAGCCGGACGGCCACACCGGCTTCGGACGCCGGCGCGTGCCGGGCGCCTTCGCCTGGGCCGAGCTGTACACCCGGGACACCGAGGCGGCCAACGTCTTCTACGGCGACCTGTTCCACGACGCCCTCTTCGGCCCGGAGGCCTCGCCCGACTTCGGCCGCGCCCCGGTCACCGACGTCTTCGCGGCCGAGATGCCGCCGCACTTCCTCGTCCACTTCCTGGTCGAGGACGCCGAGGCCGCGCTCGGCACGGTGACCCGGCTCGGCGGACGGGTGCGCGTCCCGCCGTTCGAGACGTCGTACGGCGGGGTGGCCGTGGTCTCGGACGACCAGGGGGCGTCGTTCGCGCTGCTGCAACGCTGAACGGCACCGCGCGTACCACGTCCGCCTGCCCGGGATGGGGTGAGACACCCTGATTGTCCTCAGGTTCGCCACCAGCGCTCCGGACAGGAAGAATCGGGGTGCGTGGCGCCACGGAGGTGCGGTGGTGAGACGCTGCACTTCGGTCGCGTACATATGTGGATGGCGCGGCCCGTACGGGGAGGTGGCAGGCAAGTGGTGGATCAGCTGACGCAGCACGATCCGCGGCGGATCGGGCCGTTCGAGGTGCTGGGGCGGCTCGGCGCCGGCGGCATGGGGCTGGTCTATCTCGCGCGCTCGGCGTCCGGCCGGCGCGTGGCGATCAAGACGGTCCGGACGGAGCTGGCGGAGGACCAGCTCTTCCGCGTCCGCTTCACGCGCGAGGTGGAGGCCGCCCGCGCGGTCTCCGGCTTCTACACGGCGGCCGTGGTGGACGCCGACCCGCGCGCGGCCGTCCCGTGGCTGGCCACCGCGTACGTCCCCGCACCCTCCCTCGAGGAGATAGTGAACGAGTGCGGGCCGCTCCCGGCCCAGGCGGTGCGCTGGCTGGCGGCGGGCGTCGCGGAGGCGCTCCAGTCGATCCACGGCGCCGGACTCGTCCACCGCGACCTGAAGCCCTCCAACGTCCTCGTCGTCGAGGACGGGCCCCGGGTGATCGACTTCGGCATCGCGTCCGGCGTCTCGAACACCCGCCTGACGATGACGAACGTGGCCGTCGGCACCCCCGCCTACATGTCGCCCGAGCAGGCGAAGGACTCCCGCAGCGTCACCGGCGCCAGCGACGTGTTCTCGCTCGGCTCGATGCTGGTCTTCGCCGCCACCGGGCACCCGCCCTTCCACGGCGCCAACCCGGTCGAGACGGTCTTCATGCTGCTGCGCGAGGGCCCCGACCTGGAGGGCCTGCCGGACGAGCTGCGTCCGCTCATCGAGTCCTGTATGCAGATGGAGGCCACGGCCCGTCCCAACCCTGCCGACCTCCAGTCGCAGCTCGCCCCGCACCTGTTCGGCTCCGGTTCCGACGACAGCGGTACGGCGTCGGCGTGGCTGCCGGAGCGGGCGGTGGGCCTGATCGAGCACCGCCGGGGCGGACGCACCTCGGCCAAGCTCGCCACCACGGCCGGTGGCCGCGGCCCGGCCGGTGCCCATCCCGCGGTACCGGCGCCGCCGCTGCCGCCCCCGCCCTCCCACGACCCGGTCGTCCCGGCGCCGCCCGTGCACGCCCCGCCGGTGCCCGCCCCGGCCGGCGCCCCCGACGCCGGCCCGGTCCGGCTGGCCGGCGCCGCGGTGCCCATCGGCCCCGGCCCGCGCGTCGCCGACATGCGCGCCGCCGCCGTGGCGGCACCCCCGCCGGAGTCCGCCCTCGCCGCGTCCTGGTCGCGGGCCCGCCCCGGCGTGAACGGCGCCGACCCGGCCGTACCGGCGGCGCCGCCCGCCCCCGCCGCACCCCCCGAGGCGTCACCGGCCGGCTGGCGGCCGTGGCGCTTCCGCATGTCCAACGACGTCTGGGGCACCCCGTCCGTCGCCGGGGACCTCGTCTACGTCACCTCCTTCGAGGTGCACGCCCTGGACGTGGCCACCGGGCGCCGCCGCTTCAAGACCCGGGACGTCGCCTGGTCGATGGCGGTCGCGGACGGCCGTATCCACGCCTCCGACGGCCCGACCCTCTTCGCCCTGGACGCCCGTGAGGGCGGCGACCTGTGGCGGGTCCAGACCGACGCCTGGGTGTACTCCCTCCAGGCCGACCGGGGCACGGTCGTCACCGCCACCCGCGGCGGCGGCGTCCAGGCCTGGGAGGCTTCGAGCGGCCAGAAGCTGTGGGAGATCACCGGCTGCCAGAGCGACTTCGAGTCCCCGGAGGCGGGCGCCGCCGTCCACGACGGCACGGTGTACGTCTGGCAGGACGCCCGGCTGCGCGCCCTGGACGCCCGTACCGGCGACGAGAGATGGTCGTACCCGATCGGCGACGCCGCCTCCTGCGGCGGGGTCCCGGTCCGCGTCGCCCCCGCCCCCGACGGCTACGTCTACGTCTCGGCCGGCACCCGGGTCCTCGCCCTGGAGGTCACGTCCGGCCACGTCCGCTGGCACTTCGAGGCCCCGGCGGTCTTCCTCGCCCCGCCGGCCTTCGTGCCGGGACCGGCGGTGACCGGCGGCGGGGTCTACCTGGCCGACTACCTGGGCACCGTCTACGCTCTCGACGCCACCGACGGCCGCGACCGCTGGCGGATCGCGACCGAGGCACGCTCCTCGACCGACCCGGTCCTGGTCGCCGCCGGCCATGTCCACGTGGGCAGCGGCAAGGGCCTCTATACCCTGGACGCGGTGACGGGGACTCCCAAGTGGCGCTTCCAGGCGGGCGGCGACATCGTGGGCGCCCCCGCGGTCGCGGAGGGCCGGATCCACTTCGGCTCCACGGACCACCTGCTCTACACCCTGAAGGCCGACGACGGCCGCCTGCGCTGGAAGCTCGCGACCGGCGGCGAGATCACCGGCTCCCCGGTGGTCCGCGACGGCATCGTCTACGCGTGCAGCAAGGACCGCTGCGTGTACGCGCTGGACGCGGAGAAGGGAACGGGGACGGCCCGCACGGCGTGAGGCCGTGCGGGCCGACGGAGGCTCGGGACACACGTCGGCCGCGGCGGCTCCCCTCCGCGCCGCCGCGGCCGATCCCCGTGTGACGGAAGGTCTACTTGCCGTCCCGGTCCAGGGCGGGCGGGGCCGGCATGGCGTTGTCCATCGTCGTGATCGCGTCCCGCGCGGGCCCGCTGGGCATGGCGTTGTCGAGCGTGGTGACGGTCTCGTCCTTCGCCGGCGGCGTGGGCATCGCGTTGTCCTGCGGCGTGGCCGCCGCGTCCTTGATCTGGTCGCTCATGTCTGTGTCCTTCGTCGCGAAGTCGGCGAGTGGGCAACGCCCGCCCGGTGGCTCCCCCGTGGGCCGCCGGACGGGCGTCAGGAGCCGCACGATACTTCCCGGGCTCCCGGCCACCCCGTCTGCCCCCCGACGCGACGGTGTGACGGGTACGACACTGCCGGAGGGCGATAAACGAACGCTGAACGCCCCCACCGGCCTGCCGACCGGGGCCCGTTCAGGCGGCGGTCACGGGTGCGAGGAGGGCCTGCACCTCGGCGGCCTGCGGGGCGCCGCACTGCTGGAAGAGGCTGAGGGCCTCCTGCCAGCAGGCCTTCGCCCGGTCGACCTGTCCCAGCCCGGTCAGCGAACGCCCCAGGAGCGTCAGCACGTTGCCCCGCATCCGGTCGCCGCCGATGCAGCCCAGTGCCAGGGCCTGTTCCGCGTGCCGGGCGGCCTGCGCCGGGCGGTGGGCGGCCAGATGGACCTCGGCGATGCGGAAGTTGGTCGTCCCCTGCCAGAGGCGCTGCCGGTGGCTCTCGAAGATCCGCAGGGCGTCGGCGAACTGGTCCAGGGCCTCACCGTGGCGGTCGGCCGCGGTCAGCGCGATGCCGAGGGTGAAGTGCCCGTTGGCCAGGCGCATCGTCCTGCCGATGTCGAGCTGGGCGGTCAGCCCGCGGTGCGCGATGGCCACCGCCTTCGCGGTGTTGCCCATCCCCAGGTGGGCGCGGGACAGGTTGCACAGGCTGAGGGCTTCGCCGGCGCGGTTGTCGGCCGCGCGGTACCCCTCGATGGCCTGCTCCAGGAAGATCCTGCCGTCCGCGTACCGGCCCTGGTGCAGCGAGATCAGTCCCCGGTCGTTGGCGACCCAGCTGACGGCGGTCGAGTCCCGCTCGACCTCCGCCAGTGACATGGCCGTCTCCGCCTGCTCGGCGGCCTGCTGGATACGGCCGGAGACCAGAAGGACGTTGGTGAGGGTGGTCCGGGCCCTGCCCTGCGCGCGCCGGTCGCCGGCGGCTTCCGTGGCGTCGCACATCGCCCTGGCGGTCGTCTCGTACTGGCGCGAGTCGGCGCCGGACTCCGCCAGGTCTTTCGCCGCCCACAGCAGGTCCACCGCCCGCCGCAGCCGGTCCGTCCCGGCGGACTGCCGCACGCAGGCCAGCAGGGGCGACGCCTCGCTGTACAGCCAGTCCAGCGCCGCCGGGCCCTCGGTGAAGGTGAGCCCCGGGTACGCCGTCGGCTCCAGGCCGTCCACCAGCCGGTCCCCGGGCCGCTCGATCGCGTAGACCGCCGCCGCCGTGGCCAGGTAGAAGTCCAGCAGCCGCGACAGCGCGGCCCCCCGCTCGCTCGGCGGATGCTCGTCCCGCTCGGCGCACGCACGCGCGTAGAGGCGGACCAGGTCGTGCAGCCGGTAGCGGCCCGGTGCCGCCGACTCCAGCAGCGAGGTGTCCACCAGGGACTCCAGCAGTTCCTCCGTGTCCTCGGCGGGCAGGTCCAGCACCGCCGCCGCGGCGGCCAGGGAGATGTCCGGGCCGTCGGCCAGACCCAGGAGGCGGAAGGCGCGGGCCTGGGCCGGTTCCAGCTGGCCGTAGCCCAGTTCGAAGGTGGCCTTGACGGCCAGGTCGCCGGCCTGGAGTTCGTCCAGGCGGCGCCGTTCGTCGGCCAGCTTCGCGGCGAGGACGGACACCGTCCAGGTGCGGCGGGCCGCCAGCCGGGACGCGGCGATGCGGATGGCCAGGGGCAGGAAACCGCACGCCCCGACCACGTCCAGGGCCGACTCCCGCTCCGAGGACACCCGCTCCTCGCCCACGATCCTCGTGAAGAGCGCCAGCGCCTCGTCCGGCGACATCACGTCCAGGTCGACCAGGTGCGCCCCGGCGAGGTCCACCATCCGCACCCGCGAGGTCACCAGCGCCGCGCAGCCCTCCGTGCCGGGCAGCAGCGGGCGTACCTGGGCGGCGTCCCGGGCGTTGTCGAGGAGGACGAGGACGCGGCGGCCGTCCAGGACGGAGCGGTAGAGGGCGGCCCGTTCCGCGAGGGAGTCGGGGACGGCGGAGTCGGCCGTGCCGAGGGCGCGCAGGAAGGAGCCCAGTACCGTTTCCGGCTCCGCCGAGCGCCCGCCCGCCCCCTGGAGGTCGACGTAGAGCTGCCCGTCGGGGAAGGCGGCCCGCGCCTGGTGGGCGACGTGCACCGCGAGGGTGGTCTTGCCGACGCCGCCGATGCCGGCCAGCGCCGAGACCGCCATCACCGGGCCCGCCGCCCCGTGCCCGGAGGCCGAGGCCAGTACGCCGCTCAGCTCGCGGACGAAGGAGGCGCGTCCGGTGAAGTCGGGCACCGTCGCGGGGAGCTGGGCCGGGCGGACCGGGGCCACCGACGTCTCCGCGGCCGGCGCCGACGGCTCGGCCAGGCCCGGGTCGGCCCGGAGGATGCGCGCCTGGAGTTCCTGGAGGCCGGGGCGCGGGTCGACGCCCAGCTCGTCGGCGAGCAGGCGCCGCGTGTCCGCGTAGACGGCGAGGGCCTCGGCCTGGCGTCCGCTGCGGTAGAGGGCCAGCATCAGGAGCTCGCGCAGGCGCTCCCGCAGGGGGTGTGCCGCCGTGAGCGCCGTCAGCTCCGAGACCGCCTCCGCGTGGCAGCCCTGCTCCAGGTCCATGTCGAGGCGGGTCTCGAGGAGTTGGAGCCGCCACTCCTCCAGGCGGACGCGCTGGGCCTCGGCGTAGGGGCCCGGTACGCCGGCCAGCACCTCGCCGTCCCACAGCGCCAGCGCGCGGCGCAGCACGTCCCGGGCGTGGCACAGATCCCCGGCGCCGCGCGCCTTCTCCGCCGCGGCGGCCAGGTCCTGGGCCTGCGCGAGGTCCGACGCCCCGTCGTCCAGGCCCCGCACCGCGTAGCCGCCCGACTCGCTCACCAGGACGCCGGGGTCCAGGATCTTCCGCAGCCGGGACGCGTACGTCCGCACCGCCGCCAGTGCCTGCGACGGCGGTTCCTCGCCCCACAGGGCGTCGATCAGCTCGGCGGCCGTGGCCGTACGGCCCTCGCGGAGCAGCAGGGCGGCCAGAAGGGCGCGCTGCTGCGGGGAGCCGGTGGCCAGCGGCTCGTCACCGCGCCAGGCGCGCACCGGCCCGAGCACACCGAAGCGCAGCGCGGCCGGGTCGGGCCGCCGCTGCTCCGGGACCCGCGGTACACCGTCCATGCAGTCCCCCTAGACATCCTGAGCAACTACGTCAGTTTGCCTTGTTCATGCCGACCTCGTCAGCCGTGGGAGACTCCGATCACAGGTCCCTCACCTGCTCCCTCACCCCTCCAGGTCCACCCGTACCGTCAGCAGCCCCGGTCCGACCCCCATGGCCCGCACCGCCAGGCTGTTCAGCCGGGGGAGGCGCCGCAGCCGCGCCACCGGGTCGTCGTCGGGCAGGACGTGGGCGGTCCCGGAGTACCAGCGGCCCCGGACGCGCACTCGCACCCGCGGGTCGGCCCGGATGTTGCGGACGTACTGGGACCGCTCGCCGAACTCCGACACCAGCCAGAACGAGCCGCCCACCCGGCGCCCGCCGACCGGCGTGCGGCGGGGGAGGCCGGAGACGCGGCCGGTGGTCTCCAGCAGGGTCTGGGTCGGCAGCCGGCGCAGGACGGTGTTGAGGCGGCGCTGGACGGCCGTGACGGCCCGGTACTTCCGCTCGGCGTAGGGCGGCTTCGCCCCGTGGGGCGGCTTCGGGGCGCCGGGCGGCCCCCCGGTGCTGGACGATCTCGACATCGTGTGTTCACGCTCCCGTCTCGTGTGCCTCCATGTTCCCCGGAAAACCTGAAGGGGAAGGCAGCTGGCGGGGCCAAGAGACGGGCGGTGCGGTCGTGCGGGTCGTGACCTGGAATCTGTGGTGGCGGTTCGGGCCCTGGGCCGACCGGCAGAAGGCGATCCTCGCCGTGCTGAGGGAGCTGCGGCCGGACGTCGTCGGCCTCCAGGAGGTGTGGGCCGCCGACGACGGCTCGAACCTCGCTCAGTGGCTGGCCGGCGAACTCGGCCTGCACTGCGCCTTCGCCGCCTCCGAGGCCCCCGGGCGGTGGCAGCGGCGGATCGGGGACGACACGGTGGGCATCGGCAACGCCGTGCTCAGCCGCTGGCCGGTGACGCGGTGGGCGGCGCTGCGGCTGCCCGCCCCGGAGGAGTTCGACGACGGCCGCCTCGCGTTCCACGCCCTGCTGGACGCCCCCGGCCACCCGGTCCCCTTCTTCACCACCCACCTGAACTCGGGCGCCCACGCCGCCGCGGTGCGCCGCGAGCAGGCCGCCGCGCTCGCGGAGTTCGTCGCCCGTCACCGCGTCGGGACCGGCTTCTTTCCGCCCGTCGTCACCGGCGACTTCAACGCGCTCCCCGACTCCGCCGAGGTCCGGCTCCTCACCCGGGCGACGCCCGCGGGGGCCGCCCTGCGCGACGCCTGGGAGCACGCCGACCCGGCGGCGCCGTCCGCCACGTGGGACGGCACCAACCCGTACATCCCGGGCCCGCCCGGGCCGGGAGCCCGGATCGACCACGTCCACGTGGGGCCGCCGGGTCCCGCCGGGCTCGGCCGGGTCCGCGCCGCGCGGCGGGCCGGTGACGGCCCCGTGGACGGTGTCTGGCCCTCCGACCACGCGGCGGTCGTCGTGGACCTGGACGGGCCGTGAGCCGGGACTATCGCCCCAGGAAGATCGGGTTCGTGAAGGCCGCCAGCGGCCCCGGCAGGGGGCCCGCGGCCGCCTCGTGGCGCAGTTCCGCGCGGACGTACGCCGCGTAGGAGGCCGTCGTCCGCCATTCCACGGTGCCGGTGCCGGACACCGGCAGCGGGGCGCTGGTGAACAGCACGCCCTGGTCGGTGACGAGGCGGACCGTGCAGCGTGGGGCACCCGTCGCCTCCAGCCGGACGGTGACCGGGGTCTCGTCGTCCACGCGCAGCCGTTCGCCGATGCCGGCGTGCTCGCCCCGGCCGCCGGAGGCGGTGAAGGCCAGCGAGATCCGCGAGGACTCGGCGACGTACGAACGCCCCGCCCGGATGCCCTCCTGGATCGCCTCCCGGGTCAGGTCGTCGGCGAGGACGACGGTCTGCGGACGGCCGATCACGTCCGGGGCGCGGTGGGAGTCGCTGCTGCCCATCGCCGGCAGCCACCCCCTGCCACCCCCGCCCCCTGCGCCGTCCCGCCCCTCTCGCACGGAGGCGACCAGCATGCCGTCCCAGTCGGCCAGCGCCACCTCGTCGTCGGGCGTGTAGGCCCCGTTCCACACCTCGACCGCGTCCGCCTCCCCGAAGCCGAACTTCCAGTTGCAGCCGATGCAGGTGGCGTGCGGGTGGGCCGGCACGACCAGGCCGCCGGCCCGGCGGATCTGGCGCGCGAAACGGCCGAAGCGGTTGTCGCGGGCCCGGTAGCGCCAGTCGACGAAGGTGCCGGGGTCGGTGCCGACGGCGACGACGTGCCCGTTGCGGGTCGTCACCTCCTCGCCCAGCAGGACCAGCAGGTCGTCACCGGCCACCTCCGCCCAGTGCGCGTGCGCCGCATGCGTGTTGTGCTCGGAGGAGTTGATGAAGTCCAGCCCCGCCGCCCGCGCCAGCTCCGCGATCTCGGCGAGGGTGTAGCGGCCGTCGGAGTACACGGAGTGCAGGTGGCAGTCGCCCCGGTACCAGGCCCGCCCCCGCCCCTTGGCACGCTCGGGCGGATACACCGGCCGCACGGCCTCGCCCTGCTCGCCGTAGGTCAGCGTGACGGTGATCTCGTACGACAGTCCCTGCGGCGCCACCGTGTACGGGCCGAGCGCGATGTGCCACCTGCCCGGCCGCACCGGCCCCGGCACGTATCCGGGGGTCGCCTCGTCCGCCCGGACGAAGAACTCCGTGCGCGCCCCGCCCGACCAGCCCCGGAAGCCCCGGCCGCCCAGGTCGGTGCCCCGCTCGTCGAAGAGGCCGATGTCCAGGGCGTTGCCCGCGGTGCCCGCCGGGACGGCGGGGCGGTCGTAGGTGTAGGCGACGTGGATCTCCCGGACGCCGGCCGGGACGTCGACGGGGACGTACACGAAGTCGGGGGAGCCGGTGGGCAGGGTGCCGCGCACCGTCCTCCGCCGCTGCTCCCGTCACGAACACCGCGCGCCTGCCGATCCCGGTGTGGTCGTCCTCGCACATGCTGCTGCTCCCAGGGTGTCGTGGGTGACCTGACGTGGGTGGTGCGGGGTGGTGCGGGGTGGTGCGTGCAACCCTCGTATTGAGCCGTGAACTCCCGTGCAAGGAAAGGGGTTCGGGGGATGGAGAGCGGGAAACCGCGGGGTGGGCCGGGGGTGCCCGCCGGGGCGGGGCGGCCGGTGGGCGGCGGGACGGGCCCCCGCGTCCTGATCACCCCGCTCGTATGCTCGAAGGATGACGACTTCCGCGACCCCCGGAACCGGCCCGGCAGGCCCCACCGAGAACGCCCTGCGCCGCGCCCTCAAACGCGCGCGGGACGGTGTCGCCCTCGACGTGTCCGAGGCCGCGGTGCTGCTCCAGGCCCGCGGCGAGCACCTCGCCGACCTCACCGCGTCCGCCGCCCGCGTCCGGGACGCGGGCCTGGAGGCCGCGGGCCGCCCGGGCGTCATCACGTACTCGAAGAGCGTCTTCATCCCCCTGACCCGGCTGTGCCGGGACAAGTGCCACTACTGCACCTTCGTCACCGTCCCCGGCAAGCTGCGCCGCGCGGGGCACGGGATGTTCATGTCCCCCGACGAGGTGCTCGACATCGCCCGGCGCGGCGCCGCCCTCGGCTGCAAGGAAGCGCTGATCACCCTCGGCGACAAGCCCGAGGACCGCTGGCCCGAGGCGCGCGAGTGGCTCGACGCGCACGGCTACGACGACACGATCGCCTACGTCCGCGCCGTCTCGATCCGCATCCTGGAGGAGACGGGCCTCCTGCCGCACCTCAACCCCGGCGTCCTGACCTGGACGGACTTCCAGCGCCTCAAGCCGGTCGCCCCGTCGATGGGCATGATGCTGGAGACCACCGCGACCCGCCTGTGGTCCGAGCCCGGCGGTCCCCACCACGGCTCCCCGGACAAGGAGCCCGCGGTGCGCCTGCGCGTCCTGGAGGACGCCGGCCGCTCCTCGGTCCCCTTCACCTCCGGCGTCCTGATCGGCATCGGCGAGACCTACGAGGAGCGCGCCGAGTCGCTCTTCGCGCTGCGCAAGGTCTCCCGCGCCTACCACGGCGTCCAGGAGCTCATCATCCAGAACTTCCGCGCCAAGCCGGACACCGCGATGCGCGGCATGCCCGACGCCGAGCTGGACGAACTGGTCGCCACGGTGGCCGTCGCCCGGCACATCATGGGCCCGTCGGCCTGCCTCCAGGCGCCCCCGAACCTGGTCGACGCGGAGTACGAGCGGCTGATCGGCGCGGGCATCGACGACTGGGGCGGGGTCTCCCCGCTCACCATCGACCACGTCAACCCCGAGCGTCCCTGGCCGCAGATCGACGAACTCGCCGAGAAGTCCCGCACGGCCGGCTTCGAGCTGCGCGAACGCCTCTGCGTGTACCCGGAGTTCGTCCGGCGCGGCGAGCCCTGGCTGGACCCGCGGCTGCGCCCGCACGTGGCGGCCCTCGCCGACCCCGCCACCGGCCTGGCCCGCGAGGACGCGACGGTCGAGGGGCACCCGTGGCAGGAGCCGGACGAGGTGTTCACCGCCTCCGGCCGCACCGACCTGCACACCACGATCGACACCGAGGGCCGCACCTCGGACCGCCGCGACGACTTCGACGAGGTGTACGGCGACTGGGGTGCCCTGCGCGAGGCCGCCGCCCCCGGCATGGCACCCGAGCGCATCGACACCGACGTGCGCCAGGCGCTGGCCACGGCGGCCGACGACCCCACGAGGCTGACCGACGACGAGGCCCTCGCCCTGCTGCACGCCGACGGCCCGGCGCTGGACGCCCTGTGCCGGGTCGCCGACGACGTCCGGAAGTCCGTCAACGGCGACGACGTGACGTACATCGTCACCCGCAACATCAACTTCACCAACGTCTGCTACACCGGCTGCCGCTTCTGCGCCTTCGCCCAGCGCCGCACGGACGCCGACGCGTACACGCTCTCCCTGGAGCAGGTCGCCGACCGCGCCCAGCAGGCCTGGGACGTGGGCGCCGTCGAGGTCTGCATGCAGGGCGGCATCCACCCTGACCTGCCCGGTACGGCGTACTTCGACATCGCGAAGGCGGTCAAGGAGCGCGTCCCCGGCATGCACGTGCACGCCTTCTCGCCCATGGAGGTCGTCAACGGCGCGACCCGCACCGGCCTGTCGATCCGCGAGTGGCTGAGCGCGGCCAAGGAGGCGGGGCTCGACTCGATCCCCGGCACGGCGGCGGAGATCCTCGACGACGAGGTCCGCTGGATCCTCACCAAGGGCAAGCTGCCGACGGCGACCTGGATCGAGGTCGTCGAGACGGCCCACGAGCTGGGCATCCGCTCCAGCTCCACGATGATGTACGGCCACGTCGACCAGCCCCGCCACTGGCTGGGCCACCTGCGCACCCTCGCCGGCATCCAGCAGCGCACGGGCGGCTTCACGGAGTTCGTGACGCTGCCGTTCATCCACACCAACGCGCCGGTGTACCTGGCGGGCATCGCGCGGCCCGGCCCCTCGATGCGGGACAACCGCGCGGTGACGGCGATGGCCCGCCTCCTCCTGCACCCGCACATCCCCAACATCCAGACGAGCTGGGTGAAACTGGGCACCGAGGGTGCGGCGGAGATGCTCCGCTCCGGCGCCAACGACCTGGGCGGCACGCTCATGGAGGAGACGATCTCCCGCATGGCCGGCTCGTCGTACGGCTCGTACAAGTCGGTGAAGGACCTGATCGCCGTCGCGGAGACGGCGGGCCGCCCGGCGAGGCCCCGCACCACGCTGTACGGGCCGGTACCGCAGGAGCGGCAGCGGGCGGCGACGGCGTCCGACGGGCACCTGCCGGAGCTGCTGCCGGTGCTGGACTGACCGGAGCGACTCCCGGGCCGGGGCACGGGCCGCCCGCAGTACGATGATCGGGCCCCCGGTGTGTCGGGGTTCTCGTAGCTGAGGAGATGCGTGCCCGTGCCAGCCCGACTTCCCTCATGGGCCTGGGTCTCCGGTCTGACCGTGGGGGCGATCGCGGCGGTGAGCGTCCTGGCCGTGCAGGCGGACCAGGGCCCCCACCCCACCGCCGCCGCCACGAAGCCCCGCCCCTCGGTCTCGGCGCAGCCGACGCCGAAGGAGACGGCACCGGCCCGGGTGCCGGACGGTTCCGGCACCGGGCGGCGCATCGTCTACTCGGTCGGCCAGGACCGGGTGTGGCTGGTGGACGCCAGCGACGCCACCCGCCGCTCCTTCACCGTGTGGCCCGGCACGGTCGATCCGGACCCCGGCGAGTACAGCGTCGGGACCCGCCGCGAGGAGCCCACGACCGGCTCCGACGGCGTCAGGATCGAGCAGATCATGTACTTCGTGCAGGAGGACGGCGTCTGGATCGCCTTCTCCAACGCCGTGGACGGCTCCTCGCCCCCTCCGTCGGCCGCCGGCACCAAGACGGGCGGCATACGCCTGCCCAAGGCGGACGGCGACGCGCTCTGGGAGTTCGGGACCTCCGGTACGACGGTCACCGTGGTCGCCTAGCCTCCTCCGCCTCGCCCTGCGGGAACGGCAGGTGCGCGACGATCAGCACGACCCCGCTCAGCAGGAACACCCGCGTCGCCGCGTCCAGCCCGTTCCAGTCCGCCGACTGCCACATCGAGAACCACTCCCCGCCGATCGCGATGAACCCGGCGCCGAAGAGCAGCATCAGCATGAGCGTGCCGTACGTGGTCATGCGCCGCGCGGCGGTGTGGTCGCGGCGTATCCACAGCCAGGTCGCCCAGAGCAGCACGAGCGCGGACACCGTCTCCCACACGATGATCGCGACGTACGCGGCGTCCTGGACGCCCTTGTTCGTGATCGCCCGCCACATCAGGTCGTCGTCCTTGAAGGTCGTGTCCATCGCGAACACGTGGCGCACGAACTGCTGGTTGGTCCCGAAGTCGGTGATGTTCCCGAAGGCGACGAGCGCGATGTAGAGGGCCAGGACGCCGGTGAGGACGGTGGCGGCCAGGGAGAGAGTGTGTCTGCTGGTGGTCATGGACACACCCTTCCCCATGTCGATCTCGGTCAGCCAACCAGGAGGTCGGCCTTCAGCCGCCGCACCTCGCGGGCGTCCAGTCCCAGCGCCTTCCTCTCGTACCGGGCGAAGGACCCGTACGCGTCCTCTACCTCGGCGAACCCGGAGTTGAGGTACTCGGCACGCACGTCGAGCATCGGCTTGTAGACCGCTGCCTGTGCGGCGGGCATCGCGGCCAGGGCGGCGGCGTTGGCCGCGGCGCGGTACTCGTTGGAGGCGAGGTAGTCCGCCATGACCGTCTCGCGCGGCACACCGAGCGCGGTGAGCAGGGCCGCGCTCGCCCAGCCGGTGCGGTCCTTGCCCGCGGTGCAGTGGTAGAGGACGCCGTCGGCGTCGCGCACCAGGCCGGAGAACACGGTGGAGTATGCGGCCTTGGCGTTCTCGCCGCTGACCATCGTCTTCTCGCCGTCGATCATCATCTGCCCGGCCTCCGCCGCCGTGGTCGGCAGGGCGAAGACGGGGGAGTCGGCGCCGAGGACGTCCGCCACGACGTAGCGCGCGCCGGCCGGGACGCGGTCGGGCGCCGACGCGCGCTCGGAGGCGGTGCGCAGGTCGTAGTCGACGGAGATGCCGAGCCGCTTCAGCTTCGCCAGGTCGGCGTCGGTGAGGCGGTCCAGGGAGTCGGTGCGGTAGACCGCGCCCATCCGCACCCACTGCCCGTCCTCGGTGCGGTAGCCGCCCGCGTCGCGGAAGTTGACCGTGCCGTCCAGCGCGATCAGCCGGTCGGCGAGGCGCAGGCGCTCACCCCGGTCGGGGACCAGGTCGAACCACTGGCGGTCGGCGGCGGGCAGCCCGGACACGGTGACCTTGCCGGTCGAGCCGCCGGTGGCGACGGTACGGCCGTTCGCGCGGACGGCGACCGTGCGAACGCCGGGGGCCTTCCAGGTGACCTCGTAGGTGCCGTCGTCCTGCGCGGTCACCTCGGCGGCGGTGAACGGTATCGCGCGGGCGGAGTGACCGGGGTGCCCGTGGTGGTGACCGGCGGGGGCGGCCGTCGCGGCCGGGGCCGCGACTCCGGTGAGCAGCGCGGCGGCCGACAGGGCGCAGGCCAGGGTGACACGTGTCTTGGTCGTCATGGCCGGATCGTTCTGCGTCCGGACGGGCGCCCCGCTAACGGATCATGAACTACGCCGGTCGGTCGGCCGTCGCGACGGTGTGGAGGAAGGCGGTCCAGGAGGCGTCGGTGAAGGAGAGGTGGGGCCGGGTCGTGTCCTTGGAGTCGCGAACGTGGACGGTGGGGTCGGCGGGGGGTATGGCGACCTCGACGCAGTCGGGTCCGTCATTGCCGCTGTAGCTGCTCTTGTACCACTCCAGTGAGGTCATGACTCTTCTCCCAGCACTTTCTCGACGAAGGCCAGCGACTCCCGGGGGGTGAGAGCCTGCGCCCGGATCATGCCATAGCGCATTTCGAGGATCTGGACCTCCCGAGGATCGTGGATCACTCGGCTGTACAACTGTCCTTCCGAATGCCCGAGTGTCTTGCCGTCCTGAAGTTTCAGCAGACGGAACGAACCCATCACACCCGCGTGCTCCTCCCGCTCCGTGGGCATCACTTGCAGCTCCACGTGGCGCAACGCGCCGATTTCAAGCAGGTGTTCGAGCTGGCGACGCAGCACCATTCTGCCCCCGTAGGGCCGTCGCAGTGTCACCTCTTCCAGCACGAAGGTGATCGTCCGCCGGGGCTGGGGCTCGAAGACGACCTTCCGTGCCATGCGCCCGGCGACGTGACGCTCGATCTCGTCATCCGTGTACGCGGGTCGACGCATGGCGTACAGAGCCTCCGCGTACTCCGGCGTCTGGAGCAGTCCGTGGATGTGGTGGCTGGCGTAGGCGCCCATCTCGACGGACTCGGCCTCCAGCTTCGCCAGGTCCCGAACCAGTTTCGGGTAGCGGGCCTTCTCCACGTCCTCCTTCATGGCCGCGAGCTTTCCGCCCGCCCGCAAGACCTCGTCCGCCTTGTCGAGGAAATCCGCCTTGGGAATCCTTCGTGCACGCTCGACCGACGAGACCATCTCCTCGCTGTACCCGATGGCGGCGCCCAGCTCGGCCTGCCGCATGTCTGCGGCCTCGCGCCATACCTTGATCTGCCGCCCGACCGCCCTGAGCACGGCCGCGGCCTCCTCGTCCTCCACCTCTTCGCCTCCCGACGTACGACCCGTACGACCACGGCGGGCACCCGGACAGTCACGCTCGGTACCGGGGTCGTTGCTGTTCAGGGTAGGGACGGACGGCCACGCTGGGTGACGTGATGCAGAAAATGGACCTGCCCGCCGCCCCGAACCCACCCCATTTCGCGGTCCGGTTGTCGGCTACGCGCAGAGGAGCCCGTCTCGCGCGCTTGCTCACCGAGCGCCAACTCGACGACTGGGGCGTGCCGTCGGGGGAGGCGGTCCAGATCGTCGCCGAACTGGCCGCGAACGCGGTGCTGCACGGTCTGGTGCCGGGGCGGGACTTCCGGCTGGCCCTGCGGCTGGCCCCCGGTGGCACCCTCCGTGTCGAGGTCACGGACGCCCGGGGCGACCGGGTCCCGCGTACCCGCGCCCCGGTCGCCGGCGACGCGGAACACGGACGGGGACTGCTCATCGTGGCGGCGTACGCGGACCGTTGGGGCGTCGAGTGCGGACCCGCCCCCGCCAAGACGGTCTGGGCCGAGATGACACCGGGTCGCGGGCGGACGTGACCCGGTCGGGCGCGACGCCAAAGACCAAAGAACCGGGGAAAGAACCCAACCCACCCCCGCCGCCCCCGTCGGTCACCCTCCGGAGTGAATATCACCAACTCGGCTGGCGCGGCGCGGCGTTCATGGTGCAGCGTCAGCGGCGACGACCCCAGACATGATTCGGCCCCCGCCGGGACTGGCATCCCACTGCGAGGGCCTGATCACCTAGGAAGACGAGCCCTTCCCGATGACTGAGCAGAACCCTAGCGCGCACGCGCGCCCCGCGTCCGGCCGTCGCCCCGGCGGTGTCGAGCACGAGAACCACCCCCATCACGACCACTTCACCGTGGTGGGGAACCACCTCCTCCAGCATCCCGAGCTGTCCCTGACGGCGATCGGCCTGGCCGTGCACATCCAGTCGCTGCCCGCCGGGGCCCCGGTCGGGATCAAGGCACTGGCGGGCAAGTTCCCCCCTCCTGCCCGCTGTCGCCGCTGCCGCCGGTACCGCTGCCGCTGCGACCGCTGCCGCCGGTACCGCTGCCGCCGCCGCCCTTCCCGTGCCGGACACGGGGGCCGACCCGGCAGCGGCGTCGAAGGCCGTCCGGTCACCGGCGGTCGATCTGCTCACCCGCCTGCGCGTGCACGACTCCCGGTTGCTGCTGACCGAGCGGGACGTTCGCCGCCTCGCCCCGTCCGTGACGGTCTGGCTGGAGCGCGGTGTGCCCGCGACCGCCGTGGAGCGGACTCTGACGACCGGCCTGCCCCTGGAACCGATCCGCCACCCGGCGGCCTTCCTGGAGCGCCGCCTCACCGCCGATCTCCCCCCGCTCCTGCCGGTGCCACGCCCGCACACTCCAGGCCCGCAGACTCCAGGCCCGCGCACTCCGGACCCTCTCCAGACGTGTGACGGCTGCGAGCGTGCCTTCCGCGCACCGCGAGCGGGCCGCTGCCGTGACTGCCGGGCAGGCTCGGCGGACCCTGTGGCCGCCTGAAAGCGCGAACACTCACCGCCACAGTGTCCTCCCTCCGCTCGAATGAGCGCCTGGATGACACCAAGAGGCATAGTGCTCACGCTGCGCGGCTCAAGCGGTGCCCCGACGAGAGCCCGGGCCCCCGCCGTCGCGTGAACGTTTCCACACGGTTCCAGCCCTGACCGACCACTCCCGTTCGAATACAGTGCTGGACGTCGTACGTACGGACAGCGTCTGGAGAGGTCGAGGGAGGCCCGGGTGAGCGGGACAGCCGGTGCCGTCTGGGGGCGTGCCGAGCAGCAGGACTTCCGCAGCCGGGTCCGCGGGACGCTGCTCGGGGCCGCCGTCGGCGACGCGCTCGGCGCACCCGTCGACGGGCTCGGCCTCGACGGCATCCAGGAGGCGCACGGCGCGGACGGCCTGGCCGACCTCGCCCCCGCCTACGGCCGCCGCGGCGCCGTCACCCACCTCACACAGCTCACCCTCTTCTCCGTGGACGGGCTGATCCGCGCCCAGGTACGACGGGACACCGGCGCCTGGCACCCGCCGACGGACCTGCACCGGGCCTACCGGCGCTGGGCGGCCACCCAGCGCGACTGGGGGCCCGACCTGCGGCGCAAGGAAGACGGCTGGCTGGCCCGCGAGGAGTGGCTGTACGCCCGCCGGGACGCGACGCGCGCCCTCCTGCTCGGGCTCGGCGACGAGACCATGGGCACCCCGGAGGCGCCCAAGAACCCCGGCGAGCGCGGACCCGAGGCCGCCGCCCGCTCGGCGCCCTTCGGACTGCTGGTCGGCTGGGAGCCGCAACTGGTCGTCCAGCTCGCCGTGGAGTGCGCGGCGCAGACCCACGGCCACCCCACCGGCACGCTGGCGGCGGGCGCCTACGCCGTGATCGTGCACGGACTGGCCCGCGGGGAGAGCCTGGACGCCGCCGTGCAACGGGCCCTCGCGCTGCTCGTCCCCCGGCCGGGGCACGAACCGGTCACGGACGCCCTCCAGCACGCCCTGGGCGCGGTACGGCAGGGCCTGCCCAGTCCGGCACGCGTGACCGGGCTGATCGGTGAGGGCACGGCGGAAGGGCTGGTCGCCGCCGCCGTGTACTGCGCCCTCGTCGGCGAGGACGTCCGCCACGGACTGCGGCTGGCCGTGAACCACGGCGGCCCGTCCGCCGCGACCGGCGCCCTGACCGGAGGCCTGCTCGGCGCCCTGCACGGCGAGACGGCGCTCCCCCCGGCCTGGCTCGCGGAACTGGAGGGCCGCCCCACCCTCCTCGAACTCGCCGACGACTTCGCCATGGAGATGACCCAGGGCCCCGCCCTGCACGGCCCGGCGGGCTCGTCCCCGGGGTGGCTGGCACGCTACCCGCGCGCCTAGACCCCGCGGTCCACCGTCCCGACGGCACGGACTACTTGAGGGGAAAAGTTCCGGTCGTGGATCACTGCCGCTCTGCCGCTGCGCGGCTCACCTGTGGCTGCGAGTGGCCAGATGACGGCGTGCCGGACCGCCCGAAAAGCGCCATGCGGAGGGGCTGATTCTGGCCCGTATAGCTCGCGTGTTCGAGGGCACGGCGGCCGACGTGTGTGGTTTCTGTGACACGTTGTGGGCTCCTCGTGACCACTGGGGTCTGCGAGGTCTGTCTTCCTGTGGGGGGAAGTCTTGATACGACGCACCAACGGTGCGCGGTCTTCGCGCGCCCGGAAACACTTCAGATCGCTTGTGTGCGCGGCTGCCGCGTCGGGGGCTTTCGCTCTGACGCTGGCCGGAGCGGGGACGGCGTCCGCGGGCACCGGGCCGCGCCCCGTGCCCGGGGTCGCTCAGAACTCCGCCGCCGCGAGTGCCCCGACGGAGGAGGGCAACCCCTCCTCCGCCAGGGCCTCGGCGGCCGGCGTCTGCGCGGACGCCTACCAGATCGGCACCACCTCGTACATCTACCGAGGCGCGGAGCAGATCGCCTCGGTGAAGCAGTTCTACTCGCCGGAGTGCAACGAGAACTACGGCTACGTCTGGGTGTGGAAGTCGTTCCTGGACAAGAAGATCAGCTTTGATCTCCAGGTCGGTGTGTGGTCCTACGACCGCAACGCGCTGATCGGTGTGCGCCGCGAATTCGACACGCAGAACCAGGAGTTCTGGGGCAACGGCGCCGACACCGTCGACGACTGCACCTCGGGCGACGGAACGCTGACCATCCTCAGCGAGCAGGGCAGCTACCACAGCCGGACGTCCAAGCGCTGCTGACGGGACGCGGAGTGCGGGTGGCCGCCGCCCACCGGCCGCCACCCGCCGGGTCCCGCTCCTGCTCCTCACCTCACCAGGCCCCGAAGCCTGATCGATCGATCCCAGGAGAGTTCCTCATGCACTTCGGCATGCCCGAAAACCGGCGGATCAGACGCGGCAGACGCTCCGCAGCCACCGCCCTGGTCGCCTCGGCCGCCGGGGCGGCGCTGCTCGTCGCGCTGATACCCGCCCAGGCATCCGCCTCACCGGCCGGTAAACCGGCCCCGCCCCGGCCGACGGCCTCCCCGGTGGGGAAGACCACGGCCCCCGCGAGCACACCCATCGGCGTCGCGGGCAAGGACCGCGCGCTGGTGGAGCCCGGCATCCTTCAGTCCACCTTCCAGGGACTGGGCATCGGCCAGGTCCCCTGGTCGGAGTTCCACGAGGCGCCGCTGTCCGACTCGGTCGGCGCGCAGGTCAACTACGGCAACGGCAACCTGCTGGTCTCCGTGAACGCCTTCGACATCGCCGACGCGGGCCCGGGCCTGTCCCTGGGGCACGCCTACAACGGCCTCAACACCAGCTGGAAGGCGACGACCGGCAGCGACTACCTGATCCACGAACCGAACACGACGTCGGTCTACGTGCAGGGCCCCTCCAGCACCATCGCCGTGTTCGAGCGGGACGGCTCCGGGTTCACCCCGGCGCCCGGCTACAAGCAGGACCTGACCCAGTCCTCGGACAAGAAGTCCTTCACCCTCACCTCGCGCAAGAACGGGCAGAAGACCACCTTCACCCGCTCCGGCACCACCGGCGACGCCCGCGTGAGCAAGGTCGAGGACAAGAACGGCAACGCCACCACGATCTCCTACTCGGGCGCCTTCACCTCGAAGATCACCGCCGCTTCCGGACGCACCCTGACGTTCGACAACGATGGCAAGCAGATCACCAAGGTCACGGACAACACCGGTCGTCACGTCTCCTACACGTGGTCCGGGAGCGATCTGAAGACGTTCACCGACACCGACGGCAAGACCACGGTCTTCGACTACGACACCTCGCACCGCATGACGAAGGTGACCACTCCGGAAGGCCGGGAGACGCGGTTCACCTGGAACACCAACCTCCTCGCCTCGATCACCCGCGTCGTCGACAAGGCCACGGGCACCGGCGCGACCACCGCGTTCCGCTACATCCTTCCGCAGCCCGGCACCGAGGGCGAGGGCGTGGCCCGCATCACCGACCCGCTGGGCAAGCACACCGAGAAGACGGTCGACGCCCGCTGGCGGGTGAAGAAGACCAAAGATCCGCTCGGCCGTGAGCGCTCCAAGACGTGGGGGCCGGACAACAACGTCACCAGTGCGGTCGACGGCATGGGCGTGGGATCGACTCCGGGCAACACCGTGAAGTTCGACTACGACGACTCTTTCAACCCCAAGACCGCCACCCAGCCCACCGGCGCCCAGTCCACGATGGCCTGGACCCAGAAGGCCGGCGGCCACTACCCCGAGACCCTGACCTCCGCGAGCGGGAACAAGGTCACCAACGGCTACGACACCTCGGGCAACATGCTGTCGCAGACCGACACCACGACCGGCTCCGACGGCGCCAAGTGGACCTACGACCACAACCCGAAGTCCGGCACGATGAAGTGCGACGGCCTGCCCGGCCAGCGCTGCTCGGCCACCGACCCCGAGGGCAACAAGACGTCGTTCACCTACGACTCCGACGGCAACCTGACCAAGGTCGACCGGCCGTCCGCACAGGAGGACGTCACCTACACCTACGACGCCCTGGGCCGCACCGACACCGTCACCGACGGCCGCGGCGTGGAGACGGTCTACACCTACGACAAGCGCGACCGGCTCAAGACGCAGACCAGCGGCGGCAAGCTCACGACGTTCGTCTACGACGCCGACGGCAACATCAGGACCCGCACCTCTCCGGCCGGTACCAGCAGCTACACCTACGACGAGCAGAACCGCGAACGCGTCCGCACCCTGCCCGCCGGCGGCACGACCACGGTGACCTACGACGCCGCGGGCAACGTGAAGACCGCCACCGACGCCGGCGGCACCCTCACCTACGACTACAACGACGCCAACCAGCTCACCACCCTGACCCAGCCGGGCGGCGCCGAGACCACGTACGACTACGACAAGAACGGCGACCGCACCACCACCACCTACCCCGGCGGCACGGTGCAGAAGACGGACTACGACAAGTCCAGCCGCGCCCAGAAGATCGAGGTCAAGAACGGCACCACCGTCCTGTCCACGATCACCTACGACTACAACAAGTCCGGCAAGGACAGCGACAAGATCCAGAAGCGGACCACCGACGGCGCCGCCCTCGCGTACACCTACGACTCCAAGGGCCGCCTCACCAAGGCCGTGGAGACCAAGTCCGGGTCCACCACGGCCGGCTGGGCCTACTGCTACGACAAGTCCGGCAACATGACGGGCCGCTCCACCGGCACCAGCCTCCCCGCATGCGCCGACGCCCAGTCCGTCCGCGAGTACAACAACGCCAACGAACTCACCTCGCTCGGCGGCAACACGAACTTCACCTACGACGGCGACGGCAACGAGACCTCCGCCGCCTCGCCCACCGGCACCCGCACGGGCGGCCAGTGGACCCCGTACACCCAGCTCTCCGCGCTGACGGCCTCCGGTACCGCGTCGACCTACACCTACGCGGGCCTCGACCACAACGACCGTCTCACGCGCGGCAGTTCGACGTTCACCAACGCCGCGATCGGCATGACGAGGGAGAACAGCACCGGTTTCGTCCGCGAGCCCTCGGGCACCCTGACAGCCATGACAGCGGGCGGGGCGAGCCAGTACTACCTCACCGACGTCCAGGGCAGCGTCATCGGCCTGGTCGACGCCACCGGCAAGCGCACCGCGACCTACAGCTACGGCCCCTACGGTGAGGCCCGCACCACCAGCGGCACCAACCAGCCCTACCGCTACACCGGCACCTACCTCGACCCGTCCGGCCTGTACAAGATGGGCGCCCGCTACTACGACCCGCAACTCGGCCGCTTCACCCAGCCCGACCCCTCGGGCAAGGAGAGCAACCTCTACGCCTACGCCGCAGGCGACCCCGTCAACCGGATCGACCCCAGCGGACTGCTCTCACTGGGCGAAGGACTCGGCCTGGCGGGGACCGTAGTCGGACTTGTCGCCCTGGCCCCGGTATCGGCGCCCGTGGCAATCGGAGCGGCCGCAGTGGGCACCGGCTTGAGTGTTGCGGGGTCCATCGCATCAGGCAATTCTGCGGGGGAAACGGCAGCGGTCGGAATCCTGGGACTAGGGACGGGTGGCGTCGGAGCCGCGACGAAACTGGCTGGTATAGGAGGAAAAACAGGCCTGGGGATTGACCTCGGATACACCGCATTGGGTTACTTCGGCGGTGCAGGAATAACGGGCGGATGGCTCTGAGAGGTGAAAGTGAATGGACCTAGCGGTAGTGGGGATCGGGTTCGAGGGCAACGCGGCAGCCACCGTCATCCTCGGAGTGGTAGTCATGGTGGTGGCATTCGCCCTGCTCTACTGGCGCCTCAAGCGTGAAAAGAAGTGACAGACGCTCCGGCTGGACCTCTCTCATCCTATCCGCAGCCGGGACGGGGTGGGCTGGTCAGAGGTTCAATGAACCCGCAGGCGGCTGCGATAACCGACAACTGGCCGGCCACGATCATCATGCTGATCCTGGGAATAGTGGTCATCTCGTTCTTCATCGTTAGAAGCAGAAGGAAGTAGCGTCAAGATTGTGGTGAGTCTCCCGCCTCTTTGGGGGGACTCACCATAGTCGTTGATTCCCGTAGCGGCTGGCCAGTCGTGCCAGGTGCTCTGCAGAAGAGGTCGGCCACCGGGCACGGTTGCTTCTGGCAGGCCCTGCTCGCACGTGAACGCCGAGGGCGACGCACTCGCCGGCGTGGCCCGCGGGGGGAGGGACTCGCTAGCGTGGCCGTATGGGTATCAGCATTCACACCACCGTCCTCCCGCACGACGACCCGGACGCGTCGCTGGTGTTCTACCGCGACGTCCTCGGGTTCGAGGTCCGCCAGGACGTGGGGCAGGGTGCGATGCGCTGGATCACCGTGGGCCCGGCGGACCAGCCGGACGTCTCCCTGCTGCTGTCACCGCCCGCCGCCGACCCCGGCATCACCGAGGCCGAGCGCCGCACCGTCGCCGAGATGATGGCCAAGGGCACCTACGGGTGGCTCCTGCTGGCCACGAAGGACCTCGACGGCACCTTCGAGAAGCTGCGCGCCGGGAACGCCGAGATCGTGCAGGAGCCGACCGAGCAGCCGTACGGCATCCGCGACTGCGCCTTCCGCGACCCGGCCGGCAACCAGATCCGCATCCAGGAAGTGCGCTGAGCCCTCCGACCGGAACCCCCGCGGGTGCCGGTCGGAGAGCGTCAGGCACCGGTCAGTCGGTCACCCTGCTGCCCGGCTTCGCGTCGCCCACCCCGCCGGCCGGCGCGGGGATCGCCGCGGCCGCGCCGGACAGGTCGTCGTCGCCGTCCGTGTTGACCCGCTCGATGATCGCCAGGCGCTCGGGAGTGTCCTCCGGCTTGAGGAAGCCGACCAGGACGTAGAGGACCAGCGACACCGCCAGCGGGATCGACACCTGGTACTCCAGCGGCACCCCGCCGTCCACGCTCCAGTGGATCGGGTAGTTGACCAGCCAGAAGGCGAGCAGACCCATCGACCAGCTGGTGAGCGCGGCCGTCGGGCCCGACCGGCGGAAGGGCCGCAGCAGACCGAGCATCATCGGGATCGCGATCGGGCCCATCAGTCCGGCCACCCACTTGATCACGACGGTGATGATGTCCTTGAAGGTCGGCGAGTCGACCTGGGTCGCCACCGCCATGGACAGCCCGAGGAACACGACCGTCGCCAGCCGCGCCGCCAGCAGCCCGGTCCGTTCGCCCCACGTCCGCGCCCGCTTCGACAGCACCGGCGCCACGTCCCGGGTGAAGACGGCCGCGATGGCGTTGGCGTCCGAGGAGCACATGGCCATGGTGTGTGAGAAGAAGCCGACGATGACCAGGCCCAGCAGGCCGTGCGGCAGCAGTTGCTCGGTCATCAGCGCGTAGGAGTCGGAGCCGTCCGGCTTCTGCGACTCCACCAGCAGCGGCGACATCCACATCGGGAAGAACAGCACCAGCGGCCAGACCAGCCACAGCACCGCCGACAACCGCGCCGACCGCTCGGCCTCACGGGCGTTGGGCGTGGCCATGTAGCGCTGCGCCTGGTTGAGCATGCCGCCGTTGTACTCGAAGAGCTTGATGAAGAGGAAGGCGAGCAGGAACACCGTGCCGTACGGGCCGACCAGCGGTTCGCCGTGTCCCTGGAGGGCGGGCTCGTCCCAGACGCCGAAGAAGCCGCCGTAGTCGCCGAGTTTCGCGACGACGGCCACGAACATCGCGATGCCGGCCAGCAGCTGGATGATGAACTGGCCCAGCTCGGTCAGCGCGTCCGCCCACAGGCCGCCGATCGTGCAGTAGATGCCCGTGATGACGCCGGTGATCAGGATGCCCTGGTTGAGGCTGATGCCGGTGAAGACCGAGAGCAGGGTGGCGATCGCCGCCCACTTCGCGGCCACGTCCACGATCTTCAGCAGCATGCCGGACCAGGCCAGCGCCTGCTGGGTGGGCAGGTTGTACCGGTTCTTCAGGTACTCCAGGGGAGAGGCCACGTGCAGCCGTGAGCGCAGCCGGTTGATGCGCGGCGCGAACAGCTTCGAGCCGATGGCGATGCCGAGCGCGATGGGGAAGGACCAGGTGACGAAGGACGTGACGCCGTAGGTGTAGGCGATGCCCGCGTACCCGGTGAACATCACCGCGCTGTAGCCCGACATGTGGTGCGAGATGCCGGACAGCCACCAGGGCATCTTGCCGCCGGCCGTGAAGAAGTCGCTGACGTTGTCCACGCGTTTGTGCGACCACACGCCGATCGCCACCATGACGGCGAAGTAGCCGATGAGCACGGACCAGTCGAGACCGTTCATGTGCCCCCTTCCGGGGTCCGCCTTGTGAACTCCGCTCAGCTGGCTGGCACTTCGCACGAGCGGGGTAGGGGCGAGGCAGAGCGCGAAGTGCCCGCTCATCGTGGTTGCGTCGACGCGGGCACGACAAGGAAGGGGAAGGTCAAGAGCAGGTAAAAAGGTTCGGCTTGCTGACCTGAGTTCACCTACATGAACAGGCGGCGCCCTACTTCAGCTCGTCCGGGCAGGGGGTCCCGCGCGGCACGTCGTAGGGCGCGGCCAGCCGGTACGTGCCCGCCTCGGGGGCGATCAGCGTCGTCCACTTGTCGCCCTCGGCGGTCTCCTCCGTCTCCATCAGACAGCCGTTGACGTTGTCGTACGTCTTCGGTGTGCCCTCCGGGGCGTTCTTGGAGGCCTCCGTCTCCTGCGGCGCCTCCAGCTTCCTGCCCTCGGCGTCGACGAGGCTCAGCCACGGCGAGTACGGCATCCGGACCAGGATGCGGCCCGGCCGCCGCACGTCGATCGTCCACTCGCCCTGCTCGGCCCGCTGGACGAACGCGTCGGGCTCCGCCAGCGGCGCCGGGTTCGTCACCTGGAACAGCTGCCAGTTGGCGTCGCCCCAGATCTGCTTCAGGTACGGCAGGCCCCGCTGCACCAGCTCCCGCTCGCGCTCGCCGCCGTCGCCGTCCGGCTCGCCCTTGGGCAGCACCACGTAGTGCACGGCCCAGCGCTTCAGCCACTCGTGGTAGTTGGCCGAGTTGAGCGTGTCGTCGTAGAAGAGCGGGTTGCGTTCCATGTCGGCCTGGCGGAGCCAGCCACGGGCCAGGTTCACGTACGGCGCGAGGGCCGAGGCCTCCCGGTGGGAGCGGGCGGGCACGACCTCCACCCGGCCCTTCTCGGCGCCGACCTCCTGCAACTCGTTGACGAGCGGAGCCAGCTCACGCGCCCAGGAGGCGGCAGGTGTGGTGTGGACGATGTCGTCGGCCGACTTGAAGCCGATCCAGCCGACGAAGCCGGTGATCGCGAGGACGAGGGCGTACCACTTGCGGGTCCGCGCCACCGTGAACGGCAGCGCGGCCACCAGCGCCGCCCCGGCGAAGAGCATCGCGAGGCGCGTGATGTTGGAGCCGATCTGGGAGCTGATCGCCCAGACCAGCAGCACGGACAGCCCGTAGACCGCCGAGGTGATCCGCACGGTCGTCCAGGTGCGCGGCACGAACACGTACACCAGACCCGCGTACACCACCGGCAGGACCGCCGACCCGAAGCCCATCGGCTGGGTGCCGGAGAAGGGGAACAGCCAGGTCGACAGCGCGACCACCACGGACGGCGCCAGACCCAGCGCCCAGGCGCCCGGACGGCGCTTCTGCAGGAACAGGGCCACCGCCACCAGACCCACGAACAGGCCCGCGACCGGCGAGGACATCGTGGCCAGCGCGGCCAGCGGCGCCGCGCACAGGCCCTTGGCCCAGCGCTCGTACCGCCAGCGGTACGGCCAGCAGAACACCACGGCGACCGCGCCGAGACCGAACATCATGCCCAGCCCGAACGTCACCCGCCCCGACGCCGCGTTGGCCAGCAGCCCGAAGAGGCCCGCCAGCGACACCCAGAGCGGGTTGCGGACCGCCCGGCTGCGGATCAGGAGCATGGTCAGCAGCCCGGCGGACAGCGTCCCGGCGATCATCATCGTGGTGCGGACGCCGAGCACCGACATCAGGTACGGCGAGACCACGCTGTACGACACCGGGTGGGTGCCGCCGTACCAGGCGAGGTTGTACGCCGAGCCGGGGTGCCGGCCCACGAACTCCGCCCAGGCGTCCTGCGCCGCGAGGTCGCCGCCACTGTTCGCGAAGGTGAAGAACCAGGCGATGTGCAGTACGGCGGCGAGGGCGGTGACGGAGAGCACGGGGTGGCGCAGCATGCGCTCACGCAGGGCCAGGAAGGCGGCCTTCACCGCGGAGGGCGCTTCCGGCTCGGCACGGTCGGGCTCATGACCGCCGTCCGTGCGGGGTGCGGGTACGCGTGGTCGCGGACCGGCTCCCGAGCCCGGATCGGCGTTCTCGGCGCGTGTCGGCTCCGCAGTGGCCACCTGAAGGCACTCCCCGTGTCCTGTTCTTCTGCTTTCGGCCGTGTCCCGTTTGCCGCGACCGGCGACCTGCCCCGTTTCGCGACGCTAGCACGCACCCCCGCACGGTGGCTTCCTCGCCTCGGTCAGGCGAAAGCCCCCGCGGCCGGGCGGCCGCGGGGGCGGGTGAACCGGTCCTGCCCGGACGGGCCGGCGGTCAGCCCAGGCGGGTCAGCTTGTCCGTGAGGGCGGGCTCCACGAGATCCTCCTGGAGCGCGACCGGTACCTTCACGGCCCCGGCGGCGCCCCCGTCGCCCACCGTGAGGGTGCCGACCTTCGTGCCGGCCGCGGCGGTGTGCGGCACCTCGTCCGCCTCGAACGTGAGCTTGACCGTCAGGCCCGGCCAGCCGACGGCCTTGACGTCCTGCGTGGCGACGACCGGCGTACGGCCGCCGAGACCGTCGTCGACGTACCCGACGACGCTCCCCTTCTTCAGGATCGTCGAGGACTCCAGCGTGTCCTGCGCGGCCCGGATCAGCTGGTCGCTGGAGTCCAGGGCGGCACCGAGGATGGTGTTGTCCTTGCCGCCCGCGGGCTGGCGCACCACGGCTCCGACGATGGTCCGGGTCTCGCCGCCGACCTCCTTCTTCGCCGCGAAGACGAGGTTGCCGAGGGCGGAGGTGGTGGTGCCGGTCTTGATGCCGACGACGTCGTTGTGGCCGACCAGGTGGTTCCAGTTGGAGTGGTTGACGCCCTTGTAGTCGTCGTACGACATCATGGCGGCGACCTCGCGGAACGCGGGCTCCTTCATCGCCGCCTTGCCCAGCTTCACCTGGTCCACGGCCGTGCTCACCGTCGTGTTGTTCAGCCCCGACGGGTCGGTGTACGTCGTGTTCTTCATGCCGAGGTCCTCGGCGGCGGCGTTCATCTTCTCCACGAACGCCTTCTCCGACCCCGCGTCCCAGCGGGCGAGCAGCCTCGCCACGTTGTTCGCGGACGCGATCAGAATGCTCTCCAGGGCCTCGCGCTGGGAGATCGAGTCGCCCTCGTAGACGTTGACGGTCGACTCCTGGCCCGCCTGCGACTGGTCCTCGGCGGCCTGGTCGATCTTGATCTTCGGACCCTCGGCGCCGCTCTTGAGGGGGTGGTCGCGCAGGATCACGTACGCGGTCATGACCTTGGCGACACTGGCGATCGGCACGGGCTTCTGGTCGCCGGACGAGCCGAAGCTGCCGATGCCCTGCACGTCGAGCGCGGCCTGCCCGCTGGCCGGCCACGGGATCTCCGGCTTGCCGCCCTCGAAGGTGAAGCTGTCCTGCGCGGTGAGGTCGAGCTCCGGCGCGGGCAGGGCCCGCATCGACTGCACGACCCCGAGGACGATCAGCAGCAGCAGGACCAGCGGCGTCCAGATCTTGACCCGGCGCACCGTCGTCCGCAGGGGGGTCTCCGGGGGCGGCGGGGTGTTCGTCAGCTCCGCCAGCAGGTCCAGGGGCGGCTTCGGCGGCAGCGGCTGCTGCGTGGTCCGCTCGGGCCCGACCTGCGGCACGGCGGCGGTGACGCCGGGGCGGGGTGCCTGCGGCGCCCTGGGGGCCTCGGGCGGGGGCTTGCGCGTGGCCGGGTCGTCCGGCTGCCGCAGCGCGACGAACTTGCTCGTCCGCTCGGCGTCCCGCTCCACCGGGACGGGGGAGCCGGCACCCTTCGCGGGCTTGTCGCCCTTGTCCTTCTCGGTCCCCTTGCCGCCCTTGCCGCCCTTGTCGGCTTCCTTGGCCTTCCCGGCCTTCCCGGCCGCGTCCGCCTGCTCGCTCTCGTCCGCCTTGCCGGCCTTCCCGGCCTTCCCGGGCGTGCCGACGGCGGCGTCGCCCAGCTTCAGCATCGTCGTCGGCTGGTCCACGGCGGGCGCGGAGGGGCGTACGGACTTGAACACGGCGGTGGGCTGATCGACGGCCCGCTCGCCGCTCTCGGCGCCTCCGGCGCCCTTCGCGGCGGCGGGGGTGTCCCCGGTGCTGTCGCCCGCCTCGTCGGCGGGCTCCTCGGAGCCTTCGGAGGCCTCGGTGGCGCCGTCCGCCGTGGCGCCGGTCCGACCGGTGGCGCCCGGTACGGAGTCCGCGTCGGTGTCGGAGTCCGCGTCGGTGTCAGCCTGGGCGTCGGTGTCGGCGCCCGCGTCGGCGTCCGTGTCGGCCTCCGCCGTGCCGGGCCTGTCGCCCGGTGCGTCCGCCTCCGGGTGCGCGTCGGCCTCCGGCCGGCTCTCCTCCGTGTCCCCGACCCCCTCGGCGGGTTCCGCGGGCTCATGCCGAGCGTTCGCCGCCGCACGCTCGTCCGCGGTCGCCACCCAGGCCGCGACGGCGTCCCGCAGTCGGCCGTCGCCGCCCGTGGCGGGCTCGGCGCGGTCACCCTCGGCAGCGTCCGACGTCTCGGCGGAAGCGGACGAATCAGGCGTTACGGACACATCGGACCCGGCGGTCGCGTCGGACGCCTCGGAGACGCCCTCTTCGGCGTCGCCCTCCCGTTCGGCGTCCTCGCTCCGGGCGTCCGTCTCACGGACCGACAGCACCCGGGTCGCCGTATCGACGCCGCCCCGGGACCCGCCCGACTTCGCGGATCCGGCGGACGCCGAGGGCTTCGCGGTCTCCCGCGTCACCGCCAGCCGCGGATCGGGCGTCTCGCTCGCCTCGGTCCGCGCTTCGGGAACCGGACCCGCGCTCCCCGACGTCGGTTCTTCCGACGACTCGCGCTGCTTCGACCTGTCGGGGGACTCGCCCGCCACCGATGCCTCCTCCATGCGCCGCACGTCCTGTGTGCGCTACCGAAACCATGTACCAGTGTCCTGTGTACGGGTAGGACCCACGCGGTAGACGAGAACGACATACCTACTGGTTCCACTACGAACCGGTCACGCACCCTCGACAGACCAATGTGAGAGGGGTCACCCTGTCTGTCATCCACGCGGGGAGGCATGGATGGGCAGGAGCCGCAGAACACTTCCGGAGGAGCTTCTGCTGCTGGCGTTGGACCCGACCACGGGCACCACCGCACAGCCGCAGTCGCTCGACCTCGGTCTGGCCGGAGCACAGCTGGTGGAGCTGGCGCTGGCCGGACGGATAGCCCCAGACGGGGATCGTATCGCCGTGGTGGCACCACGGCCGACTGGAGATCCAACACTGGACTGCGCGTTGGAGTTGCTGCGAAGGCGTGGCGCTCCCGTACGGGCGGTCAACTGGATTGGCGGGCCCCGCCTGGGGCTGCGCCAGACCTACCTCTCGCATCTGGAGCGATGCGGCATGGTGCATGCCGTGGAGGGCCAGATGTGCGGGGTGCTGCCGACGACTCGCTATCAGGCGACGGACACGGCGATCAGCAGGGAGATCAAAACCCGGCTGGACTCGGCGATCCGCACCGGCGTACCGCCGGACCCGCGGACCGCGGCGCTCGCCGCGCTGGCCCACGCGGTCGGTCTCGGCAAGCACCTCTACCCGGGCAACGAAGGACGCTCGTCACGGTCCCGCCTGCGGGACCTCATCAGACACGACCCCATGGGCGGACTGGTGGCGCACGCGGTGATGGACGTCCAGAACGGCGCGGTGGCCCAGCCACGCCGCGCTCCGGCCCCGGCCGGCCGTCAGGCCGCCGGACCGGGGGCCAGGCCCGCCCCGGAACCCGCGCGCGGCGTTCCGGCGCAACCGCGCCACGGATCCATGGCGCGCGCCGTGGCCCACTGAACCGCACCACCCGCGGCAACGCACAGCAGGACCGAGCACCGTCGCAGTACCGCACCGCCGTACCGCCGCACCACCAGTCCCCGAGACCCGGTCACGGGAGCCGCGGGTTCGCGCGGGGCGGCGGGACCGATCGCACGTCCGGCGCGCCCGGACACCGGCACGGTCCCGCCGCCCCGCGCGGCCATGTGTACGGGTGGCGCCCCGAACTGGCGTGTACGCGGCGCATATCGACCGTTTCCCAGCGGTAGAAAGCACCTTGGTGGCAGTCTGCTCAGCAGCAGATACGCAAAGTGGCACACATGAGTCACGCAGCCGGAGGTGCACGTCCCGTGGCGTCCAATGTCAATCCCACCGTCAGGCGGCGCCGGCTGGGCCAGGAGCTGCGTCGGCTCCGCGAGCTCAAGGGCATGACGGCCGAGGAGGTGGCGGAGCGGCTGCTGGTCTCGCAGTCGAAGATCAGCCGCCTGGAGAACGGCCGGCGCAGCATCAGCCAGCGGGACGTCCGCGACCTGTGCGGGGTCTACGAGGTCGAGGACCAGCGGATCGTCGACTCACTGATGCAGATGGCGAAGGACTCCCGCCAGCAGGGCTGGTGGCACGCCTTCGGGGACATCCCGTACAGCGTCTACATCGGCCTGGAGACCGACGCGGAATCGCTGCGGACCTACGAACCGCAGATCATCACGGGCCTGTTGCAGACCCGCCCCTACGCGGAGGCGCTCATCCAGGGCGCCTTGCCCGAGACGTCCGTCGCCGACATCGAGAAGCGGGTCCAGGTCCGCATACGGCGACAGGAGCGCATCTCCGCCGACAGCAACCCGCTGCGCCTGTGGGTGGTCCTCGACGAGGCCTGCCTGCACCGGACGGTGGGCGGCAGGCAGGTGATGCGCGAGCAGTTGGAGCACGTCGCCGAGATGTCGCAGCTGCCGCACATCACCGTGCAGGTGCTGCCCTTCGACGTCGGGGCGCACCCCGGCATCAACGGCCAGTACTCCATCCTGGAGTTCGCCGACACCGCGGACTCCAGCGTCGTGTACATCGAGGGCGTGACCAGCGACCTGTACCTGGAGAAGGCGCAGGACGTGCAGAAGTACACGGTGATGTACGAGCATCTGCGGGCGCAGGCCCTGAACGTGGAGCAGTCCCGGCAGCGCATCGAGGACGTGGCGAAGGAGTACGCACGCTGAGGCCCGAGGCCTTCCCGGCTGGTGAGGGCGGGATGCTACACCCCGGCCATGCCGCACTGGAAGACTCACCTGGAATATGCCATCCGGTCGGGTGAATGGCGGCTCCGGAGGGAGAGGTCAGCGAGTAGCGTCGATCACGCCAAAGATCAAGCGTCATTGGCGTAAACCGCGCCGCGGCCCCGTGGGTCCGCGGCGCGGGGACACCACTCAGCGACTCGCCATCGGAGCAGACATGGCAATTCATCAGGGCGCCCAGGAATCGTGGATCAAGTCCTCCTACTCCGGAGGAAACGGCGCGTGCGTCGAGGTCAAGTCACCGGTCGTGGCGGCACTCGCCGTCCGCGACTCCAAGGTCCTCGAGGGCCCGGTCCTGGCTTTCCCCGCCGACGCGTGGAACGCCTTCGTGACCTCGGTCAAGAAGTAACGGCTCCACGCGCCTCCGCGGACACCGCCGACGGAGCCCTCTCGACCAGTTCGCCGACCTTGCCGAGAGGGCTCTGTTCCGTTCCGGACCCGCGGCCGGCTCACCTCACGGGGAACGCCACGTCGCACACCGGGTCCTCCGGTCCCGCCGCCTCCCAGTCGGTGAAGTACACCTCCCGGCACGGCCCCGCCACCGTCAGACCCTGCGCGGAGACCCACTCCTCCACCGCCTCGAAGGCGGCCAGGATCTGCGGATGGGCCACCTGGGCCTTGGTGATCCGGGTGTAGGCCAGCCGCCGGGCCGGCTCCACCCGCACCTGCGACCGCCAGGCCCGCCCCCGCTGCTCGGCCCACGCCCGGGCCGCCGCCTCGTCGGCGACCGGCACGCACGACTCCGCCGGGCCGTCGCTCTCCATCGACACCTCGGAGTGGTACACGACGAACGGCGCCGCCGTCACACCCCCGCAGTCCCGGGCCGCCTCCTCCAGCCGTCCCAGCGAGGCACCGATCCACGCCGGCAACTCGGCCGCCAGCGTGTGCCGGGACTCGCTGATCACCACCTGCTCGGGCACGTCCACCGTCTCGACCGCGAACTTCTCGTACACCTCGGAGCTCCTCCCCGACAGTCGTGCACGGAGGTAGTCGGCGAGCGTCCGCTGCCCCGCCACCCGGGCCTCGACCTCCGCCCAGTAGGCGTCGAGCAGACCGGCGGCCCCGGGGCCGTCCGCGTGGACGACCTCCGCGACCCGCGCCAGCGGCATGTCCAGCCGGCGCAGCAGGGCCACGAGCCGGGCGCGCTCGGTCCGGGCGGTGCGGTAGTAGCGGTAACCGGTGGCCTCGTCCACGTGATCGGGCACCAGCAGGCCCATACGGTCGTACAGCCTGAGCGCCTTGGCCGAGAGCCGGGCCCGCGCGGCGAACGCCCCGATGGTCAGCAACCCGTCGTCGCGTGCGCCGCCGTGCCGGTCTCCGCGTGCGCCGCCGTGTTCGTCGTCCACGCCGTCATCCACGCCGTCATCCTCCGTCACCGGACGGCCTGTCCGCCCGGCGACGACGAGGCTCGGGCCTGCCCCAGGGGCAAGGTCAACCGACGCGTCCGCTCAGCCCGCCAGCCGCTCCTCCACGGCCGCCACGACCTCGGCCGACTCCGGCTCGGTCTGCGGCGAGAACCGGGCGGCGACCTTGCCGTCCCGCCCGATGAGGAACTTCTCGAAGTTCCAGCGGACGTCCCCGGTGTGCCCCCCGGCGTCGGCGAAGCCGGTCAGCCGGTCGTACAGCGGGTGCCTGCCCTCCCCGTTGACCTCCACCTTCTCGGTCATCGGGAAGGTCACCCCGTACGTCGCCGAGCAGAACTCGGCGATCTCGTCGGCGGTGCCCGGCTCCTGGCCCATGAACTGGTTGCACGGCACGCCGAGGACGGTGAGGCCCTGCTCCGCGTACCGCTCGTGCAGCCGCTCCAGGCCGGAGTACTGCGGGGTGAGCCCGCACTTGGAGGCCACGTTGACCACCAGCACGACCCGGCCCGCGTACTGGGAGAGGTCGGCGGACCCGCCCTGCAGGGACCCGATCTCGACGTCGAGGGGGAGGCTGTCGTTGTTGCGCGCGTTCTCTGCGGTCGTCATGAGCGGATGCTAGCCCCGCGCCACGTCACCCCCCGCCGCCCGCCCCGCCGGCACCCGCCTCGACGAGCACCTCCCCGGCCGCCGACCGCGAGTACAGCACCGACCGGCCCGCCCGTCGCCGCTCCACCAGCCCGGCGTCCAGCAGCACCCGCAGGTGCCGCCCCACCGAACCGAGGCCCTGCCCGGTCACACCGACGAGCTGGCTGGTGCTCATGGGGGAGCCGAGCAGCACCAGCACTCCCGCACGCGCCGGCCCGAGCAGTGCGCCCAGGGCCGCGGGCACGGTCCGGGCACCCTCGTCCGCGAGCGCGCCGACGCACGGGTAGACCACCGCGTACCGCTCGGTCCCCTCCCACGACACCCAGCCGTGCCGCTGCGCGGTGATCGGCACCAGGACCAGCTCGGCGCCGGAGAGCGCCCGCGGCGGATACGGGTGCGCGTTGACCTGGAGGCGGTTGTCCCCGAGCCAGCGCGTACCGGGCCGCAGTGCGTCCAGCACCGCCGCCCAGCCGCCCCGGCTCACCCGCGCCGTCCGCGCGACCACATCCGCCTCCAGCACCCGGCGGCGCCGCTCCCAGTCCGGCCGTACGGTCTCGGCCCACACGTACTCCAGCAGCGCGGCGGCCCGCTCGGGCAGGTCGTCGCGGTCCAGGGCGGAGGGGAGCGGACCGGCGAGGGAGAGACGCAGATCCGCGCGGGCCTCGTCGCCGCGGACCGCGCGGACGCGCGCGACGCCCTCCTCGAAGGTCTCGCCCTCGCGCGGGGCGGGCGTGAGGAAGTCGGCGATCCACCGCCGCCCGATCCCGGAACGGACGAGCAGCGCGGTCACCGGGTCGTCCGCCAGCCGGCGCCGGTAGCCGGGCCGGTGGGCGTCGAGCCAGGCCTGCTCGCCCGGGTGCGCGGCCTCCCCGGCGTGCAGCTGCTTCAGGGAGGCGAAGGCCTCGGCGAACGGTGAGAGCACGAACCGGCTGCGGGCGAGCGTGTCGGCGTTGATCCGCCACCAGCCCATGCGACCCGCCCCCGTCCGGCTTCCCGGTCCCCGTCCCCGGCACCCCGGCGACGTTTCGCCGGCACGCGAAACATTAACGGCCGGGTTCCGCACCCGCCCAGACTCCCCGCATGCCAGACACCCGCCGCAGAAGCTACGCGGACCTGTTCCGCACCCCGGAGTTCAGCCCGCTCTTCCTCTCCTCCTCGGCCAACATCGCCGCCCAGACGCTGAGCGGACTGGCGCTCGCCACCCTGGTGTTCCGGGCGACGGACTCGCCGCTGCTGTCCGCGCTGAGCATGTTCGGTCCCGCCCTGGCCCAGGTGCTGGGCGCCACGCTCTTCCTCTCTGGAGCGGACCGGCTGGCGCCGCGCACGACGCTGGCCGGGCTCTCGCTCGCCTTCGCCGCCGCCACCGCCGCCCTCGCCCTGCCGGGGCTGCCGGTCTGGGCGATGCTCGTCATCGTCCTCGCCGAGGGCCTGATCGCCTCGCTCGGCGGCGGGGTCCGCTGGGGCCTGCTCACCGAGATCCTGTCCAAGGACGGCTACCTGGCCGGTCGTTCGCTCTTCAACATGACGAGCGGCCTGATGCAGATCGCCGGATACGCGACCGGCGGGCTCCTGGTGGTCCTGCTGTCACCGCGCCTGTGCCTGCTGCTCGCCGCGGGCCTGTACGGCACGGCGGCCGCCCTCGCCCTGCGGCTGACCCGCCGGCCACCGCGCGCCGCCGGCCGCCCCTCCGTACGGGCCACCTGGCGCGCCAACTCCCTGCTGTGGTCCGCGCGTCCGCGCCGCCACCTGTACCTGGCCCTGTGGGTCCCCAACGGGCTCGTCGTCGGCTGCGAGTCCCTGTTCGTCTCCTACGACCCCCGCGCCGCGGGCACGCTCTTCGCCTGCGCGGCGCTCGGCATGCTGGCCGGGGACGTGACGGTGGGACGGCTGCTGCCGGCCCGGATACGCACGCGCCTGGGCGTACCGCTGCTGGTGCTGCTGGCCGCGCCGTACCTCGTCCTCTTCCTGCGCCCGCCGCTGGCGCTGACGGCCGTGCTGGTCGCGGTGGCCTCCGTGGGCTTCGGCGCGAGCCTGGTCCAGCAGGAGCGCCTGGTCGCCCGTACCCCCGAGGACCTCTCCGGGCACGCCCTCGGCCTGCACTCCGCGGGGATGCTCACGACGCAGGGGCTCGCCGCGCTCCTGGCCGGCACGGTGGCGCAGGTCAGCTCCCCGGCGACGGCGATGTCCGTCATGGCGGCCGGCTCGCTCGCGGTGACCCTCGCCCTGACGGTGGCGAGCCGCCGGGACGCGGCCGACGGAGGGCTGCTGCCCACCCGGGTGGCGCGGGCCGGCTGACGCCCCCGGCCCGCCGCCCGCATGCCGACCGCGTCGAGGTCCCGGTCCCCGCTCCCCGGCACCGCCGGAACCGCCGACGGGGGCGTACGAGCCCCGGGGCCTCGGTGGCGCATCCGGGCCCCGACCGGCTCGGGCGCGTAGACCCGGGCCGGCCCGGGCCTGCGTGCCCGGGCCGGCCCGTGGACGATGCCCACGCGCCGCGGGGCGCCCCTCGCGACCGCCTCGGCCGGGAGCGCGCCGACCGACCGACCGCGAGGACGAGGGAGCCGCGACCTCAGGGCCGGGCGGCGGCGCGGGCGCCGGCGGACGCCATGCCGAGCCACGTGTGCGGATTGCCCGCCCAGCACCAGCCGAGCTTCGGCGCCCGCTTGCTGATCCAGATCGCCGGGACACGGCGGTCGCCGGACCGTGAACCTCCCAGCGAGAAGCACTTGTTCTTGACCAGGATCTGCGGTGTGTGCGTCATCAGCGCGATGCCCTCCTCGATGGTGAGCAGGCTGCGGCCCCGCTCGGCGAGGGCGGCCATGGCGTCGTGGGGGACGACCCCGCAGAACTCCTCCCCGCGCTCGACGTCGAACAGCAGGTGGACCCCGTTCCCGCCGGGCGGCTCGGCCTCCTCGGTGGCGACGAACCGTTCCAGGGAGCCCGGTTCGAAGGTGCGGTCGACGAACCCGGGCAGCCGGCCGCCGTGCAGCGTGGTCAGCGGCATGGTCCGCTCGATCGGGGCGAGCTCGCGGGTGACGACCAGGACGAAGGGCACGCGACCGGTGCCGGCGGGATCGTGCTCCCCGTCCCCGTCCCCGGCCCCGTTCCCGGCGTGTGCCACGGCCTCGGCGCGCAGCGGTGCCACCAGCTCGGCGAACTGCTCCGGGGTGCGGCCGGAGAGGGCCGGGTAGCCGAGCGCGGTGAGCGTACGGACCTGCCGGTCGAACTCGGCGCCGGGGTCGAGCGAGGGGGCGGAGGCGGCGGAGGTGGCGCGGGCGGAGGGGGCGGGGACGTGCGTCCGGTCGGTCAAGCGGGTTCCTTCCGCGGGGTCCTGGGCGTGCTGGGGGCGTGAGGTGCCCTGAGGGTGCTGGGCGCCCCGGGGATGCTGCGCGGGGCGGGTGGCGGCGGGGGCGGGGGCTTCGGTCAGGAGAGCTGCTCCTTCTCGGCGATGGCCGCGATGTCGGACGGGCTGCCCGACATGATCGTGCGGACGTGACGGGTGACCAGCTCGACGGGCCAGTCCCACCACGCGGCCCGCTGGAGCCGGGCGATGTCGTCGGCGTCGTACCGGGCGCGGAGGGGGCGGGCCGGATTGCCGCCGACGACGGTGTACGGCGGGACGTCGCCGGTCACCATCGCTCCCGCGGCGACGATCGCCCCGTCCCCGATGCGTACGCCGGGCATGACCGTGGCGCCGTAGCCGAACCAGACGTCGTTGCCGACGACCGTGTCGCCGCGGCTGGGCATGCCGGTGACGAGGTCGAGCGTGGCCTCGGCCCAGGCACCGCCGAACATGGTGAACGGGAACGTCGACACGCCCATGGTGGGGTGCTCGGCGCCCGCCATCAGGAACCGGGTGCCGGACGCGATCGCGCAGTACTTGCCGATCACCAGCTTCTCCGGGCCGTAGGCGTAGAGCACGTTGCGGGTCTCGAAGGCGGTGGCGTCGTCGGGATCGTCGTAGTAGGTGAAGTCCCCCACCTCGATGCGCTCGTCGGTGACGAGGGGCTTGAGGAGGACGACCCGGGGGTGCTGGGCGAGCGGGTGCAGGACGCCGGGGTCGGGAACGGTCATGCGGGGACCTCGATCCGTGCGAGAGAGCCGGTCTCCAGCGCGCACCACAGCGCGCCGTCGTGCACGGCGATGCCGTGCGGTTCGCTGTCGGGGCGGGACAGCGCGTACGAGGTGATGCCACCGTCGACGGTGATCCGGCCGACCCGGCCGCTGCCCCACTCGGTGAACCACAGCGCGCCGTCGGGCCCGGCCGTCACCGCGTGCGGCCGGGCCGCCGGGTCGGGCAGCGGGTACTCGGTGATCTCACCGTCCACCGTGATCCGGCCGATCCGCCCGGCCCCGATCTCGGTGAACCACAGCGCGCCGTCGGGCCCCGCGGCCATGCCCACCGGGGCGGCGCCCTCGGTCGGCAGGGGGTGGGCGGTGCCGCGGCCGTCGGTGGTGAGCCGGCCCACGGCGTTCTGCCGGTTGAGGGTGCACCACAGCGCCCCGTCCGGGCCGGCCGCGACGGCGGACGGGAAGGCGCCGGGCGCCGGGTGCTCGGTGACGTCGCCGTCCACGGTGATCCGGCCGACGCGGTCGACCGAGGAGAGCGTGAACCACATCGCCCCGTCCGGCCCCGCGACGATCCCGAACGGGCCGCCCTCGGGCGTCAGCGGCGCGTGGGAGGAGTAGGAGCCGTCGGGGGCGATCCGCCCGATGCGGTGCGCCCGGTACTCGGTGAACCACATCGCCCCGTCCGGCCCGGGCGCGATGACGGTCGGCCCGGCCCCCACCGGGTGGACGGTGACGCTGCCGTCCCGCGGATCACGGCGGGCGACGGCGTCCTGATGGACGAGGGTGAACCAGAGGGCGCCGTCCGGACCTTCGGCGAGGGCGTAGGGACCGGCGTCGGGGCCGCTGACGGTGAACTCCTGTACGGGCTCGGCGCCCGGCTCGATAAATTCATTCATCGGTAGTAACTTTACTCACGGCGAAGCTAGCCGTCAACATAAAATTACTACCGAGGTAAGATTTTCCATGGACTCCGACGACGCCCCGCCCGCCCCGCCGCCCGCCACCTCCGCCGCGCCCCTGGGCCTGCGCGAGACCAAGAAGCGCGAGACGCGACAGCTCATCTCCGACCGGGCGACCCGGCTCTTCATCGAGCAGGGCTTCGAGCGCACGACGATCGCCGAGATCGCCGACGCCGCCCGCGTCGCCAAGAAGACGGTGACGAACTACTTCCCGCGCAAGGAGGACCTGGCCCTCGACCACCAGGAGGAGTTCGTCGCCGCCCTGGCCGGCACGGTCGACGCGCGCGAGCCGGGGGAGGCGCCCCTGACGGCCCTGCGCCGCGCCTTCCTGGCGGCCGTGGCGGCCCAGGACCCCGTCGCGGGATTCGCCGGCCCCGCCTTCACTCGCATGATCGCCGACAGCCCCACCCTCACCTCCTGCCTGCGCGGCCTCCACGACCGGCGCGAGGACGCCCTGGCCGGGGCACTGGCCAGGGCCACGGCCACCTCACCCGAGGACATCACGCCCCGCACGGCCGCGGCCCTGCTGGGCGGAGTCCACCGCGTCCTGTTCACCCGCATCCAGGAACTGACGCTGGCCGGCCGCACCAACCCGGAGATCGCCGGGCTGCTGGGCCAGGAGGCCCCGCGCGCCTTCGACCTGCTGACACCGGCCCTGGCGCAGTACGGGCGCGGCTGATCGCCCGCCCCCGCACGACAGGGCTCCCCATACGCCGCCACCTGGGCGGACGCCCACTGACCGGGTGAGCGGAACGCACCCGGGACGGGACGTGCCGACGCCCGGAGCCGGTCACGCCGCCTCCCCGTCGCTGGCGCTCGCCGCCAGGATGTTCGCGGTGGCGATGACGTTCATCGACCAGACGATCGTCCGCGACGTGACGGAGGCGATCACCGGCAACGCGGACACCCGCGCCCCCACGGGGGACGGTGCCCTCGCCACGACGGTGCGGGAAGCCATGCCCGACATCCGCAGGGACTTCGCCGAGGCCGACCAGTGGGTCTTCTACGCCATGGCCGTCGCCCTCGCCCTCGGCTACTGCTGCGCACTGCGCCACCCCGGCGGGCGGGCGGCGACGCCCTCGACGCGGGCCGCCGACGCAGCCGCCGACGAGGACCGCGGCTGACGGGGCGCGGGGGCGCGGGTGGCCATGGGGGGGCGCCGCCGTACGCGCCCTCCCGCCCGGTGCCACCACCGCCCGAGCCGCCCGGGCGGGCCGGGGCATAGAATCCGTCGTCATGCCGAAGCCTGACGAGCTGATCGTTGACATCGCTGCCCTTGTGGAGTCCGGGCAGAGCACTCAGATGTCCCTGACCGTGGTCACCGGTGGTGCCGTCATCACCGGTCGCCTTGCTCCCGAAGCCGTGTGGAGGCAACGGGTGTCCGAGGTGCTGGCGGACTCCGCCCGCCTCGGCGACTTCGCCGCCGTCTTCGACACCCCCGCCAAGAAGGACGGACCGCCCACGCACCTTCACTTCCACGTCGCCCGGATCCTCCAGGGCACGGTGGGGATCCCGGAGACGGGCGGGATGTACCGCATCGCGATCGAGGACGTCAGCGCCTGGACGGTGGGCGACTTCAGCTACTCCAACCGCTGACCCACGGCCGTGCCCGTGACGGCACGACAAGCGACGAGGGCCCCACCGGCACACACCGGCGGGGCCCTCACGCCTCACGGTCCGACGTGTCCCCCGAGAGCGCGCGCATCAGGCCCGGAAGGCCTGCGAGGCCGAACACGGCCACGCCCGACACATCTACGAGCGGCGTAGGGAGAGCTGATGAATCACAGCACGTGGAGAACTCGCCGGACTCGCCAGCTCATGGGTGAAGCGGTGGAGTACGACCAGGAGTACGTCGACGCCCGCCTGGCCGGCGACCTCGGACAGGCGGTCTACGACCGTCGGATCGAGCTCGGCCTGTCCCAGGTGCAGCTGGCGGAGCGGGCCGGAATGACACAGCCCCAGGTCTCCCGGATGGAGGGCGGCGACACCGTGCCGACGCTCCCGCTGCTGCGGCGCCTGGCCAAAGCCCTGGACGGCACGCTGCAGCTGACCATCGACGAGGGCGCCTCACACGTGACCTTCACCCCGCACGCTGCGTGAACGACCTAAGGGCGCCTACGAGAGTCCGTAGGCGCCCTCCCCGTATGCCCTCGGCAGGCTTCGAACCTGTGACACATCAAGGATGTCGATCCATGCCCGCTCCCGGCGTCGTGGTCGGCAGATCCGGGGGATGCCGCCGTCCGGCCTCGCTGCTCTGATCAGTTCCGATGCCATGGGCTTCTGTCGTTGTCGGTGGACGTTGACTGGCCTCGTCCGACCCAGAGGCGGGCCCAGTCTCCGTCCTCGGCTTTTCCAGCCTGGAGGACGCAATGGACCGGCTCTCAGGAAGCGGCTCCCCGATGGCCCTGGTCGTGAGTGACCGCACGCGTTGATGTCAGGAGCAGATGCGAAAGGCCCCGGACCAAGCTCGGTCCGGGGCCTGTCTGCTGGTGCCCCCGGCAGGATTCGAACCTGCGACACCCGCTTTAGGAGTTCGATCTACGCCCGTCCTTGGGGCCATTGGCGGCTGGTCCGGCGGTCGTCCGGGGGCGCTGCTGTATGCCGCCGTCCGGCCTCGTTGATGTCAGCGTTGGATGTCAGCCGATGGGTCGGTCCACGGACGGTACTGAGGGGCCAACCTGTTAGATCGCGAACTCGTGCGTGATCCCGACACAGACGTCACCTTCGAAGAGCAGCGCGATGTGGTAGACGTCGCTCTGCCACTGCAGCAGCACCTGATGGGGGCCCGCCACGCTGAAGCTGGAGTAGGGGCCGACCGCCGAGATGATCTCGTCTTTGCTGCGACCAGCCAGGTTGCCAAGGGTTGCAAAGCCATGTGCCAGTGCTCGTCCGCCAGGCAACAGTCCAGTGTCTTCGCTCATGATGCCTGCGAACTGGCCCTGCTCGAAGAGAACTCCGATGTGGTAACTGCCGCTTTGCCACTGGAGCAAGGACTGTCCTGGTCCAGTCATGCTCTGGCTGATTGGTGCACCAACAGAGGTGATGATCTCGTCCGCTGTTCGGCCAGTAAGGTCCCCAAGTTCGGCGAATCCCCGTTGCAGCCTCTGTCCCGACAAACCGAACATGTCCCCTCCCACATGTGATGACGTCCGCACTCTATGGGTCTCCGGGACTGGCGCGGCGTGTAGAAGGCGCAACTGGTCCTCCAAGGCTCTGAAGTCGAGTCGATCCGACTTGCTAGGGGCGACCAGTGGCCTTGGGTCGGTGGCAGTACGCGCTACCGGTGGATGGGAATCTCGTAAACGATCTCGCAGTGAGCCGCGGGCACCACGATGTCCGCCGTTTCGACGGGCCTGCTGTCGTCGCTGTAGTACGTCCGTCGGATGTGTGTGACCAGTGCGGCCTTCTGGATGCCGAGTAGCGACGCCTCCTCGGCGGTCGCCGGCCTGGGCTCCGGCTGCTCCACGGCGTGGCTGATCGTGATGCCGATCGCGGCCATGCGGTTCACGACGCCCGCGCCTGCGTGCGGTCCTCCCTCGGGGAGAACGACGAGAGTCCCGGCGGTGAGGTCGTACGGCTCCCAACTGGTCGAGAGCTGCACAGGCCTGCCGTCGGCCAGGAACTCGTACGCGGTCCGGACGCACAGCTCGCCCTCGGCGATCCCGAGCCGGGCGGCGATTTCCGCCGGGGCCGGCACCTTGGCGTCGGTCCTGCTCTCCCAGTCGCCCTGCCTGCCAACGGCCTTCATGTCCGCCCGGAACGGCGACCCTTCGGGCTGCTCGCGCGCCGACGACCGCACGACGCGCACGCGCTGCCGGGGCTCGGCGACGTAGGTGCCCGAACCGGCTCGACCTTCCAGCACGCCTTGGGAGATCAGCAGTTCTTGAGCCCTGCGGACGACGTTCTCGCCTACGCCGCACTCCTGGCCGATCTGCGCGCGGGAGGGCAGTCGGTCCCCCGGCTCCCACACGTGCTCCGCGATCCGCTGCCGTAGCTCGTTGGCGATGCGGAGATAGGGCGGCTGCTCAGACATATGGAAAATCTAGTCCACTAGCTCTAATCTAGTTAACTAGCTTCACTCAAAGTGATCGCCGAGTGACGGAGGCTTCCCTGTGCCCGCTTCGCGAGTGAGCGCGGAGGCCATCGCCGCCCGGTTATCGGCGGTCGGGCTCACCACGCGTGTGGAGGAGCACGACCGGTGCATGTCGGTCGAGGCGGAGGTGCCGGAATCGCTCTCCGCCGAGTCATGGCGGGAGGTCCTGGAAGTCGTGGCGGAGGCCGATCGATTCGGGCTTCACGCCACCAGCTTGAACGGCCGCACCCTTTGGGCGGTCGTACGCAAAGCGGTCCCCACGACGGGCGATGTCGGGGGACCGAGCTATCAGCGATAGGAGCTGAGCAGCGTGCTCAACCGTATCCGCCGTGCCGTCACGCTCGCCAGAGCGCGGTACTTCCCCAAGGGCAGGCACCGCCGAGCCTTAGCGCCGTCCCGGATGGCGGTGGTGATGCCTCCCGCGCTCGTCGTAGAACCGCCGGCTGTCCCGGAATGGATGCCGGACACCACTGACCGCCTTCACCTGCTCCTCGGCGAGGACAACGCGCTCGTCCGCCCGTACGTGCTGGCCTGGGAGCGACAGCGTGTCCGCCAGCGCTCGGTGGTCGTGGCGCCGCGTCTGTCGGCTGAGACGTACTCGGCCCTGGCAGGTGTTCGCTGATGCCTCCTCGTCAACGCCTCCACATTTCGGAAACCGCGGCGGCTGCCTACCGGTCGACCGCATGCCGGGTCGGCACTCACGCAGCCTGCGCGGAAGCGTCGCCATCTCCTGGGCCGGTCGACCTGCCGGTGATCTACGAGACGTGCGCCTGCCCCTGCCACACTGCGCCGGACCACTCCACGCGATCGGCGGTGAAGCGGTGAGCAACTGGGCCCCCGGGGGTGCGCTGGTATCCAACGTCGAGATCACGGCGGCCACCGTTCTGCGGGGCGACATCATCCAAGTCGGCGGTCGGGCATGCCGGGTGAGCGACCTCTTCCAGTTGCCCCAGGGCGCGAAGCAACTCCTGTTCGAGTCGGGAGAGCTGTTGACCATAAACGGGCGGACCCGGCTCGTCGCCGTGCGGATGACGAGAAGGCGGTGACACAGTCCATGACGTCTCGCCGCCTCGTCGTCGCTGACGACCTGAGACGCCAGATCACGACCGGTCGAATCGGACCCGGTGAACGGCTCCCATCTGAGTCCGCCCTGTCCGACCGGTACAAGGTCAGCACGGCCACCCTGCGAAGCGCCCTCGCCGTACTCCAGGGAGAAGGCCTCGTCGAGAAGATCCACGGCAAGGGCAACTTCGTCCGCCGCCCGCTGCGCAAGATCACGTACGTCGGTGGATGGGGCACGCTGGATCCTCGAACTGCCGCAGAGGTGGACCTGCGCGTGACGGTCCGAACTACGGTGCTACCCGCGCGGGGCCACCTGACAGCGCTGCTGAAGGTGGACGACGGAAGCCCACTGACCGAATTCCTCCGACTCAGCTACGAGGGAGAGTCCCCGCACAGCCTGGCCCGCGTCTACGTACCGCGAGACCTGACACCGACCACGGCGCTGAGCAACCGGTCCTCAAGGGCGTCGGCGGAAGCCAGTTTCTCTGTGCCGGACCCGCCGCCGGCCGAGGTGCACGAGATGGTGTCCGCTCGTCTCCCAACGCCGGATGAGGCGTCGACCCTGCGGATCAACACAGCCTTGGCCGTCCTCGCGATCACCCGCGTTGCGGCAGACAACACCGGGCGAGTCATTGAGGCGGCACTACTGGTGTTCCCTGGGGATCGTGTCGACGCCGTCTTCAGCACCCACCACGTGATCGAAGAAAGGCGGGCGCACAGATGACGCCGCAGAACGAACTACGACTCCTCCCGTGGTCGGGCCCGGACGGCAAGCCCTGCTACCTGAGCACCGATGACAGCGGCGGCTACATGTCCCGCCTGGCGGACAACATCGAAGCGGTACAGCTCGGGATGGCAACCGATCTTCTGGAGCGGGCCGCGGGAGTCCTCGGCGACCAGGACGCCGACCGCGATGACCTGCGGCTCATGCTGACCGAAGTGACCCGAGCCCTACGAGACGTGGTCCGCGTGGCAACCAGCCGCGGTCATCTCCTGGCGGTGAGCGAACTCCAGTCCTAAAGGGCTCGGTCAATGCGGCGTCCTTAAGGTGGCCCCCGTCAGCGCTCAGAAACCCCTCTACTGATCACCGGCTCCGCTGACCAGCGGGACTGAAGAAGCCCACGGCTTTGACCGATTCAGATGCCGTGGGCTTCGGTCGTTGCCGGTCAGTGTCGGATTACCTTGGACGGCCGGGACGGCCCAGGATCCGCCCTCTGCTTCCATCAGCCAAAAGACACACCTATTCGTCCCAAAGCAACTTCGGCAGGCGGGACACCTTGGGAGGGCTTGCCGTTCACCTGCACTGATGGTCCGCAGACGTTGGCGCTCGTCCGCCGCTGTCCGTCGGCGTTGTCACGCAGTTAGACACTCAAGATGCTTGATCCCACACCTATGCCGGACCGGCTCCATGGCGTTCGTAGAGCTGTTTCACTTGCTTGACCCAGAAGTCGAACTTCTCATCGGCCGAAGCACTCATGGGCAGAAGCTGAAGCTCCTTGGCCAACTGGTAGAAGCCAGAGCCAGCGTCGTTGGCACCTAGGTAGTTCACCAGGGCCGAGAGCATGACAGGCGGGTCTGAGGGGGCGATCACCAGGTCTCGTTCCACGATCAGTCCGAGTAGATGTCCCATGGCGGCCCGTTCGTCAGCACGCTCGAAGTCGAAGGGACGGCAGCCGGTTCGCCTGGCCAGAGTCGCGTTGAGCTCCGTGTACGAGGTGAGCTTGCCCAGCTTCGCTCGCTCGACGAGGAAGCCACGACCGGCATGTACAAGCTCCTCCCACTCACTATGCGCGCGGCCGTATCCAGGCATCCCCGCCCCCTGAGCTACATCGATCCGTGAGCGGGAACGTACCCTGCCGGCGCAGTGCCCACAATCGCTCGATGGGCTAGTCACCGCAGCTCCCGGGCAGGGCGAGAAACGCCCCATCTTGCCTGGCGGCCAGCCCTGGACGGAATCCCGTATGGCCGGGGGTCCCTGACCTGGGCATTCGCCGCTGGCGGCTGTGGGGCGTCTGTCGCCGTCGGTCACCGTTGGTCAGCCTCGGGCACCCTCGCACGGCCCAGAGACGGCCCGACGAGGAAGCCAGCCAGACCCCTGACCGCCTGCGCCGCAGTGCGTCTCTCTGATGCAATCCCCTTGTGAGCGATTCACTTCTCACCGCAGTCATTGCGGCAGTCACTGCCCTCGTGGCCTCAGGTATGACCTCATGGTTGGCACTTCGGGGCGTACTTCGCCAGGCAGAGGTGCAACGAGAAGTCGCAGCGCAGGATCACGCCGAGCGGCGGGCAGAGGAGAGCCGGACGGCGCAGACGGACGCATGTATCCAGTTCATAGAGACGGCCATCCGCTGCGCTGCGCTCGTCCAGCGGACCAGATCACCCGGCATGGCCGAAGAGGCGCATCAAGATCGATTGGAGGCAGCGCAGGCTGGGTTGTCAGAGCTCATCCGAGCTCAAGCAGTCTTGAGTGTCGCAGGCCCCAGCAGCGTCGCAGTAGCCGCTACTGAGGCTCGCTGGAGTCTTGATCGCGAGTTCGCAGCGGTCCTCAACGAACGCGCTGGTGCCGCCACTGCTGAGGTCGTGCACGCTGCGGGCGACGCCAGGCGCCGGGCCGTCGGTCGTGTCGGGGGTGCTGCCAGACGGGCGTTCGGCAGCGATGACGGCCAATCCTTGGCTGCTCCATGCGTCGGGGGCGTTGCACCAACACCCTGAGGGAAGGTTCCACCGTCGCTGCGAGGGCTCCGCCTCGGCCTGTACGCCTCTTCACTTGGCCTCCATCGCTTGTCGGCACCGTCCCCCTCCGATCACCCGATGAACTCAGCTCGTGACAAGTTGTGCCCACCCGGTTTCCAGCGGGTATCACGAAGAGCTACCGTGATCTGCAGGGGTGAGGGGGCTGTATGAGGATGAGCCACGAGCAACGACTGTTCGCGCGCGTTCGCTTTCTTGAACGCATGAGCGAGTTGACCGGTTCGGCTTTCGAAGACTTTTTCCACGATTTGATGTGCGCGCGCTATCCCGATTTTCTCGACGTGCGCACGCACGGAAATATCGGAGACCAAGGGGCGGACGGGCTGACACTCCACGACAGGAAATTGTTCGCCAGCTACGCACCTCACGCTTTCAGTGCGACCGACACCAAGTCAAAGTTCAATTCGGATTTGAAGAAGGCAAAAGAAAAACGGTCAGGTCAATTCGACGTCTTTGTTTTTGTTCATAACGACCGCAGAGGAATGCATCCCGAGATAGCGACACTTCTGGCTGACGCCAAGGCCGCAAATCCCGCTCTTGCGTTCGAACAGATAGGGATCCGGCGCCTTTGGCAAGAGTGTATGCGGCTGGACCTCGAGTCTGCGGAAGATATCCTTGACTGCGAAATACCCGTACGCCCAGTGGTGTATGGCCTCGGAATGGAAGACCTTGCCCCATTGTTGAAGCACTTGAGGGAGCTTAGGACGAAGTCTGATCCCTTAATGCCTCTGGACAATGTGCCGCCTACCAAGATGGATTATAACCGTCTGGATGAAGACGCCCGAGAAGACCTACAGAAGGGGAGACGACAGGCTCACCTCGTCGAGGCCTTTTACGACGGGTCGTTGCGCGCTATCGAGCACGACGAAGTTGCAGAAGGTTTCCGAATCTATTATGAGCAACTGAAGGCCGAGTGGGACGAGCCTGAGGAAGTCCTGTGGCAACTGGAAATGTACGTTCTCGGAAATGAGCGACAGCATCCCAAGGTGCATCGCGCAGCGTGGGTAGTACTAGCTCACTTCTTCGACCGGTGCGACATCTTTGAAACCCCACCGCCGGGATGGACGGCGCAAACCCTTGAGGCATCTGCATGATTACTCCGACGAAGGGAATTTCCCCCGACCGATGCCTGTTGGCCGTTGGCGCCCAGATCCTCATGCAGCTTGAAGAGCCCCGTACTGTCAGTCAGGCGTGGGCGCGGCTAAAGGCATGGCGGATTGAGAATGAACACTTTTCTCCGGTGTCGTTCGAATGGTTCGTCCTAGCACTAGATATGCTGTACAGCTTGGGCGCCGTAGAGCTTCGCCAGGACTTGCTTGTAGCGAGGAGGATCCATGCTGCGTCAGCTCAGCGCTGATGACCCGCGGTTCAAAACCGCATCATTCACCAGCGGAATGAACCTGATTGTGGCTGAGAAGAGGACTTCCTCCACCGAGACTGACAGTCGTAATAGTGCTGGAAAATCAAGTCTCATTGAGCTCATCCACTTCCTTCTAGGCGCACGCGTAGACAAGCGTTCACTAGTCAGTGACAGGCATCTTCGGAGTGTGAACTTTCACCTGAAGATGGATTGGCCGAGTAATGGCGTTCTGACTGTGGGGCGCCGGGCTAGTCGGCCTAATTTTGTGCAACTTGATCCAGACATCCGCCCTGGCAGGCAAGAGGAGATGTTCGCGCTCGGGGGGCCGGCAGAGGTCACGCTTGATGAGTGGAACAAGCTGATCGAGAAGGACCTATTTGGTGTTCGCGCAGACGCCTCTGGCGTGAGCGGTCGCACCATGCTGTCGTTCCTAATGCGACGGGCGTCCGCACACGGGTTTAATCAAGCAACGGAGAGTTTTTCCAAGCAGCGGAAAGCCGATGCCGCAACTAATCTAGCTTATCTTTTGGGCCTGGATTACGAACTTGCTGATGGATATCGTAAACTCTCCGCACAAAAAGCCACTCGCACGCAGTTGCGAAAGGCAGTCAATGATCCGGTATGGGGTCGGATTGTCGGTTCAACCGCAGACCTGCGCGGTCAGATCACCCTCGCTGAGGCACAATTGCGTCGCCTTGAAGATCAGATTGCCGATTTCCAAGTGGTTCCCGAATACGAACGGGTCAAGCAGGAAGCGGACGCACTAGCTCGTCGAATCAAGCAGCTTGCGCAGGATGACACCATTGACCAGAGCAACCTTGAAGAGCTGCAGCAAGCTGTCACGGAGGCCAGCGACGTCACTGTGGATTACATGGAGTCGGCCTACCGCGAACTAGGTATTTTGCTGGGGGATCAAGTCCGGCGACGGTTTGACGATGTGCAAACTTTTCATCAATCTGTGGTGCGGAACCGTCGAGTTTTCCTTGAAGCTGAAATCGAGAGCCTAACCAGCCGATTGACTGAGCGGCGGGATGAGCGCGCTAGGCTCGGCGAGCAACAAGCGCAGCTTTTGCGCATGCTGAATGAAGGCGGAGCTCTCGAAGCTCTGACGGCTCTTCAACAGGCTTTGGCTCGCGAACAGGCGAATGTCGAGGCATTGCGTCACAGGTATGAAGCCGCTCAAGCACTCGAAGCGAGCGCGCGGCAAATCACGGCCCAACGTTTGCAACAACAGCAAGCTGTCGCAACTGATCTTAATGAGCGACGTGAGCAGCAAGCCGAAGCAACGCTGCTGTTCTCACGATTCGCCCGGGAGTTGTACGGCGAACGAGAGGCCTATCTGCGCATCGAGGCAGGTCGTGAAAATCTCCAAATCACTCCGTACATTCGCAGCGACAACAGTCGCGGCATCGGAAACATGGTGATCTTTTGTTTCGATCTTGCCCTTTCTGTTCTAGCGCATCGTCACGGGCGTGGCCCAGACTTCCTTGTACACGATAGCCATCTCTTCGACGGCGTTGATGAGCGGCAACTGGTTAAGGCCTTCGCACTGGCCGCCGAAGTAAGTGCAGAAGAGGGAATGCAGTACATCGCCACGATTAACTCTGACGACCTAGCTAAGGCAGTCCGCCTAGGGTTCAATGATGCTCCGTTTGTGCGCGAACCGCGTCTGACGGACGACTTGGAAGACGGAGGTCTTTTCGGATTCCGCTTCTAAGCGCATACGGCGGAGCTCATCTTGCAAGGTCGGTGGAGCGGCTTTGAGCTGGAGCTGCTTTGGGGCGAGTGATCTTGGCCCCGTAAGCTGATGGCGAGTCGGGCAGTCTGTGGACCTGCCCGTTAAAGCACGACGTTGGGGCCAAGATCTTAGAGGCTCGCCCCAAAGTGGCTGCCTAAAGCCGTGGAGCCGACCGCCCCAGCCACAGAGGGTGTTCTCCCACTTCATGCCCGCAGCCGTCGGGCGCGGCCAGCCGGGGCGCAGACAGGAGGCAGGCCGCGCCGCAGAGGCGGCGCGCGCCCGCGCCGTGCGCGGGCCTTGACCTCGACAACCGTGTTCTCTACGTTCGTCAGCAGACGCAGCGCCGGCGGGGTGTCCTCTACGACGATGACCCCAAGAGAGTCGCCGTCGCCGGGCCGTCCCGCTGCCCGCCCTCTGCATCGCGCCCCTGCGCTGGCACCGGATGCGGCAGGCGGCTGCTCGGGTCAAGGCAGGGGAGCAGTGGCAGGAGTCCGGCTACGTCTTCACCACCCGTACCGGCCGTCAGGTCGAGCCGCGGAACGTCTACCGCTCCTTCACCCGCGTCGCCGAGTCCGCCGGCCTCCGCGTGATCCGGCTGCATGACGCCCGGCACGGCACCGCCACACTCCTCACGGCGGCCGGAGTCGCACCCCGCGTCGTGATGGAGATCCTCGGGCACTCTCAGATCAGCATCACCATGGACGTCTACACACACGTTGTGCAGGACACGCAGCGCGAGGCCATGAGTCACATGGACCGGCTGCTCAGGAAGCGGCGCCCTGATCGTGGGTGATCGCCCGCGTTGATGTCAGAAGTGGATGTCAAAGGCCACCTAGGAACGTTCCTAGGTGGCCTTCTCCCTTGTGCCCCCGGCAGGATTCGAACCTGCGACACCCGCTTTAGGAGAGCGGTGCTCTATCCCCTGAGCTACGAAGGCGGGGCTTGAGCGGAAGTCCGTCAAGCCCTGAGTGTCCCGGGGCCGGCGGCTGCGACGGGGTCCGGGGTGGGCCCGGGCAGGTGTCGCAGCGCCCGCCGGGGCGCTCGATCCACAGGGTACCGGATCGGGGCTCGGGCGGGTGCTGCCTCCTCGGGTGGGCGCCGGGTGTGTGTGCGGTGTGAACGGGTCAGGCCGGCGAGGTCGGGGAGTCGGGGATCGGGCGGCCTCCTCGTCACCGTTGTTGAGGATCTGACGGATCGCCAGGGATATGATCCGACCCATGTCGTTCACCGCCCGGCCGGAAGCGGTCGGCACAGCGCCGGAACGCGTCGGCGGACAGGACTCCCGCGACGTCGTCCTGGCCGCGGCCGACGCGCGCTCCCCGCACCGCCGGCAGCCGCGGGTGGACACCGCGCACCCGGTCTGCTTCGACCATCCGGCCGACCACGTGCCCGGCATGGTGCTCCTGGAGGCGGCCCCGCAGGTCGCGCACGCCCCGACGGGCCCGCGCGACGCCCTGCCCGGCGGCCTCGAGAGCGCCTTCGCGCGCTACGCGCCCTGTGGGATCGACACGGTGTTCACCGCAACCGCAACCGCAACCGCAACCGCGCCCGCGGCCCCGTGCCCGACCCCGTTCCGCTGAGGAGGCGGCCCGTGTCCACCCTCGTGATCACCGGTGCCGGCGGCTTCATCGGCGGGCACGTCGTCCGGGAGGCCGAACGCCTCGGCGTCACCCTGCGGCTGACGGCCCACGACGCCCGGGTGCGCGCGGACGGGCCCCGTACGACGGTCGTCCGCGCGGACCTCACCGACCCCGGCACGCTGCGCGGCCTGTGCGACGGCGCCGACGCCGTGCTGCACTGCGCCTCCCTGATCGGCGGCCCGGAGGAACGGTGCGAGGCGGTCAACGCCCGTGGCACGGCCGCGCTCGTCGACGAGGCCCGCCGAGCGGGTGTCGGGCGGATCGTCCAGCTCAGCACCGCCGCGGTGTACGGGCGGGGCACCTTCCGGCGCGCTCGCCCGCAGGACCTGCGACGGGCCCCGGGGTCGGCCACCTCGCGGACCCGGGCGGCCGGCGAGGACGCCGTACTGGCCGCCGGCGGCACGGTCGTCCGCCCCCACATGGTGTACGGCCGCGGGGACACGAGGGTGGTGCCCGCGCTGGCCCGGCTGTTGCGGGTCCTGCCCGGCACGGTGGCGGGCTGGCAGGCGCAGGTGTCGGTCATCGCCGCCGAGGACCTCGCCCGTGCCCTGGTCGGGGTGGCTCTCGCACCCGCCGGGCACCTCACCGCGCCCGTCTACCACGCCTGCCACCCGCGGCCCGTGCCCTGGCACACGGTGCTGCGTACGGTGGCCGCCGTCGCGGACGTCCCGTGGCCCGAGCGCGATCTGACCCTCGACCAGGCGTACGAGGCACTGCGGGCCCGCGGGGGCTCCCGGCACGACCTCGACCTGCTGATCAGCGACCACTGGTTCGACGCCGACCCGCTGTGGACGGACCTCGACACCTCGCCGGGTCCGGCGTTCGAGGAGGGCTTCGCCCGGCACGAGGACTGGTACCGGCGGTCACTGGCCCCGGCGGACGGGGCCTAGCCCCGCCGGGAGCCTGGCCCGCCGTACGGCACGCGCAGCCCTCGTTGAGCCACGGGACGGGCCGCGAGGTCGGGACCGGGCGGACGGGCCAGGGCCGGCGTCCGGGTCAGGTCGTCGGCACCGTCCTGAACCGCCCCGCCACCCGCAGGTCCGCCTCGACGAGGTCGGCCGTGCGCCGCAGTTCCGGCAGGACGTCCGCCACGCAGGACACTGCGCTCCTGCGGGCCGCGTGCGTCGCCACGTTCACGGCCGCCACCACCCGGCCCGTACGGTCGCGCACCGGGACCGCGAGGGAGCGCAGACCCGCCTCCAGCTCCTCGTCGACCAGGGCGTGGCCCTGGGCCCGGACCTCGGGGAGGGGGTCGGCGGGCAGGCCGGCGAGCAGTACGCGGCCCGGTGCCGTCGCGTACGCCGGGCGCCGGGCGCCGACCGTGACGTGGGCGCTCAGTACGTGGCTCGTGGACGCCCGGGCCGTGTACTGGATCTCCTCGCCCGAGTCCGCCAGGACGGCCAGGGCGGCCGGCTCGCGCACGCGGTCGGCGAGCGCGGTCAGGTGGGGCTGGGCGATCTCCGGCAGGGAGGCGCGGGAGAGCGGCGGGAACCCGAGGGACAGCACCCGGGGGGTGAGCGTGAAGGCGCGGCCGGGGGCCGGTGCGACCAGCCCCGCGTGCTCGAAGGTGATCAGCGCCCGTCGTACGGTCGCCCGGGCCAGGCCCGTCGCCTTCGCGATCTCCGTGAGGGTCGGCGCCGGCCGGCTCTCGCCGAAGGCGGTCAGTACGGTCAGCCCGCGGGCCAGTGACTCGACGAACTCCCGGCCCAGCTCCTGCTTCGACGCTCCCGTCCAGACGGCGAGACCCGCGGGCGGTGCTCCCGGCTCCGGCGGCGGGGCGGTGCGCAGGTCGTCCTCCATCGCCGCGACGGCCGTGCGCAGGCGGGGGAGCAGGGCCGCCCGCAGGTCACCGGCGGTGTGGCGGCTCGTATGGCTCACCACGCTCGCCACGCACGCCACCCGGCCGGAGCCGGGGTCCCGTACCGGGACCGAGACCGCGACCAGGCCCGGTTCGATCAACTGGTCGTCCAGCGCCCAGCCGTCGGCCGCCGCCCGCGCCGTACGGTGCTCGAAGTCCTCGTCGGGGGTGGTGTGTTCGCGCGGGGGGACGGCCGGGAAGGTGGTGTCCCGCGGGTCCGTCGCCCTGCGGTCGTGCCAGCGGCGCCAGTCGGCGTCCGTCCACTCGGTGGCGAACAGCGGGCCCGGCGCGGTGCGTTCGGCGGGGAGCAGGTCGCCGATGCGGAAGCTGAGGGACATCGCGCGGCGGCGGGTGGCCTGGTGGATGAAGCGGATGCCGTCGCGGTCGCCGACCGCGAGGGAGACCGACTCGTCCAGTGCGTCGGCCAGTGCGTCGGCGCGGGCGGAGAGCAGGGCGGGCAGGCGCAGGGCGGCCAGGTAGGCGTTGCCCAGCTCCATCAGGCGGGGGGCGAGGGTCACGTCGCGGCCGTCCAGGCGGACGTATCCCATGCGGGCGAGGGTCGCCGTGACGCGGTCGACCGTGGAGCGGGCCAGGCCGGTCGCCTTCTCCAGGGCGCTGAGACTGAGGGTGCCGCCGTCCGCCTCGGTCAGCCGGCGCAGTACGGCGATGCCGCGCAGCAGCGGGGCGACCGCCTCGGCCGGGGCGGCGACACCCTCGTCGCGCGGGGTGTCGTTCGTGGTGTGGGCGGGCATCGGCTCTCCGGTACGGCGATCGCGGCAGGCCTACCGTAATCCCGGCCGGCCCGGGCCCGTGCCGCACGGCGGCCCCGCGTCCGTACCGCCCGCCCGCCCCGGTCGTTCACCCCCGGGTGACCCGCACCTTGTGGTCGCCGTTCGGGTCCGCCCCCGACACCGCGATCGTGATGCCCCGGCGCGGGTCCTCGAAGGTCTCGCCCGGAACGAAGGCGGCGTCCGAGAGTTCGGCGTGGACGTTCGGGCTGCGGGTGCAGCCGCCGCTGTCCCGGCGGGAGTCGAACACCGTCACCGGGCCCATTCCGGTGTCCACGTCCGCGTCGACCTTGTAGATCAGCACACCCGGCCGGCACACCGTCTCGTCGTTGCCCTCGCGGGTGCGCAGCTCGACCGCGTACCCGCTGCGGCCGTCCAGCGGGACGACCACCACCTTGTCGCCGCCCTTGCGGGCCAGCGGCGTCAGCGTGTACTCCCGCGTCCCCGGCGCCGACGCGCAGTGCACCTGGGCGGGGTCCAGCCAGCCCAGCTTCCACTTGTGCCAGCCGAGGACGTCGTTGTTGGCGCCCCAGTCCTCGCTCATGATGTCCCAGTGGCCGACGGCTCCCCCGCCCTCCTGGGTGTAGAGGTCCGGGAGACCGAAGACGTGGCCATTCTCGTGGGGGAGGACGCGGTAGCCGGTCTCGTCGTAGGAGCCCGAGCCGTCGTCCTGCCGGGAGTAGACGAAGGACGCGTTGGAGACCGGGACGCCGTCGGCCACCGGGGCCTCGGGGTTGCCGGCGAAGGTGACGGACAGGACGGTGTCCAGGGCGGAGGGGCCGGCGTTCGGGGTGACCAGCACGTTCAGGAGGTCGTACTCCTGGAAGTCGACCTTCGCGTCGGCCTCCGCGACCAGGTCCTGCACCATCTCCCGGTAACCGGGCTCGAAGGGTGCGCCCCGCTCTATGCCGTACTCGGCGAACGACTTCGGCATCCGCAGCCAGTCGCGGAGCGGCGTCTCGGGACGGTAGTCGAGGCGGCCGTAGGAGCTGGTGCGGAACCACTCCTCGGTCTGCGGGAAGAACTCCGCGTAGCGGTCGAGCGCCTCGCCCTCGCCGGGTGCGTCGGAGAAGTCGATCATCAGGGTGAGGGCGCGGACGGTGCCGGTGGAGCGGGCGTAGCCGGCGGAGGTGGGGACGCCCTCGGACATCTGGATCTCGGGACCGCCGGTGATCATGCAGGGGCCGTGCGCGGAGGACCGGGAGAGGGCGGCCGGGCCGCCGGGGCCCGCCGCCGTGGTGCCCGGCGCGAGCCGCCCGGTGCCGGCCGAGGTGCTGACCGCGAAGGTCACGACGGTGACGGTGGCGATCGCGGCCAGCCGGCGCGGGCGTATCCGACGGCTCGGCGGCTGCGGCTGCGGCTGCGGCTGCATGCAGACCTCCCGGACCACGGCAGCCCCCGGTCACCGGCTGCACCCTTTCGCTCACCCTGGGGCGAGGGCGGGACGGGCGCGCGCTGGAGGAGCCGATCGTGGGTTTCTCGCCGGTAGCCGCCGACCGGGGGAGGGGCCGGTGAAGGGCGGGGCGCCGAACAGGGGGCAAGAAGGCAGAGGTAAGGGGGGCCAAGGAGACAGAGGTAAGAGGGGCAAGAAGACAGGGGCAAGAGGGTGAGGAAGCAGAGGCAAGAGGGGGTGGGGAGGCAGGAGGGCAGGGGGAGTCGACGGGGTGTGACCCAGGTCACGGTGATTCTTTCCGGAGCGGGGAAATAACCGGGGATCGTTTCCCCGTTTAGCCATGTGTCCGAGCGAAACGGGGACTCCCTCCCCGGATCGCCAGTCCCACCGCCCAAGGAGTACGCCGTGCAGACCGCAACCCCCGAGCAGCACAAGGTGAGCCGGCCCCGCGCCGACGCCCTGCGCAATCGGGAGCGGATCGTCACCGCCGCCCGCGAGATGTTCGTCGAGCACGGCCCCGACGTGCCGCTCGACGACATCGCCCGCCGGGCCGGCGTGGGCAACGCCACGGTGTACCGCAACTTCCCCGACCGCGACGCCCTCGTACGCGAGGTCGTCTGCTCGGTCATGGACCGTACGGCACGGGCGGCCGAGCTCGCGCTCGCGGAGAACGGCGACGCCTTCGGGGCGCTGGAGCGCTTCGTGCACGTTGCCGCCGACGAGCGGATCAGCGCCCTGTGCCCCATGGTCTCCAGCACCTTCGACCAGCACCACCCCGACCTGGAAGCGGCGCGGGAACGGGTCGAGCGGCTCATCGCCGAGGTCATGGACCGGGCGAAGGCGGCCGGTCAGCTCCGTACCGACGTGGGCGTGGGCGATCTGATGATCGCCGCGGCCCAGCTCAGCCGGCCCCCGGCCGGTACGGGGTGCCTGAGCGCCGACCGGTTCGTCCACCGCCACCTGCAACTGTTCCTGGACGGGCTGCGGGCTCCGGCCCGCTCCGCCCTGCCGGGCACCGCCGTGACCATGGAGGAGCTGCGCCGGCCCTGCGACCAGTAGTTCCGCGACTCCTGACCGACCGGTTCCACCCCGTCCGGCCGACCGCTCAACGACGCCGGTCGACCGGTTCCACGACTCCGATCCACTGATCCCGCGACACCCGATCGTCCGCACCGCGGACGGCGGCCCCCCGTGGCCGTCGCCATGGTCCGGCCGTCCCTTTGCTCACCTTTTTCCGTCACGAAGTCCCGAAGTGGGTATCCCCATGTCTGAAACAGCCCTCAAGGCCCCCGGCGTCCCGGACGCCGGGCGCTGGAAAGCGCTCGTCTTCATCGCGCTCGCCCAGCTGATGGTCGTCCTCGACGCCACCATCGTGAACATCGCCCTGCCCTCCGCCCAGCAGGACCTCGGCATCTCCGACGGCAACCGGCAGTGGGTCGTCACGGCCTACGCCCTCGCCTTCGGCGGCCTGCTGCTGTTCGGCGGCCGGATAGCCGACCTGTGGGGGCGCAAGCGCACCTTCGTCCTCGGTCTGGCCGGCTTCGCGGTCGCCTCGGCGCTCGGCGGTGCGGCCACCAGCGAGGCGATGATGTTCGGCTCCCGCGCCCTCCAGGGCGTCTTCGGCGCCCTGCTCGCGCCCGCCGCGCTCTCCCTGCTCGCCGTGATGTTCACGGACGCCAAGGAGCGCGCCAAGGCCTTCGGCATCTACGGTGCGATCGCCGGTGGTGGCGGCGCCGTCGGCCTGATCCTCGGCGGCTTCCTCACCGAGTACCTGAACTGGCGCTGGACCTTCTTCGTCAACATCCCGTTCGCGATCGTCGCGGCGGCCGGCGCCTACCTCGTCATCCGTGAACCGCAGGGCAGCCGCAACCGCTCGCCCCTCGACGTCCCCGGCGTGATCCTGTCCACGCTCGGCCTGGTCGCCCTCGTCTACGGCTTCACCCGCGCCGAGTCGAACGGCTGGGGCGACGCGGTGACGGTCGGCATGTTCGTCGGTGCGGCCGTGCTGCTCCTCGCCTTCGTGGTCGTCGAGTCGAAGGTCAAGGCCCCGCTGCTGCCGCTGCGCGTCGTCACCGAGCGCAACCGGGGCGGGATCTACCTCTCGCTGGGCCTCGCGATCATCGCGATGTTCGGGCTGTTCCTCTTCCTCACCTACTACCTGCAGATCGTGAAGGGCTACTCGCCGGTCAAGACCGGCTTCGCCTTCCTGCCGATGATCGCGGGCATGATCACGGGCTCCACGCAGATCGGTACCCGGCTGATGACCCGGGTCGCGCCCCGCCTGCTGATGGGCCCGGGCTTCCTGGTCGCCGCCCTCGGCATGCTGCTGCTGACCCAGCTGGAGATCGACACCTCCTACGCCGCCGTGCTGCTGCCCGGCATGCTGCTGCTCGGCCTCGGCATGGGTACGGCCTTCATGCCGGCCATGTCCATGGCCACCATGGGAGTGGAGCCGCGGGACGCCGGTGTCGCCTCCGCGATGGTCAACACCTCGCAGCAGGTGGGCGGTGCGATCGGTACGGCGCTGCTGAACACGATCGCCGCCTCGGCCACCACGTCCTACATCGCCGACCACATCGGCGGCGCGGCCTCCCGCTCCCAGCAGCAGCTGGTCCAGCTGGAGGGCCAGGTGCAGGGCTACACCAGCGCGATCTGGTTCGCCGTCGGCATCCTGGCCGCGGCCGCCGTGATCGCCCTGACCTTCGTCAACGCCGGGCGCCCGGAGCAGACCACCGTCACGGGTTCCGGTGCGGGCGACGCGGTCGAGGACGAGCTGCCGGTGCCCGTCGTCGCCCACTGACGCCGGACACCGCACCCCTTCGGGTCTCCTGTTCCATCCGTGCGCAGGGGGAGGGGACGCCCCCGGCGCACGGTTCCCAGGACCTGCCCCGGCCGCGCGCTCAGCGCAGCCAGGGCAGGTCCGCGCCCGCTTCACTGGGCTGAAGTCCCTCGGCGACGATCCGCATGATCTCGCCGAGGGACTTCTGCTGTTCCGGGGTGAGCCGGTCGAACACGGCCTGGCGCACGGCCTCCACGTGTCCCGGCGCGGTCTGCCCCAGGACCGCGTAGCCCTCGTCCGTGAGCACCGCGAACTGGCCCCGCTTGTCGGAGGGGCAGTCCTCGCGGCGCACCCAGCCGTTCTTCTCCAGGCGGGCGACCGCGTGCGAGAGGCGGGAGCGGGTGATCTTCGCGTACCGGGCCAGCTCCGTCATCCGCAGCCGTCGCCGGGGTGACTCGGCGAGCTTGACCAGCAGGCCGTAATAGACATGCGGCATCCCCGCGTCGCGCTGGAGCTGACGGTCGAGATGGTCCTCGAGGAGGGTGGCGGCCTCGATGTAGGAGCGCCAGACGCGCTGTTCCTCGGCGTTGAGCCAGCGGGGCTCGTCGGCGGGGACCGGGATGGGTGCCGTGTTCATGTATCCCATCGTACGGAACCACTGCTTGAAGTTTAAACAAAGACTGGGTAGATTCCGGAGTAGAGGTTGAGAGTTCAAGTACTGGAGGAGCCGTCATGTCCGCCGCCACCCGGGAACGCATGCCCGCCCTCTATCTGAGCCACGGCGCCCCGCCGCTCGCCGACGATCCCGTCTGGCCCGGCGAACTCGCCGCGTGGGCCGCGGCCCTGCCGCGCCCCAAGGCCGTCCTGGTCGTCTCCGCCCACTGGGAGGAGGCGCCGCTCGCCCTCGGCGCCACCACGACCGTCCCCCTGGTCTACGACTTCTGGGGCTTCCCGGAGCGCTACTACCAGGTGCGCTACGAGGCTCCCGGCGCCCCCGCGCTCGCCGAGTCCGTACGCAAACTGCTGCGCGCCCCCGGTACGCCCGTGCAGGACGTCCCCGACCGCGGCCTCGACCACGGCGCGTACGTGCCGCTCGTCGAGATGTACCCCGGCGCCGACATCCCGGTCCTCCAGGTCTCCATGCCGACCCTCGATCCGGCGCGGCTCATGGAGATCGGCCGCAGGCTCGCGCCACTGCGCGACGAGGGCGTGCTGATCATCGGCTCCGGTTTCTTCACCCACAACCTGGCCGCACTGCGTCAGTCCGGTGTCCCCGCCTGGTCCGCCGAGTTCGACGACTGGGGCAGGCGCGCCCTGGAGGCGGGCGACGTGGACGCGCTGCTCGACTTCGTCCGCACGTCCCCGGCCGGCCTGCTGGCCCACCCGCGCACCGAGCACTTCGCCCCGCTGTTCGTGACGATGGGGGCCGCGGACGCCGCCGGCGAGCTGGATCTGCACAGGTCCGTGATCGAGGGGTTCTGGATGGGGCTGGCCAAGCGGTCGGTGCAGTTCGGCTGACGGCGGCGGGCGGCGGGCGGCGGGCGGCGGGCGGCGGGTGGCGGACGGCGGGTGGTGGGTCCGGGTCCGTGGCAACCCTCGGGCGGTGCGGGCCGTCTACAGAGGTGAACGAGGCGGTGCCGAACGTGACGGGCGTCTCGCGTGCGCAGTGGTGGCAGAGGTCGCCGAGGGCTTCGAGGGGTCCCGTGCCCCCGCCCTGACCTGGACCTGCGCGCGCTCCGTCGGCATCGCGTCCCCCCGTGTGGCGCAGCAGGGTACTGCATGATCAGGAAATTCGGAGGACGGGGTGGGAATTCTGTCCGGATTCCAGTCGTTGTTTCCATCGGATGCAGGGCACCCGAGGAGAGTCCCGAAAGAGACCGGAGCGTCCCGAGAGTGGATCCGGGACCGGAGACAACCCCACACGGTGACCGACGTCCACAGGACCGCCCGCTGAACCACCATCGCAAGGGAGCACGCATGGCAACCCGTGCCGTCGCCCGTCGTAAGTCCGCCACCGGCGAGACGAGCGCCGCGGCAACCAGCGTCCGCGCCAACGGCGGCGAGCTCGCCGACCGCGATCTGGTCGGCATGTACCTCGACGAGATCGCGCGGACACCGCTGCTCGACGCCGCCAAGGAGGTCGAGCTCAGTCAGGCCATCGAGGCGGGTGTGTTCGCGCGGCAGGTCCTCGAAGGCTACGAGGAGACCGGGGCGGACGCCACCCGGGAGGAGCTCCAGGCGCTGATCGACGAGAGCGAGCGGGCGAAGGACGTCTTCATCCGCTCCAACCTCCGTCTGGTCGTCGCGGTCGCCCGCCGCTACCCCCGCAGCGGTCTGCCGCTCCTCGACCTGATCCAGGAGGGCAACGCCGGCCTGGTCCGCGCGGTCGAGAAGTTCGACTACCGCAAGGGCTTCAAGTTCTCGACGTACGCGACCTGGTGGATCCGTCAGGCCATCACCCGGTCCATCGCCGACCAGTCCCGCACCATCCGGCTGCCCGTCCACCTGGTGGAGGAGCTGGGCAGGATCCGGCGCGTGCAGCGCGAGTTCAACCGCGAGCACGGCCGCGAGCCGGAGCCCGCCGAGATCGCCGCCGAGCTCGGCTCGACCCCCGAGCGCGTCACCGACGTCCTCGACTGGGCCCGCGACCCGGTCTCGCTGAACATGTCGGTGGACGACGAGGGCGAGACCCAGTTCGGCGACCTGCTGGAGGACACCTCGGCCGTGTCGCCCGAGCAGTCGGTGATGACGCTGCTGCGCAGCGAGGAGCTCGACGACCTCATCGGCCGCCTCGACCCGCGCACGGCCTCCATCATCAAGATGCGGTACGGCATCGACGACGGCCGTGAGCGCACGCTGACCGAGGTCGGCAAGGAGCACGGGCTCACCCGCGAGCGCATCCGGCAGATCGAGAAGCACGCGCTGCTGGAGCTGAAGAAGCTGGCCCGCGACACCGGCTTCGAGGCGGCGGCCTAGACAGCACGCGTGAGGGAGGGGGCGTAGCGTGCTGCGTGGGGCGCACGCCGGTGGCCGAACCCCGCGCAAACATGGCCGTACAACGCTGCTTCAACCGGCGGGGGTCCGGGAAAAACAACTCCGGGCCCAGCGGTTCCGGTCCCGGGCCACCGCCTCCCGGACCGGCCTTCGGGCCACCCAGGACCACGTCCCGACGCACTCCCCCCGGCGCCGGGACTCTCCCGAGCCGGGCTCGGTGCCCCTCCCCCCCGGGGCGCCGCAGCCCGGCTCCATCCGTGCGGGAGCGCGGACCGGCCACGCACCGGCCCGTATCCGGGCGGCGGGACACCCCGGACCTGAACCCCGGGGTGGCCCGCCGGATGGCAGATTCTGCCACAGCGGCATAGCCTGCCGAAGTGAGCAGCACCGCCCCCGCATCGCCCGGCGACCCCGTCCCGTCCGCCGGTCCGGCGTCCTTCGCCCCCCAGTCGCCCGCCTCCGGCTCCGGTACCGGTCCGCAGGCGCTCTCCCTGACCGAGCGGCGCAAGGCCGAGACCCGGATGGCCATCGCCCGCGCGGCGGCCCGCCTCTTCGTCGGCCAGGGCCTGCGAGCCACCCGGGCCGAGGACATCGCCCGGGCCGCCGGCGTCGCCCCGCGCACCTTCTACCGCTACTTCGCCACCAAGGAGGAGGCCGTCGCCCCGCTCTACGCGCTGGGCGCCGAGCGCTGGGCGGCGGCCGTGCGCGAGGCCCCGCCCGAGCTGAGCCCCTCCGAGGCCCTGGAGCACGCCGTACGGCACACGCTGACGCCGGGCGCCGGCGTCTCGGCGGCGTCCTGGGAATGGGCCCGCACGCTCATCCGGCTGGCCGAGAGCAGCCCGGCCCTGCGCAAGGTGTGGGCGGAGGTCTGCCACACGACGGAGCGGAGCCTTGCGGAGGTGCTGGCCGAGCGGATGTCCGGCGGTGACGACAACGTTGCCGCGCGTCTGAGGGCCGCGCCCGAACTGCACTTCGGTGCCGCCGTCGCGGGGGCGGCGGTGCGGGTGGCCGTGGAGCGCTGGGCCACCTCCCCCGAGTCCGCCCGCAGTCCCCTGGAAGCGGCCCTGCGCAACCTGCAGGGCATGCGGGGATTCACCTGGGAGCCGGGACCCGCACCGCGAGGGTAGGGCCGACGCCGGGGACCGGACCGACGGTGACCTGCGATCACTGCGAGGTCACGCGTTCTCAGCCGCCCCCGGCGACCGCCGGTGCCGGGTCACGCGTTCTCGGCCGCCCCCGGTGACCGCCGGTGCCAGGTCGCGCGCCTCCGCCGCGCCTCGCCAACCGCCGGTGCCAGGTCACGCGCCCTCCGCCGCCCTCGCCAACCGCGCCCCCAGTCCTCGTACGCACTCCACGAGTTCCACCGGCTCCCGCACCCGGAAGTCCACGTCCAGCATCGCGAGACGCAACGCCATCCACTCCACCGCGTCGGACACGGTCGCCCGCAGGACGCACGACGCGCCGTCGTCCGCGGCTTCCGGCTCCCCGAGCCACTGCGGCAGGCGCGCCGCGACGACCTCGGCCGGGGCGTCGAAGGCGACCACGATCTCGTACGAGTCGCCGTGCCGCTGCATCGAGCGCCGCAGGTACTCCGCCGCGCTCCCGGTCGGCAGCTCGCGCGGAGCGAACCGCGCCCCGGTCGCCGACGGCCCGCTCACCCGGTCCACCCGGAAGGTCCGCCAGTCCTCCCGGTCGAGGTCGTAGGCGACCAGGTACCAGCGGCGCCCCGTCGACACCAGCCGGTACGGCTCCGTCACGCGCCGCGACTCGGTGCCGTCCCCCGCGCGGTAGGCGAACCGCAGCCGCTCCCGCCCGGCCACCGCGGAGGCCATGACGGTCAGCGTCTCGGGCGCGATGCTCGGGCCGTCCCCGCTGATCAGCGGTGTCGTCGCGGCCTGGAGCGTGGCGACGCGGTGACGCAGCCGCGACGGCAGCACCTGCTCCAGCTTGGCCAGCGCCCGCACCGACGCCTCGTCCACGCCCTCCACCGCGTGCCCGGCACCGGCGCGCAGACCGACCGCGATCGCCACCGCCTCCTCGTCGTCGAGGACGAGCGGCGGCATCGCCTTGCCGGCCACCAGCCGGTAGCCGCCGTCGGCGCCCATGGTCGACTGCACCGGATAGCCCAGCTCACGCAGCCGGTCGATGTCCCGCCGGACCGTGCGACGGGAGACCCCGAGCCGGTCGGCGAGTTCGCCGCCGGGCCACTCGCGGGGCGTCTGGAGGAGAGAGAGAAGCGTCAGGAGCCGGGCCGGAGTGTCCGTCGTCATGATGCCGAGGATGCCGCACATCTAGGACGAGACCTGTCCTATAGGCGGCATAGCTTCGGTCCATGACCTTCTCGCACACCCCGGACCCCTCCCCAGCCCGGCAGGCCGCCGGTGACCGCCGTCGTTGGCTCGCCCTCGCGATCGTGATGACCGCCGCCTTCATGGACCTGGTCGACGTCACCATCGTCAACATCGCGATCCCGTCGATCCAGCAGGACGAGGGCGCCACCTTCAGCCAGATCCAGTGGATCACCGCCGGTTACGCCCTCGCGTTCGCCGCCGGCCTGATCACCGGCGGGCGGCTCGGCGACATCCACGGCCGCAAGCGGGTGTTCCTCATAGGCATCGGTGGCTTCACCGTGGCGTCCGCGCTGTGCGGCCTCGCCGTGAACCCGGAGATGCTGGTCGCCTCCCGCATCCTCCAAGGAGCCATGGCGGCGCTGATGGTGCCGCAGGTGCTGTCGATCGTGCACGCCACCTTCCCGGCGCACGAACGCGGCAAGGTGTTCGGCCTGTTCGGCGCGATCGTCGGACTGGGTGCCGTGTCCGGCCCGCTGCTGGGCGCCCTGCTCACCGAGTGGAACCTCTTCGGGCTCGAGTGGCGGCCCATCTTCCTCATCAACCTGCCGGTCGGCGTCGCCGGACTCGTCCTCGGCAGCCGCTTCATCACCGAGTCCAAGGCGCCGCGCGCCCTCCGGCTGGACCTGGTCGGGGTCGCCCTGGTCACCCTGGGCCTGCTGATGCTGGTCTACCCGCTCACCCGGGGCCGTGAGCTGGGCTGGCCGCTGTGGGGACACCTCTCGATGGGCGGCGCGGTCGTGGTCCTCGCGCTGCTGGTGGCGTACGAGCGCCGCAAGAGCGCGCGGGACGGCTCGCCGCTGGTCGAACTGTCGCTGTTCAAGGTGAAGAGCTTCGCGGCCGGCATCGCCGTGCAGACCGTGTTCGGGGTCGCGCTCGGCATCTTCTTCCTGGTGTGGACGCTGTACATGCAGGTGGGGCTCGGCTGGAGCCCGCTGCGGTCCGGGCTGACGGGCGTGCCGTTCTCCCTCGCCGTCTCCGTGGCGGCCGGGGTGTCGGTGCAGAAGCTGGTGCCGCGCTTCGGACGCAAGGTGCTCCAGGCGGGCGCGCTGGTGATGGCGGCCGGGGTCCTGCTCTACATCGGGGAGTCCGAGCGCTACGGCCTCGGCATCACGTCCTGGCAGATGGCGCTGCCGCTCGTCGTCATGGGCGTCGGCATGGGCCTGATCGTCGCCCCGCTGACGGACGCGGTGCTGTCCCAGGTGCCGCGTGAGCACGCCGGGGCCGCGTCCGGGCTCATCAACACCGTGCAGCAGATGGGCAACGCGCTGGGACTCGGCCTGGTGTCGGTGGTCTTCTTCGGCACGATGAGCGACCACCTGGCCCCGGCCCGCATCGGCCCGGCCTACGCGGACGCCTTCGAGAACGCGCTGGGCTGGGTGGCCGCGGTGATGGCCGTGATCTTCCTGCTGATGTTCGCGCTGCCCAAGCGGCCGGCCCAGCACGTGGAAGGGGCGGCGGACGAGGACCCGGCGCGAGTGGGGGAGCGGAAGGAGCCCACGCTGGTCTGACCGCCGCGCTCCGGGGGTGAGGGGGCGGGTCCGGCACTTCGGTGCCTACCCGCCCCCTCACCCTTGCGCCGCGCCCCCACCCGCTCCCTTCTTCCGCAGCCGAGCCCTCATGCCCGTTCATGCCCGATTAGGTTTGGCTGCTTCCGTTTGGCTGTTTACAATCCCGAAAACCGGGCGTAGCCTCCGGTGAAACCACAGGTTCGGGCACAGTGCGGAGGCGAACGGTTCATGTACGCACCGGAGCGGCAGCAGGAGATCCTCCGGCTCGCCCGGGACGGCGGCCGGGTGGACGTGGTGTCGCTGGCCGAGGAGTTCCAGGTGACGGCGGAGACCATCCGCCGTGACCTGAAGGCTCTGGACCGCGCCGGCCTGCTCCGCCGGGTGCACGGTGGCGCGATCCCCGCCGGCCGGCTCGACTTCGAGCCCGACCTCGCCGAGCGCGAGTCCACGGCGGCCGACGAGAAGGACCGCATCGCCAAGGCGGCCCTGGCGGAACTGCCGGCCGACGGCACGATGATCCTCGACGCCGGTTCGACGGTGGCCCTGCTGGCCGCGGCGATCCCGCCGGAGTCCTCGCTGACCGTCGTCACCCACAGCCTGCCCATCGCGGCCCGCCTCGCCGACCACCCCGGCATCCAGCTCCACCTGGTCGGCGGGCGCGTGCGGCACCGTACGCGCGCCGCCGTGGACGCCTGGGCACTGCGCGCGTACGGCGAGATCCGCGCCGACCTGGTCCTGGTGGCCGCCAACGGCTTCTCCGCCGAGCACGGCCTGACCACGCCCGACCTCGCCGAGGCCGCGGTGAAACGGGCCGCCGTCGCGGCCGCCCGGCGGGTGGTGCTGCTCGCCGACTCCTCCAAGCACGGCCAGGAGCACTTCGCCCGCTTCGGTGCCCTGAGCGACGTGGACCTGCTGATCACCGACGGCGGGCTGAGCCCCGACGACGCCACCGCCATCGAGCGCGCCGGCACGGAAGTAGTACGCGCATGATTCTCACCGTCACCCCCAACCCCTCCCTCGACCGCACCTACGAGGTGCCCTCCCTGGACCGCGGCGAGGTCGTCCGCGCCACGGGCGAGCGCGTCGACCCGGGCGGCAAGGGCGTCAACGTCTCGCGCGCGGTGACGGCGGCGGGCCGGCGCACCGTGGCGGTGCTCCCGCTCGGCGGCGCCCCGGGCGCGCTCGTGGCCGACCTGCTCGACGCCCAGGGCATCGAGGTCGCGCCGGTGGCGATCGCCGGCGCCACCCGGTCCAACATCGCGCTCGCCGAGGCCGACGGCGTACTGACGAAGATCAACGCGCCAGGACCCGAACTGTCGCAGGCCGAGCGGGAACTGCTGCTGGAGACCGTGCGGCGGCAGTCCCGCGGCGCCGACTGGATCGCGTGCTGCGGCAGCCTGCCCCGCGGACTGGCCCCCTCCTGGTACGCGGCCCTGGTCGCCCGGGCGCACGCCGCCGGTGTCCGCATCGCCCTGGACACCTCCGGTCCCGCCCTGCTGCACGCGCTGCGCGAAGGGCCCGACGTGGTCAAGCCGAACGCCGAGGAGCTCGCGGGGGCCGTCGGGCGTCCCCTGGCGACCGTCGGCGACGCCCTGAAGGCCGCGGAGGAGTTGCGGGAGCGGGGCGCACGGTCCGTGCTCGCCAGCCTGGGCGCCGACGGACAGCTGCTCGTGGACGACGCGGGCGCCTGGTTCGGCAGCGCCCGCGTGGCGGCCGTACGCAGCAACGTCGGCGCCGGTGACTCCTCGCTCGCGGGTTTCCTCGTCGCCGGCGGTGCGGGGCCGGACGCCCTCGCCTCCGCCGTCGCGCACGGCGCGGCCGCCGTCCAGCTCCCCGGCAGCGTGATGCCGACGCCGGCCGACCTGGACCCGGGCGCGGTGACGGTCACGGCCGAGGTGCCGGTGGACCGCGCACTGCGGGAGCCGGCGTCATGACGGTCCCGCGTGTGCCCGTGCCTGGGGTCTCCGGCCCTGGGGCGTACGGCCCTGGGGTCTCCGGCCCTGGGGCGTATGGCCCGGGCGGGTGTGGCCTTGCCGTGTCCGTCCCGGGCGGGGCCGTTCCCCGGGTGTCCGTCCTTGGGATGCCTGGCCCTGGCGCGTCCGTCCCTGGCGCGTCCGTCCCCGGCCGGGCCGTCCCGGGTGGGGCCGTTCCCCGGGTGTCCGTCCCCGGAGTCCCCGGCCGCCGTGCCCAGGGCCCTCGTCCCCACCGCAGTACCCCCGTCCCCCTCCCCGTCCTCGCCCACCACCTCACGACCCGGGCGATACGCGAGCTAAGGAGCCCGCGATGAGCGACATGATCACCGCGGATCTGGTCGACCTCGACCTGTCCGCCGACACCAAGGAAGCCGCCGCACGTGCCCTCGCCGGGCGGATGGCGGCCCTGGGCCGGGTGACCGACCTGGAGGGCTTCCTGGCCGACGTGGCCGCCCGCGAGGCGCAGATGCCGACCGGCCTCGACGGCGGCATCGGCATCCCGCACTGCCGCAGCGAGCACGTCACCGAGCCGACGCTCGCCTTCGGGCGCAGTGCGGACGGCATCGACTTCGGGGCGGCGGACGGCCCGGCCGACCTGATCTTCCTGATCGCCGCGCCGGCGGGTGCCGACGACGCCCACCTGACGATCCTCTCGTCGCTGGCCCGGCAGCTCATGAACGCCGAGTTCACCACCGCGCTGCGGTCGGCGGACGACGCGGGAGCCGCCGTGGCGCTGATCCGGGGCGAGGCCCCGGCCGGCCCCGAGGGCGAGCTCCGTACCGCGGGCGCATCCGCGGGTGACGAGGACCCCGTGGCGGGCTCGGCGGCGGCCTCCGCCGAGCCCGCCACGGACAGCACCGGCGGCGTGGGCGGCACCGGCGCCACGAACGGCACTGGCGGCACAAGCGACACCGGCACCGCGGACGGTACCGACGCCGCGGAGGGGACCCGTCGGCAGTCGGACGCGGGCGAACCGGCCGGACCCGGGCGCCCCTTCCGCATCGTCGCCGTCACCTCCTGCCCCACCGGTATCGCGCACACCTACATGGCCGCCGAGGCGCTGGAGAACGCGGGCCGTGCGGCGGGCGTCGAGGTCGTCGTCGAGACCCAGGGATCGGCCGGCTTCAGCCGGCTCGACCCGGCGGTGATCGCGGCGGCGGACGGCGTGATCTTCGCCCATGACGTGCCCGTGCGCGAGAAGGACCGCTTCGCCGGGAAGCCCACCGTCGACACCGGCGTGAAGGCGGCCGTCAACCGGCCCGGCGAACTGATCGGCGAGGTCCGCGGCAAGGCGGCCCGCGGCGAGGTCGGGCCCGCGGGTTCCGCCCCCGCGGCGCCCGTCGAGCGCGGCGGCGAGGCCGGCGAGGGGTACGGCACCAAACTGCGCAAGTGGCTGATGAGCGGCGTCAGTTACATGGTCCCCTTCGTCGCGGCCGGCGGACTGCTCATCGCCCTCGGCTTCGCGATCGGCGGCTACGAGATCAACAAGGCGCCGTCGGTGATGGACCACTTCGTGTGGACGCAGGCGGACAGCTGGGCGGCGCTGCTGTTCCAGATCGGCGGCGTGGCCTTCGCCTTCCTCGTCCCGGTGCTGGCCGGCTACATCGCCTACGGCATGGCCGACCGGCCCGGCCTGGTGCCCGGATTCGTCGGCGGCTCGATCGCGCTGACCATCAACGCCGGTTTTCTCGGCGGCCTGGCGGCCGGCCTGATCTCCGGTGCCGTGGTGATGGCGATCCAGCGGATACGCATCCCGGTGGCCCTGCGCGGCATCATGCCGGTGGTGGTGATCCCGCTGATCTCCTCGGCGGTCGTCGGCTTCCTGATGTTCGTCGTCATCGGCAAGCCCATCGCGTCCGCGCAGAAGGCGATGACCGACTGGCTGAGCGACCTGTCCGGCGCCAACGCCGTACTGCTCGGCGCCCTGCTCGGCCTCATGATGTGCTTCGACCTGGGCGGCCCGGTCAACAAGGTCGCCTACGCCTTCGCCACCGCCGGCATCGCCGTGTCGGACCCGAGCGACTCGGCGATGAAGATCATGGCCGCGGTCATGGCGGCGGGCATGGTCCCGCCGCTGGCGATGGCCCTGGCCACGACCGTCCGCTCCAGGCTCTTCAACGCCGCCGAACGCGAGAACGGCAAGGCCGCCTGGGTGCTGGGCGCCTCCTTCATCTCCGAGGGCGCCATCCCGTTCGCCGCGGCCGATCCGCTGCGGGTCATCCCGGCGTCCATGGCGGGCGGCGCGGTCACCGGCGCCCTGTCGATGGGATTCGGCGCCACGCTGCGCGCCCCGCACGGCGGCGTCTTCGTGGTCCCGCTGATCGGGAATCCGCTGCTCTACCTGGTCGCGCTCGCGGCGGGCGTCTGCGTCACCACGGCCCTGGTGATCGTCCTCAAGGGCCTGCGCAAGCCGGCGCCCGGAGCGGCATCCCAGGGGCCCGGCGACGCGGACCCGTCCGCCTCGGCGCCCGGCACGAGGCAGCCGGTGGCCGCGTAAGGGGAGGCCTCAGGAGACCTGCGCCGCGCGCAGCTCCATCGCCCGCCGGGCGGCGTCCTCGCTCTCGTACACCTCGCACATGTGCCGTCCGTCGGGCGTGGCCGTGTGCTCGACCTCCCAGAGGGAGACCTCGGCGCCGTCACGCAGCAGGAAGGCGTGCTCGTAGAGCGAGAAGCCGATGCGGGCGCGCCCCGCGCGGCCGGGGCCGCCGAAGGCCTGGGTGATCCGGTGTCCGGACGCCGTCGCCAGCCGGGCGGCGTGGTCGGCGCCGGGCCGGTCCGGGTTCTCCGCCCGGCGCAGCAGCCTGCGGGCGTGGTCCGCCGAGGCGTCGGGGACGTAGGCGTGGCGCGGGGCGGGGGCCGGGGACAGCTGCACCTGCACCGGCAGTTCGAAGTCGGGTGCGTCCGGCGGCAGAGCCAGCCGGGCGGTGGCGGCGCGCAGCTCCTCCTCGTCCACGTACACCTCGTGCTGCGGTTCGCTGCCCGGGGCGGTGTTGTGCACGATCTCCCAGAGGGTGAGCGCGGAGCCGTCGGCGAGCAGCCAGGTGTGGCGGTACGTCTCGCGGTGCAGGCCCGCGCTGTGGTGCGCGGAGTGCAGCGAACCGTCGTGCGCCAGCGCGCAGTCCAGCTGCCGTATCGTCTCGTCGGGCAGCTCGAACGAGTTGAGGGTGCGACCCAGCAGTCGCATGAGGTGCTCCTCCGGAGACTCGGCCGACTCGGGTGGTTCGTACGCTGCCGTCTCGTACGGAACGCTCAAGGTTTCTCCCGGCGTTGCTGCATGTCACCTTGTGGGTGCATACCGTAGCCCCTCGGTCGGACATCATGTCCGGGAACCGAGAAAACGTACGCACGAAAAACGCGCGGGCCGCGCGAAATGTTCCCGCGCGACCCGACGGTCACTCAAAATACGCTGCTCAGAAGGCCGGACGGCCGGTCAGACGGCGCTGCCGGCGACCCACTCGCTCCAGGCCATGTTCCAGCCGTTGAGGCCGTTGTCCGGCGCGATCGCGCCGTCCGGGGAGTTCTTGACGGTCACGACGTCCCCGATGAGCGAGTTGTCGTAGAACCACTTGCCGTCGGTGGCGGCCTGCCCGCCCTGGGCGTCCCGCAGCCCGACGCAGCCGTGGCTGGTGCCCCGGGCGCCGAAAGGCGGGTTGCCCCGGTCGTACCAGTAGTTGCCGTGGACGAAGGTGCCGGACTGGCTCAGCCGCATCGCGTGCGGCACGTCCGGGATGTCGTACTCCCCGCCGAACCCGACCGTCGACCCGTCCATGTGCGTCTGCTCGGACTTCTCCGAGATCACCATCTGCCCGTTGTACGTCGGGGTCTCGGCACTGCCCGCCGAGATCGGGACCGACCTGAGGGTCTTGCCGTCGCGCACGACCGTCATGGTCTGCGTGTCCGCGTCCACCGTGGAGACCTGCGCGCGGCCCACCGTGAAGGTGACGGTCTTCCTCTGCACGCCGTGGACGCCGTTCGCACCCTCGACACCGTCGAGGTCGATCTTCATGGTGACCTTGGAGCCGGCCTTCCAGTACTCCTCGGGCCGGAAGTCGAGCCGCTGGGCGCCGAACCAGTGCCCGACCACCTCCTGGCCGCTGCTGGAGGTGACCGTGATGTGCGACTGCACGCTCTTCCGGTCGCTGATCGCCTTGTCGAAGGTGAACGACACCGGCATCCCCACGCCCACCGTCGTGCCGCCGTCCGGGGTGTACGAGCCGATGAAGCTGTTGGCCGGGGAGACGGTGGTGAAGACCGAGTCGGCGGCGGCCGTACGGCCGTTGGCGTCCTCGGCCCGCGCCGTGATCCGGTACTTCGTGCCCCGTTCCAGCTGCTCCTTCGGCTTCCAGCTGCCGCCGTCGGCCGACACCGCGCCCGGCACGGCCGCGCCCGTCTCCGCCACCGTCATCCGCACGTCGGTCAGCCGGCCGTCGCTGACCTTCACGCCGGTCGCGTTGATCGAGGCGCCGGTCGAGCCGTCCTTCGCCGAGATCACGACGTCCGCGACCGAGGTCTTCGCGGACTCCGCGCCGCCCTTGCCGCCCTTCTCGTCCTCGGCGCTGGCGCTTCCGCCGCAGGCGGTGAGGGCGAGGGCGCCGACGACCAGGGCGGCGACGGCCCCCAGTACGCGCCGCGATGCTATGTCCGGCGTTGTCACGGGCTGCTCCAGGTTCAGGTGTTGTGCGGTGTTCCGCTTCAGCCCTGTAGAGGCGGTCCGCGGCCGTCGGGGTTCCCGCCGCCCGCCCGAAGCACCGACGCGTGACAGAACCGGGACAATCGCCTGCCCCTTCCGGCCAACTGACCGCGCGACACCACCAGTAGAGCTCCCGCACGACCCGCACGACCCGCACGACCCGCACGGCCCGCACGGCCCGCACGGCCCGCACGGCCCCGCATGCCCCGCGCACCCGCACGGCCCGCATGCCCCGCGCACCCGCGCGGCCACCACCCGCGAACCGCCTCGACCACCCGGGTCGGTCGTCCGCCGAAGCCCTCAACCGGTGCTGGACGGCGCCCCGTAGAACTCCTCCGACCCGTAGAGCTCCTCGTAGGACGGCCAGGCACCGCCCGGCCCGTCCACCGGACCGGCGGCCCGTACGGCACGCACGATCGCGCGCGTCACCACGTCCGCGCCCGCCGCCAGCACCTCGTTCAGCGCGAGCGGCTCCCTCGCGTCGAGAGGGCGCTCGCCGGTCGCCAGGGCGAACACCGTGTCCCCGTCGCTGAGCAGGTGGACCGGCCGTACCGCCCGGGCGATGCCGTCGTGAGAGGTGCCGGCCAGCTTCTGCGCCTGCGCCTTGGACAGCTCCGCGTCGGTGGCGACCACGGCGAGCGTGGTGTTGAGCGGCGGCGGCGCGTTCCTCGCCGCGACCTCGGCGAGACGCCGCCCGGCGGCCTCGTGGACGGCGGGCGCCGGATACCTGACGCGCCCACCCCGGAACAACTCCCCGTACAGCACCCCCGTTTCCGGGTCCGTCACCGACCCCGCCGCGTTGGCCACCACCAGCGCCGCCACGGTGATTCCCGAGTCCAGCACGGTGCTCGCCGTGCCGACCCCGCCCTTCAGCGTGCCGACGACGGCCCCCGTGCCCGCGCCGACGCATCCCTCGGCAACCGCCGCGCCCGGTGCGCTCCGGTGGGCCGCCTCGACCGCCGCCCGTCCCGTGGCCGCGTCCGGCCTGGCCCGGAAGTCGCCCCCGCGTCCCAGGTCGAAGACGCAGGCCGCGGGGACCACCGGCACGACGTGAGCGGGGTCCGGGCCGACGCGCACCCCACGTCGGCGCTCCTCCAGCCAGGCCATCACCCCCGACGCGGCGTCGAGCCCGTACGCGCTGCCCCCGGTCAGCACCACCGCCTGCACCCTCTGCACCAGGTTGCGCGGATCGAGCGCGTCGGTCTCCTTGGTGCCGGGGCCGCCGCCGCGCACGTCCACGCCGGCCACCGCCCCGCCCTCCGGCGCGAGCACCACCGTGGTGCCCGTGAGCCACCCGTCGCCGGTCCGCGTCGCATGCCCCACCGACAGGCCGGCGACGTCCGTCAATGCGTCAACTGTCATGCCGCCAGTCTCGACGAGGCACGGGCACAGGCGGGCAGGGACAGGCGGGCGGAGATGGCCCGACCGGCACCGGCACGGACCGGCACGGGCACGGCCGCAGGACCGGCACGGGCACAGCGCTGGACCGGCACGGGCACGGCCGCAGGAACACCGGAGCCGGTGCCGGCCGGTATCAGGCTCCGGGCGTCGCCGGTTCCCGCCCGTGCGCGCTCCGCCGCGCGGTCAGCGCCACCCCCACCGCCACGGCCAGCGCCAGGACGATCCCGGCCACGAGCACCGCCACGTCGCCGAGGAAGGTGCAGCAGATCACCAGCAGCGCGGCCGTCGGCAGCACCAGCTGCTCGGCGAGACCCACCTTGAAGTGCCGTGCGTGCAGGGCCCACACCGCGAGCAGGAAGAGCGCCGTCGGCAGGGTCACCGCCGCGGACGCCGCGAGCTGCGAGATGTGCGCCTTGCCCACCGACTGCTCCACCGCCACCTCCAGACCGGCACCGATCGCCGCGGCGGAGGCGAACACCAGATAGTGGCCGTAGCCCCACAGGAACGACTGCCTGCTGGACCGCAGGTACCCGTGGACGGGCACGACGAAGTAGATCCACCAGGCGGCGAAGACGATCAGCAGTCCGCCCGCCGCGATCGGCAGCAGCTCGCCCAGCGCGTCGTTCTCCTCGATGCCGGACTTCACCGCGACCGTGGCCGCCGCGATGGTCTCGCCGAGCACGATGATCGTGAACAGCCCGTACCGCTCGGCGATGTGGTGCGGATGCCAGGACGAGGTGTGCTTGCGCTCCGCGAAGACCGGCACGCACAGCTCCAGCACCACCATGCCCAGGAACAGCCAGCCCCGTCCGCCCTCCGGCAGGAACAGCAGCCCCAGCCAGCCGAGCTGGCAGACCAGCACGCCACCGGCGTACCTCAGGGCCATCGTGTTCTCCGGTGGCCCGGCGGAACGGGCCGCCCGCAGCCACTGCGCCGCCATGGCCACCCGCATGATCACGTAACCGAGCACCACGGCCGTCCAGTCGTGGTCCTCGAAGGCCCGGGAGACCCCGGCCGCGAGCACCAGCACACCGGCGATCTGCACCAGGGTGACGATCCGGTAGAGCACGTCGTCGTTGTCGTACGCCGAGGCGAACCAGGTGAAGTTCATCCACGCCCACCAGATGGCGAAGAACACCATGGCGTAGTTGAGGACGCCTTCGCCGGCATGGCTCTCGGCGACGGAGTGCACCAACTGGGCGCCCGCCTGGGCGACGGCGACGACGAAGCACAGATCGAAGAAGAGCTCCAGCGGTGTGGCGGCGCGGTGCGACTCGTGCCGGCCGCGGGCCGTCAGTCGGCTCAGGGGCGGGCGCACGCCGGGAGCTTCGGGCGGCCCGGAGGGCGCGCTTGCGGGGGTCGGACTGGACATCATGGTCCCCAGCACAGCAGAGACGGTGCGGATGTGCTTGCGGGCGCCCCCGTCCGCCGGGAGGAGCGGGGAAGGCGGAGCACCGCCCGCCGGGCGGGCCGTACCCTGGAGACATGAGCAGCACCCCCGATCCCGAGCCCCGCGCGCCCCGCCCCGCGCTGGTCTTCGACGACCCGCTGGACCAGCAGACCTCGGACGACACCGACCGCGGCTGGGGCGAGCGGTCCGAAGGCAGCGGCAGCGCGGCCGACCTGAAGCGCTTCCTCGACGAGAAGCCGCCCCACCACCTGTGAGCCGCGCGGGCACCCGCCCGCGGTCGGGCCCTTCCCGCCGCGGACGGCGCCGGCGCTACGGGCGGTCGTGACCCGACCCGCGCTGCGCGACCAGCGCGTCGCGGATCTCCTTGAGCACCTCCAGTTCGGAGACCTCCATGACCTCCTGCGTGCTCTCCTTCGCCTTGCGGCGGGCCTCCATCTTCGCCAGGTACTTCGACATGGGCAGGACCATCAGGAAGTAGACGACGGCCGCGGTGATCAGGAAGGTGAGGGTGGCGCCCAGCACCGAGCCCCAGAGGATCCGCACGCCCGTCGCACTGTCGCCGGTACCGGTGCAGGGACCCTTGAGGCACGAGCTGTAGTTGTCCAGGCTCTGGGTGCCGAACGCTCCGATCAGGGGGTTGATGACCCCCTTCACCACCGAGTTGACGATGTTGGTGAAGGCGGCGCCGATGACCACCGCCACCGCCAGATCGATGACGTTCCCGCGCATCAGGAAGGCCTTGAAGCCCTGCCAGACGCTCGGCTCGTTCTTCTCGCTCACCTCGGGGACTCTCCTCGCATGAACAGGTCTCGCCCGACCGGGGCGCGCGGGGACGGGGCGCGCACGAACGGGTCTGTCGCGGACCAGGTGTGGAACAAAACGCTCCGCAACCTACGTCAGCGTTGGGCCGTCCTGTCCAATCCGGCCCCTCGATCGAGCGACCGGACGGCGCGCGGAGGCCGAGGGCGCTCAGCACAGCGTCACCGCCAGCCGCGCCGAGGCTCCCGCGCCGACCAGCCGGTGGGCGGTGGCGCGCGGTACCGAGACCACGACCAGCGCCCCGCTCGCCGCGCTCCCGTCCTCGGGTGCGGGCAGCTTCGTCACCCGCGCTCCGCGCGCGATCACGGAGGCGTCGCCCGCGCCGCCGTCTCCGGCCGCGACGACGTCGACCCGGTCGCCCGGCCTGAGCAGTCGGACGGTGGCCGCGTCGGCGATCCGCAGCGGCGCCGTCACCAGCTCCGCGCCGTGCCGCTCGCGCACCTGCCCGGTCACCGGATGCCCGCGCGCCCGCTGGGCGTCCTGCGGACCGGTGCCGGTGCCGGGGCGCGGGCCGGCCGCCACCAGCGCGGCGGCGGTGACGGCGAGCCCGGCGGCCACCGTCCGTCGCCGGTGCCGGACGAGCCGGTGCAACCGCTGCCGCCCACCGCGCACCCGTACGGGAGCGAAGTGCGGCACCTCGCAGGTGGGCGGAGCGTCGGTGGCGAGGGCCGGCGCGGCGTGATCGGCGGGACGGGACAGGGACATGGGGAGCACCACCTGTGACGAGGGAACGGCTTGCGGACCCACGATGGGCCTTTTCGCCGCCGCCCGTCGGAGCCCGTGGACCACCGCCCGGTTGTGGAAAACACCCTCACCCGAACGGGACGCTCCCCTCCGCCCAGGCTCTCGGGGGCCTGCCCCGCCCAGGTTCTCCGGGGCCCGCCCCGTCCAGGCTCTCGGGGGCCCGCCCCGCCCAGGCTCTCCGGGACCGGCCCCGCCCAGGTTCTCCGGGGCCCGCTCCGCCCAGGCTCTCCGGGACCCGCCCCGCCCAGGATCTCCGGGACCGGCCCCGCCCAGGCTCTCCGGGACCCGCCCCGCCCAGATCTACGGCAGCACGATCCCCGGGTCCATGCCGCCGAGGGCCGTCGCACACCGGCAGTCCCGCTCACCGGCCGCCGGGAGTGCGGCCACCGTGTCGAAGAGGACGTCCCGCAGCCGGTCCACGTTCGCCGCGAACACCCGCAGGACCTCCTCGTGGGAGACCCCTTCGCCGCTCTCCGCGCCGGCGTCGAGGTCGGTGACGAGGGTCAGCGAGGTGTAGCAGAGCTCCAGTTCACGGGCGAGCGCCGCCTCCGGGTGGCCGGTCATGCCCACCACCGACCACCCCTGCGCCCGGTGCCACAGCGACTCCGCACGCGTCCCGAAGCGCGGCCCCTCCACCACGACCAGGGTGCCGCCGTCCACGGGCTCCCAGTCGCGTCCCCGTGCCGCCTTCAGCGCGGCGGCCCGGCCGGCGCCGCAGTACGGGTCCGCCAGCGAGACGTGCACGACCCCGGGCACCGTGCCGTCGGGCAGCGGCAGGCCGTCGAAGTAGGTCGAGGGCCGGGTCCTCGTGCGGTCGACGAACTGGTCCGGCACCAGCAGGGTCCCCGGCCCGTACTCGGGGCGCAGACCGCCGACCGCGCACGGGCCGAGGACCTGGCGCACGCCGACCGAGCGGAGTGCCCACAGGTTGGCCCGGTAGTTGATCCGGTGGGGCGGCAGATGGTGGCCGCGCCCGTGCCGGGGCAGGAAGGCGACCCGCCGGCCGGCGACCTCGCCGAGGAAGAGGGAGTCGCTGGGCGGCCCGTAGGGGGTGTCCACCTCGATCTCGGTCACGTCGTCGAGGAACGAGTAGAGACCGGAGCCGCCGATCACGCCGATCTCGGCATTCACCTTGTTCGCCATGCCCGCACCCTAGCCGCCCCCTGAAACGCCGAGGACCCCGTCGTCGGCCGACGACAGGGTCTCGTGAGACTACGAGGAACCGTGGAAAGGCCCCCGCGGCGAGGGTGCCTCCTACGCCGCGGCGGTGCTTTCGCGGAGAGGGAGCCTCACGCGGCGGTGGAACCCGCGGAGCTGCCCGAGCCCGACGAGGAACCCGACTTCGAGGACGAACCGGAGCCCGACGAGGAACCCGAGTCCGACGAGGACGAGGACGACGTCGAGGAGGAGGCCGGCTTCGAGGACGACGACGGCGAGCTGCTGGACGAGCTGCCGCGGCTGTCGTTGCGGTAGAAACCGGAGCCCTTGAAGACGATGCCGACCGCGGAGAACACCTTCTTCAGGCGACCCTGGCAGTTCGGGCACTCGGTCAGAGCGTCGTCGGTGAACTTCTGCACCGCCTCGAGGCCCTCGCCGCACTCGGTGCACTGGTACTGGTACGTCGGCACTTGTCTTCCTCCTGGCACTCTCACTCGATGAGTGCTAACGACGATCCATAGTGACGCATTCCTCGGGATCAGTCCACTACGGCAGGCTCGCGGTGACCGACGCCACGTGTGACCGTACGCTCGCGCGGCCGGGTCGCCAGCCGCGAGCGCAGCGTCAGCAGCGTCGCCAGGGCGAGCACCGTGCCGGCCATCGGCACCAGGAACCCGGCGCCGTCCCACAGCCGGTCCTCCAGCTGGCCGGAGACGGTCACGGCCGCCGCCTGGCCGAGCGCCACGGCGCCGGTCAGCCAGGTGAAGGCCTCGGTGCGGGCGCCGGCCGGCACCAGGCCCTCGACCAGGGTGTAGCCGGTGATCAGGGCGGGCGCGATGCACACGCCGACGAGCAGGCCGAGGCCGGCCAGCACGAGCACCGAGTGCGCGGCCCACAGACCGGACGCGGTCAGCGCCAGGGCGGTGTACCCGACCAGGAGGCGCTGCTGCGGGGCGGTCCTCCAGGCGATGGCGCCGCAGGCCAGACCGGAGAGCATGTTGCCCGCGGCGAAGACGCCGTACAGGACGCCGTTCAGCCCGGGCTCGCCGATGGACTCGGTGAACGCGGCCAGCGACACCTGCATGCCGCCGAAGACGGAACCGATGCCCAGGAAGACCACGATCAGGACCCGTACCCCGGGGATGCGCAGCGCCGGAACGTGCTCCACGCGCGCGTGGTCGCCGTCGGGGCGGCCGACCACCGGCTGGGTGCTCTTCTGCGCGGCGAACAGCAGACCGCCCACCAGGGTGAGCGCGGCCTCCGTGACCAGGCCGGCGGCCGGGTTCACGGCCGTGCACAGGGCGGTCGCCACCAGCGGGCCCAGGACGAAGGTCAGCTCGTCCGTGACGGACTCGAAGGCGGCCGCCGTGCTCATCAGGGGGGAGCCCTTGAGCTTCACGGCCCAGCGGGCCCGCACCATGGGCCCGACCTGCGGCACCGAGGCGCCGGTGGGTACGGCCGCCGCGAAGAGCGCCCACAGGGGCGCGTCCGCGAGGGCGAGGACGGTCAGCGTCAGACCGGACGCCGTGTGCACGAGCACGCCGGGGAGCAGCACGGCGCGCTGCCCGTAGCGGTCGGCGAGCCGGCCGCTGTAGGGGGCGAACAGGGCCATGGAGACACCGGTGACGGCGGCCACGGCGCCCGCGACGCCGTAGGAGCCGGAGGTGTGCTGCACGAGCAGCACGATGGAGAGCGTCAGCATGGCGAAGGGCTGGCGTGCCGCGAAGCCGGGGAGCAGGAACGTCCAGGCGCCGCGGGTGCGCAGCAGCTGCCCGTATCCGGGGCGGGCGGAGGCGGGAGCGTGCGGGTCCCTCTCCTGCGACTTCTTCGACGGGGTGACCGTGGATGCCACGGCCCGTGCCTTTCTGCCGCCTGGTAGCGCGGTTCCCGTCCATGGTCGTGACCGTGCGGGAGCGCCGAGAGCTGTCCTCTTGCGCGGACTGCGGTAGATGCCGGAGCCCGTTGGGGAGGGGGCGTGCCGGCCGCCATACGGTCGCGCCAGCTCTGCGTCAGGCAGAGTTGGTTCGATCAGGTGCCGCCTTCATCGTACAGGGAGCCAGGGGGCGCGACCTGTGAAAGCGAGCACCCCCCACCCGTTCACCTGCGATTGCCGCCCGTGTCTCCGGAGTGCAGCCAGCCGGCCAGCTTGCCGCCCTGGCCGACCGCGCGCAGCCGCGCCTCGGCGGCGTCCCGGACCGGGTCGGTGGCGACCACGAGGAGTTCGTCCCCGCGCCGCAGCCCCGTCGTCGGCAGCGGCACGAACGACTTGCCGTCGCGGACGACCAGCGTGACGGCGGACCCGGCCGGCAGCCGCAGCTCGCTGACCTCGACGCCGTGCATCCTCGACCCCTCGGGGACGGTCAGCGACAGCAGGTGCCCGCGCAGCCGCTCCAGCGGTGCCGACTCGATGCCGAGGTCGGCGGCCTCGTCGCCCTGGCCCAGGCCCAGCTTCCCGGCCAGCCAGGGCAGCGTCGGCCCCTGGACCAGGGTGTAGACGCAGACCAGCACGAAGACGATGTTGAAGATCCGGCGGCTGCCGTCGACACCCTCCACCATGGGGATCGTCGCCAGGATGATGGGCACCGCGCCGCGCAGCCCTGCCCAGGACATCAGCGCCTTCTCCCGCCACGGCACCCGGAACGGCAGCAGGGACGCCACGACGCTCAGCGGTCGCGCCACCAGCGTCAGCACCAGCCCGATGACCAGGGCGGGAAGGATGTCGTCGCCCAGTTCGTGCGGAGTGACCAGCAGGCCGAGCAGCACGAACATGCCGATCTGCGCGAGCCAGCCGAGCCCGTCGGCGAACCCGCGGGTGGCGGGCCAGTGCGGCAGCCGGGCGTTGCCCATGACCATCGAGGCGAGGTAGACCGCCAGGAAGCCGCTGCCGTGGGCCATCGCGCCCGCCGCATAGGCCGCGACGGCGATCGACATGACGGCGATGGGGTAGAGGCCGGAGGCGGGCAGCGCGACGTGCCGCAGCCCCCACGACCCGAGCCAGCCGACCGCGAGACCGATGGCCGCGCCGATGGCCAGCTCCAGGGTGATCTCGCCCAGCAGCACGTACCAGTGCTCGATCGGGCCGGCCGTGGAGAAGGCGACCACGAGGATGACCACCGGGGCGTCGTTGAAGCCCGACTCGGCCTCCAGCGTGCCCGTTATGCGTGCGGGCAGCGGGATCCTGCGCAGCACCGAGAAGACGGCCGCGGCGTCCGTCGAGGACACCACCGCCCCGACGATCAGTGCCTGCCGCCACTCCAGCCCGGTCAGGTAGTGGGCGCCCGCCGCCGTGACGCCGACACTGATCGCGACTCCGACCAGGGCCAGTGCGGAGGCGGCCGGCAGGGCCGGTTTCGCCTCCTTCCACTTCGTGCCGAGGCCGCCTTCGGCCAGGATCACGACCAGGGCGGCGTATCCGATGACCTGGACCAGTTCGGCGTCGTCGAACTTGATGTCGCCGATGCCGTCCTGGCCCATGGCGACGCCGATGGCCAGGTAGACGAGCAGGCTGGGAAGCCCGCTGCGCGAGGAGATCCGGACCGCCGCCACGGCGATGAGCAGGACCAGTGAGCACAGGAGCAGGAGCTGGTTGAGGTGGTGGACAGTCAGCGGCCGTTCCCTTCCCTGGCGCACAGCACGGTTCACAGCACGTACCACGGCGGACGAGCGCGCCCGCGCGGTGCGCGGGAAGCACACCCCCATGGCACACGAAGCCGCAGTGCTCCGCGGACAACTACTTCGTTACCTTACCTAACTCTTGACGCTTTCTTGACGCTCGCCTTGGCAAGATCGAACGCCCGTGCGCGCCGGTACCCGACTCCGCGTCAAGGGGAAGCGGGGCCTGCGCCTACAGTTGCTCCAGCGCTCAGTACAAAGCACAGCCCGCCCCTGCCGCTCGTGTTAGGACAGCAAGGACAGCGATGCCCCCCACCAACACCGCCTCCACGGGTCAGCAGCCCGGCACGTCCGGCAGGAAGAAGGGGCGCAAAGCGCGCCTGCTCGTCCTCGTGCTGGTACTGGCCATCATCGGCGGCCTCGCCTACGGGGCGTACTGGTCCATCAGCACCGTCCGCGCGTCCTTCCCGCAGACCAAGGGCTCGCTCACGCTCGAGGGCCTGTCGGGGCCGGTCGACGTCAAGCGCGACGGCTACGGCATCCCGCAGGTCTACGCCTCCTCCGACGAGGACCTGTTCATGGCGCAGGGCTACGTCCAGGCACAGGACCGGTTCTACGAGATGGACGTGCGCCGCCACATGACCGCGGGGCGCCTGTCGGAGATGTTCGGCAAGAGCCAGATCGACAACGACGAGTTCCTGCGCACCCTGGGCTGGCACCGGGTGGCGCAGAAGGAGTACGACGAGAAGCTGTCGGCCTCCACGAAGAAGTACCTCCAGGCGTACGCCAAGGGCGTCAACGCCTACCTGAAGGGCAAGGACGGCGCGGACATCTCCCTGGAGTACGCGGCCCTCGGCTTCACCAACGACTACCAGCCCCAGGAGTGGACCCCGGTCGACTCGGTGGCCTGGCTGAAGGCGATGGCCTGGGACCTGCGCGGGAACATGAAGGACGAGGTCGACCGCGCCCTGATGACCAGCCGGCTGGGCCCCCAGCAGATCGCCGACCTGTACCCGGCCTACCCGTACGACCGGAACAAGGCGATCGTCCAGGAGGGCCAGTACGACGAGGTCACCCAGACGTTCGACGGCGGCGGCGGGTCCGGCGGCGACGGCTCCGGAACGGGCACCGGCACCGGCACTGGCTCCGGCACCGGCACTGGCTCCGGCACCGGGACCGGAGAGGGCACCGGCACGGGCACCGGACAGGGCACCGGCACCGGAAGTGGCACGGGCACCGGCACGGGCACCGGCACCGGCCTGGAGAGCCAACTGGCCAGCCTCCAGAACGTCCTGGACGACGTCCCCACCGCCGTCGGTGTGAACGGCAACGGCATCGGCTCCAACTCCTGGGTCGTCTCCGGCGAGCACACCATCACCGGCAAGCCGCTGCTGGCCAACGACCCGCACCTGTCGCCGTCGCTGCCCTCCGTCTGGTACCAGATGGGCCTGCACTGCCGCAGCGTCTCCGCGAAGTGCCAGTACGACGTCGCCGGCTACACCTTCGCGGGCATGCCCGGCGTGGTCATCGGCCACAACCAGGACGTCGCCTGGGGCCTGACCAACTCCGGCGTCGACGTCACCGACCTGTACCTGGAGAAGATCACCGGCGCCGGCTACCAGTACGACGGCAAGGTGGTCCCCTTCGAGACGCGCGAGGAGACCATCAAGGTCGCCGGCGGCGAGTCCAAGAAGATCGTCGTCCGCGAGACCAACAACGGCCCCCTGCTCTCCGACCGCGACGACGAGCTGGTGAAGACCGGCAAGAAGGCCACCGTCGACACCTCCGCCCCCGACCGCGGTGACGGGTACGGCGTCGCGCTGCGCTGGACCGCGCTGGAGGCGGGCACCACCATGGACGCCGTCTTCGCGATGGACCGGGCGAAGAACTGGGACGAATTCCGCGAGGCCGCCACGCTGTTCGACGTCCCCTCGCAGAACCTGGTCTACGCCGACAGTGAGCACATCGGTTACACGCTGCCCGGCAAGATCCCGGTGCGCGCCGAGGGCCACGACGGCTCCGTCCCGGCACCGGGCTGGAACTCCGAGTACCGGTGGACCGGCGAGTACATCGACCAGGACGAGCTGCCCTACGAGTACGACCCGGACCGCGGCTACATCGTGACCGCCAACCAGGCCGCCGTCGACGAGGACGAGTACCCGTACACGCTGACCGCGGACTGGGGCTACGGCACCCGCAGCCAGCGGATCACCTCCCTGATCGAGCAGAAGATCAAGGACGGCGGCAAGATCTCCACCGACGACATGCGCCAGATGCAGCTGGACAACAGCAGCGAGATGGCCAAGCTGCTCGTGCCCCAGCTGCTGAAGATCGACGTCGGCGACAAGGACGTCCGCGAGGCGCAGAAGCTGCTGGAGGGCTGGGACTACACCCAGGACGCCGACTCGGCCGCCGCCGCCTACTTCAACGCGGTCTGGCGCAACCTCCTCAAGCTCGCCTTCGGTAACAAGCTGCCCAAGGAGCTGCGGGTCGAGGGCCAGTGCCTGTGGGTCGACCCGGTCAACACCACCGGACCCGCGGACGAGACCAACAAGGTCCGCGAGTGCGGCCAGCGCGACGCCGACCAGGCGCAGCCCGACGGCGGCGACCGCTGGTTCGAGGTCGTCCGCAACCTGATGGACAAGCCGAAGAGCGACTGGTGGACGACCCCCGCCTCCGGCACCCGCAAGGGCGCCGACCACAACCGCGACGACCTGTTCAAGCGCGCCATGGTGGACGCCCGCTGGGAGCTGACCGCCAAGCTCGGCAAGGACATCGACTCCTGGAACTGGGGCCGGCTGCACCGCCTGTTCCTGAAGAACCAGACCCTGGGCACCGAGGGCCCCGGCTTCGTGAAGTACGCCCTCAACCGCGGGCCGTGGAAGCTCAGCGGCGGCGAGGCGGCGGTCAACGCCTCCGGCTGGAACGCGGCCGGCGGTTACGGGGTGGTGTGGGTGCCGTCCATGCGGATGGTGGTCAACCTCGGTGACCTCGACAAGTCCCGCTGGATCAACCTCACCGGCGCCTCCGGGCACGCCTACAGCGCGCACTACACCGACCAGACGGACAAGTGGGCCGACGGTGAGCTGCTGCCGTGGGCCTTCTCGAAGAAGGCGGTCGACGAGAGCACGAGCGACACACTGGTGCTCAAGCCCTAGCCGGCACCGCTCGACGGGAAAACGGCCTCCACGCGCGCGTGGAGGCCGTTCCCGTGTGCGCCCGCGGTCAGCGGAACCGCCGCACCCCCGAGGGCGTCACCACCGCGTCCACCGGCCGGTCGTGCGGCTCCCCGGGTACGTGCGCGACGACCTCCCAGTCGTACAGCAGCACCAGCAGCGCGCAACGCGTGTCCGCCCGTTCCAGGCGCGCGAGGACCCGGTCGTACGAGCCGCCGCCGCGACCCAGCCGCATGCCGCGCGCGTCGACCGCCAGCCCCGGCAGCAGAACCACCCCGGCCCCGGTCACCGCGTCCGGCCCCAGACGCTCCCCGGCGGGCTCCCACAGGGCCATCCGCCCCCCGTGCCGCACGCGCGCGAGGGAGCCCTCGCCGGTGTACTCGCCCCAGTCCAGGTCGTTGTCCGGCAGCAGCGCGGGCAGCAGGACCCGCACGCCCCGCGCGCGCAGCGCGTCCAGGAGCGTGAGGGTGCCCGGCTCGGCGCCCACGGACACGTACGCCGCCACGGTGCGCGCCCCCGCCACCTCCGGCGACGCGAGCGCCCGCGCGGCCAGTGCGTCCGCCGATTCCCGCACGTCATCCGCGGTCAACCTGCTCCTCGCCGCGAGGAACTCCCGCCGCAACGTGCGCTTGTCAGGGTCGCTCCCGGGACCGATGTGACGCACTGCTCACTCCTCAGCCGCTCTAATGCGCTCATATGAGCGCCGATGGTCCGGAGTCACAGATTCTCCCTATTGGCACCGGATATGGTGTCGCGCATGACTCAGTCCCACCCCAGGATCAGCAAGGCTGTCATCCCCGCAGCCGGGCTCGGTACCCGGTTCCTGCCGGCAACGAAAGCCACTCCCAAGGAGATGCTGCCGGTCGTCGACAAGCCGGCGATCCAGTACGTGGTCGAAGAGGCCGTGTCCGCCGGCCTCGGAGACGTCCTCATGGTCACGGGCCGCAACAAGCGCCCTCTCGAGGACCACTTCGACCGCAACTACGAGCTGGAGTCCGCCCTCCAGAAGAAGGGCGACGCCGGCCGGCTGGCCAAGGTCCAGGAGTCCAGCGACCTCGCCATGATCCACTACGTCCGCCAGGGCGACCCCAAGGGCCTCGGCCACGCCGTGCTGTGCGCCGCCCCGCACGTCGGCGACGAGCCCTTCGCGGTCCTGCTCGGCGACGACCTGATCGACCCCCGCGACCCGCTGCTGCAGCGCATGATCGACGTGCAGGAGCAGCACGGCGGCAGTGTCATCGCCCTCATGGAGGTCGCGCCCGAGCAGATCCACCTCTACGGCTGCGCGGCCGTCGAGGCCACCGAGGACGGCGACGTCGTCAAGGTGAGCGGGCTGGTCGAGAAGCCCGATGCGGCCGACGCCCCCTCCAACTACGCCATCATCGGCCGCTACGTCCTCGACCCCCACATCTTCGGCATACTCCGCACGACGGAGCCCGGCCGCGGCGGCGAGATCCAGCTGACCGACGCCCTCCAGCAGCTCGCGGAGGACGAGAAGGTGGGCGGCCCGGTGCACGGCGTCGTCTTCAAGGGCCGCCGCTATGACACCGGCGACCGCGGCGACTATCTGCGGGCCATTGTCAGACTCGCGTGCGAACGTGAGGATCTGGGCCCGGACTTCCGGACCTGGCTTCGCAGTTACGTAGCCGAGGAGATGTAGCGACGTTGAGCAGTACCGCGCACCGTGACACGGGCCACGACCACACCGCGGCGGACTCCGGTCCGGACCGGCTGTGGTCGGTGCAGGACCACCTGGACGACATCCTCGCCACCGTCCGCCCCCTGGAACCCATCGAGTTGAACCTGCTCGACGCCCAGGGCTGCGTCCTGGTCGACGACATCACGGTGCCGCTCTCCCTGCCGCCGTTCGACAACAGCTCCATGGACGGGTACGCGGTGCGGGTCGCCGACGTCACCGGCGCGAGCGAGGAGTTCCCCGCGGTCCTGGAGGTCGTCGGGGACGTCGCCGCGGGCCGGGCCGACCCGCCGTCCGTGGGCCCCGGCCAGGCCGCCCGCATCATGACGGGCGCCCCGCTCCCGCCCGGCGCGGAGACCGTCGTCCCCGTGGAGTGGACCGACGGCGGGCTCGGCGAGGGCCCGGCGGCCGGCATGCGCGCCCGCAGCCTCGCCCCGGAGGGCGCCGAGGGCCAGGTCCACGTGTACCGGCCGGCCGAGGCACGCGCGCACGTACGCGCCAAGGGCAGCGACGTCAGGTCCGGCGCCCGCGCCCTGGAGGCCGGCACGATCCTCGGCCCGCCGCAGATCGCCCTGCTCGCCGCGATCGGCCGGGGCAGGGTCCGCGTGCGACCGCGTCCGCGCGTGGTGGTGCTCTCCACCGGCAGCGAACTGGTCCAGCCCGACGAGGAACTGGCCGCCGGCCAGATCTACGACTCCAACAGCTTCGCCCTCACCGCCGCCGCCCGCGACGCCGGCGCGATCGCCTACCGGGTGGGCGCCGTCGCCGACGACGCCGAGACCCTGCGCTCCACCATCGAGGACCAGCTGGTCCGCGCCGACCTGATGGTCACCACCGGCGGGGTGAGCGTCGGGGCGTACGACGTGGTCAAGGAGGCGCTGGCGCACGTCGCCGACGAGGACGAGCCGGGCAGCGGCGTGGACTTCCGCAAGCTCGCCATGCAGCCCGGCAAGCCCCAGGGCTTCGGCTCCATCGGCCCCGACCACACCCCGCTCCTCGCCCTGCCCGGCAATCCGGTGTCGTCGTACGTCTCCTTCGAGCTCTTCGTCCGCCCGGCGATCCGCACCCTCATGGGGCTCCCCGACGTCCACCGCCCGACGACCACCGCGTCGCTGACCGCGGACGAGGCGCTGTCCTCGCCGAAGGGACGCCGGCAGTTCCTGCGCGGCACCTTCGCCGACGGCGCGGTCACCCCGGTCGGCGGCGCCGGCTCCCATCTCGTGGCCGCCCTGGCGCACGCCGACGCGCTGATCGTCGTGCCGGAGGACACCGAGACCGTCGAGCCCGGCGCCGAGGTCGAAGTGGTCCTGCTCGGCTGACCCCGCCCTCTTGGCGGTAGCGTGTCGCGCACAGCAGGCCCACGCGCCGCACCGCGCCGGGCCCGGACCGGGAGCGCCACACGAGCATGAGTACGCAGGACCGACCCCCGCACGACGGCCAGGACGCGCACGACCCGCGGGCCCGGCTGACGCACATCGACGAGGCGGGCGCCGCCCGGATGGTCGACGTGTCCGGCAAGGACGTGACCGCACGCACCGCGCGCGCCAGTGGACGCGTCCTCGTCGCCCCCCGCGTGGTCGAGCTGCTGCGCGGCCAGGGCGTCCCCAAGGGCGACGCCCTGGCCACCGCGCGGATCGCGGGCATCATGGGCGCCAAACGCACCCCGGACCTGATCCCTTTGTGCCACCCGTTGTCGGTCTCCGGTGTGAAACTGGACCTGTCGGTCGCGGACGACGCCGTGGAGATCACCGCCACGGTGCGGACGACGGATCGCACGGGCGTCGAGATGGAGGCGCTCACGGCGGTCACCGTCGCCGCGCTCACCGTGATCGACATGGTCAAGGCGGTCGACAAGGGAGCGGTCATCACGGACGTACGGGTGGAGGAGAAGACGGGCGGCAAGTCGGGCGACTGGAGCCGGTCATGAGCTACCGCGCACTGGTGGTCACCGCCTCCAACCGGGCCGCTGCCGGGGTCTACGAGGACAAGGGCGGCCCGCTGATCGCCGAGGGCCTGCGCCGCTTCGGGTTCACCGTCGACGGCCCCCGGGTCGTCCCGGACGGCGACCCCGTCGAGGCCGCCCTGAGGGCAGGCGCCGAGGCGGGCTACGACGTGATCGTCACCACCGGCGGCACCGGCATCTCGCCCACCGACCGCACCCCCGAGGCGACGCGTGCGGTGATCGACCACGAGGTCCCCGGCATCGCGGAGGCCGTGCGGGCGTACGGCCGGGACAAGGTGCCGACCGCGGCGCTCTCCCGGGGCCTGGCGGGAGTGGCGGGCGGCACGCTGATCGTCAACCTGCCGGGATCGTCCGGCGGGGTGAAGGACGGCCTCGCCGTGCTGGAGCCGCTGCTCAGGCACGCGGTCGACCAGATCCGCGGGGGCGACCACCCCAGACCGGCCGGCGACGGGGGTGCGAGCTGAACAGCCCATCCTGGCCCGTGGAGCTGGTGGACGGCGATCTCGTCCTCAGGCCGATAAAGCTGCGCGACCAGCGGGCCTGGCGCGAGGTCAACCGGCGCAACCGGGACTGGCTGCGGCCGTGGGAGGCGACGATTCCGCCGCCCACGCCCGGCGGTCCGCTCGTGCACCGGCCGACCTACCGCCAGATGGTGCGGCACCTCAGGTCCGAGGCGCACGCCGGCCGGATGCTGCCCTTCGTCATCGAGTACCAGGGCCGCCTGGTGGGGCAGTTGACGGTGGCCGGGATCACCTGGGGCTCGATGTGCTCCGGGCACGTCGGCTACTGGGTGGACGAGGCGGTGGCGGGCCGCGGGGTGATGCCGACGGCCGTGGCGATGGCGGTGGACCACTGTTTCCGTACCGTCGGACTGCACCGGGTCGAGGTCTGTATTCGCCCCGAGAACGCGCCCAGCCGCCGGGTCGTGGAGAAACTCGGATTCCGCGAGGAAGGCCTCAGGCCGCGTTATCTGCACATCGACGGAGCCTGGCGCGACCATCTGGTCTTCGCGCTCACCGCGGAAGAGGTCCCCGAGGGCCTGCTGCGACGCTGGCACCGGTCGCGGGACCGGAGCGCGCGGAACTCCGGTAATTGAATAAACGTTCGAAAATGATCGGACCGTGACCGTCCCGAACGGATAAATTCGCGGCCCTGGCGGTGTGCTGATCGCATCGATCACAAAAAAAGTTCGAAATATCAGCCAGATCGTGCGACACACCGGCCCAATTGGCGGATGGCCTCGCGCAAACCCCTCTACCGTGTGAGGCGTGAGCAGCAGTGGCCTCATCTACGCAGTCATCGTCGGGGCCTGGGCCGCCTACTTGGTGCCGATGTGGCTCCGTAGGCAGGACGAGCTGAACGAGGCCCGTCCGACGGAACGCTTCAGTACCGCCATCCGGCTGCTGTCCGGACGGGCGGGCATGGAGCGCCGGTACGCCAAGGACCTGCGGTCCCGCTCCGCCGACGAGGCGGAGCCCGACGCCGACGCCCCGGACGCCGTCACCGACTCGGTGGACGTCCGGGCCTTCGCCGTGTCCCGAACCCGCCGGTACTCCCAGCCGGACGCGGGGGCGCACGCGCACGGCCGCAGACCCGGGCCCTCCGCCGGACCCGAGCCGTCCCCGGAACCGGAGCGGACGCACGAGCCCGAGCCGTCCGCGGACGCCGAGCGGGCCCGGGAGCCCGAGCGGTCCGCGGAGCCCGGGCAGACGCCCCGGGGCGGTGCGGCGGCGGCGCGCAAGCGCGTGCCCCAGGCCCGGCGCGCGCCCGAATCGCCGGCGGCCGCGGCCCGTGCCCGGCGCACCAAGGCGCTCGCGCGCCGACGGCGTACGACCGTGATGCTCTTCCTCGCCTTCACGCTCGGCTCGGTCGTCGCGGCGGTCGGCGGGCTCGCGTTCCTGTGGGCCCCCGGTGTGCCCGCGGTGCTGCTCAGCGCCTACATCGCCTACCTGCGCGCGCAGGAGCGCCGCCGGTTCGCCTTCCAGATGGACCGCCGGCAGGCCGAGGTCGCCGCCCAGCGCCTGCACGACCGCCGCCCCCGCAGGCGCACGCCCGCCGACCCGGCCGCCCCCGTCGGCGACCCGGACGCCGAGGAGCCGGACGAGGGGCCCGAGGCGGAGTCCGACGCGGGTCTGTCGGCGCTCGCCGCGGACCGGCGTGCGCTGGTCGAGCAGACCGACCACGCCGAGTGGGTCGACCAGCAGCGCGAGCGGCAGCGGCGGCCCCAGGGCGACAGCTGGGACCCCGTGCCGGTGCCCCTGCCCACCTACGTGACCGCGCCGGTCGCCCCCCGCGCCACACCGGACGTGGACCTCTCGGCGCCGGACGCGTGGAGCTCGGCACGGTCCAGTGCCGTCACCCCCGAGCAGCGGGACGGGGCGGCCGACCCCGGGCCGGAGCGCCCCGCCGCCCAGGCCGAGGAGCGGCCGGAGACGCCCGGCCGCAGCGGCGTCCGCCGGGCCGCGTCCGCCCGCCGGGCCCGGGAACGGGGCCGGACGCCGCTCTTCGACCAGTACGAGGACGGCGACCGCCCCCGCGCCGCCAACGAATAGCCCCGCCGGGGCCACCCCCTCCCGGCTCCCGGAAGCGATTTTTGAGCAGGCCGGTCGGGGTGCTAAAGTTTCACTCGTTGCAAGGGCCTGTGGCGCAGTCCGGTAGCGCACCTCGTTCGCATCGAGGGGGCCAGGGGTTCAAATCCCCTCAGGTCCACGCACATTGGCGAAGGTCCCGTCCGATCATCACGATCGGACGGGACCTTCGTCGTTTCCGGCCCGATGTCCCGCCCCCTGGGGCCGAGACCCATCCGTGCGGACCGCCGGCTTCGCACTCGGCGACGTCTTCCACTACGGCTTCGACGCCGTCGGCGCCGAGGAGGCCGGCGCGCTGCGGGCGGGCGCCGACTACCGCCAGGGCACCGGCCGGACGCTCTCGCTGAAGCCGGTGAAGGGCGCGCAGAGCGGCGACTGCGCGAAGTACGCCGAGACCGACCAGCCCACGCAGAACACCTACGACCTCGACCTCACCGGCGCGAGGGTCGCGGGCGGCGAGGGCGAGACCGTCGCCGTGGACGCGTCGCCGCGCCCACGGGGGCCCTCGCCGGGCGCGCCGACGGGCCCGCCCTTCGCCGTTACGCGCCCCGCGGGACCTGGAGGGCCTTGGCGAAGCAGAGGCTGTCCTCGTGGAAGCGGTAGTAGCCGAACTTCCCGCACGGCTCGTAGCCGCTGGAGGTGTACAGGGCCACGGCCTCCGGCTGCTTGGTGCCGGTCTCCAGCACCATGCGGGTCCGGCCGGCCGCGCGCGCGTCCTCCTCCAGGGCCGCCAGGATGCGGCGGGCCAGCCCGCGCCCGCGCACCTGCTCGATCACGAACATCCGCTTGAGCTCGGCGTCCCCGTCCAGGTTGCCCTCGTCGTTGGCGTCCCGGCCGCGCCAGCCGCCGGAGGCGACCGGGACGTCGTTCTCGTCGTACGCGATCAGGTACAGGCCGTTCGGCGGCGCGAAGTCCGCCGGGTCCAGGTGCGTGGCGTCGCCGCCGTCGCCGTAGCGGACGTCGTACTCGGCCTGGACCTCGTCGTTCAGTTTCACGGCGTCGGGGTGGTCGAAGGGGACCCGGCGTATGTTCATGCTACCTACCGTATATCGATGCGAGATCCGGGATCGGGGCACCGTCCAGTGTGCCGGTATCGTGCCCTGGTGCTCACCGTGACCTCCGTGAATGTGAACGGTCTGCGCGCCGCCGCGAAGAAGGGTTTCGTGGAGTGGCTCGCCGACACCTCCGCCGACGTGCTGTGCCTCCAGGAGGTGCGGGCCGAGCCCCAGCAGCTCCCCGAGCACGTCCGTACGCCCGACGGCTGGCACGTCACGCACGCCCCCGCCGCCGCCAAGGGCCGGGCCGGCGTCTCCCTGTACACCCGCCGCGAGCCCGACCGCGTCCAGGTCGGGTTCGGCTCGACGGAGTTCGGCACCAGCGGCCGCTACGTCGAGGCCGACCTGCCCGGTGTGACGGTGGCCTCGCTCTACCTCCCCTCCGGCGAGGTCGGCACCGAGCGCCAGGACGAGAAGGTCCGCTTCATGGGCGAGTTCCTCGCCTACCTCAAGGAACTGCGCGAGCGCGCCGCCGCCGACGGCCGCGAGGTCGTGGTCTGCGGCGACTGGAACATCGCCCACCGCGAGGCCGACCTGAAGAACTGGCGCGCCAACAAGAAGAACTCCGGGTTCCTGCCGGAGGAACGCGAGTGGCTCGGCCGCGTCCTCGACCCGGCCGAGGGCGGCTACGTCGACGTGGTGCGCGCCCTGCACCCGGACGTCGAGGGGCCGTACTCGTGGTGGTCGTACCGGGGGCGGGCTTTCGACAACGATTCGGGTTGGCGCATCGACTACCAGCTGGCCACGGCCGGGCTCGCCGCGCGGGCCGTCAAGGGGTATGTCGAGCGGGCCGCCACGCACGCCGAGCGCTGGTCCGACCATGCGCCCGTGACGGTCGTCTACGACCGCTAGGCCGGTCGCCTCACTCGTCCTCGGCGCGCTTGCGTATCCGCCGGTCCATCGCCAGGGACAGTTCCGCCTCGACCACGCTGCGGGCGAGGGGGCGCAGGCGGTCGAGTTCCTGGGCGGGGGCGTGGCGCAGGATCAGGTCGGCGAAGAGGTCGGCCAGGGCGTCGGCGTGTTCGCGGACGCGGGCGCCGGCCCGGAGGACCTCGCCGAGCGGGATGCCCTCGCGGACCAGGGCCGAGGAGACCTCCAGCAGGCGGTGGCTGATGTGGACGAGTTCGTCGCCGTCGGTGCCGAGGTAGCCGAGGTCCATCGCGGCGGCCAGGTTCTCCGGGGTGACCTCGCCCTCGAAGCGGGCGGCGAGTTCCTCGGGGGTGAGGCGGACCGGGGTCTCCTCGGTGGGTTCGCCGAGGCCGAGCAGGTCGCCGACGTCGCGGCCGTGGTCGAAGGCGTCGGCGAGTTCCGCGATGCCGTTGAGGGTGTGGCCGCGTTCCAGGAGGGCGGCGATGGTGCGCAGGCGGGCCAGGTGGTGGTCGTCGTACCAGGCGATGCGGCCTTCGCGCCGGGGCGGCGGGATCAGTTTGCGTTCGCGGTAGAAGCGCAGGGTGCGCACCGTGATGCCGGCCAGCCGGGCCAGTTCCTCCATGCGGTATTCACGCTTCTCGGTCACGCCCCGACCTTAAGTCGTACCGCGGGTAACTTTCCTCGCCGCGCCCCCTACCCATGAGTACGGAGCTGTTCTACTCTCCCATTGCGCCAGTGTTCACTGGCAGAGTTCTAGGCGACGCGTGGAGGCTTTCGGGATGGCCGAGCACGAGCAGGTTCAGGAACACGTGCGGGTGGCGGTGATCGGGTCCGGTTTCGGTGGGCTGGGGGCCGCCGTGCGGTTGCGCCGTGAGGGGATCACCGACTTCGTCGTCCTGGAGAGGTCGGACAGCGTCGGAGGCACCTGGCGGGACAACAGCTACCCCGGGTGTGCCTGTGACGTGCCCTCCCACCTGTACTCCTTCTCCTTCGCCCCCAACCCCGAGTGGCCTCGCACCTTCTCCGGGCAGCAGCACATCCGCGCCTACCTGGAGCACGTGACCGACACCTTCGGGCTCCGCCCCCACATCCGCTTCGACTCGGAGGTGAAGCGGATGGAGTGGGACGGCGAGCGGTTGCGGTGGGAGATCGAGACCGCGAGCGGGAACCTCACCGCCGACGTCGTCGTCTCCGCCACCGGGCCGCTGTCCGACCCCAAGGTCCCGGACATCCCGGGGCTGGACTCCTTCCCCGGCAAGGTCTTCCACTCGGCCCGCTGGGACCACGACTACGACCTCACCGGCAAGCGGGTCGCCATGATCGGCACCGGCGCCTCCGCGATCCAGATCGTGCCGTCCATCCAGCCGAAGGTCGGCCGCCTCACGCTCTTCCAGCGCACCCCGGCCTGGGTGATGCCCCGCATGGACCGGGCCATCAGCGGTGCCGAGCGGGCCCTGCACCGGGCGCTGCCCTTCACCACCAAGCTGCGCCGCGGACTGCTGTGGGGGATCCGGGAGCTCCAGGTGCAGGCGTTCACCAAGCACCCGAACGAGCTGGGCTTCGTCGAGCAGATCGCCAAGCGCAACATGGGCGCCGCCATCAAGGACCCGGCCCTGCGCGCCAAGCTCACCCCCGACTACCGCATCGGCTGCAAGCGGATCCTGCTGTCGAGCGAGTACTACCCGGCACTCGCGAAGCCCAACGTCGACGTCGTCGCGAGCGGGCTCGGCGAGGTGCGCGGCTCGACCCTCGTCGCTTCCGACGGCACCGAGACGGAGGCCGACGCGATCATCTTCGGCACCGGCTTCCACGTCACCGACATGCCCATCGCCGAGCGCGTCGTGGGCGCGGACGGACGGACGCTCGCCGAGAGCTGGAAGGGCGGCATGGAGTCCCTGCGCGGGGCCTCGGCGGCCGGCTTCCCCAACTTCATGACGATCATCGGGCCCAACACCGGGCTCGGGAACTCCTCCATGATCCTCATGATCGAGTCCCAGCTGAACTACCTGGCTGACTACCTGCGCCAGCTGAACGTCCTCGGCGGCCGGACCGCCCTCGACGCCCGCCCCGCCGCCGTGCGGAACTGGAACCACCGGGTGCAGGAGCGCATGAAGCGCACGGTGTGGAACACCGGCGGCTGCACCAGCTGGTACCTGGACGCGAGCGGGCGCAACACCACCGTCTGGCCCGGCACGACCGCCGAGTTCCGGCGGGCGACGCGGCGCGTGGACCTCGCCGAGTACGAGGTGCTGCGGGCGCCGGCCGTCACGGGGGCCGCCGCCGGGGAGAGCGCCGGGCAGGGCGCGGGGCAGAGCACCGGGGTGAGCGCGTGAGCCGCCTTCTGCACGACGCCGCCGGGCCGTACGTCCCGCCCGTCCCCGCCCACGAGAGGACCGTCGTCGCGGCCGACGGCGCCCGCATACACGTCGAGGTGCACGGCCGCGAGGACGCGCCCGCGGTCGTCCTCGCGCACGGCTGGTGCTGCTCGACCGCCTTCTGGGCGGCGCAGATCCGCGCGCTGGCCGCCGACCACCGGGTCATCGCCTACGACCAGCGCGGCCACGGCCGCAGCCCGGCCAACCCGGCCTGCGGCACCGAGGCCCTCGCCGACGACCTCGAAGCCGTCCTCGCGGCCACACTCGCGCCGGGCGAACAGGCGGTGATAGCCGGGCACTCCATGGGCGGCATGACGGTGATGGCCGCCGCGACCCGGCCCAGGGTGCGGGCGCACGCGGCGGCCGTCCTGCTGTGCAGCACGGGCAGTTCGCGGCTGGTGGCGTCCTCGACCGTGGTACCGCTCGGGGAGGGCCGGGTGCGGACCTGGCTGACCCGGCGGATCCTCGGCTCCCGGGCGCCGCTCGGCCCGGTCACACCGCTCGCGCGCCGCATCCTCAAGTACGGCACGCTGGGCCCCGGTTCGGCCCCGCACATGGTGGAGGCCTGCGCCCGTATCGTGCACGCCTGTCCGCGCGGGGTGCGGCACGCCTGGTCGCAGGTGCTGGACCTGCTCGACCTCGACCAGGGGGTGCGGGAGTTGGGGATGCCGGTGGAGGTCGTGGTGGGCACCGCCGACCGGCTGACCCCGCCGGTGCAGGCCCGTGCGCTGGCCGCCGCGCTGCCGAACTGCGTGGGCCTGACGGAGCTTCCCGGCGTCGGCCACATGACACCGGTGGAGGCGCCGGACCTGGTCACCGGGAAGATACGCGCCCTCGCCGCCGCCCACCTGCCCACCGGGCGCACCGACGGCACCGACCGCACCGACGGCACCGACCGCACCGAGGGCACCGAGGGCACCGAGGGCGTCGAGGGCGCCGGGCGCGTCGGACGGGCCCGGACGACCGAGACAGCCGAGATCGCCGTACACGCCGAGGAGAGCGCATGAGCAGGGTGAGCCTGGAAGGACGGGTGGCCGTCGTCACCGGAGCGGCGCGGGGCGTGGGGGAGTTGCTGGCCCGCAAGCTGTCCGCGCGCGGGGTGAAGCTCGCCCTGGTCGGCCTGGAGCCGGACGCGCTCAAGCAGGTCTCCGCACGGCTGCACAGCGAGAGCGAGCACTGGCACGCCGACGTCACGGATCACGAGGCGATGGCCCGGGTCGCCCAGGAGGTGAAGGAACGCTTCGGCAGGATCGACATCGTCGTCGCCAACGCGGGCGTCGCCACCGGCGGACCCTTCGTCGACTCCGACCCGGAGTCCTGGCGGCGGGTGATCGAGGTCAATCTCATCGGCTCGGCGGTGACGGGCCGCGCCTTCCTGCCGGCGCTGCTGGAGAGCCGTGGCTACCTGCTCCAGGTCGCGTCCCTCGCCGCCCTCACCCCCGCGCCGATGATGTCGGCGTACTGCGCCTCCAAGTCCGGTGTGGAGGCGTACGCGCACAGTCTGCGCGGTGAGGTCGGCCACCGGGGCGTGCGGGTCGGCGTCGGCTACCTGTCGTGGACGGACACCGACATGGTGCGCGGCGCCGACCAGGACGACGTCATGCGCGAGCTGCGGCAGCGGCTGCCCTGGCCGTCGAACAAGACCTATCCGCTGGGTCCGGCGGTCGACCGGCTCGTGGAGGGCATAGAGCGCCGCTCCGCCCACGTCTACGGGCAGTGGTGGCTGCGCGGCATGCAGGGCGTGCGGGGTTACCTGCCGGCCGTCATCGGCACCGTCGGACAGCGCGAGATGCGGCGCTTCGGGGACCGGCTGAACAACGTGCGCGTCGGACTGGTCGGCGCGGGCGGGGCGGCCGACGAACAGCAGCGGACGGGCGCGGCTACGGTCCGTAAGTGATCGACATGCGTACGGTCACCGCTCATGTGAATCTGATCGAGCGCCCGGCCGATCCGGTCGGGCCCGATCAGCACAGGAGTGAACCCACATGGGTATGAAGGACCAGTTCCAGGACAAGGCCGAGCGCATGCAGCAGCAGGGCAAGCAGCGGGCCGAGCAGGCCAAGGACCAGTTCCAGAACCGTGACCGCCGTCCCGACGAGGACGAGATGGACCCGGCGCGTCGCCGGGCCACGGAGGAGCGGGACCCGTCCTCGCGCCGCCGCGACGCGGACGAGCGTCTCGAGGAGAGCTACGACGCCTGACGCGTCGAGGCCGAGTCGAAGGGGCGCCCTCCACGGGGAGGCGCCCCTTCTTCGTGCCCCCGGCTCCCTGCCTCTTGGGCGCGCCTCAGGTCCGCGGCGGCAGCGGCGGGCGGGAGCGGTCGGGTACGTCCTCGTAGCCGGGCGGCGTGGCGGGCGGGTCGGTCTCCAGCAGCTCCAGCGCCAGCCGGACCGCCTCGTTCAGCACCGGGTAGCGGCCCTCGGCCCAGTCCAGCGGGGTGCGCAGGGCCTCGACGTCGGGGGCGACGCCGTAGTTCTCCACGGACCAGCCGTAGGCGTCGAACCAGGCCGCGTTCATGGGCACCGTGATCACCGTGTCGTCGCCGAGGCGGTGCCGGCCGGTCATGCCGACCACCCCGCCCCAGGTGCGCTGGCCGACCACCGGGCCGAGCCGCAGCAGCTTGAACGCGGCCGTGATCATGTCGCCGTCGGAGGACGTCGCCTCGTCGGCGACCGCCACGACGGGCCCGCGGGGCGCGTTGGAGGTGTACGACACCGGCTGCGCGTCGCGGGTCAGGTCCCACCCCAGGATGGTGCGGGTCAGCTTCTCGATGACGAGTTCGCTGATGTGCCCGCCCGCGTTGCCGCGCACGTCCACGATCAGCGCCGGCCGGGAGACCTCCATGCGCAGGTCGCGGTTGAACTGCGCCCAGCCGGAGCCGCCCATGTCGGGGATGTGCAGGTAGCCGCAGCGGCCGTCGCTCAACTTCCGCACCACCTCGCGGCGTTTGGCCACCCAGTCCTGGTAGCGCAGCGGACGTTCGTCGACGAGGGGTACGACGGCGACCCGCCGGGACGGCCCGGCAGCGCCCTCCGCCGGTGCGAAGGTCAGCTCCACCGTCGTACCGCCCGCGCCCGCCAGCAGCGGGTGGGGACCCGCCACCGGGTCGACCGGCCGGCCGTCGACGTGCGTGAGCGCCGCTCCCTCGCGGATGCCCGTACCGGCCAGCGGTGAGCGGGCCTTGGAGTCGGAGGAGTCGCCGGGCAGGATGCGCTTGACCAGCCACCGCCCGTCCCGGCACACGAGGTTGGCGCCGAGCAGGCCCTGCCGGCGCTGGTAGTGCGCCGGGCCCTCGTTGCGCCGGGCGGCGGCGACGTAGGCGTGGGAGGTGCCCAGCTCGCCGAGGACCTCGCGGAGCAGGTCGGCGAACTCGTCCGGGGAGGCGACCCGTTCGACCAGCGGACGGTACTGGTCCAGCACCGCGTCCCAGTCGATGCCGCACATGCCGGGGTCCCAGAAGTAGGCGCGGATCAGGCGGCCCGCCTCGTCGTAGGCCTGGCGCCACTCGGCGCCCGGGTCGACCTCGTGCAGGATGCGGCGCAGGTCGATCCAGGTGGTCGTGTCGCCGTCGCCGGCCTCGGTGGCGGGCACCGCGCGCAGGTCGCCCTCGTCGAGGACGACCAGGCGGGTGCCGTCGCCGCTGACCCGGAACCAGTCGAGGTGGTCGACCAGTTCGGACTTCCTGGCCTTGGCGAGGTTGAAGTGCTCCAGGGTCGGCCGCTCGCTCGGGTCCGCGGGGTTGGCGAAGGTCTCGCCGAGCGCGCCCGAGATCGGCCAGCGCAGCCAGACCAGGCCGCCGCCCGCGACCGGGTGCAGCGCCGAGTACTTGGAGGCGGTGACCGGGAACGGTGTCACACGGCTCTCCAGCCCTTCCACCTCGACGGTCACCGGGCCGCCCTCGCCGGGCTCGTCGTCCAGCGGGTCCAGGCCGCCGGCCGCGGGGCGGCCCTCGGGGTTCAGCGCGAAGGGGGAGGGGGTCGCGGAGGAGAGCGGCACCAGGTAGGGGCGGCAGCCCAGCGGGAAGGACAGGTCGCCGGTGTGCACGTCGTACACCGGGTCGAAGCCGCGCCAGGAGAGGAAGGCGAGGTAGCGGCCGTCCCGGGTGAACACCGGGTTCTCGTCCTCGAAGCGGCCGTTGGTGACGTCGACGACGAGGGGGCCCTCCGGCCCGTCGATGCGGGCCATCCTGATCTGCCGCAGCGAGCGTCCGATGCCCGGGTGCGACCAGGTGAGCCAGGCCCCGTCCGGGGAGAAGGCGAGGTCGCGCACGGGGCCGTTGTCGGACCGGACCAGCTCGGTGACGTGGCCCGAGGCGGTGCCGGTGGGGGCGTCCCCCGCCGGGCCGCTGTCCCCGGCGTTCTCCGCCTCGCCGGGGGGCCGGGCGTCGCCGGTGCCGGTGCCGGTGCCGGTGGGGGTGGGGGTGGGGGTGCCGGTGGGGGTGGTCGCGGTGGCGGCGGTGGCGGTGTCCGCCGGGTGCTCGGCCTCGGCGGGGCTCCCCGGGTGCTCCGCATCCCCGGCGTCGGCCGTGTCCCGCGCGTCCCCCGTATCCGCTGCCTGACCCGCCTGACCCGCCTGCCCCGCAACGTCCGTGCCCCCGGCATCCGCTGCCTGACCCGCCTCACCCGCAACGTCCGTGCCCCCCGCGTCCAGGGCCTGGGCGACCTCCCCGTCCTCCTCCGAGACGTCGAGCAGCAGCAGCCGGCCGTCGTGGGAGGCGATGGCCAGTCGCTCGCCCGCCGGGTCCGAGACCAGCTCCAGGACCCGGCCCAGCGCACCCGGGGCCAGCCGCCGGGGCGCGCGGCCCCCGGTCGCCCGCGGCAGGTGGGCGATCTCGACGGCGTCCTCGCCCGCCGCGTCCGTCACGTACGCGATCCGCCCGCTCGCCCCGAGCATCTCCGGCAGCCGCACCCGTACCCCCGGGGTGTCGGCGAGGGTGCGGGCCGGTCCGTCGCGGTGGGTGAGCCAGTACAGGCTGCCGCGCACCACCACGGCGCTCGCCCGGCCCGTCTCGTCGACGGAGAAGCCGCCCACGTGCTGGGCGGCGGGCACCTGGTACGTGCGGCGTCCCGCGCGCGGCCCGCTCAGCCGGACGTCGAGCCGGCGCGGCACCGAGTCGGGCGCCAGGCCGTCGACGATCCACAGGTCGCCGGCGCACTGGTACACCACGCGGGTGCCGTCGCTCGCGGCGTGCCGGGCGTAGAAGGCGTCGTGGTCGGTGTGGCGGCGCAGGTCGGAGCCGTCGTGGGCGCACGAGTAGAGGTTGCCGACGCCCTCGTGGTCGGAGAGGAAGGCGATCCGGCCGCCGACGAACAGGGGGGAGTGCAGATGGCCGCCCAGGTCGGGCAGGAGCCGCTGCCCGTGCAGCCAGAGCCGGCCGGTGGCACCGCCCCGGTAGCGCTTCCAGGAGGCGGGTTCGTGCGGCGGGGTGCCGGTGAGCAGGAGCGTCCTGCGTTCCCCGTCGAGGTCGGCGGCCTGGATGTCGGTGACCGGGCCCCAGGGGAGCTTGCGGCCGGGGTCGCCGTCGGGGCCGACCTTGTAGGCCCAGGTGAGGTGGGAGAAGGGCTCGCCGTGGGAGGCGACGGCGAAGATGGCGGTGCTGCCGTCGGGCTCGGGGGGCGACCAGCCGCAGACCCGTGTGTCGAGGCCGCCCCAGTGGGTGAGCCGCCGGCCGGGGCCGCCGTCCACGGGCACGAGGTGGACCTCCGGCACCAGAGTGCGCCAGCTGGTGTACGCGATGTGGCGGCCGTCGGGGGAGAAGCGCGGGTGGCCGACCTTGGCGCGGTCGACGGTGAGCCGCCAGGCACGGCCGGGACCGTCGAGGTCCGCGAGCCAGAGGTCGTCCTCGGCCACGAAGCACAGCTGGTCGCCACTGAGGTGGGGAAGGCGCAGATAACTCACCCGCCCCATGCTTTTCCGGGCACGGGGTACCGGCAACTTATGGGGAGCTGACAACCGTGACCCAAGCCACGTACGAAACCGTTTCGTTTCGCTAGTGGGCCGGGGTACATTCTTCCTGTACGAAACGGTGTCGTACTGACAGTTGCCGACCGTCGTTCCGAGTGGAGGAAGGAGTGAGCGAGATGACCGAGACAGCCACCGTGCGCCGCAGTCGGATCACTCCCGAGCGCGAGGCCGAGCTGTACGAGGCCGTGCTCGACCTGCTCCGCGAGGTCGGCTACGACGCCCTGACCATGGACGCCGTGGCCGCCCGCACCCGCTCCAGCAAGGCGACGCTCTACCGCCAGTGGGGCGGCAAGCCCGAGCTGGTCGTCAAGGCCATACGGCACAACAAGCCGGGGGAGATCAGCGAGGTCGACACCGGCACGCTCCGGGGCGACCTGCACGCGCTGATGGCCCGCGAGGACGACTGCACCATGGCCCAGAACTCCGCGCTGATGCGGGGCGTGGCCATGGCACTCCACCAGAACCCGGACCTGCGCCAGGCCTTCCGGGAGCAACTGGTCGAACCGGAGATGGCGGAGTTCCGGCGCCTGCTGCAACGCGCCGTCGACCGGGGCGAGATCAGAGCGGACTGTCCGGCGCTGGACTTCCTCGTGCACATGATGGTCGGCGGTTTCGCCACCCGCACGCTGCTCGACGACCAGCCGCCCACGCGGGCCTTCCTCGCCTCGTACATCGACGCCGTGATCCTCCCCGCCCTCGGCGTCTCCCCCTCCTCCTGACCCGTCCCCCCCACCAGGCGATCCCCACCTGACGTAACCGCTCACGTCGTCGGGCTGATCACCCCTGCCCTGAAGACCCACGACCTGACCGGGAGTACGCCCCCGTGGCAACGTTCCTCTACAAACTCGGCCGGCTCGCCTTCCGCCGACGGCACTTCGTCGCCCTGATATGGGTGGCCCTGCTGACGCTCGCCGGCGTCGGTGCGGCCAGTGCCCCGCCCGCCGGCACCACCTCCTTCTCCATCCCCGGCACCGAGGCCCAGAAGGCCTTCGACCTGCTCGAAGAGCGCTTCCCGGGACAGAGCGCCGACGGGGCCACCGCGCGCGTGGTCTTCAAGGCGCCGTCCGGCGAGAAGATGACGGACGCCGCCCACAAGGCCACCGTCGAGAAGGCCGTCGCCGATCTGGCCGACGGCTCCGAGGTCGCCTCGGTCGCCGACCCCTACCAGGGCAAGGCCGTCAGCAAGGACGGCGCGATCGCCTACGCGTCGGTGCGGTACGACGTCTCCGGCATGGAGCTGGAGGACTCCACCAAGGACGCCCTGGAGGACGCCGCCCAGCAGGCGCGTGACGCCGGGCTGACCGTCGAGGTCGGCGGTGACGCGCTCCAGGCCGTCCCGCACACCGGCGCCACCGAGGTCATCGGCATCGCGGTGGCCGCCGTCGTCCTCGTCATCACCTTCGGCTCGCTGGTCGCGGCCGGACTGCCCCTGCTCACGGCCCTGATCGGCGTCGGCATCGGCGTCTCCTCCATCACGGCCCTCGCCAGCGCGCTGGAGCTGGGCTCCACCACCTCCATCCTGGCGATGATGATCGGTCTCGCGGTCGGCATCGACTACGCCCTTTTCATCGTCTCCCGTTACCGCGCCGAACTCGCCGAGGGACGTGAGCGCGAGGAGGCCGCGGGCCGGGCGGTCGGCACCGCCGGCTCGGCGGTCGTCTTCGCCGGCCTCACGGTCGTCATCGCCCTGGTGGGCCTCGCGGTCGTCAACATCCCGATGCTGACCAAGATGGGCGTCGCGGCGGCCGCCACCGTCGCCATCGCGGTCCTGATCGCCCTGACGATGGTCCCCGCGCTGCTCGGTTACGCCGGCCGCCGGGTCAAGCCGACCGGTGCGAAGAGCAGGCTGCTGGGCGGCGGCAGGAAGAAGAAGGACGCGCAGGCCGAGGGCGGACCCGCCAAGGCCAACCTCGGCACCCGCTGGGCGAGCTTCGTCGTCCGCCGTCCGCTGGCCGTCCTGCTGCTGGGCGTCGTCGGTCTCGGGGCCGCCGCCGTCCCCGCGGCCTCCCTGGAACTGGGCCTGCCCGACGACGGCTCGCAGCCGACGTCCACGACCCAGCGCCGGGCCTACGACCTGCTCTCGGAGGGCTTCGGCCCCGGCTTCAACGGGCCGCTGATGGTCGTCGTGGACGCCCGGGGCAGCGACGCCCCCCAGCAGGTGTTCACCGACGTCTCGAACGAGATCAAGGGGCTCGACGACGTCGTGGCGGTGACCCCGCCCGCGCCCAACAAGGCCGGCGACACCGCGACGATCACCGTGATCCCGGACTCCAAGCCGTCCTCCGTGCAGACCGAGGACCTGGTGCACGCCATCCGCGACGCGGGCGGCGCCGTCGAGGCCGACACGGGGGCGCAGACCCTGGTCACCGGTTCGACGGCGATGAACATCGACGTCAGCCAGAAGCTGAACGACGCGCTGGTGCCGTACCTGGTCCTGGTCGTCGGCCTGGCCTTCCTCCTGCTGATCGTGGTCTTCCGTTCGATCCTGGTCCCGCTGAAGGCGGCCCTCGGCTTCCTGCTCTCCGTCATGGCGGCCCTCGGCGCGGTCGTCGCGGTCTTCCAGTGGGGCTGGCTGTCCGGCCTGATGGGCGTCGAGGAGACCGGTCCGGTCATGTCGATGATGCCGATCTTCATGGTCGGCGTGGTCTTCGGCCTGGCGATGGACTACGAGGTCTTCCTGGTCACCCGCATGCGGGAGGCCTACGTCCACGGCGAGAAGCCCCACCAGGCGGTCGTCACCGGGTTCAAGCACGGCGCGAGGGTTGTTACAGCGGCGGCGGTCATCATGATGGCGGTCTTCGCGGGCTTCATCGGCTCCAGCGAGGCGATGGTCAAGATGATCGGCTTCGGGCTGGCGATCGCCGTCTTCTTCGACGCGTTCGTCGTCCGCATGGCCCTCGTCCCGGCGGTCCTCGCGCTGCTCGGCGGGAAGGCCTGGTGGCTGCCGAAGTGGCTGGACCGCGCGCTGCCCAACGTGGACGTCGAGGGTGAGGGCCTGCGCACGGCCGAGGAACGGGGCTCGGGCCCCGAGGAGGACCGGGAACTGGCCCGCACCTGACGCGCCACCCGCCGCCCCGACCCGGGGCGGCGGAGAACAGACCAGCCGGTGAGGGCTTCCGTGGGGACGGGGCTGCCCTCACCGGCTTCCCCCTTGCCGGCCCGCCCGCTCAGCGGCTCAGCGCGGTCTCCGCCCGCTCAGCGGCTCAGCGCGGTCTCCCGCTCCACGTGCGCCAGCTTCTCGGGGTTGCGCACGGAGTAGAACGCGGTGATCAGGCCGTTCTCGACACGCATCGTCACGACGCCGTCGACCTCCTCGCCGCGCCGCACGAGCAGCGCCGGGCAGCCGTTGATCTGGACGGTCTCCAGAAAGGCGCCGTCGAGGGTGGGCAGTCCGAGCACCAGCAGGCGGGCCACGTCGCCGGCGCCCACGACGGGCCGCGGCGTGGCCTGCCTGGCCCCGCCGCCGTCGCCCAGGTAGACCACCTCCGGGGCGAGGATGTCGATCAGGGTCTGCAGGTCGCCGGAGGCGACCGCGTGCCGGAACGCCTCGAGCGCGGCTCGGGTCTCGGCCGGGGAGATGGCCGTGCGGGGGCGGCGCGCGGCGACGTGCCCCCGTGCGCGGTAGGCGATCTGACGGACGGCGGCCGGGCTCTTGCCGACCGCCTCGGCGATCTCCCCGTAGTCCAGCTCGAAGACCTCGCGCAGCACGAACACCGCCCGCTCGACGGGCGCGAGCGTCTCCAGCACGAGCAGCATCGCCATCGAGACGCTCTCGGCCAGTTCGACGTTCTCGGCCACGTCCGGAGCGGTCAGCAGCGGCTCGGGCAGCCAGGGACCGACGTAGGCCTCCCTGCGCCGGCTGAGCGTGCGCAGCCGGTCGATCGCCTGCCGCGTCGCGATGCGCACCAGGTAGGCGCGCGGTTCGCGCACCTGGCCGAGGTCGACGTTCACCCAGCGCAGCCACGTCTCCTGCAGGACGTCCTCGGCGTCGGCGGCCGAACCGAGCATCTCGTAGGCGACCGTGAACAGCAGGGCGCGGTGGGCGACGAACGCCCCGGTGGCCGCGTCGGTCCCGCCGCCGTGGACCGGCACGGTCCCGCCGTCCGCCCGCTCACTGCCCTCGCCCATCACCGGCTCCTGCCCGTTCGTCCTGCCCTGCCGTGGTCCCGCGGCACGTGCATACGACGACGCGGCCCGGCCCGTTGTCACACCCGCCGTCCGTGGCGTCCCTCACACACCCGCGTCTGTTACGCCGACCGGGCCGGTGCCGTCCCGTGGTCGTCCGACGCCGTCCGGACGATCCGCGCGGCACCCGGCATCACGAGTGAGGACTGATCCATGGAAGTCACGGCAACCACGAAGGCGCGGGCCGGCGGGGCCGATCCGCGCCGCTGGTCCGCGCTGTTCTTCATCGGGCTGGCCCAGCTGATGATCGTCCTGGACGGCACGGTGGTGAACATCGCGCTGCCCACGCTCCAGCGGGACCTGGGGATCTCCGACGGCGACCGGCAGTGGATCATCACCGCGTACACGCTCGCGTTCGGCAGTCTCCTGCTGCTCGGCGGACGGATCGCGGACTACACCGGGCGCAAGCGGGCCTTCCTGATCGGGCTGCTCGGTTTCGCAGGTGCGTCGGCCCTCGGCGGCGCGGCCGGCGGCTTCGAGGCGTTGCTGGTCGCCCGGGCCGCGCAGGGCGCGTTCGCCGCGCTGCTCGGCCCGTCCGCGCTCTCGCTGCTGACCGTGATGTTCACCGAGCCGAAGGAGCGCGCCAAGGCGTTCGGGATCTGGGGCGCGATCACCGCCGCCGCCGGCGCCATCGGGCTGCTGGCCGGGGGTGCGCTGACCGAGTACCTGGACTGGCGCTGGTGCCTGTACATCAGTGTCCCGATCGCCCTGGCCGCGGTGGTCGGCGGCGGCGCCCTGCTCACCGAGTCACGGCACGAGGGCAGGGTCCGGTTCGACGTCCCCGGTGTGCTCCTGGTGACCGGCGGCCTGCTCGCGCTGGTGTACGGCACCGCCCGGGCCGAGTCCGACGGGTGGGGCTCGGCCCCGGTGGTGTGCCTGCTGGCAGGGGGTGGGGTGCTGCTCGCCGTCTTCGCCCTCGTGGAGAGCCGCGTGCCGTCACCGCTGCTGCCGTTGCGGGTGATCGCCGACCGGACCCGCGGCGGCGCCTACCTGGGTGCGGGACTGGCCTTCATCGGCATGTTCGGGGCGTTCCTGTTCATGACCTACTACCTGCAGGCCGTCAAGGGATACTCGCCGGTCCGCACGGGTGTGGCCTTCCTGCCGATGACCGTGGCGGTCCTGCTGTCCGCCGGCGGGCTCACCGCTCGCCTGCTGCCCAGGGTCCCGCCGCGGGCCCTGATGGTGCCCGGCATGCTCGTCCTCGCCTCCGGCATGCTCTGGCTGCTCACCGTCGACCCCGGCACCTCCTACGCCCGTGGTGTCCTGGTCGCCGGGCTGCTGTCCGGATTCGGCGCGGGCCTGATCATGCCGGTGGCCTACGACTACGCCACCCACGGCGTCGACCCCGGCGACGCGGGCATCGCCTCCGCCGGCGTCAACACGGCGCAGCAGACCGGAAGTTCGCTCGGGACCGCGCTGCTCAACACCATCGCCGCCAGTACGACCGCGGACCACCTGGACACGCACGCCCCGCAGGGCGCGGATCCGGCGTTCGCCAAGCAGGCGGTGATGGAGGGCTTCCAGACGGCCGGCGTGTGGGCCGCGGGCATCATCACCGTCGGTGCGCTGATCGCGGCCTTCCTGATGAACACCCCGCGCCCCGGGCCCGCGGCCCCCGCCGACGACGCCGGCAGCGGGGAAGGCCCGCGGGACGCCGCCGAACGGAGCGAGCCGGTACCCAGCCGTCCGTGAGCCCGCCGGCACGATCGGTACCCAGCCGTCCGTGAGCCCGCCGGCACGATCGGTACCCAGCCGTCCGTGAGCCCGCCGGCACGACGGAGGCCTCCGCCGGCCGGGCGGCGCGGACGCCCGGCGCGGCGGAACCGGCCGACGCGCGACGGTGGCCCCGGACGCCCGCGGACACGGCCCCCGCGACGCGGAGGCGGGGCGCCGGCGGTCCCCGGGGCAAACGGGTCGCGTGCCGCCTACACCCACCGCTAGCGTGCCGTTCATGACTACGACCGAGGGCACCTCCGACGCCCCTGCCGCCCACCCCCGGTTCGCCGAGGCCCTGCGCGGACTGGGCCTCGCCGACCTGGTGGCACGGGCGCGGCGCTTCCCGGAGGCCACGCGCACCGCCGCCGAGGCCGCCGCCGCGATCGGGTGCGAGCTGAGCCAGATCTGCAAGTCGCTCGTCTTCGCCGCCGACGGCGTGCCCGTCCTGGTCCTCATGGACGGCGCCTCCCGCGTCGACCTGGAGCGGGTCCGCGAGGAACTCGGCGCCGGCAAGGTCACGCGGGCCGGGGCCGACGTCGTACGGGAGACCACCGGGTACGCGATCGGGGGCGTCCCGCCCTTCGGCCACCGCGAGCGGACCCGGGTGCTCGCCGACCGGTCCCTCCTCGCGCACGAGGTCGTCTGGGCCGCCGCCGGCACCCCGTACGCCGTCTTCCCGATGGAGCCGAAGGAACTCGTCGCCACCGCCGGTGCCACCCTCGTGGACGTGCGCGAGCGCGCCGAGTGACCCCACTGGTCACCGGCGCCGTCCTGCTCGCCGCGGTGACGCACGCGAGCTGGAACGCGATCGCGCACCGCATCACGGACAAGCTGACCGGCTTCGCGCTGATATCGGGCGGCGGGATGCTCATCGGGCTCGCGCTGCTGCCGTTCACGGCCGTCCCGGCGGCCGGCGCGTGGCCCTACCTCCTGGCCTCCGCCGCGATCCACCTCGCGTACTACGCCCTGCTGATGCGCTCCTTCCGGCTGGGCGACTTCGGGCAGGCCTATCCGATCGCCCGCGGCAGCGCGCCCCTGCTGGTCACCGTCCTCGCCGCCGTCTTCGCGGGCGAGGTGCCGGACGGCTGGGCGACCGGCGGCATCCTGCTGTCCTGCGCCGGCCTGACCGGCGTCGCCCTGTGGGGGCTGCGGGGACGGCGGCCCGACTGGGCGGCCATCGGCGCGGCCCTGGCGACCGGGGTGACCATCGCGGCGTACACGGTGGTCGACGGGCTGGGCGTACGCGCCTCCGGGTCCTCCCTCGGGTACATCGCCTGGCTGATGGCGGTGCAGGGGACGGCCCTCCCGGCGTACTTCGTGTACCGCCACCGCGCCGGCGCCTGGGCGCTGCTGCGGCCGCAGGCGCGCCTCGGACTGCTCGGCGCGGTGCTCTCCGTCACCGCGTACGGGCTCGTCCTGTGGGCGCAGACCCGCGCCGAACTCGCGCCGATCGCGGCCCTGCGCGAGTCCTCGATCCTGGTCGGCGCGGCGATCGGGGCCCTCTTCTTCCGGGAGAGCTTCGGCGCGCCCCGTCTCGCGGCGGCGGGGCTCCTCGTCGTCGGGATCGGGCTGATGCTCCACACGTGACGGACGCGGCGGAAGCGGCGGACGTGACGGACGCGGTGGACGCGGTGGACGCGGCGGCAGCGGCGGCGTGGTGCGCCGGGCGGCCGCGAGGAGCACCCTGGAAGCAGGTACTCCGGAGGTGATCGTCATGATGCACACCGCAGTGGGATGGCACGTCGAGCTGGAGTTCATGGAGGACGACCAGCACACGCGGGCGGTCGCGATGGTGCGGCTCCCCGACGGCAGTGAGGTCCGCGCGCACGGGCACGCCAGCCGGCACCGCGTCGACGCCCGGCAGCCGCGGGTCGGCGAGGAGGTGGCGGGGGCACGCGCCCTGAACGAGCTGGCGATGCAACTGCTCACCAAGGCGCACGAGGAGATCGACGCGGCGTCGGGGAGGACGTCCCACCCGATCCACGTCTGAGCGGGCGGCACCCTGGGGTGCCCACGCGGTGCGGGTCGCACGTGGTCGGGCACCGCACGGTGGCGCCCGTCGGGTCAGCCCGCGTCGAGTGACGCCCGTACCGCCCGCACCAGCGCCTGGGCCCGCGGGTCGGCCGTCACGGACTTGCGGAAGCCGTTGGTGACGTAACCGAAGGAGACGCCCGACTCCGGGTCCGCGAAGCCGAGGGCGCCGCCGCGGCCCGGGTGGCCGAAGGAGCCGGGCGACAGGAACGGGGACGCGCTGCCGTGCAGCATGTACCCGAGGCCGAAGCGGGTGGGGACGACGAGCACCCGGTCCGGTCCGGCCGACTCCTCGGCACGGGCCGCCTCCATCGTGGCGGTGTCGAACAGCCGTACGTTCCGCGTCACGCCGTCGACCTCGCCGATCAGCGCGGCGTAGAAGCGCGCCAGCCCGTCCGCCGTCGCGACGCCGTTGGACGCCGGGAGGGCGGAGGCGCGGTACGCGGGGTCGTTCTGGTCGGGGAACGGCGTGATCGCGGCGAAGGCGCGGCGGGTGAGGGAGGCCGGGTCCCGGTAGGCCTCGGTGACGGAGCGCTTGGGGCGCAGGCGCGGCCCGCTCCCCGACGGCTCGGGCTCGTCGAGGCGCCCCACCCGGCCGGCGCGGCCCGCCGCCTCCTCCGCGGCCGGCAGCCCCACCCACAGGTCGAGGCCCAGTGGTCCGGCGATCTCCTCCGCGATCCACTCACCCGCGCTCCGCCCGCCCGTCACCCTGCGGACCAGCTCGTCGAGCAGCCAGCCGTACGTCAGCGCGTGGTAGCCGTGGTCGGTGCCCGGCTCCCACACGGGTGACTGCGCGGCGACGGCCCGGGGGCCCCGCAGCGGGTCGAGGGACTCCTCGGGGGTGAGCGGGCGGTCCAGGACCGGCAGCCCCGCCCGGTGGTTCAGCACGTGCCGGACCAGCACCCGCTCCTTGCCGTGCGCCTTGAACTCGGGCCAGTACTCGCCCACCGGCGCGTCCAGGTCCAGCTCCCCGCGCCGGTGCAGCAGCAGCGGTACGGCGGCGGCGACCCCCTTCGTCGCCGAGCGCACGATCTGGGCGGTGCCCCGGCGCCACGGCTCCCGGTCGTCGGCGCCGCCCGCTCCGTCGACGTGCTTCGTGCCGCCCCACAGGTCCACGACCTTGCGCCCGTCCCGGTACACGGCGACCGCCGCGCCCCGCTCCCCGAGCGTCGCGAAGTTCCGTGCGAACGCGTCCCTGACCGGCTCGAAACCCCCGGCCACCGTGCCGTGCACGTCCACGTCCACTGCCCTACGTCCCTTCCGTTCGCCTGCGACAGTGGGTGCAACCGCCACCGGCCGCCTGCGATTCCTCACCGGCGCGTCGACACCGACCGCGGGTCGAAGCCGAAGGGCAGCTCCAGGCGGTGGGCGCGCATCAGCGCGTCGTCGGAGAGCAGGCCGGCGGTCGGGCCGTCCGCGGCGATCACACCGTCGCTGAGGATCAGGGCCCGGGGGCACAGCTCCAGGGCGTAGGGCAGGTCGTGGGTGACCATCAGGACCGTCACGTCCAGGGAGCGCAGAATGTCGGCGAGTTCGCGCCGGGAGGCCGGGTCCAGGTTGGAGGAGGGCTCGTCCAGGACCAGGATCTCGGGCTCCATCGCGAGCACGGTCGCCACCGCCACCCGGCGCCGCTGGCCGAAGGAGAGGTGGTGCGGGGGCCGGTCCCTGAACTCCGCCATGCCGACCAGGCCGAGTGCCCGGTCCACGCAGGCCTCCAGTTCCGCCCCCTTCAGCCCGGCCGCCGCCGGCCCGAACGCCACGTCCTCGCGCACGGTCGGCATGAAGAGCTGGTCGTCGGGGTCCTGGAAGACGATGCCGACCCGGCGCCGGACCTCCGCCATGGTGCGCCGCTCCACGGGCAGCCCGGCGACCGTGACCGTGCCGGTGCCGCCGCCGAGGATGCCGTTGAGGTGGAGGACCAGGGTCGTCTTGCCCGCGCCGTTCGGGCCGAGCAGCGCGACCCGCTCGCCGCGGGCGACGGAGAAGTCCACGCCGAAGAGGGCCTGGTGCCCGTCCGGGTAGGCGAAGGCGAGGCCGGAGACCTCCAGGGAGGCGGGCGCGGTGTCGGCGGCGGTGTTCACAGGCTCCATCCCAGCAGACAGACCACGAGAGCGGCGACGGGGAGGGCCAGCGCGTACGACCACTGCGCCCGGGAGGCGGTCACCTCGTCGATCACCGGCATCGACCCGGCGTACCCGCGGCTGATCATGGCCAGGTGGACGCGCTCGCCGCGCTCGTAGGAGCGGATGAAGAGCGCTCCGGCGGACCTGGCGAGCACACCCCAGTGCCGCACGCCCCTCGCCTCGAAGCCGCGCGACTCCCGGGCGATCCGCATCCGGCGCATCTCGTCCGCGATGACGTCCCCGTACCGGAGCATGAAGGACGCGATCTGCACCAGCAGCGGCGGCAGCCTCAGACGCTGGAGGCCGAGCAGCAGCGCGCGCAGCTCGGTGGTGGACGCGAGGAGTACGGAGGTGGCGACGCCCAGGGTGCCCTTGGCCAGGACGTTCCAGGCGCCCCACAGGCCGTTCACGCTCAGCGACATGCCGAGCACCTCGGTCCGCTCGCCCTCCGCCACGAACGGCATCAGCACCGCGAACGCGACGAACGGCACCTCGATCAGCAGCCGCCCCAGCAGGAAGCCGGCCGGGACGCGGGCCGCGTACGCCACCGCCGCGAGCAGCAGCGCGTACACGGCGAAGGCCCACATCGCCTCGCGCGGCGTCGACACCACGACGATCACGAAGGCGAAGGCCGCGGCGAGCTTGGTGTACGGCGGCAGACCGTGCACGGGGGAGTGCCCGTGCCGGTAGAGCCGGTGTGCGTGGCCCGCGCCCATGTCAGACGGTCGTGTCCGTGTCCGTGTGGGTGTTCGTCGGGGAGGCGTCGTCGTCACGGCGCCTGCGCACCGACCAGAACACCGCGCTGCCCGCGAAGACCGTGACGCCGACTCCGATGACGCCCGCGAGACCCCCGGAGACGCGGGCGTTCGCGATGTCCTCGACGCCGTAGTCGGCGAGCGGGGAGCCGGAGCTCGCGTGCTCCTCGGTCTTCTCGTCGATGCCCTTGTCGGCGGCGACCTTCTCCAGCCCGTCGGGGTCGGCGGAGGCGTAGAAGCTGACGAAGCCGGCCAGCACCAGCGAGGTGACCAGGCCGGTGATCCACAGCGTGCGGTGCGAGCGGGCGGGGGCCGGGACCGGCTCGGCCGCCGGGGCGTCGACGAGCTCGCCGTTCACGCGCAGCTTGAGCCGCTGCGTCAGGCCGCGCGCGCCGTACACGAGGTCCGGGCGCACGGCGACGACCGCGCCGACGGTCAGTGCGGTGATCGCGGCCTCGCCGACGCCGATCAGCACGTGCACGCCGATCATCGCGGTGGCGACCTTGCCGATGGCGACGTCGGTGGTGCCGCCGATCCAGTACAGGAAGGTGAAGGCGAGGGCGGCGGCCGGGACGGAGACGAGGGCGGCGACGAAGGAGGCGACGGTCACCGAGCGGCGGGTCCGGGGCAGGACCTTCACCAGACCCCGGAAGAGGGCGTAGGCGACGACCGTGGTGACGATCGCCATGTCGGTGATGTTGACGCCGAGCGCGGTCAGGCCGCCGTCGGCGAAGAGGATGCCCTGCAGGAGCAGCACGACGGAGACGCACAGCACCCCGGTGTACGGGCCCACGAGGATCGCGGCGAGGGCTCCGCCGAGCAGATGCCCGCTGGTGCCGGCGGCGACCGGGAAGTTCAGCATCTGCACCGCGAAGATGAACGCCGCGACCAGCCCCGCCAGGGGAGCCGTTCGTTCTCCCCCACGCTCCGCGCGGGAGATGCCCCCGAGCTCACGCCGCGCGCCGCGCAGGCTGACCGCGATGGCGCCCGCCGCGACGACGCCGGTGACGGCGGAGGTCGGGGCGTCGATGAATCCGTCAGGTACGTGCACGTGTCGATGATAGGGACCAGTTGCAACCTCTTCGCAAGAGCGAGGTAAAAGCTGATCTCACAAGTGATATTCGGCCCGAAAGGCGTGAGACGGGAAATGTGGGACATTTGACAAGGGGGTGGACGCACAGCTTTCGCCAAGGTGACGCAGCGCAAGGGGCGATCCGATGTCCGTAGTCGAACAGTACGCACGAGCCCACATCCTGACGGACGCGGATCTCCCCGACGAGGACGACGGCGGAGCGATACCCGTCGTCCTGCGCTACGACCCCGACCGCGACCCCCGGTCGGTGTGCGTCGCCCTCCCGGCGCGGGGCGCTGGGCGCGGCTTTCGCGAATGGACCTTCGAGCGGGCGCTGCTGGAGCAGGGCCTGCGCGCGCCCGCGGGGACCGGTGAGGTGCGGGTCTGGCCGTGCGGGCGGGTGCAGGCCGTCGTCGAGTTCCACTCCCCGCAGGGCTGCTCGGTGGTCCAGTTCGAGACCAAGGCCCTCATGCGCTTCCTGCGCCGCACCTACACGGCGGTGGCACAGCCGGTGGCCCACTGAGCCACCGGCCGCGCGTCCATCCGCACGCGCCGGTCAGCCGGCGTTCTTCAGCAGCGCCGCGACGATCGGGCCCGCCGTGTCGCCGCCGTGGCCGCCCTGCTGGACCACGCCCGCCGCGGCCAGGTCGCCCTTGTACGCCGTGAACCAGCCGTTGGGCTTCTTCTGGCCGTCGACCTCCGCGGAGCCGGTCTTCGCCCCGGCGTCACCGCCGACCCCGGCCATCGCCTCCGCCGCGGTGCCGTACGCCGCCGTGTAGGACATCAGCTCGCGCAGCTGCGCCAGCGTGCCCGCCGACATCGTGCGGGAGGCCGTGGCGAGCTTGCGCCCGTCCACCGACGGGGCGACCAGGTACGGCTGGTGGAAGGCGCCGGACTTCACGGTCGCCGCGACGGACGCCATGTTCAGCGGGTTCATCCGCACCCCGCCCTGCCCGATGAGGGAGGCGGCCATCGGGGCCGCGCTCTGCACCGGCACCGCGCCGTCGAAGCTGGGCACGCCCACGGACCAGTTGTTCATGGACAGGCCGAAGACCTCCTTCGCCTGCCTGGTCAGGTCGTCGTTCTCCAGCTCGGGGGCCTGGCTGATGAAGGCGGTGTTGCAGGAGCGGGCGAAGCTCGCCTTGAAGGTGCCGTCCTTGATCTCGAACTTGTCGTCGTTCTGGAACTTCCAGCCGCCGTAGCTGAAGTACTTCGGGCACGGGTGCTTCTTCTCCGTCGACGCCAGGTTCTTCTCGATCAGCATCGAGGCGGTGACGACCTTCATCGTGGAGCCGGGGGCCAGCGAACCCTGGAACGCGGTGTTGAAGCCGTGGCCGCCGTTGGCGACCGCGAGGATCTCGCCGGTGGAGGCGCGCAGCAGGACCACCGACGCCCGTGCCTTGCCGGCCACCTGCTTCTCGGCGGCCTGCTGGAGGGCCGGGTCCAGGGTCGTCCGCACGGTGCCGGGCGTGCCCTCGCTCAGCTCCAGCAGGGTCTTGTCGGAGACCTTCGCCGCCTTCGACTCCTTGCCGCGCACCACGCGCAGCTCGACGCCCGGGGTGCCGCCCGCCTGCTTGCCGTACTTCTCGCGCAGGCCGTCCAGGACGGTGCCGAGCGAGGGGAACCTGGCGGCCGTGATCTCCGCGCCGTCCCGGTCCAGCGCCTTGACCGGCGGGGTCCCGGCCTCCCCGGTGACGAGCCTGTCGCCGTCCCGCAGCTCCGGGTGGACGACGGCGGCGTGCCAGGCGACCCGCGGTTCGCCGTCGCCGGCCCGGCGGACGACGGTCAGGGCGCTGTCGTACGCCAGGGGCTTCGCGGTCTTCCCGTGGGCGACGGTGGCCTGCACGGAGAACGGCACCCTGCCGTCGGCCGGGGTGCCCGGGGTGAACGTGACGTCCTTGACGCGGGCGTCCTCGGCGTAGCCGGTGAGCAGGGCCTTCGCACCCTCGGCGTCGTCGGTGGCGGCGGCCGCCCCGGCGACGTCGCCCTTCTGCCAGGCGGTGAGGAACCGCTGCGCCGTCGTGGTGACCTCGGCCGCCGACAGGGGGCCCGACTTCGCCTTCTCCTCGGCCGTCGCGGACGCCGTCCGGGCGGTGTCCTCGGTGGACCCGCCGCCGTACACCGCGTAGGCGCCGAAGCCGGCGCCGGCCACGACCACGGCGGCCACGCCGCCGATCACGGCGGGTCTGGTCTTCCGCCGCTCACCGGCGGCCCTTCTGCTGCCCACTGCGTCCCGTTCCTCCACGGCTCCGGCTCCCCGGAGTGCCGCGGTGCCCTCTGTGCCTCACGCTTCCAACGACGGCGACCACAGTAGGGGCACCCGCCACGTCCGGACCGCCTCAGCCCCCCGCTCGCAGCACGTCCGCCACGATCGGGCCGGCCGCGTCACCGCCGTGGCCGCCCTCCTCGGTCATGGCCGCCGCGGCGACGTCGTTCCGGAATCCGGTGAACCAGCTGTTGGACGTGGTCTGCCCGTCGACCTCCGCCGACCCGGTCTTGGCGCCGATGTCCCCGCCGAGCCCGGACATGGCCTGCCGGCCGGTGCCCTGCGTGGCGGTGAGCCGCATCATCTGCTTCAGCTGGGCGGCGGTGCTCTGCGGCAGGCCCTTGGCGGTGGCCAGCTGCCGGTCGTCCAGCTCCGGCGGGACGAGGTGGGGCTGGCGGAACGCGCCGGTGATGGCGGTCGCCGTCACCGACGCCATGTTCAGCGGGTTCATCTGGACCTGGCCCTGGCCGATGGCGTTCGCCGCCCGGTCCGGGCCGCCGGACGCGGGGACCCGGCCGTCGAAGGAGACGATGCCGGTCTGCCAGTCGTCGCGGCCCAGTCCGAAGCGCTCCTCGGCCTCCGCCGTCAGCGAGGAGTCCGTCAGCGGTTCCTCGTCGACGAGCTTGATGAAGCCCGTGTTGCAGGACCGCATGAAGGTGCCCGCGAGCGTGGCGCCCTCGTCGGGCTCCATGCCGGTGAGGTTCTTGAAGGTCTGGCTCTGCCAGGTCGCCGTGGGCGGGCAGGGTGCCGGGTCGTCCATCGAGGCCACGCCGTTGTCGATGAGCATCGCGGCGGTGATGATCTTCATGGTGGATCCGGGGGCGACGCGTCCCTGGAAGGCGGCGTTGAAGCCGTCCGCGCGGTTGTTCGCCACGGCCAGCACCTCACCGGTGCTCGGCCGGACGGCGACCACGGAGGACTCGCCGTAGCGCTTCACGGCCTTCTCCGCCGCCGCCTGCACGCCCGCGCTGAGCGTCGTCTCCAGCTTGCCGGGCTCCCCCTCCGCCAGGGTCAGCAGCGGGGTGTCGGCGGCCTCCTGGGTCTCGTGCCGGACGACCAGCTCGACGCCGGGGGTGCCGCCCGCCCGGTCTCCGTACTTCTCGCGGAGCGTGTCCAGCACCGGGCCGAGGGAGGGGTACTTCTCCTTCGTCAACACGGCGCCGTCGCGGTCGACCGCCTTGATCGCCGGAGACGCGGACTCCGCGGTGACCAGGGTGTCGCCGGCCTTGAGAGCCGGGTGGACGACCGACGGCTGCCAGTCGACCAGCGCGCGTCCGGTGGTCTCACCGCGGACCACGCTCAGCTCGCTCCTGTACGTCAGCGGCTCGGTCGCGCCCTCGTAGGACACCTTCGCCTTCACGGTGAACGGCACACCGGTGCCGGTCGCCGTGCCGGGCGTGATCTCGACGTCGGCGATGTGCGCGTCCGTGCCGTAGGCCGTCAGCAGCGTCCCGGCGACCGCGGCGTTGTTCGTGTAGGACGCGGCCGTCGTCGCGTCCCCCTTCTCCCAGGCCGTGAAGAACTTCTCCGCCGTCTCCCGGACCTCGTCGCCGCTCGGCGGCCCGCTCTTCCTGGTGGTCGCCCCGGCGGCCCCCGAGCCCCCGTCGCCGTCCAGCGCCGACACGACGTTGTAGGCGCCGTACCCGGCACCGCCCACCATCACCGCGAACACGCCGCCTATGACGGCGACCTTGACCCCCCTGCCCATCGGCAGTCCCTCCCCGTTCCGTCCCCGTATGAGAACCCCGTAAAGGCCCCCACCCGCTTTGAACACGTTCAGAAGCGCGTGTGGTGGCACTCTATGCGCAGGGCGTGACCGGCGGTACGGATGTTTCCGGATGGTGGCCGAATGGAGATCCGGACGCTCAGACCCAGGTGTCCAGCCACATACGTGACCGCCAGTCCTCCATCGGGATGGCGGTGCCGGTGTACAGCGGCCAGAAATAGATGAAGTTCCACGCGATGAGCAGCACCAGCACGCCCGCGCCCGTCGCCCCCGCGACCCGGCGGGCGTCGCCGCAGCCGGGACGGCCGATGATCGCCCCCAGCAGCATCGCCACCGCCAGGCACAGGAAGGGCAGGAAGACGACGGCGTAGAAGAGGAAGATCGTGCGCTCCTGGTACAGGAACCAGGGCAGGTAGCCGGCCGCGATGCCGCAGGCGATGGCGCCCGCCCGCCAGTCGCGGCGGAAGACCCAGCGCCACAGCACGTACAGCACCGCGAAGCAGCCCACCCACCACAGCAGCGGGGTGCCGAGCGCCAGGACCTCGCGGGCGCACTTCTCGCCCGCGTCCGCCGGGCAGCCGTCCGCGCCCGGCGCCGGAGACTCGTAGAAGTAGGAGACCGGGCGGCCGAGGACGATCCAGCTCCACGGGTTCGACTGGTAGGTGTGCGGCGAGGTCAGGTGGGTGTGGAACTCCAGCACCTGCGACTCGTAGTGCCACAGGCTGCGCCACCAGTCCGGGAAGAGCCAGGACCAGGAGCTGTCCTTGCCGTCCGTCGCCGCCCAGTCCCGGTAGTAGCCGCCGCTGCCGTCGGTGGGGGAGAGGATCCAGCCCAGCCAGGACAGCACGTACGTGACCAGCGCGACCGGCACCGTCGACAGGAACGCCCAGCCCAGGTCGTGCCGCAGCACCGCCCGGTACGGCCGGTGGGCACCCGCGACGCGGCGGGCGCCGACGTCCCACAGCACGGCCATCACGCAGAACGCCGCCATGATGTACAGGCCGTTCCACTTGGTCGCCGCGGCCAGGCCCAGCATCAGCCCCGCCGCCAGCCGCCAGGGCCGCCACCCGAAGCGGAACGTCTCGGCGACGTCCGCGTCCGGCCGGACCCGCCCGTCGTCGTCCACCGGCAGCGCGGCGGCGAGTCTGCGCCGGGACCGGTCCCGGTCGGCGACCAGGCAGCCGAAGGCCGCCAGCACGAAGAACATCAGCACGCTGTCCAGCAGCGCCGTGCGGCTCATCACGAAGTGCAGCCCGTCCACCGCCATCAGCGCGCCCGCCAGGCACCCGAGGAAGGTGGACCGGAACAGCCGGCGCCCGATCCGGCACAGCAGCAGCACCGACAACGTGCCGAGCAGCGCGGTCATGAACCGCCAGCCGAACGGGTCGAAGCCGAACAGCAGCTCGCCCAGCCCGATGACGTACTTGCCGACCGGCGGATGCACGACGTACGCCGCGTCCGTCGGGATCGGGACGTCCCCGCCGGAGTTCAGGATCAGGTCGTTGGCGTTCTTGTCCCAGTTGACCTCGAAACCGCGGTGGATCAGCGACCAGGCGTCCTTCGCGTAGTACGTCTCGTCGAATATCACCGCCTTCGGGCGGCCCAGGTTCCAGAACCGCAGCACGCCCGCCAGCAGCGCCACCAGCAGCGGCCCGCCCCACGCCGACCAGCGCACGAGCCGGTCGGCGCGCGCCTTGGACAGTCCGAGGAAGACCCACAGGCGCTCACCGGGCCGCGCGTACGGGGGCACCAGCCGGTCGCGGACGTCGTCGGCCGCGGGCCCCGCCGTGTAGCCGAAGCGGCGCAGCCGCTGCTGCCAGGTGGGCCGCTCGTCGAGCGGGGCCTGCTCCTGCCGGGTGTCCGTGGAGGACGCGGTACTGGTCACCGCGCCATCGTAGGGAACCGCGCTGTGCACGTCCCGCGCATGCCCCGGACCGGCCGGGCCGCGTCCCCGTCCGCCCCCGGGAAGACATCCGTCCGCTCCTGGGAGGATGGGGGCGTGACTGGAACCCTTGTACTGGCGGGCACCCCCATCGGCGACGTCCGGGACGCCCCGCCCCGGCTCGCCGAGGAACTGGCCGGCGCGGACGTCGTCGCCGCCGAGGACACCCGGCGGCTGCGCCGGCTCACCCAGGCGCTCGGCGTCACGCCCCGGGGGCGCGTCGTGTCGTACTTCGAGGGCAACGAGTCCGCCCGGACGCCCGAACTGGTCGAGGAGCTGGTGGGCGGCGCGCGGGTGCTGCTCGTGACCGACGCCGGGATGCCGTCCGTGTCCGACCCCGGCTACCGGCTGGTCGCCGCCGCCGTCGAGCGGGACGTACGGGTCACCGCCGTGCCCGGCCCGTCCGCCGTGCTCACCGCGCTCGCGCTGTCCGGGCTCCCGGTGGACCGGTTCTGCTTCGAGGGCTTCCTGCCGCGCAAGGCCGGCGAGCGGCTGACCCGGCTGCGCGAGGTGGCCGGGGAGCGCCGGACCCTCGTCTACTTCGAGTCCCCGCACCGCGTCGACGACACCCTCGCCGCCATGGCCGAGGTCTTCGGCGGCGACCGGCGGGCCGCCGTCTGCCGGGAGCTGACCAAGACCTACGAGGAGGTCAGGCGCGGCGGTCTGGGCGAGCTGGCCGCCTGGGCCGCCGAAGGGGTGCGCGGCGAGATCACCGTCGTCGTCGAGGGCGCGCCGGAGCAGGGCCCCGAGGAGATCGGCGCCGAGGAGCTGGTGCGCAGGGTGCGGGTGCGCGAGGAGGCGGGGGAGCGGCGCAAGGAGGCCATCGCCGCGGTCGCCGCGGAGGTGGGCGTGCCCAAGCGGGAGGTGTTCGACGCGGTGGTGGCGGCGAAGAACAGCGCACGGCAGGGGGCCTGATCCGGCCGCGTTCGACTCGTTCCTGACCTTTCGGCGCCTTGCGTCAAGGGCGGCCCAAATCGGCTCAAACACTCGGCAGATCCGGTGCTTTCCCGCTGGTGGAGGAGTCCACTGGGGGAAGGGCCGAAGAAGCGGCCGGTGAACCGAGGGAGCCGGGATGAGCATGAGCGAGAGTGCGTCGCGGACCGGACCGCACGCCGGTGCCACCGCCGTCGTCCACGAGTCGTACTCCTTCGCCTGCATGCGCTGCGGGCACGGCTGGGAGCAGTCGTTCGAGATAGGGCACCACCGGGACGCCGACGGCAACGAGTTCGTGCTCTACGTCGCGGACGGCCGTGTCGTGCCCTCCCCGCTGACCCGGCCGACCTGCGCCAACTGCGACGGCCACGTCGTACGGATCATGCGGCCGGGCCGGGTCGCCTCCGTGCGCGGCACCCTGGCCGGTGACCACCGGGTGCCGCCGGCCGGCCCTCCCGAGGTGCCCGAGCGGCCGGGGCCGGGAGCGCCGGGACTCGCGTCCGGGCGCCGGCACCGGCACCTGACCGACCTTCTGCACGCCCTCCACCTCCACCGCAGGGCGGGCTGACCCCCGCCGGACCTTCCGTAGGATCGGGGCATGCCTTCGAACGCCCCGGCCGACAAGAACGCGGCCCCGCCGCTCCCCGAACCCCTCCGCGTCCCGGTCGCCGACTCGCACACCCACCTCGACATGCAGTCGGGCACGGTGGCGGAGGGCCTCGCCAAGGCCGCGTCGGTCGGTGTCACGACCGTCGTCCAGGTCGGCTGCGACCTCGCGGGCTCCCGCTGGGCCGCCGAGACGGCCGCGGCCCACGACGCCGTGCACGCCACCGTCGCCCTGCACCCCAACGAGGCGCCGCGCATCGTGCACGGGGACCCCGACGGCTGGTCCAGGCAGGGTGCCCGGCAGCCCGGCGGGGAGGCGGCGCTCGACGACGCGCTCGCCGAGATCGACCGGCTGGCCGCGCTGGAGCAGGTCAAGGGCGTCGGCGAGACGGGGCTCGACTACTTCCGCACCGGGCCCGAGGGCAAGGCGGCCCAGGAGCGGTCCTTCCGCGCCCACATCGAGATCGCCAAGCGGCACGGCAAGGCCCTGGTCATCCACGACCGCGACGCCCACGCCGACGTCCTGCGCGTCCTCAAGGAGGAGGGCGCCCCCGAGCGCACCGTCTTCCACTGCTACTCCGGCGACGCCGAGATGGCCGAGATCTGCGCGGGCGCCGGCTACTACATGTCCTTCGCCGGGAACGTCACCTTCAAGAACGCCCAGAACCTGCGCGACGCCCTCGCCGTCGCCCCGGCCGAGCTGCTCCTGGTGGAGACCGACGCGCCGTTCCTGACGCCGGTGCCCTACCGGGGGCGGCCGAACGCCCCCTATCTGGTGCCGGTCACGGTGCGTGCCATGGCCGCGGTGCGGGGCGTCGACGAGGACACGCTCGCGACGGCCCTCGCGGCGAACACGGCCCGCGCCTTCGGCTACTGAGCGACACCGGCGAGCGAGGCCCGCCACGCTGGGTAGCCGCGTCGCTTTGGAGAGTGACGGCCGCTCCGCTAGGTTCTGGGGGCCCGATCCGGACCCTGGAGCGTGTCGGCGTGAGCAGAACCCAGCCCGAGACCCACGAGTCGCCGGCACCGTACGACGTGCACAGTGCACCGACCCTGGCGTACGGCGAGACCTACCGGCCCGCCCGCCGGGTGACCGGGGTGGTGCTGCCCCGGCAGGGCGCCGCGAAGGCGCCGGCCCCCGCCCCGGCCGACGGCAGGGCGGCACGCCGCCGCCGGGCCCGGGACGCCGCGCGCGGCGACGGCTCCCTGCGCCGGCTGGTGCCGCGGGCCCTGGTCGTGGCGTTCCTCGCGGGCGGCACCACCGCCTTCGTCGCCAAGGACAAGGCGGTCGAGCTGACCGTCGACGGCGCACCGCGCACCCTGCACACCTTCGCCGACGACGTGACCGGACTGCTCGCCGAGGAGGGCGTCCAGGTCGGCGCCCACGACGTCATCGTGCCCGCGCCGGGCACCCCGCTGACCAGCGGCGAGGAGGTCACCGTCCGGTACGGACGGCCCGTGCTGCTCACCCTCGACGGCCACCGCCGCCAGCTGTGGACGACCGCCGAGACGGTGGCGGGGGCGCTGCGCGGACTCGGCGTCCGCATCGAGGGCGCGTACCTGTCCGCCCCCGCCTCCCGGCGCATCGGACGCGAGGGCCTCGCGCTGGACGTGCGGACCGAGCGGGTGGTGACGGTCATGGCGGACGGCCGGGCCCGCACCGTCCGCACCAACGCCGCGACCGTGGGCGAGGCCGTGGAGGAGGCCGGGGTGACGCTGCGCGGCCAGGACACGACGTCCGTCCCGGCGACCGGTTTCCCCCGCGACGGACAGACCGTCACGGTGCTGCGCATCACCGGCTCCCAGGAGGTCCGCGAGGACCCGGTCCCCTTCGCCGTACGACGGACCGAGGACCCCTCGCTCCACCGGGGCACGGAGGTCGTCGAGCAGGCGGGCGCACCCGGGCTGCGGCGGACCACGTACGCCCTGCGCACCGTCAACGGCGTCCGGCAGAAACCCCGCCTGCTGCGCACCGAGGTGGTGCGCGAGCCCCGTCCGCAGCTCGTCCGGGTCGGCACCCGCCCCCGGCCCGAGCCCGTGCGGGGCGCCGACCACCTGCACTGGCAGGCGCTGGCCGCGTGCGAGTCGGGCGGCCGCCCGGACGCCGTCGACCCCTCGGGCACCTACGGGGGCCTCTACCAGCTCGACACCCCCACCTGGCACAGCGTCGGCGGCGAGGGCCGCCCCCAGGACGCGACGCCCGGCGAGCAGACGTACCGGGCGAAGAAGCTGTACGCCCGCAGCGGCCCGAACCCCTGGCCGCACTGCGGGGCCCGCCTCCAGAGCTGACCGGCGACGCCCCCGGCCGGGCCCCCCGGCCGCCGGCCCCCCCGGCCGCCGGGAGCGCCCCCGGCCGCCCGGACCGCCCCGGTCGCCGGGTCCGCTCTCCGGTCGTTCCTCGGCCGCCGGGTCCGCTCTCCGGTCGTTCCTCGGCCGCCGGGTCCGCTCTCCGGTCGCTCCTCAGCCGTCGGGACCGTCCCCGGTCGTTCCTCGGCCGCCGGGTCCGCTCTCCGGTCGCTCCTCAGCCGTCGGGACCGTCCCCGGTCGCTCCTCAGCCGTCGGGACCGTCCCCGGTCGTTCCTCGGCCGTCGGGTCCGCCCCCCGGTCGTTCCTCGGTCGCTGGGTCCGCTCCCCGGTCGCTCCCCGGCCGCCGGGTCCCCTCCCCGGCCGCCCGGACCGCCGCCGGTCGCGCCCCGGCTACCCTTGCGGGGTGAGCAGCCCCACCCCCGACGCCCTTCTCGGGCCCGCCGACGTCCGCGAACTCGCGGCAGCGCTCGGCGTGCGCCCCACCAAGCAGCGCGGCCAGAACTTCGTCATCGACGCGAACACGGTCCGCCGTATCGTCCGCACCGCCGAGGTACGCCCCGACGACGTGGTGGTCGAGGTGGGACCGGGTCTCGGCTCGCTCACCCTGGCCCTGCTGGAGGCCGCCGACCGGGTCACCGCCGTCGAGATCGACGACGTCCTCGCCGGCGCCCTCCCCGCCACCGTCGCCGCCCGGATGCCCGAGCGCGCCGAGCGGTTCGCCCTCGTCCACTCCGACGCGATGCACGTGGGCGAGCTGCCGGGCCCCGCCCCCACCGCGCTGGTCGCCAACCTGCCGTACAACGTGGCCGTGCCCGTGCTCCTGCACATGCTCGAGACCTTCCCGACCATCGAGCGCACCCTCGTCATGGTGCAGGCCGAGGTCGCCGACCGGCTCGCCGCCGGACCCGGCTCGAAGGTGTACGGCGTGCCCTCCGTCAAGGCCAACTGGTACGCCGAGGTGAAGCGGGCCGGCTCCATCGGCCGCAACGTCTTCTGGCCCGCGCCCAACGTCGACAGCGGGCTGGTCTCGCTCGTCCGGCGCAGCGAGCCGCTGAAGACCACCGCGTCCCGGCGTGAGGTCTTCGCCGTCGTCGACGCCGCGTTCGCCCAGCGCCGCAAGACCCTGCGGGCCGCCCTCGCGGGCTGGGCCGGGTCGGCGGCGGCCGCCGAGGCCGCCCTCGTCGCCGCGGGCGTGTCGCCGCAGGCGCGCGGAGAGGCGCTGACCGTGGAAGAGTTCGCGCGTATCGCCGAACACAAGGAGTGACGAGCAAGTGAGCGTGACGGTCCGCGTCCCCGCCAAGGTCAACGTCCAGCTCGCGGTCGGCGGTGTGCGCCCCGACGGCTTCCACGACCTGGCCAACGTCTTCCTCGCCGTCTCGCTCCACGACGAGGTCACCGCGACCCCCTCGCCGGAGGGCCTGCGCGTCACCTGCGAGGGGCCGGACGCCGACCAGGTCCCCCTCGACCGCACCAACCTCGCCGCCCGCGCGGCACTCGCCCTCGCCGAGCGCTACGGCCGCCGGCCCGACGTGCACCTGCACATCGCCAAGGACATCCCCGTCGCCGGCGGCATGGCGGGCGGCAGCGCGGACTGCGCCGGCGCACTGGTCGCCTGCGACGCCCTGTGGGGCACCGGCGCCTCCCGCGACGAGCTGCTCGCGATCTGCGCCGAACTGGGCAGCGACGTGCCGTTCAGCCTGGTCGGCGGGGCCGCGCTCGGCACCGGGCGGGGCGAGAAGCTGACCGCGCTGGAGGTCGGCGGCGACTTCCACTGGGTGTTCGCGATGGCCGCGAAGGGGCTCTCCACCCCGGCCGTGTTCCGCGAGTTCGACCGGCTGGGCGAGGGACTGGAGATCCCCGAGCCGGCCGCCGACCAGGCCGTGCTGGACGCCCTCGCCAAGGGCGACCCCGCCGCGCTCGCCGTCGCCGTCTCCAACGACCTCCAGCCCGCCGCCCTCTCGCTCTTCCCGCAGCTGTCCGACACCCTCGCCGCGGGGCGGGCGGCCGGGGCGCTGGCCGCGCTGGTCTCGGGCTCGGGGCCGACCACGGCCTTCCTCGCCACGGACGCCCGGTCGGCGTCCGACATCGCCGGGGTGCTGCGGGCCTCCGGGACCTGCCGGGACGTCCGCACCGCGTCCGGTCCGGCCCCCGGGGCGACCGTCCGGGACTGAGTCCCGGTCCGGCCGGACTACTCTGGAGGGTCGATCGTCCCCCAGGCAGGAGAGAAATGGCCGTCAACCTGGTCAATGTCGAGAACGTCAGCAAGGTGTACGGCACCCGTGCCCTGCTCGACGGGGTCTCCCTCGGCGTCTCCGAAGGGGACCGCATCGGCGTCGTCGGCCGCAACGGCGACGGCAAGACCACGCTGATCCGGCTGCTCGCCAAGCTGGAGGAGCCGGACACCGGCCGCGTCACCCAGTCCGGCGGGCTGCGGCTCGGCGTCCTCACCCAGCACGACTCCCTCGACCCCGCGGCGACCGTGCGCCACGAGGTCATCGGCGACCTCGCCGACCACGAGTGGGCGGGCAACGCCAAGATCCGCGACGTCCTGACGGGTCTCTTCGGCGGCCTGGACATGCCGGGCTTCCCGCAGGGGCTGGACACCGTCATCGGGCCGCTCTCCGGCGGCGAGCGGCGCCGGATCGCGCTCGCCAAGCTGCTCATCGACGAACAGGACCTCATCGTCCTCGACGAGCCCACCAACCACCTCGACGTCGAGGGCATCGCCTGGCTCGCCCAGCACCTGCGCGCACGCCGCTCGGCCCTCGTCTGCGTCACCCACGACCGGTGGTTCCTCGACCAGGTCTGCACCCGCATGTGGGACGTGCAGCGCGGTGACGTGTACGAGTACGAGGGCGGCTACTCCGACTACGTCTTCGCCCGCGCCGAGCGCGAGCGGATCGCCGCCACCGAGGAGACCAAGCGGCAGAACCTGGTCCGCAAGGAGCTGGCCTGGCTCCGGCGCGGTGCCCCCGCCCGCACCTCCAAGCCCCGCTTCCGCGTCGAGGCCGCCAACGAGCTGATCGCCGACGTGCCGCCGCCCCGGGACAGCAGCGAGCTGATGAAGTTCGCCTCGTCCCGGCTCGGCAAGACCGTGTTCGACCTGGAGGACGTCACCGTCCAGGCCGGTCCCAAGGTGCTGCTCAAGCACGTCACCTGGCAGCTCGGCCCCGGCGACCGCATCGGCCTCGTCGGCGTCAACGGCGCGGGCAAGACCTCCCTGCTCCGGGACCTCGCGAACGCCGCGTACAGCGACGGGGAGCAGCAGCCCGCGGGCGGGCGGGTCAAGGTCGGCAGGACCGTCAAGCTGGCCTACCTGTCCCAGGAGGTCGCCGAACTCGACCCCACCTGGCGGGTGCTGGAGGCCGTGCAGCGCGTCCGCGAGCGCGTCGACCTCGGCAAGGGCCGCGAGATGACCGCCGGACAGCTCTGCGAGACCTTCGGCTTCGGCAAGGAGAAGCAGTGGACGCCGGTCGGGGACCTCTCCGGCGGTGAGCGACGACGGCTCCAGCTGCTCAGGCTCCTCATGGACGAGCCCAACGTGCTCTTCCTCGACGAGCCCACCAACGACCTCGACATCGAGACCCTGACCCAGCTGGAGGACGTGCTCGACGGCTGGCCCGGGTCGATGATCGTCATCTCCCACGACCGGTTCTTCGTCGAGCGCACCACCGACCGGGTCTTCGCCCTGCTCGGCGACGGCGCGCTCAGGATGCTGCCGCGCGGCATCGACGAGTACCTGGAGCGGCGCCGGCGCATGGAGGAGGCGGCCGCGGCCAACGCCCCGGCCGCCGCGGTGAAGCCGGCCGCTGAGGTGCCCGAGAAGAGCGCCGCCGACGTGCGCGCCGCCAAGAAGGAGCTCCAGAAGATCGAGCGGCAGCTGGACAAGGTCTCCGAGAAGGAGGCCAGGCTGCACACGCGGATCGCCGAGAACGCCACGGACTTCGCGAAGGTGGCCGAGCTCGACGCCGAGCTGCGCGAACTGGCCGGGCAGCGCGAGGAGCTGGAGATGCGCTGGCTGGAACTGGCCGAGGACGCCTGAGGGGGAGCACCCCGGGGGCGTGCGTGGCGTGAAGAGGGCGTGAAGGCGCGTAACAGAGGCATCACGGGCCGGTTCTCCCTTGGGTACAGGGGCGGACGCGGCCCGGTGCGCCGTCCGGCCCGGGTGATAGAAAGGCCGTCCGAGAACTGTCTGAGTGACTGCCGCAAACGACTCCGAGGCCAGCGCGTACCCCGGGGACGTGGCCAGAAATCAGTGAGTAATAAGGGGGAACGCGCTGATGAGCCAGCCGCCCAACCAGCCGCCGCAGGGCGGCTTCGGAGCACCGCAGGAACCACCGCCGGGAGGCTTCGGGGCACCGACCCCGCCGCCCCCGCAGGGTCCGCCCCCGACACCGCCGCAGGGCCCGCCGGCCGGACCGCCGCCGGGGTACGGCTACCCGCAGCAGCCGGCGCAGCCCGGCCCGTACGGGCAGCCGGGGCCGTACACCTCCGGCCCGTACGCACAGCCCCAGCAGCCGGGACCGTACGGCGGGCAGCCCGGGTACGGGTATCCGCAGCCGCAGTTCCCTGGTGCGCCCGGCACCCCGCCGCCCGGCGGTTCCGGGTCCCGCAACCCCTTCAAGGGCAAGCCGGCCCTGGTGGTGGGCGCCGCGGTCGCGGCCCTGCTCGTCATCGGCGGCAGCGTGTGGGCGGTCACCGCGAGCGGCGGCGACGACAAGGACAAGAAGCCGGTCGCCGGCAAGAGCGACGACCCCAAGCCCTCCGCTTCCGGCGGCGCCCCGGTCAACCCCGGTGACGGCAGCGGCGACGGCGGCGAGGACCCCGACGACCTCAACGAGGGCCGTCAGGCGGGCGAGTCGAAGGTGCTCTGGTACAAGGAGGCGCCCGACGCCCCCGGTTCCGGCGCCGACGCCCCCGGCATGTGGGTCACCGACAAGACGGCCGTGAAGGCGGCGTACAAGCAGCTCTTCGCGTACGGCGTCGCTGACGGGAAGCCCTCCTGGGACCCGGTCGCCTTCCCGGAGAAGATCTGCGCGGTCACCCCGGAGAAGACGGCCGACGACAAGATCGTCGTCGCCTACATGAGCGGTTCCAGCGACCGCGCCAAGTGCAACAAGCTCCAGGAGATCGACCTCGCCACCGGCGCGAAGGGCTGGAGCGAGGAGGTCGCCGACGGCGAGCTGTTCGACTCCACGCTCTCCGTCGAGCTGAACCTCAGCGGCGACATCCTCATGGTCGGCCGCTCCCAGTCCGGCACCGCCTACGACGTCACCAGCGGCAAGAAGCTGTACGACAAGAAGCGGTACGGCGACGCCTGCTTCCCGGCCGGCTTCGCGGGCAGCGCCACCAAGCTCGTCCAGGTCGCCTCCTGCGGTGCCGGCGGCAACAACGAGCACGACGAGCTCCAGGGCCTCGACCCGAAGACCGGCAAGGTCCAGTGGACCTACAAGTACGAGAAGGGCTGGCGGGTCGCCCGCGCCTACTCCGTCGACCCGCTCGTCGTCTACGCCACCAACGAGGACAAGAAGGTCTGGAACATCTCCACCTTCACCTCCGGCGGCAAGGTCCTCGAACAGGTCGGCGTCGACGAGGACTTCGCCCCCGAGTGCGGCTGGGCCATCCTCGAACGCGACCTCCAGGGCTGCGCGGGCGTCGCCGTCGCCGCGGGCACCCTCTACCTGCCGACCGAGGCGACCACCGGCGCCAACGAGATCGTCGCGGTCAACCTCACCACCGGCAAGGAGAAGTGGCGCGTCAAGTCCCCCGCGGACGAGACGATGACGCCGATCAAGGTCGAGGGCGACCGGCTCATCGCCTACGTCCAGCCGTCCTACGACGCGGGCGGCCAGGTCGTGTCCATCGCCACCGGCGGCGGCAGCCACGAGCCGGTCAAGCTGCTCCAGAACCCGCAGGGCGTCGCGGACATCGAGAGCAGTTTCTACTCCAAGGACATCGACTGGGTCGACGGGCGGTTCTACATCTCCAGCACCCGTCTGACCGGGAACGACGACGCCAAGGAGAAGTTGATGCTCGCCTTCGGCAAGTGATCCTCCTCGTCCGTTCCGTTCCCTCCTCCGGACCCGTCCGTCCGGGCCCGCGCCGCCGGCCCGGACGGCTCTCCCCGCCGTCTCCGCTCCCCGAGGTACACACGCCATGACCCAGCCGCCGCCCCCGCCGCCCCACCAGCCCCCGCAGGGGGGAGGCTTCGGGCCTCCGCAGGACCAGCCGCCGCAGCCGCCGACCCCGCCGTCGGGCGGTTCCCCGAACCTCGGCAAGGCTCCCGAACCGGGCTACGGCTACCCGCAGACGCCGCAGACCCCTCCGGGGGCCCCGCAGACGCCGCCGCAGTCGCCCGCGGCCCCGCCGACCCCGCCGCAGCCGCAGCCGGGGTACGGGTACCCGCAGGCTCCCCCGCAGCCCCAGCCCGGTTACGGCTACCCCGGCCAGCAGCCCGGCCCGTACGGGCAGCCGCAGCAGCCGGGGCCCTACGGGCAGCCGACTCCGCCGTACGGGCAGCCGGGCCAGCCCGGACAGCCCGGCTACGGCTATCCGCAGGCGACCGTGCCGATGCAGGCCCAGGCGGGCGCGGCGGGCGGCCGCGGGAAGATCAACGCGCAGCTGGCGATCATCGTGGCGGCGGTCGTCGCGATCGCGCTGATCATCGGCGGCGGTGTCTGGTACGCCGGGTCCTCCGGCGAGGGCAAGGACGACACCGCGAGCTCCGGCGGCGCCACCGGCGGCAAGGGCGGCACGGACGGGAAGGGCGGCGAGGGCGCGCCCCCCGGCAGCAAGGAGAAGGTGCCGTCCGACCCCGCGTCCAAGGTGCTCTTCCAGGTGCCCGCGCCCGCGGTGAGCAAGGACGACAACAGCGTCGTCGTCTCCGGCTCGTGGCTCACCGACCAGGTGTACGCCAAGAGCGGCATCGCCGAGGTCGTCGGCTACGACCCCGCCAAGGGCAGCAAGAAGTGGACCATCAAGCTGGCCGGGCCCGTGTGCACGGCCAGCAAGCACGTCACCGACGACAACAAGACGGTCATCGTCCACCAGCCCGCGATGCCGACCAAGGCGGAGCCCGCGCACGGCTGTTCCCAGGTCGCGGTCATCGACCTGGACGCGGGCGAGAAGGTGTGGACGAAGACCGCCGGCGACCAGCCGATCTCCTTCGACAACGTCACGATCAGCGGTGGCACCGTCGCGGCCGGCAGCAGCGAGGGCGGCGTCGCCTTCGACGTGGCCAAGGGCGACGTCCTCTGGTCCCCGAAGGCGACCGACACCTGCCAGGACATGGGCTACGCGGGCGGCGAGAAGCTGGTCGCGGTGCGCCGGTGCGGGTCGTACGACGCCCGGCAGCTCAACATCCAGACCATCGACCCGAAGTCCGGCAAGGTGATCTCCGAGTACAAGATGGCCAAGGGCATCGAGTACGCGGGCGTCGTGTCGACGAACCCGCTGGTCGTGGCCGCCGACGTCGCGGACTCCGCCGGTGACGGCAGCGGCATCTCGGACCTGTTCTCCATCGACAACAAGACCGGGAAGCTGCTGAACCGCATCTCGGTGCCGGGTGACGAGTTCGGGGCCGAGTGCGACATCATCACCAAGGTCGAGCAGTGCACGGGCCTCGCGGTCGGCAACGGACGGCTCTACATCCCGACCGAGGAGCACGAGGGCAGCGGTGAGTCCTACAGCCGCACCAACGAGGTCGTCGCCTTCGACCTCGCCACCGGGAAGCAGACCGGGCAGCGCGCGGACGCCGGCGAGGACTACACGATCGTCCCGCTGCGCATGGACGGCGGCAACGTGATCGCCTACAAGCGCCCGCCCTACGACAAGGGCGGCCAGATCGTCAGCATCGACGGCGGGACCTTCAAGCAGACCACGCTGCTGGAGAACCCGGCGACGGAGACGGTGCGGGACGTGGAGGCGAGCATGCTGCCGGAGTACTCCGAGTACCTCTACTCGCAGGGACGCCTGTACATGTCGCAGACGTACGCCAGCGAGCCGACCAGCGCGGACGAGAAGGAGTACCTCGCGATCGGGTTCGGCATCAGCGGCTGACGCCGGTTCCGCGGTGTCCGGCACCGCCGCGAGGTGCCGCCGCGAGGGTGCCGCACGGCCCCGTCCCTTTCAGGGGCGGGGCCGTTTCGGCGATCCGGGGCGGTTATCACCGGTAGGGCAGCGCGACGTCGAGCCAGCGTGTAGCTTCCGGGGCAGGCCGGGTGACTGGGGGGTTGCTCCATGGGAGTGAGGCTCATGGTGGTCGACGACCACCGACTGCTCGCCGAGGCGCTGGCCTCGGCGCTGAAGCTGCGGGGCCACCGGGTGCTCGCCGCGGCGGCGCCGGCCGCCGGGGCGGCGGAGCTGGTGATCAGCCGGGCGCCGGAGGTGTGCCTGCTGGGGACGGCGACACCGGCCGAGCCGGGGATCTTCGATCCGGTGGTGCGGATCAAGCGGGAGCGTCCGCAGGTGGCGGTGCTGGTGCTGGGCCCGGTGCCGAACCCGCGCGGGATCGCGGCGGCCTTCGCGGCGGGGGCCTCGGGGTACGTCCGGCACGACGAGCGGATAGAGGGCGTCGAGCGGTCGATCATGAAGGCGCGGGCCGGGGAGGCGGCGGTGGCGCCGTCGTTGCTGCAGGGGGCCTTCGGGGAGCTGCTGAATCCGGCGGCGCAGCCCGACGACGAGGGGCAGCGGCTGCTCCAGATGCTCACGCCGAGGGAGGTGGAGGTGCTGGTGCGGGTCGCCGACGGCGAGGACACCCGGCTGATCGCGGCGGGGATGGGGATCGCACCGTCCACGGCTCGGACGCATGTGCAGCGGGTGCTGATGAAGCTGGGGGTGGGCTCCCGGCTGGAGGCGGCGGCGCTGGCGGCTCGGACGGGGTTGCTGGACCGGGCGGGGGCCTCCGGCGGTTGAACGGGGGCCTCCGGCGGTGGGGCGGGGTGCCTGCGGCGGCCCGCGGGGGTTTGGTGGGGGTGCGGGTGGCCCGCCTGCGGCGGCCTGTGCGGGTTCGGTGGGGGTGCCTTGCCTGCGGCGCCTGTGCGGGTTCGGTGGGGGTGCGCGGTGCGCGTGCGGTGGTTTGGGGGTCGGGGCCGCGCCGGGGGGTGTCCGTCCTCGGAACGGCGCGGAATCGGTCGGCCGAGAGGTGAGGGCGTTGACGCGCCAACCGCTGCGGGCGGACACCCCCCGGCACGGCCCCTTCTCGCCTTACGCGGCTACCCGTCCGCGCCGCGGCTGCGGGCCGTCGGCGCAGCCGCACCCGTAGCGCCGGGGCGCGTCACCCACCCGCGCGCTGGGGCACCCGGGGGCGCCGACCGGAGCCCCCGGGGTATGCGGAACCCCGTCACTCCTCGGTGGGGGGCGGCGGTGGAGCCGTCGGGCGCAGCTTCAGCCAGGTCAGGAAGAACAGGCCGAGGAGGAGCATCCCCAGGCCGGTCCACAGGTTGATGTTGACTCCCTGTGCCTTGTCGATGTCGTCGTCGGACGCCGCGAAGCCCGCGATCGTCACGATGACGCCGTAGACCACGAACAGCCCGCCGATGATGCGCCGGATGTCGAACAGCCGCGCTGCGGTGACGGACTTGGTCTCCAGCTCGGAGACCTCGTCCTGGACGTTCTTGTCGGAGTAGGAATCGGACATGCTCTCTCAATCCTCCCGCGGTCAGAACGAGAACGGGATGTAGCAGGCGGCGGCCAGGACGACCGCCCCCCAGCCCAGCAGCGCCGGCTTGCGGTACCACGCGTCGTCGCCCTCGGCGGGCGCCTCGGCCATGCCGGGGGACGTGGTGCCGTAGACCAGGCCCTGGAGCTCGGCGGTGGGCTTCGGGGCGGTGAACAGGGAGACCGCGACCATGACGACCGCGCCGGCCACGAAGCCGGCGATCGCCGAGACGAAGTTGGCGCCCTGGTCGGAGGGGATGTCGATGATGCCCTGCTTGTAGATGACGAAGTAGTTCACCATCGCCGCGGTGGTGCCCGCGATCAGGCCCCAGAAGCCGGACTTCATGGACGCCCGCTTCCAGAACATGCCGATGATGAAGACCACGAACATCGGCACGTTGAAGAAGGAGAAGAGCGTCTGGAGGTAGCTCATGATGTTGGAGAAGGACGACGCCAGGAACGCCGTGCCGATGGAGGCGAGGACGCCGATCACCGTGATCAGGCGGCCGAAGCGCACGTAGTAGTCGTCCTCGCGGTCCTTCACGACGTAGCGCGCCCAGATGTCGGTGGTGAAGACCGTGTTGAAGGACGACACGTTCGCCGCCATGCCGGCCATGAAGGCGGCCAGGAGGCCGGTGACCGCGATGCCGAGGACACCGTTGGGCAGCAGCTGCTGCATCAGGTACGGGATGGCGTCGTTGTACTGGAGGTCCGAGCCGGGGGTGCCGATCTTCGGGACGAGGACCGCGGCGACCAGGCCCGGGATCATCACGACGAAGACGATGAAGATCTTCGGGAAGGCGGCGATGAGCGGGGTGCGCTGGGCCGCCGAGAGGTTCTTCGCCGACAGGGCGCGCTGCACCTCGGCGAAGTTCGTCGTCCAGTAGCCGAAGGACAGGACGAAGCCCAGGCCGAGCACGATGGTCAGCCAGTTGGCGCCCAGCGGGTTGTCGCTGCCGATGCCCGTGCCGCCCCACGCGGTCATGAAGTCGCCGCCGCGGGTCTGGGTGAGGGAGTCGGACAGACCGTCCCAGCCGCCGACCTTCTTCAGGCCCAGGATGGTGATCGGGATGAGGCCGGCCAGGATCACGAAGAACTGGAGGACCTCGTTGTAGATCGCCGAGGACAGGCCGCCGAGCGTGATGTACGCCAGGACGAAGAAGCCGGCGACCACGATGGCCACCCACTGGGGCCAGCCGAGGAGGGCCTCGACGACGATCGCGAGCGCGTAGAGGTTGACGCCGGCGATGAGGATGGCGGCCACGGCGAACAGGATCGAACTGAGCAGGTGCGAGGCCCTGTCGAAGCGCAGGAGGAGGAACTCCGGCACCGAGCGGACCTTGGAGCCGTAGTAGAACGGCATCATCACCAGGCCCAGGAAGACCATCGCCGGGATGGCGCCGATCCAGTACCAGTGGGTCGTGTAGACGCCGTACTGGGCGCTGTTGGCGGCCATGCCGAGGATCTCGGTGGCGCCCAGGTTGGCCGCGACGAAGGCGAGACCGGTGACCCAGGCGGGCAGCGAGCGGCCGGACAGGAAGAAGTCGAGGCTGGTCTTGACGGAGCGGCGGGCGGCGAAGCCGATGCCGAGCACGACGACGAAGTAGATCCCGAGGATCGAGTAGTCGAGCCAGTTGGTGGGGAGTCGAAGCTCCGCGGCTAGATATGTGGGGGTATGCATACGAACTCGCTTCGTTGCGCGAACTGGTCCGGAGCGGAACCTACGCCTCCGCGTTCAGTAATTGAACACTTCTGGTGATGTTCTTTGTTTGATTGTGATGAGCGACGGGGCCTGGTGAGTTGTGATGTGTTATGTTCGATTGTGTTGAGTCATTGGGAGTGGGTGCAGAGGAGTGCGGCAGTGAAGAAGACCTCGACCCGGCTGGCCGACGGTCGCGAGCTCGTCTACTACGACCTGCACGACGACGCGGTGCGCGACGCCGTGGACCGGCGTCCGCTGGAGCGCACCGTCACCACCTCCGAGGTCCGCCGCGACCCGTTGCGCGGCGACTCGGTCGCCATCGCCTCGCACCGCCAGGGCCGCACCTACCACCCGCCCGCCGACCAGTGCCCGCTGTGCCCCTCGCGGGGCGAGCGTCTGAGCGAGATCCCGGACTCCTCCTACGACGTGGCGGTCTTCGAGAACCGCTTCCCCTCGCTGGCCGGCGACTCCGGCCGCTGCGAGGTCGTCTGCTTCACCTCCGACCACGACGCCTCCTTCGCCGACCTGAGCGAGGAGCAGGCCCGGCTCGTGCTCGACGCCTGGACCGACCGCACCTCGGAGCTGTCGCATCTGCCCTCCGTGGAACAGGTGTTCTGTTTTGAGAACCGGGGCGCCGAGATCGGGGTGACGCTGGGTCACCCGCACGGGCAGATCTACGCCTACCCCTTCACCACCCCCCGCACCGCCCAGATGCTCCGTTCGCTGGCCGCCCACCAGGACGCCACGGGCGGGGGCAACCTGTTCGACGCGGTCCTGGAGGAGGAACTGGCCGGTGAGCGGGTCGTCCTGGAGGGTGAGCACTGGGTCGCCTTCGTGCCGCACGCCGCGCACTGGCCCTACGAGGTGCACCTCTACCCCAGGCGGCGGGTGCCCGACCTGCTCGGGCTGGACGAGGCGGCCCGCACAGAGTTCCCCCAGGTCTATCTGGAACTGTTGAGGCGCTTCGACCGGATCTTCGGTGAGGGTGAGCCTCCGACGCCGTACATCGCCGCCTGGCACCAGGCGCCGTTCGGACACCTGGAGGACTTCGAGGGCGTGGCGCGGGACGACTTCGCGCTGCACCTGGAGCTTTTCACCATCCGCCGTACGTCCGGCAAGCTGAAGTTCCTCGCGGGCTCCGAGTCGGGCATGGACGTGTTCATCAACGACGTGCCCCCGGAGCTCGCGGCCGAGCGACTGCGAGAGGTAGCGAGTTCATGAGTGGGAAGTACCTGGTGACGGGCGGCGCGGGCTACGTCGGCAGCGTCGTCGCCCAACATCTGCTGGAAGCCGGTCACGAGGTCGTCGTGCTCGACAACCTCTCGACGGGCTTCCGCGAGGGCGTGCCGGCGGGTGCCACGTTCGTCGAGGGGGACATCCGCGACGCCGCCAAGTGGCTGGACGGCACCTTCGACGGGGTGCTGCACTTCGCCGCCTTCTCGCAGGTCGGCGAGTCGGTCGTGAAGCCCGAGAAGTACTGGGACAACAACGTGGGCGGCACCATGGCCCTCCTGGAGGCGATGCGCACGGCGGGCGTGCGCCGGCTGGTCTTCTCCTCCACCGCCGCGACCTACGGCGAGCCGGAGCGCTCCCCGATCGTCGAGTCCGCGCCGACGCGGCCCACCAGCCCCTACGGCGCCTCGAAGCTCGCCGTGGACCACATGATCACGGGTGAGGCGAAGGCGCACGGGCTGGGCGCGGTCTCGCTGCGGTACTTCAACGTCGCGGGCGCCTACGGGGCGTACGGCGAGCGTCACGACCCCGAGTCCCACCTGATCCCGCTGGTCCTCCAGGTGGCGCAGGGCCGGCGCGAGGCCATCTCCGTCTTCGGCGACGACTACCCGACGCCGGACGGCACCTGCGTCCGCGACTACATCCACGTCGCCGACCTGGCCGAGGCCCACCTGCTGGCCCTGGACGCGGCCGTCCCGGGCGAGCACCTCATCTGCAACCTGGGCAACGGCAACGGCTTCTCCGTCCGCGAGGTCGTCGAGACCGTCCGCCGGGTGACGGGCCACCCGATCCCCGAGGTGGTGGCGGACCGCCGCGGCGGCGACCCGGCGGTCCTGGTGGCGTCGGCGGACACCGCCCGCGAGAAACTGGGCTGGAACCCGTCCCGCGCGGACCTCGCGGGGATCGTGGCGGACGCGTGGGAGTTCGCGCAGCGGCGCGCGGACCAGGACTCGACGAAGGGCTAGGGGTCAGGGCATGGGCGAGGCTGTCGCGGAGACCGTCGGCGAGCGGTTCCGGGAGCTGTACGGGACGGACCCGGAAGGGGTGTGGGCGGCGCCGGGCCGGGTGAACCTGATCGGCGAGCACACGGACTACAACGACGGCTTCGTCATGCCGTTCGCCCTGCCGCACACCGCGGTCGCCGCCGTCTCCCGGCGCGGGGACGGCGTGCTGCGCCTGCACTCGGCGGACATCGGGGACGACCCCGTCGAGCTGCGCGTCGCCGACCTGGCCCCCGGGTCGGACAAGTCCTGGACCGCCTACCCCTCGGGCGTCGTCTGGGCGCTGCGCGAGGCCGGCCACGAACTGACCGGCGCCGACATCCACCTGGCCTCGACGGTCCCCTCGGGCGCGGGGCTCTCGTCCTCGGCGGCCCTGGAGGTCGTCGTGGCAGTGGCGTTGAACGACCTGTACTCCCTCGGCCTGCGCGGCTGGCAGCTGGCCCGGCTGTGCCAGCGCGCCGAGAACGTCTACGTCGGTGCCCCCGTCGGCATCATGGACCAGACCGCGTCCGCCTGCTGCGAGAGCGGACACGCCCTGTTCCTCGACACCCGGGACCTCTCCCAGCGCCAGATCCCCTTCGACCTCGCGGCCGAGGGCATGCGCCTGCTCGTCGTCGACACCCGCGTCAAGCACTCCCACAGCGAGGGCGAGTACGGCAAGCGCCGCGCGGGCTGCGAGAAGGGCGCCGCGCTGCTCGGCGTGGACGCGCTGCGGGACGTGGCGTACGACGAGCTGGACGCGGCGCTGGAGCGGCTGGCCGACGACGAGGAGGTGCGCCGCCTGGTGCGCCACGTGGTCACCGAGGACGAGCGGGTCGAGCGGGTGGTCGCGCTGCTGGAGTCCGGCGACACCCGCGCCATCGGCCCCGTCCTGGTCGAGGGCCACGCCTCGCTGCGCGACGACTTCCGCATCTCCTGCCGGGAGCTGGACCTCGTCGTCGACACGGCCCTCGCCGCCGGCGCCCTCGGCGCGCGCATGACCGGCGGCGGCTTCGGCGGCTCGGCGATCGTCCTCGTGGAGGCGGCCGACGTCGACGCCGTCACCAAGGCGGTGGAGGAGGCGTTCGCGGCGGCGGCCCTCACGGCCCCGCGGGTGTTCGAGGCGGTGCCTTCGGCGGGAGCGCGGCGCCTCGTCTGAGCCGGCTACCCCAGCCGCTTCACCAGCGTGTACTCCGTGATCCCCGGCGGATAGTCGGGGATCACGCACACCACCCCGTACCCCTGCCTCGCGTAGAAGTCCGGCGCCTGGAAGTCCCAGGTCTCCACGCGCGACGCCGAGCAGCCCCGTCCCTCCCGGGCCTCTCGCTCCGCCTCCCTCAGCAGGGCGGAGCCCAGGCCGGCCCCGCGGTGGCGGTCGGCCACCCACAGGTAGGTCACGTGCAGCCAGGTCGCCCAGGTGTGGCCGACGAGACCACCCGCCAGCGCACCGGCCTCGTCCAGGACCCAGACGTGCAGGGGGAATTCGCGTTCGTGAGCGGTTCCGCGCAACGAACGCAGGACCGAGGAGGCCGCCGTGTTCGTCTCCCGCAGGCGAGTGCGCAGCAGATCGCGTCGTGCCTTGTCCACTTCTGTCACAAGACGAAACATGCGGCTCACCATAAACGTGCCGGACTGTCAGTTCTGCAAATAGCCTTCCGCTCCCGGCGCCCGCCCGTACTCTGATGGACAGCACCGGTGGGGGCCGGTGCCGTTCAGGGGGCGAGACAGCCGGGTACGGCGCCCGGGGCGGGGGTAGCGGTTCTGCACGGCGGCGGCCGTGCGGCCGCGGCGTCCCGTCCCGGAGTACCGACCGCACGGTCGGATACGGGGCTCCGGGCGTCGTACCCGTGCCGGTGGCGTCTTCCGACGACGGACAGACGATGGGTATCCCCTGCTCCTGGAGGAGCTCGGGGGAGGGGGTTTCGTGGTTCGTATCCGAGTCCTGGTCGTCGACGACCATCGCATCTTCGCCGAGTCGCTCGCCGCCGCCCTGGCCGCCGAGCCCGACGTCGACGTGTCCGCGGCCGGCAGCGGCCCGGCCGCGCTGCGCTGCCTGGAGCGGGCCGCGTCCGAGGGGCGGCGGTTCGACGTGCTGCTCGTCGACGCCGACCTCGGCGGCCGGGTGCCCGGCGCCCGCCCGGCCGTGCCGGTGCGGGACGGCAACGAGGACGGGCTGGTGGACGGGATCTCGCTGGTCGCCGGGGTGCGAACGGCGCAGCCCGCGGTGCGGACCGTCGTCCTCGCCGAGAAGGACGACCCCCGGCGGGCGGCCCTCGCGCTGGGGGCCGGGGCCTGTGGGTGGGTGGCCAAGGACTGCTCCCTGTCGCGGCTGCTCAGCGTCATCCGGGGTGTCCTGCGCGACGAGACGCATCTGCCGCCCGCCCTGCTCACCGGCGTCCTGCGGGAGCTGACCGCAGCCCGCAAGCACCGCACCGAGAGCGAGCGGCTGGTGGAGTCGCTGACCCCGCGGGAGCGCGAGGTACTGCGCTGCATGGTGGCCGGGCTCGGACGCAAGGCCGTCGCCGAGCGGCTGTACCTGTCCCCCCACACCGTGCGCACCCACATGCAGAACGTGCTGGGCAAGCTGGGCGTCCACTCCACCCTCGCGGCCGTGGCACTGGCCCGCCGGGCCGGGGTGGGGCCGGTGGACCTGGGGTCGACCGAGCGCATCGGGTCGCGGGAGAGCAACAGCGCCTGACCGAGGCCGGTGAGCACCGGCCGGCCGGCGCCGGGGGCGGGGCCCGCCCGCGAGGCCCTAGCCGGGGATGTTGTCGAACGGGGCGGTCAGCTGGCGCAGCAGTGCCGCCAGTTCGCTGCGCTGGGCGCGGGAGAGCTCGGCCAGGATCGCGCGCTCCTGGTCCAGCAGGCCCGCCAGGGACCGGTCGGCGCGGTCCTGCCCCTCGTCCGTGAGCCGGACCAGTACGCCGCGCCGGTCACTGGGGTCGGGCAGCCGCTCCACCAGGCCCTTCTTGGCCAGGCGGTCGATACGGTTGGTCATGGTGCCCGAGGTGACCAGGGTCTGCGTGAGGAGCTGCCCCGGTGAGAGCTGGTACGGAGTGCCCGCACGGCGCAGCGCCGTCAGGACGTCGAACTCCCACGGCTCGAGTTCGTGTTCGGAGAAGGCCAGCCGACGGGCGCGGTCCAGGTGCCGGGCGAGCCTGCTGACCCGGCTCAGCACCTCGAGCGGTTCCACGTCGAGGTCCGGGCGCTCCCGGCGCCACGCTGCGACCAGCCGATCGACCTCGTCCTCCATGACGATCAGTGTAGTGGTTGTGTCGATGTGAAGTCTCTTGACGTCGATTCTCTTGACGTCGAGATAGTTTCTCGGTGACGCTGGGTACCCGCTCCGGACGCGACCCTGGAGGCTCCATGTCCGCCACCGCCCCCACCTGGGACCCCTCCCAGTACCTGCGCCACGCCGGACACCGCGCCCGCCCCTTCACCGACCTCCTCGCCCGCGTACCCGACCTCACCGGGGGGCCGTCCGCCGGGCCGCCCCGCATCGCCGACCTCGGCTGCGGACCCGGCAACGTCACCGTCCTGCTCGCCGACCGCTGGCCCACCGCCCGCGTCACCGGCTACGACAACTCGGCGCGGATGCTCGAACGCGCCCGGGAGTACGCCGGCCCCACACCCGGGGGCGGACGCCTCGACTTCGCCCCCGCCGACGTCCGCACCTGGACGCCCGACGAGCCGTACGACCTCCTCGTCAGCAACGCCACCCTCCAGTGGGTCCCCGGCCACGCCGACCGCTTCCCCGACTGGATCGCCGGCCTCGCCCCCGGCGGCGTCCTCGCCTTCCAGGTGCCCGGCAACTTCGACGCCCCCAGCCACCGCCTGATGCGCGAACTCGCCCACTCCCCGCGCTGGCGGGACCGCCTCGCCGGCACCCTGCGCCACGACGGCGCCGTCCTCACGCCCGAGGCCTACCTCGACCGCCTGACCTCGGCCGGCTGCACCGCCGACGTGTGGGAGACGACCTACGTCCACCTGCTGCCCGGCGAGGACGCGGTCCTGGACTGGGTGAAGGGGACGGGACTGCGGCCGGTGCTCACCGTGCTCGACGACGACCCGGAGGCCCGCGACGCCTTCGTCGAGGAGTACCGGACCGCACTGCGCGCCGCCTACCCGGCCGGGGCGCACGGCACCCCGTTCCCGTTCCGCCGCGTCTTCGCCGTAGCCCGCAAGGAGCAGAGCCGGTGACCAGCGCGGCCGGCCGCGCACGGCGCGCCGCGCCACCCCGCCGAGCGGACCGGGCCGCTCACACCACCCCGTCCGCCACCAGCGCCTCGACGGCCTCGGCGGACAGGCCCAGCTCGCCGAGGACGGCCCGCGTGTGCTCGCCCGGCGCGGGCACCGCCTCCATGCGGGGCGCCTCGTCCGTCGGTCCCGGCGGGGCCAGGGCCGGTACGGGCCCGACCGGGGTCGGCACCTCGTGCAGGCGTCCGCGCGCGGCCAGCTGCGGGTGGGCCCACACCTCGTCGAGCGTGTTCACCCGCGCGCTGGCCACGGGCACGGCGGCGAGCAGGTCGATCGCCGCGGTGCTCGTCAGCTCCGCGAAACGGGCGGCGACGATCGCGCCCAGCGTCTCGCGGTGCGCGTTGCGGCCGGCGTTGGTCGCGTAGTCGGGGTGGTCGGCCAGCTCCGGCCGCTCCAGGAAGGTCTCGCAGAAGCCGCGCCACTCGCGCTCGTTCTGGATCGCCATCATGACGACCTTGCCGTCGCCCGCCGTGAACGGACCGTAGGGATGGATCGTCGCGTGCGCGGCACCCGCCCGGGGCGGCGGCTCGGCGCCGTCGAGGGCGTAGTACAGCGGGAAGCCCATCCACTCCACGGTGGCCTCCAGCATCGACACGTCCAGGTGCGTGCCCCGCCCGGTCCGCCCGCGTTCCAGCAGCGCGGCCAGGATCGAGCTGTAGGCGTACATCCCGGCGGCGATGTCCGAGACCGAGATGCCCACCTTGGCCATGTCCTCCGGCGTGCCCGTGACGGACAGCAGCCCCGACTCGGCCTGCACCATCAGGTCGTACGCCTTGCGGTCCGCGTAGGGGCCCAGGGCGCCGTACCCGGAGATGTCGCAGACGATCAGCTCCGGGTGCCGGGCCCGCAGTTCCTCCGCGCCCAGGCCGGCCCGGGCCGCCGCACCCGGCGCGAGGTTCTGGAGGAAGACGTCGGCGCCCGCGATCAGCCGGCGCAGCACCTCGCCGCCGCGGGGGTCCTTGATGTCCAGGGTGAGGGACTCCTTGTTCCGGTTCACCCAGACGAAGTGCGAGCTCAGACCCCGTGCCCGGGTGTCGTAGGCGCGGGCGAAGTCCCCCGTGCCGGGACGTTCCACCTTGATCACCCGCGCGCCGAGATCGGCGAGCTGGCGGCTGGCGTAGGGAGCGGCGACCGCCTGTTCGAGCGCGACGACGGTGACTCCGCGGAGCGGCTGCATGTGTGCTGTCCCCCGGTACGGCGCTAGCTCTTGCGGTGACCGATGAGCCGCGGCTTGGGCTCCAGGCCGTCCAGCCCGTGCCACGCCAGGTTCACCAGGTGCGCCGCCACCTCCGCCTTCTTCGGGCGGCGCACGTCCAGCCACCACTGCCCGGTCAGCGCCACCATGCCCACCAGCGCCTGCGCGTACAGCGGGGCCAGCTTGGCGTCGAAGCCGCGGTTCTTGAACTCGCGGCCCAGGATGTCCTCCACCTGGGTGGCGATGTCCGAGATGAGGGAGGCGAAGGTGCCCGTCGACTGCGGAATGGGGGAGTCGCGGACCAGGATGCGGAAACCGTCCGTGTACTCCTCGATGTAGTCGAGGAGCGCGAAGGCGGCCTGTTCGCACAGCTCGCGCGGATGGCCGGCGGTCAGGGAACTGGTCACCATGTCCAGCAGCCGCCGCATCTCACGGTCCACCACCACCGCGTACAGCCCCTCCTTGCCGCCGAAGTGCTCGTACACCACCGGCTTGGAGACCCCGGCCTTCGCCGCGATCTCCTCCACCGAGGTGCCCTCGAAACCCTTCTCGGCGAAGAGGGTGCGACCGATCTCCAGCAGCTGCTGGCGGCGCTCGGCACCGGTCATCCGGGTGCGGCGCGCGCGGCGCGGCTTGTCATTGCTGGGAGTGCTGGAGTCGGTCGCCACAGCGACCATCATGCCGCCTCGACGGTTTCCTTCCGGCGGCGGGAGCCGCCTTCGTCCGTGTTCCGCCGGGAATCGATACGCGAGCGTGACGGCCACCGCACGTCGTAGGCCCACCCGAACTGCTCGAACCAGCGGATCAGACGCGCGCTCGAGTCCAGCTGGCCGCGCATCACGCCGTGCCGCGCCGAGGTCGGGTCGGCGTGGTGCAGGTTGTGCCAGGACTCACCGCAGGACAGGATCGCCAGCCACCACACGTTGCCCGAGCGGTCCCGCGACTTGAACGGGCGCTTGCCGACCGCGTGGCAGATCGAGTTGATCGACCACGTCACGTGGTGCAGCAGTGCCACCCGGACGAGTGACCCCCAGAAGAACCCGGTGAACGCTCCCCACCAGGACATCGTGACCAGCCCGCCGATCAGCGCCGGGAGGGCCAGCGACACCAGCGTCCACAGGACGAACTGGCGGGAGATCGCGCGGAGCGCCGGGTCCTTGATCAGGTCCGGGGCGTACTTCTCCTGCGAGGTCTGCTCCTCGTCGAACATCCAGGCGATGTGCGCCCACCACAGGCCCTTGATCAGAGCCGGGACCGTCTCGCCGTACCGCCACGGCGAATGCGGGTCGCCCTCGTCGTCGGAGAACCTGTGGTGCTTGCGGTGGTCGGCCACCCAGCGGACCAGCGGGCCCTCGACGGCCATCGAACCGGCGATCGCGAGTGCGATCTTCAGCGGCCGTTTCGCCTTGAAGGAGCCGTGGGTGAAGTGACGGTGGAAGCCGATGGTGATGCCGTGGCAGCCCAGGAAGTAGAAGAAGACCAGCAGGCCCAGGTCCAGCCAGCTCACGCCCCATCCCCACGCCAGCGGCACCGCCGCCACCAGCGCGAGGAACGGGACGGTGATGAACAGCAGCAGCGTGATCTGTTCGAGGGACCGCTTCTGCTCACCACCCAGCGTGGCGGACGGCGCGGAGGTGCCGTCGGGATTCTTCGAAGCGTCTGGGATCACATCGGAACTTGTGGTCATGCGCGTCCCCTGGGGGGTCGAGGGTGATGTCCGGTGCCGGGTCTCGATAACCGTGCGCTCGTTCCTACGGTTCCGTAACCTACGGCGACGTAAGTATGGCAGCGCGTGGTGCCGCGGCAAGAGCCCGAGAGCCTGCGCGTCCTGGCCGACACCTATCCTGGGAGTCGGTCGGACAGCGCGGTCCGCTCTGATTACTTCCCGGACGTCCGGCCCGGTAAGCGGCGCCCGCCGCGCGAGACGGCCGTCCGGGTTCCCTCCCAGACGAGCTTCAACACTGCAAGGAGCCGCACCTGTGAGCAGTGCCGACGACCAGACCACCATGACGACCAGCAGCGAGCTGCGCGCCGACATCCGCCGGCTGGGTGATCTCCTCGGAGAGACCCTGGTGCGGCAGGAGGGCCCCGAGCTGCTGGAACTCGTCGAGAAGGTGCGCCGACTCACCCGAGAGGACGGCGAGGCCGCCGCCGAGCTGCTGCGCGGCACCGAACTGGAGACCGCGGCCAAGCTGGTCCGCGCCTTCTCCACGTACTTCCACCTCGCCAACGTCACCGAGCAGGTCCACCGCGGCCGGGAACTGGGCGCCCGGCGCGCCGCCGAGGGAGGACTGCTCGCGCGCACCGCGGACCGCCTGAAGGACGCCGACCCCGAGCACCTGCGCGACACCGTCCGCAACCTCAACGTGCGCCCCGTCTTCACCGCGCACCCCACCGAGGCCGCCCGCCGCTCCGTCCTGAACAAGCTGCGCCGCATCGCCGCCCTCCTGGACACCCCGGTCATCGAGTCCGACCGGCGCCGCCTGGACATCCGCCTCGCCGAGAACATCGACCTCGTGTGGCAGACCGACGAACTCCGCGTCGTGCGCCCTGAACCCGCCGACGAGGCGCGCAACGCCATCTACTACCTGGACGAGCTCCACGCGAACGCCGTCGGCGACGTCCTGGAGGACCTCACGGCGGAGCTGGAGCGAGCCGGCGTCAAGCTCCCCGACGACACCCGCCCGCTCACCTTCGGCACCTGGATCGGCGGCGACCGCGACGGCAACCCCAACGTGACCCCGCAGGTCACCTGGGACGTCCTCATCCTCCAGCACGAGCACGGCATCAACGACGCCCTGGAGATGATCGACGAGCTGCGCGGCTTCCTCTCCAACTCGATCCGCTACACCGGCGCCACCGAGGAACTCCTCACCTCCCTCCAGGCCGACCTCGAGCGGCTCCCCGAGATCAGCCCCCGCTACAAGCGCCTCAACGCGGAGGAGCCCTACCGGCTCAAGGCGACCTGCATCCGGCAGAAGCTGGAGAACACCAAGCAGCGCCTCGCCAAGGGCACCCCCCACGAGGCCGGCCACGACTACCTGGGCACCGCCGAGCTCCTGGACGACCTGCGCATCGTCCAGACCTCGCTGCGCGCCCACCGCGGCGGCCTCTTCGCCGACGGCCGCCTCGCCCGCACCATCCGCACGCTCGCCGCCTTCGGCCTCCAGCTCGCCACCATGGACGTCCGCGAGCACGCCGACGCCCACCACCACGCCCTCGGCCAGCTCTTCGACCGGCTCGGCGAGGAGTCCTGGCGCTACGCCGACATGCCCCGCGAGTACCGCGCCAAGCTGCTCGCCAAGGAGCTGCGGTCCCGCCGGCCGCTGGCGCCCACCCCGGCGCCCGTCGACGCCGCCGGGGAGAAGACCCTCGGCGTCTTCCAGACCGTCAAGCGCGCGCTGGAGGTGTTCGGTCCCGAGGTCATCGAGTCCTACATCATCTCGATGTGCCAGGGCGCCGACGACGTCTTCGCGGCGGCGGTGCTGGCCCGCGAGGCCGGCCTGATCGACCTGCACGCCGGCTGGGCGAAGATCGGCATCGTGCCGCTCCTGGAGACCACCGACGAGCTCAAGGCCGCCGACACCATCCTGGAGGACCTCCTCTCCGACCCCTCCTACCGGCGCCTGGTCGCCCTGCGCGGCGATGTCCAGGAGGTCATGCTCGGCTACTCCGACTCCTCCAAGTTCGGCGGCATCACCACCTCGCAGTGGGAGATCCACCGCGCCCAGCGCCGCCTGCGCGACGTCGCCCACCGCTACGGCGTACGCCTGCGCCTCTTCCACGGCCGCGGCGGCACCGTCGGCCGCGGCGGCGGCCCCACCCACGACGCGATCCTCGCCCAGCCCTGGGGCACCCTGGAGGGCGAGATCAAGGTCACCGAGCAGGGCGAGGTCATCTCCGACAAGTACCTCATCCCGTCCCTGGCCCGGGAGAACCTGGAGCTGACCGTCGCGGCCACCCTCCAGGCCTCCGCGCTGCACACCGCGCCCCGCCAGTCCGACGAGGCACTGGCCCGCTGGGACGCCGCGATGGACGTCGTCTCCGACGCGGCCCACACCTCGTACCGCAAGCTGGTCGAGGACCCCGACCTGCCCACGTACTTCCTGGCCTCCACGCCGGTCGACCAGCTCGCCGACCTGCACCTGGGCTCGCGGCCCTCCCGCCGCCCCGGCTCGGGCGTCTCGCTCGACGGACTGCGCGCCATCCCGTGGGTGTTCGGCTGGACCCAGTCCCGGCAGATCGTCCCCGGCTGGTACGGCGTCGGCTCCGGTCTGAAGGCACTGCGCGAGGCGGGCCTGGACACCGTCCTCGACGAGATGCACCAGCAGTGGCACTTCTTCCGCAACTTCATCTCCAACGTCGAGATGACCCTCGCCAAGACGGACCTGCGCATCGCCCAGCACTACGTCGACACCCTGGTGCCGGACGAGCTGAAGCACGTCTTCGACGCCATCAAGGCCGAGCACGAGCTCACCGTCGCCGAGGTCCTGCGGGTCACCGGCGAGAGTGAACTGCTGGACGCCGACCCGGTCCTGAAGCAGACCTTCGCCATCCGCGACGCCTACCTCGACCCGATCTCCTACCTCCAGGTCGCCCTCCTCGGCCGTCAGCGCGAGGCCGCGGCGGCGGGCGAGGAAGCCGACCCGCTGCTCGCCCGGGCCCTCCTGCTCACCGTCAACGGTGTCGCCGCGGGCCTGCGCAACACCGGCTGACCCGCACCCCCCCCGGCACGGACGACGGTGCCCCCGCGCTCACCAGGAGCACGGGGGCACCGTCACGTCGCACGCCGGGACCTCACACCGCGAGGAACGCCGCCGTCAGCAGGGCGATTCCCGCCCCCGCCATCACCCACGCCGCCCGCGTCCGCCGCAGGCCACCCGCCACCACCACCGACGCCAGGAGCAGCGCCCCGCCCAGCGGCACCCAGGCGTAGAGCACCCCAGCCGGGCCCGAACGCACCGCGTCCCCGCCGGGCTTCACCACCACGGTGTACGTCCGCCCCTCGGTCACGGCGACCGAATCCTCCAGGACCACCCGTTCCCGCGCCTGCGACCCCGCCGACACCGGCACGTACGGCCCGCTGCACGAACCCCCTTCGCACCGCGTCACCTCGACGGTGCCCTGCTCCCGGCCCTTGGTCAGCAGCACGTGCTGCGCCGTACCCCAGGACGCCCAGACACCCGCGATCAGGATCAGCACCGTCACCGCGCCCATCGCCGCGATCCGGCCGAATCGCAGCAGGGCGGAGGAGGCCTGGCGGGGACGAGCGGCGGCGGAGGCGGGCATGGCCGGGATCATTGGCCATACCTGTGCGCTCGGTCAACTTGCCTGCGTGCCATCACCGGACAAGTCCGGAGTTGTACGTCAGGAGTTGTACGTGCTCTGCGCCCGCTCCAGCCCCTCGATGACCAGGGCCTCGACCGCGTCCGCCGCCCGGTCCACGAAGTAGTCCAGCTCCTTGCGCTCCGTCGACGAGAAGTCCCGCAGCACGAAATCGGCCACCGGCATCCGCCCCGGCGGCCGTCCGATCCCGAACCGCACCCGGTGGTAGTCCGGACCCAGCGCCTTCGTGATGGACTTCAGCCCGTTGTGCCCGTTGTCCCCGCCGCCCAGCTTCAGCCGCAGTACGCCGTAGTCGATGTCCAACTCGTCGTGCACCGCCACGATGTTGCCGACCGGAACCTTGTAGAAGTCCCGCAGCGCGGTCACCGGCCCGCCCGACACGTTCATGAACGACATCGGCTTCGCCAGGATCACCCGCCGGTTGCCCGGCCCCGGCGGCCCGATCCGCCCCTCGACCACCTGCGCCTGGGCCTTGCCGTGCCGCTTGAACCGCGCCCCGATCCGCTCCGCCAGCAGATCCGCCACCATGAAACCGACGTTGTGCCGGTTCGCGGCGTACTCGGGGCCCGGGTTGCCGAGACCGGCCACCAGCCAGGGCGCACCCGCGTCCGTCGTCACGTCCCTGTCTCCTTCGTGTCCGCCATGACCGTCCGCCATGACCGTCCGCACATACGCGTCGGCCGCTGCCCCCGCGGGAACAGCGGCCGACCGACGTTGACCGTGGGGCGAGGATCAGGCCTCGGCGCCCTCGGTGCCCTCGGTCTCACCCTCGGCCGCGGGCTCCTCGGCCTGCGCGGCCAGGACCTGGAGGACGACGGTGTCGTCCTCGACGGCGAGCTTGGTGCCGGCCGGGAGCGGGATGTCCTTCGCCAGGATGGAGGCGCCGGCCTCCAGGCCCTCGACGGAGACCGTGACCGACTCGGGGATGTGCGTGGCCTCGGCCTCGACCGGCAGCGCGTTCAGCACGTGCTCCAGCAGGTTGCCGCCCGGAGCCAGCTCGCCCTCGGTCTGCACGAAGATCTCGACGCTGACCGTCTCGCCGCGCGTCACCAGCTGCAGGTCGACGTGCTCCAGGAAGCCCTTGATCGGGTCGCGCTGGACCGACTTCGGGATCGCCAGCTCGTTGGACTTGCCGTCGATGTCCAGCGCGATGAGCACGTTCGGCGTACGCAGCGCCAGCAGCAGCTCGTGGCCCGGCAGCGTCAGGTGGATCGGGTCGGAACCGTGGCCGTAGAGGACACCGGGAACCTTGTTGTCACGACGGATGCGACGGGCGGCACCCTTGCCGAACTCGCTGCGCGTGGCGGCGGCGATCTTCACCTCGGACATGATCACTCCTCGTAGAGATAGGAACGGACGTGGTCACCCGGCCACGAACGGCCTGCTACGAAGAGCGCGTCGATAACGGACCGCCACACCCGCGGAAAACGGGTACGGCCTCCCTCGCCGAGCAACTTGTCCAGTCTACTCGGAGAGGGAGGCCGTACCCAAAACGATCAGGGACCTCGCCCCGCGCGGCGGTTACCGCACGACGCTCACTGCTCGTCGAACAGGCTCGTCACCGAACCGTCCTCGAACACCTCGCGCACCGCACGCGCGATGGTCGGCGCGATCGACAGCACCGTGATCTTGTCCAGCTCCAGCTCGTTCGGCGTCGGCAGCGTGTTCGTGAAGACGAACTCGCTCACCTTCGAGTTCTTCAGCCGGTCCGCGGCCGGGCCCGAGAGCACACCGTGCGTCGCCGTCACGATGACGTCCTCCGCGCCGTGCGCGAACAGCGCGTCCGCCGCGGCGCAGATCGTGCCGCCGGTGTCGATCATGTCGTCGACGAGGACGCAGATACGTCCCTTCACGTCACCCACGACCTCGTGCACCGTGACCTGGTTCGCCACGTCCTTGTCGCGCCGCTTGTGCACGATGGCCAGCGGCGCGTTCAGACGGTCGCACCAGCGGTCCGCCACCCGCACCCGGCCGGCGTCCGGCGAGACCACCGTCAGCTTCGAGCGGTCCACCTTCGCACCCACGTAGTCCGCCAGCAGCGGCAGCGCGAACAGGTGGTCCACGGGACCGTCGAAGAAGCCCTGGATCTGGTCGGTGTGCAGGTCCACGGCGAGGATCCGGTCCGCACCCGCGGTCTTCATCAGGTCCGCGATCAGACGCGCCGAGATCGGTTCACGTCCGCGGTGCTTCTTGTCCTGCCGCGCGTAACCGTAGAACGGCACGATGACCGTGATGGAGCGGGCCGACGCGCGCTTCAACGCGTCGATCATGATCAGCTGCTCCATGACCCACTTGTTGATCGGGGCCGTGTGGCTCTGGATCAGGAAGCAGTCCGCACCGCGCGCCGACTCCTGGTAACGCACGTAGATCTCGCCGTTGGCGAAGTCGAAGGCCTTGGTCGGAACGACCCCGACACCCAGCTCGTGGGCGATCTCCTCGGCAAGCTCGGGGTGGGCGCGGCCGGAGAAGAACATCATCTTCTTCTCGCCGGTCGTCTTGATCCCGGTCACAGCACGTTCTCCTCAGAGGTTTCGCAGCTGAGCGTCACGGGCGCTCTCCCGACTGGCCGCGGGGGCGTCTCAGCTGGTGGGGTGCGGATGTGCACCTATCACGGTACGCCGTGTTCGACGCGCCGGTTTCCGGTCAGCCCTCGCCGCCGGCCTCCCCGGTGACCGCCTCGGCCGCCTTCGCCGACGCGCTCCCCGGTCGCTTCCGGGCCACCCAACCCTCGATATTCCGCTGCTGGCCACGGGCCACGGCCAGCGAACCGGGCGGCACGTCCTTCGTGATGACCGAGCCGGCGGCGGTGTAGGCGCCGTCCCCGACCGTGACAGGAGCCACAAACATGTTGTCCGAGCCCGTCTTGCAGTGTGAGCCGACGGTCGTGTGGTGCTTGTTCTCCCCGTCGTAGTTCACGAACACGCTCGCGGCGCCGATGTTCGAGTACTCGCCGATCGTCGCGTCACCCACGTAGGAGAGGTGGGGGACCTTCGTGCCCTCGCCGATCGAGGCGTTCTTCGTCTCGACGTACGTACCGATCTTGGCCTTGAGCCCGAGACGGGTACCGGGACGCAGGTAGGCGTACGGGCCCACGGTCGCCTCGGGGCCGACGGCCGCCGAGACCGAGACGGTGTTGTCCACCCGGGCACCGGCGCCGACCCGCGTGTCGGTGAGCCGGGAGTTCGGACCGACCTCGGACCCCTCGGCGAGGTGCGTGGAGCCGTGCAGCTGCGTCCCCGGGTGGACGATGACGTCCTGCTCGAAGGTCACCGTCACGTCGACCCAGGTGGTCGCCGGGTCGACGACCGTCACGCCGGCCAGCATCGCCCGCGTCAGCAGCCGGTCGTTGAGGATCCGACGGGCCTCGGCGAGCTGCACACGGTTGTTGATCCCGGCGATCTCCCGGTGGTCCCCGGCGACGGACGCGCCGACGCGGTGCCCGGCCTCGCGCAGGATGCCGAGGACGTCGGTGAGGTACTCCTCGCCCTGGCTGTTGTCCGTCCGCACCTTCCCGAGCGCGTCGGCGAGCAGCTGCCCGTCGAAGGCGAAGACGCCCGAGTTGATCTCGCGGATCGCCCGCTGCGACTCGGACGCGTCCTTGTGCTCGACGATCGCGGTGACGGCACCGGAGGCCCCGTCCCGCACGATCCGGCCGTACCCGGTCGCGTCCGGCACCTCGGCGGTCAGCACGGTGACGGCGTTCCCGTCGGCGGTGTGGGTGGCGGCGAGGGCCTGGAGCGTCTCGCCGGTCAGCAGGGGGGTGTCACCGCAGACGACCACGACCGTGCCGTCCACGGTGCCGCCCAGGGCCTCCAGCCCCATCCGCACCGCGTGCCCGGTGCCGTTCTGCTGCTCCTGGACGGCGGTGCGCACGTCGGGGGAGACCTCGGCGAGGTGCGCGGTGACCTTCTCACGGGCGTGTCCGACGACGACGACCAGGTTCTCGGGGTCCAGCTCACCGGCGGCGGCGAGCACGTGGCCGACGAGGGACCGGCCGCACAGCTCGTGCAGGACCTTGGGGGTGGCCGACTTCATACGGGTGCCCTCACCCGCTGCGAGAACGACGACGGCTGCCGGGCGAATGGCGCTCACGGGATGCCCTTCGGCTTTTGGGGGGTGGGGGTGGACATCCGCAGGATACCGGGGTGGTCGGTGGGGGGCATGGGCGCGGGCCCCGCGGGCGCGCGGGCGGGCCCCGGCGGACATGAGTGCGGGCCCCGGCAGGGATGCCAGGGCCCGGAAAGCGGCAGCTCCCCCATCAGGATTTGAACCTGAACTTAAGGGACCAAAACCCTCAGTGCTGCCTGATTACACCATGGGGGACGGAACTCGACTGAACCGGACATAGCGTCAGTTCGCCGAGGCGGCACCCAACACTATGCCGTACCAGGTGCCTTCCGTGCGACGGTACGTCCGCGTGCCGAATCCCCCGCTTCCGTGGACGGCCGTACCGGCACCCGGGAGATCGAGGGGTATCGCGTCCTATCGTTTGTCGAAAGTCACCGGAAATGGGGCGCCCGCCGCCCGTAGGCTGGGAGGCATGACCACGACGGGGGAAGAACACGCACCGGCCCGGGGTGGGCCTTGGTGGTGGGACAGGCGGCGCGGTGCGGTGCTCGATGTGAGCCTCGGCGCCGTGTCCGCGCTGGAGTGCGCGGCGGAGGGGGTCCCGTTCGCGCGGGACGCGGGGATCCCGTTGGCGGCGGGGGTCGTCTTCGGGCTGCTGGCCGGCTCGGTGCTGGTGGCGCGGCGGAAGTGGCCGATCGCGGTCGTGCTGGTGGGGATCGCCATCACGCCCGCCGAGATGGGCTTCCTGCTCGGCGTCGTCGGCCTGTACACGCTGGCGGCCTCGGAGCTGCCGCGCCGGATCATCGGGTCGCTGGCCGGGATGTCGTTCCTGGGCACGCTGATCGTGACGTTCGTGCGCCTGCGGCAGGACATGGCGCGGGACGGCGTCGACTTCGGGGACTGGTTCTTCCCGTTCGCGTCGATCGGGACGTCCCTGGGCGTGACCGCTCCGCCGCTGCTCCTGGGCATGTACGTGGGGGCGCGGCGCCGGTTGATGGAGAGCCTGCGGGAGCGGGCGGACAGTCTGGAGCGGGAGCTGCAACTGCTCGCGGAGCGGGCCGAGGAGCGCGCGCAGTGGGCCCGCAACGAGGAGCGGACGCGGATCGCGCGGGAGATGCACGACGTGGTCGCGCACCGCGTGAGCCTGATGGTGGTGCATGCCGCCGCACTGCAGGCCGTGGCGCGGAAGGACCCGGAGAAGGCGGTGAAGAACGCCGCGCTGGTGGGGGACATGGGGCGGCAGGCGCTGACGGAGCTGCGGGAGATGCTCGGGGTGCTGCGCAGCGGCGGGGACGGCGTGCGCGGGGAGCGGGCGTCGGTGCCGCTGGCTGCGGTGGGGGCGGCCGCCGCGGCGGCGGCCTCGCGGGCCGCGGGGGACGGCGAGTCACCCGCCGACGGGCCGTGCCTGTCCGAGCTGGACGAGCTGATCGGGCAGTCGGAGGCGGCCGGGATGGTCGTGAACCTGTCGGTGGAAGGGGAGGAGCGGTCCTATCCGGCCGCGGTGGAGTCGACGGCCTTCCGGGTGGTGCAGGAGGCGCTGACGAACGTGCACAAGCACGCGGCCGGCGCGAAGACGTACGTGCGGCTGGCCCACCGGGTGTCGGAGATCGCGATGCAGGTGGAGAACGAGCCGCCGCCGGAGCCGGCCTCCGCCTCGTCGGCGCGGCTGCCGTCGGGCGGCAACGGGCTGGTGGGGATGAAGGAGCGGGTGGCCGCGCTGGGCGGTGTGTTCGTGTCCGGCCCGACGGACGCGGGGGGTTTTCGGGTGTCGGCGGTGATCCCGGCCTCGTCGTAGGGCCGGTCGGGCGGCGGTGCGGCGGGCCGGCCCGTGGTGGGCGGGCCGGCCGGTGGGGGCGGGCCGGCCGGTAGGGGGCCGGTCAGCCGGTGGTGAGGCGGGTCGGCTGGGTGCCGGCGACCAGGGTGGCGAGGGCCTGGTCGATGTCGGGGCCGAGGTACCAGTCACCGGTGTGGTCGAGGGCGTAGACGCGGCCTTCGGTGTCGATGGCGACGAGGGCCTGGCTGTCGGTCTCGATGCCGAGGGGGCAGGTCCGGGTGTCGAGGGCGCGGCCGAGGTCGCCGAGGGTGCGGGCCATGTGGAGGCCGTGCAGCGGATCCAGGTGCAGGACGGCGGGGGCGATCTGGCGGCCGGGACCCGTGGGGGCGATGTGGAGGCCGCCGAACTCGGCCCAGGCCTCGACGGCGGCGGGGAAGACGGTGTGGCGGTGTCCCGCGGGCGAGGTGTGCTCGCGCAGGGTGTCGGCCCAGATCTCGGCCTGCTTGATGTCCCAGCGTCCGGGCAGCCAGCCGGCGTCGCGCAGGGCGGCGTCGACGGGGACGGGGAAGCGGGTGGTGGAGGTGCGGTCGGCTTGCATCTGCCCTTGGTTCGTCTCGGTCGGCTCTGGCGGCTGGCGGCCCTGCGGCTCGGTCCTCGGTGGTGGCCGGCGGGTCAGTCGTCGTGCGTCGTGGGGTCGACGACGCGGACGCCGAAGTGGGCGCTGAGGGCCGTGCAGGCGCGGCACGGGGCGGCGAAGCTGCCGTGCAGGGGGTCGCCGTCCTCGCGGATGCGGCGGGTGGTGAGCTTGGAGTGCTTGAGCGCCTTGCGGGCCTCGCCGTTGGTCATGGGCTTGCGCGCGGCGCGTTTGCTGCGGGCCGCGTCGGCGGTGGCCAGGTGCCGTGAGATGAGGATCGTCTCGGCGCAGCGGCCGGTGTAACGGTCGCGTTGGCCACTGGTGAGGGTGTCGAGGAAGTCCTGCACGAGAGGGTGCAGAGCGGGCGGCGCGTCGGCCCGGGTGGCGGTGCCGGTGAGGGTGGTGCCGCGCACCGACAGGGCGGCGGCGACGGTGGGGAGAATGCCGTCGCGGCGGTGCTGGAGGACCGGTGCGTGGTGGCCCTCCGTGCTGCTCCAGCCGACGCGGGGATCGCCGCCGCGCGGGCCGCCGGACCGCCCGGTGTCGGGCCCCGTCTGTGTCGCACTCATGATCGTCTTCCCCTCCTGAGCATCCCCCCGGAGGTCACAGAGTGCCAAATCCCGTGGCTGCTGCGGAAGCTGGGGCGTGGTGACACGCCCGGGTATGGGCGGTGTGTCACGGGAGGGTGACGGCTGGTCACGGAAGCGGAGGTGGGCGTGTCGGGCACCGGGTCCGGTGCCGGTGACCCCTCTTGCCGTACCGCATAGGCTGTCGGCACCGCGATCGCGTGCGGTGAACCAGACAGTGCAGACAGATCAGACAGACGCCGCAGGGGGCAACCGCCATGACGACAGGTCGGCTCGGGCAACAAGCCGCGCCGCCGAACGCGGCCTATGCCGGGCAGGTCGTGCATTTCCCGGATCCGGTGCGGGCGGCCCGTCACCCGAGAGGGGTACGGGTGGACGAGGGCGGTTACCCCGTCTTCTCGCCGTACGCCCGCGCGGTCGCGGAGATCGCTGACCCGCCGGAGGGGTTCGGCGTCGACGAGTTGCGGCTGACGGACTACGTGTCGGCCAACGCGGCGCTGTCGGCGTCGGGGCACGAGCTGTGGGACACGGTGCCGGCGGTGGCGACGCCGCACGGCTGGACGTGGCACCACGTGGCCGGTTCGCGGCGGATGGAGCTGGTCCCGGTCGAGGTGAAGGCGCTGCTGCGGCACCACGGCGGGATCGCGACGGCGGCCGTGGACCAGGCCAAGCGGGGCACCCGCCCGTTGCAGGAGACGCGTCCGGCGCACTTCGGCCTGCCGAAGTCGGGGGTGGCGGTGTCGGAGCAGCAGGTGCAGGAGGTCGAGGAGGACCTCGGGTACCGGCTGCCGGGCGCGTACCGGTCGTTCCTGAAGGCGGCGGGTGGCTGCGCCCCGGTGGGCACGGCGCTCGACGCGGAACTGGGGCTGCTGGTGGACCAGCCGTTCTTCACGGTGCGTGAGGAGGCGGCGGTCAACGACCTGGTCTACGTCAACAAGTGTCTGCGGGACCATCTGACCAAGGACTACCTGGGCGTCGCGTTCGTCCAGGGCGGTCTGCTCGCGGTGAAGGTGAAGGGCGAGCGGATCGGTTCGGTGTGGTTCTGCGCGTACGACGACGTACGGGACGTGGACCCCGCGTTGCCGCCCGCCGAGCGGGTGGAGCGGTTGCTGCGGCCCTGCGGTGAGGACTTCGACGCGTTCCTGTCGCGGCTCGCGGGGTCTCCGCCGGAGCTGGAGACGGTGGCGAACCTGATGGTGGACGGCGGGTTCGCGCGCGCGGTGCCGGTGGCGTCGCCGGCCGCCGCGCCGTCGGCGTCCGCCGTGTCCTCCGCGTCTTCGGTAGGGGAGTGAGCTGACGATGGTGACGTTCGCGCAGGCGCAGGAGCGCGCGGAGGAGTGGGTCAACGGCGAGCTGCCGTCGTACCAGCACCGCGAGGTGCGGGTGCGGGAGTTCGACCTCGGGTTCGTGGTGTGGGCCGAGGACCGTCCGGACGGGCCGCGTTCGGACGGGGGTGCCCAGCGACTGGTGATCGCGCGGGACAGCGGCGAGGCGACGCTGTGGCCCGGGCTGCCGGTGGGCGAGGTCATCCGCCGGTACGAGGAGGAGTACGGCCGTCCCGAGGAGGCCGAAGAGCCGGTGCCGGCGCCCGCGGCGCGGGTGGACCTCAACCAGACGTCGTTCCTGCTGAGTCCACCGGAGTGGTTGCAGGAGGCGGCGGACAAGCTGGGCATTCCGGATCGGCGGCGGGAGGACGGCGTCGCGGCCGGCGCCGGTACCGCCGGTGCCGGGGTCCGTACCGACCCGGGGCCCGGGGCGCTTCCCGAGACGCAGGCCGGGGTGCCGACGACGCCCGCGCCGTCCGCGTTCCCCGCCGCGCCGCCGGCCCCCGCGGCCTCGGCCGACGCGCAGTCGAGCGGTGCGGTGTGGCCGGCCGCCGGTTCCGGTGGTTCCGGTACGGGCGGGGGCGCGTCCGGCGCGCCGGGCGCACCGGCCGGGGCGACGCCCTGGGCGGGGACGGACACCAACGCGGACGCCGGTGAGGACCGTTCCGTACCGCTGCCCGAGACCGTGTTCGCGCCGCCGCTGAGCGGCGCGGACCGCGACGCGCCGCCGCCCTCGGCGACGCCGGAGGCCAAGACGGCGCTGCTGTCGGGCGGCAGCGGGCTTCCGCCGACGGCGGTCGCCCCGGCGATCGAGGACCCGAACGCGTCGGCCGCGCCCGCGGGAACGGGCACGCCGCCGCCCGCGTCCCCGCCCGCACCGCGGCCGACGGCCGGTGCGGGGGCGTCCGCCACGCCGGCCCGGCCGCTGCCCCCGGACGCCGGGGACATCGCCGACGCCGCGACCAGCAAGGCGACCCCGCCGCCGCGCCGTGGCGGCGGCTCCACCACCCCGCCTCCGCCGAGTGCGCCCGGCGCGCCGGGCGCACGTCCCGGAAGTACGCCCCCGCCGTCGGGGCCGGGAGCGCCCGCGGGCGGCTACGTGCCGACGCAGCTGGTGTCGTCGCTCGGTCCCGAGGGCCCGGGCGGCGGCCCCGGTACGCCGCCTCCGCCGAACGCGCCGCAGCCGCCCGCCGGTCAGGGGGCGCCGGGTACGCCGCCTCCGCCGAGCGTTCCCGGGGGGACGCCCCCGGGCGGGATGCCCCCGGGCACGCCGCCTCCGCCGAGTGCTCCGGGCGGCACGCCCCCGGGCGGGATGCACCACGCCGCCACGATGCTGGCCGACCCCGGCCGGACGGGTGGCGGCGCGCCCCAGCAGCCCGGACCCCCGGCGCCGCCCGCACCTCCCGGTGCGCCGGGTGCGCCGGGTGCACCCGGGGCTTCCGGCCGGCCGGGCACGCCTCCGTTTCCCGGTGCTCCCGGTGCTCCCGGTGGCCCGGGTACGCCGCCGCCTCCCGCTGCTCCCGGTGCGCCCGGCCGCCAGGGTTCCTCCGGTGGCCCGGGCGGTGCCGTGCACCACGCCCAGACCGTGCTGGCAGCGCCCCCGGTGGGCGGCCCCGGCACGCCTCCGCCGCCGCCGGGTGCTCCTGGCGTCCCGGGAGCGCCCGGCGCTCCGGGTGTCCCCGGCGCCGCACAGCCCATGCCGCCCGGCGCCATGCCGCCCCCCGGTGCCATGCCGCCGCCCGGTGCCATGCCGCCGCCCGGCGGACCGGTGCCCGGCGGCCCGCCCGGGCAGCCGCCCGCGTACGGCTATCCGCAGCCGCCCGTCGGTCTGCCGACCGTCGGCCCGGGCTACCAGGCCGTGCTGCGCTACCGCGCCCAGGACGGCTCCGAGCAGCAGCTGATCCGGCGTTCCGCGCCGGGCACGCCGCACCCGGAGTGGCAGATCTTCCACGAGCTGCGCGCCATGAACGTGCCGCCGGACCAGGTGCTGGAGCTGCACACGGAGCTGGAGTCGTGCGAGCTGCCGGGCGCGTACTGCGCACGGATGATCCGCGAGCAGTGGCCCCAGGCGCGGATCACCTCCATCGCCCCGTACGGCACGGACCACGCGAGCCGGCAGCAGGGCATGCAGCAACTGCTGGAACACCAGGGAGAGCTGCACCAGGTCGCCGACGGACCGGCCCGGCCGGCGCCGGTGCGTGCCCCGCTGCCGCACGTGCAGCCGGCGTCGCCGGTTCCGCCGGAGGCCATCGGACAGGAGCTGGGCGGCGCGTTCGGCCCGGGCGTCTTCCGGTTCGAGCAGGCCGCGGTCTCCCGCCAGGGCGTGCCGCCGGTCGTGGCGCACACGCTGGTGGCGGCGGGTCTGCCGATGGACATGGGCCCGTTCTTCTGGGCCCAGGCCCAGCCGGGCCGCCCGGTGCCGACGCTGGCGGAGCTGGCGGCCGAGCGCGGGGTGCAGCCGGCCTCGGACGCGGGCTCCTACCTCGTCGTGGGCAGTGACTTCGGCCGGGCCATCTGCGTGCAGTACGGCACGGCGGCCATCGTGGCGGTGCCGGTGGAGGCCGGCCCGGGCGGCGCACCCGTGCCGCCGCAGTTCGTGAACACGGGGCTGCCGGAGTTCGCGCGCAGCCTGGCCCTGCTGGGCCGCATGTGGCGGCTGCGGTTCGGCCTGAACCAGGAGCAGGCGGGCCGCTGGACCGTGGACTTCCAGGCTCAGCTGGCCGCGCTGGACCCGGCGGCGCTCGGCTCGCCGGAGAGCTGGTGGTCGGTGCTGCTGGAGCAGATGTGGGACGGGCTGCTGTGACGGGCCGTCACCGCTGAGGTGTCCGACGGGTGGGGCCCGGTCGTCCTGAGGGGCGGCCGGGCCCCACCCGTTTCCGTGCGGTGTGTCGCCTTATGTTGGATTACGCCCGCTCCATAAAGTCGGTCGAGTCCATTCAGTGCGGCAGGTTCACCGCAGGGGTGATGAGCATGAGCAGCGCATCGGCGTCTCCGCACGACTTCGTGACCGTACGCGGGTGGGATCGCGGTTACCGTCCCGAGCAGGTGGAGGCGTGTGCCGCGGCGCTCTCCGAGGAGCGGGACGCGGCCTGGGAGCGGGCCGCCCGGCTGACCGTGCTGGCCCGCGAGATGGGGGAGGAGCTGGCACAGCTGCGGGAAGCGGCCGCACAGCTCACCTCGCAGGACTACGCGGCACTCGGTGAGCGGGCCCGGCGCCTGTTCCTGCTCGGTCAGGAGGAGGCCGAGGCCGTACGGGAGGGCGCCCGGTGTGCGGCTCAGCGCCTGACGGAGGAGGCGCGGGCGCACGCGGACGGCCTGCGCGAGGCGGCGCGGACGCACGCCGACGCCGTACGCGCCGAGGCCGACGAGCGGGCCCGGCAGCGGCTGCTCGCGGCGCGTGCGGAGGCCGACGAGGCGCGGATCGAGGCGCGGCGCGAGGTGAAGTCCGGGCGGGCGGAGGCGCTGGCGGCGCTGCGGGAGATGCGCAAGCGGACCACCGGGATGCTGGCCGAGCAGCACAGGGAGCACGCCGGGCGGCGCGCCGCGGCCGAGCGCGAGCACGACGAGCGGGTGCGGGCCCTGGACGCCCGCCACGCGGAGCTGGTGGCCCGCGCCGAGCAGGGAGTGGACGAGGCGCGGCGGGCCCTGGCCGCCGCCGAGGAGGCCGCCGGGCGGCGGCAGGAGGAGGCCCGGGCCCGGGCGGCCGAGGTGGTCGCCGAGGCCCGGGTGCGGCAGGAGCGGATCGCCCGCGAGACGGAGCGGGTGCTGCGCGAGCACGGAGAGCGCTGGGACGAACTCCAGGCCCACATGGCCTCCGTGCGCAGCAACCTCAGTTCGCTGACGGGACGGGCGGTGGAGTGACGTGCCGGGGCTCCCGGGCCGCGGCCGGGGAGCCCTCGTCGTCACTCGCCCCGGCGGACCGCCCCCGCCAGGATCGAGCCCTCCACGGCCTCGTAGGCGCGGCGTTGCTCCTCCGCCTCGCGCCGGCCCGACAGCACCGTCCCCAGCCAGCCGAAGGCGAAGCCCAGGGGGATGGTGACCAGGCCCGTCGTGGTGAACGGGAACCAGTTGAAGTCGGCGTCGGGGAAGGCGGAGACGGGCGAGCCGGAGACCAGGTTGGTGCCCGGCATCAGCAGCAGGACGGCCAGCGAGCCGCCGATCAGCGTGCTGAGCAGTCCGGCGCGGGTGTAGCGGCGCCAGAAGAGGCCGTAGACGAGGGCGGGGGCGAGGGCCGAGGCGCCCAGGCAGAAGGACAGGGTGACCAGGGGCTGGAGGCTGCGGTGCTGGACGAGGGTCGCGAGGACGATCGCGGGGATGCCCACGGCCAGGGCCGAGACGCGGGCGAGGGCCATCTCGCGGCGTGGTGACAGTTCCTGCACGCGGGCGGCGAACACGTCGTGGGCCAGGGAGTTGGCGCAGGCCAGGATCATCCCGCCGACGGAGGCGAGCAGGGTGAGGAAGACGGCCGTGGTGACCGTCGTGAACAGGAACGTCTCCGCCGTGGACACCTGAGCGCCGAACGCCGCCTGGGAGCCCAGCAGGTAGGCGGTGTTGCCCTGCGGGTCGCTGCCCGCGACGGCCTCCCGGCCCACCAGGGCCGCCGCGCCGAAGCCGACGACCGTGATGACCAGGACGAACAGCGCCACGGCCGACACCGCCCAGGACATCGAGCGGCGCACCTGACGGGCCGAGGACGCGGTGTACATGCGCATGGTGACGTGGGGGAGGCAGGCGCCGCCGAGGACGACGGTCAGGTGCGAGGTGATCATGTCGGCCTCGGGATGCGGCCCGCCCGCGAACTGGAGGCCGGAGTGCAGGAACGCCTCTCCCGCACCGCTGCGGTCCGCCGCCGCGTCGAACAGGGCACCCGGGTCCCAGTCGAAGCGGCTCAGGATCAGCACGGCGACCACGGCGCCCGAGCCGAGCAGCATCACGATCTTGAGGATCTGGATGAGGGCGGTGCCCTTCATCCCACCGATCGCGGCGTAGCTGATCATCAGCACGCCCAGGCCGATGATGCAGCCGGTCTCCAGCGACTCGCCGGAGAAGCCGAGGACGAAGGCGAGCAGCTGGCCGGCGCCCGCGAGCTGCACCAGCATCAGCGGCAGCAGCGCCGCGACGGTCACCGCGCAGGCGACGACGCGGACGCCGCGTCCGGGCATCCGCCGGGCGAGCGCGTCGCCCATGGTGAAGCGGCCCGCGTTGCGCAGGGGCTCGGCCAGCAGGAACATCAGCAGCATCAGCGACAGGGCGGTGCTGAGCGCCAGGACGACGCCGTCCTGGCCGAAGAGGGCGATGACGCCGCCGGTGCCGAGCACGGTCGCGGCCGAGATGTAGTCGCCGGCGATCGCCAGGCCGTTGCGCATCGGGGACAGCGAGCCGTAGCCGGTGTAGAACTCGTCGAGGTCGTCCCGGTCGGGGCCGGTCATCACGCACAGCAGCAGCGTGATGGTGGCGACGGTGGTGAAGCCGACCAGGGACATGGTCTGGGCGTTGCCGCTGAACTCCGTCATCGTGCCGCCCTCCGGCGGGCGTCCAGCGCGGCCTCCTTGCGGATGCGGTCCGCGAGCGGGTCGACCCGCCGGCGGGCGGTGTGCTCGTACAGCGCTATCGCCAGCCAGGTGACGGGCAGTTGGACCAGGGCGAGCAGCAGGCCGGTGGGGACGGTGCCGACGAGGGACCCGGTCATGAAACCGGGTGCGTAGGCGGACAGGAGCAGGAACAGGGTGAAGTAGCCGAGCGCGGTGAGTGTGGCGGTGCGGCGCTGCCACCGGTAGGCGCTGCGCAGGACCCGCAGGTCACTGTGGTGCCCGAGGGCGGCTCGGCGCGGCGCCCGCCGGTGGGTGGGGGCGGGGGCGGCGGGCGGGTAGGGGGGTGCCTCCGCGGGCTGCCAGGGGAGGGCGCCGTGGGGGGAGGGGGCGGGGGCGTGGAGCGGGGGTGGGTACGGCGGGCGCTGCTGCGACGGCGGTGGGGGCCGGTGCGGGTACGACGGGGACGGGTCGTAGGACATCCCGGTGCTCCTTGCGCGGCTCGGGTCCGGTGCGGCGGACCGCAGGGAGGTGGGGGGCGGCGGGCCACGCACGTTACTCGCCGGTCACGTGGAGCGCTGCGTTTTGGCCCAACTGGTCGGTCGGTATGCCCCGCCGGACCGGTCCAGCGGTGTTACCCGCGTTAACCTGCGCTTTTCCGAGGGCCGGCGACCCGCGGGCCTTCAGTCCTTGAGCACCGGGAACCGGCGCGGCGCCACCACGAGCAGCACCAGGAAGGCCAGCGCCGCCGCGCCCGCCGCGCCCAGGTACACCGCGTGCACGGCGTCGGCGATCGCCCGCCGCACGGGCTCGTCGGCGGCGCCCGCGCCCAGCTCCCTCGTCACCGAGTCGAGACCGCCGGCCTCGAGGTGGCCGACCTCGAGGCCGCCGCCCGTCCCGCCCAGCCGCGCCGCCAGCACCCCGTTGGCGATCGCGCCGAAGGCCGCCGCGCCGAGCGTCTGCCCGGTCTGGCGGCAGAAGAGGATGGACGCGGTGGCGGTACCCCGCTCCGCCCAGCCGACCGTGGACTGCACCCCCACGATGAGCGGCAGCTGGAACAGGCCGAGCGCGGCGCCGAGCAGCAGCATCAGCAGGGCCGGCTGCCAGGCCTCGCCGGGGTAGGGCAGGAAGGGGAAGGCGAACAGGAGCGCGGACGCGGCGCCGATGCCGAGCATCGCCGTGTTCCGGAAGCCGATCCTGCGGTAGACGTGCTGGCTCAGGGCCGCCGACACCGGCCAGCTCAGCGTCCACACGGAGAGCACGAAACCGGCGGCGACGGGTGCCAGCCCCAGCACCGACTGGGCGTAGGTGGGCAGGAACACGGCCGGCGCCACCATCAGCACGCCCAGCGCGCCGAGCGCCAGGTTCACCGCGGCGATCGTACGGCGGCGCCACACCCAGCCGGGGATGATCGGCTCGGCCGCCCGGCGTTCGATCACCACCACGGCCGCCAGCAGGGCGAGGCCCGTGGCGAACAGGGCGAGCGAGGGCGCCGACAGCCACGGCCACGCCACCCCGCCCTGCACCAGGGCGGCGAGCAGCACGCCGCCGCAGGCGAACACGGCCAGCGCACCCGCCCAGTCGACCCGTGGGCGGGTGCCGTTCCCCTCCCGCGCCGGCTCGTGCAGGTGACGGACGATCAGCCACAGGGCGAGCGCGCCGACGGGCAGGTTGACGAGGAAGATCCAGCGCCAGTCGGCGTACGCGACCAGCACGCCGCCCAGCCCGGGGCCCGCGACCGCGGACACCGCCCACACCGAGGACAGCCTGGCCTGGATCTTCGGCCGTTCCTCGAGCGGGTACAGGTCGGCGGCGAGGGTCTGCACGGTGCCCTGGAGGGCGCCGCCGCCCAGCCCTTGCAGGACCCGGAACGCGATCAGCGCGCCCATGTTCCAGGCGAGCGCGCACAGCAGGGAGCCGAGGAGGAAGAGCGCCGCCCCCGCCACCAGGACCGGCTTGCGGCCGAAGGTGTCGGAGAGCTTGCCGTAGACGGGCAGCGTGACGGTGACGGCCAGCAGGTAACCGGAGAAGAGCCAGGAGAAGAGGGAGAAGCCGCCGAGGTCGCCCACGATCTGCGGGACGGCGGTCGAGACGATCGTGGCGTCGAGCGCCGCCAGTGCCATCGCGAGCATCAGGGCGGCGACGACGGGGCCGCGCCGGTCCGGGCCCGCGCCCCGCTCGGCCCCGTGTGTCGCCGGCCTGGTGCTCTCCACGCCGTCCACGCCGTCCACCCGGGTGCCCCTTCCTTGCGTTCCCCCTGCATCCATCTGCCGGGATCAGCTTGCCACTTGATCCTGACGCGGCGGGAGGGTGGACGCTCGATGCGACCAAGGGTGGAGGCCGGCCCCGAGGCTCCCTCCACCGAAGGGTGGACTGCCCCTAGGGGTACCTCCGTACCAGGGGTCGGGGAGGGGTCGTACCGACGGAGGACGAGACGGCCCGGTGGCGTCCTTAGTCTGGCTTTACGCCGCTGGGGGGCGGCAACCGGACCCACGGGGGTGGGGTTTTCCCCAGCAGAAGAGTGCGCTGTACCTCAGCGCGCCCGACCCCTGGTTCCGGCCAGACTCTTCGACGTAGCAGCGACACGCTCACGCACCACCTTCACGCACCACGTTCGGCACCACGTCCGAGCGTCCGGGCAGCACGCCCGAGCGCTCGTCCAGCGACACGCAGAGCGGTACCGCTCACCGTCCACCGCCGGCATCGGCGGCCCGGGCGATGACCGACATAGGAGACCTGACATGACATCGGCCGTAACCATTCCCAGGCACGGGGACACTGGAGGGCGTACGGCCGTTGCCGCGCGAGCGCGCCAGGTCGTGAAGGCCTACGGGTCGGGCGAGACCCGGGTCGTCGCCCTCGACCACGTGGACGTGGACATCGCCCGCGGCCAGTTCACCGCGATCATGGGCCCGTCGGGGTCCGGCAAGTCGACGCTGATGCACTGCCTGGCCGGCCTGGACACCGTCAGCGGCGGGAAGATCTACCTGGACGAGACCGAGATCACCGGCCTGAAGGACAAGAAGCTCACACAGCTGCGCCGGGACCGGATCGGCTTCATCTTCCAGGCCTTCAACCTGCTCCCGACGCTGAACGCGATCGAGAACATCACGCTGCCCATGGACATCGCCGGCCGCAAGTACGACCGCGCGTGGCTGGACCGGGTCGTCGAGACCGTGGGACTCGCCGGGCGGCTGAAGCACCGGCCGAACCAGCTCTCCGGCGGCCAGCAGCAACGCGTCGCGGTGGCACGGGCCCTGGCCGCGCGGCCCGAGATCATCTTCGGCGACGAACCGACCGGAAACCTCGACTCGCGGGCCGGCGCGGAGGTGCTGGGCTTCCTGCGCCGGTCGGTCAGCGAACTGGGGCAGACCATCGTGATGGTCACCCACGACCCGGTGGCCGCCAGTTACGCGGACCGGGTCCTGTACCTCGCCGACGGCCGCATCGTGGACGAGATGTACAAGCCGACCGCGGAGACCGTCCTCGACCGCATGAAGGACTTCGACGCCCGGGGGCGCACGTCATGACCGTCGTCAAGACCTCGATGCGCAACTTCTTCGCGCACAAGGGCCGTATGGCGCTCTCCGCGGTGGCCGTGCTGCTGTCGGTGGCGTTCGTGTGCGGCACCCTGGTGTTCACGGACACCATGAACACCACCTTCGACAAGCTCTTCGCGGTCACGTCGTCGGACGTGACGGTCATGCCGAAGGACGCCAAGAGCGAGGAGACCCCGCAGAACGGGGTGCCCGACGCGCTGCCGGCGTCCGCCCTGGAGCGGGTCCGCCAGGCCGAGGGCGTCAAGTCCGCCGAGGGCGCGGTCGCCTCCATGAACGTGACCGTCGTCGACGCCGACAACGACAACGTGGGCGCCACCAGCGGAGCCCCGACCATCGCCGGCAACTGGACCAGGAACGACCTGCGGTCCATGGAGATCACCTCCGGGCACGCCCCCCGCGGGCCGACCGAGGTGATGGTCGACGCCGACACCGCCGACAAGCACGACCTGGCGCTCGGCGACGAACTGCGCACCATCGCGCAGACCGGTGACTTCAAGGCGAGGATCGTCGGCGTCGCCTCCTTCACGGTGACCAACCCCGGCGCCGCCGTCATCTACTTCGACACGCCCACCGCCCAGCGTGAACTGCTCGGTGCCACCGGCCGGTTCACCCAGTTCAACGTCACCGCCGCGGACGGCGTCTCCGACGCGGAGCTCAAGCGGAACGTGGCCGGGGCCACGGACGGCACCTACAAGGTGCAGACGGCGAAGGAGAACTCCGACGAGAACCGCAAGGAACTCGGCGAGTTCATGAACGTCATCAAGTACGCGATGCTCGGCTTCGCCGGGATCGCGTTCCTGGTCGGCATCTTCCTGATCATCAACACCTTCTCCATGCTGGTCGCCCAGCGCACCCGCGAGATCGGCCTCATGCGGGCCGTCGGCTCCTCCCGGAGCCAGGTCAACCGCTCGGTGCTGGTGGAGGCGCTGCTCCTCGGCATCGTCGGCTCGATCCTCGGCGTCGCGGCCGGTGTCGGGATCGCCGTCGGCCTGATGAAGCTGATGTCCACGGCGGGCATGAACCTGTCCACCGACGACCTGACCGTCAAGACGGCCACCCCCGTGGTCGGACTGGTCCTCGGCATCGTCGTCACCGTCCTGGCCGCCTACCTGCCCGCCCGCCGCGCCGGCAAGATCTCCCCGATGGCCGCCCTGCGCGACGCCGGCACACCTGCCGACGGCAAGGCCGGCTGGATCCGCGGCCTGATCGGCCTGGTCCTCACCGGCTCCGGTGCCGCGGCCCTGTTCACGGCCGCCGCCGCCGACGAGGCGAGCGAGGGCGCGCTGATGCTCGGCGCCGGGATCGTGCTGTCCCTCATCGGCTTCGTCGTCGTCGGGCCGCTGCTGGCCGGCATCGTGGTCCGGGCGATCAGCGCGGTGCTGCTGCGGGCCTTCGGCCCGGTGGGCCGCCTGGCCGAGCGCAACGCCCTGCGCAACCCGCGCCGCACCGGCGCCACGGGCGCCGCCCTGATGATCGGCCTCGCGCTGGTGGCCTGCCTCTCGGTGGTCGGCTCCTCCATGGTCGCCTCGGCCACGAGCGAGCTGGACAAGACGGTCGGCGCGGACTTCATCGTCCAGGGCAGCCAGCGGATCGTGCCGCAGGCCGAGAAGGCGATGCAGGAGACGCCCGGCCTGGACCACGTCACCCGCTACAAGATGCTCGACGCCACCCTGACCTCGCCCGACGGCAAGAAGGACGACGAGGGCGTCACGGCCGCCGACCCGACGTACGCCGAGGACGTGAACCGCGCGACGACCGAGGGCGAGCTCTCTGCCGCCTACGGCGCCGACGCCATGTCGGTCGGCTCGGACTACGCGACCGAGCACGACGTGCACGTCGGCGACACGATCTCCGTCGCCTTCAAGGGCGGCGAGACCGCCGAGCTGAAGGTCGCCGCGATCACGTCCGACGACGTGGCCATCGACCAGGGCGCGCGGTACATCAGCATCGACACGATGCGGAAGTACCTGCCGGCCGACAGCGTCCCGCCGAACACGATCATGTTCGCCAAGGCCGCGGACGGCCAGGACGAGCAGGCGTACGCGGCGCTGAAGAAGTCGCTGGACCCCTACCCGCAGTACCAGGTGGCCGACCAGACCGACTACAAGCAGGAGCTCAAGGACCAGGTCGGTCAGCTGCTGAACATGGTCTACGGCCTGCTCGCCCTCGCGATCATCGTCGCCGTCCTCGGCGTGGTGAACACGCTGGCCCTGTCGGTGGTCGAACGGACCCGCGAGATCGGCCTCATGCGGGCGATCGGCCTCTCCCGCCGCCAGCTGCGCCGGATGATCCGCATGGAGTCCGTCGTCATCGCCCTCTTCGGCGCCCTGCTGGGCCTGGGACTGGGCATGGGCTGGGGCGCCACGGCACAGAAGCTCCTCGCCCTGGAGGGACTGAACGTCCTCGACATCCCCTGGCCGACGATCATCGGCGTCTTCATCGGCTCGGCCTTCGTGGGCCTGTTCGCGGCCCTCGTCCCGGCCTTCCGCGCGGGCCGCATGAACGTCCTGAACGCCATCGCGACGGAGTAGCCGCGGAGAACCACCGCACACGGGGGTTGCGGGGGAGCGCCCGGCGCCGGAGTCCTCACGGACTCCGGCGCCGGGCGCTTTCGCGACGTGGGGCCGGGCGGGCGACGCGACGTGGGGCCGGGCGGGCGACGCGCACGCCGGACGACCCGGCGGCGGACGTCGTCCACAGCCTCCGGCGCCGACCCGCCCGGCGTCGTACGCTGGAGACCCCCGGCCCTCACCCCGCCGGGTTACTCGCGTTGCACATCTTCAGACGGATCCCCCGGACACCACGACACCACCCGGAACAGCCCGCACAGCCCGGAACAGCCGGAACAGCCGGAACGCACCGGGCACCCCGGACACCACGGACTACACCCCAGGACGGAAGCGCCCCCTCCATGAGCCTGCACGGTCTGCTCGACGCCGTCGTCAAGGACACCGCCCTCGCGGAAGCGATCTCGGCCGCCGCAGACGGCAACCGCATGCACGTCGACCTGGTCGGCCCGCCCGCCGCCCGCGCCTTCTCGGTCGCCGCGCTGGCCCGCGAGACGAGCCGCCCCGTGCTGGCGGTGACGGCGACGGGACGCGAGGCGGAGGACCTGGCGGCGGCCCTGCGCTCCCTGCTGCCCCCGGAGGGGGTCGTGGAGTACCCCTCGTGGGAGACACTCCCGCACGAGCGCCTCAGCCCTCGCAGCGACACCGTCGGCCGCCGCCTGGCCGTCCTGCGGCGCCTGGTCCACCCCCGCGCCGACGACCCCGAGACCGGGCCGGTCTCGGTCGTCGTCGCGCCCGTGCGCTCCGTGCTCCAGCCGCAGGTCAAGGGCCTCGGCGACCTGGAGCCGGTGGCGCTGCGCCAGGGACAGGGCGCCGATCTGGAGGAGATCGTCCAGGCTCTGGCCGCCGCCGCGTACGCGCGCGTGGAGCTGGTGGAGAAGCGCGGCGAGTTCGCCGTGCGCGGCGGCATCCTCGACGTCTTCCCGCCCACCGAGGAACACCCCCTGCGCGTGGAGTTCTGGGGCGACGACGTCGAGGAGATCCGCTACTTCAAGGTCGCCGACCAGCGCTCCCTCGAGGTCGCCGAGCACGGCCTGTGGGCCCCGCCCTGCCGCGAGCTGCTGCTCACGGACGACGTGCGCGAGCGCGCCCGCGTCCTCGCCGAGGACCACCCCGAGCTGGGCGAACTGCTCGGCAAGATCGCCGAGGGCATCGCGGTCGAGGGCATGGAGTCCCTGGCCCCGGTCCTCGTCGACGACATGGAACTGCTGCTCGACGTGCTGCCCAAGGGCGCGATGGCCGTGGTCTGCGACCCCGAGCGGGTGCGCACGCGGGCCACCGACCTGGTGGCCACGAGCCAGGAGTTCCTCCAGGCCTCCTGGGCGGCCACCGCGGGCGGGGGCGAGGCGCCGATCGACGTGGACGCGGCCTCGCTGTGGTCCCTCGCGGACGTCCGGGAGCGGGCCCGCGAGCTGGACATGATGTGGTGGTCGGTCTCGCCCTTCGCCGCCGACGACGCGCTGGAGGACGCCGACACCCTCAAGCTCGGCATGCACGCCCCCGAGACCTACCGCGGGGACACCGCGAAGGCGCTGGCCGACACCAAGGGCTGGGTCGCCGACGGCTGGCGCGTGGTCTACCTCACCGAGGGCCACGGCCCGGCCGCCCGCACCGTCGAGGTCCTCGGCGGCGAGGGCATCGCGGCCCGCCTCGACAACGACCTCGGGACCCTCAGCCCCTCGGTCGTGCACGTCTCCTGCGGCTCGGTCGACCACGGCTTCGTCGACCGCGCGCTCAAGCTCGCCGTGCTCACCGAGACCGACCTGACCGGCCAGAAGGCCGCGGGCCGCGAGGGCGCCCGGATGCCGGCCCGGCGGCGCAAGACCATCGACCCGCTCACCCTGGAGACGGGCGACCACATCGTCCACGAGCAGCACGGCGTGGGCCGCTACATCGAGATGGTGCAGCGCACCGTGCAGGGCGCCACCCGCGAGTACCTGGTGGTGGAGTACGCCCCCGCCAAGCGCGGCCAGCCCGGCGACCGGCTGTACATCCCCACCGACCAGCTGGAGCAGATCACCAAGTACGTCGGCGGCGAGGCGCCCACCCTGCACCGTCTGGGCGGCGCCGACTGGACCAAGACCAAGGCCCGCGCGAAGAAGGCGGTCAAGGAGATCGCCGCCGACCTGATCAAGCTCTACAGCGCCCGCATGGCGGCACCGGGGCACGCCTTCGGCGCGGACACCCCCTGGCAGCGCGAGCTGGAGGACGCCTTCCCGTACGCGGAGACCCCGGACCAGCTCACCACCATCGCCGAGGTCAAGGAGGACATGGAGAAGACCGTCCCCATGGACCGCCTGATCTGCGGCGACGTCGGCTACGGCAAGACCGAGATCGCGGTCCGCGCCGCCTTCAAGGCCGTCCAGGACGGCAAGCAGGTGGCCGTGCTCGTCCCCACCACCCTGCTGGTGCAGCAGCACTTCGGGACGTTCAGCGAGCGGTACGCGCAGTTCCCGGTGAACGTGAAGGCGCTGTCCCGCTTCCAGAGCGACACCGAGGCGAAGGCGACGCTGGAGGGGCTCCGCGAGGGCTCGGTGGACCTCGTCATCGGCACCCACCGGCTCTTCTCCTCGGAGACGAAGTTCAAGGACCTGGGCCTGGTCATCGTCGACGAGGAGCAGCGCTTCGGCGTCGAGCACAAGGAGCAGCTGAAGAAGCTCCGCGCCAACGTCGACGTGCTCACCATGTCCGCCACCCCCATCCCGCGCACCCTGGAGATGGCGGTCACCGGTATCCGCGAGATGTCGACGATCACCACCCCGCCGGAGGAGCGCCACCCGGTGCTGACCTTCGTCGGTCCCTACGAGCACCGGCAGATCGGCGCCGCCATCCGCCGCGAGCTGCTGCGCGAGGGGCAGGTCTTCTACATCCACAACCGCGTCGAGTCCATCGACCGCGCGGCGGCCAAGCTGCGCGAGATCGTGCCCGAGGCACGCATCGCCACCGCCCACGGCCAGATGTCCGAGCAGGCGCTGGAGCAGGTCGTCGTCGACTTCTGGGAGAAGAAGTTCGACGTGCTGGTCTCCACGACCATCGTCGAGTCCGGCATCGACATCTCCAACGCCAACACCCTCATCGTCGAGCGCGGCGACAACTTCGGTCTCAGCCAGCTCCACCAGCTGCGCGGCCGGGTCGGCCGAGGACGCGAGCGGGGCTACGCCTACTTCCTCTACCCGCCGGAGAAGCCGCTGACCGAGACGGCGCACGAGCGGCTCGCCACCATCGCCCAGCACACCGAGATGGGCGCGGGCATGTACGTGGCGATGAAGGACCTGGAGATCCGAGGCGCCGGCAACCTGCTCGGCGGCGAGCAGTCCGGACACATCGCGGGCGTCGGCTTCGACCTGTACGTGCGGATGGTCGGCGAGGCCGTCGCCGACTACCGCGCCTCCCTGGAGGGCGGGGTCGAGGAGGAGCCGCCGCTCGAGGTCAAGATCGAGCTGCCCGTCGACGCCCACGTCCCGCACGACTACGCCCCCGGCGAGCGGCTGCGGCTCCAGGCGTACCGGTCCATCGCCTCCGCCAACAGCGAGGAGGACGTCAAGGCCGTACGCGAGGAACTCGTCGACCGCTACGGCAAGCTGCCGGAGCCGGTGGAGAACCTGCTCCTGGTGGCGGGGCTGCGCATGCTCGCGCGGGCGTGCGCCGTCGGTGAGATCGTGCTCCAGGGCAACAACATCCGGTTCGCGCCGGTGGAGCTGCGCGAGTCGCAGGAGCTGAGGCTCAAGCGGCTCTACCCCGGGAGTGTCATCAAGGCGGGCGCCCACCAGGTCCTCGTACCGCGCCCGAAGACCGCGAAGGTGGGCGGCAAGCCGCTGGTCGGGCGTGAGCTGCTGGGCTGGGTGGGGGAGTTCCTGACCTCGATCCTCGGGTCGTAGTCACCCGCCGGAGCCCGCCCACCCGCCGGAACACCACCCGCCCGCCGGACACCGTCCGCCGCCGGACGAGCCGTCCGTCCGCCGGGCACCGTCCGCGGGCGGATGAGCCGTCCGTCCGCCGGGCACCCGTCCGCGGGCGGGGCGGCCGTCCGCGCGTGGAGCCGTTCACGTGCGCGGAGGCGTCCGCGCGCTCGAAGCCGTTCCCGCGCGCTCGAAGCCGTCCACGGGGACAGGCCCGTGGACGGCTTCGGTGTGTTCGCGGCGCGGGAGTGCTCTACCGCTGATCGGGGCCGCCCCGCTCGCGCCCGAAGCCGAGCTTGCCCTCGGCCTGCTGCTGCGCGGAGTCGACCTTCTTCGCGTGCTTGCCACCGGTCCTCTGGTTGACCTGTTGCTCGGCGGCGTCGGACATCTTCCTGGACCTGTCCTTGTCCTTGCCGGCCATGCTCTTCATCTTGTCGAGGATGCCCATGCAGAGCTCCTTCCGGGACGTGACTCACAGTCGACCGTACGGCAGATATGTCTCATATGCCCACTATGGACCGCTAAGGCCCCCTATGGTCTGGACCTCTCCCTCGCTACGGTGGTACGGCGCACGGCAAGGGGAGGGCACGCATGACGCGGCACAGCAGGATCCGTACCGGACGGGCCGCGGCCGCGGTCCTCGCCCTGACCCTGGTCACCGGTTGCGAGGGCCTCGACGGTGAGGGGTCCTCGCCACCCGGCGGCGGTGCCGAGGCACCGGCCGCGGGGCAGGCCGTCAGCCCCCTGCGCAACCCGGACGGAACCGGCCCCGGCCTCGCCCCGGTCACGGGCGACGCCCAGGAGGCGGCGGCCCGGGACCTCATCGACGGCCTGCGGACCAAGGGGCGCGGTCCCAGGACGGGGTACGACCGTGACGAGTTCGGCTACGCGTGGATGGACTCGGCGGACGGGGTGCCCCTGGCCAGGAACGGCTGCGACACCCGCAACGACCTTCTGCGGCGCGACGGCGAGGACCTGCGCTTCCGCTCCGGCTCCGACTGCGTGGTCGTCGCCATGACGCTGGACGACCCGTACACCCGCACCACCATCGAGTGGCGCAAGCAGGAGGCGAGCGAGGTCCAGATCGACCACGTCGTGCCCCTGTCCTACAGCTGGCAGATGGGTTCCTCGCGGTGGGCGGAGAGCAAGCGCGAACAACTGGCCAACGACCCGCTCAACCTCCTCCCCGTCGAGGGCCGCGCCAACTCCGCCAAGCGGGACTCCGGTCCGGCGTCCTGGCTGCCGCCGAACAAGTCGGTCCGGTGCGCGTACGCGGTCCGCTTCGCCCAGGTCGCCGCCAAGTACGCACTCCCGGTGACCGCACCGGACCGGCAGGCGATGCTGCGGCAGTGCGGCGGCTGACACGGGACCGGGTGGGCCGGTGAGCGACGATTCCGGGCGTCGGCCGTCCCGAAATCCGTTACCGGGCCGTCCGCCGTCCTGTCTACGGTGACCGCATGGAGCTGAAGATATCGAGCCTCGCCGAGCGCCCGGAGATGCTGGACCGGGTCCGCGAAATGCCCGACAGCTGGCCCGCCTTCGCCGTGGAGGACCTCTCGGGCAACGCCCACTACCCGCGCATCGCCGTCGAGCTGCCCGAGTACGTGCAGTTCGCCGAGGACGAGCACGGCGAGGTCGTCGCCCACGGCCACAGCGTGCCGTTCGCGCTGCACCGCGAAGGGCGCGGCACCCTGCCCGCCCGGGGCTGGGGCGAGGTGCTCGTCTGGGCCTTCGGCGACCTGCGCCGCGGCGACCCCACCGACACCGTCAGCGCCATCTCCGTCACCGTCGCCCCGCACGCGCAAGGGCTCGGTCTGTCCGGCCGGATGCTCGCCGCCCTGCGGGACAACGCCCGCGCCCGCGGCTTCCGCGAGGTCGTCGCGCCCGTCCGCCCCAGCGCCAAGCACCTCGAACCGCACGCCCCCATCGAGGAGTACGCCCGCCGCCTGCGTCCCGACGGCCTGCCCCACGACCCCTGGCTGCGCGTCCACGCCCGGGCCGGCGCCACCCTCGACTCCGTGGCCCCGGCCTCCATGACCGTCTCCGGTTCGCTGGAGCAGTGGCGGAGCTGGACGGGACTGCCCTTCGACACCGCCGGGGACGTGGAGGTCCCCGGCGCCCTGGTGCCGGTGCGCTGTGAACCGGAGCGCGGGTACGCGGTGTACGTCGAGCCGAACGTCTGGATGCGGCATCCCCTGTGACCCGTACCCGGCGGGAGCGGGTCGCGGCGGGCCGCCGTACGGCTCAGCCGCTCGACGCGCCGGACGCGTCGTGACGCCGCCGGGCCCCGGCCCGGACGCGCCCTCGACGACCGCCCCGGCTCCCGTCCGACGGCCCGTCCGACGGCGCGTCCGACGGCCCGGCGGGCGGGCCGGACACGGGAAGTGACCAGCACGACAACGGTTCGGTACAACCCGGGACCGCTGGTCCGTGTCGGCCTATACGCTCGACCCCACACGGGTCCTTCCGGTGTGTCCGCCTCATCAGGTCTTCAGGAGAAGTCATGCACGGCCAGGGCTTTGTGCCGCCACCGCCGCCGCGCCGCCCCCACACCGCGGTGCTGGTCCTGCTGCGTGTCTTCTTCGTGGCGCTCCCCCTGCTGAGCCTCGGGTTCCTCGCCTGGATATCGACCCTCTACGCGGCCATCGTGTCCCGCAGACCGCGCGACTGGTGGGTCTTCGCGGCAACGGCCGCCGTCCTGGTGGTCGGCTTCGGCTTCCTCGCCACCGACGACACGGACGACTTCAGCACGCCGAACGGCACCGCGGGCATGATCATCCTGCTGCTCAACGCCTGTGTCTGCGCCGGCTACTTCCTGTACGCGGACATCCGGCACCACCAGGCGCCCCTCCACACCGGCTACCCGCCACCCGGACCCCCGGTCACCGGATACGGACACCCGCAGCCCGCGTACCCCTACACCGCCGCGCCCCCGCACCCGTCCCCGCAGCAGGCCCCGCTCCCGTACCAGGCCCCGCAGCCCCAGCAGACGCCCACCCCGCCCCCCGCACCCCCGCGCACCCCCCAGCCCGCCCGCATCGATCAGGTCCGCGCCGAACTCGACGAGCTCAGCGACTACCTCCGCAAGCACGACAGCGGCGGCAGCGGCGGGCATGGCGGCAACGGCGGCCCCGGGGACGCCAGGTGACCGTGACGGCGGGACGCGTCGTCGCCGACCGGTACGAACTGTCCGCGCTCATCGGACAAGGCGGCATGGGACAGGTCTGGACGGCCTACGACCGGCGGCTGGACCGGCGCGTGGCGGTGAAGCTGCTGCGCCCCGACAAGGTGGCCGGCCAGGAGGCCGACGAACTGCGCCGCCGGTTCGTCCGCGAGTGCCGGGTGACCGCCCAGGTCGACCACCCCGGCCTCGTCACCGTGCACGACGCGGGCAGCGAGGGCGAGGAGCTCTTCCTCGTCATGCAGTACGTCGACGGCGCCGACCTCTCCGACCACCTCGCCGAGCGCGACCCCTACCCGTGGCAGTGGGCGGTCGCCGTGGCCGCGCAGCTGTGCGCCGTACTGAGCGCCGTGCACGCCGTGCCGATCGTCCACCGCGACCTCAAGCCCCGCAACGTGATGGTGAAGCAGGACGGCACCGTCACCGTCCTCGACCTCGGCGTCGCCTCCGTGATGGACGCCGACACCACCCGTCTCACCCACACCGGCACCCCCATAGGCTCGCCCGCCTACATGGCGCCCGAGCAGGCGATGGGCGGCGCCGTCGGCCCCTACACCGACCTCTACGCACTCGGCGTACTCCTGCACGAACTGCTCAGCGGAGACGTCCCGTTCTCCGGCTCCACGGCCCTCGGCGTGCTCCACCGGCACCTGTACGAGCCGCCGCAGCCCGTACGCCACATCCGCCCCGAGGTCCCCGAGGCGCTCGAAGCCCTGGTCCTGCGCCTGCTCGCCAAGGACCCGCAACACCGCCCCGCCTCCGCCCAGGAGGTCTACGAGCACCTGGCGCTGCTGCTGCCCGCGCGTGGCGTGCCCACCGGCGGCCCCCTCGACCCCACCCGCCCCTTCGTGCGCCCGCACGCCCCCTGGCCGGACCGGGCCCTGACCCCCGCGCCGCAGCCTGCCCCCGTCCCGCCCGTGGCCGAGGCCGAGAAGCCGGACGTCGCCCGAGCCGTCGACGACGTCAAGCGCCTGCTCGGCGAGGGCCGCATCACCCAGGCCGTCGACGTCCTCGGCGCGATCCTGCCCGCCGCCGCCGAACAGCACGGCGAACGCTCCCCGGTCGTCCGCACCCTCCGCAGGCAGTACGCGGCCACCCTCATGGACGACGGCCAGTACCGGCGCGCCCTGCCCGAGCTGCGCCGCCTCGCCGACGAGCGCGCCGCCGAGGCGGGCCAGGCCGACCCGCAGTCCCTGCGCCACCGCTACGACGCCGCCCAGTGCCTGGAGCAGCTCGGCGAACCCGCCGCCGCCCTCGCCGAGTACCGCGCCCTGCTGCCGTACTACGAGAACCAGTACGTCGCGGGCGACCCCGACCTCGCCCACGACGTCCGCCGCCGCATCGGCCACCTGCTGCTCGCCGTCGGCGACCGCGCCGCCGCCCACGAGACCCTGGCCCGGCTCCTGCACGACGTGGAGCGCCGCCACGGCCCCGGCCATCCGGTGGCGGCCGAGGTCCGGCGCACCCTCCAGTGGCTCGGCCAGGTACGCGGCTGACGACCGCGCCCTCGGCCCGGACGACCGCGCGGACGGCGCGGCGGTGCCCGAAGTCCCGGTGAATCGTTGGTCGAATGGGTTGGCCAGAGCCGGGCCACTGCCTACCATCGATCATCGCGAGACTCTGTGCGCCCGCCCGTCGCCCGACCACCACCCCTGGTGGCGGCGCCGGGCGCCGCACCTGTCTATTGCACTCTCCAACGGGAGGCTTCCTTGCACCGCCGCCGTCGCACCGCGCTCCTGCTCACCGCCGCGATCGCCGCCGCGGCGCCCCTGCTCACCGCCTGCGGCAACGACGCGCATCCGGGATCGGCGGCCGTCGTCGGCGACCAGCGGATCACCGTCGCCCAGCTGGAGAACCGCGTCGACGAGGTGCGCGAGGCACAGCGGGCCGCCGTCCCGGACGACACCCAGTACCAGCAGGTCCTCGCCCGCACCGGCACCCTCACCCGCGACACCCTGCACAGCATGGTCCTCGACCGGGTCCTGCACCGCGCCGCCCAGGAGGCGGGGGTGACCGTCAGCCGCAGGGAGGTGCAGGAGATGCGCGGCGGACTGGAGGAGCAGGCCGGCGGCGCCAAGGAGCTGGAGACGGTCTGGCTGCAGCAGTACGGCGTCCCCCCGGAGCGCCTCGACGAGAACCTCCGCCTCCAGCTGGAGGCCCAGAAGCTCGCCGAGAGCCTCGGCACCGACACCAGCCGTCCCGAGTTCTGGCAGGCCCTGTCCAAGGCCTCGGCCGAGCTGGACGTCGACCTCAATCCCCGCTACGGCGACTGGGACGTCCAGAAGAGCAGCCGCGTCGACACGAAGACGCCGTGGCTGCGGGAAATCACGGCGCAGCGCACCCAGCAGACGGCGTAACGCTCCCGCGAGGGCCCGCCCGCCGGCGGACGGGCCCCGGGAACCGCCCTGTGGACGGCGGACGGCCCCTGTGGACGACTCGGGGTGCCGTCCGCCGCGTGCGTTACGTTTCTGATCGTGAACGCACACAGCTCCGACGCCACCCCCGACCCCGGCCGCATCGTCCTGCTCACCACGAGCCACCGTGTGGCCCCCGGTCTGCTGTCCTGGCCCGCCTGGCAGGCCCTGCGCGCCGCCGACCGCGTGCTGTGCGCCGACGCGGCGCACCCGCAGCTGCCGTACCTGCGCGAGGCGGGCCTACGGGTCGACGAGGGGGCCCCGACCGCCGAGGAACTGGTCGCGGCCTGCGCCGGCGGCCGCACGGTGGTGGTCGTGGCGACCGGCGAGGGCGAGCCCGCGCTCACCGACGGACTGGCCCGCCTCGCCGGCTCCGGCCGTCTGCGGATGCCGGACCTTGAGCTGCTCCCCGCCTCCTACGACCTCCCGGGCGCCCGCCTCCTCGACCTCGTCCAGGTCATGGACCGCATCCGCGTCGAATGCCCCTGGTCGTCCCGGCGCACCCACGAGGGGCTGGCCAAGTACGCCATCGAGGAGGCGTACGAGCTCGTCGAGGCGATCGAGGACGGCGACCGCGACGAACTCCGCGAGGAGCTGGGCGACGTACTCCTCCAGGTCGTCTTCCACGCCCGCATCGCCGAGGAGGACCCCGACGCACCGTTCTCCGTCGACGACGTGGCCGGCACCATCGTCACCAAACTGATCCACCGCCACCCGCACGTCTTCGGCGACGAGACGGCGACCACCCCCGAGGAGGTCAGGGAGCACTGGCTGCGCACCAAGGCCGCCGAGAAGCAGCGCACCTCGGTCACCGAGGGCGTCCCGCTCGGCCAGCCCGGCCTCGCCCTCGCCGCCAAGCTCGCCTCCCGGGTCCGTACGGCGGGCCTCACCGTCCCGCTCCCCTCCGGCGAGGGGATCGGCTACGAACTCCTGTCCCTCGCCGCACGCGCCGAGGCCGAGGGCACGGACCCGGAGGCGGCCCTGAGAGCGGCGGCCCGCGCCTACCGGGACGCGATCAGGGAGGTCGAGGGGTGACCGGCCATCCGCCCCGCCCCGGCGCCGGGGGTCCCGTCCCCGAGCTGTTCACCTGGGAGTTCGCGAGCGACCCCTACCCCGCGTACGCGTGGCTGCGCGAGCACGCCCCCGTGCACCGGACGCGGCTGCCCAGCGGTGTGGAGGCCTGGCTGGTCACCCGGTACGCCGACGCCAGGCAGGCCCTCGCCGACCCGCGGCTGTCCAAGAACCCGGCCCACCACGCCGAGCCCGCGCACGCCAGGGGCAAGACCGGCATCCCGGGGGAGCGCAAGGCCGAACTGATGACCCACCTGCTGAACATCGACCCGCCGGACCACACCCGGCTGCGCCGACTGGTCAGCAAGGCCTTCACCCCGCGCCGCGTGGCCGAGTTCGCGCCACGGGTGCAGGAGCTCGCCGACGGACTCATCGACCGGTTCGCCGCCACCGGCAGCGCCGACCTCATCCACGAGTTCGCCTTCCCGCTCCCCATCTACGCCATCTGCGACCTGCTCGGCGTACCCCGCGAGGACCAGGACGACTTCCGGGACTGGGCGGGCATGATGATCCGCCACGGCGGGGGGCCACGGGGCGGGGTCGCGCGGTCGGTGAAGAAGATGCGGGGTTACCTCGCCGACCTCATCCACCGCAAGCGCGCCGCGCTGACACCCGAGCCCGGCCCCGGGGAGGACCTCATCTCCGGCCTCATCCGCGCCTCCGACCACGGTGAGCACCTCACCGAGAACGAGGCCGCGGCCATGGCCTTCATCCTGCTCTTCGCGGGTTTCGAGACCACCGTGAACCTGGTGGGCAACGGCACGTACGCCCTGCTCACGCACCCGGAGCAGCGGGCCCGTCTGCAGTCGTCCCTGGCCGACGGCGAGCGCGCCCTGCTGGAGACCGGGGTGGAGGAACTCCTGCGCTACGACGGTCCGGTGGAGCTTGCCACCTGGCGCTTCGCCACCCGGCCGCTCACCCTCGGCGGGCAGGACATCGCGGCGGGCGATCCCGTCCTGGTCGTCCTCGCCGCCGCCGACCGGGACCCGGAGCGGTTCACGGACCCCGACACCCTGGACCTCTCCCGCAGTGACAGCCAGCACCTCGGGTACGGCCACGGCATCCACTACTGCCTGGGCGCCCCGCTCGCCCGGCTGGAGGGGCAGACGGCGCTCGCCACGCTCCTCACCCGCCTGCCGGACCTGAGCCTCGCCGCGGACCCGGCACAACTGCGCTGGCGCGGCGGGCTCATCATGCGAGGACTGCGCACCCTGCCCGTGTCGTTCACACCGGTCGCACCGATGGCCGGAGACGTTTCGACGTCTCCGCAAAAGTGACACGCGCTCAACTTTGTGATCTTCACGTGATCTGCGCGGCATGAACTTGTGACAAGCGATCATCTGCCTATACGTTCACGGATCAACGTGGCCCCGAGTCTCACGGCCGCGCGATCCCCGCTGTCTCGTGAAAGGTCGTCGCATGCTCTCCGGGAACGGTCGTCACCGCCGCCCCCGCCAGGCTCCCGCCCTGGTCGTCGCCGCCGGAGTGACGGGCTCCGCCATCGCGATCCCGCTGCTCGGCGCCACCGGCGCGCACGCGGCCGACGGGGCGAACTGGGACCGGGTCGCCGAGTGCGAGACCGGTGGCGCCTGGAGCCAGAACAGCGGCAACGGCTACTACGGCGGTCTGCAGCTGTCGCAGGACGTCTGGGAGCAGTACGGCGGCCTGGACTACGCGCCCAGCGCCGATCAGGCCAGTCGCTCGCAGCAGATAAGAATCGCCGAGAGGCTCCACGCGGACCAGGGCATCACCGCCTGGCCGACCTGTGCTCTGCTCGCGGGTCTGGGCAACGACTCGGGCACGTCGGCCGGCGGCACGGGGTCGGCGGGTGAGGGCTCGTCGCAGGCGCCGGACGGCTCGGGGGCGCCGACCGCGTCCGAGACGCCCGGGAGCTCCGGCACCGGGTCGGCCGGATCCTCCGGTTCGGCCGAGGCGTCGGGGCGGACCTCCGGGGGGTCGCCTTCGGCCACGCGCTCGGCGACGCCTGACTCCCCGTCGGCCGACGCGGACGAATCGGCCAAGTCCGACACGACGGCCGGAAACGGCCCATCGGCGACCGTCGACCCGCAGGAGTCCGACAGGCCGTCCACGGCCACCACCAAGGGCGACGAAACGGACAAGGCGGGGCAGAGTGAGGGCTCTTCGTCCCTCACCGACACCGCGGGATCCGGTGTGGGCAAGCACCGCGGCGACCGGGCCGAGGAAGGGGTGGCGGAGGGCCGCGGGTCCGACGCGTCGGGGCGGCACGCCTCGCGCGGTGAGGACGAGGCGCGAGGGCTCGTGGACGGCTCGTACACCGTCCGTTCCGGCGACAGCCTCTGGGGCATCGCCGACTCCCTTGAGGTCGACGGCGGGTGGCGCTCGCTGTACGTCGGCAACAAGGAGGTCGTCGGCACCGACCCGGACCACATCCTGCCCGGTCAGACGCTCACGGTCGTGGGCGAATCAGGCGAAAAGTAGGGGCAGTTCGCGTCATGGTTCGGGACGTATGTCCGTTTTGGATCACGTGAGATATAGGTCTCAGAAGCCGTGATCGTCTTTGAAAATCCGCGGAGCGCGTGTCTACGGTCGTGACCGCTCGCCATCGCGGGCCCCGGCTGCCGCAACGCCGAATCCTGCCAGCGGCCGTCCGGGAACAGTCGTCGCGTCAAGCGCCGAAGGCAGGAGCGGGGGACCCAAGGTAAGTGCCGCACCGGGCAGTTGAGCCGGAGCGGCTAGGGGTGGAGCCGAGTTCCGTGAGGAACCCGGCCGGGCAACTCAACCGGCCCGAACCCGACAGCTCACCTCGCAGGCGTCGGTGAGGGGATCAACCATGCTGTTTTCCGGCAAGGGCAAGCACCGTCGCCCGTCCAAGGCCACCCGTGTCATCGCCGTCGCCGGTGTCACCGGTGCCGCCGTCGCCGCCCCGCTGATGGCGGCCGGCAACGCCTCCGCCGCCACCGCCTCCGAGTGGGACGCCGTCGCCCAGTGCGAGTCCGGCGGCAACTGGTCCATCAACACGGGCAACGGCTACTACGGCGGTCTGCAGTTCTCCGCCTCCACCTGGGCCGGCTACGGCGGTACGCAGTACGCCTCGACCGCCGACCAGGCGAGCAAGGCGCAGCAGATCGAGATCGCCGAGAAGGTGCTCGCGGGCCAGGGCAAGGGTGCCTGGCCGGTCTGCGGCACCGGCCTTTCGGGTGCCGCGTACACCGGTGGCGGCTCCGGCGAGAGCCAGGACAGCGGCTCCGCCAGCTCCGAGGGCTCGCAGAGCCAGAGCAGCGGCTCCACCGCCGACCGCTCCGCCGAGCAGAAGGCCTCCCGCTCCGAGGAGCGCCCGGCCGCCGAGAAGCCGGCCGAGAAGAAGACCGTCACCACCCCGACCGGCGAGAAGGTCGAGAAGGGCGACGGCGAGTACAAGGTCGTCAAGGGTGACACCCTCAGCTCGATCGCCCAGGAGCACGACGTCAAGGGCGGCTGGGCCAAGCTGTTCAAGCTCAACGACGACATCGTCGACGAGGCCGACCTGATCTACCCGGGCCAGCAGCTGCACCTGAAGTAAGCGGCGGCCCCGCCTGCTCCCGTCCCGGCGCGTGTTCCCCCGTACGCGCCGGGACGGGTTTTTCACGCCCCGGGCCCGCCCGCGCTTCCTCCCCGGAACCGCGGGTGTTTCCGGAAACGTCTTTGTTCCGTTCGGAAACAATTTACTCTCGGTTCTGTCCAGCGGGTGGGCGATCGGCTGGCCGATCGCCCGGAGCCGGTTAGGCTCGGTCCCGCAGAGCCGCTGCGGTCCTGTGGACCCGCGCGTCACACCGAAGCGTCACATTGAAGAAGGAGATGCTCGTGCCGTCCATCGACGTCGTCGTAGCCCGGGAAATCCTGGACTCCCGAGGCAACCCCACGGTCGAGGTCGAGGTCGGCCTCGACGACGGCAGCACGGGTCGTGCCGCCGTTCCCTCCGGCGCCTCCACCGGCGCCTTCGAGGCCATCGAACTCCGTGACGGCGACCCGGGCCGTTACCTGGGCAAGGGCGTCGAGAAGGCCGTCCTGGCCGTCATCGAGCAGATCGGCCCGGAGCTGGTCGGCTACGACGCCACCGAGCAGCGTCTGATCGACCAGGCCATGTTCGACCTGGACGCGACCGACAACAAGGGCTCGCTGGGCGCCAACGCCATCCTCGGTGTCTCGCTCGCCGTCGCGCACGCCGCCTCCGAGGCCAGCGACCTGCCGCTCTTCCGCTACCTGGGCGGCCCCAACGCGCACCTGCTGCCGGTGCCGATGATGAACATCCTGAACGGCGGCTCGCACGCCGACTCCAACGTGGACATCCAGGAGTTCATGATCGCCCCGATCGGCGCGGAGTCCTTCTCCGAGGCCCTGCGCTGGGGCGCCGAGGTCTACCACACGCTGAAGAAGGTCCTGAAGAACAAGGGCCTGGCCACCGGCCTCGGCGACGAGGGCGGCTTCGCCCCGAACCTCGGCTCCAACCGCGAGGCCCTCGACCTGATCCTCGAGGCGATCAAGGAGGCCGGCTACACCCCCGGCGAGCAGATCGCCCTGGCGCTCGACGTCGCCGCGTCCGAGTTCTACAAGGACGGCTCCTACGCCTTCGAGGGCAAGAACCGCACCGCCGCCGAGATGACCGAGTACTACGCCGAGCTGGTCGAGGCGTACCCGCTGGTCTCCATCGAGGACCCGCTGTTCGAGGACGACTGGGACGGCTGGAACACCATCACCGCCAAGCTCGGCGACAAGGTGCAGCTCGTCGGCGACGACCTGTTCGTCACCAACCCGGAGCGCCTGGCCCGCGGCATCGAGGAGAACTCGGCCAACGCCCTGCTCGTCAAGGTCAACCAGATCGGTTCGCTGACCGAGACCCTGGACGCCGTCGAGCTGGCCCAGCGCAACGGCTTCAAGTGCATGATGTCCCACCGCTCCGGTGAGACCGAGGACGTCACCATCGCCGACCTGGCCGTCGCCACCAACTGCGGCCAGATCAAGACCGGCGCCCCGGCCCGCTCCGAGCGCGTCGCCAAGTACAACCAGCTGCTGCGCATCGAGGAGATCCTCGACGACGCCGCGGTGTACGCCGGCCGCAGCGCGTTCCCGCGCTTCAAGGGCTGACCCGCCCCGCAAGAGGCGGCGTCGTACGTACGTCCCCGTACTCGGTCCCGTACCGTGTGCGGGGACGTACGCACGTAGGGCGACGCACGAGGGTGAAGGGGAGGCGGGGACATGGCGGTGAAGGACCGGGACCGTTTCTCCACCGCGACCAGGATCCGGATCATCGGGGAGCAGACCGCGGCCCGGGTCTACCGTTCGCAGACCAAGCGCCAGGCGCGCCGCTCCCGGCTGACCGGCCGGGCCGCGCTGCTCGCGATGGTGCTCTGCTCGCTCGTCGTGGCGCTCGCCTACCCGATACGGCAGTACGTCGCCCAGCGGGCGGAGATCGCCGATCTCCAGCGGGAGCAGCGGGAGACCCGCGGCCGGGTCGAGGAGCTGCGCGACCTCAAGGCGCGCTGGCAGGACGACGCCTACGCCGAGCAGCAGGTCCGGCTGCGGCTGCACTACGTGATGCCGGGGGAGACGGGGTTCGTCGTCGTCGACCCGGACGCCGCCAAGCAGGCCCGCGCCGAGGCCGGCGCCGCCGACCGCCCCTGGTACCGCAACGTCTGGGACGGGGTCGACAAGGCCGACGCCGCCGCCCGCCGGCCGTGAACCGACCGCGCCGGCAGTGACTCAACAGGAAGACCAGCAGAAGACAGTCATGCAGACTCCCCCGCCGACCACCCCGCGCACCGAGCCCACCGACGCGGACGTGGAGGCCTTCAAGCAGCAGCTCGGGCGTCCTCCGCGCGGCCTGCGCGCCATCGCGCACCGCTGCCCCTGCGGTCAGCCGGACGTCGTGGAGACGGCGCCGCGGCTGCCCGACGGCACTCCTTTCCCCACGCTGTACTACCTGACGTGCCCGAGGGCGGCCTCCGCGATCGGCACGCTGGAGGCGAACGGCGTGATGAAGGAGATGACCGAGCGCCTCGCCACCGACCCCGAGCTGGCCGCCGCGTACCGCGCCGCGCACGAGGACTACATCCGGCGGCGCGACGAGATCGAGGAGCTGACCGGCTTCCCGAGCGCGGGTGGCATGCCCGACCGGGTCAAGTGCCTGCACGTGCTGGTCGGTCACTCGCTCGCGGCCGGTCCGGGCGTCAACCCGCTGGGCGACGAGGCGATCGCGATGCTGCCCGAGTGGTGGCGCAAGGGGCCGTGCGTGACGGTCGCCGGGACCTGTGGGGAGGACGGCAAGTGACCCGTGTCGCCGCCATCGACTGCGGTACGAACTCCATCCGGCTCCTGGTGGCCGACGCCGACCCCGCGACCGGTGAGCTGACCGACCTGGACCGCCGCATGACCATCGTGCGGCTCGGCCAGGGCGTCGACCGCACCGGACGGCTGGCGCCCGAGGCGCTGGAGCGGACCTTCGCCGCGTGCCGTGAGTACGCCGAAGTGATCAAGGAGCACGGCGCCGAGCGGCTGCGTTTCGTGGCGACCTCCGCCTCCCGGGACGCGGAGAACCGGGACGACTTCGTGCGCGGGGTGCTGGACATCCTCGGTGTGGAGCCGGAGGTCATCTCCGGGGACCAGGAGGCGGAGTTCTCCTTCACCGGTGCCACCAGGGAGCTGGCCGGCCGCGACCACCTCGACAAGCCCTACCTGGTCGTGGACATCGGCGGTGGCTCGACCGAGTTCGTCGTCGGCGACGACCGGGTGCGCGCCGCCCGTTCCGTGGACGTCGGCTGCGTCCGGATGACCGAGCGGCACCTGCTGCGCGACGGCGCGGTGACCGACCCGCCCACCGAGGAACAGGTCGCGGCGATGCGGGCGGACATCGAGGCCGCCCTGGACCTCGCCGGGGAGACGGTGCCGCTGCGCGAGGCGCGCACGCTGGTGGGGCTGGCCGGTTCGGTGACGACGGTGTCCGCGATCGCGCAGGAGCTGCCCGAGTACGACTCGGCCGCCATCCACCACTCCCGGATCTCCCACGACCGGGTCAGGGAGATCACCGACTGGCTGCTGCGCTCCACCCACGCCGAGCGCGCGGCGGTCCCGTCCATGCATCCGGGCCGCGTCGACGTGATCGGCGCGGGGGCGCTCGTCCTCCTGGCGATCATGGAGCGCACGGGTGCGCGGGAGGTCGTCGTGAGCGAGCACGACATCCTCGACGGCATCGCGTGGTCGGTGGCGTAGGTGTCCGCGCTCGCTCTCTGAGCAGGACGGACGACGATTGAGCGGGCACCGGGGGGCCTCGCGGGCCCCTCGGTGACGTCCTGTCGGGAAACTTCGTGAAGTTCTTCACAAGGAATTGGGCCCGGTCGGACGGCGAAAGCGCGTCGGTTGACCCTTTTGGGGGCTCAACAGCCCTTTGAACGTGTTCAGGACCGTGTGCGCGAGGGGTTCCGCCGGGGGGCCGACGGAGGGTGGTCCACCCTCCCCGGAGGTGCGGATGGGCAGCTCACGCGGCATTGACAACGGGGCGCCCTACACGCTGGTTCCTTCCCGCGCCATGATCTCCGTCACGTGGGCGGCGGATGGTAGCACAGCCTTCACAGGAGCTTGTGAAGGGGCGCACGAACGACCCCCCTGAGACGGGTGGATACTCGATGGCATGAGCACCACGGAGCGTCCCAGGATCCTCGTAGTAGGCGGTGGGTACGTAGGCCTGTACGCAGCTCGACGCATCCAGAAGAAGATGCGTTACGGCGAGGCGACCGTCACCGTCGTCGACCCGCGGTCGTACATGACCTACCAGCCCTTCCTCCCCGAAGCCGCCGCCGGCAACATCTCCCCGCGGCACGTCGTCGTCCCCCTCAGGCGCGTGCTTCCCAAGGCGGAGGTCCTCACCGGCCGGGTCACCACCATCGACCAGGACCGCAAGGTCGCCACGATCGCCCCCCTGGTGGGCGAGGCGTACGAGCTGCCGTTCGACTACCTGGTCATCGCCATGGGCGCGGTCTCCCGCACCTTCCCGATCCCCGGCCTCGCCGAGCAGGGCATCGGCATGAAGGGCATCGAGGAGTCCATCGGGCTGCGCAACCACGTCCTGGAGCAGCTCGACAAGGCCGACTCCACCACCGACGAGGAGATCCGCCGCAAGGCGCTCACCTTCGTCTTCATCGGCGGCGGTTTCGCCGGCGCGGAGACCATCGGTGAGGTCGAGGACATGGCCCGCGACGCGGCCAAGTACTACAAGAACGTCTCCCGCGAGGACATGCGCTTCATCCTCGTGGACGCCGCCGACAAGATCCTCCCCGAGGTCGGCCCCAAGCTCGGCCAGTACGGCAAGGAGCACCTCGAGGGCCGCGGCGTCGAGGTCTACCTGTCCACCTCCATGGACTCCTGCGTCGACGGCCACGTCGTGCTGAAGAACGGCCTGGAGGTCGACTCCAGCACCATCGTGTGGACGGCCGGCGTCAAGCCGAACCCGGCCCTGTCCCGCTTCGGCCTGCCGCTGGGTCCCCGCGGTCACGTCGACTGCGAGCCGACCCTCCAGGTCAAGGGCACCGACTACATCTGGGCCGCGGGCGACAACGCCCAGGTGCCGGACCTCGTCGGCCGCAAGGCGGGCAACGAGAACGCCTGGTGCCCGCCGAACGCCCAGCACGCGCTGCGCCAGGCCAAGGTCCTCGGCGACAACGTGATCTCCGGCATGCGGGGCTTCCCGCAGAAGGACTACAGCCACGCCAACAAGGGCGCGGTGGCGGGCCTCGGCCTCCACAAGGGCGTCGCGATGATCGTCATGGGCAAGATGAAGATCAAGCTCAAGGGACGTCTCGCCTGGTACATGCACCGCGGCTACCACGGTCTCGCGATGCCGACCTTCAACCGGAAGATCCGCGTCTTCGCGGACTGGACCCTCGGCATGTTCCTCAAGCGCGAGGTCGTCTCCCTCGGCGCGATGGAGACCCCGCGCGAGGAGTTCTACGAGGCCGCCAAGCCGGCCCCGGCCGCCGCGCCGAAGGCCTCCGCCACGAGCGATCCGGTCGCGCGGCCGCAGAAGTCCGAGGAGAAGGCCAAGGCCTCCTGACCTCTCCTCCAGCGCACTCGTAGTACCCCGAAGGGGCCGTCCGCCATCCGTGGTGCGGGCGGCCCCTTCGCGCTGCGCCGACCGGGCGACGGAATCCATGGTGTGTACAAGTATTTTGCTCGATCGTGACGCGCGCCGGGGACTGTGCGGCGGGCTCCCAGGTGTTTACGTGGTGTTGGACATTCCGGGATAGCCCGTCACGGAGGTACGCCATGGCTGGTGCCGCGCTGCGGCTGCAGAGCCTCTTCGAACAGTTGCTGGGAGCACCCCTCCCGGTGCGCATCCGCGCCTGGGACGGTTCTGAGGCGGGACCGCCGGGCGCGCCGACCCTCGTCGTCCGCCATCGCCGCGCCCTGCGCCGCCTGCTGTTCAAGCCGGGCGAACTGGGCCTGGCCCGCGCCTGGGTGGCCGGCGACCTCGACGTCGAGGGCGACCTCTTCGCCGCCCTCGACGTGATGGCCGGCCTCGTCTGGGAACGCGGCGAGGACGCCCGCGGCCTCGCCGAGGCGCTGCGCGACCCCGAGTTCCGGGCCGCCGTACGCGGACTGGTGCGGCTCGCCGGGCCGCCGCTGCCGCCCGCCCCGCCCCCGGAGGAGGTCCGCCGCCCCCGCGGCCACCTGCACACCAAGCGCACCGACAGGCGGGCCATCAGCCACCACTACGACGTCGGCAACGACTTCTACGAACTCGTCCTCGGTCCCTCCATGGTGTACTCCTGCGCCTACTGGCAGACCCCGGAAAGCGCGGGCGGCACCCTGGAGGACGCCCAGCGCGACAAGCTGGAACTGGTCAGCCGCAAGCTGGGCCTGAGCCCCGGTCAGCGCCTCCTGGACGTCGGCTGCGGCTGGGGCTCCATGGCGATCCACGCCGCCCGCGAGCACGGTGTGAGCGTCGTCGGCGTCACGCTCTCCCAGGAGCAGGCCGCCTACGCCCGCAAGCGCGTCGCGGACGAGGGACTCACCGACCGGGTGGAGATCCGCGTCCAGGACTACCGGGACGTCGCGGACGGACCGTACGACGCCATCTCCTCCATCGGCATGGCCGAGCACGTCGGCGCCGCGCGCTACCTGGAGTACGCCGGTGACCTGTTCCGGCTCCTCAAGCCCGGAGGGCGGCTGCTCAACCACCAGATCGCGCGGCGCCCCGAGCGGGACGAGTCCGCCTACAGCGTGGACGAGTTCATCGACGCCTACGTCTTCCCCGACGGTGAGCTGGCCCCCGTCGGCACCACCGTCACCCAACTGGAGCGTGCCGGGTTCGAGGTGCGCGACGTGGAGGCGATCCGCGAGCACTACGCCCTCACCCTGCGCCGCTGGGTGGCCAACCTGGAGGCCGGATGGGACGCGGCGACGCGGCTCGTCAGCCCGGGCCGCGCACGGGTCTGGCGCCTGTACATGGCCGCCTCCGCGCTCGCCTTCGAGCACAACCGCATCGGCGTCAACCAGGTCCTCGCCGTGCGGACCCCGGACTCGGGCGACTCCGGACTGCCGCTGCGCGCCCGCGTGTGGAGTGCGCCCGGCCGCGGCTGACCGAGACACGAGGGCCGGGCCCCCGCGCGGGGAGCCCGGCCCTCGGTGTGCCGCGGTGCGGCGAGGTCACTCGGCCTTGATCGCGTTCAGCATGTTCAGCCGGGCGGCGTTGCGGGCCGGCCACATCGCGGCCAGGACGCCCACCAGGCCGGCCAGCACCAGGAAGATCCCGATCCGGTCCCAGGGCAGGACCAGCGCGTATCCCGGGATCTGGTCCGCGACGGTCTCGCCGATCGCCCAGCCGAGGAACGTGCCGAGACCGATGCCGACCACGGCGCCGAACATCGAGATGACGACGGCCTCCAGCCGGACCATCCGCTTCACCCGGCGCCGGTCCAGACCGATCGCGCGCAGCATGCCGATCTCCTGCTGCCGTTCGAAGACGGACATCGCGAGGGTGTTGACGACGCCCAGCACCGCGATGATCAGGGCCATGGCCAGCAGGCCGTACATGATGTTCAGCATGGTGTTGATGGCGCCGCCGAACTCGTCGCGGATGTCCTGCCGGTCCATCACGGTGATCGCCGGGTTGTCGCCGAGCGCGTCGATGAGGACCTGCTCGTTGGCCGCGGACTGGCCGCCGTCGACCTTCACGAAGATCTGCCGGATGGACGGCTTCGTCTCGTGCCGGTCCACGACCTCGCGGTCGACGAGGACGGGGGAGAGGAACTCGCTGTCCTTGTAGACGGCGCCGACCGTCAGGGTGGCCTTCTCGTCGTCGTCGAAGGTGACGGCGACGGTGTCGCCGGTCTTCCAGCCCCTGCTCTCGGCCGTCTTCTCGGCGACCGCGATCCGGCCCTCGGCGAGCGAGCCCGCGCTGCCGCTGACGACGTCGACCGTCAAAACCTTCTCGATGTCGCCCGGGGTGACCGCCGAGGCGGACACGTAGTCCTCGCCGTCCACCCGGAAGTAGGCGTCCTGCTGCGGCGAGACCGCGGACACGCCCCCGGCCTTCTCCAGCGCCGTCAGCGCGGCCCGGTCGAGGTCGCCTCCGTTGGCCATCGAGACCATGTAGTCGGCCTTGATGTTGTCCGTGGTCATCTTGTCGATGGCCGCGCCGACCGTGATGCCGAGCACCGACAGGGCGGTCACCAGCGTCAGCCCGATCGCCAGCGCCGAGGCGGTGGCGCCGGTGCGGCGCGGGTTGCGGACCGCGTTCTGGCCGGCCAGCTTGCCTGCCACCCCGAACGGGCCGACGAGCAGCGGTCGGACGAGCGCGATCACGGGCCGGGACAGCAGCGGGATCAGGATGATCACGCCGATCAGTGCGAAGAACGCGCCCGCCCCGATGTACATCCGGCCGTCGTCGCCCCCGGTCGAGGCACCCGCCACGATCCCCACCGCACCGAGGGCGGTGACCACCGCGCCGATGGAGTTGCGCAGCACCAGTGACTTGGTGGTGGCCACCGCGTGGACGCTGTTCATGGCCGCCACCGGTGGGATCTTCGCGGCCCGGCGGCCCGGCAGCCAGGCGGCGAACACCGTGATCAGCACGCCCACGGCGAACGCCGCGACCACCGGCGTGGCGGACAGGACCAGGGGGCCGGCCGGCATCTTCATCTCGAACGCGGCCATGCCGGAGCGCAGCCCGACGGCCAGTGCGACGCCGAGGGCGAAGCCGACGGCCGAGGCCACCAGGCCCACCAGCGCGGCCTCGGCGAGCACCGAGCGGGTGATCTGCCTGCGGGACGCGCCGACGGCGCGCATCAGGGCGATCTCCTTGGTGCGCTGGGCGACCAGCATCGTGAACGTGTTGGAGATCAGGAAGATGCCGACGAAGAGCGCGATGCCCGCGAAGCCGAGCAGGATCTGCTTGAGGTTGCCCAGGCCCTGTTCGATCTGCTCGGCCTGCTCGTCCGCGAGCGCCTGGCCGGTTTGGGCCTCGGCGGTGTCCGGCAGCAGCGGCTCGACCGAGCGGAGGATCTCCGAGGCGTGCGCGCCGGGAGCGGCGGTGACGGTGACGCTCTCGAAGTAGCCCGGCTTCAGGTACTGCTTCTGGGCGACGGAGGTGTCGAAGAGGACGAGGCTGCCGCCGGCGTTGACGGCGCCGTCCTCGGTGGTGAACACGCCGCTGAGGGTGTACTCCTTCACCGGGCCGTTGGTCGCGACGCGCACCCGGTCGCCGACCTCGTACTCGCCCTTGCCGGCGGACTCCTCGTCCAGGGCGATCTGGTCGTCCCTCACCGGGCCGGAGCCGTCGGTGAACGTGTACGCGGTGTCCTTGCCGTCCTTGCCGGGCGCGAAGTTGGCGCCCTTGTTGGACCAGCCGACGCCGATGAGCTTTCCGTCGGGGTCGGCGACGCCGGCGAAGCCCTCGACGCGGCCGTACACCCCGGCGACGCCGTCCACGGCGGAGATCCGGTCGAGGACCTCGCCGGAGAGGCCGGGCTCCTCCTTGGGGTTGTCGGGGTCGGCGTGCGAGCTGACGGCGACGGCGACGTCGTCGTAGCTCTTCGCCGACTGGTTGCGGAAGGCGTGGGAAAGGGTGTCGGCGAAGACCAGGGTGCCCGACACGAACGCAACGCCCAGCATCACGGCGAGCACGGTCATCAACAGCCTGGCCTTGTGCGCGAAGACGTTGCGCAGGGCGGTACGGAACATGGGTCTACTTCGTCCAGACGTACGGGGCGGAAGGTGGGCGGGACGTCAGCTGGTGCGGCCCTTGGCGTCGAACTGCTTCATGCGGTCCAGCACCGAGTCGGCCGTCGGCCCGTACACCTCGTCCACGATGCGTCCGTCCGCGAGGAAGACCACCCGGTCCGCGTACGCCGCGGCCACCGGGTCGTGGGTCACCATCACGACCGTCTGCCCCAGCTCCCGCACCGAGTTGCGCAGGAAGCCCAGCACCTCGGCGCCCGAGCGGGAGTCGAGGTTCCCGGTCGGCTCGTCACCGAAGATGATCTCCGGACGGGAGGCCAGCGCGCGGGCCACGGCCACGCGCTGCTGCTGGCCGCCGGAGAGCTGGGAGGGGCGGTGGCCGAGCCGGTCGGCCAGGCCGACCATCCCGATCACGGAGTCCAGCCACTGCTTGTCCGGCTTGCGGCCCGCGATGTCCATGGGAAGGGTGATGTTCTCCAGCGCGGTGAGCGTCGGCAGCAGGTTGAACGCCTGGAAGATGAAACCGATCTTGTCCCGGCGCAACTTGGTCAGCTGCTTGTCCTTCAGCGAGCCCAGTTCGGTCTCGCCGATGCGCACCGAGCCGGACGAGAAGGTGTCCAGCCCGGCGACGCAGTGCATCAGCGTGGACTTGCCGGAGCCGGAGGGGCCCATGATCGCGGTGAACTCGGCCCCCCGGAAGTCGACGGAGACCCGGTCCAGGGCGACCACCTGGGTCTCGCCCTGGCCGTAGATCTTGGAGAGCTCCGTGGCGCGTGCGGCCACGGTGGTGGACCGGTCGGCTGGGGGTCCCCCCGGCCGGAGGCTGGGGGAGGGTGCGGTGGTCACGGGAAGGGCGCTCCTGTCGGTACGGCGTGCTCGGGGACGCTGTCCATCCTTCCGGCCACCGGGCGCCGTGTAGTCAGCCGCTGTCCCGGTTCCGAGGGGGGACTTCGGTCGGACGGGCCGGGCTCGCGTACTACCTGAGGATGACGGCCGACCCCGAGTCGCCGTTCCGGCGCGGGCGGCACCGGAACGGGGCGGGCGCCCTTGTCGAGACGGTGAAATTCCGTCATTCCGCGTGCGTCGCCCGGCGTCGCACGCGAGGCTGTTGGCAAGTGAGGACGGCCCGGCCCGGGAACTGATGCGCCCTCAGGCGCCAATAAAATAAGACAACATCGGTCCGCCCGACCCATGTTCGAGGGGTGTGCCCCGATAGGCTCAAGACGCTCGACGCGGAGCCCATGGCCTGCCCGGATGGTGGAATGCAGACACGGCGAGCTTAAACCTCGCTGCCCCTTCGCGGGCGTGCCGGTTCAAGTCCGGCTCCGGGCACTCTCCCTTCGCCCTTCTCGGCTCCCTTCCCGCGCGCGGCCTTCCCGTGCGCCGCGACTTCCCCGCAGACCGTTGACAGCGGTGCCGCCCGGCCGGAGACTCACCACCAGCAAATGGTGAACTAATTTTCACCTGGCGAACACCGGAGCCGGGCGCGACCCCTGCGCGAACGGTCCCGGACGACTCGGCAACGACGCCAATCGAAGGGAACGACCGATGCGCACCACCGTCGGCATCATCGGGGCCGGACCCGCCGGGCTCCTCCTCGCCCGGCTGCTCCACAACGCCGGTATCGACTCGGTCGTCCTGGAGAGCCGCGACCGCGCCTACGTCGAACGGCGGCAGCGCGCCGGAATCCTGGAGCAGGCCACCGTGGACGTCCTGCGGGCGGCCGGGGCGGCGGAGCGGATGGACCGGGAGGGGCTGCGTCACGACGGCATCGAGCTGCGCTACGACAGGCGGCGCCACCGCGTCGACTTCCCCGCGCTGACCGGCGGGAAGTCGGTCATGGTCTACGCCCAGACCGAGGTCTGCAAGGACCTCATCGCCCTCCAGTTCGAGGAGGGCGGCCCGCTGCTGTTCGAAACCGAGGCGCTGGCCGTGGAGGGCGCGGAGACGGAGCACCCGCGCGTCCGCTTCCGGCACGGCGCGACCGGCGCCGAGGACGTCCTGGAGTGCGACTGGGTCGTCGGCTGCGACGGCTTCTGGGGCGTGGCCCGGGCGGCCGTCCCGTCCGCGGTGGGCCGGACCTTCGAGCGGACGTACCCCTTCGGCTGGCTCGGCGTCCTGGCCGACGTGCCGCCCTCCCACGACGAGCTGGTCTACGCCCGCCACGACCGCGGTTTCGCCCTGCTGTCCATGCGCTCCCCGTCCGTCTCGCGCCTGTACCTCCAGGTGCCCGAGGGCACGGACGCCGGGAGCTGGAGCGACGAGGAGATCTGGAGCGAGCTGGAACGCCGCTTCGAGACGGACGACGACTGGACGCTGCGGCGCGGCCCCATCACCCAGAAGTCGGTCACGCCGATGCGCTCCTACGTCCACGAGCCCATGCGGCACGGCCGCCTCTTCCTGGCCGGCGACGCCGCGCACATCGTGCCGCCCACCGGGGCCAAGGGCCTGAACCTCGCCGTCGGCGACGTCGTCACCTTCGCGCGGGCACTGGTCCACCGCGCCGGGACCGGCTCCGAGGAACTGCTCGACGCCTACTCCGCGACCTGCCTGCGCCGCGTCTGGCAGGCCGAGCGCTTCTCCTACGACATGACGACCCTCCTGCACCGCGCCCCCGACGCCACGCCCTTCGACGACCGCCTCCAGGTGGCCCGCCTGGACCGGATCGCCGGCTCCCGCGCGGCCGGGACCGACCTCGCCGAGGCCTACACCGGTTTCCCGATCGGGTGAGCGGCGCACCGCCGTGTGCGCGGCCCCGCCCGTGAGGGGAATCACCGATCCGCGTAGCGTGTTGTCCCGCAGGTGCAGGGAAAGATCCTCCCCAAGCAGTAGGGTCATTCCTTTGCCGTTCCATTACTCTTGAGCCAAGGCTGCGCAGTGTGGCCATGGAGGAGTGAAATGAGGAGCAGAAACCCGGTCTTCTCGCGACGGGGGTTCAGCCGCGACAACGGCTACGCGGGCTTCAACGCCGCGCCGCAGGCCGGGGGCCCCGCCGTCGCCACCCAGGGCAACCCGTACGCGCAGGGCGGTCCGTACGCCCAGCCCGCCGGCAACCCCTACGCGCAGAACCCTTACGCCCAGCAGGACCTGCAGCACGGCGCGCCGCCGCAGGCACCGGCCACCACCGGCCGGATGACGATGGACGACGTCGTCATCCGCACGGCGAGCACGCTCGGCGTACTCGTGGTGACGGCAGCGCTCGCGTGGGCGCTGCTGCCCGTGGACGACGCCAACATCGGCCGGTCCTACGGCATCGGTATCGGTGCCGCGCTGATCGGCATGGTCCTGGCGCTCGTCCAGTCCTTCAAGCGCAAGGCCTCGCCCGCGCTGATCCTGTCGTACGCGGCGTTCGAGGGTGTCTTCCTCGGCGTCGTCTCCAGCGTCGTCGACAACCGCATCGCCGACGGCGCGGCCATGCAGGCCGTGATCGGCACGATGGCGGTCTTCGCCGGTGTGCTGATCGCGTACAAGGCCGGCTGGATCCGCGTCAACCGCCGCTTCTACGGTTTCGTGATGGCGGCCGCGCTCGGCTTCGTCTTCCTGATGATGGTGAACCTGCTGTTCGCCGTCTTCGGCGGCGGTGACGGCCTCGGCTTCCGCAGCGGCGCGCTCGGTGTGGTCTTCGGCATCGTCGGCATCATCCTCGGCGCCTGCTTCCTGGCCATGGACTTCAAGCAGGTCGAGGACGGCCTGGCCTACGGCGCCCCGCGCGAGGAGGCCTGGCTCGCCGCCTTCGGCCTCACGCTGACGCTGGTCTGGCTGTACCTGGAGTTCCTGCGGCTGATCGCGATCCTGAACAGCAACGACTAGCGACGGCCGGTACGGCGCGCACACGGACGCGACGTGAGAAGGGCCCCGGGCTTGCGCCCGGGGCCCTTCGTCGTCTTCGGGCGGCGCACGCCTAGAGCAGCTTGCGCGCGGCCCTTCTCAGGTCGTATTCGTGGACGATCGCCTTCGCGTGGCCGTACGCGAGGTCGTGTTCGTGACGGAGCCAGCTGACCTTCTCCTCGAAACGGAAGAGGGAGGGGCCGTCCTCGACGGCGCGCAGCCAGTCGGAGATCTCACGACCGGTGCAGTGGGGGATGCGGGCGAGCATGTTGCGGTGGGTCTCCTCGGAGAAGACTTGGGACATCGGCGCCTCCGGGCGAAAGGGGATGTAAGCCGGTCCTTCAGGTCACCGTGCCTGAGCGTTCGCCCGTTGGCAACAGTCCCGGCGGGGCGCGTACGCTCGCGCCGTGGTGGATACGACGCCTTTGACCCGTGCCGTGGACGACTTCGCCGACCGGCTGCGGGCCGCCCCGCAGAGCAGGCTGCAACGCGGGGCCGCCGCCGAGGCACTGGAGCTGGCCAGGGAGCTGGCCCGACGCGCCCAGCTCGCGGAGGAACCGGACGCGGAGCCGCGGGAGATGCCGGACGCGGGGATGTTCGCCGCGGCGGACCAGATCGCCGTCGCCGCGCACGATCTGGCCCTCGTGCTCAGCGACGAGGACCAGGTGGAGGAGGCGGTGGGCCTGGTGGAGGAGGCGCGGAAGCGGGCCGGGGTGTGACCGGCGCCCGGACGCGGCGATCCGGCGTGATCAGAGGGACGCGATGACGCGGTCCGCCAGGATGTAGACGTTCTCCTCGCCGCAGGCGAAGGTCAGCGTGTAGGCGCCGGAGATCCCCGAGCCGCCGAGGAGGTACGGGGTCGTGCCCGCGCTCAGCGCGTCGGCCAGGCGTTCGGCGGTCTCCCGGTGGCCCGGCGTCATGCACAGGGTGGTCCCGTCGGCGAAGACGTACACGTCCAGCGTGCCCAGCGGGCCCGGGCGGACGTCCGCCAGCGCGACGCTCGTCTCGGCCAGCTCCTCCAGGGTGGCGACGGTGCGCTCGTGGTCGTTCACGACCGGCGAGGGGTTCGGTACGAAGTCCGGGTGCGAGGGGTGCCGGCGGCGGGCCGCGGCCAGCTCGGCGGAGTCCCGCGGGCCCGCGTCCAGCGCGGACGGTTCGTCGGAGTCGGCGCCCGGCTCGGCCACCGGCTCCAGGCCCACGAAGTCGGCCTGGCGGGGCAGGAACAGCTCGCTGTCGGACAGGCCGAGCAGCAGGGGCGCGTCGGAGGTGTCCCGCGCGTCCTGGGCGGCCCAGAAGGCCCGCGCCTCGGCGAGTTCCCGCTCGCGCTCCTCGGCGAGGGCGTCCGCGACGGCCGCGCGTATCTCCTCGGCGTCGGCGGTGCGGGCCGCGGGTACACGGCCGCGCGTGGCGGCGGCGCGGCTCTCGGTCAGCTCGCTGTGCAGGGCCGCGACCTGGCGGCGCAGCACCAGCACGGCGCGCAGGACGGCGACGCCCACGGCGCCGGTGGCGGCCGTGGTGAGCAGCAGGGCGATCGGCATGGCGCTCACGGACGTACTCCCGGTTCAAAGTCGACCCCCGACTTCCTACATCAGCTTGAAGGGAGGACTAACCGTCTGTCAGTGCGTAACGTCACGAAACGGACAGGACTTTGGGCCCGGAAGGTGGGGGTGTGGCTGGCCTGACCTGCGTGAATCCACGGGCCGGGAGAGGTAGGTCACATCCTGGGGGAGATTGGGTCACAAAACGACCCAGAACCCTGGGGTGACCGGGGTTCCGGGTCGCGTGTCACGCTGGGTCCCGCGGGTGCTACCGACCGTCCCTCGGTCCGCTCGGTGCGACGGTCAGCTCAGGCGCTCGATGACCATGGCCATGCCCTGGCCGCCGCCGACGCACATGGTCTCCAGACCGAACTGCTTGTCGTGCGTCTGCAGGGAGTTGATCAGCGTGCCGGTGATGCGGGCGCCGGTCATGCCGAAGGGGTGGCCGACGGCGATGGCGCCGCCGTTGACGTTCAGCTTCTCCAGCGGGATGCCGAGGTCGCGGTAGGAGGGGATGACCTGCGCGGCGAAGGCCTCGTTGATCTCGACCAGGTCGATGTCGTCGATGGTCAGCCCGGCGCGGGACAGGGCCTGCTTGCTCGCCTCGACCGGGCCGAGGCCCATGATCTCGGGGGAGAGGCCGGAGACGCCGGTGGAGACGATGCGGGCGAGCGGGGTCAGACCCAGCTCGCGGGCCTTGGTGTCGCTCATGATCACGAGGGCCGCGGCGCCGTCGTTGAGCGGACAGCAGTTGCCGGCGGTGACCAGGCCGTCCGGGCGGAAGACGGGCTTGAGGCCCTGGACGGCCTCCAGGGTGACGCCGGCGCGCGGGCCGTCGTCCTTGGAGACGACGGTGCCGTCGGGCAGCGTGACCGGGGTGATCTCGCGCTCCCAGAAGCCGTTCTTGATGGCTTCCTCGGCGAGGTTCTGCGAGCGGACGCCGAACTCGTCCATGTCCTGCCGGGTGACGCCCTTGGCGCGGGCGAGGTTCTCGGCGGTCTGGCCCATGGCGATGTACGGGTCGGGGACGAGGCCGTCCTCGCGCGGGTCGTGCCAGGTCGTGCCCTCCTGCTGCGCGACCTCCGCGGTACGGGCCTCGGCCTCGGCGAAGAGCGGGTTGCGGGTGTCCGGCAGGCTGTCGGAGTTGCCCTTGGCGAACCGGGAGACCATCTCGACACCGGCCGAGATGAAGACGTCGCCCTCGCCGGCCTTGATGGCGTGCAGGGCCATGCGCGAGGTCTGCAGGGACGAGGAGCAGTACCGGGTGACGGTGCAGCCGGGCAGGTGGTCCATGCCCATCTCGACGGCGACGATGCGGCCGAGGTTGTTGCCCTGCTCGCCGCCGGGCAGGCCGCAGCCGAGCATCAGGTCGTCGATGTCCCTGGGGTCCAGCTCCGGGACCTTGGCGAGGGCGGCCTGGATGATCGTGGCGGCCAGGTCGTCGGGGCGCAGGTCCTTGAGGGAGCCCTTGAAAGCGCGGCCGATGGGGGAGCGGGCGGCTGAGACGATCACGGCTTCGGGCATCACGGCTCCAGTGGCGAGTCGGTACGGAGGACTGGCGGGGCTGGTTGGGAAGTTACCCGGACGTATGGCCTGGGTCACGGGTGCGGGGGTGTGACATGGACCGCAACTTTCTAAGCGCTTGCTTGGGCCTCCGGCGGTCGGGCGGGGGGTGAGGTGTGGGGGGTTGGGGGCTGCTCCCCCCTGGGCTGGGCTCCCCCTGGGCTGGGTCCCCCGGTGCTGGGGTGCTCCCCCTGGGGGCTGCGCCCCCAGACCCCCGCTTCGGCCTGGACGGCCTCGTCCTCAAACGCCGGACGGGCTGGGTGGTGCCGTCCGGCCTCGTCCCGGGGCCGCCGCCCGGCGGTGCTCTGGGGACGCCGGGCGGCGATCTTCCCGGGGGTTGCCGGGCGGCCATTTTTCGGGGTAGCCGGGCGGCGATGTTCCGGGGGGCGCCGGGCGGCCAACTTTCGGGGTCGCCGGGTGGCGATGTTCCGGCGGGTGCCGGGTGGGGGTGCTACCTCGACTGGGCGGACCGTGCCGGTTCCGCCTCCGGCACCCTCCGGCGCCGTCGGCGCTTGAGCAGCGCCCAAGGTCCGCGCGGCCCGGTCGGCATCGCGGCCGCCACCTCCGTGCCCGCCTCGGACGCGGCCTCGGCCGCCGCCCGCGCCACGGGCAGGAAGCCCTCGCGGCGCAGCGCGTCGGGACGCTCCTCATCGGCCGGCCACAGGCCGAGCGCGGCGCACACCGACGGCAGTACCGCCATCGCGGCCGTGGCGTAGCCCTCGGCGGACGGGTGGTAGTTGTCGGGGCCGAACAGCTCCCGCGGGTTCTCCGCGAACTCCGGGCCCAGCAGGTCCCCCAGCGACACGGTGCGCCCGCCCTGCTCCACGACGCCGATGGTCTGCGCCGCCGCGAGCTGCCGTGAGGTCCGCCGCGCCAGCCAGCGCAGCGGCTGCCGCACCCGCTCGATCGTGCCCAGATCCGGGCAGGTGCCGACCACCACCTCCGCGCCCGCCGTGCGCAGTCGCCGTACCGCCCCCGCCAGGTGCCGGACCGACTGGGTCGCCGGCATGCGGTGGGTGACGTCGTTCGCCCCGATCATGATCACGCAGATGTCGGGGGTCCGCCCCGGGTCCGCGAGGACCAGCGCCACCTGCCGGTCCAGATCGTCCGAACACGCCCCCGGCGCCGCGACGGAACGCAGCTCCACCGGCCGCTCCGCCACCGCCGCCAGCCCCGACGCCAGCAGCGCCCCCGGCGTCTGCCCGGCCCGGTGCACGCCCTGCCCGGCCGCCGTGGAGTCGCCCAGCATCATGAGCCGCAGGGGCGGCTCCCCGGCCGTGGGCAGGGTGTGGCCGTAGAGCCCCTCCGCGTTCGGCACCCGGTCGGGCGTGCCGATGCCCACCCGGCGCCTGGCCAGCTGCACCTCCGCCAGCAGCAGACCGACCGTGGCCGCGCCGGCCAGCCCGATGCCGCCACCGCCGTACGCCGCCCCGGCCGCGATCCTCTTGGCCACCCGCGCCCTCGACATGCTTGTCATGCGTCGCCGCCACCTCCTCCAACCCGTACACCCACTGCTTGCCCCGTACCGACGGTCGCCCAATCTCAACGGGGAGTGAACGACCGTCACGGGGCATCACCGGGTCGGCAGGCCATAGGCTGGCGGGACCGATAACGACCACACCTTTTGCAGCATCCGGAGACCACGGTGCATTTCCACGACTCGATGATCAGCCTCGTCGGCAACACCCCGCTGGTGCGGCTCAACAGCGTGACCAAGGGCATCAGGGCGACCGTCCTGGCCAAGGTGGAGTACTTCAACCCGGGCGGCTCGGTGAAGGACCGCATCGCCCTGCGCATGATCGAGGCCGCAGAGAAGAGCGGAGAGCTGCGGCCCGGCGGCACCATCGTGGAGCCGACCAGCGGCAACACGGGCGTGGGCCTCGCGATCGTGGCGCAGCAGAAGGGCTACAAGTGCATCTTCGTCTGCCCTGACAAGGTGTCCACCGACAAGATCAACGTGCTGCGCGCGTACGGCGCCGAGGTGGTCGTGTGCCCGACGGCGGTCGACCCCGAGCACCCGGACTCCTACTACAACGTCTCCGACCGGCTGGTCCGCGAGACGCCGGGCGCCTGGAAGCCGGACCAGTACTCCAACCCGCACAACCCGCTCTCCCACTACCACTCCACCGGCCCCGAGCTGTGGGAGCAGACGGAGGGGAAGATCACCCACTTCGTCACCGGCGTCGGCACCGGAGGCACCATCTCCGGCACCGGGCGCTACCTCAAGGAGGCCAGTGACGGCGCGGTGAAGGTGATCGGCGCCGACCCCGAGGGCTCGGTCTACTCGGGCGGCTCCGGCCGGCCGTACCTCGTCGAGGGCGTCGGCGAGGACTTCTGGCCGACCGCCTACGACCGCGAGGTCGCGGACGAGATCGTCGCCGTCTCCGACAAGGACTCCTTCCAGATGACCCGCCGTCTCGCCAAGGAGGAGGGCCTGCTGGTGGGCGGCTCCTGCGGCATGGCGGTCGTCGCGGCGCTGGAGGTGGCCGAGCGGCTCGGCGAGGACGACGTGGTCGTCGTCCTCCTGCCGGACAGCGGGCGCGGTTACCTCAGCAAGATCTTCAACGACGAGTGGATGGCCGACTACGGCTTCCTGGAGGACGCCGGCCCCAGCGCCCGCGTCGCCGAGGTCCTGAACCACAAGGAGGGCGGCCACATCCCCTCCCTCGTCCACATGCACCCGGACGAGACCGTCGGCGAGGCCATCGAGGTGCTGCGGGAGTACGGCGTCTCGCAGATGCCGATCGTCAAGCCCGGCGCCGGTCACCCGGACGTGATGGCCGCCGAGGTCGTCGGCTCGGTCGTGGAGCGCGAGCTGCTGGACGCCCTGTTCACCAAGCGGGCCTCGCTGGAGGACCCGCTGGAGAAGCACATGTCGGCCCCGCTGCCGCAGGTCGGTTCCGGCGAGCCGGTCGCGGACCTGATGGCGGTGCTCGGCGCGGCCGACGCGGCGATCGTCCTCGTCGAGGGCAGGCCGACCGGTGTGGTGAGCCGTCAGGACCTGCTGTCCTTCCTCGCCGGCAGCGGGAAGTAGCGGCACCGGCCGGGCCCGTGATGATCTCCGTGGACCACGCGGAAGCGGACTTCGCGGAAGTGGTACGTGCACGTCATGTGCGCGCAGCACACGCTTAACACGGGCCCGGCACAGTTGTCGTTGTCGGCGTCGAGGACCTTCCGGAGCGGCTCCCGGACTTCCAAGGACGCCACGGACGCGCCGCCCCGGCCGTGAGGCCCGGAACCGAGCGCGTCCCCCGCGGGGACCGCCGTCGTCCCGCCCCCCAGCGATGGGGGTGCGGCGGTCCCCGCGCAGTCTTCTCCCCGTCCTCCCGGACCCGCCGTCGGCCCGGGGCTGCGGCTCTCAGTCCTCCCAGGCGTCGTCCTTGCCGGAGCGGCGTCGTGTGAAGAGGCCGGGGGTGGTCCGGGCGGCCTGGACGACGTTGACCCCGACGATGCCGGCCCAGGCGACCAGCAGTCCCGGGAGGTCCGCGACGCCGCCGCCGATCGCGGACAGCGGGACCGCCAGGACCAGCGAGACGATGCCGAAGCCGAAGCGTTCGCCGAAGGAGTCCGTGGTCCTCGGCGACCGGCTGTCGCGGGCCGCCGTCATCTGCTGCTCGGCGATCTGCCGGCGCACCCTGCGCTCCACCGCCGAGTCGATGCGCTGGTCGACCTTCTCCAGGAACGAGTCCACCAGCGCCGACTCGTACTCCTCACCGAGTTCCCTGCGGGTCTGCAGGGTGGCGTCGAGTTCCTTCTTGAGGTCGGTGTCCCGCCCGTCCATTCCCGTCATGCCGCCCACGGTAGACAGCCGGGGCGGCGCGGGCACTGGGGGTAACCCCCCGTTTCCGCCGGGGGGAGACCGGTGGCCGGCCGGGCCCGGGCCGGGCCGGGCCGGACCGGGCTGGGCCGGGGAGACCGAGGGGGCGCTCGGCGTCGTGTGTCCCGCCGCCTCGCTGTATAACGGTATGCAGAAATTGAGGCAGGTGAATAGGCCGAGGGGGACAGTGATGAGCGGGACCGGCCGGACCGGCGGAGCCGGCGGACTGGGTGCGGCCGGTGCGGCCGGTGGGGCCGGTGGGGCCCGTGAGGCCGGTGCGGCCGGTGGGGGCGACAGTCCGGCCGCGCGGCTGCAGGCACTGTTCGAGGGGCACCGTCTGACGCCGACCCAGCGGCGCATCGCGCACAGCATGGTGCGGCGCGCCGCCGACGTGCCCTTCCTGTCCAGCGTGGAGCTGGCCGAGCTGGCCGGGGTCAGCCAGCCGTCCGTGACCCGCTTCGCCGTCGCCCTCGGCTTCGACGGCTATCCGGCGCTGCGCCGCCACCTGCGCGAGGTCGCGCCCGCCGAACCGGCGACGGACACCGGGTCCCGCAACGAGTACCAGCAGGCCGTGGCGGCCGAGATCGAGAACCTGCGGCATCTGGCCGAGGTGCTGGCCGACCCCGGGCCGGTGCGGGAGGCGGGCCGGACGCTCGCCGGGAGCCGCCCCCTGCCCGTCCTCGGACTGCGGGCGGCGGCGGCCCAGGCGCACGGCTTCGCCTACTTCGCCGCCAAGGTCCACCCGGACGTCCGGCTGCTGGACGAGGGCGGCACGATGCTCCGCGACCGCGTCGACGCCGCGGTCCGGGCCGGGGCGACGGCCCTGCTCTGCTTCGCCCTGCCCCGCCATCCGCGCGAGGTCGTCGACGCGCTCGCCCACGCCAAGGAGGCCGGGCTCACCGTCGTGACCGTCGCCGACTCCGCCTTCGCGCCGGTCGCCAAGGTGTCCGACCTGCTGCTGCCCGCCGCCGTCGGCACCGGCCTCGCCTTCGACACCGCCTGCGCGCCGATGCTGCTGGGGCGGATGCTGCTGGAGGCCATGTGCGACGACCTGCCGGACGCCCAGGCCAGGCTGGAGGAGTTCGACACGAAGGCGGCGGCGCGAGGGCTCTTCGTGGAGTGACGGCGGGCCGGCGGCACCGGCGGCCGCGTTCTCAGACTCGTCTCACCTTCCCCCGCTAACCTGCGGCACCGCACACCCTTCAGACGCATCGCGGGAAGCGAGAACGGGACAGGAGGCCGGACGTGGCGCGCGGAGGACAGGGGCTGGTTCGGGTCGCCGTCGTCGTACGGGCGGGGGCGGCACCACTGTGGTGGCTGGGCGTGTTCGCGGCGGGCATCGGGGCGCTGGTGCCGGGGCTGACCGGGCGCCGGATCGGCGTCCTGGCCGGTGCCGCGCTGTTCATCGTCGCGACGGCCGTCGTGGCGTGCGTGCGCCGGAGGCGGTACACCGCCCTGGCCCGGTCGGCCGCCCGCGCGGGCAAGCACGACGTGCTCCAGGACCGCGCGGTGACCGTGCGCAACTGGCGCCGGGGCCACCGCTGGTGGCTGCTCCTCGCCTTCGTCGCCGCCCTGGGCAGCGCCTTCGCGGTCCCCGCCGCGGCCGGACTGCTCATGGCCGGCTGCGGCGCGGGTCTCTGGCTGAAGTCCGCCTGGATCGGCCGTCGCGAACAGGCCGAGAACGCTCTGCTGTGGGTCCGCGTGGACTGGCTCGCCCGCAACGCCGGCCGGCCGGCGTCCAAGACCGTGAAGGCGTACCGCAGCACCGGCATCGCGGCGGGTGACGCGGCTCCGGGCGGCGCGCGTCGCAAGACGCCCGCCCTGGTCTGACCGAGCGCCGCCGCGCCGGTCCACCCGAGGGCACCCCGGCGGCAGCACCGCACCCGCGGGCCTGGGCGGCAGCACCGCACCCGAGGGCCTCGGCGGCAGCGCTGCCCCCGGGGGCCTGGGCGGCAGCGCCGCCCCCGGGGACGCGGGGCGGCGACGCGGGCACGGCCATCGCGGGGGCCGTCGGCCGCCTAGGAGCCGCCGGAATCCCCGTGGCCGGCCAGGTCCGTGGGGCCTCGGTGGCAGCGCTGCCCCCGGGGGGCGCGGGGCGGCGACGCGGGCACGGCCATCGCGGGGGCCGTCGGCCGCCTAGGAGCCGCCGGAATCCCCGTGGCCGGCCAGGTCCGTGGGGCCTCGGCGGCAGCGCCGCCCCCGGGGACGCGGGGCGGCGGCCCGCGCACGGCCGCCGCGAGGGCCGCCGGCCGCCTACGAGCCGGCGGAACCCCCGCGGCCGGCCAGGTCCGTCAGCGCGGCGGCGTGCTCACCTCCCGCCTCGGCGACGATCTCGTCGACCGTCTGGGCCTCCCGGACGGTCGCGAAGGCGACACCGCCGCCCGCGCGCCCCGCGAACCCGTGGACCGCGGGACGGGCGAGCGAGTTGTACGCGTAGTGATGCGCGAAGTAGTACGCCCCCGTGTCCAGCGCCGCCGCGTAGTCCCCCTGCTCCAGCCGCGGCAGGGCGCGTCCGACCGCCAGCAGGTCGCCCGCGAAGCACGCCGGACCCGCCACGTCCTGCACCACGTCCGGACCCTGCTTCGGCAGCCCCTTGCCGTCGTACGCGGCGATCCGCAGCGGCCACGCCCCCGGCGCGTACACCGTCCGCGTCGCGACCTGGACGCCCGCGTGCGTCACCGCGACCGGTCGCCCCCCGGCGCTCTTGGCGTACTCCACGCGCGCCACGACGGCGCCGTGCTCGGCCAGCAGGGACCGCCCGAACTCGGTGACCAGCCCGTACCGGCCGTCGAACAGCCCCGGCACCGCCTCGCGCAGCACGCGCGCGTAGTCGGCGAACGTCGGTGTCGTCTCGTCGGACGCGAAGTTCACCGGCAGGCCGCCGCCGATGTCGAGCGTGTCGACCTGCCGGCGTCCGGCCCGCTCGTTGATCTCCTCGGCGAGCGCGTACGTCTCCGCCACGCCCTCGGCCATCAGGGAGAGCGGAATGCCCTGGGACCCGGTGTGCGCGTGCAGCCGGGTCAGCCACGGCCTGTCCAGGTACGCCCGCACCACCCACTCGCGCGCTCCCTCGTCGCGCAGCGCCACCCCGAACTTGGAAGTCGCCGTCGCCGTCGACAGGGCCTCGATGGACCCCCCGCCGATCTGCGGGTTGACCCGGATGCCGAGCGGGGAGGCGCTCGTGCCCTCGGCCATCAGCGCGTCGACGCGCTCCAGTTCCTGCGGGTTGTCCGCGTTGACCGCGACGCCCAGCGTGAGCGCCTCCCGCAGCTCGTCCGGCGTCTTGGCGGGGGAGTCCAGCACCGTCCGCTCCGGCGGTACCCCCGCCGCCCGCGCCAGCGCCAGCTCACCCGGGCTCGCGACCTCCGCCCCGATACCCTCCTCGTGCAGCAGCCGCACCACCGGGACCAGCGGGGACGCCTTCACCGCGAAGGCGTGCAGCACGGGCGTCCCGGGCGCCGTCACCGCCTCGAACGCCGCTCGCAGCGCCGCCGCCGACTCCCGGATCCCGGTGACGTCCAGCAGCCCGACGATCGGCGTACCGGGTCCGAGCAGACCCTGCTCCACGGCCGCCCGCACCGCCTCGTCCCGCCGAGCCGCCCGCCGTGCGCCGATCCCGCCGGGGCCGCCGCTCATGCCCGTGCCACCGCTCATGCCCGTGCCGTCGCCCACGCGATCCTCCGTCCCTCGCTGCCTGCCCGTGCGCACCCCTGCCCGCCCGCGCGCACCCCTGGCTGCCTGCCCATCCCATCGAGCCACACACCCGTGGCGCCTCGGCACCGGGACACGAGACGTATTGACTAGTTCTATTCACGAAGCGAGGATATGAATATCCGCAGTAACAATCCGCCGGGAGCAAGCCACCAGGAGGCAGACCATGTCCGGACCCCGTCCTGTCCGAGCGCCGCGCGGGACCACGCCGAGCGCCCTGGGCTGGCAGCAGGAGGCCGCCCTGCGGATGCTGCAGAACAACCTCGACCCCGAGGTCGCCGAGCACCCCGACAAGCTCGTCGTCTACGGCGGGACGGGCAAGGCGGCCCGCGACTGGCGCTCCTTCGACGCCATGGTCCGCACGCTGAGGACCCTCAAGCAGGACGAGACGATGCTCGTCCAGTCGGGCCGCCCGGTCGGCGTCATGCAGACCCACGAGTGGGCCCCGCGCGTCCTGATCGCCAACTCCAACCTCGTCGGCGACTGGGCCACCTGGGAGGAGTTCCGCCGCCTGGAGGCCCTCGGCCTGACCATGTACGGGCAGATGACGGCGGGCTCCTGGATCTACATCGGCACCCAGGGCATCCTCCAGGGCACCTACGAGACCTTCGCCGCCGTCGCCGCCAAGAAGTTCGGCGGAACCCTCGCCGGGACCATCACCCTCACGGCCGGACTCGGCGGCATGGGCGGCGCCCAGCCCCTCGCCGTCACGATGAACGACGGCGTCGCCCTGTGCATCGACTGCGACCCCCGCGCCATCGACCGCCGCATCGAGCACCGCTACCTCGACGTGAAGGCCGACTCCCTCGACCACGCCCTCCAGCTGGCCACCGAGGCCCGCGACCGGCGTCAGCCGCTGTCCATCGGCGTCCTCGGCAACGCCGCCGACCTGGTCCCGCGGCTGCTCGCCATGGGCGCCCCCATCGACATCGTGACCGACCAGACCTCGGCCCACGACCCCCTCGCCTACCTGCCCACCGGCCTCGCCTTCGAGGACATGGCCGACGCCGCCGCCAAGGACCCGGCCGGCTTCACCACCCGGGCCCGCGAGTCCATGGCCCGGCACGTCGAGGCGATGGTCGGCTTCCAGGACGCCGGCGCCGAGGTCTTCGACTACGGCAACTCCCTCCGCGGCGAGGCCCGGCTCGCCGGATACGACCGGGCGTTCGCCTTCCCCGGCTTCGTCCCCGCCTACATCCGCCCCCTCTTCTGCGAGGGCAAGGGCCCCTTCCGCTGGGCGGCCCTGTCCGGCGAGGCCTCCGACATCGCCAAGACCGACAAGGCGATCCTCGAGCTCTTCCCGGAGAACGAGTCCCTGGCCCGCTGGATCAAGATGGCCGGCGAACGCGTCCACTTCCAGGGACTGCCCGCCCGCATCTGCTGGCTCGGCTACGGCGAGCGCGACAAGGCCGGTGAGCGGTTCAACGACATGGTCGCGAGCGGTGAGCTGGCCGCGCCCGTCGTCATCGGCCGCGACCACCTGGACTGCGGCTCCGTCGCCTCTCCGTACCGCGAGACCGAGGCCATGCTCGACGGCTCCGACGCCATCGCCGACTGGCCGCTGCTCAACGCCATGGTCAACGTGGCCTCCGGCGCCTCCTGGGTCTCCCTCCACCACGGCGGCGGCGTCGGCATGGGCCGCTCCCTCCACGCCGGGCAGGTGACGGTCGCCGACGGCACCGCGCTGGCCGGCGAGAAGATCCGCCGGGTCCTGACCAACGACCCCGGCATGGGCGTCATCCGGCACGTCGACGCCGGGTACGACATCGCCGAGTCGGTCGCCGGGGAGCGGGGCGTGCGGGTGCCGATGCGCGAGGGCGACGAGGCGCGCGAGGGTGACGGCGCGTGAGCTTCCACAGCATGTGGGCGGAGCTGCTGCCGGTCGGCCGCGGCTCCGCCTCCGGCGGCTACCGCCGCTTCGCCTGGACCGGCGCCGACGCCGACTGCCGGGCCTGGTTCCGGGAGCAGGCCCGGGCCCGCGGGCTGACCTACGAGACCGACCGCAACGGCAACCAGTGGGCCTGGCACGGCGACCCCGCCGCGGGGAACGCCGTCGTCACCGGCTCCCACCTGGACTCCGTGCCCGACGGCGGCGCCTTCGACGGGCCCCTCGGGGTCGTGTCCGCCTTCGCCGCCCTGGACGAACTGCGCGGCAGAGGAGCGCGGCTCGGCAGGCCGGTGGGCATCGTCAACTTCGGCGACGAGGAGGGCGCCCGCTTCGGCCTCGCCTGCGTCGGCTCCCGGCTCACCGCGGGCGCGCTCACCGTCGAACAGGCCCACCGCCTGACCGACGGGGACGGCATCACCCTCCCGCAGGCCATGGAACAGGCCGGCCACGACCCGGACGCCATCGGCCCCGACCCCGAGCGGCTCTCCCGTATCGGCGCCTTCGTCGAACTCCACGTCGAACAGGGCCGTGCCCTCGACCTGTCCGGCGACCGGATCGGCCTCGCCTCCGCCATCTGGCCGCACGGCCGCTGGCGGTTCGACTTCCGGGGCGAGGCCAACCACGCCGGCACCACCCGGCTCGCCGACCGGCGCGACCCGATGCTGAGCTACGCCGAGACCGTCCTCGCCGCCCGCCGCGAGGCCGAACTCGCCGGTGCCGTCGCCACCTTCGGCAAGATCGCCGTCGAGCCCAACGGCGTCAACGCGATCCCGTCCCTCGTACGCGGCTGGCTCGACTCCCGCGCCGCCGACCAGGAGAGCCTGGACGCCGTGGTCGCCGGCGTCGAGAAGGCCGCCCGCGAGCACGCCGCGGCCCAGGGCGCCGAACTCGACGTGACTCGGGAGTCCTTCACCCCCGTCGTCGAGTTCGACCACGCCCTGCGCGACGAACTCGCCCGCATCCTGGGCACGGACACGGATCTGCGGGTGCCCGTCCTCGGTACCGGCGCCGGACACGACGCCGGGATCCTCTCCGGACGCGTCCCGACCGCCATGCTGTTCGTACGCAACCCCACCGGCGTCTCGCACTCCCCGGCCGAGTACGCCGCCGAGGACGACTGCGTGGCCGGGGTGACCGCACTCGCCGACGTACTGGAAGGGCTGGCCTGCACGTGAGGACCACCGAGCGGACCCGGACGTACTGGCTGGAGCACGCCTGGCTCGGCACCCACGTCGAGCCGGGCGTCGCCGTCGACGTGGGCGACGGCCGCGTCACCGCCGTCCGCACCGGCACCCCCACCCCGCCCCCCGGCGCCGAGATCCTGCGCGGGCTGACCCTGCCCGGCCTCGCGAACGCCCACAGCCACGCCTTCCACCGCGCCCTGCGCGGCACCGTCCAGGTCGGCTCCGGCACCTTCTGGACCTGGCGCGAGGTCATGTACTCCGTCGCCGACCGGCTGACCCCCGAGACGTACCACGCCCTCGCCCGCGCGGTGTACGCCGAGATGGCCCTCGCCGGCATCACCGCCGTCGGCGAGTTCCACTACGTCCACCACGCCCCCGGCGGCACCCCCTACGCCGACCCCAACGCGATGGGCGAGGCGCTGATCGAGGCCGCCGCCGAAGCCGGCATCCGCATCACCCTCCTCGACACGTGCTACCTGTCCTCCGGCTTCGGCCGGCCCCCCGACACCCACCAGCGCCGCTTCTCGGACGGGACGGCGGAGGCCTGGGCGGAACGCTGTTCAGTTCTCAAGGAACGGGATCACGCCCGGATCGGGGCCGCCGTCCACTCCGTACGGGCCGTGCCCGCCGGCCAGTTGGCGACCGTGGCCCGCTGGGCCGAGGAGCGGCGGGCCCCGCTGCACGTCCACCTGTCCGAGCAGACCGCCGAGAACGACGCCTGCCGCACCGCCCACGGGTGCACCCCCACCCGGCTGCTCGCCGACCACGGTGTGCTCGGACCCCGCACCACCGGCGTCCACAACACCCACCTCACCGACGAGGACATCGCCCTGCTCGGCGACAGCCGCACCGGCACCTGCATGTGCCCGACCACGGAGCGGGACCTCGCCGACGGCATCGGACCGGCGGCCGCCCTCCAGCGGGCGGGCTCCCCGCTCTGTCTCGGCTCCGACAGCCACGCCGTCGTCGACCTGCTGGAGGAGGCCCGCGCCATGGAGCTGAACGAGCGCCTGCGCACCCGCACCCGCGGCCACTGGACCGCCGCCGCCCTGCTGCGCGCCGCCACCGCCGACGGGCACGCGGCCCTCGGCTGGGACGACGTGGGCACCATCGAGACCGGGGCCCGCGCCGACCTGACGACCGTCTCCCTCGACTCGGTCAGAACAGCGGGGCCGCTGCCCAGGCTCGGCGCCGAGACGGCCGTATTCGCCGCGACGGCGGCGGACGTACGGCACACCGTCGTGGGCGGGCGGCATGTCGTACGCGACGGGGCGCACACCCTCGTGCCCGACGTGCCCCGGGCCCTCGCGCGGGCCGTCGCCGCCCTGCACGCGTAGCAACCGCCCGCCCCAGCCCCCACAAGGACGCCACGGACACCATGAGCAGCAGCACCGTCATCACCAACATCGCCGCACTCGTCACCAACGACCCCTCCCTCGGTGACCACTCCCCCCTCGGACTGGTCCGGGACGCGGCCGTCGTCATCGACGGCGACCGCGTCGCGTGGACCGGTGAATCAAGCAAAGCACCCGCCACTGACAACAGGGTCGACGCCGGAGGCCGGGCCGTCCTCCCCGGTTTCGTCGACTCCCACTCCCACCTCCTCTTCGCGGGCGACCGCACCGAGGAGTTCAACGCCCGCATGTCCGGCCGCCCCTACAGTGCCGGCGGCATCCGCACCACCGTCGCCGCCACCCGCGCCGCGAGCGACGCGGAACTGGAGGCGGGCCTCGTCCGCTACCTCGAAGAGGCCCTGCGCCAGGGCACCACCACCTTCGAGACCAAGTCCGGCTACGGCCTGACCACCGCCGACGAGTCCCGCGCCCTGCGCATCGCCGCCCGCCACACCGACGAGGTCACCTTCCTCGGCGCCCACATCGTCGCCCCCGAACACGCCGACGACCCGGCGGCCTACGTCGACCTCGTCACCGGCGAGATGCTCGACGCCTGCGCCCCGCACGCCCGCTGGATCGACGTCTTCTGCGAGCAGGGCGCCTTCGACGGCGACCAGGCCCGGGCCGTCCTCACCGCGGGCAGGGCCAAGGGCCTGCACCCGCGCGTCCACGCCAACCAGCTCTCCTACGGACCGGGCGTGCGGCTGGCCGTCGAACTCGACGCCGCCAGCGCCGACCACTGCACCCACCTCACCGACGCCGACGTGGACGCCCTGGCGAGCGGCCGTACGGTCGCCACCCTGCTCCCCGGCGCGGAGTTCTCCACCCGCGCCCAGTGGCCGGACGCCCGGCGCCTGCTGGACGCGGGCGCCACGGTCGCGCTCTCCACCGACTGCAACCCGGGCTCGTCCTTCACGTCCTCGGTGCCCTTCTGCATCGCGCTCGCGGTACGGGAGATGGGCATGACGCCGGACGAGGCGGTCTGGGCGGCCACCGGGGGCGGCGCGGCGGCCCTGCGGCGCGACGACATCGGCCGCCTGGCCCCGGGTGCGTACGCCGACCTGACCCTGCTGGACGCCCCCAGCCACGTCCACCTGGCCTACCGGCCGGGCGTGCCCCTGGTCGCGGGCGTGTGGCGCCGGGGCCTGCGTAGGGTGTGAGCGCACGCGGCACCGGCGGGGAGCGGGGGACGGGACGGATGGCGAAGCACTGGTGGGCACCGTTCCTGGTGAACCTGCTGCTCGGCGTCCCGGTCGTGGTGCCGGTCTGGCTCGTGTGGTACCTGCTGGTGAACTGGCCGCTGGCCGAGCTCGGATGGACCGTGCGCGACCCGACCGAGAACGACGGCATGGCGCTGTGGCTGGTGATCGTCGTTCCGGTGGTCGCGGCGTTCGGCCTGGTCTGGTGGCTGGTCAACGAGCCCCTGCGGCGCAGGACCGTGCTCGCCCCGCGCTCCTTCTGGCTGCTGTGCGCCCTGGTCCCGTTCCTGCCCACGGTCGCGCTGATCGCCCTCTGAGGCGGGCCGGTCACCCGCCCCGGAACAGCCCGAAGGGGGGCGGCCCGGCATCGGACCACCCCCCTGGAGGACAAGCGTCACCCGGCGAGGATCAGTCCTCGGCCGTGAGCCCCTTGCGCAGCCGTACGAGCGTCCGCGACAGCAGGCGCGAGACGTGCATCTGGGAGATGCCGAGTTCCTCGCCGATCTCCGACTGGGTCATGCCCGCGACGAAGCGCAGGGAGAGGATCTTCCGGTCCCGGGCGGGGAGTTCGGCGATCAGCGGCTTCAGCGACTCGACGTACTCGATGCCCTCGAGCCCGTGGTCCTCGTAGCCGATGCGGTCGGCCAGCGCGCCCTCCGCGTCGTCCTCCTCCGGCTGGGCGTCCAGCGAGGAGGCGGTGTAGGCGTTGGACGCCGCCATGCCCTCCAGGACCTCGTCCCTGGACAGGCCGAGGTGCTCGGCCAGTTCGCTCACCGTGGGGGCGCGGTCGAGCCGCTGGGCCAGCTCGTCGCCGGCCTTGGCCAGGTCGAGCCGCAGCTCCTGAAGCCTGCGCGGGACGCGCACGGACCAGGAGGTGTCGCGGAAGAAGCGCTTGATCTCACCGATGATGGTCGGCATCGCGAACGTGGGGAACTCCACACCGCGCGACAGCTCGAAACGGTCGATCGCCTTGATCAGGCCGATCGTGCCGACCTGGATGATGTCCTCCATCGGCTCGCTGCGCGAGCGGAAACGGGAGGCGGCGAACTTGACCAGCGCGAGGTTCAGTTCGACGAGCGTGTTGCGTACGTACGCGAACTCGTGGGTGCCTTCCTCCAGCGACTCCAGTCGCTCGAAGAGGGTCCTGGACAGGGCCCGGGCGTCGGCCGGAGCGACCTCGTCGTACGCGGGGATGTCCGGAAGCCCGGCGAGTGCGCCGTCGTGTCCGACGGACGCGTCCTGGTGCTCGATGGGATCCAGATGTTCCGGAGGGAGTGTCGACGTCGCTTCTTGGGTACGCGATCCGTCGAGCCGGGGTGACATGATGTCCTCCATCGTTCTCGGCATACGGCTGCCGAAGCCAATTACGTGCACTGCGGTGTGCGGCGCCTCCAAAGCCGGCCGTGTCGGGTTACGTGTTCCTCCTAGGCCTACCGGGTTTACCGAGCCCACCGCAAGTGTGTTCTGTGTGGGTATGTCCGTTTGTGTGCGGTTGTCGGGTGTCGGAGTGCGCGGGGAAGGCGTAGTGTTCGAGGGCGTCAGCAAGCAGTCACGACCTCGGGAGAGAGAAACGGCATGGACCGCGGGACGGTCGGCAGTGCCCAGTCGGGCCGGCTTCTGGTGGAAGTGCGGGAAGAGGGCCCCAGTGCCGTCGTGACACCGGCGGGTGAGTTGGACCACCACACCGCCGACCTGTTGCGCGAGCCACTGGAGGACTGTCTCGCCAAGGGACTCAATCGGCTTGTCGTCGACTGTTCGCGTCTGGAGTTCTGCGACTCCACAGGGCTCAACGTCCTGCTCGGCGCGCGGTTGAAGGCGGAGGCCGCGGGGGGCGGTGTGCATCTGGTGGCCATGCAGCCCGTAGTGGCTCGCGTGTTCGAGATCACGGGGGCCGAAGCGGTCTTCACCCTCCACGACACGCTTGAGGCCGCCCTGGCCGACGCATCCGACTGAGCCTGTCCTGGTCCGGCCGGCGGGTTCCGTACGCTCCCTGAGGCGGGCGTTTTCACCCCGTCCTGTGTTTCGTGGCCAATACAGGGGTGTTCGGACGGTCCGGTCGGGCAGGAGACATCCAGAACCGACTGTGTACGACTTTGTAACATGAACTGGTGAATCGGTGAGGTGAAGCGCTGATGAGCACCACCCGGCCCTACTCGCCGGGCGACCGCGGTCCGGAGCCCAGCGGCGCTTCCGGGAATTCCGAGGGGGGCGGCGTGCCCGGGACCGGGGAGTCCGACGAGGGCGTGACCGCGGGGCAGGCGGCCGCGATCGGGGCGTCCGCGTCCCCGTCGCCGGCGCAGGCCGTGACCGCGCCCGAGAGTGCCGTCGCGCGTACGGAAAACGGTGGGCGGCAGGTCCGCAGACTGAGCTTCGACGACCAGAGCGGGGTCGTCCCGCTCGCCCGTGACTTCACCCGCCAGGCGCTGTACGCCTGGGGCTGGTTGCCCTCGTCCACCGCGGACCAGCGTGCCGCCGCCGAGGACGTGCTCCTCGTGGTCTCCGAGCTGGTCACCAACGCCTGCCTGCACGCCGAGGGGCCGGACGAGCTGCGGATCACCTGCGAGAAGAAGGTGATCCGGCTGGAGGTCTCCGACCGCGGAACGGGACAGCCGGCGCCGCGCACCCCGCACCGCGCCGGGCGGCCCGGCGGACACGGCATGTTCATCGTGGAGCGGCTGTGCCTGGACTGGGGCGTGGTCCGCACGCCGGGAGTCGCGGGCAAGCGGGTCTGGGCGGAGCTGGGAGCACCGGCGTAGGGCGTCGGCGCCGGCCCGCCGTTCTCGCGCCCCGCCCGGGAGCCGCCCCGGCGCCCCGCCCTCCGCCTTCCGCTCCCGTACCGGCCGATCCGTCACTGCACCCGGCCGCTCCGCCCCCCGTCCCTCACCCCCGTGTCCGGCCCGCACGGCCTCCTCATGGCCGGGACCGCGACGTGGGGCTTTCTCACCTCCGGACGCCCACGACCGCCCGGGGCTCCGTACGACGGCCTGGGGCTCCGTGCGACGGCCTGTGGCTCCGTACCGACCGCCTGGGACTCCGTACGTCCGCCCAGGACTCCGCACGACGGCCCACGGGCGGCCTGCCGACGGTCTGCCGACTCCCACGACGGCCGGGGCGCCTCACAGCCGCGTCCAGGGCTGCGCGGGACGTCGCGGACCCCCAGTCCGGCGCGCCCCCCCGTGAACGCCGAAGGGGTCACCGCGTCCACCCGGACGCGGTGACCCCTTCCTCGGCGGGCGGGTCTCAGCGGACGTCGCCCATGAGTTCCTTGACGCGCTTGCGGTACATCCAGATCGCCAGACCGGCGACCACGGCGAGCGTGGCCTCCGCGGCCACGATGCCCGTCTTGTTCAGGTCGACACCGGCGATGGAGAGCAGACCGGTCGTGGCGTCACCGGCGGTGACGGCCAGGAACCAGACGCCCATCATCTGGGAGGCGTACTTCACCGGCGCCATCTTCGTGGTGACCGACAGGCCGACCGGGGAGAGCATCAGCTCACCGCAGGTCTGGACGAAGTAGATCGCCACCAGCCACATCGCCGCGGCCTTGTGGCCGCCGTCCGCGATGGCCAGCGGGGCCAGGAAGAGGAAGAAGGACAGTCCGACCAGGACGAGGCCGAACGAGAACTTCACGATGGTGCTCGGCTCCTTGCCGCGGCGGGCGAGCGCCAGCCACAGCGTGGCGAAGACCGGGGCGAGGGCCATGATGATGACCGGGTTCACCGACTGGAACCACGAGACCGGGAAGTCCCAGCCGAGGACGCTGGTGTTCGTGGAGGAGTCGGCGAAGATCGCCAGGGTCGAGCCGCCCTGGTCGTAGATCATCCAGAAGACGGCCGCGGCCACGAAGAACCAGATGTACGCGGACATCTTCGACTGCTCGGCGCGGTCCAGCGTCCTGTCGCGCTTGATGCGGGTCAGCACCAGCACGGGGATGATCACGCCGAGCAGGGTCAGCGGGACCAGGATCCAGTTCAGGGTGTAGGTCCCGGAGAAGCCGACGATCGCGTAGAAGACGACGGCGAGCGCGGCCCAGAACGCGGCCTTGCGCAGCGTCGAGGTCTTCTCCGCCGCCGACAGCGGCTTGGGGACCACGCTGGAGTGCGGCGCCAGGTTGCGGCTGCCGATCAGGAACTGGATCACGCCGAGGCCCATACCGACCGCGGCGAGCGCGAAGCCCAGGTGCCAGTTGACGTTCTCACCGATGGTGCCGATGATCAGCGGCGCCGCGAAGGCACCGAGGTTGATGCCCATGTAGAAGACGGTGAAGCCACCGTCGCGGCGCGGGTCGTCGGGGCCGTCGTAGAGCTGGCCGACCATCGTGGAGATGTTGGCCTTCAGGAGACCGGAGCCGATGGCCACCAGACCGAGGCCGGCGAAGAAGGTGCCCGAGGAGGGCAGCGCCAGCGTCAGGTGGCCGAGCATGATGACGCCACCGGCGACGGCGACGGTCTTGCGGGGTCCCCAGACACGGTCGCCGAACCAGCCGCCCGGCATCGTGAGCAAGTACACCAGCGACAGGTACACCGAGTAGATCGCGGTCGCGGTGCCGGCGTTCATGCCGAGACCGCCGGGGGCCACCAGGTACAGCGGGAGCAGAGCCCTCATGCCGTAGTAGGAGAAACGCTCCCACATCTCGGTCATGAAGAGAGTGGCCAGTCCGCGGGGGTGGCCGAAGAAGGTCTTCTCGGAACCGGGGGTGCCCGGTGTGACCGAGTCCTTCGTCAGGCTGGACGCCATGGTCGATCCTTGCTGGTCGGGACGCGCTCATGAGGCGATGCGCGCCCGGTGGGGGGCGGCCGGCACCGGCGGCCTTCGTCCGCCCACCCCACGCCCGAGGGATTCCGCTCCGGATCACGGAGCGAGGGACGGCGACCACCGGGATCCACGCCTCTGCGCGCGTCACTGCACGCGGTGAGGCCCGGCCACAGGTCATTCCTTTCAAGGTCGGCCGTGGGGGCCGACCCGCACACAAAAGAGACCTTCAGCGTCGAACTGTCGCCAAAGGTCCCCAGGGTGCTACAGGCGCTGATTCACCATACGGCAGGACACCGCCCGGTATGGAAGGACTTGAGACAGGGATCACAGGCGACGGTGGAACCGCGACGATCATTCGAAGGTCCATTCCAGGATGGCACCCCGCAGCCGCAGGTCCGCGCAGGGGGTCGACGGGGCCGGTGGCGCCGGGGTGCCCGGCTTGTCCGTAGGTAAGAGACGACGGGTGCGATCACGCCCCGGGCGCTGCTCCGAGCGGACTACCATCAGCCCATGACCCGTGTACTGCTCGCCGAGGACGACGCGTCCATCTCGGAGCCGCTGGCCCGCGCCCTGCGCCGGGAAGGGTACGAGGTCGAGGTGCGTGAGGACGGACCCACCGCACTCGACGCCGGGCTGCAGGGAGGCGTCGACCTGGTCGTACTGGACCTCGGCCTGCCGGGCATGGACGGGCTGGAGGTCGCCCGCCGGCTGCGCTCCGAGGGCCACGCGGTGCCGATCCTGATCCTGACCGCGCGCGCCGACGAGGTGGACACCGTCGTCGGTCTGGACGCGGGCGCCGACGACTACGTCACCAAGCCCTTCCGCCTCGCCGAGCTGCTCGCCCGGGTCCGCGCCCTGCTGCGGCGCGGGTCCGTCGAGCCCCCGCAGCCGCCCGCCACGCACGGCGTGCGCATCGACGTCGAGTCGCACCGGGCCTGGATGGGCGAGGAGGAGCTCCAGCTCACCGCCAAGGAGTTCGACCTGCTGCGGGTGCTGGTGCGCGACGCCGGCCGGGTCGTCACCCGCGACCAGCTGATGCGCGAGGTCTGGGACACCACCTGGTGGTCCTCCACCAAGACCCTCGACATGCACATCTCCTGGCTGCGCAAGAAGCTGGGGGACGACGCGGCGAACCCGCGCTACATCGCCACCGTGCGCGGTGTGGGCTTCCGCTTCGAGAAGAACTGAGCACGAGGGGGCCGAGTGCCCGCAGGGCCGGCCCGGGTAAGAGGACATGCGCCGTCGACTGATCCAGTCCACGCTCGCCGTGGTGCTCGTCGTGATCGCCGTTTTCGGCGTCTCCCTCGTGATCGTGGAGACCCGCACGATCAGCAGCACCGCCCAGGAACGCGTCGACCTGGAGGCGGTGCGGCTGGCCAGCATCGTGGACAGCCGGCTGCTCGGCACCGGGACGGTCGACGCGGCGTTCCTGCGGGAGCAGGTCGCGGACGCCCGGTACGCCGAGATCCGCATCCCCGGCCGAACGGTCATCGAGGTCGGCAGCCGGCCGACCGGTGAGGTCATCCGCGGCAGGGCCACCGGCGAGGAGGGCGAGACGGTGCTCGTCGAGGAGCCCAGTTCCTCGGTGACCCGCGAGATCGGCCGGACGCTGCTGATCATCGGTCTGGTGGCGCTGCTCGCGGTGGTCGCCGCGGTACTGCTGGCGATCCGGCAGGCCAACCGCCTCGCCTCCCCGCTCACCGACCTCGCCGAGACCGCCGAACGCCTCGGCTCCGGCGACCCGCGTCCCCGGCACAAGCGCTACGGCGTTCCCGAGCTGGACCGCGTCGCGGACGTGCTGGACTCCTCCGCCGAGCGCATCGCCCGGATGCTCACCGCCGAGCGCCGCCTGGCCGCCGACGCCTCCCACCAGCTCCGTACGCCGCTGACCGCGCTGTCCATGCGGCTGGAGGAGATCACCCTCACCGATGAGCCGGAGACGGTGAAGGAGGAGGCGACGATCGCGCTGTCGCAGGTGGAACGGCTGACGGACGTGGTGGACCGGCTGCTGACCAACTCCCGCGACCCGCGCAGCGGCTCCGCCGTCACCTTCGAACTGGACGACGTCATCACGCAGCAGATCGCCGAGTGGCGGCCCGCCTACCGCAGTGAGGGGCGGGCGATCGTCAGCTCCGGCAAGCGGCATCTGACGGCGGTCGGCACGCCGGGAGCGGTGGCGCAGGTGCTGGCCGCCCTGATCGAGAACTCCCTGATGCACGGGGGAGGCACGGTGGCCCTGCGGACCAGGGTGACCGGCAACCAGGCGGTGGTCGAGGTCACCGACGAGGGTGCCGGCGTCCCCGGCGACCTGGGGGCCCGGATCTTCGAGCGGGCCATCAGCGGGCGGAACTCGACGGGCATCGGCCTGGCCGTGGCCCGGGACCTGGCGGAGGCGGACGGTGGCCGGCTGGAGCTGCTCCAGGGCCGTCCCCCGGTCTTCGGCCTCTTCCTGTCCCGCACGCCGCCGTCGAAGCAGTCGCCCGGTGACTCGGACGGGACCGTGCGCTAGCCGTACCGCCCCGAGGCGGTGGCAGGTCAGCGGCGGGCCGCGGGGGTGCCGTCCGTGGTGGGCACCGCCGTGGGGTTCTCGTGCTCCAGGAAGGTCTCCGCCCGCGCCACCGGCCGGCGGGCCGGCATCGCGCGGAAGACCCAGCTGCGGTACGACCAGAAGCGGAAGAGCGTGCCGATGCCGATGCCGAGGAACTTGAAGATGTTGCTCTGCAGCGGGCTGTCCCAGCCGAAGCCGTACGTCGCCGTGTACAGCACGCCGTTCTCGATCACCAGCCCGACCGCGCTGAACACCAGGAACAGCGACATCTCGCGGGTCCGGTGGCTCTTGTCGCGGTCCCGGTAGGTGAAGTAGCGGAAGCCCAGGTAGTTGAAGACGATCGCGACGATCGTCGCGACGATGCTGGCCCGTACCACCTGGAGGTCGGTCACGTGCCGCACGAAGTTGAAGACGAGGAGGTTGACCAGCACCCCCGCGCCGCCCACCGCGCCGAACTTCACGACCTCACGGACCAGCCGGTCGATCCGCCCCCGCACCGCGCCCCGGGGCGCCGGGGGAGCAGGGGGAGCCGTATGAGCACCCGAGGAACCATGTCCCATGGTCGTGCAGGCCCCCGTCCGTGGGTTCGGCGTCAATCCGTTCATGCTAACCACCCGGACGCGCGATCTTCCTGCGGACGGACGCGGGGCGGCGGGAACGAGGGGCGGGACCGCCCGGGAAACGGCCGGTAAACAGGTGGGCTCCGCGCGGCCGATACGCTAGGGGTGTGACGTTCCCGGTAGTCGGTATGGTCGGCGGTGGCCAGCTCGCTCGTATGACACACGAGTCGGGCATCCCGCTGGGCATCAGGTTCAAGCTCCTCAGTGACACCCCTCAGGACTCTGCGGCGCAGGTCGTGAACGAAGTCGTCATCGGCGACTATCGCGACCTGGACACGCTGCGCGAGTTCGCGCGCGGCTGTGACGTGATCACCTTCGATCACGAACACGTGCCGACCGAGCACCTCAAGGCACTGGAGGCGGACGGCATCCCCGTGCGCCCCGGCCCCGAGGCGCTCGTGCACGCCCAGGACAAGGGCGTGATGCGCGCGAAGCTCGTCGCGATCGGCGTGCCCTGCCCACGGCACCGGATCGTGAGCGATCCGGCCGACGTGGGCGCCTTCGCCGCCGAGGGCGACGGGTTCCCCGTGGTCCTCAAGACGGTCCGCGGCGGATACGACGGCAAGGGCGTGTGGGTGGTGGACTCCGTCGAGGAGGCCGCCGAGCCGTTCCGTGCCGGCGTGCCCGTGCTGGCGGAGGAGAAGGTCGACTTCGTCCGCGAGCTGGCCGCCAACGTGGTGCGCTCCCCGCACGGCCAGGCGGTGGCGTACCCCGTCGTCGAGTCCCGTCAGGTGAACGGTGTGTGCGACACGGTGATCGCCCCCGCTCCCGGCCTGGAGGAGGGCCTCGCCCTGCGGGCCGAGGAGATGGCGCTCAGCATCGCCAAGGAACTGGGCGTCGTCGGCCACCTCGCCGTCGAGCTCTTCCAGACCCGCGACGGCCGCATCCTCGTCAACGAGCTGGCGATGCGCCCGCACAACTCCGGCCACTGGACGATGGACGGCGCGATCACCTCGCAGTTCGCCAACCACGTCCGCGCCGTCCTCGACCTGCCGCTGGGCGACCCGCGCCCGCGCGCGCCGTGGACGGTCATGGTCAACGTCCTCGGCGGCGACTACCCCGACATGTACTCCGCGTACCTGCACTGCATGGCACGCGACCCGCAGCTGAAGATCCACATGTACGGCAAGGACGTGAAGCCCGGCCGCAAGGTCGGCCACGTCAACACCTACGGCGACGACCTGGACGACGTGCTGGAGCGCGCCCGTCACGCTGCCGGCTACCTGAGAGGGACGATCACCGAATGAGCCAGGCCAGCCCGGTCAGCCCGGTCGTGGGCATCGTCATGGGGTCGGACTCCGACTGGCCCGTCATGGAGGCCGCCGCGAAGGCGCTCGACGAGTTCGAGGTCCCCTACGAGGTCGACGTCGTCTCCGCGCACCGCATGCCGCACGAGATGATCGCGTACGGCGAGCAGGCCGCCGGGCGCGGGCTGAAGGCGATCATCGCCGGGGCGGGCGGCGCCGCCCACCTGCCCGGCATGCTCGCCTCCGTCACCCCGCTGCCCGTGATCGGCGTGCCGGTGCCGCTGAAGTACCTGGACGGCATGGACAGCCTGCTCTCCATCGTGCAGATGCCGGCCGGCGTCCCCGTCGCCACCGTCTCCGTCGGCGGCGCCCGCAACGCCGGGCTGCTGGCCGCCCGCATGCTCGCCGCGCACGACGAGGAGCTGCAGGGCCGCATGCGCGAGTTCCAGCAGGAGCTGAACGACCAGGCCACCGAGAAGGGCAGGCGGCTGCGGAACAAGGTCGGGGGCTCGGCCGCGGGCTTCGGCTTCGGGAAGTGACGCGGATGCCCTCGCTGGAGCCGGCACGCGCGCTGCTGCGCGAGTTCCCCGTCGTGGACGGCCACAACGACCTGCCCTGGGCGCTGCGCGAGCAGGTGCGCTACGACCTCGACGCCCGTGACATCGGCGCCGACCAGTCCGCCCACCTGCACACCGACCTCGCCCGGCTGCGGGCCGGCGGCGTCGGCGCGCAGTACTGGTCGGTGTACGTCCGCTCGGACCTGCCCGGCGCGGTCACGGCGACGCTGGAGCAGATCGACTGCGTACGGCGGCTGATCGACCGCCACCCCGGGGAGCTGCGGGGCGCGCTGACCGCCGCCGACATGGAGGCCGCGCGGGCCGAGGGCCGGATCGCGTCGCTGATGGGCGCCGAGGGCGGTCACTCCATCGACAACTCGCTGGCCACGCTCCGCGCGCTGTACGCGCTGGGCGTGCGCTACATGACGCTCACCCACAACGACAACGTCGCGTGGGCCGACTCGGCGACCGACGAACCCGGCGTCGGCGGCCTGTCGGCCTTCGGCCACGAGGTCGTGCGGGAGATGAACCGCGAGGGCATGCTGGTCGACCTCTCGCACGTCGCCGCCACGACCATGCGGGACGCGCTGGACACCTCCACCGCCCCCGTGATCTTCTCGCACTCCTCCGCGCGGGCGGTCTGCGACCACCCGCGCAACATCCCGGACGACGTGCTGGAGCGGCTGCCGGCCAACGGCGGCATGGCGATGGTGACGTTCGTGCCGAAGTTCGTGCTCCAGGCGGCCGTGGACTGGACGGCCGCCGCCGACGAGAACATGCGCGCGCACGGCTTCCACCACCTGGACACCAGCCCGGAGGCGATGAAGATCCACCGCGCCTTCGAGGAGCGCACCCCGCGTCCGGTCGCCACCGTCTCCACGGTCGCCGACCACCTCGACCACATGCGCGAGGTCGCCGGCGTCGACCACCTCGGTATCGGCGGCGACTACGACGGCACGGCCTTCACCCCGGACGGCCTCGACGACGTCTCGGGCTACCCGAACCTGATCGCCGAGCTGCTCGACCGCGGCTGGTCCCGGGCCGACCTGGCCAAGCTGACCTGGAAGAACGCCGTCCGGGTCCTGGGCGCCGCCGAGGACGTGGCCCGCGGGCTTCAGGCCACGCGGGGGCCGTCCAACGCGTCGCTGGAGGAGCTCGACGGCTGAGCCGTCCGCTCGTCGAGGGCGGGGTAGTCGGTGTAGCCGGTCGCCCCGCCCACGTACATGAGGTACCGGTCCCGTACCGGGTTCAGCGGCGCGCCGAGCCGCAGCCGCTCCACCAGGTCGGGGTTGGCGAGGAACGGCCGGCCCAGGGCGATCAGGTCGGCGCCGGCGGCGAGCAGCCGTTCGGAGGCGCGGCGCACGGTGTCCGTGCCGGGCCGCTCGCCCAGCACCGGGTTGCCGATCAGCACACCGGGCCATCCGGCGCGGATCCTTCCGAACACCGGGGCCTGCGGGTCGGCGTACGCCAGGTGCAGGTAGGCGAGGCCCAGCCCGCCGAGCCGCTCGGCGAGCGCCGGGTAGATCTCCTCGGTCCCGCCCTCGGCGATGCCGTTGACGGTGTTGCCGGGGGAGACCCGCAGCCCCACGCGTTCGGCGCCGATCTCGGCGGCCACGGCCTCGGTCACCTCGACCGTGAAGCGGAGGCGCCCGGCGAGGGAGCCGCCGTAGCCGTCGGTGCGGTGGTTGGTGTTGGCCGCCAGGAACTGGTGGAGCAGGTGGCCGTTGGCCGAGTGCACCTCGACGCCCTCGAAACCGGCGTCGCGCGCGTTGCGGGCGGCCCGCGCGAAGTCGGCGACGGTGGCGCGGACGTCCTCCCCGGTCATCTCCCTGGGGACGACGGCGGGACGGTGGCCCTGCGGCGTGAAGATCGTCTCGGGCAGCGGCACCGGCGAGGGCGCGACCGGCGTGAGCCCGCTGGTCGCGGGATGGCCGACCCGGCCGCCGTGCTGGAGCTGGAGGAACATCCGTCCGCCCGCCTCCCGCACGGCCTCGGTGACCTGCCGCCAGCCCGCCACGTGCCGGGCGCCGTGGACGGCGGTGATGTTCGGGTAGGTCTGCCCGACCGCGTTGGGCGTCGACGCCTCGGCGATGATCAGCCCGGCGGAGGCACGCTGGGCGTAGTGGATGGCCATCAGCGGCGTCGGCGTGCCGTCGGCCTCGGCGCGGTTGCGGGTCAGCGGGGCCATCACCAGGCGGTTGGGGAGGGCGAGCGGGCCGAGGGAGGCGGGGGCGAAGAGGTCCGTGGAGTGCGTCATGCCCGTACGCTAGAACCTGACACTGATGTGAGATTCAAGCTCCGGTGCGGTGCGCCGGTGAGGGGATGCACGCATGCGGATCGGTGAACTCGCCCGGCGCACGGGCGTCAGTGAACGCTCGCTGCGCTACTACGGGCAGCAGGGGCTGCTCGCGTCCGAGCGTACGGCCGGCGGGCACCGCGAGTACACGGAGGCGGCGGTCGACCGGGTCATCCGCATCCAGGAGCTGTACGCGGCCGGCCTGTGCAGCGACAAGATCGCCCAGCTCCTGCCCTGCATGCGGGACGGGGACGGCGGTCCCTCGGCCGCCGCCTCGCCGAAGCTGGTCGCCGACCTCACCGCCGAGCGCGACCGCATCGACCGGATGATCGCCGACCTGCGCCGCTCCCGGGACACCCTGGACGAGGTGATCGAGGCGGCCCGGGGCTGAGCCCCGCCGGGGCGCCGTACCCCGAACGCCCCATCCACCAGGAACCCCTTTCCGCGCCGTGCCACGGTGGCCGTAACGCACGACGACCGTACGGAGCCCGCCATGGCAGACCTCCAGGACGAGCTGCACACCGGTACCGAGGCCGGCGAGCTAGACGACCTGCCCGTGCCGTTGCCGGCGGAGGTCTTCCCGCCGGAGCCCTACGCGCCCGTCTCCGACCCCGACGACGAGCCGCTGACCCGGGCGCACGCCGTGCTGGCCGCCCATCCCGTCGCCGACGGCTACAGCGGCCTGCCGTGGGCGCTCAAGCACCTGCCCTGGTACGACCTGGAACTCGGCGAGAGCTCCGTCGACACGGACGTGCCCCGGCTCCGCGAGGGGCACGTGGGCGCGCTGTTCTGGTCGCTGCACCTGCCCGAGGCCATCGACGGCGACCGGGCGGTCGGTGCCACGCTGGAGCAGCTGGACCTGGTGAAGGCGGTGGTGCGGGCGCACCCGGAGGGCCTGCGCCTGGCGTACGACGCCGGGCAGGCCATCGACGCCCGCAACTGCGGCCGGGTCGCCGTGCTGCCGGGCCCCGCCGGCGCCGCCGCCCTCGGTGACTGCCTCGGCATTCTGCGCAGCCTGCACGCCCTCGGGCTGCGCGTGCTCACGCTGGCCGGAGCGACCTGGGCCAGTGGCGCCGGACTGACGCGGTTCGGCGAGGAGGTGGTCCGGGAGATGAACCGGCTCGGCGTGATCGCCGACCTCTCCGGCGCCTCCGACGAGACCATCCGCCGCACCTTCGCCGTGTCCAAGGCGCCGGCGCTGTGCACCCGCTCCGCCGCCCGGGCCCTGCGCCCGCACCCCGACAACCTCCCCGACGACCTGCTCGTCGAGCTGGGCGCGGCCGGAGGCCTGTGCATGGTGCCGCTGACCGCCGAGCAGACCGGCCCGACCGTCCGGGACGTCGCCGACCACCTCGACCACGTCCGTTCGGTGGCCGGCCCGCGCGGCGTCGGACTGTCCGGCACCTACGACGCCGGCACCGCCCACCCGCTGGAGCTGGGCGACGCCTCCTGCTACCCCCGGCTCATCGCCGAGCTGCTGCGCCGCGGCTGGGAGGAGGCGGATGTGGCCCTGCTGACCTGGGGGAACGTCCAACGGGTGCTGCGGAGTGCGGCCTTCACCGCCCGGGCGGCCCAGCTGCGCCGGGAGCCGTCGACGGCGACGATCGCCGAGCTCGACGGCTGAGGGCCGCCCGGGTCACAGGTTCTCGATCCGGCACAGGCAGAACGGGTGCCCGGCCGGATCGGCGTACACCATGAAGTCCTTCTTCTCCCGGTCCTCCAGGTCCAACGGCCGGGCGCCCAGGGACAGCACCTTCTCGTGGGCCGCGTCCATCTCCTCCCAGGTCGCCCCGCCGTGGAAGTCGAGGTGGAACTGCTGGGCGTTGCGGTCCGAGCGCGGCCACTCCGGCGGGGTGAGCCCCTCGGCCCGCTGGAAGGACAGCCTGGGCCCGCCGGGCACCTGGAGCACCACCCAGTCGGGATCCTCCTCCTGCGGGGCGCCCCCGCCGACCTCCGCGTAGAAGCGGGCCAGCTCCAGGGGATCGGGACAGTCGACGACGACGGAACGGAAGCGTGCCACGGGTGCCACGGAGGCCTCCTTGAGAGAAGGGCGGGGTGGTTTCAGCAGGCGCAGAGGCAGAACGGGTGCCCGGCCGGGTCGGCGTAAACCCGGAACGTCCGCTCCCGGTCCTCCGCGTCCAGCGGCCTCGCGCCCAGTTCCAGCACGGCCTTCTCCGCCGCGTCCAGGTCCTCGACGTCGAGGTCGAGGTGGAACTGCTGCTGCCCGTCGGCACCGGGCCACTTCGGCGGTACGTGGCCGGGGGAGCCCTGGAAGGCCAGCTTCCGCCCGCCGGGCAGGTTCAGGTCGACCCACTCGTCGTGCTCGTCGCTCCGGTCCTCGACGGTGCCGCCGAGGACGCCGGCGTAGAAGCGGGCCAGGGCATGGGGGTCGGGGCAGTCGAGGACGACGACACCCAGTTCGGCGACAGCCATGACTTCCTCCTTGGGTTCCGCTGGTTACCCACAGAGCGCGGGTAACCGGTAACGGTTACTCCATGCTCCCGTATCGGGGGTAACGTCGCAAGTATGAACGAGCGTTCCGCCGCGCCCGGAGGTCTGGGGCTGGTCGAGAAGCTGGTGAACACCCTCGACCTCGAAACCGGCGCCGACGCGCTGGACACACCGCAGGGGCGGGCGCCACTGGGGCTGACGGAGGACGACGTGTCCGGGGCGCGCGAGCTGCGCGAGTCCCTGCGCGCGGTCCTGCTCGCCCACGCCGGCCACCCGCCGCACCGGACGGTGACCCCGCTGGGCGACCTGCTGGCCGCCGCCCCGCTGGTGGTGACGGTCGACCCGGCCGACGGCGCGGCCGGCCTCGCCCCGGCCCGGGACGGCTCCCTGGCCGCCCGCGTCGCCGCCGCCGTCGCCGAGGCGCTGGTCGCGGGCACCTGGACCCGGCTGAAGGCCTGCGAGGCCGCCGACTGCCACTGGGCGTACTACGACCGCAGTCCGGCCGGGCGCGGCCGCTGGTGCTCGATGCAGGTCTGCGGAGCCCGTGCCAAGATGCGCCGGTACCGCGCCAAGGGGGCGTGATCCGGCCGCACCCCACGGGCCACGGCGGCGCCCCGTGGGGCAGAATGCGACCGGCGCCGTTTCGGCCGACTGAGCCTCGGCCGAACCGGCGCCGCCTTCGTCCCGTGCGCTCCTGGAGCCTGTCCGGCAACTGGCGCCTGCCTCGCGACGCCACAGGCCCCTAGGCCGTCGGGCGGCCCATCGCCCGGTACGTCCAGCCGGCCTTCCGCCAGGCCTGCGGGTCCAGGGCGTTGCGCCCGTCGAGGATCACCCGGGCCGTCACCGCCTCGCCCAGCGTCCCGGGGTCCAGCTCGCGGAACTCCCGCCACTCCGTCAGGTGCAGCACGACGTCGGCGCCCCGCACCGCCTCCAGCGCGGAGTCGGCGTAGCCGAGCGTCGGGAACAGCCGCCGGGCGTTCTCCATGCCCTTGGGGTCGTACACCGTCACCTGGGCGCCCTGGAGGTGGACCTGCCCGGCGACGTTCAGCGCGGGGGAGTCCCGCACGTCGTCCGAGTCGGGCTTGAAGGTGGCGCCGAGCACCGCGACGCGCTTGCCGAGGAAGGGGCCGCCGCCGAGCGCCTGCCGCGTCAGCTCCACCATCTGACCGCGCTGGCGCATGTTGATCGAGTCGATCTCGCGCAGGAAGGTCAGCGCCTGGTCGGCGCCCAGCTCACCGGCGCGCGCCATGAACGCCCGGATGTCCTTCGGCAGACAGCCGCCGCCGAACCCGATGCCGGCCCGCAGGAACTTCCTGCCGATGCGGTCGTCGTACCCGATCGCCTCGGCCAGCTTGGCCACGTCGCCGTCGGCGGCCTCGCACACCTCCGCCATCGCGTTGATGAAGGAGATCTTGGTGGCGAGGAAGGAGTTGGCGGAGGTCTTCACCAGCTCGGCGGTCGGGAAGTCGGTCACGACGAAGGGCGAGCCCTCCGCCACCGGCGTGGCGTACACCTCGCGCAGCAGCTTCTCGGCCCGCTCGCTGCGCACGCCGACCACGATCCGGTCGGGGTGCAGCGTGTCCTGGACGGCGAGGCCCTCCCGCAGGAACTCGGGGTTCCAGGCCAGCTCGGCCTCGTCACCGGCCGGAGCGTGCGCCGCGAGGTAGGCCGCCAGCCGGTCCGCGGAGCCCACCGGCACGGTCGACTTGCCGACGACGAGCGCGGGGCCCGTCAGATGCGGCGCGAGCGAGGCCAGCGCGGAGTCGACGTAGGACATGTCGCAGGCGTACTCGCCGTGCTTCTGCGGCGTGTTCACGCACAGGAAGTGCACGTCGCCGAAGGCCGCGACCTCGGCGAAGTCGGTGGTGAAGCGCAGCCGGCCGGTGGACCCCTCGATGCCGGCGACGTGCCGGCCCAGCAGCTCCTCCAGACCGGGCTCGTACATCGGGACCTGGCCCCGCTGGAGCATCTCGATCTTCTCGGGCACCACGTCCAGGCCCAGCACCTCGAAACCGAGCTCGGCCATGGCGGCGGCATGGGTCGCGCCGAGATAGCCGGTACCGATCACGGTGATCTTGAGGGCCATGGGTGCTCCAGAGGTGTACGGCACAGGTGCGCGCCCGAGCATATCCGGGGCACGGGCCGGACCCCTCCGGCGGCTGTCGCCTAGCTCACCTATCCACGAGCGCGGGCGGGCCCTAAAATTTGGGTTACTTAACGGTAGTTAGCGTGCCCAGCATCACAGCGTTTTGGAGCGTGAGAGACCTTGGCCGGATCGGCTGATTTCGACCTGTACCGCCCGTCCGAGGAGCACGACATGCTCCGGGACGCCGTCCGCTCCCTGGCCGAGGCGAAGATCGCGCCGCACGCCGCCGCGGTGGACGAGGAGGCCCGCTTCCCGCGCGAGGCCCTCGACGCCCTCACCGCGAACGACCTCCACGCGGTGCACGTGCCCGAGGAGTACGGCGGCGCGGGCGCCGACGCCCTCGCCACGGTGATCGTCATCGAGGAGGTCGCCCGCGTCTGCGCGTCCTCGTCCCTCATCCCGGCGGTGAACAAGCTCGGCTCCCTGCCGGTGATCCTCTCCGGCTCCGAGGAGCTGAAGAAGAAGTACATGGCGCCGCTCGCCAAGGGCGAGGGCATGTTCTCCTACTGCCTCTCCGAGCCCGACGCGGGCTCCGACGCGGCCGGCATGAAGACCAAGGCCGTGCGCGACGGCGACTTCTGGGTGCTCAACGGCGTCAAGCGCTGGATCACCAACGCGGGCGAGTCGGAGTTCTACACGGTGATGGCCGTGACCGACCCCACCAAGCGCTCCAAGGGCATCTCCGCCTTCGTCGTCGAGAAGTCCGACGAGGGCGTCTCCTTCGGCGCCCCGGAGAAGAAGCTCGGCATCAAGGGCTCGCCGACCCGCGAGGTCTACCTCGACAACGTCCGCATCCCCGCCGACCGCATGATCGGCGAGGAGGGCACCGGCTTCGCCACGGCGATGAAGACGCTGGACCACACCCGCATCACCATCGCCGCCCAGGCCCTCGGCATCGCCCAGGGCGCGCTCGACTACGCCAAGGGCTACGTCAAGGAGCGCAAGCAGTTCGGCAAGCCGATCGCCGACTTCCAGGGCATCCAGTTCATGCTCGCCGACATGGCCATGAAGATCGAGGCCGCCCGGCAGCTGACCTACGCCGCGGCCGCCAAGTCGGAGCGGGGGGACGGCGACCTGACCTTCCAGGGAGCCGCCGCCAAGTGCTTCGCCTCCGACGTGGCCATGGAGGTCACCACCGACGCGGTCCAGCTCCTCGGCGGCTACGGCTACACCCGTGACTACCCGGTCGAGCGCATGATGCGCGACGCCAAGATCACGCAGATTTATGAAGGCACGAATCAGGTCCAGCGGATCGTCATGGCCAGGAACCTTCCGTAGCAGGGTTTTTGCAGGTCAGAGGCGGTTCTGAGGCTCCGAAGGAGCGCTCTCGGCTTTCTGCCCGTTGCGGCCTGATCAGGGCCGTTCATGGGCGTCATGCTGGGGGAATCCTGGGGAGCTGGCGACTCGAAAACACCCGCTGACCAGCACAAACGAACGCAGCCCCCGGCGAGTTGCCGGGGGCTGTTGTCGTGTGGGGATCAGGCGACCTCTGACGTGTCTGTGGGGTCGTCGGGGTCATCGGCGCCGGGCGTCAGCATGGTTGCGATGGCGGCCCGGCCGCGCTGCTCGGCGCCTTCGAAGATGTAGTGGTAGTGCTCCCTGAGCACGTCCGTGCAGCTGTGGCCCATCCAGTCCGCCACGTCGTTCTCAGGGACTCCGGCGTACAGCAGGCGGGAGCCGTAGTAGTGCCGGAGCGAGTGCGCCTTGCAGTAGGTCACCCCGCCCTTGTCCAGCGCCACCAACCAGATCTTCGGGTAGAAGTACGACGCGTACAGGTACCCGGTCCGCGTCACGTTGGGGAAGAGGAGCCGTTCCGGCCCCCACACACCGTGATTCTTGATGTGTCGCCGCAGCTCGAAGGCGACGTTGGGCGGCAGGGGCACGATGCGCCCCGGCTCTTCCTCATCCCGAGCCTTGATGTGCCGCCGCTGAAGAGCGCTGTTCTTGCCTGACTCGGTCTCCCCGTCCTCGGTGATCTGGAAGTCCACTCGAAGGCTCTCGGCCTTGAAGTCGATCTGATCGCGGGAGACGGCCATGGCTTCGCCCAGCCGCAGGCCGCACCCCGCCATCAGCCACAGCATCGCGCGGTAGCGGGGAGGGCAGGCTTCCAACATCGCCAGCACCTCACGCGTTGTGAGCCGACGACCCTTGCTCTTGTGCTCCCGGATCTCCTTGGCCCGGCTCCCGGCGCCCTTGACCTTCTTGCAGGGGTTCCGCCCGATGATCTCGTTGACGACAGCCCAGTCCATCATTCCGGAGAAGAACGAGAACCGCTGACGCCGCGTCCGGGCCGAGAGATTGCGGTCCCTCTCCATCCACAAGAGCCACTGCTCAATGTCGGCGACCTTCAGAGACACGATGGAACGAGCCTTGAAGAACGGCTCAATGGTCGTGTTGAGGATGGACCGGTACTGCTTCTTAGTGCTGTTCGTCAGCTTCCTTTGATTGGTCCACTGCTCCCAGACGGCCGCCACCGGCTGCTTGCCCAACCGGTCGTCGAGATACGTTCCGGCGTCGAGTTCCTGTTCCTTGCGCTTGCGCTGGTCGTCCGCTCGCGCCTTGGTCGCGAAGGTCTTCTGACGCTGCTTGCCGTCGGGGTCGTACCAGAACGTCGTCCACTTCTTCGGGTCGTCCTTGGACCGTGCGACCCATGCCCTTGCCACTGAGGCAGCCCCCTCCTGCTGTAGACGCACGGGACCGCCCCGCCGTCGCGCCGGTCAATCCCGGCACCTCAAGTCTGCACAGTGACCACCCTGAGTTGTCAACCCAGGGTGGAACCCCCTGGGTGTGCTACGTTGAGGGTATGGAAGCAGATGACAGCGGGTTCGAGATCACGCAGCAGCAAGGCGCATGGGTGGTGCGCATGTGGTGGCCCGTAGGGCCGATCAATGGCGGACCCCAGCGGATCACCATCGAGCCGGCCGAGGGTGCGCCTCCTCGTGAGACCGTGCGTGGCATCTCGACCACCGTCCTGCGCAGGCTCGACATGGCGGCGGCCCTGAGCTTGGCGAAGCAGGCCCCTGAAGCCCAGCGGACGCTGGACGAGGTGGCAGCGAAGATCAACGAGATGGGAGAAGCAGCCGGGCTCGCCCTGGAGGGGGACGGGATTTCCGAGCGGTACTTGGCACTGCTTGCGGCCACGTACACCGCCATGGCTGACATGGGGGCGCCTGCGCCTGTTCCGTGGCTGTCCCGGCTCATCGGCCGTCGACCCGAGACGGTGAAGGATCACCTGAAGCGGGCCAGAAGGGACGGTTTCCTGACCACGGTCGCTGGCAAGGCCGGAGGCGAGTTGACGGAAAAGGCCAGAACTGTGCTTGGGGAGCTGGCTGAAGCCGGAAGCGAATGAGATCGGCTTAATTCCCCAGCACATGTTAAGCGTTGAGCCCCCGAGGGTCTTCGGGGGCTTTCTTGTTTCTTGAGGGGCAAAAATGGCGCGTGACAAGCTCATGACGGTTGACGAAGTTGCCAACTACTCGAACAAACCCCGGTCGTGGGTGTACGGGAACTGGAAGGCCGAGCAGATCCCGTTCCGCAAGATGGGTCAGTCTCTCCGCTGCCGACCGGCCGACTTGGACAAGTGGCTGGACTGCCAGAACTGAAGAGCTGTAAGAAGTGAGCGCCCCCGAGGTAATTCGAGGGCTTTTTGTTTGTTGAGAGGACTACGTGACCAAGGCGATTCCACCTCTGGACGAACGCGGACAGGCCGAGTTGGAGAAGCGTGCGGATGCACTGCTAAGCGTTGTCCCGTAAATGATCTCTATGTGGCCTCGGGCATGGTGGACTGCTGCACGGCGGGTGGTCTATCCGGCGAGGGCGAGGTTGTGCATCCGTACGATGCCGAGCATGGCGTCGTGGACGCCGTCGCCTTTGAGGCGGCAATCGCGGAGAATCTTCCAAGTCTTCATGCGAGCGAAAGCGTGCTCGACGCGGGCGCGGACTTGCTTGTGGGACTTGTTGTGGGCCTGCTTCCAGCCGGGCAGCTCCTCGCCCTTTCGGCGCCGGTGCGGCATAACGAGCCCGGTGCCCGGATAGCCGCCGTCGGCGATGGTCGTCGTCGTGCCGACGGCGGCCTTCGCCCCGGACTCCTCCCACGCCTTGCAGTCGTTGCGGTTGCCGGGCAAGGGTCGGCCGACCACCACGACGAGGCGGGTGTCGGCGTCGATGACCACCTGGTGGTTGGTGGAGTATCGGTAGTTCTTCGACTGCTCAGCGACGGTGTGGTCACGGGTGGGCACCAGGGTGCCGTCCACGATGAGCACGGTGTCCTTCGCGAACCGCTTGCGCGGCTGGAGGGCGAGCATTGGCCCGAGGTGATCGACGATCTGGGCCGCCGCCGACTTGGAAACCCCGAACAGCGGAGCAAGCTGCCGCATGGTCAGATTCGTGCGCCAGTACGCCGCGACCAGCAGTGCCCGATCCTCCAGTGACAGGCTCCACGGCCGGCCCCTGCGGACCGCATCTGCGCCCTGACGCCGCAAAACCGTCACGACCTTCCCGAACTGCCGCGGACTCAACCCGGTGAAAGGGGCTATCCAAGAGGGCTCCGACGCCGTGATCACACCAGCCACAACAAGATCATCTCACCCGTGACCAGAGAGACAGCTCAGGTGCGAAGGCTCAACCGCAGTCTGAGCAGGTGGCGTAGACGGGCAGAGGCGCCACGGAGGTTGCCGAGCTTCCTCACCTCATCCGCTTCAAGCTCCAGCCGGTCTGCGAGAGCGAGCACGGCGGCGTAGGGCCGTTCGCCCTCTTCGAGCTTCGCGGCAACGGCACCGAGGACAGCTCGAAGAACGACGGGGTTCGCGCCGGGATGTTTCGCCAGCAGACAAAGGAGCCTGTTGTCGTTCCAAACGCTGTCTCGGGCCGTGCTCAGCTCCTGCAGGGCGACGGGCGGGGTGTGGGGATTGGCAGCCAGGGCCTGCCAGACGAAGGGGTACGGACATTGCGCGAGACGCTGCAGCACGACGCTGTCCTTCTCAGCATGGGCCAGTGCGAGGTAGTCGGCGGGCGTGAGCACGAAGATGACCTCTCAGGAGCGTCGAAGCCGTCATCTTGCCACTGCGCCTTGCCCCGCCTGCCTCGACCACCACTTACGGGACAAGTCTTTGGCGGCTTGCTGCCCTTTGTGGACGCCGATGCGCTTCGGTAGCCGCCATGCTGTCGCTTCCGTCGCCGATGCTGACGAACTCCGCCGCCCGGTCTGTCTCCAGTACCTGCGAACCCAGGTACTTTCCTGCCCTGTCGTAGTTCATCACGGCCACGGACTCCGAGTCGAAGCACCAGAAGTCCGGCACGCCGTGCAGGGGATTTGGTTTGTCGGTGATGTCGAGGATGAAGAACTCTTCGCCCCCGGTCATGTTCTTCCGGTAGCCCCACCCGAGTTCGAAGCAAAGATAGTCCGTGAGTGGGCGCGACAGAATGTGCACCCTATAGACCCGCTTCCCTTTTTCGGTGTGCGAGCGCAGTTCCTCCACCCACCCGGCGTTGTAGTCATCCGGCTGCGGCTCTCCGGCCAGGTAGGCGTGATACGCGTCGACGTTCCCGGACTTGCTGTAGTCGTCCAGGGTCTCCAGACGGAAAGCCTCATGCTCGAACGAGTCGAAGAGGTCGCCGAGGGTCTTAGATGAGGTTGTCACGGACGGCCTTCTGGAGCAGTTCCTTCGGGATCTCGACCAGGATTTCATGAGCAGGAATCTGAAGCCCGTGGTCACTTGATGTCACACGTGCTGACCAGCTTGGTGATGGTCTGGGTTCCCCTCCCATGCCGCTGCCAGTGCCTCGCATCCGGGTCGATGCTCCCGAGGGTCGGGCGTGCGGGTCAAGCGATCACGGTTGACGGAACGGGAAACCGCGTAACCTCCCGCATGCCTGCTCGTCCACTGCCCATCCGGTTGTGTCTCTGCTGCGGCTGTGTCTCTGCTGCGGCTGGTCCCACCTGGGCAGACTCTTGATGAGCATGGGGAAATGCTGGGGAGCCTCCCTCTGGGAGGGGTGTTCGCGCAGGTCACGGCTGTGTGGTCTGTAAAGCACGCAGATCTACGAGGGCACCAACCAGGTCCAGCGCATCGTCATGGCGCGCAACCTGCCGTAACCGGTCGCGCGCACCGGGCGCTCAGTCGTCGAACCCCTCCGCCACCCGCCGCTCCCGCAGCTCCATGATCGCGCGGCGGCGGGCCAGGCGGTGGGTGCGGCGGATCTGGGCCTCCTGGTAGCGGCGCTTGTCCTTCTCGGTCTCGGGGAGCACCGGCGGGACCGTGCGGGGCTTGCCGTCCGCGTCGACCGCGGCGAAGACCAGATAGGCCGAGCCGACCTGGGTGGCCGGGGTGGACTCGTTCCAGCGCTCGGCCAGCACCCGCACGCCGACCTCCATGGAACTGCGGCCGGTCCAGTTGACCTGGGCCTTCACATGGACGAGGTCGCCGACGCGGACCGGTTCGAGGAACGCCATCTCGTCCATGGACGCGGTGACGGCGGGGCCGCCGGAGTGGCGCCCGGCCACGGCGCCCGCCGCGTCGTCGACGAGCTTCATGATCACTCCGCCGTGCACCGTCCCCAGCAGGTTGGTGTCGCTGTGGGTCATGATGTGGCTGAGGGTGGTGCGGGACGCCGAGGTCGGCTTGCCCGGGATCTCCGGAGCCGCCGGCCGCGCGGCCGAGGCCTGTTCTGCCTGGTCTGTCATGGCCTCCACCTTATGCCGGGGCGACAGCCGTGCGATTTGTGTCAGCTTCGCAACAGCGCCGACCCTATTTTCCGACGACCCTTGTATGGGCCGTAGGGCGGACCTGCACACTGGTGCGCATGAATGATTGGCCCGAGGGATGGTCCGGTGACAACCGCGGCGACCGGTACGGACGCGGCAGCGCGAGCGCACGGCCCGAGAGCGCGCGCGTGATGCGCCAGGTCCGCCGCGGCGCGGCGCCGCCGCCCGGGCCGGGGGCGTCGGCCCCGCCGTACGGCGGCGGGGTGCCGCAGCAGCCGTCGTACGTCGACGGCCAGGGCCACGGCGGACAGGACGGCTACGACAGCGGCTACAACACCGGCCAGGTCTACGGCAGCCCCGGCGGCCGGGGTCCGGGCGCCGGCGGTCCCGGCCCCGGCCGGCCCGCGCCCGACTGGCGCCGCCGGATCAAGTGGACCGCGATCACGCTGGCCACCGTGGTCGTCGTGACGAGCGTCGGCACCTACTTCTGGGCGGACTCCAAGCTCAACCGCGAGGTCGACCTGTCCAAGGTCATCGAACGCCCTGGGGCCGGCGAGGGCACGAACTACCTGATCGTCGGCTCGGACAGCCGCGAGGGCATGACCAGCGAGCAGAAGAAGGACCTGCACACCGGCTCCGCCGAGGGCAAGCGGACCGACTCGATGATGATCCTGCACACCGGGGACAACGGGTCGACGCTGATCTCCCTGCCCCGTGACTCGGACGTGGAGATCCCCTCCTTCGTCGGCTCCGAGTCCGGCAAGAAGTACGAGGGCACGGGCCGGCACGTGAAGCTGAACGCCGCCTACGCGGAGGACGGCCCCGAGCTGCTGGTCCGCACCGTCGAGCACAACACCGGTCTGCGCCTCGACCACTACGTGGAGATCGGCTTCGCCGGCTTCGCCAACATCGTGGACTCGGTCGGCGGCGTCGAGATGGACATCCCGCAGGACATCAAGGACCCGAAGTCCGGAGCCGACTTCAAGAAGGGCAAGCAGACCCTGAACGGCGAGGACGCCCTCGCCTTCGTCCGCACCCGGTACGCGCTGGCCGGCTCCGACCTGGACCGGACGAAGAACCAGCAGAAGTTCCTGTCGGCCCTGGCGAACCAGGTGGCCACCCCGTCGACCGTCCTCAACCCGTTCAAGCTGTACCCGACCATGGGCGCGGGCCTGGACTCCCTCGTCGTCGACAAGGACATGGGCCTGTTCGACCTGGCGAGCATGTTCTGGGCGATGAAGAGCGTCAGCGGTGGCGACGGGACCTCGATGAACATGCCGGTCTCGGGCAGCGTCGGCGGAAACCTCAAGTGGGACGACGCCAAGGTGAAGCAGCTGGTCGAGCAGCTGAAGAACGACGAGAAGGTCACCGTCTCCGGCAACTGAGCCCGCGGGGCCCGCGGCCGGTCACCGCTCCCCGCACACCACCTCGTCGCCCCGCACCACCGTGCCCGACTCCTGCGGCGGGTCCGCCGGCCTCACCTTCAGCACGTCCTTGAGGCCGGCGCCCGCGATCACCTTCAGCGTCGGGCCCTGGCCCTTGACCGGCCGCAGCTCGCTGCCGGGCAGGGCGGCGGCCAGCGACTTCGCCGAGTTGTCCCAGCGGGGGTCGAAGGCGACGACGGTCCGCTGCACCGCGCGGTCGGTGGCGTTCCTGGGCACCCGGGTGGTGCGGAACCCGGTCGCGGCCAGGGCGTCGTCCACCCGCCTGCCGAGGCCCGGCGTGCGCGTGCCGTTCTCCACCTGGACGCGGATCTGCTTCGGGTCCACCGGCACGCGTACCGGAGCCGGACCCTTCGGCTTCGGCCTGGGCGCGGTCAGCGGCTCGTCCTCGCGCAGGGCGTCGAAGATCCGCCCGGACCTGGCCGGGTCCCACTTCAGGGTGGAGCCGACGCCCTTGACGGCGTAGCCCATCTGTCCGATCGGCACGGTGGTGAACTCCGAGGAGGACGGCGAGAAGTTCCGCATCGCCCGCCCGAGCGCCAGCATCTCGTCGGTGCCGAAGCCCTCGTCGGCCCGGACCGAGCCCAGCACCGCCCGGGTGACGTCGCGGAACCTGATCGGGTTCAGCAGCAGCCCCGAGGAGGTCGCCCGGTCGATCAGGGCGGCCAGGAAGCGCTGCTGGCGCTTCATCCGGCTCAGGTCCGAGGCCCCGTCGAGGTGGCGGGCGCGGACGTACTGCAGCGCCTGCCCGCCCTTCAGCTCGTGGGTGCCCGCGGGCAGGTCGAGTCCGGTGTAGCGGTCCTTGAGCGGCTGGGCGGTGCAGATCCGCACGCCGCCGAGGACGTCCACGGTCTTCATGAAGCTGGTGAAGTCGACCTCCAGATAGTGGTCGATCTTCACGCGGGTCATGTTCTCGACGGTGCGGACGGTCAGCTGCGGGCCGCCCTCGGCGTAGGCCGCGTTCAGCTTGAGCGGATGCCCCTTGTGGTGCTCACCGGTGGTGCGGTCGGTGTGGTCGGGGGTCTCGGCGTACGAGTCGCGCGGCAGGCTCACCACGCTCGCGCGTTCCCGGTCCTCCGAGATGTGCACGATCATGATCGTGTCGGTGCAGTGGCAGGGGGCGCCGCCGAGCTTGTAGCGGCGCCGCTCCTCGGCGCTGATGCTGTCGCGGCCGTCGGTGCCGACCAGGAGGACGTTCATGCCGTCGCCCGCCCTGGGCCGGTTCTTCATGTCCTTGAAGGCGTCGACCCGCGAGATGTCCGCGTCGAGGCCGGTGAGCACCGCGTGCCCGATCCCCGCGGACGCGAGCACCACCACCGACAGCGCGGTCACCGCCCGCATGGCCCAGCGCGGCTTCCTCCGCCGTACGGGGGGCCCGGGCGGGCGCCGGGAGGGCCGCCCTCCGCCGCGTTGGGGCGGGGGACCGCCACGGGGCGACGAGGCCGGGACCCGGGGGGAGCGGGGCGGCGTGGGCAAGGTGACACCTCCGCGAGGACGGGCCGTGCGGCCGGGGCGTGGAATCCGTGAGCACCGTAGGCCCATACGATCTGCTGCCCGGGTCTGTGACCCCGCGGCGCGCACCCGTGTCCCCCGTTCGCGGTAACGTGAGCACCGATGAACGCCAAGTCCGACGTGCGGCCGCCCGCCGTTTCCGTGATCATGCCCGTCCTCAACGAGGAGCGGCACCTGCGCGGTTCCGTCCGCGCCATCCTCGCCCAGGAGTACACCGGCGAGATGGAGGTCGTGATCGCCCTCGGTCCCTCGACGGACCGTACGGACGAGATCGCCGCCGAGCTCGTCGCCGAGGATCCGCGCGTGCACACCGTGCCGAATCCCACCGGCCGTACGCCCGCCGCGCTGAACGCCGCGATCAAGGCCTCCCGCCATCCGGTCGTCGTCCGCGTCGACGGCCACGGCATGCTGTCGCCGAACTACATCGCCACGGCCGTACGGCTCCTGGAGGAGACCGGCGCGCAGAACGTGGGCGGCATCATGCACGCCGAGGGCGAGAACGCCTGGGAGGACGCCGTCGCCGCCGCGATGACGTCGAAGATCGGCGTGGGCAACGCCGCCTTCCACACGGGAGGGCAGGCGGGTCCCGCCGAGACGGTGTACCTCGGTGTCTTCCGGCGCGAGGCGCTGGAGCGGCAGGGCGGCTACAACGAGGAGTTCATCCGCGCCCAGGACTGGGAGCTGAACTTCCGCATCCGCGAGGCCGGCGGCCTGATCTGGTTCTCGCCGGAGCTGAAGGTGTCCTACCGCCCGCGGCCGTCCGTGCGGGCGCTGGCCACGCAGTACAAGAACTACGGCCGCTGGCGGCACGTCGTCGCCCGCTACCACTCCGGCTCGATCAACCTGCGTTACCTCGCCCCGCCGACGGCCGTGTGCGCCATCGCGGCCGGTGTCGTGGTGGGCGCGGCGCTGACGCCGTGGGGCTTCGTGGTGCCCGGCGGCTATCTGGCGGCGATCGCCGCGGGCTCGATCCCGGCGGGCAAGGGGCTGGGGCTGAAGGCGCGGGCGCAGATCCCCGTGGCGCTGGCGACCATGCACATGTCCTGGGGCTGGGGCTTCCTGACCAGCCCGCGGTCGCTGGCGCGCAAGGTGATCGCCTCGCGTCGGCCCGCGGTGCTCAGCGAGGCCTGAGCGACAGGGCCGCCCGACCGCCCGGTCCCGGCCGTCCGGGAGGCCCCATCGGTCGGTCCCGGCCGTCCGGGAGGCCCGGTCGGCCGGAGGCGGCGCACGCCCGTCAGCCGCGGTGCACGCCGCAGTCGATCTGGAGGTGGCAGCCGTTGCCGGCCGTGCCGCCGTAGTCGACGCAGGAGCCCTTGGCGTACACGTGGACCGGGCCCGTCCGTCAGGACCAGGTGAAGGCCGGGTCGACGTGCATGCAGGTGCTCTCGTCCGCCCCGTTGAGGGCCTGGGCCGACTCCGGGGTGCGGTCGTCGGACACGGGCGCCTCGTACTCCGTCCCCTCGCGCCAGTCGGCGCCCACGATCAGCGTGACGCCCGAGACGTCCGTCGACCGCTGCACCGAACCCACCGGTACACCGAGGGACTCGGCGACCCGCCGCGCGTCGCCCTCCAGGTCGGCGCTCGGGTAGCGGACGACCGTACGGTCCTCGCTCGGCAGTACCGAGGGGTCGGCCACGGCCTGGGTGAAGCCCTGCTCCACCAGCAGCCCCGCGACGGTGTTCGCGCGTCCGGGGGCCGTGCCGAGGCGGTCGGTGCGGGTGCCGTTGCGGACCTGGACCGCGAGGGCGTCGTCGGGAGCCGCGGGGTCCGCCGGAGGGGTCGTCGCCGGGGCGGGCTCCTTCTTCCTCGCGTCCTTGCCGTCCAGGGCGATGTCCTCGCGCACCAGCCGGAACAACTGCTCCGCGTCCTCGGTCGGCTCCACGCGCGCGCCCACGTAGCGGTTGGGCATCGTGGTCATGGTGATGCGCTCCGGCTTCACCTTGCGCAGTTCGTCGCTGAGGTCGTACAGCTTCTTGACGGTGTCCAGGCCCGGGTCGACGGTGAGCGCCCGGGTGGCCTCCTCGGCCAGCCTGCGCAGCTTGTTCGGGCTGCTCAGGGTCGCGTTCTCGCGCAGCACCCGGACCATCGAGTTCAGGTACATGTGCTGGGCCTTCGCCCGCGCGAGGTCGCTGCCGTCCTCGAAGCCGTAGCGGGTGCGCAGCCACTGCAGGGCCTGCTCGCCCTGGACCGGGTGGGTGCCCTTCTCCAGCTTCAGGCCGGAGCCGTGGCCCTGGCCGTCGCGGGAGTGGATGTTGGCGTCCACGCACACCGGGACGCCGCCGACGGCGTCCGCCATCGACACCACGCCGGCGAAGTCGACCATCACGAAGTGGTCGATGTGGATGCCGGTGAGTTCCTGCCAGGTGGCCACCGTGCAGCCGGGACCGCCGTGGCCGAGGCTCTGGTTGGTCATCACCCGGCCCTCGCTCGCCGGGTACACCGTGCCGTCGTCCGGGGAGGTGCACTTGGGGATCTTCACCAGGGTGTCGCGCGGCATGCTGACGACCGACAGGTTGCTGCGGTCCGCGGACAGGTGCACCAGCATCTGCACGTCCGCCAGCGGCGTGGAACCGAACGTCTCGCGGGCGCCGCCCAGTTGCTGGTTCTCCGCGCTGTCCCGCGCGTCCGAGCCGATCACGAGGATGTTCAGCGGGGTCTGCCCGGCCGCGTTCGGCGTGGGCGCGGCGACCTTGGCGTCGCCCAGGTTGAGGGGGTCCTTGCGGATGTTGTCGTTGAGGTGCTCGTAGTAGAGGTACCCGGCGCCGGCCGTACCGGTCAGGAGCACGGCGAAGACCACCGCCGTCCAGCGGAGCGCACGGCGCCGGCCGCGCGGCCGGCGTCTGCCGGGCTCGGCACCGCTCTCGCCGTCGTCGCCTCCCGCCCCCTCGACCGCCTCCGCACGCTCCGGGGCGTCCGAAGCGCCCTGCCGCGTGTCCTCCCCCTGCACACTGCTCCGCGTCATTTCGCGTCCCTCCCCACCCCCGCGCCACCCCGCGGGCCCGTCACCGTCCTGTCAGACGTACGACGGGCCCGTCAGGTCAACTGGCGCACTGCACTTGGTCGGCCGTGGACTTGTCCAGCTCCGGCGTCTTCACGGAGGTGGCGTCGAGCTTCACCCCGGCGCCCTTGAAGTCCTTGCCGAGGGTCAGGGTCATGGTGGGCAGTCCCTGGGCGTTGGTGACGCTCTCGCCGGGCTTCATGGCGGCGCCGGACAGGCCGAGGATCTCGGCGAGGGCGCGGGCCTGGTCGGCCTGGTCGGGGGCGTACTCGAGGGTGGTCTTCGCCAGTTCGGTGTCGGCGTTGCCCGCGTTCTCGGACTTGGTGACGCCGGCCTCGGTCTGGAGGTAGTTCAGCTCCTGCTGGGCGCTGCCGGCCGCGGCGCCGCCGTTGAGGACGCGGACGCGGATCTCGGAGGGGTCGGACTTCTCGCCCTCGAGGCGGGCGGCGACGGCGGCCTTCTCCTTCTTCTCCTTCTTCTTGACCTCGGTGAAGGAGATGTCGTTCCTGATCATGTCGAAGACCTGCGGGGCCTTCGCCTCGTCCACCACCACCGTCGCCTTGACCTTCTCGGCGGGGTTGTCCTTCACCGGCACCGTGGCGAAGGTGATGTTCTTCGTCGGCACCTTCTTCAACTCCAGGGCCATGTCCTTGAGCGTGCCCACCTTGCCGATGGCGCTGTCCACGGTCAGCGCCTTGGTCGCGGCCTCGGCCAGCTTCACCAGCTTCGTGGGGCTGGTGAGGGTGTCGCTGGAGGACATCTTCCGCATGAGCGAACCCAGGAACTGCTGCTGCACCTTGATGCGGTCCAGGTCGCCCTCGTTGCCGAAGGCATGGCGGGTACGGACGAAGGCGAGGGCCTGCTCGCCCTCCACCTTGGACTCGCCCGCGGGCAGCTTGAGGTGGGACTTCGGGTCGTCGACGGCCTTCTCCACACAGACGTCGACGCCGTCGACGGCGGTGGTCAGCGTCTTGACCGCGTTGAAGTCGGCCATCATGAAGTGGTTCGGCTGGATGCCGAACGCCTCCTTCACGGTGCGCATGGTGCAGCCCGCGTCCCGGCCGCCCTCGCCCAGACTCCGGTTGAAGCGGACGCCCGTCTCGCCGGGGACGATCTCCGTGGAGCCGTCCTCCTGCTTGGTCTCGCAGTCGGGGATGTCGACGATCAGGTCGCGGGGGATGCTGAGCGCGGTCGCGTTGGAGCGGTCCTTGGCGACGTGCAGCAGGATCGTGGTATCCGCGTGCCCGACGCTGCCGGTGTCGCCGTAGCCCTCGTTGCCCGCACCGGTGCGCTTGTCGGTGCCGATGACGAGGATGTTGAAGGCCTCGTCCTTGCTGAAGCTGCTGCTGCCGGCGTCGCCGACGTCCGTCGTCGAGACGTTGCCCTCGAGGTGCTTGAGGTAGACGTAGCCTCCGACGCCGGCCACGAGGACGACGAACGCGGTGCTGCCGCCGACCCACAGCAGGGCCCTCTTGCCCTTCGACTTCTTCGCCGGCCGGCGACCCCGGCGCCCCGGCACCGGCTCCTCGGGTGCCGGGCGGCGACGCCGCTGGGGCGGGACCTCCCGGCCCGGCGCGGACGTACGGCGTGCCGGACCGGCCGTGCCGCCGTCGGCGGGCGACGCCGCGTCGGTGTCACGGGGGGCGGCCCTGCGAGGGCCGGGGACGGCCGACTGCGGTGCGGAAGGGGACAGTCGCAGTTCGTATTCGCCCGTGCGCGGATTCAGTACCCACTGGTCTGCGGGATCGACGTTCTCCGCCCGCCCACGTCCTTGCGCGTCCACGGTCTCCCAGTCCTTCGTCGGGGCCACGCGGCACCTTCTGCCGGAAGGCGCACGATAAAGGGTCAACATGTGCACGACGCCAGGGCGGACCTCGCGGCGGGGGCACTGGAGCGCTCAGACTATCCGCCCGGTTCGGCGTCGAACGACACCGGTGACGAAGTCGACGCCCCTACAACCGGGCATTCCCTCCTATTTTCATGAGCTCCTACCATCGGTAGGGCTTGTAGACGTCCATGCACTTGCTGGTGTCCGAACCGTTGAGGGCGTCGCTGGTGTCCGGCAGGTCCCCCGCCTCGGGCGTCCTCTGTTTCGGGTAGGACGTGCCGGAACGCCAGTCCGCTCCCACGACGAGCGTGATCCCCGACACGTCCGCGGACTTCCGCACCGAGGCCGCCGGAATGCCCAGCGCCTCGGCGACGCGCAGCGCGTCGCCCTCCGACTCCGCGCTCGGATAGCGGACCACGGTCCTCTCCTCGGACAGCGAGGCCGAGGAGTCCTTGGCCGCCTTGTCGAACCCCTGCTCCACCAGCGCCTCGGCGATCGTGCCCGCGCGTCCGCCCACCGGACCGAGGGTGGCCGAGCGCGTGGCGTTCTGGACGAGGACGCCGATCTCGGAGTCGGGGGCGGCGGAATCCCGCGAGGGCTTCTCGCCGGGGTCCTCCTCCCCGGCGCCGGAGCCCTTGCCGCCGCTCCCGCCGTCCGCACCGCTCCCGCCGTCGTCCTTGCCTGCCGAGCCGCCCTTGTCGTCGAAGGACACGTCGTCGCGGAGCATCGCCCACATCTGGTCGGCGTCGGGAGCCGGGAGCAGGTGGTTCCGGTCCTGCGGGTCCTCGACGGTCGGCATCGTCGTCATGGTGATGCGGTCCGTCGGCACCGTCTTGAGCTGCATGCCCAGGTCGTAGAGCTTCTTGACGGTGCCGACCTCCTCGGACACCGTCAGGGACTTCGTGGCCGCCTCGGCCAGGCCCATCAGCCGGCCGGTGTCGGTGAAGATGTTCTGCTGCTTGAGCGTGCGGATCATCGAGTTCATGTACATGTGCTGCGCCCGTGCCCGCAGCAGGTCGCTGCCCCAGGCGTGCCGGGTGCGCAGCCACTGGAGGGCCTGCTCGCCCTGCACCTTGTGCGAGCCGGCCGTCATCTTCAGGCCCGAGCCGCCGGGCACACGGGGCAGCGGGCGGTCCCACACGTTCTGGTTCACGCAGACCTCGACCCCGCCGACGGCGTCCGCCATCGACACGACGCCCGCGAAGTCGATCGTCATCCAGTGGTCGATGTAGACACCGGTGAGGTTCTGCCAGGTGGCGAGGGTGCAGCCGGCGCCGCCGCGTCCGAGGGACTCGTTGATGATCGTGTTGGTCGCCGGGTAGGCCTCGTCGGTCTCGGGGTCCGTGCACGCGGGGATGTCGACCCGGGTGTCGCGGGGGATGCTCACGACCGCGGCGCTCTTGCGGTCCGCCGCCAGGTGGATGAGCATCTGCACGTCGCCCAGCGGCGGGTTGTCGCGGTGGTTCTTGCCGCCGCCCAGCGCGACGTTCGCGTCCGAGGCCCGGCTGTCCGAGCCGATCATCAGGATGTTCAGGGGCCGCTGTCCGGCCGCGTTCGGCTCGGGCCGCTGCGCCTTGGAGTCGCCGCTGCTGCGCTCGCCCTTCTCGATGTTGCCGTTCAGATGCTCGTAGTAGAGGTAACCGGCGCCGGCCGTCGCGAGTATCAGCACCGCCAGGGTCGTCGCGGACCAGCGGAGCGCGCGGTGACGGCGTCCGCCCGCCCGTCGCCGCCCGGACCGTTTCCCGTGCCCGCTGCCGCTGCTGCCGCCGCTTCCCTTGCCGCTTCCGTCTCCCGCGCCGCCCGTCCCGCCCCTACTCGGGCCGGCCCCGGCGCGCCGGGATCGCCGGGTGGCGTCGGGACGTGTCCCCTCTCCGTGCACACTGCTCTGCGTCATGTCCCTCTTCCCACCCTCGGACCCGCGAACGTGCCTCTGCGCGCCGCCTGTTCGCACAGTTGGACGTACGGGCCCCCTCGTTGGCTGTACGGCGGCCCCGACGGATTGCCCGTCTCCCGGAGGGTCACCCCCGTCCCGGCCGTCCCGCGGGCACACCGATGGACTGTCGCACTGTCAGACGCACGCGGGACCCTTCAGGTCACTTCGCGCACGCGACCTTGTCCGCCGTGGACTTCCGGGCCTCCTCGGGCGCCTTCGCGGAGGTGGCGTCGAGCTTGACTCCCGGTTCCTTGAAGTCCCTGCCCAGGGTGAGGGTCATGGTGGGCAGTCCCTGGGCGTTGGTGACGCTCTCGCCGGGCTTCATGGCGGCGCCGGACAGGCCGAGGATCTCGGCGAGGGCGCGGGCCTGGTCGGCCTGGTCGGGGGCGTACTCGAGGGTGGTCTTCGCCAGTTCGGTGTCGGCGTTGCCCGCGTTCTCGGACTTGGTGACGCCGGCCTCGGTCTGGAGGTGGATCAGCTCCTGCTGGGCGCTGCCGGCCGCGGCGCCGCCGTTGAGGACGCGGACGCGGATCTCGGAGGGGTCGGACTTCTCGCCCTCGAGGCGGGCGGCGACGGCGGCCTTCTCCTTCTTCTCCTTCTCCGACTCCTTCTTCTTGACCTCGGTGAAGGAGACGTCGTCCCGGATCATGCCGAAGACCTGCTGGGCGGGCTCCTCCTGGAGGACGACGGTCACCGGGACCTTCTCGGCCGGGTTGTCCTTCACCGGCACCGTGGCGAAGGTCAGGTTCTTGGTGTTGAGCTTGCCCAGCTCCAGCCCGAGGTCCTTCAGCTTGCCGATGCTGTCCAGCTGGGAGTCGACGGTCAGCGCCTCGGTCGCCGCCTCCGCCAGCTTCACCATCTTGGAGGGGCTGGTGAGCGTGTCGTTGGACTTGAGCTTGCGCATCAGGGCGCTGAGGAACTGCTGCTGGATCTCGATGCGGCTCAGGTCGCCGCCGAAGCCGACGGAGTGCCGGGTGCGGACGAAGGCGAGGGCCTGTTCGCCCTCGATGGTGTGTTTGCCGGCCGGCAGCTTCAGGTGCGAGTCCGGGTCGTCGATGTCCTTGGCCAGGCAGACCTCGACCCCGCCGACCGCCGAGGTCAGGGTCTTGACCGCGTTGAAGTCCGCCACCATGAAGTTGTCGGGCGTGACCCCCGTCAGCTCGGTGACGGTGCGCATGGTGCAGCTGGGCGTGCGGCCGTCCTGGCCGAGGCTGGTGTTGAAGCGGACACCGGTGGAGCCGGGGATGATCTTCTGCGTCCCGTCCTCCTGGGTGGTCGGGCAGTCGGGGATGTCGACGATCAGGTCGCGGGGGATGCTGAGCGCGGTGGCGTTGGAGCGGTCCTTGGCGACGTGCAGCAGGATCGTGGTGTCCGCGTGCCCGGCGCTGCCCGTGTCGCCGTAGCCCTCGTTGCCCGCGCCGGTGCGCTTGTCGGTGCCGATCAGCAGGATGTTGATGGCCTTGTCCTTCTGGAAGCCACCGGTGCTCGCGCCGTCGTCGGCGACGGACTGGATGTTGTCGTTCAGGTGCTCCAGGTAGAGGTATCCGGCCGTGCAGGCGGCCAGGACGACGAACGCCATGGTGCCGCCGCTCCACAGCAGGACCTTCCTGCCCTTGGACTTCTTCGCCGGCCGCCGGCGTCCCCGCCCGGGCGGCGGCTCCTCGGGTGCCCTGCGGCGCCTGCGGGGACCGGGGACGTCACGGTCCGGCGCGGTCGAGGGGGCGGGCGCGGAGGCCTGTGCGCCACGGCGGCGCGACCCGCCGGGGGCGGGCGTCCGGCGTGATCCGCCGGGCGCGGCGGCACGGGGTCCCGGGACCGCCGCCGACTGCGGTGCGGAAGGGGGCGGTCGCAGTTCGTATTCGCCGGTGACCGGATTGAGTACCCACTGGTCTGCGGGGTCGATGTGCTCCGCCCGCCCACGGCCTTGCGCGTCCACGGTTGTCCGAATCCTCCGTCGGGGCCACGCGGCGCCCTCCCCTCCGGGCACCCGGTCTCGCTCGACCGGTGCGCGGCCCGGGGCAGAACCTCGGGGCCGGGCGCACCGGACGGCTCACATTAACCGCCCCGTTCGCGACGAGGCGATGGCAGTGACACATTCCACGAGCCTTACAACCGGGCAATCCGGCGTATTTATTGGACAATTGTCCGCTCTCGCGGTCCCCGCTCGCGCCCGTCCTGCGCGCGTCCTGCCCACTCTTGGCCCGCCCTGCGCACATCCTGCCCACTCTTGGCCCGTCCTGCGCGCGTCCTGCCCACCCTTGGCCCGCGCTTCACCCGCAGATGTCCTCCGCCGCGGTGTTGCCGCTGAACGTCGGAGCCGGGGACTCGCCGGCGCCCGGCTCCCGGGCGCCCCCGGCCGGCTTCTCCCGCTCCTCCGCCGCCCCGACCGCCACGGGTTCGTCCGTCCGCAGCCGGGTGAACAGCCGCTCCGCGTCGGGCTCCACGAGCTGGTCACGATTGACGTCGCCCGCGTACGCCTCCCGCGGAACGGTCAGGAACTGCACACGTTCGGTGGGAATGCCGCGCAGGCCGCGCACGAGGTCGTACAGACCGCGCAGGCTCGCCAGGCCAGGGTCCGTCGTGAGGGACGAGGTGGCCGCGTCCAGCACGGGATAGAGCTTCACCGGGTTCAGCAGTACGTCGTTGCTCTGCACCTTGTGGACGAGCGCCCCCAGGAAACGCTGCTGCCGGTCCATCCGGTCGGTGTCGCTGCCGTCGCCGAGCGACTTGCGGGCGCGGACGTAACCGAGGGCCTGCTCCCCGTCGAGCGTCACCCGCCCCGCGGGCAGTTTCAGCTGGGCGTCCTCGTCGTCGATCGGTCTGCGCAGGCACACCTCGACGCCGTCGAGCGCGTCGACCAGCTTCTTGAAGCCCTGGAAGTCGACGACCACGTGGTGGTCGAGCCGGATGCCGGTCAGCTTCTCCACCGTCCTGATCGAGCATGCCGAACCGCCCACCTCGTAGGCGTAGTTGAACTGCGCGAACACGGGCGCGGTGCGGGAACCGTCCGGGCGGCGGCAGCCGGGCACGTCCACCATCAGGTCGCGGGGGAGGGAGACGGCGGTGGCACTGTCCCGGTCGGCCGCCAGGTGCAGCAGGATCGTGGTGTCCGACCGTTCGGTGCCGGAGTCGCGCCCGTAGCGCGCGTTGCCGTCGCCGGACCGTGAGTCGGACCCGATCAGCAGTATGTTCTGCGCGCCGCGGACCAGCGCGGTGGGCCGCTCCTTGTCGTACCGGGCGAGTTCGGCCGCCGCCGCCTCGTCCGCCGTGATGTTGCCGTCCAGTTTGGCGTACACCGCCCATCCGGCCCCGGCCGCGCCGACGGCCAGCACGCCGACCGCGATCCCCCAACGCCCCAGCCGTCGCCTCCGACGACGCCTCAGCCCGTCCCCGGTCGCCGACGCCCCCGCCCCGGGCGCGAGCCCACCGAGGGGTGTGCCTGCGTCGTCATCGCTCACGTCTCCCTCCGTCCCGCACACGTGCGCTCCTACGACCATGGCCCGGGCGGAGGCCGGAGGGGGAACGGGGGTGAGCCGAACGGGGGAGCCGCCGGGCCGACAGCCCCACCGGGCACTCCGAGGAGCCTGACGGGCCTGACAGGCCTGCGAGTGGTGCGGGGCGGGGGCGGCCGCCGGGCCGGGGTGACCGATCGCGGTTGGCGAGCCGGTCATCGAGCCGGTGCCGTCGAGCCGGTGCCGTCGAGCCGGTCATCGAGCCGGTGCCGTCGAGCCGGTGCCGTCGAGCCGCAGTCGTCGAACCGCAGTCGTCGAACCGTGGCCGTCGAGCCGCGACCACCGAACCCGGTCATCGAGCCCGAGGCCACCGAGCCACGGTCACCGGGCCGTGGTCGAGACCCTCTCCGCCTCGATCCGCTGGTCCAGGACGCCCGCCCCCGCCTGATCGAGGTGCCGGCACAGCACCACCGACCCGCCACTGGCCAACGGCCCGTACAGGCCCGCGCTCAACCCCTCCCACGTGTCGTACGGCAACCCCGACAGGATGCGCGCCCCGGGACCCGTGAGCCCCAGCCCCGACGCCTCCGCCCGAGCCCGCTCCACGACCTCCGCTCCGCTGAACTCCCGTCCCGCCACGATCAGCGCGGGCGCCTCCGGATCGACCGGCACGTACGGCGCGAAGCGGTCGCCCTGCCCCGGCACCTCCACGGCGTAGTCGGCGAAGCCCTCGGGTGCGCGCGGCACGAACCGGCCCCCGAGCGGTCGCAGGGCCAGCGCCACCCGCGCGCCCGAGCACGCCCGCGCCGCCTCCAGGGCCTCGGGCTCCGGCCCGCTCACCACCACGCCGGCCGCCGCCGGGTCACCCGCCACGTCGGCGACGACACCCACCGACGCGCACGCCAGCAGCCACACCGCGGTCTGCCAGTGCGCGGGCAGCAGCAGCGCGACCCGGTCGCCGGGTTCGACGGACAGTTCGTCCTGGAGCAGGTTGGCGGTCTTGGCCACCCAATTGGCGAAGGTGGCCACGGACAGTTCGACGCGTTCGCCGGTGGCGTCGTCGTAGAAGGTCACCAGGGGGCGTCCGGGGTCCGCGGCGAGCGCGGAACCCAGCAGGTCGGCAGGGGTGCGGTCGGTCGAGTTCACCCGCGCAAGCGTACGCGGGCAGCCGGGCGCGCACCGGGCGTACGGCGTACCGCACGGCCACCGGATCGGACACGAACGGCCTACGGGCCGTCAGGTCACGGATAGACAGATTTGTACGGAGATGTCCACGATCAGGGGCATGCGTGGATTCCTTGCTTCCTCGATCGGTGTCACGTGCGCGGCGGCCCTGGCCCTCCCGCTCGCCCCGCCCGCGGCGGCCACCTCCGCGGCCCGGCCCACGAACGGCGCCGCGGTGCCGGCCGAAGCGTACGTCCCCGGCAGCACCCAGTCGCTGCCCCTCACCCCAACCGCCCGCGACCGCGCTCCCGGCGCGGCCGAACAGGGCGTTCCCCGCCGGGACGTTCGGCACTTCTCGCTGGTCGGTGTCGTCTGGGACAACCCGGCCACGGAACTGCACGGACAGGTCCAGGTCCGTACCCGCGCCACCGCGACCGGCACCTGGTCGGGCTGGCAGGAACTGGAGACGCACAACGCCGACCACGCCGCCGACCCGGACAGCACCGAGAGCACCTCGGGCCGCGTCCGCGGCGCCACCGCCCCGCTGTGGGTGGGCGAGTCCGACGGCGTGGAGGTGCGGGTACGGGCGGAGAGCACCCCGGAGACCCCAGGCTCCCAGACCACGACGGCCGACAAGTCCGCCGACGCCGCGACCCACGACTCCGCCGACGCCCTGACAACCCACGACTCAGCCGACCGCAACGCGCCCAACGAGTCCGCCGACGCCCCGACAACCCACGACTCCGCCGACCGCAACGCGCCCCACGAGTCCGCCGACCGCACAACACACCACGACTCCGCCGACGCCCCCACAACCGAAGACTCCGCCGACGCCCCGACGGCCGACGCCCTCACCGGGCCCGGCACGACCACCGGCTCCACCGGGCCCGGCACGGCCACCGGCTCCACCGGGACGGACCGGGCCGCCGGCGCGGCCCCGCTCGCCGCCTCCCCGCTCCCCACCGGCATGCGTCTCGAACTCATCGACCCCGGTGAGGGCGCCCCGCCCGCGGCGGCCCCGGGACCGGAGGGCGGCCCCCGCACCACCGTCACGACCGCGGAGTCCGCCGAGGCACTCGCCGCCTCCGCGGTCAACGCCGGGCTCGCCCCGCTCGGCGCCGCCGAGATCCCGGCCCTGAACCGCGCCCAGACCGAGGCCGCGCTCCTCTCCGCGGGCGGTGCCGGCGCGCTGACGGCGGAGCAGCGGGCCAAGCCGTACGTCGGCCCCCGCCCGAGCATCACCACGCGCCGCGGCTGGGGTGCCAACGAGAAGCTGCGGGAGAAGAAGTTCGTGTACACGAAGAAGGTCAAGGCGGCCTTCGTGCACCACTCGGCCACCGGCAACAACTACACCTGCTCGCAGGCGCCGTCAGTCATCCGCAGTATCTACCGCTACCACGTCAACAGCATGGGCTGGCGCGACGTCGGCTACAACTTCCTCGTCGACAAGTGCGGAAAGATCTACGAGGGCCGGGCCGGGGGCGTGTCCAAGGCGGTCCTGGGCGCCCACACCATGGGGTTCAACTCCAACAGCATGGGAATCGCCGTCCTCGGCACCTACAGCTCCAAGAAGCCGTCGTCGGCCGCCGTGAAGGCGATCGCCCGGCTCACCGCGTGGAAGCTCGGTCTCTACGGCATGAATCCGCGCGGGAAGACATACCTGAAGTCCGGTGGTGGGAATCTCTACCGAAAAGGTAAGAACGTACGACTGAACGTCATCTCCGGTCACCGTGACGGCTTCGCCACGAGCTGCCCGGGCAAGAAGCTCTACGCCAAGCTCGGCACGAGCCGCTCGACGGCGGCGAAGTACCAGGGCCGCTGAGGGCGGAACACCGCACGACCACCGAAGGCGCCAGGGAACGGTCTGCATACACTGGCCGGCCGAAAGAGACAGTTCGGCCGGTCCCGGCAGGAAGCAGAGACGACAGGTGACAGAAGCGATCCTCCTGGTCGGCGGTAAGGGCACGCGGCTGCGGCCGCTCACGGTGCACACCCCGAAGCCCATGGTCAGGGCGGCGGGGGTGCCGTTCCTCACGCATCAGCTGGCGCGGGCCAAGGCGGCGGGCGTCGAGCACATCGTCCTCGCGACGAGCTACCTCGCCGAGGTCTTCGAACCGTACTTCGGCGACGGCTCGGCCCTGGGCCTGCACATCGAGTACGTCACGGAGGAGGAACCGCTCGGCACGGGCGGCGCCATCCGCAACGTGGCCTCCCGGCTGCTCTCGGGCCCGGACGACCCCGTCCTGATCTTCAACGGCGACATCCTGACGGGCCTGGACATCGGCGCGCTGGTCCGCACCCACCGGACGACGGGCGCGGACGTCTCCCTGCACCTGACGAAGGTGACCGACCCGAGGGCGTACGGCCTGGTCCCCACGGACGACACGGGCCGGGTGCTCGCCTTCCTGGAGAAGCCCCAGACCCCCGAGGAGATCGTCACCGACCAGATCAACGCGGGGGCGTACGTCTTCCGCCGCTCGGTCATCGACACGATCCCGGCGGGCCGCCCGGTGTCCGTCGAGCGCGAGACCTTCCCGGAACTCCTGGCCACCGGAGCGCACCTCCAGGGCCTGGTCGACTCCACGTACTGGCTGGACCTGGGCACCCCGGCGGCCTTCGTGCGCGGCTCGGCGGACCTGGTCCTCGGCCGCGCCCCCTCCCCGGCGATACCGGGCCGGTGCGGCGACCGTCTCGTCCTGCCCACGGCACGCGTCGCGCCCGACGCCAAGCTGGCCGGAGGCACGGTGGTCGGCGAGGGCGCCTTCGTGGCGGAGGGCGCGCGGGTCTTCGGCAGCACGATCCTGCCGGGCGCGGTCATCGAGCCGGGCGCCGTCATCACCGACTCGCTGATCGGCAACCGGGCGCGTGTCGGCACCCGTTCCGTCCTCACCGACACGGTCATCGGCGACGGCGCGGTCATCGGCGCCGACAACGAACTCCGCTCCGGCGCCCGCATCTGGTGCGACGCCCACATCCCGCCGGCCTCCCTGCGCTTCTCCCCGGACGCGTAACCACCACCGCCACCGCCCAGCCGCGCCGCGAGCACCCCACCCAGCCGCGGGCAGCCGCGCCGCGAGCACTCCGCCCGCCCAGCCGCGGGCTGTCGTGCCCCGAGCACTCCGCCCACCCAGCTGCGGGCAGTCGTGCCGCGAGCACTCCGCCCAGCTGCGGGCAGCCGCGCCGCGAGCCCCCCGCCCAGCCGCGGGCTGTCGTGCCCCGAGCACTCCGCCCACCCAGCTGCGGGCAGTCGTGCCGCTGGGGCGGCACGGGTGGGCGCAGCGGCACCCGGCCGACGCCGGCTCGCTGCACCCGCCCGGCCCAGCCCCTGGGCACCCGGCTCACGCCGGCTCGCTGCGCCCACCCGGCCCAGCCCCTGGGCACCCGCCCCACGCCGGCTCGCTGCGCCCACCCGCCCCAGCCCCCGGGCACCCGGCGATCCGGTCCGCTCAGAGCCGCTCGATCCCCCGCGGAGCCATCCGCGGCGCCCGCCTCGGCGGCACCCGCCCGCTCAGCAGCACCAGCCGAGCCGCCCGATGCCGCTGCCCGGCGTACGGCTCCAGCAACCGCAGCATGACGGAGTCGTCCGCGTCCCGGTCCCCGGCCAACGCGAACCCCACGATCCCCGGCAGATGCAGGTCCCCGACCGTCACGGCGTCCGCCGCCCCGTGACTGCGCTGCACCGTCTCCGCCGACGTCCACGGCCCGATCCCCGGCACCAGCTCCAGCCGGGCCTGCGCCGCCGCCGGCTCCATCCCGGCCGCCTCCTCCAGCCGCGCGGCGACCCGCACCGCCCGCAGGACCGTCGACGCCCGCTTGTCGTCCACCCCGGCAAGATGCCACTCCCACGACGGGATCAGCGCCCACGTCCGCGCCGCCGGCATGACACACATCCGCCCGGGCGCGGGCCCCGGCGCCGGCTCCCCGAACCTGCGCACGAGCAGCCGCCACGCCTGGTACGCCTCCAGCGTCGTGACCTTCTGCTCCAGGATCGACGGGATCAGCGACTCCAGCACCAGCCCGGTCCGGGTCAACCGCAGCCCCGGCCGCCGATGCGCCGTGAGCGCCAGCAGCCGGTGCCGGGGCACGAACGCGGACGGATCGTCGTCGGCGCCCAGCATCCGCGGCAACTGCTCCAGCAGCCACTCCGCCCCCGGCCCCCAGGCCTCGCCCCGCACCTCGCCGCCGCGCGCGGCGACCCGCAGCGTGCCCGGCCCGGCGGGCGTGCGGCTGGCCCGCCACACCGATCCGTCCGGCGTGGTGCGGAACGTCGGATCGCCCGGCCCGCGCCGCAGCGGACCGAGCGCCAACCCGAGCTCCAGCGGCCCGTCCGGCACCCACACCCGCGCCTTCCCCGGCACGCGGGCCTGCCGGGGCACACCGTTGCCGTGCGCGGGTACGACGGCCTCGCCACCGCGCACGGTCGCGCGCGTGGGCCGGGGGGCGAAGCGTCCTGCCACGAGTGAGGTCCTCGAACCGGTGAGGGAAAGCTGACGGAGCTGACGGAGCAGCCCCTACGAGGGTAGAGGCTCGCCCCGAAGGCTCACCGCACCTCGACGAACGCCTCCGCCTCCCGCTCCGGCCGCGCCTTCGGCTCCTCGGCCGGATGACCGACCGCCACCGCGCCCATCGGGTCCCAGTCGTCCGGCAGCTCCAGGACCTCGCGCACGACGTCCCGGCAGAACATCGTCGAGGAGACCCACGCGGAGCCCAGCCGCTCCGCGGCCAGCGCGACGAGCAGGTTCTGCACGCCGGCGCCGGTGGCCACCACGAACATCTCCCGCTCGGCCCCGTCGCGCCGGGCGTCCCCGTAGGTGTGCGAGCCGTCCGTCACCAGGCAGGGGACGACGAGGTACGGCGCGTTCCGCAGCACGTCCCCGCGCCGGATCCGCTTGGCGATCGACTCCTCGCTCTTGCCGTCCCGCCGCAGGTCCGCGATCCAGGCGTCCCGCATGGCGTCCAGCAGACGGGTGCGGGAGTCCGGCGACTCCAGCAGCACGAAGCGCCACGGCGTCGTGTGGTGCGGTGCCGGCGCCGTCACGGCTGCCGCCACCGCCCGGCGTACGGAACCGGGATCGACCGGCTCGTCCGTGAAGGCCCGTACCGTACGGCGCTGGGTGACCGCCTGCCGTACCGCCTCGGAGGTGCCCAGCCGGAACATGTCGTCGCGCGCGCCGCGCACCATCGCCCGCGCTCCCTCGCCGTCGTCCCCGGTGACCACCAGCGGCAGCCCGCGCACGACGGCGACGGGCAGCCCCGCGGCCTTGCCCTTGACCAGGTCGCCCGCGGCGGCGAGCTCGTCGGCGGTGGCGACGACGGTGGCGCCGAGCGCGTTGCCGTGCGCGTCGGTGCCTCCGCGGAGGTCGTCGAGGACCCGCACCCCGGCGGCGCCGATCGCGACGTCCGTGAGCCCGGCCCGCCAGGGCCGCCCGAACGTGTCGGTGACGACGACGCCGACGTCCACGCCCAGCGCCTCGCGCAGACCGGCGCGGAGGGCGCGCGCGGAGGCGTCCGGGTCCTCGGGGAGCAGCAGCACCGTCCCGGCGGGGGTGTTGGACGCGTCGACCCCGGCCGCCGCCATGACCAGGCCCTGCCGGTTCTCGACGATGCGCAGGGCGCCGCGCCGGGCCACCACCCGTACGGTCTCCGCGTCGATCGCGGCCTCCCGGTCGGCGGCCCGGACGATCCTGCCCTCGGCCTTGGACACGATCTTCGAGGTGACGAGCAGCACGTCCCCGTCGGTCAGTCCGGGCTCGGCCGCGGCGATCAGCTTGGCCAGGTCGTCGCCCGGCTGCACCTCCGGCAGACCGGGGACGGCCCACACCCGGTAGCCCTCCCGGTCGGCGGGAGCTCCACCGGGAGCGCCGGCCCGCAGGACGTCACTCACGCCTCCCGCACCTCCTCCGCCAGCGTCAGCGCCTCCCGGGCCATCCGCTCCGTCGCGTCGAGGTCGGTCATCATCAGGGGGACGGCGCGGCAGAGGATGCCGGCCGCCTTCACGCGCGTGACGGACTCCGCGTCGACCGTGTCGACCAGCCAGCCGTCGAGCAGCCCCGAGCCGTAGTGCTCGGCGACCGCGGCCGCCGTGGACTCCACGCCGACCGCCGCGAGCACCTTGTCGGCCATCCCCCGCACGGGCGCGTCCCCGACGATCGGGGACAGGCCGATCACCGGCACCCCGGCGTCGGCGATGGCCTCCCGGATGCCGGGCACGGCGAGGATCGTGCCGATCGAGACGACCGGGTTGGACGGCGGGAAGAGGATGACGTCCGCCTCGGCGATGGCCTCCAGGACGCCGGGTGCGGGCTTCGCCCGGTCGGCGCCGACCGGGACGACCGCCTCGGCGGGGACCGAGGCCCGCAGCCGCACCCAGTACTCTTGGAAGTGGACCGCCTTGCGCTCCCCGTCCAGCTCGACGGCGACATGGGTCTCCACCCGGTCGTCGCTCATCGGGATGAGACGCACGCCGGGCTTCCAGCGGTCGCACAGCGCCTGCGTCACCGCGCTGAGCGGGTAACCGGCGGTGAGCATCTGCGTCCGCACGATGTGCGTCGCGAAGTCGCGGTCGCCGAGGCCGAACCACTCGGGGCCGACGCCGTACGCCGCGAGCTCCTCCTTCAGGTGGAAGGTCTCGTCGGCCCGCCCCCAGCCCTGCTCCTCGTCGATACCGCCGCCGAGCGTGTACATCACCGTGTCGAGGTCCGGGCAGACCTTCAGCCCGAAGAGGTGGATGTCGTCCCCGGTGTTGCCGATGACCGTGATGTCCGCGTCCGGCGCGGCCTGCCTCAGACCACGCAGGAACCGGGCACCGCCGATGCCGCCTGCCAGAACCACAATGCGCATGGCCCCAGTCTTGCAGGCGGGTACGACACCGCGTCAGCCAGTCGTCACGGCACCGGCACCGGCGCCCGCGCACCGCGCCGAGTGCATCGGCATCTCCGTGAGCCCCGGGTAGTAGACGTGCAGGCTGACCGCCGGCTCCAGCGCGTCGTTGCCCACCTCGTGCACGTAGCCCGGCGCGAACACCCGCTGCGCACCCGTCTCCAGCGCCCGCGTGCCGCGCGCGGTGCGCTCGGTCAGCGTGCCGTCCAGGACCGTCAGCACACCGGAGGACCGGCCGTGGTCGTGGCGCCCGCTGCCCTGGCCCGGCACCCAGGACAGCAGCCACACCTCGTAACCGGGGCCGGTGCGCAGCCGGTGGTACCAGCGGGTCGTCGCGTCGTACCGGACGAGGTGCTCCCACTCGGAGCGGTCGGCGGCGATGGCGCGGGCCAGGCCGGCGAACTCGGCGACCGTCGCGGGGTGCTCGCGCGGTGCCTGGAGGAGGTGCGGGACTTCGAGGATGTCGCCGGCGATCTGGAGGTCGCTGTCGCTGTTCATGGTGCGGTGGTTCCTCGGCAGGAGAGTGCGGGGGAGGCGGAGACGGCGAAGAACGGCCCTGGTGGGGCGAGGGGGACAGACAGTCGGATCGCGTGGATCCGAGGACGGCCGGAGCGCGGTGGGCTCAACAACCGGAACAGCAACAACAGCTACAGCGAACGTGGGCAGCACCGTGGGACCCGGCGGTGCGGGTCGAGGTGAGCGCCAAGTTCGCGAGCATGCCCACAAGGACAGCGGTTCACACCGGCACTGTCAACTCGATGACCGTTATGTGGGATGTGCTTCACCTCATCCGGTTCATCTGAAAGGTGAAAGGTTTGCTCAGGCGGCTTCCGGGACACATGGCGCACAAGCCGGGCGCACAACCCCCGTTGCGATCCCGTGATCCGACTGTGATCAGGTTCGCTTCGGCGTGTGTATCGGAACGGGATCGAACGCCGGGTCGTCCTTCCTGGTGCAGGCGCTGCGCGGGATCGGTGTCCCTGTGGGCCTCATTGGTATGTCAAGGTTTAAGGCGATTTGAACACTTTCCGCATGGCCTTGGTTCCGCAGAGTGAATAAGGGACCCAATAGCAGATCTCGGCTTGACTCGCCCGTAGCAGCACACTTGTAATTTCACTCGTGTCGTTCAGCCGGAATCGATAACGGCTGGATCACGGGGACGCGAAAGACAGACGAGGGGCGCACATGACCGAGCTGGTGCAGCAACTGCTGGTCGACGACGCGGACGAGGAACTCGGCTGGCAGGAGCGCGCACTGTGCGCCCAGACCGACCCCGAGTCCTTCTTCCCCGAGAAGGGCGGCTCCACCCGGGAGGCCAAGAAGGTCTGCCTCGCCTGCGAGGTCCGCTCCGAGTGCCTCGAGTACGCCCTCGCCAACGACGAGCGCTTCGGCATCTGGGGCGGCCTGTCCGAGCGGGAACGCCGCCGGCTGAAGAAGGCCGCCGTCTGACCCGCCGTCCGACGGGCGGTGCGGCCGGCGCGTACACGTACGCGCACCCGTACCTGCACCCGCGCACGCACCCGGACGCGGCGGCGGAAAAGACGGGAACGGCCCGTCGCGGGTGGGTTGTCCACAGGCGGCGGTCCGCGGTCCTGCCCAGCCGATAGTGTGGGCGCTCGTCCGAGACGCCCCGCCGCCCCCAACAGGCACGGGCGTCCACCGCAGTCCACCGAACCGGGGCCCGTACCTCGATGTCCGTGCACAGCCACACGGCAGCCCAGCAAGACCTCGCTGCCGCACCTGAGTTCCCGCGCCACGTGGTGACCGCGGTCCTCGTCGCCCACGACGGAGCCCGCTGGCTGCCCGACGCGCTCGCCGGGCTGCTCGGCCAGGAGCGCCCCGTCCAGTACGCCGTGGCCGCCGACACCGGCAGCGCCGACGACTCCGCCCGGCTGGTCACCGAGGCCCTCGGCGACGACCGGGTGCTCCACCTCGCCCGGCGCACCGGCTTCGGCCAGGCCGTCGAGGAGGCCGCCCGCACCGCCCCCGTCCTCACCCCGGACGACCTGGCGTACCTGAAGCGGCCCAGCGGCTGGGACCCCGTCACGCGCACGTGGCGCGACGACACCTACGACCTGCCGGAGCTTCCCCACGGAGAGCCGGTGCAGTGGCTGTGGCTGCTGCACGACGACTGCGCCCCCGAACCCGACGCCCTGGCCCAGCTGCTGCGCGTCGTGGACAACGAGTACGAACTCGGCCGCGACGACGTCGCCGTCGTGGGCCCCAAGCTCCGCGGCTGGTACGACCGCCGGCAACTGCTCGAGGTCGGCGTCTCCATCGCCAACTCCGGCCGCCGCTGGACCGGTCTGGACCGCAGGGAGCAGGACCAGGGCCAGCACGACCACGTGCGGCCGGTCCTGTCCGTGTCCACCGCCGGCATGCTGATCCGGCGTGATGTCTTCGAGCGGCTCGGCGGGTTCGACCGCCGACTGCCCCTGATGCGCGACGACGTCGACCTGTGCTGGCGCGCGCACGCCGCCGGACTCCGCGTCCTCGTCGCCCCCGAGGCGGTCGTACGCCACGCCGAGGCGGCCTCCCGCGAACGCCGCGCCGTCGACTGCGCAGGCCGCACCACCGCCTCCCCGCACAAGGTGGACAAGGCCGGCGCCGTCCACACCCTCCTGGTCAACGTCCGCACGGCCGTGCTGCCCTGGGTGCTGCTGCGCATCGTCGTCGGCACCCTGCTGCGCACCCTCGCCTACCTCGTCGGCAAGGTCCCCGGCCAGGCACTCGACGAGATCCGGGGCCTGTTGAGCGTTCTGCTGCGCCCCGAGCGCATCGTCGCCGGACGCCGGGACCGCGGTCGGCCGCAGATCGAGAAGGACGAGCTGCGGGCCCTGTTCCCGCCGCCCGGCGCGACCGTCCGGGTCACCGTCGAACAGGTCGCGGGCAACCTCGTCGGCAGCTCCGACGCCGAGACGGCCACCGGTGCCGGACGCCACGGCGGCGGCATCGAGTCCGGACCCGGCGGCGACGACGCCGACTTCCTGGAGATCGAGCAGTTCGCCCGCCTCAAGCGCATCGCCCGCAAACCCGGCCCGCTGCTCTTCCTGGTGCTGCTGCTCGTCACCCTGGCCGCCTGCCGCGCCCTCCTCGGCAGCGGCGCGCTGGCGGGCGGCGCCCTGCTGCCCGCCCCGGCCGGCGCCGGCGAGCTGTGGTCGCGGTACACCGACGCCTGGCACACCGTGGGCACCGGCGGCACCGCCTCCGCACCGCCCTACCTGGCGATCGTCGCCACGCTCGCCTCCCTGCTGCTGGGCTCCACCGGACTCGCCGTCACCCTGCTGCTGGTCTGCTCGGTGCCCCTGGCCGGCGTCACCGCGTACTTCGCCTCCCGCCCGCTCGTCCCCTCCCGGCTGCTGCGCGCCTGGGCGGCCGTCGCCTACGCCTTCCTGCCCGCGGCCACCGGCGCCCTCGCCGGCGGCCGCCTCGGCACCGCCGTCCTCGCCGTGCTCCTCCCGCTCATCGCGCGCGCGGGGGTCGCGGCGGCCGGCCTCACCCACGCGTCCGGCACCCGCGGCAGCTGGCGGGCCACCTGGGCGTACGCGCTGCTGCTGACGATCGCCACCGCCTTCACGCCCGTCGTGTGGCCCGTCGCGCTGCTCCTCGGCGCCGGGGTCCTGGTCCTGCGCCGGAGCGACATCACGGCGTACGGGCCGCGCTTCCTCGCCCAGCTCGGCACCCCGCTGCTGCTCCTCGCCCCCTGGTCGCTGTCGCTGCTCCCGTTCGGCTTCTTCGACGAGGCCGGCCTGGAGTACGGCGCCTCGGCCGCCTCCGCCCTCGACCTGCTCGGCGCCAGCCCCGGCGGCCCCGGCACGGTCGGCGGACTGGTCCTCGTCGGCATCGTGCTCGCCGCACTGGCCGCGCTGCTGCGCTCCGAGCGGCAGCTGGGCATCCGCACGGCCTGGACCGTCGCCCTGGTCGCCCTGGTCTTCGCGGTGCTCTCCAACCGCTCCGTCTGGGCCGGACCCGCCACGCTCGTCTACGGCATCGCCCTGCTGTCCGCCGCGACCCTCGGCGCCGACGGGGCACGCTCACGCGTGGCCGAGCAGAGCTTCGGCTGGCGCCAGCCGGTCGCCGCCCTGATCGCCCTCGCCTCGGCCGTCGGACCGCTGATCGCCGCCACCGGCTGGATGATCGGCGGCGCCGACGGACCCCTGGAGCGACGCGACCCCGTCCAGGTGCCGGCGTTCGTCGCCGAGGAGAGCCGCACCCACGACCAGGCCCGCACCCTCGTCCTCGACAGCGACTCCGCCACCCATGTGAGCTACACGCTGGTGCGCGGCTCCGGAGCCCGCCTGGGCGACGGCGAACTCGCCGCCGGGGACGGCGGCAACGGCGGACTCGACAAGGTCGTCGCCAACCTCGTCGCCGGTTCCGGCGCCGACCAGGCGGACCAGCTCGGCGGCTTCGCGGTGCGCTACGTCCTCGTGCACAAGGGCGCGCCGCGCGAGGTCACCCGCGTCCTGGACGCCACGCCCGGCCTCAACCGGCTCAGCCAGCAGGACGGCAGCGGCCTGTGGCGGGTGGACCAGGAGGTCGCGCGCGCGACGATCGTGTCCGGCGAGGGCCCCGGTGCCGACGGGCCGCGGCCCGTGGCCGCCGGTCCCGTCGAGATCCACACCGAGATCCCGTCCGGCGCCGACGGCCGTGTGCTGCGCCTCGCCGACACCGCCGCCGAGGGCTGGACGGCGACCCTGGACGGCAAGCCGCTCACCCGCACCACCGTCGACGGCTGGGCGCAGGGCTTCGAACTCCCCGCCGCCGGCGGGGAGCTGGACGTCACCTACGACGAGCCGTTCACCCACACCGCCTGGCTCTGGGCCCAGGGCCTGCTCGCCGTGGTCCTGGTCGTCCTCGCCCTGCCCGGCAGGCGCCGCGACGTCGACGACGACCTGCCCGAGGAGGAAGCGGTCCCCGCCGGGGCCGTCGAGGGCGAGGGCCGCCGCGCCCGGCGACTGCGGGCGCAGGCCGAGGCGGAGGCCGAGGCCGGGGCGGGCGCCCAGCCGGTGCCCGGGGCCGAGGGCGCCTCGGCAGAGGGCGCCCCGCCCGCCGGGACACCCGCGGCGGTCCCGCAGCAGCCGGCGTACGGCGCATGGGACACGACGGGGTACGACGGCACCGCTCAGGGCTCCTACGACCCGTACGGCGGCGAGCAGTACCAGAGCGCGCCGCCCTACGACCCGGGCGCCTACGCACAGCAGCAGCCGTACCAGGGCGACCCCTACCAGGCGGACGCCTACCAGGGCGGTCATGGCGGTCAAGGTGGCCAAGGCGGTCAAGGCGGTCAGGGCGGGCAGTACGAAGCGGGACCGTACGACCCGTACGCCTACGGCGATCCCTCCGACCCGTCCCAGGCCGGACCGTACGACCCCGCCTACGGCCGGACCTACGGCCCGGGCGGATACGACAGGCCGTACGACCCTGCCCAGGCCCACGATCCCCACGGCACCGGCAGTGAGCGTCCCGACGGGAGCCAGCAGTGAAGCGCACCACCCTGTCCCTGATCGCCGGCACGGCGGCGCTCGCCGCCGTCACCGGATTCGCGGCGGTGTCCTCACCGGACGCCACCGGCGCGGACACCGCCGGGCCCGCCGTCCGGCTGCCCGTGGAGCGCACCAGCCTGTCCTGCCCGGCGCCCAGCACGTCCGACCTCGCCGAGACGGCGTACACCTCCTTCACGCCCGTCACGAAGGGCGCGAACGAGAAGGGCGAGGCCGCGCTCACGACGGCGGCCTCGGGCACCGCGTCCGGGGAGACCGAGAGCGGGAAGAAGTCCGAGAAGCCCGTCGTAGAGCCCGAGGCGCCCGGTGCACCGGTCGCGGGGGAGGTCTCCGGGGCCGAGGCGCCCGCGCTGATCGGGACCGCGACGGGGAGCCACGCCCCCGGCTGGACGGTGCAGCAGACCACGGAGGTCGCCGCCGGCACGGGCCGGGGACTGCTGGGCGTCAACTGCACCGTGCCGGACACGGAGTTCTGGTTCCCGGGCGCGGCCACGGCCGCCGAGCGCACCGACTACGTGCACCTGACCAACCCCGACGACTCCGCGGCCGTCGTCGACATCGAGCTGTACGGCAAGGACGGCGCCCTGAAGACCACGGTGGCGGACGGCGTCACCGTGGCGCCGCACGCCAGTGAGGCGCTGCTGCTGTCCACGCTCAGCGACGTGAAGGAGACCGACGTCACCGTGCACGTCAGCGTGCGCAGCGGGCGGGTCGGGGCCGCGGTGCAGGCCCTGGACGACAAGACCGGCGGCGACTGGCTGACCGCGGCCGCGGACCCGGCCGGCGAGCTCGTGCTGCCGGGCATCCCCGAGGACGCCACCGCCGTACGCCTGGTGCTGTTCGCACCCGGCGGCACCGACGCCGACCTCAAGGTGCGGCTCGCCTCGCCGACCGGGCCGATCACGCCCGCCGGGAACGAGACGGTGCACGTCAAGGCCGGCATGACGACGGGAGTCGACCTCGGTGAGGTCACGCGCGGCGAGGCGGGATCGCTGACGCTGACCCCGACGGGCCGGTCGGTGCCGGTCGTGGCCGCGGTCCGGGTCGTGCGGGGCGAGGGCGCGGAGCGGGAGTCGGCCTTCATCCCGGCCGCCGCCCCGGTCGGGGCGCGCGCGACGGCGGCGGACAACCGCGCCAAGAGCACGACGTTGTCCCTGACGGCTCCCGGACAGGCGGCGAAGGTCAGGGTGACGGCGTCCGCGGGCACCGAGGGCGGTACGGCGGCCACCAGGACGTACACGATCAAGGGCGGCACGACCCAGGCCGTCGAAGCTCCGGTGCCGACGGGTCTGAAGGGCACCTACGCGCTGACCGTCGAGACGGTCTCGGGCGGCCCGGTGCACGGGGCCCGCACGCTCACCGGGCAGGACGACGACGTCGCGTCCTTCACCGTGCAGACCCTCCCCGACGACCGGGGGACGGTCGCCGTACCCCACGCGGACGAGGACCTGGCGGTGCTGCAGCGGTAGCGGCCGCGCGGGCGGCGGGCCACGGCGCCCCGGGGCCGCGACCGCCCGCTCAGTCCTCCCCGTACTGCGGGTCCACCGTCTCCGGCGTCAGCCCGAGCAAGTCCGCGACCTGCTCGACGACGACCTCGTGCACGAGCGCCGCCCGCTCGTCCCGCCCCTTCGTCCGGATCTCGACCGGCCGCCGGTACACGATCACGCGGCCTCGCCGCCCCTCCCGCGAGGGCACCGTCGTCCCGAGCGGAACCGCCTCGTCGTCCCACGCCTGGTCGGCGGCGCCGTCCAGCCGCGGCACCTCGAGGACGAGGAAATCGATGTCGGCGAGCTGCGGCCACCGCCGCTCCAGGCGCTCCACGGAGTCCTGCACCAGGTCCGCGAAGATCTCGCCGCGGCTCGCGGCCAGCGGTACCTGCGGGGGTGCGATCGGGCCGCGCATGCCCCGGCCGTGGCGATCACGACGGCGGGGTCCTGGGCGGCCGGTCTCACGGGGCGTCACGGGGTTGTCCATCACCGCTGAAGGGTAGTCCCCGCCACGTCCGCGCGCCGGACCGCACACGCACGACGGCCCGTGCGGGAGCGCCTGGCGGGGCGTGTCGCCCGATGACCGTTCCAGCCAAGCTTGGGCTCGATTCCGCATCACTCCGTGACCGTCGAACTCAGGGCAAATGTCGCTGTTCGTAGCGGTTCGCGACCGCCGCCGGAACCGCCGGACATCCCGCGCACCAGCGTCCGTGCAGGTCAAAGCGGTGTGTCCGGAGGGGCGTGTGGGGCGTTTCACACCACGACACGGTGTGGTGACCTGGTGGGGAGTCGTCGCGGCCCGCTCAAGAGTGCGGTACCGTCCAACATCGTGAGCCCTGTACGTCGCTGTTCGCGCACCGCCTGCGGCCGTCCCGCCGTCGCGACGCTGACGTACGTCTACGCCGACTCGACCGCGGTCCTCGGCCCGCTCGCCACCTACGCCGAGCCCCACTGCTACGACCTGTGCGCCGAGCACTCCGAGCGCCTCACCGCCCCGCGCGGCTGGGAGGTCGTCCGCCTGCTCGACGGCTCGGCCCCGGCCCGCCCCAGCGGTGACGACCTGGAAGCGCTCGCCAACGCGGTGCGCGAGGCGGCCCGTCCCCAGGAGCGGGCGGCCGAGGCCGGCGGCGGTCCGCGGACCGCCGATCCGATGGAGGTCGCGCGCCGCGGCCACCTGCGCGTGCTGCGTTCGCCGGACAACTGAGACCCGTCCCGTACCTCCGGCCCCTCCCGTACGGCCCGTTGCGGCACACCCATTGACGTCACCTTGTCGCGGACACGACCATTCCGGATGTCACGAGAAACCGCTTTCGCATGGCGGAATCCGGGGAGGCGCCCGTGTACGTCCAGGAACTGGAACCCGTCGCCGGTTCCCTCGGCCTGTCCGCCCTGGTGGCGGCCCTGCCCCTGGTGATCGTCCTCGTCCTGCTGGGCGGCGTCCGCATGAAGGCGCATCTGGCGGGCCTCACGGGCCTCCTGGCGGCCGTGCTCGTCGCCTGGCTGGCGTACGGCATGCCGCTGGACCAGACGGCCTCCAGCGCCGCCCAGGGGGCCGCGTTCGGGATCTTTCCCATCCTGTGGATCGTCGTGAACGCCCTGTGGGTCTACCGGATGACCGTCCGCACCCGGCACTTCGACATCCTGCGCCGCTCCTTCGGACGGCTGTCCGACGACCCGCGCATCCAGGCCCTGGTCGTCGCCTTCTGCTTCGGCGCCCTGCTGGAGGCCCTCGCCGGGTTCGGGGCGCCCGTCGCGATCTGCTCGGTCATGCTCGTGGCGCTCGGCTTCGACCCCGTGCGCGCGGCGGTCGTGTCACTGGTCGCGAACACCGCGCCGGTCGCCTTCGGTGCGATGGGCACCCCGGTGGTGACGCTGGCCCAGGTCACCGGACTGCCGCTGGACGACGTCGCCTCCGTGGTGGGCCGCCAGACCCCCCTGCTGGCCCTCGTCGTCCCCCTGCTTCTGGTCGCCCTGGTCGACGGGCGACGCGGACTGCGCGAGACCTGGGTGCCCGCGGCGGCCTGCGGTGTGGCCTTCGCCGTCGCCCAGTTCGTCGCCTCCAACTACGTCTCCGCCCAACTCGCCGACATCGCCGCCGCCCTCCTGGGCGCCGGTGCCCTGGTCGCCGTACCGCAGGCCCGCCGGCCCGCCGCCGAGCCCGTGCGCGCGTCCGTGCTGACCGGCGCGAGGAGCGGGGAACTGGACGAGGACGACCCCCGCCGGGAGGTCCTGCGCGCCTACGCGCCCTACGCCCTCATCGTCGCCGTCTTCTCCGTCGCGCAGATCCCGGCGGTCAAGGACTGGCTGGCCCGCGCGACCCGGACCTACGACTGGCCCTTCCTGGACGTGGCCGACCCCGCGGGGAACCCGGTCGGCGGAAACGTCTTCTCCTGGCCGATCGTCTCCACCGGCGGCACCCTCGTCCTGCTCGCCGGAGCGGTCAGCGCCGTCGTCCTCGGCGTGCACGCGCGCGTGGCCGTCAAGGAGTGGCTCGCGACCGTGCACGAGCTGCGGTTCGCGATCCTCACCGTCACCTCCGTGCTGGCCCTCGCCTACGTCATGAACCTCTCCGGACAGGCCGCCACCATCGGCCACTTCGTCGCGGCGGCCGGCGCCGGGCTGGCCTTCCTCTCACCGGTGCTCGGCTGGTTCGGCGTCGCCGTCTCGGGCTCCGACACCTCCGCCAACGCGCTCTTCGGCGCCCTCCAGGTGACCGCCGCGCGGGAGTCGGGCCTGTCACCCGAGCTGCTCGCCGCCGCCAACAGCTCGGGCGGCGTCCTCGGCAAGATGATCTCCCCGCAGAACCTCACCATCGCCTGCGCGGCCGTCGGACTCGCGGGCCGCGAGGGCGACCTGCTGCGCAAGGTGCTGCCCTGGAGCCTCGGTCTGCTCCTGGTCATGTGCCTGATCGTGGTCGGGCAGTCCACACCGGTCCTGGGCTGGATGCTGCCCTGACACCGTCCCCTGCACCCTCGTCCCCTGCTCCGCGCTCCGCGCTCCGTGACCCTCGCCCCGTGCCCCTGGCCCCCGCGCAGCCGGCACGGCCCGACACGGCCCAGGACGGCCCGACATGGCCCCGATCCGCTCCGAGCTCGCCCTGACCTCGCTCTGACCTCGCTCTGCCCTTTGGGAACCGCACGACGCCCGGTCCGTCCTTACGGGTAGTTTGTGGGCTCCGACAGGACTTGAGGGAAGGCTGGCCGTGGCTGCTGATCTGTCGCAGATCGTGAAGGCGTACGACGTGCGCGGTGTCGTTCCGGACCAGTGGGACGAGACGCTGGCCGAGCTGTTCGGCGCGGCCTTCGTCGAGCTGACCGGCGCGCGCGCCATCGTGGTCGGCCACGACATGCGGCCGTCGTCCCCGGGCCTGTCCGGTGCCTTCGCGCGCGGGGCCGCGGCCCGAGGCGCCGACGTCACCGTGATCGGCCTGTGCTCGACCGACCAGCTGTACTACGCCTCCGGCGCGCTGAACCTGCCGGGCGCCATGTTCACGGCCTCGCACAACCCGGCCCGGTACAACGGCATCAAGCTCTGCCGCGCGGGCGCCGCCCCCGTCGGCCAGGACACCGGCCTCGCCGAGATCCGCGCCCTGGTGGAGGGCTGGAGCACCTCCGGCGCCCCGGAGCCGGCGACGCGGCCGGGCACGGTCACCCAGCGGGACACGCTCGCCGACTACGCCGCCCACCTGCGGTCCCTGGTCGACCTCAGCTCCATCCGCCCCCTGAAGGTCGTCGTCGACGCGGGCAACGGCATGGGCGGTCACACCGTCCCCTCGGTCTTCGCCGGCCTGCCCCTCGACCTGGTGCCGATGTACTTCGAACTGGACGGCACCTTCCCCAACCACGAGGCCAACCCGCTCGACCCGGCCAACCTCGTCGACCTCCAGAAGCGCGTCCGCGAGGAAGGCGCCGACCTCGGCCTCGCCTTCGACGGCGACGCCGACCGCTGCTTCGTCGTCGACCAGGACGGCGACCCGGTCTCCCCGTCCGCGGTCACCGCCCTGGTCGCCGCCCGGGAGCTCGCCCGCAACGGCGGCAAGGGCACCGTCATCCACAACCTGATCACCTCCTGGTCCGTCCCGGAGGTCGTGGCGGAGAACGGCGGCACACCGGAACGCACCCGCGTGGGCCACTCCTTCATCAAGGCCGAGATGGCCAGGACCGGCGCCATCTTCGGCGGCGAGCACTCCGCGCACTACTACTTCCGCGACTTCTGGAACGCCGACACCGGCATGCTGGCCGCCCTCCACGTGCTCGCCGCCCTCGGCGAGCAGGACGGCCCGCTGTCCGCCCTGGTCGCCCAGTACGACCGCTACGCCGGCTCCGGCGAGATCAACTCCACCGTCGACGACCAGACGGCCCGCCTCGACGCGATCCGCGCCGCCTACGAGGGCCGCGACGGCGTCACCCTCGACGAACTGGACGGCCTGACCGTCACCGCCGCCGACTGGTGGTTCAACGTCCGCCCGTCCAACACGGAGCCCCTGCTGCGCCTCAACGCCGAGGCCCGCGACGAGGCGACGATGGCGAAGGTCCGCGACGAGGCCCTGGCGATCATCCGGTCGTGAACACGACACCGACCGCGAGCAGCCGCCGGGGGTGCCTGTACGACCCGTCGGGCAGCCCCGGAAACGGCGCGGGCGGGCGCTGGGGCCCCGAGGGAGCGCACGCCACCGCCGACGCGGGAGACACCCCGCAGCGCCGGTCACCGACGATCCGACCTGCGGTCGCCGAAGCCCCGGCCAGTTGCCGACGCCCCGGCTTGCGGTCGTCGACGCCCCGGCCAGTTGCCCAAGCCCCGGCCGACGGTCGCCGAAGCCCCGGCCAGTTGCCGATGCCCCGGCCGACGGTCGCCGACGATCCTCCCCGCGGTCACCGATCACCCCTCCCGCGGTCACCGAAGCCCCACCTGCGGTCACCGACACCCCGGCCCGCAGTCGCCGACGACCCTTCCCCCGGTCACGGACCCACCCCTCCCGCGGTCACCGATGCCGGGTTCCGCGACACCCACCCGTCCCCGCCACCGGCCCCGTGACCGGCGGTACCCTGACCAGCACATCCGCACAAGCCCCACCGCCCCGAAGGGAACCCCCATGCCGCTCGAAGCCGGCCTCCTGGAGATCCTCGCCTGCCCGGCCTGCCACGCCCCCCTCCAGGAGCGGGACGCGGAGCTGATCTGCACCGGCCAGGACTGTGGCCTGGCGTACCCGGTCCGCGACGGCATCCCCGTCCTGCTCGTCGACGAGGCCCGCCGCCCCGGATGAACGCCGGTCAGGCGCCCGCGCAACCGAACGAACGCCCCGGCGATCGGAGACTGCCGCCATGCTCGACGAATCGCTCCTGGACGCACCGGAGCGCCTCACCGAAGCCGACCGCCGCGGCCTGCTCCGCGGTGCCGCCGAGGCAGGCGCCCGCGTACGCACCGCCGCCCGGCACGCCGTCGAGGCCGGTGTCGGTGACCTCAGGCCCGACGGCCGCCCCCGCGCCGTCCTGATCGCCGGTCCGGGCGCCGCGGCCACCCACGCCGCCGACCTCCTCGGCACCCTCGCCGGTGCCGGTAGCCCGGTCACCCGCCTCGCCCCCACCGGCGTCGCCCCCGCCGCGGGCGCCCTGCACTGGGAACTGCCCGGCTGGGCCGGCTCCGTCGACCTCCTGCTGATCGCCACGCCCGACGGCACCGAGCCGGGCCTCGCCCTGCTCGCCGAACAGGCCTACCGCAGGGGCTGCACGGTCGTCGCCGTCGCCCCCGCCCGGACCCCGCTCAGCGACGCGGTGAACGGCTCGCACGGCCTGTTCATCCCGATGGCGACCGCGCCCTACGACCACGACGAACCCCTGGCCGGCGCCGCCCCCGGCGTCCTGTGGGCGCTGCTCACCCCGCTCCTCGCCCTGCTGGACCGCACCGGCCTGCTCGAAGCGCCGCCCGACGCCATCGAGAAGGTCGCCGACCGCCTCGACCGCGTCGCCGAGCGCTGCGGGCCCGCCGTCGTGACCTACAGCAACCCCGCCAAGACCCTGGCGGCCGAGCTGGCCGACTCCCTCCCGGTCGTCTGGACCGAGGGCACCTCGGCCGGACCGGCGGGCCGCCGCTTCGCCGCCGCGCTCGCCGAACTCTCCGGCACCCCGGCCGTCGTCGCCGAACTCCCCGAGGCGCTCGACGCGCACAACGCCCTGCTCGCGGGCCGACTCGCCGCCGGCGCCGACCCCGACGACTTCTTCCGCGACCGCGTCGAGGAGGCACCCGCCCTGCACGCGCGCGTAGTGCTCCTGCGCGACCGCCCCATCGGCGGCCTCTCCGCCGCCCCGGGCGCCCGTGACCTGGCCCTCGGTCACGACACGCCCATCAGCGAGCTGGAGCCGGGACTGGGCGACGAACTGGAGACCCTCGCCGAACTGATCGCCGTCACGGATTTCGCCGCCGTTTACCTGGCGCTCGCCTCGGGCGCCTGATCTCGTACGCACCATCGCGTACGTCTTCGTACGCAGGACCCGCACTGGACACGCACCGGCAGAGAGAGCCCATGGACCGCCTCGACAACACCGTCCGCCCCTACGCCTGGGGTTCCACCACCGCGATCCCGGCCCTGCTCGGGACCGAGCCGACCGGGGAGCCGCAGGCGGAGATGTGGATGGGCGCCCACCCCGGCGCCCCCTCCCGCACCGGCCGGGGCACCCTCGCCGAAGTCGTCGACGCCGACCCCGAGAAGGAACTGGGCGCCGCCTCCGTGGCCAAGTTCGGCCCCCGGCTGCCCTTCCTCCTCAAGCTCCTCGCCGCCGGCGCCCCGCTCTCCCTCCAGGTCCACCCCGACCTGGCCCAGGCCAGGGCGGGCTACGAGGACGAGGAGCGCCGGGGCGTCCCGCTGGACGCCCCGCACCGCAACTACAAGGACGCCAACCACAAGCCCGAACTGATCTGCGCCCTCACCGAGTTCGACGGCCTCTGCGGCTTCCGCGCCCCCGCCGAGACGGCGGACCTGCTCGACGGCCTCGGCGTCGCCTCCCTCAAGCCCTACGTCGACCTGCTACGCGCGCACCCCGAGGACGCCGCCCTGCGCGAGGTCCTCACCGCGATCCTGACCGCGGACCCCGAGGAGATGACCCGCACGGTCACCGAGACCGCGGCCGCCTGCCACCGCCTCGGCGGCGCCTACGCGCCCTATGCCGACATCGCCCACCACTACCCGGGCGACCCCGGCGTCCTCGCCGCCCTGCTCCTCAACCACGTACGGCTGCAGCCCGGCGAGGCGCTGTACCTCGGCGCGGGAATCCCGCACGCCTACCTCGACGGCCTCGGCGTCGAGATCATGGCCAACTCCGACAACGTCCTGCGCTGCGGCCTCACCCCCAAGCACGTCGACGTCCCCGAACTGCTGCGCATCGTCCGCTTCGAGGCCGGCGACCCCGGCGTCCTGCGCCCCGAGGCGTCCCCCGACGGCGAAGAGGTCTACGAGACCCCGATCGACGAGTTCCGCCTGTCCCGGCACGTCCTCCCGGAGGGCTCCGGGAGCCACGACCTCACCCGGCCCACCCCGCAGATCCTGCTCTGCACGGCGGGCACCCTGCGAGTGGGCGAACACGAACTCACCCCCGGACAGTCCCTGTTCGCGGCCGCGGGAGAAAAGGCCGAAGTGTCCGGAACCGGCACGCTCTTCCGGGCCACCGTGCTCGTCTGACGCAGGTCTGACGGGCGTACGACGGGGCATCCGGCACGTCGGGGCCCGCGCGGGCTGCAACAATGGCGCACCGCAAAGGAGGGGCAAAGCCGATGACCGGCCGAGCCCCCACCGGCGTACGGACGCAGACGAAGGCGAAGGGACAACGCGACACATGAGCGCGTCAGGCGGAACCAAGGCGATCGTGGCGGCACTGCTCGCCAACCTCTCGATCGCGGTAGCGAAATTCGTGGCGTTCCTCTTCAGTGGATCGTCGTCGATGCTCGCCGAGTCCGTGCACTCCCTCGCCGACTCCGGCAACCAGGGACTCCTGCTCCTCGGCGGCAAACGCGCCCAGCGCGCCGCCACCCCCCAACACCCCTTCGGCTACGGCCGCGAGCGGTACATCTACGCCTTCCTCGTCTCCATCGTGCTCTTCTCGGTCGGCGGCATGTTCGCCGTCTACGAGGGCTACGAGAAGATCAAGCACCCCCACGAGATCGAGCACTGGTACTGGCCGGTGGGCGTCCTGGTCTTCGCGATCATCGCCGAGACCTTCTCCTTCCGGACCGCCATCAAGGAGTCCAACACCCTGCGCGGGAAGAAGTCCTGGAAGGAGTTCGTCCGCCACGCCAAGGCCCCCGAGCTGCCCGTCGTCCTCCTGGAGGACCTCGGCGCCCTCGTCGGCCTGATCCTCGCCCTCGGCGGTGTCGGCCTCGCCCTGCTCACCGGCGACGGGGTCTGGGACGGCATCGGCACCCTCTGCATCGGCGTGCTGCTCATCGTGATCGCGCTGGTCCTGGCCGTCGAGACCAAGTCCCTGCTGCTCGGTGAGGCCGCGGGCACCGAGGCCGTCGAGCGGATCGAGAGCGCGATCGTCGACGGCGACACGGTCACGGGCATCATCCACATGCGCACGCTCCACCTCGGCCCCGAGGAACTGCTCGTCGCCGCCAAGATCTCCGTCCGCCACGACGGCACGGCCACCGAGATCGCCTCCGCCATCGACGCGGCCGAGGCCCGCATCCGCGAGGCCGTCCCGATCGCCCGCGTCATCTACCTGGAGCCGGACATCTACAACGAGACCGAGGCCGCCAAGGGGCCGGACCGCGAGGCGGCCCCCGGCGGCCCGAGCACGCCGCCCGCCGCCCACTGACACCCCCTGTTCCCACGCCCCCGGGGCCCGCCGATCCACTCGGCGGGCCCCGGCGGCGTCCGCCCCTGCGCACCCCGTGACACCTCGGATACGTCCGGAAGTGATCGGAGGCGGACTGGGGACGGCGGGCACACCGGTGTAGCTTGGGACGGAGCCAGACGTCGCTGCTGATGGCGGTCGGGCGGTCCGAGCACGGACCGGCCGAGGGAGAGAGGGCCTCCGACGGACTGCGCTGCGCGCACGCGGGCATGCCTGTGTCCTCTTCGGGGCACCCCTGTGTCCGCCGCCGCGCAGGTCAGCCGTACCCACCCTCGACCCAACACGAGGAGCAGCTCGCAATGACGACTGTCGACAACCGACAGGACTTCAAGGTCGCCGACCTCTCCCTGGCCGAGTTCGGCCGCAAGGAGATCACCCTCGCCGAGCACGAGATGCCCGGCCTCATGGCGATCCGCAAGGAGTACGCCGAGGCCCAGCCGCTCGCCGGCGCCCGTGTCACCGGCTCCCTGCACATGACCGTGCAGACCGCCGTGCTCATCGAGACCCTGGTCGCCCTGGGCGCCGAGGTCCGCTGGGCCTCCTGCAACATCTTCTCCACCCAGGACCACGCCGCGGCCGCCATCGCCGTCGGCCCGAACGGGACGCCCGACAACCCGCAGGGCGTCCCGGTCTTCGCCTGGAAGGGCGAGACCCTGGAGGAGTACTGGTGGTGCACGGAGCAGGCTCTGACCTGGCCGAACACCCCCACCGGCGGCCCCAACATGATCCTGGACGACGGCGGTGACGCCACCCTCCTCGTCCACAAGGGCGTCGAGTACGAGAAGGACGGCAAGGTCCCCTCGGTCGACACCGCCGAGTCCGACGAGCACCGCGTCATCCTCGAACTCCTCACCCGCACGGTGAGCGAGACCCCGCAGAAGTGGACGCAGCTGGCGTCCGAGATCCGCGGCGTCACCGAGGAGACCACGACCGGCGTCCACCGCCTGTACGAGATGCACCGCGACGGCACCCTGCTGTTCCCGGCGATCAACGTCAACGACGCGGTGACCAAGTCGAAGTTCGACAACAAGTACGGCTGCCGCCACTCCCTGATCGACGGCATCAACCGCGCCACGGACGTCCTCATCGGCGGCAAGACCGCGGTGGTCTGCGGCTACGGCGACGTGGGCAAGGGCTGCGCGGAGTCGCTGCGCGGCCAGGGCGCCCGCGTGATCGTCACCGAGATCGACCCGATCTGCGCCCTGCAGGCGGCGATGGACGGCTACCAGGTCACGACGCTGGACGAGGTCGTCGACAAGGCGGACATCTTCGTCACGACGACCGGCAACAAGGACATCATCATGGCCTCGGACATGGCCAAGATGAAGCATCAGGCGATCATCGGCAACATCGGCCACTTCGACAACGAGATCGACATGGCCGGCCTCGCCAAGATCCCGGGCATCGTCAAGGACGAGGTCAAGCCGCAGGTCCACACCTGGACCTTCCCCGACGGCAAGGTCCTCATCGTGCTGTCCGAGGGCCGCCTGCTGAACCTGGGCAACGCCACCGGCCACCCGTCGTTCGTGATGTCCAACTCCTTCGCGGACCAGACCCTGGCCCAGATCGAGCTGTTCACCAAGCCCGACGAGTACCCGACCGACGTGTACGTGCTGCCCAAGCACCTGGACGAGAAGGTCGCCCGCCTCCACCTCGACGCCCTCGGCGTCAAGCTGACCACGCTCCGCCAGGAGCAGGCCGACTACATCGGCGTCAAGGTCGAGGGCCCGTACAAGGCGGACCACTACCGCTACTGAGCCCGCGTCGCGGTCGGCGGGTACGCGTCATGCACGCACACGTACCCGCCGACCGCCGGCTCCTCCGAGGCAGGCCCCCGCACCCCCGTGCCGGGGGCCTGCCCCGTTGGCGCCTCAGCGGCCGGACCAGCAGCCCGTCACCACCCAGGACCACCATGCCCCGCGGCCGTTATTCGCTCCACGATCCGCACGACCACACCCCCCTCGGAGAAGAACACTTCCAGTGCGCCCCCGGCCCCTCCGGCTGGCGCTACGTCTCCCGGCTGACCACGCCGACCGGGGACCACCACGGCTCCGTCGACCTCGCTCTCGACGAACTCGGCCGCCCCCTCCGCCTCGAACTCCACGCCGCGAGCTGGCAGGTACGGGGCGCGGCCATCGACGGCGTCACCTGGGTCCGCACCGACCCCACCGGAGTCCACGCCACCGAAGGCAATGCGCGCGCCCACGCCTTCACCGGCTCGTCCCCGGCCTTCCTCGTCGCCGTCGCCCGCCTCCTGCGCCTCACCCCCTCCGGATCGGCAACCCGTGTCCGCCTCGTGGCCCTCACGGACCCGGTCCTCGCCCCCCGCACCGTGGACCAGTCCTGGGCCTTGCTCCACAGAGAAGCACACGCCACTGACAACGGCCCTCTGACCGTGGACGAATACCAGGTCACCGCCCTGGACACCGGCGAGCAGTACGCCGTGCACATCACCGGCGACGTCGTCCTCGCGGCCCCCGGCATCGAGCTGGAGGACCTGGAGTCACCGCCGTCCGTGTTCCCGTGAGCGTCGGGCGCACAGCCCTGCGGGACCGCCCCGGCACCGCCCGCCCCGCCTACGCCGGAGGCACGAACCCGGTGCCCGGTCGGCCGTCCGACGGCGTCTCCCGCGTCCCCTCGGGCCCGCCTCCCCGCGCGGGGCCGGCCGGCGGCGCCCCGGGAGGCCCGACCGGGGGCACCGCGGAGGCCGCCGGCGAGGGCGCCGCCCACGGCGGCAGCGGTGGCGCCACCGGGGAGGCCTGCGGAGAGGGAGCCGCGGGAGCCGCCACCGCGGGTCCTCCGCCCCCCTTCGCGGCCCCGAAAGCCCGCCGGGCCTCCCGGACCTGCCGTTCCTGCACCACCGCCGCCAGATAGGCGGCCGGCGGAACCCCCTGCGGCGCCGGCGCCCCCGTACGGGCCGCCACATCGGCGGCGAGCCGTTCCGCCATGGCCCAGCCGACCCGGGGGTCCAGCTGCCCCATCCGTGTCAGGCACTGGCGGACGGCGAGCCACAGATCGTCGGGCACCGCCGACAGATCCAGCTCGGCGAACCGACCGGCCAGCCAGGGTGGGGGCGGCGGCAGGAAGCCCGCCTGCGCGACGGGCACCCGCTCGCGCACGACCAGCGTCCCCGCGAACACGTCACCGAGCCGCCGCCCCCGCGCCGACACCAGCGAGGCGATACAGGCGACCACGCCGAAGGTCATCAGGATCTCGATCACCCCGATCAGACCCCGCACCAGCGAGTGCCGGAACCTGACCGGCCCGCCGTCGTCCCGCACCACCCGCAGACCGCAGGCCATCTTCCCGAGCGAGCGCCCATGGCTCAGCGTCTCCACCGCGATCGGCCCGCCCACCAGCACGAGGACGAACGCCGCGATCGACAGCGCGGTCTGCGCCGCCATGTCCAAGGAGGCGGTGGACGCCACCAGCGCGACGGTCACCGCCACGTAGACGGCCACGGCCACGGCCAGATCGAGCAGGACGGCCAGCGCCCTGCTGGGCAGCCGCGCGGGACGCAGCTCCAGCGCCACCGCCTCACCCGTCACCAGCTCACTCACGCCTGCCGCCCTTCCCCTCACCGCCCCCGTCCCCGCCAGTCTGCCAAGCTGAGGACACACCGCGCCGCAGTACGACAAGCTGATCCACGACGAGCCGCTGACGATAGCCGAGGAGCAGGCACACCGATGGACCTCGACGTCTTCGTCTCCGCCCACCGCGCGGAGTGGGACCGCCTCGACGCGCTGCTCCGGCGCCGGCGCCGGTTGACCGGCGCCGAGACCGACGAACTCGTCGCCCTCTACCAGCGCACGGCCACCCACCTCTCCCTCATCCAGTCCAGTGCGCCCGACCCGCAGCTCACCGGGAGACTCAGCCAGTTGGTGGCCCGCGCGCGCAGCGTGGTGACGGGCACCCGCCGAGCCTCCTGGCGCGACGTCACCCGATTCCTGACCCAGCAGTTTCCGGCCGCCGTCTACCGGGCCCGCCACTGGTGGGTCCCCACCGCCCTCCTGTCGACCGCTGTCGCGGCGCTCCTGGGCTGGTGGATCGGCACCCACCCGGAGGTGCAGTCCACGATCGCGGCGCCCAGCGAACTGCGCGAGCTGACCCGCCCCGGCGGCCAGTACGAGACGTACTACTCCAGCCACCCCGCGGCCTCCTTCGCCGCGCAGGTCTGGACGAACAACGCCTGGGCCGCCGCGCTCTGCCTGATCCTCGGGGTCTTCCTCGGCCTGCCGGTCATCTGGATCCTGTTCCAGAACATGCTCAACCTGGGCGTCGGCTTCGGCCTCATGTCCTCGGCCGGCCGCCTCGACACCTTCCTGGGCCTCGTCCTCCCGCACGGCCTGCTCGAACTGACCGCCGTGTTCGTCGCCGCCGGCACCGGGCTGCGCCTGGGCTGGACCCTCATCGACCCGGGCCCGCGCACCCGGCGCGTCGCCCTCGCGGAAGAAGGCCGAGCCGCCATCGGCATGGCGATCGGTCTCGCGCTGGTCCTCTTCGTCTCCGGTGCGATCGAAGGCTTCGTCACCCCTTCCGGCCTGCCCACCTGGGCGCGCATCACCATCGGAGTCGTCGCCGAGCTGGCCTTCCTCGCCTACGTCTACGTCCTGGGCGGACGTGCCGTGCGGGCCGGTGACACGGGGGACGTCGAGGTGTCCGAGCGCAGCGCCACCGTGCCGACGGTCGCCTGATGTGCATCAGCCCCCGGCGAGCTGCTAGTGTCCTCTTCGTTCCCGCAAGAGCCGTTGACACGGAGCGAGCGGGGAGGTAGATTCAAACAGTTGCCTGTAGATGGGTTCATCCCGGAGGGCGACCTTGAGAAACTATCTGCTTCCTCCCGAATCACAGAATTCGACGGAGCACTCTCCCGATTAATCGGAAAAGAACGGCCGGTCAGACCAGCCCGGAACTTCTGATAAAGTCGGAACCGCCGGAAAGGGAAACGCGAAAGCGAGAACCTGGAAAGCACCGAGGAAATCGGATCGGAAAGATCTGATAGAGTCGGAAACGCAAGACCGAAGGGAAGCGCCCGAAGGAAAGCCTGAGAGAGTCTCTCGGGTGAGTACAAAGGAAGCGTCCGTTCCTTGAGAACTCAACAGCGTGCCAAAAGTCAACGCCAGATATGTTGATACCCCGACCTGATCGGATCTCTGATCGGGTTGAGGTTCCTTTGAAAAAATACAGCGAGGACGCTGTGAACGGTCGGATTATTCCTCCGACTGTTCCGCTCCCGTGATGTAAAGCATTCACGGAGAGTTTGATCCTGGCTCAGGACGAACGCTGGCGGCGTGCTTAACACATGCAAGTCGAACGATGAACCACTTCGGTGGGGGATTAGTGGCGAACGGGTGAGTAACACGTGGGCAATCTGCCCTGCACTCTGGGACAAGCCCTGGAAACGGGGTCTAATACCGGATACTGATCCGCTTGGGCATCCAGGCGGTTCGAAAGCTCCGGCGGTGCAGGATGAGCCCGCGGCCTATCAGCTTGTTGGTGAGGTAGTGGCTCACCAAGGCGACGACGGGTAGCCGGCCTGAGAGGGCGACCGGCCACACTGGGACTGAGACACGGCCCAGACTCCTACGGGAGGCAGCAGTGGGGAATATTGCACAATGGGCGAAAGCCTGATGCAGCGACGCCGCGTGAGGGATGACGGCCTTCGGGTTGTAAACCTCTTTCAGCAGGGAAGAAGCGAAAGTGACGGTACCTGCAGAAGAAGCGCCGGCTAACTACGTGCCAGCAGCCGCGGTAATACGTAGGGCGCAAGCGTTGTCCGGAATTATTGGGCGTAAAGAGCTCGTAGGCGGCTTGTCACGTCGGTTGTGAAAGCCCGGGGCTTAACCCCGGGTCTGCAGTCGATACGGGCAGGCTAGAGTTCGGTAGGGGAGATCGGAATTCCTGGTGTAGCGGTGAAATGCGCAGATATCAGGAGGAACACCGGTGGCGAAGGCGGATCTCTGGGCCGATACTGACGCTGAGGAGCGAAAGCGTGGGGAGCGAACAGGATTAGATACCCTGGTAGTCCACGCCGTAAACGGTGGGCACTAGGTGTGGGCAACATTCCACGTTGTCCGTGCCGCAGCTAACGCATTAAGTGCCCCGCCTGGGGAGTACGGCCGCAAGGCTAAAACTCAAAGGAATTGACGGGGGCCCGCACAAGCGGCGGAGCATGTGGCTTAATTCGACGCAACGCGAAGAACCTTACCAAGGCTTGACATACACCGGAAAGCATTAGAGATAGTGCCCCCCTTGTGGTCGGTGTACAGGTGGTGCATGGCTGTCGTCAGCTCGTGTCGTGAGATGTTGGGTTAAGTCCCGCAACGAGCGCAACCCTTGTCCCGTGTTGCCAGCAAGCCCTTCGGGGTGTTGGGGACTCACGGGAGACCGCCGGGGTCAACTCGGAGGAAGGTGGGGACGACGTCAAGTCATCATGCCCCTTATGTCTTGGGCTGCACACGTGCTACAATGGCCGGTACAATGAGCTGCGATACCGCGAGGTGGAGCGAATCTCAAAAAGCCGGTCTCAGTTCGGATTGGGGTCTGCAACTCGACCCCATGAAGTCGGAGTCGCTAGTAATCGCAGATCAGCATTGCTGCGGTGAATACGTTCCCGGGCCTTGTACACACCGCCCGTCACGTCACGAAAGTCGGTAACACCCGAAGCCGGTGGCCCAACCCCTTGTGGGAGGGAGCTGTCGAAGGTGGGACTGGCGATTGGGACGAAGTCGTAACAAGGTAGCCGTACCGGAAGGTGCGGCTGGATCACCTCCTTTCTAAGGAGCACTTCTAAGCCAGGCTTGCCTGGTTCAGAGGCCAGTACATCAGCGAATGTCTGATGCTGGTTGCTCATGGGTGGAACGTTGACTACTCGGCACGATCGGCTTGATGGATCACTAGTACTGCTTCGGCGTGGAACGTGAGTCCTGAGAGTGGTTCGTGTCGGGCACGCTGTTGGGTATCTGAGGGTACGGCCGTTGGCCTGCTTTCAGTGCCGGCCCCAGTGCACTCGGGATGTTGTCCCGGGGTGATGGGTGGTTGGTCGTTGTTTGAGAACTGCACAGTGGACGCGAGCATCTGTGGCCAAGTTTTTAAGGGCGCACGGTGGATGCCTTGGCACCAGGAACCGATGAAGGACGTGGGAGGCCACGATAGTCCCCGGGGAGCCGTCAACCAGGCTTTGATCCGGGGGTTTCCGAATGGGGAAACCCGGCAGTCGTCATGGGCTGTCACCCGCTGCTGAACACATAGGCAGTGTGGAGGGAACGCGGGGAAGTGAAACATCTCAGTACCCGCAGGAAGAGAAAACAACCGTGATTCCGGGAGTAGTGGCGAGCGAAACCGGATGAGGCCAAACCGTATACGTGTGAGACCCGGCAGGGGTTGCGTGTGCGGGGTTGTGGGATCTCTCTTTCACAGTCTGCCGGCTGTGAGGCGAGTCAGAAACCGTTGATGTAGGCGAAGGACATGCGAAAGGTCCGGCGTAGAGGGTAAGACCCCCGTAGTCGAAACATCAGCGGCTCGTTTGAGAGACACCCAAGTAGCACGGGGCCCGAGAAATCCCGTGTGAATCTGGCGGGACCACCCGCTAAGCCTAAATATTCCCTGGTGACCGATAGCGGATAGTACCGTGAGGGAATGGTGAAAAGTACCGCGGGAGCGGAGTGAAATAGTACCTGAAACCGTGTGCCTACAAGCCGTGGGAGCGTCGGACATCAAGCTTGCTTGGTGTCTCGTGACTGCGTGCCTTTTGAAGAATGAGCCTGCGAGTTTGCGGTGTGTTGCGAGGTTAACCCGAGTGGGGAAGCCGTAGCGAAAGCGAGTCCGAATAGGGCGTTTCAGTAGCACGCTCAAGACCCGAAGCGGAGTGATCTAGCCATGGGCAGGTTGAAGCGGAGGTAAGACTTCGTGGAGGACCGAACCCACCAGGGTTGAAAACCTGGGGGATGACCTGTGGTTAGGGGTGAAAGGCCAATCAAACTCCGTGATAGCTGGTTCTCCCCGAAATGCATTTAGGTGCAGCGTCGTGTGTTTCTTGCCGGAGGTAGAGCACTGGATAGGCGATGGGCCCTACCGGGTTACTGACCTTAGCCAAACTCCGAATGCCGGTAAGTGAGAGCGCGGCAGTGAGACTGTGGGGGATAAGCTCCATGGTCGAGAGGGAAACAGCCCAGAGCATCGACTAAGGCCCCTAAGCGTACGCTAAGTGGGAAAGGATGTGGAGTCGCACAGACAACCAGGAGGTTGGCTTAGAAGCAGCCACCCTTGAAAGAGTGCGTAATAGCTCACTGGTCTAGTGATTCCGCGCCGACAATGTAGCGGGGCTCAAGCGTACCGCCGAAGTCGTGTCATTCATACATTAGGGCCAACGCCTGTATGGATGGGTAGGGGAGCGTCGTGTGCCGGGTGAAGCAGCCGCGGAAGCGAGTTGTGGACGGTTCACGAGTGAGAATGCAGGCATGAGTAGCGATACAAACGTGAGAAACGTTTGCGCCGATTGACTAAGGGTTCCTGGGTCAAGCTGATCTGCCCAGGGTAAGTCGGGACCTAAGGCGAGGCCGACAGGCGTAGTCGATGGATAACCGGTTGATATTCCGGTACCCGCTGTGAAGCGTCAAACATCGAGCATCGTGATGCTAAGGCCGTGAAGCCGCCCTGATCTCTTCGGAGTTGAGGGGAGTGGTGGAGCCGCCGGACCAAGCGGTTAGTAGGTGAGTGATGGGGTGACGCAGGAAGGTAGTCCATCCCGGGCGGTGGTTGTCCCGGGGTAAGGGTGTAGGCCGTGCGGTAGGTAAATCCGTCGCACACAAGGCTGAGACCTGATGCCGAGCCGATTGTGGTGAAGTGGATGATCCTATGCTGTCGAGAAAAGCCTCTAGCGAGTTTCATGGCGGCCCGTACCCTAAACCGACTCAGGTGGTCAGGTAGAGAATACCGAGGCGTTCGGGTGAACTATGGTTAAGGAACTCGGCAAAATGCCCCCGTAACTTCGGGAGAAGGGGGGCCACACCTGGTGATGATCTTTACGGTCTGAGCTGGGGGTGGCCGCAGAGACCAGCGAGAAGCGACTGTTTACTAAAAACACAGGTCCGTGCGAAGCCGTAAGGCGATGTATACGGACTGACGCCTGCCCGGTGCTGGAACGTTAAGGGGACCGGTTAGCTCCATTTCGGTGGGGCGAAGCTGAGAACTTAAGCGCCAGTAAACGGCGGTGGTAACTATAACCATCCTAAGGTAGCGAAATTCCTTGTCGGGTAAGTTCCGACCTGCACGAATGGCGTAACGACTTCTCGACTGTCTCAACCATAGGCCCGGTGAAATTGCACTACGAGTAAAGATGCTCGTTTCGCGCAGCAGGACGGAAAGACCCCGGGACCTTTACTACAGTTTGATATTGGTGTTCGGTTCGGCTTGTGTAGGATAGCTGGGAGACTTTGAAGCTCGCACGCCAGTGTGGGTGGAGTCGTCGTTGAAATACCAGTCTGGTCGTGCTGGATGTCTAACCTGGGTCCGTGATCCGGATCAGGGACAGTGTCTGATGGGTAGTTTAACTGGGGCGGTTGCCTCCTAAAGAGTAACGGAGGCGCCCAAAGGTTCCCTCAGCCTGGTTGGCAATCAGGTGTTGAGTGTAAGTGCACAAGGGAGCTTGACTGTGAGACCGACGGGTCGAGCAGGGACGAAAGTCGGGACTAGTGATCCGGCGGTGGCTTGTGGAAGCGCCGTCGCTCAACGGATAAAAGGTACCCCGGGGATAACAGGCTGATCTTCCCCAAGAGTCCATATCGACGGGATGGTTTGGCACCTCGATGTCGGCTCGTCGCATCCTGGGGCTGGAGTCGGTCCCAAGGGTTGGGCTGTTCGCCCATTAAAGCGGTACGCGAGCTGGGTTTAGAACGTCGTGAGACAGTTCGGTCCCTATCCGCTGTGCGCGTAGGAGTCTTGAGAAGGGCTGTCCCTAGTACGAGAGGACCGGGACGGACGAACCTCTGGTGTGCCAGTTGTCCTGCCAAGGGCATGGCTGGTTGGCTACGTTCGGGAGGGATAACCGCTGAAAGCATCTAAGCGGGAAGCCTGCTTCGAGATGAGGACTCCCACCCCCTTGAGGGGTTAAGGCTCCCAGTAGACGACTGGGTTGATAGGCCGGATCTGGAAGCACCGCAAGGTGTGGAGGTGACCGGTACTAATAGGCCGAGGGCTTGTCCTCATTTGCTCGCGTCCACTGTGTTGGTTCTGAAACCACGAACAACCCCATGTGCCACACATGGTGCGGTTGTCAGTTTCATAGTGTTTCGGTGGTCATAGCGTTAGGGAAACGCCCGGTTACATTCCGAACCCGGAAGCTAAGCCTTACAGCGCCGATGGTACTGCAGGGGGGACCCTGTGGGAGAGTAGGACGCCGCCGAACAATCATTGCGAGGAAACCCCGCACCGGGAACGGTGCGGGGTTTTCTGCGTTCTAGGGGAATTCCGGAGGCGTTTCGGAGATCTTTGGAAGAGCGGCGGGGCGTGGTGCCCCGCCGGTCATAGACGTCCTGCTGCCTTCAGTTCCAGATACGCGTCGGCCAGGGCGGGCGCGAGGTTGTCAGGAGTCGCGTCTACCACCGTGACGCCGTGCCGGCGGAGCTGGTCGGCGGTGCGGTCACGTTCCGACTGGGCCTGTGCGGCCGCCGCGGCCTCGTAGACCGCGTCCGTGGTGCCGCGAGCCCTGGCCATCCGGGCGATCTGCGGGTCCGCCACCGACGCCAGGAGCACCGTATGGCGCTGAGTCAGCTGAGGCAGGACGGGGAGAAGTCCCTCCTCGACCGGGGCGGCGTCGAGCGTCGTGAGCAGAACGACCAGGGAACGGCGAGGGGCCGAGCGCAGGGCCGTGGCGGTGAGGCCGCGGGCGTCGGTCTCCACGAGCTCCGCTTCCAGCGTGGCCATCGCGTTGACCAGGGACGGGAGCACGTCACCCGCCGTGCGGCCCTGGACGAGGGCGCGCACCCGGCGGTCGTACGCGAGAAGGTCGACGCGGTCGCCGGCGCGGGAGGCCAGCGCGGCCAGGAGTAGGGCGGCGTCCATGGAGGCGTCCAGCCGGGGGGCGTCACCGACACGGCCGGCGGAGGTGCGGCCGGTGTCCAGGACGAGAAGGATGTGTCGGTCCCGCTCAGGGCGCCAGGTGCGTACGGCGACGCCGGTCTGGCGGGCCGTCGCCCGCCAGTCGATGGAACGGGTGTCGTCGCCGGGGACGTACTCACGCAGGCTGTCGAACTCCGTCCCCTCGCCGCGGGTGAGCACGCTCGTGCGGCCGTCGAGTTCGCGCAGGCGGGACAGCTTCGAGGGAAGGTGCTTGCGGCTGGCGAAGGGGGGCAGGACGCGTACCGTCCAGGGGACTCGGTGGGTGCCCTGGCGGGTGAAGAGACCCAGGGGGCCGTACGAGCGGATGGTGACGCGGTCCGACCGGTGGTCGCCGCGGCGCGTCGGCCGCAGACGAGTGGTGACGCGTCGGCGTTCACCGGCGGGCACCGTCACCCGGTGCCGGGAGGCCGCCGTCTCCGCGCCGGGCAGCCAACTGCTGGGCGGCCAGGCGTCGCGGAGATGAGCCCGGAGCGGGCGGGCGGACGGGTTGGTGACCGTCAGCATGACGTCGGCGGCGTCGCCCAGACGGGTGGATGTGTCGCCGCTGCGGGACAGGCGCAGCCGCCGTACCGGGGCGGCCAGGGCGAAGTCGCAGGCGCAGGCAGCGGCCAGCGGGACGTTGACCGCGAGAATGCCCGTCAGGCTCGGTTCCCAGATGCCGATCGGGACGGAACCCAGGGCCGCGAGGAGCGCGGCGCGTCCGGTGAGGGCCATCAGCGGGGCACGGGGACGTGGGCGAGGATCGCGTTGATCACGGAGTCCGTGGTCACGCCCTCCATCTCGGCCTCCGGACGGAGCTGCACCCGGTGCCGGAGGGTGGGGAGGGCCAGGGCCTTCACGTCGTCGGGGGTGACGTAGTCGCGGCCCGTCAGCCAGGCCCACGCGCGGGCCGTCGAGAGCAGGGCCGTGGCTCCGCGCGGAGACACGCCGAGGGTGAGGGACGGCGACTCGCGGGTGGCCCGGCAGATGTCGACGACGTACCCCGTGATCTCGGGGGAGACGGTCGTCTTGGCGACCTCCGCGCGGGCGGCTTCCAGGTCGGCGGCGCTCGCCACGGGGCGTACGCCGGCGGCGCGCAGGTCGCGCGGGTTGAAGCCCGAGGCATGGCGGGTGAGGACGTCGATCTCGTCCTGCCGGGAGGGGAGGGGGACGGTGAGCTTGAGGAGGAAGCGGTCCAGCTGGGCTTCCGGCAGGGGATAGGTGCCCTCGTACTCGACCGGGTTCTGGGTCGCCGCGACCAGGAAGGGCTCGGGGAGGGGACGGGGCGTGCCGTCGACCGTGATCTGGCGTTCCTCCATGGCTTCCAGGAGGGACGACTGGGTCTTCGGCGGCGTGCGGTTGATCTCGTCGGCGAGCAGGAGGTTGGTGAACGCGGGGCCGGCCTGGAAGGAGAACTCGGCGGTGCGGGCGTCGTAGACGAGGGAGCCGGTGACGTCGCTGGGCATCAGGTCCGGGGTGAACTGGACGCGCTTGGTGTCGAGTTCGGTGGCGGCGGCGAGGGCGCGCACGAGGAGGGTCTTGGCGACTCCGGGGACGCCTTCCAGGAGCACGTGGCCGCGGCACAGGAGCGCTACGACGAGACCGGTGACGGCGGCGTCCTGGCCGACCACGGCCTTCGCGATCTCGGCGCGCAGGGCTTCCAGGGAGGCGCGGGCGTCGCCCGGGCCTCCGGTCCGCCCGGCGTTGTCAGTGGTCGGGTCCATCATGGACGGCGTACCTCTCTTTCGAGGGCGTCGAGTTGGTCGGCGAGGGCTGTGAGGGCCGCGTCGTCGCCGGGCGGCGGGCCGAAGAGGAGGGCGTGCAGGGCCTGTCCGCCGCCGTGTTCACCGGTGAGGTGGGCGGACAGGGCGGGGAGCAGGGCCTCGGGCGTGTGCGCCTGGGTGACGGGGACGCCTACGAGGGGGGCGAGGCGGGTGCGGGTGGCGGAGCGAAGAGCGGTGGCCGCGCGGTCGCGGGCGTTCGCCTTGCGGTAGAGGCGGGCGCGGCCTTCCACGGTCTCGGAGGCGCGGATCGCCACGGGGAGGTTCTCCGGCACCAGGGGGCCGAGCCGGCGTGCCCGCCACAGGGCCGCGAGGGCCGCGGCGACGAAGAGTTGCAGGGTGCCCCAGAGCCAGCCGGAGGGGAGCAGGTCGAAGAAGCTGCGTTCGTCGTCCGGGGTGGTGGCGTCGGTGAGCGAGGGGAGGTACCAGACCAGGTGGTCGCGGGAGCCGAGGAGTTGCAGGGCGAGCGAGGCGTTGCCGTGCTCGTCGAGGTGGTTGTTGTAGAGGATGTCGGGGGCGCCCAGGACGACGGTGTCACCCGGCGTGCCCTCCTGGGCTGCCTCCGCGGACGCGTCCGGGATGCGCAGCAGGGTGGCCAGGCGCCGGCTGGGGTAGCAGGCTTCGGCTTCGATGTGGTCGCTGCTGTAGCGGATGCCGCCGGTGTCTGCGGTGCCCGCGCGCCGGGCGGCCGGCAGGGCGCAGTCGGGGGCCAGTGTGGAGTCGAAGCTGAGCGCGGGATCCGCGGTGACGCCCGGGGCGAGGCGTTCGACGGCGGGACCGCCGGGGGCCACCAGGAGGGTACGGCCGCCCGAGCCCTCGGTCGCCGCGTGCAGCTGCGTCTGCTGACGTCCGGTCAGCAGGTCGGGGACGGCGACGAGGAGCGTGGTGTCCGGGCCGGCCGCGGCGCGTGCGTCGTCCAGGGTGGTCACCACGCGCGTGGACACACCCCGGTCGGCGAGGAGTTCGGCGACCGCCCGGCTGCCGAAGGGGTCGGCGGAGCGCGGGTCGAGTTCTCCGTGCCGGGCGTCGGAGCGGACGACGGCGATCGCGACGGCACCGGCGAGCAGCACGACGAGCGCGAGCGCGATGCCCCGCGTGCGGGTCCACACCTGGCGGGCGGTGGGCGAGGCCGAGGTGGTGGGGAGCGTGGCCTCGGTGGTCATCCGGCGGCTCCCCAGGAGGTGTTCGAGTCCCCGTTGCCGACCGTGCCGGCCACCGGCTGCGGCTTGCTGCGTTCCAGGTCCCGGTCGAGTTCGGTCAGGCGCCGGTACGACTGCTCGGTGCCGGGGCGGCCGCCGTACGCGACGTCGTCGAAGTCCCGGGCCGCGGCGCGCAGCCGGTCGCCGTGGGCGGGCAGGGCGCGGCCGGCCTCGGTGGCCGCCTCGTCGGCGGTGCGGCCGGGGCGGATGTCCAGCAGGGCTCGTTCCTCCAGGGCTCGGACGACGGCCCGCATGCGCTCCTGGACGGCCTGGTTCCAGTGCCGCTGGGCGGCGTGTGCCTCGGCCGCGGCACGGTGGTCGGCGGCGCTGCGAGGACGGTCGTCGAACAGGGCGGGGGCGGAGACCGGCCCGCGGCGCGGGGTGCCCAGGCGCCACCAGAGGGCACCCAGCACCGCGAGGACGGCCACGATGATGACGACCAGGCCGAGCGTCCCCCCGGGCGTCGCGGTGGACGCGGTGTTGAACAGCTCGTCGATCCAGTCCCAGAAGGCGTTCAGGGCCCGCTGGAACCAGCTGGGGTCGTTCTCGTGGTACATCCGCTTGGACAACTCGTCGCGGGCCGCCTCCCGCGCGGGGTCGCGCGGGATCGTCACCGGCGGTTCGTCACCGGCCCGCGGCAGCGACAGCACGGAGGCGTCGCCGGCGTGCGGCGACGTCCGTACGGCGGCTCGTGACAGCACCTCTGTGAGCACTCCCCCCGTCGGGCTCACCGCATCAGCTCCCCGGAGTGGTGCCGGAGGCGCCGGAACCCGGGAGGCCGGCGGCACGGGCCAGTTCGAGGTCGAGGGCCTCGCGGCGGATGCGCTGGTCGATGTAGAGCAGCACGGTGACGCCCGCCGTGATCGGGAAGGTGATCATGGAGCCGATCACCGAGCCGATGCCGCTGACGATGAGGAACGTCCAGCCGAGGTCCCCGGTGCCGTCGAGGAAGCCGCCGATGCCGTCGCTGCCGAGGGCCGCGGCGAGGAAGGCGAAGGGGATGACGATGATCGACGCGACGACGTTCGCGATGATCGTCGCGAGCAGCTGGATGCCGAAGACCCGCCACCAGGAGCCGCGGACCAGCTTCAGGGAGCGGCTCATCGCCTGCTTGATGCCCTGCTTCTCCAGCATCAGGGCGGGGGAGGCCAGCGAGAGGCGGACCATGAGCCACACCGTGACGACACCGGCCGCCAGAGCGCCCAGCACGGCCAGGGCCAGGCCCGCGTCACCGCCCCCCGCGGCGGACACGAGGAGGCCCGGGGCCATACCGACCGTGACGATGCCCGCGACGATGAGCAGCAGCAGGACGATCAGGCCGAACAGCTTCGCCACCTGGGGGCGGGCGTCCCGCCAGGCCTCACCGATCGTCACCGACCTGCCGAGCACGGCGCGACTGGTGACGGTCGTCAGCAGGGCGGTGGCCAGGACGGTGCCGATCAGGGAGATCAGGAAGACGACACCCGAGTTGATCGTGGTTTCGGTCAGGGCGTCGCCGAGTTCACCGAGGGTGGCGTCGGGGTCGTTCAGGGCCTCGGCGCTGGTGTCGTCCAGGACGAGGCCCTGGAGCAGCACGACGACGATCTCCGTGAGCACCGCGACGGTCAGCGAGATACCGAGGACCGTGCGCCAGTAGGTGCGCATGGTGGAGACGGCGCCGTCGAGGATCTCGCCGACGCCGAGCGGACGGAGCGGGATCACGCCGGGCTTGGCCGCGGGCGGGGGACCGCCCCAGCCGCCTCCCCAGCCGCCGGGTCCACCGGGAGGGCCGTAACCGCCGTAGGACCCGCCCTGGCCGCCGTAGCCGCCCGGGACGCCGGGCCCGCCGTAGCCGCCGCCGGGCCCGCCCGGGGGCGGGGCGCCCCAGCCCTGGTTCGGCGGTGGGGGCGGCGGGGTCTGGCCGGGGCCGGTCGGCGCCGACCACTGGCCGGGGGGCGGCTGCTCCTTGGACCACTTCGTGCCGGGGCCCGTCGGTTCCGCGCCCGGCTCGTCCGCCGGCCGCGCGGGCTGGTCGGGGACGCCGGGGCGGTCGGCGGGCTCGGCGGGGCCGGACGCGCCGGGCTCCCGCCCGTCGGACGGGGCGGATCCGGGCGAGGCCCAGCCCGGAGTGTCGTTCATCGTCGCTCCTTCACGGTGCCCGTCCGCGGGCGCGGCGGCAGTGTGGCAGCCATCGTGCCATGGGGTGGTCGGCTGCGGACCGGGCGCGGTATGGGCTGCGCACCTTCAATTGTCCGCCGGATAGGGGGCAGACTGACCGCATGGCTGATCAGGACGCGCGAAGCGGCGAGGACATGCGGCCGACCGAGATCCCGGCACTGCGCTGGGAGGAACCACCAGAGGGCCCGGTGCTGGTCCTGCTGGACCAGACCAGGCTGCCGGTCGAGGAGGTCGAGCTGGTCTGCACGGACCCGTCAGCGCTCGTGGAGGCGATCCGCTCGCTCGCCGTGCGCGGGGCACCGCTGCTCGGCATCGCGGGCGCCTACGGCGTCGCGCTTGCCGCCGTCCGGGGCTTCGAGGTGGAGGAGGCCGCGGCCGCGCTGGCGGGGGCCCGCCCCACCGCGGCGAACCTCGCCGTGGGGGTGGGCCGTGCGCAGGCGGCCCACCAGGAGGCGCTGACCAGGACCGGCGACACCCGGCAGGCCGCCGCGGCCGCGCTGGCCGCGGCCAGGGCCCTGCACCGGGAGGACGCCGAGGCCAGCGTCCGGATGGCCGCGCACGGGTCGGCCCTGCTGGACGAGCTGCTGCCCGCCGGCGGGCACCGGGTCCTCACGCACTGCAACAGCGGTTCACTGGTGTCGGGCGGTGAGGGGACCGCCTTCGCGGTCGCGCTCGCGGCGCACCGGGCGGGGCGGCTGAGGCGCCTGTGGGTGGACGAAACGCGTCCGTTGCTGCAAGGTGCTCGCCTGACGGCATACGAGGCGGCCCGCAACGGCATGGCGTACACCTTGCTCACCGACAACGCGGCCGGTTCGCTGTTCGCGGCGGGTGAGGTGGACGCGGTGCTCATCGGGGCGGACCGCATCGCGGCCGACGGTTCGGTGGCGAACAAGGTGGGGAGCTATCCGCTCGCCGTGCTCGCGAGGTACCACCATGTGCCCTTCATCGTGGTGGCACCGCTCACGACGGTGGATCAGGGCACGGCGGACGGGGCCGCCATCGAGATCGAACAGCGTCCGGGGTACGAAGTGACCGAGATCACAGCGCCCCAGGTGCCGGTGACGGGAGCGGGAGGCGGGATTCCGGTGGCACCCCTGGGGACCCAGGCGTACAACCCGGCGTTCGACGTGACCCCGCCCGAGTTGGTGACGGCGATCGTCACCGAGGAGGGCGTGGTTTCGCCCGTGACGGCCGACGCCCTGGCCGAGCTGTGTGCCAGGTCACGACAGGTAACGATTAGCTAATGGGATGATGTCGTTTATGAAGGGACGAGTCCTTGTCGTCGACGACGACACCGCACTGGCCGAGATGCTCGGCATTGTGCTGCGTGGTGAGGGTTTTGAGCCATCGTTCGTAGCCGACGGCGACAAGGCGCTGGCCGCCTTCCGGGAGACCAAGCCTGACCTGGTGCTGCTCGATCTGATGCTGCCCGGTCGGGACGGCATCGAGGTATGCCGCCTGATCAGGGCGGAGTCGGGTGTGCCGATCGTGATGCTGACGGCGAAGAGTGACACCGTCGATGTCGTGGTGGGTCTCGAGTCGGGTGCCGACGACTACATCGTGAAGCCGTTCAAGCCGAAGGAGCTGGTGGCCCGTATCCGGGCGCGTCTGAGGAGGTCCGAGGAGCCGGCGCCGGAGCAGCTCGCCATAGGCGACCTGGTCATCGACGTGGCCGGTCACTCCGTGAAGCGGGACGGGCAGTCGATCGCGCTGACGCCGCTGGAGTTCGACCTGCTGGTGGCGCTGGCCCGCAAGCCGTGGCAGGTGTTCACGCGCGAAGTGCTCCTCGAGCAGGTCTGGGGCTACCGGCACGCGGCCGACACCCGGCTGGTCAACGTGCACGTCCAGCGGCTGCGCTCCAAGGTCGAGAAGGACCCGGAGAAGCCGGAGATCGTGGTGACCGTCCGTGGCGTCGGTTACAAGGCGGGACCGAGCTGACATGAGCAGGGACAGTGCCGCTTCGGCGCCCGGCCGGTCCGGGGCCCGCGCCGGACGGCCTGTCGGCCACCCGCCCGCCGGTTCCCGTTGGCGCCGGCTGCTGGACGGCGGGCTGCTGCACGGCGGGGTGCAGGGCAGTCCGGTGCTCCGGCTGTTCATGCGCTGGGTCCGGCGTCCCCTGCTGCCCGTGATGCGGCTGTGGCGGCGCAACATCCAGCTCAAGGTCGTCGTGACCACGCTGCTGATGTCGCTGGGCGTGGTGCTGCTACTCGGTTTCGTGGTGATCGGGCAGGTCCGCAACGGCCTGCTGGACGCCAAGGTGAAGGCGTCCCAGAGCCAGGCCACCGGCGGTTTCGCGGTGGCCAAGCAGAAGGCCGAGGAGGCGGCGAGCGTCGGCGGCGACGACGGAGCTCCCGTGGACGGCCGTTCCCCGCAGAACGTCATCCAGTGGATGAGTGAACTGGTGAAGTCGCTGTCCAGCGGTGGCCAGGGCGCCTTCGACGTGGTCACGCTCCCCATGGGCGGGGACAGCGGCAGCGGTCGCGGGCCGCGCGCCTCCGGCCTCGTCAACTGGTCGCAGAGCGTGCCCGAGGAGCTGCGGGAGCGGATCGACGGCGACACGGCGGCGGCCCAGAGCTACACGCGGATCGCCTACGACTCCGACGACGCCTCTCAGCCCGGCCTGGTCATCGGCAAGCAGGTCAACGACCCGAACGGTGAGCCGTACCAGCTGTACTACCTCTTCCCGCTGACCCAGGAGGAGGAGTCGCTGAGCCTGGTCCGCGGGACGCTGGCGACGGCCGGGCTGTTCGTCGTGGTCCTGCTGGGGGCCATCGCGTGGCTCGTGGTGCGGCAGGTCGTCACGCCGGTGCGGATGGCGGCGAGCATCGCCGAGCGGCTGTCCGCCGGGCGGCTCCAGGAACGGATGAAGGTCACCGGCGAGGACGACATCGCGCGGCTCGGCGAGGCCTTCAACAAGATGGCGCAGAACCTCCAGTTGAAGATCAGCCAGCTCGAGGACCTCTCGCGGATGCAGCGGCGGTTCGTCTCCGACGTCTCGCACGAGTTGCGCACCCCGCTGACGACCGTGCGGATGGCCGCCGACGTCATCCACGACGCGCGCGTGGACTTCGATCCGGTGACCGCGCGGTCGGCGGAGCTGCTCGCCGACCAGCTGGACCGGTTCGAGACGCTGCTCGCGGACCTGCTGGAGATCAGCCGCTTCGACGCGGGCGCCGCGGCGCTGGAGGCGGAGCCGATAGACCTCAGGGAGGTCGTACGGCGGGTCGTCAGCGGCGCCGAGCCGCTTGCCGAGCGCAAGGGCACGCGGATACGCGTCGTCGGCGACCAGCAGCCCGTGGTGGCCGAGGCGGACGCCCGGCGCGTGGAGCGGGTGCTGCGCAACCTCGTCGTCAACGCCGTCGAGCACGGCGAGGGGCGGGACGTCGACGTCAAGCTCGCCGCCGCGGGCGGCGCGGTCGCCGTCGCGGTGCGCGACTACGGGGTCGGGCTCAAGCCCGGCGAGGCCACCCGGGTCTTCAGCCGCTTCTGGCGGGCCGACCCGGCACGCGCGCGTACCACCGGCGGTACGGGACTGGGGCTGTCCATCGCCCTGGAGGACGCGCGGCTGCACGGCGGCTGGCTGCAGGCCTGGGGCGAGCCGGGCGGCGGCTCGCAGTTCCGGCTGACGCTGCCCAGGACCGCGGACGAGCCGTTGCGGGGCTCACCGATACCGCTGGAGCCGGCGGACTCACGCCGCAACCGCGGGCTGCACGACGCCGGTGTCGACGACGCCGGCGCCCGTGACGCCGGTCCGCCGCGCGGCGGCGACCGGGCGGCCGGCGTCCCGGCGCAGGCGACGGGTGGACAGGACGCGGTGTCCGCGCGGGGCCCGATACCCCCGCGAACGGCCACGGCGGCCCCCACGGCCGATCCGACGGCGATGCCCGGCAACGGCGCGCGCGTGGTGCCGCGGCCCGTGTCGGGCGCCCGGAGGCAGGACGCCGGGCCCGCGCACGAGGCGGCGAACCGGCCGGACGCCGGGCCGGAGGAAACGAGCAGGCAAGGGGAGGCATCTCGTGGGCGCTGACCGCGGGGGGAGCGGTCGGCGGTTGCCGGCCCGCTCGGTGGCGTACGCCGTCTGCGGCGTCGTACTGCTGGCGGGGTGTGCGTCCATGCCCGACAGCGGGGACCTGCGCGGGGTGGACTCCACGCCGCGCCAGGACCCGCAGGTGCGGGTCTTCGCGATGCCGCCGCGGGACGGCGACTCGCCCACGGAGATCGTGCAGGGCTTCCTGGAGGCGCTCACCAGCAACGAACCGCACTACGAGACGGCGCGCCAGTACCTGACGGGCGAGGCCGCGAAGACCTGGGAGCCGGAGCGGTCCACGACGGTGCTCGCGGGCGGGCCGGGAACCGAGTCGGACCACTCCGGGAGCCGTGAGGAGGCCAACGACTACTCGGTCACGCTGACCGGCGCCCGGGTCGCCACGGTGGACGCCCAGCAGTCGTACGCGCCGACGGACGGCCAGTACCGCGAACCGGTCCACCTCACCCGGGACGGCAAGAGCGGGCAGTGGCGCATCGACTCCGTGCCGCAGGGCGTCATCATGGGCAAGTCGGACTTCCAGCGCACCTACATGTCCGTCAACAAGTACTACTTCGCCTCGAACACGGCTCCCACGACCCAGGCCGGTACGCGTGCGCAGCCGGCCGCCGTCGCCGATCCGGTGTACGTGCGCCGGCTCGTGGACCCCATGACCCAGGTGGTGCGGTCCCTGATCAGCGGCCCGACGAGCCTGCTCGGGCCTGTGGTGCGCTCCAGCTTCCCGACCGGTACGGCGCTCGCGGAGAACGTCGACTCGCTGACCCCCGACGAGCACAACAAGCTGACGGTGCGGCTGAACGACAGGGCGTCGGGGGTGGGAGCGGGCAAGTGCGACGAGATGGCGGCGCAACTCCTGTTCACCCTGCAGAACCTCACTCCGGTGGTGGACGAGGTCGAGCTGCGCTCGGGCCGTGAGCAGCTCTGCTCGCTGACCGAGGACCGCGCGGAGGCGGTCGCGACGCGCGGTTCGGCCCAGCGGCCCGACTACCTGTACTTCATCGACGACGAGGACCGCCTGGTCCGTATCGCCGCCGGCAGCAACGGGACCCGGGCGGAACGCGTCCCCGGCGCGCTGGGCGAGGGCGCGGCGGCCCTGCGGTCGGTGGCGGTGTCGCGGGACGAGCACAGCGCGGCCGGGATCGGCCTCGACAACAAGTCGCTGTACGTCGGATCGCTGGTGTCGGGGGGTTCGCTGGGCGACCCGGTGCTGGTCAGCAAGGGCAAGTCGGAGACGGACCGGCTGACGCCGCCCAGCTGGGACGCGCAGGGGGATCTGTGGATCGCCGACCGCGACCCGGCCGACCCCCGGTTGCTGCTGCTGGAGAAGGGCGCGGGCGCGCCGGTGGAGGTGCGGACGCCGGGGCTGGACGGGCGGGTCCAGTCGGTACGCGTGGCGGCCGACGGCGTGCGGATCGCGCTGATCGTGGAGAAGGACGACGAGCGCTCGCTGCTCATCGGTCGGATCGAGCGGGACGGGAAGGCCGGCGGTCCGCCCGCGGTCACCGTCCTCGAACTGCGCTCCGCCACCCCCGAGCTGGAAGAGGTCACGGCCATGTCCTGGGCCGGGGACAGCCGGCTCGTGGTGGTCGGGCGTGAGCGCGGGGGCGTTCAGCAGATCGGATACGTGCAGGTGGACGGTTCCACGCCGGAGGCGTCGGTGCCCGCCGCCCTGACCGGCGTGAAGGAGATCGCCGCGACGGAGGACGAGCAGCTGCCGCTGGTGGCGTACTCGGAGGACCTGATCGTCCGGCTGCCGTCCGGACTGCAGTGGCAGAAGGTGACGGAAGGGACGGCGCCGGTCTATCCCGGGTGAGGCCCCGGACGTCGCGGTGCGGGTGCGCACCCGTGTGAGCGGGGCGCGGAGGCCGGAGCGCGGAGTTGTCCACAGGAGGCTCTCCGGCGTTTTCCACAGGCCTGGTCGAGCCGTGCGGGCGTTGGCACAGTGGTGGCCGTGCGGGAATGGTGGCGGGACCTCAAGGACCTGGTGCTGCCGGCCGAGTGCGGCGGCTGCGGCAGCGCTCGGGCCGTGCTGTGCGCGGGGTGCCGTGCGGCCCTGAGCGGTTCCGCGCCGAGCCGGGTGCGGCCGGTGCCGGAGCCGCCCGGGCTGCCGGTCGTGCATGCCGCGGCGCGGTACGCGGACGCGGTGCGGGCCGCGCTGCTGGCCCACAAGGAACGGGGCGCGCTGGCTCTCACGGCACCGCTCGGCGCGGCGCTGGCGGGGGCCGTGCGGGCAGGGCTGCGGGAGGTGCGCGGGGACGCCGGTGGGGCGGCGACGGCCTCGGCCGGGCGGGGGCCGGTGCTGCTGGTGCCCGTGCCGTCCGCGCGCCGGGCGGTGCGGCGGCGCGGGCACGACCCGGCGCGGCGGATCGCCCTCACGGCCGCCGGGGAGCTGCGGCGGGACGGGACGTCCGCCCGGGTGGTGCCCGTACTGCGCCAGCGGCGTGCCGTGGCCGACCAGTCGGGGCTCGACGCCCGGCGGCGGCTGGACAACCTCGCCGGCGCGCTGGCGGTCGTCCCCGGCGGGGACCGGTTGCTGAGCGCCGGTGGGCCCGTCGTCCTGGTCGACGACCTCATGACGACGGGGGCGTCGCTGGCGGAGGCGGCGCGCGCCGTACGTGCGGCGACGGCCCGGGCGGATACGGGGGAGACGCTCGCCGGAGTGATGGCCGTGTCCGAGCGCCGTGCGGGGCCGGGGACGCACGTGAGCGCGAGATCGGCCGTGTATCCGTCGGCGCCAGGGGAAGGCAGAGAGGAACGGAAGACCGGGCCCCGAATGGCGGGTCCGAACGGAGGCGATGGCGTGATCCGTCGAGAGATCTGCGCGGCAGTGGTCGCGGCGTCACCAGATGCCTTCGAAATAAACCGGAACTGACTGGAAACTTGAGTCGTTGCAGGTAATGGGAGGGCTAATTCACCGGAACGGAGGTACGCCGCAGTAGAGGGTGACGACTTCCGTCCGGGCGAGATATGTTCGGTTGTGAGGCAAAGCCGCAGGCCACACCTCCCGAATCCGAATGCCGTGCTGCGGGTTCTCGCGTCATCACCCGCACCGGTGGAGTGGAGATACCGCCCGCGGGGGAGGAGGTGGAAGTCACCGAGTCCGAGGTTCCGGGACGGACCGGAATCTGGTGCGAAAGGGAGATGCTCCGCCGTCGAAGCGGAGTGATCCGGGAACGGAGTTCTGCGTGGACATCGTCGTCAAGGGCCGCAAGACCGAGGTGCCCGAGCGGTTCCGGAAGCACGTGGCCGAGAAGCTGAAGCTGGAGAAGATCCAGAAGCTCGATGGCAAGGTGATCAGCCTCGACGTCGAGGTGTCCAAGGAGCCGAACCCCCGGCAGGCCGACCGCTGTGACCGAGTGGAGATCACACTCCGCTCCCGCGGTCCGGTGATCCGGGCGGAGGCAGCGGCGAGCGACCCGTACGCGGCGCTCGACCTGGCGGCGGAGAAGCTCGACGCCCGGCTGCGCAAGCAGCACGACAAGCGCTTCTCGCGTCGCGGAGCGCGCCGGATCCCGGCGGCCGAGGTCGCCGACCACGTCCCCGGCGCGGCGACCCTGAACGGGAACGGCGAGATCGTCCCGGAGGAGAAGCAGGACGGCGTCCCCACCAAGAAGATCGGCTCGCTCGAGGTGCAGGGCGACGGCCCGCTCGTCGTTCGCGAGAAGACCCATGTGGCCGCGCCGATGACCCTCGACCAGGCGCTCTACGAGATGGAGCTGGTCGGGCACGACTTCTACCTGTTCGTCGACTCCGAGACCAAGGAACCCAGCGTCGTCTACCGGCGGCACGCCTACGACTACGGCGTGATCCACCTCACCACGGACACGATGGTCACCCAGTCGCACGCTCCCGAGGCGGGAGACGCGCTTGGCGGCTGACGACGCCGGATGACAACAGGTGCCCCTGGAGCGCGTGTGCGCCCCCAGGGGCACCGGTGTGCGACGGTGCGCGAGGGTTGCGACCCCCCTTCGTGTCGCCGCTCGTCACCCCGGTGTCGGCCGGGCATGGAATCATGGCGGCAACGGCCCAACCGGTGGGTCGTTGCTCTGGGTTGGCGATGGCTCAGGACCTCGGGCCACAGCCTTCAGGGGGAGGAACGATGGCGGAGACTTTCGGACCGATGCGGGGCGAGGGCGTCGACGGGATCGACGACGGCGCCGACGGCATGGGCCCGGACGCGGGCCCCGCGCGCGAGGAGCCGATCAGGGTCCTGGTCGTGGACGACCACGCCCTGTTCCGCCGCGGCCTGGAGATCGTGCTCGCGGCCGAGGAGGACATCCAGGTCGTCGGGGAGGCCGGGGACGGCGCCGAGGCCGTGGAGAAGGCCGCCGACCTGCTGCCGGACATCGTCCTGATGGACGTGCGGATGCCGAAGCGGGGCGGGATCGAGGCCTGCACCTCCATCAAGGAGGTGGCCCCCAGCGCGAAGATCATCATGCTGACGATCAGCGACGAGGAGGCCGACCTCTACGACGCGATCAAGGCGGGCGCGACCGGTTATCTCCTCAAGGAGATCTCGACGGACGAGGTGGCCACCGCGATTCGCGCGGTGGCCGACGGGCAGTCGCAGATCAGCCCCTCCATGGCGTCGAAACTGCTCACCGAGTTCAAGTCGATGATCCAGCGGACCGACGAACGCCGGCTGGTGCCCGCGCCGCGGCTCACGGATCGCGAGCTGGAGGTCCTCAAGCTCGTCGCCACGGGAATGAACAACCGGGACATCGCCAAGGAACTGTTCATTTCCGAGAACACCGTGAAGAACCACGTGCGCAACATCCTGGAGAAGCTGCAGCTGCACTCCAGGATGGAGGCCGTGGTGTACGCGATGCGGGAGAAGATTCTCGAGATCCGGTGACCGGTCAGGCGAGCAGGCGGGCCAGCTCCCCGGCGAGGGGCTCGCGCAGGTCCGGCGCGTCGACCCGCTCCACGCGCACGTCCGTGCAGTCCACCCAGCCCGCCGCCTCGACCAGGGCCTGGGCCACCGCCGGGACCGCCTTGGGGCCGTCCAGCGTGACCTGCCTGGCGACCAGGGTGCGCCCCTCGCGGGCCGGGTCCACGCGGCCGACGAGCCGCCCGCCCGCCAGGACGGGCATCGCGAAGTAACCGTGCACCCGCTTCTGCTTGGGGACGTAGGCCTCCAGACGGTGGGTGAAGCCGAAGATCCGCTCCGTGCGCGCACGCTCCCAGATCAGGGAGTCGAAGGGCGAGAGCAGCGTCGTGCGGTGCCGGCCGCGCGGGGGCGTCCCGAGGGCCACGGGATCCGCCCAGGCCGGCTTGGCCCAGCCCTCCACCGTGACCGGGACCAGGCCCGAGTCGGCGATCACGGCGTCGACCTGCTCGGCCTTGAGACGGTGGTAGTCCGCGATGTCCGCGCGCGTGCCGACGCCCAGGGACTGGCCGGCCAGCCGGACCAGGCGGCGCAGGCATTCCGTGTCGTCGAGGTCGTCGTGCAGCAGTGCGGCCGGGACGGCACGCTCTGCCAGGTCGTACACCCGTTTCCAGCCGCGGCGCTCGACGCACACGACCTCGCCGTACATGAGCGCGCGCTCCACGGCCACCTTCGTCCCCGACCAGTCCCACCACTCGCTGGTCCTCTTCGCGCCGCCCAGGTCCGTCGCGGTGAGGGGGCCCTCGGCGCGGAGCTGCTTGACGACCTGGTCGTAGACACCGTCGGGGAGGTGGTGGTTCCAGTGCGGGCGGTTGCGGTAGGCGCGGCGGCGGAAGGCGAAGTGGGGCCACTCCTCGATGGGGAGGATGCAGGCGGCGTGGGACCAGTACTCGAAGGCGTGCGTGTCCGTCCAGTAGGCCGTCTCGACCGTCCTGCGGCCCACCGCGCCGAGGCGGGCGTACGGGATGAGCTCGTGGGAGCGGGCGAGGACCGAGATGGTGTCGAGCTGCACCGCGCCCAGCTGACGCAGGACACCGCGGACGCCTCCGCGCCGGTCGGGGGCGCCGAGGAAGCCCTGTGCGCGGAGGGCGAGGCGGCGGGCCTCGTCTGCGGACAGGTCCGTGGCGGGGGGCGGGAGGGTCGTCATACGTCCGCACGATAGGGGGTGGGTCTGACAGTGGGGCGGGCGCTGCGCGGCCGGGGCGGCGGGGAGCCCCTCCGGTCGCCTCCCTGGCCGTTCGGACACCGGGGCGCGACCGGGCCGCGCGGGGGCTACGGCGCCGGCAGGTACGGGGCCGTCGACGGGAGGGCGAGGTCCGAGGGGAGGAGCGAGCCGACCCAGCAGTCGCGGCGTACGCCGTTGTTGCTGATCGCGGAGCGCAGCGTTCCCTCCAGGGTGAAGCCCGCGCGCAGGGCCACCGCGCGGGAGGCCGTGTTGCCGACCTCGGCGCGCCACTCCAGGCGGTCGATCGCGCGGTCGGTGAAGGCCCAGCGGGAGGCGGCGACGGTGGCCTCGGTGACGTAGCCGCGGCCGCGGTGCTCCCTGGTGCCCCAGAAGCCGATCTCCCCGACTCCGGGGGAGAGGGCCGTGACGCCGAGCATGCCCGCCAGGTCACCGGTGGGGAGGAAGAGGCCGAAGGTGAACAGGGAGCCGTTCGCCCAGCCGGCGGGCACCATCTGCTCCGTGAAGCCCCGCGCGTGCTCCGGGAGATAGGGCGAGGGGATCGTGGTCCACCGCTGGATGTCGGGATCCTGGCAGGCGGCGTACACGGCCTCGGTGTCCTGGCGGCCGACCGTCCGCAGCACGAGGCGGTCGGTGGCGAGTGTGAGGGGTTCCATCGGCCGATTCTGCGCGGCGCCCGCGGCGGACGCCATCCTTGTGCCCTGCGTGAACGGGCGGTCACCTTCCGCGTGATTCCACGCGGGCGCGGCACCATCCGCGGGGCCCGGACGTTGAACCGGGTGACAGCAGACCGGAAGCTGGATGAAGGAGCACACGGTCCCCGTTACAGCAGGCTCCCGGGGCGGCGGGGTCCTCGCATACGATGGCCGTTGCTCAGTACGTCACAGGAAAACGACCGTCCCAGGCCCGACCGGCAAGGAGACCAACCCCCGTGTCCGTCCTCTCGAAGATCATGCGTGCAGGCGAAGGCAAGATCCTGCGCAAGCTGCACCGCATCGCGGACCAGGTCAACTCCATCGAAGAGGACTTCGTCGACCTCTCCGACGCCGAGCTGCGGGCGCTCACCGATGAGTACAAGCAGCGCTACGCCGATGGTGAGAGCCTGGACGACCTGCTTCCCGAAGCCTTCGCCACCGTCCGGGAGGCCGCCAAGCGCGTCCTGGGCCAGCGGCACTACGACGTGCAGATGATGGGCGGCGCCGCCCTGCACATGGGCTACGTGGCCGAGATGAAGACCGGTGAGGGCAAGACCCTGGTCGGCACGCTGCCCGCCTATCTCAACGCCCTGTCCGGCGAGGGCGTCCACATCGTCACGGTCAACGACTACCTGGCCGAGCGCGACTCCGAGATGATGGGCCGCGTCCACAAGTTCCTCGGCCTGAGCGTCGGCTGCATCCTCGCCAACCAGACGCCGGCCCAGCGCCGCGAGATGTACGGCTGCGACATCACCTACGGCACGAACAACGAGTTCGGCTTCGACTACCTGCGCGACAACATGGCGTGGTCCAAGGACGAACTCGTCCAGCGCGGCCACAACTTCGCCATCGTCGACGAGGTCGACTCCATCCTCGTCGACGAGGCCCGTACGCCGCTGATCATCTCCGGCCCGGCCGACCAGGCCACCAAGTGGTACGGCGACTTCGCCAAGCTGGTCACGCGCCTGAAGAAGGGCGAGGCCGGCAACACCCTCAAGGGCATCGAGGAGACCGGCGACTACGAGGTCGACGAGAAGAAGCGCACCGTCGCCATCCACGAGTCGGGTGTCGCCAAGGTCGAGGACTGGCTGGGCATCGACAACCTCTACGAGTCGGTGAACACCCCGCTGGTCGGCTACCTGAACAACGCCATCAAGGCCAAGGAACTCTTCAAGAAGGACAAGGACTACGTCGTCATCGACGGCGAAGTCATGATCGTCGACGAGCACACCGGCCGCATCCTCGCCGGCCGCCGCTACAACGAGGGCATGCACCAGGCGATCGAGGCGAAGGAAGGGGTGGACATCAAGGACGAGAACCAGACGCTCGCCACGATCACGCTCCAGAACTTCTTCCGCCTCTACAAGCGCCACGACCATGCCGGCAAGGAACTGCCCGGTCTGTCCGGCATGACCGGTACGGCGATGACCGAGGCCGCCGAGTTCCACCAGATCTACAAGCTCGGCGTGGTGCCCATCCCCACCAACCGGCCGATGGTCCGCAAGGACCAGTCGGACCTGATCTACCGCACCGAGGTCGCGAAGTTCGAGGCGGTCGTCGACGACATCGAGGAGAAGCACCGCAAGGGTCAGCCGATCCTCGTCGGCACCACCTCGGTCGAGAAGTCCGAGTACCTCTCGCAGCAGCTCAGCAAGCGTGGCGTCCAGCACGAGGTGCTCAACGCCAAGCAGCACGACCGGGAGGCGACGATCGTCGCCCAGGCGGGCCGCAAGGGCTCCGTGACGGTGGCGACCAACATGGCCGGCCGTGGCACGGACATCAAGCTCGGTGGCAACCCCGAGGACCTCGCGGAGGCGGAGCTGCGCCAGCGCGGCCTCGACCCCGAGGAGCACATCGAGGAGTGGGCCGCGGCCCTGCCCGCCGCGCTGGAGCGGGCCGAGCAGGCGGTCAAGGCGGAGTTCGAAGAGGTCAAGGAACTCGGCGGTCTCTACGTGCTGGGCACCGAGCGGCACGAGTCGCGTCGTATCGACAACCAGCTGCGCGGTCGTTCCGGCCGTCAGGGCGACCCCGGCGAGTCCCGCTTCTACCTCTCCCTCGGCGACGACCTCATGCGGCTGTTCAAGGCCCAGATGGTCGAGCGCGTGATGTCGATGGCGAACGTCCCGGACGACGTGCCCATCGAGAACAAGATGGTCACGCGCGCGATCGCCTCCGCCCAGTCGCAGGTCGAGACGCAGAACTTCGAGACCCGCAAGAACGTCCTGAAGTACGACGAGGTCCTCAACCGGCAGCGCGAGGTCATCTACGGCGAGCGGCGCCGCGTTCTGGAGGGCGAGGACCTGCAGGAGCAGATCCAGCACTTCATGGGCGACACGATCGACGCGTACGTGCAGGCCGAGACCGCCGAGGGCTTCCCGGAGGACTGGGACCTCGACCGGCTCTGGGGCGCCTTCAAGCAGCTCTACCCGGTGAAGGTCACCGTCGAGGAGCTGGAGGAGGCGGCCGGCGACCGCGCCGGTCTGACCGCCGACTACATCGCGGAGTCCATCAAGGACGACATCCAGGAGCAGTACGAGGCGCGTGAGGCGCAGCTCGGCTCCGAGATCATGCGCGAGCTGGAGCGCCGGGTCGTGCTCTCGGTCCTGGACCGCAAGTGGCGCGAGCACCTCTACGAGATGGACTACCTCCAGGAGGGCATCGGCCTGCGCGCGATGGCGCAGAAGGACCCGCTGGTCGAGTACCAGCGCGAGGGCTTCGACATGTTCCAGGCCATGATGGAGGGCATCAAGGAGGAGTCCGTCGGCTACCTGTTCAACCTGGAGGTCCAGGTCGAGCAGCAGGTCGAGGAGGTCCCGGTCGAGGACACGGCGCCGTCGCTGGAGAAGGGCGCGCAGGACGCGGTCCCGGCCCAGACGGGCGCCCGTCCGGAGATCCGTGCCAAGGGACTCGACGCCCCGCAGCGCCGGGGGCTGCACTTCTCCGCGCCGACCGTGGACGGTGAGGGCGGTGTCGTCGAGGGTGACTTCACCACCGACGGCGAGCCGCAGCCCCAGTCCGACGGCCTCACCCGCGCGGAGCGCCGCAAGCAGGCCAAGGGCGGACGTCGCCGTAAGAAGTGACGGCGTGGAAGTGACCGCTTGACGTGACGGCGCGGCGCCCGCGGGTGCCGCACCGGCCGGTGGAAGGGCCGTGCACCCCTGGGTGCCCGGCCCTTCGGCCTGTCCGGGGTCGGTCGGCTCGGTCGTCCCCTCAGTCGTCGTCCGCGTGCGGCCTGCGGGGGCCGCCCAGTTCCACCGCCGTGCAGCGCCAGCGCAGGTCACGGCCCTGCTCCAGGCGGAAGGCCATGGCGCGGAGCTGGTCACCCGCGCCGATGCGGGCGAAGACCTCCAGTGCGCCCGGCCGGGGCTCGAAGTAGCCGATGTCCCGGACGACGGGGAGGGTGCCGCGGGTGCGCAGGGGGCCGCGTTCGGCGAGGTGGGCCAGTTCGTCGTAGGCGCGCCCGGCGGTGTGGCGGAGCATCGAGTGGACGGGGCGCCGGCCGCTGAGCACGTGGAGGAGGAGCTCGGCGAAGCGGTCGGTGGGGCGGAGCTGCGGGACGGGGCGGCGAGGGGTCTGGGCGGGGACGAGAGGCGCCTGCGGGACCGCGGCGGCCCCGCGCACGGCCGGAGCGGCGGGGCCCGTCCCAGGGGCGCCCACCGCCGTACGCCGGCTCGTCCCGCCGGTACGGCCCGGACCGGTCGCGGCGGGGCGGGTGTCCGTGGGCCTCGTACGGGCCCGCGCGGACCTGCCGGGGGAGCCCGGCGGGCGGCCGCCGGGGGCCGTGGCCCGCGGGCCGCTTCCGCCGGGCCTGCGGGGCGGGACGCCACCGGACGCGCGAGCGGGAGCGCTCACGGACGCGTCGTCCGGCGCGAGCAGGGACGTGCCGGCCGGGCGGAGCTGGGTCCTGGTCATGACCTTGCGCATCGGGACTCCCCGTTCGGTGGCCCGGATGCGGTGATACCGGGCAGTAACTTCGTGGTCGTGGATCTTGTACGGGGTGGCGGGCCGTGACGGCAAGGAGGAGGGCGGCCGGGACGAGGGGGCCGGAAGGTTCACCTATCCGGGTGACCGGGACCAGGGGAAAGCCCGGGGCGGAGGGGGTGCACCGGGTGAGTTCCGGGGACGGGGGTGGACGCGTGGGGCGTCCTGTGCGGGAACCCGAAAGGGGACACCCGCACGTATCCTGAAGGCTCCTCCACTCCCGCCCCAGGCCATCCGGTGCCTTCGGCGGCACCCGACCACGAAAGCGGCAGTCACATGCGCGTCTACGTCCCCCTGACCCTCTCCGGTCTCGCCGAGGCGCACAGGACGGGCCAGCTGGAGACCGGACAGCTCGTCGCGTACGCCGTCACACCGGCGCTGCGCGAGTGGTACCTCTCGGACGACGTCGAGGAGCTGGAGTACGCCGCTCTGAACCGGGCCGCGCTGGCCTCGCTGCGGCTGGTGGCGGCCGACGCCGGCGTGCCGCGACGCCGGGTCGTGGTCGCCGCCGACGTGCCCGACGGCGGGGTCTCGGCCGACCCGGGGCGGGGACCCGACCCCGCGACGCTGGGCGAGGTGCGGGTCGCCGGGCCGCTGCCGCTGGCCAAGGCGGCCTCCGTGCACGTCGACTCCGCCGACGCCGAGGCGGACGTGACCGCCGCGGCCGACGCCCTCGCGGCGGCGGACGGCGGGGACGACGACGCCCGGTTCGTCGTGGACGGGGCGGAGGACCACGAGCTGCTGTGGTACGCCACGCAGGAGATCCCGGCCCTGGTGGAGGAGCGCGGCTGAGGCCCGGCCCCCGGGTGGGCGTCCCGCCCGCGTCCCGCCTCCCGCGGAGAGCCGCGGCTGGTGTCCCGCTGCCGGGGTGCCCGGCTGACTGTCAGTGGCGGCGGGTACGTTTTCGGGCATGGGGATGCAGACAGGGGCACACATCGTCTGGGACTGGAACGGGACGCTGTTCCACGACAACGACGCGATCATCGGAGCGACCAACGCGGCCTTCGCCGAGCTGGGGCTGACGCCGATCACGCTGGAGCAGTACCGGGCGCTGTACTGCGTGCCGGTGCCGAAGTTCTACGAGCGGCTGATGGGACGGCTGCCCACCGAGGCCGAGTGGGAGGTCATGGACACGGCCTTCCACCGTCACTACCTCGAGCACCGGGTGCGGTGCGGGCTCACCGAGGGCGTCGCGGAGCTGCTCGCGGGCTGGAGCTCGGCGGGGCGCAGCCAGTCGATCCTCAGCATGTACGGCCATGACGAGCTGGTGCCGCTGGTGAAGGACTTCGGTATCGAGGCGCACTTCATACGCGTCGACGGGCGGACCGGGCCGTCGGGGGGGAGCAAGGCCGAGCACATGGTGCGGCACCTCGCGGAGCTGGCGCTGGCCGGGGTGGAGCCCGCCCGCACGGTGGTGATCGGGGACGCCGGCGACGACGCGGTGGCCGCGGGGCACGTGGGGGCGCGGGCGGTGCTCTACACCGGGGGGTCGCACAGCCGGGCCAGTCTGGAGGGGTTCGGGGTGCCGGTCGTGGACACGCTGCGGGAAGCCGTCGCGGAGGCGGAGCGTCTGGCGGCGTAGGTCCGGCCGCCCGGCGCGGCGGGACCGCCGGATGCGCGGGCCTGCCGGATGCGCGGGGCCGCCGACGGTGGGGCCCGCCGGTGGCGTGGGCCTGATGGCGGCGTGGGTGGCGTGGGCCCGCTGGCGGTGTAGGCCCGCTGGAGGTGCGGGCCGGCCGGCAGTGCGGGCCCGGCACCGGACCGGACGGGACCGGACCGGACGGGACCGGACCGGACCGCACCGGACCGGACGGGACCGGACCGGACCGGACCGCACCGGACCGGACCGGACCGCACCGGACCGGACCGGACCGGACGGGGGCGGGCGTGGTCGGTCGGGCGGACTCTGTCAGGCGGCGCGCACCTGTGCAGAACGTCAAAGTTCCACCCCTGCTTTTGTACACATACGGCTCGTGACGGGGGCCCCGCGAGGGGCGATAGCCTTGTGGCGTGATCAGCGCGATAGCTCGCGGGGGCACCGGCGCCCCTGCCCTGCGCCCGGTACGCACGGACGACATCCGTGTCCGGGCGGCGGTCGCTGGTCTTCGCGGGCGGGACGGGGCATCGCAGGCCCCCGGCACGGCGCCGCGCACTCCCCGGACGATGACGGCGAGAGCGACGTCACACCCGACGGGCGCGGCGACATTGGCCGATATGCCCCCGCTCCTCTCATCTTGCGGCATAGCGTCGGACCAGACCGGACACCCCGTGTCCCGACGTCATGCCGGAAGGCAGGAGACCGTACTTCCTTCTACGTCACGCAACGGCGCGCGACAGGAGCCAGAGGACAATGCAGACCAAGCTGGACGAAGCCAAGGCCGAGCTGCTCGAAAGGGCTGCCCGGGTAGCTGAGAACAGCCCGGTCGGGGGGCACCTACCGACTGGGACGACGGACGAGGGCACCCCGGACACCCCGGGCACCCCGGCCCCGGACCACGCATCCGTGTTCGCGTTCCTCCGGCGTTACTACCGGCACACCGCCCCGGAGGACCTGACCGACCGCGACCCGGTCGACGTCTTCGGAGCCGCCGTCTCGCACTACCGGCTGGCGGAGAACCGCCCGCAGGGCACGGCGAACGTGCGGGTGCACACCCCGACGGTCGAGGAGAACGGCTGGACGTGCAGCCACTCCGTCGTCGAGGTCGTCACGGACGACATGCCCTTCCTCGTCGACTCCGTGACCAACGAGCTGACCCGGCAGGGCCGCGGCATCCACGTCGTGGTCCACCCGCTGATCGTGGTCCGGCGCGATGTCGCCGGAAAGCTCGTCGAGGTGCTCAACGGCGGCCCGTCCGACGACCTGCCGCACGACGCCCACGTCGAGTCCTGGATCCACGTCGAGATCGACCGCGAGACCGACCGCGGCGACCTGAAGCAGATCACCGCCGACCTGCTGCGCGTCCTGAACGACGTCCGCGAGACCGTCGAGGACTGGGGCAAGATGCGGGACGCGGCCGTCCGCCTCGCGGAGGGGCTGCCCGCGGAGCCCGCACCCGACGACCTCCCCCCGCGGGAGCGGGAGGAGGCCCGCGAGCTGCTGCGCTGGCTGGCCGACGACCACTTCACCTTCCTCGGCTACCGCGAGTACCAGCTGCGCGGCGACGACTCCCTCGCCGCCGTCGCCGGCACCGGCCTCGGCATCCTGCGCTCCGACCCGCACCACGCGACCGACGAGAGCCATCCGGTCAGCCCGTCCTTCGAGCGGCTCCCGGCCGACGCCCGGGCCAAGGCCCGTGAACACCGGCTGCTCGTGCTGACCAAGGCCAACAGCCGGGCCACCGTGCACCGGCCGTCGTACCTGGACTACATCGGCGTCAAGAAGTTCGACGAGCAGGGCAACGTCGTCGGCGAGCGGCGCTTCCTCGGTCTGTTCTCGTCCGCCGCCTACACCGAGTCCGTCCGCCGGGTGCCGGTCGTCCGGCGCAAGGTGGAGGAGGTGCTGGAGCGGGCCGGCTTCTCGCCCAACAGCCACGACGGGCGGGATCTGCTGCAGATCCTGGAGACGTACCCGCGCGACGAGATGTTCCAGATGCCCGTCGAGGAGCTGGAGCCGATCGTCACCTCCGTGCTCTACCTCCAGGAGCGGCGCCGGCTCAGGCTCTACCTGCGCCAGGACGAGTACGGGCGCTACTACTCCGCCCTCGTCTACCTCCCCCGGGACCGCTACACCACCGGTGTCCGGCTGCGGATCATCGACATCCTCAAGGAGGAGCTCGGCGGTACCAGCGTCGACTTCACGGCCTGGAACACCGAGTCGATCCTGTCCCGGCTGCACTTCGTGGTCCGCGTCCCGCAGGGCACCGAGCTGCCGGAGCTGTCCGACGCCGACAAGGAGCGCATCGAGGCCCGTCTCGTCGAGGCCGCCCGCTCCTGGGCCGACGGTTTCGCCGAGGCGCTCAACGCGGAGATGGGCGAGGAGCGCTCCGCCGAGTTGCTGCGCCACTACGGCGGTGCCTTCCCCGAGGGCTACAAGGCGGACCACGGCCCGCGCTCGGCGGTCGCCGACCTCGGCCATCTGGAGCGGCTCGACGACGACAGGACGTTCGCGCTGAGCCTGTACGAGCCGGTGGGCGCCGCGCCGCAGGAACGCCGGTTCAAGATCTTCCAGAAGGGCGGCACGGTCTCCCTGTCCGCCGTCCTGCCGGTGCTCAGCCGGCTCGGCGTCGAGGTCACCGACGAGCGGCCGTACGAGCTGCGCTGCGCCAACCGCACGACGGCCTGGATCTACGACTTCGGCCTGCGGATGCCGAAGACGGTCGCCGGCGCCGAGTACCTCGGCGACGACGCCCGCGAGCGCTTCCAGGACGCCTTCGCCGCGACCTGGACCGGTCAGGCGGAGAACGACGGCTTCAACGCCCTGGTGCTCAGCGCCGGACTGACCTGGCGGCAGGCGATGGTGCTGCGCGCGTACGCCAAGTACCTGCGGCAGGCCGGCTCGAAGTTCAGCCAGGACTACATGGAGGACACCCTCCGCAACAACGTCCACACCACGCGTCTGCTCGTCTCCCTGTTCGAGGCGCGGATGGCGCCGGAGCGGCAGCGTGCCGGGCGCGAGATCGTCGACGCCCTGCTCGAAGAGGTCGACGCGGCCCTCGACCAGGTGGCGAGCCTCGACGAGGACCGGATCCTGCGCTCCTTCCTCACCGTCATCAAGGCGACGCTGCGGACGAACTTCTTCCAGGAGGCGGCGGGCGGCAAGCCGCACGACTACGTCTCCATGAAGTTCGACCCGCAGGCCATCCCGGACCTCCCCGCGCCGCGTCCGGCGTTCGAGATCTGGGTGTACTCGCCGCGAGTCGAGGGCGTGCACCTGCGCTTCGGCAAGGTCGCGCGCGGTGGCCTGCGCTGGTCGGACCGCCGGGAGGACTTCCGCACCGAGATCCTCGGCCTGGTCAAGGCGCAGATGGTGAAGAACACCGTCATCGTGCCGGTCGGCGCCAAGGGCGGCTTCGTCGCCAAGCAGCTGCCCGACCCGAACGCCGACCGCGACGCCTGGATGGCCGAGGGCATCGCCAGCTACAAGACCTTCATCTCGGCGCTCCTGGACATCACGGACAACATGGTCGCGGGCGAGGTGGTCCCGCCCGCCGACGTCGTCCGGCACGACGAGGACGACACCTACCTCGTCGTCGCCGCCGACAAGGGCACCGCGAAGTTCTCGGACATCGCCAACGAGGTCGCCGAGTCCTACAACTTCTGGCTCGGTGACGCCTTCGCCTCCGGCGGCTCGGCGGGCTACGACCACAAGGGCATGGGCATCACCGCCCGCGGCGCCTGGGAGTCCGTCAAGCGGCACTTCCGGGAGCTGGGCGTGGACACCCAGACCCAGGACTTCACCGTCGTCGGTATCGGCGACATGTCCGGTGACGTCTTCGGCAACGGCATGCTGCTCAGCGAGCACATCCGTCTGGTCGCCGCCTTCGACCACCGGCACATCTTCCTCGACCCGACGCCGGACGCGGCCACCTCGTACGCCGAGCGCCGCCGCCTGTTCGACCTGCCGCGCTCCTCGTGGGAGGACTACGACACCGCGCTGCTCTCGGCGGGCGGCGGGATCTTCCCGCGCACGGCCAAGTCGATCCCGGTCAACGCACACGTCCGCGAGGCCCTCGGCATCGAGTCCGGCGTCACGAAGATGACCCCGGCCGACCTGATGAAGGCGATCCTCACGGCGCCGGTGGACCTGCTGTGGAACGGCGGCATCGGCACGTACGTCAAGGCGTCCACCGAGACCAACGGCGACGTCGGCGACAAGGGCAACGACGCCATCCGTGTCGACGGCGGGGACCTGCGGGTCCAGGTCGTCGGCGAGGGCGGCAACCTGGGCCTGACCCAGCTGGGCCGGATCGAGTTCGCGCTGCACGGCGGCCGGATCAACACCGACGCCATCGACAACAGCGCGGGCGTGGACACCTCCGACCACGAGGTGAACATCAAGATCCTGCTCAACGGTCTCGTCAGGGACGGCGACATGACCGTCAAGCAGCGCAACAAGCTGCTCGCCGAGATGACCGACGAGGTCGGCGCCCTGGTGCTGCGCAACAACTACGCGCAGAACACGGCGATCGCCAACGCCCTGGCGCAGTCCAAGGACATGCTCCACGCCCAGCAGCGCTTCATGCGCCACCTGGTCCGCGAGGGCCACCTCAACCGGGCCCTGGAGTTCCTGCCCACCGACCGCCAGATCCGCGAACGCCTCGGCGCCGGACAGGGTCTGACCGGTCCGGAGACGGCCGTGCTGCTGGCGTACACGAAGATCACGGTCGCCGAGGAGCTGCTGCACACCTCGCTGCCCGACGACCCGTACCTCAAGGGCCTGCTGCACGCGTACTTCCCGACGGCGCTGCGCGAGCAGTTCCTCGACCGGATCGACGGCCACCCGCTGCGCCGGGAGATCACGACGACCGTCCTGGTCAACGACACGGTCAACACGGGCGGTACGACGTACCTGCACCGGATGCGCGAGGAGACCGGCGCGTCGCTCGAGGAGATCGTGCGGGCGCAGACCGCGGCCCGGGCGATCTTCCGTTCCTCCCCGGTGTGGGACGCGGTGGAGGCCCTGGACAACAGGGTGGAGGCCGACGTCCAGACCCGTATCCGGCTGCATTCGCGCCGGCTGGTCGAGCGCGGCACGCGCTGGCTGCTCAACAACCGGCCGCAGCCGCTGGAGCTCGCCGAGACGGTCGACTTCTTCGCCGAGCGGGTCGAGCAGGTCTGGTCGCAGCTGCCGAAGCTGCTGCGCGGCGCGGACGCGGAGTGGTACCAGCACATCTACGACGAGCTGACGGCCGCCGGTGTCCCGGACGAGCCGGCCACGCGGGTGGCCGGGTTCTCCTCGGCCTTCCCGACGCTGGACATCGTGTCGGTGGCCGACCGCACGGGCAAGGAGCCGCTGGACGTCGCCGAGGTGTACTACGACCTCGCCGACCGGCTGAGCGTCACCCAGCTCATGGACCGGATCAGCGACCTGCCCCGTAACGACCGCTGGCAGTCCATGGCCCGCGCGGCGATCCGGGAGGACCTGTACGCGGCGCACGCGGCGCTCACCGCGGACGTGCTGGCGGCGGGCAACGGCACGTCGACGCCCGAGCAGCGGTTCAAGGCGTGGGAGCAGAAGAACGCGGCGATCCTCGGCCGGGCCCGCACCACGCTGGAGGAGATCCACAACTCGGAGGCGTTCGACCTGTCCAACCTGTCGGTCGCGATGCGGACGATGCGGACGCTGCTGCGCACGCATTCCTGACGGCGTAGCCGCTTGAGGTGCCCCGGGCCGTCTCGGCCCGGGGCACCTTCGCGTCCGGGGGCGCCGGCGGGTTCGCGCCGGCCTTCGATCGTCTAGTCGCGATCCGGGTTCGCCGGGCCGGTACCGTCCTGGGGCGGCTCGGCCTTCGTGTAGAGGACCTCGCGGGCCTGCTCCGCGGCGCGGGCCATGCTCTCGCCGACGAACTCCATGAAGCGGGCGACGTTCTCCAGGCGGACGGCGGCGGGGCTGTCGGGCCCGAGCAGGTCGACGCCCTGCCGCGCGGTCTCGGCGAACTGGGCGTGGGACCGGGCGGTGGCGATCATCGCCTCGTACCAGACGCCGTTGTCCACGGTGTAGCGCTCGCGGCGGCGCTCGTCGCGCTCCCGGCCTATGAGGCCCTGGGCCTCCAGGAAGGTGACGGCCTTGGAGACGGACGCCGGGCTGATCTCCAGACGCCGGACCAGCTCGGACGCGGTGAGACTGCCGGCGTCGGCGGTGAGCAGGCAGGTCAGCACCCGGGCCGTCATCCTGGGCAGGCCCGACTGCATGAAGTGGGCGGTGAACGTCTCCTCGTACTCGCGCACGGCCTCGGCGTCGCGCCCGGGGGTCCGCGGGGCGTCCTTCGCCCCCTGCGGGGCCGGCCGCCTGCGCCGGTGGGCACGCCGCTCGGTGGCGTGATGGGCGAGGTCGGCGCGGTAGGCGGCGGGGCCGCCGTTCCGCATCACCTCGCGCGTGACCGTGGACGTGGGGCGGTCGAGGCCTCTGGCGATCTCCGCGTAGGCGAGCCCGTCGGCCAGCCCGAGCGCGATCTGCCGCCGTTCCTGCTGGGTGAGTCTGCCTCCCGGCACCGGGATCTCCCTTCCTCTGCCTCAACTCCTCCAGCATAGCGTTCAGTTTCGTTCTGTTGCAACGAACGGTGGAGGTGACGTTGCGTTATATGTCAAGCTGTTGCAACGATTAATGGCCATTGAGCTGCGGTTATCCAAGTCGGATGCAATAAGTGTGTTGAGCAATCCGTGAATGCAACGTAGCGTTCGTGATGTCAGAAAGCAGCGAGCAGTCAGGAGAGCACCATGCCGAAGTTCGACACCACCGCCCCCGTCTCCGCCGTTCTCGACATCCCCGCCGGGCGCATCCGGTTCATCGCCGCCGACCGTGCCGACACCACCGTCGAGATCCTGCCGGCGGACGCCTCGAAGAGCCGTGACGTGAAGGCGGCGGAACGGATCGGCGTCGAGTACCAGAACGGCGTCCTGCGCATCGAGGCCGCACCGGCGAAGAACCGGATCCTCGGCGATGCCGGCTCGGTCGAGGTGACCGTCCAGCTCCCCACCGGCTCCCGGGTCGAGGCGAAGGCGGCCAGCGGCGAGTTCCGCGGCGTCGGACGCTTCGGCGACGTGGCCTTCGAGGGGGCGCAGGGCTCGGTCAAGCTCGACGAGGCCGCGAGCGCCCGCCTCACCCTCCTCGCCGGTGACGTCTCGGTCCGCCGGCTGCGCGGCGCCGCGCAGATCAGCACCCAGAAGGGTGACATCGCCATCGCCGAGGCCATGGGCGGCACCGTCGTGCTGCGCACCGAGTCCGGTGACGTGTCCGTGGTGGCCGCCCGCGGGGTCTGTGCCGCTCTGGACGCCGGCACCGGCTACGGCCGTGTCGACAACGCGCTCAGGAACACCGGCGGCACCGCCGACCTGACCATCCACGCGACCACCGCGTACGGCGACATCGCCGCCCGCAGCCTCTGAGGAGCCTTCACCATGACCGACCTGGCCATCGCGGCGAACGGGCTGCGCAAGTCCTACGGCGACAAGACGGTGCTCGACGGCATCGACCTGGCCGTCCCCGAGGGGACGATCTTCTCCCTGCTCGGCCCGAACGGCGCCGGCAAGACCACCGCCGTGAAGATCCTCTCCACCCTCGTCTCCCCCGACCAGGGCACCGGCGGCATCCACATCGGCGGCCACGACCTGGCCTCCGCCCCCCAGGCGGTGCGGGCCTCGATCGGTGTCACCGGGCAGTTCTCCGCGGTGGACGGCCTGATCACCGGCGAGGAGAACATGCTCCTCATGGCCGACCTGCACCACCTGTCCAAGGGAGAGGGGCGCCGGGTCGCCGCCGAGCTGCTGGAACGCTTCGACCTGGTGGAAGCGGCGAAGAAGCCGGCCTCCACCTACTCCGGCGGCATGAAGCGCCGCCTGGACATCGCGATGACCCTGGTCGGCGCCCCCCGGATCATCTTCCTCGACGAGCCGACCACCGGCCTCGACCCGCGCTCCCGCCACACCATGTGGCAGATCATCCGCGAACTGGTCTCCGACGGCGTCACCGTCTTCCTCACCACCCAGTACCTGGAGGAGGCCGACCAGCTCGCCGACCGCATCGCCGTGCTCAACGACGGCAGGATCGCCGCCGAGGGCACCGCGGAGGAGCTCAAGCGGCTCATCCCCGGCGGTCACGTGCGCCTGCGCTTCACCGACCCCGCCGCCTACCGGGGCGCCGCCCTCGCCCTGGGCGAGGTCACCCGGGACGACGAGGCACTCGCCCTCCAGCTCCCCAGCGACGGCAGCCAGCGTGAGCTGCGCGCCGTCCTCGACCGGCTCGACGCGGCCGGTGTCGAGGCCGACGAGCTGACCGTGCACACCCCCGACCTCGACGACGTGTTCTTCGCCCTGACGGACACCGCCGCCCGGCCCGGCCGGACCGACCAGCCCAAGGAGACCGCCCGATGAGCACCCCCGCCGCTCCCGCCCGCCCGAGCCGGATGTCCCTCGCCGTACGCGACTCGTCCACGATGCTGCGCCGCAACCTCCTGCACGCCCGGCGCTATCCGTCCCTCACCCTGAACCTGCTGCTCACGCCGATCATGCTGTTGCTGCTCTTCGTCTACATCTTCGGCGACACGATGAGCGCGGGCATCGGCGGCGGCGGCCCGGACCGCTCCGCCTACCTCGCGTACGTCGTCCCGGGCCTGTTGCTGATGACCATCGGCAGCACCGTGATCGGCACCGCGGTCTCCGTGGCCGGCGACATGAACGAGGGCATCATCGCCCGCTTCCGCACGATGGCGATCCACCGCCCTTCGGTGCTCGTCGGACACGTGGTCGGCAGCGTGCTGCAGTCGGTCCTCAGTGTGGTCCTCGTGGGGATCGTGGGCGTGGCCATCGGTTTCCGGTCCACGGACGCCACCGCCCTGGAGTGGCTGGCGGCCTTCGGGCTGCTCGTGCTCTTCGCCACGGCGCTCACCTGGATCGCGGTCGGTATGGGCCTGGTCAGCCCGAACGTCGAGGCGGCCAGCAACAACGCGATGCCGCTGATCCTGCTGCCGCTCCTCTCCAGCGCCTTCACCCCGGTCGACTCCATGCCCGGCTGGTTCCAGCCGGTCGCGGAGTACCAGCCCTTCACGCCGGCCATCGAGACCCTGCGGGGCCTGCTGCTCGGCGGCGAGATCGGCAACAACGGCTGGCTCGCCGTCCTCTGGTGCGTGGGCCTCACGGTCCTCGGCTACTTCTGGTCGACGGCGACGTTCAACCGCGACCCGAAGTAACCGGCATGCCGGCGCGGGCCCTCCCGCAACTGCGTTCCGCCCCCGGGGCGGCGTTCTCCGACACCGAGTCGGCGCACGCCGCCCCGTTTCGCGTGCGCGGCGCAGGCGCGCACCAGGTCCGTGCAGACAGCAGACAGCAGACAGCAGACAGGAGACAGCAGACGCCAGACGGCAGACGCACGGCGAAAAAGGGAACATTACGGATAAAGTGACCGCGTGATGGACCGCCCCGGGACGACGTGTGCCGTACCGCCGCGCACGGTCGCCGCCCCTGGAGCGGTCGCCGTCGGCGCGGTCGCCGCCCTCGTCCTCCTGCTGCTGCTCCTGGTGATCGTCCGGCTGCCCTGGGCCGGTGACCTGGGCATGCACGCGGCCACCCTGCAACGCCTGCGGCACAGCCCGCTCGACCCCGGCAACCCCCTGGTCGACGTGGACACCCCGAGCCCGTACTACTCGCCGTGGACGGTGCTGCTGGGGTGCGTGGCACGGGTGACCGGGTTCTCCGTCTTCGTCGTGCTGCGGCTCGGGGCGCTGGTGGCGCTCGGTCTGCTGGTGACCGGAGTGTGGCGGTACGTCCGCACCCTGAGCGCCCGCCCTGCCGCGCCGCCGCTCGTGCTGCTGTGCCTGCTCCTGCTGTGGGGGACGGCCCAGTTCAGCTGGAGCGGCTTCCTCGGGCTCACCTCCCTGGCCCTGACGGTGTCGTACCCGAGCGTCTTCGCTCTCGGCCTCGCCTTCCACCTCTGGGCATGGCTGGCCGGGGCGGTGCGCGGGAGCGGGGGGCGGCCGGCGGGGTGGGGGGTCTGGGCCGGGCTCGGGGTGCTGTGGGCGGTGGTCCTGCTGGTGCACCAGTTCTCCGGGATCGTCGCCTCCCTGGGCGCCCTCGCCGTCGTGGGTGCGGCGCGGGCCGGGCGGAGGGTGTGGGGGCTGCTGGGAGCGGGGCTGCTGGTGGGGGTGGTGGTGCTGTGGCTCTGGCCGTACTACGACTTCTTCGCGCTGCTCGGTGCCGGTGACGGGATGGACGCGGTGCACCGGTCGCTGTACCGGGACCTGTTCGGGCGGTACTGGCTGGTCCTGGCGGGGGTGGCGGCGCTCGGGGTGCGGTGGTGGCGCGACCGGCGGGACGCCCTGGTGCTGTTCTTCCTGCTGGGCGCGGTCGTCTTCGCGGCGGGCGGGGTGAGCGGGCACTGGTCGTGGGGCCGGGTGCTGCCCGCCGCGCTGATCCCGGCGCAGGTCGCGGTGGCGCTGGAGGTGGTGGGCTCGGGGCGGCGGGCGGTACGGGCCGGGTGGGCGTGCGTGCTGGCCGCGGCGCTGGCGGCCGGGGCCTGGGGACAGGCGGGGACGCTCGGGTACGTGGTCGACCGGGAGGCGTTGCCGGGCGCGGTCGCGGAGAAGTCCCCGGAGCCGTGGAGGGGATACCACTGGATCACGCCGTGGGTGGGCTACGGGGACGTGGTCATGGCCCGGCGGCTCCCCTCGCGGCAGATCCCGGCGTACGGGGCGTACACCGTGGCCCCCGGCTATCCCGACTTCTTCCTGCGCGACAAGAACGCCCGGGCGGCGGCGGTGCGGACGTACTTCACCCAGGGGACGGGGGCGGGGTCCCGGCGCGAGATCGTGCGCGCGTACGGGGTGCGGTGGGTGGTGGACCGGGGCCCGGGGCTCCGGGGGGCCGAGGACCTGCGGGCGGTGGCCCGGGGGCCGGGCGGGCAGGTGCTGTACGCCGTGGTGGACTGAACCCGCGCCTCGGACGTCGTGGGGGCGCGAGCCGTTCCGGCGGAACGACCCCGCGGGGCCCGGGGCGGCGGGCCGGACGGGCCCCGGTGCGGGTCAGCGGAGGAGGGCGGCGGCGAAGCGGGCCGCCCGCTTCACCCGCGGTGTGGCCAGGCGGCGCAGGGCCGGCCGGACGACGGCCGCCGTGCCGCCCACGGGCTGCCACCGGATCTGCAGGCGGCCCGGGTCGTGCCCCTCCGGTTCCGCCGTGACCCGGTGGGGGGTCGTGCCGCCGTGGTACGGGACGCGGGCGGTCAGGGGCGGGAAGGACAGCGGAGCCAGCAGCACGCCCGTATGGGTCCGGCCCTGGCCGCGCAGGCGGAGCACGGGGTGGCGGACGCCCTCGAAACCCTGGACGGGCAGGCGCGCCGACGCCAGGTCGAGGCGCACGCGGCCCTCGAAGACGCCGGGGCGGACGGGACAGAGGCGGAAGGCGACCGTGAGGCGGCGGCGTCCGGGGGCGAGGTGGAGGGTGGCGCGCTGGGGGCCGACCGGCAGGCGCAGGGCCGGATCGTGGGTGCGGACCGTCAGGTCGAGCGAGGCGCCGGGGCCCCGGGCGATCTCCGTGATCTCGTGGCGGAAGAGGGCGGTGAAGAACGGACGGGTGTCCAGGCCCAGTTCCGTCAGGTCCAGTTCCCGGCGGGCCGGCTCGGAGCGCGGGATCTCCCCGCCCCAGTAGGTGCGGCCGTCCGTCGCGTCCGTGGTGGTCCGGCGGGGGGCGATCTCGTGGCCGAGACCGCGCGCCGCCTCCCGGACGTCGTCGAGGCGGCGGTCGCGGACCAGCTGGAGCACGACGCGTTCGGCGCGGGGCAGACGGGCGAAGGCGCCCGGGGCCAGTGTGTCGAGGTACGGGGTCATGAGGTCCGCGAAGGACGCCAGCCACGCGTCGTCCCGGTACGGCAGGTCACCGGCGTACATCCGGAAGTCGTGCTTGAGGAACTTGAAGTCCTTGTCCTCGCGCAGCGACCCGTGTCCGCTCCCGGCCAGGAACGCGTCGATGAGGCGCTGCACGTGGACGCGGTCCCGGACGTTGCTCAGCTTGTGCCGCTGGTTGGAGATGGAGGCGGCCTCGGAGGCGGCGTACGGGGCGACGTACCAGCGGTAGACCGGGTCCGGGACGACGGTGAACGCCTTGGCCAGGCAGTACGCCTGCGCGGAGAAGAGCTGGTCCTCGTAGTGGATGCCCTCCGGGAAGCGCAGGCCGTGCCGGTCGAGGAAGGCCTGGGCGTACATCTTGCTGGTGGCCAGGTGCTCGAAGAGCAGCCGCGGGTCGGCCTCGATGCCGTCGAGGGTGCGGCGCTCGGCGACCAGGTGCGGCATCCACGTCGTACGGCGTCCGTTGTCCACGCGCACCCGGTGCACCGCGCCCATCGCGAAGTCGAGGTCGCGTTCGCGGTGGGCGGCGAGCAGGACCTCCACGGCGCGCTCGGGCAGCTCGTCGTCGCTGTCCAGGAACATCAGGTACGGCGCCCGCGCGATCTCCAGGGCACGGTTGCGCGGCGCGCTGCAGCCGCCGCTGTTCTCGGGCAGGCGGAGGTACACGACGCGGGGGTCGAGGGCCGCCAGTGCCCGCGCCACGTCGGGGGTCGCGTCCGTCGAGTGGTCGTCGCTGATGACGATCTCGATGTCGGTGTGGGTCTGCCGCAGGACGGACGCGACCGCGCGGGGCAGGCGTTCGGCGTCGTTGTGGACGATGACCGTGACGGTGACGTCCGGCGTGGTCACGGCCGTGCTCCTGGCCGGGCTCTGGACCGTGGTCATGACGCGGTCGCCTCCTCGGGGCTGGGGGCCGGGGTGCGCTCCTCGACCGGCAGTACCGGCGGCAGCGTCCGTTCGTCCTCCCCGAGGAAGACCCGGCGGACGACGCGCTCGGCGGCGCGGCCGTCGTCGTACTCGCAGAACCGGCGCCGGAAGGCGGTCCGCGCCTTCGCCGCGCGTTCGTCGCGCCAGGCGTCCGTGGTGAGGACGTCCGTCAGCTCCCGCTGGGTGCGGGCGACCGGACCCGGGGCCTCGGCCATCAGGTCGAAGTAGACGCCGCGGGTCGTGCGGTACGTCTCCCAGTCGTCGGCGTGGATCACGATCGGGCGGTCGAGGTTGGCGTAGTCGAACATGATCGACGAGTAGTCCGTCACCAGCGCGTCGGCCGCCAGGCACAGCTCCTCGACGGGGTCGTAGGAGGAGACGTCGATGATCCGGCCGGCGCGGCGCAGACCGGTCAGCGGGGAGGAGGGGGAGGCGGCGGTCTCGTAGAAGTAGTGGGCCCGCACCAGCAGGATCGTTTCTTCACCGAGCTGGTCGGCGAGCGCGGCGAGGTCCAGGCGCGGCGTCCAGCCGGCCTCGTAGTCGCGGTGGGTCGGCGCGTACAGCACCGCCCTGCGGCCGGGCGCGATGCCCAGGCGCTCGCGGACCGCGCGGACCTCGGCGGCACCGGCGGAGTAGTAGACGTCGTTGCGCGGGTAGCCGTGGTCGAGGGAGACGTGCCGGGAGGGGTACGCCCGCTGCCACATGCGGGTCGAGTGGCTGTTGGCGGAGACGCTGAAGTCCCACCTGTCGACGCGTTCCAGCAGCGCCTGGAAGTCCAGGCCCCGGGCGGCGGCCGGGTACGGCATCTGGTCCAGGCCCATGCGCTTGAGCGGGGTGCCGTGGTGGGTCTGGAGGTGGACGGTGCCCGGGCGTTTGACGACCGCGTCCGGGAAGTTGACGTTGTTGACCAGGTACTTGGCCCGCGCCAGCACCTCCCAGTAGCGGCGGGTGCCGGGCACGACGTGGTCGGTGCCGGGCGGCAGCAGGGCGGCGCCCGCCGCGGTGACCACCCACACCGGGTGGACGCCGGGGGCGCGCCGGGCCAGCTCGGCGGCTATCGCGGCCGGGTTGCAGGCCACGCCGCGGGCCCAGTACGCGGAGAAGACGGCGAGGTGCGGATCGACCGGGTCGGCCAGCGCCCGGCGGTACTGGGCCGTGCGCAGCAGCGTGCCGGCCCGGCGCCTGCCGGTGCGCACCGTGGAGCGCACCCTGCGGCGCGTGCGGTTGGCGGCCTGGAGCGCGCGGTACTCCGCGCAGGCGTCCCGCTCCAGCAGCGATCGGCGCAGGCCTTCGAGACCGGGCGGGTGCCGGTGGCCGTCCGGGCGGCGGTGCCGGGCCGCCAGGGAGGCCCGGCGGAAGAACTCCCGCGCGACGTCGTCCGGCATCCCGGCGCGGGCGAAGGTCCGCAGGCAGTCGCGGACCATCAGGTCGTACAGGACGGCGTAGGCGGCCGGGCGGCCGGCGGCCAGGTCGAGGAGGCTCTCGTAGCGCTCGACCAGTGCGTGGCGCCGCTCCGGCGGGACGGGGGGCAGGCTCTGCGGACGCAGCGCGCGGACCTCGTACGCGGCGTGGGGCAGACAGGCGACGCGGTCGGCGAGCAGCAGGGCGGCGTACGCGGCGAACGGCTCGTCGTCGGTGGTGAGGAGCCGTTCGCGGTCCCGCCAGAAGGCGGCGCGCACGGCACGGTTGCCGAGCAGCGGGGTCAGGCCGAGCAGCGCCGCGCGGTCGTCGAGGGCCAGGCCGGCGCTGCCCGCCCGGGCGAGGCGGGGGCCGTCGGGGGAGGGCAGGCCGGAGGTCCGCCAGGTGCTGCGGACGTGGTCGAAGAGCAGGACGTCCACGGTGTCGGGGAGGCGCGCCGCGTGTTCGGCGACCGTGCGCGGGGCGCCGGCGGGCAGTCCGTCCTTGGCGTGCACGAAGTGCAGCCACCGGCCGCGGGCCCGCGCCGCTCCCGCCGCGCGGGCCGCGGCGTCGCCGGCCCCCTCCGGCAGCGGGAGCACGGTGAACGCGGGCTCGTGCCGTTCGGCCGCCTCCCGCGCCCAGTCCCCGACGGCGGCGACGATCACCTCGACGCCGGCGGACGGCTGGGCGGCCAGGGAGCCGAGGAGGGCGGGCAGGTGGTCCTGGACGTTGGGGCCGTGGACGACGACGCTGAGTTCGGGGGTCTCGGGCATCGCGGGGACTCCTTCGCCTTCGTCGCTCCCGACGCACTCCTGGTTGCTCGGCCTGTTCGGTTCATAGTGGCATCAAACGGGCGAAAGGGTCGGTCGAGCGTGCGCCTCCCGGGCGAAGGGGGACCGGCGGCGGGGCGGTCAGGCGGCCGTCCTCGCCCCGGCCGCCGGCTTCGCTGCCGCCTTGGGCGCGGGCTTGGGCTTCGCCGCCTTGTCCGGGCCGCCGGTGAACTTCTCGTACTCCTTCAGCACCTCGTCCGTCGGCCCGTCCATGCGCAGCTCGCCGCGCTCCAGCCACAGCACCCGGTCGCAGGTGTCGCGGATGGACTTGTTGCTGTGGCTGACCAGGAACACCGTGCCGGCGTGCCGGCGCAGCTCCCGGATGCGCTCCTCGGAGCGCTTCTGGAAGGCGCGGTCGCCGGTGGCCAGGGCCTCGTCGACGAGGAGGACGTCGTGGTCCTTGGCGGCGGCGATGGAGAAGCGCAGCCGGGCCGCCATGCCGGAGGAGTACGTGCGCATCGGCAGGGTGATGAAGTCGCCCTTGTCGTTGATCCCGGAGAAGTCGACGATCTCCTGGTAGCGCTCCTTGACCTGGGCGCGGGACATGCCCATCGCCAGACCGCCGAGGTGGACGTTGCGCTCACCGGTGAGGTCGTTCATCAGGGCCGCGTTGACGCCCAGGAGCGAGGGCTGGCCGTCCGTGTAGATGCGGCCGTTCTCCACCGGGAGCAGGCCGGCCACGGCCTTGAGCAGGGTCGACTTGCCGGAGCCGTTGGTGCCGATCAGGCCGATCGCCTCCCCCCGGTACGCCACGAAGGACACGCCCCGCACGGCGTGCACCCGGCGCACGCCCGACGCCTTCTCGGCCTTCCCGCGGCGCAGGATGCGGTGGAGGGCGGCGGTCGCGGAGCCGCGGCCCGCGCCGGTGCCGTTGACCCGGTAGACGATGTCGACGCCGTCGGCGATGACGGTGGGGACGCGCTCGTCCGCCTGCTCGGTGATGCCGGTGTTGTCAGCCACGACCGTACGTCTCCTCGGCCTTCCAGAAGTAGATGAAGCCGCCGATCCCGGCGACCAGGGCCCAGCCCAGGGCCAGCGCCCACACGTGGTCCGGCAGCATGCCGCCGCCGAAGCTGTCGATCAGCGCGAAGCGCATCAGGTCGATGTAGACGACGGCCGGGTTGACCTGGAGGAGCGGCCCGATCCACGAGGGGAGGCCGCTGTCCGGGCCGGTCATGTGATGGATGCTGAACATGACGCCCGAGCCGTACATCCAGGTCCGCAGCAGGAACGGCATCAACTGCGCCATGTCCGGGATCTTGGAGCCCACCCGGGCCATGACCAGGGCCACGCCCGCGTTGAACACGAACTGCAGCACCAGTGCGGGGACCGCGAGCACCCAGGAGGCGGCGGGCGGCACGCCGAAGGCGAGCAGGATCACGACCAGGGCCGCCATCGAGAACAGCAGCTGCTGGAGCTGCTGGAGGCAGAAGGAGACCGGCAGCGCCGCCCGGGGGAAGTGCAGGGCGCGCACCAGGCCGAGGTTGCCGGAGACGGCCTTGGTGCCCGCCATGATCGAGCTCTGCGTGAACGTCCACACGAACACGCCGGTCACCAGGAACGGGACGAAGTCGTCCACGCCCTGCTTGGTGTTCATCAGCACGCCGAAGATGAAGTAGTACACCGCCGCGTTGAGCAGGGGCGTCATCACCTGCCAGAGCTGGCCCAGCTTGGCCTGGCTGTACTGGGCGGTGAGCTTGGCGGTGGCGAAGGCGCCGATGAAGTGCCGGCGCGCCCACAGCTGGCGGACGTACTGCGGCAGGGAGGGGCGGGCGCCGCTGACGGACAGACCGTGGCGCGCGGCGAGGGCCGCGAGGTCGAGGTCGCCCGGGGGCGCGGCCGGGGCCGGTGTCGGGGGCGGTGTGTCGAGGACCTGGCTCACATCCGCTGCTTTCGCTCGTGGGAGGGGGTGGCGCCCGGCGTTCACCCGAGTGACCTCGTGCGTTCACTTACGTCGGGACGGGACCGTATCGTCGTGACGTGAGCGTAGGGCGTGGCGGCGAGGGAACGCAACCGTTCCGGCGTCGGAACGCAACCGTTCCGTCGTGACGCCCCTATGCTTGGCTCGTATGACGACCAACGCCGACGAGCCGCAGCCGCGCCCGCGCCGCCGGGCCCCCGCCGGGGCGGCGGTGCTGCGCGAGGACGTGACGGAGGCGATCCGGGCGGCGGTCTTCGAGGAACTCGCGGCGGTCGGCTACGCGCGGATGTCCATCGAGGGGATCGCGCGCCGCGCGGGTGTCGGCAAGACGGCGGTGTACCGGCGCTGGCGCTCCAAGCTGCACCTGGTGCTCGACATCGTCTCCGCGCTCGCCGTCCAGGGCCTGCCCGTGCCCGACACCGGGTCGCTGGAGGGCGATCTGCGGCTGCTGTACGAGGTGACCTCGCGCGCGCTGCGCCACCCGGTGGCCTCGCAGATCATCCCCGACCTCCAGGCGGAGGCCGCCCGCAATCCCGACATCGCCGAGGCCCTGCGCAAGACCCTGCGGGAGGGGCAGGACGGCGTCGCCAGCAGGATCCTCGCCGCTGCCGGGGAGCGCGGCGAGGTCGGCCCCGCCCTCGACACCGACCTTGCCCTCGACCTGATCTCGGGCCCGCTGTACTGGCGATCGGTGGTCATCCGCAGCCCCAAGCTGCCGAAGGGCTACCTGGGCGCGCTGGCCCGGGCCACGGCGGAGGGCCTCAAGGCGCTGTGACGGCCCGGGGCGGCGCCTCGGTGGCCGCGCGGGACGGGCGTGCCTGGACGGTCGCCCGGCGGGGTGGGGCGGGTGCGGCGCGGTGGCGGTTCGGGGCGGGTGGGGCCCGGTGGTCGAGCGGGGCGGGTGGGGCCCGGTGGTCGAGCAGGGCGGGTGTGGTCCGGGTGGCCGAGCGGGCGGGTGCGGTCCGGAGCGCGGGTGCGGTGCGGAGCACGCCGAGGGCGGGCTCCTCGCCGACCGCCCCTTCGCCGGCGGCCGGGGAGCTCAGCCCTGCCGCCGTTCGCGGAGGACCGGGCGGAACTCGACCGGGCCCTGCGCCAGGAGCCGTACCGCCGGCGCGCCCCGGGCGTGGAGATCCGTTCGGTCCGTGCGGTGCGTCCGCTCGTGGGTCCGGGCGCCGCGGCGGACGGGGCCCGGACGGCTTCAGTACGGACGGGGCCCGGCCGGCTTCAGTCCCGCGCGGCCCCCGGGTGCAGTCGCACCCAGCCGGCCCACGCCGACGTGATCATGTCCTCGACGTCGTACTTGGCCTTCCAGTCCAGCTCGACGGCGGCGCGGTCGGCCGAGGCGACGACGCGGGCCGGGTCCCCGGGGCGGCGGGGGGTGACCGCCGGGGGCCGGTCGTAGCCGGTGAGGCCGTTGATGCGGTCGATCATCTCGCGGACGGAGACGCCCTCGCCCCGCCCGATGTTGAGGGTGAGGGAGCGGCCCGGGGAGGCGGCCAGGGCGCGGGCCGCGGCGACGTGGGCGTCGGCCAGGTCGGCCACGTGGATGTAGTCGCGGACGCAGGTGCCGTCCGGTGTCGCGTAGTCGTCGCCGAAGACTCGCGGGGCGGCGCCTTCCGTGAGCTTCTCGAAGACCATCGGGACGAGGTTGTGGACACCGGTGTCGGCGAGTTCCGGGCTCGCCGCGCCCGCCACGTTGAAGTAGCGCAGCGAGGCCGTGGACAGGCCCGCCGCCCGGCCGGTCGCCCGGACCAGCCACTCGCCCGCCAGCTTCGTCTCGCCGTACGGGGACATGGGCAGGCACGGGGTCTCCTCGGTCACGAGGTCGACGTCGGGCATGCCGTACACGGCGGCGGAGGAGGAGAAGACGAACGACGTGACACCGGCCGCCGCGACCGCCTCCAGCAGGACGCGCAGGCCCTCGACGTTCTCCCGGTAGTAGTGCAGCGGCAGCTCCACCGACTCGCCGACCTGCTTCTTCGCCGCGAGGTGCACGACCCCGGTGACGGAGTGGTCGGTGAGGGCGCGCGCCACCCGTTCGCCGTCCAGGACCGAGCCCACGACCAGCGGGACGCCGTCGGGCACGCGCTCGGCGATGCCGGTGGACAGGTCGTCGTACACGACCGCCCGCTCGCCCGCCTCGGTCATCGCCCGTACGACGTGCGCCCCGATGTAGCCGGCGCCGCCGGTGATCAGCCAGGTCATGTGCGGCCGTCCCCTCGTCAGTGGTCCTCGGTAGCCATGATCCGTCATCCCGGCACCCGACGGGCACCGCACCCGTCACCCGTCAGGACGAGGCCGCGGGCGATCCGGTGCCGTACGCGTCCAGGGCGGCCGTGAGCCGGTTCAGCCGGGCGCCCAGGTCCTGGATCTCCGCGAGGTCCAGGCCGGTCGCCCCGGCGATCCGGCGCGGTACCTCGCCGGCCCTCTCGCGCAGCGCCACGCCCTGGGCGGTCAGCCGGACCTCCACCGACCGCTCGTCGCGGGCGCTGCGCTCCCGCCGGACCAGTCCCGCCGCCTCCAGTCGCTTGAGCAGGGGGGAGAGCGTGCCGGAGTCGAGCCGCAGACGCTCGCCGAGCTTCTTCACCGGCAGCTCCCCGTGCTCCCACAGCACCAGCATCACCAGGTACTGCGGGTAGGTGAGCCCGAGATCCTTGAGGACCACGCGGTAGACGCCGTTGAAGGCGCGCGAGGCGGCGTTGAGCGAGAAGCAGATCTGCTGGTCGAGGCGGAGCCAGTCCGTCGCGGGCGTGGTCATGGTCCCAGGGTAGCGGGACGCCGCTTGTGCGTCATTCAGTTGTGCGCAATTGAATTGTGTGCTCTAGTGGGTGTCGTCGGTCCGCCGGAACGCCGGACGGCCGGCACGCTTCTCGTCAGATCTCTTCAGAGGGACGGTTCCCATGGACGCGCTCTACACCGCCGCCGCCACCGCCACCCACGGCCGCGACGGCCGCGCCGTCAGCTCGGACGGCAAGCTCGACCTCGCGCTCAGCGCCCCCGCGGAGCTGGGCGGCGACGGCAAGGGCACCAACCCCGAGCAGCTGTTCGCCGCCGGGTACGCCGCCTGCTTCGGCAGCGCCCTCGGTCTCGTCGGCCGGCAGGCGAAGGTCGACGTCAGCGACGCCGCGGTGACCGCCGAGGTCGGCATCGGCAAGCAGGGAGAGGGCTTCGCGCTCGCCGTCACCCTCCGGGTGGAGCTGCCCGAGGGCGTGGACGAGGAGACCGGCCGCAAGCTGGTCGAGCAGGCCCACCAGGTCTGCCCCTACTCCAACGCCACCCGCGGCAACATCCCGGTCGAGATCGTCGTCGAGTAGGACCGGCCAGGCGCCCGGTGCCGGCGAGGTGCCCGATGCCGCACGGGGCCGCCGGCGCGACGGCGCTCACCCGACCCGCGCCAGCACCTCCCCCGTCCGCCCGCTCCACGTCACCACCACCGCCTCCTCGGGTACCGGCTGCCAGCGCGTCAGCAGCAGCCAGCGGACGTCGTAGCGGCGGACGACGGCGGCGCGCTCGGCGCGGGTCGAGCCGGGCGCGAGGTACGCCTCGACGTCGGCCACCCGCCGCCCGCGCTCCCGTTCGTCGAGCGAGGGGTCCGGCCAGGCGGGCGCCGCGAGATTGGGCCCGTACCCGGCGATGGCGTGTCCGGCGTAGTAGCCGTCGGTGATCACGACCTCGCCGGGACCGATGTGCCGGGCCGCCCACGCGTAGGACGGCCAGCGCGGAGGCTGCTCGAAGCCGACCGGGTCCAGCGGGCGCGGCACCACCGCCCCGGCATGGACGGCGAGGAAGCCCAGCAGGGCCCCGGCGGCCGCGGTCCCGCCCAGCACCCGCCGCCACCGCCCCCACGGCCGGGGCGCCGCCAGCTCCACCGCCAGGGCGAACTGCAGCGGCACGAGGGTGAGCCCCAGGATGCGGCCGTAGGTGTAGTGGCCGCTGAACCAGCCGTACGCCACCACCGCGCAGTCCAGCGCGAACATCAGCACCAGCGGGTCCCGCGCCGAGCGCCGCCCGCGCAGCCACAGCGCCGGCAGCCCGAGCAGGGCCAGCCAGAACTCGCCGGGCAGATCCAGGTACAGCACCCGGTGCATGCCGTCCACACTGTCGTCCCCGGCCAGCGCGAACACGTCGAAGTACGGCCACACCGCCGCCGAGGTCACCGCCGCGGCGCCCGTCAGGGCCCAGCGTCCGGCGACCGCCCCGCGCCATCCGCGCTGCCATCCGCCCACCAGGGCCACCGCGCCCAGCGCCGCCGCCACCGAGGTGATCGGGTGGACGAGGAGGATCAGGCCGTAGAGGACGCCCAGTCCGGCGTACCCGGGCAGGCCGCGCAGCCCGCTCGGCCCCAGGTAGCGCACCCGGCGCGCGTCCCGTGCCCGGACGCCGGTCAGCGCCCAGGCCCAGAAGGTGAGCCCGATCGCGAAGGCCGACGGGTAGCCGAGGTTGCCGGTCATCGACATCAGCCCGAGGTAGCCGCTCCACCAGGCCCGCTCGGTCCCCCACAGCAGCGTCATCGCGCCCAGCGCCAGCACCGGCGCCCACGGCCGGGGGGACAGCACCCTGACGAAGCGGCCCAGGCCGGTCAGCAGGACCAGCAGGTTCACCGGCCCGGCCAGCCGCACCACCTCCCAGCCGCCCAGCCCGGTCAGCCGGGCGAAGAGGCCCTGCGCCACCGCGTAGGGCGAGTAGTAGGCGCTGCCCGCGCCGGGCACGTCGGCCATCGGATGGCGGGGGTGGAGGAGATCGGCCCTGAGGCGTTCGACGACCGCCGCGTGCTGGCCGGCGTCGCAGCACAGCGGCACCGCCCAGTAGGCCAGCGACATCAGCAGGAAGAACAGGAAACCGGCGGCCTGGTACGGGGTGGGACGCCAGGCGCGGCCACCGCGCAACGCCGTCGCGCCGCGCACGGGCCGCCGGACGAGGACGCCGGCGCTCACGGAAGAGGTGACAGGTGGGACATTCGGGGCATTTGCCGTATGTTCCCGCCAGGGTCAATGACACGAACCCAAGTCACCTCATCGAGTGACCCTCAGTTGGTCGCGCGGGCCCGGTCGGCGTGCCCCTGCGCCGGCAGCGCCACCCGCCCCCGCACCACCGGCTCCAGCAGCATCGGCACCCCCACCACCGGCAGCAGCCACGCCAGCACGATCAGCCGCCCGCCCCAGATGTCGATGTCCGGGTGCGCGGCCTGGGTGAGGATCCCGGTGAACGCCGCCGCGACCAGGAAGACGCCGACCGCGCCGCCGCGCCGCAGCGCGCCCCACGCACCCGCCCCCAGGGCCGCCGCGAACAGCGGCTCCCCCGCCTGACGGCGCAGCCACTCCACCCAGAAGTTGCCCTGCAACTGCCAGAACTCCGGCCACGGGTCCTCCCGGTCGGGCCGGGCGAAGTGGCCGGTGAGCAGGTCCTGGAGGCTGTCGGACTCGGACGGGTAGTGCAGCAGCCGCGCCAGCACCACGGTCAGGACCGCTCCGCACAGGCCGGTCACCGCGATCGCGAGCACGTCCCGGCCGGGCGGCCGGCCCCGCCGGTACCGCCGCAGGGCCACCAGCGCACCCGCCGCCGCCAGGCACAGCCCGAGGAACAGCGCCTGGGAGTGCTTGACGGCGAACAGCGCGAGCAGCGACCCGGCGACCAGCAGGAGCCCGGCCCGCCCGCGCCCGGCCCGCAGCACCAGCGCACAGCCCCACACCGCCGCCAGGGTCAGCGCCATCAGCAGCCCCTCGGTCATCGGGCGCATGGCCGTCGTGCCGCTCGGCAGCACGTAGTACAGCGCCTGTCCGGTCAGCGCGAGCGGCACCGGAACCGACAGGGTGCGCAGGATCAGGAAGACGAGGACGCCGCCCGCGCACGCGAGGACGACACCCGCCGCCCACAGCCCCCACGTCACCCCGAAGGCCATGACGAACGGCACCAGGAACGCCGGATAGCCGGGCCGCGCCTCGAAGATCCGCATGAAGCGTTCCTCCATGTACGGCACCGTGTGCCCACCGGTCTGCCCGGCCGCCAGCCGGGGCTCCACCTGCCGCCACTGGCGCTGCCGGCACTCGGCCGTGACCCGGGCGGTGGGGTCGGGGCGGTGGAAGCGGACCACGTGCACGCTCTGGTCGCGGCGGGCCGCCGAGGCCTGGCTCGCGCACACGTAGTCGATGGTGGCCGCCGCCACCCCGCGCTTGCTCTCCCCGCTGAGACTCAGGGCGTACGCCAGGTAGTTCTTGGTGTCGGGAGTGTCCCGGCCGGTGATGTTCGCGAGCTGGAGCACGGCGAACACCGCCGCCACGACCAGCACCCAGCCGCGCGGCCTCACGAGGAGGCCAGCAGGTCGTGGTGGGCCGGGAGGGACCGGGCCCCGGGGACGGCCAGGGGCTCCGGCTCGGGCATCCGCTCGCCCAGCATCAGCGTCCGCACGACCCGCTCGGCGGCCCTGCCGTCCTCGTACTCGCAGAACCGGGCCCGGAACGCGGACCTCAGCCGTGCCGCCTCCTCGTCCCGCCACGCCCCGGAGTCCAGCAGCCACGCCAGCTCCCGGTAGGAACGCGAGACGTGGCCCGGTGCCTCGGCGGTGATGTCGAAGTAGGCGCCGCGGCTCGCCGTGTAGGCCGGCCAGTCGTCGGCGTGGACCACGACCGGCCGGTCCAGGAGGACGTAGTCGAACATCAGGGCGGAGTAGTCGGTGATCAGCAGGTCGGAGGCGAGCATCAGCTCCTCCACGTGCGGTGCGTCCGTCGCGTCGACCAGGACGCCCCGCCGGTGCAGCTCCGACAGGCCCATGCCGCGCGCCGGCCCGGTGGCGAGGGACGGGTGCAGCCGCACCACCAGGGTGTGCCCGTCGCCGAGGTCGGCGGCGAGACGGGCCAGGTCGATCCGGTCGACGTGCCCGCCCCGCCGGTACTCGCGGCGGGTCGGCGCGTACAGCACGACGGTGTGCCCCTCGGGGACGCCGAGCCGCTCACGGACCCGGAGGCCGTCCTCGGGGCCCGCGTTCACCAGGACGTCGTTGCGGGGGCTGCCGGTGCGCGCGGACGCGAAGTGGCACGGGTACGCCCGCTCCCACACCCGCTCCGCGTACCGGCCCGCGACCAGGCTGTGGTCCCAGCGGTCGGCCCGGCGCAGCATCTGCGGCACGTCCAGGCCGTGCCGGGCGCCGGGCCGGCCCAGCAGATCGACGCCCATGTACTTCAGCGGTGTGCCCTGGTGGGTGTGGATGTGGACGCTGCCGGGGCGCTTGGCCACCGCACCGGGCCAGTTGACGTTGTTGACGAAGAACGTCGCCCGCTCGGTCACCCGGCGGTAGGCCGGGCTGCCGAGGATCACGTGCTCCGTGTCCGGCGGGAGCAGCGGCACGTCCTCCTCGTCGCGCACCACCCACACCCCGCGCAGGTGCGGGGCGAGCTCGCGGGCCTTGCGATGGACCGCCGCCGGGTCCCCCAGCACACCCCGGTGCGAGAACGCCGAGTACACGGCGAGGTCCGGGTCCAGCGGGCGGCGCGTGTGCACCGCGCTGCGGGCCCGCCCCGCGCGTGCGGCGACCACGTCGCGCGCCTGCCGCGCCCGCCGCTCCAGCTCCCGGCCCGCCCGCCCGGACCGGCGCCGCAGGCGGTACGTCGTGTACCCGCCCTCCAGCACGCGCAGCTCGGCGGGGACCTCGGCGCCCTCGGGCCGGTACGCGCGGAACATCTCGGCGGTGCGGCGGAAGAACTCGGCCTTGTCCGACGGCGGCAGCCGGTCCGGCTTGCTCAGGATGTCCAGGCAGTGCTCGCCCATCTTGGTGTGCAGGAACGGCCGCCACCGGGCCAGTTCCGGACGGGCGTCGAGGAAGGCGAACACCCGCTCGTACTGCGCGTGGACGTCGAAGTGCTTGCGGCTGGTGGTGGACAGGATGTTGCCCTGGCGGCGCTGGCGGTAGTTCAGACAGATCCGGTCCAGCGCGGCGATCCGCCCGGCGCTGAACATGACCGGGAACGTCCAGGGCGTGTCCTCGTAGTAGCCCGGCGGGAAGGTGAAGCCCTCCCGTTCCACGAAGTCGCGCCGGTAGGCCTTGTTCCACACCACCATCAGCAGGTCGAGGATCTCGGGGTGCCCGGCGGCGGTGAAGGTGCCGTCCCCGGCCTCCGCCAGGACCCGGGCCAGCGCGTTGCGGCGGGTGCCGCCCCACCAGTAGGTGCGCGCGTAGTCGAAGACGAGGACGTCGGGGTCGTCGGTCTCCGCGAGCCGGTCGGCCATCGCGCGCAGGGCGCCCGGGGTGAGGGTGTCGTCGCTGTCGAGGAAGAGGAGGTAGTCGCCGGTGGCGTGCGGGAGCCCGGCGTTGCGGGCCCGGCCGAGGCCCACGTTCTCCTCCAGGTGCAGCACGCGCACCCGGTCGTCGCGGGCCGCGTACTCGTCGAGGATGGCGCCGCTGCCGTCCGGCGAGCAGTCGTCGACGGCGACGACCTCGATGTCCCGGTAGGACTGGTCCAGGACCGAGTCGAGGCACTCGCGCAGGAAGCCCTGCACCTTGAAGCAGGGGAGGATGACGCTGAAGCGGGGCACTGCGGGATCAGCTCCTTACGAGGGTGGCGGCGGCGGGGGCCGGGACGCGCTCCGCGAGCGGGGTCACGGGCGGGAGCGCCTCGGGCGGCTCGCCGAGCAGCACCCGGCGCACGACGCGCTCGGCGGCCCGGCCGTCGTCGAACTCGCAGAACCGCTCGCGGAAGGCGGCCCGCAGCGCCGCCGACTCGGGGCCCGCGTACGAGCCGTCGCCGAAGATCCGGGCCAGCTCCCGCGGTGTCCGCGCCACCGGGCCGGGCGGCGCCGCCATCAGGTCGAAGTAGACCCCGCGGGTCTCCCGGTAGACCTCCCAGTCGTCGGCGTACACGACGATCGGCCGGTCCAGGTTGGCGTAGTCGAACATGATCGACGAGTAGTCGGTGATCAGCGCGTCGGCGGCCAGGCACACGTCCTCGGAGGAACGGTGGGAGGTCACGTCGATGATCCGGCCGCCGCTCCCGGCGCCGCCCCGGTCGTAGAAGTAGTGGGCCCGCAGCAGGACGACCACGTCCTCGCCGGCCGCCTCGCAGAAGGCCTCCAGATCCAGGCCGCCGGCCCCGAACCCGGCTTCGTGGTCGCGGTGCGTGGGCGCGTACAGGACGGCCGTCTTCCCCTCCGGGACGCCCAGTTCGCGCCGGACGCGGGCGACGTCGTCGGCGGTCGCCGCGCAGTAGACGTCGTTGCGCGGGTAGCCGTACTCCAGTTGCTCGTACGAGCCGGGGAAGGCGCGCTCCCACATCTGGGTGGAGTGGCGGTTGGCGGAGAGGTTGTAGTCCCAGCGGTCCACCCGGCCCAGCAGCTTGGTGAAGCTGCCGCTGGCCGCCGCCACCACGGGGTACGTCGACTGGTCGACGCCCATCGTCTTCAGCGGCGTGCCGTGCTGGGTCTGCACGTGCACGCTGCCGGGGCGCTTGACGACGCCCTCGGCGAAGTTGGCGTTGTTGACCAGGAACTTGGCACGGGCCAGCACGTCCCAGTAGCGCCGGCTGCCGATGACGGCGTGGTCGACGTCCCCGGGGACCGTGTGCGCCTGGTCCGCCTCGACCAGGAACACCGCGCGCAGGTGCGGGGCGAGTTCGCGGGCCTTGGCGTGGATGGCGGCCGGGTTGCAGGCGTAGCCGCGGCCCCAGTAGGCGCAGTACACGACGAGGTTCGGGTCGAGCGGGCGGCGCAGGGCGCGGCGGTAGCGCAGCCGGGTGCGCAGCCCGTGCGGGCGCGGCAGCCGCAGCAGGACACCGGTGGCGGCGCGGTTGGCGGCGCGCAGCGCGCGGAACCCGCTGTACGACCCGGACGCCAGCAGCCGGTGCTGGACCCCGAGCCGGCCGCCCGGCGGCCGGAAACCGGCGGGACGGTGGCGCCGGTAGAGGCGGCTCGCGCGGCGGAAGAAGGCACGGCGGCCCCGGCGCGTCAGGCGCCTGGGATGGGTGGCCGTCTTCAGGATCGCGGCGAAGAGCTGCTCGAACAGCGGCCCGCGCCGCTCGACCGGCAGCCCTCGCTCGTCGGCGTGCGCGAGCGCCAGTTCGGCCTGGTCGAGGAGGTCCGCGTGGTGCTCGCCGGGCAGGTTCAGCCGACTGCCCTGGCGTCGCACCAGATGCCGTACGACCACGGAGCGCAGCACCGTGACGCGTTCGGCGCGCGCCGTGACCAGCGCGCCGAAGCCGACGTCCGTGAAGTGCCCCTCGGGGAAGGCCAGTCGCCGCTCGGCGAGGAAGGTGCGGCGGTAGACGGCGCTCCAGGCGGGCAGCCGCACGCCGGTGAGGTGCGGGGCGCGGTCGGGGGTGAAGGCGCCGTCCGGGGTCCTCGCCAGCAGCGGGGCGGCCGGGTTGGCCGGCTCACCCTCCCACCAGGGCACCCGCTCGTGCTCGAAGTACAGCACGTCGACGCCGCCGGTGTCCGCCAGCCGCGCGTCCAGCGCCGCCAGCGCGCCCGGGGCGAGGACGTCGTCCCCGTCGAGGAACAGCAGGTACGCGCCGGTCGCCGCCCGCATCCCGGTGTTGCGCGCCCCGGCCAGCCCGGCCTCCGGCGGCGAGTGCACGGGCGCCACCCGGGAGTCCCGCTCGGCGCGCTCCTCCACGACGTCCGCCGCGGCGCGGTCCGGGGCGTCGTGCACCGGGATCAGCTCGAAGTCGCCGAAGGACTGGGCGAGGACCGAATCCAGCGCCTGGGACAGCCGCCCCGCGACCCCATGGGACGGGACGATGATGCTGAAGCGGGGCATACTGCTCTTTCTCTCGTTGTCCTGGTCCGACGGGAGCCCCGCCCCTCACGCCGTGCGGCGGCCCGGCCGTCCCGTCGGCCGCAAGGTGGACGGCCGGGTCGGAGTGGGCCGCTTCGAGCTGCGGGGCATGCGAACTCCCAGTGGACAAACGGCGGTCAGAGGCTGTCGGTGACGGTGCGGGGCCCGGCGGGTTGCGGCACGGTGGCCAGCGGGGGGCGGGCGAGGGCCGCGGCGGCGGAGGGCGCGGGCCTGCGCGCGGCAGGCGGCACGACGGGCGGCAGGTCCGTCTCACCGAGCACCACCCGGCGTACGACGCGTTCGGCGGCGCGGCCGTCGTCCCAGGGGCAGAACCGCTCCCGGAAAGCGGCCCTGAGCTGCGCGGACCATGATCCGCACCAGTGGCCGTCGGCGAAGATGTCGATCAGTTCGTCCTCGTCCCGGGCGATCGCGCCCGGCGGCAGCTCCCGCAGGTCGAAGTAGGTGCCGCGGGCCGCCTCGTAGGCCTCCGGCTCGTCGGCGTGGATCACGATCGGCCGGTCCAGACCCGCGTAGTCGAACATCAGTGCCGAGTAGTCGGTGACGAGTGCGTCCGAGGCCAGGCAGAGCGACTCCACGCTCGGGTGGTCGCTGACGTCGAGGACGCGTCCCTGGGACTCGACGAGCGGGCCGCCGGTGCGCGGGTGGGCGCGGGCCAGCACCATGAAACGGGGCCCGAGACGGGTGAGGACGCGCTCCAGGTCCAGGGCGGCGCGCTGGGTGCGCCGGTAGTCGCGGTGGGTCGGCGCGTACAGGATCGCGACCGTGCCGTCGGGGATGCCGAGGCTCTCCCGCAGCCGGGCCACGTCCGCGGCCGTCGCCCGCTGGAGGGCGTCGGTGCGGGGCTGGCCGTACTCCAGCGTGGTGTAGTCGCCGGGGTGGACGCGTTCCCAGGTCAGCGTGGAGTGGCGGTTGGCGGAGACGACGTAGTCCCAGGAGTCGACGTCGCGCAGCAGCCGGGCGAAGTCGGTGCCCCTCGCCGCCGCCGGGCGTTCCTGGAGGTCCAGGCCCATGTGCTTGAGGGGCGTCCCGGCCTGCGTCTGGATCAGGACCTGCCCCTTCCGCTTGACCATGCCGGCGTCGAAGCCCGTGTTGTGGACCACGTACCGGGAGCGGGCCAGCGCCGTCCAGTAGGCGGCCGTGCCGGGGGTCAGGCGGCGCGGGCCGGGCGGCACGGTGTGGTGGTGCGCGGGGGCGGCGGCCCAGGCCGTGCGCACGTGCGGCGCGAAGTCGCGGAAGGCCTCCTCCAGCGCGCCCGGATTGCAGCCGTGCCCCAGGTCTCCGTGGGCCGCGAAGACGGCGCGGTCGGCGCGCAGGGGGAGACGGCGCTGGACGCGGTAGTGCAGGCGCAGGGCGAGGGCCCGCGCGGCGCGCAGCAGCTTGGCCGTCACCTTCACCGTCCGGCGGCGCAGGGCCGACGCCAGCCGCAGGGTCTCGTAGGTGCGGCGCAGGCCGAGCCGGAGCAGGGCGTGGCGCAGCCGCACGGGCAGCGGGGCGGGGGCGCCGGGGACCCGGTAGCGGCGGCAGTGGACGCGGGCCCGGCGCAGGAACTCGGCGCGCAGGGAGCGCGGGAGGCGGTCGGGGCGGGTGAACACCGTCGTCAGGTGGTCGGCCATGCGGCGGTAGAGCACCGGCCGCCAGCGGGCCGGCTCCGGGTGCGACTCCAGGAACGCGAAGACGCGGTCGTACTGCGCGAAGACGTCGAGGTGCCGCTCGCTCGGCGTGCCCAGGATGCTGCCGCGCCGGCGCTGCCGGTAGTGGACGCAGACCCGGTCCAGGGTGGCGAGGGACTCCGCCGTCATCAGGACCGGGTACGTCCAGGGGGTGTCCTCGTAGTAGCCCGGCGGGAAGGTGAAGCCCTCGCGCTCGGCGAACTCGCGGCGCACCGCCTTGTTCCAGGCCACCATCAGCAGCTTCAGCAGCCCCGGCCGGTCGGCGAGCCGGAAGGGCGCCGGGCCCCGCTCGGTGAGGTGCGCGGCGGCCTGGTTGCGGACCGCCTCGCCCGACCAGTGCGTCCGCGCGTAGTCGTAGACCAGGACGTCCGGCTCGCCGGTCTCCTTGATCCGGTCCGCGATCGCCCTGAGCGCGTCCGGGGTCAGGGTGTCGTCGCCGTCGAGGAAGACCAGGTAGTCACCGGTCGCCCGCTCCATCCCGGCGTTCCGGGCGGGACCGAGGCCCTGGTTCTCGGGCAGGTGTACGACGCGGACGCGCGGGTCGCGGGCCGCGAACTCGTCGGCGATCGCGCCGCAGGCGTCCGGCGAGCAGTCGTCGACCGCGATCACCTCGAGGTCCGGGTACGACTGCGTGAGCACCGATTCCAGGCACTCGTGCAGATACGCCTGAACCTGGTACGCGGGGACGATGACACTGAACCGGGGCACGGGACATCCATGGGTCGGCGGGGTCGGCGCGGGCGTTCTGCCCGGGAACGGCCGATGGAGTGACTTGGTTACGGTCCCTGCGGCATTCGGGGGACCCGTGCGCCGAGCCATGACCCGTACGAAGGAGAGGGCGGACCGGTGACCGGTCCGCCCCCTCAAGAGTGGTGTGCCGACCCCTACTTGACGGCGCCCGCCATCACGCCGGAGACGAACTGCCGCTGGAACGCGAAGAACACGGCCAGCGGGATCACCATGGAGATGAACGCTCCCGGCGCCAGGACGTCGATGTTGTTGCCGAACTGCCGTACCTGCGTCTGCAGGGCGACCGTGATCGGCTGGTTCCCGGAGTCCGAGAAGATCAGCGCGACCAGCATGTCGTTCCACACCCACAGGAACTGGAAGATGCCGAGGCTCGCGATCGCGGGCCCGCCGAGCGGCATCACCACCCGGACGAACAGCCGCAGCTCACCCGCGCCGTCGAGCCGGGCGGCCTCCAGCAGCTCCCTGGGGATCTCCGCGAAGAAGTTCCGCAGCAGGAACACCGCGAACGGCAGACCGAAGCCGACGTGGAAGAGGATCACGCCGACGATCGACCCGAACAGGCCGATCTTCCCGAAGAGTTCGGCGATCGGGATCAGCGCGACCTGCACGGGGACGACCAGCAGCCCGACCACGGCCAGGAACCACCAGTCGCGGCCCGGGAACTCCATCCACGCGAACGCGTAGCCCGCCAGCGAGCCGATGACCACGACCAGCACCGTCGCCGGGACCGTGATCAGCACCGTGTTGAACAGGGAGGAGGTGATGTCGCCGTTCTTCAGCAGCTCCTCGTAGCTCTGGAAGGTGAGCTGGGAGGGCTTGGTGAAGACCTCCCACCAGCCGCTCGCCGCCATGTCCCGGGGCGTGCGCAGCGAGGACAGCAGCAGACCGATCGTCGGGACCAGCCAGAACAGGCCCACCACGATCAGGAACACCCGGACCAGACCGCCGCTGACGCCCTCGGCGAGCCGCGACCCGAGCGACCGCTTCGCCTCGCGGGCGGTTTCGGGCGACGCCGGTGCCGTCCTCGTGAGGGAGCCCGCGTCCGTGGTCATCGCCGCACCTCCCGCCTCAGCCGCCGTACGTTGAACCACATCACCGGGATCACCAGGAGCAGCAGGAACACCGCGATGGCGCTGGCGATGCCCGGCTGGTCGGAGGCGAAGCCCTTGCGGTACAGCTCCAGGGCGAGCACGTTCGCGTCGTCCTGGGAGGAGCCGGGGGCGATGATGAAGACGAGGTCGAAGACCTTCAGCACGTTGATCATCAAGGTGACGGCCACGACCGCGAGCACCGGCGCCAGGAGCGGCACCGTGACCCGTCTGAAGACCTGCCACTCGGTGGCCCCGTCGACCCGGGCGGCCTCCAGCAGCTCCCGCGGGACCCCGGCCAGCCCCGCCGCGATCAGCACCATCGCGAAGCCCGCCCACATCCACACGTACGACCCGATGATGGCCGGCGTGACGAGCGAGGGGCCCAGCCAGTTCAGGCCGTTGTAGGGCTCCTTGAAGTTGTCGGCGGGCAGCCTGAGCTGCGCCCCGTCGGCAGCCGCCGGCAGCGAGAAGGTGCCGTCGCCGGCCGCCGTGGTCGAGGCGACGACCTCGCCGTCCTTCACCGCCTCGATCTTCATGCCGGCGTAGCCCAGTTCGGCCGCGTCGACGCCGTTGAGCTTCCCGACGCCCTTGCCGCGGGTGAAGTCCTGCCAGGTGGTGCCGGTGATCTTCCCGTCCTCCGGCCGGCCGGGTGCGGCCTTCTTCGCGCCGTCCGGCATCAGGTCGGGGGCGACGCCGACGAGGGGCAGGACGACGGCCTCGCCCGCCCTCACCGGCTCCCTGGTGACGAAGGCGCCCCCGCCCGCCGGCTCCAGCGGCGACTGGCGGCCCGGGTGCGCCTTCGGGAACGCGGACGACTCGGCGAAGGTGTCGTGCACCCCGACCCACACCGCGTTGGCGACGCCCTTGTCCGGGTCCTGGTCGTACACCAGGCGGAAGATGATGCCGGCGGCCAGCATCGAGATCGCCATCGGCATGAAGACGACCAGCTTGAACGCCGTGCCCCAGCGCACCCGTTCGGTCAGCACCGCGAAGATCAGGCCGAGCGCGGTGGCGACCGTCGGCGCGAACACCACCCAGATGATGTTGTTCTTGAGGGCCGTGCGGATGCCGTCGTCGGTGAACAGCGCCTGGTAGTTGTCGAATCCGGCGAAGGAGTCGCCGGACTGGTCGTAGAAGCTGCGGATCAGCGAGTACCCGATCGGGTAGACCACGAGCGCGCCGAGCAGCACCAGGGCGGGCAGCAGGAACAGCACCGCCACGGTCCTGCGGGTGCCGGTCACGCTCTTGCGCGACTTGGGGGCGGCGGGGCCCGGAGAGGACCCTGCCGCCGTGACCGACGTCATCGCGTCAGTCCCCGTAGGCGGCGGCCGCGTCCGCCTCCAGCCGCTCCTGGGTGCCCGCGACGTCCTTCGGGTTCTTCAGGAAGTCCTGGAGCGCCTTCCACTCGCCCTTGCCGGGCGTACCGCCGAAGGCCTGCGGGGCCTGGTCCGACATGTCGAAGCGGAAGTCGTCACCGGCCGCGACGAGCGCCTCGGCGATCTTCTTCTGCACGTCGTTCGGGTACGCCGACGCCTCCACGTTCTTGTTCGGCGAGAGGTAGCCGCCGAGCTTCGCCTGGATCGTCGCCGCGTCCGGCGAGGCCAGCCAGGTGGCCAGGGCCTGCGCCGCCTTCGAGTCCTCCAGGACCACGGCCGCGTCGCCGCCGGACACCACCGGCGCGGTGCCGCCGACCGACGGGAACGGGAACACCTTCGCGTCCGTGCCGACCTTCGCGTCCGTCTCGCCGATGTTGACCTGGACGAAGTCGCCCTCGTAGACCATGCCCGCCTTCGGCTGGTCGCCACCGGTGAAGGTCTGCGTCACCGAGGCCGGGAACTCGGTCTGCAACGCGCCGGACGCGCCGCCGGCCACGTAGTCCTTCTTGCCCCAGATCTCGGCGAGGGTGGTCAGCGCCTCCTTCACCGACGGGTCGGTCCACTTGATCTCGTGCCGGGCCAACTGGTCGTACTTCTCCGGGCCGGCCTGCGAGAGGTAGACGTTCTCGAACCAGTCGGTGAGGGTCCAGCCGTCCGCGCCGCCGACGGAGAACGGCGTGACGCCGGAGTCGTAGATCGTCTGGGCGGCGGTGAGCAACTCGTCCCAGGTCTTGGGCTCGGCCGCGCCCGCGTTCTCGAAGACCTGCGCGTTGTACCAGATCAGGGACTTGTTGGCGGCCTTGTAGTAGACGCCGTACTGCTTGCCGCCGACCTTGCCGATCTCCTGCCAGCCCGGCGAGTAGTTCTCCGCCAGCTCCTTGGCGGCCTCCGCGCCCAGCGGCTTGGCCCAGCCCTTGTCGACGGCCTGCTTGATGGCTCCCGGCTGCGGGAGCATCGCCACGTCCGGCGGCGCGCCACCCGCGATCTTGGAGCCGAGGAAGTTGATGATCGGGTCCTGGGCCGGAACGAACGTCACCTTGGCGCCGGTGCGCTTCTCGAACTCGGCGAGGACCTTCTTGAAGTTCTCCTGCTCGGCGCCGGTCCAGACGGCGGCGACCTCCAGGCTCTCGCCGTCCAGCTTCGGCAGGGTGACGGTGGCGGCCGTCTCCTTGCCGCCCCCCTGACCGGCGTTCTCGTCGCCGTCCTTGTCGTCGTCGCCGCCGCACGCGGTGAGCGAGAGCGCGAGGGCTCCCGCGGCGAGGGCGGCGGCGGCCCGGGTGGTCCTCTTCGCGGCTCTGCTCGTGCCCTTGACGGTCCTGCGTGTCCGGATGGTGCTGCTGCGCATCACTGCCCCGTTCTTCGTCCTCGTCGAACGTTCGGCGCTGTCCCGTGCGCTCTGGTGTACGCCAGGGGGGTGAGGGCGGCAAGAGCGCCTCCGCCGTCGAGCGGAAGATCGTGACCGCGTCGTGACCAGGCACCGGGCACCGGGCACCGCCGAGGAGCCCCGGCCGCGCACCGCCGTCCGCGACGGATCGGCCTCGTCCCCCAAGCCCGCCTCGGGGCCGCCTGGAGGTGCCTTCGGCGGGCCGGCCGGCGGCACGGGGTCACAGCAGCGACGGCACCTCCGCCGCGGCCACCTCCCGCGCCGCCCGCTCCAGCGCGCTGGCGAGCAGGGCCAGGTCGGTCGGCCCGTTGCCCAGCTCCCGGACGGGGCGCCGGGCGGGCGGGTCGCCCATGCGATGCCACTCCAGAGGGACCACCGTGGGCCGCAGGGTCGCGGTCCGCGGGATGCGTCCCGTGACCCGGCCGCCCTGGAACACCACGACCTGGCCGTCCGGGCGGGCCAACCGCCCCCGTCCCGGCGCCGGTTCGTCCGGGCCCGGCACCGGCGCGTCCAGCGTGACCCGCAGTGTGGCGCGCAACGACGGTTCCGTCTGGGCGGTGCGGCCTCCGGGCGTGGTGGCGGCCACCAGATGCACGCCGAGCCGCTCGCCCTCGCGCGCGACGGCCTCCAGCGCCCGCATGACCGACCCCGCCGCAGGCCGCCCGGGCGAGCCGAGCGGGGGAGTGACGAGTGCGTCGAGATCGTCCACGACCACGACGAGGCGGGGGAGCGGTGGGACGGCCTCCGCTCGGCGCCGGGCCGCACCCGGCCGCAGCCGCAGCGTGGAACTGGGTGGGGACTCGACGTCCCCGGCCCCCGACAGCGGCCCGGGCCCGTCCGCGGGTGCGCGCTGGGCGACCAGCCGGCCGGACACCTCGCGCCCGGTGTGCCACTCGGCGAAGTGCGACCGACCGAGCAGCTCGGCGCGCCGCTTCAGCTCCGCGCTCAGGGACTGCGCGAACTCCCGCATCCGGACCGGGTCGTTGGCGGTGAGGTGGGTGGTGACGTGCGGTACGTCCGTGCAGACCCGCAGCCCCTCGCCGTGTCCGCCGCCCGCGCCCACACTGTCGCGGCCGTCCACCAGGACCACGCCGAGGCGGTCGGGGCGTTCGGCGGAGGCGAGGGAGGCGACGAGCGCCCGCAGCAGCTCGGTGCGGCCGCTTCCCGGCGGGCCCTCGATCAGCAGGTGCGGCCCCTCGGCGCCGAGGTCGGCCGTGACCGGGCCGCGCGGTCCGGCGCCGAGCACGGCGTGCGCGCGTCCGCCGAGGGCCTGTGGGTCGTCGGCCGCGTCCGCCCAACGGGCCATCAGGGAGGCCGGGGTGGCGCGGGCGAGGCCCAACTCGTCGAGCAGCCGGGCCGCCTGGGGCAGCGGTGCGGACACGCGCGTGTGCCGCTCGCCGACCGGGCCGTCGGTGCGCAGCGGTGCCAGGGCGCGGGCGAACCGCTCGGCCCAGGCGAGGGAGACGGCGTCCACCGTGCCGAGGGTGCCGTGCCCGACCGGGCCGGCGGGGGCGGACGCGGTCTCCGGGGTGCCGGGGATGCCGGGGGCGCCCGGGGTGCCGGGGGTGCCGGGGGAGGCGCTGGTGCGCGCCACGCGCAGCAGCCGCAGGGCCGTCGCCACGTCCCCGCTGAGCAGCCCCACGGCACCGCACTGCCGGAACACCGGCGACGCCGCGCAGGCCGCCTCGTACGTCTCCGTCACCGGCGAGGTCGGGGAGGCGGCGGCCGTCTCGGCGAGACACACCACGTGGATGCCCGCCCGCGGCCCCTCCAGGGCCAGCCGCGTCATCGTCTCGCGCACGTCCGCGCCGCCGGGGTCCCCGTCCACGACGACCACCGTGTACGGGCCCGGGAAGCCGCCGGCCGGGTCGGAGCCGTCGTCGGCCCGCGCCCACGAGGGCTGCCGGGCGGTGCCCGCCGCCGGTGCCGGGCCGGGCCGCCGATCCTGCGCGAGGGCCGTCGGCTGGGCCGGGATCGGGCCGGCGGGGACCGGCGGCCGTACGCCGGAGCGGACGTCCGCCACGTGGTCCTCCAGGCGGCGCAGGAGCTCACCGGCGCGGGCCGCGGCCTGCTCCCGGTCGTAGGCGAGCAGCAGGCGGCAGTCCTGGCCGTGTCCCGGGCGCAGCTGTGGCAGCCAGCCCAGCCAGGCCCACTCGGCGGCCCGCTCCGCGAGCGGACGGGAGCGGTCCGCGGTGATCAGGACGATCTCCAGGACGTCGGCGGAGTGCAGCGCGGCGAGCTGGGCCAGCACCGAGCGGGCCAGCCCGGCGAGCCGCGCGCGCGGACCGGCGAGCCCGAGCGCCCCGACCTCGCGCAGCCCGGCGGTCACCGGGACGGCGGGCAGCGGCGCGTCGCCACCGGGCGCCACCCGGTCGGCCGTACCGAGCCGCACGGTGAGCGCCTCCGGGTGGCCCGGGCCGCGTTCCCACAGGCGGGGCCCCGGTCCGAGCGCCGTCAGCAGCAGCGAGGCGGGGTCCGGCCAGGTCTCCGGCGCGCGGGAGGGGCCTGCCGGGGCCGTCGGCGCCGGCAGGGCCGCCCCCTCGTCGAGGGCGTCGGCGGGCGCGTCGGGTCCGGGGGCGTCCTGCGTGTCGCCGCGTCCGCCGGCCAGCCGCCGTGCCCAGGCGCCGAGGCCACCGCGCCGGCGCGCGCTCTGCGGGACCTCGGTGCCCCGCGGCGGCGTGCCCCTGCGTCCGGCGCCGCCGTCCTGGTGGGGGGAGTCCCCGGGCCCGGCGCTCTCACCGAAGGCGGCCGGACCGACGGCCCCGGCCGCGAAGGTGTCCGGGGCGGCCCCACCGCCGTGCGTGTCGCCCGCGGCCGGGTACGGGCGCGGCGCCCCTGCCGCGGGGCCGGTCCCATGGCTCTCGATGCGGGGCGCGCCTCCCTGGCCGGGCACCTGGGGCGACTCGGCCGGCCTCGCGCCGGCGCCCGGAGCGGTGCCGTACCCCGTCGTGCCGTAGGCGTGGCGGGTCGGGCCGTCGGCACCGGGCGGGCGCTCGCGACCGGTCCCGGGTCCGGGGCCGTCCGGCGCGCCGGACGGGCGAAGCGGATCGTTCGCCGCGCCGGCCGGGGGCGGGGGACCGCCCGCCGGTCCGGCCGCGGGGGGCCTGCCCGTCCCGTACGCGGCACCGGCGCGCGTCCCCCCGCCCGTGCGGGCGGAGCCCGCCGGACCGCCCGGGTGCGGGGAGCCGTCCGCCCCGGCGTGCCCCTCCACCGCGTCCGCCACGCGTGCGTGCACCACGTCGTCCCCGCCGGGGGAAGCGGACGTCCGGGCGGCCGGCAGCCGCACGTGCCCCTCGCCGTCGGAGGTCGTGGGCACCCGCGCCGGGGGCACCGGCACGAGCCGCAGAGCCGACTCGCCGACCCGCAGGAGGGCCCCCGGCGTGAAGCGGACCGGGCGGTCGCCCACGCGGGTGCCGTCCAGCGTGGTGCCGTTGGTGGAGCCGAGGTCGGCGACCGAGACGCGGCCGTCGGCGGCGACGGTCACGGCGCAGTGCATCCGGGAGACGTCGGGGTCGTCCAGCGCGACGTCCGCCTCCGCGGAGCGGCCGAGCCTGACCTGGCCGCCGTGCAGCAGGTGCACGCCGCCCGCGTCGGGACCGGCGACCACGTGCAGCTGGGCCGGGACCTCGGCCGGCTCGGTGTGCGGGTCGGGCTCGCCCGGGGCGCCCAGGCAGAGCACGGCGCCGTCCAGGAGCGGTGGCTCGCCCAGGGTGCTGCGCTGGGCGTCGAGCCGCTGGGCACCGGCGTAGAGCACCACCTGGCCGGAGCCCGTGCCCTCGCCGCCGGGGAGCACGGCGGCCAGCGCGGAGGAGATCGCGGCCAGGGCCGTGCCGGCCGGTGCGGTGACCAGCACGTCGCAGCTCGCGGCGCGGCCCCCCACCGAAGCATGCGGGCCCAGCGGGTCTACGACGGTCAGCCGGATCTGCATCGCCGTCAGCGGTCCCTTCGCGCGGGCGCCCGCGCGCCGGGGAGCAGAAGCCGTTCACCACGGTCCCCCACCGCGGACTTCCCCCACCGCCACACGAGCACGTCGGCCAGTACTGCACGCATCCTCGCACCTGCCGCTGACAACGTGCCCGCCGCCCGCCGCCAAATGATCTTGATTGGTCGGCTCTGCCCGCAAAAGTGCCTGACAGCTGTCGTGCCGGTGATCGAGCGGTGTCCGCTTGAGATCGGTCACGTCCGAGCCCGGCAACCAAGGGACCGGGTCGAGCGTCTTTCCCCCGAACACGCACCTGAACAGGTGGTGCGCGCGGAAGGCGAGCGGAGCGCGGGACGCACCCGGGACCCCCGCGGAAACCCCTAAGGGCGACGACAGCCCGGCGCCCGCACCGCGGCACTACAGTGGGTCGGAACAGCCAGCAAGCAACAGGGAGCGCATGACGTGCGGCCGGTAGGCAGCAAGTACCTCCTCGAGGAGCCCCTCGGTCGCGGAGCCACGGGCACCGTCTGGCGAGCCCGCCAGCGGGAGACCGCGGGCGCCGAGGCGGCCGTGGCCGGGCAGCCCGGCGAGACCGTCGCGATCAAGGTCCTCAAGGAGGAGCTCGCGAGCGACCCCGACATCGTGATGCGCTTCCTGCGGGAGCGCTCCGTCCTGCTCCGGCTGACCCACCCCAACATCGTCCGGGTCCGCGACCTGGTCGTCGAGGGTGAGCTGCTGGCGCTGGTCATGGACCTCGTCGAGGGCCCCGACCTGCACCGCTACCTGCGCGAGAACGGGCCGTTCACCCCGGTCGCCGCGGCCCTGCTCACGGCCCAGATCGCCGACGCCCTCGCCGCCAGCCACGACGACGGAGTCGTCCACCGCGACCTGAAGCCGGCCAACGTGCTGCTGAAGCAGACCGGCGGCGAGATGCACCCGATGCTCACCGACTTCGGCATCGCCCGCCTCGCCGACTCGCCCGGCCTGACCCGCACCCACGAGTTCGTCGGCACGCCCGCGTACGTGGCGCCGGAGTCCGCCGAGGGCCGCCCGCAGACCTCCGCCGTCGACATCTACGGCGCCGGCATCCTCCTGTACGAGCTGGTCACCGGCCGGCCCCCGTTCGCCGGGGGCTCCGCGCTGGAGGTGCTGCACCAGCACCTGAGCGCCGAACCGCGCCGTCCCTCCACCGTCCCCGACCCGCTGTGGACGGTCATCGAGCGCTGCCTGCGCAAGAACCCCGACGAGCGCCCCAGCGCCGAGAACCTCGCCCGCGGCCTGCGCGTGGTCGCCGAGGGCATCGGTGTGCACGCCGGCAGCGCGCAGATCGGAGCCGCGGAGAACGTCGGCGTGCTCCTCGCCCCCGACCCGGCCCCCGCGCAGGTCCCCGGCGCCCCCGGCGCCGCCGACCCGACGCAGGTCCTGCCGCAGAACCCGAACGGCGCCTACGACCCGAACGGCGCCACCAGCGTCCTGCCGCAGACCGGCAACCCGTCGGGCGCCGCCGACCCCACCGCCGTGCTCCCGAACCGCGGCGCGGCCGACCCGACCGCCGTCATGCCGCCCGTGCCCCCGGGGCAGCCGGGCGGACCGGGACAGCAGGGCGGGCAGCCCGGGGGCCCGGAGGACCCGCACCCCTGGCAGAACCAGCTCCGCGCCGCCCGCGACCGCAACGAGCAGACGCAGGTCCAGTACCTCGACCCGAACCAGGACCCGCTGCGCCGCCGCCCCCAGCGCCAGGTCGCCCGCCCGCAGCAGCAGCCCCGCCAGGCACCGCAGGGCCCGCCGCCCCAGCAGCCGGGTTACGGCTACCCGCAGCAGCAACAGCCGCAGCGCTACGCCACCCCGCAGCCGCAGCAGCCCCAGCAGCCTCAGCGCCCCCAGCCGCAGCGCTACGCCCCGCCGCCCGCGCCCGAGCCCCAGCCGCCCCGGCGTGAGCCCCGGCCGCCGCGGCAGCGCAGCGCCAACCCGATGCGCATCCCCGGACTGGGCTGCCTCAAGGGGTGCCTGTTCACGCTCGTCATCCTGGTCGTGGCCGGCTGGCTGATCTGGGAGCTGAGCCCCCTGCAGGACTGGATCGGCACGGGCAAGGGCTACTGGGAGCAGCTCAGCGACTGGTTCACCACCGTGACCGACTGGATCGGGGACCTGGGCGGCGGCAGCGGCTCGGGCGGCGGCACCTCGACCGGCAACTGAGCCTCCGGCAGGTCCTCCTTCCCCGAATCCGGCGGCGAGTCTGGAGATTTGTCGACATCCGGCGGGTGATTTCCGGCTCCCCTGTGAAGGTCGGCTCCGCGGACGCGTACTTTTAGGCGCAACACGCGTCGGTAGGAGCAGTCTTGGCACGGAAGATCGGCAGCCGGTACACCGCCCACCAGATCCTCGGGCGGGGCAGCGCCGGCACGGTGTGGCTGGGCGAGGGTCCCGAAGGGCCCGTCGCGATCAAGCTGCTGCGTGAGGACCTGGCGTCCGACCAGGAGCTCGTCTCGCGCTTCGTGCAGGAGCGCACGGCCCTGCTCGGCCTGGACCACCCCCACGTGGTCTCCGTGCGCGACCTGGTGGTCGACGGCAACGACCTCGCCCTGGTCATGGACCTGGTCCGGGGGACGGATCTGCGCACCCGCCTGGACCGGGAGCGGCGCCTGGCGCCCGAGGCGGCGGTCGCCATCGCCGCCGACGTCGCCGACGGCCTGGCCGCCGCGCACGCCGCCGGGGTCGTGCACCGCGACGTCAAGCCGGAGAACGTGCTGCTCGACATGGAGGGCCCGCTCGGCCCCGGCGGCTCGCACCCGGCCCTGCTGACCGACTTCGGGGTCGCCAAGCTCATCGACACCCCCCGGCGCACCCGCGCCACGAAGATCATCGGCACGCCCGACTACCTGGCCCCGGAGATCGTCGAGGGCCTGCCCCCGCGCGCGGCCGTGGACATCTACGCGCTGGCCACGGTGCTGTACGAGCTGCTCGCGGGCTTCACGCCGTTCGGCGGGGGCCACCCCGGCGCGGTGCTGCGCCGCCACGTCACCGAGACGGTCGTGCCCCTCCCGGGCATCCCGGACGAGCTGTGGCAGTTGCTCGTCCAGTGCCTCGCCAAGGCGCCGGCCTCCCGGCTGCGCGCCTCCGAGCTGGGCGGCCGGCTGCGCGAGCTGCTGCCGATGCTGGTCGGCATGGGACCGCTGGACGTGGACGAGCCCGACAACGAGCAGGAGGACGCGTCCGAGGAGCCCCCGGCGTCCGCCGCGCCCGCCGGGGAGCCGGTACGGCGCCGGGGAGCGGTCCCGCTGGTGCCCGGAGCGAAACCGGCGGACTCCAACCGCGACACGCACACCTCGATGCGCGTGCCCGCCCCCGACGAGCTGGCCGGCGGCGCCCGGGGCACCGCCCGCGCCCCGCGCGCCTCCGGGGCCCCGCGCCCCGGCTCCGCCCGCAACCGCGCCACCGCCCGGCGCCGCCGGCTGGCGGTGGGCGCGGGCGTGGTCGCCCTGGTGGCCGCGATCGGCGCCGGTACCTGGCTGGCCACGGGCGGTGACGAGGGCGGCGCCGACCCCCAGGACACGCGGAACTCGGCACCGGCCTCGCCCTGAGGCCGGGCGCGTGACGGCCACGGACACCGCGCCGGCCCGGCGAAAGCCGGTGGACGGAGCCGTTACGCTGGATGCGTGGCAGTCGTCGATGTATCCGAAGAGCTGAAGTCCCTCTCCTCGACCATGGAGTCGATCGAGGCCGTCCTGGACCTGGACAGGCTGAGGGCAGACATCGCCGTGCTCGAGGAGCAGGCGGCAGCGCCCTCCCTGTGGGACGACCCGGAGGCGGCGCAGAAGATCACCAGCAAGCTCTCCCACCTCCAGGCGGAGGTGCGGAAGGCCGAGGCCCTGCGCGGCCGGATCGACGATCTCGCCGTGCTCTTCGAGATGGCCGAGGAGGAGGACGACCCGGACACCCGCGCCGAGGCCGAGTCCGAGCTCACGGCCGTGAAGAAGGCGCTGGACGAGATGGAGGTCCGCACCCTGCTCTCGGGCGAGTACGACGCCCGTGAGGCGCTGGTCAACATCCGCGCCGAGGCCGGTGGCGTGGACGCCGCCGACTTCGCCGAGAAGCTCCAGCGCATGTACCTGCGCTGGGCCGAGCAGCGCGGCTACAAGACCGAGGTCTACGAGACGTCGTACGCGGAGGAGGCCGGCATCAAGTCGACGACCTTCGCCGTCCAGGTCCCGTACGCCTACGGCACGCTCTCCGTGGAGCAGGGCACCCACCGCCTGGTGCGCATCTCGCCCTTCGACAACCAGGGGCGCCGCCAGACCTCCTTCGCGGGCGTCGAGATCCTCCCGGTGGTCGAGCAGACCGACCACATCGAGATCGACGAGTCCGAGCTGCGCGTGGACGTGTACCGGTCCTCCGGCCCCGGCGGACAGGGCGTGAACACCACCGACTCCGCGGTGCGGCTCACCCACATCCCCACCGGCATCGTGGTCTCCTGCCAGAACGAGCGCTCCCAGATCCAGAACAAGGCCACGGCGATGAACGTCCTCCAGGCCAAGCTGCTGGAGCGGCGCCGCCAGGAGGAGCAGGCCAAGATGGACGCCCTCAAGGGCGACGGCGGCAACTCCTGGGGCAACCAGATGCGTTCCTACGTGCTGCACCCGTATCAGATGGTCAAGGACCTGCGCACCGAGCACGAAGTCGGCAACCCCGAGGCCGTGTTCAACGGTGAGATCGACGGGTTCCTGGAGGCCGGCATTCGCTGGCGCAAGCAGCAGGAGAAGTAGAGCGAAGCGCCGACGGCGCTTTGTCGACAAGGCAACTGCCGCCATTTCGGCGGCGGTTGCCTTTTGTCTGCCGCTCGAACGCCGGTGATGTCTGGGTTTTACATCACACTCACACCCTTTGTGTCCGGCATACGTCCCTTACCTGGACATCGCGTACGCAATGGCCTTGACGTTGCTTTGAACATTCGCCAGGGTGAGGCGCGGCATGCGTATTTCTGGGGCGCATGTGAACCGGGGGACTCAAGTAAGCAGCTACCTCCGTCGATCACGGCCCCGAGTGCGGCCTCACTGACTAATCGGCTACTGGGGGTAGCAACTACATGACGAAGAAGACGCGCATCCGTGTCGCGCGCATAGCGGCCGGCGCAGTGATCGCGGCCGGCGCCTCCCTGACCGCCGCGGGTGCCGCTTCGGCGCTCGACATCGGCGTGGGCGTGGGTGTCGGCGACGCCAACGTCGGCGTCGGCGTCAGCGTCCAGGGCGGCGAGGGCGACACCGAGGGCACGACCGAGGGCACCACGGAGGGCACGACCGAGGGCGGCCTCATCGAGGGCGCCTCGGTGGGTGTGACCGAGGGCACCACGGAGGGCACCTCCGAAGGCACCACGGACGGCACGTCCGAGGGCACCACGGAAGGTACGTCCGAGGGCACCACGGAGGGCACCACCGAGGGAACCTCCGTGGGCACCACGGAAGGTACGTCCGAGGGCACCTCCGAGGGCACTTCGGTGGGTACGTCCGAAGGCACGTCCGAGGGCACCACGGAGGGCACCACGGAGGGCACCTCCGAGGGGACCTCGACGGGCACCTCCGAGGGCGGCGAGAACGGCGGCTCCGGTGACAACGGCGGTGCCGGCGACAACGGCGGTGCCGGTGACAACGGCGGCTCCCAGACCACGGGCGGCGGCACCGGCGGCAACGGCGGGACCGGTGGTGGCGACAACACCACCCCCGACGGCGGCAGCAACGACAACGTCACCCAGGACGAGGGTTCCTCGGCCCTGACCGACACCGGCGAAGAGGCCCAGGCCTCCGACACCGCCGCCCAGGGCAGCGGTGACGAGCTCGCCGAGACCGGCGCCGCGGAGACCACGTTCCTGCTGGTCGGCGCCGCCACCATGATCGCCGGCGGCATCGGCTTCCGCATGCTGCCGCGCATGATGAACGGTCGCGGCGGAGCGGCTGCCTGACGGTAGTCACCCGCGTACGCGCGGCGAACGCAGGTGAAAGGGCCCGGAGCGCACCCGCTCCGGGCCCTTTCCCGGTCCTGTCGCCTCGTCCCGCGCCCGCTGAGCCCGGAGGGGCCCTCCGCGGGCCTCAGACGGTCTGGTGGGCCAGCAGGGCCATCGCCGCGATCAGCACCGCCAGCAGCACGACCAGCGTCATCGGATTCAGGCCCGCGAGGAAGTTCCCCTGCTGCAGCCGCTCGCGGTTGGCCCGGCACACGGGGCACCGGCCCTCACTCACGGGCGCCGCGCAGTTCGCGCACACCAACCGGTCGTACGTCATGCGCTCGCCCTCCTTGCCGCCGGCTCCGTCAGGACAACGCCCACACCGACGTGAACGTTCCCCTTCCACTGTGCCAGGTTCCGTGGGGCCCCGCGCGCCTTCCCCCTGAGGCCGGACCCGTGTGCATGCCCCGTAAGGGCAGGGACAAAACGTGCAACTGTCGCGCAACCCCGACCGGTGACTGCGGCGTGCTCCCCGGTTCGCGTATGGTCACGCTCATCTACCCCCGGCGACCCGTGGTGCACCCGTGATCCGATTCGACAACGTCTCCAAGGTCTACCCCAAGCAGAACCACCCAGCCCTCAGGGATGTCTCCCTGGAGGTCGAGAAGGGCGAGTTCGTCTTCCTCGTGGGGTCCTCCGGCTCCGGAAAGTCCACCTTCCTGCGGCTCGTCCTCCGCGAGGAGCGGTGCAGCCACGGCCAGGTGCACGTCCTCGGCAAGGACCTCGCCCGCCTGTCCAACTGGAAGGTGCCGCAGATGCGGCGCCAGTTGGGGACCGTCTTCCAGGACTTCCGCCTGCTGCCGAACAAGACGGTCGGCGAGAACGTGGCCTTCGCCCAGGAGGTCATCGGCAAGTCCCGCGGCGAGATCCGCAAGTCCGTGCCGCAGGTCCTCGACCTGGTCGGGCTCGGCGGCAAGGAGGACCGCAGGCCCGGTGAGCTGTCGGGCGGTGAGCAGCAGCGCGTCGCCATCGCACGCGCCTTCGTCAACCGGCCCAAGCTCCTGATCGCGGACGAGCCCACCGGCAACCTGGACCCGCAGACCTCGGTCGGGATCATGAAGCTGCTCGACCGCATCAACCGGACGGGCACCACCGTGATCATGGCCACCCACGACCAGAACATCGTGGACCAGATGCGCAAGCGCGTCATCGAGCTGGAGAAGGGTCGCCTCGTCCGCGACCAGGCGCGCGGCGTCTACGGCTACCAGCACTGACGAGCAACGGAAAGGCTTGACGAGACGCCATGCGCGCCCAGTTCGTCCTCTCGGAGATCGGTGTCGGTCTCCGTCGCAATCTCACGATGACCTTCGCGGTCATCGTCTCGGTCGCCCTGTCCCTGGCCCTGTTCGGCGGTTCGCTGCTGATGAGCGACCAGGTCAACACCATGAAGGGCTACTGGTACGACAAGGTCAACGTCACCGTCTACCTCTGCAACAAGAGCGACGCGAAGTCCGACCCCGCCTGTGCCAAGGGCGCGGTGACCGAGGACCAGAAGAAGCAGATCCTCGCCGACCTCGACAAGCTGTCGGTCGTGGACAAGGTGACGTACGAGTCGCAGGACGAGGCGTACAAGCACTACAAGGACCAGTTCGGCGACTCGCCGCTGGCCAGTTCGCTCACGCCGGACCAGATGCAGGAGTCGTACCGGATCAAGCTGAAGGACCCGGAGAAGTACCAGGTCATCGCGACCGCCTTCGAAGGCCGGGACGGCGTGCAGTCCGTGGCGGACCAGCGGGCGACCCTGGACAGCCTCTTCGAACTCCTCAACGGCATGAACTGGGCCGCGCGCGCGGTGATGGCGCTCATGCTGGTCGTCGCGCTCATGCTGATCGTCAACACGGTGCGGGTCTCGGCGTTCAGCCGGCGGCGCGAGACCGGCATCATGCGGCTGGTCGGCGCCTCGGGCTTCTACATCCAGGCACCGTTCATCATGGAGGCGGCGGTCGCCGGGCTGATCGGCGGCGGGGTCGCCTGCGCGTTCCTGGTCGCCGCGCGGTACTTCCTCATCGACCACGGGCTCGCCCTGTCCGAGAAGCTGGCCCTGATCGACTTCATCGGCTGGGACGCGCTGCTGACGAAGCTGCCGCTCATCCTCGCCACCAGCCTGCTGATGCCCGCGTTGGCCGCGTTCTTCGCGCTGCGCAAGTACCTGAAGGTGTGACACATGCCAAGAGGGCCGAACGGGCAAGCGACCGTTCGGCCCTCTCGCCTTGTCCTAGACTCACCGGCATGTCAGGTCGTGACCTGTTCTGTCAGCCCCGCCGCACACGCCACGGGGCCACCCTGACCTTGCTGTTCGCCGGTGTGCTCGTCGCGGGCGCCGCCACCGGCTCGCTCCCCGGCACCGACCGGAAACCCCCGTCCGGCCCGGCCCGTCCGGCTGCTCCCGTCGGGCAGCAGGAACAGGTGGCCCGTGCCGCCGCCGAGGCGATGGCCGACGGCAAGTCCCCCGTGGAGGCCGCCGAACACGCCGTCAGCCGCAGCGGGGACCGCTGGGGCGCCGTCTACTCCCCGGGCGAGTACGAGGAGTTGGAGGAGGCCCTCGACGGCCGGTACACCGGCGTCGGGCTCTCCGCGCGCCGCGAGCGCGACGGCCGCATCGAGGTGACCAGGGTGCGGTCCGGTTCGCCCGCCGCCGGTGCCGGTATCCGCGAGGGCGACCGGCTGCGCAGCGTCGACGGCGAGCGGGTCGACGGACGCCCGGTCACCGAGGTCGTCTCGATACTGCGCGGCGACACCGAGGCCGAACCCGCCGGCACCGCCGTCCGGCTCGGCCTGGAACGCGGCTCACGCTCGTGGACCGAGACCGTCCGCCGGGCCACGCTGTCCACGGACCCCGTGGCCGTGCGCACGCTCGCGAGCGGTGTCACCGTCGTCAAGGTCACCTCCTTCACCAAGGGGGTCGGCGCACAGGTGCGCGCCGCCGTCGCGCGGGTGCCGTCCGGCACGGGCGTCGTCCTCGACCTGCGCGGCAACAGCGGCGGCCTGGTGGCCGAGGCCGTCACCGCCGCCTCCGCCTTCCTCGACGGCGGGCTGGTCGCCACCTACGACGTCGACGGCGAGCAGCGGGCCCTGCACGCCGATCCGGGCGGTGACACCGCCAGACCCCTGGTCGCGCTCGTCGACGACGGCACGATGAGCGCGGCCGAGCTCCTCACCGGAGCCCTCCAGGACCGCGGGCGCGCGGTCGTCCTGGGCTCCCGCACCTTCGGCAAGGGCTCGGTGCAGATGCCGAGCCGGCTGCCCGGGGGCTCGGTGGCCGAGCTGACCGTCGGGCACTACCGCACCCCCTCCGGCCGCGGCGTGGACGGCACGGGCATCACGCCCGACCTGGCGGTGGACCCGGCCGCTCCGGCCGCCCTGGAGCGGGCGGAGACGGTGCTCAGCGGACTGGGGCGGTAGGCGGGCGCTCCCGTCGGCGCCGCTCCCGTAATCGGCTTTCCGCGGGCCCCCTCCCTAGTGCCAAAATGGGCGGCACTATGGCTAAGGAAAAAGGGCGCAAGCTGATCGCGCAGAACAAGAAGGCGCGGCACGACTACCAGATCCTCGACACCTACGAGGCGGGCCTGGTCCTGTCCGGGACCGAGGTGAAGTCGCTGCGCCAGGGGCGGGCGTCGCTGGCCGACGGCTTCGTGCAGCTGGACGGACACGAGGCGTGGCTGCACAACGTGCACGTGCCCGAGTACAGCCAGGGCACCTGGACCAACCACAGTGCCCGCCGCAAGCGGAAGCTGCTGCTGCACCGCGTGGAGATCGACAAGCTGGAGTCGAAGTCCCAGGAGACCGGTCACACGATCGTGCCCCTGGCGCTCTACTTCAAGGACGGCCGGGCCAAGGTCGAGATCGCGCTGGCGCGCGGCAAGAAGGAGTACGACAAGCGGCAGACCCTGCGCGAGAAGCAGGACCGCCGCGAGGCGGAGCGGACGATCTCGGCGATCAGGCGCAAGCAGCGGGCCTGACCCCCCCGGGGGAGAGGAATAGGCTGGCACCCGCGTGCGTTGGTCACGTACGATGGTGAACGCACCCCACGCGGGTGCACGGATTGAAAAATCAACATGGGGATGATCGGTTTCGACAGCGGCTGTCGAAGCAGGGGAAGCGTGTCGAGGAAGCGGCCATGATCTCGTAAACCACAGGCCGAAAAAAATAATCGCCAACACCAAGCGCGATTCCTCCCAGCAGGCCTTCGCCCTCGCTGCCTGATCTCAGGTAGCGAAGCGAGCCTCCTACTAAGGGAGTGTCAGCCCGGGGCTGTTCCCGACCCGGATCCTGGCATCAGCTAGGGGACTAAACCTTGATCCCGGTCACGGGGTGAAGAGGGAAACCAAACAGTGACTGAGCCCGTCGGAGACTTGTCCGCGTGATCTCCGGGGCTGAGAAAATCGAAGCGGACTGCACACGGAGAAGCCCTGATTCCGCACCGTTGGACGCGGGTTCGATTCCCGCCATCTCCACAGTTCCCATGTGGGCCGAGGCCCCGCCGCTCCAGCGCGGCGGGGCCTTCGTCATGCCCGCGAGCCCGGCGCCGTGTCCCGGGCGGACGCCGCCAGGGAGAGCAGCAGGGCCACCGCCGCCGCCGTGACCGGGACGCCGTAGGCGGCCGTGGGAGAGGCGTGTTCCACCATCCAGCCGCCCGCCGCGCTGCCGCCGGCGATGCCGCCGAGCAGCCCCGTCACCGCCAGGGTCATCCCCTCGTTCAGACGGCCCTCCGGGGTGCGGTGCTGGACCAGGGTCATCGTGGTGACCATCGTCGGGGCGGTCGCCATCCCGGCCACCAGCAGCGTGAGCGCCAGCAGCGGCAGGGAGCCGGTGAGGGACGCCGCGAGCAGCGGCAGCATCAGCAGGGCCGTCATCGCGGCGACGCACCACGGCAGACGGTGCGCGGCGGACCCGGTGAGCCGCATCGCCCCGTACAGCAGGCCCGCCACGCAGGAACCGGCCGCCTGGAGCCCGAGGACCACACCGGCCGCCGCACGGTGCCCCTGTGCGTCCGCGAACGCGATGGTGACGACCTCCATGGCCCCGAACACCCCGCCGGTCGCCAGGCACACGGCCAGCAGCGGCGGGATGCCCGGGACGCGGAAGGGCGCCTTCGCCGTCGGGTGCGGTCGGGCCGGCGGCTCGGACGAGCGCTGGGCGGTGAAGACCAGCATGCCGGTCACCAGCAGCACCACGCCGACGAGCGTGCCCGCTTCCGGGAACCACGCCGTGCACAGGAACGCGGCGAGGACCGGCCCGAGCATGAAGCACAGCTCGTCCGCGGCCTGCTCGAAGGAGTTCGCGGTGTGCAGGGCGCCGGCGGCGTCCTTCCTGCCCTTGAGCAGGTGGGCCCAGCGGGCGCGGGCCATGCCGCCGGTGTTGGGCGTGGTCGCGGTGGCGGCGTACGCGGCGAACAGCGTCCAGGCGGGCGCGTCGTACCGCACGCACAGCAGCAGGGCGAGCGAGCCCAGCGCGGCGACCAGGGTGGCGGGCATCGCCACCCGGGACTGACCGTGCCGGTCGACGAGCCGCGCGGTCCACGGCGCGACGACCGCCGTCGCCGCCAGCCCCGTCGCGGTGACGGCGCCGGCCAGGGCGTACGAACCGTGCTCCCCGGCGATCATCACGACCGCGCTCACGCTGAACATGCCCATGGGCAACCGCGCCATGAGATTCCCGATCGTGAAGCCTCGGGCGCCGGGGGTGGAGAGGAGGCGCCGGTACGGGCCGGGTGGCCGGTGCCGGGAGCGCGGGCGGAAGTCGGCGGCGACCAGGGTGTCCGCCGTCAGGGACAGGAGGGGGGTGGGCGAGGACGGGCGTGCGGAAGGCGGTTGCGGCATGCGCTCACCGTCGCCCGGGGGTGATCGCGGGGTCCAACACCTTCTCCGGCCCCATTCACGCACGCCTGTTGTAAATTCGCCGGATGCCCGCACCCGCCCACCTCGACCCCCGCCTCCTGCGCGCCTTCGTCACCGTCGCCGAGGACCTGCACTTCACCCGCGCCGCCGCCCGCCTGTACGTCGCCCAGCAGGCGCTCAGCAGGGACGTACGGCGCCTGGAGCGGGAACTGGGCGCCGAGCTGTTCGTCCGGACCACCCGGCAGGTGACCCTCACGGCCGACGGCGAGCGGCTGCTGCCGTACGCCCGCCGCGTCCTCCAGGCGCAGGACGATCTCCTGGCCGCCTTCGGGCAGGCCCGCCCGCTGCTGGTCGACCTCAACTCCCCGGGCCTGGTCACCAACCGCCTGGTCCTGGAGCGGGCCCGCGGCCTGGCGCCCGAGGCGGAGTTGATGGCGCGGTACGAGAGCGGACTGACGTACGCTGCCGCCGAACTGCTCGCGGGCCGCCTCGACGCCGCCTTCGGCCGGTTCGCGGGCCTCGCCCCGGCACTGCGGGCCGGCCTCGGCCACCAGCCGGTGCGCTACGAGCCCATGGCGGTCGTCCTGCCCGAGGACCACCCGCTGGCCCGGCTGGACCGGGTTCCGCTCGCCGCACTCGCGGGCGAGACCGTGTACGCCGGGGCCGGCAACCCGCGCACGCCGGAGTGGACCGATCTCGCACACCGCCTGTTCGAGGGGCGCGGCATCGAAGTGGCATCACCCGTTCCGCTGGCCGTCGGGGAGGAGGAATTCCAGCGGATCATGGACAAGACGCGCAATCCGATCCTCGCCGTGGAGAGCTTTCCGGCCATGGCGTCGACGGTGGTGCGCCCCCTCGTCGATCCGGTGCCGCTGTCGCCGGTCTCACTGGTCTGGCGAAAGGGGCTGGTGCACCCGGGCCTTGAGGCGCTGCGCCGGGCGGCGGCGCAGGTCGCGGCCGAGAAGGGCTGGTTGCGCCGGCCCGCCGGAGGGTGGATTCCGGCCGTCGACGCCGGTGTGATGTCCGTTCATAAGTGACACGCGGGAACCACACATCCTCCGCGTGCGCTACATTCTTGGCCTGAGCACGGTGTGGTACAGGGGGCGCTCGAACCAGGTGGGGGCCGGTTCGGCCGACGAGTGCTCGGAGTCGTACGCGCACCCGGAACTGTCCCGTGGGGGGAAGTGCGTGCGCGTGAAGAATTGGCAAAAAGACGCCCAAGCGGAGGAGCCCGAGGCTGTGTCCGGGATGCGCGATTTCCCGGGTTCGGGACAGGACGCCGATGTCACCGACGTGTTTCCGCCCACGCGGGCCTTCCCGGTGACCGGGGAGACCCCGCACGCCGCGACGCCGTTCGGCTCGCCCGGCCGGGCCGGTGCGTCCGCCGGCTCCGCGGGCCCGGACGGGGCCGGGCCGGGATGGTTCGGGGCCGCCGGTGACGCCGCGCGTCGCCCCGGCGCGGGCCTCGGCGGCTCCGCCGAGGGTGCGGGCGGGCCGCGGAACACCGCCCGGCCGGCGCCGGAGACCGCCGCGACGCGCCCGCTCGACCCCCACGGCAACGCCGGCGCGACGGAGATCCTCGGCTCCCGGACGGGCGGGGACCGAATAGGCAGGGACCGAATAGGCAGGGACCGTACGGGTGGGGACCGCACAGGCGGGGACCCGACGCGCGCGTACCCGAACCCGGCGGGCGGGAGCCCGGCAGGCTGGGGCGCCGCGGGCCGGAGCCCGGCCGCCGACCCGCTGAACCAGGGCCGCATCACCTGGGGCAGCCCCACCCCGGCACCCGACACGACCCAGGCCGCCCCGAACCGGGCCGCCCCGAACCAGTCCGGCGTGAACCCGGCGGGTGCCCACCCGGCCCGGACCGCCCCGCTGCCTCGCCCCGTCGGCGTCACCCCCGCCGGGAACCGTCCGGGCGGCACCGGCGTGGACGCCGACGTGACCGACATCCTCCCCCCTGCCGTCCCGGGGTCCCCGGCCGAACCGACCCGCGCCTTCCCCGCGACCGCGCCCGGCCCCGCCACGACCGTCCTCAGCGACCCCTGGCAGGAGACCCCGGACGCCGACGCCGTCACCGACGCCGCCGATCACACGCACGACCCGCACGAGGTGACGGTCCAGCTCGACGCCGTGCAGCTCGGCGACGGCGTGATCCGCCGGGCCGAGAGCGGGCAGCACCGCAAGAACCGGCAGGAGAGCTCCGACGGACCCGTCTTCGTCGACGCGTCGGGACGCCGCAGCCGCCTGTACCGGCGCCTCGGCATAGCCGTCGGCGTCGCCTGCGCGGTCTACGCCGTGGTCATCGTCTCCACCCTGCTCTCCGGCAACTCCAACGCGCCCTGGCTGCCGGTGGAGGGCCAGCAGGAGGGCAAGCCGGCCGGCCAGGTCGACACCACCCCGCTGCCCTCGCAGTCGACGCTGCCCTCCGGCACCGGCAGCGCGGCCCCGCAGGCCAGCCCCTCGGCCGGCGCCGGCGTGACCACGGCGCCGGGTTCCGACACCTCCGCGCCCGGCACGTCCGGCACCGCGCGGCAGCCCGGCACCGGCACCGGCCCCGGCCCCTCGGAGACCGGGACCGGCACCCAGCCGGGCGGCGGCGCCACCGACCCCGGCCCGTCGCAGTCGACGCAGGCGCCGCCCCCCGTCAGCCCGGACCCGTCGGTCCCCACGGGCGGCGGCGACCCCACCGGCGACCCGACCGGACCCACCGTCGACCCCACCACCGGCACCGACCCGGGCGGCGGTGACACGACCGTCAACGGGGCCGGAGATCCCCTCTCCGCCGCCGGACCCGCCGCCGCACCCGTGGCCGCCGCCGGACCAGCGGGTACGGACCACACCCCCACGTCCTCTTCCCTGTCCCCGGAGAACACCCTCTGATGGCATCCCGCACCCGCCGTCACGGGGCCGCGCGCCGCGCCCGTGAGGGCTCTCGCCGCCGCCTGCCCTTGCGCCTGCTGCTTCCGCTGCTCGTCCTGGTCGCCCTCGCGGCCATGCTCATGCTGCGCGGCTACGTGCACAGCGAGATCCTCGCCGACCACCGCGTCCAGCCGCCCGCCGCCACCGACCGGGTGCCGGAGAAGATCCTGGAGGGCGGCCCGGTCATCGACGTCCGCGGCGGCCGCACCGAGAGCCTGAGCGTGCCCGACCACCACCTGGTCCTCACGTTCGACGACGGACCGGACCCGACCTGGACCCCGCGGGTGCTGGACGTGCTGAAGAAGCACGACGCGCACGGCGTCTTCTTCGTCACCGGCACCATGGCCTCCCGCTACCCCGACCTCGTCGAGCGCATGGTCGACGAGGGCCACGAGGTCGGCCTGCACACCTTCAACCACCCCGACCTCTCCTTCCAGTCCAAGAAGCGCATCGACCGGGAGCTGTCGCAGAACCAGCTCGCGATCACCGGCGCGGCCGGCATCCGCACCTCGCTCTTCCGGCCGCCGTACTCGTCCTTCGCCGACGCCATGGACAACAAGTCCTGGCCGGTCACCGAGTACATCGGCAGCCGCGGCTACATCACCGTCGTCAACAACACCGACAGCGAGGACTGGCAGCGGCCCGGCGTGGACGAGATCATCCGCCGCGCCACCCCGAAGAACGGCGAGGGCGCCATCGTCCTGATGCACGACTCGGGCGGCGACCGCAGCCAGACCGTCGCGGCGCTGGACCGGTTCCTGCCCGACCTGCAGAAGAAGGGCTACGAGTTCGACAACCTCACCGAGGCCCTGGACGCGCCCAGCGCCATGAGCCCGGTGACCGGTGCCGAGCTGTGGAAGGGCAAGGCCTGGGTCTTCCTCGTCCAGGCGTCGGAGAAGCTCACCGACGGGCTGGTGGTGGGGCTGGCGATCATCGGCACCCTGGTCATCGGCCGCTTCGTGCTGATGCTGCTGCTCTCCGGCATCCACGCCCGCCGGGTCCGCCGCAAGAACTTCCGCTGGGGTCCGCCGGTGACCGAACCGGTGACGGTGCTGGTGCCGGCGTACAACGAGGCCAAGTGCATCGAGAACACCGTCCTGTCCCTGATGGCCAGTGACCACCCCGTCGAGGTCATCGTCGTCGACGACGGCTCCACCGACGGCACGGCGCGGATCGTCGAGGCGATGGGACTGCCGGGCGTCCGGGTGATCCGCCAGCTGAACGCGGGCAAGCCGGCCGCGCTCAACCGCGGCCTGGCCAACGCCAGTCACGACATCGTCGTGATGATGGACGGCGACACGGTCTTCGAGCCCTCCACCGTCCGCGAACTCGTCCAGCCCTTCGGCGACCCGAAGGTGGGCGCCGTGGCCGGCAACGCGAAGGTCGGCAACAAGGACAGCCTCATCGGCGCCTGGCAGCACATCGAGTACGTGATGGGCTTCAACCTGGACCGCCGGATGTACGACGTGCTGCGCTGCATGCCGACCATCCCGGGTGCCGTGGGCGCCTTCCGCCGCTCCGCCCTCGAACCCATCGGCGGCATGAGCGACGACACCCTCGCCGAGGACACCGACGTCACCATGGCGCTGCACCGCGCCGGCTGGCGCGTGGTCTACGCCGAGAACGCCCGCGCCTGGACCGAGGCCCCCGAGACCGTCCAGCAGCTCTGGTCGCAGCGCTACCGCTGGTCGTACGGCACCATGCAGGCCATCTGGAAGCACCGTCGCGCGGTGATCGAGAAGGGTCCCTCGGGCCGCTTCGGCCGGGTGGGCCTGCCCTTCGTCTCCCTGTTCATGGTCCTGGCGCCGCTGCTGGCCCCGCTGATCGACGTCTTCCTGCTCTACGGCATCGTCTTCGGCCCGACGCAGAAGACGATCACGGCGTGGCTGGGCGTCCTCGCCATCCAGGCGGTCTGCGCCGCCTACGCCTTCCGGCTCGACCGCGAACGCATGACCCATCTGATCTCGCTGCCGTTGCAGCAGATCCTCTACCGCCAGCTCATGTACGTCGTGCTGCTCCAGTCCTGGATCACGGCGCTCACCGGTGGCCGGCTGCGCTGGCAGAAGCTGCGGCGCACCGGTGTCGTCGGGGCGCCCGGCGGCTCCGTGCCGCAGCAGCGGGCGCAGAGCCACGACGATCGGAGGCCCGTGGCATGACCCACGGACACACGACCGGTACGGGTGCGAACCCGGAGCCGGCCGGCCCCTACGGCACCCCGTACGCGGGCGGCCCGGGCACAGCCGCGGGAATGCCGAACGGAGCCGCGGGGATACCGAACGGTGCCGCGGGGATGCCCTACGCCGTCCCGCGGCAGCGCACGACGGAGCCCGCGCCGGTGTCCGCACCCGCGTCCGTCTCCGAGCCCGCCCCGCCCGCACCCGCCCCGGTCCCGGCCGCCGGGAAACCCGGCCGCGACCGGTACCTGGACCTGCTGCGCTCCATCGCCCTGGTCCGCGTCGTGGTCTACCACCTCTTCGGCTGGGCCTGGCTGACCGTGCTGTTCCCCTCCATGGGCGTGATGTTCGCGCTGGCGGGCTCGCTGATGGCGCGTTCGCTGAAGCGCCCGGCGCTGGGCGTGATCCGCGGGCGCGTGCGCCGGCTCCTGCCGCCGATGTGGGCGTTCGCCGCCGTCGTGCTGACGATGATGTTCGTCAACGGCTGGAACCCGGCCGATGACCCGGACCGCGGCGGCACCTGGGGCCTGGTCGAGCTGTTCAACTACCTCGTCCCGATCGGCGCCCCGCCCTACCCCTGGCACGTCGGCTCCCAGTCCGGCCTGCTGGAGGACACCTGGGCGGTGCAGGCCGCGGGACCGCTGTGGTACCTGCGCGCCTACCTCTGGTTCGTCATCGCGTCGCCGCTGCTGCTGTGGCTGTTCCGCAAGGCCCCCTGGCCCACGCTGCTCGCACCGCTCGGCCTGACGGCGGTCGTCGGCACGGGCCTGGTGACCATCCCCGGGGAGACCGGCAACGCGGTCACCGACTTCGCGGTCTACGGCGGCTGCTGGGTCCTGGGCTTCGCCCACCACGACGGTCTGCTGAAGCGGATCCCGCGGTACGTCTCCGTCTCCTGCGCCTCCCTCGTCATGGCCTTCGGCCTGTGGTGGGCCTCCAACCATCTGGGCCCCGACGGCTGGGACCTCAACGACATCCCGCTGGCCCAGGCCACCTGGTCGTTCGGGTTCGTCGTGATCCTGCTCCAGTACTCCCCCTCGTGGCAGGAACTCCCCGGCCGCCTGGCCCGGTGGGACAAGCTGGTGACCCTCTCCAACAACCGCGCGGTCACCATCTACCTGTGGCACAACCTGCTGATCATGGCGACGGTCCCGATCATCGACCTGGCGTACCAACTGCCCTTCATGCAGAGCGAGCGCGCGGTCGGTGCCCTCGACGGCGCGTACACGATCTGGATGTTCGCCCTCGTCTGGCCGCTCATCGGCCTGATGGTCCTCGCGGTCGGCTGGGTCGAGGACCTCGCGGCGAAGCGCCGGCCACGGCTGTGGCCGAACGGCACGAAGCGCTCCGCCGGCCGGCGGGCCACGACCACCCGGGCACACCGCGGCTGACCCACCTCGCCCGGCGCACCGGCCGCGGTCGTGCCGCGACCTCTCACCGAGCCGCCCCGCCGGGTGAGAGCAACGTTCCCTTCCGGTCATCCACAGCCCCACAGGTTCGAAACGCGCCCTCCCTACCGTCGGTGCAACCGAGCTACGGAGCACCGTGGAGGCGTCATGACAGTCCCTGGCGGCCGCTGGATCCAGCACTGGGATCCGGAGGACGAGACCTTCTGGAAGGAGACGGGGGAGCGGGTCGCCCGGCGGAACCTCTTCTTCTCCGTCCTCTCCGAGCACATCGGGTTCTCGGTCTGGACGCTGTGGTCCGTGCTGGTGCTCTTCATGGGCCCGGAGTACGGGCTCACGCCGGCGGACAAGTTCCTGCTGACGTCCGTGGTGACCCTGGTCGGGGCCGTCGTCCGGGTGCCGTACACCTTCGCGGTCGCGGTCTTCGGCGGGCGGAACTGGACGGTCGTCTCGGCGGGGCTGCTGCTCGTGCCGACCGTCGCGGCCTTCATGGTCATGGAGCCGGGGACGTCGTACTCGACCTTCCTCCTGGTGGGCCTGCTCGCCGGTGTCGGCGGTGGCAACTTCGCCTCCTCCATGACCAACATCAACGCCTTCTTCCCGCTCCGCAAGAAGGGCTGGGCGCTCGGCCTCAACGCCGGGGGCGGGAACATCGGCGTGCCGGTCATCCAGCTCACCGCCCTCGCGATCATCGGGGCGAGCGGCGGTCCGCGCGTCCTGCTCGGCATCTACATCCCGCTGATCCTGGTGGCCGCCGTCCTCGCCGCCTGCTTCATGGACAACCTCGCCTCCGTGAAGAACGACACCGGGGCCGCCAAGGACGCCGCCCGGGACGCCCACACCTGGATCATGGCGGTGCTGTACATCGGCACGTTCGGCTCGTTCATCGGCTACAGCTTCGCCTTCGGACAGGTGCTCCAGACCCAGTTCGGGCGCACCCCGCTCCAGGCCGCGTACCTCACCTTCATCGGCCCGCTGCTCGGCTCGCTGATCCGGCCGCTGGGCGGCAGGCTCGCCGACCGGTACGGCGGCGCCCGGATCACGCTGTGGAACTTCGTCGCCATGGCCGCCGCCACCGCCGTACTCGTCGCGGCCAGCATGGCCGGCTCGCTCGGGCTCTTCGTGGCCGTCTTCGTCGTCCTGTTCGTGCTCAGCGGGCTCGGCAACGGGTCCACCTTCAAGATGATCCCCGGGATCTTCCAGAACAAGGCGCTCGCCCGGGGGCTGACCGGCGAGGCGGCCATGGCGCACGGGCGGCGGCTCTCCGGTGCCTCCATGGGCCTGATCGGCGCGGTCGGCGCGCTCGGCGGCGTCGCCATCAACCTCGCCTTCCGGCAGTCCTTCCTCTCCCTGGGCTCGGGCACCGGCGCCTTCGTCGCCTTCCTCGCCTACTACGCCGTCTGCTTCGCCGTCACCTGGGCGGTATACCTTCGCCGCCCGGCCGTACGGACGCCGGACGGCCCGTCGGGCCCGGCGGAGCCGAAGGCCCGGCCCAGCTACGCCGAGGTATGACGTAACACTGGTGACATGAAGCGGAACCGAGCCTGTCACGCACCGTTGACAGGCTCGGTCGCCGTGCATGCAGCACGACGACCGGGACGATCGGGACGAGAGTGATGGACGACGAACGACAGCGATCCGACCACGGCCCCCTCGCCGGATTCACCGTGGGCGTGACCGCCGCCCGCCGGGCCGACGAGCTGGCCGCGCTGCTCCAGCGGCGCGGTGCGGCCGTCCTGCACGCCCCGGCGCTGCGGATCGTGCCGCTCGCCGACGACAGCGAACTGCTGGCCGCGACCAAGCAGCTCATCGACCAGGCGCCGGACGTCGTCGTCGCCACCACGGCCATCGGCTTCCGGGGCTGGATCGAGGCCGCCGACGGCTGGGGACTCGGAGACGCCCTGCTGGAGCGGCTGCGTGCCGTGGAACTGCTCGCGCGCGGGCCCAAGGTCAAGGGCGCGGTGCGGGCCGCCGGCCTGACGGAGGAGTGGTCGCCGGCCTCGGAGTCCATGGCCGAGGTGCTGGACCGGCTGCTGGAGGAGGGCGTCGACGGGCGCCGGATCGCCGTACAGCTGCACGGCGAGCCACTGCCGGGGTTCGTCGAGTCGCTGCGGGCGGGCGGCGCGGAGGTCGTCGGGGTGCCGGTGTACCGGTGGCTGCCGCCGGAGGACCTCGGGCCCGTGGACCGGCTGCTGGACGCGGCCGTCTCGCGCGGCGTGGACGCCGTGACGTTCACCAGCGCGCCCGCCGCGGCCTCCCTGCTGTCCCGCGCCGAGGAGCGCGGTCTGCTGCCCGAGCTGCTCGCCGCGTTCGGCCACGACGTGCTGCCCGCCTGCGTCGGCCCGGTCACCGCGGTGCCGCTCCAGGGGCACGGCGTGGAGACGGTCCAGCCCGAGCGCTTCCGGCTCGGCCCCCTCGTCCAGCTGCTCTGCCAGGAACTGCCGGGCCGCGCCCGAGCCCTGCCGGTCGCCGGGCACCGGCTGGAGATCCGCGGCCACGCGGTGCTCGTCGACGGGGAGCTCAGGACCGTCCCGCCCGCCGGCATGTCCCTGCTGCGGGCGCTGTCCCGGCGGCCGGGCTGGGTCGTGCCCCGCGCGGACCTGCTGCGCGCCCTGCCGGGCACCGGCCGCGACGAACACGCCGTCGAGACGGCGATGGCCCGTCTGCGTACGGCCCTCGGCACCCCGAAGCTGATCCAGACGGTGGTCAAGCGCGGCTACCGCCTGGCCCTGGACCCGGCCACGGACGCCAAGTACACGGACGCGTGAGGCGCCGCGCGGGTGCCGTCCGCGCGGCGCCCCGCGCTCACCGGGAGTCGACCATGCGGTACTCGACGGCGGTCACCCGCGGCTTGCCCTTCGGGTCCAGCACGGCGAGCGCCTGGCCCTGGAACTCGTCGGTGACCACGTCGCGCTCGGTGGCGTCGTAGAGGGACTCGTCGTCGGTGGGCGTGATGTCGAAGCCGCTCAGGTACTGCGGCTTGAGCATCAGCTCGCTGGTGTGCGCGGTCGGGAAGAGGGCGAGCGTGCTGCCGTCGGCGAGTTCGAGGGCGTACACCGCGGGGTGGGCCGGCTCCGCGGCGAAGTACCTCTCGGTGGCGTACTTCTTCAGGTCGTCGTCGGGGCCCTCCTCGTACACCTCGACCGAGTCCTTCGAGGTCTCGGTCGACGCGAACGTCCGCGCGGCCTTCTTCCTGCCGCCGGTCTCGAAGAAGTCCTCGTAGTGCTCGTCGAGTTGGTCGGGGGCGAGCGCGCCGACCCTCTTCGACGGGTCGGCGGGTGTGACGAGGCCCTGCTCGTCGACGGCGGCCTTCGGGATCGGAGCCTCGTCGGCGTAGACCGCCATGGTCATCCGGTACGTGCTGCCGCCGGCCCTGTCGAAGACCAGCAGCGCGCCCTCCTGGTCCGGGTCGGCGCTGGACCTGGCCTTGACGGCGAACCAGGTCACCCCGCTGTCGGCGGCCGGGATCAGGTACTCGCGGTCCGTGTAGCGGAAGGCCGACGCGTAGTGCTTCCGGTCCTCCTTCGACCAGGTCTCCCACTGCTGGTAGTCGGCCCTCGACTGCTCGTGGACCTGGCCGGTCTCCACGGTGCTCAGGAGCTTCTCGTCGCGCTCGGCGTTGGCGCGGTTGTTCACGCGCTCGTAGGTGTCGACCACCTTCGCGGCGGCCTCCTGCGTGAGCAGGCCCCGACGGGCCGCCTCGGTGCTCCGGGCGGGCGCGCCGTCGCCGCCCCGGTCCGCGTCACCGCCGCAGGCCGTGAGGGTGAGGGCGCCGGTCAGGCCGAGGGCGAGCACGGTGGGACGGCGCAGCCGCGAACGGCGGCTGGTGGGGCGGGACATGCGTGGGGTTCTCCTCGCGGATGGCGGACGTGGGGGGGGGAGCGCCGGGGTCTTCGAGGACGGCCCGGCCGGGTCGGCCCCGGGCGCCCGCCACACGGTACAAGTCGCGGGCCGGCGCGCCGAGTCGGGGTGCGCGGCGGCGGTCGTCCGGCCCCGCGCCCGGCCGGTGCGCCGACCCCGGTCACGGCAGGGCGGTACGAGGGGTTCCGGGCGCGGAAGCGGGCAGGCACTGTAGAGGGAGCGACTCGTCCCGCCCTCCGAGCGATTCACCCGTCCTCCGAGCGATTCACCCGCCCTCCGAGCGACCCACCCGCCCCCCTCTCCGGCCCGCGCCACCGGGCCATCCCTAGGCGGTGACAGGAACATGGCACTGGGTACGGCCACCGACCCGTACGAGCTGCGGTTCGACACCGGGCGGATCTGCCTCGACCTCATCGCCACCACCCACCCCACGGAGCGGCTGGAGTCCGTCGAGGTGCTGCGCGCCTGGATCACCGGCTCCGGACTCGTGCCGCCCGGCACCCCGCTGGCCCACGCCGACCCCACCTGGCTGACCGCCTTCCGTGAACTGCGCCGCGAGACGACGAGACTGGTACGCGGCCGGCCCGCGCCCCGGGCCCACCCGTACGACCTCGCGCTCGACCGCGTCAACGCCCTCGCCGCCGCGGCGCCCCCCGCCCCGCGCGCGGTCCACGGCGAGGGCGGCGTGCTGGTGCGGGAGCTGACCGGGCCGCCGGAGTGCGCCGCGCTGCTCGGCGCCCTCGCCCGGGACGCGGTGGAACTGCTCACCGACCCCGTCGCACGGGCGAGCCTGAGGCAGTGCGAGGGCGACAACTGCCCGATCGTGTACGTGGACACCTCCCGGGGCCGCCGCAGGCGCTGGTGCTCCAGCGAGATCTGCGGCAACCGCGAACGCGTCGCCCGGCACCGCAGACGCGCCGCCCTCGCCCGGTAACTCCCCCCGCGTCCCCTTCGTCACGCGTCCCTCAGAAAACTGTCGACGCGCTTTGAACGCCCCGCACTTCGCGCACGTACCGGATGGGCGAGCGACCGACTGGGGGAACCCCCGGACATCGGAGGTGGGCGTGCGCAAAGATTCCGTCGTGGCCGGTGAACGTGGTGCGAGGGCCCGACATCGCATGTCCCAGTCGTCCTCGGAACCCGATGAGGAGCTGATGCGCGCCCTGTACCGGGAGCACGCGGGCCCCTTGCTGGCGTACGTGCTGCGGCTGGTCGCGGGGGACCGGCAGCGCGCCGAGGACGTCGTCCAGGAGACGCTCATCCGTGCCTGGAAGAACGCCGGTCAGCTCAACCGTGCGACCGGATCGGTACGCCCCTGGCTGGTGACGGTCGCCCGGCGCATCGTCATCGACGGCCACCGCAGCCGGCAGGCCCGGCCGCAGGAGGTCGATCCGTCGCCGCTGGAGGTCATCCCCGCGGAGGACGAGATCGACAAGGCGCTGTGGCTGATGACGCTGTCGGACGCGCTCGACGACCTGACCCCGGCTCACCGTGAGGTCCTCGTCGAGACGTACTTCAAGGGGCGTACCGTCAATGAGGCGGCGCAGACACTGGGCATACCCAGCGGCACCGTTCGCTCCCGGGTGTTCTACGCCCTGCGTTCGATGAAGCTGGCACTGGAGGAGCGGGGGGTGACGGCGTGATGAGCGGGTACGGGGGAGTTCAGGGATTCGGCGGGGGATTCGGCCCGGGTGACACGGGTAATTCTGTCCCCATGCAGGGGTCACCGGCGCCGAACGAGCACGAGACCGTCGGCGCCTACGCCCTCGGCATCCTCGACGACGCCGAGGCGACCGCCTTCGAGGCCCACCTCGCCGGCTGCGAGTGGTGCGCCCAGCAGCTCGACGAGCTGGCCGGTATGGAACCGATGATGGCCGCGCTCGCGGACCTGCCGGGCACCGGCACCCCCGCGATCGCCGAGTCGCTGACGGCCAAACCCGGCCCGCGGCTGGCGGAGAGGCTCGTCGACGAGGTCGCCGAGCGCCGGGCGAGCAAGCGGCGCCGCAACTTCTACCTGGTGGGCACCGCGGCCGCGCTGATCATCGGCGGTCCGTTCGCCGCCGTGGCGACCACGGGCGGCGGCGGTGACGACGGTGGCGGCGGCCGGAGGACCGAGGCGTCGCAGCAGACCGCCGGTCCCGCCGAGTCCGCCTTCGCCGCCATGCCCGACCGGGTCACCGCGACCGACCCGGCCACCGAGGTCAGCGCGACCGTGGCGCTGGAGAAGAAGGCCTGGGGCACCGAGGCCGTCCTGGAACTGAAGAACGTCAAGGGGCCCCAGAAGTGCTCCCTGATCGCCGTCGGCAAGAACGGCGAGCGGGAGACGCTCAGCTCCTGGACCGTCCCGGACTGGGGCTACGGCATCCCGGACGCCACCACCGAGAAGGCGAAGAAGCCGCTCTACGTGCACGGCGGCGCCGCCTTCGAACCCAACCAGATCGACCACTTCGAGGTCATGACCTTCGACGGCGAGCGGCTGGTGGAGGTGGACGCGTAGCGCGGTCCCCCGGCGTGGCGTAGCTTCCGGCGCCCCCTTCGCGTACCTTTGACGGCTGCCCAGCACGTCAGAAGGGGGCCCGGTGGCCGCACAGGCGCAACAGGACTCAGCGGTCGACTCGGTGCACGACTCCGTACGGGAGAAGTCCGCACGGGAGGACTCCGTACGGGACCGAGAGATCAGCGTGGAGCAGGCACACCTGGACCGGGTGTACCGCCGGCTCGAGGAGAAGATCCACGAGGCCGAGTTCCTCATGCACGACGCCGCCCAGCGCGGCCACGTCGGCACGCCCGGCGCACTGGCCGAGCGCGACGCGCAGGTCTTCCGGGCCGGCATCCACCTCAGCCGTCTGAACAACGAGTTCGAGGACTTCCTCTTCGGCCGGATCGACCTGCTGCTCGGCAGGGACGGCAAGAAGGGCCCGGACGGCGCGTACACGGCGGTGGAGCCCGCCGAGGGCGCCCTGCGGCCCGACCACACCGCCGACATCGCCGAGACCCTGCACATCGGCCGCATCGGCGTCCTGGACGAGGACTACGCCCCGCTGGTCATCGACTGGCGGGCGCCCGCCGCCGCCCCCTTCTACCGTTCCACGCCGGTCGACCCGGGCCGGGTCGTGCGCCGCCGGGTGATCCGCTCCAAGGGGCGGCGCGTCCTCGGCGTCGAGGACGACCTGATGCGGCCCGAGGTCCGGGCCCGGCTGGACGGCGAGGAGCTGGCCGTCGTCGGCGACGGCGCCCTGATGGCCGCCCTCGGGCAGGCCCGTACCCACTCCATGCGGGACATCGTGGCCTCCATCCAGGCCGAGCAGGACCTGGTGATCCGCGCCCCCGCCGCCTCCGTGACGTACGTCGAGGGCGGCCCCGGCACCGGCAAGACTGCCGTCGCCCTGCACCGGGCGGCGTACCTGCTCTACCAGGACCGGCGCCGGTACGCGGGCGGCATCCTGATCGTCTCCCCGACCCCGCTGCTCGTGGCGTACACCGAGGGCGTGCTGCCCTCCCTCGGCGAGGAGGGCCAGGTCGCGATCCGCGCGATCGGCTCACTCGTCGACGGCGTCGAGGCCACGCTGTACGACTCCCCGGCCACCGCCCGCGCCAAGGGCTCCTCCCGCATGCTCAGGGTGCTGCGCAGGGCCGCGCGCGGCGCGCTGGAACCGGAGGGCTCGCCCACCCTGCTGCGCGTCGTCGCCTTCGGCCGCCGCCTCGAACTGGAGGGCGAGGAGCTGGCCGGCATCCGCCGCACCGTCCTCGGCGGCACCGCGCCCGTGAACCTGCTGCGCCCCCGCGCCCGCCGGCTGATCCTGGACGCCCTGTGGGAGAAGTCGGGCGCCGGCACCCGCCACTCCGACCCCGAGCTGGCCGCCGAGCTGCGCTCCTCCTTCGACGAGGACGTCAGTTCCGAGGACTCCTTCCTCGCCTTCCTCGACGCCTGGTGGCCGGAGCTGACCCCCGGCGCGGTGCTGGCGGCCATGGCCGACGAGCGGCGTCTGGGCCGCTGGGCCCGGCGCATCCTCACCCCGGGCGAGGTCCGCAAGGTGGCCCGCTCGCTGCGGCGCGAGGGCCGCACCGTGCACGACATCGCGCTGCTCGACGAGCTCCAGGCGGTGCTCGGCACCCCGGCCCGCCCCCGCAAGCGGCGCGAGCTGGACCCGCTGGACCAGCTGACCGGCCTGGACGAGCTGATGCCGCAGCGCGAGGAGACCCAGTGGGAGCGCGCCGAGCGCCTCGCGCAGGAGCGCACCGAGTACGCGCACGTCATCGTGGACGAGGCGCAGGACCTGACGCCCATGCAGTGGCGGATGGTAGGCCGCCGCGGCCGGCACGCCACGTGGACCGTCGTCGGCGACCCGGCGCAGTCCTCGTGGTCCGACCCCGACGAGGCGGCGGCGGCCCGTGACGAGGCCCTCGGCACCCGCCCGCGCCGCCGCTTCGAGCTCACCGTCAACTACCGCAACCCGGCGGAGATCGCCGAGCTGGCGGCCAGGGTGCTCGCCCTCGCCATGCCGGGCTCCCCGTCCCCGACGGCGGTGCGCTCGACCGGCGTGGAACCGCGGTTCGCGGTGGTGGAGGAGACCCTCGCCCGGTCGGTCCGGGCGGAGGCGGCCCGGCTGCTGGACCTCGTCGACGGCACCGTGGGCGTCGTGGTGGCGATGAACCGCCGCGAGGAGGCCCGGCGCTGGCTGGCCGGGCTCGGCGACCGCGTGGTGGCGCTCGGCAGCCTGGAGGCCAAGGGCCTGGAGTACGACGCCACGGTCGTCGTCTCGCCGGCCGAGATCGCCGACGAGTCGCCCGCCGGGCTGCGTGTGCTGTACGTCGCCCTGACCCGGGCCACCCAGCAGCTGACGGTCGTCTCGTGCGAGCGGGACGAACCGGACGCCGCGGGGGTACCGGACCTGCTCCGCGACTGAGCGCGCCGGTGCGGGCGGATCGGCCCGCACCGGAGCACGCGAGAGGCCCGCGCCGTCCGGCGCGGGCCTCTCGTCTGCGTTTAGGTGGCACCGACCCGCCATGCTCGCCTCGCGGCAAGTGGTCGCTCGTAGCGACGAAGGTTGGGCCCGGGGGCTTGGATCGAGCCGGTGCCACGTCCACGGTAACAAACGATCCCCGCAAGACAATTCCCGTCCCGCGGGTTCTTCGGCCGACCCGGGCGCCGCTTCCGGATCCCCCTTCCGTACGGAGGCGACTTCTCGTATGGTGGAAGTCGTTTTCCGAAAGTATCGCCCTCCGGTGCGGGAACGGCGCGCGAACAAAAAGTTCGCAATCCGGGGCGGCTACCACGTACTCGGTGGTAGGTGCGACGATCGGACGGCACAACGCAGCTACACGGTGAAAGCAGAGGAAGTCGGCCATGGCAACGGCGCCCAGCGTCTCCTACTCGATGACGGTCCGACTGGAGGTGCCCGCGGGCGGAACCGCCGTCTCGCAGCTCACCACCGCGGTGGAGTCCGCCGGCGGCTCGGTCACCGGCCTCGACGTCACGGCCTCCGGCCACGACAAGCTCCGTATCGACGTCACCATCGCCGCCGGCTCGACCTCCCACGCCGACGAGATCGTGGAGCAGCTGCGCGGCATCGAGGGTGTCAGCCTGGGCAAGGTCTCCGACCGTACCTTCCTGATGCACCTCGGCGGCAAGATCGAGATGGCGTCGAAGCACCCCATCCGCAACCGTGACGACCTGTCCATGATCTACACGCCGGGTGTGGCGCGGGTCTGCATGGCGATCGCGGAGAACCCCGAGGACGCCCGCCGCCTGACCATCAAGCGCAACTCCGTTGCGGTCGTGACGGACGGCTCGGCGGTGCTGGGCCTGGGCAACATCGGCCCCAAGGCCGCGCTGCCGGTCATGGAGGGCAAGGCGGCCCTGTTCAAGCGCTTCGCCGGTATCGACGCCTGGCCGCTCTGCCTGGACACGCAGGACACCGACGCGATCGTCGAGATCGTGAAGGCCATCGCCCCGGGCTTCGCCGGCATCAACCTGGAGGACATCTCCGCGCCCCGCTGCTTCGAGATCGAGGCCCGGCTGCGCGAGGCCCTCGACATCCCGGTCTTCCACGACGACCAGCACGGCACCGCGATCGTCGTCCTCGCCGCCCTGACCAACGCCCTGCGCGTCGTCGACAAGCCCATCGAGAACGTACGGGTCGTCATGTCCGGTGCCGGGGCCGCCGGTACCGCCATCCTGAAGCTGCTGCTGGCCGCCGGCGTGAAGAACGCCGTCGTCGCCGACATCCACGGCGTGGTGCACGCCGGCCGCGCGGACCTGGTCGACGCCGCGCCCGAGTCGGCGCTGCGCTGGATCGCCGACAACACCAACCCCGAGGGCCTCACCGGCACCCTGAAGGAGGCCGTGCACGGCGCGGACGTCTTCATCGGGGTCTCCGCCCCGAACGTCCTGGACGGCGAGGACGTGGCCGCCATGGCGGACGGCGCGATCGTGTTCGCGCTCGCGAACCCCGACCCCGAGGTCGACCCGGCGATCGCCCGCCAGACCGCGGCCGTCGTCGCCACGGGCCGCTCCGACTTCCCGAACCAGATCAACAACGTGCTGGTCTTCCCGGGCGTGTTCCGCGGTCTGCTGGACGCCCAGTCCCGCACGGTCAACACCGAGATGATGCTGGCCGCCGCGCACGCCCTCGCGGACGTGGTGACCGAGGACGAGATCAACCCGAACTACATCATCCCGTCCGTCTTCAACGACAAGGTCGCCGGCGCCGTCGCGGGCGCCGTGCGGGAGGCCGCGAAGGCCGCCGGGGTGGTGGCGTAGGTTCCCGGTGCCGGGGAAGGCGGCCTGTGGCGTGGTGGTGAGGATCATCACGGCGGGCCGCCCCACCGGCGCGTCGCGGAACGGACGGCCTCGGATCGCCCTCTAGGGTGGCGCAAGGCTCAGGCCCTCTCATCGTGTGACTCCCAAGGGTGTTCTCACGACTCCTGGGGGTGCCGGATTGGCTTTACCGCCGCAGGTGGAGGCAGGATGCCTCCCTGGGCGCGAGGGTCTGACGACCGACCCGGGTCCGGGGAGTGTCCGAGGCCCCTGGCAGCATCGGCATCGCTGTGCCCAACATGCGGCTCCGCCGCGTGGCACGCCTCAACGGCAAGAAGAACACGGGAGTAACAACATGAACCGCAGTGAGCTGGTGGCCGCGCTGGCCGACCGCGCCGAGGTGACCCGCAAGGACGCCGACGCCGTGCTGGCCGCGTTCGCCGACGTCGTCGGCGACATCGTCTCCAAGGGCGACGAGAAGGTCACCATCCCCGGCTTCCTGACCTTCGAGCGCACGCACCGTGCCGCTCGCACCGCCCGCAACCCGCAGACCGGCGAGCCGATCCAGATCCCGGCCGGCTACAGCGTCAAGGTCTCCGCGGGCTCCAAGCTCAAGGAAGCCGCCAAGGGTAAGTAAGCGCTCCGCTTCGAGCGCCGGGGTCTGCGCGGGCCGTTCGCACGGCGTGCCGGTCGTCTCGCGGCCGCGGGCCGTGTGTGGCTGGTCGCGCAGTTCCCCGCGCCCCTTCCGGGGCGCACAGCACGACGCCGATGGGGCGGTCACCGATGGGGCGGTCACCCGGACTCGGGTGACCGCCCCATCGGCGTCGTCGTGCCGTCTAGCCGAGTGCCTTGCCCGGCAGCTCGACCTTGGCTCCCAGCTCCATGAGCTTGTCCATGAAGTTCTCGTAGCCCCGGTTGATCAGGTCGATGCCGTGGACCCGTGAGGTGCCCTGGGCCGCGAGGGCGGCGATGAGGTAGGAGAAACCGCCGCGCAGGTCGGGGATGACCAGGTCGGCGCCCTCCAGCTTCGTCGGGCCGGAGACGACCGCCGAGTGCAGGAAGTTGCGCTGGCCGAAGCGGCAGTCGGAGCCGCCGAGGCACTCGCGGTAGAGCTGGATGTGGGCGCCCATCTGGTTGAGCGCGGAGGTGAAGCCCAGGCGGGACTCGTAGACCGTCTCGTGGACGATGGACAGGCCCGTCGCCTGCGTCAGGGCGACCACCAGGGGCTGCTGCCAGTCCGTCTGGAAGCCGGGGTGCACGTCCGTCTCCAGGGCGATGGACTTCAGCCGGCCGCCCGGGTGCCAGAAGCGGATGCCCTCGTCGTCGATCTCGAAGGCACCGCCCACCTTCCGGTAGGTGTTCAGGAACGTCATCATCGAGCGCTGCTGGGCGCCGCGGACGTAGACGTTCCCCTCGGTCGCCAGCGCCGCGGAGGCCCAGGAGGCGGCCTCCAGGCGGTCCGAGAGGGCGCGGTGGGTGTAGCCGCCGAGCTCGTCCACACCGGTGATGCGGATCGTGCGGTCGGTGTCCATCGCGATGATCGCGCCCATTTTCTGCAGGACGCAGATCAGGTCCTCGATCTCCGGTTCCACGGCCGCGTTGGACAGCTCCGTGACGCCCTCGGCCAGCACGGCCGTCAGCAGCACCTGCTCGGTCGCGCCGACGGACGGGTACGGCAGCCGGATCTTCGTGCCGCGCAGCCGCTGCGGGGCCTCCAGGTACTGGCCGTCGGCCCGCTTCTCGATCTTCGCGCCGAACTGCCGCAGCACCTCGAAGTGGAAGTCGATGGGCCGGCCGCCGATGTCGCAGCCGCCGAGGCCCGGGATGAAGGCGTGCCCGAGGCGGTGCAGCAGCGGGCCGCAGAACAGGATCGGGATGCGCGACGAGCCCGCGTGGGCATCGATGTCGGCGACGTTCGCGCTCTCCACGTGCGAGGGGTCGAGCACCAGCTCGCCGGGCTCCTCACCGGGACGGACGGTCACCCCGTGCAGTTGCAGCAGTCCGCGTACGACCCGCACGTCGCGGATGTCCGGCACGTTGCGCAGCCGGCTCGGCGCACTGCCCAGCAGGGCGGCCACCATGGCCTTCGGCACGAGGTTCTTCGCACCGCGGACCCGGATCTCGCCCTCGAGCGGGGTTCCGCCGTGGACAAGCAGTACGTCATCAGCGCCGTTGACGGTCATGAATCTCGCGTTCCGTGGGGTTCGGGCAGGGGCCAGAAGGGAAAGGGTAGTCGCCTTGTACCCCGGTCGAGTAAGTCCGCGCACGGTCGACCGACGTCATGGATTTGTCACAACACGTGGCGTTCCCCGGCGCACACGGGGGGTCACGGCCGCGGAGCGCGCGCGGGGTGCTTGTTCACCCCCGTGCCTCCGATTGCCTCCCCACGGGAGGGGAACATGCGGGATCATGTCTGGCATGACCGAGGTGTCCTCGCTCACGGGGCGGCTGCTCGTGGCAACGCCCGCCCTGGCGGACCCGAACTTCGAGCGTGCGGTGGTGCTCCTCCTCGACCACGACGAGGAGGGCTCCCTCGGTGTCGTCCTCAACCGGCCCACGCCCGTCGACGTGGGCGACATCCTGGAGGGCTGGGCCGACCTCGCCGGCGAACCCGGCGTGGTCTTCCAGGGCGGCCCGGTCTCGCTCGACTCGGCGCTGGGTGTCGCCGTCGTCCCCGGCGGGGCGTCCGGTGAGCGCGCGCCGCTGGGCTGGCGCCGGGTGCACGGCGCGATCGGCCTGGTGGACCTGGAGGCGCCGCCGGAGCTGCTGGCACCGGCCGTGGGCGCCCTGCGGATCTTCGCCGGGTACGCGGGCTGGGGCCCCGGGCAGCTGGAGGACGAGCTGGGCGAGGGCGCCTGGTACGTGGTCGAGTCCGAGCCCGGCGACGTGTCGTGTCCGTCCCCCGAGCGGCTGTGGCGCGAGGTCCTGCGCCGCCAGCGGGGCGACCTGGCGATGGTGGCGACCTACCCGGACGACCCCTCGCTCAACTGATCCGGCCCCGCCGGTCCGCGTCCCGCCGTCCCGGCCGGTCCGTGTGAGCTACGAAACCCCGGCTTTCAGTACCCTGGCACTCATGAGCACTCTCGAGCCCGAGCGCGGGACTGGTACGGGGACCCTCGTAGAGCCGACGCCGCAGGTGTCCCACGGTGACGGCGACCACGAGCGCTTCGCCCATTACGTCCAGAAGGACAAGATCATGGCGAGCGCCCTCGACGGCACCCCCGTCGTGGCGCTGTGCGGCAAGGTCTGGGTACCGGGGCGCGACCCGAAGAAGTACCCGGTCTGCCCCATGTGCAAGGAGATCTACGAGTCCATGAGCGGCGGCGGCGACGAGGGCAAGGGCGGCAAGGGCGGCGACAAGAAGTAGCAGACCCCCCGGCCGGACTTCCCGAAGGCCCCCGGAGTGTGCCCGCGCGCACTCCGGGGGCCTTCGCGTTGTCACGAAGTGGTGGAGACCTCTTGTGGACATGTTCATGTACTCCATAACCTCCTGGGTGTTGTGCAGAGCGAAACCGTCATTGCATATGTTGCAACGCACGCCCGGAGGAACACTCCATGAAGCTCGCCCCCCGCCTCGCCGTACTGCTGGCCGCCGCCGCGGTCACCGCGACCGCCTGCGCCCCCCAGACGTCCGACAACTCCTCCTCCGGCAAGGACGAGAAGAGCGGCACGCTACGGGTCTGGCTCTTCCAGGAAGTCGACACCAAGCCGAAGGAGAAGGTCGTCGACGCGGTCCTGGCCGACTTCGAGAAGGCGCACGAGGGAACGGAGGTCGACGTCGAGTACATCCCCGTCGAGACCCGCGCCCAGCGCATCAAGGCCGCCTTCAACGATCCCGACAGCGCCCCCGACGTCATCGAGTACGGCAACACCGACACCGCCGGCTACGTGAAGGACGGCGGACTCGCCGACGTCACGAAGGAGTTCGGCGCCTGGGACGAGGCCAAGGACACCGACCCCACCGCCCGGCAGTCGGTCACCGTGGACGGCAAGGTCTACGGCGCCCCCTACTTCGTCGGCGTCCGGGCCCTGTACTACCGGACCGACGTCTTCGACGCACTCGGCCTCGAGCCCCCCGAGTCGCTGGACGAGCTGGCGTCCACCGCGCGCAAGGCCAGGGCGGCCCGGCCCGACCTCTACGGCCTCGCGGTCGGCGGCGCCTACACCTACGGCGCGATGCCCTTCATCTGGGCCCACGGCGGCGAACTCGCGACCGGCAAGGGCGGTTCGTACGCCTCGGCCCTCGACAGCGCCGCCGCCCGCAAGGGCGTCGAGGCGTACACGTCCCTCTTCGGCGACGACAACTGCCCCGCGGCCAAGTGCGCCGGCATGGGCGGCAACGACACCGTCACCGCCTTCGCCTCGGGCAAGGCGGCCATGGCGATCGGCGGCGACTTCAGCCACCAGGCCGTGGAGGCGGGGAAGGTGAAGGGCAAGTACGCGGTGGTGCCGCTGCCCGGAGTCGAACCCGGCTCGATCGCACCGGCTTTCGCGGGCGGCAACAACATCGGCGTCCTCAAGAGCACCTCCCACCGCACCCTCGCCGTCGACCTGATGAAGCGGCTCGCGTCCAAGCGGGCGCAGGGCGAGCTGTTCGACGCGATGGGCTTCCTGCCGACCTACACGGACGTGCGGCAGCAGGTGGCGGCGAAGGAGCCGTTCGTGAAGCCGTTCGTCGACACCCTCGCCGCGGGCACGAAGTTCGTGCCGGCCTCGGCGGCCTGGGCGACGATCGACTCCTCGCTGGTGCTGCCGACCATGTTCCAGGAGGTGGTCAGCGGCAAGAAGGACGTGGGCGCCGCCACCGGGGACGCGGCGAAGAAGATGGACGACGCGTTCGGCTCCGCCGGATGACGGGGGTGACCAAGAGCTTGACCGGCGCTGTCCGGGGGGCGGTGGGGGTGCGTCGCGGCGCGTCGCGCCCACGTGGCGGCAGCCGCACCTCCAACACGGCCCCGCGCCCCACGGGGGGCGCTGTCGGCACCCCCTGGCTCTACCTCGCGCCCGCTCTCGTCGTCCTCGGCGGACTGCTCGTCTACCCCGTCTACCAGCTCGGGCTGATCTCCTTCCTGGAGTACACGCAGGCCCAGGTGTCCGGCGGCGAACCGACCACCTTCCAGGGGCTGGGCAACTACGCCGAGCTGTTCGGGGACGGCGAGTTCTGGCGGGTGCTGCTCGCCACCGTCGTGTTCGCGGCGGCCTGCGTCGTCTCCACCCTGGCCGTCGGGTGCGCCCTCGCCGTGCTGCTCACCCGGGTGCGCGCCGTGCCGAGGCTCGCGCTGATGCTCGCCGCGCTCGGCGCGTGGGCGACCCCCGCGGTCACCGGTTCGACGGTCTGGCTGCTGCTCTTCGACCCGGACTTCGGTCCCGTCAACCGGATGCTGGGCCTCGGCGACCACTCCTGGACGTACGGGCGCCTGAGCGCCTTCGCCCTCGTCCTGCTCGAAGTGGTCTGGTGCTCCTTCCCGTTCGTCATGGTCACCGTCTACGCCGGGATCCGGGCCGTACCCGCCGAGGTGCTGGAGGCCGCCGCCCTGGACGGCGCCTCGCAGTGGCGCATCTGGCGCTCGGTCCTCGCCCCGATGCTCAGGCCGATCCTGGTGGTCGTCACCATCCAGTCGGTCATCTGGGACTTCAAGGTCTTCACCCAGATCTACGTCATGACCAACGGCGGCGGCATCGCCGGCCAGAACCTCGTCCTCAACGTCTACGCCTACCAGAAGGCGTTCGCGTCCTCGGAGTACAGCCTGGGCTCCGCGATCGGCGTCGTCATGCTGCTGATCCTGCTCGCCGTGACACTGGTCTACCTGCGGTTGCTGCGCCGCCAGGGGGAGGAGCTGTGAATCTCGTGCGCGCGCGTGTGCGCCGTCCGTGGCGGCTGGCGGCCGAGGCCTCGGCCCTGCTGATCGCGGTCGTGGTGGCCTTCCCGCTGTACTGGATGGTGCTGAGCGCCTTCAAGCCGGCCGGGGAGATCGAGTCGACCGCGCCGCGGCCGTGGACCCTGGAGCCCTCGCTCGACTCCTTCCGGCGGGTCTTCGGGCAGCAGGAATTCGGCCGCTACTTCCTCAACAGTCTGCTCGTGGCGGGCACCGTCGTGGTCGCCTCCGCGCTGATCGCCTTCCTCGCGGCGACCGCGGTGACGCGTTTCCGGTTCCGGTTCCGGACCACCCTGCTGATCATGTTCCTGGTGGCCCAGATGGTGCCCGTGGAGGCACTCACCATCCCGCTGTTCTTCCTCATGCGGGACTTCGGCCAGCTGAACACGCTGGGGTCGCTGATCCTGCCCCACATCGCCTTCTCGCTGCCGTTCGCGATCTGGATGCTCAGGGGCTTCGTCAAAGCCGTTCCCGAGGCGCTGGAGGAGGCCGCCTACATCGACGGGGCGAGCCGGGCGCGATTCCTGTGGCAGATCCTCTTCCCCCTGGTCTTCCCGGGGCTGGTGGCCACCAGCGTCTTCTCCTTCATCTCGACCTGGAACGACTTCCTGTTCGCCAAGTCGTTCATCATCAGCGACACCTCCCAGTCGACGCTGCCGATGGCGCTGCTGGTCTTCTACAAGCCGGACGATCCGGACTGGGGCGGGGTGATGGCCGCGTCCACGGTGATGACGATTCCGGTGCTGGTCTTCTTCGTACTCGTGCAACGACGACTCGTCTCCGGCCTCGGCGGAGCGGTGAAGGACTGACGTGACGGACACGATCCCCCAGCCACGGCGACTGACCCGCCTCGACGACGGATTCCTCGAACTCGGCCCGCACACCGCGCTGGTGGCGGGCGACGGCGCCGGGCACACCGAGCGCTGGCTGCGCGCCGTGCTGGGGGCGGCCACCGGCCTGCCCCTCGCGCCGGGGACGGGCAACGACGACGTCGTGCGCCTGTCCCTCGACGGCGGACTGGAGGCCGAGGGGTACCGCCTCGTCGTCACCCCGGCCGGCGTGGACCTCGCGGGCGGTGGGCCGGCCGGCCTCTTCTGGGGTGCCCAGACGCTCAGGCAGCTGCTCGGACCGGACGCCTTCCGGCGCGCCCCGCTGCCCGGCCGCCGGTGGCGCCTGCCCCTGGTCCGGATCGAGGACGCGCCCCGTTTCGGCTGGCGCGGCCTGATGCTGGACGTGGCCCGGCACTTCATGCCCAAGGAAGGCGTCCTGCGCTACCTGGACCTGATGGCGGCGCACAAACTCAACGTCCTGCACTTCCACCTGACGGACGACCAGGGCTGGCGCGTCGAGATCAAGCGCCACCCGAAGCTCACCGAGATCGGTTCCTGGCGGTCACGCACCAAATACGGCCACCGGGCCTCGCCGTTGTGGGAGGACAAACCCCACGGGGGCTACTACACCCAGGACGACATCCGGGAGATCGTCGCCTACGCCGCCGAACGGCACATCACCGTCGTCCCCGAGATCGACGTGCCCGGGCACTCGCAGGCCGCCATCGCCGCCTATCCGGAACTCGGCAACACCGACGTCGTCGACACCGCGTCCCTCACGGTGTGGGACACCTGGGGCGTCTGCGAGAACGTCCTCGCCCCCACCGACACCACCCTGCGGTTCTACGAGGGCGTGTTCGAGGAGCTGCTGGAGCTCTTCCCCTCCGAGTTCGTCCACGTCGGCGGCGACGAGTGCCCGAAGGACCAGTGGCGGCGCTCGGCCACCGCGCAGGCGCGCATCGGGGAGCTCGGACTCGCCGACGAGGACGAGCTCCAGTCCTGGTTCATCCGGCACTTCGACGCCTGGCTCACCGCGCGCGGACGCCGGCTCATCGGCTGGGACGAGATCCTGGAGGGCGGACTCGCCGAGGGCGCAGCCGTCTCCTCCTGGCGCGGGTACGCGGGCGGGGTCGCCGCCGCGCGCGCGGGGCACGACGTCGTGATGTGCCCCGAGCAGCAGGTGTACCTGGACCACCGGCAGCACCCGGGCGAGGACGAGCCGGTGCCGATCGGCTTCGTGCGCACCCTGGAGGACGTCTACCGGTTCGAACCGGTTCCGGCGGAGCTGACGCCGGACGAGGCCGGACACGTGCTCGGTACCCAGGCGAACGCCTGGAGCGAGGTGATGGAGAACCAGGGGCGGGTCGACTACCAGCTGTTCCCGAGGCTCGCCGCGTTCGCCGAGGTCGCCTGGAGCGAGCTGCCCGCCCCGGCGGACCGGGACTTCGACGGCTTCGAGCGGCGGATGGCGGCCCACTACCGGCGACTCGACGCCCTGGGCGTCGCCTACCGGCCGCCCGGTGGTCCGCTGCCCTGGCAGCGGCGGCCCGGCGTGCTCGGCCGGCCGATCGACGGACCGCCGCCCAACAAGTAGGCGAAACGCCTCGAAACGCTCCACAACAGTGGCAACTCCGGCTCACCTCGCCGATCCCGCTCATCCTCGATTGTCGCCTGATCGACGGGGATCTCGTGTCAAAACGGGCCATCTCGCCGATGAGGTGGGCGAATGCCTCCTAGCGGACCCCCGCGTTCGGGCCCTGCGAAGATGTGCCAGAGTTGCCACGTCCGCCCTGTCAGGTCGTACCGTACGGCCACATGGGCGGGACCAGGTGGGACAGCGGGAAGGGGCAGTCGGGTTGACCACGCACGCACCGCAGGCGGCGCAGGCCGTCACGCTGCCCACGACACTGGACGAGGCCGTGGCGGCACTGGCCGCCGTGCCCGCCGCCGTCCCGGTCGCCGGCGGCACCGACCTGATGGCCGCCGTCAACTCCGGGCAGCTCAGGCCCGCCGCGCTGGTGGGGCTCGGCCGCATCAGCGAGATCCGCGGCTGGCAGTACCAGGACGGTCACGCGCTGCTCGGCGCGGGACTCACGCACGCCCGCATGGGCCGCCCCGACTTCGCCGCGCTCATCCCGGCCCTCGCCGCCGCCGCGCGCGCCGCCGGACCGCCGCAGATCCGCAACGCGGGCACCCTGGGCGGCAACATCGCCTCGGCCGCCCCCACCGGCGACGCGCTGCCGGTGCTGGCCGCGCTGGAGGCCACGCTGATCATCGCGGGCGCGGACGGCGCCCGCCGCGAGATGCCGGTCTCGCACCTGCTGGCCGGCATGGAGCTGCTCCGCGCGGGCGAGCTCATCGGCTACGTGCGCGTGCCGCTGCTGCACGCTCCGCAGGTCTTCCTGAAGGCGACCGGCCGGACCGGACCCGGTCGCGCGATGGCCTCCGTGGCGCTGGTCCTCGACCCGGCCCGGCGCGGCGTGCGGTGCGCGGTCGGCGCCATCGCGCCGATGCCGCTGCGCCCCCTGGAGGCCGAGCAGTGGGTGGCCTCCCTCATCGACTGGGACAACGGCCGCGCGATCGTCCCGGAGGCGCTGAGCGCCTTCGGCGAGTACGTCGCCGCCGCCTGCATCCCCGACGCGGCCCCGGCCGAGGACGGTTCCGTACCGCAGCTCCCGCCGGCCGTACTGCACCTGCGGCGCACCGTCGCCGCGCTGGCCCGACGAGCACTGGGGAGGGCGCTGTCGTGACCGACGACCAGCACGACGACCGGCACGGACAGGGCGCGCCCCCGAGCGGCGGGCGCTGGGACCCGCTGCCCCAGGGCGACTACGACGACGGCGCCACCGCCTTCGTGAAGCTCCCCGAGGGCGGTGTGGACGCCCTCCTGGCCTCCGCCGACAGTCCGCTCGCCGCGCCCGGGCACGGCTACGTGCCGCCGCAGATAACGGTCGCGCCCGCCACCACCGCCGGTACCGACCCGGCGGCCACCGGCACCTGGGCGATGCCCGCGGCGCCCGTCGACGGCACCCAGTGGCACCTTCCGGACGCCGGTCCGCAGCAGGGCGGCCAGGAGCACGGGGGGCAGGGCCACGGAGCGCCGGACCACGGAGGTCAGGGCCACGGAGGTCAGAGCCACGGAGGTCAGCCGGAGCACGCCGGGCACCCGGAGTACGGCTCCCCGTACCCGCAGCACGACCCGTACGGGCAGGCGGCGCGGTACGACGCGAACGCCGGGCAGGGCGACCGGTTCGAGTACCGGCCCGGCGCCACCGGCCACTGGGACTTCACCGAGGCCGCCGCGGACGGCGGTGCGGCGCCCGCGCCCGGCCAGGACGTGACCGGGCAGGACGTGACCGGGCAGTGGTCCATCCCCGTCGCCGACGGCGACCTGCCGGACGAGTCGGGTGAGTTCACCCAGTCGTCCCTGGCCGAGCAGTGGGGCGGCACCGCACCGGCCACCCTGCCCGGCGGCGCCCCGGCGCCCTGGGCGCCGCAGCCGGCCGGACGGCCCTGGGACGACCGCACCGCACAGGGCGCCCCGGTCGCCGGGGAACAGCCGGCCGAGACACCGTCCGACCCCCGCCCCGCCCCCGAGTCCGCCCTCGGGCCGTACACCGAGGAGACGCGCCCGGAAGACGCCGCCGAGACCGGGCACCCGGCGCCGCACGCGGCCCAGGCGCCCGACGCGGCCCCGGCCGACGGGCACCGAGGGCCCGCGGAGGAGCCTGAAGGCCCCATGGAGGCCCCGGAGGAGGCGCCCGAGGGTGTGGGCGCCGCATCCGCTCCGGAGGCCGCCGAGGAGCCCGTGACGGGCCCACCGCCGGCCGCCGCGCAGGACGAGGCGGGGGAGCCCGGACCGGCACCGGAACCCGGTCCCGAGCCGGCGGAGTCCCGCACCGACCCGTCTGCCGATCCGGCCGATCCCGCCGATACGGCTCACCAACCCGACCCGGCTCACCCGGCCGACCCGGATCACCCGGCCGATCCGGATCACCTGGCCGGCCCGGCCGCCTCCGAGGAGCCGCCTCCCGCGGGTCCGCACGAGGACCACCCCCTCGCCTCGTACGTGCTGCGCGTCAACGGCGCCGACCGGCCCGTCACCGACGCCTGGATCGGCGAGTCGCTGCTGTACGTGCTGCGCGAGCGGCTCGGTCTCGCGGGCGCCAAGGACGGCTGCTCGCAGGGCGAGTGCGGCGCCTGCAACGTGCAGGTCGACGGGCGGCTGGTCGCCTCATGCCTGGTCCCGGCCGTGACCGCCGCGGGCAGCGAGGTGCGTACGGTCGAGGGCCTGGCCGCCGACGGGCAGCCGTCGGACGTGCAGCGGGCGCTCGCCCGGCGGGGCGCCGTCCAGTGCGGCTTCTGCGTGCCCGGCATGGCGATGACCGTGCACAACCTCCTGGAGGGCAACCCGGCGCCGACCGAGCTGGAGGCCCGGCAGGCCCTGTGCGGCAACCTGTGCCGCTGCTCCGGCTACCGGGGCGTCCTGGAGGCGGTCAAGGAGGTCGTCGCCGAACGCGAGGCGCACTCCGTCGCGGAGACGCCCGGCACGGACGCGGACGAGCCCCGTATCCCGCACCAGGCGGGACCGGGCGCGGGCGGCGTCAACCCGTCGGCGTTCGAGTCCCACGGACCGCCCGGCACACCGGACACGCCGGACCCGCACCCCCACGGACCGCATGACGGCGCCTACGGCGAGGACGACCAGCCCTACGGCCGGGACGAGCAGCCCTACGGCCAGGACGACCGGACCTATGGCCGGGACGACCGGACCTACGGCCAGGACGGAGGCCACGCGTGAGCAACGACGCCGCGACTGCGGAGGCCGTGGGAGGCGCCGAGGCGCCCCCCGTCCCCGAGCCGATCCCGCACGGCCTCGGCGCCTCCCTGCCGCCCGCCGACGCGCGCGCCAAGACGGAGGGCACCTTCCCCTACGCCGCCGACCTGTGGGCCGAGGGCCTGCTGTGGGCGGCCGTCCTGCGCTCGCCGCACCCGCACGCGCGCATCGTGTCCATCGACACCACGCACGCGCGCGAGATGCCCGGCGTCCGCGCGGTCGTCACCCACGAGGACGTGCCCGGCACCGCCCTGCACGGACGCGGCCGGGCCGACCGCCCGGTGTTCGCCTCCGAGGTCGTACGCCACCACGGCGAGCCCCTCGCCGCCGTCGCCGCCGACCATCCGGACACCGCGCGGATGGCCGCCGCCGCCGTCATCGTCGAGTACGAGCTGCTCGACCCGGTGACCGACCCCGAGCAGGCCTTCGAGGCCGAGCCGCTGCACCCCGACGGCAACCTGATCCGGCACATCCCGCTGCGGCACGGGGATCCCGAGGCGGCCGGCGAGGTCGTCGTCGAGGGCCTGTACCGCATCGGCCGCCAGGACCCGGCCCCGATCGGCGCCGAGGCGGGCCTCGCGGTGCCGCGTCCCGACGGCGGTGTGGAGCTGTACCTGGCCTCCACCGACCCGCACGGCGACCGCGACACGGCCGCGGCCTGCTACGGCCTGACACCCGAACAGGTGAAGATCGTGGTCACCGGCGTGCCCGGCGCCACCGCCGACCGCGAGGACCAGGGCTTCCAGCTGCCGCTCGGCCTGCTGGCGCTGAAGACCGGCTGCCCGGTGAAACTGACCGCCACGCGCGAGGAGTCCTTCCTCGGCCACGTCCACCGGCACCCCACCCTGCTGCGCTACCGCCACCACGCGGACGCCGAGGGCCGGGTGGTGAAGGTGGAGGCGCAGATCCTGCTCGACGCGGGCGCCTACGCCGACACCTCCGCCGAGGCCCTGGCCGCCGCGGTGGCCTTCGCCTGCGGCCCGTACGTCGTCCCGAACGCCTTCATCGAGGGCTGGGCGGTGCGCACCAACAATCCGCCCTCCGGCCACGTCCGCGGCGAGGGCGCCATGCAGGTGTGCGCCGCGTACGAGGCGCAGATGGACAAGGTCGCCAAGAAGCTCGGCCTGGACCCCGCCGAGGTCCGCCTGCGTAACGTCCTGGCCACCGGTGACGTACTCCCCACGGGGCAGACGGTCACCTGTCCGGCTCCGGTCGCCGAACTCCTCCAGGCCGTCCGCGACTTCCCCCTCCCCGCGCTGCCCAAGGACACGCCCGAGGACGAGTGGCTGCTGCCCGGCGGCCCCGAGGGCGCGGGTGAACCGGGCGCGGTGCGCCGGGGCGTGGGCTACGGCATCGGCATGGTGCACATGCTGGGCGCGGAGGGCGCGGACGAGGTGTCCACGGCCACCGTCAAGGTCCAGGACGGCGTGGCGACGGTGCTGTGCGCGGCGGTGGAGACCGGCCAGGGCTTCACCACGCTCGCCCGGCAGATCGTGCAGGAGACCCTCGGCGTCGACGAGGTGCACGTGGCGCCCGTCGACACCGACCAGCCCCCGGCCGGCGCCGGCTGCCGGGGCCGGCACACCTGGGTGTCGGGCGGCGCGGTGGAACGGGCGGCCAAGATGGTCCGCACCCAGCTCCTCCAGCCCCTGGCGCACCAGTTCGGGATGTCCACCGAGCTGCTCCAGATCGCGGACGGCAAGATCACGTCGTACGACGGGGTGCTGTCCACCACGGTGGCCGAGGCGCTGGACGGCAAGGAGCTGTGGGCGACCGCCCAGTGCCGCCCGCACCCGACCGAGCCGCTGGACGAGGCCGGACAGGGCGACGCCTTCGTCGGCATGTCGTTCTGCGCGATCCGCGCGGTGGTGGACGTCGACATCGAGATCGGCTCGGTACGGGTCGTGGAGCTGGCCGTCGCCCAGGACGTCGGACGGGTGCTGAACCCGGCCCAGCTGACCGCCCGGATCGAGGCGGGCGTCACCCAGGGCGTGGGCATCGCGCTGACCGAGAACCTGCGCACCCCCCGCGGCCTGGTCCGTCACCCCGACCTGACCGGTTACGCCCTGCCGACCGCGCTGGACGCCCCCGACATCCGGATCGTGAAGCTCGTCGAGGAGCGTGACGTGGTGGCCCCCTTCGGCGCGAAGTCGGTCAGCGCGGTGCCGGTGGTGGCCTCCCCGGCGGCCGTCGCCTCCGCCGTGCGCGCGGCCACGGGACGCCCGGTGAACCGCCTGCCGATCCGGCCGCAGGCCGCGGTGGTGACGGGGAACTGACGTCCGCGCGCGCGTGAGGCAACGCGTCGGCCGCGCGGCGCGTCCTACCCGGTGGACGGGCGCGTCCGGTGTGCCGGGGCGTTGTCAGTGGTGGCCCGTAGGCTGCGAAGCGGTGGGGACGACTGCCGCTCCCACCGCACCCGGCCACTCACGCACACTCGGGGGAGACGATGCACGGGGTCACGGCGAAGGACACGACGACGCGGGCGACGCGGGCGCTGCCGTGCGCGCCCACGGGGCGCGGGACACCGCTGCTGTGGACGTCGGCCGCGGTGATCGGCTGCCTGGTCCTGTCGGCGGGCCGCCGCCCGGCGTCCGGCCTGGCCCTCGACCTGCCGTACCGGCTGCTGGTCCGCGCGTTCGGCCGGGGCCGGGTGGCCCGCTACGAGGACATCGACTTCCCGCCGGCCCTCACCCATGAGCCCACCCGCCGCTTCCTGCGCGAGACGGGACTGCCGGAGAACGCGTTCCCGCTCGCGACGGACGACGACGGGATACCCCTGCCGACCCTGGCGGAGCACTACGGACACGGCGTCCCGGCCGGCCACCTCGTCCGGCTGGGCCGGCTGCCCGACGGCAGCGACGTGGTGGTGGACGGACCGACGGGCACGGTCCTGACCTGGCACCCGTGCGACGCGAGCCTGCGCCCGCTCACCCCGGACGTCTCGACCCTCGTCTTCACCCTCTGGCTGCTGCGCCGCGCGGCGGCACCGGAGGCCGTGGCGGGATTCGAACCCACGTAACTCGCTTTGCAGGCGAGCCCCTGAACCACTCGGGCACACGGCCGTGTGCCGAATTCGGACCGGACCGGTGGACCGGTGCCGAACTCGGTGATCCGACCGTAGATCGGCGCGGGGGAGGGGCTCAAGGCATCCGGGGGTGCCGCAACGCGACTGCCACACGCCGTTCACGGACGGCCCCGGCGGACCCGCCGGTACCCCGGCCGGACCGGGCGGGACGCCGTGGTCGTACGGCCAAGGTCCCGGTCCCGCACCGCCTCCCGCTGATCGACGCCGTCCCCGCCTGGACGGTGGCCGTCGCCTGGGGCTTCGGCTGCTTCGGCTGCTTCGGCATGAGCCTGGTGGTCTCCTCCACCAGCGTGCTCCTGCTCAAGCCCTCCGCCCCGGAGGAGGCGGGCACCGACTCCGCCGCCCTCCAGATCTCCGACGGCCTCTCCAACGTGGCGACCGGCTCCCGTCCGGCCGCGTTCGCGGTGGTGTTCCTGCCGATGGCGGGCGTGGCGCTGGTGGGGGCGTGGGTGGCCACGCGGGTGCGGAAGAAGTGAGCCCGGCGCGGTCGAGGCGGCGGGCGGGACGGTTGTGACGTGCGTCCCACCCGGGGGTGACCCGCCCCCGTGCGCGCGTTGATCGCATCCGCCCGCCGGTAGGGTGGCCCGGTTGTCATACGTGGCCGAGCCGTTCTACCCCCTTCGGAGACCGTGACTACCACCGCCAGCTCCAGCACCTCGCACCACCTCTCCCCGGCCTTCCCCGGCCGCGCCCCCTGGGGCACCGCCAGCAAGCTGCGGGCCTGGCAGGAAGGGGCGATGGAGAAGTACCTCCAGGAGCAGCCCCGGGACTTCCTCGCGGTCGCCACCCCCGGCGCCGGCAAGACCACCTTCGCCCTGACGCTCGCGTCCTGGCTGCTGCACCACCACGTCGTGCAGCAGGTCACCGTCGTCGCGCCCACCGAGCACCTCAAGAAGCAGTGGGCGGAGGCCGCGGCCCGGATAGGGATCAAGCTCGACCCCGAGTACAGCGCGGGCCCGCTCAGCCGCGAGTACCACGGCATCGCCATCACCTACGCCGGTGTCGGCGTGCGCCCCATGCTGCACCGCAACCGCGTCGAGCAGCGCAAGACCCTCGTGATCCTCGACGAGATCCACCACGCCGGTGACTCCAAGTCCTGGGGCGAGGCCTGCCTGGAGGCGTTCGAGCCGGCCACCCGCCGGCTCGCCCTGACCGGTACGCCGTTCCGCTCGGACACCAACCCGATCCCCTTCGTCACGTACGAGGAGGGCAACGACGGCATCCGGCGCTCCGCCGCCGACTACACCTACGGCTACGGCTCCGCGCTCGCCGACGGCGTCGTGCGTCCCGTCATCTTCATGAGCTACAGCGGCAACATGCGCTGGCGGACGAAGGCGGGCGACGAGATCGCCGCCCGGCTCGGCGAACCCATGACCAAGGACGCCGTCAGCCAGGCCTGGCGCACCGCCCTCGACCCGCGCGGCGAGTGGATGCCCGCCGTGCTGCGCGCCGCCGACCAGCGGCTCACCGAGGTCAGGAAGGCCATCCCGGACGCCGGCGCCCTCGTCATCGCCGCCGACCAGGACTCCGCCCGCGCCTACGCCAAGCTGATCCGCGAGATCACCGGCAGCAAGGCCACCGTCGTGCTCTCCGACGACACCGGCGCCTCCAAGAACATCGACGCCTTCAGCGAGAGCACCGACCGGTGGATGGTCGCCGTCCGCATGGTGTCCGAGGGTGTCGACGTCCCCCGCCTCGCGGTCGGTGTCTACGCCACCACCATCTCCACCCCCCTCTTCTTCGCCCAGGCCGTCGGCCGTTTCGTACGGTCCAGGCGGCGCGGCGAGACGGCCTCCGTCTTCCTGCCGACCGTGCCCGACCTGCTCTCCTTCGCCAACGAGATGGAGCGCGAGCGCGACCACGTCCTCGACAAGCCCAAGAAGGAGGGCGAGGAGGACCCGTACGCCGAGTCCGAGAAGGAGATGGACGAGGCCAACCGGGAGCAGGACGAGGACACCGGTGAACAGGAGCAGTTCTCCTTCGAGGCGCTGGAGTCCGAGGCCGTCTTCGACCGGGTGATGTACAACGGCGCCGAGTTCGGCATGCAGGCCCACCCGGGCAGCGAGGAGGAGCAGGACTACCTCGGCATCCCGGGGCTGCTGGAGCCCGACCAGGTGCAGCTGCTGCTCCAGAAGCGGCAGGCACGGCAGATCGCGCACAGCCGCAGGAAGCCCGACGAGGAGGCCGACCTGCTCGAGATGCCCGCCGAGCGACGCCCGGTCGTCTCCCACAAGGAGCTGATGGAGCTGCGCAAGCAGCTCAACACGATGGTCGGCGCCTACGTCCACCAGAGCGGCAAACCGCACGGCGTGATCCACACCGAACTGCGCCGGGTCTGCGGCGGCCCGCCCAGCGCCGAGGCCACCGGGGGGCAGCTGCGCCAGCGCATCGCCAAGGTGCAGGAGTGGGCCACGCGCATGAAGTGACGGCCGGCGTACGGGCGCCGAGCGCTGGGCCCCTTTCCTGTGCGCTGTACGTATCGGGACAAACACAGGTAGTCCTCACGGGTCGCCGCCCGGATTCTGGACGGAGCCTTCCGCTGAGCGAACCTGGTCGCTACTGTCCCGCTACGCACACGCCCCGTGGCAGCGCCGCCGCGGAGCGCAGCCGTGAAGCGACTGGGCCCGGGCAACGCCGGGCCGTCAGCCGATCGGCGGCCTCTGAAGCGCGTCACTGACGGGACTCGGTGACGCATCCCCGCGAGGAGGGCCGCCGACCTCACCACTAAGGAGTGGGCGTCGTGACCGCGGAGACCTCTCAGACGCTCGACCGGGGACTGCGGGTCCTCAAACTGCTGGCCGATACGGACCACGGGCTGACCGTCACCGAGCTATCCCACAAACTGGGCGTCAACCGGACCGTCGTGTACCGGCTGCTCGCCACGCTGGAACAGCATGCGCTCGTACGCCGTGACCTGGGCGGACGCGCCCGGGTCGGACTCGGCGTGCTGGGGCTCGGCCGCCAGGTGCACCCCTTGGTGCGCGAGGCGGCCATGCCGGCCCTGCGCTCGCTGGCCGAGGACATCGGAGCCACGGCACACCTCACGCTGGTGGACGGGGCGGAGGCCCTGGCCGTGGCCGTCGTCGAACCGACCTGGACCGACTACCACGTCGCCTACCGGGCCGGGTTCCGGCATCCGCTGGAGCGGGGAGCCGCCGGGAAGGCGATCCTGTCCGCGCGGCAGCAGGTCCAGCCCGCCGGTGAGGCGGTGGACGGACCCGGCTACACCCTGACCCACGGGGAGCTGGAGGCCGGTGCCTGCGGAGCCGCCGCGCCGCTGCTCGGGGTGACGGGCGTCGAGGGCAGCGTCGGCGTGGTCATGCTGGCCGAAGTGGTGCCGGAGCGGGTGGGGACGCGGGTGATGGACGCGGCCCGGGAGGTGGCGGAGGCGCTGCGGTAGCCGCACGCCGCGCGGGCAGCCGCGTCCCCCTTTGGCCCGCGACCGTGGCGACGGTCCACGTCGGTCGGGAACGGCCCAGGACGGTCCAGGACGGTCCAGGTCGTTTCGTGACGGTCCAGGTCGTTTCGACGGTCCAGGTCGTTTCGTGACGGCCCGGGACGGCCTCCGACGCACGGGTGCCCGCGGTCGCGGCGGCTCCGGGCAGCCTTGCCCGCGCACCGGGGCGGCGGCGGCCTCACGTTAGATTGACTTCGTGCTCTCTCGTCTCACGCGCCCCCAGGTCCTCGCCGTCTGCGCGCTGCCCGTCGTGGCGCTCCTGGCCACCGCCGCGTTCGCGCCGCTGCCGTTCTCCGTGGCGCAGCCCGGGCTGACGGCGGACGTGCTCGGGAAGAACCAGGGCGCCCCGGTGATCACCATCAAGGGCGCGCCGACGCACGGGACGACCGGGCAGCTGCGGATGACGACGATCGAGGCGACCGGCCCGGACGCGAGCATCCGCCTCGGTGACGTCCTCGGCAGCTGGTTCGACACCGACCGGGCCGTCATGCCGCGCGACGCCGTCTACCCGAACGGCGACGGCGTCGAGGAGATCGAGGAGTACAACGAGGAGCAGATGAAGGAGTCCCAGGACGCGGCGACCGCGGCGGCGCTGGGCTACCTGGACCTCGACGGGGCGGACGTGGACGTCCGGCTGCGGCTGGAGGACGTCGGCGGCCCCAGCGCCGGCCTGCTCTTCTCCCTCGGCATCATCGACAAGCTGGGCGCCGGCGACCTCACCGGCGGCAGGGTCGTCGCCGGCACCGGCACCATCACCCCCCGCGGCGAGGTCGGCGCCGTGGGCGGGGTGCCCCTGAAGACGCAGGCCGCGCGGCGGGACGGCGCCACCGTCTTCCTGGTGCCGAAGGCGGAGTGCTCGGACGCGCGGGCCGAGCTGCCGAAGGGGCTCCGGCTGATCCCGGTCACCACCCTCAAGGGCGCGGTCGACTCCCTGGAGGCGCTGGAGACGGGCCAGGGCGAGGTCCCCGCCTGCTGAGGCGGCGGGCGCGGTTCAGCCCTCCTTCACGAACCCCTTCTCGATCATCCAGTCCAGGGCGACCTGGTGCGGGTCCTCCCCGTCGACGTCGACCTTCGCGTTCAGCGTGCGTGCCACGTCGTTGTCCAGGGCCTTGGTGACCGGGTCGAGGACGGCGGCGATCGCCGGCCACTTCTTCAGGACGTCGGTGCGGACCATGGGCGCCGCGTTGTAGTTCGGGAAGAAGTGCTTGTCGTCCGCCATCACCGCCAGGTTCATCGACTTGATGCGCCCGTCGGTGGTGTACACCTCGCCGTAGGTGCAGGCGCCGTCGGCCGTCTGCGTGTAGATGATCCCGGTGTCCATGTCCGTGATGTTCCGGGCCGGGATGTTCATCCCGTACGCCTTCTCCATGCCCGGCAGCCCGTCCGCCCGGTTGGCGAACTCCACCTCCACGCACAGCGTCACCGCCGCCGGGTCCGTCCTCGCCAGCTCGGCCACGTCCGACAGCGTCTTCGTGCCGTACTTCCGGTAGTTCGCCTGGTTCATCGCCAGCGCGTACGTGTTGTTCAGCCGGGCCGGCGCCAGCCAGGTCAGGCCCTTCCCGGCGTCCTCCTCGCGCACCGCCTCCCACTGCTCGCGCGGGTCGGTGATCGGCTCGCCGTGTCCGAGGTACGTGATCCAGGCGGTGCCCGTGTACTCGTACGTGGCGTCGGCGTCGCCGTTCTCGACCGCCGCCCGGGTGCCGACGGAGCCCTGGATGCCGGTACGGTCCAGTACCTCGGCGCCGGCCGCCTGGAAGGCGATGCCCATGATCGCGCCGAGGACGAGTTGCTCGGTGAACTGCTTGGACACGACCGTCAGGTCGGCGCCCTCCAGCGGCCGTCCCCTGCCGATCGTGCCGGGCTCGACGTCGTCGACCATCGGCGAGCCGCTGGTCAGCCCGCATCCGGACGCCGCGACCAGCAGCGCCGCCGTCAGCAGCCACGTACGGCGTCTCCCGCTTCCGCGTCGAGGGCACGCGCTCATGTCCTCACCTCCAGGCCGCGGGGCCGCAGCAGCAGTTCGGCGAGCGAGGCCAGCCAGTCCACCAGCAGCGCGAGGGCCACGGTGAGGACCGAGCCGAGCACCAGCACCGGCATCCGCTGGCTGGTGATCCCGGTGGTGATCAGCACGCCCAGCCCGCCGCCCCCGCCGAAGACGGCCAGCGTCGCCGTGCCGACGTTGAGGACGAGGGCCGTGCGCACACCGGCCAGGATCAGCGGGACGGCCAGCGGCAGCTCCACGCGGGTCAGCACGCCCAGCGGGGACATGCCGATGCCGCGGGCCGCCTCCAGCAGGGTCGGGTCGTTCGCCTTCAGGCCGGCGATGGTGTTGGAGAGCACCGGCAGGACGGCGTAGATGATGATGCCGATCAGGGCGGCCCGGCGGCCGATGCCCAGCCAGATCACCAGCAGCGCCAGCAGGCCGATCGCCGGGGTCGCCTGGCCCATGTTGGCGAACGCCATCGCCACCGGCGTGGCCTTCCGGAACATCCGGCGGGTGAGCAGGATGCCCAGCGGGATCGCGATGATCAGCACGAAGAAGGTGGAGATCACGGTCAGCTGGACGTGCTGCCACAGGGCCTTGGTGACCTGGCCGTCCGCCAGGGCGTTCTCGCTGAGCGCGTCCAGCTCGGCCTGCCGGAACCACAGCCAGGTCGCCAGCAGCACGGCGATCAGGAGGGCCGGCAGGAACGTCAGCTTCCGCCAGCCGATCCGCCGTCGCGCCGCCGCCGGGGACGCCGCAGGCGGCCCGAGCCCGCCGTCGTCCTCGTCGGGGTGGTCGTCGGAGGAGTCGAGGTGGTCGTCGGAGGAGTCGCGGTAGTCGTCGGCGGAGCCGCGCGAGGAGCCGGAGGATGAGGTGCTCACGCCGTGGTCCCCTCCCCTCCGAAGCCCTCCTGCTCGGCATGGGTCTGCTCGGAGCGCGTCTCCTGAAGGTCGTGCTGGTGCTCCAGCGCGTCCAGCCGGTCGGCCTCCAGCAGCTCGTGCACCGAGTTCATCAGCGTCTCCATGTCGACGACGCCCTCGTACTCGCCGCGCCGTCCGGTGACCGCGACCCGCCCCGCGTTGTCGGTGAGCACCGCCTCCAGCGCGTCCCGCAGCGTCGCGTCCCGGGTCACCGTGTCGTGGACCAGCGTCCCGGCCCGCGCGAGCGAGCCCTTGGCCCGCATCAGGTCGCCGCGCCTGAGCCACTTGTAGGGCCGTCCGCGCCGGTCGAGGAGCAGGATCTCGTTGGTGCCGGCCGCCCGCAGCTGGTTGAAGATGTGCTGGAGCGGGTCCTCCACGGTCACCGTCGGGTAGTCGGTGATCCCCACGTCCCGCACCCGGGTCAGGTTCAGCCGCTTCAGCGCCGCCCCCGCGCCCACGAAGCCGGAGACGAAGTCGTCCGCCGGGTTGGTGAGGATGGCCTCCGGGGTGTCGAACTGGGCGATGTGGGAGCGCTCGCGCAGTACCGCGATCCGGTCGCCCAGCTTGATCGCCTCGTCGAAGTCGTGGGTGACGAACACGATCGTCTTGTGCAGCTCGTGCTGGAGCCGGATCAGCTCGTCCTGGAGGTGGTCCCGGGTGATCGGGTCCACCGCGCCGAACGGCTCGTCCATCAGCAGCACCGGCGGATCGGCCGCCAGTGCCCGCGCCACACCCACCCGCTGCTGCTGACCGCCGGACAGCTGGCGCGGATAGCGGCCGTGGAACTCCCCGGCGTCCAGCCCGACCAGGTCGAGCATCTCCTCCACCCGGTCCCGGATGCGCGCCTTCGACCAGCCGGTCATCTTCGGGACCAGCGCGATGTTCTGGGCGACGGTCATGTGCGGGAAGAGACCGGAGGACTGGATCGCGTAGCCGACCTTGCGGCGCAGCTTCACCGGGTCGATGTCGGTGACGTCCTCGCCGTCGATGCGGATGCGTCCGCCGCTCGGCTCGATCAGCCGGTTGATCATCTTCAGGGTGGTGGACTTCCCGCAGCCCGAGGGGCCGACGAAGACGACCGTCTCGCCCGCCTTGATCTCCATCGACACGTTCTCGACGGCCGGCTGCGGGTTGCCGGGGTAGCGCTTGGTCAGGCAGTCCAGTTCGATGGTCGCCCCGGTGGTGTCACGGTGACCGTTCTCAGACACGGATCCCCCTGGGGATGGTCAGCCGCCCGAGCAGGACGTACGCGGCGTCGAACAGAAGCGCCAGGATGATGATCCCGAGCGTGCCCGCGAGCACCTGGTTGAGGGCGTTCTTGCTGCCCAGCGAGGCGATCCCGCGGAAGATCTCGTTGCCGAGGCCCGGGCCGGAGGCGTAGGCGGCGATGGCGGCGATGCCCATCAGCATCTGCGTCGAGACCCGGATGCCGGTGAGGATGGGCGGCCAGGCCAGCGGCAGCTCCACCCTGAGCAGCCGGGCCGGGCGGGACATCCCGATGCCCGTGGCCGCGTCCACCAGCGCCGGGTCCACCCCGCGCAGGCCGACGATCGCGTTGCGCACGATCGGCAGCAGCCCGTACAGCGTCAGCGCCGTCACGGTCGGCGGCACGCCCAGGCCCACGATCGGGATGAGCAGACCGATCATGGCCAGCGACGGGATGGTCAGGATGGTCGACGTGGTCAGGGTCGCCAGGTTCCCCGCCCACTCGCTGCGATAGCTGACGACGCCGATCAGGACCCCCAGCAGGGTCGCCACGACCATGCACTGGAAGACCGCGCTGGCGTGCTGGTACGCGTCGGTGAGCAGCTGCTGGTGGCGGCTGCCCACGAACTCCCAGAAGTTCACGTCCGCTCACCTCCGGGTCGTCCGGTCTCCCGGGCCTGTCGTCCGGTCCTGGGCCTCGCCGTCCTGGTCGCGGGCCGCCTGCTCCACCAGCGGGATGATCCGCAGCGGGACCGGGTTCTCCATGACGATCGCCGTGGCGGCCCGGACGATGCCATCAAAACCGACAACCCGGTCGATCACCCGCTGGAGATCGGCGTTCGAGCGGGCCACCAGCCGGCACAGCATGTCCCCGGTGCCGGTCGTGGTGTGCAGCTCCAGCACCTCCGGCACGGTCGCCAAGTGCGCGCGCACGTCAGCCCCTTGGCCCTGCCGGATCTCCAGCGTCGCGAAGGCGGTCACCGGGTAGCCGAGCGCCGCCGGGTCCACCTCCGGACCGAAGCCGCGGATGACTCCGTTCGACTGAAGCCGGTCGAGGCGCGCCTGCGCGGTGCCGCGCGCCACGCCCAGTCGCCGGGACATCTCCAGCACCCCGATCCGCGGCTCCCGGGCCAGCAGCCCGATGATCCGGCCGTCCAGTCGATCGATCCCCGTCCCCGTCCCCATGCCCATGCCCTCCCGGCTGGTCATCCTGTACAGATCGCCCGCACAGGGCGCCGTGTCCCTGGTCAGGTTGTCCAGTGAAAACGCAAACTATTGCGCACCTTGCAGACGCGGGAGACCCTGCGGCTATGACGCAGACCACACACCACACTCCCGACACCGCCCGGCAGGCCGACCCCTTCCCGGTCAAGGGAATGGACGCGGTCGTCTTCGCCGTGGGCAACGCCAAGCAGGCGGCGCACTACTACTCCACCGCCTTCGGCATGAAGCTGGTCGCCTACTCCGGACCGGAGAACGGCAGCCGCGAGACCGCGAGCTACGTCCTGGAGAACGGGTCCGCCCGCTTCGTGCTCACCTCCGTGATCAAGCCGTCCACCGACTGGGGCCGCTTCCTCGCCCAGCACGTGGCCGAGCACGGCGACGGCGTCGTCGACCTCGCCATCGAGGTCCCGGACGCGCGCGCCGCCCACGCCTACGCCGTCGAGCACGGCGCCCGCTCGGTCGCCGAGCCGTACGAGGTCAAGGACGAGCACGGCACCGTCGTCCTCGCCGCCATCGCCACCTACGGCGAGACCCGCCACACCCTCGTCGAGCGCACCGGCTACGACGGCCCGTACCTGCCCGGCTTCGCCGCCGCCGAGCCGATGGTCCAGCCGCCCGCCCAGCGCACCTTCCAGGCCGTCGACCACTGTGTCGGCAACGTGGAGCTCGGCCGCATGAACGAGTGGGTCGGCTTCTACAACAAGGTCATGGGCTTCACGAACATGAAGGAGTTCGTGGGCGACGACATCGCCACCGAGTACAGCGCGCTGATGTCGAAGGTCGTCGCCGACGGCACCCTCAAGGTCAAGTTCCCGATCAACGAGCCCGCCGTGGCGAAGAAGAAGTCCCAGATCGACGAGTACCTGGAGTTCTACGGCGGCGCCGGCGTCCAGCACATCGCGCTGAACACCAACGACATCGTGCAGACCGTGCGCACGATGAAGGCGGCCGGCGTCCAGTTCCTGGACACTCCCGACTCGTACTACGACACGCTCGGCGAGTGGGCGGGCGAGACCCGGGTGCCCGTGGACACCCTGCGCGAACTGAAGATCCTCGTCGACCGCGACGAGGACGGCTACCTGCTGCAGATCTTCACCAAGCCGGTCCAGGACCGCCCGACCGTCTTCTTCGAGCTCATCGAACGGCACGGCTCGATGGGCTTCGGCAAGGGCAACTTCAAGGCCCTCTTCGAGGCGATCGAGCGCGAGCAGGCCAAGCGCGGCAACCTCTGACGGGCACGAGCGGCTAGCCGGGCGGGTCCTCCACCGAGGGCTCGCCCAGCTCCGCCAGCGCCCGCTTCGCCTCCGGCGCCCCGAGCGGAGAGAAGTACGGGTTGATCGTCAGCGCCTCCCCGAGGTGCCGCCGCGCCGGCCCGTAGCGCCCCAGCTCCCGCTCGATCACGCCCCGGTGGAACACGTACAGGGCGCTGCGCACCCCGCCCCCCTGCTCGCCGTCCGTCGCGATCGTCGCGAACTCCAGCGCCTCCTCGTCCTCACCGGAGCGGTGCAGCGCCCAGCCCAGGGCGTCGGCCACCGCGGTCCCGGGCTGCCGCCCCCACTCGTCCCGCAGCCGCCGCACGGCCGCCGCCGGATCGCCGTGGTCCGCCTCGAACCGCCCCAGCACCAGCTCCTCGTCGGCACCGGCCGCCCCCGCCCTGCGCACCCGCGCCCGCAGCAGGTCGTACTGCACCCGCGCGGCCTGTTCGAGCCCCAGCGACTCGTACAGCTCGCCGAGCTCCAGGGCGTACTCCGGGCTCGGCCGCTTGGCCAGCGCCGCCTGGTACGCCGACAGCGCGTCCGTCGTCCGGCCCAGCGCGGCCAGCGCCCGTCCCTGCCCGGCCTGCGCGGCCCGCTGGTCGGGGTCGGTGCGCTGTGCCTCCTGGAAGAACCGCAGCGCCTCCTCCCGGTCCCCGCGCTCGAACGCCAGCCGCCCCGCCTGCTCCAGGTACGCCGCCCGCTCGGCCGGCGCCTCGGCGGCCGCCGCAGCGTCGGAGATCCGCGCCGCCGCGTCCTCCCGCCAGCCCCGGTCCCGGTAGACGGCCGCGGCCCGCGCCCCCACGGCCGGCGTGCGCGGACGCAGCTTCATCACCCTGTCCAGGGCCCGCCCCACACCCTCGTGGTCGCCGAGCCCGGTGTACGCGTCGATCAGCACCGCGTGCGCCGTCCACCGCTTCGGCGCCGCCTTCACCGCGCTCTCGCCCCACTTCTTCGCCGCCGGGAAGTCCCGCCGCGCCACCGCCAGCGCCGCCAGCCCCTCCAGAGCCTGCGGATTGCGCTCCGCCCCCACCCTCAGCGAGGTCCGCAGCGCCTTCTCGGCCTTCGGCCAGTTCGCGACGTCGGCCGTCCGGCGCCCCTGCTCCACGTACGCCGCACCGAGCACCGCCCACGACACCCCGTCCAACGGATGCGCCCGCAGGTGGCGCTCCCGGTCACCGATCAGCACGGCCAGGTCCGGCAGCGCGGCCGGTACCCCCGTGGTGACCGCCCCGCGCGCCAGGGCGGCCGGCCCCGGCGCGGGCGGCGGAGCGTCACCCCCGCCCCAGGGCGGCAGCACCAGGACCCCGCCGAGCACCACGGCCCCGGCGACGGAGGCGGTCAGCACCCGGCGCCCGCGGCGGGCAGGCCACCCGCGTTCGTTCTCCATGCCGCTCACTGTGCGTCAATACGACGAGCACACCCGGGCTTGCTCCGGGTGCCGTCGTCGGGGTTCACACCGATGGCCCCGGGTGCGAACCTGAGATCATGAGCCGTATCGAAGCGCCTCGCGACGAAGCCGACGCGGTCGTCGAGGCCGCCTCAGCCGACGCAGCCACCGCGGTCCGGGCGCCCGTGGCCTCGGGCACCCTCGTCGACCGGCTGCTCGCCGGCCTGCCCGCCGACGCGGTCCTCACCGACCCCGACGTCACGGCCTCCTACGCCAACGACATGGCGAGCTTCTGCCCGGCCGGCGCCCCCGCGGTGGTCGTCCTGCCGCGCACGGTGGAGGACGTCCAGCACGTCATGCGCACCGCCACCGAGCTGCGCGTCCCGGTCGTCCCGCAGGGCGCCCGCACCGGCCTGTCCGGCGGGGCCAACGCCACCGACGGATGCGTCGTGCTCTCCCTCACCAGGATGGACCGCATCCTGGAGATCAACCCGGTGGACCGCGTCGCCGTCGTCGAACCGGGCGTCGTCAACGCCGCGCTCTCCCGCGCGGTGAACGAACACGGCCTGTACTACCCTCCCGACCCCTCCAGCTGGGAGTCGTGCACCATCGGCGGCAACATCGGCACCGCCTCCGGCGGCCTGTGCTGCGTCAAGTACGGGGTGACCGCCGAGTACGTCCTCGGCCTGGACGTCGTCCTCGCCGACGGCCGCCTGATGTCCACCGGCCGCCGCACCGCCAAGGGCGTCGCCGGCTACGACCTCACCCGGCTCTTCGTCGGCTCCGAGGGCTCGCTCGGCATCGTCGTACGGGCCGTCCTCGCACTGCGCCCCAAGCCGCCCGAGCAGCTGGTGCTGGCCGCCGAGTTCCCCTCCGCGTCCGCCGCCTGCGACGCGATCTGCCGGATCATGGAGGGCGGGCACGTCCCGTCCCTCCTCGAACTGATGGACCGCACGACCGTCAAGGCGGTCAACGACCTCGCCCACATGGGGCTGCCGGAGACCACCGAGGCCCTGCTCCTCGCCGCCTTCGACACCGCCGACCCGGCCGCCGACCTCGCCGCCGTGGGCGCGCTGTGCGAGGCCGCCGGCGCCACCCAGGTGGTCCCTGCCGACGACGCGGCCGAGTCCGAACTCCTCCTCCAGGCGCGGCGCCTGTCCCTCACCGCCCTCGAAGCGGTCAAGGGCACGACGATGATCGACGACGTGTGCGTGCCCCGCTCCCGGCTCGGCGACATGCTGGAGGGCATCGAGCGCGTCGCCGCGAAGTACGGCCTCACCATCGGGGTGTGCGCCCACGCGGGTGACGGCAACACGCACCCGACGGTCTGCTTCGACGCCTCGGACCCCGACGAGTCCCGGCGGGCCCGCGAGTCCTTCGACGAGATCATGGCCCTCGGGCTGGAACTCGGCGGCACCATCACCGGCGAGCACGGCGTGGGGGTGCTGAAGAAGGAGTGGCTGGCGCGGGAGATCGGCCCGGTGGGCCTGGAGATGCAGCGGGGCGTCAAGGCGGTCTTCGACCCGCTGGGCATCCTCAACCCGGGCAAGCTCTTCTGACCCGGGCCCTCGGCGTCCGTCACCGGGCGAGCAGTTCGGCCAGCCCGTCGTCGATGCCGAGCCGGCCGCCCTCGGTGCCCGGCGGCACCGTGCGCAGGGTGCGCTCCAGCCAGGCCGACACCTGCGCCGTCGGCGCCTCCAGGAGGGCGTCGCCGTCCGGGCTGCTCAGTGCCATCAGCACGACGCCGCGACCGTCCGTCTTCGACGGCCACACCCGCACGTCCCCCTGCCCGCACGGCCGGAACACCCCTTCCACCAGCAGATCGCGGGCGAACGTCCAGTGCACCGGACGGCCGGAGTCGATGTGGAAGGTGATGTGCACGGCGTACGGGTCGTCGGTGTGGTAGCCGAGCAGGGCGGGTACCGGGATGCCGCGCTCGGGCGACAGGATGAGCCTCAGCTCCAGCTCGCGCTCTACGACGGCGGGGTTCGGGTGCATGGCGGGGTGTCCTCTCTCGTACGGGTCCGCACGGGCCGCCTGGATCGGGCCCGCACGAGTGAGAGCGGCGGGGGCCGTGAGCGTTACGCGGGTTCGCGGAATTTTTTCCCCCACCTCTGTCCCGCGTGTGAAGGTCCATGCACGAGGTTGCCCGGAAAGGGGCGGGTCCGGCGGGACCGGCGGTGCGGATTGCGCCCGTCTGATAGATGTTGAGCCCCCATATCAACCCCCGAGCAGATACGGGACGACGGACATGAGCGCCCCAACCCCGGCACCCGGCGACGACAGGCCCCGCGAAGGGTATTACCCGGACCCGTCCATTCCTGGATATGTCCGGTACTGGAACGGCGCCTCCTGGGTGCCGGGCACCAGCCGCCCCGCGCCCCAGGACGGCGAACCGCTCGCGCCGCCGGCCGGCGCGCGGCCCTCCGTGGAGGAGACCGGCCCGCACTTCTTCGACGAGGACCCGGTCGAGGACCCGCACGCCGCGTCCCAGCACGGCAGCCGTCCGGAACCCGCCACGGCCTGGGGCGCCGACCGCTCCCACCAGTCCGGCTTCGCCGACGCCCCGAACCAGCGCGTCGCCTGGCCGGGCACCGCCCAGGGCGCGGACCCGAGGGTCCCGCACGCGCGGGGGGCGGGTCGGGCCGGGGGAGCGGCGGCCGGGGCCGGTGCCGCCGAGGCGGGCAGCGGCGGTGGGCCCGGGGCCGCCGGTGGGCCGGGGGCCCAGGCCGGTGGCGCGTCCGGCGCTGTGCCGGGTGACGCGTCCGCCGGTGCTTCAGGTGGCGCGGGGGTGTCCGGCGGCGCTCAGGCCGGGCACGCCCCCGGCGGGCCGGCCGGCGCCCGTGGTACCGGAGCCGCCGGTGGCGGCTCCGTGCCCGCGGGCTCTCCGGGCGCTTCGGGCTCTCCGGCTCCTCCGGGCGCTCCGGGCTCCGTGGGCGGGGTCCGGCCCGCGCAGGGCGCCGACGCCCGCTCCGCGCGGGCGGACGCGCCGGCGGGGAGCACGTCCGGCGAGACGGAGGCCGGGTCCGGCAACACCTTCGTCTTCCGGCGTCCGGTGGCCGGTGACCGGAACAACCCGGCCCCGCACGGCGGCGCCGACGACGAGGGCACCATGACCTTCCGCGCGGTCTCCCCGCGTGCGGGCGCGCAGCGCGGCGGCGCGGCCGCCTCGGGCGCTCCCGGCTTCGCCGCCGGCAAGGCCGCCGCCGCGCGCGCCGCCGCGCAGCCCGCGACGGCGCCCTCCGGCCCGCAGCAGACGGGCGCCCCGGGAGGCCCCACGGGCCCGGTGGCTCCGGCCGGCCCGGCGGTCCCCCACCAGGGGGCCGCCCCCCAGCCCGCGGCCGCCGCTCCGCTCGCGCCCGGCCCCGGCGGGGGCCAGTCCTCGTGGGCGCAGCAGGTGCACCGGCTCGCCGGCGCGGCCGGGGACGAGCAGCCCGTCGCGCCGTGGAAGCCACCGGTCGAGGACGTGTTCCAGGCCGCCGCGCGGCGCCAGGCGGCGGCCCGGCCGGCCGGACTCGGCAAGCGGCTGGCCGCCCGGCTGATCGACACCGTCGTCCTCGCCGGCGTCACCGCGGTCGCCGCCGTGCCCCTCGGTGTCAAGGCGGTCGACCACGTCAACGCCAAGATCGACGAGGCCAAGCTCTCCGGCGAGACCGTCACGGTCTGGCTGCTCGACGGCACGACGTCCACGTACCTGGGCATCGTGCTGGCCGTCCTGCTGCTCTTCGGCGTCGTCTACGAGGCGCTGCCCACCGCCAGGTGGGGCCGCACCCTGGGCAAGAAGCTGCTCGGCCTGGAGGTGCGGGACATCGAGGCGCACGAGCCCCCGTCCTTCGGCGCCGCCCTGCGCCGCTGGCTGGTCTACAGCGTCCCCGGCGTCCTGGTCGTCGGGCTGGTCGGCGTCGTCTGGTGCCTCTTCGACCGCCCCTGGCACCAGTGCTGGCACGACAAGGCGGCCGGCACCTTCGTCGCGGGCTGACCGGACCACCGCCCGGGACGGCGGGAGCCGTTCGCGGACGAGCCCGAGGCCGGGCAGGACACGGCTGACGACGGGTCCCCTCCGCCGACGGCCCGGTCAGGGCCGGTCGGCCCCTGCGGCGGCCTCCTCCAGGTCGGCGACGGCCCCGGACATGATCGTCCGCACGTGCCTGGTGATGTGCCGCACGGGCCCAGACGCGGCTGTGGGCGGACCGGTACGCCCAGTGCGAGGTCCTCGTCGAACGCGCCGCCGAGCGCGGTGAACTGCCCGCACGGCACACGGACGCGCGGAGCCTGCTGATCGTCGCCACCGCGCCCCTCTACCACCGGCTGGTGCTGCTGCGTGCCGATCCCGACCCCCACCTGCCGGCACGGGCCGCGGAGGCGGCGGTCCTGGCGGCCGGCGCGGATGACTTCTCCGTCCGCCGGGAAGAGGGCGCGTGATCGAGGGGGCCGGGGGAGCGGACGGAGGGCATCCGGCCGCCGCGGGCCCGCCGACGCGGGCCGCCGTACTCCGGACGGCCGCTCGCCGGATGCGCGTGCGTGCCGATCGCGGTCGACTCGGGCCATGAGCAGCGAACCGCCCCCCGGCTCCGGCGGGCAGCCGCCGGAAGACGACCCGTTCAGGAAGCGTCCCCCGTCCCCCGGACCGGGCCAGGAGCCCGGACCCGACCCGGGCGCGGGCGGCACGGGCTCGCCGTACGGCAGTCCGCCCCCGCACGACAGCACCGGCCGGCCCCCGCCGCACGGCGGCGCGACCCCGCCTCCGGGCGGCGGCGGTCCGTACGGCGCTCCACCTCCGGGTGGCGGCGGTCCGTACGGCGCTCCGCCTCCGGGCGGCGGTGGTCCTTACGGCGCCCCGCCTCCGGGCGGCGGCGGCCCCTCCGGGGGTGATCCGTACGGCGGCGGCTCCTACCCCACCGATCCGCTGGCCGGCATGCCCCCGCTCGCCGACAGCGGCCGGCGCACGCTCGCGCGGATCATCGACATGATCCTCGTGGGTATCGTCGTCTGGCTGCTGAGCTGGGCTTTCGACGTCCAGGAGTACCAGGTGGACGGCGACGACATCTCGGTCGGCAAGTCCTTCGGGCAGTCCCTGATCGCCGCCGTGCTCTACATCGCCTACGACACCTACATGACCAGCAGGTCGGGCCAGACCCTGGGCAAGAAGTGGCTCGGCCTGCGGGTGGCCAACCTGGACAACGGCGCCACCCCCTCGGTGCAGACGTCGCTGATCCGCGCCCTGGTGCTGTGGATCCCGTTCGCCTTCTGCTGCGCCTGCGTCTGGACGATCATCACGGGCGGCTGGAGCTTCTTCGACCGGCCCTACAAGCAGGGCCTGCACGACAAGGCGGCCAAGACCGTGGTGGTCAGCGCCCGTTGACGGGCCGCCGGAAGCGGACGTAGGGCGGCGCGAAGGCGTCAGGCGGCGCGACCGCGGGCCGTCTCGCCCGCCCCCGCGGAGACCCGCGCCGCGGGCACCGGCTCCCGGTCCGCCGCGGGCCGGTGGGCCGGCACGGCGGTCACCTTGCGCGCCCTCGGCTGTGGGACGGTCATGGCGACCAGCAGTCCGAGGGCGAGCGCCGCGACGGCGACGACGGCGACTCCAGGACCCGAACTCGTCTGTGACAGCAGCAGCATGGCGAGCGTCGAGAAGATCACGGTGCACGTACCGTAGGCGAACTGTGCGGCAGTCGGACGGGGCATGGCCATCGTGTCCTCGGAAGACAATCTGGGGTGAGACGGGCTGTCAGCCTGGCTTTCCGCCGGCTTCCGGGCGTGGTGCCAAGCGACTCTAACCCGCTGTGTGCCCGAGTGGAACCAGCGGTAAGCATGACCTAACCGACATGGCCGATGCACGGGGGGCGCACGGATTCATGGTGCCCGGGAAGTGGACGGTCCCGCGCGCCTGTCCGGCGTGGCTCCGGCGCCTGTGCGGTGTCCGCAAAGCGAACCTGTACTCCGCATAGTGCAGTTGTCCTGCTCAAGTCAAGGTCTGTCTTTTCCGGTGAACCTCTAGTCAAATGTCGTCACTTGACTACACGCGTTGACCACGTGTGCGCGGACTTTGCCATGTCCTTGTCCCCCCATCCGCGCGCGTGCACGCGGGGGAGGAACTCAAGTGACCAGCAGATCCTGGAAGTTCAGAACGGCGGCGACCACCGTCGCCCTGGCCGCCGCCACCGCCACGCTCTCCGCGGCCGGCGTGGCGCAGGCCGACTCGCCCGCCCGGCCCGACGCCGTGGACCGCAACGACCCGCACCCCGCGAAGGGCATGGACTCCCATGACCTCAAGGGCCCCCTGAGCGAGACCCGGGAGGCCCAGCGCGAGGAGGCCCTCAACCAGGTCATATCCGGCAAGGCCTCCGTGAAGAAGAAGGACGGCTCGAACGTCGTCCAGCTCAAGAGCAAGAAGGGCGACAGCAAGTACGTCGAGCTGGGCCGGGAGAAGACCGACAAGATCTTCACCATCCTGGTCGAGTTCGGCGACAAGGTCGACAGCCGCTACGGCGGCGAGGCCGGCCCGCTGCACAACCAGATCGCCAAGCCCGACCGCAAGACGGACAACTCGACGGCCTGGAAGGAGGACTACGACCAGCAGCACTTCCAGGACCTGTACTTCGGCTCCGGCAAGGGCGTCGACTCGGTCAAGACGTACTACGAGAAGCAGTCCTCCGGCCGCTACTCGGTCGAGGGCGAGGTCTCCGACTGGGTGAAGGTCCCCTACAACGAGGCCCGCTACGGCAACAACGCCTGCGGCGACACCAACTGCCCCAGCGTGTGGAACGTCGTCAGCGACGGCCTCGACGCCTGGGTCGGGCAGCAGAAGGCGGCCGGCCGCACCGACGCCCAGATCAAGGCCGACGCCGCCCGCTTCGACGAGTGGGACCGCTACGACTTCGACGGCGACGGCGACTTCAACGAGCCCGACGGCTACATCGACCACTTCCAGATCGTGCACGCCGGCGAGGACGAGTCCGCGGGCGGCGGCGCCCAGGGCCCCGACGCCATCTGGGCCCACCGCTGGTACGCCTTCGGCACCGACGCCGGAGCCACCGGCCCCGAGCAGAACAAGCTCGGCGGCTCGCAGATCGGCTCCACCGGTGTCTGGGTCGGCGACTACACCATCCAGCCGGAGAACGGCGGGCTCGGCGTCTACGCCCACGAGTACGGCCACGACCTCGGTCTGCCGGACCACTACGACACCGCCGGCGGCGACAACTCCACCGGCTTCTGGACGCTGATGTCGTCCGGTTCGTGGCTCGGCACCGGCCGCAACGAGATCGGCGACCTGCCCGGCGACATGACCGCCTGGGACAAGCTCCAGCTCGGCTGGCTGAACTACGACACCGCCAAGGCGGGGGTCAGCTCCTGGCACAAGCTGGGGGTGGCGGAGTACAACACCAAGCACAAGCAGGGCCTGGTCGTCGAGCTGCCGAAGAAGGCGGTCACCACCGAGATCGTCACGCCCGCCGAGGGCGCCACGCAGTGGTGGAGCGGCAGCGGTGACAACCTCAAGAACACGCTGAGCCGTCCGGTCGACCTCACCGGCAGGACGAAGGCCGAGCTGACCTTCGACGGCTGGTACGACATCGAGGCCAACTACGACTACCTCTACACCGAGGTCTCCACCGACGGCGGCGCCAACTGGACGGCCGTCGACGGCACGGTGGACGGTCAGCCGATCCCGCGCGACGCCGCCGACAAGCCGGCCCTGCACGGCACCCTGGACGGTCACAAGAAGTTCGCGTACTCCCTCGACGCCTACGCGGGCAAGAAGGTCGACGTCCGCTTCCGCTACCAGACCGACGGCGGCGTGGCCCAGAAGGGCTTCACGGCCGACGCCATCACGGTCACCGCGGACGGTTCCGCGCTCTTCACCGACAACGCCGAGACCGCGGACGCCGCCTGGACGGCGACCGGCTTCTCCCGCGTCGGCGCCTCCTTCACCAAGGACTACGCGCAGTACTACCTCGCCGAGAACCGGCAGTACGTGTCGTACGACAAGACCCTGAAGACCGGCCCGTACAACTTCGGCTTCACGGAGCGCCCGGACTGGGTGGAGCACTACCCGTACCAGAACGGCCTGCTGATCTGGAAGTGGGACACCTCCCAGGCGGACAACAACACCAGCCAGCACCCGGGCACCGGCCTGGTCCTGCCCGTCGACTCGCACCCGACCGCGATGAAGTGGAAGGACGGCACGCTGCTGCGCAACCGCGTCCAGTCGTACGACTCGCCGTTCAGCCTCTACCGCACGGACGCCATCACACTGCACAAGGCGGACGTGGCGAAGTACTTCCCGGATTCGAAGGGCGTCCCGGTCTTCAACGACCGCAAGAGCGACTACTACGACCCGTCGAACCCCACCGGCGGCGTCAAGATCACTGACACCAACACGAAGATCCAGATCCTGAAGGAGGCCCAGAACGGCTCGACGATCGAGCTGGAGGTCGGCTCCGCAGGCAGGTAAATAGCATCTGCCCAGGTCAGAGCATGATCGGCGGTGACCCCCTGGCGGGTCGCCGCCGATCCGTGTTTAGGTGCGTCCTGTGGTTCTCTTATTGACACCTGGTCCGACATCCGGACCGGCACCGGCAGACACGGGGGTATGACCGCATGGCCGCAGGAGGCTTCTGCAAGCTGCCGAACGGCACGGTGGTGGTGGCGCTGAACCTGCCCAGTCCCGCCGGCCCGGACGGCAGCGTGCGCTTTCTCGTCCACGCCCACAACCGGGCGCGCGCCCTGACCAGGCTGCGCAACCTGGGGCTGCGCGCGGTCTACCTGCGGGGCAACGCGGCCCCGCCGACCCCCGACGAGATCACGGCGGTCCTGCACCACCCGGACGGCCTGATCTGGCGCACGGCGCCGGTGGCCGGTGTCACCGCGGGCCCGGCCCAGGAGCGGTGGCACCCGATCCGTGCCCTGCTCAGACGCCCGACGGCCCAGACGTAGCCGAGCCCCACGCGCTAGGGGACGACCGGCTTCCCGGACAGCTCCACGCCCGCTTCCCGCAGCTCCTCCAGCGCCCGCTCGGTGCTCTCCGCGGCCACCCCGGCGGTCAGGTCCAGCAGCACCTGGGTGCGGAAGCCCTCGCGGGCGGCGTCCAGGGCGGTGGCCCGTACGCAGTGGTCGGTGGCGATGCCCACGACGTCGACCTCGTCGATCTCCCGGGTCCGCAGCCAGTCGGCGAGCCGCGTGCCGTTCTCGTCGGCTCCCTCGAAGCCGCTGTAGGCGGCCGAGTACGCCCCCTTGTCGAAGACGGCGTCTATCGCGCCGGAGGCGACGGCGGGGGCGAAGTTCGGGTGGAAGCCGACCCCCTCCGTGCCGGCGACGCAGTGCGCCGGCCAGGAGTGGACGTAGTCGGGGTTGTCGGCGAAGTGGCCGCCCGGCGCGATGTGGTGGTCGCGGGTGGCCACCACGTGGCGGTAGCCGGCGGGCGCCTGCCCGATCAGCTCGGTGATGGCGGCGGCCACGTCGGCACCGCCGGTCACGGCGAGGCTGCCTCCCTCGCAGAAATCGTTCTGCACGTCTACGACGATCAGGGCGCGGCGCATGGTCGGTGTCCTTCGACTGGGTCGACTGTGGGGTCGGGAGGGGTCGGGAGGGGCCGGGAGGGGACGGACGGGCGGGTGGTGCGGGCCCTGTCGGCCCGCACCTGCTTTAGCTACCCGAGCCCTCGTGCACGTACTCCGTCGGAATGACGGGTTCCCCCCGGGAGAGCTGGGTGGCGGAGAGCGGCAGGTTGGCGCGGGCGGCCGCGTGCCGGTCCCGGGCGGCGTCCAGCGGCTCGCGGGCGACCACCTCGCCGCCCTTGACCAGCTCCACGAGGAGCTGCCGGTCGGCGAGCTCGTCGGGCACCGGCCCGGTGCCGACCACCTCGGCCTCGGCGTACCCGTGGGAGTCCAGTCGCCGGGCGGCCCACTTGCGGCCGCCGATCGAGGTCTTGCCGCCGCTGGACTTCTTCGCCACCGCCACCAGCGGCGCTCCCTCGCCGCCGGTACCGGCGGTACCGGCCGCGCCGGCGGACTCGGCGCGGGCGACCAGCTTGTAGACCATCGAGGCCGTCGGGTGCCCGGACCCGGTCACCAGCTGGGTGCCGACGCCGTAGGCGTCCACGGGCGCCGCCGCCAGCGAGGCGATGGCGTACTCGTCCAGGTCCGAGGTCACGACGATCTTGGTCTCCGTGGCGCCCAGCTCGTCCAGCTGCTGGCGCACCCGGTGGGCGACCAGCAGCAGGTCGCCGGAGTCGATGCGCACGGCGCCCAGCTCGGGCCCGGCGACCTCCACGGCGGTGCGGACGGCCTCGGTGACGTCGTAGGTGTCCACCAGCAGCGTGGTGTCGCGGCCGAGGGCGTCCACCTGGGCCCGGAAGGCGTCGCGCTCGTTGTCGTGCAGCAGGGTGAAGGCGTGGGCGGAGGTGCCCACCGTGGGGATGTTGTAGCGGAAGCCGGCGGCCAGGTCGGAGGTGGTCGCGAAGCCGCCGACGTAGGCGGAGCGGGCGGCGGCCACCGCGGCCAGTTCGTGGGTGCGGCGGGCACCCATCTCGATCAGCGGACGCCCCCCGGCGGCCGAGGCCATGCGGGACGCGGCGGCGGCGATCGCCGAGTCGTGGTTGAGGATGGAGAGGATCACCGTCTCCAGCAGCACGCACTCGCCGAAGGTCCCCTCGACCCGCATGATCGGCGAGCCCGGGAAGTACACCTCGCCCTCGGGGTAGCCCCAGATGTCGCCGCTGAAGCGGTACTCCGCGAGCCAGTCGAGGGTCTCCTCGTCGACGATGCCCCGCTCGCGCAGGAAGCGCAGGACGTCCGCGTCGAAGCGGAAGTTCTCCACCGCGTCCAGCACCCGTCCGGTGCCCGCCACGACGCCGTAGCGGCGCCCGTCCGGCAGCCGGCGCGTGAAGACCTCGAACACGCTGTGCCGCTCGGCCGTGCCCGCCTTCAGGGCGGCTCGGAGCATCGTCAGCTCGTACTGGTCCGTGAAGAGCGCCGTCGAGGGAACGTCCACCGGCAGGCCAAGGTCCGCTGTGTTCATGGCGGAAATCGTACCCCCATTTCGTCAGACTGACGATTTCCGCTCGCGTGGCGTGGCCCACAGACCCGTTTGTGCGCCCGCCCCCCTGTGGTGGCAGCATGGGCCCTGTGACGGCAGCCGCACCCATGGAGATCGAGAAGACCGAGTCGGCGGAGGAGGTCTTCGCCGTACCCGAGCCCGACGTGCCCTGGGTGACGATCGTCCACAACGATCCCGTCAACCTCATGAGCTACGTGACGTACGTCTTCCAGTCCTACTTCGGCTACTCGAAGGACAAGGCCACCAAGCTCATGATGGACGTCCACCACAAGGGCCGGGCGGTCGTCTCCAGCGGCAGCCGCGAGGAGATGGAGCGGGACGTCCAGGCCATGCACGGCTACGGTCTGTGGGCCACCCTCCAGCAGGACCGGAAATGACCCACGCCCGCCCGCAGGACGGAAGTAGCTGAATCACCTCGATGCCCGGACAGTTCGAACCGCTCCCCGGCGGCGGCGCGGCCGTCGCCCTCGACGACGTCGAGATCTCCATCATCCGGTCCCTGGCCGTGCAGCTCCTGGAGCTGATCGGCCCCGGCCCCGCCGAGGACGCCTCCGACGACCCGCTCGCCGAGCTCTTCGCCGAGGGACCGAGCGAGCCGCCCACCGACCCGGTGCTGCGCCGCCTGTTCCCCGACGCCTACGGCGACCCCGAGGGCGCCCCGCAGGCCGCGGAGGCCGAGCGGCAGCGGGCGCACTCCGCCGAGTTCCGCCGCTACACCGAGAACGACCTGCGCGCCGGCAAGCGCGGCAACGCGCTCGCGGTGATCCGCACCCTGGACGCCCTGGCCTCGGCGAGCGCCGGGGCGGGCGAGGACGGCGCGGTGCTGAAGCTGTCGGCGGAGGAGTCCCGGCAGTGGCTGAGCGCCCTGAACGACCTGCGCCTCGCCATCGGCGCCCGGCTGGAGATCGCCGACGAGGACGACACCGACCTGCTCTACCGGCTGCCCGACGAGGACCCGCGTAAGCCCATGGTGATGGCCTACCTGTGGCTCGGCGGCCTTCAGGAGTCACTCGTCGCGACACTCATGCCCTGAACGTGGTGGTTCGGTCACGCCGGGTGTCCGCTCAGCGGACCCTCAAATCCGGATAACGATCCCGTCAAAACGGTGCCCTTTTTTGCACCCCATGGGTGGTTTTTGTCCGCTTCTGCCTGTGTGGCACGTCACAGAGCGCCCCTGTGATCAGCCGGGCGGTCGTGGTAAATCTTCACGACCGCCCGGCGAACACCACCCGAATGTTCGGCCGGGTGCGCCACCGAGCCGGCGGATCGCCGGCCAGGCACCGAGCGGGACGCGAGGCCCGCTCAGCTCCATCATCCGGGGGGATCGAGACCCGATCCGAGGCCGAGAGAAGGCCCGGTTCGGCATGGAGAAAGGCGCACCACACATGACCTCTGCGAAGGTCGACACGGAGAAGGCCCCCGAGGAGGGCTACGAGCGCGGGCTCAACAGCCGCCAGGTCCAGATGATCGCGATCGGCGGCGCCATCGGCGTCGGACTCTTCCTGGGCGCCGGGGCCAACATCGCCAAGGCCGGCCCCAGCATCATCCTCATGTACGCCCTCGCGGGCGTCATCATCTTCTTCATCATGCGGGCGCTCGGCGAGCTCCTGCTCTACCGTCCCGTCTCCGGTTCCTTCGCCGAGTACTCGCGGGAGTTCCTCGGCCCCTTCTTCGGTTACTTCACCGGCTGGACGTACTGGCTGATGTGGGTGGTCACCGGCATGGCGGAACTCACCGCCGCCGCCATCTACATCCACTACTGGTTCCCGGACATCCCGCAGTGGGTCTCGGCCCTGGTCTTCCTGGTCCTGCTCTTCGTGGCCAACCTGATCTCGGTGAAGCTGTTCGGCGAGATCGAGTTCTGGTTCTCGATGGTCAAGGTCACCGCCATCATCGGCATGATCGTCATCGGTGTCGGCGTGCTCACCCTCGGCTTCAGCCAGGCGGGCGACACCGCGGCCGTCTCCAACCTGTGGGAGTTCGACGGCTTCTTCCCCAAGGGCATCGGCTCGTCCCTGATGACCCTCCAGGGCGTCATGTTCGCCTACCTCGCCGTCGAACTGGTCGGCGTCACCGCCGGTGAGTCGGAGAACCCGGAGAAGACCCTCCCCAAGGCGATCAACACCCTGCCCTGGCGCATCGCGCTGTTCTACGTCGGCGCCCTCACCGTCATCCTGGCCGTGGTCAAGTGGACCGAGTTCGCCGAGGGCGTCAGCCCCTTCGTGAAGGCCTTCACGGTCATCGGCATCCCGGCCGGCGCCGGCATCGTCAACTTCGTCGTGCTCACCGCCGCCCTGTCGTCCTGCAACTCCGGCATGTACTCCACGGGCCGCATGCTGCGCTCCCTCGCGGACAACGGCGAGGCGCCCAAGGTCTTCAACCGGCTGTCGTCGACCAAGACCCCGGCCATCGGCATCGGCGTCTCGGTCGTCTTCATGGGCATCGGCGTGGTCCTGAACTACGTCGTCCCGGAGAAGGCCTTCGGCTACGTCACCTCCATCGCCACCGCCGCAGGCATCTGGACCTGGCTGATGATCCTGATCAGCCACGTCCTCTACCGCCGCAAGGTCGTCGCGGGCCGCCTGCCCGCCTCCTCCTTCCCGGCGCCCGGCGGCTCGGTCTGCTCCTACATCGCCATCGCCTTCCTGCTCTTCGTCACCTGCCTGATCGCCATCGACGCCGACGCCCGCATCTGCCTGTACGTGATGGCCGGCTGGGCCGCCGCGCTCGGCATCGGCTGGGCGGTGCTCAAGAGCCGCAACCCGGCGGTGACCGAGCGGCGCGACGAGCCGGAGATGGAGAAGATCGTCTGACAGCCGCACCGGCCGCCAGTCGCTGACCAGCGCGTTCACGCGCACCATGGACGTCCGGCCGCACGGGGTGCTCGTGGCACCCCAGCGCGTCCGCCGCTCAGGATGTCCGGCATTCGGGCCGGTCCGTACCACCCATCGGTACGGGCCGGCCCCTCTGCTTATCCTTGGCCGCATGCTGACCATCACCCAGGCCCTGTACGACCAGATCGTCGCCCACGCGCGCGAGGACCACCCCGACGAGGCGTGCGGCGTGGTGGCCGGCCCGGTGGGCGAGGGCCGCCCCGAGCGGTTCGTCCCGATGCTGAACGCCGCCCGCTCCCCGACCTTCTACGAGTTCGACTCCCAGGACCTGCTGAAGCTCTACCGCGAGATGGACGACCGCGACGAGGAGCCGGTGGTCATCTACCACTCCCACACCGCCACCGAGGCCTACCCCTCCCGCACCGACATCACCTACGCCAACGAACCCGGCGCCCACTACGTCCTGGTCTCCACGGCGGACACCGACGGCGCCGGCGACTTCCAGTTCCGGTCGTTCCGCATCCTGGACGGAGAGGTGACGGAGGAGGAGGTCAAGGTCGTGGAGGCGTACTGACCCCGGGGCCGTATCCCGCATACCGGATGAATCATGTCCGCAGGGTGAGATCACACTCCGAGGGGTGGACCGGGAATCGATACGATGAGCCCATGGTTCTTCTCGACGTGAGCGAAAAGGCGCCGGGCACGCTGCTCGTGGCGCGCCTGCACGTCGACCTGTGCAGGCTGAACAGCGCCATCTGTTGACTTCCGCCGCCGCCGTACGGCCGTGAGCCGCGGCGGGCTGCCGCGTGCCGCCGCGCGCCTGACCGAACCCACGACACCTTCCGACAGGAGCCCTCAGCCATGGCCATCGAGGTCCGCATCCCGACCATCCTCCGCCAGTACACCGACGGCCAGAAGGCGGTGGAGGGCAACGGGGACACCCTCGCCAAGCTCTTCGCCGACCTCGAGACCCGGCACGCGGGCATCCAGGACCGACTCATCGACAAGGCGAACGGGGAGCAGCTGCGCCGCTTCGTCAACGTCTACCTGAACGACGAGGACGTCCGCTTCCTCGACGGCATCGACACCAAGCTGACCGACGGCGACAGCATCACGATCCTGCCGGCCGTCGCCGGCGGTATGGCCTGATCGGCGATGCGCTACGACTCCCCGCTGGCCGCGGTGGGCAACACCCCTCTGGTGCGCCTGCCGCGGCTCTCGCCGTCCGACGACGTCCGCATCTGGGCCAAGCTGGAGGACCGCAACCCGACCGGCTCGATCAAGGACCGCCCCGCGCTCCACATGATCGAGCAGGCCGAGAAGGACGGCCGCCTCACCAAGGGCTGCACGATCCTCGAGCCCACCAGCGGCAACACCGGCATCTCGCTCGCCATGGCCGCCCGGCTCAAGGGCTACCGCATCGTCTGCGTCATGCCCGAGAACACCTCGCGGGAACGCCGGGACCTGCTCGCCATGTGGGGCGCGGAGATCATCTCCTCCCCGGCCGCGGGCGGCTCCAACACCGCCGTGCGCGTCGCCAAGGAACTCTCCGCCGAGCACCCGGACTGGGTGATGCTCTACCAGTACGGCAACCCGGACAACGCCGGCGCCCACTACGCCGGCACCGGCCCCGAGATCCTCGCCGACCTGCCCTCCCTCACCCACTTCGTGGCCGGCCTCGGCACCACGGGCACCCTGATGGGCGTCGGCCGCTACCTGCGCGAGCACAAGCCGGACGTGCGGATCGTCGCCGCCGAACCGCGCTACGACGACCTGGTGTACGGCCTGCGCAACCTCGACGAGGGCTTCGTACCCGAGCTGTACGACGCCTCCGTCCTCACCACCCGCTTCTCCGTGGGCTCCGCCGACGCGGTCACCCGAACCCGGGAACTCCTCCAGCAGGAAGGCATCTTCGCGGGCGTCTCCACCGGCGCCGCCCTGCACGCCGCGATCGGCGTCGGCAACAAGGCGGTGAAGGCCGGCGAGAGCGCGGACATCGTCTTCGTCGTCGCCGACGGCGGCTGGAAGTACCTCTCCACCGGCGTCTACACGGCCGCCACCACCGAGGAAGCCATCGAGACCCTCCAGGGCCAGCTCTGGGCCTGAGGCCTCACCGGGCGAGGTGACGGACCTGGTCCCACAGGGCCGGGTCCACCTCGCCCACCCGGCGCCGGAACTCCCTCACCGGCACCTCGCGCAGCTCGTCGGTCTCCAGGAAGCTCGTCCGCCCCCGCGCGTCCCCCACCGAGCCCGGCGGCAGCGTGATCACCCCGGCCCGCCCGTCCCGGTACCGGGTGGTGATCTTCGCGACGAGCGCGCGCCGCCCGTGCACCGAGATCACCAGACACGGCCGGTCCTTCGCGCCCCCGGTGTCCTCGTAAGGCACGTTCGCCCACCAGATCTCCGCGGGCCTCGGCCGGGCCGCCCGTCCCCGCGGCCCCGTCGGCCGCCCCGGCGGACGCCGGCTGCCGCCCGGCCGAGAAGGCCGCCGCCCGCGGCCCCAGCCGTCGACGACCGTGGCGACGAGCGCGAGCAGTACCACCGCCGCGAAGGCGAGCCACCAGGACGTGTCCATACGACGACCGTACCGGCGCGCACCACCACCGCGCGCCCCTTCAATGGCCTCACGCGCCCCATGTCCAGCCGAACCGGTGACACCGCAGGTGAGTTCGCCCACAACGGCCCCTGGCGGAGGAGCGACCAAAGGTTTTGCGCCTTACGCTCGACAAACCGCACGACCCCCGTCTCTCCACACGCGCCAGCGGAGGTTTCTGCTTCATGAAGCTCACCGTCGTCGGCTGCTCGGGGTCGTTCCCGTCCGCGGAATCGGCCTGCTCGAGCTACCTCGTCGAGGCCGACGGCTTCCGGCTGCTCCTCGACATGGGCAACGGTGCCCTGGGCGAGCTGCAGCGCCACTGCGGTCTCTACGACCTCGACGCGATCTTCCTCAGCCACCTGCACGCCGACCACTGCATCGACATGTGCGCCTACTTCGTGGCGCGCTACTACCGGCACGAAGGCGGCCGCTGCGATCCCCTCCCGGTCTACGGACCCGAGGGCACCGAACACCGGCTCACCACCGCCTACGCCGACACCCCCACCGCCTCGTCCATGAGCGAGGTCTTCGACTTCCACACGGTCAAGCCGTCCACCTTCGAGGTCGGCCCCTTCACCGTGCACACCGAACGCGTCGCGCACCCCGTGGAGGCCTACGCCATCCGCGTCGAGCACGGCGGCCGGTCGCTGACCTACTCCGGCGACACGGGCGTCACCCCCGTGCTGGACGAACTCGCCCGCGACACCGACCTGTTCCTGTGCGAGGCCGCGTTCACGCACGGCAAGGAGGACATCCCCGACCTGCACCTCAACGGCCGCGAGGCGGGTGAGACCGCCGCCCGCGCCGGCGCCCGCAGCCTGGTCCTCACCCACATCCCCCCGTGGACCGACCCCCGGGTCAACCTCGCCGACGCGCGCGAGGTCTACGGCGGCCGGGTGGAGGTCGCCGCGGCGGGCGCGGTGTACGAGATCTGACGCACGACCACGGAGGCGGGGCCCGGTCCAGGTGACCGGGCCCCGCCTCCGTGCGACGTGCGTAGGGGCTACTTGCCCTCCGCCTTCTGCAGCTCCGCTATCTCCTCGTCCGACTCACGGCCGGGCGTCGGCAGGTTGAACTTCGTGATCGCGAACCGGAAGACCACGTAGTAGACCGCCGCGAAGCACAGACCGACCAGGGCCAGGCCCCACGGGTTGCTCGCGATGCCCAGGTTCAGGAGGAAGTCGACGGCGCCGGCCGAGAAGCCGAAACCGTCCTTCATGCCCAGCGCCCAGGTCAGCGCCATCGAGACACCGGTGAGCACCGCGTGGATGGCGTACAGCACCGGCGCGATGAACATGAAGGTGAACTCGATCGGCTCGGTCACACCGGTGACGAACGACGTCAGCGCGAGCGAGAACATCATGCCGCCCACGACCTTGCGGCGCTCGGGGCGCGCACAGTGCACGATCGCCAGGCAGGCGGCCGGGAGCGCGAACATCATGATCGGGAAGAAGCCGGTCATGAACTGGCCCGCGGTCGGGTCACCGGCCAGGAAGCGGGCGATGTCACCGCTCTTGCCCTCGTACGAGCCGGCCTGGAACCACGGGAAGGAGTTCAGCAGGTGGTGCATGCCGATCGGGATCAGCGCGCGGTTGGCGACACCGAAGATGCCCGCGCCGACGGCACCGGAGCCGACCAGCCACTCACCGAAGTTGTGCAGGCCCGTGCCGAGCACCGGCCAGATGTAACCGAAGACGATGCCGAGGACCAGACCCGCGAAGGCCGACAGGATCGGGACCAGCCGGCGGCCACCGAAGAAGCCCGCCCAGTCGGGCAGCTTGGTCCGGTAGAAGCGCTGGTAGAGCAGCGCCACCACGAGGCCCATCACCACACCGCCGAGGACCTTGGCGTCCACGGGCGCGTCCGTCATGACGACCTTGCCCTCGACGACCTTCGCCACCTGCGGGAGGTTCTCGTCGGTGAACGTGGCCAGCACGTTCTTGAAGACCAGGTAGCCGACGACCGCCGCGAGCGCCGTGGAGCCGTCCGACTTCTTGGCGAAGCCGATGGCGATGCCCACGGCGAACAGCAGCGCCATGTTGTCGAGGATCGCGTTGCCGCCGGCCGCCATGAACCCGGCGATCTTCGTCAGGAAGGTGGGGAACTCCGGGCGGCCCAGCATGTCGGTGTTGCCGAGGCGCACCAGCAGGGCGGCGGCGGGCAGCACCGCGACCGGCAGCATCAGGCTGCGGCCGATGCGCTGCAGCACAGCCATCACACCGGCGCCCTTCTTCTTCTCTGCCGCGGGCGCGGCGCTGGGCGTGGTCACAACATCCTCCAGGGGGACAGGGCGCGCCGCCCGGTCGCACGGGAAGGATGAGGACGGCGTCGTCGCAGGTCTAAACCACTCAGTGGTGTAGACCTGTTGTAGCACGATGAAGGCCGTGTAAGGAACCCGCGATTCCGCGACCGCGGCACTACGCGCAGTACCGGATCGAGTCCCCGCCCCCACGCCCCGCGAGGGCATGCCGAAGGCCCCCGGACGCACGGTCCGGGGGCCTTCGGAAGACCACGGTCGAAGCCTACGCGAAGCTACCCCTTCGCCACGTCCTCCACCTCGTCCTCCGGCTCCCGCCCCGGCGTCTTCAGATCGAACCTCGTGATCGCGAACCGGAACACCGCGTAGTACACCACCGCGAAACACAGACCGATCGGAATGATCAGCCAAGGCTTCGTCGCCAGGTTCCAGTTGATGACGTAGTCGATCAGCCCCGCCGAGAAACTGAACCCGTCCTTCACGCCCAGCGCCCACGTCACCGCCATCGACACACCCGTCAGCACCGCGTGCACCGCGTACAGCAGCGGCGCGATGAACAGGAACGAGTACTCCAGCGGCTCCGTGATGCCCGTCACGAACGACGTCAGCGCCACCGACAGCATCAGACCGCCCACCTCCTTGCGGCGGTGCGGCTTCGCGCAGTGCGTGATCGCCAGCGCCGCCGCCGGCAGCGCGAACATCATGATCGGGAAGAAGCCCGTGGTGAACTGCCCCGCGGTCGGGTCGCCCGCCAGGAACATGTTGATGTCGCCGTGCACCACCGTGCCGTCCGGCTTCGTGTACGAGCCGAACTGGAACCACATCGGCACGTTCAGGAACTGGTGCAGGCCGATCACCAGCAGCGCCCGGTTCGCCAGCCCGAAGATGCCCGAACCCCACGCGCCCAGACCGTTCAGCCAGTCGCTGAAGCTCTCCAGCGCACCGCCGATCGGCGGCCACACCCACAGGCACAGCGCCGCGAACACGATCGCCGCGAACGCCATGATGATCGGCACCAGCCGCCGGCCGTTGAAGAAGCCCAGCCAGTCCACCAGCCTCGTGCGGTGGAAGCGCTGCCAGAAGTAGGCCGCCAGCAACCCGATCACGATGCCGCCGAAGACCCCCGGGTTCTGGTAGGTGAACGCCGTCACCGTCTCCGACCCGTCGGTGAGCCGGCAACCGATCTGCGGAACCGCCTCCGACCCCTCCGGACAGTCCTCCGGGAACTGCCGCAGCACGTTCCAGTAGACGAGGAACCCCGCCACCGCCGCGAGCGCCGTCGAACCGTCCGCCTTCTTCGCCATGCCGATGGCCACACCCACGCAGAACAGCAGCGGCAGCCCCAGCGAACCGTCCAGCAGCGCCCCGCCCGCGCCGATCATCACCTTCGAGACGTTCGACCAGCCCAGCCCGTCGTCGCCGAAGACGTCCGGCTGCCCCAGCCGGTTGAGAATGCCCGCGGCGGGCAGGACCGCAATGGGCAGCTGAAGACTGCGGCCCATCTTCTGCAACCCCTGGAACAACGTGTTCCATCGGGCCCGAGCGGGACTGACCGCGCTGTCGGCACTCATCCGGTCTCCATCGGTCGCCGGTACACTGGTGTAGACCAGTTGACGGTCGGTTCCGCCGCCGTGACGCCATCATTCGGTACACCCCGCACGATGGCTCGCGAAGATGGGCCAACTGTGGGTTACTGCGACAAAGCGGTTCGGATCAGGGAGAAGGAACATGGCCAGCAAGGCTGAGAAGATCGTCGCCGGCCTCGGCGGCATCGACAACATCGACGAGATCGAAGGCTGCATCACCCGCCTCCGCACCGAGGTCAACGACCCCGCGCTGGTCGACGAAGCCGCCCTCAAGGCCGCCGGCGCCCACGGCGTCGTCAAGATGGGCACCGCCATCCAGGTCGTCATCGGCACCGACGCCGACCCGCTCGCGGCCGAGATCGAAGACATGATGTAGAACCCCACCGGTTCACACCCCGGCAAGGGGCCTTCCACCGCCGCTCTCCACAGCGGGGAAGGCCCCTTCCGCATGGCCCGCTAGGCTCACCCGCATGTCACGCATCGACGGCCGCACCCCCCAGCAGCTCCGCCCCGTCACCATCGAACGCGGCTGGAGCAAGCACGCCGAAGGCTCCGTCCTCGTCTCCTTCGGCGACACCAAAGTCCTCTGCAACGCCTCCGTCACCGAAGGCGTCCCCCGCTGGCGCAAGGGCAGCGGCGAAGGCTGGGTCACCGCCGAATACGCCATGCTCCCCCGGGCCACCAACACCCGCGGCGACCGCGAATCCGTCAAGGGCCGCATCGGCGGCCGCACCCACGAGATCAGCCGCCTCATCGGCCGCTCCCTGCGCGCGGTCATCGACTACAAGGCGCTCGGCGAGAACACCATCGTCCTCGACTGCGACGTCCTCCAGGCCGACGGCGGCACCCGTACCGCCGCCATCACCGGCGCCTACGTCGCCCTCGCCGACGCCATCACCTGGGCCCAGACCACCAAGAAGCTCATCAAGCCCAGCCGCAAGCCCCTCACCGGCACGGTCTCCGCCATCTCCGTCGGCATCGTCGACGGCACCCCCCTCCTCGACCTCCGCTACGAGGAGGACGTCCGCGCCGACACCGACATGAACGTCGTCTGCACCGGGGACGGCCGCTTCGTCGAGGTCCAGGGCACCGCCGAGGCCGAGCCCTTCGACCGCGACGAACTCAACGCCCTCCTCGACCTCGCCGCCGGCGGCTGCGCCGAGCTGGCCGACCTCCAGCGCAAGGCGCTCGACGCGTCCCTGGAGAGGTAAAGAGCACACCAAGGACGCATCAAGAAGGGCGGCCCGCACGCGCAACTCCACCGCCCGCCGCCGCGTCACTAGCAGTACAGCGGTACAGCACTTCCCCGGGCGTACGGCCGCACGCGCCGTACGCCCGGCGCCGCACGCACCGCACGTACCGCACGCACACGGGCCGCCCGGCCCTGTCCCAAGGGGAGGACCGAGACCCATGGCCGCGAGCCGCCACCGCCGCCTTCGCCGCACCACCGTCACCGCCGCAGCCGTGGTGACCTTCGCCCTCACGGCCGGCCTCACCACCGGCTGCGACGCCGTCGACAAGGCCCTCGACTGCGTCCAGACCGCCGACGCCATCGCCGACAGCGTCACCGCCCTCCAGCAGGCCGTGGAGAACGCCTCCAACGACCCGACGCAACTCGAGGAATCCCTCACCTCCATAGACAAGAACCTCGACAAGATCGGCGACAAGACCGACAACGCCGACGTCGACCAGGCCGTCGACGACCTCGGCAAGGCCGTCGACAACGTCCGCACCTCGGTCGAGAACGGCGACGAGACCCCCGACCTCAGCCCCGTCACCGACGCGGCGGGCGAACTGACCAAGGTCTGCACGCCGTAGCGGAGCGGGTGCGAACGGACCGGCGGACGCCCGGGATACTGAACCCATGACCCGCCTGATCCTCGCCACCCGCAACGCCGGAAAGATCACCGAGCTGAGGGCCATCCTCGCCGACGCAGGCCTGCCCCACGACCTCGTCGGCGCGGACGCCTACCCGGAGATCCCCGACGTCAGGGAAACCGGCGTCACCTTCGCCGAGAACGCCCTCCTCAAGGCCCACGCCCTCGCCCGGGCCACCGGCCACCCCGCCGTCGCCGACGACTCCGGTCTCTGCGTCGACGTCCTGAACGGCGCACCCGGCATCTTCTCCGCCCGCTGGGCCGGCCGCCACGGCGACGACAAGGCCAACCTCGACCTGCTCCTCGCCCAGATCGGCGACATCGCCGACGAGCACCGCGGCGCCCACTTCGCCTGCGCGGCGGCCCTCGCCCTGCCGGACGGCACGGAGCGGGTCGTCGAGGGTCAACTCCGCGGCACCCTCCGCCACACCCCGGCCGGCACGGGCGGCTTCGGCTACGACCCGATCCTCCAGCCGGACGGCGAGACCCGCACCTGCGCCGAGCTGACCGCCGAGGAGAAAAACGCGATCAGCCACCGCGGCAAGGCCTTCAGGGCCCTGGTACCGGCGGTACGGGAACTGTTGGGCTGAGAGCGGTCGCGCAAGAAGCCGGAAGGGCGCGACTCCCCGCGGGGAGCCGCGCCCTGAAGGTGGGGCCGACGAGACTCGAACTCGCACTGTCCACTACCTAAAAGTGGTGCCTCCTGCCGAAATTGGGCTACGGCCCCACGTACAGCTTACTGGCTCCCGCCGAGCCGCTGCGGAGGGATGCGGCGATCGCGCGATCGATTGGCGAAGGTGGCCGTCTGGCTGTGGCAGGACGGGCAGAGGTAACGCAGGTTCTCCCGGCGGTTGTCCAGACGATCGCCGTTGATGTGATCAACTTCCAGCACGAGTCGCCTGCCCTGCCAGGTGTCTCCGATGCCGCACTCGCCGCAGACATGCCGTACGCCGAGGTCATCAAGGGCCCGCCGCAGCAGAACGGTTTTGGTACGGGCACATCCGGGAGGGAGCCGCACCAGGATCTCGGACGCCGCTCTGCGGCGGGGAGAGCGGATGCCGCGATAGTGGCCCTGTCCTGTGAAGTGGGCGGTCGACAGACCGTATGCTTCGATGCTGCGCTTCACGAGTGTCCGAGAGCCACCGGTGTTGCTTCGGCCAAGGGCCGCGAGGACTCCGGCCACGCTCGTGGCAGCCTCCACCGCTGCCGCCAGCTCGGCGCGGGGAACAAGGCCAGGACCGTACGCGCGTCCACTCGTGAAGTGCGACGTGTCGATGCCGAACTTGTCCAGCCTTTTCCTGATGTGGCCGTACGGGCCGTCCTGCGGGGAGAGCCCCATGAACTCCAGCATCTCCCTGATGCTGTTCGTACGGGCGGCGGCTTCTCTCAGGAGTTCCTCCGAGTAGCTGCGTCGTTCGCGTTCCGGCATCGACACCTCGCGAAAGTGCGAGGTGTCGATGCGGTAGTGCCGTAGCCGCTTGCTGAGATAGCAGCGGGGGCCGCTTCCCACGGGCGCTCCGAGTCTGTGCATCAGGTCGACCATGCTGGTGGCCTCGGCTGCGGCGCGTGTCAGCAGGTCGCGTGTGTACTTCGGCCTACTCATGAGGCGTTGCGCCTGCGGCCTCGGTATGTGTCCGTCGCGGCATGGCAGTTGGGGCAGAGCAGCCGGAGGTTCTCCGGGCGGTTGTCCCACCAGGCGCCGTCGACGTGGTCGACCTCCAGTCGGAGAGGTCTGCCGTTCCACTTGGGCCCCGTGCCGCACATCGCGCAGTTCTCCGGAACTCCGGACCGCAGCAAGTGGGGTAGCAGCCGACTTCCGGGCACCCTGCCGTCTTGTGGCGTGCGCAGGGCCAGGAGATCGCCGTGCGATTTCCTGGGCTTTCGCGGCCGCCCGGCGAAGTGGGATGTGTCGATGCCCAGTGCCGCGATACGGCGGCTGATGTGCGTGTGGTTGCCGCCTACCGGGTTGATGCCCAGGCGGCGCAGCACTTCCTTGACGTTGGCCGAGGCGGCGACGGCGGCTCGGATCGCCTCCTCGGAGTGGCGCGTCCACTGCGCCGGAAAGCGGGCGACGTCCACGCCTGCCTCGGTCATTTTCTGACGCAGATATCGCCTGCTGCCGGGAGTGGGCGTGCCGCCGCACCAACGTACGGCGTCGTCCCAGTTCGTTGTCACCCGAGCCGCCTCTTCGAGCAGCTCACGGGTGTACCTGACCCCCATGCTTCCCCTCCGTCCCGGCCACCCGTTCGTGGCCTCGTACGGAGTAACGAACCGTTTATCGGACAGTCACGCGCGGAATGCGGAAGGGCCCGTACCGGGAAGCTCCGGTACGGGCCCCGCCGAAAGGGGAGTCAGATGCCCAAGTCCTTGATGATCTTGGCGACGTGGCCCGTCGCGCGGACGTTGTACAGGGCGCGCTCGACCTTGCCCTGTTCGTCGACGACGATCGTGGAGCGGATGACGCCCATGTACGTCTTGCCGTAGTTCTTCTTCTCGCCGAAGGCGCCGTACGCGTCCAGGACCTTCTTGTCCGGGTCGGCGAGGAGGGTGACCTTCAGGGACTCCGTGTCGCGGAACTTGGCCAGCTTCTCCGGCTTGTCGGGGGAGATGCCGATCACGTCGTACCCGGCGCCGGCCAGCAGCTCCAGGTTGTCCGTGAAGTCGCAGGCCTGCTTGGTGCAGCCGGGGGTAAGGGCAGCAGGGTAGAAGTAGACGATGACCTTGCGGCCCTCGTGGTCCGACAGGGACACCTCGTTGCCGTCGGCGTCCGGGAGGGTGAAGGCGGGGGCCGGGTCCCCGGGCTGGAGTCGCTCGCTCATCGATCCAGCGTAACGGGGGGTCCTGACAGTGCGGAGGAGCGAGTAGCTGACAGACTGTCCGGGACAGTGTCAGAAGACAGCGGAGGCGTACGGTGGCGGACACGTCGGACAGCAGGACCCCGGCGCAGATCGAGGCGGACATCAGGCGCCGCCGCGAGGTGCTGGCCGAGACGCTCGACGAGCTCGGCATGCGGGTGCACCCGAAGACGATCGTGGGCGACGCGAAGGCCAAGGTCGCGTCCAGCGTCGATCACACCCTCGGGCGGGCCTACGTCGGGGTCAATCGTGTGGTCAGCGATGTGAAGTCGCAGTTCGTGGACGAGACGGGCGCACCGCGGATGGAGCGCGTCGTGCCCGTCGCCCTCGTGGTCGTCGGGGTCGTGGGGCTGCTGGCCCTGGGCGGTACCCGGCGGCGCGGGCGCTGAGCCGGGGCAGGTAGGTTCAGGGCGTGAGCGACAGGAAGAACGAGCACGGTTCCCCGGACGACAAGCTGCCCATCCGGATGCTGCACGACCGCGTACTCGTGCGGCAGGACGCCGGCGAGGGCGAGCGGCGTTCCGGGGGCGGGATCCTGATCCCCGCCACGGCGGCGGTCGGCCGGCGGCTGGCCTGGGCGGCGGTCGTCGCGGTGGGGCAGAACGTACGGACCGTGGAGCCGGGCGACCGGGTGCTGTACGACCCGGAGGACCGCGCGGAGGTCGAGGTGCGGGGCGTCGGCTATGTGCTGATGCGGGAGCGCGACCTGCACGCGGTGGCCGCGGACCGGTTCGAGGGGTCGGAGGATTCGACCGGGTTGTACCTCTGAATCGGCGGTACTGAACAGGCCGGAGGGGCTGGTGATCGAGGTCACCAGCCCCTCCGGCCTGTCTTTGCTAGGTTGGAGGGACCCCGACGAGACGCGCCGTACCGGGCTGAAGGAAAAGACGACGCACCCCGTTTCAGTTCGCTCACGGAGGTGCCTGTCATGGCCTGGGTTCTGCTGCTCGTCGCCGGTCTGCTCGAGGTCGGCTGGTCGATCGGGATGAAGTACACGGACGGTTTCACCCGTCTCGTCCCCAGTCTGCTCACCGGTGCCGGGATCGTCGCCAGCATGGTCCTGCTGTCGTACGCGGCCCGGACGCTGCCCATCGGTACGGCCTACGGCGTGTGGGTGGGCATCGGCGCGGCCGGTGCGGCGGTGCTCGGCATGGTGGTGCTGGGTGAGCCGGTCACCGCCGCCCGGATCTTCTTCATCTGTCTGCTGCTGGTCGCCGTCGTGGGGCTGAAGGCGACCTCGGGTCACTGACGCTCGTCGAGGCTCACTGGCGCCGGGGTGTGACGGGGATGCCGGCGACGGTGCCGGTGTCCGGCTCCCCGCCGCCCGCCCCGCTGGTGTCGCCGCCGCCCTCGGTGGTGCCGCCGTTCGACGAGTCGTCCCCGCCGCCACTGCCGTCGCCGCCGCCGGTGGGGCCCGGCTCGGTGCTGGCGCCGCCGGTGGTGGGTCCGCCGGTCGACGGGTCGCCGGTGCCGGTGTCGCCGGTGTCACCCGGCGGGGTGCTGCTGCCACCGGTTGCGCCCGGGGTCTCGTCGCCGGTGTCCTCGTCGCCGGTCGAGCCCTCGTCCGGGTCGCCGCTGCCGCTCTCGTCGCCGGAGCCCGGTTCGTCGGAGGCCGCGCCGGAGGGGGCCTCGGTGACGTCGGCGCCGGTCATGAGCCGGAGGTCGAAGTCGGTGACCGGCTCGCCCTTCAGGGCTTCGCGGGTGTACTGGCCCCAGATCTCCGCGGGTGCGCCGCCGCCGTTGATGCGGTCCAGGCCCATGGCGCCGTACAGGGACTTGTGGGCGGCGGTCTTCGGGTCCTGGCCCATCACCGAGATGACGGTGGCGAGCTCGGGGGTGTAGCCGGCGAACCAGGCGGCGGTGTCCTCCTCGGCGGTGCCGGTCTTGCCGGCCGCGGGGCGTCCCGCGGCCTGGGCGGCGGTGGCGGTGCCGTTCTCGACGACGCTGCGCAGGACGGAGGTGGTGGTGTCGGCGGCCTCGCGGCTGACGGCCTGGCGCTCGCGCCGCTCGGGCAGCTCGACCTCCTGCTTGCCGTCCTTCGTGACCTTCTCGACCAGCGTGTAGGTGCCGTGCCTGCCGTGGTTGGCGAGGGTCGCGTAGGCCTCCGCCATGTCGAGGGGGCTGGCGGTGGCCACGCCGAGGGCGATGGAGGGGGAGGGGGTCAGTTCGGGGGTGTTCTTGGAGAGGCCGAGGTCGATCGCGGTCTGCTGGACCTTGTCGGAGCCGACGTCGACGGCCATCTGCGCGTAGACGGCGTTGATGGACTTGTCGGTGGCCTCGCGGACGGTCACGTCGCCGTAGTCGTGGTGGTCCTCGTTCTCCGGGGCGTAGCGGCCGCCGCTCCAGCCCTGGACGGGGCGTTCGCTGGTGCCGTCGTAGATCGTGTTGGGGTTGATCATGCGGCCGTCCTGCGTCTCGGAGTGGTTCTCGACGGCCGAGGTGAAGACGAAGGGCTTGAAGGTGGAGCCGACCTGGAAGTCGCGGCGGACGGCGTTGGGTGTGTACTGCTTGACGTAGTCGATGCCGTTGTACATCGCGACGACCTTGCCGGTCCCGGGGTCGACGGAGGCGCCGCCGGCCCGGACGTAGCTGTCGACCTTGCGGTCCTTGTCCAGCTTGGACATCAGCTTGTCGTCGACGGCCTTGACGAAGGCGTCCTGCTTGTCCTTCTGCAGGGTGGTGGTGATGCGGTAGCCGCCGCGGCCGAGTTCCTCCTCGTCGACGATGCCGTTCTGGATCAGGTGGTCCCGGACGATGTTGACGACGTAGCCGCGCTGGCCGGACATGCCGGTGGAGATGGTGGACTTCTTGGGGGCGGGGAACTTCGCGGCGGCGCGTTCGGCGGGGCTGAGCCAGCCCTTGTCGACCATGCCGTCCAGGACGTAGTTCCAGCGGGACTCGGCGGCGGGCCGGTTCTCGGGGTGGGCGACGACGTCGTACTGGCTGGGGGCGTTGAGCAGGGAGGCGAGGTAGGCGCCCTGGGCCGGGGTGAGGTCCTTGGCGTCGATGCCGAAGTAGGCCTGGGCGGCGGCCTGGATGCCGTAGGCGCCGCGGCCGAAGAAGCTGGTGTTGAGGTAGCCCTCGAGGATCTCGCTCTTGCTCTTCTCCCGGTCGAGCTTGATCGAGATGAAGAACTCCTTCACCTTGCGGGTGACGGTCTGTTCCTGGGCGAGGTAGTAGTTCTTGACGTACTGCTGGGTGATCGTGGAGCCGGACTGCTTGCCCTTGCCGGTGGCGGTGTTCCAGCCGGCCCGGACCATGGCCATCGGGTCGATGGCGGACTCGGTGTAGAAGTCGCGGTCCTCGGCGGCCAGGACGGCGTGCTGGGCGTCCTGGGAGATGCGGGCGAGGCCGACGTTCTCGCGGTTGACCTCGCCGTCGCGGGCGAGGACGCTGCCGTCGGCGTAGAGGTAGACGTTGGACTGCTTGAGGGCGAGCGCGTTGGCGGCCGGGATGTGGACCAGGGAGTAGCCGAGGAAGAAGCCGCCGACCAGCAGGAGGAGGCCGACGACGCAGGTGCCGAGCACGATGCGCCAGGTCGGGATCAGCCGGCGCCAGCCGGTGCGCCGGGGGCGCTTGGGCTTCGTGGGCTTCCCCGGGGCGTCGGTCCCCGGGGAGCCGGCCGCCTGCGGCTCTCGCGGGGCCCAGCCCTGGTTCGGCTGCTGCGGCTGCGGCTCGTCGCTCATCTCGTGCACGGACTCCTGTTTTCGCGTCGTACGGTCTTCTCCCGTACGGCCTTGTCAACGCTTCTGCGCCCTCTGGCGCCCCTGATGCCTCTGACGCCCTCTGAAGAAGACTCTCGCACCGGGCGTTCCGTTCCCACTCGGCGGCACACCCGTGAAAATCCGTGGCACGGGCGGTCGCCGTCGCACTAGGCTCCTGCGCTTCGGTGCCGGTCGGGGGGAGGGCTGTGGGTGTGGGCTCGGGGCGGTTGTACGTGGCCGTCGCGGCGGGGGGATTCCGACGGTACGCGACGTATCGGGTGGCCACCGCCGCCGGGGTGTTCACCAACACGGTCTTCGGGTTGGTGCTGGTGTACACCTATCTGGCCCTGTGGGACGAGAAACCGCAGCTCGGTGGCTACGACCAGGCGCAGGCCGTGACGTTCGTGTGGCTGGGGCAGGCCCTGCTGGCGGCGCTGGCGATCGGGGGCGGCGGCTTCGAGGACGAGCTGATGGAGCGCATCCGTACGGGTGACATCGCGGTGGATCTGTACCGGCCGGCGGATCTCCAGCTGTGGTGGCTGGCGGCGGACGTGGGGCGGGCGCTGTTCCAGCTGGTGGCGCGTGGGGTGGTGCCGTTGGTGTTCGGTTCGCTGTTCTTCCCGGTGGAGCTGCCTCGGGAGGTGTCGGTGTGGGCCGCGTTCCTGGTGGCGGTGGTGCTGGGGATGGTGGTGAGTTTCGCGTTGCGCTATCTGGTGGCGCTCTCGGCGTTCTGGCTGCTGGACGGCACGGGGGTGAAGCAGATGGGGTGGATCGTGGGGCTGTTCTGCTCGGGGATGCTGCTGCCGCTGAACGTGTTCCCGGGGGCGCTGGGCGAGGTCGTGCGGGCGCTGCCGTGGTCGTCGTTGCTCCAGGCGCCGGCGGACGTGCTGCTGGGGGAGGCCGGTGCGCTGGGGACGTTCGTCTTCCAGGGGGTGTGGGCGGTGGCGCTGCTGGCGGTGGGGCGGCTGGTGCAGGCGGCGGCGACGCGCCGGGTGGTGGTGCAGGGTGGCTGAGACGGCGCACGCGGCCGGCCGGGGGCGGGTCGCGGAGGGGCTGCGGGTGTACGGCCTGATCGTGATGATGTGGGTCCGGTCGACGATGGCGTACCGGACGTCCTTCGTGCTGACGGCGTTCGGGAACTTCGCGATCACGGCGCTGGACTTCGTGGCGATCCTGCTGATGTTCTCCCGGGTCGACGCCCTGGGCGGCTGGTCCCTGTCGGAGGTGGCCCTCCTGTACGGGCTGTCCGGGGTGTCCTTCGGGCTGGCCGACCTGGCGATCGGCTCGATGGAGCGGCTGGGCCGCCGGGTGCGGGACGGCACCCTGGACACGTTGCTGGTGCGTCCGGCGCCGGTGCTGGCGCAGGTGGCGGCGGACCGTTTCGGGTTGCGCCGGCTGGGCCGGGTGGTGCAGGGGCTGCTGGTGCTGGGGTACGCGCTGACGGTGGTGGACGTCGACTGGTCGGTGGCGAAGGTGCTGCTGATGCCGGTGATGCTGCTGAGCGGGGCGGGGATCTTCTGCGCGGTGTTCGTGGCGGCGGCGGCGTTCCAGTTCGTGGCGCAGGACGCCTCGGAGGTGTCGAACGCCTTCACCTACGGCGGGACGACGATGCTGCAGTATCCGCCGACGGTGTTCGCGCTGGACCTGGTGCGGGGGGTGACGTTCGTGGTGCCGTTGGCCTTCGTGAACTGGCTGCCGGCGTGTTACGTGCTGGGGCGGCCGTATCCGCTGGACCTGCCCCGGTGGGTGGCGTTCGCGCCGCCGCTGGTGGCCGTGGCGTGCTGCGCGCTGGCGGGGCTGGCCTGGCGGGCGGGGCTTCGTTCGTATCGGAGTACGGGGAGTTGAGGGCGTTGGCGGAGGCGGCGGACGGAGTGGGGTCCGGGGCGGGGTACATCGAGCTCGTCGGGGTGGAGAAGGTCTTCGACGTGCGCAGGAGGACGGGCTTCCTGAAGCGGGAGCGGCGGCGGGTGCGGGCCGTGGACGGTCTGTCGTTCTCCGTGGCGCGTGGCGAGATGGTCGGCTACATCGGTCCGAACGGTGCCGGGAAGTCGACGACGATCAAGATGCTGACCGGCATCCTGACGCCGAGCGGTGGCCGGCTGCGGGTGGCCGGCATCGACCCGTCCCGGGAGCGGACGCGGCTGGCGCGCCGTATCGGGGTGGTGTTCGGGCAGCGGACGACGCTGTGGTGGGACCTGCCGCTGATCGACTCCTACCGGCTGATGCACCGCATGTACCGCATTCCGGACGCCCGTTACCGGGAGAACCTGGACCGTTGCGTGGAGCTGCTCCAGCTGGAGGAGCTGCTGGACGTGCCGGTGCGGCAGCTGTCGCTGGGGCAGCGGATGCGCGGCGACATCGCGGCGGCGCTGCTGCACGACCCGGAGGTGCTGTACCTGGACGAGCCGACGATCGGCCTGGACGTGGTCTCCAAGGCGAAGGTGCGGGGTTTCCTGCGGGACCTGAACGCGGAGCGCGGCACCACGGTGCTGCTGACGACGCACGACCTTCAGGACATCGAGCAGCTGTGCTCGCGGGTGATGGTGATCGACCACGGGCGGCTGATGTACGACGGTCCGCTCGCCGGGCTGCACGAGGCGGGGGAGAGCGAGCGCACCCTGGTGGTGGACCTGGAGCGGGAGTTGCCGCCGGTCGTGGTGGAGGCGCCCGCGCGGGTGGTGCGGGTGGAGGGGCCGCGGCAGTGGCTGGCGTTCCCGGCGTCGGCGTCGGCGGCGGGGCTGGTGGCGCGGATCGCGGCGGAGTATCCGCTGGTGGACCTGTCGGTGCGGGAGCCGGACATCGAGTCGGTGATCGCCAAGATGTACGCGGAACGCTCGAGCGCGTAGTTTCCGGCGCGGTGACCTCGTAGGCTGCTGTACATGACCGACGACGCCCCGGAACTCCGCGCATCCGACGCCGACCGTGAACGAGTCGCCGAGGTCCTGAGGGACGCCCTCGCGGAGGGCCGCCTGGACATGACCGAGTTCGAGGAGCGGCTGGACGCCACGTACAGCGCGCGTACGTACGGGGAGCTGGCGCCGATCACCAGGGACCTGCCGGTCGGCGGGGCCGTCGTGGCGCCCAAGGTGTCGATGACCAAGGAACCGGTGGCGGAGGGGGACTGGGCGGGCCGGGTCACCGGCGGCGAGGGGTCGTCGTCGTGGGCGGTCGCCGTGATGTCCGGGTTCCAGCGCAAGGGGCGCTGGACGGTGCCGAGGCGGTTCACCTCCTTCGCGTTCTGGGGCGGCGGGGAGATCGACCTGCGCGACGCGTACTTCGCCGAGCGGGAGGTCGTGATCAACTGCGTGGCGATCATGGGCGGGGTGGACGTGATCGTGCCGCCGGGTGTCGAGGTGCTGGTGCGCGGTGTCGGCGTCATGGGCGACTTCGACCACCGGGAGTCCGGTGTCCCGGGTGACCCGGGGGCTCCGCGCGTGATCGTGACCGGCTTCGCCTTCTGGGGCGGCGTCGGCGTCCGCCGCAAGCTGACGCGGGCGGAGAAGCTGCGGGCCCGGGAGGAACGCCGGCAGGAGAAGCTGGAGCGCAGGGCCGCACAAGGGGACCTGCACTCCTCCACCCGGGAGGAGCTGGCGGACGCCCACCGCAGCATGATCGAGGGGCACCGGGAGATGCTGCGCGGGCACCGCGACGAGCGCCGCGAGGAGCGTGAGCTGCGCCGCGAGGAGCGGGACCGCCGCAGGCGGGACGAGGACTGAGCCGCGCGCCGCGCCCGTCGGCCGGGGGCGTCCCGGTCACAGCTGGACCGGCGCGGCGCCCTTCAGGTCGTCCAGGTCCAGGGTCCGGCCCATGCGCGCGTACCCTTTGTCGCTGGGGTGCAGGTGGTCGCCGCTGTCGTACTCGGAGCGCAGCCGGCGCGGGTCGTAGGGGTCGCGCAGGGCCTTGTCGAAGTCGACGACCGTGTCGAACACGCGGCCCGAGCGGATCTCCTCGTTGATCTCCTGCCGCATCGCCTCGCGGGCCGGCGTGTGACCGCCGTGCCCGCCGAACGGCGTGATCGTCCCGCCGACGACCTTCAGTCCCCGGTCGTGGGCCTGGCCGGTCAGGGTGCGCAGGCCTTCGAGGACGCGGTCGCGGTCGGCGAGTTCCGGGCTGTGCAGGATGTCGTTGACGCCGATGAGGATGACGACGACCTTGGCGTTGGTGCGGCCCAGGACGTCCCGCTCGAACCGGCTCAGCGCGCTGGGGTTGTCGGCGGGCCGGCCGGACCTGCTGGTCAGGATGCGGTTGCCGCTGATCCCCTGGTTGACGACGCTGTAGCGGGGCGTGTCCCGCCCGTTGCGGGCCGCGTCGTGCAGGCGCTCGGCGAGGACGTCGGTCCAGCGGTGGTTCGCGTTGGTCCGGGAGCCGAGGCCGTCGGTGATCGAGTCGCCGAAGGCGACGACGGTGCCGTCGGCCTCGTGGCTCAGTACGTCGAGCGCGGTCAGGTAGCGCCAGTACGGGGTCTCGGTGGTGTAGGCGAGGGCCGTGACGTCCGAGGCGCGGTCGCCCTCGGCGAGGTAGCTGATCTGCTGCGCGCGCGGGTGGTAGGTGACCGGGCCGGACGGCACGGGGGAGTACGTGGTGACCAGGACGTCCGCGCCGTACGGGACGGCGATGCGGGCGATGTCGCTCATCACCTGTCCGCCCGCCGGGATGACGACCCGGGGGCTGCCGGCGAAGGTGAGCCGGCGCATGGTGTCGGCGAGCGCGGCGGCGGTGTCGGGGCCGGCGGCCAGGGCGACGGAGGCGTGCGTGATGGTCAGCGGGGACTGCCCGTACAGGTTGGACAGGGTGATCCGCGCGCCCGTACCGCCGATGCTCGTGTGCACGACGTTGCGCACCGAGAGGCCGGCCATGCCGGTCGTCCCGGTGCCCGGCTCGGCCGCCGCCGGTGAGGCGGACCAGGCTCCGACCCAGTTTCCGGTGGAGGCGGGGGCGGCGTCGCCCCGCGGGAAGCGGCCGCCGGCGACCGGTGGTGTGCGGTCCCCGGTGCCGTCGTCGGCGGACGCACCGGCGTATATGGCCGCGGAGATCGCCACTATCAGGGTGACGATCGCCGCGAGCAGGGCACGGTGCTTGGTGGGAGGTGCCCCCGTACCTCCGTCACGACCCCGGGTCATGCTGTGCTGTTCTCCTCGGGCGAGGGGAGCCCGAAGCTCCGGTCCGATGAACCCATGATGCGTCATGGGCCGGGGAAAGGCCGTACGACCCCCGGGCGTTCCCCCTCCCGGACAGACGCCGGGAACTTGTGTTCCGTTCCGGGAGTCGGTCAGGAAGGGACAATGTGTGCGGGACGTAACAGCGAACGGTGGAGCGGATGCAGAGCAGTGAAGCGGAACGTCCGGACGGCTCCGGCGGCTCCGGCGGCTCCGGTGGTTCCGGCGGCCCCGGTGGGGCCGGCGGTACGACCCGTACCGGCCGTACCGACCGTGCCGGTGGTACCGGTGACCTCGGCGGGCCCGCCGGGGCGGGCGCGCGACCGTCCGTCGCGGCCGGTGCCCCCGGCGCCTTCCGCGACCGCGCGATGACGTCCTTCAGCCCGGCCGACGAGGAGAAGCGGCGCGGCGTGCGCCGCATGAAGCTCACCGCCACCGGCCTGCTGCTGTTCGTCGCCGTGGTCTACGTCCTGGCCGAGTGGGCCGCCCACCGCGGCGCGGGCGCCTGGGCGGGCTATGTCGCCGCCGCCGCCGAGGCCGGCATGGTCGGCGCGCTCGCCGACTGGTTCGCGGTCACCGCCCTCTTCCGCCACCCGCTCGGCCTCCCCATCCCGCACACCGCGATCATCCCGAAGAAGAAGGACCAGCTCGGAGTCTCGCTGGGCGAGTTCGTCGGCGAGAACTTCCTCTCCGAGGACGTCGTACGGCAGCGGCTGCGCGCCGTCGGCATCGGCAGCCGGCTCGGCGCCTGGCTCGCCGTGCCGGAACACGCCGACCGGGTGACGGCCGAGCTGTCCGCCGCCCTGCGCGGCGCCCTGACCGTGCTGCGCGACTCCGACGTGCAGGCGGTCGTGGGGGAGGCGATCACCCGCCGGGCCGACGCGCAGGAGATCGCCCCCGGCATCGGCAAGCTGCTGGACCGGATCGTCACCGACGGCGGCCACAAGCGCGCCGTCGACCTGATCGTCTCCCGCGCGCACGACTGGCTGGTCCTGCACGGCGACTCCGTGATGGACGCCGTACAGGGCGGGGCACCCGGATGGACCCCCCGGTTCGTGGACAAGCGGGTCGGCGAGCGCGTCTACAAGGAACTGCTGCGCTTCGTCACCGAGATGCGGGACATGCCCGCCCACCCGGCGCGCGGCGCCCTCGACCGCTTCCTCGCCGACTTCGCCTCCGACCTCCAGTCCGACACGGACACCCGCGCGCGCGTGGAGCGGCTGAAGACCGAGGTGCTGGGGCGCGGTGAGGTCCAGGACCTGATCGCGTCCGCCTGGACGGCCGTACGGTCCATGATCGTCTCCGCGGCGGAGGACGAGCGCAGCGAACTGCGCCTGCGGGTCCGCGCGTCGCTGCTGTCACTGGGCGCCCGGATGGCCTCCGACCCCAAGGTGCAGGGCAAGGTCGACGGCTGGGTCGAGGGGGCCGCGGTGTACGTGGTCACCACCTACCGCCGCGAGATCACCTCCCTGATCACGGACACGGTGGCGAGCTGGGACGCCGAGCACACCACGAAGAAGATCGAGGCGAACATCGGCCGCGACCTCCAGTTCATCCGTATCAACGGCACGGTCGTCGGCTCGCTCGCCGGGCTGCTGATCTACACGGTCTCCCGCATCCTGGGGGCGTAGGGCCGCCGCTGCGGGCGGCCCCGCGGCCTCCCGGCGCGGCGGGCGTGTTCCTCCCGGTGCAGGGCACAAGGGAGGCGTTCGCCCGACGGAGAGGGAGCCATGACAGCAGAATCGTCGTCGGCCTCGGTGCCCGCCCCGACCGGTACGGTCACCACGGCCGTCCCCGCCCGCCTGGACCGGCTGCCCTGGTCACGGTGGCACTGGATGATCGTGATCGGTCTGGGCACCGTCTGGATCCTGGACGGCCTGGAAGTCACGATCGTCGGCAACGTCGCCGGGCGCATCGCCGAGGACGGCAGCGGACTGGACATCAGCTCCGCCCAGATCACCGGCCTCGCCGCCGCCCTGTACGTGGCGGGCGCGTGCTGCGGGGCCCTGTTCTTCGGCTGGCTGACGGACCGCTACGGCCGCAAGAAGCTGTTCATCACGACCCTGGTCGTGTATCTGGCGGCGACCGCGCTGACGGCCCTGTCCTTCGAGTCCTGGTGGTTCTTCCTCTTCCGCTTCCTCACCGGCTTCGGCATCGGCGGTGAGTACGCGGCGATCAACTCCGCGATCGACGAGCTGATCCCGTCCAAGTACCGCGGCCGGGTCGACCTCATCATCAACGGCAGCTACTGGCTCGGCGCGATCGGCGGCTCCCTGCTGTCCATCGTGATGCTGGACACCGACATCTTCCCCAAGGACCTCGGCTGGCGGCTCAGCTTCGCCCTGGGCGTGGTCCTCGGCCTGGTCATCCTCCTGGTCCGCCGGCACGTACCGGAGAGTCCCCGCTGGCAGTTCATCCACGGCCAGGGGGAGAAGGCCGACGCCCTCGTCTCCGCCGTCGAGCGGGAGGTCGAGGAGGAGAAGGGCGAGAAGCTGCCGCCGCCGGCCGGTGAGATCACCATCCACCAGCGCAAGAGCATCGGCTTCGGCCTCATCGCCAAGACCGTCTTCGGCCGCTACCCGCGCCGCGCGGTCCTCGGGCTCTCCCTCTTCATCGGCCAGGCCTTCCTCTACAACGCCATCACCTTCGGCTTCGGCACCATCCTCATCACCTTCTTCGACGTGCCGACCGGCAGCACGGGCTACTACTTCGCCGTCATCGCCGCGGGCAACTTCATGGGCCCGCTGCTCCTCGGCCACCTCTTCGACACCGTCGGCCGCCGCATCATGATCTCGAGCACGTACCTGCTCTCCGGCATCCTGCTCTTCGGCACGGCGTACCTCTTCGACCGCGGATCGCTCACGGCGACGACGATGACGGCCTGCTGGTGCGTGGTGCTGTTCTTCGCGTCGGCGGGCGCCTCCAGCGCCTACCTGACGGTCTCCGAGATCTTCCCGATGGAGACCCGGGCGATGGCCATCGCCTTCTTCTACGCGCTCGGCACCGCCGCCGGCGGCATCAGCGGCCCGCTGCTCTTCGCCGACCTCACCGAGTCCGGGGTGGTCTCCGACACGGTCCTGGCCTTCCAGATCGGCGCCGGGCTGATGTGCGCGGCCGGCCTGGTGGCGGCGTTCCTGGCGGTGAAGGCGGAACGGCGCTCGCTGGAGGACATCGCGGCGCCGCTGTCGTCGGTGGCGGCGGACTCGGGGGGCTCGGCGGGGGCGCCGGGGTCCGGGACGGCGAAGGCGTAGCGTCGGGACCGCCGGCCGTGGTGCCCCGGTGCCCGCCCACGGCCTGGGCACCGCCGCCGGCGGCCTGCGCACCACCCCCTGGGCCGTCGGGCGCACCGGCCCACGGGTCCACGGGTCCACGGGTCCACGGGCCCACGAGTCCACGGGCCCACGAGTCCACGGGCCCACGAGTCCACGGACCCACGGGCCCACAGGTCCACGGACCCACAGGTCCACGGGCCGTGAGGAGCCGACCGACCGCGAGGAGCCGCCCGATGACCATCCGCCGCATCGTCCCCAACCACCAGGTCGCGTCCGAGGACCAACTGACGACCAGCCGCGACTTCTACGGCCTGCTCGGCTTCGAGGAGGTCATGAACATGGGCTGGGTGACGACCCTGGCCTCCCCGGCCAACCCCACCGCCCAGATCAGCTTCTTCACCGAGGAGCGGACCGCCCCCGTCGTCCCCGACCTGAGCGTGGAGGTCGAGGACGTCGACGCGGTGTACGCCCGGGTGCTCGCCGCGGGCGCGGAGATCGTACGGGAGCCGCGGGACGAGGAGTGGGGCGTACGGCGCTTCTTCGTCCGCGACCCCGGCGGGCGGGTGGTGAACGTACTCACGCACCTGCCACAGCCGTGAGGGCTTCCCGTACTCAGCCCCGCCGGTCGGCGACCGCCCACGAGGCCAGTGCCACGGCACCGGCCACCCCGAGGACGGCGGGCCACGCGCCCACCTTCTTGGCCAGCGGGTGGGACCCGGCGAAACCGGCCACGTACGCGGCCGTCAGCGCCCCGGCCGCCCGCCCGCCGGCCCGCTCCCGCCACTGCTGCGCCGCGGCCGCTCCGGCGACGGCGAGCACGGCCCCGCCGAGCTGCCGCTTCTTCGTCCAGCGGGCCACGCCGTACCCGCCGACGAGACCACTCGCGGCGACCACCGCGCTGGGGACCTTCGCCATGTCTGCCTCCTGCTCCTGCTGTGCCGGCTCCTGCTGTGCCGGCTCCTGCTGTACCGACTCCTGCCGTACCGACTCCTGCCGTGCCGAGTACTGGAGCCGAGGCTAATCCGCGGCGGGGGCGGCGCACGCGCCGGGGGAGCGGACGCGGCGCACGCGCCGTGGTGAGCGCCTATCCGCCCCTGTTCGGCGGCTTTTGTCGCTCCAACGGCCGAACGCCGGGCCCTGTCCGCGTCACTTCCGGGGTACCCGCCGAGTTGAGGCTGACCACGGCCGGCCGGCCGGACCAGGCCGGAGCCGACGACGGACGGAACGAGGGAGCAGTGGGCCGATGAGCACGCAGAGCCCGGGCACGGACCGTACCCGTGCCCGTACGGTCATGGTGGACGGCGCCCGAGTGGCCTGCCGGGAGTACGGCCCGCCCGACGCCGAACCGGTGCTCCTCCTGCACGGCTACCCCGCCGACCACCAGTGCTGGCGCCACCAGGTGCGGCCCCTGTCCCGCACCCACCGGGTCATCACCCCGGACCTCCTCGGCTGGGGCGGTTCCGACCGCCCCCTGCACCTGTCCTTCGACTACGACACCGAGGTCGCCCGGCTCGGCCGGTTGGTGGACGCCCTGGAGCTGGAGTCGGTGAACCTGGTCGGCCACGACTACGGCGGCTTCCTCGCCCTGGGCTTCGCCGAGACCCACCCGGGGCGCGTACGCCGGCTGGCCGTGCTCAACAGCCGCGCCCACTCCACCTTCACCCCCCGCTGGTACGCCGTCTTCAGCCTGCTCGGCGTCGCCGCGCGCACGCCCGTACTCCGGTCGGCGGCCCTGCGCGTGCCCTACGCCGCCCTCCACCGCCGTACCTTCGCGCCGCTGGTCCGCGCGGGCCACCTCGATCCCGGCGTCCTGTCCGGTTACGTCGACTGGATGGACACGCGGGAGGGCCGGCGCTGGCTGCTGCACTACTTCGCCGACTACCGCACCCCGCCCCGCCCCGAACTGCGCCGGCGCCTGGCCGCCGTCCCCTGCCCCACGGCGGTCGTCTGGGGCCGCGCGGACCCGTACCTCAGCCCGTCGATCGCGACGGAGCTGGCCGAGGCGGTACCCGGGGCCGAACTGACGATGCTGGAGGAAGCCGGCCACTGGGTGATGGACGAACGCCCGGCCGAGGTCACGACGGCACTCACCCGGCTGCTGGCACGCCCCACGCCGAACGGCTGAGACACGGCGGCGGCCTCCGCCCGCCCTGTCACGTCCGCGCCCGTGTCTCGTTGTCACCGTGTACGCCCCCCGCGCGGCGATGGCCTGACGGCCCGGCACACAGCGCACGCGTACGCAGCGCACGCCGACCACGCCGGTCACGCCGCCCACGCCGAAGGAACGAACTCACCATGGACGCTCGTCTCGACATCTTCGCCAACCCGATCGCGGGCAAGGTCATGCGCCACATCAACTCGGCCGGCAAGATCCTGACCGACTCGACGCTGCCGGCCGCGACCCAGGAGCTGGTGAAGATCCGCGCCAGCCAGATCAACGGCTGCGGCCTCTGCCTCGACATGCACACCAAGGACGCCGCGGAGGCGGGGGAGACCGCGGTACGCCTCAACCTGATCGCGGCCTGGCGGGAGGCGAAGGTCTTCACCGACGCCGAGCGCGCCGCCCTGGAACTGACCGAGCAGGGCACCCGCCTCGCCGACGGCGCGGGCGGCGTCACCGATGAGGCCTGGGCGAACGCGGCCGAGCACTACGACGAGGACCAGCTCGCGGCGCTGGTCGGGCTGATCGCCCTCATCAACGTGTACAACCGCGTGAACGCCATCACCCGGCAGCCCGCGGGCGACTACCAGCCGGGCATGTTCGGCTGACGCCCCACGACGCACCGGTCGACGGCTTCCCCGGCGCGGGAGCGAGCCGTCGGCCGGATCCCCAACTCCCCCCGCCCGCACCGGCGTCGAAGCCACCCTTCCCGCACCACCCCGGCCCCGCCGGCGCTAGGTTGGTGTCCGGATCACCGACATCGACCCCGAGGAGACCCTGCCGTGTCGGACACGAACTCCGAGCTCGCGGCCACCGCGGAGATACGGGCCCGGATCGACACCACCACCCCGCACTCGGCCCGCTTCTGGAACTACTTCGTCGGCGGCAAGGACAACTACGAGGTCGACCGCGAGATCGGAGAGCAGATCAAGGAGATCTTCCCCGGGCTCGTCGACGTGGCCCTCACCAGCCGGCTCTTCCTGGGCCGCGCCGTCCGGCACCTGGTCGCGGAGCACGGCATCCGCCAGTTCCTGGACGTCGGCACCGGCCTGCCCACCGCCGACAACACCCACGAGGTGGCCCAGCGCGTGGCCCCCGACGCCCGGATCGTCTACGTGGACAACGACCCGATCGTGCTGGCCCACGCGGGCGCGCTGCTCACCAGCACCCCCGAGGGCAGGACCGCCTACCTGGACGCCGACCTCTACGACCCCGACGCCGTCCTGGAGGCCGCCGCCGGGACCCTCGACTTCTCCCGGCCGATCGCCCTGATCATCCTCAACACCCTCGGCCACGTCGCCGAACACGACCAGGCACGCGACCTGGTCCGCCGTCTGGTGGCGGGCCTCCCCTCGGGCAGCCACCTGGTCATCAGCGACAGCACCGCGACGAGCGAGGGCATGATCGCCGCCTCCAACGCCTACAACGCCAGCGGAGCGACGCCCTACCACGTCCGCAGCGTCGAGGAGATCGCCGGCTTCTTCGAGGGCCTGGACCTGCTCGCCCCCGGCGTCGTCCGGGTCACGGAGTGGCGCCCGGAGGCGGACACCCCGAGCGCGCCCGCCGTCGACGCGTACTGCGGGGTGGGGCGCAAGCCGTGAGGCCGACCGCGCCCGGCCGCCAGGCCGCCCGCTGACCCGACGCGCGCTCGGTGCGGCGGACGAAGCCGCACCGGCGCCGGGCGCCCCGGAAAAGCGGGTGCGCCCGGCGGACGGCGCCCTCTACCGTGCCGGGCATGCACGTCGTCTTCACCAAGGGCCCCGGCACGAGTTACGACATCGCCGTCCACCGCGAGACCGGCCCCGCGCTCGCCCCGCGCAACGGCCCCGGCGGTCACCCGTACCTCCCGCACGACCTGGTGCACCTCCTCGTCGAGGCCGAGGCGGGCATCAGGCTGGGCGTCTACGGGCGGCTGGCCGCTGGCGACAACGGCCTTTTCTGGCCCGCCGACCCCGCGGAGCGCACCAGGGCCAACCGCCGCCGCAAGACGAAGCGACCGCGGCCGAACCCCGAGGCGAAGGCCGACATGGCCCGCTCGGAGGAACTGGCGGGCATCGCCGTACCCGTCTGGGAGCTGCGCCACGGCCACACACGGGAGCTGCCGGCGTACGTGACGGCGGGGGAGATCCCGCCGGTGATCGACCGCATCGTGTCCCGGCTCGACGAGTACGGGGAGCGCTGGCACGGGCTGCCGGTGGGAGGGTCGCTGACGGTGGCGTGGTGACGCCTCACGGGTGGGGCGCGAGTCCGTGTTCCCCGGCTGGATGCAGCGCGTCTACGAAATGACGCCAGGCCCCGGGGCTCACGGAGAGGACCGGGCCGTTCGCCCGTTTCGAGTCGCGTATCAGAGTTCGGGTCGGGGCGTAAGCGCACTCGAGACACTCGGTGGCATTGCCACCGCTGTGCGACGACTTGAACCACACAAGGTCAGCGGCAACCGGGAGACCGGTGGGCATTCACAACTCCTCGCGGACGCGATGGATCAGGGCGGACGAAGCTTCCATGTCCAACGCTTGTGCGCGGAGGTACTCGAACGCAAGTCTGTAGCGCTCCAGTTCCTCCTCCTTCTCCAGGAACAGCGAGCCCGTGTGGAAGTCGACGTACACGACATCAAGGGCTGACTCGGTACCACCGATGATGACGAAGCTCCCGAGGGCGGCGGAGTGGGCTCCCTTGGAGAAGGGGAGTACCTGAAGCGTGATGTGAGGAGAATCGTTCGCGTCAAGCAGCCGGTCGAGCTGTTCCTTCATGGCCTCCGGTGACCCGACGACCCGGCGGATCACGGACTCGTCGAGGATCGCCCAGAGGCGCGGTGGCTTCGGCCGCGTCAGGATCTCCTGCCGCCTCATGCGGATGTCCACCAGCCGTTCGATCTCGGTGGGCTCCAGAGGTACCTCGTTCGCCCGCTGCAGGGCGGTGCTGTAGGCGCGGGTCTGCAGGAGGCCAGGGACGTAGACACAGGAGAAGTGGTCTTCCCGTACAGCGTCGTCCTCCAGGGTCAGCAGCAGGTTCATGCTCTCCGGAATGGAGTCAGCGAACGAATTCCACCAGCCTTGCTGCTTGGCGTCTTTGGCTAGCCCTACAACGGCCGTTCGCTCGGCGTCTGTCGCGTCGTACTCCCGGCACAGGGCGTCGACGACGATCCACCTCACCGGCCCCGCCTGCGTCTCGTAACGGCTGACCGTGGCCTTGGAAACCCCGACAAGCCGACCGGCCTCCTCCAGGGTCAGTCCTTTGGCTGCACGCAACTTCCTCAGCATGGCGCCGAGTTGGCGGCGACGAGTGGTGGTCCTCACGGTCATGCGGGCTTCTTCCTGCGCCTGCGCCGGGCGGTCGCACCGGGCCTGATCAGGTTAGGCAGAGACGGGACCCCCCACCCCCGATTCACTCGATGGAGTCCCATGAGAAGTTCCATGGAGAGACTTCTCTGTGTCATTCTCCCCTTACGGACCGCTACGCAGTGCAGCCGGACGGACACGGTGGGCGCAGCACGTGCGTGGCTCGGGAGGGAGAAGTTCGCATGCTCGGCGACGACGTCAGGGAACATCGGCACCGATCTGTTCTGCCTTTCACGGCAGCGCCGGCCGAGGTGCGTCTGCTACGGCAGGCCGCCACGGCTCAGCTGGGTCATTGGGGCCTGCCCCAAGCCGTGGAGGAGACGGAGCTGGTGGTCACGGAACTGGCCGCGAATGTCATCAAGCACGTAGGTGAGGGCACGTCCGCCACGCTGGTCCTGGAGTGGGACGGCGAGCGGCTGCGCGTAGAAGTCCACGACAAAAGCCGAGCCGTGCCGTCCCTGTCCGTGGTCAGCTGCGGCGACGAGTGCGGACGCGGCCTGCACCTGCTCGCCGCCGTGACAGCGGACTGGGGGACGATTCTGACGGCAGCCGGAAAGTCGGTGTGGTGCGAGATCGCACTCGGGTCCGAGTGGGTGTGCCAGCGGATGGAACGGGCTGCTGCGGCTCTCCGGAGTTACCGCCCTGGGGGTGCCACTGCTCTAGAGGGCCGGCTGCACGACGCCGCCCTCAAGGAGTCCGCGGTTGAGCTGATCGCTGACTTGCTGCACTGGACGGCTTCCCGAGGCTTTGATCCAGACGACATCCTGGACCAGGCTCAGCTGCACTACGAAGCTGAGCCGGGCATTGCCGCCTGAGTGTTTCGTTCAGCCTCCTCTCCGCATCACGTGATGGCAGTGCGGCGTACCAGGCCTTGTTATCTGACAGTCCCGGCTCCCTCTGCCCGGGACAGGGCAGACCCCGGGTGGGCGGCGGCCGTGCGCAGCAGCGTCTCCGCATCCGTGACGGCTTGCTGCTCGTGCAGTATCAGTGCTGCCCTCACCACGTCATGGTCGTGGCGGTCACGCGCGAAGATGTGGACGAGGTTGTCGGCCAGATCGTGCTGCTCCCATTTCCTCAACAGCGCTATCAATAGGGCCACTTCCGCAGGCGTGTAAGCGTCCGCCGTGTGCCGCAGGAGCGCGAGGGTGGTGTCCGGCCGGCTGCCGCTGAGCAGCTCCTCAGCGCGACGGCCGACGTTGCGGGCTGCCAGGGCTCCGTTTTTGCTCTGTTGCCGGTCCCCTTGTGGGTGGGGGACCGGCAACAGAGTTGCGGCGCGCGCCCCTCCCTGAAACCTTTCCGGGCCGGCTCCGCTCATGGGGTTCGGCTGAGTGTCCTTCACCCGCTGCGTCTCCTGCTTCAGCCCGGTGATGCGCCGACGGAGTTCACTGAGTTCCCGCGTGCGTTCTGCCGCCGTCCGTTCGAGCCGTTCATGGGTCTCCTTCAGAGACCGGAGTTTCTGGCCAGCGGCACGCGCTGCGTCCCTGTGCTGCGAGCAGTTACCGCATCGCTCCTGCTCGGCTCTCGCACGCAGTTCCAGCAGCTCGCCGTGTGTGATGCCGAGCTTCCGGCCGTCCCCGGCGTCCCGGCAGGCGGTGTTGAAGATGAACGCGGCCGTCCTGTCTGGTGGGATGCGCCGCCCCTGTAGGTAGCGTGTCAGCGTCGTCTCGCTGACCTTTAAGTACTCGGCCGTCTGGGCCTGCGTCGGATGGGTAGTCCTCGCACCCTCAGAAGTCGTGACGGCGAGGTGGCGGCAGATCCTTTGCAGCGCCGTGGCCAGCCGCCGCCTGTCCGGCAGGACATCCTGATCGAGTTCCTTCTCCGTCCATGCGAACGGGCGACGGCTGTTGCTGCGCTTTGCCATGGGGCAAACCTCCGCGTATGCGGCATAACTGGCCATGCGTGGCGCCAGTCAGTGACGTTGTCCGCCATTGTGCCGGAGGGTAACTGGCTTCTGCCTGGCGGTTTTTGCTTCCTCTCTTGCCAGTTGGTGCGCAAGTTGCATCGAGAGGGTTCGAAGCGGTTTCGATGTGCCACGATTTAGGAGTCAGCCACCAGGGATGTGGGGGTGGCGTGAGCCGCACATTCACGGATGACTCAGGCATGTCTATTCGTGTGCGGCAGACCGCCTAATCGTGTGCGTTTTCTAGGGGAGGGGACCCGTCGTGACGTTGCCGTCGTGGCAGGAGACCAGTGTCGGAAACCACAAGCTGGGGAGTATGGCGCGTGCCGCTCTCTGGTTGATTCAGGTCGTCGGGGAAGGCGAGATCTTCACCGTGGCCAAGCTGCGCGAGGCATTTCCGGACGTGGCGCAGATTGACCGGCGCATGCGCGGTCTGCGCGACTACGGATGGGAGATCTCGACGGCCCGCGAAGACCCGGAGCTGCTTCCTCAGGAGCGTCGCTTCGTAACGCGCGGCAAGGACGTGTGGGTGCCGGGCCACGCGAAGGGGCCGAGCCACAAGTCGAGCATCACCAACGCCCAACGGATGAAGGTGATGCAGGCCGACGGGAACCTGTGCCGGACGTGTGGCATCGGCGCCGGCGAGGCGTACGAGGACGGTGTCACGCAGGCGGTGCTGAACATCGCCCGGCGGCAGGTGACGCTGGCGGACGGCAGTGTCACCCACCAGCTGGTCACCGAGTGCCAGCGCTGCGGGCGGGGCACCGTGGACCGGTCTGTGCACCTGCCGGGGGTGCTCTCCCGGATCGAGTCGCTGGCACCCCTCGAGCGGAGCGTACTGAGCGGCTGGGTGAAGAACGACCAGCGCACGTACAGCTCGCTGGAGGTGCTGTGGGGCCTGTACCGGACCCTGCCGGAGGACTCCCGTAAGGCTGTGGCCGACGCCCTTGACGGTACGGACGACTGAGACAGGACGGGACGACGATGATGCGCGAGTTTCCGGCCCCGCCGCGGGCGGCCGAGTTCGGTGATCTGATCAGCAAGAAGGTCGAGGAGGTCAAGGCGTCTGGCGGTACCCGCGAGACCGTGACCGTCGACTGGAACGGGCAGCAGGCCCATGTCGAAGTGATCGACCTGCCGCTCAGCAGCCTTTTCTACAACCCCAGCACGCACCGGATCCGGGCTCAGCGAAGCCACGACTCCGAGCGGGACGCGGCTCTGGAGAAGGACCCCTGGAGCGTCGAAAGCCAGGACTATCTTCAGTTCCTACTCAAGGCGTCCCCTGCGGACCCGAATCTTCGGGACAAGGAGTTCGACACCCTCAAGGAAAGTCTCGATCAGTTCGGGCAGAACGACCCTGGCCTGGTGACCCGGCACGGAGTGCTGGTGAACGGAAACACCCGGGCCGCCGCGCTGCGCGAGCTCGGGGCCCAGTCGATGCGGGTCGGTGTGCTGCCTGCTTCGTTCACCTGGGCCGACATCAACGCCGTCGAACTGTCCCTGCAGCTGCGCAAGGACCATCGGCGGGACTACTCCTACATCAACCGTCTCATCGCCATGGAGGAACAGGCGGCTTTGGGGCGTACGCCGGAGCAGATCGCCAAGGACTTCCGAATTCAGGTCCGTACCTACCATCAGGAGCGGTGGATCCTGAGCACGATCCGCGAGCTGATCGAACGAAGCCGCGCCGGCGGCGGCAACGGGCTTCGCCTGGTCGACTGGGAAGGCGCCCAGGAGCGGCTCAAGGAACTCCAGCGGCTGTACGTCAAGCTGGAGACGGTTGACCGTGACCAGGCGGAGGTCCTCAAGGAACTCCGCCTGGCCGCGATCCTGCTCAACTTCTCTAAGACGGATGTCCGCCACATCAACGAGGACTTCCTGAAGGACGGGCTTGAGCAGCGGCTTATCGCAGGGGGTGCCAGTCCGGCCCAGCCGCAGTCAGTCTCGATTCCGGGGCTTGGCCTGGAGGTGCCCGCCGCCTCCTCGGCCGTCGCCGAGGCACGCGCCATGAACGACGAAATCCTCCGGGCCGCCGCCGTCGTGAGCAGTGAGACGCCGGCGATCGGAGACCAGGGAAAGGCCGCCGCGCAGGACGTGCTCGACAGTGCTAAGGCGGCCTTTGACGGGGCCATCGAAGCGGCCGGACGCAACACCCGGCTCCGCAAGCGCAAGCAGCTTGCCCCGGCCCGGCTGGCAGAGGCCTGCGCGAGCATCGACCAGTGTGTGAACGACCTGGTGCAGGCACGTACCTCTCGCAGCCTCGACGAGGAGGCGTTCGACGACGCCGTGGTCAAGCTGCGTGACAGCCTGCTGAAGCTCGCGAAGCAGGCCGGCCGCGGTCTTCCCCAGCCTGGGGACGGTGTGTCGTGGCTCCTGGAAGCGGTCTCGGCGGAGGGCTCTCAGTGACCAGCTCCGTCGGCGAGAAATCGCTGCGTCTCGGGTTCGACGAGACCCGGACCCGTGTCGTTCTGCGCACCACGGAATCGTTCCAGCAGGAACTCGTACAGCTGGCCGCCCGGTTCCGTACCGGCGGCCAGCTCGGCCCGCTGAGTGCCTCCGTCTCCCTGGATGAGCTTCTCGCGGACCTCGGCCTCCTCGGCACATGGTCAGATCCTGCCGGTGTGGAGTGGGCGGACGACCTGAGAGACCTTGTTTCCGGAGTGGTCCAGGACGCCCACACCGTGCAGCAGCGGCTTGCGGGCCGGGAAACGCCCGGTGAGGTCGCGTCCGATGAAGTACCCGCGCTCCTCGGGGAGACCTGGAAGGGCGAACTCAGCGAGTTCCAGCGCAGGGACATCGCCAAGCTGCTGTCGCTACAGCACGGCGCCAACTTCAGCGTGCCCGGCGCGGGCAAGACCCGGGTCGCACTGGCCGTGTACGCGGCGCAGAAGGCGGCCGGCCGGGTAAGCCGACTGCTGGTCGTCTGTCCCAAGTCAGCGTATGAGTCGTGGCGTTACGAGACCGCCGAGTGCCTTATCCATCCGTTGCGCATCAACGTGCTGGATGGATCACTGGATCAGTGGGCTGAGGTGCTCGTGGTGAACTACGAGCGCCTTGACCGGTCGCTGTCCATGCTGGCCAGTTGGCTCAAGGCGGGCCCCTCCATGATCATTCTGGATGAGGCGCACCGGATGAAGCTGGGCGCACGTGGCACCTACGGGGCTGCCTGCATGGCGCTGGGACCGCTGGCCGCGCGGCGGCTGATTCTCACGGGAACACCGGCTCCGAACGGTTCCAGGGACCTGGAGAACCTGCTGGGCTTCGTCTGGCCGGGACACGGCCAGCGCACGGTGGTCCAGGCGGTGGCAGGGGGAAATCTCGCGCACGCGAGCTCTGTTCTGCGGCCACTGTTCACACGGACTACGAAGCACGAACTCGGCCTGCCTCCCGTGCAGCTGGGGCTGCGCTTCGTCGACATGCCACCGCTTCACGACGAGATCTACGCGTCTCTCGTGGGCGGGGAATCCAGTGGGGCTGCGCGCGAAGACCTGAGCTCACTCGGGAAAACAGCTCTCCGGCTCCTCATGGCCGCCACGAGCCCAGCGCTCCTCCTTGAGGGGGCCAGCCGGTACGAGCCGCTTGCGTACCAGCTTCCGCCGATCGACCCCCCTCAGGGAAGCTCGCTGTACTCCCTGATGCAGAACCTGCCTGACTACGAGCTGTCGCCCAAGTACAAAGAGGCCGTGACCATCATCGCGGAGAACGCCGCCCAGGGCCGAAAGACGCTGGTCTGGACGACGTTCGTGAGGAGCCTGACCACGCTGGAGCGCATGCTGGAGAAGTACAGTCCGGCCGTCGTTCACGGCGGTACCCCCGACCGGGACGAACAACTGCGCCGGTTCCGTGAGGACCCGGGGTGCATGGTGCTCATCTCCAACCCGGCCACTCTGGGTGAGGGCATCAGCCTGCACCAGATCTGTCATGACGCGGTCTACGTGGACCGTGATTTCATGGCGGGCCGGTTCCTGCAGAGCCTGGACCGCATTCACCGCCTAGGGCTTGCCCCCGATACGGAGACCAGGGTCACGGTCCTGGCGGTGCGGAACTCCATCGACGAGGTCGTGGCCGCGCGCCTGGAACAGAAGCTGGAGTTTATGGGGCGGATCCTCGACGATCCCACCGTGCAGCAGCTCGCCGACCTCGAAGAGGAGCCGTCGGTCGCCGCTGGTCTCGCACCAAGCGACATCGAGGCACTGCTGGCTCACATGGGAGGCCGCTAGGACCGGCACGTGCCGCGGGCTCGCGGGACTACCCTCTGCGGTGTGTCCCACGAAGCCGAATGGGAAGCCCCGGAAGGTTCCTGGGCTTCATCCGCAGCACGCCGCCGCAACATGCAGGCGATCCGCAGTCGTGACACGAAGCCGGAGATCCTGATCCGGCGTCTCGTACATGCCGCCGGGCTGCGGTACCGGGTGGCGGCCCGCCCTCTGCCGGACCTTCGCCGGACGGCGGACATGGTCTTCCGTTCGGCGAAGGTGGCAGTCTTCATCGACGGCTGTTACTGGCACGGCTGTCCTGAGCACTACGTCCCGCCGAAAACGAATTCCGGATACTGGTCTGAGAAAGTACTGCGCAACGTTCGCAGAGACCGGGATACGGATCAGAAGCTGGAAGAGGCGGGGTGGCTTGTGCTCCGCTTTTGGGAGCACGAGCCGTCAGGAGCTTGCGCCCGCGAAATTGCTGCTGTGGTCCTTAATCGAAGGGCTGGCCGTGACGGTGCCTGACACGGAGATTTCCATCTGCTCAGGCTCGCTTCCCGGTGCCTTTGCTGCTGAGCCGTCCATCGTGTAGTTCGCGAGAAGTTCGTCGCGGTGCTCAGGTCGCAGCACGGCAGCGATCGCCCGCCCGACAGCCTCGGCCACGGGCGGCGGGAAAGCGTTTCCGACCTGGCGATACCGTGCGGTCTTCTTGCCTTGGAAATTCCAGTCGCGCGGAAATCCTTGAATGGTGGCTGCTTGTTCCACGGTGAGCATTGGACCGGCTTCCCGGAAAAGGTCGCGCTCGGCGTCGCATGTCTCTGGATCGTTGGCGACGCCCATGGCGTTCACCTTCATCGCGGCCCACGCCCTCTTTGCCCGGGTGGGTCCCAGGTCCGCGCCACCGTGCTTTCGTGAACCGCCCACCAGCGTGGGCGCCACGCCACGGCCCAGAGCGGCAGCCTTCTCGGCGGCTGCGCGCCACTCGTCGTAGACGTCCTTGCCGGTGCGCTCGCCGGGCTGCGCCTGCTCGCCCCGCTGGTTCTTGTCCCAGAACTTCTCGCAACGCTCGCGCATGGAGGGCTCAAGGCGGTCGAAGACCGTAGCGCGCCCAGTGTTGACATGCAGTGGCCAACGGAAGTCAGAGGGTTCTTTCAGGACGCTCTTGTGGAAGGCCACCAGAATAGCCCTTGGGCGCAACTGGGGGACTCCGAAGTCGCTTGCGTCAAGACGACGCCAGATCTTCCGCATGGCTAGATCCTGCGCCTTGGCTGACTGCGCTGTGTCGACGCCGGGAACAACGTAGCCAGATTTCGCGAGGTGACGCAGGATCCAGTTTCGGTATTCGATGAAGAACTCGGGCGGCTCTAGAATGCCGCGCACATTCTCGATCATCACTGCTTTGGGCTTCAGTGTGTCGATGATTTCCAGAGCGGCCGGAAACAGGTCGCGCTCATCGTCCCTTCCCAGCCTTCTTCCGGCCAAGGAAAAGGGCGGGCATGGAACACCGCCCGCCAGCAGATCGAGAGGTCCTGCTTCGTCGTCCTTCTCTGGCTTCAGGTTCAGGTCCGAGAGGACGTCGGATTTCAGGAAATCTCTGACATCCATGGGGTCGATCTTGCGAGCTTTCTCCGGTGTCCAGCGCGGCCAGTTGCCGACGTTGGCTCGCAGCGTGCTCACAGCGTGAGCGTCCCACTCCACGAGAGCAAGGTGATCGAACCCGGCATTGTGAAGCCCAACGGCTTGCCCACCGGCCCCTGCGCAGATCTCGATCGATGTCAGTGGCTGGCTGAACCGTGGGCGCTCATGACCGCTGGGGGGCATGACTCTCCTTCTGCGTGGCTTCTCGTGCGAGAGCCAGTGATCTCCGTGTGAGCCCTCGACATCAAGAGTCTCGCACTTCGCAGACGCTTCTGTTTGCCCCACTGCTGGGCGTCCCTTGCGTCCTGTTTTAGCCGTATCGAGGCGGTGGCTGGTGGGGTAGCAGGGCCTGTCGTCTGCCGACACGGCGGGCAGGAAGTGAACGTGCGTGGCAGTTACCCGCGCCCTGATCCGACGCTGCTTGCGTGAGGACCCGCTCGTGCGGCGTGCTGTCTTCTCGGCTAGGGCGCCCGCCTCCTTGGACTCCGCGGCCCTCGGAGGCGGGCTGCCCGTCGACGGCGTCACATGGGAGTGACACCCGGGCGTGCGCGCACCGGGCAGGTGATCAGGACGAGACGAACCTGTGGTCGAGCACGATCTCGTTGCCGTCCTTGACCCGGTAGGAGAAGATCTGGCTGTGGTCGAGCACGATCTCGTTGCCGTCCTTGACCCGGTAGGTGATGATCTGGAACCTGTTGTCCTCGGGCAGGTCGCCGCTCTTCCACGAGGTGCACTGGCCGGCGCTGAGGCCCGAGGTGGATGCGGTGCGGACGACGTCGTAGTTCGAGTTGAACGCCTTCGCCTTGACGCCGTAACCGTCGGCGTTGGTGTCGCAGGCCCTGAGCGAGTCGCCGGGCGTGGAGCCGGACGGGTTGGCGTTCCACTGGGCGTAGCCGTAGTTGCCGGCGGGGATGTTGTCGTAGGCCGACGCCGAGGTCGAGATCCCGATCACGAGGATCCCGCTCGCCACCACTGTGCCGATCGCCTTGGTCTTCGAGCCGATGCGCATCAGGCTGTCCTCCCCATCGGGGCGTACACCGATTGTGCCGCCCCATTCAAGGGGTGATCATGCCGTGATCGAGTCGGCGGGTCCATGTGATTAAGACGGACGTTCAGGCGAGCTTGATCGTCATCGTGTCGGCGTCCCCGTCCGGTGGCGCCGCATGCCCCCTCCGTCCGCGGGCGGGTGTGCGCCCTACGGCCGGTGGTGGAGCCGTCGGGAGCGGGTGCTCCGATCCGCCCGCCCTACGGGGCTCAGCCCCGCGACCCGTCGGCCAAGAACCCCTCCAGCCCGTCCAGCAGCATCCCGCTGCCCTGCTCCGCCATGTCCCGCTCCTCCGCCGTGTCGCAGGTCTGGCTGAGGACGATCACGGTGTTGCGGGGGCCCTCCTCCGTGAGTTCCACGGTCATCGTCGCGGGGTCGGGGCGGCCGGGGACGTCCATGCCGATGGTCAGGTGGCGGTTCTCGGTGACCTGGAGGTAGGTACCCGTGAGGGGGAACTCGGCGCCGTCGGGGGTGATCATCGTGGCCTTCCAGGGGCCGCCCGGCCGGACGTCCAGCTCGACCGAGCCGGGAGCGGCGTGGGACCACCGGGCGTACTGGTCCGGAGTGGTCCAGGCCTGCCAGACCCGCGCCGCGGGGGCGTCCAGGGTGCGGGTCAGGGTGTAGGGGAAGCCGCCTGCGGGGGTGGGGGTCTGCTCGGTGCTCATGTCGTCCTGTCTCCTCCGGTCGACGCCCCGCGTGGTGCGGGGGCTGTTGCACCGGTAGACGTCCGCCGGCGCGGGTTCTCATCGGTCCGTCGGGACATTCCCTCCGTGGCACTCCGCGTACGGCCGCTGGGAGCCGCACCAGCAGGCCGCCCCCCGCTGCGGCGGCCACGCCACCGCCCGGCCCCGGGCCGCGAGGACCGTCGCGTACTGGGGGAGCAGGTCCGCGTCGGCCGGGGACGCGCCCTCCGACGCCGCGAAGGCCTCGTAGGACGGGACGGTGCCGCGGACCACGCCCAGGTTGGGGGTGCCCGACGAGGCCAGTTCGCGCAGTGCGGACTCTATGGTCGCCAGGTGGTCGTCGTAGGACGGGTACTCGGCGGCGAGGGACGGGTACGCCTCGACGAGTTCCGCCAGTTCGTCCGCGGGCCAGTGGAGCATCGCCACCGGGAAGGGGCGGGAGAGGGCCTCGCGGTAGGCGCCGAGCTCGGCGCGCAGGCGGGAGATCTCCGCCTCCAGGTCCGCCGGGTTGTCCGAGCCCAGCGACCAGACGCGCTTCGGGTCGTGCAGCTCGTCGAGGGAGACCGGCATGGAGTGCAGGGTGTCGGCGAGGGCGTCCCACTCGTCGTGGGCGAGGCCCAGCATGCGACGCACGCGGTGGCGGCCGTAGAGGAGGGGGTGCGTCGAGTACGGGGGCTCGGCCACGTCCGTCAGGAGCAGGCGGGCGCCCTCCGTGAACGTCTCGTGCGCCGCCTCCAGCTCGTCGTGGGCCTCCAGGGCCTCGGCCACGATCACCCAGGGAGCGGGGTCGCGCGGTGACGCCGCGCGGACGCCGTCGATGATCGCCCGGGCCTCCGCCTCGTGGTCGTACTCCCACAGGTTGGAGGCCTTGAGGGCACGGATCAGGGACGGGTTCTCCAGCTCGGAGGGCCCGGCGGCGGAGGCCAGCAGGCGGTCGTAGAGCTTGGTCGCGGCGGGGCGGTCGCCGGAGAGTTCCAGATGGGCCGCGGCGCGCAGGAGCAGGGCCTCGGCGTCCTCGGGGTAGAGGCCGGCGGTCCGCTCCAGGCGTGCCGCTTCGGCGGCGTGGTCGACGTTCTCGGCAGACGTGTCGGGGCGCATGGATGACACCGTACTGCCGAGAAGTGACGAAGGTGAGGTACCCGCAGGCCAGGGCCCCGGGCCACGCGGGCGGGCGCCGGACGCCCGTACCCGGCCGGGTGCCGCTGCGGTATAACTGGGGCACACACGCGTACGGGAGAGGGGGGTGGCGATGACCCGAGGACGGGCCGTGCTGCGTCCCCTGCTCGTGCTGCTGCTCGTGCTCCTTCCCGTCGCCCTCGTCGACGTCGGCAGCCTCTCCGCCACCGTCGCGCTCGCCGCGACCGCCGCGGTCGGTGCCGCGCTCGCCGTCTGCGCCGTCATCGCCGCCCGCTGCGCGCCCGCCGTGCCGCGCACCCGGGTCCGCACGGCCATCAGGGACCGGGACCTGCGTACGGCCTTCCTGCCCCAACGCGACCCCGACGCCCGTGGCCGCCGCCGGCCCCGAGCGCCCGGGCGCGCCCTCCCGGCGACCGCCGCGTAGGGCACCCCTTCCACACGAGGCAACCCCGCGCGGGTCGTGTCGTCATGCCGCCGTTCTCCCACCCCGGCACGACGAGACCCCCGGAGGGCTCACCCATGTCCGTCTTCGCCAGCCTGGTCGATCACCTCGCCGACCTGCTCCAGCCGCTGTTCGGCGCCTCCGCCGCGGCCGCCGCCATCGTCCTGTTCACCGCGCTCGTACGGCTCCTCGTCCACCCGCTGTCCCGGGCCGCCGCGCGCGGGCAGAAGGCGCGCACCGCACTGCAGCCGCGGATCGCCGAACTGCGCCGCAAGCACGCGAAGAACCCCGAGAAGCTCCAGCGGGCCGTCCTCGACCTGCACACGCGGGAGAAGGTGTCACCGCTGTCGGGATGCCTGCCGAGCCTGTGCCAGGTGCCCGCCTTCTTCCTCCTCTACCACCTGTTCTCCAGCTCCTCGATCGGCGGCCGGGCCAACGAACTGCTCGCGCACCAGCTCCTGGCCGCCCCGCTGGGCGGGCGGTGGGCCGACGCGCTCGGTGACGGCGGGGCGGTCGGCGGCGCGGGGCTCGTGTACGCCGGGCTGTTCGCGGTCGTCGCCGCCGTCGCCGCCTTCAGCTACCGGCTCACCAAGCGCACGATGGCCGCCCGGCCGATGCTGCCCGCCGGTGACGCGGAAGCGGTGCCGGGGGTCGGCGCGATCACCAAGGTCATGCCGTTCATGTCCTTCTTCACGCTCGTCACCGTGGCCGTGGTGCCTCTGGCCGCCGCGCTGTACGTCGTCACCAGCATGACGTGGAGCGCCGTCGAACGGGCCTTCCTGTACCGGTGAGGGCGGCGGCGCACCGGCGAGGGCACGGGCGTACGGCCTGGCCTACGGTCCAGTACGTGAACGGGGTATTGCGGAGTGGACCCCGACCTTGGACGATCGACCAGTCCTCCGATGGTTGTCGCGTCACTGCCGCACCCAGGTCGCACCTCATCGGGCGGGCTGCCCGAGACCGAGGAGTTGGGGATCATGAAGCTGTTGCGAGTCGGTACGGCGGGGTCGGAGCGACCTGCGCTGCTCGACGCCGACGGGACCCTGCGAGACCTGTCGGGCGTGGTGACGGACATCGACGGGGCGCTGCTCGCCGACGACGCCGCGCTCGGCCGGGTACGGGCCGCCGCCGAAGCCGGTGAGCTGCCCGTCCTGGACGGGACGGGACTGCGCGTCGGACCGCCCGTCGGACGCATCGGCAAGGTCGTGTGCATCGGGCTCAACTACCACGACCACGCCCGGGAGACCGGGGCGGAGCCGCCCGCCGAACCCGTCGTCTTCTTCAAGGCGCCGGACACGGTGGTGGGGCCGGACGACACCGTGCTCGTGCCGCGCGGCTCCGTCAAGACGGACTGGGAGGTGGAGCTGGCGGTCGTGATCGGGCGTACGGCCCGCTACCTGGACTCGGCGGAGGCGGGCCTCGCGTGTGTCGCCGGGTACGCGGTGGCGCACGACGTCTCCGAGCGGGAGTTCCAGATCGAGCGCGGCGGGACCTGGGACAAGGGCAAGAACTGCGAGACGTTCAACCCGCTGGGCCCCTGGCTGGTGACCGCCGACGAGGTGCCCGACCCGCAGGGGCTGTCGCTGCGGCTGTGGGTGAACGGGGAGCTGAAGCAGGACGGGACCACCGCGGAGCAGATCTTCCCGGTGGGGGAGGTCGTGCGGTACGTCAGCCAGTTCATGGTGCTCCGGCCCGGTGACGTCATCAACACCGGGACCCCGGCGGGGGTGGCGATGGGGCAGCCCGAGCCGAAGCCGTACCTGCGGGCCGGGGACGTCGTGGAGCTGGAGGTCGAGGGGCTCGGGCGGCAGCGGCAGGAACTCAAGAACGCGTAGGCGCTCCGCTGGAGGGGTGGGGCGGGGAGTCGGTGCGGTGCCGGCCGCGTGTCGTGGTGGGCCGGTCGCGCGGTTCCCCGCCCCCTGAGGGGCGCCCTGCCTCAGGCCAGTAGGGAAGCGAGGCGGCGCCAGCCCTCACGGGGGATCAGGGTCATGTCGTCCTCCACCACCTGGAGGGCGACGTGGTCGGCGCCCGCGTCGAGGAAGGTGTCGATGCGGGCGCGGATCGTGTCCTCGTCGCCCCACGCGAACACCGCGTCGATCAGGCGGTCGCTGCCGCCGTCGGCGACGTCGGCCTCGGTGAAGCCGAGGTTGAGGAAGTTCCTGGTGTAGTTCGGCAGCTCCAGGTACCGGGCGAGGTAGGCGCGCGCCGTCGCGCGGGCGGCAGCCGGGTCGGAGGAGAGGACCACCTTCAACTCCGGGGCCAGCAGCGGCCCCTCGCCGAGCCGTTCACGGGCCTGCACGGTGTGCTCGGGGGTGACCAGGTACGGGATGGCGCCGGCCGCCCGGTCCCGGGAGAGCTCCAGCATCTTCGGGCCGAGCGCCGCCAGCACCCGGTGGCCGGACCGCATGCCCGCCCTGTCCAGGGCGTCGAGGTGGTCGACCATCGTCGAGTACGGGCGGCTGTAGCCCTTCACCCGGGGGCCGTGGCTCACCCCGAGGCCGAGCAGGAACCGGCCGGGGTGGGCCACCTCCAGCTCCGCGAAGCTCGCCGCCACCGCGGAGGGCTCGTGCTCCCAGATGCTCTGGATGCTGGTGCCGACGACGATCCGCGAGGTCGCCTCGATCAGCGGGGCGGCGTCCGCGGCGGAGGTGTTGCCGCCCAGCCACACGGCACCGAACCCGAGCCGCTCCAACTCGGCGGTGGCCTCGGCGCGTTCCGCGGCACCCGTCGGGTCCCCGGAGCGCAGCTGCACGCTCCACACGCCGTACCGTCCGACCGATTCCTTCAGAGGGGCCAGAGCGGTCGGAGAAGCCGTCGTGTCGTTCATCGGGAGTCCCTCCGGTGGGCACCGTGATCATCCTGCGTACCTGCCTGCCAACCACGGGTACCCACCGGTCATTCCCCGAGCGCACGGTCCGGGGCCGATCGGGTTACTCGCCCAGGAACCGCTCCAGCGCCTCCACCACCAGCCGGTGGTCCTCCACCTGCGGCAATCCGGACACCGTCACCGAGCCGATCACTCCGACGTCGGCCACGGTGATCGGGAAGGAACCGCCGTGCGCCGCGTACGTGTCGGGGTCGAGCCGCGAGGACTCCTCGAACGTCGTGCCCTTGGCCCGGAAGCGCGAGCCGACCAGGTACGACGCGGAGCCGTACCGCTCCACCACCCGGCGCTTGCGGGCGATCCAGGCGTCGTTGTCGGGGGTCGAGCCGGGCAGGGCAGCGTGGAAGAGCTGCTGGCCGGCGCGGTGGATGTCGACGGCGACCGGCGCCCCGCGCTCGCGGGCCAGCTCGACGAGGAGCGAGCCGAGGGCCCAGGCGTCGTCGTTCGTGAACCGGCGGAAGACCAGACGGCGTTCCTGCGCCTCCAGCTCCTCCACCGTCGGGACCGGCTTCTCGGGGCTCACAGGGCCACCACCACTCCGTCGCGGGCGGACCGGCGGGCCGCCTCCAGTACGTCCAGGGCGGCAGCCGCCTCGCGGGCGCCGACCGGGTTCGGGCCGCCCTCCAGCAGCGCCTTCGCCACCGCCGCGTAGTAGGCGGGGTAGTCGCCCGGGACGGTCGCCGTCACGTTTCCGCCGCCGGTCGCCGGGGACTCCCCGGCGCCCACGCGGCCCCACAGCGACTCGTCCTCCTCGCCCCAGCCGGGGCCGGGCCGCTTGCCCTCGCGCAGCGCCGCCTCCTGCGGGTCGAGGCCGTGCTTGACGTAACCGGCCTTCGAGCCCAGGACGCGGAAACGGGGCCCGAGCTGGGCGGCGGTGGAGGAGACGTACAGGTGGGAGCGGACGCCGCCCGCGTGCGTCAGGGCGATGAACGTGTCGTCGTCCGCCTCCGCGCCCGCGCGCCGGACGACCGACTCGGCGTACACCTGCGTGGCCGGGCCGAAGAGGACTAGGGCCTGGTCGACGACGTGGCTGCCGAGGTCGTACAGGAGACCTCCGATCTCTGCCGGGTCGCCGGACTCGCGCCAGCCGCCCTTCGGCTTCGGCCGCCAGCGCTCGAAGCGGGACTCGAAGCGCCATACGTCGCCCAGCGCGTCCTCGGCGACGAGCTTGCGCAGGGTGAGGAAGTCGTTGTCCCAGCGGCGGTTCTGGAAGACGGAGAGCAGCAGGCCGCGCTCCTCCGCCAGCGCCGCGAGCTCCCGCGCCTCGGCGGCCGTGCCCGCGACGGGCTTGTCCACCACGACCGGCAGACCGGCCTCCAGGGCCCTCGTCGCGAGCGGCACGTGCGTCTTGTTCGGAGACGCGATGACGATCAGGTCCAGCTCGCCGGCCCGGTCGAACAGCTCGTCGGGCGTGGCGACGGTCCGTACGTCCGGGAACCCGGCGCGGGCCTGCTGCTGCCGGTCGGGGTTCGAGGTGACCACCGTGTCCAGGGCCAGGCCCTCGGTGGCGGCGATCAGCGGGGCGTGGAAGACGGAGCCCGCGAGGCCGTAGCCGACGAGGCCGACGCGCAGCGGGGGCTTGCCGGGAGGAGTACCAGTCATGCCTCCTACTTTCGCAACGGTGTTGCCAAAGTGCAAGCGCCGGTGACAATGGGGGCGTGGACAGGACGAACGGCGGGGGAGCGAGGAACGGCGCGGGGGGCACCGGCGGGGGCGGTGCGCGTGTCGGCGGTGGTGGCGGTGTGCGTGCCGGTGGTGGGGGCGGTGGGGGTGCCTCCGGGAGCGGTGCGGGTGCCTCCGGGGGCGGTGGCGGTATGCGGGGTGCGGTGGGCGGGGCCAATCTGCTCGCCCTGCGCAGTCACAACGCCGCCCTGGTGCTCGACCTGCTGCGCACGGCCGGTGCGGAGGGCATCAGCCGGCTGGAACTCGCCGAGCGGACCGGGCTCACCCCGCAGGCGGTCAGCAAGATCACCGCACGCCTCCGGGAGGACGGTCTGGCCGCCGAGGCCGGACGCCGCGCGTCCACGGGCGGTAAGCCGCGGACGGTACTGCGCCTGGTGCCGGAGGCCGGCCACGCGCTCGGCGTCCACCTGGACCGGGACGAGCTGCGGGCGGTGCTGGTCGATCTCGACGGCACCGTGCTGGGGGAGCGGCGCTCCCCGCTGGACCTGGGCGCGGGGGCGGAAGCGGTGCTGGAGGGTGTGGCGGGGGCCGCTCGCGAACTGGTCGCGGACGTCCTGCGGCCGCCCGTCGGGGCCGTCGGGGCCGTCGGCGCCGTCGTGGACACCGTACGGCCGCCCGTCGGCACGCTCGACGACACTCCGCGGCCGCCCGCCGGCGCCGGGGCCCTCGCGGACGCCCCCACGCTCCTCGGCCTCGGTGTCGCCCTGCCGGGGCCGCTCGACCACGTCCGGGGCGTGCTGCACCGGGTCACCGGTTTCCCGGAGTGGGACGGCTTCCCGCTGCGGGACGCGCTGGTGCGGCGGCTCGGTGTGCCGGTCGTCGTCGACAAGGACACCAACGCGGCGGCCCTGGGTCTCGCGGTCGGCGGGGAGGGGCCCGGCGGAGGGGGCTCCTTCGCCTATCTGCACCTCGGTACGGGGCTCGGCGCCGGGCTCGTGATCGGCGGCGGGGTGCACCGGGGCGCCCGGACGGGTGCCGGGGAGTTCGGGCACCAGGTCGTCCAGCTGGACGGGCCGCCCTGCACCTGCGGCGCACGCGGCTGCATAGAGGCGCTGTGCCTCGGGGCCGTCGCCCGCGGTGACCTCACGGAGGCGGCCCGGGTGCTGGGCGCGGGTGCCGCGAACCTCGCCGGGCTGCTGGACATCGACCTGGTCCTGCTCGGCGGCCGTACCGTCGCCGCCGCGCCGGAGGCGTTCGTCGGCGGGGTCGGTGCCGTCCTCGACGCCCGCGCCCGGCGGGAGGGCGGTCACGGCGGCGCCGTACCGGTGCGGATGGCGCCCGGAGGGGTGCGCGGAGTCGCGGAGGGCGCGGCCCAGCTGCTGCTCGCGCCGCTGTTCGGGCGGGGCGATGTGTGAGGTGTCGTCGGGGGCGTGCCGTGTGACGCGATGCGTGGTGCCGACGCGGGGCACGGAACGCGGCCCACGGGGCAGGGGACGGAGCGGGCACGGGTGCCGGGCCGCGTCGACGCGTCGACCCGGCACCCGTACCGCTGCTCACGGCGTACCGGCGGCGTTCACGAGCCGACGGCGCACGCGTCCCCGTTGAGCGTGAACCGGGGCGGTGGTGACGCGTCACCGGTGTGCTGGGCGAGATAGCCGAGGGTGACGCTCGCGCCCGGCGCGATCGTGGCGTTGTGCGGGGCGTTGGTGGCGTCGATCGTGTTGCTGAGCTGGGTCAGCTCCGTGTTCCAGTCGGACACGACGGTCTGCCCGAAGGACAGCGGGAACGCGAGGGTCCAGCCGTTCACCGGGGTGTCGCCGGTGTTGGTGACGGTGAGGTCGACCGTGGTGCCGGTGCCCCAGCGGGTCACCTTGCGGTCCACCCGGCAGGTGGGCTCCTCCCGGGTGAACGACACCCGGTGCAGACCGCCGGGCAGGTCGTTGACCACGTAGAACTCGCCGTCGACGGTCACGCCGATCGACGTGACCTGGGTGGGCATCTGCCCGATCTCGGCCTGGTCGTAGCCGCCCCGGCCGTCGGGGCGCAGCGCCCATACGGTCGACGAGCAGTAGTCGGTGGCGATGTACGTACCGCCCACCAGGTCGGCGTACTGCCGGCCCCGGTAGACGTGGCCGCCGATGACCGAGCAGCCGCCGGTGTACGGCGAGTAGGTGAAGACCGGCTCGGTGTATTCCTGGCCGGACGCGCACTCGCCGCCCTCGAACCGCTCCAGGCCCTCGTAGCAGGACCAGCCGAGGTTCAGCCCGCCCCGGCCGGCGGGGATGTGGTCGACCTCCTCCCAGTGGCCCTGGCCGACGTCGCCGATCCACAGTGAGCCGTCACCGCTGTCGAAGGAGAAGCGCCAGGGGTTGCGCAGCCCGTAGAGCCAGATCTCCGCCCGGGCGCCGGGGGTGCGGGTGAAGGGGTTGTCGCCGGGGACGCAGTAGGCGAGCGGCGCGCAGGCGCGGCTCACGTCGATGCGCATGATCTTGCCCAGCAGGGTGTCCAGCCGCTGTCCGGACCGGAAGGGGTCCCCCGATCCGCCGCCGTCGCCGATACTCCAGTACAGGTTGCCGTCGGGGCCGAAGGCGAGCTGGCCGCCGTTGTGGTTGTTGTACTCGGCGTGCTCCTGGGACAGCAGGACCTCCAGGCGGGACTCGTCGAGCCGGTAGCGGGCCAGCGTGACCGCCCCGTCGGGCAGTGCCGTGTACGCCAGGTACAGGTCCTGGCTCGCGGCGAAGTCCGGCGGGAGCGCGATGCCGAGCAGTCCGCGCTCGTTGCCCGACTCGTCCACGGCCGCGGTGATGTCGATCAGCGGGGCGGCGGCCAGGCCGGTGTCCGGGTGGTAGACGCGGATCCTGCCGGACTTCTCGGTGATGAAGAGCCGGTCCGTGCCGTCGTCGGGGGCGGCGAGGGCGGTGGGCCGCCTCAGCCCGGAGGCGACCTGGGTCGTGGTCGCGCTGAGCGACGGGAGGGGGACGGGCGCCGCGTTCTCCGCCGCCGCGGCGGGGGACGGGGTGAGCGTGGTCAGCAGGAGGGCCGGTATCAGGAGGGCGAGAGTGCTGAAGGGAAGCAGCTTCAGGTGGCGTCCCGCGGCGCGAAATAGAGCATGTATATGACAAGCCGTGTCCATGGGCCTCTTGTCCTTCTCTCCCTGTGCGGGGAGGGGGCGGGGTGGCGTGAGGGCCTGGGGGCGCCGGTGGTGTGGGAGCGCTCCCGCCCCTCAGGCTGCGACTCCCGGAGCGGAGCGGCAACGCGCGATCGCGCCACTTTGGTGCCGCTTGGCGCAAACGGTGCGGAGTCGGTGCGCTCTCCTTGTCGGTGCGACCGCCGAACGAGGGGCGTCTGTGCTCCGTCCGGGGGGCGTGGCCCGAATGGCGGTGCCCGAAGCCGCGCACCACCGGCACGCTCATGTGTTTATGCGACTGTTCACGTCCACGTCCCCCTGCCTGGTGGCGACAGCCGCCCTCCTCGCCGCCTCCGCGTCGGCCGTCCCCGCGCACGCGGACCCACGGGCGTCCGCCCACGCGGACCCTCAGGCGCCGTTGCCCGCGTGCACGGCCCCCGACGACCACACCTTCCCCCTCACCACCCGCATCCACGGCGGCCCCAGTGGCTTCGAGGCCGGGGGCGGCTACGGCACCTGGTACCTGGACCTGACCAACACCACTTCCCGGACCTGCGAGGGCATCCACCCGGTCATCGTCCTGGTCGACGAGAAGCGGGCCCTGACGCCGTCGCAGCCCCGCCTGGAGTTCTACGAGGGGAAGCGGCCGCGTCCCGTGGCGTTCGAGCCGACCGACCGGGACGAGCTGATCGGCGTGTTCGGTGAGGACGCCTCCGGCGGTGGGACGGCTACCGAGGGAGAGGGTGCCGGCGAGGGAGAGGGTGCCGGCGAGGCCGGTGAGGGGGCCGGCCTCCCCGACTTCCCCGGTTTCACCGTCGGCCCCGGCAAGACGCTCAGCGTCAGGGTGCGGCTCGCGCTCACCTCGGACGCGGTGGCCAACGAGGTGACCGCCAACGCGGCCGTGGTCCAGCGCCGGGGCGGCGACGGCGACTGGATCGGCCAGTCGAACGACTACCGCTTCCGCATCCGGTCGAGCGCGCCCGCCGACGAGTCGGCCACCGGCCGGAGCGCCGACCCCGCGTCACCTTCCGGCGCCGCCACTCCGGACGCCCGGGACCCCGGTGCCCCGGACGGCCCGAGTACGGCCACCGGCGTCCCGCAGGACCAGGACCAGGACCGGGGCGCGGACCGGGGCGCGGACCAGGGCCAGGACCAGGGCACGGACCAGGACCAGGGCACGGACCAGGATCAGGGCACGGACGGCCCGGACGACCGGAGCGCCGGCGACCGGGATGGCCAGGCCGCCGACGCCCGGGACGGGCAGCTCGCCGACCCCCCGCACGCCGACGAGCTCGCCGGCACCGGGCCGGGCCGGACGGGCGTGGCCGCGGGAGCCGCCGCTCTGCTCGTCGCCGCCGGCGGCGGGGCCGTACTGCTCGCCCGCAGACGCCGCTGACCCGCACCGCACCTGCACCCGCAGCGCATCCGCACCCGCAGCGCACCCGCAGCGCATCCGCACCGCACCTGCACCCGCCCCCGCACCCGCAGGCGCAGCCCATCCGCACCGCACCGCACCTGCACCCGCCCCCGCAGGCGCAGCGCATCCGCACCGCACCGCACCTGCACCCGCCCCCGCAGGCGCAGCGCATCCGCACCGCACCGCACCTGCACCCGCCCCCGCACCGCACCCACACCGCCCCCGCCCCCGCACCGCCCCGCACCCCCCGCCCCGTAGCCGGCGGCGGGCCCCCGTCTGCGACCATCCCTGCGTGGACTACCCGAACGACCAGGCCCCGGGCGCCCCCGTCCGCTCCGGGATTCCCGAGCACGGCCGTGTGCCGAAGTACTACGCCGTCAAGGCGCGGATCGACCGTCTGGTCGGCGAGCTGGGGGAGGGCGGCGCCATCCCCACCGAGCGGGACCTCTCCGAGCGGTACGAGGTCGCCCGCGAGACCGTGCGGCAGGCCCTGCGCGAGCTCGTGCTGGAGGGCAAGCTGCGCCGGCAGGGGCGCGGCACCGTGGTCGCGGGCCCCAAGCTGGAGCAGCCGCTGTCCCTGGCCAGCTACACCGAGGGCGTCCGGCGCCAGGGCCGTACCCCCGGCCGCGCACTCGTCACCCTGGACCGCTTCCCCTGCCCCGAAGCGCTCGCCGCCGAGACCGGCCTCACCCGCGGGGAACCCGTCTGGCACCTGGAGCGCGTGCTGCTCGCGGACGACGAGCGGGTCGGCCTGGAGAGCACCTACGTCTCCGTGGCCCGCCTCCCCGACCTGGACACCGCCTTCGACCCGGACTCGTCCTTCTACGCCCACCTCGCCGGGCAGGGCATCGCCTTCGGGGACGCCGACGAGCGCATCGAGACCGTCCTCGCCACCCCGCGCGAGGCCCTGCTGATCGGCACCCCGCCGGCCCTCCCGATGCTGCTCATCCACCGCGTCTCCCGGGACGCGGAGGGTGGCCCGCTGGAGCGGGTGCGCACCCTTTACCGGGGCGACCGCTTCTCCTTCACCACCCACCTGCGCGGCTGAAAAACGCCCCTACGATCCACCCCGCTTTGATAACGAAGAGATAACGGGTCTAGCCCAAACGTGATGCCCGGTTCACGCTCTCGTTGTCGGCCGGATTCCTCCGGTTCCCCGATGACAAGGAGTGTGGCGGTCGTGAGAGTGATAGTCGTAGGAGCCGGCGTGGTGGGCACCATGCACGCCTGGCACGCAGTGAACCGCGGCCACGAGGTCGTCCAGATCGAGCGCGAGACCGAGGCCCGCGGCGCCTCACTGCGCAATTTCGGCCAGATCTGGGTCAGTGGCCGCGCGGGCGGCGAGGAACTGGAGACCGCGCTGCGGGCCCGGGAGCTGTGGGAGGAGATCGGCGGCCGGGTACCGGCGCTGGGCTTCCGCCCCAACGGCTCCCTGACCCCGCTGCGCGGCGACCTGGAACGCGCCGTCGCCGAGGCGGCCGTCGCCCGCCCGGACGCCGCGGCCCGCGGCCACAAGCTCCTCACCCCCGGTGAGGCCCGCGCCGTGAACCCCGCCCTGCGCGGTGACTTCGACGCCGCGCTGTACTGCGAGCGCGACGCGGCCGTCGAACCGCGCACCGCCCAGCTCGCCCTGCGCGCCGAGCTGGGGAAGTCCCCGAAGTACACCTTCCTGCCCGGCCGCGAGGTCCGCGACGTCGTCGGCGAGCGCGCCGTCCGCGACGACCACGGCGACACGCACACCGGCGACGTCGTCGTCCTGTGCACCGGCGCCTGGCTCGGCGGCCTGGTGCGCGAGCTGGCCGGGCCCGACCTGCCGGTGCGCCGGGTCCGCCTCCAGATGATGCAGACCGACCCGCTCGGTGAACCGCTGACCACCTCGGTCGCCGACGCCGACAGCTTCCGCTACTACCCCGCCTACGGCTCGCCCGCCCTGGACGAGCTGAACGCGCGGCAGCCGCAGCCCGCCACGGCCGCGGAGCACAGGATGCAGCTGCTGATGGTGCAGCGCGCCGACGGCGGCCTGACCATCGGCGACACCCACGAGTACGAGCACCCCTTCGCCTTCGACACCCTCGAAGACCCCTACGAGCACCTCACCGGCGTCGTCGAGTCCCTCCTCGGCCGTCCGCTGCCGAGGATCCGCCGCCGCTGGGCCGGGGTGTACGCGCAGTGCACCGACACGAGCCGGGTCGTGCACCGGCAGCGGGTGCGCGACGGCGTGTGGCTGGTCACCGGGCCCGGCGGGCGCGGCATGACCTGCTCACCCGCGATAGCCGAGACCACCGCGAACGAATTGGGCTGGTGACACACATGACCCACGTGACCCCCGCAGACACCACCGAGGACATCCGCCTCGTCGTCCTCGACATGGCCGGCACCACCGTCGCCGACGGCGGCCTCGTCGAGCGCGCCTTCGACACCGCCGCCCGCGAGCTCGGCGTCGAGCCGGGCACCCCGGACCACGCCGAGAAACTCGCCTACGTCCGCGCCACCATGGGCGAGTCCAAGATCTCCGTCTTCCGGCACCTGTTCGGCGCCGAGGACCGCGCCCGGCAGGCCAACGCCGCCTTCGAGAAGGCGTACGGCGAACTCGTCGACGGCGGTCTGATCGCCCCGGTCCCCGGCGCCCGCGAGGCCGTCGAGGAGCTGACGGCCGACGGCCGCACCGTCGTCCTCACCACCGGCTTCGCCCGCGTCACCCAGGACGCCATCCTCGGCGCGCTCGGCTGGCGGGACCTGGTGCCGCTCACTCTGTGCCCCGCCGACGCGGGCGGGCGCGGACGACCGTACCCGGACATGGTGCTGGAGGCCTTCCTGCGCACCAAGGCCGCCGACGCCGTCCACCAGGTCGCCGTCGTCGGCGACACCTCGTACGACGTCCTCAGCGGTGTCCGCGCCGGCGCCGGCCTGGTCGCCGGGGTGCGCACCGGGGCGCACGGCGACGACGCCTTCCGCGAGGCGGGCGCCGGTCACGTGCTGGACTCCGTCGCCGGCCTGCCCGCCCTCCTGCGGGGAGCGGCCGGCCGATGAGCACCACCAGCAGCGGCATCCGCTTCGACTCGGTCACCGTCGCCTACGACGGCAACGTCGTCCTGGACGCCCTCGACCTCACCGTCGAACCGGGCGAGGTCATGGCGCTGCTCGGGCCGTCCGGATCCGGCAAGACCACCGCGCTGCGGGCGGTCGCCGGGTTCGTACGGCCCGCCTCGGGGCGGGTGTTCCTCGGTGACCGCGACGTCACCGGCCTGCCCCCGCACCGGCGCGGCATCGGCATGGTCGTCCAGCAGTACGCCCTGTTCCCGCACATGCGGGTGGAGGACAACGTCGCCTTCGGCCTGAAGGCCCGCAAGGTGCCCAGGGCGGAGATCCGCGTCCGCGTCACCGAGGCGCTGGAGATGACCGGCATGGGCGCCTACGCCCGCCGCTACCCGCGCGAACTCTCCGGCGGCCAGCAGCAGCGCGTCGCCATCGCCCGCGCCCTCGCCATCCGCCCCGACGTCCTGCTCCTGGACGAACCGCTCTCCGCGCTCGACGCCCAGCTCCGCTCCGGGATGCTCGCCGAACTGGCCCGCCTGCACCGCGAACTGCCCGACGTGTCCCTCCTGTACGTCACCCACGACCAGGTGGAGGCCCTCACCCTCGCCGACCGGATCGCGGTGATGGACAAGGCGAGGCTGCGCGCGTGCGGGACGCCGAGGGAGCTGTACCGGGCGCCGGCCGACGCGTTCACGGCGTCCTTCGTGGGCGGGGCGAACCTGCTCCCCGTGACCGTCGGGACCCGGGGAGTGTCCTTCGGGGACGCGGAGATCGAGGTCGACACGGCGGGCGCCGCCCCGGGGGCGACGGCGACCCTGTGCGTACGCCCGCACCTCGTCGGGCTCGGCGACGGCGACGGCCCCAACCGGCTCACCGGGACGGTGGGGGAGATCCAGTGGCGCGGCGCCACCCACCGCGTCTACGTCGACGTCACCGGCCACCGCGTCATGGCCGACCTCCGCGAACTGCGGAACCCGCCCGCCCACGGCGACGAGGTCACCGTGCACTTCGCGCCCGACGACGCCGTCCTGCTGCCCGCCGGGGTGCACCATGACTGAGGTCGCCGAGAAGCCGCGGACCGACCCCGGCCGGTCCCGCCCGCGCCGCGCGGGCCCCGCACCCGGCACGGCCGGCCCGGCCCCCCGCCCCACCGGGGCGCTCCTGTGGGCGCTGCCCCCGGTGGCCCTGCTCGCCCTCGTCTTCCTCTACCCCCTCGCCCTCGTCGCCCAGCAGTCCTTCCGGCCCGACACCGGCGGCACCTCCCTGGAGCCGTACGCCGACGTGTTCGCGTCGGGGGCGTTCCGCGAGGCGCTGTGGACCACCGTGTGGCTGGCGGTGGCCGCCACCGTCGGCTGCCTGGTGCTCGGGTTCGTGCTCGCGCTGGTCATCGCCTTCGTGCCGTTCCCGGGGGCGAAGGCGGTGGCCCGCCTCATCGACGTCTTCCTGTCCTTCCCGTCCTTCCTGATCACGCTCGCCCTGCTGTTCGTCTACGGCACGGTCGGCATGGCCAACGGCGCGTGGACCGACGTCACGGGCGCCGCCGAGGGGCCCTTCCAGTTCCTCACCACGCCCTGGGGCGTGCTGCTGGCGGAGATCACGTACTTCACGCCGTTCGTGATGCGCCCGCTGCTCGCCGCCTTCTCGCAGCTGGACACCGGGCAGCTGGAGGCCGCCAGTTCGCTGGGCGCCCGCGCGCCCCGCATCATCCGGCGGATCATCCTGCCGGAGGCGCTGCCCGCCCTCGCGGCCGGCGGCAGCCTGGTCCTCGTCCTGTGCCTGAACGAGTTCGGCATCGTGCTCTTCACCGGCGCCAAGGGCGTCACCACGCTGCCGACGATGATCTACGGCAAGGCGATCCTGGAGTCCGACTACCCGGGCGCCTGCGTGGTCGCCGTCGTCAACGTCCTGATCTCCGTCGGCCTCTACGGCCTCTACCGGGTGGTGAGCCGCCGTGCTGGTGCATGACCGCAGGGCGAGGTGGGTCGTGTGGGCCCTCTTCCTCCTCCTCTTCCTGCCCCTGTTCGCCCTTCCGCTCCTCGTCGTCCTCGCCGCCTCGTTCGCCACCCACTGGTCCAGCGTCCTGCCCTCCGGCTTCACCACCGCCCACTACGAGGCGGCGACCCGGGGCGAGGCCCTCCAGGCGCTCACCACCAGCCTGGTCACCGCCCTCACCGCCAGTCTGCTGGCCCTGGCCGCCGGCACCTGGGCGGCGCTCGCGGCGGCGGCGCTCCGGACGCGGTACCGCAAGGTGCTCGACGCCCTGTTCGTGCTGCCGGTCGCCGTGCCCTCGGTCGTCGTCGGTCTCGCGACCCTGGTGGCCTTCTCCCAGCCGCCGATGCTGCTCAACGGCACCCGCTGGATCGTGATCATCGCCCACTCGGTGCTGGTCACCGCCTTCGCCTACCAGTCCGTGTCGGCGGCGATCACCCGCCTCGACCCCGCCTACGAACAGGCCGCGGCCTCCCTCGGCGCCTCCCCGGCGTACGTGCTGTGGCGGGTGCGGCTGCCGCTGCTGCTGCCGTCCCTGACCGCCGCCGCCGGCCTCTGCTTCGCCCTGTCCATGGGCGAGCTGAGCGCCACGATGATGCTCTACCCGCCCGACTGGACCCCGCTGCCGGTGCTGATCTACGCCGCCACCGACCGCGGCGCCCTGTTCACCGGCTCCGCCGTCGCCGTGGTCCTGATGGCGGCGACCCTGCTGGTGCTGTTCGCCGTCTCCCGGATCCGCACCCGAGCCTCCTACCGGTAATCACCCGCTTCCGCCCCCGCCACGCAAGGAGTGCACCTCGCCATGCCCAGGAACACCCTCAGGCCGCTCGCCGCCCTCGCCGTGCTCGCCCTGCCCCTGTCCGCCTGCTCCGGCACCTCCGCCGCCTCCGACGAGAACGTCGTCACCGTCTACAGCGCCGACGGCCTCAAGGGCGAGAACGGCGACGGCTGGTACGACCGGGTCTTCGAGGACTTCGAGAAGGAGACCGGCATCAAGGTCGAGTACGTGGAGGGCGGCTCCGGCGAGATGGTGCAGCGCGCCACCCGCGAGAAGCGCAACCCGCAGGCCGACGTGCTCGTCACCCTCCCGCCGTTCATCCAGCAGGCCGACACCAAGGGCCTGCTCCAGAAGTACTCCCCGAAGGGCGTCGACCAGGTCAGCGGCGCCGACAAGGCGGCGAACGGCACCTGGACCGCCGTCGTCAACAACTACTTCGGCTTCATCCAGAACAGGAAGGAACTGAAGCAGGCCCCCGCCACCTGGGAGGACCTGCTCGATCCGACGTACAAGAACAAGCTCCAGTACTCCACTCCCGGCGTCGCCGGCGACGGCACCGCCGTCCTCATCAAGGCCATGCACGACTTCGGCGGCGAGAAGCCCGCCATGGAGTACCTGAAGAAGCTCCAGGCCAACAACGTCGGCCCGTCCGCCTCCACCGGCAAGCTCGCCCCCAAGGTCGACAAGGGCGAACTCCTCGTCGCCAACGGCGACGTCCAGATGAACTTCGCCCAGTCCAAGTCCATGCCGAACCTCGGCATCTGGTTCCCGGCCCGCGAGGGCGGCAGGCCCACCACCTTCGCCCTGCCCTACGCCGCCGGCCTGGTCACCGACGCCCCGCACGGCGAGAACGGCAAAAAGCTCCTGGACTTCCTGCTGAGCCGGAAGGCCCAGCAGCAGGTCAGCGAGATCGGCGGCGGCTTCGCGGCCCGCCAGGACGTCAAGGCCACCGACGCCAACGCCATCGCGCTCACCCAGCTGATGGACGGCGTCGAGGTCTTCGAGCCCGACTGGGCCGACATCGAGAAGAACCTGACCTCCTACATCGACGCCTGGAAGTCGGCCACCGGGAACTGAGCCGAGGGGCTCCTGATTAGGGTGGGGGGCGTCGGCACGCCGTGGTTCCGGCGCCTTCCGCACATGCCCACCGCACGCCAGGGAGTTCGTTGCACATGGCAGACCGCAAGCCCATCGAGTCGTGGCTCACCGACATGGACGGCGTCCTCATCCACGAGGGCGTGCCGATCCCCGGCGCCGACGCCTTCATCAAGAGGCTCCGCGAGTCCGGCAAGCCCTTCCTGGTGCTCACCAACAACTCGATCTACACGCCGCGCGACCTGCACGCCCGGCTGCGCCGCATGGGCCTGGAGGTCCCGGTCGAGGCCATCTGGACCTCGGCGCTGGCCACCGCCAAGTTCCTGGACGACCAGCGGCCCGGCGGCTCGGCCTACGTCATCGGCGAGGCCGGCCTGACCACCGCCCTGCACGACATCGGCTACATCCTCACCGACCACGACCCCGACTACGTCGTGCTCGGCGAGACCCGCACGTACTCCTTCGAGGCGATGACGAAGGCCGTCCGGCTGATCAACGCGGGCGCCCGCTTCATCTGCACCAACCCCGACGAGACCGGCCCCTCCACCGAGGGCCCGCTCCCGGCGACCGGCGCGGTGGCCGCCCTGATCACCAAGGCGACCGGCCGGCAGCCGTACTTCGCCGGCAAGCCCAACCCGCTCATGATGCGCACCGGACTCAACGCGATCGGCGCCCACTCCGAGACCAGTGCCATGATCGGCGACCGCATGGACACCGACGTGCTGGCCGGTATCGAGGCCGGCATGCAGACCTTCCTCGTGCTCACCGGCCTGACCCGGCCCGAGCAGGTCGACAGCTTCCCGTACCGTCCGTCCCAGGTGGTCGACTCCATCGCGGACCTGGTCGAACGGGTCTGACGTGCTAAACCCGCCGCCTTCCGGCATGACCCGTTCGGAGTAGTCCGGCCCCCGTGCAGGATGCGGGGGCCGGTCCCGCGGGGCAGCCTCCAGGTAACTGGAGGTACACGATGGGCTCACTGAAAGTCACTCTCTGTGCCGGCGCCGCGTTGACCGCGGTGCTCGGACCGATCGCGACGGCCGCCCACGCGGCGGACGGGGGAGGCGTCTCGGTGTCACCGTCCACGCCCGTGCCGGGCAGCGACGTCAGGCTCCGCGTGTCCGACTGCACCGAGAAGACGGCCGTCGCCGTCTCGGCGGCGTTCGTCTCGGACGTGAAGCTCTCCCTGTCCGGCTCCGACGGCGTCCTGGCCGGGGCCGGCTCGGTCCGCTCCACCCTGGAGGCCGGCGCGTACGCCGTACGGATCGAGTGCGGCGACGCCGCACGCCGGGGCACCGTCACCGTCGGGGAGAGACGACGCCCGGCCGCCCACGCCTCTCCCGTCGCCCCCGTGGACGCGGGCGGCGGCGGCACCGCGCGGCTGGCCGCCGCGGACAGCCGCGAAGAGGCCCGGCCCGAACCCCCCGGCACGGCGCACACCGTGACCGGCCTGGTCCTCGCCGGCATCGCCGCCGTCGCCGTCGCGCTGCGCAGCGTCCGCAGCCGGAGCCGCGGGACGGGCTGACCATGTCCGGACAAGACCGCCTCACCGTCGGCCCCGGCCGCCTGGTGACCGGCACCGCCTGGGTGGTGCTGCTCCTCGGGCTGTGGCTCTGGGGCCGCGAGGCCACCGACGTGCGCGAAGGCATATCCCGGCCGGCCACCGGCGACATGGCGGCGGCCGGCCGGCCCCCCGACATACCGCTGCCACCCGCCCACACGCCCCTCGGCGACGCCCTGCCGCAGCGGCTCGACATCCCCGGACTCGGCGTCCGGGCCCCGGTCGTGGCCCGCGGCCTCGACGCCGAGGGCGCCATCGAACCACCGCCCTTCGACCGGCCCGACGCCGTCGGCTGGTACGCGGACGGCGCGACGCCGGGCGCGGCCGGGACCGCGCTGCTGGTCGGCCACGTGGACACCGAGACCGAGCCGGCCGTCTTCCACGCGGTCAGCACCCTGGAGCCCGGCGAGACGGTCCGGGTGACCCGCGACGACGGCGAGGTCGCCGAGTTCACCGTCGACGACGTGCAGGTCCTCACCCGCGACGGCTTCGACGCCCAGCAGGCCTACGGACCACGGGACACGGGCCGCGCCGAACTCCGCCTGATCACCTGCGGCGGCACCTTCGACCCCGCCACCGACAGCTACACGGCCAACGTGGTCGTCTCGGCGTACCTCACGGGTACCGGCTCCTAGGAGACGTCGGACCGGCACCCGGGAACCGCGTGGGTGCCGGAGGCGTATGTCAGGATTGAGCCTCGGAAGAACCACCCAGGGGGGTTGGATGTACGGCAGCAGGGGGGCCGCAGCGTTGTCCACGAGGCGAACGTCCGCGGCGGTGCTGGGGGCGGCACTGCTGCTCGCCGGCTGCTCCTCGTCCGGGGACGGCGAGGACAAGGGCAAGGACGGGAACGCGGGCGCGGAGATAACGCAGCAGCCCAAGGAGGTCGACCCGTTCTGGGTCAACCCGGACGGCAACGCCGCCCAGCAGCTGGCGGCCCTGGAGAAGTCCGACAAGAAGGACCAGGCCGAGCAGATCCGCAAGATCGCCCAGCAGCCGACCGGCGAGTGGATCAGCCCCGAGAACCCCGAGGAACAGGCCCGGGGCTTCACCGAGGCCGCCGACGAGGCCGGGCGCACCGCGCTGCTCGTCCTCTACAACATCCCGCACCGCGACTGCGGCCAGTACTCCGGCGGCGGCGCCGCCGACGGCGACGCCTACCGCGCCTTCGTCGACGGCGTGGCCAAGGGCATCGGCGACCGCTCCGCCACGGTGATCCTGGAACCGGACGCGGTGCTCCACCTGGTGGACGGCTGCACGCCGGAGGAGTTCCACGAGGAGCGCTACGACCTCCTCAAGGGCGCGATCGCCAAGCTCGGCGCGCTGAAGAACACCAAGGTCTACCTGGACGCGGGCAACGCCGGCTGGGGCCACCCCGACCAGATCTTCGAGCCGCTGAAGTGGGCGGGCATCGACCAGGCCGACGGCTTCTCGGTCAACGTGTCGAACTTCTACACCACCGAGGACTCCATCGCCTACGGCAAGCAGCTCGCCGCCAAGGTCGGCGGCAAGCACTTCGTCGTCGACACCAGCCGCAACGGCAACGGCCCCTACGCCGAGGGAGCCCCGGACGAACGCTGGTGCAACCCGCCCGGCCGCGCCCTCGGCGAGACCCCGACCACGAAGACGGCCGACCCCCTCGTCGACGCCTACCTGTGGGTCAAGCGCCCCGGGGAGTCGGACGGCGAGTGCAAGGGCGGCCCGAAGGCCGGCGAGTGGTGGCCGGAGTACGCCGTGAAGCTGGCCGAGGGGTCCGGCTGACCGACGGCGAGTTCCCCGGGCCCAAGGGGCGCGGGGAACTCGCGACCAGCCACGACGCACCCGCAGACGAACAGCGGCCGGCCGCGCGGCGCTACGGCACCTTCACCCACTGCGCCTTGGACGGCGTGCCCTCCCCGTCCGTCACGAACATCATGTACCACCCGGACTGGACGAGGTTCTTGTTCTCCGGCACCGTCACCGTGAGCTTCTGACCGTCCACCGTGAAGTCCAGCGCGATGGACCGCTGATCCACGTCGGTGACGTGTGTCGAGGCGCTCGGCCGGATCAGCCGCACCTTCTTCACCGTCGACGCCGCCCGCGAGGTGAACGTGCCCGACTCACCGCGCTCGATGGTCTGCGGGCCACCCGACAGGTCCGGCCGCGAGTCCCGGTACAGGTACGGCGGGGTGTAGATCTCGATGCGCTGCTCGAACTCGCCCGGCTTGGTGTTGGCCTTGTCGGCGTAGAGCGAGTCCGACCCGAAGAACATCAGGCGGCCGTCGGGCAGCAGGATCGACCCCGAGTGGTAGTTGCGGCCCACCAGCGGATCGGCCACCTGCTCGAACTCGTTGGTGTCCGGGTGGTAGAGCCGCGCCTGGAGGATGTTGGAGTCGCCGCGCCCCCGGTAGTCCTGCGAGCCGCCGGAGACCAGCACGCTGTCGTCGGGCAGGACCGAGGCCTGCGGATAGCGCGTGCCCTTCTCCATCGACGGCCCGTCCACGAACCTCGGGTCGTCCGCCTTCAGGTCGACGATCCGGGTCTTCTCGCTGGACAGCCGGGACTCGCCGACCCCGCCACCGCCGATCACCATGTACTTCTCGTCCTGCGCCGGCGGCAGCAGCACCGAGTTGGCGGTCTCCAGCATGTTCGCGTCGCTCATGCCGGGGACCTTGGTGAACTTGTTGGACTCCACGTCCCAGATGCCCGGGTCGCGGCCCACGTCGTCGGGGCCGTAACCGGCGTTGGCGCCCGAGTAGAAGACCTTGCCGTTCTGCATCAGGAACAGCGCCGGGTACGTCGGGAACTGGCGGACCTTGTCGGTGTAGGTCCACTTCCTGGTCTCCGGGTCGTAGACCTCGTTCTTGCCCGGGACCAGCTGGCCGATGTCGTCGAGGCCGGAGACGCTGAGGATCTTTCCGTCGCTCAGGGTGGTGAGCGTCGGGTACCAGCGGGCCTCGTGCATCGGGTCGACCTTGATGTACTTCTCGGCGACCGGGTCGAACTCGAAGGCGTCCCTGATGCCCTGGAAGTCCTTCTTGTCCAGGGCGAGCTTCTGCGCGATGCCGTAGGTGTTGCGCGCGTCCGTGCCCGACAGGCCCTGGACGCGGTAGTTGTCCTGCGTGCCCGTCTCGTACTTCGCGCCGCTCTGCTGCGCCTCGACGTAGATCCGGCCGAGGCCCGGGTCGTTGCGCACGAACGCGCCGGTCTCCGGGTCGAAGACCTTCTCGGCGCGGGGCACCAGCACCGGGTCCTTGGAGACGAAGGTCTTGCCGTTCTCCTTGCCGGTGAACTTGGTGCCCGCCGGCAGGGTGATCGGCTTGTCCGGGTTCTCGTTGTGGACGATCATCAGGCCGCCGGCCTTGGTGACGTCACCCTTGAGCTTCTCGTACCGCTTGGTGCCGCCCGCGATCAGCAGATTGCCGTTGGCGAGCTGGGTGTGGCCGGTGCAGAACAGGTCGGTCGGCGTCGGGACCGTCTTGATGGTCCCCTTGACCGGGTCCCAGATCCGGGTGTCGAACTTCTTCGCGTCGAAGTTGTCCTGGTTGTTGCCCGACCCCGCGACGAGCAGCACCTTGCCGGTGCGCAGCAGCGCCGCGTGGATGGTGTTCTGCCGGTACTTCTCGGGAAACTCGATGATCTCCCACTTGCCGTTGGCGGCCTTGTACTCCGGCTGGTTGATCTTGTACTGGTGGTATTTCTCGGTTCCGAAGCGGTAGAGCCACGGCCCGTTCATCCCGGCCAGCGCGACTACCACCGCCGTACCTATCGCGAAGCGACGGGCGCGGCGGCGGCCGGCACGGTCTTTCATTCCTTACGTCCCCCAAGTCCACCAAGGGCGATCTGCATGGTCTGGTCGTTGCCCCCGTCGGAGGGAGCCGCCCAGCTGGGCTTCTGCTGCGGCGCGTGCGGCGCGTGCGGCGCGTGCGGCGCGTACGCCTGAGCGGGCGCCGGGGCAGCGGACGCCGGCTGCTGCGAGGGGACCCGCGGCGCGGGCTCCGCCGCCACGGCCGGCGGTCGCTTCTTCGCCTTCCGCAGTTCGTGGCGCCAGGCGAACATCGGCGACGCGGTGATCAGCAGCGCGAAGGTCGCCCAGATGATCATCGCGGGGTGCGAGTGCCCGAAGACGAAACCGGCCGTGATCGAGCCGGCGAAGATCGCGATGAAGTACCAGTGGTACCGGAAGGTGCCGAACCAGGTGTCCGGGCTGGCCGAGTCGCCCTTCGGCGTCACCACGAACTTGCTCTTGCGGCGCAGCACCGAGTCGATGAGCGCCTTGGCGTACAGCGGCGCCGACAGCGCGGACATCACCATGCCGGCCACGCCGCCGGAGCCCTCCGGCTCGTGCGGCGAGACGTTGTGGCGGCGGTTCCAGACGTAGAGCCCGATCTGGAGGGCGGAGGCGTTGCCGTAGAGCATCAGCCAGACGGCCGGGTCGATGTTGACGCCCGAGGCACCGAGCCCCAGGAACAGGCAGCAGCTCAGCGCCGCCAGGATCCAGTTCAGGGCCGACATCGGGTAGAAGATGATCATCATCGTGTAGTTGAAGAGCTTGCTCGGCGGGAGCGAGTACCAGCCCTTCCAGTACTGCTTGAGGATCGTCTCGTACGTCCCTCGTGACCAGCGCATCTGCTGGGTGAAGAAGTCCGTCCAGGCGTTCGGGCCCTCGCCGACCGCGAGCACGTCCGGGGTGTAGACCGAGCGCCACTTGCGGCCGGTGGCCGGGTTCTTGTGGCGGTGGATCTCGAAGCCGGTCGCCATGTCCTCGGTGATCGAGTCGTACAGGCCGCCGATCTGCTTCAGCGCCTTGATGCGCACCGCGTTGGAGGTGCCCACGAACATGGGGGAGCCGTAGCGGTTGCCCGCGCGCTGGATCAGGGCGTGGAAGAGGAACTGCTGCGACTCCGCGGCCTTGGTGATCGGGTTGTCGTAGTTGCCGTAGACCTGCGGGCCGATGACGAAGCCGACGTCCGGGTCGCGGAAGAAGCCGAGCATCCGCTCCAGGTAGTTGGGCAGCGGCACGTGGTCGGTGTCGACCGAGGCGAAGAAGTCGTAGTCGTCGCCGTGCGCCTCGAGCCAGGCGTTGTAGTTGCCGTGCTTGGTCTTGGCGCGGTGCGGGCCCTTGGGCATGTTCCACTTCGCGACGCCCTTGCGGGAGAAGTGGTGCACGCCGAGGCGCGCGCAGACGTCCTTCACCTCGGGGTCGTCGCCCTCGTCGAGGAGCCAGACGTGCATAAGACCGCGGTGGCGGATCTTCACGGCCGCCTCCAGGGTCTTCGTCACCATCTCCAGCGGCTCCTTGCCGGGCACGAAGGAGGTGAGGAAGGCGACCCGCGTGCCGGTCTCGGGCACCACCGGGATCGGGTCCCGGGCGACCAGGGTCGCGTGCGCGTTCGACAGCACGTTCAGGCAGCGGAAGAGTTCGATCAGGCCGATCGCCACGAGCATCACGATGTCGAGCGTGGGCAGCCAGTCGAAGGCCGGGTAGTCGCGCTCGGTCCAGTGCGTGGGCTGGAGCAGCCAGACCAGCAGCACCACCGACAGCAGCGGGGCCGCGGCCAGCATCAGCGCCACCCGCAGACGGTGCGGCTCCTGCGAGATCAGCGAGCGGTACTGCACCTTGTACGGCTTGTGCGGGTCGGGCTGGGTGAGGGGGCCCGCGAGCCGGCTGTAGTGCTCGTAGTCGTACCTCGGCAGGGTCTTCTTTATCCGGCGGAACGAGCCGGTGTTCCAGGTCCGATGCGCGGGCACCCTGAGCTGGGTGGTCTGGGACGGGTCGTGGTCCTGCCCGGCGCCCGTCGGCGTCGACGTCATGAGTCATCCCCCCACACGCGGGTCACGCGTGTTTCGTCGCTTCCTTCGTCCGCCCCGGTCCCCCTCGACCTTCACGGACGTCACAGTGGTGGGTCGCTGTCACCACGGCATCCACACCTTATATAGACATGGAATGGCGACCACCGGTTGCATGATGCCCCCCTCGGCATCCGGCCCCCCAACCGGACCAGACTTCTACGGCGTTCGTCATGATCGCAAGGTGCCTGTGATCCGGGTACGCCGAAGGCCCCTCGTGTGCTACGAGGGGCCTTCGACCGTCGGTGCGCCGCCAGGGACTCGAACCCCGGACCCGCTGATTAAGAGTCAGCTGCTCTAACCAACTGAGCTAGCGGCGCCTGCTGACCTGCACAACTCTACCCGATGCCGACCGGTGCTCCGGACCGCCCGCGGAGCGCCCCCCGGAGCGCGCCCGCGGCCGGGTACATCATTCGGACCGTCAACATGCGCGCGAACAAGACAGTTGAGAAACTGACCGACATGTACCGAAGTGCACCGCCGCGGACCTGTTCACCGGGAGTGTGAGGGGAATCGCATGGAGGCTCCCGTATTCGAGGAAATCGATCCCGCGCGCGACTGCGCCTGTCCCGGCTGCCGCCATGGGCACCGGGTCCTGCCGCATTCCCCCGCCGGACGCGCCCCGGCCCGTCCGGCCGCCCGCGGCGCGCTGATCGTGGCCGCGGCCACCGCCACCGGCGCCCTGGGCGCGGGACAGGCCGCGGCGGCCCTGACCACCGTCCACGCCTCCCACCTGCCGGGCGTCTTCGCAGGTGAGGAGCCCGACACCCCGCAGGGCCCGAGGGCTCCGCTGCACGGCCCGACCGGTACGCCGGCCCTTCCCCCGGCCGGAGCGGAACCGGCCGCGATCACCCGTACGGAGATCATCAACCGGGCCAGGACCTGGGTCACCGCGAAGGTGCCCTACAGCATGACCGCCTACTGGTCCGACGGTTACCGGCAGGACTGCTCGGGTTTCGTGTCGATGGCCTGGAAGCTGCCCACGAACGAATGGACCGGGAGCCTCGGCACGTTCGCCGACCGCATCACCAAGGAAGAACTCCAGCCCGGCGACATCCTGCTCTTCCACAACGCGGCCGACCCGCAGAAAGGCTCACACGTGGTGATCTTCGGCGGCTGGACGGACCACACGCGGACCGCCTACACGGCCTACGAGCAGACCCCGCCGCACGCCCGGAAGCTCGCCACGCCCTACGCCTACTGGAGCAACTCCGCCAAGTACCTCCCCTACCGCTACAAGGGCGTCACGACGAGCACCGCGAGCGGAGCGCCGGCCGCCACCACCTACCCGGGGGCGGCCTCCTTCGGTCCCGGCGCGAACAACGGGCACGTCACCGAGCTGGGCCGGATGCTCGTGGCCCGCGGCGCCGGCCGCTTCTACGCCTCCGGGCCCGGCCCCCGCTGGTCGGAGGCGGACCGCAGGGCGACCGAGGCGTTCCAGCTCGCCCAGGGCTGGCGGGGCAAGGACGCCGACGGGCTGCCCGGCCCGGGCACCTGGCGGCTGCTGGCGACCGGCCAGGGGAAGGACGTCGCAGCCCAGGCGGCCGGCCCCGCAACCGCCCCGGCCTCCCACGGCGTGGCCGGATACCCGGGCCGGGCGATGTTCCGCCCGGGCGCCGAGAACCCGTACGTCACCCGGCTCGGCAGGCAGCTGGTGCGGAAGGGGTTCGGCACGCACTACACGACCGGGCCGGGGCCGCGCTGGGGCGAGGCGGACCGGCGGGGAGTCGAGGCCTTCCAGCGTGCCCAGGGATGGCGCGGTGGCGCGGCTGACGGCTACCCGGGCCCGGAGACCTGGCGGCGGCTCTTCTCCTGACCGCCCGCCCGGTGATCACCCGTTCATGACGCATCTGGCGCGGAGGCTGGAGCACGCATGAGTACGACCTCTTCCACGAACCCGGACATCAGGCCGCCGGCCCCGCCGGGACCCCCGACCGCCGAAGGGACGCCGGCGGAGGCCGGCCAGCGGCCCGCCCGGCTCATCCACAACGAGGCCACCACCGAGATCCCCGTCCACCTGCTCTTCCGCGACGACCCCGATCCGGCGCCGGTGCCGCTGCGGCCCGCGGTGGTCGCCCGCCGGCAGGGCACGGGGGAGCAGCCGAGGATGCGGCGCCCCGTCGCCGCGCGCCCGCGCCCGGTGCCGAGCGTCGACCCGGAGCTGTCGGAGCGTCCGGCCCGGGTGCTGCCCGGTGGGGCGGGCGTGGCCGCCGGGGTGTGCGGGGCGGCCGGCTGCGGGGTCACCTCCTGGTGGGCGGGGGTGGTACCGCCACTCGCGGCCGAGGCGCTGGCGCTGCCGGCGTACGCGGGAGCCGGGCTCGGGCCCGCGCAGTGGGCGGCGTACGCGGCCGCCGGGGCGCTGGGCCTGTTCGGGTTCGGCGGGCTGGCCCGCGGCCGGACCGGGCGGGCCTGGGTGCTGGGCCTGTTCGGCCGCTACCGGGGGACGGTCCGGCGCACCGGCCTGATGTGGGTCAATCCGCTGCTGCTGCGGCGCCGGGTCGACGTCCGGCTGCGGCACTGGCGCAGCGAGCCGATGCCCGCGGCCGACGGCAACGGGGTCGCGCTCAGGGTCGTGACGCTGGTGGTGTGGAAGGTGCGGGACACCGCCCGGGCCACGCTGGGCGTCGAGGACCACGAGACGTATCTGCGCGAGTGCGTGGAGGCGGCGCTGGCCAGGGTCCCGGTGGAGCCGCTCGGCACGCTCCGCGGCTCGGCCGACGTGGCGGGCGAGACGCTGACCCGGCTGGTGGCGGCGGACGCGGCACCGGTCGGGCTGGAGGTCTTCTCGGTGCGGCCGGTCCGGGTGGAGTACGCCCCCGAGGTCGCCGCCGCCATGCACCGGCGCCGGATCGCCGCCCTGGACGCGGCGCAGCGGGCGAGCGTGCTCACCTCGGTCGTGGACTCGGTGGAGGACACGGTGACCCGGCTGACCATGCGCGGACTGGTTCAGCTGGACGACTACGAGCGCAAGGTGCTGGTGAAGGACCTGACGGTGGCGTTCTGCGCGGGGCGGGGGGACACGCGGCCCTGAAGCGGCCGGGAACCGGCTGTCGAACCTGTTCCGCGATTGGTATGGACATGTTCAACTCGCGGCAATAATCTGGGACTTGGTCTAGACCTGCACGGCTCACTGAACCTCCCCCACGTCACAGGAGCAGCAGTATGCGCACCAGGACCAAGTTGTATGCAGCCGCGGTGGGCGTGGCGACCACCGGAGCCCTCGTGCTCTCGTCCGGCGGCGCCAGTGGCCACGGTTACACCGACCTGCCGGTCAGCCGGCAGAAGGTGTGCCAGAACGGCACCGTCAGCGGCTGCGGCTCCATCCAGTGGGAGCCGCAGAGCGTCGAGGGCCCCAAGGGTTTCCCGGCGGGCGGGCCGGCCGACGGCCGGATATGTTCCGCGGGCAACGGGCCCTTCGCCCCGCTCGACAGTCCCAAGCAACCCAACGGACAGGCGTGGCCGGCCACGAAGGTGAACGGCGGGCAGAGCTACAGCTTCCGCTGGCAGTTCACCGCCCGGCACGCCACGACCGACTTCCGGTACTACGTCACCAAGCCGGGCTGGAACCAGAACCACAACCTGTCCCGGTCCGACCTCAACCTCACGCCGTTCTTCACGGTCCCCTACGGCGGCAAGCAGCCGCCGGCCACGCTCTCCCACAGCGGCACGCTGCCGTCCGGGCTGAGCGGGCGCCATGTGATCGTCGCGGTGTGGACGGTCGCCGACACGGCCAACGCGTTCTACGCGTGCTCGGACGTGACCTTCTGACCGTGCCGGTCCGGCAACGAGCGGAAGGCCCCCTCGCCTGGGCGAGGGGGCCTTCCTTCGGTGCGCCGCCAGGGACTCGAACCCCGGACCCGCTGATTAAGAGTCAGCTGCTCTAACCAACTGAGCTAGCGGCGCATGACTCCCGCCTTCCGCTCTCGCGGTCGGCGACGACGAAAATACTACCCGGTCCCCGGGGGTGCTTCCGACCACCTCCCCGCGGGCCGCCCCCGCGGCTAGATCGCCAGCGAGAGCAGCACCCCCGCGGCGTTCCGGTTCAGCTCGTCGGCGGCCCGGCGCAGCCGGTGGGCGTGCTCGACCGGGAGGGACAGGGCGAGGCAGCCCACCGCGGAGCCGGCCGTGATCGGGACGGCCGCGCAGACCGTGCCCACCGCGTACTCCTGGAGGTCGAGGACCGGGACGGTGGGCGGCTGGGACTCCAGCCGGGACAGCAGCAGCTTGTCGCTGGTGATGGTGCGCGAGGTCAGGCGGGCCATCTTGTGCCGGGCCAGGTGGTCGCGGCGGCCCGCGTGGTCCAGCTGGGTGAGCAGGCTCTTGCCGACCGCGGTGGCGTGCGCCGAGACGCGGAAGTCCACCCACTCGTTCACCTTGGGCGTGGTCGGACCGTCGGCGTACTGGGTGACGCTGACCTCGCCGTCGACGTACCGGCTGATGTAGACGGCGGCGCCCACCGAGTCGCGCAGCCGGTCCAGGGTGCGCTGGAGCTGGTCGCGCACCGCCTCCTCGCGGCCGTGCGCCGCGCCCAGGCGGTCCAGGGCCTCTCCGGTGACGTACGAGCCGTCGGTGGTCTGCTCGACGTAGCTCTCGCGGCGCAGCATGCGCAGCAGGACGGTCAGCCGCTCCCGGTCGAGACCGGTGTCGCGGGCTATCTGGATGTCGGTGACTCCGGTGCTGTACCGCGCCACCGTCTCCAGGACGCGCAGGGCGTCCTGGGCCGAGTGGAGCGGCGCGGTCGGCTTGTGCTGCAGCGCCACGGTGGTCTCCCCCTGCGCTAGCTCGTCGGCCCCTGCCCCCCGATCCGGACAGCGGATCCCCTCCACGATAGCCGCCAAGAGGCCGGTGGTGACGGGGTGTTGGCCAGATTTCAACGCCCTCAACTGCGGCGTCGGCCCGCTGGCACATGCCAGGGGAATGCCCCAACGCCCCGACCTCGGGCGTTGGGGCCGCAGAGCCGTGCGGTCACAGCACCGCGCTGAGAAATTCCCGGGTCCGGTCGTGCTCCGGCTCGCTGAAGATCTTCTCCGGCGGGCCCGCCTCGATGACCCGCCCGGAGTCGAACATCAGGACCTGGTCCGAGATGTCCCGGGCGAAGTTCATCTCGTGGGTCACGCAGAGCATGGTGATGTCGGTGCTGCGGGCGATGTCCCGCAGCAGGTCGAGGACGCCCGCGACCAGCTCCGGGTCCAGCGCGGAGGTCACCTCGTCGAGGAGGAGCACCTTGGGCCGCATCGCCAGCGCCCGGGCGATCGCCACCCGCTGCTGCTGGCCGCCGGAGAGCTGGGCCGGGCGCGCGTCGCACTTGTCGGCCAGGCCCACCATGTCCAGCAGTCCCCTGGCCCGCTCCACCGCCTCGTCCTTGGACATGCCGAGGACCGTGACCGGCGCCTCGGTGATGTTGCGCAGGACGCTCATGTTCGGGAACAGGTTGAACTGCTGGAAGACCATCCCGATCTGCTTGCGGACCTCGCGCCGCTCCTTCTCGCTCGCCGGGAAGAGCTTCTGCCCGTCCACGGTGATCGTGCCCTCGTCGGGCTTGAGCAGCGTCATCAGCAGCCGCAGGATGGTCGTCTTGCCCGACCCGGAGGGGCCGATCAGGGTGACGTGCTTGCCGGCGTCGACGGAGAAGTCCAGGTGGTCCAGGACGGTGTTGTCCCCGAACCGCTTGGTGACCTGATCCAGGCGTATCAGCTCGCCGGAGCTGCGCTCGGGGCTCTTCTCGGGGTTGGGGAGAGTGTCAGTGGGCAAGGCGTCGCTCCAGGGCTCGCAGGGCAAGGGAGGCCAGGTAGGAGATGACGATGAAGGCCACGCCGATCACCGTCAGGGGCTCGGTGAACTGGAAGTTCTGCTGCGAGAACAGCCGTGCCTCGCCGAGCATCTCCAGCACCGTGATCGCCATCAGCAGGGGCGTGTCCTTGAGCATGGAGATCACGTAGTTGCCGAGGGCGGGCACCACCCGGCGGATCGCCTGCGGCAGGATCACGGCCGTCCAGGTCCGCTTCAGCGGCAGGTTCAGCGCCGTCGCGGCCTCCCACTGGCCGACCGGCACCGCCTCGATGCCGGCCCGGTAGACCTGCATCGTGTACGTCGAGTAGTGCAGGCCGATGGCGAGCACGCCGGTGGTGAGCGCCGAGGCGGTCACCCCCCATTCGGGCAGCACGTAGAAGAGGAAGAACAGCTGCACCAGCAGCGGGGTGTTCCGGATGAACTCGGTGACCACCCCGACCGGCCAGGTCACCCAGCGGCTCGGCACCCGCATCAGCAGCGCCCACACCAGGCCCAGCACGAAGGAGACCAGCGAGCCGAGGACCAGGATCTGCAGGGTGACCAGCAGCCCGTCCCAGAAGTGCGGCATGAAGTCGGAGACCGCGCTCCAGTCCCAGTTCATCGGACACCCCCGATCCCGGCCGGCTCGGGAGCGCCGGCCTTGTCCTTGGGTGCCGTCTTGCCGACGCCCGCCTTCAGCTTCTTCTCCAGACCGCGCATCACCCGGGTGAGCAGGAACGCGATCACGAAGTAGATCAGCAGGATGTACGTGTAGATCTCCGCGCTCTCCTGGAGCGCGAGGCGCACCAGGTTGCCGCTGAACGCCAGGTCGCCCATGCCCATGATCGACACCAGCGCGGTGCCCTTGAGCAGCTCGATCAGCAGGTTGGAGAAGGGCGGGACCATCTCCGGCACCGCCTGCGGCAGCAGGATCAGCCGCATCCGCTGCCAGGGCGTGAAGCTGAGCGCGATGCCGCCCTCCTTCTGCGCCGGGTCGACGGCGGCGAGCGCGCCGCGCACGATCTCGGAGCCGTACGCCCCGTAGGTCAGGCCCAGCGCCAGGGTGCCCGCCCACATCGGCACCAGCTGCCAGCCGAAGGCCGGCGGCAGCACGAAGAAGACCCAGAAGATCATCACCAGCGCGGAGGTGCCGCGGAACACCTCGGTGTAGAAGCCCGCGAGGAAGCGGACGATCCACAGCCGGTGGGTGCGCCCGACGCCGACCACGAAGGAGACGGCCGTCGCCAGCAGCGAGCTGAAGAAGAGCAGCTGGATAGTGACCCAGACGCCCTGGAGTACCAGTTCCCACAGTCCGGAGGTCATCCGCCGCACAGCTCCTTCGCGGTCAGATCCGTCATCTCGTCCTCGGTGAAGCCGAAGGGCTTGAGGATGCGGAGCAGCTCGCCGCTCTTCTTGAGCTTCTGGAGCTCGACGTTGAAGGCGTCCCGCAGGTTGGTCTCGGTGGGACGGAAGGCGAAGCCGCCGCCGTCGGTGTGCGGCTCGCCGTCGACGATCGGCTGGAACGCCTTCGTCGCCTCGGTCTTCGCGGACTTCTTGACCACCTCGCGCACGGTCAGCGCCGTGCCCGCGAAGACGTCCACCCGCCCGGCCTCGACGGCGTTCAGGCCGGCGACCTGGTCGGGGACGATGAGGATGTCGCTCTCCTTGTACCCGGCCTCCACCGCGTAGGCGATCTCCGCGTAGCCGGTACCGGTCGCGAACTTGGCCTTCTTCGCCACGACGTCCTTGTAGTCGTGCAGATCGAGGGGGTTGCCCTTGCGCACGATGAAGGCGTCGAGCATCTGGTAGTCGGGGTCGGAGAAGATGACTTGCTGGCAGCGGTCGGGGTTGATGTACATCCCGGCCGCCACGATGTCGAACTGCTGCGACGCCAGCCCCGGGATGAGGGAGCCGAACTCCGTCGGTACCGGCTGCACCCGGTCCACCCCGAGCCGCTTGAAGATGACCTTCGCCAGCTCCGGTGCCTCGCCGGTCAGCTCACCGTTCTTGTCGATGTACCCGAAGGGGACCTCGCCCGCGATGCCGAGCCGGGCCACGCCCTGCGCCCTGAGCCGGTCGAGGAGGTCGCCGCCCTCCACGTCGGAGGCGGTGGCGACCCGCGAGCAGCCGGCGGCTCCCAGTGCGCCGAGCGCCGCGACCCCCGCGAGCAGCGACCGGCGAGTGGGTCCGGCTGCCTCGGACCTCGGGACGGATATACCCCATGGAGGGGTTCTGTGTGGTGGAGCCATGGGCGCGCAGCTACCCGAAGCCGGCCGGGTTATGCCGATGTTTTTCAGTCCGGTACGACGGCACGGCACCCTTGACCGGGGCCGCGCCGGGCACTGCCATGGAGGGCATGGCTGATCGCTACATCGAAGTCTCGCTGGTCAAACGCGGAATCACGTGCACGGCCCAACTGCTCGACGACCGGGCCCCGATCACCTGCGCGGCCGTCTGGAACGCGCTCCCCCTCGGCGGCGACGTGTATCACGCCAAATACGCGCGCAACGAGATCTACGCCCTCTTCCCGCCCTTCGCGGCATCCGAACCACCACTGGAGAATCCCACCGTCACGCCCATTCCCGGCGACCTGTGCTATTTCGCCTTCGCGGGCGCCGAGTTGGGCACCAAGGCGTACGGCTACGACCGCGAGGTCCGGCCGGGCACCACCCTCGTCGACCTCGCCCTCTTCTACGAGCGCAACAACCTGCTGCTCAACGGGGACGTCGGCTGGGTCCCCGGCACCGTCTGGGGCCGGATCACCGAGGGCCTGGACGCCATGGCCGAGGCCTGCAACGACCTCTGGCGCTCGGGAGCGGCGGGGGAGACGCTCAGCTTCCGGCGGGTGTAGGCCCGCCGCGGCCCACCCCGGCCGGCGCGGGCACGGTGCCCGCTGCGTACAGCGCGTGCGCGGCCCGCAGGACCACGTCGTCCCGGTGGCGGGCCGCCACGAGCTGGAGGCCGATCGGCAGACCGTCCCCGTCGCTTCCGACCGGCACGGTCGCCGCCGGCTGCTGGGTCAGGTTGAACGGGTAGGTGAAGGGCGTCCAGCCGGTCCACCGCCGGTGCCCCGAGCCCTTCGGCACCTCGACGCCCGCCTCGAACGCCGTGATCGGCAGCGTCGGTGTGACCAGCAGGTCGTACGCCTCGTGGAACCGGCCCATCCGCCGGCCCAGTTCCATCCGGACGTCCACCGCGGCCAGGTACTCCAGCGCCGAGTACCGCGACCCGGCGCCGACGACCTCCCGCAGCCCCGGGTCGAGCGACTCCCGCCGGTCCGCCCGCAGGTGCTGCACCACGCGCGCCGCCCCGCTGAACCAGAGCGTGTGGAAGGCCTCCACCGGGTCCGCGAAGTCCGGGTCCGCCTCCGTCACGTACGCGCCCAGCTCCGCCAGCCGCTCCACCCCGCGCCGCACCGCCGTCGCCACCGCCGGGCGCACCGCCACCTGTCCGCCGAGGGTGGGCGAGTACGCCACCCGCAGGCCCCGCACCCCGCCCGCCAGGGCCTCGCTGTACGAGCCGGGTGCCGGGCCCAGCGCCGACCAGTCCCGGGCGTCCGGGGTGCCGACGACGTCCAGCATCAGCGCCGCGTCCGCCGCGTCCCGGGTCATCGGACCGACGTGCGCGAGGGTGCCGAACGCGCTCGCCGGGTACAGCGGCACCCGGCCGTACGTCGGTTTCAGGCCGAAGACGCCGCAGAAGGACGCCGGGATGCGCACGCTGCCCCCGCCGTCCGTGCCGAGCGCCAGCGGTCCCGCGCCGAGCGCCACGGCCGCCGCCGCGCCCCCGCTGGAGCCGCCCGCGGTGCGCGCGGGGTCGTGCGGGTTGCGGGTGACGCCCGACAGCGGCGAGTCCGTGACGCCCTTCCAGCCGTACTCGGGCGTCGTCGTCTTGCCGACGAAGACGGCGCCGTGCTCGCGCAGCCGGGCGACGGAGGGCGCGTCCTCGTGCCAGGGCCCGTCCGGGGAGACGGCCCGGGAGCCGCGCAGCGTCGGGTGCCCGCGCATCAGCAGGATGTCCTTCACCGTGACCGGCACGCCGTCCAGCCGCCCGCACGGCTGCCCGCGCAGCCACCGCTCCTCGGCCCGCCGGGCCGCGTCGAGCGCCTCCTCGCCGGTCAGCCGGACGAACGCGTTCACGGCCGGCTGGATCCGCTCGGCCCGCTCCAGGGCCGCCCGGGTCGCCTCGACCGGGCTGAACTCACCCCTGCGGTAGCCGTCGAGGAGCTGTACCGCGGTCAGCTCGGTGAGGTCGGTCATGCACCCTCCCGCTTTCAGGAACCTCAGTGTCCGGGCACGTATCCACGCTTCTTGTCGACCACGTTCGCCAGCGGCCCGCCCGCCGCCCAGCTCTCGAACATCTCCACGAACTGTGCCCCCAGTGCGTCCCGCCAGCCGACCGTGTCCCCGCTCATGTGCGGGGAGACGATCAGGTCCGGGACCCGCCACAGCGGGCTGTCGGCCGGCAGGGGCTCGTGGCTCAGCACGTCCAGGGCGGCGCCCGCGATCCGGCGCCCGGTCAGCGCCGCGGCCAGGTCGTCCTCGACGACCAGCTGCCCCCGGCCCACGTTCACGAACCGCGCGGAGGGCTGCATCACCCCGAACCGCCGGGCGTCGAACATGCCGCGGGTGTCGTCGGTCAGGGGCGCCGCCGCCACCACCCAGTCGGCACGCGCCAGCAGCCGGTCCAGGTCCTGCGGACCGTGGACGCCGGTGCGGGCGGTCCGGCCGACCAGGGCGGTCGTGACGCCGAGCGCCTCGAGCGTGCGCGCGATCGCCCGCCCGATCGGCCCCGAGCCGACCACGCAGGCGCGCGTACCGGCCACCCGCAGCGACTCGCGGTGCCGCCAGGTCCGCTCGCCCTGCAACCGCAGCGTGGTGGGCAGGTCCTTGGCCATCGCCAGGACGAGCGCGGCGACGTACTCGGCGATCGGCTGGTCGAAGACACCGCGCGCGTTGGTCACCACCGTGTCCGACGCGGCCAGTTCGGGGCACATCAGGTGGTCCACGCCCGCGCTCGCCGTGTGCACCCAGCGCGGGCGCGGGCCGTCGCCGGGCCAGGCGCCGCGCACGGCGTGCGAGGTGAAGTCCCATACCAGCAACACGTCGGCGTGCGGCAGCCGTTCGGCGAGGGTCGCCTCGTCGGTGTGCTCGATCCGGGCCCGGCCGGTCAGCCGGCCGAGACGGGGGAGGGGCTCGGCGTCCAGGACGAGAAGGGTGGGCGTGCTCATCGGCAGGCTGTCTCCGGGGCGTGCGCGCGGGAGCGCTTTCGGGCGGTGGACGCAGGAGTTAACCGGCTGTTGACCTGCGAGTGACGCGGGCGGATTGACCACGCTCGCACCGGAACCTACCTTCGTCAACACGGCCGTGCGTACGGTGCGTTGTCCTCCCCTCTCTCAGCGTGAGGTCGGTGCGTGCCATGGACATCTCCTTTCTCGGCGGACCCGCTCCGCAACGCGGGGTCGGCGTGGTCGCCCCTTTCGACTTCGCACTCGACCGCGAGCTGTGGCGCTGGGTGCCCGACGAGGTCTCGCTGCACATGACGCGGACCCCCTTCGTGCCCGTCGAGGTCAGCCTGGACCTCGCCCGGCTGGTCAGTGAGCACGAGACCCTCGGCGAGGCGGTGCGCACCCTCAACGCCATCGCGCCCGAGGTCGTCGCCTACGCCTGCACCTCGGGGAGCTTCGTCGGCGGCGTGACCGGCGAGCGCGCCATGTGCGAGGCGATGACCTGGGCGGGCGCGGTCCCGTCCGTGACCACCTCGGGGGCGCTGCTGGACGCGCTGGCCGAGCTGGGCGTACGCCGGGTCGCGCTGGTGACGCCGTACACCGTCTCCGTGACCCGGGCGCTGGAGGAGTACGTCGCCGAGGCCGGCGTCACCGTCACGGGCTGCGCCTTCATGGGGCTGACCCGGCACATCTGGAAGGTCCCGTACCGCGACGTGGCCGACATGGCACGCCGGGCGGTACCGCGCGCGGGGGCGGCGGACGCCCTGTTCATCTCCTGCACCAACCTGCCGACCTACGACGTCATCCCGCAGCTGGAGGCCGAGCTGCGCATCCCGGTGATCTCGGCCAACCAAGTGACGATGTGGGCGGCACTGCGCCGACTGGGTACCCGTGCCGTGGGGCCGTATCAGGCGCTGACCGATCCGTCGGCACGCACCGGCCCCGTGGTGCCGGGGCCGGCCGGTCCCGCAGTGGCGGACATGCCGGGCGTCGGTGACGGCCCGGACACGGAACAGCAGCAGGAAGGGTGGACATGACAGCACTGGGATTCCTGTACCCGGGCCACTCCGGCGAGGACGACTACCCACGCATCGAGCAGCTCCTGGGCAGCGACATCCGGGTGGACCTGGTGCACACGGACATCGGCGAGGACGCGCACCGGGTGGACGCGCTGCTGGAGATGGGCTCGCCGCAGCGCCTGGAGGCAGGCGTGGCGGAGCTGCGGCTGTCCGGGGCCGACGCCGTCGTGTGGGCCTGCACCAGCGGGAGCTTCGTGCACGGCTGGGAGGGCGCCCACGAGCAGGTGCGCACCCTGGCCAGGGCGGCGGGCCTCCCGGCCTCCTCCACCTCCTTCGCCTTCGTGCACGCGGCGCGGGAGATCGGGGCCCGGCGGGTGGCGATCGGGGCGACCTACCCCGAGGACGTGGCGCGGCTCTTCGCGGACTTCCTGCGCGCCGCCGGCATCGAGGCGGTCGACGTCGTCGGCTCCGGCGTCATCACGGCGGCCGAGGTCGGCACCTGGACCGAGGCCGAGGTGCTGGCCCTGGCCCGCGCCGCCGACCGCCCGGACGCGGAGGCGCTTCTCCTGCCGGACACCGCCCTGCACACGGCGGCCCACATCCCGGTTCTGGAGAAGGAGCTGGGCAAGCCGGTCCTCACGGCCAACCAGGTCACCGTCTGGGAGGGTCTGCGCCTGGCCGACCGCAGGGTCAACGCGCCGGAACTGGGCGCGCTGTTCACGAGGGAGCCGGTGATCCAGGCCTGAGGCCGGGCCCGACCCCGGGGCAACGGAAGAACCCCGGTCCCGCTGGAGCGGGGCCGGGGTTCTCGTCGAGCGCTGGGCAGGCCTTGCACCTGCATTTCCCCACGGGAAGTGGGGCGTCTTTCCTTGGACCACCAACGCACTGCCGGTCGCCGGGGTTTGACCCCCTGTGACCTTGCAGGATGATCGTACCGCAGCATCCGCCGACGTGCACATCGAGCCCGCCTCGCGGGATGCCGAGTGCACCTCTTGTTCATCTGGCTGTACAGCGGTCGTCAGTGTGAACGTGTCAGATCTCTTGTCAGCCCCTGGAGGGCCCCCTATATTCACGCCGAGAAAGCGCTTTCCCGCCTGCTGTGTTGACGTGATCACGACAGGTTGTTCGTTCCGGCATGTGAAGGCGATTGGGGATACCGAGGATGAGACGAGCAGTCACCCTGCGACTCAACGCGGCGCTGGCCACCCTGGCCGTGGCCGCCGCGACCGGCGTGGTGCTGTCGATGCCCCAGGAGGCGTCGGCCGCCACCGGTGCGACCGGCTACGCCACGCAGAACGGCGGTACGACCGGCGGTGCGGGCGGGCAGGCGGTCCGGGCCACCACCGGCACCGCGATCCACCAGGCCCTGTGCGGCCGCGCCAGCAGCAGTACCCCGATCGTCATCCAGGTCGAGGGGACCATCAACCACGGAAACACCGCCAAGGTCTCCGGCGACAGTTGCAGTACCGCCGCCGGCGTGATCGAACTCAAGGAGATCAGCAACGTCACGATCGTCGGCGTCGGTGGCGGAGCGGTCTTCGACCAACTGGGCATCCACATCCGGGACTCCAGCAACATCATCATCCAGAACGTGACGGTCAGGAACGTCAAGAAGTCCGGCTCGCCCACCTCCAACGGAGGCGACGCCATCGGCATGGAGAGCGGCGTCCGCAACGTCTGGGTCGACCACACCACCCTGGAGGCCTCGGGCGGCGAGTCGGAGGGCTTCGACGGTCTCTTCGACATGAAGGACAACACCCAGTACGTCACCCTGTCCTACAGCGTCCTGCGCAACTCCGGCCGAGGCGGACTCATCGGCTCCAGTGAGAGCGACCGGTCGAACGGCTACGTCACCTTCCACCACAACAAGTACGAGAACATCGACTCCCGCGCGCCCCTGCTGCGCGGCGGCATCGCCCACATCTACAACAACCACTACGTGAGCCTGAACGAGTCGGGCATCAACTCCCGTGCCGGCGCCAAGGCCAAGGTCGACAACAACTACTTCGAGGACTCCAAGGACGTCCTCGGCACCTTCTACACCGACCAGGCGGGCTCCTGGCAGGTCAGCGGCAACATCTTCGACAACGTCACCTGGTCCGAGCGCGAGGGCGACAACAACCCGGCCGGCCCGAACCCGACGTCCAACACCACCGTCGGCATCCCGTACTCCTACGACCTCGACGCGGCCGACTGCGTGCCGAGCGTCGTGAGCCAGACGGCGGGTGCCAACAAGGGGCTGAAGGTGTCGGACGGCAGCTGTACGCCGCAGAGCCCGGCACCGACCGACCCGGCTCCCACCACGCCGGCCCCCACGGACCCGGGTCCCACCGACCCCGGCCCCACCACCCCGCCCACCGGGACCAACCTCAGCATCGGCGCGGGCGCCGACGGCACCTCCAAGGCCTCCGGGACGAGCTACGGCAACGTCCGCGACGGCGACACGGGCACCTACTGGTCCCCGGCCGGTGCCACCGGGTCCGTCTCCGTGAAGTGGGGCACGGCCACCACCGTCTCCAAGGTCAACATCCGCGAGGCGGCCGGCTCGGCGGGCGCCATCCGGGCCTGGCGGGTCGTCAACCACGACACGGGCGCCGTCCTGGCCTCCGGCAGCACGGCGGGCGTCAGCAGCTTCGCCCCGGCCTCGCTGAAGAAGATCACCCTGGAGATCACCGCCTCCAGCGGCTCGCCCCGGGTCGCCGAGTTCGAGACCTACGCCGGCTAGCGCACGGCGCACGGCGGCACCGTCCCACCCCGCGTCCGGTCCGGCACCCGCCGGGCCGGACGCCTACTTGCACGGGGCGGGACAATGGACGGTGGCCCACTCCACCGGGGTGCCCCCGCCCGTGCGGGGAGGGCCGTCGTGACGTACGAGGAGGAGAAGACATGGCGGAGCCCACGCCGCGTCGGAACGAACCGCGGCTACGCCCCGCGCCCCTGCTCTTCGAGCCGGCGGAGGCGTCCGCCGACCCGGAACACTTCTTCGACCTCGAGTCGATCGACGACCCCCGGGTCCTGCTGGAGCGGGCGACCGAACTGACCCAGGCGTTCCGCGCGGCGGCCGACCGGGCGATGGAGTACCAGGCGACGGCGGCGGCCCAGCTCGCCGATCCGCGCCGCTTCGACCGGCTGACGGCCGCGGACATCGCCGAACGCGCCGAATGGACCGAGGACTACGCCAAGAAGATGGTGGAGTTCGGTCGCGACCTGCTGCGCGGCGGCGACACCCCCGACTAGCCGGGGGCCCAGTCCCGCCGCATATGCCAAGCGGGTGAGCAAGATACTCCTCGCCCCTCCCTTCTGTCCCGGTTTCCCGCAACCCAGCGCAGTGGCTCCCTCACGCCCGGTAGATGTAGTCGGCATGAGCAGCGCACGCGATGTCACCCTCGACGCCACTCCCCACGCCGCGGAGGTCACCTCCGACGGCGCCGCCTGGCTGGCCTCGGCGAGCGCGTACCCGCGCGGCATGCTCGCGTTCTGGGAGGAGCGGCCCGCGGCCCCGGTCGTCCTGCCCTGCGGTTCCGCGTTCGACGTGGTGAGCGCCCCCGCGGTCTTCGGGCGCCGGATGCTGGACCGGATGTGGGACGAGGGCCCGGGTTCCGGCCCGGTCGCGGAGTTCCGGGGCCGGATGCTGCTGTTCGCCGCGCCGGGTACGGCCCAGCGGCTGCCGTCGCTGCTGGGGTGGGAGGAGTGGGGCGCCCGGGGCCGGCCGGGCGGACGTGCGGGTGCGGTGCCGCCGCTGCTGTGCCACGGCGCCGGGGACGCGGTGACCGTCCCGGCTCCGGCGGGCCCGCCCGCCCGGTCCGGTTCCCGCTGGCTGGTGGCTCCGGACACCCGGCAGCCGTGGCTGCCGGGCCCCGAGATCCTGCTCTGGGCGGCCGTGCGGGCGGCCCGCGCCGCCGTGCGTATTTCGATTTTTCCCTCCGCCGACCAGGGTGCTAAGGTCTACGACGTCAGCAGGCGCCGCTAGCTCAGTTGGTTAGAGCAGCTGACTCTTAATCAGCGGGTCCGGGGTTCGAGTCCCTGGCGGCGCACAGACAACGAGAAGGCCCCTCGCTCCGGCGAGGGGCCTTCTCGCGCGCCCGGGACGTGCCCGGGACGTGCCCGGGCGCGCGCCCGGGATGCCCGTGAGGGCCCGGCTACCCCGGCGTGACCTGCACCGTCCACGCCCCCGACACCGTCCGCCCCTCCACCTCCACCCGTACGCCCTCGCCCGGCACCGTGAAGCTCTCGCCGAGGGCCACCGGGGCGTCGGCCAGCGGCGGGTAGACCGAGTCCTCCCAGCAGGCCTCGGTGTCCGGGTGGGCGTCGATCACCTGGATCGGCCCGTTGCCGGACTCCGCCCCGCTGCGTACCCGGTAGACCAGCACCCCCGCCCGGCACGCGGCGGCGTCGTTGCCGACCGGTCCCCGCGCCTCGAAGGCGAGCGCGCTGTCCGCCCCGGTCCGCACCACCGCCAGTTTGGTGCCCCGGCCGAGTCCGAAGGCCGGCGCCCCGGCGGCCCCCGCCACCGCCACGCCCGGTCCCGCCCCCAGCGGCTCCAGCGTCAGCCGGGTCGGCCCGCTGCCCCGCACGCAGGCCACCTGCCGGGGCTCCAGCCAGCCCAGCTTCCACTTGTGCCAGCCGAAGAGATCGGGGGCGAGCCCGAACTGGCTGCCCATGAGGTCCCAGTCGCCGACGTGGGTGTCCCAGTCGCCCTCGCCGTCGTCCGGCCGGTGGTACAGGTCGGGCAGGTCGAAGACGTGGCCCGTCTCGTGGGCCAGGACCAGCCGGTCCGGCGGATGGTTCTCGAAGACCGTGACCATCCGCCTGATGTCGGTGCCGTCGGCCCGCATCGGGGTGTCCAGGTTGACCACCTTCGTGGCGTCGGAGTCCACACCGGGCGCGTCCGGGTCGGCCACGAAGTAGACGATGTCGTAGCGGGAGAAGTCGACGTGCCGGTCGGCCGCCGCCATCGCGTCGCGCAGGTAGGCGGCCCGGTGCCGCGGGCTCCAGTCGCGCCGTATGTCGTACGCCGTCGACGGGCGCGGCATCGGGATCCAGTCGCGCAGCGGATGCGGTCGCAGCGTGAACCTGCCGTAGGAGGCGTGCTGGAAGAAGCGGGTGGTGGCCGGGAAGTGGTCGGTGACCAGTTCGGCCGGCGCCGTCAGCGGCTGGGAGTCGGGGAAGGACAGGAACACCATCACCGCGTCCAGCGCGCGGGACGGCCGCGGATAGGCGGCGTTCCAGGTGTCCACGCCCTCGGAGTGGTGCACCTCGGTGCGCTGGAGCGCGCAGGGCTCGGGGGAGAAGGGCTCGGCGACCGAGGGGGCCGTGATCAGGGAGGTCGCGGCGAGCGCGGACATCGTCGTGCAGACCGCCGCCGTACTGCGCAGCCGTGTCCGGGGCCCCGCCGCCCGGCGGCCCGCGCCGAGCGCCTCGAGGGCCTCCCGGGGAAGTCGCCTCAGGGGGAGCTGGCGCGGCACATGAACCTCCGGGCGCGGTCGACGGGACACCGCACCCAGCTTGTGCATGATTGTCGTACTACGACCTGTTCGCCTGCACCGGATGGGTGAGCCGCCCGGAAATCTGCCGGAAGTCGCCGGACCGACACCCCCGAGTCACTTACAGAACGTCACAACTGGTCGGAGGCATGAAGAACCCGTCCAGGTGTGAGCAGAAACGATCTGGCAGGGGGGTCGGACGGTCGCGAAGGTGGGGCGGCGGCTGGAAGGGCCCCGTGGCAGCCTCTATGATCGGCACACTTTCCTGCACGAACAGAGCACGAACAGAGATCGAGGCACTGCGGGAGCGAGCGGTGAACGGAACCTCCGAAGGGCCGGCGCCCGTGGCAGACCTCGGCCGGTCGGCCATCACGGACAGTGATGAAGACCTGGCTCCTCGTGCGCCGTGCGCGGAGCCCTCCGCCTATCGTTCGGCGTTCACGGCGGCTCCCCTGGCCATGGCCGTCGTCGACGCCGAGGGCCTGGTCGTCAGCGCCAACGACACGCTGGGCACCCTGCTCGGCACCGACCCGGCCGCGCTGGCCGGCCGTGCGGCGGCCGACCTCGTCGACCTCGCCTCCGACGCCGGCACCTGGCAGGCGTACCGCGAGGTGCTGCGCGGACACCGGCCCCGACTGCGCTGCACCCGGCGCCTGAAGGGGGCCGACGGACGCTCCCTGTGGGCGCAGGTGACGGTCGAACCGCTGGCCGGACCCGGGGGTGCGCCGGGCCTGCTGCTGTCGGTCGCCGACATCAGCGCCCGGCGCGAGCTCCAGGCCCGGCTGCGCCACCTCCAGATGCACGACCCGGTGACCCGGCTGCCCAACCGCGCCCTGTTCTTCGAGCGCCTGACGGCCGCGCTGGAGGCGGAGTCGTACGAACACGGCGGCACCGGCCGGATCGGCGTGTGCTACCTGGACCTGGACGGCTTCAAGGCCGTCAACGACACGCTCGGCCACCGCGTCGGCGACCGGCTGCTGGCCGCCGTCGCCGAACGCCTCACCCGCTGCGCCGAGGAGTCAGCGCACGCCCGCTCCGGCGCCCCGCTGGTGGCCCGGCTGGGCGGTGACGAGTTCGCTCTGCTGGTGGAGGACTCCACGGGCACCGACCAGCTCGCCGACCTGGCCGAGTCGGTCCTCGCGGCCCTCCAGGCGCCCTTCGAGGTCTCCGACCGGCGCCTCTCGGTCACCGCGTCGGTCGGCGTCGTGGAACGCCACACGGCCGGCACCACGCCCACCGCCCTGATGCAGGCCGCCGACACGACCCTGTACTGGGCCAAGGCCGACGGCCGGGCCCGCTGGACGCTCTTCGACCCCGAGCGCAACGCCAGCCGCATGACCCGCCAGGCCCTCGCCGCCACGCTCCGCCCCGCCATCGAACGCGGTGAGTTCGCCCTCGAGTACCAGCCGCTGGTCGGCATGGAGGACGGCCGGGTGCGGGGTGTCGAGGCGCTCATCCGCTGGAATCATCCTCAGTTCGGCGTACTGGCGCCGAATCGGTTCATCGCACTGGCGGAGGAGGACGGCTCGATCGTTCCCCTGGGCCGCTGGATCCTGCGCACCGCCTGCCACCAGGCCCGCCGCTGGCAGCTGGCCCACCCGGACGACCCGCCGATCTTCGTCAGCGTCAACGTGGCGGTCCGCCAGGTCTGGGACTCCGACCTGGTGGCGGACGTGGCGGCGACCCTGGAGGAGACGGGCCTGGCCCCCCACCTGCTCCAGCTGGAGCTGACCGAGTCCGCGGTGATGGGGTCGGCGGGCCGCCCCCTCCAGGTCCTCAAGGCGCTCAGCGACATGGGCGTCCACATCGCCATCGACGACTTCGGCACGGGGTACTCCAACCTCGCCTACCTCAGCCGGCTGCCGGTGTCGGTCCTGAAACTGGACGGCGCCTTCGTGCGGGGGTTCCAGTACGACGGGGCCGAGGGCGCCGGGGTGCAGGGCCCCGGCGTGGACGCGACCGCGGCCAATCCGGCGGACGAGGTGATCGTCGAGGCGATGGTCCAGCTCGCCCACCGGCTCGGCCTCACCGTCACCGCCGAGTGCGTGGAGACCTCCGACCAGGCGACCCGCCTGCGCCGCATCGGCTGCGACACCGGTCAGGGGTGGCTGTACTCCCGACCGGTGGCGCCGGATCGTATCTCCGCGCTGCTGGGCTCCGCCGGGCCCGGAACGGCCGGGGTTCAGGCCGGCGTCGGCAGACCGTAGGCGTCGGCGATCAGCTCGTAGGAGCGCAGGCGCACGTCGCCGCCGTGGGCGTTGGCGGTCAGCATCAGCTCGTCGGCGCCGGTGCGCTTCTGGAGGTCGTCCAGGCCGGACCGCACCTCGTCGGCGGTCCCATGGATGACGTTGGCGTTCCAGGACCGCACGAACTCCTCCTCCATCGGGCTGAAGTCGTACGCCTCCGCCTCCTCGGGCGTCGGCACCAGCCCGGGGCGCCCGGTGCGCAGCCGGACCATGTTCAGCGCGGCGGCCAGCACCTGCCGGCGGGCCTCCTTCTCGTCGTCGGTCGCGAGCGCGGAGACGCCGATGAGGGCGTAGGGCGCGTCGAGGACGGCGGACGGCCGGAAGGACTCCCGGTACAGGTCCAGCGCCGGGACGGTGTTCTGCGCCGAGAAGTGGTGCGCGAAGGCGAACGGCAGCCCCAGGGTGCCGGCCAGCCGGGCGCTGAAGCCGGAGGAGCCGAGCAGCCAGACCGGCGGCCGGTGGGCCGACTGGACGCCCCCGGGGGACGTGGCCTGCACGGGGCCCGGTACGGCGTGGATACGGCGGTAGGGGTGCCCGTCCGGGAAGTCGTCGTCCAGGAACCGGATCAGCTCGGCGAGCTGCTGCGGGAAGTCGTCGGCGCCCTCGTTCAGCCGGTCGGTGCGGCGCAGGGCGGCCGCGGTGGCCCCGTCGGTGCCGGGGGCGCGGCCGAGGCCGAGGTCGACGCGGCCGGGGGCCATCGCCTCGAGCGTGCCGAACTGCTCCGCGATGACCAGGGGCGCGTGGTTCGGCAGCATGACGCCGCCCGAGCCGAGGCGGATGCGGTCGGTGTGGGCCGCCAGGTGGGCGAGGATCACCGCGGGTGAGGAGGAGGCGACGCCGGGCATCGAGTGGTGCTCGGCGACCCAGTACCGGTGGAAGCCGCGGTGCTCCGCGAGGCGCGCGATGTCCACGCTGGTGCGCAGGGCGTCGGTGGCGGTACGGCCGGCGCCGACGGTCACCAGGTCCAGTACGGAGAGGGGGACGGGTGCGGTGCCGTGGGCGGGGCCCCGGATCTCCTCTGCGGCGTCTGCGGCCATGGTGAGGTGCCTCCTGTGTGGTGTGACGACGTTCGCGGTTCGCTGCGCGACGTAACAGGAGGGGGCCTCCGGTTATTCCCCGGCGGGGGTCCGCAGGGTGCGGAGGAAGGCGGCGAAGGCGGGGGCGGGGAAGGTGAGCACGGCTCGGGTGGGCGCCTTGGAGTCGCGGACGGCGGTGCGGGGGTGGCCGGGGGCGACCTCTACGCAGGCGTTGCCCTCACCGCCGCCGGAGTAGGAGGACTTCCGCCAGCTGTCGGGGGTGGTCACCGGATACCTCACAGTTCCTTCGCCGGCCTGTGGAGGAAGTCCCGCGAACGCTCGGGCGCGAGCGAGACCGCTTCCACTCTACGGAAGAGCGTTCGAAAGACGCCCGACGTCGCCGAGTTGCTGGCGGCGGAGTTGGTGGGCCATGCCGTGCGGCACACCAAGGGGCCCGCCGCCCTGCGGGTGCGCTGGGCGGCGGGCGTGCTGCGGGTCGGGGCGTGGGACGCCGACCCGTCGCCGCCCGAGCCGCCGCAGCCGTTCGAGCGTGCCCTGGACCGGGAGGACGGGCGGGGGTTGGCCATGGTGCGGGCCTGTGCCGATGTGTGGGGGTGGCAGCCGCCGGCCCGGGAGGGCAACCGGGGCAAGTACGTCTGGTGCGAGCTGGGGGTCCGCGCCCCGGGGCGAGAGGCGCCCGGCGTGAGGGGCGGCTAGTCGACGGGGGAGACCCGGATGAGGTTGCCGTCCGGGTCCGCGGCGACGAAGGTGCGGCCGAAGACCTCGTCGTGCGGGGCCTCGACCACGGTGACGCCCTTGGCGACCCACGCGGCGTGGAGGTCGTCGACGGCCGCCGCGGAGCCGGGGACCATCAGGCCGACCTCCGAGGTGCGCGGCGTCCGCGGGGTGACCAGGTCGGCCCGGCCGCCCCAGACCGCGAAGAGCACACCGGGCGCGACCTCGAACGGCACGTACCGGGGGGTGGTCATGACGGGCTCGATCTCGAAGAGGTCGGCGTAGAACGCGGTCGCGCGCTCCACGTCGCTGACGTAGACGAGGAAGAGATTGGGTGCGGACATGGTTCGGGCTCCTTCCGGCGGGCCGGTGGTGGCCGCCGGTGTCAGCCTCGCGCCGCTTCATGACACCCTCCGTCATGTATTACGGGGCGACCTCCTCCAGCGTGCGTCCGGTCGTCTCCTCCGCCCAGGCCGCCGCCGTGAGCGAGCCGGCGAGGGCGACCGCCGCCAGGGTCACGAACACCGTGCCCATGGCGCCCCCGGCGTAGATGGCGCCCACGACGATCGGGCCGAGGATGATGCCCAGGCGGTTCATCGCGCCGCCCACGCTGGAGCCCAGTGCCCTGATCCGGGTGGGGAAGAGCTCCGGTGTGTAGAGGTAGAGGCAGATGTTGGAGCCGAAGAGGAAGACCGCGGCCAGGGACGTCCAGGCCAGGATGCCCGTCGCCGAGTCGCCGCCCGCCAGGCCCAGGAGCAGCAGGCAGAGCGCGGCCGCCGCCATGCACCAGATCACCGTGTTGCGGCGGCCGACCCGGTCGACGGTGAGGGCGACGACCAGACAGCCGACCAGTCCCGCGCAGCTCGTCACCGTCGAGTAGAGGAGCGCCGTGGAGAGGTCGAGGTCGAAGTGGTCCTCGTAGATGGTCGGCAGCCAGGACGTGATGCCGTAGTTGGCGAAGTAGCCGGTGAACCACAGGAGGCCGATGACGAGGGTGCGCTTGCCGTACCGGCCGCTCAGCAGTTCACGCAGGCCGCTCCTGGCCGGTGCGGGCGGGGCCGGCCGCGCCGGGGCGGGCTCGGGCAGCGGCGTCCCGGTGATCTTCTCCACCTTCTCCTCGATCGAGGCCATCGTCGCCAGCGCATCCTCGTGCCGGCCGTGGTCGGCGAGCCAGCGCGGTGACTCCGGCACCCAGCGGGCGAGGGCGAAGCAGAGCAGGCCGGGAATCGCGGCCAGGGCGAACACCCAGCGCCAGCCGAGCACCGGTACCAGCCAGGCGGCCAGGAGCGCGCCCGCGGTCAGACCGGCCGGGAAGACCAGTTCGTACAGGAGGACGAAGCGGCCGCGCTGGTGGGCGCGGGTGATCTCCGCGATGAAGGTGGCCGCGATCGGCACCTCGCCGCCGATGGCCATGCCCTGGACGAAGCGGATGGCCATGAAGGGCTCGGGGGAGGTGCACAGGGTCAGGGCCAGGTTGCAGACGCCGGACAGCGCGATGCAGCCGGCGATGACCTTCACCCGGCCGATCCGGTCGGCGAGTCTGCCCGAGGCCAGCGCGCCGATCAGCATGCCGATCGAGCCGACGGTCATCAGGGCGGTGACCTGCGATGTGCCGAGGCTCCACTCGTCGCGCAGGTCCGGCAGCGCGTAGGCGATCAGGAGCTGGTCGAACGCCTCGAAGAAGGTGACGGCGCCGACGACGAGCCGGACCATCACCTGCCAGCGGCACAGGGGCAGGCGTTCGAAACGGGCGCCGATGGCGGCTGCGAGCGCGGCCGAGTCGCCCTTTCGGCCTTCGGCAGCACGGGCTGCGTCGATCGTCATGAAGGTGGTCTCCGGATCCCGTAGGGCGGGGAGCGTGCGATCCCGCAGGGGAGGGTTCGGGCCGCACGGCACGGCGGAGCGACCGCGTGCCGGGCGGCGTGAGGCGATGAGGGCTGGAGAGGTCTGGCGAGGACGAGACGAGCGGGCCGTGCGGACGTTGCCGCCGCCCCACTTATGTAGGCGCTGAATGTCTCAGGGCTTAAGTTCTACCGGTAGTCCGCCGAGGTTAGGCAAGCCTTACTCCTGACGTCGCGAAAAATTCATCGCTCCGGGTCCCTTGCGGTCGAAATAGTTAAGCCCTTAGATTTCGAGCACTTAGACACAGCGGGTCGGCAACGCCGCCGCCGTGCCGCGAGTTCCCGCACCGTCCCTTCCCGGAGGCCACCATGGCGCGCATCCCAGCCGACGAGATCCTCATCGGGGGGCACTGGCGACGTGGCGGCGGCCTGCCGGTCCACACCGTGGACCCGGCCGACGGCAGCGTCCTCACCACCGTCCACGCCGCTTCGGCCGACGAGGTGGACGAGGCCGCGCACGCCGCCGCCGCGGCGGCCGCCGCACCAAAGTGGCGCGACCTCGCGCCCCACCGGCGGGCCCGCGTCCTGTACCGGATCGGCGACCTGATCGAGGAGCACGCCGGCCGGCTCGCCGAGCTGCAGACCGCCGACACCGGCAAGACCCTCGGCGAGACCCGCGCCCTCGCGCTGAGCGCCGCCGGCACCTTCCGGTACACGGCCGCGGCCCTGGAGACGGCCGAGGACGCGCTCACCCCCTCGCGCGGCCCGTACGTCACGATGAGCACGTACGAACCGATCGGCGTCGTCGGCGCGATCAACCCCTGGAACTCGCCGATCGCCTCCGACGCGCAGAAGGTTGCGCCCGCGCTGGGCGGCGGCAACGCGGTCCTGCTCAAGCCCGCCGAGTGGACGCCGCTGGTCTCCCTCGCCTTCGGGCGCCTGGTCCACCAGGTCCTCACCGAGGAACGGCTGCCGGCCGCGCTGCTGTCCGTCCTGCCGGGCAAGGGCCGCATCGTGGGCGACGCGATCGTCAGGCACCCGCTCGTCGGCCGGATCGGCTTCACGGGCGGCACCACCACCGGGCGCTCCATCGCCCGCGCGGCCGCCGACAAGCTCGTCCCCGCCTCCCTCGAACTCGGCGGGAAGTCGCCGACGATCGTGCGCGCGGACGCCGACGTCGAACAGGCCCTGGCAGGCGTGATGTACGGCGTCTTCTCCTCCAGCGGCCAGTCCTGCATCGCCGGATCGCGGCTCTTCGTCCACGCCTCGCTCTACGACACGTTCGTCGGCGAACTGGTCGAGCGGGTGCGGAAGCTGCGGGTCGGACCGGGCACGGCCCCCGACACCCAGGTCGCGCCGCTCGTGCACCACGCGCACCGCGACGCCGTCGCCGAGGCCGTCGAACTCGCCCGGCGGGAGGGCGGCCGGGTGCTGTGCGGCGGGGCCGCGCCGGAGGGGGAGCGGTACGCGAAGGGCGCCTACTACCTGCCGACCGTCATCGACTCCCTGCCGAACTCGGCCCGCGTCTGCCAGGAGGAGATCTTCGGCCCGGTGCTCGTCGCCCTGCCGTACGACGACGAGGACGAACTCGTCGCGCAGGCCAACGACTCCGTGTACGGACTCGCCTGCGGCATCTGGACCCGGGACGCGCGGGCAGCCTGGCGGCTCGGGCGACGGATCGAGGCGGGCACCGTCTGGATCAACACCTACAAGCAGTTCTCGATCTCCACCCCCTTCGGCGGGATGAAGGAATCCGGGCTCGGCACCGAGAAGGGCCGCGACCTGATCCGCGCCTACCAGCGGCAGAAGTCCCTGTACTGGGGCACCGACTCCACGCCCCTGCCCTGGGCCAACTGACCGACCCCCCTTGGAGACTCCGCCATGACCCACCCCCCGATCGGCCGGCTGCGCGCCCTGCGCTCGGTCGAGCTGCTCACCCCGCACTACGCCGACGCCGTCGACTTCTACGAGGAGGTGTGGGGCCTCCAGGTCGTCGAGGCCGAGCACAGCGCGAGCTGGCTGCGCGGCACCGGCGAGGAGCACCACGCCCTGCGCCTGACCCGCTCCGACACGATCGGCCTCGGACGCCTGGTCTTCGCGCTCGGCACCCCCGCCGAGGTCGACGAGGCCGCCCGCCGGCTCCGGGCGCGGGGCATCGCCCTCGTCACCGAACCCGGCCCCCTCGACCAGGTCGGCGGTGGCTACGGCCTGCGCTTCCACGACCTCGACGGGCGGCTGATCGAACTGTCCGCCGACACCTGGGCGGTCACCGAGCGGAGCCGGGACGCGTCGCTGCCCGTGGGCGTCACCCACGCCGTCCTCAACACCCCCGACATCGACGCCTCCGTCGCCTTCTACCGCGAGGTGCTCGGCATGCGCGTCTCGGACTGGTCCGAGCACCAGATGGCCTTCCTGCGCTGCGGCTCCGACCACCACTGCGTCGCCTTCAACCAGGCCCCGTGGGTCTCCCTGAACCACGTGGCCTACGAGATGACCTCGATCGACCACTTCATGCGCGGCCTCGGCCGGCTCCGGCACCACGGGATCACCCCCGAGTGGGGTCCCGGCCGGCACGGGCCCGGCAACAACACCTTCTCCTACTTCACCGACCCCACCGGCCTGGTGTGCGAGTACACGACCGAGGTCGCCCAGGTCGTCGAGGACAGCTGGATCTGCAAGGTGTGGCGGCGCACCCCCGAGCTGTCCGACCTGTGGGGGACCGCGGGCCCGCCGTCGAAGCGGATCCGCGCCCACATGGCCGGCACGCCCGACGGCAGCCCCGTCATCCCGCCCGTGGACGCACCCGCGGGCGCCGCCGCGGACGCCCCCGCCGGCACCGAGACCGGCGCTCGAACCGGCACCGAGACCGGTACCCGAACCGGCACCGAAGGAGCAGCGGCATGAACGGCGGCACGCGCAAGGTCGGCCTCATCGGCTGGGGCGCCATCGGCCGGATCGTCGGCGGCGCGCTCGCCGCCGGCGAGGTGCCGGGGGCCGAGCTGGTCGGCATCGTCGACAACCGGCCGCTCGGCGACGCGGTCCCCGCCCCCCAGCTCACCGTGGAGCAGGCCCTCGCCTCCTGCGACCTGATCGTCGAGGCCGCCGGGCAGGGCGTCGTACGGGAATGGGGCGAGACGATCCTCGCGTCCGGCACGGACCTGCTGGTGGCGTCCACCGGAGCGCTGACCGACGACGAGCTGTCCAAGCGCCTCCTCGCCGCCGGGCCCGGCCGGGTGTACTTCACCGGCGGCGCGGTCGGCGGCCTCGACCTGCTCCAGGCCGTCCGCGCCATGGGACCGCTCGGCGAGGTCACGCTGACCACCACCAAGCTGCCGTCCACCCTGGAACAGCCCTGGATGGACGAGGAGACGCTCGCCCGGATGCGGTCCACGACCACGCCCGTGGAGGTCATGCGGGGCACCGCGCGCGACGTGCCGGTCAAGTTCCCCAAGTCCACCAACGTCGCCGCCTCGGTGGCGCTCGCCGTGGGGGACCTCGACGCGGTGCGGGTGCGCGTCGTCGCCGACCCGGCGGCCTCGCACACCTCGCACGTCGTCGAGGCGAGCGGACCGCAGGGCGCGTACCGCTTCGAGGTGCGCCACGTCCCGGACCCCGCCAACCCGGCCACCAGCCAGGTCGTCCCCTACGCCGTGCTGCGCTCGCTCGCGGCCCTGGCCGGACGCCGGGGGCAGATCCTGTGACCGCCCACGACCCCGCCGGACTGCACCTGGAGGAAGCCGGCCGCGAAGGGCCGCTGGTGCTGTGCCTGCACGGCATCGGCTCCTCCTCCGCCGCCTTCGCCCCGCAGACCGAGGCGCTCGCCGCCGGACACCGCATGGTGGCCTGGGACGCGCCCGGGTACGGCAGGTCGGCCGACCCGGACGGCGGACTCACCCTCGACGACTACGCGGACACCGCCGCCGCCGTCATCCGCGCCCGCGGCGCCGAGGCCCACGTCGTCGGCGTCTCCTGGGGCGGCGTGATCGCCCTGCGGCTCGCCACCCGGCACCCGGACCTCGTCGCCTCCCTCACCGTCGCCGACTCCACCCCCGGCTCCGGCACCAGCCCCGAGAAGGCCGCCGCGATGCGCGCCCGGGTCCCGGAACTGGAGAGCCTGGGACCGCGGGCCTTCGCGGAGAAGCGCGGTCCCCGTCTCGTGTCCGAGGACGCGCCGCCCGAGCTGGTGCGACGCGTCGTCGACACCATGGCCGACGCGGTCCGGCCGCCCGGTTACGCGTCGGCGGCCGAGTCCATGGCCCGCACCGACCTGCGCGGCGAACTCGCCCACGTCACCGCGCCCACCCTCGTCCTGTGCGGGGAGAAGGACCGGATCACCGGCCCCGACGCCTCACAGGTCCTGGCCGGTGGTCTGCACCGGACCGCCTACGTGATCGTCAAGGACGCCGGTCACCTGGCCAACCAGGAACAGCCCGAGCACTTCAACGCCTGGCTGCTCTCGCACCTGCACATCGTCACCGACACCCGCACCACGAAGGGCTGACCACCATGCCGCTGACCACCACCGACTACGACAACGGCGGGGACCTCGCCAAGTACACCGACTCCCTGATCGCCTCCAAGGCGTCCCGCGAGCCGGACTGGGGCACCCTGTCCTTCCAGGAGAAGGCCGGCCCGCAGTACAAGCGGGCGCAGATCCGCTACGTCGGCTCCGGCGCCACCGGCAACCACGAGAACGACGGCCGCATCCTGCCCTCCGGCGGCTTCACCTTCTCCAACATGCTGCTGCCGCCCGGCGCCGAGGGCCCCGCCCACACCCACCACGACGTGGAGGAGGCCTTCTTCGTCCTGGAGGGCGAGGTCCGCGTCGGCATCCACCGCGGTCCCGACGAGACCGAGTACCGCACCCTCGGCTACCGCGACATGATCGTGGTGCCGGCCGGGGTGACCCGCTCCCTGAAGAACGAGGGCGACACCGACGCACTGTTCTGCGTGATCATCGGCACGCGGAAGCCGCAGGTGCCGACGTACCCCGAGTACTCCCCGCTGTACGGCGTCACCCGTGACTGACCCGGCCACCGGGCGCCCTACGGTCGTCGTGACCGGCGCGGGCCGTGGCCTGGGGGAGGCCATGGCCCGCCGGGCGGCGGCCGACGGGTACCGGGTCGTCGTCGCCGAGCTGAACGAGGAGTGGGGCTCCCGTACGGCGGCGGCGATCCGCGCGGCGGGCGGCGCGGCGGAGTTCCGGCCGCTGGACGTCGCCGACCCGGCCTCGGTCGAGGCACTGGCCGCCCGCCTCGCCCCCGCCGGTCCCGTGTACGGCCTGGTCAACAACGCGGCGCTCGCCAACGGCGTGGGCGGCCGGGAGTTCCAGGACATCGACGTCGAGGCCTGGGACCGGCTGATGACCGTCAACGCCCGCGGCCCCTGGCTCGTCGCCAAGCACTTGCTGCCGCTGATGTCCGCCCCCGGACGCATCGTCAACATCGCCTCCGACGCGGCGCTCTACGGCTCCCCGCGGCTCGCCCACTACATCGCCTCCAAGGGCGCGGTCGTCGCCCTGACCCGGGCGATGGCCCGCGAACTGGGCGGGCGCGGCATCACCGTGAACGCGGTGGCGCCGGGCCTCACCGAGGTCGAGGCGACCGAGACCGTACCGGCCGAGCGGCACGCCTTGTACGCGGCGAACCGCGCGATCCCCCGGCCGCAGACCCCCGACGACCTGGTGGGGCTCGTCTCCTACCTGCTCGGCGAGGAGTCCCGCTACCTGACCGGACAGGTCGTCGCCGTCAACGGCGGCTTCACCATGCACTGACCCACCCCTGCCTCACGGACACGCGCCCCTCGCCCCTCCCCAAGGAGTACCCATGGATCTCGGCCTCGCCGACCGCACCGTCCTGGTCACCGGCGGCAGCTCCGGCGTCGGCCTGGCCACGGTCCGGGCCCTGCTGGCGGAAGGCGCCCGCGTCGCCACCTGCGGGCGCGACGCCGACCGGCTCGCCAAGGCCGCGGCGGCCCTCGGCGCCGACGCGGACCGGCTGTACACCGGCGTCTGCGACGTCCGGGACGCCGACGCCGTAAGGGACTTCACCGAGCGCGCCGCCGCCCGCCTCGGCGGACGCCTCGACGGACTCGTCAACAACGCCGGCCAGTCCCGGATGAAGACCCTCGACGAGACGACCGGGGACGACTGGCGCGACGAGCTGGAGCTGAAGTTCGCGGGCGTCCTCAACCCCCTCGCCGCCGCCCGCGGCCGCCTCCGCTCCTCCGACGCCGCCGCCATCGTCAACGTCAACGCCGTCCTCGCCAAGCAGCCGGAGACCCGGCTGATCACCACCAGCGCCGCCCGCGCCGGCATCCTCAACCTCTCCACCTCCCTCGCCCGCGAACTCGCCCCCGAGGGCATCCGCGTCAACTCCGTCTGCCTCGGCCTCGTCGACACCGGCCAGTGGACCCGCCGCCACGCCGCGGCCGGCAGCGGGCTCACCTACGAGGAGTGGCAGGCGGAGATCGCCGCGGACCGGGGCATCGCGCTGGGACGGCTCGGCCGCGCCGAGGAGGTCGCCTACGCGATCGTCTCGCTGCTGTCCCCGCGCGCCTCGTACATCACCGGAACCAGCATCGACGTCTGCGGCGGAGTCGGCCGCGGCATCCTCTGAGGAGTTCGCATGCGTTACGACCACGGTGGCGGACTCCTGGCCGCCCACCTCAAGTCCATCGGCGTCGACACCGTGTTCGGCATCGTGTCCGTGCACAACCTGCCGCTGGTGGAGGCCGTCGAGGCCGACCCGGAGCTGCGGTTCGTACCGGTGCGGCACGAGGCGAGCGCCGTCAACGCCGCCGACGCGTACGGCCGGGCCCGCGGCACGATCGGCTGCGCGCTCACCTCGACCGGCACCGGCGCGGGCAACGCGGCCGGGTCCCTGATCGAGGCGCTGGCCTCGGGCACGGCGGTGCTGCACGTCACGGGCCAGGTCGAGTCGGCCCACCTCGGCAGCGGGCGCGGCTTCATCCACGAGACCAAGGACCAGCTCGGCATGCTCACCGCGGTGTCCAAGCACGCCGCGACCGTCACCTCCGCCCGGGACGCGGGCCGCGTCCTGCGCGACGCGACCGCCGCCGCGCTCACCGCGCCGGGCGGGCCGGCGAGCGTGGAGTGGCCGATCGACCTCCAGTACGCGGTCCAGGAGGACGACGGGCGGAGCACCCCGGTCGCCGGCGCGCCGGTGCCCGACCCGTCCCGGCTGGCCGCGGCCCGTGACCTGCTCGCGTCCGCCCGGCGCCCGCTGATCTGGGCCGGCGGCGGCGCGAACACCGCCCGCGACCAGCTCCTCGCTCTGCTGGAGACGACCGGCGCCGGTCTGCTCACCACCAACTCCGGGCGGGGCTCCGTACCCGAGGACCACGACCAGGTCGTCGGCAACTTCGCCACCACGCCCGCCGCCCGCGCCCTGCTCGCCGACGCGGACGTCCTCGTCACCGTCGGCACCCACTTCCGCTCCAACGAGACCGCCGACTACGCGCTCCGGCTCCCCGAGGCGCACATCCAGATCGACCTCGACGCCGCCGCCCTCGGCCGGGTGTACCCCGCGCCGCACGCCCTCCACGGCGACGCGGCGGCCGTCCTGCCGGACCTCACCGAGGCCGCCGTACGGGCCGACGCCGACTGGACGGCACGCGTCCGCCGGGTGCGCGAGGAGGTGCGGGCGGCCCTGCACGACGGCATCGGACCGCAGGCCGCGATCTGCGACGCCCTCGCCGCCGCCCTGCCGCGGGGCGCCGTCGTCGCCCGGGACGTGACCATCCCGTCCTCGTCCTGGGGCAACCGCCTGCTGCCCCTCCACGACCCGCGGGCCAACGTCTTCCCGCGCGGCGGCGGCATCGGCCAGGGCCTCGGCATGGGCCTCGGCGCGGCCCTCGCCCGCCCCGGCGAGCCCACCGTGGTCATCGCCGGGGACGGCGGGCTCGCCGTCCACCTCGGCGAACTGCTCACCCTCGCCCAGGAACGGCCCCGGCTGACCCTGATCGTCTTCAACGACGGCGGCTACGGCGTGCTGCGCAACATGCAGGCCACCTACACCGAACGCCGCTCCGGCGTCGACCTGTTCACCCCCGACTTCGCCCGGCTCGCCGCCGCCTGCTCCCTCCCGTACGCGCGGATCGGCGACGCGAGCGAGGCGGCGAAGGTGATCGACGCGGCCGTCGCCTCCGACGGTCCGACCCTCGTCGAGGTCGACCTGGACGCGCTCGGCCCGATGAAGAACCCGTTCACCCCGCCCGTCAAGATCCCCACCCGGTAGGGAGGACCGCCGACATGAGCGCCACCGAAGAGCAGGAACTGGACCTCCTCGTCCACCGCACGACCTGGGAGGCGGACGGAGTCCTCTCCGTCGAGCTGGTCCACCCGGACGGCAAACCGCTGCCCGCCTGGACACCCGGGGCCCACCTGGACCTGCACGTGGGCGGCCACGTCCGCCAGTACAGCCTGTGCGGAGACCCGGAGGAGACGGGTGTGTACCGGCTCGGCATCCTCAACGAGCCGGCGTCACGCGGCGGTTCCCGCCACGTGCACACCAAGGTGCGGCCCGGCCAGACTGTGCGGGTGGCCGGGCCGCGCAACCACTTCGCCCTCGAACCGGCCGCCTCCTACGTCTTCCTCGCGGGCGGCATCGGCATCACGCCGATCCTGGCGATGGCCCGCCGCGCGGAGCGGGACGGCGTCCCGTACCGGCTGGTCCACGGCGGCCGTACCCGCGCCTCGATGGCGTTCGGCGGTGAACTCGCGGCGCTCGGCGGCGAGGTGACCCTCGTACCGCAGGACGAGCAGGGACACATCGACGTGCCGGGTGTCCTCGCGGACCTGCCGGCCGACGCGCTGGTGTACTGCTGCGGCCCCGAGCCGCTGCTGAAGGCGGTCGAGGAGGCGGCGCCGCAAGGGCGGCTGCGCACCGAGCGCTTCGCCGCGCCGGTGGTGGCCCGGGAGGACGACGACAGCGCCTTCGAGGTGGAGTGCCGGACGTCGGGGGTGACCCTGAACGTCGCCCCCGGCACCTCCATCCTGGAGGCCGCCGAGAACGCCGGGCTGGACGTCGCCTCCTCCTGCCGCGACGGCATCTGCGGCTCCTGCGAGACCCGCGTCCTCGCGGGCACGCCCGACCACCGCGACTTCCTGCTCAGCGACGCCGAACGCGCCACCGGCGAGACGATGATGATCTGCGTCTCGCGCTGCGCCTCGGACCGCCTCGTCCTGAACCTCTGACCCCCTGTGGAGAACCCCGTGCCCGAGACCTGGCCCTACCTGGAAACCCACCAGACCCGCGACCACGAGCCCACCCCGTACGAGACCAAGCTCGCGCGCACCCTGGAGGACATCTTCACCAAGGACGGCCACGGCCTGTCCGACGTGATCGACGGCCTCAACTCCCGCCAGTTGCGCACGCCCACGGGAGAGCCCTGGACCGAGGAGTCCTTCCGCGCCGAGATGCACCGCCTGGGAGCCTGACATGACCCTCTCCACCCGCGACACCGCCGACCACATCTACGCCCACGGCCTGCGCAACCAGTGGCACCCCGTGGTGCCGTCCCACTTCGTCGAGCCCGGCGGCATGCGCAAGGTGACCGCCCTCGGCGAGAACTGGCTGCTCTTCCGCAAGGCCGACGGCGGTCTCTCCATGCTCGCCGACCGCTGCCCGCACCGCGGGGCGCCCCTGTCCCTCGGCAAGCACCTGGGCGACCGGGTCGCCTGCTGGTACCACGGCGTCGAGGTCGACGGCACCGGCACGGTCACCTCGGTGCCCGGCCTGCCCGGCTGCAACCTGGAGGGCAAGACCCTCGTCACCTCGCTGCCCGTCCGCGAGGTCGGCGGCGCGATCCTCGCCTACTTCGGTGACGAGGAGCACCCGGACCCGGTGGAGCTCACCCTTCCCGGACCGCTCGCCGACGAGGAGATCTCCGCCTTCCTCTGCTACGCCGAGTGGGAGGTGCCGTGGCGGTTCGCCATGGAGAACCTCCTCGACCCGATGCACGGCGCGTTCCTGCACTCCGAGTCGCACACCATGTTCGCCGGGGACACGACGGCCAAGTTCCGCATCCGGGAGACGGAACGGGGCTACTTCTTCGAGAAGACCGACCAGCGCGGCGTCAACTTCGACTGGGTCGAGCTCTGCCACACCGGGGTCGACTGGGTGGACCTGTCCATCCCCTACCCGCCGTCGGCCGGCCCCGGGGGCCCCTTCGGCATCGTCGGCATGGCCTGCCCGGTGGACGCCGGGCGCACCGGCGTCTTCTTCTGGCGCTACCGCAGGGTGAGCGACTGGCAGCGCGACACCTGGCGCTTCCTCTACAAGACCCTCATCGAGGCCCGCCACTGGGAGGTCCTGGAGCAGGACCGCGTCATCCTGGAGAGCATGCCCGCGGACGCCGACCAGCGGGAGAACCTCTACCAGCACGACCTGGGCGTGGTCCGCCTGCGTCGCCTCTACCAGGCCCAGGCCGGGCGGCAGTCGAAGGCTCAGCCCGTCTCGGCGCGCTGAGCCGGGATGTCGTCGGAGTCCACGATGGAACGCTCCAGCTTGGACAGCAGACGGCTCAGCTGACGACGCTCGGCGGGGGAGATCCCGCCGAGCATCCGGCGCTCGTTCTCCAGGTGCTCGGCGAACACCTCGTCCACCTTCGCCAGCCCGGCCTCGGTGAGCCGCGAGTACACCACGCGCCGGTCACCGGCGTCGCGCTCGCGCACGAGCAGACCGTCCTTCTCCAGCCGGTCCAGGCGCAGTGTCACTCCCGCCGAGGAGATCAGCCCGGAGTCCGCGAGCTGCCCGGCGGTCAGCCGGTAGGGGGCGCCCGCCCGGCGCAGCGCGGTGAGCACGTCGAACCCGGCGACGGAGAGCCCGTGCTCGTCGAGCCGCGAGGTCATCCGCGACTGGTACTGGAGGTACGAGCGGTGCAGCCGGGCCAGCACCTCCAGCGGCGCCGTGTCCAGCTCGGGCCGCTCCCGCGCCCAGTCCTCGACGATCCCCGCCACAGCGTCCGGCCGCTTCGCGGCCCTGCCCTGAGCCATGTCTTCCCCTCGCGGCATGTGTTCGGTGCTGAAATCTTAGCCCTAAGGGAAACCAACCCTCCGGAGCACACCGACCCTCGACCACGGGCTCCGTCCCGGGCGGCGGGGGCGTCGTCGCGCCGAGTACCGGACTCCGTCCGGCGGGCCGGGTGCGGGGGCCGTTCGGGGCGTCAGGGCCGCCAGGGCACGCGGTGTTCCGCCAGGTGTGCCAGTACCGAGTGGTTCGCCTCCCAGCCGTCCGGGCTGTGTCCTTGGGCCGCCTGCGGCGGCGTGCCGGACTCCGTCCGGCGGACCGGGGCGTTGTCGGGCGAGTACCGGGGCCGCCCGGGGTGCCGGGCGCCATTCCGCCCCGGGCGTCAGGGCCGCCAGGCCACCCGGTGTTCCGCCAGGTGTGCCAGTACCGAGTGGTTCGCCTCCCAGCCGTCCGGGCTGTGTCCTTGGGCCGCCTGCGGCGGCGTGCCGGACTCCGTCCGGCGGGCCGGGGTGCGTTGTCGGGCCGGGTGCGGGGGCCGTTCGGGGCGTCAGGGCCGCCAGGCCACCCGGTGGTCCGCCAGGTGCGCCAGTACCGAGTGGTTCGCCTCCCAGCCGTCCGGGAACTTCACCAGGGTGCCGAGCTGGACCGGCTCCGTGGACGGGTAGTCGTCCAGCAGGTCGCCCACCCCCTCCCGGCAGACCACGATGCACGCGTGCCGGTGCCGGGAGGCCAGGACGCACAGGCGGCCCGTCTCCAGGTGGAACGCGGTGGCGTCGGGGCGGCCGGAGAGCGGGTGCAGGACGACCGTGACGTCGTACTCGCGGCCCTGCAGACGGTTGGCCGTGTCGACGGTCACCTCGGTCACCCCGAGGTCGGCCAGCGCGGCCCGCACCGCCGCCGCCTGGTCGCGGTGCGCGGTGCCGACGGCCACGCGGCCCGCGCTCAGCGGCACCGGGGCGGACGAGCGCTCGGACGTCGCCGCGCCCTCCCGGTCGAGGAGCCGCCGGACCACCGCCGCCACCGCCCGCACCGCCTCCGGATCGGTGCGCGGCGTGTGCCGCGCGGGCAGCTCCAGCAGACCCCAGCCGGACCGCGCGGCCTCGTCGATCACCCGGTCCGGACCGGACCCGTCCGACGCCACCGCGAAGGCCAGACTCCGGTCGCCGTGGCCCGTACCGCTGCGGAACGGCGTGTACGGGTAGAAGGCGTCGGACACCAGCGGGGCCGCCGACGCCGGGAGCCGCCACGACACCGGCAGCCGGTGCTGCGGCAGGGACGGGTTGTGGGCCAGGAGCGTCGTCACGGCGGAGGCCGACGGGTCGTACGCCAGGCCCGCCCACTGCTCGCTGCCCACCGTCGCGAACGGGTCCAGCTGACCCGGGTCACCCACGAACAGCGCCCGCTCGAACAGCCCCGCCACGGCCAGCAGCGAGTCGGAGCGCATCTGGTACGCCTCGTCGACGATCGCGTGCCGCCACGGCTCGTCCACCGTGACGTGCGCCCACTTCGCGGCGGTCGACAGGACGACGGCCTGCCCGGCGAGATCGGCGGCCTTCGCCGACTTGCGTACGTTCGCCAGGTCGTCGAGCGCCTTGTCGTACGGGTCGGCGTCACTGCTGTGCAGGCGTCCCACCGGCAGGTCGGGGTTCTTCTCGGCGAGGCGCAGGACCAGGTCGTCGACCTGGGCGTTGGTCTGCGCCACGACCATCAGCGGGCGGCCGGCCTCGGCCAGCTCCAGAGCCGCCCGCACGACGAGCGTGGACTTGCCGGCACCGGGCGGGGAGTCCACGACGACACCACGCTCGGTGCCGTGCAGCGTGTCGTGGAGGATCGCGGCGGTGGCGCGGGCGGCCTCGGTGCCCGGGTCGAAGGCCGGGGCGGCGGGCGCGGCGGGGGCCTCGGCGGTCACAGCACGTCCTCCTCGGTCTGGGCGTCGGCCGCCTCCGCGACGGTGGCCGTCTCACCGGGTGGTCCGCCGTGCGTCCACGGGGTCCGGTCCGGATCGGGCAGCTTGGCCCCGCCCCGCTGCTCGTGCTCGAACAGGGTGAAGCAGACCCGGTCCCCCTTCTCGGGCACCGAGCCGGCCTCGGGTTCCCTGCCGCGGCCCATCTTGTCCACGAGGCGCAGCACGAGGACCCCCTCGTCCTCCTGCGCGACGTACTCCGCCGCCTGCGGCCTGCCGTCCAGCGACCGGAAGACCCGGGCCCGCTCGGCCGGCTGGGGGCGGTCGTCCGTACGGACCGTGATCAGCGGACGCGGACTGGGCCGCTTGCTCTCGCTGTACGCCATCACGACATCGATGACCTCCCCGGCGAACGCCTCCCCGGCCAGCCGCCGCGCGGCCATCACCAGCGGATCGTCCAGCGCCTCCTGGGCCTCCAGCCGTGCCTGCTCCCGCTCGCGCGTGGCGAGCTTGTTGGCCGCGGTCACCGCGTCGTCGTGACGCGGCTGCGGGGGCTCGCCGGCCAGGATGCGGTCGCGGTGCGAGGTGAACGACCAGCGGTCCCGGGTCCAGCGCTCCTCGACGTGCGCGCCGGCGGGCAGCTCCCGCAGCAGGTCCAGTCCCCGCCACACCGCGTCCCAGGTGGGTCGGGTACGGCTGTCGACCAGGGCGCGGATCTCCCGCTCGGCGGCGGTGAGCGCGCCCAGCCGGTCGTCGGCCTCCAGACCGTCCTCGGCGGCGGCGAGCGCCGTGCGGGCCCGGTCGTAGCGCTCGATGGCGGGGGCGAGCAGCCTGTTGTCGAAGGCCGGGTCGGTGGCCGGGCCCGCGGGCGGGCACAGCAGCTGGCCGTCGGCGTCACGGGCGAGCTCGGCCCGCCGCGCGGCCTCCGCGCCGGTCGGCCCCTCGGCGCCCGGCGCGATCCACGCGAGGAGCGCGCCCAGGTGCTGGTCCTCCAGCGTGGACTGCCCGGTCGCCCAGTGCCGGCCCAGCAGGTCGGTCATGGCGAGGAGGAGGGAGGAGCCGGGGACCCGGGCCCGCTCGCCGTAGTGGGTCAGCCACCGGCCGAGCAGCGGCACCCTCGGCGGGGCCGGGTGCGGTGTCTCCGGGTCCTCCTCCGCCGTACGCCGGAACCGCATCGACCGGCCCAGCAGCCGTACGAAGTCGATGCCCGCGCGGCTGGGCACGATCAGCTGCGCGGCGTCGGCGCACAGGTCGACCTCGACCTTGATCCGCTTGCCCGTCTCCGGGTCGGTCTCGGTGCGCTCGGCGGCCTCGACGCTGTCGGCGTACGCCTCCACGTGCGGCAGCACGATGTCGGCCAGTTCGGCCAGGAAGGCGAAGCGCAGGTCGCGGTCGCGGGGCTGTGGCACGACCAGCAGCCGCGGCGCGTCCCGGTCGGTGCCGACCAGGGCGCCGAGCGGGGCACCGGCCTCACCGGCGGTGGTCAGCGGGACGAAGACCAGCGGGCGGTCGGACAGATGCCGGTGCCGGACGGTGGCGGCGGGCTCGGCGCGGCCCGTGCGCACGGCCTCCAGCCGGGCGAGCGTGGTGATCAGCGACATCCGGCCACCCCGCTCGTCCCCGTACCGGCCGACGCGAGGGCCTCCGCCCGCAGCTGTGCCGCCCTGCGCAGGGCCGCCACCGCCGGGTCGTCCGGATCGCCGGCCTCCCCGCGGGCCGCCGCCAGCACCTCCTCGACCGTCGACAGACCGCCCAGCTCGGCCCGCACCGGGCGGCCGAGCGAGGTCACCGCACCGGCCTCGCGGGACCGGGCACGGCAGTGGAAGGCCAGCTCGCAGGCGGACAGGCAGTCGGGCGCGTACGTCGCCGGAACCGCCTCGACGGCGGTCGCCAGCTCCTCGGCCGGAAGCTCGGGGGAGAAGCAGACGCCCTCCGGGAGCGCGTCGGCGATGTCCTCGATCCGGGTCAGCCGGGCCAGCTGGCGCTCGGTGACGGCGCGCTGCTTGCGCACGTCGACGGCGGAGGAGGTGGGCAGGTTCGAGAAGTCCTTCGGGCAGACGAGGAGGACGCGGTGGCGCACCCGGGGGGCCGGGTCCAGCCGGGCGGCGACCCGCTCCAGCGCCAGCACGTACACCGCGGCCTGCCGCGCGGCGGCGCCGACCTTCGCCGGGTCGGCGGAGCCGTCCAGCATGGGGAAGGACTTGATCTCGACGACGGTCCAGCTGCCGTCCGGATGCACGACGACCGCGTCCGGCTCCAGGAACGCGGGGGAGCCGGCGACGTCGAGGGCGAGCATCGGATGGTCGAGCAGCGTCCAGGCGCCGGGCGTGCCGGTGGCCTCCCGCAGCGCCAGCGAGGTCCGCGCGGCGCGGCCCTCGGGACCCGTCGCCGACAGGTCGGGCACGTGGGCGCCGGCGGGCGGCTCGGCGCCCCGGTCCAGCTTCTCGTGCACCAGCCGCAGCAGCTCGGCCCCGCCGTCCGCCTTGACCCGGGCCTCGAAGGCGTTGCCCCGCACCAACGCGAACTGGGACTGCCCGAAGACCGCCGGGGAGCCCAGCGCGTCGGCGAGCGACGCCTTGTCCACTCCGGCTCCGTCGAGGATCGCGCGCCGTCGGCAGCCCGGGTTGGCGGCGAGGGCGGCCAGGGCCCGGGCGTCCAGCGCCTTGGCCGGGACGTCGGGACCGCGCAGCTCAGCGAGCCGGTGCCGGAGTCTCGTCCCCCGCGTCCGAGGGGGAGGGGTCCGGCTCGGCTCCCGGTCCGACCCGTGGCTCGCGCTGGCGTGGAAATCGCTCACCCGCGGAAGTCTGGCATCCGCCACTGACAATCGGGGAACCCGCGCCGTCCGGGGCGGGCGTGGCCGGTGCGGAGCGGGTCGTGAAGCGGGTCACGAGGCTGCCCCGGACGCGCTCCGCCGTCCGCAGCACGTACGGCGTCAGCAGCAGCCCGGCCCCCATCACGGCCGCGCCCGCGACCGCGTCGAGGAAGTAGTGGTTCGCGGTGCCCATCACCACGATCGTGGTGACCAGCGGGTAGACGACACCGGCCACCTTCGTCGTGCGGGTGCCGCCGTAACGCCACAGCATCACCCCGCACCACAGCGACCAGCCCACGTGCAGGCTCGGCATGGCCGCGTACTGGTTGGTCATCCCGCCGAGGCCGCGCGGCGCGCTGGCCTCGCCGCCCCACCAGCCGTACGCGCTGTACTGGGCCATCGTGTCGACGAAGCCGTGGCTCGCGTCCAGCAGCCGGGGCGGGCAGGTGGGCAGCAGGGTGAAGCCGATGAGGCCGATGAAGGTGGACGTCATCAGCCAGGTGCGGGCGGCCCGGTAGCGGACGGTGCGCGAGCGGAAGATCCAGACCAGGATCAACGGGGTGACCAGGTAGTGCAGGGACGCGTACCAGAAGTCGGCGGGTATGCCGAGCCAGGGTTCGCGGGTGAAGAGGCGGTTGAGTGGGTGCTCCGCGTTGAGGAAGAGCACCTTCTCTATGCGCAGGATCGCCAGCCCGTGGTCGACCGCGTCCGACACGTCGCCCCGCACCATCAGGCGGCCCGCGGAGTAGCAGGCGTAGACGAGGACGATGAGCGGCAGCTCGGTCCACCAGCGCGGTCGGGCTCTCGGGGTCGCTTCGGTGCCCGGTGTCCTGGTGTGCGGCAATCCGATCGCCCTCCCCCTTCGTTCTCGCGCGCGCCTGGACCGACACGGACGTGCCACTCTACGGCCTCGGTGGGCCCGCTTCACGGGGTGCCCTCGGCCCTGGAAGACGCCGGGATCGCCCCCCGGGTTGCCCGTGCGGGGTGTGCGCGATGATGGAGGTGTCCCCTCTGACATTCCTCCCGGAAAGGCCCCTTCATGGCACCGCGCATCCTGCTGGCCCGGCACGGACAGACCGAGTGGTCGCTGTCCGGCAAGCACACCGGCAGGACCGATGTGCCGCTGCTGGAGGAGGGCCGGCGCGGTGCCAAGCTGCTCGGCGAGCGGCTGCACCGGGCGCCGCTCGAAGGGCTGCCCGGCGTCGAGGTGCGCACCAGTCCGCTCGCCCGCGCGCGGGAGACCTGCGAACTCGCCGGCTTCGGCGAGCGCGCCCGGTCCTGGGACACGCTGATGGAGTGGGACTACGGCGCGTACGAGGGCATGACGCCGGACGAGATCCAGGCTGTCCGGCCCGGCTGGCTGATCTGGCGGGACGGGGTCCCGGAGGGCGAGAGCCTGGCGGAGGTCACCGCGCGCGCCGACGAGGTCGTCGCGTGGGCGCGCGAGACGGACCGCGACGTGCTGGTCTTCGCCCACGGGCACATCCTGCGGTCGATCGGGGCGCGGTGGCTGGGGCTGCCGCTGGACTTCGCGGCCCGGATACGCCTGAACCCGACGTCGCTGTCGGTGCTGGGGTGGGCCTACGGGGAGCCGGCGCTGGAGAGCTGGAACGACCTGGGGCACCTGGCGGGCTGACCCGGACCGCGACCGCACCGGCGCGCCCGTGGACCGGTGGGGCGGGGCGCCCGTGGACCGGAGGGTCGGTGCGCCCGTGGACCGGAGGGTCGGTGCGCTGGTGGGCCGGTGGGGCGGCGCGCCCGTGGACCGGAGGGTCGGTGCGCTGGTGGGCCGGTGGGGCGGGGCGCCCGGTGGCGACGGAGGTCACGCCGTGCGGGGCAGGGACGCGTGGCGTTCCAGGAAGGCCGACACCCCCGACGCCCGCCGGTGCGGCAGCAGTACCCGGGCCGTGCCCGCCAGCATCGTGTGGATGCGCGACGACTGGACCTCGCCCAGCAGGTCCAGGACGCGCAGGCCCGCCCCGGCCGCCTCGTCGGGGCGTCCGCCGCGGGCGAGGTCGTCCGCCAGTTCCGCCGAGTACAGCGCGAGGTTCCGGGTGAAGTGCGGGTCCTGCGAATCGGCCGCCCGGCGCGCGTGCCGGGCCGCCCGCGGCCAGTCGCCGAGGGTGGACCAGCACTGGGCCTCGAGCCCCTCCAGCTCGGCCTCGCCGTAGAAGCTCATCCACTCGGGGTCGGCGTCCGAGGGGCCCCGCCCGAAGAAGGCCTGCGCGCGGGCCAGCGCCTGTTCGCAGCCGACCCGGTCGGCGAGCCCGGCCCAGCCGCCCGCCTCGCGCAGCGCGAGCAGGGACATCAGCCGCGCCGAGCCCAGGGGACGGGCGGCGCGCTGTGCGGCCTGCGCCGCCCGTACCGCCTCGCGCGGACGCCCGGCGTCACGGGCGAGGAACGCCATGTTGCAGAAGGCGTGCGCCTCCAGCCCCGGATCGCCCGTCACGCGGGCGGTGGCGAGGGCCTCGGCGTAGTGGGAGCGCGCGTCGTCGAAGCGCCCGGAGTCGTGCGCCAGCCAGCCCACGGAGATCGCCAGTTCACCGGCGCCCGAGTAGAGCCGGTCGGCCGTCGTCTGCCGGGTCGCGCCGGCGTCCAGGAGCGCGTAGGCGGTGCGCAGCGGGGCCGCCGCGCGCCGGTAGAGACCGTCCGCGCCGTGCCGGTCGTCGAGCAGCCGGATCCGGCGGACGGCTTCTTCCAGCGCGCCCGCGTCGCCCGCCCCCGCCCGGCGCACGGGGCGTCCCGCCGCCGCGGCGTCGAGGGCGAGCCCGATGGGCCCCAGCGAGGCGGCGGCCACCGTGGCACCGCTCGTCATGAATGCGCGACGCAGCACGTCGCTCTCCTCGTTGTCGTCTTGCTTGTCGTACAGGTGGTGCGGGTCCTGCGGGTGGTGCGGGTGGTGCGGGTCCTGCTGGTGGTGCCGGCCGTGCTGGTGGTGCGGGTCCTGCGTGTCATACGGCTCGTCCGCCCCTCGTGTCTCACCCGTGGCATGCGGCGGCCCGCCGACGTGCGCGGGGAGCGCGTCCTCGGCGGTGCGCGCCCGGCGTCCGCGTACCGACGAACGGGGCGCGAACCCCAGGTCGGTGAGCGTGCGGCCGGGGAACATGTGCAGGAACACCCGCTCGTACGCGTAGTTGGGGCAACGGATCTCACCCGCCTCGACCCGGCCGACGTAGCGCGCGTCACAGCTGACCCGCTCGCCGATCTCGCGTGCGGCCCGGCGCACCGCCGCAGCGAACTCGGCCGGCGAGCGCTGCCCGCGCAACCGCCGGAAGGCGAGGTTGGGCCGCGGGGGCCGGTCGGGCTGGGCGGAGGTCACCGTCGACGACTCCATGGCCGGGTCCTCTCGTGCGAACCGTCGAACCATGCCGGCCAAGAGGCGACTTGTGGATGTTTCTCCCCATGTCGTCTCCGCGTCCGGCGAGCAAGAACGTACCTGCTGTGACGGAGTCGCTACGCGGTGTTTGGCTACAAACCGGATATCTCATCCCCGATCTGCCATGAACTGCCATCCTTTGCGGCTGACTTCCGCCGTAGCCGTTGACGGTCCGACGCGTTGAACCCTGTGGACCGGGAGACCCCCGACTCCCGACCCGCTCGTCCGAGGAGGAGTTCCGTGGTGGAGGCCGGGATGGATACCAGACCAAGCAGCGATCCCCCCTGCGACGCCTGTGACGTCGTGACCGTGCCGACCCGGCAGGGTCTGGAGGCGGTCGACATCCTCAGGCGGGGCGCCGGTGAGGGAGTGGGACCGGTGATCCACGACGACGGCTGCGACACCCTGGGGTTCCTGGTGCCCTCCGGCACGGCCGCCGCCTGGGACGTGCCGGGCAGCACCTGCACGGAGACGGACGGCCGCGGACTGAGGCTCGACCTGGACCCCGAGCCCCCCGTCGAGGGCTCGGGCTGGCTGGTGCCGCCCGGTGAGGCGGACCTGGCGACCGACCCGGCCGTACTGCGGGCCGCGCTGGGCGAGGCGGCCCGGCTGATCGAGGCCGCCGACAGCTGCCGCTGAGCCGTCCGGCGGCCCGCTGTCCGCGCGCGGTCCGATAATGGTCCGATGGGAAAGTCCAGGAACGCCCGCCGCGGGCGCGCTGCCGCCGAGACCGTCGCCGAGAACGTCGACGGCGGGCTCGCCGAACTCGTCCCCGACCGGGAGCGGCCCAGGGCCTGGACCCTGCTGATCGACGGCGCTCCCCAGTCGCACGTCGACCTGGACGACCCGGCGTACCTGTCCTTCGAGTACCAGCGCCGCCTCGGACACGTCATCGACCTGGCCGCCCCGCCCGGCAAGCCCGTCCAGGCCGTGCACCTCGGCGGCGGGGCCTTCACCCTCGCCCGCTACGTCGCCGCCACCCGCCCCCGCTCCACCCAGCAGGTCGTCGAGCGGGACGCGGGCCTCGTCCGGCTGGTGCGGCGGGAACTCCCGCCCGACCCCGGCGCGCGCATCCGGGTGCGCTCCACCGACGCCCGCGCCGGGCTGGCCAAGGTGCCCGACGGCTGGGCGCACCTGGTCCTCGCGGACGTCTTCAGCGGGGCCAGGACACCGGCCCACCTCACGTCCACCGAGTTCCTCGACGAGGTCCGGCGCACCCTCGCGCCCGGCGGGATCTACGCCGCCAACATCGCCGACGGCCCGCCCCTCGCCCATCTGCGCGGCCAGATCGCCACCGCCGCCGCCCGCTTCCCGGAACTGGCGCTCGTCGCCGACCCGGCCGTGCTGCGCGGAAAACGGTTCGGCAACGCGGTCCTCGTCGCCTCCGACCGGCCGCTGCCGGTCGGGGAACTCACCCGCCGCGCCGCCTCCGACCCCCACCCGGCGCGTGTGGAGCACGGCCGCGCGCTGACCGACTTCACCGGCGGCGCCGCACCCGTGCCGGACGCGGCGGCGGTGGCCTCCCCCGCACCGCCGGCCTCCGTCTTCCGGTGACTCAGTAGCTCCCGATCTCCACCCGCGGCGGGCCGTCGTGCCAGGTGCAGAACACCGACACCCGGTCCGCGCCCGAGGTGAACTCCACCCGGATCCACGACTCCGTCTTCCACACCTGCATCGACCAGCCGGCGCCCGGCGTCGCCGACACCAGGGACGCGGACGCCGTACCGAGGTCGAAGACCGCGCGCCCGCCGTCGGTGTCGTAGCTCCTGACCCGGCCGGACGCCGTGGGGGAGTGATCGGACGCGGCGGGGGCGGAGGGCTTCGCCGTCCGCGACGGCGCGGGGTCCGGCTTCCGAGGCGTTCCGCTCGGGGTGGGCGACGGACTGCCCGACGGCGACGGCCGCCGGGTGGACGACACCGACGGCTTCGCGTCCTCGGCGCCGTCCGGCTCACGCGCGTCCGGCACGGACGCGTCGGCCGCCGTGACGGGCAGCGCGCGGGGCGCGTCGTAGGCCGTGCCCGCCATCACCGTGTGGACGCCCCACCACGACAGGGTGACCGCCGCGCCCGTGGCGAGCAGCCAGGCCAGTACGTGTACGAGTCCTCTGCGCATCGCGGCCATACTGCCTCACCCGTCACACGCGTGTCGCCCCTGCGAGAGGCGGAACGGGGACGAGGCCGGGGCGGGCCGGAGTTGTCCACAGGCCCGCACCGGGCTCGGCCGCATGGCGTACGGTGCCGCCCATGGCAAGTGTGCTCGTGGTCGAGGACGACCAGTTCGTACGCTCGGCGCTCATCCGGCACCTGACCGACGCCGCGCACACCGTGCGCAGCGTCGGTACGGCACTGGAGGCGCTGCGCGAGGTCGCCCATTTCCGCTTCGACGTGGTGATCCTGGACCTCGGACTGCCCGACCTGGACGGCTCCGAGGCGCTGAAGATGCTGCGCGGCATCACCGACGTGCCGGTGATCGTCGCCACCGCCCGGGACGACGAGGCGGAGGTCGTACGGCTGTTGAACGCGGGCGCGGACGACTACCTCACCAAGCCGTTCTCCGTCGAGCACCTGTCGGCCCGGATGGCGGCCGTCCTGCGCCGGGCCAGGTCCGGCCCGGCCGAGGCGGCGCCGTCGACCGTCATCCGGGTCGGCGGCCTCACCGTCGACCCGCTGCGCCGCCAGGCCGAACTGGACGGTGCCCGGCTCGACCTGACCCGCCGTGAGTTCGACCTGCTCGCCTTCCTCGCCGGACGCCCTGGCGTCGTCGTCCCCCGCAGGGAGCTGCTCGCCGAGGTCTGGCAGCAGTCCTACGGCGACGACCAGACCATCGACGTCCATCTGTCCTGGTTGCGGCGCAAACTCGGCGAGACCGCGGCCCGGCCCCGCTACCTGCACACCCTGCGCGGTGTCGGCGTGAAACTGGAACCGCCCGCGGACCAGCCCCCCGTGTCGCCCGCGCAAGCGCCCACCGGGCCCCCCGCGGTCCTGCCCACCGCACGGCCCGCGCAAGCGCCGCCCGAGCGCCCCGCGGGCCCGGCCGCCGGGCCGTCCGCCGGGTCCCCCGGGGCGGAGCCGCCACGATGAGATGGGCCCTGGTCAAGGTGTCGCTGGCGGTCACCGCGATGGTCGTGGTCGCCTTCGCGGTCCCACTCGGCCTCGTCATCCGCGAGATGGCCCGGGACCGTGCCTTCGCGGGCGCCGAGCGGGAGGCCGCCGCCGTCGCCCCGGCGCTGTCCATCACCACCGACCGCGACCAGTTGGAGCGCGTCGTCGCCTCGGCCGGCTCCGACGCCGGGATGGCCGTGCACCTGCCGGCGTCCGGCGCGCGGGCCGACGGCACGGACGGCGGAGCAGGGCGCGGCACCGAGATCGGCCGCCGGCGCGCCGGGGACGAGGACATCGCCGCCGTCCGCGAGATGGGCCGCGCCTCGACCGCCGAGGTGTCCGGCGGCTTCGCGCTGCTCCAGCCGGTCGCGCTCAGCACCGGCGAGATCGCCGTCGTGGAGGTCTACGTCCCCGAGTCCGCGGTCACCAACGGAGTCGGCACCGCCTGGGCGGTGCTCGCCGGGGTCGGCATCGCCCTGATCGTCGGCTCGGTGGCGGTCGCCGACCGGCTGGGCGTGCGCATGGTGCAGCCCGCGCAGCGCCTGGTGGAGGGCGCCCACGAACTGGGGGAGGGGAAGCTGGGGGCACGGGTGCCGGAGGAGGGGCCGAACGAACTGCGGCTCGCGGCGGTCGCCTTCAACTCCATGGCCGACCAGGTGGTCCAGCTCCTGGCCAACGAGCGGGAACTGGCCGCCGACCTGTCCCACCGCCTCCGCACCCCGCTGACCGTGCTGCGCCTCAACGCGGCCTCGCTCGGCGAGGGTCCGGCCGCCGACCAGACCCGGGCCGCCGTCGAACAACTGGAGCGCGAGGTCGACACGATCATCCGCACCGCCCGGGACGCCAAGCCGCAGACGGCCGCCGCCGGCCCCGGCGCCGGGTGCGACGCGGCCGAGGTGGTCCGGGAACGGATGGGGTTCTGGTCCGCGCTCGCCGAGGACGAGGGCCGCAAGTGGCGGGTGGCCGGCGCCGACCGGCCGGTGCGCATCCCCGTGGCACGCGCCGACCTGGCCGCCTCCCTCGACGCCCTGCTCGGCAACGTCTTCCGGCACACCGCCGAGGGCACGGCCTTCGCCGTCGACCTGCACAACGGTGAGGACGCGGTGATCGTGCTGGTCTCGGACGCGGGCCCCGGCATACCCGACCCCGAGGCGGCGATGGCCCGCGGCCGGGGTTCGGGCCACGACGGGTCGACCGGCCTCGGCCTGGACATCGTGCGCCGGCTGGCGGAGTCGACGGGCGGCGACGTCCGGATCGGCTCCTCCGTGCTCGGCGGCACCGAGGTACGCATCTGGATACAGCTGGACGGGCGGGCGGCACCGGCGCGGCGTGGGCACCGCGGCACCGTCCGGCGCCGCCGCACCCCCCGGCCGGTCTCCACCTTTAATCGCTCCCGATCCCTTCCTTAAGCCCGCCCTAAGATCACCAAGCCCCGTCCGGATCAGGCCCTTTGCCCGTTTCCGGCTCGCTAGCGTGCTGCCGCACCCCCACCCCACGCCCCCCGCCCCGCGGGGGCCGTGAACAACGAAGGCAGGCACGTGATGAGCACCCACCGGCGCAGGATCAGTGGCAGGAACAAGGCGATCGGCGCCGTCGTCGCGGCCGCCGTCGCCGGCGGTGGCGCGCTGATGTTCACCAGTACCGCCCAGGCGGCCGGAGTGGGCGCCGCGTACACGCGGACCAGCGCGTGGTCGACCGGCTACACCGCCCAGTACGTCGTGACCAACGACAGCGGGCAGCCGAAGACGGACTGGACGCTGGAGTTCGACCTGCCGGCCGGCGCGAAGCTCGGGTCGCTGTGGAACGCCGGCTCGAGCGTCAGCGGGCAGCACGTCACCGTGACCCCGCCCGCGTGGGACACGGACGGTCTGAAGGCCGGCGAGTCCGTCACGGTCGGCTTCGTCGTCGACGGCACGGACGCCCCGACCGGCTGCCTGATCGACGGCGCCGCGTGCTCGACGGACGAGGGCGCCACCCCGCAGCCCAGCGGCCGCCCGACCGAGCCCCCGGCGACCTCGGCGCCCACCCCGGCCCCCACGGCCACCGCCACCACGCGGCCCACGCCCACCGGCACCCCCACCAGCCCGGCGCCCACCGAGACCCCCGGCACCGGTGACGCCACCGGCGCCGGCTTCGCGCCCTACGTCGACACCTCTCTCCACCCGGCCTTCGACCTGGTCGCCAGTGCCGAGGCGACCGGCGTCAAGGAGTACAACCTGGCCTTCGTCACGGACGGCGGCGGCTGCACCCCCGCATGGGGCGGCGTCACCGACCTCGCGACCGACGCCGTGGCCGGTCAGATAGGCGCCCTGCGCGCCGAGGGCGGTGACGTCCGCGTCTCCTTCGGCGGCGCGGCCGGCTCCGAACTGGCCACGACGTGCAGGTCGGCGGAGGCGCTGGCGGCGGCGTACGGCAAGGTCGTGGACACCTACGGGCTCACCAAGGTCGACTTCGACGTGGAGGGCGGCGCACTGCCGGACACGGCCGCCAACACCCGCCGTGCGCGGGCCGTCGCCGCCCTGCAGAAGCAGCACCCGGACCTGGACGTCTCCTTCACCCTCCCGGTCATGCCCGAGGGACTGACCCAGGCGGGCGTCGACCTCCTCGCCGACGCGAAGAAGAACGGGGTGAGGGTCGACGGCGTCAACATCATGGCGATGGACTACGGCCCCGCCTACAGCGGCGACATGGGCACCTACGCCGAACAGGCGGCCACCGCCACCCAGGCCCAGATCGCGGGGGTGCTCGGCCTGTCCGACGCCGAGGCGTGGAAGACGGTCGGCGTCACCCCGATGATCGGCGTCAACGACGTCGTGACCGAGGTCTTCCGGGTCGACGACGCCACCCAGCTGGTGAAGTTCGCCGAGTCCAAGGGCCTCGGCCGGCTGTCGATGTGGTCCGCGACCCGCGACAAGGCCTGCCCGGGCGGCCCCAAGCCCGCCGCCGACGCGACGTGCAGCTCCGTCGACCAGGAGAAGGACGCCTTCGCGAAGGCCTTCGCCGCCTACAAGTGAGGCCTTGCGGGGCGACGGCCCGCGGGTGACGGCCTGCGCGTGGCCGCCCGCGCGTGGCCGCCCGCGCGTGACGGCCTGCGCGTGACGGCCCGCGCGTGACGGCCTGCGCGTGGCCGCCCGCGCGTGACCGGCGACAGCCGGCCGAGGCGCCCGACACGCGGGGCGCGGCACCCCCCGGATGCCGCGCCCCGCCACCGCTCCCCCCGGTGCGGTGGTCTACTCGGCCGCGTCCACCGGCGGCAGCGTCCCCGTGCGGGCCGCCCGCCCGTACCAGAGGGCGCTCGACTTCGGGGTGCGCTGCTGGGAGGCGTAGTCGACGTACACCGCGCCGAACCGCTTCTCGTAGCCGTAGGCCCACTCGAAGTTGTCCAGCAGGGACCACAGGTAGTAGCCGCGCACGTCGGCGCCGTCGGCGATGGCCCGGCGCACCGCGCGCAGGTGGCCGTCGAGGTAGGCGACCCGCTCGGGGTCGTGCACCGTGCCGTCCGCGCCGGGCTTGTCGTCGTAGGCGGCACCGTTCTCGCTGATGTACAGCGGCAGGCCCGGGGCCTCACGGTTGTAACGCATGATCAGCTCGTGCAGGCCGGTCGGGTCGACGCTCCAGCCCATCTCGGTGTGCTCGCCCGGCGGCTGGTGGAAGGCCACGTCCTCCGCGGCGGGCCACGGCGAGTGCTCGCTCGCGCCGTGACCGTCGGCACGCGGGGCGCGCGAGTCCGCGTCGGCCGCCGACACCACGGTGGGCGTGTAGTAGTTGAGGCAGATCGCGTCCAGCGGCTGGCGGATCACGCCCAGGTCGCCGTCCTCGACGAACGACCAGTCGGTGACCGGCGCCGTCGCCTCCAGCAGCGTCTGCGGATAGGCGCCGTGCAGGATCGGGCCGTGGAAGATCCCGCCGGAGAGGTCGTCGATCTTCCGCGCCGCCGCCAGGTCCGCCGGCTGCCGCGACAGCGGCCGGACGACCGAGGTGTTGAGGCTGATCGCCACCGAGTTGCGGGCCGGCATCACCGAGCGCAGCGCCACCGTGCCCAGGCCGTGCGCCAGGTTCAGGTGGTGCGCGGCGCGCAGCGAGGCCACCGGGTCGGTCCGGCCCGGGGCGTGCACCCCGGAGGCGTAGCCCAGGAAGGCCGCGCACCAGGGCTCGTTGAGCGTGATCCACTGCTCCACCCGGTCGCCGAGTGCCTCGCCCACGATCTGCGCGTACTCGGCGAACCGGTACGCCGTGTCCCGTGCGGGCCAGCCGCCCGCGTCCTCCAGCTCCTGCGGCAGGTCCCAGTGGTAGAGCGTGACGGCCGGCTTGATCCCGGCGGCCAGCAGCTCGTCCACCAGACGGCGGTAGAAGTCCAGGCCGCGCTGGACGGCGGGCCCGCGGCCGGTCGGCTGCACCCGGGGCCAGGAGACGGAGAAGCGGTACGCGCCGAGCCCCAGCTCCGACATCAGCGCCACGTCGTCGCGGTAGCGGTGGTAGTGGTCGACAGCGATGTCACCGGTGTCCCCGCCCGCCGTCTTCCCCGGCGTATGGCTGAAGGTGTCCCAGATCGAGGGGGTACGGCCGTCCTCCCGCACCGCGCCCTCGATCTGGTACGCCGAGGTGGCGGCGCCCCACAGGAAGGCGGGGGGGAAGGTCACCGGGGTCACCGGCGTTGCGGACTCAAGCATGGAAGCGCTCCCATAGCAGGTCGTGACGGGTCGTGGAAGACCGACGGGTGGGAAGGACGAGGGGGGAGGACGGGGCCGGGACAACGCTGACCCGGCCCCCGGGGGTGGGGTGTCAGCCCTTGACGGCGCCCTGCATGATGCCGCCCACGATCTGCTTGCCGAAGATCGCGAAGACCAGCAGCAGGGGCAGCGTGCCGAGCAGCGCGCCACCCATGATCAGGGCCTGGTCCGGGGTGAAGCCGCGGCCGAGGCCCGCCACCGCCACCTGCACGGTCGGGTTGCCGTTCTGCGTCAGCACCAGGAACGGCCACAGGAAGTCGTTCCACACCTGCACGAACATCAGCATGCCCAGCACGGCCATCGCGGGCCGCGCCGCCGGGAACACCACGTGCCAGATCACGCGCCAGCTGCTGGCGCCGTCCACGCGGGCGGCCTCGATGATCTCGTCCGGCAGCGCCTGGAGCAGGTACTGCCGCATGAAGAACACACCGAACGCGCTGACCAGCGACGGGAAGATCACCGCCTGGAGCTGGTCGGTCCAGTCCAGCTCGGCCACCATCATGTACAGCGGAATGATGCTGAGCTGCGGCGGGATCATCATCGTGCCGACCACGGTCAGCATCAGCGCGTTGCGGCCCCGGAACTTCAGCTTGGCGAAGGCGAAGCCGGCGATCGTCGACAGGAAGACGACGGTGACCGCCGAGATCCCCGCGACGATCGTGGTGTTGAGGATCGCCTCGCCCATGTTGGCGTCGGTCCAGGCGATCTCGATCTTGTCGAGGAGGTTGCCGCCGAACCAGAACGGCGGCGGTGTCTGGGCCAGCCGCTGGTTGTCGCGGGACGCGGCGATCGCCGTCCACACCAGCGGGAACAGCGAGCCCAGGGTGAACAGGGCGAGGATGATGTACGCGATGGGGCCGGCGTGCATCTGGCCGCCGGCCCGGGCCGACCTGGGCCGGCGTCGGCCCCGCCTGGGCGGCTCGGGCACCGGCTCGGCCGGGGGTTTCGTCAGGGTCGTCGTCACGGCCGGTTCTCCTTAACTACTGGCGCGCAACCGGCGCGAGATGACGTAGTTGACGATCCCGATCACGATGAGGATCAGGAACATCGTCCAGGCGATCGCGGAGGCGCGGCCCAGGTGCTGGTTGATCCAGCCCTGCTCGTACAGGTACAGGCCGAGCGTCTGGAACTGGTGCTGGGAGCCGCCCGAGGCGCCCTTGTTGGCGTCGAACAGCAGCGGCTCGCCGAACAGCTGCGAGGCGCCGATGGTCGACACGACGACCGTGAAGAGGATCGTAGGACGCAGCTGGGGCAGCGTGACGTGGATGAACTGCCGCCACCGGCTGGCACCGTCCAGCGCCGCCGACTCGTACAGGTCCTGCGGGATCGCCTGCATCGCCGCCAGGTAGATCAGCGCGTTGTAGCCGGTCCAGCGCCAGATGACGATCGACGAGACGGCGATCTGGGACGGCCACTTGTCGCTCTGCCAGTCGATCTTGTCCAGACCGATCAGGTCGAGCGCCCAGTTGATCATGCCGTAGTCGCGGCCGAAGAGCAGCACGAAGACCAGCGAGGCGGCGGCGATCGAGGTCGCGTACGGCGCCAGCATCACGACGCGGTAGAAGGTGGAGCCGCGCAGCTTGTAGTTGAGGATGTGCGCCAGGCCCATCGCCATCAGCAGCTGCGGCACCGTGGAGATGATGCCGATGGTCAGCGTGTTCTTCGCGGCGTTCCAGAAGAACTCGTCGTCGAAGATCCTGGTGAAGTTGTCCAGGCCCACCCACTCCATGTCGGTGGGCGCGGTCAGCTCCACCGTGTGCAGCGAGGCCCAGCCGGTGTAGAGCAGCGGGAACAGGCCGAAGGCCGCGAAGAGCAGGAAGAACGGGGAGACGAAGGCGTACGGGCTCCAGCGCAGGTCCCGCTGCCAGCGGCGGGAGAGCCGGGCCCGTTTCCTCGCCTCCTCGGGAGAGGCCGCGTCACCGGGCGGCCGGCCCGGGGCCGCGCCCCCCTTGACGGGGGGCGCGGTGGTGTCGTGCCGGGTGGTCATTCCGGTCACTTCTCCAGGTTGTTGTCGATGGTCTTGGTGGCGTTCTCCCAGGCCTCCTTGGGCGACTTGCCCTGGGTGACGAGGATGACGCCGTTGTCCGTCAGACCCTGCTGGATGATCTGGTCCTTCGGGCCGATCACCTGGGCCGGGATGGACTCGGCGGCCTTGGCGAAGATCTCACCGATCGGCGCGTCACCGGTCATCTCGTTCTTGGCACCGGCCACCTGCGGCAGCTTGTGCGCGGCCGGCGAGCTCGGGAAGCTGCCCTGCACGGCGAACAGCTTGGCCTGCTGCTCCGGCGCGGTCAGCCAGGCGACGAACTTCTGCGCCTCCTCGACGTTCTTGCCGCTCTTGGGCACGCCCAGGAAGGAGCCGCCCCAGTTGCCGGCCGTCGGCGCCGCGGCCACGTCCCACTGGCCGGCGGCCTCGGGCTGGGACTTGGCCTTGATGGTGCCGAGCATCCACGGCGGGCAGGCGACGGTGGCGAACAGGTTGTTGGAGATGGTCTGCTCCCAGGCCGGCTGGAACTGGGTCTGCGCCTGGACCAGGTCCTTCTCGGCGGCCTCCGCGGTCAGGTCGAAGGCCTCCTTGACGGCGGGGTTGGTCTTGTAGACGACCTTGCCGGAGGTGTCGTAGAACTTCTCCTCCTGGCCGCCGAGGATGGCGTTGATCAGACCGCCGGGCGAGTCCATGAAGTAGGTGTCCTTGCCGGCACCCTTCTTGTACTTCTCGCCGGCGTCGATGAACTTCTTCCAGTCGCCGGCCCACAGCGCGCTGACCTCGTCGCGGGCGGTGGGCAGGCCCGCCTTCTCGAAGAGGTCCTTGCGGTAGCAGATGGCCATCGGGCCGATGTCGGTGCCGAGGCCGACCGCCTGGCCGTCCTTGGTGACGCCCTGCTTCCACTTCCAGTCCAGCCAGCCGCCGGGCTGCACGCCCTCGACCTTGGACAGGTCGACGAACTTGTCGGCCTGGGTCTCGACCACCTCGGCTATGTTGCCGACTTCGATGGCCTGGACGTCCTGCAGACCGCTGTCGGTGGTGAGGTGGTTGACCAGAGCGGGGTAGTAGTTCTCGTTCCGCTCGGTGACCGTCTCCTCGATGTTGATGTCCGGGTTGAGCTTCTCGTACTCCTCGTAGAGCCCGGCCTCCTTGAAGCCCATGGTGCCGAACAGGCCGAGGGTGATGGTGGTCTTGCCGCTGCTGTCGCCCGAGGAAGAGTTGTCCTCGTCCTTGCCGTCGTCGGCACAGCCGGTCAGCAGCCCGGCGCCCAGCGACGCGACGGCCGCGATGACCACCGCTCTGCGGGCGGTTCGTGTGCGTGCTGCTCGCATTGCGTCCTCCTGTTGCCCTGACGTGCCGACCCCCCGGCCAACTACTGGGTTGGACCCGCTGCTTCATGTGGTTCGTTCGACGCTGCGGCTCGGGCGGGGAACGTGCGGGATGTGTATGTGCCAGGTAGTGTGGGAGCGCTCCCACAAGTGATGTGTTGAAGAGTCGTCGGTCCGGGCGGGGGTGTCAAGGGAGCTGACGCGAGGAAGTCCGTTCAGTTATCGGCCTGTTAACTGGACGCCGCGAGCGGCGATGGGACACCTTCCGACGACGGGTGACGGGCCCGGAGCCGGTCATTAGACCCGACCGGCCTGTTAAATTCCAGGCCAGCCGCAGAGTGCGGGGTCTCGACGGGAGGCGGAGCCGATGGCAAGCCACGGAGCGCGTGGGCGGAGCGGTGGCCGGCCCACCCTCGAAGAGGTGGCGGCACGGGCGGGCGTCGGCCGCGGCACGGTCTCCCGGGTGATCAACGGCTCTCCCCGGGTCAGCGACGCGACCCGGGCGGCCGTCGAGGCGGCGGTCGCGGAGCTCGGCTACGTCCCGAACACGGCGGCCCGCGCCCTGGCCGCCAACCGCACGGACGCGATCGCGCTGGTCGTCCCCGAGCCGGAGACGCGTTTCTTCGCGGAGCCGTACTTCTCGGACATGCTGAAGGGTGTCGGTTCCGAGCTGTCCGACACCGAGATGCAGCTGCTGCTGATCTTCGCGGGCAGCGACCGGGAGCGGCAGCGCCTCGCCCAGTACCTGGCGGCGCACCGGGTGGACGGCGTGCTGCTGGTCTCGGTGCACGCCGACGACCCGCTGCCCGACCTGCTGTCCCAGCTGGAGATCCCCGCGGTGATCAGCGGCCCGCGCTCGGCCGCGGAGTCGCTGGCGTCGGTGGACTCGGACAACTACGGCGGCGCCCGCTCGGCCGTGGAGCACCTGCTGGCCCGGGGGCGCCACCGCATAGCGCACATCACCGGCCGCCTCGACGTCTACGGCGCCCAGCGGCGCGTCGACGGCTACCGGGAGGCGCTGCGCGACGCGGGGCACGAGCCGGACGAGGGGCTGATCGAGGCGGGGGACTTCACCGAGGAGGGCGGGCGCCGCGCCATGGCGGAGCTGCTGCGCCGCCGCCCCGACGTGGACGCGGTCTTCGCCGCCTCGGACGTCACCGCGGCCGGCGCCGGTCAGGTCCTGCGCGAGGCGGGCCGTCGCATCCCGGACGACGTGGCTCTGGTCGGCTACGACGACTCGGCCATCGCCCGTCACATGGAGCCGCCGCTGACCAGCGTGCGCCAGCCCATCGAGGAGATGGGCCGCGCGATGATCGACCTGCTGCTGGCCGAGATCGCGGACCGTCGGCCGGCGGTCTCGCGCGGGCTGGACCGGCATCAGGTGGTGCTGGCGACGGAGCTGGTGGAGCGCAGGTCGTCGTGAGGGTGGGGGAGCGGGGCGGCACGGGGTGCCGTGCGGCCCCGCCGGCCCGTCAACGCGATCAGCCGGTGCCCCTCTTCCGAGGGGCACCGGCTGATCGTTCAGGGTGAGTGACGGGACTTGAACCCGCGGCCACCTGGACCACAACCAGGTGCTCTACCAACTGAGCTACACCCACCAAGGCCGGTGCTGGAATCCCGCGTGGCGGGCTTCCCCGACCGGCTGAGAAAAAGTGTACAGGGTCCGAAGGGGTGCTCGCGCCAGCCTTTCCCGGCGCCGCCGGGCGCCGGGCCGGCGCCCCTACGGGGCGGGCACCACGTGCTTGGCGGCGATCGCCTTCGCGGTGTCGGAGTCGGGGCCCGGCTGCGGTACGAAGACGGCCTCCCGGTAGTAGCGCAGCTCGGCGATGGACTCGCGGATGTCGGCGAGCGCGCGGTGGTTGCCGTTCTTCTCGGGGCTGTTGAAGTACGCCCGCGGGTACCAGCGGCGGGCCAGCTCCTTGATCGAGGAGACGTCGACGATCCGGTAGTGGAGGTAGCTCTCCAGCGTGGACATGTCCCGCAGCAGGAAGCCGCGGTCGGTGCCGACGGAGTTGCCGCACAGCGGGGCCTTGCCCGGTTCCTTCACGTGTTCGCGCACGTACGCGAGGACCTGCGCCTCGGCGTCCGCGAGGGTGGTGCCGCCGTCGAGCTCGGCGAGCAGGCCGGACGCGGTGTGCATCTGACGCACCACCTCCGGCATCGTCTCCAGCGCCCGCTCCGGCGGACGGATGACGATGTCGACACCCTCGCCGAGGATGTTCAGCTCGGAGTCGGTGACGAGGGCGGCAACCTCGATGAGCGCGTCGTCGGACAGCGAGAGGCCGGTCATCTCGCAGTCGATCCACACCATGCGATCGTTCATGCGGACACCCTACGGCCGGTGTCCGCGGTCCGGTCCCCCGGCGTCGGTGTCGGCCTCGCCCGAGGCCTCGCCCCCGGCCCGACCGCGGACCGGACGGCCTTGAGGACCGGACGGCCTCACGCCCGGACGGCCCCGTCCGTCCCCGGGCCGGCCGCGCCCTCCGATCCCGGGGCGCGCCGCGGAGCGGGCCGGGCAGGCCGAGGGAGGGGCTGCGTCCCACCAGGGCGTATGCGGCATCAGGAGATGCGGGGTGCCGGGCGGGCCCGAGGCGCCGGACGGGTCGAGGTGCTGCACGGACCCAGGCGCGCCGGACGGGTCAGGTGCTGGACGGGCCGGACGGGCCGGTGCCCCACGAGGCCGGGGTGCCCCACGAGGCCGGGGTGTCCGACGAGGCCGAGGTGCTGGGCGGGCCCAGGCGCACCTGACGGGTCGAGGTGCCGGACGGGCCGGGTGCCTGGCGGGCCGGACGGGCCGGTGCCCGACGAGGCCGGGGTGCCCCACGCGGCCGGGGTGCCCCACGAGGCCGGGGTGCCGGACGGGCCCGGTGGGCCCGTCCGGCGGGTGCTGCGTCACGTCAGGGTGCGCTGCGTTGCCCCGGCAGGCTCCCCGCCGCCGGCATCGGCGGTGCCGTGCGGCGGGTCTGGTACGGGACCGCGCTTTCCGGCGGCAGGGCCGCGGCCTCGGGCGGGGCGGGGACCCGGGAGGCCGCCTCGGCGCCGGACTCCGGGTCCACCGGACGGTCGCCCTGGGGGCGGCGCGCCCGGTAGGCGGCCCGGTAGGCGGCCGGTGACGAGCCGAGCTGCCGGCGGAAGTGGCCGCGCAGGGCGACCGGCGAGCGGAAGCCGCAGCGGCCCGCGACCTCGTCGACCGAGTAGTCCGACGTCTCCAGGAGGCGCTGCGCCTGGAGGACCCGCTGGGTGATGAGCCACTGCAGCGGCGCGCTGCCGGTCAGCGAACGGAACCGGCGGTCGAAGGTGCGGCGGCTCATGTACGCGCGGGCCGCCAGCGTCTCCACGTCGAACTGCTCGTGGAGGTGCTCCAGAGCCCAGGCGACGACCTCGGCGAGCGGGTCGGCGCCGATCTCCTCCGGTAAAGACCGGTCGAGGTAGCGCTCCTGGCCGCCCGCGCGGCGCGGCGGCACCACCAGGCGGCGGGCCAGCGCACCGGCCGCCTCGTTGCCGTGGTCGGTGCGCACGATGTGCAGGCACAGGTCGATGCCCGCGGCCGTGCCCGCCGACGTCAGCACGTCCCCGTCGTCCACGAACAGCTCGCGCGGATCGACGTGGACCGACGGATAGCGCTTGGCCAGCGTCGGCGCGTACATCCAGTGCGTGGTGGCGGGCCGGCCGTCGAGCAGCCCGGCCGCCGCCAGCACGAACGCGCCGGTGCACAGGCCGACGATGCGTGCGCCCTCCTCGTGCGCCCTACGCAGGGCGTCGAGGGCTTCCTCGGGTGGCGGCGAGGTGATCGATCGCCAGGCGGGTACGACGACCGTCCCGGCGCGGGAGATCGCCTCCAGCCCCTGGGGCGCGGTGAGTTCCAGTCCCCCTGTGGTCCGCAGGGGTCCCTCCTCACCGGCGCACACCAGTAGTCGGTAGCGCGGTACGCCGGCGTCCTGGCGGTCGATCCCGAACACCGACAGCGGTATGGAACTCTCGAAGATGGGACCGCCGCTGAACAGCAGCACTGCGACGATCTCCTTGCGGCGTCGCCCGGAGAGCTTCCGGGCCGCGGCTTCCGGCGCGGCAGTGGAGTCGTGGCTCATAACTGCTAAGCCCCCCTCGGTGGTCGCGGCGCCCCTAACTTGTCGGGCCTGTCGCTCCAGCACGTTTCCCCTCGGTCCTGCACGAGTCCCCCGCCGTAGACAGTCAAGATCGAATCTACTGTGTCCGGTCGTGCCGAGGTGGCCGGTTCGGCACTTGGGACATTGTCGACATGGCAACTTGGCGTGAAGCAGTCGATCACGAAGCGTTGCACTCCGGGGCGCCACAGGGAAGTGCGCCTTGTGTCAGTGGCCAATCCCCGTAGGGTGCGCAGGGCCCCTGAGACCCTTTCCGTGCAGGTGGAACGGGGGATGGGGGGTGGTGAGGGGCAGGGATGAGCCACCCTGGGAAGTTGGCTGAAAAGGAGCGGGCGCGTGCGCGGAAACCGGTCAGCCGACCGGTGTGTTTTCCCCTGCGTGCCGTCCGCCCCTGCGTGCGGGCGGTGCGGCGCGGTGCCGGTGGCCGGCCCGCGGCGCGGAGTCCGGGCCCGCCGGCCGGGCCGCGACCCGTGCGGACCGGCGCAGCAGCAGGCGGCAGGCGCCGGTGACGGCGGCCAGACCCAGGGCCGTGCCGGCGGTGCCGGCCAAGGAGGCGCCGTACCAGAGGAGCACCACCGGGACGAGGAAGCAGCTGAACGCCGCCCAGCGGACCAGATCGGTGACGCCGTCCCGGGGCGGCGCGGCGGCCGCGGGGCCGGCCGCCCCAGGCGCCGGCTCGGTGGGGTGGTGCGGTCCGGACATGCGTGCTCCCTGGGGCTGGTGGCACGGAGATCAACGCCCGGGAGGCGCGTGGGTCACGACTGATCACGGACAGTTGAATCCCGCGCAAACCGCCTGTACAGCGCAGCAACCATTGCGTTACGGGCGCCCCTCGTGCATGCTCCGGTGAACCCCGCGGCGGACCAACCGCGGGATCCGGGCGAAGGAGGCGTGGCCCCGTACCCTTGGGGGTATGGGCTTGGAAAGACCATTCCCGGACACAGCTCCGCCGCTCCCTGTTGTCCCCCATAGAGGATAAAAACGCCGAGACAGCCATGGCCGGTCACTCATTCTTCGAACCCGCGGACCGCAAGCGGCCCGTCGCCGAGCCCACGGCGGCCGAGCCCCTGGCGGCCGAAGAGCCACGCCAGTCCTGCGACCCCGCCTTCAAGCACGGTGTCGTCGTGGGCTTCGACGGCTCCACGTCCAGTGAGCGCGCCCTCGCCTACGCCATCGGCATGGCGTGCCGGCTCGGCTCGGGCCTGGTCATCGTGCACGTCGCCAACCGGCTGCCCACCACGGTGTGGGCCGGCTGCGAGCCTCCCGTCTTCGTCGACGTACCGGACCACCGCACCGAGGTGCTGGGTCTGGAGCTGGCCTGCGCGGACTACCTCTCCGAGGTGCCCTGGATCCTGGTCGAGCGCGGCGGAGACATCTGCCACGAGCTCGAGGAGGTGGGCCGGGAGTACGAGGCGGACGCCATCGTGGTCGGGTCGAGCCACGGCCTGGTGGGCCGGCTCTTCGGCTCCGTCGCCGGGCGCCTCGCCAAGCGGGCGCAGCGGCCCGTGGTGGTCATCCCGTAGCGGCTCGTGGTCATCCCTCGGCGGCCTCGGCGGTGAGGCGCTCCCTTCCGATCGTGCGGCGTGCAGCCGCCGACGCGTAGGGGCGGGCGGCTCCCAGGCGATGAGAACGGACCCCCTGCGCGTGGTGGCGCGCGAGGGGGTCCGTTCTGCGTCCGGCCGGTTCGGGAGGACCGGTCGGGAAGGCCGGCGGGGAGAGCCGGTCGGGCGGCCTACTCCACCGTCACCGACTTGGCGAGGTTCCGCGGCTTGTCGATGTCCCGGCCGAGGGCCAGGGCCGTGTGGTAGGCGAGGAGTTGGAGGGGGATGCCCATCAGGATGGGGTCCAGCTCGTCCTCGTTCTTCGGGACGACGATGGTGTGGTCGGCCTTCTCCTGCTCCTGGTGGGCGACGGCGAGGATCTGACCGCTGCGGGCCTTGATCTCCTCCATCGCCGCGCGGTTCTTCTCCAGCAGGTCGTCGTCCGGCACGATGGCGACCGTCGGCAGGGCCGGCTCGATCAGGGCGAGCGGGCCGTGCTTCAGCTCGGAGGCCGGGTAGGCCTCGGCGTGGATGTAGGAGACCTCCTTGAGCTTCAGGGAGGCCTCGCGGGCGACCGGGTAGCCCCGGACGCGGCCGATGAAGAGCATCGAGCGGGCGTCGGCGTACTGCGCGGCCAGCTTCTTGACGTCCTCCTCCTGCTCCAGCATCTCGGCGATCTGCGCGGGCAGCTTGCGCAGCCCCTCGATGATCCGCTTGCCGTCGCGCACGGACAGGTCGCGGGTGCGGCCCAGGTGCAGGGCGAGCAGCGCGAAGGCGACGCAGGTGTTGGTGAAGCACTTGGTGGAGACGACGCAGACCTCGGGCCCGGCGTGCACGTACATGCCGCCGTCGGCCTCGCGGGCGATCGCCGAGCCGACCACGTTGACGATGCCGAGGACGCGGGCGCCCTTGCGCTTGAGCTCCTGCACGGCGGCCAGCACGTCGTACGTCTCGCCGGACTGGGAGACCGCGATGTACAGGGTGTCGGGGTCGACGACCGCGTTGCGGTAGCGGAACTCGGAGGCGGGCTCGGCGTCCGCGGGGATGCGGGCCAGCTCCTCGATCATCTGGGCGCCGATCTGGCCCGCGTGGTACGAGGTGCCGCAGCCGAGGATCTTCACGCGGCGCACGGCACGCGCGTCGCGGGCGTCCAGGTTCAGGCCGCCGAGGTGCACGGTGGAGAAGCGGTCGTCGATCCGGCCGCGCAGCACGCGGTCCACGGCCTCGGCCTGCTCGTGGATCTCCTTGTGCATGTAGGTGTCGTGGCCGCCCATGTCGTAGGAGGCCGCCTCCCACTCCACGGTGGTCGGCTCGGCGGTGGTGCGGGTGCCCTCGGTGGTGTAGGTGCGGAAGTCGTCCGCCTTGAGGGTGGCCATCTCGCCGTCGTCGAGGGTGACTATCTGGCGGGTGTGGGCGACCAGCGCGGCGATGTCCGAGGCGACGAACATCTCCTTCTCGCCGATGCCGAGGACGACCGGCGAGCCGTTGCGGGCCACGACGATGCGCTCGGGGAAGTCGGCGTGCATCACGGCGATGCCGTAGGTGCCCTCGATGACCCGCAGGGTCTCGCGGACCTTGTCCTCCAGCTTCGCCGCCTCGGAGCGGGCGATGAGGTGGACGAGGACCTCGGTGTCGGTCTCGGAGAGGAACTCGACACCGTCCGCCTCCAGCTTGCGGCGCAGGTCGGCGGCGTTGTCGATGATGCCGTTGTGGACGACGGCGACCTTCTGGTCGACCGACATGTGCGGGTGGGCGTTCGCGTCGGACGGGGCGCCGTGGGTGGCCCAGCGGGTGTGGGCGATGCCGGTGGTGCCCTTGAAGCGGGCCGGGACCTTGGCCTCCAGGTCGCGGACCCGGCCCTTGGCCTTGACCATCTTCAGGCCGGTCGCCTTCGGGGAGGTGACGACGATGCCCGCCGAGTCGTAGCCGCGGTACTCCAGTCGCTGGAGGCCCTCGAGGAGCAGGGGCGCGACGTCACGCTTGCCGATGTATCCGACGATTCCGCACATGTATACGTAAACCTCGTGTTCCTCTTCGGCTTCTCAGCCGTAGACGATGCGGCGCAACTGGCGGAGCGAGAGCTCCGGCGGTGCGACCGCCCGGTATTTCAGGTCCGCCGCGATCCGTTCGAAGATCGTCGCGTTCACCAGGCCCTGGGCCTGGAGCTCGCGGTGGCGGCGACGGACGTACTCCTCGGTCGTCTCGTCGAAGTAGGCGAGCACGTCCTGGACCACGCGCAGTGCCTCGCCCCGGTTGAGGGGGGTGGACCGCGTCAGATGATCAACGAGTTCGTCGTGCACCCGGTAGATCCTGGGGTACCGGTGAGGGTTTCGCAAGAATCCTGCCCGATTTCGGGCAGGGTGGCGGGCTGGTGCGTGGGTCGGCTGCCCGTGGGTGCCCCTACATGCGCTTCAGAACCGCCTGTTTGGCGAGGGTGAACTCCTCGTCCGTGAGCACCCCGGAGCGGTGCAGGTCCCCCAGCTCCCGCAGCCGCCGCAGCAGCGCGTCGTGGTCGTCCTCGGCGGCGGGGGCCGCGGCCGGCGTCTCCTCGGCCGGCCCGGCTGACTCCGGGGCCGCGGGCGCGGCCGCCGGGTGCGGGAGGCGGGCCTGTACGGCCGCGGCGACCAGGGCCATGAGCGGGTCCTTCTTGAAGCCCCACAGCTCCACGGCGTTGGGGTCGTACTTGGGCGGCACCTTGCTCGGCGCGGCCCGCACGGTGAAGCGGAGGTGGCCGTTCTCCAGTCCGACCGTCGGCTGCCACTCCACCGCGACGATGTCGGTCAGGGGGAGGGTGCGCGGCCCGGCGGCCGACTTGGCGTCCTCCGCCTGCCACTTCCACTCCAGGCGGACGCGCTCGCCGTCGAAGCTCGCCACGCCGTCCCCGGCGGACACCGACAGCGGGACGGCGGGCCCCGGCAGCAGGTAGGCGTCGACGGGGCCGGACGGAACCTGGTCCAGGAGCAGGGCGTTGCGCACCTCGTCCGTGAAGTACTCGGCGACGCCGTACCGGTCGGTGTCCACGGTCAGCTGGTACGGGTCGTGCGGCTCGGTCAGCCGGCCGCCGGTGGCGTGCAGCAGCGGGTCGGCGCCGTCCCGCAGCCGCAGCCGCAGGCGCCCGGACTTCTTGCCCTGCTCGAACGATATGCCCGCCAACGCCACCAGGGGAACGGAGAGTTCACCCAGCTCCCGCCGGAGCAGGCTGACGTTCTTGTCCCGGCCGGGAGTCAGCCGCAGGGTGTCGCCGTCGAAGACCCACGTGCCGTCCTTCTGGATGATTTCCGCCATGTGGAGATTGTTCCATCGCTTCTGCGCGGGGTGGTGGTGCGGGAGTGTGGTCCCTACCCTCTGGGACACATCTCTGTACGCCTCACAAGGGAGCGCACGTGAGACCTCATCGACGGCACCACAGAACGACTCCCCGAATGACCCGCCTGCTGGGCTCGTTGCTGCTGGTCGCGGCGGCCTGCGCCGTCACCACGGGCGCGGCACCGGCCCGGGGGACGGCGGCGACCCCGCTGCACCAGGTGATCCCGGCCCCCGCCTCGGTGGACCCGGGCGGCGCCCCGTACCGCATCACCCCGGGCACCCGCATCCGCGTGGACGACTCGCGCGGGGCGCGCCGGGTCGGCGACTACCTCGCGGACGTCCTGCGGCCCTCCACCGGCTACCGACTGCCCGTCACCTCCCACGGCCAGGGCGGCATCCGGCTCCGCCTGGCGGGCGGCCCGTACGGCGAGGAGGGGTACCGCCTCGACAGCGGCCGCGCCGGCGTCACCATCACCGCCCGGGAGACGGCGGGCCTCTTCCACGGCGTCCAGACCCTCCGTCAGCTCCTGCCCGCCGCCGTCGAGAAGGACTCCGTGCAGCCCGGCCCCTGGCTGGTCGCGGGCGGCACCGTCACGGACAGCCCGCGCTACGAGTGGCGGGCCGCCATGCTGGACGTCTCGCGGCACTTCTTCAGCGTCGACGAGGTCAAGCGCTACATCGACCGGGTCGCCCTCTACAAGTACAACAAGCTCCACCTGCACCTCAGCGACGACCAGGGCTGGCGCATCGCCATCGACTCCTGGCCGCGCCTGGCGACGTACGGCGGCTCCACCGAGGTGGGCGGCGGACCCGGCGGCTTCTACACCAAGGCCGACTACAAGGAGATCGTCCGCTACGCCGCCTCCCGCCACCTGGAGGTCGTCCCGGAGATCGACATGCCGGGCCACACCAACGCGGCCCTCGCCTCCTACGCGGAGCTGAACTGCGACGGGGTGGCACCCCCGCTGTACACCGGCATCGAGGTCGGCTTCAGCTCGCTGTGCGTCGACAAGGAGGTCACCTACGACTTCGTCGACGACGTCGTGCGGGAACTGGCGGCCCTCACCCCGGGCCGCTACTTCCACATCGGCGGCGACGAGGCGCACTCCACGCCGCACGACGACTACGTGAAGTTCATGGACCGGGTGCAGCCGATCGTCGCCGAGCACGGCAAGACGGTCATCGGCTGGCACCAGCTGGCCGGCGCGAACCCGGCCGAGGGCGCGCTGGTCCAGTACTGGGGCCTGGACCGGACCAGCGACGCGGAGAAGGCACGGGTCGCCGAGGCCGCGCGGAACGGCACCGGACTGATCCTGTCCCCGGCCGACCGGACGTACCTCGACATGAAGTACACCAAGGACACCCCGCTGGGCCTGTCCTGGGCGGGCTACGTGGAGGTGCAGCGGTCCTACGACTGGGATCCGGGCGCCTATCTGCCGGGGGCGCCGGCCTCCGCGGTGCGCGGCGTCGAGGCGCCGATGTGGACGGAGACCCTGGAGAACCCGGACCAGCTCGACTTCATGGCCTTCCCGAGGCTGCCGGGCGTGGCCGAGCTGGGCTGGTCCCCGGCCTCGACGCACGACTGGGACACCTACAAGGTGCGGCTCGCCGCGCAGGCCCCGCGCTGGGAGGCGAGGGGGATCGACTACTACCGGTCCCCGCAGGTGCCCTGGAGGGACTGACCGCGGACGCCTGAACGGGCACCCCGGAGGACCGTCTCCGGGGTGCCCGCCCGTCCGTGCGGGGCCTTCGCTACAGGCCCGCGATGGGGTTCTTCAGGGTGCCGATCAGCTGGAGCGCGCCGGACGGGTCCGCGAGGTCCACCATCTGCCTGTTGTTGCGCAGCTGGAGCCGGTTGAGGCAGGACAGCGCGAACTCGGGCGCGAACATGTCGTACCGGTCGAACTTGTCGGCCAGCTCCGGCACCGACTCCTGGTACTCACGGGTGACCTCGGCGACCGTCCGCCAGAAGGCGTCCTCCTCGACGATCCCCTCGCCGGCCAGGTTCGCGGAGAGGAAGCGGAAGAAGCAGTCGAAGACGTCCGTGAAGATCGACAGCAGCTTCTTGTCCTCGGGGACCTCCACCGCGATCCGGGAGACCTCCGGAGGCAGCACCGCGTCCGGGTCCATCACCGCGATCTCCTCGGCGATGTCCTTGTAGACGGCCCGCTGCACGACGCCGTCCTTCAGCACGAGGATCACGTTCTCGCCGTGCGGCATGTAGACCAGGTCGTAGGCGTAGAAGCTGTGCAGCAGCGGGACGAAGTAGGCCCGCAGATAGTGCCGCAGCCACTCGGTGGGGGTCAGTCCCGACCGCTCGATCAGCGCGCCCGCGAAGGAGGCGCCCCGGTGGTCGACGTGGACGAGGGAGGCCATGGTGGCCAGCGTCTCGCCCTCCTGGAGGGAGGACACCGGGCTCTCCCGCCACAGCGCCGCGAGCATCTTGCGGTACGGCGAGTAGCGGTCGGTGGCCCGCTCGTACTCCAGGTGCCGGTAGCCGACGGCCGCCCGCTCCCGGATGACCGTCAGACCCGTCGACTTGAGCACCGGGTCGCCCTCGATGAGCTGGGCGAGCCAGTCGTTGATGGCCGGGGTGGCCTCCATGTACGCCGCCGACAGGCCGCGCATGAAACCCATGTTGAGGACGGACAGGGCCGTCTTCACATAGTGCTTCTCGGGGTGCGAGGAGTTGAAGAAGGTCCGGATGGACTGCTGGGCCAGGTACTCGTCGTCGCCCTCGCCGAGGCACACCAGGTGCCCGCGGGCGACCTCGGCGGCGAAGGTGACGGTGAGCTTGTTCCACCACTGCCAGGGGTGGACCGGGATGAACAGGTAGTCGGCCGGGTCCAGGCCCCGCTCGCGCAGCACGCCGTGGAAGCGCTCGACGGTCCCCTCGCCCAGCTCGTCGCGCACGAAGGACTCGTACTCGATGCCCACGCCCGCCGTGAACGCGGCCCGCGAGCGGTGCGCGGCCAGCCACACCAGGCGGACCGGGCTCGCGGTCTCGGGGGCGTACGACAGGTACTCGTGGACGCCGAAGCCGAGCCGCCCGTTGTTGGCGACGAAGCAGGGGTGGCCCTCGGTCATGCCGGTCTCGATCGCCTGGAAGCCGCTGTCCGCCAGCTCGGCCGAGGTGAGCTTCGGCTTGGTGAGCTTGTAGCAGGTCCCGGAGAGGGTGGAGGAGATCTCCTCCAGGTAGACGGGCAGGATCTCGTCGCTCAGACCCAGCGTCTCCTTCAGCTCGACGAAGAAGTCGAGCGCCGCGAGGGGGAGGTCCGCGCCGTCGCGGTGCCGGGTGATCGAGTCGGCGTCGACCTGCCAGTGGTCCAGGGCGCGGACGGTGGCGGTGAAGCGGTACTCGGTCGCGCCGTCGTCGCCGCGCACGACGTACGCGTCGCCGGCGGTGCGTTCCGGCGTGAGCAGCCGCTCGTGCGTGAACTCGGCCAGGGCCTTGCGGATCAGGAGGCGGTTGGCCTGCTCCCAGCGCTCGGGGGAGAGGTGGGCCACGGCGTCGGCGAGGCTCATGCGGACACCGCCCTCTCGAACTGCTCGCGGGTGCAGAAACTCAGCAAGGCCTTCTTCTCCGGCTTCTGGATCTCGCGCTCGGGCACGAATCCGACGGCGGCGTTCAGGGCGTGGACGGCCTTGTTGTCGACGTCCGGCTCCACGACGACCCGGGCGGTCGCCGGGTCGGCGAACAGTTCGGCCATGACGGCGGTGATGACGGCCCGGGTGAAGCCGTGCACGGGCCGGTCGGTGGGGGCGACCAGGAAGTGCATGCCGACGTCGCCCGGCTCGGGCTCGTACAGCCCGGTCAGTTCGCGGTGGGCCGGGTCGTACTTCTCCATCAGGAAGGCGGGGACGCCGTCGTGCAGGCCGATGAAGGCGTGGTGGTGCTCGTCGGCGGCTATCTCCATGTACGCGCGCTCGACGTCCACCAGTTTCGCGTCCTGCATCATCCAGAAGGCGGACTTGGGGTGCGTGACCCAGCTGTGCAGGAGTGCGGCGTCCTTCAGCGGGTCGAGGGGGCGGATGGTCAGGGCGCCGAGGCCGGCGGCCTTCGTGGGGGTGGTCATGCGCTGAACTCCTGGAACGCGATCGACTTCTCGACCGGGTAGTACTCGGTGCCGAGCAGCTCTCGGATGATGTAGCTGTTGCGATAGGCACCCATGCCCAGATCGGGGCTGGTGATGCTGTGCGTGTGGACACCCGCGTTCTGCAGGAACACGCCCTGGCCGGTGACGTCGACGGAGTAGTTGCGGGCGACGTCGAAGTTGCCCTGCGAGTCGTGGCGCAGCCGGTCCCGGACGGGCTTGAGGAACTCCGGCTCGGCGTACTTGTAGCCGGTGGCCAGGATCAGGCCCTGGGTCTCGATCTCGAAGTCCCGGCCCTGCTCCTCCTGGCGGAAGCCGAGGGTGTACGTGCCGTCCGCGTACCGGGCGTCGGTCAGAGCGGAGTTGGTGAGCAGGCGGGTGGGGACCGGGCCGCCGAGCTTCTTCTGGTAGAGCAGGTCGAAGATCTCGTTGATCAGGTCGCCGTCGATGCCCTTGAAGAGGCCCTTCTGCTCGGCCGTGAGGCGGTAGCGGGTCGGCTCCGGCAGCGCGTGGTAGTAGTCCACGTACTCCGGGGAGGTCATCTCCAGCGTGAGCTTGGTGTACTCCAGCGGGAAGAAGCGCGGCGAGCGCGTCACCCAGTTGAGCCGGTACCCGTGGACGTCGATCTCGCCGAGCAGGTCGTAGTAGATCTCGGCGGCGGACTGGCCGCTGCCGACCAGCGTGATCGAGTCCTTCTTCTGGAGCTCGGCCTTGTGCTGCACGTAGCGCGAGTTGTGGATGAAGTCCCCGGCCAGACCGCGGCAGGCGTCGGGGACGTGCGGCGGGGTGCCGGTGCCGAGGACGAGGCGGCGGGCGCGGTAGGTGTCGCCGCCGGTGGTCGCGACGACGTACAGCTCCTCCCGCTCGTCGTAGGTCACCTCGGTGACCGTCGTGGAGAAGCGGACGCTGCTCAGTCTGTTCGCGGCCCAGCGGCAGTAGTCGTCGTACTCGACGCGCAGCGGGTAGAAGTTCTCGCGGATGTAGAACGAGTAGAGCCGGCCCTTCTCCTTCAGGTAGTTGAGGAAGGAGTACGGGGACGTCGGGTCGGCGAGCGTCACCAGGTCCGACATGAACGGCGTCTGGAGGTGGGCGCCCTCCAGGAACATGCCGGCGTGCCACTCGAAGTCCGGCTTGGACTCCAGGAAGACGCCGTTCAGTTCGGCGATGGGCTCGGTGAGGCAGGCGAGGCCGAGGTTGAAGGGGCCGAGGCCGATCCCCACGAAGTCGTACGTCGTGGCGGAATCAGGAAGCGCGGTCAAGGGACTCTCCCAGGTACTGCTCGGCGTGGCCGGCGATCAGGTCGAGGACGGCGGCGATGTCGGCCGTGGTCGTCTCGGGGTTGAGCAGGGTGAACTTCAGGTAGTGGCGTCCGGCCACCTTGGTGCCCGCGACCACGGCGTCGCCGGAGGCGAACAGGGCCTTGCGGGCGTACAGGTTGGCGCGGTCGATCTCGGCGGGGTCGGTGACGGCCGCCGGTATGTAGCGGAAGACCAGGGTGGACAGGCTCGGCTCGACGACGACGTCGAAGCGGGGGTCGGCGGCGAGCAGCTTCCAGCCCTCGGCAGCCAGGTCGCACACCTCGTCGAAGAGCTGCCCGATGCCGTCGGCACCCATCACGCGCAGCGTCATCCACAGCTTGAGCGCGTCGAAGCGGCGGGTGGTCTGGAGGGACTTGTCCACCTGGTTGGGGATACGTTCCTGCACCATGCGGCGCGGGTTGAGGTACTCCGCGTGGTAGGTGGCGTGGCGCAGGGTGGCCGCGTCCCGGACCAGCACCGCCGAGGAACTCACCGGCTGGAAGAAGGACTTGTGGTAGTCCACGGTGACCGAGTCGGCCGCCTCGATGCCGGTCAGCCGGTCCCGGTACTTCAGGGAGGCGAGCAGTCCGCAGCCGTAGGCCGCGTCGACGTGCATCCACACGCCGTACTGCTCGCACAGCCCGGCGATCTCCGGCAGCGGGTCGATGGAGCCGAAGTCGGTGGTGCCGCTGGTGGCGACGACGGCCATGGGGACGAGGCCGTCCTGCGCGCAGCGCTCCAGTTCCCGGGCGAGGGCGACGGTCTGCATGCGCTTGTCGTGGTCGACGGGGATCGAGACGACGGCGTCGGGGCCGAGGCCGAGCAGTTTCGCCGACTTCTTCACGCTGAAGTGGCTGACCTCGGAGGCGAAGACACGCAGGTCGGCGAGGTTCTCGGTCTTCGCCTCCTCGCGGGCCAGGAGCAGCGCCTGGAGGTTGGACTGCGTGCCGCCCGAGGTGAACACGCCGTCGGCCGCCGGGCCGAGGCCGATGCGGGCGGCGGTCCAGTCGATCAGTTTGCGCTCGATGAGCGTGCCGCCGGCCGACTGGTCCCAGGTGTCCAGTGAGGAGTTGACGGCCGACAGGACGGCCTCGCCGAGCACGGCCGGGATGACGACCGGGCAGTTGAGGTGGGCGAGGTAGCGGGGGTGGTGGAAGTAGACGGCGTCGCGGAGGTAGACGTCCTCCAGCTCGTCGAGGACCGCGGCCGTGTCGTGCAGCGGGCGGTCGAGGTCGATCTCGTCGATGCGGGGGGAGAGGGCGTCGACCGCGACGCCGGTGAACGGGCGGTCGGTGGTGGCGATTCTGGCGGCCACCCGCTCGACTCCTTCGGTCACGGAGCGGCGGTACTGCTCCGCGGTGGCGTCGTTGAGCAGGTGCGAGCGCATGGGGGGGGTCCTCCGGTGGGGACAGGTCCGAGAGGGGCGGGAGAGGCGGGAGAGGGCGGAACCCTCACTTCGACTTAGGTTAGCCTAACCTAACTTCCTCCGGTCAAACGCGTGCCTGCACGTGACTGCCGTCACTCTCGCCTCAATCGTTCGTCACGGACGGTGAGTTGAGGCCTCGGCGACGCCGGTCGTCAGCCCTGCTCGCGGAGTTGTTCCTCCGTCAGGCCCTGACGCCAGTAGCCGACGAAGGTGACGCGGCGGCGGTCGACGCCACGCTCGCCCACGAAGTGCCGGCGCAGCTGCTTGACGCGGCCGGACTCGCCGGCGATCCAGACGTAGGGGTGGGCGGCGGGCGGGAGCTGGGCCGCGCGCAGGGTGGCGAGGGTGGTCCCGGGGCCGTCGGTGGTGTCCCGGACCAGCCAGGTGACTTCGGCGTCCGCCGCGGTCTCCAGGTCCTGGACGTCCTCGGCGTGCGGCACCTCCAGCCAGACCCGGGCGCGGGTGCCGGCCGGGAGGGACTCGAGGACGGCGCAGGCGGCCGGTACGGCGGTCTCGTCGCCCCAGATCACCACCAGGTCGGTGTCCTCGGGAGGGCGGAAGCGGATCGCCCGGTTGTCCGCGACCGCCGGGCCGAGCAGGACCACGCGGTCGCCGGGGGCGGCGCCGGCGGCCCAGCGGGCGGCGGGGCCCGCCTGGACCGGCGAGGCGGGGTCGACCCCGTGCAGCACGAAGTCGACGTCGATCTCGACGGTGTCGCCGTCGGCGTCCCGGCGCAGCGCCCGCAGCGTGTACGAGCGCATCACCGCCCGCACGTCGTCGGGGAGTTCACGCCACCCCTGCCACCAGCCGTCTCCCAGCTCGACGGGAACGGCCGGCTCCGACTGCCCCGGGTGCGGCAGGAACAGCGACAGGGACTGGTCCTGTCCGTCGGAGTGGAAGGCGCACAGGTCGGGCCCCGCGAAGGTGACCCGGGCCAGGGACGGGCCGAGCCGCCTCGTCCGTACGACCTGGAGGGAGAAGAAACGGAACGGGGCGGCTACGGCCGTCGTCATGAAGGGCTCCGGGGAGAAGGGGAGGTCAGCCGACCTTCTTGGCGTTCTCGATCGCCTCGGCCAGGTTGTCGAGGAGCGGCGTGCACTTGTCGTAGGACAGGATCGGCTCGGGGGAGCGGGCGATGACCTGGCCGGCCTTGACCGCGGGGAGCTGCTTCCAGGTGCCCTCGGTGATGTCCGCGGGCTGGATGGTCGAGGCGCGGTCGTCCATGATGATGACGTCGGCCGGGTACTTGTCGACGTTCTCCCAGCTCAGGGACTCGAACCAGCCGCCGGTCGCCTTCTTGGCCTCCTCGGAGGGCTCGACGAAGTTCACGCCGAGGGCCTTGAAGTACTCCAGGTCGACGGAGAGGTTGGTGCCGGAGACGTAGAAGAGTTCCGCGCTCGCGGAGCCGGCCAGCACCCGGATCTCGGGCTTGGCCTTGGCGGCGGCGCGCAGCCGGGCCGCGGCCTTCTCGAAGGCGGCCTTGGCGTCGGTGACCTTCTTCGCCTTCATGTCGGCGCCGAGCGACTCGGCCAGCTCCCACATGCGCTGCAACGGCTGGGTGAGCTGACGGTCGAAGACGGAGATCGCGACGCTCGGGGCGAGCTTGGCGACCTTGTCCTTGGAGTCCTCGGGGACGGACCAGAGGGTGCCGGCGGTGTCGAAGGTCGTGGTGACGAGCAGCTCGGGGGCGAGGGTGGCGTACTTCTCGACGTTGAGCTTGCCCCACTCGTTGCCGAGGACGGTGACCTTGTCGACGTCGAGGTCGCCGGCCTGGACGTCGGGCTTGCCGTCCTTGGTCGTGGTCGGGCCGAAGACGCCCTTGACCTGGACGCCGTAGTCGTGGAGGGCGGCGGCGACACCGGTGAAGGCGACGATGCTCGTGGGGACCTCGTCCAGCTTCACGGTCGTGCCGCGGTCGTCCTTGAAGGACCAGGGGCCGGACTTGCCGGCCGCCTTGTCGTCCGAGCCACCGCTTTTCGCGTCGTCGTCACCGCAGGCCGTGAGCGCGGCGCCGAGGCCGAGGGCGCCGCCCGCGGCGAGGATTCCGCGGCGGGTCAGGTGGGTAGCTCTGGCGTTGGGCATGGTGTGGCTGCTTTCGAACGGTGCGGAGCGTCCGCGGGACAAGTTCAAGGTAGGTTAGCCTAACCTCAGATCTTGTCCAGTGGCGGGGCCGCGACCAGCCCCGCCGGACCGTCCGACGCCTAGCTCACCAGGCCCAACTCCCGGGCGATCAGCATCCGCTGGACCTCGCTGGTGCCCTCGCCGATCTCCAGGATCTTCGCGTCCCGCCACATCCGGGCCACGGGGTACTCGTTCATGAAGCCGTAGCCGCCGTGGATCTGCGTCGCGTCCCGGGCGTTGTCCACCGCGACCGTCGACGAGTACAGCTTCGCCAGCGCCGCCTCCTTCTTGAAGGGCTCGCCCGTCACCAGCCGGGAGGCCGCGTCGCGCCAGGCGAGGCGGGAGGTGTGGGCCTTCATCTCCATGTCGGCGATCTTGAACTGGATGGCCTGGTTGGCACCGATCGGCTTGCCGAAGGCGTGACGTTCCTTCGCGTAGGCGACCGACTCGTCCACACAGCCCTGCGCGAGCCCCGTGCCCAGCGCGGCGATGGCGATGCGTCCCTCGTCGAGGATGCGCAGGAACTGGGCGTAGCCGCGGCCCTGTTCGCCCAGCAGGTTCGCCGCCGGGACCCGGACGTCGGAGAAGGACAGCTCTCGGGTGTCCGACGCGTTCCAGCCGACCTTCGAGTACGGGGCGGCCACCGTGAAGCCCGGGGTGCCGGAGGGGACGATGATCGCCGAGATCAGCGGACGGCCGTCCGGCTTGCGGCCGGTGACCGCCGTGACGGTCACCAGGCCCGTGATGTCCGTGCCCGAGTTGGTGATGAAGCACTTCGTGCCGTTGATGACCCATTCGCCCGTCGCCTCGTCCAGGCGCGCCGTCGTCCGTGTCGCGCCCGCGTCCGAACCGCCGTCCGGCTCGGTCAGGCCGAAGGCGCCGAGGATCTCACCGGAGCACAGGCGGGGCAGCCACGTGCGCTTCTGCTCCTCGGTGCCGAACAGGTGCAGGGGCATCGCGCCCAGCGAGACGCCCGCCTCCAGCGTGATGGCCACCGACGAGTCGACCCGCGCCAGCTCCTCCAGGGCGATGCCGAGGGCGAGGTAGTCGCCGCCCATGCCGCCGTACTCCTCCGGGAACGGCAGGCCGAACAGGCCCATGCGGCCCATCTCCCGGACGATCTCGTACGGGAACTCGTGCCGCTCGTAGAAATCGCCGATCTTGGGCGCCACGACGTCGTGGGCGAACGCCTCCACCGTGCGGCGGAGGTCCTCGAGTTCGGGGGAGAGTTTGTGGTCCATGCTGTCACTGCTCCTGGTGGGAGAGGGCTCGAACGGTCCGGGAAGGGCTGGGTCGGCCCAGGTGGGCGGCCATCCAGACGCTGGTGGCGACGAGACGGCCGAGGTCGACGCCGGTGTCGATGCCGAGGCCGCGCAGCATCCACACGAGGTCCTCGGTGGCGAGGTTGCCGGTGGCGGACTTGGCGTAGGGACAGCCGCCGAGCCCGCCGGCGGAGGCGTCGACCGTGGTGACGCCGTGCCGCAGCGCGGTCAGCGTGTTGGACAGGGCCTGGCCGTAGGTGTCGTGGAAGTGGACGCCGAGCGTGTCCACCGGGACACCGGCGCCGGTGAGCGCGGTGAGCAGGGCGCCGACATGGCCCGGCGTCGCCACCCCGATCGTGTCGCCGAGGCTCAGTTCGTCGCAGCCCATGTCCAGCAGGGCCCGGCACACCTTCACCACCTGCTCGACGGGGACCGGCCCCTCCCACGGGTCGCCGAAGCACATCGAGAGGTAGCCCCGTACGTGAGCGCCGTCCTCCTCCTTGGCCCGCGCCACCACCGGCGCGAACATGGCCAGGGCCTCGTCCACCGTGCGGTTGAGGTTGGCCTTGGCGAAGGACTCCGTGGCGCTGGCGAAGACCGCGACGCGGCGGGCGCCGAGCGCAAGCGCCCGGTCGAGCCCCCGTTCGTTGGGGACCAGCACGGGCAGGTCGACCGGCAGCCCGGCCACCGCCGGGAACAGCTGTTCGGCGTCCGCCAGCTGCGGTACCCACTTGGGGTGCACGAAGCTCGTCGCCTCGATGGTGGTCAGGCCCGCGCCGGCCAGCCGGCGGATGAACTCCGCCTTCACCTCGACCGGAACGACCGCCTTCTCGTTCTGGAGGCCGTCGCGCGCGCCGACCTCGTGGACACGGACGCGGGCGGGCAGGCCCTCGGCCGGTACGGTCATGGGCAGGCCCGGTTCGGGGGTGTTCATGCCGTCTCCTCCTCGCCCTCTGCGGCAGGGGTGATGACCGCCAGCACCTGGTCCATGGCGACCGTCGCGCCCGGCGCCACGTCCAGCTCGGCGACGGTGCCGGCGTGCGGGGCGGAGATGACGTGCTCCATCTTCATCGCCTCCACGACCAGAAGGCTCTGCCCGGCGGTCACCTCGTCGCCGACGGCGACCTTCACCACCGTCACCGTGCCCGGCATGGGCGCGGTCAGCGAGTCGGCGCCCGCGTGGGCGGCGCCCGTCAGGGAGGCGGCGACCGGGTCGTGGTCGCGCACGTGCCAGGCGTCGCCGTCGCGGCCCAGCCAGTCGGCGGCGCGGTGGAAGGTGTGCCGGACGCCGTCCAGCGTCACCGACACGCGGTCCTCGGTGACGGTGTGGGCGCCGCGCGGGGCGTGTTCCACCGGATCGGTGACGCGCAGGTGGAAGGAGACCGGCTTCGGCTCGCCGCCCATGCGCCAGCCGCTCGGCACCGAGAACGGGTCCGTCCAGCCGTCCCCGCGCGGACGCAGCGCGTCCAGCCGTACGGCCGCCGCCGCCTCGTACACCTCCTCCGGCACGCCGGTGGCGACGAGGCCGTCGACCTCGCGCTCCACCAGCCCGGTGTCCAGCTCGCCCGCCACCACCGCCGGGTGGGCGAGGAGCCGGCGCAGGAACCCGGCGTTGGTCTGCACGCCCAGCGTCACCGTCCGGGCCAGGGCCGCCCGGAGCTTGCGCAGGGCGGTGGCGCGGTCGGGGCCGTAGGCGATCACCTTGGAGAGCATCGGGTCGTAGAGGCTGCCGACCTCGCTGCCCTCGCTGAGCCCCGAGTCGGTGCGCACGCCGTCGCCCTCGGGCTCGTGCAGCCGCAGCACGGTGCCGCCGGAGGGCAGGAAGCCGCGCGCCGGGTCCTCCGCGCACAGGCGGGCCTCGACCGCGTGCCCGGTCAGCCGGACGTCGTCCTGCGTGAACCCGAGCGGTTCGCCCGCCGCCACCCGCAACTGCCACTCCACCAGGTCCAGGCCGGTGACCAGCTCGGTCACCGGGTGCTCGACCTGGAGGCGGGTGTTCATCTCCATGAAGTAGTACCGGGAGGGGTCACCGCCCGGCACGATGAACTCCACCGTGCCGGCGCCCCGGTACCCGCAGGAGCGTGCCGCCTGCACGGCCGCCTCGCCCATCGCGGCGCGGGTCGCCTCGTCGAGGAGCACGCTGGGCGCCTCCTCGATGATCTTCTGGTGGCGCCGCTGGAGCGAGCACTCGCGTTCGCCCAGGTGCACGACGCCGCCGTGGCCGTCCGCCAGAACCTGGATCTCGATGTGCCGGGGCCGGTCGATCCACCGCTCCACGAGCAGCGTGTCGTCGCCGAAGGAGGCGCGGGCCTCGCGGCGGGCGGCGGCGATCTCGTCGGCGAGCACGGCGGCGTCCCGCACCAGCCGCATGCCCTTGCCGCCACCACCGGCGGACGGCTTCAGCAGCACCGGCGTCCCGATCTCGCGGGCCGCGTCGGCGAGCTGCCCGTCCGTCAGCCCGCTGCCGCTGGAGCCGGGCACCACCGGCACCCCGGCCGCCTTCACCGTCTCCTTGGCGCGGATCTTGTCACCCATCAGGGCGATCGCGTCGGCGGACGGTCCGATGAAGACCAGCCCCGCCTCCTCGCAGGCCCGCGCGAAGGCGGCGTTCTCGGCGAGGAAGCCGTAGCCCGGGTGCACGGCCTGCGCACCGGTCCGGGCCGCCGCCTCCAGCAGCCGCTCGACGGACAGATAGCTCTCCGCCGCCGGCGCCGGGCCGATCCGTACCGCCTCGTCGGCCTCCCGCACGTGCCGGGCGTCCGCGTCGGCGTCGGAGAAGACCGCCACCGAGCGCACACCCAGCGAACGCAGCGTCCGGATGACGCGCACCGCGATCTCACCGCGGTTGGCCACCAGTACCGTGTCGAACATCGAACTCCCCATCGAGTCCCCTCCTCACATCCGGAAGACGCCGAACCGGGGCTCGCCCAGTGGCGCGTTGGCACACGCGGTCAGGGCCAGACCCAGCACCTGCCGGGTGTCGGCGGGCTCGATCACCCCGTCGTCCCACAGGCGGGCGCTCGCGTAGTAGGCGTTGCCCTGGTGCTCGTACTGCGCGCGGATCGGCGCCTTGAAGGAGTCCTCCTCCTCGGCCGACCACTCCTCGCCCCGGGCCTCCAACTGGTCCCGCTTGACCGTGGCCAGCACGGACGCGGCCTGCTCGCCGCCCATGACGGAGATCTTGGCGTTGGGCCACATCCACAGGAAGCGCGGCGAGTACGCCCGCCCGCACATCGAGTAGTTCCCCGCGCCGTACGACCCGCCGACGACCACCGTCAGCTTCGGCACGCGCGTGCACGCCACCGCCGTCACCATCTTGGCGCCGTGCTTGGCGATGCCGCCCGCCTCGTAGTCCCGGCCGACCATGAATCCGGAGATGTTCTGGAGGAAGACCAGCGGGATGCCGCGCTGGTCGCACAGCTCGACGAAGTGGGCGCCCTTCTGGGCGGACTCGGAGAAGAGGATGCCGTTGTTGGCGACGATGCCGACCGGGTGGCCGTGGATACGGGCGAAGCCGGTGACCAGGGTCTGCCCGTACTCGGACTTGAACTCGGCGAACCGGGAGCCGTCCACCACCCGCGCGATGACCTCGCGGACGTCGTAAGGGGTGCGGGAGTCCACCGGGACCGCGCCGTACAGCCCGTGCGGGTCCACCTTGGGCTCGACGGCCGGCTCCGCGTCCCAGGGGAGGGAGCCGCGCGCGGGCAGCGTGGAGACGATCTGCCGCACGATCCGCAGGGCGTGCGCGTCGTCCTCGGCCAGGTGGTCGGTCACGCCGGAGACCCGGGAGTGGACCTCGCCGCCGCCCAGCTCCTCCGCGGTGACCACCTCACCGGTGGCCGCCTTCACCAGCGGCGGACCGCCCAGGAAGATCGTCCCCTGACCGCGGACGATCACCGCCTCGTCGCTCATCGCGGGGACGTACGCGCCGCCCGCCGTGCAGGAGCCGAGGACGGCGGCGATCTGCGGGATGCCGGCGCCCGACATCCGGGCCTGGTTGTAGAAGATCCGCCCGAAGTGCTCGCGGTCGGGGAAGACCTCGTCCTGCATCGGCAGGAAGGCACCGCCCGAGTCGACGAGGTACAGGCACGGCAGCCGGTTCTCCAGCGCCACCTCCTGCGCCCGCAGGTGCTTCTTCACCGTCATCGGGTAGTACGTGCCGCCCTTGACGGTGGCGTCGTTGGCGACGATCACGCACTCCCGGCCGCTCACCCGGCCGATCCCGGCGATGACGCCGGCGGCCGGGGCCTGCCCGTCGTAGAGCCCGTCGGCCGCGAGCGGCGCCAGCTCCAGGAACGGCGAGCCCGTGTCGAGCAGTGTGTCCACGCGCTCGCGCGGCAGCAGCTTGCCGCGCGCGGTGTGCCGGGCGCGCGCCCGCTCGCCGCCGCCCAGCCGGGCCGCGGCCAGCTTGCCGCGCAGCTCGTCCACGAGGACGCGGTGCGCCTCCTCGTTGGCCCGAAAGGCCTCTGAGGCGGGATCCGCCGCCGTCGTCAGCTCCGGTGCCTCGTGCATCCTGCGGTCCCCTCACCCGATGGTCGATCAGTTAATGAGCGTTAACGCATTTCCCACAGGTTAACGACCGCTAACCTCCCTGTCTAGAATTGGCTCCATGACCACCAGAACCGACGCCCCCACCCGCCGCGAGCAGATCCTCAGGGAGGCCGCCCGGCTCTTCGCCGAGCGCGGCTTCCACGGCGTCGGGGTCGACGAGATAGGCGCCGCGGTGGGGATCAGCGGCCCCGGCCTCTACCGGCACTTCGCCGGCAAGGACGCGATGCTCGCCGAGCTGCTGGTCGGGATCAGCGACTCGCTGCTGACCGGGGCGAAGCGGCGCCTGGCGGAGGCCGGGCGGGTGACCGGCTCCGGGGCGGGGGGCGGGGCGGGCGCGGGCGCCGAGGCGGTCCTCGATTCGCTCATCGAGGGGCACATCGACTTCGCCCTCGACGACCGCCCGCTCATCACCCTGCACGACCGCGAGCTGGACCGCCTCCGGGACGCCGACCGCAGGATGGTGCGGCAGCTCCAGCGCCAGTACGTCGAGCTGTGGGTCGGGGTGGTGCGCGAGGTCTACCCGGCGGTCGCCGAGCCCGCCGCCCGCTCCGCGGTCCACTCGGTCTTCGGCCTCCTGAACTCCACCCCGCACCTCGGCCGCCCCGGCGCCCTGCCGGGCCGCGCGGGCACGGCGGCGCTGCTGCACCGGATGGCGCGGGGGGCGTTCGCGGCGGTGGGGGCGGGCTGACGCCCGCGGCGGCGGGGAGTGACGAGGGTTACCCGTGCCCCGCTCTGGACGCCCCTCCCTACCCGCCGGTACGGTGAAGTCTGAGCAAGCGCTTAGACACGTACCCTGGAGGTGGCGCTGTGCGCCGTACGGTGTTCAACGAGGACCACGAGGCGTTCCGGGAGACCCTGCGCGCCTTCATCGAGGCCGAGGTCGTCCCCGTCTACGACGAGTGGTTCGCCGCCGGCCAGGCGCCGCGAGACTTCTACTACAAGCTCGGCGAGCTGGGCATCTTCGGCATCAACGTGCCCGAGGAGTACGGCGGCGCGGGCATGGACAGCCACAAGTTCGAGGCCGTCCACTACGAGGAGACGGCCCGCGCGGGCGTCACCTTCGGCGGCTCCGGCGTGCACGTGCTGCTCGCCCTGCCCTACATCAAGATGCTCGCCACCGACGAGCAGAAGAAGCGCTTCCTGCCGAAGTTCGTCACCGGCGAGGAGATGTGGGCCATCGCGATGACGGAGCCGGGCACCGGTTCCGACCTCGCGGGCATGAAGTCCACCGCCAAGCTCTCCGAGGACGGCACCCACTACGTCCTCAACGGCTCCAAGACCTTCATCACCGGCGGTGTGCACGCCGACAAGGTCATCGTCTGCGCCCGCACCGCCGCCCCCACGGCCGAGGACCGCCGCCACGGCATCTCCCTGTTCGCCGTGGACACCAAGTCCGAGGGCTACTCGATCGGCCGCAAGCTGGACAAGCTGGGCCTGCGCACCTCCGACACCGCCGAGCTGGCCTTCGTCGACGTCAAGGTCCCCGTCGAGGACCTGCTCGGCGAGGAGAACAAGGGCTTCTCCTACCTCGGCCACAACCTGGCCTCCGAGCGCTGGGGCATCGCCTTCGGCGCCTACGCCCAGGCCAAGGCCGCCGTCCGGTTCGCCAAGCAGTACGTGCAGGACCGCACCGTCTTCGGCAAGCCGGTGGCCGCCTTCCAGAACACCAAGTTCGAGCTGGCCGCCTGCCAGGCCGAGGTGGACGCCGCCCAGGCCGTCGCCGACCGCGCGACCGAGGCCCTGGACGCCGGCGAGCTGACCCCCGCCGAGGCCGCCAGCGCCAAGCTGTTCTGCACCGAGGTCGCCCACCGCGTCATCGACCGCTGCCTCCAGCTGCACGGCGGCTACGGCTACATGAACGAGTACCCGATCGCCCGCCTGTACGCGGACAACCGCGTCAACCGCATCTACGGCGGCACCAGCGAGGTCATGAAGATGATCATCGCGAAGGACATGGGTCTGTAGACCGGTCCGCGGACCACAGAGCCACCCGACATGAGCGAAGCACTCCAGTCCCTCCTCGATCTGCTCGACCTCGAGCGGATCGAGGAGGACATCTACCGCGGCCGCTCCCGCTCCGCCGTCGTCCCCCGGGTCTTCGGCGGGCAGGTGGCGGCCCAGGCGCTGGTCGCCGCCGGGCGCACGGTCCCCCAGGACCGGCTCGCGCACTCCCTGCACGCGTACTTCCTGCGCCCCGGCGACCCGGACGCCCCCATCGTCTACAACGTCGACCGCCTGCGCGACGGCCGCTCCTTCACCACCCGCCGCGTCGTCGCCGTCCAGCACGGCAAGCCGATCTTCGGCCTGTCGGCGTCCTTCCAGACGTACGAGGAGGGCCTGGACCACCAGGCCCCGATGCCGGCCGCGCCCGACCCGGCGACGCTGCCCACCGGCGAGGAGCGGCTGCGGAGCTACCCGCACCTGCCCGCCGACACCGTGGAGCGTTTCCTGGAGGCCCGGGCCGCGGTCGACCTGCGGTACGTCGACGACCCGCCCTTCGGCGACTTCGGCACCCCGCGCGAGCCGCACTCCCAGGTGTGGTTCCGCACCAACGGCAAGCTCGCGGACGACCCCCTGCTGCACGTCGTCCTCGCCACCTACGTCTCCGACATGACCCTCCTCGACTCGGTGCTGCTCGCGCACGGCCGGGGCGGCTGGGCCGTCGGTGACGTCGTCGGGGCCTCACTGGACCACGCCATGTGGTTCCACCGGCCGTTCCGCGCCGACGAGTGGCTGCTGTACGACCAGGAGTCGCCGTCGGCGTCCGGCGGCCGGGGCCTCGCCCAGGCGCGCATCTACACGCAGGACGGGCGGCTCGCCCTCACGGTCATCCAGGAAGGCGTGGTGCGCGTCCCTCGGGAACACTGAGGGGTATGGCCGGACCCGCGCGCGAGGAGACCGGCGGCGAGAGCACCTTCACCGTGCTCGTCGCCGCCTTCGCCAATCTGGGCATCGCCATCGCCAAGGCGGTGGCCGGTGTGGTCAGCGGGTCCAGCGCGATGCTGTCGGAGGCCGCCCACTCGGTCGCCGACACCGTCACCGAGGTGCTGCTGCTGACCTCGCTCAGACGCAGCGCGCGCCCCGCCGACGAGGAGCACCCCCTCGGACACGGCCCCGAGCGCTACATCTGGGCGCTGCTCGCCGCCGTCGCCACCTTCGTCGGCGGTGCGGTCTTCGCCCTCTACGACGGCGTCCACACCCTCACCCACGGCGAGGAACCCGGCGACCCGCTGGTCGCGTACCTGGTCCTCGCCGTCGCCTTCCTCCTGGAGGGCTACTCCCTGCGCACCGGCCTCAGGCAGGCGCGCGGGGAGGCCCGCCGCTACCAGGTGCCCTTCGGCCGCTACCTGCGCCGCACCCCCGACACCGCCGTCAAGGCCGTCGTCATGGAGGACTCCGCCGCCCTGGCCGGGCTGCTGCTCGCCGCCGGGGGCCTGCTCGGCGGGCAGCTGACCGGCTCCGGCGTCTGGGACGGCGTGGCCTCCCTGTGCATCGGCGCCCTGCTGCTGTACGTCGCCTGGGTGCTGGGCCGCTCCAACGCCGAGTTCCTCATCGGGCGACCGCTGCCCCGCACCGTCCGGGACCGGATCCGGGCCGAACTGCTGGCGGTGGAGCACATCGAGGCCGTACTGGAGCTGACCACCCTGCTCCAGGGCCCGCGGGAGGCGCTGGTCGCCGCCAAGATCGACTTCCGGGACGTGTCGACGGCGGCACAGGTCGAGTGGGCGTGCGAGCGGGCCGAGCAGCGGCTGCGGGAGGAGTTCCCGGTGGTGCGCCGGGTTTACCTGGACCCGACGCCCGGGTTCGCGCAGCGCCGCTCGGAGGGGCTGAACCCCTGGCCGTGACGTGACGGCGGGACGGGTGGCGGGTCGGCCGCGGGGCCGATGGCTGGACCGGTGGCTGGACCGGTGGCGGCCGTACGGGCCGCCCAGCGGCTCAGCTCAGTCCCGCCTCCGCCAGCAGGTAGGCCGTCATCGGGTCGTAGTAGCGCGGGCTGACCACGTGGTCGTCCAGCGGCACCGCGACCTGGAGGACGCCCTCGGACTCGGCCAGGAAGAGGGCCGGGTCGTTGCAGTCGGCGTAGCCCACGGAGTCCACGCCGTGCTGACCGGCGTACCCCGCCCAGCCGTGGTCGGCGACGACCAGGTCGGGCAGCGGGCGCCCCGCACGCTCCAGGCCGGTCAGGATCGCCTTCATCGGCTCGCCGGAGTGGGTGTGCCACAGCGAGGCGCCGTGCTCCAGCACCGCGACGTCCGCGAACTGCTGGACGTACCCCTCCTCCGTCGTCAGCCCCTCGGGGATCACGACGATCTCGCAGCCGGCGGCACGCAGCGCGTCGGCCGTGGCGCGGTGCACGTCGAGCAGGCCGCCGGGGTGGCCGGTCGCGAACAGGACGCGCTGTCCGCCGTCCGCCGCCTTGCGCAGCCGGCCGGCCATGCGCTCCAGCGCGGCCACCGTCAGCTCGGGGTCGATGGTGTCCTGCCCGAACCGGTACTCCGGGTCGTCGTTGACCCCGACCCGCTCCGCCATCACCGCGAGCACGTCCTGCTCGTCCGTCCAGCGGTCGCCCAGCTCCAGGCCGAGCCAGAAGTTGCGGTCGCCGTTCGCCAGCTTGCGGTAGTGGGAGAGGTTGTTCTCGCGGGGCGTGGCGACGTCGCCCGCGATACGCGTCCTGACGAGGTGTTCGGCGAGTTCGGCGCGGCTGGGTGTCCCGGATATCGGCATGGCTCCATTGTGAGGCAGCCGACCGCCGCGAGTCTCCGGCGTATCGCTCGCTGGGACACGGGTCACCCTCTCCGCTCCCGGTCACGTCCGCCGCAGCGCGAACCACAACTCCATGCGTACGTCCGGGTCGTCGAGGTCGGTGTCCAGCAGGGCCGCGCAGCGTGCGATGCGCTGCCGCACGGTGTTGCGGTGCACGGACAGGGCGACGGCGGTGCGGTCCCAGCTCCCGTGCAGGGACAGCCAGGCGCGCAGGGTCTCGGTGAGCGCGGGGACGGCCGCGACCGGCCCGAGCAGCGCGCGGGCGTGCGCCTCGGCCTCGCCGTCCGGTACGAGGTCGGCGAGCGCGGGCCGGTCGGCGTGCCGGACCAGGGGCACCCGGGTGGCCCGGGCCCGGGCCAGCGCCCGCGCCGCCTGGGCATCCGCGGCCGGCCACTCGTCCGGGGCGACGGGAGCGCTGACGCCGAGCGTCCAGCCGGGCTGTGGGGCGGGGCCGGGTTCCGGTCGGGCGGTGGAGGCGGTGTGGGCGGTGGCGGCGGTGTCCGACGGGCCCTGCGGGTCGGTGGCGGCCGGCGGGGTCTCGGCGTCGGTGGCTGCCGTGTGTCCGGCCGGGACGAGCACCCGTACGACGTCCCCGGCCGGGTCGACGAGGGGGGAGCCGAGGGCCGCGCCCAGGGCGGACGCGGAGATCGGGTCGAGCGGGCCCGTGTTCGGACGGGCGTGCACGACGTGCCAGCGGGCGCCGCCCTCACCGTCCCCTGCGCCGAGCAGCGGCGCCACCTCCTGAGGCCGGGCGCCCAGCAGCAGCCGTACCAGGGCCGAGGAGCGGGCCGCGCCGGAGCCGCTGTGCTGCTCGCCCGTCAGGAGGGAGAGCAGCACGGCGGCGACCGAGGCGATCGTGTGGTCCCCGGCCTCCCGCTGCGGGGCCGCGACCCCGAGCACGAAGCCCGGCCCGGTACCGAGGGCGTACGCGGCGAGACGGGTGCCGGCGACCGTGTCCGTGGCGGTGGTGGAGGCGTGGCCGGTGACGAAGCGGGCCAGTCCCGCCAGCGCCCGCCGCACGTCCCCGCCGGGTTCCCGCCCCGCCGCCGCGATCTCCGCCCCCTCGGGCCCGTACAGCACCGCCCGCCCGTCGAGCCGGGTGGCCAGCCTGCGCAGCACCGACGGCACCGGGTCCGGCCGGGAGGCCGCGGCGGCCAGGCCCTGCTGGGCCTCGGAGACCCGGCGCAGCTCGGCCAGCCGGGCCCGTGCCATCAACTGCCACACCGCGCGGGCCACGCCCGAGAACGTCGTCCGCGGCGGCACCTCCACCAGCGGCAGCCCGTACGCCTCACAGGCCGCGACCAGCGCCACCGGGACGGTGTCGTGCACCGGCGCCACCCCGAAGCCGAGGGCCGCGCCGCCCGCCGCCACGATCCGGGACACATAGCCGTCGAAGTACGCGGCCCCCGCGTCCGCCCCGGACGGGATGTGCACCCCCGCCGTCAGCAGCAGCTCGCCGCCCAGCAGGTACGGGTACGGGTCGGACATCTCGGAGGTGTGCGCCCCGTGGACCGTCACCTCCGCCGCCGGGGGACCGGTGACCTGGCGCAGCCCCAGGTCGTCGCGGGCGAGCAGCGCGGCGAGGGAGACCGGCGGGGTGGGGGGCGTCGGGCCCGCGGGTGAGGCGGCTGACTCCTGCACAGTGGATGTTTCCTCCGTTGCCATGACCCCGAATGGATGAAACGTACACTTCGCAGCTGCTTTTCAGCCACCTAGTGTCGACCAGGACCGGAATCCAGACCGGCGGCCGCGGGTACGGGCGGATGTCCCCGCGAGACGCCACCGGAGCAGTCCACCGGACCGTCCCACTGCACGACACGCCACCGAGAGTGCGCGAAGGAGGGCCCCTCATGGCCGTCGACTACATCGTGATCGTCGTCTACCTCGCCGGCATGCTGGCCATGGGCTGGTGGGGCATGCGCCGCGCCAAGTCCAAGAGCGAGTTCCTGGTGGCCGGACGCCGCCTCGGACCCGCGATGTACTCGGGCACCATGGCGGCGATCGTCCTCGGCGGCGCGTCCACCATCGGCGGTGTCGGACTGGGCTACCAGTACGGCCTGTCCGGCGCCTGGATGGTCGTCACCATCGGCCTCGGCATCCTCGCCCTCTCCGTCTTCTTCTCCGCCCGCATCGCCCGGCTCAAGGTCTACACCGTCTCCGAGATGCTCGACCTGCGCTACGGCGGCCGGGCGGGCATCATCTCCGGCGTCGTCATGTGGGCGTACACCCTGATGCTGGCCGTCACCTCCACCATCGCCTACGCGACGATCTTCGACGTCCTCTTCGACGTGAACCGCACCCTGGCGATCGTCCTGGGCGGCTCCATCGTCGTCGCGTACTCCACGCTCGGCGGCATGTGGTCCATCACCCTCACCGACATGGTGCAGTTCGTGGTGAAGACCATCGGCGTGCTGCTCCTGCTGCTGCCCATCGCGGTCGTCAAGGCCGGCGGCTTCGGCGAGATGAAGGCGCAACTGCCGACCGAGTACTTCGACCCGCTGGGCATCGGCGGCGAGACGATCTTCACCTACGTGCTGATCTACACCTTCGGCATGCTCATCGGGCAGGACATCTGGCAGCGCGTGTTCACCGCGGGCAGCGACCGCACCGCCAAGTGGGGCGGCACCGTCGCCGGCACCTACTGCCTCGTCTACGCCGTGGCCGGCGCGATCATCGGCACGGCGGCCAAGGTGCTGTACCCGAAGCTGGCCAGCCCCGACGACGCCTTCGCCACCATCGTCAAGGACGAACTGCCCGTGGGCGTGCGCGGACTCGTCCTGGCCGCCGCCCTGGCCGCCGTGATGTCCACGTCCTCCGGCGCCCTCATCGCCTGCGCCACCGTCGCCAACAACGACATCTGGTCCCGGCTGCGCGGCGTCATGCGCGCGTCGGACGGCGCGGAGGAGCACGACGAGGTCAAGGGCAACCGCGCCTTCATCCTCGCGATGGGCGTCGCGGTGATCGTCATCTCCATCGCCCTCAACGACGTCGTCGAGGCCCTCACCGTCGCCTACAACCTCCTCGTCGGCGGCCTCCTCGTCCCCATCCTCGGCGGACTGCTGTGGAAGCGCGGCACCGCGCAGGGCGCCCTGGCCGCCGTCGCCGTCGGCGGCCTCGCGGTCGTCGGCCTGATGGCGGGCTACGGCATCCTCGCCAACGAGCCCGTCTACTACGGCCTGCTGGCCTCCCTCGCCGTCTACGTCGCCGTGTCCCTGGCGACCCGGCCCACCGACGAGGCGACCCTCACCGCCTGGCGCGAACGCCTCGCCGGCCGGGCCCCCGAACCCCAGTCCGAACCGCCGGTCCCGGCTCCCCAGTAGAGTCGGACGGCAGTAGTACATACGCGACGAAGCGTAAGAAGGAAGGCAGTACATGAGCAGCAACGAGACGCCCCGCGGCCCCGTCGACTCCTCCCGCGTCCCGCGGTACGCCGGTCCCGCGACCTTCGCCCGGCTGCCCCGCCTGGACGAGGTCGGCACGGCCGACGTCGCCGTGGTGGGCGTGCCGTTCGACTCGGGTGTCTCCTACCGGCCCGGCGCCCGCTTCGGCGGCAACGCCATCCGCGAGGCCTCCCGCCTGCTGCGTCCCTACAACCCGGCCCAGGACGCCTCTCCCTTCGCCCTGGCCCAGGTCGCGGACGGCGGCGACATCGCCGTCAACCCGTTCAACATCAACGAGGCCGTGGAGACCGTCGAGGCAGCCGCCGACGACCTCCTCGGCACCGGCGCCCGCCTGATGACCCTCGGCGGCGACCACACCATCGCCCTGCCGCTGCTCCGCTCGGTCGCCAAGAAGCACGGCCCGGTCGCCCTGCTGCACTTCGACGCGCACCTGGACACCTGGGACACGTACTTCGGCGCCGAGTACACCCACGGCACCCCCTTCCGCCGCGCCGTCGAGGAGGGCGTCCTCGACACCTCCGCCCTCTCCCACGTCGGCACCCGCGGCCCCCTGTACGGCAAGCAGGACCTCACCGACGACGAGAAGATGGGCTTCGGCATCGTCACCTCCGCGGACGTCTACCGCCGGGGCGCCGACGAGGTCGCCGACCAGCTCCGCCAGCGCATCGGCGACCGCCCGCTGTACATCTCCATCGACATCGACTGCCTGGACCCCGCCCACGCGCCCGGCACCGGCACCCCCGAGGCCGGCGGCATGACCTCCCGCGAACTGCTGGAGATCCTGCGCGGCCTGGCGTCCTGCAACCTCGTGTCGGCCGACGTCGTCGAGGTCGCCCCCGCCTACGACCACGCCGAGATCACCTCGGTCGCGGCCTCCCACACCGCGTACGAACTGACCACGATCATGTCCCGCCAGATCGCCCAGGAGAAGGCAGCGCAGTGACCCACGACCACGACCTGGTACTCCGTCCGACCGCCGCCCAGACGGAGGCCGCGCTGAATCCTCCCCCCGGCCGCAACGGCGGAGACCTGGTCGTGGAGACCCTGGCCGGGCTCGGCGCGACCACCGTCTTCGGGCTGCCCGGCCAGCACGCCCTCGGCATGTTCGACGCGCTGCGCCGCTCGGACCTGCGCTACATCGGCCTGCGGGTGGAGAACAACGCCGGTTTCGCGGCGGACGCCTACGGCCGGATCACCGGCGAGGCGGCCCCGCTGCTGCTGTCCACCGGCCCCGGCGCGCTCACCTCGCTGGCCGCGCTCCAGGAGGCGCGGGCGGCCTCCGCCCCCGTCCTGGCGATCAGCAGCCAGGTCCCCACGGCGGGCCTGGGCGGCGGACGCCACGGCTACCTGCACGAACTCCCCGACCAGGCGGCGTCCTTCCGGGGCGTGGTGAAGTCCGTCCACACGGTCCGCACCCAGTCCCAGATCCCGTCCGCGATCGCGGAGGCGTGGACCTCCGCGCTGACCGTCCCGCACGGCCCGGTGTGGGTGGAGATCCCGCAGGACGTCCTCCTGGCCGAGACGCCGATCCCGGTGGTCACCGGCGGGGACGCCTTCCCCGAGGAACTGCCCCCGCGCCCCGAGCTGACGGCGGTCGCGGCGGACCTGCTGTCCCGCGCGGAACGTCCCGTGATCATCGCGGGCGGTGGAGTCGTCCGTGCGGACGCGTCGAAGAAGCTCCGGCAGGTGGCCGAGCGCCTCCAGGCTCCCGTCGTCACGACCTTCGGCGGCAAGGGCGCGTTCCCGTGGACCCACCCCCTGTCCCTCCAGTCCTGGCTGGAGGACCGCCACACCACGGACTTCCTGGAGGACGCGGACGTCCTCCTGGTGGTCGGCTCGGGCCTCGGCGAACTCTCCTCGAACTACCACACCTTCAAGCCCCGCGGCCGAGTGATCCAGATCGAGGCCGACCTCGGCAAACTGGAATCCAACCATCCGGCCCTCGGCATCCACGCCGACGCCCGCCTCGCCCTCCAGGCGCTGCTGGAGACGGTGGAGGAGCGCACCGACCCGGCCGCGCCGGAGCGGGTGCGGGAGGTACTGGACCGGGTCCGCGAGCGCATCGCCTCCCAGGAGCTGACCCTGGAACAGGACGTCCTCGCCGCCGTGCGCGGGGCCCTCCCGGCCGGCGCCCCGTCCTTCTGGGACATGACCATCCTGGCCTACTGGGCCTGGTCGGCCTTCGACGCCAAGGCCCCCAACACCATGCACTCGGCTCAGGGTGCGGGCGGCCTCGGCTACGGCTTCCCGGCGGCACTGGGCGCCGCCGCGGCCGACCCCACCCACCCCGTGCTGGCGGTGTCCGGCGACGGCGGTGCCCTGTACTCCATCGCCGAACTGGCCACCGCCCGCCAGTACGACCTGAACGTCACCTGGCTGATCGTCGACGACGGCGGCTACGGCATCCTGCGCGAGTACATGACCGACGCCTTCGGGCAGCCGACGGCGACGGAGCTGACCCGCCCCGACTACGTGGCCCTCGCCGAGTCGTTCGGCGTCCCGGGCGTGCGTACGTCGCCGGAGGCGCTGGAGGCCGACCTCGCGAAGGCCCTGGCCGCACCGGGTCCGTCGGTGGTCGTCCTCCCGGCCGTGCTGCGGATGTTCGCTCCGACGCACCTGGACTGAGCGCGGGCCGGGGGCCTACCAGATCGCCTCGACCCACTCCGGGTGGTCGACGAACGGGTTGCGGTTGTGCTGGTAGGAGTCGTGGATGACCTGGTTGCGGCGCTCCTCGAAGGCGTCCGGCGGGTCCTCGTCGTTCCACTGCTTCAGGACCGACAGCCGGCCGTGCAGAGGCACGCTGCCGTTGGTGACGGCGTCGTTGGGCTCCAGGTCGGGCCAGCTGTCGCCGCCCTCGTAGCGGACGGCCATGTAGAGGATCATGCGGGCCACGTCGCCCTTGACGGCGTCACGCGGCTCGAAGGAGTCGGAGTCGGTGAGGCTGCCGCCGGAATTGGTGAAGCCGCTGCCGCCGTTGTCGAAGTCCTTGTTGCCGCGGATGCTGTTGACCTGGACGTCCTCGGGGCGCAGGTGGTGCAGGTCGGTGCCGGGGCCGGCCGAGGTGCCGAAGTCGCCGTGGGACTGCGCCCACACGTGCTCCCGGTTCCAGTTGCCGGAGTTGCCGCCGTTCAGCGTCTTGCTGCGGGAGATCCCGGAGTAGAGCAGCTTGACGTTGCCGCTGTTGTCCGGGTCCTGGTCGGTGACCTTCAGCGCGTCCCAGACGGCCGAGTACGAGAGCTTGGTCTGGTCGCTGATGATGGTGTGGAGCGACGACTTGAGGCTGTCCCCCGTCTTGCCGATCGCGTCCTTGTAGTAGGTCTCGTCGTAGTCCGCGGCCGTCGTGGTGAGGGCCGTACTCGTGGTCGTGGCCGAGGTCGCCGTGGCCGGGGTCGCGGTCAGGGAGGGGGCGGCCAGGCCGGCGAGGACGGCGGCCGCGGCGAGGGCGACCGCTTTCCGGCGCCGTGTGCGTATCGCGAGCATGTGGGGTGTCCGATCTACGCGGGTGGAGTGGAACGGTGGGACGAGCGTGGCATGGACATGTTGGAGGCCGGGTGTATGGGGCGTGGCGATTGCGTGACGAGGGCCCCGGCCGTGGCGGCCGGGGCCCTCGTCGGTCGCCGTCGCGCGCGTCAGCTCAGGTCCGAGGGGTCCAACCGGTAGACGCCGGAGGTGTCTTCGGCCGAGGACGTCGCGCCGTACTCGCTCGCCTCCACGGCCGTGCCGTGCTCCCGCACCCAGTCGGTCACTTCGGAACTGGTCCCGGAGCCGCCGCCCCTACCGCCGCCCATGCCCTGGCCGCCGACCTGGACGTAGCGCAACTCGCCCTTGCCCACCAGTTCCTTGAGCCGGACGAGGGTCATCGCGTTGTCACTGCCGGACCAGCCCCACATGGAGATGACCGGTTCGCCGCTGCTGAGGATGAGCTGGGCGGCGCTCTGCGAACCGGAGACCGCCAGCAGCCACTTGGCGCCGTCCTGGTGCTTCTTCAGGTAGGCGACCAGCTCGGTGCTCGCGCCGCCCATGCCGCCGCCTCCGCCGAAGCGGTCCGCGCTGCCCGGCTGCCCGTCCGCGCCGATGCCTCCGGACACTCCCGCGTCCCGGCCCGTGCCGTCGCCCGTCTCGGTGCCGGTGTCATCGTCCGGTGCCGTGCCCGTGCCGTCGGTCGCTCCCGTGTCACCGTTCGCTGCGGTGCCGTTCCCCGGCTGTGTGCCGTTCGGTGCCGAGCCGGTCGCACCGCCCGGAGTCTGGTTCTCCTCCCCGTCGCCCGGGAACGAGCCTCCGCCGGGGCCGGCTTGCTGCTGCCCGCCGGTCCCCTCCCCAGTGGGCTGTTCACCGCCGGGCCCTGCGGTACCAGGCCCGCCCTCCCCGCCGCCCGGGAACCCGCCCCGGCCGTCTGCGCCGCCAGGTCCGCCCATGCCACCGCCCGTCGACGGCCCGGCGGTCGGGTTGGTCCCGCCCATGCCGCCGCCCGAACCGGACGGCACCGACCAGGCGTACGCCGCCGGACCCGCGACCCCGGCGACGACGGCCGCCGCCACGGACACCGCCAGCAGCCTCACCCGGCGCCCCGAACGGAAGACCAGCAGCCCCGCGATCGCCAGCGCCATGACCACCGCGATCGTCGGCCACAGCCAGGTGTTCCAGCCGGCGGCGCGACGCAGCAGCACGACAGCCCAGACACCGGTGACGCCGAGGGCGAGGGGCAGCACCCACGCCCACCGAGGGGCGGTCCGGAAGGCGCGCAGCAGCATGACGCCGCCGCCCCCGCACAGCGCCGCGATGCCCGGGGCGAGCGCGGTCGTGTAGTACGGGTGCATGGTGCCCTCGGCCATGGCGAAGGTCAGGTAGTGCAGGACCGTCCAGCCGCCCCACAGCACCAGCGCCGCGCGCGTCAGGTCGGTGCGGGGCGCCCGGCCGCGCAGCGCCAGGCCGCCGGCGAGCGCAATGCCGGCGAAGGGGAGCAGCCAGGAGATCTGGCCGCCGAGGACGTCGTTGAACATCCTCCCGATGCCCGCGGCGCCGGAGAAGCCGCCGCCCCCGCCACCACCTCCGCCGCCCATGTTGCCGTTGCCACCGAAGATCCGGCCGAGCCCGTTGTAGCCCGTGATCAGGTTCCAGGCCGTGCCGTCCTCCGAGCCGCCGATGTACGGCCGCTCGGAGGCGGGCACCAGGGACACCGCCACCGCCCACCAGAAGCTGGAGACGGCCAGGACGACGGCGGCGAGCAGCAGGTTCCTGATCCGCTTCGTCCAGCCGAGGTCCGTGGCGTACAGGTAGGCGACGAAGACCGCCGGCAGTGCGATGTAGCCCTGGAGCATCTTCGTGTGGAACGCCAGCCCGAAGCAGGCCGCCGCACCCAGCAGGGGCAGCAGCCGCCCGTCGCGGACCGCGCGCAGGCCGAGGGCCGCCCCGCCCACCATCAGGAACACCAGGAGCGTGTCCGGGTTGTTGTCCCGGTTGATGGCGACCGTGATCGGCGTGAGCGCCAGCACCAGGGCGGCGACCGCCGCCGCGCCGTGGCCCCACACCCGCTTGACGGACGAGTGCAGGATCCAGATCGTCGCCAGCGCGGCCAGGATCAGCGGCAGCATCATCTGCCAGGTGCCGTAGCCGAGGAGGCGGCAGGACAGCCCCATGACCATCAGGGCGAAGGGCGGCTTGTCGACGGTCAGGAAGTTCCCCGCGTCGAGCGAGCCGAAGAACCACGCCTTCCAGCTCTCGGTGCCGCTGAGCACGGCGGCGCTGTAGAAGCTGTTGAGACCGGTCCCGGACAGGTTCCAGGAGTACAGCCCCGCCGCCAGGGCGAGGATCGCGAGCAGCGCCGGCAGAGACCAGCGTGGCGTGCCGGGTGCGGGGGTCGGCGCGGGCGGCGGCTCGGGGGCCGCTTGCAGGGGAGCGGTGGCAGATGTCACCACGCCACCGTGTCCATCGGCGTTGGGCGGGGGCTGTGCTCCGACTTGGGGCGAGCTGTGAATCCCGGGCGGTGCTCAGTCCGCCGGGGCCCAAGGGGCGAGCAGATCGCGCAGCAACTCGGCGAAGGCCCCGTCCAAGGTGTCCTCCCGCTCCTGGTCACCGACGGCCTCGGGACAGAGAGCGGCGGGACGGGCGATCCACAGGACCTTCCAAGGCCTGGAGAAGAGGGCGGCATCGCTCCACACGCCGCCGCGCGGGGCGAGGGGGTGCAGCAGATCGCTGACGCGTCCGGTGACCAGTTGCACCAAGAGGCCGTCGGTCGCGGCGTGCGCCCGGGGGAGCGCCGTGTGCGAGGTTCGGGCGATGGCCGCCGTCGTCGGATGCCGCCGGACGATGCGTACGACCTGTGTCAGATGCCGCACGACTCCCTCGACGGTGCCGTCGCTCGGATGGGTACGGTCGACCTCGTCGAAGGCACGGCCGAGTTCCGTCTGAAGCGCGCGCAAGTGGAGTCTGGAGGCGGTCTGCCAGTGTGCGTAAAGGTAGTTGCGCGAGGTTCCGGAGGCGCGGGCGATGGCGGTCATCGACACGTTGAGGCCGTCGGCGCGCATGAGGGTGCGCACCGTGCTGATCACGTTTCCGGTGCCGAGGGGGTTGCGGTGGTGCCAGGAGGCGGGGCTCATGGCCCCATGGTCGGGAAAAAGTGTGAGCACTTGGGGGGTGAATGTCATCTGGGCACTCGTATGAGCGACTGGAGGACAGTTGGGGGCGAAGTGTTCACGCTTTGGAGGGAGGGGGGTCTTCCCTGAGGGACGTGATGAACGACGTCCAGCCAGAAGTTCCGGCCTCATTGCCGCTGTAGCTGGACTCGCGCCAGCCCACAAACTCGGCCGCGTTCGGGAGGAAGGGCCCAGGCATCGTCTTCGTAGTCCTTCGCTGTCGACTTGAGCCCTCCGAGTACGCCACGGGCGGCTGGTCTTCGGGACGTCGAGGAGCCTCGCCCGTTCGAGGCGTGTGACAAGGCGCCTGTCACATTCCTCGGCGGTGAACGGAGGGTACGTCGTGCCGAGGACTGCACGCGCGTACGGCCGGGTCTGGAGGAGCACAGGCGCGAACGTCACAGCCGACTCACGGGTTGCCACCGCCTGCGACTCCAGCTGCCGCGCCGCCTCGAAGTAGTTTGCGACCGCCGCGTCCTCCTCCGGAAGGAAGCTGCTCAGCACGTTCCCCGTGTTCAGGGCGCGGTCCAGCCGTCGCGATGTTGCTCATCCGTTCGACTCCCGTGTGACAAAGGCGCCGTCACATCCGCACCCCTGGCGAGCCTAGCTCCGCCCGTTTCGCCCTGTACGCGCATCGCTACGGAAAGCGAGACCCCCGCGACCGTCGCACCGGTCCGGGCGTCACCGTATCGCCCGCCTCGCCGGGCTGACCTGTCGCTGCCGGCCCTCCTGCTGCCCGGCTCAGGGCGCCGCCGCCGACGTCCTCCCGCGATGGAACCCACCGAATCCCCGTACACCCCGGACATGGCCGTCCGCCGCACCGGCATGCCGGCCCTGCGCAGAGAGGACAACGTGCTCGTACGCCCCTACCTGCTCGCCCACGAACGGCGGGAGGAGGCCCGACGCCGCCAGGCCCGGCGCCGCGCGCTCCGGTTCGCGGTGCACGGCATCGACCTCGGGCCCCGGGTACCGCACGACATGGAGGTGGCACGGTGAGGCACGGCGCGCGCCCGGCCCGGCTGCTGCCCTGGACCGGCTCCGAGGGCAAACCCTGCCACCTGCTGACCGACGGCGACGGCCCGCTACGCCGCCCTGCTCGCGGACGCTCGGGCGACGCCCGAACAACTCCGCTTCATGCCGCACCGCATGCGCGAGGCGCTCACCGACGTGCACCGCGTCGCGGAGAGCCGGGGCATCCGGTCGCGCTGAAGGGGAGCCGTCACTCGACCAGTTCGGGAAAGGCCTCCTTGAAGTCGGCGAGCTGAGCGCGATAACCGGCGTTGAATTCGGCCAGTCCGTGTACGCCGAGGTTCTTCTCCAAGGCGACGCTCTGCCTGGGCACCAGGGCGGGTATCGCGCGGAACACCTCGCCCGCCGCCTTCGTGTGCCGGCCCTTCTGGACGGTGGCCACCAGGTCCTTGAAGAGGTCCAGCTCCAGGGCCCGGATGCGTTCGCTCGGACTGTCCTGGCCTTTGAGTTCATCGGCGACCGGTTTGGCCCCGGAGGGCTTGGTGAGGAACTTCAGTACCCGCATCGTCGCGTACAGCCGACCGGCCAGTTTGTGGCCGCTCTCGTTCTGGTCTGGCATGGCTCATTACTTGCCACCGGTACCGCGCCGAACCCTGTCCTTCGGAAAGTGGTCAACTCTTGGCCATTCCTCCGGCCTAGGGTTTCGGCCATGCGTCCGAGAATGCTCCGCACCTCCCTCGCCACCCTCACCACGAGCCTCGCGGCCGCCGGCTGTCTCATCGCCGCCGGACCGGCCGTCGCACAGGAACGTCCGCAGAGGAACGCCTGCTCGCCCGCAGTCTCCCTCACCGGCTACTCCGACGCCCTCGACAAGACCACCCACGACGGCGCCTACGTCGGCAACCTCTCCGCACTCGCCCGCGTCGGGCGGGGCACGGTCGCCGCTCTCTCCGACCGGTCCGTCCTCTTCCGGCTGGACGCCCGCTCCCTCCAGCCACGGGACGTGATCCCGCTCGCCGACGAGAACGGTGCCGCCCTCGACGCCGAGGGACTGGTCGCCGACCGGGACGGCGCCTACCTCGTCTCCTCCGAGACCGAGCCGTCCGTCCGCCGCTACTCCCGTACCGGCGAGATCCTCGGCCGCCTCCCGGTGCCGGACGCCCTGCGCACCGCCCCGGAGGGCCGCGCCCGGGCCAACGGCAGCTTCGAGGGGCTGACCCTCCTGCCCGGTGGCCGGACCCTGATCGCGTCCATGGAGTACCCGCTCGTCGGCGACCCCGCCGACCTCGTGCGCTTCCAGAGCTGGCGGCGGACCGGGCACGGCGACTTCGGGCTCGGCACCCAGTACACGTACCGGACGGACGGCGGCCTCGGAGTCTCCGAGGTCACCGGGACCCCCTCCGGCCGGCTGCTCGTCCTGGAACGCGGCTTCACCTCCGGCGTCGGCAACACGGTCCGCCTGTACCTGACCGACCGGCCCCGCGGCGGCACCGCGCTCGGCAAGACCCTCCTCGCCGACCTGGCCGACTGCCCCTCCCTCGGCGCCACCGCCCGGCAACCCCAGCCCAACCCGCTCCTCGACAACTTCGAGGGGATGACCGTCACCGGCCGGAGCGGGGGCCGTCTGGACGTCCTGATCGTCAGCGACGACAACCAGAACGCCGCGCAGACGACCCGCTTCCTCAGGCTCCGCGTCCGGGTCTGAATGTTGCGGCGGGATGAAATCCCCGCTCGCCCGTGTTGGTGCCTTCCGGTAGATCAGGTGAGCAGGACGACCGACCGGAGGGCACGGCGTGGACGCGCAACGGGGATGGGCACGACGACTGGCGGCGTACGCCTGGCGCTACCCCAAGGACGTCGTCCTCGCCCTCGGCGCCTCGCTGGGCGGCATGGCCGTCATGGCCCTGGTCCCGCTGATCACCAAGGTGATCATCGACGACGTGATCGGCGACAAGACCAGGGACATGGCCGTCTGGGCCGGTCTCCTGATCGGCGCCGCGGTCGTCGTCTACGTGCTCACCTACATCCGCCGCTACTACGGCGGCCGGCTCGCCCTCGACGTCCAGCACGACCTGCGCACCGACATGTACGGGACGATCACCCGGCTGGACGGACGGCGGCAGGACGAGCTGTCCACCGGACAGGTGGTCGGGCGGGCGACCAGCGACCTCCAGCTGATCCAGGGCCTGCTGTTCATGCTCCCGATGACCATCGGGAACGTCCTGCTCTTCGTGATCTCCCTGGTCATCATGGCGTGGCTGTCCCCGCCGCTCACGCTCGTCGCCCTCGCCGTGGCCCCGGCGCTGTGGTTCATCGCCCGCCGCAGCCGCACCCGCCTGCACCCCGCCACCTGGTACGCCCAGGCACAGGCCGCCGCGGTCGCGGGCGTGGTCGACGGCTCGGTCAGCGGCGTCCGCGTGGTCAAGGGCTTCGGGCAGGAGGACCAGGAGACCGGCAAACTCCGGGAGGTCGGACGGAAGCTCTTCGCGGGGCGGCTGCGGACGATCAGACTGAACGCCGTCTACACTCCCGCCCTGCAGGCCGTCCCCGCCCTCGGGCAGGTCGCCATGCTCGCCCTCGGCGGCTGGCTGGCGGTACGCGGGCACATCACGCTCGGCACCTTCGTCGCCTTCTCCACCTACCTCGCCCAGCTCGTCGGCCCGGTCCGCATGCTCGCCATGGTCCTCACCGTCGGCCAGCAGGCCCGCGCCGGCACCGAACGCGTCCTGGAGCTGATCGACACCGAGCCCGCCATCGAGGACGGCACCAGGGACCTGCCCGCCGACGCGCCCGCGACCGTCGAGTTCGACGGCGTCTCCTTCGGCTACGCGTCGGCCACCGGGGAGGAGACCCCCGTCCTCGACGGCCTCTCCTTCGAGATCCGGGCCGGTGAGACCCTCGCCGTCGTCGGCTCCTCCGGTTCCGGCAAGTCCACGGTCTCCCTGCTCCTGCCGCGCTTCTACGACGTGTCCCGCGGCGCCGTCCTCGTCGGCGGGCACGACGTGCGCGAGCTGACCCTCGACTCGCTGCGGGCCGCCATCGGGCTCGTACCCGAGGACTCCTTCCTCTTCTCCGACACCGTGCGCGCCAACATCGCGTACGGCCGCCCGGACGCCACCGACGAGGAGATCGAGGCCGCCGCCCGGGCCGCGCAGGCACACGGGTTCATCAGCGATCTGCCGGGCGGCTACGGCACCACCGTCGGCGAGCACGGCCTGACCCTCTCCGGCGGCCAACGCCAGCGCGTCGCCCTCGCCCGCGCGATCCTCACCGACCCCCGGCTGCTGGTCCTCGACGACGCCACCTCCGCCGTGGACGCCCGCGTCGAGCACGAGATCCACGAGGCGCTGAAGGAGGTCATGCGGGGCCGCACCACGCTCCTCATCGCCCACCGCCGCTCCACGCTCGGCCTCGCCGACCGCATCGCCGTCCTCGACCGCGGTCGCCTCGCCGACCTCGGCACCCACGAGGAGCTCCAGGAGCGCTCGGCCCTCTACCGGCGCCTGCTGACCGACCCCGACGAGCTGGGCGGGGTGTCGCCGGGGCACGCCCGGCCCGCGGCGCCCGCCGAGGACACGTCGGTGCGGGACGAGCTGGACGCCGAGTTCGACGCCGAGCGCGGGGTCACCCCGCGGCTGTGGACCGGTGACCGCACGCCGAAGGACACCGCCCTCGCCGGCACCCCGGCCACCCCGGAGCTGCTCGCCCAGGTCGACGCGCTGCCCCCGGCCGACGGGGTCCCCGACATCGACGAGGCGCGGGCCGTGCAGCCGGAGGAGTCCTACGGCCTGCGTCGCCTGCTGCGCGGCTTCCGCGCACCGCTGCTGATCAGTCTCGCCCTCGTCGCCGTGGACGCCGGCATGGGACTGCTGCTGCCGGTGCTGATCCGGCACGGCATCGACGAGGGCGTCACGCAGGTCGCCCTCGGCGCGGTCTGGGCGGCGTCGCTGCTGGGGCTGCTCGCCGTGCTCGCCCAGTGGACCGCGCAGACCGGCGAGATCCGGATGACCGGCCGGACGGGGGAGCGGATCCTGTACGCGCTCCGTCTGAAGATCTTCGCCCAGCTCCAGCGGCTCGGCCTCGACTACTACGAGCGCGAGCTGACCGGTCGGATCATGACCCGCATGACGACGGACGTGGACGCGCTGTCGACGTTCCTGCAGACGGGACTCGTCACCGCCTTCGTCTCCGTCGTCACCTTCTTCGGCATCATGGTCGCCCTGCTGGTGATCGACGTGCAGCTGGCGTTCGTCGTGTTCGCGACGCTGCCGCCGCTGATCGTCGCCACCTACTTCTTCCGCAAGGCCAGCGTGAAGGCGTACGAACTGGCCCGTGAGCGGGTCTCCTCGGTCAACGCCGACCTCCAGGAGTCGGTGGCGGGGCTGCGGATCGTGCAGGCCTTCCGGCGCGAGCACGAGGGCGGGCGGCGGTTCGCCGAGCGCAGCGACAGCTACCGGCAGGCCCGCATCAGGGGCCAGTGGCTGATCTCGATCTACTTCCCGTTCGTGCAGCTGCTGTCCTCGGGCGCGGTCGCCGCCGTGCTGATCGTCGGCGGCGGGCGGATCGACGCGGCGACGCTGTCGACCGGGGCGCTGGTGGCGTACCTGCTGTACATCGACCTGTTCTTCGCACCCGTACAGCAGCTCTCCCAGGTCTTCGACGGCTACCAGCAGGCGTCCGTCTCCCTGGGCCGCATCCAGGAACTGCTGCGGGAGCCGGCCTCCACCCGGGCGCCCGACAAGCCGTCGGACGTCACGTCCCTGCGCGGGGAGATCGCCTTCGAGGACGTGCACTTCGCGTACGGCGGCGCCGACCAGGCCGAGGCGGCACTCACCGGCGTCGACCTGCGCATCCCCGCCGGGCAGACCGTCGCCTTCGTCGGTGAGACCGGCGCGGGCAAGTCGACCCTGGTCAAACTGGTGGCCCGGTTCTACGACCCCACGGGCGGACGGGTGACCGTCGACGGCAGGGACCTGCGCGACCTCGACCTCACCGCCTACCGGCACCGGCTCGGCGTCGTCCCGCAGGAGGCGTACCTCTTCCCCGGCACCGTGCGGGACGCCATCGCCTACGGCCGCCCGGACGCCACCGACGCCGAGGTGGAGGCCGCGGCGCGGGCGGTGGGCGCGCACGAGATGATCGCCGGGCTCACGGGCGGGTACCTCCACGAGGTCGCCGAGCGGGGCCGCAACCTCTCCGCCGGGCAGCGGCAACTGATCGCGCTGGCCCGCGCCGAACTGGTCGACCCCGACGTACTGCTCCTCGACGAGGCGACGGCGGCCCTGGACCTGGCCACGGAGGCGCAGGTCAACCGGGCCACCGACCGCATCGCCGGCCGGCGTACGACGCTCGTCGTCGCCCACCGGCTGACCACGGCCGCCCGCGCGGACCGGGTCGTCGTCATGGACGCCGGGCGGGTCGCCGAGGACGGGACGCACGACGAACTGCTGGCGCTCGGCGGACGGTACGCGCGACTGTGGCGGACCTTCGTCGGGGCGGCCGAACCCGAGGAGCCGGTCGGCGCACGGCGCTGACGACCGCGCAACCATTCGACACACGTCGCGCGTCCGTACATCCGTACGCCAGTGATCGCCGTACGGCGGGGACGGAGGGTGCCGCAGTGGGCCAGAGGGGTGCCGCCCTGCGCCGGCGGCTGGCGCTGGGTACGGCCGTGCTGACCGCGGCCGGGCTGCTCGCCGTCGGGGTGCCGCAGGAGGCGCAGGCCGCCGCGGCGTGCCCGGGCCGCAAGGTGCGCACGCTGCCGTTCTCCACGGGGTCGGTCCTCGTCTACAAGCGCGGCGGCTACGTCTGTGCCGTCACCGTCCCCGAGAAGGCGGGCAAGAAGCGGCAGATGTCCGTCAGCGTGCAGGCGCGCGGCGGCCGGCCGGTCGTCGACTCCGGGCGCTACGCCTACCGGGCCGGACCGGTCACCGTGCACGCCGGGAAGCGCTGCGTGTGGGTGAAGGGCACGGTCTCCCGGGGGTCGGTCAGCTCCGGCTGGATCCTCTGCTGACCCGGCCCGCGGCGGCCATTTCCTCATCTCCCCTGGTGCGCGGAGGACTTGCTCCGATAGCTTCCGGCGCACATCTGTTTCACAGGGAGGGTGCATGCGCAAGGCGCTCAGATGGCTGCTGGCGCTCGTGGTGCTCATAGGCACCGTCAGCACGGCGAGCGCGGCCACCGCCGCCGAGCCGAAGGCCGTCGACATCAAGGACCGGCTGCTGTCCGTACCGGGCATGAGCCTGATCGAGGAGAAGCCGTACACCGGGTACCGCTTCTTCGTCCTCAACTACACCCAGCCGGTCGACCACCGGCGGCCGTCCAAGGGAACGTTCCAGCAGCGGATCACCGTGCTGCACAAGGACGTGAGCCGCCCCACGGTCTTCTACACCGGCGGCTACAGCGTCTCCACGACGCCCAGCCGCCGCGAGCCGACCCAGATCGTGGACGGCAACCAGGTCTCCATGGAGTACCGCTACTTCACCCCGTCCCGGCCCGAGCCGGCCGACTGGTCCAAGCTGGACATCTGGCAGGCGGCCAGCGACCAGCACCGCATCTTCCAGGCGCTGAAGCCGGTCTACTCCGAGAACTGGATCTCCACCGGCGGCTCCAAGGGCGGCATGACCGCCACCTACTACGAGCGCTTCTACCCGCGCGACATGGACGGCGTCGTCGCCTACGTCGCCCCCAACGACGTGGTGAACCGCGAGGACAGGGCCTACGACCGCTTCTTCGCCCGGGTCGGCACCGAGGAGTGCCGCGACCGGCTGAACGGCGTCCAGCGCGAGGCACTGGTGCGCCGGGCACCGCTCAAGGAGAAGTACGAGGCGTACGCGGCCGAGAACGGCTACACCTTCGACACCGTCGGCAGCCTGGACCGCGCCTACGAGGCGGTCGTCCTCGACTACGTGTGGGGCTTCTGGCAGTACAGCACCCTGAAGGACTGCGCCGACATCCCGGCCGACGCCAGGAACGCGACGGACGACGAGATCTGGACCTCCGTCGACACGATCTCCGGCTTCTCCTTCTACACGGACCAGGGGCTGGCCCCGTACACGCCGTACTACTACCAGGCGGGCACCCAGCTGGGCGCGCCGACGATCCACTTCCCGCACATCGAGAAGAAGTACGTCCGCTACGGCTACCAGCCGCCGCGCAACTTCGTGCCCCGGTCGATCCCGATGAAGTTCGAGCCGTGGGCGATGCGGGACGTCGACACCTGGGTGAAGCGCAACGCCCACCACATGCTGTTCGTGTACGGCGAGAACGACCCCTGGGGTGCCGAGCCCTTCCGCCTGGGCCACGGCGCGCGTGACTCCTACGTGCTCACCGCGCCCGGTATGAACCACGGTGCCAACGTCGCCGGCCTGGTGCCGGAGGAGAAGGCCCTCGCCACGGCCCGCATCCTGGACTGGGCCGGCGTCGCCTCCGCCGAGGTGCGCGACGATCCGTCGGCGGCCACGCCGCTGGCGACGTTCGACGCCAGGCTGGACAAGCGGGACGTCGAGCGCGAGCCCGCGCTGCGCCCGTAGGACGGACGGCTGTGCCCGGCCGCCGCTGAGAGGCTGAGAGCCTTCAGGAACTCACAGCGGCCGGGCGCAGCCCACCGGGCGTTCGCCGCCCAGACGGACGTAGAGGCCGGTCGAGGCGGGACAGTCCGCCCGGACGGTGACCGCGTCGGCCACCTTGAACTGCGGTTCCCTCCTGCCCGTGCCGTCGCAGGCGGTCTCGCGGACCTTGCCGCCCCCGGCGTCGTAGACGCAGTCGCCGACGATGGTGCGCGGGCCGCCCCCGCCGCCGGGATCACCGGGGTGCGGCGGCAGGAGCCGCCGCATGCAGGCGTAGCCCTGCGGCACGGCACCGTCGCCGTCCTCGTCGGCGGAGGGGCGCTGCTCGCTGATGTGCAGGACGAAGTCGGTGGTGTCCGGGCACGGCGGCCCGTCATCGGCGCGGCCGTCCTCGCGGGCCACGACCCGCGCCGCCGCCCGCTCGCCGGCGCACGGCACCTCGGTGAAGCCGACCGTTCCGAACGAGCTGCACTCGCCGAACGCGAGGAACACCGCCCCGTACCCGGACGGCCGGGCGGCCACCGGGGCCGAGCCCGACGCCGCCCTCCCGCCGGACAGCCCGTCCGCGCCCCGGGAGTCGGCGCCCGCCGGGCCGGGCGGGCTCTGGCACCCCGTCAGCAGTACGGCACACAACGCCGACAGGGCGCCGAGCACCCCCGCGGCCCCTCTTCCACGCATCGCCATACCCCGGACCCCCGGTCCAGCGTGACCCGCCGCAGCGGGCGCACGCCAGACGCGCGGGGGGCATTGCGCGCGGGTGACCGGAGCGCCCCCGGCGCGTGGCGTAGGCCGCGCTACGCCCTACGACCGGCGCTCCGCCCTACGACCGGTACGACAGCCCGTGCCCCAGCGGGTACAGCACCGTCGCCGGATCGTCCGCCCGGACCACCGGCACCGGCAGCCTGCCGCGCGGCCCCACCCGGCCCGCGATCACCCGGGCCGCCGCCCGCACCTCGACGTCGGTCCAGGAGTAGGCGGCGAGGAAGGCGCGGACCCCCGGGAGGTGCGCCACGTCGTAGGGGTTTCGGATCGCGACCGCGACGACCGGCTTCCCCGTCTCCAGCAGCCGTGCGACCAGCGTGCGCTGGCTGCTGGACGCCGTGACGTTGTACGTGGCGACCACCACCGCGTCGGCGTCCCCCGCCGCCGCGACGGCGCGGTCGATGACGGCGGTCGAGGGGGCGGTGCCGGTGGACAGGGCGGTGGCCGTGAAGCCGAGTTCCGTCAGCGCGCCCGCGAGGACGCCGGTGGGCGGCCCGGTGGTGCCCGACGGGGAGGCCGGGTCGGCGCCCACCACGAGCAGCCTGCGGTGCTCCCGGCGCGACAGCGGCAGCAGCCGCCCCTCGTTGACCAGCAGCGTGGTGGTCCGCTCGGCGATCCGGTCGGCCGCCGCCAGGTGCCCCCGGGTGCCGACGGTGCGGTCGACGTCCCGCCGCCCGGTGTAGGCGTCCCGGAACAGCCCCAGCTTCGCCTTCAGCCGCAGCACGCGCAGGATCGATTCGTCGAGCCGGGCCTCGGTGAGTTCCCCCTCGCGTACGGCGGTCAGGACCGCGTTCCAGGCGAGGTCCAGGTCGGGCGGGTTGAGGAGCTGGTCGACGCCCGCCTTCAGCGCCAGCACCGGCACCCGTTCGTCGCCGTACTTGGTCCGCACGCCCTCCATGCCGAGGGAGTCGGTGACCACGACCCCGTCGTAGCCGAGTTCCTCGCGCAGGATGCCGGTGAGGATGGGGCGGGAGAGGGTGGCCGGGTCGCCGGAGTCGTCGAGCGCCGGGACCACCAGGTGGGCGGTCATGATGGCGTCGATGCCCGCCTCGATCGCGGCCCGGAAGGGCGGCGCGTCCAGCTCCTCCCACTGTTCGCGGCTGTGCGTGATGACCGGGAGTCCGGTGTGGCTGTCGGTGGCGGTGTCGCCGTGCCCGGGGAAGTGCTTGGCGCACGCGGCGACCCCGGACCGCTGGTAGCCCGTCACCTCCGCGACCACCATGCCGGCCACCGCCTCCGGGTCGGCGCCGAAGGACCGCACGCCGATCACCGGGTTGGCCGGGTTCACGTTCACGTCGGCGTCGGGGGCGTAGTCCTGGCGGATGCCCATCGCGCGCAGCTCGGCACCCGCGATCCGGCCGAGCGTGCGGGCGTCGGACCGCGAACGGCCGGCGCCGATGGCCATCGCGCCGGGGAAGAGCGTCGCCGGCTCGCCCACCCGGGCCACTATGCCGTGCTCCTGGTCGGTGGAGATCAGCACGGGCAGGCCGCGCGGCAGCTCCAGGGACGCCTTCTGGATGCCGTTGGACAGGTCGGCGATCTGGTGCGGGTCGCGGGTGTTGTGCGCCCAGGCGAAGTAGATGACACCGCCGACCCGGTACTTGGCGACCAGTTCGGCGGCCGTGCGGACGCCGATCTCCTTGAGGTTGGCGTCGATGTCGGCCTGGTCGGGGGAGGTGGCGGAGTGGCCGTACACCCGCATGACGAAGAGCTGGCCGACCTTCTCCTCCAGCGTCATCCGGGAGATGAGGGCGCGGAGCTTGTCGTCGTCGGGTCCGCGGGGGTCGGCGTGGGCGGTGCCGCCGCCGGCCGCCAGGGCCGCCGTGACGACCGCGGTGGCGGTGAGGACGGTACGTCTGGAGGGCTGTGCGGTGCTTCCCTTGCCGGCCGTGCTGCTGTGGTGCACGTGCGCTCCTTCCGGAGTGATCCGCTGGGGAATCGCTGGAGAGCTGCTGAAGGAAACTGCCAAGGAGTCACCAATATCCGGGAAGTTTCTGCCAGTCAAGGGAGCGCACAGGAGTCACCCGAAGCGGTGGCGTAACGCCGGAAGGGTCCGTGCGGGGCCGCCGCCGGCGCCAGGGAGGGGGACGCCGACGGCGGCGGGCTGCCGGCCGCGGTACGGCGGAGAGGGTGGCCGGCGACCGCGGCCAGCGGCGAGGCCGACACCGAACCGCGGGGACTCGTCCGGCAACGTGCGGATGGGACGACGCGGTCGGGAGCGGGGTTCCCGGTTCCGGCGGCGTTCCGCACGTCGGGACACGGGGGCCGGACGGGGCGCGTGGGACCCGGAGCGTGACCGCGACGCTCACGCGAGAAGCCCGGCCGGCGCGGCACGGCGATGGTGCGGAGGCCGGGCGAGTCGGCGGCCGGAGGCAGTGCGGCGACGGTCAGGGTGGACGGAGTGGGCCGGGACCGGGCGGGCCGGGGTGGATTGGGCCGGAACGGGGCTGGTGGCCGCGTGGGCCGGGTCAGTCGGCGGGGCGGGGGGTTGCCGTGGCCGTGCGGGCCGAGGCGTCCGGCCAGTGGGCCCGCAGCGTGCGCACCGTCTCCGCGATCGCCGGGCGGCGCGCCGCACCCGCACGCCACAGCGCGTACAGCCGGCGTACCGGCATCGGGTCGAGCGACACCTCCACCACCCCGGCGGGCAGCGGGCCGCGCCCCAGCCGGGGGATCAGGGCGATGCCCAGCCCGGCCGCGACCAGTGCCACCAGCGTCGGGTTCTCCTCGGCCTGGTGGACGACGTCCGGCTCGTGGCCCGCGCTCCGCAGCGTCCGCAGCAGCCAGTCGTGGCAGACCCGCCCGGGCGGCTGGCAGATCCACCGCTCCCCGCCCAGTTCCGCCCGCCGTACGCCCGTCCGCCCCGCGAAGCGGTGCCCCTCGGGCACGAGCAGATCGCACAGGTCCTCACCGATGGCCGCGTGCTCCACCCCGGCCGGGGCGGGCAGCGGGGCGATGTCCCAGTCGTGCGCGACGGCCAGGTCGACGGCGCCCTTCGCCACCAGATCCACGGACAGATGCGGATCGACCTCCGTCAGCCGCGCGTCGAGCGCAGGGTGCCGCGCCGCCAGGTCCGCCAGTACGGACGGCAGCAGACCGCGCGCCGCCGAAGCGAACGCGGCCACGGTCAGCCGACCCGCCGGAACCCCGCGCCGCTCCTCCAGCCGGTTCTCCGCCCGCTCGACGAGCGCCAGCAACTCGCGTGCGGTGCCGGCCAGCTGCCACGCCTCGTCGGTGAGTCGCACCCCGCGCCCCTCCCGCTCCAGCAGCACGGTCCGGGTCTCCCGTTCCAGTTTGGCGATCTGCTGGGACACGGCGGACGGCGTGAAGCCCAGCGCGGCGGCCGCCGCGCCGACGGTGCCGTGCACGGAGACGGCGTGCAGCGCGCGCAGCCGCTGGAGATCGAGCATGACGTGGGCTCCCGGCCTCGGACGAACCTGCACCTGTAGCAGCAGTAGTAGCAGTGTTCATTCAGTAGCAGTGCTTCATCCAATCATGCAGCAATCATCGCTGGTGCTACATGGTTCAGCCGGGCGATCCTCGAGCCATGCGCCCTTCCCACCTCCTCCTCGCCGTACTCGTCGCCGCCACCTGGGGCGTGAACTTCACGGTCATCGAGATAGGCCTCGACCACTTCCCGCCGCTGCTCTTCTCCGCCCTGCGCTTCCTGGCGGCGGCGCTCCCCGCCGTCTTCTTCGTGGGCCGCCCGAAGGTGGCGTGGAAGTGGATCGCGGCGGTGGGACTGGTACTGGGGGTCGCGAAGTTCGGCCTGGTCTTCCAGGGCATGGACGCGGGCATGCCGGCCGGACTGTCGTCCCTCGTCCTGCAGATCCAGGCGGTGTTCACGGCGGTGATCGCGGCGGCGGTGCTGGGCGAACGGCCCACCGGCGTGCGGGCGCTGGGCATGGTGGTGGCCGTCGCGGGCATCGGCGTGGCGGCCGTCGACGAGGGGGCCTCCGGACCGCTGGGCGCCTTCCTGATGGTCGTCGGCGCCGCCGCGGCGTGGGGCCTGTCCAACGTCCTGACCCGCAGGGCCTCCCCACCCGACGCGCTGAACTTCATGGTGTGGGTGTCCACCGTCCCGGTGCTCCCGCTGCTGGCCCTCTCCCTCCTGACCGAGGGCCCGTCGCGGGACCTCGCGGCCCTGCGCGGTCTGGACTGGCAGGGCACGGGCACGATCCTGTTCGTCGCGTGGATCTCGACCGTCTTCGGCTTCGGCGCCTGGGGCTGGCTGCTGCACCGTCACCCCGCCTCGACGGTCGCGCCGTTCTCCCTCCTGGTCCCGGTGTTCGGCATGTCCTCGGCGGCCGTCTTCCTCGGCGAGGAGGTGACCCCGCTGCGGTGGTGCGCGGCGGCACTGCTGGTGGGCGGGGTGGCCCTGACGACGCTCTCCCCGGGCGCCTCCCGGCGGGTCCGCGTCCGCGTCCACGTGCCGGACCGGACCGAGACCGCCGGGCCGGAATCGACTGGACGGGTCCTCGTCCCGGCGGAAGAATCCGTCCGATGACGTTCACACTGGAGGGTCCGGTCCTCGAGGGAACCCTGGTACGGCTGGAACCGCTCGGCCCGCAGCACGCGGCCGGCCTCGCGGCGGCGGCCGAGGAGGACCGCGGCAGCTACGCGTTCACCTGGGTGCCGAAGGCCGACGAGGTCGGCGCCTACATCGACGCCCAGCTGGCCCGGGCGGCCACGGGACGGCTCGCCCCCTACGCGCAGGTGTCCCTCGCCACCGGCAGGGTGGTCGGCGCCACGTCCTACTGGGAGCCCCGCTCCTGGCTGACGGACGACGCGCTGGACGCCGTCGAGGTCGGCTTCACCTGGCTGGCCCGCTCGGCCCAGGGCACCGGGGTGAACGCCGAGGCCAAGCTGCTCCTGTTCCGCCACGCCTTCGAGGTCTGGCGCGTGTCCCGGGTCGACCTCAAGACGGACGCCCGCAACGACCGCTCCCGCGCCGCGATCGAGGCGACGGGCGCCCGCTTCGAGGGCGTCCTGCGCAACTGGTCCCGCTCCTGGGCGCCGGGCGAGGACGGCCGGCTCCGTGACTCCGCGATCTACTCGGTCACGGCGGCGGAGTGGCCCGGGTGCCGGGAGCGGCTGGAGCGCAGGGTGCGGTCCGCCGCGTCCGCGGCGCCGGCCCTCACGCCGCGTCGCTGAGGAGCCGGGCGAGGTGTTCGCGGCCCTCGTCCAGCAGCTCGGGCAGCGGGGCCGCCGACTCGTACCACCGCTTCTCGTACTCCCAGCACAGCCAGCCGTCCCAGCCGTGGCGGGAGAGGACGTCCACCACCTCCGTGAGCGGCAGCACGCCGGTGCCCAGCGGGAGCGGGGTGGTGTCGTCGGCGGAGGCGATGTCCTTGACCTGGACGTACCCGAGGTGCGGGGCCAGGGCGAGGTAGCTCTCGGAGGGCTGCTCGCCGCCGAGCCAGGTGTGCATCACGTCCCACAGCGCGCCGACCTGGCGGTGCCCGACCAGACCGAGGACGCGCATCGCGTCGGCGCCGGTGCGGTGCGAGTCGTGGGTCTCCAGCAGGATGCGCACGTCCAGGTCGGTGGCGTACTCGGCGGCCGTGCCCAGGCGCCGGGCGGCCGTGGCGTCGGCCTCCTCGGGGCTCTGGTCGGTGCCGCCGCCGGGGAAGACCCGGACGTAGGGGGCGCCCAGGTCGCGGGCGAGCTCCAGCAGTCCGCGCAGTTCGGCGAGGACGGCGTCGTCGTCACCGGGCGCGGCGACGCGCGCGTATCCCGCGAGGCCCAGCAGTTCGACACCGGCCTCCTTGAACCGGGCGGCCACCGCGGCCCGTTCGCCGGGGGCCAGGCCCGGATGCACCGGTTCTTCGGGGTGGACGCGCAATTCGACACCGTGGTAGCCGTGCGCGGTGGCGAGCCCCAGTACGTCGGTCAGGGGCAGGCCGGGGACACCGAGGGTGGAGAACGCCAGCTTCATGGTGCCGGAGAGTACCCGCCCCACCGCACCGCACTCCTCCGCGTGAACAGGGTGTCGCCGATCGGCCCTCCCAGCCTGTCCGGCTGACCTTGCGCTGCACTCTCGGGCGCCCGGGCCGTTCGGACATGGCAGGCTCTGGAGGATCACCGTATCGCAGAGGCAGTCGCACAGCCGTTGTCGGCCCGGTCCCGTGAGAGTCAGGCGACGAGGCCGGCGACCTTCCGGTCGCCGGTGACACCGAGAGCGACCAGCCTCTCTCCTCGTCTGCCCACCGGCTGTCGGAGGCCGGGGTGCGGGAGTCCCGACCCTGTCAGCACCGCAGGCGGTTCCGGAATCGCGGTTACTTGGTGACCCGGATTTCCACGAGCATGTGGTCGCGGCCCTCCGGGTCCGCGGTCTCGCCCACCGGTGTCCAGCTGTTCTTGTCGATCTCGTAGGACGTCTCCTCCGTGCCCACGGTCATGTCGACCGTGGTGGAGTAGTCGTTGCCCTTGATCGAGAAGACGTCGGGGATCTCCAGAGTCAGCCAGCCCTCGTTGCCGATGGTGTTGAAGCAGATCTTGTCGGCTCTGTCGCGGGCCAGGAGCTCCAGCTGTCCGGTTCCTGTCACGCAGTCCGCAAGAGTGATGTGGCCGTCGCCTCGCTTCAAGACGATGTTCTGCTCCGCCAGGATCTTGTCTGCTCCGGGGTAGTTGAAGTCCTCCACGGCAAACCCGGGGCTGTCCTCCGCGATCAGCGCGGCGTCCCCCTCGGCGCCCGTGACCCCGCCCTGCACGCCACCGGCAACCGCGAACCAGGCCAGCGCGCCGCCGACAGCGGCAGCGCCGAGTACCCGTACCGTGAGCCGAATTTTCCGCGACTCTCCGACGTTGGTGCTGGTCTTTTTCATTGCATCCCTAATTTTTCGAAGCCCTCGCCCGCATTATGAAAACCACCGGCTGCGAAAGAGGTCGAAAGCAGGGGGATCCGCACACGCGGAATGCACCCCCCGGCGCGGCACTGACCGCGTCTCCGTGACGCACTGTCCGCCCCCCCGGTGATCGTCCTCGACCGTGGCATCCCAACACGGAGACACGCTCGCGTCCAGCGCCGTGAAGTGCCCATACGGGGACATTGGAAGCGATCCTGCCGTGACTTGTGTCACCTCGAGGAGTGGCTCCGTGGGTTGGCGTCATGGTTTCAGCCAAAAACATGTTGTTCCGTCAAATTATGTACCCCGCACCGTCAGTGGCACGACAGAGCGATAACTGCCGTGTAATAACAACACTGTTGATACTGTGCGCGAATTGTGGCGAGCGTGGGGCCACAGACTCGCTGTCCGGAACGGCGCGAATCCGATACGTCGCCGATCCGCTAATAGAAGGGCAAGCCCTGTATGCAGACCGCATTTTGGAGCAGACGCCGCGTTCTCGGCGCTCTCGCGGCCGCGACCGCTGTCGCCGCGACCCCCTCGGTCCTGCGACCGGTCGCCGCGGCGGCCGCCACGCCGGCAGGCACCACCCCGGTACCGCTGCCGGACACCGATCGCGCCAAGGCTGTCCGTGCCTGGCTGACTGGCGGTAAGGGCGTCAGGGCCGCCGCCACGACCGCCCTCTCCGGGACCGACACCGAAATTCAGACCTTCCTGGCTCAGACGCTGCCGCAGCAGACCGTGCAGGACAACCGGGTCGCTATCGTCAGCAGCCTGGACCGCGCGGGCAAGGGCCTGCGCCGCGAGGCTGTCGCCGCCCTGGACCAGGGGGACGACGCGATAGCCGACTTCCTCACGGCCGGTTTCGCCCCCGCCATGCTGGAGGACTTCCGGGTCGCCACCAGCATCGTCGCGTCCAGCGGCGACAGGGCCGTGGTGCGCGAGGCCAATGCCGCGCTGGACGCCGGCACCGAAGCGGCCCTCGTCACCTTCCTCAGCGACGAGCAGTACGACGCGCGGCTGGAGGACACGCGGATCCAGGTCAGCACCATGCTGATGAACGGTGGTCCGGAGGTGCGGAAGTACGCGGACCGCGCGCTCAGCGGCTCCGCGAAGGATGTCGAGTGGTTCATCGAGACCGGACAGCACATCGCGCGCGCCCGTGACCAGGAGTCGGCCACCATTGAGGAGCTGGTGGCCGTCGTCGAGCGTGAGGGCAAACGTGCCGAGCAGCAGACGAACCTGGCCGTAGAGGCCGGGGCCCGTGCCGAGACCGCCGCCGCCAAGGCCAAGGAGGCTGCCGAGAAGGCCGCCGCTGAAGCCGCCGCCGCGAAGAGTGACGTGCAGAAGTCGGCAGCCGCGGCACGCAAGGCGGCCAGCGCGGCGAAGGGGGCGGCCGACGCCGCCCGCAACGCTGTCAACGCTTCCAACGCCGCTGTGACGGCCTCCCGTCGCGCCTCCTGGGCTGCCGCCGGTGCCGCCCAGGCCGCCGCGAAGGCCGGCAATGCCGCCTCCCGTGCCTACAACGCCGCGATAGCCGCGTCCAAGGACGCCGGCAAGGCGGAAAATGCCAAGAACGCTGCGGTCGCCGCCCGCAACGCCGCCTCCAAGGCCCGCGGCGCCGCTGCTGCTGCCGCCAAGGCGGCTCTCGCCGGCGACGCGTCCTCGGCCGCCGGCCTGGCCGCCGCCTCAGCCGCCCGCAACTCGGCCGCCGCCGCGACAGCCGCCGCCCAGGCCGCTGTCTCCGCCGGTGCCGCCCAGGGGGAGGCCGCCGAGGCCAAGCGCCAGGCCGCCATCGCCACCAGCGCCGCCAACCGCGCCACCAACGCCGCCTCCGCCGCCCAGGCACTGGCCACCGCCGCCGCCAAGGCCGCTCGCACCGCCCGTGACGCCGCCAACTCCGCCGCCGATCACGCCGACAAGGCTGCCGACGCCGCCGAGGAGGCCGTGAAGTACGCGGGCAAGGCCGTCGATTACGCCAACAAGTCGACCGCCCACGCCGCGGAGGCCATGAAGGCCGCCAACCTCGCCACCCAGGCGGTCAGCGATGCCATCCAGGTGGAGAAGAACGCCCGCGCCGCCGAGGCGCAGACCCTGGAGCAGGACAAGCAGCAAGCCATCGAGGAGGTCCAGCAGCTCGCCGCCATCGAGCGGGCCGAGCTCTCCGACGTCCGCGAGAAGCGGCTGATGGCGGAGCGCACCACCCAGGCGACCAGGGACCTCATAGCCAAGGCGGAAGAGGCGCTGTACTCCGGCGACATGCCGCTCGCCGCGACCCTGGGCCGACAGGCCGCGGTCGCCCTGATGGACGCGCGAGGCGCCTACACCCGGCAGGCTGCCCAGCACGCCCTCGCCGGCTCCGACGACGACGTCTACGCCTGGATCGACCTCGACCGGGAGCTCGCCGAGACGCAGGACGACCGCGAGACCACCCTGCACGTGGCGACGATCGCCGGACCGAAGGTCGCAGCGGCCGCAGCGGCCGCACTGGAGAGCACCGACTCCAAGGCAGTCGGTGACTTCCTCACCGGCGGCATGAAGCGCGCTTCTGACGAGGACCTGCGTGTCGCCATCACCAAGATCCTCAATGACGATCCCGGCAGGGCCGTCAAGGAGGCCGGCAACGACGCGCTCGACGAGAACACCACCGAATCCCTCAACTACTTCTTCGACCACGCCTATCCGCTGGCCATCCAGGAGGACGACCGAGTCCGGACCAACGAGCTGATCAGGACCGGTGGCGCCTTCACCAAGGCATACGGGGAGGTCGCGCTCGAAGGACCGCAGTGGATGCTGCGCAACTTCATCACCGTGGTCCAGTACCGCACGGCTCAGCTCGACTTCGACACCGCCACCCATGTCGCGGCCGTCCGCGGGGCCATCGCCGCTGCCGCGAAGGTCGCGCAGAAGGCCCAGCAGGACGCGGCCCTCGCGTCGAAGGCCGCCGCCGACGCCCGCAACGCCGCCACCGAGGCCCAGCAGTGGGCACAGAAGGCACTCGACGCTGCCGCCAAGGCCGACGACTACGCCCAGCAGGCCCGCGACAACGCCAACGCCGCCGACAAGTCGGCCGCCGACGCCCGGGCCTCCGCCGCCACGGCGAAGAACGCCGCTGTCACCGCCCGCAGCGCCGCCCGCTCCGCGAACTACTCGGCCAACAAGGCCGTTGACTCGGCCCGCGCGGCCCTCGCCTCCTCCGCCGAGGCTCAGCGCTCCGCCGCCGCGGCTCGCGCCGCGAAGCTCGCCGCCTCCGCCGACGCGCAGGCCGCGGCCCGCGCGTACGCCGAGGCCAAGCAGATCGCCGCCGCCAAGAGGCGGGCCGAGGAGATAGTGAAGGCCAAGGCAGCCGCGCTCGCGTCCCTGGAGGATCGCGAGGCACAGCGGGACCCGGCCAACAACGACAAGAACAACCAGGTGAACCCGAACGGCACCGCGGACGGCGACGGCGACGAGTGGTGGAACGACGCCCAGTTCTACGCGGACGCCGCCAACGTGGTCAGCGTCGGCGCCGCGTTCCTGGCGGCCGGTTGTGCCCTCGCCGCCACCGTCTTCCCGCCGGCCCTCGCCGCGGCCGGCTTCTTCGCAGGCGTCTCCGCGGGCGTCGGCGCACTCGGCAGCCTCTTCACCGGCATCGAACACGGCTTCACCAGTGGCGCCTTCTGGGAGTCCGCCGTCGGCAGCGGTCTGAGCCTGGTCTCCTTCGGCGCCTACAAGTGGGTCGGCGCCGCCGACAAGGCCCTCGGGGGCGGCTTGGTCAAGCCCGTCGTCAGCAAGATCACAGACACCGGTGAGGACCTGGTCGCCAGCGCCACGAAGGGTCTTAGCGACTTCTTCGGCCTGGCGGCCTGATCACGCCGGTCTCCCCCAGGGGCGCCGCACATCAGGCGGCGCCCCATGTTCCTCTCCCCTCACGGAAAGTTCCTGCCTCCATGCACGGAATACGTGGCGGGCGCGCCTCGAGAAGACGCGCCCGCTCAACGGCTCTGACCGTCCTCACCGCCCTGGCCCTCGTCGTCACGCCAGCCGCGACGAGCCAGGCGGCCGAGCCGCCGGGGACGGCGAAGGCCTTGCCCACCACCAATTCAACAGCGCCCAGCGCGGAGCCCACCGAGACCAGCAAGTTCGCCGCCGGCTCCGCTGAGGACTGCACCGCCACCGTGCCGGGCTCCAAGGAGCGCCACGCGGGTGCCGTCGAGTCTTGTGTGACGGTCACCCCTGCCCCAGCGAGGGCGAAGACCCGCACAGCCGCCGCCCCTGCTGCCGCTGCCGCTGCCGCCGGAAGCTGCGACGTCACCACGCCGGGCAACTACAGTTACGAGCGCTTCTCTTACTGCGTGACCGGCATCAACGTCACCTACATCCTCCGCGACAGCAGGGGTCTGGAGATCGGACGCGGCACTCTGGCGGTCTCGACCGGCGCCGACCTCTCGGCGACCGCCACGAGTTGGAGCGAGCAGGTCACCGTCACCATGACAGGCGCCTCCGGTGATGTCACCGCCCTGAACGCCAAGTTCCGCGCGTCCTGCGACGTCGGCTGCACGGCCACCAAGACCGCCCCCTGGTACGGCGGCAGCATCACGCTCGGCCAGACTTTGAGCGGCACCGTCGCCTACTCCTCGCCCCGGACCACGGGCTCCTCCGCCTCTTTCTTCACGTCCTACGCGATGTACGTGACGTCCCCGGGCGCGACGGCCACCGACCCGAACGCGTCGTGGAAGAACGCGCGTCAGATCCGGTGCGACGACGCGGTCGGCGGCACTTCGGTGGCGGGCTGTGCCGTCCCCTCCGTCATGGCCGTCGTGCCGATGAAGGCGACGAGCGCGGACGCGGGCGGGGCCGTGGCCGCCTACGGCTGGGCCCAGAACAACCTGAACGGTGCCTGGGGGAAGAAGGGCAGCCCGCTGACCCGGTCGACGAGCGGCGTGGCCGGCCGCACCGCCGCCACCTGTGGCGGTTTCACGGCCGAGCCGGACCTCGTCGTCACCGACACCTGCGCCGACTTCCCCTTCGGGGAGGCGAAGGAGGGCGGTGCCGCCGGCGACCGGTGCGCCGAGGTGATCCCCAATCTCGGCAACGGTGAATGGGACACGTACATCCTGAACAACGCCCATACGCACGACCCCGCCGCGCCCTGCGTGCAGGCCCATGTCACGTCCGCCGAGAAGCAGTTCGCCGACACACAGCTCGCCGACGGCTTCAAGGACCAGCGGGTGATCGACGCCGACGAGTTCGAGCTGCCGGTCTCGACGCCGGACACGACGGGGCAGGCGGACTGCCTGGCCGCCAAGGGGCCGACCGGTTCGCTGCCCAACGGTGACGGCTGGTTCTGGAACACCACCGAGGCGGTTCCGCTCGTCAACAAGACCGTCCCCACGAGCGGACCCGGACAGCGGCCGACCCGGGCACAGGCGTGCCTGGGGCGCAATACCGGCGGCGGGACCGGGACCAGCAACCCGGTTACCGGGATGGAGGATGCGGATGCGTTCAAGGTCGCGGCCGGTGTCACCTATTCGCAGGACCGGTGCCATCTCATCGCGAAAAGCCTCGGCGGCCAGGGCACGAGTGAAAAGACTCGCACCAACCTCGTCCCGTGCTGGCACACCGGGATGAACACGGGCACACCCAGCATGCGGACGTACGAGGACCAGACGCGGAATCTCATCAAGGGCCCCCTCGCCGCCTTCGGGGCGAACGACGCGGTCTTTTACGAGGTGACACCCGTCTACAAGGATGCGAGCAGCACCATCCCGACGGGTGTCACGATGCACGCGACGATCCAACGGGCGAACGGGACGACCGAGGAACTGTTCCCCAACGTCTACGTCACCAATACCTACCAGAACACCGGGACGCTCAACCTCGGTAACTGATCACTTCCAGTTCGCACCGGCGGGAGCCTGCATGAGTTTCACCACCCCACCGCGGCCGTTCGACATCGCCGCGCTCTTCCCCCAACTGGCTCCGCTGGCGCGGACGGCCACCCGGCTGCACCCGCGGCCGGGGTCGACCACTGTGCACGACAGCTCCGTCGGCGGGCCGCTCCTGTGGCCCGCCGACGAGCCGTGGCCGTACTGCGACGAACCGCACGACAGGCACGCGTCGCAGACGGTCAACTCGCCGGACGATGTCCGGCTGCTACGCCGCGATCTCGCCGCCGCGGAGGAGCGGCTGCGTCTCGACCCCGAGGCGCCCGAGGTCACCCCGGGGGAACGGGAGAACTGGGAGCGGATCAAGGAGGGCCGCCCGTGGTTCGACGGCCCGATCCCGTTGCTTCCCGTCGCCCAGCTCTACGCGCGCGACGTCCCCTTCCCGTGCCCGACCGACGCGGATCTCCTTCAGGTGCTGTGGTGCCCCTTCGACCACGCAGAACGCGCCCACCCCACGACCGCACTCTTCTGGCGCTGCTCCGCAACCGTCACCGACGTCCTCGACGCACCGCCCGAGCCGCCGGTCATCCAGTCCCAGTGGTACCTCCCTGAGCCGTGTCTGTTCTCACCGGAACAGGTCACGGATTACCCCAACCCCTCGGAGCTGCCTGAGGAACTGCGTAAACAGCTGGAGGACATGAGCCGATGGGAGTCGGTCGACCCCGAGCTGTACAGCAGTTACGCGTACGACCCCGGGGAGCTGTACTTGAACAACCTCTGCCACGCCCCCGGGTGGAAGACCGGCGGCTGGACCCGCTGGGACCCGACCGACCCCGTGGACCGCTCCTGTCCCGAGTGCGGCACCGATCAGGTCCCGCTTCTCACCATCGCTTCCTCGGAATGGGACGGCGGCAGCGGAACCTGGATCGCCGAGGAGGAGTCGACGAACCCGGCCCCGCCTCCCCTGGGAGCGCGGGACGGCAACTTCACTTTGATCGACATCGTCGGCGGCCACAACCTCCAGCTCCACGCCTGCCCGGTCGACCCGTCCCACCCCCACATCGAGCTGGTCCAGTGACCGGCAGGTCGGGAGCCGGCACGACTTTCACCACCCTCACCGCGGCCGGTCGGCGGGGTCCGCACGTCGAGCGCCTCTGAGGAGGCCCTCCAACTCGTGGCCCGCTGCCCTCACGGGCGCGGGCCACTTGCATCCGTGTGTCGGAGTGCCTTCCGTTTCCGTGAACACTCCGCGGCTTCGGAGAATGATCACGTACTTGCCGCCAACCGCACTGAAGCACCCGCCTCGCCAGGAACGGCTGTGGATGGCGGTCAAACTCGACTTCACTGCTCTTGCGGCGCAGGGTCGGGCCACCGGTGGCACCCTTGCAGACGGCAGCGCCTTCTTGACCGGGCAATGCCACGCTGGTGTCGGTGGTGGAGTCCACCCGGGACTCGCCACTGTGCAACTGGTTCGGGACCCACTCGGTGCGTGTCCGCCCGAGCCCGCGCCGAGCAGGGTCTCACCCGCCTCGTGGGCGTCGGTGGCCACTTCCAGGGCCGCGGACAGCGCTGCCGAGTCGGCCAGCTAGCAGTGGGTGAGGCGCTGCGGGACGCCGGGCGACGGCTGAACAAGGGGCCGTCACTAGCGTGAAACGGCCCCTGTGTCAGAGCAACGCGCGGTAGGGCGGAGTTCCATTGACTGCTGCCGGTACGCACGTTCAGCTCGGGCTTCTGTGACAGAAGCGTCCCGGCCCTAGATGGACGGGAGGCGCGCCGACGACTGGATGGGACTGTTTACGGGGCGGGGCGCATGGCAACGCCCTTGTTGAGGGTGCCGGTGCCGGTGCCGGTGTACAGGAGCAGCGTGCTCTGACCGCCGACGGCGGCGACGTCACCCTTGGTGTCGCCGTTGAAGTCGCCGCCGATGATGCGCTTCATGGGGGACCAGGTGTTGTCGGGCCACAGCTTGCGGGCGGCGTCCAGACCGCCCGCGGTGTTGCCTGCGTACCAGTTCAGGCTGCCGTCCTCGCGGACTGCGACGAGGTCGTCGCGGCCGTCGGCGTTGATGTCGGCGGTCCCGGTGAGGCGCGTCTTGCCCCAGGTGGCGTCCGGCCACATCTTGATCTTGTCGCCGGTCAGCACGCCGTCGGCGCCGGTGTAGTAGCCGTAGAGGCTGCCGTCACCCCACTGGGCGACCAGGCCGTCACGGCCGCCCAGCGTGAAACGGGTGACCTGCTTGATCGTCTTCCACGACGTGTCGTGCCACATGGGCTTGCTCTTGTTCAGGATGCCGGTGGCGGTGCCCGTGTACAGGTGCAGGGTGCCGTCGGCGCGCACGGCGGCGATGTCACCGTTGCCGTCGTCGTTGAAGTCGCCGCCGATGATCTGCGTCATCGGGCTCCAGGTCTTGTCGTTCCACAGTTCGCGCCCGTACTCCAGGGTCCCGTCGGGCTTGGTGTAGAAGGCGTGCAGGGACCCGTCGTCCAGGACGGCGGCGACGTCGGTGCGGCCGTCGCTGTTGAAGTCGGCGGAGGCCACCAGGTCGCTCAGGTTGCCGGTGCCGAGGTCACGGTTGACGGTCTGGGTGATGAAGGCCGTGTCGTTCGCTGCCGCGATGGCATCCGTACTGGTCGACTCCGAGCCGAAGCAGCCCCCCTGCATGGAACGGCTGTTGACGCCTACCAGTTGCAGGGTGCCGTTCTTGTCCTGCAGCAGGGGGCCGCCGGCGTCACCAGCGCATATGGCGTCGCCCCCCTGACCCGTGACGTTGATCGCATCGGCGGTGGTCGACGTGACGGCGAAGGATCCCTGGTGGCGCAGGGTGGGCACCCATTGGCCCTTCGTACGTCCGAAGCCGACCGCCGTGAGCGTTGCGCCCGCGTCTGGTGCGCCGGACGCCAGACGTACCGGCGCGATGTCGGGAACGGCCTTGTCCAGCCGTGCGAGGACCATGTCGCGGTTCGGGTGCGGGACGAGCTCGACGACCTCACGCACGTAGCCGTTGGCGATGCTGGAGTCGGCCCGGCCCACGGTGGCCCTGGTGAGCTGAGTGGGCTTTCCGGCGGCGACGGTGCCGGCCCTGTCCGCGAAGCAGCTGGCTGCGGTGAGCACCCACTGCGGGTTCACCAGCGCACCCGAGCATGCCCGATAGTCGGTGCCGATCGTCAGACGAGCGGTGAAGTCCAGCTTCGCGTCAGTGGCAGGGTCGCCCACGGCGGCATGAGCCGGTGGGGACACCAATGTGCTCGCGAGGACGGCTGCGGACACAGTGGTGACCCGGGCGGGATACGGCATACGAAACATGGGAGTCCTCAATCCGCGTTGAAGCAGTGACGGTGCCGGGATGAGCCGACGGAGACGGTCAGCGGGGGCGAGGGGGTGCCTGGGGGCCCGATCACGGCCATGAGGTGGCAGAGTCGGTCACCCTCGGCGCTCATCTCGAGGCGGGTGTCCTCGGAGCCATCGGTGTGCCCCCTCATGCACCGGGTCGAGCTCCGGAGCGGGCTCCCCGCGCTCGCGCAGTCGGCGAGCACCATGTGGTCGGCGCCACGCTGGAGGAGGAGACCTTTTTCGGCCTGGCTCTCGTCGGCCCTCCCGGGCAGTTGAAGTCCTCGGCGGCGCATGCCGGGGCACCGACGGCAGCCGCCGTGCTCCGGAGGTCTGGCAATGCGCTGCGTCGTCTCATCACAGTCCTAGAGGCCGATGGTCGGCAGAAGCCGACCGGAGGAAATCTTCGCCACCCGCCTGCAGTTCAAGATCCTTATAGAAGCGAAAGGTTGGCGGTCGCGTCCATCTCAGAAATCGGACGGAAAGCGGCAACCGGTGGGTAAGGGTCATGATGTGTGTCACACACGGAAAGGGTTGTAGTGCAGTGAGTAAAGAATTGGCATCCAAGTGATGGTGCGCGTCCGCTGTCAGGTGGATGCCGCCAGGCGCTGGACTCGGCACGCGGGATCAGCGAGGCGTTCGCCAGTGAGGGGCAGGGAGAGGCCCCTGTCCGGCTCCGGGTCGAACGCCCCCTGCCTCTGGTGGGAAGCTGGACGTCGTCGGACCCGTAGTCACCGACGACCTTGTCGACGGGCGCTCCGCGGTGTCGCTCCCCCCCGTGCACCCGATGGCGGGCGCACGGGACACCGGCTCCTTGGGCGCAGGGCGCCACCACACCGCCGAGCGGTCCACGGTGCTGCGGATGGCATCATTCGGACCTGTCGCGAGAGGGTACGAGAGTCCAGCCCTCAACTGCGCCCACGCCCTCCCGGGCCGCCGCGAACCTGACGACGCCTACTCCCGTGGCCGTCCGGAGGACCCCCGTACCGTCAACTCCCCCCGCACCGTCGCGATCCCCCCGCTCGGCGCCTCCTCCCGCCCCATCGCGATGCGCCCCGCCCGGGCCCCCGCCTCCGCGAGCGGCAGCCGGACCGTCGTCAGCGCGGGCACCGCGTCGATGCTGAACGGCAGGTCGTCGAACCCGGCCACCGACACGTCCTGGGGAATCCGCAGCCCTGACTCCCGCAGCGCCGCGCACGCGCCCAGCGCTACGGAGTCGTTCGCGGCGACGACCCCGGTCAGGGACGGGTCCCTGCGCAGGAGTTCGAGCGTGGCGTCGTAGCCGGACCGCCGGTCGTAGCGGCCGTGGACGGTCCAGCGGGGGTCCTCCTCGATGCCGTGCGCGGCGAGCGCGGCACGGTGGCCCTCCAGCCGGTGCCGGGTCGTGGTCCGTTCCTCGGGGCCCGCGATGTAGCCGAGCCGCCGGTGTCCGAGCCCGATCAGGTGCTCGGTCAGTTCCCGGCCGCCCCCGCGGTTGTCGAAGGTCAGCGCGATCGCCCCGGTCCGCGGCGCCGGCGGACGCCCGCACAGCACCACCCGCGTCCCCGCCTCCGTCAGCTTGCCCAGCTTCGCCGCCACGGCCGCCTGGTGCGCGGCGTCCTCCATCGCCCCGCCGGTGAGCACGACGGCCGCCGCCCGCTGCCGTTGCAGCAGCGTGAGGTAGGTCAGTTCGCGCTCCGGGGAGCCGCCCGTGTTGCAGACCACGGCGAGTCTCTCGCCGCCCGCTCTGCCACCGGGGCCCCCGATCTCGGACTGGATCGCGCCGGCCATGATGCCGAAGAAGGGGTCCGCGATGTCGTTGACCAGGATGCCCACCAGGTCGGACGTGGCCGCCGCCAGCGCGCTCGCGGGCCCGTTGAGCACGTAGTCGAGCTCGTCGACCGCCTTCAGCACCCGTTCTCGGGTGGAGGCGGCCACGGGATAGTTCCCGTTCAGCACGCGCGACACCGTCGCGGGGGAGACCTGGGCTCGGGCCGCCACGTCCGCCAGGGTCACCGTCATGTCCTCGTCCTCCGCCTCACGCGTGTGCCGTACGCCGCCTCGGCGTCCCGGGTGACCTTACGGCCGCCACCCGCCGTTGTTCGCCCCGTCGAACAACTCGCCCGGACAGCGGTCTTGTCCAGACCACCGTCCACAGGCTAGCTTCGTAGCGCATAGAAAGCGCTTGCTGTACTCCTCGCATTGCTCGTTTCGAAGGGAATGACGTGACACGCAAGACGGTGCGTATCGCCATGAACGGTGTGACCGGGCGCATGGGCTATCGCCAGCACCTCGTCCGCTCCATCCTGGCCCTCCGCGAACAGGGCGGCCTCGACCTCGGCGACGGCACCGTGCTGTGGCCGGAGCCCATCCTGGTCGGCCGCCGCGAGCACGCGCTCCGGACGCTGGCCGAACGGCACGGCCTGGAACACGTGTCGACCGACGTGGACGCGGTCCTCGCCGACCCGTCCGTGGACATCTACTTCGACGCCCAGGTCACCTCGGCCCGCGAGGAGGCGATCCGGAAGGCGATCGCCGCGGGCAAGCACGTCTACACGGAGAAGCCCACGGCCACCGGCCTCGACGGCGCCCTGGAGCTGGCCCGGCTGGCGAACGCCGCCGGCATCAAGCACGGCGTCGTGCAGGACAAGCTCTTCCTCCCGGGCCTGCTGAAGCTCAAGCGCCTCATCGACGGCGGCTTCTTCGGCCGTGTCCTGTCCGTGCGCGGCGAGTTCGGCTACTGGGTCTTCGAGGGCGACTGGCAGGACGCGCAGCGCCCCTCGTGGAACTACCGTGCCGAGGACGGCGGCGGCATCGTCGTCGACATGTTCCCGCACTGGGAGTACGTGCTGCACGAGCTGTTCGGCCGGGTGAGGTCCGTCCAGGCGCTCACCGCCACCCACATCCCGCAGCGCTGGGACGAGAACGGCAAGCCCTACGACGCCACCGCCGACGACGCCGCCTACGGCGTCTTCGAGCTCGACGGCGGCACCGTCGCCCAGATCAACTCCTCCTGGGCGGTCCGCGTCAACCGCGACGAACTCGTCGAGTTCCAGGTCGACGGCACCGAGGGCTCCGCCGTCGCGGGCCTGCGCACCTGCCGGGTCCAGCACCGCAGCGCCACCCCCAAGCCGGTCTGGAACCCGGACATCCCCGCCACCGAGGCCTTCCGCGACCAGTGGCAGGAGGTCCCGGACAACGGCGACTTCGACAACGGCTTCAAGGCCCAGTGGGAGCTGTTCCTCAAGCACGTCTACGCCGACGCCCCCTACCACTGGGACCTGCTGGCCGGCGCCCGCGGCGTGCAGCTCGCCGAGCTGGGCCTGAGGTCCTCGGCCGAGGGCCGCCGCCTCGACGTACCGGAGATCGCCCTGTGACCCTGCACCTGCCCGGCGCCGACGGCACCCTGCGCGCCCACGAACCCCGCACCGAGCCCCTCGCCGCCACCCGGGGCGCTCCGGGAGGGGCCTTCACCTCCCGTACGGTCTTCTCGGCGGCGCACGTCGTCGCCGACCCCTACGCGGACACCACGCCCGACGGACCCGCCGCCGTCGACTGGGACGCCACCCTCGCCTTCCGCCGCCACCTGTGGTCCCACGGCCTGGGCGTCGCCGAGGCGATGGACACCGCCCAGCGCGGCATGGGCCTGGACTGGGCGGGCGCGGCGGAGCTGATCCGCCGGTCCGCCGCCGAGGCGAAGGCGACCGGCGGCCTGATCGCCTGCGGCGTCGGCACCGACCAGATCACCGTCGGCACGGACCGGAGCACCGGGGGCACGGACCGGAGCACCGGCGGCACCCTCGCCGAGGTCCGGGCCGCCTACGAGGAACAGCTCGCCGTCGTCGAGGAGTCGGGCGCCCAGGCCATCCTGATGGCCTCCCGCGCGCTGGCCGCGACGGCGCGGGGCCCCGAGGACTACCTGGAGGTCTACGGCCACCTGCTCCGCCAGGCCGCCGAACCGGTGATCCTGCACTGGCTCGGCCCGATGTTCGACCCGGCCCTGGAGGGCTACTGGGGCTCACCCGACCTCGACGCGGCCACGGACACCTTCCTGGAGGTCATCGCCGCCCACCCCGACAAGGTCGACGGCGTCAAGGTCTCCCTTCTCGACGCCCGGCGCGAGATCGACCTGCGCCGCCGCCTCCCGCAGGGCGTGCGCTGCTACACCGGCGACGACTTCAACTACCCCGAGCTGATCGCCGGCGACGAGCAGGGCTTCAGCCACGCCCTGCTCGGCATCTTCGACCCGCTGGGACCGCTGGCGGCCGAGGCGGTCCGGGTCCTGGACACGGGGGACACGGAGGGCTTCCGCGCACTCCTCGACCCCACCGTCCCCCTCTCCCGCCACCTCTTCCAGGCCCCGACCCGCTTCTACAAGACCGGCGTGGTCCTCCTGGCCTGGCTCGCGGGCCACCAGGACCACTTCGCGATGGTGGGCGGCCTCCAGTCGGCCCGCTCCCTGCCGCATCTCGCCCGCGCCTACGAACTCGCCGACGGCCTGGGCCTGTTCCCGGACCCGAAGCTGGCGGAGGAACGGATGAGAACCCTGCTGAACCTGTACGGAGTGCACCAGTGAGCGACACCGGCACCACCCCCGGCCCGACGCGCTTCAGCATCAACCAGATGACGGTCAAGCAGCTCACGCTGCCCGAACTCACCGCCGCCTGCCGCGACCTGGGCGTCGGCAACGTCGGCCTGTGGCGCGAGCCCGTCCAGGCGTACGGCGTCGAGGCGGCGGCCAAGCTGGTCCGCGACGCCGGACTGACCGTCACCACGCTGTGCCGCGGCGGCTTCCTCACGGCCATCGACGCGGACGAACGTGCGCGCGCCCTGGCCGACAACCGCCGCGCCGTCGACGAGGCCGCAGTCCTCGGCACCGACACCCTCGTCCTCGTCTCGGGCGGCCTCCCGGCCGGCGACAAGGACCTGCACGGCGCCCGCGAACGCATCGCGGACGCCCTGTCGGAGCTCGGCCCCTACGCCGAACGGCACGGCGTACGGCTCGCCATCGAGCCGCTGCACCCCATGTACGCCGCCGACCGGTGCGTGGTCTCGACGCTCACCCAGGCCCTGGACCTCGCCGAACGCTTCCCGGCCCACCAGGTCGGCGTCACCGTCGACACGTACCACATCTGGTGGGACGACCGGGCGCCGCAGCAGATCGCCCGGGCGGGTGCGGGCGGCCGCATCCACACCTTCCAGCTCGCCGACTGGACGACCCCGCTGCCCGAGGGCGTGCTCAACGGGCGCGGACAGATCGGCGACGGCGCGATCGACATGCGGGAGTGGAAGGGATACGTGGACGCGGCCGGCTACACCGGAGCCATCGAGGTCGAACTCTTCAACGAGGTGCTGTGGGCACGGGACGGCCGCGAGGTACTGGCCGAGACGGCGGCGCGCTTCGCGGAGCACGCGGGGGAGGCGGGGGAGGCGGGGTCCGGAAAATAAAGCCCGGCGATCCGTACAACCGTTTCTCCGCCCCGCCGGTCGTACGGGGCATCAGAACCCCTGTGGGGGACCCGGGGGGGGATCACGGGGTTCTGAAGGGGAGGGGAAACCCGAAGGGGCACGGTCGACGACCGTGCCCCTTCGAAGTGTCCGGGGGCTCTCCCGGTTTCTCTCGGGTTCTCCGGGTTCTCCGGGTTCTCCAGGCTCCCCCCGGGGTCTCAGAAGAAGACCCCGCACCGCAGCAGCACGTTCGCGTACGGCCGGGCCTCCCCGGTGCGCACCACCAGCCGGGCCCGCGCCGAGAGCTCCTTCAGCCGTGCGTGCGGCACGAGGTCGAGGGCGGGCAGGCCGGCGTCCAGCAGGGCGGCCGCCGCGGGGTTGGCCTCCCGGATCTCCGCCGCCGCCGTCGCGCCCTCCACCACCAGCTCGGCGAGCAGCCCGTCCAGCACCTCGGCGAAGGACGGCACCCCCGCGCGGAAGGCCAGGTCCACGACGCGCGGACCGTCCGGGATCGGCATGCCCGCGTCGCACACCAGTACCTCGTCCCCGTGGCCGAGTCCGGCCAGGGCGCCCGCGAGATGCCGGTTGAGTATCCCGGCGCGCTTCACTCGGACTCACCCCCCAGCGCCTCGGCCTCCGCCGCCGTCGGGTAGGACGCCTGCGCCCCCGCCTTCATGACGGCCGCCGCGCCGACCCGGGCCGCGTACGCCGCCGCCTCGGCGAGCGACTCACCCGTGCCGAGCCGCCAGGCCAGCGCCGCGGTGAACGCGTCGCCCGCGCCCGTCGTGTCCACGGCGTCGACCCGCACGGCAGGGACGCGGGAGACGCCCCCGGCCGCCGACGCCACCAGCGCGCCCTTCGCGCCGAGGGTCACGACCACCGAACGCGGGCCCTTGGCCAGCAGGACGCGCGCCCAGTCCTCGGGGCGTTCGCCGGCACACGCGTCGCCGAGGATCACCTTCGCCTCGTGCTCGTTGACGATCAGTGGGTCGCAGGCGGCCAGCACCTCCCGCGGCAGCGGGCGCGGCGGTGACGGGTTCAGCACGAAGCGGCTGTCCGGCGCGAGGTTGCGGACCACCTCCACGACCGTCTCCAGCGGGATCTCCAACTGGGCGGAGACCACGCGGGAGGCGTGGAAGAGGCTCACGGCGGCGCGGACGTCACCGGGGGCCAGGCGGCCGTTGGCGCCCGGCGAGACCACGATGCTGTTGTCCCCCGAGGGGTCGACGGTGATCAGCGCGACGCCGGTCGGCGCCCCGCCCACCAGCACGCCGACCGTGTCGACACCGGCCGAGCGCTGCGAGTCCAGCAGCAGCCGCCCGTGGTCGTCGTCGCCCACCCGGGCCAGCAGGGCCGTCCGGGCGCCGAGCCGGGCGGCGGCAACCGCCTGGTTGGCGCCCTTGCCGCCCGGGTGGACGGCCAGGTCGGAGCCGAGCACCGTCTCACCGGCATCCGGCCGCCGCTCGACGCCGATCACGAGGTCGGCGTTGGCCGACCCCACGACCAGGAGGTCGTAGTCGTACATGAATCGCTCTCCGATCCGAGTGAAGCCCCGTGCACCTGCATCCGAGTGAGGCGGGCGGGCGGCCGCCAGGACCACCCGCCCGCGCGCACTCCCGCGCGCCTGTCCGCCCGTGTCAGCCCTCGAAGCCGGCCACGTTCTCCTCGGTGACCACCTTCACCGGCACCTTCACCATCTTCTCCACCTTCTCGTCGTCGGCGGCGCGCAACGCGTTCTGCACGGCGATCCTGCCCAGTTCCCTGGGCTGCTGCGCCACGGACGCGTACAGCGAGCCCTCCCGCACCGCCTTCAGCCCGTCCGGGGTGCCGTCGAAGCCGACGACCTGCACCGACTTGCCGGCCTTGGAGCCCAGTGCCTTGATCGCGCCGAGCGCCATCTCGTCGTTCTCGGCGAAGACGCCGTCGACGTCGGGGTGCGCCTGGAGCAGGTTCGTCATCACGTCCAGGCCCTTGGTGCGGTCGAAGTCCGCGGGCTGCTTGGCGACGACCCTGATGCCCGGGTAGTCCTTCAGGCCGGCCGCGAAGCCCGCCCCGCGCTCCCGGCTGGCGGACGTGCCGGCCTGGCCCTGGAGGATGACGATGGTGCCCTTGCCGCCGAGCTTCTCGGCCAGCGCCTTGGCGCCCAGCTCACCGCCCTCGACGTTGTCGGAGGCGACCAGCGCCGAGGTGTCCGCCTCGTTGACGCCGCGGTCCACGGCGATGACGGGGATGTCGTCCCTGTTCGCCGAGCGGACCGAGGGGCCTGCCGCGTCGGAGTCCACCGGGTTGACGATGATCGAGGACAGTCCCTCGCTGGTGAAGTTCTGCAGCTGGTTGGCCTGCTGGGAGGCGTCGTTCTGGGCGTCCGTGACCGTCAGGTCCACGCCCAGCTTCTTCGCCTGCTCCTCGGCGCCCGCCCGGATCTGCACGAAGAACGGGTTGTTGAGCGTCGACAGCGACAGGCCGACCTTCTGCTTCTTCCCGTCCGAGGACCCGCTGTGCAGCAGCGAGGTGGCGCCGACCACGGCGACGGCGACGACGGCCGCGATCACGTAGGTGAGTGCCTGTTTGCCGCGGTCGCCCCCGCCGGACGCCCCGGCCGCCGGAGTGGTCGCCCCCGCCTTGCGGCGCAGGGTGTCCAGCAGCACCGCGAGCGCGATGACGACACCGATGACCACCTGCTGCCAGAAGGCGGAGACGGACAGCAGGTTGAGGCCGTTGCGCAGCACCGCGAGGATCAGCGCGCCGATCAGCGTGCCCGATGCCTTGCCGGTGCCGCCCGCGAGCGAGGCACCGCCGATGACGACGGCGGCGATGGCGTCCAGCTCGTAGCCCTGCGCGGCCTGCGGCTGCGCGGAGGAGAGCCGGGAGGCGAGCACGATGCCCGCGGCGGCCGCGAACAGGCCGGAGAAGGCGTAGATGGCGAGCTTCTGCCGCTTCACCCGCAGCCCGGACAGCCGCGCGGCCTCCTCGTTGCCGCCGATGGCGTACATGGAGCGGCCGATGTAGGTGCGGCCCAGGACGAAGGCCGTGATCAGACCCATCACGATCATCACGAGCACCGGCACGGGCAGCCAGCCGCCGAGCGTGTCCCCGAGGTGGGAGACGGAGTCCGGGAAGGCGATCGGCGAGCCCTGCGAGATGACCAGCGACAGACCGCGCCCGACCGACAGCATCGCGAGCGTCGCGATGAACGGTGGCAGTTTCCCGTACGAGATGAGGAAGCCGTTGACCAGGCCGCAGGCGATGCCGGTCGCGACGGCCAGCAGGACCGCCAGCAGGACCGGCACCCCGGCCTCGGTCGCGCTCCAGGCCAGCACGGTGGCCGACAGCGCGGCGACCGAGCCGACCGACAGGTCGATGCCCGCCGAGACGATGACGAAGGTGACGCCGAAGGCGAGGATCGCCGTCACGGCGGCCTGGACGCCGACGTTCAGCAGGTTGTCGGCGGTCAGGAAGTCCCCCGACAGCGCCGACATGGCGATGACGAGGACGATCAGCGCGGTCAGCGCGCCGTTCTCCAGCAGCAGGCGGCGCACACCGCCCGGGGCGCTCTGCGCGCCCGGCTTGCTCTTGAGCGTGTCAGTGGCCACCGGAGGCCTCCGTTCCGTCGCTGTGGGGGGTGGTGTCCTGCGGGGTGGTGCCCTGGGGCGTGCTGACGGCGAGTGCCATCACGGCGTCCTGGGTGGCCTGCTCGGCGGGGAGTTCACCCGCGACGCGGCCCTGCGCCATGACCACGACCCGGTCGCTCATGCCGAGCACCTCGGGCAGGTCGCTGGAGATCATGAGCACGGCGGCACCGGCGGCCGTCAGTTCGTTGATGAGCTGGTAGATCTCGACCTTGGCGCCGACGTCGATGCCCCGCGTCGGTTCGTCGAGGATCAGCACCTTGGTGTCCGCCAGCAGCCACTTGCCGATGACGACCTTCTGCTGGTTGCCGCCGGACAGGGTGCGCACGTGCTGGCCGAGCCCGGCCATCCGCACGCCGAGCTGCCCGGCGACGCGCTCCGCCGCCTCGTGCTGCCCCCTGAGGTCGACGAGTCCGGCGCGGGAGGTCGACCGGAGGGTGACCAGCCCGAGGTTCTCCTCGACGGAGGCGTCCAGCACCAGCCCCTGGCCCTTGCGGTCCTCGGGCACGAGCCCGATCCCGGCGGCCATGGCGGCGTTCACGTCGTGCCGCCTCAGCGGGGCGCCCGAGACGTGCACCGTCCCGGAGTCGTAGGGATCGGCGCCGAACACGGCCCGCACGACCTCCGTCCGCCCGGCGCCGACGAGGCCGGCGATGCCGACGACCTCACCGGCGCGCACCTCGAAGCCGACGTCGTGGAAGACACCGTCGCGGGTCAGTCCCTCGACCTTCAGCAGGGCCTCGCCGGCACCGGGGCGTTCGCGCGGGTACTGCTGGTCGATCGACCGCCCGACCATGAGCCGCACCAGCTCGTCCTCGGGCGTGGAGGCGGGCACCTGGCCGACGCTGCGGCCGTCCCGGATCACGGTGACCCGGTCGCCGAGGGCGGCGATCTCCTCCAGGTGGTGGGTGATGAAGACGATGCCGACACCGTCCTCGCGCAGCCGCCGCACGATCGCGAACAGCTTCTCGACCTCGTCGGAGGTGAGCACGGCGGTCGGCTCGTCCATGATGAGCACGCGCGCGTCCAGGCTGAGCGCCTTGGCGATCTCGACCATCTGGAGCCGTGCGATGCCCAGTTCACGCACCCGCGCGCGCGGCGACACGTTCACGCCGACCCGCTTCAGCAGCACCTCGGCGTCCGCGTCCATCTTCTTCCGGTCGATCATCCCGAGGCGGCGCGGCTGCCGCCCGAGGAAGATGTTCTCGGCGACCGACAGGTCGGGCACCAGGTTGAACTCCTGGTAGATGGTCGCGATCCCGAGGCGCTCGGAGTCCTGCGCACCGTGGATGCGCACCTCCTCGCCGTCGGCCAGGATGCGCCCGGCGTCGGGGGTGTAGGCGCCGGAGAGCATCTTGATGAGGGTGCTCTTGCCCGCGCCGTTCTCACCGAGCAGCACGTGGACCTCGCCCCGGCGCAGGTCGAAGTCGACGCTGTCGAGCGCGACCACGCCGGGGAAGGTCTTGCGGATGCCCTCGATGCGCAGCAACTCGTCCGGACTGCGGCTGCTCACGGCGTACTCCTTCGTACGGGGGACGGGGACGGGGACGGGGACGGGGACTCGGCCGAGGCCTGGGAGGGAGAGGGGGAGGGGGAGGGGGCCTGGGACGGGGGATGCCGGTGGGCCGTCTCACCGCAGGAGCGGCGGATCACCAGCCGGGCGGGAAGGGTGACGGACTCGCCGGCCCGCCCCTCGATCCGGTCGACCAGCGCGCGTACGGCGGCCCGCCCGAGGTCCCGTGTGGGCTGGGCGATCGCGGTGACGGGCGGATCGGTGTGCACGAACCAGCGGATGTCGTCGAACGCGGCGAGCGCGATGTCCTCGGGCACCCGCAGGCCGCGCGCGCGTACGGCGTCCAGCGCGCCGAGCGCCATCAGGTTGTCGGCGGCGAAGACGACCTCGGGCGGCTCGGGCAGGTCGAGGAAGCCCTCGGTGACCCGGCGTCCGCTGTCCGCCTGGAAGTCGCCCTGCCCGATGTAGGCGTCGGGGAGCGGGAGCCCGTACGCGCCGAGCGCCTCGCGGAAGGCGTCGACGCGCTCGCGTCCGGTGGTGGTGGCGGCGGGCCCGGCGATGATGGCGAGCCGCCGGTGCCCGAGCCCGTGCAGATGCGCCACGAGGTCCGCTACGGCCGCGCGCCCGTCCGACCTGACGACGGGCACGTCCACGCCCGGGATCCACCGGTCGACGAACACCATCGGCGTCCCGGCCCGTGCGGCGTCCAGCATCCGCGGGGAGCCACCGTCGGTGGGGGAGACGAGCAGCCCGTCGATACGGCGGTCCAGCAGCGTCGTGACGTGGTGGTCCTGGAGGTCGGGCCGCTCGTCGGCGTTGCCGATGATGACGCTGTAGCCGAGCGCGCGGGCCTCCTCCTCGACGGAACGGGCCAGCTCGGTGAAGTACGGGTTCATGACGTCGCTGATGACCAGCCCGAGGGTGCGGGTCTGGTGGGTGCGCAGCGACCGGGCGACGGCGTTCGGCCGGTAGCCCAGCGTCTCGACGGCGGCCAGGACCCGGGTGCGTGCGTCCGCGCTGACGGACGGGTGGCCGTTGAGCGCCCGCGAGACCGTCGCGACGGACACGCCCGCCTCGGCGGCGACGTCCTTGATGCTCGTCATCGCCCGTTCCACCTCCTTGTGGAATCGATTACACGAGGGATTGGAATCGATTACACGAGTGGTTGGCAAGAGGGGGAGGGTGTGACGAAACTCAATCGTGACCGTGGGGCGTCACCGCCCGGTCGCACGCGCGGCGGCCCGGCCCCGGGGCGAGGTGCCCGGGGCCGGGCCGCAGGCGGTGGCCGGGCGGATCAGTGGGCGAGCGCGGCCTTGAACATCCCCGCCTCGTAGGAGCCGCCCTTCTGGTGCGTGATCACGGCCATCCGGTTGGCGGCGTTGATCAGGGCGACCAGGCAGACCAGCGCGGCGATCTGGTCGTCGTCGTAGTGCTTGCGCACCTGGGCCCACGTCTCGTCGGAGACGCCCTGGTGGGCGTCGGCGAGCCGGGTGCCCTCCTCGGTGAGCGCCAGCGCTGCCTGCTCGGCCTCGGTGAACACCGTGGACTCGCGCCAGGCGGCGACCAGGTGGAGCCGCACCGCACTCTCGCCGGCGGCCTCGGCCTCCTTGGTGTGCATGTCGATGCAGTGGCCGCAGCCGTTGATCTGGCTGGCGCGCAGCGACATCAGCTCCTGCGTGGAGTGCGGCAGCGACGCCTCCTGGAGCACCAGGGCGGTGCCCGCGAAGCGCTTGGCGAACTTGGTGCCGATCTCGTTCTCGAACAGGTTGAATCGGGATTCCATGATCTCGTCCTCACTCGTGGAGCCGTGCCCAAGCCGTACTGACGAACACAAGATGCCGACGGCCCGGCCCCTGTGACCGGGCACCGGCGTGACGAGGGCCACCGTCGAGGGGTGTCACAGAACGGCGGTGGCCGGCGTCCTGTGCGCGTGACACCGTGGAAAGCGGACGAGCGGGAGCAGCCGGTGATGAGCGAGCACAGCGGGCACGGCGTCGACGGGACGCAGAGCGGGCACGGTGTGGGCGGGGAGACCGGGGATACCGGGGAGCACGGGGAGCACGGGGAGACCGGCACGGCCGGACGGCCCGCCGCGTCCGCCGCCGCCGGGCACACCGACGCCGCCGGCGACGGGCGCACGGACCCCGCCACGGAGGCCTTCGTCGCGCACCGCAACCTGCTCTTCACGGTCGCCTACGAGATGCTCGGGTCGGCCGCCGACGCGGAGGACGTCCTCCAGGAGACCTGGCTGCGCTGGTCGGGCGTGGACCTCCAGACGGTGCGCGACCGGCGCGCGTACCTGGTGCGCGTCACCACCCGGCAGGCGCTGGGCCGGCTGCGTACGCTCGGCCGCCGCAAGGAGTCCTACGTCGGCGCATGGCTGCCCGAGCCGCTGCTCACGGCGCCCGACGTGGCCGAGGACGTGGAGCTGGCCGACAGCGTCTCGATGGCGATGATGCTGGTCCTGGAGACGCTCGCGCCGACCGAGCGGGCGGTGTTCGTGCTGCGCGAGGTGTTCGAGTTCGGTTACGACGAGATCGCCGACGCCGTGGGCAAGAGCCAGGCCGCGGTCCGTCAGACCGCCCACCGGGCACGCGCGCACGTGGCGGCGCGCCGGCCGCGCGGGGCCGTCTCCCCGACCGAGACCCGGCACGCGTTCTCCGCGTTCCGACGGGCCGTCGCGACGGGCGACGTGCAGGGACTGCTCGACGTCCTCGCGCCGGACGTGGTCCTCGTGGGCGACGGCGGCGGCATCAAGCAGGCCGTGCTGCGCCCCGTCACGGGGGCCGAGAAGGTGGCCCGCCTGATGCTCCGCGGGCTGGTCAAGCAGGAGGCGGCGGTCTCGCTGGAGCCGGCTCAGGTCAACGGCTACCCGGCACTGGTCCTCCACCTCGACGGCGAACTCGACACGGTGCTGGCGATGCGCTTCGACGACGGCCTCATCACCGGCCTCTACGCCGTGCGCAACCCCGAGAAGCTCTCCCACATGAGCCGCGAGACCGCACTGCGCCGCTGACCGTGCTGCGTCGCTGACCGCACTGCGCCGTTGACCGCGGGGCCCGGCCGGGTGCCGGGCGGCGGCGAACCGGAAGCCGCGATATTCACTTCCGCCCGGGCCGTCCAGGACGGAGACTCGTGCCATGGCGGACATGGGGGCGTTCCGGGACGCGGTCACCGCGTGGGCGGCCGGCGGCCCCGGCGGGCCCGCGCACGAGCTGGCGGCGCGGCTGTCGGTCCGTACCGCCGTCCTGCTCGAAGGGCCGAGCGACTCGGCGGCGGTCGACGCGCTGGCCGCGCGCCACGGCCGGGACCTCGCGGCGGAGGGGATCTGCGTCCTGCCGATGGGCGGGGCGATGAGCGTCGGCCGTTACGCCTCCCTCCTCGGACCGTCCGGCCTGGACCTCCGTCTCACGGGCCTGTGCGACGAACGGGAGCAGGGCTTCTACGTCCGTGCCCTCGGCCGGGCCGACGCGGCGCCCGACGGGCTCTTCGTCTGCGCCGCCGACCTGGAGGACGAGTTGATCCGCGCGCTGGGGGTGACGCGGGTGAGGGAACTCGTCGAGGCGGAGGGCGACCAGCGCCCCCTCCAGACCTTCCTCCGCCAGCCCGCCCAGCAGGACCGCGCCGCGCAGCAGCAGCTCCGCCGTTTCTTCGGCACCAAGAAGGGCCGCAAGATCCACTACGGCCGCGTCCTCGTCGAGGCCCTGGACCCCGCTCGCGTCCCCGCCCCGCTCGCAGGGTTGTTCGCGAGCCTCTGACACCGGCGCCCCACCACCTCCTGCGGCAAACCGTGAGCACTTGAGGCAGGTCTGTACTACAGGTGCTCGTATGAGCGCAGGGATGACAGACGGCTGATGAATATCCTCGTTTCCGAGGGAGTACTGGACGCCCGGGCCCGGTCAGGCGGCGGCCAGTTCGCACCATACGTACTTGCCCCGGTTGCCGAACTGCTCGCCACGGAGCTGGTGTCCAACGCCGTCCGGCACACCAGGGGCCCCGCCGCCCTCCGTGTCCGCTGGTCACCGTGCGCCGACGTGTGGGGATGGCATCCGCTGGCCAGACACGGCCACGTCGACAACTGCCTGGAGATCGCAGCCCCGCGCGCTGTCACACCCCACCGGTACCGTCGCACCATGCCCAACCAGTCCGATGCCGCTCCCGGCGAGCGCCGGCTCGCCACCCTCGAAGGCGTCCTGGAACGCATCACGTACGCCAACGAGGAGAACGGCTACACGGTCGCCCGCGTCGACACCGGCAGGGGCGCCGGTGACCTGCTGACGGTCGTCGGCGCGCTGCTGGGTGCCCAGGCCGGGGAGTCCCTGCGGATGGAGGGCCGCTGGGGGTCCCACCCGCAGTACGGCAAGCAGTTCCACGTCGAGAACTACACGACCGTCCTGCCCGCCACGGTCCAGGGCATCCGCCGCTACCTCGGGTCGGGCCTGGTCAAGGGCATCGGCCCGGTCTTCGCCGACCGCATCACCCAGCACTTCGGGGTCGACACCCTCACGATCATCGAGGAGGAGCCCAAGCGGCTCATCGAGGTGCCGGGCCTCGGTCCCAAGCGGACCAGGAAGATCGCCGACGCCTGGGAGGAGCAGAAGGCGATCAAGGAGGTCATGCTCTTCCTCCAGACCGTCGAGGTGTCCACGTCGATCGCGGTCAGGATCTACAAGAAGTACGGCGACGCGTCGATCTCCGTCGTGAAGAACCAGCCCTACCGCCTCGCCGCCGACGTCTGGGGCATCGGGTTCCTCACCGCCGACAAGATCGCCCAGTCCGTCGGCATCCCGCACGACAGCCCGGACCGGGTGAAGGCGGGCTTGCAGTACGCCCTGTCGCAGGCCACCGACCAGGGCCACTGCTACCTCCCGGAGGAGAAGCTGATCGCCGACGCGGTGAAGCTGCTCCAGGTGGACACCGGTCTGGTCATCGAGTGCCTCGGCGAACTGGCCGCCGAGCCGGAGGAGGACGGTGAGGACCCCGGCGTCGTCCGCGAGAAGGTCCCCGGCCCCGAGGGCGGCGACCCCGTCACCGCCGTCTACCTCGTCCCCTTCCACCGCGCCGAGCTGGCGCTCTCCGCCCAGCTGCTGCGCCTGCTGCGCACCGGCGAGGACCGGATGCCGGGATTCGGGGACGTGGCCTGGGACAAAGCGCTCGGATGGCTCAAGCACCGCACCGGCGCCGACCTCGCCCCCGAACAGGAGGCGGCCGTCAAGCTGGCGCTCACCGAGAAGGTCGCCGTCCTCACCGGCGGGCCGGGGTGCGGCAAGTCGTTCACCGTCAGGTCCATCGTCGAGCTGGCCCGCGCCAAGAAGGCGAAGGTGGTGCTCGCCGCGCCCACCGGCCGGGCGGCCAAGCGCCTGGCCGAGCTGACCGGCGCCGAGGCCTCCACGGTCCACCGCCTGCTGGAGCTCAAGCCGGGCGGCGACGCGGCCTACGACCGGGACCGGCCGCTCGACGCCGACCTCGTCGTGGTCGACGAGGCGTCCATGCTCGACCTCCTCCTCGCCAACAAGCTGGTCAAGGCCGTGCCTCCGGGCGCCCACCTGCTCTTCGTCGGGGACGTGGACCAGCTGCCCAGCGTCGGCGCGGGGGAGGTGCTGCGGGACCTGCTGGCCCCCGGCAGCCCCGTACCGGCCGTGCGGCTCACCCGCGTGTTCCGGCAGGCCCAGCAGTCGGGGGTCGTGACCAACGCCCACCGGATCAACGCCGGGCAGCACCCGCTCACCGACGGCATGAAGGACTTCTTCCTCTTCGTCGAGGACGACACGGAGGAGGCGGGCCGGCTCACCGTGGACGTCGCCGCCCGCCGCATCCCCGCCAGGTTCGGCCTCGACCCGCGCCGCGACGTCCAGGTCCTCGCGCCCATGCACCGGGGCCCCGCCGGGGCCGGCGCGCTGAACGGACTGCTCCAGCAGGCGGTCACCCCGGGGCGGCCGGACGTGCCGGAGAAGCGGTTCGGCGGCCGGGTCTTCCGGGTCGGCGACAAGGTGACCCAGATTCGCAACAATTACGACAAGGGTGAGAACGGGGTCTTCAACGGCACCGTCGGCGTGGTCACCTCGCTCGACCCGGTGGACCAGCGCCTCACCGTGCTGACGGACGAGGACGAGGAGGTTCCGTACGAGTTCGACGAACTGGACGAACTGGCCCACGCCTACGCGGTGACCATCCACCGCTCCCAGGGCAGCGAGTACCCGGCGGTGGTGATCCCCGTGACGACCGGCGCCTGGATGATGCTCCAGCGGAACCTGCTGTACACGGCGGTCACCCGGGCCAAGAAGCTGGTCGTCCTCGTCGGCTCCCGCAAGGCCATCGGGCAGGCGGTGCGCACGGTGTCGGCCGGCCGGCGCTGCACGGCGCTCGACTTCCGGCTGGCGGGCTCCTGATCCACAGACCTTCCCGTGACCCGCTCGGCCCCTGTGAAAAAAATGATCGATCAAACGAGTCGGAAAGGTCACAGAGCACTTCCGGAAGGGAAGGAGAGGGGGCAGGATGAGCAAGTTGGCGGCACTGAGTGCCGCCGATAGGCCCGATGGTCGACCCCGAGTGCACTCTCCTGAGCCAAGTGGGGGATGGTAGAGACAGTCAGGGCACCTCGAAGATGAGGCACTACGTCGGTGAGGGAAGACGTGAGCGACAACTCTGTAGTACTGCGGTACGGCGACGGCGAGTACACCTACCCGGTGATCGACAGCACCGTCGGTGACAAGGGCTTCGACATCGGGAAGCTCCGCGCCCAGACCGGTCTGGTGACGCTGGACAGCGGTTACGGCAACACCGCCGCCTATAAATCCGCCATCACGTATCTGGACGGCGAGGCGGGCATCCTCCGCTACCGCGGCTACCCGATCGAGCAGCTGGCCGAGCGTTCCTCCTTCGTGGAGGTCGCCTACCTGCTGATCAACGGCGAGCTGCCCACGGTCGACGAGCTCACCGCGTTCAAGAACGAGATCACGCAGCACACCCTGCTGCACGAGGACGTCAAGAACTTCTACAAGGGCTTCCCGCGCGACGCCCACCCGATGGCCATGCTGTCGTCGGTCGTCTCGGCGCTGTCGACGTTCTACCAGGACAGCCACAACCCGTTCGACGAGCGTCAGCGCAACCTCTCCACGATCCGGCTGCTCGCCAAGCTTCCGACGATCGCGGCGTACGCGTACAAGAAGTCGATCGGTCACCCGTTCGTCTACCCGCGCAACGACCTCGGCTACGTCGAGAACTTCCTGCGCATGACGTTCTCGGTCCCGGCGCAGGAGTACGAGCTCGACCCGACGGTCGTCTCCGCCCTGGACAAGCTGCTGATCCTGCACGCGGACCACGAGCAGAACTGCTCGACCTCCACGGTCCGCCTGGTCGGTTCCTCGCAGGCCAACATGTTCGCGTCGATCTCCGCGGGCATCAACGCCCTCTGGGGCCCGCTGCACGGCGGCGCCAACCAGTCGGTGCTGGAGATGCTCGAGGGCATCCGCGACAACGGTGGCGACGTCGACACCTTCATCCGCAAGGTGAAGAACAAGGAGGACGGCGTCCGCCTGATGGGCTTCGGCCACCGGGTCTACAAGAACTTCGACCCGCGTGCCAAGATCATCAAGGCCGCCGCGCACGACGTCCTCTCCGCCCTCGGCAAGTCCGACGAGCTGCTGGACATCGCCCTCAAGCTGGAGGAGCACGCGCTCTCCGACGACTACTTCGTCTCGCGCAGCCTCTACCCGAACGTCGACTTCTACACCGGCCTGATCTACCGGGCCATGGGCTTCCCGACCGAGATGTTCACGGTCCTGTTCGCCCTCGGCCGGCTGCCGGGCTGGATCGCCCAGTGGCACGAGATGATCAAGGAGCCGGGCTCCCGCATCGGCCGCCCGCGCCAGATCTACACGGGTGTCGTGGAGCGCGACTTCGTGCCGGTCGAAGAGCGCTGAGCGTCCTCTTCGAGGCTGGTGGACCCCGTATCCGACCCCTGGTCGGTGCGGGGTCTTTCGCTGTCCGGGGTCGGGTTCGGGTTCGGCCTGGTCCGGTCTGGTCCGGTGGCGCACGACGCACGACGCACGACGAACAGCGAAAGGCGCCCCGGCGCCGGTCCCCCCACGGGCCGACGAACCAGGGCGCCTTCCCATGTCCCGGTGCGGATTCCCCCCACGGGATCCGGCCGGGCGTCTGTGAGGACAGCGCCTGAATCGCTGTGCTGAGCCGACGGGCGGACCCGCCTGCGTGTCGTGTGTCTGTCGTGCTCGTGTGTCCGTCGTGCGGTCTGCCGGGACAGCGCACGACCGGGAGGGCCGCTCAAAGCTTCCCGGTGTACGTGTCCCGGCAACGCAGCTCTGGGAAAGTCCCCCAAGACGTCCCCAGATGTCAGGTGGCGCCCCCCAAGACGCTGCCTGACATCGCCAACTTAGACCTTCGAACCCCTTAGATGGTTACGTTCGCATCACTGTGATCTGCGTCTCTTGCGTATGTCCGTTAGGTACGCAAGAGCCCCGATACGTCGAACGGTACCCAAGCGTAAGGAAGATGCGCGAGCCTTGTGAAGAGCTTATGTGAGGCTCGCGCAGGACTCCATAGGGGTCCGGGCATCGAGACCTCAGCGAAACGCCCGCAGCCGGAGGCTGTTGGTGACGACGAAGACCGAGGAGAAGGCCATCGCCGCCCCCGCGATCATCGGGTTCAGCAGCCCGGCGGCGGCCAGCGGCAGTGCGGCCACGTTGTAGCCGAAGGCCCACACGAGATTGCCCTTGATCGTCGACAGGGTCCGCCGGGAGAGCCGGATCGCGTCCGCGGCCGCCCGCAGGTCCCCGCGCACCAGCGTCAGGTCACCCGCCTCGATCGCCGCGTCCGTCCCCGTGCCCATCGCCAGCCCCAGATCGGCGGTGGCGAGCGCGGCCGCGTCGTTGACGCCGTCCCCGACCATCGCGACCGTACGGCCCTCGGAGCGCAGCCGCCGCACCACGGCGACCTTCTCCTCGGGCAGCACCTCGGAGATCACCTCGTCGATGCCGACGGTCCGGGCGACCGACTCGGCCACGCGCCGGTTGTCTCCGGTCAGCAGGACCGGGGTGAGCCCCAGCCGGCGCAGCTCGGCCACCGCCTCGGCGCTGGTCTCCCTGACCGCGTCCGCCACGGTGACGACCCCGCGCGCCGTGCCGTCCCATCCGACCACGACGGCCGTACGGCCCCGCCTCTCGGCCTCGTCCCGGGCCCGGGCGACCTCGGGCGGCAGGGAGTCGTAGAGGCGGCCCACGGCCACCTGGAGGCCCTCCACGCGCCCGCGTACGCCGCGACCGGGGACGTTCCGGAAGTCCTCGACCGCGGGCGGTGTGCCGAACCGCTCCTCGGCGCCGGCCGCGATCGCGCGGGCCACGGGGTGCTCGGAGGCGTGTTCGACGGCGCCCGCCAGGCGCAGCACCCGCTCCTCGTCGGTGCCCTCGGCGGCGTACACCTCGTGCAGGGTCATGCGGCCGGTGGTGACGGTGCCGGTCTTGTCCAGCACGACCGTGTCGACCCGCCGCGTGGACTCCAGGACCTCGGGGCCCTTGATGAGGATGCCCAGCTGGGCGCCGCGGCCCGTGCCCACCATCAGGGCCGTCGGCGTGGCCAGGCCCAGCGCGCACGGGCAGGCGATGATCAGTACGGCGACGGCGGCGGTGAAGGCCGCGACCGTGTCGCCGGTGGCGCCCAGCCAGCCGCCGAAGGTGGCGCACGCGATCAGCAGCACGACGGGCACGAAGATCCCGGAGATCCGGTCGGCGAGCCGCTGCACCTCGGCCTTGCCGCTCTGCGCGTCCTCCACGAGCCGCGCCATCCGCGCCAGCCGCGTGTCCGCGCCCACCCGGGTCGCCTCGACCAGCAGCCGGCCCGCGGCGTTGACCGTCGCGCCGGTGACGGCGTCACCGACCGTCACGTCCACCGGCACCGACTCACCGGTCAGCATCGAGGCGTCCACGGCCGAGGCGCCCTCGACCACCGTCCCGTCGGTGGCGATCTTCTCCCCGGGCCGTACGACGAACCGGTCGCCGACCGCGAGCCGGGCCACCGGGACCCGTACCTCGCGCCCGTCCCGCAGGACCGCGACGTCCTTCGCGCCCAGCTCCATCAGCGCCCGCAGCGCGGCGCCGGCGCGGCGCTTGGAGCGGGCCTCCAGCCAGCGGCCGAGCAGGAGGAACGCGGTGACACCGGCGGCGGCCTCCAGGTAGATCGTCGACGCGCCGTCCGTGCGGGAGACGGTGAGATCGAAGCCGTGCCGCATGCCCGGCATGCCCGCGTCCCCGAGGAACAGCGCCCACAGCGACCAGCCGAAGGCCGCGAGCGTGCCGAGCGAGACGAGGGTGTCCATGGTGGCCGCGCCGTGCCGGAGGTTCGTCCACGCGGCGCGGTGGAAGGGCAGCCCGCCCCAGACGACGACGGGCGCGGCGAGGGTGAGCGAGAGCCACTGCCAGTTGTCGAACTGGAGCGCCGGAACCATCGCGAGCAGCACGACGGGCGCGGCCAGGAGCGCGCAGACCACGAGACGCCCGCGGAGGGCGGTCGGCTCGGGAGCGCCGTCGGCGCCCTCGCCGGGGCCGTCGGGGGAGTCCGCCCCGGCGGCCGGCTCCGGGGGAGGTGCGGGTTCCTCGGCGGTGTACCCGGTCTTCACGACGGTCGCGATCAGGTCGGCGACCCCGGTGTCCGGCGGGTACGTGATCCGGGCCTTCTCCGTCGCGTAGTTCACCGTGGCGGTGACGCCGTCCATGCGGTTGAGCTTCTTCTCGACGCGGGCCGCGCAGGAGGCGCAGGTCATCCCGCCGATGAGCAGTTCGACCTGGGCGAGGTCCGGCTCGGCGGCCGGACCGCCCGGCGACGCCTCCGAGGGGGTGCCGGAGGCGGTGGTCGCCGGGGCGGCGGTGGCGTCGGACGCGGTGGTGCTGGTCATGGTCCAGGCTCCTGACGGCCGGCCGGGCCGTGCGCGGCCCGGCCGGAGGGGCTGTGGGTGCTGCCGGGTGCGGCGGAGCCGCTCAGGCCCTGCCGACGAGTTCGAAGCCCGCCTCGTCCACGGCGGCGCGTACCGCTTCGTCGTCGAGGGCGGCCTCGGAGACGACGGTGACCTCGCCGGTCGAGGCGACGGCCTGCACCGAGCCGACGCCCGGGAGCTCGGAGATCTCGCCGGAGACGGCGCCCTCGCAGTGTCCGCAGCTCATACCGCTCACCTTGTAGACGGTGGTGACGGAGCCCTGGGTGTCGGTCTGGGCGGTCATGTCGTTACTCCTCGTCGGGGCGTGCCGTGCGGGTACCCGTGGTCCGGCGTGGACCACGTGCCCCCACTGTACCCCTAGGGGGTATGGAGGGCGCAGGGCCTGCCGTGTGATGGGGGACGGGAAGCGGGAGTACCGGTACGGAAGTGAGGGTGACGGATGCGCGCGGTGGTGTTCGAGCGGTTCGGGGAGCCCGCCGAGGTGCGGGAGGTGCCCGACCCGGAGCCCGCCGCGCACGGCGTCGTGGTCCGCGTCGAGGCCACCGGCCTGTGCCGCAGCGACTGGCACGGATGGCAGGGGCACGACCCGGGCATCACCCTGCCGCACGTGCCCGGCCACGAGCTCGCCGGTGTCGTCGAGGCGGCCGGCGACCGGGTCACCGGATGGCGGCCCGGCGACCGGGTGACCGTGCCCTTCGTCTGCGCCTGCGGGAGCTGCGGGGCCTGCGCGGCGGGCGACCACCAGGTGTGCGAACGGCAGACCCAGCCGGGCTTCACCCACTGGGGGTCCTTCGCCGAGTACGTGGCGCTCGACCACGCCGACGTCAACCTCGTCGCCGTGCCCGAGGACCTGTCCTTCTCGACGGCCGCCTCGCTCGGCTGCCGGTTCGCCACGGCGTTCCGGGCCGTGGTCCAGCAGGGCCGGGTCGCGGCGGGCGAGTGGGTCGCGGTGCACGGCTGCGGCGGCGTGGGCCTGTCCGCGGTGATGATCGCCGCCGCCTCGGGCGCGCGGGTCGTCGCCGTGGACGTGTCGGCCCGGGCGCTGGAGATGGCGCGCGCGTTCGGTGCGGCCGCGTGCGTGGACGCGACCGCCGTGCCCGACACCGCCGAGGCGGTGCGCGACCTGACCGGAGGTGGTGCCCACCTCTCGCTGGACGCCCTCGGGTCGCCGGTCACCTGCGCCGCGTCCGTCAACGGCCTGCGCCGCCGCGGCCGGCACGTCCAGGTCGGCCTGCTGCCCTCGCCCGCCGGCACCACACCGGTCCCCATGGACCGCCTCATCGCCCTGGAGCTGGCTCTCCTCGGCAGCCACGGCATGGCCGCGCACACCTACCCGCCGATGATGGAGCTGGTCCGCACGGGAGTGCTGCGGCCCGACCTGCTGACCACGGCCGCCATTCCGCTGGACGCGGTCCCCGCGGCCCTCTCGGCCATGGACACGGCGCCCGGCGCCGGGGTGGTGGTCGTGCTGCCGTGACGGCGGCTACCGGGCCGCGCGCAGGCGTCCACGAGCGGCGCCGTCGGCCGGTGCGGGGCGGACCCGCGGGTGCCCGCGGTGGACGGCCCACTCGTGGTCGAGGACGGCCATCAGCACCTCGTCGACCCACTCGCCGTCCCGCCGCTCCACCTGACGCCGCGTTCCCTCCACCACGAACCCGACCTTCTCGTAGACGCGCAGGGCCCGGTGGTTGAAGCCGTAGGCCTCCAACTGGACGCGGTGCAGTCCGATTTCCTCGAAGCCGTACCCGACGATCAGCCGGGTCGCCTCGGTGCCCACGCCCCGGCCGCGGCCCCGCGGGCCGATCAGCGTACGGAAGGTGCAGGTGCGGGTCTCGGGCTGCCACTCGGACAGCACGACCTCGCCGAGGAGCTCGCCGTCGGCGGGATCGGTGACGGCCAGGTCGAGCCGGTCGGGCCGGGTGCCGCGGGAGCCGTACCAGGCGCGCAGCACCTCCGGAGTGAGCTCGCGCCCCGGTGAGCCGGTGAAGCGCCGGACCTCGGGATCGTCGATGATCTCCGCCATGGGCTCGGCGTCGGCCTCGGTGAACGGCCGCAGAGCCGTCCTGTCGCCGGTCAGCACGGGTTTCACGGAGAAGTCCATGGGCGGCACTGTGCCCCACCGGGCGGTGGAGCACAGAACGCTTTTCCGGCCGGGCGGGGTGCGCCGGCCGTCCTATGGCTTCCGGTTGCGGGGCCGGGACGCCACCCAGGCCCGGATCGTGTCCGCGTACCAGTAGGGCTTTCCGCCCTCCACGTGGTCGGGCGGGGGCAGCAGCCCGTGCTTGCGGTACGACCGCACGGTGTCCGGCTGCACCCGGATGTGGGCCGCGATGTCCTTGTAGGACCAGAGCCTTCGGTCGGTCACGTGCACCTCCCCGCGCGCACCGCGGCGGCGACCGGGGACGGCCGCCGGGGGGAGCCGGGCGCTGCGCTGGCGATCACCAAGCCTGTGCGGGGAGAACGACGCCGGGCCAGGGACGGTCAGGGGGCGTTCCCGGGTGTGACGGAAGACCCGCGTGCGCGTGACATCCGTGACGGGAGGGACGCCTTTGTGACACAGGTGCCGCAGAGGCGGAGGCCGGACTTCGGGCGTGGCGCGTTGACTTGGGCGGTCGGGGGTGTTCCCGGAGCGCGGGTGGGCGGCCACCCGGGGCATGTCGCTCGCTCTGTCGTCCGAATGTCCGGACAAAACATTGACAGGCCGCACGCACGGGGCTAGAAACCGGGGGAGACGCAACGGCGCGACGGCGGCGGGCGGCGGGGCACGACCGCCGGGGCCGTCACGACGGGTGCGCCGGGCATGACGGGTATCACGGGTACGACGTGCACGACGGGCACGAAGGGGAACGCGATGGCGCGCACGACCTGGCCGCCGGGGCCGGGGACCGCGCACGCCGTCCGGGTCCCCCACCGAACGCCTCCGGCGCGGGAAGGCCGCTTCGCCCTGGCAGGAGCGAAGCACGAGCGCCGACTCCCCGCTCGCACCGGCCCCGCGCCGGAGGTTCCCGCGTCCCGTCGGGCCGCCGCCCGCCGACACTGCCCCACGTGTCTACGCGGACACCCAAACCGCAGACACAGTGTCGGGCGCGCCCGGAGCGCCCGGCTGCTGGGATGGACCCATGGCCGGGACCATGGCCCGATCGTCGCGGACCGCGAGCCGATCGTCGCCGGTCACGGCCCGTGAGCTGGACCAACGGCACGTCTCGACCCGTCGCCGCCATCTGTGAAGGAGTTCTCGGTCATGACGAACATCGTCAACCACTGGATCGGCGGCAAGACCGCCGAAGGCGCCTCGGGCACGTACGGGCCGGTGACGAACCCGGCGACCGGCGCGGTCACCACGAAGGTGGCCTTCGCCTCGGTCGACGAGGTGGACGCCGCGGTCGCCGCGGCCAAGGACGCGTACCGGACGTGGGGCCAGTCCTCGCTGGCGCAGCGCACCTCGGTCCTCTTCGCGTTCCGGGCGCTGCTGGACGCCCACCGCGACGAGATCGCCGAGCTGATCACCGCGGAGCACGGCAAGGTGCACTCCGACGCCCTCGGCGAGGTCGCGCGCGGTCTGGAGATCGTCGACCTGGCCTGCGGCATCACCGTGCAGCTCAAGGGTGAGCTGTCCACGCAGGTCGCCACCCGCGTCGACGTGGCCTCGATCCGCCAGCCGCTCGGCGTGGTCGCCGGCATCACGCCGTTCAACTTCCCGGCGATGGTGCCGATGTGGATGTTCCCCCTCGCCATCGCCTGCGGCAACACCTTCGTGCTCAAGCCGAGCGAGAAGGACCCGTCGGCCGCCATGAAGATCGCCGAGCTGCTCTCCGAGGCCGGTCTGCCGGACGGCGTCTTCAACGTCGTGCACGGCGACAAGGTGGCCGTGGACCGGCTGCTGGAGCACCCGGACGTCAAGGCGGTCTCCTTCGTCGGCTCGACGCCCATCGCCCGGTACATCCACACCACCGCCTCCGCGAACGGCAAGCGCGTCCAGGCCCTCGGCGGCGCCAAGAACCACATGCTGGTGCTGCCGGACGCCGACCTCGACGCGGCGGCGGACGCGGCCGTGAGCGCGGCCTACGGCTCGGCCGGTGAGCGCTGCATGGCGATCTCCGCGGTCGTCGCGGTCGGCGCCGTCGGCGACGAACTGGTCGAGAAGATCCGCGAGCGCGCCGAGAAGATCAAGATCGGCCCGGGCGACGACCCGACGTCGGAGATGGGCCCCCTCATCACCGCGGCGCACCGCGACAAGGTGGCGTCCTACGTCGCCGGCGCGGCGGCCGAGGGCTGCGAGGTCGTCCTGGACGGCACCGGGTACACGGTCGACGGTCACGAGGACGGCCACTGGATCGGCATCTCGCTGCTGGACCGGGTGCCGACCACGGCGAAGGCGTACCAGGACGAGATCTTCGGCCCCGTCCTGTGCGTGCTGCGCGCCGAGACCTACGAGGAGGGCCTGGCCCTCATCAACGCCTCGCCGTTCGGCAACGGCACCGCGGTCTTCACCCGGGACGGCGGCGCGGCCCGTCGCTTCCAGCTGGAGGTCGAGGCCGGCATGGTCGGCGTGAACGTCCCGATCCCGGTCCCCGTGGGCTACCACTCCTTCGGAGGCTGGAAGGACTCGCTCTTCGGCGACCACCACATCTACGGCAACGACGGCACGCACTTCTACACCCGCGGCAAGGTCGTCACCACCCGCTGGCCGGACCCGGCCGACGCCCCGGCGGGCGTCGACCTGGGCTTCCCGCGCAACCACTGAGGCACCGCGGTGCCCCGGGTCCCGGCCGGGACCCGGGGCACCGTCACGCGGTCTCAGCCCTGCTGCGCCCCGGCGTCCTTCACCTCCTGCGTGACGTCGCCGGTCTGCGCCGCGGGCGGCGCCACGATCTCCTTGGTGGCGCCGAACCTGTCGAAGTCCATGGTGACCTTCATGGCGCCGAACTCCTGGGTCATGCGCACCGGGAGGTCCTTGCCGCCCACCCAGACGTCCATGGTGACGGTGGTGGAGCCGCCCGTCATCTGGCCGAAGAGGTTCCCCTCGTCGCCGTAGGCGTCCTTGAGCCTGCCCATGTCGTTCTGGTCGAGGACGGCCCGGTAGTGGGTCGCGGAGCGGCCGTTGACCGTCTCCTCGCCGAGGTCCTCGACGTCGCTGGCGTACTTCAGCCCCTTCATGGAGGCGGACGGGCTGCCGCCGGCGCTTCCGCTGAGCGCGTCCGCGCCCGCGTCGCCGAACACGGCCGAACCGTCGATCCGCATCCACTCCTTGCCCGCGAGCGGACCGGCCGGCTGCGGGTCGATGTCGTAGTAGTAGGCGCCGTCCACGAACAGCGTGCGGACCGTCGGGGAGGCCGTGAGCTCCTGCATCTGCGCGGCCTCGGTGTCCATCTCGACGTCGAAGGCGTAGCCGTCGCCCCACGAGTAGGTGCCGTCCATGGCGATCGGCTCGCCCGGGCCCAGATCGGTCGACATCCGGACCTCCGCGGAGCCCAGCTCCTCGGTCCGGTCGGTGGCCCGGGAGAGCGCCGCCATGATCGTTTCGGCCCGGCCCACGGCCGTGTCGGCCGCCTTGTCGGCGGTCTCCGTCGCCGTCTTCACGTCCTGCGAACCGCACGCCGTCGCCGCGACCATCGCCGCCGCCGTCAGCCCCACCCAGGCCGCGGTGTACCTCAGCTTCATGAGTCCCCACCCAGTGCCGTGTTCCTGTGATTCACCTGTGCCGAGGACTCTACCGGGACCCTCTGACAGCGTCCGGATACCGGACGGCGGCACGTTTTTTTACCCCGCTCCCTACGGTTCCCGCACGCCGCAAAGGTCTTCTGCCTCAAGGGGCGTCGTGCGATTTCCCGACGTCCAGGCGGCTCGCGCCAACGGTTTCCGTAGGTAAACAACCATTGACGCAGCGGTTTTCGTCGGTATTCCATCTGGCGTCGGGAGCGGAAGAGAACACGTACGAGCAAGCCGCCGGAGGCGATAGCGCTCCCGCCCGAACCACGCCGCACGAGTCGATCGGAACCGCTCCATGACCGACACGCTCCGCCCCGCCGAGACCGCGGCCGCAGCGCCCCCCGACCTTCCGGCCCCGCCGGAGTCCCGGACGCTCAAGCGCTCCATCGGGGTCGTCGGCGGCACCCTCCTGACCCTCTCGTGCGTGACCCCCGCCTCCACGCTGTTCGTGGTCGTCCCCGACCTGTTCGGCTCGCTCGGCACCGCCACCGCCCTGACCATCGCCATCGGCTCCCTCCTCTGCGTCGCCGTGGCGTTCTGCTACTCGGAGCTGGGCACCCTCATCCCCAGCGCGGGCGGCGAGTACGCCATGGTGTCGACCCTGGCCGGACGGCTGGCGGGCTGGCTGGTCTTCGTGCTGTCCCTGCTGGTCGTCATGATCGTGCCGCCGGTGATCGCGATGGGCACCGCCGACTACCTCGAACCGATCGTGCACCTGGACCCGTCCATGGCGGGCGCCGGCGTCATGGTGCTCGCCACCCTGGCCGGCCTCCTCGACCTGCGGGCCAACGCCTGGATCACCGGCGTCTTCCTGGTCCTGGAGGTCATCGCCGCCGCCGTCGTCGCGGTGCTGGGCTTCACCCACGCCGAGCGCGGCCCCGGCAGCCTCGTCTCCATGGAGGTGGCCGGCGCGGACGGCGGCGCGGACCCCGTGACGGCGATGCTGGTCGTCTCCGGGCTCGCCATCGCCCTGTTCATCACCCAGGGCTTCTCCACCGCCGTCTACCTCTCCGAGGAGCTGGAGAACCCGCGCCGCAACGTCGCCCGCACGGTGCTCGCCACCCTCGCCATCTCCGCCGTGATCATCCTGGTCCCGGTCGTCGCCATCACCCTCGGCGCCTCCGACCTCACCGAACTGACCGGCGGTGACATCGGCGCCATGGTCACCGCCTGGTCCGACTCGGCCGTCGGCACCTTCGTCAGCCTCTGCGTCGCCCTCGCCATCGTCAACGCCGGCATCGTCATGGTCATCCAGAACTCGCGCGTCCTGTTCGCCTCGGCCCGCGACAAGGCCTGGCCCGCCCCGGTGAACGGCGTCTTCTCCAAGCTCGGCCGGTTCGGGTCGCCCTGGGTCGCCACCCTCGCCGTCGGCGTGCCCGGCGCCCTGCTGTGCTTCGTCGACCTGGACACCCTGTACGGCGTCACGGGCGTCTCCGTCACCGGCATGTACCTGCTGGTCGCGGTCGCCGCCCTGCTCTGCCGGCGCGGTGCCCACCGGCACGGGCACGCGTGGCGCATGCCCCTGTGGCCCGTCGTGCCGGTCCTGCTGATCGTGGTCCTCGCCTACATCCTGACCCAGCAGGAGACCGGCCACCTGCTGTGGACCGGCGGCATCACCGCCGTGGCCACCCTGTACTGGGCCCTGTACCTGCGCCCGCGCCGCGACACGCGCTGGCTGGTGACCGTCCCCGACGACGGCCGGGAGCCCGCCCGACCGTGACGCGCCCGCAACCCGCCCTACCGCGCCCGCGGTACGCGGCACCGGCCGCGTACCTCCGTGGGAGGGGCGGAGGTTCGGCCCCCGGACTGCCCCGGTTGTCGGCGGCGGCCCGTACCGTTGACGCATGGATCTTCGACTGCCCCGCGTGCGAGGGCTGCTACGGGGGCCGCGGCGGATCGTCTGCGCCGCGGCCGCCGTCGTCGTGCTCGCCGGAGCCGGGACCTGGACGGCCGTCGCCGGAGACGACCCGCCCCCGGTGCACCGCGCCGACCGGACCCTGGCCGTGGGCGACGGGGTGCGCCTGGACACCTCGTACTTCACGGCGGGTTCCGGCGGCCGGCGCCCGGCCGTCCTGCTCGCGCACGGCTTCGGCGGCAGCAAGGACGACGCACGCGAGCAGGCGCAGAGCCTCGCCCGCGACGGGTACGCGGTACTGACCTGGTCGGCGCGCGGCTTCGGGAAGTCCACCGGGAAGATCGGGCTGAACGCGCCGGACGGCGAGGTCGCCGACGTGTCCCGGCTGATCGACTGGCTGGCCGAGCGGCCCGAGGTCCGGCTGGACCGGCAGGGCGACCCGCGCGTGGGCGTGGCCGGCGGTTCCTACGGCGGCGCCGTCGCCCTGCTGGCCGCCGGGCACGACGACCGGGTCGACGCCATCGCCCCCGCCATCACCTACTGGAACCTCGCCGACGCCCTCTTCCCGAACGGCGTCTTCAAGAAGCTGTGGGCCGGCCTCTTCGTCAACCTGGGCGGCGGCTGCGAGGAGCTCGAAGCCGCGCTCTGCCGGATGTACCAGCGGGTCGCCGAGCAGGGGGCGCCGGACGCGGAGGCGGTGGAACTCCTCGAGCAGCGCAGTCCGCAGGCCGTCGGCGACCGCATCGACGTGCCCACCCTGCTGATGCAGGGGCAGACCGACTCGCTCTTCCCGCTCGGGCAGTCCGACGCCGCCGCGAAGGCGATCCGGGCCAACGGAGCCCCCGTCGACGTCGACTGGGTCTCGGGCGGGCACGACGGCGGCGACATGGAGACGGACCGCGTCCAAGACCGCATCGGGGCGTGGTTCGACCGCTATCTGAAGGACGACGAGTCCACCGGCACCGGCCCCGCCTTCCGCGTCACCCGCACCCTCGGCGCCGGCAGCGGCGACGGAGAACCCCGCCTGGAGGGCGTGAGCGCCGACTCCTACCCCGGCCTGGCGAGCGAGCCGCGCGCCGTCGCGCTGCGCGGACGCGAGCAGCGCTTCGACAACCCGGCCGGCGCCAGTCCGCCCGCCGTCTCCGCCCTGCCCGGCATCGGCGGCTCCGGCGGCCTCTCCCGGCTCTCCTCGCTCGGCGTCGGCGTCTCCCTCGACTTCCCCGGCCAGTACGCCGCCTTCGAGTCGGCGCCCCTGGAGGAGGACCTCCAGATCACCGGCTCGCCGACCGCGACCGTCCACGTCCGGTCCACCCGCGACGACGCCGTGCTCTTCGCCAAGGTGTACGACGTGGGCCCCGGCGGCACCCAGCAGGTCCTCCCCGCCCAACTGGTCACGCCCCTCAGGGTGGAGGACGCCAAGGCCGGCAAGGACGTGACGATCACCCTGCCGGCCGTCGACCACCGGGTCGAGGACGGCCACCGGCTGCGCCTGGTCCTCTCCTCCACCGACCTCGGCTACGCCTCCCCGGCCGCCCCCGCCACCTACACGGTCTCCCTCGAGGGCGACCTGAAGGTGCCGACGGCACTCGGCGGGACCGGCCAGGTGGCCGGGCTGCCCGCCTGGGTCTGGTGGGCGCCCCTCGCGGGAGCGGCGGTGGCGGCGGCCCTGCTGCTGACGGCCCGCCGCCGCACCACGGCCCCGCCGCCCGACCCCGCGCTGGCCGGCGTGCCGCTCCAGATCACCGACCTGACCAAGCGGTACGCCAGGTCCAGCGACCGGTACGCGGTCCGGGACCTGTCCTTCCGGGTGGAGAAGGGCCAGGTGCTCGGCCTGCTCGGGCCCAACGGCGCGGGCAAGACGACGACCCTGCGCATGCTGATGGGCCTCATCACGCCCGACGGCGGCGAGATCCGCGTCTTCGGCCACGCCATCGCGCCCGGCGCCCCGGTGCTCTCCCGCGTCGGCGCCTTCGTCGAGGGCGCGGGTTTCCTGCCGCACCTGTCCGGCCGCGAGAACCTGGAGCTGTACTGGCGGGCCACCGGCCGCCCGCCCGGGGACGCCCACCTCGACGAGGCCCTGGAGATCGCCGGCCTCGGCGAGGCGCTCGCCCGCGCGGTGCGCACCTACTCCCAGGGCATGCGCCAGCGCCTGGCCATCGCCCAGGCCATGCTCGGCCTGCCCGACCTGCTGATCCTGGACGAACCGACCAACGGCCTGGACCCGCCGCAGATCCGCGAGATGCGCGAGGTGATGATCCGCTACGCGGCGGCCGGCCGCACGGTGATCGTCTCCAGCCACCTGCTGGCCGAGGTCGAGCAGACCTGCACCCACCTCGTGGTCATGGACCACGGCCGGCTGGTGCAGGCCGGACCCGTGGGCGAGATCGTGGGCTCCGGTGACACCCTGCTGGTGGGCACGACCGCGCCCGTCGACGCGCCCCTCGTCGAGAAGGTCGCCGCCCTGCCGGGCGTGGCCTCGGCCGTCCGCACCGACGAGGGCCTGCTGGTCCGCCTCGACACCGCCGCCGACGGCACGGCCCACCGCCTGGTCGCCGAACTCGTACGCCTGGACGTGCCCGTGGAGTCGGTGGGCCCCCACCGGCGCCTCGAGGACGCCTTCCTGACCCTGATCGGAGACCCGGCATGAGCACGCTGGCCGAACGCGCCGAGCCCGTCGGCCCCCGGGAGGTCGCCGAGGGCTACCGCGCGGGCCGCACGCTGCCCGTACGGGTGGAGCTGGTCCGGCAGCTCAAGCGGCGGCGCACGCTCGTCATGGGCGGCATCCTGTTCGCCCTGCCGTTCGTGCTGCTCGTCGCCTTCCAGGTCGGCGGCGGACCGGACGGAGGGAACAACCAGGTCAGCCTGATGGACTCGGCCACCGCCTCGGGGGCGAACTTCGCCGCGGTGAACCTCTTCGCCTCCGCGGGCTTCCTCCTCGTCGTGCCCGTCGCCCTGTTCTTCGGGGACACGGTCGCCTCGGAGGCGAGCTGGTCGTCGCTGCGCTACCTGCTCGCGGCGCCGGTGCCCCGGGCCCGGCTGCTGTGGTCCAAGCTGGTCGTCGCGCTCACCCTCAGCCTCGCCGCCATCGTCCTGCTGCCGCTGGTCGCACTCGCCGTCGGCACGGTCGCCTACGGCTGGGGACCGCTGGAGCTGCCCACCGGCGGCAGCCTGTCCACCGGCACGGCGGCCGAGCGCCTGGTCATCACGGTGGCGTACGTCTTCGTCTCGCAACTGGTCACCGCTGCCCTGGCGTTCTGGCTGTCCACCAAGACGGACGCACCGCTCGGCGCGGTCGGCGGCGCGGTCGGCCTGACGATCATCGGCAACGTCCTGGACGAGGTGACCGCCCTCGGCGACTGGCGGGACCTGCTGCCCGCGCACTGGCAGTACGCCTGGCTCGACGCGGTCCGGCCCCAACTGGACTGGACCCGCCTGATCCAGGGCACGTCGCTGTCGGTGACCTACGCCCTCGTGCTGTTCGCGCTGGCCTTCCGGGGGTTCGCCCGCAAGGACGTCGTGTCCTAGGACGGTCCCGCCGCACGCGGGCCGCCCCGCGGCCCGCGTGCGCGTCCCCGCCCTCGCCGGCGAAGCCGCCGGCCCGCCGACCGCCGGCCCGCCGCCCCGCCCGGCCCCCTGATCCCCCGCGTCCGCGCATGACGTCGCCCAGGTCACCGGAGGGTCACCCACCGGTCTCGGCCGCCCGCCGCCGTGCCCACTTCGAGACGCACCCGTGACGCCCCGTACCGCACGTTCCGCCCCGCCGCGCCGTCACAGTCACATGCACCGGCGTCAACGGAACCAGGGGGCACGGAAGATGAAGCGGTACCGGACACGAAGGCCGATCGGCGCGCTGCTCGCGCTCACGGCGGCGGGCGGCCTGCTGCTCACCGGCTGCCAGGGCGGTGACGACGCGCCGCAGGAGGCGAAGGACACCGCGGCCGACTCCCGGGGCGGCCCGGCCCCGCTCCCGGCGCCCGACGGCCCCCGCGGCGAGGGCGGACAGCGCTACGACGAAGGCACCCCCACGGGGGAGACCGGCGACTCCCGCGACGCCGCCCCCCACCCCGACCTCCTCTCCACCTTCGCCCTCGACGTCGACACCGCCTCCTACGGGTACGCCCGCCGCACCCTCTCCGAGGGCCGGCTGCCCGACCCGTCGACGGTCCGTCCCGAGGAGTTCGTCAACAGCTTCCGCCAGGACTACGACCGCCCCGGCACCGACGGCTTCTCGGTGACCGTGGACGGCGCCCGCACCGGCGAGGAGGGCTGGTCGCTGGTCCGGGTGGGACTGGCCACGCGGAGTGCGGAGCAGGAGGGCGAACGCCCGCCCGCCGCCCTGACGTTCGTCATCGACGTCTCCGGCTCCATGGCCGAGCCCGGCCGTCTCGACCTGGCCAAGGAGTCCCTCGGCACGATGGCCGACCGGTTGCGCGACGACGACTCGGTCGCGCTCGTCACCTTCAGCGACGAGGCCGAGACCGTGCTGCCCATGACCCGGCTCGGCGACCACCGCGACCGGGTCCACGACGCGATCGACGGCCTGGAGCCGACCGACTCCACCAACCTCGGCGCGGGCGTCGACACCGGCTACGCCACGGCCGTCGAGGGCCGCCGCGAGGGCGCCACCAACCGCGTCGTACTCGTCTCCGACGCCCTCGCCAACACCGGCGACACCGACGCGGACGCCATCCTCGAACGCATCGCGGACGCCCGCCGCGAGCACGGCATCACCCTGTTCGGCGTCGGCGTCGGCAGCGACTACGGCGACGCCCTGATGGAGCGCCTCGCCGACAGGGGCGACGGCCACACCACGTACGTGTCGGACACCGAGGACGCCCGCGAGGTGTTCTGCGAGCAGCTGCCCCGCCACATCGAGCTGACCGCCCGCGACGCCAAGGCCCAGGTCGCCTTCGACCCCGGGACGGTCGCCGAGTTCCGCCTCGTCGGCTACGACAACCGCCAGGTCGCCGACGACGACTTCCGCGACGACCGCGTCGACGGCGGCGAGGTCGGCCCCGGCCACACGGTCACCGCCCTGTACGCCGTCCGCGTCCGGCCCGGCGCCGACGGCCACCTCGCCACGGCCACCGTCCGCTGGCTCGACCCCCGCACCCGGGCCCCGCACGAGGAGTCCGGCGACGTGGAGACCGGCGGCCTCGACGACTCCGTCTGGGAGGCGGACCGCGGCCTGCGGGTCACGGCCACCGCCGCCTACTTCGCCGACGCGCTGCGCTTCTCCGGCCATGACGGCCATGACGGCCATGACGGCCATGACGGCCATGACGGCCACGAGGGCCACGAGGGCCGAGTCGGCTCCCTGCCGGGAGCACCGGACCTCGGCCGGCTCGCCGAGCACGCCGGGACGCTGGCCGACCGCACGGAGGACGAGGACGTCCGGCGCCTGGCCGAGGCGATCGCGACGGCGGACCGCCTGACGACCTGACGACCTGACGACCTGACGGTCTGACGGTCTGACGAGCTGGTGGCCTGGCACCCCGCGCCCGGGTTGACTCTTCCTTACGCTCAAGTAAGTTTACTCCGGAGTAAGTACGTGAGTACGTGGACAGAGCACGACAGCACCTCAGTCCGATCCGCGACCGGGAGCCGACATGGGCGTACGCAGGGACCTGAAACGGGCGAGAGGGCGCGGCGGCCTGACGTCCCGCACGACGACCGAGACCGTCAGGGACGAGAGCGGCACCGTCCGCGAGGCCCGCACCGCGCCCCTCGCCTCCCGCCCCACCACGGGCAGCACCGCCGACATCCCGTTCACCAACGCGGCCGAGGCCCCGGACGCGGTGGTCCTGCGCCGCGAGGTGGACGGCGTCTGGCAACCCGTCACCGCGGCGGAGTTCGCCCGCGAGGTGACCGCCGTGGCCAAGGGCCTGGTCGCCGCCGGCCTGGAGCCCGGCGGCCGGGTCGCCGTCATGTCCCGCACCCGCTACGAGTGGACGGTCCTGGACTTCGCCGTCTGGACGGCGGGCGGCCAGACCGTCCCCGTCTACGCCACCTCCTCCGCCGACCAGGTCGAGTGGATCGTCCGCGACTCCGGCGCCGCGCACGTCGTCACCGAGAACGCCGCCAACACCGCCACCGTCGTGGCCGCCACGGCCGCCCACCCCGAGCCCCCGCGCACCTTCGAACTCGACGCCGGCGCGCTCGCCGACCTCACCGCCCTCGGCCGGGACGTGAACGACGAGGAGGTCACCAAGCGCCGCACCGCCCTGACCCCCGACACGGTGGCCACCGTCTGCTACACCTCCGGCACCACCGGGCGCCCCAAGGGCTGCGTCCTCACCCACGCCAACCTGCACGCCGAGGCCGCCAACACGGTCGAGCTGCTGCACCCGATCTTCAAGGAGGTCACCGGCCAGACCGCCTCGACCCTCCTCTTCCTGCCCCTCGCCCACATCCTCGGCCGCACGATCCAGATCGCCTGCCTGCTGGCCCGCATCGAGATCGGCCACTTCCCGAGCATCAGGCCCGACGAGCTCCGCCCGGCGCTGAAGTCCTTCCGCCCGACCTTCCTCGTCGGCGTCCCCTACCTCTTCGAGAAGATCCACGACACGGGCCGCGCGACCGCCGAGAAGATCGGGCGCGGTGCCTCCTTCGAGCGCGCCCACCGCCTCGCCGTCCGCTTCGGCGCGGCGCACCTGGAGCGGTTCCTGGGCCGCGGCAAGGGCCCCGGCCCCGCCCTGTGGGCCGGCTGGGCCCTGTACGACCTGCTGGTCTACCGCCGGGTCCGCGCGGAGCTCGGGGGCCGGATGCGGTACGCCATCAGCGGCGGCTCCCCGCTCGAACGTGAGCTCAACCTGTTCTTCTACACCGCCGGGATCATGGTCTACGAGGGCTACGGCCTCACCGAGACGACCGCCGCCGCCACCATCGTCCCGCCGCTCGGCCCCCGCCCCGGCACCGTCGGCCCGCCCGTCCCCGGCACGTCCGTGCGCATCGCCGACGACGGCGAGGTGCTCGTCAAGGGCGGCATCGTCTTCGGCGCCTACCGGAACAACCCGGCGGCCACCGACGCCGTCCTCACCGACGGCTGGTTCGCCACCGGCGACCTCGGCTCCCTCGACGCCGACGGTTATCTCACCATCACCGGCCGCAAGAAGGACCTCCTGGTCACCTCCGGCGGCAAGAACGTCTCCCCGGCCGTCCTGGAGGACCGGCTGCGCAGCCGTCCGCCCGTCGCCCAGTGCCTCGTGGTCGGCGACAACCGCCCCTTCGTCGCCGCCCTGATCACCCTCGAACCCGACGCCGTCGCCCACTGGCTGGCGGTCCGGGGGCTGCCCGCGGACACCCCTATGTCGGAGGTGGTCCGGGACGAGCGGATGCGCGCCGACGTGCAGAAGGCCGTCGACCACGCCAACGCGGCCGTCTCCCGGGCCGAGTCGATCCGCGCCTTCCGGCTCGTCGAGGGCGAGTTCACCGAGGAGAACGGGCTGCTGACCCCCTCCCTCAAGGTGAAGCGGCACGCGGCGGTGGCGGCGTACGCCGAGGAGATCGAGGCGCTGTACGCGGCGCCGGGGCGCTGACCCGGGCGACGGCGCGCGGCCCGGCCCGCGGCATGCGAAAGGGGCGGGCCGCCGGTGCACCCGGCGGCCCGCCCCTCGCCGCTGTCAGCCCTCGCTGTTGGAGGACAGGATCGAGACGTCCTCCAGGAGGTGCGCCAGCGCGCCGTCACGCTTGGCCTGCGTGGAGTTCTCGGAGCACTGCTGGTTCATGTCGTCGCCCAGGACGTTGAGGTCCTGGATCGGGACGAGGCCGATGACGCTGACCGGAACGTCGCTGACGGCGAGGCAGGGCTTGTTGAAGGAGCCCTGGATGAGCGCCATCTGCGGGCTCATGTTGCCGTGGGTCGCCGAGTTGCCGAAGTACTGCGAGGCGCCGTTCCCGTTCGCGGAGACGGGCCCGCTGTCGTCGCCGATCGCCATCGCCTGCGGGGCCGCGGCAGCGGAGGCCCCCATGACGGAGGCGGCGATCGCCGCGTAGGCAACAACCTTCTTGATCACTGGCCAGTCCTTTCTGAGAAACCCCGTCCACCGGAGCCCTCTGGTCAACTCCTCGGGTGCAGTCGGGTTTCTCCCGTTCACTCCGTCGGCCGACAACGGGAAATGTGTACGTATCCCCGGGCCGCCGGGTATCCCGCCCCTCTTTCCAGGGCTTTTGAGATCCCGTGCGGGCCAACCGGGTGAACGCCCGCAACCAAACTCTCCGCACCGGGTTGATGAGGCCGTAGGACAGTGCGTCGCTACGACGAAAGGAACGCGAAGTGCTCAAGAAGGCAATGGTCGCCGCGGCGGCTGCCGCTTCTGTGATCGGCATGTCCGCTGCTGCCGCGCCCCAGGCGCTCGCCATCGGGGACGACAACGGACCGGCCGTGGCCAACGGCAACGGCGCCTCGTCGTCGTTCGGCAACTCGGCGACCGACGGCGACATGAGCCCCCAGCTCTCGCTGGTCGAGGGCACGCTGAACAAGCCGTGCGTCGGCCTCGAGGACATCAACGTCGCCGTGATCAACCTCGTCCCGATCCAGGACGTCAACGTCCTGGCGGACGACCTGAACCAGCAGTGCGACGACAACTCCACGCAGGCCAAGCGGGACGGTGCCATCTCGCACGTCCTGGAAGACCTGTCGGTGCTGTCGGCGAACGGCGAGGGCTGAGCCTCATCCCGCTCGGTCCGGGCGGCGCGCTGACCTCTCCGCGGGCCGCCCGGTCGCACGGGCCAGATTTTCGCCGGGCGAGCGGAACGACATCGTCGCTCTCCTGGGGGTACGGCCGTAACGGACTGTAGGGCATCCGAGTGAACATCTCGGCTTCCCACGTTCGGTAGTTTCCCCGGCCGTCAATTCCTCGTTTGCAGGCTGCAGGTCATGGTGCGAGCCATCAATGCTGTGCTCGCGCGGTTTCGGCCGTCATTCAGGCATGACCGCAGAGAAGGGAAAGTTCATGAAGAAGAGCGCTGCTGTCGTCGCGGGCGCGATCATGGCCCTCGGCATGGCCGCCCCGGCCTTCGCCGACGCGGGCGCCGAGGGTGCCGCTGTCGGCTCCCCGGGTGTCCTGTCCGGCAACGTGATCCAGGTCCCCGTGCACGTTCCCGTCAACGTGTGCGGCAACACGATCAACGTTGTTGGTCTGCTGAACCCGGCGTTCGGCAACGAGTGCGAGAACGACTGACGTCGTTCCGTACCGACCGGCTGCGTCACGGCCGGCCCTGGCCAACTCGTTTGGTTCGGGGCCGGCTTTTCCCCTTTCTGCAGCCCCATCTCCAGCCATCTCTACCAGCAGGAAGACAACGAGAGTGCGACAGACCCTCAGCAGGGGGATGGTCGCGGCAGCCGCCGCGACAGGCATCCTGTCCCTGTGCGGCAGCCCCGCCCTTGCCGACTCGCATGCGGACGGAACCGCCGCGAACTCGCCGGGCGTCGCGTCCGGCAACGCCGTCCAGGTCCCCCTCGACGTACCGGTGAACGCCTGCGGCAACACCGTCGACGTCATCGCCGCCCTCAACCCGGCGTTCGGCAACGAGTGCGAGAACAGCTCGGACCAGCGGGCCGGCGGTTCCGGCCACGGTACGGGCCAGGACGACGCCGGCTACGGCGGTGGACCCGGCGAGGACGTCCGGGTCCCGTCCGGATCCCACGCGAGCGGTGAGGCCGTGGGCTCACCCGGCGTCGGCTCCGGCAACAACACGCAGGTGCCGGTCGACGTGCCGGTGAACCTCTGCGGCAACACCGTCGACGTCGTCGCCGCCCTCAACCCGGTCTTCGGCAACTCCTGCGACCAGGCGGAGGAGGAGCCCCCGGGCTACGGCGAGGAGGAGCCGCCGCCCCCCACCACGCCGCCGACCGACGAGGAGCCGCCCCCGCCCGGTGAGGAGGAGAAGCCTCCGCCGCCGGCCGGTGAGGAGGAGCCTCCCCCGCCCGCGGGTGAGGAGGAGCCCCCGCCCACCCCGCAGGTGGAGGAGCCGCCCGTCCTCGCGGAGACCGGCAGCGCGGGCGCGCCGGTCGCCGCGGCCGCCGGTGCGGCGATGATCGCCGGTGGCGCGATCCTCTACCGCCGGAGCCGGGAGGCTGCCCGCCGCTGACCACCGGCGCTCCGCCGCCCGACGCCCCCGGCCGACCCGTACGGTCCGCCGGGGGCGCTGTGCTGCCCGCCCCCCCCGGGACGGCGGGCATGCCCGTCAGCGGCTGCCCGCCCTCTCGTCGTCCGGGCGGTCGGAACGGCCGGTGCGCCCGGCGGGTCCCGGGGCGGGGGCCTGGCGTACGACACGGGCCGCGGCCGGTTTCCCCGCGGCCGGACGGCCGCCCCCGCGGCGTACGCGGTCCAGCAGCCGGCCGGTCGCGTGCCGTCCCCACAGGGCCCACAGGGCCCGGCCCGGGGCGCGGTCGTCGGGGGCGTGCCAGGCCAGCTCGCGTCCGTCGGGGGCCGGCCGCAGGGCGCTCAGCGGCGCGTAGTTCTCCACCACGAAGGTCCGCCCCGGCCGCGGCGCCCCCTCCGGCAAGGCGCGGTGGGTCAGGTCCAGGTGCAGGGCGCGTACGACGTCCAGGCCCGCGGTGTCGGTGAACAGCCGGAACTGGGCGCCGGGGCGCGGGTTGAAGTCGAGCAGGTGATAGCGGCCCGTGGTGCCGCAACGGCGGAAGTCGAGGTCGAGGATGCCCCGGTAGCCCAGCTCTCCGGTGACCCGCTCGGCGAGCGCCTGCACCTGCGGGTTCGGCGTCCAGCGGCCGACCGCCGTCAGACCGGCGCCGCGCGGCCTGGCGCGGGTCTTGCGGCCGGGACCGCCCGCCCGGATCGCGCCCGAGCGGTCCGCGTACCCGTGGAAGAACCAGTCGCGGTCCGGCCCCGGCGGCAGGAACGCCTGGAGCAGCAGCCGGCTGCCCGCCTCCTCGGCCCGCCGGTACAGTTCCCGCGCCTCCTGCGCCGAACGCACCAGCACGGTGCTGCGCAGCCCGCCGCCCGGGGGGACGAGCCAGGGCCGGCTCCACTTCGCCACCACCGGCAGCCCCAGCCGCCAGGCGGCACGGGCGGCCTCGGCCTCGTCCTCCGGGACCAGGGTCTCGGGGTGCGGCAGGTCCAGGGACGCGCACACACCGGCCAGCTCCGCCTTGTCGGCCACCCGCTCGGCCAGCGCGCCGGACAGCTCCGGCAGCAGGTACACGGGCGACAGCTCCGCCCGCAGCCGCGCCACCGCGACGGCACACGCGTCGTCCATCGGGATCAGTACGGCGGGACGCGCGACGCGCGCGGCGACGCGGCGCAGGGCCGCCGCGAGGTCGGCGGGCGACGCACCGGGCGGCGGGGGAGTGTGCAGCCCGCTCACGTAGCGGGAGGCGCGGACCGGACTCCGGGAGCAGTCGGCGACCACGTGCACGTCCACGCCCGCGCGGCCGAGGGAGCGCACGGCACCCAGCGTTCCGTGGTGGAAGGGATTGCGGTCGATCCGCAGCAGGACGGCGGGGACACGGGTGTCGAACAACGGCACGGGTTTTTTCCTTCGTTCTTCGCTTCGGCTCACCGGGGCGGGCGATCGGCACACTCGAAAGCCGTAACGGCGGTGGCGTGATGGCATTTCATATGACTGAGTGTCAGTAGGCATTCAGTAGAAATTCAGAAGGCATGAGAAAAAGGCGAGGAAAGGAGCCGGACATGGCCGTACGGCAGTCACGGACCCGGACCGGACGGCCGGCGCGCGTCGCCGCGGTGCTCGCGGCGGCGGCATTCCTGGCCGCGTGCCCGGGGGTCGCCGTCGGCGACCCCGTGCCGCCCGCGCCCGCCCCGCCCGCGCCGGCCCCCGCCGTCCCCGCCCCGGCGCCCGCCGCCGCCCCCGCGTTCGGCGCGTACCTGGACTACGGTCCGCGCGGCGTGGCCAGGATGGCCGAGCTGAGCCAGTGGCTGGGCGACGCCGAACTGCGCGTCGGCCACACCTATCTGCCCGGCGACCGCTGGAGCAACATCGAGGGCGCCCCCGGCTTCCTCGACGTGTGGGCCGACTGGCGCACCCGCAAGGCCGACCGGATGCTCGTCCTCAACGTGCCCATGATGGAGCGCAACGAGGAGGGCGTCGACGACGACGAGGTACGGGAGCTGCTCCGCCGGGGAGCCGCCGGACACTTCGATCACCACTTCAGGGCCCTCGCCGAACGGCTGGTCGAACTGGACGTGCCGGACACGGTCCTCGTGCTCGGCTGGGAGATGAACGGCACCACGTACACCCACCGTTGCGGGCCGGACCCGGAGGCCTGGAAGACGTACTGGAACAGGATCGTCACCGCCATGCGGTCCGTGCCGGGCCAGAAGTTCCGGTTCGACTTCACGCCCAGCCGCGGCCGGGACGCCGTGCCCTGGACGCAGTGCTATCCGGGGGACGACACGGTCGACATCATCGGCATGGACTCCTACGACCAGCCACGCGGAATGGCGTTCGACGAACAGGTGAAGGAACCCTTCGGGCTCCAGGCGCACGTGGACTTCGCCAAGGCCCACGGAAAGCCCCTCTCCTATCCGGAATGGGGGCTGTTCCGCAACGGCGACAACGCCGAGTACATGCGGCGCATGCTGGCCTGGATGGACGAGCACCGGCCCGTCTACAACACGCTCACCGACTACTGCCCGCACGGCGTGTGGCAGTGCGACGACAACCCCCGGTCGACCGCGGTGTACCGGTCCGTGCTCTTCGGGCGCACCGACGAGCCGGCGCCGACGGCCCCGGAGCCGACCGTGCCCGCCACGCCCACCGCACCGCCCGTGCCCGCGGTGCCGCCCACCGAGCCCCGGCCCCAGGCCGGCTGCTCGCCGCTGGAGCTCGGTGACTGGGTCGAGCACTGGCTCGGCGGGAAGCTCTGCATGCGCCTCGACTGGTACTCGCGCAGCAGGTAGCGGCACGCGGCGGCGGCGGGGCAGGTCAGGACCTGCCGCCGCCGCCGTCACCGCCGCCCTCCCTCTGCTCCCGCCGCCGGTGCAGCAGTTCCTTGCCCCGTCGGCGCGCGGCGACGTCGCAGAGGGCGGCCGCCAGCAGCGGGGCCGTGCGCCGGCGGGCGAGCAGCAGCCGCTGGTTGCGCACCGGCTCCGGACGCCAGTGGTGCTTGTACGGCTCGTCGCCGCGCAGCAGGCTCAGCGTGCCGCGCCCCGGGGCGCGGGTGTGCTCGGCACAGGCGTCCAGCAGCATCACCGCCACGTCCGCCTTCCGCTCCCGCAGCCGGGGATGGGCGCCGTACAGATAACCGCCGGCCAGCCGCCGGGACAGCAGCGTCACGTCCACGGCCACCACCTCGCCGTCCATCCGGAACTCGGTGACCACCGCGTCCCCCGACCGCACCATCGGCCCCACCGCCCGCACCAGGTGCTCGCGGAACCGCGTCCGCAGGTGCTCGCCGGTCACCTTCCGGCCCCGCCACTGCAACAGGTGCAACTCCAGCAGCCGGTGCAGGGCCGCGTCCACCTCACCGGGGGGCACGGTGCGGCTCCCGACACCCAACGCGTCCAGCCTGCGCAGCTTGGCACGCACCCGCTGCTGTGCCTTGGCCGAGGGCAGCCGGGCGACCAGCTCGTCCATCGGTACGGCAGGCAGCTCCAGGCAGAGCGAGTCGGGCACCCGGCGCCGGGGGCCGCTCCAGTGGTCGTAGACGCGTTCGGCGGCGGCGCCCGGACGCACCTCGCGCAGGTCGATCAGCGCGGTGCGGGCCGCCGCGCCCAGCGCCCCGGTGAGCGCGGCCACCGCGCCCTCGCCGCGCTCGTCGTCCAGCAGGACGTCCCCGTAGTCCGAGATCGCCCCGCCCAGCGGCACCAGCGCCGGCACCGGGTGGCGGACCCGCATCAGCGGTGCGGCGGCGACCAGTTCGCGCCCGTCGCGGGCCAGCAGCAGCCGCAGCCGGCCCGGGCCGCCGTAGGAGCGCCACCACGAGTGCAGCCAGGCGTGGCTCTGGAAGGGGGTCGCGGCGGCACACCGCCGGTACAGCCGGCCCCAGTCGGCGGCCAGCTCGGTGAAGCCGCGTTCGTCGGTGACCAGTTCGGCCGTGTACGCCGGGGCGGGCGACGGCGTGAGCGGCGGCGTGAGCGGCGCCCGGGACGAGACGGTGGTCGTGGCCGGGCCCGCCGCCTGGTACGTCACAGCCGGCCGCGGACGTCGGCCGCCGCGGCGGGGCCGGGCACGGCCGCCCCCGCGCGACCGGGTCCCCGCGCGGACCGCCGGGGCCGCACCAGCAGAGCCAGCCCGCCCAGCAGTCCCCCCGCGCTCGCGCCGACCAGCGCGGTCACGCCGGACGACGCCGAGGACGCCTCGGTGGGCTCGGTGGCGCGCGCGAACTGGCGCAGTTCCACGTGGGTGTCGTCCGCGGCGGCGTCCGCGTGCCGGGTCAGCGCGCCGGCGACGGCGTTGGCCATGTCGGCGGCCTCGCCGGGGCGGGAGGAGGTGGCCGCCACCGAGACCACCGGCGCGTCCGGCGAGGTGGCCGTGCGCACGCTCTCCCGGAGCGTGGCCACCGGCACGTCCGCCCACATCTGGGCGTCCCCGAGCACCGCGAGCTGCGTGGCGACCCGGCCGTAGGCCTGCGCGAAGCCCAGCGCGGACGCCGGGTCGGACTTGTCGGTGGGCACGGCGACGACGTAACTGGTCGCCGTGTACCGCGGGGCGGTGACCAGGCCGTAGGAGGCGCCGAGCAGACCGCCGGCGAGGACGCCGGCCGCGAGCGGGGTCCAGGGGGGCAGGGCGCGGACGCGGCGCAGGGCGGGACCCAGCGCGGTACGGGGGTGGGGGCGGGCGGGCCGGTCCGCCCGGTCCGCGGTGTTCTCCGCGTACGCGGCGCCGGATTCGGCCGGGGTCTGGGTGAGGGGCTCGGTCATGCGGAACTGACTCCCTGGGGTACCGGGGACAACGGGTGCGTGAGGGTGGCCGCGTACACGTCCATCAAGCGGGCGGCGCTGCGCGTGACGCAGTAGTGGCGGGCGGCCTCGGGCACGGTGCGCGGGCCGGGACCCGGACCGCCGTCGGCGCGGACCTCGGCGAGGGCGCGGGCGAACTCCTCGTCGCCGCCGGTGACGTGCCGGGCCGAGGGCGCGCTGCCCGGGGGCAGGTCCTCGATCGCCGGGCAGGAGGCGTGCACCACCGGCAGCCCCGACGCGAGCCCCTCCACGGCCGCCAGGCCGAAGGCCTCCTCCGCCGACGGCGAGGCGAGGACGTCCATGGCCGAGGCGAGCGAGGGCAGGTCGGGGCCCGGGGAGCCGTCGGGCAGGTAGGGACGTTCGCCGGTGAGCAGGACGCGGTCGGCGACCCCGGCCTCGTGGGCGGTGCGGCGCAGGGTGTGCTCCTGCGGGCCACCGCCGACGAGCAGCAGCCACCAGTCCTCCGGGAGCCGGGCCAGGGCGCGGACCAGCACGTCGAACCGCTTGCCCGGCGTCAGCCGGCCGACCCCGCCGACGACGTACGCGCCCTCCGGCAGGCCGAGGCGGCGGCGGGTGCGCAGGCGGGCGACCGGGTCGAAACGGAAACGGGCCAGGTCGATGCCGTTCGGGACGACCTCGATGCGGGGCGCGGGTACGCCCCAGCGCCGCAACCGGTCGGCGACGGTGGGGGAGACGGCGACCGTGGCGCTGCCCAGCCGCTCGCCGGCCAGGTACAGGGCGCGGACGCCCGGGGTGAGCGGGCGGCCCTCCATCTGGGAGTCGCCGAGGGAGTGTTCGGTGGCCACGATCGCCCGGACGCCGGCCAGCCGCGCGGCGAGGCGGCCGTAGACGCAGGCGCGGTACAGGTGGGTGTGCACGAGGTCGTAGCCGCCGCGGCGGATGAGCCGGGTCAGTCGGGGCAGCGCGGCCAGGTCCCGGTTGCCGGCCATGCCGAGGTGGACGACGTGCACGCCGTCGGCCAGCAGCCCCTCGGCGACCGGACCCGGGTTGGTGAGCGTCACCACGTCGCAGTCGACGGGCAGGTGGCGCAGCAGCAGCCGCAGTTGCTGCTCGGCGCCGCCCACCCCGAGGCCGGTGATGACGTGCAGTGCCTTCATCTCAGACCTCCGCGCAGGAACGGCGGCGCAGGCGGTGCAGCCGGGTCTTCAGCAGCAGCCGTACGGCCCCGTCGCTCTGCCCGACGTGCACCCGCGGCAGGGCGTGCGGGCCGGTCAGCGGGCCGGGGTCGATGGCGCAGGCGTACGCGTATCCGGCGGCCCGTACGGCCTCGGCGGCGCGGGCGTCGACCGTGCCGTACGGGTAGCAGAAACCGGTGACCGGAGCGCTGATCACATCAGAGAGCAGCGCTCTGCTCTCGGCGGTCTCGGCCTTCAGCGTGGCGTCGTCCGCCTCGGTCAGGTCGATGTGGGTGAGCCCGTGCGAGCCGATCTCGACGCCCTCCGCGGCGGCGTGCCGGATGCCGTCGGCGGTCAGCAGCGGCTTGCGCGGACCCAGCGGGTCCCAGGCGTTGTCGCCGCCGAGCCGGCCCGGCAGTACGAAGAGGGTGGCCCCGCACCCCCAGCGGCGCAGGCACGGCAGGGCGTGCTCGACGAAGTCGGCGTACCCGTCGTCGAAGGTCAGGCCGACCAGCCCGCGGCCACCGCCCCGGGCCCGGGCGGCCAGCAGCTCGGCGACCGGCACGCCGCGCAGTCCGCGCCGCCGCAGCCAGCCGAGCTGTGCGTCCAGGCGATCGGGTGTGACCGTGATGCCGTACGGGTCGGCCGAGCGGTCGCCGACGGAGTGGTACATCGCCACCCAGGGGACGGTGCGCAGGCGCGTGCGGACGCCGCCGCGTGCGGCGGCGTCAACGGGGCCGACGGAACCGACGGGACCGACGGAGGCGGGAACGGAGGCGGAAGCTGAAGCGGCCATGCGGAAGCCTTCGTGAGACGGAGCGGGGGACGGGAGGGAGGCGGAGGCGGCGGAGGAGGCTGCGGAGGCGGGGGGAACCGAGGGACGCGAGGGCGGGGGCGACACCCGGGACGCCCAGGGCCAGGCCCAGGACGACGAAGACCCCGCCGACGGCCGCCGCACCGGCGGCGAGGGACACGGCGGGCCCGTCGAACCCGGCCGCGACCGCCGCGCCCGCGAGGGTCGCCCCGGCCGCCGCCAGCGCCGACCTGCCCAGCTCGCCGAAGACGCGCCGGACGCGGACCGGGACACTGCGCGGGCCCATCCCGGTGAGCAGCAGGACGGCGGTGACGGTGATGCCGGCGGCGTTGGCGGCGGCGATGCCGGTCACGCCCCACGGACCCACCGCACAGGCGCCGATGGCGGCGGTGGCGGCGATGCCGGCGGCCATGGCACCCAGCGGGTACCAGCTGGCGCGGCCCGCGGAGAAGTAGGAGCGGGCGAGCGCGCCCACCACGGTCTGGCCGAGCAGCCCGAGGGCGTACACGCGCATGACGTTCGCGGTGACCGTCGTGTCGGCCGCCGTGAAGGCGCCCCGCTGGAAGAGGAGTTCGATCATCTGCGGCGCGCAGGCGACGACCGTGGCCGCGCCCAGCAGCACCAGGCAGGCCGCCAGCGCCACGTCCCGCTCGACACGGTCGCGGGCCCGCTCGGTGTCGCCGTCGGCCAGGGCCCGGGCCACCACCGGGAAGGTGACCGTGCACAGCATCAGCGACAGCGTCATCGGGATCTGGGCCACCTTCTGCGCGTAGTTCAGGTGCGAGATGGCCCCGGACGGGAGCCCGGAGGCGAGGAAGCGCTCGATGAGGACCTGGGTCTGGCGGCACAGGGCGAAGAGCAGGACGGTGGCGAACAGGGCGAGGGCGAGGGGACGTGCCTGGTCGGACGCGGTCGCCCGCGCCGTGCCGGCCTCGTCCCGGCGCCGCAGCCGGCGCAGCAGCGACGGCAGCTGCACCGCCACCATCAGGAAGCCGCCCGCCGCGACCCCGACCGCCGCCGAGCGCACCCCCCAGCGCCCGCCGAGCAGGAACATCGAGGTGATGATGCCGGTGTTGTAGGCGACGTAGATCGCGGCCGGCGCCAGGAACCGGCGGTGCGCCCGCAGGGCCGCGCTGCAATACCCGGCGAGACCGAAGGTGAGCACGCAGGTGGCGGTGAGCCGGGTGCAGTCCACGGCGAGGGCGTGGTCGGGCAGACCCGGTGCCAGGGCCCGGACCAGCAGCGGCGCGGTGACGACGACCAGCGTGCCGGCCGCGACGAAGGCCAGGGCCAGCCGGGGCAGGGTCGAGGCGACCAGCGCGCGGACCGGGTCGCCGGGGGCGCCCTGCGCGCGGTGGGCGAGCGCCAGGCTGAACATCGGGACCAGCGCGAAGGCCAGCCCGTCCTCGATCAGCAGCGTCGCCGCGAACTCCGGGACCGTCCACGCCACCAGGAAGGCGTCCGTCTCGCTGCCGGCCCCGAACAACCGGGCCAGCGCCTGGTCCCGGGCCAGCCCGAGCACCGACCCGGCCACCGACAGCACGGCCGTGAGCAGCGCGGCCCGGGCGAGGAAGCTTCCGGAGGAACGCCCTTCGGGGGTGGGGGCGGCGGTGGGGGCGGGGGCGAGGGCTGAGGAAGGCGTGGGTGCAGGTGCAGGTGCGTCCGTCGGCGCCTTCGGCGGTGCCTTCGTCGGTGTCGGTGTCGGCGTCGGCTCGGCCGAGGCCCCGCTCGTCGCCGCGCCCGAGGGGGCCGCGTCCGGCGCGGGCGTGGTGATCCTGGCCGACGGGACGGACGCCCCGTCGGCCGCGCGCAGCGGGGTCGGCTTCACCGGACCGGCACCTCCTCCGTGCCGGGCTCCGCGCCGGTTCCCGCCCCGACTCCCGGTCCCGCTTCCGTACCGGCCATGGGCTTCGCTTGCGTTCTCGTACCGGCCATGGGCTTCGCTTGCGTTCCCGTACCGGCCACGGGTTCCGCTTCCGTTCCCGTACCGGCCACGGGCTTCGCTTCGGTCCCCGCCCCGGCCACGGGTTCCGCTTCCGTCCCCGTTCCCGCCCCGGGGCCGAGCGCCCACCAGGCAGCCAGGCCGAAGCACACCGCCGTCAGCACGGTCGAGGGCCCGCCGATGTCGGCGTACGCGAAGTCGGTCAGCTGCCACACCAGCAGCCCGCAGGCGACCAGCCTGCAGTCCGTCCCGGTCCGCCGGGTGCGCCGTACCGCACGGAGCCGGCGCAACCCCAGGACGAGAAGCGCCAGCCAGCTCCCCGCGAGCGCGAGCAGCCCGATGAGCCCCTGCTCCGCCAGCACCAGCAGGTACATGTTGTGCGGGGACAGCAGCGGCTGCCTGTGGTACCCGGCGCCGACGCCGTCCGTCTCGCTGCCCGAGGACAGCGCCAGTGAGGCGTGTCCGTCCCGGTGCTCCGGGAAGCCCTTGAGGCCCACGCCGGTCAGCGGACGCTCACGCCACATGCCGACGGCCGCCTCCCACATCGTGTAGCGGTCGGTCACCGACTGGTCGGGGGCGTCCGCGACCTGCGTGATGCTGCCGACCCGCTCCTGGAGCATCGCCGTACCGAGCCCGAACCCGCCCACCAGCACCACGCCCGCCGCGACCGCCGCCGCCCCCACCGCCAGCGCCCTGCGCACCCCGGAGAGCAGCAACTGCGCCGCGCAGGTCACCGCCGTGGCGATCCACGCGCCGCGGCTGAAGGACAGGGCGAGCGGCAGCAGCAGGGCCAGTGCGCACCCGGCCGCCAGGGCGCGCCGGCGGGCGGGCGCGTGACCCAGCGCCAGCCCGACCGCGCAGACCAGCCCCAGGGAGACGACGGTCGCCATTCCCATGACGTCCTGCGGCCCGAAGGTGCCCACGGCCCGGATCTGCTCGCCCTGGTACGAGGCGCCGGTCCCGGTGGCGTACTGGTGCACACCGACCGCCCCCTGCCACAGCCCCAGGCCCACCATCGACCGGGCGAGCAGCCGTACGTCGCCCCGGTCGCGGATCAGCAGCAGTACCGCGGCGGGGACGAGGACGAAGACCTGGAGGTAGCGGCCGAGTCCGGTGATCCCGGCCCCCGGCGACACCGCGCCCGTGGCGGCGAAGGCCAGCCCCAGCACCGGCAGGCCCAGCACCACGGCCGCCGCACGGGACAGGGGGCGCCGCCGGTCCCGTACCAGGCGCAGGACGCAGTACAGCACCACCAGCGCGGAGACCGCGTCGGCCGGATGCGCACCGCCCCCGCCGTCCGCGGCGACCGGCAGGGCGAGCAGCGCGACGACGGCGACCACGGCGAGGACGGGCGGCAGCCGCGAGGCGCGCGCGGCGGACCACGGGGGCGGGACGGGACTGCTCACGCGGCTCAGCTTCCGGTCGGGCGGACGAGTGCCACGGCCGTGCGCAGCAGGATGCACACGTCCTGCCACAGGGACCAGTCGTCGATGTAGGCGTTGTCGAAGCGGGCCCGGTCCTCGATGGAGGTGTCACCGCGCAGCCCGTGGATCTGGGCCAGGCCCGTGATCCCGGCCGGCACCCGGTGACGGGCGGCGTAACCGGGGTGGGCCTGGCTGAACTGCGCCACGAAGTACGGGCGTTCGGGCCGCGGCCCGACCAGGCTCATGTCGCCCCGGAAGACGTTCCACAGCTGGAGCAGCTCGTCCAGGGACGTGCGGCGCAGGAAGCGGCAGAACCACGGCATCCGGCGTTCGTCCGCCACGCTCCACCGGGTCGCCGACTCGTGCTCGTCGGCCGGGCGGTGGGTGCGGAACTTCAGCAGCGTGAACGGCCTGCCGTCCTTGCCGACGCGCTCCTGCCGGAACAGGACGCCCGGACCGCTGATGATCCGCAGCACCGCCGCGCAGGTCAGCAGCAACGGGCTCAGCAGCAGCAACAGCGCCCCGGAGACCGTCACGTCCAGCACCCGCTTGCCGGCGCTGCGGGGCCGCCGCGAGCCGGACTCCAGAGGTCGGCAGGGGAAGCCGGCGAGCCGGTCCGGGCCCGCGTGCGAGGGGACGTCCGGGTCGACCTCCCACACCGCGCAGCCCGACTCGGCCAGCGCCCGCAGCAGGGGGCCCCGCGAGGCCCGTACGGACGGGTCCACGGTCAGCACGTCGCGCACGCCGTTCTGCACGACGGCACGCCGCACCTCCTCGCTCGTGGTCAGTACGGGCAGCGCCGTGGCCCCGCCCGGGTCGTCGGCGACGATCCCGACCGGGCGCACCCCGCAGCGCGGGTGGCGCAGGACCGCCGAGGCCACGCGGTGCGCGGTGGCCGCGGGGCCCATGACGAGGGCCGCGCGCGGTCGGTTCAGCAGCTCGGTACGGCGCCGCCGGTGCACGACGCCCCGGCCCGCGCAGCCGGCCGCCGCGTGCAGGAGGAAGCCGAGGAGCAGGGTGCGGGCGGACAGCGCCTGCGGCGGGGCGTACGCCGCGACGAGCGCGGCCAGCGCCAGCCAGACCACCGCGATACGGCCGCACAGCGCGGGCAGGTCGTCCAGTACACCCGGCAGGCGCCGGGGCGGGTGCGGGCGCAGCAGCAGCGCCCCGGCCACCAGGAGGGCCGTGAGCAGCGGCTGGTGCGGGGCGCCGGTGAGGACCAGCGAGCCCGGCAGGGCCGCCGCGCCGTCCGCGACGAGCAGCGGCAGCGGGGAGTCCGGCCGACGCGGGGAGCCGGACCGCGGCGCGGGCCGCCCGGCGGGGAACCGGAAGCCCGCCGCGCCGGTGCGCCGCGGCAGCACCGACACGGGGGAGGAGCCGAGGTCGCGCGGCTGGCCGGCGGGGTTGGGGACGGTGCGTTCCGCGGTCACGGGTGGGTGGGCTCCCTGTACTCGATGGGCGCGGCGCCGGCCCGCCCCCCGGCTGCGGCCCCGTCACCGGGGAGGCAGGACGCGGCGGGCGCCGGCCGGGTGCCGGGGAGGTCGGACACGGGGGATGCGGGCCGGCTGCCCCGGAGGCGGGATTCGGCGGGTGCCGGCCGGGTGCCCCGGGGGTGAAGCTCGGCCGGTGTGCCGGGGAGGTGGGGCTCCGTGCGGGCCGGCCGGGTGCCGGGGAGGTGGGGTTCGGCGGGCGTCCGGGGGACGGAGGCGGGACGTTCCGCGGGGGCCGGGCCGCTGCCCTCACGAGGGTGCGCCGGAGGGCTCGGTCTGCTGTCGGGGTGGTGCGGCGCGGGCGCCGGCGGTCGGCCGCCGTGGACCGTGAGCGGCCCGGTCGTCGCGCCCTCGGCGACGAGGAGGCCGTCGTAGAGCGCCGCGACCGCCGCGGCCGTGTGCCGTACGTCGTGCGTGGACCGCACGTGCGCGCGCCCCCGGCGGCCGAGCGAGGTGCGCAGCGGAGCGTCGAGCAACAGCCGGGCGACGGCATCGGCCAGCGCCGCCGGGTTCTCGGGCGGCACCACGCAGTGCGGCACGAGGGCGGGCGGCAGGCTCTCCCGGGCACCGTCCACGTCGGTCACCACCACGGGCCGCCCACAGGCCATCGCCTCCAGCGGGGCCAGCGCCATGCCCTCCCAGCGCGACGGCAGGACGACCAGGTCGGCGGCCCGGTACCAGGGGACGGCGTCCACGACGGCACCCGTGAACAGCACGGAGGCCGGTCCGCTCTCCCCGGGGTGGCCGTCCCCCGGCCCGGGCGGGGCCGGCCGGCCCGCCGAGGCCCGCTCGGTGAGCCGTGCCCGGTCCGGACCGTCGCCGACCAGCACCAGCCGGGCCCCGGGGACGCGCGCGAGGACCGACTCCCAGGCGGACAGCAGGACGTCCTGCCCCTTCTGCCGGCACAGCCGCCCCACGCAGACCACCAGCGGGGCGTCCGGGCCGGCCGTCCCCGCGTCGACCACCAGCGGGGCGTCCGGGCCGGCCGTCCCCACGTCGACCAGCGGCGCCTGCTCGGCCACGTCGTCCGCACCGAAGCGGTCGAGGTCGATGCCGTTCGGGATCACGGACCAGCGGGCGCGCACCCCGGCCCGCGCTCCCCGCAGCCGCTCCGCCTCACTGACGCACACCGTCCGCGCCGCCCACCGCGCCCCCCACCGCTCCCAGCCGAGCGCCAGGGCCGCGGCGGCCCCGTCGACCGCCTCGAACGACCAGGCGTGCGGGTGGAACACGGTCGGGACCCGCCCGCGTACGGCGAGCCGTCCCGCCAGACCGGCCTTCGCGCTGTGCGCGTGCACCAGGTCGGGCCGGACCTCCCGGACCACCCGGGCGAGCCGCCGTACCTCGGGGAACAGGGCCGGACCCGGCGACCGCGTCGCCGGCCAGTGCCGCACGTCGGCGCCCAGCGACCGGAGCCGGTCCGCGAGGTCCCCGTCGGGACAGGCGACCGCGACGCGCAGACCGGCGGCGAGCTGAGCCCGCGTCAGGTCCGCCACGACACGGGCGACTCCGCCTTCGACCGGCTGGGTGATGTGCAGAACCCGTGGCCGGGACTCGGTCGGTGGCAGGTGCATACGCGTTTCCTCGCTCACGGAAAATGCTCGGGACGGGCGGGAACGCGTCTCATCGCAGGCGCCGACCGCGACGCGGCGTACACCGGCGCACGCCGCGTCCTACGGGGAAACGAGCCGGAAGTCCGGCTGGTCACCGCCACGTTCGGAGTTCTCGGAGAGTGCCCTCGGCCGAAGTCCCGCAAGTGGTGCAACAGGGATGCGTCAGATGGTGCGGAACTCTAGCCGCTATCCGTACTAATACGGTGAAACCGGGTAAGTGTGTCGGATCCGTGAACGCCGGGCCCCGGTGACATCACTCTTTCGGCGGCACAACTCACGTGCGTGCCACGCGTTGACACTGCGCCGGGCACCCGCCCGGATGTTTGTGTCAACCCCAAGGAGCACCTCTCCATGTCGCGTATCGCGAAGGGCCTGGCCCTGACCTCCGTCGCCGCCGCCGCGGTGGCGGGCACCGCCGGTGTCGCCGCCGCCGACGCCGGCGCGCAGGCCGCCGCCGCCCACTCCCCGGGCGTGCTGTCGGGCAACGTTCTGCAGGTCCCGGTCCACATCCCGGTCAACGTCTGCGGCAACACCATCGACGTCATCGGCCTGCTGAACCCGGCGTTCGGCAACGAGTGCGAGAACGACTGACCGTCGGCTCGAACCCTCTGCACCGGCCGTCCGTACCGCGGTTCCTCCGCGAGCGGGCGGCCGGTTCGCGTTGCCGCACGGGTGGCCCGGTTCGCCTTGCCGCACGGACGGCGGTGTGCCGCCCCCGAATGGGGGGTGCGGGCGTCGACACGGCCTCGGGGCCTTGACACGGCGTCTCACCAGGTAGGACGCCGGCCCCGGGAACCGCGGGCGAGTGCGCGGCGTGGTCGATCGGTTGCAGAGCGCCACGGGCGATTCCACGGTGGGCACAAGATCCGACGCCCCACCGAAAGGAACCCCCATGCGTCTGCCCGCACGGCGAATCGCCACCACCGCCCTCACCGCCGGCCTCCTGATCGGTCTCTCCGGGCCGGCGGTGATGGCGGCCGATGGCGACTCGGTCCGGGAACGCACCCACGCGGCGTCCCGCGCACCCCTCCCCGACGTGGAGGAACTGCAGGACCAGGTCGGCAGCCTGGCCGGCCTGGGCGGCGTGCTCACGCCGGTCACCGATCTGCTCAGCGCCGTCCTCAAGGCCGACGACGGCCGGCTCTCCGCCACGGACGCGGACCAGCTCTCCGCCGCCGTGAAGGACGCCCTCGCCAAGGCCGACGCGGCGGACGCGGACGCCGACGACACGGCCACCACACCGGGCACGACGACGCCCGGTACCGCCACGCCCGGCACGAGCACCCCGGCCCAGCCGCCGGCCGTGACCGCGCCGGAGGCCGAGACGCCGGTCACGCTGCCGGCGCCCGTGGTGGCGCAGGACAGCGACGGGACCGCGGCGGCGGACGCCCTGGCCGCCGACGCGCACGCCGCTCTCCAGAAGCAGATCGACGCCCTGGTCCAGGCCGCCACCTCCGGTACCGCCGAGCAGGTGACCCCGGCCGTCCAGGAAGTGGTGAACGGCGTCGTCAACGTCGTCGCCGCCACCCTGGTGGGCAGCGGCCTGCCCGCCGCAGACCTGGCCGGGCTGCCCGCCCTGCCGAGCGCCCCGGAAGCCGCCACTCCGGAAGCCGCCGCACCGGCGAACCCGCTCCCGGCCGACCCTGCCTGACGCCCCACGGCGTTCCGGGCCGTTGCGCCGTCCCTCACGGGGTGGCGCAACGGCCTTTTCCCTTTTCCGGGGCTGCCCCGGAGGCGATTCTCCGGAGATCTCATATGTCTTCCGGCCGCGGGGTTTCCGGGCCCGGCGCAGGTCGTTAGGCACGGCGTCAGCATTTCCTCCGGTGGCCCCGGGTCACCTGGTCGCCGGGTCGCCGAAGAAAGGAATCACGATGAAGTCCCTCAAGGCCGCCGCCCTCGTCGCCGGGTCCCTGGTCGCCGCCGGCTCCGCCGCGCCCGCGTTCGCCTACGACGCCGAGGCCCTCACGCCCACCAGCCTCAACGGTGCCGTGAACGCGCTCACCGCGGAACCCATCGACGTGATGCCGCTCAAGCACCAGTCGGAAGCGCTGGACACCGAGAACAAGGACTCCGTGCTGCACACCGTGAAGGGCGCGACCACCCAGCTGAACTCCAAGGGCGGTCTGCTCGGCGGTCTCCCGCTGGGCCGCTGACCCGAATTCCCCCGCCGCGTTCTTCCGCTTTCCTTCTCGCATTGATGAAAGGGACCGTGCCTGACATGAAGTCGACCACCAGACGAACCCTGGCCGCCGTCGTCACCGGTGTGGCGGCCGCCGTGGGCGTAGCGGCGGCCCCCGCCGCAGCGGCCGGCGCGATCCCCGTGCCCGTACCGCTGGGCGGTGCCGAGACGGCTCTCGGCATGGAACTGCCCGACGTGGCCGGCGAACTGCCCGTGCTGACACCGGGCGCGCCCGAGGGGCCACGGTACGTCGAGGGCCGGCTGCTGCCGGAGCGGACGCTTCCGCAGCTGCCGGTGCGCAGCGGACTGCCGGGGGTCGACCTGCGCCAGCCCCTGCCGCAGGTCCTCGGGGACGGGTTCGACCACGCCGCCGTCGAGGCCCCGGCCACCGAGCTGCGGGCCCTGGCGCCGGGTCTGTCCCTGGACGCCCCGCTCAGCGCGCCCGACGGCGGGAGCTTCGGCCTGCCGGCCGCCCAGCTGCCCCAGGCGGGCGTCCTCACCCCGGTGGTGCAGACGGTGCCCGCGGCCGACCTGGGCGTCGGCCCCGGACTGTAGGCCCGCGCGGGTCTCGTTCCCGGTCCCTCCGTCGCGGTGGCCGGTGCCCCGTGTGGCCCCGTGGGCGGTGACCGCGGGGCCCGTCGCTCGGTTACCGGTACGGATCACCGAACCGGACGAGGAGCGAGCCATGGTCGTCAATCTGGGCGGAACACCGAGCGGCACGGAGCGGGAGGCGGAGGGCCCGGCGAGAGGCCGACCGGCGCACGGCACACGGCGGCAGATGATGCGGGGGCTGCTCGCCCCGGCGCTCGCCGTGGGCCTGGCGCCCCTGGTCGTCGCCTCCCGGCCCTCCCGGGCCGCCGCCACCGGCGCGGGCGGGCAGCCCGCGCGCCCCGAGCCGCGCGCCGAGGAGCCGTCCGGCAGCGCCTCGTTCGACGAGACCTACCGCGGCCGCCGCATCCGCGGCATCCGGTCCGCCGCGGGGCGCGCCGTCGGCGCCGGTTCCTGGCACGTCACCGTGGACGGCCGGCCCCTGCATCTGATGCGCCGGGCCGACGGCAGCTGGCTCAGCATGATCGACCACTACCGCTCGTACCCCACCCCCCTCGCCGCGGCGCGCGGGGCCGTGGACGAACTCGGTCCCGGCGAGCACCTGCGCGACACCCCGGCCGCCGGCCAGGAGCACTCCGGGGGGCACCATGGCGTACACGCGTAAGGACGTCAGCACCCTCACCCGCACCGAGAAGCGACGGTTCGTCAAGGCGCTGCTGGAGATCAAACGGCGTGGTGAGTACGACGAGTTCGTGCGCACCCACATCGAGTACTACGTCTCCGACGGCGAGGACGGTCTCCGTACGGCGCACATGGCGCCGTCCTTCCTGCCCTGGCACCGCCGGTTCCTGCTGGACCTGGAGGAGGCGCTGCGCCGGGTCGACCCGTCGGTCACCGTGCCCTACTGGGACTGGACGAAGGACCGCACCACCTCCTCCGCCCCCTGGACCGCCGATCTGCTCGGCGGCACCGGGCGGCGCTCCGACCACCGGGTGACCACCGGGCCGTTCGCCCATGCCGAGGGCAACTGGACCCTCAAGGAGAACGTCACCGACACCGAGTACCTCACCCGGGACCTCGGACGGGCCGCCGATCCCCTGGGGCTGCCCACGAAGAGCGACCTGGAGTGGGCCCTCGACGACCCGGTGTACGACACCACGCCCTGGGACTCCACGTCCCGCAAGGGGTTCCGCAACAAGCTGGAGGGGTGGGGGACCGGCCGCGGCAGCGTCTCCTGGCGCAACCACAACCGTGTGCACCGCTGGGTCGGCGGGGCCATGGTCGGCGGCGCCTCCGTCAACGACCCGGTGTTCTGGCTGCACCACGCCTTCGTGGACCTCCTGTGGTCCCGCTGGCAGGCCCGGCACCGCGGGGCCCGCTACCTGCCCGCCGAACCGCCCGGCCGGGGCAGCGCACAGCACGGAAGGATCGTCGCGCGGCACGAGAAGCTGCCGCCCTGGGACGTGACGCCGGACGAGCTGGAGGACCACAGCCGGATCTACCGGTACGCCTGAGCGCGCCTGAGGACGCCGGAGGGACGGAACCGGGGGAACGGGAGGAGCCCCGGCCGATGGTGGCCGGGGCTCCTCGGTGACCGCAGGGGTCAGCTGCCGTAGCCGCTGTTCTTGCCGTCGTCGCCGTGCTTGTCGCTCTCGTCCTTCTTCTTGTCGTCGTCGCCGTTTTCGCAGGCGTTGCCGAAGGCCGGGTTCAGCAGACCGATCACGTTGATCGTGTTGCCGCAGACGTTGACCGGCACGTTCACCGGGATCTGGACGACGTTGCCGGACAGGACACCGGGCGAACCGATGGCCGCGGCCTCGGCGCCCGCGTCCGCCATGGCAAGGCCGGTGCCGCTGAGCACGACCGCACCGGCGCCGAGTACGACGCCGGCGGCCTTCGCGATGCGAGACATCACGTTCTCCTTCTGACTCGGGGAGCACGGCAGCGGGACGTGCCACCGCACGGCCGGTTCAACGCACCAGGTCGGAGAGGAGTCACGGGGGGAATGTGAGGATCACCCTTTTTGAACAGGGGGCTGCGGAAGGGGGCGCGCCGGTGCCGGCGGGCGGGAAAACCGCTCCACCCGGAGCCGGGCCGTCCACCAGCCTCCCGGCATGGTTGACGACCGATCCGAACGCCGCGATCTTTTCAGGGAACTGGCCCGCGAGGGCCGGTCCACGGCGCCGCCCGACGGCACCCCCGGGGCCGAGGACGACCGGGCCGGCCTGATCGTGCGGACCTTCGTCAAGGACGGACGGCTGGTACGCCTGCCCGCGCGCTGGACGCGCAAGAAGGTGGTGCTGCGACACATCGCCGAGCGGACCTTCGTGCCCGGCGCCGAGTACCCGGAGCGCACGGTCGACGCGAAGCTGCGCGCCTGGTGCGACGAGGGCGGCGTCGACCATGTGACGCTCCGGCGCCACCTGGTGGACCTGGGCCATCTGTGCCGGAGCGGCGGGACCTACTGGCGTCCGGCGCCATCCGGCCGGGCGGGAGCCGTCTGAGCGTCCGACGCGCGGGGCGCGGGCAGCCGCCGTACGGGGGACCCCGCGAGGTAGGCCTGGATCGCCTCGACCGCCTGGCCGTAGTACGTGGCGTAGTTGGTCTGCGAGACGTAGCCGAGGTGCGGGGTCGCCAGCAGGCGCGGGGCGGTGCGCATCGGGTGTCCGGCGGGCAGCGGCTCGGTGTCGAAGACGTCGACGCCCGCGCCGGCGATCCGCCCCTCGTGCAGCGCGGCGAGCAGGGCGTCCTGGTCGACGATCGCCGCGCGCGAGGTGTTGACCAGGTAGGCGGTCGGCTGAGCAGGGCCAGCTCGGCGGCGCCTAGCAGGCCGCGGGTGCGGTCGCCGAGCGCCAGGTGGACGGAGACGAAGTCGGCGGTGCGGAGCAGGTCCTCCTTGGAGGGGGCGAGTTCGACACCGACCTCGTCGGCGCGCTCCCGGGTGAGGTTCTGGCTCCAGCCACTCACCCGCATGCCGAAGGCGAGCCCGACCTGCGCCACCCGGCCGCCGATCTTCCCGAGGCCCAGCAGGCCGAGCCGGCGGCCGTGCAGGTCGGCTCCCACCGTCTGCTGCCAGGGGCCGCCCTCCCGCAGCGCGTTGCTCTCCTGGACGATGCCGCGGGCCAGGCCCAGCAGCAGGGTCCAGGTCAGTTCGACGGGTGGCGTCGACGAGGAGGCCGTACCGCACACGGTGACGCCGTGCGCCTCGGCGGCGGCGTAGTCGATGACGCTGTTGCGCATGCCGGAGGCGATGATCAGTTTCAGCCGGGGCAGTCGGGTGATCAGTGACCCGGGAAACGGCACGCGTTCCCGCAGGGTGACCACGATGTCGACGTCGGCGAGGGCCGCGGCGAGGGTCTCCTCGTCGGCGTGATGGGTGTCGAAGGACACGACGTCCACGTCGCCCTCGACGGGCGACCAGTCGGCGATCTCGGTCGCCACTCGCTGGAAGTCGTCGAGCACCGCGCAGCGCAGTCGCACGTCGTCCCGTCCCTCCCGCCCAACGGGCAGTGGCGCCCCCGGCAGGACTCGAACCTGCGGCCAAGCGCTTAGAAGGCGCCTGCTCTATCCACTGAGCTACGGGGGCCTGGTGTGGTGGCCTCGTTCTCGGTGCCCGGGTGTGGGCTGTTCCGTGACGTTGCCGGGGACAAGGATAGGGCTCCCGGCTCCGTGTCCCTGCTGCTCCGCCTCCGTGGCTCGATGTGGAGGTTCGGTGAAGCGGTCCTGATAATCGCAGGCAGGTGCGAATCGTGCATCGCTTTTGGCGTCTCACGCATCGGGTGTTGTGCACTCGTTATGCCTGGACTGTCCTTGCGCCCCGGTAATCCCTTCCGTCCGGAGTGTCCGATCGGCGCGCGGACATACTCATCATGCCCATATGCTTCAGAATTCCCCTAAAATTGGGCATTCTTCACATGTGGTGACCTTGGACGTACGGCCTCAGCTGCTCGACGCACTCTCCGCCCTGCGCGACCGTGTCGCGGCCGCACGCTTCCCGCTGCCCCTGGCGGGGGCTCCACGCGCGCGTGCCAACCGTGACGAACTCCTCGCACAGCTCGACGACTACCTGGTGCCCCGGTTGAAAGATCCCGAAGCGCCCCTGCTGGCCGTGGTGGGCGGCTCCACCGGCGCCGGGAAGTCCACACTGGTGAACTCCCTGGTGGGCCGGCGGGTCAGTGAGGCGGGTGTGCTGCGGCCGACCACCCGGACGCCGGTGCTCGTGTGCCATCCGGAGGACCACCACTGGTTCAGCGGCATGCGGGTGCTGCCGGACCTCACGCGCGTGTGGGTGCCCCACCGGGAACCGGACGACGACCTGCTGCTGCCGGGGGAGAGCCCCGCGCGCGTACTGCGTGTGGAGACCGCCGACAGCCTGCCGCCCGGCGTCGCCCTCCTCGACGCGCCCGACATCGACTCCCTCGTCGCCGACAACCGCGTCCTGGCGGCCGAGCTGATCTGCGCGGCCGACATCTGGGTGATGGTCACCACGGCCGCCCGCTACGCCGACGCCGTGCCCTGGCATCTGCTGCGCACCGCCAAGGAGTACGACGCCACCCTGGTCACCGTGCTCGACCGGGTGCCCCACCAGGTGGTGTCCGAGGTGTCACGGCAGTACGGGGCGCTGCTGGCCAAGGCCGGGCTCGGCGAGGTTCCCCGCTTCACCGTCCCCGAGCTGCCCGAGTCGGCCTGGGGCGGAGGGCTGCTGCCCGCCAGCGCGGTGGCCCCGCTGCGGGCCTGGCTCGTCCACCGGGCGCAGGACCTCGACGCCCGGCACAACGCCATGGCCCGTACCGCGCACGGCATCCTGGACTCGCTCAAGTCCCGGATGCCCGAACTGGCCGGTGCGGCCGCCGCACAGTACTCCGCCGCGCTGCGGCTCACCGCTGCCGTCGACGGTGCCTACGACGGCGAGCACGCGCGCGTGCGGGGGCGGTTGCAGGCGGGCGCCGTACTCGCCGGGGACGCGCTCAAACGGTGGCGTGCCTTCCCCCTCGACTGCTCCTCCGAGGAACTCCTCGACTCGCTGGTGGAGAGCCTGAGCGCCCTGCTGCTGTGTGCCGTGACCGCCGCCGACGAACGGGTCGACGCGGCATGGCGGGGCGAACCCGCGGCCACCGCCCCGGAACTCACGGGCCACGACCCCACGCCGGAGAGCGCCGAGCACCGCATCGGGATGGCGGTGCGGCGGTGGCGTCGGGAGCTGGAGGAGTACGCCGAGGAGGAGGTGCGCCGCCTCGACCGGAGTCTGGCGCCGGACCCCGGTGTGGTCACCGCCCTGGTCGCCACCGTGCTGCTCGGCGGGCGCCGGGCGCGCAGCGCGGGGGAGGGGCTCGCCGAACGCATCGGCGCCCACGGGGCGCTGCGGCTGCGGGACCGGGGCGGACGCCTGCTCGACGACTGCGTGGACCGGGTCGTGCACGTCGAGCGCGAACGCCGGCTGGCACCGCTCGACGGGATGGAGGTCCACCCCGAACCCCAGGCCGAACTCATCGCCGCGCTGTCCGTACTGCAGAAGGAGAGGTGACCGGTGACCGCCGTCACTGACCAGGACCCCACCGAGCACACCCACGACACGACGGAGGAGGCGGACCGACCGGCTCAGGCGGCCGGACCGGGCGAGGTGGACCGGCCGGGTGAAGTGGACCGGCCGGGTGAAGTGGACCGGCCGGGCAAGGTGAACCGACCGGGCGAGGCGGACCAACCGGGCAAGGCGGACCGACCGGCTCAGGCGGGTCAGCCGGCTCAGACGGGTCAGCCGGGCGAGGTTGGTCAGACGGGTCGGGCGGGTCAGCCGGTTCGGCCAGGTGGGGCAGAAGGGTCTGGCCAGGCAGAGAGGTCCGATCAGGCGGAACGGTCCGGTCGGGCGGAACGGTCCGGTCAGGCGGAACGGTCCGGTCAGGCAGGCCGAACGGGTCAGTCAGGTCGGTCGGGCCGGATGGACCGGGCGGGCGCTCCGGCCGGTGACGGCCGGGACCCCGGACGGTCCGCCGAGGACGGCCCGCGGGCGGACGCCGCCGGGGACGCAGGACGAAGGGCGCGTCCGCTCGAACGCGGGGGCGACCGCGCACGCAGCCTCCTCGCGCGCGTGAAGGACGGCGGGGAGTTCCGCCGTACGGACGGGGAGAGGGACCGTAACCGGGAAGGTGACCGCAACCGGGATCAGGACCGCAACCGAGACCGAGACCGCAACCGGGACCAGGACCGCATCCGGGCCCAGGACCGCGACCAGGACCGGGACCGGGACCGGGAGGAGCCTGCGAGGGGTGGGGACGCCCGTACGGGCAGGAGCAGGGAACGCGCAGAACGCGCAGCAGGTACGGCCGACCGGGACCGAGCGGCCGATCAGGGCCGTAGGAAGGAACGCGGGCGTGCGGAGAACCGCGAACGCGGGACAGGGGCGGCCGGCGGCGAGCGAGCCGAGGGCTCGGAGCGTGCGGCCGGCGGCTCGTCCCGTTCCGGGGACGGCGACGGTGCCTGGGGCGACGGGCTGATCGCACGGCGGGTGGACGAGAACAGCACGGCGGAGCAGTACACCGTCACGCCGAGCAGGCCCTCCGGCTCCGCCGCCGCCCTGATGCCACTGGCCTACGACGGGCAGCTCAGGTCGCGGCTCGACGCCCTGCGCGAGCTGGTGGGTCTCTCCCGTACCCGGCTGGACAGCGGGACGCTCGCGGAGGCGGGCAAGGTCCTCGACGAGGCCGCCGCGCGGCGCAGGCTCTCCGGGCAGCACACCGTCGTCGCCATCGCGGGCGCGACCGGCAGCGGCAAGTCGCAGTTGTTCAACACGCTCGCCGGGGTGCCCATCTCCGAGACGGGAGTGCGCCGGCCGACCACCGCGGCCCCCATCGCGTGCAGCTGGAGCGACGGCGCGGCCAGCCTCCTGGACCGCCTCGGCATCCCCGGCCGGCTGCGCCGCCGCCCGTTGCAGCACCCGGACGCCGAATCGCCGCTGCGCGGGCTCGTCCTGATCGACCTGCCCGACCACGACTCGGCGGCCGTGCAGCACCGCGAGCAGGTGGACCGCATCCTGACGCTCGTCGACGCGGTCATCTGGGTCGTCGACCCGGAGAAGTACGCCGACGCCATGCTCCACGAGCGCTATCTGCGGCCGATGGCGGGCCACGCCGAGGTCACCTTCGTCGTGCTCAACCAGGTCGACCGGCTGCCCGGGGAGGCCGCCGAACAGGTCCTCGACGACCTGCGGCGGCTGCTCGACGAGGACGGCATCGCGCTCGGCGAACACGGCGAGCCCGGCGCCACCGTGCTCGCCCTGTCCGCGCTCACCGGGGAGGGTATCGGCGAACTGCGGGAGGAACTCGGGCAGTTCGTCGCCGAACGGCAGGCCCCGGCGCGCCGCATCGCCGCCGACGTGGACGCCGCCGCCCGGCGCCTGCGCCCCGTGTACGTCACCGGCCGGCGGACCGGGCTCAGCGAGGAGGCCCGGGAGGAGTTCGCCGACCGGCTCGCGGACGCCGTGGGTGCCACGGCCGCGGGTGAGGCGGCCGAGCGCGCCTGGCTGCGCAACGCCAACCGCGCGTGCGGCACACCCTGGCTGCGGCTGTGGCGCTGGTACCACGACCGGCGCGAACCCACCACGGGCCGGCTCCCGTCGCGTACCCAGGCGGACGAGGAGGCCACCGCCCGTCAACGCGTGGAACAGGCGGTGCGCACCGTGTCCGACCGGGCGTCGGCCGGGCTTCCGGCGCCGTGGGCGCAGGCGATGCGCGAGGCCGCCGTCCGCGGTGCCCAGGGCCTGCCCGAGGCCCTCGACGAACTGGCGGTGCGCACGGGGATGCCCGGGCGTCCGCCGCGGCCGGGCTGGTGGCCGGTGGCCGTGCTGGCCCAGGCCTCCATGACGTTGCTGCAGGTCGTGGGAGGGCTGTGGCTGCTGGCCCAGATCATCGGCTTCGTGTCGCCGAACCTCGGTGTGCCGGTGCTGCTGATGCTGGCCGGCATCGTCGGCGGCCCCCTCATCGAGTGGAGCTGCCGCATCGCGGCCCGCGGACCCGCACGGCGCTACGGCCACGAGGCGGAACGCCTGCTGCGGGAGGCGGCCGCGGGGTGCGGCCGGGCCCGGGTACTGGATCCGCTGGCGGCGGAACTGCTGCGGTACCGGGAAGTGCGTGAGCAGTACGGGCGGGTCACCGGGGTGGGGGCCGTGGCCAGGTGAGGCTGGGCCGGTGGGGCCGGTGGGGCCGGTGGGGCCGGTGGGGCCGGTGGGGCCGGTGGGGCCGGTGGGGCCGGTGGGGCCGGTGGGGCCGGTGGGGCCGGTGGGGCCGGTGGGGCGGTTGGGTCCACGGGGGCGGATGACCCCACGATGTGACGTGCCCGTGAGAGGTGCTCACTCGCGGGAGTGACGGAGTTCTCCACAGGTCCGGAGGCGGTCCACAGCCCTCGGCGGGACCGGCCCGGACGGATGCAGTCTGGCCTCGTGGCGATCGCGACGGACGCGGTCGGCCCGGGTGCGGCGGTGTACGGGGAAAGCGACGCCGCCGCGCCGGACGCAGCCGCACGGGACGTGCCCGTGCGGAAGGGAGGACTCGCGATGAACGAGACGATGATCTGCGCCGTGGGCAACGTGGCGACGCAACCGGTGTTCCGGGACCTGCCGAACGGCGCTTCCGCACGGTTCCGGCTGGCGGTCACCGCGCGCTACTGGGACCGGGAGAAGAGCGCGTGGACGGACGGCCACACCAACTTCTTCACGGTGTGGGCCAACCGGCAACTCGCCTCCAACGCCTCGGCGTCGCTGACGGTGGGCGACCCGGTCGTCGTCCAGGGCCGGCTGAAGGTCCGCACGGACGTGCGCGAGGGGCAGAACTGGACCTCGGCGGACATCGACGCGGTGGCGATCGGCCACGACCTGGCACGCGGCACGGCCGCGTTCCGGCGCACCGGCCGGGCGGAGACGGCAGCCTCCCCACCGCAGCCGGAACCCAACTGGGAGACACCGGCCGCGGAGTCGGCCGCTCCGTCCGCCGAACAGCAGCCGGAACCCGCCGCGGTGGCATGATGCCGGGCTTCCACCGGAACTGACCGAAGCGCGGCCTATCGGCGAGTACATCCCAGGCAAAGCCGGGTGGATTTGTCGATAAGCCCTGCTCGCAGGCCCTGTCGGGGATAACGATTCCGATTCGGATCATCGTGTGGGCGAACATCCCCGGCAGGCGCGGTGCGTTACGTCCTTAGGATGCCGAACGAGCCCTGTGGGGCTGCTGATTCTGCTGGTGGGACCGTGCCCCCCACGTCAACGGGTCCTGCTCGAAGGGGAATTTGGTGTTTTCTTCGTTCACCGCACTGTCTCTGCCCGGGCGAGGGGCGGCGCGTCTCGCCGCCGCGGCGCTGGTGTCCGCGCTCGCCGCGGCAGGAGTGGCGACCGGCGCCGCTCCGGCCGCCGCCCAGGAGGCGGGACAGGGACAGGGCGGGGCGACGGCCACCATAGGCGGCCTCAAGACCTACGGCGCCGCGGTCATCCACGGGGACGACGGCGACCAGGAGGTGTCGGCCGGCCTCTTCGAGATGTCCGTCGAGGGCGGCGGCATGCTGCAGACGTACTGCGTCGACATCCAGAACCCGACGCAGAAGGACGCCAAGTACCACGAGACGCCCTGGAGCGGCACGTCCCTGGGCACCAACAAGGACGCCGGCCGCATCCGCTGGATCCTGCAGAACTCCTACCCCCAGGTCAACGACCTCGCCGCACTGGCGAAGAAGGCCGGCGTCCGCGGCGGGCTCACCGAACAGGACGCGGCGGCCGGGACCCAGGTGGCCATCTGGCGCCACTCGGACCACACGGATGTCGAGGCCGTCGACCCCCAGGCCGAGCGGCTCGCCGACTACCTGGAGAAGAACGCCCGCGGACTCACGGAGCCCACGGCGTCCCTCACCCTGGACCCGCCCGCGGTCTCGGGCCGGCCCGGTGAACGGCTCGGCCCGGTGACGGTGCGCACCAACGCGGGCGGCGCGACGGTCACCCCACCGGTGGGCGCAACGGCGGACGGGGTGCGGATCGTCGACAAGAAGGGCGAGCCCGTCACCTCCGTCACCGACGGCGCCCAGATCTTCTTCGACGTGCCGAAGGACGCGGCGGCCGGCACCGCCGAGCTGACGGTCCAGGCCTCCACCACCGTGCCGGTCGGCCGCGCCTTCGCCTCGGAGAGCCGCAGCCAGACCCAGATCCTGGCCGGCTCCAGCGAGTCGACGGTCGCCGCGACGGCGACCGCCACCTGGGCCGACCAGGGCGCGATACCCGCCCTGTCGGCGAGGAAGAACTGCGCCGAGGGCGCCCTGGACCTCACCGCGGTCAACGAGGGCGACGAGCCCTTCACCTTCGAGCTGCTGGACACCGAGTACACGATCGCGCCCGGCGAGTCCCGGACGGTGACCGTCCCGCTCCCGGAGGACAGGGCGTACGACTTCACCATCCGCGGCCCGGCCGGCTTCGAACAGCGCTTCAACAGCGTCCTCGACTGCCGCACCCAGAGCGCCGCACTGGCCGACGCCACCCACACCCTCGGCCAGCCGGCCCCCACGACCGTCATCACCCCCACCCCGAACCCCAACCTCGCCGAGACCGGCAGCTCCGAACTGACACCCCTGATCGGCGGCCTGGCTCTGGTCCTGCTCATCGCCGGTGGCGCGACCCTGATGGCCATCCGCCGAAAGGACGCCTCCCGGTAGTACGGAGCCGTCAAGGCTCCGGCCGTGGCGTGGGCGTCGAGGCCGACGAAGCGCGACCGCGACGCGTCACCCGCCGGCGGCGGAGAACAGCAATGCCGCTCCCCCCAGGACGACGCCTTGCAGGACGCCAGGAATGCGCCACCCCAGGGCGAGAAGACCACCACCCGTGACGACGGCCCCGCCCCCCAGGAGCCACGACGCCTGGGACGCCACCCGGGACGCACTCGACGGGCCGGCGCCGTCGCTCTCGTAACTGTCGGCCCACCCCGCCATCCCATAGCCGTACACCGTCCAGACGATGACCACGAGGTCGATGACGACCAGCGCCACGCCCACCCCGATCTGCCGCCCGGTCGACGGCTGACTCACCCGTCCCATGCCCACCGCTACCCCGCCCCGTCGTCAGATGAGGGGTCCCCTCGGTGCCCGCGGCCAGCATGCCGTCGCGACGGACACGGAACATGAGTACGGGTACTCAACCGCCCCGCTCCCACGGAGCACCGCCCCGGATCAACCGGTCCCGCCACCCCGACACCGCCCGCCGACGAGGAACGCCGACCCGTCACCGCCGACGAAGCCCCAGGTCAGCGCCCCCGCGCGGAACGCGTTTCCTCCCAGGGGTGGCGGTGCGGCAAGATGGGGTGTATCTGCCCACTGCCTGATTCAAGCTGCCGGACGGTTTCTCTTGGCTGAGTTCATTTACACCATGCGCAAGGCGCGCAAAGCGCACGGCGACAAGGTGATCCTCGACGACGTCACCCTGAACTTCCTGCCCGGCGCGAAGATCGGTGTGGTCGGGCCGAACGGTGCCGGTAAGTCGACCGTGCTGAAGATCATGGCGGGGCTGGAGCAGCCGTCGAACGGTGACGCGTTCCTGTCGCCGGGCTACACGGTCGGCATCCTGCTGCAGGAGCCCCCGCTCAACGAGGAGAAGACCGTCCTGGAGAACGTCCAGGAGGGTGTCGCCGAGGTCAAGGGCAAGCTCGACCGGTTCAACGAGATCGCCGAGCAGATGGCGACCGACTACTCGGACGCGCTGCTGGAGGAGATGGGCAAGCTCCAGGAGGAGCTGGACCACGCGAACGCCTGGGACCTCGACGCCCAGCTGGAGCAGGCCATGGACGCGCTCGGGTGCCCGCCCGGCGACTGGCCCGTGGTGAACCTCTCCGGTGGTGAGAAGCGCCGGGTCGCGCTCTGCAAGCTGCTGCTCGAGGCGCCCGACCTGCTGCTGCTCGACGAGCCCACCAACCACCTCGACGCCGAGTCGGTGAACTGGTTGGAGCAGCACCTCGCCAAGTACGAGGGCACCGTCGTGGCCGTGACCCACGACCGGTACTTCCTCGACAACGTCGCCGGGTGGATCTGCGAGGTCGACCGCGGTCGGCTGCACGGCTACGAGGGCAACTACTCCAAGTACCTGGAGACCAAGGCCACCCGCCTCAAGGTCGAGGGTGCGAAGGACGCCAAGCGGCAGAAGCGCCTCAAGGACGAGCTGGACTGGGTGCGCTCCAACGCCAAGGGGCGGCAGGCCAAGTCCAAGGCGCGTCTGGCCCGCTACGAGGAGATGGCCGCCGAGGCCGACAAGATGCGGAAGCTGGACTTCGAGGAGATCCAGATCCCGCCGGGCCCGCGGCTCGGCAACGTCGTCGTCGAGATCAACAACCTCACCAAGGCCTTCGGCGACAAGGTCCTGATCGACGACCTCTCCTTCACCCTGCCCCGCAACGGCATCGTCGGTGTCATCGGCCCCAACGGCGCCGGCAAGACCACACTCTTCAAGATGATCCAGGGCTTCGAGGAGCCGGACTCCGGTTCCATCAAGGTCGGCGACACCGTCAAGATCTCCTACGTCGACCAGAGCCGCGAGAACATCGACCCGAAGAAGACGCTGTGGGCCGTCGTCTCCGACGAGCTGGACTACATCAACGTCGGCCAGGTCGAGATGCCGAGCCGCGCCTACGTGTCCGCGTTCGGCTTCAAGGGGCCGGACCAGCAGAAGCCGGCCGGGGTCCTCTCCGGCGGTGAGCGCAACCGCCTCAACCTGGCGCTCACCCTCAAGCAGGGCGGCAACCTGCTCCTGCTCGACGAGCCGACCAACGACCTCGACGTCGAGACCCTCAGCAGCCTGGAGAACGCGCTGCTGGAGTTCCCCGGCTGCGCCGTGGTCGTCTCCCACGACCGGTGGTTCCTGGACCGCGTCGCCACCCACATCCTCGCCTACGAGGGCGAGTCCAAGTGGTTCTGGTTCGAGGGCAACTTCGAGTCGTACGAGAAGAACAAGATCGAGCGGCTCGGTGCCGACGCCGCGCGTCCGCACCGCGCCACCTACAAGAAGCTGACCCGGGGCTGATCTCTTGCGCCACATCTACCGCTGCCCGCTGCGCTGGGCGGACATGGACGCGTACGGCCACGTCAACAACGTGGTCTTCCTCCGCTACCTGGAGGAGGCCCGTATCGACTTCCTGTTCCGCCCGGACAAGGACTTCAAGCAGGGGTCGGTGGTGGCGCGCCACGAGATCGACTACAAACGGCAGCTCGTGCACCGGCACCACCCGGTCGACATCGAGCTGTGGGTCACGGAGATAAGGGCCGCGTCCTTCACCCTGACCTACGAGGTCAAGGACGACGACGTGGTCTACGTCCGCGCCTCGACGGTGATCGTGCCGTTCGACTTCGAGACGCAGATGCCACGCCGGATCACCGCTGAGGAACGGGAGTTCCTGAGCGAGTACACGGACGACAAGGAGGAGGCCGTCGCCGCATGACGGTGCTCCACCTGGCCGACGAGGGGGAGGCCGCGGATCTCGCGGCCTTCCTCTCCCGCCTGCTCCGCTACGACCGTTCGGCGGCGGTACGCCTCCAGGCGGCCGGTACCGCCCTCGCCGTCTTCGGCCGGCCGCCCTCCTTCGAGGTGCTGGCCGTCCGCGCGGTGCGGCTGGCCAAACCGTACGAGAACGGGCTCGACGTCACGCTGGACGCGACCGTCTCCGCCGGTGAGCTCCTGGAGGCGGTGGACGAGAAGGCGGCCACCGCCGGTGTGCCGGGCACGGTGACCGGGCCGCCGTGGGCCGGGGTGCTGCCCCCGCGCGGCGGCTGGCGCCCCGAGCCGGGGCTCCCCGCCCCGGACGCCCTGCGCGCGCTGGTCGCCGCGGCGGTGGCGGAGTTCCGCTCCCGTACGGGCGAACTGGCACCCGAGGGCCGTACCCGGGCCGAGCTGGACGGGATCGGGCGGGAGATATGGTCCCGGACGGTGGGGGAGACCGGGCTGCCGGTGCGGGCCGTGCACGCGGCCCAGTCCCTGGGCTTTCTGGGCCCTGCCGGGGGGTCCGCCGAGGACGCGCCGAAGCTCTTCTCCTCGGGCCCGTGGCTGCGGCTGCGCACGCCCTACGGTTCCGTCGCCCTGCGCCGGGTGGGGGCCGGGGCCCTGGGCGTCAGCGTGCGCTGACCCCCTGCGCCGTACGCTCCCGGCCGGAAGCCGCCCGGACTCGACCGGATTCCGACGCCGGACGACCGGATATCGCCGCCCGGCAGTCGGATTCCGACGTCGACGTCGGGGCCGGGGGTCAGCCGGCGGTGTTGACCATCGAGGCCGCCGCGTACGTCAGGTACTTCCACAGCGTCTGCTCGTGCTCCTCGGAGAGCCCCAGCTCGTCGACGGCGACCCGCATGTGCTTCAGCCAGGCGTCGTGCGCCGCCCGGTCGACGGCGAAGGGGGCGTGACGCATCCGCAGCCGCGGATGGCCGCGGTTGTCGCTGTACGTCGTCGGGCCGCCCCAGTACTGCATCAGGAAGAGCGCGAAGCGCTCCTCGGCGGGGCCCAGGTCCTCCTCCGGGTACATGGGCCGCAGGATCGGGTCCTCGGCCACCCCCTGGTAGAAACGGTGGACGAGCCGGCGGAAGGTCTCCTCCCCGCCGACCTGCTCGTAGAAGGTCTGCTCCTGAAGCGTGCCGCGCCGAATCTCATTCACGTCGTCCATGGTCTCAGACGGGTGGACATAGGACTCCAGGCTTAGGACCACCCCTCGCCACCGCCCCTCGCCACCGCCCTCCCCGGCCACTCCCCAGCCCCCGCGTCCCCGCGTCGCCGGCCTCCGCGTCCCCGCCTCACCGCCCGCCTGCCGCCCCCGGGCCCTTACTGTGGAGGCATGGGCGGGCACCAGGACCTGGACGGCCTCGCCGCCTCCGCGCGGGCGGAGCTGGTGCGGGAGATCGAGCTGAGCGGCGCCTGGGCGGCCGACCCGGTGTGGCGGGACGCCTTCGCTACGGTCCCGCGCCACCTCTTCGTGCCGTACTACTACGTCGGCGTCCGGGGCGGTCACGAGCGCCGGTGGGGCGAGGACCCCGACCCCGGCGCCCGCGAGCGGTGGGTGCTCGGGGCGTACGCCGACGCACCGCTGGCGACCCGGCTGCGCGACGGCGAGCTGCTCTCCTCCAGCAGCCAGCCGTCGCTGATGGCCCTGATGCTGGTGGAGCTGGGCGTGCGCGACGGCGACCGGGTCCTGGAGATCGGCGCCGGCACCGGCTACAACGCCGCCCTGCTCGCCCACCGGCTCGGTGACGACGACCTGGTCACCACCGTCGACCTGGAACCGGAGATCACCGAGTCCGCGCGCCGGCACCTGGCCGCGGTGGGCCACCACCCGGCCGTCGTCACGGGCGACGGCGCCCGCGGAGTGCCCGAGCGCGCTCCCTACGACCGGATACTCGCCACCTGCGCGCTGCCCTCGGTGCCGCGCGCCTGGCTCGCCCAGTGCCGTCCCGGAGGCCGCATCCTGACCCCGCTCGCCACCGGCCTGGTCGTGCTCACGGTTCACGACGCCGGGCACGCCGAGGGACGCTTCCTGCACACGCCCGCGTACTTCGTTCCGCTGCGCGGTGCGGAGCGGTGCGAGCCGGAGGTGCCCGGCCTCGGCGGGGTGCCGCGCCGGGCCCGGGAGAACGACCTGTTCCGCTTCCTGCTGGAGCTGAGCCGGGGCGGCCTCGACCCGCAGGAGGCGTACGCCCTGTGGGACCGCGAGGACGCCCCGCGCCGGGAGCGCTACGGCATCACCGTCAGCGGCGAACGGGCCTGGGCCTGGCTGGACGACCCGGAGGGCCCGTACGCCTGGCCCTTCGTCTGACGGACCCGGCGGCGCCGGGCCTCCGCGCTATCCCCGACGGATCGTGATCGTCGTCCAGGCGCCGACGTGCACCCGGTCGCCGTCCTGGAGCGGCACCGGCACGAAGGGCTGGATCGGCTCCTCGCCGCCGTTGACCGTCGTGCCGTTCGTCGAGTTCTGGTCGACGACCGCCCAGTTGCCGTCCGGCTGCTGCACCAGCACCGCGTGCTGGTGCGAGACGCCCGGGTCCTCCGGCGGCACCGCGAGATCGATGTCCGGGGTGTCGCCGGTGGAGTGGCGGCGCCGGCCGATGGTGATCTGGTTGCCGGCGAGGGTGCGCTGCTGTTCGGGCGAGTACGCGGGCAGGTTGAGGCCCGCGGCCTCGGGGCCGGAACGCTGCATCATCGCCATGAAGTAGTCGCGGTCCGGGCCGATGGTCGCCGTCCAGGTCGCCGGTCCCTGAGGCCGCTGGGGCTGCTGCGGCTGCTGGGGCTGCTGCGGGAACCCGTAGCCGCCGCCGGGCGGGGGCGGCGGAGCCTGTGTGGCGCCGGGCTGCGGGTAGCCGTAGCCGCTGCCCTGGGCCTGACCCGGGCCGTTCGGACCGCCGGGGCCCGCAGGGCTGGACGACGGCGGGGAGAGCACCCAGTCGTCGTCACCGCCGCCGAAGGACGGGCCGCCCTGCTGCGGCCGGTTGGCCTCCTGCGGGAACGCGGGCGGGGCGGGCGGGCCGGACTGCCGGTACGCCTGCGGGGCGCCTTCCGGCCCACCGGGGCCGGGCGGCGGCGGGCCCGGGCGCGAGGGGTCGCCACCGAACGGGGGCGGCGCCGGCGGGCCGGAGGGCCCGTTCGGGCCGCCGTGCCCACCAGGTCCACCAGGTCCACCGGGCCCGTTCGGGATGCCGGGGCCACCGGGGCCGTTCGGCCCCCCGGGGCCCGCGGGGCCACCGTGTGCACCGGGGCCACCCGGACCTGCGGGGCCACCGGGACCCCCGGGCCCCGCGGGACCGCCGGGGCCACCGAACCCACCCGGGCCGCGAGACCCGTCAAACCCGCCAGGCCCGCCGCCGGGCCCGCCGGGACCGCCAGGGCCACCCGGACCGGCCGGTCCGCCGGAACCGCCGGGGTTGTAAGGGCCGCCCGGAGCACCGTGACCGCCGCCCGGGCCGCCAGGCCCGCCGCCGTGACCGCCCTGACCGCCGTGACCGCCCGGACCACCGGGACCCGACGGAGCGCCGCCGAAGGGCGGGCCCGGCGGGATCGGCTCGGCGGGACGGTTCATCTGGGACGGGCGGGAGCCCTGGTAGTCGTACGAGTCACCGCCGTACGACGGACCCGACGGACCCGACGGCGGCTGCGGGAAGCGCGGGCCCGGGCCGGGCGCCGGCGGGCGCGGGGCGGCCGGGGTGTACGAGGTGGCGGTGTTGGTGAGGAAGTTCCACCGGCACTCCTCGCAGAACGGCGCCCCGCCCTCACGCGGCGTGCGGCACTGCGGGCACAGCTGCGGCTCGGCTCCGGGACCACCGGGGCCGCCGCCCGGGCCGGCCGGACCGGCGGGCGGCGGGAAGCCGTAGCCGCCGCCCGGGGGCGGAGGCGGGGGAGGGGGCGGCACGGCACCGGCCATGCGGTGACCGCAGACCTCGCACCAGTCGTCGGAACCCGACTGGTGTCCGTTCGGGCAGGTCGGCATGTCGGAGCTTCCCCCTCTTGCGGAGCTTTCGCTGTGTTGTCCGGCGGTGTCGTGGTGCTGCGGTGCTGTGTCGGGTCAGTGCTTCTTCACGCGAACGGTCTTGGTGGACCGGGTCTCGAGAGTCATCTCGTCGGCCTCCTCGACCTTCGCTTTCAGTCGCACAGTACCTGCCGCCGCGTCGACCACGTCCACCACCTTCGCAAGCAGTTTCGCAGTATCCGCGTTTCCGGAGGCGCCGGCGAGCTGAACCGCCCGGCCCAGTTTGGCCGTTGCGCCGTCGATGTCTCCCGCTTTGCGGAGATCGAGCCCTTGCTGGATGGCTTGTGCCAGTTCGGCCTGCCCGGTGTAGTGGGCCACCTGCGGGTTGATCGACGTGGAAGCGGCCATGTCGTCGGTCCACACGGCCCGTACGAGACCCTGCGCGCCGAGGCTGCGCGCGCCGCCTCCCCCGCCCGGCGCCTCGCCCCCGGGCTCCGGGACGACCAGGGAGACCCGGGCGGCCAGCATCTCCTGGCCGAGGCCGGCCGCCGGAACCTCCACGCAGACGTGGTAGTCACGGGACTCGTCGCCCCAGGAACCGGTGGGGTAGTCCCCGGCACGCGGCCCCGCCTCGGTGCGGCGGCCGGTGAGCTCCTCGACCGTGGGGGCGACCTGCTTGACGAACTTCACGGTGGTGCCGACCGGGGTCCACAGGCGCAGGGCGACGTCCGCGACCTCCTTGCCCATGGCCGTCTCCATCACCCGCGTGAAGTCGGCGGCGAGACCGGCGGGGTCGGCCACGATGTCGGCGGTGCCGAGCAGGGCGGAGGCGATCCCTGTGACTTCTTTCACTTCCCAGTCGGTGCCCACGCCCCGGGCGTCACAGGTGAAGCGCCCGGCGCAGGTGTCGAGCGCGGCCCTGAGGTCCTCCGGCGACTCGTGCTCGTTGCGGCCGTCGGTGAGCAGGATGCCGTGCCGGATGGCGACGTCCGCGGTGGACAGCAGCCGGTCGGCCAGCCGCAGCCAGGTGCCGATGGCGGTGCCGCCGCCCGCGCTCAGGCCGCGCAGGGCACGCTTGGCCTGCTCCCGGGTGCCGGCGTCGGCGACCGCCAGGCGCCCGCCGCCCGGGTAGACCTCCTTGGCGACGTGCGTGCCGCCGACCACCGCGAAGTGCACGCCGTCGCGCAGGGTGTCGATCGCGGCGGAGGTGGCGTCGCGGGCGTTGCGCATCTTGGTGGGCGGGTAGTCCATCGAGCCCGAGCAGTCGACCATGACGGCCACGGCCGCGGACGGGCCCTGGCCGGGCGAGTAGAGATGGGGCGCGGCGACCGCGCTCCCGATCGTGCCGCCGCCGGTCGCGGTGACCGTCACGATGGCGTTGACCTCACGGCCGCCGTCGGGCAGGTACTCGTTCTGGTAGACGTCCACCGAGAACTGCGGCACGTTCGACTTCGAGAAATTGGCCATGCCGGTTCGTATCCCCCTCTACGTCCCCACGGTGGTGGGTGTCTGGCTGCCGGCGCGGACCGCCCCCTGCGGTCCGCGAGGCCACCCCGCGCGCGTCCCCCGGGCCGTACCGGGTCGCGCCCGGCCACGACGCCGTACGCCATGCGACGGCCTCAGGCCGATCCTGCCCCCTGCGGCGGGGCGGGGAACGGCACGAGCGCCACTGTTACGTTGTCGTGGCCCCCGCCGTCCAGGGCGTGGCCCACCAGGACGCGGGCGCCGTGCAGCGGTCGCGCGGCGGCGTCGAGGGGGACGGCCTCGGCCATCTCCTCGGCGGACTCCGCGTAGTTCCACAGGCCGTCCGTGCAGACCACGACGACACCCGGGCGGTCCGGCTTGAAGGACGCGGTGTGCGGCTCCAGTTCGTAGGCGTCGGCGCCGAGCCACCCGGTGATCGCGTGGGCGCGCTCGTCGGCGTACGCCTCGGCCTCGCTCATCAGACCGGCGGCGACCATCTGGGCGGCCCACGAGTCGTCCTCGGTGAGCCGGGCGGGCGGGGTGCTCCGGTCGACCGGCACCCAGTAGACGCGGCTGTCGCCGACCCAGCCGACGACCAGGAGGCCCGCGGTCACCACGGCGCCGACCAGGGTGCAGGCGGGGGCGTTCTGGTGGGGGGCCTGCTCGCGGGCCGTGGCGGGCTCGTCGGCCAGCGCGTTGACGGCGTGCGAGGCGGCGACGATCGCGTCGTGCATGGCCTGCTGCGGGTGCGTGCCGCGCGGCAGGGCGGTGAGCAGCGACTCGCCGGCCGCGCGGGACGCGGCGAGTGAGGCGTCGTCGGGACGGGTCGCGGAGGACACGCCGTCGCAGACGATCGCCACGGACGCGGGCGCGCCGTCCGGCAGCGCGGTGCAGCCGACGGAGAACGCGTCCTCGTTGCGGTGGTGGCGCAGACCGCGGTCGCTCACCGCGGCGACGGGGCCCGACTCCTGCTCCATGTGGTCGCGTTCGCGGGGCTGGGCGTGGCCGCAGTTCTCGCAGTAGCCGTCGTCGTCGACCCGGCCCGAGCGGCAGGCCACGCACACCTTCTCGGCCACGGTCTGCCCGGCCACGGTCTGCCCGGACGGACGCGGATCGGACGGGGCCGGTTCGGACGCCAGCCTCGGGTCGGGCGCCTGCAACGGGTACTCGTCGGGCTCCCGCGGCCGGTCGAGCCGGTCGGACCCTTCGGACCCTTCGGACGCGTCGGACCCGTCGGACCGGCCGGACCGATCGGGGTGATCGAACCGCGCGGCGGGCGCGGCCGACGGCACCGGGGGCGTCGGGGGCACCGGGGGCGCCGGAGGCGGGGGCGGGGGGAGCGGGGAGCCGCCCGAGTCGGTCCCCGGCACCTCGGCCGCCGCGTGCACCGGGGCCGGCCGGCCGGAGCCGTCGGATTCCCGGGCCGTCGGCCAGTCCACGCCGTCCGGTGCCCAGGACGGCGCGGGCACCGAGCCGTTCAGGGCGATCGTCGGACTGTCGTCGGGCCGCGCGGGCACGGCGGACAGGTCGTATCCGCAGGCACCGCAGAAACGGTCACCCGACTCGAGGGGTTCCTCGCAGCTCGGGCACTTCGACACAGCGGCCTGCTGGGGCATCTGCGACATCAACTACACCCACGTTCGGGGGCGGTAACGATTGGCACGTTCCACCAGGTCGATCCTCTCCTCGCCGCCCCGCGCCAGCCGAGCCAGCGTGCGGTACGAACGCTCCAGGCCGAAACGCAGACCGCGTTCGTCCAGGCCGCTGCCGAGCAGCGTCCGTCCTCCGGCGGCGGGAGGGACGGAACCCTGACCTCCGGAGAGTACCCAGTCCAGCGCGCAACCGAGGACCTCGGCCGACAACTGCTCGCGCCGCGCCGGATCCAGACCGTACACGTCCAGCGACTCCACCTGCCGCGCGGCCGCGACCAGGTCGTCGAGGAACGCAGCGTCGCCCGCGTTCACGGTGCGCCGCCGCAGTCGGGCCCGCACCGCCGCCACCCGCGCCGCGGTGCAGTGCACGGACGTCTCCGGCACCGACTCCAGCGTCCGTACGGCACCGGCCCGGTCGCCGCCGGCGAGCTGGACCCGGGCCAGTCCGAACGCAGCGCTCACATGGCTCGGGTCGGACGACCACACCAGGCGGTAGTACTCGGCGGCGTTGTCGAGCTGCCCCAGGACCTCCGCGCACAGGCCGAGCGCCAGCTTGGGCGCGATCTCGCCCGGGAAGGCGTCGTAGATCGCGTCGAAGGCCAGCGCGGCGCCCTCGTGGTCGCCGGTCACCAGTCCGGCCAGGCCCCGGTACCAGACCACCCGCCAGTCGTCGGGCCGCTCGTCCTCCAAGGACTCCAGGGCTGCCAGCGCGCCGGGCGCGTCGCCGGTCTCCAGCCGGGCCCGGATCTGCCGCAGCCGGGTCTCGGCCGACGGTGCCGGCGCGGCGGCCAGCGCGGTCAGCAGCTCGCCCGGCGCCGATGCCATGAGGCCCGCGAGGAAACCCGCGTTGGGGTCGCCGGCGTCGACCCGGGGCACCGGCAGCGCGAGGGCGGCGGTCGGCGCGTCGGCAGGTCTGACCAGGCCGGAGACCTCGGTGCCGAGACCACCGACCGCGCTCACGGCACCCGGCAGCGCGCCTCGCGCACCGCCCGCACCGGGCCGTCCGAAGCCCGCGCCCGCCCCACTCGCGTGCCCGGCGCCCGCGCCCGCCCCGCCGCCGTGCCCGGCGCCCGCGCCCGCCCCGCCCGCGTGCCCGACGCCCGGGCCCGTACCCCCGGGCGCGCCGACCGCGGCGCTCGTCCCGCCCGGCAGGGCGGGGCCGGCGGCCGGAGGCGGCACCGCCGTGGCGGCACGGCGCCGCCCCGTACGGACCGTCCGCGCCCCCAGCCGGGACACCTCACCGTCCAGCCGCGGGAACAACTCCGTGTCCGTCACCCTGACTTCGGGCCCGAACAGCGTCGACACGGCGGGCCTGGCCCGGCCCGTCTGGAGCGAGACCACCTCGCGCAGCACACCCGTCAGCTGCTCGGCCATCTCCTGCGCGGAGGCGAACCGGCGGGCGGGGTCGGGGTCGGTGGCACGCACCAGCAGCCGGTAGAAGGACTCGTACCGCCGGAAGACGTCGATGGTGTCCGGGTCGGGCAGCGAGTCGGCGTAGACGGTGGTGTAGCCCTGGAAGTCGAACGTCAGCACGGCGAGGGTGCGGCCGACGGTGTACAGGTCGGACGCCACCGAGGGGCCGACGTCGGCGACCTCGGGCGACTGGTAGCCCACCGTGCCGTAGATGGCCGACTCCTCGTCGTCCATCCGGCGCACCGCGCCCATGTCGATCAGCTTGAGCTGGTCCTCGGTCTGGATGGCGTTGTCGACCTTGAAGTCGCAGTAGAGCAGGTTGCGGCTGTGCAGGTGGCCGAGCGCCTCCAGCGCCTCGATGCCGTACGCGCAGGCCTGCTCCACCGGCAGCGGGTCGCGCCGCCCCTCCGGGGTGCGCCGGCCGTTGGCGATCTCCTTCAGCGACTTGCCGCCGACGTACTCCATGACGATGTAGCCGTCCAGCGAACCCGTCCGCTGGTCGAGGTGCTCGACGAAGTTGTAGATCCGCACGATGTTGGCGTGCTCGATCTCCGCGAGGAACCGCCGTTCGGAGATCGCCGCCGCCATCGCGTCCTGGTCCCCGGTGTCCAGCAGGCCCTTGAGGACCACCCACCGGTCGGAGACCGCGCGGTCGACGGCGAGGTAGACCCAGCCGAGCCCGCCGTGCGCGAGGCAGCCCACCACCTCGTACTGGCCGTGCACGACGTCCCCGGCCTTCAGCTTGGGCACGAAGGAGTACGGGTGACCGCACTTGGTGCAGAAGCCCTCCGTGCGCCCCGGTCGCTCCCCGCGCGCCCGCCCGACCGGTGCCCCGCAGTCCGAGCGCGAGCAGAACCGCTTGCGCTCGGGCACCTCGGGGTTGTCCAGGACCATCGCGCGCGGATCGGGCCGTGGGATCGGCGGGACCTCGACCAGACCGGCGCCGAGGCGCCCGCGCGAGGAGGGACCGGCACCGGAACCCGAACTGCGCACCGACACCGAACGGCTCGTGGACCGGCCCGACACCGCCCGCGAGAGGCGCCCCGAGACCGAACGCCGGGACCGCGACGACTGCGAGGACGTCCGCGCACTGCGGCCGCTCGCGCGGGAACCGCCGCTGCCCGCCGAGCCGCGCGAGCCGCGTCCGCCGCCCCCGGTGATGCCCGTCGGCGTGGAGCCCACCATGCCGTCCGGGGCGACGACGGGTGCCAGACCGCACGTGTCGCAGTACAGCTCGCCGCCGCCCACGTCCTCGTAGGCCCCGCCGCAACCGGGACGCTGACACGTCCGCTGTGCCTCGCTCATGCCGGCCCCTCCCCGTGGTCGCTCATACGCCGGGCCCCGTCCGGTCCACCGGCCCGCCCTGACCGGGCACGCGCGGGGCGGAGCCGAGCAGTTCGGCCGCCGCGTGCTGGTAGCGCAGCACGGCCTGCCCGGCGACGCGCAGGTCGCAGGGCGCGCTCCACAGCATGCGGCGCGCCTTCTCGTACTTCTCGGCCAGCTCGGGGTCCTCGGCGTGGCCGAGCCGGGCCACCTTCGCCTTGTAGGCGTCGAGCCGGCCGCGCAGCTCCGCGCGGACCGCGAGCGGCGCGGTGACCGCCGTCAGCGACTCGCGGGCGCGCAGCAGTTCGTCCTCCGCCTTCTCCTCCAGGGACTCCAGGAGCGGCGACAGGCGGTGCCACTGGGCGTGCCGGCGGTACTCGGCGGCCGCCGCGAGCTGCTCCTGCAGCGCGGTCGGCGGCCCGCTGACGACCGGCACCTCCGTCGCGGCGATCTTCGCCAGCACCTCGCCGCGCGCGGTACGGGCCTCCGCGAGCGTGCGGTCCGCCCGGGAGAGCACGTCCCGCAGCCGCACGATCCGCTGCTCCGCGTCCTGGCGCACGGCCAGCACGGCGTCGATCTCGCGGCGCACGTCCTCCAGGGCGCGTGCCTCCCGGTCGTAGACCGTGGTGTCCGGACGGCCGCCCCCGGGCGCCGAACTGCCCTCCGCCGGTGTCCAGAAGGCCAGCGGGTCGGACACCACCTGCTCGCGCAGCCTCGTCAGGGTGCGGGTGATCCGCTCCAGGTCGTCGCCGGCCGGGTGCTCGCCGGGGCGGACGCCCACGGAGTGCGCGAGTTCGCGGGTGCGCCGGAGCTCCGCGGCGAGCAGATCGATCCGCGCGGGCAGCGCCGACCACACCGCGTCGGCGGCGACCACCATGTCGAGGGAGGCGGCGTACAGCTGGTTCATCCGGTCCACCAGCGTCGCCAGCGAGTACCGCTCGCTCAGGCGGCCCGGACCGCCGTCGGGCGCGCCCGCCGTGGCGGCGGCGCCCCCGGCCATCGTGACGGCCTCGCCGCGCAGCAGCTCGGTCAGCTCGGCCAGGTCCTCGCGGCTGGACCAGCGGCGCCGGGAGCGGATCTCCCGGGCGGTGCGCAGCGCTCTCGTGTAGGCGTCGAAGCAGTTCCACAGCAGGGTGATCGACGCCTCCGCGGCGCTCCAGCGCTCGGCGGTCACCCCCGTCAGGGCGGCGCCCTCGAGGAGTCTGCGGCCCGCGTGGTCCTGGAGGGCGAGGAGCGAGGTCTCGATCGCCTCGTGCTCCGCGCCGAGCCGCGCCAGCGCACGGTCCACCTCGTCCCGGTCCATCACCGGCCCGGTGGGATCCGTGTCGCCCATCGATCACCTCTCGCTGTCGCGGACTTGTGCGTGCTGTTCCCTGCGGTGCGGGGGTCGGTCAGCTCGTGCGCAGATACTCCGGGGCCGGCGGCTCCGACTTCGCCGCGTCGTCCCCCATCGTCGGCTTCAGCCACGCGTCGTACGAGTCCTGCCAGCCCCCGGACTCGTCCGCGCGCCATTCCCGGAGGACGTGGTTGACCCGGCGTACCAGATCGTCGGCGTCCTTCTTCATCGCCACGCCGTAGTACTCCGTGGTGAAGGCGTCGCCCTTGAGCTGGACCGTCGGGTCCTGCGCGGCCTGGCTGGCGGCGAGCGCGCCGTCGGTGACCACCGCGTCGACCTCGCCGAGCTGGAGCCGCACCAGGCAGTCGAGTTGGTTGGGCACGGTGGTGCCCAGGTCGGTGTCGGCGGCCAGCCTGCCGTCCTCGCGGTCCTGCTCCAGTGTGCTGAGCGCGGTGGAACCCGCCGCCGTGCAGATCTTCTTGCCGGCGAGCGTGCCGTCGTAGCCGGTGATCGCCGAGGACTTGGGGGCCAGCAGCTGCTGGCCGGTCCTGAAGTACGGTGCCGAGAAGGCGACCTTCTCCAGGCGTGCGCAGTTGATGGTCATCGTGCGGACCACCATGTCGACCCGGCCGTTCTCGATCGCGGGCTCGCGCTGGTTGGTGGGGATCGCCTTGAACTGCACGGCGTCCGGGTCGCCGAGGAGGTCCTGCGCTATGCGGTGCGCCAGATCGATGTCGAAGCCCTCCAGCTCGGCGTCGCCGCCGCTGTTCGGGTCGCGGTAGCCCCAGCGGTAGCTGTTCTGGTCGACGCCGACGATCAGCTTGCGCTTCTCGCCCTGCCGGTTCTGGATCTCGTCGATGGTGGGGCCGTCGGCGTCGGACGGGGCCAGGGTCTGCTTCTCGGGTTCCGCGCACTCCTGCGCGGCCCGCGCCTGGCCGCCCCGGGTGACGCCGTGGCCGCCCGCACCGGTCTCCCCGCCCGTGCCGTGCGAGCGGAGCACCGGCAGGAGGCAGGCGAACAGCACCGCGAGGGAGCAGGCGAAGGCCATCGCCCCCACACCGCCCCAGCCCTTCAGTCCCGTACGGAGCCGTTGTGCGCGCATCCTCACGCCCCCTTCCACGGGCATCCTCTCCCATCGGCCGCCGGGCCCGAGCCCCGCTTCACCGGTACTCCGACAGCCTGCGGCCGATGCCCAGGAGCGCACCGGCCACGCCGAGTGCGGCCAGGACGCCGGCGACGAGCGGCAGGGGCCGCATCGCGTCCAGACCGTCGCCCGCCGCCCGCTCGAACTCGGCCTCCTCGTGCCCGAGCGCGGTGTCGAGCGAGTCGTCCACGCCGTCGAAGCAATCGGCGGTGGCGCCCTCGCCGCCTATCACGAGGTCCAGCGCCTGCTGGTAGTTGCCGTTCTCGTCCTGTTCACGGGCCGAGGCGTGCCGCTTCTTCCACTCCGTCATGTTGCCGTTCGCCCTGTCGACCGGCCGCTCGCCCGCCTCGTCGTCGGCGAGCCGCCGTGCCTCGGCCAGGCCCTCGCCGAGGGCCTTCATGTTCTTCTCGAAGTCGAGGTCGTAGGCGTCGTAGGTCTTGTCGCCCACCTTCCTCGTCTCCGCGCCGCGCGCCACCAGGGTGAGGTTCTCGTTGCCCCGGGCCTTGAGGGAGGCGATGCGGGCCCCGTTGAGCGCGGTCAGGGAGCGCACTCCGTGCGCGTGGGAGTCGTTCAGGCTCGACCGGGCGACGCTGTGGCCGGCGACCAGCCAGAGCAGGACGATCGCGGACGCGGCCGTCGCGGCGACCAGTCCGTGGTTCAGGACGCGGTGGGTGCGCCGGTAGTTGCGGTGCTGTGCCCAGCCCAGGGCCGCGAGGGCCAGGACACCGAGGGCGATCGCCGCCCAGGGGTAGGGCTTCGCGTCGGCGTAGTCGGCGCCGAGCCGCCGGTTCTCGCTCGTGTAGAGGTCCTCCGCCGCGGGGAGCATCTGCTTCTGCATCTTCTCGTTGGCGTAGCGCAGGTAGGCGCCGCCGACCGGGAAGCCCTGCCGGTTGTAGGTGCGGGCCCGCTCGACCAGGCCCTTGTACTCGGGCAGGAGGCGGTTGAGTTCGGTGATGGTCGCCTCGGCGGGGGAGTCGGCCTCGGAGTCCGCGGCGGCTTTCACGAGCCCCTCCGCTGCCGCCCGGACGGCGCTCTCGTACTCCTCGCGGGCCGCCTTCGTCTCCTGGCCGCCGGCGAGGAAGCCGCTGGACGCGGCGGTGTTGGCCTCCGCGAGTGAGCGGTAGACGCCGGCCGCGGCCGAACTCAGCGGCTGGCTGCGGTTCAGCACGTCGTCCGCGGCGGCGGACCGCTCGTTCATCTGCCAGGCGGTCACGGCGCCGAAGGCGACGACGAGCGCGGCGAGCAGCGCGCCGATGATCCGCAGCCGCCCCGGCTCGGTCACGGCCGCCGCGCGGAGCCGGTCCACGCCCTCGGCGAAGGCGGTGCGCCGGGGCGCCGGCGGCGGGGGGACGGCGGGGGCGGCGCCGCCGGACCGCTGCTCCGGAAGCGGCCGGGGCGGCGACGGCACGGCGGGCAGGGTGGGCGCGCCGGCGCCGGGCGGTGGCGCCGCGCCGCCCTTCTGCGGTCCAGTCACTGCTGACCTCCCCCGTGGTCATCCGTCGCCGCAAGTATCGCTGCCCGCGACGACATTCGCACCGGCCTTCACCCGATCTTGCTCCGATCCCGGAGCAACGCACCACCCCTGCCCATGAATACGCCGCCGGAAGCGGTTCGGTTCCCTTCGGGGGCGAGGGCCGGACCGGACCCGGAGCGACCGGACGGGCCGGGTGCGCGTCCGGCCGCGCCCGGGGCTCCGGGGCTCCGGAACCTCACGCGTCGAAGTGCGCCCGCACCCGCGCCCGGGCCCCGGGGGCGGCCCCCACGCGGTCCAGGCCCAGCAGCGCCGCGCCCAGGACCGGCCGCGCCGTCACCACCCGCGGTACGGCCTCGGGGGCGCGGGCCGCCAGCAGTTCCCGCACCCGGCCGTCGAGCCGCGGGTGCCGTGCCGCCAGGACGCTGCCGCCCAGCAGGACCGGCGTCTCCTCGGCCAGCAGGTCCAGCCGGTCCAGCGCCACCACGGCCATGGCCACCACCTCGTCGGCCTGCCGGTCGACGATCCCCCGGGCGAGCGGGTCGCCCTCGGACGCCGTGGCGAACAGCACGGGGGTCAGCTCGTGCCGCCGGGCGGGCTCGATGTGCCGCAGGTGCAGGGCCTCGATGAGGGCGTACATCGAGCAGAGCCCGAAGTGGGCGGGCAGGGCGCGGGCCAGTTCCGTGGGCCCCCCGCGTCCGTCCTCCGCCCGTGCCGCGTGCCACAGCGCCTCCTCGGCCAGCCCCCAGCCGCCGCCCCAGTCGCCGGACAGCCGCCCGAGGGCCGGGAAGCGGGCGGTGCGGCCGTCGGGGCGCATGCCGACGCAGTTGACGCCGGCCCCGCACACGACCGCGACGCCGCGCGGCTCGTCGACACCGGCGCGCAGCACCGCGAAGGTGTCGTTGCGCACGTCCACGCCCGCGCCCCACCCGCGCGCGCCCAGCGCGGCGGCCAACCGCTCCTCCTCCACCGGCAGGTCGGCGTTGGCCAGACACGCCGACACCTGTTCGACGGAGGTGACGCCGGCCGCGGCGAAGGCCCGCGTCACCACCTCCCCGAGGGCGTCCACGGCCCGCTCGACACCCACGGCGGGCGGACGGAAGGGGCCGCCGCGGGCCGTGGCGAGCACCTCCCCGCCGGCCGTCACCACGGCCACGTCGGTCTTGCTGTTGCCCGCGTCGACGGCGAGGACGCTCGCGGTCAGGCCCACGCCAGGTGCTCCCGGTTGTGCGCGATCAGCCGGTCGGTGAGCCGCTCGGCGTGGCCGTACTGGCCCACGAGGGGGTGGGCGAGCAGCGCCCGGAAGACGCGGTCCCGGCCGCCGCGCAGCGCCGCGTCCAGGGCCAGGTCCTCGTACGCCGCGACGTTCGCCGTCAGGCCCGCGTACAGCGGGTCCACGGGCGCCACCGGCAGCGGGACCGCACCCTCGGCGCCCACCGACGCCGGCACCTCGATCACCGCGTCGTCGGGGAGGAAGGGCAGCGTGCCCCGGTTGTACGTGTTCACCACCTGGTAGGGGGAGCCCGCGCCGCCGAGCAGGGCGGCGGCGAGGTCGACGGCCGCCTCCGAGTAGTAGGCACCGCCCCGCTTCGCCAGCAGGGCGGGCTTCTCGTCGAGGGCCGGGTCGCCGTACATGTCCAGCAGCTGCCGCTCCATCGCCGCCACCTCGGCGGCCCGGGACGGCTTGGCGCGCAGTTCGTCCACGACCTCGTCGTGCGCGTAGTAGTAGCGCAGGTAGTAGGAGGGGACGACGCCGAGGCGGTCCAGGAGGGGGCGGGGCAGGCGCAGGTCGGCGGCGACGGCGTCGCCGTGCTCGGCCAGCAGCCGGGGCAGGACGTCCTCGCCGCCGGGGCCGCCGAGCCGGACGGCGGTCTCCCAGGTGAGGTGGTTGAGGCCGACGTGGTCCAGGTGGACCTCGGCGGGCGCCACCCCGAGCAGCGCCGCGAACTTGCGCTGGAGGCCGATCGCCACGTTGCACAGGCCGACCGCCCGGTGCCCGGCCCGCAGCAGGGCGCGGGTCACGATGCCGACCGGGTTGGTGAAGTCGATGATCCAGGCGTCGGGGTTGGCCCGCCGGACCCGTTCGGCGATGTCCAGCACCACCGGCACGGTGCGCAGCGCCTTGGCGAGGCCGCCGGCGCCGGTCGTCTCCTGGCCGACGCAGCCGCACTCCAGGGGCCAGGTCTCGTCCTGCTGCCGGGCGGCCTGGCCGCCGACGCGCAGCTGGAGCAGGACCGCGTCGGTGCCGTCCACGGCCGCGTCCAGGTCGGAGGTGGTGACGATCCTGCCGTCGTGCCCCTGCCGGGAGAAGATGCGGCGGGCGAGGCCCCCCACCAGCTCCAGCCGGTCCGCGGCCGGATCGACGAGGACCAGTTCCTCGACGGGCAGCGTGTCCCGCAACCGGGCGAATCCGTCGACGAGTTCGGGTGTGTAGGTCGAACCGCCTCCGACCACGGTGAGCTTCATGCGGTCATCAACCCTTCACTCCGGTCAGTGGTGTCTTTTCTCGGTGTTCCGGGCATGGCGAGGTCTCCCAGGGCGTGGGCGGGGACGGGTGACGCGGAGGGCGGGGTCAGCGCGAGGTGTCGAAGACCTCGTCGCGGGTGGTCGCGAGCGCGCTGACGAGCGCGCCACGCAGGACGGGATCGTCGGTCACCTCACCGACGACGAGACGCGGCCGGGGCGCGGCCAGCTCCTCCAGCTCGTCCTGGACCAGGGCGCGCAGCGGCTCGCCGCCGGCGGTGAGGGCGGAACCGCTGAGGACCACCAGCTCGGGGTCCAGGACGGAGACGAGGGAGGCGAGGCCGGTGGCGAGCCGGGTGGCGTAGGTCTGGAGCAGGCGGTGGTGCCGTTCGTCGCCGGGGCGGGCGGCGGCCGCGGTGAGCAGCTCGGCCGCCGACTCGGTGTACGAGCCGGACGGCACGGGGCCGATGCCCAGCTCGTGGGCCAGTCGCGGGACGGCCTGCGCGCCGGCCAGCTCCTGGAAGCCGCCACTGCCGGTACGGCTGACCTTGCGCACCAGCGGGGCGCCCGGCACCGGCAGGAACCCGACCTCCCCCGCGCCGCCGGTCCAGCCGCGGTGCAGGCGGCCGCCGAGGACCAGGGCGGCGCCGAGGCCCTCCTGGTTCCACAGCAGGACGAAGTCCTCGTGGCCCCGGGCGGCGCCGAGCCGCTGCTCGGCCACGGCGGCGAGGTTCACGTCGTTCTCGTACTCGACCGGCACGGGCAGGGCGGCGGCGAGTTCGTCGAGGAGGGTGGGGGAGTGCCAGCCGGGCAGGTGCGAGGCGTAGCGCAGCCGGCCGGTGCCCGGGTCGAAGGCGCCCGGGGTGCCGATGACCAGGCGGTGCACGTCGCCGCGGGCGAGTCCGGCCGCCTTCACCGCACCGTCCAGGGCGTCCGTGACCTGCTGGACGACCGGGCCGGCGGCGCGCCGGCCGGGGGTGGGCAGCTCGTAGCGGCCGACCGTACGACCGGTGAGGTCGGCGACCGCGGCGAGGATGCGGTCCGGGGTGACGTCGAGTCCGGCGGCGTGGGCGGCGGCCGGGTTGACCTCGTAGAGCCGGGCGCCGGGGCCGGGGCGTCCCTCGGTCGTGCCGCCGGCCAGGACCAGCCCCGCCGCCTCCAGCCGGGCCAGCAGCTGGGAGGCGGTCGGCTTCGACAGGCCGGTGAGCTTGCCGATCCGCGTGCGGGACAGGGGCCCGTGCTCCAGCAGGAGGTCGAGTGCGGCCCGGTCGTTCATGGCGCGCAGGACGCGCGGGGTGCCCGGCGTGCCGGCGGTTCCCGCCATGCGTGTCCACACCTGCCTCTCGAACGGTCGGCTTCCCGTGACGGCCACTGTCAGGAAACTTTCCTGTTGGCCGAGAAACGTAGGCCTCCCGGGAGGGGACGTCAAGAGACCGCCCCCGGTCCGACGAGACCGTCGGACCGGGGGCGGGGAGGTGTGCCGTGCCGCTACTTGGTGGTGCTCGGCGGGGTGATCGGGGACGCCGCCACCGACTGCGGCGACACGGTGCTCGCGTAGGCCGACGGTGCCGCCACGCCCGCCGTCGGGTCGGCCGCCTCGGTCGCCTGGCCCGGGAGCTCGGGACCTCCGACGATCCGGATGCCGGCCGCGTCGAAGGACCGCTTGATGCGCCAGCGCAGCTCGCGCTCGACGGTGAGGGCCTTGCCCGGCATGGTCTTCGCGGAGACCCGCACCACCATGGAGTCGAGCAGCACGGAGTCCAGGCCGAGCACCTCGATCGGGCCCCAGAGCATCTCGTTCCAGGGCTCCTCCTTGCTCATCCGCTCGCCGACCGCGGCGATGGCCTCCTTCACCTTGTCCAGGTCCTCGTCGGAGCGGACCGTCACGTCGACGCCGGCCGTGGACCAGCCCTGGGAGAGGTTGCCGATCCGCTTGACCTCGCCGTTGCGGACGTACCAGATCTCCCCGTTGTCGCCCCGCAGCTTGGTCACCCGCAGCCCGACCTCGATGACCTCGCCGGAGGCCACGCCCGCGTCGATGCTGTCGCCGACGCCGTACTGGTCCTCCAGGATCATGAAGACGCCGGACAGGAAGTCGGTGACCAGGTTGCGGGCGCCGAAGCCGATCGCGACGCCCGCCACACCGGCGGAGGCCAGCAGCGGGGCCAGGTTGATCTGGAAGGTGCCGAGGACCATCAGGGCGGCGGTGCCGAGGATGACGAAGCTGGCCATGGAGCGCAGGACCGAGCCGATGGCCTGGGAGCGCTGGCGGCGCCGTTCGGCGTTGACCAGCAGCCCGCCGAGCGCGGTGCCGTCCATCGTGCCGGCCGTGCGGTTCATGCGGTCTATCAGCTTGGTGATCGCCCGCCGGACCACCGCTCTGAGCACCGCCGCTATCACCACGATCAGCAGCACCCGCAGGCCGATCGCGAGCCACGTCGACCAGTTCTCCTCGACCCAGCCGGCGGCGTTCGTCGCGCTCTCGTGGGCGTCCCGGAGCGAGGGCACCGACGGGGCCGTCGGGGACGGTGACGGCGACGGCGACGAGCCGGCGGCCGACAAGGCGGCGGACAGGGACACGGTGGATACCTCCAGAAGCGGCGGCCCGTCCTCCGAGGTCCGGTTCGAGGTCACGGAGAGGTCACCGGACGGGCAGATGGACCACACTAACGGGGCACCGGGCACGGACCGTCCCGAAACGGTCGGAAGAGACGGCGCTCACGCGCGCTTGAACTGGTCAGGCTCCGGGGGACACATCAGGTGTGGTCGAAAACACTCCCAGCCCGTTACCGGGACATGGTGGCGCTTCCCGCGGCCATGAGGGGAGACTGACTACGGATCGTCCCGGCGCGAGCCACGCGCCGCCGGCGTACAAGGAGGCATCCGTGCCGCATGTCCTGGTCCTCAACGCGTCGTACGAGCCACTCGGCGTCGTACCGCTCCGCCGCGCGCTCGTCCTCGTCCTCGAGAACAAGGCCGTCTGCCTCGAGGAGTCCGGCGCCTACCTGCACAGCTCGACCGTCACCGTGCCCGCACCCAGCGTGGTCCGGCTCAAGCGGTTCGTGCGCGTCCCCTACCGGGGGCCCGTCCCGCTCACCCGCCGGGCGCTCTTCGCCCGTGACGGCGGCCGGTGCATGTACTGCGGTGGCGTCGCCACCAGCGTCGACCACGTCATCCCGCGCAGCCGCGGGGGCCTGCACGCGTGGGACAACGTGGTGGCGTCCTGCCGCCGCTGCAACCACGTCAAGGCCGACCGCCACCTCGGTGAGATCGGCTGGCGCCTGCGCCACAAACCGGCCCCGCCCACCGGCCTGGCCTGGCGCATCATCGGCACGGGCCACCGGGACCCGCGCTGGCTGCCGTACTTGCAGCCCTACGGCGCGGAGGACGCCATGGCCCGGATCGACGGCATCTCCGCCTGACGGTCCGGGCCTTCGCCTGCGCGGCGCGGCGGGGCGGGGTGGGGTCAGCGCACCCAGTTCTTCAGCGGCTCGGTGTCCAGGACGATCCCGACCGGCTCGGGCAGGGCGACCTGCTTGCCGAAGGGCAGCGTCTGCACGGTCTCGTAGCGCCCGCCGTCCGGCCGGCTGTGCACCTTGACCTCACAGGTGTCCCGGTCGATCAGCAGGTACACCGGGATGCCGGTCTCGGCGTAGGCGCGCGGCTTCTCGACGCGGTCGCGCCGGTCGGTGTCGGAGTCGTAGGACGTGACCTCGACGACCATGAGGACGGGGGTGGGGTCGGCCCATTCGCCCTGCCCGACGAAGGCGTCAGCCGGGATCAGGCACCCGTCCGGGCGGGCGCGACCCTGGTGGTACGTCTGGACGGCCAGGCCTTGGGCGGGGTCGAGCCACAGGTCGGGCCGGTGCTGCATGCAGATGCGCGTCAGCCACTGAATGACGCGTCCGTGGTCGCCGTCAGGCACGGCCTTCCCGCCAAGATGTCCGTTGATGAACTCGAGCCGTGCGCCTTCTATGCTCCGGGCGGCATGGACAGCGAGTTCCTCGAACTCCTGGGCGGTCATCTGGGGCCGGTCGGCGGTCACGGTCACAGGGCTCCTCCGATGGTGCAGGGGTCCACTTCTGCCCAGCGTAGGGGAGATTCGGCGCTCCCCGCGGCCTCTACGCGTACCGCAGCTCCCCCGGCCGCACCGACCGCCCCAGCAGGGGCAGGGCCGTCGCCGCCGACAGCAGGCAGGCCGTGTACACCGCGGGAGCGACCAGCAGCGCCGTCCACGGCAGCGAGCCGGTGCCGGTGAGGGACGAGTACCAGGCGCCCGCCGCCATGCCCCCGGCGCCGGCCAGCAGGAGGGCGGGGGCGAGCGGGAGGGCCGTCTCCAGGAGCAGCGCCCGGTTCAGGACCGCGCGCGGCACTCCCGCGGCGACCTGGGCGGCCAGCGTCCGGCGCCGGGAGGTGAGGGACTCGGCGGTGCCCACGGCGAGTCCGGACAGGGCGATCGCCAGGCCGAGGAGGACGGCGGCGCCGGCCAGGTCCAGGCCGGTCGTGTAGTACTCCAGGTCGGCGCCGAGGTGGTACTCCCGGGTGCGCAGCTCGGTGAGCATCGTGTGCCGGACGCACAGGAAGACCGTTCCGGCGACCGTCACCAGCATCACCGCCGCGTGGCTGCGGGCCGGCGCCCACGGGTCGTCGCGCAGGCGTCCGGCCGCGATGAGCGGTGCCGCCGTCCGGGCCCGCCCGGCGAGCAGCCGCCCGGTGAGCCGCGCCGCGGCCCCGGACAGCCACACCGCGCCGGCGCCGCACGCGACGACGAGGGCGAACACGGTCAGGGGAGCCCGCCAGCGGTGCCCTCCGCCCGGGCCGGAGCCGGTGGTGGCCACCGTGAGCAGGGCCACCACCGCCACCAGCAGCAGCGCACCCAGGAACAGCAGCGCGGGCCCGCGTCCCGTACCCGGGCCGGCCCGGCGCACCAGGCCCAGCGGCGAGGCCACCACCCGGCGCAGTGCCAGCGCCCCCACCACCGCGCCCAGCACCGGCACACCGACGGCGACCAGGGTGATCCCCACCCAGGTCTGCGTCGTCGTCCCGCTCCACAGGCGGAGCAGCAGCAGGACGCCGAAGACGGTCACCACCGACGAGCCCACCAGGCAGGCCGGCCCCGTCTCCAGCGCGGCGATCCGCCGTACCTGCCACGGCGTCGCCCCGGCCAGCCGGAGCCCCGCCAGGCGCCGGTCGCGGTGCACGGCGCCGATGCGGGCGCACTGACCGAGGAAGGCCAGCACCGGCACCAGCAACAGCAGCAGACCGGTGATGGCCCCGGCACGGGTCCCCGCGCCGCTCAGCAGGCCGTGGAAGACGGAGACCGTGTGACCGTCGGGGACCGACGCGAGCGTGACCGCCGCCAGCGCGCACCCCGTCGCGAGCGCGGCGCCCGCCGCCGTGAGCGAGATCCGCCACCACTCCCGCCGGTCCGACCCGCGCACGAGCTGCCGGGCCAGCCGGACGTCCGTCACCACCGTGCCCCACGCGCTCACGCCGCCACCCCCAGCGGTGTCACGGCGCCGTCCCGCAGCTGGACCTCGCGGTCCGCGTACGCCGCCACCTGGGCGTCGTGCGTGACGAGCAGCACCGCCGTGCCCGTCTCCCGGGCGGTGTGCGTCAGCGCCGTCATCGCCTGCTCGCTGGCCAGCGAGTCCAGCGCCCCGGTCGGCTCGTCCGCGAAGACCGCCTTCGGACCGGTGACCAGCGCGCGGGCCAGCGCCGCCCGCTGCGCCTGGCCTCCGCTCATCTCGCCGGGCCGCGACTCGCCCTGCCCGCGCACCCCGAACCGCTCCAGCCACTCCCCGGCCCGTGCCCGCGCCTCGGCGCGGTCGGTGCCGGCCAGCATCAGCGGCAGCGCCACGTTGTCCAGCGCCGTCAGCTCCGGGATCAGCTGCCCGAACTGGAAGACGACGCCGAAGTCGGTGCGGCGCAGCGCGCTCAGCCGTTTCTCCGGCAGCTTGTGCAGCCGTTCACCGCGGTACGTCACCGACCCGGCGTCCGGCCGGACGATCCCGGCCAGGCAGTGCAGCAGCGTCGACTTCCCGCTGCCGCTGGCCCCGGTCACGGCGAGGATCTCGCCGGCCCGCAGGTCGACCGAGGCACCGCGCAGGGCCTCGGTCCTGCCGTGGACCTTCACCAGGTCGCGGGCCGCCAGCAGCGGCTCCGCCGTGGTCCCGTTCGTGTCCCCGCTCGTCATGCTGTGCGGACCTCCGCGGTCAGGGTGGTGAGCCGGGCCGCCGTGGTGGTCATCCAACGGAGGTCGGCGTCGAGGTGGTTGAGGCCGTAGTCGGCCGAGAGCACGGTCGCCAGGTCCGTGCCGGAGGCCGTCTTGACCGCCGTGAGCTCCCGCATCCGCGCCATGTGGGCGGCGCGCTGGGCCAGCAGGTAGGCGCCCGCGTCCGCGCCGGTGAGGATCGAGACGACGACCTTGGCGAAGATCTCGTTCGTCACGAAGGGCGCGGGCGGCGCGACCTCGCCCGCCCACCGCGCCAGCTCGCGCGTGCCCTCGGCCGTCGCGCGGTAGGCCGTCCGCTCCGGGCCGCCGTCGGACGCGGTGCCGTCCACCTCCGCGAGGCCGTCCCGGACCAGGCGCTGGAGGGTCGTGTAGACCTGCCCGTAGGCCAGCGGACGGGCCTGGGGGAAGCGTTCGTCGTGGCGTCGCTTCAGGTCGTAGCCATGGCTCGGCCCCGAGGCGAGCAGCCCCAGCAGGATGTGACGGGTGCTCATGCGACTCAGTATTCACCGAGTACATGTACTGAGTGAATAGTCGGCGGATCTTTTTTTCGCGGATCTTTTTTTCGGGGCCGGTGACGGCCGGAGGGGGCCCGGCGACGGCCGGAGCCCCCCGTTCACTCCTCGACCGCGTACGCCTCCACCGACCACAGCGAGTACCCGAACCGGGTGGCCCGCTCCTCGCCCCGCACGCGCACGAACCGCACGTCCTCCTCGTCCATGCGCAGGGCCCGCCGGCCGCCCCGCCCGTCCCGCACCGACGCCGCCGTGCGCCAGTGGCGGCCGTCCGCCGACACCTCGATCCGGTACGCCGAGGCGTACGCGTCCTGCCAGCGCAGCACCACCTGCCCGAGCCGCGCCGGCCGCGCCAGCTCCACCTGCCACCACGCGTCGTCCTCGGCCGGGGACGACCACCGCGTCCGCCGGTCACCGTCGTTCGCCGCGGACGCCGGGAAGTCGGGCGTCTCGTCGGCCGAGGAGCGTGCCGCACCACCGCGGGCCAGGTCGGGGCCGCCGGTGCGGGGGAAGGCGTGGACGGTGAGGGTGCGGGTGGTGCCGCCGAACGCGAGCCGCACGTCGTACGACCGGGCCGGCGTGTCCGGCGCCACCCTCACCTCGATCGGAACGTCCACCTCCTGGCCGCGCGGCACGGTCAGCGCTCCCTCGGGCACGTGCACCTCCACGCCCTCGGGTGCCTTCGCGGTGAGCGTGCCCCGGACGTCCGCCGGCCGCAGCGAGCCGAGCCGGGCCGTCAGCCGCCGGGCACCGCCGATCTCCGCGTCCGTCTCCGCGCCGGCGTGTTCCCCGGGTGCCCGTCCTCCGTCGTCGGTGTGGTCCGGGCCGGCCTGCTCACCGTCGTCGGTGTGGTCCGGGCCGGCCTGCTCACCGTCGTCGGTGAGGTCCTCGGACGGCCGTTCCGCGTCGTCGGTCAGCTCCAGCGACGCCCGCTCACCGGCGCCGGACCACGGCACCAGATGCCGCACGCCGGAGGTGTCCGGGCCGGTGACGCGGACGGCCCCGGCGTCCCGGCGCACGGCGAGCTCCGTGGCGCCGCTCGCGTCCAGCGCGCCGACCCGCCGCCAGTCCCCGCCGGGGTCGCGGATCTCCACCTCCCCGCGCGTGCCGGGCTCCGCCAGCACGGTCACCGTCTCCAGGGGGCGGGCGTGCGCGAAGCGCACCGCAGGGTCGCCGTGCGCGGCCCCGGCCGGCCCGCGGTCCAGGCCCGCCCACGCCTCGTACGCCTTCCGCGCCCGCCGCAGGAACGGCTCCAGCACGCCCTCACCCACCGTCACCCGGGCCGGGTCCAGCCGCTCCCGCTGGGCGGCCAGGTCCCGGTACGCCGTCCAGGCCGCCGCCGGATCGCCGGCGTGCTGGGCCCGCAGCATGTCGAGCGCGGCCGTCCCCGCCCGGCCGTAGCGAGCCAGCCGGTCGGCCCAGGGGGCGACCTCGGCGGCCAGGCCGTGGGAGCGCCCGGCGCCGGGCAGCCGGTCCGGCAGCTCGCGCAGGACGCCGAACTCCTCGCGCAGTCGCGCCGCCGCCGTGCCGGGGCCCGTGGGGCGCTCGTCCCAGAACGCCTCGATCAGCGGGCGCAGATACGCCGACTCCTCCGTGCCGAGGACCGAGGACGCGTCGTTGCCGGCGAGCGCCGCGAGCGCCTCCTCGCTGCGGCCGTCCCCGCCCGCGAGGTCGTCGATCGCGGCCCGCCAGGACTCCTCGGGCCGGTAGGCGCGCGGGTTCCAGGCGTAGTCAGCGCTGGTGAACAAGGGGATGCGGGACGCCCGGGGCTGTTCCATCGCGTTGGCGAGCAGCGCCGCCGAGCCGGTGGCGACCGCCGGTTCCCGGCCCTGGTACGGGCCGAGGAAGAGCCGGTCCGGGGCGTAGTCGTTGACCGGGTAGTTGTCCACGGTGACCAGCGGGCGCCCGAACACCCCCCGCGCCTCCGCCAGTTCGCGGCCCGTGATGGTCCGGGGCACCACGCCCACGCCCGTCCACGCCACCCGGACGCCGTCGTCCAGGGCGTCCGCCAGCGCCCTGCGGTACTCGGTCGGCCCGTCCTGGTAGTACTCGGTCGGCATCACCGTCAGCTCGGCGGCGCCGGCCGGTCCGCGGCCGGCCAGGTGCCGGGCCACCGCGTTCGCCACGTGGGCCTGCGCCCGCGCCGCCGCCCCGGGCCCCGACCCGAACCGCTCCGCGTCCGCCCCGCAGTTCCACTCGCTGTAGCTGACGTCCTGGAACTGGAGCTGGAAGGCCCGGAACCCCGACTCCCGCATGTCGTCCAGCTTGCGCGTGAGCGCCCGTACGTCCGCGTCCGAGGAGAAGCACATGGCCTGGCCCGGCGACACCGCCCAGGCGAGCGTGACGTGGTGGGAGCGGGCCCGCTCCGCCAGCTCCCGGAACCGCGCCCGCTGCCGGTCCGGGTAGGGCTCGCGCCAGCGGGCCTGGCGGTAGGGGTCGTCGCCGGGGGCGTAGAGGTAGCGGTTCTGCTTGGTGCGGCCCAGGAAGTCCAGCTGCGCCAGCCGCTCCCGGTGCGTCCACGGGGTGCCGTAGAAGCCCTCCGCGACACCGCGCACGGCGGTGCCGGGCCAGTCCCGCACCTGGGCCGCCGTCAGCGTCCCCTCGTCGGGCCGGGCCAGCTGGCGCAGTGTCTGCACGGCGTGGAACAGGCCGTCCGGACCGACGCCCGCGAGGGAGACGGCGCCTCGGGCGACGGACAGGCGGTAGCCGCCCGAGGGCAGCCCGTGCCGGGAGTCCGGCCGGGCCTCCTCCGTCGTCGCGCGCACCACGAGGGCCCCCGCGGGAGGCCGCTCCCCGGCCGTGAGGGTGTCGATCCGGCGCGCTCCGGCCCGCCCCAGCAGCGCGCGCAGCGCTTCCAGGGCGTACGGGTCCGCCTCGGCGTCGGCGGTCAGCGCGACCACGTCGGTGACCGGGACCCGGGCGCCGTCCGACCGCAGCGACTGCGGGCGCGGCCAGACCGCGACCCCGGCGCCCCCGTCCCCGCCGGAGGACACCGTGTCCGCGCCCGGCGCCGGAGCGGCGAGGGCGGCGGCAGCGGGCCCCAGGGCGCCCGTGGTGACCGGAGTTCCGGCCAGGACGGTGATCGCGAGGGCGGCCGCCCTCATCCTGTGCCGAGGCTGCACGGGTACGGGCCCCTCCCGGTCGTCGCCCGGCGTCCGCGTCCGCCTGGGTCACGTCCGGGTCACGTGTGTGTCACGGGCGAGCCCACCATCCGTGTGGTGAACGTGTCAACGACGCTCGCTCTCGCGACCGGTTTGGGTGGTCCCCGAATGGGTTAGGTGGGTGTTTTACATACATTCGAGAAGATTTCCTGGGGGTGCGATGTGACCAGGAGCACGTTGTCGGTATGGAGGCGTCTGTCCTCGCGCGGACTGGGTAGGGCTGCCGTAACCCGCCGAAGGCGTGCTCGGCAGAGCCCGCCGAGGCCCGACACCGCTCGACCGAAGGAGAACCCCGTGGTTGCACTGGCACCGCTTCTGCTCCCGGCCCCGTCCAAACCCGTGGCGGAGCCGTCCACTCCCTGGGCGGAGCCCTCCGCCGCCTCCGACACCCCGCACTACTGCGTCTTCGGCGCCACCGGCAGCTGCGCCGAGACCCCCCTCACCAGCGAACCGCCGCTGCCCGACGCCGAGCCCCTGACCAGCGAGTCCCCGTTCGCCGACGCCGTGCCCCTGACCAGCGAGTCCTCGCCCGAACTCACGGCGGACGTGCCGGAGCAGGGCGGCCCCTCCTTCGCCGTCCCGGAACCCACGAGGTCATAGAGGTCATCGATGCCAGCAGCCCGGCCGGCCGAGCCCCCCGCCGAGGACCTTCCCGAGGATCTGACCCGGCTCGCCGCCCTGCACGGCGTCGCCACCTCCTACAGCCCGTCCCCGGACCGCACCGTCGCGGCCTCGGCCACCGCCGTCATCCTGGCGCTGGCCGCCCTCGGTGTGGACGCGAGCACCCCGGGGGCCGTACGGGCCGCGCTCGCCGCCCGTGACGCCGAGCTGCGCGAGCGCCTGCTGCCGCCCACCGTGGTCGCCTGGAGCGACGGCGGCACCCCGGCCGCCCTGGCCGCGCTGCCCGCGGGCACCCGGCTGCGCGTCGAGACCGAGGCGGGCGAGACCCGCGCCGACGCCGATCGGCTGCCGCCCGGCGTCCACCGGCTGACCGCCACCGCGCCCGACGGCCGGACCGCCGGCGCCCACCTGATCGTCGCGCCCGCCCGGCTGCCGGTCCCCGCCGCGCGCTCCTACGGCCTCCTCGTCCAGCTCTACTCCCTGCTCTCCCGCCGCTCCTGGGGCATGGGCGACCTCGGCGACCTCGCCGAACTGGCCGCCTGGGCCGGGCGCGCCCTCGGCGCCGGGTTCGTCCAGGTCAACCCGCTGCACGCGGCCGTACCCGGCGCCCCCACCGACCCGTCCCCGTACCGGCCCTCCTCGCGCCGCTTCCCCGACCCCGTCCACCTGCGGATCGAGGACGTGCCCGAGTTCGCGTACGTCACCGACCGCGAGCGCCTCGGCGTCCTGCGGGAGCGGGCCGGACGGCTGCGCGAGGCCGTACTGGAGAAAGGCGCCCTGATCGACCGGGACGCCGTCTGGGAGCTCAAGCGCGAGGCCGCGGAGCTGCTCCTGGAGGTCCCCCTCGGCCCCGGCCGCCGGGCCGCCTACTGCGACTACCTCGCCGAACAGGGCACCGCCCTGGAGGACCACGCCACCTGGTGCGCGCTCGCCGAGGTCCACGGCTCCGACTGGCAGCGGTGGCCCGAGGGGCTGCGCGACCCCCGTTCGGCCGACACCGACCGGGCCCGCACCGAGCTGAGGGACCGCGTCGACTTCCACTCCCGTCTCACCTGGCTCACCGACACCCAGCTCACCGCCGCCCAGCACGCGGCCCGCGAGGCCGGCATGCCGGTCGGGATCGTCCACGACCTCGCCGTGGGCGTGCACCCGCGCGGCGCCGACTCCTGGGCCCAGCAGGAGTACTTCGCCGCCGGCATGTCGGTGGGCGCACCGCCCGACGCCTTCAACGCCCGCGGCCAGGACTGGGGCCTGCCGCCCTGGCGCCCCGACCGCCTGGCCGAATCCGGCTACGCGCCCTTCCGGCGGCTGCTGCGGGGCCTGTTCCGCTACGCCGGCGCCCTGCGCATCGACCACGTCATGGGCCTGTTCCGGCTCTGGTGGGTCCCCGAGGGCCACCCGCCCACCGAGGGCACCTACGTCCGCTACGACGCCGAGGCCATGCTCGCCGTCCTCGTCCTGGAGGCCGGCCGGGCCGGCGCCGTGGTCATCGGCGAGGACCTGGGCACCGTGGAACCCGGTGTGCGCGAGGCGCTGCGCGAGCGCGGGGTGCTCGGGACCTCGGTGCTCTGGTTCGAGCGGGACTGGGCGGGCGACGGCCGGCCCCTGCCGCCCGAGCGGTGGCGTGCCGACTGCCTGGCCACCGCCACCACCCACGACCTGCCCTCCACCGCCGCCCGCCTCACCGGCGAACACGTCGAACTCCGCGACCGCCTCGGCCTCCTCACCCGCCCGCTGGAGGAGGAGCGGGCCGAGGCGGCGGCGGACACGGCCGAGTGGCTGGACGTCCTGGCCCGGCTCGGCCTGCTGCACGGCACCGGCGGTGACACCGGGGGCCCCTCGGAGGAGGCCGGCATCCAGGCCGTCCACCGCTTCCTGCTGCGCACCCCCGCCCGGATGGCCGGCATCTGGCTCCCGGACGCCGTCGGCGACCGCCGCCCGCAGAACCTGCCCGGCACCTGGGACCAGTACCCGAACTGGCGGCTGCCGGTCGCCGACGCCGAGGGGCGCCCCGTGACCCTGGAGGATCTGGCCGCCTCCCCCCGGCTGCACGCGCTGATCGACGTGGTGCGGGACCGTGCGGGCGGCTGAGCGGCGCGCCCCGCGGCCCCGTACGGGCACCCCGGGCGCGCGCCCCCGGCGGCCGTTCGCTAACTTTGCACCGTGGACAAGAAGAACGCCCTGCGCGCCGGCGCCCTGGCAGCCGGTACGACGCTGATGATGCTGCTCATGTCGTCCCCCGCGCTCGCGCTGACCCGCGACGACGGCGACGACCCCGGCACCGGCCTGAGCGTCGTCGAGACGCTGGGTCTCTACGTCCTGGCCCCCATCGCGCTGTTCGCGATCATCGCCGGACTGGTGATGGTGCTGGACAGGTCCAAGGAGGAGCACCGCGTGACCTCCCGCAACATCAAGACCCGGCCCAAGGCCGACGCCAAGGCCTGACCGCCACCGCACCTTCTTCACCGAGGGCGCCGGCCCCACCGTTCGCACGCCGTGTGCGCGGGGCCGGCGCCCTCGGCGTGCGTGGGGCGGGCTACCGCTCCGTGGCGGCCAGCAGATCGCGCAGCAGGTCGGCCAGTTGCCCGGTCCGTCCGGCGTCGAGGGCCGCGGACAGCGCCTCGGTCTGGACGGCGAGCCCCGCGCCGACCGCCTCGTCCACCAGGCGCAGACCCTCGTCGGTGAGGGTGACCCGCAGGGCCCGGCGGTCGTGCGGGTCGGGGGAGCGGTACAGCAGCCCGGCCCGTTCCAGCTTGTCGAGGCGGCCCGTCATGCCGCCGGTGGTGAGCATCAGGGTCGCCGAGAGCTGCCGGGGCGAGAGCGCGTACGGCTCGCCGGAGCGGCGCAGGGTCGCGAGGACGTCGAACTCCCCGCGGGCGATGCCGAAGCGCGCGTAGGCCTTCTCCATCCGGTCGCTGATCGCGCGGGAGAGCCGGTTGATCCGGCCGAAGACCTCCATCGCCGCGGTGTCGAGATCCGGCCGGACCTCCGCCCACTGGTCGATGATCGCGTCGACCGGGTCCCGGGGCCGCTCGGTCCGCTGCTGGGGGCGCTCACTCATGGACCGAGTATCGACGGTCGGCAGATCGCCCGCAAGAAAGTTGCTTCGCGATAAGTAGCTTAGGAGTAAGCTACTTATCGCCGACCGACTTGGAGGGGCTCCCCATGCCCGCGAACCGTCCCTTTCTCATCACCCTGACCGCGCTCGCCCCCGTCTCCTGGGGCACCACCTACGCCGTGACCACCGAGTTCCTGCCGCCGGACCGGCCGCTGTTCACCGCGCTGATGCGCGCCCTGCCCGCCGGTCTCCTGCTGCTCGCCCTCGCCCGGGTGCTGCCGCGCGGAGTCTGGTGGTGGCGGGCCTCGGCGCTGGGCGCGCTGAACATCGGGGTCTTCCTCCCGCTGCTGTTCCTCGCCGCGTACCGGCTGCCGGGCGGCACGGCCGCCGCGGTCGGCTCGGTCGGCCCGCTGTTCGTCGTCGGGCTCTCGGCGCTCCTGCTGGGGCAGCGGCCCGCCGGCCGGCCCGTGCTCGCCGGCGTCGTCGCCGCGTTCGGCGTCAGCCTCGTGGTCCTGAAGGGGGCCGGCGCGCTGGACACGCTCGGCGTGCTGGCGGCGCTCGCGTCCACCGTCTCCATGTCGGCCGGCATCGTGCTGACCCAGCGGTGGGGCCGTCCCGAGGGCGTCGGCCCGCTCGCGCTGACCGGCTGGCAGCTGACCGCGGGCGGCCTGCTCATCGCCCCGCTCGCCCTCCTGGCCGAGGGCCCCCCGCCCGCGCTGGACGGCGCGGCGGTCGGCGGCTACCTCTACCTGGCGCTGGCCAACACGGCCGTGGCGTACTGGCTCTGGTTCCGTGGCATCGGGCGGCTCACCGCCACCCAGGTCACCTTCCTCGGCCCGCTGTCCCCGCTGACCGCCGCCGTCGTCGGGTGGGCGGCACTCGGTGAGGAGCTGACGCCGGTGCAGATGGCGGGCATGGCACTGGCGTTCGCGGCGACCCTGGCGGGCCAGCTCGCACCGGGCGCGAGGGCCGCCGCCCCGGGGGAACCTTTCAGTTCTCCTTCACGGAACGGTCGAAAAGATTCGATGGACCTGACGGGTTCGGCGCTGCGACGGTAGGTCCCCCACCCCCGCGCCGCCCCGTCGAAAGGACCTCCGTGGCCGTAGCCGACCGCCGGACCACCACCGCCCCCCTCACGCCCGCCCCCACCCACGTCTCCGCTCCCGCCGCCCCCGTCGCCCTCGGGATCGGGCTCGCCGTACTCGCCACCGTCGTCTGGTCCGGCAGCTTCGTCACCTCCCGCGCCCTCGGCGACAGCGTCCCGCCCGTCCAGCACGCGTTCTGGCGCTGGGTGGTGGCGCTCGCCGTCGTCGCCCCCTTCGGCGCCCGGCGGGCCTGGCGGCAGCGCGAGCTGATCCGGCGCCACCTCGGCTTCGTCCTCCTCGCCTCCCTGCTCGGCGTGGCCGTCTACAACACCCTTGTCAACCAGGCCGGAGTCACCACCCCCGCCGCCAACATGGGCATGATCATGGCGGCCTCGCCGGTGCTGATGGCGGTCTTCGAGAGGGCGGGCGGCGTACCGCTCGGCGCCCGCCGCGTGGCCGGGCTCCTCGTCGCCTGCGCGGGCGTGCTGCTGCTGGTCGGAGGCGGGGCGTCCTTCTCTGCCGGCGACCTGTGGATGATCGCCGCCGCCTGCTGCTTCGGCTCGTACAGCGCGCTGCTGCGCCGCAGGCCCGCCGGTCTGGACGGTGCGGGGTTCCTCTTCACCACGTTCCTGTGCGGCACGGTCCTGCTGCTGCCCGCCCAGGGCGTCAGCCTCGCCGTCCAGGGCGGATTCAGCCCGACGCCGGACACCGTCCTGCCCCTCCTCTACGTCGGTGTCGCCTCGTCCGCGGTCGCCTTCTTCGCCTGGAACAAGGCGATCGCCCTGATCGGCCCGGCCCGCGCGGGGATCGTCTACTACCTCCAGCCGGTGTGCGTCGCCCTGCTGTCCTGGGCGCTGCTCGCCGAGCCGACCGGCTGGGCGCAGGCCGGCTGCATGGCCCTGATCCTCGGCGGAGTCGTCCCCGGCGCGGGGGCGCGCCGGTGACCGGTGCCCCGCGTGGATAGGTTGGCCGCCATGGCCGACTGGGACATCCGCAAACTGCAGATCCTGCGGACGCTGCGGGAACGGGGCACGGTGACCGCGACGGCCGAGGCGCTGCGCATGACACCGTCCGCCGTCTCCCAGCAGCTGACGAACCTCGCCAGGCAGCTGGGGGTGGAGCTGCTGCGGGCCCAGGGCCGGCGGGTCCGGCTCACGGACGCGGCCCACCTGGTGCTGCGGCACGCCGACGCCGTGTTCGAGCGGCTGGAGAAGGCCGACGCGGACCTCGCGGCCCACCTCCGCGGAGAGGCCGGCGAGGTGCGGGTGGGCGCCTTCTCCACCGCCGTGCCCGCCCTGGTCGTGCCGGCCGTGACCGCGTTGCGGGCGACCCACCCCGACATCGCGGTGCGGGTGCGGGAGGCGGAGGCGCAGGAGGCGTACGAGCTGCTGGCCGCCCGGGACGTGGACCTCGCCCTGTCCCTGGCGGCCCACGCGCCCACCGCCGCCGACCCGCGGTTCACCCGCGTCCCGCTCCTCGCCGACCCGCTGGACGTCGCCCTGCCCGGCGACCACCCGCTGGCCGGCGCGCCGGGGCTGCGGCTGGCCGACCTCGCCACCGAGCCGTGGATCTTCGGCGGCAGCGGGCCCTGGTCCGACATCACGCGCGGAGCCTGCGAGGCGGCCGGGTTCCGGCCGGAGCAGGCGCACACGGCGGCCGGCTGGACGGCGATCCTCGCGATGGTCGGGGCGGGCATGGGCGTCGCCCTGGTGCCGCGGACGGCCGCGGTGCCGCGGGACGGGGTGGTCATGCGCGAGCTGCGCGCCGACCGTCCGGTCCGGCACGTCGTGGCGGCCGTGCGCAGGGGCGCGGAGACGGGAACGGCGGTGGGCAGGGTGCTGGAGGCGCTCCGAACGGCCGCCGCCCCCCGCCCCGCCGGACCGCGGGCCCCCTCGGCCCCCGGGTAGGCGGCCGACACGGCGCCGGGGCGGCCCTCTGCGCCGCCCTCCGGGTCGCGCGGTGAGCGGCCCGGGAACGGCTGCGGGGCGGGGTGGGCCTCGCCGCCGACCGGTCCGGGCGCTCGCGTGCCCGTGGCCGGCGCGGACGTCGTGCGGCGGACTGCCGGCCACCCCGCTGGTGGCGGTGGGCCGCGGCCCGCCGACCGGACCGCGCTCGCGCGGGCGGCCGACACGCCGGATACGGGGAAGGGGCGCCCGGTGCGGTGGGGCACCGGACGCCCCTCGGGGGAGCGGTGGCTACTCGCCGGCCGCCGCGGCGTCCGCCGCCTGGGCCCGCAGGGCGCGCTCGACGCCCGAGCGGGACTCCGAGACCAGACGGCGCAGGGCCGCGTTCGGCTCGGCGGAGGCCAGCCAGGCGTCCGTGCGGTCCAGGGTCTCCTGCGACACCTGCACCGCCGGGTACAGGCCGACCGCGATCTGCTGCGCCATCTCGTGCGAACGGGACTCCCAGACGCCCTTCAGCGCCTCGAAGTACCGCTCCGTGTACGGCGCCAGCAGCTCGCGCTGGTCGGTCTGGACGAAGCCGGCGATGACCGACTCCTGCACGGCGTTCGGCAGCTTGTCGGACTCCACGACCGACTCCCAGGCCTCCGCCTTGGCGGCCTCGGTCGGACGGGCGGCCCGCGCGGTGGCCGCGTGGCGCTCACCGGCGGCGGTCCGGTCCCGCTCGTACTCGGCCGCGATCTCCGACCCGCCGAACCGGCCCACGGCGGCGAGCCGCTGCACGAACGCCCAGCGCAGCTCGGTGTCGACGGCCAGGCCCTCGATCGTCGTCGTGCCGTCCAGCAGCGCGTCCAGCAGATCAAGCTGCTCCGGCGTCCTGGCCGTCGCCGCGAACGCGCGCGCCCACGCCAGCTGGTGGTCGCTGCCCGCCTCGGCGGCCCGCAGGTGGGCCAGCGTGGCCTCGGTCCAGCGGGCGAGCAGCGTCTCGCGGGCGGTCGGGGCGGCGTACTGGTCGATGGCCAGCTTCACCTGGCGGTGCAGCGACTGCACCACGCCGATGTCGGACTCCTTGCCGATGCCCGACAGGACCAGCGACAGGTAGTCCCGGGTCGCCAGCTCCGCGTCCCGGGTCATGTCCCAGGCCGACGCCCAGCACAGGGCGCGCGGCAGCGACTCGGTGAAGTCACCGAGGTGCTCGGTGACGACGGCCAGCGACTGCTCGTCCAGGCGGACCTTGGCGTACGACAGGTCGTCGTCGTTGAGCAGCAGCACCGCTGGGCGGGGCTTGCCCACCAGCTGCGGCACGGCCGTCAGTTCGCCGTCCACGTCCAGCTCGACGCGGTCGCCGCGCACCAGCTTGCCGTTCCCGTCGAGGTCGTAGGCGCCGATCGCGATGCGGTGCGGGCGCAGCGTCGGCTCGCCCTTCGCGCCGGCCGGCAGCGCCGGGGCCTCCTGGCGGATCGCGAAGGAGGTGACGACCCCCTCGGCGTCCGTCTCGATCTCCGGGCGCAGCACGTTGATGCCGGCCGTCTCCAGCCACGCCTTCGACCAGGTCTTCAGGTCGCGGCCGGAGGTCTCCTCCAGCGCGCCCAGCAGGTCGGACAGGCGGGTGTTGCCGAACGCGTGCCGCTTGAAGTACGCCTGCACGCCCCGGAAGAACGCGTCCTCACCGACGTAGGCCACGAGCTGCTTGAGCACCGAGGCGCCCTTGGCGTACGTGATGCCGTCGAAGTTGACGAGCACGTCGTCCAGGTCGCTGATGTCCGCCATGATCGGGTGCGTGGACGGCAGCTGGTCCTGCCGGTACGCCCAGGTCTTCATCTGGTTGGCGAACGTCGTCCACGAGTGCGGCCACTTCGAGCCGGGCGCGTCGGCCTGGCAGGCGGCCTCGGCGTAGGTGGCGAACGACTCGTTCAGCCACAGGTCGTTCCACCACTCCATGGTGACCAGGTCGCCGAACCACATGTGCGCCAGCTCGTGCAGGATCGTCGCCGCCCGCACCTCGTACGCGGCGTCCGTCACCTTCGAACGGAACACGTACTGGTCGCGGATGGTCACCGCGCCCGCGTTCTCCATCGCGCCCGCGTTGAACTCCGGCACGAAGAGCTGGTCGTACTTGGCGAAGGGGTACGGGTAGTCGAACTTCTCCTGGAACCACTCGAAGCCCTGCCGGGTCACCTCGAAGATGGCGTCCGCGTCGAGGTGCTCGGCGAGCGAGGGCCGGCAGTAGATGCCGAGCGGCACCGACTGGCCGTCCTTCTCGTACACGCTGTGCACCGAGTGGTAGGGGCCGACGATCAGCGCCGTGACGTACGACGAGATGCGCGGGGTCGGCTCGAAGACCCAGACGTCGTCCCGGGGCTCGGGGGTCGGCGAGTTGGAGATGACCGTCCAGCCCTCGGGGGCCTTCACGGTGAACTGGAAGGTCGCCTTGAGGTCCGGCTGCTCGAAGGAGGCGAAGACCCGGCGCGCGTCCGGCACCTCGAACTGCGTGTAGAGGTAGGCCTGGTCGTCGACCGGGTCCACGAAGCGGTGCAGGCCCTCGCCGGTGTTGGTGTACGCGCAGTCCGCGACCACGCGCAGGATGTTGCGGCCCGGCAGCAGCCCCGGCAGAGCGATGCGGGAGTCCTGGAACACCTCGGCGGCGTCGAGGGCGTCGCCGTTGAGCGTCACCTCGTGGACCGTCGGCGCGACCAGGTCGATGAAGGACTCGCCGCCGCCCTCCGCGACGTCGAAGCGCACCGTGGTCACGGACCGGTAGGTCCCCTCCCCACTCTGCGCGCCGGTGAGGTCGAGCTCGATCTCGTACGAGTCAACGGTCAGCAGCTTCGCCCGCTGCCGCGCCTCTTCGCGAGTCAGGTTTGTGCCAGGCACGCGGTCATCTCCTCGTTATGTGTGGGTTGCGCCATCCTTCCACGTGGCCCGTACGGAACGCGATGTCCATTTCCCGCCGGTGCGCGCCTCGGACCCGCGCGAACCTGGGTGCCATGCAGCATCGCACCGCACGGCCCATCGCACCGGCCGCCCTCAGGGAACTGCGCACCGCCGACGACGCGGGCCGCGCCCCCGCCGCCTTCACCGACGAGGAGGGCGGCGCCCCGCTGCGCTGCTGCCTGCGCCGCAGCCGCCGGGGGGAGAGGATCGCGCTCGTCTCGTACGCCCCGCTGCGGCGCCGGGCCGCCCGGACCGGCGCCGACCCGGGCGCCTACGACGAGCAGGGGCCGGTCTTCGTCCACGCCGAGGAGTGCGCGGGGCCGGAGACGGACGGCCTCCCCTTCACCGAAGCGCACCGCGTCCTGCGCCGCTACTCGGCCGACGGACGCATCCTGGGCGGGCGGCTGGTCGAGACGCCCGACGCCTTCGCGCCCGCCCTCCGAAAAGCGTTCGACGACCCGGCCGTGGCGTTCGTCCACGTCCGGGCCGTCGAGTACGGCTGCTTCCTCTACGAGGTGGGGCGGGACTAGCCCTTCAGCTCCGCCGCCACCAGCTCCGCGATCTGCACCGCGTTCAGCGCCGCGCCCTTGCGCAGGTTGTCGTTGGAGACGAACAGGGCCAGGCCGTTGTCGACGGTCTCGTCCCGGCGGATGCGGCCCACGTACGAGGGGTCCTGGCCGGCCGCCTCCAGCGGGGTCGGCACCTCGGCGAGCGCGACGCCGGGGGCACCGGCCAGCAGCTCCTTGGCGCGCTCGACGCTGATCGGGCGGGCGAAACGGGCGTTGATCTGCAGGGAGTGACCACTGAAGACGGGCACGCGCACGCAGGTGCCGGAGACCTTCAGCTCCGGGATCTCCAGGATCTTGCGGGACTCGTTGCGGAGCTTCTGCTCCTCGTCGGTCTCGTGCAGTCCGTCGTCGACGATCGAGCCGGCCAGCGGCAGCACGTTGTACGCGATCGGCGCCACGTACTTGTCCGGCTTCGGGAACTCCACCGCCGAGCCGTCGTGGGTGAGCTTGGGCGCGTCCGCGCCGACCTTCTGGACCTGCTCGAACAGCTCGTCCACGCCGGCCAGACCAGAACCGGACACGGCCTGGTAGGTGGCGACGACCAGCGCCTCGAGGCCCGCCTCGGCGTGCAGCGGACGCAGCACCGGCATGGCGGCCATCGTGGTGCAGTTCGGGTTGGCGATGATGCCCTTGGGGCGGTCGGCGATCGCGTGCGGGTTCACCTCGGAGACCACCAGGGGGACCTCGGGGTCGCGGCGCCAGGCGGAGCTGTTGTCGATCACGACCGGGCCCTGGGCGGCGACCTTCTCGGCCAGCGCCTTGGAGGTGGCGCCGCCCGCGGAGAACAGCACGATGTCCAGGCCGGAGTAGTCGGCGGTGGCCGCGTCCTCCACCGTCACACCGTCCAGCTCCTTGCCGGCGCTGCGGGCCGAGGCGAACAGGCGCAGCTCGGTGACCGGGAAGTCGCGCTCCGTGAGGATCCTGCGCATGACCGTGCCGACCTGACCGGTGGCTCCGACGATTCCGACCCTCACAGTGACTCCTTCTCCGTTCGTGCGCGTGTCTCCACGTGCGTCGTGCTCGGCCGAGACTTTTCCATCATGGGGCTCTGTCCGGCCCACCTGTCCACTTCTTTGCGCGGGGTGCCCGCACCGTGGGACGCGGCGCCGCGGGCAGCGGACGCCGTCCTGCGTGCGGAACCCGCGCTGAGCTGCAGAAATTCCCCTCGGACGGCCACCGCGCCGCAAGCTGTGCTGTTCCGTCCCTGCCCATCCCCTCCCGCCCCACACGACGATGTGACATACGCCTCGCACGAAAACGGGGCCCGTACGGGCGAACGTTTCGGGCCCCGGCCGCGTCATAGGGGAAACGCGGCGAGGGGAGGGGTGGCTGTGCTGCGCAGAAGGGCCCGCCGCGGCCAGGGGGACGCCGTGCTCGACGACCCCCTGGACGCGGCCCAGGAACGCCGGGTGCGGGCGGTGCTCGCGCTCGGCGGGGTGCCGCAGGCGGACCTGCCGGACGGGGTGCAGCAGGTCCGCCTGCGGCTGCTGGAGCGCACGGCGAGCGGACGGCAGGCACCGCGGGACGTGTCCGCGTGGGCGGCTGTCGTCGCCTCCAACCTGGCCATGGACTGGCACCGGGCCAGGCGCCGCCAGGACCGGCTGGGCGAACGCCTCGCCGCCCTGCGCCAGACGGAGCACCCCTCCGGGGAGGACACCAGCGTGCTCTCCCTCGCCGTAGCCCAGGGCCTGGACGAGCTGCCCGACGCCCAGCGTCAGGTCGTCGTCCTGCGCTTCTACGCCGATCTGCCGGTGCGCGGCATCGCCGAGGAGCTGGGGATACCCGAGGGCACGGTCAAGAGCAGGCTGCACACGGCGGTACGGGCGCTGCGGGCCCGCCTGCACGAGGACGAGGTGGTGTGAGATGGCGGCCGGGCACCCCGGTGGGGACGACGCGCTGATGGCCGCGATCACGGGTGAGCCGCTGCCGCCCGGGGCGGACGCGGACGCCGAAGCCGCGTACCGGTCGGCGGCGGCCGACGTGGCGCTGCTGCGGGAGCAGCTGGGCGTCATCGGACGGTCGCTGGGCGAGCCGCCCCGCGCCCCCGAGACCGCCCCGGTGGCGCCGCCCGCCCGCCGCTCCCCGCGCCGCCCCTTCGCCCTCGCACTCGGCGCCCTGGCGGTGGCCTGCGCCGGCACGGTGCTCACGGGACTGGGGTGGCTGGTGGCGCAGGGCAGCGGCGGCGGGGCCGACGCGGCGGGCGACAGCGCCGTCGCCGACGACAAGCGGGCGGGTTCCGCCGAGGCGGGGGTCGCCTTCGGCAGCCCGCGCTACCTGGCCTGCGCCCGGGTGGTGGCCGAGGGCACGGTGACCGGCGCCGAGCCGCTGCCGGCGGCCGGAAGCCACGGGATCACCCTCGACGTGACCCGCTCCTACAAGCCGGAGGGCCCGGCGGACGGGCCGATGACGTTCGTCCTGGAGGACACCACCGCCCGGCTGGCGGCCGGTGACCACGCGCTGATCGGCATCCCCCGGTACGGCGACACCCCGGACGCCGTGATCATCGGCGAGGAGGCCGTCGCCGTCGAACGCGCCCGGATCACCGCGTCCCTGCCCGAGTCCCGCACCCTCACCTGCGACTGAGCCCGCCGGCCCCGGGGACGCGGAAAGGGCGGGCGCCCCGCGGAGCGCCCGCCCTTCCCGGTGCCGCACCGGACTACGGCACGACCTTCCCGATCCGCACGCTGCCGAGGCCCGCGGCGGTGCCGTGGGCGTTCACCAGCTGGACCCGGCCGAAGAACTCACGGCCCTCGGGGGCCGCGGCCAGCGCCGTGACGCTGCCGGTGACCGTCGCCGAGGCGCCCGTACCGAGCTTCACCGGCGCCGAGCCGTCCACCGCGACCGAGCCGAGGGACGCGGCGAAGTACACGTCCCGGTAGTCGTACTCCGTGGTGCCCGACGGCACCGCGTAGCCGATGACCTCGACGGTGTAGGCGCCGGCGGCCGGCTTCGGCAGGGAGACCGACTCCTCCGAGTCGCCGTCGGCGGACTGGCCGACGACGGCGCCGTCCTTGTCGTAGACCGTCAGGTCCAGGTCGGAGGCGGCGTCGGAGACGCCGCCGATGGCCACGTCCAGCGACTCGGCACCCTCGGGCACCTGGACCGTGGAGGTCCGCTTCTCACCCTGCCGGATCGTCGGACGGGTCGTCTCGGCCGAGCCCAGCGGCCCGCCGGTCAGCCTGCCCTCGATCGGGGCGTACCGGTTCGTCACCTTCCAGGAGGCGTCGGCCGGGGTGCCGGCCTTCGCCTCGGGCACGGTCACGACCTCCGGCTCGAAGCCGGCGCCGAGGACGGCGACGTCCAGCTCGTACGGGTTGTCCAGCAGCGGTGAGGTGCGCCGCGACTCGACCTCGATCTCCCAGACGCCGGGCTGCGGGTCGGCGTACGCGCGCACGTCGGGCCGGCAGCCGTTGCCGTCGAGGTAGTTGTTGTAGCAGTACGGCGTGGAGGTGTTGTCGACCGGGACGCCGTACGGGTGGAGGGCGATGAACCGGGTCTGGCTGCCGCTCTCCAGTCCGCTCATCGCCACTTCGAGCGCCTTCGCGCCCTCGGGGACGGTCACGAAGTACGACTCGGTGCTGTTGCGCTGCACGGAGTCCCCGGCGGAGAAGTCGTACGCGAGCGGGGCCGAGGCCACGACCGTGGCCAGGACCAGCTTGTCGGTGCCCTCGGTGCGCGGGTCGTCGACCTCGAGGACCGCGCTCTTGATGCCCTGCGAGCGCGGCTGCGCCTCCACCCGGACGGTCACCGGCTCGTTCAGCGGCAGCCTCACCTCGTCCGAGCCGACGATCCGGAAGGTGCGCCCGGCGTTGTTCTCGAAGTGCAGCTCGTGCCGGATCGCCCGGTCGGCGCCGGAGGTACGGGTGAGCGTGATCTCGTACGTCTTCTTCTCCCCGGCCTTCAGGCCGCCCTCACGGTCGTAGAGGCCGGTGCCGCGGCCGGGGGTCTTCAGGAACTGGTCGATCGCGGTGTCGACCGGCGCCTCGACCGTGTACTCGTGGGCGGTCGCGCCCTCGCGGATCGCGCGCCAGGCGTCGGGGACGTTGATCAGGCCCGCGCCCTGCTCGTAGGCCTGCGCGCCCTCGATGCGGTCGGCGGTGGAGGTCAGCGCCGTGCGCAGCTTCGCCGGGGTGAGGTCGACGCCCGCCTGCTTCGCGGCCGACAGCAGCAGCGCGGAGGCGCCGGCGGCCTGCGGGGACGCCATCGAGGTGCCCTGGAGCATGCCGTAGCCGGCCGGGAGGTCGTAGCCCGCCTCGGGGACCGGCGCGCCGGGCATCCAGGTCTGGATGGTGTTCACCGCGGCGCCGGGCGCGGTGAGCGTCGGCGTGAAGCCGCCGTCCTCACGCGGGCCGCGCGAGGAGAACGGCATCATCGCGTACTTCTTGCTCACCGCGGAGCCGTAGTTGGCGGCCCAGGTCTCACGGGAGACGGAGGCGCCGACGGAGATCACCTTGTCGGCGAGGGACGGGTCGCCGATGGTGTTGGCGCCGGGGCCGGAGTTGCCCGCGGAGATCACCAGCTGGACGCCGTAGGTGTCGATGAGGCGCGTGTACAGCGTGGCGCGCGCGTTGTTGCCGTCGTTGAGCGCGGGCAGACCGCCGATCGACATGTTGACGATGTCGACGCCCCGGTTGACCACGAGGTCGATCATGCCCTCGGTGAGCGCGACGTTGGTGCAGCCGCCGCTCCAGGTGCAGGCGCGCGAGGACACGACCTTCGCGCCCGGGGCCGCACCGTCCATCCGGCCGCCGAACAGGCCGTTGGCGGCGGTGAGGCCGGCCACGTGCGAGCCGTGCGAGCCCTCGATGACGCCGATGTTGACGAAGTCGGCCTTGTCGCCGGCCGCGTTGCGGACGACGTCCTCGCGGATCTCGACGACGAAGGGCTGGCGCTCGGCCACGTCCGTCTTCGGGTCGTCGGTGCCGAAGTACCCGACCTGGAAACCGTCCTTGTACGGCTTCATGGGGGTGTCGTCGGCGAAGTCGCCGTTGTTGTTCAGGTCGACGCGGACGGTGCCGGCCGCCTTGTCGTAGAGGACGCCCCAGGAGTCGGTGGTGTCGCCGTCCCGGTTGGCGTCGCCCGCGGCGTCACCGCCGGTGGTGTACGACTCCAGGAAGGTGCTGACCCGGTAAGAGCCGGCCGGGGCCGTCCAGGTTTTGCCGCCGTAGGTGAAGACCGGTCCCGAGACGGCGGTGTCCATCGGGCGCCAGGTCCGGTCGCCGTCGACGACCGGGTCGGTCGCGGTGACCCAGTCGACGATCTTGCGCTCGCCGGTGGTGGTCTTCTGGAGCGCCGGGTGGGCGAGGTCGACGCCCGAGTCGAGGACGCCGATGGTGACCCCGCGGCCGTCCGCCTTCGGGTACTTCTTCACGAAGTCGACGGCGCCCGTCTCGAAGGACGGGTTGTACGGGTTCTCGGCGGGGGTCCGGCGGTCCGGCGCGGGGTAGGAGCGGCCCTGGTGCGAGGCGCCCTTCGCGGTGTCCGCGCTCGGTGTCGGGTCGTCCAGCGGGATCTCGTCGCGCAGGTCGATGCCCTGCACGGAGGAGAGCTTCGCGGCGGCGGCGATGGCCGAGTCGGCCTTCGCGGTGGGCACGGTGGCGCGGACGTAGCCCAGCTCGTCGTACGTGCGTCCGACGGACCCGCCGCCGACCGCGTCGAGTTCCTCCGCCACCTGCTCGGTCCGGCCCGGCGCGGTGGCCACCATCATCGTGACGTGCTTCGTACCGGCGGCCTTCGCCTCGGCGAGCAGGTCGGCGTCGGCGGAACCGAGCTTGTCGTGGGCGCTCTTGACGGAGGCGTCGGCCGGCGGGGCGGTGCCGGGACCGTCGGCGGCGAGGGCCACGGGTACCGGTCCGACGGCACAGAGCGCGGCGACGAGGCCCGTGGCCACGGTCAGGCGGGCCGCGCGTCTCGCGCCCGGTATCGGTTCGCGCTGGGGGGTGTGGGTCATCGGCATCCCTTGTAGGTAAAGGAACGTGCGTGGACGACCGGGGCCGATCGGTGCTGGCCGCGGGCAGTCCGGAATACGATCCCGGACGACCGCTCAGCTTTACGCAAGGGATCACTGTTTGGGGAGAGTTGTCCGGGACGGGGCGAAGTCATGGCGTACTTCCGCCATACGCCACCGGGGACGTAAGGGGTGGGCCGTGACATTCCCGCGGGCCGTCAGGTCCCGCTCCCACCGGCCCCGTTCACGAGGAGGGGCCACCGGGATACCGGCGGCCCCTCCTCTCCCCTCCTGGTGACCGCCCCGGTCCGTCACTACCGGGGCAGCACCACGACGTACGCGGCGGGTTCCCTGTCCGCGGCCGCCATCAACGCGGTACGCACGACGGTCGCCTGGTGCTCCGGGCAGTCCCGCAGCTTGCGCGGCGTCAGGTGCACCACCGTGACGCCCAGCCGTTCCAGGTGCTCGCGCTTGCGGGCGTGTTCGGCCCACAGCGCGTCGTCGTCCTGCTGCCGGTGGGCGCGGGTGTCCAGCTCCAGCGCCACCGAGTGCTCGGGCCAGTAGGCGTCCACCCCGCCGAGGTGGGGACCGCCGGGCAGACGCAGGTCGACGTTCCAGGCCGGTTCCGGCAGACCGTGCTCGCGCACCATCCGGTACAGGCGCTGCTCCGCGAGGGCCCGCCCCTCGGCGACCAGCGAGTCGACGGCGTCCACCACGTGCGGGCGGCTGAGCAGCCGGGCCCGGTTCAGCTCCCGTACCACCGCCGCCGGTTCGCAGTGCCCGCCGCGCACCGCCTCGGTCATCAGCCGGCGGACGACGCCCGCGTCCGACAGTCCCGCCACCGCGTCGGCCAGTGCCCGCGCCACCGGTGCCACCGGCACTCCGGTGACCTGTACGGCGGTGGGCAGCGCCGTCGTCCGGACGATGCGTGCGCAGCCCGTCGTGCGCAGCCGGCGCAGCCTCGGCACCAGGACGTCGATGGCGTCCAGGGACGGCAGCGGGGGAGCGGCGCGGAAACCGTGCAGCGTCAGCCCGGCCAGGCCCGTGATCATCGCCTCCGCGTAGGCGAGGACGGGCCGCTTGTCCCCGCCCGGCTGCACCGGCACGGAGGCGGGGACGCCGGCGGGGGCGCCGGCGGGGGCGCCGCCGTCCGCGGCGGTCCGCTCCCGGGCCGCGTACATCAGCACCGCGTGCAGGCGCTCCTCGCTGGTCGGCGGGCCCGGGTGGAGCAGGACGACGTTGGGCAGGAGCCGCTGCCACGGACCGCCGGGACGGCACTGCTCGTCGGTCTCGGCGGCGGAGACACCGTGCGCGCGCAACTGAGCGGCCGTCATCAGGCGGCGCCGGCCGTCGGCGAGGTGGTGGAGCGGGCGGGGGGAGAGCGGGGTGTTGTGCGTCATGACCGGGGCCTTCCCGCACCCGGTCCGTCCCTTAACCGCTGTTACAAGGCCATCGCGCAATCCGGACAAGCCCGCCCTAAAGGACGGGTGTTCGGATGCCGAAAACCCCTGGTCCGTCGCCGTGCGGCCCAGGGGTTACGGCTGCTGTCGATCGAATTCCGTAACGATGACGGAGAGCCCAATCATTGGCCAAAGATCGGCCCCGAAGGGGCGGCCCCGGACCGCCGGCCCCGGGTCAGGCGCTCAGCGGCCCGCCGCCGCGTCGCACGCCTGGCCCCGCAGAGCCCGCGCCAGGTCGTCCCGCGCCTCCAGCACCAGCCGGCGCAGCGCGGGCGCGGCGTCCTCGTGCGCGGACAGCCAGGCGTCCGTCGCGTCGAGGGTGTCCTGGGAGTCCCGCAGGGACGGGAACAGGCCCCGCACCACGTCCATCCCGATCTGGATGGACCGCTCGGCCCAGACCCGCTCGATCGCCGCGAAGTACTTCTCGGCGTACGGCGCGACCAGTTCCCGCTGCGAGGACTGCGCGAAGCCCGCGATGGTCGCCTCCACCAGCGCGTTCGACAGCGCGTCCGACTCCACGACCTGCGCCCAGGCCTGTGCCTTCACCGCCGCCGACGGACGGGCCGCCAGGCAGCGCACCTGGTGCCGCTTGCCGGAGGCGGTGTCGTCCCGGGCCAGCTCGGCGGCGAGCACGCCCTCGTCGGCGTGGCCGTGCGCGGCGAGCGGCTGCAGGAACGCCCAGCGCAGCTCCTGGTCCACGTCCAGGCCGTCGACCTTCTCGGTCCCGTCCAGCAGCCCGCGCAGCAGCCGCAGGCCGGCCTCGTCACCGGCCACCGCGGCGAAGAACCGCGCCCACGCCAGCTGCTGCTCGCCACCCGGCGCGGCGTCCCGCAGCTCCCGCAGCGCGCCCTCGCCGAGCAGCCGCCCGCCGGTCTCCCGCCACTCGGGGGCCGCGTAGTGCACGAGCGCCGAGTTCGCCCAGGCGTGCAGCATCTGCAGGACCCCGATGTCCGACTCGCGCCCCGCGAAGCGCAGCACCAGCCCCACGAAGTCCCGCGCCGGCAGCAGCGCGTCCCGCGTCATGTTCCACAGCGCCGACCAGCACAGGGCGCGGGCCAACGGGTCGGTCAGCGCGCCCAGGTGCTCGCGCAGCGTCGCCAGCGAGGTCTCGTCGAAGCGGGTCTTGCAGTACGTCAGGTCGTCGTCGTTGACCAGGACCAGCTCGGGCGCCTCGGCCCCGGCCAGCTCCGCCACCACCGTGCGGGGCCCGTCGACGTCCACCTCGGCGCGCGCGTAGCGCTCCAGGGCGCCCTCGCCGGTGCGCCGGTACAGGCCCACCGCCACGCGGTGCGGACGCAGCTCGGGGTGGGACTCGGCGGCCTCCTGGACCACCGCCAGCTCGTCCACCCGCCCCCCGGGGCTCAGCAGCACCTGCGGGGTCAGCGAGTTGACGCCCGCCGTCTGCAGCCAGGAGCGCGCCCAGGCCGCCATGTCCCGCCCGCTGGTCTCCTCCAGCACCGACAGCAGGTCGCCGAGGCGCGTGTTGCCGTACGCGTGCCGCTTGAAGTAGCGCCGGGCGCCCTCCAGGAAGGCGTCCTGCCCGACGTACGCCACCAGCTGCTTCAGTACGGAGGCGCCCTTCGCGTACGTGATGCCGTCGAAGTTGAGCTTGGCGTCCTGGAGGTCGCGGATGTCGGCGGTGACCGGGTGCGTGGAGGGCAGCTGGTCGGCGCGGTAGGCCCAGGCCTTGCGGCGGTTGGCGAAGGTGATCCAGCCGTCGGTGAAGCGGGTCGCGCCCACCAGCGAGAAGGCGCCCATGAAGTCGGCGAAGGACTCCTTGAGCCACAGGTCGTCCCACCACTCCATGGTGACCAGGTCGCCGAACCACATGTGCGCCATCTCGTGGAGGATCACGTTGGCGCGGCCCTCGTAGGACGCCTGGGTGACCTTGCCCCGGAAGATGAACTCCTCCCGGAAGGTCACCAGCCCCGGGTTCTCCATCGCGCCGAGGTTGTACTCGGGCACGAACGCCTGGTCGTACTTGCCGAAGGGGTACGGGTAGTCGAAGTGGTCGTGGAAGAAGTCCAGGCCCTGCTTGGTGACCAGGAAGACGTCGTCGGCGTCGAAGTGGGGGGCCAGCCCCTTGCGGCACAGGGCGCCGAGCGGGATCTCCAGCCGCGTGCCGTCCTCCAGGGTCCGCTCGTAGGAGTCCGTGACGTAGTGGTACGGGCCCGCCACGACACAGGTGATGTACGTCGAGATCGGCTTCGTCTCCGCGAACCGCCAGACGCCGTCGGCGCGTTCCCCGGTGCCGTTGCTCCACACCGTCCACTCCTCGGGCGCCCGCACCTCGAAGCGGAAGGGAGCCTTCAGGTCCGGCTGCTCGAAGTTCGCGAAGACCCGGCGGGAGTCGGCCGGCTCGTACTGGGTGTACAGGTACACCTCGCCGTCCTCGGGGTCGACGAAGCGGTGCAGGCCCTCGCCGGTGCGGGAGTACGCGCACTGCGCGTCGACGACCAGCTCGTTGTCGGCGGCCAGGTCCTCCAGGACGATCCGGGTGCCGTCGAAGACCTCGCTCGGGTCGAGGTCGCGGCCGTTGAGGGACACGGCGGTCACGCTCGGTGCGATCAGGTCGGCGAAGCTGCTCGCGCCCGGCTCGTTGCAGCGGAAGCGGATCGTGGTCACGGACCGGAAGGTGCGCGGACCCTCGCCCTCCGCGGCGCCGGCGGCCGAGCGCACGTCGAGGGACACGTCGTACCCGTCGACGCGGAGCAGGGCGGCCCGCTCCCGGGCCTCGTCGCGGGACAGATTCTCACCGGGCACGGGCGGCACTCCCTCGGGTGGTGTTCAGTATGCGGACAGCACCGATCCTGCCATGTGGCCCTGACACGCGGCAGCCGGGAATGGCCGCGCGACCGGGCGGGTTGCCTGGAGAAAAGCTCGGTTGCGCCACCTCCTGAGGAGAGACATGTCGGAGAAGACTCCCGTCGACTTCTGGTTCGACCCGCTGTGCCCGTGGGCCTGGATGACCTCCCGCTGGGTGCTGGAGGTGGAGAAGCTCAGGGACATCGAGACGTGCTGGCACGTGATGAGCCTCGCCGTCCTGAACGAGGACAAGCTCGACGAGCTGCCCGAGGAGTACCGCGAGATGCTCGAGACCAAGGCCTGGGGCCCGGTCCGGGTCGTCATCGCCGCCCAGGAGGAGCACGGCGCCGAGGTGCTCGGCGACCTCTACACGGCGCTCGGCACCCGCTTCCACAACCAGGGCGAGGGCCCGGAGAAGGAGACGGTCGCCGCCGCCCTGAAGGACGTCGGCCTGCCCGAGTCCCTCATGGACCACTGGGACTCCACCCCGTACGAGCCGCAGCTGCGCGCCTCCCACCAGGAGGGCATCGACAAGGTCGGCCAGGAGGTCGGCACCCCGGTCATCGCGGTCCCCGGCGCCGACGGCGGGCAGATCGCCTTCTTCGGCCCGGTCGTCACCCCGGCGCCGAAGGGCGAGGACGCCGCCAGGCTCTGGGACGGCACCCTGGCCGTCGCCTCCGTCCCGGGCTTCTACGAGATCAAGCGCACCCGCACCCAGGGGCCGGACTTCAGCAACCTGTAGGCCGGAAGGAGTCCGGCAGATCGAACCCGGACCTCCAGTTGAAGTAGGACTGCACGCGCACGCACCCCGCACGGGCGCAGCGCCGGTAGGTGCCCAGGTCGGCCCTGGGCACCTGGCCCAGGGCGTACGCCCGCTCCGCGTCGTCGAGCGGCCGGAACGCCTGGTCCGTGTCCCCGCAGTTGGGGCACCGCCTGATCGGAAGACCCATGCGGGCCACTGTGGCCCGCGACCCCTTCGTCCGGGAACCCTCCGTGCGAGGGCGGTCACCTGTTCCCGTCGGCTCGCCTCCCGTAGGACCATGGACGCACCCCAAGTGCTGGAGGCGAGTCCCACCCCATGACGGAGATCGACACCTCTGTGCCCCACTCGGCCAGGATCTGGAACTACTGGTTGGGCGGCAAGGACAACTACCCCGTGGACGAGGCGGCCGGCGACGCCTACACCGCCGTCTTCCCCGGCATCGTCACCATCGCCCGCAGCAGCCGCGCCTTCCTCGGCCGCAGCATCCGGTACCTGGTGCTGGAGGCGGGTGTACGCCAGTTCCTGGACGTCGGGACCGGGCTGCCGACCGTGGACAACACGCACGAGGTCGCCCAGCGGCACGCCCCCGAGTCGCGGATCGTCTACGTCGACAACGACCCGCTGGTCCTCGCGCACGCCCGGGCGCTGCTCACCTCCAGCGCCGAGGGGGCGACGGCGTACGAGGACATGAGCCTCTTCGAGCCCGAGGCCGTCCTCGAAGCGGCCGCGCGGACCCTCGACCTGACCCGGCCCACCGCCCTGATCCTCAGCGGCATCCTCGGCCACGTCGCCGACCACGACCGGGCCCGCGACCTGGTCCGCCGCCTGATGGCCGGCCTGCCCCCGGGCAGTCACCTGTGCGTCAACGACGGCTCGCGCGGCACCGACCCGGACTACGAGGCGGCCCAGGACGGCTACAACGAGACCGGTGCCGTGCCGTACTTCCTGCGCCCGGTGGAGCAGATCGAGGCGTACTTCGAAGGGCTCGACCTGGTCGACCCCGGCGTGGTCTCCGTCCCGCTGTGGCGCCCGGACCCGTCCCCGGACGGCACCGGGCCCCGCCCCGTCGGCCAGCACGGCGGGGTCGCCCGCAAGCCCTGACCCGCCGCCCGCGCACGCAGGAGGCCCCCGCGAGTCAGGTCCTCGCGGGGGCCTCCCTCATTCCGCCTGCCGCCGTGAAGGGTGAGAAGACGATCACGAGGCAGGACGACTCGGGCGGTCAGGCGCTCACGGCGCCAGCAGCAGCGTGTTCGTACGGGAGGTCGCGGCCTCGTAGCGCTTCGCCACGTCCTGCCAGTTGACGACGGCCCACATCGCCTCGATGAAGTCGACCTTCTGGTTCTTGTACTGGAGGTAGAAGGCGTGCTCCCAGGCGTCGAAGACCAGGATCGGGGTGGCACCCTGCCCGACGTTGCCCTGGTGGTCGTAGACCTGCTCGACGATCAGCCGGCCGCTCAGCGGCTCGTACGCCAGCACGCCCCAGCCGGAGCCCTGGGTGGTCGCGGCGGCCTTGGTGAGCTGGGCCTTGAAGCCGGCGAAGGATCCGAACGACTCGGCGATCGCGTCGGCGAGCTCGCCCACGCCGTCCTTCTCCAGCGGTTCGCCGCCGCCGTCACCGGTCATGTTGTGCCAGTAGATCGAGTGCAGGATGTGCCCGGAGAGGTGGAAGGCCAGGTTCTTCTCCAGGCCGTTGACCGAGCCCCAGGACTCCTTGTCCCGCGCCTCCGCGAGCTGCTCCAGCGTGTCGTTGGCGCCCTTCACATAGGCCGCGTGGTGCTTGTCGTGGTGCAGCTCGATGATCTCGGGGCTGATCACGGGGGCCAGCGCGGAGTAGTCGTACGGCAGTTCAGGAAGCGTGTAGACGGACATGGCGGATCCCCTCCGACCTCTTATTGCAAAAGGCTTGCAAGTGCACGCTAGCAGCAAGAAGCCGCGGACGGCGGGTCGCGGGGGCGTACGGGCGTGCCGTGGCACGCGAAGAGGGCCCCCGCGCGGATCGTCTCCGTGCGAGGGCCCTCGAAGTGCTCCGGGCGGCGGCTAGGCGCGCGCCCGCCGCCGCTGCCAGGCGTAGCCGGCGGCCGCCAGGGCCAGCGTCATGGCGCCCGTCGAGTACAGCTGCACCCGTGTGTCCGGCTCGCGGGCCATCAGCACGAACACCGCGACCATGCCCGCCAGCGCCACCCACGTCAGCCACGGGAAGCCCCACATGCGCACGACCAGCTTCTCGGGCGCCTCCCGCTCCAGGCGGCGGCGCAGCCGCAGCTGGGAGACGGCGATGAAGATCCAGACGACCAGGATCACCGCGCCGATCATGTTCAGCAGCCAGGCGAAGACGTCGTCGGGCCGCCAGTAGCTGAGCAGTACGCAGCCGAAGCCGAAGAGGGAGGAGACGAGCACCGCGACCCGCGGCACCCCGCCCGACACCCGGCCCAGCGCCTTCGGGCCCTGGCCGCGTTCGACCAGCGAGTAGCCGATGCGCGAGGCGCCGTAGATGTTGGCGTTCATCGCGCTCAGCAGCGCGACCAGCACGACGACGTTCATGAGCTGACCGGCGCCCGGGATGCCCAGTTCGTCGAGGGCGGCGACGTACGGGCCCTTCTCCACGACCTCCGTGGAGTCCCAGGGCACCAGGGTGACGATGACCGCCATCGAGCCGATGTAGAACAGCGCGATGCGCCACATCGCCGTCCGTACGGCGCTCGCCACGCCCTTCACCGGGTTCTCCGACTCGGCCGCCGCGATGGTCACCGTCTCCAGGCCGCCGTAGGCGAACACCGAGGCGAGCAGACCGATGATCAGGCCGTTGCCGCCGTTCGGCAGGAAGTCGCTCAGGTGCGAGGTGCCGGGGGAGTCGGTGCCCGGCAGGACGCCGGCGATCGCCAGCACGCCGAGGACGAGGAACAGCGAGATCGCGCCGACCTTCAGGGCGGCGAACCAGAACTCGAACTCGCCGAAGTTCTTCACCGCGGCCAGGTTCGTCCCGCAGAACACCACCATGAACAGGGCCACCCAGGCCCACTCGGGCGTGCCCGGCAGCCAGCCGTGGACGATCTGCGCCGCGCCGATGCCCTCGAGCCCCACGGCCGTGCACAGCAGCACCCAGAAGGCCCAGCCCGCGGTGAAGCCGGCCCACGGCCCGATCGCCCGCTCGGCGTGCGCGGAGAAGGAACCCGAGGACGGATACGCGGCCGACATCTCGCCCAGCATCCGCATCACCAGCATTACGAGGAGACCGGAGAGGGTGTAGGCGACGACGATCGACGGCCCGGCGGCGGCGATGCCGGCCCCGGAGCCGACGAACAGCCCGGCACCGATCACACCGCCGAGGGCGATCATCGACAGGTGGCGCTGCTTGAGGCCGTGGGAGAGCGAGGCGCCGTCGGTCTGCGCCGGCGCCTCGGTGGTGCTGTTGGACATGGAGCGGCTCGTCCAATGCGTGGGGGGCAGGGAAAAAACGCCCACAGTCTCCGGCGTCGAGCCGGTCGGCGACACCGGTTGCCCACGATGCGGACGATCCCGATACGGAACGTGAGCGTCCGAATGCGATGTTCCGCTTCCGGGTGCGGTGCGGTGCGGTGCGGTGCGGTGCGGTGCGGTGCGGTTGCGGGGCCCGTGTGGTGCGGGTGACGCTCGCCTCCCCGACTCGGTGACCGGTGTCACCCCGAACGAGGTGTATCCGGCGCCCTTTGTCGGGAGCCCACCAAGCTCCCGAGCAGGCCTTTGTCGAGCACTGCTGGTGATCGGCCCGACCACGCTGGGATAGCGTCGCGGAGTCCCGACATGTCCACACCATCGCGGAGTCCCCATGAGCACCGCTGCCGTCCCCTCCCGCTCCGGGCAGGTCCTCGCCGACCTCGTCCCCTCCTCCCGAGTCCGGGATGTCGCCCTCGTGGCCGGCGGTGCCGTGCTCACCGGCCTCGCGGCCCAGATCGCGGTCCCCGTGCCGGGCTCCCCGGTCCCGGTGACCGGTCAGACCTTCGCCGCCCTGCTCGTCGGCACCTCGCTCGGCGCGCGCCGCGGCCTGCTCTCGCTCGCCCTGTACGCGCTGGTCGGCATGGCGGGCGTGCCGTGGTTCGCGGAGGGCGGCTCCGGCACCGGCGCCCCGTCCCTCGGCTACGTCTTCGGCATGCTGCTCGCCGCCACCGTCGTAGGAGCGCTGGCCCGTCGCGGTGCCGACCGCTCGATGCTGCGCATGGCCGGCACGATGCTGGTCGGCGAGGCGATCATCTACGCCGTCGGCGTCCCGTACCTGGCCCTCGCCGCGGACATGTCCCTGACCGCCGCGATCGCGGCCGGCCTCACCCCCTTCCTGCTTGGCGACGGGCTGAAGGCCGCCCTGGCGATGGGCCTGGTGCCCACCGCCTGGAAGCTGGTCGGCAAGCGGTAGACGCGACGGCCGTACGGAAGAGGGGCCGGCCGGATCGCATCGCGATCCGGCCGGCCCCTCTCGGTGTTCCGCTGCCGTCAGCTCCTGTCGGCGACGGCCTTGCGCGCGCCCAGCCTCTGCTTGACGAAGGCGACGGCGAGCACGAGCGCCGCGACGAGCAGCGACAGCAGCACGGTCGTGCGCCCGTTGTGCTCGGTGTCGGTCAGCATGTAGCCGAGGACGAAGACGATGACGCCGGCGGCCGCCCAGGTCAGGTACGGGAACAGCCACATCCGCACCACCAGCCGCTCCGGTGCCTCCGCCTGGATGATCTTCCGCATCCGCAGCTGCGAGAAGCAGATCACCAGCCACACGAAGAGCGCCACGGCCCCGGAGGAGTTGACGAGGAACAGGAAGACGGAGTCCGGGAACTCGTAGTTGAAGAACACGGCGACGAAACCGAACACCACGGAGACGAGGATCGCCGTCCGCGGCACACCGCGCCGCGTGGTCCGGGCGAAGGCCTTCGGGGCGTCGCCCCGCTGACCGAGCGAGAAGGCCATGCGGGAGGCCGTGTAGAGCCCGGAGTTCAGGCAGGAGAGCACGGACGTCAGCACGATGAAGTTCATGATCTGGCCGGCGTTGGCGATGCCGAGCGAGTCCAGCGCGGCCACGTACGAACCCTTGTCGATGATCGACTGCGAGTCCCAGGGCAGCAGGGCGACCACGACGAAGATGGAGCCCAGGTAGAAGACGGCGATACGCCAGATGATGCTGTTGGTCGCCTTGGTGACGGCCCGCTGCGGGTCCTCGGACTCGCCGGCGGCCAGGGTGGGGATCTCGCTGCCCATGAAGGAGAAGACCACGAGCAGCACGCCGGTCAGGATCGCCCCCGCCCCGTGCGGCAGGAAGCCGCCGTGCTCCGTCAGGTTGGCCAGCCCCGCCTGCTCGCTGTCGACGCCCGGCAGCAGCCCGAAGACGGCCAGCCCGCCGACGACGATGAACGCGGCGATCGCGACGACCTTGATCCCGGCGAACCAGAACTCGAACTCGCCGTAGGAGCCGACCGAGACCAGGTTGGTGGCGGTCAGCACGACCATCACGATCAGGGCCCAGCCCCACTGGGGCACGGCCGGTATCCATCCTTCGAGGATCTTGGCGCCGGCGGTCGCCTCCACCGCCAGCACGACGACCCAGAAGAACCAGTAGAGCCAGCCGATGGAGAACCCGGCCCAGGGCCCGAGTGCCCGGTCGGCGTGCGCGGAGAAGGAACCCGAGGTCGGGTTGGCGGCGGACATCTCGCCGAGCATCCGCATCACCAGCACCACGAGGGTGCCGACGAGGGCGTACGAAAGAAGAATGCCGGGCCCGGCGGTGGCGATACCGGAACTGGAACCCACGAACAGCCCGGCCCCGATGACACCGCCAATGGCGATCATCGAGAGGTGGCGGTTCTTGAGTCCGGCCTGGAGCCCGGTCCCGGGGTCTCCGGGGCTGTCGGGGCCTTCCTCGGCCTTGGTCAGGGTCGGCTGCGAAGTCATGGGGTGGTTTTCCTTTGCGCCGGTCGAGCAGTTTCCCGTACGAGCGGTGTACGAGCCGGACCAGTGAAACGGAGGTGAACGAATTCGGGAACCTTTGATTCCGGATCGTTACTTGAGATTTCCCTGAGCTTCCATTGTTTCACCTGGCCTTTTCAGACCCGACACCCGACGCTGCTGCCCCGCGGGGCGCGTGTCACACTCGATCCATGCGCGTGTATCTCGGCTCCGACCATGCGGGCTACGAACTCAAGAACCACCTCGTCGAGTGGCTCAAGGCGGCGGGCCACGAGCCCGTCGACTGCGGCCCGCACCTCTACGACGCCCAGGACGACTACCCGCCCTTCTGCCTCCGCGCCGCGGAGCGGACGGCCGCGGACTCCGACGCCCTCGGCATCGTGATCGGCGGCTCCGGAAACGGTGAGCAGATCGCGGCGAACAAGGTGAAGGGCGTGCGCGCGGCGCTGGCCTGGAGCGAGGAGACGGCGGCCCTGGGCCGGCAGCACAACGACGCCAACGTCGTGGCCGTCGGTGCCCGGATGCACACCCAGGAGGAGGCGACGAAGTTCGTCGAGACCTTCCTCGCCACACCGTTCTCCGGCGACGAGCGCCACATCCGCCGCATCGACATGCTCACCTCCTACGAGACGACCGGCGACCTCCCGCCCGTCCCGGCCCACCACCCGCAGCAGTAACCCCACGCTCCGTCCGCGCGGCGCGGGACCGGCTTCCGGCCGGCCGGGCCGCACGGGCGGGCACCCTTTCCAGGGGTACGAGGGGTGGGAGACCCCGCCGGGTGGCGGGGCGGAGCCCCGGTGCACGGCCGCCCCGGCGAGCCGAGCGGGTGGGCCCCAGGGGGCAGCCCGGGCCGCGGAGCCCCGGGGTGACGCAGGAAGGACGACTCCGTGCCGGAAGGCCACACGATCCACCGGCTGGCGCAGGACTACGCCGCCGCCTTCGCGGGCAGGGCCGTGCGCGTCACCAGCCCGCAGGGCAAGTTCTCCGACGCCGCCGCCCTCCTCACCGGCACCGCCCTCACCCGCACCGAGGCCCACGGCAAACACCTCTTCCTGGGCTTCCGGGACGCCGACTGGGTCCACATCCACCTCGGCCTCTTCGGCAAGGTCACCTTCGGTGGCGCCCCCGCGCCCCCGCCCACCGACACCGTCCGCCTGCGCCTCGCCGACGACACCGCGTACGTGGACCTCCGGGGGCCCACCACCTGTGCCCTGATCACCGATCCGGAGAAGCAGGCGATACACGACCGCCTCGGCCCCGACCCCCTGCGTCCGGACGCCGACCCCCGCGCCGCGTACCGCCGCGTCTCCCGCAGCCGCACCACCGTCGCCGCCCTGCTCATGGACCAGAAGGTCATCGCCGGCGTCGGCAACGTCTACCGCGCCGAGGTCCTCTTCCGCCACGGCATCGATCCCTACCGCCCGGGCCGGGACATCACGCCCGCCGAGTGGGACGCGATCTGGCACGACCTGACCGGCCTCATGCGCGAGGGCGTCAGGAACAACCGCATCGACACCGTCCGCCCCGAGCACACCCCCGAGGCCATGGGCCGCCCGCCCCGCGTCGACGACCACGGCGGCGAGGTCTACGTCTACCGCCGGGCGCAGCAGCCCTGCCACCTCTGCGGCGACCTCGTCCGCACCGCGGACCTCGCCGCCCGCAACCTCTTCTGGTGCCCCACCTGCCAGCAGAAGCCGAGCCGCGGGCGCGAGCAGCGCCGGACGTAGCGGCCCGGGGCCGGGCGTGGCGGGTTTGTGGCCGGGCGTGGCTCAGTGGCCCGGCGTCGGACGGAGCGGTCCGTTGTCAGAAGCCGTGCGGCAGCCACGGCGCGACGTCCGAGCCGAACCCCACCGACGCCTCCGCCAGCGCGCCCGGCCGCACCTCCCGCACGCGGCCGGCCGCGCCCAGCGAGGCCAGGCTCACGCCTCCGAGATAGGCCGCGCTCAACTCCCGTACGGACAGGGCGAGATCCGCCGCGTCGGACGTACGCTCGCAGGTCGCCCCCTTCGCGTCCCCGCTGAGCCGCCAACGCCCGGCGTTCCAGGGGCAGAAGGCGTCCTCGACCTCCAGCACGACGTCCACCGGCGCGAGGTAGGTCCGCGCCGTCAGCGCCCCCGCCACGTCCACCAGCCGTACGTACAACGCGTCCCGCAGCGCCGGACGGCACCGCCGGATGTCCGACACCTGGTACTGCCACTCCTCGTCGACCGGCCGTCCCGCCACGGCCAGCGTGGAGGTCAGGTCGATGCCGAACAGGAAGCGCCACAGCGCCGCCCTGGTCGCCGGGTCCAGCCCGGCCAGGTCGGTCAGGGCCACCGTGCCCCTGGGACCCTCGTCCCCCCACGCCGGCCGCACCCGGAACCGCGCGTACCCGGTGACCTCGCCGCCTCGCCGGGCCACCACGCACTGCAGGGGAGAGGCCCCCTCGCGCTTGCTCTCCGGGTCCAGCAGCCCGACCCGCTCCCAGCCGGGCCGGCGCGCCAGCATCCCCGGCCGCCCGGGGACCAGCCGCGCGTACACCGCCTCGCACGCGTCGAGCACCTCCGCGGGCGCCGCGTACTCCAGCCGTACGTCATCCGTGTCGTCCGGCACGGACAGCCGGACCCGGTCCGTGTCGATCTCCGCGTTGATCTGGAAGGTCGCGGCGCCGTACCCGAACCGGCCGTAGATCCCCGGTTCGGAGGCCGTCAGCACGGCCAGCGGTTCGCCCCACGACCGTACGTCGTCCAACTGCCGGCGCATCATCGTCGTCAGCAGGCCCCGGCGCCGGTGCGTGGCGGCGACGCTCACCATCGTCACGCCCGCCGCGGGCACCTCGGCCCCGCCCGGGACGGTCATCCGGAAACCGAACGCCCCGGCCGTCCCGACGCACCGGTCGCGCTCCCAGAGACCGATGGAGCGGTCGGCCTCGGTCAGGGACGCGTAGAGCTCCTTCTCCTCCGCCGACTCCGGCACCCCGCCGAAGGCACGGATCAGCGTCCCGTACCACTCGCTCCACTCGTCCTGCCGCAGCACTCGCAGCTCGGTCATCACATCGCTGTCCTCGCCCATGGAACCCATGCGTATCAGGGCCGCCCGGGTCGGTCGAACCAATTTCCGCCAGGTTGCGGCGCGACGGCCGTACGTGAAGTTCACTGTGAAGTCCGGCCTCGGACGGGGGACAAGTGGGGCCTCCCGTGCCAAGCGGCCGGTCCGATGGATAGGGTCCCGAACTAATGGCAGCAGGACGACAGCGGCGCGCGGAGGCCGATACGTTCACGGCCCGGTGGAAGAAGCAGTGGCACCGGGCCCGCGTCGGCATGCGCAGGTCCGCCGTCGACTACTTCCGCGGCGACGGCTCGGACTGGATCGCCCTGGCCGGGCTGCTGCTGATGATCCCCGTGATCGCGGCCACCACGATGATGAACAGCGTGTGGTGCTCACCGGCCGCGCTGGTCCTGCCGATCGTCGCGGGCGGTCTGCTGCTGCGCCCGGCGAGCCTGCTCGGCCTGTACGCGGCGGCGGCCACCGCGCTGATCGTGGAGTCGGTGCAACTGGGCCCGTACACCGAGGGCCCCTCCCGGGTCACCCCCGGCGTCGTCCTGGTCGTCGCGGCGTGCGGCTTCTTCGGGCTGCTGGTCGCCCAGTTCCGCAGCCGGGTCGGCGTGCCCTGGCGGCGCGGCGGCACCATGCTCTTCGACCTGCGCGAACGCATCAGGGTCCAGAGCAAGCTGCCGGGCCTGCCCTCGGGCTGGCACCGTGAGATGGCGCTGCGCCCGGCCGGCGGCCAGTCCTTCTCCGGAGACTTCGTCGTCGCGGCCCGCACGAACGGCGGCCGGACCCTGGAGGTGGTCCTCACCGACGTCTCCGGCAAGGGCATGGACGCGGGCTCACGCGCACTGCTGCTCTCCGGCGCCTTCGGCGGTCTGCTGGGCAGCCTCCCCCCGCACGCCTTCCTCCCGGCCGCCAACGGCTACCTGCTCCGCCAGGACTGGGACGAGGGCTTCGCCACCTCCATCCACCTCGTCCTCGACCTCGACTCCGGCGACTACGAGCTGTACTCCGCCGGACATCCGCCGGGTCTCCAGCTCAGCGCGGGCACCGGCCGCTGGGAGGAGAAGTCCGCCGAGGGACCGCTGCTCGGCGTGTACGACGGGGCGCAGTTCGACCCCGTGAAAGGCTCCCTGCGCCCCGGAGACGTGCTGATGCTGTTCACGGACGGTCTGGTGGAGACCTCCGACCGCGACATCGCCGAGGGCATCGACCGTCTCACCGGCGAGGCCGACCGCTATGTCGCGGGCGGATTCCACGGCGCCGCCTGGCACCTGATCGAGGCGGTCGCCAAGGACGTCAACGACGACCGGGCGCTCCTGCTGATCTGCCGGGAGGGCGCGACGGCCCACAGCCCGGCCGTGCCCGCCCAGACAGCCGTGGCCCCGACGGCGGCGGCCCCGACGACGGCCGACTGACACACTGGACGGCGTGCCCCCCACTCCCTCACCCACCGGCGAACCCTCCCCGGCTCTCTCCACGGCCGAGGTCGAGGCCACCGCCCGCGCCGCCCACGCCGGACAGACCGACAAGGCAGGACGGCCCTACGCCGAACACCTGCGGGCCGTCGCCGAGGGCGTCCGGCGGCGCGGCGGCGACGAGGAGCAGATCGCGGCGGCCTGGCTGCACGACGCCGTCGAGGACGACGCGCTGTCCGAGAACTGGCTGCGCGAGGCCGCGTTGAGCCGGCGTACCAAGGACATCGTGCTCGCCCTCACCAAGCGCGCGGGGGAGCCGCCCGAGGAGTACGCCGCGCGCATCCTCGCCACGCCCGGCGCGCGCCTGGTCAAGGAGGCCGACCTGGCGCACAACGCCGACCCGGCGCGGCTCGCGATGCTCGACGAGGCCACCCGCGCACGCCTGACCGAGAAGTACACGCGGATGCGCGCACTCCTCGGCCTGGACGACGACCCGGCGGCCCGACGCTAGACGGAGACCTTCTCGCCGGCCCTGCTGGGCACGTGCGCCTCGCGCACCTCGTGCGCCTCGCGTGTCGCGCGCACCTCGGGCTTCTCCCGCCGCTCACGGTCGCGGGCGGCCTCGCCCGGGTCCCGCCGGAAGGCCCACTCCATCCTCGGCTCCACCACGCACCGCAGGACCCGCTGGACGGGCTTGGTGCACAGCACGGTGATGACGGCGGCCCCGAGGACGGTGAGCCCGATCTCCCCGAGCGGCCGGTCGAGCGCGGGATGGGAGAACCAGCCGGCGTAGGTGCCCTCCTTCACGAGGAAGCCGTGCAGCAGGTAGCCGAAGATCGTGCCCGCGCCGAGGGCCGTGAACCACATGCGGCGGCCGGGGACCCAGGCGAAGAAGCACGCGGACAGCACCACCGAGCAGCCGAAGAGCGCGAGCGTCAGGACGGGCCCGGTCCACCAGGGGGCGCCCGTGTCCTGCACCGCGGCGTTGCGGTAGAACCAGCCGGTCTCCATGCGCGGCACCGACCACCAGGCGACGACCACCGCGGCCGCGACCACCGGCACGGACATGATCCGCACCGAGCGGCGCCGCACCAGCCGGAAGTGCTCGGGGCGCAGCAGCAGGCCCAGCACGAAGCACGGCAGGAACTGCAGCACCCGCTGCATGTTCAGGTCGTTGCCGATCGTGGGCGTCACGGAGGCCAGCGCGGCGATGCCCAGGGCGACCGGCAGCGGCCGGCGGATCGTCTTCCAGACGGGGGTGGTCAGCCGCCAGACGAACAGCGCGCACAGGAACCACAGCAGGTAGGTGGGGTCCAGCAGGCTGATGTCGGCGCCCGGGTCCTCGCTGAGGCGGCGGTGCAGCGCGTAGGCGACCTCGAAGACGACGTAGGGGACGGCGACACCGGTGATCAGCCGTTTGACGCGCTGGGGACTCAGATCGAAACTGCGCGAGAAGTAGCCGGAGATGATGATGAACGCCGGCATGTGGAACGTGTACAGGACCCGGTACAGGGTCTCCACGGTCCGGTTCCCGTCCAGGATCTGGCCCCAGGCGTGACCGACACCGACCAGCACGATCGCCAGGTACTTGGCGTTGTCGAAGAACGCGTCGCGCCGACGGTCCGGCTGCGGCTGCCGGTCCGACGGGAGCGGCGTCTTCAGGCCGTCGCGCGGTCGCAGCGAGCTCGTCATGCGACCCCCCGCCGAGAAATCGGCGAGTCGTCACAGGACCTCGCTGCTCTGGTGGGGGACGGGGCAGCGTAGAACATCTGAGGCACCCTAGCGTTCTCCGCGGGAATCCGTAAAACCTCCGACGTCATTCCCGTATTCGCATCCCCGAGTGCCTCGTGAGCCCTGTGCATTTCGGGGAACACGACCTCCGTGACCCCGTGGCGGCCCTGCGCCCCCGAGCAGCGCCGCGCACGGAACGGGGCCCCGGACCACCCCACTTGTCACGACTCGTCATGACTAAACAGTGCATAAGTCCGGCGGGCGACTCCACTGGAATGTCCGCTTCAATGGGCTTACGGGGCCCGTTGACGGCTGCGAGATCTCCCTGTGATGTGCCCCTCGATGTGTGTCCCGTGACAATTCGAATTATCTGCGAACGCGTTGTGTGGGCATCGAAACGAAGTGGCTGGAATTCCCCGCACGGGTGCCCTGTCGAATTCATGTGCGAGGTGCGATGGTTGAGTACGTCCGCGTGCGCGGGGAACTGCGACACCCCAGGAGCCGGCCGGACGATGTGTCACCTGCCGCATAGCGGGGCCCGGTTGGTGGCACGATGGTTCTGGCGGGGGTGTGCGCGGCCGCACCCCCGGGCCGGGAGAGGGACCGACCTAGGGTGTGATCAGTTGTGGCCATTTCACTGTCAGTGGTGCTGCTGTTGGCGATCATCCTGGTGGTGTTGCTGCGAGGGGGGTCCATCAAGGCGGGCCCGGCGATCGTCGCGGTCCTCTTCGGCTTCTTCCTGGCGTCGACCGGCATGGCCGACGACATCCAGCGGTTCCTGAACTCGATAGCGGACACGATCAACTCGATCCAGTTCTAGCCGGGCCGCCGCCTCCGGGCGGCGCGAAGGCGTCCGGGCAGCACGAAGGCCTCCGGCCCGGTCCCTTGGCGGGACCGGGCCGGAGGCCTCTCGGAGCGGGCGACGGGAATCGAACCCGCGTAGCTAGTTTGGAAGACTAGGGCTCTACCATTGAGCTACGCCCGCACAGCGCACCGCAGGTCGGTGACCGCGGCACTGCAGGCATCCTAGCGGGTCGTCCCGCCTCACCGCACACCCCTTCCGGCCGTGCCGGACCGTGCGGGGCACGCGGGAAACCCGGAGGGCCGTGACGCCCGGCGGCATGTACCCTACGTGTCGCACCAGACGGGGTGTGGCGCAGCTTGGTAGCGCGTCCGCTTTGGGAGCGGAAGGCCGTGGGTTCAAATCCCGCCACCCCGACCACCTCGGTCGATCGTCCCGGACGAGTGCGAGTGATCGCCTTTTGGGCCGTGTAGTCGCTGCCGTTACTATGCAAGCTGCACGCCCGTGTGTCTCAGCGTCTGAAGTCTCCCGGGCGGCGAAATTTGCCGGATGCCGCTCTGGCTCCGGCAGAACCCAAGAAGTCAGCCACCAAGGAGACCGAACCGTGAAGAGCGCCGTGGAGACCCTGAACCCGACCCGGGTTCGGCTCACTGTCGAGGTGCCCTTCGAGGAGCTCAAGGACAGCCTCGACGCGGCGTACAAGAAGATCAACCAGCAGGTCACGGTGAAGGGCTTCCGCAAGGGCAAGATCCCGGCCCGGGTCATCGACCAGCGGTTCGGCCGCGGTGCGGTTCTGGAGGAGGCGGTCAACGACGCGCTTCCCAAGTTCTACACCGACGCGGTCAACGAGGCCGAGCTGAACCCGCTCGGCCAGCCCGAGGTCGACATCACGGAGCTGAAGGACGGCGAGACGCTGAACTTCACCGCCGAGGTCGACATCCGTCCGACCGTCGAGATCCCGGACTACTCCGGCATCGAGGTCGAGGTCGACGCCGTCGAGGTCAGCGACGAGGACGTCGAGAAGTCGGTCGAGCAGCTGCGCGAGCGCTTCGCCTCCACCTCCCCGGTCGAGCGCGCCGCCGAAGACGGTGACGTGGTCACCCTCGACCTGCAGGCCAAGGTCGACGGCGAGGTCCTCGAGGACGGCGTGGCCGACGGTGTCTCGTACACCATCGGCTCCGGTGAGCTGCTGGAAGGCATCGACGACGCCGTGAAGGGCCTGGAGGCCGGTGGCGAGACCACCTTCACCTCCGAGCTCAAGGGCGGTTCGGCGGCCGGCAAGGAGGCCGAGGTCACCGTCAAGGTCACCCAGGTCGCCAAGCGCGAGCTGCCCGAGCTGGACGACGACTTCGCGCAGCTCGCGTCGGAGTTCGACACGCTGGAGGAGCTGCGCGCCGACAGCCGCAAGCGCCTCGCCAACATGAAGCAGTACGACCAGGCCACGCAGGCCCAGGAGCGTGTCCTGGACAAGCTGCTCGAGCTGGTCGAGGTCCCGATCCCCGAGAAGCTCCTCGAGGACGAGATCAACACCCGTAAGCACAACCTCGAGCACCACCAGCTCGGCCAGATGGGTCTCGACCTCGAGAAGTACCTCGAGCTCCAGGGCAAGACCGCCGAGGAGTTCGACACCGAGACCCGCGAGGCCGCGGTCAAGGGCATCAAGACCCAGTTCGTCCTCGACGAGCTGGTCAAGCAGGAGAACCTCAACGTCAGCCAGGAGGAGCTCACCGAGCACCTCATGCGGCGCGCGGCCTCCTCCGGCATGTCCCCCGACCAGTTCGCCCAGGCCGTCGTCGAGCAGGGCCAGGTCCCGCTCCTCGTCGGCGAGGTCGCCCGCGGCAAGGCCCTGGCCGTCGTGGTCGAGAAGGCCACGGTCAAGGACACCAACGGCGAGCTCGTCGACCTGGACGACGAGGAGGAGGAGACGGAGGCCGCCGAGGCCGCCGCCGAGTCCGCCGAGTCCGGTGACGACAAGGCCGCCGAGGCCGACAAGGCCGAGGAGAAGACCGAGGGCTGATCCCCTCGCGCCGTCCCCGACGGACGCTGGAACGGGCCCCGGACGTTGTGACGCCGGGGCCCGTTCCTCGTACGGCCGGGCGGCCCGCCCGCGCCCGCACCCCGTCCCGCGGAGCTCTACGCCCCCGGCGAACACCGCGAGAACCGGGATGGCGCCGCAGGCCCACCGCGTTAGGGTCCATGAATACGAGGGCAGGGGAGTCCCCGAAAGCGGCTCCAGCCCCGCAGGGAAACGTGAGACGGCCCGGCGCCGTCGTAAGACGAGCAGGTGGATACGTGACGAATCTGATGCCCTCAGCCGCCGGCGAGCCCTCCATCGGTGGCGGCCTCGGCGACCAGGTCTACAACCGGCTGCTCGGCGAGCGGATCATCTTCCTCGGCCAGCCGGTCGACGACGACATTGCCAACAAGATCACCGCACAGCTGCTGCTCCTTGCCGCCGACCCGGACAAGGACATCTTCCTGTACATCAACAGCCCGGGCGGATCGATCACGGCCGGTATGGCGATCTACGACACCATGCAGTTCATCAAGAACGACGTGGTGACCATCGCGATGGGTCTCGCCGCCTCCATGGGACAGTTCCTGCTCAGCGCGGGCACCCCGGGCAAGCGCTTCGCCCTGCCGAACGCCGAGATCCTGATCCACCAGCCCTCCGCGGGCCTGGCCGGCTCGGCCTCGGACATCAAGATCCACGCCGAGCGGCTGCTGCACACCAAGCGGCGCATGGCCGAGCTCACGGCCCAGCACACCGGCCAGACGATCGAGCAGATCACCCGCGACTCGGACCGCGACCGCTGGTTCGACGCCTTCGAGGCCAAGGAGTACGGCCTCATCGACGACGTGATCCCCACGGCCGCCGGCATGCCGGGCGGCGGCGGTACCGGGGCCTGAGCCCACTGCGGGCCCCAGCCGGGGGCCCCAGCGCGCCCCAGCCAGCCTCAGCCGACCGCCTCAGCCCCTTTCCAGGAGACACTGTGAACGACTTTCCCGGCAGCGGCCTGTACGACCGCGCCCGTGCCGAGTACACCGGCCCCTCGGCCGAGTCCCGCTACGTGATCCCGCGCTTCGTCGAGCGCACCTCCCAGGGCGTTCGCGAGTACGACCCGTACGCGAAGCTCTTCGAGGAGCGCGTGATCTTCCTCGGCGTCCAGATCGACGACGCCTCCGCCAACGACGTCATGGCGCAGCTGCTGTGCCTGGAGTCGATGGACCCGGACCGGGACATCTCGGTCTACATCAACAGCCCCGGCGGCTCCTTCACGGCGCTCACGGCCATCTACGACACGATGCAGTACGTGAAGCCGGACGTCCAGACGGTCTGCATGGGCCAGGCGGCCTCCGCCGCGGCCGTCCTGCTGGCCGCGGGCACGCCCGGCAAGCGCATGGCGCTGCCGAACGCGCGCGTCCTGATCCACCAGCCGTACAGCGAGACCGGCCGCGGTCAGGTCTCCGACCTGGAGATCGCCGCCAACGAGATCCTGCGGATGCGCGCGCAGCTGGAGGAGATGCTGGCCAAGCACTCCACCACGCCCGTCGAGAAGATCCGCGAGGACATCGAGCGCGACAAGATCCTCACGGCCGAGGACGCGCTGAGCTACGGCCTGATCGACCAGATCATCACCACCCGGAAGATGGACAACTCCTCTCTCCGCTAGGCGGGAGGCTGTATCGTCTGCCGCTCCTTGGCACGGTTTGACGCGATTCACGTCAAAGCGAACCGTGCCAAGGGGGGCCCGGACGGGGGGCCCGGCAAGGTACCGTCGGACATAAGGCAGCACCAGGAGTCCGCCGGCCGTCGACGTCACGTCGACGGTCAGGCATCTCCCAGGCGAAGGGGAAGCACACCGTGGCACGCATCGGTGACGGCGGCGATCTGCTCAAGTGCTCGTTCTGCGGAAAGAGCCAGAAGCAGGTCAAGAAGCTCATCGCAGGGCCCGGTGTCTACATCTGCGACGAGTGCATCGATCTCTGCAACGAGATCATCGAGGAAGAGCTCGCCGAGACCAGCGAGGTGCGCTGGGAGGAGCTCCCGAAGCCCCGCGAGATCTACGAGTTCCTCGAGGGCTACGTGGTCGGCCAGGAGGCGGCCAAGAAGGCCCTCTCCGTCGCGGTGTACAACCACTACAAGCGGGTCCAGGCCGGCGAGAACGGCGGCGCCCAAGGCCGCGAGGACGCCATCGAGTTGGCGAAGTCCAACATCCTGCTGCTGGGCCCCACGGGCTCCGGCAAGACCCTCCTCGCGCAGACCCTCGCGCGCATGCTGAACGTCCCGTTCGCGATCGCCGACGCCACGGCGCTCACCGAGGCGGGGTACGTCGGCGAGGACGTCGAGAACATCCTGCTGAAGCTGATCCAGGCCGCGGACTACGACGTCAAGAAGGCCGAGACCGGGATCATCTACATCGACGAGATCGACAAGGTCGCGCGGAAGAGTGAGAACCCCTCCATCACGCGCGACGTGTCGGGCGAGGGCGTCCAGCAGGCCCTGCTGAAGATCCTGGAGGGCACCACCGCCTCCGTCCCGCCGCAGGGCGGCCGCAAGCACCCCCACCAGGAGTTCATCCAGATCGACACGACGAACGTCCTGTTCATCGTGGGCGGCGCCTTCGCCGGCCTGGAGAAGATCATCGAGGGCCGCGCGGGCGCCAAGGGCATCGGCTTCGGCGCGCAGATCCGCTCCAAGCGGGAGATCGAGTCCAAGGACCAGTTCGAGCAGGTCATGCCGGAGGACCTGGTCAAGTTCGGCATGATCCCCGAGTTCATCGGCCGCCTCCCGGTCATCACCTCGGTCCACAACCTCGACCGCGAGGCCCTGCTCCAGATCCTGGTCGAGCCGCGCAACGCACTCGTCAAGCAGTACGAGCGCCTCTTCGAACTCGACGGCGTGGAGCTGGACTTCGAGCGCGAGGCGCTGGAGGCCATCGCCGACCAGGCCATCCTCCGCCAGACCGGCGCCCGCGGCCTGCGCGCCATCATGGAGGAGGTCCTCCAGGGCGTGATGTACGAGGTCCCGTCCCGCAAGGACGTCGCCCGCGTCGTCATCACGGCGGACGTGGTCCTCTCCAACGTCAACCCGACCCTCATCCCGCGGGATTCGCGGGGCCGGGGCCCGGGGGAGCAGAAGACGGCGTAGCAGCGGCACAGTGCCGCCGCAGCCCACAAAAAGGCTGCGGCAAAGGGTGCAGCCGCTCCCTTTTCGCCATTTGATGACAAGATCGCGTCAGATGAGCAGGGGGCAGTGGGGCCGCGCTTTGTCGCCGTGGTCTGGTGGTGCCACCACGTCGACTAGGTGTTCGAACCGTCGGCGGAAGAAACGGGAGGCGCCTCATGAGGTCACGCAGCATCAAGGCGGCATTGGCAACGGTAGGTGTGGTCGCTGCTGCGGGTGTCATGCCGTTGGTTACGGCGACGCCCGCCGGCGCTGCCCAAAGCACATGTGTGAACTACGTAGGCAACAAGGGCTACCTTGTCGGGCCGAAGGTCCGCTCCGCCTGTAGCCGTGGGGCGATCGACATGGGCGTCGGGAAGGTACCGAACCCGGTCTGTACGACCAGGCTGCTGCAGGCAGGCGTTGACGGGAACGTGGCGACCTCGGCCTGTCTGCGCGCCTGACGGGCACATCGCGGCGCGAGGTCCGAGGCCTGTAACGAGTGGAGGGCGGTTCGGCACTGAGCCGAACCGCCCTCCACTCGTGGCAATGAGCCGGACAGGATGTCACGCCTTGACGCGGACGTCCTTGCGAAGCTTGGCGGTGAGTTCGGCCGCCTTCTCCAGGTCGGCCGGCTTGCCGGCCATGGCGTCCGCCAGGTCCATGTTGATGATGACGCCGAGGGTGCTGTGGTCACCCCAGATGCACACCGGCATGCTGAACTCCGACGGGCCGGAAGCGGCGGAACCCGCAGACGCGTCGGCGTTCTCGACCTTGGTCTCCTGACACTTCAGGATCGCGCCGTCCAGATCGCTGGGCTTGTACTCCTGGGGACTGCCGACGACCTCGCCCTCGGTCTCCTTGTCCTTGCCGGCGTTCTTCTTGAGCTCGGCGAACATGGCGTCCACGACCTTCTCCGGGTCGTCGATCTCGCCGTACACGCCCATGAAGTTGATCATCTTCATGGAGAGCGGATTGGTCTCGTCCCCGGCCTCGTAGCCCGCGTTGACGTCCTGCGCGTCTTTGACGCCGTGCTTCTCGGCCTCTTCGAGGTCGCTCTTGTCGAAACCGCCGCTGTCCGCGTTGCTTCCCTTTTTGTACTCTCCGCCGAGCACCGTCGCCGGCGTCGTCAGTTTGTGGGGGCCGTCGTCGGCGATGTCCGAGCCGCCGCCACCGCTGCTGCCGAAGACGAAGTACGCCCCCACGCCGATCGCCGCCACGACGGCGACCGCGCCGATGATCAGGCCCGCCTTCTTCTTGCCGCCGCCCGAGGCCGGGGGCTGGGGCATGCCGTAGGGCTGCTGGCCGTAGGGAGGCTGCTGGCCGTACGGGGGCTGCTGGCCGTAGGGCGGGGTCTGCGGGGGGACGCCGCCCTGCGGGGGCTGCTGCGGGTAGCCGTAACCCGGCTGCGGGGGAGGCGTCTGCTGGGGGTAGCCATAGCCGGGCTGGGGGGCCTGCGGCGGCTGCTGGCCGTACGGCCCCTGCTGGCCGTACGGTCCGGGCTGCTGAGGCTGCCCGCCGTACGGGCCCGGCTGGTTGTGACTCATTACTGGGTTCCCCTCCAGATGTTTACGTGGTGCTGACATCCTGACGCAGCCAGGGCCGACCGCAGCCACCGGGGGCCGCACCGTTACAAACGAAACGCGTTTCGGGACACGGTCGTGACGCCCGTAAACTGACCCCCGTGACCGAGAACACTCAGCAGCCGCAAGCAGCGCCCACGACCGAACTGCCGACCCAGTACACGCCGGCCGAGGTAGAGGGGAAGCTGTACGAGCGCTGGGTAGAACGGGGCTACTTCGAGGCGGACGCGGCCAGCGACAAGCCTCCGTACACCGTCGTCATCCCGCCGCCGAACGTCACGGGCAGCCTGCACCTCGGGCACGCCTTCGAGCACACGCTCATCGACGCCCTGACCCGCCGCAAGCGGATGCAGGGGTACGAGACGCTGTGGCAGCCCGGCATGGACCACGCCGGCATCGCCACGCAGAACGTCGTCGAGCGGGAGCTGGCCAAGGAGGGCAAGTCCCGGCACGACCTCGGCCGGGAGGCCTTCGTCGAGCGGGTCTGGCAGTGGAAGGCCGAGTCCGGCGGGCAGATCAGCGGCCAGATGCGGCGCCTCGGCGACGCGGTCGCCTGGTCGCGTGAGCGCTTCACGATGGACGAGGGCCTCTCCCAGGCCGTCCAGACCATCTTCAAGCGGCTCTACGACGACGAGCTGATCTACCGCGCCGAGCGCATCATCAACTGGTGCCCCAGGTGTCTGACGGCCATCTCCGACATCGAGGTCGAGTACCAGGACGACGACGGCGAGCTCGTCTCCATGAAGTACGGCGACGGGGACGAGACGATCGTCGTCGCCACCACCCGTGCCGAGACGATGCTCGGTGACACCGCCGTCGCCGTCCACCCGGAGGACGAGCGGTACAAGCACCTCGTCGGCAAGCTGATCAAGCTGCCGCTGACCGACCGCTCCATCCCGGTCGTCGCCGACGAGCACGTCGACCCCGAGTTCGGCACCGGCGCCGTCAAGGTGACGCCCGCCCACGACCCGAACGACTTCGAGATCGGCCAGCGCCACGACCTGCCCGCCATCGCCGTGATGGACGAGCACGCCGTCATCACCGCCCACGGCCCCTTCCAGGGCCTGGACCGGCTGGAGGCCCGCTCCGCCATCGTCGCCGCACTGCGCGCCGAGGGCCGGATCGTCGCCGAGAAGCGGCCCTACGTCCACTCCGTCGGCCACTGCTCGCGCTGCAAGACCACCATCGAGCCGCGCCTGTCCATGCAGTGGTGGGTCAAGGTCGGCCCGCTCGCCAAGGCGGCCGGTGACGCCGTCCGCGAGGGCAAGGTCAAGATCCACCCGCAGGAGATGGAGAAGCGGTACTTCGACTGGGTCGACAACCTCCACGACTGGTGCATCTCGCGCCAGCTGTGGTGGGGCCACCGCATCCCCGTCTGGTACGGCCCGAACGGCGAGATCGTCTGCGTCGGCCCCGACGAGCAGCCGCCGAGCGGTGAGGGCTGGTACCAGGACGCCGACGTCCTGGACACCTGGTTCTCCTCGGGCCTGTGGCCGTTCTCCACGCTGGGCTGGCCGGAGCGGACCGACTCGCTGGCGAAGTTCTACCCGAACTCCGTCCTGGTCACCGGCTACGACATCCTCTTCTTCTGGGTCGCCCGGATGATGATGTTCGGTCTGTACGCGATGGACGGGACCCCGCCGTTCCACACCATCGCCCTGCACGGCATGGTCCGTGACCAGAACGGCAAGAAGATGTCCAAGTCCTTCGGGAACGTCGTGAACCCGCTGGACTGGATGGACAAGTACGGCTCCGACGCCCTGCGCTTCACCCTCGCGCGCGGCGCCAACCCGGGCGTCGACGTCCCGATCGGCGAGGACTGGGTCCAGGGCTCCCGGAACTTCGCCAACAAGATCTGGAACGCCACCCGCTTCGCGCTGATGAACGGCGCGACCGTGGAGGGCCCGCTGCCGGACGCGTCGGCGATGTCCTCGACGGACCGGTGGATCCTGTCGCGGCTGAACTCGGTCGTCGCCGAGGTCGACGCGTACTACGAGGACTACCAGTTCGCGAAGTTGTCCGACACCCTGTTCCACTTCGCCTGGGACGAGGTCTTCGACTGGTACGTCGAACTGTCGAAGACCACCTTCCAGGCGGGCGGCGAGGCCGCCGAGGTCAGCAAGCGCGTCCTCGGCGAGGTCCTCGACGTCACGCTGCGGCTGCTGCACCCGGTCGTCCCCTTCGTCACCGAGACGCTGTGGACGACGCTCACGGGCGGCGAGTCGGTCGTGATCGCCCAGTGGCCGACGGACTCGGGCTTCCGGGACGCGGACGCCGAGCGGGAGATCGAGACCGTCCAGTCGGTGATCACCGAGGTCCGCCGCTTCCGCGCCGACCAGGGCCTCCAGCCCGGCCAGCGGGTCCCGGCCCGGCTGACCCTCGCGGGCAGCGCGCTCGCCGCGCACGAGGCGGCCGTCCGGCAGCTGCTGCGGCTCCAGCCGGAGGGTGACGCCTTCACGGCGACGGCGACGCTGCCGGTCGCGGGCGTCGAGGTCGCGCTCGACCTCTCCGGCGTCATCGACTTCGCCGCCGAGCGCAAGCGGCTGGCGAAGGACCTCGCCGCCGCCGAGAAGGAGAAGGCGCAGGCCACGGCCAAGCTGGGCAACGAGGCGTTCCTCGCCAAGGCGCCCGACCAGGTCGTGGACAAGATCCGCGGGCGGCTGGCCAAGGCGGACGAGGACATCGCCCGCATCCAGGCCCAGCTGGAGAAGCTGCCGCAGGCGTGACGCCGGTACGTCGATGAAGGCTCCCGGTGCCGTGTCGGTACCGGGAGCCTTCACGTCCTCAAGGGAACGCGGGGCTGTATCGATGCGCGGCTCCGCCGCGTGGGCGTGACCAGCCACCTGGGCGCCGCACTCGCCGCGAGACCCATGCCACCCCACTCCGTCGGCGCCCGGCAGGGGGTCGCGCGGCCCGGCGCCACGGGGTGCCGCCCGCGCCCGCCCTCACCCACTCTCGGCTACGCTCGAGCGGGGGGACCCCCATCGCCCCAAGCGGCACGACTGCCCGCGACCCGGGGTACGTAGACTGGTCCCCGTGAGCGACATCCCCGGCCAGAACGACCCGCCCGAGCCCGACGACTCCACCAGCGACTTCGACGAGATCATCGCGGCCGAGACCACCCGCGACCCCGACCTCGCCGTCATCGAGGCCGGCAGCCGCACGCTGCGCACCCAGGGCGGCCCCCCGCAGGCCGACGTGCCCGGGCGCCCCGAGGACCCCGAGGTGGACCGGGCGCTGCGCGAGGTCGAGGCGGAGCTCGCGACCCGCTGGGGCGAGACCAAGCTGGAGCCCTCCGTCTCCCGCATCGCCGCGCTGATGGACGTGCTGGGCGACCCGCAGCGGTCGTACCCCTCCATCCACATCACGGGGACCAACGGCAAGACCTCCACCGCCCGCATGATCGAGGCCCTGCTCGGCGCCTTCGAGCTGCGCACCGGGCGGTACACCTCGCCGCACGTGCAGTCGATCACCGAGCGGATCAGCCTGGACGGCGCCGCGATCGCCGCCGAGCGGTTCATCGAGACGTACCAGGACATCAAGCCGTACGTCGAGATGGTCGACGGGCAGCAGGAGTACCGGCTGTCGTTCTTCGAGGTGCTGACCGCCATGGCGTACGCCGCCTTCGCCGACGCGCCCGTCGACGTGGCCGTCGTCGAGGTCGGCATGGGCGGTTCCTGGGACGCCACCAACGTCATCGACGGGGACGTCGCCGTCGTCACCCCCATCGACCTGGACCACACCGACCGGCTCGGCGAGACGCCCGGCGCGATCGCCACCGAGAAGGCCGGCATCGTCAAGCAGGACGCCACCGTGATCCTGGCCCAGCAGCCGGTGGACGCGGCGCAGGTCATGCTGAAGAAGGCGGTGGACGTCAACGCCACCGTGGCCCGCGAAGGGCTGGAGTTCGGCGTCGTCGCGCGGGAGGTCGCCGTCGGCGGGCAGCTGGTGACCCTGCGTGGGCTCGGCGGCGAGTACACCGAGATCTACCTGCCGCTGCACGGCGCCCACCAGGCGCACAACGCGGCGGTCGCGCTGGCCGCCGTCGAGGCGTTCTTCGGCGTCGGCGCGCAGCGCCCCGAGCCGCTGGACGTCGACACCGTGCGCAAGGCCTTCGCCGCCGTCGCCTCACCGGGGCGGATGGAGGTGGTCCGGCGCTCGCCGACCGTGGTGCTGGACGCCGCGCACAACCCGGCGGGCGCCCGCGTCACCGCCGAGGCGGTCGGGGAGGCCTTCCAGTTCAGCCGGCTCATCGGCGTGGTCGGTGCCAGCGGCGACAAGAACGTGCGCGGGCTCCTGGAGGCCTTCGAGCCGGTCTTCGCCGAGGTCGTCGTCACCCAGAACACCAGTCACCGCGCGATGGACGCCGACGAGCTGGCCGGGATCGCCGTCGAGGTGTTCGGCGAGGACCGCGTCCAGGTCGAGCCGCGACTGCCGGACGCCCTGGAGGCCGCGATCACGCTGGCCGAGGAGGAGGGCGAGTTCGCGGGCGGCGGTGTGCTCGTCACCGGTTCCGTCATCACCGTCGGAGAAGCCCGGCTGCTGCTGGGGAAGGGCTGAGGATCCACGTGCGTACGCTCTGTGCTTCGACCTTGATCGGCGAGTTCTTCGTCATCGGCTTCGCCGGACTGGTCGCCATGAAGGACCCGGACCTGGCCACGGGGACGGTGTGGACGGTCAGCGGCATCGCGATGTTCCTGTGCGTGGCCCTGTGCGGCGTGGTGACCCGGCCGGTCGGCGTCGCCCTCGGCTGGGCCCTGCAGATCGCCCTGATCGCCTCCGGGTTCATCGTGTCGTCCATGTTCTTCCTGGGCGCGATCTTCGCGGCCCTGTGGTGGGCCTCGGTGCACTACGGGCGGAAGATCGACGAGGCGAAGGCGAGGTTCGCCGCCCAGGCCGAGGGCGCGGCCCCCGACGCCGCCTGAGCAGCCTCCGCGGGGGCGCGCTGCCCGACGCCGCATGAGGAGATCTCGCGGGGCACGCTCCGCGGGGCGCCGCCCGGTCGCCGTACGGGATGGTTTCGCGGGGCGCCGTCCGGTCGCCGTACGGGGTGGTTTCGCGGGGTAGTGGCTGGTCGCCGTCCGAGGAGGCTTGGTGGGGGCGCTGTCCGTCGCTGCCGGAGCCTGCCTCGGCAGGGGCTGTCCGATGCCGCTCGAGCAGCCTTCGCGGGGCGCTGACCGTCGCCGCTGGAGGAGCTCGGCGGTGCGCCGCCCGGTCGTCGGCTGACGCTGCGTGACGGGTGCCGCGACACGCCCGGTAACCTCAGTCATCACGCCGCACCACCGCACACCCCAAGGGAGCCCGTCGTGACCCAGCGCAGCCTCGTCCTCCTCAAGCCCGACGCCGTCCGTCGCGGCCTGACCGGCGAGATCATCAGCCGTATCGAGCGCAAGGCCGGCTGGCAGATCACCGCGCTGGAACTGCGCACCCTGGACACCGACACGCTGGAGCAGCACTACGGCGAGCACAAGGGCAAGCCCTTCTACGAGCCGCTGGTCGAGTTCATGTCGTCCGGTCCGGTCGTCGTCCTGGTCGTCGAGGGCGAGCGGGTCATCGAGGGCGTGCGCGCGCTGGCCGGTTCGACCGACCCGATCGCCGCCGCCCCCGGCTCCATCCGCGGGGACTTCGGCGTGATCGTCCGGGAGAACCTGATCCACGCCTCCGACTCCGAGGAGTCCGCCGAGCGCGAGCTGAAGATCTTCTTCCCGGGCCGGGTCTGAGCCTCCTTCCGGACACGCCGGACACATCTTTTTTCTGACGCCGCGTCAGCCGAATGGCCCGCAGCGCACCGGGGCGGTCGCGTAAAAGCGACCGCCCTGTGGCATATGCGCGCCTGATCGGGGGAACGGATGCCCCCGTTGGCCCGTCTCCACAAGCGAGGCGCGGCGCCATCTGCTGACAATGGCGAAGACCCTCGCGCAGTGTTCGCGAAAGCGCGTCTACGATGGAAGCCTCCACGCGTCACTGCACCCACTTCGCCTACCTGAAAAGCCCTCAAAAGCTCCTGGGAAGGCCAGTCGAATCCTGATGGGGAACTCAATGTCGTTCATCGGCCGTGACATGGCTGTCGACCTCGGGACCGCCAACACGCTGGTGTACGTCAGGGGTCGCGGGATCGTACTCAACGAGCCGTCCGTCGTCGCGATCAACACCAACACCGGTGGCATCCTCGCGGTCGGCGCCGAAGCGAAGAAGATGATCGGGCGCACGCCCGGCAACATCGTTGCCGTGCGCCCGCTGAAGGACGGCGTCATCGCCGACTTCGAGATCACCGAGCGGATGCTCCGCTACTTCATCCTGAAGATCCACAAGCGGCGGTATCTGGCTCGTCCGCGGGTCGTCGTCTGTGTGCCCTCGGGCATCACCGGCGTCGAGCGCCGCGCCGTCATCGAGGCGTCGTCCCAGGCCGGCGCTCGTCAGGTGCACATCATCGAGGAGCCCATGGCCGCGGCCATCGGCTCCGGCCTGCCGGTCCACGAGGCCACGGGCAACATGGTGGTGGACATCGGCGGCGGCACCACGGAGGTCGCGGTCATCTCGCTCGGCGGCATCGTCACCGCCCAGTCCATCCGTGTCGCGGGTGACGAGCTGGACAACGCGATCATCCAGCACGTCAAGAAGGAGTACAGCCTTCTGCTGGGTGAGCGCACGGCCGAACAGATCAAGATCACGATCGGTTCGGCGTACGACCTCGACTCCGACGAGCACACCGAAATCCGCGGCCGGGACCTCGTCTCCGGGCTGCCCAAGACCGTCGTCATCTCCGCCGCCGAAGTGCGCAAGGCGATCGAGGAGCCGGTCAACGCGATCGTCGACGCCGTCAAGACCACCCTCGACAAGTGTCCGCCGGAGCTGTCCGGCGACATCATGGACCGGGGCATCGTCCTGACCGGCGGCGGCGCCCTGCTGCGCGGGCTCGACGAGCGGCTGCGCCGGGAGACCGGAATGCCGATCCACATCGCCGAGGACCCGCTGGACAGCGTGGCGCTCGGCTCCGGCAAGTGCGTCGAGGAGTTCGAGGCGCTCCAGCAGGTGCTGGACGCCCAGCCCCGCAGATGACGTAACGCTTCGGTTCCGCCGTACGAGACGATCTCCTCTCGTGCGGCGGATCGTTGATATAGAGGCTTCAGTACGGCAAGCACGGCAAGTGCGGCGCGACCGCCCCGAGCACCGCACCCACCGAGACATCTGAATTCCTGAACACCGCCACGTAAATTCCGAGATTCCCGAATTTCGACGAGGAAGGCACGGCCGCCGCACGTGAGGGACACGAAAGAGAGCCGGCTGCTCCTGGTGCTGCTGATCGCCATCGCGTTCGCACTGATCACGGTGGACATCCGCGGCGGGGAGGACTCACCGGTCGACGGTGCCCGGCAGGCCGCGGCCTCGGTCTTCGGCCCGATCGAGAACGGGGTGTCCTCCGCCGTCGACCCGGTCGGCAACGCGGTCTCCGCGATCCGCGACTCCGGCGACCGGCACGACCGGCTCGCCGCGCTCGAGACGCAGAACGCGGCCCTGAAGGCGAAGCTCGGCAGCGACGAGCGTGGCCGCAGCCGCCTGAAGCAGTTCGACAAGATGCTCGGACTCGCCGGCGCCGGCCAGTACGGCATCAAGGGCGCCCAGGTCATCGCCATAGGAGCCGCCCAGGGCTTCTCCTGGACCGTCACCATCGACGTCGGTGCGGCCGACGGCATCAAGCGGGACATGACCGTCCTCAACGGCGACGGCCTCGTGGGGCGCGTGACCACCGTCGGGCCGAACAGCGCCACCGTGCTGCTCGCCAACGACCCCGACTTCACCGTCGGCACCCGGATGGAGGCCGGCGACGAACTCGGCTTCGCCTCCGGCCAGGGCGGCCGCCCGCTGCGCGTCGAACTCCTCAACGGCAAGGCCGAGGTCAAGAAGGGCGACCGGCTGGTCACCTTCGGCTCCCAGGCCGACAAGCCGTTCGTGCCGGGCGTCCCTGTCGGCGTCGTCTCCCGTGTCGACCCCTCCGGCGGCGACCTGACCCGCATCCTCGACGTCACGCCGTTCGTCAGCTTCACCAAGCTCGACATCGTCGGCGTCGTCGTCCAGGCCCCGCAGAAGGACCCGCGCGACACGGTGCTCCCGGACAAGCCGAAGCCGAAGCCCACGCCGACCGTCACGGTGACCGCGACCCCGTCCGCCGGGGCCGGCCTCGACGGCCAGTCACCGGACGGGCAGTCACCGGACGGGCAGACCGCGCCGGACGGGCGGACCGAGCAGACCGAGCCGAACGAGCAGTAGGAGCTTTCACCCCATGCGCGTCAACCGGATCCTGCTGTCCGCCTCCCTGGTCGTCGTCGCCCTGGTGATTCAGGTGAGCGTCCTCGCCCGCCTGCACCTGCCCGGCGCCGTCCCCGACCTGCTCCTCCTCACCGTCCTCGGCCTCGCCCTGGTCTACGGCCACGTCGGCGGCGCCCTCGTCGGCTTCGGCGCCGGACTGCTCGCCGACCTCGCCCCGCCCGCCGACCACGCCGCCGGCCGCTACGCCCTGGTGCTCTGCCTCATCGGCTACCTCGCCGGCCTCGCCAAACCGGAGAACGGCCGGCTCAGGTCCGCCACCGGCCCCATGGCCGTCGTGGTCGTCGCGGCCATCGGCACCACCCTGCTCTACGCCGGCGTCGGCGCCCTCGTCGGCGACACCGCCGCCCGCCACGTGGGCCTGCCGAGCCTGCTGTTCACGGCCGCCCTCTACGACCTGCTGCTCGCGCCCTTCGTCGTCCCCGGCATCATGGCCCTCGCCAGACGCGCCGAGAACGACCCGCTGGCCGAGTCCAGCTCCGCGAGCCAGAAAGCCGACATCTCCTCCGGCTGGCTCTCCGGAGGCACCGGTCTGCGCATCGGCAACCAGCGCAACGGACTGCGGGTGAAGGCGGCCCGGGCCCGGGTGGCCCGAGCCGGACGCATCAAGGGGGTCAAGCGGCTGTGAGCACGCGGCAGCACACATCCAGCACACACGCGGCGAGGGGGAGGCAGCAGCAGTGACGAACGCCCACCCGTCGCCCACCGCCACCCTCAACGGAATGGGCCGCGCCCATGACTAACATCCCCGAGACCGGCCGCAGCACCCGCGTCCAGATCCGGCTCGTCGTCATCCAGGTCCTGGTCCTCTCCCTCCTCGGCACCCTCGGCGGCAGGCTCTGGTACCTCCAGATCCGCCAGGGCGACGAGTACGCCAAGGAGGCCTCGGGCAACCACGTCCAGCAGGTCGTCCAGCCCGCGCCCCGCGGCTCCATCCTGGACGCGCGCGGCGTGGCGCTCGCCGACAACGAGACCCGGCTCGTCGTCTCCGCCTCCCGCACCGACCTGCTGAAGATGAAGGACGACGGCGAGGCCGTCCTCACCAAGCTCGCCGGCGTCCTCGGCATGAAGCCCAAGGACGTCATGGACAAGGTCCGGCTGTGCGACGCCGAGACCCCCCAGCCCTGCTGGAACGGCTCGCCCTACCAGCCGATCCCCGTCACCGACGAGGCCACCGCCAAGCAGGCCCTCCAGATCCGCGAGCGTGCCGAGGACTTCCCCGGCATCACCGCCGAGCCCATGGCCGTACGCCGCTACGCGAGCCCCGGCAAGGCCAACACCGGACAGGTCCTCGGCTACCTCTCCCCGGTCACCGACGAGGAGATCGAGAAGGCCAAGGACACCGACTCGCCCTTCCTGCGCTCCGACCAGGTCGGCCGCTCCGGCATCGAGCGCCAGTACGACAAGGCGCTGCGCGGCAAGGCCGGCGTCACCCGCTACGAGGTCGACAACCTCGGCCGCGTCATCGGCGAAGCCGAATCCGACCCCGGCGTGCCCGGCTCCAACCTCGTCACCAGCATCGACGCCCGCGTCCAGCGGGTCGCCGAGTACGAGCTGAACGAGGCGATGAAGGCCGCGCGCAAGGAGATGGACCGCAACACCAACCGGCTCTACGAGGCCGACGCCGGCGCGGTCGTGGTGATGGAGGCCAAGACCGGCCGCGTCGTCGCCATGGCCTCCAACCCGACGTACGACCCGAACGCCTGGGTCGGCGGCATCTCCGCCAAGGACTACAAGAAGCTCACCGGCAAGGAGTCCAACTACCCGCTGCTCAACCGGGCCACCCAGGGCCAGGCGGCCCCCGGCTCCATCTTCAAGGTGGTCTCCTCGTCCGCCGCCGTGGAGGCCGGCTACGACTTCGACGGCGGCTACGACTGCTCCAGCTCCTACTCCGTCGGCGGCCAGGTCTTCAAGAACTTCGAGTCGGCCAGCTACGGCTCCATCAGCATCGGCCGCGCCCTGGAACTCTCCTGCGACACCGTCTACTACCGCCTGGCGCACCAGGAGTGGAAGAAGGACGGGGGCATGAAGCCGAAGAAGCCCAACGACTACTTCTACAAGGCCGCCCACCAGTTCGGCCTCGGCAAGGAGACCGGCATCGACCTGCCCAACGAGGTCACCGGCCGCGTCCCCGACCGCCAGTGGAAGCAGGACTACTGGGAGGCCAACAAGGACGCCTGGTGCAAGACGGGCAAGAAGGACGGCTCCTACGTCGAGAAGCTCGCCTACGAAGGCTGCCTCGAGGGCAACAAGATGCGCGCCGGTGACGCCATCAACTACTCCATCGGCCAGGGCGACACCCTCGTCACCCCCATCCAGATGGCCACCATCTACGGAGCCATCGCCAACGGCGGCACCCTCTACGACCCCACCATCGGCAAGGCGGTCATCAGCCCCGACGGCAAGCACGTCGACGAGATCGAGCCCAAGGCGCACGGCAAGCTGCCCATAAGCAAGACCACGCTCGCCAAGATGGACGACGCCCTCGAAGGCGTCGCCACCCGCGGCACCGCCGCCTGGCGGTTCGGCGGCTGGCCCCAGGACGAGATCCCGATGCACGCCAAGACCGGCACCGCCGAGGTCCACGGCAAGCAGACCACCTCCTGGTTCGCCACCTACACCGACGACTACGCGATCGTCATGACGATCTCCCAGGGCGGCACCGGCTCCGGCGCCTCGGGCCCCGCCGTCCGCAACATCTACGACGCGCTCTACGGCGTCTCGGACGAGGGCGACATCGACCAGAAGAAGGCGCTGCTGCCCCGGCCGCAGGCGAAGCTGCCGACGATCAAGGCGGACGGCACCATCCCCGCCCCGAAGATGTCCAAGGACGCCGTCAAGGACCTGCTGCCGGAGAAGAAGGCCTCCCCCGAGGACGAGTACGCCCCCGTCGAGGAACAGCAGCAGGGAACGACCCCGCCGACGCAGACCGGCGACAACCGCGCCACCCGCCGCCACCGGCGGCGCGGCGGCCGGGGCCGGCGCGGCGGGACGGGCGCGAGCGGAAGCCGGAGGACGCGCGCATGACCGGAGCCAACAGCTTCCAGGTCTCCGGATACGGACCCGAGAAGGCCGGGTGGACCCGGCTGTTCGCCCGGGACTCGCTGGCCCGGCGACTCGACTGGCCGATACTGCTGGCAGCGGTGGCCCTCTCCCTGATGGGCTCCCTGCTCGTCTACTCGGCGACCCGCAACCGCACCGAGCTCAACCAGGGCGACCAGTACTACTTCCTCACCCGGCACCTGCTGAACACCGGCATCGGGCTCGCCCTGATGGTCGGCGTCGTCTGGATCGGCCACCGCGCCCTGCGCACCGTCGTACCGCTCCTGTACGGCGCGTCCGTCTTCCTGATCCTGCTGGTGCTCACCCCGCTCGGCTCCACCATCAACGGAGCCCACTCCTGGATCAAGCTCCCCGGCGGCTTCTCCCTCCAGCCCTCGGAGTTCGTGAAGATCACGATCATCCTGGGCATGGCGATGCTGCTGGCCGCACGCGTCGACGCGGGGGACCGGCCCCACCCGGACCAGCGCACCGTGCTCCAGGCCCTGGGCCTGGCCACCGTGCCGATGCTGATCGTGATGCTCATGCCCGACCTCGGTTCGGTCATGGTCATGGTCATCATCGTGCTGGGCGTGCTGCTCGCCTCCGGAGCCAGCAACCGGTGGATCTTCGGACTGCTCGGCGCGGGCACCGCCGGCGCGCTCGCGGTCTGGCAGCTCGGCATCCTGGACGACTACCAGATCGCCCGCTTCGCCGCCTTCGCCAACCCGGAGCTCGACCCCGCGGGCGTCGGCTACAACACCAACCAGGCGCGCATCGCCATCGGCTCCGGCGGCCTCACCGGCTCAGGCCTCTTCCACGGCTCGCAGACCACCGGCCAGTTCGTACCGGAGCAGCAGACCGACTTCGTCTTCACGGTCGCCGGCGAGGAACTGGGCTTCCTCGGCGCCGGGCTCATCGTCGTCCTGCTCGGCGTGGTGCTCTGGCGCGCCTGCCGGATCGCCCGCGACACCACCGACCTGTACGGGACGGTCGTCGCCGCCGGGATCGTCGCCTGGTTCGCCTTCCAGACCTTCGAGAACATCGGCATGACGCTCGGCATCATGCCGGTCACCGGCCTGCCCCTGCCCTTCGTGTCCTACGGCGGCTCCTCGATGTTCGCCGTGTGGATAGCGGTGGGGCTCCTCCAGTCGATCACCGTGCAGAGACCGATGTCGGCCTAGCCGGCCGGACCCGGCGGACGAGCGGTACGGGGAACGAGCGGTACGGGGGACCATCCGGGCCGGGTTAGGCTGGATGGTCCCCCTTGTCAGCACACGAAGGTTCCGTGAGATGCCTGCCGAAGCCGCCGAGTCTGTGTCTTCCGTGTTTCCGCAGCTCGAAGCGCTGCTCCCGCATGTGCAGAAGCCGATCCAGTACGTCGGCGGAGAGCTCAACTCCACGGTCAAGGACTGGGAATCCTGCGACGTCCGCTGGGCTCTCATGTACCCGGACGCGTACGAGGTCGGTCTGCCCAACCAGGGCGTCATGATCCTCTACGAGGTCCTCAACGAACAGCAGGGCGTCCTCGCCGAGCGCACCTACAGCGTGTGGCCGGACCTGGAGGCGCTGATGCGGGAGCACTCCGTCCCGCAGTTCACCGTGGACGGCCACCGCCCCGTGGGCGCCTTCGACGTGTTCGGCCTCTCCTTCTCCACGGAGCTCGGCTACACGAACATGCTGACCGCCCTGGACCTGGCCGGCATCCCGCTGGAGGCCAAGGACCGCGGCATCGACGACCCGGTCGTGCTGGCCGGCGGCCACGCGGCCTTCAACCCCGAGCCGATCGCCGACTTCATCGACTGCGCGGTCATCGGCGACGGCGAGCAGGCCGTCCTGGAGATCACCGCCATCATCCGCGCCTGGAAGGCCGAGGGCCGCCCCGGTGGCCGCGAGGAGCTCCTGCTGCGCCTGGCGAAGACGGGCGGGGTGTACGTCCCCGGCTTCTACGACGTCGAGTACCTCCCCGACGGCCGCATCGCCCGCGTGGTCCCGAACCGCTCGGGCGTGCCGTGGCGTGTCTCCAAGCACACCGTCATGGACCTCGACGAGTGGCCCTACCCCAAGCAGCCCCTCGTCCCGCTGGCCGAGACCGTCCACGAGCGCATGTCGGTGGAGATCTTCCGCGGCTGCACCCGCGGCTGCCGCTTCTGCCAGGCCGGCATGATCACCCGCCCGGTGCGCGAGCGCTCGATCACCGGCATCGGCGACATGGTCGAGAAGGGACTGAAGGCCACCGGTTTCGAGGAGGTCGGCCTCCTCTCCCTCTCCTCCGCGGACCACTCGGAGATCGCCGACGTCGCCAAGGGCCTCGCGGACCGGTACGAGGAGGACAAGATCGGCCTGTCCCTCCCCTCCACCCGGGTCGACGCCTTCAACATCGACCTGGCCAACGAGCTGACCCGCAACGGCCGCCGCTCGGGTCTCACCTTCGCCCCCGAGGGCGGCTCCGAGCGCATCCGCAAGGTCATCAACAAGATGGTCTCGGAGGAGGACCTGATCCGCACCGTCGCCACCGCCTACGGCAACGGCTGGCGCCAGGTGAAGCTGTACTTCATGTGCGGCCTGCCCACCGAGACCGACGACGACGTCCTCCAGATCGCCGACATGGCCACGCGCGTGATCCAGAAGGGCCGCGAGGTCTCCGGCTCCAACGACATCCGCTGCACCGTCTCCATCGGCGGCTTCGTCCCCAAGCCCCACACCCCCTTCCAGTGGGCCCCGCAGCTCTCCTCCGAGGAGACCGACGCCCGCCTGCAGAAGCTCCGCGACAAGATCCGCGGCGACAAGAAGTACGGCCGGTCCATCGGCTTCCGCTACCACGACGGCAAGCCCGGCATCATCGAGGGCCTCCTCTCCCGCGGCGACCGCCGCATGAGCGCCGTCATCCGCGCCGTCTACGAGGACGGCGGCCGCTTCGACGGCTGGCGCGAGCACTTCTCCTACGACCGCTGGACGGCCTGCGCCGACAAGGCCCTGGAGCCCTTCGGCGTCGACGTCGACTGGTACACCACCCGCGAGCGCGGCTACGAGGAGGTCCTGCCCTGGGACCACCTCGACTCCGGCCTCGACAAGGAGTGGCTCTGGGAGGACTGGCAGGACGCCCTCGACGAGACCGAGGTCGACGACTGCCGCTGGACCCCGTGCTTCGACTGCGGGGTGTGCCCCGCGATGGACACGGAGATCCAGATCGGCCCGACCGGCAAGAAGCTGCTGCCGTTGACGGTCAAGTAACGGCGGGTGTCGCGCAGGTGACGTACGTCATGCCCGGGGTGTGACGTACTGTCAGTTTGGGTGGTTCGTCCCGTGGACGGATCATGGAGCACGGTCTTAGATGGCCGCGGGGGGCGGGTATCGGGTGTTCTTCGCCGGCGTGGCGCGAAGAGCGATGCCCAGCACGTGAAGAGCACTCGGCGTACCGCAACCTTCGAGCCAGTTCCCGAGACCGACTCCTAGGATCGCAATGAACGCACGCACGACCGCTTCACGTCCGCGCCGGCTCAGACGGGCAGCCGTGCTGCTCGGCGCGGTGCCGCTGTTCCTGAGCGTCGCGCCCGCGCAGGCTCTGGTCGGCCCGCCCTCGACCGACGCCGGCCTGGGCTTCACCGCCCGGCTGGTGGTCGGTGACCACCAGCGGGGCTGCTCGGGCTCGCTGGTCTCGCCCGAGTGGGTGCTCACGACCGCCAGTTGCTTCGCCGAGAACCCGGCCGCCGACCTCTCCGTCCCGGCCGGTGCGCCCCGGCTGAAGACCGTCGCGACCGTGGGCGGCGTGCAGCGGGCCGTCCTGGAGCTCCGCCCGCACGGCGAGCGCGACCTGGTGCTGGCCCGGCTGGCCCAGCCCGTGCGCGGGGTGACCCCCGTCGCCCTCGCCACCGCGGCGCCCGCCGCCGGGCAGGACCTCACCGTCGCCGGTCACGGTCGCACCGCGACCGACTGGGTGCCGCTCGACCGGCACACCGGCACCTTCGCCGTCACCGCCGTCGACGGCGCCGACCTGACCCTGAGCGGCAAGGACGGCGCCTCGGTCTGCCAGGGCGACGCGGGCGGCCCCGTCCTGCGGACCGTCGACGGCCGCCCGGCGCTCGTCGCCGTCAGCAGCCGTTCGAACCAGGTGGGCTGCTTCGGCGTCGACTCCGCGGAAGGGGCTTCCGCCGCCGCGGTCGCCGCCCGCGTCGACGACGTCCGCGACTGGGTCACCCGGAACGCCGTGCGGACCCCCGCCGCCGACTTCGACGGGGACGGCCGGGGCGACGTGGGCGTGCTCTACGACTACGGTCAGGGCACCGACGGGACCCACCGCACCGCGCTGTGGACGCTGACCAGCAACGGCGCCGGCTTCGGCAGCCCCGTGCGCGTGTGGGACAGCGCCACGGGAGGCAGCTGGAACTGGAGCCGCTCCAAGGCGTTCACCGGCGACTTCGACGGTGACGGCGACGGCGACGTCGGCGTGCTCTACGACTACGGCCGCCAGAGCGACGGGACCAACCGCACCGCGCTGTGGACGCTGACCAGCGGCGGCACCGGCTTCGGCAAGCCCGTGAAGGTCTGGGACAGCGCGGGGTCGATCAGCTGGGAGTGGAGCCGGTCCAAGGTGGTCACCGGCGACTTCGACGGTGACGGCCGCGACGACGTGGGCGTGCTGTACGGCAACGGCGCCGGGAGCGACGGCGCTCACCGCACCGCGCTGTGGACGCTGACCAGCAGCGGCACCGGCTTCGGCAAGCCCGTGAAGGTCTGGGACAGCGCGGGGTCGATCAGCTGGGACTGGGAGCGGTCCAAGGTGACGTCGGGTGACTTCGACGGTGACGGCCGCGGCGACGTGGGCGTGCTGTACGGCAACGGCCAGGGCGCCGACGGTGCCAATCGGACGGCGCTGTGGACGCTGACGAGCAACGGTGCCGGCTTCGGCGCGCCGGTGCGCAGGTGGGACAGCACGGGGTCGATCAGCTGGGACTGGGAGCGGTCCAAGGTGACGTCGGGTGACTTCGATGGTGACGGCCGCGGCGACGTGGGCGTGCTGTACGGCAACGGCCAGGGCGCCGACGGTGCCAATCGGACGGCGCTGTGGACGCTGACGAGCAACGGTGCCGGCTTCGGCGCGCCGGTGCGCAGGTGGGACAGCACGGGGTCGATCAGCTGGGACTGGGAGCGGTCCAAGGTGACGTCGGGCGACTTCGACGGTGACGGCCGCACCGACGTGGGCGTGCTGTACGACAACGGCCAGGGCACCGACGGTGCCCACCGGACCGCGCTGTGGACGCTGACGAGCAACGGTGCCGGCTTCGGTGCGCCGGTGCGCCGGTGGGACAGCGCCGCCTCCGGCAGCTGGACCTGGTCCCGCAGCGAACTCACCTGACCGCATCCGGAGGGCGCCTTCCGGCGTCTGTTCCGGTATGGAGCTCGAGAAGCGGCCGCAGGGCCGTGCGCAGGAGCCGCCGCGGCGTTCGGACCCGGAGGGGTGCGTCGCCGCGGCGATCCGCGTTCCGGTGCGGATCGTCGTCCTGGTGCTGGTCGTCCCGGTGCGGATGGCGTGGGACCTGCTGGTCGTCGTCGGGCGGGTCCTGCGGGACACGGTGCTCCGCCCGGTCGGGCGGGCGCTGGCGTGGCTCGCGCGGGCCCTCTTCGTGTGGCCGCTGGTCGGGGTGTGGCGGTACCTCGTCGTGCCCCTGGCCAAGGGGGCGGCCTGGCTGGGGAACGTGCTGCTCGTCGTACCGGCGGTGTGGGTGTACCGGTGGGTGCTGACGCCGGTGGGCCGCGCCCTCGCCCGGTGCGCCCGGGTCGTGGGGGCGGTGCTCGCCGCCGTCGGGCGTGCTCTGTACGCCGTTGCGGCGGTGCTGGCGCGGTGTCTCGTCGTCGTCCCCGCGCTCTGGCTGTGGACCTGGGTCCTCACCCCGGTCGGGCACGCGCTCGCCTGGTGCGGCCGGGGGCTGGCCCGGTGCGTGCGGATGGTCGCCACGGGCGTCGGGACGACGCTGTACTGGACCGTCCGGGTACTGCTGGTACTGCCCGTCCTCGCCGTGTGGCGGTGGGTGCTCGCACCCGTCGGCCGGGTGCTCGCGGTGATCGGCGGGGAAGTCCTGGACGCCCTCGGCCATGCCTGGCGGATCGCGGGGTACGTGTCGCTCGCCGTCGGGCGGTTCCTCGGCACCCTCTTCCGGTGGACCGTCGCCGAGCCGGCGCGCCGGGTCTACCAAGCCGTCCTCACCCCGGTGGGGCACGCCGTGCGGGACACCGTCCTGCGGCCCCTCGCCGAGGCCACGCGCGGCGCCGGGCGTGCGACCCGGCGGGCGCTCGCCGCCGCCCGGCTGTCCGTGCGGCAGGCCCGGGCCGACGTGCGCCGGGTGCTCTTCGGGAACCCCCCGCAGGCTCGACCGGTGGCCCGGCGGGAACCATCCGTCGCCGAGACACGTACTCTTGGTAGTAGTACGACCGCTCTCACGAAGGACTGAACGACACTGGGCAAGCGACAGCCCGAAGGCCCGCCGCCCGTACCCGCGGTGCAGCGCATCCGACTGCGTTACACCAAGCGCGGCCGCCTCCGGTTCACCAGCCACCGTGACTTCCAGCGTGCCTTCGAGCGTGCGCTGCGCCGAGCCGAGGTGCCCATGGCGTACTCGGCGGGGTTCACGCCGCATCCGAAGGTGTCGTACGCCAATGCCGCACCCACCGGCACGGGCAGCGAGGCGGAGTACCTGGAGATCGCGCTCACCGAAGCGCGTGACCCGGAGCAGCTCAGACTGCTCCTCGACGAGTCGCTCCCCACCGGGCTCGACATCGTCGAGGCGGTCGAGGCCCGGACCTCCGGGCTCGCCGACCGGCTGACGGCTTCCGTGTGGGAGCTGCGGCTGGACGGAGTGGAGGCCGCGGACGCCGATCGCGCCGTGGCGGCCTTCAACTCGGCCGAGGCCGTCGAGGTCCAGCGCCGGACGAAGAACGGCGTGCGCACCTTCGACGCCCGCTCCGCCGTCGTGCACCTGGAGAGTTCCACCACGCACGGTTCACCGGTTGATAGGCCGACCGACCAGCCCTGTGCGATACTGCGGCTGGTTGTTCGGCACGTGACGCCTGCCGTACGACCCGACGACGTCCTGTCCGGTCTTCGCGCCGTGGCCGACCTGGCGCCGCCGGTCCCCGCAGCGGTGACCAGGCTGGCGCAGGGGCTGTTCGATGAAGAGACCGGAGCGGTGACCGACCCGCTCGCGCCCGACCGCGAGGCAGAAGCGCCCGAGCCGCAACCGGCCGCCGCTTCCGCCGCCGCGAAGGCGTCGGCGTAAGGAAGGTTCCGCGCAGGGACGGGCGTCGTAGCGCCGCCCTCGAACTCGGGAGCCACCTGGGTCGGGCAGCGCACCCACCACAAGACTTTCGCCAGGCCGTGCCCGACAAGGGGTACGGAACCGGTGAGACAAGACACGGAGAGCTCCCGAGCGGCGCCCGCGCCCCGGACGGCGGCGACCGCGCACAGCGCGAGCCGCGGACGTCACCGGCGGTCGACCAGGTCGATGCCGGACCAGGCGCGGCGCCCGGGAGCCTGACGGGAGAAACCCCCGCATGCTCGAACCGACCGAACCCACCGGGTCCTCGACCACCTCGACGGACACCGAGTCGAACACCCCCAGCGACACCCTGCCGCCGCGTCGACGGCGCAGGGCCGCGTCCCGCCCGGCGGGCCCCCCGTCCGGTGCCGAGGCACCGGCGGAGACCGTCACCGCGACCGCGGTGACCGCCCCGGCCGACGAGGCGGAGGAGACGGACGAGACGGCGGCCGAGGAGACTCCGGCTGCCGAGACGGCCCCGGAGCCCGCGCCCGCGGCTCGTCCGCGGCGCCGTGCCGTGCGTCGTGCCTCCGCACCCGCCGGAACTCCGGCGTCGGAGGAGGCGGCCGAGACGGTCGTCCCGGCTTCCCCCGTGGCCGAGGCTCCCGCGCAAGCCGAGCCCGCCGAGTCGGTCGAGGATGCCGCTCCGCGTCGTGGTCGTCGTCGTGCCACGCGCAGTGTGACCTCGTCGAGTGAGCCGGCCGTGGCGGAGGTGTCCTCCGCTCAGGTGGCGGACGCCGCGCCCGCCGAGGCTTCCGCGCAGGCCGAGTCCGTCGCCGAGCCGGTCGAGGACGCCGCTCCGCGCCGCGGTCGCCGTCGCGCCACGCGCAGTGTGACCTCGGCCAGTGAGTCGGCTGTGGCGGAGGTGTCCTCCGCTCAGGTGGCGGACGCCGCGCCTGCCGAGCCTTCCGCGCAGGCCGAGTCCGTCGCCGAGCCGGTCGAGGACGCCGCTCCGCGTCGTGGTCGTCGTCGTGCCACGCGCAGTGTGACCTCGGCCAGTGAGCCGGCCGTGGCGGAGGTGTCCTCCGCTCAGGTGGCGGATGCCGCGCCCGCCGAGGCTGCCGCGCAGGCCGAGCCCGCCGAGCCGGTCGAGGATGCCGCTCCGCGCCGCGGTCGCCGTCGCGCCACGCGCCGCGAGGCCGCCGCCACCGACGCGCCCGCCGAGACCAGTGCCGAGACCGGCGAGCCCGCCCCGGCCCCCGAGACGCCGGCTGAGGCCGCCGCGCCCGCCGAGCCCGTCGAGGACGCCGCTCCGCGCCGAGCGCGCCGCCGGTCCACCCGCAAGGCCGCCTCCGGTTTCGCCGCGCCCGCGCAGACCGCCGGGGCGTCCGGCGAGGACGACGCTCCCAAGCGTCCGTCGCGTCCCGCCGTGGCCGTGTTCCAGGCACCCGTCTTCGCCGAGCCCAAGTTCCAGACGCCCGAGCGTGCCGCCGCCGAGGCCGCCGCCGAGGCCGCCGGGGCGGCACCGGCTCCGGCACCGGTGCCCGAGGAGACCGAGGAGTTCCCGGAGGAGCAGTCCGCCGGGTCGCGTCGCCGCCGCAAGCGCCGGGGCGCCGCCGCCGAGGAGGCCGCCGAGGAGCGGGCCACCGCCGCCGTCCCGCAGGACGAGCCGGAGGCCGAGACCGACGCCGACGCCGACGCCGACGAGTCGGGCGAGGAGCACGACGACGCCGACGGCTCCGAGGACTCCGGCTCCCGCCGCCGCAGGCGCCGGGGCGGCCGTCGCCGTCGCCGGGGCGACTCCGCCGACGGCGACGGGGGCGACTCCGCCGACGAGACCGAGCACACCGGTGCCGAGCAGGCCGTCCAGGACGCCGAGGACACCGCGGAGCAGGTCGAGGAGGACGCCGAGGAGGACGAGGACGCCTCCGGGGAGAGCGGCGGCTCCAGCAGCAGCCGTCGTCGCCGTCGTCGCCGCCGCCGTGCCGGGGACGCCTCCGGCGAGGGCGAGCCGTCGACCGACGACCCCGAGCGCACCGTCGTCAAGGTCCGCGAGCCCCGGCCCGCGCGCGAGAAGAGCTCCGAGCCGTCCGACGAGGTCCAGTCCATCAAGGGCTCCACCCGCCTGGAGGCCAAGAAGCAGCGCCGTCGGGAGGGCCGCGAGCAGGGCCGCCGACGCGTCCCGATCATCACCGAGGCCGAGTTCCTGGCCCGCCGCGAGGCCGTCGAGCGCGTCATGGTCGTCCGCCAGCACGGCGAGCGCACCCAGATCGGCGTCCTGGAGGACGGCGTGCTCGTCGAGCACTACGTCAACAAGGAGCAGGCCACCTCGTACGTCGGCAACGTCTACCTCGGCAAGGTGCAGAACGTGCTGCCGTCGATGGAGGCCGCCTTCATCGACATCGGCAAGGGCCGCAACGCCGTCCTCTACGCCGGCGAGGTCAACTTCGAGGCGCTGGGCATGGCCAACGGCCCGCGTCGCATCGAGTCCGCCCTCAAGTCCGGCCAGTCGGTCCTCGTGCAGGTCACCAAGGACCCGATCGGCCACAAGGGCGCCCGTCTGACCAGCCAGGTCTCGCTGCCCGGCCGCTACCTGGTCTACGTGCCCGAGGGCTCGATGACCGGTATCAGCCGCAAGCTCCCCGACACCGAGCGCTCCCGGCTGAAGACCATCCTCAAGAAGATCGTCCCCGAGGACGCGGGCGTCATCGTGCGCACCGCCGCCGAGGGCGCGAGCGAGGAGGAGCTGCGCCGCGACGTGGAGCGGCTCCAGGGTCAGTGGGAGGAGATCCAGAAGAAGGCCAAGGGCAGCGGCAGCTCCAACGCGCCCTCGCTGCTCTACGGCGAGCCGGACATGACCGTCCGGGTCGTGCGCGACATCTTCAACGAGGACTTCTCCAAGGTCGTCGTCAGCGGCGACGACGCCTGGCAGACCATCCACGGCTACGTGGCGCACGTGGCGCCGGACCTCGCCGACCGGCTGTCCAGGTGGACCAGCGAGGTCGACGTCTTCGCCACCTACCGGATCGACGAGCAGCTCGCCAAGGCGCTGGACCGCAAGGTCTGGCTGCCCAGCGGCGGTTCGCTGGTGATCGACCGGACCGAGGCGATGATCGTCGTCGACGTCAACACCGGGAAGTTCACCGGACAGGGCGGCAACCTCGAGGAGACGGTCACCAGGAACAACCTGGAGGCGGCTGAGGAGATCGTGCGCCAGCTCAGGCTGCGCGACCTCGGCGGCATCATCGTCATCGACTTCATCGACATGGTGCTGGAGTCCAACCGGGACCTGGTGCTGCGGCGCCTGCTGGAGTGTCTGGGCCGGGACCGTACGAAGCACCAGGTCGCCGAGGTGACCTCGCTGGGTCTGGTCCAGATGACCCGCAAGCGGGTCGGCCAGGGGCTGCTGGAGTCGTTCTCCGAGACCTGCGTCCACTGCAACGGCCGCGGCGTCATCGTCCACCTGGACCAGCCGACCTCGGCCGCCGGCGGCGGTGGCGGGAGCAAGCGCCGCAAGCGGGCGCGGGCCGGAGCCGACCAGCCGCACGAGCACGAGCACGCGGCCGGCGTCGAGACCGGTCCGACGGCGGAGCAGGAGGCGGACACCGAGTCCGAGGCCGAGGTCGCGGCCGAGGTGGCCGAGCCGGTCGCGCTCCCCGCGCCGGACTTCGTCCCGGACGAGGAGCTGTACAGCAGCGCCGCCGAGGCCGAGGCCGCCGCCACGCGCGGTCGGGGCCGGCGTCGCGCGAGCCGACGGGCGTCTGCCCCCGCGGGCGCCCCGAAGGCGAAGGGCGAGGCCCGGCGCGCCGAGGCACCGACGGCGCAGGACGTCACGGCCGAGGAGGAGGTCGAGCGTCCGGTCGTCCAGGAGCCGGCCGCCGAGATCCTGGCCGAGCCCGCAGCCGTCGAGGACGCGGTCTCCGGTGCGCCGGCCCCGGCCGCCACCGAGGCACCGGCTCCCGAGGAGGCCGCGCCCAAGGGCCGTACCCGCCGTCGGGCCACCCGGAAGGTGTCCGCACCGGCCGGTTCGCCCGCGGGCGCCGAGGCCGCCGTGGTGACGGTTCCCGAGGCCGCCCCCGCCGAGCGGGCCCCGCAGCCGGAGTCGGCGGCGGAGGCACCGGTGGCCGCCGAGGCGAGCACGGAGCCGTCCGGTACGGCCGCCGAGAGCGCCGCTCCGGCCCGTCCGCGGCGTCGGGCCGTGCGCAAGCCCACCACCGCCACCGCGTCCGAGGAGACGGCCGTCATGGTCGTCCCGTCGGGCCAGGCGGAGGAGCCGGCGGAGCAGGCACCGGCGGCGGAGGCCCCCGAGGCGGAGGCCGCCGACGAGGCCGCCCCCGCCAAGAAGGCGGCGGCCCGCAAGACGGCCAAGAAGGCGACGGCGAAGAAGGCCGCCACCAAGAAGACCGCGGCCAAGAAGACGACGACGGCGAAGAAGGCCACGGCCAAGAAGGCGGCCAAGACGACGACCGCCAAGAAGGCCACGGCCAAGAAGGCGACGTCGAAGAAGACCGCGGCGGCCGCCCAGCAGGCGCCGTCCTCGGTCACGGCCGCCACCGACGAGGGCTGATCCGGCCCCCGTCGCGGAACACGTGGTCCCGCCCGTCCGGAATCCGCCAGGATTCCGGTACGGGCGGGACCACACGTTTCCCCGGACGCCGTCGGGCGCATCATCACCGGGCAGCCGTGCCACCGACCCCGTCCGACCCGTCCCCGCGAGGAGAGATCACGTGCCCGTACTGACGAGGCTCATCCCCTCGCCGCTCGTCGTGGACATCCGGCCGGGCGCCCTCGACGACCTGGCGGGTGTCCTTGCGGACCAGCGGATCTCCCAGTCCGGAAGGCTCGCCGTGGCGATCAGCGACGGTTCGGGCGCGCGCCTGCGCCGGAGACTGGAGCCGTCCCTTCCGGGCGCCGACTGGTTCGAGGTCGGCGGCGGCACGATCGACGACGCCGTGCGGCTGGCCGACGGGATGAAGTCCGGCCGCTACGACGCGATCGTCGGCCTGGGCGGCGGCAAGGTCATCGACTGCGCCAAGTTCGCCGCCGCGCGCGTCGGCCTGCCCATGGTCGCCGTGGCCACCAACCTCTCCCACGACGGCATCTGCTCACCGGTGTCGATCCTCGACAACGACGCGGGCCGCGGTTCCTACGGCGTGCCGACGCCCATCGCGCTCGTCGTCGACCTCGCGGTGATCCGCGAGGCGCCGATCCGGTTCGTGCGCTCCGGGATCGGCGACGCCGTCTCCAACATCTCCGCGGTCGCCGACTGGGAGCTGGCCCACCGGGTGAACGGTGAGAAGGTCGACGGCCTCGCCGCCGCGCTGGCCCGCCAGGCCGGCGAGGCCGTGCTGCGCCACCCCGGCGGCTGCGGCGACGACGCGTTCCTGACCGTGCTGACCGAGGGGCTGGTGCTGTCCGGCATCGCCATGTCGATCGCCGGGCACACCCGCCCCTCGTCCGGCGCCTGCCACGAGATCAGCCACGCGCTCGACCTGCTCCACCCGAGGCGTGCCGCGAGCCACGGTGAGCAGGTGGGCATCGGCGCCGCCTTCGCGACGTACCTGCGGGGCGACCGCGAGGGTGCCCTGCTGATGGCGGAGACGCTGCGCCGGCACGGGCTGCCGGTGGTGGCCCGGGAGATCGGGTTCGGCGACGACGAGTTCGTACGGGCCGTGCTGTTCGCGCCGCAGACCCGGCCCGGCCGGTACACGATCCTGGAGCACCTGGACCTGTCGGCGGCGCGGGCGCGGGAGGCGTACGCCGAGTACGTCGCGGCGGTCGCCGGGTGAGGCGCTGAGCCCGGTTTGACCCCTGTCGTGCGGCCCCGTAATCTTGACCGTCGGCGTGTCGACTGACGCGTCACATCCCCGTAAACCTCATTCCTTCCGGATGCGGGCCCCCTCGGGCCCCGACCGGGAGAGGCTGTCCGCGTGTGTCACCGGGTGGCTGGACTGCGGGGGTGCCGTTCTGAGCGAGAGAGTGAGATCCGCGTGTACGCCATCGTGCGCAGCGGTGGCCGCCAGCACAAGGTTGCTGTCGGTGACATCGTTGAGGTTGACAAGATTTCCACCGCCAAGGTCGGCGACACGGTCGAGCTCTCGACCCTGCTCGTCGTCGACGGCGACGCTGTGACCAGCGACCCGTGGGTGCTGGCCGGCATCAAGGTCCAGGCCGAGGTCGTGGACCACCACAAGGGCCAGAAGATCGACATTCTGCGCTACAAGAACAAGACCGGCTACCGCCGTCGTCAGGGCCACCGCCAGCAGTACACGGCGATCAAGGTCACTGAGATCCCCGCGGCTGCGAAGTAAGGGACTGAGGAGACATGGCACACAAGAAGGGCGCATCGTCCACCCGGAACGGTCGCGACTCGAATGCCCAGCGGCTCGGCGTGAAGCGCTTCGGCGGTCAGGCCGTCAACGCGGGTGAGATCCTGGTTCGCCAGCGCGGCACCCACTTCCACCCGGGCGCGGGCGTCGGCCGTGGCGGCGACGACACGCTGTTCGCCCTGCAGGCCGGTGCGGTGCAGTTCGGCACCCACCGTGGCCGCAAGGTCGTGAACATCGTTCCGGTCGCCTGATCGGAAACTTTCGCGAGGCGGGCCTCACTTCCCCCAGGGGAAGCGGGTCCGCCTTTCGCGTGTTACCCAAGAGACAATCCCGTAGTAAGCAGTAACTGGTAACTGGAGGCACATCCCATGACCACCTTCGTGGACCGCGTCGAGCTGCACGTCGCCGCGGGTAACGGAGGCCACGGCTGTGCCTCCGTCCACCGTGAGAAGTTCAAGCCGCTCGGCGGCCCGGACGGCGGCAACGGCGGCCATGGCGGCGACGTCATCCTGACCGTCGACCAGTCGGTGACCACACTCCTCGAGTACCACCACTCCCCGCACCGCAAGGCCACCAACGGCAAGCCCGGGGAGGGCGGCAACCGCTCCGGCAAGGACGGCCAGGACCTGGTCCTCACGGTGCCCGACGGCACGGTGGTCCTCGACAGCGAGGGCAACGTGCTGGCCGACCTGGTCGGGCACGGCACGTCGTACGTCGCCGCGCAGGGCGGCCGGGGCGGCCTCGGCAACGCGGCGCTGGCCTCCGCGCGGCGCAAGGCGCCCGGCTTCGCGCTCCTCGGCGTCCCCGGTGACGTCCTGGACATCCAGCTGGAGCTGAAGACCGTCGCCGACGTGGCGCTGGTCGGCTACCCGAGCGCCGGCAAGTCCTCGCTGATCTCCGTGCTGAGCGCGGCCAAGCCGAAGATCGCCGACTACCCCTTCACGACGCTCGTGCCGAACCTGGGCGTGGTGACGGCCGGCGCGACCGTCTACACCGTCGCCGACGTGCCCGGCCTGATCCCCGGCGCGAGCCAGGGCAAGGGCCTCGGCCTGGAGTTCCTGCGGCACGTGGAGCGGTGCAGCGTGCTGGTGCACGTGCTGGACACGGCGACGCTGGAGTCCGAGCGCGACCCGGTCTCCGACCTGGACATCATCGAGGCGGAGCTCAGCGAGTACGGCGGGCTGGACAACCGGCCCCGGGTCGTCGTCCTCAACAAGATCGACGTGCCCGACGGCAAGGACCTCGCCGAGATGGTCCGGCCGGACCTGGAGGCGCGCGGCTACCGCGTCTTCGAGGTGTCGGCGGTGGCCCACATGGGCCTGAAGGAGCTGTCCTTCGCGCTGGCCGAGCTGGTGGCCGAGGCGCGCGCCGCCCGGCCCAAGGAGGAGGCGACGCGGATCGTCATCCGGCCCAAGGCCGTGGACGACGCCGGGTTCACCGTCACCCGCGAGGAGGACGGCCTGTTCCGGGTGCGGGGCGAGAAGCCCGAACGCTGGGTGCGCCAGACCGACTTCAACAACGACGAGGCCGTCGGCTACCTCTCCGACCGGCTCAACCGCCTCGGTGTCGAGGACCGGTTGATGAAGGCGGGCGCACGCAACGGCGACGGTGTGGCCATCGGCCCCGAGGACAACGCGGTCGTCTTCGACTGGGAGCCGTCGGTGACGGCCGGCGCCGAGATGCTCGGCCGCCGCGGTGAGGACCACCGCTTCGAGGCGCCCCGCCCGGCCGCGCAGCGCCGCCGGGACCGGGACGCCGAACGGGACGAGGCGGAGCGGGAGTTCGACGGCTTCGAGCCGTTCTAGGGACGTGATTGAGTGCCTGACGGGCACGCTCGGGCAGCCGGGACAGGTTCTGCGCCAAGAAGGACGACGAGGCGGCATGTGGCGTCTCCCCGGTGCATCCGAAGCGGCCCGTCACGGACTTGGTCCGCTGGCGGCTCGGTGGGAGGTGGCAGGGGGGCGGGGCCGCCTCCATGCCATAGAGGAGGCGAATCTGAAGATCGTCCAGGAGCATAAAGGGGTCTACCGACGGCTCGACGCGATCACTGTGCTGTCATCCGCGCAGTAGGAAGCTCGGCGGCCTGGTCCCGGTTGTTCGCGATCGGATCCACGTCACGCCGAACTGCATGCCGGAGTTCGGCGGCCGGCAGAAGGGGCTCCACACCCACGTCCACCTGATGGCCTGGCCTTTCCGGTGACCGCAGAGTTCGCCAAGGCCTCGATCTTCGTACTGCCGTACTTGCGCGAGCCGTTCGGGAATGTGTCGGTAGAGGCGATGACCCGAGGGTGGCCGGTCCTCAGCGTGGACTGCGATCACGGGTCCCGGAACATCCTCACCGCCGGAGCGGACGGTTTCCTCGTGTCCCTCAGAGGTACCGACGTCATGACGGCTTCGATCCCCGCCCTGATCGAACGACGACCGGCGCAGAGGATGGGCCGATCGGGCGGGGCGACTTCGAGCGGTCGGAGCCGGGGTCGAACACCGAGCCGTTCGAGGCACTCCTGTCCGAGGCGGTGGCCATGCGTGCTCTGCTCGGCACGGGCGACTGCACTGTCCTCGCCGACGGGGGCATCCAGGGGGAACTCCGACTCCGGGCAGCTGGCCTTCAAGTCGGTCACTCGCTGACTGTGGACCGCACCACCACACCACGGGCTCCAGAGGTGTTACCTCCGGAGCCCGTCCGGCTTTTCGACACCGTCGGCGGAATCAGACCTCGTGAGCCTGCTCCAGCATCCGGTCGACGACCCGCACCGCGGCATTGCCGTCGTCCAGATCGCAGAACAGCTCATGGAAGCGCTGGTAGCGGTCACCGTACTCGGCTGAGACCTTGTCGATGTCGCACAGGGCGCTGATCAGCTCTTCGGACGTCCGGATCAACGGGCCGGGCGCGTCCTTCTCGAAGTCGAAGTAGAACCCACGCAGCTTGTCCCGGTAGTGCTCCAAGTCGTACGTGAAGAAGAGCATGGGACGCTTCAGGTGCGCGTAGTCGAACATGACCGACGAGTAGTCCGTCACCATCACGTCAGCGATGATGTACAGGTCCGCGATGTCGGGGTACTCCGAGACGTCGTGGACGAATCCGTTGCCTGCACCCGGGATGCTGTCCACGACGTTGGAGTGCCGTCGGATGAGCAGCACGTGGTCGTCGCCGAGTCGTGCACGAGCGTCTTCGACGTCGAGGCGCAGATCGAACTTGAACTGGCCACGCCGGTGTGACAGATCGTCGCGCCATGTGGGTGCGTACAGGATCACGCGCTTGTCGGACGGCAGACCGAGGCGCTTCTTGATCTCCTCGGCGCGCTGCGCGAGATCGGGCGCGTAGAGGTAGTCGTTGCGAGGATATCCGGTCTCGATGATCTTCCCATCGAATCCCATGGCCCGCTTGAGGATCGGCGTGCTGAAGCGGTTGGAGGAGACCAGCATCGTCCAGTTGCGAGCCTCTTGGATCAGCCGCTCGTGGTACTGGGGATCGAACTTCGGCGCCTCGATGTCGAGGCCGATCTTCTTGAGCATGGTGCCGTGCCACGTCTGCACGATCACCTGGCCGGGACGACGCTCCATCCAGTGCGGCAAATGGGCGTTGGTCACGATGTAGCGGCAACGGGCCAGGGCCTCGTACCACTCCGTACTCCAGAACCGGACCTTCTGCGCTGTGTCCGGAAGATCCACCTGACCGTCCCGGACGAGCCACAGGTACTCAAGGTCGGCGCCTCGGCGCAACAACTCCTCGTGCATGGCACGTGGGGAGTCCGAGTACTGCTTGCCGTTGTAGCTGATGAAAAGCACCGCGTCCCGCAACGGCTTGCTCCGGCCGGCTTCGTACACGTCCTTGCGCAAGCGCTCCTGGCGGTAGACGCCGCGCTCCAGGATGGACAGGTCGGACGGGCAGTGCAGCTGAGGGAAGTCGTGCCAACGGGCTTCGAACTCGTACTCCCGGTCTTTGGCGGCGCCGAGCACGGGGAACTTCTCCACCGCAAGCCGGTCGATGACGAACGGGATGTCTTCACCGTCAGCGGGACGCAGGAAGAAGTTCCAGCGTCCGCTCTTGAGGGGCAGGGTCCCGTTGGGGCCGGACATGGACGCCGGGGTGAACTCGGCGCGGAATGAACCGTCTGGCGACGTGTGCAGGGCCACGGTCTTTTCGTCGAACCGATCCCGGGCTTTGACCACGAATACCGCATCGTCGATGTCGGCGGCGGTGGTGCCGTGAACGATGTAGCGGTCCTCGGCCCACCTCACGTCGGTGATCGTCGCCTGCAGGGGACGGCCGGTGAACTTCAGGTAGCCATTGTGTCCCGCGATCAGGGCGATCTCATTGCGGTCAGCGCCCTCGGCGAGTGACGCGGGCAGTCGTATCTGGCTGTCCGCGAGTCCCTCGCGGGCGACGGTCGAGAAACGACGCTCGCTTCCGTCGCGTGCCACTGCCACGAGCTGGGTGCTCCAGTTGCGGCGCGAGGCCGCCGCGGGATTGGCTCCGCCGGCGGCGTTCTCTTCCTTGACGACGTCCTGGTGCTCGGGCAGCAGCGCGATGTCCAGCATGGGGACTCTCACGGTGAACGGTGTGTGTGAGCCGGTGGCCGCGCCGAGGGCGAGAGGATAGTGCAGCCGTTCTCCGCTCTTCCTGTTGGTGACACGAAGCGAGACGTTCTCGTCCGCACTGAGCGGGACGCGTATCTGACCGTCGATCTCAATGTCTGTGCCTACGGCGCGGTGGCCTGTGATCAGAGCACGGACCCTCTCGACGGTCAGCCGCAACGCCCCGTTCTCGGGAGTGGGCAACAGGCGGAAGTCATCGTCCAGCCACTGGTACGGCGGGTGGTTGGGGCGCTTGGGTCCCTTCACCTGAAGGGCGCGCTTGCGCACGAGTCCTGAAGTGGTGATGCCGATGCCCACCCGCCAGGTGCCCTCCTCCCACTGGGAGCCCTTGCGCAGCTTGGCGGGGTCGAGGTCCACCTCCCAGCCTGACCAGTCGTAGTTAGTGTGTCGCTGCCCTGACAGCGAAGTGGCCTCGGGGACGTGCGTGTTGCGCAGCGGCAGGACCGTGAGCTTTCGGGAGCCGTCCTTCTTCAACACGAGGACCTTGACTGCACTGCGCTTGCTCGACTGGTCGATCTGATTGATCCAGGCATGCCCGGCCAGATGCAGCTTGCCGTTCTCCCAGCGGAGGTCCTGAAGGGGAGCCTGCAGCCTGAGGTCAGGGTCAATTCGGCGGGCCTTCTTCGGGAGATGAGCAGCGGCCGCCTCGAGGACTGGGTAGGTGACGTATTTGCGGATCAGCCCGTCGATCTCGACCGGATCACCCCGTCGTTCGGCCGCGAGCATGTCCACGATCTCGTCGACCGCGTGCTTGCGGACAAGCAGCCACTTGATGCGGGCGGCTGCGGGCAGGTCCATGACTACCTGCGGGTCGACCTGGTCCAGGTACTTGTTGATTACGCGCAGGAACTCGGCGCGGAACTCCTCGGTACCCTGCGGCAGGACGTTCAGGAAGATGCGCAGGTCGCCGGTGAGGGCGGTGCGGTCGTACGCGCGCTTCAGTTCGGCGCTCACCTCGCCGGGCTGGGAGGCGAAGAAGCGGCTGACGGACTCCACGGCAGCCGCCCGGTCCCTCACGGCCTTCGGCTCGGTCCGGCGCTGAGTGATGGAGGGAGCGGCCTCGCCTTCCCGCAGTCGCCAGTAGTACGTGGGCTCGCTGATGATGTCCACGGCTTCTGCGAGGAAGTGGGCCGGAAGAATCACCGGGACGTCCTCGTACAGCACGCCCTCGGGGAAGGCAAGCCGGTGCTTCTCCCAGAAGGAGCGGCGGAACACCTTGTTACAGGCTATTCGGTCCGTCAGCAGCTTCCGGTTCCGCGAGACGTGAGTCCGTTTGACTGCACCACCCGCGAGGATCCGGTGCATGGGTGACTGCCAGACCTTGGTGCTGTTGATGTGCTGGACGTTGCCCGTGACGAAATCCGAGCCGCTCTCGTCGAGGCTGTCCACCATGATGCGGTAGGCGTTCGGCGGGATCATGTCGTCGCTGTCCACGAAAGCGACATATTCCGACTCGGGTGCCAGTCGCGTCAGCCCTGTGTTTCGAGCCGCACCCAGTCCCGCATTCTCCTTGCGGATGAGTTTGAAACGCGGGTCGCGGGCCTGGTAGTCGGCGGCGATGGCGGCCGAGTCGTCCGGTGAACCGTCGTCCACCATCAGGACTTCGATGTCACGGAAGGTTTGTGCCGCCAACGAGTCCAGGCAGGCGGGGAGGTACTGCTCCACGTTGTAGATGGGGACGATGACACTGAGCCGAGGGGCCATGGCTTGGTGATCTCCTTTCGGGGTCAGGCCCGCTCGACCAGTTCGAGCGCCTGGGCGGGGGTCGGGGCGTGGGGGCGTTCGTCGAACGGGACGAAGGGCAGCGGGGTTTCGTCACCGAGGAAGACGCGTCGTACGACGCGTTCGGCTGCGTGTCCGTCGTCGAATTCGCAGAAACGCCGGCGGAAGGCGTCCCGGCGCTCGGTCGTCTCCCGGCTGTCGTAGTCGCCCGAGGCGAGCAGCCGCAGCAGCTCCGCCTGCGAGGTGGCCACCGCGCCGGGCGGTTCCTGGAGGAGGTCGAAGTAGGTGCCGCGCACGGCCGAGTAGACGTCCCAGTCGGGGACGTAGCTGATGACCGGGCGGTCCAGTACGGCGTAGTCGAACATCGCCGAGGAGTAGTCCGTGATCAGGGCGTCCGCGGCGAGGTACAGGTCCTCCACCTTGGCGTGCCCGGACACGTCGACGATCCGGCCGGTGCGGCGCAGTTCGGCGGTGTGCGGGGAGCTGCCGTAGAAGTAGTGACCGCGCACCAGCAGGGTCACGTCCGGGCCGAGCTCGTCGGCGAACCGGGCCAGGTCCAGCGGCGGGGTGAAGCCCGGCTGGTACTCGCGGTGCGTCGGCATGTACAGGAAGGCCTTGGCGCCGTCGGCCAGCCCCAGCGCCGCGCGCGCCGAGCGCACGTCCTCGGACGAGGCGTTCACCAGGACGTCGTTGCGCGGGTAGCCGGTCTCCAGCGTGGTGTACGAGCAGGGGTAGACCCGCTCCCAGACCACCGAGGAGAACCGGTTGGAGCTGACGCTGTAGTCCCAGCGGTCGCACCGCTCCAGGAGCTTCTCGAAGTTCATGTCGGTGGAGGCCGGGTACTTCTGCTGGTCCAGGCCCATGGTCTTCAGCGGGGTGCCGTGGTGGGTCTGCACGTGGATCTGGCCCTCGCGCTTGACCACGGCGTCGGCGAAGTTCACGTTGTTCACGAGGTACTTGGCGCGGGCGAGCGCCGCCCAGTACTCGCGCGAGCCCACGCGGACGACCCGCACGCCCTTGGGCACCTGGGCCGCGTTCTCCGCGCGGACCGCCCAGACACGGCGCATGTGCGGGGCCTGCCGGGCGAGTTCGGCGTCGATGGCGGCCGGGTTGCAGGAGACGCTGCGGCTCCAGTAGGCGGAGAACAGCACCAGGTTCTCGTCCAGCGGCAGTCTGAGCTGCGACTGGTAGAAGGCGCCCATCGCGCTGCGCTTGGAGCGGTTGAGCGCCGTGCGGGTACGGGTCCTGACCCGCTGACGGAGCTTCACCGCCGCGAGCGCGCTCACCATGGTGGTGTACGCGTCCCGCTCCAGCATCGCGTACTTGTGGCCGCGGCCACCGCCCGGCCGGGTGAAGCCCTTGGGCACCCGGGCGCGGTAGTCGGCGGCGGCGCGGTGGAAGAACTCCGCCCGCGCGTTCTGCGGCAGGCGGCCCGGGCGCTCCAGGACGGTCAGGTAGTGGTCGACCATCTTGCGGAACAACGGGCCGCGCCACCGGGCGAGTTCCTCGTGCGCGTCGAGGTAGTCGAAGACGCGGCGGTACTGGTCGAAGACGTCGAAGTGCTTGCGGCTCACGGTCTTGAGGATGTTGCCGCCCTCGCGGCGCTGCCGGTAGCGCACGCAGACGCGGTCCAGCACGGCGATCCGCTCGGCGCTGATCATCGAGCAGAACGTCCAGGGGGCGTCCTCGTAGTACCCGGGCGGGAAGGTGAGTCCGGTCCTGGTGACGAAGTCCCGCCGGTAGGCCTTGTTCCAGACGATCTGGAGCAGGTCGAGCAGCTGGGGCCGCTCGGTGAGGGAGAAGACGGCCGGGCCCTCCTCCTTGAGGAGGTCGGCCCGCAGGTTCGGACGCACCCTGCCGTCCCAGTAGGTGCGGGCGTAGTCGAAGACGAGGATCTCGGGATGGTCCGTGGCCTCGAGCCGGTCGCGAATGGCCGACAACGCGCCGTCGGACAACGTGTCGTCACTGTCCAGGAACAACACGTAATCGCCCGTGGCCTTTTCCAGCCCGGCGTTGCGTGCACGGCCCAGACCCACGTTTTCCGTGAGGTGAATCACATGAATCCGGGAGTCGCGTTTCGCGTACTCGTCGAGAATGGCTCCAGACTCGTCCGGCGAACAGTCGTCGACCGCGATGATCTCGAAGTCCGTGCAGTCCTGTCCGAGTACGGAGTCGAGGCACTCGGGCAGATAGCCCTGCACCTTGTACACGGGGACGACGAGAGAGAGTTTGGGCATCCTTACAACCTGTTCCGAGAACTGACCAGGGACCGCGGGCTGGGTCGGACCACACCCCGGCGCCGTTGGGGCCGGGAGCGCGTCGCCGCATCAGCGTAAAGGATTCATGCGAAGTTTCCGCGGGCGCGGTAGCTGGATGGCCTGCGTTCCGTCACGGCGCGAAATGTCCGCAGTGGGTTGCCCAAAAGGGGTAATTCGAAGGGGAGGGAGAGCTTCCTCACATTTGGCATCGGCGCCCTCTTTGCGTGTTTCCGTAGGCTTCCGTCCCATGTGCCCGACTCGATTTTCGGGGGCGCACGGACGAGTCTGCATCCAGTGACGAAGACCTGGGAGGCATGAGGATGAGCTGGCTGGTCACGGGTGGAGCCGGGTACATCGGCGCGCATGTGGTGCGTGCTCTGGTCGACGGCGGTGAACGCGTGGCCGTGTACGACGACCTGTCCACCGGCAGCGCCGAGCGGGTGCCGGGCGGGGTGCCGCTGGTGGTCGGCAGCGTGCTCGACGGGGCCGCCCTGGAAGACGCCTTTCGTGACCATGCTGTGACAGGTGTGGTGCACATCGCGGCCAAGAAGCAGGTGGGGGAGTCGGTGGAGCGGCCGCTCCACTACTACCGGGAGAACGTGACGGGTCTGCAGACCCTCCTGGAGGCCATGACGTCGGCCGGCGTCGACCGCCTCGTCTTCTCCTCCTCCGCCGCCGTCTACGGCATGCCCGACGTGGACCTCGTCACGGAGGACACCCCCTGCCTGCCGATGAGCCCCTACGGCGAGACCAAACTGATCGGCGAGTGGCTGATCGGCGCCGCCGCCCGGGCCCACGGCCTGCGCGCGGCGTCGCTGCGCTACTTCAACGTCGCGGGCGCCGCCGCCCCCGAACTGTCCGACTCCGGCGTCTTCAACCTGATCCCCATGGTCTTCGAGCGCCTGGCGGCGGGGGAGGCCCCGCGCGTCTTCGGCGACGACTACGCCACGCCCGACGGCACCTGCGTACGGGACTACATCCACGTACGGGACATCGCCTCCGCCCACCTGGCGGCGGCCCGGCGCCTCGGGGACGCCCCGGAGGGGACCTCGCTCGTCCTGAACATCGGGCGGGGTGAAGGCAGTTCGGTCCGGGAGATGGTGGACCGCATCCTCAAGGTCGCCGACCGGCAGGACCTCGCCCCGCAGGTGACCGAGCGCCGCCCCGGGGACCCGGCCCGCGTCGTCGCCTCCGCCGACCGCGCCCGCGAGGAACTCGGCTGGTCGGCGCGGCACGGCCTGGACGACATGATCGACTCGGCCTGGCAGGGCTGGTGCCACCGGCACGGGTGACGTCCGCCGGATCTGCCCCCGGGCTCCGTCCCTCCGTGGTCAAGGACCGCTGGGCCGCCGTCAGGGACTGCCCGACCGCTCCGGAGCGGCGCCGGCCGGCCGGCTGACGGCCGTCCCGACCGTGTCCCACGCGAAAAGTGCGGTCCCGGGCCGCGGCGGACCGGGGCGCGTCCGTCCGCGCCCCGGTCCGCCGGGCGGGTGTCAGGGGCGGCTCCGCCGCTCCGGCGCGGCGGCGGAGAGGGGTCCGGCGTGCCGCCGTGGGGCGGGGAGCGGGAGCTCCGCGGTCGTCCGCTCCGCCCTCCGCGCCCGGTGCTCCCCGGCCGTCGCGCACAACGCCCGTACGGCCCCGGCGAAGCGCTCCTGGGACGGCGGTTCGGCCGGCCCCAGCAGCCTCAGCGCCAACGCGACGCGGGCTTCGGCCAGTTCGTCCAGCTCCGGATGCCGGACCGCGTCCAGCAGCGCGGGCACCCCGGACGCGTCCGGGGCCAGCACGGTCGCCGCCGCCACCGTCGGGAGCGACTTGCGGAACACGTCCTCGGCCAGCCCGCTGGTGTTGGCCACGGCGTACGGCTTGCCGCTCGCGAGGAAGTCGCTGATCACGCTGGACACGTCGCTGACCAGCAGATCGGCCTGGTTGAAGCAGGCGTACAGCGGCGGCCGGGCGTCCGTGACGACCTGGTGCTCCCACGCCGGCAGCGACGCCCAGTAGGCCTCCTCCCAGGCGGCCGTCGCCCGCGCCACCGCCCCCGCGCGCCCCGGTTCCGGCGCCGGCCGGCGCAGCATCCGCTCCGCCTGGTCGGCGGCCGACCGGAAGCCGGCCGCGACGAGCCCGTCCAGCTCCGCCGTCCGCCGGGTCAGCTCGGCCGCCGCCGACGCGTCCGGCCGGGGCCCGCCCCGCTCCCGGTTGGCCGCCCGTACCAGCTCCCGGATGCGCAGATCGGCGGCCCGGGCCCGCGGATCGACCGACCCCGTCAGCGGATGCGGCTTGTACAGCAGCCGTACCCCCGGGTCCGCGAGCAGCGCCCGTACGAGGGGCTCACCGGCCTCCACCACCGACGTGTTGCCGGGGTTGCCGTCCCAGCCCTCCCAGGTCGGCGCGTACAGGACCGTCGTGTACGCGCCGGGCGCGGGCGGCCCCGCGTACGGCGCGACGGCGTCCAGCTGCGGGCGGCCGATCTCCACCACGTCCTTGTCCTCCACACCGACCTCCGCCAGCGCGTACCGCTCGCGCGCCGCCGGGCCGGCCACCCACACCTCGTCGTACGCCTTCGCGTACGGGTTGCACGAGGACAGCTTGTCGCTCTCCCCGTGGTTGACGAAGGCGTGCTTGATCGTGGGGATGCGCAGGACCTGCGAGGTCTTCCCGGAGTTGGAGGGGTGCAGGAGGACCCGGAGCGTGGAGTGCTCCAGACGCATGAGCGTGGACACCCTGGGCAGGCACACGACCGGGATGTCGGTCGCCGCGATCCGCTGCACCATGTGCCGTTCCCGCAGCACGATCAGCGGCCGCCCGTCCAGCCGGGCCAGCGGCTCCAGCCACATGTTCGCCTGGTACGCGGAGGAGGCCCCGCCCGAGAAGTACAGGCCGACGGTGGGCCGGTACTCCGCGAGCCACGCCTCGAACCAGTCGAGCACCTCCTGCTCGCCCGCCGGCCGACGCCCCGGCAGCAACCGGAGCAGCAGCGCGCCCAGGCCCGCCAGCGCCACCGTGAGGGACAGCGCGAGACCGGCCGCGCCGTACACCGGGGCGTCGGTGGCCGTCGTGGCCAGCAGCCCGGCCGTCGCCGGCAGTCCGAAGGCCGCCAGGCGGGGCCCGGGGCGGCGCAGCAGCAGCGGGGGAGCCGGGGTCAGGCGCAGCGCGCGGGTGTCGATGTTCCGCGTCACCACCGGCGGCGTGCGGGTACGCCGGACCAGGACCGACACCGCCTGGATCGCCCAGTGCAGCCCGTAGAAGGCGAGCAGCCCGGCGACCAGCGGCGCGTACACCGTCTCCCGGTGCTGCTCGCCGAGCCGCAGCAGCCCCACCACGAGCAGCAGGTCCCGCAGCACGTGCCGCACCGTGACGTCCGCGTGCGACTTGGCGAACAGGGACACCATGCCCCGCTGCCACCGGTACAGCACGCCCTCGGCGGCCAGCGAGCCGGCGGTCGCGGCGAGCAGCAGCGGCACGTGCGGGAGCAGCGCGCCCACGGCCTGCGCGGCGAAGGCGGTCGCCAGCACGCCCAGGACGAGCAGCTTCACCAGGGTCCGCCGGTGGTGCGGAGCGAGACCGCGAAGGCCGAGGCGGGGAAGGCTGCGGCGGGGCAGGGATAGGGGCACTGCGGTCGCTCCAGGCTTGCTCGTCGCGCGTCGACGTACGGTTTCGGACGTACGGGTTAACGCGCGGCGACCTCCCGACGACACGCGCGTGTTGCGTCGGCCCTACCCGGCGCCGCGCCCGGGACGGCCGGACCCTCCTCACGACGCGTCGCGCGCCCGCCGTCCGCAGCCTGGACCACGCGGCGGGACGCGGCCCCCTTCGCGTAGATTGCCTGGCGAGCGCCGGGACCGGCGCGTGTCGAACGGGGAAGGGCGGACGGCGACAGTGGCTGGGGCAAGGCAGGCCGTGGGCGAGGCCCGCAGGATCGTCGTCAAGGTCGGTTCCTCCTCTCTGACCACCGCGGCGGGCGGCCTGGACGCCGACCGGGTCGACGCCCTCGTCGACGTCCTCGCCAAGGTGCGCGGGGGAGGGGACAGGGAGATCGTCCTGGTCTCGTCGGGCGCCATCGCCGCCGGTCTCGCCCCGCTGGGCCTGCGCCGCCGCCCCCGCGACCTGGCCCGTCAGCAGGCCGCCGCCAGCGTCGGCCAGGGTCTGCTGGTCGCCCGTTACACCGCCTCCTTCGCCCGCTACGGGGTGCGCGTCGGCCAGGTGCTGCTGACCAGCGACGACATGAGCCGCCGCGCCCACCACCGCAACGCCTCCCGCACCCTCGACAAGCTGCTGGCGATGGGCGCCTTCCCCATCGTCAACGAGAACGACACCGTCGCCACCGACGAGATCCGCTTCGGCGACAACGACCGGCTCGCCGCCCTCGTCGCCCACCTGGTCCGCGCCGACCTGCTGGTGCTGCTGTCCGACGTGGACGGCGTGTACGACGGCGACCCGAGCAGGCCGGGCACCTCGCGGATCGCCGAGGTGCGCGTACCGGCCGACCTCGCGGACGTCGAGATCGGCAGCGCGGGCAAGGCCGGCGTCGGCACCGGCGGCATGGTCACCAAGGTCGAGGCGGCCCGCATCGCCGCCGCCGCCGGCATCCCCGTGGTGCTGACCAGCGCGGTCCACGCGGCCGACGCCCTGGTCGGCGGCGACACCGGCACCTGGTTCCACGCCACCGGCAAGCGTTCCGCCGACCGGCTGCTGTGGCTCCAGCACGCCTCCACCCCGCGCGGGGCGCTCGTCCTGGACGACGGGGCGGTGCGCGCGGTCGTCGAGGGCCGCAAGTCGCTGCTGCCGGCCGGGATCGCCGCCGTCGAGGGCGAGTTCACCGCCGGGGACCCCGTCGAGCTGCGCGACGACGCGGGGCACGCGGTGGCCCGCGGGCTCGTCAACTTCGACGCGAAGGAGATGCCCCGGCTGATCGGCCGCTCCACCCGGGAACTGGCGCGCGAACTCGGACCGGCGTACGAACGCGAGGTCGTACACAGGGACGACCTGGTGATCCTGCATCCGTAATGGGTCGAAACGTCCCCGAATCGGCGGTGGACGTTCCGCAAAACCGCCCCGCGATCTTGCGAGGCCTGCTCAACTTTCCCCAGGGACAAGCCCGGCCGACCACCGGGCCGAGCCGTGTGCGTGAAGGAGGCCGTCGTGAGCGGAGTGCGCCCTGGGACGGCGGCGTCCCGCGGTGGTACGGGGTACCGCGGCGGCACCGGTTCCCGCGGTGGGAACACCGCCTCCCGCGGCGGCGGCACCGGCGCCCGCGGAAGCCGCGGCGGGCCCCGTCCGGCCGGCGAGGAGCGCCCGCTGACCAGCGTCGCGGCCGGCGACCGCTTCCGGGGCGAGGAGCCCGAGCACACCCCGCGCCTGTGGCACGTCACCCTCAGCGTCTCCGGTGCCCGCGCCCCGCTCACCGAGGTGCGGCGCGCCCTGGAACAGCTCGCCCACGACCACCCCTTCCTGCTGACCAGCCGGTACGCCGACGACCACGCGGAGATCCGGTACTGGGAGGAGGCCCGCGACCTGCACGACGCCGCCGCGGTCGCGCTGCGCCTGTGGGGCGAGCACCGGCAGACCGCGGGGCTGCCGCCCTGGGAGATCGTCGGCCTGGAGGTCATCGACCGGGCCACCTACCACCAGCGCATCGCCGCCGGGTACGGCCCCGCCCCGGCCACCCCGGTCGGGGTGCACCCCTTTTGACGCCGTCCGGGGCATGTCTCGGGGTTTGGGACGGCCGGTGAACGGGCCTGTCCGGCGCACTACGCTTCCCCCATGACCACGCTCTCGCCGTACGACTCGATGTCCCCGGTCACCCGGGCCGCCTACCGGGCCAAGGCCGCCGCGGCCGACCTCGCGCCGCTGCCGCGGGCCGCCAAGGACGACGCGCTGCTCGCCGTCGCGGACGCGCTGGAGGTCCGTACGAGCGAGATCGTCGAGGCCAACGCCCAGGACGTGGCCAAGGCCCGCGCCGCCGGGACCAGCGAGGCCATCATCGACCGGCTGACCCTGACGCCGGAGCGGGTCCGCGCCATCGCCTCCGACGTGCGCGACGTCGCCGCGCTGCCCGACCCGGTCGGCGAGGTGGTGCGCGGCTCCACGCTCCCCAACGGCATCGACCTGCGCCAGGTCCGCGTGCCGCTCGGCGTGGTCGGCATCATCTACGAGGGCCGGCCCAACGTGACGGTCGACGCCGCCGCCCTGTGCCTGAAGTCCGGCAACGCGGTCCTGCTCCGCGGCTCCTCCTCCGCCTACCAGTCCAACACCGCCCTCGTCCGGGTGGTCCGCGACGCCGTGGGCGGGGCCGGGCTGCCCGCCGACGCCGTGCAGCTCGTGCCCGGCGAGAGCCGCGAGAGCGTGCGCGAGCTGATGCGGGCCCGCGGACTGGTCGACGTGCTCATCCCGCGCGGTGGCGCCTCGCTGATCAACACGGTCGTCCAGGAGTCCACCGTCCCGGTCATCGAGACCGGCACCGGCAACTGCCACGTCTACGTCGACGCGCAGGCCGACCTCGACATGGCCGTCGACATCCTCATCAACTCCAAGGCGCAGCGCGTCGGCGTCTGCAACGCGGCCGAGACCCTCCTGGTCCACCAGGACATCGCCGCCGACTTCCTCCCCCGCGCGCTGGACGCCCTCGCCGAGGCCGGGGTCACCGTGCACGCCGACGAGCGCGTGCTGGCCCACGCCAAGGACACCAAGGCGACCGTCGTGGAGGCCACGCCGGAGGACTGGGAGACGGAGTACCTGTCCTACGACATCGCCGCGGCGGTCGTCGACTCCCTGGACCGGGCCGTCGAGCACATCCGGCTGTGGACCTCCGGTCACACCGAGGCCATCGTGACCACCTCCCAGCAGGCCGCCCGCCGCTTCACCCAGCTGGTCGACTCCACCACCGTCGCGGTGAACACCTCCACCCGCTTCACCGACGGCGGCCAGTTCGGCTTCGGAGCCGAGATCGGCATCTCCACGCAGAAGCTGCACGCCCGGGGGCCGATGGGGCTGCCCGAGCTGACCAGTACCAAGTACATCGTCACCGGTGACGGGCACGTACGGCGCTGAGCGGCCCCCCCGCGGCACCGACGGACGGTGCCGCGCCGGCCCGGCCACAGCCGCGCCGAGGCGCGCGCCGGGGCACAGGTGACCGGCACCCGCCCGCGGTGGCGCCCCTGCTCCGATCGGGGCATCTCACCCACCGGATGAATTTCCCCGCGGTCTGCCCAAAACGACCCCCCAGGTCTACTCTGGTCCCGTGCCGGAGGACGTGGGGGGTAGGCCGTTCCCTGACGGCTGGGAGCCCGACGACGATCACGACCGCGGGGTGTCGGACGAAGAGTTCGCCTCCGTGGTCTTCGACGAGGACTTCGTACGGGCGGCCGTGGTGCACGAGCCGACCGCCGTCGAACGCCTCCTGGCCGCCGCGGAGGCCCGAGCCGAGGCCACCGAGGCGGAGGCGGCCCGCCGCGGCCGCAGCAGAGCCGAGCGCTACGACGACGGGTACGGCGATTTCGGCCACGACCCCGACCTCGACGACCCGGACGACGACCGGGACCTCCTCGACCGCCCGTACGGCGCTCCTCCCGCCTCCGGGAAACAGGTCCGCTGGCACCGGCCCGTGGCCTGGATGCTCGCCCTGGTGATGGGGGTCGGCATGGTCGCGCTGGCCTTCGTGGCCGTCTACCGGGGCGCGTCCTCGGGCGGCGGTACCCAGCAGGTGCCGCCACCTGCCTCCACCGGCCCCGAGCAGGGCGGTACCGCGACGCCCTCGGCCTCCGCCGACTACTCCCAGCCGGCCGTCCCGGTCATTCCGCGCAGCCCCTGAGCCACCGCCCGGCCCGGTCATCGCGCAGCCCCCGAGCCACCGCCCGGCGGCCGGGAAACGTGTCCCATCTTGACCCGCCCCGTCGCGTTTACACGAGCTGCCGCCGACCCACCCTGAAGGTATGGCAGGGCTTGGCGACCCGCCCGGAGGGACGCCCGAGGGCTCCCCCGGAGGCGGAGAGGACGAGTACCGATCCGTCGTCTTCGACGAGTCGTTCGTCCGCGCTGCCCGCCTCCAGGAGTTCTCCGCGCAGGAGCGCATGGCCGACCACACGCCCGCCGTGCGCCGCCGTACGCCGCTGCGCCGGGCCGGCCTCTCCCGTCAGGCGCTGATCCTCGTCGTGCTGATCGCCGTGGCCTTCGGCACCGCCCTCTACATGGGCGTACGGCACCCCTACCAGAGCCCCGGCGACCAGCGGGCCGCCGAGCCGGTGCGGATGACCGTCGTCCCGCTCGCCCCCCAGGAGCGGGTGCCCGGCGCGCAGGACGCCCTCCACCTGTACGAGCACAGTCCCGCCGCGCACTTCCGGTCCGCCGCCGAGGGCGTCCCGCTGCCCGGCGCCCGGCGCACCGCGCACTTCTCGGAGGACCAGGTGCTCAACGCGTTGACGACCGCCAAGAACTACATCGTCCGCTCGGCGCTCGACCCGGAGGTGCTCGGCCGCGGGGAGGTCCGTTCGGTGCGGGTGCTGCTGGACCCGGACCAGCTCGACCAGTTCGACGAGAGCTTCGAGCGGCCCACCGCGGACGGCCGGCACACGCCCACCGGCTGGCTGGTGCGCTTCGACCCGGGCCGCGCCCAGCTGACCGACGACGAGATCCGGGTGAAGGGCAGTCTGCGGATCGCGGAGACCGAGGCGTCCACGCTCGAGGTCACCGCCGACCACACCATGGTCTACCCCCTGCGGCCCGCCGGCGACGACCGGGCCGAGGCGTCGCTGTTCACCGTCCGGCGCGAGCTGCACTTCCGCTTCGACCGGGAGGACCTGCGCCTGCACCAGACGCAGCTCGTGGCCTCCTACGTCCAGGCCGGTCCGCTGTCCTGCGCGGAGGACTCGGCGAACCACCTCCGGCCGCTGCTCGCCGGCCAGAGCGTCAGGACCAGCGCCCCGGCGGGCACCGACCCCTACACCACCGACAACGCCACGGCCCTGTGCGGCACCCTCGCGGCGAGCGCCCAGCCGAAGGCGTGAGGAGCCGGCCGAGGGCGTACCCGGCCGGCCGGGAGCGTGCGGCGGCCGGCCGAGGGCGTGCGGAGCAGGCCCCTCAGGTGTCCCCCGGTCCTTCGCTCCCTCAGGCGCCGTCGCGAGGCGGGCGGTCGTCCGGCGTGTCCGTGCCGCCGGTCCCCTCCGGGCCCTCGGACGGTCCGCCGGCGTCCTGGGGCGGCCTCGGCCGGGAGGCCGTGAAGCCGCCGAAGCCCCGCCGCATCCGGTCCCCGAGGTCACCGGCACCGCCGGCGATGTCGTTGACCAGCTTCATCAGGGGGTCCTTGGAGTCGCGCACGTCCGTGGCGTAGCTGGACGCCGACTGGCGGAAGGAGTCGCGGACCGAGGTGTCCTTGTCCTCCTCGCGCCGCGCATAGTGGCCGTCCATGATCCGCTGGTAGTCCCGGGACTCCGCCCACTTCTTCAGCTCGGCGGCCCGCACCGTGGTGAAGGGGTGGGAGCGGGGCAGCACGTTCAGGATCTTCAGCACGGAGTCGCGCAGGTCGCCCCCGGCCTCGTACTCGTCGGCCTGCTCCAGGAACGCGTCCACGTTCATCTCGTGCAGGTGGTTGCCACCCGCGATCTTCATCAGGCCCCGCATGGAGGCCTGGAGGTCCTGGCCGACCAGCAGACCCGCGCGGTCGGCGGACAGCTCCGACTTGCGGAACCACTCGCGCAGCGCCGTCACGATCGCCATGATCGCCAGGTTCCCCAGGGGGATCCAGGCGACCCGGACGGCGAGCGACGTCAGGAAGAGCAGGACGGTCCGGTAGACCGAGTGCCCGGACAGCGCGTGCCCGACCTCGTGCCCGACGACCGCCCGCATCTCCTCCTCGTCCAGCAGCTCGACGAGGCCCGTGGTGACGACGATGATCGGCTCGTCCAGGCCGATGCACATCGCGTTCGGCGTCGGGTCCTGGTTGACGTACATCGGGGGGACCTTCTCCAGGTCCAGGATGTAGCAGGCGTCGCGCAGCATGACGTTCAGATGGGCGAACTGCCGGTCCGAGACCCGCACCGAGTCGGACAGGAACAGCAGCCTGAGGCTCCGCTCGGGCAGCAGCCCGCTGAGCGCCTTGAAGACCGTGTCGAATCCGCTCAGCTTGCGCAACGCCACCAGGGCGCTGCGGTCGGCGGGGTGCTCGTACGCACGCGAGGAGATTCCGGGGAAGCGCCTGCGCTGCCTGCTCGGCACGTTCTCGTGCCCGTTGTGCTGGTGGCCGTCGGACATGTCATCCCCCATGTGCGTGTGTGTGGCCCGTGCTTCTGGCCGGCCCTTTACGAACCCTTGTGCGGCCCTTTGCGCCCCCGGAGCCGAGCCCAGCCTAGGCGGAGATACCGTGGACGGGCAGGGCAACGAAGGAGTCCACGTCATGGCGCACACCCCCCACACCGACTGGCTCGCCACGGCGGCGACCGCGGCCGAACAGCAAGGGGCGGGAAATCTGCTCCGGGTGGTGCTGATCGTGATGGTGGTGGGCTGCGTGCTGACCGCGTGGTTCCTGCTGCGGGGGTACAAGCGGAAGGACGACTGAGGAGATCCGAAGGTTCCCCGGAGCTCCCCGGCCGGTCCCCAACGGCGGAGTCGGCGTGATCGCCCGTGAGACGCCCGCATACGATGAGCCGACGTCTTTATTCCGCCCACACCGGATAGGTCCTGCCGAAGATGAGCTTCCACAGCACCGCTGCCCAGATCGTGACCCTCGCCTCCGAGGGCGGCGAGGAGCACGGCGGCAACCACGAGAGTCTCAGCCCTTACGTCACCGGCATCGGCGCGTTCGTCATCCTGATGCTCCTGCTGTGGATCACCACCCGGTTCAACCGCGACCGCTGAGCACGGGGCCGCGGACCCGGGGACCGTGGGCCCGGCAGGAGCCCTCAGGCCGGGCCGGTAGGGTCTGCACGCATGGGAGAGCAGGACATGCCTACCGGTCCGGCGCACGACACGGCGCACGCTCCGGCGCGCGGCACGCAGAACCGCGCGGTGCCCGCGCGCGCCACCGGACCGGGCAACGGCCCGTCGCCGTCGGGCAAGCGCCGCCTCGGCGTCATGGGCGGCACCTTCGACCCGATCCACCACGGACACCTCGTGGCGGCCAGTGAGGTCGCCGCGCAGTTCCACCTCGACGAGGTGGTGTTCGTGCCCACCGGGCAGCCCTGGCAGAAGAGCCACCGCACGGTCTCCGCGGCCGAGGACCGCTACCTGATGACGGTCGTCGCCACCGTCGAGAACCCCCAGTTCTCGGTCAGCCGCATCGACATCGACCGCGGCGGTCCCACCTACACCGTGGACACCCTGCGCGACCTGGCCGCCCTCAACGCGGACGCGGACCTGTTCTTCATCACCGGCGCCGACGCCCTCGCCCAGATCCTCACCTGGCGCGACAGCGAGGAACTGTTCTCCCTGGCACACTTCATCGGCGTCACCCGGCCCGGCCACACGCTCACGGACGCCGGGCTTCCCAAGGGTGGAGTCTCGCTCGTCGAGGTCCCCGCCCTCGCCATCTCCTCCACGGACTGCCGTGCGAGAGTCGCTCAGGGCGATCCCGTCTGGTACCTGGTGCCCGACGGAGTGGTGCGCTATATCGACAAGCGCCAGCTGTACCGCGGCGAGTGAGCCGAGAGGGGCACCGGTGAACGACGGATACGACGCGGGGTACGGCGGCGCCGACCAGTACGAACTCGTCGGCTACGACGAGTACGGCCGGCCGGTCTACCGCCAGGCCCAGGCCCCGGACCGCTCCGGCGGGCAGCAGTCCTACGACCCGTACGCGCAGGCCCAGGGCGGGCAGTACGCCCAGCAGCAGGGCGAGCAGTACGGACAGCGGGGCGAGCAGTACCCGCAGGCCCAGGACGATCCGTACGCCCAGCAGCAGGTCGGACAGTACGGGCAGCAGGGTTACGGCTACGACCCGTACGCCGCGGGCACCCAGCAGCCGGGCGGGCAGCCGTACGACCCCTACGGTTCCCAGGGCGGCTGGGACACCGGTCAGCAGCCGCCCACGCCCGCCCCCGGCACCTACGACGGTTACACCGCCGGCCCGCACGGGCAGTCGCCCCAGGACCCCTACGGCCGGGCCGCCGCGACCGGTGGCCGGCAGCCCCGGGTCGCCGAGCAGACCGCCCACATCCCGCAGCAGGCCGGCCCGCGTGAGGAACCGGAGACGGACGCCTTCGCCGACGACGCCGGACCCGACCGGGACTACCGGACCGAGCAGTTCGCCTTCGTCGAGGAGCCCACCGACGACTCCGAGGACGTCATCGACTGGATGAAGTTCACGGAGAACCGCACCGAGCGCCGTGAGGAGGCCCGGCGGCGCGCACGCGCGCGTGTCGTCGCCCTGGCCGTCGTCCTGGCGCTGGTCGCGGCCGGCGGCGTCGGCTATCTCTGGTACGCCGGGAAGCTGCCCGGCGTGTCCTCCTCGGACGACAGGACGGGCGGCACGACGGCGGCGGGCGCCCAGAAACGCGACGTCATCGCCGTCCACCTGCACGACACGAAGGGCGGCGGCACCTCCACCGCGCTGCTCGTCGACAACACCACGACCAAGCAGGGCACCGCCGTACTGGTGCCCAACGCGCTCGCCCTCACCGGTGACGACGGCACCACCACCACGCTCGCCGCCTCCGTCGACGACGACGGTCCCGACGCGACCCGGACCGCGCTCGACTCGGCCCTCGGCACCGACATCGAAGGCACCTGGCGCCTGGACACGCCCTACCTCCAGATCCTCGTCGACCTGGTCGGCAACATCGAGGTCGACACCGACACCGACGTCCCCGACCCGGCGGCCAAGGACAAGGGCGCCACGCCGCTCGTGCACCGGGGCGAGGGCCGGACCCTCAGCGGCAAGATGGCCGTCGCCTATGCCACGCACCGCGGCTCCGGCGAGGAGGCCAACGCCCAGCTCCAACGGTTCGGCCAGGTCATGCAGGGAGTGCTGCGCAAGCTGTCCTCCGACCCGCAGGCCGCGACGACCACCATCCAGACGCTCGGGCTGATCCTCGACCCGCCGCTGACCGACAAGGACCTCGGCTCCTTCCTCGCCGGGCTCTCCGACCTCGCCAAGGGCGGCGACTTCAAGACCGCGCTGCTGCCCGTCCAGGGCGACGGCAGGCTCAGCGCCGAGGCGAGCGACAGCGTCGTCAAGGACGTCCTCGGCGGCACCGCCAAGAGCCCCGACGAGGACGCGGCCGTCAGCGTCTCCGTGCGCAACGCCACCGGCGTCGAGGACCGCACCGGCAAGGCCCGCGTCGTCCTCCTGAACGGCGGCTTCACCTTCCTGGAGGGCGGCACCGCCTCCGGCACCGAGGCGACGTCGAAGGTGGTCTACGCGAAGGCCGCCGACAAGGAGGACGCCGTCCAGGTCGCCCAGACCCTGGGCCTGCCCACCGGCTCCGTCACCCAGGGCGAGGTCTCCGCGAACGCGAGGGTCTCCGTCGTCCTCGGCCAGGACTACGAACCGGCGTCCTAGGGGGAGGCGCGGTCGTCACGTGGGCCACCGTCGGCGGTCGTGAGACCCTTGAGGTCAACCGACCGCCGACCCGAAAGCCAGGCAGTGACCGCGACCGACCGCTCCATCGAACTCATCAACGCCGCCGCACAGGCGGCAGCCGACAAGCTCGCCCACGACGTCATCGCCTACGACGTCAGCGACGTGCTGTCGATCACGGACGCCTTCCTGCTGGCCTCCGCGCCCAACGACCGCCAGGTCAAGTCGATCGTCGACGAGATCGAGGAACGGCTCAACAAGCAGCTCGGCGCCAAGCCGGTACGCCGCGAGGGCGACCGCGAGGCCCGCTGGGTCCTGCTCGACTACGTCGACATCGTCGTCCACGTCCAGCACAGCGAGGAGCGCGTCTTCTACGCCCTGGAGCGGCTCTGGAAGGACTGCCCCGAGCTGGAGCTGCCCGCCGACGCCAAGGAGACCCGCGGCAAGGCGGCGGAGCACGCCGAGCTCAAGGCCGCCGAGGAGGCGACCGACACCGACGGGGACTGGCGATGAGCGCCACCGGCGAGGTCGCGGCCGCCGGGCCGGGCCGCGGCCGGCGCATCATCCTGTGGCGGCACGGCCAGACCGCGTGGAACGTGGAGCGCCGCTTCCAGGGCACCACGGACGTCGAGCTCACCGAGACCGGCGTCGCCCAGGCCCGCCGCGCCGCCCGGCTGCTCGTGGGCCTGCGGCCCGACGCGATCATCGCCTCCGACCTCCTGCGGGCCGCGCACACCGCGGCCGAGCTCGCCGCCCTCACCGGTCTGGACGTGACCCTGGAGGAGGGCCTGCGGGAGACCTACGCGGGCGTCTGGCAGGGGCTGACCCACGAGGAGATCATCGCCCGGCACGGCGAGGAGTACGCGGCGTGGAAGCGCGGCGAGCCGGTCCGCCGCGGCGGCGGTGAGCTGGAGACCGAGGTCGCCGACCGCGCCGCGCCCGTGGTGCTCCGCCACGCCGAGAAGCTCGCCGAGGACGGCACCCTCGTCGTGGTCAGCCACGGCGGCACGATCCGCACCACGATCGGCCGCCTGCTCGGTCTGGAACCGCACAGCTGGGAGAGTCTCGGCGGGCTGACCAACTGCTGCTGGTCCGTCCTCGGCGAGGGCGCCCGGGGCTGGCGCCTGCTGGAGCACAACGCCGGCACGCTGCCGGAACCGGTGCTCGGCGACGACGACTGAGCCGCCGCGGCCGGGGGCCGGTACCCGGATTTCACTTTCCGGCAGGTCGCAGGCTAAAGTTCTTCTTGTTCGCCCCGCCGAGCGGGGCGAAGGACCACACGGCCAGGCCGGGTGGCAGCAAGGGGCTATAGCTCAGTTGGTAGAGCGCCTGCATGGCATGCAGGAGGTCAGGAGTTCAATTCTCCTTAGCTCCACAGCCCACGGACGAATCCCGTCCCCCTCGGGGGGCGGGATTTTTCGTTTGAGCCCATCTGAGCACCAGGCGTCCCGCAGGCGTATACCCCTGTGGGACTCCGTGTCCGGACCGGTACTGAGGCGTCGCTGACCGTATTGGCCCGGTCGTGGCAGAATCAAACGGCCGGAAGGGACCGCGGCCCGACGGGAGGGAGTGGCGATGCCTGCGAGCATCCTCGAGGAGGTCGGTCATCTCCTCGGCGGAGCGGTGGCACGGAACACCATCACCCGCCTCAGCTGCCCTTCCTGCGGTTCCGGACACGTGGCCCAAGTCCTCGGTGACAACGGCGGTATCTCCTACGTGTGCACGGCCTGCGGCCACAGCTGGAGCTGATCGATGGGTGCACACAGGCGGAAGTGCGACTGGTGCGGCAGCGGCACCCCGATCGTGCGGGACATGGAGCCGGTGAATCCGGACTACCAGTACTGGTGCGAGGAGTGCGCGCGGGCGCTGATCATAAAAGGCGACCCGATCGAGACGTACCGCGAGCTCGAGGGCGAGCCGATCTACGGCCGGCTCCTCGAGGAGCACTGCACGCTCAAGCGGTTCTACTCGTTCGTGACGGCCTAGTCAGGCACGTCGGGAGCGCATCCGGCGCCAAATCGGACAGAACGGAAACGATTTGGTGTTGGGCCCGGTGGACCGTGTAATGTTGGCGTCGCCGCCGGGGAGACCGGGCGGACGAAGAAGCAAGGGGCTATAGCTCAGTTGGTAGAGCGCCTGCATGGCATGCAGGAGGTCAGGAGTTCAATTCTCCTTAGCTCCACAGGGAAACCCCCCGGATCACGATCCGGGGGGTTTGTTCGTGTGGTCGGGGCTCAGCGGCCGAGCGCCCGGCGTCCCCGGCCCGGGGAGAGGACCGGCAGGTTGGTCCGCGAGGGCGGGGGGATCTGCCCCCGGGTGTCCTCCTCGATGCGCAGGGCGAGCGCCGGGCAGCGGCGCACCGCGCGGACCGCCTTGGCCTCCGCGAAGCGCGGCACCTCGGCCTGCGCGACCGTCGGGAAGCCGTCGGCGCCGAGCTGGAAGACCTCCGGCAGGATGTCCGCGCACAGGCCGTGGCCCCGGCACAGCGTCCAGTCGACGTAGATCTTCTGGCGGCTGGGGCCGTTCTCCCCGCCGCCGCCCGGGACGCCCGTAGGGGCCGTGCCGCCCTCGAAGAGCGGCAGGACACCCTCCACGGGCCGCCCGCAGCCGTTGCCGAGGACATGGGCGGCGAGGTCGTCGGTGAACGCCTTGAGGGTCGACTCGAGGAACATCGCGGAGCCGTCCGGGTGCGAGCAGGCGCCGCGCCGCTTCACGTTCCGCGCGACCTGCTTGACCGCCTCCAGCGCGGCCGGGCCACCGCCGTTCAGGATGTCCTCCAGGCCGCGTGCGGCGGCCGGCAGGCCCAGGTAGCAGGGGCCGCACTGGCCCGCGCTCTCCTGCGCCAGCCACTGCGCCACGCGCAGCGACTCGCCCAGCGGGCAGGTGCCCTGACCGATCGGCAGGATCGCGCCCGCGCCGAGCGAGCCGCCCACCTGCTGCAGGGAGTTGCGGGAGACGATCGCCTCGTCGACGGACGCCGCGTCGATCCACTTGCCGTGGTAGCCGCCGGTCAGCACGCCCTGCGGCACCGGCGGGGCGCCGGCGAGCTGGAGGACGTAGCGCAACGGCACGCCCGTCGGCACCTCGATCACCATCGGGCGGGCGACCGCCCCGGAGACGGTGAGCATGACGGTGCCCGGCTCGTCGTACAGGCCGGTGTTGCCGTAGCGCTCCGGGCCGATGCGGGCGGCGATCGCGAGCTGGGCGAAGGTCTCGGCGTTGGACAGCAGGGTCGGGGCGCCGCCGACCCCGCTCCTGGAGGCGCTGACCTTGCGGCCGGGCGGCATCGCCGGGCCGCCGTCGATGGAGCGGATCAGCGAGGCCGCCGCGCCGGTGACCATGCGGACCGGGTTGCGCTGCACGCGCGCGCGGAGGGCGGAGCGGCGCCCGTTGCTCAGGCCGCGCTCGGCGAGGGCGGCCTCCATGGAGCGCTGGGTGGACTCCCGGGTGACCCCGATGACCAGCGTGCGCGCGCCCATGGCCTCGGCGCACAGCAGCGCGCCGTCCAGGATCAGGTGCGGGGCGCGGTTGATGAGCACCGTGTCCTTGCGGCAGGCGGGCTCGTCCTCGCTGCCGTTGACGACCACGACCGGCCGTACGCCGCGTTTGATCGCCGCCTCGGCGACCGAGCGCAGCTTCTTGTGGAAGGGGAAGCCCGCGCCGCCGCGGCCCTTCAGGTTGATGCGTTCGGAGAGCTGGGCGAGCTGTTCGCCGCCCAGCGGTTCGAGCGGGCCGTGCACCTTCAGGTGCATGGGCAGATCCAGGCGCTCGACAAGGTCGAAGCCCGACGTGAGCTGGGGAAGACCGACCACGCGGACTTCGGGGACGTCGGGCAGGGCCTCGTTCACTTATAGCCTCCGGAAGGCGTGTTCCAAGGTTCGCCCGAACCCGGTGCGTCGAAGTCGTAGGACGTGTCGTACGGCGTGCCTACGGCCGTCGGGCCGGAGGACGCGCCGGGGGTTGGTTCAGTGGCGGGACCGCTGTTGTAGGTGTCGTCGGGGTAATACGTGTCATAGACGGCGTTCGTCTCACCGGTGTCGTACACGTCACTCGAGCCGTAGCCGGACGCGTCCGGATTGCCGTAGACCGGGATGGTGTGTCCCGTGTCGTTGAGCGGGTCGTAGACCGAGGGGGGTGCCTCGCCGACCGGCGGCGGTGACGGTATCGGCCAGCTTCCCGAGGTGCTGCCCCCGCCGTCCGCGACGGGCATCGTCTCGGTGGGCCGCATGTCCGGCGGCAGCCGGTCGGGCGTGATCGCGTCGGCCGTCAGCGGCTGTCGCCGGGCGCCGGAGGGGCTGGACACGGCCCGGTAGGCGGCCGCGAACCCGTTCGCGGGCTCCGGGGGCGTGAGCCGCTCCGCGGACTCGTACCGCGGCGCGGACCGGGACGCCGAGCGGGCCCCGGACGTCCGCGGGCCCTCGTAGCCCGGCAGCGTGGAGGCGGTGGTCGCGCGGGCCCGGCTCTCCTCCAGCTCCTCCTGGACCCTGCGCTCGGTGGTCCCGAAGAAGCCGGCGATCCGGTCGGCGACCTCGCGCTTGACCGGCCGGGGAGCCGCGCGCAGCGCCAGGGCCGCCATGACGCCGAGCACGGACAGGCCGTACAGGACGGTGAAGACCGGCTTGGCCGCGCGACCCGCGTAGAGCCCGTGCAGCAGGGCCAGGCACCACGCCGGGTAGGCCAGCATGTGCATGGCGCGCCAGCGGGAGGCCACGGGGGCCGGGGAGGCGAAGCGGTTGCGCAGGGCGCCGGTCACGCCCACGAAGATCATGAGCATGCTGGCCAGGGTGCCGAAGCCGATGAGGACGGACCTGCCGCCGAAGGCCTCGTCCTCCGTGGCCAGGAGCCCGAAGGGGATCACCGCGGCGACCCAGGTGGTGTGCGCCAGCGTCAGCTTGACCCCGATGTGCACCAGCAGGAACACGACCGAGGCGACCGCGGTGGTGCGGTGCACCGCCTGGGCCAGGATGCGCTGGCGGGTGTCGAGGACCACCCGGTCCTGGGCGACGAGCCCCCAGATCACGGAGCAGCTGAGGAAGACGAGGGAGAGGACGCCGGCGCCGAAGTCGAGGAACTGGGCGAAGGTGTCGTCCATCGTGCTGTCGTTCGTCACCACGGCAGACCTCCCCACGTCAGGGACGTGAGGGAAGGCGGCGAGCTGTCACTGCGGGGGTGGAACGGGGGAGGGTTCATGGGGGCGACTCCGGAGCGGTTCGGGAAAGCGGTCCCGCTGCCGCACTCTAAGTGGCGTCATACCCGCGAGTACGAGGTTTGAGTTATTGCGTTGTTATCAAATGACAATGCCGTCGTTGCGATGTCCCGTTAGTGGTCGTTACGCGAAGTAACCTTTGACCTTGGTTCAGGTTCGCCCGGCGTACGGGGCCGCCCACAGGGCTGCCCGCGGAGCGTCCACAGGGCCGTCGCGGCCTGCTGGGTGACTGCGGTACCCTGACGCCATGCGTGCCGTACGCCTTCTGCTTAGCGAGCCGCGCTGATCAGTCCCGACCCCGGCCCAGGCCCGGTGGCCGGAATCGGCGCGGCGTCCCCTCCTGTGCGAGGGGATTTTTCATTTCCCGGCATTCGCAGCCGCTGGTCTTGAATGTCGCAGCCGCTGGCAGAGACGATCGATGGAGCTTTGAGGATCATGAGCGAGACGAACCCCGCGGCGACCGCCCCTGTGCCGGCGGACGCCGCGCCGCACCGCTACACGGCCGCCATGGCCGCCGAGATCGAGGCACGCTGGCAGGACTTCTGGGACGCCGAGGGGACGTACGCCGCGCCGAACCCCAAGGGCGACCTGGCGGGCGACCCGGAGCTGGTCGCCAGGCCCAAGAAGTTCATCATGGACATGTTCCCGTACCCCTCCGGTGCGGGCCTGCACGTCGGCCACCCCCTGGGCTACATCGCCACCGACGTCTTCGCCCGCTTCCAGCGGATGACCGGCCACAACGTCCTGCACACCCTGGGCTTCGACGCCTTCGGACTGCCCGCCGAGCAGTACGCCGTGCAGACCGGCACGCACCCGCGCGTGTCGACCGAGGCGAACATGAAGAACATGCAGAGCCAGCTGCGCCGGCTGGGGCTGGGCCACGACAAGCGCCGGTCGTTCGCCACGATCGACCCGGAGTACTACAAGTGGACCCAGTGGATCTTCCTGCAGATCTTCAACTCCTGGTACGACGAGGAGGCGCGCAGGGCCCGTCCGATCGCCGAGCTGGTCGCCCGGTTCGAGTCCGGTGAGCGGGCCGTTCCGGGCCACCCCGGGCGCGCGTGGAGCGACCTGAGCGCCGGCGAGCGCGCCGACGTCCTGGGCGAGTACCGCCTGGCCTACGCCTCCGACGCGCCCGTCAACTGGTGCCCCGGCCTGGGCACCGTGCTGGCCAACGAGGAGGTCACCGCCGACGGCCGCTCCGAGCGCGGCAACTTCCCCGTCTTCAAGTCCAAGCTGCGCCAGTGGAACATGCGCATCACCGCCTACGCCGACCGGCTGCTGGACGACCTGGACGAGCTGGACTGGCCCGAGGCCATCAAGCTGCAGCAGCGCAACTGGATCGGCCGCTCCGAGGGCGCCCGCGTCGACTTCCCCGTCGACGGGGAGCGCATCACCGTCTTCACCACGCGCCCGGACACCCTGTTCGGCGCCACCTACATGGTGCTGGCGCCCGAGCACCCGCTGGTCGAGAAGTTCACCCCGGCCGCCTGGCCCGAGGGCACGCGCCAGGCGTGGACCGGCGGTCACGCGACCCCGACCGAGGCCGTCGCGGCGTACCGCGCGCAGGCCGCTTCCAAGTCCGACGTGGAGCGGCAGGCCGAGGCCAAGGACAAGACCGGCGTCTTCATCGGCGTGCACGCGACCAACCCGGTCAACGGCGAGCAGGTCCCGGTCTTCATCGCCGACTACGTGCTGATGGGCTACGGGACCGGCGCCATCATGGCCGTCCCGGCGCACGACACCCGCGACTTCGAGTTCGCGCGCGCCTTCGAGCTGCCGATCCGCTGCGTCGTCGAACCGACCGACGGCCGCGGCACGGACACCGCGACGTGGGACGAGGCCTTCGCCTCCTACGACGCGAAGATCGTGAACTCCTCCGGTGCGGACGTCTCCCTGGACGGCCTGGGCGTCGTCGAGGCCAAGGAGCGCGTCACCGAGTGGCTGGAGCGGTCCGGCACCGGCGAGGGCACCGTCAACTTCCGCCTGCGTGACTGGCTGTTCAGCCGCCAGCGCTACTGGGGCGAGCCCTTCCCGATCGTCTACGACGAGGACGGCATCGCCCACGCCCTGCCCGAGTCGATGCTGCCGCTGGAGCTGCCCGAGGTCGAGGACTACTCCCCGCGGACCTTCGACCCGGACGACGCGGACACCCGGCCCGAGACGCCGCTGTCCCGCAACGAGGACTGGGTCAACGTCACGCTGGACCTGGGCGACGGCCCGAAGAAGTACCGCCGCGAGACCAACACCATGCCCAACTGGGCCGGCTCCTGCTGGTACGAGCTGCGTTACCTGGACCCGCACAACTCCGAGCAGCTGGTCGACCCGGAGATCGAGAAGTACTGGATGGGCCCGCGCGAGGGCCTGCCGCACGGCGGCGTCGACCTGTACGTCGGCGGTGCCGAGCACGCCGTGCTGCATCTGCTGTACGCGCGCTTCTGGTCCAAGGTGCTGTTCGACCTGGGGCACGTCTCCTCGGCCGAGCCGTTCCACAAGCTGTTCAACCAGGGCATGATCCAGGCCTACGTCTACCGGGACAGCCGCGGCATCGCGGTGCCGGCCGCCGAGGTGGAGGAGCGCGACGGCTCCTACTACTACCAGGGCGAGCGGGTCTCCAGGCTGCTGGGCAAGATGGGCAAGTCCCTGAAGAACGCGGTCACCCCGGACGAGATCTGCGCCGAGTACGGCGCCGACACCCTGCGCCTGTACGAGATGGCGATGGGTCCGCTGGACGTCTCCCGGCCGTGGGACACGCGCGCGGTGGTGGGCCAGTTCCGGCTGCTGCAGCGGCTGTGGCGCAACGTCGTCGACGAGAACACCGGCGAGGTGACGGTCGCGGACGTCGCGGAGTCCGACATCGACGCCGACACCCTGCGCGCCCTGCACAAGGCCATCGACGGCGTACGGCAGGACCTGGAGGGCATGCGCTTCAACACCGCCATCGCCAAGGTCACCGAGCTGAACAACCACCTGACGAAGGTGGGCGGCCCGGTCCCGCGCACGGTCGCCGAGCGCCTGGTGCTGCTGGTCGCGCCGCTGGCCCCGCACGTCGCCGAGGAGCTGTGGCGCAAGCTGGGGCACTCCGACTCGGTCGTCCACCAGGACTTCCCGGTCGCCGACCCGGCCTACGTCGTCGACGAGACCGTGACCTGCGTCGTGCAGATCAAGGGCAAGGTCAAGGCGCGGCTGGAGGTCGCTCCGTCCATCTCCGAGGAGGACCTGGAGAAGGCCGCGCTGGCCGACGACAAGGTCCTGGCCGCGCTGGACGGGGCCGGGATCCGCAAGGTGATCGTGCGGGCACCGAAGCTGGTGAACATCGTTCCCGCTTAGGCGGGCGGGGCCCGCGGCGTGCGGGTCCGGGGCGGATCCGCGGTGTGCGGGGCTGGGCGGATCCGCGGTGTACGGGTCCGGCCTCGGGGGCGTCCCCTAGGGGGTGGCCCGGGGGCGGTGCGGGCCGGTTCAGGGTCGCGTGCGGGCAGGTTCGGGGTTCCGTCGGAACCCTGGGCCTGCCCCCTGCGTTTACCGTGGAAGAGCGGCGCGGAGAGTGCCGCGGCCTGCCGGTGCGCGGGTCGGACGCTCGGAGGAGGAGCTTCGTGGAAGCAGTGATCACGGTATTCGCCCTGCTTTTCGTGCTCGCCCTCGTGCTGGGCGCCTACGCCACGGTGAAGGCCGTCGGCGCGGCCAAGCGCAGTGTGGACCGTGGCATCACCCAGGCCCGCCGCACGGTCGAGGACCACACGCTGCGGGCCAAGTCCCTCGTCCAGACGGGCCCGGCGAGCGAGCTGGCGCAGTTGCGGCTGACGCTGCGTACGTCGATGCGGGCCACCCAGGACGCGTTGCACGCGGGCGTGGCCGAGGACGAGTCCCTCAAGGAGTCCCTCGCCCTCTTCGACCGGCTCAGCGCGCACGGGTACGAGCTGGACGGCGAGCTCAGGCGGCTGGAGTCCGAGCCGGACCGGGCCACGCTCGCCGAGCGCCTTCCCACGCTGCGCGAGCGCACCGAGCGCATCGCCCGCTCGGCGGAGTCCCTGCGCTGGGCGGCCCGTGACCGGGCCCGCCGTTTCGCGGACGACGACCTGGACTCGCTGAGCGCACAGATCGACGTCGAGGCCGGCGCCCTGCGGCACTGGACGGAGACGGAGCCCGCCGCCGCGCCGCCGCCCTGGCCCGAGGCGCCGGCCGCCGACGCCCCGGCCGCCCGGCAGAGTTGGCCGCGGACCGCGCAGCCGGAGCAGGCGCAGGATCCCGCGCGGCCCGCCATCGACCCGCCCGGCCCGAGCCCCGTGTACCCCTGGCAGAAGAAGGCCCGTCCGGAGAACACGACCTGATCACAGCCGTGTGGACGCCCGGCCGACGGGCCGGGCTGCCGTACGGGCGCTACGCCAGGTAACCTCCAGCTCATGTCCCGTCATGTCGCGATCGTCACGGATTCAACGGCCTATCTTCCGGCCCGGACGATGGAGCGGCACGGCATCACCGCGGTACCCCTGACCGTCGTCCTGGGCGACCGGGCACTGGAAGAGGGCACCGAGATCTCGACCCGCTCGCTGGCCCAGGCCCTGCAGAAGCGGCGCCCGGTCACCACCTCGCGCCCCAGCCCCGAAGTCTTCGCCGAGACCTACCGCCGGATCGCCGAGTCCGGCGTCGACGGCATCGTCTCCCTCCATCTCTCCGCCGAGCTCTCCGGCACGCACGACGCGGCCGTCGTCGCCGCGCGCGAGGCGACGGTGCCGGTGCGGGTCGTGGACACCGGGATGATCGCGATGGCCCTCGGATTCTGCGCGCTGGCCGCGGCCGAGACCGCGGAGGCGGGCGGCACGGTGGACGAAGCGGTCGCGGCCGCGGAGAAGCGGGCCGCGGCCACCTCCGCCTACTTCTACGTCGACACCCTCGACTACCTGCGCCGCGGCGGCCGGATCGGGGCGGCCCAGGCCCTGTTCGGCTCCGCGCTCGCGGTGAAGCCGCTGTTGCAGCTGGCCGACGGCCGCATCGAGCCTCTGGAGAAGGTACGGACGGCGTCCAAGGCCATTGCCCGGCTGGAGGAGATCGCCGCCGACCGGGCGGGGGCCGCGCCCGTCGACATCGCCGTCCACCATCTCGCCGCCCCCGGCCGGGCCTCGGCCCTGGCGGACCGTCTGCGCAAGCGGGTGCCGGGGCTGGCCGACCTGCATGTGAGCGAGGTCGGCGCGGTGATCGGGGCACATACGGGCCCCGGTCTGCTGGGGGTCGTGGTCTCGTCGCGCTGAAAGGCGTCGTGTCACCCGGGTGGGTGACGGAGTTTTCCACAATCCGGTGGTGATCCCCGGGAATTGACCAAGATCATCGCGGTTGCGCCGGGCTGTCCGATGCTCCTCGCATGGCTCTTCGATCACGCTCACGCACAGCGACCGCGACCAGTGGCCCGGGCCGTGGCCCCGCCTCCGACGGCCGCCTGCGCGACCGCCGTCCGTCCGGCCGCCCGGGCAGCCGTCGTCCGTCCGGCCCCGGTCCCCGCTCCGGCGGCCGGGGAGGACGCATGCGCCGTCACGCGCAGGCGCACGCGCAGGCGGAGGAGCTCCGCCTGCGCGCCGAGGCGCTCTTCGCCGAACGTCCCGTCGTGCGGGGCGAGTCGGGGAAGGGGCCGCCAGCACCCCAGGGCCGCGATCTCGGACTCCGGAGGGGGCACGCGGAGGGCGACGCGGCGCGCAGGGAAGCCACCGGAGGCGAGGAGGAGGCGGCACAGGGCGCCGCCGACACCTCCGCGACGAGCTGGCGGGACCGGGCCGGTCAGGCGCTGCGGGAGCGCGTGCCGGTGTGGCTGCAGACCCGGTGCGGGCTGGAGCGGCGCAGTGTGGCCGCGCTCACGGTGCTGCTCGTCGTCGCGTCGGTCCTCGCCGTGCAGCACTTCTGGACGGGCCGCACCCAACCGGTGCCGGCGCCCGAGACCGTGCGCGAGGCCGCGGTGTACGGCGCCTCGGGAGGGGGCGGGACGGCGGGGAGCGAGGCGGCCGGGGGCGAGGTGGGCGGGGACAGCTCAACGGCCGGTACGCACAAGGGCACCGCCGTGGCAGGGGCCACGGTCGGCGCCGAGATCGTGGTGGACGTCGGGGGCAAGGTCCGCAAGCCCGGGGTCCACCGCCTGCCGGCCGGCTCACGGGTCGCGGACGCCCTCCGCGCCGCCGGTGGCGTCCGGCCGGGAGCCAGGACCGACGGGCTGAACCGGGCCCGCTTCCTCGTGGACGGCGAGCAGGTGGTCGTCGGCGCTCCCGCACCCGGCACCGGGACGGCCCCGGGCGGAACGGTCCCGGGCGGGCCGGGCGGATCGGCACCGGGCGGGCCGGGCGGATCGGCCGCGGCGGGCGGGCTCGCGGGAGGGGCCCCCGTCGCACCGGTCTCCCTCAACACGGCGACCGCCGACCAGCTCGACACCCTGCCCGGTGTCGGCCCCGTGCTGGCCCGGCACATCATCGACTACCGCACCCGGCAGGGCGGTTTCCGCTCGGTGGACGAGCTGCGGGAGGTCAACGGCATCGGTGAGCGCCGCTTCGCCGACCTGCGGAATCTCGTGCGGCCATGAGTACGGACGTGACGGCCCCCGGCAGGGCGGCGGAGCCCGGCGAGCGGACGGCGCCGCCGCGCGCGGCCGTGCACGCCGCTTCCGGGCATCGGCTCGGTGCCGCCCACCCTCGGCAGGAGGGGCCCACCGACCTGCGGTTGGTGCCGCCCGCGCTGGGGACCTGGGCGACGGCGGCGGTGATGCTCGACGCGCCGCCCGGCTGGACCGTCGGAGTCGTGACCGGTGGCCTGCTCCTGGCCGGCGTACTGCTGCTGAGGGCACGGGGGCGACGCCCGGCGCGCGGACGGCGGCACGTGTCGTTCGTCGCCCTGCTCCTGTGCGTCGCCGCGGCCGCCGCCTCGGCCGCCCTGCACGGCGCGGACCTGCGCCGTGGGCCGGTACCGGCGCTGGCGCGGCAGTACGCCACCGTCACCGCCGAGGTGGAGGTCACCGCGGACCCTCGCCTCACCCGGCCCCGCGTCCGGGGAAACCGGGCCGTGCCGCCCACCGTGCTGATCGAGGGCGACGTACGCCGGCTGACGGAGGCGGGCGGAGCGGAGGTCGTGACCCGGACACCGGTGCTGATGCTCGTCGACGTGGGAGGGGCGGCGGGTGGGTTCGGAGCGCCGGGAGCGTCTGGGGGACCGGAGACGTCCGGGGGGACTTCGAGTCGCCTGTCCCCGGGCGCCCCGAACGAGCGGCCCCTCACCGGCGCCGGGCCCGGTGCGGCCCACTGGCTGGGACTGCTGCCCACCACGCGGCTCAGGGTCACCGCCCGGTCGGCACCTCCGAGGTCGGCCGGCGACCGGATCGCCGCCGTGCTGCGGGTACGGGGCGGGCGGGAGGCCCCCGAGGTCGTGGCCGAGCCGTCGGGAGCGCAGCGGCTGGCCGGACGGCTGCGGGCGGGGCTGCGGGAGGCCACCGACGGTCTCCCGGAGGACGCACGGGCCCTGCTGCCGGGGCTGGTCGTCGGGGACACCTCGCGCATCACGCCGGAGTTGGAGGAGGCGTTCAAGGAGACCGACCTCGCGCACACGCTGGCCGTGTCCGGAGCCAACTTCACGATCGTGCTCGCCCTGCTGCTCGGTCCGCCCGGACTGGCCCAGCGCAGCGAGCGCCGGGGGCTGGCGCCCCGCCTCGGGATCTCCCTGCGGACCACCGCGCTGCTCGGCGGGGTCCTCGCACTCGGATTCGTCGTCGTGTGCCGACCCGACCCGAGCGTGCTGCGGGCCGCGGCCTGCGGGGCCGTCGCCCTGCTCGCGCTGGCCACCGGGCGCCGCAGGTCGCTGCTCCCCGCGCTGGCGACGGCCGTGCTGCTACTGGTGCTGTACGACCCGTGGCTCGCCCGCAGCTACGGGTTCCTGCTCTCCGTGCTGGCCACCGGGGCACTGCTCACGCTCGCTCCCCGGTGGAGCGCGGCGCTGTGCCGGCGCCGGGTCCCCCCTCGGCTCGCCGAGGCGCTGGCCGCCGCGGGTGCGGCGCAGGCCCTGTGCGCTCCGGTCGTCGCCGTGCTGTCGGCGCGGGTGAGCCTGGTGGCGGTGCCCTGCAACCTGCTCGTGGAGTTCGCGGTCGCGCCCGCCACGGTGCTGGGTTTCGCGGCGCTGGCGGCGGCACCGGTGGCGATGCCGGTGGCCGAAGGGCTGGCGTGGTGCGGGAGCTGGCCCGCCGAGTGGATCGCCGGCATCGCCCGCACCGGGGCCGCGCTGCCCGGCGCGGGAGTGGACTGGCCGGGCAGCTGGACCGGCGCGGCGCTGCTCGCCCTCGCCACGGTGGGCGTGCTGCTGGCCGGCCGGCGACTTCTCGGGCATCCCTGGTGGTGCGGTCTCTGCGCGGCCCTGCTGGTGCTGGTGGTGGTCCGGCCGCCCCCACTGGCCCGGGTGATCACCGGGTGGCCGCCGCCGGACTGGCGGATGGTGATGTGCGACGTCGGGCAGGGCGACGCCATGGTGCTCGCGGCGGGTGAGGGCACGGGCGTGGTCGTGGACACCGGACCGGACCCGGCGCTGGTCGACCACTGTCTGCGCTCGCTCGGCGTCACCCGCGTCCCGCTCGTGGTGCTGACCCACTTCCACGCCGACCATGTCGCGGGACTGGCCGGGGTGTTGCGGGGGCGTGCGGTGGGCGCCATCGAGACGACCGCGCTCGAAGAGCCCGCCGACCAGGCCGAGTCCGTCCGCAGACAGGCGGCGGCACGACGGATCCCCCTGCGGCACGCCGCGGCCGGGCAGCAGCGAAGGGCGGGACCGCTGTCCTGGCAGGTGGTGTGGCCTCCACCGCCATCGGCGGCGAGCACCGGGGCGGGCCCCGCGACGAGCACGGTGGAGCCCAACGACGCCAGTGTCACGCTCCTGGTGCGGACGGCGGGGCTGCGCCTGCTGCTGCTCGGCGATCTGGAGCCCCCGGCCCAGCAGGAGCTGGCGAAGTCACCGGCGGCGGGCGCGCTGGAAGGCGTCGACGTGCTCAAGGTGGCCCACCACGGCTCGGCCCACCAGGATCCCGGCCTCCTGGGCAAGGTCGCCCCACGGCTGGCGCTCATCAGCTGCGGCGCGGACAACACCTACGGGCACCCGGCCCCCGCCACCGTCGCCGCGTTGCGCGCCCGGGGCACGATGGTGCTGCGCACGGACCGGGACGGGGCGCTGGCGGTCACGGGCACCGGCGAGGCCCTGCGGGTGGCGGGAGACTGAGGGCATGGATTCAGCACAGGTCGATGCCTACCTCAGCCGTATCGGAGTCGAATACCCCGCGTGGCCCACGGCCGACGCCCTGCGTGAGCTGCAACTGCGCCATCTGCGGACGGTGCCGTTCGAGAACCTCTCCGTCCATCTCGGTGAGGAGATCGTGCTGGAGGAGAAGCGGCTCCTGGACAAGGTGGTGGGCGCGCGCCGGGGCGGGTTCTGCTACGAACTCAACGGTCTGTTCGGCGCGCTGCTGGCGGCGCTCGGGTACGAGGTCACCCTGCTCGCGGCGCGCGTGTACGGGGACGGTGGCCGGCTCGGTGTCCCGTACGACCACCTGGCGCTGCTGGTGCGGTCGGTGGACGGCGGCGACTGGCTGGCCGACGTCGGTTTCGGGGCGCACAGCCACGGTCCGCTGGCCTTCGCGGAGCGGGGCGAGCAGGAGGACCCCGGCGGCACGTTCCGGGTGGCCGAGGCGGGGCCGGACGCCGCGGGGGTGCGCGGCGGCCATGACTCGGCCCGGGCAGCCGACCTGGACGTGGTGTGCGACGGGAAGCCCGTGTACCGCCTGGAGCTGCGCCCGCGGGTGCTCGGTGACTTCGTGTCCGGGGCGTGGTGGCACAGCACTTCACCGCAGTCGCACTTCCTCCAGGCGCCGGTCTGCTCGCTGCTCACGGAGGACGGAGGGAGGATCACGATCAGCGGCCGCAGGTTGGTGTCGACGACCGTCGACGGGCTGCGGGAGGAGCGCGAGCTGGCGACGGACGAGGAGGTGCTCGCCGCCTATCGGGACCGGTTCGGCATCGAACTCGACCGGGTGCCCGCCGTACGCCGCCCGTGAGGACCGCCGTGCGTCGGCCGTGAGAACCACCGTGCGCCGGCCGTGAGAACCACCGTGCGCCGGCCGTGAGAAGCCGTGGGTCCGCCCCTGTGGGGTTCCGCTCCACCGGGCCGCTTCGGCCCACAAAAGGTACACACGAGTCACACGGGGTCCACTCGTGTGTACTCGTGCCTACTCCCTGCACATGCGCCGGTTTCCCGTGATGTGGGTCCGTGTTGCCTCGAAAGCCCCACCAGTGATCGAATGTTTCTTCGTCAACGATTTTCCGCACGTCGCGCAGAGGGTGTCTCAGATGATCGGCCGCTGGCTGGAAAGCCGAACGAAGCGGATGCAACGGACGGGTCCCCTGGCGGCGGTGCAGACCCCGCCGAGCGCGGGAGCGCTGAGCTGCCGGGTCCTCGACCCCGTGGACGAGCCGGTGCCCCACGCCGAGTTCACGGTGAGCGACACCCTGGGGCGCAAGGTGGTCGGCGGCGGCACGGACCCCTTCGGGTCGTTCGTGGCGGCGGTGCCGGCGGGGGAGTACCGGCTCGCGGTGTCCGCCGAGGGCTACACGCCGTACCGGGCGTCCGCGACGGTCACCGAGGACACGCTGTCCTCACTCGGTGACGTGACCCTGCAGGTGGCCCGGCCGCCGGAGCTGCCCGCGCCGGGTGACTGGGAGATCGAGCCGGCGCACTCCTCGATAGCGTTCACCGCCCGGCACATCGGACTGGCGCGGATCCACGGCAGGTTCAACTCCTTCGCGGGCGCGGTGCGGATCGCGGACGACATGGCGCGGTCGGCGATGCACGTGGTGATCGACGCGGCGTCCATCGACACCAACGTGAGGATGCGCGACGACCACCTGAGGTCGGGGGACTTCCTGGACGTGCAGCGCTTTCCGACCCTGGAGTTCTACAGCGACCGGTTCACGCACCGGGGCGGCAACCGGTGGGCCGTCACCGGGGCGCTGTCGCTGCACGGTGTGACGCGCACGGTCACGCTGGACGCCGAGTACCTGGGCCTCGGCAACGGAATGGAGGGCGAGGTGCGGGCGGCCTGCCGTGCCACGACCGAGCTGCACCGCGACGACTTCACGGTGAGCTGGCAGACGATGCTGGCGCGCGGCATCGCCGTGGTCGGGCCCAGCATCCGGATCGACCTCGACGTGCAGATCGTGCCCAAGGGCTGACCTGGCGGTCGGCGCGGCGCGGGGTGTCCGACAATGGCTCCCGTGAGTGATGTGAGACATGTGCTGGTGCTGCCCGACCGCGACGCCGCCGAGGAGGCCGCCCAGGCGCTCGGGGAACGCTTCGGGCTCGACGAGGAACCCCAGCTGGTCCGGGACGCCCTGGCCGGCGAGGACGACGCCGAGGATGCCCAGTGGCTCGTGGTCCTGCGCGACGAGAGGGAGCGGCTGGACCCCGCCGAACTCGACGCGTTCGCGGGGGAGTGGGAGGGCTGGCGCGAGGAGCCCTGACCCCGGCGGGGCGCCGGGCGGGGACCCTTGTCAGTGGTGCGTGCGATGCTTGTCGCGATGGCCAGGAAGACTGCGAATGACGACCCTCTCGCCCCGGTGACCCTTGCCGTGGGCCAGGAGGACCTCCTGCTCGACCGTGCCGTGCAGGAGGTGGTGGCCGCCGCGAAGGCCGCCGACGCCGACACGGACGTACGCGACCTGACCCCCGACCAGCTGCAGCCCGGCACGCTCGCCGAGCTCACCAGCCCCTCGCTCTTCGCCGAGCGCAAGGTCGTGGTCGTACGCAACGCGCAGGACCTGTCCGCCGACACGGTCAAGGACGTCAAGGCCTACCTCGGCGCACCCGCCGAGGAGATCACCCTCGTCCTGCTGCACGCGGGCGGCGCCAAGGGCAAGGGCCTGCTGGACGCCGCGCGCAAGGCGGGGGCGCGTGAGGTGGCGTGCCCCAAGATGACGAAGCCCGCGGACCGCCTGGCCTTCGTGCGGGCGGAGTTCCGTACCGCCGGGCGGTCGGCCACCCCCGAGGCGTGTCAGGCGCTGGTCGACTCGATCGGCAGCGACCTGCGGGAGCTGGCCTCGGCGGTCTCTCAGCTGACCGCCGACATAGAGGGGACGATCGACGAGGCGGTCGTCGGGCGTTACTACACCGGGCGGGCCGAGGCCTCCAGCTTCACGGTCGCCGACCGGGCGGTCGAGGGACGGGCGGCGGAGGCGCTGGAGGCGCTGCGCTGGTCCCTCGCGACCGGGGTGGCGCCCGTGCTGATCACCAGCGCGCTGGCCCAGGGCGTGCGGGCGATCGGCAAGCTGTCCTCCGCCCGCGGCGGACGCCCCGCCGATCTCGCCCGCGAGCTCGGGATGCCGCCGTGGAAGATCGACCGCGTCCGGCAGCAGATGCGCGGCTGGACACCGGACGGCGTCTCCGTGGCCCTGCGCGCGGTGGCCGAGGCGGACGCGGGAGTGAAGGGCAGCGGGGACGACCCCGAGTACGCCCTGGAGAAGTGCGTGGTGATCATCGCCCGGGCGGCGCGTTCGCGGGGACGGTCGTAAACCGCAGTCCGCCTCGTCCTGCCGCCGCCTCCCGGACCGCCCCTGGGCCCCCGTGCCGCCCGCCCCCCGGGGCTCACCCGCCCCCCCCCATGGCTCACCCGCCCCCCATGGCTCACCTGCCCCCCATGGCTCACCCGCCCCCCCCGCGGGCCCGCCCGCCCCCGGGCTCACCGCCCCCGGCCCACTCTCCGACCGCGTCCTCCCGGTCCGCGCCCGGTCCCGTGTTCCGGCTCATGGCCAGGACAGACCGAAGGCCCCGGTGGCCGTCCTGGGGAAGGACGGCCACCGGAGCCTCGGGATCAAGCTCGGGGGTCCATGCCCGCGTGGCGAACGCAGGCCGCGCATGGACCCTGGGTGCCGGACGGGAGCGGATGAGAGAGGGCCCGCTCTGGGTCCTTCCGGCGATCAGACCAGATAAGGGGTTCAGCCCTTGAGAGCGCCGACCTTCTGCGCCAGCGCCGACTTCTTGTTGGCGGCCTGGTTCTTGTGGATGACGCCCTTGGAGACGGCCTTGTCGAGCTGGCGCGAAGCGACGCGCTGGTACTCGGTGGCCTTCTCGACGTCACCCGCGGCAGCGGCCTCACGGGCCTTGCGGATCGCGGTCTTCAGAGAGGACTTGACGGCCTTGTTGCGCAGCCGGGCCTTCTCGTTGGTCTTGTTCCGCTTGATCTGGGACTTGATGTTCGCCACGAATGAGCCTTTGCAGGTTCAGGCACGAGGCCGCTAAGGGCCCGTACCGGTGATTTCTTGAAGGAGTGTCTCGCGCTGAGAGGGCAAGAGACACAGCCCCTCACACTACCAGCGGCGGGCAGGCCTCCCCAAACCCGCCCTTCGCCCGCCCGAGTCCGGGCCGAGTCCGGGCCGAAGCCGCCCCCAGCCGCTCCCAGACCCATCCCGGCTCCCCACCCGTGGGACGATGGAGGCTACGTATAGATCCGACCCGAGACCGCAGACACTGCGGACGCCTCAAGAATCAGGACCCTGCGTGCCCGCGATCCCTAGCCATGTGCCCGAGCCGAGCCGTACCGACCCGTCGCTGATCCGCAACTTCTGCATCATCGCGCACATCGACCACGGCAAGTCCACGCTCGCCGACCGGATGCTCCAGCTGACCGGTGTCGTCGAGCAGCGGCAGATGCGCGCCCAGTACCTCGACCGCATGGACATCGAGCGCGAGCGCGGCATCACGATCAAGTCCCAGGCGGTGCGTCTGCCGTGGGCTCCCACCCACGACAAGACCGACACGCACATCCTCAACATGATCGACACCCCGGGGCACGTCGACTTCACCTACGAGGTCTCGCGGTCGCTGGCCGCGTGCGAGGGCACCATCCTCCTCGTCGACGCCGCCCAGGGCATCGAGGCCCAGACCCTCGCCAACCTCTACCTGGCGATGGAGAACGACCTCACGATCATCCCCGTGCTGAACAAGATCGACCTGCCGGCCGCGCAGCCCGAGAAGTTCGCCGAGGAGCTCGCCAACCTGGTCGGCTGCGACCCCGACGACGTGCTCAAGGTCTCCGCCAAGACCGGGCTCGGCGTCGACGTGCTGCTGGACAAGGTCGTCGCCGAGGTCCCGCCCCCGGTCGGCGTCAAGGACGCCCCCGCCCGCGCGATGATCTTCGACTCCGTCTACGACTCGTACCGCGGTGTCGTGACGTACGTCCGTGTCATCGACGGCCAGCTCAACAAGCGCGAGCGGATCCGGATGATGTCCACCGGCGCCACGCACGAGCTGCTGGAGATCGGCACCAACTCCCCGGAGATGCTCTCCGCCGACGGTCTCGGCGTCGGCGAGGTGGGCTACCTGATCACCGGCGTGAAGGACGTCCGCCAGTCCAAGGTCGGCGACACCGTCACCAGCCAGCACAAGGGCGCCACGGACGCGCTCGGCGGTTACAAGGACCCGAGGCCGATGGTCTTCTCGGGTCTGTATCCGCTGGACGGCTCGGACTACCCCGAGCTGCGCGAGGCGCTGGACAAGCTCCAGCTCAACGACGCCGCCCTGGTCTACGAGCCGGAGACCTCCGCGGCCCTCGGCTTCGGTTTCCGCGTCGGCTTCCTGGGCCTGCTGCACCTCGACGTGATCCGCGAGCGGCTGGAGCGCGAGTTCGGGCTCGACCTGATCGCCACCGCGCCCAACGTGGTCTACCGCGTGATCATGGAGGACGGCACCGAGCACACCGTCACCAACCCGAGCGAGTTCCCCGAAGGCAAGATCAACGAGGTGTACGAGCCGGTCGTGCGCGCCACGATCCTGGCGCCGACCGAGTTCATCGGCTCGATCATGGAGCTCTGCCAGACCCGGCGCGGCACCCTGCTCGGTATGGACTACCTCTCCGAGGACCGGGTGGAGATCCGCTACACCCTCCCCCTCGCCGAGATCGTCTTCGACTTCTTCGACCAGCTCAAGTCGAAGACGCGCGGCTACGCCTCGCTGGACTACGAGCCCACCGGGGAGCAGACCTCCAGCCTGGTCAAGGTCGACATCCTGCTGCACGGCGACAAGGTGGACGCCTTCTCGGCGATCACCCACAAGGACGCCGCGTACGCGTACGGGGTGCGGCTCGTCGCCAAGCTGCGCGAGCTCATCCCGCGGCAGGCCTTCGAGGTGCCCATCCAGGCCGCCATCGGCTCCCGGGTGATCGCCCGCGAGACCATCCGCGCCATCCGCAAGGACGTCCTCGCCAAGTGCTACGGCGGTGACATCTCCCGCAAGCGGAAGCTGCTGGAGAAGCAGAAGGAAGGCAAGAAGCGGATGAAGATGGTGGGTTCCGTGGAGGTTCCGCAGGAGGCCTTCATCGCGGTGCTGTCCAGTGATGACAGCGCGGGGTCGGGCAAGGGCAAGAAGTAACCGCACCGCCGGACGTCGAATCCGGGCAAAACGGTCAGGGAGGGGCCCGTCGTACGAAAGTGCGGCGGGTCCCTTCGCATGTCACGGGCGGGCATCTGTAGGAAGTGACAGGGTGCGGAGTCTTACGCCGAGGGCGGTCGCCCTTTAATCTGATGCCTGCCCCGTAGTTACTCGTGAGTTAAACAAGTGATCGGGCAACCGTCCGAGCCGTTGCCCCAGCACCGCCCGAGAGTGAAATCCAGCCGCACCTGAGCAAGCCGCGCCGTCGCGGGCCCACGGAGGATGTCGTGAGCGACACACAGACACTGATCGAGAACCGTCCGCCCTCCGTGGCGGGACTCTTCCTGGAGCGGGTGGCGGCCACGCCGGACGCCGAGGCGTACCGCTACCCGGTGCCTTCGTCCTCGGGTGAGGGCCCGGACGACTGGAAGTCGCTGACCTGGGCCGAGGCCGCCGAACGCGTCTACGCCATCGCGGCCGGACTGATCGAACTCGGTGTGCAGCCCGAGCAGCGCGTGGCCCTCGCCTCCTCCACCCGGCTGGAGTGGATCCTCGCCGACCTCGGCATCATGTGCGCGGGCGCCGCGACGACCACGGTCTACCCGCAGACCAACGCCGAGGAGTCGGCGTACATCCTCTCCGACTCCGAGAGCAGGGTCCTGATCGCGGAGGACGCCGCCCAGCTCGCCAAGGCGAGGGAGAAGCGCGGCGAGCTGCCCGAGCTCACCCACGTCGTGGTGGTCGACGCGACCGGTGCCGACACCGGCGAGGACTGGGTGCTGACCCTCGACGACCTGGAGCGCCGGGGTGCGGCCCGTCTGGAGGCGGACCCGGAGCTGGTCAGGAAGCGGGTGGGCGCGCTCACCAAGGACCAGCTCGCCACCCTCATCTACACCTCCGGCACCACCGGCCGCCCCAAGGGGGTGCGTCTCCCGCACGACAACTGGTCGTACATGGCGAAGGCGATCGCCGCGACCGGCCTGGTCACCAAGGACGACGTGCAGTACCTGTGGCTGCCCCTCGCGCACGTCTTCGGCAAGGTGCTCACCTCCGGCCAGATCGAAGCCGGTCACGTCACCGCCGTCGACGGCCGCGTCGACAAGATCATCGAGAACCTGCCGGTCGTGCAGCCGACCTACATGGCGGCCGTCCCGCGCATCTTCGAGAAGGTCTACAACGGCGTCGCCGCCAAGGCCCGCGCCGGCGGCGGAGCCAAGTACAAGATCTTCCAGTGGGCCGCCGGGGTCGCCCGCGAGTACGCGAAGGTCACCCAGGACAACTTCAAGCGCACCGGCACCGCGAGCGCCCCGGCCGGCCTGCGCACCAAGCACGCCGTCGCCGACAAGCTCGTCTACGCCAAGATCCGCGAGGCCTTCGGCGGCCGCCTGCGGGCCTGCGTGTCCGGCTCGGCCGCCCTCGCCCCGGAGATCGGCTTCTTCTTCGCCGGCGCCGGCATCCACATCCTGGAGGGGTACGGCCTCACCGAGTCCTCCGCCGCGTCCTTCGTCAATCCCGGCGAGGCCTACCGCACCGGCACGGTCGGCAAGCCGCTGCCCGGCACCGAGGTGCGCATCGCGGACGACGGCGAGATCCTGCTGCGCGGCCCCGGCATCATGGAGGGCTACCACCAGCTGCCCGAGAAGACCGCCGAGGTGCTGGAGAGCGACGGCTGGTTCCACACCGGCGACATCGGCGAGCTCTCGCCCGACGGCTACCTGCGCATCACCGACCGCAAGAAGGACCTGATCAAGACCTCCGGCGGCAAGTACATCGCGCCGGCCGAGGTCGAGGGCCAGTTCAAGGCGGTCTGCCCCTACGTCTCCAACATCCTGGTCCACGGCGCCGACCGGAACTTCTGCACGGCGCTCATCGCCCTCGACGAGATCGCGATCATGGAGTGGGCGAAGGAGAACGGCCTGGAGGGCAAGTCCTACGCCGAGGTCGTCGCGGCGCCCGTGACCGTCGAGATGGTCGACGGCTACGTCAAGCAGCTCAACGAGGGTCTCCAGCGCTGGCAGACCGTCAAGAAGTTCCGTCTGCTGCCCCGCGACCTCGACGTCGAGCACGGGGAGATCACCCCCAGCCTGAAGCTGAAGCGACCGGTCGTGGAGCGGGAGTACAAGCACCTGATCGAGGAGATGTACGAGGGCTCCCGCGAGGCGTAGGGGGCGTGCGCCGCGTCCGCCCGGCCGATGCCCGGACCTGTCCGTCTTCGGGACCTCTAGGGGACCTCTTCGGGCCGTCTTCGAGCGTTCGCCTAGCACGGTTCTCACTCGTGGCGGCCGACTTCGGTAACTCGGCGCTTATGGACGGGCTCGGTCTGTCACTCTGTCGGCATCGACTGCGAAGTACTCGCACGAACTGCCCGGGGAGCCGTCCATGGGGGCCATTCCTACGCAACGGGAGACCGTCTCCCGCGCAAGCGGGGCGCCGGCGCACGCTGCCGAGGCGTCAGTCCCGGGGTGTGCGCTGGCGCACGTGACCCTGCTCGGAAGTTCCCTGGCGCCGGGCGCGGCCCGCGAGATGGTGCGGGACGCGCTGGCCGACTGGTCCTCGCTCGGCCTGCCCGGCACGGACCAGCTGACGGAGCACCTCGTCGCCGACGCCTTGGTGGCGGTCAGCGAGCTGGTCACCAACGCCGTCGTCCACGCCGGCACCGACGTCGAGGTGGTCTGCCGGCTGGAGGAGACGGGCACCCTCGTCGTCGAGGCCACGGACCACCACCCCTCCCGCGCGCCTCGGGGCGGCCATCACGAGACACCGCAGGAGATCGCCGAGTACGGACGCGGCCTGCGGCTCGTCGCCGCGCTCTCGGAGGCCTGGGGCATCACGTACCGGCCGGGCACCAAGACGGTATGGGCGCGGCTGCCGGCGGCCGGCACCGACGTCACCGAGCAGACCGAGGCGTACGCCGGGGGACGGGGGTGGCGGCGCGGCGGTACGCCGGTCGCGGAAGCGGGAGAGAGGCCCGAGAGCCCGGACGGCCCGCCGACCCCCGACGTCCGCACCGCCCCCGACGTCCGCACCGCCCCGGACGTCCGCACCGCCCCGGACGTCCGCACCGCCGCGGACGGCTCGGTCGGCGGGGACGGCCTGGGAGGCCGGGACGGCTCGGACCGCCCGTACGGCACGAAGGGAAGGGACGGTGCCGACGGCCAGCACAGCCCGCATGGTCCGGACGGCCCGCACGGCCCGCACGGCGCACACAGCGCACACGGCGCACAGGGTTCGCCCGCCCCGGGGGGCCCGGACGCCCCGGATGTCCCCGGCGTCCCGGACTCCCCGGGCGGACCGGAGTGCCCGGACGGCGTCCCGCCGGACACGGACGGCGTCCCGCCGGACACGGGGGGCGTCCCGCCAGGCCCGACGGGCGGCCCGTCGGATTCGCGGGGACCGTCGGATGCTCCGATCGAGATCCTCCCGTCCGGTACGGAGGGCGGCCGACGCGGGCCGAAGGGCGTTCGGTCCGGCCCGGACGGCACTTCGCCCACCCCGCAAAGGACCTCGCCCGCCCCGCGTGTCACCCCGTCCGCCCCGCAAGTCACCCCGCCCGCCCCGCAAAGCACCTCGCCCGGCGCGGAAGGCGCCCCGCCCGGCCCGGGGGTCGGTTCGACGGGGCCGGGGGAGGCACCGGAGCACCCGGGGCGCGAGGGGGACGCCGACCGGTCGCACCCCCCGCAGTGGCCGTTCTGGTGGGACGTGGAGGCGGCCGCCGGACCGCGCGGCCTCCGCGACCGGGAGTGGCTGGGACGCGGCGCCCTGTCCTTCCTCGCCGAGGCCTCCGACCTCCTGGCCGGCCAACTCGACGAGGACCTGGTCGCCTCCCTCACCGGCCAGCTGATCGTGCCGCGGCTCGCCGACTGGTGCGCCGTGTGGCTGGAGGACGAGTCCCTCGGCCGGGGGGCGTGGAGCGACGACCCGGGCTCGGCCGTCGGCGCGCGGCTGGCCCGCGTCTGGCACGGCAGCGAGAGCCACATCGAGGAGCTGCGCCGGGTCCTGGAGAAGGACCCGCCCCGCCCGCGCGACCCGTGGCGTTCCGGCCCCGTCGACCACCCCTGGCCCGCGGAGGGGCTCGGCGCGGACGGCGCGCAGGGCGCCGCGCTCGCCTACCGCCTGGTCGCGGGCGGCCGGCCGCTGGGCACCTTGGTCATCGGACGGTCCGGCACCTCCCGCTTCCCCGACGAGATCAGCGGCCTCGTCGAGGATCTCAGTCGCCGGGTGGCGCTCGCCATCGGCGCCGCCCGCCAGTACGCCCGGCAGGCCACCATCAGCGCCGTCCTGCAGCGCGGCCTGCTGCCCGGTGCCGTCGCGGAGATCCCCGGCGTGCGCAGCGCCCTCGTCTACGAACCGTGCGACAAGGGCGGCCCCAGCGGCGACTTCTACGACCTCTTCCCGGCCGGCGACGGCCGCTGGTGCTTCGCCGTCGGCGACGTCCAGGGCAAGGGCCCCGAGGCCGCCGTCGTCATCGGGCTCGCCCGGCCCTGGCTGCGGCTGCTGGCCCGCGAGGGGTACGGCGTCCCCGACGTCCTCGACCGCCTCAACCAGCTGCTCCTCGACGACGCCACCGAGGCCGCCGACGCCGCCGCGCGCGCCCTGGTCGCCGTCGGCGGCCGTCCGGTTGCCCCGGGCGACGGACCGCAGACCCGCTTCCTGTCCCTCCTCTACGGCGAGCTGGTCCCCTTCGCGGGGGGCGTGCGCTGCACCCTGGCCTCCGCCGGGCACCCGCTGCCCCTGCTCCTCGGGCCCGACGGCACCGTCCACGCGGTCGCGCAGCCGCAGACGCTGCTCGGGGTCGTCGAGGACGCGACGTACACCAGCGAGACCTTCGACCTGAGCTCCGGCGACACCCTGCTGTGCGTCACGGACGGGGTCACCGAGCGGCGCAGCGGCTCCCGCCAGTTCGACGACGGGGACGGGCTCGCGGAGGCGCTCGCCGGATGCGCGGGGCTCGGCGCCGGCCTGGTCGCGGAGCGCATCAAGCGGCTGGTGCACGAGTTCGGGGCCCGGCCCCCGGAGGACGATCTGGCGCTGCTGGTGCTCCAGGCGGAGTGACGGCCCGGGGCACGAGGCGGGTGCGGGACAATGGAACGCATGCCCTCCGCACTGCCCGACGGCGAACCCGTCCCCTCCGACGGCGCCCTCCCGGCGTCCGCGCTCGCCGCCGCCGACCGACCCCTCGGTTTCTACCTGCACGTCCCGTACTGCGCGACCCGCTGCGGATACTGCGACTTCAACACCTACACCGCCACCGAGCTGCGCGGCACCGGCGGCGTCCTCGCCTCCCGGGACAACTACGCGCAGACGCTCGTCGACGAGGTCCGTCTCGCCCGCAAGGTCCTCGGCGACGACCCCCGCGAGGTCCGCACGGTCTTCGTCGGCGGCGGTACGCCCACCCTGCTGGCCGCCGACGACCTGGTACGGATGCTGGGGGCGGTCCGCGAGGAGTTCGGCCTCGCCGCGGACGCCGAGGTGACGACGGAGGCCAACCCCGAGTCCGTCGACCCGGCGTACCTCGCCACCCTGCGGGAGGGCGGCTTCAACCGGGTCTCGTTCGGCATGCAGAGCGCGCGGCAGCACGTTCTGAGGGTGCTGGACCGCACCCACACCCCGGGCCGCCCGGAGGCGTGCGTCGCGGAGGCCCGCGCGGCCGGCTTCGACCACGTCAACCTGGACCTGATCTACGGCACTCCCGGTGAGTCCGACGACGACTGGCGCGCGACCCTCGACGCCGCGCTCGGCGCCGGACCCGACCACGTCTCCGCGTACGCCCTGATCGTCGAGGAGGGCACCCAGCTGGCCCGCCGCATCCGGCGCGGCGAGGTCCCGATGACCGACGACGACGTCCACGCCGACCGGTACCTGATCGCGGAGGAGCGGCTGTCGGCAGCGGGCTTCGACTGGTACGAGGTGTCGAACTGGGCCACGTCGGAGGCCGGGCGCTGCCTGCACAACGAGCTGTACTGGCGGGGCGCCGACTGGTGGGGCGCCGGGCCGGGAGCCCACTCCCACGTGGGCGGGGTGCGCTGGTGGAACGTGAAGCACCCGGGGGCGTATGCGGGCGCCCTGGCGGCGGGGCGCTCCCCGGGAGCCGGCCGGGAGATCCTCACGGACGAGGACCGCCGCGTGGAGCGCATCCTGCTGGAGCTGCGGCTCCGCGAGGGGGCGCCGCTGACCCTGCTCAGGGAGGAGGGCCTCGCGGCCTCGCGCCGTGCGCTGTCGGACGGGCTCCTCCAGGAGGGGCCGTACGAGGACGGGCGCGCGGTGCTCACCCTGCGGGGGCGGTTGCTCGCGGACGCCGTGGTGCGGGACCTGGTGGACTAGGGGTCGATCCCCGCGTCGGCGGGGAGCGGGAACCGTTCGGCCGAGGGGACGAGCTCATCGACGGACCGTCTCCGCGGCGGTGGAGAGAGTCCGCCAGGTCGCCTCTGCCGGTCGCCTCCGCCGACGACGGGACGGCGCTCAGGGTGCGGTGACGTGATCGATGAGACGTTCCACACTTCCCAGCAGCTCGGGCTCCAGGTCCTTGTACGACCCCACCCGCGCCAGGATCGCCTGCCACACCGCCCCGGTGTTCTCGGACGGCCACCCCAGTGCCCGGCACACCCCCGTCTTCCAGTCCTGCCCGCGCGGCACCCGGGGCCAGGCCTCGATGCCGACCGACGCCGGCTTCACCGCCTCCCAGACGTCGATGTAGGGGTGGCCCACCACCAGCGCGTGCTCGCTCGTCACGTCCTGCGCGATCCGCCACTCCTTGGATCCCGGCACCAGGTGGTCCACCAGGACGCCCAGCCGCGCGTCCGGCCCCGGCGCGAACTCGGCGACGATCGACGGCAGGTCGTCCACGCCCTCCAGGTACTCCACGACGACACCCTCGATGCGCAGGTCGTCGCCCCACACCTTCTCGACCAGCTCGGCGTCGTGCCGCCCCTCGACGTAGATCCGCCCGGCACGGGCCACCCGGGCGCGCGCGCCGGGAACGGCGACGGAGCCGGACGCCGTACGCGTGGGCCGTGCCGGACCGGACGACGGTCGCACCAGCGTCACCACCCGCCCCTCCAGCAGGAAGCCGCGCGGCTCCATCGGGAAGGCCCGGCGCTTGCCGAAGCGGTCCTCCAGGGTCACCGTGCCCGCCTCGCAGCCGGTCACCGCCCCGCAGAACCCGGTGCCGGGCTCCTCGACCACCAGGCCGGGGTCGGCCGGGACCTCCGGTACCGGCTGCGATTTCTTCCACGGAGGGGTCAGGTCGGCGGAGTACTGGCGCATTCTGAGGACGATACGAGGAATCCGCCGCCCGTGATCAGCGCGACACGCCGAAACGCGCGGCCAGCGCCTCCCGTTGGGACCGGACGAACGCCGCGTCCACCACCGCTCCGTGGCCGGGCACGTACAGCGCGTCCGCACCGCCCAGGGCGAGCAGCCGGTCCAGGGCGGCCGGCCAGCGTGAGGGCACGGCGTCCGGGCCCGCCTGCGGCTCGCCGGACTCCTCGACCAGGTCGCCGCAGAACACGACCGGGGGGTCGCCCGGCACCAGCACCGCGAGGTCCTGGCCGGTGTGCCCCGGCCCCACGTCGGCCAGCAGCACCCGCCGGCCGCCGCCCAGGTCGAGCGCGCACTCGCCGGCGACCTCGCGGTGGACGCGGACCAGCGCGTCGGCCGCCTCCTCGGCCGCCCCCGCGTCCAGCCCCTCGGCCACCGCGTCGGAGAGCAGCGCCTCCCGCCCCTGTCCGCCCCGCGCGAGCACCGCCCCGATGCCCGCCGCGCCGTGGACCTCCACGCCCGCGAACGCCGCCGCGCCGAAGACGTGGTCGAAGTGCGGGTGGGTCAGCGCGAGATGCGTCACACGGTGACCGGCGAGCCGCTCCGCCCGCGCACGCAGCCGGGCACCCTCGCCGAGGCTCGACCCGGTGTCCACGAGCAGTGCCGCGCCCGCGCCGACGACCAGCCCCGCCGTGCAGTCCCACACCGGCAGCCGGCACCGGCCCACCCCGGCCGCCAGCCGCTCCCATCCCAGGTCTTCCCAAGTCACCGTCACGACGACGACGCTAGCGGTGCGGCACCCGCGCGCACGGCCGCGTGGCACCGGCCTTGCCGGGGGCGTACCCCACGGCCGTACACTGGGCCGGGGAAGTCTGGCACTCGTCAACGGTGAGTGCCAGGAGGAACACCGGGCGGACGACTTCTGGAGGTGTGCGCGATGCTCAGTGAACGCAGGCTGAAGGTGCTGCGCGCCATCGTCCAGGACTACGTCGGCACCGAGGAGCCCGTCGGCTCCAAGGCCCTCACCGAGCGGCACAACCTCGGCGTCTCCCCGGCCACCGTGCGCAATGACATGGCGGCCCTGGAGGACGAGGGGTTCATCGCCCAGCCGCACACCAGCGCCGGGCGCATCCCGACCGACAAGGGCTACCGGCTCTTCGTCGACAAGCTGGCCGGCGTCAAGCCGATGACCGCGCCCGAGCGGCGCGCCATCCAGAACTTCCTGGAGGGCGCCGTCGACCTCGACGACGTGGTGGCCCGTACGGTGCGGCTGCTCGCGCAGCTGACCCGGCAGGTCGCCGTCGTGCAGTACCCGTCGCTGACCCGCTCGACCGTGCGGCACGTGGAGCTGCTGGCGCTGGCGCCCGCGCGCCTGATGCTGGTGCTGATCACGGACACCGGGCGGGTCGAGCAGCGGATGGTCGACTGCCCGGCGCCCTTCGGGGAGTCGTCCCTGGCGGACCTGCGCGCGCGGCTCAACAGCCGGGTCGCCGGACGTCGCTTCACGGACGTCCCGAGCCTGCTCGAGGATCTGCCGGAGGCCTTCGAGGCCGAGGATCGCGGTACGGTCTCCACCGTGCTCTCCACCCTGCTGGAGACGCTGGTCGAGGAGAACGAGGAGCGGCTCATGATCGGCGGCACCGCCAATCTGACCCGCTTCGGGCACGACTTCCCCTTGGTGATCCGACCCGTCCTCGAGGCGCTGGAGGAGCAGGTCGTGCTCCTCAAGCTGCTCGGCGAGGCGAAGGATCCGGGCGTGACCGTCCGTATCGGTCACGAGAACGCCCACGAGGGACTCAACTCCACGTCCGTCGTGTCGGTGGGCTACGGTTCGGGCGGCGAGGCGGTTGCCAAGCTCGGCGTGGTCGGACCGACCCGCATGGACTACCCGGGAACGATGGGAGCGGTACGCGCAGTGGCACGGTACGTCGGACAGATCCTGGCGGAGTCGTAGGTGGCCACGGACTACTACGCCGTACTCGGCGTGCGCCGCGACGCTTCCCAGGACGAGATCAAGAAGGCGTTCCGGAGGCTCGCCCGCGAGCTGCACCCGGACGTCAACCCCGATCCGAAGACCCAGGAGCGGTTCAAGGAGATCAACGCCGCCTACGAGGTGCTGTCGGACCCGCAGAAGAAGCAGGTCTACGACCTCGGGGGCGACCCCCTCTCGCAGGCCGGCGGCGGCGCGGGCGGCTTCGGCGCGGGTGGCTTCGGGAACTTCTCGGACATCATGGACGCGTTCTTCGGCACGGCGTCGCAGCGCGGACCGCGCTCGCGCACCCGCCGGGGCCAGGACGCGATGATCCGCATCGAGATCGAGCTGGACGAGGCCGCCTTCGGCACGACGAAGGACATCCAGGTCGACACGGCCGTCGTCTGCAACACCTGCAACGGCGAGGGCGCGGCCCCCGGCACCTCGGCCCAGACGTGTGACATGTGCCGCGGCCGCGGTGAGGTCTCGCAGGTCACCCGGTCCTTCCTGGGCCAGGTCATGACCTCCCGGCCCTGCCCCCAGTGCCAGGGCTTCGGCACCGTGGTCCCGACCCCGTGCCCGGAGTGCGCGGGCGACGGCCGGGTGCGCTCCCGGCGCACGCTGACCGTGAAGATCCCGGCCGGTGTCGACAACGGCACGCGTATCCAGCTCGCGGGCGAGGGCGAGGTCGGACCCGGCGGCGGCCCCGCCGGCGACCTGTACGTCGAGATCCACGAGCTGCCGCACTCGACCTTCCAGCGCCGCGGCGACGACCTGCACTGCACGGTCACCATCCCGATGACGGCGGCGGCCCTCGGCACCAAGGTGCCGCTGGAGACCCTCGACGGCGTGGAGGAGGTCGACATCCGCCCGGGCACCCAGTCCGGCCAGTCGATCCCGCTGCACGGCCGCGGCGTCACCCACCTGCGCGGCGGTGGCCGGGGCGACCTCATCGTGCACGTCGAGGTCACCACGCCCACCAAGCTCGACACCGAGCAGGAGCGCGTCCTGCGCGAGCTGGCCAAGCTGCGCGGCGAGGAACGCCCCCAGGGGCAGTTCCAGCCGGGGCAGCAGGGGCTGTTCTCCCGTCTGAAGGATGCCTTCAACGGGCGTTGATCCGGGCGCCGGCCGCGTGCCGCGTGGGTGCCGGTCCGGGTGCCGCCAGGGGCTCCGCGGTGCGGATGCTCCTGGCGTATGCCGACGGAAGCCCGGATTCGGACTTGTTCGGAGGACGTGACAACATGCCGTCATGTCCTCCGCACTGACCGATCTCTTCCCCTACCCGATCGTGCAGGCGCCCATGGCGGGCGGCGTCTCCGTGCCGCAGCTCGCCGCCGCGGTCTGCGAGGCGGGAGGGCTGGGATTCCTGGCCGCCGGGTACAAGACCGCGGACGGGATGTACCAGGAGATCAAGCAGCTGCGGGGGCTGACGAGCCGCCCCTTCGGCGTCAACCTCTTCATGCCGCAGCCCGAGACACCCGGCACCGGCCCCTGTGGGGCGGCCGACGCCGCGTCCACGAACGCCGCCGCCGTCGGCCTCTACGCCCACCAGCTCGCCGGCGAGGCCGCCTGGTACGAGACGGAGCTGGGCGACCCCGACAGCGGCCGCGACGACGGATACGACACCAAGCTCGCGGTGCTGCTGGACAACCCGGTGCCGGTGGTGTCGTTCCACTTCGGCGTCCCGAGCCGCGAGGTCGTCGACTCCCTGCACCGCGTCGGCACCTTCGCCCTGGTCACGGCGACCACCGCCGAGGAGGCCAGGGCCGTCGAGCGGTCCGGCGCCGACGCGGTGATCGCGCAGGGCGCCGAGGCCGGCGGACACCAGGGCACCCACCGCGACCACCCGGAGACGGGCGGTACCGGCACCGGACTGCTGTCCCTGGTCGCGCAGGTCCGGGAGGCGGTGAGCCTGCCCGTCGTCGCCGCCGGCGGCATCATGCGCGGTGGTCAGATCGCCGCCGTCCTCGCGGCCGGCGCGAGCGCGGCCCAGCTCGGCACCGCCTTCCTCGCCACTCCGGAGTCCGGCGCGCACGCCCTGCACAAGCAGGCCCTGACCAACCCCCTGTTCGTGCGCACCGAACTGACCCGGGCCTTCTCCGGGCGCCCCGCGCGCGGCCTGGTCAACCGCTTCCTGCGCGAGCACGGCCCCTACGCACCCGCCGCCTACCCGGACGTCCACCACCTCACCGCGCCGCTGCGCAAGGCGGCGGCGAAGGCGGGCGACGCGCAGGGCATGGCGCTGTGGGCGGGGCAGGGCCACCGGATGGCCCGGGAACTGCCCGCCGGGCAGCTGGTGGAGGTGCTGGTGGCCGAACTCGCCGCCGCCGGGACAGCGTTGTCGGGCTTGTCGGGCTTCGCGACGGGAGGTACGGGCCGATGACGGCACCGGTGTTCGTGGTCGACTCGCTCCGGCCGGGCGACCTGCCCGGCGGGGAGTACGTCCTGGACGGCCCGGAGGGGCGGCACGCCGTCTCCGTGAAGCGGCTGCGCGCCGGCGAGGACGTCGTCCTCACCGACGGACGCGGACGCTGGGCCGAGGGCGTGGTGAAGGCCGCCGAGGGCAAGGACCGCCTCGTCGTCACCGACCTGGAGAGCGTCCACGAGGAGCCCGCGGAACGGCCCCGCCTCACCGTCGTGCAGGCCCTGCCCAAGGGCGACCGCGGCGAGCTGGCCGTCGAGACGATGACCGAGGTCGGCGTCGACGCGATCGTGCCCTGGGCGGCGTCCCGCTGCATCACCCAGTGGAAGGGCGAGCGCGGCCTGAAGGCGCTCGGCAAGTGGCGGGCGACGGCCCGGGAGGCCGGCAAGCAGTCCCGCCGGGTCCGCTTCCCCGACGTCGCGGACGCAGCGACGAGCAAGCAGGTTGTCTCACTTCTGGCCGACGCCGACTTCGCGGCCGTACTCCACGAGAGCGGCGACGAGCCCCTGGCAGCCGCCGAACTGCCCGCCTCCGGCGACATCGTGCTGGTCGTCGGACCCGAAGGGGGCGTGTCCCCCGAGGAGTTGGCGCTCTTCGCCGCGGCCGGCGCCCAGGCCTACCGTCTGGGCCGCAGCGTCCTGCGCACCTCCACCGCGGGTACCGCCGCGACCGCCGTCCTCCTGGCCCGTACCGGCCGCTGGTCCTGACGGTCCGGGCCGCCGGTCCTGACGGTCCCGTCAGCCGTCAGCCGTCAGCCGTCAGCCGTCAGCCGTCAGCCGTCAGCCGTCAGCCGTCAGCCGTCAGCCGTCAGCCGGCGACCGTCAGCTGCGCGGGCGGCGGCGACCGCCGGGAACAGGTCCCAGCCGTCCAGTTCCACCGGGGCGCCGCCGGGGGCGGGCAGCAGGCCGCGCCGGTCGGCCTCGTCCACCAGGGCCCTCACGACGCCGGGTTCGCGCTGGTTGAGCAGGTTGCCGCGGCCGTCCGCCACACAGCCCTCGAACCAGTGGTGGCCCTCGGAGGTGAGGCGGCCCGAGTCAGGGCCGCCCGGCAGGAAGACGAACCGGACGCGGACGCCGTCGCCGTCGCCGTCGCGGTACAGGGTCAGCGCGTCGCGCCGGACGCCGTCCCGTCCCCGCTTCTGCCGGTGGCTCCAGTGGTACGTCGTCCGCTCGTCCACGACGAGCCTGCGCTGCCTTCGGTCACGGCCCATCCGCCCACGGTAGTGAGGAGTGGCCGTATGCGCCCTACCGCCGGCCTCGCGCCGGTGGCACGCTGCCCTCCATGGGGGCATCGAGACGGATCCGGCGTGTGGCTCCGGTGGTCGTCGGCGCGGTCGTCGCCGTCGCCGGTGTCGGCGCGTGCGACCCGGGCGGGCTCAGTTCCGCGTCCGTGGCGTACACGACCGACCAGACGGTCACGCGCGAACTGCAGCGGCAGAAGGCCCAGGTGCGGTGGCTCACCTGCACCGCCTCGTACGGGGACGACGGTTCCACGGCGTCGGCGGGCGAGGACACCGTCGCCTCGGTCGACTGCAAGGGCAAGACCGACGACGGGAAGGACATCACCGTGGACGGCGAGGTGACCCGGGTCGTCAACGGCGCCTGCGTGCGCGGTGACCTGACCGCGAAGGTGGGCGGCAAGGAGTGGTTCCGGGTCAAGGGGCTCGGGAACTGCGACGCCACGAGCGCTCCGCCGGCCGGCCGGCCCTCGCAGCAGGGGCCGGGACCCACCGTGACGGTCACCCGGACCATCTGGTGTCCGGACGACCCGCACTGCCGTCCGGTGCAGGGCAAATAGTCCGGGCGGGCGGGTGACCGGCAAGTGATCCGAACCTCTGTCGGCGGACGGCACCCCTGCATAGGGTGAGGGGGTGACACAGTCCGCAGCGTCTGCCTACCTCCGTTTTCCGCACCCGCACGGCGAGTTGGTCGCCTTCACCGCCGAGGACGACGTGTGGCTCGCGCCGCTCGACGGCGGCCGGGCCTGGCGGGTCAGCGCCGACAACGTGCCGGTGAACCATCCGCGCGTCTCGCCCGACGGCACCACGGTCGCCTGGACCTCCACCCGCGACGGCGCCCCCGAGGTGCACATCGCCCCCGTCGACGGCGGCCCCGCCCAGCGCATCACCCACTGGGGCAGCATCAGGACCCAGGTCCGCGGCTGGACCCCGGACGGGAGGGTCCTGGCCCTCAGCAGTCACGGTCAGGCCAGCCTGCGCCGCTCCTGGGCCCGCGCCGTCCCGCTCGACGGCGGACCGGCCACCACCCTGCCGTACGGGCCCGTCGGCGACGTCGCGAACGGCCCGCACACCGTGCTGCTGTCCGCGCCGATGGGCCGCGAGGCCGCCTGGTGGAAGCGCTACCGGGGCGGCACGGCGGGCAAGCTGTGGATCGACGCGGAGGACGACGGCGAGTTCGTACGGCTGCACAGCGACCTCGACGGCAACATCGAGTACCCCTTCTGGGTCGGCGACCGCATCGCGTTCCTCTCCGACCACGAGGGCACCGGAGCCCTCTACTCCTCCCTCGCCGACGGCTCCGACCTGCGCCGCCACACACCGCTCGGGGGCTTCTACGCCCGGCACGCCGCCACCGACGGCACCCGCGTCGTCTACTCCAGCGCCGGTGAGCTGTGGACGCTGGACGACCTGGACGGGGCCGAGCCGCGCCGGCTGGAGATCCGGCTCGGCGGCGCGCGCGTCGACCTCCGGGCCCACCCGGTGAACGCGGCCCGCTGGTTCGGCTCCGCGTCCCCCGACCACACCGCGCGCGGCAGCGCCGTCGCCGTACGCGGGGGAGTGCACTGGGTCACCCACCGCTCCGGACCCGCCCGCGCGCTGGCCGCGCAGCCCGGCGTACGGACCCGGCTGCCGCGCGCCTTCCGCGCCGACGGCGAGGAGTGGGTGGCGTGGGTGACGGACGCCGAGGGCGACGACGCCCTGGAGTTCGCGCCCGCCACCGGCCTCGCGCCGGGCGCCACCGCGCGGCGCCTCGCCGCCGGGCAGCTCGGCCGGGTGCTCGCCCTCGCCATGGCCCCCGACGGCAGCCGGGCCGCCGTCGCCTCGCACGACGGCCGGGTCCTGCTCGTCGAACGGGAGACCGGCGAGGTCCGCGAGGTCGACCGCAGCGACAACGGCGACGCCTCCGGGCTGGTCTTCTCGCCCGACTCCGCCTGGCTCGCCTGGTCCCACCCCGGCCCCGACCCGCTGCGCCAGCTCAAGCTCGCCAACACCACCGACCTGTCGGTCTCCGAGGCGACCCCGCTGCGCTTCAAGGACTACTCGCCGGCCTTCACCCTGGACGGCAAGCACCTCGCCTTCCTGTCCACCCGCTCCTTCGACCCGGTCTACGACGAGCACGTCTTCGACCTGGCCTTCGTCGAGGGCGCCCGCCCCTACCTGATCACCCTCGCCGCGACCACCCCGTCGCCCTTCGGCCCGCAGCGCCACGGCCGCCCCTTCGAGACCCCGGACCGGGACGAGACGCCCGACAGCGAGGGCACCCCGACCACCCGGATCGACATCGAGGGCCTCGCCGACCGCATCGTGCCCTTCCCGGTGGAGGCGGCCCGCTACTCCGGGCTGCGCGCCGCCAAGGACGGCGTGCTGTGGCTGCGCCATCCGGTCACCGGTGTCCTCGGCGCCTCCCGCGCCACCCCGGACGACCCCGACCCGCACACCGAGCTGGAGCGCTACGACCTCGCCCAGCAGCGCGTCGAGCACCTGGCCGGCGACGCCGACCACTTCGAGGTGAGCGGCGACGGCAAGCGGGTGCTGCTGTGGACCGACGGACGCCTCAAGGTCGTGCCGAGCGACCGGCGGGCCTCCGGCGACGAGGACAGCGACACCAACATCACCGTCGACCTCGGCCGCGTCCGGCAGCGGGTCGACCCGGCCGCCGAGTGGCGGCAGATGTTCGACGAGACCGGCCGCATCATGCGGGACCACTTCTGGCGGCCGGACATGAACGGCGTCGACTGGGACGGCGTCCTGGACCGCTACCGGCCCGTCCTGGACCGCCTCGCCACCCACGACGACCTGGTCGACCTCCTCTGGGAGGTGCACGGGGAACTCGGCACCTCGCACGCCTACGTCACCCCCCGCGGCGGCCACGGCTCCGGCGCCCGGCAGGGCCTGCTCGGCGCCGACCTCTCCCGCCACGAGGACGGGACCTGGCGCATCGACCGCGTGCTGCCCTCGGAGACCTCCGACCCCGAGGCCCGTTCCCCGCTCGCCGCGCCCGGAGTCGCCGTGCGCGCCGGGGACGCGATCGTCGCGGTCGCCGGACAACCCGTGGACCCGGTCACCGGGCCGGGCCCGCTGCTGGTCGGCACCGCCGGCAAGCCGGTCGAACTGACCGTCTCCCCGTCCGGCGGCGGCGAACTGCGACACGCCGTCGTCGTCCCCCTCGCCGACGAGGAGCCGCTGCGCTACCACGCCTGGGTCGCCGACCGCCGCGCCTACGTCCACGAGCGCTCCGGCGGCCGGCTCGGCTACCTCCACGTGCCCGACATGGTCGGCGCCGGCTGGGCCCAGCTCCACCGCGACCTGCGCGTCGAGGTGGTCCGGGAGGGCCTGGTCGTCGACGTCCGGGAGAACCGCGGCGGGCACACCTCCCAGCTCGTCGTGGAGAAGCTGGCCCGGCGGATCGTCGGCTGGGACCTGCCGCGCGGCATGCGGCCGTCGAGCTACCCGCTGGACGCGCCCCGCGGACCGGTCGTCGCCGTCGCCAACGAGTTCTCCGGCTCCGACGGCGACATCGTCAACGCGGCGATCAAGGCCCTCGGTATCGGCCCGGTCGTCGGCACCCGCACCTGGGGCGGCGTCATCGGCATCGACAGCCGCTACCGGCTGGTCGACGGGACGCTGATCACCCAGCCCAAGTACGCCTTCTGGCTGGAGGGCTACGGCTGGGGCGTGGAGAACCACGGCGTCGACCCCGACGTCGAGGTCCCGCAACGCCCCCAGGACCACGCGGCGGGCCGCGACCCCCAGCTGGACGAGGCGATCAGGCTGGCCCTGGCCGCGCTGGAGGAGACCCCCGCGAAGACCCCGCCGTCCCTGCCCGAGCTGCCGGCGACCGACTGACCCTGCCCGAGCCGCCGGCGGCCGAACCGACCCTGCCCCGGCGGCCGGCGGCCGGCGGACCGAGCCCGACCCGCCGGCGGCCGGTCCGCCCCGCCCGGGCGGCCGGCGGCCGACCGGCGTACCCGGTCGATACGATGCCCGAAGAAGATCACCGGTGACCCGGTGCACCCGTGTTCCAGTGCGAGGAGGCCCCATGGCGGGCGAACCACAGGACGACTGCCTGTTCTGCAAGATCGTCGCAGGCCAGATCCCCGCGACGATCGTCCGCGAGACGGACACCACCGTCGCCTTCCGGGACATCAACCCCCAGGCGCCGACGCACGTCCTGGTGATCCCCAAGGCCCACTACCGGGACGCGGCCGCGCTCGCCGCCGGTGCTCCGGAACTGGCGGCGGACGTCCTGCGCGAGACCCAGGCGATCGCGGACCAGGAGCAGCTGGACAGCTACCGCATCGTCTTCAACACCGGCAGCGGCGCGGGCCAGACCGTCTGGCACACCCACGCCCACGTCCTCGGCGGCCGCGGCCTCGAATGGCCCCCCGGATAGGCAGCCGTGTCCGTACGTGAACTGGTCGTCCTCGGCACCGCCAGCCAGGTCCCCACCCGCCACCGCAACCACAACGGCTACCTGCTGCGCTGGGACGGCGAGGGCATCCTGTTCGACCCCGGCGAGGGCACGCAGCGCCAGATGCTGCGCGCCGGGGTCGCCGCCCACGACCTGAACCGGATCTGCGTCACCCACTTCCACGGCGACCACAGCCTGGGCCTGGCCGGCGTCATCCAGCGCGTCAACCTCGACCGGGTGCCGCACGAGGTCACCGCCCACTACCCGCGCTCCGGGCAGCGCTTCTTCGACCGCCTGCGGTACGCCACCGCCTACCGCGAGACGGTCGCCCTCACCGAGTCCCCGGTCGACACCGACGGCGTCCTCGCGGTCACCCCCGGGTACACCCTGGACGCCCGCAGACTCTCCCACCCCGTCGAGTCGTACGGCTACCGCCTGACCGAGCCCGACGGCCGCCGCATGCTGCCCGACCGCCTGGCCGCGCACGGCATCAAGGGCCCCGACGTCGGCCGCATCCAGCGCGACGGCTCGCTGAACGGCGTCCCCCTCGACGCGGTCAGCGAGATCCGCCGCGGCCAGCGGTTCGCGTTCGTCATGGACACCAGGCTCTGCGAGGGCGTGCACGCGCTCGCCGAGGACTGCGACCTGCTGGTCATCGAGTCCACCTTCCTCGACGAGGACGAGACCCTCGCCACCGACCACGGCCACCTGACCGCCGGCCAGGCGGCACGGGCCGCCCGGGACGCGGGCGTACGGCACCTGGTGCTCACCCACTTCAGCCAGCGCTACGCGGACCCCGGGGAGTTCGAGCGGCAGGCGCGGGCGGCCGGCTACGAGGGCGAGCTGACCGTGGCCCACGACCTGCTCCGGGTCCCGGTTCCGAAACGACGGTGAAACCGCCGTACGATGCTCTGATGCCTCTGCCCAAAGCTGAACTGCACCTCCACATCGAAGGCACTCTGGAGCCCGAGCTGGCCTTCGAGCTGGCCGCCCGCAACGGCGTGACCCTGCCGTACGCGGACACGGACGCGCTGCGCGAGGCGTACCGCTTCGAGGACCTCCAGTCCTTCCTGAACCTGTACTACGAGCTCATGGCCGTCCTGCGCACCGAGCGCGACTTCGAGGACCTCGCGAACGCCTACCTCGCCCGCGCCGCCGCGCAGGGCGTGCGGCACGCGGAGATCTTCTTCGACCCGCAGGCACACCTGGCCCGGGGCGTGGAGATGGGCACGGTCGTGGAGGGGCTGTGGCGGGCGCTGGGCCGCAGCCGGGAGCGGCACGGCGTCTCCACCCGGCTGATCCTGTGCTTCCTGCGCGACGAGTCCGCCGAGTCGGCGCTGCGGACCCTCGACGCCGCCGAGCCCCACCTCGACCGGATCACCGGCGTCGGCCTGGACTCGGCCGAGGTGGGCCATCCGCCGGTGAAGTTCCGCGAGGTGTACGAGGCCGCCGCCGCCCTCGGGCTGCGGCGGGTGGCGCACGCGGGCGAGGAGGGGCCGCCGGAGTACGTCACCGAGGCCCTGGACGTCCTCGGCGTCGAGCGGATCGACCACGGCCTGCGCTGCCTGGAGGACCCGGCGCTGGTCGAGCGGCTGGTGCGCGACCGCGTCCCGCTCACCCTGTGCCCGCTGTCCAACGTGCGGCTGCGGACGGTCGACACCCTCGCCGACCATCCGCTGCCCGCCATGCTGGACGCCGGACTGATGTGCACGGTGAACTCCGACGATCCGGCCTACTTCGGCGGCTACGCGGGTGACAACTTCGACGCCGTGCGCCGGACGCTCGGGCTCACCGAGGACCGGCTGCGGGAGCTGGCCCGCAACTCCTTCCTCGCCTCCTTCCTGGAGGACGACGAGGAGCTGCGGGCGCGGTACCTCGCCGAGGTCGACGCGTACCGCTTCGGCTAGCCACCCGGCGTTCCCGCGCCGCCCCGCGCGACCGCCGTCAGCTCGCCCCGGACCCCGGTGTGGCCGCCGCCTGCCGGGGTCCCGCCGTGTCGTAGGCACGCTGGACCGCGACGGCCGGTGCGTCCACGGTGATCTCCACGACCGCCTGCTCCGCGGCGCCGATCTCCGGCACGGCGCCGCTCGGCGTGCCGGTGGCGGCGGCGACCAGGGCGGCCGGGGTGCCGCCCCGGCGGCGGACGGTGCCGGGCAGCAGCGGGCGCCCGCCGGTGTGCAGGGCGACGGCGGTCATCGGCGCGGCGACCACGAGCAGACCGGCGGCGAGCACCAGGCCCATCACCGGGTATCCGGCCTGCGCGGACAGCACACTGCCGGTCAGCGGCCCGGCCGCCGTGCCCAGGGAGGACGCCGACCCGACGAGCACCGCCCAGCGGCCCCGCGGGTCGAGCGAGGCGGCCAGGCCGATCAGGTACGACAGCACGACCGGGTACAGCGTGTTCCAGGCGATCTCCCCGGCCGCGAAGGTGGTGGGAGTGGTCGCCGACGCGGTCAGGGCGATGCACCCGGCGATGATCACCGTCCCGGCCCCGACGGGCATCGCACGCCCGAGCCGCGGCCCGAGCGCGCCGGCCGCCAGCACCCCCAGCAGACCCGCGCCCAGGGCGACGGCGAACACGACCCCGAGCGTGGCGTCGCCGAGTCCGGCCTGCGTCAGGCCGATCCGGCCGCTGACCCCCCACAGGGAGTTCTGCGCGAGGGACCAGCACAGCACGGCCGCGGCGAGGACCAGACCCGAGCGGCGGCGGGGGAGCGGGGCGGTGCTCCCGGTGCCGTGGGCGGCCGGGGAGGGGGCCGCCCGTCCCGGCAGCCGGCCGGTCAGCGGCCACACCGCGAGCGCGGTCAGCGCGATCGCGGCCAGCGGCAGACCGTGCGCCCGGCCGAGGTGAGGCACCGTCAGGTACACCGCGCCGGCCAGCGCCGAGACGGTCAGCAGGCCCAGCGTGGAGGCCCGGTGGGGGTCACGCTCGGCGGCGATCCGGGTGGCGGCGACGGTCATGGCCGTACCGGATCCGAGACCGCCCAGCACCGCGCCGGCGACCACGGCGGGGACGGCGGTGGTGAGGGAGGCGGCGCCGTAGCCGAGGACGGCCAGGGCGAGCCCGAAGCGGGCCGGTGTCCGGGCGCCGATCCGCTGCATCCGGGAGGCCAGCAGGAAGCCGGCGGTCGCCGAACTCAGCAGGAGCGCACTGCCGACGGCGCCCGCCTGAGTGGCGGTCAGCGGAAGGCCGGTGTCGAGTCTGCCGACGGTGGTGGGCAGCAGATACGGAGGAAGGTACCCGGCCGTGAAAAGGGCGACGAGGGGCCAGGGGGTGGTGCGGGGGGCGAACACGGGCGTTCCCAGGGCGTGCGAAAGGGACTCAGGAGAGGAGGGGGGCGACGACCGTCGACGGACAGGTGCGCGCGGGCAATTTGTATCAAGCGCGAGGAGGCGGGAAACAGCCGAGGTGGTGTGTTCTGGATCACATGCGCGTTTACGCCCATCGGAGCCGGGTAACAGCGATCGTCACCGCTGGTGCGTCACCCCGTCCTCGAGCCGATCCACCGCGTCCGTACCGGGTCTGACCCCCTGTCACCGCGACGGTCCGGCGCCTCGTGACCCGCCGTCGGCCGCGCCGCACGCGCCGGGCGGACGCCGGCTCCTCGGCGCGGCCGGGACCGGCCGCGGTCCGACGGCACCGGCCCGGACGCCGCGGGCTTGTCGGCGGCGTGGTGCACACTGGCGGGGTCCGCACCATGCCAGGGAGCGCACCGTGACAGCGTCCACCGTGTCCACCGCGTCCGACGTGCCCGCCATGCCCGTCATGCCGGCCGACGAGAGAACGCACCGCCACGTCCCCTCCGGGGGACCGCACCAGCCCCAGGTCGACCCCCTCGCCGCCCTGCGCACCCCGCAGGACCCGCCCTGGGACGTGTATCTGACCGGCACCGTCTTCCTCGACGTCGTGTTCACGGGCCTCGACTCCGCGCCGGTGCGCGGAACCGAGTCCTGGGCGCGGGGGATGGGGTCGAGCCCGGGCGGCATCGCCAACATGGCGACCGCGCTGGCCCGCCTCGGTCTGCGCACCTCGCTGGCCGCGGCCTTCGGCGACGACCACTACGGCGACTACTGCTGGGACGCCCTCGCGCGGGGCGAGGGCGTCGACCTGAGCCCCTCGCGCACCGTGCCCGGCTGGCACTCGCCGGTGACGGTCTCGATGGCCTACGAGGGGGAACGCACGATGGTCTCCCACGGCCACGAGCCGCCCCCCGAGGAGCCGTCCCCCGAGTGCCCGCCCCGCGCGCGTGCCGCCGTCGCCTCCCTCACGCCCGGCGTCCGCGCCCCCTGGATCGCCCAGGCCGCCGCGCGCGGCACCCGGGTCTTCGCCGACGTCGGCTGGGACGACACCGGCGCCTGGAACCTGGCCGAGCTGCCCGACCTCGCGCACTGCGAGGCCTTCCTGCCGAACGCGGAGGAGGCCATGCGCTACACGGGCGCCGACTGCCCCCGCGCGGCCGCGCACGCCCTGACCGAGCACGTGCCGCTCGCCGTGGTCACCCTCGGCGCGGACGGCGCGTACGCGGTGGACCGGCGTACGGGGGAGAGCGCCGAGGTCCCGGCCATCGAGGTGGAGGCCCTGGACCCGACCGGCGCGGGGGACGTCTTCGTCGCCGGGTTCGTCACCGGGACGCTGGCCGGCTGGCCGCTGGCCGACCGGCTGGCCTTCGCCGGCCTCACCGCCGCCCTCTCCGTCCAGGAGTTCGGCGGCTCCCTGTCGGCGCCCGGCTGGTGCGAGATCGCGACCTGGTGGCGCAAGGTCCAGTCCGTCGAGGGCCAGGACCCGACGGCCCTGCGCCGCTACGCGTTCCTGGCCGACCTGGTCCCGGACGACCTGGTGGCACCCTGGCCCCTGCGCCGCGCCGTACCGACCATCGGCTTCCGCCCCCCGGCCTGACGCACCGCCGCCGGGGTGGCCCGGAAGCCGGGGTGGTCCGGAAGCCGGGGTGGCTCAGAAGCCGAGGCGGCGCAGTTGCTTCGGGTCGCGCTGCCAGTCCTTGGCGACCTTGACGTGCAGGTCCAGGAAGACAGGGGTGCCGAGCAGCGCCTCGATCTGCTTGCGGGACTTGATGCCGACGTCCTTCAGGCGCTTGCCCTTGGGGCCGATGATGATGCCCTTCTGGCTCGGGCGCTCGATGAAGACATTGGCGTGGATGTCCAGGAGCGGCTTGTCCGCGGGGCGGTCCTCGCGCGGGAGCATCTCCTCCACGACCACCGCGATGGAGTGCGGCAGCTCGTCCCGCACGCCCTCCAGCGCGGCCTCCCGGATCAGCTCGGCGACCATGACCTGCTCGGGCTCGTCGGTCAGGTCGCCCTCGGGATAGAGCGCGGGGCCCTCGGGCATCAGCGGGGTGAGCAGGTCCGCGAGCAGGTCCACCTGCTGGTTCGCGGTCGCCGAGACCGGGACGATCTCCGTCCAGGTGATACCCAGCTCCTGGCCCAGCTGATCGATGGCGATCAGCTGCTCGGCCAGGGTCTTGGAGTCCACCAGGTCCGTCTTCGTGACGATCGCGACCTTCGGGGTCTTCTTGATCGCCGCCAGTTCCTTGGCGATGAAGCGGTCACCGGGGCCCAGCTTCTCGTTCGCCGGCAGGCAGAAGCCGATGACGTCCACCTCGGCCCACGTCGTCCGCACGACGTCGTTGAGCCGCTCGCCCAGCAGCGTGCGCGGCTTGTGCAGGCCCGGGGTGTCCACCAGGATGAGCTGGGCGTCCTCCCGGTGCACGATGCCCCGCACGGTGTGCCGGGTGGTCTGCGGACGGTTCGAGGTGATCGCCACCTTCTGCCCGACCAGAGCGTTCGTGAGGGTGGACTTGCCCGCGTTGGGACGGCCCACGAAGCAGGCGAAGCCGGCCCGGTGAACAGCCTCGGCCGGTTCTTCGGATGACTGGGTACGAACGCTCATGGCGCCCATTGTCCCTGATCCCCGGAGCCCCGCCGTACCACGGTCGCCCGCCGGGCCGGCGACGGTCAGCCCGCGCTCACCGTGTCACGGACCGTGCCGTCCGGCGCGGCGACCAGGACCGGCGTCCCGGGGCCGCCCAGGTCCCGGACCGCCGCCCGGTCCTCGTCCGACGCCGACGGCGCCTCGGTCACCACGGCCGCCGCCTCCAGCGACGTCGCACCGGAGGCCACCGCCATCGCCACCGCCGTGCGCAACGCGCTGAGCTGCAGGGAGTCGAGCGCGACGGTACCGGCGACGTACGTACGGCCGGTCTCGTCGCGTACGGCGGCCCCCTCGGGCACACCGTTGCGGGCCCGCGCGGAACGGGCCAGGGTGACGATCTTGCGGTCCTCGGGGTCGAGGGCGGGAGTCTCGGTCATGAGGCGAGCATACGGAGCGCCGCCGCCCGGCCGCCCGGTCACCCCGCCCCCGGATACACGGCCCCGCGCCGGCCCTCCGGCGAGGCCCCTGGCGACCGGCCTGGTCACCTCCACCCGGCAGTCGGCAGCACCGCCGGCATCCCGCTGCTCGGCGTCCTGGCCACCACCTCGGCCGGCCTGAGGTCCGGCGTGCACACGGTGCCGGTCCTGGACGCGGCGATCGTGCTGACGGCGGCCGTGCCGGTCGCGGCGGGACCGCGCGGCCGCCGGGCGACGCGCTCAGGGACGGTCGAGGCGGAGACGGTCGGCGCGCGGCAGGCCGGCGACGACCAGGTCGTACGAGTCCTCCACCAGCTCCCGGACGAGACGGTCCGGGAGCCCGCCGTCCACGGTCACCGTGTTCCAGTGCCGCTTGTTCATGTGCCAGCCCGGGACGATCAGCCCCGGGTGGTCGGCGCGCAGCCGGATCGCGTCGTCCGGGTCGCACTTGAGGTTGACCGTGAGCGGGCGCCCGTCCAGCGAGGCCAGCGCGAACATCTTGCCCAGCACCTTGAAGACCGAGATCTCCGGGCTGAAGGGAAAGTCCTCCACCGCGGCGTTGAAGGACAGGCAGAGGCCGCGCAGCTCCCCGGGGGTCATTCCGGTGCGCCCTCCGCGACGGGCTTCGCCGCGTTCACCGGCTCCACCAGCACCGTCACGATCTTGTTCCGGCGGCCCGCCGCGGCCTCCGCCGTCAGCCGCAGCTCACGGCCGTCGGGCAGCTCCACCATCGACGAGGCACCGGCGATCGGCACCCGGCCGAGCGCCTTCGCCAGCAGACCGCCCACCGTCTCCACGTCCTCGTCGTCGAACTCCTCCAGGCCGTAGAGCTCGCCCAGGTCGCCGATGTCGAGGCGGGCGGTGACCCGGAAGCGGTCCTCGCCCAGCTCCTCGACGGGCGGCAGCTCCCGGTCGTACTCGTCGGTGATCTCGCCGACGATCTCCTCCAGGATGTCCTCGATGGTGACGATGCCGGCCGTGCCGCCGTACTCGTCGATCACCACGGCCACGTGGTTGCGCTCCTTCTGCATCTCGCGCAGCAGGTCACCGGCGTTCTTGGTGTCGGGCACGAAGAACGCCGGCCGCATCGCCGTGGACACCAGGTCGCCCTCCGCCTCCCGGCTGATGTGCGTCCGGCGGACCAGGTCCTTCAGGTACACGATGCCGACGATGTCGTCCTCGCTGTCACCGGTCACCGGTATCCGCGAGAAACCCGAGCGCAGGGCGAGGGTCAGCGCCTGGCGGATCGTCTTGTAGCGCTCGATGACGACGAGGTCGGTCCGCGGCACCATGACCTCGCGCACGAGCGTGTCGCCCAGCTCGAAGACCGAGTGCACCATGCGGCGCTCCTCGGCCTCGATCAGCGACTCCTTCTCGGCGTAGTCGACCAGGGCGCGCAGCTCCGCCTCGGAGGCGAAGGGGCCCCGGCGGAAGCCCTTGCCGGGGGTGAGCGCGTTGCCGATGAGGATGAGCAGCGACGGGATCGGGCCCATGATCCGGGCCAGCGGCACCAGGACGTACGCCGCCGCCGTCGCCGTGTTCATCGGATGCTGCCGGCCGATGGTGCGCGGGGAGACCCCGACGGCGACGTACGAGACGAGCACCATCACCGCGATGGCGATCACCAGCGCCTCGCCGGTGCCGTCGAACTGCTTCAGACAGGCGTACGTGACCAGCGCCGCGGCCGCCATCTCGCAGGCCACCCGGACCAGCAGCGCCACGTTCAGATAGCGCGTCGGGTCGGCGGCGACCTTGGCGAGCTTCACGCCGCCGCGCCGCCCGGACCGTACGGCCTCCTCGGCGCGGAAGCTGGAGACCCGGGCGAGCCCCGCCTCCGCGCACGCGGCGAGCCAGGCGACCACGACCAGGGCGACCGCGCCGGCGATCAGCGGGAGGCTCATGAGACGGTCGGGGCCGGGGACGGGCCGGTCAGGCCCTTCTCCGCACGCCAGCCGTCCACGATGGCCGCCTGGAGACCGAACATCTCGGCCTTCTCGTCCGGCTCCTCGTGGTCGTAGCCGAGCAGGTGCAGCACCCCGTGGACGGTGAGGAGCTGGAGCTCCTCGTCCATGGAGTGCTGCGTCGGTGCCTCGGTGCCCTGCTTGGCGGCGACCTCGGGGCAGAGCACGATGTCGCCGAGCAGCCCCTGCGGCGGCTCGTCCTCGTCCTTGGCCGGCGGACGCAGCTCGTCCATCGGGAAGGACATGACATCCGTCGGCCCCGGCAGGTCCATCCACTGGATGTGGAGCTGCTCCATGGCGTCGGCGTCCACGACGATCACCGAGAGCTCGGAGAGCGGGTGGATGCGCATCCGCGCGAGCGCGTAGCGGGCGATGTCGAGGATCGCCTGCTCGTCGACCTCGGTTCCGGACTCGTTGTTGACGTCGATCGACATGGTCGTGCTGGTCTACTTCCCCTTGGCCTTGGCACCGCTTCTCGGTGTCCGGCCGCCGTTGTGGCCGCCGTTCTCGGTGCCGTTCCTGCTGTCGTACTGCTCGTACGCGTCGACGATACGGCCCACCAGCTTGTGCCGGACGACGTCCTGGGACGACAGCCGGGAGAAGTGCACGTCGTCCAGGCCCTCCAGGATGTCCTGCACCTGCCGCAGACCCGACTTCGTCCCGCCGGGCAGGTCGACCTGCGTCACGTCACCCGTGATCACGATCTTCGATTCGAAGCCGAGCCGGGTGAGGAACATCTTCATCTGCTCGGGGCTGGTGTTCTGGGCCTCGTCCAGGATGATGAAGGCGTCGTTGAGCGTGTTGTGCGTCAGCAGGTAGTCCTGGGTGACGTACAACGAGTCCTCGGCCGCCACCTGGATGCAGACGGTCTCCTCCCGCCCCGCGGGCTCGATGCTGTCGATGAACCGCACGGGGCGTCCGCCGCCTCCGGCCCCGTGGTACGCGTCGCGCTTGCGGGCCAGCCGGAAGGGTTCGATGCCTTCCGGGAGGCGGATGTCGATGATGTGGGCGTCGTAGCGATGAGCGACCTCGCGGCCCTGCGCGAGACCCGGCTTGCGGCCTTCGGCAGCGCGGCGACGCGTGTACGCCACTCCGCCCAGCGACCTGACCAGCGAGATCACGTCGTCACGCAGCAGGATCGAGGTCGTCGTGTACTGGATGCGGCAGGTCCGGTCCTTCTGGGTGACCGGGCCCCCGTCGGCGTCGAGCAGGCCCTGGAGCACGGCCAGCCGGACATCGGCGGAGTTCCGCAGATAGTCGTCCGGGACGAACTTGCTGTGCGAACGGGTACGCAGCAGGTCCAGCTGACGCAGGACTCGCGTGACCGGGTTCTCCAGGGTGATCACATCCCCGGGAGCCCTGACCTGGTTGAGTACGTAGTCCGGGCCACCGCGGTGACGGACCTTGACGCCTGGCAGTGCGGCCTCCAGAGCGCCTGCCAGCTCCTCGTCCTCCGTGGCGAAGGAGGGGGTGGTGGAGCCCGTCAGGCACCCGTCACCGAGCAGCAGACCCAACGCGTACGGGTCCATGGGAACTTCGCGTTCGGGAAGCTGCACCGGTGCCGTGAGCAGGGGCAGCTCGTACCGGCGAGCGTGAGCCGCGCGCAGGTCGCCGATCATGTCCTGGGTCTCCAGAACCCGCCAGGGCTTGTCACGGCGCTTGTCGGACGCGGTACGGACCGTCCACAGGTGCTCCCCGCAGCACAGCGTCCAGGAGCCGTCCTGGGCCGTGACGCGGTAGATGTCCTTCTCGCCCTGCGGGTAGACGCCCAGGACCGGAGTCGGCTCCCCGTTGGAGCCGACGACCAGGTCACCGACCTGGAGGTCGCCGATGGGACGCCAGCCGTCGGGTGTCAGGACGTTCGTGAAGACCGGTTGCGCCCGGCCGCGCATGTACGCCAGCGGCGCGACCTCGATCGTGCCCGCCGCCATCAGCCGCGGGATCGAGTCGGGGTCGAGCATGTCGTGCAGCGCGTCGTACAGCGGGCGCAGATACGGGTCGATCTTCTCGTAGAGCGTGCCCGGCAGGAATCCGAGCCGCTCGCCGGCCTCGACCGCCGGGCGGGTCAGGATGATGCGGTTGACCTGCTTGGACTGCAGGGCCTGCACCGCCTTGGCCATCGCCAGGTAGGTCTTGCCGGTGCCCGCGGGGCCGATGCCGAAGACGATGGTGTGCTTGTCGATCGCGTCGACGTACCGCTTCTGGTTCAGCGTCTTGGGGCGGATCGTGCGGCCTCGCGAGGACAGGATGTTCTGCGTGAGCACCTCGGCCGGGGTTTCCTGGCCGTCGCTCTCCCCGTTCTCGCTCGCCTTGAGCATGGCGATCGAGCGTTCCACTGCGTCCTCCGTCATCGGCTGCCCCGTGCGGAGCACCAGCATCATCTCGTCGAAAACGCGCTGGATCAGGGCGACGTCATGGGGGTCGCCGACCGCGCTGATCTCGTTTCCCCGGACGTGGATGTCGGCCGCCGGGAAGGCCTTCTCGATCACGCGCAGGAGGGAGTCACCGGACCCCAGCACGGTCACCATGGGGTGCTGGGCGGGGACGGTGAACTGTGCTCTCGCCTTCCCCTGCGCGGGAGAGTGAGCTGAGGGTGTCTGAGTCATGGGCCGGCGCTCTAGGCCTGCAAGTCCTCCTCTGCGGCGTGCGCCGCGTGACGGGCGGGTCTGATGTCTCCAGCGTACGACTCCCCGCCGACAGCGCCGAGGCCTTTTATCCGACCGGTGTCCGGCGTACCACCCGCGTTCACTCCCGGTCCCGGGCCCGCCGCCTCCGCCGGCGGACCCGCCCCGCCCGGTCGCCGTCCGTGACCGGGCGTCACCGGGGCCGGTGCCGCTGCGCCCGCAGCACCTCGCGGAACCAGCCGTACGAGGCCTTGGGCGTGCGCTCCAGCGTCGCGAAGTCCACGTGGACCAGGCCGAAGCGGCGCGCGTACCCCTCCGCCCACTCGAAGTTGTCCAGCAGCGACCACACGAAGTAGCCGCGCACGTCCACGCCCGCCTCCAGCGCCCGGTGCAGGGCGCGGACGTGCCCGTCCAGGTAGGCGATGCGGTCCCGGTCGTCGAGCCCCTCGTAGGAGCAGCCGTTCTCCGTGATGACGATCGGCGGGAGCCGGTCGCCGTAGCGGTCGCTCAAGCCCGTGAGGAGCTCCGTCAGCCCCTCGGGGACGACGGGCCAGCCGAAGTCGGTCAGCGGCCGGCCCTCGATGCCGCGCACCGAGAAGGGCAGCTCCGCGGGGAGCGTCAGACCCCCGAACTCGATCTCCGCACCCTGCGGGGCGCCCACCCGGGTGGGCGCGTAGTAGTTCACGCCGTACCAGTCCAGCGGCTCGGCGATGACCGCCAGGTCGGCGTCGACCTGGCGCGCGTCCCCCGGCATCAGCTCCCCGACGCCCTCCGGGTACCGCCCGGTCAGCAGCGGGTCGCTGAACAGCCGGTTCAGGAGGAGGTCGTAGAAGTCCGCCGCCTCCCGGTCGGCCGGGTCGTCCGACGCCGGCCAGGTCGGGCCGTGCGAGTTGGCGATCCCGACGTCCGTGGCGCCCGACGCGCGCAGGGCCCGTACCGCCAGACCGTGCGCGAGCAGCTGGTGGTGGGCCACCGGAAGGGCGTCGAAGAGCAGGCCCCTGCCGGGGGCGTGCACGCCCAGGGCGTGGCCCAGCAGGGTGTGCTCGGCGGGCTCGTTGAGCGTGATCCACCTGCCGACTCGGTCGCCGAGCCGGTCCGCGACCCGCGTCACGTACTCCGCGAACCGCGACGCCGTGTCACGCTCCAGCCAGTCGAGCCCCACCGGCAGGTCCCAGTGGAAGAGGGTCGGCACCGGCCGGACCCCCGCCGCGCACAGTTCGTCGACGAGGCGGTCGTAGAAGCCGAGGCCGCCGGGTGAGTTCACCCGCGGCCAGGAGACCGAGAAGCGGTACGCGTCCACGCCCAGGTCCGCCAGCAGCGCCACGTCCTCGCGGTAGCGGTGGTAGTGGTCGCAGGCCACCGCCGCGGTGGAACCGTCCTTCACCCGTCCGGGCTCGGCGGTGAAGGCGTCCCACACGGACGGCTCCCGCAGCTCCGCCGCGCCCTCGATCTGGTGCGCCGAGGTCGACACGCCCCACAGGAAGCCGTCCGGGAACCGGGGTATCGGATGCGTCGCCATGCGCGGATCATCCGCAGGGCCGGCGAGGCACGTCAACGCCCCTGCGCGGACCGGCGGTCACGCCCCTTCCTTCAGCACCCGCGAGATCAGCCTGCGCTGCTCGTCCGTCAGCCGGGGATCGGCGGCGTACACCGTCCGGCCGTCCACGGTGATCTGGTAGCTGAACCCGTCCGGCACGCCGACGGGCGGTGTGCCCCGCCCGTCGGCCGCGGCCCGCTCCGCCAGGGCGTGCCACTCGTCCGCGTCGGCCCGTCCCGCGGTGTCGACCTCCGCGTGGCGTTCGATGCCCGCGAAGCCTCCTGTGCGCCTCACCTGAATCCGCATGGTCCGTGTCTAGTACGGAACTACACCGTGCGCACCCCGACCTGCTCCCAGCCCTTGCGCACCGCCTCCAGCTCCTCCGCGTCGCCGTAACGCTCCCGGGCCGCCTTCACCGTCAGGGAGGCGAAGTCCGTGAACAGCGCGTCCTGCGCCAGTTCGCCGCCGGTCAGCACGTCGTACCAGACCTGTCCGGCCCGCTCCCAGGCGTGCCCGCCGAGCGCGGTGGCCGCGAGGTAGAAGGCGTGGTTGGGGATGCCGGAGTTGATGTGGACGCCGCCGTTGTCGCGGCCGGTGCGCACGAAGTCGTCCATCGTCGCGGGCTGCGGGTCCTTGCCCAGCACGTCGTCGTCGTACGCGGTGCCCGGCTCCTTCATGGAGCGCAGCGCCACCCCCGTCACGCGCGGGGCGAGCAGCCCGGCGCCGATCAGCCAGTCGGCCTCGGCGGCGGTCTGGCCGAGCGAGTACTGCTTGACGAGGGCGCCGAAGACGTCGGACACCGACTCGTTGAGGGCGCCGGGCTGACCGTAGTAGGTCAGGTTGGCGGTGTGCTGGGTGACGCCGTGGGCCAGCTCGTGGCCGATGACGTCGAGGGAGACGGTGAAGTCGAGGAAGATCTCCCCGTCCCCGTCGCCGAAGACCATCTGCTCGCCGTTCCAGAAGGCGTTGTTGTACTCGCGGTCGTAGTGCACGGTCGCGTCCAGCGGCAGTCCGTCGCCGTCGATGGAGTCGCGGCCGTAGACCTTCAGGAAGTGGTCGAAGGTGGCGCCGAGGCCCGCGTAGGCGCGGTTGACGGTGGCGTCCTTGCCGGGCTCCTCGCCCTCGCCGCGCACCTTCCTGCCCGGCAGGTCGGTGCCGTGCCGGGCGTCGAAGACCGTGCGGTGCGGCTTCCGGGGTTCGGCGCCGGCGCGCGGGGTGACGGTGGGGGCGCCGATGACCGTGGTCAGCCGGCGGTGGGTGCGCTCGAAGGCGTCGCGCTGGAGGGTCCGGCGAGCGGGTCCGGCGAGTACCGGGTCCTCGTGCTGGGCGAGCTTGTCGAGGACGTGGGGCGGCACGATGGTGCAGAAGACGGGCTCGAAGCCCCCGTGGGTCGTCATGACCGGCACCCTCGCACTGAGTGACGTCACTGTCACCACCCGCAACCATGATTGGTGAAAAGCGGTACCAACCCGCCCCTCCGGTCGACGGTGAGTGGTATACGGCACTTTTTGTCCTGTTTCCCTCCGTGGTCCCGCATACTGATACGGACCCGCGTGACCGGCGTGGCTCGGCTAGGGTGCTGGGCATCATGCGTTTCGGGCTGCTTCTCCTTAGCTGCCGCGGCGAGGGCCTGTAGAGGCCGACTCCCTCCCCGCGGAGCTTGGTGGTGCGCGTCGGCCGTCTCTCTGGACACGCGGACACCGCGGACATCACGAGGAGCCCACGCCAACATGGCCAACCGCCAGCAGCCCAGTTCCATGCCGATCACCAAGTACCGCGGCTACGAGCAGGTCGACATCCCCGACCGCACCTGGCCCCACCAGCGCATCACCACCGCCCCCCGCTGGCTCTCCACCGACCTGCGCGACGGCAACCAGGCACTGATCGACCCCATGTCGCCCGCCCGCAAGCGCGCGATGTTCGACCTGCTGGTCAAGATGGGCTACAAGGAGATCGAGGTCGGCTTCCCCGCCTCCGGCCAGACCGACTTCGACTTCGTACGCTCGATCATCGAGGACCCGGACGCCATCCCGGAGGACGTGACGATCTCCGTGCTGACGCAGGCCCGTGAGGACCTGATCGAGCGCACGGTGGAGTCCCTGAAGGGCGCCAGGCGGGCCACCGTCCACCTGTACAACGCGACCGCCCCGGTCTTCCGCCGGGTCGTCTTCCGCGGCTCCCGGGACGACATCAAGCAGATCGCCGTCGACGGCACCCGGCTGGTCATGGAGTACGCCGAGAAGCTGCTGGGCCCCGAGACGGAGTTCGGCTACCAGTACAGCCCCGAGATCTTCACCGACACCGAGCTGGACTTCGCCCTGGAGGTCTGCGAGGCGGTGATGGACACCTACCAGCCCGGCCCCGGCCGCGAGATCATTCTCAACCTGCCGGCCACCGTGGAGCGTTCGACGCCGTCCACGCACGCCGACCGCTTCGAGTGGATGGGCCGCAACCTCTCCCGCCGCGAGTACGTCTGCCTGTCCGTCCACCCGCACAACGACCGCGGTACGGCGGTGGCGGCGGCCGAGCTGGCGCTGATGGCCGGCGCCGACCGCGTCGAGGGCTGCCTGTTCGGACAGGGCGAGCGCACCGGCAACGTCGACCTGGTCACCCTGGGCATGAACCTGTTCTCGCAGGGGGTCGACCCGCAGATCGACTTCTCCGACATCGACGAGATCCGTCGCACGTGGGAGTACTGCAACCAGATGGAGGTCCACCCGCGCCACCCGTACGTGGGCGACCTGGTCTACACGTCCTTCTCCGGCTCCCACCAGGACGCCATCAAGAAGGGCTTCGACGCCATGGAGGCCGAGGCGGCCGCCAAGGGCGTCACCGTCGACGACATCGAGTGGGCCGTGCCCTACCTGCCGATCGACCCCAAGGACGTCGGCCGCTCCTACGAGGCGGTCATCCGCGTCAACTCGCAGTCCGGCAAGGGCGGCATCGCGTACGTCCTGAAGAACGACCACAAGCTGGACCTGCCGCGCCGGATGCAGATCGAGTTCTCCAAGCTGATCCAGGCCAAGACGGACGCCGAGGGCGGCGAGATCACGCCCACGGCCATCTGGGACGTCTTCCAGGACGAGTACCTGCCCAACCCGGACAACCCCTGGGGCCGCATCCAGGTCGCCAACGGCCAGACCACCACCGACCGCGACGGCATCGACACCCTCACCGTCGAGGCCACGGTCGACGGCCAGGAGACCACGCTGGTCGGCACCGGCAACGGACCGATCTCGGCGTTCTTCCACGCCCTGCAGGGCGTCGGCATCGACGTACGCCTGCTGGACTACCAGGAGCACACGATGAGCGAGGGCGCCTCCGCGCAGGCCGCCTCCTACATCGAGTGCGCCATCGGCGACAAGGTGCTGTGGGGCATCGGAATCGACGCGAACACCACGCGCGCCTCGCTGAAGGCGGTCGTCTCCGCCGTCAACCGAGCGGCGCGCTGACCAGCCGAATCGGTGGTTACAGGCCCCGCCCGCCGTTCTCCGGCGGGCGGGGCCCCGTCGTATACCGGCCAACTCCGTGTGCAGGTCACGGAAAGGTCTCCTCCGGGGTACTGACTCCACGTAGGTGATGTGGCTAACATCACGCCAGCGCGACGATGCTGTCGCGCGGTTACGGAGGTGCGACGTGCTGCCTGGACGGGAACGACAGGGCCGAGCTGTCCGGCTGCCGCGCATCCTGGGCACGCGTACCGCGTGGACGCCCGTCGGGGACGGCGAGTTCTTCTGCCCGGGCTGCGGGGGCGACCGCAACTACCAGCGGCTCACCGGCCGCCGCCGCTTCACCCTGCTCGGCGTGCCCGTGCTGCCGCGCGGCGAGTCCGCGCCGACCGTCGAGTGCGCGGCCTGCCGCCGCCACTACGGCACCGACGTCCTCGACCACCCGACCACCACCCGCTTCTCCGCGATGCTCCGCGACGCCGTGCACACCGTCGCCCTCGCCGTCCTCGCCGCGGGCGGCGCCTGCTCCCGTACGTCGCTGGAGACGGCCGCCGTCGCGGTGCGCGCGGCCGGCTTCGAGGACTGCACCGAGGAGCAGCTGGGCGCGCTCGTCGAGGCGCTGGAGGCGGACACCGGCCGGGTCCACGGCGAGCCCTGCGTGCCCGGCCTCGCCATAGAACTCCACGAGGCCCTGGACCCCCTGGCCCCCCACCTGGCGACCGTCGGCCGCGAGTCCATCCTCCTCCAGGGCGCCCGCATCGCCCTGGCCGACGGCCCCTACACCCCCGCCGAACGCGACGCGCTGGCCACGGTGGGCGCGGCCCTGACCATCTGCTCCGACGACGTGACCCGCCTCCTGGAATCGGCGGGCACGCCTTCCTGACCGGCCCGGGCAGCCGCCCGGCCCCGGCGATCGCGGCCGCGGCCGGCGCGGTCCGGCCACCGTTCAGAGCGGCGACGCCTGGTCCGTCAGGTCCAGGCGCAGGATCTGGCGGTGCATGCCGGGGCCGAAGTAGTCCGGGCGCAGGCCGCCGTCGGGCTCCTCCGGGCGGAAGCCCAGGCCTCGGTAGAGGAAGATGGCGGCGAGGTTGGCGGGTTCCACGGTCAGGCGCACCACCCGGATGCCGTCCCGGCACAGCCGGTCCAGCACCTCCGTCATCAGCTCCCGGCCCAGCCCGTGACGCCGGCGGTCCTGCGTCACGCACAGGCCGAGTATCCAGCTGTCCGCGCCGAGCGCCCGGGTGGCGGCGAGCACGTAGCCGCGCAGCCGGCCCGTGCCGTCGTCCAGCACCAGGAAGTGCTCCTCGTACATGTCGAAGAGCTGGCGCAGGAGGAAGCCGGGATAGGCGACGTCCTGGAAGACCTCCTCGTCGAGCCGCCGCAGTTCGGGCAGGTCGGCCTCCTGGGCCGTGCGCAGGACCAGCGGCGGTTCGTCGGGACGAGGAGGGCCGGCATCCGTGAGCCGATCGCGGCGGGCCAGGGAACGTTCCAGCGGTTCGGCGGTCATGCAACCCCCAGTCAGGACGTGCGAGGTCAACTCGACGGGTGCGCTTTTCATTCGTCAGGAGTACGCGGCATCGTGTGGCGGCCGCCGCCCCCTCCTGGCTAGAGTGAGCTTCCAACTTGCCTCGTGCAAGGGCGAGTTAAGGTGTGCGTCCATGCGCCCGACGTGCGCCCGGCGGACGAGGTCTGGCGGTTTCCCGGCTGTCTCGACGTGTCCTGGTGGCCTACCGTGCACGGCACTGGGCTTGTCCGGATTCGAATGGAACGCGGCAGGGTGACTATGGATCGCAACGCCGACGCACCTTGGTCGAAGTTCGATCCCGAGGTGTACGTCGACAACAATTACCGGACGCCGCTCGAAGTGGACCTGTTGATCGTCCGGTTGATGCGCGACCACTTCGGGCGCTGTTTCTCCGGGGGCGTGCCGGATTCGGTGCGGGGCGTCGACGCCGGTGCCGGGGCGAATCTCTATCCCGCGCTCTCGATGCTCCCCTGGTGCGAAAAGATCCTTCTGCTGGAATTCGCGCGTCCGAATGTCGAGTACCTGGAGAGGCAGGTCTCCTCCGGGGGCTTCGACACGGCGTGGGACGCGTTCTGGGACGTGCTCCGTGAGGCCCCCGCCTACGCCGCAGTCGAGCCGAGGAGCCGGTTCGGCGAGATCGTCCGGGTGGAGCGGGGCAACCTGTTCGACCTCGACGGACACCGGCGCTGGGACCTCGGGACCATGTTCTTCGTCGCCGATTCCATGTCCGAGTGTCCCGACGAGTTCAAGCGGGGTGTGCGGTGCTTCATGAACGCCCTCGGTGAGCGTGCGCCTTTCGCCGCCGCGTTCATGAAGGAGTCGGTCGGTTATCGCGTCGGCGATCACGACTATCCGGCCTACCGGGTGAACGAGGACCGGGTCAGAGAGAGCCTCGCTCCGTTCACCGCCGAGCTGGAGATCCACGATCTGCACCACATGGTGCGGCCGGGACACGAGGGAATGCTCCTCGCCCTGGGGCGGCGCAATTCGGAGGTTGCCGTCCCGTAGGAACGGGGACCATGCTGAACACAGGGCAACGAGATCTGTACGAGGGGTGCGGGGATGCAGATCAAGCCACGCCAGCACATGCTGGAAATCTGGCAGGCCATGGCCCGTCACTCGTTCGAGGACGGGAAGCTCGTCCGGGGGGACACCGACGGGCTGAGCAGCGTCGCGGACGCCGAGCGCCTGCTCTGCCTGCTCTATCCCGCCACCGAGGTCCCCGCCTTCCGGCTCGACCAGCCCGACACCACCGAACGCGACGTCCTGCGCGCCCTCGACCGGATCGGCAGCCGGCTCGAGATCCCGCCCAACCTGATCACCGCGCTGACCCAGTTCATGCGCACGCACACCGGCACGGACGACAGCCCCACCTTCGCCGGCGGACACTACTTCAGGTCCGCCGAGCCCGACGGCGAGATCACCCACGAACAGAGCCAGCTCGGCGTGGTGGACTCCTACTCCATGTCCGTCACGCTCTGCCTCGCCACCCTCGGGTTCCTCAAGGTCTACGAGGGCACCACGACCCGCCCCGAGGTGCTCAGGGCGATCGCCGAGCTGAGGGACGCCACCAACGCCCGGCTGACCGCCGCCATGATCAGCCTGCTGCGTTCCTTCACCGTCAACGTCTTCGACGCCGAGTCCGAGCAGGGCAAGCGGCTCATCCAGGTCGTCGGACAGGGCAGACAGTCCGACCGGGCCGTCCTCCAGCAGTTCTCCCGCAAGTTACGCCCCCTGCGCGCCACCATCATCGAGAGCCTGACCCGCGGCATCCAGGTCGACGAGGGCATCCGCGACGAGAGCCAGCTCTTCGAGTGCGGCTGGGCCTGGGGCATCGTCAAGGACGCGCCGACCGTCACCGACCTGGACGTCCAGGTCCACGGGCAGCCCGACGGCATCGCCGACCGGCTGCCCTACGTGTACTTCACCGTCGTCGCCCTCGACGGCATCCAGGACCTGTTCTCCGACCGCACCCTCACCCTCGGACTGCTCGACGCCGACCAGCAGAAGCTCGCCGAGGCGCTGCGCCTGCGCTGGGAACTCAGCCAGCAGTACTGGTCCGCGATCGCCCGTTTCGGCGGCGAGCGCTGGCCTCTGGAGGACCTGCCCTGGCAGACCACCGGCCTGCGCCTGGAGTCCGAGTACTTCTCGCTGACCGTCGCGGCCATCCTCGTCCACGACCTGGTCCGCCGGAAGGCGACCGACGACGACCTCACCCGCACCGTCGCCGTCATGGAGCGCCTCGCCGACCGGGGCCGGGTCACCAGCCGGATGACCAAGGACGACCCCACCATCAGGCTGCACACCCCCGGCGTCACCATGCCGCTCGCCGGGTCCGAGCACTCCGGCGGGGTCCTCCTGTGGCGGATGACCGACTACTCCGCCCAACTGCTCAAGCGGATCATCCAGCTGGCCACGCTGTCGCGGAACATCGGCGCGCAGGACCGGCTGCTGCGCCTCGCCGAGCAGGCCTTCGAGCACCTGTGGTCCCGGCGCATCGACGACGAGGACGGCGCCGGCCTCTGGGACGACGTGCGGTCCGTCTACCCCGACGCGCGAACCGCCGGCCTGCGCATGTCCTGGAGCATCACCGAGCGCGTCACCGAATGCCTCGTCGCCGCCCGCAACCTCTACGAGCAGCAGCCCATCCGCAGCCCCGAACTCGCCGAGCTGGCCCGCGAACTGCTCAGCGAGGCCACCCACCTGTTCGGCAAGGAACAGCTGGAGGCGTCCGCCGCCGCCGACGGCAGCCGGGCCCGCGCCATGCGGAGCATCGAGAGCCGCCTCGACCACGCCCGCGGCCTGGTCGACGAACGGCCCGCCACCGCCTTCGCGCTGGCCCTCCCCGTCCTGCAGGAACTCGACACCCTGGCCCAGGCCAGGGGAGCCGCCGCGCAGGAGGTGTGAGGGTGCTCGTCTTCGCCGCCTCCGACAAAGGAGGCACCGGGCGGTCCGTGACCAGCGCCAACCTGGCCTACCAGCGGGCCCTCACCGGCGATCACGTGGCCTACGTGGACTTCGACTTCGGCTCGCCCACCGCCGCCGCGGTCTTCGACGTGCCCGGCGCCATGCGCGGCACCGAGGAACGCGGCCTCCACTCCTACCTGGAGGGAGAGACCGCCGAGCCGGCCAGGATCGACGTCTGGCGCCAGACCGAACACCCCCTGCTGCGTGCCCGGCCCAACCAGTCCGGCCGGCTCGTCCTGTTCCCCGGCGACGCGGGCGGCGGCGAGTTCGCCACCGGCGAGGAGACCCTGGAGCGGTGCGTCGACCTGCTGCTGCGGCTGAACGGCGAGTTCGACATCACCGTCGTGGATCTCAGCGCCGGCCGCAGCTACGCGGTCGACATGGTCCTCGCGGCCACCGCCCACCCCCGGATGCGCAACGTGCCCTTCCGCTGGCTCGTCTTCCACCGCTGGACGCGCCAGCACGTGATCGCCGCCTCCGGCCTGGTCCACGCGGACCACGGCATCATCGGCGGCGGCGTCGACCGGGGCCACGACGAGGACGCCCTGCGCGCCGCGATCCGCTTCGTGCGCGCCGCCGTACCGGATCCCGAGTCGCCGCTGTGGTCCCAGGGCTCGCCCGCCCAGGCCGCCTGGATGCAAACGTGCGACGAGGCGCTGCGCCGGCTCGCCGCCGAGCACCGGATCGGCGACAGCGTGGTACTCGGTGTCGTACCGCTGGAGCCGATACTCCAGTGGCGCGAGCAGCTGATCACCGAGGAGGACGTGCTCTCCACCCAGATCGCCAACAAGGAGACCCTGGAAGCGCTGGAGGAGATCGCCCGGCGGCTCACCGACGACTCGCACTGGGGGCGGCCGTGACGGAAGAGGTGTTCCGCGAGACCGCCGCCGAGCCGCGCACCCAGTCGGTGCCGCTGGCCCACCTCTCCCTGGAGCTGGGCCACCTGTACATGGAGGACTTCGAGGCCGGCCCCGCCCGCCTGCGCCGGCACTTCGCCGAAGTACGCCCCTGGGTGGAGGCGGCCCGCACCGCCGCCACCGCCCGGGCCGGCGGCAAACGCGCCCGGATCAGCACCTGCTTCCTCATCGACGACTACTTCACCCGCTTCTCCACCCCCGCCGACGTCGTGCCCATGCTGCTCGCGGAGGCCGAGCGGGCCGGGCTGAGCGTCGACTACCTCGCCCGCGAGTCCGGCTGCGCCGTCACCGGCAAGGTGCCCGTCGCGGAGGCGGTGGCCGGCCGCATCGTCGAGTCGCCGCCACCCGGCAGTCACGGTCTGCGCCCGCCCACCGCGCAGACCGGCTGGCTGGCCAACGGCGAGCGCAGCCCCGTCGCCCGTGCCCCGCAGGCGATGAAGCGCGCCACCGCCTGGCAGCCGCCCAAGGAGACCGCCGCCCGCCGCCACTCCGTCTTCCTCGACGTCGAGCTGTGGAGCGACGACGCCGACGGGCACCGCACCTGGTCCTGCCCCTTCCTCGCGGCCGTGTGGCAGCTCGCCCGCCTCGGACTGCTGCGCAACGAGGGCGACGCCGTCCTCGTCCCCCAGCCGCACACCGGCACCGGCTTCCCGGACGACTGGGACGAACTGCCCTCCCTGCTGCGGCTCGACGCACGCGCGGACCCCTTCGCCGCCTACCGGACCTGCTCGGTGCTGCCCACCCGGTTCCTGCCCGTCGAGCACGCCGTCCGCGTGATCCTCGACCAGATCGAGGTCGACCCGGGAGCGCTCGCACAGGTCGCCGAACGCTCCGGCCGGGAGCGCACGCCCGTCCCCGACTCGGTCGCCGACCGGGTGTCCTACGTCTACTACGCGGGGCCGTGACGTGGCGCCGCGGCAGAGCACACCGGGCGCGGACCTCGTCTGCGGCGAGGTCCGCACCTGCCTGCTGCCCGCCCGGCAGGCCCTGGACATCCGGTCCGCCGCCCAGCTCCTGGCCCTGCGCGCCGACGAACGCGTCCTGCTCTCCGAGCGCCCGGGCCTCTACGCGCGTTCCCCCGACACCCTCACCGGCGTCGACTGCCCGCTGCCCAGCGCCACCGGCGCCCGCGTCCGCGCGGTCGGCACCGTCGCCGCACGCGCCGCGCTCACCGAGGGACGCCTGCTGCAGACCTCCGCCCGCTTCCGGGTGCCCGCGTCCGGCCCGGACCAGCGGCGGCCCTGGGGGGAGTACCTGGTGCGGCCCGGCGTGGTCGAACCGCTCGGGAAACTGCCCCACGAGGCGGTCGCGCGGGGTGTGCTCGACGGCGGACGGCACGGCGACCTCGACGTCGGACTGATCGCCGACGGGCTGCTCACCCGGCTGCTGCGCCACCCCCTGCTCGACCAGCGTCCGCCCTTCCGGTCCCGCCCGACCCGGCTGCGCTGGGTGGCCCTGCCCGCCGCCCCGGGCGACGGCCCCTCCCTCGAGCGCTTCACCCTCGCCGAGGACGAACTGCGCACCGTACGGCTCCGGGTGCCCGAGGGCACCGACGGCGCCGAGCTCGCCGTGCTCTGCGACGACCTCGCCCTGCACGACTGGCTGCTCACCACCGTGGTCCGCATGTTCGACGGCATCCGGCTGGGCCAGGGAGCCGCCGAGGACGCGGGCGCCGTCGTCAGGACGCTGCGTCCGGCCGTCGACCACCTGCTGCACCTGTGGATGCCCGCGGCCCGGGTGGCCGGCGGGCTGGCCCCGCTGTGGGACCCGCTCGAGGAGCGGCCCGGCTTCACCCGGCAGTGGCAGGCCCTGGTGCAGCGCATCCGCGACCAGCTCACCCTGCACGCCATTCCCTCAGCCCACCGGGAGGTGGAGCCGGTCCCCTGACCGGCGCCGGCGCCTCCCACGCACATCCCACCCCGATCCGACGCGTATCCCAACGGGGGGAGAAGCGAGATGAGCACGGCACAGTCACCCCGCCCCGACGACACGGCCCGCACCCGGGGCCCGGCCGACCCGAGAGGGGAGTCGCCATGGGCACGCATGCTGCTGGTGGCCCTGGTCGTCGGCGCCCTGTTCTGGAGCGTCACGGCGCTGCTGAGCCCGGAGGACGGCACGCTGCGGCAGTTCGCGGCCGCCGTGCTCTGCGCCGGCGCCGCCATGGCCGTCCAGTACGTCCTCGGCCTGGCCCCACGCCCGGGCCACGTGCGGCTGGAGGAGCACACCCGCCGGGTGGAGAGCGCCCTGGCCGAGAACACCGCCGCCGTCCGGGAGGGCCTGACCCGGTACGACGACGAGTTGCGGACCGGCCTGACCCGGCACACCGAGGACGTGAAACAGCTGGTCGAGAGCCACGTCACGCAGGCGGACCACCGGACGGCGGAGTCCTACCCGCCGCTGGACCGGGCCCGCATCGACAGCGTGCCCGACCTGGCCAAGGGCTTCGCCGACGTGCTGCTGCCGGAGCCCTCGATCCTCCACACCTTCGTCCACCTGGAGATGACCCGCGTGGTCGGCCACATGGCGGACCTCACCAACCAGAGCGCCGAGTGCCCGGGCGAGAACCACGACTGGATGCTCACCCTCACCCGCGCCGCCGAGCACTCCATCTGCGCCACCAGCACCTCCGTCGACCGGGAGTTCTGGAACAGCGAGCCCGCCGGACGCTACCTCGACGCCCAGCAGGAGGCGATCGACGAACAGGGCGTGTCGGTGCGCCGGCTGTTCCTGCTGGAGAGCGCGCGGGAGCTCGACGACCGGCTGCTGAGGCTCTGCGAGGAGCAGGAACTGCGGCGCATCGACGTCCGCGCGGCCGTCCTGCCCGAACTGCCCCCGCACCTCCAGCGCGGCACCACCAACGACTTCATCCTCTACGACGAGGAGGTGTCGTTCGAGATCGAGCAGGACCTGAGGGACGTCAACGTCCGGACCCGGCTCACCGCGCGCCAGGACTACGTACGGGACCGGCTGAAGCGCTTCAAGGAGCTCTGGGACGCCGGCATGGGCCTGCGGGAGCTGGAGGTACGGGTCGACGCCGAGGAGGACGGCAACTGGATGGTCGACCGGGCCTGACCGCACCACCGCCCCCGCTACTCCTCGGGGAGTAAGGACGGCCGGGCGTCACCCCTGGCAGTAGCCGCGGACTCGCCCGCACGCCCGACGCGTCGGCTCCCCGCCGCCGGAAGTCTGGACACCGAACCGGACATCCAGCGGAGGGAGCCCGTCAGATGGGGGCCGTAGGAAGAAGCGGGGCGCCGGGAGCGGCAGGCGGGGGACGGCGCCGGGCCGTGCCCTGGCTGGTGCTCGGGCTGTGGATCGCCGTACTGGCCATCGCCTCCCCGTTCGCGTCGAAACTGTCGGACGTGCAGCGCGACCGGCCCGTCGACTACCTGCCGGCGAGCGCCGACTCGACCCGGGTCGCCGAGATCCAGGACCGGCTGCCGGGCGGCGGCGCCACCGAGATGGTCGTCGTCTACCACCGCGACACCGGACTGACCGCCGCCGACCGGGCCACCGCCGCCGGCCAGATCGACGAGATCGCGGGCGCGCACCGGCTGACCGGCCGCCCGGCGGGCATCCCGTCCGAGGACGGCACCACCCTCATGTACCCGGTCGCCAGTACCGAGCCCGGCCAGGACGAGGAGGCCCGGGACGCACTGGTCGACGCCGTCCGGGAGGTCGCCCGGGGCGGCGACGGGCTGAGCGTGGCGGTCGGCGGCGAGGGGGCACTGGCCACGGACGCCGCCCAGGTCTACGACTCGCTCGACGGCCCCCTGCTCTACACCACCGCCGCCGTCGTGGCCCTGCTGCTGATCCTCATCTACCGCAGCCCCTTCCTGTGGCTGGTCCCGCTCGCCGTCGCCGGGATCGCCGACTACCTCTCGATGGGCGTCGCCTACGGCCTCCACCAGTGGTTCGGCACCTCGGTCTCCGGTCAGAGCACCGGCATCATGACCATCCTCGTCTTCGGTGTCGGCACCGACTACGCGCTGCTGCTGGTCTCCCGCTACCGCGAGGAACTGCGCCGGACCGAACGCCCCCACGACGCGATGCTCGCCGCCCTGCGCGGTTGCGGGCCCGCCGTGCTCGCCTCCTCCGGCACCGTCGCCGCCGGACTGCTGTGCCTGCTCGCCGCCGACCTCAACTCCAGCCGCGGCATGGGCCCGCTGGGCACCGTGGGCGTGCTGTGCGCGCTGGCCGCGATGCTCACGCTGCTGCCCGCGATCCTGGTCCTGCTGGGCCGCCGCGTCTTCTGGCCGCTCGTTCCCCGCCATGGCAGCACGCCCAAGGCCCGCAGGTCGCTGTGGACCGCGATGGGCGGCTCCGCCGAACGCCGGCCCCGTGCCGTGCTCGTGGGCGGCGCCGTCCTGCTCGGCGCGCTGGCGCTCGGCTCGTTCAACCTGCCCGGCTCCCTCAAGCAGGAGGACTCCTTCACCAGCAGGCCGGACGCCATCGCCGCCATGGAGACCCTCGCCGCCGCCTACCCGGAGCGCGGCACCCAGCCCATCACCGTCATCGCCCCCACCGACCGGGCCGGCGCCGCCCTCGCCGACGCCCGGGACACCCCCGGCGTCGCGAGCGCCGAGGAGGGCCGCGGCGGAGGGGGAGGCTGGACCGAACTGACCCTGCTGGCCACCGCCCCGCCCCAGTCGGCGGCCGAGACCGCCACCATCGAGGCCCTGCGCGACAGACTCGACGGCTCCTACGTCGGCGGCCCCAGCGCCCAGCAGCTCGACCTGGAGAACACCAACGCCCGGGACACCGTCATCGTCATCCCGATCGTGCTGCTCTCGGTCCTGCTGATCCTCGTGGTCCTGCTGCGCTCCCTGATCGCGCCGCTGATCCTGGTCGCCGCCGTCGTCGCCGTGTGGGGCGCGGCCCTCGGCATCGGCGGACTCGTCTTCGGCCCGCTCCTCGGCTTCGAGGGCACCGACCCGGGCCTTCCCCTGCTGTCGTTCGTCTTCCTGGTCGCACTCGGCGTCGACTACGGCATCTTCCTCATGCACCGCATGCGGGAGGAGTCCCTCCACGGCGCCGAACCCACGCAGGCCGCGCTCACCGCGCTGCGCGCGACGGGCGGTGTCATCGCCTCCGCGGGACTGGTCCTGGCGGCCACCTTCGCGGTGCTCACCAGCATGCCGATGGTGCAACTCGTCGAGCTGGGCTTCGTCATCGCGGTCGGCGTCCTCCTCGACACCTTCCTCGTCCGCACCTACCTGGTCACCAGCGCGAGCGTCGCCCTGCGGCGCCGGGTGTGGTGGCCGGGCCGGCTCTCCCGGGCGCCCGGCGCCCCGGTGCGGGCCGGGGAGCGGGAGACCGCCGGTGTCTGAGGTGTCCCACGACCGGAGCGCGCCCCTCCCCTCCCGGAGGGGCGCGTCCGTCGCGGAGGATGGGCGGGTGCACGCACCCACCCCGAACGCGTCCGGGCCCCGCCTCGGCGAGCGGGTCATGGCCGTGATCAACCGCGACCCCCGCACCGCCGAGCACGGCACCCGCAACGACGCCGTGCTCGCCGCGGTCCTGTTCACCGCGGCGGCCTGCCTGGCGCTGTTCACGGACGAGGGGCGCCGCCCGGACACCCTGGGCTGGGTGCTGCTGCTCACCGCGCACGTGCCGATCGTGTGGCGGCGACGGCACCCGCTGCTGGTGCTCGCGCTGGTGGTGGCACTGGTCGGCCCCTACCACGCCCTGGACAACAACCACGCCGCGCCCGGCCCCGCCTCCTACGTCGCGCTCTACACGCTCGCCGTCACCGGCCGCCCCCTGCGCACGATCCTGACGGGCGTCGCGGTCCTCACGGTGTCCGTGAGCATCATGCTCACCGTCGACACCCATCGGGCCGTCGAGCTGCTCCGGATCTCCGGCTGGGTGGTCGCCATCCTCTTCGCCGGCGTCGACGTCCGCTACTACCGCCAGTACGTCGCCGCCATCGTCGAACGCGCCGAGCGTGCCGAACGCACCCGCGAGGAGGAGGTCCGGCGCCGCGTCGCCGAGGAACGCCTGCGCGTCGCCCGGGACCTGCACGACCTGTTGGCGCACAGCATCACCCTGATCGGCGTGCAGACCTCGGTCGCCGCTCACGTCCTGACCGCGGACCCCGAGCGCCTGGACCGGGCCGCGGTCGCCAAGGCCCTCGACGACATCGCCGAGACCTGCCGCTCCGCACGTGGTGAACTGCGGACCACGCTGGAGGTCCTGCGGGGACAGGACGCGCCCGACGCCCGCGGTCCCCTGCCCGGACTGCACGGCCTGCCCGACCTGGTGGAGGCCGCCCGGCTCGCCGGAGCCCGGGCCGAGCTGGCGGTGGACGCCGGCGACGTGCCGCCCGCGGTCGGCGCCGCCGCCTACCGCATCGTGCAGGAGGCGCTGACCAACGCCGTACGTCACGCGGGGCCCGAACCGTCCGTCCGCGTCGAGGTGCGCGGCGAGCGGGGCGCCCTGCGCCTGTCCGTCACGGACGACGGCACCCGCGCCGACGGCCCCCGGGGCACCGCGCTCGACGGCACCCCCGGGTTCGGCCTCGTCGGCATGCGCGAACGGGCCCGCAGCGTGGGTGGCACACTCGACGCCGGGCCGCGGGACGGGGACACCGGTGGTTTCGAGGTGACGGCCGTACTGCCGGCTCCCGCGGAGGCCTCCCGTCCCGGGACGGCCCCGCTCCTGACGACCGTGACCCCTGAGAGACCTGAGAGCGACGGATGACCATACGCGTGCTGCTCGCGGACGACCAGAACCTCGTCCGGGCCGCGTTCGCCCTGCTCGTGGCGTCGGCCCCCGACATGGAGGTCGTCGGCGAGGCGGGCACCGGCCGCCAGGCCGTGGAACGGGCCCGCGCCGAACGCGCCGACCTCGTCGTCATGGACATCCGGATGCCCGACCTGGACGGCATCGAGGCGACCCGGCTGATCGCGGCCGACGAGGACCTCGCGGGCGTGAAGGTGCTGGTCCTCACCACCTACGACACCGACGACAACATCGTGGAGGCGCTCCGCGCGGGCGCCTCCGGTTTCCTGGTGAAGGACACGCGGCCCGCCGAACTCCTCGACGCCATCCGCACGGTGACCGCCGGCGACGCGCTCCTGTCGCCCGGCCCGACGGCCCGGCTGATCGAGCGGTTCCTGCGCAGCCCGGCCACACCGGCGGTGGGTGCCGGCGGTCCCGGCTGCCTGTCGGACCGCGAGCGCCAGGTGCTCACCCTGGTCGCGCGCGGCCTCAACAACACCGAGATCGCCGACACCCTGGGCCTGAGCCCGCTCACCGCCAAGACCCACGTCAGCCGCATCATGGGGAAACTGGGGGCGCGGGACCGGGCGCAACTGGTCATCGTGGGTTACGAGTCGGGGCTGGTGACGCCGGGGGCCGGCTAGTCGCAGCGGACGTCCGCGCCGGGCCGCTGCCCGGTCGCCAGGAAGCGGGAGGCCGTCCGGTCGCCGCAGGCGTTGCCGTTGGCGAGGTAGGGGTTGTGGCCGGTGGAGTCCACGGTGACCAGGACCGCGCGCCGGCCGAGCGCCTCCCGCATCCTCAGGGCGCCGGCGAGCGGGGTGGCGACGTCCCGCTCGTTCGAGACGAGCAGGACGTTGGACGGGCCCTCGTCGGTGATCCGCACCGGGGCCTCACGCGGCGGGTACGGCCAGGCGGCGCACAGCATGGCGTTGCGGGGCATCCCGGCCGTGAGCGGGTACTTGGCGCGGCTCTCGGCGACGCCCTTCTCGTACACGGCCCGCGACGTGGGCCAGGCCACGTCGTTGCACAGCGTCCCGGCGCCCACGGCGGTGACGTTCTGGAGCACGGCCTCGGGCGGTGCCTGGGGTGCGGGCGGCACGGTGCCCTCCTGAGCGGCCCGCATCAGCCGGGCGAGCGTCGGGTAGCGGCCGGGGGAGTAGAGGCTGTCCAGCATGGTCTGGCGCAGCACGTTGCCGTTCAGCTCCGCCGGATTGGCTCCCGGCCAGGGGAGGGGCTCGCGGTCCAGCCGGGCGGCGAGCCGCAGGAACATCGGGCGCACCTCCGCCGCCGTGCGGGCCAGACGGTCGGGGTTGCCCGGCTCGGACGCCCAGGCCGCGAAGTGCGGGAAGGTGTCCTCGACGCCCTGCTCGTGCGCGGCCAGCCAGGCGCGGTTGACGCGGGCCGGGTCGGGGTCGTCGACGCTGTCGAGCACGAAGCGGTCGGTGCGGTGCGGGAACTTCTGCGCGTACACCGCCCCCACGTACGTACCGTACGACGTCCCCCACGCGGAGATCCTCCGCTCGCCGAGCGCGGCCCGGAGGCGGTCGATGTCGCGGGCCTCGTTGGCGGTGCTCAGGTGTCTGATCAGCTCGCCGCCGTTGCGGGCGCAGGCTTCGGCCATGCGGCGGGCGGTGGCCATGTTCGCGTCCACCGAGCCGTCGGGGGTCGGCCACGGGCGGAGCCTGGAGGTGGCGAGGTCGCCGTGGTCCAGGCCGCAGTCGACGGACGTGGACGGGGCGAGCCCGCGCGGCGCGAACCCGACGAGGTCGTAGGTGTCACGGACGTCCTGGGGCAGCTTCTGCCCCTTTCCCGACGGGTCGTTGAGGCTGGAGCCGCCCGGTCCGCCGGCGATGAGCAGGAGCACTCCGCGCCGGGCGGCCGGCTTCTCGCTCGGGATGCGCGAGACGGCGATGTCGATGCGAGGGCTGTCCGGGTCGGCGTGGTCCATCGGGACCCGCAGGGTGGCGCACTGCTGACGGGGATCGAGTCCGGCGCCCTCGCAGGCGCCCCAGGCGAGGGACTCGGACGAGCCCCGCTCCGGGGCCGCGGAGGCGGTGACGGGTGCGGTGATGCCGAGGAGGGCGGTGGACACGCCGACGAGGGCGGCGTTGCGGATGGTGCGGGTGCGCTGCGTCATGCGACGAGCCTCGCGGATGTGCGGGGCCCTCCCCATCCGGGCAACAACCTGAAACGCAGGGGGGATTACCCCAGTACGCCGACTCGGGGTTCTCCCTGAGAGTCTCGGCCGGCGGTCACAGGAAGAAGCTGTCGTGCTTCACCTGGAACTCCCTCAGTTCCTCACCGCCGCGCCGCGCGAACTCGGCGACGCGCTCGAAGTACTCCTCGCGCGGGGCGCCCGGGGAGAACAGCATGAGCATGGACACGGGGTCGTCGCTGTCGTTCTTGAACGCGTGCAGTCCGCCGACCGGCACGTACAGGAAGTCGCCCTGCCGGCCGGTGACCCAGCGCTCGCCGTCGTACAGCTGGATCTCGCCCGACAGGACGTAGAAGGACTCCGAGATGCTTCGGTGGAAGTGCGTCCTGGCGCCCGGCGCCCTGGGCCCCATGTCCACCTTGTACAACCCGAACTCCCCGCCGGTGGAGGCGTGGCTCGCGAGGTAGTGGGTGGCCGTGCCACTGGGGGCCACGATGTCGGGCGGGGTGTCGGCACCCCTGAACACGGCGTTGATCTCGCCCTTCTCGCCGAGGTAGCGCGGCTCCGGGTACGACATGGATGCCCCTCTCTCCGTGGGTGTCCGGGCAACTCTTGCCGACGGAGGGCACTTCGGGCATCGTCCGCACGATCGAAGGGGCGGGCCGTGGGGCGTAGGTCCGAGGGACCGCCCGCCGGAGGAGTGGCCGTGGGGGCCGCCCGCTTCCTTGCCAGTGTCGTGCCTCCGCGATCCGAGTAAAGGGCGCTGCGCGTCGCCTTCGGCGATCGGCCTGCGGCCGACCCTTGACTCGGCCCGCTCCGGCACGAGGGAGAAGCGAGCGGGCGGCCCGGGGAAAGCGGGTGCCCAGGTACGACGGTCCCTTACGTCGGCTGCCCGGCCCCCGGCGTACGGGGCGCACTCGCGCCTCGCATGCACGCCGGGTCGGCTCAGCGGCTTGCGGGGAGTGGGGTGGGCGGTCCCTGCGTGCGCAGGCCGGGTGGCGGCACGTCGCGTCGCCCGGCGGCCGCCGGTGAGTCGAAGGGAGGGGCAGGGCAGGGAAGGGGGAGCCGCGGGGGAGGGGTCTGCGAAAGCGTGAACACTTTGCTGCAAAGTGTTCACGCTTTCGCGGGGGTGGTCGGGCGGAGCGGGCCCGTCGCAGTGGTGGAAGTGGCGCCACTCGCCAGCCGCTCCAGCTCCGCCGCGTGAGCGAAGTACTCCGCGAACCGCTGCTCCTTGATGAGTTTCCGCCAGAGCCGTTCGAAAAAACCGTCGGTTTGTAGTGACTCGTCAATCCGCTGGGCCACATCCAGCTGTGGCTTGCGAATTGCCTGTTCGAACTGGCCGAAGCTCGACTTGAGTGATTCCCGCGTCCTCGCGTCGGCGTTTCAGTTCCGCGCCGAAGAACTCCCACGCCGCTTGCCGTGAACCGTTGGCCATGACCAACCCCCCGCCAGTGAACCCCACTTGTAGTGCACAGACTCCCGCCGAGTGTAGTCACCGCACGGCATTCTGGGGACACGAAGAGTGAAACCGTAAAGGGAAGGGGAACACGGTGGAGGCACGACACTCGGCGCCCTGCGTCGAAGAAGCGGAGGTAGCGGTGAAAGAATTGCGCGCAGCACTCGTGAAGGCAGGAATTACTCTGCCGTCGCTCGGGCTCGACCCGGTGAGTCTTGCGCGGGAGGCCCCCTGTCCGCTCGTCGAATTGGGCCGGTGTTCCGTCGAGACCGCGCAGCGCCTCGCGGCGGTGTTGCGATGATGATGCCGCCGGTCGGGTCCTACGCCGTCGACCTCCGCAGCGGACGGGTCGGCGTCGTCATGGGGCACGAGGGACCGTACGTCCAGATGCGGCCGTACGGCGGGGGCCGGGAGTGGGACGCCGTGCCGGGTGACGTACGCCACGCCACCCCGGCCGAGCGGCTCAGCGCGGCGATGGCGTACACCAACGCCCGAAGTCGTGGCGAGGTGCCTTGAAGCATGCGCGAGAATGGTCGTCATGAGTCTGTTCCGCGACGACGGCATCGTGCTGCGCACCCAGAAGCTGGGTGAGGCGGACCGGATCATCACCTTGCTCACGCGCGGTCACGGACGCGTACGCGCCGTGGCGCGCGGGGTGCGGCGGACGAAGTCGAAGTTCGGGGCGCGGCTGGAGCCCTTCTCGCACGTGGACGTGCAGTTCTTCTCCAAGGGCAGCGAGCTGGTCGGGCGCGGGCTGCCGCTGTGCACGCAGAGCGAGACCATCGCGCCGTACGGCGGCGGGATCGTCACCGACTACGGGCGGTACACCGCCGGGACGGCCATGCTGGAGACGGCCGAGCGGTTCACGGACCACGAGGGGGAGCCGGCGGTGCAGCAGTACCTGCTGCTGGTCGGCGCGCTGCGGACCCTCGCCCGGGGCGAGCACGCGCCGAACCTCGTGCTGGACGCCTTCCTGCTGCGCTCCCTCGCGGTGAACGGGTACGCCCCGACCTTCGGGGACTGCGCGAAGTGCGGCATGCCCGGTCCGAACCGGTTCTTCTCGGTCGGCTCGGGCGGCTCCGTCTGCGCCGACTGCCGGGTGCCCGGCAGCGTCGTACCCTCGCCGCAGGCCCTGGAACTGCTCGGGGCGCTGCTCACGGGAGACTGGGGGACCGCGGACGCGTGCGAGTCGCGGTACGTCCGGGAGGGCAGCGGGCTGGTGTCCGCGTACCTGCACTGGCACCTGGAGCGCGGCCTGCGCTCCCTGCGGTACGTCGAGAAGTCCTAGAACGACCTGGCAAAGAGATCAGCACGAGGAGACGAGAGACACATGGCCGTACGCGGGATCCTGGGGCGTCAGCGCCGGGACTACAGGACGCCGGAGCCGCACCCGTCCGGCGCGCGGCCCCCGAGGCTCGGTGAGCTGGTACCGGAGCATGTGGCGATCGTCATGGACGGCAACGGGCGCTGGGCCAAGGAGCGCGGGCTGCCGCGCACCGAGGGGCACAAGGTCGGGGCCGAGCGGGTGCTGGACGTGCTCCAGGGCGGCATCGAGATGGGCGTGCGCAACATCTCGCTGTACGCCTTCTCCACCGAGAACTGGAAGCGGTCGCCGGACGAGGTGCGCTTCCTGATGAACTTCAACCGGGACTTCATCCGCAGGACCCGCGACCAGCTCGACGAGCTGGGGATCAGGGTGCGCTGGGTGGGGCGGATGCCCAAGCTGTGGAAGTCGGTCGCCAAGGAGCTCCAGATCGCCCAGGAGCAGACCAAGGGCAACGACCGGCTCACGCTGTACTTCTGCATGAACTACGGCGGGCGTGCCGAGATCGCCGACGCGGCGCAGGCCCTCGCCGAGGACGTGCGGGCCGGGCGGCTCGACCCGTCGAAGGTGAACGAGAAGACCCTCGCGAAGTACCTGTACTACCCGGACATGCCGGACGTGGACCTGTTCCTGCGGCCGAGCGGCGAGCAGCGCACGTCGAACTACCTGCTGTGGCAGAGCGCGTACGCGGAGATGGTGTTCCAGGACGTGCTGTGGCCGGACTTCGACCGGCGGGACCTGTGGCGGGCGTGCCTGGAGTTCGCCTCCCGGGACCGGCGCTTCGGCGGCGCGATCCCCAACGAGGAGCTGCTGGCCATGGAGGGCCGGACGGAAGGCTCCAGCCCGTCCGGCGTGTGAGGACGAGGCCGTTCAGGCCGATGAGAAGGGGGTCCGGGGCGCAGCCCCGGCCCCCGGCTCAACCGCCGGAGGCCCTCGCGCAGTCCGCGCAGGTGCCGAAGATCTCCACCGTGTGTGCGACGTTGACGTAGCCGTGCTCGGCGGCGATGGCCTCCGCCCACTTCTCCACCGCGGGGCCCTCGACCTCGACCGCCTTGCCGCAGGTGCGGCAGACCAGATGGTGGTGGTGGTCGTCGCTGGAGCAGCGGCGGTAGACGGACTCGCCGTCGGCGGTGCGCAGGACGTCGACCTCGCCGGCGTCGGCGAGGGACTGCAGGGTGCGGTAGACCGTGGTGAGCCCGACGGAGTCGCCCTTGTGCTTGAGCATGTCGTGGAGCTCCTGAGCGCTGCGGAACTCCTCGACCTCCTGGAGGGCCGCCGACACGGCGGCCCGCTGCCGGGTGGCGCGGCCCTTCACGGGCGGTCCAGCGGTCGTCACCGGTTCCTCCTCAGGTCTGCGGCTTGCCGGGCCATTGTGCCAGCCCGGCCGGGCGGCAGTCAGACACCCAACTCGTCGCCGGCCCCCCGAGTGGCCGGAATCTTGCATTCCGTCGGATCCCCGGAGGGCTCCGCCGCGGCGGCCGCCCGCGCGCGTCGGCGGGCCAGCGGCACGGCCAGCGCGGTCAGCAGGACGAACGCTCCGATGGTGAGCAGCACGATGGTCGCGCCGGGCGGGACGTCCTGGTAGTACGAGGTGACCGTGCCGCCGATCGTCACGCTGACGCCGATGGCGACGGCGACGGCGAAGGTGGCGGCGAAGCTGCGCGTGAGCTGCTGGGCCGCGGCCACCGGGACCACCATCAGCGCCGACACCAGCAGCAGCCCGACGACGCGCATCGCGACCGTCACGGTCACGGCGGCGGTGACGGCGGTGAGCAGGTTCAGCGCGCGCACCGGCAGGCCGGTGACCCGGGCGAACTCCTCGTCCTGGCTGACCGCGAACAGCTGGCGGCGCAGGCCGACGGTGACGAGGACCACGAAGCCCGCCAGCAGGCAGATCGCGGTGACGTCCGATTCGGACACCGTCGAGAGGGAGCCGAAGAGGTACGAGGTGAGGTTGGCGTTGGAACCCGTCGGCGCGAGGTTGATGAACATCACACCGCCCGCCATGCCGCCGTAGAAGAGCATGGCGAGGGCGATGTCGCCGCGGGTCCTGCCGTACCAGCGGATCAGCTCCATGAGGACCGCGCCGAGCACGGACACCAGGGTGGCCATCCACACCGGGGACCAGGTGAGCAGGAAGCCGAGGCCGACACCGGTCATCGCCACGTGGCCGATGCCGTCGCCCATGAGGGCCTGGCGGCGCTGGACCAGGTAGATGCCGACGGCGGGGGCGGTGATGCCGACCAGGACGGCCGCCAGCAGCGCCCGCTGCATGAAGGCGTAGTTCAGGATTTCCATCAGCTCAGCAGTCCCGTGCGGATCGGTTCGGCGCCCGCCGGTGCGTGCGGGTGGACGTGGTCGTGGCCGGGCAGCGCGTGCTGGCCGACCGCCTTCGGCGGCGGGCCGTCGTGCAGCACGCAGCCGTCGCGGAGCACCACCGCGCGGTCGATCAGGGGCTCCAGGGGGCCCAGTTCGTGCAGGACGAGCAGGACGGTGGTGCCGGCCGCGACCTGCTCGCGCAGGGTGTCGGCCAGGACCTGCTGGCTGGCCAGGTCGACGCCCGCCATCGGCTCGTCCATGATCAGCAGCTCGGGTTCGGCGGCGAGCGCGCGGGCGATCAGGACCCGCTGGTGCTGGCCGCCGGAGAGGGCGTCCACGGAGTCCTTGGCCCGGTCCGCCATGCCGACCAGGTCGAGGGCGCGGCGCACGGCCTCGTGGTCGGCCTTGCGCAGGACGCCGAAGCGGGCCCGGGAGAGGCGGCCCGAGGAGACGACCTCGGTCACCGTGGCGGGGACGCCGCCCGCGGCCGTGGTGCGCTGCGGGACGTAGCCCACGCGCGCCCAGTCGCGGAAGCGGCGCCGCGGGGTGTCGAACAGCTCGATCGCCCCGGCGGTGACCGGTACCTGGCCGATGACCGTGCGCACGGCCGTGGACTTGCCCGAGCCGTTGGCGCCGAGCAGTGCGACGACCTCGCCGCGGCGCACGGTGAGGTCGATGCCGCGCAGGACGGGGCGTGAGCCGAGTTCGGCGCGGACGCCGCGAAGCGAGATGACGGGCTCGGTCATGCCACCCTCCGGTTGATCGGTCTGGTCGGTCACTTGGTGCCCAGGGCCGTCCGCAGGGCCTTGAGGTTGGCTTCCATGACCTGGAAGTAGTCGTCGCCGCGGGACTGGTCGGTGATGCCCTCGACCGGGTCGAGGACGTCCGTCTTCAGACCGGCGTCCCGGGCGACGGTCTGCGCGGTCTCGTCGCTGACGAGCGTCTCGTAGAAGATCGTGGAGACGCCGTCGGCCTTGGCCGTCTTCGCGAGCTCCTTGACCCGGGCGGCGCTGGGCTCGGACTCGGGGCTGAGGCCGCTGATGGCCTCCTCGGTGAGGCCGTAGCGCTCGGCGAGGTAGCCGAAGGCGGCGTGCGTGGTGATGAAGGTCTTCGTCTTCGTGTCCTTCAGCCCGGTCTCGAACGCGGTGTTCAGGCCGTCCAGCTTGGCGACCAGGGCCTCGGTGTTCTTCTTGTACTCCGCGGCGTGGTCCGGGTCCGCCTTCTCGAAGGCCTTGCCGACCCCCTCGGCGACCTCGGCGTACTTGACCGGGTCGAGCCAGATGTGGGGGTCCTCGCTTCCTTCGCCGTGGTCGTGGCCGTGCTCCTCCTCGGCGTGCTCGTGCCCGTGCTCGTCCGCGTGGCCGCCGACCTCGGCGCCGTGCTCCTCCAGGGAGGTCAGCGTCGCCGCGTCGATCTTCGTCTTGGCCCCGGACTGGGCGATGGCCTCGTCGGCGGAGGGCTGCAGGCCCTTGAGGAAGAGCGCGGCGTCCGTCTCCTCCAGCTGCGCGCGCTGCTTGGCGCTGATCTCCAGGTCGTGCGGTTCCTGGCCGGGCTGGGTCAGACTGGTCACGCTGACGCGGTCGCCGCCGATCTGCTCGGCGAGGAAGGCCATGGGGTAGAACGACGCGACGACGTCGAACTTGTCGGTGTTGCCGGACTTGCCCGCCGCCGAGCCGTCGCTGGAGCAGGCGGAGAGGGTCCCGAGGCCGAGCGCGGCGGCCGCGGTGACTGCTATGCCGGATATGCGGCGTCGTCGTACGTTCATGACACTCATTTTCAACAAATATGGAAACCGTTGTCAACAAAGCGTCCGAGGGCCCCCGATTTGGCCGGGGGGCGGCCCGCGCCGGTAACCTGAATCATTCTCTGGAAGCACCTCGCTTCGCCCGCCCGTCTCCCGACCACCACCCCCCATCGAGGCGCTTCGCGCCGCACCAGTCCGTCACCGTCGTCGTAATGAAGAGAGCACCGTGGCCGCCGACAAGATCGACACCATCGTCAGCCTGAGCAAGCGCCGTGGCTTCGTTTTCCCGTGCAGTGAGATCTACGGCGGTCAGCGTGCCGCCTGGGACTACGGACCGCTGGGTGTCGAGCTCAAGGAGAACCTCAAGCGCCAGTGGTGGCGCTACATGGTCACCTCGCGCGAGGACGTCGTCGGTCTCGACTCCTCCGTCATCCTGGCCCCGGAGGTCTGGGTGGCCTCCGGTCACGTCGCCACCTTCACGGACCCGCTGACCGAGTGCACCTCCTGCCACAAGCGGTTCCGCGCGGACCACCTGGAGGAGGCGTACGAGGAGAAGAAGGGCAAGGCCCCGGAGAACGGCCTGGCCGACCTCAACTGCCCCAACTGCGGCAACAAGGGCACCTTCACGGAGCCCAAGCAGTTCTCCGGTCTGCTCTCCACCCACCTCGGCCCGACCCAGGACAGCGGCTCCGTCGCCTACCTGCGGCCCGAGACCGCCCAGGGCATCTTCACCAACTTCGCCCAGGTGCAGACCACTTCGCGCCGCAAGCCGCCGTTCGGCATCGCCCAGATGGGCAAGTCCTTCCGCAACGAGATCACGCCCGGCAACTTCATCTTCCGCACCCGCGAGTTCGAGCAGATGGAGATGGAGTTCTTCGTCAAGCCGGGCGAGGACGAGAAGTGGCAGGAGTACTGGATGGAGCAGCGCTGGAACTGGTACACCGGCCTCGGTCTCCGTGAGGAGAACATGCGCTGGTACGAGCACCCGGCCGAGAAGCTCTCCCACTACTCCAAGCGCACCGCCGACATCGAGTACCGCTTCTCGTTCGGCGGCAGCGAGTGGGGCGAGCTGGAGGGTGTCGCCAACCGGACGGACTACGACCTCTCGTCGCACGCGAAGGCCTCCGGCCAGGACCTCTCCTACTACGACCAGGAGGCCCAGGAGCGCTGGACGCCGTACGTCATCGAGCCGGCGGCCGGTGTCGGCCGGGCGATGCTGGCCTTCCTCCTCGACGCGTACGTGGAGGACGAGGCGCCGAACGCCAAGGGCAAGCTGGAGAAGCGCACCGTGCTGCGCCTCGACCCGCGCCTCGCCCCGGTGAAGGTCGCGGTGCTGCCGCTGTCCCGCAACCCCGAGCTGTCGCCCAAGGCCAAGGGGCTCGCCCAGGCGCTGCGGCAGAACTGGAACATCGACTTCGACGACGCCGGTGCGATCGGGCGCCGGTACCGGCGCCAGGACGAGATCGGGACGCCGTTCTGCGTCACCGTCGACTTCGACACGCTGGACGACAACGCGGTGACCGTGCGGGAGCGGGACACCATGAAGCAGGAGCGGGTGTCGCTGGACCAGATCGAGGGGTACCTGGCCTCGCGCCTGGTCGGCTGCTGACGTTCCCCCGGTCGGTGTACCGGGGGCTCCGCTCCCGGGACCCCTGACCTTCGCCCACCCGCCTCCGACCCGGTCGGACGGCGGGTGGGCTTCGTCGTCGGTGGGCCCGCGGCGAGTGGTCCCCGATGCCGGTGGCCCATTGGCCCTGTGAGGCGGGCCGGCCGCGTTCCAGGGTGGTCCTCATGAGTATCGCCTTCCTGCTGACCACCCTCGTGGTCGTCGCGACCCCCGGCACCGGGGTCGTCTACACCCTCGCCGCCGCCCTCTCGCGCGGTCGCCGCGCGAGCGTCGTCGCCGCCCTCGGATGCGCGCTCGGCATCGTGCCGCACCTGCTCGCCACTGTCACCGGCGTCGCGGCGGTGCTGCACGCCAGCGCCACCGCCTTCCAGGTCCTCAAGTACGCCGGTGTGGCCTACCTGCTGTACATGGCGTGGGCCACGCTCCGGGACCGGGAGGCGCTCACGGTGGCCGCCGAGCGGGGCAAGCCCGTCCCGGCGGGGCGGGTGATCCTGCGCGGCGTGCTGATCAACCTCCTCAACCCGAAACTGACGCTGTTCTTCTTCGCCTTCCTGCCCCAGTTCGTGGACCCGGGCCAGGCCGGTGCCCTGCCGCGGATGCTGCTGCTGGGCGGCGTGTTCATGGTGGTGACCTTCGTCGTGTTCGCCGCGTACGGCGTCCTGGCCGCGTCCGTGCGCAGCCACGTCCTCTCCCGGCCGCGGGTGATGGCGTGGCTGCGGCGGAGCTTCGCCGGGTCGTTCGTGGCGCTGGGGGCGAAGCTGGCGTTCACGGCCCGGTAGGGCCCGGCGCCCGGGCAGGCTCCCGGGGGCAGGCTCCCGGGGGCCGGGGCCGGGGCCGGGGCCGGTGCCGGGGCCGGGGCTGGGGTCGGATCGGGGTCCTGTGGGGAATCAACGTCCCTGCAACGCCCTGGCGTTGTCGCCGAAGGTCCCGTTCCTGGAGCCGTCCCAGTTGAGCGACCAGGTCATCAGGCCCTTGAGGGCGCCGCCGTAGTGGTTCCAGGCCTGGGCGACCAGGGCGCCGGCGGGCTTCGACTTCACGGCGCAGGTGTCGGCGGCGGGGGAGGCCACCCGGGAGGCCGTCGGGTGGGCCGTCCGGGTGGAAGGCGGGGTGGCGGACGCGGTGGCGCTCCCCAGTGGGGTGAGGACGGTGGCCGCCAGTGCGGCGGCGAGCAGACGGAGCGTGCGGCGGACCATGCCGGGCCTCCCGGTGGGGGTGCGGGGAGGTGTCGTAGACATGACACGCTTGGTCCAGACCTTTCGTCAGGAGGTCCGGACGGGGAAGTCCCGGGTGCATATGGGTGTCCCCCGGGGTGAGCGCCCGAGGTGCGGGAACCCGGAGTTGTGCGGAAGGTGATGTTCCAGGATTTCCACAGCATGCACAGGGCGAGGACGAACAGTCATGGCTGAGCAGAAGTCGGCGCAGACGCTCCCGAGGCCGTTGCACGCGGCCGCGTCGGCGCTGCGGAAGGTCCCGGGCGCCGGGACGGTCGGCAGGGTCGCCGAAGGCGCACTGGACAAGGTGGGAGCCGTGTCGCCGCGCGGGCGGCGCGCTCTCGTGTACACGGGGGCCGGGGTGCTGGGCGTCGTCGGGCTGGTCGAGTGGCCGGTGGCGGCCACCGGGGCGGCGGTGGCGTGGCTGACCCGGCCGCGACCGCAGGAGTCGCCGGAGGCGGAGGCCGCACGGGTGCTGCAGAACGGCGCGGAGGCCTCCGGCGGTGGCGCTCGGGCCCGCGGCGCGCGGACGTCCGGTACGGCCGCCGCCACCGGGGCGGGCGCGGCGCGGTCCCGTACGGCGGAGTCCGGTGCCGCGGACTCCCGTACGAGTGGGACGGGGGCGGCCGGAGCCGGTGCGGCCGCGAAGAGCGGGGCGCGGCGGAGTTCCGCGAAGAAGACGTCGGGCACGCAGGCCGCGGGCCGCAAGAGCCAGGCCGCAAAGGGCAGCGCCGCGAAGGCGGGCACCGCCGAGTCCGGCGCCGCCCAGCAGACGGCCACCAAGATCAGCGCCGCGAAGACCGCCTCGGCGGGGAGCGGTGCCGCCAAGAAGACGACCGCCAGGTCGGGCGCGGCCAAGTCCGGCGCGGCCAAGTCCGGTGCGGCCAGGTCGAGCTCCGCGGGGGCGAGCCCCGCCAAGAGGGCCGCCACGAAGAGCACCACTCCCAAGAGCACGGCCAAGAAGAGCACGGCCAAGAAGAGCACGGCCAAGAAGAGTGCGGCCAAGAAGACCACGGCCAAGAAAACCACGGCCAAGAGCAGCGCCGCGAAGAAGGCGTCCGCCAGCCGGCCGGCCGCTTCCGGGCGCAGCCGGAGCAAGAAGACGGCCGCCGCCAAGAAGACGGCCGCGTCCACGCAGAAGAAGACGGGCTGAGACACGGCGATGGTCGGTGGACTTCTGACCCGCTCCCAGGGCGCCGTGACCGGGATCGTGCTGGCCGGGCCCCGGCTGCTCGCGCGTGGCACCGCACCCGCGGTCGGCGCTGCGGCCGGCGCCGCGGCCGGCGCCGTCGCGGGCACCGCACGGGCCGGAGTGCGCGGCGCCGACTTCGCGGCGCGGGCGGCACGGGTCGCCCGCGCCGCGCTGCCCGGCGGCGGCAGCACCCGGGACTGGCGCGCCGGGACCCGGGCGCACCTGGCGCTGCGGCCGGCCGCGACGGAGAAGGTGCGCCGGGCGGGCGGCACGCAGCGCGTGGCGCGTCGAGTGGCGGCGGCCCTGGCCGAGCACCCGGACGTGGTGCTCGCCTACTGGGACACCGGCCTCGCCCGGCTGGTGGTGACCGCGACCGAGGAGGCGCTCACCGACCGGGTGGTCGACCGGGCCACCGAACTCGCCGAACAGCACGGACTGACCCGGGCGGAGCAACAGGGCCCGGACGATCCGGTGGAGGAGCTGACCCACCCCGGCGACCCCGCCTCGGTGCGCGTCGCCGCCACCGCCCTCGGCGCCGACCTTCTGGGCATCGCCGCCGCCGTGACCGGGGCGCGTCTGCGGTTGCCGCCCTCGCCCCGCCTGGTGACGGCCGTGGGGACGCTGCTGCGCGAGAACCCGGCCTTCCGCGCCTGGGTGCGTGAACGGCTCGGGGCCCACGGCATGGACGTGGCGCTGGCCGCCGCCAACGCGGCCGTGCACGGCGCCGGGCAGAGCCCCGCCTCGCTGGTGCTGGACGGCGCCCTGCGCGTCTGTCAGCTGACGGAGGCGGTGACCCGGACGGCGACCTTCGAGGTCGTGCACGACCGCCTCTGCGCGCCGGGCCGGGACAGCCTGCCCGGCGACCCCGCCCAGCGCCCGCCGCTGCGCAGTTCCCCCGCCCAGGACTACGCCGCCCACGCCTCCACCGGCAGCGTGGCGGGCGCGCTGGCGACCCTGCTGGTCAAGCACGACGTGGCCGAGGCCGCCGAGGCGGTGCTGGCCGGTTCGCCCAAGGCCGCGCGCTACGGACCCGCCGCCTTCCACGCCGTACTGAGCACCGCGCTCTCCCGCGACGGTGTGCTCGTGCGCGACCCGGAACGGCTGCGGCAGCTGGAGATGGCCGCCACGGTCGTCCTGCACCCCAGTGCGCTGCGGGCGCCGGAGGCGAGCGCGGACCCGTGGACCGAGGACGTGCTCGACGCCGCCCGGCGCGCGGGCCTGCGCGTCGTGATGGTCGAGGACCCGGCGCTGGCCGACTTCACCGGCCTCGCGGACCAGGTCGTCGGCGCCGGCCGCCCGCTCCGGGACGTCGTGGACGAACTGCGCGCCGAGGGCGGCGTCGTCACCGTCGTACGGCCCCTGCCCGGTGACGACGGGACGGTGGTGGCCGGGCTGCTCGCCGGCGACGTGGCCGTCGCGCTGGCCGACGGGGACGCGCCGGTGGCCTGGGGCGCGGACGTGATCGCCCCGCAGGGCCTCGCCGACGTCTGGCGGCTGCTGCGGGCGGTGCCGGCCGCCCGCGCGATCGGACGCCGGTCGCAGACGCTGGCCCGGTCCGGGGCCGCGCTGTCCGGACTGCTGGTGGCGGTCGGCGAGGCACGGAAGGGGAAGCAGGGCTTCACCGGCTCGCTGCTGCCCGGACTGCGGCACGCACCGGTCGACGTGAGCGCGGCGGTGGCCCTGCTGTCCGGAACGCGCGCCGCGCTCGGCGTGGCGACGGCCCGCGCCCCGCACCCCCGCGCGCGGGTCGCGTGGCACACGCTGGACCCCGCGGCCGTACGGGAACGGCTGGACCGGGAGAAGGAGCCGGAACCGACCCTCGCCGAACAGCTGACGGCCAGGATGCACGCGGTGGCCGACCGGGCGGGCCGCGTCCCCGTCCTCGCGCCGGTGAAGTGGACATGGGAGCTGGGCCAGGCCGTACGGGGCGAGCTGGACGACCCGCTCACCCCGGTGCTCGCGGTCGGCTCGGCGGCCGAGGCGATCCTCGGCTCCGTCATGGACGCCCTGCTGGTCGTCGGCGCGCTCGACCTGAACGCGCTGGTCGGCGGCTTCCAGCGGCTGCGCGCCGAGCGGGCGCTGTCCGGGCTGCTCGCGCAGCAGAAGCAGAAGGCGCGGGTCGCCGAGAAGGAGACCCACGATCCGACGGCCGAGCCACGGGTCGTGGACGCCGCCAAACTCCGTACGGGGCAGATCATCGAGCTCAAGGCGGACGACGTCGTGCCCGCCGACGCCCGGCTCCTGTGGGAGGACGGCCTGGAGATCGACGAGTCGTCCCTCACCGGTGAGTCACTGCCGGTCGACAAGCGCGTGGACCCGGTGACGAACGCCCCGGTGGCCGAGCGGCACTGCATGGTCTTCGAGGGCACGACCGTGGTGGCCGGCCGCGCCCAGGCCGTCGTCGTGGACACGGGGGAGCACACCGAGTCCGCCCGGGCGGTCTCGCTGGCCGCCCGTACGCCGTCGGCGGCCGGAGTGCAGGCCCGGCTCCAGGAGCTGACCCGCAAGGCGCTGCCGCTGACCCTGGCGGGCGGGGCCGCGGTGACCGGCCTCTCGCTGCTGCGCGGGACGCCGATCCGGCAGGCCGTCGCCGGCGGCGTGTCGGTGGCGGTGGCCGCGGTGCCCGAGGGGCTGCCGCTGGTGGCGACGGTGGCGCAGCTGGCGGCGGCCCGCCGGCTCAGCCGCCACGGCGTCCTCGTGCGGACCCCGCGCACGCTGGAGGCGCTGGGCCGGATGGACACCATCTGCTTCGACAAGACGGGCACGCTCACCGAGAACAAGCTGCGGCTGACGCGGGTCGCGGGCGCCGACGGCACGGTCCGCAAGGCGGGCGACCCGGACGCCGCCGACGCCCTGCGGATCGCCGCGCGCGCCTGCCCCCGCCTGAACGGCGACGGCGCCCGCCCCACGCACGCCACCGACGAGGCCGTCCTCGACGCCGCCGGTGACGACCCGCGGTGGACGCAGGAGGAGGGCCTGCCCTTCGAGACCTCCCGCGGCTACGCCGCCGCCGTCGGACGGGACGGCGACGGAGCGCCGGTGCTCGTGGTCAAGGGCGCACCGGAGACCGTGCTGCCCGCCTGCGCGGACCTGCCCTCGTACGTCACGGAGGTGGCGCACGGGATGGCCCGCGACGGACTGCGCATCATCGCGGTGGCCAGCCGGCCGCTGCGCAAGGGGGAGAAGGCCGCCGACGTCCTCGAACAGGAGCCGGAGGGGCTGGAGTTCACGGGGATGCTCGGGCTGTCCGACGTCCCGCGCGAGACGTCCCCGGCGCTGGTGCACGGGCTGCGCGAGGCGGGCGTACGGCCCGTGGTGCTGACCGGCGACCATCCGCAGACCGCCCACGCCATCGCCGTGGAGCTGGGCTGGCCCGAGGACGCCGTCGTGGTCACCGGGGACGAACTGGCCGCCGCGGACCGCACGGCGCGGTCACGGATGCTGCGGGACGCGGACGTCGTGGCCAGGGTGGCGCCGGAGCAGAAGCTCCAGGTCGTCGAGTCGCTGCGGGACGCCGGACGGGTCGTCGGCATGGTCGGCGACGGTGCCAACGACGCCGCCGCGATCCGCGCGGCCGACATCGGCGTCGGCATCAGCGCCCGTGGCTCGGCCGCCGCCCGCAACGCCGCCGACCTGGTCGTCACCGGCGACGACCTGCTGGTCCTGGTGGAGGCGGTACGGGAGGGCCGGGCGCTGTGGCGCAGCGTCGCCGACGCCATCGCCATCCTGATCGGCGGCAACGCGGGCGAGGTCGGCTTCGGCATCCTCGGCACCGTCCTCGGCGGCTCCGCTCCGCTGTCCACGCGGCAGATGCTGCTGGTCAACCTGTTCACGGACCTGTTCCCCGCGATGGCCGTGGCGGTCACGGAGACGGGGGACGCCCAGCAGGAGGAGGACGACGCGGGGACGCCGCTCGGTGCGGCGGTGCTGGGCGAGCCCCTGATCCGTCAGATCCGGCACCGGGCCCTGACCACGGCACTCGGCGCGACCGCCGCCTGGCTCCTGGGCCGGTTCACGCCGGGCACCGGGCGCCGCTCCACGACGATGGCCCTGTGCGCCGTGGTCGGCACCCAGCTCGCCCAGACCCTGGCCGACCGCCGCGGCAGCCGCCTGGTCCAGGTCACGTCGCTGGGCTCCGCCGCCGCGCTGGTCGCCCTGGTGCAGACGCCGGGCGCCAGCCAGCTCTTCGGCTGCACCCCGCTGGGGCCCGTCGCCTGGGCGGGCGTGGCCGCGGCGATCGCCCTGGCACTGGCGGGGCAGCGGGCGCTGCCGCGGGTGGAGGAGGCGATCGTGAAGTACTGGCCGAAGGTGACGGAGCGGATGCCGGGGGTGGCGCGGGGCGCCTTCGGGTGACGGCCCTGCGCGGGGCGGTGCGGGGGGTTCGCGCAGTTCCCCGCGGCCCTTGTGGGGGTGGTGCGGCGGTGTGTCGGGTGCGGGTGGGTGGGGGTGTTCGCGCAGTTCCCCGCGCCCCTTTCCGATGTGGTGCCGGGGGTGTGTCGAGCGCGGGTGGGTGGGGTGGCCGCGCGGATTCGGTGGTGCGGTGGTCGACCGGGTCGGTCACGCCGGGGAGCGTGTCGTCTTCTGTGGCTCCGGGGATTCCAGGCGCTCGGCGGCTCGTTCCGCCGTGCGGTGGGCCCAGCGGCCGTTCGTCACGGCGCCGAGGACGAGGACCGACAGGCCGCAGGCGGCCAGGATCCACCAGCCGGGGCGGGCCGCGGCGACGAAGGTGTCGCCGTACGACGACGTGCCCACGCCCGCCGCCAGCACCGCGCCGATCACCGCCACGCCCAGGGTCTGGCCCAGCTGGCGGCTGGTGGAGGCGACGGCGGCGGCGACCCCGGCCTGGGCGCGCGGCATGCCGGAGACCGCGGTGTTGGTGATGGGCGCGTTGACGAAGCCGAAGCCCACGCCGAACAGGGCGTAGCCGATGAAGAGGGTGATGTTCGAGGTCTCGGCCTCGAAGGCGGCGAACAGCACCCCGCTCACGGTCAGCGCGCCGCCCGCGATCATCAGGGGCAGCCGCGGCCCCCGGCTGCCGACCAGCCGTCCGGACAGCGGGGCGCACAGGAAGGTCGGCACGGCCATCGGCAGCATCCACAGCCCGGCGTGCAGGGCGCTCAGTCCGCGCACGTTCTGCAGGTACAACGTGGACAGGAACAGGAACCCGCCCAGCGCGGCGAAGGCGGTGACCGCCGTCACGGTGGCCCCGCTGAAGGGTGCCGACCGGAAGAAGCGCAGGTCGATCAGGGGCTCGGCGCGGCGGGGTTCGTACCAGAGGAGACCCAGCAGTGCGGCGAGGGCCACCACGGCGAACGGCAGCACCCTCGCGAGACCGGCGCCCGGCGCCTCGATGATCGCGTACGTCAGCGAGCCGAACAGCACGATCACCATCAGCTGGCCCAGCGGGTCCGGGCGGCGGGCCCTCGGCGCGCGGGACTCGGGGACGAAGCGCAGGGTGAGCAGCAGGGCCGCCAGGCCCACCGGCAGGTTGACCCAGAAGATCGAGCGCCAGCCGACCGACTCCACGAGCACCCCGCCCACCAGCGGACCGGCGGCCATGGAGATGCCGACGACCGCGCCCCAGACACCGATGGCGCGGGCGCGCTCGCGCGGGTCGGTGAAGGTGTTGGTGATGATCGACATGGCCACCGGGTTGAGCATCGAACCGCCCACCGCCTGCATCATCCGGAAGACGACCAGCGAGGACAGGTCCGGCGCCAGCGAGCACAGCAGCGAGCCGAGGGTGAAGACGACCAGGCCCGTCATGAAGACCCGCTTGCGGCCGATCCGGTCGGCCGTGGAACCGGCGAGCATCAGCAGCGCGGCCAGCACCAGCGTGTAGGCGTCGACGGCCCACTGGAGCCCCGAGGTGCTCGCACGGAGATCGCGCTGCACGGCCGGCAGGGCCACGTTGAGGATCGTGTTGTCGATGCTCACGATCAGCAGGCTCATGCAGCAGATGGCGAGCACGAGCAGACGTCGGCGGTGGGTGAGCTCGGGCATGGGTCGCATCGTACGCGCATGTCGATAGTGCGGCTAACTAATGACCCATACACGGTCTTCGTCCACAGGCGCGGCGAGCACCGCCTCGCGTACGGGACAATGGAGGAATGTCCACGCCCACCGCGCCCGCTCCCAGCACCGTCACCCGGCCGTTGCAGGTCGGCCCGCACACCGTCGCGCCGCCCGTGGTGCTGGCGCCGATGGCCGGGATCACCAACGCGCCCTTCCGCACGCTGTGCCGGGAGTTCAGCGGGGGCAAGGGCCTGTTCGTCAGCGAGATGATCACGACTCGGGCGCTGGTCGAGCGCAACGAGAAGACCATGCAGCTGATCCACTTCGACGCGACCGAGACGCCGCGCTCGATCCAGCTCTACGGCGTCGATCCGGTGACCGTCGGCAAGGCCGTCCGCATGATCGCGGAGGAGGGCCTCGCCGACCACATCGACCTGAACTTCGGCTGTCCCGTCCCCAAGGTGACCCGCAAGGGCGGCGGCTCGGCCCTCCCGTACAAGCGGAACCTGCTGCGGGCCATCGTCCGCGAGGCCGTGACCGGCGCCGGCGACCTGCCCGTCACCATGAAGATGCGCAAGGGCATCGACGACGACCACCTCACCTTCCTCGACGCCGGCCGCATCGCCGTAGAGGAGGGCGTGACCGCCATCGCCCTGCACGGCCGCACCACCGCCCAGCACTACGGCGGCACCGCCGACTGGGACGCCATCGCCCGCCTGAAGGAGCACGTCCCGGAGATCCCCGTGCTCGGCAACGGCGACATCTGGACCGCCGAGGACGCGCTGCGGATGGTCCGGGAGACGGGCTGCGACGGGGTCGTGGTCGGGCGCGGGTGCCTGGGGCGGCCGTGGCTCTTCGCCGACCTGGTCGCCGCCTTCGAGGGCCGCACCGACACCTATGTGCGGCCCACCCTGCGCGAGGTCGCCGACGTGATGGTCCGGCACGCCACCCTGCTCGGCGAGTGGATCGGCGACGAGGCGCGCGGCGTCATCGACTTCCGCAAGCACGTCGCCTGGTATCTCAAGGGTTTCGCCGTCGGTTCGGAGATGCGCAAGCGGCTCGCGATCACCTCCTCGCTGGAGGCGCTCCGCGCCGGCCTGGACGAACTCGACCTCGACCAGCCCTGGCCCACCGGCGCCGACGGCCCGCGCGGCCGTACGTCCGGCAACAACCGGGTGGTCCTGCCGGACGGCTGGCTGAAGGACCCGTACGACTGCGCGGGGATCGGCGAGGACGCGGAGCTGGACACCTCCGGCGGCTGACCGGGCCCCGGCTGACAGCCCTCCGGTTGACCGCCCTCCGGCTGACCGCCTCCCCGGCTGACCGTCCTCCGGCTGACCGCCTCCCGGTTGACCGCCTCCCCGGTTGACCGCCCCCCGGTTGATCGCCCCCCGGTTGATCGCCCTCCGGCTGACCGGCCCCCGGTCAGCCCTTCGTGGGGTGCGATGTGGAGCCGTACGCCGTCAGGAAGCGGTCGCGGAAGGAGCTCATCCGCCACACCGGGGCGTCCTCGGCGGGCTTCAGCCCCTGCGTCCAGTTCCAGTCGTCGATCGCGTCGAGCACCTTCGGGTCCTTGGCGACGACCGAGACCGGGACGTCCCGGCTCGCCCCGTTCCCGCTGACGCGGGCGAGCGGCTGGTGGTCGCCGAGGAAGACGAGGACGGTGTCGTCCGTGCCGTAGCGCTCCAGCCACCGGGTGAGGCTGGTGACCGAGTACTCGACCGACTTGCCGTACTCCTCCTTGGAGCGGGTGGGATCGGCGATGACGTCCGCGGCCTTCTCGCCCGACGCCTCGATGCCGTCGAAGACCGAACCGTCGCCGATCTCGTCCCAGCCGACCATCCGGGGTATGGGGGCCCACGGCTGGTGGCTGGAGGTCAGGATGATCTCCGCCATCAGCGGCCGGTCGCGTTCCCTGCCGTGCTCCAGACGCTGGAAGGCCTCCAGCGCGTACTGGTCGGGCATGGTCGACCAGCTGAACTTCGGACCCTCGTAGCCGACGTCGAAGGCGTCGTAGACCTTGTCGAGGCCGTACCACTCGGCCTCCGGCCAGGCCTTCTGGACGCCCGGCATGACGCCGACCGTGTCCCAGTCGCCGGTCTTCGCGAACGCCTTGGTGAGGGTGAGGTGGTCGCCCGCGGTCACGGTGCGGTAGCGCTGCTGGTTGTCGACCCACAGGCCCGACAGGAAGGTGGAGTGGCCGAGCCAGCTGCTGCCGCCGTACGTCGCCGAGGTCAGCCAGCCGCTCCGGGCCCGGAAACCGGCGCCGGCCAGCGCCTCCGTGCCGCTGTCCAGCGCCCGCCCGACGCCGGGCGCCATCACCGGGTCCTCGATGGCGCTGCGGCCGTAGCTCTCGATGAACGTGAAGATGACGTCCTTCCCGCGCAGGTCCGGCACCAGCTGCTCGGCGGGCGTGGCGCCGAACCGGTCCGCCTTCGCCTCCTTCGCGAACGCCGCCTCGTCCCGCAGCGTGTCCACCACCCGGTGGGCCTGCGCCTCCAGCGCCCCGGAGGCACTCCTGGTGGCGACCGGCACGCCGAAGGTCTGCACGCCCAGCGCCGCGCAGGTCATCCACACGGTGGCCGCCAGCAGCGCGCCCCGGGCCGCCCGCTCCCGGTGCGCGGCGAGCAGCTCGCCGAGCCGGACCACGGCCAGCGCCATGAGTACCAGCAGCAGCGTGGCGCCCCCCACCGCGCCCACGGCGGCCCAGGTCGCCGCCGCCCCTCCCATCGAGTCCGCCACGTACGACTGGGCGTCGTCCAGCAGGCCCCAGTCCAGGACGACGTTGAAGCCCCGGCCGAGGTACTCGGTGAAGCCCATGTCGAGCAGGTTCAGCACGGTCAGCACGCCGAGGCCGGTGCCGAAGAGCGCCGCCAGCGCCAGCCTCGGCACGCGCGGCAGGCAGAGCAGCAGCACCGTCCCGATGACCGCCTCCGCCGGTATCCGCGCGAACCGGTTCGGCTCCAGGGCGACGAAGCTGTTCGGCAGCAGCAGCGCCCCGAGCACCAGGACGGCGGCGAGGACGGTCGTGGTCCGGCGGACGGCGAGCGCGAGACGCGGGTGCCGAGTGCGCCGGGCGCGCCGCCGGGTGAGGCGGCTGAGCCGGCTGAGGCGGGTGCGCAGGGTGCTCGGGGCGCGCGGGGCGCCGTCGGGTGGGCCCGGCCGGTCACCGGGGGCCCCGGCGGGAGCGGCCGGGACGGTGGGTGCGGCAGAAACGGCAGAAACGGTGGAAACGGCACTGGATGCCGGGGTCTCCTCCGGTCTCGGCCCCTCGGCCCCTACCGGGGTCTCGTCGTCCGGACCCGGCGCCTCCCTCGGCACCGCGGCGTCCTCGGGTGCCGACGTCTCCGGCCCGCCTATGGGCTCCCCGGGGTCCTCGGGCTCGACGAGGTCGGGCTCGGCCGACTCGTCGGGCTCGCCCGGGCCCTCGGTCTCGCCGCCACCCTCGCGCCCGCCGACCGCGGCGGGTTCCTCGGCCCGGGTGTCCCGTTCGGGTGGCTCGCCGGCCGGGGGCGGTGACTGGCCGAAGCGTGTGGAGACGGGCACCCGGAGGTCCTTCCGTGCGAAACGCGGTGGTCGGCGGACCCGGCGAGGGGGCCGGGTCCGCCGACCACTCGTACGTCCGCCGCGAGCGGTCCGTTCACCGGTCCGCATGGTGAAATCCGACGGCCTGTGGCAGCGTGATTCTCGCCACCTCTGATAGAGGTAGCGCTCAGATGAGCGGATCTTGAGCTATTCCACTTCTGGAAGGAGTGGCACTGAGTGCCATACCTTGATCGTTCATCGATCGAACTCAAACGTGGACAAGCTTGCTCAGGTGAGCGAGAGGTGGCGCTTTTGAGGAGTCGTTCGTTCAAGAAGTGAAAACACTGACGGCAGGTCGCTTGCCAAGCCTTGACTTTCGATCCGCTGGCGGACGGGTGGTTACAGGCGCATGACGCGCAAGTGGACGTACCCAGGTGCCTTTGATCTGGGTACATTCCTCGCCGTCAGGGCAGCCACCGCGTCCTCGAGGAGTCGAGACCCGTGTCGGAAAACAAAGATCTCCAGGTAACGAACGCACCGAAGTTCGTTTACGACTTCACCGAGGGCAACAAGGACCTCAAGGACCTCCTCGGCGGCAAGGGCGCGAACCTCGCCGAGATGACCAACCTGGGTCTTCCGGTCCCTCCCGGCTTCACCATCACCACCGAGGCCTGCAAGACCTACCTCGACAGCGGCGAGGAGCCGGCGGCACTGCGTGACGAGGTGAGTGCGCACCTCGACGCCCTCGAGGAGAAGATGGGCAAGAAGCTCGGCCAGGCCGACGACCCCCTCCTCGTGTCGGTCCGCTCCGGAGCGAAGTTCTCCATGCCCGGCATGATGGACACGGTCCTCAACATCGGCCTCTCCGACAAGTCGGTGCAGGGCCTGGCCCAGCAGGCCGGGGACGAACGCTTCGCCTGGGACTCCTACCGGCGCCTGATCCAGATGTTCGGCAAGACCGTCCTCGGCGTCGACGGCGACCTCTTCGAGGAGGCGCTGGAGGCGGCGAAGGCGGCCAAGAAGGTCACCGTCGACACCGAGCTGGAGGCGGCCGACCTCAAGAAGCTCGTCACCAAGTTCAAGAAGATCGTCAAGACCGAGGCCGGCCGGGACTTCCCGCAGGACCCGCGCGAGCAGATGGACCTCGCCATCAAGGCCGTCTTCGACTCCTGGAACGGCGAGCGCGCCAAGCTCTACCGCCGCCAGGAACGCATCCCGCACGACCTCGGCACCGCCGTCAACGTCTGCTCCATGGTCTTCGGCAACCTGGGACCCGACTCCGGCACCGGCGTCGCCTTCACCCGCGACCCCGCCTCCGGCCACCAGGGCGTCTACGGCGACTACCTCCAGAACGCCCAGGGCGAGGACGTCGTCGCGGGTATCCGCAACACCGTCGCGCTGGCGGAGCTGGAGCAGATCGACAAGAAGTCGTACGACCAGCTGATGCAGATCATGGAGACGCTGGAGAACCACTACCTGGACCTCTGCGACATCGAGTTCACCATCGAGCGCGGCCAGCTGTGGATGCTCCAGACCCGCGTCGGCAAGCGCACCGCGGGTGCGGCCTTCCGCATCGCCACCCAGCTCGTCGACCAGGGGCTGATCGACGAGGCCGAGGCGCTCCAGCGCGTCAACGGCGCCCAGCTGGCCCAGCTGATGTTCCCGCGCTTCGACGACGACGCGAAGGTGGAGAAGGTCGGCCGGGGCATCGCGGCCTCGCCGGGCGCGGCGGTCGGCAAGGCGGTCTTCGACTCGTACACCGCGGTGAAGTGGTCCCGGTCCGGCGAGAAGGTCATCCTGGTGCGCCGCGAGACCAACCCCGACGACCTGGACGGCATGATCGCCGCCGAGGGCATCCTGACCTCGCGCGGCGGCAAGACCTCCCACGCGGCCGTGGTCGCGCGCGGCATGGGCAAGACCTGTGTCTGCGGCGCCGAGGAGCTGGAGGTCGACACCAAGCGCCGCCGCATGACCGTCCCCGGCGGCCACGTCGTCGAGGAGGGCGACGTGATCTCCATCGACGGCTCCTCCGGCAAGGTCTACCTGGGCGAGGTCCCCGTCGTGCCGTCGCCGGTCGTCGAGTACTTCGAGGGCCGCATGCACGCGGGCGCCGAGGACGCCGACGAGCTGGTCGAGGCCGTGCACCGCATCATGGCCTTCGCCGACCGCAAGCGCCGGCTGCGGGTGCGGGCCAACGCCGACAACGCCGAGGACGCGCTGCGCGCCCGCCGCTTCGGCGCCCAGGGCATCGGCCTGTGCCGCACCGAGCACATGTTCCTCGGTGACCGGCGCGAGCTGGTGGAGCGGCTGATCCTGGCCGACACCGAGACCGAGCGCGAGGAGTCCCTGAAGGAGCTGCTCCCGCTCCAGAAGCAGGACTTCGTCGAGCTCTTCGAGGCGATGGACGGCCTGCCGGTCACGGTCCGCCTGCTGGACCCGCCGCTGCACGAGTTCCTGCCCGACATCACCGAGCTGTCGGTCCGCGTCGCGCTCGCAGAGTCCCGCCAGGAGCCGCACGAGAACGAGCTGCGCCTCCTCCAGGCCGTGCACCGCCTGCACGAGCAGAACCCGATGCTGGGCCTGCGCGGCGTGCGTCTGGGCCTGGTCATCCCCGGCCTGTTCACCATGCAGGTGCGGGCCATCGCCGAAGCCGCGGCCGAGCGCAGGGCGGCCAAGGGCGACCCACGGGCCGAGATCATGATCCCGCTGGTCGGCACCGTCCAGGAGCTGGAGATCGTCCGTGACGAGGCCGACCAGGTCATCGCCGAGGTCGAGGCGGCCACGGGCGCCAGGCTGAAGCTGTCCATCGGCACGATGATCGAGCTGCCGCGCGCCGCGCTGACCGCCGGGCAGATCGCCGAGGCCGCGGAGTTCTTCTCCTTCGGCACCAACGACCTGACCCAGACCGTGTGGGGCTTCAGCCGCGACGACGTCGAGGCCAGCTTCTTCACGGCCTACCTGGAGAAGGGCATCTTCGGCGTCTCCCCGTTCGAGACGATCGACAAGGACGGCGTCGGCTCCCTGGTCGCCGCCGCCGCGAAGGCCGGCCGCGCCACCCGCCCCGACCTGAAGCTCGGCGTCTGCGGTGAGCACGGCGGCGACCCGGAGTCGGTCCACTTCTTCCACGAGGTGGGTCTGGACTACGTCTCCTGCTCCCCGTTCCGGATCCCGGTGGCCCGGCTGGAGGCCGGCCGGGCGGCATCGCGGTCGAAGGGCAGCGACCACCGCTAGACCCCGCAGGCCCCGACCGGCGACGACCCCGCCGGCCCCCACCGGGGCACGGACCCCGGTGGGCACCGCGGGGCGAGGACCCCGGAGCCGCCGTCTGTCACCCGACCACCCTCACCGATCGGCGGCGGCTCCGGATCACGGAAAAGAGGCGGCACCCCTGTGCGGGGGGTGCCGCCTTTTGTGACGTGATCGATGGTGTGAACTCCTGTGCGTTGAGCAGCAGCAACCTGTCAGCAATGTTTGAGAGCCCTGACAGTGGACAGGGGCCGACACCGGAACGGTGGTTGGATGACCCAGACGGAGCACAGGGAACCGGCCGGCACGACCGCACCACGCGGGCAGGGGGAGAGAGCCGGCTCCGGTGTGCCGGGGCCACGGACCGCCGCCGAGGCGAGGGTGCCGGAGGCCGGGCCCGCCGTCCGCAGGGACCGGCTCGCGGCGCTCGACGGACTGCGGTTCCTGGCGGCCCTCTCCGTGGTCCTCTTCCACTTCGTCGGCCAGGTGCCCGCCACGATGCAGACCATCTGGGACCGTCCCGTCGACGAGGTCTTCCCCCAGGCGCACGGCTACTTCGCCTTCGGCCGGCTCGGCGTCGAACTCTTCTTCCTGATCAGCGGGTTCGTCATCTGCATGAGCGCGTGGGGCCGCACCCCGCGCGACTTCTTCATCTCGCGCGTCACCCGGCTGTACCCGATGTACTGGGCGGCGATCGCGATCACGGCGTGCGTGGTCTACTTCGCCGACAACCCGTTCGGACACCCGCACCCCCGGGTGCTGTTCGCCAACCTGACGATGCTGCAGACCCCGCTCGGGGTCGAGAACCTCGACTCCGTCTACTGGACGCTCTGGCCCGAGCTCTGCTTCTACCTCACCTTCGCGGTCGTGGTGTGGAAGGGGCTGACCTACCAGCGGGTGGTGATCTACTGCGGGGTCTGGACGGTCGCCGCGGTGCTGGCGCCCGCCGCCGACATGCGGCTGTTCACGCTGCTGGTCAATCCGCCGTCCGCCCCGTACTTCATCGCGGGCATGGCCTTCTACCTCATGTACCGCTACCGGCCGACACCGCTGCTGTGGGGCATCGTCGCCATGTCGTGGCTGGTGGCGCTGCACTACCTGCTGACGCCCGACGGGGGCCGCCTCAACTGGGACTCCTGGTCGCCGGGGCGCGGCTGGCTGGTCCTGGTGATCACGGTCTTCTTCCTGCTGATCGCCGCCGTCGCCCTCGGCTGGACCAGCCGGATCCGCTGGCGGGGACTGTCCGTCGCGGGCACGCTGACCTTCCCGCTGTACCTGCTGCACGACGCCATCGGCGTGAACGTCCTGAACCGCTTCGGCGACCGCGCCGATCCCTGGGTCATGGTCGGGATCACCGTGGCGGCCCTGGTCGCGATCTCCTACGTCGTGCAGCGGTTCGTCGAGCGTCCGGTGGCCCGGGCCGCCCGGCGCTGGCTGAGCAGCGCCGCGTTCAGCCTGAAGACGCCGGCGCCCCGCCGCTGAACCGCGGCCGGGACGCCGTGAGACCGGCGGGTCTGCCGGGAGTCCGTCGGGGTCCGCCGGAGTCCGTTGGGGTCCGCCGGGGTCCGCCGGGTCAGGCCGTGCCGTCGCCCCGGCGCCGGCGCACGGCCAGCAGCAGTCCGCCGCCGGCCAGCACGACCACCGCGCCGCCCGCCGCCAGGTACGGCGTGCTGTCGTCGCCGCCGGTCTCGGCCAGGTCGGTGCCCTGCTGCCCGGCCGCCTCCTCGCCCTGGGCCTCGCCGCTCCCGGAGCCCTCCTCGTCCCCGGAGCCCGCACCGTCGTCGGTCTCCTCGTCCTCGGCGGGCACGAAGTCCGCGGGCGGCTTGTCGCAGCCGACGCCGTCCTTGTCGCGGTCCAGGTGCTCGCCGTAGTGCGGGTCGCCCTCGGCGATGTTCGCGTAGCCGTTCTCGTACGCCTCGGTGCAGTTCTCGAACGGGTGGGCGCCCTCGTGCGCCTGGGCGGCGGTCGGCAGGGCGGCCAGCGCCAGCGCGGCGAGGGCCACGGCGGCGGGCTTGCGGAGCAGCTTCATCAGGAGTCCCGGGAATGGTGTGGATGGGTGGATATGAGGTGACGAAGCTATTGAGGGGCACTGGGTGTGGTGGCGATATGAAGGACTCGTGATGCGAACGTGACGTGACCGGACGGTAGCTCTCCGCTCCCAGCCGCGGGGCGCGTACGGTAAGCAGGGTCCGGACCTGGGAAGGAGCCGCTGATGACCGGCTGGAACGTGGGCGACATCCCCGGCCAGGACGGGCGCGTCGCCGTGGTCACCGGGGGCAACGGCGGCCTCGGCCACGTGGTGGCCCGGGAGCTCGCCCGCAAGGGGGCGTCCGTGGTGCTCGCCTGCCGCGACGAGGGGCGCGGGAGCGCGGCCGTCGAGCGCCTGCGCGGTGAGGTGCCGGACGCCGCCGTGGAACTGGCGCGCCTGGACCTCGGGGACCTGGCCTCCGTGCGGGAGTTCGCGCACGGACTGCCGTACGAGCGGGTCGATCTGCTCGTCAACAACGCCGGGGTGATGGCCCTGCCCTACGGGACGACGGCGGACGGCTTCGAGACGCAGTTCGGCGTCAACCACCTGGGCCACTTCGCCCTCACCGGGTTGCTGCTGCCCGTCCTGCTCGCCACGCCGGGCGCCAGGATCGTGACCGTCTCCAGCATGCTGCACGCGCTGGCCAAGGTCGATCCGCGCGACCTCAACAACGTACGCCGCTACGGGCGCTGGACCGCCTACGCCCGCTCGAAGTCCGCCAACCTGCTCTTCACGCACGAGCTGGCGCGGCGGCTCGCGGCACGGGACGGTGCCGCGGACGTGCGCGCGGTCGCCGCCCATCCCGGGTACGCGGAGACCGGCCTCCAGACCGCCGGACCCCGGGCCGAGGGGCGCCGGATCGCCGAAGGACTGATGCTGCTCGCCAACCGGGTCGTCGCCCAGCCCGCCGAGGCCGGCGCACTGCCCGTCCTGTACGCGGCGACCGCGCCCGGTGTTCCCGCCGACTCCTTCACCGGCCCGTCCTTCGCGATGTGGCGCGGGGCGCCGGCACCCTCCTGGCGGGCCTCCTGGACCACCGACGACGCGATGGGGGAGCGGCTGTGGGCCGCCTCCGAGCGGCTGACGGGCGTCACGTACGAGGCGCTCGAGGCCTGACCCCGCCTACGGCGGCTGCGGGAACCGGCCGAGGGCGCACGCCGGGACGACCGGGTCGGCGAGTCGGGCATTACGGGGGGACACGAAGACCTCCGTGCGGTCAGTCCTGGACAGCTCCGCCACACCGGAGGTCTTCGCCATGATCAAGCCCGCCGGCGTCGACAACGCTCGTGATCAACACACCAGCAATACACCTAGGCCCGGAACGGCCCGCGCACCTCGTACGTGATGCCGCCGGACGAACTCCCGCTCGTCCCCCGCTGGCTGGAGAAGTACAGCCGCGTGCCGTCGGGCGAGAACGCCGGACCGGTGATCTCCGAGCCGGACTGCCCGTCGACGCGCAGGAAGGGGGCGATCACGTCGTTCGGCGTGATCACGCAGATCTCCATGGTGCCGCCGTCCTCCGCGACGAACAGGTCGCCCGAGGAGCTGCCGGTGACGTTGTCCACGCCGGTCAGCGGGGCGGTGCCGGAGGTCACCAGGGAGTCGTCGTAGGCCAGTTCGATGGTCTGGGCGGCGGCGTCGTACTGCCAGACGCGGTTGTCGCCCTTGGTGGTGAACCAGCAGGTGTCGTCCGCGTAGTAGCAGCCCTCGCCGCCGTTGAAGCGCTTGGCGCCGGAGACCTGGTTGCGGGTGGCCGTGGCGCCGGACGGGTCGGGGACCCGCGCCCAGGTCACGGGCCCGCTGGTGGCCGAGCCCGCGACCAGCACCTCCAGGGTGCCGGAGGACAGGTCGCCCCAGGTCGTCGGGCGGAAGCGGTAGAAGCAGCCGTCGGTCACGTCCTCGGTCAGGTACACGACCTTGCGCACCGGGTCGGCCGCCGCCGCCTCGTGCTTGAAGCGGCCCATGGCGTCCCGCCGCACCGCGGCCTTCACGCCCCACGGGTCGGTCTCGTAGACGTAGCCGCGGTCCACCTCCTCGCAGGACAGCCAGGTGTTCCAGGGGGTCCTGCCGCCCGCGCAGTTCTGCCGGGTGCCGGAGAGCACCCGGTAGGCGGACGTGATCGCGCCGGTGGACGAGAACCGCACCGCGCTCGCGCCGCCGGAGGGGTTGACCTCCGAGTTGGAGACGTAGATCCAGCCGGTGCCGTCCGCGTAACAGGCGCCGCCGTCCGGTGCGCTGTGCCAGGTGTACGAGGTGCCCGCGACCTTCTGGCCGGACCGGGCGATCACCCTGCTGGTGAAACCGGCGGGCAGGCGGACGCCGTTGCCGTCGGGCGCGCCGAGCGCCCCGTACGGGCCGCTGCCGGGCTGGGCGGGCGCGGCGTACGCGGCACCGCGCCACAGGGTCCCGCCGAGGACGGCCGAGCCGCCGACGACGGCCGTGCGCAGGAGGGTACGACGATCCACTGCTGCCTCCGGGTGTCAGGTCCGGCCCCGTCGCCGGCCGGCGACGGGGCGTGCGGCTTGGACCCTAGGGCAGCTCGGTTGACGGTCCATGGACAATCCGTGACGGCTGGGCGGCGCCTCGGGACCGGACCCGGCCCGGCGGTTCACCACCACCGGACCGGTCCCTCCTCGTCCCTCAGGCCGCCTTCACCTCGTACGTCTCCACCCGTACCGCCTCGTCGTCCAGGCACTCCCCGGTCGCCAGGTCGAAGCGCTGCTTGAGCAGGGGGGAGGCGACGAACGGGCGGCCCTGGTGGGTGCCGGTCAGGCCGCGGGAGAGGACCGCCGCCCCGGTGAACGGGTCGCGGTTGTCGATGGCGTACAGCTCGCCGCCCCGGTCGCGGAACAGGGCCACCTGTCCGCCGTCCGGCAGCAGGGCCGCGACGCCCCGGCCCGGGAGCAGGGCGCCGAGGTCACAGGCCGTGAACCAGTCGTCGGTCAGCCGCAGCCGGACCTTCAGGTCGGTCGTCTCGGGTGCCAGGGTCATCGCCGGGTGCTTCCTTCCAGGAGGTCTTCCTCGGTGCGCCGCAGGCCGATGTCCAGCAGCGGCAGGTCGGGCTTCATCTGGTCGCGCTCGGGCACGAAGCCCACGACCGGGTCGGGGGTGTCGGGCGCGTTCACGAAGGACACGAACCGGGCCAGCTTCTCGGGGTCGTTGATGGTCTCGGCCCACTCGTCCCGGTAGTGCGAGACGTGGGCGGACATCAGGGACTCCAGCTCGTCGCAGATGCCGAGCGAGTCGTGCACGACCACGTCCCGTACGTGGTCCAGGCCGCCCGGGATGCGCTCCAGCCAGGTGGAGGTGCGCTCCAGCTTGTCGGCGGTGCGGATGTAGAACATCAGGAACCGGTCGATCAGGCGGACCAGTTCGGCGTCGGAGAGGTCCTGCGCGAGCAGGTCCGCGTGGCGCGGGGTGGCGCCGCCGTTGCCGCCGACGTACAGGTTCCAGCCGTTGGCGGTGGCGATCACGCCGAAGTCCTTCGACTGGGCCTCGGCGCACTCGCGGGCGCACCCCGACACCGCCGACTTCAGCTTGTGCGGCGACCTGAGCCCCCGGTAGCGCAGCTCCAGGTCGATCGCCATGCGCACGGAGTCCTGGACGCCGTAGCGGCACCAGGTCTGCCCCACGCAGGACTTCACCGTGCGCAGCGACTTCCCGTAGGCGTGCCCGGACTCGAAGCCGGCGTCCACCAGCCGGGCCCAGATCACCGGGAGCTGCTCGACGCGGGCGCCGAACATGTCGATGCGCTGACCGCCGGTGATCTTCGTGTAGAGCCCGAAGTCGCGGGCGATCTCACCGATGACGATCAACTTCTCCGGGGCGATCTCACCGCCCGGGATGCGCGGGACGACCGAGTACGAGCCGTTGCGCTGGAGGTTGGCCAGGAAGTGGTCGTTGGTGTCCTGGAGGGCCGCCTGCTCGCCCTCCAGGACATAGCCGCTCGCGCCGATCGCCGGGGCGAGGGAGGCGATGATCGAGCCGACCGTCGGCTTGCACACCTCGCACCCGTCACCGCCCCGGGCGCCCTCGCGGCCGTGCCGGTCGAGGAGCTCGCGGTAGGAGGTGATCCGCAGGGTGTGGACGATCTCGTACAGCTCCTCGCGGGTCTGCGCGAAGCAGCCGCACAGGCCCTTGTCGACCTCGACGCCGCTCGCCTCCAGCTCGGCGGTGAGCAGCTGGCCGAGCACCTTGAGGCAGGAGCCGCAGCCGGTACCGGCCTTGGTGCACTTCTTCACCTCGGGCACGGTGGTGCACTGGTGGTCGGTCACCGCGCCGCGGACCGCGCCCTTGCTGACGTTGTGGCAGGAGCAGATCACCGCCTCGTCGGGGAGCGCGGACGGGCCCAGCTGGACCGGGCCGCCGGCGCCGGCGGGCAGCACCAGGGACTCGGGGGAGACCGGCGGGACCGAGCCGGTGAAGGCGCGCAGCGTGCCGTACGCGTCCGCGTCGCCGATCAGGATGCCGCCGAGCAGCGTGCCGTCGCGGGCCACGACCAGCTTCTTGTAGAGGCCGGCCCGGGAGTCGGAGTAGACGACGTCCAGGCAGTCCTCCGCGGCGCCGTGCGCGTCGCCGAAGGACGCCACGTCCACGCCGAGCAGCTTCAGCTTGGTGGACAGGTCGGCGCCGGTGAACGCCGCGTCGTCGGAGGCGATGGTCGCGGCGGCCGTCTCGGCCTGCTCGTACCCGGGCGCCACCAGCCCGTACACCCGGCCGTCGGCCGCCAGCGCGCACTCGCCGATCGCGAACACGTGCGGGTCGGACACCGTCCGGCACTGCTCGTCGACGCTGATGCCGCCGCGCTCGCCCACCGCGAGACCGCAGTCGCGGGCCAGCTGGTCGCGGGGGCGGACGCCGGCGCTGAACACCACCAGGTCGGTGGCGAGTTCGGAGCCGTCGGACAGCTTCATGCCGGTGACGGCGCCGTCCTCGCCGACCACGATCTCCTGCGTGCCCACGCCCGTGTGGACGGACAGGCCCATGCCCTCGATGGTGCGCAGCAGCGCCGCGCCGCCGCCCTCGTCGACCTGCACCGGCATCAGGCGCGGGGCGAACTCCACGATGTGCGAGGTCAGTCCGAGTCCCTTCAGGGCGCCCGCCGCCTCCAGGCCGAGCAGCCCGCCGCCGACCACCGCGCCGGTCGTCGCGGTCTTCGCGTACGCCTCGATCGCGAGGAGGTCCTCGATCGTCCGGTAGACGAAGCAGCCCTCGGCGTCCTTGCCGGGGACCGGCGGGACGAAGGGGTAGGAGCCGGTGGCCAGTACCAGGACGTCGTACTCCAGGACCAGACCCGAGCGGGCGGTCACCTTGCGCGCGTCCCGGTCCACGCTCTCCGCGGCGTCGCCGACGCGCAGTTCGATGCCGTGCTCGGCGATGAAGGCCATGTCGGTCATCGACAGGTCCTCCGGGGTCTTCCCGGAGAAGTACGAGGTGAGTCCGACGCGGTCGTAGGCGGGGCGCGGCTCCTCGCAGAGCACGACCACGCGGTGGGTGGCGGTCAGGCCGCGGTCGGCGAGTGCTTCGAGGAAGCGCTGGCCGACCATGCCGTGGCCGACGAGCACGATGGTGGGGATGGGCCCCGGGGTGGCGGTCATCAGGAGCCTCCGTCATTGGTGAGCAGGTGGAGCAGGGGGCCGCCGTCGGAGGGGAGCGGCTCTGCTCCCTCCCAGGCGCGCGCGAGCGCGCCGACGGTGCCGAGTTCGCCGACCAGGACCCCGCCGACCAGGCGGTCGTCGCGGACGACGACCTTGCGGTAGGTGCCCCGGGTGGCGTCGGCGAGCTGCACGACGTCGTCGCCGGGGCGGGGGTCGGTCTCGCCGAACGCGGCGAGGTCGAAGGGGCTGTCCGGCCCGGTGAGGGTGAGCCGGGTCAGGGACCGGGTGCCGGTGTAGCGGGCGGTGCCGCTCCCGGCGAGCAGTTCGGCCAGCACGCCGGCCTGTTCGAGGGCGGGCGCGGCCAGTCCGTACACGCGTCCCGCGTGCTCGGCGCAGTCGCCGACGGCCCGCACGTGCGGGTCGGAGGTGCGCAGCTCGTCGTCGACGAGGACGCCCTTGCCGATCTCCAGGCCCGCCGCCTGCGCGAGGCCCACCCGGGGCCGGACGCCGCAGGCGAGGACGACCAGGTCGGCGCCGAGGGCGTACCCGTCGGCCATCTCCACCGACCGCACCGCCCCGCCGACGCTGCGCACGTCCCGCACCCGGCACTCGGTGTGCACCTCGACGCCGAGGTCCTCCAGGTGCCGCCGCACGAGCGCGGAGGCGGCCGGGTCGAGCTGGCGTTCCATGAGCCGCTCGGACTGCTGGGCGAGGACGACCTGCGCACCCCGCACGGCCAGCGCGCGGGCGGCCGAGACCCCGAGCAGCCCGCCCCCGATGACGACGGCCCGCACCCCCGGCCGTACCGCCTTGGACAGGCCCAGGCAGTCGTCCATGGTGCGGAAGGCGTGCACGCCCTCGGGCAGCTGGTGGCCCGGGGTGAAGAGGCCGCGCAGGGGCGGCAGTACGGCGTTGGAGCCGGTGGCGAGCACCAGCGTGTCGTAGGCGATCACCGAGCCGTCGGCGCACCGCACCGTCCGTCCGGTCCGGTCGATGCCGGTGACCCGGGAGCGCAGCAGCCCGGCCGGCGCGGGCAGGGCGATCACCTCGGGGCTGTACCGCCCGGCCAGCACCTCCGCGAGCAGCACCCGGTTGTACGGGCGGTGCTCCTCGTCGCCGACGACCAGCGCGGGCGTGCCGAGCTCACCGAGCCGCCGGGCGAGCGTCACGCCCGCGAGGCCGGCGCCGATCACCACCACACGCGTATTCGAGGTCATGACACCGAGCGTGCGGTGCGGGTGTTACCCGGTGGCATCGCGTCTGTTACCCACCGGGAACGCTGCCCTCAGCGGGGGCCCGGGGCGGGTGTGAGGGCCCACCGGTCACCTGGGCCGGCCGGCCGGTGGCGGGGGTGGCCGGCGGTGACCGGGGGTGAGGGGACGGCCCGGCGGGCGGGCGCCCCCCGACGGCCCGACCGGCCGGTAACCTCAGAAGACCCTCATCTTGATGGACGCCACATCCATCTCGTCCTTAGGGTCGCGATCATGCCCGACATATCGCTGACCACGGTCGTCCTCCTGTGTCTGGCGGCCCTCGCGGCCGGCTGGATCGACGCCGTGGTCGGCGGCGGCGGACTCCTGCTGCTGCCGGCGCTGCTGCTCGGCCTGCCCGCCGGCACCCCGGCCGCGCACGCGCTGGGCACCAACAAGGCGGTCGCCATCGTCGGCACCACGGGCGCGGCGGTGACCTACGCGCGCAAGGCCCCGGTGGACGTCCGGACCGCCGTACGCATCGGGCTGGCGGCGCTGGCCGGATCGTCCGGCGGGGCCTTCTTCGCGGCCGGGATGAGCACCGAGGTGCTCAAGCCGGTGATCATGGTGGTGCTGCTCGCGGTCGCGGCGTTCGTGATCCTGCGCCCCGCCTTCGGCACCGCCCCGGCCACCGGCCCGGCCACCCGCCGCCAGATCCTCGCCGCGATCGGTCTCGGGGGGCTCGGCATCGGCTTCTACGACGGTCTCGTCGGCCCGGGCACCGGCACCTTCCTCGTCCTGGCGCTCACCGCCCTGCTCCACCTGGACCTGGTGACCGCCTCCGCCACCGCCAAGATCGTCAACTGCTGCACCAACGCGGGCGCCCTCGCCACCTTCGCCTGGCAGGGCGCCGTCCTGTGGCAGCTGGCCGCCCTGATGGCCGTCTTCAACCTCGCCGGCGGCATGTTCGGCGCGCACACGGCCCTCAAGAAGGGCAGCGGCTTCGTCCGGGTCGTCCTGCTGACCGTCGTCTTCGCGCTGGTCGCGAACCTGGCCTACGAGCAGTGGCTGGCCTAGACGCGGCCCGGCCTCCCCTCCCCGCGGCCCCCGGGCGCTGCGGGGGCCGCGGGCGGGAGGTCAGGAACGGACGAGGCGACGCACGTTCTCGATGTCGCCGCAGCCGGACTTCAGCAGCCGCTCGCGCTGCTCGCGGAAGGCCGCGCCCAGTTCCTCGCGCCGCTCCATGGCGACGTTCTCGCGGGCGCCGTTGAGGATGGTGCGCTCCTCCTCGTCGGCGTGGTGGGTGACGGCCTCCACCAGCTCCTCCAGCTTCGTGTCCCACTCCTCGGAACCGACCTCCTCGACCTCCAGGAGACCGAGGAGGGCCTCGTTGCCCTCGTCGTGTTCGTGTTCGCCGTGCTCGACCTCTTCGTCGTCGATGTGCTTGTAGCGCTTGAGGGCGGGGTAGACCTCGGCCTCCTCGGCCTGGGCGTGCGCGATCAGCAGGTCGGCGAACTCGCGCAGGGCGGCCGCCCGGTCGGCCTCGACGCTGCGCATCAGACGGAAGAGGTCCTCCATCTTCCGGTGGTCCCGGAGGATGAGTTCGACGACGTCCCCGGATTCGGTCATGGCAAGACACCGCTTTCTCGTGTTCTCGTGCTCCACGTGCCTCCCGGGAAGCGTGCCTCTCGGGCAGCACGTGAAGACCACCTGCCAGCACCGTTTACCCCGGTCCGCCCCGTCCAACGGTCCCGACGCGCCGGACGCCGGCGGGTCCCGCTCAGGCGTCCTCGCCGCGCCGCAGATCCAGCAGCTCGACCATCCCGGCCGGGTCCTCCTCCCCGTGCCCCTCGGCCAGCCACCGCGCCATCAGGTCCGTGTACGGCGTCAGCAGCTCGGCGCTCACCCCCTGTTCCCCGGCGGTCCGCAGCAGCGTCGCGTTGCCCGCCACCTGCATGGCGAGGTTGGACACGACGCCCTTGCCGTGGTCGCCGCTCTCCAGCCGCTCGGCGGCCTGGTGCGCGGCGGGCGCCATCGCGGTGAGCCAGTCGGCGAGCAGGGGCGCGAAGTCCTTCGGCGGGACGTCCTCGCGGCCGATCAGCGCGAAGGCGTGCGTGACACCGGCGAACATGCCGCTCATCGCGCTCAGCAGGGCCACGTCGTACAGCGCGGCGAAGCCCGGGTCCTCGCCGACGTACCGGGTCCCGGTGGGAACGGCGAGCGTGTCGCGGTGCTCCTCGAACAGCTCCCCGGAGCCGCTGTACAGGACGTAGCCGCCGGAGCCCGCGTCCCCGATCATCGGCGGTACGGCCATGATCCCGCCGTCCAGGAAGCGGGCTCCGCGCGCCGTCGCCCAGGCGGCGCGGGCCCGGCCCTCGGCGGGCGTCCCGGTGGTCAGGTTCACCAGGTCCCGCCCGCCCAGGGCGACCCCGTCGAGGGCCTCGCCGACCGAGGCGTCGTCGAGCAGGCAGACGATCACCAGGCGGCTCGCGGCGACCGCCTCGGCCGCGCTCGCGGCGACGCCGGCGCCGTCGGCGGCGAGGGCCTCGGCGCGGGCCGGGGTGCGGTTCCAGACGGTCACGGGATGGCCGGCGGCGAGCCAGGCGCGGGCGAGGGCGGCGCCCATGGCACCGGCGCCCAGGACGGTGAGCGGAATACGGGAGGTGGATGCCTTGTCAGTCATGGTGAGAAGACTCCGCCGGGACGCACGGCCGCTCAAGTACCCACTTCGAAGTGGGCGGTTACCCGGCGGAAAGCATGCAGGCAGCGGACCGGGACGGGGGACGGCGATGGGGACGGCACGGCGGCCGGGGGCGTACGTGTGCGGGGTCGACGCGGCGATGGACGTGATCGGCGGCAAGTGGAAGGTGGTGATCCTGTGGGCCCTCGGCGAGGGGACGCGTCGGTTCGGCGCCCTGCGCCGTGAACTGCCCGGCGTGACCGAGAAGGTGCTCACCGGGCAGCTGCGGGAGCTGGAGGCGGACGGCATCGTGCACCGCGAGGAGTACCGCGAGGTGCCGCCGCGCGTCGAGTACTCGCTGACCGCGCGGGGCGTCGCCCTCAACGAGGCGCTGGCCCCGCTCGGCGCGTGGGGGAAGGCGAACGTCCTGAACCCCTCACCGGCTGCCGGTGAGGTGCGCGAAGACGACCACGTTCCCCTGGTAGCCGGTCCCGCGTGAGTAGCGGCCGCCGCAGGTGATGACCCGCAGCTCGGGCCGGAGCGCCGCGCCGTACACCTTCTCGTCGGGGAAGTCCTCGGCGGCGTACACCTCCACCGCGTCCACGGTGAACACCGCGACCCCGCCGTCGCGCCGGTCGACCTCGATCGTGCCGCCCTTCTCCAGGGCGCCGAGGCGGAAGAAGACGGCCGGGCCCTCGGCGTTGTCCACGTGCCCGGCGACGATCGCGGTGCCCTTCTCGCCGGGCGTGGTGCCGGCCTCGTACCAGCCGGCGAGGTTCTTCCTCTCGGCGGGCGGAACGTCGAGGCTGCCGGTGGGGGTCAGCCCGAGGCCGGTCAGGGGGGCGTCCACGCCGATCGCCGGAATGCGGACGCGGTCGGGCGGCGAGGGCGGCAGCGCCGGTGTGGCGGGGGCCCGTCCGGCCTGCCCGGCGCCGCCGCGGGCCTGCGCGGCCGACGGCTGCGGCGGGGACCCGGTGTCGCCGCCCCCGACGAGCAGCAGGGCCCCGGTTCCCAGGGCGACCGCGGTCACGGCCGCTATCGCGGTGTCGCCCACCCTGCGCATGACGTCCCCTCTTCTTCCCCTCGTGTTCGAGAGCTCGGGTCCTCGGCCTCAGGGCCTCGGGTCCTCGGGTCCTCGGCCTCGGGTCCACGGCGTCGGGCCTCGGGTCCACGGCCCCCATGGGTCCCTGCCCCCTCCGGGCCGCGAGGGGCGTCGGACCCGGAGGGGGTGGGGAAGTGCGGTACCTGCGGACGGGCAGCGGAGGGTGCCCGTCAGATCCCGTCGCCTCTCGCCCGGCGATGCAGGAGCCAGGTACCGCCCGCGGCGGCGACGGCCAGAGCCGTCACGCCGGCCGCGGTCTGCACGGGATCGGGGCCCAGAGCGCCACCGACCCCCGTCTTCACGCTTCCTCTGGGGTACACCTGCTCACGGGCCGAGGTCAGGGTGACCACCAGGTCGCCCGTCACCCGGAGGCCGCCTTCACCACAGGTCGCGACGATCTCGTACGTCCCCGGCTGCGCGCTCGGCGGGACCTCGAACCGACCGGTCGCCGCGCCCTCCTCGGCGTCCGGAGCCAGCGGGAAGGCACCGGCGCCCACCGCGCCGGCGTCGCCCGCCGCCGATCCGTCCGCGCCGCACGCCGGCGTGCGCACCGTGGCCTGCTCGCCCGGCACGACGGAGACCGGGTACACCTCCAGTCCGCCGCTCGCCGCGGCCTCCCCGTCGTACGCGTGCGCCGGGGAGGCGAGGCCGACGGCCGCGACGGCGAGCGCGGTACCGGTCAGCAGGCGGGCGGTACGTCGCATCGGTGCTCCTTGAGCTCTTCGGTGGCCCCTGCCCTACCGAGGTAAGTGGCACCGGACGCGGCCCGCTCCCCGAGAACGCGGCGGGAATGGGATGAACGGGTGTCACCCGCGCGCCCGGACGACCCGCGCGGGACGCCGTTTCGGCAGGTCACCGGTAGGAGGCCGGGGCGCGGCGGAAAAGATCCCGAAGGGCGCGGGGCGCGCGTGTGAACGGGTGACCGGCGCCTCCGAACGGGTCCGCCGCCCTCGCTTGACCTCAAGCATCCTTGAGGTATCAGGCTGTCGCCCATGAACACAACGACCGACCCGCTCCGGGTGACCCTGATCATCGGCAGCAACCGCCACGGCCGTTTCGGCCCCGTCGTCTCCGACTGGCTCCTGGAACACCTCCGGGCCCACGACGGCCTGGTCCCCGAGGTCGTGGACGTCGCCGCGACCGACCTGCCCACGACCTTCGCCCCGACCCCGGAGGCGGCCGCCGCCCTGGCGGAGATCACCCCGAAACTGGCGGGCGCCGACGCGTTCGTGGTGCTCACGCCCGAGTACAACCACTCGTTCCCGGCGGGCCTGAAGAACCTCATCGACTGGCACTACGGCGAATGGCGGGCCAAGCCCGTCGGCCTGGTCTCCTACGGCGGTCTGGCCGGCGGTCTGCGCGCCGTGGAGCACCTGCGTCAGGTCTTCGCCGAACTGCACGCCGTCACGGTCCGCGACACCGTCTCCTTCCACAACGCGGGCGCCTCCTTCGACGCCCGGGGCGCCCTCGTGGACCCGTCGGGGCCCGACGCGGCGGCGAAGACGATGCTCGACCAACTGGTCTGGTGGGGAAGGACCCTGCGGGAGGCGCAGGAGCGGCGGCCCTACGCCGTCGCGTGACCCCGGACGGGGGCGCGGGGGCGCATGTGCGACGGCCGCCCCGGTTCCTCGCCCGGGGCGGCCGTCGCACGTGCGCGCCGGGCTCAGCCCACGTTCACCGCGCTCCACGCCGCGCCCACCGCGGCGTGCTCGGCGCTGCCGGCGCCGTAGAGGTCCTCGGCCGCGCTGAGCGTGGCCGTGCGGGCGCCCGCGTAGTCCGTGGACGAGGTCATGTACACCGTCAGCGCGCGGTACCAGATGTCGCCCAGCTTGTCCCTGCCGATCCCCCGGACGGTGGAGCCGTCGCAGGTGGAGGAGGTGTGGCGCACGCCGCCCAGCGTCTTCGCGCCGCTGCCCTCGGCCAGCAGATAGGCGAAGTGGTTGGCGACGCCCGACGAGTAGTGGACGTCGAGGTCCCCCAGTGAGGTGCTCCAGCAGTCCGCCGAACTGCCGTCCCTGCTCGGCCGGTCCATGTACCGCAGGGCGTCCCGGCCGAAGCCGGAGCGGACGACCTTCTCGCCGATCAGGTAGTCCCCGGCGTCGGCGGCGTTGTCCGCGTGGAACTCCACCAGCGTGCCGAAGATGTCGGAGGTCGCCTCGTTCAGCCCGCCCGACTCGCCCGAGTACGTGAGCGCCGCCGTCGACGACGTCACGCCGTGCGACATCTCGTGCCCGGCGACGTCCAGGGAGACCAGCGGACCGAGGGTCGTCCCGTCACCGTCGCCGTACGTCATGCAGAAGCAGCCGTCGTCCCAGAAGGCGTTGTTGTACCGGGTGCCGTAGTGCACGCGGTTGAAGGAGCCCTTCCCGTCCCCCGCGATGCCGCTGCGCCCGTGGACGTCCTCGTAGTAGTCCCAGGTGACGTCCGTGCCGTACTGGGCGTCCACCGCCGTCGAGGCGCGGTCGGCCGCCGTTCCGGTGCCCCAGTGGTTGTCGCTGTCGGTGAACACCGCCGAGGGCGCCCGGACCAGACAGAGGGTGAGGAGGCACAGGTCGGTCTGCTGCGCCGCGTCGCCGGTGTACGTGCCCCCGCGCGTCCCGTCCTTGAGCTGGTACGCCGAACCCGACCGCGTCGTCTCCAGCGGCACCGTGCCGCCGTACAGCGACTTCCCGTCGCCCGACACCGACTCGACGGTGTCCCAGGCGTCGATCCGGGCGCCCGTGCCCGCGTCGGTCAGGACCGTGCGGGCGACCGGGTTGCCGAGGGAGTCCAGCGCGGCCGCGTCCGTGCGCCAGGCCAGCCTCGGGGCGCCGTGCAGGGCGTCGACGACCAGCTCGGGCCTCGCGGTGAGCTTCCTCAGCAGCTCGTCCGGCTCGGCGGCGCGCAGCACGTTCGCGGCCAGGTCGGCCGCCTCGGGGGCCGCCAGCCGCGGAGTGACGGTGGGGAGGGCGATCGGGGCCCGCGTCGCGCGGTCCGCGCCGCGCCAGTCGCCGTCGGGGGCGAGGTGGACGACGAAGTCGCCGCCCAGGACGGGGAGTCCGCGGTAGGTGCGGTCGTAGCGCACGTGCCGGGCGCCGTCCCCGTCGACGACGACGTCGCGGACCCGCGTGTCCTGCGCGGCGTTCGGAGCGAGGCTCGGGGCGTGCTCCGCGAGGGCCGCCGCCGCGTTGTCGAGCGTCTCGGCGGGGGTCGGCCGGCCGGCCGCCTGCGCGGCGGGGACGAGAGCGGCCGTCAGCAGGGCGGCGGTGGTGGCGGCGATGCCCGCCGTGGCGAGACGGGCACCTCGGACGTGCCGTATTCGGCTCATCGGACTCCTTGCGTGGGGGAGCGCGTGGGGGAGGACGTGGGGGGGAGCGCGCTGGTGTCGACCAAGATTGCGGGGGCCCGACATGTCATGTCCATAGCCCTCACGTGGAGATCGTGGGAGGCATGAGGGGAGAGAATGACCCCCCGTGGACACCGCGCGACTCCCGTTCTTCGTCTACGGCACGCTGCGCCCCGGCGGCCGCCACCACGGCCCCTTCCTGCGCGGGCGCACCCTCGCCGAGGAACCGGCCCGCCTGCACGGCGCCGTGCTCTACGCCGGCCCCGGCTACCCCTACGCCGTGGAGGGGGCGGCGGGGGTCGTCGGCGGGGACCTCGTCACCGCCCGTCCGGAGGCGTACGGCGAACTGCTCGGCGCCCTGGACCGGTTGGAGGAGTACGTGCCGGGCGACCCGCGCAACCTCTACGACCGCGTGGCCAGGACGGTCGTCCGGGACGCCGACGGGGCGCCGGTCCGCGCCTGGGTGTACGTCGCCGCCCCAGCCGTCGCCGCCCGCCTCCGGGCCCGGGGCACCCCGGTCGAGGGCGGCACCTGGCCGCCCGTGGGATGACCGCTACGGCGTCACCGCACCGCCGCGGTCACCGCCGAGCGTGGCCCCCGCCGTCCCCACCGCCTCGACCCGCACCGCGCACACCTTGAACTCGGGCATCCGCGAGGTCGGGTCCAGCGCCGGGTTGGTCAGGGTGTTGGCGCGGCCCTCGCCCGGCCAGTGGAAGGGCATGAACACCGTGTCGGGCCGGATGGCGGTGGTGATGCGGGCCGGTGCCACCGCCCGGCCGCGCCGCGAGACGACGGCCAGCGGGTCGCCCTCGGCCGCCCCGAGCCGCGCCGCCAGCCGCGGGTGCAGCTCCACGAAGGGGCCGGGCGCGGCGGCGTTGAGCTCCGCCACACGCCGGGTCTGCGCGCCGGACTGGTACTGGGCCACGACCCGCCCCGTGGTCAGCAGCACCGGGTACTCCTCGTCCGGCTCCTCGGCGCTCGGCCGGTGCGAGACGGGGGCGAAGCGGGCCCGGCCGTCGTCGGTGGCGAAGCGGTCGAGGAAGAGGCGGGGCGTGCCCGGGTGCGGCTCCGGGTGCCGGTCGGGTCCGGGGGCCTCGGCCGGCGCCGGGCACGGCCAGAACACCCCGTTCTCCTCCGCCAACCGCCGGTAGCTGATCCCGGAGTAGTCCGCGGGGCCGCCCGCGCTCGCCCGGCGCAGCTCCTCGAAGACCTCCTCGGGCTCGGTCGGGAAGCCCTTCTCCACGCCGAGCCGGTCGGCCAGCCCGTGCAGCACCTCCAGGTCGCTGCGGACCCCCTCCGGCGGGGCGATCGCGCGCCGGCGGAGCAGCACCCGCCCCTCCAGGCTGGTCGTGGTGCCCGTCTCCTCCGCCCACTGCGTCACCGGCAGGACCACGTCCGCCAGCGCCGCCGTCTCGGAGAGCACCACGTCGCACACGGCCAGGAAGTCCAGCGACCGCAGCCGTTCCTCGATGTGGGCCGCGCGGGGCGCCGACACCACCGGGTTGGACCCCATCAGCAGCAGCGACCTGATGTCCGTGCCCAGCGCGTCCAGCAACTCGTAGGCGCTGCGCCCCGGCCCCGGCAGCGAGTCCGGGTCCACGCCCCACACCTCGGCCACGTGGCGCCGCGCCGCCGGGTCCGTCAGCTTGCGGTAGCCCGGCAGCTGGTCGGCCTTCTGCCCGTGCTCACGTCCGCCCTGCCCGTTGCCCTGCCCGGTCAGGCAGCCGTACCCCGACAGGGGCCGCCCGGCCCGCCCGGTCGCCAGGCACAGGTTGATCCACGCCCCCACCGTGTCCGTGCCCTTGGCCTGCTGCTCCGGGCCCCGCGCGGTCAGCACCATCGCCGCCCGGGGCGCGCAGAACAGCCGCACCGCCTCCCGCAGTTCGGGAACGGACACCCCCGTGATCCGCTCCACCTGCTCCGGCCAGTGCGCCATCGCCGCGGCCCGCGCATCCTCCCAGCCCGTCGTGCGCGCCTCGACGTACTCCTCGTCCACCCGTCCCTCGGCGACCACCAGGTGCAGCATCCCCAGCGCCAGCGCCAGATCGGTGCCCGGCCTCGGCGCCAGGTGCAGGTCGGCCTGCTCGGCGGTCCGCGTGCGGCGCGGGTCCACGACGATCAGGGTGCCGCCGTTCTCGCGCAGCTCGGTGAAGTACCGCAGGGACGGCGGCATCGTCTCCGCCGGGTTCGACCCGACGAGGATCACGCACCCCGTCTTCGGCACGTCCTCCAGCGGGAAGGGCAGCCCCCGGTCGAGCCCGAAGGCCTTCGTGCCGGCCGCCGCGGCCGACGACATGCAGAAGCGGCCGTTGTAGTCGATCTGCGAGGTGCCCAGCACCACGCGCGCGAACTTGCCCAGCGTGTACGCCTTCTCGTTGGTCAGCCCGCCCCCGCCGAACACCCCGAGCGCGTCCGCGCCGTGCTCCGCACGCGTGCGGGACAGGTTCCCGGCGATCAGGTCCAGCGCCTCGTCCCAGCCGGCCGGCACCAGCGTCCCGGACGCGTCCCGCACCAGCGGCGAGGTCAGCCGGGCGCTCGCCGCGAGCACCGCCGGCGCCGTACGCCCCTTGCCGCACAGCGCGCCCCGGTTCACCGGGAAGTCGGCGCGCTCGGTCACCTCGACCGTCCCGTCGGCGGCGGTCGTCAGATTCATCCCGCACTGCAGGGCGCAGTACGGGCAGTGCGTGGGCGTGGCGGTGTTCTGCATGCCGCCCAGCGTGCGCCGCCCGTGTTACGCGACCGGGCGGCGCTTTGTTACGCCCCCGGGACGGCGCCCTCCCCGCGGCCGGCCCCCGACGGTGAGGCCCCGGACGCGCCCGTGCCACCTCCCCGCACCCGCCAGGCCGCGTCGTACCCCGCCTGCGCGCGGGCCCGCGTCACCCCCGGCCCGCGCAGCTCCGCGTCGCCCGCCTGCGCGCGGCCCCGAGTCATCCCCCCCCGCCCTCGCGCCCCCCGTGTCACCCCCGTCCGCGCGCGGCTCCGCGCCGCCCCCGTCTGCGCGCGGCCCCGAATCATCCGCCCCCCGGCCCTCGCGCCCCCCGCGTCACCCCCGCCCGCGCTCGGCCCCGAGTCATCCCCCCCGCCCTCGCGCCCCCCGCGTCACCCCGCCTCGGCCAGGGCGCGCCGCACCCCCGGCTCCCTCGGGCCGAGGAAGTGCGGATCCGGCTCGACGACCGCGTCCAGTGCGGCCTTGCCCGCCGCGGCGATCTCCCGCGCCGCCCCGTAGTACCAGGTCGCGTCGTGCGCGTCGTCGACCCCGACGCCGTACGACACCACCCCCGCCTCCTGGCACAGCGCCACCGCCCGCCGGATGTGGAAGCCCTGGCTGATCAGCACGGCCCGGTCGACCCCGAAGATCTTCTTCGCGCGCACGCAGGAGTCCCAGGTGTCGAACCCCGCGTAGTCGCTGACGATCCGCCCGTCCGGCACCCCCCGCCGGACGAGGTAGGCGCGCATGGCGTCCGGTTCGTCGTACTCCTCGCGGCTGTTGTCGCCGGTGACCAGGACCACCTCGATCCGGCCCGCGCGGTACAGGCCGGCCGCCGCGTCCAGCCGGTGCGCCAGGTACGGGGACGGCTCACCGTCCCACAGCCCGGCGCCGAAGACGACCGCGACCTCGGTACGCGGCACGTCGGCCGCGGTGCGCAGCCGGTCCCCGGTCACCACGTGCAGCCACGTCGCCGGCAGCAGCGACAGCACGCACCCGGCCACCACCGCCCGGATCAGCCGCCGCCACCCCCTACGGGTGCGCGGAAGGCGCGGTCTGCCGGGTCTCCAGCGGCGCATCGTTCGGTTCCCTCCCCGGTCGTCTCCCGACCCGTAGGGACGTCCCGGAGCACCGTCCGGTTCACCGCGCGCTCACAGGCGGCGCCCCGCGTCCTGTGAACCGACGGAAAATCCCCGTGACACCCGCGCAACGGGGAGGCAACGTCCGGCGGCCACCATCGGTGCATGACGGTGACGACAGTGATGCGCAGGACGAGCACGGCGAGCCCGGCCGGCCGGGGCGGCACCCCCGCCCTGGTCGTCGTCGCCCACGGCAGCCGCGACCCGCGCGCGCTGAGCACCGTACGGGCCCTCCTCGACCGGGTCCGCGCCCTGCGCCCCGGTCTGCCGGTGCACCTCGGCCACATCGAGCTGAACGCCCCCCTCCTCCCCGACACGCTGGCCGCCGTCGGCGACGGAGCGGCGGTCCTCGTCCCGCTCCTGCTCACCCGCGGCCACCACGTCCGGCGGGACATCCCCGAGGCGGCCGCCGCCTGTCCGGCCCGCACCCGCGTGGCCGCCCCGCTCGGCCCGCACCCCCTGCTGGTGGACGCCCTCCACGACCGCCTCCTGGAGGCCGGCTGGCCCGCCGGCGCGGGGCCGGACCACGCCGTCGTCCTCGCCTCCGCGGGCTCCCGCGCACCGGACTCGCGGGCCGACACCGCCCGTACCGCGGCCCTCCTCGCCGCCCGCCTCGGCGTCCTGGTACACCCCGCGTACGCCTCGGCGGCGTCCCCGACGGTCCCGGAGGCCGTCCGCGCCCTGACGGCCCGCGGCCACCGCCGGGTGGCCGTCGCCTCCTGCTTCACCGCCCCGGGCCGCTTCGCGACGGAGTGCGCGGCGGCGGCCCCGTGGCTCGCCTCGGCCCCCCTGGGCACCCACCCGGCGATGGCCCGCCTGCTCCTGCACCGCTACGACGAGGCGAGGGCTGCCGAGGCAGGGACGCCGGAGGCGAGAGCACTGGCGCGCGCCTGACCGAGCAGGCGCGCGGGGGGACCGCGCGACCGGCCCCGGACGACCCGCGGCGGCCCGGCCACCGGTCCCGGCACCCGCACCGGCCCGCCGACTGTCACACCTTCCGCTTACTGTTCAGGACATGGAAGGCACCGCACCCCCACCCCCGTACGATCCGACCTCCGTCGCCCGCTACGCCCCGGAGCCGGACAAACGCCCCGGCCGCACCGCCTTCCAACGCGACCGCGCCCGCATCCTGCACTCCGGCGCCCTGCGCCGCCTCGCCGGCAAGACGCAGGTCGTCACGCCGGGGGAGGGCAGCCCCGTGTGGGACGCCAGCCCCCGCACCCGCCTCACGCACTCCCTGGAGTGCGCCCAGGTCGGCCGCGAACTGGGCGCCGCCCTCGGCTGCGACCCCGACCTCGTCGAGGCGGCCTGCCTCTCCCACGACCTGGGCCACCCGCCCTTCGGCCACAACGGCGAACAGGCGCTGAACGCGTTCGCCGAGGACTGCGGCGGCTTCGAGGGCAACGCCCAGTCCCTGCGGCTGCTCACCCGCCTCGAACCCAAGCGGTTCACCGAGGACGGCTCCGTCGGCCTCAACCTCACCCGGGCCGCCCTGGACGCCGCCACCAAGTACCCCTGGCCCCGCGGCGCCCACCCCACCGACCCCGGCTCACCCAAGTTCGGCGTCTACGACGACGACCGGCCCGTCTTCGAATGGCTCCGCAAGGACGCACCCGGCTCCCGCACCTGCTTCGAGGCCCAGGTCATGGACTGGGCGGACGACGTGGCGTACTCGGTGCACGACGTCGAGGACGGACTGCACGCCGGCCACATCGACCCCAACTGCCTGCTCGCCGACCCCGAGCGCGAGGCGGTCTTCGAGGCCGCGGTCGGCCGCTACGTCCCCGCCGGCACCGACCACGCCGAACTCGCCGCCGCCCTCGACCGCCTCCTCGCCCAGGACTGGTGGCCGCACGGCTACGACGGCTCGGCCGTCGCCCAGGCCCGGCTGAAGGACGCCACCAGCCAGCTCATCGGCCGCTTCTGCCTCGCCGCCGAGAGCGCCACCCGGGCCGCGTACGGGAGCGGCCGGCTCACCCGGTACACCGCCGAGCTGGTCGTCCCGCGCGGCACCCGTCTGGAGTGCGCCGTCCTCAAGGCGGTCGCCGTCCGGTACGTCATGCAGCGCACCGAGCAGGAGCGGCTCCGCGCCGACCAGCGCGTGGTCGTCGCGGAGCTGGCGCAGGCGCTCACCGCCCGCGCCCCCGACGGCCTCGACCCCCAGTTCCGCGCCCTGTTCGACCGGGCCCCCGACGACCGCGCCCGCAAACGGGTGATCGTCGACCAGATCGCCTCCCTCACCGACGCCTCGGCCCGATCGCTTCACGCCCGCCTGACGGGGCATCCATGAGACTGGCGGGGCGGGAGGTGCCCCGACGGGCCCGGGAGCGCCCGGACAGGGCGCCGGGTGGCCTGATCGGGTCACTCCCCCTTCCCGCACCACGCCGTGTGCGGGACGCTCGCATGTGGCGGCACCCTGACGAGGAGGCAGACAAGTGGTCGACGCGGATCAGACATTCGTCATCGTCGGAGGCGGCCTGGCCGGCGCGAAGGCGGCCGAGACGCTCCGCACGGAGGGGTTCACCGGCCGGGTGATCCTCGTCTGCGACGAACGCGACCACCCCTACGAGCGTCCGCCGCTGTCCAAGGGCTACCTCCTCGGCAAGGAGGAGCGCGACAGCGTCTTCGTCCACGAGCCCGCCTGGTACGCGCGGCACGACATCGAGCTGCACCTCGGCCAGACCGTCGTCGCGATCGACCCTGCCGCCAAGACCGTCCACTACGGCGACGACGGCACCCGCGTCGGGTACGACAAGCTGCTCATCGCCACCGGTGCCGAGCCCCGCCGCCTCGACGTCCCCGGCACCGGCCTCGCGGGCGTCCACCACCTGCGCCGCCTCGCCCACGCCGAGCGCCTCAAGGGCGTTCTCTCCTCCCTCGGCCGGGACAACGGCCACCTCCTGATCGCCGGCGCCGGCTGGATCGGCCTGGAGGTCGCGGCGGCGGCCCGCCAGTACGGGGCGGAGGTCACCGTCGTCGAGCCCGGTCCGACCCCGCTGTACGGCGTCCTCGGCCCCGAGCTGGGCGCCGTCTTCGCCGAGCTGCACGAGGCGCACGGCGTCCGCTTCCGCTTCGGCGTGCGGCTGACCGAGATCATCGGCCAGGACGGCATGGTGCTGGCCGCCCGCACCGACGACGGCGAGGAACACCCCGCCCACGACGTGCTCGCCGCGATCGGCGCCGCCCCGCGCACCGCGCTCGCCCAGGCCGCGGGCCTGGAGATCGCCGACCCCGCGCACGGCGGCGGCATCGTCGTCGACGCACAGCTGCGCACCTCCGACCCGGACATCTACGCGGCCGGGGACGTGGCCTCCTTCCACCACGCCCTCTTCGACACCGACCTGCGCGTGGAGCACTGGGCCAACGCCCTGAACGGCGGCCCGGCCGCGGCCCGCGCGATGCTCGGCAGGGGCCTCGCCCACGACCGCGTGCCCTACTTCTTCACCGACCAGTACGACCTGGGCATGGAGTACTCCGGCTGGGCACCGCACGGGTCCTACGACCAGGTGGTGATCCGCGGGGACGCGGCGAAGCGCGAGTTCATCGCCTTCTGGGTGAAGGAGGGCCGGGTGCTGGCCGGGATGAACGTGAACGTGTGGGACGTCACGGAGACCGTCCAGCAGCTGATCCGCTCGAAGGCCCGGGTGGACACGGAGGCGCTGGCGAACCCGCACGTGTCCCTCGAAAGCCTCATCGCCTAGCTGTCGGTCCGTCCCCGTAGACTTCACGCGTGGCAGGACGGATCAACGACGAGGACGTGAAGGCGGTACGGGACGCGGTCCCGATCGACGCCGTCGTCTCCGAGTACCTCCAGCTGCGCAACGCGGGCGGCGGCAACCTGAAGGGTCTGTGCCCGTTCCACGACGAGAAGTCACCGTCCTTCCAGGTCAGCCCGAGCAAGGGGTTCTTCCACTGCTTCGGCTGCCAGGAGGGCGGCGACACCATCACGTTCGTGATGAAGATCGACCACCTCACCTTCTCGGAGGCGGTCGAGCGGCTGGCCGGCCAGGCCGGCATCACCCTGCGGTACGAGGAGGGCGGATACAACCCCTCCCACCAGCGCGGCGAGCGGATCCGCCTGGTCGAGGCCCACAAGATCGCCGCCGAGTGGTACGCGGAACAGCTGGCGACCAGCCCCGAGGCCGACGCCGGGCGCGGCTTCCTCGCCGAGCGCGGATTCGACCAGGCCGCCGCCCAGCACTTCGGCGTCGGCTACAGCCCCCAGGGCTGGGACCACCTCACCCGCTTCCTGCGCGGCAAGGGCTTCAGCGACAAGGAGCTGGTCCTCTCCGGCCTCGCCCAGGAGGGCCGCCGCGGCCCCATCGACCGCTTCCGGGGCCGGCTGATGTGGCCCATCCGCGACATCGGCGGCGACGTCGTCGGCTTCGGCGCCCGCAAGCTCTACGAGGCGGACAACGGCCCGAAGTACCTGAACACCCCCGACACGGCGATCTACCGGAAGTCCCAGGTGCTGTACGGCATCGACCTCGCCAAGAAGGACATCGCGAAGGCGTCCCGCGCGGTGGTCGTCGAGGGCTACACCGACGTCATGGCCTGCCACCTGGCCGGCGTCACCACCGCCATCGCCACCTGCGGCACCGCCTTCGGCGGCGACCACATCAAGATCCTGCGCCGCCTCCTGATGGACAACGGCTCGGCCCGTGTGATCTTCACCTTCGACGGCGACGCGGCCGGCCAGAAGGCGGCCCTGCGCGCCTTCGAGGACGACCAGAAGTTCGCCGCCGAGACCTACATCGCCATCGCCCCCGACGGCATGGACCCCTGCGACCTGCGCCTGGCCAAGGGCGACGAGGCGGTCGCCGACCTGGTCGAGCCGCGCACCCCGCTCTTCGAGTTCGCGCTCCGCCAGATCGTGAGCCGCTACGACCTGGACACCCCGGCCGGCCGCGCCTCCGCCCTGGACGAGGCCGCCCCCGTCGTCGCCCGGATCAAGAACAGCGGCGCCCAGCACGAGGTCGCCGTGCAGCTCGCGGGCATGCTCGGAATCCTCGACACGCAGTTCGTGGTCAAGCGGATCGCCCAGCTCGCCCGCTGGGCCCGCGACCGCGGCGGCAAGGGCCCCGCCCCCGACCGGCCCCAGCGCGGCGGCGGTGACCCGCAGCAGTACGCCGGCACCGGCCGGCCGGGCCCCCGCGGCCCCGCGCTGAACCTGCGCAACCCCGTCTTCGCCACCGAACGCGAGCTGCTCAAGCTCGCCCTCCAGCGGCCCGAGCTGGTCTCCCCGGCCTTCGACGCGTACGGCGTCGACGAGTTCACCGCCCCGCCCTACGCCGCCGTACGCGAGGCGATCATGGAGGCGGGCGGCGCCGAGCTGGGCGTCCACGACCCCCAGGACTACCTGGTCCGCGTCCGCGAGGCCGCCCCGGACGACGCCGTCCGCGCCATGGTCACCGAGCTGGCGGTCGAGGCGATCATGCTGCACCGGGGCGTGAAGGGCGTCGACGAGGTCTACGCGGGCGCCCAACTGGTCACCGTCCGCCGCCGCGCCGTCGAGCGCCGCATCCGCGACATCACGGGCCGCCTGACCCGGCTCACCGGCCACGGCGACCCCGCCGAACTGGCCGCCGTGCAGAACGAGCTGTGGGTCCTCCAGCAGTACGACCAGAGCCTGCGCGAACACGGCGCCGCCGCCCTCTAGAGCCGCCCGCTGGTCACCACGCGGTGACGGACCGGAAGCAAAAAGTCACCGCACGCCCCTCGTGGCGGTGATGTGTCGTACCCCACACTGGGGGCGGTGCCCGAGTCCCCGGAGCGCGGCCGATCCGTCGACGGTTCCCGATCCCCGCGGTTCTGTTCCACGCGTACGGGGCGGACCGCGGCGAGCGAGCCGGCTCCGCCCCCGAAGTACCGCTGCCGGCCCCCGCCGACCGCGTCCATCCTGGAGGTCGCCCCCGTGCAGACCCAGACCCTCACCCAGACCGACACCGGTACCGACGGCGCGGAGCCGGATGCGCAGAGCGGCGTCCTCGTCGCGACGCCCCCGCTCCACCGCGCCGTGCACGACCCCGGCGACGCGCCGGACGACCCGCCCCCGGCGGACGCCCCCACGGCGGCCGACCACCCCGCCGACGTCCCCGAGCCCGCCGACACCTCCGAGCCCGCCGACGTCCCCGAGCCGCCCCCGCCGACCCGCACCGAGACCGGCGGGCCCTCCTCGGACCTGTTCCGCCAGTACCTGCGGGAGATCGGCCGGATTCCGCTGCTCACCGCGGCCGAGGAGGTCGACCTCGCCCGGCGCGTGGAGGCCGGGCTGTTCGCGGAGGAGAAGCTGCGGCTCGCCACCGACCTGGACAGCCGGCTCGCCCTGGACCTCGACCGCCTCGTCGTGCTGGGCCGCGTCGCCAAGCGCCGCCTGATCGAGGCGAACCTGCGGCTCGTGGTGTCGGTGGCCAAGCGGTACGTCGGTCGCGGGCTGACCATGCTCGACCTGGTCCAGGAGGGGAACCTGGGGCTGATCCGGGCCGTGGAGAAGTTCGACTACGCGCGCGGCTACAAGTTCTCCACCTACGCCACCTGGTGGATCCGCCAGGCGATGTCCCGCGCCCTCGCCGACCAGGCCCGCACCATCCGCGTCCCCGTCCACGTCGTCGAGCTCATCAACCGCGTCGTCCGCGTCCAGCGCCGCATGCTCCAGGAACGCGGCTACGAGCCGACCCCGCAGGAGGTCGCCGCCCAGCTGGACCTCGCGCCCGAGCGGGTCGGCGAGGTGCTGCGCCTCGCCCAGGAGCCGGTCTCCCTGCACGCCCCCGTCGGCGAGGAGGACGACGTCGCGCTCGGTGACCTCATCGAGGACGGCGACGCCGCCAGCCCCGTCGAGTCGGCCGCGTTCCTGCTGCTGCGCCAGCACCTGGACGCGGTCCTCTCCACCCTCGGCGAACGCGAGCGCAAGGTCGTCCAGCTCCGCTACGGCCTGGCCGACGGCCGCCCCCGCACGCTGGAGGAGATCGGCCGCCTCTTCGGCGTGACCCGGGAGCGGATACGCCAGATCGAGTCCAAGACCCTCAACAAGCTCCGCGACCACGCCTACGCGGACCAGCTGCGCGGCTACCTGGACTGACCGGGCGCCGGCCGACGCCTCACCCCTCGGTCGGCACGCACAGCACCGGGACGGGGGACAGGTGCAGCAGCTTGTGCGGGGTGGAGCCCAGCAGCGCCCCGCGCATCGGGCTCTCGCCCCAGCTGCCCACCACGATGACCCGGGCCCCGTGCCGGGCGGCCGCGGTGATCAGGGCCTGCGCGGGTTTCTCGTCGATGATCTCGACGGTGGTCGGCACCCCCGCCTCGTCGGCCGCCTCGACGGCATGCCGGAGCGCGGTGCGGCCCGCCTCCACGAGCGCCTCGTGGTGGGAGCCGTACTCCTCGCCCATGGCACCGGGCGCGGCGGCACCGTAGACGAGCACCAGGGGCTCGCCGAACGCGGCCGACACCTCCACCGCGACGCGCAGGGCGCGCACGGCGCCGGCGGACTCGTCGTATCCGAGCACGACCGACATCTCACGCCTCCTCGTCCTTCACCGGCTTGTCCTTCACGGGCTCCGGACCCGCCACGCCGGGGCGCTCCGACCAGAACGCCGGTGACACGAACCGCCACACGAGCATCACGACCACCCCGACCAGGGCGATGACGATGCCGATGACCAGCGGGGGACCGAGGCCCAGCCAGGACACCCCGCTGTAGGAGTTGGCGGGGTCGGCCATGTCGATCACGGACTCCACCAGCAGCCAGATCAGCAGCCCCGCCCCGATCAGCGGCCCCAGCCCGATCAGCAGCAGGTTGCGCACGCTCTCGGTGAGCCGGCGCCGGTAGTAGACCGCGCAGGCGATGCCCGTCAGCGCGTAGTAGAACGCGATCAGCAGCGACAGCGCGGTGAGGGAGTCGAAGAGGGCGTTCTCGCTGATCTGCCGGACGACCAGGTACCAGACGATGGCGATGCCGGCCACCCACCAGGTGCTCACGTCGGGCGTCCGGTAGCGGGGGTGGATCCGGCCGAAGCGGGCGGGCAGCGCCTGCCGGCGGGCCATGGACAGCGCGGTGCGCGAGGCGGGGATGATCGTCGTCTGGGTGGAGGCCAGCGCGGACGTGGACACCGCCAGCAGGACCACCCAGTCCCAGCCGCCCATGGCCTCCCCGGCCAGCAGGGCGAAGAGGAACTCCTCCTCGCCCGCGTTCTCGGCGAGGAACAGCGGACCCGCGTAGGCCACCACCGCGAAGCCGACCGCCACGTAGGTCACCAGCAGCACGACCGTCGACCACACGGCGGCCCGGCCGGGCGCGGAGGCCGGGTCCCTGGTCTCCTCGGTGAGGTTGACCGCCGACTCCCAGCCCCAGTAGATGAACACCCCCAGCAGCAGGGCCGCCGTCAGCGGCGCGCCGCCGGACCCGAAGGGGTTGAGCCACTCCGCCGAGGGTCTGGCGGAGGCGAGGGTGCCCGTGTCGGCGTAGACGCGGTACAGCGCCACCACCGCGAAGACCAGCAGACAGGCGACCTGCGCCAGGATCAGCACGTTCTGCACCCGGGCCGACAGCTCGGTGCCGATCACGCACAGCCCCGTCATCACGAGGATCAGCAGCACGGTGAGCAGCTGCCGCACGAACTCGTTCTCCGCCCAGCTGTCGAGCCCCACGGTGAGCAGGCCGAAGGTGACGGCGACGTCCGCGAGCGACCCGACGACCAGGACGCCGGTCATGGCGATGGCCCAGCCGCCGAGCCACCCGGCCCACGGCCCCATGGCGCGGGTGACCCACGAGAAGGTCGTCCCGCAGTCCTGGTCGACCCGGTTGAGGTAGTAGAACGCCGAGGCGATCAGCAGCATGGGCACGAAGGACGCGAACATCACGCCGGGTGCGTAGATCCCGACGAGCGCCACGACCGGGCCGATGACCGCCGCCAGCGAGTACGCAGGTGAGGTCGCGTTGAGTCCGATGACCAGCGCGTCCACGAACCCGATCGCGTCGGCCTTCAGACCGGCCGGGCGGTCGGCGTTTCCCTCGGTGGTGGCCATGGCCCCTCGCTCCGGTCTACGGGCGTCGGCGGGACGAGGGTGTCGTCCCGCCCCTACCAATATGAGCCGGTCCGCGGCATATCTCATCCGGGGAGACGCCCACGGACACCGGGGGACGCGGGCGGGGCCTACTCCACCTCGGCCACCGCCTGCGCGAACTGCGCCCGGTACAGCCGCGCGTACGCCCCGCCGGTGGCGAGCAGGTCGGCGTGCGCGCCCTGCTCGACGATCGCCCCGTCCTCCATCACCAGGATCGTGTCCGCGTCCCGGATCGTCGACAGCCGGTGCGCGATCACGAACGAGGTCCGCCCGTGCGCCAGCTTGGCCATCGCCTTCTGGATCAGTACCTCCGTACGGGTGTCCACGGACGACGTCGCCTCGTCCAGGACCAGGATCACCGGGTCGGACAGGAACGCCCGGGCGATGGTGACGAGCTGCTTCTCACCGGCGCTCACCCCCGTCCCCTCGTCGTCGAGGACGGTGTCGTAGCCGTCGGGCAGCGTCCGCACGAACCGGTCGGCGTGCGCGGCCCGCGCCGCCTCCTCGACCTCCCCGCGGGTGACCTCCCGCGACGCCCCGTAGGCGATGTTCTCGGCGATGGTGCCGCCGAACAGCCAGGTGTCCTGGAGCACCATGCCGATACCGGCCCGCAGCTCGTCCCGGGACATCTTCGCGATGTCCACGCCGTCCAGGGTGATCCGCCCGCCGGACACCTCGTAGAACCGCATCAGCAGATTGACGAGGGTCGTCTTCCCGGCACCCGTGGGGCCGACGATGGCGACCGTCTGCCCCGGTTCCACCTTCAGCGACAGGTCCTCGATCAGCGGCTTCTCGGGGTCGTAGCGGAACGACACGCGCTCCAGCTCCACCCGCCCGCGCAGGTCCTCGGGCCGGGTGCCCGGGATCGGGTCCGCCGACTGCTCCTCGGCGTCCAGCAGCTCGAAGATCCGCTCGGCCGACGCCACGCCCGACTGCACCAGGTTCGCCATCGAGGCGACCTGCGTCAGCGGCATCGAGAACTGCCGGGAGTACTGGATGAAGGCCTGCACGTCACCGATGGACAGCGAGCCCGAGGCGACCCGCAGACCCCCGACCACCGCGACGAGCACGTAGTTCAGGTTGGACAGGAACACCATCAGCGGCTGCATGATCCCGCTGTTGAACTGGGCCTTGAACCCGGCCTCGTACAGCGCCTCGTTCTGCTCGGCGAACTGCCGCGCCGACTCCTCCTGGCGCCCGAACACCTTCACCAGCGCGTGCCCGGTGTACATCTCCTCGATGTGCGCGTTGAGCTGCCCCGTCGAACGCCACTGCTGCACGAACTGCGGCTGCGAGCGCTTGCCCACCCGGGTGGCCACCACGAAGGACAGCGGCACGGTCACCAGCGCCACCAGCGCCAGGATCCAGGAGACGTAGAACATCATCCCCAGCACGCCGACGATGGTCAGCAGCGAGTTGATCAACTGGCCCATCGACTGCTGGAGCGTCTGTCCGACGTTGTCGATGTCGTTGGTGGCCCGGGAGAGCACCTCTCCGCGCTGCCGCTGGTCGAAGTACGACAGGGGCAGCCGGGACAGTTTCGTCTGCACGTCCTCGCGCAGCCGGAACACCGTGCGGTTGACCGCCCGGTTCACCAGCCGGGTGGCCACCGCCATCAGCAGCCCGGCCCCGGCGAACACGGCGAGGGCCAGCAGCAGCACCTCGCCCACGGCGGTGAAGTCGATGCCCTGGCCCGGCGTGAAGTCCGTGCCGCGGAGCATGTCCGCGACGTTGCCGTCCCCGCGCTCCCGCATCGAGTCCAGGACCTGTTCCTTGGTGGCCCCGGAGGGCATGTCCCGCCCCACGATGCCCGCGAAGACCAGGTCGGTGGCGCGGCCGAGGATCTTCGGCCCGGCCACGCTGAGGCCGACGCTCACCACCAGACAGGCCAGCAGCACGCAGAGCGTCGCCCGCTCCGGCCGGAACCGGGCGACGAGCCGTCTGCCGGACCCCGTGAAGTCCATCGAACGCTGGTCGGGGCCGCCCCCGGCCATCATGCGACCCGCAGGCCCTGCCATCAGGCAGCCTCCGCTTCCGTCAGCTGGGAGAGCACGATCTCCCGGTAGGTCTCGTTGTCCGCCATCAGTTCGTGGTGCCGGCCCGCGCCGACCACCCGCCCCTCGTCCAGCACGATGATCCGGTCCGCCTCCCGGATGGTCGCCACCCGCTGCGCCACGATCACCACGGTCGCCTCGGCCGTCTCCCGGCCCAGCCCGGCGCGCAGCGCGGCGTCGGTGGCGTAGTCGAGGGCGGAGAAGGAGTCGTCGAACAGGTAGATCTCCGGGCGCTGCACGAGGGTCCGCGCGATGGCGAGCCGCTGGCGCTGGCCACCGGACACGTTCGTGCCGCCCTGGGAGATCGGCGCCTGGAGACCGCCCTCCAGACCGGAGACGAACTCCCTGGCCTGCGCCACCTCCAGCGCGTGCCACAGCTCCTCGTCCGTGGCGTCCGGATTGCCGTAGCGCAGATTGCTCGCGACGGTGCCCGCGAAGAGGTACGGCTTCTGCGGCACCAGCCCCACCACCTTGGCCAGCACCTTCGGGTCGACGGTCCGCACGTCCACCCCGTCGACCAGCACCTCGCCCTCGGTGGCGTCGAAGAGCCGGGGGACCAGCCCCAGCAGCGTCGACTTGCCGCTGCCGGTCGAGCCGATGACGGCGGTCGTCTCGCCCGGCCGGGCCACCAGCTCGATGTTCCTGAGCACCGGCTCCTCGGCCCCGGGGTAGCGGAAGCCGGCGCCCCGGATCTCCAGATGGCCGTGCCGGCGCAGCTCGGTGACCGGCGCCACCGGCGGGACCACGCTGCTCTCGGTCTCCAGGACCTCCTGGATGCGCTCGGCGCACACCTCCGCGCGCGGCACCATCATGAACATGAAGGTGGCCATCATCACGGACATGACGATCTGCATCAGGTAGGCGAGGAACGCGGTCAGGTCGCCGATCTGCATCCCGCCGCTCTCGATCCGGTGGGCACCGAACCACACCACCGCGATGGACGACAGGTTCACCACCGTCATGACCACCGGGAACATCAGCGCGAGCAGGTTTCCGGTGCCCAGCGCCACGTCCGTGAGGTCCGTGTTGGCCTTCCGGAAGCGCCGCTGCTCGTACTCGTCCCGCACGAAGGCGCGGATCACGCGGTTGCCGGTGATCTGCTCGCGCAGCACCCGGTTCACCGTGTCCAGACGCTCCTGCATGGCACGGAAGAGCGGCCGCAGCCGCCGCACGATCAGCGTGACGCAGATCGCCAGTACGGGCACGACCGCCACCAGCACGCCGGACAGCGGTACGTCCAGGCCGAGCGCCATCACGATGCCGCCGACGCACATGATGGGTGCCGACACCATCAGCGTGAACGTCATCAGGGCCAGCATCTGGACCTGCTGCACGTCGTTCGTCGTCCGGGTGATCAGCGAGGGCGCGCCGAAGCCGCCGAGCTCGCGGGCCGAGAAGGACTGCACCCGGTCGAAGACCGCGCCCCGCAGGTCCCGGCCGAGCGCGGCGGCGGTGCGGGCGCCGTAGTAGACCGCCCCGACGTTGCACACCACCTGGGCCAGCGAGATGCCGATCATCAGGGCGCCGTAGCTCAGGATGTAGCCGGAGTCACCCTTCACGACCCCGTCGTCGATGATGTCCGCGTTCAGGGTCGGCAGGTAGAGGGAGGCGCAGGTCTGCAGGAACTGCAGCGCCACCAGCAGGACGATGGGTTTCTGGTAGGGCCTGAGGCAGGTCCGCAGGAGTCGTATGAGCACGCTGGGTCTCTCGGAGTCGGCGACAGGGGCGGTTGGTTGCCCCTGGCCCCTATCGTCGGACACTCCGCCCGCGTTACCTCGACCGATTGACCCAAGAGCGCGCCAAGTTCCGGCCTTCGAGGGGTGAGCGGTCGCGCGTCACCCGCGCAGCGCGCCCGGATGCGTCTGTTCCCGCACCGACACGAACTGCTGGCGCACCGCCTGTCCCACCGCCAGCTCCTCGCCCGGCTCCAGTACCTGCGCCACCGCGCCCTGCCAGACGGGCGGGGTGCGCGGGTCCAGCGTCCCCCGGGACGCGCCCAGCGCCCACGCCGCCTGCCGGGCCGAGCCGATCGCGGCGTAGTCCGCCGGCTGCGGCACCACGACCTGCGTCCCGAACAGCGCGGGCGCCGCCGCCTGCACGGCCGGCAGCTCGGCCGCCGCGCCCAGCAGGAAGACCCGGCGCACGTCCACGCCCCGGCCGCGCAGCACGTCGAGGGCGTCGGCGAGGCCGCACAGCATGCCCTCGAACGCGGCCCGCGCCAGGTGCTCCGGCCGCATCGACTCGCGCCGCAGGCCGGCCAGCGTGCCGGCGGTGTGCGGCAGGTTCGGCGTCCGCTCGCCCTCCAGGTAGGGCAGCAGCACCAGCCCGTGCGCGCCCGGCGTCGACTTCATCGCCAGCTCGGACAGGCTCTCCAGGTCCGGGGCGCCGAGCAGCTCGGCGGCGCCCCGCAGGGTCCGTACGGCGTTCAGGGTGGTGACGACGGGCAGGTGCATGCCCGTGGCGTCGGCCAGGGCGGTGATCATCCCGGACTGGTCGACGAGCGGCTCGGTGTGCACGGCCATCACGGACCCGGACGCGCCCAGCGACACCACCGCGTCGCCGAGGCCGATCCCGAGTCCGAAGGCGGCGGCCTGCGTCTCGCCGGTCCCGGCGGAGATCAGCAGCCCCTCCGGTGTCGTCCCGGCCGCGTCGGCCGGACCGATCACCTCCGGCAGCATCGCCTGGTGCCCGAGGGCCAGCTCGACCAGGTCCGGCCGGTAGCCGCCGGTCGCCGCCGACCAGTACCCGGTGCCGGAGGCCCCGCCCCGGTCGGTGGTCCGCCGGGCCGGCCGGCCGAGCAGCTGCCACACCAGCCAGTCGTGGGCCTGCATCAGTACGGCGGTCCGGGCGGCGGCCTCGGGTTCGGTCCGGGCCAGCCAGCGCAACTTGGTCACCGGCTGTGCGGCCTGCGGCACCGTGCCCACCGCCTGCGCCCACGCCTCGCGCCCGCCGAGGGCGTCGATCAGGTCGGCCGCCGCCACCTGGGTGCGCTTGTCGGCGCCCACCATGGCGGGGCGCACGGTGTTGCCCTGCGAATCCAGCGGCACGACCGAGTTCGCCTGCGCGGAGACGCCGATGGCCTGCACGCCCTCCAGCAGCCCGCCGCCGGCGGCCTCCCCGAGGGACAGCAGCCAGGCCTGCGGATCGACGTCCGCGGGACGGCCACCGCCCTCGGGGCTCTCCACCGGATGAGGGGCGTAGCCCTGCCGCAGCACGGCCCCCGTGTCCGAATCGCAGACGACGATACGAGTGAAATCGGGCGAACTGTCCAACCCGGCGACTATCCCCATGCGCGAAATTCTGCCGCACCGGGAGTGCTGCCCGTACCCGGCGGGGGCACGGGACCCGCCGGGGGCACGTGCCTCAGGTGTTGCTGGTGCCCCAGTCGTCCGCGCCGCTGCCGTTCGAGTTGCGGTCGCGAAGCGAGCGGACCCGCTGGGCCACCGAGTCGGGCATCCGGTCCCCGACCTTGTCGCTGACCACGTGGTACGCCTTGTCGGCGAAGTGCCTGCCCTGCTGGGCCGCGGTCTCTGCGGTGTTGCGCACGGCGGGGTTCTGCGCGACCTGACGGGCGGACTTGCGCAACTGCTCGTAACGCTCCCGTCCGGCCTTCGTGCCCAGCACGTATCCCACCGCGAGTCCGACGACGAACGTGAGCCGGTAACGCATGGCGGCCACCCTTCCTTTGACTGGCTCCGAGGCGCCGGGGAGTACCGATTGGCGGAGCACCCCCCTGCTTGCGCTAATGTATGTGTCGCAGCGAGCGCGCGCCTTCTGGCGAATACCCAGGCAGGCACGTTCGATGCAACGAGGCATTCCTCCGTAGCTCAATTGGCAGAGCAGCCGGCTGTTAACCGGCAGGTTACTGGTTCGAGTCCAGTCGGGGGAGCTCGGTCCTCCGTAGCTCAATTGGCAGAGCAGCCGGCTGTTAACCGGCAGGTTACTGGTTCGAGTCCAGTCGGGGGAGCAGGTGAACGAGGACCCCTACCGGGGTCCTTTTTCATGTCCGGGAACCGCGCGGCACGCTGCGGAGTCCTCAAGGTCATGAAGGCGTCGCGGCAGCCGACCATCCGAGGCAGGAGATCGTATGAGCGGCTATGCTGCGGCAGACGGCGCGCACACGTGTACGCGACACGCCGTTATGGGGCGGTAGCTCAGCCGGTTAGAGCAGCGGACTCATAATCCGTCGGCCGTGGGTTCGAGTCCCACCCGCCCCACTTCGCGCCACCTCTGCAGAAACCTTCTGGCCGGTGGCGCCTCCGGTCCACCGGTTCACCGGTCCGTCGCGTCGGCCGGGTGGGCAGCGGTCTCCTCCTCGTCGTCGCGTTCGCCCTCCGCCTGGGAGGGAGTGGTGTGGGGCGGGTCCGGGGCGTCCCGCTCGTCGTCGCGCTCGCCCTCCGCCTGGGACGGGGTCGTCTCGCTCGTCATGGGGGCCTCCTCGGGCCGTACGGGGTCGTCCGGCCGGACCCGGGTACCCCCGCGGGCGCGGTCTCAGCGCCCGAGCCGGGCCAGGGCCGTCCGCAGGGCCGAGCGCACCTCCGCCGGCGGGGGCGGGCCGTCGCTCTCGGCGCTGGCGGTGACCGCCGCGGCCACCGTGCGCAGCTTGGTGTTGGAGAGCTGGGAGGCCTCCCGCAGGATGTGCCACGCCTCGTCCGACGTACAGGCGTGCAGCGCCATGAGCACACCCCGGGCCTGGTCGATGACCGGGCGGGAGGCGATCGCCCGGCGCAGTTGCGCCACCTCCTCCTGCAGGACGTGCAGCCGCTCCGAGCGTTCCGCCGCGACCGCCGAGGGGGCCGGGTGGGGGTCGGGTTCCGGCTGCCGCCCGGCCGTCGGTCCGGGCGGGCCGGCGGCGGTGCGCAAGGGGTCGGTGGGGTCCAGGCCGGCCAGTTCCAGGATGCGCAACGGCTGGCCGCGCCAGTTCGTCGCCGTCACCGGCACCTCCTGCCGGTGGCCGTAGCCGTCCAGGCACTCCAGGAACTGCAGCCCTGCCGTGTCCATGAACACCACGCCGTCCATGTCCACTTCGACCCGCTCGATGTCCGCCGGCAAGGCGGCCAGGGCCTCGGCCAGGATGTCCGCGCACCCGTGGACGAGCTCTCCCCTCGGCAGGAGCAGCGCCCGGCCGGTGTCCACCCGGCCGTCGATGACCAGAGTGGCCGGCTGCCCCGCCAGACGTGGTGGTGCCGCTGGGGTCATGTCACCGCCTTGTCCGTCCTCGTCGATCTTCTGACAGACGTTCGCAACGTCCCGCAGCCCCCGTCGGCCGTCGGTGTCCGACGGCGCTGTCGGTGCGCCTGCCCGCCGTGGGGCGGGCTACACCCGTCTTCGGGGAGTGAGCGGTCCATGGAGGGGTAGGGCGCCGATCGCCGATCGCGCGCGACTCCGCCCGCGGTCAGAGCGACGACCGCCAGGTGAACGTCGTCCCCCGGGCGCGGGCGCGGGCGCCGCCGACGCCGCCCTTCTCTCCGGCTTCACCGGACCTGCCAGGATCGTCGTCCCCGTCGTCCCCGTCGCCCCCCGGCCCCCCGTCATGCCCCGGCTCCTCGTCGTCCCCGCCCTGCCCGGCGTCACCGGTCTCCGCGTCGGCGCCGTCGGCGAAGACGGTCAGCCGTACCTCGCCCCGGCCGTCCCGCGCGGCGGTGGTCGCCTCGACGGTGACCTCGATCCGCGAGAGGCCCGGCCGGCCGGCCGCCTCGGCCAGTGCCTGGCGCAGGGCGGTGAGCAGGCGGTCCGCGACCCGGTCCGGTACGCGGGTGTCGACGGCGCCCGTGAAGTGCGTGGACGGCGGGAAGCCGAGCACGGCGGCGGCGGACCCGGTCTCGCGCAGGACCCGGCCGCGCAGACCGGTCGGCGGGTCGGCCGGTGGCTGCTGGAGCGCGAAGATCGTCGTGCGCACCTCGCGGACCGTGGACCGCAGCTCGTCCACCGCCCGGCCGAGGATGCCACCGACCTCCTCGGCGCCGGGGCGGCGCCGGGTGGACTCCAGCATCATGCCGGTGGCGAACAGCCGTTGCACCACCAGGTCGTGCAGGTCCCGGGCGATCCGGTCGCGGTCCTCGTACACCGCGAGGCGCTCCCGGCCGCGCCGGGCGTCGGCGAGGACGAGGGCGAGCGCGGCCTGGGAGGCGAACTGGGTCGCGAGCAGCCGCTCGACGGCCGTGTACGGTCGGTCGCCGGGACGGCGGGGCAGGGCGAGGGTGCCGATCAGCCGGCCGCTCGCCCGCAGGGGCAGCATCATGCTCGGACCGAACCGGTGCCGTACGTGCGTCGTCATACGGGGATCGGTCGCCGAGTCCGTGACGAACACCGGTTCGCCGCCCAGGAGCTGCTCCAGGACGGGGCTGCCCGGCGCGATGGTCGCGCCGACGATCCCGTCCGGGTCGTCGGACGTCGAGGCCGTCACGATCTCCATGCCGCCCTCGGCGGTCGGCTGGAGGATCACGCCCGCACTGGCGTCGGCCAGCATCCGGGCCCGTTCGGCGACCGTCGTCAGCGCGTCGTCGGCGCTCTCCTCGGTGAGCAACGCGGTGGTGACGGCCGCCGCGCCCTCGATCCAGCGCTCGCGCTGCCGGGCCGTCTCGTACAGCCGGGCGTTGCGGATCGCGATGCCGGCCTGCGCGGCCAGGACCCGCAGCGACTGCTCGTCCTCGGCCGTGAACGGGGCGCCGCCGGTCCGTCCGGCCAGGCGCAGCTCGCCGAACTCCTCGTCTCCCACGTGGATCGGGACCCGCAGCAGGGGCGCCGGCTCCGGTACGGCCCCCCGGCCCGGGGTGCGGATCTCGGCGAGGCCGTCCCGGCCCGGGTCGGTGGTGACCAGGGCCGCGGAGGCGGCGCCGGTCAGCTCGGCGGCGCCGTCCACGATGTGCTGGAGGGTGCTGCGCAGATCGAGGTCGGCGCCGATCCCCAGGACCGCCTCCAGGAGGCGGGTCAGTCGGGGCGCGGGCTGGGCGCTCATGCCGTCCGGCTTCCTCGTTCTCTCGGCTCGCCGCGGGCCCGCCGGTGGCACCGGCTTCCGCGGCCGTTCCGTTCGGATCAGTCGGTCGACACCGGGGTCAGCGACAGCGGCTCGACGCGGCCCTCCAGCATGGTGCCGAGGCCCTGGACCGCGCACACGTCCGGCCGTTCCGCGATGTGCACCGGCATGCCCGTGGCCTGGCGGAGCATCTGGTCGAAGCCGGGCAGCAGCGCGCTGCCGCCGACCATCATGATCCCGCGGTCGGCGAGGTCCGCCACCAGATCCGGCGGGCAGTCCCGCAGCACCCTGCCGATCCCGTCGAGCACGCCCGTCAGCGGCGTCTGGATGGCGTTGCGCACGGTGGCGGTGTCGACCAGCACGCTGCGCGCCAGCCCGGTCGCCACGTCCCGTCCGTGGATCTCGGTGGACGCCGGCCCCTGCGGGGTGAGCCCGTTGCCGGACAGGGCGAGCTGGAGCGGGCGTACGGACTGACTGGGCAGCACCAGCTCGTGCTGGTGGCGCAGGAGCTGCACGATCGCGTCGTCGACGGCCTCACCGCCGACCGGGATGCGCGCGGCGGTCACGATCGAGCCGAGGGAGAGCACCGCGACCTGCGTGGCGTGCGCCCCGCACACCATGATCATGGTCGCCTCGGGCTGCTCCACCGGCAGTCCGCAGCCGACCGCCGCGGCGATCAGGGTGTCGACGAGTTCCACCCGGCGGGCGCCGAGCCCGACCAGCGTCTCGATCGCCGCCCGCTGGGCCAGCGGATCCGCGTCGTGCGGGGTGCAGGCGGCGGCGCGCAGCCGGGGCTTGCGGCGCAGGGCGCGGCGGATCTTGTCGCCGAGCAGGTGCCGCAGCATGCGCTGGGCCATCTCGATGTCGACGACCGTGCCGCCGGACACGGGCCGCACCACGCGGATGTAGCCGGGGGTGCGTCCGGTCATCTTCTCCGCGAACTCGCCGACCGCGATGAGCGCGCCGGTGCGGGTGTTGACCGCGGCGGCGGACGGCTGGTCCACGACCAGCCCGACACCCTTCACGTACACGCGGGTCCGCGCCGCGCCCAGGTCGACGGCGAAGTGGCAGCGGCGCAGCTGCTCCAGACTGGCGGTACTGGCGGTCATGGCAGATCCTCCCGAGAGCGCGGACCGGAGGGCCGCCCGGTGGCCGGCCTCCTAGGCATCGTCCGCGGGGCCCGGGGCGGGCGCCTTCTGGAGGGGGCCGGGCGGGGGGCCGCTGAACGGGGGGCGGTCGGTTCGGCCGGGCGGTGCGCCGCTGGACGGGGGCGCGGTCAGGCGTCCTCCACGGCGGAGAGCAGCGGACGGAGGTCCGTGACGAGGAACGCGCCGCCGTCCGCCGCTCGCAGGTCCCGCCGGACCCGCTCACCGCGCCAGTAGCCGATGAACGGCATGCCGATCGCGCGGGCGGCGGACTGTTCGGCGGCACGCGAACCGACCAGCACGCACTCGCCGGGGGCGACGTCGAGCCGCTCCAGGGCCCGGTGCAGGACGTCCGGGTCGGGCATGAGGCGGGTCAGGTCGGCGTCGCGGCCGTGCACACCGCCCGGCAGCGCGTCCAGCAGGCCCCGCCGCCTCAGATGGGCGGTGACGGGGCCGGGGGCCCGGTCGGTCACCACGGCGACGGGCACCCTCCGGACGTGCAGCGCCCGGACCAGCCGGTCGGCGAGCGGGGTGGGCCGCGCGGTGCGCGCCGCCCGCGCCTCGTGCCGGTCGAGCCGGAGCCGCACGTCATCCGCGAGCCGGTGTCCGGCGAGCGCCCGGACGAAGCCGAGGGTGTCGCCGTACCCGTCCGCCGCGGCTCGGGGCAGCGGCACCCCGGCCAGCGCGTCCCCGGGATCGCGGTCCTCGACCAGGAGCCGGGCGATGTCCAGCATCACCTCCCGCTCCGCGGCGGGCCGGTAGAGCCGGGCCAGTACGTCGTCGAAGCCGAGGAGAACGCAGCGGGCGCCGGCGATCAGGTCCGCGGGGGAGGCGGGCCGGCGCGTCCGGGCCCGGCCCGGGGCGCCGGAACCGGCCCGCTCGACCAGGTGGTACCAGCCCGTGTCGTCGTCCAGCGGCCGGAACAGGTCCGGGGGGAACGCGGGGCCGTCCTGCCCCTCCTCCCCGTGCACCTCGTCGTGGTAGAGCGAGTCCGAGACGACGACGACGGCCGGGGCGCCGGAGGCCTCCAGCGCGGCGTCGGCCGACTCGGGGGCGGCGCGCAGGACCTGCTCCCCGCCGTCGCCGTCCACCGGGAACTCCACCTGCCAGAACTCGGCCCGCAGTCGCAGGCCCCCCGTACGCGCCCACTGCCCCGGCAGTCCCTCCAGAGTGGCTCTGAGCAGGCCGGCGACGCCGGTTCGCGGCTCCAGCAGCACGAGGACGCCGTCCGGATCGTCGTGGACCCGGTACGCGGCGGCGTCGAGGCCGCTGTCCGCCAGCAGCTCCGCGGCCACGCGCCGCAGGGTGGCGTGCGCCGCGTCACCGCGGGGGCCGTCGGCGACCGAGTAGCGGGCGCAGGCGCGGTGGTCGGTGTCGAAACCGGCGTCGCCCTCCTCGAACACCTCCTCGAATCCCTCGTCGGCATCCGCGTCGAGATCCGCCGCCTCCGCCGCGATCTCCGCCAGGAGCTCCGCCCGCTCCCGGGCGTCCCGGGGGTCCGCGTCCGGGGCGTGGTGGGGTCCGTCCCCCCACGCGGCGCTGGCGGTGACCGCCTCGGCCGCCTCCGCCTCCGCCTCGGCCGGGCCCTCGGCCTCGCCCGACAGGGGCGTCCACAGGCCGTCCTCCGTGGGGAAGGGGCCCTCGGGCAGCTCGTCCGGCGCGGACACGGTGCCGTCCGAACCGGCCGGGTCCTCGTACACCTGCCACGGCGAGTCGTCCGCCGGGCCGGCGTGCTCCTCGCGCAGCTCCCGGCCCAGTGCCGCCAGGGCCGGGCTCCGCCCCCCGGTCAGCTCGTACTCCTCGTACACCTCCAGGGCCTCCTCGCCCCGCCCCTGGCGGCGCAGCGCGATCATGTACAGGCGCCGGAAGTCCTCCCGGTGCGGATGGGCGCTCAGCAGGCCCGCCAGATCGGTGGCGGCCCGGTCGTACTCGCCGAGGGACAGGTCGAGTTCGGCGCGCTTGGTGTACAGCGCGAGACGGAGCCGGGCGAGGCGGGTGCGGGCGGTACGGGCGGCGGGCCCGGGCACGTCCGCGAGGGGCTCGGGGCCGCGCCAGAGCGCCAGCGCCCCCGTGACGTGGGCGCGCGACTCGGTGAGGGCGCCCGCCAGTCCCGCCGCGTCGGCGCGTCGCACCAGCTCGTCGCAGTGCACCACGTCCACGTCGTCGGCGCTGGTGTGCAGGGCGTACCCGTGGGCGGACGTCGCCAGTACGCCGGGGCCCAGGACGTCGGCCAGACGCGTCGCCAGCCGGGTCAGCTCGCGCCTCGGGTCGCGCGGCTCGTCGCCCGGGTCCCACAGCCCCCACCTCAGCTCCTCGTGGGTCACCGTGCGGCCGTGCTTGAGCAGCAGCATGGCCAGCAGCGCGCGGACCTCCGGCGGCAGGGCGGGCGTGCCGTCCGGGAGGTCGACCCGCAGGGGGCCGAGGGCGCGGTAGCGGCGCGGCGCGTACGCCTCACCCGCCCGGGCCGGCACGTGCGGGTCGACGAGCAGTTCCAGACCGCGGGCCTGTGTCGCCGACGAGGCGGACATCAGCTGGTCGAAGGCGTGGGCGTAGTGGATGCGCAGGGCGCCCGGCAGCCGGTCGAGACGGCGGGAGTCGATCGGGACGGCCAGGTGCGAGGTCCCGGAGGTGAGCAGCAGCAGGACGTCGCACAGGGCCCGCAGGTCCTCGGCGCGTCCGGCCGGGCCCGAGGTCCGCCCCGGCGCGAAGAGGCTGAGCCGGGCCGTGCCGTCCGGCAGGAGGACCACCCGGGACGCCTCGAGGCCGCCGTGCGTGACGCCCGCCTCGTGCAGGGCGGTGAGCCCCCGTGCCAGCTGGGCGCCCACCGACACCGTCAGCGGCGCCGGCAGACGCCGGCCGCCGGACCGGGCGAGCGTGTTCAGCGCGATGCCGTCGAGGTGCTCCATGACGACGTACGGGACGTCGCCCTCGATGCCGCAGTCCAGGACGGTCACCACGTTCGGGTGGGTGATCTCCGTCAGGCGGCGTGCGTCCCGCAGGAACGCCTTGCGCGCCGCGGGGCCGTCCTTCGCGCCGTGCAGCCGGATGGTCACCGTCCGGTTCGTCTCGGTGTCCTCGGCCAGCCACATCCTCCCGGTCGGCGCGAGCCGCCGCACCGGCCGGTAGCGCGCGCCCAGCGCGGGCGGGAAGGGCGAGGGGGCCGGGGGCCGTTCCCGCGCGGCCAGTTGCCGGGCGCTCTCCTGGTTGATCGCCGCGAACGGCTCCTTCCCGTCCGCCCGTTCAGTGCCGTCCCGGTCGGGGATCAGCGCCCGGAACTCGCCGGGCGCCCGCCCCGCACGCTCGTCGATCAGCCCGCCGGTGCGCAGCAGCAGTTCATGGGTGCGGTTGCGGGCGGTGCGGGGCAGCCCGCGCAGGAGGAGGTCGCGCACGCCGGGACGGAACGCGTACGAGCCGGGCGGCCCGGCGACCGTGGTGAGCAGGCCGCTGAGGATCACCTCGGCCAGGTGCTGGGGCAGCGGGTGCGGTTCGACGGCCGCCTGCACCAACCGCATCACCGGCAGGTCCGGACGCCCGAGCGCCAGATGGCCGGCCAGCCGGAAGGCCGGTGGGGAGGCGCTCGCGCGAAAGCGCAGGACCAGCTCCTCGGCGGACAGACGCGCGACGTCGGTGCGGTCGTCGGCGTCGGCCGGCAGCGGCCGGTGCAGCGCGGCGGCCGCTGCCGGGTACTCCCCGCCGCCCGGGCTCGCGACCAGCGCGGCCCAGTTGGCCAGCCACTCGGGCCCCGGTTCCAGCACGGGGACGTGCACCGCCGTCTCGGGCGCCCGGGGCGCCGTGGCGTCGTACGGCGTGAAGGTGAGCGACGCGCTGGGCGCGGCCCGGTGCGGCGCCGACAGCCGGCCCGGGACCGGTGGCAGGGCGGTGTCCCGCCACAACTGCTCCGGCAGCGGCTGGAGAACGGCCAGGGGTGTCCGGTGCGCCCAGCGGCGCAGCGTGCCGAACCAGCGGGTGCCGGCCGGGCCCTCGCGCCACTGCGGTCCCATGCAGTCGCTGATCAGCAGGGTGACCGTACGGCCGTCGGCGGGCGTGTCGACGCCGCCGCCGCGGACGGTGCCGTCGGGGTCGGCCCGGCGCAGGGCGACCGTGCGGAAGACGCCCGACTGGACCAGGGCGGCGTGCAGTTCGCGCACGAGGGGCTGCCAGACGGGCATCGTGGGGCCCGCGTCGTGGACCAGGTTCAGCCGCAGCCAGCGTTCCCGTACCGGGCGCAGCACCGGCAGCCACCACTCGGGGCCGGCTCCGAGCCGGGCGATGCGGTCGGCGGTCGCGGCCTCGTCCACCTCGTGGCCGACCGGCGCGTCGGTACGGCGCTTCAGCGGACGCAGGGCGCGTTGCAGGGCCAGGGGGTGGCGCAGCATGGGCGGGGCGGGCGCCAGCAGGGCGCGGTGCGGTTCGGCCGCCGACGCCCCCGGGGCGGGGGCCGGGGAGGGCAGGCGCAGCGGAGTGCGGGGGGTGCCGGGTGGGAGGACCGGTTCGGTCGGCCGGGCGGGCCGGGGCGGCCGGTCCGGCCGGTGCCGGTGGTCCTGCTCCGGTGCCGTCCGGGGCGCGGGCGGTGTCGGCCCGGGGGCGCGCGCCTCGTCCCGCGACTCCGGCGGGCCCGCCTCGGCGGATTCCATCTGCCCGGCCAGCCAGAGGAGTTCAGCCAGTTCCAGCGGGGTCGGGCGCGCGTCCGGGGCCGCCCGGCCGAGGAGGTCGGCCAGGCGGGGCAGGGGTGCCGGTGAGCCGGGACCGTCGACGGGCATCAGAACGCGTCGGGCTGCGCCGACCGGCCCAGGTACGGCATGAGCTGCTCCGCCAGCTCGTCCAGGGACTCGGCGCCCAGACCGGAGGAACGGGCCAGGTAGATCGCGTTGAGGAGCTGGTCCGTGGCCAGCTCACCGCTGCCCACCCGGGACAGGAACTGGTCGATCAGCCGCTGCGCGTACGCGTCGGGCTTGCCCAGGTGGGCGCGGACGATCTCGGTGAGGTGGTCGTCGTCCGGCTGCCGCAGGCGCAGCGAGACACAGCGGCGCAGGAAGGCGGGCGGGAACTCGCGTTCGCCGTTGCTGGTGAGGACCACGAAGGGGAAGGCCCGGCAGCGGACCCGGCCCCGTTCGACCGGCACCCGCTGGTCGGTGCCGTCGATCAGCACCTCGGCACGCCCGCCGGGGGTGTCCCGGGAGGCCCGTACGAGTTCGGGGATCTCGTACTGGCCCTCCTCCAGGACGTGCAGCAGGTCGTTCGGCAGGTCGAGGTCGCTCTTGTCGATCTCGTCGATGAGCAGGACGCGCGGGCGGGCGTAGGGGAGGAGGGCGGTACCGAGCGGTCCGAGGCGCAGGTGGTTCTCGATGCCGGCCCCGCCCCCGGCCGCCGGTTCGCCGGGCCGTTCCGCCGCCTGGCGCGCCGCGTACAGGCGGGAGAGCGGGTCGTACGCGTAGAGGCCGTCGTGGAGGGTGCTGCGGCTGGTGATGTTCCACCTGAGGACCGGGCCGAGCCGCAGTTCCCGGGCGACGGCGTAGGCGAGGGACGACTTGCCCGTGCCGGGCGGGCCGGTGACCAGCAGCGGGCGCCGCAGGTACAGGGCCGCGTTGACCAGCTGCACCGTGTGCTCGGTGGCCTGGTAGGTGGCGGCACGGTGGACCCGGTCGGGCGAGGTGGCCGGGGTGTCGCCGTCCGGGTCCGGCGGGTCGAGCACGGGGTGGCCGTCGAAGGCCCGCCAGGGCGGGGGAGGGGGCAGCTTCGTGATGCCGTCGTGGGGGACCGGCGCGCCGGTGTAGACGGGCCACAGGGGCATGGTTCTTCACTCCGAGCGATCGGTGCGGCGGGCAGTACGGCGGCGGTTCGCCGGCGGGCGGTGGGGCGGCGGTTCGGCGGTGGGCGGCGGTTCGGCGGTGGGCTGTCCGGTGTCGGGCGTGGGGCCGGGCGGGCCGGCCGGTGTGGGGCGGTCGGCCGACGGCTGTCCCGTCCTGGGCGGTTCGTCGGTGGGCGGTTCGTCGGCGGGCGGTTCGTCGGCGGGCGGTTCGGCGGTGGGCTGTCCGGTGTCGGGCGTGGGGCGGGCGGGCCGGCCGGTGTCGGGCGGTCGGTCGACGGGCTGTCCCATCGTGGGCGGTTCGTCGGCGGGCGGTTCGTCGGTGGGCTGTCCGGTCGTGGGCGGTTCGTCGGTGGGCGGTGCGGTGCGGGTTGTTCGGGGCCGGGCGGTTCGTCGGCGGGCGGTGCGGTGCGGGTTGTTCGGGGCCGGGCGGTTCGGCGGTGGGTGGTCCGGTGCGGGGCTGGGCGAGGGCGGCCGTCGCGCGGCGCGCCGCCGGTGTCGGGCGGTCAGCCGACGGGCGAGTGCAGCAGGGCGGTGGGCTCGGCGAAGCAGCGGGGGTCGTCCCACAGGAGCTGGACGTCCCGGGCCCAGTGCCCGTCCGGGTCGTCGGCCGCGTCCGCCGTCTCGCGCAGCTCCATGACCAGGCGGGGGAGTTCGGACGGCGGTACGCCCGCCACGGACACGGCCAGCTCGTCGAGGAAGGCCGTGCCGGAGCAGGGGCCGTCGTGCCCGTCCCCGGGGCATCCGCCGCGCGGCCACAGCAGTACGGGGACGGGCACGTGCAGACCGACCTCGAAGTGTTCGCGCGCCGCCGCGGGCGGGGCGGCGAAACCGGCCAGCTCGGCGTCGTCCCGCAGCCGCTTGCGCAGTCCGGCCGGCCGCTCGCGGGTGCCGCAGTCCACGCGGTGCAGGGTCCCGCCGGGGCTGACCCCGAGCTTGCGCCACTTCTTGCGCAGCTGGTGGCGGAGGCGTCCGCTGCGGTGGCGGCTGCGGTCGGTCACCACCAGCGGGTAGGCGCAGCCGAGGGGCGTGGGATCGTCCTCGCTGCACGCCCAGTGCGCCACCGGCTCGTTCAGCCACTCGCGCGGCAGCACGAAGGTGAGCAGCTCCTCGGCGCCCGGGTCGAGTTGGGCGAACGCCTCGTCGATGCGCTCCTGCACGAAGGTACGCACCGCGCCCCGGGCCAGCCGGCGCGTCCCCACCGGCCGGCGCTGCCCGTCCCGGTAGGCGGACACCTCGACGGTGACCTGGTCGGCGCCGGCACCGCTGTGGTCGATCTCCACGACGATCGGCGACCACGTCGCCGGGCGGGGCGGCGGGGCGTGGAGCAGGGCCTCCAGCCGGCCGGCGAACCGGGCCACGGCGTCCGGGTCGGGCACCTCCCACTGCACGTAGGCGGCGGCCTCCCGCAGCGAGGCGAAACCGCCTTCCGGGGGCGGCGGCGCGAAGGCGTCCATCGCGGAGACGTAGAGCCGCTCGGGGTCGCAGCCCAGGCCGGTCTCCTCGGCCCGGCGCACCAGCGCGTACAGGTGCTTGCGCGCGTCCGCCCGGTGGCCGGGCGTGGGCACCAGTTCGCCGAGCTCCGGCCAGTACCGGGCCATGACCTCGACGGGCAGCATCCGGCCGACGCGTACGTCCTTGGCGCCCGCGACCGCCGAGACCATGCCGACGACCGTGCCGTCGGCCAGGGTCGCCGCCGCGCCGCTGAACCCGGCCGCCAGCGGCTGCCCGTGCCCCGTGAGCGCCTCCAGCTGCACCCACTCGTCCGAGATGAGCGGGCCGGGCAGGGCGCGGTAGGAGGCGAGCATGCCCTCGTCGTACCCCTTCGGGAATCCGTAGGCGACCAGCTCGGGGACGGGCGCGGTCCGCTCCGCGCCGGGCGGGGCGAAGGCGGCGGGACGGAGCGGCACCTCGCGGTCCAGTTCCAGCACGGCCAGGTCGCCCACGTCGGCGGCGCCGCCCTGCCAGCCGCCGTGCACGGCGACCGTGGCGGACAGCTCGCCCAGCTCCCGGCGGCCCGGGAAGGACACCGTGACCCCCGCGTCGCCGCTCCACCTGACGACGTGGGCGCAGGTGAGCAGCCGACGGGCGGAGACCAGGAATCCGGCACCGACCTCCTTGCCGCACTCGACCCGGGCGTGCCACGCGGCACCGCTCATGACCGGCCGGCGGCGTCCGGGCCCAGCGGGCGGGCGGGCGACTGCTCCGGCGACCAGCTCAGCCTCACCACCAGGTGCCCTTCCGCCGAGCCCTTCGCGATGACCGCGCCGGCCTCCGCGCTCAGCTTGACGCCGAACTCCAGCTCCACCGAGTCGGGCCGGAGCGAGCCGTCGCGGAAGACCCGCAGCGCGGACGCGGCGGCGGCCCGCACACCGTCCAGGGAGTCCTCGAAGGTGCGCGCCGCCCGAGCCGGTCCGTCGCCGCGCGAGACCAGCCGCGCGCCGTCCTCGTCCTCGACTCCCTCGACGACCACGCGCACGCCGTCCTCGGTCTTGAACTCGACCAACCCGTCCATGACGCCGCTCGCTCCCCGTGTCCGTCCGTACCTGTGCGGAATGCCATTGTGACGGACGGTACTTGGGCGTGTCCCGTGTTCCCCGGCCGGTCCCCGCCCGGACTGGCGGAAACCCGCCAGGGCGCCAATCCGCCACGTCCGGTCAACTCGCCCGTCCCGCACGCCCCCTGAGACTGCTCCCAGCACTCTACGACGACACGAAGAGAGACGTGGATGAGCAGAGGACCAGTCAGACGCGGGGCGACCCTCCTGTCGGCGGGGCTCGTGATCGCGCTGCTGCCGGCCGGGACGTCGGCGGCGCAGCAGCCGCCCTCGGGTACGGCACGCACCCCGGCCGCCGCCGCCGACACCGTCACCCTCGTCACCGGCGACCGGGTCACCGTCACCGACCTGGGGGGCGGCAGGAAGACCGTCACGGTGGAGCGTCCCGAGGGCGCCACCGGGGCCGTGCACACCCGCAGTTCCGGCGGCCGGACCACCGTCGTACCCGACGAGGCCCTGCCGTACCTGCGCGACGGCAGCCTCGACGAACGGCTCTTCGACGTCGGTGAGCTGATCGAGCAGGGGCTCGGCGACTCCGCGACCGGCGAGCTGCCGCTGATCGTGACCTACGAGAAGGGCACCCGGGCCGCCACCCCGCGAGGCACCGTGCGGACACGGGCGCTGCCCAGCGTGCGCGGGGCGGCCGTCGAGGCCGTCAAGGGGCGCGACTTCTGGCGGGAATTCACCCGCCGGGGCGCCGGCATCGACGGAGTGTGGCTCGACGGACGGGTCACCGCCGCGATGGCCGAGTCCAACGCGCAGATCGGCACCCCCGAGGCCTGGCAGGCCGGGCTGACCGGCAAGGGCGTCACCGTGGCCGTGCTGGACAGCGGCGTGGACGCGGGCCACCCCGACCTCGCCGGACGGATCGGGCAGAGCCGGAGCTTCATAGCCGGCGAGGAGGTCGCCGACCGGCACGGCCACGGCACGCACGTCGCCTCCACCGTCGGCGGCAGCGGCGCGGCCTCCGACGGCAAGGAGCGGGGCGTCGCGCCCGGCGCCACGCTCGCGGTCGGCAAGGTCCTCGACGACTCCGGCTCGGGCAGCGAGTCCGAGATCATCGCCGGCATGGAGTGGGCCGCCCGGGACGTGGGCGCCGAGATCGTCTCCATGAGCCTCGGTTCGACCGAGCCCAGCGACGGCACCGACCCGATGGCCGAGGCCGTGAACACCCTGTCCCACGAGACCGGCGCGCTGTTCGTCATCGCCGCCGGGAACACCGGCGCCCCGTCCTCCGTCGGTTCGCCCGGCGCCGCGGACGCTGCCCTGACCGTGGGCGCCGTCGACTCCGCCGACGAAGCGGCCTACTTCACCAGCGCCGGACCGCGCCACGGCGACAACGCCCTCAAGCCCGACCTGTCCGCCCCCGGCGTCGACATCCTCGCCGCCCGCTCCACGCTCAGCGAGGGCAGCGGCGACTACACCTCCATGAGCGGGACGTCGATGGCGACGCCGCACGTCGCCGGGGTCGCCGCCCTGCTCGCCGAGGAGCACCCCGACTGGTCCGGCGCGCGGCTCAAGGACGCGCTGATGTCCACGTCGAAGCGGCTCGACGCCTCCGCCTACCAGCTGGGCGCGGGCCGGGTCAGCGTGCCGGACGCGATCGGCGCCGCCGTCACCGCCACCGGGAGCGCGGACCTCGGCTTCTTCGCCTGGCCGTACGAGGGCAACGAGCCGGTCACCCGGACCGTCACCTACACCAACGACTCCGACAGCGCGGTCGAGTTGGAGCTGTCCGTGCAGGGTGCGCCCGCGGGCGTCGCCACCCTCGCCGACACCACCCTCACCGTGCCCGCGCACGGCACCGCCGCCACGACCGTCACCGGGGACGGCTCCAAGGCCCCGGTCGGGACGACGAGCGGCCGGATCGTGGCGGCCGGCGCGGACGGCACGCCCGTGGCGCACACCACGTTCGGCATGGTCAAGGAGGAGGAGCGGTACACGCTCACCGTGCACGTCAAGGACCGCGCCGGTGCCGCCACGCCGGCCGACCTGGTGGTCCAGAAGCTCGCCGGGGGCGTCGACCCCGTCCCCGCGCACGTCGGTGACTCGGGCACCCTGGAGCTGCGGCTGACGCCGGGGACGTACAGCCTCACGTCCTTCCTCGACGTGCGCGGCAGCGGCGGCGCCGACTCGCTCGGGCTCGGTTTCCTCGCGGCGCCCGAGGTCGTCGTCGACCAGGACCGCGAGATCACTCTCGACGGCAGAAAGCTGCGCGAGATCGGCGCCGACGTCGACCGGCGCACCGAGACGCGGCAACTGCTCATGGAGTACGACCGCAGTGCGAACGGCTCCGACCTGTTCGGCGCGGTCCAGGTGCCCCTGACGTACGACAGCGTCTTCGCGGCGCCCACCGGCAGGAAGGTGACCGAGGGCGACTTCGAGTACCGGACCGTGTGGCGGCTGGGCAAGCCGCTGCTGGAGGTCAAGGGCGTGGGTGAGGCCACCGTCCAGTCGGGCGGCACCCTGATCGAGGGCCGCAGTCGGCTGCCGCTGACCGACGTCGGGGACGGTCCGTTCCCGGCGGGTGTCCGGGGCGAGGCGGTCCTCGCCCGGCTCACCGAGGGCACCGAACCGGCGGAGCTCGCCCGGGAAGCCCAGGAGGCCGGGGTGAAGGCGCTGTTCGTCACCGACGACGCGCCGGGGCGGCTGATGCGGTGGTGGGGCACGGACGACAACGCCGACCGGCCGGTGCAGATCGCCACGGTCGGCGCCGCCGACGCGGAGCGGCTGCGGGACGCCGGGCGGGTCGACATGACCGGCACGCGCAACACGCCGTACACCTACGACCTTTCCGAGGGGCACCGCGGTGCCGTGCCCGACCGCGACCTCACCTACGAGCCCGGGGGCCGCGACCTCGCCGTGCTGCGGACCAGGTACCACGCGGCCGAGCCGGCGAGCGGCGGTGAGTTCCGCTACTCGATCACCGACACCTTCCCCGTCGGGCTGGGCTTCCGGGAGCGGATCGACTACCCCGTCGAGCGCACCGAGTACGTGTCGACCGGGCCCGGCCAGCTGTGGCACGAGTCCGTGACGGCCGCCGGCGACGCGCTGGAGGAGCGGTCCGGCACCGTCCGGTACGAGGGCGGTTCGCGTACGGAGCTGAACTGGTTCAAGCCGGTGTGGCACCCCTATCTCGGCACCGGGCTGGGCTGGGGCCAGCAGCGCGCGGGCGACCGGCTCCAGTTCAACGCGCCCGGATGGGGCGACTCCGGCCCCGACCACACCGGCTTCGGCGACGTGTGGAGCGAGGGCAGCGGGATGTCGCAGACCACCTCGGTCTACCTGGACGGCGAGCTGGTCGACCAGGGGCCGTCCTCCGCCGCCTACGTGTACGACGCGCCGGCCGACGAGCGCACGTACCGGCTCGTCACCGACACCGCGCTCGACGCCGGCCGCTGGCGGCTCGGCACCGAGGGGCACGCCGAGTGGACGTTCCGCTCGGCCGCCACACCGGACGACCGCTGGACCCGCCTCCCGCTGATCAACCTCTCCTTCGACGTGGACACCGACCTCGCGGGCGAGGTGCGCGGCGGGAAGCAGGTGCGGGTCGCGCTCGGCGCGGAGTACGTGGCGGGCGCCCCGGACACCGGGAGGCTCGGCGGCGGGAAGCTGGAGGCGTCCTTCGACGGCGGTGCGTCGTGGCAGCGCGTGTCGCTGCGCGACGGTGCGGGGCCGGCGTCCTGGCAGGGGACGCTGAGCGTGCCCCGCGACGCCGAGCACGTGTCGCTGCGGGCCTTCGCGCGCGACGACCGGGGCGGCTCGGTCACGCAGGAGATCGTGCGGGCGGTGGCCGTGCGCTGACGCCGGCGTTACGCACGCACGCGGACGGCGCCGCCTCCCTGGGACGGGGAGGCGGCGCCGTCGTGTCTCTCGGTCCGTCAGACCAGCCAGCCGACGAAGTGGACGAGGCCGGCGAGGATGTCGGTGAGAAGGTTCATGATCGTGCAGCTCCTTGCGCTGTGCAGGTGGGACCAACTGGGGACACCGTGCGACTACGGTCTGCAGCCCGTTGCTCGCACACCGTAAGTATCGTTGGTCCCCGCAGTCACATTCGCTCCTGCGGGCGACGATCACCTGTTCCAGGGAACAACTGATCGCCTGTTCGGATCACGCCCAGCTCCGCCAAGTCCTGTGGACGCAGGCGCAGTTGGTCCGCCGTCGCCTCCACCTCCTCGGGCGGCCGCTTGAGGATCGCCGCCGCCGACTCCGGCGCGATGACGGAGAAGTAGCTGTCCGGCGTCGCCCAGGTGCTGCCGGGCGCGGCCAGCGCCAGCGCCCCGCCCGAGCCGCCCTCGCCGATCACCAGCGTGGTGACCGGCGTGCTCACCGACGCCACCGCGGTGAACAGGTCGGCGATCGCCGCGCCCGCGCCCTGCCGTTCCGCCTGCGCGTCGTTCGCCGCGCCCGGGGTGTCCACCAGGGTCAGCACCGGGATGCCCAGCCGGTCCGCGAGGCGGATCAGCCGGGCGGCGGTGCGGTACCCGGCGGGCCGGGTCGCGGTCCCCGTCTGGGCGGCGTACGCGACGGTCCGCCCCGCGTGCTCCCCGAAGCCGCAGAGCATGCCCTCCGGATCGGTGCCGCCCGAGCGGTCGCCGGAGAGGGCGACGCGGTGGGTGAAGTAGGCGTCCAGGTACGCCCGGGCGCGCGGACGTTCGGGCGACCGGGCCCGCCGCACCGCGTCCCACCCCGTCGCGGGCAGGTCCCGCGCGCCGAGCGGCTCGGGCACGGGCGCCGGGCCGCCGGACGGCGCCGTCAGCAGCCGCAGCCACCGGCCCAGCGTGGCGCGCAGCTCACCGGGCGGTACGACGGCGTCCGCGCTGCCCGCCGCCACCTGCGCCTCGGCCGTGTAGGCCGCCGGGTCGGCGTCCGGCGGCCGGACCCGGGAGCCCGCGAAGCCGACCTGGGCGCCGGGCAGCGCGAGGACCACGTCGGCGCCCGCGCCCAGCGTCGCCCAGCCGCCCCCGGTGGCCGGGTCCCGCAACACGGCGATCTGCGGCAGCCCGGCCCCGCGGGTGAGCGCCGACTGCCGGGCGACCCGCTGGAGCTGGGTCAGCGCGAGCATCCCCTCCTGCATCCGGCTGCCGCCCGTGGCGACCAGCGGCACCACCGGAAGCCGGTGCTCCCGCGCGTAGGTGTACGCCGCCTCCAGCCGGTCACCGGTACGCCGGCCCAGCGAGCCGCCGAGGAAGCCGAACTCGAAGGCGAGGAGCACGGCCCGGGCGCCCTCGACGTGCCCGGTCCCGCAGACGACGGACTCCTCCTCGCCGGTGCGTCCGGCGGCGTGGGCGCGGGCGGCGTCGTAGCCGTGCCAGCCGAGCGGGCCGTCGGGCTCCGACGTGCCCGGGGGGTGGGGCAGTTCGGTGAAGTCGTCGGTGAGCAGGGCGAGGAACGCGCGCGCGGACAGGCGGTCAGTCATGGCTCAGCGCCCGCTTCATGATCTTCCCCATGTCGTTGCGGGGGAGGGTGTCCAGGAGGCGCAGGACGCGGGGCCGCTTGTGCGGGGCGAGCCGGCCGGCGACGTGGCCGGCCAGCGCGTCGAGGGTGGGCGGCGCGGCGGGGTCGGCGGGCACGATCCACGCCACGATCCGCTCGCCGAGGTCGGGGTCGGGCTCGCCGGTGACGGCGGCCTCCCGCACCCCCGGGTGTTCGAGCAGCGCGTTCTCGATCTCACCGGCCCCGATCTTGTACCCCCCGCTCTTGATCAGGTCGGTGGCCTTGCGGCCGACGATGCGGACATAGCCGTCCGGGTCGCGCACCGCCATGTCGCCGGTGCGGAAGAAGCCGTCCCCGGTGAAGGCGGCGGCGGTGGCGTCGGGGCGGTTGAGGTACTCGGTGAACAGGTTCGCGCCGCGCACCTGGATCTCGCCGACGCTCTCCCCGTCCGCTTCCGCGATCGGCGTGCCGTCGTCCTCCACCAGCCGCAGCTCCACGCCCGGCAGCGGTACGCCCACCGTCCCGGCGCGGGGCTCGCCGTCCGCCCGCACGCTCGTGTTCATCAGCGTCTCCGTCATGCCGTAGCGCTCGATCACCCGGCGGCCGGTCGCGGTGGCGATCCGCTCGTGGTCGTGCACCGGCAGCGCGGCCGACCCCGACACCAGCAGCCGGGCCCCGGCCAGCGCCTTCGTCAGCTCCGGGTCGCCGGGCAGGGCCTCGGCGATCCGGTGGTACATCGTCGGCACCCCGAACAGCATGGTCGCGCCGTCGTTCAGCTCCCGCGCCGCGCCCTCGGTGGAGAACCTGCCCAGGTGCCGCACGGCCCCGCCGCGCCGCAGCGGGCCGAGGACGCCGAGCACCAGCCCGTGCACGTGGAACAGCGGCAGCCCGTGCACCAGTACGTCGTCGCCGGTCCACTGCCACGCGTCGGCGAGCGCGTCCAGGGTCGTCGTCAGCGCGCGCCGGGGGATGACGGCGCCCTTGGGCGGCCCGGTGGTGCCGGAGGTGTAGACGACGAGCGCGGGGTCGTCGTCGCCGGCGTGGTCCTCGGGGACCGGCCCGGTGGCGTCCACGTCCACGTCGACGCGCTCCAGGGCGGCCAGGGCGGGCGGGAGCCGGCTGTCCGGGGCCGCCAGGACGAGCGACGGCTCGCTGTCCGACAGGATGTGCGCGAGTTCCTTGTCGCCCGACTTCGGGTTGAGCGGTACGGCGGGGACGCCCGCCAGCAGCGCGGCCACCACGGCGACCGCGGTCTCCATCGCCGGGGTCGCCCAGACGGCGACCCGCCCGGCGGCCCGGATCCGGGCGGCCGTGCCGCCCGCCGCGGCGGCCAGCTCCGCGTAGGTCAGGGAGCGCTCGCCGAAGCGCAGGGCGGGCCGGTCGGCCGTGGCCGGCGCGGCGGTCGCGGCCGGGAGGAGGGCCGGGAAGAGAGAGGACACGCGTCGTACTCCTTGGTCATTGCTCGCTGTTACCGGAATACCGGTTGTCTGACGGGACCTACCCGAAGCCGGGCACGACCAGCACCAGCCATGCCAGCGCGGGCACGACCGCCACCACGATCCCTCCGTACACCATCAACTGCCGGAAGAAGCGCTCTCGATCGACGTCGGGGGCCGCGGCCAGGACCAGTGCGCCGTTCGTCGAGAACGGACTGACGTCCACGACCGTCGCCGAGACCGCGAGCGCCGCCACCATGCCGACCGCCCCGATCTCGCCCTGCGCGAGGAACGGCACCGCCAGCGGGATCAGCGCCCCCATGATCCCCACCGAGGAGGCGAAGGCCGACACGAGCGCGCCGATGTAGCAGAGCAGCACCGCGGCCAGCAGCGGCACGCCGATGCCGCCGACGCCCTCACCGGCCCAGGTGATGGTGCCCATCTCCTCCAGCACGCCGACGTAGGTGAGGACACCGCAGATCAGCAGGACCGTGGACCAGGCGATCTCGCCGACCGCGCGGCGGCTGTCGTCCGGCCAGGCGGTGCTCAGCACGACGGCGAGGGAGACCGCGGTCAGGCCCGCGTCCAGGTCGAAACCGAGGACCGCCACGACGAGGGCGACCAGGGCGAGCAGGGTGGCGACCCGGGCGGGGGCGAGACGCGGGCCCGCGCCGTCGCCTTCGGGGGCCCGGTCGGGACGGACGGCCACCGCGCTCGGGGCGGTGCCGGCGGCCGTACCGGTGCCGGCGGAACGCGGCCCCGAGCCCGACGCCCCGGCCCCCGACGGCCCTGTTCCCGAGCCCGTCGTCCCTGAGCCCGTCGTGCCCTCGTCCGCCGCGCCGTCGCCCGCCGTGCCGCCGTCCTGCGGCGACACCGCCCCCCGCGCCCACAGCTTCCGTCCGCCGAAGAGCACGAAGAGCACCCCCGCGATGACGAGGTTGGCGATCAGCGAGGCCAGGAAGAGGGTGACCTCGCTGCCCGGCAGGCCCTCGCGCTCCACGATGCCGTTGACGATCGAGCCGTAGATGCTGATCGGTGAGAACCCGCCCGCCTGCGCGCCGTGCACCACCATCGTGCCCATGAGCAGCGGGCTGATCGCGTACCGGGTGGCGAAGCTCAGCGCGACCGGCGCGACGATGGCGACCGCCGCCGGGCTGACCGCGCCGATCGCCGTGAGCGCGCCGGTGAGAGCGAACATCACCCAGGGGATCAGCGCGACCCGGCCCCTCACCATCCGGACGGCCGCGTGCACCAGCCAGTCGGTGGTGCCGTTGGCCCGCGCGATGGCGAAGAGATAGGTGACGCCGACGAGGACGACGAACAGGTCGCCGGGGAAACCGGCGAAGATGCCGTCCGCGTCGAGGTCGGCGACGAGCGTGCCCACCCCGAAGGCGGCGGCGAAGGCGAGCGCGCCCATGTTGACGGAACGGGTGGTGGCGATGACGAAGACCACGACGAGGACGAGGATCGAGATGAGTTCGGGGGACATGCGGGGGCTCCCGAGGGCTGACCTGATTGGCTGAGTGGCTGAGCCACTTGAGTCGTGCGGTTGGTCGGTCAGCGTGGGCCCGCGCCGGGCGGCCGTCAAGGGGTCGCGCACGAATTGGCTCAGCCACTCGGCCACCCGCCGCCCGGTGTTACGCTCCCGGCGAGAGGGGGACCTCGTGACCGACGCCCTGCGCCCCATGACCAAGCAGCGCCTGTACGAACAGGTGCTGGAGCGGCTGCGCCAGTACGTCACCGACGGCGGGCTGCGGGCCGGCGACCGGCTGCCGCCCGAACGGGACCTCGCCCAGCGGCTCGGCGTCAGCCGGGCCTCGGTGAAGCAGGCGATCGTGGTCCTGGAGGTCCAGGGCCTGGTGGAGGCGCGGCACGGCGGCGGGACGTACCTGGTCCGGGACAGCCTCGACGTGGAGCCCGTCGAGGACATGGTGGAACGCCGGCAGCGGCTCCCGGACGTCCTGGAGGCCCGCGAGGCGCTGGAGACGAAACTCGCCGAACTGGCCGCCGAGCGCCGCACGGAGGACGACCTGGCGGCGATGCGCTCCGCCCTCGCGGTGATGGCCGAGGAGATCGAGCGGGGCGACCACGGCGTCGAGGGCGACCGGCTGTTCCACGCGGCGGTGACGACGGCGGCGCACAGCAGCCTGCTCGCGGAGTTCATGCGCTCCATCGCCCACCAGATCGCCGAGAGCCGCACCGAGTCCCTGCGCCAGCCCGGCCGGCCCGGCCGCTCCCTCGCCCAGCACCAGGACATCCTCGACGCCGTCGCGGCCCGGCAGCCCCGGCAGGCGGCCGGCGCGATGCGCCGCCACGTCCGTACGGTCGCCAAGGTCCGGCTGCTGGACTGGGACCCCGGCGAGGAGCGGTAGCCCGGCCCGGCGGCGGACGGGGTTGCTAGCCTGCGGAGCCGTCACCCGCGCCGTACGAAGAGGGAGTCCGCCGTGCCCCGGATAGCACTCGTCACCTGCCGCCCCGGCCCGCAGATCAGCGTCGACCGCGACCTGCCGGTGCTGGCGAAGGCGCTGGAGGCGGCGGGGGCCGAGGCGTCCGCCGAGATCTGGGACGACGAGGACGTCGACTGGGCGTCCTTCGACCTCGCCCTGATCCGCTCCACCTGGGACTACAGCTGGCGGGCGGGCGAGTTCACGGCGTGGGCGGAGGAGTGCGGCAAGCTGACGCGGCTCGCGAACCCGGCGGCGGTCGTGCGCTGGAACACCGACAAGCGCTACCTCGGCGACCTCGCGGCGGCCGGCGTGCCCGTCGTCCCCACCCGCTACGCCGCCCCGGGCGAGGTGCCCGACCTGCCCGACGCCCACGAGTACGTCGTCAAACCCACCTCGGGCGCCGGGGCCCGCTTCGCCGCCCGCTACACGCCCGACGAGCACGCCACGGCGCTGCGGCAGGTGGAGCGGATGCACGCCGAGGGGTTCACGGCGATGGTGCAGCCCTACATGAGCAGCATCGACACCGCCGGGGAGCGGGCGCTGCAGTTCTTCGGCGGGCGCCTGCTGCACGCCTCCCGCAAGGGCGCCGTGCTCACCCCCGGGACGCCGTACGACGAGCGGAAGGTCGCGCACCCCGGCCTGGAACCCTGGTCCCCGACCCCGGCCGAACGCGCCGTCGCCGAGCGTGCCCTGGCCGCCGTGCCGGACGCCCCCGAGCTCCTGTACGCCCGGGTCGACCTGGTGGACGGGGAGGACGGGCGGCCGAGGGTGATGGAGCTGGAGCTGGTCGAGCCGAACCTCTTCCTGTGGCTGCACGAGCGGTCGCTGCCGCGTGTCGTCGAGGCGGTGCTGGCAGCGGCCCGCTAACGGTCCCCGACGGCCGTCCGCTGGAGCAGCCCCCAGGTGAACTCCGCGACGACCTCGTGCCGTCGGCCGCTCGCGTCCGGTGCGGCGAAGGCGAGCCCCCAGCGTGTGGGGGCCGAGCCCTGGAGGGGGCGGGCGGGGGCGAAGGCGCGGGCCGCCTCGTCGACCGTGCAGGACCAGGGCGTGAGGTCGTCCAGCGTGCGCAGCTCCGGTCCCTCGGTGCCGGGGGCCCGCACCAGCCACTCGTTCCAGACGACGCCTCCGTCGGCGACGAGCACCTCGAAGCGCAGCCTGGGCCAGAGGGGGAGCGGCCACTGCCGGGCCTCGCACTCCAGGTCGCCGATCCGGCGCGGCGCCGCCGACTCGGGTGCGCCGAGGACGGAGCGGTACCGGGAGGCGGCCGAACGGGCGCGCGGGGAGCGGAGCATCGCCTGCCAGCGTCTGTTCGCCTCCCGCATGTCCGCGAGCGAGGCGCCCAGCTCGCGGCGGGCGTCCTCCACCAGCCCGGGGTTGTGGTCGGCCATGCGGCGCAGCAGCACCAGCTGGAAGTCGAGCGGGGTGAAGGGGGCGGCGGGCTGCTTACCGGTGGGCATGGGGACCATCGTCGTCCATCGGCCGGGCGGGCAGCGGGGGGACGCCTGCCCATTGCCCCGGGAAACGCGATGTGAGTAGCCTGTGTTCGCTATTCCGATCGCCTGTTGAAATTTCGAACACTAAGGGAGGGGGCCGGACATGGGACGCCTCGTACCAGCCGTGACCCGGGCTCTCGACATACTGGAGCTCTTCCTCGACGGGGACGGCACGCTCTCCGCCCCCGACATCGTGCGCCGGCTCCAGCTGCCGCGCACCACCGTGCACGAACTGGTCACCACGCTCTCCGCCCGCAAGTACATCGTCCCCGTGGCCGGGCAGCCCGGACGGTACCGGCTCGGCGTGCGGCCGTACCAGCTCGGCGCGCGCTACGCCGAGCACCTCGACCTCGCCGCCGAGGGCCAGCAGGTCGCCCGGAGCGTCGCCGAGACCTGCGACGAGACGGTGCACGTGGCGATCCTGGAGGACACGGACGTCATCTACATCGCGAAGGTGGACTCCACGCACGCGGTGCGCATGGTGTCGGCGGCCGGGCGCAGGCTGCCCGCGCACTGCACGTCCGTCGGCAAGATGCTGCTGGCCTCCCTCCCCGAGCCGGAGCTCGCGGCCCGCTTCCCCGACGGCGCCGCGCTGACCGCCATGACCCCGAACAGCATCACCGACCCGGCCGCCCTGCGCGAGGCGTTGACCGGTATCCGTGAGCGGGGCGTCGCGGTGGAGAGCCGCGAGTCCAACCCGGACGTCTCCTGCGTGGCCGCCCCGGTCCGCGACCGCAGCGGCCGGGTCGTCGCCGCGCTGTCGATCTCCGTGCCCATGATCCGCTGGAGCGAGCAGCGCCTCGGCGAACTGGAGCAGCTCGCCGTCAAGGGCGCGGCCGACCTGTCCGAGCGACTCGGGCACCGGAGCGCGGCATGACCGGACGCGGCAGGGCCACGACCGGCACGGCGTACGAGGTGGCCGTCCGGGCGGAGGCGGCCCTCGGTGAGGGCCCCACCTGGGACCCGGCGACGGGCCGCCTGCTGTGGATCGACATCCTCGCCTCCCGTGTCCACACCTACGACCCGGCCACCGGCCGGCGCACGCTCCGCCGCACCGACCAGCACGTCGGCGCCGCCAAGCCGCGCGCGGGCGGCGGACTCGTCCTCAACCTGCGCGACGGGATCGCCCTGCTCGACCCCGACGAAACCTTCCGCTGGCTGCACCGGGAGGTCGTGCCCGGCCGCCGCGGCAACGACGCCGCCGTCGCCCCCGACGGCACCCTGTGGGCCGGCACCATGCGGTACGACGAGGCACCCGGCGGGGGCACACTCTCCCGGGTCGCCGGGGACGGCACGGTGACGCCGGTGCTGGACGACGTCACGGTGAGCAACGGCACCGGCTGGAGCCCCGACGGCCGGCTCATGTACTACGCCGACACCCCGACCCGCCGCATCGACGTCTTCGACGTCGCGTCCTCGGACGGCCGGGTCTCGGGGCGCCGTCCGCTGGCCGTGATCGAGGACGGCGCCGGTTTCCCCGACGGCCTGTGCGTGGACGCCGAGGGCTGCGTCTGGGTCGCGCTGTGGGACGGGGGCGCGGTGCGCCGCTACACCCCCTCCGGCGACCTGGACCGGGTGATCCCGCTGCCGGTCCCCCGGGTCACCGCCTGCGCCTTCGGCGGCCCCGGCCTGACCGACCTGTACCTCACCACGGCCCGGGTCGGACTGACGGCCCCGCATCCGCTGGCGGGCTCGGTGCTGGTGGTGCCGGACGCGGGACGGGGGGTGGCCCAGCCACCGTTCGCGGGCTGAGCCTCGGACGGCGGGGACGGGGAGCCGGACGGGACGGGGAGCCGGACGGGGACGAGGGAGCCCGACGGGACGAGGGGAGCCGGACGGCGACGGGGGAGCCCGACGGGACGGGGGGAGCCGGACGGCGACGGGGCCGACGGGGCGCGCTCGGCAGGCCGACAGGCCGGTCGGCCGGTCGCTGCGACCGGCCCGCGGTCGGTGAGCGGCCGGCGCCCGTGACCCGTCGCCGGTCCATGGGCGCTCGCTCGGCGGGCGACCTCGCCGGGTCCGTTCCCGGCCGGGCCCGCACGGGTGTCCCGGCCGGGCCCGCACGGGTGCCGGCCGACCGCCCGCTCACACCCCCGTGCGGTCCAGCCCCCGCAGCACCTCGCGCTCGCCGGGGGTCAGCGGTGGCTCCGTCGGCGGCGGGAGCGGGGGGCCGGCGAGGGCCGCCAGGACCGCGCCGGGGTGGAACATGCGGGTCGGCGGCGTGCGCATGCTGGTGACGTCCCAGAGCGCCGAGGCCGCCGCGTAGGAGCCCGTCGCCGCCTTCGTCATGCGCCGGGTGTACGCCGTCACGACGCGGTCGGCGACGCCCGGCCGTCCGCCGCGCACCCCCGGGTAGCGGACGTCCTGGCTGACGGCCATGGACCACGCCGCGTCCACCGAGCGCGCCGCGCCCCGCAGCACCCGCCGGGCGAGACCGGGCGCGCAGGGACCGCCGGCCCGCTCCAGCTCCCGGCCGAGGACCCGCGCTCCGAACGCGGCCACCGTCATGCCCTGTCCGTACGCCGGATTGAAGGTGGCCAGTGCGTCCCCGAGGACCACGAAACCCTCCGGCCAGCGCGGCGACTTCTCCAGGTACCGCCGCACGTTGCTGGTCGACCGGCTCAGGTGCACGTCGGTGAGCGGCTGGGCGCCGGAGATCAGCCGGCCCACGATCGGATCCGGCAGATCGAGCGTGTACCGCAGGAAACCCTCCGGGTCCGCCGGCGGCTCACCGCCGCGCGAGCCGCCGCAGCTCACCAGCCAGCGGCCCCCCTCGACCGGCATCACCATGGCGCTGCGGGCGGGCCGGGACGCGTAGGGGTCGGCCTGCACGACCGTCAGCGGGAACCGTTCCGCGCCCGCCGGAATCCGGTAGACGCGCGAGGCGTTGACCAGGCCCGAGTCCACGGTCCGCTCCCGGACGCCGGACAGTCCGAGCCCGTCCAGCCAGCCGACGACGCGCGTACCGCGTCCGCTCGCGTCGACGACCAGGTCGGCGTCGAGGTCCGTGTCCCCGCCGGGCGCGGCGATCCGCACCCCCCGCACCCGCTCCGCGTCGCCGGCCAGCCCGATCACCGGGGTTCTGCGGATCTCGACGGGGCAGTGCTCGAGCACCGCGGCCCGCACCGTCCAGTCCAGCAGCGCCCGCGTGCAGGTGAGCATGACGGGCCCCTCGCGCCGCCATCTGCGCAGCCAGCCCTCGGAGGTGCGGGCCAGCATGCCCGAGCTGAGGGACACCTCGTGGGCGCCGGCGGCGACCAGCCGCTCGCGCAGGCCGAGGCCCGGCAGGAGCTCCTCCATGGCCGCCAGCCCCCCGGCCATGAGCAGATGCGCGTGCCGCCCCTGCGGCAGCCCGCGGCGGTGCTCCGGTCCGTCCGGCAGCTCGTCACGGTCCAGCACGACCACCTCGTCGACGCCCGCGGTGGACAGCACGGCCGCGGACAGCATCCCGGCCAGACCGGCACCGACGACGACAGCTCTATGCGACATGGGGCTCCTCGGGTTCGGCCATGGATCCGGTCATGGAGGTCCGCGCCGCTTCGTCGGGCGCGAGGGCAGCGGCGGGTGGGCGCACCAGCGCCTGTGCCAGCTCCACCAGCCCGCTCGGGCCGGAGACCTCGGTGGCGTGCAGCCGGTACGAACCGGCGGTCGCGGGCGGTTCCTCACGGGCACGGGCCCGCCGCGCGGCGTCCAGGAGCATGGCCGCCTCCGCCGTCAGCCGGGCCTGGTGGGGGGAGCGGCCGGCGCGCAGGGCGGTGTCCCGCACCCGTTCCCGGACCCGGTGGTCGAAGTACGGCGCCAGCGCGAGCAGGGCGTCGTGGATGGACACCTCGCGCCACTGGAGCCGGGCCCGGGGGAGCTGCCACCAGGCGGTCGGCGGTTTGGGGGCGGTGGACACCGGCTCGACCAGGGACCACAGCGGCTCCAGCCGCCGGTAGTCGTCCAGCCCCCGCCAGTGGGCGACCACGGGCGGCAGCAGCCGCGGCAGCACGAACCCCGCCGAACACAGCAGGGCGGCCAGCGAGGCCATCGGCGGGGCCACCGTGGTGGACAGGAAGTCGAGGTCGTGACCCGTCCAACGCGCCACGACCGCCGTGTACTTCGTCAGCTGGAACCCCAGCACGTCCAGCAGCGCCCCCAGCAGGATCAGCCGCAGCCCGGCGCGCAGCAGCCCGCCCACCTCCCGGCCCCACTTGAGGCAGACGGCGCACATCACCAGCATCGCCGCGCTGTGGCCGAGCAGGTACAGCAGGATCATCTCCCGCATGAACGGGGTGCCGGCGTAGTACGTGTCGAGGTCGGTCAGCCGCTCGGTGCGCGCGTCGGCGAGCGTGAACAGCACGACGATGGCGGCCACCAGCAGCCCGTAGGCGGCCATGCTGCGCAGCACCATCCGCCGTACCAGCGCGCGGGGACCGCCCCGCCAGTTGATCAGCAGCACGAGCACGGCGCAGCTGTACGCGGAGAGCATGCCGTAGGTCAGCGGGGCACCGAAGTTGGGGACGCCGGTGAGGTCGTTGACGGTGGCGAGGGTGGCGGGGGCCGCGCAGACGAAGACCAGCGCGCCGAGGACGACCGCCGCGCAGGTGGACAGGGTCAGCGGGTTCCGCATGGCCGTACGCGGCCGGCGGAACAGCAGGACGGAGGTCATCCCGAAGACCAGGGCCGCCAGATACACGACGAGACTCACGCCGGCCCACTCCTCTCGCCGGGGGCCCGGTTCACGCGGTCCCCGCCGTGGTCGTCCCGCTCGGCACCGCGGGGACCGCGGGCACCGGCGCGGCAGCCGCCAGCGCGTCGGCGATCCGGTCGAGGGCGGCCGGGCCGGGCGGCCGGGCCGTGCCGCGGACCACCGGGTCCCGCCCCGCCGGGTCGGCCTCGTGCCGTACCGCGTCGCCGATCACCGCCGCCCAGGCGGCGGCCTCGGCCCGCTCCGGGTCGTCCGTCGCCGCCAGCGCCCCGGCGTGGACCCGGTCGTACAGGTCCCCGTCGACGTACGCGTCCAGGTGGCCGAGCGCGTTGTGGATGCTGGTCCGGCGCCACATCAGCAGGGTGGCGGGGGAGGCGAACCGGGGCCGGGGCAACCGCAGGGCCCGGCGGGTGAGCACGTCGTCCAGCGCCCGCTCCAGGGGTTCGAGCCGGGCGTACGCCCGCCGCGCCCGCCGCCACTCGGTCACCCGGGGCGCGAGCAGCGGGACCAGGACCCCGACGACCGTCATCAGGGCGCCGAGGCCGGCCGCGGCCGGGGAGACGGTGGTGCCGAGCGCCGACCAGTCATGCCCGGACCAGCGGGCGCCCACCGCGACGAGCTTGACCACGCTGTAGCCGGCGCCGCACAGCGAGCCGATGCCGAGCAGGGTCAGGCCGGCCCGCAGCCCGCCCCGCACCCGGCGCGCCCAGCGCAGCGCGGACACCGCGGTGACGCCCGTCGCGGTGAGGTGCGCGACCAGGTACAGGACGATCATCTGGGCGATGAACGGCGTCCTCGCGTAGTAGGTGTCCAGATCGGTGCGGCGCTCCTCGGGTGCGTCGCCGAGCGCGAAGGTCCCCGCGATGCCGAGGACCACGAGGGCGTAGGCGAGGGTCCAGCGGCGGGCGGTGCGCCGCACCCGGGGTCCGCCGCGCCAGTGGACGACGAGGATCTGGGAGGCGGCGCAGTACCCGGTGATCGCCGCGTAGGTGAGGGGAGCCGCCAGGTTCGGCACCCCGCTCAGCCGGTTGACGGCGCCGACCGTCGGTGGCGCCCCGAGCAGGAAGCAGAGGCCGGCCAGCCCCAGCACCGCGCACAGGGCGCGCAGATAGGGGTCGTGGCGGTGCCGCAGCAGGTCGGGGGCCTTCACCAGCAGTCCGAGCCACAGCGCCCCGCAGCTCACGTAGTTGATCAGGGCGTTCACCGCGTGGTCCCGCGGTAGTTGAGCGCGGCGCCGATGCGTCCGGCGAGGTCCTGGGGGGCGTCGGGATCGCCGCCCTCCGCGGCGAAGACCGAGTCGGTGGAGGCCTCCAGCCAGGTGCGCAGCCGACCGCCCATCAGCATGCCGAAGCGGTCCGCCTCCTGCTCCTCGGCGAGCGAGAAGTCGGTGCGCGCGGCGATCGGCCGGGGCTGCCCGTCGGCGCTCCCGTCCGGGTCGGACCGGCGGCGGCTCATGTGCCACACCTCGTGGCAGAGAATCACGATCTGGTGCCACACGGCGGCGCGTTCGTCCACCACCACGTCGTCGTGGTTCTCCCGCTCCAGCCACAGGCCGCTCGCGGTGTGCGGCGGGAACGCCGCCCGGTGGACGACCACGTCGCGTCCCCGCCACGCGCTGACGGAGGCGACGAGAGCCTCGAACAGGACCTCGGGATCCGCCGGTACCGGCACTCGGATGGGGTCGATGAGGGCGTCAGCGAGACGACGCATCTCCTTCCTGGTACGCACCGCTGTCTCCCTGTTCCCCTGGGTGTGGCTCGGTCACCAGTGCAATATGCCAAGACGGCCGCCGTCCGGGCCAGTTCCGCGTGCGGGGCGGTCACCCGGTGACCGCCGCGGTCTCCCCGGGTGCCACGGCGGGGGCGGAGCACGCGGCGCACGCCGGGCCGGGGCGGGGCGGGCCGGGGCGGGGCGGGCGGGGAGGCCCCGGCGTCGAGGCCGGTCCCTCGTCCGCGTCCGCGAAGCCCATGGTCTCCCCCGCTCTCACTCGCCGCCGTACTCAGGGCCGTTCGAGCCTACGCGGGTGGATGTGTCCGCGTCATGCGATGCGTCGAGTGAGCGCGGCGCGTGCGGGTCCCGGCCCGAGTTCTTGCCCGAGTCCTGCCCGAACCATTGACGCGAAAGCGCTTCCCACCTACGGTCCCGTTCGAAGTTACGAGCGATATTCGATATCTCGAACAACCGTGAGCGGATATCCATGAGCAGATAGGGCAGGGCATGGGACGACCTGGCCTCGACCGCAGGCAACTGCTCGCCGCGCTGGGCGGGCTGACGGTCGCCGGGAGCTTCGGCTTCGCGGCGCTCGGTACCGGAGCCGACGCGCTCGCCTCCGGAGCGGACACCCGGGTGCGCTACTGGAACCTCTTCAGCGGCGGCGACGGCTACAACATGATCGCGATGCTGGACGCCTTCCGGAAGGACAACCCCGGCATCGACGTGAAGGACTCCACCCTCCAGTGGGGCAGCCCCTTCTACACCAAACTCGCCATGGCGGCCGCCGGCAACCGCGCGCCGGACCTCGGTGTCATGCACCTGGGCCGCGTCACCGGCTTCTCGCCGGGCCGCCTCCTGGACCCCTGGGACGTGGACCTCCTCGCCAAGTACGGCGTGCGCGAACAGGACTTCAACCCCGCGCTGTGGAAGCGCGCCGTCATCGACGGCAAGCTCTACGCCCTCCCCCTCGACATCCACGTCCAGCTCTGCTTCTACCGCAGGGACGTGCTGAAGAAGGCCGGCCTGCTCGACGCGGACGGCCGGATGGTCCCGGTGACGTCGGCCGACGAGTGGTTCGACGTGCTGAAGGAGGCCAAGGGGGCCACCGGGAAGGGATTGCAGACCATCGGGCTGTGGGTCAACGACCAGAACTTCCAGTGGTGGTTCTTCGTCGCCTTCTACACCCAGCTCGGCGGCACCTGGTTCAGCGCCGACAACACCGAGGTCACCTTCGACACCGACAAGGCCACCCAGGTCCTGGAGTTCCTGCGCCGGCACGTCACCGAGGGGTACGCCGACCCCGGTTTCGCGGGCGGCGCGGGCGCCGAGCAGTTCGTCAACGGCGGCCCCTTCGTCTGGGAGGGCAACTGGTCCGTGCCGGTCTTCGACAGCGCGAAGCTCGACTACGGGGCCACCCCGCTGCCGCCCGTCTTCGGCAGGCAGGCCACCCACGCCGAGTCGCACGCCTTCGTCCTGCCCCACCAGGCGGACCGGGGCGGCGCCGCCGACGAGGGCGCCCACCGCCTCGCCGCCTACGTCGTCCAGCACGCGCGGCAGTGGGCGGCCGGCGGCCACATCCCCGCCTACACACCCACCCTGTCCACGGCCGCGTACCGGGAGCTGAAGCCGCAGAGCGAGTACGTCTCGGCCATGGACCACCAGGCCACCGAGCCCAAGGTGTGGTTCGCCGGGTCCACCGGCATCCTCGCCCAGCGCGTCGGCCCGATCGTCGTCTCCTCCACGCTGGGCTCCGCGAAGCCCGACGTGGTGGCCCGCCGGATGAAGAGCACGCTCACCCAGCTCCTCGCCTCGAAGAACCCGATGGACGGCAGGACCGCCGCCGAGGGAGGTGCCGTCGCATGACGACCGCCAGTGCCGAGACCGTCGTCCGCCCGGCCCGCGCCCGGACCGCCGCCGCGACCGCCACCGTCCGTCGGGGGCAGGGCTTCCAGCACGGCGGCTGGTTCGTCGCCCCCTTCCTCCTGCTGTTCGCCCTCTTCGTGATCTGGCCGCTGCTGCGCGGCCTGTGGCTCAGCTTCACCGACGCCAACATCTCCGGCGACGCCGCGCACTTCGTCGGCCTGGACAACTACCGCGAGGCCCTGGACGACCCGCTGATGTGGGAGGCCCTCGGGCACAGCGCCTGGTTCACGCTGCTGGTGGTGCCCTGCATCACCGTGCTCGCCCTCCTGCTGGCGATGCTGGCCCACCACATCGAACGCGGCAAGTGGCTCTGGCGGCTCTGCTTCTTCCTGCCGTTCCTGCTGCCGTCCACCGTCGCCGCCAACCTCTGGCAGTGGCTCTTCAACCCCGGCACCGGCATGGTCAACCACGTCCTCGGACTCGAGACGGCGTGGCTGACCGACAAGTCGTACGCCATGCTCGCCGTCGTCGTCTGCACCCTGTGGTGGACGGTCGGCTTCAGCTTCCTGCTCTACCTCGCCGCGCTCCAGGGCATCCCCGCCCACCTCTACGAGGCCGCCAAGCTCGACGGCGCGGGCGCCTGGCACCGCATGCTCCACATCACGCTGCCGATGCTGCGCAGCATCACCGGCCTGGTCGTGGCCCTCCAGATCCTCGCCTCCCTCCAGGTCTTCGACCAGGCCGTCGTCATGCAGGACTTCGGGCCGGGCCCGGAGGAGTCGACGCGCACCTTCGTGCAGTACACCCTCGAACAGGGCTTCACCAGCTACCGCGTGGGCTACGCCTCCGCGATCTCCATCATCTTCTTCGTGCTCATCGCGGCCGTCGCCCTCGCGCGGATGTGGCTGCTGCGCAACCGTGAGGAGGGCGGCCGATGACCACCGCCGCACAGGTACGCAAGGACCCGCGCCGCCCCTGGACGCCGAGCCAGATCGTCCTCACCCTGCTCGCCACGGCCGTCTCCGCGGTCTTCCTCGCCCCGCTGCTGTGGGCGCTGTTCACCTCGCTGAAGTCGGAGACCGAGGCCGTCGAGGTGCCGACGCACTGGCTGCCCGAGGACTGGACGGGCCAGGCCTGGAAGGCCCTCTTCGAGACCGGCAACATCACCAACTGGTTCGTGAACTCCCTCGTCGTGTCGGTGTGCGTGACGACGATCGTGCTGGTCGTGAGCGCGCTGGCCGGATACGGCTTCGCCCGCACCGAGTTCCGCGGCAAGGCCCTCCTGATGGGCGTGGTCATGGCGGGCCTCATGGTCTCCCCGGCCGTGCTCGGCGTCCCGCTGTTCACCACCGTCCAGCAGATGGGGATGGTCGACACCTACTGGGGCATGATCCTGCCGCAGTGCGCGCCCGCCGCGATGGTCCTCATCCTCTACAAGTTCTTCCAGGGCGTCCCGCGCGAACTGGAGGAGGCCGCCTTCATCGACGGCGCGGGCCGCTGGCGCGTCTTCTTCACGATCATCGTGCCGCTCTCGCGCCCCTCCCTCGCGGCGGTCGGCATCTTCACCTTCATCAGTTCCTGGAACAACTTCCTGTGGCCCTACATGGTCACCAACAACCCCGACCTGATGACCATGCCCAACGGCATCGCGACCGTCATGAACTCCTACGGCATCCAGTGGGCCCAGCTCATGGCCGGCGGCCTCATGGCGGGCCTGCCGCTGATCGTCGTCTTCGTCTTCTTCCAGCGCCAGATCGTGGCGGGCGTCGCCCACACGGGCCTGGCCGGCCAGTAGCGCCCCCGAAGAGTCCCCCGAAAGGAAAAGATGCGAACCGCCCGCTTCACCCTCGACCCCGCCTTCACCGTCGGCGAAGTCAACCCCCGTCTCTTCGGCTCCTTCGTGGAACACCTCGGCCGCTGCGTGTACACCGGCGTCTTCGAGCCGGGACACCCCACGGCCGACGACGCGGGCCTGCGCCAGGACGTGCTGGAACTCGTCCGCGAACTCGGCGTCACCGCCATCCGCTACCCCGGCGGCAACTTCGTCTCCGGCTACAAGTGGGAGGACTCCGTCGGCCCGGTGGAGGACCGCCCCCGCCGCCTCGACCTGGCCTGGCGCTCCACCGAGACCAACCGCTTCGGACTCTCCGAGTACATCGCCTTCCTGAAGAAGATCGGCCCGCAGGCCGAGCCGATGATGGCGGTCAACCTCGGCACCCGGGGCGTCGCCGAGGCCCTGGAACTCCAGGAGTACGCCAACCACCCGTCCGGCACCGCCCTGTCCGACCTGCGCGCCGAGCACGGCGACAAGGACCCCTTCGGCATCCGCCTGTGGTGCCTCGGCAACGAGATGGACGGCCCCTGGCAGACCGGCCACAAGACCGCCGAGGAGTACGGCCGGATCGCCGCCGAGACCGCCCGCGCCATGCGCCAGATCGACCCCGGCGTCGAACTCGTCGCCTGCGGCTCCTCCGGCCAGTCCATGGAGACCTTCGCCGAGTGGGAGGCGACGGTCCTGAAGGAGACCTACGACCTGGTCGACCACATCTCCCTGCACGCCTACTACGAGCCCCTCGACGGCGACGTGGACTCCTTCCTCGCCTCCGCCGTGGACATGGAGTCGTTCATCGAGAACGTCGTCGCCACCTGCGACCACGTCGGCGCCCGCCTCAAGTCCAAGAAGAAGATCAACCTCTCCTTCGACGAGTGGAACGTCTGGTACATGGCCAAGACCCAGGCGGAGGTGAGCGCCCTGGACTGGCCCGAGGCGCCCCGCCTGCTGGAGGACAACTACAGCGTCATGGACGCGGTCGTCTTCGGCTCACTGCTCATAGCGCTGCTGCGGCACGCCGACCGCGTCACCGTCGCCTGCCTCGCCCAGCTCGTCAACGTCATCGCCCCGATCATGACCGAGCCGGGCGGTCCCGCCTGGCGCCAGACGACCTTCTTCCCCTTCGCCCAGGCCTCCCGGTACGGCCGCGGCGAGGTCCTCGACGTGCGGGTGGACTCGCCGACGTACGAGACGAGGAAGTACGGCGAGGCCGACCTGCTGCACGCCACCGCCGTGCGCGCCGAGGACGGCACGGTCACCGTCTTCGCCGTCAACCGCTCCCGCACCGAGGCCCTGCCGCTGGACGTCGCCCTGAACGGCCTCGACCTGGCCGAGGTCGTCGAGCACAGCGCCCTCGCGGACGCCGACCCCGACGCCCGCAACACGCTCGCCGAGCCCGAGCGGGTCGCCCCGCACCCGGTCGACGGCACGGCCCTGACGGACGGCAGGCTCACGGCCTCCCTGGAGCCGCTGTCCTGGAACGTGATCCGGCTGCGCTGACCCCGCGGGGGCGGCGCGGGCCGGAGGGGCGGCGCGGGCCGGGGACGGCGCGGGCCGGGTCAGCGCCGGCCGGGGGAGGCGACCGGTTCCACCGGCACCCCTCCGGCCGCGCTGCCCAGCAGCTCCAGCCGCACCCTCCCCGGCCCCGGGGCCGTGTCGCCGTCCGACAGGACCGCGAGGGCCAGGGTGTTGGCGGCGGCTCGGGTGCGCAGGATGCCGTTCGGCAGGACGAAGGTCCCCGGCGAGTCCGTCAGGTCGCCCGCGTACTCGCCCATGTTCCAGCCGTTCAGGAAGACCTGGGCGCGGTTGCCGCGGCCCCCGCCTGCGTCCAGGACGAGGCCGACCGAGGCGTCGACCTCCGGCGGGACGTCCAGCCGGAAGGTGGTCCGGTACCAGGTCACGCCCTGGCGCCGGTCCTCGCGGGCGCCCTCCCCGGTGAGGGGGACGGCCTCCCAGCGGCCGTCGTCGTACCCGGGAAGGTGCCAGCCGTGCCGCTCCCCGTACAGCCCGCCCCCGTTGAGCGGGCCGCGCACGGGATCGGGTGCGGCCGCGCCCCGGATCCGCCACCCCGCCTGCGGCGACGCCCCTTCGAAGGCGGCCGACACCAGACCCCGGGCCGCCCGGCGGGCGTCCTGGCCGTGCCGGGTGCGCCGGACCAGGACGGACAGGACGCAGGAGGCACCGGCGTCGGGCCGTAGCCGCCGGGCCTCACGCAGTGCGGCCGGCAGCCGGAAGCGGGCCGTGGCCGCCCACGTGCCCGTACCGTCCCCCTCGCCGCCCACGCGGTGCGTGCCCAGCGGCTCCCCGTCCAGCCACGCCATCAGCAGGCCCCGCGCGCCCGTGCTGAAGGCGAGGGACACCGACTCCAGACCCGCGGCCCCGGTGAGCCGGCCGCGGTACCAGACGTCGCCGTAGTGGAAGCCGTAGTCGTCGGCGAAGAGCACCGGCCGCCGGCCCGGCACGGGGGTCGTGCTGCGCGAGGTCCGCAGGTCGGCGGCCCTCCAACCGGAGTCGTCGTAGTCCGGCGCGGACTCGGGGTTCTCCGTGCGGCGCCGCCAGCCGTCGAGCGCGGGCAGCACCAGTTCGGGCACGCCGGGCAGCTGCCAGGTGGCCAGCAGGCTGTGGGCGCGGCTGACCGAGGTGCTCACCCGCTCGCCGTTCCAGGTCACGTCGGTGATGCCGCGGGGCGCCCACACCTCCAGACCGCACTCCTCGACGGTGTCACCGGTCAGCCGGATCGTGGCACCGTCCAGGACGGCGTCGCGCAGCAGCGCCGGGCCGTGCACGAGGACGCGGCCCGACGGGGTCTCGTAGGGCCACAGCCGCAGCGAGGCGGCGTCGTCGGCGAAGAGCAGCAGGGTGGTGCGGTCGGACTCCCCGCTGCGGATGCGGACCCGGGTCAGCCCGTTCTCGCCGAGCGGCACCGTGACGTGCAGTCTGCCGTGGTCGTACGCCCAGGCCGCCTCCTCGTCGAGCCGGGTCGGCCACGGCTCGTGCGGGCAGTCCAGCACCAGGTGGGCCATCTCCCCGGCCCGGCCCACGAAGGCGGCGATGTCCAGCCGTCCGACGCTCAGGGACAGCATGGGGGTCACGGTGGCGTACGCCAGCGTCCGGCCCGAGCCCACGGGGAGCCCGGTGGCGTACAGCCGGGCGTCGCGGGCGGGGACGGTGACCTCCACGTCGGTCCCGCCCATCGGCAGCGTCGACGTCACGTCGTGGGCGGAGTCGTTGCGCAGGACGTACGCGTGGGTGCCGGTGTCCGGGTTGGTCAGGTGCCGCACCTGGACGCGGGCGTCCGCGGCCCTGACCTCGGGGGCCTCTTCGAGCCGGGTGAAGTCGGGGACGTGGCGCAGCAGGTGCCCGAGCTGGTGGAGCGGGGCGAGCCGGTCCGTGGGCCGGCGCGCCCCGTCGATCGCCGCGGTGGGGTCGTAGGCGGGCGCCGGCGCCGAGGAGGCCCCCAGCCAGCCCCAGGAGGTCCCGCCGAACGCGGTGCGCACGCTGTGCAGCGTGACCCCCCGCGCGAGGTGCGCCAGGTGGTCCCGCCGCACCTCGGCGGCGTCGCGGCTCCGGTCCGCCTCCCCCCAGGGCACCGGGGCGCCGGCGTGCAGGACGGGCACCTCGATGCCGTCGGCGCGCAGCCGGTCGTGCAGGCGGGTCAGGCGGGCGCGCTCGGGGGCGTCGACACGGTAGAGCAGGACGGTGCCGGTGCCGCGGGTGTACTGGTGCCGGGCGGCGACGGCGTTGACGCGGCTCAGCCACTCGTCGGCGTGGCGCGCGTACGCGGCGTCGGCGGGGCCGGCCCCGCCCTCGGCGGCCGTCAGCCAGCCGGGGAGGCCGCCCGCGTCCACGTCCGCGCCGATGTGCGGTCCGGGGTGGAGGACGACGTACATACGCGTCTCGGCGGCCGTGCGCAGGAACAGGTCCAGGTCGCGGACGCCGGTGAAGTCGTACGCGCCGGGGGCGCCGGAGTGCTGGTTCCAGGCGAGGCGGACACCGACCGCGTTGTAGCCGTACGCCCGCATCTTCTGCAGGACGTCCCGCCACAGGGACGGGCTCGGCAGCCGGAAGGGGTGCAGCTCGCCGGACCACAGGGCCAGGCGTCTGCCGTCGACCAGCAGGCTGTGGCGGTCCAGGGCGACCCGGTGGCGCACCCCGTCGGCGCCGGGCGGGCCGGGCGGAGGTCCGGTGGGCGCCGGGCCGGAGGCGCCGGAGGCGGGCAGCGCCCGGCCGCTCACGCTGCCGCCGAGCGAGAGACCGAGGACGGTGGTGCCCGCGAGGGCGCTGAACGCTCGTCTGCTGAGCCTGCTGAGCTCCAAGGGAGCCTCTCCTGTTGCCGTACTTCCTGCTGCGCTGCCGGGCCATTCTCCACAAGGACCCGGCGATGCGGTAAATGGCCGGAGTTCGAGCTGTTCGCGTCCCGTGGGGGTGCATACGATGCGACCGCTTCGTGAATGTCATGTGCACAACATGTGTAGATGGCGGACGCATTCACCATCCACCCCCCACCGACCCGAAGGGGAGACCCATGGCCACCGGCCTGCTCCTGAGCGGCACGATCGCCGCGCTCCTCACCTCCGCGCTGCCCGCGCAAGCCCAGCCCGCCGACGGGTTCGAGGACCCGCCGCCGGACAAGATCGTCATCAAGGTCGCCACCGTGAACGGCTCCGGCTGTCCCCAGGGCACGGCGGCGGTCGCCGTCTCCAAGGACAACACCGCGTTCACCGTCACCTACAGCGACTACCTGGCCCAGGCCGGCGGCGACTCCGCCCCCACGGCCTTCCGCAAGAACTGCCAGCTCAACCTGCTCGTCCACGTGCCGCAGGGCTTCACCTACGCCGTCGCCAGCGCGGACTACCGCGGCTTCGCCGCCCTCCAGGCCGGCGCCAAGGGCACCCAGCGGGCCTCGTACTACTTCCAGGGCTCCCCGAACACGGAGTACCGCAGCCACCCCTTCAGCGGTCCCTACGACGACAACTGGCAGGCCACCGACACCACCGACTGGGCCCAGCTGGTGTGGGCGCCGTGCGGGGTCCAGCGCAACTTCAACATCAACACGGAGCTGCGGGTGAGCACGGGGACGTCCGACCCCGGCGCGGTGAGCTTCATGACGATGGACTCGACCGACGGCGACATCAGCACCGTCTACCACCTGGCGTGGAAGGAGTGCCCCGAGTCCTGACCGGTGAGCGGCGGGGGCGCGGGCCGGCGTCAGCGGGAGGCCGGCCCGCGCGCCTCGATCTCGTCCGCGCACTCCTCGGGCGCCGACATCACCGTGAGGCGCTGGACGGCTCCGTCGCCCTCCGCCCGCTCGCGAGCGGCTTCGGCGCGCGCCTGTTCGACGAGGTCGGCGACCTCCTCGCAGTTGACGGCGTGGGTCTGCGTCGGCGCCGGCTCCTCGGCGGGGGACCCCGTCCCGTCCGCGTACGGCTCCGCGTCGAGGGCGGAGGTGGCGGCGGCGCCGGCCAGGCACAACCCCGCCCACGCGACGACGACCCGCCGTCCCATCGTCATCCGAGTGCCTTTCCCCCGGCGCCGGTTCGGGCGGCCGGCGCGTGCGAACGGGCCAAGCGTAGACGGTGGCGAGCGGGGTGCGGACCTCGTCCGGTGCCGGCCGCGGAAGGGCCGCCGGCCCGGCCGCCGGGGCGCGTCACGGGCCACTCGGCCGGCACACCAGCGGCTTGTCCAGTTCGGCGCAGGGGCGGTGGCCCTTGGAGCGGATGACGTCCTTGCCGACCTCGGCGGCGAGGTAGCGCAGGAAGCCCGCGGCGATCGAGTCGGCCGGCGGCTCGCCGTAGGTGTAGGCGATCTCGGTCTCCCAGAAGGGATACGCGCCCTGGTCGGCGCCCTCCAGCGTCGCGGGATAGCCGTCGATGCGGACCAGCCGCACGCCCTCGTGGCCGGTGGCGGAGCCGACCTCGCTGTGGCCGAGGGCGCCGGGCGTCGAGGCGACGGTGTCCAGCAGGGACGGCGTGCCGCCGACCTCGCAGCGCCCGGGGCGGCCGGCGTCCAGGCTCCGGCAGTCGTTCGTGGTCACCGCGGGCAGGGGCCGGCCGCCCAGGACCCGCGCTTCGAGGGCGGCGCGGGTGCCGGAGCCCGGGTGGCGGCTGACCAGCCGGATCGGCAGGTCGCGGCCCTTCACCTGCTTCCAGTTGGTGATCTCGCCGGCGTAGATGTCCCGCACCTGCCGCAGGGACAGGTCCCGCACCCCGGCGTCCTCGCTCACGACCAGGGTGAACAGTGACAGGGCGACGGGTCTCGGGAGCAGTTCGGGGCGGCCGTCGGACTTGGGCCCGTCGCTGAAGGCGAGCCGGTCGCCCAGCCCTCCGGATCCGCCGGGCCCGGCCTTCTCGCCGGCCGCGGCAAGGGTGTCGAGGCCCGGGACGCTGCCCCGGAACGAGTCGTCGGACAGCGGTATCCGGGCATCCGGACAGGTCTCGGTGTACCGCGCGGCGGCCAGCTCCAGCACCGGCCTGAAGGCGGTGGAGCCCGACAGGTGCAGCGTCCCCTCGGCGCAGTCCAGCGGCGCGGCGACCGGGTCCTCGCCGCGGGCGAAGGTGGCGGCGGACTGGGCGACGCTGACCAGCACGAGCGCGGCGAGCAGCCAGCGGACCGGCCGGGACGCGAAGGGGTAGTACTCGGTCCTCTTGACGGTCCCGCCGCGCACCCCGCCGACGACGCCCGCGGAGACCTCCGGGTCGGGGAACTCGGGCTCGGTGAAGCCCTCCTCGCGGTCCAGGACCGCCAGCACCTTGTAGTGCGCCCTGCGGTTGAGTATCACCTTCGGCAGTCTGACGACGCCGTCCGTGGCGGCGAACCCGGGCCGGTCCGGGGTGAAGAAGCTGCGCGGCACGTTGCGGCTGCGCTCGGTCACGGCCATGCCGACCACCCGTCGGCCCGGGAAGGCGATGCTCACGCCCACCGGGTCGGTGGCCGGCGCCACGTAGTCGCCCTCGACGATCGGGGACCAGCCCACGTTCTCGATGCGCAGCAGCACGACCGACGGATCGGCCAGCGTCCTGCCGTCCCACTGCATCCGCTGGAACACCCGGGTCTCCGGTCCGGAGGTGGACGAGTCCCGGACGGTGGTGTCCATCTGGACGCGGTAGCCCAGCCGTTTGCGGCCCGCCAGGAAGAACTCCCACAGGGCGGCGGTCACGGGCACGGCGAGGCCGAGCACGGCGATCACCGACTCCCACGGAACACCGTTCATGGCCGACTCCCGGGGCAGGACGGACGTACAGGGACGGGGAGGCCATGGTGACCGGAGAGGGGGGCGGCCGACGGGTGTGCTGCTGACCATCCGTCAGGAGTTCACCGGTGCGTCACCTGGAAAGCGCGCTGTTCTCCGGGCGTTGGTTGCCGGCGCTGCGCGAACCATTGACGCGCAAGGGGTTCGATTCTACGGTCCCGTCCGAAAAGGCGATCGATGTTCGAGATGCCGGACACGAAGGAGCGTCCCCCATGCGCAAGAGAACCGCACTCCTCGCCCTCCCCGCCGCCGCCCTGCTCGCGCTCGTCCCCACCACGGCGTCGGCCTACCCCGGCCCCGGCCGGGTCACCGGCTCCGTCGTCACGCACGACCCGACGATGATCCGCACCTCGTCCGGGCAGTACCAGCTCTACGCCACCGGCGGCGGGATCAGCAGCAAGACGTCCTCCGACCGCACCGCCTTCGCCGCCGGCGCGGACGCCTTCGGCTCCCGGCCGAGCTGGTGGTCCCGTTACTCCAGCGTGCCGGAGGCCTGGGCGCCCGACATCTCGTTCCACGGCGGCAGGTACCTGATGTACTACTCCGTCTCGAAGTTCGGCTCCAACACCTCCGCCATCGGCCTCGCGACCTCCACCACCGGCCGGCCGGGAGGCTGGAGCGACCACGGCATCGTCTACACGTCGACCTCGTCCAGCGACTACAACGCCATCGACCCCAACCTCTTCGTCGACGACGACGGCACGTGGTGGCTGTCCTTCGGCAGCTGGTGGACCGGGCTGAAGATGATCCGGCTCGACCCGTCCACCGGCAAGCAGCTCTCCTCCCACACCACCCGCTACTCGATCGCCTCCCGGCCGTCGGGGACCAAGGCCGTCGAGGCCCCGTACATCGTCAAGCGGAACGGGTACTACTACCTCTTCGCCTCGTACGACACCTGCTGTGCGGGCACCAGCTCCACGTACAAGATCAAGGTGGGCCGGGCCACCAGCGTCACCGGGCCGTACCGCGACAAGAACGGCGTCTCCCTGATGAACAACGGCGGGACGCCGGTCCTGGAGTCGCACGGCAGCGTCATCGGCCCCGGCGGCCAGTCGATCATGAACGACGTCGACGGCGACCTGATCGTCTACCACTACTACGACGGCAACGACAACGGCACGTCCAAGCTCGGCATCAACCTCCTGAACTGGAGCAGCGGCTGGCCCGTCGCCTACTGACCCGGCCGACAGCGGCGGCTGGACCCGGCGCAGGGCGCGCCCTGTCGGCCCCGGCCCTCACCCGGTGCGGCCCATGCCCGCCGCGTTCGGCCAGTTCTGCGGGGCGGGCCAGCCCGTCGCCGGCACCGACTCCAGCCCGTTGGTGCCTCTGACCTGGGCGGCGGTGAGGCCACCGCGGGCGGGGACACCGGGCGGGGTGGGCGCCGGGTACGGGTCCGCCGCGGGGGCCGGGGCGGGCACGGGCTGCGGGGCCGGTGCCGGGTGGGGGACCGGCACCGGCCCGGGGTACGGCGCCGGGTGGGGGACCGGCGCCGGGTGCGGGACCTGCCGCGGCGCCGCCGGCACCGGCATCGGGCCGATGGCGGCCGCCGCCGGGGCGACGGGCACCGCGGCCGGGAGCGGCATGCCGGTGCCGGGGGCCGCGGGGGCGGCCGGTCCCGGGACGGCGGTACCCGCGCCACCGTCGGCGAGCGCCCGCAGGCCCGCGCCGTCGGTCTGGCTCAGCAGGCGGTCCACCACCGCCGTGCCCGAGCCGTAGCCGGTGGCGGGCTCGGGCACGGCGGCTCCCCTCCTGGACCCGTAGAGCACCTGTTCCAGGCCGGACACCAGGCGACGTACGTCGGCCTGGGGGCGCACCACGAGACGCAGGAAGCGGCTGGACGAACCGATCTTGTTGCCGCACTCACGGACCAGGACCCGGTGCTCGGTGAGCATGCGGTCCCGGACGACGGTGCCCTCGGCGCCCACGGGCAGGCGCACGAAGAGGAAGTTGCCCTGGGAGGGGTAGACGGTCAGGCCCGGCAGCGCCGACAGCTGACCGGACATCTCCAGACGGTCGCGGCGGACCTGGTGCAGGCTCTGCGCGTACTCCGGCCCGTGGTCGCGCAGCATGAACACCACGTGCTCGGCGAAGGAGTTCAGGTTCCACTTGGGGAGCATGGCGCGCACCCGGCCGGCGAGCGCGGGGTTCGCGACCAGGTAGCCGAAGCGGATGCCGTGCAGGCCGAAGTTCTTGCCGAGGCTGCGCAGGACGACGACGTTGGGCCGCAGCATCGCCTCCTGGACCACGCTGGGCTCGGCCTCCGCGTCGGCGAACTCCAGGAAGGACTCGTCGACCACGACCAGGTCCCGGTCGGCCATCGCGTCCATGAACTGCACGAGCGCCTGCTTGTGCAGATAGCCGCCGTCGGGGTTGTTGGGATTGCAGACCACCACCACCCGGGTACCGCGGGCCCGGATGAACTCGGCGTACCGCGCGAGGTCGAGGGCGAAGCCGCCGGACTCCTGGAGCGGGAACATGTCGACCCGTTTGCCGGTCTCCATCGGCTGGTCGGTCCAGCGGCCGAAGGTGGGGACGGGGACGGCGAGGGACTCGCGGACCAGCAGGTGGTCGATCCAGGTGATCAGCTCCGTGGAGCCGTTGCCCATCGCCACGCACTGCGGCGGCAGTTGCAGCAGGCTGCACAGCTCGGCGGTGATGGTGTCGGCACCGCTCGGGTAGTACGTGAGGATGTCGCGCAGCCGGCCGGCCATCTCGTCGAACATCGCCGGGGTGGGGAAGTACGGGTTGCAGGGGATGCAGAAGTCCACCGGGCCGGCGCCCGCTTCGCCGCTCTCGCGCGCCAGCGCCGCCATCGACGGGCTGTGTGCCGCGGTGCTGCGGAACAGCGAGGTGACGTTGCCGGACAAGTGGACCTCCGTCGGTGGGCGGCCCGCGCGGGGGAGCGCGGGCCGCCCTTACATACGGAGGCGGGGGAGGCGTCGTTCAACGCGTGTGAAGGAAGTGTGCCCTCCCCGGGCCGTCAGGCCCTCACGCGTCGAACGAGTGCACCGTCGTCGTCCGGTACGTCTGCCCGGGCCGCAGCACCGTCGACGGGAACGACGGCTGGTTCGGCGAGTCCGGGAAGCGCTGCGTCTCCAGGCACAGGGCGTCGCCCTGGCGGTAGAGGGAGCCGCCGGTGCCGGTCAGGGTGCCGTCGAGGAAGTTGCCCGAGTAGAACTGCAGGCCCGGCTGGTCGGTGGCGATGCGCAGGGTGCGGCCGGAGGCGCGGTCGCGCAGGGTGGCGATGTGCTCGGGGCGGTCGGTGACGCCCTTGTCCAGCACCCAGTTGTGGTCGAAGCCCTTGGCGGTGACCAACTGCGGGTGGGCGTCGCGGAGGTCCCGGCCGATGGACTTGGCCCGGCGGAAGTCGAAGGGCGTGCCGGACACCTTCGCCAGCTCACCCGTCGGGATCAGGCCCGCGTCGGTGGGCGTGTAGCGGGACGCGGCGATCGACAGCTCGTGGTCCTCGATCGTGCCGCTGCCCTCGCCCGCCAGGTTCCAGTAGACGTGGCTGGTGAGGTTGACGACGGTGGCCTTGTCGGTGGTGGCCTCGTAGTCGATGCGCCACTCCCCGCGCCGGGTGAGGGTGTACGTCACCTTCGCCCGGAGCGTCCCCGGGTAGCCCATCTCGCCGTCGACGCTGGTGTAGTGCAGGGTCAGACCGACGTCGGAGCCCGCGGTGAACGGCTCGACGTCCCACACCCGCTTGTCGAAGCCCTGGGCGCCGCCGTGCAGGCTCTGCTCGCCGTCGTTGACGGAGAGCTGGTACGCCTTGCCGTCCAGGGTGAAGCGGCCCCGGCCGATGCGGTTGCCGTAGCGGCCGATGAGGGCGCCGAAGTAGGGGCTGGACGCCACGTAGTCGTCGAGGTTGTCGAAGCCCAGGGAGACGTTCGCGTGGCGGCCCCGGCGGTCGGGGACCTCCAGGGACTGGACGACTCCGCCGTAGGACAGCACCTTCATCCGCGTGCCGCCGTTCTCCAGCGACCAGCGGTACACCTTCGTGCCGTCGGCGAGCCTGCCGAAGAGTTCCTTCACCGGCTTCCTGCCTCCCGTGGCGTGTGCCGTGCCGCCGACCGCGGAGGCGGCGAGGCCGGCTGCTGCTGCTGATGCGATGACCGTGCGTCTGCTCAGTTCCATGTACGGCTCCTACTTCCGGGAAAGAAGCGGGCCCCGCCTCGGTCGGCGGGGCCCGGGGGACCTACGAACCGACCCTGCGTTTGTTCCACACGTCGAACCCGACGGCCGCCAGCAGCACCGCGCCCTTGATGACCTGCTGCCAGTCGGTGCCGATGCCGACGAGGTTCATGCCGTTGTTCAGCACGCCCAGGACCAGACCGCCGATGATCGCGCCGAGGACCGTGCCGACGCCGCCGCTCATCGACGCGCCGCCGATGAACGAGGCGGCGATGGCCTCCAGCTCGAAGTTGAGGCCGGCCTTGGGAGAGGCCGCGTTGAAGCGGGCGGCGAAGACCAGACCCGCCAGGGCCGCGAGCATGCCCATGTTCAGGAAGACCAGGAAGGTGACCTTCTTGTCCTTCACGCCCGACAGCTTGGCCGCGGGCAGGTTGCCGCCGATGGCGTAGATGTGGCGGCCGATGATGGCGTTGCGCATGAGGTAGCCGAAGCCGACGACCAGCGCGCCCAGGATGAGCAGCACGATCGGGGCGCCCTTGTAGCTGGCCAGCAGCAGCGTGACGACGAGGACGGCGGAGATCAGCGCGACCAGCTTGAGCAGGAACATCTTGGCCGGCAGCACCTCGAGCGCGAACTCCTGCTGCCGCTTGCGGTCGCGGACCTCCTGGTACACCACGAACGCGATCAGCGCGAAGCCCAGCAGCAGCGTGAGGTTGTGGTAGTTGGTGTCCGGGCCGACCTCGGGCAGGAAGCCGTTGGCGACCTTCTGCAGGTCCTTCGGGAACGGGCCGAGGGTCTGGCCCTCCAGGAAGATCTCGGTGAGACCGCGGAAGAGCAGCATGCCCGCGAGGGTCACGATGAACGACGGTATGCCGAGATAGGCGATGAAGAACCCCTGCACCGCGCCCGCGACGGCGCCGATGGCCAGGCACAGCACCACCGCCACGGGCCAGGAGAGGTCGTTCTCGACCATCAGCACGGCGGCCATCGCGCCGATGAACGCGGTCAGTGAGCCGACCGACAGGTCGATGTGGCCCGCGATGATGACGAGCATCATGCCGATCGCGAGGATCAGGATGTAGCTGTTCTGCAGCACCAGGTTGGAGACGTTGCGCGGCAGCAGCAGGTCGCCGTCCGACCACACCGCGAACAGCGCCACGATCAGGGCGAGGGCGATCAGCATGCCGTACTGCCGCATGTTGCGGCGCATGCCGTCCAGCATCAGCCGCAGCAGCCCGTCCCCGGCGGCCGACCCGCCCTGGCCGGACGGCGCGGGGGCCGGGGTCTTGGCGGTCACGTCCGTGCTCATCGGGTTACCTCTTTGTCCTTCGTCATCTGACGCATCAGCGCTTCCTGCGAGGCCTCGGCCCGCGAGAACTCACCCGTCAGCCGGCCCGCGGCCATCGTGTAGATGCGGTCGCACATACCGAGCAGCTCCGGCAGCTCGGAGGAGATGAAGACGACCGCCTTGCCCTGGGCGGCCAGCTGGTCGATGACCGTGTAGATCTCGTACTTGGCGCCCACGTCGATCCCGCGCGTGGGCTCGTCCAGGATCAGCACCTCGGGACCCGCGAAGATCCACTTGCTGAGGACGACCTTCTGCTGGTTGCCGCCGGACAGCTTGCCCACCGGCTCGAAGACGGTCGGCGCCTTGATGTTCATCGACTTGCGGAAGCCCTCGGCGACCTGCCGCTCCCCGTGCTCGTCGACCACACCCCGCTTGGCGACCTTGCCCAGCGCGGTCAGCGAGATGTTCCGGTTGATGGTGTCGATGAGGTTGAGGCCGTAGTGCTTGCGGTCCTCGGTGACGTACGCGATGCCGTGCCCGACCGCCTCCGGGACGCTCTTCGTGCGGATCTCGGTGCCGTCCCTGAGGACCGTGCCGCCCGCGTACCGGCCGTAGGTGCGGCCGAAGACGCTCATCGCGAGTTCCGTGCGGCCCGCGCCCATGAGCCCGGCGATGCCGACGATCTCGCCGCGCCGCACCTCGATCGAGACGTCGTCGACGACCTTGCGCTGCTGGTCGATGGGGTGGTGCACGGTCCAGTTGCGGATCTCCAGGGCGGGCGCGGACCCCTCCTCCGGGTGGTGCGGCGTCCGGTCCGGGAAGCGGTTCTCCAGGTCGCGGCCGACCATCCCGCTGATGATCCGGTCCTCGGTCGTCTCCGCCGCCTTCACGTCGAGCGTCTCGATGGACTGCCCGTCGCGGATGATCGTGACCGAGTCGGCGACCCGGCGGATCTCGTTCAGCTTGTGCGAGATGATGATCGAGGTCATGCCCTGTTCCTTCAGCGAGAGGATCAGGTCGAGCAGCTTGCCGCTGTCCTCGTCGTTGAGCGCCGCCGTCGGCTCGTCGAGGATGAGCAGCTTCACCTTCTTCGACAGTGCCTTGGCGATCTCCACCAGTTGCTGCTTGCCCACGCCGATGTCGGCGACCCGGGTCTCCGGGTGCTCGTCGAGACCGACCCGGCGCAGCAGTTCGGTGGCGTGCCGGAGGGTGTCGTTCCAGTTGATCAGTCCGCGCTTGGCGTGCTCGTTGCCGAGGAAGATGTTCTCCGCGATGGACAGATACGGCACCAGCGCCAGCTCCTGGTGGATGATGACGATGCCGTGCTGCTCGCTCGCCCGGATGTCCTTGAACCGGCAGGTCTCGCCCTCGAAGAGGACGTCCCCCTCGTAGCTGCCGTGCGGATGGACGCCGGAGAGCACCTTCATCAGGGTCGACTTGCCGGCGCCGTTCTCCCCGCAGATGGCGTGGACCTCGCCCTGGCGGACGGTCAGCGTGACGTCCGACAGCGCTTTGACACCGGGAAAGGTCTTGACGATCGAGCGCATCTCCAGGACGGGTCCCGCCATGGTCGTGCCTTCCAATCCTTGAGGGAGCCCGGTTACTTGAGGTCGCCGGCGGTGTAGTAGCCGCCGTCGACGAGCTCCTTCTCGTAGTTGGCCTTGTCCACGCTGACCGGCTGGAGCAGGTAGGCGGGGACGACCTTGGCACCGTTGTCGTAGGACTTGGTGTCGTTGGTCTCGGGCTTCTTGTCGTTCAGGACCGCGTCGACCATGTTCGAGGCGACCTTGGCGAGCTGGCGCAGGTCCTTGTAGACGGTCTGCGTCTGCTCACCGGCGATGATCGACTTCACCGAGGCGACCTCGGCGTCCTGGCCCGTGACGACCGGCATCGGCTTGGCCTTCGAGCCGTAGCCGTCCGACTTGAGCGCGGAGAGGATGCCGATGGAGATGCCGTCGTACGGCGAGAGCACCGCGTCGACCCGGGCGCTGCGGTAAGTGGAGGTGAGCAGGTCGTCCATGCGCTTCTGCGCGGTGCCGCCGTCCCAGCGCAGCGTGGTCACCTGGTTCAGGGCGGTCTGCTTGGAGCGGACGACCACCTCGCCCTTGTCCATGTAGGGCTTGAGGACGTTCATCGCGCCCTGGAAGAAGTACTTGGTGTTGTTGTCGTCGTTGGAGCCGGCGAACAGCTCGACGTTGAAGGGGCCCTTCTTGCCCGCCTTCAGACCGAGCTTGTCGACGATGTAGCCGCCCTGGAGCTCGCCGACCTTCTCGTTGTCGAACGAGGCGTAGTAGTCGACGTTCTCCGTGCCGAGGATCAGCCGGTCGTAGGAAATGACCGGGATGTCGGCGTCCTTGGCCTGCTGGAGCACGTTGCCCAGCGACTTGTTGTCGATCGCCGCGACGATCAGGGCGTCCACGCCCTGGGTGATCATGTTCTCGATCTGGGAGACCTGCTGGTCCGGGTCGTCCTCGCCGTAGACGAGCTTGGTCTCGTACCCCTTGGCCTTCAGTTCCTTCTCGACGTTGGCGCCGTCGGCGATCCAGCGCTCGGAGGACTTGGTCGGCATCGCGATGCCGATGGTGCCGCCGTCGGCGCCGCCCTTGTCCTCTTCGCTGCCGCCCTCTCCGCTCTGGCCGCAGGCGGTCAGCGTGAGGGCGAGGGAGGCGGCGGAGGCCATCGCGGCGAGTGCGGCTCTGCGGTTGCGCATGGTCATCATCCTTGATGTGGGTGCAGGGTTCGGTCGGGTGGTGCCGGCACGTGAGGGTGGATCGACCGAGAGCAGGTGTGTGGGATTGTGCGCGGTCGTGTCTTCTTTTGTGAAGGGAGTTTCCGGAACGTTATGACGAGATCTCGAACCGGTTGAGCGGGCCCGGCTCCCGCGAGCCGAGCGGTGCCATGTCCCCCTCCGCCCCGTGCCGCGCGAGCAGGTCCAGCGCCAGCCGGCCGCGCCGCACCCGCTCCTTGGCCGTGGCCAGCGTCAACTCCCGCAGGTGGTGGCCGTACGGATAGATGCCGGGCGTCTTGGAGAGGCCGAACTTCAGGTACAGCGGGGCGCCGCGCCGGATCAGCTCGGCGACCTCGTACATCCGCACGTAGCCGCCGAGGTCGTCGGGAGCCTCGATGTACATGTCCATCGGGGCGGCCGAAACCCGCCGGATCTCGGTCAGGTGATCCGTCGTCAGGTCGCTGGGCACGTTGATGGAGTCGGCGCCGAGCCGCTCGTACACCGCGTACGAGGCCGGGTTGACCGGCCCCACGAGCGCGGAGAGCTTGAGCGTGGTGCCGGCCGGGAGGAGGCCGGCGGCGCGCGCCCGGTGCAGCGTCCACAGCACGCCCTCGTCGGCGACGAGCAGGCACGTGACGCCCAGCTCCGTGGCGCGCACGGCGTCCTCGACGCACCCGGCGACCGCGTCGTGACCGCGTGCCCTCAGACCCGCGCCGCCCGAGTCGGTGCGGGTGGAGCCGCCGATGTCCCAGGTGCCGCGCGGGCCGGTGAACAGGCAGAGCTCGATGTCGCGTTCGGCGGTGGCCTCGACCATCTCGGTGATCTCGGCGTCGGTCAGCATCCACACGCCGCTGCCCTGGCTGATCCGGTGGATCGGCACGTCCAGCCGCGAGGACTCCTTCAGTACCACCCCCAGTGCCTCGGGACCCTCGACGGAGGGGATCTCGGTGCGCCAGCGGCCCCCGCCCGGGAAGGAGTGCGGCGAGGCGTCGGCGGGGTCGAGGGCGGGCGCGGCCAGGCCGAGCGCGGCGAGCGCCTGCTCGCCGGGCCTGCGTGCGGCGGCCTTGGCGGAAGCGTCGGTCACAAGCTGTCCTTAATGTTCGGTATTTCGGACGGGGTTCGCGGCTCTGGGGAGGAGAAGCCCGTGCGGATGGGTGTACGCCGGTACGGAGGCCGTCAGGTCGCCCCCGTACCGGCGTACGGCTCAGGGGGCGGCGTCAGGGCCGGAGCAGTACCTTGCCGACCTTCGGGTCGCCGGACCCCACCAGCTCGATGGCCTCGGCGAACCCGTCGAGCGGCAGCTCGTGCGTCACCAGCGGCCGCGGGTCGAGCAGACCGGCCGCGAAGACCCGCACGGTGTGCGCCCAGGCGTCCGGCGGCGCCCCGAAGACGGTGTGCACCTCCAACTGGCGCACCACCAGGTCGGTGGGGTCGAGCCCGTCGGCGCCCGGGGCGGGGATGCCGGTCAGGACCAGACGCCCGCCCCTGCGGAGCAGCGCGGCGGCCGTGCGGGCGGCGTCGGCGGACCCGGCGGTCTCGACGACGACGTCGAAGTCGTCGGGGAGCGGCTGGTCCTTGGTCCGGAAGTCGGTCGCGCCGTACTGCCGCGACAGCGCCTCCCGGTCCCCGCGCGTGCCCACGACCAGCAGCTCGCCCGGGGACGCGGCGCGCAGGAACTGCACGGCGAACATGCCGAGCGTCCCGGTGCCGACGACGGCGACCCGCTCGCCGGGGCGGGCGTTCGCCTTGAGCGCGGCGGCGGCGATGCAGGCGGCGGGCTCCAGCAGGGCGGCGGCGGTGAGGTCGGCGCCGTCCGGCAGGACGTGCAGGAGCCGGGCGGGCAGCGTCAGCGTGGGCGCCATGGCCCCGGGCCGGGTGAAGCCCGTCTCCTCGTACCCGGCCGTGCACAGCGTCGTCTCGCCCGCGTGGCAGCGGTCGCAGACCTGGCAGTTGCGGAACCCCTCACCGACGACCCCGCGCCCGGCCAGGGAGGCGGGCACCCCGGCGCCGACCCGCTCCACGGTCCCGGACCACTCGTGCCCGGGGGTGACCGGGTAACGCACGTACCCCTCGGGCCGGTTGCCCTGGTACACCTCGCGGTCGCTGCCGCAGATCCCGGCCGCGTGCACCCGGACCAGGGCCTCACCGGGACCGGGCTCGCGCGGCTCGTGCGGCACGAGCCGGTGCTCGCCCGGCGCGTCGATGACGACCGCGCCGCTCATGCCCCGGACCCCTTGGGCTTGCGCTGCTCCCAGCCCTCGGCCCACAGGTCGAAGCGGGCCTGCTGCTGCGGGAACTCGGCCGCCGCGTCGGTGTCCAGCTCGACGCCGAGGCCGGGGGCGTGGGAGAGGTGGAAGCACCCGTCCTCCGGGTCCACCTGTGGCGCGCCCTTGACCACCTTCTTGATCTCCGCGTCGGCGAAGTCGTTGAAGTGCTCCAGGATCTTGAAGTTCGGGGAGGTGAACCCGACCTGGAGGCTGGCGGCGGTCAGCACCGGTCCGCCCACGTTGTGCGGGGCCACCAGGGTGTAGTGGGTCTCGGCGGTGGCGGCGAGCTTGCGGGTCTCCCAGATGCCGCCGATGTGGCCGACGTCGGGCTGGATGATGTCCACGGACTGGTCCTCGAACAGCTCGCGGAACTCGATCCGGTCGTGGATGCGCTCACCGGTGGCCACGGGGATGTCGACCTTCTCGGCGACCTTCCGCAGCGCCTTGAGGTTCTCCGGCGGCACCGGCTCCTCCAGCCAGGCCGGCTTGAAGGGCGCGAGTTCGCGCGCGAGCCGGACGGCGGTGGAGGGCGAGAACCGGCCGTGCATCTCCAGCATCAGCTCGGCGTCCGGCCCGATGGCGTCCCGCACGGCCTCGATCAGCGAGACGGCGTACAGGCTCTGCTCGTGGTCGAGTTCGAAGTGCCCGGTGCCGAACGGGTCGATCTTCAGCGCCCGGTACCCGCGCTCCATGACCCCCTGCGCGGCCTTGTGGTACGCCTCCGGGGTCCGCTCCGTGGTGTACCAGCCGTTGGCGTACGCCTTGACCTTGTCGGTGACCTTGCCGCCGAGGAGCTGCCAGACCGGGACGCCGAGGGCCTTGCCCTTGATGTCCCAGCACGCCATCTCCACGACCGCGATACCGGACATCACGATCTCGCCCGCCCGGCCGTAGTCGCCGTACTTCATGCGGCGGACCAGGTCCTCGACAGCGAACGGGTCGGATCCGAGAATGTGGTTGGCCTCGGCTTCCTTCAGGTAGCCGAGGAGAGCGTCGGTGTGCCCCAGCATCCGGGTCTCGCCGACTCCGGTGATGCCCTCGTCGGTGTGCACCTGGACGTAGGTCAGGTTGCGCCACGGCGTCCCGACCACGTGTGTGCTGATTCCGGTGATGCGCACGGCGGTTGCCCCTCGCTGTGTTCGATATTTCGTCACTCGTTCGAAATGCTGGCGTGACAGTAAGGAGGGGGCGGTGGGGGTGTCAATGGGTCGGACACATAACGGTTTCGGCAGTTTGGAAAGTCGGCGCGGAGCGGCCCCGGCCGCTTCCCCACACAACCTTCACAGCGGCCTCTAGGAACACGGCCGTTGCGGAACTTAACCTTCCCGCGTCATGGACTACTGCCTCCCGTGCCGACGGCACCTCAACGGCGCCCTCGCCTGCCCGGGCTGCGGCACCCCCGCCGACGGACTCCACCCGCCCGACGACCACTTGGCGGACCGCACGGACCGCACGCAGCGCACGGCGCCCGTACCGCCGACCGCGGAGGAGGTGGACGCGTCCGACGAGACCCCGGACGACGCCTCCGCGGGCGGCCGGGCCAGTCGCCGCGACCGCAAGGCCGCCGCGCACCGCCGACGCCGCCGCCGCACCCTGCTCGTCACCGCGGGATTCGTCCTGGCGGCCGGCGGACTGAGCCTCGCGGAACTCGGCATGGACGCCCCGGGCTCCCCGGCGAGGCCGGCGGCCGCCGGGGACGAGACGACGGACGGCGGGGTGACCCGGGAGGTGGGGGAGACGTCGGCCGTACCGGTCGACGGGACGTCGAGGACGACTCCGGCCTCGGGCGCCTCGTCCCCCGGCGCGTCGGCCTCCGCCTCGTCCTCGGCCTCCTCCTCGGCCTCGGCCTCGCGGTCGGCGTCGGAGTCCCCCGAGGTGGAGGACCCGCGAACGCCGGACGCGGGCGAGGACCCGTCCGCGCCCGCGGCCACGGAGCCGCAGGAGACGCCGCCCCCGCGGCCCCCGTCGACGACCCCGGACGCCCCACCGCCGGCCGCCACCCCCACCCCGACACCGACTCCGGACCCGACCCCGACGGAAACGTGCGACCGCTTCCTGTGGTGGTGCACCTAGGGGCCGCGCCGTCCCCCGCGACCGAGCGGGCGAGCCGTCGCCGCCGGAACCACCGGCTGTCGGCCCCCTGCGCCCACCCCGGGTTCCCGCACCGCTCCCGGATTCCTGCACCCGCCTGCGGGGCTCCCGTCCCCCGGGGGCTCTGCCCCCTCCGGGTTCCTGTCCCCACCGGGGCCTTGCGCCTCCGGGTTCCTGTCCCCACGGGGGGTTCCGCCCCCTCCGGGTTCCTGCCCCTCCGGGGCCTTGCGCCTCCGTGCACCTGCCGCCCCGGGGCCTTGCGCCTCCGTGCACCTGCCGCCCCGGCGTTCCTGCGTCTCCCGGCTCCCACCCCCGCCCCCTGGGCCTGGGCAGCCCCGGCCCCGCTCAGTCCCGCAGCATCCTCCGCAGTGCGTCCCGCAGAGCGATCCGTTCACCCTCCGACAGCCCCGCCAGCGGCTCCCGTGCGAACCGCAGTGACTCCCGCAGGCCCCGGGCCACCCGTCGGCCCTCCTCCGTCGCCGCCGCCACCTTCACGCGCCGGTCGGCGGGGTCGGGGCGGCGCTCGACCAGGCCCCGCGCCTCCAGCCGGTCCACGATCCCCGTGACGTTCGACGGCTCGCACTTCAGCTTCTGGGCCAGCTTCCGCATCGGCAGCGGCTCCAGCGACAGCAGGCTGAGCAGCTTGGCCTGCGCCCCGGTCAGGGCGCGTTCGGCGGCCGCCTCCTCGTAGTCGGCGTGGAACCGGGCCACGACCTCGCCGATCAGCTCGACGACTTCAAGGGTGAGCGCGTCGGGTCGGCGGGTGGTGTCGCGTGGTGTGGCCATGGAAACCAGGGTACCCATTTGTTTGACAAGGTGAAATGTTCAGTCGCATGGTTGTTTCAGAGGCTGAAACAACGCCTGTGATCCACCAACCCACTGGAAAGGCGCCCTCATGACCGACTCCCCCGCCCTCCCCACCGTCAACCGTGAATGGCACCTGCTCAGCCGCCCGGTCGGCTGGCCCAAGCCCGAGGACTTCTCCCTGGTCGAGGCGGAGCTCCCCACCCCGGGCGAGGGTCAGGTCCTGGTGCGCAACCTGTACGTCTCCGTCGACCCGTACATGCGCGGCCGCATGAGCGCCGCCAAGTCCTACGTCGCCCCCTACGAGCTGGGCAAGCCCATGCAGGGCGGCGCGGTCGGCGAGGTCGTCGCCTCCAATGCCGAGGGCATCGCCGTGGGCGACCACGTCCTGCACTTCTTCGGCTGGCGCGAATACGCCGCCGTGGACGCGAAGACCGCGGTCAAGGTGGATCCGGAGGCGGCGCCGCTGTCGACGTACCTCGGCGTGCTCGGCATGACGGGGCTCACCGCGTACGCCGGTCTGCTGCGCACCGCGGCCTTCAAGGAGGGCGACTCGGTGTTCGTCTCCGGCGCCGCCGGTGCCGTCGGCAGCCAGGTGGGTCAGATCGCGAAGCTCAAGGGCGCCTCCCGGGTCATCGGCTCCGCCGGCTCGGACGAGAAGGTGAAGCTGCTCGTCGACGAGTACGGCTTCGACGCCGCCTTCAACTACAAGGACGGCCCGGTGGGCGAGCAGCTGCGCACCGCCGCCCCGGACGGCGTCGACGTCTACTTCGACAACGTGGGCGGCGACCACCTGGAGGCCGCCATCGGCTCGCTGAACCGGGACGGCCGCATCGCGATCTGCGGCGCGATCTCCGTCTACAACAACACCCAGCCCGCCCCGGGCCCGAAGAACCTCGCCCGTCTGATCCAGACCCGCGGCCGGATCGAGGGCTTCCTGGTCGGCGACCACTACGACCTCCAGTCGCAGTTCGTCCAGGAGGTCGGCCCCTGGGTCCGCTCCGGCGAGCTCAAGTACCGCGAGACGGTCGTCGAGGGCATCGAGAACAACCTGGAGGCGTTCCTCGGCGTCCTGCGGGGCGACAACACGGGCAAGATGATCGTCAAGCTCTGACGCCCCCGAGGTCGGCCCCCGGGTGCCCGGCGCCGGCCACGGGGGCCCGGTGCCGGCCCCACTCCCGGAGCGGCCTTCCCGGACTTTCCGGCATGCGGTAGCGTCTTTCCGAAATCCGTCGTGATCGTGGGCGCGAGTCACGGCGGACCGAGGAGGAAGACAACGCAATGCCGATTCAGCAGTCCGAGGTCCTCTACACCGCCGTGGCCACCGCGGAGAACGGCCGCGACGGCCGGGTGGCCACCGATGACGGCAAGCTCGACGTCGTCGTGAACCCGCCCAAGGAGATGGGCGGCAGCGGCGCCGGCACCAACCCGGAGCAGCTCTTCGCCGCCGGGTACAGCGCCTGCTTCCAGGGTGCGCTCGCCGTCGTGGCCCGCCAGGAGGGCGCCGACGTCACCGGTTCGACCGTCACCGCGAAGGTCGGCATCGGCAAGAACGACGACGGGTTCGGCATCATCGTCGAGATCTCCGCCGAGATCCCGTCGGTGGACGCCGCCACCGCGCGGTCGCTGGTGGAGAAGGCCCACCAGGTCTGCCCCTACTCCAAGGCGACCCGCGGCAACATCACGGTGACGCTGGTCTGACCGGGCTCGTCACGCGGGAACAGGTACGAGGCCGCACCCCGGGACCGCGGGGTGCGGCCTCCGGCCGTCGGTGCGCTCAGCGACCGAGCGCGGCCCCGTGCACCGCCGCCACCAGCCGCTGGTTCTCCGCGGCGGCCCCGTCCGGGTGGGCGAAGCGGCGCCGGGTGTAGCCGTACGCCAGGCCGCTGAACGGGTCCGCGAAGGCCTGGCAGCCGCCCGCGCCGCTGTGCCCGACGGCCCCGGCGCCCAGGAACGGGTGCCAGGTGTCGGCCGTCGCCTGGAAGCCGAGGCCGTACGACCGGTGCGTCCGCAGCACCAGGTCGTAGCCCACCGCATGGAGCTGCCCGAACTCCGCCACCGTGTCCGGCTTCAGCAGCGGCGCCCTGCCGTCCAGCTCCCCGATGGCCGCCGCGTACAGCCCGGCCAGCCCGCGCGCCGAGGCCACGCCGCCCACGGAGGCCGGGCCCCGGGCGCGGACGGCGGGCTCGTTGGGCAGGGACGCCAGGTCGGTGGGGTCGGCCGCGTTGCGGTTGTAGGCGATCGCGGCGAGGGTGTGCGGCCCGTCCGGTGGCGTGGCCCGGGCGACCTGCTGCACCGGGGTGCGCAGCATCGGCCGCACCGGGCGGAAGCGGTGGTCGAGCCGGGCGGGCAGACCCAGGTGGAAGTCCAGCCGGTGCGGGGCGCGGACCCGCTCCTCGTAGACCTCCTGAAGGGTGTGGCCGGTGGCACGGCGCACCACCTCGCCCGCGAGGGCGCCGAGGGCGAGCGCGTGGTACCCGAAGGCCGTGCCCGGACGCCAGTAGGGACGCTGGTCGGCGAGGCGTTCGGCGACCACCCGGTCGTCGGCCAGCTCCGCGGTGGTGAACCCGGTGTCCGTGCCGACCACGCCCGCACGGTGGGCCAGCAGGTCGCGCAGGGTCAGCGCGCCCTTGCCCTCGGCGGCGAACTCCGGCCAGTAGTAGGTCACCCTGCGGTCCAGTTCCAGGGTGCCCTCCTGGACCAGCAGGGCCACCACCAGCAGGGCGGCGCCCTTGGTCGCCGAGTGCACCCCGTACAGCGAGTCGGCGCCGGCGCCGGTCCACAGGTCGACGACCCTGCGACCGTGCACATAGGCGCACACCTGGGCCTCGTGGTCCGGCCGCTGCCCGGCCACGACCGCCGCGAACTCCTCCCGCACCGTCTCGAAGCCGTCGGCGACGGTGCCGTGGATCTCCTGCGTCATCCGCTCCTCCTCACCCGCGCGCCGGCCGTGCGCCGGAACTTCCCGGAACCCTCCGGGGCCGTTCGCCGATCGGTACGCAGGGGCGTGCGGGTTCGACTCAATCGCGGCGAGGACGTGTCGACGGTGACCGGTAGAGTTTCGCCCATGCGCGATCTCGGGGCGGGTTTCGGTCATCTTCTGAAGGGCCAGCGCTGGGTGGCCCGGCACGGCAGAAGCTACGGCTTCGGACTCCTGCCGGGCCTGATCACCCTGGTGCTGTACGCGGCGGCGCTGGTCGGGCTGGCCCTGTGGGGCTCCGACTTCGTGGCCTGGGCGACCCCCTTCGCCGACGACTGGTCCAGCCCCTGGCCCGGACTCTTCCGCGGCTTCCTCACCGCCGTCCTGTTCGCCCTCGCCCTGCTGCTGGCCGTCCTCACCTTCACCGCCGTCACGCTGCTGGTGGGCCAGCCCTTCTACGAGAGCCTCTCCGAGCGGGTCGACCGCGACGTCTCCCCGGACGGCACCGCTCCCGAGTCGAACCTGCCGCTCCTGCGCGAGCTGTGGATCTCGGGCCGCGACAGCCTGCGGATCCTCGTCCGCGCCGCCGGATGGGGCGTGGTGCTCTTCGCCCTCGGCTTCATCCCGATCGTGGGGCAGACGGTGGTCCCGGTGATCGGCTTCTTCGTCACCGGCTTCTTCCTCACCGAGGAACTGGCCTCCGTCGCCCTCCAGCGCCGCGGGGTCGAACTCCGTGACCGGCTCGCCCTCCTGCGCTCCCGCAAGCGGCTCGTCTGGGGCTTCGGCACGCCGCTCGGCGTGGCCTTCCTGGTGCCGTTCGTGGCGGTCTTCCTGATGCCGGGCGCGGTCGCCGGCGCCACGCTCCTCGCCCGTGAGCTGCTGGGCGAGGAGACCCGCGACGGCGACGACGACCGCCCCGAGGGCGGCTCGACGGACCCGGCGGTCAGCTCCGGTCCCGCTTCGGCGTACTGACCGCCGCGGCCACGATCGCCCGCACCTGCGCCACGATGTCCAGCCGGCTCTGCACGAACGCGGGGTCGGTGACCGCTCCGGTCGCCGGGTCGGTGTTCCCGGCCCCGAACTGCAGCACCGGGGTGTGGACGTGCCCGCCCGGCAGCGTGCCGTGCAGCCCGAGCCGGTCCCGCAGCAGCGTCGCGCGGTAGGCGATCTCGTTGGACAGGTAGTCCCCGCCGCCCCCCGCGCGGGCCGCCGACCCGGGAGTCGGCCCCTCCGGCCGTACGACCGGCTCGGTGCCGCCCGCCGGTATCTCGGTCACGCTCGTGTTGTCGTACACGGGGAAGCGCCCCGTGTCCGCGGCCGTGATCGCCTCGTAGGGCAGCGTGGTCGTCGTCCACTGCGGCTGCGAGGCCGGGTCGGCGACGGGCACCGTCCCGGTGCGGGAGACGTTGTCGTTGTCCGCGAAGCCGCCCCGCCAGGCCCCGTTGGTCCGCTCCACGTCGAAGCGCCCGACCCGCCCCTGGCTCACGGTGGTGAACAGGTCCACCCGCGGCAGGTACGGCCGCAGCGCCCGCTCCACCGCCCCCTGCGCGAAGTCCCGCCAGCGCACCGGGAAGACGGCCGTCTCCACGCGCGCGGGACCGTCCGGCGTGTCGATCACCGTGCCGTCCAGGGCGAGCGCGGCGGCGCCGGAGGGGTTGGAGATCCGGATGTCGCGGTCCAGGGTGAAGGGATCGAAGCCGGTGAGCAGGACCCTCCTGAGGCCCTTGTCCCGCTCGCCGTCGGGCAGGCGGATGTCGCCCTGGCCGCGGGAGGCCCGCTCCAGCACGCCGAGCAGCGCTTCCCGCTGCCGCTCCGACAGCCGGAAGTCCGGCGCCCAGGCGCGCAGTTCGCGTGTCATCCCGAGCCGTGCCCAGTACAGCGGCCGGTCGTCGTCCCGGCTGATGTCCCCGCGTGCCGGCCCGCGCCCCTGCGCCCGGTCCACGGCCCGCCGCCACAGCGCGGAGCCCTCGCGTGCGACGATCCGGCGGGCCTCCCGGTAGGAGTCCGCCCGCCCGAGTCCGCGGGCGAAGGCCGGTGCCACCCCGGCGAATCCGGAGCGCCGCAGGATCTCCCGCGGCACCTCCCCGTCGAGCCTGCGCTCCTCGACGGTGGGGGCGGAGGCGGGGGGCGGGGGAGCGGCCGTGGCCGTCGCCGGCGCCACCAGCCCCGCCACCAGGGCCAGTCCGAGTACGCCGGTCCGAACGCGTATGTGTGTCAAGGGATTCCAGGACCTTCCGTCGCCGTGGGGTGCGCTGCCGGACGGCGGCAGTATCGCGTGACGGAAGGGGCGTGCGCTACGGCACGGGTTCGCCGAGGAGGGTGAGGAAGTCCCGGAAGGCGCCCGGCATGTCCACCGACGCGGGGTCCAGCAGCCACTGGTACTGGAGACCGTCGAGCATCGCCACGATCAGCGGCGCGGCCCGCTCGGGGGTGAGGCCCCCGGGCAGCCGGTCGCCGTACTCGGCGCGCAGCACCTCCGCCATCGAGGCGCGGACCCGCACGTAGCGCTCGGTGAAGTACGCGCGCGCCGGATGCCCGTCCGTGACGCTCTCGCCGAGCAGCGCGGCGAAGGTCTGGACGACGCCCGGGCGCATCGCGTTGTACTCGACCAGGGCGGCCGGCAGGTCCGTCCGCAGCTGCCGGGTGGGCAGCGCGTCCCACTGGTCGCGCTCCTCGAACGCGACGACATCCGCCCCGCGCGCCGGCTGGCCGGTTTCGCCGGTGTCGAGGCCGCGCCCGGCGAGCGCGTCGAGGCCACCGTCGAGCTGCCGCGCCGGGCCTTCGAGGTCTGGGACGAGGCGACCGGCTCGTGGGCGTTTGTGAAGGGTTCGTACGAACTCCAGATCGGACGCTCGATCGCGGACCGTCGGATCACCGCGACGATTACCGTCTGAACCGGGACGCCTTTCGACGGCATCCCCCGCGGACAGCCCCGGCCCGGAACCTGACGGCCGGGCCGGGGCTCGCCGGGCCGGCCCGCGGGCGCCGGTCACCGCGCCGAGAAGCCGTACACCGTCTCCGAGCGGAACACCTCGCCCGGCCGCAGCACCGTGCCCGGGAACTCCGGCCGGTTCGGGGAGTCCGGGAAGTGCTGCGTCTCCAGCGCGATGCCGTCACCGGGCGCGAAGGGCTCGTCCAGGTGGTCGGCGGTGTAGAGCTGGAGGCCCGGCTCGGTCGTCGCCACCGTGAGTACCCGCCCCGACGCCGGGTCGTACAGCTCGGCGACCTCCACGGCGGTGTCCGTCACCCCCTTGTCCAGGACGAAGTTGTGGTCGTAGCCCGAACCGACCTTGCGCGCCTGCCGGAAGTCGAAGCGCGTGCCCGCCACGTCCTGCAGCACGCCCGTCGGGATCAGGTCGGCGCCGACCGGTGTGATCCGGGAGGCGGCCAGCCGCAGCTCGTGGCCGCCCGCGTGGCCGGAGCCGGCGAGGTTGAAGTAGCTGTGATTGGTCGGGTTCAGCACGGTGGGCGCGTCCGTGACCGCCTCGTAGGCGATCCGCAGCGCGCCCGACCCGTCCAGCGTGTACGTCGCCGAGATCTCCACCCGGCCCGGGAAGCCCTCCTCGCCGTGCGGGCTGATGCGGCTGAGACGGACGCCGTGCCCGCCGTCCCCGACGGGCTCCACGTCCCACACGCGCTTGTCGAAGCCGCGCTCGCCGCCGTGCAGCGAGTTCGGCCCCTCGTTGGGCACCGTCACGTACGTCCGCCCGTCCAGCGGGAAACGGCCGCCCGCGATCCGGTTGGCGTACCGCCCGACGAGCGCGCCCAAGTAGGGCCCCGGATGCGTCAGATAGCCGTCCAGGTCCGCGAACCCCAGCACCACGTCGGCGGTGTAGCCGTCCCGGTCCGGGACCTCGGCCGACTGCACGATCCCGCCGTACGACAGGACCCGGACCCGTACTCCCGCCCGCTCCAGGGTCCAGCGGTGGACCGGGGTGCCGTCGGAAAGTGTGCCGAAGAGTTCGTTCATGTGCGGAACTCTAGGACACCCGCAGGTCAGGGAGGTTTCAGGGTTTCCTCGCGGTCACGGCGCGGTACGCGATCTCCGCCAGCCGGGCCTGCCCGTTCACGCTCGGGTGGAACCAGTCCCAGCGGCTCAACTGGTCGGTGCCGAACCGGAACGCGTGCACCGCACCGCCGTCGGTGCGGCACCGCCGGTCCTTCGCGCAGACCGACCGCAGCACGTCGTTGTACGCCTCCACCCGGTCCCGCACGGTGTTGCGGCGCAGCGTCGCCGCCGCGTCCAGGGCGTCCGCGTCCCCCAGCATCGACGGGCAGATGCCCAGCTTCCACACCTGCTTGCCCAGCGGGTTGGTGCGCCCCTCGGACCACAGCCGCTTGAGGTCCGGAATGCTCGCCACGTACACCTGCGCCTTCGGCAGTTTCGCGCGCAGGGTGGCCATGGCCTCCTCGAAACGGGCCCGGAAGTCCGCCACCGGCGTCATCGCCGAGGTGGTCGCCCGGCAGGCGTCGTTCGCCCCGACCATCACCGCGACGAGCTGCGGCCTGCGCGCCGCCGCCCGCGTCACCTGCCCGGTCAGGTCCTCCATCCGGGACCCGGTGACCGCGTAGTTCCAGCTCCGCTCGGCCGCCTCGGCCCTGCCCAGCAGCCGTACGGCCAGGCTGTCGACCTCGGCGCTGCTGCCGGTCGCCCACGAGACCTCGGGACAGTCGGACAGGACCGTACAGGCGTCGAAGCCGCGCGTGATGGAGTCGCCCACGGCGGCGACCGATTCCGGGCTGGTGTCCCAGACGGGGGCCGGACGCGTCCGCTTCGAGGCCGAGGCGGACGGGCCGGCGGAGGCGTCGCCGCCCACGGCGTCGCAGCCCGTCACACCCAGGACGGCAACCGTCAGCACGGCGAGCGTGGCACGGAGACGGCGACGGACACGCCGCGTACCCTGCTCCGACCCCTGACCCATGTGGCTCCCACCCCTCGCCTCGTGCCTCCAGTGTCCTCAACCCATGGCAGCGCGCGGGGGTTCCCGAGCGCGGCGATGCAACGGCTCACACCCGTACAAGCGTCCTACTGGGTGAATACCTGGGGTTTGTCGGCACCGGGACCGACGGTACGTCACACTCCGCGCCCCGGCGCACGGTAGCCTCGCCATCAACGTGGCCCGCCCGGCCACAGCCGTTCCGCCCGTTCCGAGATGTCCCGCTCAGCCCGGAGGTTCCGGTGACGACACGTGGAGTTCTGTACGTGCACTCCGCGCCGCGCGCGCTGTGCCCGCACGTCGAGTGGGCCGTCGCCGGGGTGCTCGGGACGCGCGTGAGCCTGGACTGGATCCGGCAGCCCGCCGCGCCCGGCACCTGGCGCTCGGAGTTCTCCTGGCAGGGCCAGGCCGGCACCGCCTCCAAGCTCGCCTCCGCGCTGCGCGGCTGGCAGCTGCTGCGCTTCGAGGTCACCGCGGAACCGTCCGCCAACGCCGAGGGCGAGCGCTACAGCTGCACCCCGGACCTCGGCATCTTCCACGCCGTCACCGGCATCCACGGCGACATCCTCGTCCCCGAGGACCGGCTGCGCGCCGCCCTGGTCCGCTCCCGGCGCGGCGAGACCGACCTGGAGTCCGACGTCGCGAGACTCCTCGGCAAGCCCTGGGACGACGAACTGGAACCCTTCCGCCACGCGGGCGAGGGCGCCCCGGTCCGCTGGCTCCACCAGGTGGTCTGACCGCCACCGCCACCACCGCCGTACGCCGCAGACGCACGTGAAGGGCCCCCACCGTACGCCGCAGACGCACGTGAAGGGCCCCCACCGACCGGTGGGGGCCCTTCACGTGCGTACGGGTGCGGCTCAGACCGTGCGGAAGGCCAGCACCACGTTGTGTCCGCCGAAACCGAACGAGTCGTTCAGCGCGGCGATCCGGCCCTCGACGGGCAGCTTCCGGGCCTCGCCGCGGACGATGTCCGCCGCGGCCTCGGCCTCGGGGTCGAGGTTCTCGACGTTGATGGTGGGCGGCGCCACCCGGTGGTACAGGGCGAGCACGGTCGCGACGGACTCGACACCGCCGGCGCCACCGAGGAGGTGACCGGTCATCGACTTGGTGCCGGAGACCGCCATGTGGTCCACGTCGTCGCCGAGGACCTTGCGCAGTGCCTTCAGCTCGGCGATGTCACCGGCCGGCGTCGAGGTGGCGTGCGCGTTGACGTGCACGATCTCGGCCGGGTCCAGGTCGGTGCGGTCCAGCAGGTTCTGCAGGGCGTGCGAGATGCCGCGGCCCTCCGGCTCCGGCTGCACGATGTCGTGGCTGTCGGCGGAGACGCCCTGACCGACCGCCTCCGCGTAGACGCGGACACCGCGTGCCGCGGCGTGCTCGGCGGACTCCAGGACGAGGACGCCGGCGCCCTCACCGAGGACGAAGCCGTCACGGCCCGTGTCGAAGGGGCGCGAGGCGCCCTGCGGGTCGTCGTTGTTCTTGGACATCGCCATCATGTTGCCGAACGCGGCGATGGGCAGCGGGTGGATCGCCGCCTCCGTGCCACCCGCGACGACGACGTCGGCGCGGCCGGTGCGGATCATCTCGATGGCGTAGCCGATGGCCTCGGCGCCCGACGCGCAGGCGGAGACCGGCGTGTGCACGCCCGCCCGGGCGCCCACGGCCAGACCCACGTTGGCGGAGGGGCCGTTGGGCATCAGCATGGGGACGGTGTGCGGGGAGACGCGGCGGACGCCCTTCTCCTTGAGCACGTCGTACTGGTCGAGGAGGGTCGTCACGCCACCGATACCGGAGGCGATGACCGCGCCGAGACGGTCGGGGTCGACCTGGGCCGCCCCCTCCTCGGCGGGGCTCTCGCCCGCCTTGCCGGAGTAACCGGCGTCCTTCCAGGCCTCCTGCGCCGCGATCAGCGCGAACTGGGCCGAGCGGTCCAGGCGGCGGGCCTGGGGCCGCGGGATGACCTCGGAGGGGTCCACGGCGACCGGTGCGGCGATGCGGACCGCCTGGTCGGCGGCCCACTCCTGCTCCAGGGGCTTGACGCCGGACTTGCCGGCGACCAGGCCTTCCCAGGTAGAGGCTGCGTCGCCACCCAGCGGTGTGGTTGCGCCGATACCGGTGACGACCACGGTGCGATTGGTCGAGCTCACGGGAATTCTTTCTCCAACGGGATACGGGATTCGTACGGCGCCACCGCCGGGTGGCGGGGCAGTCAGCCCAGGGACGTGATCGGTCGATCAGCCCTGGTTCTTGAGGATGTAGTTGGTCGCGTCGCCGACCGTCTTGAGGTTCTTGACGTCCTCGTCCGGGATCTTGACGTCGAAGCGCTCTTCGGCGGCGACGACGACCTCGACCATGGACAGCGAGTCGACGTCCAGGTCGTCGGTGAAGGACTTGTCCAGCTGGACGTCCTCAACCGGGATGCCGGCGATCTCGTTCACGATCTCGGCGAGACCGGCGACGATCTCTTCCTGAGTGGCGGCCATGATGGCGCTCCTTCGTAGTTTCCAGAGGGTGTGGCGGCCCGCCGCGTCGGCGGCGGGTTGGTGCTGGTCTCCGTCCCGGACCGGATGATCCGGCACGGAGTGCCTAGGGGAGGGTAACGACCGTCGCGGCGTAGACGAGACCCGCCCCGAAGCCGATGACGAGCGCGGTGTCGCCGCTCTTCGCCTCGCCGGTCGCCAGGAGCCGCTCCATCGCGAGCGGGATCGAGGCGGCCGAGGTGTTGCCGGTGGTGCGGATGTCACGGGCGACCATGACGTGCTCCGGCAGCTTCAGTGTCTTCACCATCGAGTCGATGATCCGCACGTTGGCCTGGTGCGGGATGAAGACGTCCAGGTCGTCCGGGCTGATCCCGGCCGCGTCCAGCGCCTGCTGGGCGACCTTCGCCATCTCGAACACGGCCCAGCGGAACACCGCCTGGCCCTCCTGCGTGATCGCAGGAAACTTCACGTTGCCCTCGCTGTCGAGGGGCAGCTCCGAGACGTCGCCGATCGCGAACCGGTCCCAGGAGACCGTCTGCTTGATCGTCTCGGACTTGTCGCCCTCCGAGCCCCAGACGGTCGGGCCGATCCCCGGCTCCTGGGAGGGGCCGACCACGACCGCGCCCGCGCCGTCACCGAAGAGGAAGGCCGTGGCCCGGTCCTCCAGGTCGGTCAGGTCGGAGAGCCGCTCGACGCCGATGACCAGGACGTACTCCGCGGAGCCCTCGACGACCATGCCCTTGGCGAGGGTCAGGCCGTAGCCGAAGCCCGCGCAGCCCGCCGAGATGTCGAAGGCGGCGGCCTTGTCCGTGCCCAGCTTGTCCGCGATCTCGGTCGCGACGGCCGGGGTCTGGCTGAAGTGCGACACGGTCGAGACGACCACCGCGCCGATCTGCGAGGCGGCGATCCCGGCGTTCGCGATGGCCTTGCCGGAGGCCTCGATCGACATCGCCGCGACGGTCTCCTCGGGCGAGGCCCAGTGCCGCGTCTCGATGCCGGAGCGCGAACGGATCCACTCGTCGGACGAGTCGATCTTCTCGAGGATCACCTCGTTCGGCACCACCCGCGTCGGGCGGTAGCCGCCGACGCCGAGGATGCGCGCGTACGGGGCGCCCTTGCTGGGCTTGATCTTCGACATGCTCTCGCGCTCCTTGTCAGGCCTGCTGGGCGTGCTCGGCGACGAGCTCGCGGGCCGCGTCGAGATCGGCGGGGGACTTCAGGGCCAGCGTCTTCACGCCCGGCAGCGCGCGCTTGGCCAGCCCGGTGAGCGTGCCGCCCGGGCACACCTCGATCAGCGCGGTGACGCCCAGCTCCTGGAACGTCTCCATGCACCGGTCCCAGCGGACCGGGTTGGCGACCTGGCCGACCAGCCGCTCCAGCACCTCGGCACCGGAGGCGACGGCCTGCCCGTCCTTGTTGGAGACGTACGTCACCTTGGGGTCGGCCGGCGTCAGCGTCTTCGCGGCCTGAGCGAGCTTGTCGACCGCGGGCGCCATGTGCTGCGTGTGGAAGGCGCCGGCCACCTTCAGCGCGACGACCTTGCGCACGCCCTCGGGCTTGTCCTCGCTCAGCGCGGCCAGCTGCTCCATGGTGCCGGCCGCCACGATCTGACCGGCGCCGTTCATGTTCGCCGGGGTCAGCCCCAGCTTCTCCAGGTGCGCGACGCTCACCTCGGGGTCGCCGCCGAGCAGCGCGGACATGCCGGTCTCGGTGACGGCGGCGGCCTCGGCCATCGCCAGGCCCCGACGGCGTACGAGGGACACCGCGGCCGTGTCGTCGAGGACGCCCGCGAAGGCGGCGGCCGTGAACTCGCCGACGCTGTGGCCGGCGACGGCGCCGGGCGCGAGGTCGGCGATGTCACCGAGTGCCGCGGCCGAGAGGATTCCGGCCGCGACGAGCAGCGGCTGTGCCACGGACGTGTCTCGGATCTCGTCCGCGTCGGCCTTGGTGCCGTAGTGGGCGAGATCGAGTCCAATGGCGTCGGACCAGGCGGCGACGCGGTCAGCGGCGCCGGGCAGGGCGAGCCAGTCAGTCAGGAAGCCGGGCGTCTGGGCGCCCTGGCCGGGAGCGACGAGTACGAGCACTCTCACACTCTCTCTTGAGGACGGCCACGGCCGCCCGTGGGGACAGGGACGAAGAACGGGAGGGGGTTTTGTGGACCCCCGACAAAAGCTTAGAGTTGCGGATCTCCATCGGCCAGACGCCCCAGGATGAGCGCGATCCGCAGTGTGAACGCAGACCGTACATCAGAGGGTGACCATCCGGTGACGTCAGTCACACGTCGGAGCCGGTAGCGCACGGTGTTCGGGTGAACGAAGAGCATCCGGGCGGCGCCTTCGAGACTGCTCGCCTGTTCGAGATAGACGCTGAGCGTCTCGAGCAAGGCTGCACCGGCCTCCTCCAGCGGTCTGTAGATCTCCTCCACCAACTGCTCGCGGGCCGACGGGTCGGAGGCGATGGCGCGCTCCGGCAGCAGATCGTCGGCCAGCACGGGGCGCGGAGCGTCCTGCCAGGCGGTGCACGCCTTGAGCCCGGCCGCGGCGGCCTGCGCGGACCGGGTCGCGGCCAGCAGGTCCGGCACCACGGGACCGGCCACGACCGCGCCCTGCGCGAACGGCCCGATCAGCGACTTGGCCACCGCGAGGGGGTTGTCGCTGCCCCCCGCGATCACCACCAGCCGGTCCCCGAGCACCCCCGTCAGCACCTGGAGCTTGGCGTGCCGGGCCGCGCGCCGGATGGCCTCCACGGTCAGCTCGGAGTCGCCCTCGGGGGCGGTGCCCAGCACCACGCACACGTGCTCGGGCGAGTTCCACCCGAGGGCGGCGGCCCGCGACACGGCGCCCTCGTCGGCCTCGCCGCTGAGCACGGCGTTCACCACCAGCGACTCCAGCCGCGCGTCCCAGGCACCGCGTGCCTCGGCGGCCTGCGCGTAGACCTGGGCGGTCGCGAAGGCGATCTCCCGGGCGTACACCAGCAGCGCCTCGCGCAGGACCGACTCGTCCCCGGGAGCGGCGACCTCGTCGATCGCGGACTCCATGACCTCGATCGTCGTCCGCACCATCTCCACGGTCTGCCGCAGCGTGATGGCCCGCGTCAGCTCGCGCGGCGCGGTGCCGAAGACGTCGGTGGAGATGGCCTGCGGGGCGTCCGGGTGCCGGAACCACTCGGTGAAGGCGGCGATGCCCGCCTGGGCGACCAGCCCGATCCAGGAACGGTTCTCCGGTGGCATGGCCCGGTACCACGGCAGGGTCTCGTCCATCCGCGCGATGGCCTGCGCGGCGAGCGATCCGGCGGACTGCTCCAGCCGCTTCAGGGTCGCGGTGTGCGGGTGGACGGGCCGGGCGGGGGCGTCGGGCTTGCCGGTTTCGGGTTCGGGCACGGGGACAAGACTGCCTTATCGGGACGGGCGGGTGTGCCGCCGGGTCTACGGTGAACGACGTGATGGACGTACGCCGCGCCGACGAGCGCTTCCCGGGCGGTGATCCGGCAGCCGGGATCGTCTCCCGCCACGCCTTCTCCTTCGGCCCCCACTACGACCCCGACAACCTCCGCTTCGGGGCTCTGCTCGCCTGCAACGAGGAGCGGCTCGCCCCCGGCGCCGGCTTCGACGAGCACCCGCACAGCCACACGGAGATCGTCACGTGGGTGGTCGAGGGCGAGCTGACCCACCGCGACACCGCCGGCCACGAGACGGTCGTCCGCGCCGGCGACGTCCAGCGCCTCAGCTCCGCGGCCGGCGTCCGCCACGTCGAGCGCAACGACGGCCCCGCGCCCCTGACCTTCGTCCAGATGTGGCTGGCCCCGCTCACTCCCGGCGGCGACCCCGCCTACGAGATCGTCCACGGCATCGCCGACTCCACCCCGTACGCCGTCCCCGAGGCCGGCGCGATGTTCCACGTCCGCCGCCTGGCAGCGGGGGAGCGGACGGCGGTGCCGGACGGGGCGTACGTGTACGTGCATGTGGTGCGGGGCGAGGTGACGCTGGGTGGCGAGACCCTGGGCGCGGGCGACGCGGCCCGCGTCACGGACGCCGACGCGCTGGACGCGGTGGCGGTGACGCGGGCCGAGGTGCTGCTGTGGGAGATGGGGGGACAGTGACGCCCCAGTGACCGGACGCGTCAGAGGGCTGACAGCCCGCTCTGTACGGTGCACTTCCGTAGGTGTGCCCGTCCGGTTCCTCTGCTACGTCGAGGCAACACGTACCGCCAGTGGATTCATGTCGTCTTCGCTGGGGGCGGCTTCAAGCCCTGCGGCTCTGAGGATACCGATGATGGCTTCCTGCATGTGGCGGGCAACGGCTCCGTTCTGCCGGATCACCGGTGCCTGCAGATCTCCGCTGAGCAGGCTCTCAGCGAGCGCTGGTCCGAAGTCGGCTGTCCAGGTAACGATGACCCCTCCCACTGAATCCTCCCCCGGATCAACGGCGATTTCTGCACCGGGCGATCCATCCGCGTCGCGTTTCCAACGATGGGCTGGGAGACCGGCCCGGCGCAGTTCCTCGTATGCGCGGTCGGCGATTCTGTTTCGCTCTTCCTGTACCTCATCCGAAGCGTGCGGGTAGCCGTAATCGCTCACTGCTTCACCTTCCCATTGCGTCTTGGAGGGGGTGCGGTGGGTGCTGCCTGCTACTTGGGCACCCACCGCACCCCCTCAGGCCTTCTTTTGGTCAGACGCCGCCCGCATCACGGCCAGACGGAACGGAAGACTGCCGGGCTCGGGTGCCGTCCGGGGGAAACCACCGAACGAGAGGAAGAGCCGGGCGTCGTCCGCCCCCATCTCGGTGAGACCGCCGGTGAGTTCCTCGAACGCCTGCTTCTCGGCGTAAGCCTGTTGCCACGCGTCGCTCGGCAGGGACGGATCGGGGTCGCCGTAGAGCGGGGCCCCGAGCTTCTCCACCGCCTGGGCGGTCGCCTCGTCGGCCACCGGGGTCGGGTCCTCGTAGAAGAGACCTTCGTCCTTCCAGTACTGCTCCCCGAGCCACTTCGAGTAGCCGACCTGGCCGAAGAGGTCCTGACCGGTGGGCACCCCGGGCGGCCGGTAGAAGTCGGCCTCGGAGGTGAAGCCGCCCGGGTACGACAGCCCGTTCAGGGACTTCTTCCAGGCGTCGCCCCGTGCGCCTAGCCCGCTGTTGTTCTGGTCGTAGGAGGTCTTGTCCTTCTGGAACGCCACCGACAGGGGAGTGTCGGTCCAGTAGTCGCGATTCGCCGCGAGGCGCAACTGCTCGGGCGTCCACTCCAGCGCGTTCCGCGCGAGGGTGTGCATCTGCGGTCCGCCGATCCGCAGGGAGTCGGCCATCAAACACTGGTCCCGTCGCAGTTGCTCGGCGGCGTCGGCGTCGAAGCCGTCATAGCTGTCGGCGACGGTGCTGGTGCCGGGCAGACTGTCGTCGGACGGAGGTTCAAGGCCGACGAGTCCGGCGACCAGGGCGCCGATCACAGTCAGCGGCACGAGGGGGAGCGAGGCGGCACGCAGTCGGCGGCCGGGTCTGCCGGGTGGAGCGTCAGATGATGCGGGAACGTCTGAGGCGCACTGGAGCATCCTTCGTCGAGGACGGAGACGGACAAAGGCGCCCCGACAAGGAGACGGAAGGTGCGACGAAACCCCTCTCCACCCCTGCGGCGGCCCACGGCCGTTCCGGGACCGCGCACCGGAGGAGAGGGATCCCCGGCCGGCGCGCCGGGTCACCCTAGGCATGCGACATGATCACGTCACAAGATCGCGAACCGTGCTCGGCTGAAACGCGATCATGGAGAAGGAGTGAAGATCCCCTGTGGATCCTGTGCGTCACCTGCCGGGAGGTGCTGTCCCGGCAGGCGTAGACGACAGACGGGGATTGACCGGAACGCGCCCTCCGGTAACGGCGGTAGCCGCAGGGCTCGGACTACCTACCGCAGGCCCTGGACGAAGGCCCGCCAGGCGTGCGCGCCGACGGTGACGACCGGGCCGGCCGGGTTCTTGCTGTCCCGCACGGGAACGGAGTCGGTGGGGTGGCCCTCGGCGACCTCGACGCACTCACCGCCGTTGCTTCCGCTGTAGCTGGACCTGCGCCACTCAACGTTGCTCAGTGCTGTGCGGGGTCGCATAGCGTTCCTCCATCACGCGGGTGATCAGTCTCACCGAGTCCTCGGGGGAGAGGGCTGAGGCTTGCAGTCGAGCGTAGCCGAACGAGCGTTCCTTGATCACCTCTGGGCTGGCGGTCATGTAGCCCTGGTCGTAGCCGTCCTTGTAGAAGAGGTCGAGGTCGGCGTCGAACCGCAGCAGGGTGAACGTCCCCATCATGCCCGTGTGTTGGCCCGAGGTCAGCGGGAGGACCTGGATCTGCACCCAGGGCGCGGTCGTGAAGTCCAACAGGCGGGCGAGTTGCCTGCGCATCACGTCCCGGCCGCCGATCTCCCGCAGCAGGGCGGCCTCGTCCAGGACGACCCACAGGGCGGGCGGCCGGTGGCGCAGGAGGATGCGCTGACGCTCCATCCGGGCGGCGACCATCTCGTCCACGTTGCCCCGGTGCTCCACGTCCAGCACCGCCCGCGCGTACTCCTCCGTCTGCACCAGCCCGTAGACCAGCTGCGCCTGGTAGGTGGAGATGTACGTCGCCTTCGCCTCCATCTCCGCGTACGGCTGGAACCACGTGGGCAGTTGGCTGCGCAGCACCAGGCCGATCAGGCGGGAGAAGAGGCCGTCCGTGCCGAGGGCGGCGTCGACCCGTTCGGAGAAGTCCCGGGTCGGGACCTTCCTGGTGGTCTCGATCTGGCCGACCAGTGAGCCGGTGCAGAAGATGATCTCGCCGAGCTGGGCCTGGTTGAGGCCGTGGGCCTCGCGTTGGCGGCGCAGCTCCCAGCCGTAGTAGTCGAGTGGGGAAGCGGTCGGGTCGAGGGACTGGATGTGGGCCACTGCGGTACCTCACTCACTCCGGACTACGGGCGGGGCGGGCGGCAACGTCCGGGGACGTTCGTTGCCCTGTGTAGTCGAGCGTATGCGGAGCGCGTCATCCTCTGTGGTGTGAATCGTGTAACTGGTCCGCCGTCGACGGACGTTCACTCGAACCACACCGTCTTCCCGTGCCCGTCGCCGTACGGCGTGACGCCTCAGCCGCGCAGTTCCGCCAGCACCGCGTCCGTGAAGGGCGGCCACGCCTCGACCGCCCACGTCCCGAAGGCCCGGTCGGTCAGGGCCACGCAGGCGAGTCCGGCGTCCGGGTCGATCCACAGGAACGTGCCCGACTGGCCGAAGTGGCCGAAGGTGCGGGGGGAGGACGAGGCGCCCGTCCAGTGGGGGGACTTCCCGTCGCGGATCTCGAAGCCGAGGCCCCAGTCGTTGGGGTTCTGGTGGCCGTAGCCCGGCAGGACGCCCTTCGTGCCCGGGTACTGGACCGTCATCGCCTCGGCGACGGTGCGCGGGTCGAGGAGGCGTGGGGCCTGGATTTCGGCGGCGAAGCGGAGCAGGTCGTCCACCGTGGACACGCCGTCCTTCGCCGGGGAGCCCTCCAGCGTGGTGGACGTCATGCCCAGCGGTTCCAGCACCGCCTGCCGCGCGTACTCGGCGAACGGCATCTCCGCCGCCTTCGCGATGTGGTCGCCGAGCTGCTCGAAACCGGCGTTGGAGTACAGCCGCCGCTCGCCGGGCGGGGCGGTCACCCGGTGCTCGTCGAAGGCCAGCCCGGAGGTGTGCGCCAGCAGGTGGCGGACCGTCGACCCGGGCGGACCGGCGGGCTCGTCCAGCTCGACCGCGCCCTCCTCGTACGCGACCAGCGCCGCGTACGCCGCGAGCGGCTTGGTGACCGAGGCGAGGGGGAAGCGGTGCCCGAGGGGGCCGTGGGTTCCCAGGATCGTGCCGTCGGCGCGTACGACGCCCGCCGCCGCCGTGGGGACCGGCCAGTTCTCGATCGACGCGAGGCTCTTCAAGGACATGCCCGTGAGCCTAAGCGGGTCACAGGTGCAGCCGCATGGAGGGGTCCGTGTCCCGGGTGAACCCCATCGACGCGTACAGCGGCTCGGCCTCCGGCGAGGCGTTCAGCATGACGTGCCCGGCGCCCCGCTCGCGGAACCACTCCAGCAGCTCCTCCATGCAGGCGCGGGCGTAACCGCGACGCCGGGCCCCGGGGTCCGTCGCGACGCTGAAGACGTACCCGGTCAGCCCCCGCGGATTGCCGGCCCGCCCGATCCGGTACTCCACCGTGCCCGCCACGAGCGCCGCCAGCGCGTCCGGCCGCTCCGGGTGGTCGGCGACGAACGCGGCGAACTCCCCGTCCGGGTCGGCGAGCCGCGCCCGCAGCGTCGGCAGGGAAGCGGCGTGCCAGTCGGTGGAGGGCGGGCGGCCCACCGCGTCGAGCATCACCTGACGCAGGCGGAGCACTTCGGCCGCGTCGGCGGCCACGGCACGGCGTACGAGACTCATGCCCGCACGCTAGTGACCCGCCCCGTCGGCTGTCCCGCCCTTTTCCCACCGCCACCGCCTTCTCACCGCGGGCGCTTGCCTGGAGTGCACTCCAAGGTCATAGCGTGGAACCCATGACGGTGATGCAGACCACGGCCGGGACCCCCGCGCCGCACGCCACCAGAACGGACACCTGCTCCGCCCCGCCCCCGCGCCACCCACGCCCCGACGGGCAGGACCGCTACACCATCAGCGAGGTCGTCGCCTTCACCGGCCTGACGGCCCACACGCTGCGCTGGTACGAGCGGATCGGGCTGATGTCCCACATCGACCGCTCGCACACCGGCCAGCGCCGCTACAGCAACCGCGACCTGGACTGGCTCGACTTCGTCGGCAAGCTGCGCATGACCGGCATGCCGGTCGCCGACATGGTCCGGTACGCGGAGCTGGTGCGCGAGGGCGAGAGCACCTACATCGACCGGCGGGAGCTCCTGGAGTCCACGCGCCGCGACGTGCTGACGCGCATCGCCGAGCTCCAGGACACCCTCGCCGTGCTCGACCGCAAGATCAGCTTCTACGGGGACGCGGGCCGCGCCCGCGGAACGGAGACGACCCGATGACCGACGACAGCATCCCGACGGTACGGCTCGGCGACGGCGGCCCCGAGGTGGGCGTCCAGGGCCTGGGCTGCATGGGCATGAGCTTCGCCTACGGCCCCGTGGACGCCGACGCCTCGCGGGCGACCCTGGAGCGGGCGCTGGAACTGGGCGTCACGCTCTACGACACGGCGGACGCGTACGGGGCGGGCGACAACGAGCGGTTCCTGTCGCCGTTCTTCACGGCCCACCGCGACGAGGTCGTCATCGCGACCAAGTTCGCCCTGTCGATCCCGCCGGACGACCCGACGAAGCGGATCATCCGCAACGACGCGCCGTACGTCCGCCAGGCGGTCGAGGCGAGTCTGCGGCGGCTGGGCGTCGACGTGATCGATCTCTACTACATGCACCGGCGCGACGTGAACGTGCCGGTCGAGGAGACCGTCGCCGTCATGGCCGACCTCGTCCGCGAGGGCAAGGTCAAGCACCTGGGACTGAGCGAGGTGACGGGGGAGGAGCTGCGAGCCGCCCAGGCGGTGCATCCGATCGCCGCCGTGCAGTCGGAGTGGTCGCTGTTCAGCCGGGACATCGAGGCGGGCGTGGTGCCGGCCGCCCGCGAGCTGGGCGTGGCCCTGGTGCCGTACTCGCCGCTCGGCCGGGGCTTCCTCACCGGTTCCTTCGTCCACGCGGACCGTGATCTCACGGCCGACGACTTCCGCCGTCAGCAGCCCCGCTTCACCGGCGACAACGCGGCGGCCAACGCGGCCCTCCTCGACCCGGTCCGCACGGTCGCCGACGCCCACGACGCCACCCTCGGCCAGATCGCCCTGGCCTGGGTCCAGCAGCAGGCCCGGGTGCACGGCCTGCCGGTGGTCCCGATCCCGGGGACGCGCAGGCCGGCCCGGGTCGAGGAGAACACCGGCGCGACGCGGATCGTCCTCACCGAGGAGGAACTGGCGGTGCTGGAGCCGATCGCGGGGAAGGTCGCGGGCGACCGGTACGCGGACATGACGTTCACGTCCGCCGGACGGGAGTAGAGCGGCGTCACAGCTCCGCCAGCAGCTCGGCCTTCTTCGAGGAGAACTCCTCGTCGGTGACCAGCCCCTGCTGGTGCAGCTCACCCAGGTGCCGGATCCGCTCGGCGATGTCCGCGGGGTCGCGCCGAGGCGCCGGGACCGGCACCGGCACCGGGGCGCCCCCGCCCCGTTCCCGCACCGCCGCCAGCACCGCGGCGGCGAACGGAAGCGACTCGTGCACCGGCCCGTACCCGAGCCCGAACACGACCGAGGCGGGGTCCTGGTCGGCCTGCGGGGCGACCGGCGCGGCCTCCCGCGGCAGCAGGCGCAGGTACCCCTCGAACGCCTCGGGGGACCGCCACTCCACCCCGCCCAGGTCGGCGACCGGGAAGCTCTGGTCGCCGGCCTTCCACTTCGCCGACGACGCGCCCGTCCAGGACCAGCGGAAGGACACCGCCTTGCCGTCGAAGGACGCCTTCCCGTCGTACGCCTTGAAGTGCAGCGGTGCCTCGGGCGCGGCCACCAGGTAGCGCTCGGACCTGCCGGACCCGGTCAGCAGCCCGCGCAGTTCGTCGGCGTAGTACTCCGCGAGCGTCTCCCGCTCGGCCGGCAGGACGAGCCGGTACGGGTCACCGCTCTCCTTCAGCTGTCCGGCCGCCGCCTCCATCAGGGGGTCGGCGCCCGGGCGCGGCTCGACGCGCAGGACGACGGTGCCCCGCCTGCCGGGCGAGAGCGTCACCCCGGCGATCGCCTCCACGGGGACGCGGCGTTCCCCGAGGGCCTGGAACAGCTTGGGTGTTCGAATCCCCCGTTCGTAGCGGATGAGCACGGAGTCGGACTCGAACTCCCAGGCGGCATGAAATCCGGCCAGTACGTCACCCATGCGGCTCATCGTATGCGGCACGAGCTCTTCCGTCCCCTCCCCGTGCAAACCGGAGTATCTGCGCCTCTACGCGCGTCAGGCCGCCGCCGTCGCGGACAAATCCGCCCGGCATGTGTCGTTCTCGCCGGCGCAGGCGACCGTGGGGTATGCGCCAACGCCGATCTGCGCGAAGTTCCGCAGGCTCTCCGTGCCCGGCACGAAGTAGCCGCTGTGCCCCTGGGCGCCCCGTGCGGACAGCACCCGCGCCCCGAACCCGGCGGACACCGGGTCGGCCCCGTGTCCGAGGCCGCCGACCTCCAGGTACGGCACGTCCTGGATCCAGTCGTCCGCGTCCCGCATCGCCCACACCCGGGCCGAGGTGTGCAGCTGGGCGGCCTTCTCGACGCGCATGCCGGGGCTGCCGGCCACCGCGATGTCGGTCACCCGGCGGGGCAGCGCGTCGGCGGCGACACCGCACACCACCGAGCCGTAGCTGTGGCAGAACAGCGAGACGGGCGCCCGGCCGGGCAGCGCCCGCAGCAGCGCGTTGAGCCGGGCGGCGCCGTGCTCGGCCCGGATCGCCGTGGCCGCCTCCATGCCGAGGCCGTTGGGGGAGGTGTAGTCGGCCCACGCGATCACGGCTGTGGAGGTACCGGGGCTCGCCGCGCGCTCGGCCGCGTACAGCGACTCGGCCATGCCGACGGGCGCCGAGTACCTGCGATGGGTGCGCTGGAAGGTGAGCAGCTCGGTGTCCACGCCGGGCACGACGACGGACACGCGCTCGGCGCGGCCCAGGTCGCCGAAGACCTCGGCGACCTTGCCGGAACCCGCCGGGTCGAAGGCGAGGATGCGGCGGTCGTGGTTCAGCAGCGCCTCGTACTGGTGCGCACGCCGGCCGGCCTCGCGCTGGCCCGACAGCGACAGGCGCTTGTCGTGCATGCGCAGGCGCTCCACGGCGCGTGCCTTGCGCAGTGCCGCGCGGTTGGCGAGGTAGCGCAACTCGACGGGGGCGCCGTTCATGTTGCCGACGGCCAGGGAGTAGCGGCGGGCGAGGCTGGTGCGCTGCCACTCGGTGAGCGAGGCGAAGAAGCGGGCCAGCCGGGCGGGGGACGCCTGCGCGTCGGGCAGCCGGCGTCCGTCGATCCGGCCGTTCTCCCAGGCCGTGACCGACGCTTCGAGGGCGGTGGGGCCCCGCTGGTTGCGCAGGGCGGTCCAGCCGGTGGTCGCCAGCATCACGAACACCACGGCCAGGGCGAGCAGTGCGCGCCAGACGTTCAGCTGCGGAGAGGTGTCGAAGGAAGTCACTGGGAGGACACACTAGGAGAACGGGACGGTCTCGCGTGAATCCAGTGACACGGATCACGTTTCGATCACGCGCTACGGGGTCGGTTCCGCCCGTCCGGCCCCGCGAGCGCTCCGCCAGTCGCCGATGAGCGCGGGTTCCACCTGGTCCAGGTAGGTGGCGGTCAGCTCGCGCAGCGCCGCGAGACTGGCGTCGCCGCGCGCCGACCAGATCCGCTCCGTCACCCTTATCACCGCGCCGAAGACGGCCACCACCACGCGCGGGCGCGGGTCCGCCTCCATGTCGAGGCCCTCGCGCTCGGCGACGACCCGGGCGATCTCCTCCTCCAGCTCCGCCGCCCGCCGCAGATGGGCGGCGAGCAGCGCGGGCGTCGACTCGATCACCTGGTAGAAGCGCATGTGCAGCTCCAGCGGGACCAGCCGCCCCACGGCCTCGCCGATGGTGTCCCAGCTCTCCCCGAGCGCCTGGCGCATGGCGTCCAGCGGCGCCTCGCCGGGCGGGCGGCGGCGCACGGCCTCGACGAAGTGCGACTCCGCGAGCCGCGACACGAAGAAGGCCGCGTCCTCCTTGCTGGCGAAGTAGCGGAAGAAGGTGCGCTGCGAGACATCGGCCGCTTCGGCGATGTCGTCGACGGTCGTCTCCTCGTAGCCCCGCTCGGTGAACAGCTCCAGGGCGGACCGCAGCAGCGTGTCCCGGGTGCGCTGCTTCTTGCGCTCGCGCAGGCCCGGTGGTGTCGCTGTGTCCGCCATGTTCAAAAGGTTCGCTCCTCGGGTCGGCTCCGGCGTGGTGCCCCGCCGTCGTTTTCGCAGTTCAGGCTATAGGGAGATGACATGTCAGTTACCGACTAGTGAAATGGTTTGTCAACTGTCAGTGGCTGTCACTAGCCTCGAACGTATGACTAGTCAGACCACCATCGACAAGACGGGATCGGGGGACGGGGGAACCTCGTCCGGTCCGTCGGGCCCGGCACCGGCCGGCGGACTGCGCGGCCACCCGTGGCTCACCCTCGTCACCGTCGCCGTAGGGGTCATGATGGTGGCCCTCGACGGCACCATCGTGGCCATCGCCAACCCGGCCATCCAGGTCGACCTGAAGGCCAGCTTCGCCGACGTCCAGTGGATCACCAACGCCTACTTCCTCGCCCTCGCGGTCTCGCTGATCACGGCGGGCAAGCTCGGTGACCGCTTCGGCCACCGGCAGACCTTCCTCATCGGCGTGGTCGGTTTCGCCGCCGCCTCCGGTGCCATCGGCCTGTCCGACACGATTCCGCTGGTCGTCGGCTTCCGTGTGCTCCAGGGCGTCTTCGGTGCCCTGCTGATGCCGGCCGCGCTCGGCCTGCTCCGGGCGACCTTCCCGGCCGAGAAGCTCAACATGGCCATCGGCATCTGGGGCATGGTCATCGGTGCCTCCACCGCGGGCGGCCCGATCCTCGGCGGTGTCCTGGTCGAGCACGTCAACTGGCAGTCCGTGTTCTTCATCAACGTGCCGGTGGGCGTCCTCGCCGTGGTCCTCGGTGTCATGATCCTGCTGGACCACCGCGCGGTGAACGCCCCGCGCTCCTTCGACGTCCTCGGCATAGCCCTGCTGTCCGCCGCGATGTTCTGCCTGGTCTGGGCCCTCATCAAGGCCCCCGAGTGGGGCTGGGGCGACGGAAAGACGTGGCTGTTCCTCGTCGTGTCCGTCGTGGGCTTCGGGCTGTTCGCCTTCTGGGAGACGAGGGTCAGGGAGCCGCTGATCCCGCTGGGGCTGTTCCGCTCCGTCCCGCTGTCGGCGGGTGTCGTCCTCATGGTCATGATGGCGATCGCCTTCATGGGCGGCCTGTTCTTCGTGACGTTCTACCTCCAGAACGTGCACGGCATGAGCCCCATCGACGCCGGCCTGCACCTGCTGCCGCTCACCGGCATGATGATCGTCGGCTCGCCGCTGGCCGGCGTGATGATCACCAAGATCGGCCCGCGCATCCCGCTCGCGGGCGGCATGGCGTGCACCGCGCTCGCCATGTACGGCATGTCCACGCTGGAGACGGACACCGGCAGCGGCGTCATGTCGCTCTGGTTCGCCCTGCTGGGCCTCGGCCTCGCGCCCGTCATGGTCGGCGCCACCGAGGTCATCGTCGGCAACGCGCCGATGGAGCTGTCCGGTGTCGCCGGCGGTCTCCAGCAGGCCGCGATGCAGATCGGCGGCAGCCTCGGCACGGCCGTGCTGGGCGCCGTGATGGCCTCCAAGGTCGACAACGACCTGGCGGGCAACTGGGCCGACGCCGGCCTTCCGAAGCTGACGCCGGAAGAGCTGGGCCAGGCCTCCGAGGCGGTCCAGGTCGGCGCGGCACCGGTGGCCGAGGGTATGCCGGGGCCGATGGCCGCGAAGGTCACGGAGGTCGCGCACGACACCTTCATCTCCGGCATGAGCCTCGCGTCGCTCGTGGCCGCCGGCGTCGCGGCCGTCGCCGTGCTGGTCGCCTTCCTCACCAAGCGCGGTGTGAACGCGGAGGCCGGCGCGGGCGTGGGCCACATCTGAGCACATCTCCCGTGCGTCCCGGCCCTGTTCGCCCATCCGGGTGACGGGGCCGGCGAACCCTCCCGCGCCGAGGGCCGCGCAGGTCACAGTGGGTCAAGTCCTCCGCAGGGCACGGGGGCGAGAGGCTGCGGCGCGCTGCCGGAGGGGGGCAGCGCGCAGGCAGCACGTCCGCGGCAGGCATGAGACGCCGCAAGGGGGTACCCGAACTCCATGAGGAGTTCAGGGAGTTGATGATGGCGAGCTTCGGACAGGGCGCGCGCAGGCACCCCCGCTCACGTGGCCGGACGTGGTCACGGACCGGGCCGGATCGCGCGACCCTCGCCGTCGTCGGAATCGTCTGCGCGGTCGCCGGCTTCTTCGTGCTGGGGATCGTCCTCGGCCCCGCCGCGATCGTCTGCGGCCGACTGGCCATGGGCCGAAGCCGGGCGGGGGCCCGCCCGGTACCGGCCGTGGTCGCGGTCGTCCTGGGCATCATCGACACGGTCCTGGCGGTTCTGTGGCTCATCGGCGCGGCACCCCTGGGCAACGGTCTCCTCTGACCTGCGACCACGTCGGGGGAGAGTACCCGCGCCTTCGCTAATCCGCAGCGTCTGAGGCCGCGGGGACACGGGCCGAGGCGGGAACGGACGCGGGAACGGACGCGGGACCGGGAACGGACGCGGGAGCAGCACCGGCAGGCCCGGGCTCCGCGGCCCGCCTCAGCCCCGCGACCTCCGCGCGCAGGGCCCGCACCTCCTCCGCCAGCGCCCGGATCGCCTCGGTCTGCCGCCGCTCCTCCATGTCGTCCCGCTCGAAGCGCGCGAGGAACCACGCCGCGATGTTCGCCGTCACCACACCGAGCAGGGCGATGCCGGACAGCATCAGGCCGACGGCCAGCAACCGCCCCACGCCGGTGGTCGGCGCGTGGTCCCCGTACCCCACGGTCGTCATCGTGGTGAACGACCACCACAGCGCGTCCCCCAGCGTGCGGATGTTCCCGCCGGGCGCGTCCCGCTCCACGGACAGCACGGCGAGCGAGCCGAACATCAGCAGTCCCACCACCGCCCCGGCGACGTACGTCGTCAGCCGGATCTGCGGGGCCATTCGGGCACGCCGCCCGACCAGCAGCAGGGTGGAGACCAGCCGCAGCAGCCGCAGCGGCTGGAGCATCGGCAGCGCCACCGCGCACAGGTCCAGCCAGTGCGTACGGACGAACCGCCGGCGGTTCTCGCTGAGCACCAGCCGCACCACGTAGTCCACGACGAAGGCCGCCCACACCAGCCACTCCGCCAGCACGCACGCCCGGGTCAGGGACCCGCTCGCGGAACTGTTCACGATGGGAACCGCGTACGCCACGGCGAACAGCACGGCCAGCGCCAGCAGCGGCCGCTGGGTGCGCCGCTCCCAACGTTCCCGTGCCGTCCGCCCCTCGATGCCCTCGCCCGTACGCGTCATCCCCGCATCGTAGGGAGCCCGGAGGCCGCCCGGGGCGGCGGAGTCGGAACCCCGCCGCCCCGGACGCCGTGCCCGCGCCTAGGCGTCCCCGCCGGCCACGCCCGGGTCGGCCGCCGTCACATCGAGCAGCCGGTACCGGTCCACCGCCTGCTTCAGCACCGACCGGTCGACCTTCCCCTCCCGCGCCAGTTCGCTCAGCACTCCCACCACGATCGACTCCGCGTCGATGTGGAAGAACCGCCGCGCCGCACCGCGCGTGTCCGCGAAGCCCCACCCGTCCGCGCCCAGCGACTGGTACGTGCCCGGCACCCAGCGCGCGATCTGGTCCGGAACCGCCCGCATCCAGTCGGAGACCGCCACGAACGGGCCCTGCGCACCGGCCAGCTTGCGCGTCACGTACGGGACGCGCTGCTCCTCCTCGGGGTGGAGCAGGTTGTGCTCCTCACAGGCCACCGCGTCGCGCCGCAGCTCGTTCCAGGAGGTCGCCGACCAGACGTCGGCCCGTACGTCCCACTCCTCGGCGAGGATCCGCTGCGCCTGAACGGCCCACGGCACCGCGACACCGGACGCCATGATCTGCGCCGGGATCGAACCGCCCGTGGCCTCGCTGAAGCGGTGGATGCCCTTGAGGATGCCCTCGACGTCCACGTTCTCGGGCTCGGCCGGGTGCCGGATCGGCTCGTTGTAGACGGTGAGGTAGTAGAAGACGTCCTCGCCGTGCGGGTGCTGCTCGTCCCCGCCGTACATCCGGCGCAGCCCGTCCTTGACGATGTGCGCGATCTCGAAGCCGAAGGCGGGGTCGTACGCCACGCACGCCGGGTTCGTCGAGGCCAGCAGCTGCGAGTGGCCGTCCGCGTGCTGCAACCCCTCACCGGTCAGGGTCGTACGGCCCGCGGTCGCGCCCAGCACGAAACCGCGCGCCAACTGGTCGCCCATCTGCCAGAACTGGTCACCGGTGCGCTGGAAACCGAACATCGAGTAGAAGACGTACACCGGGACGAGCGGCTCGCCGTGCGTGGCGTACGCCGATCCCGCCGCGATCAGCGAGGCCGTGCAGCCCGCCTCCGAGATGCCGTCGTGCAGCATCTGCCCGGTCGGCGCCTCCTTGTAGGCGAGCAGCAGCTCCCGGTCCACCGACTCGTACTGCTGCCCGAGCGGGTTGTAGATCTTCGCACTCGGGAAGAAGGAGTCCATGCCGAACGTGCGGTACTCGTCCGGCGCGATCAACACGAACCGTTTGCCGAGCTCCTTGTCCCGCATGAGGTCCTTCAGCAGCCGCACGAAGGCCATCGTCGTGGCGATGGACTGCTGGCCGGACCCCTTCTTCACGGTCGCGTACGTCTTGTCGTCCGGCAGCGCGAGCGGCTTCGACCGCACGACGCGGGTCGGGACGTAGCCGCCGAGCCCCAGCCGGCGGTCGTGCATGTACTGGATCTCCTCCGTGTCCCGCCCGGGGTGGTAGTACGGCGGCGGGCCGGACTCCAGCTCCTTGTCGGAGATCGGCAGGTGCAGCCGGTCGCGGAAGCGCTTGAGGTCGTCGACCGTCAGCTTCTTCATCTGGTGCGTGGCGTTGCGGCCCTCGAAGTTCGGCCCCAGCGTCCAGCCCTTGATCGTCTTGGCGAGGATGACCGTCGGCTGGCCCTTGTGCTCCAGGGCCGCCTTGTACGCCGCGTAGATCTTCCGGTGGTCGTGACCGCCGCGGCCCAGGTGCAGGATCTGGTCGTCGGTCATGTTCTCGACCATCGCGCGCAGCCGGTGGTCGTCGCCGAAGAAGTGGTCGCGGATGTAGGCGCCGGACTCGGTGGCGTACGTCTGGAACTGCCCGTCCGGGGTGGTGTTCATCCGGTTGACCAGCACGCCGTCGCGGTCCTGCGCGAGCAGCGGGTCCCAGGTGCGGTCCCACACCAGCTTGATCACGTTCCAGCCGGCGCCCCGGAAGACCGACTCCAGCTCCTGGATGATCTTGCCGTTGCCGCGCACCGGGCCGTCCAGGCGCTGGAGGTTGCAGTTGACGACGAAGGTCAGGTTGTCCAGGCCCTCGCGGGCGGCGATGGAGAGCTGGCCCAGCGACTCGGGCTCGTCCATCTCGCCGTCGCCGAGGTAGGCCCACACGTGCGAGCGCGAGGTGTCCGCGATCCCGCGCGCGTGCATGTAGCGGTTCATCCGCGCCTGGTAGATCGCCCCGATCGGGCCGAGACCCATCGAGACCGTCGGGAACTCCCAGAAGTCCGGCATCGACCGGGGGTGCGGGTACGACGACAGCATCTTCGGCGCCTTGGACTTCTCCTGCCGGAAGCCGTCCAGGTGCTCCTCGTCGAGCCGGTCCAGCAGGTAGGCGCGGGCGTAGATGCCCGGCGAGGCGTGGCCCTGGAAGAAGACCTGGTCACCGCCGTCACCGTCGTCCTTGCCGCGGAAGAAATGGTTGAAGCCCACGTCGTACAGGGACGCCGAGGAGGCGAAGGTCGCGATGTGGCCGCCGACGCCGATGCCGGGCCGCTGGGCACGCGAGACCATGACCGCCGCGTTCCAGCGGGTCGCGTTGAGGATCTTGCGCTCGATCTCCTCGTTGCCCGGGAAGAACGGCTCGCTCTTGGTCGGGATGGTGTTGACGTAGTCCGTGCTGCGCATCTCGGGCACGGCCACGCGCTTCTCACGGGCCCGCTCGATCAGCCGCAGCATCAGGTAGCGGGCCCGCTCCCTGCCGCGCTCGTCGACGGCGGCGTCGAGGGAGTCGAGCCACTCCTGGGTCTCCTCGGGGTCGAAGTCGGGGACCTGACTCGGGAGGCCGCCAATGATGATCGGGCTGCGATCACTGCGATCGGATGCGGAAGCCACGCTGTTCCTTCGCTGTCAGAGGGCCACTTTGCCGGGTGTCTGCGCCGATTCCCCGCCGATTCACCATCGTGTACCTCGCGGGGGCAAACGTCATCTGTACCGTGGGGTAACCGGTTCCCCCATGGGGATCGGGGGCACGTTCATTCGAGTCTCGTACCCACACGTGGTTCCCAAATACGCAAACGGGGCAGATAGGTGTGGTGTACGTCACCTTTGGTCTGGACGGCATGGCTGGAGTTGCGGCGACACGGCCGGGATCGTCACCGTTTCGGCGGTCCCAGTCGCCGGGTACTTGCGCGATCCGTCCCGCCCGTGTGGACTACGGCCAATGCTTCGCGCACGCGCGTGGCTGAGATATTCACCAAGACATGATCAGGAGGCAACCCGTGAGCGCGACCGCGGACCACGCGGAGGAGCGGACGAACCCTGCCGCCAGGCTGGGTTTCCAGCCCGGGCAGGTGGTCCAGGAGATCGGCTACGACGACGACGTCGACCAGGAGCTCCGCGAGGCCATTGAGGGCGCCGTCGAGGGCGAGCTGGTGGACGAGGACTACGAGGACGTGGCCGATGCCGTCGTGCTGTGGTTCCGTGACGACGACGGCGACCTGACGGATGCGCTGGTGGATGCCACCACGTACATCGAAGAGGGCGGGTCGATCCTCCTTCTGACGCCGAAGACCGGCCGGTCTGGGTACGTCGAGGCCAGTGACATCTCGGAAGCCGCGACGACGGCCGGACTGACGGCGTCCAAGAGCGTCAGCGTCGGCAAGGACTGGAGCGGCAGCCGACTGGCGACGCCCAAGGCCGCCAAGTCCAAGCGGTAGCCGGCCGGGCTCCGCACCACCCCGACTCCGGACGGGCCGACCGCCGTCGGCCCGTCCGTGGGTCCGTGACGGTCCCTGCGTAGGGTGTTTCCAGCGAACCATCCTCGGAAGGGACGAACAGGACATGACGATCCAGGTCGGCGAGAAGGCCCCCGACTTCGAACTCAAGGACAACCACGGCGCGACCGTCCGGCTGTCCGACTTCCGCGGCCGCAAGAACGTCGTGCTGCTCTTCTACCCCTTCGCCTTCACCGGTGTGTGCACCGGCGAGCTGTGCGAGGTGCGCGACAACCTTCCGCAGTTCTCCGACCGCGACACCCAGGTGCTCGCCGTGTCCAACGACTCCATCCACACCCTGCGCGTCTTCTCCGAGCAGGAGCGCCTGGAGTACCCGCTGCTGTCCGACTTCTGGCCGCACGGCAACGTCTCGCGCGCCTACGGCGTCTTCGACGAGGACAAGGGGTGCGCCGTCCGCGGCACCTTCATCATCGACCGGGAGGGCGTCGTCCGCTGGACCGTGCGCAACGGCCTGCCGGACGCCCGCGACCTGACCGAGTACGTGAAGGCGCTCGACTCCCTCTGATCGGCACCGACTCCGGTCGACACCGAGCGATTCGTCGGTCCCAGGGCCTGCGGGGGGCGGGAACCCGTCACTAGGATCGAATCGTTGATCCGATATCCACGCACTACGGGGCTCCCCGCCCCTGGACACCAATGGAGGACCCGTGGGAGTCAGCCTCAGCAAGGGCGGCAACGTTTCGCTGACCAAGGAGGCCCCCGGCCTCACCGCGGTCATCGTCGGTCTGGGGTGGGACATCCGCACCACGACCGGTACCGACTTCGACCTCGACGCCAGCGCGCTGCTGCTGAACAGCGGCGGCAAGGTCGCCAGCGACGCGCACTTCATCTTCTTCAACAACCTGAAGAGCCCGGACGGATCGGTCGAGCACACCGGTGACAACCTCACCGGTGAGGGCGAGGGCGACGACGAGCAGATCAAGATCGACCTCGCCACCGTCCCCGCCGACGTCGAGAAGATCACCTTCCCGGTCTCGATCTACGACGCCGAGAACCGCCAGCAGTCCTTCGGCCAGGTGCGCAACGCGTTCATCCGCGTCGTCAACCAGGCCGGCGGCGCCGAGATCGCCCGGTACGACCTCAGCGAGGACGCCTCCACCGAGACCGCCATGGTCTTCGGTGAGCTGTACCGGCACGGTGCGGAGTGGAAGTTCCGCGCCATCGGCCAGGGCTACGCCTCGGGCCTGCGCGGCATCGCGCAGGACTTCGGCGTGAACGTCTGAGTCACCGCTACGTCCGGGGCGACAGCCCCGACCGTCCGGCGCCGCACGGTTTACGTGCGGCGCCGGACGCGCAGGAAACCCGAGAACCATCACCCGGGGAGGGATCACCATGGGCGTCACGCTTGCCAAGGGAGGCAACGTCTCCCTGTCCAAGGCCGCACCGAACCTCACACAGGTACTGGTCGGGCTGGGCTGGGACGCGCGTTCCACGACCGGAGCACCCTTCGACCTGGACGCCAGCGCACTGGTGTGCAGCAGCGGCCGGGTGCTCGGCGACGAGTGGTTCGTCTTCTACAACCAGCTCAAGAGCCCGGACGGATCGGTCGAGCACACCGGCGACAACCTCACCGGTGAGGGTGACGGTGACGACGAGTCGGTGCTGGTCGACCTCTCGGCGGTGCCGGCCCACTGCGACAAGATCGTCTTTCCGGTCTCGATCCACATGGCCGACGAGCGGGGCCAGACCTTCGGCCAGGTCAGCAACGCCTTCATCCGGGTCGTCAACCAGGCCGACGGCCAGGAGCTCGCCCGGTACGACCTCAGCGAGGACGCTTCCACGGAGACCGCGATGATCTTCGGTGAGCTCTACCGTTACCAGGGTGAATGGAAGTTCCGCGCGGTGGGGCAGGGGTACGCGTCGGGGCTCCGGGGCATCGCTCTAGACTTCGGAGTCAACGTTTCGTAAAGCCGCGTACGGCGCGGGGGAGCCCCGTACACATACGATTGGGTAGCCAGTGGTTCTGAAAACCTTCGGGTGGTCGTTCGCGGTCACCGCGCTCGGCCTGGTGGCCGCGGTCTTCTACGGGGGGTGGGCCGCCTTCGGCGTCGTGGCGATCCTGTCCGTCCTGGAGATCTCGCTGTCCTTCGACAACGCGGTGGTCAACGCCGGGATCCTGAAGAAGATGAATGCCTTCTGGCAGAAGATCTTCCTCACCATCGGCATTCTGATCGCCGTCTTCGGTATGCGCCTGGTCTTCCCGGTCGTGATCGTCGCGATCAGCGCGTCGCTCGGGCCGATCGAGGCCGTCGACCTCGCGCTCACCGACAAGGACCGCTACCAGGAGCTGGTGACGGACGCCCATCCGTCGATCGCCGCCTTCGGTGGCATGTTCCTCCTGATGATCTTCCTCGACTTCATCTTCGAGGACCGGGAGATCAAGTGGCTCGCTCCGCTGGAGCGCGCGCTGGCCAAGCTCGGCAAGGTCGACATGCTGTCGGTCTGCATCGCCCTGATCGTGCTGCTGGTCTCCGCCATCACCTTCGGCGCACACGCCCACCAGCACGGCGGCACGCACGCCGACAAGGCCGAGACGGTCCTGCTCTCCGGTATCGCCGGTCTGATCACCTATCTGGTCGTCGGCGGCCTCTCCGGGTTCTTCGAGGACAAGCTCGAGGAGGAAGAGGAGCGCGAGCACGAGGCCGAGGAGCAGGCCGAGCGCGCCGGCAAGCCCAAGTCGGCCGTCAAGCTGGCCGGCAAGGCGGCGTTCTTCATGTTCCTCTACCTGGAGGTCCTGGACGCGTCGTTCTCCTTCGACGGCGTCATCGGCGCCTTCGCCATCACCAACGACATCGTCCTGATGGCCCTCGGCCTCGGCATCGGCGCCATGTACGTCCGGTCCCTGACGGTCTACCTGGTCCGCGAGGGCACCCTCGACGACTACGTCTACCTGGAGCACGGCGCCCACTACGCCATCGGCGCCCTCGCCGCCGTCCTCCTGGTGACCATCCAGTACGAGATCAACGAGTTCATCACCGGCATGATCGGCGTCGTCCTGATCGGCGCCTCCTTCTGGTCCTCGGTCCGCCGCAACAAGCGGCTCGCCGCGGCCGGGGGCGACGGCGGCAAGGAGAAGGCGGAGGTCTCCTCCGGGGTGTGAAAGCCTGCTCTCTCCGGGCCGGGTTCACCCCCGGTGCGCCTGCTCCGTTGGTGTGAACAGGGCCCGGACGAGGAACGCTCTGTGCGGGGCGGCCGACGAGGACGATTCCTCGGGGCCGCCCCGTCGGCGGTCTGCGTCAGCGGTCTGTGTCGGCGTTCGACGGTCGAGTGAAGGTGGGGGCGGGAATGGGCTTCTTTGACGGGCTGTGGCGCGGTCGCGAGAACGAGTTCGACTCGGGCAGCGCGGCGAGCAACTCCATCCAGCTGACGAAACGGCACAGCCAGGTCTCCCTGGACCGGCAGGGCGCGGCGACCGGCAACCTGCGGGTCAACCTCACCTGGCGGATGCGGACCTCGGACATCATGGGCTCGCAGCGCGAGAGCCTGCTGCGGCACCCCTTCAAGGCGCTCAAGCCCCCCGAGGTCATCGGCCACAGCCAGAGCATGGTCAACGTCGACCTCGACCTCGGCTGTCTCTACGAGCTCCAGGACGGCACCCGCGGGGTCGTCCAGCCGCTCGGCGGATTCCTGGGCGACGTCAACGCCCCGCCGTACGTCAAGCTCAGCGGCGACGACCGGTTCGGCTCCGCCTCCGGCGAGACGATCTACGTCAACCTCGACCACAAGGACGCCATCAAGCGGCTCCTGCTCTTCGCCTACATCTACGACCAGACCCCGGCCTTCGACCGGACCCACGCCATCGTCACGCTGTACCCGAGCAACGGCCCGCGCATCGAGATAGGCCTCGACGAGCGTCACCCGCAGGCCCGGTCCTGCGCCGTGGTGATGATCGAGAACGTGAAGGGCGAGATGTTCGTCCGCCGCGAGGTGAAGTTCGTGTACGGCTTCCAGGGCGAGCTGGACCGGCTGTACGGGTGGGGCCTGCAATGGGGCCGGGGACACAAGAGCAAGGCCGAGCGCTGACGCCCGGCCCTGCCGCGGCGGCTAGCGTCCGACGAACTGGGGGCCCTGCGGCGGCAGCCGGAAATCCGGGTCAGGCGCCCCGGTGGCCGGCGGCGGGTAGCCGTAGCCGGCCTGCGCACCGCTGACCCCCGCGGCGGCGGGCGCCTGCGGATATCCGTAGGCCGGCCGGCCGGTCGGCTGCGGATAGCCGTAGGCCGGCTGGGCCGCCGGCGGCTGCTGCGGATAGCCGTAGGCGGGCTGGGCCGGTACCCCCGTGGGCCGCTCGGGCGGCAGCGGACGCGAGACCTCCGGGAGGGGCTGCACGGTCGTCGGCTCGTCCGGACCGGCGGTCGGCGGGACGGGCGCGGCCTGCGCGGGGGTGGGCCGCGGGGGAGCGGACCGGTCCTGGTCGGACGTGTGCGGGGACGACGCGGGCCGCGGGGCCGACATGGGGTCGCCCGCCCCCTCCGACTCGTCCACCGAAATGCCGAAGTCGGTCGCCAGGCCCTTGAGTCCGTTCGAATAGCCCTCGCCCAGCGCCCGGAACTTCCAGCCCTCCCCGCGCCGGTACAGCTCGCCGCAGATCAGCGCCGTCTCCTGGCCCGTCTCCGGCTTGACGTCGAAGTACGCCAGCGGTTCCGCGTCGGCGGCCGAGGCGTCGTACAGCAGGATGCGCAGGGAACGGACCCGGTCGAAGGAGACGCCGTCCGCCGACGCGACCAGCAGGATCCGGCCCACCGCGGCCTCGACCCCGGTCAGGTCTGTCTGGATCGTGTCGGTCAGGTCCTCGGCGACCCGCTTCTTGCCCAGCCGCCAGACCTGGCCCGAGGGATGCCGGGGCTGGTTGTAGAAGACGAAGTCCTCATCGGAGCGCACGCGGTCGTCCGGCCCCAGGAGCAACGCGGAGGCGTCGACGTCGGGGACCCCCTGCCCGGGCGCCCAGCGCAGTACGGCGCGTACCGTTGTGGCTTGCAGCGGGACGTTCGACCCCTTCAGCATCGCGTGCGTCATACCGTCATCCTGCCCTCTCGGTCCTGGTCACGACAATGTGGGGGGCGGGTACTCGGGGTCGTGTCGTCTCACCCCGGTCGCCGCCGTCGACACGACCGGGTTACCTGGAATTCATGCCCGGTGGGAACCTCCGACATGGATACGTACGTACTATTACCGGCCACCTTCGGACAGTTCGCAGGTCGCCCAGACACTAGCGGGGGAGTTCTCATGCGTCATTTCGGGCAGATTGCCCCCGAAGTGCGGAAGCGCCTCTTCCACAAGGAGCCCTGCACCTTCACGGCGGACTCGCCGGCCCGGCTGCTGGCCGCGGCCCTGGGCGCCACGCTCTACAGTCCGGCCACCCGGCCCAGACTGGCCGACGACATCCTCAAGCAGGGCGCCGGCGGCGTGGTCTCGATGGTGCTGTGCCTGGAGGACTCGATCGACGACGCCGACGTACCGGTCGGCGAGGAGAACCTCGTCCGTCAGCTCACGGACCTGGCGGAACGTCCCGGCGCCGACGTCCCCCTGCTGTTCGTCCGGGTCCGCACCCCCGAGCAGATCCCCGACCTCGTACGGCGCCTCGGCCCCGCGGTGCGGCTGCTGTCGGGATTCGTGCTGCCGAAGTTCACCGAGGAACGCGGCGTGCCCTTCCTGGAGGCGCTCTCCACCGCCGAGGCGGCCTGTGACCGCAGGCTCTTCGCCATGCCCGTGCTGGAGTCGCCCGACCTGCTGTACCGGGAGTCCCGTGTGCAGACGCTGGAGGGCATCTTCCGCGCCGTCGACAAGTACCGCGACCGGGTGCTCGCCCTGCGTCTCGGCGTGACCGACTTCTGCTCCTCCTACGGGCTGCGCAGAGGCCCCGACATGACGGCGTACGACATCCAGATCGTCGCCTCCGTGATCGCCGACGTGGTGAACATGCTGGCCCGGGTCGACGGCACCGGATTCACGGTGACCGGACCGGTCTGGGAGTACTTCCGCGTCCAGGAGCGGATGTTCAAACCGCAGCTGCGGCAGAGCCCCTTCCTGGAGGGCCAGGCCGTCGCACTGCGCCAGAAGCTGATCGAACACTCCATGGACGGTCTGCTGCGGGAGATCTCCCTGGACCGCGCCAACGGCCTGCTGGGCAAGACCTGCATCCACCCCTCGCACGTGCTGCCCGTGCACGCGCTCTCCGTCGTCAGCCACGAGGAGTTCAGCGACGCCCAGGACATCCTGCGGCCGGAACGCTGCGGTGGGGGTGTCCTGCGGTCGGCCTACACGAACAAGATGAACGAGGTGAAGCCCCACCGCGCCTGGGCCGAACGGACGCTGCTGCGCGCCGAGGTCTTCGGGGTGGCCAACGAGGACATCGGCTTCGTGGAACTGCTCGCCGCCGGACTGGCCGAATGAACGCAAGGAATCCATGACCGACGCAAGGACCCATGCCGCGGTGGACAACGGGAGGCACGAGTACATGACGGAGAGGGCGCGCGCCGAGGGGCGGGCCGAGGTCTGGTCCGGGAGCTGGGTGGCCGAGCGGCTCGGCGTCGAACTCGCGGGCGACGACACGCTGACCGGCCTGCTGGGCCTCGCCCTGCGCCGCAACCCCAAGCGGGCGCACCTGCTCGTCTCGAACGTGCTCGGCAAGCACGTCCCGCAGTCGCCCTCCGTGGTGTACGGCCACGGCGTCGCCCTCGGCCGGCGCGTCCGTGACCTGCTCGGCGACGAGGAGGCCGAGAGGGCCGTCGTCCTCGGCTACGCGGAGACCGCCACCGGCCTCGGCCACTCGGTCGCCGACGGCCTCGGGCCGGCCCCGTACCTGCACTCCACCCGCCGTCCGGTCGCCGGGGTCGCCCGGGCGGGCGGCTTCGAGGAGTCCCACTCGCACGCGACCTCGCACCTGCTGCTGCCCGAGGATCCGGCGCTGCTGGCCGGGGACGGGGCGCTGGTCCTCGTCGACGACGAGTTCTCCACCGGCAACACGGTGCTCAACACCGTGCGCGCCCTGCACGAGCGCTACCCCCGCGAGCGGTACGTCGTGGTGGCCCTGGTCGACATGCGCTCGCCCGCCGACGCGGGCCGGCTGGAGGAGTTCGCCCGCGAGATCGGCGCCCGCGTCGACCTGGTGACGGCCGCCTCGGGCACGGTCCGGCTGCCGCCGGGGGTGCTGGACAAGGGGCGGGAACTGGTCGCGCGGTACGAGGACGAGGGGACGCGCGCGGGTGCCGGCGCCGATGCCGGAGGAGTCGCCGGCCGCGTCGCCCGCGTCGACCTGCGCTGGCCCGACGGGGTCCCCGACGGCGGGCGGCACGGCTTCACGGCCGCCCACCGGGAGCGGCTGGAGAACGCGCTGCCGGACATGGCGGCGCGGATCGCCGGGGCACTGCCCACGGGCGCCCGCCGTGTGCTCGTCCTCGGTTTCGAGGAGCTGATGTACGCCCCGCTGCGCCTGGCCCACGCGCTGGAGCGGACCGTCGACGCCGAGGTGCGCTACTCCACCACCACCCGCTCTCCCGTCCTCGCGGTCGACGACCCCGGCTACGCGATACGTACCCGCCTGGTCTTCCCCGCGCACGACGACCCGGCCGACGGCCCCGGCGAGCGCTACGCCTACAACGTCGCGGGCGGCGGCTTCGACGCCGTGGTCGCCGTCGTCGACTCGGCCGCCGACACCCCCGCCCTGCACGCCTGTGACGGACTGCCGGCCCGGCTCGCCGCCCATGTCCCGCACGTCCTGCTCGCGGTCGTCCCGTCGTACGTCCCGCGGACCCCGCACGCCTCCGAAAGGCCCTCCATGCTGTCCGAGCCCCTGCGCGGCCCCGACTTCTCCTCGTACGCGGCCGACGAGGTCGGCTGGCTGCTCCAGGACCTGTCGGACGTGACGCTCGAGGCGCCGACCGAGGAGCGCGAGGAGGCCATCCAGAGCGGCGGCGCGCACTACGCGGAGTCGCTGCCCGTGGAGTACCAGCCCAGCGAGCAGTACCAGGAGCTGTTCCACGCGGCGCTGGCGACGTCCGCCGCCCGGCTGGCCCGCGCCGTCGGCGCCGTCACCGAGATCGTGCTCACCGAACGCTCGCCCCGCCCCGTGCTGGTCTCCCTCGCCCGCGCGGGCACACCCGTCGGCATCCTGATGCGCCGCTGGGCGCGGTTCCGTCACGGCCTCGACCTCCCCCACTACGCCGTGTCGATCGTCCGGGGCCGCGGCATCGACGCCAACGCCCTGCGCTGGCTGGCCGGCCGTCACGACCCCGCCGACGTCGTCTTCGTGGACGGCTGGACCGGCAAGGGCGCCATCACCCGTGAACTCGCCGCCGCCCTGCGCGCCTTCGAGGCCTCCGACGGCATCACCGGCTTCGACCCCGAGATCGCCGTCCTGGCCGACCCCGGTTCCTGCGTACGCACCTACGGCACCCGCGACGACTTCCTCATCCCCTCCGCCTGCCTCAACTCCACCGTCTCCGGGCTGATCTCGCGCACCGTGCTCCGCGCCGACCTGGTCGGCCCGCACGACTTCCACGGCGCGAAGTTCTACCGCGAACTCGCCGGCGCCGACCTGTCGACGGCGTTCCTCGACGCCGTCTCCGCCCGGTTCCCGGACGTCGCCGACACGGTCGACGCCCAGACCAAGGAGCTGCTGGCCGCCGACCGCACGCCCACCTGGGAGGGCTGGGCCGCCGTCGAGCGCATCAGCGAGGAGTACGGCATCCACGACGTGAACCTCGTCAAGCCCGGCGTCGGCGAGACCACCCGCGTGATGCTGCGCCGCGTGCCGTGGAAGGTGCTCGCGCGAGCCGGCGCGGGCGCCGACCTGGACCACGTGCGCCTGCTGGCCGAACAACGGGGCGTACCCGTGGAGGAGAGCGCAGACCTCCCCTACACCTGCGTAGGGCTGATCCACCCCAAGTACACGCGGGGCGCGACCGGCGCCGACGGCAAGGCGGTGGCGCTCTGATGCCGGTACTCGTCGCGAGCGACCTCGACCGCACGCTCATCTACTCCGCCGCCGCCCTGGGGCTGACCATGCCCGACCTGAGGGCACCGCGGCTGCTGTGCGTGGAGGTCTACGAGAGCAGACCCCTCTCCTACATGACGGAGACGGCGGCCCGGCTGCTGACCGACCTCGGTGACGCGGCGGTGTTCGTGCCGACCACCACCCGGACCCGCAAGCAGTACCAGCGCATCAACCTCCCCGGCCCCCCGTCGAAGTACGCGATCTGCGCCAACGGCGGGCACCTGCTGGTGGACGGCGTCTCCGACCCGGACTGGCACGCGCGGGTGACCGCACGGCTGGCCGACGAGTGCGCCTCGCTGGCCGAGGTCCGCGACCACCTCATGCACACCGCCGACCCCTTGTGGGTACGCAAGCACCGGGTCGCCGAGGACCTCTTCGCCTACCTCGTCGTCGAGCGGGAGCTGCTCCCCGAGGAGTGGGTGAAGGAACTCGCCGTGTGGGCCGAGAACCGCGGCTGGACGGTGTCCCTCCAGGGCCGCAAGATCTACGCCGTCCCGAAGCCGCTCACCAAGAGCGCCGCCGTGCGCGAGGTCGCCCGCCGCACCGGCGCGGATCTCACCCTCGCCGCCGGCGACTCTCTCCTCGACGCCGACCTGCTCCTCGTCGCGGACCGCGGATGGCGCCCCGGCCACGGGGAGCTGGCCGACTCCGACTGGACGGCCCCGGCGATCAGCGCCTTGCCCGAGCGCGGTGTGCTGGCCGGTGAGCGGATCCTGCGGGAGTTCCTGCACGCGGCGCGTCCGGCCCGCTGACCCCGGCGTCCCGGCCGGCGGCGTCCTGGTCCCCGGCACCGTCACCGGTGCCGGAGCGGTCGTCGTCGTCGGCCGGGCGGCGTACGTCCTGCCCGCGGCCTCGTCCGTCGCCCCGCCTGCGGTGACCGGCGCCCGGGCGCATCAGTCGCATGCCGACGAAGACCAGCAGCGCCAGGGCGGCGACCGCGAGGATCACCTTCGAGTACGTGGAGGCGATGCCGGACACCTGGGACCAGTTGTCCCCGAGCGCGTAACCCGCGAGCACGAACACGGTGTTCCAGATCGCACTGCCCAGCGTGGTCAGGCCGAGGAAGACGGGCAGCCGCATCCGCTCCACACCCGCCGGTACGGAGATCAGGCTGCGGAAGATCGGGATCATCCGGCCGAAGAAGACGGCCTTGGTCCCGTGCTTCAGGAACCACGCCTCCGTCTTCTCGATGTCGGACACCTTCACCAGCGGCAGCTTGCCCGCGATCGCCACCGTCCGGTCCCGGCCGAGCAGGGCGCCGATCCCGTACAGCGCGAGCGCGCCGATCACCGAGCCCGCCGTCGTCCACAGCAGGACGGCGATCAGGTTCATCCGGCCGGAACTGGCCGCGAACCCGGCGAGCGGCAGGATCACCTCGCTCGGCAGGGGAGGGAAGAGGTTCTCCAGAGCGATGGCCAGGCCGGCGCCCGGCGCGCCCAGCCCGTCCATGAGGTCGTTGATCCACTCCGGTGCCGCACCGCTGCCCGCGGCCGTCTGCACTGCGCTGGCTGTCATGCCGACCACGCTAGGAAACCGCAGCTGAAGGGAGCCTGAGGACGGCCGCGAGACCTACTGCCGCAACCGACGGCCGGGGCGAGGACGCCGACGGCCGGGATCGGCCTCGGGTGCGGCACCTTCGGGCTGTACGGCATGGAGGACTCCGGTTCGATCGGCCTCGGCGGTTGGACGGCTTCCCTCTCGTGTTCCTCGCCGTGCCGGGATTATTCGGCGGGGTGGAACCGGAGGGTGAGCCGGCGCGGCACCTGCGGTCCGCGCCACTGGGGCCCGTCGCCCGGGCGGGGCGGTCAGCCGCAGCAGCCTCCGCCGCAGCAGCCGCCGCCTCCTCCGCCGCCGCCCGACGAGGGCGCCGGGGCGGGCGCGGAGGTCGAGCCGCCGACCGCGACCGTCGACAGCAGCTTCACCGTGTCGTCGTGGCCCCCCGGGCAGGCGGCGGGGGCGGAGGACTCGGCCATGGGGCGGCTCAGTTCGAAGGTGTCGCCGCAGGTCCGGCAGCGGTACTCGTAGCGAGGCATGCGCACAGGTTAACCGGCCGGGCCGGGCAGGCAGCTCCGGCGGGGAAACCCCGGCCGGCTGGGGGACGTCCGGTCCGGCGGGGACCTCGGTCCGGCGGGGACCTCGGTCCGGCGGGGTGACCCTGGCCGGGCGGGACAGCCCGCCGGGCGGGGCAGCAGGCCGGGCGGGGACAGCCCGCCGGGCGGGACAGCAGGCCGGGTGGGGCAGCACGCCGGGCGGACGGGCGGTCGGTGGCCCGGCGGCCGTCGCCCGGTGGTCAGTGGCCGGCTCCGCGTTCCTCCCGGATACCGGCCACCACGTCGGCCACCGTGTGCCGGACCCCCTCCGTCTCGGTCAGGAAGTGCCAGTAGTCGGGGTGCCGTCCCTCCAGCGTGGTGATCGCCCGCTCCAGCCGGGCCACGGCCTCGTCCAGGGGGCGCGCGTGCCGGGGGTCGGGGGTGTTGCGGCCCGCCATGGCCAGGCGCTGGGCGTCACGGATCGCGAAGCGGGTGCGTTCGATCTCCTGCTCGGGGTTCTTCTGCACCGCGTTCAGCCGCCCCAGCCGGTCACCGGCGGCGGAGACGGCCTCGTCGGTCGCGTTCAGCAGCGCCCGTACGGTCGACAGCAGAGCGGTGGCGTCCGGCCAGCGCTGTTCGTCGCGGGCGGTCCGGGCCTCGGCCAGTTTCCGCTCGGCCTGCCGGACCGACTCCCCGGCCTGGTCCGGCACGTGCTGGAGGTCCTGCCAGCACGCGGCGGTGAAGCGCCGACGCAGCTCGCTCAGCACCGGCTCGACCTGTTCGCTGCGGGTGGTCAGGGCCTGGGCGCGGGTGCGCAGGGAGACCAGACGGTGATCGATCTCGGCGGCTCGCTCCGGCAGCCGCTCGGCCTCGGCGCGGACCGACTCGGCCTCCCGGGTGACTCGTTCGGCCCGTTCGAGGGTCTGGGGCACACCGTGCCGGCCGGCGCCCTGGTTCAGCCGGGTGAGTTCCGGCCCCAGGGCGGCGAGCCGGGCGGCGAGGTCGTCCGCCCGCAGCCCGGCCTCCCGTGCGGTGTCGAGGGCGTCGGAGGCGGCGAGGAGGGCCTGCCGGGCGCGTTCGACGGCGGGCGCCAGCCGGGCCAGTTGGGTCTCGGCCTTGCCGAGCAGCGGGCCGAGTCCCTCGGCGAAGCGGTCCAGTTCCTGCTTGACCCGGCCGAGTTCGGTCCTGGCGGCGGTCAGGTCGTCACGGGCGCGGGAGGCGGCGGACGCCTCCAGGTCGTCCCGGTCCAGGTCGTGGGCGTCGACGGCGTCGATGTACTGGTGGCTGACCTCGTCGATGCGCCGGCCGAGCGCCTCGAAGGCGGTGACCGCGCGCCGGGCGGCGGGGGAGGCGTCGACGGCCGCGATCGTCTCGACCGAGATCCGCAGGTCCCGCTGGGCGGTGTCCAGCTCGTAGAAGGCGGCCGCCGCGTCGTCCTTCGCGGCCTGCGCCTCGGCCCGCTGGCTCTCGGCCCGTCCGCCGAACCAGCGCCGGGTGCCGCCCCCGGCGAACGCGGCGGGCAGCGCGAGCGCGGCGAGGAACGGCAGCCCCACGAGGGTGAGGGTGTCCCGGAGGGCGCCGGGCGGGCGACGCCGGCGGGAGCGGTGCGGCAGGCGCCGCGCGCGCGGCACCATCGGCGAGTACGGCTGCGATGGTGTCGCCGTCACATCCCTCTCCCGTGTCGTCCGTCCTGCCCGGGTCCATTCTCCCACCCGTAAGGGACGAACACACGGGCCGGTCAGTTCGCGGTTCGGACCGTGACTTCGCCGTCCTGGGTCCGCGCGTTCACCACGTGGGAGCTCGCGTCGTCCCGGGGCACGGACACGTCGACCGAGCCGTCGTCGCTCTCGGCGGACACCTTGTAGGTCTCCCGGGGCAGGGAGACGGTCACGGAGCCGTCGTCGCTGCGGGTCTCGACCAGGTCCGGCACGGTCGCGAGCACCAGGCGGACCGAGCCGTCCCGGGTCGACGCCTTCACCTGCCGGGCGGAGACGTCCGCGCGCAGCGAACCGTCGTCGCTGTGCATCTCCAGCGGCCCGGAGGAGTCGCTGACGCGCACCGACCCGTCCGCCGTACGGATCTCCAGGCCGTCCCGGAAGCCGTGTGCCCGCACGCTGCCGTCGTCGGACCTCACCTTGACGGCGACGCCGCGCGGCACCTCGACGCGGTGCTTGGTGGCGCAGTCGGCGACCACTCCGGTGCAGTGCGTCCGCAGCTTCAGCCGGTCGCCGTCCATGCTCCAGGTCACCTCCGGGTCGGAGCCGATGGCGACCGAGCCCTGGAACCACCTGGTCACCTCGGCCTTGCCGGACGGGTTGCCGTCGGCGGCCACGATCTCCAGCCCGGAGTCGTCGGCGTCGATGGTCAGCGTGGAGCCCTGGAAGGCGAAGGTGCGGTGGTCGGGGTCCTTGTCCTCGTCGGCGGAGGCGCAGGCGCCGAGGCCGGCGACGAGGACGGCGACGGCTCCGGCGGTGGCGAGCGCGCGGACCGGAAGGATGCGGCGGGACATGACGGTTTCCCCCAAGGACGGACGACGAGGCGCCACCGGGACGATCCGCGGTGCGGGACCCGGTGCGGCGAGACTCCTCGACCGTACGGAGCGGCGGGCCCCGGCGGGATCCGGGTCACCGGCGGATCGGGGGTGGGGATAACCCCCCGCCCGCGGTCCCGAGCCCCCCGCGCGTTGCGGCGCACCGCCGGGGGCCATGTAGGCTGTCGACTCGTCCTGGGTGCGTAGCTCAGGGGTAGAGCGCCTGCCTTACAAGCAGGATGTCGGCGGTTCGAAACCGTCCGCGCCCACCAGGACCGGCGCCGTCGTCGTCGGTGCGAAGGCCCCCGGAGATCTTCCGGGGGCCTTTCGCGTGTCCGCGCCGAGGCCGCCTCGGGGCGGTGTCCGTCCCGTCCGTCTCACGCCTCCGCCGCCGGGGCGTCGCCGGGCGGGGCGTCATGGGCCCGCTTCAGCTCCGAGCGGGCGTCCACCTGGTCGGGGCCGGTGATCTGCGCCCAGTAGCGGTGGGTGCTGACGAACACGGCGAGTTCGCGCTCGCGCCGCCGGAGCTTCTCCACCTCGGCCTGCTCGTCCGCCGACCAGCCGGGGGAGGCCGGGCGCTCGACCTTGCGCCAGCCGTTGTCGTCGCTGAAGCCGTCGAGTGGCTCGACGGACCAGGGGAGTCTCTTCAGCAGGGCCGTCAGCTCGGCCCGGACCTGGTGCAGTTCCTCCTGACCGGCGAGGAGGTCACTGGGGAAGTCATAGGTCGTAGCCACGGCCCAATGATACGCCTGTTCGATTTTGAGGCGCGCGTTCCCTTCGGTGGTTCACGCGAAAGGGTGGCCCTCGCGGCCGGGGCCGGTGTCAGACCCCTGCTCTACCGTGAGGAGCATGGACGGCGTGGGCGAGTGGAGCGGGAGCGACGCGGAGCGGGTGCGCCTGATCCCCTGGGCGGAGCAGGACCTGTGGCTGCTGCGCAGGACCAACAGCCCGGAGATGACCGCGCACCTGGGCGGCCCGGAGAGCGAGGAGCAGCTCCTCGGCCGGCACAGGAGGTACACCGAGCTGAGGACGGGACGGATGTACCGGGTGGCGCTGGCGGACGGTGGCGAGACCGTCGGCTCGATCGGGTACTGGCAGCGGACCTGGCGGGGCGCCGAGGTCTGGGAGACCGGATGGGCGGTGCTGGCCGAGTTCCAGGGGCGCGGGCTGGCCGTCCGGGCGGCCCGCGCGGTGATGCGGGCCGCCCGCGCCGCCGGCCCGCACCGGTATCTGCACGCCTTCCCGGACGTCGGCCACGCCGCCTCCAACGCGGTCTGCCGCAGGGCCGGCTTCACCCTGCTGGGACAGGCCGACTTCGAGTATCCGAAGGGCCACTGGATCCGGTCGAACGACTGGCGGGTGGACCTGGAGAAGGGAGACTGACCTCATGTGCCGCAGCATCAAGACACTGCGTCCGCCGGTGCTGGCCGAGGAGGCCACCGGGGACGAGATCAGGGCCGCCGCCCTGCAGTACGTGCGCAAGGTCTCGGGGTTCCGCGCGCCGGCCGCGCACAACCGGGAGGTCTTCGAGCGGGCCGTGGAGACGATCACCGCGGCCACGGCCGAGCTGCTGGACGGCCTGGAGGTACGGGGAGGTGCCGGCGCCCGGAAGGCCTCGTGACGCTCCTTGCCCCCGCGGCCGTGGACCGGCGCGCGCCCTCCGCGGGACCCGTCCGCTACGAAGCCTCCGTCGCCCGGGGCCGGCGGCGCATCAGGTACGCGGCCCCCGCGCCCGCGCCGAAGAGGGCGGCCAGTGACACCCCGGTCGCCAGCCAGGTGGCGCCCAGCCACTGGCCGCCGAAGTAGCCGAGGGCGACGCTGTAGGCGGCCCAGGCCAGTCCGGCCAGGGCCGACCAGGGGAGGAACTCGCGCACCCGGCGGTGGGCGGTGCCGGCGAGCAGGGAGACCACCGAGCGCCCGGCCGGGGCGAAACGGGCCACGACGACCAGGGCGCCGCCACCGCGGGCGAGCGCCCCGCCGAGACGTTCCTGCGCCGTCGCCAGGCGACGGGAACGGGCGATGGCGCGGTCCAGACGCGGACCGCCGCGCCAGGCGAGGCGGTAGACCGCCAGGTCGCCGAGGACCGAGGCGGTCGCCGCGCACAGCGTCAGGACCAGGATGTCGGGCACGTCCTGCGGGACCCGCCCGGCCGCCGCCGCGCCCGATCCCGCGGCGGCCGCGGTGGCCGCCGTGATCACCAGCACACCGCTCGGCAGGACCGGCAGAAAGATGTCGAGGAGCACGGAGACGGCCACCACCACATAGATCCATGGACTGCTGACCAGCGAACCGATACTGCCGAGACCTTCGACCACCACAACTCCCCGTTCCTCCCCCGTGGGCCGGGCCATGCCGCGGGACGCGGGGACGGCAGGAGCGGCCGGTGACAGCCATACAGCGTACGCCGGGGGTGTGACAGACAGTTCACAGGGGGCTCGGGTCTTCACCACGGAGCGTTCACCTGGAAGGGGTGTTCACCCCCTCACGTGGCGGGGTGTCCGCTCGCGAGGGGGGGTGGTCGGGGCGTGCGGGGCCGCGCCCCGGCCGGAGGCCGTTCGGCCCGGATCAGGCCGCGACCGGGGTCTTCCGCTCGGCGACGGACTCCCCCCGCTCGGACGTGCGCCGGGCGAGCAGGCGGTCCAGGCCGAAGGCGCCGGAACCGGTGAAGACGAGCAGCAGGAAGGCCCAGCAGAACATGGCCGAGGCCTCGCCGCCGTTCTCCATCGGCCACAGGGCGCTCGGCTGGTGGACCTTGAAGTACGCGTAGGCCATGGAGCCCGAGGAGACGAGCGCGGCGGCGCGGGTGCCGAGGCCGAGCAGTACGAGGGTGCCGCCGACCAGCTGGATGACGGCCGCGTACCAGCCCGGCCAGGTGCCGGCGTCGATCGTGCCGCCGGAGCCCGACGCGCCGCCCAGGACGCCGAAGAGGGAGGCGGCGCCGTGGCAGGCGAAGAGCAGGCCGACGACTATGCGGAACAGGCCGAGGGCGTAGGGCTGGGCGCTGTCGAGGCGTCCGGACATGTGGGGGGTGCTCCTTCGGTCGGGCCGGCCCGAGGGGGGCCGGTGGGGGACGGAACCGAGTGGGCTGCCCACGTTAGGTGAGCCTAATGAGTACTTGCAAGTTCAACATTAGGCCATGACGTGACGTGCGGTTGTGCTTCGACGGCGGTCCACACCACAGGTGGGAGCGCTCCCACACCTAAAGCGGAGCCTGCCCGCATGACTTGTTTCCTACCCGGCTCCGCCCGTCCGCCTCGTGTCTACGCCAGTTCCCGCTCCGTGATCGTCCGCAGGGCGGGCGTCCCGTCCTGTTCCGCCCGCGCCTGTTCCAGGCGCAGCCGGGCCGAGCGCCCCCGCAGGGTCAGCGTCATGATCTGGTTGCCGAACCAGGGGCCGCCGGTCTTGCGCCAGCCCACCGCGGGCGCCGCGCAGCGTCCGTGCCGGGCGATGCGCCGGCCGAGGGCCCGCGCCGGGGCGCTCCAGCCGAAGCGGAAGCCGAGCCGGATCGAGAGCGGTACCGAGTTGTGGACGGGGGAGCAGGTCAGCTGTGCCACCCGGGCGTCGGGGGCGCGCCCCGGCCAGGACGGTTCGGCCACGTAGGCGTGGTGGACGTCGCCGGACAGCACGCTCACCGTCGCGGGCGCCCCCGGCCCGGTGCCGGCCTCGGCGATCAGGTCCGCGAGGGCGTCGAAGGAGGACGGGAAGGCCGCCCAGTGCTCCAGGTCCGCGCCGCGCCTGATCTTCTCGCCCTGCCGGGCCCAGCGCGCGCCCCGTTCGCCGCCGCAGATCGCGGCGTTCCACGCCTCGACGTCGTGCACCAGGTGGGGCAGCAGCCACGGCAGGGAGGTGCCGATCAGGAGGTGGTCGTAGGAGTCCCGCTCGTCCATGACCTGCTCGCGCAGCCAGGCGGCCTCGCCCGGGTCGAGCATCGTGCGGCGGTCCTCCTCCAGGACGCGGGCCGCGCGGGAGTCGACCATCAGCAGCCGTACGCGCCCGAAGTCGCGCCGGTAGCTCCAGCGGACGGAGGCCGGGTCGGTGTCCGCCCGGGCGGCGAACTTGCGGAGCGCCTCGGTGCCGTCGTCGCTCTCGCGGACGGCCGCGTAGAGGGGGTCGGCGGCCAGCTCGTCGGGGGACATGTTGCCGAGCTGCTGGTAGACCCAGTAGGACATCAGCCCGCTCAGCAGCCGTTCGTTCCACCAGTCGGTGGCCCGCATGTCGGCGAGCCAGGCGGCGGAGGTGTTCCAGTCGTCGATGACGTCGTGGTCGTCGAAGATCATGCAGCTGGGCACGGTGGACAGCAGCCAGCGCACGTCCGGGTCGGTCCACGACTCGTCGTAGAGGTGGCTGTACTCCTCGTAGTCCGCGACCTGGTCGCCCGGCGCCCGGTCCAGGCTCCGGCGGCCGGAGATCCACTCGCGCGTGGCGTCGGAGACCTCGTCGGCGTACACCTGGTCGCCCAGTAGGAGCAGCAGGTCGGGCCGGGCACCCTCCGGATCGGCCGCGATGCGGGCGGACAGGGTGTCCAGCGCGTCGGGGCCCACCGGGTCCTTCCCGCCGGCCGGGGGCGCGGCCCAGCGGCACGAACCGAAGGCGATGCGCATGTCCCCGTCGGCCGGGGACGTGGCGATCACCGACGGCGGGAAGCGCGAGTCGGGCAGCGGCCACACGCGCGTGTCGTCGAGGAAGACCTCGTACGCGGTCGCCGTGCCCGGCGTCAGGCCGCTCACCTGGACCAGGGCGTAGTGGTGGCCCGCGATGCGGAAGGTGCGGGCCGTGCCCCGGGCGCCGTCGGCGCAGCGCACCTCGGCGGTGCAGGGCCGGTCGGTCTCGACCCAGACGGTCGCGCACGAGCCGTCGGTGTATCTCAGCAGTGGTCCCAGGCGCAGTCCGGCCATGGTGATCCCCTCCTCCGTCGCCCCGTACGGTACGGAACGACGGAGGCCGACGGGCAGGCTCCGCGCCGAACACGTGGTGGACGGGGCTTCAGCAGTTCGCGAGCTGGTTCTGCAGGGCCGACTTCTCGGCGGAGTCCACCGAGAGGTCGTAGTAGTACTTCACCTGTACCCAGGCTCGGGCGTATGTGCAGCGGTAGGCGGTGCGCGAGGGGATCCAGGTGGCCGGGTCCTGGTCGCCCTTGGACTGGTTGACGTTGTCGGTGACCGCGAGGAGCTGGGGGCGGGTCAGGTCGTTGGCGAAGGACTGGCGCCGGGAGGTGGTCCAGGCTCCGGCGCCCGAGTCCCAGGCCTCGGCGAGCGGGACGAGGTGGTCGATGTCCACGTCGGCGGCGGCTGACCAGGTGGCGCCGTCGTAGGGGGAGTACCAGCTGCCGCTGGTGGCGGCGCAGGAGGAGTCGGTGACGACGCCCGAGCCGTCGCGCTTGAGGACGGTCTCGCGGGTGTTGCAGGCGCCGGACTGCGTGATCCAGTGCGGGAAGAGGTCGCGGTCGTAGCCGGTGCGGCTCTCCGTCTTCACCGTGAGGGTGGCGAGGTAGGAGCGGGCGGTGGCGCCGCTGACCGGGGTGGGGAGGGCGGCGGAGGCGGCCGGGCCGTTGAGGAGCCCGGCGGAGGCTATGAGTCCGGTGAACGCGGCGAGGAAACCGAGCCGTCGACGCGCGTAGAACTTGGGCATGCGAACTCCCTTGGGGGGTGGGGGTGTTGGGACGCGGGCAGGGGAATGCTCGCGACGCCGCATGGCGCACAGGTGTGCGGTCGGTAAGAAGTTAGTGACGTGTGCATGGCGCGTCTACGGGTCTGACAGGACTCGTGACCAGTCCGCCCCGGGACCTTCGCCCCTCGATGCCGCGCGGGGGCTCGCGTACTATGGACGGCGCAGAAGGGGAGTAGCTCTTCGCCGGACCGTCGACATACTGCTCAGCTCGTCTGAGCCGGCGCCCGGAGGCAGGCCTCGTGCGCGGGGCCGGCCAGCGAGACCTTCGGCAAGCAGTGCACGCCCGCGCCGTACGGCGGGGGCGACCGTGTGCTGCCGTGCCGAGGTGTCCGCAGCGCAGGACCAGCACTCTCGGTGGGGCGGCCCCGACCGATAGAGGATCCCTTGATCAGCCTGACCGTGACGGCCGTCGTCTTCGGCGTCGTCTTCCTCGCCGAACTGCCGGACAAGACCGCGCTCGCCGGCCTCGTGCTCGGCACCCGCTACCGGGCCTCCTACGTCTTCGCCGGCGTGGCCGCCGCGTTCCTGCTGCACGTCGTGCTCGCGGTCGCGGCCGGCAGCGTGCTCACCCTGCTGCCGCAGCAGATCGTGCACGCGGTCACCGGCGTGCTGTTCCTCGGCGGCGCGGCCGTGCTGCTGATGAAGAAGGACGACGAGGACGAGGAGATCCGCAAGCCGGAGGACCAGTCCTTCTGGAAGGTCTCCGGGGCGGGCTTCATGCTCATCCTGGTCGCCGAGTTCGGCGACCTCACGCAGATCATGACGGCGAACCTCGCGGCCCGCTACGACGACCCGCTTTCCGTCGGCCTCGGTGCGGTGCTCGCGCTGTGGGCGGTGGCCGGTCTCGGCATCGTCGGCGGGAAGGCCCTGATGAAGCGGGTGCCGCTGGCGCTGATCACCAAGATCGCGGCGCTGCTGATGCTGGGCCTCGGCGTGTGGAGCCTCTGGGAGGCGGTCGCGGGCTGAACGTGCCGAGCGGCGGCCCGCGGGCGGGTGGCGTGCGGGCGCGTCCCGGGCGTGGCCCGGGCGCGGGCGGGGTGGCGCGGGACGGGTGCCGGGTGCCGGGTGAGGCGAACGGCACGTGAACGTTTCCGCGGAGCGGTGGCGCGATCCCCGGTGTGTTTTGTACCGTGGATGAACAAAGTGGCTCCCGCCCGTTCTCCCTGACCGGCGGGCGGGGCCGCCTTGTTTCCTCCCCGCGTCTGGAGTCTGCCGATGACGGCCACCGCCACCACCGTTCTCACCGCCCGTGCCCTGCTGCTGGACATGGACGGCACCCTCGTCAACTCGGACGCCGCCGTCGAGCGCGTCTGGCGGCGCTGGGCCGACCGGCACGGGCTGGACGGCGACGAGGTCATGAAGGTCGTCCACGGGCGGCAGGGCTACGCGTCGATGGCGCTGCTGCTGCCGGACCGGCCCATGGAGCAGAACCACGCCGACAACGCGCGCATGCTCGCCGAGGAGACCGCCGACACCGAGGGCGTCGTCGCGATCCCCGGGGCGCCGGAGTTCCTGGCCTCGCTGCACGGCCTGCCGCACGCCCTGGTGACGTCGGCGGACGTGCCGCTGTCCACGGCGCGGATGGCCGCCGCCGGGCTCGCGCAGCCGGACGTCCGGGTCACCGCCGAGTCCGTCGGCGCCAGCAAGCCCGACCCCGAGGGCTTCCTCAAGGGCGCCGCCGAGCTGGGCATCGCCCCCGCCGACTGCATCGCCTTCGAGGACTCCGGCGCCGGCATCACCGCCGCCCGCGCCGCCGGGATGCGGGTCGTGGGGGTCGGTCCCCGGGCCGGGCTCCACGGGCCGGACGTGGTCGTGGAGGACCTGACGCGGGTACGGGTGGAGGCCGGCGCGGACGGGACGCTGCGGCTGCACATCGGCTGACGGCGGCCGGTGCGGCCGTTGCCGCCTGGCGGCGGGCTCCCTCGGGCCGGCTGATGCCCTGGACTTCTCGCGGGGCGGAGCCTGCGGTTCCCTTCGGGTGGCAGCCTGTGGGTTCTCGTCGTTGGGCGGGGGGCCTGGTGGTTTCCGGAGCCCGGAGCCCGGAGCCCGGAGGCCGGGGGGTTTCGTGGGGTCCCGGGGGTCTCGTGGCGGGCGGTTCTCGCCGGCTGGGGCCCGGGGTTCCGTCCGGGGAGCTCCGGGGCGGCCTGGTTTCGTGCGGGTGGATGTCGGCGGGCCGCGGGCCGGGGATGTGCGCGGGCTGGTGCCGGCGGGTCGGGCGCGGGAGGTTTTCGTGGGGTGGGTGTCGGCGGGTCGGGGGCCGGAGGTTTTCGTGGGGTGGGTGTCGGAGGGGCGGGGCCCGGAGGTTTTGTGCGGGTGGGCGCCGGCGGGTTCCGGCGCCCGCGCTCACGGCTCCCGTGTCTCCGACTCCAGTTGGCGCCGGGTGTCCTGCCCGTAGACGCCGAGCTCGTCGGAGCGGATGCCGCGCGCCCACTGGAAGGTGCGGACCGCGTCCTCGACCCGGTGGTCGTAGGTGCCGTGGATCTCGCCGGTGTAGAGGTACAGCTGGGTCAGGCGCTGCTGGAGCTCGGTGACCTCGGGGCCGCGGTCGCCGCGGTGCAGCGCGGAGCCGCCGTCCCGGTCCCGGTCGTCGTCGTCGGACTCCCGCGTCGGGTCCTCGGCCGGCGCGGTCGTCGTGGTCTGCGTCGGCTCGGCCGACGGGGACGGTGTGGGTGAGGCGCTCGACGCCGACGGGGACGGTGAGGCCGACGGACTCGCGCTGGGGGACGCGGAGGCGGACGGGGACGGCGACGGGGAGGTCGGCCGGGCGGACGTGGGGCTCGGCACGGGTGCCGTGGACGCCGCGTCGGTGGACGGGGCCGGCACGCTCGCGCGGACCTCGTCCGGCGACGCCCCGTCCCGCGAGGGCGTCTCGTAGGAGAACAGTCCGCTCGCGAACCCGGCCGCGCCCACCACGACCACGAGTGCCCCGGCGGCGCTGAGCAGTACGCCCCGACGGCGCCTGCGCGGCGGACGTCCGCCGGAGGTGCCTTCCGCGGCGGGCTCCGGCGGCGCGGCGGGCGACGCCCCCGTCTCGAACAGGCGCAGGTCGTGCGCGCTGGGCGCGTCGGTCGAGGGTGCCAGGGGAGTGGGCAGCACGGAGGTCGCCTCCGTCGCCTCAGTCGGCGCCGAGCCGCCCGAGCCGCCCGAGCCCGCGCCGACGGCGCGCAGCGTCATGGTGGCGTCCTCGTCCGGCGCGTGGGCGGTGGGTGTTCCTGCCGGGGGTGCCGCGGACGGGGGCGTCGCCGTTCCGGGGGAGGAAGCGGTGCCGGGAGCGGGTGACGTGCCGGGTGCGGGCGTCGCGCCGGGGGCGGACGGCGTGCCGGGTGGGGGTGTCGCAGGCTTGGCCATGGCGGCCCGGTCGCTTCCGGAGGCCATGGGCCCGGGTGTTGCGGGCGCCGGTGCCGAGCCGCCGGGCCCGGACATCGGCGCTGCGCCGCCCCCGGGTGCCGGTGCCGCTGCCGCTGCCGAGCCGGGCCCCGGTGCCGGTGGCTCGCCCTGGCCGTCCAGGTCCACGTAGGGCCGTATGCGCAGCGGGTCGAAGTCCTCCGCCGCTGCCGCCTGGGCCGTGCGGGTAGCGCGCAGGGCGTCGGACGCCCGCGTTCCGCAGGCGCAGGAGGGCGTGTTGTCGGCTCTCCTGGGCGTGCCGCACTCCGGGCACGAGTGGCCCGTGGCCTGCTCCCGCGGCTCCTGCGGCGGCTCTTCCTGCTGTTCCACGCGTTCGTCCCTCCCTTCGCGACTCCCCTCGCGAACTCCAAGGATTATGCAGATCTTCTCCACACTTCCGCGCACACGGCCCCCGGAATGCCGGCTTCCCGCAGGACTGAACCGCTCATAACCCCTCACACCGACCAGGACGGGCCGGAGCGGGCGCCCGGCGGGTCACCTCCCGTCAGGCCTCGGGCGGGAGTTGCTTCACGAACCAGTGCTCGGCGTACGGGCCCTCCTTGTACGCCTCGGTCTCCGTGTAGCCGAGCCGCGCGTACAGGGCGCGGGCCTCGACGAGGTCCCCGCGGGTGTCGAGGACCATCCGCGAGGCGCCGAGCGCCCGTGCCGCGTCCTCGGCGGCCCGTACGAGCAGCGCGGCGCCGCCCCGGCCGCGCACGCCCTCGTACAGGAACACCCGGGTCAGCTCGGCGGTGGCGGCGTCCCGCAGCCGTACGCCCGAGGTGCCGGCCGGTTCGCCGCCGTAGCGGGCGACGAGCAACCGCCCCCGCGGCGGCACGAGGTCGGCGCCCGAGTCCGCGGCGATCTCACGTTCCAGCTCGGCGGGATCGGTGGGCCGCCCCTCGTGCAGCAGGTACCAGCGGTCGCTGACCTCCGTGTAGTACGCCCGCCACAGGGCGGCGGCGACGGGGGAGTCGTGGGGTTCGGGGGCGACGGTCCAGGTCATGGCCGGCATTGTCGGGAGGGGACCCGCCCCCGGCGCAAGCGTATTTTCCCACCGATGCGCCGTGGGCGCCTCCCGTGCGCTGTTTGAGGGGGGGACTTGGAGGCAACCCGAACAGCGAACCGGCCCGTTCGGAGAGCCGGTAAGGGCCGAGAACCCGGAAGGCACTCATGTCCACAGGCGTGATCATCGCGTTGATCGTGATCGTGGCCGCCGTGCTCGTCGTCGCGGCCGTACTGGCCCGGCGCGCGCGGGGCCCCCAGCACGGCGGAAGCCTGAAGCGGCGCTTCGGGCCCGAGTACGACCGGGCCGTGGCCCGGCACGACGGCGACACCAAGGCCGCCGAGCGCGAGCTGGCCGAGCGCGTGCAGCGGCACGGCTCGCTGCCCACGAAGTCGCTGGAGCCGGCCGAGCGCGAGCGCTACGAGGCGCGGTGGACCGCGGCCCAGGAGCGCTTCGTCGACTCCCCGCGCGAGGCGGTCGGCGAGGCGGACCGGCTGCTCGCCGAGCTGGCCGGCGCCCGGGGCTTCCCGGACGGCGGGCAGTACGAGGAGCAGCTCGCGGCGCTGTCCGTGCACCACGCCCACCACGTCGACGGTTACCGGCGCGTGCACCGCGTGACGCACGCGCGGGTGGACGGCGCGCAGGACAGCGGCGCAGGCACGGAGGAGATGCGCGAGGCCATGGTCGCGGCCCGCGCGCTCTTCGAGGAGCTGGTGCAGCCCTCCCGCCACGACGGCAGCCGGCACCGCGCCGGAGCCGACGGCGACGGCCGGGCACCGGCCACCCGCGCACAGCACACCTGGTCGTTCAACAAGCGCCAGCCGAAGGAGAGTTGAGCCACATGTCCGATGTGACCCGGCAGCCCGGCGGCATCCCCGTCGAGCGAGACAGGCAGACCCCCGACGCCCGGGGCGAGACGGCCCTGGGCACCACACTGCCGCACGAGGCGGACCCGGCTCCCGGAGCGCGCGCCGACCACGCGGCGGGCACCCGGGGCGAGACCACTCCAGGCCTGCGGACCGACGGCGGCCCGGGGCACACCTCGGACCTGCGGTCCGACAACCCGGGGCACGCCTCGGGGCTGCCCACCGACAATCCGGAGCACGCCTCGGGTCTGCGGTCCGGCAATCCGGAGCACACCTCGGGTCTGCGGTCCGACAACCCGGACCACGCCTCCGCCCCGTCCGCGCACGGTGACGGCGCGCTCCTCCCGCACGACGAGCTGGACAAGCTCGGTCAGCGCCTCCAGCACGCGGTGGCCGGCTTCGTCGACGCGCCGCGCGCCTCCGTGGAGGAGGCCGACCGCGTCCTGGAGGAGATCGCCGCCCGTTTCACCGACGCGGTGACGCACCGCCGCAAGACCCTGCGCACGGCCTGGCACGACACCGGCGCGGACGACCGCGCGACGAGCACCGACACCGAACAACTCCGCCTCGCCCTGCGGGACTACCGCGAGCTGGCGGACCGACTGATGCATCTGTGACGCCCGAGCGTCACCGCTCCGCCCGGCCCTCCCGCCACCGCCGTACGACCTCTTCGACGTCGTAGGGCTTCAGACCCAGCGGGGGGCCGGGCGGCGGCTTGAACATGACGTCGCGGATCTTGACGTTGATCTCCTCGACGATGCGGCGGACCACCCGCTCCGACGGGGCCTTCGCCGCCGCCTCCAGGGCGTCCTCCGCCTCCTTGCGCAGCGCGAGCGTCGGGGGCAGCACGGAGAAGCCCTCGCGGGCCATCTTCCGTTTGACCCACCACAGTTCGTCGTAGGTGCTGTCGACCTCGCTCGGCAGGGGCTTGCCCGCGCCGGGCAGCTGTGCGAACTCGCCGCGCGCGTCCGCGTCCCGGATCTGCTTGTCCACCCAGGACTCGAAGTCGACGCCCGGTGGCTTTCGCTCGGTCATGACCCCATTGTGCCGGACACCGCACCCCGGACCGATTTATCATGCGGCGGCGACAAGCCAACGAGCGACGGCGGCGCGCGGCGGTGTACGGCCACGTACGGCGACGTACGGCGACGGAATCGGACGTCTTGAGGTCTTCGAAGGAGCGCACGTGCTCGAACTCACCATGGCCGCCGTCACCGCGGCGGACGCGGGTGCCACGGCCGGCATGCAGATGGCCGAGGCGCCCAGCGAGCCGGGAGCGGTGCTGCGGGTGGGCCGGGACAGGTCCGTGTGCCGGCTGTCGACGCCGGACGACTGGCTGTTCGTCTCCCGGGTGCACCTGGAGTTCCGGTGCGGACCCGACGGCACGTGGCAGCTGACCTGGTTGCGCGGCTCCCAGCCGGACCCCTCCTCCGAGGTCCGGCTCACCGTCGGCGGGCACGCGCGGCCCGTGGCCTACGGCGACACCGTGGGGCTGCCGAGGGGCGGCAGCGGCGAGATCGTGGTCCAGGACCGCGTGGAGCCGCGCAGCGTCAACGTCGGCTTCTACCACGAGGCGTGAGGGCGGGCCTCCCGTCGGCGGCACCGGCGCGGGGTCACGCGGTCGCGCGCTCCTCGACCGCCGGGGCCGACCCCGGCAGCGGACGGCCGGCCGACTCGGACATGAACCACACCGCCACACCGCCGACCACGGCCGCGGCCATCATGTAGTACGCGGGCACCATCATGTCGCCCGTCGCACCGATCAGCGCCGTCACCACCAGCGGCGTCGTCCCGCCGAACAGCGAGACCGAGACGTTGAAGCCGATCGACAGCGACCCGTACCGCACCCGCGTCGGGAACAGCGCCGGCAGCGCGGACGGCATCGACGCCGTGAAGCAGACCAGCAGCAGGCCCAGCGCCGCCATGCCCAGCCCCACCGCGAGCAGGCTGCCCTCGCGGATCAGCAGCAGCGCCGGGACGGACAGGAGCAGGAACCCCGCGCAGCCCGCCGCGATCACCGGCCGCCGCCCGACCCGGTCGGTCAGCGCGCCGGCGAACGGCTGGACGACCATCATCAGCGCCATCACCGCCAGCACGACCAGCAGCCCGTGCGTCTCGTCGTACTTCAGCTCGCTCGTCAGGTAGCTGGGCATGTACGACAGGAGCATGTAGTCGGTGACGTTGAAGACCAGCACCAGGCCCACGCAGAGCAGCAGCGCCTTCCACTGCCCGGTGACCATCTCGCGCAGCGGCACCTTGGGCCGGGCCGCCTCCGCCTTCTCGACCTCGGCGGCGAAGGCCGGCGTCTCCTCCAGCCGCATCCGCAGATACAGCCCGATGATGCCCATCGGCCCCGCGATCAGGAACGGGATGCGCCAGCCCCAGGACGTCATGTCACCGTCGGACAGCAGCGCCGTCATCAGCGTCACCAGTCCGGCGCCGCCGATGTACCCGGCCAGCGTGCCGAACTCCAGCCAGCTCCCCAGGAACCCGCGCCGCCGGTCCGGCGCGTACTCGGCGATGAAGGTGGACGCGCCCGCGTACTCGCCCCCGGTGGAGAAGCCCTGCACCAGCCGGGCGACCAGCAGCAGCACCGGCGCCCAGACGCCGATCGTCGCGTAGGACGGGATCAGCCCGATGGCGAACGTGCCGGCCGCCATCATGATCATGGTGAGGGCGAGGATCTTCTGCCGTCCCACCCGGTCCCCGAGCGGGCCGAAGACCATGCCGCCGATCGGCCGGACCAGGAACGCCGCCGCGAAGGCACCGAACGTGGAGAGGAGCTGGGCCGTCGGGTTGCCCGACGGGAAGAAGACCTTGCCCAGCGTCACGGCGATGTAGCTGTAGACGCCGAAGTCGAACCACTCCATCGCGTTGCCGAGCGCCGCGGCCTTCACCGCACGCCTGACGAGCGCGGGGTCGGTGACGGTGGGCGCGGCGGGGGGCGCGGAAGCGGGGCTCGTGCGGGACGGGTGAGCGGCGACGGGGGCAGCCGACAAGACTTCGCTCGCCTACCTTTCGACGGGAACAGGGACGCCACGACCCGCACGGCGGCACTGTCGCCGGGCCGGAAGAAGCCCGCGGCACACGGCCACGGGCAGAAAACGACCATAGGCGCTGATGCGCCGCTTACGCCCGGTACGCTGATCGTTGCACAGTGCACCGAAAGGGCGCGCATGCAGGCACGTCCGCCCGTCACGACCTGCCTCCACCCCCTGTGACCTGTGATCCTTCTCGCTCCTTCGAGAGGTGTCCGGGTCCGCTCCGCACCCTCCCTCGTTCGAACGAACGGCCGGAAGGTCGAAGAAAGGCGGGGCGAAAGGCGGACGGCGGTCAGGTTGAGCGGGGGTTGCCTGCGTCTTGCTCCGGGGGCGGTGCGAGCCTCATAGGGTTCGCAGGAACAACACATCGCGTACACGGGCGCGGTGGGAGCGGGGCGGGAGGCCGACGAGGCGTGGCGAATGCGGAGCACAGTGGGCGACCGGCGGAGGCTTTCGGAGCCCCGGCCGTCGATGCGACCAGAGCACGGCTGCGGGCCGCGCGCCTCGGGCTGTGGCTGGTCGCCGCCCTCCTCGTCGTACGACAGCTGGCGGCGGTCCTCAGCACCCCGCGGGGGGAGCGGCTGACGGACCTGGAGACCTGGGTCGGGCCGCAGGGAGTCCTGCACGTCGAGGGCTCGCTGTACGACTCGACGCAGTTCACCGGCACGCCGTTCGTCGGGCTGGTCCTCAAACCGTTCACCCGCGCCGCCGAGCAGGCCCTCGGCTGGGGCTGGACCTTCGGCTCACTGCTGCTGGTGGTGGCCCTGGGCCTGGTCGCCGCCCGCGCCCTGCCCAAGCCGGTGGGCCGCCGCACGGCGCTGCTGGCGGCGCCGGTCGCCGTCAGCCTGCTGATGCTGTCCCTGCCCGTGCGCAACGCGCTGTGGCTCGGCCAGACCAGCATCATCCCGGTCCTGCTCGTCCTGCTGGGCTGCTTCGCCGTACGCGGCGCACACGCCGACCGGGCCGGCGGCGTGCTGATCGGCGTCGCCGCCGCGTTCCAGCCGACCGTGCTCCTCTTCGTCCCCCTGCTGTGGTTCACCGACCGCGGGCGGGCCGCCGTCTCCACCGGCGTCACCTTCCTCGCCTGTACGGCCGTCGCCTGGGCCGCGATGGCCCAGGACTCCTACACCTACTGGGTCCACCACATGGCCGGGGTGGGCCTCGGCGGGGCGGCCGACGACCTCGCCAACCAGTCCCTGCACGGCGCGCTGCTGCGCCTCGGGCTCACCGGCCCCCTGGAGACCGCCCTCTTCCTCCTGCTCGGCGCGGCCGTCGCCGTGCTGGCCCTGCGGCGCGCCGTGCGCTACGCCCGTGACGGTCAGCTGCTGCTCGCCGTCGCCGTCACGGGCTGCGCCGCCGTCGCCGTGTCCCCGGCCACCTGGCAGCACCAGCTCCTGTGGGTGCTGCTCGCGGTGGTGGGCCGGGTCGGCAGGCGCGCCTCCGACCGGTACGTCTGGCCGGTCGCGGTGGTCCTGGTGATGACGCTGCCGGCGAAGATGATGCTGCCGAACATGGCGGCCCTCCACCCGCTGCGCGACAACGTCGTCCTGCTCGCGGCCCTGGCCGCCGCCGTCGCCGTGCCGTTCCTGTCCCGGACGTCGCCGTACTTCGACGCGCCGGTCCCCACGAGCTACGCGCCGCCGGTCCCCACCCGCTTCCGGCACGTCCCGCTGCTGCCGTTCCTGCGCCGGGTCCTCACCCGCCCCAACCTCCTCCTGGAACTCCTCCTCATCCGGGTCACCTACGCCGCCTACTCCAAGGTCCGCCTCGCGGCGACCGGCGGCAGCAACTCGGCGGGCCGGGAGCGGGCCGAGGAGCACGGCCGGCAGATCCTCGACATGGAACGCTTCCTGCACATCGACGTCGAGCACGCCATCAACCACGCCGTGGTGAAGGTCGGCTGGCTGCGGGACTTCTTCGACTTCTACTACACGTCGTTCCACTTCGTCGTCCCGCTGGCCGTCCTCGGCGTCCTGTACTGGCGCCGCCCCGTCGACTACCGCTGGGCCCGCGCGTCGCTCGGCTTCGCCACGCTGCTGGCCCTGGTCGGCTTCTGGCTGTACCCGCTGGCGCCGCCGCGGCTGATGCCGGGCCTCGGCATCATCGACACCGTGCACGGCGTGCAGGACTTCACGAAACCGGACTACGGCACGCTGACCCACCTCACCAACCAGTACGCGGCGATGCCGTCGCTGCACTTCGGCTGGTCGCTGTGGTGCGGGGTGGCGATCGCGGTCATCGCCCCGAAGATGTGGATGAAGGCCCTGGGTCTCCTGCACCCCACCTTCACCGTCGCGGCGATCGTGGCGACCGGCAACCACTGGCTGCTGGACGCGGTGGGCGGGGCGGCCGTGGTCGCCGCTGGTTTCGGCCTGACGTACCTGTTCCAGGGCCCGAGGGCGCGGGTGGTCACGGCGACCGCGGCCGGGGAGCCGACCGCGACCGGGGAGCCCACCGCGTCCGCGCACACTGTGCCCGCCCCCGCTCCGCCGCCGGCCGAGGACACCGCCCCGCCCGCCGGGCGGATCAGCAGCGACCCCCCGGCGAAGGACCGTACCGGGAGCTGAGCCGGTACGCGCCGGGTGCCTCCACGCTCAGGCGGGTGAACTCGCCGTCCCGGGCGAGGCACCCGCCGTCGGCCCGCAGCCACGGCGACCAGGCGACCCGCACGGTCACCGGGCCGGGGCGGTCCACGTGGAGCACCAGGTCGGTGCTGCTCGTCGTCACGACGGTGCCGGGCTCGGAGACGAGCGGTACGGCGTCCCGCACCCGGAACACCCTCCAGTGCGCGTCCTGCCAGACGGGCTCCAGCCAGTCGGGGCGCAGCCCAGGGTCCCGCACGAGGGCCGCCTCGGCCTCGGCGGGGCCGTCCGGCTTGGCGGTCGGCAGCACGACGAAGCCGACCGCCCAGCGGTCCAGCCACTCCCGGTACGTGGTCGCGGAGAAGGTGCCGTCGTAGAAGAGGCGGGCGCGTTCCACGTCCAGCTGCCGGTTCCAGCCGCGGGCCAGATTGACGTGCGGGGCGAGCGCGGCGGCCTCGCGGTGGTCGCGGGCGGGCACCACCTCCACCCGTGTGCGGTCGGCGCCGAGCCCGTCGAGCGCCCGTACGACCCCGTCCGTCTCGGTCGCCCAGGCGGGCACCACCGTGTACTCCCGCAGGTCGTCGTCGGTCTTCTTCACCGTCCACCCCACGGAGAAGACGAGCGCGACGACCAGGAGACCCCGCGCGACCCGCCGCGCCCGGTCCGTGCCGAGCAGCGCCGCGAGCAGCGCGGGAGGCGCGAAGTACTCCGCGAACCGCTCGACGTTCGTGCCGACCGCGGAGGCTATGAAGTACGTCAGGACGGTCCCGGCCGCGTACACGGCCCCGCTCCACCGCGCGACCCGCCAGTCGCGGGGGGCCAGCGCCGCCACGGCGAGACCGAGCACGACCGGCGGCCATATCCGGGAAGCGGGCATCGGCTGCTCCCCGTGGAACGGGAACAGCAGCGTGGTGAGCGCGACGACGGCGGCGGGCGGTATCAGGAGCACCAGGGCGCGCCCCCGGTCCCGTCCGAGCAGGAAGCCCGCCCCGACGACGGCCAGGAACAGCCCGGCCACCGGTGACGCCATGGTGGCCAGGGCCGCGTACCCGGTGGCGAGGACCAGTCGCCGCTCCCGGACCAGCACCAGGCACGCGGCCAGCCCGAAGGCGAGGCCGAGCGCGAAGGTCGTGCGCCCGGAGGCGACGTTGCACCACAGGGCGAGGGAGGCGAGCAGGGCCACCCACACGGGCTTGCGTACGCCGGTCCGTACGACGAGCACGGCCGCCAGCCAGGCGGCGGCCAGCCCGGAGAGGAGGGTGACGGTACGCACGCCGAACACCGCCATCAGATACGGCGAGATCACGCTGTAGTTCGCGGTGTGCACCCCGCCGTACCAGAACAGTCCGTACGGGGAACCGCCGTGCCGCGTGACGAAGTCCGTCCACGCCACCTGCGCGGCGAGGTCGCCCCCGCCGGTGGCGAGGAACGCCCACCACACCGCGTACAGCGGGAGGGTGGGCAGGGTCGCGAGCAGCGGCACGCGGTGCCGGTGCCCGAAGGCACGCAGGGCACCGCGCGGGGGTCTGCCCGTGCGCCCCTCGGGGAGGGCGACGGCGAGTTCGGCAGGGACCACGGTCGGGGAGTCCGTTCGGTTTCATCGGCGGGCACGGCGGGTGCACGTGCGTAGACGAGAAATCGAACAGATTAGTTGATCGGTCCCGGTCAGATCACTCCGGGGTGGAGGCCCACCCGACGAAGGCGGTGAAGGTGGCGGGGCTCAGGGTGAGGACCGGCCCGGCCGGGGTCTTGGAGTCGCGGACGGCGACGGTGGCGTGGTGGGGGAGTGCGGCGACTTCGAGGCAGTTGCCGCCTTGGTCGCCGCTGTAGCTGGACTTACGCCACTGGATCTCCGTCAGAGTCGCGTTGCTCTCCATAGCGTTCCTCCATCAAGCGCCGGATCAGCTCCGCCGATTCCCTGAGGGAGAGCGCGGAGGCCTGGAGATGATCGTATCGGAGCGAGCAGTCCTTGACGGTGTCTGGATTGGCGGTCGGATGCCCGCTTCCGTACCCCTCCGTATAGACGATGGACGGGTCACTCGCGAAGCGGTAGACGTCGAACGAGCCTTGCAGCCCTGCGTGTGCTCCCGCTGAGAAGGGCAGGACTTGGATGTTGATCCGTGGGTTGCTTTCGAAGGCCAATAGGTGACCGAGCTGGGCCCGCATGATCGCTCGGCCTCCCGTTTCCTGGCGCAGAGCGGCTTCGCTGAGCACGGCCCAGAAGAGGGGTGGTTCCTCCTTCTCGAAGATGTTCTGGCGGGCCATCCAGACGGCGGTGCGGTCGTCGAGGTTGCTCTGGTCCAGCGCGCCCAGGACGGCACGCGCGTAGGCCTTGGTCTGCAACAGACCGTGCACCATATGCGTCTCGAACGAGTAGATCTCCGTGGCCCTCGCCTGCAACTCGGCGACCTGTTGGAACCAGGCCGGTTGCTGGCTGCGCATCACCAGTGCCACCAGCCGTGACAGCAACCCGCCCGTACCCAGAGCCGCGTCGACCCTCTCGCTGAACTCCGGCGTCGGCAGCTTCCGGGCCGTCTCGATCTGGCCCACCAGTGAGCCCGTGTAGTTCACGATGTCCCCGAGCTGCCGTTGGGTCAGTCCGGCGGCCTCGCGGTAGCGGCGCAGTTCGAAGCCGTAGTAGTCCAGCGGCGAGGCGCCAGGGTCGAGGACGTTGATGTGGGTCATGCGCAGAGCCCCCTCTCGCACAACTCGGTCCACTCCGGAACCGGTTGTATCCGTTCGGTAGCCCACGGTAGTCATTCGACGTCAGGCTCGTGCCGTGAACGCATACTTTCCCTCGGCCCTCGTGGGCCACCACTGCGCCGACCAGTACCGGATGAGCTTCACGGCCGGCGCGCACTCCGCCCGGCACGCGCGGCGGATCGTCCGCTCCTTCCTCGCCGAGTGGGGCCTCGCCGGCGTGACGGACGCCGTCGAACTCGGCGTGACGGAGCTGCTCGCCAACGTCGTACGCCATGTTCCGGACCGCCGCTGCACGCTGCTGCTACTGCGGCAGACGGGCGGCGTGGTCCGGGTCGAGGTGGCGGACGGCAGCCCTCGGCAGCCCGTACTGGCCGTGCCGGTGCGCGACGACTCGGAGTGCGGCCGGGGGCTGGTGCTGCTGGACGCGGTGGCCGACAAGTGGGGCGTGGGGCCGGGCCCCGAGGGCGGCAAGACCGTGTGGTTCGAGTGCGCGGACCGCGCCGGGACCCCGGCCCCGTAGACGGCCTCGTCAGGCGAGCTCCTCCTGCGACGGGACGACGATCCCGTACAGGTCGGCGATGGTGGCGAGGGCGCTCACGTGCACCTGGCGGGCGTCCACTTCGGTGCCCGCGACCGGCAGCGCGCGGGTGGCGCATGCGTCGGCCACGACGGTGGGCCGGTTGCCGCGCAGGAAGGCGCCCTGGGCGGTGAAGGCGACGCACATGTGCGTCATGAAGCCGGCGAGGACGAGGTCGCCGTGGCCCGCGGCGTCGACGTGCCGGTCCAGGTCGGTGCCGACGAAGGCGTTCGGCGCCTTCTTGACGACGACGGGCTCCCCGTCGAGCGGGGCGACGCTCGGGTGGATCGCGCCGATCTCGGCCCGGACGTCGTACGGGGTGCCCTCGCCGCCGTCGTTGACGACATGGACGACCTTCGCGCCCTCGCGGCGGGCCCGCGCGAGGAGCCGGGCGCCGGCGTCGAGCGCCTCCTGCCAGCCGTCGAGTTCCATCACGCCGGTCGTGTAGGTGTTCTGGTAGTCGATGAGGACCAGGGTCGAGTCCGCGAGCTTCGCGGGGGTGTCGTCGAGGCCGTTGAGCTGTCGCAGCGTGGTTCTGGGCATGGGGGACCGCCTGAAGTCGTGTGTCGGGGTGGGCAGTTCACCGACGTGGTGACCTGCGCTCATGACGCTATGGCCGGTCCGGTGGTGTCGGCAATGTCGTCTAACCTGCAGATACCGACATCGCTGGTGCCGAGTACGGGGGGTCCGGTGCGCACCGTCAGCCGTCTGATCGTCATCGTCCTCTTCGAGGGCGTCGACCTGCTCGACGTCACCGGGCCGCCGGAGGTGTTCTCCCTGGCCCGGCGCGAGACGGACGAGGCGGCGGGCTACGACGTCGTCCTCGCCGCCGAGACCATGGACCCGGTCACCACCGGCGCGGGGGTCCGCGTCCTGCCCGACACCACCTTCGGCGCACTGCGCACCAGGGCCGTCGACACCCTGATCGTGCCCGGCGCCGTCGAGGTGGACGACCGGGGCCGGGTGCACCCGCTCACCGACCCCGGCGTGGTGGAGCGGGTGCGGCAACTCGCCGCCCGCACCCGGCGGGTGACGTCGGTCTGCGTCGGCGCGCACGTCCTGGCGGCGGCCGGGCTGCTCGACGGCAAGCGCGCCACCACCCACTGGTCGACCGCGCGGCAACTCGCCGAGGACCATCCGGCCGTCGAGGTCGACGCCGACCCGATCTTCATCCGCGAGGGCGACGTCTGGACCGGCGCGGGCATCAGCGCCTGCCTCGACCTCTCGCTCGCCCTGGTCGCCGACGACCTGGGCGAGGACGTCGCCCTGCGCGTCGCCCGGCAGCTCGTGATGTACCTGAAGCGGCCGAGCGGGCAGAGCCAGTTCAGTGTCCCCCTGGAGCAGGTCTCCACCACGCGGCGGGTCGAGGAGCTCCGGCACCACATCATGCGCCATCTCGCCGAACCGCTCACCGTCGCGGACCTCGCCGCCCGCGCGCACGTCAGCGACCGCCAGCTCACCCGGATCTTCAAGACCGAACTCGGCACGACCCCGCACGCCTACATCGAGTCGGCCCGCGTCGAGGCGGCCCGCCACCAGCTGGAATCGACCGACGCCACCCTGGAACGGGTCGCCTCCGCCTGCGGCTTCGGCAGCGTCGACACCCTGGTCAGGGCGTTCCGCCGACGCCTGGACACGACCCCGACGGAGTACCGGCGGCGGTTTCGGACCACTCCCGCCTGAACCCGCGTCCCGCCCCGCGTCACGGAACCCCGAGCGCGGGAGGCCCCGTCGGGGCAGGGTGGCCGAGGGGCCCCCTGCCCCGACGGGGCTCGGTCTGCCGGGCGGTCTGCCGGGCGGTCTGCCGGGCGGTCGGGTCACCGACGCCCGGCGTAGGCCCGTGCCGTGCGCGGCGCTCCTCGGCTCAGCCGAAGTTCACGTCGCTGCACCACATGTACGCCTGATCGAGGTGCGAGGCCTGCCAGATCACGAACACCACGTGGTGTCCGGTGTACCCGGAGGTCTGGACGGGGAAGGTGATGTTCTGCGCCGGGGCGTAGCGGCCGGTCTGCGTGATGAAGTCGAGGTTGCCCCAGCCCAGGGTCTGGGTCTTGGGGTCGAAGCCCTGCTTGCTCACGTAGACCTTGAAGTAGTCGGCACCGTGGGACGCCTGGTCGTACAGCTGCACCGAGAAGTTGTTGCCGACGTTGGTGGTCTTCCACTGGCCGGGCTTGTTCAGGCTGGCGTTCCTCGACAGGTTGTTGCTGCAGAGCGTCCCGTCGGGGGTCTTCGCCTGGAACTGGCCGCCGAGGCCGTCGCGCAGGGCGCTCATCCAGTTCCACATGGTGTCGGCGTTGGCCTGGAAGGCCTGCCAGCACATGGGGTCCTGGGTCTGCATGGCCGGGTTCGTGTGGTTGCTGCCCCACGTCTTCCAGCACTGGTACGCGCGGGTGGCGGGGCCGACGATGGTGCCGTGGGCCTGGGCGGGGGTCGACCAGGCCAGCGCGCCGGCGACCACGGCGAACAGCATGACGAGCGCCTGGAGAGGCCGGCGGAGGGCCGACCGCGAACGCCCGGTTAACGGACTCGTTGTGCGCATGTGGGGGGAACTCCTTCCAGAGGCAAGGCTGTAATGGGAGCGCTCCCAAAGTGACGACTCCTCAGTGAAATGTCAATGAAACAGACAAACTTGATCACGGGGGTGGGTCGAGGTCGGGGAATCCGCCCTGGTGCGGGAGCCGCCGCCCTCCCGGAAACGGGCGTCGGCCCCTCCCGCGGCGACTCCGGAACCACTCCTTGCCGTCGAGTCCCACCCATCGCATCCGGAGGGGCAACGGCTTACCATGACGCCGCGTCAGTTCACGGTCCCGTGCATCCGGGCCGGCAGAGGAGACCGCCGTCACGGCCGAGTCCCCGCCAGCACCACGCAAGCCGTTCGGTCAACCGTCACTCCATCGAGATGAGGTTCCATGAACCGAAACCGAACCGCCGTCGGCGCGTTCGTCGTGGCCCTGTGCACCGCCGGCCTCGCCCTCGGCCCGGCGACCGCCGCGAGTGCCGCCGAGGCGAAGTCCCGCGTCGGAGCCGACTGGGAGACCCAGTCGATCGTCTTCACGGCAGCCGCGGGCCACACCAACGACCTCAACGTCTTCTTCATGTACACCAGCGACGGTATCCAGCGGATCGGCTTCCGCGACGTGGTACCGCTCCAACCGGGCGACCACTGCGCGCACTCCTCGCCCGAGGACACCACCGCCGTCGTCTGCGAACTGCCCGCCGACGGCCCCCGTCCCGACCGGATCGACATCCACCTCGGCGACGGCGACGACACGGTCGCCGCCTTCACCCCCGGCGTCGGCACCGTCAGCGGCGGCTCCGGCGACGACGAACTGCACGCCCACACCGCACGCACGGTGCTGGGCGGCGACGGGAACGACATGGTCATGGGGCCCGCCGTGCTGCACGGCGGCGACGGCATGGACCACCTCATGGGTGACGACGAGAACCAGCGGATGTGGGGTGGCGCGGGCGACGACATGATCGAGGGCTACGGCGGCGACGACACCGTGTACGCCGGCTCCGGCGACGACCACGCCATGGGCGGGGACGGCCGCGACATCCTGCTCGGCGGCCCCGGCGCCGACATGCTGCACGGCGAAGGCGGCGACGACCTCGTCGGTGGCGGCCTCGGAAAGGACACCGTCGACGGCGGACCGGGCCGCGACCTCGTCCTCCCGTAGGCGCACCCGGCGCACCGTCCTCCCGTGCGGGCGCCACCCCCTACGAAGGCCCCGCCCCGCGGCGCGACCGGCGTCGCGGGCGCGGGGTTACCGCCGTCGGCGTTCCCGGTCACGCGGGGGGTGGTTCACTTCGTCGGCCGCTCGAAGGCGACCGGCGCCTCGAAGGCCGCCCGGCGGGTGGCCCGGCGCAGCGCCTTGAGGACCGGCGTTCCGAGCGCGAGGGTCAGGACCACCGTCACGGCGGCGCGGCCCCCGTCCCAACCGAGGGACGTGGCCAGGCAGTAGGCGACGAAGCGGGCCAGGTTGTCCGGTACGGAGGCGTCCGGGTCGAAGGCGATGTTCGAGGCGAGCGTGTTCATGAAGGTCCAGCCCGCGAGGTTCATCACCGCGCCGTAGGCGAACGCGGCCAGGAAACCGTACGCGGCGAGCACGAGCAGCTCCGCACGGCCGCGCAGCCGGTCGGGGAAGGGCAGCAGACCCGCCCCCATCGTGAACCAGCCCATCGACAGCATCTGGAACGGCAGCCACGGGCCCACCCCGCCGGTGAGCAGCGCGGACGCGAACATGGTGACCGAGCCGAGGACGAAGCCGAAGCCGGGGCCGAGGACCCGGCCGCTCAGCACCATCAGGAAGAACATCGGTTCCAGACCGGCCGTCCCCGCGCCGATGGGACGCAGCGCCGCGCCCGCCGCCGCCAGCACGCCGAGCATCGCCACGGCCTTGGGTCCGAGACCCGACTCCGAGATCGTCGCCGCGACCACCGCCACCATGAGCACCAGCACGCCCGCGAAGAGCCACGGCGCGTCCTGGGTGTGGGCGTTCACCGAGGCGTCCGGAGGGGCGAGGAAGGGCCAGCCGAAGCCCGCCACCCCCACCGCGCTGACCAGCACGAGGGCGGCGACGGAACGGGGGCCGAGGCGGACGGCGCGGGCCTGGCGGTCGCGGCGGGCGGTGCCGGCGCCGGTCATGCCAGGGCCTCCCGCACCTGTGCGACCGTCAGCCACTTCCGCGGCGCCAGCACCTTGGCGACCTGCGGCGCGAAGGACGGGGAGGCCATCACCACGTCCGCCGCCGGACCGTCGGCGATCACCTCGCCCTCGGCGAGCAGGACCACCCGGTCGGCCAGCTCGGCGGCCAGCTCCACGTCGTGCGTGGCCAGCACGATCGCGTGGCCCTCGCCGGCCAGGCCGCGCAGGATGCCGGCCAGCCGGGCCTTCGCCGCGTAGTCCAGGCCGCGCGTCGGCTCGTCCAGGAGGAGGAGCGGTGGGCGGGCCGTCAGGACGACGGACAGGGCGAGGGTGAGGCGCTGGCCCTCGGAGAGGTCCCTGGGGTGGGTGTCGTCGGTGACGCCGGGAAGCAGCTCCGTCAGCAGGGCGCGGCAGGTGCCCTCGGCCGCCCCCGCGTCCTGGTCGGCGGCCCGGCACTCGGCGGCGACCGTGTCGGCGTACAGCAGGTCGCGCGGCTCCTGCGGGACCAGGCCGACCCGGCGTACGAGGTCCCGGGGGGCCGTGCGGTGCGGTACGGCGTCGCCGGCCCGCACCGCACCCGCGGACGGTTCGACGAGGCCCACGAGCGCGGAGAGGAGGGTGGACTTCCCGGCACCGTTGCGGCCCATGAGGGCGACCGTCTCGCCGGGGGAGACGGTCAGGTCGACGTCGTACAGCGCCTGGATCCGGTCGCGGCGGACGTGGAGGGAGCGGATTTCGGCGGCGTAGGGGGCGGGGGCGGAGGGCGTCCGTGGGGCGGCCCTGCCGCGCCACCCCCGGCGGGGGCGGGGGCGGGGAGCGGGGGGTGCCGGGAGCGCGGCGGCCGGTGGCGTGCGGTGCGGGATCTCGCGGCCGGCCAGCCGCTCCCGCAGCGGGGCCGCGCGGCGCCGGGCGTCCCGGACCGTCAGCGGCAGCGGGGACCAGCCCGCCAGCCTGCCCAGCCCCACCACCGGCGGGTACACCGGGGACACGGCCATCACCTCGGCCGGCGGTCCGAGGAGCGGGGCCGCGCCCGGGGACGGGAGCAGGACGACCTGGTCGGCGTACTGGATGACCCGCTCGAGTCGGTGCTCGGCCATCAGGACCGTCGTACCGAGGTCGTGGACGAGGCGCTGGAGGACGGCCAGGACCTCCTCGGCCGCGGCCGGGTCCAGCGCGGAGGTCGGCTCGTCCAGGACGAGCACCTCGGGGTGCGGGGTGAGGACCGAGCCGATGGCGACGCGCTGCTGCTGGCCGCCGGAGAGCGTGGCGATGGGGCGGGCCCGCAGGTCGGACAGGCCCAGCAGGTCGAGGGTCTCCTCGACGCGGCGGCGCATCACGTCCGGGGCCAGGCCGAGGGACTCCATGCCGTAGGCGAGTTCGTCCTCGACCGTGTCGGTCACGAAGTGGGACAGCGGGTCCTGGCCGACGGAGCCGACCACGTCGGCGAGTTCGCGCGGCTTGTGGGTGCGGGTGTCGCGGCCGGCCACGGTGACCCGGCCGCTCAGCGTGCCGCCGGTGAAGTGCGGCACGAGGCCGCTGACGGCGCCGAGCACGGTGGACTTGCCGACGCCGGACGGACCGGCGAGCAGGACGAGTTCGCCTTCGGGAACCTCGAAGTCGATGCCCCGGACGGTGGGTCCGGCCGCTCCGTCGTACGTCACGGAGACATCCTCGAAGCGGATCACGACGGCTCCTTGACGGGTACGGGGTGGGGGGCGGGAGCGGTGGGGTGCGGGGCGGGAGTTCCGGGACGCAGGGCCGTACCGGCGGGTCGGGGTACGGGGGCGACGGGGTGGGGGGCGGGGGCGACGAACGCCGGGAGCAGGCCGAGGAGGACGGCCGCCGCCGGCCACAGCGGCAGGGCCGGAGCCACCAGCGGGACCACGCCCGGGTGCAGCGCCGCGGGCTCGCGCGCGGCGGCGAGGAACATCAGCGCCGCGACCGCGACGCCGGAGGCGGTGACCAGCCAGGCGCGGGCGCCCCAGCGGTCCGGGCGGTAGCGGGTGCGAACGGTCCGGCGACCGCCGAGCCACAGCCCGGCCAGGGCCGCGGCGACGCCGAGCACGAGCACCGGGACGCCGTACGTGCCGCCCGCGGCGGTCAGCAGCCCGTACGTCCCCGCGCAGACGCCGAGCAGGCCGCCCAGGGTGAGGGCGGCGGTGGTCCGGCGTACGGCGGCGGGGACCTGGGCGGTACGGCCGTAGCCGCGGGCGTCCATCGCGGCGGCGAGGGCGACGGAACGCTCCAGCGCGCCCTCCAGCACCGGCAGTCCGACCTGGAGCAGGCCGCGCACCCCCTTGTCGGGTCGGCCCCGCAGGCGGCGGGCGGCGCGCAGCCGCTGGACGTCGGCGATGAGGTTCGGCGCGAAGGTCAGGGCCACGACGACGGCCACGCCCGTCTCGTACAGGGCGCCGGGCAGGGACTTGAGGAGGCGGGAGGGGTTGGCCAGGGCGTTCGCGGCGCCCACGCACACGAGGAGGGCGGCCAGCTTCATCGCGTCGTACAGCGCGAAGGCGAGGCCCTCGGCGGTGACCCGGCCGCCGAGCCGGATGCCCTGCGCCCAGTCCGGGAGGGGGACTTCGGGAAGGGTGAAGAGGGTGTGCGTGCCGGGGATCGGGGAGCCCAGGACGGTGGTGAACAGCAGGCGGATGACCAGGACGGCCAGGGCGAGCTTGACGAAGGCGCCGTAGGAGCGGGACCAGGGGGCGTGCGGCCGGCGGGTGATGACCACGTAGGCGGAGACGGTGACGAGGAGGGCGAGGAGAAGCGGGTTGGTGGTGCGGGTGGCGGCGGTGCCCAGAGCCAGCGCCCAGAGCCACCAGGCGCCGGGGTGCAGGCTCTCGGGGCGGTGGCGGGGGGCGGGGACGCTCGTCCGGGCCGCCGGAGGGTCCCCGGCGGGTGCGTACCCGGCCTCCGCCCGGGTCGCGGCGGTACGACCGCCCGCGGCCAGGACGCGCGCCGGGGTGCCGGGGGCAGGGTCAGTCGGTGGCATTCCGGCGCCGCCTCGCCTGCCAGGTCGCCGCTCCGGCGAGGACCGCCACCAGGGCGATGCCCGCGTAGAGGCCGACCGAGGGGCCGTCGTCGTCCTGAGTGCCCTTCGCCTCCGTCTTCGCCGTCGCCGCCGGCTGCTCCTTCCCCGACACCTGGTCGCCGCAACCCGCCTTCGGGTACCCCGTGATGGCGCACAGCAGGGCGTTGGTGTCGTAGCGCAGCGGACCGGCGACGGCGGCCAGGGCGTCGGCCGTCGTCGCGTCGGGGGAGACCCGGGCGCAGGCCGTGCGCGGGGCCGGCGGATTCTCGCCGGACGGGGCGTCGGACGCGGTGCCGAAGTCGAGGACGAGGGCGACGCGCTTGCTGCCGTCCTCGGCCGGTGTCCTCGCGCAGATCGACGCGAAGTCGGCGGTGCCGCGCGGCTGTGCCGCGTCGTCCGAGTTCTCGCTCACCGAGAAGCGGAAGCCCTGGACGTCGCCGTCGGAGGGGCGGGTGAGGGACGGTCCCTGGGTGGCGTAGGTCCAGCTCCCGCCGTCGCGGTCCCAGAAGGACCAGTAGCGGTAGCCGGCGGCCTGCGCCTGGCCCGCGCCCCCGATCAGCAGGAACGCGGCCAGGAAGAGGAGGACGACGCGGCGGGTCACGGCTGGCGCTTCTTGTTGCGGCCGCTCAGCAGGAAGCCGACGCCGATGCCGAAGACCAGGCAGACGCCGACGAACCACCAGACGCCGAAGCCGGAGTCGTCCTTCTCGTCGTTCTCCTTCGCGCCGTCCTCGTCGCCGGTGGTGGCGCTGTCGCTCACCTTGCCGCCCTGCGGGCCCGGACCCGTCGCGTTCAGCGCCGCCACCAGGTCGGTGCCGCCGAAGGCGCGCGGGTCGGTACCGGTGGCGTGGGCGGCGAAGATCAGCTGGGCGTAGGCGGCCGGGCCGCTCTGCGCGGCCCACGTCGCGGCGTTCTTCTCCAGCCACGCCAGCGGCTTCGCCGCCTTGTCGGCACCGCCCTGCGCGGCGAGTGCGACGACCGCGTCGGCGGTGTTGCCGTAGTCGGGCTGGTCGGCGGAGCCGCCGAGGGCGGACGTCAGGTGACCCTTCTCGGCGACGACCGCGGCGAGGTGGGCGGCGCCGTTCGCGGCGGCCTGCTCACGGGTGGGCTTCTTCGCGTCGGCGCAGGTGGCGGCGGCGGACTCCGTACCGGCCTCGGTGACCAGGCCCTTGCCGAGCGCGCCGAGGACTCCGGCGGCCGTCGCGTCCGCGTTGGCGAGCAGCTTGCCGTCCTTGTCGGGCTGGAAGGCGAAGGCGCCGGCGCCCTCGTCCTCGGCACAGGGCAGGGCGAACGTCAGCAGGGCGTCGTACGGGGACTTGCCGTCCTTCACGACCTTTTCGGGGTCGGTCTCCGTGGCGGACAGGGCGCCGATCACGACGGAGGTCGAGTTGGCGTCGCTGGGACCGCCGGGGGTGTAGCCCCAGCCACCGTCCTCGTTCTGCACGGACTTCAGCCACTTGAGGGCGGAGTCGACGACGTCACCGCGTCCGACGGCCCACAGCGCCTGGACGGCGGCGGCCGTGCTGTTGGTGTCGACCATGGTCTTGGCGTCGCAGGCCTTGGCGGGGTCGGCGCGGAAGGGGGCGAAGGCGCCGCTGTCGCACTGCTGCCCGGTGAGCCAGTCCACGGCCTTCGGCGACGGGACCACGCCCACGGTGTCCTGCGCGAGCAGTGCGAGGGACTGGCGCCAGACCCCGTCGTACTGGGGGTCGGCGGTGCCGTACAGGCCGGTGGACCCGGACTTGGCCGGGGCGGACGCGGACGGGGAGGACGACGGATCGGCGGCGACCGCGGGCGCGGCGGCGGCGCCGATCACGGCTATGGCGGCCAGGGCCGCGGCGCTGCTGCGACGGCGGACGTTCATGATCGGCGGGTGCCTTTCCCTGCGCGGGGCCGGGCAGCACGGGCACCCCCGGGCGGCTCGGCCCCGTATGCCTCGACGGTGCCCGTGCGCCGGCGGGTGCCGGGCACGTGAGCCGGTCACGTCCGCCCGGGGCAGTCCGGCTCACCGGCCGCGAAAGCCCTCACGGGGGTGCGGCGTACGGCTCACGGTTGCGGGTCAGCGCCGGAATTGCACCGGCTTCCCCCCGTACGGGTGTGATGACGACGCGGCCACTTTACCCGGAGCCGACAGGGCCGGGCCGGGGCGCCCGCCCGTCCGCCCCGGTGCCCGTCAGGTCGATCAGCCGGCACACCGTCTCGATGTCCACGCCCACCTGGGCGAGCGACGCCCGGCCGGAGAGCCAGGCGATCAGGGTCGAGTGCCAGGTGTGCTCGACGACGCGGACCGCGGAGAGCTGCTCGGCGGTGGGGTTCTCCAGGCCGCCCATCGCGTCCAGGATGATCGCCGTGGTCTGCCGGGAGACCTGGTCGACCTCCGGGGAGACGCTGCGGTCGGCGAAGGTCAGGGCGCGGGCCATCGCCTCGGCCAGCCGGGGTTCGCGCTGCAGGGCGGCGAAGGCCCGCATCAGGGTCTGCGCCACCCGGTCGGCGGCCGTCGCCCCGGCCGGCGGGCTCTTGCGCAGGGTGCCGTGCAACTGCTCCAGCTGGTCGTGCATGGTCGCGACCAGCAGATGGACCTTGGACGGGAAGTAGCGGTAGAGCGTGCCGAGGGCGACCTGCGAGGACTCCGCGACCTCGCGCATCTGCACCGCCTCGAAACCGCCCCGGCAGGCCAGCCGGGCGGTCGCGTGCAGGATGCGGCGGCGGCGGGCCAGCTGCCGCTCGGTGAGGGGCGGGGCGGCGGATCGGCGCGGCGGAACGGAGGCTTCCGCTTCCGGGTTGTCCACCTTGGTCACCTTCTCCCCCTCGTCCGGCCCGCCGGGTGCCGCACGGGGCGCCCGGCCGTGGCGTGAATCACCTGATCCACTCGTCACAGCACACCTACCTGCCGGTAGATTCGGAGCCTCTGAACGATCAAGTCTGAAACTTGTTCTAGATTAACGTCCCGGCATAGTGTCGCGGGACAATGCAGTGAGAAGGGGGCCCGGAGTGACCGCTGAGGCCAGTCGGACGGGTGCCCGTCCCGAGCCCGCCGCCGACGGCATGCGACCGCTCCGCATCGCGCTCCTCACCTACAAGGGGAACCCGTTCTGCGGCGGCCAGGGCGTCTACGTCCGCCACCTCTCGCGCGAACTGGCCCGCCTCGGCCACCGGGTGGAGGTCATCGGCGCCCAGCCCTACCCCGTGCTGGACGAGGGTCTCGCGGACCGGCTGTCCCTCACCGAGCTGCCCAGCCTCGACCTCTACCGCCAGCCCGACCCCTTCCGCACCCCGAAGCGCGACGAGTACCGCGACTGGGTCGACGCGCTGGAGGTCGGCACGATGTGGACCGGCGGTTTCCCCGAGCCGCTGACCTTCTCGCTGCGCGCCCGCCGCCATCTGCGCGCCCGCCGCGGTGACTTCGACGTCGTCCACGACAACCAGACCCTCGGCTACGGGCTGCTGGGTGACGTGGGCGCCCCCCTCGTCACCACGATCCACCACCCCATCACCGTCGACCGGCAGCTGGAACTCGACGCCGCGGACGGCTGGAAGCGCCGGTGCTCCGTGCGCCGCTGGTACGCCTTCACCCGCATGCAGAAGCGCGTCGCGCGCCGCCTGCCCTCGGTGCTCACCGTCTCCGGCACCTCCCGCAGCGAGATCATCGACCACCTCGGCGTACGGGACGACCGCATCCACGTCGTCCACATCGGCGCCGACACCGACCTGTTCTCGCCGGATCCGTCGGTGCCCGTCGTGCCGGGCCGGATCGTGACGACGTCCAGCGCGGACGTGCCGCTCAAGGGCCTGGTCTTCCTCGTCGAGGCGCTGGCGAAGACGCGTACCGAGCACCCCCGCGCGCACCTCGTCGTCGTCGGCAAGCGGCCCGCCGAAGGGCCCGTCGCGCAGGCGATCGAGCGGTACGGCCTCGAAGGCGCCGTCGAGTTCGTCAAGGGCATCTCGGACGCCGAACTGGTCGACCTCGTGCGCTCGGCCGAGGTCGCGTGCGTGCCGTCGCTGTACGAGGGGTTCTCGCTGCCGGCCGCCGAGGCCATGGCGACGGGCACGGCGCTGCTCGCCACCACCGGCGGGGCCGTCCCGGAGGTCGCCGGACCCGACGGGGAGACCTGCCTCGCGGTGCCGCCCGGCGACGCGGGCGCCCTGGCCGCCGGGTTGAACCGGCTGCTCGGCGACCGCGAACTGCGGGTCCGGCTCGGCGCGGCCGGCCGCGAGCGCGTGCTGCGGCACTTCACCTGGGCCCGCGCCGCCGAGGGCACGGCCGCCCGCTACCGCGAGGCCGTCGGCCCCTCCGCGACCACCCCGGGGCCCGTCCCCGCGGCCCCCACCAGTGACACCGGCGTCTACCCCGAAAGCAGGGCCACGTGCTGACCGTCGACTTCTCCCGGTTCCCGCTCGCCCCGGGCGACCGCGTGCTGGACCTCGGCTGCGGGGCCGGCCGGCACGCGTTCGAGTGCTACCGGCGCGGCGCCCGGGTCGTCGCGCTGGACCGGAACGCCGAGGAGATCCGCGAGGTCGCCAAGTGGTTCGCGGCGATGGAGGAGGCCGGTGAGGCCCCGGCCGGCGCCACCGCCACCGCGATGGAGGGCGACGCGCTGGCCCTGCCCTTCCCGGACGAGTCCTTCGACGTCGTCATCATCTCCGAGGTGATGGAGCACATCCCCGACGACAAGGGCGTCCTCGCCGAGATGGTCCGCGTCCTGAAGCCGGGGGGGCGCATCGCGATCACGGTGCCCCGCTACGGCCCCGAGAAGGTGTGCTGGACCCTGTCCGACGCCTACCACGAGGTCGAGGGCGGCCACATCCGCATCTACCGGGCGGACCAGCTCCTCGCCCGTATCCGCGAGGCGGGCCTGAAGCCCTACGGCACCCATCACGCGCACGCGCTGCACTCGCCGTACTGGTGGCTGAAGTGCGCGTTCGGCGTCGACAACGACAAGGCGCTGCCGGTGCGGGCGTACCACAAGCTGCTGGTCTGGGACATCATGAAGAAGCCGCTGGCGACGCGGGTCGCCGAGCAGGCGCTGAACCCGCTGATCGGCAAGAGCTTCGTGGCGTACGCGACCAAGCCGCACCTGCCGCCGGTGGACGCCGCGTGACCTCGCCCCGGAGCCCTCGCACCCCCCGCACCGAACACCTGGTCCTGCCCGGCGTCCTCACCGACGCCGAAGCCGCCGCGACCGTCCGCGGCATCCTCGCCGCACAGCGCGAGGACGGGGCGATCCCGTGGTTCCGCGGACACCACCTCGACCCGTGGGACCACGTCGAGGCCGCGATGGCACTGGACGCGGCCGGCGAGCACGAGGCCGCCGAGCGGGCGTACGAGTGGCTGGCCCGGCACCAGAACCCGGACGGCTCCTGGTACGCGGCCTACGCCGACGGCGACTTCGGCGAGGTCACCGACCGCGGCCGGGAGACCAACTTCGTCGCCTACGTCGCGGTCGGCGTCTGGCACCACCACCTCGCCACCGGCGACGACCCGTTCCTGGACCGGATGTGGCCCGTCGTCCACGCCGCGGTCGAGTTCGTACTGGGCCTCCAGCAGCCGGGCGGACAGATCGGCTGGCGGCGCGACGACGACGGCACGGACACCACCGACGCGCTGCTGACCGGCAGTTCCTCCATCCACCACGCGCTGCGCTGCGCGCTGGCCATCGCCGAGCAGCGCGAAGAGCCGCAGCCCGACTGGGAGCTGGCGGCGGGCGCGCTGCGGCACGCCATCCGCCGCCACCCGGAGCGGTTCCTGGACAAGGGCCGCTACTCGATGGACTGGTACTACCCGGTACTGGGCGGCGCGCTGACCGGCACGGAGGCCAGGTCCCGCATCGCGGAGAGCTGGGACCGGTTCGTGGTCCCGGACCTCGGGGTGCGCTGCGTCGTCCCCAACCCGTGGGTCACGGGAGGCGAGTCGGCCGAACTCGCGCTCGCCCTGTGGGCGGTGGGCGAGTCCGACCACGCCCTGGAGATCCTCCAGTCCATCCAGCACCTGCGGGACGCGGACAGCGGCCTGTACTGGACGGGCTACGTCTTCGAGGACGACGCCGTCTGGCCGCGGGAACTGACCACGTGGACGGCCGGCTCCGTGCTCCTCGCCGTGGCCGCGCTCGGCGGACACGAGGCGACCTGCCAGGTCTTCTCCGGCGACCGCCTGCCCCGAGGCCTCGACCCGGACTGCTGCGTCTGAGCGGTGAGCGGGCGGTCAGCGATGGCCGACGCGGCCGGCGATGGCGTGGCCGACGAAGAGGTAGACCACGGCGGCCAGACCGTAGCCGGCGACGACACGCGCCCACGCCTCGTCGAAGGTGAACAGGTCGCGGGACCAGCCGGCGAGCCAGTTGGCCGCGTCATGGACGAACTGCACCAGGTCGTTGCCCCGGTTGGCGTCCAACAGGTACATCAGTATCCACAGGCCGAGGATGAGGGCCATGATGTCCGCGACGACCGCGATGGCCCTGCCCGCGGAGCTGGATCCGTGGTATCTAGACATGCCTTGCGTATGGCCCCGGAAGCCCGACGGAAACCTGTGCGAACGGCCCCCCTTCCGGAACCGGGTCCGGACGGGGGGCCGTTGGGCCGAGCGCGAGGCTTCTCGGAGGCTCAGCCGCGCTGGATGCCCGAGGTGTCCTGGAGGACGCCGCGGCGGCCGTCCTGCGTCTGGGCGACCAGGTTCGCGCCGCGCTGCTCGACGGCCAGGTACCAGGTGCCCGGCGCCAGCTCGGCGATCGGCGTGGGGGAGCCGTCCTCGGCGAACAGCGGACGCGGTACCGGCACGGCGAACCAGAACGGCGAGAAGTCCCCGGCCGGCTGCGCCTGCGCCTGCTGCGGCTGCGGGGCCTGCGGCTGCGGCTGACCCGCGTGCGGCTGGGGCTGACCGCCGAAGGGCTGACCCGGCTGACCCGGCTGACCGGGCTGCCCCGGCTGGCCGCCGTACGGCTGCTGCTGCGCGCCCGGGTAGCCGTAACCACCCTGCGGCTGGCCGCCGTAGGGCTGCGGCGCGGCCGGACGGGAGGCCGGGATCAGGGAGCCCTTGAGGGCCGGGAGCAGCGGGGTGGCGACGGCCGCGGCGGCCATGACCAGGGTGGCGATGAGGGCGAGGATCAGGCCCAGGCCGGCCCCGATGTTGTCCACGCCCCCGTCGTTGTCGAAGGCTCCGGCCGGGTCGAAGATGTTGCCCAGCGCGCACCAGGCCGCGAAGACCGTGAACGCGACGCCGAACTGGCCGAGGTCGAGGCCCGCCACCTTCCTGGGCTGCGGCAGAGCGCGCGCCACGACGACGAGCGCGGCACCGATGACGCCCGCCAGGACGACACCGAGGACGACCGACCCACTGCCCCACAGGCTGGGGATGTCGGCGCTGTCCGGAGCACCTTCGATCGAGTAGATGTCGAGGAACGACGCGATCAACAGCAACACCGCTGCTCCGATCACCACGCCGTCGCCTCGAGTGAGGGAGCGGATATTCACTTCAGGTCCTTCGTAGGTCGTCTCGTCGTCGGTAGAGGCGTCGCTGTCACCATGTCGCCGTCAGGTTCCGGAGTGAAGCGCGGGGGTGGCCCCTCATCGTACGGATGACACTATCGTCCGCACATCGGGGCTGTCCGCAGGGATCAGCGCGCTGATCGCTACCCGCGCAGGAAACTCACGATTCCCTCAGACATCCCTTGCGCGGCCTTCTGCCGCCAGGCGCCGCTGGTCAGCAGCGCCGCGTCCGCGCCGTCGCGCATGTTGCCGCACTCGATGAACACCTTGGGAACCGTTGACAGATTGAGACCGCCCAGGTCCGTGCGCGTGACGAGACCGGTGCCGCCACCGACGTAGTTGGAGGGCGCGCTGCCCGTGGCGCGGACGAAGTTGCCCGCGACGCGCTCACCGAGCTCCGCGGACGGGGCGACGATGGCACGGGTGTCGGCGGCGCCGTCGTGCACCGTGCCGGGCAGGATCACGTGGAAGCCGCGGTTGCCGGCGCCCGACCCGTCGGCGTGGATCGAGATCGCGGCGTCCGCGCGCGCCTCGTTGCCGATCCGGGCCCGCTCGTCCACGCAGGGCCCGTACGAACGGTCGTCGTCCTGCGTCAGTTTCACCGTGGCGCCCTGCTTCTCGAGCAGCGTGCGCAGCCGGTGGGCCACGTCCAGGGTGAACTTCGCCTCCGGCCAGCCCGCGTCGGTGGCCGTGCCGGTCGTGTCGCACTCCTTCCAGTGCGTGCCGACGTTCACCTTGCGGTTGATCTCGGCGGTGTGCCGGAAGTTGCCCGGGTTGTGTCCCGGGTCGATGACGACGACCTTGCCCCGGAGCGGGCCGGACGCCGCGGCGGGCGCGGACTTCGAGGCGGAGGCGGACGGCTTCCTCGCCGTGGCGGTGGGTGAAGGGGAGGAGCCCGTCGGCGCCTTGGCGTCGCCGGTCGCGGAGGGGGCGGCGTCGGAGGACGGTGCCTGTGACGTCCGCTCGCCGGCCGCGCGGTCCGCACCGCCCCCGCCGCCGTCCGGGCCGCCGACCGCCGCGTACACCCCCCACCCGAGCAGCGCTCCGGGGACGAGCGCGGCGATCGCCACGGTCAGCGGACGGCGCAGCGGGGAACGGCGGGGCTGGGGTGGATCGAAGTCCGGGCCTGTGTACGACACGCAGCGACTCTAGACCGCGTCCTCAGATCCCCGCGCCGGTTCGCCGCAGGACGCGCAGCGAGTCGGTCACCGAGACCTCGGTGAACGCGCCGGACGCGAGGGCCCGGAGGTAGACGCGGTACGGGGCCTGGCCCGTGAACTCGTCGGCCGGGTCCGGGAAGACGTCGTGGATGACCAGCAGACCGCCGTCGGCCACGTGCGGCGCCCAGCCCTCGTAGTCGGCGCCTGCGTGCTCGTCGGTGTGGCCGCCGTCGACGAAGACCAGGCCGAGGGGGGAGTTCCAGACCGCCGCGACCTGGGGCGAGCGGCCGACGAGGGCCACCACGTGCTCCTCCAGACCGGCCCGGTGCAGGGTGCGGCGGAAGGAGGGGAGGGTGTCCATCACGCCCAGTTCCGGATCGACCGTCTCCGGGTCGTGGTACTCCCAGCCCGGCTGCTGCTCCTCGCTGCCCCGGTGGTGGTCGACGGTGAGCGCGGTCACCCCGGCCCGGCGGGCGGCCTCGGCGAGCAGGACGGTGGAACGCCCGCAGTACGTACCGACCTCCAGCAGCGGCAGCCCGAGCCGGCCGGCCTCCACGGCCGCCGTGTACAGCGCGAGGCCCTCGTGCGCGGGCATGAACCCCTTCGCCGCCTCGAAGGCGGCGAGGGCGGAGGGGGCGGGGGCCGCGGGCATGAGGGTCCCTTTCGGTGGTGCGGGTGCGGGTGCGGGTGCGGGGCGAGCAGGGGCGACGGTGCCGGTGGCCCCCGGAGTGGTGGTGCGGGTGGGCCGGGGTGGTGCGGCGTGTCGGCGCCCTATGCTGCCGCACCCCCTGCCGCGCGGAGCGACAGGGGGTGCGGCAGCCGAGGCGGTGCGGGTCAGGCGGAGACCGTCTCGCCCGGCAGGGTCAGATCGAGGTCGACCGGCCGGTCGCCGCCGGTGTGGGTGGCGGAGTGGGCGAGCGGACCGTGGCCCGCGGCGCGGGCGGCCAGGACGTACGGGCCTCCGGCGGGGACCGCGAGGGCGTAGCCGCCGTCACCGTCGGAGAGGGTCGCGCCCGCCTGGCGGCCGTGCCGGTCGATCAGCGTGACCTTGGCACGGGCCACGGGAGAGCCGTCGGCCGTCAGTACCCGGCCGCGGAAACCGAGCGGCGCGTCGCCGGCCGCGGGCTCCCCGGCGAGTGCCTGCTCGGCGCGGGCCAGGTTCGCGTCCTCCTCGCTGCTCGCGCGCAGCTGCGTGGTGGTCGCCGGGCGGCGGCGGGGGAGGAAGAAGGCCAGCGCCAGACCGGCGGCGACCGCGGCGGTCGCGATCAGGAAGGAGACGCGGAAGCCCTGCATGGTGGGGACGGCGACACCGCCGACGTCGTTCGCGGTGTTGGCCAGCACCATGCCGATGACGGCGCTCGACACCGACGTGCCGATGGACCGCATCAGGGTGTTGAGACCGTTGGCGGCGCCCGTCTCCGAGGCGGGGACCGCGCCGATGATCAGCGCGGGCAGGGAGGAGTAGGCGAGGCCGATACCGGCGCCGATCAGCACCGAGGTGACGACGGTCTGCCAGGCGGCGCTCATCAGTCCGAGACCGCCGGCGTAGCCGACCCCGATGATCAGCAGGCCGAGGATCAGCGTGGTCCGCGGGCCGTAGCGGGCGGAGAGGCGGGCGTACACCGGCGCGGTGAACATCATCGTCAGGCCCAGCGGGGCCACGCACAGGCCCGCGACGACCATCGACTGCCCGAGGCCGTAACCGGTCTCGGAGGGCAGCTGGAGGAGCTGCGGCAGGACGAGCGAGATGACGTAGAAGGCGACGCCGACCATGATCGAGGCGAGGTTGGTGAGCAGCACCTCGCGGCGGGCGGTGGTGCGCAGGTCGACCAGCGGGGCCGCGACGCGCAGCTCCATCCAGCCCCACAGGAGCAGGACCACGGCGGCGGCGGCGAACAGGCCCAGCGTGGTGGGCGACGACCAGCCCCAGTCGCTGCCCTTGGTGATCGGCAGGAGGAAGAGGACCAGACCGGCCGCGAGACCGAGCGCGCCCGGCAGGTCGAAGGAGCCCTTGGCGCGCAGCGGCGACTCCGGTACGACCAGCAGGGTCAGCGCGATGGCGAGGACACCGAGGCCGGCGGCACCGTAGAACAGGGCGTGCCAGTCGGTGTGCTGGGCGACCAGGGCCGCGGCGGGCAGCGCCAGACCGCCGCCGACGCCGATCGAGGAGCTCATCAGCGCCATCGCCGAGCCGAGCCGCTCGCGGGGCAGCATGTCGCGCATCAGGCCGATGCCGAGGGGTATCGCGCCCATCGCGAAACCCTGGAGGGTACGGCCGACGATCATCGGGAGCAGGGCGTCGGTGAACGCGCTGACCAGCGCGCCCACCACCATCACCGACAGGCTGGCGATCAGCATGCGGCGCTTGCCGAACAGGTCGCCGAGCCGGCCCATGATGGGCGTGGCCACGGCTCCCGAGAGGAGGGTGGAGGTCAGGACCCAGGTGGCGTTGCTGGGCGTCGTGTCCAGGAGCCGGGGCAGGTCCTTGATGACCGGGACGAGCAGGGTCTGCATCACCGCGACGACGATGCCCGCGAAAGCGAGCACCGGGACGGTGGCCCCGCTCGCTGTGCGGGCGGGCTCGTCGGTCGTCGTGTGGGACATTGAGTGAGGCCTCCAGGCCGGGTTGCGGCGCGTACGGGTCGGGAAGATCGGTGCGGGATGTGTGCTGACTGAACCTCGTGCGCCCGGGCAACTATTCCGTTGCTTCGAGTCCCTAACGAATTCTTGACCTTCTCTTGGGAGAGACGGCTGCGAGGACACCTCGGGAGCCGGAGGGCCGGGGAGCCGGAGGGCCGGAGGGCCGGGGAGCCGTTCGGGTCCGAGGGCCTAGGACCGGCCGGGGGACCAAATACCGATGCAAGGGGTGCTCCCGCATTGAGACCATGACACCCATGCTCGAAGCCACCGGTACCGCCGCCACCGCCCGGATATCCCCCCGCCGTACGCCACCGACCTGGCTCGTCGTGGCGCTCGCGTGCGCCGGACAGTTCCTGGTCGTGCTCGACGTCTCCGTCGTCAACGTCGCCCTGCCGTCGATGCGGGCCGACCTCGGGCTGAGCCCGCAGGGGCTGCAATGGGTGGTCAACGCCTACGCCATCGGCTTCGCCGGGTTCCTGCTGCTCGGCGGACGGGCCGGCGACCTGTACGGGCGCAAGCGGATGTTCCTGGTCGGGCTCGGGCTGTTCACGCTGGCCTCGCTCGGCGGCGGCCTCGCCCAGGAGGGCTGGCAGCTGCTGGCCGCGCGGGCCGTGCAGGGGCTGGGGGCGGCGGTGCTGGCGCCGTCGACGCTGACGATCCTGACCGCGGCGGTGCCGGAGGGCGCGGCCCGGGCCCGGGCGATCGCGACCTGGACCGCCGTGGGCGCGGGCGGCGGCGCCGCGGGCGGACTGGTGGGCGGCATCCTCGTGGACGGGCTGTCGTGGCGCTGGGTGCTGCTGATCAACGTGCCGGTGGGCGCGGTGGTGCTGACCGGCGCCGCGCTGTGGCTGACCGAGAGCCGGGCCGGCGAGCGGCGGCGCCTCGACCTGCCGGGCGCGCTCCTGGTGACCGCCGGACTGGCCACGCTGGCCTACGGCATCTCCCGGACCGAGTCCGAGGGGTGGACGGCGGTGGCGACGCTGGTGCCGCTGCTGGCCGGGCTCGCGCTGCTGGGGCTGTTCCTGCTCGTCGAGGCGCGCACCGCGACCCCGCTGATGCCGCTGGGACTGCTGCGGCTGCGGTCGGTGGCGTCGGCGAACGCGGCGATGCTGGTGTCCGGCTCGTCGATGTTCTCGATGTGGTTCTTCATGACGCTGTACGCGCAGAACGTGCTGGGCTACTCCCCGCTGGACGCCGGTCTCGCCCTGGTGCCCAGCTCGCTGGCGGTGGTCCTCGGCTCGAAGGCGGCACCGCGCCTCATGCCGGCGCTCGGCGCCCGGAACGTGGCCGTGCTGGGCACGCTGGTGGCGGCGGCCGGCTTCGGCTGGCAGTCGACGATGACCGCGGACGGGGCGTACGTGACCGCGATCATGATCCCCGGGGTGCTGATGATGCTGGGGGCGGGGCTGGCGGCGACTCCGCTGGCGTCGCTGGCCGTCTCCGGGGCCGCCGCGGGGGACGCCGGACTGGTCTCCGGGCTGATCAACACCTCCCGGACGATGGGCGGTTCGCTGGGCCTCGCCGTGATGTCGACGATCGCGGCGTCCCGGTCCGGGGGGGAGCACGCCGGGCCCGCGGCGCTGACGGACGGGTACGCGCTGGTGTTCCGCACGGCGGCGGTGGTGCTGGTCGCGGGCGCGGCCCTGATGTGGGCTTGGCTGCCGGCGGCGAAGCCGCGCGAAGAGGGCGTGCCGCGGGCGTAGGGCCTCGCGGTGGCCCCGGGGCGGAGCGGGGCGAGCCGGGGTGGGCGGTGCGGGTCGGCGCGGGGTGGCGCGGGTCGCCGCGGGATATGTGGCCGGGCCGGGTGGGGTCAGACCCACCCGTGGCGCCGGGCCTCGCGCAGCGCCTCCGTGCGGTTGCGGGTGGCGGTCTTGCCGATGGCCGCGGAGAGGTAGTTGCGGACCGTGGACTCGGAGAGGTGCAGCGCCGCCGCGATGTCGGCGACGGTCGCGCCGTCGGCGGACGCCCTGAGAACGTCGCACTCGCGGGCGGTGAGCGGGCTGGGGCCCGCGCTGAGCGCGGCGGCGGCGAGCGCCGGGTCGACGACCGTCTCGCCGGCCAGCACCCGGCGGATCGCGCCGGCCAGCTCCTCCACGGGACCGTCCTTCACCAGGAAACCGGCGGCTCCGGCCTCCATGGCCCGCCGGAGGTACCCGGGGCGGCCGAAGGTGGTCAGGATCAGCACCCGGCAGTCCGGCGCCCGCTCCCGCAGTTCACCGGCGGCGTCCAGGCCGTTCCTGCCCGGCAGCTCGATGTCCAGCAACGCGACGTCCGGACGGTGCGCGAGCACCGCGCCGACGATCTCGTCCCCGGCCGCCACCTGGGCGACGACCTCGATGTCCTCCTCCATCCCGAGCAGCAGCGCGAGCGCGCCGCGCATCATGCCCTGGTCCTCGGCGAGGAGGACGCGGACGGGGCGGGCGCGGGGCGTCTCGTCGGTCACGGGGCAAGGGTAGGGGCGCCGGGCCCGCCGTCGCTCCCCGCCACGGAGTCCCCCGTCACGGAGCCGTCCCCGTCACGGAGCCGTCCCCTGCGACGAAGCCGTTCCCGGCCACGGCGCTGTTCCCCGCCACAGCGGCGTTCCCGGCTACGGCGCTGCTCCCCGTCACGGAGCGCCCCCCGTCGCGGAGCCGCCCCCTGCCACGGCGCTGTTCCCCGCCACAGCAGCGTTCCCGGCCACGGCGCTGCTCCCCGTCACGGAGCCGCCCCCCGTCACGGAGCCGTCCCCTGCCACGGCGCTGTTCCCCGCCACAGCAGCGTTCCCGGTCAGCGTCGCCCCCCACGACCTCGCCCCCCCCGTCACGTCCCCGCCACGGCGCTCCCCGCCAGCGTCGACCCCCCACGACATCGCCCCCCCGCCACGGCGCCGTCGGTCCCCCGCCCCCGAGGCGCGCCCCCACCTCTACGCCACCGCCCCCACGGCCACGCCCTCCCTCTCCACGGGCAGCTGCGCGGTCACCGTGAAACCGCCCCGCGGCTCCACCTCCGCGGTCAGCGAGCCGCCGGCCGCGGCGAGGCGCTCCGTCAGGCCGGTCAGTCCGGTGCCGGGGCCCTGAGCGGGGCCGTCACCGCCCGTACCGTTGTCCGTGACCGTCAGCCGGACGTGCTCCGTACTGCCCGACACGGCGATCTCGCACCGGCTCGCACCGCTGTGCCGTACGACGTTGGTGACCGCCTCCCGCACCACCCACCCGAGGAGCGCCTCGGCCCGCGGAGGCAGCGGCGGGCCGGAGTGGTGGACCACGGGTTCCATGTCCGCGGCGGTCAGCGCCGAGCGGGCCCGGTCCAGTTCGGTGCCGAGGCTGCCCTCGCGGTAGCCGGTGACCGCCTCGCGGACCTCGGTCAGCGCCTGGCGGCCGACCGACTCGATGTCGGTGATCTGGGTCAGGGCCGCGTCCAGGTCGCGGGAGGCCAGCCGACGGGCCGCCTCCGACTTGACCACGATCACGGAGAGGGTGTGGCCGAGCAGGTCGTGCAGGTCCCGGGAGAAGCGCAGCCGCTCCTCCGCGACCGCCCGGGTCGCGAGTTCCTCGCGGGCGGCGCGCAGTTGCCGTACGGCGTCGGACAGGCTCAGGATCGCGGCCGTCACCATCGTCGACAGGAAGGTCCCGTAGGCGATGTTCAGGCCGCCCCAGCCGTCCTTGACGCCGGCCACGGCACCCCCCAGGGCCGCCAGCGACCAGCCCCACCGCCCCAGCCACCGGCCGCGCAGCGCCGCACCGGCGGCCAGGCCGAGCAGCGGGAAGAAGAGCAGCCAGGTCCCGCCGTAGGCCAGGGCCAGCGCGCAGGTCACCAGGGCCATGGCGACGAGCGCCAGACGCGTGGACGGCGACTCGCGCCGCTCCCTGTCGAAGGAGCGGAAGGTCACGTAGATGTAGAGGGAGTTGAAGACGAGCAGGCCCAGACCGCTGATCCAGGGGTCGGAGGTCCGGCCCTGGAAGATGTTCGCGAGGCTGCCGAGGCCCAGCAGCAGCCAGGGCAGGAGGGTGAAGCCGGTGGGCGGTGGCCCGATCCGTTCCTCACGCCCACCGTCGGCCCGCTCGCCGTCGGCACGTCCGCCGTCCCACGACTCCCGCGCCAGCTGCCATGCGTCCAGGCGGCACGAGATCCCGCGCAGTCGCCCTCGTGTCCGGGTCATCGGCCGTCGGCTCCTCTCCGGGTCCGTCGCTGTCCGTCGCGCCCTCGCGTCCCGCACGCCGGCAGCCACGCCGTCACTACGAGAATCGCACCTGGAGGCGGCACGTGTCCCGTGGCGGCGGACGTCCGGTCCGGGGCGCTCCCGCGCGGGAGGTCGCCGTGTGTTCGTGTCATACGCACGACGCTACGGAGCGGCCGGTGGGGGCGGCAGATGCGGTTGTCCGGGGTTCGGGAGGACAAATGTCCTACGCGGCCGGCGTCCCGTACGGTCTGACTGCCGTGACTGCCGTGACTGCCGTGACTGCCGTGACTGCCGTGACTGCCGCGACTGCCGTGACTGCCGTGACTGCCGTGAGCCCGAGGTGACAGGAGAGCCGTGCCCATCGACGCAGCCGAGGCGCTCGCCGCCGCACCCCGCGTGCGCGAGATCGCCTGGGACCACAAGGACGTCCTGCTCTACCACCTCGGCATCGGCGCCGGCCGTCCCGCCACCGACCCCCGCGAGCTGCGCTACACCCTGGAGTCCCGGCTGCACGTCCTGCCGAGCTTCGCGACGGTCGCGGGCGGGGGGCCGCCGGGAGTCATCGGCGGCCTGTCCACGCCCGGTGTCGACGTCGACCTCGCGCGGGTCCTGCACGGCGGGCAGTACCTGCGCCTGCACCGGGCCCTACCGGTGCGGGGCCGGGCGAGCGCGGCCGCACGCCTCGTCGCCGCGTACGACAAGGGCACGGCGGCCGTCCTCGTCCTGCGCACCGAGGTCACCGACGCGCACGGGCCCCTGTGGACGGACGAGGCCGAGATCTTCGTACGCGGGGAAGGCGGGTGGGGCGGTGCGCGGGGACCGTCCGGGCGCCCGGCGCCGCCGCCCGCCGAGCCACCGGACCACACGGCCGAGGTGCCCGTACGCGAGGACCAGGCCCTGCTCCACCGGCTCTCCGGCGACTGGAACCCCCTGCACGCCGACCCGGAGTTCGCCGCGCGCGCCGGTTTCGACCGGCCCGTCCTGCACGGGCTGTGCACCTACGGCAGCACCCTCAAGACGGTCGTCGACACCCTGCTGGACGGCGACGTGAACCGGGTGCGCGAGTACCGCACGCGCTTCGCCGGGGTCGTCCACCCGGGCGAGACGCTGCGGGTGCGCATGTGGCGGTCCGCCGGGGAGGACGGCGGCGGCTCGGTGCGGGTGGCCGTGAGCGCCGTCGACAGGGGTGACGTCCCCGTCCTCGCCGACACCGTCGTCCGGTACGGGTGACGGCCCCGGCCCCGCCCGTCGCTGTGACGAACGGGGCCGGGGCCGCTTGCCGTGACTGCGGTCCGTACCGTCAGGCGGCCGTTTCCCTGTCCTCGGCCGGCTTGCGGTGGCGGCCCCGCGGGACCGCCGCGCCGTCCTGACCGGAGACAGCTCCCCGGTGCCTGCCGTGGCCGGTCCCGGTCTCGGTGACGTCGGCGCCGTCGGCCTGCATGGGCTGGGTCGTGCTGGCGTCGTTCATCGGAAGAAATTCACCCCGTCAACATGATCTTCTTTCCTACAGCCGGGCGAGTGTAACCGGCACACCTCGGCCCGAATCCAGGCGGCCATGCCGACCGGCACTACTTTGTTACACGCCGTGCCAGAGGGGCCTGTTGCAGCGGAACGGGACGCGGCGGGGCGGGGGCCGGGGCGGCCGAAGTGTCCGGCCCGTCCGGTTCACCGGGGCCGTCGGAGGCGGCCGATCCGTCCGTTTCGTGCGGAGCGGAATCCTCCGCGTCCCCGGCCCGTCCGCCGCCCGTGTCGGGCGCCAGCCGTGCCACCGCGCACGGCGACTGCGGTGTGGCGCACGGCAGACGCAGCTCCCCGTCCGCGGTCCACAGCCCGGCCCCCGCCAGCCACCCCTCGGGTGCCGGCAGATGCCGCACCTCCCGTTCGGCCGGCCGCCACACCCCCACCCAGCTCCCGAACGCGCCGTCCACGCGCAGCGCCACCGCGCAGCGTTCCGGCGTCAGCGCCTGGCCCGGCTGGATCGCGAACGGCGTCACCACGCAGTCCGTCAGCCGCAGGCACTCCGGGAAGCGCACCGGCAGCGTGCTGCCCAGCACGCCCCAGCCGAGCCGTCCCCGGCCCGGGGAGGGTGCGTCGGAGCGGATCAGCACCAGGCCGCTGTCCGGGTCGGCCAGCAGTATCCGGTCGTCGCTGTCCGCGGCGATCTGCAGCAGCGGCGACACCTCGCCGTCCCGCTCCAGGTCCACCACGACCGCCTTGGTGCGCCCCCCGGTCTCCCGGTCCACGGCCAGTATCCGGCCCGTACGGTCCAGCCACGCCCCGCCCGAGCAGCGGCCGGGGACCTCGGCGACCCGCTCGGGCCCGAAGGCGCCGCCCGCGACCTGCCACAGCACCGTCGAACGCGGGCCGACGGCCAGGGCGTACGCCCGCTCGCCGCCCGGGGCCGGCGGCAGCAGGCGCAGGCGGGTGGTGTCCGCCGGGCACTCGATGGCGCCGAGCGGCAGCTCACCGGTGCAGGGTCCGGTCGGATACAGGAGGGAGAAGAGGTGCCGGCCCGCCGCCGTGCGGTGCACCAGGACCCGCCCGTCGCCCATCGGCTGCACCTCGGTACCGGGTTCCTCCGGCTGGTTGCCCGGCAGCGGCACCGCGTACGGCTCGGGGCCGTCCAGGGTCCAGCGCTCCGGGTACCAGGAGTCCCCGCTCCGGGCGAGCCGCGCGGCGTAGGCGCCCTCCGCGGCGATGCTGCAGCCCGCCCGGGGAGGGTCGTCGCTCCCGGGGTCCGCCGAAGGCTCGATAGCACAGGCTGTCATCGTTCGGTCACCTCCGGCGACGAAGCTAGTTATCGCACGCACGGGCGGGGCACCGGCGGCCGTCACCGTCACACAAACGTGTGGCACAGGAACGATTCGCCTGAGAGGCGGACACCTGGTGTGCTGTGCCGGACCGGGCCGGCCGCGGGGGCACGCTGCCGGTAGGACGGCGCAGAACGGCCAGGTAGCCTTGCGTTCGTGCCCCGTCTGTCAGAAGTCATCGCCGCGCTGGAGAACCTGTGGCCCGCCGAGCGGGCCGAGTCCTGGGACGCGGTCGGCACCGTCGTGGGCGACCCCGACCAGGAGGTCTCCCGGGTCCTGTTCGCCGTCGACCCGGTCCAGGAGACCGTCGACGAGGCGGTGGGACTGGGCGCCGACCTCCTCGTCACCCACCACCCGCTGTATCTGCGGGGGACGACGACGGTGGCGGCCTCCACCTTCAAGGGCCGCGTGGTGCACACGCTCATCAAGAACGACATCGCGCTGCACGTCGCCCACACCAACGCCGACACCGCCGACCCCGGCGTCTCCGACGCCCTGGCCGGCGCGCTCGACCTGCGGGTCGTGCGGCCCCTGGTGCCGGATGCCGGCGACCCCGAGGGCCGCCGGGGCCTCGGCCGGGTGTGCGAGCTGGACCACCCGCTGACCGTCCGCGAGTTCGCCGCCCGCGCCGCCGAGCGGCTGCCCGCCACCGCGCAGGGCATCCGGGTGGCCGGCGACCCGGAGGCCACCGTCCGCACGGTCGCCGTCAGCGGCGGTTCCGGCGACAGCCTCTTCGCCCACGTGCGGGCGGCCGGCGTCGACGCGTTCCTCACCGCCGACCTGCGCCACCACCCCGCGTCCGAGTTCCTCGCGGACCGCGCCCACAGTCCTCTCGCGCTGCTCGACGCGGCGCACTGGGCCACCGAGTGGCCCTGGTGCGAGCTGGGCGCGGCCCAGCTCGACGAGATCTCCGACCGGAACGGCTGGGACCTCAGGGTCCACGTCTCCAAGACGGTCACCGACCCCTGGACCGCCCATGCGGCGTCCACCCCGACCTCCGACGCAATGGGAGCCCCCAACTGAAAGCCGCGCCCGCCGACCAGATCCGACTGCTGGACGTCCAGGCATTCGACGTCCGTCTCCAGCAGCTCACGCACAAGCGCAGGTCCCTGCCCGAGCACGCCGAGATCGAGTCGCTGACCAAGGACCACACCCAGCTGCGCGACCTGCTCGTGGCCGCGCAGACCGAGGAGAGCGACTGCTCCCGCGAGCAGACCAAGGCCGAGCAGGACGTGGACCAGGTGCGCCGGCGCGCCACCCGCGACCAGGAGCGCCTCGACTCGGGCGCCGTCACCTCCCCGAAGGACCTGGAGAACCTCCAGCGCGAGATCGCCTCCCTCGCCAAGCGGCAGGGCGACCTCGAGGACGTCGTCCTGGAGGTGATGGAGCGCCGCGAGTCCGCGCAGGAGCGGGTCGCCGAGCTGACCGAGCGGGTCGGCTCCGTGCAGGGCAAGATCGACGACGCCACGGCGCGCCGGGACGCGGCCGTCGAGGAGCTGGACGCCGAGGCGGCCTCCGTCACCAAGGAGCGCGAGGTCGTCGCGGGCTCGGTCCCCGAGGACCTGCTGAAGCTCTACGAGAAGCTGCGCGGGCAGCAGGGCGGCGTCGGCGCGGCCAAGCTGTACCAGCGCAGCTGCCAGGGGTGCCGCCAGGAGCTGGCGATCACCGAGCTGAGCGAGATCCGCTCCGCGGCGCCCGACACGGTCGTACGCTGCGAGAACTGCCGCCGCATCCTGGTGCGCACGGCGGACTCCGGGCTGTAGGGGGCCGGTCCGGTGGGAGACGCGGTGGCAGGTCCGGCCGCTCCCGCGCGGGAGTTCGTCGTCGAGGCCGACGGCGGTTCACGGGGGAACCCGGGACCCGCGGGCTACGGTGCCGTGGTGCTGGACGCGGTGACGGGGGAGACCCTCGTCGAGGCCGCCGACCACCTCGGGGTCGCCACGAACAACGTGGCCGAGTACCGGGGCCTGCTGGCCGGCCTGCGCGCGGCGAGGGAGCTGGACCCGGACGCGACCGTCCGGGTCCGGATGGACTCCAAGCTCGTCGTCGAGCAGATGTCGGGCCGCTGGAAGATCAAGCACCCCGACATGAAGCCGCTGGCGGCCGAGGCGGCGCGCGTCTTCCCGCCGGGGCGGGTGACGTACGAGTGGATGCCCCGCGCGAGCAACAAGCACGCCGACCGCCTGGCCAACGAGGCGATGGACGCGGGAGCCCGGGGCGAACGGTGGTCGCCGTCCGGGTCCACGGCGGAGCTGGACGCCGGCGACGCCCGCGCGGCGGCCGCGGGCGAGGTACCGGTCGTCGCCGAGGCACCGGCTGTCGACGCCGCTCCCGGTGCCGGCACCCTGGCCGCGTCCACCGCCGCGATGTCGGACGCTGCCGCCGACGCCGCCGCGGACACGTCCGTGCCGGACACGTCCGTGCCGGACACGTCCGTGCCGGACACCGCCGTGTCCGTAGCCGCCGCAACGGCCGACGTACGGGCCGCCAAGACCGTGGCCTCCCCCGGCTGGGGACCCCCCGACATGGGCGCCCCCGCCACCTTCGTCCTGCTCCGGCACGGGGAGACGCCCCTGACGCCGCAGAAGCGGTTCTCCGGGAGCGGCGGCAGCGACCCGTCCCTGTCGGCCGTCGGCCGGGAGCAGGCCGAGAAGGTCGCCGCGAGCCTCGCCCGGCGCGGCACCGTTCAGGCGGTCGTCGCCTCGCCCCTGGCCCGCACCCGGGAGACCGCCGGGATCGTCGCCGCCCGCCTCGGTCTGGAGGTCACGGTCGAGGAGGGCCTGCGGGAGACCGACTTCGGCGCCTGGGAGGGGCTCACCTTCGGCGAGGTCCGCGAGCGGTACCCCGACGACCTGAACGCGTGGCTGGCCTCCCCGGACGCGGAACCGACCGGCGGCGGCGAGAGCTTCGCGGCGACCGGCGCCCGGGTCGCCGCCACCCGCGACAAGCTGGTCGCGGCGTACGCGGGCCGCACGGTGCTGCTGGTCTCCCACGTGACGCCGATCAAGACGTTCGTGCGGCTGGCCCTGGGCGCCCCGCCCGAGTCGCTGTTCCGCATGGAGCTGTCGGCGGCGTCGTTGTCGGCGGTGGCGTACTACGCGGACGGCGGCGCGAGCGTACGGCTGTTCAACGACACGTCCCACCTGCGCTGAGCGCCGCCGCCTCACGGGCGAGCCGCTCCACCCGAGCCCAGTCGCGGCCGGCCACCGCGTCCTTCGGCAGCATCCAACTGCCGCCGACGCAGCCGACGTTGGGCAGGGCGAGGTACTCCGGGGCGGAGCCCGGCCCGACGCCGCCGGTCGGGCAGAAGCGGGCCTGCGGCAGCGGGGCGGCGAGCGCCTTGAGGTAGGCGGTGCCGCCCGCGGCCTCGGCCGGGAAGAACTTCATCTCCCGCACCCCGCGCTCCAGCAGCGCCACCACCTCGGACGTGGTCGACACCCCCGGCAGGAAGGGCACCCCGGACCCCCGCATCGCGTCCAGCAGCGTGTCCGTCCACCCCGGGCTGACCAGGAACCGCGCCCCGGCCGCCACGACCTCGTCGACCTGCTCCGGCGTGATGACCGTGCCCGCGCCGACCACCGCGCCCGGTACGTCGGCGGCGATCGCGCGGATCGCGTCGACGGCGACCGGCGTGCGCAGCGTGACCTCGATCGCGGGCAGCCCGCCGGCGACCAGCGCACGGGCGAGCGGCACGGCGTCCGCGAGGTCGTCGATCACCACGACGGGCACGACGGGGGCGAGGTCCAGGACCGAGACGGCGGGGGAGGAGGGCAGCGGTGAGCTCATGCCCTCATCGTGCCGCCGCCCAGCAGTATGCGCAACGCGCGTTGCGTCATGTGCAACACAGGGCCGGTCCGCTCAGTGGACCTCCGCCACCAGCACGTCCAGCGACCACGGCTTCCCCGCCTTCGCGGGCGCCTCGGCCTCCACCTCGTAGCCGAGGTCCCGCAGCGCCTCCACCAGCTCGGCGGGCCCCTCGGGCGCGATCCCGGCCGCCAGCAGACTCCGGACGATCCGCCCCTTGGTCGCCTTGTTGAAGTGGCTGACCACCTTCCGGGTCGGCGCGTGCAGCACCCGCACGGTCGCCGTCCGCCCGGCGACCTCGCCCGTGGGCTTCCAGGCCGCCGCGTACGCCGACGAGCGCAGGTCCAGCACCAGCCCGCCCCCGGCGGCCTCGGGCAGCACCTCGGCCATCGGCGCACGCCAGTAGGCGCCCAGGGCCCCGAGCGCGGGCAGCTTCACACCCATCGAGCAGCGGTAGGAGGGGATACGGTCGGTCACCCGCACCGCACCCCACAGCCCCGAGAAGACCAGCAGCGACCGGGCCGCGCGCCGCTTGGCGGCCGGTTCGAGCGAGGCCAGGTCCAGGGCGTCGTACAGCACACCGGTGTAGATCTCCCCGGCCGGACGCGCACCGGCCGTCCGCAGCTCCGCGTTCTTGGCGACCTCGCCGCGCAGCCCCTCGCTCAGCCCGAGCACCTCGCGCGCCTTCTCCTCGTCACCGGCGCACAGCTCAACCAGCTCACCGAGGACGGTCTCCCGGGCGGGGGTCAGCCCCGGAAGGGACAGCGACTCCGGCTTCAACGGCGCACCGCGGCCGGACGCGGCCTTCCCCTCGGACGGCGGCAGCAGGACAAGCACGCGTACTCCTTCGGATCGAGCTGTCGGGCCCCCGCTCAGGGTACGGCGTACCCCTCGCGTGCCTGGTCGACGGCCCGTACGAGCGCTGCGGGGCCGTCGGCGTGACAGCGCACGACACGCACCTCGCGCCGCCGCCCGAAGAAGCCGACGTGGACGACGGGCTCGGTCAGCTCGACGGTGACGGAGGTCTGGAGGCCCACGGCGAGGTTCAGCTCCCCGCCCGCCGTCTCGTGCGTCGCCCGCAGCCGCACCCGGCGTTCCCGGATCGCCGCCTCCTGCCGTGCCAGGTCCGCGTCCAGCTCCGCCAGCACCTCGGCGAGATCCTTCCCGGCCTCGTCCGCGAGCACGTCCCGCACCTCCGCCGGCCCGAGCCCCAGCTCGGTCAGCCGCCTGATCCGGGCCGGCACGACGACGTGCCGCAGGGTGTACGTCCGGTATCCGTTGGCCAGCCGCTCCGGTTCGGGCAGCAGGCCCTGGTGGTGGTAGTGCCGCACGGTCCGCGTGGTGACGCCGACGGCGTCGGCGAGTTCTCCGATGCGCATGGCCCCAGTCGAAACGTTGACGTCGCGACAGGGTCAAGCGGCGTGGCTCCGGCTTCGGACGGCGGGCGGGATCGTGTGCCACGATCGAGGGAACGGTGCCCGATCTCTCGGACAGGTGATCAGCCGACCCCCCTTCGACGTCGAGCTGGACACCGCCGACTTCCTCTGATCCCGTGGGGGCAGGGGGTGGCAGGCGGTGGACGCGCGCGAACAGGCACGGTGGACCAGGGCCCGGCTGGGAACGGACGGCCCGCCCCTCGACCTCCTCACCGCCAGCTTCGACCGCCACGTCTACGCCCCGCACGCCCACGACGAGTTCACGGTCGGCGTCACCGTCGGCGGCCTGGAGGTCATCGCCTACCGGGGCGGGCACATCCACTCCGGACCGGGTTCCATCGTCGTCCTGGAACCGGGCGAGGTGCACACCGGCGGCCCGGCCGCCCCCGAGGGCTACTCGTACCGCGCCCTGTACGCGGCCCCGCCCCTCCTCGCCGACGGCACACGCGCCGCGGCCCTCCCGCACTTCCGTGAACCCGTCCTCGACGATCCGGAACTCGCCGCGGCCCTGCACGCCGCGCACACGGACCTGACCCGCCGCCCCGACCCCCTGGAGGCGGAGTCCCGCCTCCCCTGGCTGCTCACGGCCCTCGCCCGCCGCCACTCCACGGCCCGTGCGACCGACGACACCGTTCCCGGCGCCGACCGCATCGCCCGCGCCGTACGCGACCGCCTCGCCGACGAACTCCTCGCCCCGCCGTCCCTGGCCGCGCTCGCCACCGACCTCGGCCTGTCCCGCTACCAGCTCCTGCGCGCCTTCCGTACGGCAGCGGGGATACCGCCGTACGCCTGGCTCGCCCAGCACCGGGTGGCCAGGGCGCGCGGGCTCCTGGACGCGGGCCTGCGCCCGGCCGAGGCGGCGGCACTGGTGGGCTTCGCCGATCAGGCCCACCTGACCCGCTGGTTCCGCAGGGTCCTCGGCGTGACCCCGGCGGCATACCGCAACAGCGTTCAAGACGGCACCCCCGAAGGAGAATGAGACTCGCCGCATGACTGCACGCGGCTGGTTTCTGTTCTCCCTGATGGGAGTGGTCTGGGGCGTCCCCTACCTGATGATCAAGGTGGCGGTGGACGAGGTGTCCCCGTCCGGAGTGGTGTTCACCCGCTGTGCGCTGGGCGCCGCGCTCCTCCTCCCCTTCGCCCTGCGCAAGGGCAACCTGTTCGGGACCGTACGAACACACTGGAAGCCCCTCCTGGCCTTCGCCGTCATCGAGATCATCGGCCCCTGGTGGACCCTGACCGACGCCGAACGCCACCTGTCCAGCTCCACCGCGGGCCTGTTGATCGCGGGCGTGCCGATCGTCGGCGTGGCCCTGGCCCGCTGCTTCGGCTCCGCGGAACACCTGGGCGCCCGGCGGCTGACCGGCCTCGCCGTGGGCCTGGCCGGCGTAGCCGTCCTCACCGTCCCGCACCTGACCGGCGGCGACGTCCGCTCCCTCGCCGAGGTGCTGGTGACGGTGCTGGGCTACGCCACCGCCCCGCTCATCGCCGCCCGCCACCTGAAGGACGTCCCCTCCCTCCACCTCACGGCGGCCTGCCTCACCCTCGCGGCCCTCGTCTACGCCCCCGCCGCCGTCGCGGGCCGCCCGGACGCCCTGCCCTCCGGCGAGGTGATCGCGGCGCTGGCGGGCCTCGGCGTGATCTGCACGGCGATCGCCTTCGTCGCCTTCCTGGAACTGATCAAGGAGGTGGGCCCGACCCGTGCGTCCGTCATCACGTACGTCAACCCGGCGATCGCCGTCGCCGCGGGCGCCGTCTTCCTGGACGAGTCCCTCACGCCCGGCGTCCTCGCCGCCTTCGCCCTGATCCTCACGGGCTCGGTCCTGGCGACGGCGTCCACGGGACCGACGGCGACGACGACCGTGACACCGGGGGCGCCGACGACACCGGCGGCGACACCGGCGGCAACACCAGGGGCGACCGCGACGTCGGCGGGGACCGTGGCTCCGGCGGCGACGGCGGCTCCGGCGGAGATCACCGAGCCGGCGGCGACCGAGGGACCGGGGTGTGGCGCGCGCCCGGTACCATGGTCGACACGGCAGACGAGCCGGGCGGACGGCCGCGTGAAGACCCTCACGGGACTTCCCGAGGAACGTCCGGGCTCCACAGGGCAGGGTGATGGCTAACGGCCACCCGGGGTGACCCGCGGGACAGTGCCACAGAAAGCAGACCGCCCGGGACTCCGGTCCCGGGTAAGGGTGAAACGGTGGTGTAAGAGACCACCAGTGCCCAGGGCGACCTGGGCAGCTAGGTAAACCCCACCCGGAGCAAGGTCAAGAAGGAAGCACCCCGGTGCTTCTGCGCGGACGTTCGAGGGCTGCCCGCCCGAGTCCGCGGGTAGACCGCTGGAGGCCGGTGGCAACGCCGGTCCTAGATGGATGGCCGTCGCCGGCGGGCCCGCGAGGACCCGCCGGAACAGAACCCGGCGTACAGCCCGACTCGTCTGCCGCCTCAAGCGGGTGTGCGCCGGCCGGCCGTCCGAGAGCGCGCGCGTCGGTGGCATTCCCCGAGCGCCGGTCCACGTGGCCGCGGAAGCGCGTGAGGCCACCCTCGACATCCTCCCCCCACCCCATCGACGCTGACCGTCGAAACTTTCGAACTGCCGGGACATGATTTCTGATCAATGGTTCTGACGGTGTGGTGAGGCTGGGCGTTGACGAGCGGTATGGCAGGTGTGAGCTGCGGAGAGAGGCAGGGTGGTGCGCTGACGCCGGAGCCGACAGTTTCGAAATATTGACCGAAACTGTTGACGGTGGTCGTGTACAGGCCAACACTGGCGCCGTTGTCGAACCCCGCAGGAGAGGAAGCACCGTCATGAACGTGCTCGTGCAACCGAAGCGCCGCAGAGGCGCTTTCGCGACGCTCCTCGTCAGAAGTGCGTGGGCCGTCGCCCTGGCCGCCCTGGCGGCGCTGATGCTGCCGGGCACCGCCCAGGCCGGCACGGTCGTCACGACCAACCAGGAGGGCACCAACAACGGCTACTACTACTCGTTCTGGACCGACAGCCAGGGCACCGTCTCCATGGACATGGGGTCCGGCGGCCAGTACAGCACCTCCTGGCGCAACACCGGCAACTTCGTCGCCGGCAAGGGCTGGAGCAACGGCGGGCGCAGGACCGTGCAGTACTCGGGCACCTTCAACCCGTCCGGCAACGCGTACCTGACCCTCTACGGGTGGACGTCGAACCCGCTCGTCGAGTACTACATCGTCGACAACTGGGGCACCTACCGGCCCACGGGTGAGTTCAAGGGCACCGTGACCACCGACGGGGGCACCTACGACATCTACAAGACCACCCGCTACAACGCGCCCTCCGTCGAGGGCACCCGCACCTTCGACCAGTACTGGAGCGTGCGTCAGTCCAAGCGGACCGGCGGCACCATCACCACCGGCAACCACTTCGACGCGTGGTCGCGGGCCGGGATGCCGCTGGGCAACTTCAGCTACTACATGATCATGGCCACCGAGGGATACCAGAGCAGCGGCAGCTCCGACATCACGGTCGGGGGCACCGGTTCCGGTGGTGGCGGCGGCGGTGGTGGCGGTGGCTGCACCGCCACCCTGTCCGCCGGGCAGAAGTGGGACGACCGCTACAACCTCGACGTCTCGGTCACCGGGGCCAGCAACTGGACCGTCACGATGAACGTGCCCTCACCGGCGAAGGTGCTGTCCACCTGGAACACCAGCGCCAGTTACCCCAGCGCCCAGACCCTGACCGCCAAGTCCAACGGCAGCGGCAACAACTGGGGCGCCACCATCCAGGCCAACGGCAACTGGACCTGGCCGTCGGTCTCCTGCAGCGCGGGCTGACCCCGGACACGAGGAGAGGAGGACCCCTTCCCATGCGCACCAGACCCCGCCCCTCAGGGCGTTCCCTGGTCACCGCGGTGTCCGTCGCCGCCCTGGCCGTCGCGGGCACCGCCGCCGCCGACGCCGCCCCGGCGCGGGCGGCCGCCTGCAACGGCTACGTCGGGCTCACCTTCGACGACGGCCCCTCCGGCACCACTCAGGCCCTGCTCGACGCGCTCAAGCGGAACGGCCTGCGGGCCACCATGTTCAACCAGGGCCAGTACGCGGCCCAGAACCCGTCCCTGGTCCGGGCCCAGGTCGACGCCGGCATGTGGGTCGCCAACCACAGCTACACCCACCCGCACATGACCCAGCTGAGTCAGGCGCAGATGGACTCCGAGATCTCCCGGACCCAGGCGGCCATCGCGAACGCGGGCGGTGGCACGCCGAAGCTGTTCCGCCCGCCGTACGGCGAGACCAACGCCACGCTGCGGTCGGTCGAGGCCAGGCACGGGCTGACCGAGGTGATCTGGGACGTCGACACGCAGGACTGGAACAACGCGAGCACCGACGCGATCGTGCAGGCCGTCTCACGGCTGGGCAACGGCCAGGTCGTCCTCATGCACGACTGGCCCGCCAACACGCTCGCGGCGATCCCGCGCATCGCGCAGACCCTGGCCGGCAAGGGCCTGTGCGCCGGCATGATCTCGCCGCAGACCGGGCGGGCGGTCGCCCCCGACGGTGGCGGCGGCGGTGGTGGCGGAGGAGGTGGCGGCGGTACGTGTACCGCGACCCTGTCCGCCGGGCAGCGGTGGGGGGACCGGTACAACCTCGACGTGTCCGTCAGCGGGGCCAGTGCCTGGACGGTGACGATGAACGTGCCGTCCCCGGCCAGGGTCCTGTCCACCTGGAACGTCAACGCGAGCTACCCGAGCGCACAGGTGCTGACCGCCAAGTCCAACGGCAGCGGCGGCACCTGGGGAGCCACCATCCAGGCCAACGGCAACTGGACCTGGCCGACGGTCTCCTGCACCGCGGGCTGAGCCCGCACCCGGCCCCGTGGCACGGCGGACCACCGCCGTGCCACGGGGCCCTCGGCAGGTCCGGCGAGGGCGGTGTGCGGCTTCGCCGGCCCGCGACACGCCGGGCTCCGCCGCGTTCAGGCGTCCGGCGTCCCCAGCGACCGCACCGCCACCCGCTCCAGGTGCCGTCCGAACACCTCCCGTGCCCGGGGCGTCAGGGTCCGCAGCGCCACCAGGGCCGTGATCACGACGTCGCACAGCTCCGCCTCGACGTCGTCCCACGTGTGGGTGACGCCCTTGCGCGGGTTCTGGCCGGTCGCGCCGATCACCGCCTCGGACACCTCGCCCACCTCCTCGGACAGCTTCAGCATGCGCAGCAGCAGGCCCTCCCTGCCGCCGACGGGCTGGTCCGCCTCCAGCCACTTCCACAGGGCGTCGACGGTGGTCCAGAGGTCTGCGGGGGTGTCCTCGCGGTCGGCGTTCATGCCGGGCAGCCTGCCACGGCGCGGGGGCGGTACGTCAGTCGAACAGCGGTTCCTGCTGTCCCTCGGCGGCCTTGCGCACCCGCTTGTTGCGTGCCCCCACGACGACCGCCGTGGCCGCCGCCGTCGCCGCGAACGCGGCCGGGACCATCCAGTTCCGGTTGACCGCGTGGCCGAGCACGTGGTCCAGGGAGAGGCGACCGGGGCCCGCGACCGCGAGCCCGGCGGCCGTCAGACCGAGGGAGGCCGCGTACTCGTAGCCGCCGGCCATGGCGAAGAAGCCGTTGGGGGCGTGCACCGCCGCCGCGCCCACCATCGCTCCGGCCGCCGCCGCGCCCGCGGCCGGTGTGGCCAGGCCCAGCGCCAGCAGCGTCCCGCCCCCGGCCTCGGCCAGTCCCGCCGCGGTGGCACTGGCCCGGCCCGGCGCGTAGCCCATGGCCTCCATGGCCTGGCCGGTGCCCTCGATGCCGCCGCCGCCGAACCAGCCGAGCAGCTTCTGCGCACCGTGCGCGGCCAGCACACCGCCGGTGCCCAGGCGGAGCAGCAGCAGCCCCAGGTCACGCCGGTCATAACAGTTCACGTCGACTCCTCGCAGACGGCGGCTCACCTCCCCACCGTCACCCGCCCGCGCCGCGCGGGCCCGCCGCGGGCGCCGTTCGGGTGGTGCGCCAGGGCTGGGCCGGCGGCTGGGCCGGTCGCCGGGCCGGGTGGCGGGGGCGAGGGGGTGGTGTGACGCTGCCGCCATGACGATTCAGACCACGCGACTCAGCGACCCGGCCGTCCGCGCCTTCGTCGCCGCCGTCAACGCCCACGACCGCGAGGCCTTCCTCGCGCTGCTCGCGCCGGACGCCACCATGGCCGACGACGGGAACGACCGGGACCTCGCCCAGTGGATCGACCAGGAGATCTTCTCCTCCAACGGTCACCTGGAGGTCGACAACGAGTCGAACGGCGGCCGCGCCCTCATCGCCCGCTACCGCAACGACACCTGGGGCGAGATGCGTACGCGGTGGAGCTTCACCGTGGACGAGGACGGCCGGATCGCGCGGTTCGAGACCGGGCAGGCCTGAGCCTCGGCCAGGTGATCCACGCGGCAGCCGTTCCGCCCACCGGCGTGCATCCCGCGGTCCCCCGCGGGATCCACCCCCAGCCGGTGCGGCGGAACGACTGCCGCCTCCCCCCCTCGGTGTGGTCTGCGGACCGCCACGGAAGGCCAACGCCCCAAGTGTGAAGCTCTGGTGAAGGAGAGTTGAGCATACGTCCGCCACCGGCCGCAATACCGTGGATCACGCAATTCCGATTGTGTGGGACCGGGCGGGCGGCGCGGCGGGCGCCCTCAGCCGCGCCCCACGTACGGCATCGCCGTCGCCATGACCGTCGCGAACTGCACGTTCGCCTCCAGCGGCAGCTCCGCCATGTGCCGCACCGTGCGCGCCACGTCGGCGACGTCCATCACCGGCTCGGGTGCCGTCTCCCCGTTGGCCTGGAGGGCGCCGGTCTGCATGCCGGCCGTCATGTCGGTCGCCGCGTTGCCGATGTCGATCTGGCCGACCGCGATGCCGTAGGGCCTGCCGTCCAGGGACAGTGACTTGGTCAGGCCCGTCAGGGCGTGCTTGGTCGCCGTGTACGCCACCGAGTGCGGGCGCGGGGTGTGGGCCGAGATCGAGCCGTTGTTGATGATCCGGCCCCCCTGCGGGCGCTGCTCCTTCATCTGCCGGTACGCCGCCTGCGCGCACAGGAACGCCCCGTTGAGGTTGGTGTCCACCACGTGGCGCCACGCCTCGTAGGGCAGCTCCTCGACCGGCACGCCGCCCGGGCCGAACGTCCCGGCGTTGTTGAACAGCAGGTCCAGCCGTCCGAAGCGCTCGCGTACGGCGCTGAACAGGGCCGCCACGTCCTCCGGGTGTGACACGTCGGCGCGGACGGGGAGCGCGGAGCCGCCCGCCGGGGCCAGTGCGGCCGTCTCCTCCAGGGTCCCGGGGCGTCGGCCAGCGAGCGCCACGGACCAGCCGGCCGCCAGCAGTTCGAGGGCGACCGCCCGGCCGATGCCGGATCCGGCGCCCGTGACGACGGCCACTTTCTGCGCTCCGACGGTTTCCTCGTCGGCGGTTCTCACGGTGTTCATGAGTCGGCAGCGTACGCGTGGCGGATCATGCGGAACTCATCCTTCCGACATGGGATCGCCATGTCCGCGCCAAGCCAGGGACGTCCCCGGCGATTCGAATGCCCCATGCAACCACTGCATGGGGAGGAACGGATGTCACCCGCGAACCACCAGGCCCAGTCCCAGCCCTCGCACGCGCCCGAACTCCGCGCCGCCGCCCGCACCCTGGGCCGCCGCCGCTTCCTGACCGTCACCGGTGCCGCCGCGGCGCTCGCGTTCTCCGTCAACCTGCCGACCGCGGGCACCGCGAGCGCCGCCGAACTCGACGCGGCCCAGCTCACCGCCGACCCCTTCACCCTCGGCGTCGCCTCCGGCGACCCGCAGTCCGACTCCGTCCTGCTGTGGACGCGCCTGGCCCCCGTCCCGTACCAGGCCGACAGCGGACTGCCCGCCAAACGCGTCGACGTGAGCTGGGAACTGGCCCTGGACGAACGGTTCCGGCGCGTCGTGAGAAGGGGCAGGGCCACCGCCCACCCCGAGTTCCACCACACCGTGCACGTCGAGGTCGACCACCTCGCGCCCGGCCACGTCTACTACTACCGCTTCCGCGCCGGCCGCTGGGTCAGCCCGGCCGGCCGCACCCGCACCGCGCCCGCACGGCACAGCCGGGCCGCGGACCTCACCTTCGGCGTGGTCTCCTGCCAGAAGTACGACGAGGGCTACTACACCGCGTACAAGCACCTGGCCCAGGAGGACGTGGACGTCGTCTTCCACCTCGGCGACTACCTGTACGAGTACGCCGTCAACGCCACCGGCGGCTCCCGCGCCTACCCCGCGGGCACCCTCCCCGCCCTCTTCAACCACGAGACGGTGACGCTGGAGGACTACCGGCTGCGGTACGCCCTCTACAAGTCGGACCCCGACCTGCGGGCCGCGCACGCCGCGCACCCGTTCATCGTCACCTGGGACGACCACGAGACCGAGAACAACTACGCCGACGAGACGCCGGAGAACAGCGTCCCGCCGGAGGAGTTCCTCATCCGCCGGGCCGCCGCCTACCGGGCCTACTGGGAGAACATGCCGCTGCGCCGGCCGCAGCTGCCCGACGGCGCCGACCTGAAGCTCTACCGCCGCCTGCACTGGGGCCGCCTCGCCCAGTTCGACGTGCTGGACACCCGCCAGTACCGCTCCAACCAGGCCTACGGCGACGGCTGGCAGTTCCCCGGCCCCGAGTCCGAGGACCCGGGCCGCACGCTGACCGGCGACGCCCAGGAGCGCTGGCTGGTCAACGGCTGGCACCGGTCGGACGCCCTGTGGAACGTGGTGCCCCAGCAGGTCACCTTCTCGCAGCGGTACAACATGACGACCACCCCGTCGAAGGTCTCCATGGACTCCTGGGACGGCTACCCGGCCTCCCGCGAGCGGGTGCTGGCCGGCGCGCAGGCCGCCGGCATCGAGAACCTCATGGTCCTCACCGGCGACGTGCACGTCTCCTACGCCTTCGACATCAAGCGCGACTTCTCCGACCCGGGCTCCCGGACCCTGGGTACGGAGATCGTGACGACCTCCGTCACCAGCGGTCGCGACGGCTCGGAGAAGCCGTCCAACTGGGACACGCTCATGACCGCCAACCCGCACCTGAAGTTCTTCAACGGGCGGCGCGGCTACGCGACGGTGTCCCTCGGCCGGAAGCTGGCGCGCGCCGACTTCAAGACGGTCTCCCACGTGACCACCGAGGGCGCGCCGCTCACGACCGCCGCGTCCTTCGTGACGGAGGTGGGGGAGCCGGGGCTCAAGCCGGCGTGACCTCGCGGTCCGCGGCCACCTCGCCGGGGTGCTCGCCCGGGTAGCGGACGCCGACGCGGTCCCGGATCGCGTCGAGCGTCCGCATGACGGCCAGGGTGCCGTCGAGCGGGACCATCGGGGACTCGCTCTCCCCGGCGCGCAGGGCGCGCATCACCTCCCGGGCCTCGTGCTTGAGGCTGGCCCGGGGCCCGTCGGCCGGATCGGCCCGGAACTCCTCCGGGTCCCGGCCGTCGCGATGCAGCACGAAGTGGTCCGGAAAGAAGAAGCCGTACGGGACGTCGATGCGGCCCCGGGAGCCGGTGACCGAAGCCGAGTTGGGCGTCCCGCCGGTGATGGAGCAGTGCACCGAGGCGAGAGCACCGCTCTCGTAGGAGAGCAGCGCACCCGTCTGGAGATCGACGCCCTCGTCCGAGAGCACCGCTCGCGCCGCGATGTCCGAGGGCTCGCCGAGCAGCAGCTGCGTGAACGACACCGGGTACACCCCCAGGTCGAGCAGCGCGCCGCCACCCTGCGCGGGGTCCCGCAGACGGTGCGCGGGAGGGAAGGGGCCCGCCAGGCCGAAGTCCGCCTGGACGCTGCGGATTTCGCCGATCGCCCCGTCCTCCACCAGCGCCTTCAGCCGCCGCACCAGCGGATTGCAGTACATCCACATCGCTTCCATCAGGAAGCCGCCGCTCCGGCGGGCGAGTGCGACCAGTTCCTCCGCCTCGCGCGCGTTCAGCGTGAACGGCTTCTCGCACAGCACGTTCCGCCCTGCCTCCAGGCACAGGCCGGCGGCGGCCCGGTGCGAGGAGTGCGGGGTGGCGACGTACACCACGTCGACCTCCTCGTCCCGCGCCAGTGCCTCCCAGTCGCCGTACGCGCGCGGTATGCCGAACCGCTCCGCGAACGCCTTCGCCGACGCCTCGGTCCGCGAGGCCACCGCCACGACCTCGGCATCCGGCAGATCGACCAGATCCGCCGTGAACGTCGCCGCCATCCCGCCGGTCGCCAGAATCCCCCAGCGCACCTTCTGCCCGGTCACCGCTGACACCCTGCCCCACCCTCGCTCAGGTTGTTCGAGTCTGTTCGTTCAAGTCCGTACGAGCTGAGAGCATAGGTGCCGGATTCGCAGAAGAGGGAGGGGCACATGCCCGAGCGCGGGCCGTCCATACCGCACACGACCCCGGACACCACACAGGACACCACACCGAAGACCTCGGAGCCCGCGCGGGCGGCCGGACCGGAGACGGGGCCGGCCGTCCGCGCGCTGAGCGCCACCCGCCGCACCGGCTGGCTCGTCACGCTCGTCCTCGGCGGTCTGACCGCCACGCCGCCCCTGGCGATGGACATGTACCTCCCCGCGCTCCCCGAGGTCACCCGGGCCCTGGCCGCGCCCGCCGCGACCGTCCAGCTCACGCTCACCGCCTGCCTGGCCGGCATGGCCCTCGGCCAGCTCGTGGTCGGACCGATGAGCGACAGGTGGGGCCGCCGCCGGCCGCTGCTGTCCGGACTCGCCGTCTACGTCGTCGCCACCGCCCTGTGCGCCGTCGCGCCCACCGTCGAACTCCTCGTCGCCTTCCGGCTGGCGCAGGGACTCGCGGGCGCCGCCGCGATCGTCATCGCCCGTGCCGTCGTCCGCGACCTGTACGACGGTGTGGCGATGGCCCGCTTCTTCTCCACCCTCATGCTGATCTCCGGTGTCGCCCCCGTCGTGGCGCCGCTCATCGGCGGACAGATCCTGCGGGTGACGGACTGGCGGGGCGTGTTCGTGGTGCTCACCGTGGTCGGGGTGGCGCTCGGCGCCGTGGTGTGGGCCAGGCTGCCCGAGACCCTGCCGGAGGCGGAACGGCACGCGGGCGGGGTCCGCGACACCCTGCACGCGATGCGCGGGCTGCTCGCCGACCGCGCCTTCACCGGCTACATGCTCGCGGGCGGCTTCGCCTTCGCCTCGCTCTTCGCCTACATCGCGGCGTCCCCCTTCGTCATCCAGGAGATCTACGGCGCCTCCCCGCAGACCTTCAGCCTGCTGTTCGGCCTCAACTCGATCGGCCTGGTCGTCGTCGGGCAGGTCAACGGCAAGATCCTGGTCGGACGGGTCCGGCTGGACCGGGTGCTGGGCCTCGGGCTCCTGATCGTCATCGCCGCCGCGACCGCCCTGCTGCTGATGTCCCTGGGCGTCTTCGGCGAGGTCGGACTGGTGCCGGTCGCCGCCGCGCTGTTCGTGCTGATGTCCGCGATGGGGCTCAGCCTGCCCAACACCCAGGCGCTCGCGCTGATGCGGGTCAGAACGTCCGCCGGTTCCGCCTCCGCGCTGCTCGGCACGTCCTCCTTCCTCATCGGCGCCGTCGCCTCCCCGCTCGTCGGGATCGCGGGGGAGGACACCGCGCTTCCGATGGCCGTGGTGCAACTGGTGGCGGCGCTGGTGGCGCTCGCCTTCTTCGTGGGGATGTGCCGTCCCGCGGCCGAGCGCCCCGCCGGGCCGCCTGCCGGTCGGGCGGCCGGGCCGGCCGGTCCGGCCAAGGAGGGGAGAGAGAGCTGAGCGCTCCGCGACTGCGCCACGACACCCCGGAGCGGGCCGGACTCGACCCCGAGCAGCTCCGCCGTGTCGTGGCGGACGTGCACGCACTCACCGACGGTGAGCGGCCCTGGGCGGCGGGCGCCGTCGTGGCCGTCGGACGCGGCCCCGTGCTCGCCGTCGAGGAGGCGGCGGGCTGGGCGGTGCGCTACGCGTCCTACGATCCGCGCACCGACACGGGCGTGGAGCTGCCCGCCGGCTCCCGGGTGCCGATGACCGTCGGCACGCCGTTCGACCTGGCCTCCCTGACGAAGGTGTTCACGGCGGTCGCCGCCGTGCAGCAGATCGAACGCGGCACACTCGGCATCGACGCGGAGGTCGGCGCCTACCTGCCGGACTTCCGGGCCGCCGCCGTGCACCGCGTCACCGTCCGGCAGCTGCTCACCCACACCTCCGGGCTGCGGCCCGAACTCCCGCTGTACGACTGCGCGGACGACGAGGAACGGCTGCGGCGGCTGCGGGCGGAGCCGCCGGTGGGGGTGCCCGGCACGTACTGCTACTCGGACCTGAACATGCTGCTGCTCCAGCAGGTCCTGGAGCGCATCACGGGGCGCACCCTGGACGTCCTCGTCAGCGACGGGATCACCCGGCCGCTGGGCATGACGGCGACGCACTTCGGGCCGTGTCCGGGCGCGGCGGCCACGGAGGACCAGCGGCGGCCGTGGGCCAAGGCGGACCGGGGGATGCTGCGGGGTGTCGTCCACGACGAGAACGCCTGGGCGCTGGGCGGGGTGGCCGGGCACGCGGGCCTGTTCTCGACGGGGCGGGACCTCGCGGTCTTCTGCCGTGCGCTGCTGGCGGGCGGCTCGTACGGGCCGGCGCGCATCCTCGGGCCGGACTTCGTGGAGCTGCTGCTGACCGAGCCCGGGCTCGGTTTCGCCCTGGACCAGCCGTGGTTCATGGGGGGCCTCGCGGGGCGCGGGGCGGCCGGGCACACCGGCTTCACGGGGACGATGCTGGTGCTCGACCGGGCGACGGACACCTTCGCGGTGCTCCTCGCCAACACGGTCCATCCGCGTCGCCGCGCGCCGGACAACGGGCCCCGGGCGGCGCTGGGGACACGGGTGGCACGGGCGGTGCGGGAGATCTGAGGGGAGGCCGGCGGCGGCCGGTCCACGCCCGCTCACCGCCGGCCGCCGTACTGGTCGTCCCGCCGGGCGTCTTGCCGGTCGCCTTGTCGGTGGCCTCGCGGTCACCTCGTCTCTCGTCCCGCCGGGCGTCCCGCCGGTCGCCTCGCCGGTGGTCTCGCGGTCACCTCGTCTCTCGCCCCGCCGGGCGTCTCGCCGGTCGCCTCGTCGGTGGTCTCGCGGTCACCTCGCCGGTCGTCCCGCCGGGCGTCTCGCCGGTCGCCTCGTCGGTGGTCTCGCGGTCACCTCGTCGCTCGTCCCGCCGGGCGTCCCGTCGGTCGCCTCGCCGGTCACCTAGCCGGGCGTCCCCTCGGTCGCCCCGTAGAATCGCCGGGTGAACGACCCCGCCACCGCCTCCGACGCCCTGCGCGCCGCCCTCGCCGACCTGGTCGACGGGCTGCCGCCCCGGCAGGCCGCACAGGCCGTGGAGCGGCTGATCGCGAACTACCGCGGGGACACCCCGACGGACGCCCCGATCCTGCGGGACCGTGCGGACGTCGTCGCCTACGCCGCGTACCGGATGCCGGCGACCTACGCGGCGGTGCGGTCGGCGCTGGAGGCGTTCGCGGACGCCGTGCCCGGATGGGTGCCGGCCGGCCACGTCGACGTGGGCGGCGGGACCGGCGCGGCGACCTGGGCCGTCAGCTCCACCTGGGACGGCGTGCGTCCGGTCACCGTGCTCGACTGGGCCGAACCCGCGCTCGCCCTCGGCCGGGAGATCGCCGCCGCCCGTCCGGAGCTGCGCGAGGTCCGCTGGCAGCGCTCACGGATCGGAGCGGCGCTCACGGTCGAGAGCACCGATCTCGTCACCGTGTCCTACGTCCTCAACGAGCTGACGGCTTCCGACCGCGCCGCCCTCGTCGACGCCGCCGCGGGCGCCGCGCAGGCCGTCGTGATCGTCGAGGCCGGCACCCCCGACGGCTACGCCCGTGTCATCGAGGCCCGCGACCGGCTGATCTCGGCCGGGTTCCGCGTCGCCGCCCCCTGTCCGCACAGCGCCGCCTGCCCCATCGTGCCAGGCACGGACTGGTGCCACTTCGCCGCGCGGGTCAGCCGCTCCTCACTGCACCGCCAGGTCAAGGGCGGCTCCCTCGCCTACGAGGACGAGAAGTTCAGCTACGTGGCCGCCACCCGGCTCCCGGTCGCACCGGCCCCCGCCCGCGTCGTCCGGCGTCCACAGATCCGCAAGGGTCAGGTCCTGCTCGACCTGTGCGAACCGGACGAGCGGCTGAGCCGCCGGACGGTCACCAAACGCCACGGCGACCTCTACAAGGCCGCCCGCGACGCCGACTGGGGCGACCCCTGGCCTCCGCCGGAGGCGTGAGGCAGGGGTCGCCGAGGGGAGGGTGCGCGGGCGCGCCCGCACGTTACGACGCCTCGTCGCTCCGCTCCGTCTCCGGCTGCTGGTCCCGCTGCCGCTCCTGGAGCTTGCGCAGCAGTTCCCGCTTCTGAGCCTGCGGGTCCAGTCCGCCGCCGATCCGGCCGCTGCGGTCGCCGCCGCGCAGGGCGTTGCGGCCGAGCTTCTGGCGGGTGCCACCGACACCCAGCATGTTTCCGGCTCCACCTCGGGACATGGGGCCCTCCTCTCTCGACGATACGTTGCGTCTCGTTTTTCTCAAGCATTACTCTCCGGCGAGACGAGACGTCTTGTCAACCTGATAAATTCGGGCCATGGATGTCCAGAAGTCCGCCCACGCCCCGTCCCCCACCGCCGAGCGGTCGCGCCCCGACGTCACCCGTCGCAGCCAGCGGTCCCGGCAGGCCATCTACGAGGCCGCCCTCGCGCTGGTCGCGGAGGTCGGCTACCCGAAGACCACGATCGAGGGCATCGCCGCCCGCGCCGGCGTCGGCAAGCAGACCATCTACCGCTGGTGGTCCTCGAAGGCCGACGTCCTGCTGGAGGCCTTCCTCGACCTGAGCGAGCAGGCCGCGCGGGCCGCCGGCGAGGACACGCACGCCATCCCGGACACCGGGGACCTCGCCGCCGACCTCAAGGCCGTGTTGCGCGCCACCGTCGACGAACTGCGCGACCCGAGGTACGAGGCGCCCTACCGCGCCCTGGCCGCCGAGGGCGTGGTCAACGAGCAGCTCGGCAGGGACTTCCTCACCAAGCTCCTGGAGCCCTCGCTCCAGCTCTACGTCGACCGGCTGCGCGCCGCGCAGGAGGCCGGCCACGTACGGCCGGAGGCCGACCCGCGGATCGCGCTGGAGCTCTTCGTCGCCCCGCTCGCCCAGCGCTGGCTGCAGCGCAGCGGCCCCCTCTCGCACGCCTACACCGACACGCTGGTCGACTACGCGCTCCACGGGCTCGCTCCGCGCTGACCGCCCGCTCCCGCGCCGACCGCCCGGTCCGTTCGAACTAGCCTGACCAGGGGAGTTTGTCCCTTCCCGACCCCGAAGCGCGAAATGGTGCGACCATGAGGCATGCTGGTGCGCACGACGGCGAGGCGAGGGGATAGATGAGCGCGGAGTTCGGCGGTCGGAGCGGCCTGCAGGGCAAAATCTCCCAGTGGCTGCGCGGACGCCGCCCCAAGGAGGCCGCCGGTGACGGTGGCCGGGAGGATCTGCTGCTCGCCGCCGCCGGTGCGGGACTGCCCCTGGCGCCCGCCGCGCACCCGGCCGGGTACCGCTGCTCCTGCGACCGAGTGGGCTGTCCCACGCCCGCCCGGCACCCGGTGTCCTTCGCCTGGCAGACACAGTCCACCACCGACCACGCGCAGATCGAGCGCTGGGCCCGCCATCAGCCCGAGGCGAACTTCATCACCGCGACCGGCATGGTGCACGACGTCCTCGACGTCCCCCTCCAGGCCGGTCGCGAGGCGCTTCGGCGCCTGCTCGACGCCGGCATCGAGGTCGGCCCGGTCGCCGAGAGCGACGACGGCCGCATGCTGCTGTTCACCCTCACCCGCGGCACCCCCGAGGACGAGGACGAGTGGTGGCCCTGTGAGCTGGACTGCCACCCCGAGACCATGGACGAGCACCCCGGCCTGCGCTGGCACTGCCGGGGTTCCTACGTCCTCGTACCGCCCGCCCGGCTGCCCGGCGAGGACCGGACGGTGCACTGGGTGCGCGGCCCCGAGCACCCGCTGCCGGACCCGCTGACCCTGCTGGAGACCCTCACCGACGCCTGCGCCCGGCACGCCGGCGAGGTCAGCGACCACGCGGGCACGGCCTGGCCCTCGCGCCGCTGAGCGCGGGCCTCCCGGGCGAGCGGCCTCCGGGCCGGCGGCCGCGGGCGAGCGCGGCGTCACCGGCCGCGGTCACCGGCCGCGCTACTCGCCCTTCGCCGACGTCAGCCCCTGGACCCGCCCCAGGACCGTCACCTTCGCGTCGGCCGAGCCCTCCGCCGGGGTGAGCGCGACCTCGGTGGAGACGAACTCCATCGTCAGCGACTGCTTGATCTCGCCGTCCGTCAGCGCCAGCACGTCCTTGTTCGGCGTCGGCACGGACGCGCCCTGCGCGGCGGTCCGCTTCTCGAAGTGCCGCGAGCTGAAGAAGGCCAGCGCTCCGCCGTCCCGCGTGCGCAGGGCCAGCGGCGCGTAGTCGCCGTTCGTCAGGGGCTCGTCGATGTACTGGGTGACCAGCCCCGGACGGATCGACCGCTTCGCGCGCAACTGGCGCCAGGAGCTGGTGTGGACACCGTCCGCGAAGGACTCGCCGCCGTCCTTCAGGTAGCTCGTGTAGTCCTTGCTCAGCCCGGCGGGCGGGACGGCCACGTCGGTGGAGTTCGCGGGGACGGCCTCGGCCCAGCCCTCCTCGTCGGTCTTGAACTCCGGCACCTTGCCGGGGGCGACGAGCGTCAGGTACGCCGCCTGCCAGGTCTCGTCCAGACCGTGCCGGGTGAAGACCAGCAACCAGCGTGCGTCCGAGCCCTTGTTGGCCTTGGTGTCCGCGACGAACCAGCGCGGCCAGCCGGCCTTCTTCGGGATCGTGAACCTGGCGTCCGTCAGCTCCAGGGGAGCGTGCGCCGGGTTGCCGTCCGGATGGTTGGTCCGGCCCGCCTTCAGCCGCGCCGAGTCGATGGCGGCGAGGGCACCGGTGGTGTGGTCGGCGTCCAGGGAGGCGTCGTACGCCTTGTCGGCCGCGTTGTACGCGGCGGTGAACTGCTGGAGCGCCTTCGCGGCCTCGGCCCGGGTGGTCGACGGGAGCACCTCGCGCTCGCCGTGCACCACCACGCACCCGCTCGCCGTCAACGACAAAGCGGTCGCCGAGGCCGCTATCAGCGCGCTCCGGTCAAGCCTGCGGGGCCTACGAGGGCCGCGATCCCTGCTCATCAGGTTCCTTCACCTTCCCCTTCCCGGAGGCGAACCCTACCGGGACGGGACGGCGCGCGAACGGCGGGACCGGGTACAGCGGCCACACCGTGACCTCGGGTCAGGGCTCGCGCCGCGGGACGACCAGCAGGGCCTCCGTGCGCGGGTGCGGCACCACCTCCACCGGCTGGTCGTACACCTCGGACAGCAGCCCCTCGGCGAGGACCTCCGCCGGTGACCCGTCGGCCGCGATCCGGCCCCGGCGCAGCAGCGCGATCCGGTCCGCGTACGCCGCCGCCAGGGAGAGGTCGTGCAGCACGACGACCACCGCGTCCCCGGCCCGCGCCCGTTCCCGGCACAGCCGCAGCACCAGCTCCTGGTGGCGCAGGTCCAGTGCCGCGGTGGGTTCGTCGAGGAGCAGCAGGGGAGCGCGTTGCGCGAGGACGCGGGCGAGCGCGACCCGGGCCCGTTCGCCGCCGCTCAGCGCGGAGAAGGGCCGCCCGGCGAAGCCGGTCACCTCCGTGCGCGCCATCGCCTCGGCCACGGCCGCGTCGTCCTCGGCCGCCAGGTCGCTTCCCGCCCAGGGCGCCCGGCCCATCCGGACCACCTCCTCCACCGGGAACGGGAAGGACAGCGACGCCGACTGGGGCAGCACGGCCCGGCGCAACGCCAGTTCGGGGGCGGACCAGCGGGTCACCGGCCGGCCGTGGACGCGGACGACTCCGCCGCCGGCCGGCACGTCGGCGGCCAGGGTGCCCAACAGGGTCGACTTGCCCGCCCCGTTGGGTCCGGCCAGGGCGAGCACCTCGCCCGCGCGGACGGTGACGTCCACGCCGTCCAGGACCGGTCGCCCGCCGAGGTGGACGCGTACGCCCTCGGCCTCGGCGAGGACCTCGCCCGGCGCGGCCGGAGGCGGCGGCACCGGCCGGGACGGTACGAGGCGCAGCAGCCGTCCGGCGCCGGCGGTCTTCGTGCCCCTCATGCCCAACCCCCTTGCCTGCGCCGGGTGCGGCGCAGCAGCCAGAAGAAGAACGGGCTGCCCAGCAGCGCCGTCAGGACCCCGAGCGGCAGCTCGGCGGGGTCCGCCACGGTACGGGCCGCCAGGTCGGCGGCGAGCAGCACCAGCGCGCCGAGCAGCGCGCTGCCCGGGATCAGGAACCGGTGCCCGGGACCCGCCACCATCCGCAGCAGGTGCGGCACGACGAGCCCGACGAAGCCGATGACCCCGGCCACGCTCACGGCCGCCGCGGTCAGCAGCGCGATCACCAGCACCAGCACGATCCGCAGCCGCTCCACGTCCACGCCCAGGTGCCGCGCCGGGCGTTCGCCGAGCGCGAGGAGGTCGAGCCGGCGGGCGTACAGCGGGGCGAGCGCCAGTCCGAGCGCCGCGCACGGCAGTACCGCCAGCACCTTGGGCCACGTCGCCTGGGCCAGCGAACCCAGCTGCCAGAAGGTGATCTGGTTGACCGCCGCCGTGTCCGCGAAGAACAGGAAGAGGCCGATCAGCGCGCCCGCGAAGGCGTTCACCGCGATGCCCGTGAGGATCAGCGTGACGACCTCGGTGCGACCGCCCGAGCGGGACATGGCGTACACCACCAGCACGGTGACCAGGCCGGAGACGAAGGCGAAGACGGAGACCGTCCAGTTGCCGAGGAAGTCCAGGCCGAACGCGATGGCGCCGACCGCGCCGACCGCCGCGCCCGACGAGACGCCGATGACACCGGGTTCGGCGAGCGGGTTGCCGAACACGCCCTGCATCAGCGCGCCCGCGCAGCCGAGCGAGGCCCCGACGAGCAGGGCGAGCACGATCCGCGGGAACCGCACGTTCCACAGCACCGACCCGGCCACCCGGTCCAGTTCCGTACCGCCGAGCCCGGTCCGGTGCAGCAGGGACCCGAGGACGTCGGCGACCGGGACCGGATAGGCGCCGGTGCCGGCCGCGAGGGGGACCAGGACCAGGAGACCGGCGGCCAGGGCGGCGGTCAGCAGCCGGGCGGTGGTGCGGCGGCGGGGCGGCGGGGGCGGCCCGGCGGGAGCCTGGGGGCGGACCGGCTCCTCCAGTACGGTCATCGGGCGTCGCCCTCGCCGTAGAGCTGGGTCACGACCGACTTGAGCACCTGGTCCGTGCGCGGGCCGTAGTTGAGGAGCACGCCGTCCTCGACCGAGACGATCCGGCGGTCCAGACCGGCCGGGGTCTGGGCCACGCCGGGGATCTCGACCAGCCCGTCGACGCCGCCGACCGAGTCGAGTCCCTTGCTCATGACGAGGATCGCGTCGGGCGCGGCCTTCACCAGCGCCTCGCTGGTGAGGGGCGTGAAGTCCTTGCTCAGTCCCGAGGCTGCCCCGGCGTCCACCGCACCGGCCGCCTCGATCAGCGAACCCGCGCCGGACTCCCTGCCGCCGATGAGGTAGACCGAGGCCGAACCGCGCAGGTACAGGAAGGCGACCCGGGGTGCGCCTCCCTCCGCGGGGGCGTCCGGAACACCCTCGCGCACGGCCGCGATCCGCTGTTCGGAGCGCCGGGTCAGCTCCTCCCCGGCCGCCGGCACACCGAGCGCGCCGGCGACCGCCCCGATGCGCGGGCCCACGTCGTCCAGGCCCTTCGCCGCCGCCACGGACAGCACCGGGACGCCGGCGGCCCGGATCTGGTCCACGGCCTCCTCGGGGCCGGTGGTGGTCTCGGCGATCACCAGGTCGGGCCGCAGCGACAGCACGCTCTCGGCGGAGACGTCATGGCCCCGGGTGACCACGGGGAGCTCCGCCGCCTGTTCGAAGGTGGCGGTGACGTCGCGGGCGACGACCCGGTCGCCGAGCCCGAGGGTGAAGACGATCTCGCTGAGGCTGCCGGACAGGGGCACCACGCGCTCGGCCCGCTCCACCGTCACCCGCTCGCCGTCCGCGGAGCGGACGGTCACCGGAAGCTTCGGCTCGGGTCTCTTCGCGAGCGGCTCGACCCGGTCGGCGACGGCCTCCTTCCGCACGGTGGCCCCCTGCCCGCCCCCGGCACCGGAGGAGGCCTCCGAGGAGCCTCCGCATCCGGTCGCGGCCAGGGAGAGGGCGAGCACGGACAGCAGTGCTCCCGCCGGTCGGTTCCGCAAGCGTCGCACGGTGGTGTCCGTTCCTTTCGTCGGCGGCCAGTGTCAGTGGGCTAGAGCTTAGGTTAGCCTTACCTTTGTTCGCTACCGGCCCCCCGATCCGGAGGACTTCGCATGCCCGCCCGTCTTCGCGCCCTGGTCACCGTGGTGTGCGCGGCCCTCCTCGGCTTCCTGCTCCCCGCGGCCGCCGCACACGCCGAGAGCCGGACCGTGCAGGGCGGACGGCTCGACTGGGGCATCAAGTCGTCGTTCCAGAGCTATGTCACCGGGCCGGTCGCGAAGGGCAGTTACTCCCTGACCGGAGGGGCGGCCACCGTCGGCGGGAGCGCCTTCCGCTTCCACTCGGCGGCCGGTACCTACGACGGCGGCACGGGAGCCTTGCGGGCCGCCTTCTCCGGTGGCGTCCGCTTCCTCGGCCACCCCGCCGGCGGCGGCGCCCACCAGCTCGACCTCACCATCAGCCGTCCCACCGTGAGCATCTCCGGCGCCACCGGCACGCTCCACGTGGACGTCGTCAGCAAGGCGAAGGGCACCGGGGCGGTCACGACGTCCCGTCAGGTGCCCTTCGCCGCCCTCTCCCTCGGCGGCATCGACATGCGGGGTGGCGGCAGCACCGTGACCCTCGAGAACCTGCCCGCCACCCTCACCGCCGAGGGCGCCCGGTCCTTCGCCGGGTACTACACCGCCGGCACCGCGCTGGACCCGGTGAGCCTGTCGGCCGACGTACGGGTGGCGGCGGGACAGCAGGAGGAGCGGCGGGAGAAGCAGCCGTCCGCCCCGCAGGCCCCGTCCCCGAAGCGGCAGCAGTCCACCGGCGGCGCCATCGAGGACGGCGCCGTCGACTGGGGCGTGCGACGCACCTTCCGCGAGTACGTCACCGGCGACATCGCCGACGGCAGGTGGGCCCTGACCGCCGGCGCCCAGGACGGCGGCGCCCTCTTCCGCTTCCCCGGCGGCCAGGGGACGTACGAGGACGGCGACCTCACCGCCGCCTTCGAGGGCGCGGTGCGCTTCACCGGCGCGCACGGCCTCGACCTCCGGCTCAGCGGCGTACGGGCCGGCGTCGAGGACGGCAGGGGCACGCTGTACGCCGACGTGGACAGTCCCCGCCTCAAGGCCGAGAAGGTGCCCCTGGTCACCTTCACCGCCGGGACCCCGAGGCCGGCCGACGGCCAGGTGCGCATCACCGAGGCCCCCGCGAAGCTCACCGCGCGCGGCGCCGAGGCCTTCGGCGGCATGTACCGGGCGGGCACCGCGATGGACCCGGTCTCCCTGGCCGTCGCCCTCACCGCCGACGCGAAGCTGCCCGCCCTGCCCGACCTGGGCAGCGGCCCCACGACGAGCGCGAGCCCGCGGCCGGAGCAGTCGCCACGGGCGGCGCCCGGGAGCTCCGCACGACCCGTCGCGAGCGCCACGGACGACGGCGACTTCCCCGCCCTGCCCGTCTCCCTCACCGCCGGCGCCCTGCTGCTGGCCGCGGTCCTCGTGTCCGTCGCCGTGCGCAGGCGCCGCACCCGGCCCGCCGCGTCCCCCTCGGACCGGGGCTGACCTCTCCCCACGACACCCGGACCGCCCCGACCGGCGGACCCACCACTCAAGGAGAACCGAGCCATGCCCGTCAGACGACGCCGCTCCACCGCACTCGCCGCCGCCGTGGCGACCGCCGCCGCGCTCGGCGCCACCGCCCTCGCCGGCCTCGGCGCGACCACCGCCTCCGCGGCCGAGAGGCCCCTCACCGGCTACGAACTGACCTGGGGCATCAAGCAGTCGTACCGCACCTACGTCGGCATGTTCGGCGGTTTCACCCCGTCCGGGGGCGCCACCCAGGCCGCCGGCAACGGCGCGTTCACCTTCGTCGACGGCACCGGCACCTACGACGGCTCGGCCCACACCGTCGACCTCGCCTTCCAGGGCGGCCTGGTGAGCAAGTCGGCGGCCCACGGCTTCGAGATCACGTTCAGCGACGTGCGCTTCGACAGCAAGGCCGGTGAGCTCACCGCCGACCTGAAGAAGGTCGACACCTCTCAGGGCACGCCCAGGATCACCGAGGGCGACGACGTCCCGCTCGCCACCGTCGCCGTCACCCGCGAGATGACGGACATGGCGACCACGCTCACCGCCGAGGCGGGGGAGTACCTCGGCAGCGCGTCCTACGCGGGCGCGGCCGGCGACCCGCTGACGGTGGTGAAGAAGGCGACGCCGGAGCCCAGCCCCACGCCCACCACGAGCGCCCCCACCACCGAGCCGTCCCCGACCGCGTCGCAGACGCGGACCACCGAGCCCCAGCCGTCGGCCACGCAGACCTCCACCGCCGCGCCCGGCCCGACCGCGACCACGACCACCGGCAGCTCGTCCTCCCCTTCCCCCTCCGCCACGGCCACGGCCACCGCGACCCAGGCCCCCGCCAAGGGCGCGATAGCCGACGGCACCCTCGGCTGGGGGGTGAAGGAGTCCTTCCGCGCCTACGTCGTCGGTGACATCGCCCAGGGCAGGGTCACCGTCTCGGGCGGCGCCTCCCAGGCGGCCGGCAACGGCGCCTTCACCTTCGAGGACGCCACCGGCACCTACGACACGGACGCCGGCAGGCTCACCGCCTCCTTCCGGGGCGCGGTGAACTTCAAGGGCCACGAGTCGAACGGCGCGTACGGCCTCGACCTGACCCTGAGCAACTTCAAGGTCACCCTCGACGGCGGCACCGGCGAGCTGACCGCCGACGTCGACAGCCTGGGCACGCGGTCCGCGGGTGTGGTCCTGGCGGACCTCGAGGCCCGGACCGCCGGCCTGACCGCGCGGAACGACGTCATCACCGTCGACGCCGTCGCCGCCACCCTCACCGAGGCCGGCGCGAAGGTCTTCGGCAACTACCCGGCCGGCACGGCACTCGACGCCGTCGACCTCGCGGTGGCGCTGAGCGACGACGCCCGGTTGCCAGGCGGCGGCTCGGGCACGTCCGGCGGTGCGGGCACCACGGGCGGTGCGGGCACCACCGGCGGCACGGGCGGCTCCACCGTCGGCGGCACCGGTTCCACCGTCGGCGGCACGGGCTCGACCATGGGCGGCCTGACCGGCGGCGGCAGCCTGGCCTCCACCGGCGCGGACCTCCCGGGCCCGGCGCTCGGTGCGGCGGCGGGTGCCGCCGTCGCCCTCGGCGCGGGCGCGGTGTTCGCCGCACGCAAGCGGCGGACGCGGGCCTGAGCGGCGTTCGCGGGCCTGAGGCGGCGGTCGCGGGCCTAAGCGGCCTTCGCGGGACCGCGGTTCGGACGCGGGCGACGGACGCGGGCGCAGGCGGCGGTCACGGGGGCAGCGGTCACGGGGGCAGCGGTGCGGAGGCAGGCGGCGGTCACGGGGGCAGCGGTGCGGAGGCGGGCGGCGGACGCGGGCACGACCGCCCGCACGGCCGATGCTTGAATGCCCCCGTGACTGACTACGACGTACTGCGCGTCTTCTGCGCGCCGAACGGCGGCTACGGCAACGAACTCGGCGTCGTCCGGGACGGCTCCGTGCTGCCGGGCCGCGCGGAACGGCAGGAACTCGCCGCGGAACTCGGTTTCAGCGAGACCGTGTTCGTCGACGACCCCGAGCGCGGACTCGTCGACATCTACACGCCCGCCCTGCGCCTGCCGTTCGCCGGGCACCCCTGCGTCGGCGTGGCCTGGCTGCTCGACGTCCCCGAGATCGTCACCCCGGCCGGGGTGGTGGGCACCCGGCTGGACGGCGAGTTCAGCTGGATCGAGGCCCGCCCCGAGTGGGCCCCGCCGCGGACCCTGCGCCAGTACGCCGGTGTCGCCGAGGTCGACGACCTGCCGGTGCCGCCGGCGGGGGAGTGGGTCTACGCCTGGGCGTGGGAGGACGAGCCGGCGGGACGCGTGCGGGCCCGCGCCTTCCCGGGGCGCGACGACGGCATCGACGAGGACGAGGCGACCGGCGCGGCGGCCCTGCTGCTGACCGAGCGGCTGGGCCGCGCCCTCAACATCACGCAGGGCGCGGGCTCGCAGATCCTCACGGCTCCCCAGCCCGGTGGCTGGGTAGAGATCGGCGGACGGGTGCGCCTGGAGCGGTGAAGCCGCCCGGCACCGCACCTCCGTACGGGTGGAACAGCGTGTGCGCGCGACCGCCAGGGGTTACCTCTGGGCGTAACCGCTCAGTCCCCGCGAGAGGAAACTCATGCGCATCCGTTCCGCCTTCGCCACGGTCCTGCTGACCGCCGCCATGACCGCCGGCGGCGTGGCGACCGCCACCGCCTTCGACGGCGGCCCGCTGCACGGTGACGAGGACGCCACCTGCAGCCCGTACTTCGGCGCCATCACCACGGACAGCACGGGCGACCTGTACTTCGGCGGCATCAACTGCCGCAGCGACGACTACGACATCGACAACTGAGGTCGGCGCGTCGTTCGCTCCCGGTCCCCCTCGGCCCCGTCGGCGAGGGGGACCGGTGCGTGTGCGAGGGGCCCCGATCCGCTCACGCGGAGAGCGGGAACTCCTCGCCCAGCCCCTGGAAGACCGCCGTGTTCAGGGCGAAGGCCCGCTTGCACTCGGCGACGACCCGCTGCTTCTCCAGGTCGTCCGCGCGGATGCCGTCCAGCAGCTCCCGGTACTCGCGCTTGAAGGCGGCCGGGTTGGTGATCTCCTCGAAGACGTAGAAGCGGACCCCGTCGCCCTTCTTGGCGAAGCCCCAGGCCCGCTCCGCCCTGTCACGGATGATCTGACCGCCGGACAGGTCGCCGAGGTAGCGCGTGTAGTGGTGGGCGACGTACCCGGCCGGCCACCGCTCGGCGCACTCGCGCACCCGGGCCGCGTACGCCTCCGTCGCGGGCAGGGCGGTCAGCCCCGTGCGCCAGTCCGGGCCGCGCAGGTGCGCCAGGTCCCGCTCCAGCGAGTCGAGCCGCATCAGCTCCGGGCGCACGAACGGCCCGGCCACCGGGTCCGCCGCCAGCCGGCCGGCCGCCGCCTCCAGTGCCTCGTACACGAACCACAGCTGCTCGGTGTAGCGGGCGTACGCGTCGACGCCGAGCCGCCCGCCCAGCAGGTCGCTCATGAAGGTCGAGGTCTCGGCCTCCACGTGCTGCTCGTGGGAGGCGGTGCGGATGAGCGTCGAGAAAGAGTCCATGGCGCCGATCTTGCAGGTTAGGGTTACCTAAGTCAATGGTTTTCCGACGTCCTGTCGGTAAAAGCGTACCGAGACGCGCGACGGCCCGCCCTCCGAGGAGAGCGGGCCGGGAGAAAGCGGGGGAAGCGGGACGAAGGGGAGCGCCGGGCCGCTACGGAAGGGTCAGGATCTCCGCGCCCGAGTCCGTCACCACGAGCGTGTGCTCGAACTGCGCCGTCCGCCTGCGGTCCTTGGTCACGACCGTCCAGCCGTCGTCCCACATGTCGTACTCGTGCGTCCCGAGCGTCAGCATCGGCTCGATCGTGAAGGTCATCCCGGGCTGGATGACGGTCGTCGCGTGCGGGCTGTCGTAGTGCGGGACGATGAGCCCCGAGTGGAACGCGGTGCTGATCCCGTGACCGGTGAAGTCCCGCACCACCCCGTACCCGAACCGCTTCGCGTACGACTCGATGACCCGGCCGATGATGTTGATCTGCCGGCCCGGCCGGACCGCCTTGATCGCGCGGGCGAGGGACTCGCGGGTCCGCTCGACCAGCAGCCGGCTCTCCTCGTCCACGTCGCCGACCAGGTAGGTCGCGTTGTTGTCGCCGTGCACGCCGCCGATGTACGCCGTCACGTCGAGGTTGACGATGTCACCGTCGCGCAGCACCGTCGAGTCCGGGATGCCGTGGCAGATGACCTCGTTGACGGAGCTGCACAGGGACTTCGGGAAGCCCCGGTAGCCGAGCGTCGACGGGTAGGCGCCGTGGTCGCACATGTACTCGTGCGCGACCCGGTCCAGCTCGTCCGTCGTCACGCCGGGCGCGATGAGCTTCGCGGCCTCCTCCATCGCGCGCGCCGCGATCCGGCCGGCCACGCGCATCGCCTCGATCGTCTCGGGCGTCTGCACCTCCGGCCCGGTGTACGGCGCCGGCGCGGGTTTGCCGACGTACTCGGGCCGGCGGATGTTTCCGGGTACGGAACGGGTGGGAGACAGCTCCCCTGGTACGAGCAGCGACTGGCCAGACATGTCAGCGAGTCTAACCAGCGGGCATACGAGAGCATGTCCCTGGCGAAAGGAGCCGGTCATGGCCCTGTTCAAGAAGCGCACGGTCGGAAAACCGGGCGAATGGTACTACTGCCTGGAGCACAAGAAGGTCGAGGAGGGCCCGGAGTGCCCGGCCAAGAACCGCTTCGGGCCGTACGCCTCCCGCACGGAGGCCGAGCACGCGATGCAGACCGCCCGCGAGCGCAACCTCGAGTGGGAGAACGACCCGAAGTGGCACGACGCCTCAGCGGGCCGCGCCGACGACGACTGAACGGCGACCGGACGACGACCGGACGCGGATCCGACCAGGACCGGACGCCCGGCTCCGCCCCGCCCCGCCTCGCCTCGCCTCCGTCACCAGCGTGACGGAGGCGGCGCCGTCAGGTGGTCCGCCAGGCGGGACAGCCGGTCACGGAAGCGGCGGCGGCCCCGGGGCGGCGGTACCGCGTTCTCCCCGGCCGCCGCGCTGACCAGGTGCTGCACCGTGTCCAGGTCCAGTTCTGCCCCGTCCTGCACGGTCAGCGCCTCGTGCGCCATGGCCGTCAGTTCCCGCTCGCCCGCGCCCAGCGCCAGTACCGTCGCTCCGGCCCGGCGGGCGTCGTGCACCCCCTCCAGGAGCGGGGCGCCGGGATCGTCGGGCGCCACCACGAGCAGCGTCTCCCCGCGCCGGGCCGCCGCCAGCCGCCCCAGCCCCACCGCCAGGTGCGCCGGGTCCGAGGGCCGGGCGCCGTGCCGTACGAGCGTCGGGGCCAGCTCCGGCGTCCCCGACCAGGCGGCCTCGTCCACCAGGTGCGCCGCCAGATGCCACGGTTCGTAACCGGCGGTGCCCACCAGCAGCAACCCGCCCCCGTGCGGCACGACCGAGCCCCGCAGCGCCCCCGCGAACCTCCGGGTGGCCCCCAGCCACTCGGTCCCGGCGAGCACTTCCCGCAGCAACGCGACCCGTACGGCGTCCATGGGCCCGCATCCTGCCGCAACCCGCCCCGCGCCCACCGGCGTTCGGCCCGTATTCGCCCGACCCGGGGACCCCCCGGCGCCGCGGGGGACCTGAACCCGGCCGGTGGACGGGTCGGACGTAGGGTCGGCCCATGACCTCTACCGACAGTGCACAGAAGGCCCCCGCCAAGGACCCCTGGGACCTGCCCGACGTCTCCGGGCTGGTCGTCGGCGTGCTCGGCGGCACCGGCCCCCAGGGCAAGGGCCTCGCCTACCGCCTCGCCAAGGCCGGCCAGAAGGTGATCGTCGGCTCCCGCGCCGCCGAGCGCGCCGAGGCCGCCGCCGAGGAGATCGGCCACGGCGTCGAGGGCGCGGACAACGCCGAGACCGCCCGCCGCAGCGACGTGGTGATCGTCGCGGTGCCCTGGGACGGCCACGGCAAGACCCTCGAGTCCCTGCGCGGGGAACTGGCCGGCAAGCTCGTCGTCGACTGCGTCAACCCGCTCGGCTTCGACAAGAAGGGCGCCTACGCGCTCAAGCCCGAGGAGGGCAGCGCCGCCGAGCAGGCCGCCGCCCTGCTGCCGGACAGCCGGGTCACCGCCGCCTTTCACCACCTCTCGGCGGTCCTCCTCCAGGACCCGGAGATCGAGGAGATCGACACCGACGTCATGGTGCTCGGCGAGGAGCGGGCCGACGTGGAGATCGTGCAGGCCCTCGCCGGACGCATCGCCGGCATGCGCGGCGTCTTCGCCGGCCGGCTCCGCAACGCCCACCAGGTCGAGTCGCTGGTCGCCAACCTGATCTCCGTCAACCGCCGCTACAAGGCACACGCCGGGCTCCGCGTCACGGACGTATGAGGCGATGGGGGACACTGGGGGTGCCAGAAGTACCGCATCACCCGCAGTACCCGCCGTGTCCCCCGACAGGAGCCCGCCCCATGCCCCGCCTCGCCGTCTACGCCCTGGTCGTCTGCGTCCTCGCCGTGACCGCCGCCGTCGTCTCCTTCGTGCAGGGCAGTGTGCTGATCGGCGTCGTGTGGGTGATGCTGTCGGGCCTGTCGTCCAACATGTGCTGGTACTACGTCAAGCGCGGGCGCGACGCCCGCCGCTCCCCGTCCGTCACGGGCTGACCGAGCAGAGCTCGTCGGTCTGCCAGAAGCGGTACAGCTCGAAGCCGCAGTACGTGTCGGCCTCGCCGATCCCGAGGCCGCGCAGGAGCGCGTCGACGGCGTCGAAGAACACGCCGTTGACGGCCGGGATCCACAGCAGCGCGAACACGATCAGCAGCCCGAACGGCGCGAGCGGCTCCACCTGACGCCGCACCTGGTACGACAGCCAGGGCTCGATCACCCCGTAGCCGTCCAGGCCCGGCACCGGCAGGAAGTTCAGGATCGCCGCCGTGACCTGGAGCAGCGCGAGGAAGGCCAGCGCCAGCCGGAAGTCGCGCGGCACGCCGTCGAGTGCGTCCAGCCAGAACGGGGCCGTGCAGACCACGGCGAACAGGACGTTGGTCAGCGGGCCCGCGGCCGAGATCAGGCTGTGCCGCCAGCGGCCCCGGATGCGCCCGCGCTCGATGAACACCGCGCCGCCCGGCAGACCGATGCCGCCCATGATCACGAACAGCACCGGGAGCACGATGCTCAGCAGGGCGTGCGTGTACTTCACCGGGTTCAGCGTGAGGTAGCCCTTCGCGCCGACCGAGACGTCCCCGCTGTGCAGGGCGGTACGGGCGTGCGCGTACTCGTGCAGGCACAGGGAGACCACCCACGCCGCCGTCACGAACAGGAACACGGCCAGGCCCGGCTGCTCGGCGAAACCGGTCCAGGTGGCCCAGCCCGTGACCGCGGCGACGGCGACGATCCCGAGGAAGACGGGACTGATCCGCCGGTCGCTGGGGCGGGCGGTGGCGGTGGTCATGGGACTCCCTGGCTGTCGGACGGCACGGTGGGGGACGGGGACCGCCCGACCGTACCGGGCTGTGACCAGAACGTCCCGTGGCCGGTCGCCGGTTCCCGTGCCCCGCGCCGCGCCGCGGAAACCCCATGACCGGCCGCCACGGCACCAGGGACAATGGACCCGTGCGCTACCGCATCCTCGGCACCACCCAGGCACTCCGCCCCGACGGCACCGCCGTCCCGGTCGGCGGGGCGCGGCTGCGCGCGCTGCTGACCGTGCTCGCCCTGCGTCCCGGCCGTGCCGTGCCCGCGGCGCTGCTGGTGGAGGAGGTGTGGGACGGCGACCCGCCGGCCGACGCGCCGGGCGCGCTGCAAGCACTGGTCGGGCGGCTGCGCCGCACGCTCGGCGCGGACGCGGTCGCCTCGGCGGACGGCGGCTACCGGCTCGCCGCCGCTCCCGAGGACATCGACCTGCACCGCTTCGACCGGCTGGCCGGCGAGGGCAGCCGCGCCCTCGCCGACGGCGACCCCGGCAAGGCCGCCGCCGTGCTGGACGAGGCCCTCGGCCTGTGGCACGGTCCCGCCCTCGCCGACCTGCCCGACCGCACCGCCGAGGCGGCCCGCTGGAACACCCGGCACCTGGACGTGCTGCGCGCCCGTCACACCGCCGCCCTGGACCTCGGGCAGGCCGAGCACTCGCTGCCCGAGCTGACCGCGCTGTGCGACGGCCACCCCCTGGACGAGCCGCTCCAGGCCCTGCGGCTGCGCGCCCTGCGCGACACCGGCCGCACCGCCGAGGCCCTGGCCGCCTACGAGGCCGTACGCCACCACCTCGCGGACCGGCTCGGCACCGACCCGGGACCCGAACTCCGGTCACTGCACGAGGAGTTGCTCCGCAGTCCGGGCGGGTCTGCCGGTTCCCCGAGCGAAGAGGCGCCCGTGCGGCCCGGGAGCCCGGGCGACACCGCGGCCTCCGCCGGGCCCGGGGCACCTGTGCCGCACGGGAGCCCCGACGGCCCCGCGGGGCACACGGCACCCGTGTCCCCGGCGGTGCCCGGTACCCCCGCGGGGCCCGCGGCTCCCGCCGCGCCCGCCCCTGGCGCGACACACCCGGCGTCCTGGCCCCCGGCGTCCCCCGCGTCCGAGGCGGGGGTCGCGGTCCGGGCCACCCCGGACGAGGGGGCCTCCGCGACGTCCGCGCCCGCCGCCGCGGCGGCGCCCCGCCGCCGTGGCAACCTCCGCGCCCGGCTCACCTCCTTCGTCGGCCGGGACGCCGACCTGGAGGCGCTCCGCGGCGACCTGGTGACCGCCCGTCTCGTCACCCTGCTCGGGCCCGGCGGCGCCGGCAAGACCCGGCTGTCGCAGGAGGCCGCCGAGGGCGTCGAGGACACCGCGCCGGACGGCGTCTGGCTGGCCGAACTCGCCCCCGTCGACGACCCCGGCGCCGTACCGGAGGCCGTCCTCACCGCCCTCGGCGCCCGCGAGACCGTCCTGTACGGGGCCGGTGCCGAGGAGATGCGGGCCGTCGCCGCCACCGACCGGCAGACCACCGCCGTGGAACGCCTCGTGGAGCACTGCGGCCGGCGCCGCATGCTGATCGTCCTCGACAACTGCGAGCACGTCGTCGAGGCCGCCGCCCGTCTCGCCGAGGAACTCCTCGCCCGCTGCCCGGGCCTGACGATCCTCGCCACCAGCCGCGAACCCCTCGGCGTGCCGGGCGAGTCGCTGCGCCCGGTGGAGCCGCTGCCGGAACCGGCCGCGCTGCGACTGCTCGCCGACCGCGGCGCCGCCGCCCGCCCCGGCTTCCGCACCGACACCGACGAGGAGACCGCGGCGGCCTGCGCCGAGATCTGCCGCCGCCTCGACGGCCTGCCGCTGGCCATCGAACTGGCGGCAGCCCGGCTGCGCATGCTGACCCCGCGCCAGATCGCCGACCGCCTCGACGACCGCTTCCGCCTGCTCACCTCCGGCAGCCGCACCGTCCTGCCCCGCCAGCAGACACTGCGCGCGGTCGTCGACTGGTCCTGGGACCTGCTCGACGAGGAGGAGAGGGACGTACTGCGGCGCCTGTCCGTCTTCGCGGGCGGCTGCGACCTCGCCGCCGCCGAGGCCGTGTGCGGGCCCGCGGCCCTGGACGCCCTCGGTTCCCTCGTCGACAAGTCGCTGGTCGTGGCCGCGCCGTCGGCCGGCGACGGCATGCGGTACCGGCTCCTGGAGACCGTGGCCGAGTACGCGGGCGAACGCCTCGACGAGACCGGCGGCCGGGCCGCCGCCGAGCGCGCGCACCTGACGTACTACCGCGAACTCGCCCGGACCACGGACCCGTTGCTGCGGGGCCCGCGGCAGCTCGCCGCCATCGCACGGCTGGAGCGCGAGTACGAGAACCTGCGCACCGCGCTGCGCCACGCCGTCGCCGAGCGCGACGAACAGGAGGCGCTGAGCCTGGCGCTGTCACTGGTCTGGTACTGGCAGATGCGCGATCTGCGCGTGGAGGCGCGGAACTGGTTCAACGAGGTCATGGCCCTCGGCCCCGACCCGTTCGCCGAGCCCGCCCGCCGCGCCGCACCGGTGTGGGAGCGGTGCACGGCCGCCCCGCCCCCGATGACCGGCGAGGTCCTCGCGGAGGCGCGACGCGGCGTCCACCTGGCCCATCTCGCCTGCATGGACACCGAGCTGGAGACCTGGCAGAGCCCGCAGGCCAAGCGGAAACTGCGGGTCATCGCCGAGACGTACGAACCGGGCATGCCCCAGACCTGCACCCCTCCCGGCCTGCTCTGGTTCTTCGCCGTGATGCTCTCCGGCGACATGGAGCGGCTGCGCGAGATCATGAACGCCGCCGTGCGCACCTGCCGGGAGACACCGGGTTACGAGTGGAGCCTGGCCGGCAGCCTCCAGATGCGCGCCAACTTCCTCGCCAACCGCACCGACTGGGCGGGCGACGCGGCCCGCGACGCCGACGAGGCGCTGGAGATCTACCACCGCCTCGGCGACGCCTGGGGTACCGCCGAGGCGCTCGCCGCCCGCGCCGAGGCCCGTGAGCGCAAGGGCGAGTTCCGGCTCGCCGCCGCCGACTACCGGGCCGCCGCGAAGGAGGCCGAACGGCTCGGCGCGCACGCCCAGGTGGACATCCTGGACGCCCGCCTCGGCAGCGTGCTGCTGGAGTGCGGGGACGCCGAGGAGGGCGAGCGCACCCTGCGCGCGGTCATCGAGCGGACCGAGGGGACGGGACACAACGGCGCCATGCCGGCCGCCCGGCTCTTCCTCGCCGGGCGGCTCGGCATGACCGGCCGGACGGCGGAGGCGCGCGAGCAGCTCCGGCTGCTGCGCGAGGACTTCGCCATCTCCCACTTCGTCGTCTTCGACGCCTTCATCCTCGCCGCGGAGGCGTGGGTCGCCACGCTGGAGGGCCGGCACGAGGAGTGCCTGGTCAAGGTGCGCAAGTCACTGGAGCGGGCCGACGACCCGCTCTCCGCGGCCATCGCCCCGCACATGCGCTCCTCGTACCTGACGATCGCGGCGATGGCCATGGCCCGCGTGGACGGCGGGCGGCGGGCCGTCGACGCGGCGCGCTGCCTCGGCGCCGCCGACGCGATGCTGCCGCCGGCCCACGTCGCGATGGGCCTGGAGCGTGACGGGCGCGCCCGCGCCGTCGGGAGGGTCCGCGAGGCGCTCGGCGGCGAGGCCTACGAGCTGGCGTACGCCGAGGGCGCCGGCCTCACCGCGGAGGAGGCCGTCGCCCTCGTGTGACCCGGTCAGGTCTTGGTGCGGAACTTGTGGATGGCGACCGGCGCCATCACCGCGGTGATCGCCACCGACCAGCCGAGCGTGATCCACAGGTCGTGCGCGACCGGGCCGCCCACCATCAGTCCGCGCGCCGCGTCGGCGAGCGTGGAGAGCGGGTTGTAGTCGGTGAAGGCCTGGAGCCAGCCCGGCATCGACTGCGTCGGCGCGAAGATCGACGAGCCGAACTGGAGCGGGAACAGCACCATGAACCCCATCGCCTGGACGGACTGCGCGTTCTTCAGGATCACGCCCAGGGTGAGGAACACCCACATGATCGACGAGGCGAACACGGCGGACAGGCCCACCGCCGCGAACAGACCGCCCCAGTGGTCGATGTCGAAGCCCACCAGGACGGCGACGATCATCAGCACCGTGGTCGCGAAGAGCATCCGCAGCATCTCCACCGCGATCTTCGCGAAGAGCACGGAGCCGCGCCCGATCGGCAGGGACCGGAAGCGGTCCATGACACCGGAGTTGAAGTCCTGGCTGAAGCCGGTGCCGACGCCCTGCGACAGCGTCATGCTCATCATGGCGATCATGCCGGGGATGACGTACTGCACGTAGCCGTCCTGGCCGCCGCCGAGGGCCTGGCCGATCGACCCGCCGAAGACGTACACGAACAGCAGGGTGAAGACGACCGGCATCAGCAGGGCGTCGAACATCGACTCCGGGTCCTGCCGGATCCACAGCAGGTTGCGGCGGACCAGGGCACTGGTGTGCCGCACGTGCCCGCGCGGGGAGATCCGGGCGTCGGGGGTGGGCGTGTCGACGGTGGCGGCGCTCATACCGCGACCTCCTCGCGGGTTTCGGCGGGCGCGGGGTCCTGCGGGGCACTGGCGCGGTGGCCGGTGAGGGACAGGAAGACCTCGTCCAGACTGGGCAGTTCGGTGGTGATGGAGGCGATCGTGATGCCGCGCGCGGTGACCGCGCCGACCACGGCGGTCAGCTGCTCGTCGCTGAGGATCGGCACCAGGACGGCACCGCGCTCCGCGTCCACCGTGGTGTCGGCGAGCCCGGTGAGGCCCAGCTCGTCCAGGTGGGCGGCGAGCGGGCGCAGGTGCAGCGGGTCCGCCGGCCGGACCCGCAGGGTGCGCCCGCCGACCTTGGCCTTCAGCTGCTCGATGCCGCCGTTCGCGATGACCTTGCCGCGGTCGACGACGGTCAGCTCGGAGGCGAGCTGCTCGGCCTCCTCCATGTACTGGGTGGTGAGCAGCACGGTGACGCCGTCGCCGACCATGCGCTTGACCTCGTCCCACACCTCGTTGCGGGTACGGGGGTCCAGGCCGGTGGTCGGCTCGTCCAGGTACAGCACCGCCGGCTGCCCGATCATGGAGGCGGCCAGGTCGAGACGGCGCCGCATGCCGCCCGAGTAGGTGTGCGCGGGCCGCTTGGCGGCCTCGGTGAGCGAGAACCGCTCCAGCAGCTCGTCGGCCCGGACGCGGGCGTCCCGGCGGGAGAGGTCGAGCAGCCGGCCGATCATGTAGAGGTTCTCCCAGCCGGGGAGCTTCTCGTCCACGGACGCGTACTGCCCGGTCAGTCCTATCACCCGCCGCAGCTGGCGCGGCTGGCGTACGACGTCGTAGCCGGCGACGTGCGCCGCGCCCGCGTCGGGGGTGATCAGGGTGGACAGGATGCGGACGAGGGTCGTCTTGCCGGCGCCGTTGGGACCGAGCACACCCATCACGGTGCCCTCGCGCACGTCGAGGTCGACGCCGTCCAGTGCCTTGGTCTCGCCGTAGTGCTTGACCAGCCCCCGCACGGTGACCGCGCTGCCCGCGGCCGGGGGGTTGCCGTCGATTCGCTTCATGCCGACGACGTTGTCAGCCCCCGCCGACAAACCACCGACATCCCACCGACAGCCGCCCCGCCCCGCCGACAGCCCGCCGACAGGCCCGCCGGCATCCCCCGGCAGCCGCCGCATCCCGCCGACAGACCGCCGTCAGTCCACCGCCCTCCCGCCGACGGGGGCCGGGAGCCGGGCCGGGACCGGTGTGCGGGAAAAGCACCGGCCCCGCCGACGGGGGAAGATCGGCGGGGCCGGTGTCGTACCGCGGTGGCTCAGTGGACGGAGTGCTCCTCCTGCGGGAACGTTCCGCCGACGACGTCGTCGGCGAAGGCCTTCGCCGCGTCGCCGATGACCTGGCGCAGGTCGGCGTACTGCTTCACGAACTTCGGCACCCGGCCGCCGGTCAGCCCGAGCATGTCGGTCCACACCAGCACCTGGGCGTCCGTCTCCGCGCCCGCGCCGATGCCGACCGTCGGGATGTGCAGCGTCCGCGTCACCTCGGCGGCCAGCTCGGCCGGAACCAGCTCCAGGACGACCGCGAAGGCGCCCGCGTCCTGCACCGCCTTGGCGTCGCGCAGCAGCTGCTGGGCGGCCTCCTCGCCGCGGCCCTGGACCCGGTAGCCCATGGCGTTGACGGACTGCGGGGTGAGGCCGATGTGCGCCATCACGGGGATGCCGGACTCCACCAGCAGCTCGATCTGCCGGTGCGAGCGCTCGCCGCCCTCCAGCTTGACCGCCCCGACCCCGGCCTCCTTCACCAGCCGGGTCGCCGAGCGCAGCGCCTGCACCGGCCCCTCCTGGTAGGAGCCGAAGGGCAGGTCGCCGACGATCAGGGCGCGGCTGGTGCCCCGTACGACCGCGGCCGAGAGCATCGTCATCTCGTCCAGCGTGACGGGCACGGTGGTCTCGTAGCCGAGGTGGCAGTTGCCCGCGGAGTCGCCGACGAGCATGACCGGGATGCCGGCCTCGTCGAAGACGGACGCGGTCATCGCGTCGTACGCGGTGAGCATGGGCCACTTCTCGCCGCGCTCCTTGGCGGCGGTGATGTCCCGGACGGTGATGCGGCGGTTGCTCTTGCCCCCGTACAGCGCCTTGCTCCCGTCGGAGGGGCGCTGAGAGGTGGGGGCAGCCGAAAGCTGCGTCATGGCAACGGCTCCTTCATGTCATCTCGAGGCGCCCTCACGGCGTCCCCGGATCCCCTCCATGGTGGCACCTTCCGCGTCCCGGCGGCTAGGGGACCCTCGTCACGGGTCGCCGCGCCCGTGACGAGGGGGGGCGAATGTGCTCGTTGTGTCACAGAGCCGCCCGTCTCGGCGCCGTCCGGAACTCCGGACGCCGACTCGTACGTCCTCGTGCCCGTACGGCCGTCGCAGGACGGCAGGATCGGACCCGATCATCCCCTAGGGTGCTGAGTCACGGGGGGAGTGACGGTGTGCACGGCAGGCAGTGAGGCGACGGTATGGCGCAGCAGGCGTACATGACGGAGACGGACAACGGCGGCTCGGGGCCCGAGCACCGGGGAACCCGGCTTCGGCGCCTGTGGAACCGGGCGGTCACCGGCTGGCGGGGCGATCGGCGGATCTGGCGCCGGGGCCTGGTCACGGCCGCCGTGGCCGTGATCCTGGCCGTCGTCATGGCGGCCCACTCGCACATCCCCAACGCCATCGGCAACCTCGGCAGCCTCACGGAGACCTTCCTGCCGTGGTTCGGTCTGCTGATCCCGGTCCTGCTGGTGATCGCGTTCGCGCGCAAGTCGGCGACGGCGCTGATCGCGCTCGTCCTGCCGGTGTCGGTGTGGCTGAACCTCTTCGGCGGCCTCCTCTTCGACAAGACCGGTGGCGGCGGCGACCTCACGGTGGCCACGCACAACGTCAACGCCGACAACGCCGACCCGGCCGGCACCGCCCGGGCCGTGGCCGCCGCCGGCGCGGACGTGCTCGCCCTGGAGGAGCTGAAGGCGTCCGCCGTGCCGACCTACGAGAAGGCGCTGGCGTCGAAGTACCGGCACCACGCGGTCGTCGGCACCGTCGGGCTGTGGAGCAAGTACCCGGTGAGTGACGTGAAGGCCGTCGACATCCGGCTCGGCTGGAAGCGCGCGATGCGCGCCACCGTCGCCACGCCCTCCGGGCCGGTCGCGGTGTACGTCGCCCACCTGCCGTCCGTACGGGTGAAGCTGGAGGCGGGTTTCACCGCCCGGCAGCGCGACAAGAGCGCCGACGCCCTCGGTGAGGCCATCGCCGACGAGAAGCTGCCCCGCAAGATCCTGCTCGGCGACCTCAACGGCACCATGAACGACCGCGCGCTCACCGCCATCACCTCCCAGATGCGCTCCCCGCAGGGCGCCGTGGGGGACGGCTTCGGCTTCAGCTGGCCGGCGTCCTTCCCGATGGCCCGCATCGACCAGATCCTGGTCACCGGCGTCGAACCGGAGACCAGCTGGACCCTCCCGGCGACCGGCAGCGACCACCTGCCGATCGCCGCACGTGTGAGGGTCGACACAACGGCATCCTGAAAGTCCCTGGTCAGCCCCCTTTGGGCAGCTGCCGGACATCCGTCCGTCACCTCGCGGAATACTCGCCCTGAGAGGCTTTGTTCCGTACGGGAACATAGCGAAGACATCCCGTACGCACATCTCCGCTCGAAAGGCGAGTCTCCTTCATGCCCCTGGCCCTGCTCGCCCTTGCCGTGGGCGCCTTCGGCATCGGTACCACCGAGTTCGTGATGATGGGCCTGCTGCCCGACGTCGCGGACGACCTGAACATCTCGATCCCCAGCGCCGGCCACCTGGTCTCGGCGTACGCGCTCGGCGTCGTCATCGGCGCCCCGCTGCTGGCGGCGGCGACCGCGCGGATGTCCCGCCGCACGGTGCTGATCGCGCTGATGGCCCTCTTCGTGGCCGGCAACGCGCTGTCCGCGTTCGCCCCCGGCGAGGTCTCCCTCCTCGCCGCCCGCTTCGTCAGCGGCCTGCCGCACGGCGCCTTCTTCGGCGTCGGCGCGGTCGTCGCCACCGGCATGGTGGCGCCGGAACGCAAGGCCCGCTCCGTCTCCCTGATGTTCCTCGGCCTCACCGTCGCCAACATCGTCGGCGTCCCCGCGGCCACCGCCATGGGCCAGCAGCTCGGCTGGCGGGCCACCTTCCTCGGCGTGAGCGCGATCGGCGTCGCGGCGATAGCGGCCCTGGCGGTCCTGATCCCGCGCGACGACGCCCCCGCCCCCGGCACGGGGCTCCGCGGCGAGCTGGCCGCCCTGCGCTCCCTGCCCGTCTGGCTCGCCCTCGGCACCACCGTCGCGGGCTTCGGCGCGCTCTTCGCCGCCTACAGCTACATCACGCCGATGCTCACGGACGCCGCCGGCTTCGCCGAGGCCAGCGTGACGCTGCTGCTGGCCCTGTTCGGCGTCGGCGCCACCGCGGGCAACCTGCTGGGCGGCCGCCTGGCCGACCACTCCCTGCGGGGCACCCTCTTCAGTGGCCTGGCCTCCCTGGTCGTGGTCCTCGCCCTCTTCCCGCTCCTGATGCGCACCGAGGTCACGGCGGCCGTGGCGGTGGCCCTGCTGGGCATGGCCGCCTTCCTCACCGGCTCGCCCCTCCAGCTGATGGTGATGGAGAAGGCCGCCGCGGCCCCCTCCCTCGCCTCCTCGGCCAACCAGGCCGCCTTCAACCTCGCCAACGCCGGCGGCGCCTGGATCGGCGGCCTCGCCCTCGCGGCGGGCTTCGGCACCACGTCCCCGGCCACGGCGGGCGCGGCCCTGGCCGTCCTCGGCGTGGCGGTCGCGGGCGCGGCGTACGCGGTGGACCGGCGCCGGGTCGCCGCCGCCCCGGCACACGGGCGTGTGGTCGCGGGGCACGTGCCGGAGGCGGCGGAGACCGTACGGCGCTGACGGCGCCCGCGCCTCACCCGTCGGAGTAGCTCCTGTCGCGATAGCGCCGCCCGCCCGGCCCCGCACCCCTACCGTGACGCACGTCGCGACACGACGCGTACGGCGGAGGGGTGTGGAATGCCGGTCAACGGCGATGCGGACGAGCCGGGTTGGGAAGTCGACCCGGACGACGAGTGGGGCGTGGCGGTCGTCGCCACCGTCGGGCGGCAGCTGAAGCTGCGGCGCGAGGCGGCGGGGATGCGGGCCGGCGAGTTCGGGACGGCGGTCGGGTACGGGGAGGACCTGGTCTACAAGGTCGAGGGCGGGAAGCGGATTCCCCGCCGGGAGTTCCTGGAACGGGCCGACGAGGTGCTGGGGGCGGGTGGGCTGATCGCGGCGATGTGGGAGGACGTGGCCCGGGTCCGGTACCCCAAGCGGGTTCGGGAGTTGGCGAAGCTGGAGGCCGGCGCGGTCGAGATCGGGCTGTACAGCACGCACAACGTCCACGGCCTGTTGCAGACCGAGGCTCACATGCGTGCGCTGTTCGACGCGTGGCTTCCGGCGTACTCGGAGGAGGAGACCGAGCGCATGGTGGCCGCGCGGTTGGCCCGACGCTCGATCTTCGAGCGGTCACCGGCGCCCACCCTCAGTTTCGTGCAGGAGGAAGCGACGCTCCGCCGCCCGGTCGGAGGCAGAATGGTGTGGCGTCGGCAGCTCGAACGCCTCCTGAAGCTCGGGGAGTTGCGGCACGTCTCGATCCAGGTGATGCCGACCGACTGCGAGGAGCATGTGGGAACGGGCGGTCTGATCGAGGTGCTGAAGTTCCCCGACGGCACCGCGGTGGGGCGCTCCGAGGGGGCGTTCGCCGGGCGGCCGGTGACCGATCCTAAGCAGCTCAGAGTCCTCGAACTGCGCTATGGCATGATCCGGGCCCAGGCTCTCACGCCCCGAGAGTCGCGGGCCGTCATCGAACAGATGCTTGGAGAGTCATGATCCGCACCCCCGCAGCCCCGGACGCTCCCGTGCCTGCCTGGTCCAAGAGCAGCTACAGCAGCAGCGGAGACGGCAACGACTGCGTCGAGGTCGCGATAACCCCCGCCATCGTCCACGTCCGCGACTCCAAGCGCCCCGACGGCCCCCGCCTCGCCGTGAGCCCGGCCATGTGGGCGGCGTTCGTGGGCGGCGCCGGCAAGGACTGAGCCCCGGGCACGGTGGTCCGGGGCTCAGTGGGCTCGCGTCGGCGTGGATCAGACCATGGTCGTGTGCGCGTGGCCCTGCGCTGCGGTGTCGGCGAGAGGCGCCGCGGCGCCCAGACCGGCGCTGACGGCGAACGGACCGGCCTCCGCGTAGAGGCCGGCCCCGACGGCGCCGCCGCCCGAGACGAGTGCCGTGCTGACGGTGAGGCCGCCGGACACCTGGTCCAGGTCCGCGTCGGAGATGTCAGCCGTTTCGACCTGGGGGACGAGGTTCATGGCAGGTCTTTCCTCTCGTGCCGAAAAATGGGGGGAGCGGTGAGACGCGCACGCCCGCGTTCCGGGTGGGGAGTGGGGGAGGGGACACCGGCGTGCCGCGCACCGATCAAAGCACGGTGGTGAACCGGCCACCATCCGCGCACCGTTGACGGCCGCCGCCGCGGTCCCCGTGGGTTCACCGTGTGCGCATGCGGTCGGCGAAAGGGCCCGCGTCTTCACGCTTCCTGCCGGTTTCGAGGCTCCCCGCGGCCCGGACGCGCCCGGTCCGCGGTCCCCGCGCCCGGCCCGCCCGTCCCCTGCGACCGTGCGATGAACGGTGTGCGGGTCCGGGGGAGGTTCGGCGTCCGACCCGGACCCGTCCCGCGGCAGGACCCGCCCTACAGCACCGGCAGCGACTTCCGCAGCTCGAACGCGGTGACCTGGGACCGGTACTCCTCCCACTCCTGCCGCTTGTTGCGGAGGAAGAAGTCGAAGACGTGCTCGCCGAGGGTCTCGGCGACCAGGTCGCTGCGTTCCATCAGGGCGAGGGCCTCGCCGAGGTTCTGGGGGAGGGGCTCGATGCCCAGCGCGCGGCGCTCGGCGTCGGAGAGGGCCCAGACGTCGTCCTCGGCGCCCGGCGGGAGCTCGTAGCCCTCCTCGATGCCCTTGAGGCCGGCCGCGAGGAGGACGGCGTAGGTCAGGTACGGGTTGGCGCCGGAGTCGATGGAGCGGACCTCGACGCGGGCCGAGCCGGTCTTGCCGGGCTTGTACATGGGGACGCGGACCAGCGCCGAGCGGTTGTTGTGGCCCCAGCAGATGTAGGAGGGGGCCTCGCCTCCGGCGCCGGCGGTGCGCTCGCTGCCGCCCCAGATGCGCTTGTAGGAGTTCACCCACTGGTTGGTGACCGCGGAGATCTCCGCCGCGTGCCGCAGCAGGCCCGCGATGAAGGAACGGCCGACCTTGGAGAGCTGGTACTCGGCGCCGGACTCGTAGAAGGCGTTGCGGTCGCCCTCGAAGAGGGACAGGTGGGAGTGCATGCCCGAGCCCGGGTACTCCGAGAACGGCTTCGGCATGAAGGTGGCCTGGAGGCCCTGCTCCAGCGCGACCTGCTTCATGACCAGGCGGAAGGTCATGATGTTGTCGGCCGTGGAGAGCGCGTCGGCGTAGCGCAGGTCGATCTCCTGCTGGCCGGGGGCGCCCTCGTGGTGGGAGAACTCCACCGAGATGCCCATCGACTCCAGCATGGTGATCGCCTGGCGGCGGAAGTCCATGCCGATGTTCTGCGGGGTGTGGTCGAAGTACCCGGAGTTGTCGGCCGGGGTCGGCACCCTGCCGTCGACGGGCTTGTCCTTCAGCAGGAAGAACTCGATCTCCGGGTGGGTGTAGAAGGTGAAGCCCAGGTCGGAGGTGCGGGCCAGCGCGCGCTTGAGGACGTAGCGCGGGTCGGCGAAGGACGGGGAGCCGTCCGGCATCAGGATGTCGCAGAACATGCGGGCCGTGCCGGGGGCCTCCGCGCGCCAGGGCAGGACCTGGAAGGTCGACGGGTCCGGCTTGGCGATCATGTCGGACTCGTAGACCCGGGCGAAGCCCTCGATCGCCGAGCCGTCGAAACCGATGCCCTCGTCGAAGGCCTGCTCCAGTTCGGCCGGGGCCACGGCGACGGACTTGAGGAAGCCCAGTACGTCCGTGAACCACAGGCGCACGAACCGGATGTCGCGCTCCTCCAGCGTCCGGATCACGAACTCCTGCTGCTTGTCCATCTTCCGCTTCCCCATCCTTGCTGGTCAGACCACCCGGCTCCGGTACGGCGGGAGGCGGCCCTGCACCTGAGCATCACACCACAGCACGGTTTCGTACGCGTTGCGGGCCTCGATCGGCCCACCGATCCTCACCGCAGCGTAGAGGCCACGTGTTCGATCGGGCCATTCCTGAGGCCCCGCCGCGACAGATCCTGTGATCTCCCTACGACTGGACCCTCCTTCGCCCTTACGATCAGCGGACTCCACCGCCCCCCTTTTCCCAGAAGGGCACACCCCATGGGTTCCGCCAAGAAGAGCAGCAACCAGGCGCGGCAGGCACGCATAGCCGAGATGCGGCGTGCCGAGGAGGCCCGCGACCGCCGGAACCGGATCCTCACGATCGCGGTCAGTACCGTGGTCGTCGCCGGTCTCGTCGTCGGCGGGGTCTTCCTCGTCCGGTCGCAGTCCGACGACTCCGGCGACGACACGGCGTCGGACGGCAAGAGCACCTCCGGCAAGTTCGTCGCCGGCGCGGACGGGGTGCGGACCTGGAAGGGGACGCTCTCCCGCAACCACGTCACCAAGAAGGTGTCCTACCCCGTCGATCCCCCCGTCGGCGGCGACCACGACCAGGCCTGGATGAACTGCAACGGCGACGTCTACACCGAGCCGCTGAACAACGAGAACGCCGTGCACTCCCTGGAGCACGGCGCCGTCTGGGTGACTTACACCGACCAGGCCCCGAAGGCCGACGTGGAGAAGCTGGCGGCGAAGGTGAAGAAGACGCCGTACTCGCTGATGAGCCCGGACGACAGGCAGAAGGACCCGATCATGCTGTCCGCCTGGGGGCACCAGCGCACGGTGACGGGCGCCGACGACCCGAACGTGGACAAGTTCTTCGAGAAGTTCGTCCAGGGCGAGCAGACCCCCGAGCCGGGGGCCGCGTGCACCAACGGGCTGTCGCGGTGACCTCGAAGAGGGCCGGCTGGATCGCGGGGGCCGCCGCGGCGGCCCTCGTCGCGGCCGGCGCGATCACCTACGCCGTCGCCGGGGACGACGGCGCGAGCCGCGTCCCGGCCGCCGACTCCGCGGACGCCGGGTTCGCGCGGGACATGGCGGTCCACCACCAGCAGGCCGTGGAGATGTCGTACATCGTGCGCGACCGCACCCGGGACGAGGAGGTGCGGCGGCTCGCCTACGACATCGCGCAGACCCAGGCCAACCAGCGCGGCATGATGATCGGCTGGCTCGACCTGTGGGGGCTGCCGAAGGTGTCCTCCGACCCGCCGATGACCTGGATGGGCATGGGCGACATGCCCTCCGCCGGGGAGGGCTCGCTGATGCCGGGGATGGCCACCGACGCCGAGATGGAGAAGCTGGCCACGCTCGACGCGAAACGGGCCGAGGTCTACTGGCTCCAGCTGATGACGGAGCACCACCGGGGCGGCGTCCACATGGCCGGGGGGTGCGCCGACCGGTGCACGGTCGGTGTGGAGAAGCGGCTGGCCCGGGGGATGGTGGAGTCGCAGGAGTCGGAGCTGCGGCTGATGGCGGACCTGCTGGCGGAGCGGGGCGCGAAGCCGCGGACATGAGGCGGACACCGGAACGACACCCCATTGTGTCGTTCTGACGATTAAGCTGGCCGCGTGCCTCGACTACGACTCGCCCTGAACCAGATCGACGCCACCGTCGGCGACCTCGCCGGCAACGCGGAGTCGGTGGTCCGCTGGACCCGGCACGCCGCCGGGCAGGGAGCGCACCTGGTGGCGTTCCCGGAGATGATGCTGACCGGCTACCCGGTCGAGGACCTGGCCCTCAGGCCGTCCTTCGTGGAGGCCTCCCGCGCCGCCCTGGGCGCCCTGGCGGCGCGCCTCGCCGCAGAGGGCCTCGGCGGACTGCCGGTCGTCGTCGGCTACCTCGACCGCTCGGCGACCGCCCGGCCCCGGTACGGGCAGCCGGCCGGCGCCCCGCAGAACGCGGTCGCGGTGCTCTACGGCGGCGAGCCGGTGCTGAGCTTCGCCAAGCACCACCTGCCCAACTACGGCGTCTTCGACGAGTTCCGCTACTTCGTGCCCGGCGACACCATGCCGGTGGTGCGGGTGCGCGGCGTCGACGTGGCCCTCGCCGTCTGCGAGGACCTGTGGCAGGACGGCGGCCGGGTGCCTGCCGCCCGCTCGGCACGGGCCGGACTGCTGCTCTCCGTCAACGCCTCGCCCTACGAGCGCGACAAGGACGACACCCGGCTGGAACTGGTGCGCAGGCGCGCCCGGGAAGCCGGGTGCACGACCGCCTACCTCGCGATGACCGGCGGACAGGACGAGCTGGTCTTCGACGGCGACTCGATCGTGGTCGACCGGGACGGGGAGGTCGTCGCGCGGGCGCCGCAGTTCTCGGAGGGCTGCGTGGTGCTGGACCTCGACCTCCCGCTCGCCGACACCGGCGCACCGGCCGGCGTCGTGGACGACGGGCTGCTCATCGACCGCGTCGTGCTGTCCGAGGAGCCGGTACCGGCCGACGCGCCGGCGCTGTCCGGCGGACACGCGCAGCGGTTGGACGACGACGAGGAGGTCTACTCGGCGCTCGTCGTCGGCCTGCGCGCCTACGTCGCGAAGAACGGCTTCCGCTCGGTGCTCGTCGGCCTCTCCGGCGGCATCGACTCCGCGCTGGTCGCGGCGATCGCCTGCGACGCGGTCGGCGCGGAGCACGTGCACGGCGTCTCGATGCCGTCGAAGTACTCCTCCGGGCACTCCCTGGACGACGCGGCGGAGATGGCGCGGCGCACCGGGCTGCACCACCGCACCGTGGGGATCGAGCCGATGTTCGACGCGTACATGGACGCGCTGGGCCTGACCGGACTGGCGGAGGAGAACCTCCAGTCGCGGCTGCGCGGGACGCTGCTGATGGCGATCTCCAACCAGGAGGGCCACCTCGTACTGGCACCGGGCAACAAGTCGGAGCTGGCCGTGGGGTACTCGACGCTGTACGGCGACTCGGTGGGCGCCTACGGGCCCATCAAGGACGTGTACAAGACCTCGGTGTTCCGGCTCGCCGAATGGCGCAACCGGGCGGCCCGGGCCCGCGGCCAGGTCCCGCCGATCCCCGAGAACTCGATCTCCAAGCCGCCGAGCGCGGAACTGCGCCCCGGCCAGGTCGACACGGACTCGCTGCCCGACTACCCGGTGCTGGACGCGATCCTGGAGCTGTACGTCGACCGGGACCGGGGCGCGGACGAGATCGTGGCCGCCGGGTACGACCGGGATCTGGTGACGCGGACGCTGCGCATGGTCGACACCGCGGAGTACAAGCGGCGCCAGTACCCGCCGGGCACCAAGATCTCGCCCAAGGGCTTCGGCAAGGACCGCCGGCTCCCGATCACCAACCGCTGGCAGGAGCGGGGCTGACGGGACCGGCCGCCCCCGGCCCGCGGCTAACCCTGCCGCTTCTGGTCGGCCAGCACCTGGTGCAGCGGCTCCGTCACGCGGCGCCGGTACTCCTGGACCGACCAGCCGTTGCCGTCGGGGTCCTTGAAGTACATGAACGTGGCGCCGTCGTCCGGCGCGTACTCCACCGGCTCGGACACCTCCAGGCCCCGCCCCACCAGCTCCGCGTGGGCCGCCTTGATGTCGGCGACGCAGAGCTGCAGCCCCTGGTAGGAGCCGGGGGCCGGAGCGGTCTGCCCCTGGGCCATGTCCCAGATGGCGTCACCGAGGGCGATCGAACAGCCCGAGCCCGGCGGCGTCAGCTGGACGATGCGCATCCCCGGCATGACCTCCTGGTCGATGTCGACGTGGAAGCCGACCTTGTCGCGGTAGAAGTCCCGGGCCCGGTCGATGTCGGTCACGGGCAGCGGGATCACTTCGAGGGTGAAATCCATGGCCTGGCTCCTTCGACTTCGTTGTCGGTTTCCTTGCCGGCCGGCGCCGGTCGGCGCCGTTCAGTAGTGGTACCGCGCCTGGACGATGATCAGCTCGTCGTCGGTGGGCTTGTAGACCAGACGGTGCGTGTCGTCGATGCGGCGTGACCAGTAGCCCGACAGGTCGCCCTTCAGCGGCTCCGGCTTGCCGATGCCCTTGAACGGGTCGCGGGAGATGTCGGTGATCAGCTTGTTGATCCGTCTGGTGACCTTCCGGTCGCTCTCGGCCCAGTGGACGTAGTCCTCCCAGCCGTGCGACGTGAAAGCGATTCTCACGCCCGCTCCGCGTCCGGGTCGATCAGGTCGCGCCGCCGCGCACCGCCGGCCTCGGCCTCCGCGATCGAGTCGAGCAGACGGCGGGCGTTCTTGGGCGACCGCAGCAGATGCACCGTCTCCGTCCAGGCGGTGAAGTCCTCCTCCGACATGAGCACGGCGTTTCCCTTGCGGGAGGTGATGTGCACCGGGGCGTGATCCTCGTTGACCTGCTCTATCAGCGGGAACAGGTTCTGACGGGCTTCGCTGGCGGTAATGGACATACCGGTGCCTCCCTTCGCGGCTTGTACAAGATATCGTACGACTCCGCGGGCGGCCACCGGAAGCCGGAGCCGGTACGCCCCGGCGCCCGCTCGCCGCCGCCCGGTTACGCTCAGGCCGTAGGACCTTGATCCGGAGGGCGACAGGAGACCGGGATGACGGCGCCGGGACGCAGGAGCAGTACCTTCACGCGGCTGCTCCGGCACGGCTTCACCGATGCCTCGGCCGCCGAGCGGCTGCTGGACGGCATGGAGCTGGCGCCGGTCCGCGACGACCCGGTCCTGCTGGAGGCGCTGGGCGCCACCGCCGACCCGGATCTCGCCCTGCACGGCCTGGTCCGGCTGCTGGAGGCGCAGCCCGACCCCACCGCCCGCCGGGAGCTGCTGGACACGCTCATAGCGTCCAAGCCCCTGCGCGACCGTCTCCTCGGCGTGCTGGGCGCCTCCGAGGCGCTCGCCGACCACCTCGCCCGGCACGCCGGTGACTGGCAGGCCCTGGTCACCTACGAGCCGCGCGACCTGCACCGCGGGGTCGCGGAGTTCGAGCGCGGGCTCGCCGAGGCCACCGACCCCGTCTCGCTGCGCGTCGCCTACCGGCGCTGCCTGCTGTCCATCGCCGCCCGCGACGTGTGCGGCACCATCGACGTCGCCGAGACCGCCGCCGAGCTCGCCGACCTCGCCACCGCCACGCTGCGCGCGGCCCTCGCCCTCGCCGAGGCCGCCGCACCCGAGGACGCCGCGCTGTGCCGGCTCGCGGTGATCGCGATGGGCAAGTGCGGGGGCCACGAACTGAACTACGTCTCCGACGTGGACGTGATCTTCGTGGGCGAGCCCGCGGAGGGCACCGAGGGGACGGGTGACGAGACCAAGGCGCTGCGGGCCGCGACCGCGCTCGCCTCGCACATGATGCGGATCTGCTCCGAGACCACCGTCGAGGGCTCCATCTGGCCCGTCGACGCCAACCTCCGCCCCGAGGGCCGCAACGGCCCCCTGGTGCGCACCCTGAGCAGCCACCTCGCCTACTACCAGCGCTGGGCCAAGACCTGGGAGTTCCAGGCGCTGCTCAAGGCCCGCCCGGTGGCCGGCGACGCCGCACTCGGCGCGGAGTACGTCGCCGCCCTCCAGCCCCTGGTGTGGCAGGCCGCCGACCGCGAGAACTTCGTCCCCGACGTGCAGAAGATGCGCCGCCGGGTGGTGGAGAACATCCCCGCCGCCGAGGTCGACCGGCAGCTCAAGCTGGGCCCGGGCGGTCTGCGGGACGTCGAGTTCGCCGTGCAGCTGCTCCAGCTCGTGCACGGGCGGGCGGACACGTCCCTGCACAGCGGCACGACGCTGGCCGCGCTGGAGGCCCTCGCCGCGGGCGGGTACGTCGGCCGGGCCGACGCCGCCCAGCTCGACGAGGCGTACCGCTTCCTGCGCTCCATGGAGCACCGCATCCAGCTCCACCGGCTGCGGCGCACCCACCTCGTGCCCGAGGACGAGGCCGACCTGCGCCGCCTCGGCCGCTCCCTGGGCCTGCGCACCGACCCGGTCACCGGCCTGCTGCGCGCGTGGCGGCGGCACGCCTCCGTCGTACGGCGGCTGCACGAGAAGCTGTTCTACCGGCCGCTGCTGGACGCCGTGGCCCAGCTCGCGCCCGGCGAGACGCGGCTGAGCGCCGAGGCCGCGCGGGAGCGCCTGGTCGCCCTCGGGTACGCCGACCCGGCCGCCGCGCTGCGGCACCTGGAGGCGCTGGCGTCCGGCGTCACCCGCAAGGCGGCCATCCAGCGCACCCTGCTGCCCGTGCTCCTCGGCTGGTTCGCCGACTCCGCCGACCCGGACGCCGGCCTGCTGGGCTTCCGCAAGGTCTCCGACGCCCTCGGCAAGACGCCCTGGTACCTGCGGCTGCTGCGGGACGAGGGCGCGGCCGCCGAGAACCTGGCCCGCGTGCTCTCGGCCGGGCGGCTCGCCCCCGACCTGCTGATGCGGGCGCCCGAGGCCGTCGCGCTGCTCGGGGACGGCGACGGCGGGGGACTGGCGCCGCGCGCCCGGCCCCAGCTGGAGCAGGAGATACTCGCCGCGGTCCGCCGTGCCGACGGCGCGGAGCAGGCGGTCACGGCGGCGCGCGGGGTCCGGCGCCGGGAGTTGTTCCGTACGGCCGCCGCCGACATCGTCGGCTCCTACGGCACCGAGGCGCGGCCCGTCGAGGCGGACCCCGGTGCCCTGGTGGACCGGGTCGGCGCCGCGGTGTCCGACCTGACCGCGGCGACGCTCGCGGGCACGCTCCGGGCCGTGGTGCGGGAGGGCTGGGGGGACACCCTGCCGACCCGGTTCGCGATCATCGGCATGGGCCGGTTCGGCGGGCACGAGCTCGGCTACGGCTCGGACGCGGACGTGCTCTTCGTGCACGAGCCCCGGGACGGGGTGGGCGAGCGGGAGGCCGGGGACGCCGCCAACAAGGTCGTCTCCGAACTGCGGCGCCTGCTCCAGGTGCCGAGCGCCGACCCGCCGCTGCTGATCGACACCGACCTGCGCCCGGAGGGCAAGTCGGGACCGCTGGTGCGGACGCTGAAGTCGTACGAGGCCTACTACCGGCGCTGGTCCCTGATGTGGGAACGGCACGCGCTGCTGCGGGCCGAGTTCGTCGCGGGCGACGCGGACCTGGGGCGCCGGTTCACCGAGCTGATCGATCCGCTGCGCTACCCGGCGGACGGGCTCGGCGAGGACGCCGTACGGGAGATCCGGCGGCTCAAGGCCCGGATGGAGTCCGAGCGGATGCCGCGCGGCGCGGACCCCAAGCTGCACGCCAAACTGGGGCCGGGCGGACTGTCGGACGTCGAGTGGACCGTGCAGCTCACCCAGCTGCGGCACGGGCACACGGAGCCGGCCCTGCGGACCACCCGGACGCGCGAGGCCCTGGCCGCCGCGTGCGAGGCGGGGCTCGTCTCCGCGGAGCACGCCGCGACGCTCGACGAGGCGTGGGTGCTGGCGACGCGTGTCCGCAACGCGGTGATGCTGGTGCGCGGCCGGGCCGGCGACACCTTCCCGAGCGAACCGCGCGAGCTGGCGGCGGTGGGCCGCTACCTGGGCCACGGCCCCGGCCACGCGGGCGACATGCTGGACGAGTACCGGCGCACGGCCCGGCGGGCCCGGGCGGTGGTGGAGGAGCTGTTCTACGGCGGGTGACCCGACGGTGCCCGCACCGGGCCCCCGACCGAGGAGACCCGCCCCGCGCGGCACGCAAGCGGGCCCTGTGCCCGCGCCCGTACCGGGTACGGCACCCGCGCCGGACGCCCCGGCCGCCTGCCGCGGACGACGCGGCGCGCGGGGGACGTACGGCGGACCGCGCCGGGCGGGAGTGGGGCTGGCCTGCCGTGCGCGGCCACCGGAGGTCACCTGGTCCTTGCTCGTGCCGACCGTGCTCGTGCCGACGTCGGCACCCGTGCCCGACGCGTCTACGCCCGCGTGGGCAGCCACGCCCTCCGCCGCTCCGCCCCCGGTACCGACCTGGGCAGCGCGTGCGGCAGCGCCCCGTACCAGAGTCCCGCCACCGCGTACCCGAACCCCAGACACAGCACGCCGCCCACCGCGTCGAGCCAGAAGTGGTTGGCCGTGGCGACGATCACCACGAGCGTGAGCGCCGGATAGAGCAGCCCCAGCACCCGCACCCACGGCACCGACGCCAGCACGAAGATCGTCAGCCCGCACCACACCGACCACCCGATGTGCATCGACGGCATCGCCGCGTACTGGTTCGACATGTTCTTCAGGTCCCCGGAGGCCATCGACCCCCACGTCTCGTGGACCATCACGGTGTCGATGAAGTGCCCGCCGTTCATCAGACGCGGCGGGGCCAGCGGATACAGGTAGTAGCCGACCAGGGCGACACCCGTGGTCGCGAAGAGGACCAGCCGGGTCGCCGCGTACCGCCCGGGATGACTGCGGTACAGCCACACGAGCACACCCAGCGTCACCACGAAGTGCAGCGTGGCGTAGTAGTAGTTCATGCCGACGACCAGCCAAGTCACCGAGTTCACGGCATGGTTCACCGACTGTTCGACGGCGACGCCGAGTTGCTGTTCGGCGCGCCAGATCCAGTCCGCGTTGCGCAGTGCCTGGGTCCGCTGCTCCGGTACCGCGTTGCGGATGAGGGAGTACGTCCAGTAACTGAGCGCGATCAGCAGGATCTCGAACCACAGCCGGGGCCGACGCGGTGCGCGGAGCCGGCGCAGGAGGCCCCGCCCCGTCTCCTCCGTGACGGGGTGCGGAACGCCCTCTTCCCGGCGTTCCGGAGTCCTCACGGTCACGTCACCCATAGGCATGAAGTCTGCCAGAAAAGCCCTGTCCCACCGATCATCCCCCGGGAGGATCCGAGCCGCATCCGGCCACTACGGGTGGAGTCAGGCACGGTTCCGCTCGCCCGGCGCCGACGCCGTCGAACCGCGCACCACCAGTTCCGGCATGAACACGAACTCGCTGTGCGGCGCGGGCGTCCCGCCGATCTCCTCCAGCAGGGTGCGCACCGCCGCCTGCCCCATCGCCGGGACCGGCTTGCGGACGGTCGTCAGCGGCGGGTCGGTGAAGGCGATCAGCGGCGAGTCGTCGAAGCCGACGACCGAGACGTCCTTGGGCACGTCCAGGCCGCGCTGGCGGGCCGCCCGTATCGCGCCCAGCGCCATCATGTCGCTGGCGCAGACCACCGCGGTGCAGTCGCGCTCGATGAGCGCGGTGGCCGCCGCCTGGCCGCCCTCCAGGGTGTAGAGGGAGTGCTGGACGAGCTCCTTCTCCACCGTCTCGGGGCTCAGGTCCAGCTGCTCCTGGACCGTACGGACGAACCCCTCGATCTTGCGCTGCACGGGCACGAACCGCTTCGGCCCGAGGGCCAGCCCGATGCGGGTGTGACCGAGCGAGACGAGGTGCGTGACGGCGAGGCTCATCGCGGCGCGGTCGTCGGGGGAGATGAACGGCGCCTGCACCTTCGACGAGAAACCGTCGACGAGGACGAAGGGCACGCCCTGCGCGCGCAGCCGCTCGTAGCGCTGCATGTCGGCGGTGGTGTCGGCGTGCAGCCCCGAGACGTAGATGATGCCCGCGACCCCGCGGTCGACCAGCATCTCCGTCAGCTCGTCCTCCGTCGACCCGCCCGGGGTCTGGGTGGCGAGCACCGGCGTGTAGCCCTGGCGGGTCAGCGCCTGGCCGATGACCTGGGCGAGCGCCGGGAATATCGGGTTCTCCAGCTCCGGGGTGATCAGCCCCACCAGGCCCTCGCTGCGCTGCCGCAGCCGCACCGGACGCTCGTAGCCCAGCACGTCGAGCGCGGCGAGCACGGACTGGCGGGTGGTGGCGGCGACGCCCGGCTTCCCGTTGAGGACGCGGCTGACGGTCGCTTCGCTCACGCCCGCCTGAGCGGCGATGTCGGCAAGCCGTGTGGTCACAGGGGTGGACTGTACCTGTCGGCCGCCGCCTTGCACACCGATCGGGCGCCGTGGACGGCCTGTTGGACGGCCCGGCGCCGGCTGCTGCGTCATCGCGCTCCCTCGAGAAAGTGGCGGCAAGAGCTTGCAGAGTCTTGCACAACCGGCCCGATACCGCTCGGCCCCCGTAAACAAGCGTCTCACGACGGTCGCCAACAGGTCACGCACGGATAACTTCGGAGATCTCTTGCACTTTTTTGCTGCAAGACCTTTCGCCGTGCTTACAACGCTGTTACGTTCACGTCGCCCGACGGCGGCAGTGACGCGGTCGGTGTCGGCAGGAGCGGCGGACGGGCCCGCACCCTGCACCACACGGGCTTTCACCCTCAAGGAGAACTCATGCGGCGTGGCATAGCGGCCACCGCTCTGGTGGCGTCCCTCGCCCTCGCGGCGACGGCGTGCGGCGGGGACGGCGACAGCGACAGCGAGTCCGGCGGACCGGTCACCATCACTTACTGGGACACCTCCAACGCGACCAACGAGGCGCCGACCTACAAGGCCCTGGTCCAGGAGTTCGAGGCCGCCAACAAGGACGTCAAGGTCAACTTCGTCAACGTCCCCTTCGACCAGGCGCAGAACAAGTTCGACACCGCCGCCGGTTCCAAGGGTGCCCCCGACGTGCTGCGCTCCGAGGTGGGCTGGACCCCCGCCTTCGCCAAGAAGGGCTTCTTCCTGCCGCTGGACGGCACCGAGGCCCTCGCCGACCAGGCGAAGTTCCAGCCCAACCTGATCGAGCAGGCCAAGTACGAGGGCAAGACCTACGGCGTCCCGCTGGTCACCGACACCCTCGCCCTCGTCTACAACAAGGCCCTGTTCGAGAAGGCCGGCGTCGAGGTCCCCAAGACCTGGGACGACCTGAAGAAGGCCGCCGCCACCATCAAGGACAAGACCGGCGCCGACGGCTACTGGGGCTCCACGGCCGGCTACTACGGGCAGCCGTTCCTGTACGGCGAGGGCACCGACACGGTCGACGCCGACGGCAAGAAGATCACCGTGAACTCGCCCGAGGCCAAGAAGGCCTACGGCACCTGGCAGGGCCTGTTCGACGGCAAGGGCCTGCACAAGGCCGACACCACCGCCGACGCCTACGCCCACATCCAGGAGGCGTTCGTCAGCGGCAAGGTGGCCTCGATCATCCAGGGCCCGTGGGAGATCACCAACTTCTACGCGGGCTCCGCCTTCAAGGACAAGAGCAACCTGGGCATCGCCACCGTCCCGGCCGGCTCCACCGGCAAGGCCGGCGCGCCGACCGGAGGCCACAACCTGTCGGTCTACGCCGGCTCGGACAAGGCCCACCAGGAAGCCGCGCTGAAGCTGGTCAACTTCATGACCTCGGCGAAGTCCCAGGAGACCATCGCCCTGAAGAACTCCACGCTGCCCACCCGCGACGACGCCTACACCGACAAGGTCAAGGCCGACCCGGGCATCGCCGGCTACCAGACGGTCCTGCCCGCCGCCCAGCCGCGCCCGGCGCTGCCGGAGTACGGCTCGCTGTGGACCCCGCTCGACGAGCAGCTGCCGCAGATCGCCGGCGGCAAGAAGTCCCTGGACGAGGGTCTGGGCGACGCCGAGACCGCGATCGCGAAGCTGGTGCCGGACTTCAGCAAGTGAGTCCGCGTGGCCGCCGGGTCCCCCACCGGAGGGGAGGGACCCGGCGGCCACCGGCCTGAGCGCCGCACCCCTCGAACCTCCCGCTCGTCCCGATGCATCCGAAGGTGTCGAACCATGACAGTCGCCATCGACCGCGCGACCGGCAAGCGCCGCGGTGACCGCACCCCGCGGCCCGGCCTCGGCCGGCGTCTCAAAGACGGCTACCAGAAGCACTGGTACGCCTACGCCATGATCGCGCCGGTGGCCGTCGTGATCGGCGTCCTCGTGCTGTACCCGCTCGGGTACGGCCTGTACCTCACCCTCACCGACGCCAACAGCCTCAACACGGGGCGCACGATCGGCGTCAACGAGATCGAGGCCACCTACAAGTTCGTCGGCCTGGACAACTACGCCGACATCCTGTGGGGCCCGACCGCCTACGACCGCTTCTGGTCCCACTTCATCTGGACCATCGTGTGGACGGCGGTCTGCGTCGGCCTGCACTTCTTCATCGGCCTCGGCCTCGCCCTGCTGCTCAACCAGAAGCTGCGCGGCCGGACCCTCTACCGGCTGATCCTGGTCCTGCCGTGGGCCGTGCCCACCTTCGTGACCGTCTTCGGCTGGCGCTTCATGCTCGCCGACGCCGGCATCGTCAACTCCGCCCTGGACTGGCTGCACCTGCCGACCCCGGCGTGGCTGGAGGACACCTTCTGGCAGCGCTTCTCCGCGATCATGGTGAACACCTGGTGCGGTGTGCCGTTCATGATGGTCTCGCTCCTCGGCGGCCTGCAGTCCATCGACAACAGCCTCTACGAGGCCGCCGAGATGGACGGCGCGAGCGCCTGGCAGCGCTTCCGCTACGTCACCCTGCCCGGCCTCAGGTCGGTCAGCTCCACCGTCGTGCTGCTCGGCATCATCTGGACCTTCAACCAGTTCGCCGTGATCTTCCTGCTGTTCGGCAACACGGCCCCCGAGGCGCAGATCCTCGTCACCTGGGCGTACCAGCTGGGCTTCGGCCAGCAGCCGCGCGACTTCGCGCAGTCCGCGGCCTACGGCATCCTGCTGCTGGCCATCCTGATCGTCTTCACCTCCTTCTACCGCCGCTGGCTGAACCGCAACGAGCAGCAGCTCGCGATCTGAGGCAGGAGCCACCATGAGCACCACGACCGCCCCGGCGAACGCCCCGGCCGAGCAGACCGGAACCGCGCCCGCCGCCCGTCCGCGCAAGGTGCGCGGCCGCGGCGAGCGCAGCCGCGCCGCGTCCCTCGCCTCGCACGGCATCCTGACCGTCGCCAGCCTGATCGCGCTCTTCCCGGTCGCCTGGCTGGTGTACCTGTCGCTCGGCCCGGACAAGGACGACTATCTGCACCCCGGGGGCATCTGGTCGAAGATGACCCTGGACAACTACGCGTTCGTGCTCCAGCACACGAACTTCTTCGACTGGCTGAAGAGCTCGCTGATCGTCTCGCTGGGCACCACGGTCATCGGCGTGATGGTCGCCGCCACCACCGGCTACGCCGTCTCGCGGATGCGCTTCCCGGGCTACCGCAAGCTCATGTGGGTCCTCCTGGTCACCCAGATGTTCCCCATCGCCGTGCTGATCGTGCCGATGTACCAGATCCTGTCCGAGCTCCAGCTCGTCGACAGCTACCTCGGCCTGGTCCTCGTCTACTGCTCGACCGCGGTGCCGTACTGCGCCTGGCTGCTCAAGGGCTACTTCGACACGATCCCGTTCGAGATCGACGAGGCCGGACGCGTGGACGGGCTGAGCCCCTTCGGGACCTTCTTCCGGCTGATCCTGCCGCTGGCCCGGCCGGGCCTCGCGGTCGCCGGCTTCTACAGCTTCATCACGGCCTTCGGCGAGGTCGCCTTCGCCTCCACGTTCATGCTGAGCGACACGAAGTACACCTTCGCGGTCGGTCTGCAGAGCTTCGTCAGCGAGCACGACGCGCAGCGCCACCTGATGGCCGCCACCGCGGTGCTCGTCGCGATACCCGTCTCCGCCTTCTTCTACCTCGTGCAGAAGAACCTGGTGACCGGCCTCACCGCCGGCGGCACGAAGGGCTGACGCCCCACCGGAAACGTCCGGCCGCGGTGCCCATCCGACCCCGCAGCACCGCGGCCGGCCGCCCCCCCCGTCACCCCCACCCACGCCTTCCTGACCGGAACCCGTCACATCACAAGGACGCCATGAGCCAGCAGCACTCCGCCGCACCGGCCCCCACCTCCGCCACCGCCACCGTCGCGGGGCGCCGCGACTGGTGGCGGGACGCGGTCATCTACCAGGTGTACCCGCGCAGCTTCGCCGACAGCAACGGCGACGGCATGGGCGACCTGGAGGGTGTCCGCACCCGTCTGCCGTACCTGCGCGACCTGGGCGTGGACGCCGTGTGGCTCAGCCCCTTCTACGCCTCCCCGCAGGCGGACGCCGGTTACGACGTCGCCGACTACCGGGCCGTCGACCCCATGTTCGGCAGCCTGCTCGACGCCGACGCGCTGATCCGCGACGCCCACGGGCTCGGTCTGCGGATCATCGTCGACCTGGTCCCGAACCACTCCTCCGACCAGCACGAGTGGTTCAAGCGCGCCCTCGCCGAGGGCCCCGGCTCCCCCTCCCGGGACCGCTACCACTTCCGCCCCGGCAAGGGCGCCGACGGTGAGCTGCCCCCCAACGACTGGGAGTCCATCTTCGGCGGCCCGGCCTGGACCCGGGTGACGGAGCCCGACGGCACCCCCGGCGAGTGGTACCTGCACCTCTTCGCCCCCGAGCAGCCCGACTTCAACTGGGAGCACCCGGCCGTCGGGGACGAGTTCCGCTCCATCCTGCGCTTCTGGCTGGACATGGGCGTCGACGGTTTCCGCATCGACGTCGCCCACGGCATGGTGAAGGCCGAAGGGCTTCCCGACCTTGGATCCCACGAGCAGCTGAAGCTGCTGGGCAACGATGTCATGCCCTTCTTCGACCAGGACGGCGTCCACGACATCTACCGCCAGTGGCGGCTGATCCTCGACGAGTACGCGGATGCACTGGGGTCCGAAGGGCCTTCCGCGGAAGGGCGGGGGCGGGAGACGGGTGGGCGCATCTTCGTCGCCGAGGCGTGGACCCCGACCGTCGAGCGCACCGCGAACTACGTTCGCCCCGACGAGCTGCACCAGGCCTTCAACTTCCAGTACCTGGGCACCCACTGGGACGCCGAGGAGCTGCGCACGGTCATCGACCGCACGCTGGACGCCATGCGCCCGGTCGGCGCCCCGGCCACCTGGGTGCTGTCCAACCACGACGTCACCCGGCACGCCACCCGCTTCGCCAACCCGGCGGGACTCGGCACCCAGATCCGCCTGGCCGGCGACCGGGACCTCGGCCTGCGCCGGGCCAGGGCCGCGACCCTGCTGATGCTGGCGCTGCCCGGCTCGGCCTACGTCTACCAGGGCGAGGAGCTGGGCCTGCCGGACGTCGTCGACCTGCCCGACGAGGTGCGCCAGGACCCGGCGTACTTCCGGGGCGCCGGCCAGGACGGCTTCCGCGACGGCTGCCGGGTGCCGATCCCCTGGACGCGCACCGGTTCGTCGTACGGCTTCGGCGCCGGCGGCAGCTGGCTGCCGCAGCCGGCCGGCTGGGGCGAGCTGAGCGTCGAGGCGCAGACCGGTGAGAGCGGCTCGACCCTGGAGCTGTACCGCGCCGCGCTCGCCGTCCGCCGCGACCACGCGGACCTCGGCGCGGGCGACACCGTGGAGTGGCTGCGCGCCCCCGAGGGCGTCGTCGCCTTCCGGCGCGGCGAGTTCGTGTGCGTCGCCAACACCACCGGCGAGTCGGTGACGGTGCCCAGCCACGGCCGGGTCCTGCTGGCCAGCGGTGAGGTGACCGAAGCCGACGGCGAGGCCAAGGTGCCGGCCGACACGACGGTGTGGTGGACGCGGGCCTGACCGCTCGCCCACCGGGGCCCGCCGTTCCTCTTGCGGGAGCGGCGGGCCCTCATCGCGTGCGGTGCGTCGACGCGGTCAGCGTCCGCCGCCGGGTGCCCACAGGGCCGCCCGGACCGTTCCCTCCCGGATGTCCCGCTGGGGCAGCCGGAGCCCGAGGGAGGTCTCGAGGGCGTGGAAGTAGAGGGCGAACTCGTCGGTCACCTCGGGGTGGTCCAGTTCGGCGCGGCGTATCGCCCGGTTGAGGAAGTCGAGCCGACCGCCCCGGACGTACGGGGTGCGGCCCCGGTCGTAGTAGATCAGCTCGACGATCCCGTCGTCGTCGACCCGGTGGCCGTCGCGCGTGTAGTCCAGGGTGTAGATGGCTTTCGCGGAGCAGGCGCTCAGCCGCACGGTCTCCGTCACGGCCTTCCCGGCGAGCGCTCCCCTGTCGGCCCGGGCTCCGGGGGGTGTGTCGTGGTACAGCAGGAACGCCCAGTCACCCGCCTGCCCGAAGCAGCAACTCCTCCAGTCCGTGTCCCAGTAGCCGCGGTCGGCGCCGGTCATGTCGGTCAGGTCGGCCAGGCGGGTCCCCGCGGCCACGTGCCCGGGGTCGGCTCCGTGCGACAGGGCGATCCGTTCGGCGCTGACGTTCTCGCCGCGGAAGAACGCGAGGTTGGTGTAGGGGGTCTGCTCGTGCCACGAGCCGGCGATCCACGCGAACCCCTCCAGCGGGTCGCGTCCGCAGGGCGGGGCGGGTTCCGTGCCGTCCGGGCCGCCGCCGCGGAAGCCGCGGCCCCAGGCGGGGTCTATCCGGTCCATCAGCACGGCCTGGCCGGCGACCGTCCCGTCGAGTCCGCGGACGGCCTCCTCGGCCAGGAAGTACAGCGTCTCGTCGAGGTCGCGGGCGATGAAGACCTCGTCGTAGGGGCCGCTGTAGCCGCACACCGTGCCGTCGTCCTCCAGGACGAGGTAGAGCCCGGTGTACCCGCCCTCCACGTGTTCCTCGTACTGCTCGTACGAGGTGCCGATGGGCGGGAGCACGGTGTCGTCGAGCAGGTCGGAGCCTGCGGCCAGCCGGCGCCAGGCCCGCGCGAGTACGGCCTCGGTGATCTGCATGGGCGCAGTATGCGACCGGGCACCGACAACGCACCGGTGCGGGCCTCCCGGCGCACCTTCCCGCTCCGACTTCGTCCCGACCGCTGCCCTTTCGGTCGATGAACCCTTAACATCTGCGTCACCGCAAGGTTTCTGAAGATTTCAGCAAGAGTATTCAAGCGGTCTTCGGACGCCTTCGGCTCCCCACAGTGCCTTCGACGATGAAGGAACCCCACATGGCACGCAGAGCCCTCACGGGGGCCGTCGCTCTGGCGGCGGCCGCCCTTGTCATGACCCCGACGTCCGCCCAGGCCTCCCCGCCTGGCGCCAAGGACGTCACCGCCGTCCTCTTCGAGTGGAACTTCGCCTCCGTCGCCCGGGAGTGCACCACCACCCTCGGCCCCGCCGGCTACGGCTACGTCCAGGTCTCCCCGCCCGCCGAGCACATACAGGGCGGGCAGTGGTGGACCTCCTACCAGCCCGTCAGCTACAAGATCGCCGGCCGGCTCGGTGACCGCGCCGCCTTCAAGAACATGGTGGACACCTGCCACGCGGCCGGTGTGAAGGTCGTCGCCGACGCCGTGGTCAACCACATGTCGGCCGGCAGCGGCACCGGGACCGGCGGTTCGTCGTACGGCAAGTACGACTATCCGGGCCTGTACTCCTCGTACGACCTCGACGACTGCCGCTCCCAGATCGGCAACTACCAGGACCGGTACAACGTCCAGCACTGCGAGCTGGTCGGCCTCGCCGACCTCGACACCGGCGAGGACTACGTCCGCGGGAAGATCGCCGGGTACCTGAACGACCTGCTCTCCCTCGGCGTCGACGGCTTCCGCATCGACGCGGCCAAGCACATCCCGGCCGCCGACCTGGCCGCCGTCAAGTCCCGGTTGAGCAACCCGGGCGTGTACTGGAAGCACGAGGTCATCTTCGGTGCCGGCGAGGCGGTGCAGCCCGGTGAGTACACCGGCAGCGGTGACGTCCAGGAGTTCCGGTACGCGTCCGACCTCAAGCGCGTCTTCACCAACGAGAACCTCGCCTACCTGAAGAACTACGGCGAGGGCTGGGGGTATCTGAGCAGCGGTTCCGCCGGTGTCTTCGTCGACAACCACGACACCGAGCGCAACGGCTCCACGCTCAACTACAAGAGCGGCGCGAACTACACCCTCGCCAACGTCTTCATGCTGGCCTGGCCCTACGGCGCCCCCGACGTCAACTCCGGCTACGAGTGGTCGAACCACGACGCCGGGCCGCCGAACGGCGGTCGGGTCGACGCCTGCTGGCAGGGCGGCTGGAAGTGCCAGCACGCCTGGCCCGAGATCAGGTCGATGGTCGCCTTCCGCAACGCCACACGCGGCCAGGCGGTCACGAACTGGTGGGACAACGGCAACGACGCCATCGCCTTCGGGCGCGGCAGCAAGGGCTACGTCGTCGTCAACCACGAGTCGGGCGCGCTCACCCGCACCTACCAGACCTCGCTGCCGGCGGGGACGTACTGCGACGTCCAGAGCGACAAGCCGGTGACCGTGAACGGCTCGGGCCAGTTCACCGCGACCCTCGGCGCCGACACGGCGCTGGCGCTGTACGCCGGAAAGTCCGCCTGCTGAACGGACGGACGGGGCAAGGGTCGTGGGAGTTCGTGAAAGTTCTTTCCGTTACTTTCATGACCCTTGCCGCAACTCTTGCGGCAGCGCTACCGTCTCGCCGGGGTCGGACCCGATCGAGCCGTCGTCGCAAGGAGCTCACGCCCGTGATACCGAGAAGGCCGGTGCCTGACACGCGCCGCACCGCACGAGTGAGACGGGTCGCGGCCGTCACCGTGGCCGCGCTCGCCGCAGCCCTCCTCCCACCCCTCGCCGCGCGGGCCGACGCCCCGCCCGCGCCCCCGTCGGATGCCAAGCTCGCGAAGGCCCCCGCCCGGCACGACCTCACCCGCGAGCAGTTCTACTTCGTCCTGCCGGACCGCTTCGCCAACGGCGACTCGCGCAACGACAAGGGCGGTCTGACCGGCACCCGCCTCGCCACCGGCCACGACCCCACCGACAAGGGCTTCTACCAGGGCGGCGACCTCAAGGGGCTCACCGACCGGCTCGACTACATCAAGGGCCTGGGCACCACCTCCCTCTGGATGGCGCCCCTCTTCAAGAACCAGCCCGTGCAGGGCACCGGGGAGAACGCCTCCGCCGGCTACCACGGCTACTGGATCACCGACTTCACCCAGGTCGACCCGCACTTCGGCACCAACCAGGACCTGAAGAACCTCATCTCCAAGGCACACGCCAAGGGCATGAAGGTCTTCTTCGACGTCATCACCAACCACACCGCCGACGTCGTCGACCACGAGCCGAAGTCCTCCGGCTACCTCTCCAAGGGCGCCTTCCCGTACCTGACGAAGGACGGCGAGCCCTTCGACGACGCCGACCACGCCGACGGCTCCGGCAGGTTCCCGCGGGTCGGCTCCGGCTCCTTCCCGCGCACCCCGGTCGTCCCCGCCGCGAAGAAGGACCTCAAGGTCCCGTCCTGGCTCAACGACCCGACGATGTACCACAACCGGGGCGACTCCACCTGGGCGGGCGAGTCGACGACGTACGGCGACTTCTCCGGCCTCGACGACCTGTGGACCGAACGGCCCGAGGTCGTGGAGGGCATGGAGAAGATCTACCAGCGGTGGGTCCGGGACTTCGGCGTCGACGGCTTCCGGATCGACACCGTGAAGCACGTCAACATGGAGTTCTGGACCCAGTGGGCCACCGCGCTCGACGCGTACGCCGCGAGGAAGGGCCGCGAGGACTTCTTCATGTTCGGCGAGGTCTACTCCGCCGACACCGCCGTCACCTCCCCGTACGTCACCCAGGGCCGCCTGGACTCCACGCTGGACTTCCCCTTCCAGGACGCGGCCCGGGCCTACGTCTCCCAGGGCGGCAGCGCCGAGAAGCTCGCGGCCGTCTTCGGTGACGACTGGAAGTACACGACCGACAAGGCCAACGCCTACGAACAGGTCACCTTCCTCGGCAACCACGACATGGGCCGGTTCGGCACCTTCCTGAAGCAGGACGACCCGGACGCCACCGACGCCGAACTGCTGAAGAAGGACAGGCTCGCCAACGAGCTGATGTTCCTCAGCCGCGGCAATCCGGTGATCTACTACGGCGACGAGCAGGGCTTCACCGGCGCGGGCGGCGACAAGGACGCCCGCCAGCCGATGTTCGCCTCCCGCACCGCCGACTACCTGGACGACGACCAGCTCGGCACCGACCGCACCCACGCCGACGACGCCTACGACACGCGAGCACCGCTCTACCGGCAGATCAGTGCTCTCGCCAAGCTGCGCACGGCACACCCCGCCCTTGCCGACGGCGTCCAGACCGAGCGCCACGCGGCCGACGGAGCCGGCGTCTACGCCTTCTCCCGCACCGACGCCGGGAGTGGCACCGAGTACGTGGTCGCCTTCAACAACGCCGACGAGGCGAGGACCGAGACCTTCGCGACCGGCTCGGCCGGCATGACCTTCCGCGGCCTCTACGGCACCGACGCCACCGTGCGCTCCGGCGCCGACCGGAAGGTCACGGTCACCGTGCCCGCCGGGTCGACCGTCGTCCTCAAGGCCGCGGACCGGCTCACCGAGCCCGCCACCGACCCGGCGATCACCCTCACCGCCCCCGAGCCCGGCGCCACCGGCACCGTCGAGCTGACGGCCGACGTCACCGGCGCCCAGCCGGGCCGTGTCGTCTTCGCCGCCCAGACCGGCAACGGCAGGTGGCGCACCCTGGGCTCCGCCGACCACGCCCCCTACAAGGTCACCCACACCATCGGCGAGGACACCCCCGCCGGCACCGCCCTGCGCTACAAGGCGGTCGTCGTCGACCCGGCGGGCCGCACCGCCAGTGCCACGGCCGCCTCCACGACCGGCACCCCGCCCGTCGAGCAGCCCCCCACCGCCGCCTCCCGCGACCACGCGATCGTCCACTACAAGCGCGAGGACGGGAACTACGACGACTGGGGCCTGTACGCCTGGGGCGACCTCGCCGAAGGCGAGGCGACCACCTGGCCCGACAGCCACCCCTTCACCGGCCGCGACGCCTACGGCGCCTTCGCCCACGTCAAGCTGAAGCCGGGCGCGACCGACGTGAACTTCCTGGTCGTCGACAAGGAGGGCAACAAGGACGTCACCGCCGACCGCACCATCGACGTCACCCGCACCGGCGAGGTGTGGATCGAACAGGGCGAGGAGCGGGTCGTCACGGAGCGCCCCGAGTACCCCGCCCAGGACACGACCAAGGCGGTCCTCCACTACCAGCGCGCCGACGGGGGATACGACGGCTGGGGCCTGCACGTCTGGGGCGGCGCGGCGCACCCCACCGACTGGGCGAAGCCCCTGGCGCCGGTACGGACCGACCCCTACGGCGCCGTCTTCGAGGTTCCGCTCACCGAAGGCGCCACCAGCCTCAACTACATCCTCCACAAGGGCGACGAGAAGGACCTGCCCACCGACCAGGCCCTGGACCTCGAGTCCGACGGCCACGAGGTGTGGCTGCTGAGCGGCGAGGAGAAGTACCTGCTGCCGCAGCCCGAGGGCTCGGCGGCCGCCGTCGACCTCACCACCTCCGAGGCGGTCTGGATCGACCGGAACACCGTCGCCTGGAACGGCTCCGAAGGCGCCGCCTCCACCCAGCTCCTGGCCTCCCGCACCGGCTCGATCAAGGCCGCCGACGGCACTCTGACCGGCGACGACGAGCAGTGGCTCCGCCTGACGGAAACCACCCTGACCGACGCCCAGAAGGCGAAGTACCCGCACCTGAGGGAGTACACCGCCTGGTCCGTCGACCCGCGCGACCGCGACCGGGTGCGCGAGGCCCTGCGCGGACAGGTCGTCGCCTCCCAGCGCACGGCCGACGGCGCCGTCCTGGCGGCGACGGGCGTGCAGATCGCCGGCGCCCTCGACGACCTGTACGCGGCCCGCGCGACGAAGGCCGACCTCGGCCCCACCTTCCGGCACGGCCGCCCCACGCTCTCCGTGTGGGCGCCGACCGCGCAGAGCGTGTCCCTGGAGATCGACGACCGCACGGTCCGGATGCGGCGCGACGACACCACCGGCGTCTGGTCCGTCACCGGCCCGAGGTCCTGGAAGGGCGAGGACTACCGCTACGCCGTGAAGGTGTGGGCGCCGGACGCCGGCCAGGTCGTCACCAACAAGGTCACCGACCCCTACTCGCTCGCCCTGACCACCGACTCCGAGCGCAGCCTCGTCGTCGACCTGGACGACCGCTCCCTCGCCCCGCGCGGCTGGGAGAGCTATGACAAGCCCGAGGCCGTTCCGCTGCGGGACGCCCAGATCCAGGAGCTGCACATCCGCGACTTCTCGGTCGCGGACCGGACGGCGGACGCCGCCCACCGGGGCACCTACCGCGCCTTCACCGACAAGGACAGCGACGGCTCGAAGCACCTGCGCGAGCTGGCGAAGGCCGGCACGTCCCACGTGCACCTCCTCCCCGCCTTCGACATCGCCACCATCCCCGAGCGGAAGTCCGACCAGGCCACCGTCGACTGCGACCTGGCCGCGCTCCCGGCCGACTCCGAGAAGCAGCAGGAGTGCGTGGCGAAGGCGGCGGCGAAGGACGCCTACAACTGGGGCTACGACCCGTACCACTACACGGTCCCCGAGGGCTCCTACGCCACCGACCCGGACGGCACCGCCCGCACGGTCGAGTTCCGCGAGATGGTCAAGGCGCTCAACGACGACGGCCTGCGGGTCGTCATGGACGTCGTCTACAACCACACCGCGGCCAGCGGCCAGGCGAGGACCAGCGTCCTCGACCGGATCGTCCCCGGCTACTACCAGCGGCTCCTCGCCGACGGCTCGGTGGCGAACAGCACCTGCTGCGCCAACACGGCCACCGAGAACGCCATGATGGGCAAGCTCGTCGTCGACTCGGTCGTCACCTGGGCCAAGGAGTACAAGGTCGACGGCTTCCGCTTCGACCTCATGGGCCACCACCCGAAGGCCAACATCCTCGCGGTCCGCGAGGCCCTCGACGCGCTCACCGTCGCGAAGGACGGCGTCGACGGCAAGAAGATCATCCTGTACGGCGAGGGCTGGAACTTCGGCGAGATCGCCGACGACGCCCGCTTCACCCAGGCCACCCAGAAGAACATGGCCGGCACCGGCGTCGCGACCTTCTCCGACCGCGCCCGCGACGCCGTGCGCGGCGGCGGCCCCTTCGACGAGGACCCCGGTGTCCAGGGCTTCGCGTCCGGCCTGTTCACCGACCCCAACGCGTCGAAGGCCAACGGCACCCCCGCCGAGCAGAGGTCGCGCCTGCTGCACTACCAGGACCTGATCAAGGTCGGCCTCTCCGGCAACCTGGCCCGCTACACCTTCACCGACACCAGCGGCAAGGAGGTCGAGGGCTCCGAGGTCGACTACAACGGCGCCCCCGCCGGGTACGCCGCGGCGCCGGGCGACGCCCTCGCCTACGCCGACGCGCACGACAACGAGTCGCTCTTCGACGCGCTCGCCTTCAAGCTGCCGAAGGACACGTCCGCCGACGACCGGGCCCGCATGCAGGTCCTCGCCATGGCGACCGCCGCCCTCTCGCAGGGCCCGGCGCTCTCCCAGGCGGGCACCGACCTGCTGCGCTCCAAGTCGCTGGACCGCAACTCCTACGACAGCGGCGACTGGTTCAACGCCGTCCACTGGAACTGCGCCGACGGCAACGGCTTCGGCCGCGGGCTGCCCCCGGCCGCCGACAACCAGGACAAGTGGCCGTACGCGACGCCCCTGCTCGGCACGGTCACCGCCGGCTGCCCGCAGATCAAGGGGGCCTCGGCGGCGTACCGGGACCTGCTGAAGATCCGTACGGGCGAGAAGGACTTCTCCCTCACCACGGCGGGCCAGGTGCAGTCCCGGCTCGGCTTCCCGCTCTCCGGCGAGGAGGAGACACCCGGCGTGATCACCATGCGCCTCGGTGACCTGGTGGTCGTCTTCAACGCCACGCCCGAGCGGCAGCGGCAGCGCGTCGAGGCGGCGGCCGGGACCGGCTACCGGCTGCACCCGGTCCAGGCGTCCGGATCCGACCCCATCGTGAAGAACGCCGCCTACGCGGAGGAATCGGGCACCTTCACGGTTCCGGCCCGCACCGTGGCCGTTTTCACCCGCGCCGGCTAGCGGGGCGCTGCGGTTAGGGTGCTCCTGTCCGCCGTAGAACAGGAGCACCCATGCCGCAGATCACCGTCGAGCGTTCCGCACACCTCGACGACGTCGACTGGGAGAAGTTCGCGCTCGCCCTGCACCCGGTGATCGTCGACACGGCCGCCGCCCGGCCGGAGGCGTGCAAGACGCGGGTCCTGCGCAGCGAGGACGAGGCCGTCGGGGGCGAGCGGGAGGGGCACGCCATCGTGAACGTCTCGATCGCCCTGCTCGCCGGACGCTCCGACGACACCAAGGCGCGGCTCACCGAAGTCGTGGTGGAACTGCTGCGGGGGCACGTCCAGCCCCGGGACGGGATCACCCTGCACCTGTCGGCCGAGGTGCGCGACCTCGACCCGTCCTACCGCAAGGCCGAGGTCTGAGCTACGACGCCAGCGCGATCAGCCGGCCGACCAGGTCCCCGAACGGGCCGTCGGCCGGCTCCTCCGCCAGGACCCGGCGCAGCAGCGCGCCCATCTCCTCGTCGTGGGCGGCGCTCACCGCGGTCAGCGCGGCGAAGTCGTGCACCAGCTGGGTCTCCAGCTCGGCGCGCGGGATGCGGCGCCCGTCCAGCCAGATCAGAGCCGTCGACTCGGCCAGCGAGATCCAGGAGCGGACGACCAGTTCCAGCCGCGCGGGCGGGTCGGTGACGCCCAGGTGCGAAAGGATCTGGACATACGCGGCCTGCCGTACCGAGTCCACGAGGGCGTTCGTCGTGGAGCTGCCGACCGCCGGACCCCCGCGCATCAGCGCCGAGAAACCCGGGCCGTGCTCGTCGACGAAGTCGAAGTAGCGGCCCATCACCCGCAGCAGCCGCGCGCCCAGCGGGCCCTCCCTGGGCTCCACGAACCGGCTCGCGAGTTCGTCCGAGGCGCGGTGCAACGCGGCCTCGTAGAGGCTGAGTTTGCCGGGGAAGTAGTGGTACACCAGCGGACGCGAGATGCCCGCCGCCGACGCTATCTCGTCGATGGAGACCTCGTCGGGCGAGCGGCGGCTGAACAGCTCGAGCGCGACGCCGATCAACTGCTGCCGCCGCTCCTCGACGCCCATTCTGCGGCGCACCCCGGTAGTCATACGAACACCTTACCGATTCAATCCGGCCCCCGAACGGGCCGGACCGGTCATCGGTGTTCACAGGTCCGGCAGGAGCGCGGGCGTCCCGGCAGCGGGACACCCGGCGCGGTCCGGGGGCCTCAGCGCAGCCCGCCGATGGTCCGCCCGCCTTCCAGGGTGCCCTTCAGCTCGGCCCGCGCGCCCTGCTCGGCCTTCGCCGTCAGCAGGTTCCCGTCGGCGGAGTCGCCGATGCCGCCCGTCGCCTCGATCCGCTCGGTGCCCCGGTCCCCGGCGGCGAGCAGGTACCAGTGCCCGCCCTCCGACTTCCACAGGACCCCGGCCAGCACGTGCGGGTCGCGCTCACCGCACGCCGGCACGTCCTGCGCCTTCGCCGCCACCGCGCCCTGCACCCCGCCCGGCGTCCGGAACTGGGCCAGCACCCGGGCGCCCTCGCCCCGCCAGGTCTCGGCCCGGGTGCACACCCAGGCACCCGCACCGCTCGCGTCGGGCAACGGCTGGGTCGCGTACGCCCAGGCGTTCACCGACCGCACCCCCTGGCCGCGCACGGAACCCAGCGAACAGGCGTACGGCGCCCAGGCGGCCGCCTCGGCGCCGGAGGCGTCCCGCACCGAGCCGGGACGCCCACTGGTCAGGCGGGCCGGCACCAGCTCACCGAGGTCGGTCACCAGACGGGTGTCCGAGCCGTCGGCCAGCTCCAGCGCGTTCCAGGACGTGCACGCGCCGGACTGGTGCTGCACCGGGCCGGCCATCGGCGAGGTCACGCCGTCGGTCAGCGTCAGGTCCCTGGCGCCGGCGTCCGGCTCGGTGAGATCACGCTCGGCCGCCCCGGTCACCCAGGGCGCCGTCAGATAGCGGACGTTGCCGTCGGTACGGCCCAGGACCACCGCGCCGGCCTCGGCCCGGCGGGCGCCGTCGGTGCGCGCGAAGTCCAGGGCGGCGCCGGCCGCGCCGTCCTTCGGCTCGGCGTACCGGGCGAGACGCAGACCGTCGTGCAGGATCACCACGCGCGCGTTGTCCACGATCCCGGCGTACAGCAGCTGGGGCGGGCCGGCCGGGCCGCCGGTCGCGGTGCCCGGTGTCGCCGAGACGCCCACGTTCTCGCCGGGACGGGCCCACACGGCCAGGGCGCGGCGCAGCAGCTCCTCGTCACCGGTGAGGTCACCGCGGGCCGGCCACACCGAGAAGTCGGTGCGCGCCGAGGTCTTCCACGCGGCCGGGGCGGCCTTCGTCAGCTCGGCGGGGTCCAGGGCCGCCTCGGCCGCCGGGTTCCGCGCGTACGCGGGGGCGGCGGCGCCGTCCGGCCCCCAGCCGTCGCCGGGCAGGCCCAGCAGGGCCCCGCACACCACGAGGGCCGCCCCGGCGACCAGGGCGGCCCTCGTGTGCTGCCGGCGGCGCATCAGATCGGTCGGCCGGGCCTGGAGCGAGCAGGGGTCGAACTCGGGGGAGGCGAGCAGCGCGTACCGGGCGGGCACCTGGTCGGCCTCCCGCAGCGCGGCCTCGGCGTCGGCGACCCCGGCCGCCGCGAGCAGCTGCCGCACGGCACCGTCGGGGAGGTTCTCCAGGCCGCGCAGTACGTAGGCGGCCCGGCCCGGCGCGGTCAGGGCGGACAGGTGCTGGTCCAGGGCGAGTTCGTCGGCGCCGCCGGAGCGCGGGAAGAGCTTGAGCCCGCGCACCTGGGGCATCAGCGGCGGCAACTGGGACCGCTTGGGCCAGGCGCGCCGCTTGAGGGGCAGGCCGGCCTCCAGTGCCGTACGGACCACCCGCAGGCGGACCAGGGCGTACCCGGGGTCCGTGTCGCGGCCCGCCGACTGGGCCGGGATCACGGGGGTCGTCGTCCGGTTCCGGGGCAGCGCGCGCTGGGTGAGGGAGTGCGCGGTCAGCACCCGGCGGCTGCGGCCGAGGCCCGGCGGCAGTACCAGGTAGGCGAGCCGGACCAGGCGCGGATAGTGCTCGACGAGCGCGGCCTCGGCCTGCTCGACGTCGACGACCGGGCCGGCCGAGGAGGCGGAGGACGATGCGGGGGGCGGGGCGACATCCTGTGACTGCACGTTCAGCAGAACGAGCGAACCGGTGGATGGTCACCGTGCGCGCACGGCGCTAGTCCTCGGTCTCCACGAGCAGCCGCGCGTACTCGGCCATCGAGCGCTGGTAGCGCGGCAGGTGGGGCGCCAGGGCGCCGAGCACCAGCGACAGGCCCTCGCGGTCGCGGCCCATGCTCGACAGGCAGAGCGCCAGCGTGGCGCGCACCGCGTCGTCCAACTCGTCGGACGGGGCGACCAGTTCGGACGACAGCAGCTTCACGCCCTCCTGCGGGTGCCCGGTGTTGCGCAGCGAGCTGGAGAGCTGGATCTTCGCCCGGCGGCCCTTGTAACCGCTCACCTCGCCCAGGCCGCGTGCCAGCGCCTCGCGGTACAGCGGCACGGCCCGGTCGGAGTGGCCCGTCGAGTCCCAGGCGCAGGCCCGCTCGAACAGGCCGAGGGGGCTGTCCGCGGGCAACTCGTCGGCGAGGGCGTCGATCACCGCGCGGAAGGCGGCCCCGTCGTCCCCGGTGTCGGTGCGGTCGTCGAACGCCGCCCATGCGGCGGCGACACGGTCTTCCCAGTCCTGGTCCACGGCGCCACTTTCGCACGACCGTGCCCGCGAGGACACGTCCGTCACCGAATGCCCGCCGGTTTCTGAGTACTTCGGGCCCCACGGCCGTATCGATGGCGAGAGCCCTCGCCGGGGCTCCGTGCGGCATGACGCCGGAACGGACCGGAGGAACACATGAGGCTGACCCGACCGATGCTCGTGCTGGCCGCGGCGGCGGTGGTGGCGCTGACGGGCTGCGGAGCCGACGGGGACGGCGAGGCGGCCGTGCCCGAGACGGCGACCGGCAGTCTGGAGCACCTGGCCGCCGAGGTGAGGTGCGACCCGAACATGCAGACCGACGCCGACACCATCCGCCAGGCCCTCTGCGGGAAGGGCGAGGAGAAGTACGTCCTCGCCACCTTCTCCACCGACCGCGGACAGCGCGAGTGGATCAACACGGCCAAGGACTACGGCGGTCACTACCTCGTCGGCCGCAAGTGGGTGGCCGTCGGCCACGAGGACGTCGTGGCCGGCCTGCGCGGCCGGCTCGGCGGGACCCTGGAGGAGGGCGCCCGGCACGACGGCGGCGCGCACCCGGCCGGGCACGGCGCGCACGGCGGCTGACCCCCCGCGGGGCGGGACGGCGAAGAGGGCCGGTGGCGGGTTTCCCCGCCACCGGCCCTCGTGCTGCGGCCGTGCCGCGGCTACTGGCAGTCCTCGCCGTTGTTGATGCAGTCCACGACCTCGTTCATCAGGTCGTCGTCCATGACGTTGATGAAGTCGTTGTGATCGGTGATCGGCTTGTGCAGCTGCTCCGGGAAGCTGTCCACGGCGTACGGGTTCTGCACCTGGCCGTTCTCGACGGTCGGGGTGGGGATGTCGTACACCAGGCGGACCTGGAGCTGGGGGATGGCCTGGAAGCCGTTCGCACAGCTGCCGTCCGCCTGGACGAACGCCACGTGGTCCCGGTGGTTGGCGCTGTCGATGTTCTGGCCGTCCCAGCAGCTCTGGAAGTTGGCCGTGCGCACCACCTGGCTGCCCTCGGGGCACAGCGGGTACTTGTCCGTGACCTGCCGGTCCTCGAAGCCGGTGCAGCTCCAGGAGCTGTTGGCGTTCGCGTCGCCGTTGGTGAAGGACTTGGCGTCGCCGGTGATGATGCGCAGGAACTTCGGCATGGCGACCACGTCGCTCTGCTGGTTGCCGACGAACTTCAGCTCGGCCTGGGCCGGCTTGAGGATCCTGCCGATGTTGCCCTCGGCGCCACCGCCCTGCTCGTTCGCGTCGAACTCCTGCGTACCGTCCTGGAGGCGCAGCACCGGCCAGTAGTAGGTGGACTTGTCGCCCTGGTTCTGGCACGAGGTGTCCGCGCCCGCCAGGTCCTCGTCGCTGGAGAAGGCGTCGTTGTCCTGGTTGCCCACGTAGTCGTGCGTGTGGTGGGCGCCGTTGTCGACGCCCGGGGCGGCGATCAGGTTGTCGCTGTTGAACAGGTTGTTCTCGTTGACACCGCAGTCCGTGGTGAAGGTGCCGGTGGAACCGCCGTCGCCGTCGGCGGCCAGCCCGTTCTGGCTGTTGCGGGAGTTCGGCTCGACGTCGTTGATGTCGACGAAGTCGTCGGCCACCGGGCCGGCGACGCCGTTGCCGTTGTCGTCCTGGTTCTGGCCGTCGTCCTGGCCGTCACCGTTCTGACCACCGTCCTGGCCGCCGTCCTGGCCGTCGTTCTGGCCGTCGTTCTGGCCTCCACCGTCCTGCCCGTCGCCGTTCTGGCCGTCGTTCTGACCGTTCCCGCCCTGCCCGTCGCCGCTCTGCGGCTGCTCGGCGGGCTGCCCCTGGCATCCGGCCAGCTCGTCCAGGTTGTCGTCGGCCCGGCCGCCGGCCCGGTTGATCTCCAGCTGGATCCGGTCGATGACCGCCTTCCGTCGGTCCTTCAGCGGGCCGAGGATGGCGTTGCGGACGTACTGCGAGTCACCCGCCTGCGCCTGCCGCGTGGTGGCGAGGCGCTGGTAGGCCTCGGTGATCTGGCTGTCCAGCGTGGCCAGTTCACCGTCGACCTCACCGCGCGCCCGGTCCGGCACGCCGGAGATCTGCTGGCCCACGTCGGGACAGTCGATCGTCGCGACCTGCGCGGCGGCGGACCTCGTCCGGTGGTGCCCCGGACCCTCCTCGTGCGCCGAGGCGTAGAAGTTGGCCCACACCAGCCCGCCCCCGCCGACCGCCAGGGCCGCCGCCCCGGCTACGAGCTTGGTGGCCAGCGGTGAACGGCGTTTTCTTGTGTTGCGTCCCATGGAACTCCTCTGACTTCCTTGCGGGGCATCGAGGGCGCCCGACAGGAGTGAAGCGGCTCCCTTTCTTACGGAGTCGGTCCCAGGGGTGTTCAGTCGTCTCGGTGATTGCCGGGTTCCGTGGGGCGGGTGAGGTCAGCGACCGTGGTCCAGATACGCGAGAACCGCCAGCACACGGCGGTTGTCGTCGTCCGAGACCTCGAGACTCAGCTTGGCGAAGATGTTCGCCGTGTGCTTCGCGATCGCCCGCTCCGTGACGACGAGCCGGCCGGCGATCGCCGCGTTCGTCCGCCCCTGCGCCATCAGCTCCAGCACCTCCAGCTCCCGGGGCGTCAGCCGCTCCAGCGGCCGGTCCGCCGCCGCGCGCCGGCTGAGCAGCTGCTGGATGACCTGGGGGTCCATCACCGTGCCGCCCGCCGCCACCCGCCGCACGGCGTCCACGAACTGCTCGGCGTCGAACACCCGGTCCTTGAGCAGGTACCCGACCCCGCCGGTGCCGTCGGCGAGCAGCTCGCGCGCGTACAGCTGCTCCACGTGCTGGGAGAGGACCAGGACCGGCAGTCCCGGTCGCGCGCGGCGGGCCTCGAGCGCGCACTGCAGGCCCTCGTCGGTGTGCGTGGGCGGCAGCCGGACGTCGACCACGGCGACGTCCGGCTCCAGTCCGGCCAGCGCCCGGGACAGCTCGGGGCCGGTCTCGACGGCCGCGGCGATCTCGAAGTCGTGGGCCTCCAGGAGCCGGACGAGTCCGTCGCGCAGCAGGAACAGGTCTTCGGCTAGGACAACGCGCAAGGGATCTCCATGGTGACCATGGTGGGGCCGCCCGCGGGCGAGCCGACGGCCATGACGCCGTCGAATGTACCGAGCCGTCGCTCCACCCCCGCCAGGCCCGACCCGGCGGCCACCGCCGCCCCGCCCTTGCCGTCGTCGGTGACGGCGATGCGCAGCGCCCCCTCGGCGTGGTGCACGTCGATCCAGATCCGGTCGGCACCGGAGTGCTTCACGGCGTTGGTGAGGACCTCGCTGACCGCAAAGTACGCGGCGGCCTCCACGGGCGCCTCCGCACGGCCGGGCAGGTCCACGGCGACCTCGGTCTCCACGGGCATCCGCAGCGCCAGGGCGCGCACGGCGTCCCCGAGGCCGCGCTCGGCGAGCACCGGCGGGTGGATGCCGCGCACGAGCTCCCGCAGCTCGGTCAGGGCCTCCGCGGAGGACCGCCGGGCCTGCGCGAGCAGCTCCCTGGCCTTCTCCGGGTTCTTCTCCAGCAGCGTCTCGATGGTGCCCAGGTCCATGCCCATGGCGACCAGCCGGGCCTGCGCGCCGTCGTGCAGGTCGCGCTCGATGCGGCGCAGTTCGGCGGCGGAGGTGTCCACCGCGTCGCGGCGGGTCTCGGTCAGCACCCGTACCCGCTCGGCCAGTTCGCCCTGACCGGAGCCGAGGACCGCACCGGTGAGCCGGAAGTGGGCGTGGAGCAGGCGCGGGGTGAGCCAGAGGGCGGCGAGCAGGACCACCGCCCCGAGGCCGGCGGCGTAGAGGGCCGAGACCTGGTCGGTGACCCGGACGAAGCCGTACCAGTACCCGTCGGGCAGGACCCGCCACAGGCCGGCCGCGATCGCGAACCCCTCCAGCGGGTACAGCGGCAGCGCGAAGGCCAGCAGCGCGGTGACGGTACCCGCCGTCATGTCGACCGGCAGCCAGCGGAAGTCCCGCCAGGTCGCGGGGTCGCGGAGCATCCCGAAGGTGCGTGCCCACGGGTTGGCGTCCTTCGGCAGGGGCCGGTACGCCCGCGGGATCCGCACCCCTCCCCACTCGACGGCGAGCAGCCTGCGGCGGTCCGCGAACGCCCGCACCCCCGTGAGCACCCACGGCGTGGTGACGAGGCCGATCCCGATCGGGACGAGGGCGACGGACACGAGGGTCAGGCAGAAGCACAGCACCGAGCCGATCAGGCAGATCGGCACCAGCGCGAGCCCCCGTACGGCCGCCAGCGCCACGCCCCGCGCAGGTGCCCGGCCCTGGCCGGTGCTCGTCCCGACGCCGCTGCTCTTCGTGTCGATGTCCATGCCCGTAGTCTCGCCCGGGCGAAGACCACGGGTCACGGGGCCGAGCCCCCGGTCAGGGGGTGGTGCCAGGTACACCCCAGCCGGGGCGCCGGGCGCCGGGGCCTTCCCCGCGTGAGCCCCGGTCGGCGGCGAGGACCTTCGCCTCCGTCTCCGGGTCGAGACCGACCGGCGGCCGGTCCGGGCGCCGCGGTGCCGTGCCGCCGATCCCCTCCAGCCAGGACCAGGTGCCGGTGACGGTGTCGCCGACCGGACGGCAGGTCAGGCCGGCCGCCAGCGCCCGGGAGACGTCCGCGCCGTGCAGGGCGTCGTGCAGGTCGCTGCCCGGGGGCGTCCACACCGGCAGCTGCGTCCACGGCTCGACGCCGGCACCGAGGACGGTGCCGGGCGCGGTCCAGACCAGCTCGGCCGGGGCGCCGGTGGCGGCGACGCACGCGTCGAGCAGGTCGCCCATCGTGGCGTGCCCGGGCGGCGAGACCAGGTTGTACGGCCCGCTCAGCTCCCGTTCCACCGCTCCGAGGACCCAGTCGGCGAGGTCACGGACGTCGACGTACTGCACGGGCAGGTCCCGCGGGCCCGGCGCGAGCACCGGGCCGCCGCGCGCGACGCGGTTCAGCCACCACGGCAGCCGCCCGATGTTCTCGTACGGGCCGAGGATCAACCCCGACCGGACGAGCACCGAGCGGTCCGCGCCGAAGGCGTCCAGGACGGCCAGCTCGGCGCCCCGCTTGTCACGGGCGTAGTCGCTCTGCCCGGCGTCCGCCGAGGCGCCGTCGACGAGCGCGGCGTCCTCGGTGTACCCGGCGGGCGGGGCCCAGGCGTACACCGAGCAGCTCGACACGTACACGTACCGGCCGACGCGGCCCCGCAGCAGCCGCGCCGCGTCCCGCACCGCCCGGGGCGCCGCCGACCAGGTGTCGACGACGGCGTCCCACGTGCCGTCGGCCAGGGCGGTGAGTCCGTCGGGTGCGGTGCGGTCGCCGTGCAGCGACCGCGCTCCGGACGGCGGCGCGTGCCGCCCGCGGTGGAAGACGGTCACCTCCCAGCCGCGACCGAGCGCCGCCTCGACCACGGCCCGCCCCACGAACTCCGTACCACCCAGCACCAGTAGCCTCATGCGGGCCACTGTGCCCGGCACGGGGCCCGAAGGGAACGCCCGTCTGCCGACAGCAGAGACTCAGCGCCCCGTGGGCGGCGTGTACTTGTAGCCCACGCGCCGCACGGTCTGGATCGTCCGCCGGTGCTCGGCACCGAGTTTGCGGCGCAGCCGCGCGACGTGCACGTCGACGGTGCGGCCGTCGCCCACGTGGCCGTACCCCCACACCGTCATGACCAGCTGGTCACGGGTGTGCACCCGGTGGGGGTGGGTGACGAGGTGGGCGAGCAGCTCGAACTCCAGGTAGGTCAGGTCGAGTTCACGGCCGTCTACCGCCGCGGTGCGGCGCCCGGTGTCGATCCGGACGAGCGGGTCGCCGCCCTGCCCGCCGGCACCCGCCCCGGTGTCCTTCCCCGCCGCCGCGGGACCGCCCGCCGGCGGGAACGGCGGCTGCTGGTCGGCCGGGACGAGCACCAGGTAGCCGACCATCGGCGGACGGCCCGGCAGCGAGGGCAGGGTGTGCGGGGGTGCGGGCAGCCAGGTGGCGCCCGGCGGCAGGAACTCCGTGACGTCCACCGTCTCGTCCCGGTCGACGGCGCGCAGTCCGTGCCGGTGGCCGACGGGGGCGGGGAGGGCGGGGGAGTCGAGGGTGACGGTGGACAGGGAACGGGTGGTCGCCATGAGACGTCAGCTCTTTCGCGCGAGAGGTTCGTCGGGTGGGGCGACGGGCGCGAGTCGGTGATCGGGCGCGTCGCGGGGACGTACGTCGTGCGCGCCGGTGGGAAGCCCGGGTCGTGTACGCCCGGGTGGCCCGGGTGTGTCCGCCCGGGCGGTGTACGGCTTCCTAGCGGGCCGGCGCGGTCGTCGCGCGGCAACACACCCGGTCGAAGTCGTCGTGCTGACGGGAGGGCCAGAAGGGCTCGAGGTCATGGCGACCCGTCGCTGCGTGCTTCCGGAGGCTGACCATGGGTCCATTGAAGCAGACGCGGGCCCGCGGCAGGAGCCTCCTCTCACTGCGTGGACGCCGGCCGGCGCGAACTCGCCGCCGTACGGCCCCCGCAGAGGCCGTCGGCGCCCTGTACGAGGCGGGTGGCCGCGGAGGCAGCGCGAAGGGCGCCCACCGTCGTGGTGGGCGCCCTTCGGAGCGAGCGGGGGTCCGGCTCAGACCTGGCCGGCCTTGTCCAGCGCGGTGCAGCAGGTGTCGACGAGCAGGCGGGTCACCACGTACGGGTCGACGTTGGCGTTGGGGCGGCGGTCCTCGATGTAGCCCTTGCCGTCCTTCTGGACCTGCCACGGGATGCGGACCGAGGCGCCGCGGTCGGAGACGCCGTAGGAGTACTCGTTCCACGGAGCGGTCTCGTGCAGGCCGGTCAGGCGGTCGTCGATGCCGGCGCCGTAGTTCTTGACGTGGTCCATCGGCTTGGAGCCCTCACCGAGCGACTCGGCGGCGGTGATGATCGCCTCGTAGCCCTCGCGCATCGCCTTGGTGGAGAAGTTGGTGTGCGCGCCCGCGCCGTTCCAGTCGCCCTTGACCGGCTTGGGGTCGAGGGTGGCGGAGACGCCGAAGTCCTCGGCGGTGCGGTAGAGCAGCCAGCGGGCGACCCACAGCTGGTCGGAGACCTCCAGCGGCGCCAGCGGGCCGACCTGGAACTCCCACTGGCCGGGCATGACCTCGGCGTTGATGCCGGAGATGCCGAGACCGGCCTTCAGGCAGTTCTCCAGGTGGGCCTCGACGACGTCACGGCCGAAGATCTCGTCCGAGCCGACGCCGCAGTAGTAGCCGCCCTGCGCGGCCGGGAAGCCGCCCTCGGGGAAGCCGAGCGGGCGGGCGCCCTTGAAGAAGGTGTACTCCTGCTCGATGCCGAAGATCGGCTCCTGCGCGGCAAACCGCTCGGAGAGCTCGGCCAGCGCGGCGCGGGTGTTGCTGGGGTGCGGGGTCATGTCCGTGTCGAGGACCTCGCACAGCACCAGGATGTCGTCGCCGCCGCGGATCGGGTCGGGGCAGGAGAAGACCGGCTTGAGCACGCAGTCCGAGGAGCTGCCCTCGGCCTGGTTGGTGGAGGAGCCGTCGAAGCCCCAGATCGGCAGGGCGTCCAGGCCCGCGGGGGCGTCCGTGATGATCTTCGTCTTGGAACGGAGCTTGGCCGTCGGCTCGGTGCCGTCGATCCAGATGTACTCGGCCTTGAAGGTCACGGGGACACATCCTTCGGGGTGGGTCTGGGCGCACATGCGGGTGCTGCGGCGCCGGGGCGGACCGGAGCGGGCCGGGGCGTCGCGTCTACTGCCGTGCAGCGTGCCAACAGGCGATTTCCCGTCCGTTGCCCGTATGTGAACCCCGTGTTACCTGGGGTCGGTGTGGCGTGCCTCTCACGCCTGCGGTCCGTGCTGGCCGCCGTCCCGTGCCTGCGGTCCGTGCTCGGCCCCTGTCCCGCGCCTGCGACCCGTGCTGGCCGCCGTCCCGTGCCTGCGGTCCGTGCTCGGCCGCCGTCCCGTGCCTGCGGTCCGTGCTCGGCCCCTGTCCCGCGCCTGCGACCCGTGCTGCCGCCCTACGCCTCCCGCCCGTCCTCGGCCGCCGCCTCGCGCATGCCGGCCAGGAAGGAGCCGATCGCCCGCAACTCCCGCTCGTCGTACCCCCGCAGCAGCTCCACCGCCCGCCCGATCAGCGGCCCGAAATGGGACCAGCCGAGGCCGACCGCCCGCTCGTCGACCTCGACGGTGACCCTGCGCCGGTCCCGGTCGTCGCGCACCCGCCGCACATGACCGGCCCGTTCCAGCCGGTCGACCAGGGCGGTGGTCCCCGCCGAGTTCAGCCCGAGGGCGGCACCCAGCCGCCCGGCGGTCATCGCCTCGCCCGACCGGGACGCGTCCATGAGCGCGATCAGCGCGCGGACGTCGGTGGGGTGCATGCCGTGACGCTGCGCGAACCGTGCGCTGTGCGCCCCCAGTTCCACGGCGACCGCGCGCAGCAGGTGGACGATCTCCATCTCCGGTCCCTGCTCGGCCATGGGTTCCGCCTCCGCTATCATCTCGCCCGACAAGTATCTCGCCGAGCAAGAGAATACTCGGCGCGAGAGGACACCGAAGGGCAGGGGGCCCGTTCATGAGCGCTCGCGGCACGTACGACGACGGCCGCTTCCAGGCCGCGTACGACAAGGTCATGGACAGGTGGCCGGCGGGACGGGAGACCACGACGGTCACCACACCCTTCGGCGAGACCCACGTCAACGTCGTCGGCCCGCCCGGCGCCCCGCCCGTCGTCCTCCTCCCCGGCGGCGGCGCGGCGACCTCGGCCTCCTGGTACGCCCAGGCCGGCGAACTCGCCCGTACCCACCGCCTCCACGCGGTCGACCTCATCGGCGCCCCCGGCCGCAGCGCGCCGGCCGGCGACCGCCACCCCCGCACGGTCGCCGACCTCAACGGCTGGCTGGACGCCCTCCTCGACGGCCTCGGCATCGGGGAGACGGCCCTCGGCGGACACTCCTACGGCGCCTGGATCGCCCTGCACCACGCGCTGCACGCACCCGGCCGGATACGCCGCCTGTTCCTCCTGGACCCGACCCAGTGCTTCGCCGGGTTCGAGGCGGCCTACCTGCTGCGCGCGCTGCCGTCGCTGCTGCGGCCCACGCCCCGCCGGGTGCGCGCCTTCCTGGACTGGGAGACCGGGTCGGGCACCCCCGACCCCGACTGGCTGGCCCTCCAGGAGGCGGCGGTCGGCTTCCCCGCCCGCCGGCCGGTGACCGGACCGCGTCCCGAGGCGGGCCGGCTGCGCGGGCTGGACGTGCCGGTCCTGCTGCTCCTGGCCGGGAACAGCAGGACCCACGACCCGTCCGAGGTGGCGACCCGGGCGCGGGCGCTGCTGCCGCGGGTGGAGATGGCCGTCCTGCCGGACGTGTCCCACCACGCGCTGCCGCAGGATGCGCCGCCCGACCTGGGCCACCGCCTCGGCGCTTTCCTCACCGCGGCGGGCTGAGCCTCATGCCACCTTCTCGATCAGCGCCCGCCGGATCAGGAACTTGCCCTCCTCCCGGACCTGCTCGAAGGCCGCGTTGTTGAGCAGGACGCAGCTTCCCGAGGCGGAGGCGACCTCCACCGTCGTGGACTTGGCGTTGTCCAGGTTGGTCACCTTGAGCCTGGTGCCCACCGGGAACTGGTTGCTGGACGCGGCGGGCGCGCCGCCCTCGCCGGAGAGGGTGACGGTGGAGCCCTCGCACACCTGCTCTCCGGCCTGCGCGGCACCTCCCGCCTGATCCCCGGCCTGCTGCCCGGCGTCCTGCCCCGCCCCTTGCCCGGCGTCCTGCCCGGCCCCTTGCCCGGCGTCCTGTCCGGCTTCCTGATCCGCCTCCTGGCCGGCCTGCGGCGGCTGCGTGGCCTGGGAGTCCTGAGCCGACTCCCCGACCGCGCAGCCGGACGCCGCCTGCTTGCGCTCGATCTCCGCGAGGACCGCCTCGCGGTTGGCGATCCTGGCCTCGGACTGCGCGTCGGGAGCGGCCCGCTGGCCCTCGATGAAGCGCTGGTTGTTGCCGAACGCCGTGGCCAGGCCCTGGCAGACGGAGGAGTCCTGAGCGGACGTCGTCCGAGCGTTCTGGGTGGTCTGGGCGGCGTTCGAGGCGTTCGCCGCCACGAACGCCCCGCCTCCCGCCACCGTCGCCGCGCCGACCAGCAGCGCGATCTTCTTCCTCGTACCGAGAGTTCTCCTGCGCGGCATGCGCGCCTCCTGACGAGCTAGGGGAGCGTACGCCGCTATGTACGAGATACCGAACGGAGTTGCTCAGCGGCCGACTGGGTACGCGCGAGTAACCTGCGTCACAGTCAGCCTTCCTCGTGCTCTAACGGGACAGGGCGTCCCGAACCGCCTCGTCGGTGCGGCCCACGACGGCCGTCCCGTCGTCCGCCGTGATGATCGGACGCTGGATCAGCTTCGGGTGTTCGGCGAGGGCCGTGACCCAGCGCGCGCGTGACGCCTCGTCACGCGGCCAGTCCTTCAGGCCCAGTTCCTTGGCGGCGGCCTCCTGGGTGCGGGTGATGTCCCACGGTTCGAGTCCGAGGCGGGTGAGCACCTCGCGGATCTCGTCCTCGCTCGGTACGTCCTCCAGGTAGCGGCGGACCGTGTAGTCGGCGCCCTCGGCGTCGAGCAGGCCGACCGCGCTGCGGCACTTGGAACAGGCCGGGTTGATCCAGATCTCCATGCCGCACACGGTAGCCCGGGGGCGCGAGAACCCGTTCGCCCCGTGGGTCACAGCGACCCCGAAAGCCCTTGTGGCCAGGGGCTTTTGTCAGTGGGGGGCGGTAAAATAGAAGCAGTGTTCGAGGGTGTCGCCGGGAGGTCCGGACGGCGCCCTGACCGCGACAGGAGGATGCCCGTGCCCGCTGCCGCACTGAAGCCGAAGCCGTTGCCCACCCAGTCCACCGCCAAGCGGCCCGTCCTGCTCGACCTGCCGTACGAACCCGTGGAGAAGCGTCCGCTGCCGGCGGGCCGCCCCCGCGAGTGGTACGTCTCGCACAACCGCCGGCTCAAGGCGATGCGCCTCGCCATCGCCCTGCTCGACTCCGGCGTCTACCTGCCGAACCAGGCGCGCAACGAGAGGATACGGAGGGCCGCGCAGACCATCGGCGTCCACCCGCCGTCGGACACGACGTGCCACATGGTGCGCGCGTTCATGCGGTACTCGCGGTGAGCCTTGCCGGGCACCCGGTCCTCGTCCCGGGTGCCCGGCGTCACCGTGTCCGTCGCGAGGGCCGCCGCGTCCAGGCCGCCCTAGGCGGACAACTCCCGCTCCAGCGGCGTCCGGAACCGCGGAGTCACCCGTGTCGGTCCCATCCAGGACGCCAGTCGCTCCGCCTCGGCCGCGAGCGCGGTCTCCGCCTCGCGGCCCACCCCCTCGCCGTCCAGCACCCGCCAGACGATCTCACCGTCGGCGCGCTGGGCCCAGCCGCCGATCACCCGGCCGTTCCACCACACCGTGGGGCCGACGTTGCCGCTGCGGTCGAAGAGCTGCGGTCGCAGCCCGGGCGCGAGGTACCAGTCCCGCTGCCGCCAGCCCATCGCCGTCGGATCCAGCCCGGGGAGCAGGGCCGCCCACGGCTCCGCGGGCCCGGCGACCGGGCCGGCGTCGCCGGCGACGACGTAGCCCGTGCCCTCGTCCAGTTCCACCGCCTCCGCGTCGATCGCGGTCAGCGCCCGGCGCACCTCCGTCACCCGCCACCCCGTCCACCACTTCAGGTCGTCCTCGGTGGCCGGCCCGCACGCCGCCAGCCACCGGCGCAGCAGTTCCCCCTGCGCCGTCGCCGTGTCCAGTTCGGGATGCTCGGGCGCCGGCGCCCAGCGGAACTGGCTGGAGGTCCAGGAGCCCAGCGGCCGGCCCCGGACGACCTTGCCCTCCACGCCCAGCACCTTGAGCAGCCGGGTGGAGACGGTGTGCACACCCTCGTAGCTCTTCCCGGCCGCGTACCGGAACTGCTCCCTCAGCCGAGGTTCGTCCCTGGCCAGTTCGGCCGCCGTCGCCTGGCCGCGCCGGGCCAGCGCGGCCAGCGTCGACTCCTCGACCTCCGCCAGCCAGGCCGCGTCCGGGGCCCCGGCATCCGCCATGCTCTTGAGCAGTGCGGCCCGCTCCCGGGCGGCGACGGTGCGGCCGGTCGAGGCGTGGACGACCGCGGTCAGCTCCGTCGGGAAGACGAACACGGTGTGCCGCATGCCGTGCATCCGGACCAGCGTCCCGTCCTCGTACAGCGCCCGTTCGGTCCCGCTCACGGTCTTCGCCGCGTCCGCGAGCCGCGCGCCCACGGCCAGGTGCACCGTCGCGGGGTCCGTGCCGTGCAGCGCGACCAGCGAACCGGCGACCTCCTCCGGGCTCTCCGCCCGCGACCGGACCGCCAGCCGCTGCCGGAGCGCGAGCCGGTCCCGCCGCTCCGCCGTCCCGATGTACCGCCGTCCGTCACCCATACCGGCCTCCGCCCGACCCGTCGCGTCCTCGGTACGGCCATCCTGCCCGACACCACTGACAGACCCGGGCCGTGCCGGTCACCGCCCCGGCGCCCAGACCGCCCCGGCGCCTAGTAGGCCCCCCGGAAGTTGACGTACCCCAGCAGGACGATCACCGCCGCCACGCAGCCCAGCACCACGGCGGTGGACACCCACGAGGACCGGCGCCCGGACCCCACGTGCTCGGGATCGGCGCGGAAGGGGACCGGTCCGGGAGGGTTCTCCTTCCAGCGCGCGGCGAGCATCCGGGCCCGCGCGGACGGTTCCTTGTGCTCGGCGCCGTCCGCCCACTTGAGGTCGAACTCGCGTTCCTGGTCGTCCCGTTCGGACATGCTCGGTCCTCTCCCCGTCCCCTGACTCGAACAACCGTGTCAGTATCCATGATCCCGGGCCGGGTTTCCCCCGGGACGGTTTCCGGCCGACGACGGCGCCCCCGCCCCCTGACGGACAGGAGACGGGGGCGCCGGACGATCCGGACCGGGCCGGGCGTCGATCACACGTCGAAGTACATCTCGAACTCGTGCGGGTGCGGACGCAGCTGCAGCGGGGCGATCTCGTTCGCCCGCTTGAAGTCGATCCACGTCTCGATCAGGTCCGGCGTGAAGACGTCGCCCTGGAGGAGGAACTCGTGGTCGGCCTCCAGGCGGTCCAGGACCGCGCCGAGGGAGGTCGGGACCTGCGCCACGTTGGCGTGCTCCTCGGGAGCCAGCTCGTAGAGGTCCTTGTCGATCGGCTCGGCCGGCTCGATCTTGTTCTTGATGCCGTCCAGGCCCGCGAGCAGCAGGGCCGAGAAGGCCAGGTACGGGTTGCCGGAGGCGTCCGGCGCGCGGAACTCGACGCGCTTGGCCTTCGGGTTCGAGCCCGTGATCGGGATGCGCATCGCGGCCGAGCGGTTGCGCTGCGAGTACACCAGGTTCACCGGCGCCTCGAAGCCCGGCACCAGGCGGTGGTACGAGTTCACCGTCGGGTTGGTGAAGGCCAGCAGCGACGGGGCGTGCTTGAGGATGCCGCCGATGTAGTAGCGGGCGGTGTCCGACAGGCCGGCGTAGCCCTGCTCGTCGTAGAAGAGCGGCTCGCCGCCCGACCACAGCGACTGGTGGACGTGCATGCCCGAGCCGTTGTCACCGAAGATCGGCTTCGGCATGAAGGTCGCCGTCTTGCCGTTCTTCCACGCCACGTTCTTCACGATGTACTTGAAGAGCTGGAGGTCGTCGGCGGCCGCGAGCAGCGTGTTGAACTTGTAGTTGATCTCCGCCTGGCCGGCGGTGCCCACCTCGTGGTGCTGGCGCTCGACCTGGAGGCCGGACCGCTCCAGCTCCAGGGAGATCTCGGCGCGCAGGTCGGCGAAGTGGTCGACCGGCGGGACCGGGAAGTAACCGCCCTTGTAGCGGACCTTGTAACCGCGGTTGTCCTCCAGCGCACCGGTGTTCCAGGCGCCGGCCTCGGAGTCGATGTGGTAGAAGGACTCGTTCGCGCTGGTGGCGAAGCGGACGGAGTCGAAGACGTAGAACTCCGCCTCCGGGCCGAAGAACGCCGTGTCGGCGATGCCCGTGGAGGCGAGGTAGGCCTCGGCCTTCTTCGCCACGTTCCGCGGGTCGCGGGAGTACTGCTCGCCCGTGATCGGGTCGTGGATGAAGAAGTTGATGTTGAGGGTCTTGTCCCGGCGGAACGGGTCGACGCGCGCGGTCGACAGGTCGGGGCGCAGGGACATGTCCGACTCGTGGATGGCCTGGAAGCCGCGGATCGAGGAGCCGTCGAAGGCCTGCTCGTCGTCGGGGTCGAACGCCGCGGCGGGCAACGTGAAGTGCTGCATGACGCCCGGCAGGTCGCAGAACCGGACGTCGACGAACTTGACGTCCTCGTCGGCGATGTACTTCTTGGCCTCGTCGGCGTTCTGGAACATCCAGCTCCTCCTACTCCCGACCGTCCCGCCGGGGTGGTAATCGTTCGTGCGGCCAGTGCGGGTGGCACACGCTTCGTCGACCCTAGGGACGGGTGATTTCTCGGGCGTGACCCATTTGTTTCGCAGAAGTTAACCGGCTCCGTTCCAGCCTAGGCCTCCTCCGCGCCCGGCACACCCCCGCCGTCTGCCCCTCGGCGCACCCTTCACGCCCCCTCCGTCCGTAGGTCATATACGGGCGCAGTACCGTGGACGGGTGGACAACAGGCAAGCAATCGGATCGTGGCTTTCCGGGCCGCGCGCGGCCATCGAAGAGGCCGGCGCCGATCTCGGGTACCGGGGTGAGCAGCTCGGTCTGCCGGAGGAGGGACCGGGCTCGATCGCCCGTCCGGGCCGGCGGATCGGCGCGATGGCCGTCGACTGGGCCCTGTGCCTCCTGATCGCATACGGCCTGATCACGGACGGCTACGACCATGTGACCGGCAACTGGGCCCTGCTGATCTTCTTCGTGCTGAGCGTGCTCACCGTCGGCACGGTCGGCTTCACCCCGGGCAAGCGCCTGTTCGGGCTGCGCGTCCTCGATCTCGCCACGGGCCGCCCGAGCCCCCTGCGCGCCCTGCTGCGCTCGGTGCTGCTGTGCCTCGCCCTGCCGGCGCTGGTCTGGGACCGCGACGGCCGGGGCCTGCACGACCGGCTGGCGCGCACCGTGGAGGTACGGATCTGACGCGGCGCGCGGGTCGCGGCACGGCGGCACGCGCGCGGTACGGCGATGGGGGCGGCCGGAGTGATCCGGCCGCCCCCATCGCCGTACCGGCGTCGCGGAGTCGTCCTACGAGCTCTTGCGAGGTCCTGCGAGGTACTGAGGGTCAGCGACCCCTGGGGTTGCCACCCTTCGGCATGCGCATGCCCTTCGGCATCGGGCCCTTGGGCAGCGGCATGTTGCTCATCAGGTCGCCCAGGGCGCGCAGCCGGTCGTTGGTCACGGTGACCTGCGGACCGGACAGGACGCGGGGAAGCTTGAGCATGGTCGTGCGCAGCTTCTTCAGCTCGACCTGGCCCTCACCGGTGCCCACGACCAGGTCGTGCACGGGCACGTCGGCGACGATGCGGTTCATCTTCCGCTTCTCGGCCGCGAGCAGGGTCTTCACCCGGTTCGGGTTGCCCTCCGCCACCAGCACGATGCCGGCCTTGCCGACCGCGCGGTGCACGACGTCCTGGTTGCGGTTCATCGCCACCGCGGGGGTCGTCGTCCAGCCCCGGCCGATGTTGTCCAGCACGGCCGCCGCGGCGCCCGGCTGTCCCTCCATCTGACCGAAGGCCGCCCGCTCGGCCCGGCGCCCGAAGACGATCGCCGTCGCGAGGAAGGCGAGCAGCACGCCCAGGATGCCGAGATAGATGGGGTGACCGATCAGGAAACCGATCGCGAGGAGGACACCGAAGACGACGATGCCGACACCCGCGAGCACAAGACCGATCTTCTTGTCGGCCTTGCGGGTCATCTTGTAGGTCAGAGCGATCTGCTTCAGTCGCCCGGGATTCGCAGCGTCCGCTGCAGGTTCCTTCCTCGCCATGGCACGAAGTCTACGTGCCCCCGAAAGCGCCGACGACGGCAGTGCCCGGCACGGGCGGGCGGGACGGCGGCGGGGCCGGGATCAGGAGCGGCCGGAGACGGTCTGCCCCAGCACCCGCTCCGTCTCGATCCGGTCCTTGGCGCGGCGGCGGTCCTCCAGCACGGAGGTCCAGGCGTTGCGCCGCGCGGTGCGCTGGCCGCTGCTCATCAGCAGCGACTCGACGGCCCGCAGGGCGGTGGTGAACGACGGGATGGCGGTGGCGCGGACGGGCGCGGCCTGCATCGTGGAGGTCCCCCCTCGGTACGGCTCCGGGCACGGAGACGGGTGTACGTGGTGTGATTCCAGGGTCACTGTTTGGTGTTACCAGGGCGTGACCCGCCGGTCAAACGGACATGAAGCCTCGATGCCCAGGGCCGCGACGGCGGCGCGGCCCCGACCGGTGTCCTCAACTGCGAGGACGGTCGGGACCGCGGCGTCTCGGCCACTACTGGCCAGTAGGTGCTTGTGCGTGAATTCACACGCCGTCCGTGCGCCTCGGTCAGACCGCGGCGCCCTGACGCTGCTCCATGGCCATCTGGTACAGCCGCCCGGCGCGGTAGGAGGAGCGCACCAGCGGGCCGGACATGACGCCGGAGAAGCCGATCTGCTCGGCCTCCTCCTTCAGCTCCACGAACTCGTGCGGCTTCACCCAGCGCTCGACGGGGTGGTGGCGCACGGACGGGCGCAGGTACTGCGTGATGGTGATCAGCTCGCAGCCGGCCTCGTGCAGCTGCTTCAGCGCCTCGCTGATCTCCTCGCGGGTCTCGCCCATGCCGAGGATCAGGTTGGACTTGGTGACCAGGCCGTAGTCGCGGGCGTCGGTGATGACCTTCAGGGAGCGCTCGTAGCGGAAGCCGGGGCGAATCCGCTTGAAGATGCGGGGGACCGTCTCGACGTTGTGCGCGAAGACCTCGGGACGGGAGGCGAAGACCTCACGGAGGAGTTCCGGCACCGCGTTGAAGTCGGGGGCGAGCAGCTCGACCTTGGTACGGCCGGCCTCGCGGTCCGCCGTCTGCTGGTGGATCTGGCGCACCGTCTCGGCGTACAGCCAGGCGCCGCCGTCGGGGAGGTCGTCACGGGCGACGCCGGTGATGGTGGCGTAGTTCAGGTCCATCGTGACCACGGACTCGCCGACCCGGCGCGGCTCGTCGCGGTCGAGCGCCTCGGGCTTGCCGGTGTCGATCTGGCAGAAGTCACAGCGCCGCGTGCACTGGTCGCCGCCGATGAGGAAGGTCGCCTCGCGGTCCTCCCAGCACTCGTAGATGTTCGGACAGCCGGCTTCCTGGCAGACCGTGTGCAGGCCCTCGCTCTTCACGAGGTTCTGCATCTTCGTGTACTCGGGGCCCATTTTCGCCCGGGTCTTGATCCACTCGGGCTTGCGCTCGATGGGGGTCTGGCTGTTGCGGACCTCCAGGCGCAGCATCTTGCGTCCGTCGGGTGCGACTGCGGACACGACCGGCTCCCTAGCGTTTGATTCTTCGGCGTCTTCAAGCGTACGCCCGTGGTTTTGAATGCCCGGCGAGGGTGCTGGCCTCGCTGGGGGGCTGCGCCCCCAGGCCCCCGCTCCGGCCTGAACGGCCTCGTCCTCAAACGCCGGACGGGCCGGATTTATGCCGCGCGGGCCGGAACAGCGCTGCGCGGGCTTCAGGCCGGCGTCTTCTCGATCACCCGCGGCCTGAGTTCGGCGTTCTCCAGGACGTCGCGCAGATGGCGCTCGGCCACCGGCAGCACTTCCTCGATGGTGACGTCCCGGCCCAGCTCGTTCGCGAGCGAGGCGACGCCCGCGTCGCGGATGCCGCAGGGGATGATCCTGTCGAACCACTTGTTGTCCGGGTTCACGTTCAGGGCGAAGCCGTGCATGGTGACGCCCTTGGCCACCCGGATGCCGATCGCCGCGATCTTGCGGTCCTCGCGGCGCTGGCCCGCGTTGGACGGGGCGTACTCGGGCCCGTTCAGCCGGGGGTCGAACTCCTCGTCGGTCAGCCGGGGGTCGAAGTCCAGGGAGAGGCCGCCGAGCGCCGGGCGCTGTGCGACCGGGTCGCCGAGGACCCAGACCCCGCTGCGGCCCTCGACCCGGGTGGTCTCGAGGCCGAACTCCGCGCAGGTGCGGATCAGGGCCTCCTCCAGCCGCCGTACGTGCGCCACCACGTCCACCGGGCGCGGGAGCTTCTGGATCGGGTAGCCGACCAGCTGGCCCGGACCGTGCCAGGTGATCTTCCCGCCGCGGTCCACGTCGACGACCGGCGTGCCGTCCAGCGGGCGCTCGCTGTCCGTGGTGCGCCGGCCGGCGGTGTACACCGGCGGGTGTTCGAGGAGCAGCACCGTGTCGGGGACCTCGTCGGCGAACCGCGCGGCGTGCACCCGGCGCTGCTCGTCCCACGCCTCCTGGTAGTCGACGCGCTCGGCACCGAACCCCATTCGGACGAACCGCAGCTCACTCACGGCAAGTGCCTCCCTGGAAGGTCGTAAGGCACGAAGGGTGCCCACGCCACTGTACGACCGCCCGCGCGTCGTCAGCCGGGCGGGCGTTCCTCACACGATCGGATGAATGCCGGTGGAACTGTGCGATCGGGTGTTTACTCTCCGCTACATTCACGCCGTTCACGAGGCCATAAGGGCTGCTCACAGGCGCTCCGGGCACATCGAACGGCCCGGAAGGCAGGAGACCGCACCGCACCATGACGGAACGACCCGCGCAGCGCACCCCCAACCGCCAGCTCGCCGCGCTCATCGCCGAAGCGGGGTTCTCGAACGCGGGTCTCGCGCGTCGCGTCGACCAGCTCGGACTCGAACACGGCCTGGACCTGAGATACGACAAGACGTCCGTCACCCGGTGGCTGCGCGGCCAGCAGCCCCGCGGCACCACCCCGGCCCTGATCGCCGAGGTCTTCACCCGGCGCCTCGGCCGCCGCCTCAGCGCCCAGGACCTCGGTCTGGACGCCTGCGCGCCCGTCTACGCGGGGCTGGAGTTCGCGGCCACCCCGGACGAGGCCGTCGACATCGTCGGCGGACTGTGGCGCAAGGACTCCGGCAGTCACGCCGAGCTCCGCAAGATCGCCTTCACCCCGGCGGGCCTCGTCGTGCCCAGCAGGGACTGGCTGATCGGCCGCGCCGACGAGAAGGTGGCCCGCGTCGAGGTGCCCGTCCGGATTCCCGCGCAGGGCCGTCCGGCGATGCCCAGGGTGCCCGTCCCGCTCGACCCGGACCGCCGGCGCGCCCCGGCCGAGCGCGGCCCCGGCCAGAAGGTCACCGGCGGCGACCTCGCCGCGCTGCGCTCGGTCGGCGAGCTGTTCCGCAGCCTGGACGACCGGTACGGCGGCGGACACGCCCGCCAGGCCCTGGTGCGCTATCTGGAGCACGAGCTGGAGCCGATGCTGCGCGGCACCTACGGCGAGCAGACCGGCCGACGGCTGTTCGCCGCCGCCGCCGACCTGACCCGGCTCGCGGGCTGGACCTCGTACGACATCGCCGCGCACGGCCTCGCCCAGCGCTACTTCGTCCAGGCGCTGCGGCTCGCGCAGGCGGCGGGGGACCGGGCGTACGGCTCGTACGTGCTGGTCACCATGAGCCGTCAGGCCGTCTACCTGGGCCACGGGCGCGAGGCGGTCCAGCTGGCCAGGGTGGCGCAGCAGGGGGTGGGGACCTCCGCGCCGCCCGTGGTGCAGACGCTGCTGCACGCCGCCGAGGCGCGGGCGCACGGGGTGCTCGGCGAGGTGCGGGCGTGCACGGCCTCACTGGTCCGGGCCGAACGCGCCCTGGAGGCCGCCCGGCCCGGCGACGAGGTGCCGCACTGGGCGCGCTTCTTCGACGAGGCGCAGCTCGCCGACGAGTTCGGGCACTGCCACCGCGACCTCCAGCAGTTCCGCGCCGCCGCCCAGTACGCGGAGCGCTCGCTGCTCCTGCGGGCCCCCGCCTACGCCCGCAGCCGGCTGTTCTGCCGGGTCGTGCTCGCCACCGCCCGCCTCGGCCTCGGTGAGCTCGACCAGGCCTGCCAGCTGGCCGCCGAGGCGGCCGGGCAGGCGGCCGAGATGCGGTCGGTGCGGGCGGTGGAGTACGTCCGCGACTTCGAACGGCGCCTGGAGCCGTACCGGGACGCGGCACCGGTGCGGGGCTACCGCGACAAGGTGGCGGCGCTGGGCTAGGACCCGGGCCCTCGGCGGTTGCCGAGGCGGACCCGGGGTGACCAGCTCCTCGCCGTTCGGATCGGGGGCCGACCGGACGAGGACGTGGGCCGTGGCCGGCCGGGTGGACGTGGTGGGGGAGGCCGCGGCGGTGCCGGTCCGCCGGACGGTCCCGGAGCGCCGGACGACGACGGGGACGGTGTCCGGCGGCCGGCCGGCGACCAGACCCGGCCCCGCGGCGGTCGGTGGCGACGGGACCCGGCCCCGTGGCGGTAGGCGGCGATGGGACCCGGCCCCGTGGCGGCCGTCCGGCGACGGGACCTGGCTTCGTGGCGGTCGGCGGCGATGGGACCAGGCCCTGTGGCGGTCGGCGGCCTCCGGCGGCCGGCCGGCGACCAGACCCCGGCCCCGTGGCGGTCGGCGGCGACGGGGCTCGGGCCGCGTCGGTCGGTGTCGCCCGCCCGGCGACGACGCCCTCGCGCGGGCCGACGGCCGACACGGTGCCCGCCGCCCGGGCGGCGCCTACGCGGCGCGGGCCGTCGGCACGGGCTCCGCGGCGTGCATCGGCCGCCCCGCCCCCAGGTCCGACAGGATCGCCGAGGAGGCCCGGTGGCCGGAGTGCAGGGCCCCCTGGACGGTGCTGGTGTCGCGGTGGTCGCCGCACACGTACAGGCCGGCCAGCAGTCGTACCGGCCTGCGCAGGTCGTGCGGTGGGCGCATCGCGGGGACCGCCTCCGGCGTGTGGTGCACGGCGAGGGTCTCCCAGCGGGTGGTGGAGGTGCCGTAGAGGCGGGAGAGGTGGAGGCGCACGGCCGTGTCGACGTCGGGCGGGAGCGGCCCGAGGACCGTCGACGAGACGAGGGTGCGCCCCGCCGGCGCGCGGGACGGGTCCACGTGACTGGACACGGCCGTGTGGGCGACCGGCCCGCCGCGGTCCGCGTCGAGCAGGAGGGACGCGCCGGTCGCCGGTGGTTCGTCCGTCGTGTGGTGCACCACCGTCACCGGGTGGAAGGCCGGCACCCGCAGGCCGGGCAGCAACTCGCCCGCGGCGCGGGCGTCGGTCGCCACCAGGACGGCCCGGCAGCGGATGACACCGTGTTCGGCGGTGGTCACGGCGTTGGTGGCGACCGAGGTGACCCGGACGCCCGTGCGCACCGTGCCCGGCGGCAGGACCCGCGCCAGCAGCTCGGGCAGCGCCTCCGCGCCACCGGCGGGCAGCGCGAGCCGCCCGCCGGCGAAGGAGCGCAGGGCGAGGTCGGCGCACCGGCTGGAGGTGGTCAGGTCCGGGTCGCTCAGCAGGGCGGCGAGCAGGGGGCGCAGGAAGCCGTCGATCGTGCGAACCGGCAGCCCGCGGACCGCCAGCGCCCGGGCCGCGGAGAGCTCGGGGCGGGCCAGCAGCCGTTCGGCGGGGGTGCTCGCGAGACGGGTCAGCGCGGCGCCGAGCCGGGCCTGGTCGACGGGGGTGCCGAGTGGGGCGCCCACGCGGGGGCGCGGCGCCGGTGCGGACCGCCCGGGGGACCCGGCCGCGGAGAGCGGGCGCCGGGGCGCGGGAATCGCGCGGGGGGCGCTCGCGAGGGCGCGCACGGCGTGGAGTGCGCTCCTCGCGCTCCGTGTGCCCGCCGGGGCGCCCGCGCGATGGTGACGGCCCTCGCTGTGCAGCAGGACCCCGGGGGCGAAGGGCAGCAGAGCGAGGCCGTCCAGCCCGGGGGTGCGGCGCAGTTCGGGACAGGCCGTGGACAGCAGCTGTCCGATTCTGTCGAGCCGGAAGCCGTCGACCTTCTCCGTCGCCATCCGGCCGCCCACCGCGTGGGCGGCCTCCAGGACCGTGGTCGTCACTCCTGCGCTGGTCAGCCGATGCGCCGCGGCGAGTCCGGCGATTCCGGCCCCCACGACGACGACGTCCGCCTGGTACGCGGGCTCAAGCACGTGCCCCTCCTCGAGGTTGCGCGGCCGCTGGAGACGTCATGCCCCCAACCGCCTTGAGGGATACCCGAGTTCGATTCGAGGTTAGGGCTCACGACGGTCGGGGGGAGTCGCACGGGGGCAGGGCACGGTCGCACGGCGGTCGCATGCGGGCGCCGTACGACCGGCGTGCGGCCGCCATCCGGTCGGGACGCGACGCTCGTGCGGTCGGAAACGGAACGCAGACGCTCGTGCGGTCGGAACCGAACGGGACGCGGCACCATGGCGCGCGCCCGGCGCCACCACGCGCGCGTGGGGTCGGCGGCACGGCCGGCACCCGCGGGCCCGGCCGTGCCGCACGCCCCTCACCTCACCTCACCTCACAGTGCGGCCCGGATCGCCCCGTCGATCTCCGGGAAGGCGAAGCGGAAGCCTGATTCCAGCAGCCGGGCCGGGAGGACCCGGGCGCTGCCCAGGACGTCGCCGGACATCTCGCCGAGCGCCGCGCGCAGGACCGGCGCGGGCACGGCGAAGGGGGCGGGACGGTGCAGCACGCGCCCCATGGCCGCGGTGATCTCACGGTTCGTCAGCGGATGCGGGGCGGTCAGGTTGAAGGGGCCGGACAGGTCGTCGCGGTCCAGGAGGTGCCGGATCGCCGCCACCTCGTCGTGCAGCGCCACGAAGGACCAGTACTGGGACCCGTCGCCCAGCCGCCCGCCGAGTCCGGCCCGGAACAGCGGGAAGAGCCGCCCCCAGGCGCCGCCCTGCCGGGACACGACCAGCCCCGTGCGGACGAGGACCGTCCGCACGCCCGCGTGCCGGGCGGGAGCCGCGGCGGCCTCCCACTCGACGCACAGGGACGGCAGGAAGCCCTCTCCCGCGGGCGCGTCCTCGTCGACGGGCCGGTCACCGGTCTCGCCGTAGTAGCCGATCGCGCTGCCGTTCACGAAGACCCGCGGGGGCCGGTCCAGTGAGGCGACGGCCTCCGCGAGCGCCGTCGTGCCGTGCACCCGGCTGCTGCGGATGCGGGTCTTGTACGCGTCGGTCCAGCGGCGGTCGCCCACCCCGGCCCCGGCCAGATTGACCACGGCGTCGCACCCGGCGAGCCCGGCCGCGTCCACGCGTCCGCCCTCCGGGTCCCACCGGACCTCGTCCGCGGCCCGGGGCGCGTGCCGCACCAGACGCACCACCTCGTGCCCGTCCGCGGTCAGCGACCGCGCCAGCGCACCGCCGATGAGGCCGGACGCGCCGGCCACCACGACACGGGAGCGCCGCCGGTCCCCGCGCTGTCCGTCCCTGCGTCCACCGTCCATGCGACCATCCTGCCCCGGCGCCCCGGAAAACGCCGGACCGGGCCGCCCGCCCGCGTCGTACAGTGACCGTCATGCCCGCTCCGCACATACGCCAGGCCAGGTCCGACGACGAGTGGACGCTGCGCCGTCTCGACCAGGAGACCTGGTCCTACCAGCACGCCGTCTCGCCCCCGCCGGGACCGGACGACCCGTTCTTCCGGGAGACCTCGGGCCCCGCCGACCACCTGGTCGCCGAACTCGACGGCGCCGTCGTGGGCTACGTTCGCCTCGGTTTCCCCACGGGACTGGCCTCCAACGCCCACGTGCGCCAGATCCGCGGCCTGGCCGTCGCCGACTCGGCCCGCGGCAAGGGCGTCGGCCGTGCCCTGGTCGGCGCGGCCGTCGAGGAGGCCCGGCGCCTGGGCGCCCGGCGCCTCACCCTGCGCGTCCTCGGCCACAACACCGCGGCCCGCAAGCTCTACGAGTCCGAGGGCTTCGCCGTCGAGGGCGTGCAGCCGGAGGAGTTCTGCCTCGACGGCACGTACGTCGACGACGTGCTGATGGGCCTGTCCTTCACCACGCCGGGCGCTACGACGTGACCGGTTCGCCCGTGTCCACCGCCGCCGTCGCGCCGGCCGCACGCCGCGCCTCGTCGGCCACCTCGTCCGCCGTCAGCACGTAACCGGTCCCGGCGTCGGAGGTGGAGCGGGCGAAGACCACCCCGTACACCCGGCCGTCGGTGGACAGCAGCGGCCCGCCGGAGTTGCCGGGGCGGACGGTGGAGCGCACGGAGTAGATCTCCCGGGTGACGTTGGCGTCGCTGTGGATGTTCTGCCCGGTCGCCCGGGTCCGGTTCGCCACCGTCGCCGCCCGCAGATCGAGGTCGCCGTCCTGCGGGTAGCCCGCGACCACCGCCGCGTCGCCGCGCCCGGCGTCGCCGTCGAACCGCAGGACGGGCGCCGACAGGTCCGGGACGTACAGCACGGCCACGTCCTTGTCCGGGTCGAACAGCACCACCCGCGCCTCGTACGCCGGCCCCACCCCGCCGACCCGCACGGTCGGGTCGTCCATGCCGGCCACCACGTGGGCGTTGGTCATCACGTGCTCCGGCGCGTAGACGAAGCCGCTGCCCTCCCGGCCCTGGGTGCCGGCGACGCCCTCGACCTTCACCGTGCCGCGCCGGGCCGCCTCGGTGGCCGCCGGCGTGACGCTGTCGCCGGAGGGCTCGGCGACCTCGGCGGTCGACTCGTTCTCGAAGGGGTTGAAGACCTGGGGGAACCCCGCCTCGGTCAGCGCCGACGTCGCCCCGGAGAACCATGCCGGAGTGGTGTCCGGCATCACCCGCTGCACCGCGCCCAGCACCGACGAGTCGCGGATCGCCGAGGTGAGCAGCGAGGAGGAGGACGCCGCCAGGACGCTCGCCGCCACCCACGCCACGATCAGCGCCGCCGCCGCGTTGGCCACCGCCCCGCCGACCCCGTCGGCCGCCCTGAGCGGCCCGGCGTCCAGCTCCCGGCGCAGCCGCAGCGCGGGCCGTCCGGCCAGCTCGTGTCCGGCCACCGCCGGCAGCAGCACGGTGACCACGGCGGTCACCGTCGCCGCCGTGGACCGCGGTGCCACCAGATCCATCACCCACGGCAGGAGCCACACGCCGACCACCGCGCCGCCCACGAAGCCGGCCAGCGAGACGCAGCCGGCCACCAGCCCGCGGCGGTAGCCGGACGCCGCGTAGGCCAGTGCCACCGGCACCAGCAGGATGTCGAGCAGGTCCACGCGAGCCGCCTTTCGGTCCGGGACCCCCGCGGACCCCGGGCCCCTCAGTACGTGCCGGACGGGTCCGGTGATCAGCCCGGGGCACGCGACCGTCCGGAAGCCGGCCACCCGGGCGCGTGGGTGAGCGTGCGACCGAGGGCGATCGAGGGCGATCGACAGGGAGTGCGGGAGCGGGTGCACCCGACCGGAAGAACGTCGTGGGCCGGGGCGATGGTTCCACCAGGTGGCACAGCACACGTCGCGGGCGGGACCGATCCGCCGGACAGTGGGACCATGCGTGTCTTCCGAGGACCGCGCGAGGCCCGGGAACGGCGTGCGGCCCGCATACCGGGCGCGGCCCTGGCGTTGCTCGGCTGTCTGCCCGGCCTGGCCGCCGTCGCCGCGCTGGCGCTGTGCGCGAGCGGTGTGGAGCGGGCGGCCGAGACACACGCCGGTCCGGCCGCCGCCGACCGGCACTCCGCGCCCCGGCCGCCCATCGTGCCCCGGTCCGCCTGGCTCGGCGACGCCGCCCGCGCCCAGCCGCCCCCGCGCTACGACGACGAGATCCTCGCCGTCTTCGTCCACCACACCGACACCCCGAACGGCTACGACTGCGCCGACGTGCCCGACATCCTCCGCGGTGTCTACTCGGGGCAGACCGGCGGCCGGGACTGGGACGACATCGGCTACAACTTCGTCGTGGACCGCTGCGGAACCATCTACGAGGGCCGCGCCGGAGGCATCACACGCCCCGTCACCGGAGCCCACACCCAGGGCTTCAACCACCGCACCACCGGCATCGCCGCCCTCGGCACCTTCACCGCGGGCGTGCCCGTGCCCGACGCGCTGACCGACGCGATCGCCGCGCTCGCCGCCTGGAAACTCGGCCCCACCGACACCGACCCGCGCGCGGAGGTCGCCCTGGTCTCCAGCAACGGCCTCAGCCGGTACGCCGCCGGCGCGACCGCCACCCTGCCCGCCGTCGCGGGACACGACGAGGGCTACCAGACCAGCTGCCCCGGCGCGGCCCTCACCGCCCGCCTCCCCGAGATCAGGGACCGGGCGGCGCGGCTCCAGGGGCGGACGTCCGGCTGACCCGCGCGGACGCCCGGCCCGCCGGGCCCGGCGCCGTACGGTCCACTTCGGTCAGCGGACGAAGGCGGGGACCACGACCGGCGGCCGAGGCGGGACCGCGCGGGCGGGCGGCCGAGGTGGGACCGCGCGGGCGGGCGGCCGAGGTGGGACCGCGCGGGCGGGCGGCCGGGGCGGAGGCGGGGCCGTACGCGGGCCCTGGGCCGTGCCGGGCGCGGCGACCGCGGTCGTTGTCGGGCCACCGCACAGGCGCGTGTCCAGGCACTCGAGCCGGCCGCCGGTACGCCCCCGGGGCCCTCCAAGGGCCCGGGAGGGCGCCGCCGCACCGGGCGCTCCGGGCGTCCCGGCCGCGGCCCGCCCCTCGGACACCGGCCGGCGCCGTACGGAGTGAACGGGGACGGACCCGCGTCAGTCCCGCCCGAACCGTTCCCACAGGCGCGGCAGACGCTCGGCGAGGGCCCGGTCGTCCTCCAGGTCGACCGGAGTGCCCAGCGGCTCGGCGGGCGCGGGCGCGATGCCCAGGTCGGGGGCGACGGTCCCGGTGAGCTGCTCGTAGGCCTCGTCGGCCGCGTAGCCGAGCTCCTCGCCGTCGCCGTCCAGCTCCTCGTCGAAGTCGTCCAGCAGTTCGGCGAGCGAGTCGGGATCGTGCACCGCGCCCTCGTACACCTCGCGGCCCTGGCCGATCAGCCAGCAGCGGAAGTAGTCGAAGGCGTCGTCGCTGGCCCCGCCGAGCAGGATCCACGCGGCACCCCAGACGTCCCAGGTGCAGGCGCGGTTGTAGCGGGCCTCGAAGTGGCGGGCGAAGTCGAGCACCAGGTCCGGGTCCATCCCGAGGAGCCGGTCCACGAGCAGGTCGGCCTGGTCCTCGGGATCGCCGTCGGCGCCCTGCCGGGTGGCGTCGATCAGCTCCCAGAACTCCGTCTCGTCCATCACGGGTCCAGCATCGGCCCTGGAGGGGCGGGACGCACGTGGAGTGCGGCGGATCGTTATGTCCCGGCCGGGTCCGCGTCGGCGTACAGGCCGGCCAGCCGTCGCGCGTCCCGTGCGAAGCGCTCCCGCAGCGTCACGGGCGCCAGCACCTCCACCTCCGGTCCCAGCCCCGCCAGCTGGGTGTGCGCGACCTCCTCGGACTCCACGGGCAGCGTCACCGTGACCCGGCCCTCCGCGTCCGGCGCGTCCGCCGCCTCCAGCGCCTCCCGGGCGGACAGCGCGTCGACGGCGTGAGGCAGCGCCCGCACGCCCCTGGCCGACAGCCGCACCACGACCTGGGCCCGCAGGATCGACCGCGCGAACTGCTCGGCCCGCTCCGCCCAGAACGCGGGCAGGTCGAAGCCGTCGTCCCGTTCGAAGCGCTCCTCGCCCGCCTCCACCGCCGTGAACCGGTCGATGCGGTACACGCGGAAGGCGCCGCCGCCGTCGGCCCGCGCGATCCTCGCGCACAGGTACCAGACGCCCGCCTTCAGCACGAGCCCGTACGGCTCCAGCTCCCGTACGACCTCCTCCTGCCCGCGCCGGTAGCGCGCGGTGACGGGCCGGTCGTCCCAGACGGCGTCCGCGACCACCGGCAGCAGTTCGGGCGTCCGGGGCTCCCGGAACCAGTTCGGCGCGTCCAGGTGGAACCGCTGCGCCGCCGTGCGGGAGGCGTCCCGCAGGGACGGCAGCAGCGCCGCCGACACCTTCAGGCGGGCCGCCGAGGCCGCGTCCTCCAGACCCATCTCGCGCAACGCCCCCGGCACCCCGGACAGGAACAGCGCCTCGGCCTCACCCCGGGCCAGCCCGGTCAGCCGGGTGCGGTACCCGCCGATCAGCCGGTAACCCCCGGCCCGCCCCCGCTCCGCGTACACCGGCACCCCCGCCTCCGACAGCGCCTGCGCGTCCCGCGTGACCGTACGCTCCGAGACCTCCAGCTCCCGCGCCAGCTCGGCGGCGGTCATGGCCGGGCGGGACTGGAGGAGCAGCACCATCTTGATGAGGCGGGCAGCACGCATCCCCACATCATGCAGGAGGCCCCCGCCGCGGCGGGGGCCTCCTCTCAGCTCGTGCCCGGCCTCTACAGACCGTAGCGCTCGCGCGCCTCCTTCACGGCCGTCGCCTTGACCTCGCCACGCCTGGCGAGCTGGGCGAGGGACGCGACCACGATGGACTCGGCGTCGACGCCGAAGTGGCGGCGGGCGGCCTCACGGGTGTCCGACAGGCCGAAGCCGTCGGCGCCCAGCGAGGACCAGTCCTGCTCGACCCACTGCGCGATCTGGTCCGGGACCTGGCGCATGTAGTCGGACACCGCGAGGACCGGCCCCTCGACGCCCTGGAGCGCCCGGCGGACGTACGGCACCCGCTCCTCGCCGCGCAGCAGTGCCGCGTCGGCGTCCAGCGCGTCGCGGCGCAGCTCCGTCCAGGAGGTCGCGGACCACACGTCGGAGGCCACGCCCCACTCCTCGGCGAGCAGCCGCTGCGCCTTCAGCGCCCAGTGGATCGCCGTGCCGGAGCCCAGCAGCTGGATGCGCGGGGCGTTGGCGGCCGGGGTCAGGCCCGCGGACTCCGCCGTGTTGAAGCGGTACAGGCCCTTGACGATGCCCTCGTCCACGCCGGGCGCGGACGGCTTGGCCGGCTGCGGCATCGGCTCGTTGTAGACGGTGAGGTAGTAGAAGACGTCCGGGTCCTCACCCGGAGCCGCCTCGCCGTACATCCGGCGCAGACCGTCCTTGACGATCGCCGCGACCTCGTACGCGAACGCCGGGTCGTACGTCAGGGCGGCCGGGTTGGTCGCCGCGATGGCCGGGGAGTGGCCGTCCGCGTGCTGGAGGCCCTCACCGGTCAGCGTGGTCCGGCCGGCGGTGGCGCCGACCAGGAAGCCGCGGCCGAGCTGGTCGCCGAGCTGCCACATCTGGTCGGCCGTGCGCTGCCAGCCGAACATCGAGTAGAAGATGTAGAACGGGATCATCGCCTCGCCGTGCGTCGCGTACGACGTCGAAGCGGCGATGAAGTCGGCCATCGAGCCGGCCTCGGTGATCCCCTCGTTGAGGATCTGGCCGTTCTTGGCCTCCTTGTAGTACATCAGCTGGTCGCGGTCGACCGGCTCGTACGTCTGGCCCTTGGGCGAGTAGATGCCCAGGGACGGGAAGAGGCTCTCCATGCCGAAGGTACGCGCCTCGTCGGGGACGATCGGCACCCAGCGCTTGCCGGTCTCCTTGTCGCGGACCAGGTCCTTGACCAGGCGGACGAAGGCCATGGTGGTGGCCACGTTCTGCGAACCGGAGCCCTTGTCGAAGGAGGCGAAGGCCTTCTCGGCGGGCGCGGGCAGCGGGGCGACCGGGTGGACGCGGCGGGCCGGGGCCGGACCGCCGAGGGCGGCGCGCCGCTCCTGGAGGTAACGGACCTCGGGGGAGTCGGCGCCCGGGTGGCCGTAGGGGACCACGCCGTCGACGAAGTCGCTGTCCTTGATCGGCAGGCCGAGCAGGTCGCGCATGGCCTTGAACTCGTCCACCGAGAGCTTCTTCATCTGGTGGTTGGCGTTCTTGGACGCGAAGCCGGTGCCGAGGGTGTGGCCCTTGACCGTCTGGGCCAGGATCACGGTCGGCGCGCCCTTGTGGGCGAGCGCGGCGCGGTAGGCGGCGTAGACCTTGCGGGACTCGTGGCCGCCGCGCGAGTAGTGGAAGCACTCGAGGATCTTGTCGTCGGACAGCAGCTTCGCCATCTCGACGAGCGCCGGGTCCTTGCCGAAGAAGTCCTCGCGGATGTAGGCGGCGTCGCGCGTCTGGTACGTCTGCACCTGCGCGTCGGGTACCTCGCGCAGGCGGCGTACGAGCGCGCCGGTGGTGTCGAGCTGGAACAGCTCGTCCCACGCCGTGCCCCACAGCGACTTCACGACGTTCCAGCCGGCGCCGCGGAACTGGGCCTCCAGCTCCTGCACGATCTTGAAGTTGGCGCGGACCGGACCGTCGAGGCGCTGCAGGTTGCAGTTGATGACGAAGGTCAGGTTGTCCAGGCCCTCGCGGGAGGCGAGGGTCAGCGCGGTGGTGGACTCCGGCTCGTCCATCTCGCCGTCGCCGAGGAACGCCCACACGTGGGAGTTCGTCAGGTCCTTGATGCCGCGGCTGGTCAGGTAGCGGTTGAACCGCGCCTGGTAGATCGCGGAGATCGGGCCGAGGCCCATGGAGACGGTGGGGAACTCCCACAGCCACGGCAGCCGGCGCGGGTGCGGGTAGGACGGCAGGCCGTTGCCGCCGGCCTCGCGGCGGAAGTTGTCGAGGTGCTCCTCGGTCAGCCGGCCGTCGAGGAAGGCGCGGGCGTAGATGCCGGGGGAGGCGTGGCCCTGGATGTAGAGCTGGTCGCCGGACCCGTCACCCTCCTTGCCCTTGAAGAAGTGGTTGAAGCCGGTCTCGTACAGCCAGGCCGCGGAGGCGAAGGTGGCGATGTGGCCGCCGACGCCGTACTTGCTGCCGCGGGTGACCATCGCCGCCGCGTTCCAGCGGTTCCAGGCGGTGATCCGCTGCTCCAGGTCCTCGTCGCCGTCCACGCTGGGCTCGTCGGCGGTCGGGATGGAGTTGACGTAGTCCGTCTCCAGGAGCTTCGGCAGGGCGAGGCCGGCGCCCTCGGCGCGCTCCAGTGTGCGGCGCATCAGGTACGCGGCACGGTGCGGCCCGGCCGCCTGGGTGACGGCGTCCAGGGAGGCCTGCCATTCGGCGGTCTCCTCCGGGTCGCGGTCCGGGAGCTGGTCGAGCTCGCTCGGCTGGATGGCTTTGGGGTCGGTCATGTCGCCGCCTTCCTCAGTCGAAGGGGGTTCCCTCATCGTCAAGGGTTCGGGGGTGCCCTAGGTCTTTGGCAGGACAGGGCTTGGGCTTGGGTGGAAGCCCGTCGGTGACTGTAACTCCCTGATCGATGATCGATCAAAGGGTTGAGGCCCAAAACCTCTTGATCACGAGAAAGTCGGCACGCGGTGCCTCCTGCGGTGGCACGGGGTGACCATGAAACCGGCGGTTTGTGCAGGTGAGCGCGGTGCGGCTCGGTTGGTTCGGTGCGTTGGCCTCTGCCGTGCGCCTGGGCTGATCGCGCGGTTCCCCGCACCCCTTCAGGGGCGCGGGGAACCGCGCGAATCCGGGGGGTCTGGGGGCGCGGCCCCCAGGGGCGGGGCAGGGAGGGGCGGCGGAGGCGAAGAAGCTAGGCGCGGGGGGCGCAGCCGAGGACGTGGGCCTTGACAATCTCCGGGATACGGGGATCCCGGCGGCGGAAGGCCGCGACCAGCTCCTCGTGCTCCTCCGCGTACGACTGCTGCACCGTCCCCAGCCACCGTATCGACAGCGCCGTGAACACCTCGATGCCCAGGCCCTCCCAGGTGTGCAGCAGCACCGAGTTGCCGGCCGCCCGCACCAGCTCCCGGTGGAAGCCCACCGTGTGCCGCACCTGGGCGGTCCCGTCGGCGGTCCGGTCGGCCTCGTACAGGGCCGTGACGTGCGGCTCCAGCGCCGAGCAGTCCTCGGCGAGCCGGTCCGCCGCCAGCTCCGCGGCGATCGCCTCCAGACCGGCCCGGACCGGGTAGCTCTCCTCCAGGTCGGCGGCGGTCAGATTGCGCACCCGCACGCCCTTGTTCGGCGCCGACTCGATCAGCCGCAGCGACTCCAGCTCCCGCAGCGCCTCCCGCACCGGCGTCTGGCTGACCTCCAGCTCGGTGGCGATCCGGCGCTCCACGATCCGCTCGCCCGGCTGCCAGCGTCCGCTGATGATCCCTTCCAGGATGTGCTCGCGGATCTGTTCGCGCAGCGAGTGGACGACGGGCGCGGTCATGAGAGCTCCTTCGGGAGGGGCCCTTCCGGCCCCCTGGGGCGACTGACGTTGAGAAACAATACGGCCGTCACCGCGAGCCGGAAGGGCGCACGGGGGCGCTTTCACGCAGGTGAGACGAGACTTACACGGCGCGCGCGGCAGCACATGACGGTGCCCCCGCCCGGAGAGCTCCGGGCGGGGGCACCGAACAGACCCACTGGCGAGGGGGACTACAGGCCGAGCTCGACCTCGAACTCGCCCGCCTCCAGGATCGCCTTGACCGCCGTCAGGTAGCGGGCGGCGTCGGCGCCGTCCACCAGGCGGTGGTCGTAGGACAGGGTCAGGTACGTCATGTCGCGGACGCCGATGGCCGTGCCCTCCTCCGTCTCGATGACGGCCGGACGCTTGACCGTGGCACCGATGCCGAGGATGGCGACCTGGCCCGGCGGCACGATGATCGTGTCGAACAGCGCGCCGCGCGAACCGGTGTTGCTGATGGTGAAGGTCGCGCCGGCCAGCTCGTCCGGGCTGATCTTGCTGGCCCGGACCTTGCCCGCCAGGTCGGCGGTCGCCTTGGCGATGCCGGCCAGGTTGAGGTCACCGGCGTTCTTGATGACCGGGGTCATCAGGCCCTTCTCGGAGTCCACCGCGATACCGATGTTCTCGGTGTCGAAGTAGGTGATGGTCCCCTCGGCCTCGTTGATCTTGGCGTTGATCGGCGCGTGCGCCTTCAGCGCCTGGGCCGCCGCCTTGACGAAGAACGGCATCGGCGAGAGCTTGACGCCCTCGCGGGCCGCGAACGCGTCCTTGGCACGGGCGCGCAGCTTCATCAGACGCGTGACGTCGACCTCGACGACCGACGACAGCTGGGCCTGCTCGTGCAGCGCCTTGACCATGTTGTCGCCGATGACCTTGCGGATGCGAGGCATCTTGACGGTCTGGCCGCGCAGCGGGGAGGCCTCCAGGGCGGGGGCCTTCCTCGCGGCGGGCGCCGCGGGGGCGGCGGCCGGGGCCGGGGCCGCCTTCGCAGCCTCGGCGGCGGCGATGACGTCCTGCTTGCGGATGCGGCCGCCGACGCCGGTGCCCTTGACGGTGGACAGGTCCACGCCGTTCTCGGAGGCGAGCTTGCGCACCAGCGGGGTGACGTAGGCACCGTCGTCCGCCGGCTGGGCGGCGGCCGGGGCGGCCGGAGCGGCGGCCTGGGCCGGCGCGGGCGCCGGGGCGGCCGGCTGCTGCGGCGCGGGGGCGGCGGGCTGCTGCGGCGCGGGGGCCGCCGGGGCCTGCGGAGCCGGAGCGGCCGGGGCCTGCTGGGCCGGGGCGGCCTGCTGCGGAGCCGGGGCCTGGGCGGGCTCGGGCTGCGCGGGGGCGGCCGGGGCCTCCTGGGCCGGGGCGGCGGCCGGAGCCGCGCCCGCCTCGCCGATGACGGCGAGCTTGGCGCCGACCTCGGCGGTCTCGTCCTCGCCGACCACGATCTCCAGCAGGGTGCCGGAGGCGGGGGCCGGGATCTCGGTGTCGACCTTGTCGGTGGACACCTCCAGCAGCGGCTCGTCGGCCTCGACCGCGTCGCCGACCGACTTCAGCCAGCGGGTGACGGTGCCCTCGGTGACGGACTCGCCGAGCGCGGGCAGGACCACGTCCGTGCCCTCGGCGGAACCGCCGCCGGCCGACGCGTCGGCGGAGGGGGCGGGCGCCGGGGCGGCCTGCTCGGTGGAGGGGGCGGCCGGGGCCGGCTCGGGGGCGGGCTCGGCGACCTGCTCGGCCTGCGGGGCCTGCTCGGCGGCCGGGGCCTCCTCGGCCGCGGGGGCGCCGGAACCGTCGTCGATCAGCGCCAGCTCGGCACCGACCTCGACGGTCTCGTCCTCGGCGACCTTGATGGAGGACAGCACGCCGGACGCGGGGGCCGGGATCTCGGTGTCGACCTTGTCGGTCGAGACCTCGAGCAACGGCTCGTCGGCCTCGACGCGCTCACCCTCGGCCTTGAGCCAACGGGTGACGGTGCCCTCGGTGACGCTCTCGCCGAGCGCCGGAAGGGTTACGGAAACCGCCATGGTTTCGGTTGCTCCTTAACGAATTGCGGAAGTCTGTGTCGTCGCGCCCAGTGACCGAGGGAGGTCAGTCGTGGGAGTGCAGGGGCTTGCCGGCCAGCGCCAGGTGAGCCTCGCCCATCGCCTCGTTCTGCGTGGGGTGGGCGTGGACGAGCTGGGCCACCTCGGCCGGCAGCGCCTCCCAGTTGTAGATCAACTGGGCCTCGCCGACCTGCTCGCCCATGCGGTCGCCGACCATGTGGACGCCGACCACGGCACCGTCCTTGACCTGGACGAGCTTGATCTCGCCGGTGGTCTTGAGGATCTTGCTCTTGCCGTTGCCCGCCAGGTTGTACTTCAGGGCGACGACCTTGTCCGCGCCGTAGATCTCCTTGGCCTTGGCCTCGGTGATGCCGACGGAGGCGACCTCCGGGTGGCAGTACGTCACCCGCGGCACGCCGTCGTAGTCGACCGGGACGGTCTTCAGGCCGGCGATCCGCTCGGCCACCAGCATGCCCTCGGCGAAGCCGACGTGCGCGAGCTGGAGGGTCGGGACGAGGTCGCCGACGGCGGAGATGGTCGGGACGTTGGTCCGCATGTACTCGTCGACGAGGACGTAGCCGCGGTCCATGGCGACGCCGGCCTCCTCGTAGCCCAGGCCCTGCGAGACCGGGCCGCGGCCGATGGCGACGAGCAGGACCTCGGCCTCGAACTCCTTGCCGTCGGCCAGGGTGACCTTGACGCCGTCCTGGGTGTACTCGGCCTTCTCGAAGAAGGTGCCCAGGTTGAACTTGATGCCCCGCTTGCGGAAGGCGCGCTCCAGCAGCTTGGAGCTGTTCTCGTCCTCGACCGGCACGAGGTGCTTGAGGCCCTCGACGATCGTGACGTCGGTGCCGAAGGACTTCCACGCGGAGGCGAACTCGACGCCGATGACACCGCCGCCCAGGACGATCGCGGACTTCGGCACGCGGTCGAGCTTGAGGGCGTGGTCGGAGGAGATGATCCGGTCGCCGTCGATCTCCAGGCCCGGCAGCGACTTCGGCACGGAGCCGGTCGCCAACAGGACGTGGCGGCCCTGGACGCGCTGACCGTTCACATCCACGGAGGTCGGCGAGGACAGCCGGCCCTCACCCTCGATGTAGGTCACCTTGCGCGAGGCGATCAGACCCTGCAGGCCCTTGTACAGGCCCGAGATCACGTCGTCCTTGTACTTGTGCACGGCCGCCACGTCGATGCCCTCGAACGTGGCCTTCACGCCGAACTGCTCGCTCTCGCGGGCCTGATCGGCGATCTCGCCCGCGTGCAGCAGGGCCTTGGTGGGGATGCACCCCTTGTGCAGGCAGGTACCGCCGACCTTGTCCTTCTCGATCAGGGCGACGTCCAGGCCCAGCTGCGCCCCGCGCAGGGCCGCGGCGTAACCACCGCTGCCACCGCCGAGGATCACTAGGTCGAAAACGGTGCTGGCGTCGTTCGCCACGTCACGTCCTCCATGCATGTGCGCCACGCCGGTCTCCAGTGACCGGTCGGCGGCTGGTGTCCGGCCGCTCATTGTTCTCGGCCCTTAGGTGGGGCCCTGTCCTGCCGAGCCCCATCTTCGCACTTGTGAGGGGCCGACGAGACGTGGGGCCGGTGTGTGAGACGTCGCACCTTTTCCTGTCACAGGGGCGACGGAGACGCTGCCGGGGGCGCGGGGCGGTGTTTCGTCCACGGCTTCGCCGCTTCGGCGCGACGGGCACGACGTCCCGCGACCGCACCGGCACCCGCACCCCCGAGCTGTCGGACGCCCTATCCGAGGTCGCCCGCGGCCGCCAGCTCGGCGACCCGCACCAGCGTCCGCACCGCCGTTCCGGTGCCGCCCTTCGGCGTGTACCCGAAGGGCCCCGCCTCGTTGAAGGCCGGACCCGCGATGTCCAGGTGCGCCCAGGCGATGCCCTCGCCGACGAACTCGCGCAGGAACAGACCGGCCACCAGGCCGCCGCCCATCCGCTCGCCCATGTTGGCGATGTCCGCGGTCGCCGAGTCCATGCCCTTGCGCAGGTGCTCCGGCAGCGGCATCGGCCAGGCCGGCTCGCCGACCTCCTCCGCCGCCTCGTGCACCGCGGCACGGAACGCGTCGTCGTTCGCCATGATCCCGTAGGTCCGGCTGCCCAGCGCCAGCATCATCGCGCCGGTCAGCGTCGCCACGTCGATGATCGCGTCCGGCTTCTCCTGCGAGGCCGCCCAGAGCGCGTCGGCGAGCACGAGCCGGCCCTCGGCGTCGGTGTTGAGCACCTCCACCGTCTTGCCGCTGTACATGCGCAGCACGTCACCCGGGCGGGTGGCGGAGCCCGACGGCATGTTCTCGGCCAGCGCCAGCCAGCCGGTCACGTTGACCTCCAGGCCGAGGCGCGCGGCGGCGACGACCGCGGCGAACACGGCGGCGGCGCCGGCCATGTCGCACTTCATCGTCTCGTTGTGCCCGGCCGGCTTCAGCGAGATGCCGCCCGAGTCGTAGGTGATGCCCTTGCCGACGAAGGCGAGGGTCTTCCTGGCCTTGGACGAGGTGTAGGACAGCTTCACCAGCCGGGGGCCGGACGCGGAGCCGGCGCCGACGCCGAGGATGCCGCCGTAGCCGCCCTTGGTGAGCGCCTTCTCGTCGAGCACCTGCACCTTGATGCCGTGCTCCTTCGCGGCGGCCTGCGCGACCGCCGCGAACGCCTCGGGATCGAGGTCGTTCGGCGGGGTGTTGACCAGGTCGCGGGCGCGGTTCAGCTCCTCCGCGACGGCGGCGGCACGCTCGACGGCGGCCTTGAACGCCTTGTCGCGGGGCTTGCCGCCGAGCAGCGTGGCCTCGGCCAGCGGGGCCTTGCCGTTCTTCGCCTTGGTGTCCTTGGCGGACTCCTTGTAGGCGTCGAACAGGTACGCGCCGAGCAGCACGCCCTCACCGACGGCGCCGGCGTCGGCGGCCTCGGCGAGCGGCAGGGCGAAGGCGGCCTTCTTGGCGCCGGCGAGCGCGCGGGCGGCCACACCGGCGGCCCTGCGGAGCGCCTCGGCGTCGAACCCGGCGTCCTTCTCGGGCTCGGCGCCCAGGCCCACCGCCACCACGACGGGTGCCTTGAAGCCGGCCGGCGCGGGCAGCTTCGTCACCTCGCCCTCGGCGCCCGAGGCGCCGAGGGTCTCCAGGACGCCGGCGAGCCGGCCGTCGTACGCCTTGTCCACGGCCTCGGCACCCGGTGCGACGACCAGGCCCCCGGACCTGGATGCCGCGCCCTTGGCGACACCGATCACGATCGCGTCGGCCCGCAGGCCGGGCACCGCGGCGGTGGAGAGAGTGAGAGCAGTCACGGTGGTGAATTCTCGCTTCCGTATGAAGTCCTGTATGGCCGAATGCGGGTGGGTCGACCGGGCCCGACAACCGACCCTAGATCCCTCCTGCGTCGCGGTCTTCGCCTGGGCAGGCGAACACCGGGCACGAGCCTACGCTCGCGCCCGCCTCCGCTCCCTCCCGCGGGGCCGCGGTTTCCCGCGCCGCCCCCGGGGTGGGAGATCATTCCTGGGGTACGCCACCGCGCCACCCACACCCTGGAGCACCCCCGTGAGACGCCCGGTCCTGTCGATAGCCCTCCTCCTGCTGCTCGCCGGCTGCTCCGCGTCCCCGGGCGACGGGCGGGAAGCCGCCGGCCACTGGCAGCCGCGGCCCGGCACCGCCTGGCAGTGGCAGCTCAGCGGCAGGCTCGACACCTCCGTCGACGTCCCGGTCTACGACATCGACGGCTTCGACCACCCCGGTTCCACCGTGGCCGCACTGCACGAGGACGGGCGCAAGGTCATCTGCTACCTGTCCACCGGCGCCTGGGAGGACTTCCGCCCCGACGCGGCGAAGTTCCCCGAGGCGGTGCTGGGCGAAGGCAACGGGTGGGAGGGCGAGCGCTGGCTGGACATCCGTGCCACGGACGTCCTGGAACCGCTGATGGCCGAACGCATCGACATGTGCCGCGAGAAGGGCTTCGACGCCGTCGAGCCGGACAACATGGACGGCTACAGGAACGAGACCGGCTTCCCGCTCACCGCCGACGACCAGCTCCGCTACAACCGGCTGATCGCCCGACTCGCCCACGACCGCGGCATGGCCGTCGGCCTGAAGAACGACCTGGACCAGATCCCGGAACTGGTGGACGACTTCGACTTCGCGGTCAACGAGCAGTGCGCCCAGTACGGCGAGTGCGCCGACAACAAGCCGTTCATCGACGCGGACAAGGCCGTCTTCCACGTCGAGTACGAGCTGCCGACGGAGCGCTTCTGCGCCGAGTCCCGCGAGCTGCGGCTGAGTTCGATGCTGAAGGAGTACGAGCTGGGGGCGGAGCGGGAGGCCTGCTGAGGCCGCCCGTGCGGGGGATCAGCCGAGGACCAGCACGACCAGCGAGGCGGTGGCCGCCGTCTCCGCGACCCCGCCGAAGACGTCACCGGTGACGCCGCCGAACCGGCGGACGCAGTGCCGCAGCAGCAGTTCCGCGGCGGCGGCGGCGCACAGCACGGCGAGTGCCGTACGGACCGCGTCGTACGGCCCGCCGAAGGCGCCCGCCACCGCGCCGGCCGCCGTGACGACGGCGGCGGTCGCCAGCGCGGCTCCCACCGGGACCACCCCGGCGACCGCCGCGCCGAGCCCCTCCGGGCGCGCGGCCGGCACCCCGGCCCGGGCGGCGAGCGTCAGCGCCAGCCGGGCGGCCGTCGCCGAGACCACGGCGGCGAGCGCCCCCCGGGCCCAGGAGCCGTCGTAGGCCTGCGCCAGCGCGGCCACCTGGGCGAACAGCACGAACACGAGGGCGAGCACGCCGAACGGCCCGATGTCCGACTGCTTCATGATCCGCAGCGCGTCCTCGGCGGGCTTCCCGCTGCCCAGTCCGTCCGCGGTGTCGGCCAGCCCGTCCAGATGCAGCCCGCGCGTGAGCACGGCGGGTACGGCGGCCGTGGCGACGGCGGCGAGCAGGCTGCCCGCGCCCAGGAACAGCAGCAGCAGCCCGGCGGCCGCGGCGGCGAGGCCGACGGCCAGTCCGGCCAGCGGCGCGCACAGCATGCCGCCGCGTGCGGCCTCGCGGTCCCAGCGGGTCACCTCGACCGGGAACACGGTGAGCGTGCCGAAGGCGAAGCGGAGACCGTCGGGGGAGAGGGGCGTCCTGAGCACCGGCGCAGACTACCCGGCGGTCACCAGGGCACCGACGGCCCGTGGGGATAAAGTGCGCATATGGGAGATTGGTGGCAGCGCAACATCATGGAACCGGGCAAGCTGCCGCTGCTCCTCGCCCTGGGGGCCTTCGTCCTGACGTTCGTGATCACCCGGGTCGTCACCCGCCTCATCCGGGCCGGCAAGGGCCCCTTCGGCAACGTCCGGGCGGGCGGGGTGCACATCCACCACGTCGTCCCGGGGATCGTCCTCACCGTCGTCGGCGGGTTCGCCGCGGTTGCGGGGGGCCGGCACGGCTTCGGCTCCGCCGTGGCCGCGGTGGTCTTCGGCGTCGGGGCGGGGCTCGTCCTGGACGAGTTCGCGCTCATCCTGCACCTCGACGACGTGTACTGGACCGAGGCCGGCCGCAAGAGCGTGGAGGTCGTGGTGGTCACCGCGGCCCTGGTCGGGCTGGTGCTCGCCGGGTTCACGCCGTTCGGCGTCGACGGTCTGTCCCCGGACGAGAGACAGGACCGGGCCAACGTCATCGCGACCGTCGCCGGGAACTTCTTCTTCTCGCTCCTCGCCCTCGCCAAGGGCAAGGGCCGCCTCGCGCTCTTCGGCGTGATCGTCCCCCTCGTCGCGCTGGTCGGCGCGGTCCGTCTGGCCCGGCCCGGCTCCGCGTGGGCCCGCCGCTTCTACGGCAGCCGTCCGCGCGCCCGCGCCAAGTCCCGGCTGCGCGCCTACCGCCACGACCGCCGCTGGGCCGGTCCCAGCCGCGCCGTCCAGGACTGGATCGGGGGACGCCCGGACCCGGTGCCGGACCGGCGGTGACGGCACCCGCGGGCGCGGGTGCGGGGTCCACGGCGGGCGGACGCGCCGACCGCCGCGGGCGGACACCCCCCGTCACGGCCGCTTCCCGCCGCGGGCGGCCGACGGTCCGCGTCGCTCCCGCGTCGTGCCGTTACGCCTTCTCCTCGGCGGAGTCCGTGTTCTCGGAGTCCTCGGAGTCCTCGGAGTCCTCGGAGTCCTCGGAGTTCTCGGAGTTCTCGGAACCCGCGGAGTCCACGGAGCCTTCGGACCTCTCCGACGCCTTCGGCCGCTCCGGCAGTTCCGCGGCCAGTGCCGCCGCGGCCTGGACCAGGGGGAGGGCCAGCAGGCCGCCCGCGCCCTCCCCGACGGTCACGCCCTGGGTGAGCAGCGGCTCCAGGGCCATCCGGTCCAGCGCCTTGGCCTGGCCCGGCTCCCCGCTGTCGTGCGCGGCCAGCCACCAGTCGGGGGCCCGGAAGGCGACCCGCTGCCCGACCAGCGCGCACGCGGCCGTCACGACGCCGTCCAGGATCACCGGCATCTTGCGCACCGCGCTCTGCAGCAGGAACCCCGTCATCGCGGCGAGGTCCGCGCCGCCCACCGTCGCGAGCAACCGCAACTGGTCCCCGAGCACCGGCCGGGCCCGGCGCAGCGCGTCGCGGGTCGCCGCGCACTTGCGCATCCAGGCCAGGTCGTCGATGGCCAGCCCGCCCCGCCCGGTGACCACCGACGCGTCGGTCCCGCACAGCGCGGCCACCAGCACGCCCGCCGCCGTGGTCCCGCCCACGCTCACGTCGCCGAGCACCACGAGATCCGTGCCGGAGTCGGCCTCCTCGTCGGCCACCGCCATCCCGGCCCGGAAAGCGGCCTCCGCCTCCTCGGGGGTCAGCGCGTCCTCGACGTCGATGCGCCCGCCGCCGCGCCGCACCCGATGCCGTACGACCTCGGCCGGGAGCGTCTGCGGGTCGCAGTCCAGGGCCATGTCGACGACCCGCACCGGCACACCCAGCCGCCGGGCGAGCACGGACACGGGCCGGCCGCCCTCCAGCACCTCGCGCACCAGCTCACCCGCACCGCCCGCGGGCCGCGCCGAGACGCCCAGCTCGGCGATCCTGTGGTCACCGGCGAAGAGCACCACCCGGGGCCGGTCGACCGGCCGCACCGGTACGGCGGACTGCGCCGCGGCCAGCCACTCGCCCAGTTCGTCCAGGCGGCCCAGCGATCCGGGCGGGACGACCTGACGCTCCCGGCGTGCCTCGGCGTCGCGGCGCACCCCGCCGTCGGGCCGCTCGATCAGATCGGTGAAGTCGTCGAGATTCAGCGAGCTCATTCGCCGAACAGTACCGGCCCCGGTCGAACACCACGGCGGGCCTGTCCGCACCGCGCCCGGGCGGCGTCGTTGCGCTCCGGATCGCGATCACCTACGTAACGTTTTGCCTGGTTTGTCGTACGTCCCTCTCTCGCGTCGGGAGCCGCCCGTGTCCGCACCCCCCGTCCCCTCGACGCCGCCCCCCGTGCCCCTGGTGCCGCCCGTGCCCCGGTACGGGCCGCACCGCGGGGACTGCCCCTGGTGCGGCTCGCGGCGGCTGCGCACCCGCACCCGCGGCGCGGACCCCCGGCGGGCCGCGCCCGGCCGGTCCGTCCTCGACCGGTGCCGGGACTGCCGGCACACCTTCCACAACCCCGCACTCGCGGCCGGCCGCCCGGACCACCCGCTGGTCCGGGCCGGCGTGCGGCTGCGCCACGGCCTGGCCGCCCGGGCACTGCTCCGCCGCTGCCCCGAGCCGGAGAGCTGGCTCGACGTGGGCACCGGCGACGCCGACTTCCCGCACGCCGCGCGCGCCCACTTCCCGTACACGTCCTTCGACGGCCTGGACCCCACCCACCGCGTCCTGCGCGCCCGCGCGGTCGAGCGCGTCGAGGAGGCGTTCGTCGGCCGTCTGACGGACCCGCACATCGCGGCCCGCCTGCGGGCCCGCTACGACGTGGTGAGCCTCTTCCAGCAGCTGGAACGCGTCCCGGACCCGCGCGCCGAACTGCGCGCCGCCCTCCACGTGCTCCGCCCCGGCGGCCATCTGCTCGTCGACGTGACGGACCCGCGCCGGCTGCTCGCCCTCCCGCCCGGTGCCCCGCACCCGGCGGACCTGCGCGCCGAACTGGCGGCCCGGGGCTGCACGGTGCTCACCGGCGCCCGGGCCCACCGGGTCATCGCGCGCAAGGACGCCTCAGCCCCGTAGCACCAGCGCCTGGCCCGCCACCACCAGCAGCACCTGCTCGCACTCGGCCGCGAAGGCCGCGTTCAGCCGCCCGAGTTCGTCCCGGTAGCGGCGTCCCGACGCGGTGGCCGGGACGATGCCCGAGCCGACCTCGTTCGACACCGCGACGACCGTGCGGCGGGTGGCGCGGACCGCCTCCGTCAGCTCGTGCACCCGGTCCCTGAGGGCCCGTTCGCCGCCGTCGGCCCACTCCGCGTCGTCCCACGCCCCGACGGCGTCCATCGCGTCCGTCAGCCACAGGGACAGGCAGTCCACGAGCAGCGCCGGACCGTCGTCCTTCAGCAGCGGCACCAGGTCGCACGTCTCGACGGTCCGCCAGGACCCCGGCCGCCGCTCGCGGTGCGCGCAGACCCGCGCCGCCCACTCGGTGTCCCCGTTGCGGGAACCCCCGGTCGCCACGTAGAGCACGTCCGGGAAGGCTTCCAGGCGCCGCTCCGCCTCCACCGACTTCCCCGACCGGGCACCGCCCAGGACCAGGGTGCGCCGCGGCACGTCGGGCACGTCCTCGTAGGCGCCCACCGCCAGCGTCGTCCCGTCCGGCACGGCCCGCGCCCCGGCCGCCGCGAGCCGCCGCGCCAGTTCCCGGCCCGGCGGCACGTCGTGGTCCAGGTGGACGGCGACCACGTCCGTCGTCGGTCCCGCGGCGCCCGCCGCCCGCAGCCTGGCCAGCGCGTCCGGCCGCCCCACGACGTCCGCGAGGACCATGTCGTAGGACTCGGCGGACTCCTCCAGACCGGCCGGCGCCCCGCCCGGCGGCAGGTACAGCAGCCGCTGTCCGTCGGGGCCGGTCACCGCGTACCCGGTGCCCGGCGAGTCCATCGCCACCGCCCGCACCCGGTGCCCGGTCAGCAGCGCCAGCTCCCGCCCGTCCGGCACCCGACCCGGCTGCGGCAGCCCCGCCGGCACCTCCACGGCGGGCCCGTCGTGCGGGTGCGACAGCAGCACCTGCCGTACGCCGGTCAGGGAGTGCCCGGCACGCGCGGCGGCGAACGCGGCGCCCGGCGTCAGGTCGAGCAGCATCGCCCCGTCCACCAGCAGCGAGGTCGCCGCGCGCGCGTTCTCGCCCTGCGCCGCGGCACACGCCGCGCAGGGACAGTCGGGGCGGGGCAGTCCCGCGGGGGCACCGGTGCCGAGCAGAGTCACGTCCACGCACCGATTTTCCCCGGTGACCCGGCGACGTGCGCGCCCGAGACCCCCCTGAGGAGCGCGGGCCGCCCCGGCCTGTGTCCCCGGGTCGCCCGCGGCGCGCCCGGCTCACCGCATAGGCTGCGGGCGGAGGCCGGACCAAGATCCGGCTTCCGCTCTGCATGTGCTCACATCTTGGAGGCGTACATGGCGGCATGGACGTGGCGGTTCGAGACGGCCGGCGGGACGGAGGTCCAGCCCGCGGTGCAGCCCGAGGAGTTCACCACGCAAGGGGACGCCGAGTCCTGGATCGGTGAGTACTGGAAGGACCTCAAGGAGGGCGGCACCGACCAGGTTCGGCTGTTCGAGGACTCCACCGAGATCTACGGCCCGATGAGTCTGCACGCGGAGGACGCCGAGGCCTGACGGGCCGGCGGGGCCGGGCACGACCGGACCGGCCCCGCTCCCGTCACTGCTCGCCCAGCGTCACCTCGGCGGTGCGCTCGTCGCCGTCGCGGGTGTACGTCACCTTCACCCGGTCGCCCGGCCGCATCGACGCCAGCGCCTCGGCCAGCGAGGTGATCGTGGTGATGTCCGTGTCGCCGAGCCGGACGATGACGTCCCCGGGGCGAAGCCCCGCCTCGTCGGCCGCTCCGCCGTCACTCACCTCGACGACGGCCACGCCCGCGGGCCGGTTGGCGTCGTCGACGACCGTACGGGCGGTGACCCCGAGCGCGGCCCGGCCCGAGTCGGTCACCCGCCCGTCCGCGACGATCTGGTCGGCGACCGTCCGCACCATCGACGCCGGGATGGCGAACCCGATACCGGGCGCCGCGCTGTCGCCGAGGCCCGGGTCGGTGGCGGCGAGCGTCGGGATGCCGACGACCTGGCCGTCGAGGTTCACCAGGGCGCCACCGCTGTTGCCGGGATTGATGGCGGCGGACGTCTGCACCATGTTGCCGATGGTCGCGCCCGTACCGCCGCCGGACCGGCCCTCGGTGACGGTCCGTCCGGTCCCCGACACGATCCCCTGCGTCACGCTGGAGGACAGGCCGAGCGGCGAGCCCATGGCCAGCACGATCTGCCCGGCCTCGACCTTCGCGGAGTCCCCGAAGCGGGCCGCCTTGACGCCGTCGGGCACCCGGTCCAGCCTGATGACGGCGAGGTCCTGCTCGGGGTAGGAGGAGACCAGCTCGGCGGCGAGGGTGTCCTCGGTCCGGGCGGTCGTCACCCGGAAGGACCTGTTGTCCCCGACCACGTGCGCGTTCGTGACGACGTGTCCCTTGCCGTCGTACACGACCCCGGACCCCAGGGAGTCGCCCGCCTGGATCTGCACGACCGACGGGAGCACGTCGTTGATCACCCGCTGGTAGTCGCTCTGCAGAGCGTTGGCCGCGAGCGGCGCGGCGGCCTGTGCCGTGTCGCCCTCCCGCCCCGCACCGGCGCCCGGACCGGAGCAGCCGGCGACGAACAGCAGGGAGCAGGCCACCGCGGCGGCCGGGCCGAACAGCCGTGGCGCACGGGTACGGGAAGCGTCCATGCCCCGAGTCTCACCGCGCGCCGGACCACCGGCTCCCGGTGAACGCCCGAACGGGCGCCGGGCCCGCCGCGCGACGACGGAGAGCGTCGGAGCTAGCCCCGCACCCCGCACAGGTGCAGCAGTGCCGCGACGCCGCGGTACGGGTCGGTCCGGCCCGCCCGGTCCTCGACGGCCAGCAGCGTGTCGAGATCGTCCGGGACCGGGGCGCCGTCGGGCGCCGTGTCCGTGAAGACCCGGACGCCGTACCAGGTGTGCAGCGGGGCGCCGATGCCCGCGAGCTTCGCCGTCAGCGTCGCCAGCCGGTCCGCGCGGACGCCCGGGCGGGCGGGCGCCACCCCGTCCGACTCGGTCCGGGACCGGGGCAGCAGGTGGCCGGTGTCGAAGGCGGCCAGCGCGCCCGACCACTCGCCGAACAGGCCGGGGCGCATGGCGAGCGCGTCGCCGTTGCGTGCCAGGAGCGACAGCAGGCCGCCCGGGGCGAGCATCCGGGCCAGCCCCGCGAGCAGCGGGTCGGGCTCCTCGACGTACATGAGCACGCCGTGGCACAGCACCACGTCGAAGCTGCCCGGCAGGAAGTGCACGCCGGTGTCCCGGCCGTCGCCCTCGATGATCCGCATCCGCTCCCGGATGCCCTCGGGCTGACCGGCCAGGGCCTCGCGTGCCGCGGCGATCATCACGGCGTCCCGCTCCAGGCCGGTCACCTGGTGCCCGGCCCGTGCCAGCCGCAGCGACTGGGCGCCCCGGCCCATGCCGACGTCGAGCACCCGCAGCCGCCTGCCGACCGGGAAGCGGCCGGCTATCTGCTCGTCGAGCTGCCGGGCCACCAGCTCCTGCCGTACGACGTCCCGCAGACCGCCCAGGCTGCCGAGCCAGGCGTCGGCGGCGCCGCCGGCGAACGGCGTCGTGCTCAGGGCCGCTCCCCGCGCTTGACCTGGGGCTTGGGCAGCCGGAGCCGGCGCATCTGGAGGGAGCGCATCAGGGCGTAGGCGACCGCGCCGCGCTTGCGGTCGTCGGGGAAGCGCTCGGCGAGCCGCTTCTTCAGCCGGAAGCCGGTGACGATCGAGTCCAGCACGATCAGCACGATCACGACCAGCCACAACAGCAGCGCGACGTTCTGCAGCGAGGCGACCCGGATCATGCTCAGCACGAGGATGACCACCGCCATCGGCAGGAAGTACTCCGCGACGTTGAACCGCGAGTCGATGAAGTCGCGCGCGAACTTGCGGACCGGACCCTTGTCGCGGGCCGGCAGGTACCGCTCGTCGCCCTTGGCCAGGGCTTCGCGCTGCCGCGCCATCGCGGTCCGGCGTTCCTCACGCTGGCGCTTGGCGGCGTCCTTGCGCGTCATCGGCGTTTGGGCGACGCTGCGGCGCTGGGACTGGGCCGCACTGCGCTTGGGCGTCGGCCTGCCCTTCGGGGCCTGCGGGTCGCGGGGCTGATTGGAGTCGGTCACCGGCGCGCTGACGGCGCTCTGGGCCTTCTCATCCTTGGCACGGCTACGGAACACAAAACCCAAGGGTACGGGGTGCGCAGGCGTGGACCCAGCCCGGTGGGGAACGATCCGGCAACGCCGGTCGTCTGTAAGGGGACAGAGGGGACGTTGTGTACCGCCCCGGACACCGGGTCATTCCGGACAACCCCGGGGAGCACCTACTCCCTACGCCGGACCGGGAGGGTACGCAGTCGTCCTTGGGGATGAGCGCATCCGTCCCCGAACAGTGCGGTAATGGATGCAGGGCCCGTACTGTGGGTTCTGTCGCAGGTGCTGGAGCTGGAGTCGGTCAGAAGGGGGCGCGCGAAGCCCATGAGCGGTGTCATGAAGCGTATGGGGATGATCTTCCGCGCGAAGGCCAACAAGGCCCTTGACCGGGCCGAGGACCCGCGCGAGACCCTCGATTACTCGTACCAGAAACAGCTGGAGCTGCTGCAGAAGGTGCGCCGCGGCGTCGCCGACGTGGCGACCAGCCGCAAGCGCCTGGAGCTCCAGCTCAACCAGCTCCAGTCCCAGTCGTCCAAGCTGGAGGACCAGGGCCGCAAGGCGCTGGCGCTGGGCCGCGAGGACCTCGCCCGCGAGGCGCTCTCCCGGCGCGCCGCGCTCCAGCAGCAGGTCACCGACCTGGAGACGCAGCACGCCACCCTCCAGGGCGAGGAGGAGAAGCTCACCCTCGCGGCCCAGCGCCTCCAGGCCAAGGTGGACGCCTTCCGTACGAAGAAGGAGACCATCAAGGCCACCTACACCGCCGCCCAGGCGCAGACCCGCATCGGTGAGGCGTTCTCCGGCATCTCCGAGGAGATGGGCGACGTCGGCCTGGCCATCCAGCGCGCCGAGGACAAGACCGCCCAGCTCCAGGCCCGGGCCGGCGCCATCGACGAACTGCTCGCCTCCGGCGCCCTCGACGACCAGTCCGGCATGCGCAAGGACGACATCCAGGCCGAGCTGGACCGGCTCTCCGGTGGTACGGATGTAGAGCTGGAACTGCAGCGGATGAAGGCCGAGCTGGCCGGTGGCCCCGCCGCCGACCGGCAGGCCCTCGAGGGCGGCCAGGGACAGGGGCAGCAGCAGTCCCAGCAGCAGCCGCAGGACACCCCGCGGTTCGACAAGCAGTAGGCCACGCCTAGGAGGGCGACATGATCGTACGGATCATGGGGGAGGGACAGCTGACGCTGGCCGACGGCCGTCTCGCCGAGCTGAACAAGCTGGACGACGAGCTGATGGCCGAGATGGAGACCGGCGACGGCCCCGGTTTCCGCGCGACCCTCCAGGCTCTCCTGGCCAAGGTCCGCGAACTGGGCGAGCCGCTCCCGGACGACTCCCTGGAGCCGTCCGACCTCATCCTCCCGTCGCCGGACGCGACCCTGGAGGAGGTCCGGGAGCTGCTGAGCGACGACGGTCTCATTCCGGGCGGGGCGTGACGGCCGGCATCCACTGCCGGCCCGGCCGGCGTTCCAGGACTTCGACCGCCTCGACCGCCTCGACCGTTTCGACCACCCCGAGAACTCCGACGACTCCGACGACTCCGCGTACTTCGAGGACCCGGCAGACCCCGAGGACGAGGCCGTCCGGGCCGGAGCAGGGGCCCGGGGGCGGCACCCCCCACCTCCCGCCGCACGCGGGCCCGGCCGTCGGCCACGCCCGCTCCGGCTACCGTGAGCGGCCGTGAGCACCTTCGCCCGCGCCCGTTGCACCCTCGGCGCCCACCCCTCGGCCCTGGACGCGGCCCTCGCCGCGGCCGTCCTGGTGTGCATGGTCGCCGGTTCCTTCGTGGACCCGCACAGCCCCGAGGGCGTCACCTGGGGCCTGCGGACCCCCGACGTGCTGAGCCTGGTCCTCATGGCCGTGGGCGCCGCCGCGCTCGTCTTCCGCCGGCGTGCTCCGCTGGTGGTCCTCGCGGTCACCGGCTGCGTCTCCGTCGTCGAGAGCGTCACCGGCGACCCCCGCGCCCCGGTCGTCATGTCCACCGTGGTCGCCCTCTACACCGTCGCCGCCTCCACCGACCGCCCCACCACCTGGCGGGCCGGCCTGCTCACCATGACGGTGCTGACCGGCGCCGCCATGCTGGCCGGCCCCCTGCCCTGGTACGCCCAGGAGAACCTCGCCGTCTTCGCCTGGACCGGCATCGGCGCCAGCGCGGGGGACGCGGTGCGCAGCCGGCGCGCCTTCGTGCAGGCCATCCGGGACCGGGCCGAGAAGGCCGAGCGCACCCGCGAGGAGGAGGCCCGCCGCCGCGTCGCCGAGGAGCGGCTGCGCATCGCCCGTGACCTGCACGACGTCGTCGCCCACCACATCGCCCTGGTCAACGTCCAGGCCGGGGTCGCCGCCCACGTGATGGACAAGCGGCCCGACCAGGCCAAGGAGGCCCTGGCCCACGTACGGGCGGCCAGCCGCTCCGCACTGGACGAACTGCGCGCCACCGTCGGCCTGCTCCGCCAGTCGGGCGACCCGAAGGCACCGACCGAGCCCGCCCCCGGCCTGGACCGCCTCGACGAACTGGCCGCCACCTTCCACCACGCCGGGCTGCACGTCGAGGTGGCCCGCGCGGACCAGGGCACCGACCTGCCCGCCGCCGTCGACCTGGCCGCCTACCGCATCATCCAGGAGGCGCTGACCAACGTGCAGAAGCACGCGGGGACGCGGGCGAAGGCCGAGGTCAGCGTCGTGAGGGTGGGGCCGGACATCGAGGTCACCGTGCTCGACGACGGGGCCGGCGCGGGGGACGCGCCGGGCGCCCCCGGCGCCCCGGCGGGCACCGGCGCCGACGGCGGCGGACACGGCCTGCTCGGCATGCGCGAGCGCGTGGCCGCCGTGGGCGGGGCCCTCACCACGGGTCCCCGCTACGGGGGCGGTTTCCGGGTCCATGCGATCCTGCCGGTCAGAAACCGCACCGATGCCGCGGAGGACCCCGTATGACGATCCGTGTCCTGCTCGCCGACGACCAGGCGCTGCTGCGCAGCGCCTTCAGGGTGCTGGTCGACTCCGAGCCCGACATGGAGGTGGTGGGGGAGGCGTCCGACGGTGCCCAGGCGGCGCGGATGGCCGCCGAACAGCGGGCCGACGTGGTGCTGATGGACATCCGGATGCCCGGCACGGACGGCCTCGCCGCCACCCGCATGATCAGCGCCGATCCCTCCCTCGCGCACGTCCGCGTGGTCATACTGACCACCTTCGAGGTCGACGACTACGTGGTGCAGTCGCTGCGCGCCGGTGCCTCCGGCTTCCTCGGCAAGGGCTCCGAGCCCGAGGAGCTGCTCAGCGCGATCCGGGTCGCGGCCGGCGGCGAGGCGCTGCTGTCCCCGGCCGCGACCAAGGGGCTCATCGCCCGCTTCCTCGCCCAGGAGGGCACGGCCGGCGAGGAGCGCGACCCCGCCCGGGCCGAACGCCTGGAGACGCTGACCGTGCGCGAGCGCGAGGTGCTGGTCCAGGTCGCCGGCGGACTCTCCAACGACGAGATCGCCGAGCGGCTTGAGGTCAGCCCGCTCACCGTGAAGACGCACGTCAACCGGGCCATGGCCAAGCTGGGCGCCCGCGACCGGGCCCAGCTGGTCGTCATCGCGTACGAGTCCGGGCTGGTACGTCCGAGGGTGGAGTGACCCCGGCCCGGGCGTACTGCGGCCGGAGTATGCGCGGGATAAGGAAATGGACCTGCGGCCTAGGGAACCGGGGCCGTTCATGGCCCAGGGTGTTGGGGTGGGCGGTCACCCGTGAGCCGGTGACGCCCGCGTCCGGCGCTCACATGTGCTCCGTCCCCCGCTCGGCCACAGAAGAGAGACCCTGATCCATGTCCTGGCTGTCGAGGTTCAGCCTCGCGCAACGGGCCCTGATAGGCCTGATGTCGATCGTCGCGCTCGTCTTCGGCGCGATCGCCATCCCCCAGCTCAAGCAGCAGCTGCTGCCCACCATCGAACTGCCCATGGTGTCCGTGCTGGCGCCCTACCAGGGCGCCTCGCCCGACGTGGTCGAGAAGCAGGTCGTCGAGCCGATCGAGGACAGCCTCGAAGCCGTCGACGGGATCTCCGGCATCACCGCGACGGCCAGTGAGGGCAACGCCGTCATCATGGCGTCCTTCGACTACGGCAACGGCACCCAGCAGCTCGTCGCCGACGTCCAGCAGGCCGTCAACCGGGCCCGCGCCCAGCTCCCGGACGACGTGGACCCGCAGGTCATCTCCGGTTCCACGGACGACATCCCCACCGTCGTCCTCGCCGTCACCTCCGACAAGGACCAGCAGGCGCTGGCCGACCAGCTCGACAAGACGGTCGTCGCCGAGCTGAAGGACATCGACGGGGTCGCCCAGGTCGTGGTCGACGGCGTCCGGGACCTCCAGGTCACCGTCACCCCCGACCCGGCGAAGCTGGCCGAGGCCGGCGTGGCCCCCCAGGTGCTCGCCCAGTCCCTCCAGGCCGGCGGCGCCACCGTCCCCGCGGGCTCCTTCGACGAGGGCGGCGCCAACCGCACCGTCCAGGTCGGCGGCGGCTTCACCTCGCTGAAGCAGATCCAGGACCTCATGGTCACCGGCGAGGGCGTCGACAAGCCCGTGCGCCTCCGTGACGTGGCCACCGTCGAGGAGGAGGAGGCCAAGGCCGACTCCCTCACCCGCACCAACGGCGAACCGAGCCTCTCCGTCGCCGTCACGATGGACCACGACGGCAGCGCGGTCGCCATCTCGAACGCCGTCGAGGACAAGCTCCCCGACCTGCGCGAGCAGCTCGGCTCCGGCGCGACGCTCACCGTCGTCAGCGACCAGGGCCCGGCGGTCTCCAAGGCCATCGAGGGCCTGACCACCGAGGGCGCCCTCGGTCTGCTCTTCGCCGTCCTGATCATCCTGGTCTTCCTGGCGTCGGTCCGCTCCACCCTGGTCACCGCGGTCTCCATCCCGCTGTCGGTGGTGCTGGCGCTGATCGTGCTGTGGACGCGCGACCTGTCGCTGAACATGCTGACGCTGGGCGCGCTGACCATCGCCATCGGCCGCGTGGTCGACGACTCGATCGTGGTCCTGGAGAACATCAAGCGGCACCTCGGCTACGGCGAGGAGCGCCAGGAGGCCATCCTCAAGGCCGTCCGGGAGGTCGCCGGAGCGGTCACCTCCTCGACGCTGACCACGGTGGCCGTGTTCCTGCCGATCGGCCTGGTCGGCGGCATGGTCGGCGAGCTGTTCGGTTCCTTCAGCCTCACCGTCACCGCCGCGCTGCTGGCCTCCCTGCTGGTGTCGCTGACGGTCGTCCCGGTGCTGTCGTACTGGTTCCTCCGTCCTCCGAAGGGCACCCCCGAGGACGCGGACGAGGCCCGTCGGCTGGCCGAGGAGAAGGAGGCCAGGAGCCGCCTCCAGCGCATCTACGTCCCCGTCCTGCGCTTCGCCACCCGCCGTCGCCTGACCAGCGTGGCCATCGCGGTCGTCGTCCTGCTCGGCACGTTCGGCATGGCGCCGCTGCTGAAGACCAACTTCTTCGACCAGGGTGACCAGAAGGTCCTCAGCATCAAGCAGGAGCTGAAGCCCGGCACCAGCCTGAGCGCGACGAACGCCCAGGCGGAGAAGGTCGAGAAGCTGCTCGGCGACACCGAGGGCGTCAAGGACTTCCAGGTCACCATCGGCTCGTCCGGGTTCATGGCCGCCTTCGGCGGCGGCACGGACACCAACCAGGCCTCGTACCAACTCATGCTGGAGGACTCGGCGAACGCCGAGGACGTCCAGGACCACATCGAGGACGGGCTCGCCGAGCTCGACGGCATCGGCACCACCACCGTCGCCGCCGGTGACGGCTTCGGCAGCCAGGACCTGAGCGTCGTCGTCAAGGCGGCCGACGCGCAGGTGCTCCGCGAGGCCTCCGAGGAGGTCCGCAAGACGGTCGCCGGGCTCGACGACGTCACCGACGTCACCAGCGACCTGGCGCAGAGCGTGCCCCGCGTCTCGGTCAAGGCCAACGCGAAGGCGGCCGGGGCCGGCTTCAGCGACCAGACGCTCGGCGCGGCCGTCGCCCAGGCGGTGCGCGGCACCCCGGCCGCCAAGGCGGTCCTCGACGACACCGAGCGCGACGTCGTCATCAGGTCGGCCCAGCCGGCCGCGACGCTGGCTCAGCTGAAGGCCCTGAACCTGGGCCCGGCCAAGCTCGGCGACATCGCCACCGTCCAGCTCGTGGACGGCCCGGTCTCGATGACCCGCATCGACGGCCAGCGGGCGGCGACCATCACCGCCAAGCCGACCGGCGACAACACCGGCGCGGTGGGCACGGAACTCCAGTCGAAGATCAACGGGCTGGACCTGCCGGCCGGCGCCACGGCCGAGATCGGCGGCGTCACCGCCGACCAGGACGAGGCGTTCGTCAACCTGGGCCTCGCCATGCTCGCGGCCATCGCGATCGTGTTCATGCTGTTGGTCGGCACCTTCCGGTCGCTGGCCCAGCCGCTGATCCTGCTGGTGTCCATCCCGTTCGCGGCGACCGGCGCCATCGGCCTGCTGCTGGCCACGGGCACCCCGATGGGCGTCCCGGCGATGATCGGCATGCTGATGCTGATCGGCATCGTGGTCACCAACGCGATCGTGCTGATCGACCTGATCAACCAGTACCGGGGGCAGGGCTACGGCGTCGTCGAGGCCGTCGTCGAGGGCGGCCGGCACCGGCTGCGCCCGATCCTCATGACGGCCCTGGCGACGATCTTCGCCCTGCTCCCGATGGCGCTGGGCGTCACCGGCGAGGGCGGGTTCATCGCCCAGCCGCTGGCGGTGGTGGTGATCGGCGGTCTGATCACCTCGACCCTGCTGACGCTGCTGCTGGTCCCGACCCTCTACGCGATGCTGGAGCTGCGCAAGGAGCGCCGTGCGAAGAAGCGCGCGGCGAAGAAGGGCGGCGCCGTGCCGCCGCGGGCCGAGGCCTCGGACGAGCCGGAGCCGGCGAAGGTCTGAGCGACCGGAACCCGAACGGGGAGGGGCCCCGCCCGCCACCGAAGGTGGTGGTGCGGGGCCCCTCCCCGTTCCGGTCCTCGAACCCCGCCCCTACGGCAGTGCCAGCATCCGCTCCAGCGCCAGCTTGGCGAACGCCTCGGTCTCCTTGTCGACCTCGATGCGGTTGACGAGGGTGCCCTCGGCGAGCGACTCCAGCGCCCACACCAGGTGCGGCAGGTCGATGCGGTTCATGGTCGAGCAGAAGCAGACCGTCTTGTCGAGGAAGACGATCTCCTTGCCCTCGGGGGCGAAACGGTTCGCCAGGCGGCGGACCAGGTTCAGTTCCGTGCCGATGGCCCACTTGGAACCGGCCGGGGCCGCCTCCAGGGTCTTGATGATGTACTCGGTCGAGCCGACCAGGTCCGCCGCCGCGACGACCTCGTGCCGGCACTCGGGGTGCACCAGGACGTTCACGCCCGGTAGGCGCTCGCGCACGTCGTTCACCGAGTCGAGGCTGAAGCGGCCGTGCACCGAGCAGTGGCCCCGCCACAGGATCATCTTCGCGGCGCGCAGCTCCTCGGCGGTCAGTCCGCCGTTCGGCTTGTGCGGGTTGTAGAGGACGCAGTCCTCCAGGGACATGCCCATGTCCCGCACCGCGGTGTTGCGGCCCAGGTGCTGGTCGGGCAGGAACAGCACCTTCTCGCCCTGCTCGAAGGCCCAGTCCAGGGCCCGCTTCGCGTTGGACGACGTGCAGATGGTGCCGCCGTGCTTGCCCGTGAACGCCTTGATGTCCGCGGACGAGTTCATGTACGAGACGGGCACGACCTGCTCGGCGACGCCGGCCTCGGTCAGCACGTCCCAGCACTCGGCGACCTGCTCGGCGGTGGCCATGTCGGCCATCGAGCAACCGGCCGCCAGGTCGGGCAGGACCACCTTCTGCTCGTCGGAGGTCAGGATGTCGGCCGACTCCGCCATGAAGTGCACACCGCAGAAGACGATGTACTCGGCCTCCGGGCGCGCGGCCGCGTCCCGGGCCAGCTTGAAGGAGTCACCCGTGACGTCGGCGAACTGGATGACCTCGTCGCGCTGGTAGTGGTGACCGAGCACGAAGACCTTGTCCCCGAGCTTCTCCTTGGCCGCGCGGGCGCGGGCGACCAGGTCCGGGTCGGAGGGCGAGGGGAGATCGCCGGGGCACTCCACGCCGCGCTCGCTTCTCGGGTCGGCCTCGCGGCCGAGCAGCAGCAGAGCGAGAGGCGACGGCTGTACGTCGAGCTCCTGCGTTTGGGCGGTGGTCACGACACGCACCCTTTCTTCTTTTCGTCGAACTGACGCTATCTATCATAACCGGTTCACGTCAGTTTGACGATGGCCCTTGTGTCGGTGTGACGTGAATCCCGGTGCCCGAGCCGCCGTCCACAGCCGCTGTCCGCTCCCCGGGGCGTGTGCGAGCATGAAGGGGAAGGCCGAGGGCGAGATCCGGGACCGATCCCGGAATGAATCCGCGGCCCCGCCGGTTGGAACCGTCGGCAAGCAGTCTCCGTACAACCCGGGAGAGATGTAGATGTCCGTATCGGACGAGACCACCACCGTCACCGACGGCATCATCCTGACCGACGCCGCCGCGGCCAAGGTCAAGGCCCTGCTCGACCAGGAAGGCCGCGAGGACCTGGCGCTGCGCGTCGCCGTCCAGCCCGGTGGCTGCTCCGGCCTGCGCTACCAGCTCTTCTTCGACGAGCGCTCGCTCGACGGCGACGTGGTGAAGGACTTCGACGGCGTCAAGGTCACCACCGACCGGATGAGCGCCCCGTACCTGGGCGGTGCCACCATCGACTTCGTGGACACGATCGAGAAGCAGGGCTTCACGATCGACAACCCGAACGCGACGGGTTCCTGCGCCTGCGGCGACTCCTTCAGCTGAGCCGCGCGGCCACGCGCCACAGTCGTACACAGGGCGGCGGCCCGGGGATCACCCCGGGCCGCCGCCCTGTCGTCGCGCCGGGTGGTTCCGGGTCACCGGCTCCCGGACGGGGCCGGCAGCCGCGCGCCCGGCTTGTGCGCCGGGATCTTCTCGCCGTCGGGGCCCACGACCGTCCGGTCGCCGAGCGGCTCGTCGAGCGGCACCGTCCGCTCGTACTCCTTCGCGATGAGGATGCAGACCTTCCCGGGACGCGGGGTCTCGGTCACCGTGACCGTCACCTTCCCCGCGCTCTCCTTCGCCGTCGCCTCGTAGTCGGCGCAGACCCCGCCCGTGAAGTGCACCGTCAGCTCCCCGCCCGCGGCCGTGTAGCCGTCGGCCCGCACGTCCCGCGGCTCCGACGGCGCCGAGGTCGGCCCGTCGGACGGGGCCGGGGAGGGCGAGGCGGGAGCGGCGGTGGTCAGGTACTTCGGGTCCACCGCCGGATACGTGACCGTGAGGGCGTCCCGCGCGCCCGGCGCCCGCACCTCGAACAGCCAGGACGGCACCAGCGTCTGCCGGCCCCGCACCGGATGGGCGGCCAGCCCGAACACCGCGTCCTCGACCGCGACCGTCCGCTCCCCGGGCTTCTCCGACGCGTCGGGCCTGCCCGGCTTCTGCGGCGTGCCCGCCGACGGCTCGCAGGCCGCGTCCGCGCGGTCCCGATGCGGTACGGGGCTCGCGCAGCCGCCGATACCGGCCCCGGTGCCGCCGCCCGGCGCGTTGAGCAGCGCCAGCGCCTCCTCGGCGCCCAGCACCGGGTACGTGTCGCCCTTGACCGGCGCCGTCACCTGGCCGCTGCCGCCGACCACCTCGCCCTGCGGGCCGACGACCACGCCGGTCGTCCAGCCGTACGTCGGCAGCCCGCCGACCTCGGGCTCGGCGTTGACGGCCCGGCGGGCGCCCATGACCTGGCCCGCGTCCAGCTTGGCGTCGTCCTGTCCCAGCGCCTTGAGCACCGGAGCCGCCGCCTTCTTCGCGGCCGCCTCGCTCACCGGGCTCCCGCCGGCGGACGGAGCCTTGCACGCCGGGCCCTTGCCGCAGTCGTCCGTGCCGGGGGCGTAGCGGTGGAACGTCCAGGTGCCCGGCGCCTGCCGGTGCACCGTGAGCAGCGGACCCGAACCGTCCCCGGCGGTGCCGACCCTCCACTCCTCGCCCCGCACGCGCGGTGTCCCCTCGACCTCGAGCGCCTCGGCCAGCCGCGCCACCTCCGCCTCGCTGACCTCGCCCTTGGCCCGGTACACGGGCGCCGAGCCGGGCCCCTCGGGGAGCGGGCCGTCGGACCGGTAGGTGACGCCGTTCGGGTCGGGTTCGCCGGGCGCGATGCCGTTCGTGCCGCCCTGGGAAGGCGCGCCGTACCCGTCCAGGACGAGCGGCGGGGGAGTGTCGTCGCCGGACGCCCCGGACGACGTACCGCCATCCGGGTCGTCGCCGGAGGCGGAGGTGGCCAGATAGGCCCCGCCGGTCCCGACCAGCAGCACGGCGGCGGCGACCGACGCGACCGCGACCGCCCGGGGGCGCCGCCGCGCGGGGCGCCCGGTGCCGGCCTCGTCGGAGGCGGTGGCGTCGTCGTTGTCGGGTCGCTCGGTGTTCACCGCATCGCTCCTTCGGCTGTTACTGGGGACAGCGATGGGACGCGGTGGGGGAGGATCCGGTTCCCGGCGGCGTCGCGCGCCGCCCGGACGGCCCTCAGTCGCCGTAGTCGGACATCGCCTCCAGCAGCCTGGCCGACGTCTGCGGCACCCGCACGCCGTGGATCAGCGAGACGGGGACGGGACGGGTGGACGCCCGCGCCGGAGTCTCCCAGCGCGGGGCCATCCGGGCGCAGTCACCGCGCAGCGACGCCAGGTCGCCGTCCAGGTCGGCCGGGGCGGGGTCGGCGGTCCTCGAGTTCGTCATAACAGAACCGTAGGCACGTCCCGGACCGCGAAGAAAGTTGTACTACCGGGTAGTTTTGCCTGCTTCGGGTCCGAGGAAGTCCCGGGTAGCGTGAACTGTCAACCCGCCCTCCCCTTCAGGAGAGAGTCCACGCCGTGCGCATCGCAGTCACCGGCTCCATCGCCACCGATCACCTCATGACCTTCCCCGGCCGTTTCTCCGACCAGCTCGTCGCGGACCAGTTGCACACGGTCTCGCTCTCCTTCCTGGTCGACCAGCTCGACGTGCGCCGGGGCGGGGTCGCCGCGAACATCGCCTTCGGCATGGGACAGCTCGGCACCCGGCCGATCCTGGTCGGCGCCGCCGGCTCGGACTTCGACGAGTACCGGGCCTGGCTGGACCGGCACGGCGTCGACACCGACTCGGTGCGCATCTCCGAGACGCTGCACACCGCCCGCTTCGTGTGCACCACCGACGCCGACCACAACCAGATCGGCTCCTTCTACACCGGTGCCATGAGCGAGGCCCGCCTCATCGAGCTGAAGACCGTCGCCGACCGCGTGGGCGGCCTCGACCTGGTCTCCGTGGGCGCCGACGACCCGGAGGCGATGCTCCGGCACACCGAGGAGTGCCGCGCGCGGTCCATCCCCTTCGCCGCCGACTTCTCCCAGCAGATCGCCCGGATGAACGGCGACGAGATCCGGATACTGCTGGACGGGGCGACCTACCTCTTCTCCAACGAGTACGAGAAGGGGCTGATCGAGACCAAGACCGGCTGGACGGACGAGGAGATCCTCGGCCGCGTCGGCCACCGGGTCACCACCCTCGGCGCCCGGGGCGTCCGTATCGAACGGGTCGGCGAGGAGACCATCGAGGTCGGCGTCCCGGACGAGGAGCGCAAGGCCGACCCGACCGGCGTGGGCGACGCCTTCCGCGCGGGGTTCCTGTCGGGACTGGCGTGGGGGGTCTCGCTGGAGCGGGCCGCGCAGGTCGGGTGCATGCTCGCCACGCTGGTCATCGAGACCGTGGGGACGCAGGAGTACCAGCTGCGGCGGGGCCACTTCATGGAGCGGTTCACCAAGGCGTACGGGGACGAGGCGGCCGCCGAGGTCCAGGCGCACCTGGGCTGACCGCGGGCGCGCCCACGCGTTCGCCTCGTGCGGGTGCGTGGGGGCCGGCCCGCCCGCGCGGCGGAGCCGCACCCGCGAGCGGCCCCCGCGCCCCGCGGTGGGTCAGCTGGTCCGGCGGACCACGTAAGCCGTTCCCGCCGCCGCCGGCGCTTCCCCCACGTACTCCTGGCCCCGCATCTCGCACCACGCCGGGATGTCCAGGCGGGCGGCCTCGTCGTCGGACAGGACGCGGACCGTGCCGCCGACGGGCACGTCGCCGATGACCTTGGCGAGTTCGATCACCGGGACGGGGCAGCGCCGCCCGAGCGCGTCCACCACGAGGTCGTCCCCCGTCCGGGGGGCGGCCTCCGTGGCCGTCGGCGCGCCCAGCCTCTCCCGCACCGCGGCCACCGTGCCCGGCAGCACCTCGAGGAAGCGCTCGACGTCCTCGGCCGGTGTCCCCGGCGGCAGCGACACCCGGACGTTGCCCTCGGTGAGCACCCCCATCGCCTTCAGGACGTGACTGGGCGTCAGGGTGCTGCTGGTGCAGGACGACCCGGAGGAGACCGAGAAACCCGCCCGGTCCAGCTCGTGCAGCAGGGTCTCCCCGTCGACGTAGAGACACGAGAAGGTGACGACACCGGGCAGCCGGCGCGCCGGGTCGCCGACCACCTCCACGTCCGGCACCAGAGCCGGCACCCGAGCCCGGATCCGCTCCGTCAGCTCCCGCAGCCGGGCCGCCTCCTCGGCCGCCTCGGCCCGCACCGCCCGCAGCGAGGCCGCCGCGGCGACGATCGCCGGAAGGTTCTCGAAACCGGGCGCCCGGCCCGACTCCCGCTCGTCCGCCGGGCCCTCGGGCGCGAACCGCGTGCCCTTGCGCACGACGAGCAGCCCGACCCCCGACGGCCCGCCCCACTTGTGGGCGCTCGCCGTGAGCAGCGACCAGTCGCCCTCGACGCGTCCCCACGCCAGCGACTGGGCCGCGTCCACCAGCAACGGCACCCCCGCCGCCCGGCAGGCCTCTCCCACCTCGGCCACCGGCTGCTCCGTGCCCACCTCGTGGTTGGCCGACTGGAGGCAGGCCAGGGCGGTGCCGGCGCGCAGGGCCCCCGCGTACGCCGCCGGGTCGACCGCCCCCGTCCGGTTCACCGGCACCCGGGTGACCGCCCCGCCGCCGGCCTCGTGCGTCTCGGCGGCGTGCAGTACGGAGGAGTGTTCGACGGCGGACACGATGAGGTGATTTCCGGCCCGACGCCGCCCGGCCAGTGCCCCGGAGACCCCCGAATGCACCGCCCGCGTCCCCGAAGGAGTGAACACCAGCTCGTCCGCCCGGCACCCCACGGCCTCCGCGGCCGCCTCCCGGGCGGCGTCGAGCAGCAACCGGGCCCGGCGCCCTTCCCGGTACAGCCGCGCGGGATCGGCCCACCCCTCGTCGAGGGACGCCAACAGCGCCTGCCGGGCGACGGGATGAAGAGGAGCAGCGGAAGCAGCGTCGAAGTAGGCCACAGGCCCACGCTATGACGTCCGGTGGGGAAACGCCCCGGAGGGGCGCGGGGAACCGCGCGAGCCGCCACAACGCACCGCGAGCCGCCGCGTAACCCCAGCTCGCACCCCTCGTGGGCGTCCCGTCCCACCCTTTCAGGGTGCCCCCCGGCGCGTATGCCACCCTCCCCGCGACCCCCCGGAGGGCGTCGGCTAGGGTTTGGTCCGCATAAACATCAAACCCCTGCCCGACGCAGGGCGGCGACCGACCAGCGAGAAGGCCGCAGCCGAACAGCGCGGGCGAGACTCTCGGGAAGGCGCTACGTGAGTCCCAACGGCTCCGACCGCTCGCCGCGGCGCCCGATGCGGCGGAAGCTGCTGCAGGCACTGACCGCGGGCCTGGTCCTGGCGACCGCCACCGGTTGCACATACGAGGACTTCCCCCGCCTCGGCATGCCCACCCCCACCACGGAAGAGGCTCCGCGGATCCTCTCCCTGTGGCAGGGCTCCTGGGCAGCCGCGCTGGCCACCGGCGTGCTGGTGTGGGGCCTGATCCTGTGGAGTTGCTTCTTCCACCGGCGCACCCGCACCAAGGTCGAGGTACCTCCGCAGAACAGGTACAACCTGCCCATCGAGGCGCTCTACACCATCGTTCCGCTCGTCATCGTCTCGGTGCTGTTCTACTTCACCGCCCGTGACGAGTCCGAGCTCCTGACCCTGAAGAAGAAGCCCGACGTCACGGTCAACGTGGTCGGCTTCCAGTGGAGCTGGTGCTTCAACTACGTCGAGAACGTCGACGGTTCCACCGGTGACGCCAAGACCTCCAAGGAACTGGCCGGCATCCCGGACCGGTACAAGGAGGACTTCCCGGCGAACGCCGGCGGCACCTTCGACTGCGGTGTCCCGAGCACGCGGAACCCGCAGACCAACAACCCGGGCCCGACCCTCTGGCTCCCCAAGGGCAAGACGGTCCGCTTCGTCCTCACCTCGCGTGACGTCATCCACTCCTTCTGGGTGGTGCCGTTCCTCATGAAGCAGGACGTCATCCCGGGCCACACCAACGCCTTCGAGGTCACCCCCAACAAGGAGGGCACCTTCATGGGCAAGTGCGCCGAGCTGTGCGGCGTGGACCACTCCCGGATGCTGTTCAACGTGAAGGTCGTCTCTCCGGAGCGCTACGAGCAGCACCTGAACGACCTCGTGAAGAAGGGGCAGACCGGTTACGTCCCCGCCGGCATCGAGCAGGCGGGCCACGAGAAGAACCGGGAGTCGAACATCCTGTGAGCATCCTCAACGAACCCCAGGGTGCCGCGGCAGGGTCCCACTATGAGGACGAGCTGCCGGTCCGGCGCCAGAGGCGTGGCGAGATCGTGGTCAAGTGGCTGACGACCACGGACCACAAGACGATCGGCACGCTGTACCTGGCCACGTCGTTCGCGTTCTTCGTGATCGGCGGCGTGATGGCGCTCTTCATGCGCGCCGAGCTGGCCCGGCCGGGTCTGCAGATCATGTCGAACGAGCAGTTCAACCAGGCGTTCACGATGCACGGCACGATCATGCTGCTGATGTTCGCGACGCCGCTGTTCGCCGGCTTCGCGAACTGGATCATGCCGCTGCAGATCGGCGCGCCGGACGTGGCGTTCCCGCGGCTGAACATGTTCGCCTACTGGCTGTACCTGTTCGGCTCGACGATCGCGGTGGGCGGCTTCCTGACCCCGCAGGGCGCGGCCGACTTCGGCTGGTTCGCCTACTCGCCGCTGTCCGACGCGGTGCACTCGCCGGGCATCGGCGGTGACCTGTGGATCATGGGTCTGGCCTTCTCCGGCTTCGGCACCATCCTCGGCTCGGTCAACTTCATCACCACGATCATCTGCATGCGCGCCCCGGGCATGACCATGTTCCGCATGCCGATCTTCACCTGGAACGTGCTGCTGACCGGTGTGCTGGTCCTGCTCGCCTTCCCGGTGCTGGCCGCGGCCCTGTTCGCGCTGGAGGCCGACCGCAAGTTCGGTGCCCACATCTTCGACTCGGCCAACGGCGGAGCCCTGCTGTGGCAGCACCTGTTCTGGTTCTTCGGGCATCCCGAGGTGTACATCATCGCGCTGCCGTTCTTCGGCATCGTCAGTGAGATCATCCCGGTCTTCTCCCGGAAGCCGATCTTCGGCTACATGGGCCTGATCGCGGCGACCATCGCGATCGCCGGTCTGTCGGTGACGGTGTGGGCGCACCACATGTACGTCACGGGCGGCGTGCTGTTGCCGTTCTTCTCGTTCATGACCTTCCTGATCGCGGTCCCGACCGGTGTGAAGTTCTTCAACTGGATCGGCACCATGTGGAAGGGCTCGATCAGCTTCGAGACCCCGATGCTGTGGTCCACCGGCTTCCTGATCACCTTCCTCTTCGGTGGTCTGACCGGTGTCATCCTGGCCTCGCCGCCGCTGGACTTCCACGTCTCGGACTCGTACTTCGTGGTGGCGCACTTCCACTACGTGGTGTTCGGCACGGTGGTGTTCGCGATGTTCGCCGGCTTCCACTTCTGGTGGCCGAAGTTCACCGGCAAGCTGCTGGACGAGCGCCTGGGCAAGATCACCTTCTGGACGCTGTTCATCGGCTTCCACGGCACGTTCCTCGTCCAGCACTGGCTGGGTGCCGAGGGCATGCCGCGCCGGTACGCCGACTACCTGGCGGCCGACGGCTTCACGGCCCTGAACACGATCTCGACGATCAGCTCGTTCCTGCTCGGCATGTCGATGCTGCCGTTCTTCTACAACATCTGGAAGACGGCCAAGTACGGCAAGCCGGTCAACGTGGACGACCCGTGGGGCTACGGCCGTTCGCTGGAGTGGGCGACCTCCTGCCCGCCGCCGCGGCACAACTTCCTCACCCTGCCGCGCATCCGCAGTGAATCCCCGGCCTTCGACCTGCACCACCCGGAGATCTCCGCGCTGGACCAGCTGGAGAACGTCGGTCACGGTGAGAAGGCCCTCGCCGGCGGCAAGGAGGCCGGGAAGTGAAGATCCAGGGCAAGCTCTTCATCTGGCTGAGCGTCTTCATCCTGGCCGTCGCGATCGTCTACGGCTACTGGTCGAAGGAGCCGGCCGGCACCACGGCCCTCTTCCTGGCCTTCGGCCTGGCCATCATGATCGGCTTCTACCTGGCCTTCACGGCCAAGCGGGTGGACGCCGGGGCCCAGGACAACAAGGAAGCGGACGTCGCGGACGAGGCCGGCGAGGTCGGGTTCTTCAGCCCGCACAGCTGGCAGCCGCTGGCGCTCGGTCTCGGCGGCGCGCTCGCCTTCCTGGGCGTGGCCGTCGGCTGGTGGATCATGTACTTCTCCGCGCCGGTCATCCTCGTGGGCCTGTTCGGCTGGGTCTTCGAGTACTACCGCGGGGAGAACCGCACCCAGTAGCACGCGTCGGACGCCGAGGGGCCCGGACACTCCGTCAGGAGAGTCCGGGCCCCTTCGTCTGCCGCAGCCGCCCTCACTCGTACGGGTTACCCGCCGTGCCGCCGTTGACGTCGCTCCCTAGCGTGAGGACATGAGCAGCAACACGGTTCACTTCCAGGCGCGGGGGCGTACGGTCGTCGGCTGCACCCTGCTGGTGATCGCCCTCGGCGCGAGCGTCACCGCCTGCACCGGCGACGCCGACAATCCGCTGACGGCCGCGCCGTACGACGCGGCCGGCCAGATCTCCTTCAACGGCCCCACGGACGCCGGGAAGAAGGCCGACCCGGACAAACCCCTGGAGGTCGTCGCCGAGGGCGCGGACGGCCGCATCACGGACGTCACGGCCGTGGACGCGGCGGGCCGCTACGTGGCGGGCGAACTCTCCGCGGACGGGGCCCGCTGGCACAGCACCTCCCCGCTGGCCGCCAGCGCCCGGTACACCGTCCGGGTCAGCACCGAGGACGGCGACGGCGCGCCCGGCCGCAAGGTCCTCACCTTCGAGACCGGACGGCCGAGCGCGAAGAAGACCCTGGACGTCGCCTTCGGGCCCGAGGCGGGCGCGTACGGGGTCGGACAGCCCATCACGGCGGAACTGAACCAGCCGGTCCGGGACAAGGCCCAGCGGGCCATAGTGGAGCGCGCCCTGAAGGTGCGGTCCACCCCCGCCGTGGAGGGCGCCTGGCACTGGGTGGACGACAAGAAGCTCCACTACCGGCCCAGGGAGTACTGGCCCGCCCACGCCACGATCGAGGTGCGCAGCGCCCTCGACGGCATCAAGATCGGCGACCGGATGTGGGGCGGCGCCGCCAAGCCGCTGAGGATCACCACGGACGACCACGTGGTGGCCGTCACCGACGCCGCCACGCACACGCTGACGCTCTTCCAGGACGGCCGCGAGGTCCGGCAGATCCCCGTCACCACCGGCAAGCCCGGCTTCGAGACCCGCAACGGCGTCAAGGTCGTCCTGGGCAAGGAACCCTTCGTACGCATGCGCAGCACCACCGTCGGCATCGCCGAGGGCTCCTCGGAGTCGTACGACCTGCCGGTGTACTTCGCCACCCGGGTCACCTGGAGCGGCGAGTACGTGCACGCGGCCCCCTGGTCCGTCGGCTCCCAGGGCTCCGCCAACGTCAGCCACGGCTGCGTCGGGATGAGCACCGCCAACGCGGAGTGGTTCTTCGGCGCCGTCCAGGAGGGCGACCTCGTCGAGGTGGTCAACTCCGGTGGCGAGACGATGGAGTCCTTCGGCAACGGCTTCGGCGACTGGAACCTGGACTGGAACAGGTGGCGCACGGGAAGCGCCCTGACGGGCGGCACCCCGGACGCTCCCGGGGCGGCGGAGCAGGCCCGACTGCGCCCGGAGAGCGTGTGAGGACGTTCGAGGACGCCCCCGGGGGCGGCGCACCGGGGGACGCGGGACGGCCGGCGCACGGCCCGGCCGCGCGGACGCGACGGGCCGCGGCGGCGCCGTACCGTCCCCGGCGACCCCTGCCCCGGGCCCCTCGGGCGCCCCTAGACGCCCTGCAGCCTCTTCTGCCGCAGCAGGGAGGCCAGCGCGCCCGCGAACTCGACGGGCTCCACCGGGAGCGTCACAGCCGCCTCGGCGCGGCTCCAGGTCGCCAGCCACGCGTCCTGCGGCCGTGCGATGAGCAGCAGCACCGGAGGACAGTGGAAGACCTCGTCCTTGATCTGCCGGCACAGCCCCATGCCACCCATGGGAACCGCCTCGCCGTCCAGGACGCAGACGTCGATGCCGCCCTTGTCCAGCTCCTTGATCGCGGCGGCCGGGGTGGCGCACTCCACGAACTCGACCACGGGCACGTCCGGAGCCGGCCGGCGACCGGTCGCCAGCCGCACCTGCTCGCGGGTGTTGGAGTCGTCGCTGTAGACCAGCACCGTGGCGGTCGCCTGCATGCTTCCTCCGATACGCGGTGAAGACCGATGAAGCCCGTCGGGACTGTCGTAGTCCGTGCGCCGGATGCTACTCCCTCGTCCAGCCCGTCAACACTGGTTCGGACAGGGCTTCGACGGGCCGTTCGATGGGCCATACGGGCAGTACAGACGGGGCGGACACTCCGAACGGCACCCCCCGGGGTGAGGGCGGGATAAGCGACCGACATAATGTCGGTCGTGGCGACAGCAACGACAGTAGAAACCGGGCACGCGCACCCGTCGGTCAACCGGCCGAACCTCACCAGCGTCGGAACCATCATCTGGTTGAGTTCCGAGCTGATGTTCTTCGCGGCCCTCTTCGCGATGTACTTCACCCTGCGATCGGTGACCGGCCCGGACTTCTGGTCCGAGAAGGCCGACGCGCTGAACTTCCCGTTCTCCGCGACGAACACCACGATCCTGGTGCTCTCCTCCCTCACCTGTCAGCTCGGCGTGTTCGCGGCCGAGCGCGGTGACGTGAAGAAGCTCCGGATGTGGTTCATCGTCACCTTCGTGATGGGTGCGATCTTCATCGGCGGTCAGGTGTTCGAGTACACCGAACTGGTCAAGCACGAGGGCCTCTCGCTCTCGTCGGACCCGTACGGCTCGGTGTTCTACCTGACCACCGGCTTCCACGGACTGCACGTGACGGGCGGCCTCATCGCCTTCCTGCTGGTCCTCGGCCGCACCTACGCGGCCCGGAGGTTCACCCACGAGCAGGCGACCGCGGCCATTGTCGTGTCCTATTACTGGCACTTCGTCGATGTCGTCTGGATCGGCCTCTTCGCCACGATCTACATGATCAAGTAGTCGCGGCACGCACCCGCCCAATACCAGAAGCATCGACGCAGAAGATCCTGACACCGGGGTAATCCGTGAAAAAGCTCTCCGCACGACGACGCCACCCGCTGGCGGCGCTCGTCGTCCTACTCCTCGCGCTGGCATGCACAGGGGGGCTGTACGCCGCGTTCGCACCCGCGAGCAAGGCGCAGGCCGATGAAACCGCCCAGTCCCTCGCCATCGAAGAGGGCAAGAAGCTCTACGCCGTCGGCTGCGCCAGCTGCCACGGCACCGGAGGTCAGGGCACCACCGACGGTCCGAGCCTCGTCGGCGTCGGTGCCGCGGCCGTCGACTTCCAGGTGGGCACCGGCCGCATGCCGGCCCAGCAGCCGGGCGCTCAGGTCCCGCGCAAGAAGGTGATCTACACCCAGGCCGAGATCGACCAGCTGGCCGCCTTCGTGGCGTCGCTGGGCGCCGGTCCGGCCATCCCGTCGGAGGAGAAGTACGGCCCGGAGGGCGCGGACATCGCCAAGGGCGGTGAGCTGTTCCGCAACAACTGCGCGCAGTGCCACAACTTCACCGGCAAGGGTGGCGCGCTGACGCACGGCAAGTACGCGCCGAGCCTCGAGGATGTCGACCCCAAGCACATCTACGAGGCCATGCAGACCGGCCCGCAGAACATGCCCTCCTTCCCCGACACCACGATGTCCGAGCAGAACAAGAAGGACATCATCGCCTACCTGCACGCGGTCAACAGCGACGACACCGAGAACCCCGGCGGCCTCAGCCTCGGCGGACTGGGCCCGGTCAGTGAGGGTCTGTTCGCGTGGGTCTTCGGACTGGGCGCGCTGATCGCGGTCGCCGTCTGGGTCGCCGCTCGGACCGCAAAGGCCAAGAAGTCATGAGTAGCCAAGACATTCCAGAAGAGAACCTGCCCGCTGAGCAGGGCACCGCGCACGGCGCGGTGAAGGTCGCGGACGACAAGAACCCGTTCGCCGACCCGGGGCTGCCGCCCCACGAGCACCGTGTCCAGGACATCGACGAGCGGGCCGCCAGGCGGTCCGAGCGCACGGTGGCCCTGCTGTTCACGCTGTCGATGCTGGCCACCGTCGGCTTCATCGCCGCGTTCGTGACGATCCCGGTCGACCAGTCGGTCTACATCTTCCCGATCGGTCACATCAGTGCGCTGAACTTCGCGCTCGGCATGACGCTCGGCGTCGCGCTGTTCGCGATCGGCGCGGGCGCGGTCCACTGGGCCCGCACCCTGATGTCCGACGAGGAGATCGCCGACGAGCGCCACCCGATCGAGGCGGAGCCCGAGGTCCGTGCCAAGGTCCACGCGGACTTCAAGCAGGGTGCCAAGGAGTCCGTCATCGGGCGCCGCAAGCTGATCCGCAACACGATGTTCGGCGCGCTGACCCTGGTCCCGCTCTCCGGTGTCGTCCTGCTGCGCGACCTCGGTCCGCTGCCCGAGACCAAGCTCCGCCACACCCTGTGGTCCAAGGGCAAGCTGCTGGTCAACATGAACACCCACGAGCCGCTGCGTCCCTCCGACGTCGCGGTGGGCTCCCTCACCTTCGCCATGCCCGAGGGCCTGGAGGAGCACGACGAGGAGTTCATGACCGAGATCGCCAAGGCGGCCCTGATGATCATCCGGCTGGAGCCGGAGGCCATCAAGGACAAGCGCGAGCTCGAGTGGTCGCACGAGGGCATCGTGGCGTACTCGAAGATCTGCACCCACGTCGGTTGCCCGATCTCCCTGTACGAGCAGCAGACGCACCACGCGCTCTGCCCCTGCCACCAGTCCACCTTCGACCTTGCCGACGGCGCCCGGGTGATCTTCGGTCCCGCCGGTCACGCCCTGCCGCAGCTGCGCATCGGCGTGAACGACGAGGGTTACCTCGAAGCGCTCGGCGACTTCGAAGAGCCCGTCGGTCCTGCCTTCTGGGAGCGCGGATGAGCACTACAGCGAACGAAGCCCCCCGCTCTCGCGGGAAGGCACCGGCCGGCGAGCGCGTCGCCGACTGGGCCGACGGCCGGCTGGGGATCTACTCCCTGGCCAAGGCCAACATGCGCAAGATCTTCCCCGACCACTGGTCGTTCATGTTGGGTGAGGTCTGCCTCTACAGCTTCATCATCATCATCCTCACGGGTGTGTACCTGACGCTGTTCTTCCACCCCTCGATGAACGAGGTCACGTACCACGGCTCGTACGTGCCGCTGCAGGGCCAGCTGATGAGTGAGGCGTACGCCTCGACGCTGGACATCAGCTTCGACGTCCGCGGTGGTCTGCTCATCCGGCAGATCCACCACTGGGCGGCGCTGATCTTCCTGGCCGGCATGTTCGTGCACATGATGCGCGTCTTCTTCACGGGTGCGTTCCGCAAGCCGCGTGAGATCAACTGGCTGTTCGGCTTCCTGCTGTTCGTCCTCGGCATGTTCACCGGCTTCACCGGTTACTCGCTCCCGGACGACCTGCTCTCGGGCACCGGCATCCGCTTCATGGAGGGCGCGATCCTGTCCGTGCCGATCGTCGGCACGTACCTCTCGTTCTTCCTCTTCGGCGGGGAGTTCCCCGGCCACGACTTCGTGGCCCGGTTCTACTCGGTCCACATCCTGCTGCTGCCGGGCATCATGCTCGGCCTGGTGGTCGGCCACCTGATCCTGGTCTTCTACCACAAGCACACGCAGTTCGCGGGTCCGGGCAAGACCAACAAGAACGTCGTCGGCATGCCGCTGCTGCCGGTGTACATGGCGAAGGCCGGAGGCTTCTTCTTCCTGGTCTTCGGCGTGATCGCCGCCATCTCGGCGATCGCCACGATCAACCCGATCTGGTCCATCGGCCCCTACCGGCCGGACATGGTCTCCACCGGCGCCCAGCCGGACTGGTACATGGGCTTCTCCGAGGGCCTGATCCGCGTGATGCCCGGCTGGGAGATCAACTTCTGGGGTCACACGCTGGTCCTGGGTGTGTTCGTCCCGCTGATGATCTTCCCGTTGGTCCTGGTGGCGATCGCGGTCTACCCGTTCATCGAGTCCTGGGTCACCGGCGACAAGCGCGAGCACCACATCCTGGACCGCCCGCGCAACGCCCCGACGCGGACCGCGTTCGGTGTCGCCTGGATCACCGAGTACTTCATCCTGCTGATCGGTGGCGGCAACGACATCTGGGCCACGCACTTCCACCTGTCGATCAACGCGATCACCTGGTTCGTCCGCATCGCGTTCTTCGTCGGCCCGGTCATCGCGTTCATCGTCACCAAGCGGATCTGCCTCGGCCTCCAGCGCCGGGACAAGGAGAAGGTGCTGCACGGCCGCGAGTCGGGCATCATCAAGCGCCTGCCGCACGGTGAGTTCATCGAGGTCCACGAGCCGCTCAGCCAGGAGCAGCTGCACACCCTCACGGCTCACGAGCAGTACAAGCCGGTCGAGATCGGCCCGACGGTCGACGAGAACGGCGTCGAGCGCAAGGTCAAGGGCACCGAGAAGCTCCGCGCCAAGCTCAGCAAGTCGTACTACGGCGAGGAGTCGCAGATTCCGAAGCCGACCGTCGAGGAGTACAAGGAGATCACGAGCGGCCACGGCCACCACTGACCCTCCAGCGTCGCCACACCACGGTCGAAGGGCCCCGTCCGTTCCGCGGACGGGGCCCTTCGCCGTGCCCGGGGCTGGATAGGGTGGGACCACACCTTCCTTCCGCAGTACACACGACACAGGAGCGGCTCATGAGCGCTGTGACCCCCGCTGGAGGCGACAACGCGGCGGGCCGCTCCTGGCCCGCCCTGCTGAACGGACTGCTGGACGGCCAGGACCTGTCCGCGGACGACACCGCCTGGGCGCTGGACGTGATCATGCGCGGCGAGGCGACCGACGCGCAGATCGCCGGCTTCGCGGTGGCCCTCAGGTCCAAGGGGGAGACCGTCGAGGAGATCTCCGGTCTCGTCCGCACCATGTACGCCCACGCCAACGTGATCGAGGTGCCGGGCGAGACGGTCGACATCGTCGGCACCGGCGGCGACGGCGCCAAGACGGTCAACATCTCCACCATGTCGGCGATCGTCGTGGCCGGCACCGGAGCGAAGGTCGTCAAGCACGGCAACCGGGCCGCCTCCTCGGCGTCCGGTGCCTCCGACGTCCTGGAGAAGCTCGGGGTCAATCTGGAGCTGACGCCGAAGCGGGTGGCGGAGGTCGCCGAGGAGGCCGGCATCACCTTCTGCTTCGCCGTGAAGTTCCACCCGGCGCTGCGCCACGTGGCGGCGGCACGCGGCCAGCTGGGCATCCGCACGGTGTTCAACTTCCTGGGTCCGCTGACCAACCCCGCCCGGGTCAAGTCCCAGGCCATCGGGGTGGCCCACGCCCGCATGGCGCCGATCATCGCCGGGGTCTTCGCCGAACGCGGCCACTCGTCCCTGGTGTTCCGCGGCGACGACGGCCTCGACGAGCTGACCACGACCTCCACCTCCCGGGTGTGGGTCGTGCGGGACGGCCGGGTGACCGAGGAGACCTTCGACCCGCGCGACGTCGGCCTCGAACTGGTGCCGGTCGAGGCACTGCGCGGCGCTGACGCCTCCTACAACGCCGACGTCGCCCGACGTCTGCTGAACGGCGAGACGGGCCCGGTGCGGGACGCGGTGCTGCTGAACTCGGCGGCGGCCCTGGTGGCCCTGGAGCCGGGCGACGAGCCGCTGACCGCGCGCATCCGGGCCGGCATGGACCGGGCCGCCGAGGCGATCGACTCGGGTGCCGCGCGCCGCGCCCTGGAGCGCTGGGTGGCCGCGAGCAACGCGTAGCCGCCTCTCGTGTGACGTGCGTCCCGCGATCCGGACTCGGGTTGCGGGGCGCCGATCTTTTCCCCTAGGTTTTTCGACAGGTCATGAGTGACAGTCATGAGGCCCCGGCCGACTGTCCGGCAACCCTCCGTCCGTGGCGGGGTGCCCCGGGTGAAGACCAGGTCGTGGACAGCAAGGTCCGCGGCAAGCGCGGACCCCTCGCGAAACCAGGGGTCCTGGGTCGTCCGAGGGAGTCTCCCGTGAACCAGCGAATGCGATAGGGCCGCAGAGCCCCGCCTCCGCACCTCCTTTTCCTTTCCGTCCCACGCTCGAGCCGCACGCGCTCGCGTGGCGACGTCCTCCGCCTTCACGGGAGTACCGCCATGTCCGTCTCCACCGTTGCCGCCGACCCGTCCGTCTGCGCCCCGCTGCCCGTGCTGGGCCGGGACGTCACCGTGCCGCTCGTCACCGGCGGCGAGGTCACCTACGCCGCGCTCGACTACGCCGCCAGCGCGCCCGCGCTCCAGCGGGTCTGGGACGATGTCGCCGCCTACGCCCCCTACTACGGCAGCGTGCACCGGGGCGCCGGGTACCTCTCGCAGCTGTCGACCGACCTGTTCGAGAACGCCCGGAAGACCGTCGCCGGGTTCCTCGGCTGCCGGGACACCGACCAGGTCGTGTTCACCCGGTCCACCACCGATTCCCTCAACCTGCTCGCCGCCGCGCTGCCGGCCGGCTGCCGCGTCTTCGTCTTCGAGACCGAGCACCACGCCTCGCTGCTGCCCTGGAGTGACGCGGACGTGACCTACCTCGACGCCCCGCGCACCCCCGCGCAGGCCGTCGAGACCCTGGAGCGCGCCCTCGCCGCCCGCGAGCCGTACGGGCCCGCCCTGGTCTGCGTCACCGGCGCCTCCAACGTCACCGGCGAGCTGTGGCCGGTGCGCGAACTGGCCGCCGCCGCACACGCGCACGGCGCACGGATCGTGCTGGACGCCGCCCAGCTCGCCCCGCACCACCCCGTCTCGGTGGCCGACCTGGACGTCGACTGGGTCGCCTTCTCCGGGCACAAGCTGTACGCCCCCTTCGGGACCGGGGTGCTGGCGGGCCGTGCCGACTGGCTGCGCGAGGCCGAGCCGTACCTGGCCGGCGGCGGGGCCAGCCGCAGCGTCTCCCGGCGCGCCGACGGCGGCGTGGACGTCGAGTGGCACGAGAGCGCCGCGCGGCACGAGGCCGGGTCGCCCAACGTCATCGGCGCCTACGCCGTCGCCTCCGCCTGCAAGGCGCTGGAGGAGGCCGGCTTCGACACGCTGGTCGCCCGCGAGCAGTACCTCGTCGGCAAGGTGCGCGAGGGCCTCGCCGAGGTGCCCCAGGTGCGCGTCCTGTCCCTCTTCGGCGACGACGCGCCCCGCGTCGGCGTGCTCTCCTTCGTCGTCGACGGCTGGAACAGCTCGCACTTCGCCGCCGCGCTCTCCGCCGAGTACGGCATCGGTGTGCGCGACGGCCTGTTCTGCGCCCACCCGCTGGTGCGCACCCTGCTCGGCAGCGACCCGCAGACGCAGGGCGAGTGCGGTGCCCCCGAGGCCGCGCCCGGGGAGAAGTCCCTCAACGCCATCCGCGTCAGCTTCGGCGCGGGCACCCCGGACGAGCACGTCGAGCGGTTCGTGAACGCCGTCAAGGAGCTGGTGAGCGACGGCGCCCGGTGGAACTACCGCACCGAGGACGGGCGCTGCGTGCCCGACACCACCTCCGCCGCCGAGGTCCCGGCGGCCTGAGCGGTCCGGCCCGCCGGCAGCCGCGACCCCAGCAGGATCATCCGCAGTGCCCGCTCCGTGGCGTCCGTGAGGAGTTCGGCCGCGCGCAGCAGCGCGTCGGCCAGGGCCATCGGGGCCGGCATGATCCCGTGGCAGGCGTCCACCCCCGGCACCTCGTGGGCGCCCTCGCCGAGGGTGCCGGCCAGGGCGAGGACGGGACGGCCGTAGAGCTTGGCGCGGCGGGCCACCTCCGCGGGGACCTTGCCGCGCGGCGTCTGGTGGTCCAGGGCGCCCTCGGCGGTGAGCACCAGGTCGGCGCGGGCGAGGCGGGCGTCCAGGTCGAGGTGGTCCAGCAGCACCTCGAAGCGGGGCAGCAGCCGGGCGCCGACGGCGGCGAGACCCGCGCCCAGCCCGCCCGAGGCGCCGGTGCCGGGGCCGCCGCGCAGATCGGTTCCGGTGACACCGAGGTCGCGGGTGAGGACGCGCGCCCAGTTCTCCAGCCCGGCCGACAGGTGCTCGACCTGCGCGGGCGTCGCCCCCTTCTGCGGACCGAACACCCGGGCCACGCCCCGCTCGCCGCACAGCACGTTGAAGGGGTTGCAGGCCACCAGCAGCTCGGTGTCCTTCAGCCGGGGGTCCAGGCCGGAGGGGTCGACGCGGGCGAGGCGGACCAGCTCCCTTCCGCCGGGCGGCAGGGCGAAGCCGTCCGCGTCCAGCAGCCGGGCCCCGAGCGCCTGGAGCGCGCCCGCGCCTCCGTCCGACGTACCCGAGTCGCCGCAGCCGACCAGGATCCGCCGTACCCCGGTGTCGAGCGCGGCGCGGATCAGCTCACCGACGCCGTACGTGGTCGTGGCGCCCGGGTCGCGCAGGGCCCGGGGCACCAGGGACAGTCCCGCGACGGCCGCCATCTCCACGACCGCCGTGTCCTGGGCGCCGAGCAGCGCGAAGTGGGTGCCCACGGTCTCCCCGACCGGCCCCGTGGCGGGCAGCGCCACCAGCCGCCCCCCGGTCGCCGCGGCCAGCGTCACGGCCGTGCCCTCGCCGCCGTCGACCAGCGGGATGCTGTCGATCTCGGCGGCCGGCAGGACCCGGCGGACACCCGCCGCGATGGCGTCGGCGGCGGCCTGGGCGGACAGGGACTCCTTGAAGCCGCTGGGAGCGACGACGACACGGTGCAGCGGGGAGGGCACGGAGGCCGCGGAGGCCCCAGCGGGCGCGGGGGTCACCGAGGCCGCGGGGATCACGGAGGGCGCGGAGGACGGCATGGACATGGAGACTCCTTCAGCGGGTCACGGGTACGCCGAGCAGCGGCCAGACGGCGGCGGCGAAGAACAGCACGAGCGCGGCGGTCAGCGGTGCCAGCACGGCGGACAGCCGCAGCAGGTCGCGCGGGGTGTAGGTGGGGGTGCCGGGGAGGTCGGAGAAGAGCGTGACCGGCTTGGCGGAGGCCGGCAGCGTGTGGCAGAAGCCGGCCGCCGCGGTGGACGCGAGGGCGGCGGCGACCGGATTGACCCCGGCGCCCACCGCCGCGGCGATCACCAGCGGGACCAGGACGGAGGAGCGGGCCGAGCGGGACTGCAGGACCAGGTGGGCGGCCGTGCTCACGGCGACCACGACCCCGAGGAAGACGGCCGGCGTGACGTGCGCGGGCAGCCCCGACACCAGCCACCTCGCCGCTCCGGAGTCGGCGAGCGCGACACCCATCGCCATGGTCGCCGCCATGAAGAGCAGCAGCGACCAGGGCACCGTCTTCAGGGCGTCCTTGAGCCGTACGGTGCCGAGCGCGGGGGAGGAGGCGACGACCGCGCCGATCAGCGCCACCACCGCCGGCGAGACGTGGTGCAGGGGCTCGCTGCACCACAGCGTCACCACCGTGGCCAGCAGCAGGGCGCAGCGCTTCTCCGCCTGCGTCCAGGGACCGGTGACCGGACTCTCGCTGTGCCGCTGTATCTCCTCGGCGGTGATGTGGACCGGGCCCTCGCGGTCCGCGCGCCGGGTCGTCGTCAGCAGGACGGTCTCGGCGGCCAGATGGGACGAGGCCACCGCCAGCGGCAGTCCGAGCAGCAGCCACTGGGTGAAGCCGATCCGGTCGCCGGTCGACTCCCACAGCACCGACACCGTGATCAGATGTGCGCCCGCCCCGATCAGGGTCGCCACCGCCGACAGAAGGATCACGGTCGGGAACAGCAGCGCCAGCATCACGACCAGTCGCTTCCGGTCGGCGAGGGCCTTGGCGAGGGCGAGGAACACCGGCAGGGCGAGCGCCGCCCGGCCGGAGGTGGCCGGCACCGCGAACGCGGTCACGACCAGCGCGGCCGTCGTCAGGTGCACCAACTGCCGTACGCTGCGCGCCCCGCCGACCAGGAAGACCGCCGCGCGTCCGGCGAGCCCGGTCCGGGCCACCGCCGCCGCCAGCACGAAGGCGCAGATCAGCAGCCACACCGTGGCGTCACCGAGGGTGCCGAAGAGGGTGTCGCTGCTGATCACGCCGGTCGCCGTGAGCGCGAGACCGGCGCCCAGCGCGATGTACGTGTCGTCGATCGGCGTACCGATCCAGGCGCAGGTGGCCAGGGCGAAGACGGCGAGGGTGAGGCGCGCGTCGCCGCCGAGGGCGGGGAAGTTGGCGGGGACCGCCAGCAGCGCGCACAGGGACAGCGCCACGCACAGGGCCGCCGCGAGGCGGAGGTTCAACGTCACGTCATCGAGGGTTCTCCCGGGCGGTGAGCCTCCAATGAGCCCGACATGAAGGAAACTTCACACAAAAGCCGGTCAGCCCGCCCGAGGCGCGGGGACGCGCCTCAGCCCGGCAGCCGGTACCCCATGCCCCGCACCGTCTCCACCCGCTGCGCCCCCAGCTTCTTGCGCAACGCCCGCACGTACACGTCGACGATGTTGGAGCCGGGGTCGAAGTCGTAGCCCCACACGTGGGACAGGATCTGTTCCCGGGACAGGACCTGCCCCGGATGCCGCAGGAACAGCTCCAGCAGCACGAACTCACGGGCCGTCAGGTCCACCGTCCGCTCCGCGGCTCGGGCCCGGCGGGTGCGCAGGTCCAGGGAGAGGTCGCCGGACCTGAGCACCGTCACCTCCGGTGCCCTGGCCGCCGTACGGAGCCGGAGCCGGACCCGGGCGAGCAGTTCCTCGAAGCGGAACGGCTTGGTCATCCAGTCGTCGGCGCCGCCCTCCAGGCCGGCCACCGTGTCCCGTACGGAGTCCCGGGCGGTCAGCACGATCACCGGGGTCGTCACCCGGGACTCGCGCAGCTCGCGCAGGACCGTGAAGCCGTCCCGGCCGGGCAGCCCGATGTCCAGGACGACCAGGTCGAAGCCGCCGGTGAGCGCGTACTCGTAGGCGGAGTCGCCGTCGGCGACGGCGGTGGTGGTGAAGCCGTTGGCGCGCAGGCCCTTCTCGACGAAGGAGGCGATGCGCTCCTCGTCCTCGACGATGAGGATGCGGTTCATGGACGTGCCTCTTCCGGAAATCAGTCCAGTGTCAGGACGAAGGTGGCGCCGCCACCCTCGGTGGTGCGCAGGGCGACCCGCCCGCCGTGCCCCTCCGCGATGGCCTTGACGATCGACAGCCCGAGCCCGGCGCCGGTCCCGCGCACCCCGCGCCGGGCCGTGCCGCGCCGGAACCGTTCGAAGATGACCTCGGCGTCCTGCGGCTGGACCCCGGGGCCGGAGTCGGCGACGTACAGCTCGACACGGGTGCCGTCGGCGCGGGAGCCGATGCGGATGGTCTGGCCGGTGGTGGTGTGCTGCACGGCGTTCTGCGCGAGCTGCACCATGGCCTGTGTGATCCGCTGGGGGTCGAGGCGGGCCTCGCGGTCGGCGACGCCGTCCAGCACCCAGTCGCGGTCGCCGAGGGTGCGGGCCTTGACGTAGACGTCGGCGGTGAGTTCGGCGAGCTGCACCGGCTCCGGGGTGACGAAGTCGGGGCGTTCGGTCTTGGCGAGCAGCAGCAGGTCCTCGACGATGCGGCTCATCCGGTCCAGTTCGTCGGTGACCAGGCGGACCGTCTCCTCGCGCTCGGCCGGGTCGTCGCCCATCAGCTCCAGGTGGCCGCGCACGATGGTGATCGGGGTGCGCAGTTCGTGGCCCGCGTCGTCGACGAACCTGCGCTGGGCGGCGAAGGCGCGTTCCAGCCGGTCGAGCATGGCGTTGAACGTCTCGGCCAGGGCGGCCACGTCGTCGTGGCCGTGCACCGGGATGCGCCGGGTCAGGTCCTGCTCGGTGAGCTGCGCGGCCGTGGCGCGCACCAGTCGCACCGGCTTGAGGATGCGGCCCGCGACCACCCAGGCGATGCCCGTCGTCATCAGCAGGGCGACGCCGGAGATGGCGAGCAGCACGCGGAACACCTCGTCGGCGCGGGCCTGTTCCCGCCCGGGGTGGAAGGCGACCACGAAGGCGGCCGCCGGTTCGCCGCCGTACCGGGCCACGGTGACCTTGGCCCAGCGGATCTCCCCCTCCGGCCGCTCCAGGGTGCCGGTGGAGTCGGGCGAGGCGTAGATGCGGCGCCGGGCGTCGGCGTCCTCGTGCAGGGGCAGGGCGACCGGGATCTCCCGCTGCTGGATGATCTGCGTCGGCCTGCTGCCCACCTCGCCGACCAGACCGACCAGCTCCTCGTCCAGGTCGGCGTACTGCCTCTCCAAAAAGACGCGCAGCAGCCGCCCGGGGTCGGTGAAGGGCCGGCCGGTCTCCGGGTCGAAGCCCTGTTCCTCGAAGTTGGCGAACTCGCCCGCCTCCTGCGCGAGCAGGCCGTTGATCCGCTGGTCGGTGTCGCGCAGCAGGATCGAGCGGGTGGTCGCGGCCACCGAGGCGAGGGCGACGGCCATCACGAGCAGCAGCCAGAGCAGGATGCGGACACGGGCCGAGATCCGGCGGCGCTCGCGGTCAGCCGTCGTCGCCGGGTCCGTCGTCGGCGGCCGTGCCGGCGGCTCCGTCGTCGGTGTCCTGGCCTCGGTCGTCGTCATCGTCGTCATCCGGGGGGCTGTCGGTCACCGGTGGCCGGGTCACCACCTGGTCGCTGGGCGTCGGCTCGGGCGAGGAGGAGGTGGGCGACGGGGTGGGGGAGCCGCTCTCCAGCTCCACCTTGGACGGGACCTTGGGCTCCTGCGGACTGTCGGTGAGGGCGAAGCTGGTCGCGGCGATGCCGAGCGGGATCAGGACGACGGCCGCCAGGGCCGCCATCCGGCGTGAGAAGACCATGTCCCCGATCCTGCGCCCGGTACCCGGCGATCCGGATGAGTCCGGGATGAAGAACTCTTCATCCGCGTCCGGGCCGACGTCAGTTGTCGAGCCCGATGGCGAACGCCGCCTCCAGGTCGTGCTGGGAGTACGTCCGGAACGCCACGTGGGTGTCCGTGCCCTCCACACCCGGGATCTTGCTGATCCGGCCGGGGATGACCTCCGCCAGGTCCTCGTGCTGGGCCACCCGCACCATCGCGATCAGGTCGTAGGTGCCGGTGACGGAGAAGACCTCCGTGACGTTCTCCAGCGCGGCGATCCGTTCCGCGATCTCGGGGATGCGGTCCACGCTGGTCTTGATGAGGACGATCGCGCTGATCACGGCTGGTTCTCTCCCTCGGGCGCCGCCACTGGAACGCTCTTCACTCTAGTCGTACGCCCGAACCGCACCCAGGCGAAGACGAAGCCCAGCCCGAAGCCCACCAGGTGCGCGAGGTAGGCCACCCCGGGGCCGTCGCCGGCCCGCCCCGCCGCCATCCATTGCAGGCCGGCCCAGAACGGCAGGACGATCCAGGCGGGGAACCGCAGCGGCAGGAAGAAGAGGAAGGGCAGCAGGCTGGTCACCCGGGCCCGCGGGAAGAGGAAGAGGAACGCGCCGAGGATCGCGGAGATCGCCCCCGAGGCGCCGACCAGGGACTGCTGGGAGTGGGCGTTGGCGCCCGCGTAGCCGAGCAGGGCCAGGTAGCCGCAGCCCAGGTAGAAGAGGGTGAACTGGAGCCTGCCCATCCGTTCCTCGGTCATCGCGCCGAAGACGTAGAGGAAGAGCATGTTGCCCAGCAGGTGCACCCAGCTGCCGTGGACGAAGAGCGCCGTGGCGGGGGTGAGCGCCGATCCGGGGGAGTCCTCGAACAGTTCTGCGGGGATCACGCCCCAGCGCCGGAAATAGGCACGCTGAGCGGCGAGCAGCTCGTCACCGGTGCCGTACGCCGGGTTGAGGCCCGCCGCCGGGCTGAGCAGGAACAGGGCACAGCACAGCGTGATCAGCCCGTACGTCACCGGCGCCGTCCGGCCGCGGGCGGTGCGGGGCGCGCGGGCCGTGCCGAGTGACCTGACCCTCCAGCGGGCCGCCGTGCTCCAGTTGCGGATCATGGACACAGAGCATGACGTAACGGGACGCGACCGCCCATACCGCCTCGCCGCCGTGGACACGCGGGCGTCGGGTACCCGCCAGGCCGTAGGGTTACGAGCCATACGCGCCGGGGGAGCCCGGCGCGTCACCGACACTGGAAGAGAGCGAACAGCCACGATGACGGTTCCCCTGCCGACCGACACGACGCGGTGGCGCTGCACCCTCTGCGGCAACCTCACCCGCTTCGACGTGACCCGGGCCTCGAAGGTCGTCGAGTACGTGCACCTCGACCTGGCCGGTGAGCCCAAGGTCGAGGAGCGCGAGGTGCTCAGTGAGACCATCGAGTCGGTGCGGTGCCGTTGGTGCAACGCCGTGGACCAGGTGGAACTCGTGGACAGGCCGGGTGCCGCCTCCTGACGGGAGCGGCCCCGCACCAGGCGATCCCGCAGCGGGGTCGCCCTGAGACATTGGGGTGACGGATGGTGGAGACACAAGGCGGGGGGCCGGGCGACGGCGCCGCCGAGGTGCTCGACCGTCCGCTGCCCGACGGCGTGCGCCGCAGGGTCGTGCAGATCGTGTCCGACGGCTTCGGCGGACTCACGCTCGGCGAGCTGCCCGCACAGCTGAGACAGTACGCCCGGTTCGCCCCGAACCGCAGGGCCAAGTTCGCCGGCAACGCGATGGCCGCCGCCGTGGAGACCGACACCCTGTTCCGCCAGCGCATCGGCGAGAAGTTCAGAGAGGCCCAGCCGGAACTGGCCGGTGCCCTGGACTCCGGCTCGCCCCCACCGGCCGCGGACCCGCTCGACGTGGCGGCCGCGGCCTACGTACTGCGGCCGCACGGCTGGGTGAAGCTGGTGACCGCCGCCGGCGAGGAGGCGCAGCGCGCGGACGCCGAGCGCGCCGACGAGGAGAGCCGCGCGGAGCTGGAGCGGCTGCACGCGGAGCTGGCCCGGGCCCGGGAGCACACCAGGTCCGAGACCGAGCGGCTCCGTGCCGAGCTGGACGCGGCGAAGAAGGAGACCGAGTCGCTGCACCGCAAGCTGCGCTCCGCCCTCAGCGACGTCAAGCGGGGCGAGGCGGCCCTGCGCAAGGTGCGGGACGAGGTCGAGGCCGTCCGCGCCGAGACGCACGCCCAGGTGTCCGCGGCCGAGAGCGAGTCCCGGCGGCTCAAGACCCGCCTCGGGGAGGCGGAGGCCGCCCTGGAGGCCACCCGCAAGGCGGCCCGCGAGGGACGCAGCGTCGAGGACATGCGGGTGCGGCTGCTGCTGGACACCCTGCTGGACGCCACCCAGGGGCTGCGCCGGGAACTCGCGCTGCCCCCGGTGTCGGTGCGGCCCGCCGAGACCGTCGACGCCGTGGAACCCGGGCGCATGACGCCGAAGGACATCGCCGCGCGCGCCCTGTCCGAGAACGACCCCGCCATCCTCGACCAGTTGCTCGCGCTGCCCCAGGCGCACCTGGTCGTCGACGGCTACAACGTCACCAAGACCGGCTATCCGCAGATGCCGCTGGAGAAGCAGCGGCTGCGCCTGCTCGGCCAGCTCTCGCAGCTCGCCGCGCAGACGGGCGCCGAGATGACCTGCGTCTTCGACGGCGCCGAACTGGTCGCGCCGGTGCTGCTCGCACCGCCGCGCGGGGTGCGGGTGCTGTTCTCCAAACCCGGCGTCACCGCCGACGAGCTGATCCGTCAACTGGTGCGGGCCGAGCCGCCGGGCCGGCCGGTCATCGTCGTCTCCACCGACCGCGAGGTCGCCGACGGGGTGGCGCGCGCGGGCGCACGCCCGGTGGCGTCGGCGGTGCTCCTCAAGCGGCTTTCCTGACCTCCTGGTTCACTTTCGTGGCAACCGCAACGTAGGCGCTCTATGCCTGAATTGACGGAACCGTCACGCAACGTAGTGTCAAGTGGGGATTACTGCATGTGAGTTACGGCAAAGAATGCGGTGCGTAACCGGGATTTTTCGGCGGAGGATTTGAACTCATCACGAGTAGGTCACTAGGGTCAGCCATCGAACCCTCGAACGGGTGATCCCTCTCAAGAAGGAGCTCGTCTCCGTGGCGTCCCACCGTCGTCCCAAGCAGCCGAGCCGCACGCGCGTGACCGTGCTCACCACCGCCGCTGCCGCCGCTGTCGCTCTCAGCTCCCAGGCCGCCAACGCCGCCCCGAGCGAGAAGCCGAGCAAGGACGAGGTCAAGGCCAAGGTCGACAAGCTCTACCAGGAGGCCGAGCAGGCCACCGAGAAGTACAACGGCGCCAAGGAGAAGCAGGAGAAGCTCCAGAAGGAGATCTCCACCATCCAGGACAACGTCGCCCGCGGCCAGGAGGAGCTCAACGAGCTGCGCGACGGCCTCGGTTCGATGGCCAGCGCCCAGTACCGCTCCGGCGGGATCGACCCCTCCCTCCAGCTCTTCCTCTCCGCCGACCCGGACGACTACCTGGACAAGGCCTCCACGCTCGACCAGCTGAGCGGTCAGCAGGTCGAGGCGCTGAAGAAGATCCAGACCAAGCAGCGGGACCTCTCCCAGCAGCGCTCCGAGGCGACCGAGAAGCTCAAGGACCTCGCCTCCACCCGCACCGAGCTGGGCAAGAAGAAGAAGGAGGTCCAGGGCAAGCTCTCCTCCGCGCAGAAGCTGCTCAACAGCCTCACCGCGCAGGAGAAGGCCGCCCTCCAGGCCGAGGAGCAGCGCTCCACCCGCAGCAGCGAGCGCCAGGTCCTGTCCGGCACCGGCACCCCCGCCTCCGGCCGGGCCGCCGCCGCCTTCGCCGCCGCCCAGAGCAAGATCGGCACGCCCTACGTCTACGGCGCCACCGGCCCGTCCTCCTTCGACTGCTCGGGCCTGACCTCCTGGGCCTACGCGCAGGCCGGCGTCGGCATCCCGCGTACGTCCGAGGCGCAGACCGGCGCGGGCACGCGGATCTCCTCGATGAGCGACCTCCAGGTCGGCGACCTCGTCTTCTTCTTCAACGACCTGCACCACGTCGGCCTCTACGCCGGCAACGGCCAGGTGCTGCACGCGCCGCGCACCGGCACGGTCGTCCGCTACGAGTCGATGGGCACCATCGGCGGTCCCTTCATGTTCGGCGTGCGGGTCTGACCCGACGTCACGCCCGACCTCGAAGTCGCCCCCGTCGTACCGCCCGTTCGGGCGAACTACGGTGAGGCGCTCCGACCCCCCGCCCCGCCGGTGACCTGCGTCAGCGGCGGGGCGTCGTGCTGCGGGCCGCCGTAGGTCGTTGGCCGGTGCCCCGCCGCGGGGTTACTGTCTGCCGCGTTTCCCTGTCCGTCAGCGGAAGGAGTGCGGCTTCCCGTGGGGTCCCATCGCCGCCTTGCACCATCCGGGTCCGACCGCGGCGCCACCGTCGCCGTCGGCCTCCTCTCCGTCGCCGCCGCGGTCCTCGGCGCCGTACCGGCCACGGCCGCCCCGCACGACGACCGGCGGGCGGAGGTGGAACGGCTCCACACGGAGGCCGAGCAGGCGACCGAGGCCTACAACAAGGCCGACGCGCGCACCGACGCCCTGCGCGAGGAGATCGGCACCGCGCAGGACGCGATCGCCCGGCAGCAGGAGCGGATCAACACCATGCGGGAGGCGCTCGGTTCCCTGGCCGGCGCCCAGTACCGCTCCGGCGGCATCGACCCGTCGCTGGCGCTGCTGCTCTCCGCCGACCCGGAGGACTACCTGGACAAGGCCTCCGTGCTGGACCGGATCACCACCCACCAGGCAGGAGAGCTCAGGGAGCTCCAGGCCGCCCTGCGCGACCTCGCCCAGGACCGTGCGGAGGCCGGGCGGAAACTCATCGAGCTGGAGAAGGGCCGCAAGGCCGTCGCCGCCCACAAGAGGACCGTGGAGCGCAAGCTCGCCGAGGCCCGCGAGCTGCTCGACTCGCTGCCGGACGAGGAACGCGCCGCCTACGACCGCGGCTCCCGCTCCGGCCGGACCGGCCTGCCCGCCCCCGGCGCGTCCGGTCCCGCCTCCGGCCGCGCGGCGGCCGCCGTCGCCGCCGCCCGCTCCGCCCTCGGCAAGCCCTACGTCTGGGGCGCCAACGGCCCCGGCGGATTCGACTGCTCGGGCCTGACCCAGTGGTCGTACGCGCAGGCCGGGGTCGGTCTGCCGCGCACCTCGCAGGCGCAGTCGGGCGCGGGCCGGCAGGTCTCCCTGGCCGACGCGCGCCCGGGCGACCTGGTCGCCTACCGGGACGACGCCAGCCACATCGGCATGTACGTCGGCGACGGCCAGGTGATCCACGCGCCCTACCCCGGCGCCCCCGTGCGCTACGACCCGGTCGGCATGATGCCGGTGTCCTCGGTCACCCGCGTGTGATCCGCCCGGCCGGAGCGGTGTGACCTTCGCGGTGCCCGAGGTGCTCCGGTCGGCCGCCGCCCGCGGCGCGACGCCCGTACGATCGGGAAGATGGCCGGTCGAAGGCGGGTGTCGGGTTCCTCGGTGGTGGCGCTGTGCCTGCTGCTCGTCTCCCTCGTGGCCTGCGGCGGCCGGACCGCCGCCGACCCGGCCCGGGCCGAGGTGCAGGGGGTGCTGGACCGTCGCGCGGCCGCCGTCCTGGACCACGACCGGGCCGCCTACGCGGGTACGGGCGCCGCGGGCGGCTTCGACAACCTGAGCGAGGTGCCGCTGGCCGCGTTCGCGTACCGCGTGACGGACGTCGACCGCACCGGCGACACGGCCACCGCCGACGTGGAGCTGAGCTACCGCGTCGAGGGCTACGACCGGGGTGCCGTGACCGCCGGCCGCACCGTGCGGCTGAGCCGGGACGACGCCGGCGGGCGGTGGACCGTCGAGTCCGAGCGGCCCGCCGAGGACTCCGGTCAGCAGCCGTGGGACCAGGGCCCGGTCCGGGCCGTCCGGGGCGCGCACAGCCTCGTGCTCGGCGTCGGGCAGTCCACCGGGACGCTGCGCGGCTTCGCCGACCTCGCCGACCGGGCGGTGCCCGCCGTGACGCGGGCCTGGGACGGCGACTGGGCCCGGCGGGTCGTCGTCCTGGTCCCGAAGTCGCTGGACGGCATGGCGGGCCTGCTCGGCTCGCCCGCCTCCTCCTACCGGGGCATCGCCGCGGTCACCACCGGAGAGACGGGTGGCCGGGAGCGGGCGCCCGCGGACCGGATCATCGTCAACCCCGACGCGTACGGACTGCTCGGCGGCCTCGGCAGACAGGTCGTGCTCACCCACGAGACCACCCACGTCGCCACCCGCGCGGACACCACCTCCGCCACCCCGCTGTGGCTCTCCGAGGGCTACGCCGACTGGGTCGGCTACCGCGACGGCGGACGCACGCCCGCCCAGGCGGCTCCCGAACTGGCCCGCGCAGTGTCCGAGGGCCGTGTGCCCGCCCGGCTGCCGACGGACGAGGACTTCGGCTTCACCGCCGACGCGGACGAGCTGGCCCGGGCCTACGAGGGAGGCTGGCTGGCCTGCCGGATGATCGCCGACCAGTGGGGCGAGGACCGGCTGGACGCCTTCTACCGGGCCGTGGGCGCGCACGACGAGCGTGCGGGCGCGGTCGAGGACGCGACGGACGAGGTGCTCGGCAGCACGCCGGAGGAGTTCACGGCGCGGTGGCGGGAGTATCTGCGGACGGAGTTCGGCTGAGCGGGCCGGTGGACACGGTCCGCTCGCGGGCGGTGCGCGCGGCCGTGTCGCGCCACAGGGCGCGGGCCGCGAGGAGCGCCGCGGCCACCAGCAGGCCGTTGCGCAGGGCCAGCAGCGCGACGCCGAGCGGATCGCTCGCGACGACGTACCCGAAGAGCACGGGGAACTCCAGCACCGTCACCAGGCTCGCCGCCAGCACCAGCGCGGCCGGCACCCGCATCCGGCTCGCCCGGAAGCACCGGCAGACCGCGGCCAGGCCGATCAGCCACACCATGTACTGCGGGCTGATCACCCGGCTGGTGACGGTGAACACCAGCACCGCCACGAAGGCCGCGTCCGCCGCCGTGTGCGCCGCGAAACGCGAGGCCGCCAGCCGCCACAGCAGCAGCCAGCCGAACGAGAGGGCGCTCAGCACGAGGGCGGCCGTGCTCACCGCGCCCACGTGGGGACCGAGGAACTCGACCGAGCCGTAGTGGAGCAGCACCTCGCCGTCCCAGCCGAAGTGCCGGGCGACGTGGAAGACCAGTGCGCCCAGCGACTCCACCTCGGTGCCCCGCTCGCGCTGGAAGGTCAGGAAGGCGAACGCCCCGGGCATGCTCACGGCGAACAGCACGGCCGACACGGCGGCGGCCACCGCGGCCGCGGCCCAGGGGACCCGCCCGCGCATGCCGACCAGCACCAGAGCCGGCCACACCTTGAGCAGCGCGCCGAACCCGGCCAGGGCGCCCGCCAGGCGCGGATGCCTGCCCGCGGCGAGCAGCGCGGCCACCGCGACGGCGGTGACCATCACGTCGTAGCGGGCGTACACCGTCGGACCGAGCAGCGGCACGCCCGCCACCCACACCCACGCACCGCGCGGTGAGCGCCCCGAGCCCCGGCCCGCGTGCCACAGCAGGGCGAGGACGGCCAGGTCGGTGACGCAGGCCAGGACGAAGAACGCCGTCGCGTACTCCAGGAAGGGCAGCAGCCCCGGGGAGAGCATCGCGAGGGCCGCCGCGGGCGGGTACTGCCAGGTGACGTCGTTCAGCGGAAACGTTCCGGTGCGCAGGACGTCGGCCCAGTCCCGGTAGATGACGGACACGTCGCTGGTGACGTCCGGGCCGGGGAAGACCAGTACCTTCAGGACGAACAGCAGCAGGACCAGTCGCGTGGCTCCCCAGGCCGTCAGCAGGCGCGCCGCGGGGCGCCTCGCGTCCGTCGTCTCCACGTGCTCCCTGCCCGTCCGCGTGCCGTGCCCTGTCCGCTCCGCCTGCTCTGCGGCCATGATGACCCGGACACCTGCGCGCGTGCCACAGGAGCGGCCGGGCCCCGCCCCGCGCGGCGGGTTCGGTAGGGTCGGCGGCGTGCGCAAGACCTTGATCGTGACCAACGACTTCCCGCCCCGTCCGGGGGGCATCCAGGCCTTCCTGCACAACATGGCGTTGCGGCTGGACCCCGAGCGGCTGGTCGTCTACGCCTCCACCTGGAAGCGGAGCCGCGAGGGCGTCGAGGCCACCGCCGCCTTCGACGCCGAGCAGCCCTTCACCGTCGTACGGGACCGCACGACGATGCTGCTGCCGACGCCGGCCGTGACCCGGCGGGCCGTGGGGCTGCTGCGCGAGCACGGGTGCACGTCGGTGTGGTTCGGGGCGGCGGCGCCCCTCGGGCTGATGGCGCCCGCGCTGCGCAGGGCGGGGGCCGAGCGGCTCGTCGCCACCACCCACGGCCACGAGGCCGGGTGGGCCCAGCTGCCCGCCGCCAGGCAGCTGCTGCGCCGGATCGGGGAGTCGACCGACACGATCACCTACCTCGGGGAGTACACGCGCTCGCGGATCGCGGGCGCGCTCACCCCCGAGGCCGCCGCACGGATGACGCAGCTGCCGCCCGGCGTCGACGAGAAGACCTTCCACCCGGCCAGCGGCGGTGACGAGGTGCGGGCCCGGCTCGGACTGACCGAGCGGCCCGTGGTCGTGTGCGTCTCCCGGCTGGTGCCGCGCAAGGGCCAGGACACCCTGATCCGGGCGATGCCGCGCATCCTGGCGGCCGAGCCGGACGCCGTCCTGCTGATCGTCGGCGGCGGACCCTACGAGAAGGAGCTGCGCCGGCTCGCCCGGGAGACCGCGGTGGACGCCTCCGTCCGCTTCACCGGCGCCGTGCCCTGGTCCGAACTGCCCGCGCACTACGGCGCCGGGGACGTCTTCGCCATGCCGTGCCGGACCCGGCGGGGCGGGCTGGACGTGGAGGGGCTCGGGATCGTCTACCTGGAGGCCTCCGCGACCGGCCTGCCCGTGGTCGCCGGTGACTCCGGCGGGGCTCCCGACGCGGTGCTCGACGGGGAGACGGGGTGGGTCGTGCGCGGCGACTGCGAGGAGCAGGCCGCCGACCGCATCGTCGCCCTCCTCGGCGACGGGGAACTGCGCCGCCGCATGGGGGAGCGGGGCCGGGCCTGGGTCGAGGAGAAGTGGCGCTGGGACCTGCTGGCGGAGAACCTGAAGGCACTGCTGTGACGGAGGGCGGCCCGCGTGCCGCCAGGGGCGCGGGGAACCGCGTGAGCGACCCCGCCGACCCCGCACCCGCCCGCGGTGGACCAGGGGCGCCCCGACAGACGCCCCCGCCCGCCTACTTCGCGTAGAGCGCCTCGATCTCCTCCGCGTAGTCCTTCGCCACGACGTTGCGCTTGAGCTTCAGCGACGGCGTCAGATGCCCGGAGTCCTCCGTGAACTGGGCCGAGAGCACCCGGAACTTCCGCACCGACTCCGCCTTGGACACCGCCATGTTGCCGTCGTCGATGGCCGACTGGACCGCGGCGAGCAGGTCCGCGTCCTCCCGCAGCGAGGCCGCCGTCGAACCGGCCGGCTTGCCGTGGTCCGCGCACCAGCGGTCGAGGAACTCCTCGTCGATGGTGATCAGCGCGCCCACGAAGGGGCGCCCGTCGCCGACCACCATGCACTCCGCGACCAGCGCGTGCGCGCGGATGCGGTCCTCGATCACGGCCGGGGCGACGTTCTTGCCGCCGGCGGTGACGATGATCTCCTTCTTGCGGCCGGTGATCCGCAGGTAGCCGTCCTCGTCGAGGGTGCCGATGTCACCGGTGTGGAACCAGCCGTCGGCCAGCGCCTCGGCGGTCGCGCCCGGGTTGTTCCAGTACTCCTTGAACAGGTGCTCGCCGTGCAGCAGCACCTCCCCGTCGTCCGCGATGCGCACCACGGAGCCCGGGAGCGGCTGGCCGACCGTGCCGATCTTCTGCCGGTCCCAGGGGTTGAAGGCGGTGGCCGCACAGGACTCGGTCAGGCCGTAGCCCTCCAGCACGGTGAAGCCGATGCCGCGGAAGAAGTGGCCGAGGCGCTCGCCGAGCGGGGCGCCGCCGGAGATGGCGTACTCGCCGCGTCCGCCGAGGACCGTGCGGAGCTTGCCGTAGACCAGCTTGTCGAAGACCTTGTGCTTGATCTTCAGGCCGACGGACGGGCCCGACGGGGTGTCCAGCGCCTTGCTGTACGCGATCGCCGTGTCGGCGGCCTTGTCGAAGATCCTGCCCTTGCCGTCGGCCTGCGCCTTGGCACGCGCCGAGTTGTAGACCTTCTCGAAGACGCGCGGCACGCCGAGGATCAGCGTCGGCCGGAACGCGGCCAGCTCGTCGGTGAGGTTCTTGATGTCCGGTACGCAGCCCAGCTTGATCGGCGCGATCATCGGCGCGACCTGGACGAGGCGGCCGAAGACGTGGGCGAGCGGGAGGAAGAGGAGGACGGAGCACTCGCCCGTGCGGAACAGCGGGCGCAGCCGCTCGACGACGTTGCCGCACTCGGCGAAGAAGCTGCGGTGGGTGAGCACACAGCCCTTGGGGCGGCCGGTCGTGCCGGAGGTGTAGACGATGGTCGCGGGATCGTCGGCCTTCGCGATCGAGCCGCGTTCCTCGACGGCCTGGTCGGTGACGTCCTGGCCGAGGCGCCCCAGCTCCTCCACGGCCCCGGCGTCGATCTGCCAGACGTGCTTGAGGGCGGGCAGCTGCTCACGCACCGACTCGACGGCGGCGGCGTGGCCGGCCGACTCCACGAGGCACGCCGTCGCGCCCGAGTCGCTGAGGATCCACTGCACCTGCTCGGGCGAGCTGGTCTCGTACACCGGCACGGTGATCGCGCCCGCGCTCCAGATCGCGAAGTCGAGCAGCGTCCACTCGTAGCGCGTACGGGACATCAGACCGACGCGGTCGCCCGGCTGGACGCCGGAGGCGATGAGCCCCTTGGCCGCGGTCTGCACCTCGCCGAGGAAGGCCCGGGCGGTCACGTCCTGCCAGGCGCCGCCCGCCTTGCGGGAGATGACGGCGACGTCCGGATGCTGCGCGGCGTTTCTGCGGACGATGTCGGTCAGGTTTCCGTCCGCAGGGACCTCGTACAAAGCCGGAAGGCTGAACTCGCGCAAGACTGCTGCTCCTCATAGGGCGCCGGCGCCACGACACTGTGTGATGCGACGGTGCGGTCCAAGGCTCGGGCAAGTACTCGTGGATTCACATGTTGAAATCCAGAGCACGACTGGACTGCCCGGACGTTACCCGCCGGTATGGCTTCTCCGACAGGGGGTCCCCGCGAGATGTTCGCTGCGTCACACGGAAGGGGTTTCCTTCGCGCAGAGTAGTCGACGGATCAACCGACCAGCCAGTAACCGCAGGTCCGGCCGCCACTGTTCACAAGAGGCACGCCCTGCTTACGCTTGATCGCCATGTCACCCACACCGCCCGGCAACACGACGACCCGCGTCCACGTGGTCAGCGACGTCCACGGCAACGCCCGCGACCTGGCACGGGCCGGCGAGGGCGCGGACGCCCTCGTCTGCCTCGGGGACCTGGTCCTCTTCCTCGACTACGCCGACCACTCGCGCGGCATCTTCCCCGACCTGTTCGGCGTCGCGAACGCCGACCGCATCGTCGAGCTGCGCACCGCCCGCCGCTTCGCCGAGGCACGGGAGCTCGGGGCCCGGCTGTGGGCGGGCGTCGGCGGGGACCGGCAGGCAGTGATCGAGGGGGCCGTGCGCAAGCAGTACGCCGAGCTGTTCGCCGCCTTCCCCACCCCGACGTACGCCACCTACGGCAACGTCGACATGCCGCCCCTGTGGCGCGAGTACGCCGGCCCCGGCACCACCGTGCTCGACGGGGAGCGGGTGGAGATCGGCGGCCGGGTCTTCGGCTTCGTCGGCGGCGGATTGCGCACGCCGATGCGCACGCCCTACGAGATCGACGACGAGGAGTACGCCGCGAAGGTGGAGGCCGTCGGCGAGGTGGACGTGCTGTGCACGCACATCCCGCCGGACGTGCCGGAGCTCGTCTACGACACGGTGGCGCGGCGCTTCGAGCGGGGCAGCCGGGCGCTGCTGGACGCGATCCGCCGCACCCGTCCCCGGTACGCGCTCTTCGGGCACGTGCACCAGCCGCTGGCGCGGCGGATGCGGATCGGGGCGACCGAGTGCGTGAACGTGGGGCACTTCGCGTCCACGGGGAAGCCGTGGGTGCTGGAGTGGTGAGCCGGGGCCGCCGGCGCCTCGGCGGCCGACCTGCGCGGGCAGGTGGTGACGATCGCCGGGTCCGTGCGCGATAGCCTTCACGCGGCACACACGTGCGCGCCACGGGCGCACGACGACCTCAGTAGCGGCCCGCATTCGGAGGAGCCACGGCGATGGCGGAACACACCAGCTCGAGCATCACCATCGAGGCGGCACCGGCCGACGTCATGGCGGTGATCGCCGACTTCGCCCGCTATCCGGACTGGACCGGAGAGGTGAAGGAGGCCGAGGTCCTCGCCACCGACGCACAGGGGCGCGCCGAGCAGGTGCGCCTCGTCATGGACGCCGGGGCCATCAAGGACGACCAGACGCTGGCCTACACCTGGGCCGGGGAGCACGAGGTCTCCTGGACCCTGGTCAAGTCCCAGATGCTGCGCTCCCTCGACGGTTCCTACCTGCTGCGGTCGGCGGGCGCGGGCACGGAGGTCACCTACCGGCTCACGGTCGACGTCAAGATCCCCATGCTCGGCATGATCAAGCGCAAGGCCGAGAAGGTCATCACCGACCGGGCGCTGGCGGGGCTGAAGAAGCGCGTGGAGTCGGGCGCGAAGTAGTCCGCGGAGCGGCCGCCGAGACCCCGGCCCCGGGGCGGGCGGTGCCGGCCCGGAGACGACCGTGGGCGGCCCGCCCGACGTGCGGGACTCCGGGGGCCCCGCCCCGCGGCCCTCGGCGTGCCGCCGCCGCCCGCCCTGCCGCGCGGGGGCGGCCAGCGCGGAGGCGGCTTACGGGCCGTGCGCGAAGGTACCGTTCAGCACCATGCGCACCATCCTGATCACGGGGCCCGGCGGCAGCGGCCGTACCACCGTCGCGGCCGCCACCGCGCTCGCCGCCGCCCGTGCGGGGACCCGCACCCTGCTCCTCGGCGCCGACCGTGACGACACCCTCGGTGCCGTGCTCGGCGTGCGCACGGGCCCGGCGCCGGTCGGTGTCGAGCCCCGCCTCACCGCCTGGCGGCCCGACGCCGACCAGGGGTTCCGGGACGGTCTCGCCGCCCTCCAGGACCGCGCCGCCTCCGCCCTCGACCTCCTCGGCGCCACCCGCCTCGACGCCGAGGAGCTCACCCCGCTCCCCGGCGCCGGCGAACTCGCCCTGCTGCGCGCCGTGCGCGACGCCTCCCTCGCCGAGGCCCACGACCTCCTCGTCGTCGACCTCCCGCCCGCGCCCCGCGCCCTCGCCCTGCTCGCCCTGCCCGAGGAGCTGCGCCGCTACCTGCGCCGCCTGCTCCCGCCCGAGCGGCAGGCGGCCCGCGCCCTGCGCCCCGTCCTCGGCCGGCTCGCCGGCGTCCCCATGCCCACCGAGGCGCTGTACGAGGCCGCGGCCCGCTGGGACCTGGAACTTGCCGCCGCCGAGGCCGTCCTCGCCGACCGGCGCACCGTCGTACGCCTGGTCGCCGAGCCCGGCCCGGCCGGAGACGACGCCGTCCGCGCCGCCGCCCTCGGCCTCGCCCTGCGCGGCCTGCGCACCGACCTGCTGGTCGCCAACCGCGTCCTGCCCGAGGACGCGGCCCCCGGCGGCGGCTGGCTCGCCGGCCCCGTCGCGCAGCAGCGCAAGACACTGGAGGAGTGGCGGGGCACCCACGACGTCCGCGCCCTCGCCCACCTCGGGCACGACCCGCGAGGCACCGACGACCTCGCCGCGCTCGCAGCGCCGGGCGTCAACCCGGACGCCACCCCGGTCGAGTGGCCCGTCACCGACCGGCTGGCCGGGGACGGCGTGCTGGTCTGGCACATCCCGCTGCCCGGCGCCGTACGCGACGAACTGGACCTGGTCCGCCGCGGTGACGAACTGGTCGTCACCGCCGGGCCGTTCCGCCGCATCGTCCCGCTGCCCTCCGCGCTGCGCCGCTGCACCGTCGACGGGGCCGCGCTGCGGGAGGGCGTCCTCGCCGTCCGGTTCGCACCGGACCCGCGGCTGTGGCCGCAAGGACGCTGAAGCCCGGTTGCCCGGTTGCCCGGTTGCCCGGTTGCCCGGTTGCCCGGTTGTCCGGCTGCCCGTTTGCCCGGGGGCGGCGGGGGTGGCGGGGGTGGCGGGACCGGCGGCGTCCCGCCCGTGTGGCTGGGTGCGGCGGAGCACGCCGGCGGGAGCCGGTGCGGGGGTGCGGCGGTGCGGCCGGGGGAGCGGCGGGTGCCGGGCTGTTCCCGAGGCCGTGGCCCGATCCGTCGGACGTACCCCGGGTCCGTTCGGGTAACGTCGTAGGGACGAACCGTAGTCAGGAGTCCGTCATGAGCGAAGAGCTCCCCAAGCCCGAGGCCGCTCGCCCCGACGAGGCCGACGCGGTCGACGAGGTGCGGGCGACCGACGCCGACGCCTGGGCGACGGCGTGTGCCGAGGACCTGAAGGCGGAGAAGGCCCGCCGCCGCGCCGAGCACGGGCCGCAGCCCGGCTCGGCCGCCGAGGAGCTGCGCCGGCTCGTCGACACCGTCGCGGACAAGCTGTCCGGCCTCCAGTCCCCGCTGCTCGGCCAGGTCGCCGGACCCGCCGCCCAGCAGGTGGTCCGGCAGGTCGTCCAGCAGGCCAAGGCCGCCGTCGAACCGGTCATCGAGCGCAACCCGGGCGTCTTCGACCACCTCGCGGCCGCCGGCGGTGAACTCCTCGCCGCCTACCGTTCCGCCGTACAGAACCAGGAGAGCCGCTGGACCGCCGGAGACACCGCGGCCGCCGGGAACACCGCGGACACGGACCCCCGTGACCCCCGCGACCTGGACGAACGCCGCGCCGACGGGCGTGACGACGGTGACGAGGGCACCGGCCCGGGCCAGCGCATCGACTTGGACTGACACTCCCCTCGGGTACGGTTGGCCTTAGCGGGGCTCGACCGAACTGAGGGATTCATGGGACTCACCATCGGCGTCGACATCGGCGGCACGAAGATCGCGGCCGGCGTGGTCGACGAGGAAGGCAACATCCTCTCGACCCACAAGGTGCCGACCCCGGGCACACCCGAGGGCATCGTGGACGCCATCGCCTCCGCGGTGGAGGGCGCACGGGCCGGGCACGAGATCGTCGGCGTGGGCATCGGTGCCGCCGGGTACGTCAACCGCCAGCGCTCCGAGGTCTACTTCGCGCCCAACATCGACTGGCGCAACGAACCGCTCAAGGAGAAGGTCGAGGCCCGCGTCGGCCTCCCGGTCGTCGTGGAGAACGACGCCAACGCCGCGGCCTGGGGCGAGTACAAGTTCGGCGCGGGCAAGGGCCACCGCAACGTCATCTGCATCACGCTCGGCACCGGCCTCGGCGGCGGCATCATCATCGGCAACAAGCTGCGCCGCGGCCACTTCGGCGTCGCCGCCGAGTTCGGCCACATCCGCATGGTGCCGGACGGCCTGCTGTGCGGCTGCGGTTCGCAGGGCTGCTGGGAGCAGTACGCCTCCGGCCGCGCCCTCGTGCGGTACGCCAAGCAGCGCGCCAACGCCACCCCCGAGCGCGCCGAGGTGCTGCTCGCGCTCGGCGACGGCACCCCCGACGGCATCGAGGGCAAGCACATCTCGGTCGCCGCCCGGCAGGGCTGCCCCGTCGCCGTCGACTCCTACCGGGAGCTGGCCCGCTGGGCCGGTGCCGGGCTGGCGGACCTGGCCTCGCTCTTCGACCCGTCCGCCTTCATCGTCGGCGGCGGCCTCTCCGACGAGGGCGACCTGGTCCTCGACCCGATCCGCAAGTCCTACAAGCGGTGGCTGGTCGGCGGCAACTGGCGTCCGGTCGCCGACGTGATCGCCGCCCAGCTGGGCAACAAGGCCGGCCTGGTGGGCGCGGCCGACCTGGCCAGGGAACCCGACCCGATCATGTGACGATCGCCCTCCGGTGCCGGGGGGTGTGCCGACCGACGAGCGCGGGGCGGAGCCGATCCACGGCTGCGCCCCGCGGGCGCGTCCCACCCCGTACGGACGGGCGTTGAGCCCTGTACCGACGGGCGTTGAGCCGCGCATCGGTGGGTGTCGAGCCGCGCATCGACGGGCGTTGAGCCGCGCATCGGTGGGTGTCGAGCCGCGCATCGACGGGCGTTGAGTCCTGTACTGGCGGTTGCCGAGCCGCGCATCGGCGGGCGTCACGCCCCGTACCGACGGGCGATGAGCCCCGTACCGGCGCCCGTCGAGCCCCGCACCGGCGGGCGTCGCCCCGACGCCCCGACGCCCCGACGAGCCCAGCGCCGACGCCCCGACGAGCCCAGCGCCGACGCATCGACGCCCCGACAAGCCCCCTACCGACGCCCCGACAAGCCCCGTACCGACGGCAGACGCCGTGCGCCTCGCGCCCCGAGTCGTCGGGGCACCGGCCGTGCGGTCCCGTAAATTGACGGCATGGCAACGTCGCTCCAACCGCTCCCCAACTCCCGCACCGACGCCGACGGTTCCGCCGTCATCCGGGTCCTCAGCTACAACATCCGCTCGATGCGCGACGACACCGACGCCCTCGCCCGCGTGATCGCCGCCTGCGCCCCGGACCTCGTCCTCCTCCAGGAGGCCCCCCGCCTCTTCCGCTGGCGCAAGAAGCTCACCCGGCTCGCCGCCGCGTCGGGGCTGGTCCTCCTCTCCGGCGGCGCCACCGCCGCCGGTCCCGCGCTGCTGTGCTCCCTGCGCGCCACCGTCGAGCGCACGGAGGACGTACTGCTCCCGCTCACCCCCGGGCAGCACCGCCGCGGCCTGTCCACCGCCTTGGTCCGCTTCGGCGGGGCCCGCGTCGGCGTCCTGAGCTGTCACCTCTCGCTGCGGCCGGACGAGCGCCACGAGCAGGCCGGTCTGCTCCTCGACCGGCTGAAGGCCCTGGGCGTGACGCACGCGGTCGCGGGCGGTGACCTGAACGAGCGCCCCGGCGGCCGCACCTTCCGGCGGCTCGGCGACGGGCTGCGGGACTGCTGGACCGCCGAGCCCTGGGGCCGTGAGTACACCTTTCCCGCCACCGAGCCGGACCGGCGCATCGACGCGGTGTTCGTCACGGAGGGCATCGAGGTCCTGGGCTGCGGCGTGCCGCTCGGCCTGCCCGGGGTGGCCGAGGCCGACCTGAGGGCGGCCACGGACCACCTCCCGGTCCTGACCGCCCTGCGCGTACCCGCCTCCGCGACCTGACCCGCCCGACAGAGCCCGACCTCGGCGCCCCGGCCACCGCGCCCTAGACCACCGCGCCCTAGACCACCGCGCCGCGTCCCGGATCGTCGTCGTCCTCGTCGCCCGTGCGCATCCGCATGACCAGGGTGGCGAAACCGCCGAGGAAGCCGCCGATGCTCAGGGTCGTCAGCCACCACGTCATGTCCCAGCCGAGCACCACGGCCAGCAGAAGCAGCACCGGTCCGCCGAGCACGCCCAGCCACGCGAACTTCGCCGTGGTGTCACCCTCGGGCAGCGGCGGCGGCTCGGGCGGCACGAAGTGACCCTCGTCGTCCTCGCCGAGATCGTCGTCCGAGGACTCGGCCAGGCTGTGGTCGCGCGGGCCGCCGACCCCGGGCGCGAACGCCACGGAGCCCCCCAGCGGCCGGGCCGAGGCAGGCCGGTCCGACGCGGGCCGGTCCGACGCGGGCGCCTCCGGGTCCGGCTTGTCGTCGTTGGTCTCCGGCTCCAGAAGCGCCAGGTCCTCCACCGACTTGAAGGGCTTCGCGCCCGGCGGGTCCGGCGGCTCGTCCCCGTACCCGGCGACGATCGCGGCCCAGGCGGCGTCCTCGTCGATCGGCACGCCCCGCTCCCCGGGACCGCGGTCCTCCGCGCGCCCCGGTCCCTCACGGTGTTCCCGCTCCCGCTCCACGTCCCGCTCCTCGCGGTCCTCGCGGTCGGAGTCGTGCTCAGCCACCTGCGGCCGTCCCTTCCTTGCCGAGACCGGGCTCCGGCTCCTTGACGGAACCGGGCGCGAGCCGGCCGATGAACGCGACGCTCTCCGCGAAGATCCGGTCCGCGTCGTGGTCCAACGTCGCCACGTGGTAGCTCTGTTCCAGCAGGATCTCGGTCACGTCCGTGGACGACACCCGGCCGAGGACGCGGGCCGAGTCGGCCGGCGGTACGACATGGTCCTGCGGGCTGCGCAGCAGCAGCAGCGGCTGGGTCACCTGCGGAAGATCGCCGTCGGCGAGACGGAAGAAGGTCCGCAGCGAGTACGCCGCGTGCAGCGGCACCCGGTCGTACCCGAGCTCCGTGCCGAGCGGCTTGGCGATGTCGCTGGCGATGCCCTTCGTCGCGGGCAGCAGGTGGCGCAGGACCGGAAGAGCGTGCTGGGCCACGCCGTGCATCCGGTTCGCCGGGTTGACGACGACGACGCCCGACAGCGCGTCCCCGTGCTTGGCGGCGAGCCGCAGCGCCAGCGCGCCGCCCATGGACAGGCCCGCCACGAAGACACGCGCACAGCGCTCCCGCAGGGCGCGCAGCTCGCGGTCCACCTCCGCGTACCAGTCCTGCCAGCCCGTGACCTGCAGGTCCTGCCAGCGGGTGCCGTGCCCGGGCAGCAGGGGCAGGGCGACGGTCAGATCGCGCGCGGCGAGGTACCGGGCCCAGGGGCGCAGCGACTGCGGGGAACCGGTGAAGCCGTGGCAGAGGAGGACGCCGACCTCCCCGCCCTCGTGGCGGAACGGCTCGGCTCCGGGCAGGACCGGCACGACTCGGTCTCCTGTCGTCAGGGGGCCGGCACAGCCGGCACGTCGGGCGGGACGCACACGGGTGCTGTGCACGCGGATGCGGTACTTGCGGGTGCGGTACTTGTGGGTACTTCACCGTACGCGACCGTACTGACACCGACCAGGGCCGTCGGGGCCATTGACGGTGCCCCGGGATAAGGTCTGACCCACAGACACAGGAGGCACTCGGTTGTTGTACGGCGCGATGAAGGTCACCGTCGGGGGTTCGCTGAAGCTCGCCTTCCGGCCCTGGGTGGAAGGCCTGGAGCACATCCCGGCCGACGGCCCCGCCATTCTGGCGAGCAACCACCTGTCGTTCTCCGACTCGTTCTTCCTGCCGGCCGTCCTCGACCGCAAGGTGACCTTCATCGCCAAGGCCGAGTACTTCAACACGCCCGGGGTGAAGGGCCGGCTGACCGCCGCCTTCTTCAAGGGGGTGGGCCAGCTGCCCGTCGACCGCTCCGGCGTGCGCGGCGCGGGCGAGGCCGCGATCAAGAGCGGCATAGAGGTCCTGGAGCGCGGCGAGCTGTTCGGCATCTACCCCGAGGGCACGCGCTCCCCGGACGGCCGGCTCTACCGCGGCAAGCCGGGCGGCCTCGCGCGCGTGGCCCTCGCCACCGGCGCGCCCGTGATCCCGGTCGCCATGATCGACACCGAGAAGATCCAGCCGCCCGGCAAGGTGATGCCGAAGCTGATGCGGCCCGGCATCCGTGTCGGCAGGCCCCTGGACTTCACGCGCTACCAGGGCATGGAGCACGACCGCTTCGTCCTGCGCGCGGTGACCGACGAGGTCATGTACGAGATCATGAAGCTTTCCGGCCAGGAGTACGTCGACATGTACGCGACCGCCATGAAGCGGCAGCTCGCGGACGCGGCGAAGGCCGAGAGGGAGGCCGGCAAGGCGGCGAAGGCCGCGCTCGCCCAGGCCGAGAAGGAACAGACGGCCAAGGAGAAGGCCGCGGCCGAGCAGGACCGGTCCGACGACCGGTAGGCCGGAGACCAGGACGTAGGGCCGGGGACGGGGGGACATGGCCAGGCGCGAGAGAGTCATGAGGATGTCGGTCGAGCAGCCGCTGTGGCGCGCGCTCGCCGGCTACCGCGTGCTGACCATGCTGTACGCGATCGGCTTCTTCGCCACCGCCTACTCGGGCTTCACCCGGCCCTGGCTGGCCGTCGCCTACTACGCCGTCCTCTTCGTCTGGACCCTGGCGACCCTCCCCAAGGTCTCGGGCGAGGCGAGCTGCACCAAGCGGTTCCTCGCCGCCGACCTCACCGTCGCCCTCACCGGCATCCTCCTCACCCCGCTCGCCGACGCGCCCGAGCGGGTCATGGACGGCGGCCCGACGCTGCCCTCGATATGGACCGCCGGCTCGGTCCTCGCCTTCGCCATCAAGGGCGGCTGGCGCTGGGCCGCCGTCGCCTCCACCCTCGTGGCCGTCGCCAACCTGGTCGAGCGGGGCAGCCCGGCCCGCGACACCGTGCACAACGTCATCCTCGTGTGGGTCGCCTCCATCGCCATCGGCTACGTCGTCGAGGTCGCCCGCGCCTCCGAGCGCACCCTCGCCCGCGCCCTGGAGATCGAGGCGGCGACCCGGGAGCGGGAGCGGCTCGCCCGGGACATCCACGACAGTGTGCTCCAGGTCCTCGCGATGGTGCAGCGGCGCGGCGCCGTCATCGGCGGCGAGGCGGCCGAACTGGGCCGGATGGCCGGTGAGCAGGAGGTGGCGCTGCGCACGCTGGTCTCCGGGGGCCTGGTCCCCGTGTCCCGGGTGTCGGAGGACGCCGCCGAGGGCGCGGTCGTACGGGCGGTGGAGGAACCGGAGGGCGAGGGACCGGGCGGTCCCGTCGACCTGCGCGCCCTGCTCGCCCCGTACGCCGGCTCACGCGTGCACCTCGCCGAGCCGGGCGCGCCGGTCCTGCTCGCGCCCCCCGCGGCCCGGGAGCTCGCGGCGGCGGTGGGGGCCGCCCTGGACAACGTGCGCAAACACGTGGGGGAGGACGCGCGCGCCTGGATCCTGGTCGAGGACGAGCCGGACGAGGTGATCGTCACCGTCCGCGACGAAGGACCCGGCATCCCCGAAGGGCGGCTCGCCGAGGCCGAGGGAGAGGGACGGCTCGGCGTGGCCCTGTCGATCCGGGGCCGGCTGCGCGATCTCGGCGGCAGGGCCGAGCTGATCTCGGTGCCCGGGCAGGGCACCGAGGTCGAACTGAGGACACCCAAGGAAACCGGCGACGCCGTCGCCCGGGAGGAGGCAGCGGACCGTGAGTGAACGACAGGGCCCGATCAGGGTCATGGTGGTCGACGACCACCCGATGTGGCGCGACGCCGTCGCCCGGGACCTGGCCGAGTCCGGCTTCGACGTGGTCGCCACCGCCGGCGACGGGGACCAGGCGGTCCGCCGCGCCCGGGCCGTCACCCCCGACGTCCTCGTGCTCGACCTCAACCTGCCCGGCAAGCCGGGCGTCCAGGTCTGCAAGGAGGTCGTCGGCGCCGACCCGACGCTGCGCGTCCTCGTGCTCTCCGCGAGCGGGGAGCACGCCGACGTGCTGGAGGCGGTGAAGTCCGGCGCGACCGGATACCTGCTGAAGTCGGCCTCGACCGAGGAGCTCCAGGACGCGGTCCGCCGCACGGCCCTCGGCGATCCCGTCTTCACCCCGGGACTGGCCGGTCTGGTCCTCGGCGAGTACCGCCGCCTCGCCTCCGAACCGGCCCCCGCCGCCGAGACCGGTGAACCCGGAGCGCCCCGGCTCACCGACCGCGAGACGGAGGTGCTGCGCCTGGTCGCCAAGGGCCTGAGCTACAAGCAGATCGCCGAACGCCTCGTCATCTCCCACCGCACCGTGCAGAACCACGTCCAGAACACCCTCGGCAAGCTCCAGCTCCACAACCGGGTGGAACTCGTGCGGTACGCGATAGAACGGGGTCTGGACGACGCGTGACCCCGCGCGGGACAGTGGCAGGGTCCTGAACCACCCGCCGTGGCAAGGGAGTTAAGCGATGAAGGTCGGAGTACTGACCGGAGGCGGCGACTGCCCCGGGCTCAACGCCGTCGTCCGCGCCATCGTCCGCAAGGGCGTCCAGGAGTACGGCTACGACTTCACCGGCTTCCGGGACGGCTGGCGCGGCCCCCTGGAAGGCGACACCGTCCGCCTCGACATCCCGGCCGTCCGCGGCATCCTGCCCCGCGGCGGCACCATCCTGGGCTCCTCGCGCACCAACCCGCTCCAGCACGAGCACGGCATCCGGCGCATCAAGGAGAACCTCGCGAAGCTCGGTGTCGAGGCGCTCATCACCATCGGCGGCGAGGACACCCTCGGCGTCGCCACCCGCCTGGCCGACGAGTACGGCGTGCCCTGCGTCGGCGTCCCCAAGACGATAGACAACGACCTGTCCGCCACCGACTACACCTTCGGGTTCGACACCGCGGTCGGCATCGCCACCGAGGCCATCGACCGGCTGCACACCACCGCCGAGTCGCACATGCGCGTCCTCGTCGTCGAGGTCATGGGCCGGCACGCCGGCTGGATAGCGCTGCACTCCGGCCTGGCCGGCGGCGCCAACGTCATCCTCATCCCCGAGCAGCGCTTCGACATCGAGCAGGTCTGCGACTGGGTGACCTCCCGGTTCCGTGCCTCCTACGCCCCGATCGTGGTCGTCGCCGAGGGGGCGATGCCGCGGGACGGCGACATGGTGCTCAAGGACGGGTCGCTGGACTCCTACGGGCACGTCCGGCTGTCCGGCGTGGGCGAGTGGCTGGCGAAGGAGATCGAGAAGCGCACCGGCAAGGAGGCCCGGACCACCGTCCTCGGCCACGTCCAGCGCGGGGGCACGCCCAGCGCGTTCGACCGCTGGCTCGCCACCCGCTTCGGCCTGCACGCCGTCGACTGCGTCCGCGACGGCGACTTCGGCAAGATGGTCGCCCTGCGCGGCACGGACATCGTCCGCGTCCCGATCGCCGAGGCCACGGCCCGGCTGAAGACCGTGGACCCGAAGCTCTACGCGGAGGTCGGGGTCTTCTTCGGCTGACCGGCCCGACCGGCCCGACCGGCGACCGACCGGCCCGACCGGCCCGACCGAGCGGCGGGCGGCGGCCCCGGACCGTATATTCGGCCGGAGCCCAGCAGAACGGGAGCGGTCATGGAGATCCTGGCCTTCGGTGTCCAGGCCGACGAGAAGCCCCTGATCGAGCAGGCCTTCCACGGCCACGACGAGGTCCGCTGCCTCGACGTCTTCCTCAACGAGGTCACCGCCCCCATCGCGGCCGGCCACGAGATCGTCTCCTCGTCCGTCAACGCCGACCTCGGCGCGGACGTCCTGGAGATCCTCGCGGCCGGCGGCACCCGGATGGTGGCCCAGCGCTCCACCGGCTTCAACAACATCGACCTCGACACCGCCGGGCGCCTCGGCATGACCATCGCCCGGGTCTCGTACTACTCCCCGTACTCGGTGGCCGAGTTCGCCTGGACCCTCGCCATGGCCGTCAACCGAAGGATCGTGCGGGCCTCCACCCGCACCCGCGACTTCGACTTCCGGCTGAACGGCCTGATGGGCCGGGACATGCACGGCCGCACCGCCGGAGTCCTGGGCACCGGCAAGATCGGCGAGGCCTTCGCCCGCATCGCCCACGGCTTCGGCATGCGGCTGCTCGGCTGGGACGTCGCCGAGAACCCCGCCTGCACGGCGCTCGGCATGCGCTACGTCGACAAGGAGGAGCTGCTCGCCGGGTCCGACCTGGTCACCCTGCACGTCCCGCTGATGCCCGAGACCCGGCACCTGATCGACGCGGCCGCCCTGAAGACGATGCGGGACGACGCGATCCTGCTCAACTCCAGCCGCGGCGGGCTCGTCGACACCGCCGCCCTCGTGACGGAGCTGCGCGCGGGCCGCTTCACCGGCGTCGGCCTGGACGTGTACGAGGCGGAGGCGGGCCTGTTCTTCCTCGACAAGTCCCTGGAGGCCATCGCCGACGACACCCTGGCCCGCCTCGTCACCTTCCCGAACGTGCTGGTCACCTCGCACCAGGCGTACTACACCGAGGACGCCGTCGGCCAGATCGTCGACGCCACCGTGAAGAACGTCCTCGACTACCGGGCGGGCCGCCGCTCCGAGAACGTGCTCGTCCCGCGCAGCTGACCGACCAGCTCCCGCACGATCGCCGCGCCGTTCAGCGTCAGCACGGACTCCGGGTGGAACTGCACCCCGGCGAAGCCCGGCCCGCGCAGGGCGTGCACCTCGCCGCCCGCCGCCCGGCTCACCTCCACGCCGTGCGCGGCCAGCTCACCGGCCGCCGCGTCGTCGCAGCGCGCGGTGAAGCTGTTGTAGAAGCCGACCGTCTCGCGCCGCCCGAACAGGTCGATCTCCGTCTGGGCGCCCTGGTACGGCACCTCCTTGCGGACGATGTCCAGTCCCAGCTCCGCCGCGATCAGCTCGTGCCCGAGGCAGACCCCGAGGACGCCGTGCCGCGTCTCCCGGAGGACGTCGGCGGTCAGGGCGCGCAGGAAGCGCATCCTGGGGTCGGCCGGGTCCGAGGGGTCGCCGGGGCCGGGCCCCAGCACCACCGGGCCCTCGTGAGCGAGCACGGTCGCGCGCAGTCCCTCCTCGTCGTACCGCCGCACGCTCACCGTGAGCCCCGACGAACGCAGCACGTGCGCCAGCATCGCCGTGAAGGTGTCCTCCGCGTCGACGACCAGGGCGTGTCCCTCCAGCGCGCGGGACGGCTCCTGCATCCGCAGCCAGAACGGGGCGAGCGACGCGCGTCGCCCGTCCAGTGCCGCCCGTACGCGCGGGTCGTCGGCCAGCTTCGGCCGCCCTGCCTCCGTACGCGGCCGGGAAGGGCGTACGCCCAGCGCGGCCAGCACCCCGGCCGCCTTGGCGTGGGTCTCCGCGACCTCGCCCGCCGGATCGGAGCCCCGCACCAGCGTCGCGCCGACCGGCACCCGCAGCCGCCCGGCGGCGTCGATGTCGGCGGTGCGGATGAGGATGGGCGAGTCGAGCGTCTGGGCACCGCCGGAATCCCGGCCCAGCAGCGCCAGCGCGCCGGAGTAGTATCCGCGTCCCCCGACCTCATGTCGCTCGATGACCCGGCAGGCGTTCTGCACCGGCGAGCCGGTGACCGTCGCCGCGAACATCGTCTCCCTCAGCACCTCCCGCACGTCCAGCGAGGAACGGCCGCGCAGCTCGTACTCGGTGTGCGCGAGGTGCGCCATCTCCTTGAGCCGCGGACCGACGACCACGCCCCCCATGTCGCCGACGGTGCACATCATCTTGAGCTCCTCGTCGACCACCATCGACAGCTCCTCGATCTCCTTGCCGTCGGCGAGGAAGCCCAGCAGGTGCTCGGGGGTCGGCCCCCCGGCGGGGTAGCGGTAGGTCCCGCTGATCGGGTTCATGACGACCGTGCCGCCGGTCCGCCTCCCGCCGCCGCCCTCCACCGGGAGCGCGTCGCGCTCGCCCCGCCCGCCGGACATCCGCACGTGCACCTCGGGGCTGGCCCCGACCAGCGTCCGGTCCCCGGTGTGCACGACGAAGGTCCAGTACGCGCCCCGCTCGCCCTCCAGCAGCCGCCGGAACAGCGCCAGCGCGTCCGCCCGCCCGAACCCCGGGACGCGGCCCTCGTACGTCCGGCGGATCACGAAGTTGGCGCCCTCGCCGGCCCCGATCTCCTCGTCCAGCACCCGCCCGACGATCCGCGCGTACTCCTCGTCACCGACGTCGAAGCCGCCGCCCTCGACGCGGACGTCGTGCGCGGGGAGCCGGTCGAGGACCTCGGCGAGCGGGATGTCGTACCGCTCCTCGGGAGTCAGCACCAGCAGCGGCGTGCCGTCGTCGCGGACGTCGAATCCGCGCTCGCGGATCTGCCGGAAGGGAACGAGCGCCAGCCCCTCGTCGGGCAGCCCGGCGAGTCTGTCGTGCTCCGTGACCGGGCCGAGGAGCAGCTCCACGGTGTCGTGGTCCAGGCCCGGGGTGCGCCGGCGGAGCAGGGCGAACGGGCGGGAGTCGGTCGCAAGGGCGTCGAGCGGTGTCATGGGTCCGTTTCCTTCTCGGTCTGTGGGAGAGAGGAACGGTCCCCGGTCGCAAAAACGCCGAAGGCCGCCCCTCGGGCGGCCTTCGCGAAGTCTTACGTCACGCGCAGTCAGCGGGCCGCCGGATGAGCGGTCCACCACCAGTTCTGGATCGAGTGCGCGAACATGCCGACGACCTTAACGCATCCGCCCGCGGCACGTCCCGGGATGCACCCACGTCGGCGGCGGCACGCGGCGTCCTCGCGATAGGTGCGCCCGTACACCGGGACCTACGGGGCCCGCCGTGGGCGTGGTCACGTCCGGTGTGCCGGCGGCGGTGGCGAACTGGCCGGGCTTGTTGCGGAACCACGCCTTCTTGCCGCCGTACCAGATGGCGGTCCAGTCCTGCTGTGCCTCGGCGACGACCTACTCGCCGCCGGCCACGACCTTGTTGGCCCGGTTCCAGCCCTCGGTCGAGGTCCGGCTGCCCAGGTACGGGTCGGTGAGGGTGGCCGAGGTGGTGCTCGGCGAGGAGTGCAGGTACGTGAAGTTCGCGGGCTGCGCGGGAACCGCCGCCCCGCCGTTGGTGAGCTTCGGCTGGTTCGCCGTGGTGAACGGCGGCACCACGCGGATCACCTGACCGGCCCGGTACGGGCCGCCCGGGCCCTCGGCGCCGGTCGGGGCGCCCAGCAGGTCCATGGAGTGGTTCCAGTCCCAGAACGGGCCCGGGTCCCAGTGCTGTGCCGTGACCTTGGCGTCCAGGACGCCCGGCACCTCGTCGTGGCCGATGATGTGCTCACGGTCCAGCGGAATGCCGTACTTGCCGGCCAGGTGCTTCACCAGGGCGGCCGAGGACTCGTACTGCGGCTCAGGGTACCAGCTGCCGTCCTTGAGCCCTCGCGCTCGATGCCGATCGAGTGCATGTTGAGGCTCTTGTTGCCCGCGTGCCACCTTCGTTGTTGTTCTCGTCCGTCTGGGTGACCGGGCCGTCGGAGGCGCGGATCAGGTAGTGGGCGCTGGCGTACGTCTTCGGGTTCTGGAAGATCCCGAGCGCGCTCTGGTAGCTGCCCTCGGTGTCGTGCAGCAGGATGGAGTCGATCTCGTGACCGGCCTCGGGGCGGCTCGCCACGGCGTAGTCGCCCCAGTCGTCCAGGCCGGTCGGGGGCCCCGGCGGCCCGGGCGCCCGCGAGGTCGAAGTCGGTGCCCCGGTCCGGCTCCACCGCCGGATCGGCCGGCAGGGTGAGCACGTCGAAGGCGCGTGAGGTTACCAACCCCTGTCCCACGGGCCGCGCGGGGGTGCCGTCTCACCTGTCGAGCCGTGCGAAAACCGCTGGACGGGACCCCGTAGGGTTGAGGGGTGACCGTGAACGCTAAGACCAGCCCGAGCGCTGGCAACACCTGGCGAGACCTGCCCGCGGCGCAGCAGCCCGAGTACCCCGACACCGAGGCTCTGCGCGCAGTGATCGCGGACCTCGAGTCGTATCCGCCGCTCGTCTTCGCGGGCGAGTGCGACCAGCTGCGCGCCCGGATGGCGGCCGTCGCCAAGGGAGAGGCGTTCCTCCTCCAGGGCGGCGACTGCGCCGAGGCCTTCGACGCGGTGTCCGCGGACCACATCCGCAACAAGCTGAAGACGCTGCTCCAGATGGGCGCCGTCCTCACGTACGCCGCGTCCGTGCCCGTCGTGAAGGTCGGCCGGATCGCCGGCCAGTACTCGAAGCCGCGCTCCAAGCCGACCGAGACCCGCGACGGCGTGACGCTGCCGACCTACCGGGGCGACTCCGTCAACGGCTTCGACTTCACCGAGGCGGCCCGGATCCCGGACCCCGAGCGCCTCAAGCGCATGTACCACGCGTCCGCGTCCACGCTGAACCTGGTGCGCGCCTTCACCACCGGCGGTTACGCCGACCTGCGCCAGGTGCACGCCTGGAACCAGGACTTCGTGAAGTCCTCCCCCTCCGGCCAGCGCTACGAGCAGCTCGCCCGGGAGATCGACAACGCGCTGAACTTCATGCGGGCCTGCGGTACCGACCCGGAGGAGTTCAAGACCGTCGAGTTCTTCTCCTCGCACGAGGCGCTGCTGCTCGACTACGAGTCGGCGCTGACGCGGGTCGACTCGCGCACCGGGCAGCTGTACGACGTCTCCGCGCACATGGTGTGGATCGGCGAGCGCACCCGGCAGCTGGACCACGCGCACATCGAGTTCGCCTCGCGCATCCGCAACCCCATCGGCATCAAGCTCGGCCCCTCCACCACGGCCGAGGAGGCGCTGCAGTACATCGAGCGCCTGGACCCCGAGCGCGAGCCCGGCCGGCTGACCTTCATCGTCCGCATGGGCGCGGACAAGATCCGCGACAAGCTCCCCGAGCTGGTCGAGAAGGTCACCGCCTCCGGGGCGACCGTCGCCTGGATCACCGACCCGATGCACGGCAACACCTACGAGGCCGCCTCCGGTCACAAGACCCGCCGCTTCGACGACGTGCTCGACGAGGTCAAGGGCTTCTTCGAGGTGCACAAGAGCCTGGGCACCCACCCGGGCGGCATCCACGTGGAGCTGACCGGCGACGACGTCACCGAATGCGTCGGCGGCGGCGACGAGATCTTCGTCGACGACCTGCACCAGCGCTACGAGACCGCCTGCGACCCGCGCCTGAACCGCAGCCAGTCGCTCGACCTGGCGTTCCTGGTGGCGGAGATGTACCGGGACCAGTGACGGTCCGCCCCTCGGACGGGCGGGTGAATGGGGCGCGGGTCACACACGATCCGCGCCCCTCCACTTTTTTCGATCTTGGGTGATGGGTAAGGTTAGGTTTGCCTCACCGATCAACGGGCCTTCCGGCCGTCGGTACGGCACGACCTTGTACCCGCTCGGGAGGTGAACCGCGTGTTCGTCTGCAGCTGCTTCGGTGTCACCGAGGAACAGGTGAAGGGCCACGCGGAGGCCGGTGCCTGCACGCCCCGGCAGATCGCCTCCGCCTGCAAGGCGGGCACCGACTGCGGCGGCTGTGTGCGGCGCATCCAGGCGCTCCTCGGTCGCGGCGCGTGCCCCCGCCGGGAGCTGGCCGACCAGGGCGGACCGGTCCTCGCGGAGCTTCCCGAAGCCGCCTAGGTGGGGCCCCGGGCCCTCAGAGCGAGCCCGGCCCCGACGGGTCCGGCTGCGTCTGCTCGATGACCGTCGACAGGTAGAGCGACTCGCCCAGCTTGTCGATCAGTTCCAGCTGGGTGTCCAGATAGTCGATGTGGTGCTCCTCGTCGGCGAGGATGGCCTCGAAGACGTTGGCCGACGTGATGTCGTTCTTGGCCCGCATCACCTCGACGCCCCGGCGCAGCCGGTCGATGGCCTCGACCTCGATCTCCCGGTCGGCCTGGAACATCTCGGTCACGCTCTGGCCCACCCGCACGTGGAACAGCCGCTGGTAGTTCGGCAGGCCGTCGAGGAGCAGGATGCGGTCGGTGAGCACCTCGGCGTGGCGCATCTCGTCGAAGGACTCCGCGCGCGTGTACTTCGCGAGCTTGGTCCAGCCCTTGTGGTCCTGCAGCTTCGCGTGCAGGAAGTACTGGTTGATCGCCGTGAGCTCGGCGGTCAGCTGCTCATTGAGGAACTCGATGACCTCGGGGTCGCCCTGCATCGCTTGACGCTCCTTCGAACGGGAACCGGCCTGTTGCGCCGCATGATTGCACCGGTATCGAAGATCGTCCAGTAAGTCTTGACTTAGTAAGTAAGTGCAGGCTTAGTCCGTAACGCCCGGCTTTGCCCGAATGTAAGGGGGGTGGGTCAGGGGCATCGGTCCGGGTCTGTCAGGATGGAGGCATGGGTCAGCCGGTGGGAAACGAATCGGGAGAAGGCGGTTCGCAAGGAGCGCAGCGGTTCGAGCTCCCGCCGGGACAGCGGCTCCAGCGCGGCTGGCCGGTCACCCACTACGGTCCGGTGCCCAAGTTCCGCCCCGAGCGCTGGGAGTTCCGGGTCTTCGGCGCCACCGCCGACGGCGACAAGCGCGGCTGGAACCACGAGGAGTTCACCGCCCTGCCGTACACCACGGTCGTCGCCGACCTGCACTGCGTCACGAAGTTCAGCATGCTCGGCTCGGAATGGGGCGGTGTCCCGGCCGGCACCATCCTGGACCTCGCCCCGCCCGCGCCCGCCGTCACCCACGTGATGGTGTGGGCGGAGTACGGGTTCAGCTCCAACCTCCGGCTGTCCGACTTCGCCGCCGAGCGGACCCTCTTCGCCACCCACAAGGACGGCGAGCTGCTCACCGCCGAGCACGGCTTCCCGCTGCGGCTGGTCGTCCCGCACCTGTACGCCTGGAAGGGCCCGAAGTGGGTCCGGGGCATCGAGTACATGACCGCCGACCGCCGCGGTTTCTGGGAGGAGCGGGGCTACCACAACATCGGCGACCCGTGGCGGGAGCAGCGCTACTCCTACCAGGAGGAGCCCGGGGACGGCCCCGATCTCTGACCGCCGTGCGGTCCCGGCGGCGGTCAGCCGTCGCGCAGCTTCTTCAGCCGCTCCACATCCGCCGCGTGTCCTTCCTTGCCACCCGGCGTCTCGATGACCAGCGGAACCCCCTCGGTCGCGGGATGGGTCATCAGCGCCCGGAACGGGTCCTCGCCGATGTGACCGGCGCCGATGTTCTCGTGCCGGTCCTTGTGGGCGCCGGCCACGTCCTTGGAGTCGTTGGCGTGGATCAGCCTCAGCCGGCCCTCGCCGACCGTGTCCACCAGCAGGTCCAGGGTCTGGTGCATGCCCGCCGGTCCGGTCAGGTCGTGCCCGGCCGCGAAGATGTGGCAGGTGTCCAGGCACACGCCGAGTTTCGGGTGGGCGTCCAGCGCCTCGAAGTAGGGCCCGAAGTCCCAGGTCCGTGAGCACAGGGAGGCGCCCTGGCCGGCGGTCGACTCCAGCAGCAGGTACGGGTCGTCGTCGTGGGTGAGCTCGTCGAGCAGCGGCAGCATGTACTCCCGTACCTGCTTCAGCGCCACCGACCGGTCCCGGCCGCCGGTGGCGCTGCCGGTGTGCACGACCACGCCGAGCGCTCCGATCGCCCGCCCGCGCCGCAGTGAGTGGCGCAGCGAGTCCACGGACCGCTCCACCGTCGCCTCGGTGTGCGAGCCGAAGTTGATCAGATACGGCGCGTGCACGTACGCGGGGATCGACTCCGCCGCGCATGCCTCCCGGAACGCCTCGTCCTGCTGCGGACTGCCGGCCGGCGTGGCCCAGCCGCGCGGGTTGGCGACGAAGACCTGCACGGCCTCCGCCCTCAGCTCACGGGCGTAGGACAGGCCCACGGAGTGCAGGCCCCCGGCCACGGGGACGTGCCCGCCGACCGGGTTGCGGGGGAGCGGGGCGGTGGTGCGGGAGAGGGCGGACCGTTCACTGTTCACCCGTTCAGGGTGTCATGCGTCCCGCCCCGCCCCGTCACGCGAGGGCCCCGCCGCCGGTCACCTGATGGTGATCTTGATGGTGGAGCCCTTGGGGGCCGTGTCCCCGCCGTCCACGGACTGGTCCTTCACCGTGTCGCCGAACAGCCCGAGCAGGCCCCGGTCCTCGTCCACCGCGAAGCCGGCGTCCTCCAGCTTCCGCGCGGCGTCGTCCACGCTGTCGCCGACCACGTCCGGCACCTCGATCATCTCGGGTCCCTTGGACACCGTGAGCGTCACCGTGTCGCCCTCGGCCGCCCGGCTGCCCGGGTCCGGCGTCTGCCGGGCGACCTGGCCCTTGTCGTACTCGGAGTGCACCTGCGCGGTGGCGACCTTCACCTTCAGACCGGCCTCGGTCAGCTCGGCCCGCGCGTCGGACAGGGCGTCACCGGTGACGTCCGGCACGTCGATGGGGCTGCCCTTGCTGACGACCAGGGCGACCGCCGAGCCGGCCCGCACGGTGGTGCCCGTGGCCGGCTTGGTGGAGATCACGAAACCCTTGGGTGCCTCGTCGCTGAAGGCCCGGGTCACCATGCCCGGCTCCAGTCCCTCGTCCTCCAGCAGGGTCCGCGCCCGGTCCAGCTTGTAGCCCGCGACGTCCGGCAGCTTCACGGTGTCGGGACCGTCGGAGATCGTGAACGACACGGAGTCGTTCTTGCGGATGCGGGCGCCCGCGCCGGGGTCGGTGCTGATGATCTTCCCGCGCTCCACCGTGTCGCTGTAGGCGTGCCGGACCTTGCCGACGTCCAGGCCGGAGTCCTCCAGGCGGTCCCGGGCCTGCTCCTCGCTCTTGGACAGCAGCGGCGGCACCTTGGTGAACTGGCCGGAGTTGATGTACCAGACGCCCGTGCCGACTCCGAGGACCAGCAGGACGGCCACGACGACCGCGAGCGGACCGCGCCGCAGCTCCGGGCGCCTGCGCCGGGGCGGCGGCGGTGGGGGAGTGGCGAGCCGACTGGTGCGGTCGACGCCGTCCGCGGGGTACCGGCCGGCCGTGCCCTCCTCGTCGGCGGGCAGCGGCTGGGAGGGGGCACCCCCCGCGCGGGTGAAGCCGGGCGTCGGGGAGGAGGCCAGCGCGCGCGGGATCACGCTCGTGCGGTCCTCGGCGTTGTCGTGCTCGCCGCTGAGTGCCTGCGGCGGCACCGCGTCCAGCTGTTCCGCGCTCAGCGTGCCGCGCGCGAGGCGGGCCTGCGCGAGCAGCGCCACGGCGTCGTGCGGACGGATCCCGGGGTTGCGCGCGGTGGCCGTCGCGACCAGCTCGTCCAGCTCAAAGGCCATCTCCGGGACGGCGGCCGACGGCGGCGGCACGTCCTCGTGGAGGTGCTTGTAGAGGATCTGGGCCGGGGTGTCGCCCTCGTGGGGCTTGCCGCCGGTCAGCATCTCGTACAGGACGACACCGCAGGCGTACACGTCGACCCTCGGGTCGGCCGTGCCGTGCTCGATCTGCTCGGGCGCCAGGTAGGACACCGTGCCGAGGACGGACCCGGTGGTGTGCGTCACGGTGTCCACGGCCCGGACCAGCCCGAAGTCGGCGACCTTGACCCGGCCGTCGTCCCCTATCAGGACGTTCTCCGGCTTCATGTCCCGGTGCACGAACCCGGCCCGGTGCGCGGCGCCGAGCGCGGCCAGCACCGGCTCCAGGATGTCCAGCGCGGCCCGCGGCCGGAGCGCCCCGCGCTCGCGCAGCACGTCACGCAGCGTGCAGCCGGCGATGTACTCCATCGCCAGGTAGACGTACGCCCCCTCGGCGCCCTGGTCGAAGACCTGCACCACGTTGGGGTGGTCGAGCCGGGCGACCGACTTCGCCTCCCGGATGAAGCGCTCCACGAAGGTGGCGTCGGTCGCGAGCGTCGGGTGCATCACCTTCAGCGCGAGCACGCGGTCCAGGCGGGTGTCCACGGCCCGGTAGACCGTGGCCATCCCGCCGACCGCGATCCGCGCCTCGACGCGGTACCGGCCGTCGAGCACCTGCCCGACGAGAGGGTCCTGAAGGGTCGTGTCCACGCAGGTGAGTGTACGAGCCACCACGGACACCCGGCGTCGCCGTCGGCGATCGGGGGCGGTACTGCAGCGCACCTGTGACGTACTCCACCGGCGCCGCGGACCCGCGTGCGCCCCGGCGCCCGAACGGCCCGGGAGGCGACTTCGGGACGACGCGGAGGGCGGGCGGCGGCACGACCTGAGCGCGTGAGCCCCGGGGGACGGCACCCGTGCTCAGAAGGCGGGCCGCTCGGGGTCCAGCGCCGCCAAGCCCTCCGAGGGGGAGGACGCCTCGGCGAACCGCCGCCGGGGTATCCGCCCCGCCCGCCGGGCCAGCCGCCCCGCCTCCACCGCGGCCCGCATGGCGCCGGCCATCAGCACCGGCTCCTGCGCCCGCGTCACCGCCGACGCGAGCATCACCCCCGCGCACCCCAGCTCCATCGCCAGCGCCACGTCGGAGGCCGTGCCGGCCCCCGCGTCCAGGATCACCGGCACGCGCGCGTGCTCCACGATCAGCTCGAAGTTGTGCGGGTTGCGGATGCCGAGCCCGGACCCGATCGGCGAGCCGAGCGGCATGATCGCCGCACATCCGACGTCCTCCAGCTTCCGCGCGAGGACCGGGTCGTCGTTCGTGTACGGCAGCACCGTGAACCCGTCGTCGACCAGCGTCTCCGCCGCGTCCAGCAGCTCGATCGGGTCCGGCAGCAGGGTGCGCTCGTCGGCGATGACCTCCAGCTTGACCAGGTCCGTGCCGAGCGCCTCGCGCGCCAGCCGGGCGGTGAGGACGGCCTCCCCGGCGGTGAAGCAGCCCGCCGTGTTCGGCAGCACCCGGATGCCGAGCCTCTCCAGCACCGACAGCACGGACCCGTGCACCGAGGCGTTCACCCGCCGCATCGCGACGGTCGTCAGCTCCGTACCGGAGGCCACAAGCGCGCGCTCCAGCACATCGAGGCTGGGCGCCCCGCCCGTGCCCATGATCAGGCGGGACGTGTAGGACGTACCGCCGAGGACGAAGGGATCGTCGGCCATGGTCAGCCTCCTTGGACAGCGGTGAGGACCTCGACGCGGTCGCCCTCGGCCAGGGCGGTGGCGGACCACCGCGCGCGCGGGACGACGGTCTCGTTCAGGGCGGCGGCGACTCCGGACGGCGCCGCGGTGAGCGTGCCCACCAGGGCGTCCAGGGCCGTGCCGGGAGCCACCTCGCGCGGCTCGCCGTTGACGGAGATGTTCATGCGGACTGCTCCGAGAGTGCGGGAGCGGCGCTGAAACGCCGCGGGGTGAAGGGGCGGGCCTCGGCCGGCAGCTCCCCGGTGGTCAGGACGTGCGCCATGGCGTCGCCGGTCACCGGGGTGAGCAGGACGCCGTTGCGGTAGTGCCCGGTGGCCAGCAGCAGACCCTCCAGCTCGGTCGGACCGAGCAGGGGGGCGTTGTCGGGGGAGCCCGGGCGCAGCCCCGCGCGGGTCTCGGTCAGGGGCAGCTCGGTGATGCCGGGGACCAGCTCGTGGGCGTCGCGCAGCAACTCGTAGACACCGCCCGCGGTGACCGTCGTGTCCCAGCCCAGCTCCTCGCTGGTGGCGCCGACGACCAGCTCGCCGCTCTCCCGGGGCACCAGGTAGAGCGGGTTGCCGCGCACCACCGCCCGTACCGTCCGGTTCAGCAGGGGCCCGTGCGCCGCCGGCATCGCCAGCCGCAGCACCTGCCCCTTCACGGGCCGCACCGGCGGCAGCACGTCGTCCGGGACGCCCGCGAGCCGTCCGCTCAGGCTGCCCCCGGCCAGCACCACCTGCCCGGCCTCCAGCGCCGTCCCGTCGGCCGTCACCACCCCCGTGGCCCGCTCGCCGCGCCCGACGGTGAGCCGGTCGGCCCACACCCGGTGGAACACCACCCCCGCGCCTTCACAGGCGGCCAGGAGCGCACCGGCCAGACGCCGGGGGTCGACCTGGTGGTCGCCGTCCACCCGGAGCCCGCCGCGCACGCCCGGCGCGAGCATCGGTTCCAGGCGGCGGCACTCGCGCCCCGACAGCCACTCCGAGTCCAGGCCCGAGCGCTGCTGGAGCGCATGCAGTTCCCGCAGGTGGGCGCGGTCGTCGGCGTCCAGCGCGACGGCGAGGGTGCCGCAGCGGCGGTAACCGAGGTCGTGGCCCGTGACGTCGGCCAGCTCGGCCGCGAACCGCGGGTAGCGGCGGGCCGAGGCGAGGTTCAGGGCGAGCAGCGTCTGCTCGCCGTAGTGCAGTTCCGTGACGGCGGCCAGCATCCCGGCCGCCACCTGGGCGGCCCCGCCGCCCGGCTCGGGGTCCACGAGGGCGGTGACGAGCCCGCGCTGCGCGGCGCGCCAGGCCGTGACCAGGCCGATGATCCCCCCGCCGACGACCAGGACGTCGGATGCACGGGACGACGTGTGTGACGGAGACGACATGGGCGTCCAGCCCCTCCCTTCGCCGGCATGACCCGGATCAGGTTCGTACGGTCGGAGGCCGCCAGCCTCCCTCTCAGCCCGGTGCGTCCGGGCTCCCGCGAGTGCTTTACGTTGGCCACCCTAGCCCGCAGCGCATCGCACGTGTAAGGGAGCCTGTGCCCATGGCGCGTTCACTCGACGGTCTCGTCCTCGCCCCCGTCGCCGACCAGGCGCCCGGTCAGGTGGGCACGCGCACCCGGTTCACCTACCACGAGAGGGACGGCGCCGTGTGGGCCGAGTACGAGGGTGGTGACGTGGTCCGCGGCCGTCTGGTGGGCACCCGGGAGGGCGACCGGCTCGACTTCCGGTACGTGCAGCTCAAGACGGACGGCGGTACGTCCTCGGGGCACTGCGCCTCGACCGTCGTCGAGCTGCCGGACGGTCGGGTGCGCCTGGAGGAGACCTGGGAGTGGGAGTCGAGGCGGGGCAGCGGGACGAGCGTTGTGGAGCAGGTCACTCCGCACGAGCACTGACTGACAGAACGTCAGGTGTCTAAGGTGATCAGGTGAGCGAGCAGACGCAGGAGCGGACCCGGGGCCGGGCGGCGGACGCGGAGCACGGCGTGGTCGTCGTGGGCGCGGGCATGGCGGGCGTGCAGACCGCGGTCGCCCTGCGGGAGCAGGGTTTCACGGGTGCCGTCACGCTGATCGGAGCGGAGCCGCACCAGCCGTACGACCGGCCCCCGCTGTCCAAGGCCGTCCTGCTCGGCACCGCCGAGGGCTCCGCCTTCGACGTCGACTTCGAGGCCCTCGACATCACCCTGCGGCTGGGCTGCGAGGCCCTGGGCGTCCGTCCCGGCGAGCACGTCCTCGACACCTCCGCGGGACCCGTGCCCTACGACGCCCTGGTCCTCGCGACCGGCGCCGAACCGATCCGGCTCCCCGGCGCCGAGGGCGTGCCCGGCGTGCACCTGCTGCGCACCCTGGACGACGCCGAACGGCTGCGCCCGGTGCTGGCCCGCCAGCACGACATCGTGGTCGTCGGCGCCGGCTGGATCGGCGCGGAGTTCGCCACCGCCGCGCGGGAGGCGGGCTGTGCGGTGACCGTCGTGGAGGCCGCCGACCGGCCCCTCGCCGGCGCGCTGCCCGCCGAGGTCGCCGCGCCGATGACCGCCTGGTACGCCGAGGCGGGCGCGGTGCTGCGCACGCACGCGCGCGTGGAGCGCGTCGAGCCCGCCGCTCCCGGGGGGCCGGGCCACGTGGTCCTCGACGACGGCTCACGGCTGCCCGCCGGCGCGGTCGTCGTCGGCATCGGCGCCCGCCCCGCCACCGCGTGGCTCGCCGGCTCGGGGATCGACCTGGGTCCGCACGGCGAGGTGCCGGCCGACGACCGCCTGCGCACCTCGGTGCCGGACGTCTACGCGGTCGGCGACTGCGCGTCCTTCCCCTCCGCCCGCTACGGGGAGCGGCTGCTGGTGCACCACTGGGACAACGCCCTGCAGGGCCCGCGCACGGTCGCCGCCGCCATCGTCGGCGCCCCCGCCGACGAGGCCCCCGAGGCCTACGACCCCGTGCCGTACTTCTGGTCCGAGCAGTTCGGGCGCTTCGTCCAGTACGCCGGTCACCACACGGCGGCCGACACCACCCTGTGGCGCGGTGATCCCACGGGGCCGGCCTGGTCGGTCTGCTGGCTGCGCGAGGACCGCCTGGTCGCCCTGCTCGCGGTGGGCCGCCCCCGGGACCTGGCGCAGGGCAGACGCCTGATCCAGTCGGGTACGGGGATGGACCCGCGGCTGCTGACCGACCCGGCGAGACCGCTGAAGGCGGCGGCGGCCTAGCCCTTCCGCGCCCTTCCGCCCCGGGCCGGGGGCCGTGACGGACGGGTCCGGTTTCCGACTGTCGGTGCCGGATGGCAGGCTTGTGGGCGTGACCGAGATTGACGCAAAGATCGACGCGCTCGTGCCTGCCTGGCTCACCGTCCCCGACATCGCCGAGATGCTCGGCGTCGAGGTGACCCGCGTACGCCAGCTGATCAGGGAAGGCCAGCTCATCGCCGTTCGCCGCGGTGAGAACCGCGCGCTGCACGTCCCGGCGGCCTTCATCGACGAGGACAAGGTCGTCAAGGGCCTGGTCGGGACCCTGACGCTGCTGCGGGACGACGGCTTCACGGCCGAGGAGATGCTGGAGTGGCTCTTCACCCCGGACCCGTCCCTGCCCGGCACCCCCGCCCAGGCGCTGAGTGAGAATCGCGGCACGGAGGTGAAGCGCCGCGCCCAGGCGCTCGCCGTCTGACCTGACCCGACATCACCGCCCGGCACCCGGGTGCGGTACGTTCCGCTGCCGCCGCCCCACCCACGGGCGGCGGTGCGGCCGTCGGCGTACCCGCCCCCGCCGGGGCCCGGGTGCCGCGCTCCACCGGCCCGGGGTGCCCGGGCCGCCGGCCGTGTCCGTACCCGCGGGGCTCGACGCGAGGTGACGGGGCACCACGCACCGCGGCCGCCGAGGCCCGTCAACCGAGGCCGTGCGCCCACCGCGGGCCCACGCCACCGACCTGGGGGAACCCGCATGCCCGCACCAGACGCCACCACCGCCCGCGCCCGGCTCGCCGACGCCCGGCTCTACCTCTGCACGGACGCCCGCCGCGGCCAGGGCGACCTGCCCGAGTTCCTGGACGCGGTGCTGGCCGGCGGCGTCGACATCGTGCAGCTGCGCGACAAGGGCATGGAGGCGGCCGAGGAACTGGAGCACCTCGAGGTCTTCGCCGACGCCTGCGCCCGCCACGGCAAGCTCCTCGCGGTCAACGACCGGGCGGACGTCGCCCATGCCGCCCGTGCCGACGTGCTGCACCTCGGGCAGGGCGACCTCCCGGTGCCCGCCGCCCGCGCGATCCTCGGCGACGACGTCCTCGTCGGCCGTTCCACGCACGCCGGCTCCGAGGCCGACGCCGCCGCCGTCCAGGACGGCGTGGACTACTTCTGCACCGGCCCGTGCTGGCCGACCCCCACCAAGCCCGGCCGCCACGCACCCGGCCTCGACCTGGTCCGGCACACGGCGGCGCTGGGCACCGACCGCCCCTGGTTCGCCATCGGCGGCATCGACCTCGGCAACCTCGACGAGGTCCTGGAGGCCGGTGCCCGGCGCGTCGTGGTCGTCCGCGCGATCACCGCCGCCGACGACCCGGGCGCGGCGGCGGCCGAGTTCGCGAAACGGCTGCGCCAGGCGTAGGGAGGCTGCGCAGGCCGATGCCGGGGGCATGTGTCCAAGGGGTGGACAACAACTCGACAATGCGGACAAATCTTCCGATCCGGTTGGGTGACCGCCGCCCCCTGACTAACCTGCCCGTATGGCCCTCGGAACCGCATCCACCAGGACCGATCGCGCACGCACCGTGCGCGACATCCTGGCCACCGGCAAGACGACGTGCTCGTTCGAGTTCTCGGCGCCGAAGACGCCCAAGGGCGAGAAGAACCTCTGGAGCGCGCTGCGGCGGGTGGAGGCGGTCGCCCCGGACTTCGTCTCCGTGACCTATGGCGCCGGCGGTTCCACCCGCGCCGGCACGGTCAAGGAGACCCAGCAGATCGTCGCCGACACGACGCTGACCCCCGTCGCCCACCTCACCGCGGTCGACCACTCCATCGCCGAGCTGCGCAACATCATCGGCCAGTACGCCGACGCCGGGATCCGCAACATGCTGGCCGTGCGCGGCGATCCCCCCGGCGACCCCATGGGCGACTGGATCCCGCACCCGCAGGGCCTGACCTACGCCGCCGAGCTGGTGGAACTCATCAAGGAGTCGGGCGACTTCTGCGTCGGCGTCGCGGCCTTCCCGGAGATGCACCCGCGCTCCGCCGACTGGGACGCGGACGTCGCGCGCTTCGTCGACAAGTGCCGGGCCGGCGCCGACTACGCGATCACGCAGATGTTCTTCCAGCCCGAGTCCTACCTGCGCCTGCGCGACCGGGTCACCGCGGCCGGCTGCGACACCCCGGTCATTCCCGAGGTCATGCCGGTGACCAGCGTGAAGATGCTGGAGAGGTTGCCGAAGCTCAGCAACGCCTCGATCCCGGCCGAACTGGAAGAGCGGATCCTCACAGCCAAGGACGATCCGGCCGCTGTACGCTCCATCGGTATCGAGTTCGCCACGGAGTTCTGCGCGCGGCTGCTGGCCGAGGGTGTGCCCGGACTGCACTTCATCACGCTCAACAACTCCACGGCGACCCTGGAAATCTACGAGAACCTGGGCCTGCACCACTCACCGCGGGCCTAGACCGGCCGCACATACTTGCGACACACTGCGTAGCGGCCACTGGGAGAGGGGCGTACATGGGCTGGGCGGTCCTCTACATCGCGTTCGGCGTCGTCGCACTGTGGCTGCTCGGCGAGGTGCTGCTGCAGTACAAGGCACGGCTGCGCTGGCGGCTGCTCGCCTTCGGCGGCTTCCTCGGTGTCGTGGCCGGTGTGCTGATGTCGAACGTCGTCGTCATCGGGCTGGGCGCGGCCGCCTTCGCGGTCGGCCAGACCTACGTCACGCTGTCCTTCCGCCGCGGTTTCGAGGCCGGCTGGGCGGTCAACGCCCCGGCGGGCCTGGCCGTCAGGCGCGGACGCCCCGCACGGGGCCGGCAGGAGCCGACGCTGGAGGTCTCCGGCCTCGAAGCGGCCGGGAGCGGCCCGGGCGACCGCGACACCTACGACCACGACGGACACGCGCAGGGCCACGGGACCGGCGGGACCGGCCAGGGGGGCCACTCCTACGGCCTCGACGACCACGACCGCGACGACGTCTTCACCCCGGCCCGCCCCCTCGACGCCACGGCCGCCGAGACGACCGCCGTCTACGAGCCGCAGCCCATGCCGGACGACACCGGGTCCTACGGCGTGTACGCCGACACCGGCTACGGCCACGACCAGCAGGCGCCGGCCGCCCAGGGCGCCGACCAGGCCTACGCCTACGACTACTCCGGCTACGGCCAGCAGGGCTACGGCTACGACACCGGCGGCCAGCAGCAGTACGCCGCCTACTCCGACCCGTACATCGGCACCCACACCTACGGCGGGGCGTCCTACGACACGGGCGGCTACGACACGACGGGCGGCCAGCAGTACGGCCAGCAGGGCTACGGGCAGGACCCGTACGCCGGCGGGGCGCCCGGTGGCTACGGCGGTGAGACCCCGGCCGGCGGCGTCTGGGTGCCGCAGCAGCGCAGCCCCGACGATCCCTACGGCGGCGAACTCCCGCCCGAGCAGACGTATCCCTACCAGGGCAACGGTCAGACGCAGGGCCAGGGCTACGACGAGCAGTACCGCTACTGACGGCGCTCGGGCCGTCCGGTGACCGGCCCCCGGCCGCTCACCGGGAGCCCTGGAACGCCGGTCCCTCCACGACGAGTCCGGCCACCAGCGCGCCCGACATGCCCGCGTGCGGGAGGCCCCCGCCGGGGTGCGACCAGCCGCCCACCGTGAACAACCCCTCCGTGCGCGTGCCGTTCGCCGGGTGCAGCAGCCGTCCGTCCGCCCCCGCCAGCGCCGGCACCGGGACCGCGCCGTCCGCCACACCGGTGGCCGCCGCGACGTCGGCCGGGGTGCGCACCTCGTGCCACAGCAGACGGTCGCGCAGGCCGGGAACCGCCCTTTCCGCGGCGTCGATCAGGTGCTCGGCGTGCAGGGCGAAGGCCTCCGTCGCCGCCCGGTCCGACGCGCCGCCCAGGGCGGGCACCACCGCGGTGAGCGTCACCGCCTCGTGCTCCGCGTCCGGGACGAGCGCCGGGTCGTCGGGCCGGAGCACCGTCACCGTCGGCCGCGCGGCCACGCCGGGCGTGGCGTCGGACAGGCGGTCCCACTCGGTCTCGCGATCCGGGGAATGCACCACCGTCCGGTGCGCCGTCCCCTCCGGACGGCCACCGCGCAGCGCCAGCAGCACCGTCAGCCGGCTCGCCGCACCCCGCTGTGGCGGCACCTCCCCGTCGCCCCGCACCGCCGCACCCCCGCGGAGGCGGTCCAGTACGTCCGGCGCCACCCCGGCGACCACGAACTCGGCCTCGTGCACGGCACCGTCGGCCAGCTCGACGCCCGCCGCCCGGCCGTCCTTCTCCACGATCCCCGTGACCTCGGCGCCGAAGCGGAACTCGACCCTACGGGCCAGGCACCGCTCGTACACCGCCCGCGCCAGCTCCCGCAGCCCGCCGCCGCGCACGTACCACATCCCGAAGGCGTACTCCATGTACGGCAGCACGGCGGCGTTCGCCGGAGCGGTCCGGGGGTCCAGCCCGTACGCCAGCGCGTGGCTCTCCAGGAGGGCGGCGAGCCGCGGGTCCCGCAGCTCCCAGGCACCGACCTCGGCCAGCGTGCCGGCCCGGCGGGTGCGCAGCAGGCGCTTGTGCGGGACCGCCGGATAGGGCTCGCGCGCGGCCAGCACCTCCCAGTTCGGCCACAGGGGCTCCTCCAGGAGGGGGCGGCGGGTGCGGTCCCAGGTCTCCCGGGCCCGCACCAGGAAGTCGCCCCAGCGCTGCCCCGCGGTCGGACCGAGCGCCGCGTCCAGGGCGGCGACGACGCCGGCCCGCGACGCGTTCGGCAGCGAGACCTCCGTGCCGTCCGCGAACACGTGCCGTGACGAGGGGTCGACCTGGACCAGCTCGACACAGGACTCCAGCGGCTCCTTGCCGGTCTTGACGAACAGATCGCGCCAGACCGCCGGCAGCGGCAGCAGACCGGGACCGGTGTCGAAGGAGAACCCGTCCCGCTCGAAGCGGCGCAGGGCCCCGCCGTAGGTCGTCGTCCGCTCGTACACCGCCACCCGGTGGCCCGCGACGGCCAGCCGGGCGGCGGCCGCCATCGCGCCCATCCCGGCGCCGATCACCGCAATCCGTGCCATGCCAGGGACTTTATCCGCCGCCGCCGACAGCCCGGCCCCAGGGGCGGGCACGCCGTCCACCTGCGAGAACGGCCGGCCACGACCCGGAGCTGAGTACCGCGACGGGCGCGCGCGTGACCGGTCGACGGCACCCCGCCGTGAGGCGGGGTGCGCATGCCTGAGTACGCCTACCTAGTCCGTCAGATGAGTACCCGCGCGGATGGGGTCCGACCTGCGAGAACGAGAGAGTGGGGGCACGGAGAGGGGCACGGCTGCGGACCGGCGACACGGGGCGCCGGAACGGAGCCGGGCCCGCGATCCGCTCCTTCCGCCGACCGCGGTCGGCGGGAGCGAGGCACGGGGGAGCCCGGGGGAACGACCGAGCACGGGTGTTCCGGAGGGGGACGTACGGGGGAGAAGGCGCCGGTCCGACGGTGGCCCGCGGGGGACGCGGCCACCACGGACCGGCGTTCTTCGTGTGCGGCCGGCTCCGCGCGGCGCCGGCGTCTCAGGGGCGGCCGCTCACGCGCCCCTGGAGCAGCCGGGAGAGGGCCGCGTGCACGTCGTCGAGGGAGCGTTCCGGCTGGAACGACTTCCAGTCCAGCGCGGCCACCAGCACCATGCCGACCAGAGCGGCGGCGGTCAGCGGCACATCGATCTCCTCGCTGAACTCACCGCTCTCCACGCCCTCGCGCAGCACCCCCTCCACCACCGCGACGGCCTCCTGCCGGACCACCAGCAGCGTCGACTGCCAGGCCCGGTTGGTGCGCCACAGCTCGGCCACGTAGAGCTGGGTGAAGGCCGGGTAGCGGTCGATGAAGGCGAGCCCCGCGCGGATCATCGCGTCCAGGGCGTCCACCCGGCCGCGGCCCTCCCGCGCCGCCTGCTCCGCGGCCTGGCGCAGCGACGCGGTGAGGAGCCCGACACCATGGCGCAGCAGCTCTTCGAAGAGGACGGACTTGCTGGCGAAGTTGTAGTAGACCGTGCCCTTCGCGACCCCGGCGCGCTCGGCGATCTCGTCCACCGTGGTGGCGGAGAAGCCCTGCTCGGCGATGAGGGTCACGGCCGCCTCGTAAAGCTTCTGCCGGGTGGCCTCGCGACGGCTGCTGCCCTGCGAGGCGGTGCTGCTGCTTTCCATGGTCCCGATTGTCACAGCACCGCCCCCGGGCGCGTCACCGCAGGGCCCGCGGCGGTCACAGGGTCAGCTCCGGATGCAGCCGGTCGAGCGTCCACACCTGCCGGCGCCGGGCCGACACCGCGGTCAGCGCGAGGGCCGCCGCGGTGAACGCGGTGAGCACCACGCACGCGTGCCACACGGGCTCCAGCCCGCCGCCCGTGATGAGCCTCCTGAGGGCCTCGACGACGTGGCTCATCGGCAGGAAGGGGTGGATGGCGTTGAAGAAGGCCGGACTGGTCTGGACGGGGTACGTGCCGCCCGCGGACGTCAGCTGGAGCATCAGCAGCGCGAGCACCAGGATGCGGCCCGCCGCCCCGAAGCGGGCGTTCAGCCACTGCACGATCGCCGCGAAGCACGCCGTCACCAGGAACAGGAAGCCCACCGTCCCCGCGGCCCGGACCATCTGCAGGCCGACCGCCCAGTGCAGCACCGCCATCAGGGCCGTCGTCTGAAGGATCCCGATCGCCACGACCGGCAGCCAGCCCGCCAGCGCGATCCGCCGCGCGGACGCCCCCGCGGCGAGCGCCCGCCGGTTCATCGGCGGGATCAGCATGTACGCCACCATGGCGCCCACCCACAGGGACAGCGGAATGAAGTACGGGGCGAAACCGGTGCCGTAGTTCGGTGCCTGATGCAGGGACTCGGAGGCGAGCCGCACCGGGTCGGCCATCACGGCGGTGCGCCGGTCGCGTTCGCGCTCGTCGTAGTCGGGGATCTTCTCCGCGCCGTCGTGCAGCCCGCCGGCGAGCTTCCCGGAACCGTCGACCAGCTTGAAGATGCCGCCGTTCAGGTCGTCGGCGCCGACACGGAGCTTGCCGACGCCCTCGTCCAGGTCCTTGGCGCCGGTCTTGGCCGTGCCGATCCCCTTGTGGATCCTCTCGGCGCCGTCGGCGACCTTGCCGGCGCCCGTGTTCAGGTCGTTGACCTTCTTGACGGCGTCGTCGAGGTCCTCGGAGAGGTGGGGCGCCCGGTCGGAGAGGGCCTGAGCCTGCTCCTGGAGGTCGGCCAGGTTGTCGTCGAGCGTTTTCAACTGCTCCTTGTGGTCGGTGACCAGGCCGCTGAGGTCGTCGGCGACGGTCGCCACGGCCGCCGCGGCGTCCCGGGCCTTCTCCAGGTCCGGGCAGGCCGCGTCGGGCAGCGCGGGGTCCGCACACCGGGTCCGGTACACCGAGGCGAGCGCGTCGGACTCCGCGCGGGCGTCCTTCGCGGCCGCCGGGGCCTTGTCCACCAGGGCGTCGAGGTCCTCGCGGATCGCGCCGGAGGAGTCGGCGACGAACTGGGCCGTCTCGCCGATGGTCTTCTCGTTGTCCTCCAGGAAGGGGCCCACCCGCCCGGCGGCGGCGTTGACCTGGTCGGCGAGCTTCTGGGTGCCGTCGGCGACCTGCCTCGAACCCTTCTCCAGGTCGCCGGCCCCGGTGTCGAGCTTCCGCAGGCCCTTGGAGAGCCTGCCGCTGCCGTCCTCGGCGTCCTCGAGGCCGTCGGCGAGGTCCTTGGAGCCCTTCTCCGCCTTCCCGATGCCGCCCTCCAGCTCGTCGGCGCCCTTGGCCGCCTCCACCGTCTCGCCGTGGATGTCGGAGAAGGAGATGAAGATCCGGTCCAGGAAGGAGCGCGACGCCTTGCCGGACGCCGCCTCGCGCACCTCGCCGAACACGGTCCGCGAGATCTGGCCGACGAGGTAGTTGTTCGCGTCGTTCGTACGGACCCGCAGGGCGCCGGTCTCCGGCGAGTCGCCCCCGCTGGAGGCGATGCGGTGGCTGAGGTCCGCGGGCATGGTGAGCGACAGGTAGTACGTGCCGTCCTCGACGCCGCGGCGGGCCTCGGAGGCGCTCACCTCGTGCCAGTCGAACACCTTGCTCTCGCGCAGCCCCTCGGCGATGTCGTCGCCCGCCGTGAGCTTCTCGCCGTGCGAGGTCGCCCCCCGGTCGTCGTTCACCAACGCCACGGGTATGCGGTCCAGGCGCCCGTACGGGTCCCAGAACGACCACAGGTACAGGGCGCCGTAGAGCAGCGGCAGCAACAAGAGCGCGACCAGGGCGGCCCGCGGCAGCCGTCCGCGCCCGAAGCGCCTGAGCTCAAGGGCGGCCAGTCGCGGCGAGCGCATCGGCGGCCTCCTCCGTCCCGTCGTGCGCCTGGGCGTCCGTCCCGCCCTGCGCTTCGGTGGTCGTCTCGTCGTGTGCCTGGGCGTCCGTCCCGTCTCGCGCCTCCGTGCTTGTCCCGTCGTCCGCCGGATCCGTCCCGTCGTCCGCCGGGTCCGTCCCGTCGTCCGCCGGGTCCGTGCCGGGGTCCGTTCCGGGGGCCGGGCCGTCGCGGCGGGTGGAGACGGTCACCGCTCCCTCGGGCGCCTCGCTGCACACCGCCAGGACCGTGATGCCGGACGCGGCGACCGAGGCCAGCAGGGCCCAGACCTCGGCCCGCTCGGCGGCCGACAGTTTCAGATCGGTGTCGTCGACACCGAGCAACCGGGGGCGGCCGATCAACGCGAGCGCGACCGACAGCCGCAGCGCCTCCGTGCGCTCCAGATCCCGTACGGCGGTCCGGAGCCCCTTGGGCAGCGCCCCCGGCTCCAGTCCGGCCGCGGTCAGCGCCTCGTCGATGCGCAGCCGCTCCTTCGCCGTCCGCTCCGCGCGCGGGAGCAGCAGGCCGCGCACCGAGTCGCCGAACCGGCGCTGCAGCAGCGCACGCTCGCGCAGGTGCTCGGCGACGGTCAGGGCCGGGTCGAGGTCCGTGACGCCCGGTACGTGGGCCAGGGCACAGACCCGGCGCAGGGCGGACATCCGCCGGGGCAGCCGCAGACCGCCCACGGTCGCCGTTCCCTCCGTCGGCCTCATCCGGCCCGTGAGCGCGAGCAGCAGGCAGGTACGCCCGGACCCCGACGGTCCCGCCACCGCGATCAGCGCGCCGGGGTCCGCGTCGACGCGGACCCCCCGGAACGCCCAGCCGCGTGGCCCCCTGAGTCCGAAGTCGCGGGCCGTCACCGCGAGCCCGAGCGGACCGTCCACGCCGCCTCACCCCTTGATCCCCGCCCGGACCGACATCCGGGAAGGTTTTTGAACTGACTGGTCAGTGCAAAAGCTAGCCCGAACCTACGATCGAGGCAAAAGCCCTGGTCAGAACGGATTGTCAGTGGCATACCTCACGATGGGCACATACGGCACCTCTCACAGTGCGTGCCGTCACGAAGACGACAGGAGGATCGTCATGGCCCACTCGTCCGCAGCCGCCGCCCGGCGGCGCCGCGCAGCCGGCCCTGCAACCTCACTGACCGGTCCGGCGAGCGACGTGCACCCCGTGCTGCGCCGGACAACCGCCCCGCCCGCCGCCCTCGACCTGCTCGCGCAGGCCCGGGCCGGTCTGGAGGAGGCCACCGTCCTCGAAACGCCGAACGAGCGCTACGCGACCGCCCATCTCGCCGCACTGCGCACCGCCGCCGCGGTGCTCGCCGCGCGGGGCCGCCCGGAGACCACCCCGCGGGCCCGGGCCCGCATCCGCAGCGCCTGGGAGGTGCTCCCCGAGATCGCGCCCGAGCTCTCCGACTGGAGCGCGCTCTTCGCCTCGGGTGCCCGGCGCCGGGCCCGGGCCGAGGCGGGCATCCAGGGCGCGGCGGGCAGCCGGGACGCCGACGACCTGATACGCGACGTGGCGACGTTCCTGCGCCTGGTGGAGCGCATGCTCGTCCTCCAGCCGGTCCTCCCGCAGCCCCGGCCCGACGCGGACCACTCCGAGGCGGACCACCGGGACTCCGGCCGTCCGGCCCGCCCGGGGCACCCCGGGGACGAGCACCGGGACCCCGCCCGGCCGGCCCCGGACCCCCCGGGGGACGGCCGTACGGGCCGGCGCCTGCCGGACGCGGGGTGAGCGCCCGGGAGCCGCGGGGGTGAGCACCGGGGGCCGCGGGGTGAGCGGCTGCGGGACGGCGGCACGGGGGTGATCGGCCGGCGCACCGGAGGCAATAGGGTGGGAGAAGCCTGAAGCCTGCCCCTTCCCGCACCGGGCCGGGGCGGCAGCCCGTTCGCTCCGCCCGTGCCCGAGGCGGTGCCGCGCCGAGGAGTCAACTGCCGTGTCGGACCCGATGCGCCCGCCCGTCTCCCCCCACCGCCCGCACCCGGCGTCGCCGCGCTCCGAGCCCTCGCGTTCCCGCGCCGCCCTCCGCACCGCCGTGGTCTGGGACGTCCTCCAGGACGCCCTCGACCGCCGGGTCAAGGCCACGGGGCGCCAGGCGCTGGACGTCCTGGACACCGGCGGCGGCAGCGGCAACTTCGCGGTGCCGGCGGCCCGCCTCGGCCACCGCGTCACCGTCGTCGACCCGAGCCCCAACGCCCTGTTCGCGCTGGAGCGCCGCGCCGCCGAGGCCGACGTCGCCGACCGGGTGCGAGGCGTCCAGGGAGACGTCCACGGCCTCTTCGACGTGGCCGAGCGCGGCGGCTACGACGTGGTGCTCTGCCACGGCGTCCTGGAGTACGTGGACGACCCCGCCGAGGGCGTCCGCAACGCCGTCGCCGCCCTGCGCGCCGAGGGCGTCCTCAGTCTGCTCGCCGCGGGGCTCGGCGGTGCCGTGCTCGCGCGCGCCCTCGCCGGGCACTTCGCGGAGGCCCGCCAGGCCCTCGACGACCCGAACGGCCGCTGGGGCTCGGGTGATCCCGTGCCCCGCCGGTTCACCGCCGAACAGCTCACCGGACTGGTCGAGGCCGCGGGGCTGCGGATCGGCGCCGTGCACGGCGTGCGGGTCTTCGCCGACCTCGTTCCCGGGGTGCTGGTGGACACCGAGCCCGGCGCCATGGACGCCCTGCTGAAGCTGGAGGCCGCGGCGGCCGAACTCGCCGCCTTCCATTCTGTGGCCACCCAGCTGCATGTGCTCGGTGAGACCCGAGGGACCCAGGAGACCTGAGCCGCCCCGTGGGGTAAGCCGCTGATCAGGGCCGCGACTGCAGATGGAGTACGCCACAGGCCCCCCGAACGGGGGCCAGTCGCCGTATGATCGAGGGAGACCGCCCGGCATGACGGGTCGGCCGCTGGGGAATGGAAACTTCAGCGACCGGCACGGCCATGACGGAGACCGGTTGGCCAATTGGCGTAATGGGGCGGGTTTCACGGGGGCGATTCCCTGCCTATCCTGAAGGGACCCCCCGGGTCGCCCCGGCGACTGCACGATGAGGAGGACTCCGTGCCGCTCTCGGAGCACGAGCAGCGCATGCTCGAGCAGATGGAGCGAGCGCTGTACGCCGAAGATCCCAAGTTCGCGACAGCGCTCGAGGGAAGCGGGCTGCGTACGTACACCCGGCGACGGGTCTACCAGGCGGTCGCGGGCTTCCTCGTAGGTATTGCGCTCCTCATGGCCGGTATGGTCGCCCAGCAGGTCTGGCTCAGCGTGGTGGGCTTCCTCGTCATGCTGGGTTGTGCGGTCCTCGCCGTGACCGGCTGGCGCAAGGCCCCGAAGCCGGGTGAGCAGCCCGCCGCCGGTGCCGGACCACAGACACGCCGTCAGGGGCGTCAAAAACGCTCCATGATGGACCGCATCGACGAGCGCTGGCAGCGGCGCCGTGACGAGCAGCAGGGCGGCCAGTAGTCCAGGCGGCCGCTCCACCAGGACATCCGCGTGAGGGGGTGACCACCGATCGGTGGTCACCCCCTCACGCGTACCCGCGGGCGCCCCGGGCGCCCGCGCGTACCCGTGGGGTCCGGGCCGTGCCGCACCCGCCCGACGAGCCAGGGGGCCGCGCTGCCGCGTGGCCCCCGCTCTGCCGTGGCCCGCCCGGCACACACCGCGCCGCACGGGCCGACAACTCAGCCCTGCGCACGGGCCGACAACTCAGCCCTGCTGTCCCGGCGCCTTCCGCAGCGTCGGCCGGACCGCCGCGACCCGCCGCTTCGACGCCGTCCACCAGGCCGACGCCGCCCACACCACCCGTACGGTCGAACGCGGGGCGAACCGTGCGCGCAGCCGTGTGGCACGGCCGACCCCGGCCCGCAGGCCGGCCTCCGCCCGGCGCACGTCCTCCGTGAGACCCGACGTCAGGCGCGGGCGGGGCGCGTAGAGAGCCTGCTCCACGGCGTCCGCCACCCGGTGCACCGACGCCGCGGCCGCCGGATCGAGCTGCCCGAGCCGGACGATGCGGGCCGCCGCCCTGCGCGGCGTCTGCGACTCCTCCGGCAGGATCCCGAAGTCCCACGCCGTGTCGGTCAGCTCCTGCCAGACCGCCAGGGTGTGCGGCCCCGCGTCCGCCTCGCCACGGCCGTGCGCCCCCAGCCGCACCGCGCGGGTGCGCATCCGCCACAGCATCGGTGCCAGCGGGACCAGCAGCACCGCGAGCCCGCCCAGGACCCAGGCCAGCACCGCGTACCACTTCGGTCCGCTGCCGCCCGTGACCGGCGCCGCCGCCGCGGACTCGCTCGCACAGGCCTCCAGCTTCTTGTCCTGGGCCGAGCAGGACTCGCTCACCGAGGGTGCCGCCGACGGCTCCGTCCGCGCGTCCCGGGACGGCAGCGCGGGGTCCGGGACCGAGCTGTCCGGCGTGTCCGTCAGGGTGTACGAGGGAGTCGAGCCACGGGTCGGTGTGGGCTCGAAGCGGGTCCAGCCCACGCCCTCGAAGTACACCTCGGGCCAGGCGTGCGCGTCCCGCAGCCCCACCGACACCGAGCCGTCCGCCTGCGGGGACCCCGGTGCGAAGCCGACCGCGACCCTGGCCGGAATGCCCAGGGAGCGGGCCATGGCGGCCATGGCGAAGGAGAAGTGGACGCAGAAGCCCTGCTTGTCCTTCAGGAAGCGGGCGATCGCCTCCGAACCGCTGCCGACCTTCACCTGGGTGTCGTACTCGAAACCGCCGTTGACCGCGAAGTACTCCTGGAGCCGGACCGCCTGCTCATAGGGGTTCGCCGCGCCGGCCGTGACCTGTCGGGCGGTCTGGGAGACCACCTCCGGCAAGGAGTCCGGCAGCTCCGTGTACTCCCGCTTCAGGGCACCCGGCGGCTGCGGTGCCGCGGCGAGCTGGTCCGCCGTCGGCCGCACGCTCAGGCTCCGCACCTCGTACGTCAGCCCGCGTGTGTTCTGGCCGTGGTCGCCGACCAGTGTCATGCCGACGGGTTCGTAGCGCCAGTTGCCGGCGACCCGGACGCCGCTCGGCGGGTACGGCATCGGCAGCCAGTCCTGGGCGTACCAGTCCGCGGCCGAGATGGTGGCCCGGGTCTCCGCACGCTCGATGTCGGGGCCGAGGCCGACCGGCGTCGGGAAGGCACCGTTCGGCACGGCGGTGATGTGCCGCTTGGAGGGCTTCCACGTGGTGCCGTCGAAGTCGTCCAGGGACACGATGCGCAGGTACAGGTTCGCTATGTCGTTCGAGTCGGTGTCGACGGAGAGGACCTGGCGGTTCTCGTCGACGTTGAGGCTGTCACGCAGGGAGACCAGGGGGTTCACCGCGGAGATCGTGCCCCCGCCCCCGGTGCCGTCGCCGACGCCCGACCTCGCGCTGTCCAGCAGCCCGCCGTCCATCGCGGGCAGGGCGAGCGGCACCACCAGGGCGATGCCCAGCGCGAAGGCGCCGATGCGCCGCCCCGTGCGGACCGGAGCGACCGCCCCGCTCGGCTCCCCGCCCGGCGTCCTCGGTGCGCCGCCGAAGACCCGGCCCCACTGCGCGAGCCGGTCGCGTCCCTCGGCCAGCAGCAGCATCAGATAGCCGGCCGCGGCGACCAGGAACCACAGCCAGTCCGTGCCGCCCTCGGACAGCCCCGCGGCCACCGAGTAGAGCGCGAGCAGCGGCAGCCCCGCCGGGGCGGCGCTGCGGAAGGTCACCGCGAGGGTGTCCACCAGCAGCCCGATCACCAGGACCCCGCCGACCAGCATCAGCCGGATGCCGTCGGACCCCAGCGGCGCCGGGATCGCGTACCGCGCGATGTCGTCGCCCCCCTGTTGCAGCAGGTCGGCGAAGCGCTGGAAGGCCTGCGGGCCGGGGACCAGCCCGGCGAGCGCCTGCTGCCGGGCGAAGACCAGCGTCAGGAGCAGCAGCGTGACCACGGCCTGCGCGGCGACGGTCAGCGGCCGGGCCAGCGGCACCCGGCGCGCCACCGCGCCCACCCCGGACTGGACCGCCAGGAGGAACGCGGCCTGCAGGATCCAGGTGGCCGGATCGACCAGGGGCAGCATCGCGCACGCCGTCATCAGCGTGGCCGCCCACGCGCACAGGGCCAGCCGAGCCCGCCCGCTCATCGCGAACCCTCCTCACCGGCGGCTGTCCCGCGACCGGGGCGACCGGGGCGTGTCCGCCCCCGGTGCCGGTCGGGCCCGCCGGGCCCCGTGTACAGCGCCGGTCCGTTCATCCCGTGCCCTCCCCGCCGCTCGCCGCCGTGAGGCCGCTGCGCTCGCGGTCCGCCAGGCGCCACACTTCCTCCAGGGGGGCGCCCCGCGGGACGCCCACGGCGGTCCAGCCCGCCTCACGCAGCATCCGCAGCCGCTCCCCGCCCCCGTCCGCCGGGCCGGGGACCGCGGGCGACTCCCGCTCCCAGGCCCCGCCGTCCAGGACGAAGGCGACGGCACCACCGCTGCGCTGCCGCATCTTGGCCGCCACCGTGGCCTGTTCCTCGTCCAGATCGCCGAAGAACGCCACCAGCAGCCCCTCGTTCCCGCCGCGCAGCACGTCGTAGGCGCGGGACAGGCCCGTGCCGTCGGAGTGGTCGATCACGGCGAGGGTGTCCATCATCAGCCCGGCCGCGTCGGCCGTGCCCTGGCTCGCGCCCGCGAAGCCGTCGGCCCCCTCGCCGGGCACCGAGTTGCCGGTGTCCGTCAGCAGCCGGACGGAGAAGCCCCGCTCCAGCATGTGCACCAGCACGGAGGCCGCGCCCGAAACCGCCCATTCGAAGGCGGAGTCGGGGCCCGCGCCCTCGTAGGCCAGGCCCCGGGTGTCAAGGAGCACCGTGCAGCGGGCTCGTTGGGGCTGCTCCTCGCGGCGCACCATGAGCTCGCCGTAGCGCGCGGTGGAGCGCCAGTGCACGCGGCGCAGGTCGTCGCCGTAGCGGTACCCGCGCGGGATCACGTCGTCGTCGCCCGCCAGTGCCAGCGAGCGCTGCCGGCCCTCGCCGTACCCCCTCGCCTCCCCGCTCAGCCGCACCGGCGGCAGCGCCTCCACACGCGGGATGACGGTCAGGGTGTCGTACGTGGAGAAGGAGCGGGTCAGCTCGCACAGCCCGAAGGGATCGGTCAGGCGCAGTTGCAGCGGGCCCAGCGGGTAGCGCCCGCGCAGGTCCGAGCGGACCCGGTAGGACACCTCGCGGCGGCCGCCGGGCTCCACCCGGTCGAGGACGAAGCGGGGGCGCGGCCCCAGTACGTAGGGGACGCGGTCCTGGAGCATCAGCAGACCGGTGGGCAGCCGCGAGACGTTGTCGACGCGCAGATGGACCCGGGCCTCGCTGCCCGCGGGCACCCGCCCCGGGGAGAGCCGGCGGCTGCCCGCCACCCGGTAGCGGGTGCGGTAGAGCACCGTCGCGCAGACCAGGGGCAGCACGCTCAGCAGCAGTCCGACCCGCAGCAGGTCGCTCTGTCCGAGGACGTAGGCGCAGACCGCGGCGGCGATGCCGGCGGCCAGGAAGGAACGCCCGCGGGTGGTCAGACCGGTCAGGGCGGTGCGGATGCCGCCGCCCTCGCCCCGGTCGTCCTCCGACCGGTCCGTCCCCCCGGCGTCCATCACAGCCTCCGCGGCGGTTGCTGGCCGTACGCCGACGCGCCGCGGCCCATGCCGAAGCCCGTCTGCTGCTGGGGCGCCGCCGGCACCGGAGTGCGCTGCAGGATCTCCTGGACGACCTGCTCGGCGGTGCGGCGGTTGAGCTGGGCCTGGGCGGTGGGCAGCAGGCGGTGGGCCAGGACGGCGACCGCGAGGGCCTGCACGTCGTCCGGCAGCGCGTACTCCCGGCCGCTCAGGGCGGCGGACGCCTTCGCCGCGCGCAGCAGATGCAGCGTGGCGCGCGGCGAGGCGCCGAGTCTCAGGTCCGGGTGGGTGCGGGTCGCGGCGACCAGGTCCACCGCGTACCGCCGGACCGGGTCCGCGACGTGGACGCCCCGGACGGCCTCGATCAGCTTGAGGATCTCGTGCGCGTGCGCCACCGGCTGGAGGTCGTCCAGCGGATTCACCCCGCCGTGCACGTCGAGCATCTGGAGCTCGGCCTCCGGGCTCGGGTAGCCGATGGAGACCCGCGCCATGAAGCGGTCGCGCTGGGCCTCCGGCAGCGGGTAGGTGCCCTCCATCTCGACCGGGTTCTGCGTGGCCACCACCATGAAGGGGCTGGGCAGCTCGTAGGTCTGCCCGTCGATGGTGACCTGGCGCTCCTCCATCGACTCCAGCAGCGCGGACTGGGTCTTGGGCGAGGCGCGGTTGATCTCGTCGCCGATCACCACCTGCGCGAAGATGGCGCCCGGCTTGAACTCGAAGTCCCGGCGCTGCTGGTCCCAGATGGACACCCCGGTGATGTCCGAGGGCAGCAGGTCCGGCGTGAACTGGATCCGGCGCACGGAGCAGTCGATCGACCGCGCCAGCGCCTTGGCCAGCATGGTCTTGCCGACGCCCGGGACATCCTCGATCAACAGGTGTCCCTCGGCGAGCAACACGGTCAGGGAGAGCCGTACGACCTCGGGCTTGCCCTCGATCACGTCCTCCACCGAACCGCGTACGCGCTCGACCACAGCGGTCAGATCAGTGAGGCTCGCTCGATCGTCATAGGTCGTCACCCGGCCCTCCTCGGCCTTTCCCGCGCTCCCTGGGAAGCGGGGTTACCCCAACTTGCCGGGCCGTCCCCGCAGTGCGGACCGACCCCACCCCGAATCACGGACACCGCGCGGAAAAAGTTCCGCGCGACATCACTTCCCGCATTCTTGCCGCCGTTACCGATTCGTGTCACTCGCCTGTGGACAACTGGCCGCGATATGTCAGGCCTTGCGGCCTTTGCGGCGCTTGGGCGGCGAGGGTCGCCGGGCCGGGCCGACTGGTCAGGCGGGGTCGACCTCGCGGAGCAGGCCGGTCTTCACGTCGTAGACAAAGCCGCGTACGTCGTCCGTGTGCGGCAGGAAGGGCGAGGTCCTGACCCGCTGGATGGACTGCCGTACGTCCTGGTCGACGTCGCGGAAGGACTCCACCGCCCAGCCGGGGCGCTGGCCCACCTCCAGCTCCAGTTCGTGCCGGAACTCCTCGGTGAGGGTCTCCATGCCGCACGCCGTGTGGTGGACGAGGATGACGCTGCGGGTGCCGAGCGCCCGCTGGCTGATGGTGAGGGAGCGGATCACGTCGTCGGTGACGGCGCCGCCGGCGTTGCGGATGACGTGGCAGTCGCCGTTGCGCAGACCGAGCGCGGCGGTCACGTCCAGACGCGCGTCCATGCAGGCCACGACGGCGGCCTGCAGGGCGGGGCGGCCTGCCAGTTCGGCGTCGGCGAACTCGGTGGCGTACCGCGCGTTCGCCTCGACGAGGCGGTCGGTGACGGAGCCGTCGCCGGTGGCGGCGGACGCGGAGCCTGCGGGAATCGATGCAGAAGTCGTCATAACCATGACGTTACTGGTCACCCTTGCTCCGGACCCGCTGTGAAGAGGGACAAAGAACGCCATCACGGCTTGTTGTGAGCCACCCCACAGACCCGCACGGGTGCATCCGTGCGGGTGAAGTGCCACCTCGCGCCGATTCGTGTGCGCCCGCGTCCGCGACGCGCAGGCCGGTTGATTGACCGGGCGACACGGTGGACTAAAGTGACGCGAAGCGGGAGGCGAGGCTCTCCCTGCTGGACTGAAACCCCGGAGACCTGGACGACGTCCCGCCAGATCTCCCCACGTGCGCGGCGCGTACGTACGGCTCGGCCTCCTCCCGCTCCCGGCCGGCCGACGCCTCCGGCGCCGGCAGGCCTCCCCTTCACGAGCGAGCGGGTGGGGACCCGGCGGTGCGTGACGCCGTGCCGGACCTGAGAGGCCGCCCCACTTGAGCCAGAGTCGACACGTCCCGGTGATGCTCCAGCGGTGCCTGGACCTGCTGGCGCCCGCCCTCCAGGAGCCGGGCGCCGTGGTCGTCGACTGCACGCTGGGACTCGGCGGGCACAGCGAGGCGCTCCTCACCCGCTTCCCCGACGCCCGCCTCGTCGCCCTCGACCGGGACAAGGAGGCGCTGCGCCTGTCCGGCGAGCGGCTCGCCCCGTACGGGGAGCGCGCCACCCTGGTGCACGCCGTGTACGACGAACTGCCCGACGTGCTGGACCGCCTCGGCGTCCCGCGCGTCCAGGGCGTGCTGTTCGACCTCGGCGTCTCCTCCATGCAGCTCGACGAGGCGGACCGCGGTTTCGCCTACGCCCAGGACGCCCCGCTGGACATGCGCATGGACCAGACGACCGGCATGAGCGCCGCCGAGGTCCTCAACACCTACCCGCCGGGCGAACTCGTCCGCATCCTGCGGGCGTACGGCGAGGAGAAGCAGGCCAAGCGGATCGTGTCCGCGATCGTGCGGGAGCGCGACAAGGAGCCGTTCAGTAACAGCGCACGGCTCGTGGAGCTGATCCGCGCCGCCCTGCCGCAGGCGGCCAAGCGCACCGGCGGCAACCCGGCCAAGCGCACCTTCCAGGCCCTGCGCATCGAGGTCAACGGCGAGCTGTCCGTCCTGGAGCGGGCGGTCCCGGCCGCCGTCGAGGCCCTCGACGTGGGCGGACGGATCGCCGTCCTGTCGTACCACTCCCTGGAGGACCGGCTCGTCAAGCAGGTGTTCGCGGCCGGCGCGGCGAACACCGCACCCCCCGGACTGCCGGTCGTGCCCGAACGCTACGCGCCCCGGCTCAAGCTCCTCACGCGCGGTGCCGAACTTCCCACCGAGCAGGAGATCGCCGAGAACCGGCGGGCGGCGCCGGCCCGGCTGCGCGGAGCCCAGCGGATCAGGGAGTCCATCGGGTGAAGCGAGAGAGGCAGGCCAGGTGCGGGTGCGGACGGTCCACCCGGGCCGAGGGGAGGACGAGTGGGTAGGAACCCCGAGCTGAAGGGGCGGGCGGCCCGGTTGGCCCGGCTCTTCCCGCCCGGCGGCGCACGGGGCCAGGCGGCCCGAGCCCCCTTCGTCCTCCTCGTGGTCGTCCTCCTCGGCGGCGGCCTCATCGGGCTCCTGCTGCTGAACTCCGCCCTGAGCGAGGGCTCGTTCCAGCTGGACGACCTGAAGCAGGAGACGAAGGAGCTCACCGACGAGGAGCAGGCGCTCCAACGGGACATCGACGCCTACTCCGCCCCCCGGGCCCTCCAACGCCGCGCCCGCGAGCTGGGCATGGTGCCCGGCGGTGACCCCGCCTTCCTCGCCCCCGACGGCTCCGTCAAGGGCTCGCCGAGCCCCGCGCCCACCGCGGTCACCCCGCTGGTCGTCGCCCCCGAGGCGCTGACCGCGCCGCCCGGCACGGACACGCTGTCGACGGACACGTCCGGCACCGGCACGTCCCCCGGTGTCGCGCCCTCCACCACCGGGCCCGCCGGCCCGGCCCCCGGTACGGCGGCCGGCTCCACGGCAGCGACCGACCCGACCCCGACCCCCGGCAGGTGACGGAAGTGTCCGACAGGGAACCGCCGCGCCGCCGCGTGCCCGGACCCGCCAGGCCCGTACGCCCCGGCGGGCGGCGGCAGCCGGGCCCCGGCTCCCGGCCGGCCCGCCGGCCCGGCCCGCCCCGGCCGGCCGCGCCCCGTGTCATCCGCCTGGGCAGCCCCCGCCCGCGGCTGCGCCTGATCGGCCTCGCGCTGACCCTGGTGCTGTCCGCGTTCGTCGTGCGGCTGCTCCAGGTGCAGGCCGTCGACGCCGGCACGTACACCGCCAAGGCCGAGCAGAACCACTACGTCGTCCACAAACTCCCCTCCGAGCGCGGCGGGATCACCGACCGCAACGGCGTCGCCCTCGCGTCCACGGTGGACGCCTACGACATCACCGCCGACCCGACGCTGTTCACCCGCGAGCAGCTGAAGGTCGGCGACGGTCCCGAGCAGGCGGCGGCGCTCCTCGCGCCGATCCTCGGCGAGGACCAGGAGGACCTGGTCGACCGGCTCCGCCCCGAGAACAAGAAGCTGCGCTACGTCGTCCTCGCTCGCCGGCAGACCCCACAGGTCTGGAACCAGATCAAGGACCTGAAGAGCGCGCTCACCAAGAAGGCGGAGACGGACGAGTCCGTGGTCAACGTCCTCGCGGGCGTCCTCGCCGACCCCAGCAGCAAACGCGTGTACCCGGGCGGTGACCTCGCCGCCTCCATCCTGGGCTGGGTCAACGCCGACGGCGAGGGTGGCGGCGGCCTCGAACGGAAGCTGAACGAGACGCTGGCCGGCAAGGACGGCGAGATCCGCTACGTGCAGTCCGGCGGCCGCCAGGTGCCCACCGCCGGCTCCACCGAGACGCCCGCCGTGCCCGGCAGCGACGTCGAGCTCACCATCGACCGCGACATCCAGTGGGCGGCCCAGGAGGCGATCAGCGCGCAGGTGGAGAAGTCCAAGGCGGACGGGGGCTACGTCATCGTCCAGGACACCGCCACCGGCGAGATCCTCGCCATGGCCAACTCGCCCGGCTTCGACCCGGCCGACCTCGCCCACGCCGACCCGGACGCGCTCGGCAACGCGGCCCTCCAGGACGCCTTCGAGCCCGGCTCCACCGCCAAGGTGATGTCGATGGCGGCGGTACTGGAGGAGAACGCCGCCACGCCCGGCACCCACATCACCGTCCCCAACCGGCTCAAGCGCGGCGACCGGCTCTTCAAGGACGACGTCGACCACCCGACCTGGTACCTCACGCTCAACGGCGTACTCGCCAAGTCCAGCAACATCGGCACCATCATGGCCACCGGCGAGCTCGGCAGGACGCAGCAGGAGGCCAACAAGGTGCTCCACTCCTACCTGCGCAAGTTCGGCCTCGGCGGCTACAGCGGCCTCGGCTTCCCGGGAGAGACCAAGGGCATCCTCGCGCCGCCCGACCAGTGGTCGACCTCGCAGCAGTACACGATTCCTTTCGGCCAGGGCGTCTCCGTGAACGCGCTGCAGGCGGCCTCCGTCTACTCGACCATCGCCAACGGCGGCGTCCGCGTCGAGCCCACGCTCGTGCGCGGGACCAAGGGCGACGACGACCGCTTCACCCCGGCACCCGAGCCCAAGAAGACCCGTGTGATCAGCGAGAAGACCGCCAAGACCCTCTCGCGGATGCTGGAGTCGGTCGTCGACGACGAGGAGGGCACCGGTACCAAGGCCCGCATCCCCGGCTACCGGGTCGCGGGCAAGACCGGGACGGCCAACCGGGTGGATCCGGCCACCGGCCAGTACAAGGGATACACCTCCTCCTTCGCCGGGTTCGCCCCCGCCGACAAGCCCCGCGTCACCGTCTACTGCGCCATCCAGAACGCCACGCAGGGCAGCTACTTCGGCGGCCAGATCTGCGGCCCCATCTACAAGCAGGTCATGGAGTTCGCCCTGAAGACCCTCCAGATCCCACCGACCGGGGCCGCCCCCGCGAGGCTCCCGGTCGCCTTCAAACCCTGACAAACCGAGCCAGTACCGAGCCAGCGCCGTTTCAGTACCGAGCCACCAGGAACCACCCGTGACAACGATCACCCCCGAGCCCGGGAACCAGAGCAACCCCAGCCCCTCACTTCGCCGGGAAGCGGGTACGCCCGGTACGCTCACCGCCGTGCCACACGCTGATCAGTCCCAAACCACCCAGAAGGGCCACCCCGTGACCTACCCGGGACCGCCCCGTCCGGTGCGGAACTCCGCCACACCCCTCGCGGAACTCGCCGGTCAACTGGGTGTCGCCGTGCCGGAGGGCACCGCCGCCGTCACGGGCATCACCCATGACTCGCGCGCCGTCCGCCCCGGCGACCTGTACGCCGCCCTGCCCGGCGCCCGGCTGCACGGAGCCGACTTCGCCACCCAGGCCGCCGGCCTCGGCGCCGCCGCCGTGCTGACCGACCCGGCCGGCGCGGAGCGCGTCGCCGCCGCCGGCCTGCCGGCCCTCGTCGTCGACGACCCGCGCGCGCGGATGGGCGAGCTGGCCGCCACGATCTACGGCCACCCCGGCCGCGATCTCCTCCAGATCGGCATCACCGGCACCTCCGGCAAGACCACCACCGCCTACCTCGTCGAGGGCGGTCTGCGCACGGCGAGGTCCACCGGGCTGATCGGCACGGTCGAGATGCGCATCGGCGACGAACGCATCAAGTCCGAGCGCACCACGCCCGAGGCCACCGACCTCCAGGCCCTGTTCGCGGTGATGCGCGAGCGCGGCACCGAGGCGGTCGCCATGGAGGTCTCCAGCCACGCGCTGGTGCTCGGCCGGGTCGACGCGTGCGTCTTCGACATCGCGGTCTTCACCAACCTCAGCCCGGAGCACATGGAGTTCCACTCCGGCATGGAGGACTACTTCCAGGCGAAGGCGCAGCTCTTCACGCCGGAGCGCAGCAGGCTCGGCGTCGTCAACGTCGACGACGAGTACGGGCGCCGCCTCGCGAACGAGGCCACCGTGCCGGTCGTCACCTACTCCGCCGAGGGCCACCCCGACGCCGACTGGCGCGCCGACGAGGTCGAGGTCGGCCCGCTGGACTCGTCGTTCACCGTGTTCGGGCCCAAGGGCGAGCGCGTCCGGGCCAAGTCGCCGCTGGCCGGCCCGTTCAACGTGGCGAACACCCTCGCCGCGATCGTCGCCCTCGCCGCCGCCGGCCTCGATGCGCAGACGGCCGCGGACGGCATCGCCGCGGTGCCGGGCGTGCCCGGCCGCCTGGAGCGCGTGGACGAGGGCCAGCCGTACCTCGCGGTGGTCGACTACGCCCACAAGACCGACGCCGTCGAGTCCGTCCTGCGCGCCCTGCGCAAGGTCACCGAGGGCAGGCTGCACGCCGTGCTCGGCTGCGGCGGCGACCGGGACACCACCAAGCGGGAGCCGATGGGCGCCGCCGTGGCCCGGTTCGCCGACACCGCGGTGCTGACCTCCGACAACCCCCGCTCCGAGGACCCCCTCGCGATCCTCGCCACCATGCTCCAGGGCGCGGCCTCCGTGCCCGCGCACGAGCGCGGCGAGGTCCAGGTCTTCGAGGACCGGGCCGCCGCGATCGCCGCCGCCGTCGCCCGGGCCGAGCCCGGCGACACCGTGGTGGTGGCGGGCAAGGGCCACGAGCAGGGCCAGGACATCGCCGGGGTGGTCCGTCCCTTCGACGACCGCCAGGTGCTCCGCGAAGCCATCAGGAAGACCCCCGTCCAGAAGACCCAGGGATGAAGTCCCGAATGATCCAGATGATCCAGGGGATGAACTTGTGATCGCCCTCTCTCTCGCCGAGATCGCAGAAGTCGTCGGCGGGCGGATGCATGACATACCGGACGCGTCCGTGCAGGTCACCGGGCCGGTCGTCCGGGACTCGCGGGAAGCGGGGCCCGGCAGCCTGTTCGTCGCCTTCGTCGGCGAGCGGGTGGACGGCCACGACTACGCGCCGTCGGTCGTCGAGGCGGGCGCGGTGGCCGTGCTCGGCTCCCGGCCCGTCGGCGTGCCCGCGATCGTCGTGGACGACGTACAGACCGCCCTCGGGGCCCTCGCCCGGCATGTCGTACGGCGCCTCGGCACCACCCTCGTGGCCCTCACCGGGTCCGCCGGCAAGACCAGCACCAAGGACCTCATCGCCCAGGTGCTGCGCCGCAAGGCGCCCACGGTGTTCACGCCGGGCTCCATGAACAACGAGGTCGGGCTGCCGCTCACCGCGCTCACCGCCACCGACGAGACGAGGTTCCTCGTCCTGGAGATGGGCGCCCGCGGCATCGGCCACATCCGCTACCTCACCGAACTCACCCCGCCGAAGGTCGGCCTCGTCCTCAACGTCGGCTCCGCGCACATCGGCGAGTTCGGCGGCCGGGAGCAGATCGCCCAGGCCAAGGGCGAACTCGTCGAGGCGCTGCCGCCGGCCGAGGAGGGCGGTGCCGCGATCCTCAACGCGGACGACCCGCTCGTACGGGCCATGGCCTCCCGAACGAAGGCGAAGGTGATCCTTTTCGGAGAGTCCGACGAAGCGGACGTTCGCGGTGAGAACGTGCGACTCACGGACAGCGGACAGCCCTCGTTCAGGCTTCACACACCCTCCGGTGCAAGCGATGTGACCATGCGCCTGTACGGTGAGCACCACGTGTCGAACGCGCTCGCCGCGGCCGCCGTCGCCCACGAGTTGGGCATGTCCGCAGACGAGATCGCCACCGCGCTCTCCGAGGCGGGCTCCCTCTCCCGCTGGCGGATGGAGGTCACCGAGCGCCCGGACGGCGTGACGGTCGTCAACGACGCCTACAACGCGAACCCCGAGTCGATGAAGGCCGCGCTGCGTGCGCTGGTCGCCATGGGCAAAGCCGCACAGGCGAAGGGGGGCCGTACGTGGGCGGTGCTCGGCAAGATGGCCGAGCTCGGGGACGAGGCGCTCGCCGAGCACGACGCGGTCGGACGGCTCGCCGTCCGGCTCAACGTCAGCAAGCTCGTCGCGGTCGGGGGCAGGGAAGCCCAATGGCTGCAACTGGGCGCATATAACGAGGGTTCGTGGGGTGAGGAGTCGGTGCACGTGTCCGACGCACAGGCGGCGGTCGACCTGTTGCGCAGCGAGTTGCGCCCGGGAGACGTCGTACTCGTGAAGGCGTCCCGTTCGGTGGGTCTGGAGCGCGTCGCCACGGCGCTGCTGGAGACCGGCGCCGAGGGTGAGGTCGCCGCCCGATGATGAAGCAGATCCTGTTCGCGGGAGTCATTGGCCTCTTCCTGACGCTGGTCGGCACCCCGCTGCTGATCAAGCTGCTGGCCCGCAAGGGCTACGGCCAGTACATCCGCGACGACGGCCCGCGCGAGCACGCCAGCAAGCGCGGTACGCCGACGATGGGCGGTATCGCCTTCATCTTCGCCACGGTCGCCGCCTACTTCCTGGCCAAGGTGATCACCAGCTATCTGGATCCCGAGGCGGACGCGGCGCCGACCTTCTCGGGCCTGCTGGTGCTCGGCCTGATGGTGGGCATGGGCCTGGTCGGCTTCCTCGACGACTACATCAAGATCGTCAAGAGGCGTTCGCTGGGGCTCCGGGCCAAGGCGAAGATGGCCGGCCAGCTGATCGTCGGCATCGGATTCGCGGTGCTCTCGCTCCAGTTCGCCGACAACCGCGGCAACACCCCGGCCTCCACGAAGCTGTCGTTCATCACCGACTTCGGCTGGTCCATCGGCCCGGTGCTGTTCGTCATCTGGGCGCTGTTCATGATCCTCGCGATGTCGAACGGCGTGAACCTGACCGACGGCCTGGACGGTCTGGCCACCGGCGCCTCCGTCCTGGTCTTCGGTGCCTACACCTTCATCGGCGTCTGGCAGTTCCAGGAGTCCTGCGCCAACGCGCTGACCCTGACCAACCCGGGCGCCTGCTACGAGGTGAGGGACCCCCTCGACCTCGCGGTGGTCTCCTCCGCGCTGATGGGCGCCTGCCTCGGCTTCCTCTGGTGGAACACCTCACCGGCCAAGATCTTCATGGGTGACACCGGTTCGCTCGCCCTCGGCGGTGTGCTGGCGGGCCTGGCGATCTGCTCGCGCACCGAGCTGCTGATGGCCATCCTCGGCGGCCTGTTCGTCCTGATCACCATGTCGGTGGTCATCCAGGTCGGCTCCTTCCGCCTCACCGGCAAACGCGTCTTCCGGATGGCGCCACTCCAGCACCACTTCGAACTCAAGGGCTGGTCCGAGGTCCTTGTGGTGGTCCGCTTCTGGATCATCCAGGGCATCTGCGTGATCGTCGGACTGGGCCTCTTCTACGCGGGATGGGCAGCGGACAAGTGACCTCCTCCTCGGTGCCTTCCGAATTCCGGGGCAAGCACGTCACCGTCGCCGGCCTGGGCGTCTCCGGCGTCCCGGCGGCCAGGGTGCTGCACGGCCTCGGCGCCCACGTCACGGTCGTCAACGACGGCGACGACGAGCGCGCGCGGGTGCAGGCGGCGGACCTGGAGAAGCTCGGCGTCACCGTGCGCCTGGGCGCAGGCTCCGCCGCGGGCCTGCCCGAGGGCACCGAGCTGATCGTCACCGCGCCGGGCTGGAAGCCGGACAAGCCGCTGTTCACGGCGGCCCGCGAGGCCGGCGTCCCCGTCTGGGGCGACGTCGAACTGGCCTGGCGCCTGCGCGGCCTGGACGGCAGGCCGGCGGCGCCCTGGCTGGCGGTCACCGGCACCAACGGCAAGACCACCACCGTCCAGATGCTCGCGTCGATCCTCGGGGCCGCGGGCCTGCGCACCGCCGCCGTCGGCAACATCGGCGTCTCGCTGCTGGACGCGGTCACCGGCGACGAGGAGTACGACGTCCTCGCGGTGGAGCTGTCCAGCTACCAGCTCCACTGGGCGTCGTCCCTGCGCGCCCACTCGGCGGCGGTGCTCAACCTCGCCCCCGACCACCTCGACTGGCACGGCTCCATGGAGGCCTACGCCGCCGACAAGGGCCGTATCTACGAGGGCAATCGCGTCGCCTGCGTGTACAACGTGGCCGACAAGGCGACCGAGAACCTGGTCCGCGAGGCCGACGTCGAGGAGGGCTGCCGCGCCGTCGGCTTCACCCTCGGCACTCCGGCACCCGGCCAACTCGGCGTCGTGGAGGGCATCCTGGTCGACCGGGCCTTCGTCGAGGACCGGCAGAAGAACGCCCAGGAGCTCGCCGAGATCTCCGACGTGAACCCGCCGGCCCCGCACAACATCGCCAACGCCCTCGCCGCGGCGGGTCTCGCCCGGGCCTTCGGCGTCTCCGCCGCCGCCGTGCGCGACGGGCTGCGCGCCTTCACACCGGACGCCCACCGCATCGCGCACGTCGCCGACGTCGACGGGGTGGCGTACGTGGACGACTCCAAGGCGACCAACACCCACGCCACCGAGGCCTCCTTGGCGGCGTACGAGTCGATCGTCTGGATCGCCGGCGGGCTGGCCAAGGGCGCGACCTTCGACGAACTGGTCGCGGGGGCGGCGAAGCGCCTGCGCGGAGCCGTGCTCATCGGCGCGGACCGCGCCCTGATCCGCGAAGCCCTGGCGCGACACGCCCCCCAGGTACCCGTGGTCGACCTCGACCGGACCGACACTGGGGCGATGCTCCAGGCCGTCCAGGAGGCCCAGCGACTCGCCCGGCCCGGCGACACGGTGCTGCTGGCCCCGGCCTGTGCCTCCATGGACATGTTCACCAACTACAACAAGCGTGGTGACGCGTTCGCGGAGGCCGTTCGCGAACTCGGCGCCTGACCCGGCCGCCTCCTGCGCCGGGAGACCTCGGGAGGGACGCGTGGGACGGTCCATGCCGACGTACAGCGGAGGCCACGATGCCCGGTAGCCCCCAGAGCCGTACCGGGCGTCCGCCCGTGCAGCGGGCCGTCAAACGACCCGCCGCGCCCGGGCCGGTGCACGAGAACCCCGTGCTCCGCCTCTACCACCGCCTGCGCCGCGCCTGGGACCGGCCGCTGACCGCGTACTACCTGATCTCCGGCGGCAGCGCGCTGATCACCGTGCTCGGCCTGGTGATGGTCTACTCGGCCTCCCAGATCACCGCGCTCCAGCTGTCGCTGCCGGGGTCGTACTTCTTCCGCAAGCAGTTCCTGGCCGCCCTGATCGGCGCCGGGCTGCTGGTGGCCGCCATGCGGATGCCGGTGAAGCTGCACCGTGCGCTCGCCTACCCGATCCTCGCCGGCGCCGTCTTCCTGATGATCCTGGTGCAGGTGCCGGGGATAGGAGTGGCGGTCAACGGCAACCAGAACTGGATCTCGCTGGGCGGCTCCTTCCAGATCCAGCCCAGTGAGTTCGGGAAGCTGGCACTGGTCCTGTGGGGCGCGGACCTCCTGGCCCGCAAGCAGGACAGGAGGTTGCTGACGCAGTGGAAGCACATGCTGGTGCCGCTGGTGCCGGCCGCCTTCATGCTGCTCGGGCTGATCATGATCGGTGGCGACATGGGCACGGCGATCATCCTGACCGCCATCCTGTTCGGCCTGTTGTGGCTGGCGGGCGCGCCCACCCGGCTGTTCGCGGGCGTGCTGTCGATCGCCGTGCTGCTGGGTTTCATCCTCATCAAGACCAGCCCCAACCGCATGGCCCGGCTGAACTGCCTCGGTGCCACCGACCCCGGGCCGGGCGACGCCTGCTGGCAGGCCGTGCACGGCATCTACGCCCTCGCCTCGGGCGGACTGTTCGGTTCCGGACTGGGTGCCAGCGTGGAGAAATGGGGCCAACTCCCGGAGGCCCACACGGACTTCATCTTCGCCGTCACCGGTGAGGAACTGGGTCTGGCGGGAACGCTGTCGGTGCTCGCCCTCTTCGCGGCTCTAGGCTATGCGGGTATCCGCGTGGCCGGACGCACGGAGGACCCCTTCGTGAGGTATGCCGCGGGAGGCGTGACCACCTGGATCACGGCCCAGGCCGTGATCAACATCGGTGCGGTCCTCGGGCTGCTGCCGATCGCCGGTGTCCCGCTCCCGCTGTTCTCCTACGGGGGTTCCGCCCTGCTGCCGACCATGTTCGCCATCGGTCTGCTGATCGCCTTCGCGCGTGACGAGCCCGGTGCGCGGGCGGCGCTCGCGCTGCGGCAACCTCGCTTTGGTAGAAAGCGGGGAGCCGGGGGCACCGGGTCCAAGCGGAGCCCACGGAGTTGGAACACGATGCGACGGCGTGCCTCGGCGGCGCGCTCGTCCGGAGAGCGGTGAATTTCGGTGCATGTCGTACTCGCCGGCGGAGGAACCGCGGGCCACATCGAGCCCGCGCTCGCCCTCGCGGACGCCCTGCGCAGGCAGGATCCGACCGTGGGGATCACGGCCCTGGGCACGGAACGCGGCCTCGAGACCCGCCTCGTACCCGAGCGCGGGTACGAACTGGCGCTGATCCCGGCCGTACCGCTGCCACGCAAGCCCACCCCCGAGCTGATCACCGTCCCGGGCCGGCTGCGCGGCACCATCAAGGCGACCGAGCAGATCCTGGAGCGCACCAAGGCGGACGCCGTGGTCGGCTTCGGCGGCTACGTCGCCCTGCCCGGCTACCTCGCGGCCAAACGGCTCGGCGTGCCGATCGTCGTCCACGAGGCCAACGCCCGCCCGGGCCTGGCCAACAAGATCGGCTCGCGCTACGCGGCGCAGGTCGCGGTCTCCACCCCGGACAGCAAGCTGCGCAACGCCCGCTACATCGGGATCCCGTTGCGCCGCTCCATCGCCACCCTGGACCGGGCCGCCGCCCGTCCCGAGGCCCGCGCGGCGTTCGGGCTCGACCCCAACCTGCCCACGCTGCTGGTCACCGGTGGCTCGCAGGGCGCCCGCCGTCTCAACGAGGTCGTCCAGCAGGTCGCACCCTGGCTCCAGCAGGCCGGGATCCAGATCCTGCACGCGGTCGGCCCCAAGAACGAACTGCCGCAGGTCCACCAGATGCCGGGAATGCCCCCGTACATCCCGGTAAGTTACCTGGACCGGATGGACCTCGCGTACGCCGCGGCCGACATGATGCTCTGCCGCGCGGGCGCGATGACCGTCGCCGAACTCTCCGCCGTCGGACTTCCGGCCGCCTACGTTCCGCTGCCCATCGGCAACGGTGAACAGCGGCTGAACGCCCAGCCGGTGGTCAAGGCCGGCGGTGGACTGCTGGTCGACGACGCGGAACTGACGCCCGAGTGGCTTCAGCACAACGTCCTGCCCGTGCTGGCCGACCCGCACCGGCTGTACGAGATGTCCCGCGCCGCGGCGGAGTTCGGCCGCCGGGACGCCGACGACCTCCTCGTCGGCATGGTGTACGAGGCGATCGCCGCCCGCGCGCACCGCTAGAGACTGACGGAAGGCAGGGGAGCGTGGCCGGACCGACCACCGCCGAGCGCGGGGAACGCCAGCAGGAGTCGTCCGGCCCGCCCGGTGCGCGGCGGTTCGGCCCGCCCCGTCTTCGTACGATCATCATTCTGGCCGTCGCGCTCGTGCTCCTCGCGGGCGGGACGGTCTGGCTGCTCTACGGTTCGAACTGGACGCGCGTACGGAGCGTGTCGGTCACCGGAACCCGTGTGCTGACGTCCGCGCAGGTGCGCGAGGCCGCCGAGGTGCCCGTCGGGGACCCGCTGGTCTCCGTCGACACCGAGGCGATCGAGGCCCGGTTGCGCCGTGAACTGCCGCGCATCGACGAGGTCGAGGTCGAGCGCTCCTGGCCGCACGGGATCGGGCTGAAAGTGAGGGAGCGTACTCCGGTCCTGATTGTCGAAAAGGGCCGGAAGTTCGTGGAAGTGGACGAGGAAGGTGTCCGGTTCGCCACGGTCTCCCGGGCCCCGAAAGGCGTGCCCGGGCTGGAATTGAAGCCCGCCCGGTCGGGCTCCGCCGCGGCCAGTCTGCGCCGCTTCGACGAGGGCCGCCTGGTGGTGGAGGCGGTGCGGGTGGCCGGCCGCCTGCCGGGCGCGGTCGCCCGGGACGCACGGGTCGTCAAGGTTCGTTCCTACGACGACATCTCGGTCGAACTGAGCGGCGGCCGGACCGTCGCCTGGGGGAGCGGGGAACAGGGGGCGCGCAAGGCCGGTGCGCTCGCCGCGCTGATGAAAGCGACGCCCGGGGCGCGGCACTTCGACGTGAGTGTTCCCACCGCCCCCGCGTCATCAGGGAGTTGACGGGTATACACGCAGGCCAGCACCCTGGTTGGGCAGCGCTACGGCTGATCACATAGGGTGAAAAGAAAAACGGGAGGTTCGGCGTGTTCGTTGAACGTGCGCCACTTGTCGACTTAGTGTCCTGTTCAGAAGACTCCAAGGAACAGACACACTGGTAACCCTGAACTTCAGCGTTAGGGTTCGGGTCGGCGCTACGGACCGTCCCAATCGGCATCAGTCGTCGGTCGCGGGGCAGCAGTGCTTCGGCGATCCGACGACACGTAACTCGAGGCGAGAGGCCTTCGACGTGGCAGCACCGCAGAACTACCTCGCAGTCATCAAAGTCATCGGTGTCGGCGGCGGTGGTGTCAATGCCATCAACCGGATGATCGAGGTCGGTCTCAAGGGCGTCGAGTTCATCGCCATCAACACCGACGCGCAAGCTCTGTTGATGAGCGACGCCGACGTCAAGCTCGACGTCGGCCGTGAACTCACCCGCGGACTCGGCGCCGGAGCCAACCCGGCCGTCGGCCGCAAGGCCGCCGAGGACCACCGCGAGGAGATCGAGGAGGTCCTCAAGGGGGCCGACATGGTCTTCGTGACAGCCGGCGAAGGCGGCGGCACCGGCACCGGCGGCGCGCCCGTCGTGGCCAACATCGCCCGCTCGCTGGGCGCCCTCACCATCGGCGTGGTCACCCGCCCGTTCACCTTCGAGGGACGGCGCCGGGCCAACCAGGCCGAGGACGGAATCGCGGAACTCCGCGAAGAGGTCGACACCCTCATCGTCATCCCCAACGACCGGCTGCTGTCCATCTCGGACCGCCAGGTCAGCGTGCTGGACGCGTTCAAGTCCGCCGACCAGGTGCTGCTGTCCGGTGTGCAGGGCATCACCGACCTCATCACCACCCCGGGCCTGATCAACCTGGACTTCGCCGACGTGAAGTCGGTCATGTCCGAGGCCGGTTCCGCCCTCATGGGAATCGGCTCGGCCCGCGGCGACGACCGCGCGGTGGCCGCGGCGGAGATGGCGATCTCCTCGCCGCTGCTGGAGGCGTCCATCGACGGCGCCCGGGGCGTGCTGCTCTCCATCTCCGGCGGCTCGGACCTCGGCCTGTTCGAGATCAACGAGGCCGCCCAGCTGGTCAGCGAGGCCGCCCACCCCGAGGCCAACATCATCTTCGGCGCGGTCATCGACGACGCCCTCGGCGACGAGGTCCGGGTCACCGTGATCGCGGCCGGCTTCGACGGGGGCCAGCCGCCGTCCAAGCAGCGGGACAACGTCCTCGGGTCCACCTCGGCCAAGCGCGAGGAGCCCGCCCCGGCGCGGCAGACCGAGAGCCGCCCGTCCTTCGGTTCGCTCGGCAGCGTCAAGCCGAAGGAGGAGCCGGAGCCGGCCCCGGCGCCGGAGCCGGTGAGCGACCTGCCGCCGGTCGCCCCGCCGCCGGTCCCGCCGTCCCGGACCTACTCGGACAGCGCGGCCGAGGAACTGGACGTGCCGGACTTCCTGAAGTGATAGGACAGCGCGACACCGTGAACGGCGCGCACTTCGGCTTCACCGACCGGTGGGGCGGAGTGAGCGCCGTTCCGTACGAGGAGCTCAACCTCGGCGGCGCGGTCGGCGACGACCCCGGCGCCGTGACGGCCAACCGGGAGCTGGCGGCCAAGTCGCTGGGCGTCGACCCGGCCCGGGTGGTCTGGATGAACCAGGTGCACGGCGCCGACGTCGCTGTGGTCGACGGACCCTGGGGGGACCGCCCGGTCCCGCGGGTCGACGCGGTCGTCACCGCCGAACGCGGTCTCGCCCTCGCCGTCCTCACCGCCGACTGCGTGCCCGTCCTGCTGGCCGACCCCGTCGCCGGTGTCGCCGCCGCGGCCCACGCGGGCCGGCCCGGCCTGGTCGCGGGGGTCGTCCCCGCCGCCGTACGGGCCATGGCGGATCTCGGCGCCGACCCCGCCCGCGTCGTCGCCCGCACCGGACCCGCCGTGTGCGGCCGGTGCTACGAGGTGCCCGAGGAGATGCGCGCCGAGGTGACCGCCGTCGAGCCGGCGGCGCACGCCGAGACCAGCTGGGGTACGCCCGCGGTCGACGTGGCCGCCGGAGTGCACGCGCAGCTCGAGCGCCTCGGGGTGCTCGACCGGGAGCGGTCGCCGGTGTGCACCCGGGAGTCGAAGGACCACTTCTCGTACCGACGCGACCGCACCACCGGGCGGCTCGCGAGCTATGTCTGGCTGGACTGATGGGGCATGACGGACCGTAAGCAGGAACTCGCCGCGAACCTGGCGAAAGTGGAAGAGCGCATCGCCGCCGCCTGTGCGGCGGCGGGCCGCCGGCGCGACGAGGTGACCCTGATCGTGGTCACCAAGACCTACCCGGCGGACGATGTGCGGATCCTCTCCGGCCTCGGCGTGCGCCATGTCGCCGAGAACCGCGACCAGGACGCGGCCCCCAAGGCCGCGGCATGCTCGGATCTGCCGCTTTCGTGGCATTTCGTCGGCCAGTTGCAGACCAACAAGGTGCGCTCCGTGGCCGGTTACGCGGACGTCGTGCAGTCCGTCGACCGCCCCAAGCTGGTCACGGCCCTGTCGAGGGAGGCCGTACGCACCGGACGCGAGGTGGGCTGCCTCCTCCAGGTCGCGCTCGACGCGGGGGAGAGCGGTCGCGGCGAGCGCGGTGGCGTCGGCCCCGGGGGGATCGAGGAGTTGGCCGACCTGGTCGCCGGGGCGGAAGGGCTGCGGCTCGACGGGCTGATGACCGTCGCTCCCCTCACCGGCGAGTACGCGGGGCGCCAACAGGCGGCGTTCGAGCGCCTCATGGATTTGTCGACCTGCGTGCGCCGGACCCATCCGGCTGCGAACATGGTCTCCGCAGGAATGAGCGCGGACCTCGAGCAGGCCGTGGCCGCCGGAGCGACACATGTACGCGTCGGCACCGCGGTACTCGGAGTCCGCCCCAGGCTCGGGTAACGTCGCCAAGAAGTCGGACCACAGCAGAAAATATGGTCATTACCGCCGAAAGGCGGAAGCAACGACCTCGTGGATCGCAGGCACTTGGCAGTCGTCAGCCGATCCACCACAGAGCGGAGGACTCAGAGCATGGCCGGCGCGATGCGCAAGATGGCGGTCTACCTCGGCCTCGTGGAGGACGATGGGTACGACGGCCGGGGGTTCGACCCCGACGACGACTTCGAACCCGAGCTGGACCCGGAGCCCGAACGGGATCACCGGCGGCACGAACCGGTGCACCAGCCCCATGGTTCACATCAGCCCCAAAGGGACGAAGAGGTACGAGTCGTACAACCGCCCGCGCAGCGCGAGCCGGTGCCCCGCTCCACTTCGCTCGCGGCGGAATCGAGCCGCCCGGCGCGGATCGCGCCCGTGGCATCCATCACACAAGAACGCGCAAGCCTGGAAAAGAGCGCACCGGTCATCATGCCCAAGGTCGTGTCCGAACGAGAGCCCTACCGGATCACCACACTTCACCCCCGGACCTACAACGAGGCCCGTACCATCGGGGAACACTTCCGTGAGGGCACACCGGTGATCATGAATCTCACTGAGATGGATGACACAGATGCGAAGCGACTTGTCGACTTTGCGGCCGGTTTGGTGTTTGGTCTTCACGGCAGTATCGAGCGGGTGACGCAGAAGGTGTTCCTGCTGTCTCCTGCTAACGTCGATGTCACGGCGGAGGACAAGGCCCGCATCGCAGAGGGCGGGTTCTTCAACCAGAGCTGAGACGCACCACCGGTACAGAGCAAGAACACGGATCCGAGAACCGGGTCCGAGAGATGGTTCAGGGGAGAGGGAAGCACAGGTCATGAGCGTGGTCCTGGATGTCGTCTACATCGCGCTGATGTGCTTCCTCATCGTGCTCATCTTCCGGTTGGTCATGGACTACGTCTTCCAGTTCGCCCGCTCGTGGCAACCCGGCAAGGCGATGGTGGTCGTTCTGGAGGCCACCTACACTGTCACCGATCCACCGTTGAAGCTTCTGCGGCGGTTCATTCCGCCGCTGCGTCTCGGGGGCGTGGCGCTCGACCTGTCCTTCTTCGTACTGATGATCATCGTCTACATCCTGATCTCGATCGTGAGCCGGCTGTGATCGATGAGAGAGATACGGGCTTGCCGAATGCCGACGACAACGTTGAGGTGAAGAGATGCCGTTGACCCCCGAGGACGTGCGGAACAAGCAGTTCACGACCGTCCGCCTCCGAGAAGGCTATGACGAGGACGAGGTCGATGCCTTCCTCGACGAGGTCGAAGCCGAACTGACCCGGCTGCTCCGCGAGAACGAGGACCTGCGCGCCAAGCTGGCCGCGGCGACGCGCGCGGCTGCGCAGAACCAGCAGAACATGCGCAAGCCCCCGGAACCGCCGCAGGATCAGCAGCAACAGCAGCATCAGCAGCAGCACCCGCAGCAGGGGATGCCGCAGCAGGGCATGCGAGGTCCCGGCGCTCCGGTGCCCGCCGGCATATCGGGCCCGCCGCAGCAGCAGATGGGTGGCCCCATGGGTGGCCCGCCCCAGCTGCCGAGCGGTGCCCCGCAGCTGCCCGCCGGCCCCGGTGGTCAGGGTGGTCCGCAGGGTCCCGGCCCGATGGGCCAGGGTCCGGGACCGATGGGCCAGGGCGGCCCCGGTCCGATGCAGGGCCAGATGGGCCCCGGCCCGATGGGCGGCCCCATGGGCGGTCCGCAGGGTCCTGGCGGTCCCGGCATGCCCGGTCAGGGCGGCCCCGGCGGCGACAGCGCCGCCCGTGTCCTGTCGCTGGCCCAGCAGACCGCCGACCAGGCGATCGCGGAGGCCCGTTCCGAGGCCAACAAGATCGTCGGCGAGGCCCGTTCGCGTGCCGAGGGTCTGGAGCGGGACGCGCGTGCCAAGGCCGACGCCCTGGAGCGGGACGCGCAGGAGAAGCACCGCGTCGCGATGGGCTCCCTGGAGTCCGCCCGCGCCACGCTGGAGCGCAAGGTCGAGGACCTGCGCGGCTTCGAGCGCGAGTACCGGACGCGGCTGAAGTCGTACCTGGAGTCGCAGCTGCGTCAGCTGGAGACCCAGGCGGACGACTCGCTGGCCCCGCCGCGTACGCCCGCCACGGCCTCTCTGCCGCCGTCCCCGGCGCCCTCGATGGCTCCGGCCGGCGCGAGCGCCCCGTCCTACGGCGGCAACCAGTCGATGGGCAGCGGGCCGGGTCAGTCCGGGCCGTCCTACGGCGGTCAGCAGCAGATGTCGCCGGCGATGACCCAGCCGATGGCGCCGGTGCGTCCGCAGGGCCCGTCGCCGATGGGGCAGGCACCCTCGCCGATGCGCGGGTTCCTGATCGACGAGGACGACAACTGAGGTGTTCCGGACCGACGTCCGGTAGGTAGTACGGCGTTGCCTTCGGCGGCGTTCAGGGCGGGCCCCGGGTTTCTGAACCCGGGGCCCGCCCTTTTGTCGTGCGCGGGGTGGGCGTGGGCCGGGGGTGGGTGTCGCGGCCCGGCGTTGCGGGGTGCCTCCCCCCAGAGGGGGCGCCCCCCAGCGCCCGCCCGTGCCGGCCCGTGCCGGCCCGTGTCCCCCGTGCCCCCCGTGCCGCCCGAGCGGGACGGCTGCCCGCAGCTGCGGCGAGGGGCCCACACCCCCGGGCGGGATGTGGGCCCCTCGTTGCCTTCCTTCGGCTACTGCTTGCGCAGGCGGAACGTCAGGGACAGGCCCTCGTCCGTGAACGGCTCCCCGTACGTGTCGTCCGCCTCGCCCTCGGCGAAGTCCGTGGCCAGGACCTCGTCCGCGATCAGGGACGAGTGGCCGGACAGGGCGGCCACCGTCGCCGGGTCCGAGGCCGTCCAGCGCAGGGAGATGCGGTCGGCGACGTCGAGGCCGCTGTTCTTGCGGGCCTCCTGGATCAGGCGGATCGCGTCACGGGCGAGGCCCGCGCGGCGGAGCTCCTCCGTGATCTCCAGGTCCAGCGCCACGGTCGCGCCGGAGTCCGAGGCGACCGACCAGCCCTCGCGGGGCGTCTCCGTGATGATCACCTCGTCGGGGGCGAGGGCGATCGTCTCGCCGTCGACCTCCACCGAGGCCGTGCCCTCGCGCAGGGCGAGGGAGAGCGCCGCGGCGTCCGCGTGCGCGACGGCCTTCGCCACGTCCTGGACGCGCTTGCCGAAGCGCTTGCCCAGCGCACGGAAGTTGGCCTTCGCGGTCGTGTCGACCAGCGAACCGCCGACCTCGCTGAGCGACGCCAGCGACTCGACGTTGAGTTCCTCCGTGATCTGCGAGTGCAGCTCGGGGGTGAGCGCGTCGAAGCCCGCCACCGCGATCAGCGCGCGGCTGAGCGGCTGACGCGTCTTGACGCCCGACTCCGCGCGCGTGGCGCGGCCCAGCTCCACCAGCCGGCGGACCAGGACCATCTGCCGGGACAGCTCCGGGTCGATCGCCGACAGGTCCGCCTCCGGCCACGAGGACAGGTGCACCGACTCCGGAGCGCCCGGAGTGACCGGCACGACCAGGTCCTGCCAGACCCGCTCGGTGATGAACGGGGTCAGCGGGGCCATGAGCTTCGTGACCGTCTCGATGATCTCGTGCAGCGTGCGCAGTGCCGCCTTGTCGCCCTGCCAGAAGCGGCGGCGGGAGCGGCGGACGTACCAGTTGGACAGGTCGTCGACGAAGGCGGACAGCAGCTTGCCGGCGCGCTGGGTGTCGTACGCGTCCAGCGCCTGGGTGACCTGGTCGGTGAGCGCGTGCAGCTCGGAGAGCAGCCAGCGGTCCAGGACCGGGCGGTCGGCCGGGGCCGGGTCGGCCCCGCTCGGCGCCCAGCCCGAGGTGCGGGCGTACAGGGCCTGGAAGGCGACCGTGTTCCAGTAGGTGAGGAGCGTCTTGCGGACGACCTCCTGGATGGTGCCGTGACCGACCCGGCGGGCCGCCCACGGGGAGCCGCCGGCCGCCATGAACCAGCGGACCGCGTCCGCGCCGTGCCGGTCCATCAGCGGGATGGGGTCCAGGGTGTTGCCCAGGTGCTTGGACATCTTGCGGCCGTCCTCGGCGAGGATGTGGCCGAGGCAGACGACGTTCTCGTACGACGACTTGTCGAAGACCAGCGTGCCGACCGCCATCAGCGTGTAGAACCAGCCGCGGGTCTGGTCGATGGCCTCGCAGATGAACTGCGCCGGGTACCGGCTCTCGAACAGCTCCTTGTTCTTGTGCGGGTAGCCCCACTGCGCGAACGGCATCGAACCCGAGTCGTACCAGGCGTCGATGACCTCCGGCACGCGCGTGGCGGTCTTGCCGCATCCCTCCTGGGGGCAGGCGAAGGTGACGTCGTCGATGTACGGGCGGTGCGGGTCCAGGGCCGACTGGTCGGTGCCGGACAGCTCGGTGAGTTCCGCGCGGGAGCCGGCGACCGTGAGGTGGTCGTCCTCGCAGCGCCAGATGGGCAGCGGGGTGCCCCAGTAGCGGTTGCGGGAGAGCGCCCAGTCGATGTTGTTGTTCAGCCAGTCGCCGTACCGGCCGTGCTTGACCGAGTCCGGGAACCAGTTGGTCCCCTCGTTCTCCTGGAGGAGACGGTCCTTGATCGCGGTGGTGCGGATGTACCAGGACGGCTGCGCGTAGTACAGCAGCGCGGTGTGGCAGCGCCAGCAGTGCGGGTAGCTGTGCTCGTAGGGGATGTGCCGGAAGAGCAGCCCCCGGGCGTCCAGGTCCTCGGTGAGCTTCTCGTCGGCCTTCTTGAAGAAGACGCCGCCGACCAGCGGGACGTCCTCCTCGAAGGTGCCGTCCGGGCGGACCGGGTTCACGACGGGCAGGCCGTAGGACCGGCAGACCCTGAGGTCGTCCTCACCGAAGGCGGGGGACTGGTGGACGAGGCCCGTGCCGTCCTCGGTGGTGACGTAGTCGGCGTTGACGACGAAGTGGGCCGGCGCGGGGCCGTGTCCGTCGGTCCCCTCGCCGACGCTCGGGAACTCCACCAGCTCGAACGGGCGCTGGTACGTCCAGCGCTCCATGTCCGCACCCGTGAAGGACTCGCCGGTGGCCTCCCAGCCCTCGCCGAGGGCCTTCGCCACCAGAGGCTCGGCGACGACGAGCTTCTCCTCGCCGTTCGTCGCGACGACGTAGGTGACGTCGGGGTGCGCGGCGACCGCCGTGTTGGACACCAGGGTCCAGGGCGTGGTCGTCCAGATCAGCAGCGCGGCCTCGCCGGCCAGCGGGCCGGAGGTCAGCGGGAAGCGCACGTAGACGGACGGGTCGACGACCGTCTCGTAGCCCTGCGCCAGCTCGTGGTCGGACAGGCCGGTGCCGCAGCGGGGGCACCAGGGGGCGACGCGGTGGTCCTGGACCAGCAGGCCCTTGCCGAAGATCTCCTTCAGGGACCACCAGACGGACTCGATGTACTCCGGGTCCATCGTGCGGTACGGGTCCTGGAGGTCGGCCCAGTAGCCCATGCGCGTCGTGAGCGCTTCGAAGGCGTCGGTGTGGCGGGTCACCGACTCGCGGCACTTGGCGTTGAACTCGGCGATGCCGTACGCCTCGATGTCCTGCTTGCCCGAGAAGCCGAGCTCCTTCTCCACCGCCAGCTCCACCGGCAGGCCGTGGCAGTCCCAGCCGGCCTTGCGGCCCACGTGGTAGCCGCGCATGGTGCGGAAGCGGGGGAAGACGTCCTTGAAGACGCGCGCCTCGATGTGGTGGGCGCCCGGCATGCCGTTGGCGGTGGGCGGGCCCTCGTAGAACACCCACTCGGGGCGGCCCTCGGACTGCTCCAGGCTCTTGGCGAAGATCTTCTGCTCACGCCAGAAGTCGAGCACCGCGTGTTCGAGCGCGGGCAGGTCGACCTGGGCGGGCACCTGGCGGTACTGCGGCTGCGTATTCAACGAGCTTCCTCCGGCGGACGTGCTGCCTTCCGTCGGAGGGACGAGAGCTGCGCTCCCGCGGTACCACCCTCCTTGGCTCCCGGTGCGTCCTGTGCGCCGGTGAGCCCCCTCGTTGGGGCGCGAGGCCGGGTCTACTCGCCCTGGCGGTGCTGGGCTTTCTTCCGGCGGCTCCGGGGTGATCTTCACGTCGCGCTCGCCCCCGGGCTCACACCGTCCCCGGGTCGCTCTGGGCTGCGTACGCCGCTACTCGTCCCCATCCACGCTTTTCGCTCCGCCCAGTGTACGGCGCCGCGCGGACAGCGGCCGACCGGTTTTCGGCGCCGGGCGGCACGGGCCCGCGTGCGCTCCGAGGGGCTCGCGGTGACCCGAATGCCGCCGCTCGGTCTCCGGCCGCGGGGCCGCCCGGCCGGGCCCGGATCCGGCGGATTACCGGGCGGGGAGCTGGGCACAACGCATGCATGCTCGGTGCGCGGCGCGGCGCTGGGCGGGCGAATCGGGCGGCGTGCCCCGTTGCCGCGGGACTCGAGTCGATTTATCGTCCCAGCACGATTCGCGAGCAAGATCACAATATGTGAAGGGGCCGCGGCCATGGTGGCGAAGAAGACCGCCGTACAGCAGTCGGAGGCGGCTGCTGCGAAGAAGTCCGCCGCCAAGAGGACCGCGGCCGGGAAGGCGGCCGCCGGGAAGGGGGCCGCGAAGAAGGACGCCGCGGCCACGGGTGGCGCGCGGAGCGGCACCGCGGCGCGGAGCGGTACCGCGGAGCAGAGCGGCACCGCCGGGCAGGCGCCGGCCAAGAGGACCGCGGCCCGGAAGGCGGCGGTGAAACGGGCCGGGGCCGAGCAGGCCCCGGCGAAGAAGAGCACGGCGAAGAAGAGCACGGCGAAGAAGAGCACGGCCAAGGAAGTGGGCGCGGCGCAGACCGCGGAGCAGACGGGAGCCACGACGGTGGTTGCGAAGAAGACCCCTGGCACGGCCACGGCGGCCAAGACCGCCGTCCCCAAGGCCCGCGGCGCCGCTGCGGACCCCGGCGACCTCGCGGTACGGCCCGGCGAGGAACCCTGGACCCCCGAAGAGGTCGAGGAGGCGCGCGGAGGGCTGCAGTCCGAGGCCGAGCGGCTGCGCACCGAGATCGACTCCTCGGAGCGGTCCCTGCAGGGCATGATGCGCGACTCCGGGGACGGCGCGGGCGACGACGAGGCGGACACCGGCAGCAAGAACATCACGCGCGAGCACGAGCTGGCGCTGGCGGCCACCGCGCGGGAGGTGCTCACCCAGACCGAGCGCGCCCTGGAGCGCCTGGACACGGGCACCTACGGCCTGTGCGAGAACTGCGGCAACCCCATCGGCAAGGCGCGCATGCAGGCGTTCCCGAGGGCCACCCTGTGCGTCGAGTGCAAGCAGAAGCAGGAGCGCCGGTACTGATCGGCCGCCGGGACGGAAGGCGTGCCGTACCCTCGTCCTCAGTCAGGTACCTAGGGCTGAGGGACTCACGTGGCAGAGGCGGAGCGCATCATCGGTACGCCGGACATCCCGGACGCGGCGGGGGACGGCCAGGAGCGGGCCGACGCCGAGCAGGAGCGGTCCCCGGAGCGTCCCCGCGGCAGGCGGCGGATCGCCGTGCTCTTCGCGGTCGCCGCGTTGGCGTACGCACTCGACCTGACCAGCAAGATGATCGTGGTCGCCAAGCTGGAGCACCAGGAGCCCATCGAGATCGTCGGGGACTGGCTGCGGTTCGTGGCGATCCGCAACGCGGGCGCGGCCTTCGGTTTCGGCGAGGCCTTCACCGTGATCTTCACGGTGATCGCGGCGGCCGTGATCGTCGTGATCGCCCGCCTGGCGCGCAAGCTCTACAGCCTGCCGTGGGCCATCGCGCTCGGCATGCTGCTCGGCGGTGCCCTCGGCAACCTCACCGACCGGATCTTCCGGGCACCGGGCGTCTTCGAGGGCGCGGTCGTGGACTTCATCGCGCCCAAGCACTTCGCCGTGTTCAACCTCGCCGACTCGGCGATCGTCTGCGGCGGCATCCTGATCGTGATCCTCTCCTTCCGCGGACTGGACCCGGACGGGACCGTCCACAAGGACTGAGCCGCCGCCCGGATGTTCCCGCCGTGCCGATCTCCGTTGTGCTAAATTCGCACACATGGGTATCGGGCGGCGGGTCGCAGAAGCGCGGGCTGAGCAGGGGGTCACCCAGGAACAGCTGGCGGTGGCCGTCGGCCTGGAACGCAGTGCGCTCGCCAAGATCGAGACCGAGAAACGCCGCCTGTCCGCGCTGGAGCTGGTGGCCATCGCGCGGGAACTCAAGCGGCGGGTGGAGTGGTTCGTCGACGACGCTCCGCCCGCTCTCGTCTCCTACCGCAGGGCGCACCCCGATGTCGCCACGCAGGCCATCGACCTGCGGCTCGACGAACTGGTCCGCGAAACCGAGTTCGTCGTCTCCTGCATCCCCGGGCTGATCTCCGGGCAGCCCGAGCCGCTGCCGCATCCCACCACCGCCGCCGAGGCCGAGGAGATGGCGGACACCGCGCGCCGCCTGCTCGGGCTGGGGCCCGCCGACCCGGCCCACAACATCGCGGGTCTGGCCGCGGCCCTCGGTCTCCTGATCTTCTCCCTCGACCTCGGGGAGGGCGCGGACGCCGGCACCGTGCTCCTGGAGCGGGGCGGCGTGACGCTCGTCAACGGCAGCCGGATGGTGGGCCGACGCCGCCTTGCCGCCGCGCACGAACTGGGCCACTACCTCATCGCCGACGAGTACGCCCTGGACTGGCGGATCGCCTCGTCGGAGGCCGACGGTCTCGAGGCCCGGCTCGACCGGTTCGCCCGTGCCCTGCTGTTGCCGGAGAGCGATCTGCGCACCCGTTGGGCGCGCTGGACGAACGCACCCGACGAGAGCTGGCGGGACGCCGCGGTCCGCGCCGCCAGCCACTACCGGGTGGACATGGCGACCTTGGCACGTCGCCTCAAGGAGCTCCGCCTGGTCGAACACTCCAGGGCCGAGGACATCCGGCAGGTGCAGACCCGGCGGGCCGACATCGTGGAGAAGGACCTCGTGGTCAGCGACGAGCTGGCCCCGGCCTCCCTGCCCAGGGCGTACGAGCAGGCCGTCCTGGCGCTGTACCGAAGAGAGGCCGTGACCGAGGGAAGGGCGCTGGGGCTCCTGCTCGGCACCTTCGACAGCGCCTCGCTGCCCGAGCTGCCGCCCGTGCCGGGCTCCGAGATCTGGACCGTCACGTCGTGACCGACGAGCCGCCGGCCTACGTGCTGGACACCGGTCCGCTCAGCCACTTCGCCAAGGCCCAGTGGCTCGGCGTCCTGAAGACGGTGCTCAAGGAGCACCGCGTGTGCATACCGGACATCGTGCGCGAGGAGGTCCGCCAAGGGATTCCGCACCACCCCCACCTGCGGTCGGTACTCGATGAGACGCCGTGGATCGAGGTGGTGCCGCTGGACACCGAGGCCCAGTTATCGGCGTTCTCCCATTACGCCAAGCGGCTGGTCGGCCCGGACGGCCGCAACGCCGGCGAATGCGGTGTGCTCGCGCTCGCCGAGACCACCCCCGGGGCGATCGCGGTGATCGACGACCGTGTCGCCACGGAAGCGATACGCGGCCGTCCTGTCGTGGTGCGCCGGACCCTCGGCCTCCTGTGCGAAGCCATCCGCGCCGGGCTGCTGACCGTCCCGCTCGTCTCGGCGCTGGCGGACGACCTGCTGGAAAGCCGCTACCGCATCCCGTTCGGCACCGGGGGGTTCGCCGCCTGGGCGGAGGCCCAGGGGCTCCTCTAGAGGATCACTCACGTGACCGCGTACCGGTGTGCGTGACCGGCCACCTCACCCGTCCGGCATACTCGACGGGTGAGCACGATTCCCGAGATCCGTACCCTGCCCGTGCCCGACGGCCTGGAGGGTGAGCGCGTCGACGCCGCCATCTCCCGCATGTTCGGCTTCTCCCGTACCAAGGCCGCGGAGCTCGCCGCGGCGGGCAAGGTGCAGGTCGACGGATCGGTGGTCGGCAAGTCCGAACGCGTCCACGGCGGCGCCTGGCTCGAGGTCGAGATGCCGCAGGCGCCCGCGCCGGTGCGGGTGGTCGCCGAGCCCGTCGAGGGCATGGAGATCGTGCACGACGACGAGGACGTCGTCGTGATCGTCAAGCCGGTCGGCGTCGCGGCCCACCCCTCGCCCGGCTGGACCGGCCCCACGGTCATCGGCGGACTGGCCGCCGCCGGGTACCGCATCTCCACCTCCGGCGCCGCCGAGCGGCAGGGGATCGTGCACCGCCTGGACGTGGGCACGTCCGGTCTGATGGTGGTGGCCAAGTCGGAGCGCGCCTACACCTCGCTCAAGCGCCAGTTCAAGGAGCGCACGGTCGACAAGCGCTACCACACGCTCGTGCAGGGCCACCCCGACCCGACCAGCGGCACCATCGACGCCCCCATCGGCCGCCACCCCCAGCACGACTACAAGTGGGCCGTCACCGCCGAGGGCAAGGCCTCCGTCACGCACTACGACCTCATCGAGGCCTTCCGCGCGGCCTCCCTGCTCGACGTGAAGCTGGAGACCGGCCGCACCCACCAGATCCGGGTCCACATGGCCGCCCACCGGCACCCCTGCGTCGGCGACCTCACCTACGGCGCCGACCCGACGCTCGCCAAGCGGCTGCGCCTCACCCGGCAGTGGCTGCACGCCGTGCGGCTCGGCTTCGAGCACCCCGGCGACGGACAGTGGGCCGAGTACGCCAGCGACTACCCCGACGACCTCCAGCAGGCCCTGGACCTGGTCCGCGAGGAGACCTACGGATGAGCGCCGCGCCCTCCGGGACGCCGTCGTACGAGGTGCGGGTCGCCGACGGCCCCGGTGACCGGCAGGCGTGCTTCGCGGTGCGCAAGGACGTCTTCGTCGCCGAGCAGAAGGTCCCCGAGGACATCGAGTACGACGCCTACGACGCCGACGCCGTGCACGTCCTGGCGGTCCGGGAGGACGGCGTGCCGCTGGGCACCGGCCGGCTGCTGCACGGGGCGGCCGCCGCGGCGAAGAACGGCGACGGCGATCCGGCCGTCGGCTCCCTCGGGCGGCTCGCCGTGACCCGGGACGCCCGCGGACTGGGCGTCGGGGCCGCGCTGGTGCGGGCCGTCGAGGAGGCGGCCCGCGCGCGGGGGCTCGACGCGGTCGACCTGCACGCGCAGACCCACGCCCTGGGTTTCTACGAGCGGCTGGGGTACAAGGCGTACGGACCGGAGTTCCCCGACGCGGGGATACCCCACCGCGCGATGCGGCGCGCCCTGTAGGCGCGGGCCGAACGGGCCGGTGGGGCCGCTGACGTGGCAGGCTTGCGGTCCGCCGTGTGACGCCGAGACCCCACCGGAGCGCTGAGCGTGGACCAGTTGGCCCTGTTGTTCGTCCTGCTGCTCGGGGCCCTGGTGAGCGTTCCGCTCGGGGACCGGCTGCGGCTGCCGGCGCCGGTGCTGATGACCCTCCTCGGCATCGTCCTGGCCCTGCTGGACTTCGTGCCCAACGTCGACATCCCGCCCGAACTCATCCTGCCCGTACTGCTGCCACCCCTGCTGTACGCGGCGGTACGGCGCACGTCCTGGCGTCAGTTCGCGGCCAACAAGCGTCCGATCTTCCTGCTGGCGGTCGCGCTGGTCTTCGTCACCACGGCCTGCGTGGCCACGGTGGCCCACGCGATCGTGCCGGGGCTGCCGATCGCCGCGGCCTTCGCGCTGGGCGCGCTGGTGGCACCGCCCGACCCGGTCGCGGCCACCGCCGTCGCCGGGCAGCTGGGGCTGCCGCGCCGCCTGGTCTCCATCCTGGAGGGCGAAGGGCTCTTCAACGACGTCACGGCCATCGTGCTGTACCACGTAGCCATCGCCGCGGCGGTCAGCGGCACCTTCTCGCCCTGGGAGGCGGGGTTCGACCTGGTGCTCTCCGCGGTCGTCGCGGTCGCCGTGGGGCTGGCGCTGGGCTGGGGCTCCAACAAGCTCCTGACCGCGCTGGGCGACCCGACGCTGCAGATCGGGCTGACCCTGCTCGTGCCGTTCGTCAGTTACGTCCTGGCCGACGAACTGCACGGTTCCGGGGTGCTCGCGGTGCTCACGACCGCGATGTTCCTCGCCGAGTACGCCTCCGACGCCGACGACGTGATGAGCCGGCTCGCCGGGCACACCGTCTGGGACGTCGTCGACACGCTCGTGACCGGTGTCGCCTTCGGGCTGATCGGCCTGGAGCTGCACAACGCCATCCGCACGGCCTCCGGCCGGTGGACGGAGCTGCTCGGCTGGGCGGGGGCGATCAGCGCCGTGGTCATCGTGGTCCGGCTGCTGTGGCTGCTGCCGGCGACCTGGCTGACCCAGCGGCTGCACGCCCGGCGGGACCACGACGAGGACATCCCGACGAGCTGGCGCGAGACCGTCGTCATGTGGTGGGCGGGGATGCGGGGCGTCGCCTCCGTCGCGCTGGCGCTGGCGATCCCGCTGACGACGGACGACGGGGCGGCCTTCCCCCAGCGGGACGAGATCGTGTTCATCGCCTTCGGAGTGATCATGGTCACGCTGCTGCTCCAGGGCCTCACGCTGCCCTGGCTGGTGGGCAGGCTCGGCGTACGGGCGGACACCGAACGCGAGAAGGCCTACGAGAAGGAGCTGGCCGTGCGCGCGGCCAGGGCGGCGAAGCAGCGGCTGAAGGAGATCGAGTCGGTCGAGGAGCTGCCGGACGAGCTGTCCGAGCAGATGCTGCGCCGCGCCTACGACATCGGCATGCGCATCAGCCCGGACCTCGGCGACGAGGAGCGGCGGGAGGCGCAGGAGCAGCGGGCCAGGCGGATCAAGCGCGTCCGCCGCATCCAGGGCGAGATGCTGAGCGCCGCCCGCCACGAGGTGCTGGCGGCACGCAGCGAGGCCGGCGCGGACCCGGAGATCGTCGACCGGGTCCTGCGCCACCTGGACGTGCGCAGCCTGCGGTGAGCCGGGCCGCCCGCGCGGCGGCGGGCGGTCACAGGCTCTTCGTCGGCTGTTCCGGGAAACGCCGCGCGCTCCCGTCGGGGGAGCGCCGGGGGCGGTGGACACCGTCGCGGGAGGGGCGCAGCGCCGCGTCCGCGGTGTTGACCCGGGGCAGGGCGTACGGGTGCTCATCGGCGAGCCAGCGGATCATCCCCTCCCGGACCGTGACCCGTACCGTCCAGATGTCGTCCGCGTCCTTCGCCGTCACCAGGGCCCGCACCTGCATGGTGTTCGCGGTGGTGTCCGTGACGGTCAGGTTGTAGTCGCGGCCGTCCCAGGCCGGGCACTCGCGCAGGAGGTCGCGCAGCCGCTCCCGCATCGCCTCCAGCGGCGCCGTGTGGTCGAGGTGCCAGAAGACGGTCCCGGTCATCTGCGGGGTGCCGCGCGACCAGTTCTCGAACGGCTTGGACGTGAAGTACGACACCGGCATGGTGATCCGGCGCTCGTCCCAGGTGCGCACGGTCAGGAAGGTGAGGGTGATCTCCTCGACGGTGCCCCACTCGCCGTCCACCACGACCGTGTCGCCCATGCGCACCATGTCGCCGAAGGCGATCTGGAACCCGGCGAACATGTTGCTCAGCGTGGACTGCGCGGCGATGCCGGCCACGATGCCGAGGACACCGGCGGAGGCCAGCAGCGAGGCGCCCGCCGCCCGCATCGCGGGGAACGTCAGCAGCATCGACGACACGGCGACCACGCCGACCACCGCCGAGACCACCCGCATGATCAGCGACACCTGGGTGCGCACCCGCCGCACCCGGGCCGGGGCGCGCTCGGCGTGCGTGTGGGCGTAGCGGGAGTACGAGGTCTCGACGACGGCCGCGGCGATCCGGACCACCAGCCAGGCCACGGAGCCGATCAGGAGCAGGGTCAGCAGCCGGCCGACGGCCGACCGGTGGTCCGGGAACACCTGCGCCTCGACGTACGAGCCTCTCAGCAGGGCCGCGCAGAGCATGACCTGGTACGGGATGCGGGCGCGGCGCAGCAGCCCCCACAGCGGGGTCTCGGGGTGCCGTCCGTCGGCCTTGCGCAGCAACAGGTCGGTGGCCCATCCGATGACCAGCGTCAGCAGGACGGAACCGCCGACCACGACCAGTGGGCGGAGTACGGTCTCCATGCCCTCGAACGTAACCGCACCCGGTGCTCCGTGAACCTGTGACTTGCGTCCCGGCCCGGGAACCGCCGGTCACCGCGTTGCCCCACGCGGCTGGCACCATGGCCTCATGAACATCGTGCTCTTTCACTCGACCCTCGGTCCGAGGCCCGCGGTCGGACAGGCCGCCGACCGGCTGCGCGACGCCGGGCACCAGGTGTGGACCCCGGATCTCTTCGAGGGCCGGACCTTCGACACGGTCGAGGAGGGCATGGCCCACCAGGAGGGGATCGGCCGGGAGGAACTGCTGAAGCGGGCCGTGCTGGCCGCCGCGCCCTACTCCGAGCGGGGGCTGGTGTACGCGGGCTTCTCGCTCGGCGCCTCCATCGCCCAGACCCTCGCCCTCGGCGACCACCGGGCGCGCGGGCTGCTCCTCCTGCACGGCACGTCGGACATCGCGCCCAACGCCGCGGTCGACGACCTGCCGGTCCAGCTGCACGTCGCCGAGCCGGACGCCTTCGAGACGGACGACTGGCTCAGCGCCTGGTACCTCCAGATGGGCCGGATCGGCGCCGACGTGGAGGTGCACAGGTACGCCGGGGCCGGCCACCTCTACACCGACCCGGAGCTGCCGGACTACGACGAGGAGGCCGCCGAGGCCACCTGGCGGGTGGCGCTCGGCTTCCTCGACTCGCTCCAGGAGGCGGACGCCGCTCAGACGGGCGCGTAGACGCGCTCGACCCGCTGGGTGCCGCTGCGCGTGCGGTACGAACGGGCCCAGGCCGACGTGGCGTCCGGGTCGGTGCGGTCGGAGACGACGTAGTAGTCCATCTGCGTCCGGTCCGGCGTGACGTCCAGCACGCCGTAGCCGTGCCGGTCGGTGTCGACCCAGTGGACGTGCCGGTTCGCGGCCCGGATGACCGGCGCCGCGATCGCCGAGACCGTGCCCTCGGGGACCTTCACGATGTCGTCGAGGTTGTCGGAGGTCACCGACGTGACGACGAACTCCGTGGCGGCCGAGGCGGACAGCGGGTACGTGGCGGCGTGGTGCGGCACGTCGTTGGCCCACGCCATGTGGATGTCGCCGGTCAGGAACACGGTGTTGCGGACGGCGTTCGCGCGCAGGTGGGCCAGCAGTTCGCGGCGGTCGTCGGTGTACCCGTCCCACTGGTCCGTGTTGAGGGCGAGCCCCTCCCCGGGCAGACCGAGCAGCTCGGCGAGCGGCTTCAGCAGCTCGGCGGGGATCGAGCCGACGGCGAACGGGGAGATCATCACCGAGTTGCCGACCAGCCGCCACGTGGTGTCGGAGGAGCTGAGCCCCGCCTTGAGCCAGTCCAGCTGGGCGCGGCCGGTGAGGGTGCGGTCCGGGTCGTCGACCTCGCCGTCGCCGAGCGCCACCTGCTGCGAGCGGAAGGAGCGCAGGTCCAGCAGCGAGAGGTCGGCGAGCTTGCCGAAGCGCAGCCTGCGGTAGGTGGTCCCGGCGATCGCGGTGCGGACCGGCATCCACTCGAAGTAGGCCTGCTTGGCGGCGGCCTGGCGCGCCGCCCAGGTGCCCTCGGCGCCCTCGGTGTGGTTCCCCGCACCGCCCGACCAGGTGTCGTTGGCGATCTCGTGGTCGTCCCAGATCGCCACGACCGGCGCGGCGGCGTGCAGCGCCTGGAGGTCGGGGTCGGTCTTGTAGAGGCCGTGCCGGACGCGGTAGTCGGCGAGCGTGAGGATCTCGTGGGCGGGCGCGTGCGGCCGTACGACGGTGTCGCGGGTGCCGTACTCGCCGGTGCCGTACTCGTAGAGATAGTCGCCCAGGTGCAGCCAGGCGTCCAGGTCGCCGCGGGCCGCGAGGTGGCGGTACGGGGAGAAGTGGCCGGCCTCCCAGTTGGCGCAGGACACCACGCCGAAGCGCAGGCCCGGGACGGCCGCGTCGGCCGCGGGGGCGGTGCGGGTGCGGGCCGCGGGGGAGTCGGTGGGGCCGGCGGAGAAGCGGAACCAGTAGTCCGTGGCGGGGGCGAGGCCCCGGACGTCGGCCTTGACGGTGTGGTCGGAGGCCGCCGTCGCGGTGACGGATCCCTTGGCGACGACGTCGGTGAACGCCTTGTCCCGGGCGACGACCCAGTTCACCTCCGTGTCCGGGCCGACTCCCGAACCCGGTATGGACTCGGGGGTCGGGGTCACCCGGGTCCACAGCAGCACACCGTCGGGCAGCGGATCGCCGGAGGCGACGCCGTGCAGGAAGGCGGGGGCGGCACCGGCGGCACCGGCGGGCAGCGCGGCGGCGAGCGGGGCGGCCAGGACGGCGCCGGCCGCCGCGGCCTTGACGACCGTACGGCGGCTCGGGGTGCGGGGGCCCGCGTGCTCGGCGGACGCAGGGAGGGTGCTCTCGGATGATCTGTGTCGACTGGTCACGGACGATCAGATTACTGATCGGTAAGCGAACGGGCGGGCGAACGCGTCAAAGTTCGCCCGCCCGTTCGCCGTTCTTCGTTACTTGGTGACGCCCGCGTCCTTGAGCGCCTTCTGCCACTCGGCGTCGGTGCTCGGCGTCTCGATCACCTTGTCGTTGATCTTGACCGTCGGGGTCGACTCGACGCCCTCGGCCTTCTGGAAGGAGTCACCCATCTTCATCGCCCAGGCGTCGTAGGTGCCCTTCTTCACGGCGTCCTGGAACTTCTTGTTGTCCTTCAGGGCGTCGACCGTGTTCGCCACCTTGATCAGGTAGTCGTCCTTGGCGAACTCGTCGGTGGACTCCTCCGGGTGGTACTCGGACGAGTACAGCGCGGTCTTGTAGTCGATGAACGCGTCCGGGCTGACGTTCAGCGCGGCACCGAGCGCGCTCAGCGCGTTCTTCGAACCCTCGCCGCCGAGGTTCCCGTCGAGGAAGGTGCCGATCGTGAAGGAGAGCTTGTAGGTGCCGTCCTCCATGCCCTTGTTGACGGTCTCGCCGATGGACTGCTCGAAGGAGGCGCAGCCCGGGCAGCGCGGGTCCTCGTAGAGGTGGACGACGTCGTCGCCCTTGGCGTCGCCGAGGGTGACCGTGGTGCCGTTCTTGCCGGAGGTGTTGGCCGGGGCCACCACCTTGGCCTCGGCGGCCTTGTCCCAGCCCGAGGGCTTGTTGCTCTGGACGACGGCGTAGCTGATGCCGCCGGCTATCGCCAGCACGCCGACGATGGAGCAGGCCACGATGACCTGCCGCTTGGCCTTGTCGCGCTTGGCCTGGCGCTCGCGCTCCTGGCGCAGGCGCTCACGGGCCGCCGACTTCGCCGACTGACTGTTCCGCTTGCTCATGGTGATGATCTCTCCGGGGACGCGCACACGGGGTGTGCGGAGTGCTGACGGGGACTGCTGGTGCTCGGTGACGCGGCACACGCTCGGCGGCGCGGCGCGCGCTCGCGGAACCGCCTCGTGGTCGGGCCGTGCGCGCGCTCGCGGACCTGTCTCAGGCTCGGGCCGCGCGCGGGCTCGGGCTGGGCCTCACGCTCGTTCTGTGCCGCGTGTTTCGCGTGTGCGGCGTGCTCGCGGGCGTGCCGGGCGCTCGGCCGGGTCACACGAGGGCGACCGGGCGGGGCGGTCCGCGCCGTCCCAGAGAGTGCGTGAGGATCCGCTCGCGGGCGTCGACGGTGCGGCGGGCCGGGGGCGTCGTGCGGCGCGCCGCGGGCGCCCGGCGTACGTTCACGACCGCCACGGCCAGCAGCAGCGGCCGGAAGGTGGTCGCCGCCACCGCGCTCAGCAGCTGGGCCAGTGCCCGCTCGCCGCGCCGCAGCCAGGCCGCCGCCAGCAGCCCGACACCGACGTGCGCGCCGAGCAGCAGCCAGGCGCTCGCCGGACCGGCGTCGGCGAGCACGCTCGCCAGCCGGTCGGTCTCGGCACCGGTCACCCGGCTCAGCGGAGCGGTCACGCCCGCGTGCACGCCGGTCCCGTCGCCGCACAGCACGTCGAAGCCGACGGAGCGCAGCGGGCCCGCGACCGGGCCGCCCGCCCGGCCGTAGCAGACGTGCTGGCCGGTGGTGAAGAGCGTGTCGGCGGCCAGCTCCAGCGGGATCAGCAGGGCGGCGATCCGCCCGAAGCCGCGCTCGCGCCGCCCGGCCAGGGCGTAGGCGATCAGGAACACGACGGCGGCGACCGCGGCCACCGCGGGCAGCGGCAGCGGAACCCCGGACAGCAGCACGTGCGACGCGGTGCTGAGCGTCACGACGAGTGCCGTGAACAGCGCCGCGCGCACGGCTCTGAGCGGGGTTCCGGATATGTCCATAGCGAGAGAAGAGTCTGTCACGGGCCCCGGTAAGGGGCTCCTAAAGGGTTCCTGTGCGAGAGCCGACGGTTACAGACCCGGAATCCGGCCGTTGCGGAAGAGGTCGACGAAGGTCTGGTGGTCGGCACGCGCGCGTGCGCCGTACCGGTGGGCGAAGTCGACCAGGAGCGGGGCGAAGCCCTCCTCGTCGGCCGCGATCGCCGCGTCGATGGCCCGCTCGGTGGAGAACGGCACCAGGGACTCGCCGGACTGGTCGTCCGCCGCCGCGTGCATGGTGGCCGTGGCCCGGCCCAGGTCGGCGACGACCTCGCCGATCTCCTCCGGGTCGTCGATGTCGCCCCAGTCGAGGTCGACGGCGTACGGCGAGACCTCGGCGACCAGCTGGCCCGCGCCGTCCAGCTCGGTCCACCCCAGCCACGGGTCGGCGTGCGCCTGGAGGGCGCGCTGGGAGATCACCGTGCGGTGGCCCTCGTGCTGGAAGTAGTCCCGGATCGCCTGGTCGGTGATGTGCCGGGCGGCGGCCGGGGTCTGGGCCTGCTTGATGTAGATCACGACGTCGTTCTCCAGGGCGTCGCTGTTGCCCTCCAGCAGGATGTTGTACGAGGGCAGGCCGGCCGATCCGATGCCGATGCCCCGGCGGCCCACGACGTCCTTCACGCGGTAGGAGTCGGGACGGGTCAGGGACGACTCCGGGAGCGTCTCCAGGTAGCCGTCGAAGGCCGCGAGCACCTTGTAGCGGGTGGCCGCGTCCAGCTCGACGGCGCCGCCGCCCGAGGCGAAGCGGCGCTCGAAGTCACGGATCTCGGTCATCGACTCCAGCAGCCCGAACCGGGTCAGGGAGCGCGCGACGCGCAGGGCGCCCAGGAGCGGCCCGTCGGCGGTGTCCAGGGTGAACGGCGGCACCTCGTCGCTCTTGGCGCCGGTGGCCAGGGCGTGGATGCGCTCACGGTACGCGCCCGCGTACACCCGCACCAGCTCGGTGATCTGCTCGTCGCTGAGCGCCTTCGCGTACCCGATCAGCGCGACGGAGGCGGCGAAGCGCTTGAGGTCCCAGGTGAAGGGCCCGACGTAGGCCTCGTCGAAGTCGTTGACGTTGAAGATCAGCCGGCCGGTGGAGTCCATGTACGTGCCGAAGTTCTCCGCGTGCAGATCGCCGTGGATCCACACCCGGGAGGTCCGCTCGTCCAGGTACGGGCCGCCGCTCGTCGACCCGAACTCCTGGTCGACGGTCAAATCGTGGTAAAAGAGGCTCGCGGTGCCGCGGTAGAACGCGAAGGCCGAGGCCGCCATCTTCCGGAACTTCACACGGAACGCCGCGGGGTCCGCGGCCAGCAGGTGACCGAAGGCGGTGTCGAAGACGGCGAGGATCTCCTCGCCGCGCTCCTCGTTGAGCTGCGGAACCGACATGCCTGGTGCCTCCTGGTGCGGACGGTGCGTGACGAGTGGAGCGGGTCCTCCACCCCGGACCAACGTTCCGGGGGGTGGGGGAGTGCCCGTGCCCCGGGGGGGTGCGGGAGTGCCCGCGCCCGGAGCCCGCCCCGACACGCGGACCCGCCCCCGAAGGTACGCGGGGAACGCCTCGGAGTGTCAGTGGCGAGGCATAGACTTCGACGCTGACCCCCGGACCGACCGCAGCCCGCCGCCGTTCCGTCACCCCTCGTTTCCCTCAGGAGGCCGAACGTGTCCAAGCCGCCGTTCACGCACCTGCACGTCCACACCCAGTACTCGCTGCTGGACGGTGCCGCGCGGCTGAAGGACATGTTCGACGCCTGCAACGAGATGGGCATGACGCACATCGCCATGTCCGACCACGGCAACCTGCACGGGGCGTACGACTTCTTCCACTCCGCGAAGAAGGCCGGAGTCACCCCGATCATCGGCATCGAGGCGTACGTCGCCCCCGAGTCGCGCCGCAACAAGCGCAAGATCCAGTGGGGCCAGCCGCACCAGAAGCGGGACGACGTCTCCGGTTCGGGCGGTTACACCCACAAGACGATGTGGGCGACGAACCGGACGGGCCTGCACAACCTCTTCAAGCTCTCCTCCGACGCGTACGCCGAGGGCTGGCTCCAGAAGTGGCCCCGGATGGACAAGGAGACCATCTCCCAGTGGTCCGAGGGCATCGTCGCCTCCACCGGCTGCCCCTCGGGCGAGGTGCAGACCCGGCTGCGCCTCGGCCACTTCGACGAGGCGCTGAAGGCCGCCGCCGACTACCAGGACATCTTCGGCAAGGACCGCTACTTCCTGGAGCTGATGGACCACGGCATCGAGATCGAGCACCGGGTCCGCGACGGCCTGCTGGAGATCGGCCGGAAGCTCGGCATCCCGCCGCTGGTCACCAACGACTCGCACTACACCTACGCGCACGAGGCGACCGCCCACGACGCGCTGCTGTGCATCCAGACCGGCAAGAACCTCTCCGACCCGGACCGCTTCCGGTTCGACGGCACCGGCTACTACCTGAAGTCGACGGACGAGATGTACGCCATCGACTCCTCCGACGCCTGGCAGGAGGGCTGCGCCAACACGCGCCTGATCGCCGAGATGATCGACACCACGGGCATGTTCGAGAAGCGCGACCTCATGCCGAAGTTCGACATCCCCGCGGGCTTCACCGAGGTCACCTGGTTCCAGGAGGAGGTCCGCCGCGGCATGGAGCGCCGCTTCCCCGGCGGCGTCCCCGAGGACCGCCAGAAGCAGGCCGAGTACGAGATGGACGTCATCATCCAGATGGGGTTCCCGGGCTACTTCCTCGTGGTCGCCGACTTCATCATGTGGGCCAAGAACCAGGGCATCGCGGTGGGCCCCGGCCGAGGCTCGGCGGCCGGTTCGATCGTGGCCTACGCGATGGGCATCACCGACCTCGACCCGATCCCGCACGGCCTGATCTTCGAGCGGTTCCTCAACCCCGAGCGCGTCTCCATGCCCGACGTCGACATCGACTTCGACGAGCGCAGGCGCGTCGAGGTGATCAGGTACGTGACGGAGAAGTACGGCGCCGACAAGGTCGCCATGATCGGCACGTACGGCAAGATCAAGGCGAAGAACGCCATCAAGGACTCCGCACGTGTGCTGGGCTACCCGTACGCCATGGGAGACCGCCTCACCAAGGCCATGCCCGCCGACGTCCTCGGCAAGGGCATCGACCTCAACGGCATCACGGACCCGACCCACCCGCGGTACAGCGAGGCCGGCGAGATCCGCTCGATGTACGAGAACGAGCCGGACGTCAAGAAGGTCATCGACACCGCCAAGGGCGTCGAGGGCCTGGTCCGCCAGATGGGCGTGCACGCGGCCGGCGTGATCATGTCCAGCGAGCCGATCGTCGACCACGCCCCGATCTGGGTGCGGCACACGGACGGCGTGACCATCACGCAGTGGGACTACCCGCAGTGCGAGTCGCTCGGCCTGCTGAAGATGGACTTCCTCGGCCTGCGCAACCTCACGATCATGGACGACGCCGTCAAGATGGTGAAGTCCAACAAGGGGATCGACCTCGACCTGCTGTCGCTGCCCCTGGACGACCCCAAGACCTTCGAGCTGCTCCAGCGCGGTGACACGCTCGGCGTCTTCCAGTTCGACGGCGGCCCCATGCGCTCGCTGCTGCGGCTGATGAAGCCCGACAACTTCGAGGACATCTCCGCCGTCTCCGCGCTCTACCGTCCCGGCCCCATGGGCATGGACTCGCACACCAACTACGCGCTGCGCAAGAACGGCCTCCAGGAGATCACGCCGATCCACAAGGAGCTGGAGGAGCCCCTCCAGGAGGTCCTGTCGGTCACCTACGGCCTGATCGTCTACCAGGAGCAGGTCCAGAAGGCCGCCCAGATCATCGCGGGCTACTCGCTCGGCGAGGCCGACATCCTGCGCCGTGTGATGGGCAAGAAGAAGCCCGACGAGCTGGCGAAGAACTTCGTGCTCTTCCAGGCCGGCGCCCGGAAGAACGGCTACAGCGACGAGGCGATCCAGGCCCTGTGGGACGTGCTGGTCCCCTTCGCCGGCTACGCCTTCAACAAGGCGCACTCGGCCGCGTACGGACTGGTCTCGTACTGGACCGGATACCTGAAGGCGAACTACCCGGCCGAGTACATGGCCGCCCTGCTCACCTCGGTCAAGGACGACAAGGACAAGTCGGCCGTCTACCTCAACGAGTGCCGGCGCATGGGCATCAAGGTCCTGCCGCCCAACGTCAACGAGTCCATGTCGAACTTCGCCGCGCAGGGCGACGACGTGATCCTCTTCGGCCTCTCCGCCGTCCGCAACGTCGGCACCAACGTCGTCGAGTCGATCATCAGGTGCCGCAAGGCCAAGGGGAAGTACCTCTCCTTCCCCGACTACCTGGACAAGGTGGAGGCGGTCGTCTGCAACAAGCGGACGACGGAGTCGCTGATCAAGGCCGGCGCCTTCGACGAGATGGGGCACACCCGCAAGGGCCTCACCGCGCAGTACGAGCCGATGATCGACAACGTGGTCGCGGTCAAGCGCAAGGAGGCCGAGGGTCAGTTCGACCTCTTCGGGGGCATGGGCGACGAGCAGACCGACGAACCCGGCTTCGGACTCGACGTCGTCTTCGGTGAGGACGAGTGGGACAAGACCTATCTGCTCGCCCAGGAGCGGGAGATGCTCGGCCTCTACGTCTCCGACCACCCGCTCTTCGGGCTGGAGCACGTGCTGTCCGACAAGGCCGACGCCGGTATCTCCCAGCTCACCGGCGGTGACTTCGGCGACGGCGCGGTCGTCACCATCGGCGGCATCATCTCGGGCCTCCAGCGCAAGATGACCAAGCAGGGCAACGCCTGGGCCATCGCGACCGTCGAGGACCTGGCGGGCTCCATCGAGTGCATGTTCTTCCCGGCGACGTACCAGCTCGTCTCCACCCAACTCGTCGAGGACGCCGTGGTGTTCGTCAAGGGGCGCCTGGACAAGCGGGAGGACGTGCCGCGGCTGGTCGCGATGGAGCTGATGATCCCCGACCTGTCCAACGCGGGCACCAACGCGCCCGTCGTCCTCACCATCCCGGCCACCCGCGTCACCCCGCCGATGGTCAGCCGCCTCGGCGAGATCCTCACCCATCACCGGGGTGACAGCGAGGTGCGGATCAAGCTCCAGGGGCCGACGAAGACGACGGTGCTGCGCCTGGACCGGCACCGGGTGAAGCCGGACCCGGCCCTGTTCGGTGACTTGAAGGTGCTGCTCGGCCCGTCCTGCCTGGCGGGCTGAGCGGGCCCGCGGGCCCCGGAGCACGCAACGAGCGAGGGGCGCACCCGAAACCGGGTGCGCCCCTCGTCTCCGCGAGGGCCGCAACGGCCCGTCCCGCGGATGTCAGTTGTGGCCGAAGCGCTTCTGCCGCTTGCGGGAAGCCGCGTCGCCGGACGTCGTCAGCTGCGGGGTGTGCTGCTCCTCGCGGTCCAGTACGGCCGCCTCGGCGCGCTGCGGGGCGCGCTCGGTCTGGGGCTGCTTACGATCACGGTTGTTCTTGTTCTTGGCCATGGTGATCTACCTCCTGAGGGGGATCTTTAGGGGCCAGGACCGACTTCAGGTTGACATAGGCCAACAAAGAACGCATATCGGGCAATTACCGTGTGTGACGCGGCTCGTCGGGGTGCGGGGTGCCGAAACGCCACGCCGAAGATCGAGTTCCGGCCGTTAACCTCCGTGTGGTCGGGCAGACTCGAAGGAAGCCCGAAGCAAACCTCCCGGAAAGAGGGTGGACCGCGTGGACCGCTGCATCGTCCTGGTGGACGCCGGGTATCTGCTGGGCGCCGCCGCGAGCCTCCTCGCCGGGGAGCCCTCACGCTCGCGCATCACCGTCGACCACGCCGCCCTCATCCAGGGATTGCGCGACCGCGCGGAGTCCGACACGCGGCAGCCCCTGCTGCGCATCTACTGGTTCGACGGCGCCCCCGACCGCGTCCCGCAGCCCGAGCACCGCCGGCTGCGCGTGATGCCCCGGGTCACCGTCCGGCTGGGCGCCCTGACGCGCAGTGACGGCCGCTGGGCGCAGAAGGGCGTCGACGCCGCGATGCACGCCGAACTGACCGAGCTGGCCCGCAACCGGGCCTGCTCCGACGTCGTCCTGGTGACCGGCGACGGCGACCTGCTGCCGGGCATGATGGCCGCCAAGGAGCACGGCGTCGCCGTACACCTGTGGGCCGTGCAGGCCGCCGACGGCGACTACAACCAGTCCGAGGACCTGGTCGCCGAGGCCGACGAGCGGCGCGTCCTGGACCGGGTGTGGATCACCAAGGCCGTACGCGCCAAGGACCTGGGCGGGATCTGCGCGCCGCCGCCCGTGCCCCGCCCCGAGATCGCCGCGATCCTCTCCGCGCCGCTGCCCGAGTCCGCCCTCTCCGCCGCCGCCGAGCGGCGCGTCGAGGAGCCGGAACACCCCACGACGACGGCCCCCGCCGCCCGCAACGGCAGTGAGGAGCGGGTGTCGCCCGCCAAGGGCGTCCCGACCCCGAAGGACCTGGCCGCCCTGCGCGCCCCCGGCGCCCACCCGGCCCCGCACCCCCCCACCGCCACCCTGCGCTGGTCCTCCGACAAGGGCTGGGTCGACCGGCCCGCCGCCGAGCCCGCCGAGGCCGCGTCGATGCCGACGCTGGCCCAGCTGACCACGGCCGAGCAGCGCTGGGCCGACCGCGAGGAGGACATCACCACGGTCGGCGGCGACCCCTACGAGGTCGGACAGGTCTTCGCCCGCCGCTGGCTGGAGCGCCTCGGCGACCACGGCCACCTGCAGAGACTCTCCGGGATGTACCCCCGCATCCCGCACCGCGTCGACGGGGAGCTGCTGCGCTACGCGGCCCGCTTCGGCCTGCTCGCCCACAAGGACGACCAGATCGACGAGCACGACCGGTACGCGATCCGGGCCGGCTTCTGGCGGGAGATCGACGTCCGCACGGCCACCGAGCGCACCCCCGTGGCCGAGTGAGACCCCCGGCTCTCCCCGGCTGAATCGACACTTATGGGCGGACCCGAGGGCGGGGCGCGGGGGCGGACCCCGTACTCTCGTCCCTTGTGAGTACGCGCGCGGCACAGGCACTTCGACCCGGTGGCGCTGCCGTGTGCGCCGTGCGCGGACTGACCAAGACCTATCCGGCGGTCCGCGGCAGGCGCGGCGTACCCGCCACTCCCGAGGTACGGGCCACCGACGACGTGACCCTCGGTATCCGCCGCGGTGAGATCTTCGGACTCCTCGGGCCGAACGGCGCCGGCAAGTCCACCCTCGTACGCCAGCTCACCGGCCTGATGCGGCCCGACCGCGGCAGCGTGGAGATCCTCGGCCACGACATCGTGCGCCACCCGGAGCGGGCCGCGCGCATCCTCGCCTATCTCGGGCAGGAGTCCAGCGCCCTGGACGAGCTGACCGTGTCCCTCGCCGCCGAGACCACCGGACGGCTGCGCGGTCTGGAGGCCCGGCAGGCGCGAGCCGAGCGGGACGCCGTCCTCGACGAACTGGGCCTGACCCCGATCGCCGCACGACCGATCAAGAAGCTGTCCGGCGGTCAGCGCCGCCTGGCCTGCTTCGCCGCCGCGCTGGTGGGGCAGCGCCCGCTGCTCGTCCTGGACGAGCCGACCACCGGCATGGACCCGGTGGCCCGGCGCGCGGTGTGGGCGGCCGTCGACCGGCGGCGCGCCGAGCACGGCACGACCGTCCTGCTGGTCACCCACAACGTGATCGAGGCCGAGACCGTCCTGGACCGGGTCGCCGTCCTCGACCGGGGACGCGTGATCGCCTGCGACACGCCCTCCGGGCTCAAGGAGAAGGTCGCCGGCGAGGTCCGCGTCGACCTGGTGTGGCGCGAGACGGCCCCGCTGCACGTGCCCGAGGTCGCCGCACTGCGCGACCGGGTCACCGAGTCGGGCCGCCGCTGGACGCTGCGGCTCGCTCCCGAGGAGGCCCGCGCGGTCGTCGCCACCGTCACCGGCGGCGCCGCCTTCGCCGCCCTGGACGACTTCACCCTCGCCACGCCCAGCCTGGAGGACGTCTACCTGGCACTGGGCGGCGCCGCGCGACAGGGGCTGGTGAGGGCGTGAACACGCGAACGGTGAGCACACCGGCCGCCACATCCGTACCCGACAGGGCGACCGCTTCGAACGACCCCCAGCGAAGCTTCGAAGGACCCGACGAAGGGGAGCAGCTCGACGTGACTGTCGTACCCGCCGATGTCCTGCCGGGCGGTGCCCTGGCCGCCGAGGAGCAGGGCGCCCACGGCGCGGCCGAGCTCGGTCCCAAGGCACGGCTGTGGCCCTCGCTGGTGGCCGTGTACCGGGCGCAGCTGTCCCGGGCGCGGGTCGCGCGCATCCCGCTGCTGTTCGTGGCCACCTTCCAGTCGATCGGCATCATGATCCTCATGCGCGGGGTCGTGGACGGCGGCGGCGAGGCGCAGGCCGTGGTGGCCGGGTCCGCGGTGCTGGTCGTCGCCTTCGTCGCGCTGAACCTCCTCGCCCAGTACTTCGGCCAGCTCCGTGCCAGCGGCGGACTCGACCACTACGCGACGCTGCCGGTGCCGCCGGCGGCCGTGGTGCTGGGCGCGGCGGGCGCGTACGCGTCCTTCACGGTGCCGGGGACCGTGGTGACGGCGGTGTTCGGGTGCGTGCTGTTCGGGTTGCCGATGACCCACCTGTGGGTGCTCGTGGCCGTGATCCCGCTGGCGGGCGCCGCGCTCGCCGGACTGGGTGCGGCGCTGGGCCTGCTCGCGCCCCGGCCCGAGTTCGCCACCCTGCTCGGCCAGCTGGGCATGTCGGCGGCCCTGCTGCTGGGCGTGCTGCCCGCCGAACGGATGCCCGAGGTGGTCCGCCTGGCCCGGGACCTGCTGCCCTCGACGTACGGCGTGGAGGCCTTCGCGCGCACCTTCGGGGAACGGCCCGACTGGGCCTTCGTCCTCGGTGACCTCGCGGTCTGCGCCGTGGTCGGCGTGATCTCGCTGGCCGTCGCCACCTGGGCGTACCGCCGGGCCGCCGTCCGGTGACGCGCCGCACAGGCGGGTTTGGCACGATGGCGGGGTGACCGCACCTCTGACTCCGCCACCACCACCGAACGAACGCTCGTCGTACCAGGGCGGGCCGGTGCCGCCGCCCGTCGGAGCGCACGCGGTGGGCGCCGCGTCGGGCGCCGCGTACGACCGGCACGGCGAACAGGACGGCCCCGGGATGTTGACCGAAGTGCGGCAGGCCGTCGTGGCCGTGGTGGCGATGGCGCTCTCCGGCGTGCTGCTGGGTGTGCTGTGGTGGAAGCTCGCACCGACCGTGCCGCTCGTCGGCGACGTGGTCGGCGACAGCTGGGTGGTCTACCTCAAGGAGTCCGAGAGCGAGCAGGCGGTCGGCGTCGACGGCACCTTCACCCTGCTCGCCCTGGCGTTCGGCGCGCTCAGCGCGGTGGTCGTCTTCCTGCTGCGCCGGCGCGGAGGCGTCCCCCTGGTGGTGGCGCTGGGCGTCGGCGGGCTGCTCGGGTCGCTGCTGGCCTGGCGGGTCGGGGTGTGGCTGGGGCCCACGCAGGACGTGATCGCCCACGCCAGGGAGGTGGGCAAGGGGGTGACGTTCTCCGCGCCGCTGAAGCTGGGGGCCAAGGGGGCGCTGCTGGCGTGGTCGGTGGCGGCCCTGGTGGTCCACCTCGGGTTGACGGGCCTGTTCGGGCCCCGTGACCCGGAGCCCGACCCATGGCCGGCGCCTCAGCCGTATCCGCCGGGGCCGTACGGGGAGAAGTCCGCGTAGGGGTCCGCGGGGGACGCCCGGCGCTCTTGGCGGGAGCCCGCGCCGACGGGCGCCCCCGCTCCCGTTCCAGGGCCCGGCCCACCCCGGCCGACGGAGGTACGTCCCTGGGGAGCTACGCCCGGCCGACGGGGGCGACGACCGCGTCCGTCAGCTCGGCCAGGTCGTCGGGGGAGAGCTCGACCTCCAGGCCGCGGCGGCCCGCCGACACGCAGACCGTCGCGTGCTGCGAGGCCGACGCGTCCAGCACCGTCGGCAGCCTCTTGCGCTGGCCCAGCGGGGAGATGCCGCCGCGCACATAGCCCGTAGTGCGTTCGGCCAGCGCCGGGTCGGCCATCGCCGCGCGCTTGCCGCCCACCGCGGCCGCCAGCGCCTTCAGGTCGAGCTGGCCCGCGACCGGTACCACCGCGACCGTCAGCGCGCCGTCGACGTCCGCCACGAGCGTCTTGAAGACCCGCTCCGGCGAGACGCCCATCGCCTCGGCGGCCTCCTCGCCGTAGGACGGGTGGGAGGGGTCGTGGTCGTACGCGTGGACCGTGTACGTCACCCCCGCCGCCGCGAGCGCCACCGTCGCGGGCGTACCGCCACCGGCCTGCTGCTGCTTCTTCGACTTCTTCGCCATCCGGGCCGGTTCCTCAGTTGAGACTCGTCGGGCCGCGCGTCAGGTCCGACGCCGGCAGGGACGGCAGCGTACGGATGACGGCCGTCTCCGCGCGAAGGAGTTTCAGCTCGTCCCGGAGGCGGGAGGCGGTGTCCGGGGCCTGGAGCAGACGCTGCTTCGTCGGTGTGTCGTGCATCATCGCGGCGGCGACCAGGTAGGAGACCACCCCCGGCTCGTCCGGCAGGTCGGCGCCGGTCGCCAGCGACCGCTCGCGGGCACCCGCCAGTCGCTTCTGGTACTGCCGGAAGGAGCGCAGGACCCCTTCGGCCAGCGCCCCCGCCTCGTCACCGGGCTCCTCGGGCATCGGCTCCAGCTCGGCCGTCAGGAACGGGCCCGAGGCGTCCACCGAGAGCAACCGCACCCGGGTGGTGCCGGTGGCCAGCACCTCGAAGGTGCCGTCGGCCTTCTCGCGGATGGTCGCCGCGTCCGCGATGCAGCCCACCTTGTGGAACGCCTTGAGCGGGTCGGGCCCGAAGCCGGCCGCCGGCCCCCGCTCGAGCGTGGTCGTGGGGTCGGGAAGGCCGGGGGCGCTCTGGGCCACCTCGGAGCCGTCGCGGATCGCGACGACGGCGAACCGGCGCGATTCCTCCTCGGGGGTCTTCAGCAACTCGCGCATCATGGCGCGATAGCGCTCCTCGAAGATGTTGAGCGGGAGCACCAGCCCCGGGAACAGGACCGAGTTCAGGGGGAAGAGGGGAAGCCGGACGGTGGTCACGACGCAGAAGCCTAATGGTCGCCGGGGCGGACGTGACCTCCGTGCCCACTTCGTGGATGACCTGAACCTGTCCTCCCGGGTGCGGAGGCCACCCGCGCTCGGACGTCGGCGCGCACGTGGAGGAAGCGGCCGAGCGGGTCGTCCGTGTCCCGGTCCCACGGGAAGGACGTGACGTACGGGCCGGTCAGACGCAGTTGCTCGGCCGCGTCCCGGGGACGTTCGAGGCGCACCAGGACGTACGCCAGCAGGTTCCGCAGCTCCGCCGGCCAGGGGTCGGCCTCCGGATGGGCGGCGGAGAGGGCGATCGCGCGGTCGGCCGCCGCGTCGAGACGGGACCGGTGCACGCCGGTCGCGCCGCCTTCACCGTTCGCCGTCAGACAGGTGAAGGCCGCCCGCAGCGGCAGCGCCCGTACGAGCGCGTCCTCGGGAGCGTCCTGCGCCGCCCTCTCGGCGAAGTCGAGACACTCGCGGTGGGCGCCGGGCGAGGCGGCGGCGAGGTACTCCAGGGCGGCGACGTGGCACCCGTAGTGGTGCGGGGAGCGGCGGACGGCCTGCGCCCACAGCCGCTCGAACTCGGCGTGGCCGGCGCCGGCGCCGCGGGCCGCGTCCAGCGCGGTCCGCCACGGCACCGGGTCGGCTCCCGCGGCCTGGGCGGCGGCGGTGACCGCGGGGGTCACCTCGCGCAGCAGCGCGGTGCGGTCGGGCGAGTCCCCGTACCGGTCCACGGTCAGCCGGGCGCCGACCAGCCGGGCGTCGGGGTCGTCCGGGGCGGTGGCGCGCCAGTCCTCGAGCCACTCGGCCCGTGAGCGGGCGAAGGCGGCGAGCCGGGTCGCATAACGGTCGCGGTGCTCCCACTCGGCGTGCGCGCGGGTGCCGGCCAGGAGGGCCGCCACCGGAGCGTGCTCGCCGTGGGCCGCCGCGACCAGGGCGGGGGCCAGCCGGTCGTCGGGCGCGTCGAGGAGCACGTCGTCGTCGGGGACGAGCCGTGATGCCCGGGAACGGGCCCGGGCCGCCGTCCGGAGGAACGCGCGCAGCATGGCCTGTACGACGGCCGACGGTTCGTGATGGTTGTGCGGCTCTTCGCGATGGTTGTGCGCCTCGTCCCCGCCTTCGGCCGCCCGTGCCCGCCGTCGGCCGCTCGTGCCCGCCTTCGGCCGCTCGTCCCCGCCTTCGGCCGCCCGTGCCCGCCTTCGGCCGCTCGTCCCCGCCTTCGGCCGCTCGTCCCCGCCTTCGGCCGCTCGTGCCCGCCTTCGGCCGCCCGTCGCGGCGTTCGGCCGTTCGTCCCCGCCTTCGGCCGCTCGTGCCCGCTTTCGGCTGCCCGTCGCGGCGTTCGGCCGTTCGTCCGCGCCGTCGGCCGCTCGTGCCGCGTGTGCCGTCCCCGTGGGGTCCGCTGCCGGTGCGGACCTCTCGCGGGGCCCGCCGCCGTCCCGACGGCGTCCGGTGGCGCCGCGCGGGTCTCGCCGCCCCCGGAGCGGGCCGCTCCGCGGAGGTCTCCGTCGCCCCGGTGATGAGGACCGCCCCGGAGCGAGCCGCTCCGCGGAGGCATCCGTCGCCCCGGTGACGAGGCGTGTCGCTGCGGGAAGGCGCGCCGCCCGGGTGGCGCGCCTTCCCGCCGCCGGGAGGTGCGTCGTCCCGGTGGTGACCCCGTGTCGCCATGAGGGGTGCCCCGCCCAAACGCCCGCGGGCGTTTGGGCGGGAGGGGTCAGTTCCGGCGGAGGAGGCGGGTCGCGCCCGCTGCCACCGTCGTCGCCAGGACCCAGCCGAGGAGGATCAGGGCCGTCGCCAGCCACTGCCAGCCGTCGTGGAGCTGCCAGAAACCGGCCTGGCCCAGGTCGATGACGGGCAGGAGCAGATCCAGGGCGAAGAGGGCCGGGTTCCAGTCCGGATGCTCCCCGCTCTTCAGCGGTGGCGGGTCGGCGCGAGCGAAGGCGAGCGAGCCCGCCGCCCACAGCACCGCCATCCACACCGCGGCCCGGCCCGGCCGGTAGCCGTAGGCGACCGTCCAGTCCTGGGCGAAGCCCACGAGCTTCGCGGCGATGGGCAGGCTCTCGCGGCGCCGGCGGTGCTTGGCGAGCAGCACCTCGCGGGCGTCCTCGTCCTCGCCGCTCGCTCTCAGGACCGCGGCGAGGCGCTCGTACGGCTCCGGGTTGTACTCGGCGGTGGCCGCACCCACCCACCGCAGCCGCTTCTCCAGGGGGAACGGTCCCCGCGGCACCAGGTTCTCGTAGGCGAACCCGCCCATGTGCAGCCGGCCCGGGCCCGGCCAGCTGGCCGCGCGGTCCATCAGGTTGACCACCCGCGCCCCCGACAGCACCACCCGGCCGCGCGACGGCCGCTCGCCGAGGAACCGCAGCTCGGGGGTCTGCACCCGGCGCAGCGACAGCTCCTGGTCGTCCGTGAAGGTGAACCGGGCGTGCTCGAGGTCGACGGCGTCGCCGAACCGTCCGTCGTCCAGCCGCACCCCGCCCTCGCACTCGAAGCGCTGGATCCGCGTCCCCTGCGCCGGGGTCGTCCCCCTCAGCAGCGGACTGCCGAGGCCCGCCGGGGTCATGTACAGGGTGCGTTCCACCGTCAGCTGCGGGGCGTTCAGCGCGTGCCGCGTGTACGGGTTGAGGAGCCGGGCCCCGCGCAGGCTCAGCGAGACGCCGACCTGGGCGCTGCGCAGACTCACCTCGCCGTACGACTCCAGCATCTCGGCCTGGAGGTCCTGCCCGACGGACAGGCCGTCCGCGGCTATGGCGCGCCCGCTGCGGTCCCGGTGCACGATCGCCTGGTTGAGCAGCAGGTCGGTGCCTATCTGCGCGTCCGTGAGGCGGATCCCGCCCGGGAAGCGGGACCGCGGCAGGTGCAGGTCGCCCTCGGTCTGCAGCCGGGCCGCCTCCAGCCGGGGCACGTGGCAGTCCACCAGGCGCACGGTCGTGAACCGGGTCTCCGGCAGCAGGAGCTCCCGGTCGAAGCGGCAGCCGCGCAGCTCGACGTACGGCACCACCGTGCCGCCCGCGAGGTCCGTCGTGTCGCTGATCCGCACGCCCACCAGTTGCAGCGAGGAGACCCGGCCGGCGAGCGCGGGCGGACCGTCGAGCAGGAGCCAGCACATGATGCGGGCGCGCACGGTCCGCTCGGGCCCCCACGGGTGCCCGCCGTGCGGATCGTCGGCGAGCGCGTCGCCGCTGCGCAGGTCGTACACGCTGCCGTTGCGGAACGCCTGCCACATGCCGGCCTCGGCGGCGGTGAGGTCGTCCGGCAGCTCTCCGTCACGGTGGTCCGCCCCTTCGGTCACGGCACTTCACCTCCTCCCCAGCTACTCACCGGTCGCTTACTCTTCGTACAACTGTTCATGCCCACTCCGTGACCTTCCGAACACCCAAAGTGAGCACGAACTGACGCGAGTTCCGCCCCGGGCGCGAGGGACCGTTGCTTTCTGTATCAGCCATTGATACGCGCGAACGGTCCCCGACGCGGGTCTGAGAGAATTGGTTCCGTGATCTCCCGAATCGATCTGCGCGGCGACGCCCTCCCCGAGGGTCCCGCCCTGCGCGACCTGCTGCCCCGAGCCGACTTCGACGTCTCGGCCGCCCTGGAGAAGGTGCGTCCGATCTGCGAGGCCGTGCATCATCGTGGCGACGCGGCGCTGATCGACTTCGCCGAGCAGTTCGACGGTGTCCGGCTGGACCGGGTACGGGTTCCGGCCGCCGCGCTCACGCGCGCGCTGGAGGAGCTCGACCCGGCCGTGCGCGCCGCCCTGGAGGAGTCCGTCCGCCGCGCCCGGCTCGTCCACCGCGCACAGCGCCGCTCCACCCACACCACGCAGGTCGTCCCCGGCGGCTCGGTCACCGAGAAGTGGGTGCCGGTCGAGCGGGTCGGCCTGTACGCCCCCGGCGGGCGCTCGGTCTACCCGTCGTCCGTGATCATGAACGTCGTGCCCGCGCAGGAGGCCGGCGTCGAGTCGATCGCCCTCGCCTCCCCGGCGCAGGCGGAGTTCGGCGGCCTGCCGCACCCGACGATCCTCGCCGCGTGCGCCCTCCTCGGCGTCGACGAGGTGTACGCGGCGGGCGGCGCCACCGCCGTCGCCATGTTCGCGTACGGCACCGAGTCCTGCCCGCCCGCCAACATGGTCACCGGCCCCGGCAACATCTGGGTCGCCGCCGCCAAGCGCTACTTCACCGGCAGGATCGGCATCGACGCGGAGGCCGGCCCGACCGAGATCGCCGTCCTCGCCGACGCCACGGCCGACCCGGCGCACGTCGCCGCCGACCTGATCAGCCAGGCCGAGCACGACCCGCTGGCGGCGGCCGTCCTGGTCACCGACTCCGAGGAGCTGGCGAACGCGGTCGAGAAGGAACTCCAGCCGCAGGTCGAGGCCACCAAGCACATCGAGGACCGGATCCGCCCCGCCCTCGCCGGCCGCCAGTCCGCCATCGTCCTGGTCGACGGCCTCGACGAGGGCCTGCGCGTGGTCGACGCCTACGGAGCCGAACACCTGGAGATCCAGACGGCCGACGCGGCGGCGCTCGCCGACCGCGTGAAGAACGCCGGCGCGGTCTTCGTCGGCCCCTGGGCGCCCGTCTCGCTCGGCGACTACGCGGCGGGGTCCAACCACGTCCTGCCCACCGGCGGCTGCGCCTGCCACTCCTCGGGCCTGTCCGTGCAGTCCTTCCTGCGCGGCATCCACATCGTCGACTACACGCGCGACGCGCTGGCCGAGGTCGCGCACCACGTGGTGACGCTGGCGGAGGCGGAGGACCTGCCCGCGCACGGCGCGGCGATCAAGGCCCGGTTCGACTGGAAGGTCCCGGAGAGCAAGTGACGTTCGGAATCGACGATCTCCCCGTACGGGACGAGCTGCGCGGCAAGACCCCCTACGGCGCGCCCCAGCTCGACGTGCCCGTCCGGCTGAACACCAACGAGAACCCCTACCCGCTGCCCGAGGCGCTGGTCGAGCGGATCACCGAGCGGGTCCGGGAGGCCGCCCGCGACCTCAACCGCTACCCGGACCGGGACGCGGTGGAGCTGCGCACCAGGCTCGCCGCGTACCTGACCGAGACCTCCGGGTACGCCGTGGACGTGCGGAACCTCTGGGCGGCCAACGGCTCCAACGAGGTCATCCAGCAGCTGCTGCAGACCTTCGGCGGCCCCGGCCGTACCGCGATCGGCTTCGAGCCGTCGTACTCGATGCACGGCCTCATCGCCCGCGGCACCGGCACGGGCTGGATCTCCGGCCCGCGCCGCGAGGACTTCACGATCGACGTCCCCGCCGCCGAGAAGGCGATCGCCGAGCACCGCCCGGACGTCGTCTTCATCACCACCCCCAACAACCCCACCGGCACCGCGGTCCCGGCCGAGACGGTCCTCGCGCTCCACGACGCGGCCCAGGCCGCGAAGCCCTCGATGGTCGTCGTGGACGAGGCCTACATCGAGTTCAGCCACGGCGCCTCCCTGCTGCCGCTGCTGGACGGACGGCCGAACCTCGTGATCTCCCGCACGATGTCGAAGGCGTTCGGCGCCGCCGGCCTGCGCCTCGGCTACCTCGCCGCGCACCCGGCCGTCGTCGACGCCGTCCAGCTCGTACGGCTGCCGTACCACCTGTCGGCCGTCACCCAGGCGACCGCGCTGGCCGCCCTGGAGCACACCGGCACGCTGCTCAAGTACGTCGAGCAGCTGAAGGCCGAGCGGGACCGGCTGGTCGCCGAACTGCGCGCGGCCGGCTACGAGGTGACCGAGTCCGACGCCAACTTCGTCCAGTTCGGACGGTTCGCCGACTCCCACGAGGTCTGGCGGAAGATCCTCGACCGGGGCGTCCTGGTCCGGGACAACGGCGTACCGGGCTGGCTGCGGGTGACCGCCGGCACCCCCCAGGAGAACGACGCGTTCCTCGACGCGGTCCGTGAACTGAAGAAGGAGCAGAGCGCATGAGCCGCGTAGGGCGCGTGGAGCGCACCACCAAGGAGACCTCGGTCCTCGTCGAGATCGACCTCGACGGCACCGGGAAGACCGACATCGCCACCGGCGTCGGCTTCTACGACCACATGCTCGACCAGCTCGGCCGGCACGGTCTGTTCGACCTGACCGTGAAGACCGAGGGCGACCTGCACATCGACTCCCACCACACCATCGAGGACACCGCCCTCGCGCTGGGCGCCGCCTTCAAGCAGGCCCTCGGCGACAAGGTGGGCATCTACCGCTTCGGCAACTGCACGGTCCCGCTGGACGAGTCCCTCGCCCAGGTCACCGTCGACCTGTCCGGCCGCCCCTACCTCGTGCACACCGAGCCCGAGAAGATGGCGCCGATGATCGGCGAGTACGACACGACGATGACCCGGCACATCCTGGAGTCCTTCGTCGCCCAGGCCCAGATCGCCCTGCACGTGCACGTGCCGTACGGGCGCAACGCGCACCACATCGTGGAGTGCCAGTTCAAGGCGCTGGCCCGGGCCCTGCGCTACGCCTCCGAGCGCGACCCGCGCGCGGCCGGCATCCTTCCCTCCACGAAGGGCGCGCTCTAAGCCATGAACGGTACCTCCACCGCACTGATCGTCGTCGGCCTCTTCTTCCTCGGCGGCATCTACTCCTTCGCCAAGCAGCAGATGCCCAAGGGCCTGATCGTGCTGCTCTCCATCGGCGCCGCGATGTGCCTGTTCGCCGGCGTCCTGAGGCTGGAGGTGTGGAATTGACCGCCGCCAAGCGGGTCGTCGTCTTCGACTACGGCTTCGGCAACGTCCGCTCCGCCGAGCGGGCCCTCGCGCGCGCGGGAGCCGACGTCGAGATCACCGGTGACTACGACAAGGCCATGAACGCCGACGGGCTGCTGGTCCCCGGCGTCGGCGCCTTCGCCGCCTGTATGGACGGCCTCAAGGCCGCCCGGGGCGACTGGGTCGTCGACCGCCGCCTGTCGGGCGGACGCCCGGTGATGGGCATCTGCGTCGGCATGCAGATCCTGTTCGCCCGGGGCATCGAGCACGGCGTCGAGGCCGAGGGCCTGGACGAGTGGCCCGGCACGGTCGGCCCCCTCCAGGCCGACGTGGTGCCCCACATGGGCTGGAACACGGTCGAGGCGCCTGGGGACTCCCGGCTGTTCGCCGGTCTGGACGCCGACGCCCGCTATTACTTCGTGCACTCCTACGCCGTCCACGACTGGTCGATGGAGGAGCACAACCCGCTGATCGCCGCGCCCAAGGTCACCTGGTCCACGCACGGCAAGCCCTTCGTGGCGGCCGTCGAGAACGGCGCGCTGTGGGCCACGCAGTTCCACCCCGAGAAGTCCGGCGACGCCGGAGCCCAGCTCCTCACCAACTGGATCGAGACCCTGTAGAGATGAGCAAGCTCGAACTCCTCCCCGCCGTCGACGTCCGCGACGGCCAGGCCGTCCGCCTCGTGCACGGCGAGTCCGGCTCCGAGACCTCCTACGGCTCCCCGCTGGAGGCCGCCCTCGCCTGGCAGCGCTCCGGCGCCGAGTGGCTGCACCTGGTCGACCTGGACGCCGCGTTCGGCACCGGGGACAACCGCGAGCTGATCGCCGAGGTCGCGAAGGCCATGGACATCAAGGTCGAGCTGTCCGGCGGCATCCGCGACGACGACACCCTCGCCGCCGCGCTCGCGACCGGCTGCCGGCGCGTGAACCTCGGCACGGCCGCCCTGGAGACCCCCGAGTGGGTCGCCAAGGTCATCGCCCGCTACGGCGACAAGATCGCGGTGGGCCTGGACGTGCGCGGCACCACGCTCCGCGGCCGGGGCTGGACCCGGGACGGCGGCGACCTCTACGAGACGCTGGCCCGCCTCGACCAGGAGGGCTGCGCCCGGTACGTCGTCACCGACATCGCCAAGGACGGCACCCTCCAGGGCCCCAACCTGGAGCTCCTGAAGAACGTCTGCGCGGCGACCGAACGCCCGGTCGTGGCATCCGGCGGCGTGTCGTCCCTGGACGACCTCCGCGCGATCGCCGGTCTCGTCCCGGCCGGTGTCGAGGGGGCCATCGTCGGGAAGGCCCTGTACGCGAAGGCGTTCACCCTGGAAGAGGCCTTGGAGGCTGTGTCGTCATGACATCGGAAGCCGTACGGCGCGTGCAGAGCGGAAGTCCCTGGGAAGAGTCCTTCGGTTTCGCACGGGCCGTGGCGGCGGGTGATCATGTCGTCGTGGCGGGCACGACCGCCTTCAAGGGCGACGTGCTGTACGGCGACGGCGACCCGTACGAACAGACCAAGGTGGCCTTCACCACCGCGCTGGAGGCGATCGGCGAGTTCGGGCTGGGCATCGAGTCCGTCACCCGGACCCGTGTGCATCTGGCACACTCCCGGGACGTCGACGCGGTGGGACGCGCCCACAAGGAGCTGTTCGACGCCGTACGCCCGGTCACGACCCTGCTGGTCGTGCAGGGCTTCATGGACTCGCGGGTCCTGGTGTCGGTGGAGCTCGAAGCATTCAGAGGACAGTGAGAGGCATCAGAGGAGCCGTGGATTCATGACCCTGGCGGTCCGAGTCATCCCCTGCCTGGACGTGGACAACGGCCGGGTCGTCAAGGGCGTGAACTTCCAGAACCTGCGCGACGCGGGCGACCCCGTCGAGATGGCCAAGGTGTACGACACCGAGGGCGCCGACGAGCTGACGTTCCTGGACATCACCGCCTCGTCGGGCAACCGCGAGACGACGTACGACGTGGTGCGCCGCACCGCCGAGCAGGTGTTCATCCCGCTGACCGTCGGCGGCGGCGTGCGCACCGCCGACGACGTCGACAAGCTGCTGCGGGCGGGCGCGGACAAGGTGGGCGTGAACACGGCCGCCATCGCCCGCCCCGACCTGATCCGCGAGATCGCCGAGCGCTTCGGCCGCCAGGTCCTCGTCCTGTCGGTCGACGCCCGCCGCACCGAGGCCGGAACCTTCGAGGTGACCACCCACGGCGGCCGGCGCGGCACCGGCATCGACGCGGTGGAGTGGGCGCACCGCGCGGCCGAGCTGGGCGCGGGGGAGATCCTGCTCAACTCGATGGACGCGGACGGCACGAAGGACGGCTACGACCTGGAGATGATCGCGGCGGTCCGCAAGCACGTGACCGTCCCGGTGATCGCCTCCGGCGGCGCCGGTCGCCTCACCGACTTCCCGCCGGCCGTCGCGGCGGGCGCGGACGCCGTTCTCGCGGCCTCCGTGTTCCACTTCGGCGATCTGCGGATCGGCCAGGTGAAGGAGACGCTGCGTGAGGCGGGACACCTCGTCCGCTGACCCGGGCCGGCGGGCGTCGTGTCGGCCCGGCGCCGTCTGAGGGGGCCGTGTACGTGACGGACACGGTCATACCCGACGGCTCCGCCGTAACCGACGGCTCCGCCGTACCCGAAGGGTCCGTGGTACCCGCCCACCGCGACGGCAACGTCCTGCGCTGGGTGGCCGCCTACACCGCGTCCATGGTGGGCGACACCGTCTTCTTCCTCGCACTGTCGTGGGCCGCCGTGCAGCACGGCAGCCCCGCGGAGGCCGGGGTCGTCACGGCCGTGAGCGCGGTGCCACGGGCGCTGCTCATGCTCGGCGGCGGGGTGGTCGCCGACCGGTTCGGGCCGCGGAGGGTCGTCATCGGCAGCGACGCCGTCCGGTGCGTCACCGTGCTGGCGGTCGCCGCGGTGCTCTTCGCGGCCGATCCCGGCCTGTGGCTGCTGGCCCTGCTCGCCGTCGTCTTCGGCACCGTCGACGCCGTGTTCATGCCCGCCGTCGGGGCGCTGCCCGCCCGCATCACCGCCAAGGACCAGCTCGCCCGCGTCCAGGGCATGCGGGGGCTCGCCGTGCGTTTCGCCGCCGTGGTGGGCGCTCCGCTCGGCGGGCTCGGGGTGGCCGTCGGCGGTTCGGCCGCCGCCTTCACGCTGGCCGGGGTGCTCATCGCCGTGTCGGTCCCGCTGCTGGTCTCCGTGCGGATGCGCGAGCTGCCCAACGACGGGGGCACGACCGCCCGGGACGGCACCGCGTGGCGGGACCTGCGGGCCGGACTCGGGTACATCCGTCGGCACCGGGTCCTGGCGCCCCTGATGGTGGCCATCGCCCTCGGAGACCTCGGCTTCGTCGGCCCGCTCAACGTGGGCCTGACCCTGCTCGCGGAGGAACGCGGCTGGGGCGCCTCCGGGATGGGCTGGACGCTCGCGGGGTTCGGGACGGGCGCCGGGATCGCCGCCCTGCTGCTGACCGTCCGGGGGCGCGTCCCGCACGCCGGTCTCGTCGTCGCCGGCGCCATCGTCCCCGGCGCCGCCGCGATCGGCGCCCTGGCCCACGTGCCCGCCCTCGCCGGGGCCGTCGGCATCGCCGTGCTCGTCGGGCTGCTCACGGGTCTCAGCGGCGCCGTCTGCGGTGCTCTGCTCCAGACCCAGGCGGAGCCCGCCTACCTGGGCCGGGTCACCGCGGTCGCCGGGATCGTCAGCCTGGGGATCGCGCCGCTGAGCATGCCGGTGTCGGCCGCCGCCATCGGCGTCTGGGGCACCGGCCCGGTCTTCGCGGTCAGCGCCGTGGTCTGCGGCCTCGGCGGGCTCGTCGCCCTCTGCGCACCCCACCTGCGGCGGGCGGAGCTGCCGGCGTAGCGCCTGACGCCGCGCACCGCCGTCCTCGCGATGCCGGGCTCCCGGGTCGTGTCCGCGCCCCCTCGCGCCGCGCACCGCCGTCCTCGCGATGCCGGGCTCCCGGGACGCGTCCGCGCCCCCTCGCGCCGCGCACCGCCGTCCTCGCGATGCCGGGCTCCCGGGACGCGTCCGCGCCCCCTCGCGCCGCGCACCGGCGGACGCGCGGTGTCGGGTCTCGGGGCGCGCCGCGTCCCGCCGCCGCGCACGGCACGGTCCGTGGTTCCTCGGCGCCCGGGGCTAGAGCCCGAGCTGTTTCGTCTCGTGCAGCTTGGCGATCGCGTCCGGCTCGCCCTCCAGCTCCACCTTCGCGGCGCCCTGCCTGCCGTACGCGAACAGCAGCAGCTCGGACGGCTCGCCCGTCGCCGTCACCACCGGCGTGCCGCGGTGCGCGACCGTCGTCTGGCCGTTCGGGCGGCGCAGCACCAGGCCGGTCGGGATGCCGCGGCCCACCAGGCGGGCGGTGCGCTCCAGCCGGGACCACAGGGCGTCCTGGAAGACCGGGTCCAGCTCCCGGGGCGCCCAGTCCGGCTGCGCACGGCGGACGTCCTCGGTGTGGACGTAGAACTCCACCGTGTTCGCGGCCTCGTCGACCTGCTTGAGCTGGAAGGGCGAGAACCGGGGCGGTCCGGTGCGGATCAGCTGCAGCAGCTCCTCGTACGGCTTCGCGCCGTACTCCTCCATCACCCGGTCCAGCCGGGACGCCAGCTGTTTGATCAGGGTGCCCCCGGCGGCGTCCGGCCGGCGCTCGCGCACCACCACGTGCGCGGCGAGGTCACGGGTCCGCCAGCCCTCGCAGAGGGTGGGGGCCTCGGGCCCCGCCGTCTCCAACAGGTCGGCGAGCAGAAGTCGTTCACGCTTGGCGAAAGTCGACATGGAGTCAGCCTACGGCCGCCGGCCGGGTCCGCCCAATGGACAGCGCCGGGGCGTGTCCGTCCCGCGCGGCACAATGGGCGCATGACCAGCAGCTCCCCCCGACCGCCCAGCCCGCTCGCCCCGGAGATCGCGGCGCGCCTCAAGCGCGGCGCCGACGGTCTCGTGCCCGCCATCGCCCAGCAGTACGACACCGGAGAGGTGCTGATGCTCGGCTGGATGGACGACGAGGCCCTGCACCGCACGCTGACGACGGGTCGCTGCACCTACTGGTCCCGCAGTCGTGGGGAGTACTGGGTCAAGGGCGACACCTCCGGGCACTTCCAGTGGGTGAAGTCCGTCGCCCTGGACTGTGACGCCGACACCGTCCTGGTCAAGGTCGACCAGGTCGGCGCCGCCTGCCACACCGGCGCCCGGACCTGCTTCGACGCCGACGTGCTCCTCGGCGGCGACGAGGGCGGTGCCGACGGCGCCGACGGCGGCGGCGCGGGTGCCGACACGCCCGGCACGGGTCAGTAGGGTCTGCCGCCATGGACGACATGGACCTCGAGACCTTCCGCAAGCTGGCCGCCGACCGCCGCGTGATCCCGGTCAGCCGCAAGCTCCTCGCCGACGGCGACACCCCGGTCGCGCTGTACCGCAAGCTCGCCGCCGAGCGTCCCGGCACCTTCCTGCTGGAGAGCGCGGAGAACGGACGGACGGCGTTCCAGTGGTCCCGCTACTCCTTCATCGGCGTCCGCAGTGCCGCCACCCTCACCGAACGTGACGGGCAGGCGCACTGGCAGGGCACCCCGCCCGTCGGCGTCCCCACCGACGGCGACCCGCTCGCCGCCCTGCGCGCCACCGTCGAGGCCCTGCACACCCCCCGTGACCTCGCCCACGACCTGGGCCTGCCGCCCTTCACCGGCGGCATGGTCGGCTACCTCGGCTACGACATCGTGCGCCGTCTGGAGAAGGTCGGCCCGGGGGACCGCGACGACCTGGGGCTCCCCGAGCTGACCATGCTGCTCACCAGCGACCTCGCCGTCATGGACCACTGGGAGGGCTCGGTCCTCCTGATCGCCAACGCGATCAACCACAACGACCTGGAGACCGGCGTCGACGAGGCCTACGCCGACGCGATCGCCCGCCTGGACGCCATGGAGGCCGACCTCACGCGCGCGGTGGCCCAGCCCCCGGCCGCGCTGCCGCCGTCCGAGCTGCCCGCGTACACCGCGCTGTGGGGCGGCCCCGACTTCCAGGACGCCGTCGAGGACATCAAGGAGCGCATCCGCGCGGGCGAGGCCTTCCAGGTGGTCCCCTCCCAGCGCTTCGAGACGCCGTGCACGGCGAGCGCCCTGGACGTGTACCGGGTGCTGCGGGCCACCAACCCGTCCCCGTACATGTACCTGCTGCGCCTGGAGGGCTTCGACGTCGTCGGGTCGTCCCCCGAGGCACTGGTCAAGGTGGAGGACGGGCGGGCCATGGTCCACCCCATCGCCGGGACCCGCCCCCGGGGCGCCACCCCGCAGGAGGACCAGGCACTCGCCGACGAGCTGCTCGCCGACCCCAAGGAGCGCGCCGAGCACCTGATGCTCGTCGACCTCGGGCGCAACGACCTGGGGCGGGTCTGCGAACCCGGCTCGGTGGAGGTCGTCGACTTCATGTCCGTCGAGCGGTACTCGCACGTCATGCACATCGTCTCGACGGTCACCGGACGCGTCGCCCCGGACCGCACCGCCTTCGACGTCCTCACCGCGTGCTTCCCGGCGGGCACCCTCTCCGGGGCGCCCAAGCCGCGCGCCCTGCAGATCATCGACGAACTCGAACCGTCCCGCCGCGGCCTGTACGGCGGCTGTGTCGGCTACCTCGACTTCGCGGGCGACTCCGACACCGCCATCGCCATCCGCACGGCACTGCTCCGCGACGGCACGGCCTACGTCCAGGCGGGCGCCGGCGTGGTCGCCGACTCCGACCCGGTCGCCGAGGACACCGAGTGCCGCAACAAGGCGGCGGCGGTGCTGCGAGCGGTGCACACGGCCAACCGGCTGGGCCGGCACCCCCGGGCGGCGGCCGGGGCGGCCGGGCCGAGCGGCGGCTGAGGCCCGCGTCCCGGGCGGTCGCCGGCGCACGAGGACCGAGCGGCGCCCGGGGCAAGAGGGCCAACCCGTCGGGGCGGTGGGGCGATTATCACGTCCGCCAATCCGAACCCCGGGTGACGGTTCGCCCGGGGTTCGGGTGATAGTGGAGTACGTGACAGCCGTTCCTCACCCCCGTACCCCAGCCGCAGGCCCCTCCCGGGCCGGCCGCCGGAGCCTCGCCGCCGCCCTGCTGTGCGGCGCGCTCGGCGCGGCCGTCGCCCTGCTCGCCACCCGGCAGGAGTGGGCGGAGGGCACCGCGACGGTGGCCGGCGGCGCGTTCCCCCTGACCGCCAAGGGCAGCGACGTCACGGGCGTACCCGCGGCGCTCGCCATAGTGGGCCTCGCCGCGCTCGTCGCCGTCTTCGCCGTGCGCCGCGCCGGCCGGTTCGCCGTCGCCGCCGTCCTCGCGCTGAGCGGCGCGGGCACCATGGCCGCGGCCCTGGCCGGCGCCTCCGACAGCTCCGCCCTGGACGACCAGGCCGCGAAGGCCGCCGGCGACACCTCGGCCACCGTGGACGCCCTCTCCCACACGGCCTGGCCGTACGTCGCGGCCGTGGGCGGCGCCCTGCTCCTGCTGGCCGGACTGCTCGCCCTGCGCTACGGCCGCCGGTGGCCCGCGATGTCCGGCCGCTACGAGCGGGACGGCACGCCGCGACCGCGCCGCACGCCGCAGACCGTGGACCCGGACCGGCCCGAGGACCTGTGGAAGGCCCTCGACCGCGGCGAGGACCCGACCGGCGCCTGACCCGCGGTTCACCCGCCCGCGCCCGGGCACCCGTGAAGCGGTGCGAGCGCCCCGGACGAGCGGTGTCCGGCGCGCGCGTGAGGAGCACCCCCGATCACGGCGCGCGCGCCCGTGCGGGACAATGGGCACGAGCGTCCTGCTCAGACTTGGCACACAGCAACGAGGAGCAAGCAATGTCGGGCAGCAGCCACGGTCACACCCCGGCCGCCTGGACGGGTGTCATCATCGCCTTCATCGGTTTCTGCGTCGCGGGCGTGTTCATGGTGGCGGCCCAGCCGGTGGGCTTCTGGGCCGGCATGGTGGTCGTGCTCCTCGGCGGTGTCGTGGGCGGCATCATGCGCATGATGGGCCTCGGCCAGCCGAAGCAGAACCACCCCGTGCACCAGGTCACCGGCGAGCGCGAGCCGGCCGGCGCCAAGGGCTGACGACACGGCCGCAGCGGTACTCCCCGAGGGGCGGACCGGCACGAGGGTGCCGGGGCCGCCCCTCGCGTGCGGGTACCGGCCGTCGGAGGCAGAATGCGGAGCGTGGACGCCGAGACCGGGAAACCGACGCAGGGCCCGACCGTGACACGGGACGCGCCCGTGCCGCCCCGAGGGGCCGCGCCGCCGGCCGCCGTGGCCGCCCGCCCGCCCTCAGCGGCGCGCCTCGCCGTCCCGGCCGGGGTGCTCGCCGCCGTCGCCGGAGCCTTCGCCTACGTGGGGAGCGTGGACCCCAACGAGGCCGGCCACTACCCCGTCTGCCCCCTGCTGCGCTTCACGGGCGTCTACTGCCCCGGCTGCGGCGGCCTGCGCAGCGCCCACGCGTTCGTCCACGGGGACCTGCCGACCGCGCTGCAGGCCAACGCGCCGGCCGTCCTCGGCTATCTGGGGTTCGCCGTGCTGTGGACCGTCTGGGTGATCCGCGTGGTGCGCGGCCGCCCGCTGCGGCTCGACCTCGGCCCGGTCCACCTGTGGACGCTCGGGGCTCTGCTGCTGGCCTTCACGGTTGTCCGGAACCTACCGTTCGGTGGCTGGCTCGTTCCTTGATCATGGGACGGACGTCCAGGTAATGGGACCGGCGTCCACCGGATGCGGGACCGGCGCCCCGCTCCGGATACCATCACAGTGACCACAGGTTTCGCCGTCTGAAAGGGGGCCGCTCGCGTGAGTGTGCTCGACGAGATCATCGACGGAGTCCGTGCCGACCTCGCGGAGCGGCAGGCGCGCGTCAGCCTCGACGAGCTCAAGGAGCGCGCGGCCAAGGCCCGCCCCGCCAAGGACGGCGTCTCCGCCCTGCGCGGCGACGGCGTGAAGGTGATCTGCGAGGTCAAGCGCTCCAGCCCGTCCAAGGGCGCGCTGGCGGCCATCGCCGACCCGGCCGGTCTCGCCGCGGACTACGAGGCGGGCGGCGCGGCCGTCATCTCCGTCCTCACCGAGGAGCGGCGCTTCGGCGGCTCGCTCGCCGACCTGGAGGCGGTCCGCGCGCGGGTGGACATCCCCGTGCTGCGCAAGGACTTCATCGTCACCTCGTACCAGCTGTGGGAGGCCCGTGCGTACGGCGCCGACCTCGTGCTGCTGATCGTCGCGGCCCTCGACCAGCCGGCACTGGAGTCGCTGATCGAGCGCGCCGAGTCCATCGGCCTCACCCCGCTCGTCGAGGTGCACGACGAGGACGAGGTCGAGCGCGCGGTGGACGCCGGAGCCAAGATCGTCGGTGTCAACGCGCGCAACCTGAAGACGCTGGAGGTCGACCGCGGCACCTTCGAGCGGGTCGCCCCGGAGATCCCGGCGCACATCGTCAAGGTCGCCGAGTCCGGCGTCCGCGGACCGCACGACCTCATCGCCTACGCCAACGAGGGCGCCGACGCCGTCCTGGTCGGCGAGTCGCTGGTCACCGGCCGGGACCCGAAGACCGCGGTCTCCGACCTGGTGGCGGCCGGCGAGCACCCGGCACTGCGGCACGGCCGGGGCTGACCCCCCGGTAGGCTGACCCCCGATGACGCTCCTCCTCGCTCCGGCCTCCCGGGACCCGTACGCCCGCCTCGCGCGCGGCTGCCGGCCCCGAGGCTGCCGTGCGCCCGCCCGCCGGGTGCACGGACGCCGGGTGCGGTACGTCATCGGGGACGAGCCCGGGCAGGTCAACGGCCGTCGATGGCAGCGCCCCTCCTTCTAGGGGCGCGGGGAACCGCCCGAGCAGCCACACACGGCCCGCGGCCGGCAGAGAACACCCCGCCCCCACGGCGATCAGTCCGAACGACACTCACCGTGAGGTTTCCGCATGCCCAGTAACTTCTTCATCCCCGACCCGGCGGGTCAGGTCCCCAGCGCCGAGGGCTACTTCGGCGCGTTCGGGGGCAAGTTCATCCCCGAGGCCCTCGTCGCCGCCGTCGACGAGGTCGCCGTCGAGTACGACAAGGCCAAGCACGACCCCGAGTTCGCCCGCGAACTCGACGACCTGCTGGTCCACTACACCGGCCGTCCGTCGGCGCTCACGGAGGTCCCCCGTTTCGCCGAGCACGCCGGCGGAGCCCGTGTCTTCCTCAAGCGCGAGGACCTGAACCACACCGGCTCGCACAAGATCAACAACGTGCTCGGCCAGGCCCTGCTCACCAAGCGCATGGGCAAGACCCGGGTCATCGCGGAGACCGGCGCCGGCCAGCACGGCGTGGCGACGGCGACGGCCTGCGCCCTCTTCGGCCTCGACTGCACGATCTACATGGGCGAGATCGACACCCAGCGCCAGGCCCTCAACGTGGCCCGCATGCGCATGCTCGGTGCCGAGGTCATCGCCGTGAAGTCCGGCAGCCGCACCCTCAAGGACGCCATCAACGAGGCCTTCCGCGACTGGGTCGCCAACGTCGACCGCACCCACTACCTGTTCGGCACCGTCGCGGGCCCCCACCCCTTCCCGGCGATGGTGCGCGACTTCCACCGCGTGATCGGCGTCGAGGCCCGCCGCCAGCTCCTGGAGCAGGCCGGACGCCTGCCCGACGCGGCCGTCGCCTGCGTCGGCGGCGGCTCCAACGCCATCGGCCTCTTCCACGCCTTCATCCCCGACGCGGACGTCCGCCTCATCGGCTGCGAGCCCGCCGGACACGGCATCGAGACCGGCGAGCACGCGGCCACCCTGTCCGCCGGCGAGCCCGGCATCCTGCACGGCTCCCGCTCCTACGTCCTCCAGGACGACGAGGGCCAGATCACCGAGCCCTACTCCATCTCCGCCGGTCTGGACTACCCCGGCATCGGACCCGAGCACGCCTACCTCAAGGACTCCGGCCGCGGCGAGTACCGCGCGGTCACGGACGACGCCGCCATGCAGGCGCTGCGCCTGCTGTCGCGCACCGAGGGCATCATCCCGGCCATCGAGAGCGCCCACGCGCTGGCCGGCGCCCTCGAGGTCGGCAGGGAGCTGGGCAAGGACGGGCTGCTCGTCGTCAACCTGTCCGGCCGCGGCGACAAGGACATGGACACCGCCGCCCGCTACTTCGGGCTGTACGACACCGACGCCGAGGTCGCCGCCGACGAGGCCGGCACCACCGCCGAGATCGAGGGGGACGCCAAGTGAGCGGGAACGTACGACTGCTGGACGACACGCTCGCCGCGGCGAAGGCCGAGGGCCGCTCCGCCCTCATCGCCTACCTCCCCGCCGGGTTCCCGACGGTGGACGGCGGCATCGCGGCGATCAGGGCCGCACTCGACGGCGGCGCCGACGTCGTCGAGGTCGGCCTGCCGCACAGCGACCCGGTCCTGGACGGCCCGGTCATCCAGACCGCCGACGACATCGCCCTGCGCGGCGGTGTGCGCATCGCCGACGTGATGCGCACGGTCCGGGAGGCGCACGCGGCCACCGGCAAGCCGATCCTCGTCATGACGTACTGGAACCCGATCGACCGCTACGGCGTGGAGCGCTTCACCGCGGAGCTCGCCGAGGCGGGCGGCGCCGGGTGCATCCTGCCCGACCTGCCGGTCCAGGAGTCGGCGCTGTGGCGGGAGCACGCCGACAAGCACGGACTCGCCACCGTCTTCGTGGTCGCGCCCAGCAGCAAGGACGCCCGGCTCGCCGAGATCACCGCGGCCGGCAGCGGCTTCGTCTACGCCGCCTCCCTCATGGGCGTCACCGGCACCCGCGCGTCGGTCGGCGCGCAGGCCGAGGAGCTGGTCCGGCGCACCCGCGCCACCACCGACCTCCCCGTCTGCGTCGGGCTCGGCGTCTCCAACGCGGCGCAGGCCGCCGAGGTGGCCGGCTTCGCCGACGGAGTGATCGTCGGCTCGGCGTTCGTCAAGCTGATGCTGGACGCCCCCGACGACGCGGCCGGCCTGGAGGGCGTGCGCGCGCTCGCCGCCGACCTGGCGAAGGGCGTACGCCGGCAGGTGTGACGGCGGGTAAGTCATACGGGTCCCTCGTACGGGTGGACCTGGGACCGGGGAGGCGCGCTGCGCCTCCCCGGTTCGTTCTGCGGGGTGTGAGCGAGAAGAACCGAGAGGGAAAGCGCACCGCCCGGGAGAAGCTGGCGGACGAGCGCGAGAAGCAGAAGTCCAAGGAGAAGCGCCGCCGCGCGCTGATCGTCGGTGCGAGCGTGGTCTGCGTCCTGGGGCTCGCGGCGGTGATCGGCGTGGTCGCCGCCAACACGGGCAAGGACGACGGCAGCGAGTCCGCGGGCCCGATCGTGGCGCCCTCGGGCGCGCAGGGCAAGGACGGCCTCGCGATCCCGGTCGGCGAGGAGAGCGCCAAGTCGACGCTCGTCATCTGGGAGGACTTCCGCTGCCCGGCCTGCAAGGCCTTCGAGCTGGCGTACCGCGACACCGTCCACGAGCTCACCGAAGCCGGGCAGCTGAAGGTCGAGTACCACCTGGCGACCATCATCGACGGCAACATGGGCGGCACCGGCTCCCGCAAGGCGGCCAACGCCGCGGCCTGCGCCCAGGACGCCGGCAAGTTCACGTCGTACCACGACGTGCTGTTCACCAACCAGCCGCCGGAGACCGACGACGCCTTCGCCGACGAGAACAAGCTGATCGACCTGGCGGGCAAGGTCGACGGCCTCGACACCACCCCGTTCCAGGAGTGCGTCGAGGGCGGCAAGCACAACAGCTGGGTGGAGAAGTCCAACGAGGCCTTCCGCACCGGCGGCTTCAGCGGCACGCCGACCGTCCTGCTCGACGGCAAGAACATCTACCAGGACAGGTCCATGACACCGGCCAAGCTGAAGCAACTCGTGCAGGACGCCAACAAGTAGCGGACGGTGTTACGGACCCGTAGCCGGGCTGCCCGACGCGGGCACCGTCCGACACGGTAGCGTCGACCCTGCCATGGAACTTGCCTTCATTCCCAGCCCGTCGCGCGGGGTGCTGCACCTCGGTCCCATCCCGCTGCGCGGCTACGCGTTCTGCATCATCATCGGCGTCTTCGTAGCCGTCTGGCTCGGCAACAGGCGCTGGATCGCCCGGGGCGGGCGGCCCGGAACGGTGGCCGACATCGCGGTCTGGGCCGTCCCCTTCGGCCTGATCGGCGGCCGGCTCTACCACGTGATCACGGACTACCAGCTGTACTTCAGCGAGGGCCGTGACTGGGTCGACGCCTTCAAGATCTGGGAGGGCGGCCTCGGCATCTGGGGCGCGATCGCGTTCGGTGCGCTGGGCGCCTGGATCGGTGCCCGGCGCCGGGGCATCCCGCTGCCCGCGTACGCCGACGCCGTAGCCCCCGGCATCGCCCTCGCGCAGGCCATCGGCCGCTGGGGCAACTGGTTCAACCAGGAGCTCTACGGCAAGGCGACCGACCTGCCGTGGGCCGTGGAGATCACCTCGTCGGCCGACGGGCGGGTGCCGGGCACCTACCACCCGACGTTCCTGTACGAGTCGCTGTGGTGCATCGGCGTGGCGCTGCTCGTCATCTGGGCCGACCGCCGGTTCAGGCTCGGCCACGGGCGGGCGTTCGCGCTCTACGTCGCCGCGTACTGCGCGGGCCGGTTCTGGATCGAGTACATGCGCGTCGACGACGCCCACCACATCCTGGGCCTGCGCCTGAACAACTGGACCGCGCTCCTCGTGTTCCTGCTCGCGGTGGTCTACATGGTGCTCTCGGCGCGCAAGCGCCCGGGCCGGGAGGCCGTCGTCGAGCCGGGTGCGGAGCCCGCCGACGGTGACGCGGGCGGCGCCGCGGGCGAGGCCGCCGACGCGGACTCCAAGGACACCGATGCCGACGGCGCCGCGGACGCCGCAGGCTCCGGAGACACCGGGGACGGCACCGTGGAGACCGAGAAGGACGCGACGCACGTGAAGGACGGGGCGGACTCGGCCAAGGGCTGACCGCCCGCCGTCGTACGTCGCCGAGGGCGCCCGGAGTGATCCGGGCGCCCTGTTCGTGTGTCAGGACAGGACGGGGCGCCGGGCCAGCGACAGGGTGCGCTGGGCCGTCGCCACCACGGCCGCGTCGACGAACCGGCCGTCCGGCAGCGCCAGCGCGCCCGGCTGCGCGGTGGCCGCCTTCACGATCGTCTCCGCCTCCTCCAGCTCCCGGTCGGTGGGCAGGTACGCCCGCTCGATGATCGGCAGCTGACGGGGGTGGATCGCGGCCCGGCCGAGGAAACCCAGGGCGCGGCCGTGGGCGCAGGACGCCGCCAGGCCCTCCAGGTCCCGGGTGTCGGGATGCACGGTCTGCGACGGCGGCGCCAGCCCCGCCGCACGCGCGGCCACGACCACCCGCGAGCGTGACCAGTCCAGGCCCGTGTCGCCGCGTACGCCGAGGTCGGCGCGGAGGTCCGCCTCGCCGAGGGCGATGCCGCGCAGCGACGGGTGGGCGGCGGCGATCGGGTAGGCCCGTTCCACGCCGAGGGCCGTCTCCAGCAGGGCGTACAGGGGTGGCCCGCCGGTGGCCGTCGCGACGCCGGTGATCTGCTCGGGCGACGTCACCTTCGGCAGCCGCAGCCCGGACAGTCCCGGCAGCTGGGCGAGCGCCGCGAGGTCCGCAGCGGCGAGCGGCCCGTCCAGGGCGTTGACGCGGACGTGGACGGGCACCGGCTGGGGCTCGCCGAGCAGCTCGGCGGTGGCCTCGCGGGCGTAGCGCTTGCGGTCGGGGGCGACCGCGTCCTCCAGGTCGACCACGACCACGTCGGCGCCGGCGGCCAGCGCCTTGGCGACCACACGGGGCCGGTCCCCGGGGGCGTACAGCCAGGTCAGCGGGGGTGCCGTCATACGATGCCCTCCTCACGCAGCTCTTTCACATCGGCCGGGGACAGACCGAGCTCGGTCAGCACCTCCTCGGTGTCGGCGCCGTGCGGGCGGCCCGCCCAGCGGATCGCCCCCGGGGTGGCGGACAGACGGAAGAGGACGTTCTGCATGCGCATCGGGCCCAGCTCGGGATCGTGCACGGTGGTGACGGAGTCCAGGGCCTGGTACTGCGGGTCGGCCATCACGTCCCGCACGTCCTGGATCGGGGCGACCGCGGCCTCGGCCTTCTCGAAGGCGGCGAGCACGTCGGCGCGGTCGTGCCGGGCGATCCAGTCGCCGACCGCCGCGTCCAGCACGTCGGCGTGCCGGGCCCGCTCGGCGCCCGACCCGAACCAGGGCTCGTCGATCAGCTCCGGGCGGCCCACCAGGCGCATCACGCGCTCGGCGACCGACTGGGCCGAGGTGGAGACGGCGACCCAGGTGCCGTCGGCGGTGCGGTAGGTGTTGCGCGGGGCGTTGTTCTGGGAGCGGTTGCCGGTGCGGGGCTGGACGTGGCCGAGCTGGTCGTACCAGGTGGGCTGCGGGCCCAGCACGGTCAGGATGGGCTCGATGATCGCCATGTCGACGACCTGGCCCTCGCCGGTGCGCTCGCGTGCGGCGAGCGCGGTCATCACGGCGTACGCCGTCGCCAGGGCGGCGATCGAGTCGGCCAGCCCGAACGGCGGCAGCGTCGGGGGCGCGTCCGGCTCACCCGTCATCGCGGCGAAACCGCTCATGGCCTCGGCGAGCGTGCCGAAGCCGGGCCGGCGTGCGTAGGGGCCGAACTGGCCGAAGCCGGTGACCCGGGTGAGGACCAGCCGCGGATTGACCGCGGACAGCTCGTCCCAGCCCAGGTCCCACCTCTCCAGCGTGCCCGGGCGGAAGTTCTCGACGACGACGTCCGCGGTCGCGGCGAGACGGAGCAGGGTGGTGCGGCCGGCGGGCTTCGACAGGTCCAGGGTCATGGTGCGCTTGTTGCGGCCCAGCACCTTCCACCACAGGCCGATGCCGTCCTTGGACGGGCCGTGGCCCCGGGAGGGGTCGGGCCGGTCGGGGTGCTCGACCTTGACCACCTCGGCGCCGAAGTCGCCGAGCATGGTGGCCGCGAGCGGGCCCGCGAAGAGGGTGGCGAGGTCGAGGACGCGCAACCCGCTCAGCGGGGCCTGGGCGAGGGCGGGGGTGCCGGCGGGCGGGGACACGGTCATGGGCGGGTGGCCTCCCTGTGGGTGAGATGGGCGAGGGCGTCGAAGCCGGTGCCGTCGAAGTCGCCGACCGAGGTGGCCAGGCGGTTCTTGAGCGGGGCCGTCCAGTGCTCGGGCAGGGCGGCGGGGGAGCCGGCGAGGAGGCCGGCGACACTGCCGGCGGTGGCGCCGTTGGAGTCGGTGTCCCAGCCGCCCGACACGGCACGGGAGACCGAACCGGTGAAGTCGCCGTCCGCGTGGGTGAGGGCGGCGGCGAGCAGGGCGGTGTTGGGAACGGCGTGGACCCAGTGGTGGGTGGGGGAGTGGAGGGCGTGGAGCCGGTCCACCACCGTGTCGAAGTCGGCCTCGGTCCCGGCGAGGTGGACGGCGTGGCCGACGGCTTCGGCGAGGCGGGAGGCCGGCGGTACGACGGTGAGGCCGGCGCGGAGACAGGCGTGGACGTCGTGCGTGCCGGTGGCGGCGGTGGCGATGACGGCCGCCGCGAACATCGCCGCGTAGACGCCGTTGGCGGTGTGGGTGAGGGTCGCGTCGCGGTGCGCCTGCTCGGCGGCGGCGCCCGGGTCGCCGGGGTTGGTCCAGCCGTGCACGTCGGCGCGGATCAGGGCGCCGATCCACTCGCGGAAGGGATTGCGGTGGCGGGCCGTGTGCGGGGGTTCCAGGCCGCCGAGGAGATTGCGGTAGGCGACGCGTTCGGCGGTGAAGGTGCGGCCGGCGGGGAGCTCGTCGAGCCAGACGCGGGCCGCGTCGGCGGTGGTGAAGCTCCTGCCGTGGCGTTGCAGGAGCAGCAGGTTGAGGAGCGGGTAGTTGAGGTCGTCGTCCTCGGGCATGCCGTCGATGTTCTCGACGAGGGAGGTGGCCGCGGAGCGGCGGTTCCAGGGGTGGGCGGCCATGAGGTCCTCGGGGAGGCCGCGGGCGGTGAAGTAGTCGACCGGAGGCCAGTTCCCGGCGGCCCGGGCGAGCAACCGGATGCCGGTCAGGGGGAGCTTCTCGACGGGTTTGCCGAGGAGGCAGCCGGCCGCCCGGCCCAGCCACGCCGCCTCCAGACGGGCGCGGGACACGGTCGAGGGGCGGGGCGCCGGCCACTGGGGGCACCGGGCCTTGATCCGGTCCAGGTCCGTCGGTTCCGCGTCCGCCGACGGGTCGGCCAGCTCGTCCAGTTCCGCCAGCAGGTCTTCGGCCAGCAGCCGGAGCCGGGGGGAGGCCGGCCGGGAGGACGCACCCGCCCGGGTGGGGGCCGGGCAGCCGCCCGCCGCCCGCCAGCGGGCCGCGATCGCCGATGCGTCGCGGCCGTCCTGCGCCGCCTGGCGCAGCTCGTGGCCGACGAGGTCCTCGGGCTGGACCCAGGTCAGTCGGAGCATCTCGCGCCCTCGAACGACGCGAACGCCCGCTCGTGGGCCCGGCGCCGGGCCACGTCGTGCTCGAAGACCTCCCGTGCCACCGCGGTGAGTGTCGTCGCCGGCTGCCACAGGTCCAGGCGGCTCGCCTCCGCGACGGCCTTCGCCCAGTCCTCCGGGACCGGTGAGCCCAGCGCACCGGCCAGCGCGCCCGCCATCGTGGCGATGGAGTCGCAGTCACGGCCGTAGTTGACGGCGCCGAGGACCGCGTGCCGGTAGTCGCCGCCGGAGACGACCAGCATGCCCAGGGCCACGGGCAGTTCCTCGATCGCGTGCAGGCGGGACGGGCGGCGGGCGGCCAGCGAGGGCGCGCGGTAGTCGGGGCCCACCGTGTCGTAGGGGGCCACCGCCTCCCGCAGCGGCGCGAGCGCCGACTCGAAGTCCGTGTGCCGCGCGGCCACGTCGCAGACCGCCTCGATCGCCGCCCGGGTGCCGTCCTTCGCCAGGTCCAGACAGGCCGCCACCACCGAGTCCGGCGTCGCCCCGGGCGTGCACGCCGCGGCCACCGCCGCCGCGAGGACGCCGGCCGCCTCACGGCCGTACGACGACTGGTGCGCGCCCGCGACGTCCAGCGCCTCGGCGTAGGCGCCCGCCGGGTTGGCGGCGTTGACCAGGCCGACCGGGGCCATGTACATGGCGGCACCGCAGTTGACGATGTTGCCGGTGCCGGCCTCGCGCGGGTCCACGTGGCCGTAGTGGATCCTGGCGGCCAGCCACTTCTCCGCCAGGAAGATCCGCTGGAGCGGGAGCGCCTCGGCCTCCAGTTCCGGGATCCAGCGCGGGCGCGTCATCAGGTCCGGGACCAGGTGCTCGGCGACCGCGTAGGCGTCGAGGTGGTCGCGGACCGTGGCGTACACCCGGACCAGTGCGTGGGTCAGCAAGGTGTCGTCGGTGACGTGGCCGTCGCCCTTGTGGTACGGGGCGATGGGGCGGGCGGTGCGCCAGGCGTCGCCGTTCCACGGGCCGACGATGCCGTGCACGCGGCCGCCGTGGCGTTCGAGGATCTGCTCGGGGGAGTAGCCCTCCACGGGACCGCCGAGCGCGTCGCCGACGGCCGCGCCGACCAGGGAGCCGGTGACGCGCTCCTCCAGGGTCGTCGCCGTGGCGCCGTTCGCCGTGTCGCGTGTGCTGGGGCCGGGTGTCCTCATGCCGTGTGCCGTCCTTCCGGTCGGGGCGGTTGCGTCGCGTGCAGGAGCCCGGCGAGCTCGACCAGGTCGGTGCCGGTGAGGCGGGGCAGCACGCAGCCGGGGAGGGTGCGGCAGGCGTCGCGCCAGGAGGCGGGGATCGCCGTGCCGCCGCTCAGCGCGCCGGTGAGGGCGCCGGCCAGGGCCGGGGCGGAGTCCGCGACCCGGGACAGACACGCCGCCGCCGGTACGGCCTCCGCGATGCGGCCCCGGGCGGCGGTGGCCAGGGCGAGGGCGACCGGGACGGTCTCGGCGGCGGCGATGCCGTAGCTGTAGACGTGGTCGACGATCTGGTGCTCGAGCAGCGGTACGAGGGCGAAGGTGCTCTCGGCGCCCGCGGCCAGGGCCAGCGCCTGGCGGGCGTTGCGGCCGATCTCCGTCTCCGCGGGGAGTTCGGCGAGCGCGGCCGTGACGCAGGTGCCCACGTCGGCGCCGTCGAGGGCGCACGCCAGGGCCGCCGCCATGGCCCGGGCGCCGTGCACGCCGTCGCCGTCCTGGGTGTAGCGGGCGTCGAACTCGGCGAGGTCGGCGGCCGCACGCGGGGCGCCGGGGTGGGCGACGGCGAGGACACAGGCCCGGACGCAGGCGGCGTCGTCGAAGTAGTGCGGGTTGTCGTGGCCGGTGGCGGGCGGGCGCAGGCCGGTGGCGAGGTTGCCGAGCCCTGCCCGTACCGAGATGCGGGCCCGCAGCGGCAGCACCGCCGACTCGGCCTCCGGGGCGCGTTCCGTGGCCGCGGCCACCTCGCTGGCCACGGCGTTCCAGGTCAGGTCGATCGCCGCCCGCATCCGGCGTTCGCGGCTCAGGTCCCCGAGCGCGGTGTCGTCCCCGGCCCGCAGTACCGCCTCCGCCGCGAACGCCGCCCACTCGGCGTCGTCGGACGGGCCGAGGCGCAGGGGCTCCGGGGGCTGGTTCAGGGCGATGGGGACGGGGAGGGTGGTGGTCGCGTTCTGCTCCGCGAAGGTGTCCAGTTCGCGGGTGAGGCGACGCGTCCACTCCGGCATCCGGGCGGCCCGGTGCCGGGCGGCGGGCCAGCCGGCGGCGTCACCCGCGGCGAGCCCCAGCAGCAGCCCCTCGACACGGTCGCGCCGCGTCGCCGGGCGGGGCGGGGCGGTGCTCCCGGGCCTCGGGCGGTGCCCCTCGCCGGCGGGGGCGGGCTCCCTTCCGGAGGAAGGGCCGGCGGGAGCGGGAGCGGGAGCGGCGGTGGTGGCAGTGGCACCGGTACCGGTGGTGATGACGGTGGCAGTGGTGGTGTCGGTGCCGGTGGTGATGACGGTGGCGGTGGTGGGGCCAGGGGGTTCCGGTCCGGGGCGCTGTCCGCTCCCGGCGGGCGCGGACTCCTCCGGTACGTCGGGCGGGGCGACGTACGCCGTGGTGGCGGGTTCCTCACCGGCGGAGCGTGACCTGGTCACGGCCACACCCCCACGACCGCGTCGTCTTCGGCCGGGGGCGGGGTGGGCCCGGGAGCCGGTGACGGCGCACGCCTGCTGGTCGGCGTCGGCGTCGGCGGCGGCGGCGGCGGTGGTGCCGGCGCGGACGCCGGTGTCGGCGTCGGGTCGTCGGTCCAGGCCGGTGTGGGCAGCGGCGTCGGTGCCGGCACCGGGATGTCGGTCGGTGTCGGCACCGGTGCGTCGGCCGGTCCCGGGCGGGGCCCGTCGCCCGGGGGAAGGGCCCCGCCCACCCGGGAACTCTCGACCCGGCCGGCAGCCTCGGTCCCCGCGGCGCGGCGCCGTTCCACCGCGGCCCGCGTCAGCAGGTCGGCCACGTCCAGCACATGGTGCCCGGCCATCGCCGGCAGACAGCTTCCGCGGGCCGGGCCGATGGCCGCCGCCCACTCGGCCGGGATGGCGGCGACGCCCCGGGTCGCGCCGGCCAGGGCACCTGCCACCGCTGCCGTCGTGTCCGCGTCGCGGCCCATGTTGACGGCCGTCAGCACGGCGTCCGTGAAGTCGCCGTCGGCCGCCGCGTAGGCGCCGAAGGCGAGCGCGACCGCCTCGGGGGCCAGGTCGGTCCACGGGTAGCCGCCGATGACCACGGCGGAGCGCACGGCGCGTTCGCCGCGGTGGGCCGCCGTCATCGCGCGGCGCAGACACCGGGCCGTCCAGGAGTCGTCCGGCACGACGGCCAGCGCGGAGGCCACGACGGCGACGGGCGGTGCCCCCGCCATCGCCGCGGCGACACCCGCCGCCACCGCCTGGCCGCCGTAGATGCCCTCACCGTCGTGGCTGACCGAACCGTCGATCGCCACCAGCCGGGCCGCCTCGGCGGGACGGCCCGCCGCGAACACGCCGTAGGGGGCGGCCCGCATGGCCAGCCCGTCGCTCCAGGCGTGGCGGTGCTGCGCGGAGATGGGCGCGGCCAGGCCCCGGCGCAGGTTCTCCAGGGTGCCGCGTTCGCTGAAACCGGCGCCCCGGAACGGGCCCTCCTCCCGGTCCGCGATCCACTCGTGCCAGGCCGTCTCCACATGGGCCGGGGTGAGCGCGGAGCCGTACCGGGCCAGCAGCAGACCGGAGAAGATCGCGTACTCGGTGTCGTCGGTGCCGGCCGGCTTCGTGGCCACGTACCCCGTGATGCGGCCCCAGCGGGCGCGGATCTCGGAGGGCTTCATGTTCTCGGCCGGCGCCCCGAGGGCGTCGCCGACGGCCAGACCGAGCAGCGCGCCCCGGGCCCGATCGCGGAGTCCGACGGCGTCCCCGGGCACGGGGGCCGGGGGAATGCGGGCGGTGGATGCCACGGCCTCTCCTCTCCCTTTGCGGATGTGTCCCCGGTGCGGTCCGCCCCGCAGCCTCGCGGGCCCCAGCGTCACCCGGACGACATCTGTGCGCTCAAGATCACGGATGAGCGGAAAAGGTAAAACCGCAGGTAAGCGCAGCCTTTCCTTGCTGGCGAGGACGAAATGATCGGCGTAGCTTTGGTGTTGTAAAAAAGTAGAACTGATCCAAACTAGCCTTCCGGGGGGCCCGCATGGCCATCATCGAAACCGAGGCGCCGCTGCACGAGGCGCACCGTGACAACCACACCCACCGCGACGTGAACGGCGGCTGGCTGCGCCCCGCCGTCTTCGGCGCGATGGACGGCCTGGTCTCCAACCTCGCCCTGATGACCGGCGTCGCGGGCGGTGCGGTCGGCCAGCAGACCGTCGTGCTGAGCGGCCTGGCCGGTCTGGCCGCCGGCGCCTTCTCCATGGCCGCCGGCGAGTACACCTCCGTCGCCTCGCAGCGCGAGCTCGTCGAGGCCGAGCTGGACGTGGAGCGGCGTGAGCTGAAGAAGCACCCGGCGGACGAGGAGGCCGAGCTGGCCGCGCTCTACGAGGCGCGGGGTGTCGAGCCGCGGCTCGCGCGCGAGGTGGCCCGGCAGCTGTCCCGCGACCCCGAGCAGGCGCTGGAGATACACGCCCGCGAGGAACTGGGCATCGACCCCGGCGACCTGCCCTCGCCGCTGGTCGCGGCCGTGTCCTCGTTCGGCTCGTTCGCGCTGGGCGCCCTGCTCCCCGTGCTGCCCTTCCTGCTCGGCGCCACCGCGCTGTGGCCGGCGGTCGTGCTCGCGCTCGTCGGGCTGTTCCTGTGCGGCGCGGTCGTCGCCAAGGTGACGGCACGGAGCTGGTGGTACAGCGGACTGCGGCAGCTCGCCCTCGGTGGCGCGGCGGCCGGTGTGACCTACGCCCTGGGCAGTCTCTTCGGAACGGCCGTAGGATAGCCCGGCTCGAACTTATGCGGAGGACCGCATAAGTAGCCGTTACTCGCTGGTTTCGAGTACGTGATCCCCGGGCATGAGCCGTAAGCGCTGTGAGCAATGAGGCCTGCCGCGCACCCGCGAAGCGAGCGACGGAGCTCTCTTCGCCCCCTCGGACCGACGGACATCGATCTGTCCGCCCCGGTCCCCCTGGATCACACCGCCGGTCGCGGTACCCCCGCCGCCACCCTCGCTGTCCGCATGTTGGAACGGATTATCCCGCTTCCCGAGAATCACTCCATCATGTAACCTGCACGAAATTTTGATCTCACGCAGAGGGCCAACGTCGTCCCTCGGCACTTGCACATGCCAGATGACGACGACGGGAGAGCCGATGCGTACGCCGCGCCAGCCGTCCCAGCATTCCGCGAATGGCCAGAACTGGTCCTTCATGGATGCTCGCCCTGCTGCGCAGGGTATGTACGACCCCCGCAACGAGCACGACGCCTGCGGCGTCGGTTTCGTCGCCACTCTCACCGGCGAGGCATCGCACACCCTGGTGGACCAGGCGCTCACCGTGTTGCGCAACCTGGAGCACCGCGGTGCCACCGGCTCCGAGCCCGACTCGGGCGACGGCGCGGGCATCCTCTCCCAGGTGCCGGACGCCTTCTTCCGCGAGGTGGCCGAATTCGAGCTGCCCGAGGCCGGGGCGTACGCCGTCGGCATCGCCTTCCTGCCGGTCGACGGCACCGAGGACGCCGTGGCGCGGATCGAGACGATCGCGGCGGAGGAGGGCCTCACCGTCCTCGGCTGGCGCGAGGTCCCGGTCGCCCCGCAGATGCTGGGCGCCACCGCGCGTTCGACCATGCCGGTCTTCCGCCAGATCTTCGTGACGGACGGCGTCTCCCAGGGCATCGCCCTCGACCGCCGCGCCTTCGCGCTGCGCAAGCGCGCCGAGCGCGAGGTCGGCGTCTACTTCCCGTCGCTGTCCGCGCGGACCATCGTCTACAAGGGCATGCTGACCACCGGCCAGCTGGAGCCGTTCTTCCCGGACCTGTCCGACCGCCGCTTCGCCTCCGCGATCGCGCTCGTGCACTCCCGGTTCTCCACGAACACCTTCCCGAGCTGGCCGCTCGCCCACCCGTACCGCTTCGTCGCGCACAACGGCGAGATCAACACGGTCAAGGGCAACCGCAACTGGATGCGCGCCCGCGAGTCCCAGCTCGCCTCGGACCTGTTCGGCTCGTCCTCGGACCTGGAGCGGATCTTCCCGGTCTGCACGCCGGACGCCTCCGACTCGGCCTCGTTCGACGAGGTGCTGGAGCTGCTGCACCTCGGCGGGCGTTCGCTGCCGCACTCGGTGCTGATGATGATCCCGGAGGCGTGGGAGAACCACGACTCCATGGACCCGGCCCGGCGCGCCTTCTACCAGTTCCACTCCACGATGATGGAGCCCTGGGACGGCCCCGCCTGCGTCACCTTCACCGACGGCACCCAGGTCGGCGCCGTGCTCGACCGCAACGGTCTGCGCCCCGGCCGCTACTGGGTCACCGACGAGGGCCTCGTCGTCCTCGGCTCCGAGGTCGGCGTCCTGGACATCGACCCGGCCAAGGTCGTCCGCAAGGGGCGCCTGCAGCCCGGCCGCATGTTCCTCGTGGACACCGCCGAGCACCGCATCATCGAGGACGACGAGATCAAGGCCCAGCTCGCGGCGGAGAAGCCGTACGCCGAGTGGATCGAGGCCGGCGAGATCGAGCTGTCCGACCTGCCCGAGCGCGAGCACATCGTGCACACCCACGCCTCGGTCACCCGCCGCCAGCAGACCTTCGGGTACACCGAGGAGGAGCTGCGCGTCATCCTCGCGCCGATGGCCAAGGCCGGCGCCGAGCCGATCGGCTCCATGGGCACGGACTCGCCGATCGCGGCGCTCTCCGACCGCCCGCGGCTGCTCTTCGACTACTTCACGCAGCTCTTCGCCCAGGTCACCAACCCGCCGCTGGACGCGATCCGCGAGGAACTGGTCACCTCCCTGCGCTCCTCGCTCGGCCCGCAGGGCAACCTGCTGGAGCCGACGGCCGCCTCCTGCCGCAGCGTCCTGCTGCCGTTCCCGGTCATCGACAACGACGAGCTGGCCAAGCTCATCCACATCAACGCCGACGGCGACATGCCCGGCTTCAAGGCCGCGACCCTCTCCGGTCTCTACCGGGTGCACGGCGGCGGCGACGCCCTCGCCGCGCGCATAGAGGAGATCTGCGCCGAGACCGACGCCGCCATCGAGAACGGCGCCCGGCTGATCGTCCTGTCCGACCGCCACTCGGACGCCGAGCACGCCCCGATCCCGTCGCTGCTGCTCACCGCGGCCGTGCACCACCACCTCATCCGCACCAAGCAGCGCACCGAGGTGGGCCTGCTGATCGAGGCCGGCGACGTCCGCGAGGTCCACCACGTCGCCCTGCTCATCGGCTACGGCGCCGCGGCCGTCAACCCGTACCTGGCCATGGAGTCCGTGGAGGACCTGGTCCGCGCGGGCACCTTCCTGCAGGCCGTCGACGGCGAGCCCGAGCAGGCCATCCGGAACCTGATCTACGCCCTCGGCAAGGGCGTCCTCAAGGTCATGTCCAAGATGGGCATCTCCACCGTCGCCTCCTACCGCGGCGCCCAGGTCTTCGAGGCCGTCGGTCTCGACGAGGAGTTCGTCGCGACGTACTTCAACGGCACCACCACCAAGATCGGCGGCGTCGGCATCGACGTGATCGCCAAGGAGGTCGCCGCCCGGCACGCCAAGGCCTACCCGGCCAGCGGCATCGCGCCGGCGCACCGCGCGCTCGACATCGGCGGCGAGTACCAGTGGCGCCGCGAGGGCGAGCCGCACCTGTTCGACCCGGAGACGGTCTTCCGCCTCCAGCACTCCACGCGCTCCGGCAAGTACGACATCTTCAAGAAGTACACCGAGCGCGTGAACGAGCAGTCCGAACGGCTGATGACGCTGCGGGGCCTGTTCGGCTTCAAGAGCGACCGGCAGCCGATCCCGGTCGACGAGGTCGAGCCCGTCTCCGAGATCGTCAAGCGCTTCTCCACCGGCGCCATGTCGTACGGCTCCATCTCCCAGGAGGCGCACGAGACCCTCGCCATCGCCATGAACCAGCTGGGCGGCAAGTCCAACACCGGTGAGGGCGGCGAGGACCCGGAGCGCCTGTACGACCCGGCGCGCCGCTCGTCGATCAAGCAGGTCGCCTCGGGACGCTTCGGCGTCACCTCCGAGTACCTGGTCAACGCGGACGACATCCAGATCAAGATGGCGCAGGGCGCCAAGCCCGGCGAGGGCGGCCAGCTGCCCGGCCACAAGGTGTACCCCTGGGTCGCCAAGACCCGGCACTCCACCCCCGGCGTCGGCCTGATCTCCCCGCCCCCGCACCACGACATCTACTCCATCGAGGACCTGGCCCAGCTGATCCACGACCTCAAGAACGCCAACCCGCAGGCCCGCATCCACGTGAAGCTGGTCTCCGAGGTCGGCGTCGGCACGGTCGCGGCGGGCGTCTCCAAGGCGCACGCGGACGTCGTCCTCATCTCCGGCCACGACGGCGGCACGGGCGCCTCCCCGCTCACCTCGCTCAAGCACGCGGGCGGCCCCTGGGAGCTCGGCCTCGCCGAGACCCAGCAGACCCTGCTGCTCAACGGCCTGCGCGACCGGATCGTCGTGCAGACCGACGGCCAGCTCAAGACCGGCCGGGACGTCGTCATCGCCGCCCTGCTCGGCGCCGAGGAGTTCGGTTTCGCGACCGCGCCGCTCGTCGTCTCGGGCTGCGTCATGATGCGCGTCTGCCACCTCGACACCTGCCCGGTCGGCATCGCCACCCAGAACCCGGTGCTGCGCGACCGCTTCTCCGGCAAGGCCGAGTACATCGTCAACTTCTTCCGGTTCATCGCCGAAGAGGTCCGCGAGATCCTCGCCGAGCTGGGCTTCCGCTCCATCGAGGAGGCCGTCGGCCACGCCGAGACCCTCGACGTCACCCGCGCCATCGACCACTGGAAGGCGCAGGGCCTCGACCTGGAGCCGCTCTTCCACGTGCCCGCGCTGCCCGAGGGCGCGGTGCGCCACCAGGCCGTCGTCCAGGACCACGGCCTGGAGAAGGCGCTCGACAACCAGCTGATCAAGCTCGCGTCGGACGCCCTGTCCGCCTCCAGCGCCACCGACGCCGCGCCGGTGCGCGCCCAGGTCGCGATCCGCAACATCAACCGCACGGTCGGCACCATGCTCGGCCACGAGGTCACGAAGAAGTTCGGCGGAGCGGGCCTGCCCGACGACACCGTCGACATCACCTTCACCGGCTCGGCCGGCCAGTCCTTCGGCGCCTTCGTCCCGCGCGGCGTCACGCTGCGCCTGGAGGGCGACGCCAACGACTACGTCGGCAAGGGCCTCTCCGGCGGCCGGATCGTCGTCCGCCCGGACCGGGGCGCCGACCACCTCGCCGAGTACTCCACCATCGCCGGCAACACCATCGGCTACGGCGCCACCGGCGGCGAGATGTTCCTGCGCGGCAAGGTCGGCGAGCGCTTCTGCGTCCGCAACTCCGGCGCGCTGGTCGTCTCCGAGGGCGTCGGCGACCACGGCTGCGAGTACATGACCGGCGGTCACGCGGTCGTCCTCGGCGAGACCGGGCGCAACTTCGCGGCCGGCATGTCCGGTGGCGTCGCGTACGTCATCGACCTCGACCGCGACAACGTCAACGTCGGCAACGTCGGCGCGATCGAGGCGCTCGACGACGCAGACAAGCAGTGGCTGCACGACGTGGTGCGCCGGCACCAGGAGGAGACGGGCTCCACCGTCGCCGAGAAGCTGCTCGCCGACTGGCCCAGCGCCGTGGAGCGCTTCGGCAAGATCATTCCCAGCACGTACAAGGCAGTGCTCGCCGCCAAGGACGCCGCCGAGCGAGCCGGTCTCTCCGAGACCGAGATCACCGAGAAGATGATGGAGGCGGCGACCAATGGCTGATCCCAAGGGCTTCCTGAACCACGGCCGCGAGGTCGCCAAGACCCGCCCCGTCGAGGAGCGCGTCAAGGACTGGAACGAGGTCTACGTCCCCGGCTCCCTGCTGCCGATCATCAGCAAGCAGGCCAGCCGCTGCATGGACTGCGGCATCCCGTTCTGCCACAACGGCTGTCCGCTCGGGAACCTGATCCCCGAGTGGAACGACTACGCCTACCGCGAGGACTGGTCGGCCGCGCAGGAGCGCCTGCACGCCACCAACAACTTCCCGGAGTTCACCGGCCGCCTGTGCCCGGCTCCGTGCGAGTCGGCGTGTGTGCTCGGCATCAACCAGCCGGCCGTCACCATCAAGAACGTCGAGGTCTCGATCATCGACAAGGCGTGGGAGACCGGGGACGTCGCCCCGCAGATCCCCGAGCGCCTGTCAGGCAAGACCGTCGCCGTCATCGGCTCGGGCCCGGCCGGTCTCGCCGCCGCCCAGCAGCTCACCCGGGCCGGCCACACGGTCGCCGTCTACGAGCGCGCGGACCGCATCGGAGGCCTCCTGCGGTACGGCATCCCCGAGTTCAAGATGGAGAAGCGGCACATCAACCGCCGCATAGAGCAGATGCGCGCGGAGGGCACCCGCTTCCGCACCGGCGTCGAGATCGGCCGCGACCTCAAGGCCACCGACCTGAAGAAGCGCTACGACGCCGTGGTCATCGCCGCCGGTGCCACCACCGCCCGCGACCTGCCGGTCCCCGGCCGCGAGCTCAACGGCATCCACCAGGCCATGGAGTACCTGCCCCTGGCCAACAAGGTCCAGGAGGGCGACTTCGTGGCGCCCCCGATCTCGGCCGAGGGCAAGCACGTCGTCGTCATCGGCGGCGGCGACACCGGCGCCGACTGCGTGGGCACCGCCCACCGCCAGGGCGCGGCCTCCGTCACCCAGCTGGAGATCATGCCCCGGCCGGGCGAGGAGCGGGACGCGGTGCGCCAGCCGTGGCCGACCTTCCCGATGCTCTACAAGGTCACCAGCGCCCACGAGGAGGGCGGCGAGCGCGTCTACGCCGTCTCCACCACCCACTTCGAGGGCGACGAGGACGGCAACGTCCAGTGGCTGCACATGAGCGAGGTCGAGTTCATCGAGGGCAGGCTCACCCCGAAGCCGGGCACCGAGCGCAAGATCCCGGCCCAGCTGGTCACCCTCGCCATGGGCTTCACCGGCACCGACCGGGACAACGGACTGGTGGACCAGTTCGGCCTGGAGCTCGACGAACGCGGTAACATCGCCCGGGACGCCGACTTCCAGACCAACGTGCCGGGTGTGTTCGTCGCCGGTGACGCCGGCCGCGGCCAGTCGCTCATCGTCTGGGCGATCGCGGAGGGCCGCTCGGCCGCCCGCGGCGCCGACAGCTTCCTGACCGGGGCCAGCGAACTGCCGGCCCCGATCCGCCCGACGGACCGCGCTCTCGCGGTCTGACGGACGGAACAACCGAAGAACGTCCCGCACAAAGGCGTGCGGAACACTGATGGCGCCTGCCCTGTCCCCGACCGGACAAAGGGGCAGGCGCCGTCGCATGCTCAGGGCAGCTTGTAGGTGTCCCCGTACATCTCCCACACCAGCGGCGTGTCCAGCTTCAGGTTCCCCGCCTCCAGGAACCGGCGCTGCGCCGTGTCGACGCGGGAGGTGTCGATGCCCGGGCGCCTGGCCCGCATGGCCTGGCCGCGGACGTCCAGGAAGGCCTCCAGGTACGCCTTCTCGGCGCCCCCCTGGCCCGGCGTCTTCGCCTTCCGCAGGGTCTGCTCCCGCAGCCCGTAGAAGCCCTCCGCGTCCGTGTCGGGGCCGTGGAAGACCATCGCGTCGAAGTAGACGAACTGGCCGAGCGTGCCGAGGCCGTCCAGCTTGGCGAGGCGGACCGCCGGTTCGAAGTAGACCCGGTCCCGCTCCTCCTCCTGCGCCTCGCGGAACGCCGGGAGCTCCGCCTCCGCCTGCCAGGCGGCCGTGAAGCCGGGGTCCAGGCCCTCGTGGGAGTCGGTGCCGTCCACCTGGCGCAGAGCCGGCAGATAGGCCGCCAGGCCGTTGTCCGGGTGCGTCTTCGTGTAGCGCTCGACCAGCATGAGCAGGTCGTGCGTGCCGGTGCAGAAGCCGATGATGCCCGCCGTGTAGCCGCACCCGTCGCCGAGGTCCTCGATGGTGCCGTAGGACGTGCGCCACTTCGTGGTGGAGTTCTCGGCGCTGGACACCAGCTGCTGCGCCAGCTCCTTCTTCGCGGGATCGGCGAGGCCCGGCGGCAGCTCGGCGATGAGCGCGTCGTCCGCCGCCCGCTCCTCCTCCGCCCGGCTCTTGGCGTCCTCGCGGGACGACTGGGTGGTGGACACGGGCGGCGTCACCGGGGCGTCCGCCGAGTCCGTCGGCATGACGAAGTACACCCCCGTGGCGATCACTGGGACGGCCGCGAGGAGCAGCACACCGGCACGTTTCATAGGGGAATACCTCCGCCTGTCATCTCCGACACCTTGATCGCCGCCGTCACCGCCAGCAGCACCACCAGCCCCGCGCACGCACCGGCCTGCACCGCCGTCCGCCGCCCGCCCGGGGGCGCGTACGCGTACGCCAGGGCCAGCGCGCCGCCCGCCAGCAGGCCGCCGAGGTGGCCCTGCCAGGAGGTGAACCCGGCCGACACCACCAGCCACAGCAGCAGGAAGGCCATGAAGCGGTTGACCGCGCCCATGGAGGCGCCCACCCGGCGGTGCAGGACGTAGTACGCCGCCCCCAGGCCGAAGACCGCGCCCGACGCGCCGACCGCGGACTGCCCCGGATCGGCGAACACCAGCTGCAGGACGGAACCGCCGAGCGCCGACAGCACGTACAGGACGGCGAAGCGCACCCGGCCCAGCATCAGCTCCACGACCCGGCCCAGCTGCCACAGCACGACCATGTTCATCGTGAGGTGCAGGATCCCGAACGTCCCCTCGAAGGGCGAGATGTGGAGGAAGGCGCTGGTGAGCATCCGCTCCCACTCGCCGGCCACGATCCCCTCGGTGCGGAAGTCCCCGAGGTACACGCCCTGGTAGACGTAGCGGCCCCCGTCCGGATCGACCAGCCGCGCACCGACCATGGAGAAGCGGTCCACGAGCTCCGGCCGCACGGCCTCCGCCAGATACGCGAGGACGTTCAGCGCGAACAGCACGTACGTCACCACGGGCGTCGTCGACACCCGGCCGCCGACGAGCGTCCGGGCCTGCCGGGCCGACCGCGCCCCCTCCTTCACGCACTCGGGGCACTGGTGGCCCACGGGCGCCTCACGCATGCAGTCCGGGCAGATGTGTCGCTCGCAGCGGGTGCACCGGACGTGGCACTCCACCGCGGGATGGCGGTAGCAGGTGGTGACGGTGGACTCGGAATCCACAGCCGGCTCCTCGGGACGGGACGGACGGTGAGCCGGTGGGGACGGCGGCGAACAAAATAGCGAATGCCTGTGGACGAACTGAGAGGCGGGGTGCACCGTGCCGTAGCCTCGGCAGCCGAGTGCCGTACGCATCGGGTGACGGGGGAGTCCGCATGGCCGCGATCAGTCTCACGAAGGTGCGGGAGACGGCGCCCGCGCTGGTCGACCTGTACAAGACCGCCGGGGTGTCACTGACGAAGCACGGGCTGGAGGAGACCCGGGCGGCGGTCTACCTGGTCGTCGACCACTCCGGCTCCATGAAGCCGTACTACCGGGACGGCAGCGTGCAGGCCCTCGCCGACCGCGTGCTCGGACTGTCCGCGCACCTCGACGACGACGGCACGGTGCCCGTGGTCTTCTTCTCCACGGACGTCGACGCCGTCTCCCGGATCGACCTCGCCGACCACCAGGGACGCATCGAACGGATCGTGGCCGGCCTCGGACACATGGGGAAGACCAGCTACCACCTGGCCATGGACGCCGTCATCGACCACTACCTCGACAGCGGCGCCCGCCACCCCGCCCTGGTCGTCTTCCAGACCGACGGCGGACCGGTCAACAAGCTCGCCGCCGAACGCTACCTGTGCAAGGCGGCTCCGCTGCCGATGTTCTGGCAGTTCGTCGGCTTCGGCGACCCGGACAGCCGCCAGTTCGACTACCTGCGCAGACTCGACGACCTGGCGGTGCCGGAGCGGCGGGTCGTCGACAACGCCGGGTTCTTCCACGCGGGCCGCGACCCGCGGAAGGTGACCGACGCCGAGCTGTACGACCACCTGGTGGGCGAGTTCCCCACCTGGCTCGCGGCCGCACGCGCCCAGGGCATCGTGCGGCCGGCCTGAGACGGCGTCAGTGGGTCAGGGAGAAGCCCAGCACCACACCCGCCGACACCTCCACCATCCCGGGCGCCAGGTCACCGGCCGAGCTGCCGCCCCCGCCCCCGTGGCCCCGGTACTGACGGAACGACTCGGCGTCCACGTCCTGGATGTGCACCACCGGGCCCAGCCGCACCCCCGCCGCCTCCGTGTACACCTCGGCCTTGCGGCGGGCGGCGGCCACCGCCCTGCGACGGGCCTCGTCGCGCATCGCCGGCTTGTCGTGCACGTCGAACTCGACGTCGTCGATCCGGTGCGCGCCCGCGTCCACCGCGTCCACGATGAGCTGCTGGAGCCCGTCCAGTGCCTCGGTCTCCACCGCGTAGGAGGCCTGGCAGCGGTAGCCGAGGAACGTCCGCTCAGCGCCGTACCCGTTGTACTCCGAGCTGAGCCTGAGCCGGGAGCCCGAGACCGCGGTGTCCGGCACCCCGTGCCGGCGCAGCACCTCGCGCACCCGCGTCACGGCCGTGCCCGCCCCCTCGAAGGCCCGGTCCGGCGACGGCTCCAGCACGTCCACCGCCAGCTTCACCCGCACCAGCTGCGGCTCGACCCGCACACTGCCCGCACCGAACACACTGAGCCCCCAGGGCTCGTTGATCGTCTCTGTCATGCGGGCATTGAAGCATCGCCCACGTGTTCTAGGTGTCGCATTCCAGTACGGTCCGGCACAGCCCGCACCGCGCCCGCACCCGCCCCCGCACCGGCACCCTGATCCGCTGATGACACGTCGGGCAGGGGAACGACACCCGCAGCGGATCGCGCCCGCCCGCCGTGAACGAGTACGGCCCCTCCTCCGGAAGGGGAACGGCGTGCGGGTCCTGGGCATGGCGGCGGTCCCGGGCATAGCGGCGGCGCCCCGCCCAGCCGGCCGCGGTCAACGGCGGCTGCTGCCCGTCCCGGCGGGCCCGGGCCATGCCCTTGACGTACGCCGTGTAGGCCTGCGGACTGGTGAACCACACCGACGGGTCCTCCCCGAAGACCAGCGCCCGCTTGGCCAGCACGTAGCCGAACTCCTCCGGCGTCAGGTACCCGAGCTTCTGCGAGGACGCCGCGTCCTCCCGGTAGGCGTCCAGCAGCAGCCAGCCGGCGCCCAGGTACGCCGCCGCCGTGTCGGTGAGGATCTCGTTGTCCCGGGTGCCGGGGAAGGCCAGGTCGAGGCGGTGCAGATACACGTGCATCACCTCGTGCGCGAGCGCCGCCCCGATGTCCCGGCGATGGGTGCGGAAGCGGTCGTTCAGCTCGATGAAGTACTCGGGCCCCGCCGCGAGCTCCACGCTCGCCGCGTGCGTCATCTCCCGGAAGGAGACGATCATCCGGGCATCGGGCAGCCGGTAGTGACGCACCAGCTCGCGAGCCACCCGCTGCGCCCCCAGATACAGGTCGTCGGTGTCGCAGAACGCCACCTCGGCCGGGGCCACGCTGGCCGAGAACGTCCGGACGGTGTCGCACGACAACCGCCGGTACAACGCTGTGACGGCGGCCCGCACCGTCTCCAGATGCGGATAACCGTGCTCGACCGGTCCGCCGTTCGCCACGCCTGAACCCCCACGACGCCTGAACCCTCCTCCCCACTGTACGAGGACCGCCCCGCCGGCCGGACGGGAAGCGCCGCACCGGCCGCCGTGCCGCCCCGGGCAAAAGCCGTCGCCCCACCCCCCGCCCTGCGGCACAATCCGGGACCGTGACCAGCGAACAGCACACCGCCACCACCGCCGCCCTGCACGTGGGCGGCGCGGACGACGACCTGGAACAGCGGCTCGACGCCGAACTGACCGCCTACAACACCGCCGCCGCCCAGGGCGCCCGGACCCGGCCCCTCACCGTGCGCGTCACCGACGACGAGGGCGCCCTCGTCGGCGGACTCACCGCCCGGACCTGGGGCACCCTCGCCTCCGTGGACATGCTGTGGGTGCGCGAGGACCAGCGGCAGGCCGGCTGGGGGAGCCGGCTGATGCGCGCGGCCGAGGAGGAGGCCGCCCGGCGCGGCTGCACCGACGTGATCGTGTCCACCTACACCTTCCAGGCGCCCGGCTTCTACCCGAGGCTCGGCTACCGCGAACGGGGCCGCATCGAGGGCGTGCCCGGCGGCCACGAGGACGTCTACTTCCACAAGCGCGTCGGCACGGCCCCCGACCGCACCGGCCGGGTTCTCGGCGCCTGAGACGGTCTGCGACCGCCCCGCGTCCGCACGTAGGGTGGGCGCCCATGACCACCAGCAACACCGGTACCGGTGCCGTCGACCCCGCCGTCCGCGAGGAGCTGGCCCGGCTGCGGGACAGCATCGACAACATCGACGCGGCCGTCGTCCACATGCTCGCCGAGCGCTTCAAGTGCACCCAGCAGGTCGGCCACCTCAAGGCCCGGCACCAGCTCCCGCCCGCCGACCCGGCCCGCGAGGCCAAGCAGATCGCCCGGCTGCGCGCCCTCGCCGAAAGCGCCAAACTGGACCCGGCGTTCGCCGAGAAGTTCCTGAACTTCATCATCGCCGAGGTGATCCACCACCACGAGCGCATCGCGGAGGACAACGGCAACGGCACGACCCCCGCCTCCGCCTGAACCCCGCGGCCCCGGCGCCCCCACCAGGGGGCGCACGCCGGGGAGCGCGCCGGGTCGGAACGGACCGGACATACTCCGCGTAGCGATCCGCCTCTGTGCCCTGCCGACCCCATCAGGCAGCATGGCGTCATGTCCGTACTGACGCGCGACGAAGCGCAGACCCGTGCCCGGCTCCTCGACGTCCACCACTACACGATCGACCTCGATCTGACCCGTGGGGACGAGACCTTCGACTCCCGCACCACCATCCGTTTCACCGTCCGCGGCGAGACGGGCACCACGGACACCTTCGTCGAGGTCAAGCCCGCCCAGCTGCGCACCGTCACCCTGGACGGACACCCCCTCGACCCGGCCGCCCTGACCGAGAACCGGCTCGCGCTGAAGAACCTCACTCCGGGCGAGCACGAACTGCGCGTCGACGCGGCCATGCACTACTCCCGCACCGGCGAGGGCATGCACCGCTTCACCGACCCCAGCGACGGCGAGACCTACGTCTACACGCAGCTGTTCATGGACGACGTCCAGCGCGTCTTCGCCGCCTTCGACCAGCCCGACCTCAAAGCCGTCTTCGACCTGACCGTCACGGCACCCGCGGGCTGGACCGTCCTCGCCAACGGCATCACCGAACACACCGGGGACGGCCGCTGGAAGGCCGCCGCGACCCCCCTCATCTCCACCTACCTCGTGGCCGTCGCCGCCGGCCCCTGGCACTCCGTACGCATCGAGCACCGCGGCCTGCCCTTCGGCCTCCACTGCCGCCGCTCCCTCGCCCGCCACCTGGACGCCGACGCCGACGAGCTCTTCGAGGTCACCCGCGGCTGCTTCGACCGCTACCACGAGAAGTTCACCGAGCCCTACCCCTTCGACTCCTACGACCAGGCGTTCGTCCCCGAGTTCAACGCCGGCGCCATGGAGAACCCCGGCCTGGTCACCTTCCGCGACGAGTTCGTCTTCCGCTCCGCCGTCACCGACACCGAGCGGCAGACCCGCGCCATGGTCATCGCCCACGAGATGGCCCACATGTGGTTCGGCGACCTCGTCACCCTCAGGTGGTGGGACGACATCTGGCTCAACGAGTCCTTCGCCGAGTACATGGGCTACCAGACCACCGCCGAGGCCACCCGCTTCACCGACACCTGGACCGACTTCGGCGTCACCCGCAAACCCTGGGGCTACGACGCCGACCAGCGCCCCACCACCCACCCCGTCGCCCCCGAGAACGTCGAGGACACCGCCTCCGCCCTCCTCAACTTCGACGGCATCTCCTACGCCAAGGGCGCCTCCGCCCTGCGGCAACTCGTCACCTGGCTCGGCGAGAAGGACTTCCTGGCCGGCATCAACATCCACTTCGACCGGCACAAGTTCGCCAACGCCACCCTTGCCGACTTCATCGACTCCCTCGCCGCCGCCACCGACCGCGACGTCCACGCCTGGGCCGACGCCTGGCTGCGCACCACCGGCGTCGACACCCTCACCCCGCGCATCACCGGCGAGAACGGCAGCCGCGCCCTCACGGTCGACCACCACGGCACCCGGCCCCACCGCATCGCCGTCGGCCTCTACGACCAGGACCTCACCGACGAAGGCCGGCTCACCCTGCGCGAACGCCTCGACCTCGACGCCCCCCAGGGCGAACCGCGGCCCATCGGCAAGCTCCCCGCCCTGGTCGTCCTCAACGACGGCGACCTGAGCTACGCCAAGATCCGCTTCGACGCCGACTCCTTCCGGACCCTGCACGCCCGGCTGTCCGGCCTCCCCGACCCGCTCACCCGGGCCGTCATCTGGAACGCCCTGCGGGACGCCGTCCGCGACGGCGAACTCACCACCGACGCCTACCTGGACATCGCCCGCGCCCACCTCCCCCACGAGACCGACCTCGCCCTCGTCGACGGCGTCCTCGCCTTCGCCTCCGCCCAGGTCGCCGACCGCTACGTCGGCCCCGAGCAGCGGCCCGCCGCCCTGGCCACCCTCACCGACCTGTGCCGCGACCTCATCCGCCGCACCGAGGACGGCGACCACCCCGGGCTGCGCCTCATCGCCGTACGCCACCGCATCGCCACCGCCGCCCACCCCCACACCCTCGCCGCCTGGCTCGCCGACGGCACCGTCCCCGGCGGCCCCGAACTCGACCCCGAGCTGCGCTGGCGCATCCTCACCCGGCTCGCCGTCCTCGGCGCCACCGACGAGACCGCCATCGCCGCCGAACTCGAACGCGACCCGAGCGCCACCGGCCGGGAAGGCGCCGCCCGCTGCCGCGCCGCGCTGCCCGACCCGGAAGCGAAGAACCGGGCCTGGGAGGCCATGTTCGCCTCCGACGACCTCTCCAACTACCTCTTCACCGCCACCGCCCAGGGCTTCTGGCAACCCGAACAGGCCGAACTCGTCCAGGACTTCGTACCGCGCTACTACGCCGAGGCGGTCGCCGTCGCCGCCCGCCGCGGCCCCGCCATCGCCGAGGCCGCCGGCCGCTGGGCCTTCCCCGTCCACGCCGTCGACCCCGACAACCTGCGCCTCGGCCGGGCATGCCTCGACGACGCCGAACCGATCCCCGCACTGCGCCGCAAGCTCGCCGACCAACTCGACGACCTCGCCCGCGCCCTGCGGGTACGGGAGGCCCGGACCCACTGAGCCGGAACGCGGCCGGCCCCCACCCCGGGGCGACCGGCCGCACCCATACCCCTTTCGGGTTGCGATCGTTGGGCTGTCCGGGCGTACCCCCGCCACCCCGTGCAGGCTGGAACTCCCCTCACGCCCGGAGGACAGCCCATGGGCATGCCGCCCCTCGCCTCGGGCCCGCACGGCCCCGACACCCTGCGGCCCCTCCTCGACACCGTGCTCGACGCACTGCGCACCGGCGCCGCGGAACGCCGCGGCCCGCTCCCCGCGGGCGGCCCCCGAGCCGTCGCCGCCCGCGTATCCGAGGCGGCCGGCGACATCCTGCCCGAACGGGGCGACCCCGAGGCCCTCCGCGCCCTGGTCACCGCACTCGCCGAGGGCGCCGCCGACCCCGCCCACCCCCTGTGCGCCGCCCACCTGCACGGCGCGCCCCTCGCCGTCGCCGCCGCCGCCGACCTCGCCGCGAGCGTCCTCAACCCCTCCCTCGACTCCTGGGACCAGGCACCGGCCGCCTCCGCGCTGGAAGCCCTCGTCACCCGCACCCTGGCCCGCGAGACCGGCGCCGCCGACGCCCTCGTCACCACCGGCGGCACCGAGTCCAACCAACTCGCCGTCCTCCTCGCCCGCGAAGCACAGGGCGCGAACGTGCGGCTGGTCCACGGCGCGGGCGTCCACCACTCGGTGCCCCGCGCCGCCTGGCTGCTGGGACTGCCCGAACCCGTGACCGTCCCCGCCCCCGCCGGCACCCTCGACCCCGCCTCCCTCGACGAGGCACTCACCCGCATCCCCGGCCCCCACCTCGTCGTCGCCACCGCCGGCACCACCGACGCCGGCCTCATCGACCCCCTGCCCGAGATCGCCGGCCGCTGCGCCGCCCACGGCGCCCGCCTGCACGTCGACGCCGCCTACGGAGCGGGCCTCCTCTTCAGCGACCGGCACCGGCCCCGACTCGCCGGACTGGAAGCCGCCCACACCGTCACCCTCGACCTGCACAAACTCGGCTGGCAGCCGATCGCCGCCGGCCTCCTCACCGTCAAGGACCCAGGCGACCTCCACGCCCTCCACCACCGCGCCGAGTACCTCAACCCGGACGACGACACGGACGCCGGCCTCCCCGACCTCCTCGGCCGCTCACCCCGCACCAGCCGGCGCCCCGACATCCTCAAGATCGCCGTCACCCTCAAGACCCTCGGCCGCAGCGGGCTCGGCACCCTCGTCGACACCGTCTGCGCACTCGCCGAGGAGTTCGCCACCCACGTCCACGACCACCCCGGGTTCGAACTGCACGCCCCGCCCACCATCAGCACGGTCCTCTTCCGGCCCGCGCACGCCACCGACGACGCCGTCGCCGCCGTCCGCCGCACCCTCCTCACCACCGGCGCCGCCGTCCTCGGCCGCGCCCGCACCGACGGCCGGCTCTGGCTCAAGGCGACCCTCCTCAACCCCCACACCCGGCCCGACGACCTGGCCGCCCTCCTGACCCTCGTGGAAACAGCCCTGGAAGGACCCACCCCCCGGTGAACGCCACCCCCAGCCCCACGCCCGACGCCCCCCGCGACCTCGTCGGCATCGGCATCGGCCCCTTCAACCTCTCCCTCGCCGCCCTCGCCGACCCCCTCGCCGGCCTCCAGGCCGTCTTCTACGACCAGCGCCCCGCCTTCCACTGGCACCCCGGCCTGCTCATCGACGGCGCACGCGTCCAGGTGCCCTTCCTCGCCGACCTGGTCACCCTCGCCGACCCGGCCAGCGCCTGGACCTTCCTCAACCACCTCAGGGCCCGCGACCGCCTCTTCCCCTTCTACTTCGCCGAACGCTTCCACATCCAGCGCGCCGAGTACGACGCCTACTGCCGCTGGGTCGCCGAAGGCCTCCCCTCCCTCCGCTTCCACCACCAGGTCGACGCCGTCCGCTGGAACCCCGAACGCGACCTCTTCGAAGTCGACTACACCCAGCTCGACGCCGACGGAGAGGCCGAGGCCCTCGGCCGGACCCACACCCGCAACGTCGTCCTCGGCGTCGGCACCGAGCCCTACGTCCCCGACCCGCTCAAACCCCTCGTCGACGCCCCCGGCGTCCCCGTCCTCCACGCCGCCGACTACCTCGGCCACCGCGACGCGCTCCTCGCCGCCGGACACGTCACCGTCATCGGCACCGGCCAGTCCGGCGCCGAGATCTTCCTCGACCTGCTCCGCCACCGCCCCGCCGGCCGCGAACAGCTGCACTGGCTCGGCCGCAGCGAGGCCTTCGCCCCGATGGAGTACTCCAAACTCGGCCTGGAGCACTTCACCCCCGACTACACCCGCTACTTCCACGCCCTCGCCGAACCGGTCCGCGACCGCCTCGTCGCCGGACAGTGGCAACTGCACAAGGGCATCGACGCCGACACCACCGCCGCCATCCACGACGAGCTCTACCGCCGCACCCTCGACGGCGGCTGGCCCGACACCGTCCTCACCCCCGGCGTCCACGTCCGCACCGCCGGCCGCATCGCCACCACCCAGGTCGAACTGCACCTCGAACACGCCGAGCAGAAGACCCGCTCCCGCCTCACCACCGACGCCGTCGTCCTCGCCACCGGCTACCGGGAACGCCCCCTCGGCCGCGTCCTCGCCGGTCTCGACCCCTACATGCGCCGCGACAGCCACGAACGCCCCCGCGTCGACGAACGCTTCCGCCTCGTCCTCGACCCCTCCGTCACCGGCCGGGTCTACGTCCAGAACGCCGAGACCCACACCCACGGCGTCGGCGCACCCGACCTCGGCCTCGCCGCCTGGCGCAGCGCGACCATCCTCAACGACCTCACCGGGCAGGAGCCGTACCCGCTCCCCGCCCGCACCGCCTTCACCACCTTCGGCCTGGAACGGGGACACCCCCAGATCCCCTCCGCACGCGACCACCGGACACTGACCCCGCTGGTCGAGGGAATCTGAGGCCGCCCCGCACGCACCGGCCTCAGAACACCGGCACGCCGTCCCGCGTCAACGACCAGTCCACGGACGCGAAGTCCTTCGGATCCAGCACGCCCTTCGCCGTCACCCACTCGGCGATCCGCGTACGGATCTCCGTCGACTCCGACCACAGCTCCCTGGCCGCCGCCACATGAGGGAAGGCACCACCACCGTTGGCCCGGTAGTTGTTCACCGCCAGCACGAACTGCTGCGCGTCGTCCAGCGGCGCACCCCCGTAAGCCAGGTTCCTGATACGCGAACCGGGCGCCTGCGCGACGTCGATCTCGTACGTCAGCCCCGACACGTAGTCGTAGTTGTAGTCCGGGCGGCCGTTCGCGTTGGTCAGCTTGCCGGTGTCCACCGGCGCGCCGGACGCCGTCCGTACGTAGTACTCCGCCGAGTACTCGAGGTACGCCCGCAGCTGAGCACCCGTCATCAGCTTCGCGACCAGGGTGTTGTCGTACACGTACAGGCTCGACAGGTCCCGGATCGTCACGTTCCCCGCAGGGATCTCCGAGGTCCGCGAGAACGGCGACGCCTGCGCGAGAACGGGCAGCGACGCGTACTCCGTACCGGCCAGCGCCGCCCTGACCACGTCCTCCTGCACCTTCGTGATCAGGTCGATGATCGGGGCGTCCCGGTACCGCGCCTCGAACGTCGTCAGCGTCTCCGTCGCGGTGCCGACCACCTGGTTGACGTACGCGACGACCTTCGCGTGCTCGTCCCGGAGCAGCGCGGTGATCCGGGGATCGTCCTCGACCGTGTTCGAGTCGCGCAACGACGCCCGGACCGACTCGACCTGCCACCGGCCGCGCTCGAAGACCAGCTCGAAGTCGAACAGGGTGAGCCGCTCGGCGTAGCACAGCGGCTCCGACAGGACGACCGTCTTCCCGGTCCGCTCGTTGACGACCCTCAGCTCCGGGATCTCCACGTGCGCGTGTCCGACGAGGATCGCGTCGACACCGGGCACCTGCCGGGCCACGTCGGCCGCCGCGTTCTCCACGTACGGCAGCTGGTCACCGTAGGAGGACGTCCCCGACGACCCGGAGTGCGCCGACACGACCACGACGTCCGCACCCATCGAGCGCAGCTTCGGCACCCACTTGGCCGCCTGCTCCACCAGCCCCGGAAAGGCCAGCTTCCCCTGCACGTACGCCTTGTCCCAGATCGCGATACCCGGGTTGGTCAGCCCCAGCACCGCCACCTTCACCGGCGGCGCCCCCTTCACCCGGAACGTCTTCATGAAGTACGGCGGGAAGGCCGGCTTCAGCGTCTTCGCGTCGACCGCGTTCGCGCCCAGCAGCGGGAAGTCGCACTGCTCCTCGAACGTGCGCAGCGTCTCGATGCCGTAGTTGAACTCGTGGTTGCCGAGCGCCACCGCGTCGTACCCGATCGCGTTCATCGCCTGCGCCATCGGGTGCACCGGACCACCCTCCGCGGTGATCGGGTCCACCTTCGCGTAGTAGTACGTCAGCGGGGTGCCCTGGATGGTGTCGCCCGCGTCCAGCAGCAGCGTGTTGCGGCGGCCCTTCTCCTCCCGGACCTGGTCCACCAGGGTGGAGACGCGCGCCAGCCCCTGGGCGTTGCCCGCCGCGTCCGTGTACTCGGCGTCCTTGAAGTAGTCCCAGTTGAAGACGTGTCCGTGCAGGTCGGTGGTGCCCAGCACGGTCAGCGCGTACCGCTTGGGCTTCCCGCGGCCCCCGCGCGCCGGGGCCGCCCCGGCCGCCGGAGCCGCCGCACCCGCCAGTGCCACCCCCGCTCCCGTCACGGCGGACCTGCTCAGGAACTTCCGGCGGTTCAACGGCATGGCTGGCTCTCCTAGGCGGCGAAGCGTCATCGAACAACGCGCGTAGACACAACGCGCGTAGATTCCTTCCTGATCACGGCACCTGTCAACAGGCGATCGCTCACATGCCCGAAAGGAGAAATAAGAACCGCCCGGAATGCTCATCAGAGCGTCCCGGCGCACAATTCAACACTTGTCAATAACCCTTCACCCAACCGTGGTTGGCTGGTCACGCGCGGCCAATTCGCTACCGGCCGGTAAGTCATAGGCTCGACCCATGCGCCGAGCAAAGATCGTCTGTACCCTTGGGCCCGCCACCGATTCGTACGACCAGATCAAAGACCTGGTCGACGCCGGAATGGACATCGCCCGCTTCAATTTCAGCCACGGCACCCACGCCGAACACGAAGAGCGATACCACCGTGTCCGCAAGGCGTCCGACGAGACCGGCCGCAGCGTCGGCACCCTCGCCGACCTTCAAGGCCCGAAGATCCGGCTCGGCGCCTTCACCGGAGGACCCGTACTCCTTGAACGCGGCGACACCTTCACCATCACCGTCGAAGAAGGCACCGAAGGCGACCGCCACCGCTGCGGCACCACCTACGCCGGCCTCGCCACCGACGTGACCCCCGGCGAACGCGTCCTCGTCGACGACGGCAAGGTCTGCCTGGAGGTCACCGACGTCGATGGACCCGAGATCCGCACCACGGTCATCGAGGGCGGCATGGTCTCCGACCACAAAGGCCTCAACCTGCCCGGCGTCGCCGTCTCCGTCCCCGCCCTCTCCAAGAAGGACGAGGACGACCTCCGCTGGGCCCTGCGCAGCGGCTTCGACGTCATCGCCCTCTCCTTCGTCCGCAGCGGACGCGACGTCCTCGACGTCCACCGCATCATGGACGAGGAGGGCCGCCGCCTCCCCGTCATCGCCAAGGTCGAGAAGCCGCAGGCCGTGGAGAACATCGAGGACATCGTCGCCGCCTTCGACGGCATCATGGTCGCCCGCGGCGACCTGGGCGTCGAAATGCCCCTGGAGCAGGTGCCCATCGTCCAGAAGCGCGCCATCAAGCTCGCCAAGCGCAACGCCAAACCCGTCATCGTCGCCACCCAGATGCTCGACTCGATGATCGACAACGCCCGCCCGACCCGCGCCGAGGCCTCCGACGTCGCCAACGCCGTCATCGACGGCACCGACGCGGTGATGCTCTCCGGCGAGACCAGCGTCGGCAGACACCCGATCGACACGGTCCGCACGATGGCCCGGATCGTCGAGGCGGCGGAGGAGGACATCCTCGCCAAGGGCCTGCCCCCGCTGACCGACCGCAACAAGCCCCGCACCCAGGGCGGCGCGGTGGCCCGCGCGGCGGCGGAGATCGGCGACTTCCTCGGCGCCAAGTTCCTGGTCGCCTTCACCCAGTCCGGCGACACCGTCCGCCGCCTCTCCCGCTACCGCTCACCCATCCCGCTGCTCGCCTTCACACCCGAGCCGGCGACGCGCTCGCAGCTGAGCCTCACCTGGGGGGTCGAGACCTTCATCGGCCCGCACGTGGACTCCACGGACGCGATGGTCGACCAGGTGGACGAACTGCTCACCCGCTACGGCCGCTGCGAGAAGGGCGACGTCGTGGTCATCACGGCCGGCTCCCCGCCGGGGGTGTCGGGCTCGACCAACCTGGTCCGGGTCCACCACATCGGGGAGGACGACAGCCCCGAGTAGTGCGGTGGTCGGTAGGTCAGTACTTCGGGCCCACGTGGGCGTCCATGAGGGCCACGGAGGCTCCGCGGGCCACGGAGATGTTGTACGGGGTGCCGTGGCGCGTGCAGTGCGTCCACTCGATGCCGACTTTCTCGAGCGCGTCCGTGAAGAGCTTCCTGATGTCGTCCGACTTGTTGGTGAAGAAGTACCGCGGATATTCGTAGCGCTTGCGCACGCCGCCGACGAGTCGGGTCGTCCAGTTGGTGATGCGGCAGCCATCGGAGTGGATCAGGCCGCGGATGAACTCCCAGGGGCAGGTGTCGACGATCGACTGCTGCCAGGGAGCGAGGGCGATCCGCCGGTCGTGCTTCCTGCCGGGGCCGTGCTGGGGAACGAGACAGGGCCAGTGTCCGCTGTAGGCGACCACGGACGTGTATCCGACGGCTTGTACTCGGGACGACTTGCCACTGGGATTGACGGCTTCCACAGCGGCGGCGCAGGCCTCGACGAGGCCGGGCCACGCGTCGGCGCAGGCGATCCTGAGGAAGTAGCCCGACTTCTTGCCGGGGCTGATGTATCCGTCGCCGAGATAGAGACCGAGCAAGTAGGCGTAGGCCGCCTCGTCCTCAGGCGGTTCGGCCGTGGGGCCGCACAGGGAGCAGGGAGTTCGCCGGATGCGTGGCAGAGGCTCGATCCGCGTCCGCCACGAGCGGATGGCGGCTCGGGACATACCGGTCTCCTTGCTGACGGAGTTCAGGCTCCGTCCCTGCGCCACCAGTGACAATGCGCGCTCGCGCGCGCTGGTGTCGTACATGAGGTCCAGCGTGTGGTGGTGGACGCGGCGGCACACAGCAAAAAGTGGATGTTCACGAGAACGTGGACATCCACTTATGGGTGGCAACCTTGGGAAACAAGGAAAAGTGCCCCGGGTCGGACTCGAACCGACACTGTATGGGTTTTGAATCCATTGCCTGCTGCCAATTGGGCTACCGGGGCTCGCAGAATCGAAGGTTTACCCCGACCCGCCGCGCGTCTACCTTACCGCAGCTAGGTAGGCTCATGGCAGCTGCACCCTGCCCCGAACGAGGAGCCCACGTGACCGCCCCCGAGTCGCCCCAGCCCGCCGACGTGAACGACGACGACAAGTCGCACGTGCCTCCGCTGACGACCCGAGTCGTCATCGCCGAGGACGAGGCGCTCATCCGGCTCGATCTCAAAGAGATGCTGGAGGAGGAGGGGTACTCCGTCGTCGGCGAGGCCGGTGACGGGGAGCAGGCCGTGGAGCTGGCCCGTGAGCACCGGCCCGACCTGGTCATCCTGGACGTGAAGATGCCCAAGCTCGACGGCATCTCCGCGGCCGAGAAGATCGCCGAGGAGAGCATCGCGCCGGTGCTGATGCTGACCGCGTTCTCGCAGCGCGACCTGGTGGAGCGGGCCCGGGACGCGGGGGCCATGGCGTACCTGGTCAAGCCGTTCAGCAAGAGCGACGTCGTCCCGGCGATCGAGATGGCCGTCTCGCGGTTCACGGAGCTGAAGGAACTGGAGAAGGAGGTCGCCGACCTCAGCCAGCGGCTGGAGACCCGCAAGCTGGTCGACCGGGCCAAGTCGGTGCTCCAGACGGAGTACGGGCTGACCGAGCCGGCCGCGTTCCGGTGGATCCAGAAGACCTCGATGGACCGGCGGATGTCGATGCAGCAGGTGGCCGAGGCGGTCATCCAGGACGCCGAGGAGAAGAAGGCGTCCAAGGGCTGAGCACGACGTGACCGAGGCCCGCGTCCCCGAGGGGGGCGCGGGCCTCGTCGTACCGTCCTCGGCTCAGTCCTCGCCGAGGTAGGCCTTGCGGACCGACTCGTCGTGGAGGAGGTCCTGGCCGCTGCCGGACAGGACGATGTTGCCGACCTCCATGACGTGGCCGTGGTCGGCCAGCGACAGGGCCGCCTGGGCGTTCTGCTCGACGAGCAGGATCGTCGTGCCCTGGGACTTGAGCTCGGCGATCGTCGCCATGATCTTCTGCATCATGATCGGCGAGAGGCCCATGGAGGGCTCGTCCAGCATGAGCAGCTTGGGCTGGGACATCAGGGCGCGGCCCATGGCGAGCATCTGCTGCTCACCGCCGGACAGGGTGCCCGCGGCCTGCTTCCGCCGCTCGCCGAGGATCGGGAAGAGGTCGTAGGCGCGCTGGATGTCCTTCTCGATGCCCGGCTTGTCGCTGCGCAGGAAGGCGCCGAGGCGGAGGTTGTCCTCGATCGTCATGCGGGGGAAGATGTGCCGCCCCTCGGGGGAGTGGGCGAGCCCCAGGGAGACGATCTGGTGGGCGGGGACCTTCTTGAGGGACTTGCCGCCGAACTTGATCTGCCCGCCGACCGGCTTGAGGAGCCCCGACAGGGTGCGCAGCGTGGTGGTCTTGCCGGCGCCGTTGGTGCCGATGAGGGTGACCACCTCTCCGGCGTCGACCTTGAACGAGATGCCCTTGACGGCCTCGATCTTGCCGTAGGCGACGCGGAGGTCCTCGACCTCGAGCAGTGCGGTCATCGGTCGTTCTCCTTGCCGGCCGCGGTGTCCTTGGTGGTGTCGGCCTGGGCGGCCTCCGCGGCCTCGACCTCGGCGGCCTCCGCCGCGCCGGGGTCGTTCTCGAGGGGCTCGCCGAGGTAGGCGGCGACCACCCGCTCGTCGCCCTGCACGGTGGCGCTGTCGCCCTCGACGAGTTTCTGGCCCTGCACGAGGACGGCGACGCGGTCGCAGAGGTTGAAGATGAAGCGCATGTCGTGCTCGATGACGAGAACGGCGATGCCCTTGTCGCGGATGGCGAAGACGAGTTCCTCGGTGGCCCGCGTCTCCTGCGGGTTCATGCCGGCCGTCGGCTCGTCCAGCAGGAGCAGGCCGGGCTCGCTGGCCAGGGCGCGGGCGATCTCCAGTTTGCGCTGCTCGCCGTAGGGGAGGTTGCGTGCGAGGTGGTCGGCCTTGGCGTCCAGGCCCACGAACTCCAGGAGTTCCATGGCGCGTTCGCGGGAGGTGGCCTCGGCCTTGTGGAAGCCGGGACCGCGCAGGACGGCCGACCAGAAGCCCTCCTTGGTGCGGGTGTGGCGGCCGACGAGGACGTTCTCCAGGACCGTCATGTTGGCGAACAGGCGGATGTTCTGGAAGGTGCGGGCGATGCCTGCGGCCGTGACCTTGAAGGACTTGGCCGGCAGGACGGTGCCCTTGTAGCGGACTTCGCCCTCGGTCGGGATGTAGAGGCCGGTCAGGCAGTTGAAGAAGGTGGTCTTGCCGGCGCCGTTGGGGCCGATGAGACCGACGATCTCGCCGCTGTTGACGGTGAGGTCGACGCCGTTGACGGCGGTCAGGCCGCCGAAGCGCATGGTGACGCCGCGCGCGTCGAGGACCGTGGTGCCGGGGGCGGGGGCGCCCGGGGTGGTGTCCTTGGTGGTGGTGTCGGTGGTCATGTGGTCAGGCCCCTGTCTTGCTCAGGGTGGTCGGAGCTTCGGCCTCTTCGTGGAATTCCAGCTTGCGGCGCCTGTTGGCGATGAGGCCTTCGGGACGGAAGCGCATGAGCAGGACGAGCGCGAGTCCGAAGGCGAAGAGCTGGTAGTCGCCGAGGAACTGGAGCTTGTTGGGGATCAGGAAGAGCAGGGAGGCGCCGATGAGCGGGCCTGCGATGGTGCCCATGCCGCCGAGGACGACCGCCGCGAGCAGGAAGGCGGAGTTGGGGGGCGTGGTGCCGGCGAAGAGGTACTGCTCGGGGGTGACGGTGTAGGTGACGTGCGCCTGCACCGTGCCCGCGAGGCCGGCGAGGGTGGCGCCGACGGCGAAGGCGATGAGCTTGACCCGGAAGCCGTTGATGCCCATGGCGAGGGCGGCGGTCTCGTCCTCGCGGATGGCGACCCAGGCCCGGCCGATGCGGGAGTCGCCGCTGCGCCGGAAGACGAGGACGACGACCGCGGTGATGATGAGCATCAGGAAGAAGTAGTTGGCGAACCGGCCGATGGTGAAGCCGCCGATGTCGTGCTGTACGCCGAGGTCCAGGCCGAGGATCTTGAGGTCGGGGATGGAGGAGACGCCGTTGGAGCCGTTGGTGAGGTCCGGTCCGGAGGTGCCGTCGAGGTTGTTGGCGGTGATGCGGAAGATCTCGCCGAAGCCGAGGGTCACGATGGCGAGGTAGTCGCCGCGCAGCCGCAGGGTGGGGGCGCCGATCAGCACGCCGAAGACGAGGGACGCGAGGGCGCCGACGATGACCGCGGCCCAGAAGGGGAAGTGGACGTCGAAGGGCGAGCTCGGGGAGCCGGAGACCAGGGCGGCGGCGTAGGCGCCGACGCCGAGGAAGGCGACGTAGCCGAGGTCGAGCAGTCCCGCGAGGCCGACGACGATGTTCAGACCGAGGGCGACCGTGGCGAAGATGAGGATGTAGACGCCGAGGGTGGCGTACTGGTCGTCGGACTGGGTGAAGGGGAAGCAGGCCGCCGCGATGAAGGCGCCGCAGACGGTGATGTTCTGGTGCCGGGAGGTGATCTCGGTGGCGTGGGCGATCAGGCCGGCCTTGTGGAGGGCGGCGAAGCCGAGGCCGGCGGTGATCAGGAAGCCCACGAAGAGTTCGTCGTACTCGGTGCCGATGCCGTAGGTGAAGACGAGCAGGGCGATCGCGAGCATCGCGACGATGATCAGGATCTCGACGTAGGAGGGCAGGGCCCGGACGGGGCGCGGGGTGCCGGGGGCGAAGGCCGCCCTGACGGTCTGCCAGTTGTGGGAGGTGGTGTGCTTGAACTGCTCCCAGCCGGTGTCGTCGGGGTCGAACGGGTCCGGTGCGGGGCGCTCGAAGGGGAGGGCGAGGGAGCCGAGGAGGGCGAGCAGGGTGGCGCCCGCCGCGACGTATCCGCCGGGCTCCAGGTTGACCAGGCCGCCGAGCTGGGCGCTGATCGCGATGATCGTGTACCAGGTGGTCGCGAAGGCCGCGAGGGCGGCGAACTTGAGCGCCGCGTCCGCTCCGGCGGGCACCAGCCAGCCCAGGCCCTTGACGCCGTAGGAGGCGAGGCCGAAGAGGGTGGTGAGGGCGCCGGCGATCAGGACCAGGACCTGAAGGCCGCCCGGGTAGCCGTAGACGGTGAGGTCGCCGGGGAACTCGGAGGTCCAGGTCCATGCGAGGAACGTGGAGACGACGGTGAGGGCGCCGCCCCCGGTGGCGAGGGCCCGTCCGATGTGCGGGGGTATGCCGATGAGGCCGGGGGTGGCGGTCGCGGCGGAGGCGCCGGCGGCCTTCGGAGCTGTGGTCTGTGTGGTCATCGGTGTCACGCCCTGTCCGCAACGCGTTCGCCGAGCAGGCCCTGTGGCCTGAACAGGAGTACGAGGATGAGGAGGATGAAGGCCCAGACGTCGGCCCAGGACTGGCTGCCGAGCTTCTCCAGCCCCGGCACGTCGGCGATGAAGGCGGTGGCCAGGGTCTCGGCGACGCCGAGGACGACACCACCGATCATGGCGCCGTAGATGTTGCCGATGCCGCCGAGGACCGCCGCGGTGAAGGCCTTGAGGCCGAGGATGAAGCCCATCCTGAAGTCGATGTCGCCGTACTTCAGACCGTTGGCGACGGCGCCGACGGCGGCGAAGAGCGCGCCGAGGGCGAAGGCGACCACGATGATGCGGTCGGTGTTGACACCCATCAGCTTGGCGGTGTCCGGGTCCTGCGCGGTCGCCTGCATGCCGCGGCCGGTGCGGGTGCGCATCACGAAGAAGGCGAGGATGGCCATGCTGACCGGGGCGGCGATGAGCAGGAAGATGTCGCCGGTCTGGATGGTGACGCTGCCGATATGGAACGGGCCGCCGTCGATCTGCGGGAAGCTGATCTTCGATTTGGCGCCGGGGTACCAGGCCCACACCGCCTGCTGGAGGGCGAGGGAGAGGCCGATGGCGGTGATGAGGGGTGCGAGGCGAGGGGCTCCGCGCAGGGGGCGGTAGGCGAACCGTTCCGCCCCGACCGCCACGGTGACGGAGACCACCATGGCGCCGATGAGCATGAGCGGAAGGGCGATCAGCATGGAGGTGCCGTCGGGCAGGACGTAGAGGTAGACCGTGAGCGCGCCGAAGGCGCCGGTCATGAATATCTCGCCGTGGGCGAAGTTGATGAGCTGGACAATGCCGTAGACCATTGTGTAGCCAATGGCGACCAGCCCGTACATGGATCCCAGTAGCAGGCCGTTGACCAGCTGCTGCGGCAGTTCGTTCACCGCATGTCCTCCGAGACTTTCGGAACTATCGACGGATGTGGCCGGATGCGAGTCCGCGCGGGGCGCCTGTGGAACAGCGCCCCGCGCGGCTCGTGATCACGTGATCAGTGGTGCGTGCGGTGGGTCAGCCGGTGTAGGTGCCGGACTTCACCGACTTCCAGGCACCGTTCTCGACGGCGTACACGGTGAGCTGCTTGTTGGTGGCGTCACCGAACTTGTCGAAGGAGACCTTGCCGGTCACACCGTCGAAGGAGACGTTCTGCATGGCGTCCACGACCTTGGCGCGGGCGTCGTCGGGAAGCTTGCCGTCGTTGTCCTCGACGACCTTCTTGACGGCCTCGATGATCGCCCAGGCGGAGTCGTAGGAGTAGCCGCCGTAGGCCTCGTAGGCCTCCTTGTAACCCCCGGCCTTGTAGTTGGCGACGAACTCCTTGGCGGAGGGGAGTTCCTCGACCGGTGCGCCGACGGAGGTCGCGAGGTCACCGGTGCCGCTGGCGCCGGCGAGCTTGATGAAGTCGGCGCTGTAGATGCCGTCACCGCCGACCACCGGGATCTTGGCTCCGGCGGCCTTGATCTGCTTGCTGAGCGGGCCGGCCTGCGGGTACTCGCCGCCGTAGTAGACGACGTCGGCGCCCGAGGTCTTGACCTTGGTGGCGACCGCGTTGAAGTCCTTGGTGTCCGGGTTGATGTGCTCGGTGCCGACGACCTGGCCGCCGAGCTTCTTGAACTCCTCGGTGAAGGTGGCGGCCAGACCGGCGCCGTAGGTCTTCTTGTCGTCGATGACGAAGACCTTCTTCTTCTTCGAGTCGTTGAAGACGTACTGCGCGGCGAACGGGCCCTGGATGGCGTCCGTGGTCGCGGTGCGGAAGTACGACTTGTAGGGCCGGACCTTCTCGGTCTGCCACTTCACGCCCTGAGTGAGGGCGGGGTTCGTGTTGGCCGGGGAGACCTCGACCAGCTTGGCCCGGTCGAAGATGATCTGCATGGCTTCGCCGACCGAGGAGTTCAGCGGGCCGACCACGCCGAGCACGTCGTCGTTGGCGGTGAGCTTGGTGGCGTTCTGCTGGCCGACGGAGGGCTGACCCTGGTCGTCGAGGGCTTCGATCTCGAACTTGATGCCGTCGACGTAGTTGTCCTTGTTGGCCGTCTTGGCGGCGAGGTCAACCGAGTTCTTGATGCCGAGGCCCAGCGCGGACAGGTCGCCGGTCAGCGGGGCGTCGACGCCGATGACGACGGTGGTGCCACCGCCGTCGCCGTTGCCGGAGTCCGAGCCGCCGTCGTCGTCGCGCGAGCCGCAGGCGGTGAGGGTGAGTGCTCCCGCCGCCAGAGCGGCGGTGATGGCGATGAGCGAACGTTGACGCACGATCAGTCCTTTCCCTGGCACAGCCGCTTCCCCGTGGAGGCGGCCGAGTCGAGCGCTGGGCCGAAGTGACAATCGGATGGCGCGGTGACTGGCCGTGACTCTAAGCGTGTGTGGGGAACGTGGAGGAGGGTCTGACTCATGCTGTGACGCTCTTGTTATGACACGGGGTAATGCAGAGCGGTGTCGGCTGGGAAGAAGGGCGGAATTCAGGCCGATTCGCCCTGTCCGCATGCTGAGAACCCGCAGGACCGGCCGCCACTGTTCAGGCGTCTGGGGCGTTTTGGTGATTACCCGGATTCGTTGCTGCAGGCGACTTGCAGGGCGTGGGAGAGGTCCCGCGCATAGCGCGTCCCCAGGATGAAACTGTGGTCGTGTATTGCGCGCGTATTACGCAGCGTTACATGGAGAAAAGGGAGTGCCAGGTTCCGCGGTGCTTTTGCGCATTCCGTCACCCGCAGCGTGACGATGATCTTGCGGGCGGAATGCGCCTTTGTCTGGAAAGGCGCGACCGGTGACGACGTCATCGCGATGCCGTCGTAGGGCTGGTCGAGCCGCGTCACGGTGACGGGCGGGCCGGACCGCACGCTCAGCCGTACCGCGAAACGGAAGGCCTCGCCCGGGCCGGGCACCGCGTCCAGGTAGTCGAGGTCGACCGCCTGGGAGGGATGCGGCGGCGGGGGAGGGGGCGGCGGCTGCGGGCGGGTGGCGTACAGACAGGCGCCCCCCGCCAGGGCCGCGACGGCCGCGGCGGTCGCGAGGACCGCGCGGCGCCGGCGGGCGAAGAGGTCGCGGTGACGGGCCGAGCGGTCGTGATGAGGGGCTGGTGGTGCATGCCGCCGGGACGGCCGGCGGGCTGCCGGGGCGGTGCGGTCGCTGGTGCCTTCGCCCGCCTCGACGGGGCCGGTGCCGCTCACCGCCACGGCCCGTCGGTCGGGCCGCCGTCGCGGTAGTGATCGGCGCAGTCCTCGCTCGCCCGGCGGTCGATCAACTCATCGGCCGCTCGCTGACCTTGGGCGCGTTTCGTGGCCCGCGCGGCGTCCACCACCTCCCGCAGGATGTCGTACTGCCGGTTGGACAGCCCCATCGACTGGTAGTCGCCGTAGGGCGTGCCACCGGCCAGCATCTCGCGCGCCCAGTAGCGGACGGCGTTCGTGCACAACTCCGCGCCGGACAGGGTGGGTTGTGCCGATGCGGAAGCCGATGCGGCGGGCGATGCCGAAGTCGATGCCGACGCGGTCGTCCGGGTCGTGCCGGAAGACGGTTCTCCGGGGCTGGAGCCGGCACATCCGGTCGCCCCGGCGGTCGGCAGTGTCAGCGTGAAGGCGAGCGCGAGCAGTCCGGGCGAGCACCGGAACCGCCGGGCCGCCACCCCCGGCCAGGGGGCCTCTCCCCGTCCCATGCCCCGAAGTTAGGGCGCCGAGCGGACGAGAGCAATGCCGTGGCCGGGACGCGGCCCGCTCAGCCCGCCGTGCCGGCCCGCTCGCCGTCGCCCGGCTTCAGGTCCCGGAGCAGGCACGTCAGGCGGGCGGTGCACACGCGCCGGTCCTGCTCGTCGCTGATCACGATCTCGTACGTCGCCGTCGACCGGCCCCGGTGCACCGGCGTGGCCACTCCGGTGACCAGGCCGGAGCGGGCCCCGCGGTGGTGGGTGCAGTTCAGGTCGACGCCGACGGCGATCTTGGAACTGCCGCCGTGCAGCATCGAGCCGACCGAGCCGAGGGTCTCGGCCAGCACCGCCGAAGCGCCGCCGTGCAGCAGCCCGTACGGCTGGGTGTTGCCCTCCACCGGCATGGTGCCGACGACCCGGTCCGCCGACGCCTCCAGGATCTGGACGCCCATGCGCGTCCCGAGGTGCCCGGCCGAGAAGAGGGCGGGCAGGTCGACGCCGAGCGCGGCGTACTCGTCGATGACCTCCTGCGGGAACTGCACCTGCTGCTGCTCGCCCATGGGCCGGCTCCGTTTCGTCGCTCCGTCTGTTCGGTCCGCCGCCCGGCCGCTCGGGCCGCCGGCTCGACTGAGCAAACGCTCAGTCGGTCGCCGATTGTTCCAGACGGACGACCAGGGACTTGCTGGCCGGGGTGTTGCTGGTGTCCGCGGTGGCGTCCAGCGGCACCAGGACGTTGGTCTCCGGGTAGTACGCCGCCGCGCAGCCCCGTGCCGTCGGGTAGTGCACGACACGGAAGCCGGGGGCCCGCCGCTCCACCCCGTCCCTCCACTCGCTGACGAGGTCGACGTACGCGCCGTCCCGGAGCTTCAGCAGGCCGGCGTCCTGCGGGTTGACCAGGACGACCCGGCGGCCGTTCCTGATGCCCCGGTAGCGGTCGTCCAGGCCGTAGATCGTGGTGTTGTACTGGTCGTGCGAGCGCAGTGTCTGGAGCAGGAGCCGCCCCTCGGGCAGCTCGGGGTACTCGACCGGTGCGGCCGTGAAGTTGGCCTTGCCGGTGGCCGTCGGGAAGCGGCGCTCGTCGCGCGGGGCGTGGGGGAGGGCGAAGCCCCCGGGGCGGGCCACGCGCGTGTTGAAGTCCTCGAAGCCGGGGATCACCCGCCCGATGCGGTCCCGGATCGTCGCGTAGTCCTTCTCGAACTCCTCCCAGGGCGTGCGGCTGCGCTCGCCCAGCACGCGGCGGGCCAGCCGGCACACGATCGCCGGCTCGGACAGCAGGTGCGCGCTCGCGGGCTCCAGCCGGCCGCGGGAGGCGTGCACCATGCCCATGGAGTCCTCGACGGTGACGAACTGCTCGCCGCCGCCCTGGAGGTCGCGTTCGGTGCGGCCGAGGGTCGGCAGGATCAGGGCGCGCGCACCCGTTATGGCGTGCGAGCGGTTCAGCTTCGTCGACACGTGCACGGTGAGCCGGGCGCGCCGCATGGCAGCCTCGGTGACCTCCGTGTCGGGGGAGGCGGAGACGAAGTTGCCGCCCATGGCGAAGAAGACCTTCGCCTCGCCGTCGCGCAGTGCGCGGATGGCCCGAACGACGTCGTAGCCGTGCGCGCGCGGCGGGGCGAAACCGAACTCCTTCTCCAGGGCGTCCAGGAACGCGGGCGCCGGGCGTTCGAAGATGCCCATGGTGCGGTCGCCCTGCACGTTGGAGTGGCCGCGCACCGGGCAGACGCCCGCGCCCGGGCGGCCGATGTTGCCGCGCAGGAGGAGGAAGTTGACGACCTCGCGGATGGTCGGCACGGAGTGCTTGTGCTGGGTCAGGCCCATCGCCCAGCACACGATGGTGCGCTGGGAGGCGAGCACCATGCGCAGCGCTTCCTCGATCTCCGCGCGCGTGAGGCCGGTCGCGGCGAGCGTCTCGTCCCAGTCGGCGGCGCGGGCGGCCTCGGCGAACTGCTCGAAGCCGTGCGTGTGTTCCCCGACGAACGCCTCGTCGACGGCGCCCTCGGTGTCGAGGATCAGCCTGTTGAGGAGCCGGAACAGGGCCTGGTCGCCGCCGAGGCGGATCTGCAGGAACAGGTCGGTGAGCGCGGCGCCCGCGGTGAGCCCCTTGGCGGTCTGGGGGTTCTTGAAGCGCTCCAGGCCGGCCTCGGGCAGCGGATTGACGCTGATGATCCTCGCGCCGTTCGCCTTGGCCTGCTCCAGGGCGGAGAGCATACGAGGGTGGTTGGTGCCCGGGTTCTGACCGGCCACGATGATCAGATCCGCCTTGTACAGGTCCTCCAGCAGGACGCTGCCCTTGCCGATGCCGATGGTCTCGGACAGGGCCGAGCCGGACGACTCGTGGCACATGTTGGAGCAGTCCGGCAGGTTGTTGGTGCCGAGCTCCCGCGCGAAGAGCTGATAGAGGAACGCCGCCTCGTTGCTGGTGCGGCCGGAGGTGTAGAAGACGGCCTCGTCGGGCGAGTCCAGCGCGGCGATCTCCTCCGCCACGATGCCGAAGGCCCGCTCCCAGGTGACCGGTTCGTAGTGCGTGCCGCCCTCCGGCAGGTACACCGGGTGGGTGAGCCGTCCCTGCTGCCCCAGCCAGTAGCCGCTGCGGGTGGAGAGGTCGGCGACGGAGTGCGCGGCGAAGAACTCCGGGGTGACCCGGCGCAGCGTGGCCTCCTCGGCCACGGCCTTGGCGCCGTTCTCGCAGAACTCCGCCTTGTGCCGGTGGTCCGGCTCCGGCCAGGCGCAGCCCGGGCAGTCGAAGCCGTCCTTCTGGTTGACGCTCAGCAGCGTCAGCGCGGTCCGCTTCACGCCCATCTGCCGCTGTGCGACGCGCAGGGTGTGGCCGATGGCCGGGATGCCCGCCGCCGTGTGCTGCGGCTCCGTGATCCGCGGCGCGTCCTGAACCGGATCACCCTTGGGCGGCTTGGTGGCCATCGCGCGCTCCTTCGCGTACACGTGTGAGGTACGTCTCCGATCCTCGCACGGCCCGCCGACAACGACGCGGGCCGGGCGGACCCGTGCCGGAAGGGGTGCTCGCGGCGCGCAAGGAGGCGTGTTCCGGGCCGCCGGGCCGGAGCGGCGGCCCTGACGGGGCACGGGAACCGCGCGCCCGGCCCGCACCTCCACGCGCCGTGCGACCGCCGCCGTCGGCCCCGTCACGGCGCGGGACACCGCCTGCCCCCACGGCGCGGTGCGCCTCGTGCCGGCCACCGGCGAGCGCGGGGCCGAGTGTCAGTGGTCCGTGGCAGGATCGGGGACGTGGCAGAGACAGCAGCGAAGAAGACCGACAACACCTCCGGCGGCCGTCCGCGCCTGATGCTCATGGACGGGCACTCACTGGCGTACCGCGCGTTCTTCGCGCTGCCCGCGGAGAACTTCACGACCGCGACGGGCCAGCCGACCAACGCGATCTACGGCTTCGCGTCGATGCTGGCCAACACGCTGCGTGACGAGGCTCCCACGCACTTCGCGGTGGCGTTCGACGTCTCCCGCAAGACCTGGCGGTCGGAGGAGTTCACCGAGTACAAGGCGAACCGCTCCAAGACCCCGGACGAGTTCAGGGGCCAGGTCGAGCTGATCGGCGAGCTGCTCGACGCCATGCACGTGCAGCGCTTCGCCGTCGAGGGCTTCGAGGCCGACGACGTCATCGCCACGCTCGCCACCCAGGCCGAGGCCGAGGGCTTCGACGTGCTGATCGTCACCGGCGACCGGGACTCCTTCCAGCTGGTCAGTGACCACACCACGGTCCTCTACCCGACCAAGGGCGTCTCCGAGCTGACCCGCTTCACACCGGAGAAGGTCTTCGAGAAGTACGGACTGACCCCCGCCCAGTACCCCGACTTCGCGGCGCTGCGCGGCGACCCGTCCGACAACCTGCCGGGCATCCCCGGCGTGGGCGAGAAGACGGCCGCGAAGTGGATCAACCAGTTCGGGTCCTTCGCCGACCTGGTCGAGCGCGTCGACGAGGTCAAGGGCAAGGCCGGGCAGAACCTGCGCGACCACCTGGAGTCGGTCAAGCTCAACCGCCGGCTCACCGAGCTGGAGCGCCGGGTCGAGCTGCCGAAGACGGTCACCGACCTGGAGCGCACGGCGTACGACCGCAAGGGCGTCGCGATGATCCTGGACACCCTGGAGATCCGGAACCCGTCGCTGCGCGAGCGGCTCTACGCCGTCGACCCGGGCGCCGAGGAGGCCGAGGCCGCTCCGGTCGTGGCCGACGGCGTGGAGCTGGACGGCACGGTGCTGGGCACGGGCGAGCTGGCCGGCTGGCTCGCCGAGCACGGCACGGGGACCCTCGGCGTCGCCACGGTCGACACCTGGGCGCTGGGCACCGGCTCGGTCGCCGAGGTCGCGCTCGCCGCGTCCGGCGGACCGGCCGCCTGGTTCGACCCGGCCGAGCTGGACGAGGCCGACGAGACGGCGTTCACGGCCTGGCTGTCCGACGCGGGCCGGCCGAAGGTCTTCCACAACGCCAAGGGCGCCATGCGCGTCTTCGCCGAGCACGGCTGGACCGTCGCCGGCGTCGGCATGGACACCGCGCTCGCGGCCTACCTGGTCAAGCCGGGCCGGCGCTCCTTCGACCTGGACGCGCTGTCCCTGGAGTACCTGCACCGCGAGCTGGCGCCCGCCGCTGCGGCCGACGGCCAGCTGGCCTTCGGCGCGGACGACGGTGCCGAGGCCGAGGCGCTGATGGTGCAGGCCCGCGCGATCCTGGACCTGGGAGAAGCCTTCGAAGGGCGCCTGGCGGACGTCGGCGCGGCAGACCTGCTGCGCGACATGGAGCTGCCCACGTCCGCGCTGCTGGCCCGCATGGAGCGGCACGGCATCGCGGCAGACCGGGAGCACCTGCAGGCGATGGAGCAGATGTTCGCGGGCGCCGTACAGCAGGCGGTGAAGGAGGCGCACGCGGCGGCCGGCCGTGAGTTCAACCTGGGCTCGCCCAAGCAGCTTCAGGAGGTCCTCTTCGGCGAGCTGAACCTGCCGAAGACCAAGAAGACCAAGACCGGCTACACCACGGACGCCGACGCCCTGGCCTGGCTGGCGGCCCAGACCGACAACGAACTGCCGGTGATCATGCTCCGCCACCGGGAGCAGGCCAAGCTGCGCGTCACGGTGGAGGGCCTGATCAAGACGATCGCCACCGACGGCCGCATCCACACCACGTTCAACCAGACGGTCGCCGCCACGGGTCGCCTCTCGTCCACGGACCCGAACCTGCAGAACATCCCGGTCCGTACCGACGAGGGCCGCGCGATCCGGCGCGGGTTCGTCGTCGGTGAGGGCTTCGAGTCCCTGATGACGGCGGACTACAGCCAGATCGAACTGCGCGTGATGGCCCACCTCTCCGAGGACGAGGGCCTGACCGAGGCGTTCACCTCCGGCGAGGACCTGCACACCACCGCCGCCGCGCAGGTCTTCTCGGTCGAGCAGTCCGCGGTGGACGCGGAGATGCGCCGCAAGATCAAGGCCATGTCCTACGGCCTGGCGTACGGTCTGTCGGCCTTCGGCCTCTCCCAGCAGCTGAACATCGAGGCGGCCGAGGCCCGCGGCCTGATGGACGCCTACTTCGAGCGGTTCGGCGGCGTACGGGACTATCTGCGCCGGGTCGTCGACGAGGCGCGGGCGACGGGGTACACGGCGACGCTCTTCGGCCGCCGCCGCTACCTGCCCGACCTCAACAGCGACAACCGTCAGCGCCGCGAGGCGGCCGAGCGCATGGCCCTGAACGCCCCGATCCAGGGCACGGCGGCCGACATCGTCAAGATCGCCATGCTCAACGTGGACAAGGCGCTGCGCGAGGCCGGTCTCGCCTCGCGCATGCTGCTCCAGGTCCACGACGAAATCGTCCTGGAGATCGCTCCCGGCGAGCGCGCGGCGGCGGAGGAGCTCGTCCGCCGCGAGATGGCGAACGCGGTGCGGCTCAGGGTCCCCCTGGGCGTCTCGGTGGGCTCGGGCCCGGATTGGGAGTCGGCAGCGCACTAGCCTCCGGCGGTCGGCGGTCGGCGGTCGGCGGTCGGCGGTCGGCGGTCGGCGGTCGGCGGTCGGCGGGGGGCGGGCTCGCCTGTGTGTGGCGGCAGCCGGTGCTGCGTGGGGTCGGTCGGCCCGGGCGATCGGGTCGGCCGCGCCCGCGTCCGGGGTCGATCCGCTCTCGGACCCGGCCCCGCACTGGGCTCAAGACGGCTCGCGCTCGGCCGGAGCTCCGGTCCCGTCCCACCCCGCCCGGGACCGCATCTGCCTCGCTCGCACTCCGGGCTCCTCGCGCCCGGGAGTGCCGACGTGCCATCGAGGCATCGCCGACGTTCGGGCGTCGTCGCCGGTCGTCGCCGGCCGGTGTACGAGGCGGTGTCGAGCGCTGGGCCGGCCCGTGGCGCATGACGCAGGGGCGGGGGCCCGTGTCCTTGCTGTGCGGTCCACCGGCCGGGACCGGCCTGGTCGGACGTCCGTACCCGCCCGTCCCGAGCGCACACCCCCGCCGACGCGCCCCCTCCCGCTCCGCGGGGGCCGTCACTCAGGTGGCCCTCGCGAAAGCGCCCTCCGTCCCCGTCTCCCGTGAGGATGCGGGCATGGGTATACGCATGCTCCACCACCGGACGACACCGGCACGGGCAAGCACCGACCGACCCGCCCGCGTGCTCTTCCTGCCGGTCCCGGTCTTCGCGCCGGGCGCAAGCACCGGCCGCACCCCCACCACCCTCGCCACGGCCCTGCGCCGTACCGCGACGGACCTCCGCCGCAGGCTCACCCGCCGCGTCGACCGGGACGACCGGACCGCGGCCCCCACGCCCCCGCCCGGCGCCCTCGCCCGGCACCTGTGGGTCGACCTGGCCCGCGGCTACCTGGCGCTCGCGCTCACGCTGATGCCGCGGACACGGCCCGCACACAGCTTCACCGTGTTCGTCGCGAGCACCGACACCCTCAGCGCGCGACCCGGCGGTCCGGCTCCGTACCGGCGCCTCCTGGGCTTCCGGGAACCGGGGCCGGACGCCACGCCCTGACCCCCACGGCGTACAGCAACAGCCCGGGGGCGAGCCCCGCACCCGCGCCGAAGCACAGCGTCGGGATCAGCTCCCAGGGTTTCGCCACGTCTCCCCAGTAGGCCCACCAGCGTGCCGCCCGCTGCACCGCCCCGACCACGGCGCAACCGCCGAGCACCGCTCCGGCCCACCACCGGTCCCGTACGGAGAGGACCGGAACGCCCAGCGGCTCGGCCCGGGGCGCCCGGCGCAGCGCCCGCGCCAGGAACACGGCGAGGACGACCGCGGCCACGGCGGAACCGCCGTACTGGAGGTACCAGTAGAGCGGCGAGCCCGCGATCTCCCGCCCGAGGACCGGGAACACCCGCATCCCCCAGCGGTCGAGGTGCGTGAACGCGTCCCACACCACGTGCGTCAGCGCCCCCAGCACGGCCGACACGTACCACCGCACGACGAGCGAGGTGTCCACGCGCGCGCGTGGCGTCCCGCAGCGCAGCAGGGCGGCGGCACGGCCCTGCCGGGCCCGCGGCAACAAGGCCACCAGCGGTTCGCGGAGCAGCAGCCACACCCCCACCAGCACCCAGGCGATGACCACGTCGACGACGAGGACGCCCGGGAAGGAGTGCGTGACGTCCCCGAACTCCATCGCCCCGGACAGGAAACTGGCCGCGTAATAGGTGATGTCGGGTGAAAATGACCCTGCCACGAGTACGGCGGGCACCAGCGGCCCCCGGCCGGTCCCGTCGCTCCTCATCGCGGGCAGCACGGCGGCCGCATGACTGAGGGTGAACGGCAACAGAACTCCTCATATGGCCAACTGGTGAATATCGGGCACGAATGGGTGCCCGTGCAAAGCAAGTTGTCGTAGGGTCGCCTGCGGCACCGTACTGGTCGAACAGACGGACACCGCGCGGGGATGGTTGCGGTGCAACCATCGGCGCGTACCGATCGTCACAGCAGGGTGGGCAGGACGGGCCGGCGCGACAGCCGAAGACCGACGGAGAGGGACGCGAGGGCGTCCACGGGAGGGGTTCACTCTATGGCGGCGCATTTCGACAGGAGGCTCCGCAAGGCGGCGGTCACCACCACCGTGGCGGCGGTCGTGGTCGCGGCCCTGTCCGCGTCCCAGGCCCCCGACGTGACGGCCGACGCCCACGGCAGACAGACCACGGCCGACAACATGCCGACGTCCGACGCGCCCTCCGAGGAGAGCGCCACCGGCAACTCGCCGTACTACACGGACCTTCCGCCGCTCAACAGCCCGAGCCCCGCGCCGACCATCGGCACCCCCGCCTCCCGGGGCCCGGCCGAAGCGGGCATTCCCGCCACCGTGCTCGACGCCTACAAGAAGGCCGAGTCGGAGCTGCGCCGGACCAAACCGGGCTGCAACCTGCCGTGGCAACTGCTGGCCGCCATCGGCAAGGTGGAGTCGGGGCAGGCACGCGGCGGCAGGGTCGACGCGCAGGGCAACACCCTCGGCCGGATCATCGGCCCGCAGCTCGACGGCAACGGCTTCGCGCTCATCAAGGACACCGACAACGGCGTCTACGACGGGAACAGCAGGTACGACAACGCCGTCGGCCCCATGCAGTTCATCCCCTCCACGTGGGCGTGGGCGGGCCGCGACGGCAACGCCGACGGCAAGGACGACCCCAACAACATCTACGACGCCGCGCTCTCCGCCGGCCACTATCTGTGCCGCAACGGCTGGGACCTGTCCGTCCAGGCCGACCTCAACCGGGCGATCCTCAGCTACAACAACTCGCAGGACTACCTCCACACGGTCCTGTCCTGGCTGGAGCACTACCGCAAGGGCACCCACGAGATCCCCGACGGCACCGGCACCCTGCCCGTGGGCCGCAGCGACGACGGCACCGGTCTGACCGGCCCCAGCCCGTCTCCCGGCGCGACGGGCGCGACGGGCGCCACGGGTGCCACGGGCGCGACCACCGGCCCCACGGCTCCCGGCACATCGACGCCCGGCCCGGGGAAGCCGACGCCCCCCGCACCCCCCAAGCCCTCCGACCCCGGCACGGGCTCTCCGAGCCCGAAGCCCCCGACCGATCCGGCGACTCCGCCCACGACCGAGACCCCCACGGACACGGTGCACCACCTGGAGAACGCCGGTACCACGGGGCTGACCGCGATCGCGGGCGACACCTTCACCCAGAAGATCAGCACCCGTGCCGAGACCAAGGCCGGCCAGTCCGTCGGCAAGGTGCGTATCCGCTTCACCGTCATCGGCGACACCGACGCCGCCTTCACCGGCGGCGACAAGGTCGCCGCCGTCACCACCAACGCCTCCGGCGTGGCCGTCGCGCCCGCGCTGGTGGCGGGGGAGAAGACCGGCGGGTTCACCGTCCGTGCCACCGTCATCGGCCGGACCGTCGCCGGCCTCGACTACCGGGCCACCGTCACCGAGCGCGTCGCCGACGCGATCGCCCGCACCGGCGCCACCGCCCTGACGTGCACGCCGGGCGGCGAGTTCGCGGACCGGGTCGAGGTGAAGGCCACGCACAAGGGCGCCGCCGCGGACAAGGTCGCCGTCACCGCCACCCTCATCAAGTCGGTGCTCGACCCGGTCGAGAGCGACAAGGGCCCGTACTTCAAGGACGCCGACGGCAAGACCGTCCGCACCCTGACCGGCCTGAAGACCGACGCCAAGGGCCTGCTGACGCTGCCGAAGCTGTACGCGGACGACACCACCGGCACGTTCGTGCTCCGCCTCACCACCGCGGGCGGCGCCACGCTCAACGTCCAGCTGAAGGTGGCCGAGGCCCAGCCGGAGCCGTCGCCGGACCCGTCCACCGACTCGCCCGACGCCTCGCCCAGCCCGTCCACCGAGCCGTCGACCGAGCCGGCCGCGTAGACACGGCTGCTGCCGGAACGACCGAGGGGCGCCCCACCGTCACGGCGGTGGGACGCCCCTCGCCCTTCGCTCCCCGTCACTTCGCGAGCCGGACCTCACTTTCCGAGCCGGGCCTTCGTGTGCCGCGTCGGCTCGGCCGTGGCGGGGTCCTCGGGCCACGGATGCTTCGGGTAACGGCCGCGCAGCTCCGCCCGTACGCCCTTGTATCCGTCCTTCCAGAACGAGGCCAGGTCGGCGGTGACCGCGGCCGGGCGGCCGGCGGGGGAGAGGAGGTGCACGAGCAGCGGCACCCCGGCGACCTCCGGGGAGCGCTGGAGTCCGAACATCTCCTGCAACTTCACCGCCAGGACCGGCTGCCCGGGATCCGTGTAGTCGATCCGGACCCGGGACCCACTGGGGACGAGGATCCGCTCGGGGGCCAGTTCGTCCAGCCGTGCCGCCTCCCCGGAGGCCCAGGGCAGCAACCGTGCCAGCGCCTGCCCCGCGTCGATGCGGGCCAGGTCGGCCCGCCGTCGGGCCCGGCCCAGCTCGGGCTCCAGCCACTCGTCCACGCGCGCGTGCAGCGCCTCGTCGGAGACGTCCGGCCAGGGTGCGCCGAGCCGCCGCCGCAGAAAGGCGAGCCGCTTGCGCAGAACGTCCGCCTCGGCCGACCAGCGCAGCAACCCGAGCCCCTCCTGCCGCAGCCCCTCCAGCAGCGCGTCCCGTACGAGACCGGGGTCGGCGTCGGTGAGGGGCCGCACGGTGAGTTCCACGGCTCCCAGCTGTTCGACACGCCGGGCGACGACGTCGCCGTCACCCCAGTGCACCTCGTCCCGTTCCTCCAGCAGCGCGCCCGCCGCGAGCCGGGCCGCCGCCTCGTCGACGGCCGCCCCGAGCAGCACGCGCGCGTGCCCCCTTCCCACGGGCCGATCGGCCACGGCGACGGCGATCCACGGTGCCCCGCGCAACGCCGACGTCTCCGGCAGCTCGGCCCGGGTCCCGGAGACCATCAGGTACGAGGCGCCGTCCTTCCTCGCCACCCGCTCGGGAAAGGCCAACGCGGCCACCACCCCGACCGACCCGTCGCCGGCGCCACCAGAGCCCCGCCGCCCGGCTCCCTCCACGCCGGCGCCCCTGCCGGGCCTCTCCGGGGCTGTGTCTCTCCCGGCCTCCTCCACGGCGACCACCCTTCCGGGCCCCCGCGCGGCGGCGTCTCTCCCGGGCCCCTGCGCGGCGGCGCCCTTCCCCGGTCCCCGCACGGCGGCCCGCAGCCGTCGCACCTCGGCCTGCCACCGTGCCCCGTAGGCGTCGTTCCCGCGCCGCGCGGCCCGCAGGGCGGCCGCGAGGTCGTCCCCGTACTCCCGCGGTGGCTCCTCGCTGAGCAGCGCGACGACCTCGGCCGCGGCGTCGGACGTCCCGTCGCCGACCGCCCCCAGGCCCTCCGCGTCGAGCAGCGCCCGCCCCAGCCGGGGATGCAGCCCCAGCCGGACCAGCCGTGCACCGCGCTCGGTGGCCCGCCCCGCCGAGTCCACCGCGCCGACCGCCGCGAGCACCTCCCGCGCCGCAGCCATCGCCCCGGCCGGCGGCGGATCGAGCAGCGCCAGCCCGGAGGCGTCCGGGTCGCCCCAGCAGGCCGCCTGGAGCGCGAACGCCGTCAGGTCGGCCACCTTGATCTCCGGCGCCGGGAACCGCGGCAGACGGGCGTCCTCCGCCTCCGCCCAGCAGCGGTACACCGCACCCGGCGCCTCACGCCCGGCCCGGCCGGCCCGCTGCCGCGCCGCCGCGCGGGAGGCGCGCACCGTCGTCAGGGCACTCAGCCCGCGCCCGTGATCCACCCGCGGCTCCCGCGCCAGCCCCGCGTCCACGACCACCCGCACACCCGGGACCGTCAGCGACGACTCGGCCACCGAGGTCGCCAGCACCACGCGACGCCGTGTCCCGGGCACCAGGACCGCGTCCTGCACCGTCGCCGGCGCCCGCCCGTGCACCTGGAGCACCTCGACGTCACCGAGACCCCCCAGCTGCCCGGCCACACGGGAGATCTCCCCGACGCCGGGCAGGAAGCACAGCACGTCCCCGTCCCGCTCGGCCAGGGCCCGCCGCGTCACCGACGCCACGTGAGCGAGCAGCGCCGGGTCCACCCGCATCCCGTGCGGCGGCCGTACCGGACGCGTCGGCGGTGCCCACACCACCTCCACGGGATGGGACACGCCCTCCGCCTCGACAACAGGCGCGCCGCCCAGCAGCCGGGCCCAGCCCGCCGCGTCGGTCGTCGCCGAAGCGGCCACCAGACGCAGCTCGGGGCGCAGCGTCTGCCGCACGTCCCACAGGAACGCGGCCGTCGTGTCCGCGTCCAGATGCCGCTCGTGGCACTCGTCGAGCATCACGACGTCGACGCCCGCCAGCTCCTGGTCGCGTTGCAGCCGCTGCAACAGGACACCGGTCGTCACGACCTCCACGCGTGTGTGCCGCCCGACGACCCGCTCACCGCGCACGCTGTACCCGACGCTCGCGCCCGGCTTCTCGCCCAGCAGCCACGCCATCCGCCGGGCCGCCGCCCGCGCCGCGATCCGCCGCGGCTCGGCCACGACCACGCGCCGCGCGAGACCCTCGCCCAGCAGGCCGGCCAGCGCGAGCGGCACCGACGTGGTCTTGCCGGTACCGGGCGGCGCGACCAGCACCGCGGTGCCGTGCCCCTCCAGGGCGTCGTGCAGCGCGGGCAGGGCCTCGCGCACGGGCAGAGCGTCCAGGGCGTCGTAACGGATCACGCCCCCAGTGTCGTACGGCGGCGAGACCACTCCCCGCGCGCGTGGGGAGAGTGGTGCTCAGGCGCACGCAGCGCGCGCCCGCGCGTGCAGCCGACGTGGACTCAGTCGCGCTCGCACACGAAGACGGCCGTCCCGGGGATCAGATGCCCGCGCAGCGGCGACCAGCCGCCCCACTCGGAGGTGTTCCACTCCGGCCACTCCGGCTCGACCAGGTCCACCAGCCGGAATCCCGACGTCACGACGTCCCGGACGCGGTCACCGAGCGTCCTGTGGTGCTCGACGTACACCGCGCGGCCCTCGTCGTCCTGCTCGACGTACGGCGTGCGGTCGAAGTAGGAGGCGGACACCGACAGCCCCTCGGGACCGGGTTCGTCCGGGAACGCCCAGCGCAGCGGGTGCGTGACCGAGAAGACGAAGCGACCCCCGGGGCGCAGCACCCGGTGCACCTCCCGGAGCACCAGCCGCGGATCGGCGACGAAGGGCAGCGCCCCGTACGCCGAGCACGCGAGGTCGAACGAGCCGTCCGCGAAGGGCAGCACGGCCGCGTCGGCACAGACCAGGGGGAAGGACGAGCCGATGCGCAGCGCGTGCTGGAGCTGGCGGTGGGAGAGGTCCAGGGCCACGGGCCGGGCACCCTGCGCGGTCAGCCAGCGTGAGCACTGGGCGGCGCCGGCGCCGATCTCCAGGACGTCCTTGCCCTTCAGCTCCTCAGCCGGACCGAGGAGCTCGGCCTCCACCTCGTCCAGTCCCTCGGGACACCACACGAAGCGGTCGTCGCCGAGGAAGGTGCCGTGATCGATCTGGTACTCGTCCGCATTACGGTCCCACCACCCACGGTTGGCGCGGGCGCTCTCCGTGACACCGGCGGCACGCCGGGTGGCCTCGGGCTCCGCCGTTTCGGCCTCGGACGTTACGGGCTCTTGGATGACCGGCTCCCTCGTACTAGTCTGCGGGCTCTTCCGTGCCGCCCGCCCCGCTTGTCACGCAAGGGACGTCAAGGGGCCCAGGTGGCCTCCGGGGGCAGCTTTTGTGCCGGGTATGCGGTGATCCGCCCCGGGTGTGCGGCTTCGCGCATTGACCCTGCCCGGCTGCCCCCGTATGCTACAAGTTGCGCTGCGGGCCTGCGCACCTCAGACGTAGCAGGTCGCGCTCGCATCTGTTGTATGTCCCCTCGGTTCTCGAGGTGTCACCCCTGGTTTCGGTGACGCTTCCTTGGCTGTCCGGCTTCTGCAGAGCGAAACGGGCTCCCGGCGTAAGCAGTACCTACGACTTCAATGTCCGTACCGGAGCCCTTTCCCACATGACGAGCAGCACCGAGACCACCGCAACCACCCCGCAGGTAGCGGTCAACGACATCGGTAACGAGGAAGCCTTCCTCGCCGCGATCGACGAGACGATCAAGTACTTCAACGACGGCGACATCGTCGACGGCGTCATCGTGAAGGTCGACCGGGACGAGGTCCTGCTCGACATCGGTTACAAGACCGAAGGTGTGATCCCGAGCCGCGAGCTCTCGATCAAGCACGACGTCGACCCCAACGAGGTCGTCGCCGTGGGTGACGAGATCGAGGCCCTTGTTCTCCAGAAGGAGGACAAGGAAGGCCGCCTGATCCTCTCGAAGAAGCGCGCCCAGTACGAGCGGGCCTGGGGCACCATCGAGAAGATCAAGGAAGAGGACGGGATCGTCACCGGTACCGTCATCGAGGTCGTCAAGGGTGGTCTCATCCTCGACATCGGCCTCCGTGGCTTCCTCCCGGCCTCCTTGGTCGAGATGCGCCGCGTGCGCGACCTCCAGCCCTACGTGGGCAAGGAGCTCGAGGCCAAGATCATCGAGCTGGACAAGAACCGCAACAACGTGGTCCTGTCCCGCCGTGCCTGGCTGGAGCAGACCCAGTCCGAGGTCCGCCAGACGTTCCTCACCACCCTCCAGAAGGGTCAGGTCCGTTCCGGCGTCGTCTCCTCGATCGTCAACTTCGGTGCCTTCGTGGACCTGGGTGGCGTCGACGGTCTGGTCCACGTCTCCGAGCTGTCCTGGAAGCACATCGACCACCCGTCCGAGGTTGTCGAGGTCGGCCAGGAGGTCACCGTCGAGGTTCTCGACGTGGACATGGACCGCGAGCGCGTCTCCCTGTCGCTGAAGGCGACCCAGGAAGACCCGTGGCAGCAGTTCGCCCGCACCCACCAGATCGGCCAGGTCGTGCCCGGCAAGGTCACGAAGCTGGTGCCGTTCGGTGCGTTCGTCCGCGTGGACGAGGGCATCGAGGGTCTGGTCCACATCTCCGAGCTGGCCGAGCGCCACGTGGAGATCCCGGAGCAGGTCGTCCAGGTCAACGACGAGATCTTCGTCAAGGTCATCGACATCGACCTCGAGCGCCGTCGCATCAGCCTCTCGCTGAAGCAGGCCAACGAGTCCTTCGGTGCCGACCCGTCGGCGGTCGAGTTCGACCCGACCCTGTACGGCATGGCCGCGTCCTACGACGACCAGGGCAACTACATCTACCCCGAGGGCTTCGACCCCGAGACCAACGACTGGCTCGAGGGCTACGAGACCCAGCGCGAGGCGTGGGAGACCCAGTACGCCGAGGCGCAGCAGCGCTTCGAGCAGCACCAGGCGCAGGTCATCAAGTCCCGCGAGGCGGACGAGAAGGCCGCTGCCGAGGGTGTCGACACCGCGGGTGCGGCTCCGGCCGCCTCCAGCGGTGGTGGCGGCGGCGGCTCGTACTCCTCCGAGGGCGGCGACAACTCCGGCGCCCTGGCGTCGGACGAGGCGCTGGCCGCGCTGCGCGAGAAGCTGGCCGGCGGCCAGAGCTGATCGCGGGCCACTGAGGCCCAGTAGTCGACCGAGGGGTCGCACCTTTCGAGGTGCGGCCCCTCGGCCGTGCCGCGACACCCGTGCCGCGACACCCGCGTGGAGGCGCCCGTGTGGCGACGCCCCTGCCGCCGTACCCGAACGCCCCCTGCCGTCGCCAAGATCACGGCACCGCGCCTACCGGGAATGTCCGCCCACGTGCGGACGTTGTGACGTACGGACACGAGGAGGGGAGCGGACACTGTGCTTGATCCGCAGGGTTTGTACGCATGGGAGCCGAAGGGCTTGGCCGTCGTCGACATGGCACTCGCCCAGGAGTCGGCCGGACTGGTCATGCTCTACCACTTCGACGGATACATCGACGCGGGCGAGACCGGCGACCAGATCGTCGACCAGGTGCTCGACTCGCTGCCCCACCAGCTCGTCGCCCGCTTCGACCACGACCGGCTCGTGGACTACCGGGCGCGTCGCCCGCTGCTGACCTTCAAGCGGGACACCTGGACGGACTACGAGGAGCCCGCCATCGAGGTGCGGGTCGTGCAGGACGCGACCGGTGCGCCCTTCCTGCTGCTGTCGGGCCCCGAGCCGGACGTCGAATGGGAGCGCTTCGCCGCCGCCGTCGGGCAGATCGTCGAGCGTCTCGGCGTCCGCCTCTCGGTCAACTTCCACGGCATCCCGATGGGCGTGCCGCACACCCGCCCCGTCGGCATCACCCCGCACGGCAACCGCACCGACCTCGTGCCGGGCCACCCCAGCCCGTTCGAGGAGGCCCAGGTCCCGGGCAGCGCCGAGGCGCTCGTGGAGTACCGGCTGATGCAGGCGGGCCACGAGGTCCTGGGAGTCGCCGCGCACGTCCCGCACTACATCGCCCGCTCGCCCTATCCGGACGCCGCCCTGACCGTCCTGGAGGCCATCACGGCGGCGACGGGACTGGTCCTGCCGGGCATCGCGCACTCCCTGCGGACGGAGGCGCACCGCACGCAGACGGAGATCGACCGTCAGGTCCAGGAGGGCGACGAGGAACTCACCGCGCTCGTCCAGGGCCTGGAGCACCAGTACGACGCCGTCGCGGGCGCCGAGACCCGGGGCAACATGCTCGCCGAGCCCGTCGACATCCCGTCGGCGGACGAGATCGGCCGCGAGTTCGAACGCTTCCTGGCGGAGCGGGAGGGCGACGGCTGACGCCGGGCCGGCCAGGGCGACGGCTGACGCCGGGCCGGTACCGCACCGGCCGCCCTGTCGGAACGGCGGCCGACGGCAGGCCCTAAGCTTCCGCTCATGCTGAAGGTGGGCCTGACCGGCGGGATCGGCGCCGGCAAGAGCGAGGTGTCACGGCTGCTCGTCGAACACGGCGCCGTACTGATCGACGCGGACCGGATCGCGCGCGAGGTCGTGGCGCCGGGGACCCCGGGGCTGGCCGCGGTCGTGGAGGCGTTCGGCGAGGGCGTGCTCACCGAGGACGGCAGCCTGGACCGGCCGAAGCTCGGCTCGATCGTCTTCGCCGACCCGGAGAAGCTGGCCGCGCTGAACTCGATCGTGCACCCCCTGGTCGGTGAACGCTCACGCGCCCTGGAAGAGGCGGCTGCCGAAGACGCCGTCGTCGTCCACGACGTCCCCCTGCTCACGGAGAACGGCCTGGCACCGCTGTACGACGTCGTGGTCGTCGTCGACGCCGACCCGGCCACCCAGCTCGACCGCCTGGTCCGGCTGCGGGGCATGACCGAGCAGGACGCACGTGCGCGCATGGCCGCCCAGGCGACGCGCGAGCAGCGCCGGGAGATCGCGGACGTGGTCATCGACAACGACGTACCGCTGGACGAGCTGAGAGCCCGCGTGAGCGAGGTGTGGGCCGAGCTGTCCCGCGGAGCGCACGCGTCGCGCTGAGCGCCCGGGCGCGTACGGAGCGGGCCGTGGCCGCACCCGGCCGCCCCTGTCGCTCCTGGAATAGCGGCTCCCGCGCGGGCGTTGATCCCTCCGAGAGAGGGAAGGATGCTGCCGTGCCCGAGACCAGCGGTTCGACCGGACGTACTCCGGAGACGGATGTCATCGACTTCCGTGCCGCCGAGCAACTGCTCGCGGCGCGGGACCCGCAGGGCGCGGTCAAACTGCTCGACGGGGTCATCGGCGTGCACCCGGAGAACACGGCCGCGCGACTGCTGCGTGCGCGCGCCTTCTTCGCGGCGGCGCAACTGAGACCGGCCGAGCTGGAGTTCACCATCGTGCTGGAGCGCGAGCCGGACAACGCGTTCGCGCACTTCGCGCTCGCCCGCACCTACGAGCGCCGGGGCTGCCCCGACCAGGCCCGACGCCACTTCCGGCTGGCGGCGGCTCTGGACCCGAACCCGGAGTACCTGCAGCAGGCGCGCTTCGACTCGTGACGGGTCCGGACGCCCACCCGGTGCCCTGCTGACGTGTCCCTGATCCTCATGGCCGGTCCGGGGCGGTTCCTCGACGGCCGGTACGGGTCAGTTCCTCGGTGGCCGGTACGGCGGGATGTCCGGACCCGGCTGGTAGTGCGGGCCCTGCCGGATGTGCCGAACGATCACGACGAGGTCGACCGTGGCGACGAGCCACAGGACCCCGCACGCGAGCGCCCATCCGGGCCGCCCGACCACCGCGAAGGCGGCCGTCCCGAAGAGGGCCCAGATCACTCCCCACAGGCTCAGCCAGAAGCGCGCCCGCAGGGCACTGCGCGCGGTGGCCGGTTCACTGCCGGTGCGCATCGATCATCACTCCTGTGGAAAAGGTACTGCGGGAGACCGACGAGGGGGAAACGCGCTGTGCTACCGGACCGACCCGCCTCTACGGACCGACCCGCCTCTACGGACCGACCCGCCTCTACGGACCGCTCGGGCACACCGGACCTCTCCGGCGTCCCAGACCGCTCCGGCATCCCGGACCGACCCGTGCTGCCGGATGTCGACGACCTGCCCGAGCTGCTGCTGGACCTGGCGGTTCCGCACGAGGACATCAACGTACTGGTGGGACGGCGCGGTCTGGTGACCCGCGACGCCGGGACGAGACGGCTGCTGGAGGAGTGCGTCGAGGAACTGGTGCGGGACGTCGGGGTCGAGGCGGGCGACGCGGAGGGCGCGCGGCGGTTCGGGGAGCGTCTGGCCGAGGCCCCGGAGGCGCTGGGCGGATACTTCGCCGCCTACGTCTTCGTCGCCGCGCTGCCCTGGACACGCGCCTACCACGAGGAGCGCGGCGTCCCGGCGGAGGTCACCCGGCACACCCTCGCCGACCTGGGGCGGAACATGGCGAGCCATCGCAGGAGGTACGGCACCGGCGGGGTACGCGCCCCGCGGTGGCTGGTGCACCACTTCCGGGGAGAACTTTACCAACTGGGGCGGTTGCAGTTCGAACGGGCCACCGTCGGGGAGCGCACTGCTCCGGTACTGCGGGCGGCCGGGATGGACGCGGTGCCGGGCGAGCCCGCTCTCGCCCTCCACGTCCCGGACTTCCGCGGGCCCCTCACACCGGCCGCCTGCGACCGCTCACTCGCGCTCGCCGAGCGGTTCTTCCGCCGGCACTTCCCGGAGGAGCCGTACCGTGCCGCGATGTGCCACTCCTGGCTCCTCGACCCGCAGCTGAAGGGCTATCTGGACGCGGATTCCAACATCGTGCGCTTCCAGGAGCGTTTCCGGGTGGCACCGCAGGACACCGAGCCCGCCGACGAGGAACCCGTGCGCTTCGTCTTCGGGGACCCCTCCCTGCCGGTCGACGACCTGCCGCGGCGCACCTCGGTGGAGCGGGCGGTCGGGGACCATCTGCGGGCGGGCGGGCACTGGTACGTCAGGTACGGCTGGTTCCCCCTCTGACGTACGCCGGCCACGCCGGCGGCCCCCCGGCTCCGCCGACAGGCGCGTCCACCGGCGCCCTCCGTTCGGGACGGCCGACGCGTTCACTCCGACGGGTGAACCGGGCCGCGAGGGGAACGGGCGTGCGGAGGCCGTCCGTTGGACGGACATGGAGCTGAGGATGCGAGAGGGACACCAGGGGACGGGACCCGGGGCCATCACCCCGGACGGCTGTGCGGTCGAGCTCTATTCGCGGCTGCCCGCGGGAGCCGAGCCGGACGTCATCGCCGCCGCCGTGCCCGAGGGCGCGCACATCCTGGAGCTGGGCAGCGGCGTGGGGCGCATGACCCACCCGCTGCTGGAGCGGGGGTTCAGGGTGACCGCGGTGGACGAGTCCGCCGAGATGCTGGAGCACGTACGCGGGACACGCACGATATGCAGCCCGATCGAGGACCTCGACCTGGGCGAGCGCTTCGACGTCGTGCTGCTGGCGTCGTTCCTCGTGCACGCCGGAGACGCCGAGGTGAGACGGGGGCTGCTGCGCACCTGCGTCCGCCATGTCGCGGAGGGCGGCTGCGTCCTGATCCAGAAGGAGGGGGCGGACTACCACACGGACCTGCCGCGCGAGCGGGTCGACCCCAGCGGCTTCACCGTGCGGATCGTCTCGTCGGAGCCGGTCGGAGACGGTGTCAACTCGGTGCGCGCGGAGTACGAGTTCCCGGACGCGGTCTGGACGCAGACCTTCCGTGCCCGGCCCATGACCGAGGAGCAGTTCGAGCAGGCACTGGAGGAGGTGGGGCTCCGGGTGGACCGGCGTCTGACCGAGGACGGGACGTGGGTCAGCGCGCTGCCCGTTTCCTGAAGGGGCCGGCGATGAGTTCGGGGCCGACGGGCGGTCTACCTCTCCGACAGCTTCCCGGACCGCTCACCAGGAGACCCTCATGTCTCAGCCCGCCGCCCCGATCGTCGCCGCCGCCCCGTCGAGCCCTGGTGCTTCCGCGGCCCCGGCGACTTCCACCGCACCGGCCCGTGGGCGGGGCGCCCGGACCGTCCTGCGTGCGGTGCAGGTGCTCCTCGCGGTGTTCTTCGCCGGGGCGAGCGCCTTGCCCAAGCTGATCGCGCACTCCTCGGCGGCCGACACCTTCGCCACGATGGGCTGGGGCAACGCGGGCATGTACGTCATCGGCGTGCTCGAACTGGCCGGCGCGATCGCTCTGTTGATCCCCGCACTGCAGTCGGTGGCCGCGGCGGCCCTCGGCGCTCTGATGGTCGGCGCGTTCGTCGTCCAGCTCGCCTGCTTCGACGGGGACAACGCCGCGACACCCGTCATCCTCATGGTGCCGCTCCTGCTCGTCGCCTGGGCCCGGCGCGGACACAACGAGGAGCTTCTCCGCCGGGTACGGCCCCGGCGCGCCTGAACCGGGCAGGTGCCCCGCCTCGGACGCTGCCGCGGACGACGTCCGCGGCAGCGTCCGAGGCAGGGCACGCGGGCGGGGCCGCGGCGCTTTCAGGGCCTGGTCTCGGCATCCCTCCGGGCGCGGCTCAGGCTTTCGAGTCCTCGCAGGCGTTCCAGTTCGCGGCGGTCGCGCTTGGTGGGGCGGCCGGCGCCGCGGTCGCGGATGCCGGCCGGGGCGACGGCCTCGCGGGGCGGGGGCGGCGGGGAGTTGTCGAGGTAGCACTGGGCGGCGACCGGGGCGCCGACGCGCTTGCGGATCAGTCGCTTCACGACGACGACGCGTTCCCTGCCCTCGTGCCGCAGGCGCACCTCGTCGCCGACGCGCAGGGAGTACGCGGGCTTCACGCGCTCGCCGTTCACCCGGACATGGCCGCCTCGGCAGGCGGTCGCGCCGAGGGAGCGGGTCTTGATGAGACGCACGGCCCAGATCCAGCTGTCCACCCGGACGGTCTCGCCGTTCTGCGGCCCGGCCGCCTCGGCGGCGGCGATCGCCGCGGCGGTCTTCGGGTCCGGGGGCTCGGAGACGCCGGCGGCTGCGTCGCCCGGGCCGGGCTGCCCGGTGCCGCGGCCACCGACCGCCTCGGGCCGCTGCCCGGTGGCCTTGCCGCCGACCGCGTCCGCGGCCCTCTCCGCGACGCTGTCGCCGGCCGCTGTCCCGGCCTGTACCGCGCGGGCGTCCCGTGGGGCGGCCGGCCCGCCGTTCCTGCCCTCGTCATGCTCGGAAGCCATGGTCCGACCTTAACCGTCCGGCCGGACGAGAGAGACCTCTATTTCCGCGGGCCGGCACCGCCTGGACGCCCGTCGGGGTCTGCTCGTCGAGGTCGGTGACGGGCGATCGCGGACGCAGTGCCCGGCGCCTCGCCCACTGCCGCCTTCCGGCAGCGGCCGCATGGCGTTCTACGGTGGAGGCATGAACACCAGCGGCCTCTCCGTACTCGACCGGCGCATCGAGGAGTGCCGGGCCTGTCCGCGGCTCGTCGACTGGCGGGAGGAGGTGGCCCGCACCAAACGGGCCGCCTTCGCCGACTGGACCTACTGGGGACGACCCGTGCCGGGCTTCGGTCCGCCGGACGCGCGTCTGCTGATCGTCGGGCTCGCCCCCGCGGCCCACGGAGGCAATCGCACCGGCCGGATGTTCACCGGGGACCGCTCCGGGGACGTGCTGTACCAGGCGTTGTACGACGTGGGGCTCGCCTCGCAGCCCACCGCCGTCTCCGCGGACGACGGCCTGGAACTGCTCGGCGTGCGCGTCACCTCGCCGGTGCACTGCGCCCCGCCCGAGAACAAGCCCACCCCCGCCGAGCGCGACACCTGCCGTCCCTGGCTCATCCAGGAACTGGGGCTGCTGAGGCCCACACTGCGGACGGTGGTCGTGCTCGGCGCCTTCGGCTGGCAGGCCGCACTCCCGGCATTCGCCGAGGCGGGCTGGATCGTGCCACGCCCCCGCCCCGCCTTCGGACACGGCCGACACGTCAGGCTGGACGCTCCCGACGGCCCCGGCCTGGACCTCTTCGGCTGCTTCCATGTCAGCCAGCGCAACACGTTCACCGGCCGTCTCACCCCCGAGATGCTCCGTGACGTGCTCCGTACGGCGGCCGACACGGCCGGGCTGCCCACCGCGTGAGGCTCGGCGTGCGGATCACACGGGCCAAGCGGAGTGAGCGGCCACACGCGGCGACGCTACGGTGCACCGATGGGCCTGTATCCGGAGATCGAACCGTACGACCACGGCATGCTCGACGTCGGTGACGGCAACCGCGTCCACTGGGAGACCAGCGGGAACCCACAGGGCAAGCCCGCGCTGGTACTCCACGGAGGGCCGGGTTCCGAACCTCAGGCGTTACTTCGACCCCGCCGCGTACCGGATCGTCCTGCTCGACCAGCGCGGCGCCGGACGCTCGGTCCCGCCGGCGAGCGACCACCGCACCGACATGAGCGTCAACACGACCGCGCATGTCATGGCGGACCTCGAGCGGCTGCGCGCCCACCTCGGTATCGAGCGGTGGCTCGTGTGGGGTGTCTCGTGGGGATCGGTCCTGGGACTGCGGTACGCGCAGACACATCCGGGAGTGGTGTCCGAGCTGGTGCTGACCGGAGTCGCCACCGGCTCCGGGGCCGAAGTCGCCCTGCTGACCCGCGGGTTGGGAAAAATCTTCCCCGAGGCTCACGAACGGTTTCTGGCCGAGCTGCCCGCGGGCGAACGTGCCGGCGATCCCGCCGCCGCGTACAACCGGCTGCTGGAGTCGCCGGACGCCGCGGTCCGGGAGCGGGCCGCGCGCGCCTGGACCGACTGGGAGACGGCGACGATCCCCGCGCCGCCGCGCTCGGTCGCCCGGTTCGAGGACCCGGAGTTCCGCCTGGGCTTCGCACGCACCGTCACCCACTACTGGGGCAACGACCACTTCCTCGGCGACGGCAACGGCGAGGGCGTGGTCCTCCGGGACGCCCACCTGCTGAAGGGCATCCCCGGCACCCTCGTGCAGGGCAGCCTCGACTTCGGCAACCTCCTCGGCATCGTCTGGCGGCTCCACCACGCCTGGCCGGACAGTGAGCTGGTGGTCGTGGACGAGGCCGGACACGATGCCGGAGTGATCGGTGACCGGGCGCTGGTGGCGGCGACGGACCGGTACGCGCGCACTGACGCATGACGCATGACGCATGACGCATGACGCATGACGAGGGACGCATGGCGCATGGCCGAGGAGCCGTCGTCTAAGGCCGCCACACGTACCGCACGTCCGGCTCCCGCTCCTCGTTGCCCGCGCCGTCCGTCCACTCCACGGCGGTGAAACCGTGCCGCTCGTAGAAGCGGTGGGCGGGCGCGTTGACCTGGAAGGTCCATAGGGAGAGCCTCCCCGGCCCGTGCTCCTTGGCCAGGGCGACGAACCGGTCTCCGATCCCGCGCCCGCGCCACTCCGGGGCGAGGTACAACTGCGACAACTCCTCGCCCTCCAGCACCATCACGCCGACGACCTCTCCGCGTGCCGCCTCCGCCACCCAGGCCTCACGCAGGGGCACCACCACGTGATGGAAGTACTCCCGCACCTCGTCGTCGGTCCGAGGCCTGACGACCGTGGGCAGTGCGGCGGCGAAGGAACGCAACCAGACGTCGGCCGCGTCCCGAGCATCGGCGGCCGTCGCCCGCCTCAGGACGACCGGTTGTCCGTCCTCTGCCCCGCTCACGGACGCTCCCGACCCGACACGTCCGGGGTGGTCGACACGGCGGTGGTCGACACGCCGGCGGGCGCGTCGTCCGACACGGCCGCCGTCGCCGTGATCTCCACCAGCTGCCCCGGGTACCCGAGGCAGCTCACCCCGAGCAGGGTCGAGGAATGAGGGCCCGTACTGAGCCCGGACGCCTCGACGACGTCCCAGACGGCGGACAGCGTGCCGGATTCGGCGCTCACGACGTACACCTCGGTCGACAGGACGTGATCCAACGAGCTCCCGACGGCGCGCAACTGCTCGGTGAGGTTCGCGATCACCTGCTCGGCCTGACGGACCGGGTCGCCCTCGCCGACCAGCCGGCCCTCCGCGTCGAGCGGAACGGACCCGGCCAGGAAGGCGAGCCTCGTCCCGGCCTCGACGACCGAGGCATGAGCGTAGGTGGGCGGCGGGAACAGGCCGGGCACGGTGACGCGCTGGATCACGTGGGCTCCTGGGGCGGTGGGCGATCGACCTCCCGATCGTCCGTTCTCCGGACCTCCTGCGCATCCGAATTTCCCCACCGCCGCTCTTCGCCCCACCGCCGCTCACCGCCCCGCCGTGCGCTGATCCGTGCCCGCAACTCCCGCTTCCGGAGCCGGACCGTGCCCCGCCGTGCGGTGGACCGGCGCGCCGCAGCCGCCGCCGCGGCCCGGAAGGCGGCGCCGCGCTCCACAGCCTCCACCCGGTCCACGGCGTACAGACGCGTCGGCGGCGCCGAGCGGAGGTACGGGTGGGTGCGCAGCAGATCGGGCTCCCCGAGCAGCCGGCGCACCATCTCCGCAGTCCAGCCCCTGGCCCGCAACCCGGCCGCCGACACGTGGCCGTGCCTCGGCCCGGGCTCGGCCCCACCGGGCTCCCGCGCCCGTACCGCGCGCTCCTTCCGTGCCGGCCCGGGGCTCCCTTCGTCCCGCCCTCCGTGCCCGCCCGGGTTCCCTTTGTCCCGCTGTCGCGATGCCCTCACGACACCACCTCCCCCGTCGCTACGCTCAGTGACGACTTCATTGATAACGCCTGCCACTGACAATCGACTCGTACCGCGCGCCGACCGCGCGTACGCTTCGGCGTCCACGCGACCGCACCCTCCCGTCAGGAGGCCCCAGCAGTGCCCTCCCTCCCGGACCAGGTGTTCCTCGACACCACCGCCGACCGGCTGGCCACCCTGCCCACCGTCCGGGCCGTCACCCTCGGCGGCTCCAGGGCCCAGGGCACGCACGGCCCCGACAGCGACTGGGACCTGGCGGTCTACTACCGCGGTCCCTTCGACCCGGACGACGTCCGTGCCCTCGGCTGGCCCGGTGAGGTCTCCGAGGTCGGTGCCTGGGGCGGTGGCGTCTTCAACGGGGGAGCGTGGCTGACCGTCGACGAACGCCGGGTGGACCTGCACTACCGCGACCTCGACGTGGTCGAGCACCAGGTGGCGGAGGCGCAGGCGGGGCGCTTCGACATCGAGCCGCTGACGTTCCACCTGGCGGGCATCCCCACGTACCTGGTCGTCGCCGAGCTGGCGATCAACAAGGTGCTGCGCGGCGAACTGCCCTGCCCCTCCTACCCGGAGGCCCTCCGCGCCACGGCCCCGGAGCGCTGGTACGGCGCGGCCACGGCCACCCTCGCCTACGCCAAGGCGGGCCACGCCCCCAGGGGCGCCCTCACCCAGGTCGCCGGCGCGATCGCCCTCGCCACGACACAGACGGCGCATGCGGTGATGGCGGCACGGGGGGAGTGGATCACGAACGAGAAAGGGCTCATCGAGCGGGCCGGGCTGGGCACGATGAACGGGCTACTGGCGACACTGCTGCCGGACCCGCGGTCCCTGTCACGATCGGTGACCGAGGCCGAGCGGACCCTGAGCGAGGCGGTGGACGCCGGCTGACGAACCGGGCACGGCAGGTGACGATCGCGCAAGCGGAAGACGAAGATCGCGCAAGCGGAAGACGACGACCGCGCACGCGGAAGGTGCCGACCCCAAGGGGGCCGGAAACCCGGCATCAGCCCCGACGACCCGACTCCGCCCCGCCCCGCCCCGAACGACTTCACACCGCGGAAACCCGCCCGTTTCCGGTGCCTCAAGAACCGACCGTACGCTTGATCGTGCACCGCACAGCCCGGCCACCGTCGCCCGAAGGCTCACCCCCCGCCCTCGACCGGACGACACAGGAGCCCCGCACCCCGTGTTCCGCACCCTCCGCCGCGCCCGCCCCGTCGCCCCCACGCTTCCGCCGTGGCTCGCCCACGCCCTGAGCGCCCAACGCGGCCCCGTGCCCTGGAGCGCGGTGATCCGCGGCGCGCTGGCCGGCGGGCCGCTGCTGCTGGCCGCGATGCTCGCCGGCCGGGCGCCCCTGGGCGTCGTCGCCGCCATCGCCGCCATGCTCGCCGGCATCAACGACCGGCCGGGCAGCCGTCGTACCTCCGTGCGGCGGATCGGCGTCCCCGCGCTCGCGGGAGCGGTCGGGCTGCTCGTGGGGACGTACTCCGGTGAGCGTCTCGACGGCGTCCCGCTGACGCTGGTGCTGACCGGCCTCGGACTGGTCGCAGGCGGCTTCAGCGCCCTCGGAACCGTGGCTTCCGGCGCCGGGACGCAGTTGCTGGTCACCACCGCCGTAGGGGCCGGCATGCCGCTGCCCGGCCCCGCGTGGCAGAGCGCGCCGGCCTTCCTCGCCGGTGCCGGATGGCTGCTCGTGCTGCGGCTGGTGCTGCCCACGCCCGGCTCCCTCGCCGGGGACTCACGCCTCGCCTTCCGCTTCGACGGGGAGCGGGCCGCCGTCGCCGCGATCTACGACGCCGTCGCCGCGCTCCTGGACGCCGCGGGTACCGAGCACGCCGTCGCCCGCAGGGCCGCGCTCACCGCAGCCCTCGACCAGGCGCAGGACGCGCTCACCGGGCCCCGGCTGCGACGCCAAGCCTCCTCAGCGGCCGAACGGCGGCTGCACGCCCAGTACGCCGCCGCGTTGCCGCTGGGCGAGGCGGCGACCGCGCTCGCCTGGGCGGAACGGCCCCTGCCGGCACGGGCCGGCGAGGGCCCACGGCGGCTCGCCGCCGCCGTCCGCGGCAACACCCCGGCCGGTCCGCTGCCCGCACCCAGCCGCACCGAGCCCGCTCTGCGTGCCCTGGACGACGCCCTCCTGCACGCCGCCGAGGCCTTCGACCGGGGCGGGGGCCGGGACCTGCACACCCGCAGGAGGTCGTTCGTCTCCCTGGTCCGCACCGTCCTCGGCGCCGGCGGACGGGAGTACGGGCTGCGCGCCGGCCTCTGCTTCGGGGCCAGTGCCGCCGTCGCCCAGGCCCTGCACCACGGGCCCTGGCACGGTGCGCACCAGCACTGGTACTGGCTTCCCGCCACCGCCGTCTTCCTCGTGAAGCCCGACCTCGGACCGCTGGCGTCCCGGGTGCTGTGCCGGGCGGCCGGGACGGTCCTCGGGGCGCTTCTCTTCGCCGGGGTCGCCGCCGTGCTGCCCCGCCCGGAAGGACTCGTGGTCCTCGTCGCCGTCTGCGGGGCCCTGGTGCCGGTCGCCGCACGGCACTTCGCCGCGCAGACGGCCGTGGTCACCGTCCTCGTCCTGGCCCTGATCATGGTGGCCGGTGAGCCCCAGGCCTCCGTCAGCCGTATCGGGGAGACGCTGCTGGCCTGCGCCATCGTGCTGGTCGTCGGACACCTGCCGATGCCGGGGCAGCGGGGCGGCAGGGTCCGTACCCGCACCGAGGCCGCCGACGCCGCCGCGCACGCCTATCTCGCCCACGTCCTGAGTGAGTCCGACGACCGTGCCACCCGGTGGACGCTGCGCCGCGAGGCCTACCGCACGCTGGCCGAAGCCCGCGCCGCGATCGCGCTGGCCGCCGCCGAGCTGCCTGCCCTCGCCCGGCACTCCGAGGGCGCGGACGAGGTCGCCGCGGTCCTCGAACGGCTCGTCGACACCACCACCGCGTGTGCCGTGCACCTCGACGACACCGGCCGGCTCACGCCCCGGCACACCGAACGGCTCGCCGGGCTGCGAAGCGAACTCGCCGCGCGGCGCGGGCACGTGGCACTGCGTGACCCCGCACCGAGCCTGGCCGGGTGAGCGTCCCGCCGGACGACGTCCACCTCGCCGCCCGGGCCGTACGTTGGCGTGATGACCCCTTCGTACCGTGCGAAGCCCACCGACTTCCGTGAGAAGCCCGCCGCCCCTGGTGAGGAGCCCGCCGGCTCCCGAGAGCCCGCCGACCTGGTCATCACGGGCTGCACCGTCCTCGTGCACGACGAGCGCGAGCGGATCGGCTTCGAGGAGGACGCGGCCGTCGTCGTACGGGACGGTCTCGTCGACTCCGTCACGACGGCCGCCGCCGTGGCGGACCTCGCCGCCGCCGACCGCATCGACGCGCGTGGCCAGGCCGCCCTCCCCGGGCTGATCAACTGCCACACGCACGCGCCGATGGTGGCCCTGCGCGGGCTGGCGGAGGACCTGCCCACCGAGGAGTGGTTCAACGACGTCGTCTGGCCCGTCGAGTCCAACCTGACCGAACGCGATGTGGAGCTGGGAGCCCGGCTGGCCTGCGCCGAGATGATCCGCGCGGGCGTCACCTCTTTCGCGGACCACTACTTCGCCATGGACACCGTCGCCGCCGTGGTCGCCGAGTGCGGAATGCGGGCACTTCTGGGCCAGGCGTACTTCTCCTCGCAGGGGCCCGAAGGGCGGGAGCGGTCACTGGAGTTCGCGCTGCGGCACCGGGACACCGCCGGCGGCCGCATCACGACCGCCCTCGCACCGCACGCCCCCTACACCGTGACCGAAGCCGATCTCACCGCCACCGCCGGACTCGCCCGCGACCACGGTCTGCCCGTGCACCTGCACGCCGCGGAGAACCGCGACCAGACCGACACCAGCCTCGCCCGGAACGGTGCCACGCCGATCGAGGTCCTGGAACGCACCGGGATCCTCGACACCGACGTGCTCATCGCGCACGGCACCGGCATCGTCGAGGCCGATCTGCCGCTCCTCGCGCGCGCGGGTGGGCGTACGGCCGTGGCGACCGCGCCCCGCGGCTACCTCAAGTTCGCCTGGCCCACCACCACCCCCGTACGCGCCCTGCGCGACATCGGCGTCCCCGTCGGCCTCGCCACCGACGGAGCGGCCTCCAACAACTCGCTCGACGTGTGGGAGTCGATGGCCCTCACCTCCCTGATCCAGAAGTCGAGCGAGGGCGACCCCCGCTGGCTCTCCGCCCGTCAGGCCCTGCACCACGCCACGGTGCAGAGCGCCCGCGCGGTGGGGCTGGGTGACACCATCGGGCGGATCGCGCCCGGCATGCGGGCCGACCTCGTCCTCGTCGACCTCACCGGCCCGCACACCCAGCCCGTGCACGATCTCGCCGCCACCCTGGTGCACAGCGCGCGGTCCGCCGACGTGCGCACGACGATCGTCGACGGACGGGTCCTCATGCGGGAGCGCGAACTGCTCACCCTCGACGTCCCCGCGGTGGTGCGGGAACTGGGGGAGCGGCTGCCCGCCCTGACCGACCGGGGGCACGGCCGGCGCATCCAGGAGTACGACACCTGATCCGCGTCACCTGGACGCGCATCCGCGGGGCGGCTCGGAAAAGAAATCCACCGAGCCGCGATGAGTTCCGCTCGTCCCGGCGGTCACCACCCCTCGACGGACCGTCGCACTGGAGGAGCTGGAGCCATGTCGCTGCCCGAGATCGTCACCCGCGCGGACTGGCGCGCGGCGCGCGAGGCCTTACTGGCCAAGGAGAAGGCGGCCACGCGCGCGCGAGACACGCTCAACGCCGAGCGGCGCGGACTGCCGATGGTGGAGGTCGACAAGGAGTACGTGTTCGAGGGCGGCGACGGCAAGGCCACGCTGCTCGACCTCTTCGAGGGACGCGACCAGCTCGTCGTCCACCACTTCATGTTCGCTCCGGAGTGGGACGCCGGCTGCCGCGGGTGCTCGGCGTTCCTGGACCAGGTAGGGCACCTCGCGCACCTGAGGGCCCGCGGTACGTCGTTCGCGGCCGTCTCCCGGGCGCCGTACCCGAGGATCCTGCCCTTCAAGGCGCGGATGGGCTGGACCCTGCCCTGGTACTCGTCGTACGTCAGCGACTTCAACACCGACTTCGAGGTGACCCGGGAACACGAGGGTGAACTCGTCGAGCGACCCGGACTCAGCTGCTTCCTGCGGGACCGCGACCGGGTCTTCCACACCTACTCGACCTACGAGCGAGGCCTCGACGGACTCGGCTCGACCACCAGCCTCCTCGACCTGACCGCGCTCGGCCGGCGGGAGCACTGGGAGAAACCCGAGGGACGCGCGTCGGCCTTCGGTGCCCCTGTGGGAAGCGAGGCAGTCCGCTACCACGACGAGTACGAGGGATGACACACAGAGTGGCGAAAACGGCCGAACGGCTGAGGCGCCGCTCACACTTTGCGGTGAACGAGTGTCAACTATGTCTCAGTACCATCACCGCACGAGCCTTTGGCTCCATGGTTGGCGTTTAACTCTACGAGTACAGCGCTACATGGAGGTGCGGGGTGAACGGGCGAACGGTGCTCGAACGCTTTCCCGCCGGCGGACCGCGTGGATCCTGGCCGGCTGAGGAGTTCGCGAACGCGCGACGTCTGGAGGGCCTGCCCGCCGAGGTCGTCATGGATCTCGCCACGGACATGTTCCTGGTCATCGTCCGCGGCGGACACGCCGCCGGTGACGCGGCCGCCTGAGGTGCGGCGGTGACGGCGCCCGGCCCGGCGCAACGTGTCCGTGCCCGTCAGCTCGCCTCCGGGGCGTGCACCGGCGCCTTGGTGAACTGCTCGGCCTGCAGCGAGTACAACTCCGCGTAGACCCCGCCGGTGGCCAGCAGCTCGTCCGGTGTCCCGGACTCCACGAGCCGCCCCTGGTCGAGGACGTGCACCAGGTCCGCGTGGCGCACGGACGCCAGGCGGTGGGTGATCAGGACGACCGTCTGTCCGCGGCCGGCCAGGGCGCGGATCTTCTCGAACACCTCCAGCTCCGCCCGGGCGTCCAGGGCCGCCGTCGGTTCGTCCACGATGAGGATGTGACCCCGCCGGTACGCGGCGCGCGCGATCCCGACGCGCTGCCACTGGCCGCCGGACAGCTCGTGTCCGCCGCTGAAGTCCCGGGCCAGCAGGGTGTCCAGGCCGCGTGGCAGGTCCGCGACCACCTCCTGGGCCCCGGCCTCGGTGATCGCCTCGGTCAGGCGTTCCTCACCGAGCGGCACCGAGGAACGACCCACCGCGACGTTCACCCGCGCGGTGAACGGCCAGCGTTTGAAGTCCTGCGCCACCATGGCGATGCGCTCGGCGAGAGAGCGCCGGTCGGCCGTCGCCGCGTCGACGCCGTCCCAGGTGATCCTGCCCCGGTCCGGCGTGTACAGCCCGGCGAGCAGCTTGACCAGCGTCGTCTTGCCCGAGCCGTTCTCGCCGACCAGGGCCACGATCCGGCCCAGCGGCAGCGACAGCGTCACGTCGTCGAGCGCCGGGCGGGTCGCGTCGCCCGGGTAGCGGAACGTGACGTTCTCGAAGCGGATCTCCTTGGGGTCCTCGGGCAGCGAGGCGCCGCCCGCCGGGATGGCCCGGGCGGCGGCCTCCCTGTGCAGCCGTTCCAGGTCACCGACGAACAGGGCCTCCTCGTGGAGCGCGTTGACCTCCACGACCAGGGTGCCGAGGCTCTGCGAGCCGGTGCGGATGGCGATCACGGCCGTACCCGCCACCGACAGGGCCATCGCACCGCCCAGCAGCAGCCCACCGAGCGTCGCGTAGGTCGCGGCCGTCGCCAGTCCCGTCCACGCCGCCGCGATCAGTCCCGTACGGGCCGCCAGCCGGGCCAGCCGGGCCTGCTCCGCCTCGGCGGTCTCCGCCATCGCGCGGAAGTGGCGCAGCAGGAAGGGACCCACTCCGTGCACCCTTATCTCGGGGGCCGCGGCGGGTTCGATCAGCAGCCTGCCCAGGAGCCGTCCCGCCCGTTCGTGCTGGACCCAGGCGTGGAAGGACTCGTACCAGCGGCGGGCGAGGGTCAGCGCGCTCCAGGCGCTCGGCAGGGTCATCGTCACCAGGAGCGGCAGCAGCGCCGGGTGCAGCACGGTCAGTACGCCGGCCGCCGCGATGAGCGAGATCATCGCGTTCACCACGCGGGTGCCCAACGGGATCATGCGCCGCGCGGAGGCGGCGCCGTACTGGGCGGTGTCCAGGAGCTTGTGGAAGGCGTGATCCTCGATGGCGGACAGCTCCACGGCCGCCGCCCGCTCCAGGTAACGCTCGGTGGCCACCCGCTCCACCTTGGGCTCCAGCCGCCCCGTCGCGTACGTCGAGGCCGCCCTCAGCAGCGCCGCGACGACCATCGCCGCGGCCACGGTGATCAGTGCCGGAACGGCCTGGCGCAGCCGTTCCTCGATCGGCCCGGCGGTCATCAGACCGGCCAGCACACTGTTGACGGCGAGCAGACTGACCGCCTGCGCCAGCCCCCGGCCCACCTCGGCCGACAGCACCGCCCGCGCCGCCCGCGGGTCGGCCTGCCGGGCGAGCCTGAGACTGGACGCCAGCAGGGACGGCAGCCGGGTCAGCATCGCCCGGAAGCCCAGCTCCAGGAAGGCGTCGGCGTGCTGGCTCCAGCCCATGTCGTAGCGCAGCGGACCGCCGAAGAGCAGCCGCTCCGAATCCGACACCCCGGCTGGTTCCGTGCCGCCCTTCCTGCGCACGTCGGCCTCCCCCGATTGTGGACGGACGGCCACTATCGCCGGGCGGGATGCCTACGGGCAGGGCGCGAGCCGGGCAGGCCGGGGCGCGCGGGCGCACGCGCGGCCGGAGGACGCCGGAAAGGGGCGCGCGGGATGAAGCCGGGAGGCGCGGAGGTGGGGTGCGGCGCGGTGGCGCGGGAGGGGCGCCGCCCGGTGAGGTGCGGTGGTGCGGGTGGGCGCGGTGGGGCGGGAATGAGGGGCGGCGAGGGAGGGCGCGGTGGCGCCGGGGCGGATGGCCTGGTGCGGGAGGGCGCCGCGGCTCCCTACGCGCTCACCGGGCGCGACCACGTCGGCGTCGTGTTCGTCAGCCGGCACAGTGCGAGGTAGAGCGGGATGGGCGGGGTGTAGGGGACGGTACCGTCCCCGCGGTGGATGAGGCCGGGGACGCTCGGGACGTCGGGGACGACCGCTCCGGTGGCGTACCGGGCGGGCGCGGGCCATTCCAGGGCGTAGTCGGAGTCGGACGGGACGATCCACCACCAGTGCGCGTCGTCGGCGTAGACGCAGCCCACGCGTGGCAGCCGGGGGAGCACCAGGGGGCCGAGGCGGGCGGGCACCGCCACCGCGTCGCAGCCCAGCGGGGCCGTCATGCCGTCCGGTACGGGCAGCCGCCGGGGTGTCCCGGGGGCGTGCAGTCCGCGCTGGAGGCGGACCAGTGTGTCCAGACCGAGGGGTCGGATGCCGGACGCAGCCCTCATGGTCATGCGGTCCCCGTTCCGCGGCGCGCCTCTTGCCGGCGTCCCTCCGCCTCGCCGTCGTCGCCCGTGCCGTCGGCGGGGCCGGGCTTCGGGCGGGCGCCCCAGCCCAGGTCGTTGTGGGGCTCCGACGGATCGCGCGGCCCGTCGGCCTTCCGCGGCAGCTCGGCCCAGACCAGTAGTCCGGGGCCGTGCTCGTGGGCGCCCCAGGCGTCGCACAGGGCGTCGACGAGGAGCAGTCCCCTGCCGTGCTCGTCCTCCGGCTGCTGATCGGCCGAGGGGCGGGGCCGGCCAGGGGCGCAGCCTTCGTCGCGCACGGCTATGCGGACCAGGTCGGCGCCGTCGTGCAGCTCGCACACTATGTGTCTGCTCGCGGTGTGGACGATCGCGTTGGTCACCAGCTCGGAGACCACCAGGGCCGCGGTGTCGCAGGTGTCCTCGCACACCGACCAGCCGTTCAGCCGAGCGCGCGTCAGGCGTCTGGCCTGCGCGGGGGAGCCCGGATGTGCGGCCAGCTCGAAGCGGAACCGGCGCGGGGCGGCGGCTCCCGAGGGGCCGGCTCCCACGGCGGCACCGAGGCCCAGGGAGCCCGCGGTGGCGTCTGTTCCTAAGGGCGCGGACGGAATCACGCTTGCCACTATCGCCCCGCCGTGAACACTTGGCAAGTGTCACTCTGAAAAATGCAGAGTGCTGTGTGACGGTCTGGACGGCCGTGGCACACTGCTCGCAACAGCACGTCGAGCGGCGCCACTTCAGATCACCGAAGGTCTGCCCAGACTTTCGAAAAGGTCTTCGAATGGCGCCGCCGGGCTGTCCGCACATGGATGCTTCGGGACTCTTCGGGAGGTGGGCGGTGAGCGAGCCGCGGTCAGCGCCGACGGTCGGCCAGGTCGTTCTCGGCCGACGCCTGCTGGACCTGCGGGAACGCGCCGGTCTCAAGCGTGAGGAAGCCGCCCGCATCCTGCGGGTCGCCCCGGCCACGGTCCGCCGTATGGAGATGGCCGAGGTCGCCCTCAAGATCCCGTACCTCCAGCTCCTGCTGAAGGCCTACGGCGTCGGCGACGAGGAGGCCGACGCCTTCGTCCGGCTGGCCGAGGACGCCAACAAGCCCGGATGGTGGCAGCGCTTCCACGACATCCTGCCGGGCTGGTTCTCGATGTACGTGAGCCTGGAGGGTGCGGCCGCCCTGATCCGCTCCTACGAGCCCCACTTCGTCCCCGGACTGCTGCAGACCGAGGACTACGCGCGCGGAGTGCTCCGCTCCGGAGCCATCGGGCAGACCCGGCCCGACGACATCGAGCGCCATGTCGACCTGCGCATGCAACGCCAGGAACTGCTCACCCGCGACGACGCGCCCAGGCTCTGGGTCGTGATGGACGAGACCGCGCTGCGCCGCCCCGTGGGCGGCCCGGAGGTGATGCGTGCCCAGATCGACAGGCTGCTCGAGGCCACGAAGCTGCCCAACGTGACACTGCAGGTCGCCCCGTTCTCCAACGGGCCGCACCCCGGCACCTACGGGCCCTTCGTGCTGTTCCGATTCGCCATGCCGGAGCTGCCGGACATGGTCTACAGCGAGTACATGACCGGCGCCGTCTACCTCGACGCGCGCGCCGAGGTGGCGACCCACCTCGAGGTCATGGACCGCATGGCGGCACAGGCCGCCACGGCACATCGCACGAAGGAGATCCTCCGGGATCTCCGCAAGGAGCTGTGAATGAAGCGCATCGAGCCCCAGTGCTCGCCACGGACCCGCGGCGAGCGGATCTACAACGGCATGCCCGCCCGTGAACTGGGCAGCGAGGGCTGGCACAAGCCCTGGAGCGGCGGCAACGGGGGCAACTGCCTGGAAGCGATGAAACTCGCCGACGGCCGGGTCGCGGTCCGGCAGTCCACCGACCCCGACGGTCCCGCGCTGATCTACACGTCCGCCGAGATGACGGCCTTCATCGAGGGTGCGAAGGCGGGGGAGGCGGACTTCCTGCTGTCCTGAGACGCGCACTCTGTTGATGTTTGTTTTTTAAACTGCTTGGCACCGAGTCGACCCACCCGACGCTGACGCCCAGGAGGAACGGCCCAGGAAGACGGCCCACAAGGAACGGCCCACTGGGAACGAGGGACAACCGCCCACGGACCCGGCCGCCCGGCGTGCTCAGGCCGTCATCGGCCGGTCGTACGGACCGACCGGTGACGGCAGCCGGGTAGTGCCGCCCGACAGGTGCCGGTCGACGGCCGCCGCCACCGCCCGTCCCTCCGCGATCGCCCACACGACGAGCGACTGCCCGCGAGCCGCGTCCCCGGCGGCGAAGACCCCCGGCACGTTCGTCGCGAAGTCCGGGTTCCGGGTGATCGTCCCGCGGGGCTCCACCGCCAGCCCCAGCCCGTCCACGAGTCCGTCCTCCCGCCCGGGTCCCGAGAAGCCGAGGGCGAGGAGGACGAGATCGGCGGGGAGTGATCGCTCGGTACCGGGCAGCGGACGGCGCCCGGCGTCCACTCCGACCAGGTGCAGCGAGCGCACACGTCCCTCCGCGTCGCCGGTGAAGCGGAGGGTGGACGCCGCGAACAGCCTGGCGTCCGCGTCCGCCGCCGGTGCGGACCGCAGGTCACGCGCCTCCTCGTGCGCGGCCGACAGCCGGTACAGCTTCGGATGCGTCGGCCAGGGCTCGGCCTCCTCGTCCCGCGCCGCACCCGGTCGTGTGTAGATGTCGAGTTGCGTCACGGACGCGGCACCCTCCCGCACCGCGGTACCCAGACAGTCCGCGCCCGTGTCACCGCCGCCCACGATGGCGACGTGCCTCCCGGCGGCGGACAGCGGGGAGCGCTCCAGATCGCCCTCGCACACCCGATTGGCCAGCGGCAGGTACTCCATCGCCTGGTGGATCCCGGCCAGCTCCCGGCCGGGCACGGACAGTTCGCGCCAGGCGGTCGCTCCGGTGGCGATCACCACGGCGTCGTAGCGGGCCCGCAGTTCGTCGGCGGCCATGTCCCGCCCGACCGTCGTCGACGTACGGAACCTGGTGCCCTCGGTCCGCATCTGGTCGATGCGCCGCTCCAGATGGCGTTTCTCCATCTTGAACTCGGGGATGCCGTACCGCAGCAGCCCGCCGATCCGGTCGTCCCGCTCGTAGACGGCGACGGTGTGGCCGGCCCGGGTCAGTTGCTGCGCCGCCGCGAGTCCGGTGGGCCCCGACCCGATCACCGCCACCGTCCTCCCGGACAACCGGTCCGGTGGCCGCGGCGGCGTGAAGCCCTCCGCCCAGGCCCTGTCGGCGATCGCGCACTCGACGTTCTTGATGGTGACGGCCGGCTGGTTGATGGCGAGCGCGCAGCCCGATTCGCACGGCGCGGGGCACAACCGGCCGGTGAACTCGGGGAAGTTGTTCGTGGCGTGCAGTCGCTCGCTCGCCGCCCGCCAGTCCGACCGGGCGACCAGGTCGTTCCAGTCCGGGATCAGGTTGCCGAGCGGGCAGGCCTCGTGGCAGAACGGAACGCCGCAGTCCATGCAACGGTCGGCCTGCGCGCCGACGATCGGCAGCAGCGCGCCCGGGACGTACACCTCGTCCCAGTCCCGGACCCGCTCCTCGGCCGGCCTGCGGGGCCACTCCTCGCGGGGGGTGGTCATGAAACCCTTGGGATCGGCCATGGCCGTCGTTCCTTGCTCACCGGGGTGGCTGGCCGTGCGCGCCGTCGAGCGGCACTCTTCCGCCCCACGATACGTCCCGCCGCCCCCGGGCGCAGGCCGCCCGAGCCCTCGACCACGGCGCACCGCCCCGGGCGGACGCCACCCCCCTCGCATCGGTATCAAGCCCGGTGGGACGCCTGTCGTGCCGTGCCGTGCCGTGCCGTGCCGCGACACGGCTTGGTCGAGCGGGTTCCCTCCCGCACCGGTGACGGGTGCTGGGCGGGGGAGGTGGTCCGTCTCGTGTGGGGTGGCGGGTGGGGTGGGGTGGTGGTCCGTGTCGTGCGGGTGGCGGTGCCGGGTGGGGCGGCTGTCCGGATCGCGCCGGTGGCCTGCGCTCGGTGGGGTCCCCGCGCCCCGTGTTCCACCCGGCACCGGGTGGTCCGCGCCGGTGGCGGTGGCGAGGTCCGCGGCGAGGGAGTGCACCCGTCCCTCCGGGCCGACCGAGCCCGCTGCTCGTGCCGGTGCCGCCGGCCTCGTGGAGCCCGACGCGTGCTCAGGTGAGGGCCAGTACGTACGCCACCGCCGCCGCTGCCGAGGCGCCCGTGCGGACGTGGTTCCACGCCGTCCACTCACGCACGTAGGTGGGCCACTGGCCGGCCGCCTCCGCGGTGCCCGGCTCCAGCCGGAGCAGCGCGGTGTTGCGCGGCACGTTGGCGGCCGCCGTCACGCCGAACGACCCGAACAGATACAACGCGCTGCCCAGCAGCAGCTCCACCGCGGCTCCGTCCGGCCACAGCACGAACGTCACCACGGCGATCACCGCGGTCAGCACCGCCGTCCCGAGGAACAGCAGCATGAAGGCCGGCCGCACCGCCGCCCTGTTGATCGCGTTCATCGCGGCGACTCCCTGCGCGGGCGGCAGCGCGGCGAGCCCTCGCATGACGAAGGCCGAGAACGCGTAGAAGGCGCCGGCCGTCATACCGGTCCCGAGCACCCCCAGTACCGTCAGCACGAAGTACGGTCCATCGATCATGTCGTGTCAGCTCCCACCCGTCGAGTCGTCGCCCGCTCTGCACCGCCGGCCGTCGATCACCCCAGTCAACCTCCGCCCGGGCATCGTCGACCATGGCTGATCGGCGCGTGCGCATGTGCGAGCGTCCAGGCGGGCGGACCGGCGGCTGACGCATCATGGGCGGGTGCGACTGGAAGCGATCACCTGGGACAGGCTCGGCGACCTGCTCGCCGAGCGCGTGCTCGACCTCACGCCCGCCGACGGGGCCGCCTGGCCGCGTATCGCCTTCGACGGCGCTCCGGCCGCCCGCCCCGGCGACCTCGCCGAACGGGTCTTGGAGGCGCTGCGCGTCCGCGGCCGCCCCGCCCTCGTCGTCGGGACGCAGGGCTTCCTGCGCCCGGCCTCGCTGCGACTGGAATACGGACGTCAGGACGTCGAGTCCTACTACAGCGGCTGGCACGACACCGGTGCCCTCTGGCGCGAGGTCTTCGACCCGCTCGGGCCCGGCGGTGACGGGCGCGTCCTGCCCGACCTGTGGGACCCGGCCACCGACCGCGCCACCCGCAGCCCCTACGTCACCCTGCCACCCGGCGGGGCGCTGCTGCTGCACGGGCCCTTCCTGCTGCGTCACTGGTTCCCCCTCGACCTGAGCGTCCACCTCGTCCTCGGTCCCGGCGCCCTGCGCCGCCGCACCCCCGAGACCGAGCACTGGACCCTGCCCGCCTTCGAACGCTACGACGAGGAGGCCGATCCCTCCGGCACCGCCGACGTCCTGGTGCGCGCCGACGATCCACGCCATCCCGCGTGGAGCGGCTGAGGCACTCGCCCGACAGGAATTCACCCCACCCCTCTTTTATATGCGTGCGCATGTAACTACGCTGTCGCCATGACGATCTCCTCCGGCGCTGCCGCCGACGCCACCGCTGCCCGTACCTCCACGCTCTCCTTCGACGAACCGGTCCGCGCCCTGCTGGACGGCAGGAACTTCGCCTCCGTCGCCACGCTCGGTCCCGACGGAGCTCCTCAGAACTCCGTGGTGTGGATCAAACGCGAGGGGGACACCGTGCTGTTCTCCTCCGTGGACGGACGCCAGAAGGTGCGCAATCTCCGCCGGGACCCCCGGATCAGCCTCTCCGTCTACGACCTCGCCAACCCCTACACCTCCGTGGAGATCCGTGGCACCGCCGAGGTCGTCCCCGACGAGGGGAAGAGACTCCCGCACGAGCTCTCCCACAAGTACCTCGGCATCGATCCGCCCGCGGAGAAGGAGGACGAGGCCCGCGTGATCATCCGCGTCGTACCGCGGAAGATCGTGGGTTTCTCGGTCTGAGCGGGGCCGGACCGCCCTCAGAGCCAGCCGCTGCGCCGGAAGCCCCGGTGGAGCGCCAGACAGGCGGTGGCTATCACGCCGATGACCAGCCCGTAGCCGTACCGCCAGTGCAGTTCCGGCATGTGGTCGAAGTTCATGCCGTACACGCCGCAGACCATCGTGGGTACCGCGACGATCGCGGCCCAGGCGGTGATCTTCCGCATGTCCTCGTTCTGCGCGACCGTCACCCGGGCGAGGTGTGCCTGGAGGATGGAGTTGAGCAGTTCGTCGAAGGCCGCGATCTGCTCGGTGGCTCGGAGCAGGTGATCGGCGACGTCTCGGAAGTAGGCCTGTATCTCCGGCTGGACCACTCGCAGCGGTCGTGCGGCCAGCTCCTCCAGCGGCCGGCCGAGCGGCACCACGGCCCGCCTCAGTTCGAGGAGTTCACGCTTGAGCTGGTAGATCCGGCCCGGATCGACCCGCGCGCCGTGCTCCGCGAACACCTCCGTCTCGACATGGTCGACGTCCGCCTGGAACGCCTCGATGACGCTGAGGAAGTCGTCCACCACATGGTCCGCGATCGCGTGCAGCACCGTGGACGGTCCCTTGGCGAGCTGGGCGGGGTCGGACTCCAGCCCTTCCCGCAGGGGTCCCAGGGAGCCGTGCATCCCGTGCCGCACGGTGACCACGAAGTCCTGGCCGACGAAGACCATGATCTCGCCGGTGCTCACCACCTCGCTCGTGGCCGTGAGTTCCTCGTGCTCCACGTAGCAGACCGTCTTGAACACGGCGAACAGCGTCTCCCCGTACCGCTCGACCTTGGGGCGCTGGTGAGCCTCGATCGCGTCCTCGACCGCCAGCGGATGCAGGTCGAAGAGCTCGGCGACGCCCGCGAACTCCTGATCCGTCGGCTCGTGCAGCCCCAGCCAGACGAAACCGGCTCCTCGCTTGCGCATCCGCGTCACGGCCTCGACCGGATCGCCGCCCTCGGGGGTGCGGACACCGTCCCGGTACGTCACGCAGTTCACCACCGAGGAACCCAGCGGGGAGCGGGCGGGATGGCTCAGGTCCACACGGGGGCGGCGCCGGGCCAGCCGCGCCACCTTGCGGAGACCACCGACCCTCCCCAGGGCCGTGACCTTCCGTAGATTCCCAGCCATCGTCATCCATGTCCCCTCGCGTGGGTCCCCTCGCGCCATGCTTCCCGCGCCTTGGTGCGCCAGTCTGCCAGGCCGGCGGGAGGGGCGGACGCGCCTGTGGAAGGGGAGCGTTCCGCTTTGTTCCCGGCTGTGGACAGGCCGTTCGCGCCGGACCAGGCCCTGCCACGGCCCGGTCATCCCGGGCCCCGCCCCGCCCCCCGGACCTGGCCCGCCCCGCCCCCGGACCCGGCCCGCCCCCGCCCCCGGACCCGGCCCGTCCCGCCCCGGACCAGACGCGGCCCGCGGCCGGTTCGGAGGGACGCCGCGTCGGAGCGTCGACCGCTTCAGGCAGACCGGACAACTGGGATGATCGCCGCATGACGCGAGCCGACGGATACCTTCTCGACAACCGGCAGGCCGAGGCGGCGGACCGCTTCGACGCCTTCGCCACCCTCTTCGACCCGACGACGTTCCGGCACCTCCTGGCGCTCGGCGTGGGACCCGGCTGGCGTTGCTGGGAGGTCGGAGCCGGAGGCACCTCGGTGGTGTCCTGGCTGGCCAAGAAGGTGGGACCGACCGGCCGGGTCCTCGCGACCGACATCGACACCTCCCGGGTCGCTCCGGCCGGCCGCCCGCCGGTCGAGGTACGCGTCCACGACGTGGGCGCGGAGGAACCGCCGGGGGAGGGCTTCGACCTGGTGCACGCCCGGCTCGTCCTCGTGCACGTCCCGGACCGGGAACGCGCGTTGCGGTCCATGGTCGAGGCCCTCCGTCCGGGCGGCCGCCTCCTGGTCGAGGACGCCGACCCCGCTCTGCAGCCCCTGCTCTGCCCCGACGAGCACGGCCCCGAACAGCAGTTGGCGAACCGGCTCCGGCACGGCTTCCGCCACCTGCTGACCCGTCGCGGCGCCGATCTCTCCTACGGCCGACGGCTCCCACGCCTGCTCCGGGAGGCGGGGCTGTGCCGTGTGGAGGCCGATGCCCACTTCCCGGTCACCTCGCCGGCGTGCGCCGCCCTCGAAGCAGCGACGATCCGTCAGGTCCGCGACCAACTGGTCGGCGCCGGGGTGGCCACCCACGAGGACATCGACCGTCACCTCGCGAACGTCGCCTCCGGCACCATGGATCTCGCGACGGCTCCGATGATCTCGGCGTGGGGACGCAAGGCGTAGGCGGCCACGGCCCGGGTCCACCGCGGTCTCCGTCCTCGGCCGTGTGGAGCGGAGCACCGCGAACCGGTCGGTCCCCGGACGCACCGTGGCCCCGCCGACCGCCACCGAGCCCATGGATCGGGACGTGCCGACGGCGCACCGCCGTAGCCCGTACCCCGTCCTCCCGGCCCGTGCACCGGCCGGCCGTCATCCCGCCGCCCGCGGAGGTCTCGCGCCCACCCGTACGACCGCCTCGGCTCCCGCCCGGCACCCCGCGACAGCCGCGTCCTCGGGCCCCGCACCGGCGATCAGGGCCGCGAGGAACGCGCCGGTGAACGCGTCGCCGGCGCCGGTACTGTCCCGCGGCGACGCCGGTGCGGCGGGGACCCGCGCACATACGACGCCGGACCGGGCCACCAACGCCCCTTCCGCGCCCTGCTTGACGATCACCGAGGGCACGTGCCGGCTGAGCTTCGCCGCCGAGTCCGCCGGATCCAAAAGCCCGGTGAGCAGGCACGCCTCGTCACGGCTGGGCAGCAGGACGTCCAGGCCCTCGACCAGGTCGAGGAAACGGTCGACGCCCAGCCCGGAGAGGAATCCCGCCGACGCCGGGTCCAGGCTGACCGGCACCCGTCGTGCGCGTGCCGCGGCCAGGGCGACCTCCACCAGAGCGCGGCTCGGCTCCGAGAACAGGAGATAACCGGACAGGTGCAGCCGGGCGACGCCGTCGAGCAGCGCGTCCGACCAGTCCTCGGGCCCGATCCGCGACGACGCCCCGCTGTCCGTGAGGAACGTCCGCTCGGCCGCGGCGCCCGTGTCGACCAGGCAGATCACCGTACCCGTCGGGGCCGCCGCGTCGACGACGAGAAGGGGGCGCACACCACGGGCCGCCAGTTCCCGCTCGTGCCAGGCCGCCGCGTCGGCGCCCACCCGCCCCAGCAGCCGTACGTCCCCGCAGCCGCCGTACACGGCCCAGCACGCCACGTTGGCGCCCGCGCCGCCGGGCAGCCGGTGGATCGAGGCGGCCGTGTCCGTGCCGGCGGACAGCGGCCCCCGGTACCGGGCGACGACGTCCGTGACGACGTCGCCGACCACCAGCAGGGCGCCGCCGTGCCCCGCGGTCACGCTCCCGCCCACGCTGCCGCGATGCGTGCCGCCAGGCGCACGTTTCCGCGGACCGCCGCCAGGTTGGCGTGCAGCGAGGCGCCGTCCGTGTGCCGTACCAGATGGTCGAGCAGGAAGGGGGTCACCGCCTGGCCCGTGATCCCCTCCTGCTCGCACGCGTGCAGCGCGTCGGCCAGTACCCGCGCGTGCAGCACGGGGTCGAGCTGCTCCTCCTCGGGGACGGGGTTGGCGACCACGAGCGCGGACCGCGGCCCACCGAGCGCGTCCTGTGCCCGCATGACGGCCGCCACCTGCTCCGGGCCGTCCAGCGTCCAGTCCACCGGATGCCCCGAGTCGGACAGGTAGAAGCCGGGGAAGCGGTCGGTGCCGTAACCGGCCACGGCCACTCCCAGTGTCTCCAGCCGCTGCAGGGTCGCCGGTACGTCCAGAATGGACTTCACGCCCGCGCAGACCACCGTGATCCGGGTACGGGCCAGCAGACCCAGATCGGCCGACTCGTCCTGCGTCACCGTCCACTCCCGGTGAACGCCGCCGAGTCCACCGGTCGCGAAGACCCGTATGCCCGCCAGAGCGGCCAGCAGGGCGGTCGCCGACACGGTGGTCGCCCCGCTCGCGCCGGCCGCCACGGCGAGGGGCAGGTCACGGTGGCCGAGCTTGCGGATGCCGTCCTCGCTCGCGACCCGCTCCAGCTGCTCCTCGTCCAGGCCCACGTGAGGCCGCCCGTCCAGCACGGCGATCGTCGCCGGTACGGCACCCTCCCGGCGAACCGCCTCCTCCAGCTCCCGCGCCACCCGCAGATTGCGCGGGCGCGGCAGCCCGTGCGCGATGATCGTGGACTCCAGGGCCACCACGGGATGACGCGCGTCGACCGCCGCCCGTACCTCTTCCGACACCACCAGCACCACGTGTCCGCCTCCTGTCCGTCGGTTCCCCTCATCTCTGGCGGGCCGGGGACCGGACCAAACCCCGCACGGACCCCGGGCGAGCCCTTGCGGCCCCCACGTCGGACGACCAGCCGGGGAACCATGACGGACCACACGACACGTCTCGACCATGTCGTCCTCTGGGTGCGCGACCCGATCGCCGCGGCCGACTTCTACGAGAAGACCCTCGGCACGCAACCGCTGCGGATCACCGAGTACACGGCGGGGACCGTGAGCTTCCCCTCCGTGCGCCTCAACGACGAGACCATCCTCGACCTCGCGCCGCACTCACTGGCGGACCGCATGAGAATGGTCCCGGGCGCCGACAGCAGCGCGGGCCATCCCGTCAACCACATCTGCCTGGCACTGTCACCGCACGACTTCGAGGCACTGCGCGCCCGCCTGGAAGAGCAGGCGGTTCCGGTCTCGGAACTCTCCTACGACTCCTACGGCGCGCGCGGCCTGGCCCGGCGCAGCTTCTACTTCGGTGACCCGGACGGCAACATCGTCGAGGCCCGGCACTACGAATGACCCGCCGGGCGGCCGGCCCTCAGAACAGCGGCTCGGGCAGCACACCCTCCAGGGCGAGGAGCTGTCGCTTGGTGTCCACCCCGCCCCCGAACCCGCCGAGGCGTCCGCCGCTCTCGACGACCCGGTGGCACGGCACCACGACGGGCAGCGGGTTGGCCCCCATGGCCATGCCCACCGCCTGGGCGGCAGCGGGCTGACCCACCCGGCTCGCCAGATCGCCGTAGCCGACGACCGAGCCGTACGGAACGCCGGAAGCCAGCTCGCGCAGCACCTCCCGGTTGAAACCCGAGATCAGCGACCAGTCCAGCGACAGGTCGAAGTCGCGTCGCGCGCCCGCGAAGTACGCCGTCACCTGGCGTATCGCCTCGGCCAGCAGCGGGGAGCCGGGCGCTTCGACGGGGTCCGTGCCCAGGCGGGCCGCGAGCCGTTCGAGCGCCCGCTCACGCGTGGTCCCGGTGGCGTGGAACACGACGTTGACCAGACCGTCGCGGGTGGCGGCCAGCAGCAGCGGACCGATGCCGGTGTCGACGACGGTCCACACGACCTGCTGCGCGTACTGCCCATGGCTGTCCATGCGCCCACCGTACGGCCGGCCACTGACAGAGCCCGGGGCCTCGGGGACGAGAACGCCCCGAGACCCCGGGCCGGTCGGGTTCAGCCGCGGACGGTGTCCTCCGCCTCGCCCACGGCGTCCCGCACGACGTCCGGCCTGTTCGTGATGATGCCGTCGACGCCGTACCCCGCGACCAGCCGGGCGGTGTCCGCGGCGTCGACCGTCCAGGTGAGGACCTCCATCGGCCGGCCGTGCGGCCCCGTGAACGCGTGGACGGAGGAGACGTAACTCATGGAGAGCGAGCCGTAGGAGGGGTTGATCTGGTCGGTGAACTCCGCGTACTCGGGCAGATCCGATACCGGCGGTGTGCCGAGGAACCCGGTCTTCACGGCGGGCTTGAGGCCGTGGACGGTCCGGATGCTGTCGGCGTCGAAGCTCTGCACGACCAGACGCCCGGCCACGTGGTGCCGGTCGAGCCAGCCCTCGTTGGCGAGCACCTTGAGCGTCTGCTGCTCGATGCCCGGATACAGGCCCGGGCTCTTGAGCTCCAGCAGCAGCTTCTGGTGGTGGTGCTCCAGGCGGTCCACGAACTGCTCCAGCGTCGGCACCCGCGCGCCCGCGTACTCGGAACCGAACCAGCTGCCCGCGTCCAGTCGCGCGATCTCGGCGGCGGTGAAGTCCTTCACGTTCCAGGGGGCCCGGTCGGGAAAGACCTCCTCCACGTCGGTCGTACGCCGCAGGCTGTTGTCGTGGAGGACGACGAGCCGGCCGTCCTTGGTGCGCTGGACGTCGTTCTCCACCCAGCGGATGCCCAGCTCGGCCGCCTTGTCGACGGCGGCCAGGGTGTTCTCCGGCGCATACCCGGAGGCACCCCTGTGGGCGATGACCGAGGGCCCGTCGGCGTCATCGGCGTGGGCGGCCCGGGCGTGCGAGAGGGGGGCGAGCAGGGCGACCCCCAGGAGCGCGGTGGTCGTGACGGCAACTGCGCGCGCGTGCATGCGTACTCCTCGCGTCGAGCGATCACGGACAGCATCACTGTGACACCGGAGGGTCAACGGGAGAGGGGTGCAGAATGGCCACAGGCTGAATGGAGTCGCTCAACTCCGCTCACCGGGACCGCACAAGTGGGGCAGGCCCGTGATTCTTTGCCGGAGAATCGTTCGACCATTCCGGTGGGAGTCATACTCTCTGCACTCGACCCTGATCGTTCGCGCGGTCCCGGGAGGGGCGCACATCAGGACATTCCGGGGCGTGACCCGGGGCGTAAGAAGGCGGAAGGGCAGCCGCACATGCAAGGCACGGTCGACGGATTCAACTACGGACTCGTCACACCGCTGGTGGCCTACCTCATGGCCTGTCTCGGCGGTGCCCTCGGGCTGCGCTGCACCACCAGGTCCATGAGGGTCACCCGGTCCTGGCGTCCCGGGTGGCTCGCCCTCGGCTCGGCGGCGATCGGCTCGGGCATCTGGACGATGCACTTCATCGCGATGATGGGGTTCACGATCGAACACACGCCGATCCGCTACGACTGGCTGATGACCTTCGCCAGCCTGGCCGTCGCCATCGTCATGGTGGGCATCGGGATCTTCATCGTCGGCTACCGGGGGGCGCGGGGAACGGCCCTCTTCACCGGCGGCACCATCACGGGCCTGGGCATCGCCTCGATGCACTACCTCGGAATGGCCGGCATGCGCCTGGACGGGCAGCTGACGTACAACACCCTCACCGTCGCCGTGTCCGTCGCCATTGCCATGGCCGCCGCCACGGCCGCCCTGTGGGCGGCCGGACAGATCCGGGGGTTCCTGTGGAGCGTCGGTGCCAGCCTCGTCATGGGGCTGGCCGTCACCGGCATGCACTACACGGGCATGGCCGCCCTGGAGGTCCACGTCCACGGCACCACCGATCCGGCCTCCGGCGGATCGCCCGCCGAACTGCTGGCTCCCATGCTGATCGGTCCCCTCGCCTTCCTGCTCCTCGCCGGCGTCGTGGTGATGTTCGACCCGCTGATGGTCACGGGGCAGCCCGCCGACGTCCCGCTGGACCGGAAACCGGGCGTCCCCGCCCACCCCGAGCCGCCGCACCGGACCCGCCATCCCGCGGCCCACCACTCCCCGCACCACACCCGCCGCACCCTCGTCCACCGGCGCTCCCGCACCCCGCAGAACCGCTGATCCGGACCCGTTGTCAGTGCGGGGTCGTACGGTGGAACCCATGCGGCCCGTCTCTCACATCGAACGCACGGTGGCGCCCTTCGAGGTCGTCAGCCCCTACCAGCCCAACGGCGACCAGCCGGCGGCCATCGCCGAGCTGGCCCGGCGCGTCCAGGCCGGCGAGAAGGACGTCGTCCTGCTCGGCGCCACCGGTACCGGCAAGTCCGCCACCACCGCGTGGATGATCGAGAAGCTCCAGCGCCCGACCCTCGTGATGGCGCCGAACAAGACGCTGGCCGCCCAGCTGGCGAACGAGTTCCGCGAGCTCCTGCCGAACAACGCCGTCGAGTACTTCGTCTCGTACTACGACTACTACCAGCCCGAGGCCTACGTCCCGCAGTCGGACACCTACATCGAGAAGGACTCCTCGATCAACGAGGAGGTGGAACGGCTGCGCCACTCCGCGACCAACTCGCTGCTCACCCGCCGTGACGTCGTCGTGGTCGCCTCCGTCTCCTGCATCTACGGTCTGGGCACCCCGCAGGAGTACGTGGACCGCATGGTCCCCCTCCGGGTCGGCGAGGAGCACGACCGGGACGAGCTGCTGCGCCGCTTCGTGGACATCCAGTACACGCGCAACGACATGGCCTTCACCCGCGGCACCTTCCGGGTGCGCGGCGACACCATCGAGATCTTCCCGGTCTACGAGGAGCTCGCCGTCCGCATCGAGATGTTCGGCGACGAGATCGAGGCCCTGTCCACGCTCCACCCGGTCACCGGCGAGATCATCAGCGACGACCAGCAGCTGTACGTCTTCCCGGCCTCCCACTACGTCGCGGGCCCGGAGCGCCTGGAGCGGGCCGTCAACGACATCGAGAAGGAGCTGACGGAGCGCCTGACCGAGCTGGAGCAGCAGGGCAAGCTCCTGGAGGCCCAGCGACTGCGGATGCGCACGACGTACGACCTGGAGATGCTCCGCCAGATCGGCTCCTGCTCCGGCGTCGAGAACTACTCCATGCACTTCGACGGCCGCCTGCCCGGCTCCCCGCCGAACACCCTGCTGGACTACTTCCCGGACGACTTCCTGCTCGTGATCGACGAGTCGCACGTCACCGTCCCGCAGATCGGCGCGATGTACGAGGGCGACGCCTCCCGCAAGCGGACCCTGGTCGACCACGGCTTCCGACTGCCCTCCGCGCTCGACAACCGTCCACTGAAGTGGGAGGAGTTCCAGGGGCGCGTCGGGCAGACCGTCTACCTGTCGGCCACGCCGGGCGCCTACGAGCTCTCGCGTGCGGACGGCGCCGTCGAGCAGATCATCCGGCCCACGGGCCTCGTCGACCCGCAGGTCGTCGTCAAGTCCACCGAGGGCCAGATCGACGACCTCGTGCACGAGATCCGTCAGCGGACCGAGAAGGACGAGCGCGTCCTGGTCACCACGCTCACCAAGAAGATGGCCGAGGACCTCACCGACTACTTCCTGGAGCTCGGCATCCAGGTCCGCTACCTGCACAGCGACGTCGACACGCTGCGCCGCGTGGAGCTGCTGCGCGAGCTGCGCGCCGGCGAGTACGACGTCCTGGTCGGCATCAACCTCCTGCGGGAGGGACTCGACCTGCCGGAGGTCTCCCTCGTGGCGATTCTCGACGCCGACAAGGAGGGCTTCCTGCGCTCCGGCACGTCACTGATCCAGACCATCGGCCGCGCGGCGCGCAACGTCTCCGGACAGGTCCACATGTACGCCGACAAGATCACGCCGGCGATGGAGAGGGCCATCGACGAGACCAATCGCCGCCGCGAGAAGCAGATCGCGTACAACAAGGCGAACGGCATCGACCCGCAGCCGCTCCGCAAGAAGATCAACGACATCGTCGCGCAGATCGCCCGGGAGGACATCGACACCGAGCAACTGCTCGGCTCCGGCTACCGCCAGTCGAAGGACGGCAAGGGGGCCAAGGCACCCGTACCCGCCCTCGGCGGCCAGACGCCGGCCGGCCCCAAGGCGGGCAAGGGCAAGGCCAAGGAGACGGCGGTCACCGACCGCCCCGCGGCGGAGCTCGCCGGGCAGATCGAGGACCTCACGACCCGTATGCGGGCGGCCGCCGCGGACCTCCAGTTCGAGATCGCGGCCCGCCTGCGCGACGAGGTGTCCGAGATGAAGAAGGAACTGCGCCAGATGAAGGAGGCCGGTCTGGCCTGACGGCCCGCCCGGCACGCACTGTGTTGCAAGACCGACACAAAGTGCGTTCCCGGGTGGGGCGCTGTCGGTGCCCCTGCGTAGGGTTCTGGTCAACCGCGGGCGCCGCGGCAACAGGGGACAGTCCGAGAGGGGATCAGCGCGTGACCGTCAACATGACCAAGGGTCAGGCCATCAGTCTGCAGAAGAACGACGGCGGCAGCCTGACGTCGGTGCGCATGGGTCTCGGCTGGCAGGCGGCTCCGCGGCGCGGCCTGTTCGGCTCGCGCACCAGGGAGATCGACCTGGACGCCTCCGCTGTCCTGTTCGCCGACAAGCAGCCGGTCGACGTCGTCTTCTTCCGCCACCTGGTGAGCGACGACGGCTCCGTGCGCCACACCGGGGACAACCTCGTCGGCGGCGTCGGCCAGGGCGGGGACGACGAGGCGATCCTCGTCGACCTCCAGCGCCTCCCGGTCCACATCGACCAGATCGTCTTCACCGTGAACAGCTTCACGGGCCAGACCTTCCAGGAGGTGCAGAACGCCTTCTGCCGCCTGGTCGACGAGACCAACGGCCAGGAGCTCGCCCGCTACACGCTGGCCGGCGGCGGCGCCTACACGGCCCAGATCATGGCCAAGGTGCACCGGGCGGGCCAGGGCTGGGCGATGACCGCGATCGGTTCCCCGGCCAACGGCCGCACCTTCCAGGACCTGATGCCGGCGATCCTGCCGGTCCTGTAGCAGCCGCCACGCACGGGCGGTCCGGTAGGCGGAACCGGCAGGCGGGACGGGCGCACGCCGGACGACATCACGAGTGACGCACGAGTGACGCAGGGGGACAGGCGATGACGGCCGAGCTGACGCGGGGACAGAACCACCCGCTTCCCCGGGCCCGTCTGGAGATCCGGATCTCGGCCGGCACACCGGTCGTGGCCGGGGCCACGCTCGGCGACGAGAACGGCAGGGTCCACGGCGTCGAGTGGGTGGCCCACCCGGGCACGCCCACTCTGCCCGGCCTGGAGGTCTCCCGGCAGGCCGCCGCCGATCACCGCCTCGCGGTGGACCTGGACGCCGTGCCGGACGCCGTGCACCGGGTCAGCGTGCTGCTCGCCCTGCCCGCGGCCGGGAGCGGTCCGGCCCGCTTCGGGGCCGTCGCCGCCCCCTTCGTCGCCGTCACGGGTCTCGACGGCGACGAGGTCGCCAGTTACACCATCACCGGTCTGGAGGCGGAGTCCGCCGTCGTCGCGGTGGAGCTCTACCGGCGGCAGGGCGCCTGGAAGGTGCGGGCCGTCGGCCAAGGCTACGCCGGAGGCATCGCCGAGCTCCTCACCGACCAGAACCTGCCCGAGGCCCACCAGCTCGCCGGGAGCATCCACGAAGCGGTGGCCGGCGGCCTGGCCCGGTCCGTGCCGGCGCCTCCGGCTCGTACCGCCGACGGCGACCGTCCCCGGCAGACCACCGCACCGGCGCACGGCCCGGACCACGGCGCCGCCGCACCCCACGGTGCCACGGGCCCCGTACCACCGGTCTCCCCGTACGACCCCGAGCCCGCTCCCGGCCCGCAGACCCCCGCCACCGCGCCGCAGCAAGGGATGCAACAGCCGCACCCCGGCGGACCGGGGGACCCCTCCACCGCCGGTCGGCCGTCCACGCCCACGGGTGGTGGCTCCATCGACTACAGCCACCCACGCCGGCAGAACGCCGCTCCGCCCCCTCCGCCGCCGACCGCGCCCCCGGCCGCACCGGGACAGCCGGCGCCGCCCGTCGCGGGCGATGCCACCGGGTGGTCCATGGAGGAGCGGCTCTACAACCAGGTGTGGGGCATGTTCGAGGATCTGGCCCGGTCCACGGCCGCGTACCGCAGCGCCGTGGACTTCGCCGACTCCCGGATGGAGAAGGAGCTCGACCAGGTCCTGTCCGACCCGCGCAGCCGGATCGGCGGTCAGGGCGACGCCGCCCGGGAGGCGGCCCGCGCGCGGTACGGGCAGCTCGTGTCCCAGGCCCAGGAGGCCCTCGACCGGGACGTCGCCCAGCTCGCCGCCGAGGCGGACGTCGTCGAGCCCGCCCTGCCGATGGCCTTCGCGAGCTGGGACAGCCCCGTCTGGCACGCCTACCGCGTACCGATGGAGATCCCCATGGCCCTGCGGCTGGGTGACCTCCACCTGCCCGAGGCCGAGCGCATACGCATCCCCCTGCTGGTCCGGCTGCCGCTGGAGCGCGGGCTGTGGATCGACAGCGGGCGTTCCGCCTCGCTCGACGGTTCGTTCGCCGACTCCCACGAGATGCGGAGTCTGGGCCTGGAGACGGCGGTCGCCCACGCGGCGCGGCTGCTCGCCGTGTATCCGGCGGGCGAGTTCACCGTGCACGTCATCGATCCGGCCGGGTCGGGCACGCAGGCACTGGCACCCCTGACGCAGAGCGGGGTGCTCGCCGCCCCGCCCGCCCTGGGAGCCGCCGGCACGGCTGACGTGCTCGCGCGCCTCACCCAGCGCGTCGATCTCGTGCAGATGGCGTTGCGCGGCGGCGCCCCCGACGCGCTCCCTCCCGGGCTCGACACCTCCCAGCAGCTCCTGATCGTCCATGACTTCCCGCACGGCTTCGACGACCGGGCGGTGAACCAGCTGCGGTACCTCGCGGACGAAGGGCCCGCCGTCGGGGTCCACCTGATGATGGTCGCCGACCGTGAGGACTCGGCCGGGTACGGGCCGCTGCTCGATCCGCTGTGGCGCTCGCTGCTCCGGCTGACGCCGGTGGCCGACGACCACCTCGCCGACCCGTGGGTGGGGCACGCGTGGACGTACGAGCCCTCACTCGTGCCGCCCGGCAGTCAGGTCCTCCGGCACGTGCTCTCCCAGGTCGCCGCGGCCCGCCGTTCGTGGGATCGGTGACGGCGCTCTACCTGGCCTTTTGAGCTTAATTTGCGAATCTCTTTACCTTCCCTTGGGGAATGGGGTACTGTCGTCCGTACGGAGGGGAGTACTCCCTGTCTGTGCGGCGTACCCGTCAATACGGATCAGGCCAGATCCCGGGGCGTCGGCCCGCGAGTTCCGAACGCGTCATGCGTCCCGGACCCGGGTGGAAGAGACCTCCGGCAGCGACGACGCTGACATCTGCCGTGTGACGTACTGCCGGAGGCGTAGTAGTGGAAGTTTCCGTGACCCTGTGGGTCCTGACCGTCGTGGGCCTCGCCGCCCTGATCGGGGCCGACTTCTTCATCGGCCGCAAGCCGCACGACGTATCGATCAAGGAAGCGGGGATCTGGACGGCCGTCTGGATCGCCCTGGCGGGCCTCTTCGGGGTCGGCCTGCTCATCTTCGGCGGCGGCCAGCCCGCCGGCGAGTTCTTCGCGGGCTTCATCACCGAGAAGTCCCTGAGTGTGGACAACCTCTTCGTCTTCATCCTGATCATGGCGAAGTTCGCGGTGCCCTCGCAGTACCAGCAGCGAGTGCTCCTCATCGGTGTCCTCATCGCCCTGGTCCTCAGGACCGTCTTCATCGCGGCGGGTGCCGCGATCATCGCCAACTTCGCCTGGGTCTTCTACATCTTCGGCGCCTTCCTCATCTACACGGCCTGGAAGCTCATCCAGGAGGCCCGTGCCGACGAGGAGGACGAGGAGTTCGAGGAGAACAAGCTGCTCAAGGCGGCCGAGCGCCGCTTCGGCGTCGCCGACCGCTACCACGGCACCAAGCTGTGGATCGAGCAGAACGGCAAGCGCGTCATGACCCCGATGCTGGTCGTGATGCTCGCGATCGGCACCACCGACGTGCTCTTCGCGCTCGACTCCATCCCGGCGATCTTCGGCCTGACCCAGGACCCGTACATCGTGTTCACGGCCAACGCGTTCGCCCTGATGGGTCTGCGACAGCTGTACTTCCTCCTCGGCGGCCTGCTGAGGAAGCTGGTGCACCTCTCCTACGGTCTGTCGGTCATCCTGGGCTTCATCGGCGTCAAGCTGGTGCTGCACGCCCTGCACGAGTCCGGGGTCCACGTCCCCGAGATCAGCATCCCGGTCTCCCTCGGCGTGATCTGCTCCGTCCTGATCGTCACCACGATCACCAGCCTCCGGGCCTCCAAGAAGCAGGCCGAGGCCGAAGCCGCTGCCACCGGGAGCGACGAGGCTCCGAAGGACAGCGTCGAGGCCTGACCGCGCACGGCCCCCAGCCGGGCGTAGCGAGCACCACCGGGAGCGGCGGGCGGCGAGGAGCCGTCCGCCGCTCCTGTCGGCGCCGTGGACGGCGGCCGTTCCGGGTGGTGCACGCCGGCCCGTGAGGCCGTGTGACGGATGAGGGGACGCGCCCCCGGTCCGCATGACAGGGAGTGCGAGTGTCGTAGCCCTCTGCGACGATCGCCGCATGGTCAGTCGTCCCAGGGATCTCCTCGCACAGTGGACGACCGTCACTCCCGTGGCGGCGGTCCTGCTGCTGGCCTTCACCTGGGGCCGGGATCTGCCCGGCGGGATCGTGGCGCTCCTGACGATCGTGCTCGCGGCGGCCGTGCTGGCCGCCGTGCACCACGCGGAGGTGGTCGCCCACCGGGTGGGAGAACCCTTCGGGTCCCTGGTCCTCGCGGTCGCCGTCACGGTCATCGAGGTCGCGCTGATCGTGACCCTCATGGCGGACGGCGGCGACAAGGGCGCGACCCTGGCCAGGGACACGGTCTTCGCGGCCGTCATGATCACCTGTAACGGCGTGGTCGGTCTCAGCCTCCTGGTCGCCTCACTGCGCCACGGGATCGCGGTGTTCAACCCGGAGGGCACCGGCGCCGCCCTCGCGACGGTCGCGACCCTGGCCACACTCAGCCTGGTGCTGCCCACGTTCACCACCAGCGCGCCCGGCCCGGAGTTCTCCACCGTGCAGCTGACGTTCGCCGCGATCTCCTCGCTGATCCTCTACGGCCTGTTCATCGCGACCCTCACGGTGCGGCACCGTGACTACTTCCTGCCGATCACCCGGCAGGGCGAGGTGATCACCTTCGAGGAGCACGCCCACGCCCCGTCCGCCCGTACGGCGCTGCTCAGCCTGGGGCTGCTGGGCCTGGCCCTGATCGGCGTGGTCGGTCTGGCGAAGGGGGTCTCGCCCACCATCGAGGAGGGCGTGGCGGCCGCGGGACTGCACCACGCCGTCGTCGGCGTCATCATCGCCCTGCTGGTACTGCTCCCCGAGACCATCGCCGCGGTGCGGTCCGCACGCCGCGACCGGGTGCAGACCAGCCTGAACCTGGCCCTCGGCTCGGCGATGGCCAGCATCGGCCTGACCATCCCGGCGGTCGCCCTCGCGTCCGTGTGGCTCTCCGGACCGCTCGTACTGGGCCTGGGACCCACCCACATGGTGCTGCTCGCCCTGACCGTCGTGGTGGCCTCGCTGACCGTCGTGCCGGGCCGTGCGACGCCCCTGCAGGGAGGCGTCCACCTGGTGCTGTTCGCGGCGTATCTGGAACTCGCGATCAACCCCTAGACGTGCGGAGCCTGGGACGAGGACGAGGACGAGGACGAGGACGAGGAAGAGCGGCGGTGGTTCAGTAGGTGACGGTGATGCGCCGGGCGGGCCCGTCGACCCGTACGGTCCCGCCGTACGGGAGGACCAGTTGCGGGTCGGTGTGGCCGAAGTCCACGTCGAAGACGATCGTGGCATCGGGCGCGTAGGCGCGCATGGCCCGCAGGACCGCCTCGCGCTGCTCCGCCGCGTACCGGGCGCCCTCCTCGGGGCTGTGGGGGCGTTCGAAGGACCACGTCTTGGGACGGGCCATCAACAGAGCGGCGAAGCGGCGGAGCAACCCGCGCTCGCCCATGTTGCGCAGGGTCCGGAAGACCTCCGCGGCGCTCGGCATCTCCTCGGAGGTCTCCAGCAGCAGCACGCCACCGTCGTACTCCGCCGGGTCGCGCGCGATCTCCCGGTCGGCCATCAGCAGCCAGCCGAGGATCTCCAGGCAGCCGCCCCAGCTGCGTCCCTCGGTCACCCGCTCGGCGTTCACCCAGGACCAGCCCGACCCGGGCCGTGACCCGGGCTCCTCGTCGAAGGTCGCCGGGTCGGCCCAGTCGCGGTCGACGTCGTTCCAGCGTGCGGCGGGCCGCAGCTCGTAGGGGCCCGAGGTGAACAGTGCCGCGCGCAGTGACGCGGCGGTCTGCGGGTGCATGGCTCCGGGACGTCCCAGCTCGACCATGACGCTCGCGCCGTGGTACCCGACGATGCCCGTGTTGCGCAGGTAGGCGAGGAGGTTCGTGTTGTCGCTCGTGCCGAAGAACGGCTTGGGGTTGGCCCGGATCAGTTCCCGGTCCAGGTGCGGCAGCACGGTGATCTGGTCGTCGCCGCCGATCGACGCGATCACGGCCTTGATCTCAGGGTCGGCGAAGGCGGCGTGGACGTCGGCGGCCCGCTCGGCGGGCTTCGCACCCATCGTCCGGGTGGACGGGTACTCGACCGGCTTCAGCCCGTACTCCTCGCGCAGCCGCTCCAGCCCCAACTCGTAGGGGCGCGGGAAGAGTCCCGGCAGCCCGGAGGCGGGGGATATCACCGCGACGCGGTCGCCGGACGAGGGCTTGGGCGGGTAAGTGATCGGCACCATGCACGGAGGGTACGGGCGGCCGGGCCGCCGGTGCACCGTGATAAACCGGGGACCGAGCAGCGGTCGCGCAAGGGCCGCAGCACCCCGAACGGACCGGAGGAACCGTGCCCCGCACCCTGGCCAACGCCCCGATCATGATTCTCAACGGCCCCAACCTGAACCTGCTGGGTCAGCGTCAGCCGGAGATCTACGGCTCCGACACCCTTGCCGACATCGAGGCCCTGTGCGTGAAGGCGGCGGCGGCGCACGGCGGGACGGTGGACTTCCGGCAGTCCAACCACGAGGGCGAACTGGTCGACTGGATCCACGAGGCCCGGACGAACCACTGCGGGATCGTGATCAACCCCGCCGCCTACTCGCACACGTCCGTCGCGATCCTGGATGCGCTCAACACCTGTGACGGCCTGCCGGTGGTGGAGGTCCACATCTCCAACATCCACCAGCGCGAGTCGTTCCGGCACCACTCCTACGTCTCGCAGCGTGCCGACGGGGTGATCGCGGGGTGCGGTGTCCAGGGTTACCTGTTCGGCGTGGAGCGGATCGCGGCGCTGGCCGGGGAGGGGCGGGCCCGGACCTGAGACACCGGGCCGCCGCCCGGAGACGGTGCCGGGCGAACCGGCGGCGCGCACCGTCCCATCGGTGCGGGCGCGCGGCACGCGGGGCGCGCGGCGTTCACCAGCCGCGTGCGTGCCACTCCGGCAGGTGGGGCCGTTCCGCGCCGAGGGAGGTGTCGTTGCCGTGGCCGGGGTAGACCCAGGTCTCGTCCGGGAGCGCGTCGAAGATCTTGGTCTCCACGTCGTGGATCAGGCTCGCGAACGCCTTCGCGTCCTTGTGGGTGTTGCCCACACCGCCCGGGAAGAGGCAGTCTCCCGTGAACACATGGGGGTGCCCGTGCGGGTCGTCGTACACCAGGGCGATGGAGCCCGGTGTGTGTCCGACGAGGTGGCGCGCGGTGAGCTCCACCTGCCCCACCCGGATCGTGTCGCCGTCGTCGACCAGGACGTCGGTCGGCACGGGGATGCCGTCCGCGTCATGACAGCCGGCGTGGGTGCGGGCGCCGGTGGCCGCGACGACCTCGGCCAGCGCCTGCCAGTGGTCCGCGTGCCGGTGCGTGGTGACGACGGACGCGATGCCGTCGTCACCGATCGACCCCAGCAGCGTGTGCGCGTCATTGGCCGCGTCGATCAGCAGCTGCTCGTCGGTGGCCCGGCAGCGCAGCAGATAGGCGTTGTTGTTCATCGGGCCGACCGCGACCTTGGTGATCATCAGGTCCTTGAGCTCGTGCACGTCGGCGGGGCCGCCGACCCTCACCTCTCCGCTGTACGTCATGACGGCCAGCCTAGCGTCGGGAGGCGGCCCGAAGACCGCCTCCCGGGCGTCACAGGGGAGGCAGTGACGGCAGCGGGCCCCCCTCCACCGTCAGCACGGCCCCCTCGCGACGTCCGGCCAGCCAGCCGAGCAGGTCGGCCGGGGGACCGGTGACGGTCACCTCCGGAGCGCTCGCCTCCCGGCCCGTGCTCCACGCGCGCGTGCCGTCCGTGAGCCGGGTGGGCGGTACGTCCGGGTGCCCGGCGAACCGGGTGGCGAGGAACGCGGTCTCCCGCTCGGTGAACTCCGCCGGAAGATCCTCCAGCTCGTACCCGATGCCCAGGTCCACGTGGTGCAGCTCCACCTCGACCCACCGCCGGAACGGGACCCGGGAGGCCGAGTCGGTGACCCCGTTGCGCAACGCCACGGTGCGCGACCAGTCGGCGGGCACGGCCCCCGCCGCCTGGAACCGGGCCCCGCTCTCGCGCACGTCGGCGAGCTGGACGTCGAGGGGGCGGGGGGCGTCCCGCTCGATGTCGGCGTCCCGGGCCTCGGCGGAGGCGTACATGGGGCGTCCTTCGAAGACGTTCACGAGGGCGTCCGCGTTCCTGGCGAGGTGGGCGAGGACATGGCCGCGGGTCCAGCCCGGCAGCCGTGACGACTCCGTCACGGACGCGTTGTCCAGTTTCCCGACCGCGATGAGCAGCCGCTCGGTAGCGTCACGTACAGACGCCAGGTCATGCGCGTGATCAATCATGGTGCTGACCCTAGACCGCGCCACACCTTCGGGTGAAGGTGACGGACGACGTCCGCTAATCGAATGCACGTGCTATATGGTCGGAAGCGGCGTCGGGCATGCTGGACAGTCGGGGTTTGTTGACGACTGGTGAATCGACCGGCGTTGTCAGTGGCTCCCCCTAGTCTGAGAAGGACGGGGGCCCCGCCCCTGTCACTTCTCTCAAGAAAGGTGCGGACCGGCGTGGCCGACCGTCTCATCGTCCGTGGCGCGCGCGAGCACAACCTGAAGAACGTCTCGCTCGACCTGCCTCGCGACTCGCTCATCGTCTTCACGGGCCTGTCCGGGTCGGGCAAGTCCTCCCTGGCCTTCGACACCATCTTCGCCGAGGGCCAGCGGCGCTACGTGGAGTCGCTCTCCTCCTACGCCCGGCAGTTCCTCGGCCAGATGGACAAGCCGGACGTCGACTTCATCGAGGGCCTCTCCCCGGCGGTCTCCATCGACCAGAAGTCGACCTCGCGCAACCCGCGCTCCACGGTCGGCACCATCACCGAGGTCTACGACTACCTGCGCCTGCTCTTCGCCCGCATCGGCAAGCCGCACTGCCCGGAGTGCAGCCGGCCGATCTCGCGCCAGTCGCCGCAGGCCATCGTCGACAGGGTCCTGGAGCTGCCGGAAGGCAGCCGCTTCCAGGTGCTGTCCCCGCTGGTGCGCGAGCGCAAGGGCGAGTTCGTCGACCTCTTCGCCGATCTCCAGACCAAGGGGTACTCCCGCGCGCGAGTGGACGGCGAGACCGTCCAGCTCTCCAACCCGCCCACGCTGAAGAAGCAGGAGAAGCACACCATCGAGGTCGTCGTCGACCGCCTCACGGTGAAGGACTCCGCCAAGCGTCGGCTGACCGACTCCGTGGAGACCGCCCTCGGCCTGTCCGGCGGCATGGTCGTGCTCGACTTCGTAGACCTCCCCGAGGACGACCCCGAGCGCGAGCGCATGTACTCGGAGCACCTGTACTGCCCGTACGACGACCTGTCCTTCGAGGAGCTCGAGCCCCGCTCCTTCTCCTTCAACTCGCCCTTCGGCGCCTGCCCCGACTGCTCCGGCATCGGTACGCGCATGGAGGTCGACGCCGAGCTGATCGTCCCGGACGAGGACAAGTCGCTCGACGAGGGCGCCATCCACCCCTGGTCGCACGGGCACACCAAGGACTACTTCGGCCGCCTCATCGGCGCACTCGCGGACGCCCTCGGCTTCCGCACGGACATCCCCTTCGCGGGCCTGCCGCTGCGCGCCCGCAAGGCCCTGCTGAACGGTCACAAGACCCAGGTGGAGGTCCGCTACCGCAACCGGTACGGCCGCGAGCGCCGGTACACCACGGCCTTCGAGGGGGCGATCCCCTTCGTCAAGCGCCGGCACAGCGAGGCCGAGAGCGACGCCAGCCGCGAGCGCTTCGAGGGCTACATGCGCGAGGTGCCCTGCCCCACGTGCGAGGGCACGCGCCTGAAGCCGCTGGTCCTCGCGGTCACCGTCATGGGCAAGTCGATCGCCGAGGTCTCGGCGATGTCCATCAGCGACTGCGCGGACTTCCTGGGCGAGCTGAAGCTCAGCGCCCGCGACAAGAAGATCGCCGAGCGGGTGCTGAAGGAGGTCAACGAACGGCTGCGGTTCCTGGTCGACGTCGGCCTGGACTACCTCTCGCTGAACCGGGCGGCCGGCACCCTCTCCGGCGGTGAGGCGCAGCGTATCCGCCTGGCCACGCAGATCGGCTCCGGACTCGTCGGCGTCCTGTACGTCCTCGACGAGCCGTCCATCGGCCTGCACCAGCGCGACAACCACCGGCTGATCGAGACTCTCGTACGCCTGCGCGACATGGGCAACACGCTCATCGTCGTCGAGCACGACGAGGACACCATCAAGGTCGCCGACTGGATCGTCGACATCGGCCCCGGCGCGGGCGAGCACGGCGGCAAGGTGGTGCACAGCGGGTCCGTCAAGGAGCTGCTCGACAACACCGAGTCGCAGACCGGCGCCTACCTGTCCGGCAGGAAGGCCATCCCGCTGCCCGACATCCGGCGCCCGCTCGACCCGTCCCGGCGGCTGACCGTGCACGGCGCCCGTGAGAACAACCTCCAGGACATCGACGTGTCCTTCCCGCTGGGCGTGTTCACGGCGGTCACCGGTGTCTCCGGCTCCGGCAAGTCGACCCTGGTCAACGACATCCTGTACACGCACCTGGCCCGCGAGCTGAACGGGGCGCGGAGCGTCCCGGGCCGGCACACGCGCGTGGACGGCGACGACCTCGTCGACAAGGTGGTCCACGTCGACCAGTCGCCGATCGGCCGCACCCCGCGGTCCAACCCGGCGACCTACACGGGCGTCTTCGACCACGTCCGCAAACTGTTCGCCGAGACGACCGAGGCCAAGGTCCGCGGCTACCTGCCCGGCCGGTTCTCGTTCAACGTCAAGGGCGGCCGCTGCGAGAACTGCGCGGGCGACGGCACGATCAAGATCGAGATGAACTTCCTCCCGGACGTCTACGTCCCGTGCGAGGTCTGCCACGGCGCCCGGTACAACCGGGAGACCCTGGAGGTCCACTACAAGGGCAAGTCCATCGCCGACGTCCTGAACATGCCGATCGAGGAGGCGACCGACTTCTTCGAGGCGGTCCCCGCGATCTCCCGGCACATGAAGACGCTCAAGGACGTCGGGCTCGGGTACGTCCGGCTCGGGCAGTCCGCGACCACCCTGTCCGGTGGTGAGGCGCAGCGTGTGAAGCTCGCGAGCGAGCTGCAGCGCCGGTCCACCGGGCGCACGGTCTACGTCCTGGACGAGCCGACCACGGGCCTGCACTTCGAGGACATCAGCAAGCTGCTGACGGTCCTGTCCGGCCTGGTCGACAAGGGCAACACGGTCATCGTCATCGAGCACAACCTCGACGTGATCAAGACCGCCGACTGGGTCGTCGACATGGGCCCCGAGGGCGGCGCCGGCGGAGGCCTGGTGGTCGCCGAGGGCACGCCCGAGCAGGTCGCGGGCGTTCCCGCCAGCCACACCGGTAAGTTCCTGCGGGACATCCTCGGTGCCGACCGGATCAGCGACGCCCCCGTGAAGGCCCCGCGCAAGGCGGCGGCGAAGACGGTGGCCGCCAAGGCCACCGCGAAGAAGACCGCCACCAAGGCGGTCGCCGGCACGGCGGCGAAGAAGACCGCCACCAAGGCGACCAAGGCCGCGACCAAGACCGCCAAGCCCGCCGCGAAGAAGACGACGCGGACGAGCAAGGCCTGAGCCTGGGCCGCTCCGGGTGAGCGAAGTGCACCCTGGTCGCGGCCCGGCCCGCCGGCACAGCGACGCGCCGGGTCCCGCGGACGATTCCGCGGGGCCCGGCGCGTCGTTCGCTCGGCTCTCGCTCAGGCACCCGCCGGCTCCACGAACTGCATGTCGAGCTGGATCTTCACCACCTCTCCGAGCAGTCCGGGAGCGAAGTCCAGGCCGAACTCGCTGCGCCGGATCTCGCCCGTCGCCTCGAACCCGGCGTGCCGTCCGTCGCCGCCGGGCATGGCTCCCAGCCCGCCGAACTCCACGGCGAACGTCACCGGACGGGTCACGTCGCCGATGGTCAGCTCGCCCTCCATGGTCCAGTCCTCGCCCTCGCCCGACACCCGGGTCGAGCGGTAGGTCATCGTCGGCCGCTTCTCCACGTCGAGCAGGTCGGAGGCGCGCACGTGCGCGTCCCGGTCGGCGTTCCCGGTGTCGATGGTGGCCAGGTCGACCGTCGCGGACACCCGGACGTCCTCGACCCGCTCGCCCACGAACAGTTCGGCCCGCACCCCGGTGAAACGCCCCCGCACCTTGGCGATGCCGAGGTGGCGGATGGTGAAGTTCACGGCGGAGTGGAACGGGTCCATCTCCCACTGACCAGGGGTGACGGGCAGGGGAGCGGCGACGGCGTCGGTGGTCGCGGTGGCGCTTGCGGTGGCGGTGGTGTCATTCGTCATGCCCTCCACCCTGGGCGCGTCGCGCCCAGGCAGGGAGACCGGCCCGAGCGTGGTAGTCGCAGGGCCACCCTTCCGCCCGCGCACCTTGGTACGTTCCAGACGTGAGCGACAACGAGTTGGGCACGTTCCTGCGGACCTGGCGCGAGTCCGTCACCCCGGTCGAGGTGGGGTTGCCGGTCGGCCCCCGCCGCCGCACCCCCGGCCTGCGCCGCGCCGAACTGGCCACGCTCGCCGGCGTCAGTGTCGAGTACCTCACCCGGCTGGAACAGGGACGCGACCGCAACCCGTCCGCCCAGGTCCTCGGCGCCCTCGCCGACGCCCTCCAGCTGTCGCTGCGGGACCGGATGCTGCTGCGCCGGCTGACCAAGGAGGCCGAGGGCGGCGACCCGCTGCTGTGTGCCGCGGCCCCACCGCTCGGCCGGACCGCGCGACCCACCGTGCGGGCGGTGCTGGACCGTCTGGAGCCCACCCCCGCCGTGGTGCTCAACTGGATCGGCGACGTTCTCGCCCACACTGGCGGATACGCACGGCTGGTCGGCCCGATCGGACTGCTCGACGAGGAACGCCCCAACCTGCTCCGGTACCTGTTCACCGACGAGCGCGCCCGTGCCGCCTACCCGGACTGGGACCGCATGGCCGACGACCTGGTCGCCCAGCTCCGGCACGAGGCCCCGCTGCGGGACCCGTCCGTCGCCGAGCTGGCCGACGAGCTGACCGTGACGGTGGGGGCCCCGTTCACCGACCGGTTCGCCGACCTGGCCGTGGCACCCCGGCGGGTCGGGACGCAGCACGTCGAGCACCCGGAGGCCGGGCCGCTGCGGTTGCTGCACGAGACGCTGGCGCTCCCCGAGGAGGGCCAGCGGATCGTCGTGCACCTGCCCGCGGACGACACCACGGCCGCCGCCCTGGACCGGCTCAACGGCCGCCGCCCCGGCGCCCTGCGGGCGGTACGGCCGACGGGCTGACCCGGACCGCTGTCCCGGCCCCGGCCCGCCGAACCCGACCCGTCACGACCCCGTCGTCAGAGGGCCACTTCGTGGGCGTACGGCGGCTCGGCGCCCGCCCGCGAGCAGGTGACCGCCGCCGCACGGGCGGCGAAGCCCAGCAACTCGGTCCAGCCGTCAGCCCCCAGCGTGGCCACGGCGTCGCCGTCGAGGGCGTCCCGGGCCGCGAGGCCGTGCAGCAGCGCCGCGTTCACGGTGTCGCCGGCGCCGATCGTGTCCACCACCTCGACCCGCTCACCCGGCACCGCGTGCTCACCTCCGTCACGGGTGAAGACCGTCAGCCCCGCACCGCCCCGGGTCACCACGACCGCGGCCGGGCCCGCGGCCAGCCACTCCCGAGGGGTGCCACCGAGCCACTCGGCGTCCTCGGCGGACAGCTTCAGCAGTGACACCCACGGCAGCCAGCTGCGGAACCGGGCCCGGTAGGCCTCGGGGTCGGGGATCAGACCGGCCCGGATGTTCGGGTCCAGCGCCGTGAACACGCCCCGCTCGGCCGTCTCGCGCATCAGCTCCTCGTACGCGCTCGCCCCGGGCTCCAGGACCAGCGAACAGGTGCCGAACGACACCGCGCGCGTGCCGTCCGGCAGCGCGCCGGGCTTGGTGAACAGCCGGTCGGCCGACCCCTGGACGTAGAAGGAGTACGCGGCCGAACCGTCCGTGTCCACCGAGGCCACGGCGAGTGTCGTCGGCTCGGGGCCGCGCTGCACCGGTGAGACGTCCACGCCGGTCTCACGCAGCCGGTCCAGCAGCGCCTCGCCGAAGGCGTCGTACGACACCCGGGAGCAGAAGGCGGTGGTGGAGCCGAGGCGGCCCAGCGCGACGGCCGTGTTGTACGGCCCGCCGCCGAGCGCCGGCCGCAGCGCGGCGAGGGCGCCCGCGCCCTGCGGTACCAGGTCGATCAGTGCCTCACCGGCGACGACGATCACTGCGGGTTCCTTTCGTGGGCCTCGGTAGGGGACTGCGCGGTGTGTCCGGACCGCTCGGGACACCCGCACGAGGTGCGGTGGACGAAGGCGCAGGGCAGCCGGACGGTCCGCGCGGGCCGGTCCGGTGCGGCGAGGCGCTCCAGGAGCAACCGGACGGCCTGCGCGCCGAGCTCCCTGCTGGGCTGCGCCACGGCGGTGAGCCGGGGGGAGAAGAGGTCCGCCCAGGCGAAGTCGTCGAAACAGCACAGGGCGAGGTCGCCGGGGACGGTCAGGCCGCGCTCCCGCAGGGTGCGCAGCGCGCCGATGGTCATCGCGTTGTTGGCGGTGACCAGGGCGGTGGGCGGTACCGCCAGGGACAGCAGGGCCGCCGTGGCCCGTTCGCCGCCGGCCGCCTCGGAGTCGCCGTGGACCAGGAGCCGTTCGTCGTGGGGCAGCCCGGCGGCGGCGAGGCCGTGCCGGTAACCGGTGATCCGCTCGCGCGTGGTACTGAGCCCCGGGCGGCCCGCGACCAGGCCGATCCGACGGTGGCCGAGCCCGGCGAGATGGGTGACCAGCCGGGTCGTGGGCTCGGCACTCTCCGCGCAGACCTGGTCGAAGAGCGCTGTGCCGTCCCCCTCGGGAGTGCCGACGACCCGGTCGAGGAACACGGTGGGCACGCGGTGGCGGCCCAGGTAGGCGACGAGGTCGCGCGGGTCGGCGGAGGGCGCGACGATCATGCCGTCCACGCGCCGCTCGTGCAGCAGCTGGACGACCTTGCGCTCGTGCACCGGGTCGTCGTGCGGGTCGGCGATGAGGAGGCTGTAACCGTGCTCCAGCGCGGCGGCCTCGACGCCCTGGAGGATCTCCGTGAAGTACGGGTTGCTGATCGCCGACACGGCGAGCCCGATGGAGCGGGTGCGGGAGGTGACCAGGGAGCGGGCGAGGGTGTTGGGCGTGTAGCCGAGCTCCTCGATGGCGTCCAGGACCGCCTGGCGGGTGTGCGGCCGCACCGGACGGGTGTCGTTGAGCACGTGCGAGACGGTCGCCACGGAGACCCCGGCGCTCCGCGCGACGTCGGCCATGGTCGCCATCGGCGGGTTCCTCTCCGTGTTCCTCCCGGCGCGTCGCTGGGGACCGTATCCCATCGGCCATGGCCGCGTAAACGCTTGCGCAAGCGTTTACGCGGCTAGTCCATCCCTCGCATGTCCTGGCGACCCACCCGGCGGGCACAAACCCGGTGCCCGATATCGTCGGCCTGCACATCCCCCGACCTGTGGAGACCTCCCATGCCCGGCCGTCCCCTCCCGAGCCGCCGTACCGTCCTGCGCTCGGCGGCCGCCACCCCCGTCGCCGGACTCGGTCTCGCCGCCTGCTCGCCGGGCGACGACGGCGCGGCGCCCGCCAGGCCGACCGCGCCCGTCGATCTCGGCGCGGAGGGGGCGGTCGCCGGGGGAGAGGCCAAGCTCTACCGGGACGAGAACGTGGTCGTCAGCCGGGGAGAGGACGGCGCCCTGAAGGCGTTCAGCACGGTCTGCACGCACGCGGGGTGCCCCATCAAGAAGCTGGAGGGGGCGAAGCTCGTCTGTCCCTGCCACGGCAGCGAGTTCGACGCCCGGTCCGGCGAGGTGCTGCACGCCCCGGCGACCGTCGCGCTCGTCGAGCTTCCGGTCGAGGTGAAACAGGGCCGGATCGTGGTGAGCCCGGGAACCTGACCGCGCCCCGCCGTCCGCGCGGGCGCCGTCCGTTCAGTCCCACTCCCACCCGATCCCCAGCAGCCCCGACCGCACCCGCGGCTCCACGAGGTGCACGGAGTGGTGCGGGCCGCTGAGGAGCAGTTCCTGGCGGGCGCCGCGCGGAGCCGCCGGTGAGTGCTGGGTGAACCGGTGGCAGCGCGCCGGCAGGGCCGCGGGGTCGAACCGCACCTGCAGCGCGTACTGCCCGCCCACCGAGCCGAACCCCCGGACGTACTCGCGCGACACTCCCGCCGTGCCGTCCTCGACCCCGTACCGGAAGAGGTGGGTGTCCCCGGCCCGCAGCCGCGTGTCGAAGAGCAGCTCCGTCACGAGCACACCGGTGTCGTGGTGGGTGCGGACACGTCCGGTGCGGCAGTTCTCCAGGGCGTGGACGGTCATCCGCGCGGGGGCGCACCCCGGGTCACCGTGGTGGACGGCGACGAAGCGGTCGACGCCGTCGCGGTGGGCGCGGACGATGTGGTGCGACTCGCGGCCGGCGAGCTCGCGCCGCGCTCCCACCCGGATGCGCTCGTGGTGCCCGAGGCTGTGCACGCCGCCGTCCGACCGCAGGTGGTCCAGCTCGGCCAGCAGCCCGTCCAGGACGCAGGAGGCCTCGACGTGGGCTCGGTAGGAGCGGGCCGCGGGACGCCGGGCGACGGTGTCCTCGTCCGTCTCCGCGAGCAGGCGTATCAGCGACTCCTCGGGCAGCTGGAGTATCTCCTCCAGAGCCCGCACGGCCCGCAGCGACTCCGGACGCTGCGGGCGCCGGGCGCCCTGCTGCCAGTAGCTCAGGCTCGTGACGCCCACCTTCACCCCGCGGCGCGACAGATGGTGCTGCACCCGCTGCAGGGGCAGCCCGCGCGCGGCGATCGCGGCGCGCAGGGCCACGTGGAAGGGGCCACCGCGCAGCACCGAGTCGAGTTCCGCGGTGGCGACGTCCAAGGGCTGGGTGGCGTGCGGCATGCGGGGGCCTTCCTGTGAAGTTCACGACGGCTGGTCAGACCGTTCGGCGCGGATCGACCGGAGCCGCCCCCCCCGGTCGCGGCGCGAAGGTCCTCACATCCGTCCGCCGCGCTTCGAGGCCCCGAGTCCCCCCGCATTGAAGCGTGTTGATCTAGTCCCGACAACACCTGACGCCCGACCCCGACACGGTCCTGGCCGAGAACGCACCGGCCCGGCTCCCCGAGGGCACACGGTGTGACCGACCGGCCCCGGACCGTCTTCCCCCGGCGCCGCGGCCGGTCGTCGATGGGGCCCCGCCCCGTCGTCCACAGGCCCCCGCCCCGTCGTCCACAGGCCCCCGCCCCGTCGTCCACAGGCCCCCGCCCCGTCGTCCACAGGCCCGCCGGAGTGTCGGCCCCCGCCAGTAGGGTGTGAGTCATGGCCGACCCCTCCAGCTACCGCCCCAGGCCGGGAGAGATCCCGGACACCCCGGGGGTGTACAGGTTCCGTGACGAGCACCGCAGGGTGATCTACGTCGGAAAGGCGAAGAGCCTGCGCCAGCGCCTGGCGAGCTACTTCCAGGACCTGGCGAACCTCCACCCCCGCACCCGCACCATGGTCACCACCGCCGCGTCCGTGGAGTGGACGGTGGTGTCCACGGAGGTCGAGGCACTGCAGCTGGAGTACTCCTGGATCAAGGAGTACGACCCCCGGTTCAACGTGAAGTACCGCGACGACAAGAGCTACCCGTACCTCGCGGTGACCATGAACGAGGAGTTCCCGCGCGTGCAGGTGATGCGCGGCCACAAGAAGAAGGGCGTGCGCTACTTCGGGCCGTACGGGCACGCCTGGGCGATCCGCGACACGGTCGACCTCCTGCTGCGTGTCTTCCCGGTGCGCACCTGCTCCGCCGGTGTCTTCAAGAACGCCGCCCGTACCGGCCGCCCCTGCCTCCTCGGCTACATCGGCAAGTGCTCGGCCCCGTGCGTCGACCGGATCTCCCCCGACGACCACTGGGACCTGGCCGACGAGTTCTGCGACTTCATGGCCGGCCGCACGGGCACCTACCTGCGCCGCCTGGAGCGGCAGATGGCCGACGCGGCCGAGGAGATGGAGTACGAGCGGGCGGCGCGCCTGCGCGACGACATCGGGGCCCTGAAGAAGGCGATGGAGAAGAGCGCGGTCGTGCTCGCCGACGCGACCGACGCCGACCTGATCGCGGTCGCCGAGGACGAGCTGGAGGCGGCCGTCCAGATCTTCCACGTGCGCGGCGGACGCGTGCGCGGCCAGCGCGGCTGGGTCACGGACAAGGTGGAGGAGATCACCACCGGCGCCCTCGTCGAGCACGCCCTCCAGCAGCTGTACGGCGAGGAGACCGGGGACGCCGTCCCCAAGGAGGTCCTGGTCCCCGCGCTGCCCGACCCGGTGGAGCCGGTCCAGCAGTGGCTGACCGACCGCCGCGGGTCCGGCGTGTCCCTGCGCATCCCGCAGCGCGGCGACAAGAAGGCGTTGATGGAGACCGTCCAGCGCAACGCCCAGCAGGCCCTCGTGCTGCACAAGACGAAGCGGGCCTCCGACCTGACGACCCGCTCGCGCGCGCTGGAGGAGATCGCCGACGCCCTCGGCCTGGACAGCGCCCCGCTCCGGATCGAGTGCTACGACATCTCGCACCTCCAGGGCGACGACGTGGTGGCCTCCATGGTCGTCTTCGAGGACGGTCTGGCCCGCAAGAGCGAATACCGGCGCTTCCAGATCAAGGGGCGTGCCGGAGACACGCAGCTGTGGCACGGCAACGGTCAGGACGACGTCCGTTCCATGCACGAGGTCGTCACCCGCCGCTTCCGCCGCTACCTCGCCGACAAGGAGAGGACCGGCGAGTGGGCGGACGGGGAGAACGGCAGCGACGCGGCGGAGGCGGGCGGCGACGCGCCGCTGACGGACGGCCCCGCCCTGAAGGACGAGGACGGCCGCCCCAGGCGTTTCGCCTACCCGCCCCAGCTCATCGTCGTCGACGGAGGCCGGCCGCAGGTCGCGGCGGCCCAGCGGGCCCTGGACGAGCTGGGCATCGACGACATCGCCGTCTGCGGCCTCGCCAAGCGACTGGAGGAGGTCTGGCTGCCCGGCGAGGACGACCCGGTCGTCCTGCCCCGCACCAGCGAGGGCCTGTACCTCTTGCAGCGCGTTCGCGACGAGGCCCACCGCTTCGCGATCACCTACCAGCGCACGAAGCGCGCCAAGCGCTTCCGCTCCGGTCCGCTGGACGACGTGCCGGGCCTCGGGGAGACCCGCAAGCAGGCGCTGATCAAGCACTTCGGATCGGTGAAGAAGCTGCGGACGGCGACGATCGACCAGATCTGCGAGGTGCCCGGCATAGGCCGCAAGACGGCCGAGACCGTCGCCGTGGCCCTCGCCGCGGCCACCCCGGCCGCGCCCGCCGTGAACACGGCGACGGGAGAGATCATTGATGACGAGGACGGGGCACCCGAGACGACGGCGGATGCCCCTGGGGAGCCCGTGACCGCGGGCACCCCGGACGAACGACGGGGGCAGGAGAGATGACCGAGCACCAGGCACAGCCCACAGCGGGACGAGAACAGGCCCACCGCACGACCGGTGAGGAGCCGGGCCCGCAGGCGGCCGGTTCCGCACCGCGCCAGGACGACGGAGCACAGGTGAGTACGGGCAAGGAAACAGCCGGGGCGCACGAGGCGGCCATCCCCGAGCTGGTGATCATCTCCGGCATGTCCGGGGCCGGCCGTTCGACGGCCGCCAAGTGTCTGGAGGACCTCGGCTGGTTCGTCGTCGACAACCTCCCGCCCGCGCTGATCCCCACGATGGTGGAGCTCGGCGCCCGCTCGCAGGGCAACGTGGCACGGATCGCGGTCGTCGTCGACGTCCGCGGCCGGCGCTTCTTCGACAATCTGCGCGAATCCCTCGCGGACCTGGACGCGCGCGGTGTCACCCGCAGGATCGTCTTCCTGGAGTCGTCCGACGAGGCCCTGGTGCGCCGCTTCGAGTCGGTGCGCCGCCCGCACCCCCTCCAGGGCGACGGCCGCATCGTCGACGGCATCGCCGCCGAGCGGGAACTGCTGCGCGAGCTGCGCGGCGACGCCGACCTGGTGATCGACACCTCCAGCCTCAACGTGCACGAGCTGCGCGCCAAGATGGACGCCCAGTTCGCCGGCGACGAGGAGCCCGAGCTGCGGGCCACCGTCATGTCCTTCGGCTTCAAGTACGGCCTCCCGGTCGACGCCGACCTGGTCGTGGACATGCGCTTCCTGCCCAACCCGCACTGGGTCCCCGAGCTGCGCCCGTTCACCGGCCTGAACGAGGAGGTGTCCTCCTACGTCCTCAACCAGCCCGGGGCCAAGGAGTTCCTCGACCGCTACACCGAGCTGCTCCAGATGATCGCCGCGGGTTACCGTCGGGAGGGCAAGCGCTATGTGACCGTCGCCGTCGGCTGTACCGGCGGCAAGCACCGGTCCGTGGCCATGTCGGAGAAGCTCGCCGCCCGGCTCGCCGCGGAGGGCGTGGAGACGGTGGTCGTCCACCGGGACATGGGACGGGAATGACAGGACGTACTCCGCGGCTGAGCAGGCTGCGCCGGGTGGTGCCCGAGGGGCGCGGCGGCCGGCCCGCCGAGACCCGCGCCGCCCGGCCCGAACAGGCGCGCGGCGGCAAGCCGCGCCGCCGGGGCGCCCAGCCCAAGGTCGTCGCCCTCGGCGGCGGCATGGGCCTGTCCGCCTCGCTCGCCGCACTGCGCCGGATCACCGGCGACCTCACCGCCGTCGTCACCGTGGCCGACGACGGTGGTTCCAGCGGGCGCCTCCGTGACGAGCTGGGTGTCCTGCCACCCGGCGACCTGCGCAAGGCGCTGGCCGCGCTGTGCGGCGACGACGACTGGGGCCAGACCTGGGCCCGCGTCATCCAGCACCGCTTCCAGTCCCAGGGCGACCTGCACGAACACGCGGTCGGCAATCTGCTGATCGTCGCCCTGTGGGAGCAGCTCGGCGACCACGTCCAGGCGCTGGACCTGGTCGGCAAGCTGCTCGGCGCGCACGGGCGCGTGCTGCCCATGTCGGCCGTGCCGCTGGAGCTCCAGGCCCTGGTCCGGGGGCACGACCCGGAGCGGCCCGACGAGGTGGACACCGTGCGCGGGCAGGCGACCGTGGCGCTCACGCCCGGCGAGGTGCAGTCCGTCCACCTGGTGCCGAACGACCCGCCCGCCGTGCCCGAGGCGGTCGACGCCGTCCTGGACGCCGACTGGGTGGTGCTCGGCCCGGGCTCCTGGTTCTCCTCGGTCATCCCGCACCTGCTCGTGCCCGATCTGCTGGACGCGCTCGCCCAGACGAAGGCACGCCGGGTGCTCTCCTTGAACCTCGCGCCCCAGCCCGGAGAAACCGAGGGCTTCTCTCCGCAGCGTCATTTGGAGGTTTTGGGACGACACGCCCCTAAACTCGCCCTGGACGTGGTGCTGGCCGACGAGGCCGCCGTGCCCGACCGTGACTCGCTCACCGACGCCGCGAAACGGTTCGGCGCCGCGGTCGAACTGGCTCCGGTTGCCCGGACCGACGGGACCCCGAGGCACGACCCGGAGCTGCTGGCCGCCGCGTACGACCGTATTTTTCGGATGCATGGAAGGATCGGCCCATGGCGATGACGGCAGCGGTGAAGGATGAGATCTCCCGGCTCCCCGTCACCCGTACCTGCTGCAGAAAGGCGGAGGTCTCCGCCATTCTGCGGTTCGCCGGCGGCCTTCACCTGGTGAGCGGGCGCATCGTGATCGAGGCCGAACTGGACACCGCGAGAGCGGCCCGCCGGCTCAAGCAGGACATTCTGGAGATCTTCGGGCACAGCTCCGAGCTGATCGTGATGGCACCGGGCGGACTGCGCCGGGGCTCGCGTTACGTCGTTCGGGTGGTTGCGGGCGGTGATCAGCTGGCCCGGCAGACCGGTTTGGTGGACGGCCGGGGCCGGCCGATCAGGGGCCTGCCGCCGCAGGTGGTCTCGGGGGCCACGTGCGACGCCGAGGCCGCCTGGCGCGGGGCCTTCCTGGCGCACGGCTCGCTGACCGAGCCCGGCCGTTCCTCCTCCCTGGAGGTGACCTGCCCGGGGCCCGAGGCGGCACTCGCCCTCGTCGGCGCCGCCCGCCGGCTGTCGATCCCCGCCAAGGCCCGCGAGGTGCGCGGCGTGGACCGGGTCGTCGTCCGGGACGGTGACGCGATCGGTGCCCTGCTCACCCGGCTCGGCGCCCATGACTCGGTGCTGGCCTGGGAGGAGCGGCGGCTGCGGCGCGAGGTCCGCGCCACCGCCAACCGCCTCGCCAACTTCGACGACGCCAACCTGCGCCGCTCGGCGCGCGCCGCCGTCGCCGCCGGCGCCCGGGTCCAGCGCGCCCTGGAGATCCTCGCCGACGACGTGCCCGAGCACCTCGCCGCCGCGGGCCGGCTCCGTATGGAGCACAAGCAGGCCTCCCTGGAGGAGCTGGGCGCCCTCGCCGACCCGCCGCTGACCAAGGACGCCGTCGCCGGCCGCATCCGCCGCCTGCTGGCGATGGCCGACAAGCGGGCCTCGGACCTCGGCATCCCCGGCACGGACGCCAACCTCAGCGACGAGCTGGCCGACAACCTCGTCGGCTGACCCGACCAGGACCGCTCCCTCCTCGCACACGCCGACCGTCCTCGCGCGGGACGTCAACGAGCCGGTGCCGGCACCCACTTGGGTGACCGCCACCGGCTCAGGCGTGTCTCTGCCGCGCTCTTGACTGGATCATGATGTGTCATGAGCCTGGCATCTGTTCGCTGCTGTGGCGGACTCAAGCCTGTCGGACAGGCTTCAGCTAGGGGGGTTCATGAGACGAAGAGCGAGATCGATCCTCGCCGTCGGCGCGCTCCTGATCGGCGGAGCGAGCTTCGCACCCATCGCCCAGGCACAACCCGCGGACCCGGTGACCCCGGACGCGGACGAAGTGAAGGTCTTCCGCGCGGACGTCACCCAGGAGCAGGTTCCGCTGCTGCTGGCCGCCGGACAGGACGGCCACGAACTCAGTGAGCGGGTCCCCGACAAGGGGACGGCCACCGTCGAGGTCTACCTGACCGACGGGCAGGCCGAGAAACTGGAGAAGCAGGGCGTCGGCCTCGCCGAGCACACCCTGTCCGCCCGGGCCGAGAAGCGCGTCGAGGCCGCGGCCGACGGCGTCTTCCGCCCGTACAGCGGCAGCGGCGGCCTCAGGGAGGAGATCCTGCGGACCGCGCAGGAGAACCCCGGCCTCACCAAGGTCGTCTCCATCGGCAAGACCGTGAAGGGCCAGGACATCCTGGCGCTCAAGCTCACCAAGAACGCGAAGAAGTCGAAGGACGGCTCCAGGCCCTCCGTCCTCTACATGTCCAACCAGCACGCACGTGAGTGGATCACCCCGGAGATGACCCGCCGGCTGATGCACCACTACCTGGACAAGTACGACGAGGACCGGCGGATCAAGAAACTCGTCGACTCCACCGAAATGTGGTTCCTCCTGTCGGCCAACCCCGACGGCTACGACTACACGTTCGAGAACACCGACAACCGCCTGTGGCGCAAGAACCTGCGCGACAACAACGGCGACGGCACCATCGGCACCGGCGACGGCGTCGACCTCAACCGCAACTTCGCCTACAAGTGGGGCTACGACGACGAGGGCTCCTCCCCGAACCCCACCAGCCAGACCTACCGCGGTGACGGCCCGAACTCCGAGCCCGAGACCCAGGCCCTGGACGCCTTCCAGAAGCGCATCGGCTTCACCTACGGCATCAACTACCACTCCGCCGCCGAGCTCCTCCTCTACGGAGTCGGCTGGCAGGTGGCCACGAACACCCCGGACGACGTCCTCTACAAGGCGCTCGCCGGCACGCCGGACAACTCCGCGATCCCCGGCTACCACCCGCAGGTCTCCTCGGAGCTGTACACCACCAACGGCGAGGCGGACGGCCACGCGGCCAACGTCAACGGCATGGCGATGTTCACCCCGGAGATGTCCACCTGCCAGACCATCTCCGAGCAGGACCCCGACGACGAGTGGAACGCGGGCGACTGCCAGTCGGGCTTCAACTTCCCCGACGACGAGGAGCTGATCCAGCAGGAGTTCGCGAAGAACATCCCCTTCGCGCTCTCCGTCGCCGAGAGCGCCGCGCACCCCGACCGGCCGTCCTCCGCGGTCGGCCTGGAGGCCGCCGACTTCACCCCGGCCCCCTTCACCACGTCCTACTCGCGCGGCGCCGACCAGGAGGTCTCGGTCGTCGTCCGCAAGTCCGTGCGCGACAAGGAGCTGAAGTACCGCGTCAACGGCGGACGCGTCCACGACATGGCCCTCAAGCCGTGGCGGGGAGGTGAGCGGTACGGCGGCGAGGACAACCTCTACTTCGACGAGTACCGCGCCAAGGTCAAGGACGGCGACCGCGGCGACGAGGTCGAGGTCTGGTTCACCGGCGAGACGAAGAGCGGGAAGCGGACGGAGAGCGAGCACTTCACGTACACGATCGCCGAGCGCCCCCGCGCGGACGTCCTCGTCGTCGCGGAGGAGGGCGCGAAGGCCACGCAGACGCAGACCTACGTGGACGCGCTCAAGGCCAACGGCAAGCGGGCGGCCGTCTGGGACGTCGCCGCACAGGGCGCGCCCGACGCGCTCGGCGTCCTCGCCCACTTCGACACCGTCGTCCACCACACCGGCGCCGCGGTGCCCGGCAACGCCACCCAGCTCCAGCTGCGCGCCTTCCTCAACGAGGGCGGCCGGCTGATCGAGGCGGGGGAGCGGGCCGGCGGCAGCGTCGACCTCGGCGGCGGCACCCTGTCCGACGACTTCAGCCAGTATTACCTGGGCGCCTACACCCGCACCTCGACCCCGGGGGCCACCGGATTCACCGGCTCCGGCAAGCTCGGCGGCACCACCGGCAAGCTCGGTGACGCCCCCGGCAACCCGCTCGACGCGGCCGGAACCTACAGCGTGACCTCGGACCAGCTGCCCGTCGGCACCTACCCCCAGTTCGCGAGCGCGGGCGCCGGGAAGTTCGCCGGGACGGTCAACCCGTACGGGCCCTACGCGGGCGACTGGATGGCCGCCGCCGTCCACACCGACGACGCCTACAAGCGCCTCACCCGCACCGTCGACCTCACCGGTGTCACCGCCGCCGACCGTCCCACGCTCCGCACCCAGCTGCTGTGGGACACTGAGCGCGGCTACGACCACGCCCTGGTCGAGGCGCACACCACCGGCGCCGACGACTGGACGACGCTGCCCGAGGCCGGCGGCGCCACCGGCACGGCCGTGCCCGCGGAGTGCTCGGCCGGGTTCTACGTGAGCGAGCACCCCTGGCTGGAGCGCTACCTGACCCTGTCGGACGACGGCTGCACCGCGGCCGGCACCACCGGGCAGTGGAACAGCCTCACCGGATCGTCCGGCGGCTGGCGGCAGGTCGCGTTCGACCTGAGCGCCTACGCCGGGAAGTCCGTCGAGCTGTCGATCGCCTACGTCACCGACCCCGGCAGCGGCGGACGCGGCGTCCTCGCCGACGAGGCCTCCCTCGTCGTCGGCGGCACCGCCGTGACCGAGGGCTTCGAGACCTCGCTCGGCGCCTGGCGGGTGGCCGGGCCGCCCGCCGGCAGCCCCGCCGTCCTGAAGGACTGGGCCCGTACCGGGACCCTGTTCCAGACGTACGGCGCGGTCACCACGGACGACACCGTGCTGCTGGGCTTCGGCCTGGAGCACCTCACCGAGCCGGCCGCCCGGGCGGCCCTGCTCCGCCAGGCGCTGCGTGCCCTGGATGAGTGAATCCGAGTGGGCTGGGGACTGACACGGTGTAACGAAATCGGGTGATCGGTCCCCACGCCCCAGAGCGGTCCGTACCCCTACTGGCGGGTACGGACCGCCCTGCCGGGTATGGGGCGTCTCGATGTCACCCCCGGGGCCCCGGAGAGGTAGGGTCGGTGGTGGTCGGGGACATCCCAAATACAGCTCGCCGGCACATCGGGCCGGCGTACCAACGAGGAGATCGGTTCGTGACGATCCGCGTAGGCATCAACGGCTTTGGCCGCATCGGTCGTAACTACTTCCGCGCGCTGCTGGAGCAGGGTGCAGACATCGAGATCGTGGCTGTCAACGACCTGGGTGACACCGCGACCACCGCCCACCTGCTCAAGTACGACACCATCCTCGGGCGCCTCCCGTACGAGGTCTCGCACACCGAGGACACCATCACCGTCGGTGACAAGACCGTCAAGGTCCTCGCCGAGCGCAACCCCGCCGACATCCCGTGGGGCGACCTGGGCGTCGACATCGTCATCGAGTCGACCGGCATCTTCACCAAGAAGGCCGACGCCGAGAAGCACATCGCGGGCGGCGCGAAGAAGGTCCTCATCTCGGCCCCGGCCAAGGACGAGGACGTCACCATCGTGATGGGCGTCAACCAGGACAAGTACGACCCGGCGAACCACCACGTCATCTCCAACGCCTCCTGCACCACCAACTGTGTGGCGCCGATGGCCAAGGTCCTCGACGAGAACTTCGGCATCGTCAAGGGCCTGATGACGACGGTGCACGCGTACACGAACGACCAGCGCATCCTGGACTTCCCGCACAAGGACCTGCGCCGCGCCCGTGCCGCCGCGGAGAACATCATCCCGACCACCACGGGTGCCGCCAAGGCCACCGCGCTGGTCCTCCCGCAGCTCAAGGGCAAGCTGGACGGCATCGCGATGCGCGTCCCGGTCCCGACCGGCTCGGTCACCGACCTCGTCCTGGAGCTCGGCCGCGAGGTCACCAAGGAAGAGGTCAACGCCGCCTTCCAGAAGGCCGCCGAGGGCGAGCTCAAGGGCATCCTGGAGTACACCGAGGACCCGATCGTCTCCTCGGACATCGTCAACGCCCCGGCGTCCTGCACCTTCGACTCGTCCCTGACCATGGTCCAGGACGGCAAGAACGTGAAGGTCATCGGCTGGTACGACAACGAGTGGGGCTACTCCAACCGCCTCGTCGACCTCACGGTCTTCGTCGGCAACCAGCTCTGATCGAACCGGACTCAGCAGGCACCTCGATGCGGTAGCAGGGCTCGGGCAGCGCAAGGCCGCGCTGTCCGGGCCCTGCGTCGCGTCCGCAGCGACCAGCCCTCGTAGGATCACGAGCGATCCGAGAACCCAGGAGCACTCTTGAAGACGATCGACGAACTGCTCTCCGAAGGCGTCGCGGGCAAGCGCGTCTTCGTCCGCGCCGACCTGAACGTGCCGCTGGACGGCACCACCATCACCGACGACGGCCGCATCCGCGCCGTGGTGCCCACCGTCAAGGCCCTCGCCGACGCGGGCGCGCGCGTGATCGTCGCCTCGCACCTGGGCCGCCCCAAGGGCGCCCCGGACCCGGCCTTCTCCCTCGCCCCCGCCGCCGCCCGCCTCGGCGAGATCCTCGGCGCCGACGTCGCCTTCGCCGAGGACACGGTCGGGGAGGCCGCCGAGTCCACGGTGTCCGGCCTCGCGGACGGCCAGGTGGCCGTCATCGAGAACCTGCGCTTCAACGCCGGTGAGACCAGCAAGGACGACGCCGAGCGCGCGGCCTTCGCCGACAGGCTGGCCGGCCTCGCGGACGTCTATGTCGGCGACGGCTTCGGCGCGGTGCACCGGGGACACGCCTCGGTCTACGACCTGCCGAAGAGGCTGCCGCACTACGCCGGCTACCTCATCGCCACCGAGGTCGGCGTCCTGAAGAAGCTCACCGACGACGTCCAGCGCCCGTACGTCGTCGCCCTCGGCGGCGCCAAGGTCTCCGACAAGCTCGCCGTCATCGACCAGCTGCTCGGCAAGGCCGACCGGCTCCTCATCGGCGGCGGCATGGCGTACACCTTCCTCAAGGCCCAGGGCCACGAGGTCGGCATCTCCCTCCTGCAGGAGGACCAGGTCCCGGTCGTCAAGGAGTACATGGAGCGCGCGGAGAAGAACGGCGTCGAGCTGGTCCTCCCCGTCGACGTCCTGGTCTCCACCGAGTTCCCCGACCTGAAGACCAAGGCCGCGGCCCACCCCACCACCGTCGCCGCGGACGCCATCCCGGCCGACCAGGAGGGTCTGGACATCGGTCCCGAGACCCGCAAGCTGTACGCCTCGAAGCTCGCCGACGCCGCCACCGTCTTCTGGAACGGCCCCATGGGCGTCTTCGAGCACCCCGACTACGCCGAGGGCACCAAAGCGGTCGCCCAGGCCCTCGTCGACGCCCCGGGCTTCACCGTGGTCGGCGGCGGCGACTCCGCCGCGGCCGTCCGCACGCTCGGCTTCGACGAGAACGCATTCGGCCACATCTCGACCGGCGGCGGCGCCTCCCTCGAATACCTCGAGGGCAAGACGCTCCCCGGCCTCGCCGCACTGGAGGACTGACCTCAATGACCACCCGCACGCCGCTGATGGCGGGCAACTGGAAGATGAACCTCAACCACCTCGAGGCCATCGCCCACGTCCAGAAACTCGCCTTCGCCCTCGCGGACAAGGACTACGAGGCCGTCGAGGTCGCCGTCCTGCCGCCCTTCACCGACCTGCGATCGGTGCAGACCCTGGTCGACGGCGACAAGCTCAAGATCAAGTACGGCGCCCAGGACCTCTCGGCGCACGACAGCGGGGCCTACACCGGCGAGATCTCCGGCGCGATGCTGGCCAAGCTGAAGTGCAGCTACGTGGCGGTCGGCCACTCCGAGCGCCGCCAGTACCACCACGAGACCGACGAGCTCGTGAACGCCAAGGTCAAGGCTGCCTACAAGCACGACCTCACCCCGATCCTGTGCGTCGGCGAGGAGCTGGACGTCCGCGAGGCGGGCAACCACGTCGCCCACACCCTCGCCCAGGTCGAGGGCGGTCTGAAGGATCTCCCGGCCGAGCAGGCCGAGACGATCGTGATCGCCTACGAGCCGGTGTGGGCCATCGGCACCGGCAAGGTCTGCGGTGCCGAGGACGCCCAGGAGGTCTGCGCGGCCATCCGCGGCAAGGTCGCCGAGCTGTACTCGCAGGAGCTGGCCGACAAGGTCCGCATCCAGTACGGCGGCTCCGTCAAGTCCGGAAACGTCGCCGAGATCATGGCGCAGGCCGACATCGACGGCGCGCTGGTCGGCGGGGCCTCGCTGGACTCGGACGAGTTCGTCAAGATCGTCCGCTTCCGCGACCAGTAGACCGCCCGGTCGGCCGGCCGCTCGCCCGGCGGATCGACCGGTGAGTATGCGGTGGCGGCGATACGTCGTACCCTTGCGGGGGCATGGTGGCCTGCTGTCATCATGCCCCCGTAGTTCATCCGAAGCCGAGGAAGTTGGTCCAGCCGTGGTTATGGGGTTCTCGATCGCCCTGATCGTCTTCAGCCTGTTGCTGATGCTGCTGGTGCTGATGCACAAGGGAAAGGGCGGCGGCCTCTCCGACATGTTCGGTGGCGGCATGCAGTCGTCCGTCGGTGGCTCCTCGGTCGCCGAGCGCAACCTCGACCGGATCACCGTGGTGGTCGGTCTCCTGTGGTTCGCGTGCATCATGGTGCTCGGCCTGCTGATGAAGGCGAACAGCTGACCCATCACGCACTTCCGCACGTAAAGCCCCATGTTCGGTACGCGCTTCACGGCGCCGCCTATCATGGGGCTTGCGTCTGGGCGCTTGGGCTTGTAACTCGAATCACTGGACGCGCGTTGGGCCTTACGTAGACTGAGGCGCTCGCAGCGAAGCGGAACGCCGACTCGCTTTGCGGCACCATCACGCAGGGAGTTACGACCGTGGCAAGTGGCAACGCGATCCGGGGGAGCCGGGTCGGAGCGGGGCCGATGGGCGAGGCCGAGCGCGGCGAGTCCGCGCCGCGTCTGCGCATCTCCTTCTGGTGCTCCAACGGACACGAGACGCAGCCGAGCTTCGCGAGCGACGCACAGGTCCCCGAGACCTGGGACTGCCCGCGCTGCGGCTTCCCCGCCGGACAGGACCGGGACAACCCCCCGGACCCGCCGCGCACCGAGCCCTACAAGACCCACCTGGCATATGTGCGCGAGCGTCGCAGCGACGCGGACGGCGAGGCGATTCTCGCCGAGGCGCTCGCCAAACTCCGCGGCGAGATTTAGGCGGGGGTCTTCGCGGCTTTCTCTTGCGGTCACTTCGGTCCGGTTCAGTCTTCTCCACTATTGATCAATTAGGTTGGAACAGCCGGGACAGCTGGGACACCTAGGGAAGAAGGCTGAAGTCCGAACATGAACGCAGACGGCCGTACCAGGCTCCATCAGACGCCCGAATGGAAGGCGCTGGCCAAGCACCGCGACGAGCTCGGCGAGGTCCGGCTGCGCGACCTGTTCGCCGCCGACCCCGGGCGCGGCACCGGCTGCACGCTCCGGGTGGGAGACCTGTACGTCGACCACTCCAAGCACCTCGTCACCGACGAGACCCTGCGGCTGCTGCGGGAACTGGCCGCCGCGACCGGCGTCTTCGGCCTGCGCGACGCCATGTTCCGCGGCGAGCGGATCAACACCACCGAGGACCGGGCGGTGCTGCACACCGCGTTGCGTGCCCCGCGGGACGCGGTGATCGAGGTCGACGGCGAGAACGTCGTGCCCAAGGTGCACGCCGTACTCGACAAGATGGCGGACTTCGCCGACCGGGTCCGCTCCGGTGAGTGGACGGGGCACACCGGCAAGCGCATCCGGAACGTCGTCAACGTCGGTATCGGCGGCTCCGACCTGGGCCCCGCCATGGCCTACGAGGCCCTGCGCGCCTTCACCGACCGCGAACTGACGGTCCGTTTCGTCTCCAACGTCGACGGCGCCGACCTGCACGAGGCGACGCGGGACCGGGACCCGGCCGAGACGCTGTTCGTCATCGCCTCCAAGACCTTCACCACGATCGAGACGGTCACCAACGCGACCTCCGCCCGGACCTGGCTGCTGAAGGCGCTGGGCGACGAGAAGGCGGTCGCCCGGCACTTCGTCGCGCTGTCGACGAACGCGGAGAAGGTCGCCGGGTTCGGCATCGACACGGCCAACATGTTCGAGTTCTGGGACTGGGTCGGCGGCCGCTACTCGTACGACTCGGCGATCGGGCTCTCCCTGATGATCGCCATCGGCCCGGACCGTTTCCGGGAGATGCTCGACGGCTTCCACCTCGTCGACGAGCACTTCCGCACCGCTCCGGCCGAGTCCAACGTGCCGTTGCTGATGGGCCTGTTGGGCGTCTGGTACGGCAACTTCATGGGTGCCCAGTCGCACGCGGTACTGCCGTACTCGCACTACCTGTCGAAGTTCACGGCCTACCTCCAGCAACTGGACATGGAGTCCAACGGCAAGTCGGTGGACCGCGAGGGACGCCCTGTCGCGTGGCAGACCGGACCGGTGGTGTGGGGCACGCCGGGCACCAACGGGCAGCACGCCTACTACCAGTTGATCCACCAGGGCACCAAGCTGATCCCGGCGGACTTCATCGGCTTCGCCCGCCCGGTGGCCGAACTGAGCGACGAGCTCGCGGCCCAGCACGACCTGCTGATGGCCAACTTCTTCGCGCAGACCCAGGCACTCGCCTTCGGCAAGACACCGGACGAGGTGCGGGCCGAGGGCGTGCCGGAGGAACTGGTCCCGCACAAGACCTTCCGGGGCGACCACCCGACGACCACGATCCTCGCCCGCGAGCTGACCCCCTCGGTGCTCGGCCAGCTCGTCGCCCTCTACGAGCACAAGGTGTTCGTCCAGGGCGCGATCTGGAACATCGACTCCTTCGACCAGTGGGGCGTCGAACTCGGCAAGGTGCTCGCCAAGCGCGTCGAGCCCGCCCTCACGGAGGGCGCCGAGGTCCCCGGTCTGGACGCCTCCACCAAGGCACTGGTCGCCGCCTACCGGGAGCTGCGCGGACGGAAGTGAGCCGGGTCGCGGTGGCCCGGCGGTCCCGTCAGGCCACCGCCCCCAGCGTGTCGGCGAGGCGCCGCCGGGCCGCCCGCGCCGCGGGCACCGCGGCCAGGGCGGCGGCACCGAGCACGGCGGCCGTACCCAGCAGCGTGAGGAGTCCGGGGGAGGGCGCCCGGGCGATCCCCGCGCCGATCCCGCTGGAGGCGCCCTGGGCGTCGATCAGCCAGTGCGCGAGCGGCAGCCCGAGCGCGGTGGCGAGGAGCACCGCCGCCAGGGCGGTGCAGGCGGTGGCCGTGACGGTGATGCCGGTGATCTGGCGGGGTGACAGGCCGATCGCCTTGAGGGCGAGCAGGTCCCGTTCGCTCTCGCGGACGGTGCCACCGATCGCGGTGAGCAGTTCGACCAGCCCGATCAGGGCGAGTACGGCGATCAGCCCGAGGACGACCCCGCGCAGCGGGGAGAGCCCGTCGGCCGGGTTCGCCACGGGGTGCACGTCGAGCCGGCCCTCCCCGGCTCCGGCGAGCCGCCCGGCGACCTCGTCCGGGTCGGCGCCGGCGTGCAGACGCAGCTGGTAGAGGGTGGGACTCAGCCGCGGATCGTTCTCCCGGAGCGTGTCCAGGGAGGTGGAGACGACCCGGCCCGCGTTCTCCGGCTCGATGCTGCGGCCCACGATGTGCAGGATCTGCGGCCGGTCGCCGACGGTCATCCGGACCCAGTCGCCGACCCGTACGTCCAGCAGGTCGAGCAGGCCCTGCCCGGCCACCGCCTCGTCCGCCCCGTGCGCGCGGCGGCCCTCGGCCAGGGCGTAGGGGTACGGGTCCTCATGGGTGCCGAGACCGCGCAGCGCGATGGTCGCGGTCTGCCCCGGCACCAGCGCGGCCACCTCCACGCCGGGGTAGGCGGCGTCGACCTCGGGGTCGCGCTCCAGCAGGGCGCGGGCGTCCCGGTCGCCGAGACCGGTGTCGGCGCGCACGGTGAGGGCGGCGGGCAGCCCGATCTGCTCGGGCCGGCTCTGGAAGCGGTCGATGGTGGTCCAGGCGCTCATCGCCACCACGATCAGCAGCAGCGGCAGCGTGAGGCGGGCGACCGTGGCGAGCGAGCGCGGAGAGCGCGTGAACGCCTTGTGCCAGCCCAGGACGAGTGCGGGCGGCACGCGCACCTCGAGTTCCCGTCCGCCGGACCGCCCCGCGGCAGGCTCTCCACCGGCCTCTCCGCCGGGCTCCAGGACGTCGGACCCCCGCCCGCGCCCCGGCCCCCGGCGGACCCCCGGCACCCGGAGCCCCCGCAGCCCCAGCGCACGCCGGGCCGCGGCGGACAGGCCCCCGCCCCGCACCGCCGCCGGACGGGGTACCGGAACCGGTGGCACCCGCCCCGCCCGCCAGGCCGCGAGGCCGGTGGTGGCGGCGATGAACAGCACCGCGCCCGCGGGTACGGCGAACAGCGCGACGGTGTGGCCGGGCAGCCCCTGCCAGACGCCGACCGCGTCCCCGAGCCGGCCGGGCACCCGGCTGCCGAGGGCCTGGGTGAGCGCGGCGGCGGCCACCGCGCCGAGCAGCGCGTAGGCGAGGTGCTGGAGCAGGAAGACCCGGACGACCTGGCCCGGTGTGAAGCCGATCGCCTTCAGCACGGAGATGTCCCGCAGATGACCGCGGATCCGGGTGCCGATCGCCCCGTGCACCGCCAGCCCGGCGGCGAGCAGCGCCCCCAGTCCGAACAGGCCGAGGACCTGGCCGAGCAGCCGGTTGTCGCCCTGCGCCTCGGCGCGGGCCTGCTGCCAGGTGGAGACCTGGCCGATCGCACCGGCGCCGAGCACGGTCACGGCGCGCTGCACGACGTAGTCCGTGTCGGCGGGATCGGTCAGCCGCAGGCCGGTCACCTGACCGCCCGGGCGGCTCACCGCGGCCGGCGGCGCCCACACCAGGCCCGGCTGCTCACCCGGGCGGTAGCGGCGTTCGGGGCTGTCCGCGATGCCGAGCACCGTCAGGGTCCGTGCCGTGCCCGGGAGGGCGAGGGTGTCGCCGGGCTGGGCCAGCAGTGCGCGGGCGAGCCGGCTCTCCAGGACCACCCCGTGGGGATCCGCCGGGTCGAGCCAGTGCCCGGCGGTGAGCAGCGGGCGCCCCACGGCGGGCTCCTCGGCGGTGCCGCGCAGCTCGACGGAGGCGCGGGTGCCGCGTACGGAGACGGTGGCGGGGGCGGTGGGGTAGGGACCGGCGACGGAGCGCACGCCGTCCAGGCCGGCCAGCTCGGCCGGGTCCGCCGAGGCATCGGTGTGCAGCCAGACATGGGCGCCGCGGGACTGCGTGAAGACGCGCTGCCAGGGGTTGGTCGCGTACCCGAACAGGGCGGTGGCCAGCAGCAGCGAGGCGACCACGCCCGCGGTGGCGAGGACGAGGAACAGCGCCTCGCCCCGATGGGTGCGCAGATCGGAGTGGGCCCAGCGCAGGGTGGCTCGCACCGGCCTCAGCGCTCCGGAGCGCGGTGCGCGCGGTGGTCGTACGTCCGCGTGCCGGTCATCGCGGTCGGTCCCCGAGCTCCAGCACGGCGGAGGCGCCGGGCCGGCGGCGCGGCGGGGTGCCGGCGTCCAGTGCGGCGTCGTCGGCTATGCGCCCGTCGAAGAAGCTGATCACCCGGTCGGCGGCGCTCGCGAGCCGGGCGTCGTGGGTGACCAGCAGGATCGTCTGGCCGCGCTGGTGGAAGCGGGTGAGCAGCCGCATCACCTCGCGGGTGCCCTTGCTGTCCAGGCTGCCCGCGGGTTCGTCGGCCAGCAGCAGCGGCGGATGGTTGACCAGGGCCCGGGCGAGCGCCACCCGCTGCTGCTCACCGCCGGACAGCTCCCCGGGCATGCTGCGCTCCTTGCCCGTCAGGCCCAGCTCGGCCAGCAGCCCCTCCCGCTCGGCGCGCGCCCGCTTCGGCGGCAGTCCGGCGAGCAGGGCGGGCAGCTCGACGTTGTCGGCGACGGACAGGTCGGAGACCAGGTTGAAGAACTGGAAGACGATCCCGATGCGCTTCCTGCGCTCGACGGCCCAGCGCGCCTCGCTGTACGCGTCCGTGCACGCGCCGTCCAGCCAGAGGCTGCCGGCGTCCGGCCGCTGGAGCCCGCCGAGCAGGTGCAGCAGCGTCGACTTCCCGGCGCCGGACGGTCCGGTGATCGCCACGAACTCGCCCCGCCGCACACACAGGTCGACCCCGCGCACGGCGTGCGCCGGGGCGCCCTCACCGTGGTGCGTCCTGACCAGGCCCTCGGCGCGCAGCACGGGAGCCGGGTCCGTGCCCGCCGCGGAGACCACCGCGGAGTCGGCTCCAGCGCTCACTCCAGCTCCTCCAGCTCTTCCTGGCACCGTTCCAGCCAGTCGAGGTCGGCCTGCAGGTGCAGCATCGCGCCCTCGATGAGGAGGTGGGCGACGCGGTTGTCGCGGTCTTCGGCGGCGGCCAGCTTGGACAGCTGCCGCATGGTGTTCAGGTACTGCCGCCGCTGCTTGTTGATGAGGGCGACCTGGTCGGCGAGCCCGGTCTGCGGGGCGAGGGCGAGCTTCATGAAGAAGTCGTCCCGCACCCGCGGCTCGTCCGCCGTCTCCTCGTACCAGGCCCGCAGCTCGTCGCGCCCGGCCTCGGTGAGGTGGTAGACCTTCTTGTTGGGCCGGCTCGACTGCTCGATGGCCTCGCCCTCGATCAGTCCCGTCTTCTCGAGGCGGCCGAGGGTGACGTAGATCTGGCCGACGTTCGGCTGAGGGTACGCGGAGCCCAGCAGTTGCTCAAGGTCCTGCTTCAGCTCGTAGCCGTGGGCCGGACCGCGGGCCAGGAGAGCCAGGAGGTGCAGGCGCACTCAGCCGTCCTCCCGCCTCTGGTCATGTCCCCGGATGTGCTCCAGGCCCTAGTATCGCGCATACCTAACAGGTATACATGGCCTCTGGTCCGGGCGAGGGCGCCCGGTGCCGGCCCGCGAGGTGCGCACGTACCGGCCGGTGAGCGAGGTCGTACAGGGAGGAACCTATGCGGTGGATCCACGCCGCCGGTAGGGGCCTCCTCGTCCTCGTCGTGATCCTGACCGGATACGCCGCCTCCGGCGTCCGCGCCGACGGGGGCGCGACGGGCGGGCGCGGTCCGCTCACCCTGGCCACCGCCGGTGACCTCACCGGGTATCTGGGTCCGCTGCTGGCGGGCTGGAACCGCGCGCACCCCGCGGAGAAGGTCACCCTCGTCGAACTGCCCGACTCCGCGGACGAGACCCGCGCGCAGATGGCCACCGACCTGCGCGACGGTGACCGGCACCGCTTCGACGTCCTCAACATCGACGTCAACTGGACCACCGAGTTCGCCGCCGCCGGCTGGATACGTCCGCTGCCCCGCGACCGGTTCCCGCTCGGCGCCCTGCTGCCGCCGGTCGTCGACACCGCGACCTACGAGGGCCGGCTGTACGCCGTCCCGTACGTCACCAACGCGGGTCTCCTGCTGTACCGCAAGGACGTCCTGGCCGCGGAGGGCGTCCCGCCGCCGCGCACCTGGGCCGAGCTGGAGCGGTACGCCGAGGCGATCGCCCCGAAGCACGGACTCGCCGGCTACGCGGGCCAGTTCCTGCCCTACGAGGGCCTCACGGTCAACGCGGCCGAGGCCGTCTACTCGGCGGGCGGGAGCATCCTCGGTGACGAGGGCGAACGGGTCACCGTGGACTCGGCGGCGGCCCGCGAGGGCGTCGGTTTCCTGGCGCGCGGCGTGCGCGAGGGCTGGATACCGAGGGACGCGCTGGCCTACAAGGAGGAGGAGTCCAAGCAGGCCTTCCAGGACGGCCGCCTGCTCTTCCTGCGCAACTGGCCCTACGCCTACGTCGGCGCGTCCGCCGAGGGTTCGAAGGTCGCCGGCAAGGTCGGCGCCGTACCGCTGCCGGGGCCGGACGGTCCCGGGACCAGCGTCCTCGGCGGGTCCAACCTGGCCGTCGGCGCCCATGCCCGGCATCCCGACTCGGCCGCGCGCCTCATCGCGTACCTCACCAGCGAGCGCGTCCAGCGACAGGTCCTCACCCGCGGCGCGCTGCCGCCGGTGCGGGCCGACCTCTACGAGGACCCGGAGCTCGTCGCCGCGTTCCCCTACCTGCCGACCCTGCGCGAGAGCGTGCTGGCCGCCGCGCCGCGCCCCAAGAGCCCGCGCTACGACCAGGTCAGCCTGGCCGTGCAGGCGGTCGTGCACGACGCGATGACCGGGCGGCAGACGCCCGAGGCCGCGGTGCGGCGACTGGCGCGCGAGCTGGCCGCCCTCTCGCACCGCTGAGGCCCTCTAGTTACGTGTTAGGTAACGCCCCCATCTCATCTGTGCCCGTGGTGCGGCGAAAAGTGCGGATATAAAGGCCCAGTTGTTCCGCGGCCCCTGTTCTTTTCGTTGACATCCCCGCGACACCGCTACCTAACATGCATGCATAACGGCTTCTCCCAACAGACGGGTTCTCGGGGTGAACAGGCACCAGTGGTGGCGTGACGCGGTGATCTACCAGGTCTACGTCCGCAGCTTCCTCGACAGCACCGGCGACGGCGTCGGCGACCTCGCCGGCGTGCGGGCCGGGCTGCCCTACCTGCGCAAACTCGGCGTGGACGGGATCTGGCTGAGCCCCTTCTACCCCTCGCCGCAGCACGACCACGGCTACGACGTCGCCGACTACCGCGGCGTGGACCCGCTCTTCGGCGACCTCGACGAGTTCGACGCGCTGGTCGCGGCCGCCCGGCGCCTGGGCATCCGGGTGCTGCTGGACATCGTTCCCAACCACTGCTCCAGCGAGCACCCGTGGTTCCGCGAGGCGCTGGCCTCCCCGCCCGGCAGCCCGGCCCGCGCCCGCTTCCACTTCGCCGACGGCCGGGGCCCGGACGGCGCCGAGCCGCCCAACAACTGGCACGCCATGTTCGGCGGACCCGCCTGGACCCGGGTGACCGAGGCCGACGGCCGGCCCGGCCAGTGGTACCTGCACATGTTCACGCCCGAGCAGCCGGACTGGAACTGGCGCGAGCCGCAGGTCGCCGCCGAGTTCGACCGGATACTCCGCTTCTGGCTGGACCGGGGCGTCGACGGTTTCCGCATCGACGTCGCCGCCGGCCTCTTCAAGCACCCGGAGCTGCCCGACTCCCCGGACCCGGAGGCCGACGCCCGCACCCGGGACTCGGTCAATCCGCTCGCCTGGAACCAGCCCGAGGTGCACGACGTGTGGCGGCACTGGCGCGCCGTCTGCGAGGAGTACGCCGCCCGCGACGGCCGCGAACGCCTCCTGGTCGGCGAGGTGTCGGTGCCCAGTGCCCGCGAACACGCGCGCTACGTCCGCCCCGACGAGCTCCACCAGGCCTTCTTCTTCGACCTCCTCGGCGCCCCCTGGGACCCGGACGCCTTCCGCAAGGTCATCTCCGAGGCCATGCAGGACATCGCCGGCACCGGTTCCACGGTCACCTGGGTCCTCAACAACCACGACCAGGTCCGCACCGTCACCCGCTACGGCGAACCCGCGACCGAAGGCAGCGGCCTCGGCGCCGCCCGCGCCCGCGCCGCGGCCCTGCTGATGCTGGCGCTGCCCGGCGCCGCGTACATCTACCAGGGCGAGGAACTGGGCCTGCCCGAGGTCGTCGACCTGCCCGACGACGTGCTCACCGACCCGATCTTCCACCGCACCGGCAGCCGCGCCCGCATCCGCGACGGCTGCCGGGTGCCGCTGCCCTGGTCGGGACAGGCCTCCCCGTTCGGCTTCACCACCGGTGACGGGGGCGCCAAGCCCTGGCTGCCCCAGCCGGAGTACTTCGCCGAGTACGCCACCGACCGCGCGCTCGCCGACACCCGCTCCTTCTGGCACCTGTACCGCGACGGGCTGCAAATCCGCTCCGCGCTGCCCCAGCTGGGCGAGGGCACCCTGCGCTGGCTGGACACCCCGCCGGGGGTCCTGGCCTTCGTCCGCGGCGACGGCCTGGTCTGCGCCGTGAACTTCGGCACCGCCCCCACGCCCGCGCCGGTACCCGGCACCCCGCTGCTCGGCAGCGGCCCCTGCCCGGCAGGCGTCCTGCCCGGCGCCACCGCCGCCTGGTGGATCGCCGACCTCTGACCCGTGCTCGCCCCACCCTCGAAGGGACATCGACGATGACGCGACGACGTACCACCCTGCTCACCGGCTGCACCGCCCTCGCCCTCGCCCTCGGCACGACCGCCTGCGGAGGCTCGGGCCCCGTCACGGCCGGCGGCGGTGACAAGGCGCTCGGCGGCCAGACGGTCACCGTCGCCGGCGTCTGGTCCGGTACCGAGCAGGAGAACTTCCAGAAGGTGCTGGACGCCTTCACCGAGAAGACCGGCGCCAAGACCTCCTTCGTCTCCACCGGCGACAACGTCTCCACCGTCGTCGGCAGCAAGATCGAGGGCGGCAACGCCCCCGACGTGGTGATGGTCCCGCAGGTCGGCGTGCTCAAGCAGTTCGCCGGCAAGGGCTGGCTGGAGCCGCTGTCCGAGACGGCCCGGAAGTCCGTGGACACCCACTTCGCGGACGTCTGGAAGACGTACGGCACCGTCGACGGCAGCCTCTACGGCCTCTACTTCAAGGCCGCCCACAAGTCGACCGTCTGGTACAGCCCCGAGGCCCTCACCCAGGCCGGGGTCGAACCGCCGACGACGTACGACGAGATGCTGGAGGCCGGGCGGACCGTCTCCGACTCCGGACTCGCCGCCTTCTCCGTCGCCGGCCAGGACGGCTGGACGCTCACCGACTGGTTCGAGAACGTCTACCTCTCCCAGGCCGGACCCGAGAAGTACGACGCCCTCGCCGCCCACGAGCTGAAGTGGACCGACCCGAGCGTGGTCCGGGCGCTCACCACCCTCGGCAAGCTCTTCAAGGACGAGCAGCTGATCGAGGGCGGCCAGAAGGGCGCACTGAACACCGACTTCCCGGGCTCCGTGGAGAAGGTCTTCGGCCCGAAGCCCGAGGCCGGCATGGTCTACGAGGGCGACTTCGTCGCCGGGGTCGCCAAGGACCAGTTCGGCAGGGAGATCGGCGAGGACGCCGACTTCTTCCCCTTCCCCGCGGTCGGCGGCGGCGAGGCGCCGGTGGTCAGCGGCGGTGACGCGGCCGTCGTCCTCAAGGACGGCAAGAACGCGAAGGCCGGCATGGCGCTCCTGGAGTACCTCGCCACGCCGGAGGCCGCGGCCGTGTGGGCCGAGGCGGGCGGTTTCCTCTCCCCGAACAAGAACCTCGACCCGGCCGCGTACGGGGACGACGTCAGCCGCGCCACGGCCAAGTCCCTCGTCGGCGCCGGGGACTCGGTCCGCTTCGACATGTCCGACCAGGCACCGGCGGCCTTCGGCGGCACCAAGGGCACCGGCGAGTGGAAGCTCCTCCAGGACTTCCTGCGCGACCCGTCCGACCCCGAGGAGACCGCGGCGCAGCTGGAGGCCGCGGCGGCCAAGGCCTACAAGGGCTGACCGGTCATGACCTCGACCCTGGTGAAAGAGACGAGCCCGCCCACCGTCCCCGGCCCGGCCCGCGTGCGGCGCCCCCGGCGGCGCCGGGCGGCCGTCGCCCTGCTCTTCGTCCTCCCCGCGCTGCTCCTGCTGGGCGCGCTCGTCGTCTACCCGGTGCTGTTCTCCGTCGGGCGCAGCTTCTTCGACGCCTCGGGCACCCGCTTCGTGGGCGGCGACAACTACACCGAGATGTTCCGCGACCCGGCCACCCTCAAGGCCGTCCGCAACACGGCCCTGTGGGTCGTCGTCGCACCCACCCTGCTCACCGGCCTCGGTCTGGTCCTCGCCGTGCTGGTCGAGAAGGTCCGCTGGGCCACCGCCTTCAAGCTGCTGCTCTTCATGCCCATGGCGGTGTCCTTCCTGGCCGCCGGCATCATCTTCCGGCTCGCCTACGACCACGACCCGGACAAGGGCGTCCTCAACGCCGCCGTGACCGGTGTCCACGACGCCTTCACCGGCACGTCCTCCTACCCGACCGCCCGGGCGCGGGACGGACAGGACGGCGGCCTGGCCGAGGAGGCGGACGGCTCGTACCGGACGGGTGCGGGCGTGGCGCCGGGGGACACGGTGGCACTGGGGCTGGTCGGGGTGCTGCCCGGCGACCTGCCCTCCGGCGCGCGGCCCGCCTACGGGGCGGCGGGGCGCGAGGCGGCCGCCGACGAGCTGCGCGGCGTCGTCTACCTGGACTTCACGCCCGGCGGGGGAGGGGAGCAGGGCCGGGTGGACCGGCGCGAGAGCGGGCTGCCCGAGATGACGGTCGAGGCGGTGCGCGACGGCCGCACGGTGGCGACCACGACCACCGCGGCCGACGGCTCCTTCCGGTTCGGCTCGCTGGAGCAGGGCTCGTACGCCGTGAAGCTCCCCGCCTCGAACTTCGCCCCGCCCTACGAGGGCGTCTCGTGGCTCGGGCCCGCACTGGTCACGCCCGCGATCATCGGGGCGTACCTGTGGATCTGGACCGGGTTCGCGATGGTGCTGATCGGCGCCGGGCTGTCCTCGCTGCCGCGCGACGCGCTGGAGGCGGCGCGGATGGACGGCGCGAACGAATGGCAGATCTTCCGGCGGATCACCGTGCCGCTGCTGGCGCCGGTGCTGACGGTCGTCTTCATCACCCTCGTGATCAACGTGATGAAGGTCTTCGACCTCGTCTACATCATCGCGCCCGGGCCCGTGCAGGAGGACGCGACGGTCCTGGCGACGCAGATGTGGCTGGTGTCGTTCGGCGGCGGCAACAACCAGGGGCTCGGCAGTGCGCTGGGCGTGCTGCTCCTGCTGCTCGTCGTCCCGGCCATGGTCTTCAACGTCCGCCGCTTCAGGAGGAGTCAGCGATGAGGAGTCAGCGATGAACGCCGTGCGGCGCTATCTGGGCAACGGGGTCGTCCAGGCCTTCCTCGTGCTCGTCGGTCTCGTGTGGATGACACCGCTGGCCGGACTGTTCCTGTCCTCGCTGCGGTCCGCCGAGGACACGGCGAAGGGCGGCTGGTGGACCGCTCTGGCCAGTCCCGGGCAGCTGTCCCTCGACAACTACTCGGCCCTGCTGGGCAACTCGGGCATCACCCAGGCCTTCTGGAACACGGTGCTGATCTCCGTGCCGACGACCGTGCTCGTCGTGGTCGTCGGGGCGCTCGCCGGGTACGCCTTCGCCTGGCTGGACTTCCCGGGCCGGGAGGCGGTCTTCCTGGTCGTCGTGGCGCTGCTGGTGGTGCCCGTGCAGATCGGACTGCTGCCGGTCGCCAAGATCTTCGGGCAGCTGGGGCTGTTCGGGACCATCCCGGGCGTGGTGCTCTTCCACGTGGCGTACGGACTGCCGTTCGCGGTGTTCCTGCTGCGGAACTACTTCGCCGAGATGCCGAAGGAGATGCTGGAGGCCGCGCGGATGGACGGCGGCAACGAGTGGCGGATCTTCACGCGTCTGGTGCTGCCGGTGGGACGGCCGGCGATCGCCAGCCTCGCCATCTTCCAGTTCCTGTGGGTGTGGAACGACATGCTGGTGGCGCTCCTCTTCGCGGACAGCTCCGCACAGCCGCTGACGGTGGAACTCCAGTCGCAGATCCGGCAGTTCGGCAGCAACATCGACGTACTGGCGCCGGGGGCGTTCCTGTCGCTGGTGGTGCCGGTGGTCGTGTTCTTCGCCTTCCAGCGGCACTTCGTGCAGGGCGTCATGGCGGGGTCGGTGAAGTGAGGCGCGGGACGGGGCGGCGGGGCTTTCGGCCCCGCCGCCCCGTCCCGTTCCCGGGTTGCTACGCCGACGCCGGCGGGTACAGGGACCGCGGCAGCCGCGAAGCCGCCGCCGCGTCCAACAGCCACAACGTGCGGGAGCGGCCCCGCGCCCCGGCCGCCGGGGCCTGGATCTCGCCCGCGTCCGAGAGGGCCATCGCGACCGCGTTCGCCTTGTCCTCACCCGCCGCGAGCAGCCACACCTCACGGGCCGTGCGGATGGCCGGCAGGGTCAGCGAGACGCGGGTGGGGGGCGGCTTGGGCGAGCCGTGGACGCCGATCACCGTGCGCTCCGTCTCCCGTACGCCCGGGTGCTCCGGGAAGAGCGACGCCACGTGCGTGTCCGGGCCGACGCCCAGCAGCAGGACGTCGAAGGACGGCACCGCGGCGTGGTTCTCGGGGACGGAGGCCTCGGCCAGCTCCCGCGCGTACGCGGCCGCCGCGGCCTCCACGTCCGAGCCGTACGGACCGTCGGACGCCGGCATCGCGTGCACCCGCCCGGGGTCCAGCGGCACCGAGTCCAGCAGGGCTTCCCGGGCCTGGGTGACGTTGCGCTCCGGGTCGCCCTCCGGCAGGAAGCGCTCGTCGCCCCACCACAGGTCCAGGCGGCTCCAGTCGACGGCGTCCCGGGCCGGGGAGCCCGCGAGCGCGGCCAGCAGGCCGTTGCCGTTGCGGCCACCGGTGAGGACGACGGACGCGCTGCCCCGGGAGGCCTGCGCGTCCACGATCTTCGTGAGCAGCCGTGCCGCCGCGGCCTGGGCCATCAGCTCCTTGTCGCGGTGCACGACCAGTTGGGGAGTGCTCACTTCGCCGCCGCCTTCTTCACCGGTGCCTTCTCCTGCGCCGCGTCCTTCGCGCGGGCCTTCGCGACCGTCCCGACGGGAGCGGCGACCGCGACGGCCCCGCCGCCGTCACCGCCCGCGTCCCCTTTGCGGGGCGCGTTGAGCCGGTCCACCCCGAACCGCAGCGCCGAGGCGTACGTGTCGTCCGGGTCGAGGCGCCGCAGCTCCTCCGCGATCAGCTCGGCCGTCTCGCGGCGCTTGAGCGCGACCGCGCGGGCCGGCTGACCCTGGATGGACAGGTTCGCCAGCGAGCCGTCGGCCCGGTCCAGGACCACCGGACCGCAGTCGGTGTCCATCCGGACCGCAGTCAGACCCGGGCCGTTCGACACGGTGCGCTCGACCGGGACGTCCAGCCGGTCCGCCAGCCACATCGCCAGCAGTTCGCAGCTCGGGTTGTCCGCCTCGCCCTCCACCTCGACCGACTGCACCTTGCAGTCGACCTGGTCCAGGGCCGCCGCCAGCATCGAGCGCCACGGCGTGATGCGGGTCCAGGACAGGTCGGTGTCGCCCGGCGTGTAGGCGTCGGCCCGGGCGGCGAGCTCCCGTACCGGCTGCTCGCAGGCGTAGGTGTCGGTGACCCGGCGCTGGGCCAGCGCGCCCAGCGGGTCCCCGGCCGGGTTCAGCGGCGCGTTCACCGGCCACCACACCACGACCGGCGCGTCCGGCAGCAGCAGCGGCAGGACCACCGACTGGGCGTGGTCGACGACGTCGCCGTACAGGCGCAGCACGATCGTCTCGCCGGTGCCCGCGTCGGCGCCGAGGCGTACCTCCGCGTCCAGCCGGGACTTCGTGCGGTCCCGGGGCGAACGAGAGACCCGCTTGATGACCACGAGCGTGCGTGAGGGGTGCTCGTGCGCGGCGTCGCTCGCGGCCTTCAGCGCGTCGTAGGCGTTCTCCTCGTCGGTGACGATGACCAGCGTGAGCACCATGCCGATGGCGGGCGTGCCGATGGCCCGGCGCCCCAGCACCAGCGCCTTGTTGATCTTGCTGGCCGTGGTGTCCGTGAGGTCTGTCTTCATGGCCGGCGCCAGCTCCGTCCGTCTCGCTCGAGCATTTCGTCCGCCTCGACGGGGCCCCAGGTGCCGGCCGGGTACTGCGCCGGGGTGCCGTGCTGGTCCCAGTACTGCTCGATCGGGTCGAGGATCTTCCAGGACAGCTCGACCTCCTCGGTGCGCGGGAAGAGGTTCGCGTCGCCGAGCAGCACGTCGAGGATGAGGCGTTCGTACGCCTCCGGGCTGGACTCCGTGAAGGACTCGCCGTAGGCGAAGTCCATGGACACGTCCCGGATCTCCATCGAGGTGCCCGGCACCTTGGAACCGAAGCGGACGGTGACGCCCTCGTCGGGCTGGACGCGGATGACGATCGCGTTCGAGCCGAGTTCCTCGGTGGCCGTCGTGTCGAAGGGGGAGTGCGGGGCCCGCTGGAAGACGACCGCGATCTCCGTCACCCGGCGGCCGAGCCGCTTGCCGGTGCGCAGGTAGAAGGGGACGCCCGCCCAGCGGCGGTTGTCGATGCCCACCTTGATCGCGGCATAGGTGTCGGTCTTCGACTTCGGGTCGATGCCCTCCTCCTCCAGGTAGCCGACGGCCTTCGCGCCGCCCTGCCACCCGGCCGCGTACTGGCCGCGCACCGTGTCCCGGCCCAGGTCCCTGGGCAGCCGGACCGCGCCGAGCACCTTGGTCTTCTCCGCGGCCAGCGCGTCCGCGTCGAAGGAGGCGGGCTCCTCCATGGCGGTCAGCGCGAGCAGCTGGAGCAGGTGGTTCTGGATGACGTCGCGGGCGGCGCCGATCCCGTCGTAGTAGCCGGCCCGGCCGCCGATGCCGATGTCCTCGGCCATGGTGATCTGCACGTGGTCGACGTACGACCGGTTCCAGATCGGTTCGAACATCGTGTTGGCGAACCGCAGCGCCAGGATGTTCTGGACGGTCTCCTTGCCCAGGTAGTGGTCGATGCGGAAGACCTGGTCGGAGCCGAAGACCTCGTGGACGATCGCGTTGAGTTCCTCGGCCGACCTCAGGTCGTGGCCGAAGGGCTTCTCGATCACCGCGCGGCGCCAGGAGCCGTTCGTCTGGTCGGCCAGCTGGTGCTTCTTCAGCTGCTGGATGACGACCGGGAAGGACTTCGGCGGCACCGACAGGTAGAAGGCGAAGTTGCCTCCCGTGCCCTGCGCCTTGTCCAGGTCCTCGATGGTGGCGCGCAGCCGTTCGAACGCGTCGTCGTCGTCGAAGGTGCCCTGGACGAAGCGCATCCCCTGGATGAGCTGCTGCCAGACCTCCTCGCGGAACGGCGTACGGGAGTGTTCCTTGACGGCGTCGTGCACGACCTGGGCGAAGTCCTCGTGCTCCCAGTCGCGGCGGGCGAAGCCGACGAGCGAGAAGCCCGGCGGCAGCAGACCACGGTTCGCGAGGTCGTACACGGCGGGCATGAGCTTCTTGCGGGACAGATCACCGGTGACGCCGAAGATGACCAGACCCGACGGCCCCGCGATGCGCGGGAGCCGTCGGTCTGCGGGGTCACGCAGCGGATTGCTGCTTGACAATTTCTAGCCCTCCGAGGGAGCGAGGCGCTTCAGCTCGGCCTCGGTCGACTTCAGCAGGTCGTTCCAGGAGTCCTCGAACTTGTCGACGCCCTCCTTCTCCAGCAGCTGGACCACCTCGTCGTAGCCGATCCCGAGCTTCTCGACGGCGTCGAGGTCGGCGCGGGCCTGCTCGTAGGTGCCGGCGACGGTGTTCCCGGTGATCTCGCCGTGGTCCTCGGTGGCCAGCAGCGTCGCCTCCGGCATGGTGTTCACCGTGTTGGGCGCGACCAGGTCGGTGACGTACATGGTGTCGCTGTACGCCTTGTCCTTCACGCCGGTCGACGCCCACAGCGGACGCTGCTTGTTGGCGCCGGCCTTCTCCAGGGCGCTCCAGCGGTCCGTCGAGAAGACCTCCTCGTACGCCTGGTAGGCGAGACGGGCGTTGGCGACGGCGGCCTTGCCGCGGGCGGCCTTGGCCTCGTCGGTGCCGAGCGCGTCGAGGCGCTTGTCGATCTCGGTGTCCACGCGGGACACGAAGAAGGACGCCACGGAGTGGATCCGGGAGAGGTCCAGGCCGCGCTCCTTGGCCTTCTCCAGGCCGGTCAGGAAGGCGTCCATGACCAGGCGGTAGCGCTCCAGCGAGAAGATCAGCGTCACGTTGACGCTGATGCCCAGGCCGATGACCTCGGCGATCGCCGGGATGCCGGCCTCGGTCGCCGGGATCTTGATGAGCGTGTTGGGCCGGTCCACCAGCCAGGCGAGCTGCTTGGCCTCGGCGACCGTCGCCTTGGTGTTGTGCGCGAGGCGCGGGTCGACCTCGATGGAGACCCGCCCGTCCTTGCCGCCGGTGGCGTCGAAGACGGGGCGCAGGATGTCGGCGGCGTCGCGGACGTCCGCCGTGGTGATCATGCGGATCGCCTCTTCGACCGTGACCTTGCGGAAGGCCAGGTCGGAGAGCTGCTGGTCGTAACCGTCGCCCTGCGAGATCGCCTTCTGGAAGATCGACGGGTTGGTGGTGACGCCCACGACGTGCTGCTGGTCGATCAGCTCGGCGAGGTTGCCGGACGTGATCCGCTTGCGCGACAGGTCGTCCAGCCAGATCGCGACGCCTTCATCGGAGAGGCGCTTGAGTGCGTCTGTCATGGAAAATGCATCTCCTACGTGTCGTGTACGGGCGTCAGCGCTGGGCTGCGGCGATCGATTCCCTCGCCTGGGCGGCCACGTTCTCGGCGGTGAAGCCGAACTCCTCGAAGAGCAGCTTGCCGTCGGCCGAGGCACCGAAGTGCTCCAGGGAGACGATCCGGCCGGCGTCCCCGACGTACTTGTGCCAGGTGAGACCGATCCCGGCCTCCACCGCGACCCGCGCCCTCACGGACGGAGGCAGGACGCTGTCCCGGTACCCCTGGTCCTGCTGCTCGAACCACTCCACGCACGGCATGGACACCACGCGCGTCGGCACGCCGTCGGCCTGGAGCGCCTCGCGGGCCTCCACGGCCACGTGCACCTCGGAACCGGTGGCGATCAGGACGACCTCGGCCTCGGCGCTCTGTCCTTCGGGCCCCTCGGCGTCGAACAGCACGTAGCCGCCCTTGGCCGCGTCCTCGTTCGCCTCGTACGTCGGCACGCCCTGGCGGGTCAGCGCCAGACCGTGCGGCTGGCCCTTGCCGAACTCCTTGGTCCAGCGGCGCAGGACCTCACGCCAGGCGATGGCGGTCTCGTTGGCGTCGGCCGGACGGACCACGTTCAGACCCGGGATGGCGCGCAGCGAGGCGAGGTGTTCGACGGGCTGGTGGGTCGGACCGTCCTCACCGAGGCCGATGGAGTCGTGCGTCCACACGTACGTCACCGGCAGGTGCATCAGCGCGGACAGGCGCACCGCGTTGCGCATGTAGTCGGAGAACACCAGGAAGGTGCCGCCGTAGATGCGCGTGTTGCCGTGCAGCGCGATGCCGTTCATCTCCGCGGCCATCGCGTGCTCGCGGATGCCGAAGTGGATGGTGCGGCCGTACGGGTCCGCCTCGGGCAGCGGGTTGCCCGCCGGGAGGAAGGACGACGTCTTGTCGATCGTCGTGTTGTTCGAGCCGGCCAGGTCGGCCGAGCCGCCCCACAGCTCGGGGACGACCGCGCCGAGCGCCTGGAGGATCTTGCCGGAGGCGGCACGGGTGGCCACACCCTTGCCGGTCTCGAAGACCGGGATCTTCTCCTCCCAGCCCTTGGGGAGCTCGCCCCTGGCGATCCGGTCGTACTCGGCGGCGCGCTCGGGGTTGTTGTCCCGCCACTGCTGGTAGGCCTTCTCCCACACGGCGCGGGCCGCCTGGCCCTTCTCCAGCGCCTTGCGGGTGTGGCCGATGACCTCGTCGGAGACCTCGAAGGTCTTCTCCGGGTCGAAGCCCAGCACGCGCTTGGTCGCGGCGACCTCGTCGTCGCCGAGCGCCGAGCCGTGCGCGGCCTCGGTGTTCTGCGCGTTCGGGGCGGGCCAGGCGATGATCGAGCGCATCGCGATGAAGGAGGGGCGGTCGGTGACCTTCTTCGCCGCCTCGATCGCGTCGTAGAGCGCGTTCGGGTCCAGGTCGCCGTCCGGCTTCGGGGCGACGCGCTGCACGTGCCAGCCGTACGCCTCGTACCGCTTGCAGGTGTCCTCGGAGACGGCGGTCTCGGTGTCGCCCTCGATCGAGATGTGGTTGTCGTCCCACAGCAGGACCAGGTTGCCGAGCTTCTGGTGGCCGGCGAGGGAGGAGGCTTCGGCGGAGATGCCCTCCTGGAGGCAGCCGTCACCGGCGATGCAGTAGACGAAGTGGTCGAACGGGGAGGTGCCCTCGGCGGCCTCCGGGTCGAACAGACCGCGCTCGTAGCGGGCGGCCATCGCCATGCCCACCGCGTTGGCGACACCCTGGCCGAGCGGGCCGGTCGTCGTCTCCACGCCCGTGGTGTGGCCGTACTCCGGGTGACCGGGGGTCTTGGAGCCCCACGTCCGGAAGGACTCGAGGTCCGCCAGCTCCAGGCCGAAGCCGGCCAGGTACAGCTGGGTGTAGAGGGTCAGGGACGAGTGGCCGGCGGACAGCACGAAACGGTCGCGTCCGACCCAGTTCGCGTCGGCCGGGTCGTGCCGCATCACCTTCTGGAAGAGGGTGTAGGCGGCGGGCGCCAGGCTCATCGCCGTACCCGGATGGCCGTTGCCAACCTTCTGTACGGCATCGGCGGCCAGGACGCGGGCGGTGTCCACGGCCCGCTGGTCCAGTTCGGTCCACTCGAGGTCTGTGGTGGTCGGCTTGGTGCTCACCCTGAGTCAGGGCTCCTCTCCACATGTCGGATGCCGGTGCACGGGTGCACCGGCTGCCGGCGCGTCCGTGAGTCGGCCGGCCGTTGTCGAGCCTACCCCCGTAAGTACGTGCGTTTTTCCGCTGGAAACCAGACTGCCGGGACTCTTCGCGATCCGCCTGTCGACTGGGTGAAACCGCATTCGGCAAGTGAATACGGAGCCGCTCATCTGACCGCTCAATCGACTCTCCGAACGCACGTCGGAGCGCCCTCGCCAACACGACCCCACCCCCGCGAAGGCCGAGGTACGGGCAACGTCTAAAGTGGCGTGGTACGCGCGAGCCTTTACCGCCACTTCACACGGCGGGGCTTGCTGGGATGTCTCTGTCAGGGGTGTGCGTGACGGCCGTTGAATCCCGTCCTGCGGGGGTTATCGGGACGAGCCAGAGCCCGAGTCACCGGCCGTTCGGGGCCCGTGTCAAGGCGTTCGTGGCGCTGACCAAGCCGCGGATCATCGAGCTTCTGCTGATCACCACCGTTCCGGTGATGTTCCTGGCCGAGCAGGGTGTTCCGGATCTGAAGCTGGTGCTGCTGACCTGCGTCGGCGGCTACCTGTCCGCGGGCGGCGCGAACGCGCTGAACATGTACATCGACCGCGACATCGACGCGCTGATGGACCGGACCTCGCAGCGTCCGCTGGTGACCGGCATGGTCAGCCCGCGCGAATGCCTCGCGTTCGGTATCGGCCTGGCCGTCGTCTCCACGCTGCTGTTCGGTCTCACCGTCAACTGGCTGTCGGCCTGGCTCTCGCTCGGTGCGCTCCTCTTCTACGTGGTCGTCTACACGATGATCCTCAAGCGCCGCACCTCGCAGAACATCGTCTGGGGCGGTATCGCCGGCTGCCTGCCGGTGCTCATCGGCTGGTCGGCCGTGACCAACTCGATGTCCTGGGCGCCGGTCATCCTCTTCGGCGTGATGTTCTTCTGGACGCCCCCGCACTACTGGCCGCTGTCCATGAAGGTCAAGGAGGACTACGCACGCGTCGGCGTGCCGATGCTCCCGGTCGTGGCCTCCAACAAGGTCGTCGCCCGGCAGATCGTCCTCTACAGCTGGGTGATGGTCGGTGTGTCGCTGCTGCTGACGCCGCTCGGCTACACCGGCTGGTTCTACACGGCGGTGGCCCTGCTGGCCGGCGGCATGTGGCTGTGGGAGGCCCACGGGCTGCAGAACCGCGCCAAGGCCGAGGTCACGGGCGGCAAGCTCAAGGAGATGCGGCTGTTCCACTGGTCGATCACCTACGTGTCGGTCCTGTTCCTGGCGATCGCGGTGGACCCCTTCCTGCGCTGAGCGCCTGCTCGCCGAACAACCGTTCCAGAAGAGCGTCCGACGGGCGGGGTGCGTGGCCAAGGCCACGCACCCCGCCCGTCGCCGATTGATCTACCCGTCGGTAGCATCCTGGTCATGGCAGACACGCAGCAGGTTGACGCGAAGGCCGAGCGCGAGGCGGCCCGACTCGCCCGGCGGATCGACTCCTTCTCCAAGGCGCACGGCGGCGCCGAGGGCCAGGTGGCCTACCTCGGCGAGCGCGGCGCCCGGATCGTGCTCGTCGGCGCGGACGGTGCCTGGGGCGACCTCGTCGCGCGCTCCCACCAGACGGCCCACAAGGCCGTGGAGAAGTCGGGCATCACCGTCCACGAGGACTTCGACGGCGAGTTCGCGGCCAAGGTGGAGACCGGCCCCTACGAGTGGTCGCGCATGGCGGGCATCCAGGTGGGCGGGCCGAGCAACACCTGAGACCGGGTTCACCCGTTAGGACCGTGGAGAGCCGCAAGGCGTACGAGCCGCGAGGCGCACGGTCCCATCACGGGGAGTCCGGATGATCGAAACGCCGTCCCTGGTGGACCAGTACTGCCACGGCGTCCTGAGAACGGAGCTGGGCCTCGGCACCTTCGAGGCCCAGCTGGCCCGTACCGAGGGCCCGCCCGCGCCGGGCACCACCCTCTTCGACACCCAGACCGGCTTCGCGGTACGCCGCTGGTGCCCGCCCCTGCTCGGCCTGGAGCCGCACTGCCCGCCCGCCCACTACCTGGCCCGGCGCCGCGAACTGGGCGTCCTGGAGGCCGACCGCCGGCTGCTGCGGGGCAGCGGCATCACGACCTACCTGGTCGACGCGGGGCTGCCCGGTGACCTCACGGGCCCCGCGGAGATGGCCCGCGCCGCGGACGCCGACACCCACGAGATCGTGCGCCTGGAACTGCTGGCCGAGCAGGTCGCCGACACCTCCGGCACCGTCGACTCCTTCCTCGCCAACCTCGCCGAGGCCGTGCACGGCGTCGCCGCCGACGCGGTCGCCTTCACCTCGGTCGCGGGGGTACGGCACGGTCTGGCCCTCGCGCCCGAGCCTCCCGGGCCGGGCGAGGTGCGCGGCGCCGCCGCCCGCTGGCTGACCGGACGCGAGGTCGGCGGCGAGCTGAGCGACCCCGTCCTGCTGCGCCACCTGCTGTGGATCGCCGTCGCCTCGGGGCTGCCGCTCCAGCTGCACGCCGGCCTCGGCGAGCCGGGCCTGCGCATCGACCGCACCGACCCGGTCCTGCTCACCGACTTCGTGCGGGCCACCGCGGGCCTCGGCACCGACCTGATCCTGCTGCACGGCTACCCGTACCACCGCCACGCCGCCCACCTGGCCGGCGTCTTCCCGCACGTCTACGCCGACTCCGGCGCCGCCCTGGTCCGCACCGGTGCCCGCGCGGCGACGGTGCTGGCGGAGATCCTGGAACTGGCGCCCTTCGGCAAGATCCTCTTCTCCAGCGGAGCCCAGGGCCTGCCCGAGCTGCACGTGGTCGCGGCCCGGCTGTTCCGCGACGCCCTCGGCAGGGTGCTGGGCACCTGGGTGGCCGAGGGGGCGTGGTCCCTCGGGGACGCGCAGCGGGTGGCGGAGATGATCGCGTCGGGGAACGCCGAGCGGGTCTACGGGCTGGAGTGAACCCGGCGCCCGTACGAAGCGGGCAGGTCCGCGGCGGTCAGCCGGCCCGGAGCTGTCCGGGCCGACCGGGAGCGGCGTGGGCCGGCCGGGAGCCGACTGGGCCGGCCCGGAGCTGCCCGGGCCGACCCGAAGTCACCGGGGACCGGCCATCGACACGCTCGGCGCCTCGTACTCCTGGGCCGGCAGCCCGGGTGCCGTCTCCCGCGTCCGCTCGCGCAGCGCCAGCAGCACCCGCAGCGTCGCGATCCACACCAGGCAGGAGCCGAACATGTGCAGCCCGACCAGGACCTCGGGGAGGTCGGTGAAGTACTGCACGTAGCCGATGACGCCCTGGGCGAGCAGCACCAGGAACAGGTCACGGGTGCGGGCCAGCGGGCCCTTGGGCGCGTCGACCGCCTTCAGCACGAACCACAGGGCGAAGGTGAGCGTCACGACGATCCAGGCCAGGACGGCGTGCGCCTTGCTCACCGTCTCCCAGTCGATCGGCATCCGCTCGACCTCGCTGGAGTCACCCGCGTGCGGGCCCGCACCGGTGACCACCGTGCCCACCGCGATCAGCAGGGCGGAGACGACGATCATCACCCACACCAGCTGACGGACGGAGCCGCCGACCAGCGGGCGCGGGGCCCCGTCCCCCTCCCGGGTGCGCTGCCACATCACGGTCGCGACCGCGATCAGCGCGCTGGACAGCAGGAAGTGCGCCGCGACGGTGTACGGGTTGAGGCCGACCAGGACCACGATGCCGCCGAGGATCGCGTTGCCCATCACGATCCAGAACTGTGCCCAGCCGAGCCGCGTCAGGCTGCGCCGGTACGGCTTCTGCGACCGCGCGGCGATGATCGCCCAGCCGACCGCGGCGCACAGCACGTAGGTCAGCAGGCGGTTGCCGAACTCGATGACGCCGTGGAAGCCCATCTCGCTGGTGGTGGTCAGCGAGTCGTCGGTGCACTTGGGCCAGGTCGGGCAGCCGAGGCCCGAGCCGGTCAGGCGCACCGCGCCGCCGGTGATCACGATGACCACCGACATGGCGAGCGCGACGAGGACCGCCCGCTGAACCGTCCGGGGGTCCGGGGTCCAGCGCGCGGCGATGAAGGCGAGCGGGTTGCGCACGGCGGCTGCGGTGTCGGCACGGGTCACGTTTGGCACGCGGTCCATCGTAGGCGCCCGCTTGTGCACGCTTTCACGAGGGTCGTCCATCGGGCGTCGTCCTACTCCCAGCGGAAGAACTTCCCGGCCGCCGCGAGGCCGGCGACCGCCCACACCGCGAGGATCCCGAGGTCGCCCCACGGCATCCCGGCCCCGTGCTGGAGCACGTCCCGCAGCCCGTCCGACAGGGCGGAGATCGGCAGCAGTCCGAGCACGCTCTGCGCCGCCTGCGGGAACTTGTCCAGCGGCACGATCACACCGCCGCCCACGAGCAGCAGCAGGAAGACCAGGTTGGCCGCGGCCAGCGTCGCCTCGGCCTTCAGCGTGCCCGCCATGAGCAGCCCGAGCCCCGAGAAGGCGGCCGTGCCGAGGACCAGGAGCAGCAGCACGGCGAACGGGTTGCCGTGCGGCGACCAGCCCAGCGCGAAGGCGATCACGGTGAGCAGGACGATCTGGAGCACCTCGGTGACCAGGACGGACACCGTCTTTGCGGTCATCAGACCCCAGCGCGGCAGCGGTGAGGCGGCCAGCCGCTTCAGCACCCCGTACCGGCGTTCGAAGCCGGTGGCGATGGCCTGCCCGGTGAACGCCGTCGACAGCACGGCGAGGGCCAGGACGCCGGGGGCGAGGAAGTCGACGGCCTCTCCGGCGCCGGTGTCGATGATGTCCACGGAGCTGAACAGCACGAGCAGCAGCGTCGGGATGACCACCGTCAGCAGCAGCTGCTCGCCGTTGCGCAGCAGCATCCTGGTCTCCAGCACGGCCTGCGCGGCGATCATGCGGCCGAGCGGCGCGCCGCCGGGCTTCGGCGTGTAGGTGCCGGTGGTGGTCGTCATGAGCGCAGTTCCTTGCCGGTCAGTTCCAGGAAGACGTCCTCCAGGGTGTGCCGCTCCACCGAGATCCGGTCCGGCATCACCCCGTGCTGGGCGCACCAGGAGGTCACCGTCGCCAGCAGCTGCGGGTCGATCTTGCCGTTGACGCGGTAGGAGCCCGGGGTCAGCTCGGCCGCCGTGGAGTCCGCGGGCAGCGCCTTGAGCAGCGAGGCGACGTCCAGTCCGGGCCGGCCGGAGAACCGCAGGGTGTTCTCGGCGCCGCCGCGGCACAGCTCCTCGGGGGAGCCCTGCGCGACGACCCGGCCGGCGTCGATGATGGCGACGTCGTCGGCGAGCTGCTCGGCCTCGTCCATGTGGTGCGTGGTGAGGATCACCGCGACGCCGTCGCCGCGCAGGTCCCGGACGAGGTCCCAGGTGGCGCGGCGGGCCTGCGGGTCCAGGCCGGCCGTCGGCTCGTCCAGGAAGACCAGCTCCGGCCGGCCGACCACGGCCATCGCGAGGGCGAGGCGCTGCTGCTGGCCCCCGGAGAGCCTGCGGTACGCGGTCCGGCCGCACGAGCCGAGGCCGAGCCGCTCGATCAGCGCGTCGACGTCCAGCGGGTGGGCGTGCAGCTTCGCGACGTGGCGCAGCATCTCGTCGGCGCGGGCGCCGGAGTAGACGCCGCCGGACTGGAGCATCACGCCGATCCGGGGCCGCAGCTCGGGGCCCTGCCGCACCGGGTCGAGACCCAGGACGCGCACGGTGCCGGAGTCCGGCTTCCGGTATCCCTCGCAGGTCTCGACCGTGGTCGTCTTGCCCGCCCCGTTGGGGCCGAGCACGGCGGTGACACCCGCCCTGGCCGCCAGGTCGAGGCCGTCCACCGCGGTCTTCGTGCCGTACCGCTTCACCAGGGCCTGGACCTGGACCACGGGCTCGCTTCGCATGGGTCACGAGTCTAGGTAGGCGACCGGGGGTACGGGCGCGGGGGTGCGGGATGTCCTCCGGAGGGGGAGGGCGGGGCACTGCCCGGCGGGGCTCGCGCGGGGGCGCACGATGGCGCGCGGGTGGTCGTGGAGCGGGTGCACGCGAGGGCGGTGCACCGCGTGGCGCCTTCTCGCGAGGCCGGTGCGCCGCGCGGCGCCTACTCGCGAGGTCGGTGGACCGGCAGCCAGCGCTGTGCGTACGCGACCGCGTCGGCCAGCGGGAACAACCGGGCGACGGCGGCGCCGATCCGCCCGCGCCCCACCGGCCGGTCCCGTTCGAAGTCGTGCCCCAGTTCGTCGAACCGCTCCGAGGTGATCGACACCTCGGTCACCCGCTCCCAGCCCACCGGGCCCGGCCGCCCCACCTCCACCACCGGGGAGGGAATCCGGTACTCGGCGAGATGGAAGGCGGTGCACGCCTCGTAGCCGGCGCCCATCAGCAGCACCCGGGCGCCCAGCCGCTCCAGGGTCGCCAGCGGACTGCGCTCGCCGAGCCGGCAGTCGGTCGCGTGCCCGGCCACCACTTCGGCGGCGCGCGGGCCGACGGCCGCGAACGACGTCTGCGGATGCGCGCTGCGCCGGGCGCCCGGCCAGGTCCGCACGGTCTCGGGGATCACCCCGACGCCCCGCGAGGGCGTGACCAGGGGATCGTAGGGGGGCATCGCCCGACGGACGGTGTCCCACCACTCCTCGGGCACCGGCGGGCTCTTCCACAGGGCGGGGTCCGAGAGGTCGCCGGTCTGTGTGGGGACGACCAGCGTGCCGTCCGGTGCGAGCGCGTCGAGCAGTCCCTGGACCACCGCGACGGGCCCGCCGCAGACCCATCCGAGGGAGCTGAGGGAGGAGTGCACGAGGAGGGTGTCGTCGGTCCGCACACCCATCTCGCGCAGCCCGGCGGCGATCGTGCCCCGGGTGACGAGTGGGCCGGTGGGAGGGGGTGTGGGCATGTCGCGGAGTGTCCCGCAGACCGGTCCGGGACGCCACCGGATTGATCGATCAAAGATCGTTTCCGCAGGTCAGATTAGGTATACCTAAGTGACGCAGGGCACCGTCCGATGATCCGGACGTGGGTTGCCCGCCTCGAAGGAATTACGCAACAATGGCGTTGTGAAAAACGTTGGCGAGGCTCCGCAGGAGGAACTCGCGACCGGTGAGCGGTCCACCCGCAACCGCGTCGCGCGCTCCATCCTGGACCACGGGCCGTCGACCGTCGCCGAGCTCGCCGGGCGCCTGGGCCTGACCCAGGCGGCCGTCCGGCGCCATCTCGACGCGCTGGTCGCCGACGACGTGGTCGAAGCCCGGGAACAGCGGGTCTACGGCACGCGCACGCGCGGGCGGCCCGCCAAGGTCTTCGCGCTGACCGACTGCGGCCGGGACGCCTTCGACCAGTCGTACGACAAGCTGGCCGCCGACGCCCTGCGCTGGATCGCCGAGCAGGAGGGCGGGGAGCAGGCGATCGCCGCCTTCGCCCGGGCCCGGATCGCCGGTCAGGCCGGCGCGTACCGCAAGGCGGTCGAGTCGGCCGCCCCCGGCCGGCGCACGGAAGCGCTGGCCAAGGCCCTGAGCGCGGACGGGTACGCTGCTACCGCGCGGAGCGCGCCCCACCCCCAGCAGGGCGAGCAGCTGTGCCAGCACCACTGCCCGGTCGCCCATGTCGCCGAGCAGTTCCCGCAGCTGTGCGAGGCGGAGACGGAATTTTTCGCCGAGCTGCTCGGTACGCATGTACAGCGGCTCGCGACCATCGCGCACGGCGACGGGGTCTGCACCACGTTCATTCCGAAGACTTCGCACGCGCCGCCCGCGGCGCAAGCGCCCACGAACACCGCTAACGCATCTGCAAGCACGGCCGGGAGGAACCCCGCATGACTCTCCCCACGGAGACTGCTCACCCTGAGCTCGAGGGCCTGGGCAAGTACGAATACGGCTGGGCCGACTCCGACACGGCCGGCGCCTCTGCCAAGCGCGGCATCAACGAGGACGTCGTCCGCGACATCTCCGCGAAGAAGAACGAGCCGGAGTGGATGACCAAGCTCCGTCTCAAGGGCCTGCGCCTCTTCGAGAAGAAGCCCATGCCGAACTGGGGCTCGGACCTGTCGGGCATCGACTTCGACAACATCAAGTACTTCGTGCGCTCCACGGAGAAGCAGGCGGAGTCCTGGGAGGACCTGCCCGAGGACATCAAGAACACGTACGACAAGCTCGGCATCCCCGAGGCGGAGAAGCAGCGCCTCGTCGCCGGTGTCGCGGCGCAGTACGAGTCCGAGGTCGTCTACCACCAGATCCGCGAGGACCTGGAGGAGCAGGGCGTCATCTTCCTGGACACCGACACCGCGCTGAAGGAGCACCCGGAGCTCTTCAAGGAGTACTTCGGGACCGTCATCCCCGTCGGTGACAACAAGTTCGCCTCGCTGAACAGCGCGGTGTGGTCCGGCGGCTCCTTCATCTACGTGCCGAAGGGCGTGCACGTCGAGATCCCGCTCCAGGCCTACTTCCGTATCAACACGGAGAACATGGGCCAGTTCGAGCGGACCCTGATCATCGTCGACGAGGGTGCCTACGTGCACTACGTCGAGGGCTGCACCGCCCCGATCTACAAGTCGGACTCGCTGCACTCCGCGGTCGTCGAGATCATCGTCAAGAAGAACGCCCGCTGCCGCTACACGACCATCCAGAACTGGTCGAACAACGTCTACAACCTGGTCACCAAGCGCGCCGTGGCGTACGAGGGCGCGACCATGGAGTGGATCGACGGCAACATCGGCTCCAAGGTGACGATGAAGTACCCGGCCGTCTACCTGATGGGCGAGCACGCCAAGGGCGAGACCCTCTCCATCGCCTTCGCGGGCGAGGGCCAGCACCAGGACGCCGGCTCCAAGATGGTCCACATGGCGCCGAACACCTCCTCCAACATCGTCTCCAAGTCCGTGGCGCGCGGCGGCGGCCGTACGTCCTACCGCGGTCTCGTGGAGATCGGTGAGGGCGCCCACGGCTCCAAGTCGAACGTGCTGTGCGACGCGCTCCTCGTCGACACGATCTCGCGCTCCGACACGTACCCGTACGTGGACGTCCGCGAGGACGACGTGTCCATGGGCCACGAGGCGACCGTCTCCAAGGTCTCCGAGGACCAGCTCTTCTACCTGATGAGCCGCGGTCTGAGCGAGTTCGAGGCGATGGCGATGATCGTGCGCGGCTTCGTCGAGCCGATCGCCAAGGAGCTGCCGATGGAGTACGCCCTGGAGCTGAACCGGCTGATCGAGCTGCAGATGGAAGGCGCGGTCGGTTAAGACCCGCCCCGAAGCAGTCGCCAGATATCTGACGTAGGAAGAGAGCAGACCGACAGCCATGGCTGAGGCTCAGAACATCCCCGTGGGGTCCACCACCGCGGGCCAGATCGCGGTGGCCGCCGAGTCGACCGTCGCCACGCGCATGAGCGCGCCCGCGTCCTTCGACGTGGCGGACTTCCCGGTCCCGCACGGCCGCGAGGAGGAGTGGCGGTTCACCCCGCTGGAGCGGCTGCGCGGGCTGCACGACGGCACCGCCGTCGCCACCGGCGACGGCGTGAAGGTCGACATCGACGCGCCCGAGGGCGTCGTCGTCGAGACCGTCGGCCGCGAGGACGCGCGCATCGGCCGGGCCGGGACCCCCGTGGACCGGGTCGCCGCCCAGGCCTACTCGGCGTTCGAGAAGGCCGGCGTGATCACCGTCCCCAAGGAGACGGTCCTCACCGAGCCGATCCGCATCGTCGTGCACGGCCAGGGCGGCACCGCCTACGCCCACCAGGTCGTCGAGCTGGGTGCCTTCGCCGAGGCCGTGGTCGTCATCGACCACACCGGTGACGCGGTCCTCGCCGCCAACGTCGACTACGTCCTGGGCGACGGTGCCAAGCTGACCGTCGTCTCCGTCCAGGACTGGGACGACAAGGCCGTGCACGTCGGCCAGCACAACGCGCTGATCGGCCGGGACGCGACCTTCAAGTCGTTCGTGGTCACCTTCGGCGGCGACCTGGTGCGGCTGCACCCCCGGGTCGCCTACGCCGGTCCCGGCGGCGAGGCCGAACTGTTCGGCCTGTACTTCACCGACCGGGGCCAGCACCAGGAGCACCGCCTCCTGGTCGACCACAACGTCCCGCACTGCAAGTCCAACGTCGTCTACAAGGGCGCGCTCCAGGGCGACGACGCGCACGCCGTCTGGATCGGCGACGTGCTCATCGAGGCCGCGGCCGAGGGCACCGACACCTACGAGATGAACCGCAACCTCGTCCTCACGGACGGCGCGCGGGTCGACTCGGTGCCGAACCTGGAGATCGAGACCGGCGAGATCGTCGGCGCCGGCCACGCCTCCGCGACCGGTCGCTTCGACGACGAGCAGCTCTTCTACCTGATGGCGCGCGGCATCCCCGAGCTCGACGCCCGCCGCCTGGTGGTCCACGGCTTCTTCGCCGAGCTGGTCCAGCAGATCGGTGTCCCGGACATCGAGGAGCGTCTGCTCGCCAAGATCGCGGAGGAGCTGGAGGCGTCGGTCGCATGACGTTCGTACGCGTCTGTGGAGCGGACGAGCTGGAGGAGGACACCCCGAAGCGGGTGGAACTCGACGGCACGCCGATCTCCGTCGTGCGGACCGAGGGCGAGGTGTTCGCGATCAACGACATCTGCTCGCACGCGAACGTCTCGCTCGCCGAGGGCGAGGTCGACGACTGCCACATCGAGTGCTGGCTGCACGGCTCGCGCTTCGACCTCCGGTCCGGCAAGCCCGACAGTCTTCCGGCGACGCGCCCCGTCCCCGTTTACCCCGTAAAGATCGAAGGGGACGACGTGCTCGTCTCCCTCACCCAGGAGTCCTGAGGCACCCATGGCAACGCTTGAAATCCGAGACCTGCACGTCACCGTCGAGGCCGACAACGCCACGAAGGAGATCCTCAAGGGCGTCGACCTCACCGTGAAGCAGGGCGAGACGCACGCCATCATGGGCCCGAACGGCTCCGGCAAGTCGACCCTCGCCTACTCCCTCGCGGGTCACCCCAAGTACACGATCACCAGCGGCACCGTCACCCTCGACGGCGAGGACGTCCTGGAGATGTCCGTCGACGAGCGCGCCCGCGCCGGCCTCTTCCTCGCCATGCAGTACCCGGTCGAGGTCCCCGGCGTCTCGGTCTCCAACTTCCTGCGCACCTCCGCCACCGCCGTCCGCGGCGAGGCCCCCAAGCTGCGCACCTGGGTGAAGGAGGTCAAGGAGGCCATGGAGCGCCTCAACATGGACCCCGCCTTCGCCGAGCGCAACGTCAACGAGGGCTTCTCCGGCGGTGAGAAGAAGCGGCACGAGATCCTGCAGCTGGAGCTGCTCAAGCCGAAGGTCGCGATCCTCGACGAGACCGACTCCGGCCTCGACGTCGACGCCCTGCGCGTCGTCTCCGAGGGCGTCAACCGCGTCCGCGAGACCGGCGAGGTCGGCACCCTGCTGATCACGCACTACACGCGCATCCTGCGCTACATCAAGCCCGACCACGTCCACGTCTTCGCGAACGGCCGCATCGCCGAGTCGGGCGGCCCCGAGCTGGCCGACAAGCTGGAGGCCGAGGGCTACGAGGCATACACGAAGGGTGGCGTATCCGCGTGACACAGCTGCCGGGCCTCCTCGACACCGAGGCGATCCGCAAGGACTTCCCCATCCTGGACCGCCAGATCCACGACGGCCGGAAGCTCGTCTACCTGGACAACGCGGCGACCTCGCAGAAGCCGCGTCAGGTCATCGACGCCCTCAGCGAGTACTACGAGCGCTACAACGCCAACGTCCACCGTGGCGTGCACGTCCTCGCCGAGGAGGCCACGGCGCTGTACGAGGGCGCACGCGACAAGGTCGCGGAGTTCATCAACGCGCCCTCGCGCGACGAGGTGATCTTCACCAAGAACGCCTCGGAGTCCCTCAACCTCGTGGCCAACATGCTGGGCTGGGCCGACGAGCCCTACCGCGTGGACCACGAGACCGAGATCGTCATCACGGAGATGGAGCACCACTCCAACATCGTGCCGTGGCAGCTGCTCGCGCAGCGCACCGGTGCGAAGCTCCGCTGGTTCGGCCTGACCGACGACGGCCGCCTCGACCTCTCGAACATCGAGGAGGTCATCACCGAGAAGACGAAGATCGTCTCCTTCGTGCTGGTCTCCAACATCCTGGGCACCCAGAACCCGGTCGAGGCCATCGTGCGCCGCGCCCAGGAGGTCGGCGCGCTCGTCTGCGTCGACGCCTCCCAGGCCGCACCGCACATGCCGCTGGACGTACAGGCCCTCCAGGCCGACTTCGTGGCCTTCACCGGCCACAAGATGTGCGGGCCGACCGGCATCGGCGTCCTGTGGGGCCGCCAGGAGCTGCTGGAGGACCTCCCGCCCTTCCTGGGCGGCGGCGAGATGATCGAGACGGTCTCGATGCACTCCTCGACGTACGCCCCGGCGCCGCACAAGTTCGAGGCGGGCACGCCCCCGATCGCGCAGGCGGTCGGTCTGGGCGCGGCCATCGACTACCTGCAGTCGATCGGCATGGACAAGATCTTCGCCCACGAGCACGCCCTCACCGAGTACGCGGTGAAGCGGTTCGCGGAAGTCCCCGACCTGCGCATCATCGGCCCCACCACGGCCGAGGAGCGCGGCGCGGCGATCAGCTTCACGCTCGGCGACATCCACCCGCACGACGTGGGCCAGGTCCTCGACGAGCAGGGCATCGCGGTCCGGGTCGGTCACCACTGCGCCCGCCCCGTGTGCCTGCGCTACGGAATTCCTGCGACCACGCGAGCGTCGTTCTATCTGTACTCCACGCCGGCCGAGATCGACGCACTGGTCGACGGTCTGGAGCACGTACGGAACTTCTTCGGCTGACGGGACGAGCGAAGAGCATGAAGCTGGACTCCATGTACCAGGAAGTCATCCTGGACCACTACAAGAACCCGCACGGGCGGGGCTTGCGGGAGGGCGACGCCGAGGTCCACCACGTCAACCCGACGTGCGGCGACGAGATCACGCTGCGCGTGAAGTACGACGGCACGACGATCAGCGACGTGTCGTACGAGGGCCAGGGCTGCTCGATCAGCCAGGCGAGCGCCTCCGTGCTGAACGACCTGCTGGTCGGCAAGGACCTCGCCCAGGCGCAGCGGATTCAGGAGACCTTCCTGGAGCTGATGCAGTCCAAGGGCAGGATCGAGCCCGACGACGCGATGGAGGAGGTCCTGGAGGACGCGGTCGCGTTCGCCGGGGTCTCGAAGTACCCGGCCCGGGTCAAGTGCGCCCTGCTGAGCTGGATGGCCTGGAAGGACGCGACGGCCCAGGCACTGGACGGCGCCGACGCCGAGAAGGAGACGACGGCATGAGTGAGACCGTGGAAATGAAGCCGGCCTCCGAGGAGGAGGTCCGCGAAGCCCTGCTGGACGTCGTGGACCCCGAGCTGGGCATCGACGTCGTCAACCTGGGCCTGATCTACGGCGTCCACATCGACGACGCCAACATCGCGACCATCGACATGACCCTGACGTCGGCGGCCTGTCCGCTGACGGACGTCATCGAGGACCAGGCCAAGTCCGCCACGGACGGCCTCGTCAACGAGCTGCGCATCAACTGGGTCTGGATGCCGCCGTGGGGCCCGGACAAGATCACGGACGACGGCCGCGAGCAGCTGCGCGCGCTCGGCTTCAACGTCTGAGACGCGACCCTCACGACGACGGCGGCACCCTTTCGGGTGCCGCCGTTCTCGCGTCCGCGGACGGTGTCGTTATGTACGCTCGTACACATGGGATACCTGCTCCTGGCCGGAGCCATCGCCGCCGAGGTCGCCGGCACCACCGCCATGAAGTACAGCGAGGGCTTCACCCGGCTCGTCCCCTCACTGCTGACGGCGCTCGCCTACGTCCTCTCCTTCACGCTGCTCGCCCAGACCCTGAAGACCCTCGCCGTCGGCACCGCGTACGCTATCTGGGCGGGCGTCGGCACGGCGGCCATCGCCGCCATCGGCGTGGTGTTCCTGGGGGAGGGGATGACCGCGGTGAAGGCCGCCGGCATCGCGCTGATCATCGTCGGGGTGGTCGTGCTGAACCTGGGCGGCGCGCACTGATGACCCGGCGCCACGACCCCGAGCGGCGCCGGCGGATCATCGACGCGGCGATCCGGGTGGTGGGGCGCAAGGGCATCGCCGGCCTGAGCCACCGTTCCGTGGCCGCCGAGGCGGACGTCCCGCTGGGCTCCACGACCTATCACTTCGCCACCCTCGACGAACTCCTCGTCGCCGCCCTCCGCCAGGCAGGCGAGGGCTTCGCCGCGGTGGTCGCCGCGCACCCGGCCCTGTCCGACCCCGACGCCGACCTGCCGGGAGAACTCGCCCGGGTCCTCGGCGAGTGGCTGGCGGGCGACCGCACGGGCGTGGAGCTGGAGTACGAGCTGTACCTGGCGGCCCTGCGCCGCCCCGCGCTGCGCCCGGTCGCGGCCGAGTGGGCGCAGGGCGTCGGCGCCCTCCTCACCGACCGCACGGACCCCGTCACGGCGCGGGCCCTGGTCGCCGTGCTGGACGGCATCTGCCTCCAGGTCCTGCTGACGGACACGCCGTACGACGAGGCGTACGCGAGGGAGGTCCTGGCACGGGTGATCCCTCCGGGCCGGTGACCGTGACCGGCGGCGTACGCCCCGCGGCGCCCGGCACGCGAGACGGCCACGGGGCCGACTCGCTTCGGCGGGCGGCTGCCGGTTAGGTTGCCCTCATGACCGACACGACTGCTCCCCGCACCACCGGCGCCGTGGCCGCCGGCCTCGCCACGATCGCCGCCGACGGCACCGTTCTCGACACCTGGTTCCCGGCGCCCGAACTGTCCGCCGAGCCCGGACCGTCCGGCACCGAGCGCCTCACCGCCGAACAGGCCGCAGAGCTCCTCGGCGGCGGCGCGACCGCCGCGGTCGGTCCGGACGCCCGCCGCGGCGTCGAGGTGGTCGCGGTCCGCACGGTCATCTCCTCGCTGGACGAGAAGCCGGTCGACACGCACGACGTCTACCTGCGTCTGCACCTGCTCTCCCACCGCCTGGTCCAGCCGCACGGCCAGAACCTGGACGGCATCTTCGCCCACCTCGCCAACGTCGCCTGGACCTCGCTCGGCCCGGTCGCCGTGGACGACCTGGAGAAGGTCCGCCTCAACGCCCGTGCCGAGGGCCTGCACCTCCAGGTGACCTCGGTCGACAAGTTCCCGCGCATGACGGACTACGTGGCCCCCAAGGGCGTCCGCATCGCCGACGCGGACCGCGTCCGCCTCGGCGCGCACCTCTCCGCGGGCACCACGGTCATGCACGAGGGCTTCGTCAACTTCAACGCCGGCACGCTCGGCACCTCGATGGTCGAGGGCCGCATCTCCGCCGGCGTCGTCGTCGGCGACGGCTCCGACATCGGCGGCGGCGCCTCCACCATGGGCACCCTCTCCGGCGGCGGCAACGTCCGCATCGTCATCGGCGAGCGCTGCCTGGTCGGCGCCGAGGCGGGCGTCGGCATCGCCCTCGGCGACGAGTGCGTGGTCGAGGCCGGCCTCTACGTCACCGCGGGCACCCGCGTGACGATGCCCGACGGCCAGGTCGTCAAGGCCCGCGAGCTCTCCGGCGCCTCGAACATCCTCTTCCGCCGCAACTCGGTCACGGGCACCGTCGAGGCCCGCCCGAACAACGCGGTGTGGGGCGGCCTGAACGAGATCCTGCACAGCCACAACTGACCGGCCGCAGCCGGTCCGTGACGGTCGAGTCGCCCCCGTGGCGGTGCCCTGCCGGGCCCGCCGCGGGGGCGCTCAGCGTTTCCCCGGTTGCCCCGGATGCGGTAACCGCCCGGGACGCCCCGGGCCACATAACGTCTTCTGCTCACCTGCTCACCTGCTCACCTGCTCACCTGCTCACCTGCTCACCGCGCGACCGTAGACGGCCGGGGTGGTGTCCCGCAGGCGGAAAAGCGGCGCGTGCTTCGAGCGCCCCCCGCACGTACGGATGATCTCCCGTGTCCTCGCGGGGGTCCCGGCGGATGAACGGGTGGACGCAGGGTCCGATCAGAAGCCGATCCGACGAAACGAGGGCCTGGTATGACGAACGAGCGGGCGAGGACCGTGGCGCGTTGGCTGGCCGGGGCGAGCGCTGCGGTACTGGTGTGCTGGGCCCCGGCGGGGGCCGCGCACGCCGACGAGACCACCACGGGCTCGCACAACGGCCCCCGGGTCGGCCTCCTCAACGTCAACGTGGGACAGATCGACGACCCGGCGGAGGACGTGCTGGAACACACGCTGCTGCTCGGGGACGGTTACACCTGGAGCTGACCGGTGCGGGCGACCAGCTGCTCGTAGGCAGCGAGGAGCCGGTCGGCGGTGGGCCGGTCCGCGGGCCGCAGCGGAGCCCGGACCGGCCCCGCGGGCAGGCCGAGCGCCCCGAGGAGGGCCTTGGCCGTGACCGTCCCGGGCAGGCCCCCCGCCATGACGGCCTCGACGAGGGGGATCGCCCTCCGCTGGAGCAGGGCGGCCCGCCCCGTGTCCCCCGCGTCGAAGGCGTCGAGGACGGCCCGGAACAGTTCCGGTACGACGTTCGCGACCGTGCTGACGTACCCCCTCGCCCCGACCGCGTACAGGGCGAGGACCTGCTCGTCGCACCCGGCGTAGTACGCCAGGTCGGTGCGGGACAGGACGCTCTGGGTGCCGAGGAGGTCGTAGGAGCAGTCCTTGACGGCGACGATCCGTGGATGCCCGGCGAGGCGCACGAGGGTGTCGGGTTCGATGCGGGTGCCGGTGCGGCCCGGGATGTCGTACAGCACGAGCGGCAGTCCGCAGGCGTCCGCGACCTCCCGGAAGTGTTCCTCCAGGGCGTCCTGCGGGGGCCTGCTGTAGTACGGCGCGACCACCAGCAGGCCGTCCGCGCCCGCCTTCTCCGCGGCCCGCGCCAGCTCCACGGTGTGCCGGGTGTCCGCCGTGCCCACCCCGGCGACGAGCGCCGCCCGGTCCCCGACGGCCTCCCGCACCGCCGTGATCAGCGCCGCCTTCTCGGCGTCCGTGGTGGTCGGCGACTCGCCCGTGGTGCCGGACAGCACCAGTCCGTCGCAACCCCGCGCCACCAGCCGGTCGGCGAGCCGCTGGGCGCCGTCGAGGTCGAGGGCGCCCGCCTCGGTGAAGGGCGTGACCATGGCGCACAGGGCGCGGCCGAAGGGGGGAGGGGCCAGGCGGTCGGCTGTCGTCATGGGAGTAGTCTCGGCGCCCTGATCGTGTAGCTCCACTTAATTCTTCTACGAGGTACCTCTAAGGAATGCTGCGCGGTCGGGCGTCCGAGAGCGAGGGGGTAGCGCCGGGCGGCGGGGGTACCCGGGTGGCTCCGAACCGAGAGGAGGCGGGACCGTGACCGGGACCATGCACACCAGGCCAGTGCACGACGAGCACCACTCCGTGGGCGAACTCGTCGGTCAGGCCACCGAACAGCTCTCCCGGCTCGTGCGCCAGGAAGTGGCCCTCGCCAAGATGGAGCTGGCCGAGAAGGGCAAGCGCGTCGGGCGCGGCGGCGGCATGCTGGGCGCCGCGGGAGCCATCGCGTACGTCGGCCTGATCGCCCTGGCCGGCACGGGTGTCGCCGCGCTCTCGCTGGTGCTGCCCGTCTGGGCCGCGGCGCTCATCGTGACGGCGGTGCTCTTCGTGATCGCCGGCGTGCTGGCCATGACCGGCCGCGCCCAGCTCCGCCGCGCCGCACCGCCCAAGCCCGAGGAGACCCTCGGCAGCGTCAGGACCGACGTGGATGTGATCAGGGAAAGGGCGCATCGATGACCGACGCGACGAGCGGGGACGGCACCAGGGCCGGTTCCACCGCGCAGCCGACCGGCGGGGCCAAGGGGCCCGACGAGCTGCGAAGGCAGATCGAGCAGACCCGCAGCGAACTCGGCGACACCGTGGAGGAGCTGGCGGGCAGGGCGGACGTGAAGGGCCGTGCCAAGGCCCGGGCCGCCGACCTCAGGGACAAGGCCGGTGCCATGACCGTTCAGCTGCGCAGTTCCGCCGCGCAGGCCGGGCACACCGTGCAGCACAGGGCGAGCCGCGCCGGTCACTCGGCGCAGGAGAAGGCGAGCCGCGCCGGACACACCGCACAGGAGAAGGCCGGACAGGCCGGCTACGCCGTGCAGGGCAAGGCGGGTCAGGCCGGGCACGCCGCGGAGCGACGGGTGCCGGGCCGGGCGCGCGGTGCGGTCGAGGCGGGGCGCAGGCACCCCCGCGCGGTGCTGGTCGCCGCGGCGGCGGCGGGCGCGGTGGTCGCGGCGGGCGTGCTGCGGCGCCGGCGCCACGGGCCCTGCTGAGGGCGGCGCGACGAGGGGCCTCCCGACGGGAGGCCCCTCTCGCGCGTCCGCGGAGGGAGGGCGCTTGACCTCGACCTTGGTCGAGGCCGGAGGGTGGTGCGCGCACCCGATGCACCCGCATCCGAGGACCACCGATCACCGGAGGCCGGCATGACCCGCCGTACCGACGCACACCCCGATCTCGTCCGTTCCGACGTCCGGGCACCCTTCTTCAGCACCTGGAGCGTGCGCACCCCCGAACGGCAGCGGCAGACCGTGGACGCCATCGCCCGCACCTGGGAGAGCCGCCCCTGGCCCGCCGAGGATCTGATGGCCTATCACGTCTACACCGGCCACGACGGCAGCACGCTGCTGCACCACTCGCAGTGGGCGAGCGAGGGGGCGTACGAGTCCTTCGTGAAGACGCACCGGCAGGAACGCGTCGACGAGATCGACACCGCCGTGCCGGGCATCGAGCGGCTGTGGCTCGGCCGGTACCGGCGGTACCGCAGCCTCGTCCGGGACGAGGGCACCGCGGCCGCCCCGGGCTGCGTCGTCATCGTCGACGTGGAGTTCGAGAGCCCCGACCCGCAGCGTCAGCGTGACTGGGTGGACGCCGTCGTCGAGGCACTGGAGAACGAGCCGCGGCCGCACCCCGGTGGTGTCTCCGCCCACTTCCACCTCAGCACCGACGGCACCCGCGTCCTCAACTACGCGGAGTGGGAGAGCGCCCAGGCCCACCTCGACGCCCTCGCCCCTCCGGGCACGGGCGTCGGCTCGCCGACGGCGCGGTGGGAGCGGGTACAGCACTGGCCGGGCCTCAAGGGCAGCACTGTCGAACGCTACGACCACGCCCTCGGCCTCGTGCCCCGCTGAACCCGCCCCCGCAAGCCCGGTCAGGGACGGAACCGCAGTACCTGCGGGTCGTGGTCGCTGACCTGGTCGTGGAACTCGGCGTTGACGTGCACGCTGTCGTACGACAGCCGCCCGGCCCACCGGACGGACGGGCTGACCAGGATCTGGTCCAGGACCTGGCTGTTGCCCTGGTACACGTACGAGTAACGCTCACCGCGCGGCAGCGACTTGACCGCCGACCACAGGGCGCCGCCGTCCTCCAGGATGCGGGTGGTCCGCGAGAACTCGAAGTCGTTGATGTCGCCGAGGGCGATGACGTCCGCGTTCTTCTGGACGGCGAGGACCTCCTTGACGAAGGTGTTCACGGCCGCCGCCTGGAGGTGGCGCTGGGTCTCCGAACCGCGGGACGGCGGCTGGTACTGGGAGGTCAGCCCCTGGTCGCCGCCCTTGGAGTTGAAGTGGTTGGCGACCACCACGACCGTCCGGCCGCGGAAGACGAACTCGCCGGCCAGCGGCTTGCGGCTGTTCGCCCAGGCCGGGTTCGCCGGGTCGACGCGGCCGGGGGAGTGGGTGAGCGCCGCCCTGCCGCGCACCTTCGTCACCCCGGTCGGGGTGGTCGCGTCGCCGGCCCCCCGGTCGGTGAAGGAGACGCGCTCCGGGTTGAACAGGAACGCCTGGCGGATGTTGCCGCCGGGCTCGCCGCCGTCCGCCTTGTCGACCGGGTCGATGCCGCGCCATTCGTAGCGCGGGCCGCCGGCCGCGGCGATGGCGTCGATCAGCTTGCCGACCGTCGCGCCGGCGGTGACCGTGCCGTCGTCCGTGGCGCCGTTGTCGTCCTGGATCTCCTCCAGGGACACGATGTCCGGCGACTTCAGGTGGTGCACGATCGCCTCGGCGTGTGCGGCGAAGGTGTCGTCGGACGGGTCGAGGTTCTCGACGTTGTACGTCGCCACCGCCAGTTCGCGGCTGCTCTGCGCACGCGTGGACTCGCGCTCCAGGCCCCCGCTCTCCAGGGAGCCGAGCTGACTCGCGACCAGCGTGTAGCCGCCGTACTGGTTGTAGTCCAGCGGGCCCGCGGTGGTGCCGGCCAGGGTGTCGCCGACGTTGGCGTCGGGGAAGTCGGCCGGCTTGCCCAGGGACTGGATCTGGAGCCGGCCGGTGTTCTGCGCGTCGTAGGAGCCGTAGACCGTGCCGCCGCGGCGGTTGGCGTTCTCCCACGGCTTCACCGTGACCCAGAGCTCGGTGTACGGGTCGGAGGCGCCGACCACGCGGGCGTCCGCGACCCGGACGTTCATGCCCTCCAGGGACTCGTACAGGTCCAGCGCGTACCGCGCCGGCCGCAGGGTCAGCCCGCCCACCGAGCCGCCCGCTTCCTCGTCGCCCTCGGGGGCGTACGCGCGCGGTACGGACCGGGCGGAGACGGTCGTCGCGGCCGGAACCGCGTTGCCGCTGGAGACCACGGTGAACGTCGGGCGGGTGATCTCGGTCAGCGACTGGTTGCCGGAGGACGTGCCGCCGGGGACGTACTCCGTGACGGTGCCGGAGACGGTGACCGCGTCACCGACGGCGACCTTCGGGACGGAGTTGGTGAAGACGAAGACGCCCTCGCTGGTGGCCGGGTCGGCGTCCGGCCGCGGATCCTGGATCCAGAAGCCTCTGGAGCCGTAGCCGCGGACGCCGGTGACGATTCCGGCCACGTCCGTGACCTGCCGGCCCGCGTACGGCGACTGGCGGGTGCTGCCCTGGATGTCGTGGACGCGGACGGAGTCGGCGTGCGCGGGCGAGGTGAGTACGACGGTGGACGTCACCGAGCAGACGGCGGCGACGGTGAGCGCGGCGAGGCGCGCCGAGGACTTGCTGGCCAACGGGATCCCTCCGGGGACGTGACAGAGCGCCGGGACGAGGGTGGGACGTGGGGCGCGAGGGGCCACAGGGCGCACGTGGACCTGAGTGAACACTTGTCCCCCCGCTTTCTACGCGCGTCAATCTCCTGCCTGGGAAAGCCGGTTGTCAAGGTTTCGGCCATGTACCGCACCCGTCGGGGAGATGAACCGGGCGGCATGGGTGGAAACCCGTCTAGGCTGAGCGGCTGAGCCGTACGGCGCCCGGATGGCCGTACGGCCGTCGAGGCGCGGTCGCACGGCCGCCCAGGCGCGCGAGGAGAAAACAGGCGATGTCAGACAGCTCCACCCTGCCGCCCGCACGGCTGCGTCCCGAAGCAGAGCTGGCGGGCGACGCGCTGTCCACGCCGGTGCTCGCCCGGGCTGCGCGGCTGGCCCGCTGGGCCGGCCCGGACACCCGTGTCGACGCCGGGGGCGGGCTCGTCGAGGAGCAGGTGCCGGCGGCGGCCGAGGAGCTCGGACTGACCGGCGACGACGCCGCGGCCCACGTGAGCGAGGCCTGGCGGACCGCCGTGGACACCGGGCTCGTCGAGATCACCGACGAGGAGGCGGGCACCGTCACGCAGGGCGAGGACCTCGCCCTGCTCACCGGCGGCTCGCCGCAGGACGTGCTCGGGGTGTGGCTCACCGCCCTGGAGGCGGTGCTCGCCGACGCGAGCGTGCCCGACCTCGACGACCTGGTCGACGCGATGGCCGAGGGCGGCGAGGTCGACCTGTCGTCCCTCGACTGGGACCCGGAGGCCGAGGCCGAGTTCCTCGACGGTGTGCTCGGCAACCTCTACCTGCTCGCCGTCGGCGAGGACGGCCCGGGCGACACACCGGTGCCGCTGCCCGCGCTGGCCGCCTCCGTCATCGTGCCCAGCGACATGGGTGAGCCCACCAACGACGTGCTGGAGCAGGTGTCCGACGCGATGATGCGGCTGGACGACCGGTTCCGGCTGCTGGAGCCCATCGGCCTCGTGGCGTACCAGCCGGTCGACGAGGCGCTGATGGCCGACGCGGACGAGGAGCCCGCGGCACCCGTCGACGAGACCGACGTCGCCCGCTACGGCATGGTGCGGCTCACCCCGCTCGGACTGTACGGACTGCGCACCCGGCTCCTGGAGGCCGGCTTCGACGCGCCCGCCGTCGGCGACCTCTCCGACAAGGGCGCCGACGCGCTGCTCGACGGCACGGCCTCCTTCCCGCCGGCCGCGGCGCACGCCGAGACCGAACTGTGGCTGGCCGGCCGCAGCCCGCTCACCGCGGCCCGTGAACTGCTCGCGGCTGCACGGGGCTCCGACCCCGGCGCGCCCCTGCGCCGTCTGCGCTGCCAGCAGGCCCTGTCGCTGGTCGGCACCGAGGCGGAGCCCGCGCTGCGGGAGGTCCTCGACGACGCCGAGCTGGGCGGTCTGGCCCGGGTCTGGCTGACCGAGCACGGCGCCCGGGACGTCCCGGCCCCGCCGCCGGAGATGGTCTTCTGGCTGACCATCGACACCGTGGCCGCACAGCTCGCGGCCGAGGGCAACTCCGAGGAGCTGCGCGCCCTCGTGGAGGGTCTGGCGCGGCAGCACAGCGGCTTCTTCGACACCGTCTGGCGGGTGGACCACCCGGCCACGCCGGACGTCCTGGAGGCGATGGGGCGGCTGCACCCCGACAAGAAGATCGCCAAGGAGGCCCGCAAGGCCGCCTTCAAGGCACGCTCCCAGCACGGCGGCTGACCACGCGGGTCCTGACGGAGAGCCGCCCGCGGGGCGGGCACCTCGGCACCGTGCGGGCCTCCCGCTCCCGGCGGGTCCTCTCCGGGCGGCTGCACCGGTGCACTGCGGTGGGGCGGTCGCCCGGCGCCCCCGCGCGTTCCGGCGGACGGCGCCGGGAGAGGTCGCCCCCAGTTCAACTCTCGTTCAGGCACGGGCGGGTTCCCCGTTCAGGCGGGGGCGCGACCGTGACGCCGAACCCGAGGTCCGCCACCCTCCACGGCACGTCCACCGTCACAGGAGACACCATGTCGCTCACCCGCAGGGACTTCGCCGGCCGATCCGCGCTCACCGGCGCCGGGGTCGTGCTGGCGGGCAGCGTCGGCGCCCTCGCCACCGCCCCGAACGCCCTCGCGTCCACCGACACCGAGCGCGCGGGGGAGGAGCACGGAGCAGGCCGCGGACACGGCCACGACCACGGCGTCGGCTACGGACCGCTGGTCCCCGACCCGGACGGCATCCTCGCCCTGCCCGAGGGCTTCCGCTACGAGATCGTCACCTACTGCGGCCGGACCAGGCTGGAGTCGGGCGAGTACACCCCCTCCAACCACGACGGCACCGCCACCTTCGAGGGTCCGCGCGGCACCACCCTCCTCGTCAACAACCACGAACTCGGCGGCCACCGCGACGACTGGCCGCACCCCGTCCCGCTCACCGAGGGCCTCGTCTACGACCCGGCCGCCGCCGGCGGCTGCACGGTCGTCGAGGTCCGCCGCGGCGGACACGTCGCCGAATGGGTCGGCATCGCCGGCACGGCCACCAACTGCGCGGGCGGCAGCACCCCGTGGGGCACCTGGCTGACCTGCGAGGAGACCGAGGACAAGGCCGGCGAGGAGGGGATGACCAAGGACCACGGCTACGTCTTCGAGGTCGACCCCGAGGACCGCCGCGCCAACCGGGACCCGAAGCCGATCAAGGCGCTGGGCCGCTACGCCCACGAGGCCGTCGTCGTCGACCCCAAGCGCGGTCACCTCTACCTCACCGAGGACGCCTCCGGCCCCAACGGCCTCTTCTACCGCTGGGCGCCGCCGGAGGGCTTCCGGCACGGCCGCGGCCGGCTGCGCACCCTCGCCGACGACGCCGGGGTCCTCCAGGCCTTCAAGTGCTTCGACTCCGGCGGCAAGTTCGTCGACGACCTCTCCCGCGCGACGAGGACCGGGACGGTCTACGGCGTGGACTGGGTCGACGTCCCCGACCGCGACGCGCGGACCACCTCCGTCCGCAAGCAGTTCACCGCCGGACAGGTCACCCGCGCCCGCAAACTGGAGGGCATGTGGTGGGCGGACGGCGGCGCGTACATCGTCTCCTCCTACGCCCGTGACGAGAGCCCCGGCCGCCCGCACGACGGCCAGGTCTGGTTCTACGACCCCAAGCGCCGCACCCTCACCCTGAAGGTCCTCCTCGGCGTCAATGCCGACCCGTCGGCCGACGGCGCCTTCGACGGCCCGGACAACATCACCGTCTCCCCGTACGGCGGCCTCGTCATCGCCGAGGACGGCGACGGCGTCCAGCACCTGTTCGGCGCCACCGACAGCGGCCGCACGTACCCCATCGCGCGCAATGACCTCAACATCGGATCGGAGGAGGAGCCCGAGTACAGCGAATTCACCGGTGTCACCTTCTCGCCCGACGGAAAGACCCTTTACGCCAACATCCAGGACCCGGGCATCATGCTCGCCATCACCGGGCCGTGGAAGCGGCAGAAGCGCCGGTAGTTAATTCGCTCGCCCGAGCGGTGGCCGCCCTTTTAGAGTGATGCACGTCCAGGTGCGAAGGCAGGACCTACTTCCACTGATAATGGGGCGGCCACGGGTTCGAGTCCCGTCACCGGCACCACGCGCCGGTGTAGCTCAGGGGTGAGAGCACCTTGTCGGTTCCGCCGACCTGAACTCTGGACACCAGAACGTCATGCACCTCCCGGTGCGTGGGCCGCGGCTACTTCGTGCCATCGAAAGAGACGCCGCAGCCGTATGGATCTCGGGAGGCGCTACAGACGGTGGTGCCCGGTGCGCAGGCAGCGGATACTTCTGGATCGGATCCCGAAAGGGGTGCGGGTTCGAATCCCGTCGTCGGCTCCGGGCCGACGTGGTGAAAACGGAAGACACGTCCGACTTTCTCCGCCGCCGATCCCGACCTCGGGCACCCTCCTTCTGGCGCGCCTTCCACCGAAAGGAATTCGGGGGAATTCACGATGGCGCGTTTCAACACCAGGACGGCGAAGGCGCGGCCCACCTCGCGGGTGACGTCGACGGGCCGCGTACTGCGCACCTACGAGGGCGGCCGGGGCCGCGAGCGCGACCCGCGCTCGGAACTCTTCCTCCTGGCGGTCACCGACTTCGTGTCCCAGCAGACGTTCTACGAGACCGGCGCGGCCCGCGACGACCGCTTCACCGAGCTGGTGCGCGAGCTCGCCGTCGCCGACCCGTCCTGGACGGCCGGTCTGCTCGGCTGGCTGCGCGGTGAGGGCAACCTGCGCACCGCCTCGATCGTCGGAGCCGCCGAGTACGTCAAGGCCCGCCTCGACGCCGGCGCCACCGACGGTCCCGCCAACCGGCAGGTCGTCGCCTCCGTCCTCCAGCGGCCCGACGAGCCCGGCGAGCTGCTCGCCTACTGGACGGCGACGTACGGCCGTGCCGTGCCCAAGCCGGTCAAGCGGGGGATCGCCGACGCCGTGCGGCGGCTCTACCACGGCAGGTCGCTCCTGAAGTACGACTCCGCGGCCAAGGGCTACCGTTTCGGCGACATCCTCAACCTGGTGCACGCGGCGCCGGATCCGGACAAGCCGTGGCAGGGCGAACTGTTCCAGTACGCGCTCGACCGCAGGTACCACCCGGACAGCGCGGTGCCGCCCGCCTCGAACGGTGTCCTGACCGCGCACCGCGAGCTGATGGCGTTGCCCGTCGAGCAGCGGCGGGCGGTCGTCACCGCGCCCGACGGCGCCGAACGGCTCGCGGCGGCGGGCATCACCTGGGAGATGCTGGCGGGCTGGCTCCAGGGGCCGATGGACAAGGCGGCCTGGGAGTCCGTGATCCCGTCCATGGGGGCGATGGCTCTGACCCGCAACCTGCGCAATTTCGACGAGGCCGGCGTCTCGGACGAGGTCGCGGCCCGGGTGGCGGCGCGGATCAGCGACCCGGAGCAGGTGGCGCGCTCGCGGCAGTTCCCCTTCCGCTACCTCGCCGCGTACCGGCACGCGCCCTCGCTGCGCTGGTCCTACCCGCTGGAGCAGGCGCTCGGCCACTCGCTCGCCAACGTGCCCGCGCTGCCCGGCCGGACGCTGGTCCTCGTGGACCGCTCGGGCTCGATGTTCTACTCGCGGCTGTCGGACCGCTCGGAACTCAACCGGGCCGACGCGGCGGCGGTCTTCGGCACGGCGCTCGCGCTGCGGGCGGCCGACGCGGACCTCGTCGAGTTCGGTACGTCGAGCAACCGTGTGGAGTACCGCAAGGGCGAGTCGGTGCTGAAGGTCCTGGAGCGCTTCGGCGACCTGGGCGGCACCGACACGACCGAGGCGGTCCGGCGGCACTACCGCAAGCACGACCGGGTGCTGATCGTCACCGACGAGCAGTACGCGTACCACCGGCACGGCGACCCGACCGAGCAGGTTCCGGAGCGCGTCCCGGTCTACACCTGGAACCTCGCCGGGTACCGGGCGGGCCACGGCCCGTCCGGCAAGGACAACCGGCACGCCTTCGGCGGGCTCTCGGACGCCGCCTTCCGGATGGTTCCCCTGCTGGAGGCGGCCCGGGACGCCGACTGGCCCTGGGCGGCCTGAGCCGGCCGCGGGCCCGCGCCCTCGTCGGGGGCCGCGGGCCCCTGGCCGCGGGCGCCGCGCGGTAGGGTGCGCCGAAGGTTGCCTGGTGGCGGGGAGTGACGGTATGGCGCAGGTCAGGCCCATGCGTGCGGATGCCCGGCGCAACCGTGAGCGGCTGCTCGTGGTGGCGGCTCAGGCCTTCGCCGAGCACGGTGAGGGCGCCTCGCTGGACGACATCGCCAGGCGCGCGGGGGTCGGCGTCGGCACGCTGTACCGGCACTTCCCGACCCGGCAGGCGCTGCTGGAGGCCGCCTACCTGGAGCGGATCGAGGCGATCGCGGCCCGAGCGGACGTGATAGCGGCGGAGCTGGCGCCGGGCGAGGCCCTGTTCGCGTGGCTCGACGAACTCGCCGCCGGGATGCTGGAGGTGCGGGGACTCAGGGCGCTGCTGGGGACGGCCGTCACGGAGGACGGCCCCGCGGCGGACCGGGCGTGCGGCGACTGTGTGCGGGGCGCGGTGACGCGGCTGGTCGGGGCCGCGCGGGACGAGGGCACGCTGCGCGGGGACGTCGAGCCGATCGAGGTGCTGCGGCTGGTGCACGGGGTGGCGACGGCCGCCGAGTCGGCGGAGGCGCAGGACGGGGCCGTCCGCCGGTACCTGTCGTTGGTGTGGGGCGGCTTGCGGGCGTAGGAGGCTCCCCGCACCGGGAGCCTCCCGCGCCCGGAGCTCACAGGGCCTGGGCCGACGGCTTCACCATGCCCCGGACCGTGCGGGACTTCACGAAGTCGCCCATCGCGGTCATCTCCCACTCGCCCGAGTACTGACGGATGAGCTTCGCCATCATCACGCCGGTCTGCGGCTCGGCGCCGGTGAGGTCGAAGCGGACCAGCTCCTCGCCGCTCGCGGCGTCGATGAGGCGGCAGTAGGCCTTGGCGACCTCGGTGAACTTCTGGCCGGAGAACGAGTTGACCGTGAAGACCAGGCCGCTGACCTCCTGCGGGAGCCGGCCGAGGTCGACGACGATGACCTCGTCGTCGCCGCCGCCCTCACCGGTGAGATTGTCACCGGAGTGCTTGATCGCGCCGCCCACGATCGAGAGCTTGCCGAAGTAGCAGCTGTCGATGTGGTTGCGCTGCGGACCGTAGGCGATGACCGACGCGTCCAGGTCGATGTCCTTGCCGCGGAACGCGGGCTCCCAGCCGAGGCCCATCTTGACCTGGCTGAGCACCGGGCGCCCGCCCTTGACCAGGGAGACGGTCTGGTTCTTCTGGAGGCTGACCCGGCCCTTGTCGAGGTTGATCTTGCCGGCGCCCGGGGCGGGGGCCGGCGGGGCGGCCGGTGCCGCGGGGGGCGCGGCGGGCATCGTCGGCGCGGCGGCGGGCGGGGGCGGGGTGACCGCCTGGGACCGCTGCGGTGCCGGCGGTGCGGCGGGCTGGGCGGCGGGGGCGGCCGGCTCCTCCACGCTCACGCCGAAGTCCGTCGCGATGCCGGCGAGCCCGTTGGCGTAGCCCTGGCCGACCGCGCGGGCCTTCCAGGCGCCGTTGCGCAGGTAGACCTCCACGATCACCAGTGCGGTCTCGGTGCCGAGCTGCGGGGGCGTGAAGGTGGCGAGGACGGAGTTGTCGTCCGCGTTGCGGATGGTGGCGGTGGGCTCGATGCCCTGGAAGGACTGGCCGGCGGCGTCCGGGCTGGCGGTGACGACGATCTTCTCGATGCCCGGCGGGACGGCGGCCGTGTCGACCACGATCGCGTCCGGGGCGGAGCCGCCGCCGGAGCGGTAGGTCACGCCCTGCCCGGTGGGCTGGTTGTAGAAGATGAAGTCGTCGTCGGAGCGCACCTTGCCGTCGGCGGTGAGCAGCAGGCCCGATACGTCGAGCCGCACGGGCGCGGCGACGTCCACCGTCACGCGGGCGGCGGAGAGGGGGATGTTCGAGCCGGGGGTCATAGCTGTCATGCCGGGTGAACGAGCGAGGCCGTTTTACCGTTCCCTTACCCGGGGGCCAATCGGGTCGCAGGCCCGGGCGGGATGGGGTGGCGGGCCCAGTGGGTCTCGCCCCGCCGCCCCTTCCCGTCCCGGGGACTGCCGCCCCCACCGCCTCCTCCCAGGGGGCTGCCGCCCCCACCGCCTCCTCCCCGGGGGCTGCCGCCCCCACCGCCTCTTCCCCGGGGGCTGCCGCCCCGGACCCCCTTCGGTGCTACGGCACGACCACGATCTTCCTGCCCACCCCCGCCGCGAACTGCTCCAGTGCCTCGGGGTAGCGGTCCAGTGCGATGCGGTCGCTGATGAAGACGTCGGGGTCCAGGACGCCGTTCGCGAAGAGTTCCGCCGCGCGTTCGTAGCTGTGCAGGACCGCCATCGAGCCGGTGATGGTGATCTCCTGGTTGTAGATCCGGTACGGGTCGATCTGCACCCGCGTCGCGTAGTCGGCGACGCCGAACTGGAGGAAGGTGCCCGCCTTGGAGACCCGGTCCAGGCCGTCCTGGATCGCCGCGGCGTTGCCGGTCGCGTCGATGACGAGGTCCCAGCCCTGCGGGCGGTCCAGCTCGTCCGGGGTGGCGGCGGCTCCCGTGACGCCGAGCGTGCGGGCCGTCTCCAGCCGGGCCGGGTTGAGGTCCACCACGTCCACGCCGGCGGCGCCGGTGCGCTTGGCCAGCTCCAGCATCATCAGGCCCATCGTGCCGGAGCCGTAGATCAGGACGTGGGCGCCGAGGCGGGACTGGAGGACGTCGTAGCCGCGGACCGCGCAGGACAGGGGCTCGATCAGGGCCGCGTCCTGGGTGCGGACGTGCTCGGGGAGCTTCACGCAGTTCGCCACCGGTGCCACCGCGTACTGCGCCGCGCCGCCCGCCGTCGTCACGCCGATCGCCGCCCAGCGTTCGCAGAGGTTGTTGTGGCCGGTCCGGCAGTAGCGGCACTCGTGGCAGTAGAGGGACGGGTCCACCGCGACCCGGTCGCCGACCGCCACCTCGGTGACCTGGGCGCCGACGCCGACCACCGCGCCGGCGAACTCGTGGCCCGGCACGATGGGGAGCTCGGGCGCGAACTCGCCCTGGAGGATGTGCAGGTCGGTGCCGCACAGGCCGCAGGCGGCGACCTCCACGACGACCTCGCGCGGCCCTGGCGTCGGATCCGGGACCTCGGTGACGACGGCACGGCCCACGGACTCGATGACGGCGGCCTTCATTTCACGGCTCCAAGCGACAGGCCCTGGACCAGTTTGTCCTGGGCGGCGAACCCCGCGGCGAGCACCGGCAGGGAGATGACGAGCGACGCGGCGCACACCTTGGCCAGGAAGAGGCCCTGGCTGGTGATGAAGCCGGTCAGGAAGACGGGGGCGGTCTCGGCGACCACACCCGTCAGCACCCGGGCGAAAAGCAGCTCGTTCCAGCTGAAGATGAAGCAGATCAGCGAGGTCGCGGCGATGCCGGGGAGGGCGATCGGGGCGACCACCCGGGTCAGGACCGTCGGCAGCCGCGCGCCGTCCACCCGGGCCGCCTCGATGATCGCGACCGGGACCTCGGCCAGGAAGGACTGCATCATCCAGACCGCGATCGGCAGGTTCATGGAGGTGTAGAGGATGACCAGCAGCCAGATGTTGTCCAGCAGGTCCGTGTTCTTGGCGAACAGGTAGACCGGCAGCAGGCCGGCCACGACCGGCAGCATCTTGGTGGAGAGGAAGAAGAACAGGACGTCCGTCCACTTCTTCACCGGGCGGATGGACAGGGCGTAGGCGGCGGGGAGGGCGAGGACCAGGACGAGGAGGGTCGAGGCGATCGACGCCACGGCCGAGTTGGCCAGCGCCGGCCAGGGGCTGGCGCCGCCGTCCGCGCCGAAGAACTCGCGGTAGCCGTCCAGGGTCAGGGAGGCGGCGAAGGAGGGCGGGTTGGTGGCGGCGTCCTCCTCCGAGTGGAAGGAGGTGAGCGCCATCCACGCGATGGGCAGGAAGAAGACGATCCCGGCCAGCCAGGCCACCAGGCCCAGCCCGGCGCCCGCCTTGCGGCGGGCCCGCCCGGTCTCGGTGCGTACGGCGGCGGGTCGTGCGGCGGTGGCGCTCATGCGCGGCCGGCCTCCTCTCGGAACAGGGACGACACCACGCGCAGCGCGAAGGTGGCGATGATGATCGAGCCGATGACGACCAGGACGCCCGCGGCCGAGGCGAGGCCGTTCTCGTGGGCCTGGTAGAAGCTCTGGTAGACGGTGTAGGGCAGGTTGGCCGTGCCCAGGCCGCCGGACGTGAGGGTGAAGACCGCGTCGAAGTTCTGGACGATGTAGATCGAGCCGAGCAGGGCGCCCAGTTCCAGGTAGCGGCGCAGGTGGGGGAGGGTGAGGTGGACGAAGATCTGCCAGTCGCTCGCGCCGTCCACCCGGGCGGCCTCGATCTGCTGCTGGTCCCGGCTCTGCAGCCCGGCCAGCAGGATGAGCATCATGAAGGGCGTCCACTGCCACACCAGCGCGGCCTCGACCGCGAGCAGCGGGGTGTTCGAGATCCAGTCCGGCTGCGGGCCGCCGACGTAGTGCAGCAGGCCGTTCAGCAGGCCGTACTCGGGGTTGTAGAGGACGTGCTTCCACAACAGGGCCGCGGCCACCGGGACGACCAGGAACGGGGCGATCAGCAGGGTGCGGACCACGCCCCGGCCCTTGAATCTGCGGTCCAGCAGCAGGGCGAGGGCGAGGCCAAGGACCAGGCTGGCCAGGACCACCGCGACCGTCAGCAGGATCGTCGTCCACACCGACCCGCGCAGGTCGGCGTCGCCGAGGACGTCGCCGTAGTTGGCGAAGCCGGTGAAGCGGCGGGCGTCCGGATAGAGGGAGTTCCAGTCGAAGAAGGAGATCACCAGGGTCGCCACGAAGGGCAGCTGGGTGACCGCGATCATGAAGATCAGCGCGGGGAGGAGCGGCGCGCGGGTGGCCCAGGCCTTCAGCCGGGGGGACGGCGGGCGGACGGGGGCGGGGGCGTGGTCGGGTGCGGCCGAGGGGGCCGTGGTCGTGGCGGTCATCGTCCCTCGTACTCCTCGGAGATCTTCTCGGCGAGCTGCTGGGACTTCTCGAGGGCCTCCTCGACGGACTGCCGTCCGGCGATGGCCGCGCTGATCTCCTGGGAGACCTTGGTGCCGAGGTCGGTGAACTCGGGGATGCCGACGAACTGGATGCCGGGTGCGGGCCGCGGCTGCACCCCGGGGTCCTTGGGTTTCGCGCCCTCGATGGCCTCCCGGGTCATCTCCTGGAAGGCGGCGGCCTCCTTGCGGTAGGCCGGGTTCTCGTACGTCGAGGCGCGTTTGCCGGCCGGCACGTCGGACCAGCCGATCTCGTCGCCGACGAGCTGCTCGTACTCCTTGCTCGACGCCCAGGAGACGAACTTCCAGGCCTTGTCGGTGTTGCGGGAGGCCTTCTGGATGCCCCACGCCCAGGTGTAGAGCCAGCCGGAGGTGTCCGTCTTCTCCACGGGGGCCGGGGCGTAGCCGACCTTGCCCTTGACCGGGGACTGGGCGGCGTCCAGGGACCCGGCGGCGGAGGTGGCGTCGTACCACATGGCGACCTTGCCCTGGGTCATGTTGTTCAGGCACTCGGCGAAGCCGGACTGGGCGGCGCCGGACTGGCCGTGCTCGCGGACCAGGTCGACGTAGAACTTCGTCGCCTTCTCCCACTCGGGCGAGTCGAGCCGCGCCTGCCAGCCCTGGTCGAACCAGGTGCCGCCGAAGGTGTTCACGACCGTCGTCAGGGGCGCCATCAGCTCGCCCCAGCCGGGCAGGCCGCGCAGGCAGATGCCCTTCATGCCGGGCTCGGAGCCGTCGAGTTCCTCGGCGAAGGAGGCCACCTGGGTCCAGGTGGGGTGCTCGGGCATGGTCAGGCCCGCCTTGGCGAACAGGTCCTTGCGGTACATCAGGAAGGACGACTCGCCGTAGAAGGGCTGGCCGTAGAGCTTGCCGTCGTCGCCGGTGAGGGACTCGCGCATCGGCCCGAGGATGTCCTTCTCGTCGTACGCCGGGTCCTTGGCGACGTAGGAGTCCATCTCGTGCAGCCAGTCGTTGCGGGCGTAGATCGGTATCTCGTAGTTCGACAGGGTGGCGGCGTCGTACTGGCCGGCCTGGTTGGCGAAGTCCTGGCTGATCTTGTCGCGGACGTCGTTCTCCGGCAGGACGGTGAAGTTCACCTTGATGCCGGTCTCCGCGGTGAAGTGGTCCGCGGTGAGCTTCTGCAACGCGACCATCTGCGGGTTGTTGACCATCAGGACGTTGATGGCGTCACCGCCTGACCCCGCCCCGCCCGCCCCGACCCAGCAGCCGGAGAGCAGCGGGGCGAGCAGCGTCCCTGCGGCGGCCGTGGCGAGTGTGGCTCGCGGCCTCCGTCGGCTCTGGGTTCGCATGGATCGCTCCTGAACATATGGGGAGGTATGGGGCAGTGGAGGGCGTGCGGGTGCCCGGTGGGGACGAGGGCCGGTGGACCGGGGCCTCAGACGCGGACGACCTGCGGCCCGAGCAGCGAGTAGCGGTGGGCCTCGGCCGTGGGCAGCAGGGTGCTGGTGACGATCGTGTCCAGGGCGCCGACGTCCGCGAACCGGCAGAAGCTGACCGCCCCGAACTTGGTGTGCGTGCCCGCGAACACGGTGCGGCGGGCGGCGCGGATCGCCTGGGCCTTGACCTCGCTGACCGCCGGGTCGGGGGTGGTGAGGCCGTGTTCGCGGGAGATGCCGTTGGCGCCGATGTACGCCAGGTCGATGACGAAGCCGGCCAGCATCTTCGTCGTCCAGTGGTCGACGGTGGCGAGGGTGCCCGAGCGGACCCGCCCGCCGAGCAGCAGGACGGAGGTGTCGCCGGTCTCGGCGAGGGCGCCCGCGACCGGAAGGGACGCGGTGACCACGGTCAGCGGCCGGTCGCGGGGCAGGGCCTCGGCGATGAGCCGGGGGGTGAAGCCCTCGTCGACGAAGACCGTCTCCGCGTCGCCGAGCAGCTCGGCCGCCGCGGCGGCGATCCGGCGCTTCTCGGGCACGTGGCTGGTGGCGCGGAAGGCGAGCGTGGTCTCGAAGCCGGCGCTCTCCACGGGGTAGGCGCCGCCGTGGGTGCGGCGGACCAGACCGTGGTCCTCCAGGGCGCGCAGGTCCCGTCGTACGGTCTCCTTCGCGACGCCCAGGTCGGCCGCGAGCGCGGTGACGTCGACCGAGCCGGTGGCGCGGGCGATCCGCACGATCTCGCGCTGGCGTTCCTCCGCCGTCCTCGTGCTCATGCCGAACACCTGCCTCACCGCCTCGTCGCCGTGTCCCTGCCCGTTCGGGCCCGTCGGACCCATGGGGGAAGTTCTACAGCGGCCGTGCGGCACTGACCAGGCCTGTTGCGGACCCGATACTGCCCGATCGTGCCCGTTCCGGTCGCCGGGCGCCCGTCGCGGACCTGGAACGCAGCGGGCCGGGAAGTGGGAACGGGCGGCGCGGGTGCCCGAATGCGGCGGCGGGCGGGCCCGTTCGGTGCCCGCCCGCCTGGTGATCGACCGGTTCCGGTCAGTACGGCCAGATCGGGGGGTCGGTCACGAAGTGGCCGCCCAGGCGGGCGTGCGCCGGGTCGTCCGGGTCGAGATCGCCCTGTTCGGCGATGAGCCTGGCGGCGTACGGCTCGGAGTCGTCCTGCGGCCGGTAGCCGAGCGCCCGCGCGGAGGTGAGGTCCCACCACAGGCGGGTGTTGGCGGACGAGCCGTGGACGACGGTGTGCCCGACGTCCTCGGCGGTGAGGGCGGCGTGGAAGAGGCGGGCGCCGTCGGCGGGGCTCATCCACACCGAGAGCATGCGCACGCTGGTCGGCTCGGGGAAGCAGGAGCCGATGCGCACGGAGACGGTCTCGATCCCGTGCTTGTCCCAGTAGAGCTGGGCGAGGTCCTCGCCGAAGCACTTGGACAGGCCGTAGAAGGTGTCCGGGCGGCGCGGGGTCTCGACGGGGATGAGCGGGTCGCTCCCCCTGGGGCGCGGGGTGTAGCCGACGGCGTGGTTGGAGGAGGCGAAGACGATGCGGCCGACGCCCTCCTCGCGGGCGGCCTCGTAGAGGTGGTAGGTCCCCTCGATGTTCGCCTTCAGGATCTTCTCGAAGGGGGCTTCCAGGGAGATGCCCGCCAGGTGGATGATCGCGTCGACGCCCCGGACCGCCTCCCTCAGGGCCGCCCGGTCGGCGAGGTCGGCGACGATCGCGTCCGGCTCGCCCTCGATGGGGCGCAGGTCGAGCAGGCGCAGCTCGTAGCCGAAGGCGGGGAGCAGGTTCCGCATCAGGGTGCCGAGGCCGCCGGCGGCGCCGGTGAGCAGAACGGTGCGGGGAGCGGGCATCCTCGGGGCTCCTAGGTCTCCTGTGGATCTCCTGGACCGGCAGCCGTACGCATGAGCGGCTGGCGTTCATATGCGTGGACACGCTAAGGAACCCGTGGTCAGCCGTCAAGGGCTGGCCTTCTTGACGGTGTTCGTGAGGCGGCCTAGCGTGGGCGCGTTCAGAAATATGGACGCAGATCATGAATATGACGCAGATCATGAATGGGGAGCGCGCCCGTGACCTCAGCCCCTCTCACCGCCCGGCTCACCGCCCCGGGCGGACCGCTGTTCTTTCCCGTCACGGCGTACGGCCCCGGCGGCGGGGTCGACCTCGACGTCTTCCGCGCGCACGTGCGCCGCGGGGTCGAGGCCGGGGCGGCGGCCGTCTTCGCCTGCTGCGGCACCGGCGAGTTCCACGCGCTGACGCCCGAGGAGTTCCAGGACTGCGTCCGGGCGGCCGTCGAGGAGACCGCGGGACGGGTGCCCGTCCTCGCGGGCGCGGGCTACGGCACCGCCCTCGCGGTGCGCTACGCCCGCCTCGCCGAGGAGGCCGGGGCCGACGGGCTGCTCGCCATGCCGCCGTACCTGGTGCTCGCCGGACAGGAGGGGCTGCTGCGGCACTACCGCGAGGTGGCCGCGGCGACCTCCCTGCCGGTGATCGTCTACCAGCGCGACAACGCCGTGTTCACCCCCGGCAGCGTGGTCGAACTGGCCCGCACGGAGGGGATCGTCGGCCTCAAGGACGGCCTCGGCGACCTCGACCTCATGCAGCGGGTCGTCAGTGCCGTGCGCACCGAGGCGCCCGGTGACTTCCTCTACTTCAACGGGCTGCCGACCGCCGAGCAGACCCAGCTCGCCTACCGCGCGCTCGGCGTCACCCTCTACTCGTCCGCCGTGTTCTGCTTCGCCCCCGAGATCGCCCTCGCCTTCCACCGGGCGCTCGGCTCGGGCGACGAGTCCCTCGCGCACCGCCTGCTGGACGGCTTCTACCGGCCGTTCGTCGAACTCCGCGCACAGGGCCGCGGGTACGCCGTCGCGCTGGTCAAGGCCGGCGTACGGCTGCGCGGACTGGACGTCGGCGAAGTGCGCCCGCCCCTCCAGGAACCGACCGAGGACCACGTGAAACAGCTCGCCCAGGTGATCGAGCGGGGCTACGCGCTGCTCGACGGCGAGGAGGCCCGGTGAAGGCGTCGGCGTTCGTCTACCCCTGGGACGTCAACGGCGACCCGGGAGCCGCCGCGCGCGTCGCGGGGACCGGCGTCGCCCAGGCGACGCTCGCCGCCGCCTACCACTCCACCCGCGCCCTCACCCCCCGCCACCCGCGCCACCGCGTCGTCACCGCCGAGTACGCCGCCGTCCTCTACCCGCCGGACGCCGCCCGCTGGGAGGGCCGTGCGCTGCGCCCGTACGAGGCCGGGGACTGGGCGGCCGGCGACGCCTGGGGCGAGGCGGCGGACGCGCTCGCGGACGCGGGACTGGAGGTGCACACCTGGGTCGTCCTCGCCCACAACTCCCGCCTCGGCGCCGAGCGGCCGCACACCTCGGTCGTCAACGCGTACGGCGACCGCTACCCGTGGGCGCCCTGCATCGCACAGCCCGCCACGCGTGCCTACCTCACCGACCTGGCCGCCGAGGCCGCGGTACGGCCGGGAGCGCGGGGGACCGAGCTGGAGTCCCTCGGCTGGTACGGGCTCGCCCACCTGCACGCCCACGACAAGACCGGCGGCGTCGGCCTCGGGGACGACGGGCAGTACCTGATGTCGCTGTGCTTCTGCCCGAACTGCCGGGAGGGGTACGGCGGTCACGGCGTCGACGCCGACGCGCTGGCCGCCGCGGTGCGGGCCGCGCTGGAGCCGGTGTGGCGGGGGGCGGTGCCGTCGGACGGCGGCTGGGCGGGCGTGGAGAAGCTCCTCGGCGCGGCACCGGCGAACGCCACGCGCGCGTGGCGGGACGAGACCGCCCGCACCCTCCAGGAGGCGGCGGTCGCGGCCGTACGCGCCGCCGCCCCCGACGGCTTCCAGGTCCTGCTGCACGCCGATCCGGTGTCGTACCACTGCGGGGCCAACGCCGGCGTCGACCCCGGGCACATCCTGTCCGTCGCGGACGGCGTCGTCGTGCCCTGCACGGGCGGCGCGGGCCTGCTGACGCCGTTCGCCGAGCAGGGCCGCGCCGGGGCCGTCCTCGCCGCCAACCTCACCGTGGTCTCCGGCATGGGCGGCCGGCCGGACACCCTCGCCGCGGACGCGGCACGCGCGCGCGAGCTGGGCGCGACGGAGCTGCGGCTCTACCACGCCGGGCTGGCGTCGGACGCGGACCTGGAGGCGGTGCGGGCGGGACTGGCGGGGCGGTGAGCCCGGTGCGCGGCGCCCCGGCGCGGTGAGGCGTGCGGGGGCGGGCTCGGCGGTGCGTGGGGGCGGCGGTGCGGGCGTGGCGTTGCGCGGGTGCCGCCGTGCCGCCGTGCCGCCGTGTGGCTGTGCTGTCGCGGGTGCGCGGTGTGCGGGCGTGCATGTGCGGGCGATTCGGTCGTGCCCTTGTGCGGGTGCGGGTGCGGGTGCGGGTGCGGGTGCAGGCGCGGGCGCGAGCACGGGTGCGGGCGCCCGGCGGCGCTGCGGCGCTGCGGCGCGGCGGTGAAGGGGCCGGGCGACGGGTGGCTCAGGTGGGGCCGGTGGCCGGCGGTGACCCGGGCGCGACGGCGGCGGATGCCGGCCGTCGGGCGAGCGCTACCGCCGCCACCAGCAGCACCGTCCCCAGGGCGGGCAGCAGGACGCGGAGGTCGGCCAGTTCCACCAGGGCCGCGCCCCACGCCAGTCCGAGGACGTTGGGCGTGAAGATCAGGGAGTGGGCCGTCGCGGTCACCCGGCCCAGGAGCGGCCCCGGCGTCTCGTGCTGCACGGCGGTCAGCGCGGCGATCAGCACGGCCGGCATCCCCACCCCGGCCGCCGCGCCGGACGCCATGGCCACCGCCTCGTTCGGAACCGCCCGCGCCGCCACCGCCATGGCCAGCAGCGTGAGCCCGGCCGCCGCGAACCGCCGCTCACCCAGGCGCCGCAGGCCGGGCCCGGCCAGCAGCCCGATCAGCACCGAGTCGGCCCCCTGCACGGCATACAGCACACCGGCGTACGCGGGGGAGCGCCCCAGGGAGTCGACCACGGCGTACAGCGTCGCCCCGCTGACGCCCGCGCACAGCATCATGACGCCGCCCGCCAGGACGAGCGGGCGCAACCGCGGGCGAGCCCACAGGTACCGGGCGCCCTCGGCGGTCCGCCGCCGCCAGTTCGCCGTGGGGCGCCGCGGCGGTTCCTCCCGTACCCGCAGAGCCGCGTACACCCCCGTGGCCAGCACGAACGTCACCGCGTCCAGCGCCGCCACGCTCGCGCCGCCGTACCCCGCGTACACGGCCGCTCCCGCAGGCGGCGCCACGAGCTTCATCCCCTCGCCCGCGGTCGTCCGCAGTCCGTTGAAGTCGCCGAGCAGCCGCGGGTCGACGGCCTCGGCGACGAGCGCCGACTCGGCCGCGTCGTGGACGACGCCCGCCGCGCCGTAGACGAAGAGCACCGCGAACAGCAGCCACAGCGCGTCCGGCGAGTCCACGGTGAACAGGGCGAGCAGGAGGACGGCCGGCAGCAGGTTCACCGCGATCAGCAGCGGTTTGTGCCGCACGCGGTCGGCCAGGGTGCCCAGCGCCGGTCCCAGCAGGGCCGGGGCCCACAGGGCGAGCATGCACAGCGCCGCGAGCCCGTCCGAGCCGGTGAGGTCCTTGACCCAGACGCCGGACGCCAGCCACAGCGCCGAGGTGCCGAAGCCGGACACCACCACTCCCGCGAGACACAGGCCCGCGTTGCGGTCGCGCAGTACGCGGATCGCGGGCCAGACCCCGGGCGTCGTCTTCCTCGTACGTCTCGTCCTTGCCGTCATGCCTGGTCATGGTGGTTCCAAGGCGCGGGGACGGGCATCGGGCATGTGCCCTGGCCCCGGGCCCGGCGGCCGATGAGTTTCGCGGCCGGAATCGGTCATTTTCCGCAGAGAGCCGACCACGCGCCCCCGAGGAGCAGCTGATGACCCACGACCCGACCACCCTCGACCTCACGCCCCAGACCCGCCTCCTCGCCCGCCTCGCCGAGGGTGTGCCGGACGGGCGGCTCGCCGATCCGACCCCGTGCCCGGACATGGCGGTCCGCAACCTGCTCGGCCACCTGACCGGCCTGGCCACCGCCTTCCGGGACGCCGCGCGCAAGGACCTGGGCGGCACCACCGACACCAGCCCCGGAGCGACCGTGCCGGACATCGGCCCCGGCTGGCGCGAGGAGCTCGTGAAGGCGCTCGACGAGCTGGCCGAGGCATGGCGCGCACCGGACGCCTGGACCGGCATGACCCGGGCCGGCGGCATCGACCTGCCCGGCGAGGTCGCCGGTGCGGTGGCCGCCGACGAGCTGGTGATCCACGGCTGGGACCTGGCCCGGGCGACCGGCCAGGAGTACCGGCCCGACCCGGCCGCCCTCCAGGCGTCGTACGGCCTGCTCGCCGCTGCGGCCGAGGAGGCCGACCGGGACACCGGCATGTTCGGCGCCGTCGTCCCCGTCCCCGCCGACGCCCCGCTCCTGGACCGGGCGGTGGGACTGAGCGGACGCGACCCGGGCTGGACGCGGCCGGCCCGGTGACGGGGGCACCGGCTCAACTTCCTTTGTCAGAAGCATTGACGTGGCTCCGCGCCCCTCTTACCTTCAACGCGTCGTACTCCGTACGTCATATATGAGACGCGATACGCGAGATCAGATACGCGAGGGCTCCCACGGGACCCGGCACGCGGCATCCGGCCCGCGCATCCGACGCGAAGACTCCGAGAGGCGCGCATGACCTCTGTGCCCACGCCGATCCCCTCCCGCACGCAGTACGTGCTGGAGGAGATCAAACGCCGCATCCTCACCGGCCGGCTCACCCCCGGCCAGGCCCTGGTCGAGACCGACCTCGCCGCGCAGTTCGGGGTGTCCAAGACGCCGGTGCGCGAGGCGCTGAAGACGCTGGCCGGTACCGGGCTGGTCGTGATGAGCCAGTACAAGGGCGCCACGGTGCGCATGGTGGACGCGGACATGGCGCGCGAGGTCTACGACGTACGGCTGCTCCTGGAGCCCGAGGCCTTGCGCCGCGCCGTGCGCCGCGGAGCCTCCCTGGCGGCCGCGACCGACGCGCTGACCCGCGCCGGCCGGGCCACGGACACGGCCGAACGCTCCCTCGCCAACCGGGAGTTCCACCGCGCCCTGTACGTGCCGTGCGGCAACCCGCTGCTCGGCCGGATGCTCGACGAGGTCCGCGACCAGGCGGCCCTCGTCTCCGCCGTCGCCTGGGCCGCCGACCCCTCGTGGGAGCGGGAGGCCTGCGAGCACGAGGAGATCCTGCGCCTGGCCCTCGCCGGTGACGCGGACGGCGCGGCCCGCGCCCTCCACGCGCACATCGCGTCCTTCGTCGAGCGGGCCTTCCCCGGAGCGGGACCCCAGGCCCAGGAAGAGGACGGTCAGGCATGACAGCGACGTTCGAGTCCCAGCGGGCGGCCCTGGCCGACGTGGTGGCGATCCCGGTGACCCCGTTCGCCGAGGACGGCACCGTCGACCCCGCCACCTACCGGGCCCTGCTGCGCCGGCTCCTCGACGGGGGCATCACGACCCTCACCCCCAACGGCAACACCGGGGAGTTCTACGCCCTCACCCCGGCCGAGCGGAGCCTCGTGACCGAGCTGACCGTCGAGGAGGCCGGCGACCGCGCGGCGATCCTGGTCGGCGTCGGTCACGACGTGCCGACCGCGGTCGCCTCCGCACGGCACGCCCGCGACCTGGGTGCCTCCATGGTGATGGTCCACCAGCCCGTCCACCCCTACGTCTCCGAGCGCGGCTGGGTCGACTACCACCGCGCCATCGCCGAGGCCGTGCCCGCCCTGGGCGTCGTGCCCTACATCCGCAACGACCGGCTCCCCGGCGCCCGGCTCGCCGAACTCGCCGACGCCTGCCCCAACGTCATCGGCGTGAAGTACGCCGTGCCCGACGCCGCCAGGTTCGCCGCCTTCGCCCGCGACGCCGGCCTCGACCGCTTCGTGTGGGTCGCGGGGCTGGCCGAGCCGTACGCGCCCTCGTACTTCTCCGCCGGCGCCACCGGTTTCACCTCGGGGCTGGTGAACGTCGCCCCGGCCGTCTCGCTCAACATGATCGAAGCGCTTCGGGCCGGTGACTACGCGGCCGCCATGAAGGTCTGGGAGCAGATCCGCCGCTTCGAGGAGCTGCGCGCCGCCAACGGCTCCGCCAACAACGTCACCGTGGTCAAGGAGGCCCTCGCCTCGCTGGGCCTGTGCCGCCGGGAGGTCCGCCCGCCGAGCAGGCCGCTGCCCGAGGACGAGCGCGCCGAGGTCGCCCTCATAGTCGCGGGGTGGTCGGCATGAGGCCCCCGGAGCAGCTCCGCAGCCACCAGTGGTACGGCACGGACGGCCTGCGCTCCTTCAGCCACCGCGCCCGCACCCGCCAGCTCGGCTACCTGCCCGAGGAGCACCTCGGCAAGCCGGTCATCGCCATCCTCAACACCTGGTCCGACATCAACCCCTGCCACGTCCACCTGCGCGACCGCGCCCAGGCGGTCAAGCGGGGAGTCTGGCAGGCGGGCGGCTTCCCGCTGGAGTTCCCGGTCTCCACGCTCAGCGAGACCTTCCAGAAGCCGACCCCCATGCTCTACCGCAACCTGCTCGCCATGGAGACCGAGGAGCTGCTGCGCTCCTACCCGGTCGACGGCGCCGTCCTGATGGGCGGCTGCGACAAGTCCACCCCCGCCCTGCTCATGGGCGCCGCCTCGGTGGACCTGCCCGCGGTCTTCGTGCCCGCCGGGCCCATGCTCCCCGGGCACTGGCGCGGCGAGACCCTCGGCTCCGGCACCGACATGTGGAAGTACTGGGACGACAAGCGGGCCGGCCTCATCGGCGACTGCGAGATGCAGGAGCTGGAGAGCGGCCTGGCGCGCTCGCCCGGCCACTGCATGACCATGGGCACGGCGTCCACGCTGACCGCCGCCGCCGAAGCCCTCGGCGTCACGGTGCCGGGCGCCTCCAGCATCCCGGCCGTCGACTCCGGGCACGACCGGATGGCCGCCGCGGCGGGGCTGCGCATCGTCGACCTCGTCCACAAGGACCGCAGGCTCAGCGACATCCTCACGGCCGACGCCTTCGAGGACGCCGTCACCACCGTCCTCGGTCTCGGCGGCTCCACCAACGCCGTGATCCACCTGATCGCCATGGCGGGCCGGGCGGGCGTCACCCTCACCCTGGACGACTTCGACCGCATCGCCCGCACCGTCCCGGTGCTGGCCAACGTCCGCCCCGGCGGACAGACGTACCTGATGGAGGACTTCCACTTCGCCGGCGGCCTGCCCGGCTTCCTCTCCCGCATCCCGGACCTGCTCCACCTGGACCGGCCCACCGTCGCGCACGACACGATGCGCGAACAGCTCGAAGGCGCCCGCGTCCACGACGACGACGTGATCCGTCCCCGCGACAACCCCGTCGCGGCCGAGGGCGGGGTCGCCGTCCTGCGCGGCAACCTCTGCCCCGACGGCGCCGTCATCAAGCACATCGCCGCCGAACCGCACCTGCTCAAGCACACCGGTCCCGCGGTCGTCTTCGACGACTACCGGACGATGCAGCGCACCATCAACGACCCGGACCTGGGCATCACCGCGGACAGCGTGCTGGTGCTGCGGGGCTCGGGACCCAGGGGCGGCCCCGGCATGCCCGAGTACGGGATGCTGCCCATCCCCGACCACCTGCTCAAGCAGGGCGTACGGGACATGGTCCGGATCTCCGACGCCCGGATGAGCGGGACGAGTTACGGCGCGTGCGTGCTGCACGTGGCCCCGGAGTCGCACGTCGGCGGACCGCTGGCCCTGGTGCACACCGGCGACTCGATCACCCTCGACGTCGAGGCCCGCCTCCTGCGCCTCCATGTGGACGAGGCCGAGCTGGAGCGCCGCCGGGCCGCCTGGACACCGCCGCCCGCCCGCTACGAACGGGGCTACGGGGCGCTCTACGACGAACAGATCACCCAGGCCGACACCGGCTGCGACTTCGAGTTCCTGGCCCGCCCGGGCAAGGTGCGGGACCCGTACGCCGGCTGACCCCCCCGGGGGGTGGAGGAAAAACCCCCGCACACCCCTGCACCCGCAGAAAGCGCTTCCTGTACGACCCACGCACGACGTACCAGAACGGAGATCTGTCATGGCCCAAGCCGCAGCCGTGGCGAAACCGCCCGCGCCACCCCGGCGGCGCCGTGCCTCCGCCACCCCGCGCAGGCTCCCGTACCTGCTGATCGCACCGGCCGCCCTGCTGATGCTGGGCTTCATCGCCTACCCGGTCATCAGCGTCTTCTACTACAGCCTGCAGGAGTACAACCCCACCAAGCCGTGGCGGAACGGCTTCGCGGGCCTCGACAACTTCACCAAGATCTTCACCGACGACCCGGTGTTCTGGGACACCCTCGTCTTCAGTGCCAAGTGGGTCTTCGTCGAGGTCGGCCTGCAACTGCTCTTCGGCCTGGCCCTGGCGCTCATCGTCAACCAGACCTTCGTGGGCCGGGGCATCGGCCGCGCCCTGGTCTTCTCGCCGTGGGCCGTCTCCGGCGTGCTGACCTCGGCGATCTGGGTGCTGCTCTACAACTCCCAGACCGGCATCACCCGCTACCTCGCCGACATGGGCATCGGTGAATACGGCACGAGCTGGCTCTCGGACACCTCGACCGTGTTCTCCGCGGCGGTCGTCGCCGACCTCTGGCGCGGTGTCCCCTTCTTCGCGATCCTCATCCTCGCCGACCTCCAGTCCGTCTCGAAGGACCTGTACGAGGCCGCCGAGGTCGACGGGGCGAGCCGCTTCAAGCAGTTCTGGCACATCACCCTGCCGCACCTGAAGGACGCCATCATCCTGTCCACGCTGCTGCGCGCGGTGTGGGAGTTCAACAACGTGGACCTGCTCTACACCCTGACCGGCGGCGGGCCCGCGGGTGTCACCACGACACTGCCGCTGTACATCGCCAACACCAGCGTCGACGCCCACGACTTCGGCTACGCGTCGGCCCTCACCACGGTCGCGTTCGTGATCCTGCTCTTCTGCTCGATCGTCTACCTGCGGCTGAGCAAGTTCGGAGGCGACAACAAGTGATCACCAAAGAGGCCACCGCGCCCGCCCCCGCGCCCGCACGGGCCGACCACGAACCGCCGCGGCCGGCGAAGAAGCGCCGCCCCGCCTGGGACGAGGTCCCCCGCTGGCAGATCTACCTGCCGCTCGGCGTCTACCTCGTCTTCACCCTGATCCCGTTCTACTGGATCCTGCTCTTCGCGCTGCGCCCGGCCGGTTCGACCTCGCTGGTGCCCTGGCCGATCACCTTCGAGCACTTCGAGAAGGTGTGGACCGACCGGAGCTTCGGCACCTTCTTCCAGAACAGCGTGTACGTCGGTCTCGCCACCCTCGTGATGACCACGCTGGTCGCGCTGGCCGGCGGCTACGCCCTCGCCCGGTTCGACTTCAAGGTCAAGCGGGCCTTCATGCTCGCCCTGCTCTGCTCGCAGTTCGTGCCCGGCGCGCTGCTGCTGGTCCCGCTCTTCGAGATCTTCGCCGAGCTGCAGATGATCAACTCGCTCGGCAGCGTCATCATCGCCGAGACGGTATTCCAGCTGCCGCTGTCGATGATCCTGATCAGCAACTTCATCAAGAACGTGCCGTACTCGCTGGAGGAGGCCGCCTGGGTCGACGGCTGCGGACGCTTCCGGGCCTTCCGGGTCGTGGTGCTGCCGCTGCTGCGGCCGGGGCTGATCGCCGTCGGTTCCTTCGCCTTCGTGCACTCCTGGAACCACTTCCTGTTCGCCCTGATGTTCCTCAACAACCAGGAGAAGCAGACCATCCCGGTCGGCCTCAACACCCTGATGAGCGCGGACAGCGTCGACCTCGGCGCGCTCGCCGCCGGCGGCATCATCGCGGCCGTGCCCGTGGTGCTCGTGTTCGCCTTCATCCAGAAGTGGCTGATCACCGGCTTCAGCGCGGGGGCGGTGAAGGGATGAGCCGGATTCCCGTCGTCCTCGCGGGCGCCCGCGGCCACGGCCGCTGGCACCTCGCCAACATCCGCCGCCTGGAGCGCGCGGGCCTGGTCCGGCTGGCCGGCGTCTGCGAGCTCACCCCGCTGACCGAGCGGGAGGCCGGCGGGGAACTGCCCGAGCAGTCCGCCGACTTCGGCGCCCTGCTCGACTCCACGGGCGCCGGGATCGCCGTCGTCTGCACGCCGATCCCCACCCACACCGACCTCGCCCTGACCGCCGCCCGCAAAGGCGTGCACCTGCTGCTGGAGAAGCCCCCGGCGCCCTCGTACGCCGAGTTCCGCCGCATGGCCGACGGGGTCGCCGAGGCCGGCGTCGCCTGCCAGGTCGGCTTCCAGTCGCTGGGCTCGCACGCCGTGCCGGCCGTCCGCGCGCTGATCGCCGAGGGCGCGATCGGCGAGGTGACGGGCATCGGCGGGGCCGGGGCGTGGGTGCGCGACGAGGCCTACTTCCGCCGGGCGCCCTGGTCGGGCCGGCGGCGGCTGGACGGCGCCGACGTGATCGACGGGGCGCTGACCAACCCCCTCGCGCACGCCGTCGCCACCGCCCTCGCGCTCGGCGGCAGCACCCGCGCCGAGGACGTCACCGGCATCGAGACCGAGCTGAGCCACGCCAACGACATCGAGGCGGACGACACCTCCTGCGTACGGGTCACCACCGCGCAGGGGCACCGCGTCACCGTCGCCGCCACGCTGTGCGCCGAGCGGGCCGACGAGCCGTACGTCCTGGTCCACGGCAGCCGCGGGCGCATCACCTTCTGGTACAAGCAGGACCGCGTCCTGCTCCAGCGGGGCGGCCACGGCCCCGAGGAGTTCGAGTACGGCCGCACCGACCTGCTGGAGAACCTGGTCGCCCACCTCACCGACGGCGCGGGCCTGCTGGTCCCGCCGGACGGGACCGGCGCCTTCATGAAGGTCGTCGAGGCGATCCGCCGGGCACCCGACCCCGAGGCGCTGCCCGATTCCGCCTGGCGGCGCGTCCCCGGTGAGGACCGCCGCGTGGTCCCGGGCGTCGACGCGCTCGTGGCCGCCGCCGCGGACACCCTGTCCCTCTACTCCGAGCTGGGCGCGCCCTGGGCGCCGCGCACCGAGCGCCCGCTGAGCGAGGTGAGCACCCGATGACCGGCAACGACTCCCCGGTGCTGCGGGTGGCGGGCCGTCCCGTCGGCCGGTACGTCGTCCGGCCGGAACTGCCCGCCCGGCTCTCCCCGCGTCCCCACCTGCACCCCGTCACCACCCTGGCCGGCACGGCCGTGACCGAGTCCCGCCCCGCCGACCACCTCCATCACCTCGGCGTCGGTGTCGCCGTTCCCGACGTCGAGGGGCACAACTTCTGGGGCGGGCGCACCTACGTCCGGGGCCGGGGGCCGACCGAGCTGGACAACCACGGTGCCCAGCGGCACACCGCCTTCCAGCTCCGCGACCCCGACGGGTTCGTCGAGGAGCTGCGGTGGGTCGCCGCCGGCGTCGAGTTGCTGCGCGAGCGCCGCACGGTCGCGGCCACCGGACTCACCCCCGCCGCCTGGGCGCTGGACTTCACCTTCTCCCTCACCAACGTCACCCAGGGCGCGCTGACCCTCGGCAGCCCCGCCACCAACGGGCGCCCCGGCGCCGCCTACGGAGGCTTCTTCTGGCGCGCCCGCAAGGAGAGCGCCGCCCCCCGGGTCTTCACCGCCGAGCACGAGGGCGAACGGGAGGTGCACGGGAGCCGCGCCGACTGGCTCGCCCTGACCGGCGACACCTGGTCGCTGGTGTTCGCCGGGGCCACCGAGCGGACCCGGCGCGACCCGTGGTTCGTGCGCACCGAGGAGTACCCGGGCGTCGGTTCCTCCCTCGCCTCCGACGAGCGGCCGGCCATCGCCCCCGGCGACACGCTCGTCCGCCGGATCGTCACCGTCGTCGCCGACGGCCCGCTCGACGCCGACGGCGCCGCGACCCTCGTACGGAAGGCGGTGGGCCCGTGACCCCCGAGACCGCTCGGTCGTACACCAACCCCGTCCTGAACGCCGACTGGTCCGACCCGGACGTCGTCCGCGTCGGCGACGACTTCTACCTGACCGCCTCCAGCTTCGGCCGCGCCCCCGGCCTGCCGCTCCTGCACTCCCGGGACCTGGTCAACTGGACGCTGGTCGGGCATGCCCTGCCCCGGCTGGAGCCGCCGAGGGCCTTCGCGGCGCCGCGGCACGACTGCGGCGTGTGGGCCCCTTCCCTGCGCCACCACGCCGGCCGCTTCTGGATCTTCTGGGGCGACCCCGACCAGGGCGTCTTCCAGGTCAACGCCCCCGAGATCCGCGGACCGTGGACCGCGCCGTACCTGGTGAAGGCAGGCAAGGGCCTGATCGACCCCTGCCCCCTGTGGGACGAGGGGACCGGCGAGGCCTACCTCGTGCACGCCTGGGCCAGGTCCCGCTCCGGCATCAAGAACCGCCTCACCGGCCACCGCATGCGCCCCGACGGCACCGGACTCCTCGACGAGGGCAAGGTGATCGTCGACGCCGACCGCCTCCCCGGCTGGTTCACCCTGGAGGGCCCCAAGCTCTACCGGCACGACGGCTGGTTCTGGATCCTGGCCCCCGCCGGGGGAGTGGAGACCGGCTGGCAGGGCGCCTTCCGCTCCCGGGACTTCTTCGGGCCGTACGAGGAGCGGATCGTCCTGGAACAGAAGGACACCGACGTCAACGGCCCCCACCAGGGCGGCTGGGTGCGCACCGGGTCCGGCGAGGACTGGTTCCTGCACTTCCAGCAGCGCGGGGCGTACGGGCGGGTGGTCCACCTCCAGCCCATGACGTGGGGCCCCGACGGCTGGCCCGTGCTGGGCGACGACGGCGCCCCGGTCGCCGGGCACATCCGTCCGGCCCTGCCGCCGCAGCCGCCCGCCGCGCCCGCGACCGACGACGACTTCCCCGGCGGACGCTTCGGCCGCCAGTGGTCCTGGACGGCCAACCCCCGCGACGGCTGGGCCACCCGGCACTCCGGCGACGGCCTGCGGCTCGCCTGCGTCCGCTCGGCCGACGCGCACGACCTGCGCAAACTGGCGAACGTGCTCACGCAGCGGCTGCCCGGCGACCCCTCGGCCGTCGAGGTGGAGCTGCGCCTGGACGGCGACGTGCCGGGCGCCCGGGCCGGGCTCGCGGTGCTCGGCGACGCCTACCGCTGGATCGGGCTCCAGCGGGCGGCGGACGGGACCGTGCACCTGGTGCACCGGTTCGCCGAGTCGGTGGCGGAGGCCGAGCGCGACGCCGACCACCCGCGGCCCGCACCCGAGGGGCGGGTACGGCTCAGGATCGAGGCCGGCCCGGACGCGCGCTGCCGCTTCTCCTACGACCTGGGCGACGGCCCGCACCCCACCGGCCAGGTCTTCGCCGCCACCCCCTGGCGCTGGGTCGGCGCCCTGCTCGGCCTGTTCGCGCTCGCGCCCGCCGGAGAGGGACAGGCCGGCACGGCCACCTTCACCCGGTTCCGGATCGGACCCCTCTGACCCACCCCGCCCGCACGCCTCTCGGGAGCCGCAATGACGCACCTCCTCCGCAAGCGCCTGCCGGGGTCCGGCAGGACCCTGGCCGCCGTCCTCGCACTGGTCGCCGCGCTCGCCCTCGGAACGGCGGGGGAGGCGTCGGCCCCAACCGGCGGCGCGGGCGGCGAGTCGGTCACCGTCACCGACCGGGCGGCCGCCGTCCCCGTACCGGACAAGCGCTTCTCCGGGCCGCCGGAACAGCTCCGGCCCCGCTGAGCGCCCGCCGTACCGCCCCCGATCTCCCCCCACGTGTTCAGCCCGTCCATCGCTCCGTGCACCACCTCGTGCACCGCTTCGTTCATCCCTCCGTTCGGATCCAGAAGAAGAGAGCCGACCAATGAAGATCAGCATGCGCAGCAGCAGAAGCACAGCCGGACGCCGGACGTCCGCCGCCGTCGCCCTCGGGGCCGTGCTCGCGCTGACCGCCACCGCCTGCGGTGACGACGGCAGCGGGGCCGGCGGCGACAAGGGCGCCGAGGGCAGCGGCAAGGGGAAGGTCGTCTTCTGGGACAACAACGGCGGTATCCGCACGGCGGTCTGGAAGGAGATCATCGCCGACTTCGAGAAGGCGAACCCGGACATCGACGTGGAGTACGTCGGGATCGCCGCCACCGAGTACCAGTCCAAGGTCGACACCGCCATCCAGGGCGGCGGGCTGCCGGACGTCGGCGGTGTCGGCGCGGCGATGCTCGCCGGGTTCTCGGCCCAGGGGGCGCTGGAGCCGCTGGACGACCGCCTGACCGGGTCCTCGCTGAACGGCAAGCTCAACAAGGACATGGTCGAGTCCCTGAAGGCGGCCGGCGGTGGCGACGGCACGCTGTACTCGGTGCCGACCTCCGCGAACAACGGCGTCCTCTACTACCGCACCGACCTCTTCGACAAGGCGGGCCTGGAGGCGCCGACGACCTGGGACGCCTTCTACACGGCCGCCGAGAAGCTCACCGACGCGGGCAAGAACGAGTTCGGCTACACCATCCGCGGCGGCTCCGGCTCCATCGCCCAGGCCCTCGACGCGATGTACGGGCAGTCCGGCATCACCTCCTTCTGGGACGCCGGCAAGAAGAAGACGACCGTCAACGACCCGAAGAACGTCGAGGCGCTGGAGAAGTACGCGGCCCTCTACAAGAAGGCCACGCCGGCGGCCGACGTCAACAACGACTTCGCCAAGATGGTCGCCCAGTGGGACTCCGGCACGATCGGCATGCTCAACCACAACCTGGGCTCCTACCAGGACCACGTGAAGGCGCTCGGCGTCGAGAAGTTCCGTGGCATCCCGCAGCCGGTGGGCTCCACCGGGAAGCGGGTCCAGGTCTCCAACCCGGTCGACGGCCTCGGCGTCTTCAAGAGCTCCAAGAACAAGGACGCCGCCTGGAAGTTCATCGAGTTCGCCACCTCCCCGGAGCAGAACTCGAAGTTCAACGAGTCGGCCGGGCAGGTGCCGTCGAACACCGAGGCCGCGAAGGACGCCTGGATCCAGAAGGCCGAGCCGACGAAGCTCGCGGCGGACGCGCTGAACGACGGGTCCACGACCATCGTCCAGCTGCCGTACTACCTGCCGGACTGGAACACCATCTCCAAGGCGGACAACGAGCCCAACCTCCAGAAGGTCCTGCTCGGCAAGATGAGCGCGAAGTCGTTCCTCGACACGATGGCGGAGGAGCTGAACGAGGCGCAGGCCGAGTGGACCGAGCAGATGGGCTAGTCGTTCCCGGGTCCCGCCGTGGGGCGGTCCGTGACACGCGGACCGCCCCCGGCCGGTCGTGCGGTTCCCCGCGCCGCCCCCGGGGGAACCGTCCCTCTCCTCTCCCGCCTCCAGAAAGGCACTCCGGCGTGTCACTCACCCGAAGACAAGTCGCCACGGCCGCCGCGGCCTCCCTGCCCCTGGCGTTCGCCGCCGTCGGGACCGCTCGGGCCGGCGGGCACCGCCACCGCACCCTCCACATCGCCGGCGACTCCACCGCCGCGCAGAAGTACGCCGACGCAGCGCCCGAGACCGGGTGGGGCATGGCGTTGCCGTTCCTCCTCCGCGAGGACCGGCCCGTCGCCAACCACGCCGTGAACGGGCGGAGCTCCAAGAGCTTCGTGGACGAGGGCCGGCTCGACGCCGTCCTCGCTCTGCTCCGGCCCGGTGACCTCCTGCTCGTCCAGTTCGCCCACAACGACGAGAAGGCCGAGGACCCCAGCCGCTACACCGAGCCCTGGACGACGTACCAGGACCACCTGCGGCTGTACGTCGACGGCGCGCGGGCCCGCGGCGCGCGGCCGGTGCTGGCCACGCCCGTCGAGCGGCGGCGGTTCGACGCGGCCGGTACCGCGCAGCCGAGCCACGGGGAGTACCCGGCGGCGATGCGGGCGCTCGCGCGGGAGGAGGGCGTGGCGCTCCTCGACGTGCAGGCGCTGTCCCTCGCGCTGTGGCAGCGGCTCGGTGCCGAGGAGACCAAGACGTACTTCAACTGGACCGCCACCGAGCAGGACAACACCCACTTCAACCCGCCCGGCGCCATCGCGGTCGCCCGGCTCGTCGTACGGGAGCTGCTGCGCACGCGGGTGCTGGCGCACCGGGACGTGCGCCGGCTGGACCAGGAGATCCCCGGGTCCTGGATCGACTGGCCGGCACCGGCCACCGCCTGACGCACCTCCCCCGAACGCCGCCCCTCACTCGACCCGCACAGCCCGAACAGCCCGCACAGCCCGCACAGAAGGAGAGCCGCACCATGAGCACATCTGGATGGCATGGGCATGCCACACGAAGAGCCGTCGCGCTGGCCGGCTGCACCGCTCTGGTGCTGACCCTGACCGCCGCCACCGCGCAGGCGCGTCCCGGCCACCACCACCCCCGCGACACCGCCCGCCAGACCCTGCCGGCCAACGACGGCTGGGCCTCCCACGGCACCGGTACCACCGGCGGAGCCGACGCCGCCCCGGAGCACGTCTACACCGTCACCACCTGGGCCGCCTTCAAGGCTGCCCTCGCCGTCGAGGGCACCGCGCCGAGGATCATCAAGGTGAAGGGCACGGTCGACGCGGTCTCCGAGGGCTGCGACGCCTTCGCCGCGCCCGGCTACGACTTCGACGCCTACCTGGAGCAGTACGCCCCGGAGCGCTGGGGCCTGGACACCGACCTGAGCGCCGAGCCCGACGACAGCCCGGAGGGCCTGCGCCGTGCCTCCGCCGCCCGGCAGAACCAGGCGATCAAGGCGAACGTCCCGGCCAACACCACGATCATCGGCGTCGGGCGCGACGCCGGCATCAAGGGCGCCAGCCTCCAGATCAAGGGCGTGGACAACGTCATCGTCCGCAACCTGACCTTCGAGAGCCCCGTCGACTGCTTCCCGCAGTGGGACCCCACCGACGGCGACAAGGGCAACTGGAACTCCGAGTACGACAGCGCCGTCGTGTACGGCTCCACCCACGTCTGGCTGGACCACAACACGTTCACCGACGGCGAGCACCCCGACAGCGCGGCGCCCACCCACTTCGGGATGCTGTACCAGCAGCACGACGGCCAGCTGGACATCGTGCGCGGCGCCGACCACGTCACCGCCTCGTGGAACGTCTTCACCGAGCACGACAAGACGATCCTGATCGGCAACAGCGACAGCGAGTCCACCGCCGTCGGTGACCGCGGGCACCTGAAGACGACGTTCCACCACAACCTGTTCAAGGGCCTGGTGGAGCGCGCGCCGCGGGTCCGCTTCGGCCAGGTCGACGTCTACAACAACCACTTCGTGGCCGACGAGGACTACGCCTACAGCTTCGGTGTCGGCAAGGAGTCCCAGCTCGTGGCCGAACACAACGCCTTCACCCTGCCGGACGGCGTCAGCCCGGCGAAGGTGCTGAAGAAGTGGAGCGAGGCGCCGGTCACCGCGGCGCACAACCGCGTCAACGGCAGAAGCGTCGACCTGATCGCCGTGCACAACGCGGAGATCCCGGCCGAGACCCTCCGGTCCGGCGCGGGCTGGACGCCCACCCTGCGCACCAAGGTCCTCCCGGCCTGGGCGGTCCCCTTCGTCGTCGACCACGGAGCGGGCGCCGGCCGCCTCCGCTGACGCCGCCCCCGAACCGGGCCGGGGCGCCCGCACCGCCCCGGCCCTCCCGGCCCGCACCGCCCGGCCGGCCAGTCGGCTCTCCCGGCTCGCACCGCCCCGGCCGCCCAGCGGCCTCCCTGCCCAGGCACTCCCGCACCCCCTGGTGGCCCGTACCGCCCCTCCCGGCCCCGCACCTTGAAGGAGCACCCGCATGCACCGCCCCGCCCCCTCCCGCAGAGGCTTCCTCCTGACGACCGCCGGCGCGGGCGCCGCCCTCGCCCTCACGGCCGCCCCCGCCGTCGCCGGCACCCGCCCCCGCCCGCGTCCCTTCGGCCGGTACGGCTCCCCGGCCGCCCGCCGCACCCCGCGGACCCTGTACGTCGACCCCCACGGCCGCGGCGACTTCACCTCCGTACAGGCCGCCGTGAACGCGGCCCCGGGCGACGGCTGGACGCTGGTCCTGGCCCCCGGCACCTACCGCGAGACGGTCTCCGTGGACACCGACCGCACCGGGGCGACCTGGATCGGCGCCTCACAGGACCCGCGGGACGTCGTCATCGTCTTCGACAACGCGGCCGGCACCCCCAAGCCGGACGGCTCCGGCACCTACGGCACCAGCGGCTCGGCCACCACCACCGTGCGGGCCGACGGCTTCACCGCCCGCTGGATCACCTTCGCCAACGACTGGCTGCGCGCCGGCCACCCCGGCTGGACCGGCACCCAGGCCGTCGCCCTCAAGGCCATGGGCGACCGGACCGCCTTCCACCACTGCCGCTTCCTCGGCCACCAGGACACCCTCTACGCCGACTCCCGCGACCTCGGCCACTTCGCCCGGCAGTACTACGCCCACTGCCACGTCGAGGGGGACGTGGACTTCGTCTTCGGCCGGGCGACGGCCGTGTTCGAGGGCTGCCACTTCCGCACCCTGCTCCGCACCGACCTGTCCGCCGCCCCGCACGGCTTCGTCTTCGCGCCGTCCACGGCGGGCGCCAACCCGCGCGGCTACCTGGTGACGAACGGCCGCGTCAGCAGCGAGGCACCCGACGGCCACTACAAACTGGCCCGCCCCTGGGTGCCCAGCTCCGACGTCACCGCCCGGCCGATGCTCACCGTGCGCGAGACCCGCCTCGGCGCTGGCATCGACGCGGTCGCGCCCTACGCCGACATGCGGGACACGTACCCCTGGCAGGAGCAGCGGTTCCGCGAGTACCGCAACACCGGACCCGGCGCCGCGGTGACCGTCCCGGAGAACCGGCCCCAGCTCACCCGGGCGGAGGCCGCGTCGCACACCCGGGAGGCGTACCTGGGCGACTGGCGGCCGTATGCCCGGCACCGCTGACCCGTCCGACGACCTTCCCGACGACCTTCCCGGCGTCCTGCCCGGCTTCCACCCGGCGCTCAGGGACGAGCTGACCTTCCCGCTCGCCTGGGGCACCTCACCGGTCCGGGACTTCGCGGCCTGGCGGCGGGCGGCCCGCGCCACGGTCGAGGAGCACCTCCTCGTCGACCGGCAGGACGACACGCCCTACGCCCCGGAGTCCGCCGCCCGCTCGGACGGCGACGGGTACACGCGGGAGCTGGTCACCCTCTCCCTCACCCGCTACGGAAGGGTCCGCGGCGCCCTGCTCACCCCGCACGGCGCCGGCCCCTTCCCCGCCGTGCTGCTGCTGCACGACCACGGCTCCCGGTTCGACATCGGCAAGGAGAAACTCGTCCTGCCCTGGTACGACGACTCCCGGCTCGCCGCCGCCCGGGACTGGGCCGACCGGCACTTCGAGGGGCGCTTCCTCGGCGACGAGCTCGCCCGGCGGGGCCATGTGGTGTTCTGCGCGGACGCCCTCGGCTGGGGCGACCGCGAACCGCTCACCTACCCGCGGCAACAGGCGCTGGCCGCCAACCTCTTCCAGCTCGGCAGCTCCCTCGCCGGGCTCCACGCCCGCGAGGACGTGCGCGCCGCCGGCTTCCTGGCGGGGCTCGCCCGCGTGGACCCCCGGCGGATCGCGGCCGTCGGCTTCTCCATGGGCGGCTACCGGGCCTGGCAGACGGCCGCCCTCAGCGACGACGTCGCCGCCGCGGTGAGCGTGTGCTGGATGACCGGCCTGAAGGGGATGCTGGTGCCGGGCAACAACACCCTGCGCGGGCAGTCGGCCTTCCACATGCTGCACCCCGGGCTCGCCCGGCACCTCGACCTCCCCGACGTGGCGAGCATCGCCGCGCCCAGGCCGATGCTGTTCCTCAGCGGTGGCCGGGACCCGCTGTTCACCGCGGAGGGCGTCCGGCACGCCCACGCGAGGCTGCGTGCCGTGTGGCACTCCCGTGGCGCCGCCGACCGGCTGCGCACCGAGATCTGGCGGGACGTCGGGCACGCCTTCCCCCGGCGGATGCAGGACGAGGCCTTCCGCTGGCTGGAGTCGGCCACCGCCGCGCCGGCCTGAGCGGCCGCTGCGGCCTGGCCGGCCGCAGGGGACCGGCCCACCCGGGACAGAGGAACGCCTCCGCCGGTCGTCACCGGCGGAGGCGTTCGGCGGCCGGCCGAGCAGGGCTCGGACGGCACGCACCGGCCCGGGGGGCGGGCCGGCGGACCAGGGCGCGCGGACGGTCGGTCCGCGCGTGGAGAGGTCGTCGCGCTTCCCTGTCGCCACTGGGGAGGGAGAAGGTTGCCGTGTCGTGAGAGATTTCTTCACGAGTCGCCGACCACCGACGACTGCCGACCGACGACCGCCGACCGCCGGCACCGGCCGCTGTCAGGAACCGCCGTCGCCGGTCGCGAAGCCGCCGTCCACCGAGAGCCTCCCGGAGCCGGCGGTGGCCGTCGCGGTGTAGCGGTCGCCGCGCGCGTCCCGGCCGCCCCGCTCGTGGTGGTACTGCCCGGCGAAGATCCACTCGCCCGCCGGGACCGTACGGCCCCGCTTCAGCGTCCACCGGTGGACGAGGAAACCGTCCCGCTCGGCGACCGTGAACGTGAAGTTCTCCTCCGGCAGCGACCGCCAGGCGCCGGTGGAGGCGACCCCGCCGGTCTGCGCGACCCGCAGCTCGACGGTGAGCGCGGTGAGGGGCACGTCGGTCCGCAGGGTGATGTCGCTCTGGGCCCAGAAGTCGTTGCTGTGCGGGTTCACCGAGCCGTCCGACCACAGCGGGCCGTCCTCGGCGGCGGACGAGGGCGGCGGGGCCGTCGCCGTCGCCGTGGCGGTCGGTGGCCGCGAGGACGCGGGGGTGTCCGGGGCCGTCGACTCCGGCGGACCGCTCGGCGTCGGACCGGTCGGCGGGAGGGGCGCGTCGCTCGCGGTGCCGCCGGGTGACGGGGTGGGCGCCGGCGTCGGCGAGGTGGCGACCGAACGCTGCGGGGGAGCGTCGTCCTTCACCGCCGACGCGACCGCGTACCCGCCGACCGCCAGGACCCCGGCCACCGCGGCCGTCGCGCCGGCCACCCGCGCCCAGCCCGGCAGCGGCGGACGCGTCGCCCGGTGGGGGCCGGAACGCTCCCGGCCCGCCATGCCGCGCTCGACCCGGGCCAGGACGCGCGCCCGGTCGGGGCGGTGCGCCCCGGCGGCCTCGCGCAGCAGGGAGCGCACCTCCTCGTCCACGTCCCGCCGCCCGGTCATCGGTCCCTCCCCACGGCCCCACCGCTGCGTGCGAACGCCGCGTGCACCTGCCCCGGCGCCGCCTGCATGCCGAGCAACCGCTGCAACTCGGCCACGCCCTTCGACGTCTGGCTCTTCACCGTACCCACCGAGACGCCCAGGGCGAGTGCCGTGTCCTTCTCGGAGAGGTCGAAGGCGTGCCGCAGCACCACGCACGCCCGCTTGCGGAACGGCAGCCGGCGCAGCGCCTCCTGCACGTCCACCACGCCCGCGACGTCCGGGTTCTCGGTCCGCTCCTCGCGCTGCGACCAGAAGAGGGCGACGCGTCTGCGCTCGCGCACGGCGGTGCGGATGCGCGTACGGGCGAGGTTGGCGACGACGCCGCGCGCGTACGCCACCGGGTGGTCGGCCGCGCGGACCCGGTCCCAGCGGTGCCACAGGGCCAGCAGGGCGTCCGCCGCGAGGTCGTCGGCGGCGTCCGGCTCGCCCGTCAGCAGGTGGGCGAGCCGGGAGAGCTCGGCGTAGTGGCGCTCGAAGAAGGCGTGGAACTCCACGGAGGCGGCGTCGTCGACGACTGTGCCCACGGGCGGACTCTCCTCGCAGCGGCTTCCCCGGCGTCGAACAGCCGTGCGCCGGGCCGGAGTCCGGAACTGTAGCAGCGCCCGACGCACCGTACGGTCGGTGCGTCGAACGCCGTATGGCGGACCGAACCCGCCGGGCGGTGCCGGCCGGTGCTAGCCCTTGAGCGCCGCCTCCATCATCGCCTTGGCCACCGGGGCCGCCAGGCCGTTGCCGCTGACCTCGGAGCGGGCCGCGTCGGACTGCTCGACGACGACCGCCACGGCGACCTCCTCGTCCGAGGAGTCGGACTTGGCGTACGAGGTGAACCAGGCGTACGGCGTCTTGCTGTTCTTCTCGCCGTGCTGGGCGGTGCCCGTCTTGCCGCCCACGGTGGCGCCGGAGATCCGCGCGTTCGACCCCGTGCCCTCCTCGACGACGGTGCGCATGGCCGACTGGAGCTGCTCCGCGGTGGAGGCGCTCACGATCCGCTTCGCCTCCGCGTCGGTGTGGTCCTCCAGGACGTCACCGCCGCTGTCGGTGACCTGCGAGACCATGTGCGGGAAGACCAGTTCGCCGCCGTTGGCGAGGGCCGCCGAGACCATCGCCATCTGGAGCGGGGTCGCCGTCACGTCGAACTGCCCGATGCCCGTCAGGGCCGTCGACGACCCGTCCATGTCCTTCGGGTACACGCTGGTTTGGGCCCGCACCGGCACGTCCTGCGACTCGTCGTTGAAGCCGAACTTCTCGGCCGTCTCCCGCACCTCGTCCTGGCCGAGGTCGACGGCCATCTTGGCGAAGACGTTGTTGCACGAGTACTGCAGCGCGGTGCGGATGGTGGCGTTCTCGCAGGGAGCGTCCGGGTTCTCGTTCGTCAGGTCGGTCGTGGTGCCGGGCAGCCGGTACGGGTCCGGGCTGTCGGTCCTGACGTCCACCGACCCGTACAGCCCGTTCTCCAGCGCGGCGGCCGCCACGACCAGCTTGAACGTCGACCCGGGCGGCAGCGGCTGGCGCAGTGCGCGGTTGGTCAGCGGCTTGTCCGGGTCGCCGGTGAGCTTCTCCCAGGCCTGTCCGGCGGTGTTGGCGTCGGTGAGCGACGCCGGGTCGTACGACGGGGTCGACACGACCGAGAGGATCCTGCCCGTTCTCGGGTCGATCGCCACGGCGGCGCCCTTCGTCTCGCCCAGCGCCTCGAACCCGGCCTTCTGCACGTCCGGGTCGATCGTCGTGACCACGTTGCCCGGCTCGGCGCGCCGGTCCGTGACCGTGTCCATCACGGTCTTCAGCCGCGGGTCGGTGCCGTTGAGCACGTCCTGGTAGATGCCCTCCAGCTGGGTCGGCGCGTACGCCTGCGAGGCGTAGCCCGTCACCGCCGCGTAGAGCCTTCCGTTCTCGTACGTGCGTTTGTACGCGAGGTCGCTCCCCTCCGTCGGCGCCGAGCCGGTGATCGACCGGCCGGCCACGATGATGTTCCCCAGCGGCTCCGCGTACGTCTCGATCGCGTTGCGCCGGTTGTCCTTGCCGTCCGCGAGCGCCCGGCCCTCGTAGAACTGCACCCAGGTGGCCCTGACCAGCAGAGCGAACACGAGGAGCAGCGTGAAGACCGATGCGCGCCTTATCGTCTTGTTCATCCCGCCGACAGGACGAGCGGGCGGGAGCGGATCGTTCCCGTGCGCCCCGTTTTCTCATCGTTCGTTCATGAAGCCGGCCTCGCCCACGGACGTCTCGGTGCGCACCCTCGCCGGCCCGCCGCCGGTCACTCCGCGAGGTGCAGCACGACCTCGTCGATCACCTCGCCGCGCGCCGGGGCGAACCCACGGGCGCGGGCGCTCGTCACGAAGCCGCACTTCTCCAGCACGCGCCGCGACCCGGTGTTGTCGGCCGCCGCCCGCGCGTACAGCGGGCGGTCCCGTACCTCCGCGAGCAGGGCCCGCAGCGCCGCCGTGGCCACCCCCCGCCCCCAGTACGCCCGGTCGATCCAGTACGTGACCTCGCGCTCGCCCGGCTCCCCGTACACCGCTGCGCTGCCGACGACGTCACCGTCGCCGAGGATGGTCCGCACGATGTCGGACGAGGTCCTGATCTTCTGCCAGTGCTCGTCGAAGGCGTCCCGGTCGGCCGGGTCCGCGGGGGTGAAGGCGGCCATGCGCAGGGCCTCCGGATCGTTCATCTGCCGGAAGAACACGGGCAGATCACTGTCGTGGACCGCGCGCAGTGCGATGTGCATGGATCAGAGCCTACGCGTGGCCAGGGTCAGCCGGTCCCGTGCGTCGAACAGCGCGTCCTTGACCATCTGCTCGTGCGCGGGCGTCAGCCTCGCCACCGGCACCGAGCAGCTGATCGCGTCCCGCGCGGGGGTGCGGTAGGGGACCGCGACGCCGAAGCAGCGCAGGCCCAGCGTGTTCTCCTCGCGGTCCACGGCGAAGCCCTGCTCCCGCACCTGGTGGAGCTCCTCGATGAGCTTCTCCCGGTCGGTGATCGTGTGCTCGGTCAGCGCGGGCAGCGTCTCGGGCAGCATCTTGCGGACCTGCTCGTCGCCGTACGTGCTCAGCAGGGCCTTGCCGAGGGAGGTCGAGTGCGCGGGCAGCCGGCGGCCGACCCGGGTGAACGGACGCAGGTAGTGCTGCGACTGGCGGGTGGCCAGGTAGACGACGTTCGTGCCGTCGAGGCGCGCGAGGTGGATGGTCTCCGTCGTGTCGTCGGAGAGCCGGTCCAGCGTCGGCCGCGCCGCCGCCACCACCTCGTCGCCGTCGATGTACGACGTGCCGACCAGCAGCGCCCGCACACCGATGCCGTACCGCGTGCCCGTCGCGTCCGTCTCCACCCAGCCCAGCTCCACGAGCGTGCGCAGCAGCATGTAGAGACTGGACTTGGGATACCCGACGGCCTCCTGGACCGACGCGAGGGAGTGCATACCGGGGCGTCCGGCGAAGTACTCGAGCAGTTCAACCGTCCGCACGGCGGACTTGACCTGCGCTCCGCCCCCCGTCTCGCCAGCCGACATCGCCCTTGACCCCTTCGTTCGGCGGGAAATAGTCTCCAACAGCATATTCATCATCAGAGACAGCGTTCAGCATATCGAACGAGTCCGTTGCAGAGCACGTGGAGGGACCCTCGGTGGCAGCAGCACCAGTCTGGAGTGTCGACCCCCGTACCGGGAAGCAGCGTGAACAGGTCGCGGTGGAGGCCACGGCCCAGGAGGTGGACACCACCGTCCGCGCCGCCCACGCGACGCGCGAGGCCCTCGCCGACCGCACCGTCCGCGCGGCCTTCCTGCGCACCGCCGCCGAGGAGCTGAAGGCGGCCGAGAGCACCCTCGTCGAGGTGGCCGACGCCGAGACCGCGCTCGGCCCGGTCCGGCTCACCGGCGAACTCGCCCGCACCTGCTACCAGCTGCGGGCCTTCGCCGACATCGTCGACGAGGGCGAGTTCCTCGGCGTCGTCGTCAACCACCCCGACGACACGGCCACCCCGCCGATCCCGGACCTGCGCCGCTACAAGGTGCCCCTCGGCGTCGTCGCCGTCTACTCGGCCTCCAACTTCCCCTTCGCCTTCTCCGTCCCCGGCGGCGACACCGCGAGCGCGCTCGCGGCGGGCTGCCCGGTCGTCGTCAAGGCCCACCCGGACCATCCGGCCCTGTCGGAGCTGGTCGCCAAGGTGCTGCGCAGGGCCGCGGCCCGGCACGACATCCCCGCGGGCGTCGTCGGCCTGGTGCACGGCTTCGAGGCGGGCATCGAACTGATCAAGCACCCGCTGGTCGCCGGTGCGGGCTTCACGGGGTCCATCCGGGGTGGCCGCGCGCTGTTCGACGCGGCGGCGGCGCGCCCGGTCCCGATCCCCTTCCACGGAGAGCTGGGTTCGCTGAACCCGGTCGTGGTCACGGAGGCGGCGGCCGCCGAGCGGGCGGAGGCGATCGGCGCGGGGCTGGCCGGCTCGATGACGCTGGGCGTCGGCCAGTTCTGCGTGAAGCCCGGCCTGGTCCTGGTGCCGGCGGGCGCCGCCGGTGACGGCCTGGTCAAGTCGCTCACGGACGCGGTCAGCGACACCGACGCCGGTGTGCTGCTCGACCACCGCATGCGGGACAACTTCGTCGCCGGCGTCGCCGAGCGCGCCGCGCTGCCCGGCGTGGACGCCCCGGTGACTCCGGGCGCCGGCGGCGAGCACACCGTCAGCGCCGGGTTCCTGACCGTGCCGGCCGGGCGGCTGACCGCGGAGGGCGAGCACGACCTGCTGCTGGAGGAGTGCTTCGGGCCGGTCACCGTGGTGGCCCGCTACGAGGACGAGGCCGAGGTGCGGGGCGTGCTGTCCCGGCTGCCGGGCAACCTCACGGCGACCGTGCAGCTCTCCGCCGAGGAGGCGGCGGGCGAGGGCCGGGGAGCCGAGCTCCTCGCCGAGGTGACGCCGCTCGCGGGGCGGGTGCTGGTGAACGGCTGGCCGACCGGTGTCGCCGTGGCGGCGGCCCAGCACCACGGGGGCCCGTACCCGGCCACGACGTCGACGTCCACGTCGGTGGGCGGGACGGCGATCGAGCGCTGGCTGCGGCCGGTCGCCTATCAGGGGACGCCCGAGGCGCTGCTGCCGCCCGAACTGCGGGACGACAACCCGCTGGGGCTCCCCCGCCGGTTCAACGGGGTGCTGGAGCGCTAGCGCCACACGGCCGCGCCCGCAAGGGGGCGCGGCCCTCCGGCGGCCGTGGCGGCGTCGCGGCCGCACGCGCCCACGGGGCGCGGCCGCACGCCGTCGCAGCCCGCCCGGGGCACGTCCCCCGGGCCTGAGAGGATCGCACCATGCTTCTCGAACTCCCCGAACTGCCCTTCCCCCTCCGCCCGTACGGGCCCGACGGAGCCTGGTCCTACGACGGCGGTGTCCTCACCGGCCGGGCCGGAGCGAGGCAGGACCGGTTCGTGCCGCCGACCGGCGAGGCACTGGAGCCCGCCTCCGACGCACCCCGGCTGCTCGGCGCTCCCGACGGCGACTTCCAGTTGATCGCCCGCGTCACCGTCGGTTTCCAGGGGGCCTTCGACGCCGGGGTGCTCTACGTCCACGTCGGTGAGCGGGCCTGGGCCAAGCTGTGCCTGGAGTACTCCCCGGACGTGCCCACCGTCTGCACGGTGGTCACCCGGGGGCACTCCGACGACTGCAACTCCTTCACCGTGGACGGGGATTCGGTGTGGCTGAGGGTCAGCCGGTCCGGCCGGGCCTTCGCCTTCCACGCCTCCCTCGACGGCGAGCGCTGGACCTTCGTCCGGCTGTTCACGCTGGGGGACGAGAAGGAGACGGGCGCGGCCCTGGTCGGCTTCCTCGCGCAGGCGCCGACGGGGGAGGGGTGCGTGGTGACGTACGACCGTCTGGAGCTGCGGCCGGGCTTTCCGGCCGACCTGCGCGACGGCGGCTGAGGCAACCGGAGGGCGTGGCTCCCACGTCCTCCCGTACATGATCGACACACGTCTGCCCGGAAGCCCGGTGATCCGCACCGTCCTGTCCGCCGAGGCCGAGACCGTGGCCGCCCTGCACGCCCGGGCCCGGGCGACGTACTACCCGGACGGGCCGCCCGACGACGGAACCGACTGGGTCGCCGCCTGGCGCGGGGCCGTCGAGCGGCCCGACGGCCACGTGCTGTGCGCCGTGGCAGGGGGCGACCTCGTCGGCGTCGCCTCCTTCCGGGTGCCGGAGGACGGACCGGCGGGCACGGTCAGGCTGTTCCAGTTCCACATCGACCCCGGCCACTGGCGGTCGGGCATCGGCACCGCCCTGCACACCGCCTGCGTGGAGCAGTGGCGCGCCGACGGCAGGCGGACGGCCGTCCTGGACGTGCACGCCGACAACCGCCGCGCCCAGGCCTTCTACGGCCGCCAGGGCTGGGTCCCCGACCCGGAGGAGCCCCCGGGCGCCGGCGACCACCACCTGTCCCTGCGCTTCGCCGTGGACGGGGAATGAGCTCCCCTGCTTGAACGTTCACGTACGGGACGGAGAGGGCCTCCGGACCCCGTACGACCTGGAGAAGAGCCGAGACATGCGCGTCGAGATCTGGAGCGACATCGCCTGCCCGTGGTGCTACGTGGGCAAGGCCCGCTTCGAGAAGGCGCTCGCGGCCTTCCCGCACCGCGACGAGGTCGAGGTGGTGCACCGCTCCTTCGAGCTGGACCCCGGGCGGGCCAAGGACGACGTCCAGCCCGTGCTGACGATGCTCACCGCCAAGTACGGCATGAGCGAGGCGCAGGCGCGGGCCGGGGAGGACAACCTCGGCGCGCAGGCCGCCGCCGAGGGCCTGGACTACCGCACCCGGGGCCGCGACCACGGCAGCACCTTCGACATGCACCGGCTGCTGCACCTCGCCCGCGAGAGCGGACGGCAGGAGAAGCTCCTGGACGCGTTCTACCGGGCCAACTTCGCGGAGGAGCGGTCCGTCTTCGCCGACGACGAGCGGCTGGTGGAGCTGGCCGTCGCCGCCGGACTGGACGCGGACACCGCCCGCGCGGTGCTCGCCGATCCCACCGCCTACGCCGACGAGGTGCGCGCCGACGAGCGCGAGGCCGCCGAGCTCGGGGCGAGCGGCGTGCCGTTCTTCGTGCTCGACCGGGCGTACGGCGTCTCCGGCGCCCAGCCCGCGGAGGTCTTCACCCGGGCGCTGACGCAGGCGTGGGGCGAGCGCACGCCCCTGAAGCCGATCGGCGACGGCGACGCCGAGGCGTGCGGCCCGGACGGGTGCGCGGTGCCCCGGAGCTGAGAGCCCAGGTGAGAGCCTGTCCATAAGTGCTGCTTGGGGGAGCGGCGTGGAAAGACGCAATGGACGGGGAGGTCCCGTGGCCGCACAGTGGTGCCATGGAGAGCTTCGAGAACCTCGTCCGTGCCGAGTTCGACCCGAAGACCACGTACCTGAACACCGCCAGCACCGGTCTGCTCCCCGCCCGGACCCTCGCCGCGATGCGTGACGCGGCGGAGGCGGCGGCGGCCGGGGAGCCGTCCGACATGTTCGCCGACGTCGAGGCGAGCCGTTCCGCCTTCGCCCGGCTGACGGGGGTGCCCTCGTCCCGGGTCGCGGCCGGCGCGTCGGTCGCCACGTTCAGCGGGCTCGTCGCCGCCGCGCTGCCCTCGGGAGCCGAAGTCCTCACCGCGGAGGGTGACTTCAGCTCCCTGGTGAACCCCTTCCACATGCGCGGGGACCTGAAGGTGCGCAGTGTGCCGCTGGAGCGCATCGCGGAGTCGGTGGGGCCGGGCACCGCGCTCGTCGCGGTCAGTTCCGTCCAGTCGGCCGACGGGCGGATCGCCGGCCTCGCGGCGCTGCGGGACGCCGCCCGGGTGCACGGGGCGCGGACGCTGATCGACGCCTCGCAGTCCAGCGGGTGGCTGCCCCTGGCCGCGGGGGAGTTCGACTTCGTGACCGCGGTCGCCTTCAAGTGGCTGCTCTGCCCGCGCGGTGTCGCCTTCCTCGTCGTACCGGAGGACCTGGGAGCGGCCGCCGGACTGACGCCGCTGTTCGCCGGGTGGGCGTCCGGGGAGCGCCCCTGGGACAGCTGCTACGGCCCCGTCGGGGAACTCGCGCACTCCGCACGGCGCTTCGACGAGAGCCCCGCCCTGTTCTCGTACGCGGGCGCCCGGCACTCCCTCTCCCTGATCGCGGACCTCGGCGTGGACGCCGTGCACGCCCACGACACGGCCCTCGCCGACCGGTTCCGCGAGGGGCTGGCCTCCCTGGGCCACGGGCCGGTGCCCGCGCCGGGTTCCGCGATCGTGTCCGTACCCGCACTCGGCCACCGGCAGGGCGAGTTGGGCCGGGCCGACGTGCAGGTCTCGGACCGGGCGGGCAATCTGCGGGCCGCCTTCCACGCGTACAACACCCCGGCGGACGTCGACCGGCTGCTGAACGTGCTGGCGGACTGAGGCAGCGACCGGGCCGGCACCGCAAGGGGCCCGGGGCAGCCGACCGGGCCGGCGCGGGCACGGACCCCGGACAGCATCGGGCAGGAGCCTCCCGTCCCACACGAAGAGGCTCCTGCCCGGGATCAGATGCGGGTCACCTCACCGGAGTGAAGTCCCGCGCGCCGATGAAGTCCGGTCGCCGGATCGGCGCCGCGAAGGGCTCGACGGCCGTGTTCTCCACGCTGTTGAACACGATGAACACGTTGCTGCGCGGGAAGGGCGTGATGTTGTCGCCCGAGCCGTGCATGCAGTTGCAGTCGAACCAGGTCGCCGAGCCGGCCTTGCCGGTGAACAGCTTGATGCCGTACTCCGACGCCATCTTGGTCAGCGCCTCGTCGGACGGCGTGCCCGCGTCCTGCATCTGCAGGGACTTCTTGTAGTTGTCCTTCGGCGTGGCCCCCGCGCACCCGAGGAACGTCTTGTGCGACCCCGGCATGATCATCAGACCGCCGTTGGTGTCGTAGTTCTCGGTGAGCGCGATCGAGACCGAGATCGTCCGCATGTTCGGCAGGCCGTCCTCGGCGTGCCAGGTCTCGAAGTCCGAGTGCCAGTAGAAACCGCTGGCCCCGAAGCCGGGCTTCACGTTGATCCGGGACTGGTGGACGTAGACGTCCGAGCCGAGGATCTGCCGGGCCCGCCCGACCACCCGCTCGTCGCGCACCAGGTTCGCGAAGACCTCGCTGATCTTGTGCACCTCGAAGACGGACCGGATCTCCTTGGACTGCGGCTCCACGATCGAGCGCTCGTCCGCGCGGATCGCCGGATCGGAGGTGAGCCGCTCCAGTTCCCGCCGGTAGACGTCGACCTCGTCCGGCCCGATGAGCTGGTCGATGGCGAGGAAGCCGTCGCGGTCCAGGGACTGCAGGTCACCGGCCGAGACGGGACCGGGGGTGTCCGGGGAGCCCCAGACGACCGGGTCCCGCCGGGGGGTGGCCACCTCGGTGGCGCCGCGGGTGGGATAGAGATCGGTGATGTTCGTGGTCGTGATGGTCACGGTGACTCACACCTCCTCGGTGAGCAGCGGGTAGACGCCGTTCTCGTCGTGATCCTCCCGTCCGGTCACGGGCGGGTTGAAGACACAGATGCAGTGGAAGTCCTCCTTGACCTTGAGCGTGTGCCGCTCGTGGCCGTTGAGGAGGTACATCGTGCCCGGAGTGATGTGGTACGTCTTCCCCGTCTCGCGGTCGGTCAACTCGGCGTCGCCCTGGGTGCAGACGACGGCCTCGATGTGGTTCGCGTACCACATGGAGGTCTCCGTGCCCGCGTACAGGATCGTCTCGTGGACGGAGAAGCCGACCTTCTCCTTGGCGAGGACGATGCGCTTGCTCTCCCAGGTGCCGGACGCCGACTTCACGTGCCGGTCGGTGCCTTCGATCTCCTTGAACGAACGGACGATCACGGTGTTGCGATGCCTCCTAGGTGAAGGGTGTGCGAGGGTCCCCGGCGCCTTCGGCCGCGCGGTCGAAGGCGCCGGAAGCGGTGGGGGTGTCAGGCGGTCTCGCGCACGGCGCGGGCGAGGGTCTTCATGCCCTCGTCCAGCTCGTCGGGGGTGATGGTGAGCGCCGGCAGCAGCTTGACGACCTCGCTCTCGGGACCGGACGTCTCGATGAGCAGCCCGAGCTCGAAGGCGCGCTTGGCGACCCGGCCCGCACGGTCCTTGTCGTGGAACTCCAGGCCCCAGACCAGGCCGCGGCCCCGGTACTCCTTGACGTCGGCGAGGTTCTCCTCGGTGATGGCGATCATGTGCTGTTCGACCTGCTCACCGCGGGTGCGGGTCTGCTTCTCCATCGCCGACCCGTCGGCCCAGTACGCCTCCAGCGTGGCGGTCGCCGTCACGAAGGCCGGGTTGTTGCCGCGGAAGGTGCCGTTGTGCTCGCCCGGCTCCCAGACGTCCAGCTCCGGCTTGAACAGGCAGAGCGACATGGGCAGGCCGTAGCCGCTGATCGACTTGGAGACGGTGACGATGTCCGGTGTGATGCCCGCCTCCTCGAAGGAGAAGAAGGCGCCGGTACGGCCGCAGCCCATCTGGATGTCGTCGACGATGAGCAGCATGTCCTGGCGTTCGCACAGCTCGGACAGGGCGCGCAGCCACTCGGGCCGGGCGACGTTGATGCCGCCCTCGCCCTGCACGGTCTCCACGATCACGGCGGCCGGCTTGTTGAGCCCGGAGCCCTGGTCCTCCAGGAGCCGCTCGAACCACAGGAAGTCCTCGACCGTGCCGTCGAAGTAGTTGTCGAACGGCATGGGCGTGCCGTGCACCAGCGGGATACCGGCACCGGCCCGCTTGAAGGCGTTGCCGGTCACGGCGAGCGAGCCCAGGGACATGCCGTGGAAGGCGTTGGTGAACGACACGATCGACTCGCGCCCCTTCACCTTGCGCGCCAGCTTCAGCGCGGCTTCCACGGCGTTGGTGCCCGTCGGGCCCGGGAACATGACCTTGTACGGCAGGTCGCGCGGGCGCAGGATCGTGTTCTGGAACGTCTCCAGGAAGCGGCGCTTGGCGGTCGTCGACATGTCGAGACCGTGCGTGACGCCGTCCCGCTCCAGGTAGTCGATGAGAGCGCGTTTCAGTACGGCGTTGTTGTGCCCGTAGTTGAGCGAGCCCGCTCCGGCGAAGAAGTCCAGGTACTCGTGCCCGTCCTCGTCGTACATGCGGCTGCCGACCGCACGGTCGAAGATGGTGGGCCAGCCGCGGCAGTAGCTGCGCACCTCGGACTCTACGGTCTCGAAGACACTGAGGTCGGGCTGGGTGATGGTCACGACGAATCGCTCCTCGTGGGGTGAGGGTGGGAGAGGAAGGTCGTACGGATCCGGTGGGACCGGTGCGGTCCCGGCCGGGAAGTCTGGGGGCCGGGCGGCGAGGGGCGCCGGGCGGTCAGCCGCCGAGGGGGCCTATGCGGTACAGGACCTCGGGCTCGTGCGGCCCGTCGGGGAACTCGTCCGTGTCGAAGAGGACTTCGCGCTCCAGCGTGGCGCCGTGGCGCTCGGCGAACGAGGTGAACAGCCGCTGGGAAGCGGTGTTGTCGGGGGAGATGGTGGTCTCCACGGTCGTCGTCCCGCACTCCGCGAGGGTCCGGGCGGCGAGCCCGTCGAGCATCGAAGCCGCGAGCTTTCGACCACGGTACGCCTCGTCCACCGCCACCTGCCACACGAGCAGCGTGTCCGGCTGGTCGGGCCGCACGTAGCCGGTCACGAAGCCGACCGGCACCCCGTGCCCGTCGCGGGCGACGGCCGAGGTGGCGGCGAAGTCACGGCACCAGAGCAGATAGCTGTAGGACGAGTTCACGTCGAGGACCTTCGAGTCCTTGGCTATCCGCCAGAGGGCGGCCCCGTCGGCCACTCTCGGACGATCGATTTGCAGGTCTGCTTGCGCGGCAGTCATGCAAATGAAATTACCCAGCGAAAATCAAAATTGCATCGCCGGAAGGGGTTACGTGTGAACGTGTCGTGTGATATCACGCGGGCGCGTGCCACCGCGCGAAACGTCGTCACTTTGGGATGATTTGACCTGGATGAAGGGCGCGAATCGGTCAGCATGTGTAACGGGTCACAATCATGTAACCTGCGCGACGCGTGTCCGAAATGCCGGTCTCGAACTTATCGAAATCTTAGAGTTTAGGTCCGGGGAAAGCGGGAAGAAGAACACGGATGGCTGTACTCCGAAGAATTGCCGAATTCGCTTTTGATGGCTTCGGCAAATTCCAAGAATTCACGCTCCGGAAAGGCCCGTGCCGGTCTGCGCCTCCCAGGCGGACTCGGCGGCGTGCCGGGCCGCCCCGAGGTCCGTCCGGGCCCCGGTCTCGGCCAGTGCGGCACCCAGTGCCGCCAAGCAGCTCTGCACGGCTCCGGGCGTCGCGTCCGGGCCGTAGTGGTTGACCCGGATCATCTCCCGCGCCAGCGCGCCCCCGCCCGCGGCCAGCGGCAGCGCGGGGTCGGACTCCAGGGCCCGGGCCACCAGCTCCGACGCGTCGGTGCCCGACGGCACCCGCAGCGTCGTCGCCACCGGCGCCGCGTCCTTCGCCTCGTACACGTACGGCTCCAGACCGCCGCCCAGCGCGAGCGCACCGGCACGGGTGGCCGCGGCGGCCGAGGCGTGCCGCGCCATCACCGTCTCGGGGCCCTCCGCCTCGATGCGCTCCACGCATGCCTCCAGGGCGAGCATCTCCAGCTGCGCCGGCGCGTGCAGCAGCGCCTTGCGCCCGCCGTCGATCCAGCGCTCCTTCCAGTCCAGCAGGGAGAGGTACGACCGGCGCGGAGCGTGCGGGTTGGCCGCCATCCGCGCCCAGGCCCGCTCGCTCACCGACACCGCCGACACACCGGCCGGACCGCCCATCGCCTTCTGCGCGCCGATCACGCACAGGTCCACGCCCCACGCGTCCGGCAGCACCGGCTCGGCGCCCACGGAGGCCACGGCGTCCAGGTAGAACAGTGCGCCGTGCGCCCGCACCGCCTCGCCGATCTCCGCGACCGGGTTGGTGTTCCCGGTCGCCGCCTCCGCGTGCACCAGGGAGACGAAGTCGATCTCCGGGTGCTCGGCGAAGGCCTGGCGGACCTGCTCGGCGGAGACGGCCGTGTGGAACGGCACGGCGAGGTCGTGCACGGTCGCACCGCAGTCCCGCAGCCAGTTCCCGAACGTCTGCCCGTACGGCCCCGTGACGATGTTCAGCGCGACGGTGCCCGGCCCGGCGGCGGCGCGGATCGCGCCCTCCAGCGGCAGCAGCGCCTCGCCCTGCATGATCACGACGTCCTGTCCGGTGCCGAGCAGGCGCGCCACCCGGTCCTCGATCGCGGCGAAACGGCCGGCGCTCAGCGGGGCGAGGTCCAGGAAGGGGTGGCTCACGGCGGTGCTCTCTTCAGTAACGGGCAGGTGTACGGCGCGTACGGAGTCGAGAGTAACCATGGCCCCTGCCGTCACTCGCGCGGAGGGTTTCCGTTGCGACACCCTCACGCCCGGAATTGTGGCTTCCGCCACAGCCACGCCGATCGTCGGCCTGATGGACTCGGCCTCGTGTCCGTTCTCCTGCTGCTCGTCCTGGTCGCCGTGGTCACGGCCGTCGTCCTCGGCCGGGGTGCCGGCACGTACGGGCGCCGCCCCTACCTCGCGGCCGGTCCCGCGGCCGCGGCGGCTCGCAGGCCGCCCAGGGCGGGGGCGCCCTTCCGTGCGGTCGCAGCGGTCGCCGGCGCGGGTGCCGTCCTGCTGTACGCCTGGGGCGCGCTGTGCGTGGGCTTCGCGGTGATGCAGGCCGAGGACGGCGGCACGGGCTCCTCGCCCATGCCCCCGTGCCGTTCCGGAGTCTCCCCGGAACAGGCCGGACGGGTGATCGACTACGAGGCCTCGCTCCTGCCGCCGCGCTTTCGCTGCGAGACCACCGACGGCGGCGGCTACGACTCCGCCGAGGTCCCCGGCTACGCCGGACCCGGGGCCGCCGTGCTCGCCCTGACCGCCGTCGCGGGCGCCGTGGCCGCTGGGTGGGCGACCGGGCGGCGTGCCCGCGCGAGCGCCCGGAAGGCCGTCCGGTGACCGGCCCTTCGAACACCCCGCCGCACCGGTCTAGGGTGCGGGACATGAGCGATCGCACGGTGCTGCACGTGAAGGGTCGGGTGCTGGTCGGACCGGAGGAGGTCCGCGACGAGGTGTGGGTGGTCGACGGCCGGATCTCCTACGACCGTCCCGCGGGCGCGGCCGACGTCCGCACCGTCACGGGCTGGGCGCTGCCCGGCCTGGTCGACGCCCACTGCCATGTCGGCCTCGACCGGCACGGGGCCGTCCCCGAGGACGTCGCCGAGAAGCAGGCGCTGACCGACCGGGAGGCGGGCACCCTCCTCATCCGCGACGCGGGTTCGCCCTCCGACACCCGCTGGATCGACGACCGCGAGGACCTCCCGAAGATCATCCGGGCCGGCCGGCACATCGCCCGCACCCGGCGCTACATCCGCAACTACGCCTGGGAGGTCGAGCCCGAGGACCTCGTCGCGTACGTCGCCCAGGAGGTCCGGCGGGGCGACGGCTGGGTGAAGCTGGTCGGCGACTGGATCGACCGCGACCTCGGCGACCTGTCCGCCTGCTGGCCGCGCGGCGCCGTCGAGGCGGCGATCGCGGAGGCCCACCGCCTGGGCGCCCGCGTCACCGCCCACTGCTTCGCCGAGGACTCGCTGCGGGACCTGGTCGAGGCCGGCATCGACTGCGTCGAGCACGCCACGGGCCTGACCGACGACACGATCCCCCTCTTCGCCGAGCGGGGCGTTGCCATCGTGCCGACCCTGGTCAACATCGCCACCTTCCCCGCGCTCGCGGACGGCGGCGAGTCCAGGTTCCCCCGCTGGTCCGCCCACATGCGCCGGCTCCACGAACGCCGCTACGACACCGTGCGGAGCGCCTACGACGCCGGCATCCCGGTCTTCGTCGGCACCGACGCGGGAGGCTCCCTGGCCCACGGCCTGGCCGCGGCGGAGGTCGCCGAACTGGTGACCGCCGGCATCCCGCCCGTCGAGGCCCTCGCCGCGACGACCTGGGCCGCCCGGCGCTGGCTCGGACGCCCCGGCCTGGAGGAGGGCGCGCCGGCGGACCTGGTGGTGTTCGACGAGGACCCGCGCGCGGACGTGCGCGTGCTCGCCGCTCCGCGCCGGGTGGTGCTGAACGGGCGGGTGGTCGGTTAGCCGTCCGGGGTGACGTCGGGGAACACCCGTGCCGGGAGATTCGAAAGCGCGGACGGAAACCCCACGAAGGGGTGAAGTGCCCCCGGATCGCTGACGGTCGGGCGGGCGCGAGGACATTCTGTCCGGGTCCCAAGCACGTCGCTCATGCGTGTCCCGCACGCATGTCTCACTGGGGGTCCCACCACCTTGAACGGCAACACCTTCCGCATGCCCGCACGCCGTCTCGTCACCGTCGCGGCGGCCACGGCCCTGGCCGCCGGTCCCGCGGTCCTGGCCGGCGCGGGCACCGCACAGGCGACCGGTGACCACGGCAGCGCGAGCGCCACCGTCCTGCGCACCGCGCTGGACGTGTCCCTGCTCAACAAGACCGTGAACGTCCCGCTCGAGGTCACCCTCAACGAGGTCCACGCGCCCGAGACGGCCCGGAAGACCGCGCTGACCGCACAGCTCGACGGCGTCGACGGCGGCAAGGCCTTCAGCGTGCTGCGGGCCGACGTGGCCGAGTCCAGCGCGACGGCGACCGCCGCCGGGAGCGAGGGCCGCACGAACCTCGCCCGCGCGCGGCTCCACGTCCCGGGCCTGCCGCTGCTGTCGGTGGTCGAGGTCGAGCAGGTCACCTCCACCGCGACGTGCGAGGCCGGGAAGAAGCCGGTCGCCGACGCGAACCTGCTGGGCGCGGTGACGGTCCTCGGCAAGAAGGTCACCCTGACCACCGGCGGGACGACGCAAGTGCGGGTGCCCGGTGTCGGCGAGGTGCGGCTCGACCTGTCCCGGACGGAGACCACCTCCCGTACGGCGGCGGCCACCGCGCTCGAACTCAAGGTGTCCGTCGACCCCCTCGACCTGAACGTCGCGGAGGTCGACGGCACCCTGACCCTGGCGAAGGCGACCTGCGAGTCCCCGGCGGCCCCCGAAGCGGAGCAGCCCCCGGCGAAGGCCGACGAGCCCCCCGCCGAGCAGGAAACCGAACCGGCCGCCGACGTGCAGCCCCAGGGCGCCCGCGCCGAGGCGGACCTCGCCGAGACGGGCGGCAGTTCGGCGACCCCGTATCTCGCCGCCGGGGCCGCGGCCCTGGTCCTGGCGGGCGGCGGCTCGCTGCTGCTGGCCCGGCGCCGACGGGGGTGACCTGCCGGGCGGTCGACCGCCGGCGGGGGTGAGGGCGACCGCGCGGGCCGGGCGGTGGAGGGCGCGCCGGGCCGTACGGCGGCGGCCGTCCTCCTGTGCCGCGCGGGCCGCCCGTGCCGAGCCGGGCGGCACCGCCGCGCACGTGGGGCGCGACGGTGCCGCCCTCCGGGGCCGGCGAGGTAAGCCCCCGCACGCCGCCCGGTCCGTACGCGCCGCCTCCCGTACGGGCAGAGGCCGGGCTGTGTGCCCTGCCGTCTCCTGTACGGCCGGGGCCGGGCTGTGTGCCCTGCCATCTCCGTACGGCTGAGCCTGAGTTGTGCGCCCCACCTCCCGCACGCTCAGACCGGGCTGTGCGCCCCCCGTGTGACTGCGGCCGGGCTGTGTGCCCTGCCGTCTCCCGTACGGCTGAGGCTGAGCTGTGCGCCCCCCTCCCGCACGTCTCAGACCGGGCTGTGGCCCCCCGCCCTCGTACGGCTCAGACCGGGCCGTAGGCCCCCGCCCCCTCCCGCACGGCTCAGACCGGGCTGTGGCCCCCCGCCCTCGTACGGCTCAGACCGGGCCGTAGGCCCCCGCCCCCTCCCGTACGGCTGAGGCCGGGCTGTGTTGCCTGCCCTCTCCGTACGGCCGGGGCCGGGCTGCGCGCCCCCGCCTGCCGCACGGCTCAGGCCGGTTCCGCCGCCGCTCGCCCCAGCGCCCGCAGGAAGCCGTCCGTCGTCGCCCGGTCCCGTACCGCCAGGCGCAGCCACTCCGCGCCCAGGCCCGGGAACGTGTCACCCCGCCGCACCGCGTACCCGAGACCGCGCAGCCGGTGGCGTACGGCGGTGGCGTGCGGGAGCCGGACGAGGACGAAGGGGCCCGCGGCCGGCCCGGCGACCCGCAGGCCGTGGGCGGCGAACTCCGCGAGCCCGGCGACGAGATGCGCCCGGTCCGCGGCGATGCGGTGCGCGGCGTGGGCGGCCTCCGCCCGGGCCCGCGGCGCCACGCACGCCTCGGCGGCCGCCAGCGCCGGCGTGGACACGGGCCACAGCGGCTGGGCGCGTTCCAGCTCCGCGATCGTCTCCGGGGCCGCCAGGACGTACCCGATGCGCAGCCCGGCCAACCCCCACGTCTTGGTGAGGCTGCGCAGGACGACCAGCCCGGGCACGTCGGTGCGCCCGGCCAGCGCCTCCCGCTCACCCGGCACCGCGTCCATGAAGGCCTCGTCCACGACCAGTGTCCGCCCGGGGCGGGCCAGTTCCGTGATCGTGGCCGCCGGATGCAGCACCGACGTCGGGTTCGTCGGGTTGCCGATCACCACCAGGTCGGCCTCCTCGGGCACCACGGCCGCCTCCAGCCGGAAGCCGTCCGCCTCCCGCAGCAGCACCCGGCCGACCGTGTGCCCCGCGTCCCGCAGGGCCGCCTCCGGCTCCGTGAACTGGGGATGCACCACGACCGGCCGGCTCACCTTCAGCGCGCGCGCCAGCAGCACGAACGCCTCCGCCGCGCCCGCCGTCAGCAGCACCCGTTCCACCGGCAGCCCGTGCCGCGCCGCCACCGCAGCCCGCGCGGCCCGCCCGTCCGGGTAGGCCGCGAGGGAGCCGAGCGAGGCGGCGACGTGCTCGCGCAGCCAGGCCGGGGGCGTGTCCGCGCGGACGTTCACCGCGAGGTCCACCAGCGTCGAGCCGTCGTCGCGGACCTCGGCGTCCCCGTGGTGCCGCAGGTCGAGATCCACGGCCGGACCCTCAGTGCGCGGGGGAGTGTGCGTGTCCATGCCCGTGATGGTGCCCGTGGTGGTGATGGCCGTCGTCGTCGGGGTGGAAGTGCGGCTGCTGCGGCAGCCCCACCTTGTCCTCGAACCCGGGCAGCGCGATCCGGTACACACAGGAGTCGCAGTTCATCCGCAGGTCGCCCTTGACGGCCTCCTCGTACCGCTCCCACACCAGGTCCAGCAGCTCCGGCTCCGGCCCGATGACGTCCGCCGAGCGTACCTCGGCCTCCGGGCGCGCCGCGGCCCACTCCTCGGTCTGGTGCCGGACCCGGTCCGGGAGGATGCCGGTGAACAGGAAGTACGGCAGGACCACGATCCGCCGCGCCCCCAGCCGCACACACCGGTCCAGGCCGCCCGGCACGTCCGGCTTCGCCAGCGACACGAACGCCGTCTCCACGGCCCCCCACCCGCGCCCCTCCCACAGCAGCCGCGCCGCCTTGAACACCTCGGCGTTGGCGTCCGGGTCCGTGGAACCGCGCCCCACCAGCAGCACGGTCACCTCCGAGCGGTCCCAGGAGGGATCGACGGCCTCCTCCAGGCGCCGCTCCAGCACCCGCAGCAGCGCGGGGTGCGGGCCCAGCGGACGCCCGTAGGTGTACGAGATGCCGGGGTGGCGTTCCTTCTCGCGGGACAGCGCCGCCGGGATGTCGCCCTTGGCGTGCCCCGCGGACACCAGCATCAGCGGCACCGCGGCGAACCGGCGCACCCCGCGCTCGACCAGCTCGGCCACCGCCTCGCCCAGCGGTGGCGGCGACAGCTCGATGAAGCCGCCCGCGACGGGCAGTTCGGGGTGGCGGCGGCCCAGCTCGCGCACGAAGTCGCGGAACGCCTCGGCTCCGGCCTCGTCCCGGGTGCCGTGTCCGGCGATGAGCAGGGCGGGCGGGGTCGTCACAGTTTCTCCTCGGGTTCCTCGGACGGAAGGGGGTGGTACAGCAGGGCGTTCAGCGCGGCCGCGGCGACCGCCGAACCGCCCTTCTCGGACACGTTGCTCACGGCGGGCAGCCCGCTCTCCCGCAGTGCCGCCTTGGACTCGGCCGCCCCGACGAAACCGACGGGCAGCCCGATGACGAGCGCGGGGGAGGCGTCGAGGGTGAGCAGTTCCTCCAGCGCGGTCGGCGCACAGCCGATCACCCAGAGCGCGCCGGGCCCGACCTGCTCGTACGCCAGCCGCATCGCGTGCGCCGAACGGGTCAGCCCGGGACCGGCGACGGCGTCCTTCAGCCGGCACACGGTCTCCCGCCGGGTGATCCCGGCCGCGACCATCTCCACGTCCACGACGACCGGCGCCCCGGCGTGCAGCGCCGCGTGGGCCCTCGTCAGCGTGCTCTCGTCGAGGACGAGGTCAGAGGCGTACTCCAGGTCGGCCGCGGAGTGGATGACCCGCTCGACGACCGCCCGGGTCAGGGGCGGGAAGGGCGAGGTGTCCAGCCGGGCGCGCAACCGCCGGAAGGACTCCTGCTCGATGGGGTGCACGACCCGGCTCACTCGGATCCCTCCTGCCAGCGGTAGCCGCGCGGCGTCACCATGCGCCCGGCGATCTCCCGGGTCGCGGTGTTGCCCACCGTCACGACCGTCATCATGTCGACCGTCGCCGGGTCGAGGCCGGCGAGTGTGGTCAGGCGGCTGGACTCGTCGGCGCGCGACGCGTTGCGCACGACCCCGACCGGCGTCGTCGGCTCCCGGTGCTCCGCGAGGATCGCCAGCGCCTTGGGCAGCTGCCAGTCCCGGCCCCGGCTGCGCGGGTTGTAGAACGTCACGACGATGTCCGCCTCGGCCGCCGCCCGCACCCGCCGTTCGATGACCTCCCACGGGGTGTGCAGGTCGGACAGGCTGATCGACACGTGGTCGTGGCCGAGCGGCGCGCCCAGGATCGCCCCGGCCGCCAGCGCCGCCGTCACCCCGGGCACCCCGACCACGTCGATGTCGTCGGACGCCTCCGCGAGCGCCGGTGACGCCATGGCGTACACCCCGGCGTCCCCGCTGCCGATCAGGGCGACGGCGTGTCCGCGCCGGGCCTGTTCGACCGCGGTCCGGGCCCGCTCCTCCTCGGCGCCGAGCCCCGACTCCAGGACCCGGGTGCCGGGCCGCAGCAGGTCGCGGATCTGGTCGACGTACTGGTCGAGACCGACCAGCACCGAGGCCCGCCGCAGCTCGGCCTGCGCCCGCGGCGTGACCAGGTCCCGGGCGCCCGGCCCGAGCCCGACCACCGCGAGCCGCCCGCGCCCCGGCCGCCGTACGACGGCGCAGGTGGCCATCGCCGGACTGGACGCCGACTTGCGCTTGGGGACGAGCAGTTCGCCGCCCCGCACCAACGCCGCCGCCTCCGCGACCGACGGCGTGCCGACCGCCGCGAGCGGGGCGTCGGAGGGGTTGGGCACCTCGACCTCCGCCAGTTCGCCGGCGGCGTACGTCACCAGCGGCACGCCCAGCCGCTCGGCGGCCCCGACGATCCCGGGCTCCTCCGCCTTGGCGTCCACGGTGGCCAGTTCGGCGACCGACGCGGCGGAGAGTCCGGCGTCCCGCAGCGCCTCCTCGACCAGCCCGAGCACCTCGTCGACCGGGGCCCCCTTGGAGGCGCCGACGCCGACGACCAGGGACGGCGGACGCAGGACGGCCTCCCGCTCGGCGGGTTCCACCAGACGGTCGGTCAGCCGGACCGTGTACGCACCCTGGTCGGTGACGGGCAGCGGCGGCAGGGGCCACCGCACCTCCGCCCGCAGGGCGACCGGCTCACCGTCGAGCAGGGCCCGCGAGACACCGGCGACATCGCCCTCGACGGGCATCCCGAGGGTGTCCAGCCCCGGCAGTCCCACGGCGTCCGTAGCCGTCGTCACCACCGGTTCGGCGCCCAGTACCCCGGCGACCGCGACGGCGAGGTCGTTGGCGCCGCCCCCGTGGCCGCCGACCAGCGACACGGCGAACCGCCCGCCCTCGTCCACGCACACGACCCCCGGGTCGGTCCGCTTGTCGTCCAGCAGCGGCGCCACGAGCCGGACGACGGCCCCCGTGGCCAGGAAGCACACCAGCCGCTCGCACTCGGCGAACGCGGTCCGGACGGCGTCCGCGACGGGACCCTCGTACACGCGCGTGCGGTCCGGCCAGGCCGCGGCCAGCCGGTCCCGCGCGGCCGCTCCCGCCGCGGTGGCGGAGATGAGGCCGATCAAGGGGCAACTCCTTCGGTACGGCTGTGCGGCCTGACGCCCCACAGCAGGAACACGGGATTGGCCGCCGCGAGCCGGGTCACGTCCCCCGGCAGCGGGGCGAGCCGGGACGACTGCAACAGCACCCCGTCGCACTCCAGCCCGGCGTCGAGCAGTGCCCGGCGCGCCGCCGGCACCCGGTCCAGCGCGGCCAGGGCGACGACCACGGCGCGCCGGGTGCGCCGGGCGCACGCCGCGACGATCGCGGGCAGTTCGCGCCCGCCACCGCCGACGAACACGGCGTCGGGGTCCTCCAGGTCCGACAGCGCCCCGGGCGCCGTGCCGTGCACCACGCGGACGTCGACGCCGTGTGCGGCGGCGTTGGCGCGGATCCGCTCGACACCGTCCGGCGTCTTCTCCACGGCGTCGACGGCGGCGCCCAGCCGCGCGCACTCCACGGCCACGGACCCCGAGCCGGCCCCGACGTCCCACACCAGGTCACCGGGGCGCGGCCCGAGCCGGGCCAGCGCCAGCGCCCGCACCTCGAACTTGGTGATCATCGAGTCGCGGTGGGCGAAGTCCGTCTCGTCCAGTGCCCAGCCGGCCCACCCGTCCGGCGCGGCCCCGCGGACCGGTCCGGCGGGTACGTCCGGTCCCACCGGAACGGTCCGTACCCGTCCCGTGGTCCCCGGCCGCGCCCCGGCGATGGTCCGCACCGGCCCCAGCGCCCGCGCCTCGTCCAGGCACAGCACCACGCTCACCGCCGCCCCCCAGTCCCGGCCGGCGGCCTCGGCGGGCGTCACCCGCTCCACGCGCTCCCGGGCGGAGCCCAGCGCGGTGGCGACGACCAGGACCCGCTCGTCGCCCCCCAGCGCGGCGCCCAGCTCCGCCGGACCCGCCCCGGGCCCGGTCAGCACGGCGACCTTCGGGTGCGCCCGGCACACGTTGACCGCCGTCCGCAGGTCCCGCCCGTGCGCGCTGGCCACCACGGCGTCGTCCCACGGCAGTCCGGCCCGCGCGAACGCGGCGGCGACGGACGGGACACCGGGCCGGACGTCGAGCCGCTCGGGCCCGAACCGCTCGGCCAGCGCCCGCACGATGCCGAAGAACCCCGGGTCACCGGAGGCCAGTACGGTCACCGGCCGCCCCGCCGCGACGTACTCCGCGACCGTGTCGAGGGCCGGCGCCAGCGCCCCGAGGACGACCCGCTCGGCCCCCCGCGGCAGCCGTACGGCGTCCAGATGGCGCCGCCCGCCGACCACCAGCGCGGCGTCGGCGCCGACGGCGTCGGCGGGTGGCTCGCCGGCCCCCATGCCCACCACCGTGATCACGTGCCGGCACCCCGCCTGCGCAGCTCCCTGCGCGCCTCGGGGTCGGCCTTGCGATAGCCGTGGAAGTGCCCCGGGTGGTACAGGTGCGAGCGGGTGCCGTGCGCGTCCAGGGCCGGGCCGACCAGGAACAGGGTGTGCTTCCAGAGCTTGTGCTCCTTGACCGTCTCCTCCAGCGTGCCGATCGTGCACCGCACGACCAGCTCCTCCGGCCAGGTGGCCTGGTAGGCGACGACGACCGGCGTCTCGGTCGGGTAGCCGCCCTCCAGCAGCTCGCGCACCAGCTGGCCGCTGCGGGCCGCCGACAGGAAGACCGCCATGGTGGTGCCGTGCTTGGCGAACTCGCGGACCTCCTCCCCGGGCGGCATGGGCGTCTTGCCGCCGCCGAGCCGCGTCAGGACGACGGACTGCGCGACCTCCGGAATGGTCAGCTCCCGCTGCGCGAGCGCGGCCACCGCGGAGAACGCGGAGACGCCGGGCACGACCTCGGTCGCGATGCCGATCTCCGCGCACCGGTCGAGCTGCTCCTGCGTCCCGCCCCACAGGGCAGGGTCGCCGGAGTGGATGCGGGCGACCCGCAGCCCTTCCGCACGGGCCCGCCGGTAGACGGCGACGACGTCCTCCAGCGACATCGTCGCCGAGTCCAGGATCTCCGCGTCCTGACGCGCGTGCCGGAGCACCTCCTCCTGGACCAGGCTGGCCGCCCAGATCACGACGTCGGCCTCGGCGATGGCCCGCGCGGCGCGGAACGTCAGCAGGTCGGCGGCGCCGGGGCCGGCACCGACGAAGGTCACCTTGCCGGTGGGCTCCCCGGCCGGGGAAGCGGGGGACACCTCGGGAGTCACGGAGGCCTCGGAAGCCATGGGGACAGGTCCTCTCCTACTACGCATACTTACTGCGGTTGCTGCTGTCGTGCGCACGGATGCGCGCCCTGATCGGATAGCAAGGGCCCATGGCGGTCTTCGTCGCGCTGGGCGCGTTCCTGATGACCCTGGCCGGTGGCTGGACGGCACAGCGCGTGACCGACCGGCGTCACCTGGTCCTGGGGCTGGCCGGTGGCCTGATGCTGGGCGTGGTCGGCCTCGACCTGCTGCCCGAAGCCCTGGAGGCGGCGGGCGACGAGGTGTTCGGCGTGCCGGCGGCGCTGCTGCTCTTCGTCGCCGGGTTCCTGTTCGCACATCTGGTGGAGCGCCTGCTGGCGGCCCGCCGCGCGGCGCACGGCGCCGACGAGCACGGGCACCGTTCGCCCCAGGTGGGCCTGACGGCCGCCGCCGCGATGGTCGGGCACAGCGCGATGGACGGCGTGGCGATCGGCGCGGCCTTCCAGGTCGGCGGCGGCATGGGTGCGGCGGTCGCGATGGCCGTGATCGCCCACGACTTCGCGGACGGCTTCAACACCTACACGCTGACCAGCCTGTACGGGAACGCCCGCCGCCGGGCCGTGGCCATGCTGTTCGCCGACGCCTGCGCCCCCGTGCTCGGCGCGGCCTCGACCCTGCTGTTCACCATCCCGGAGCAGGCCCTGGGCGCCTACCTCGGCCTCTTCGGCGGCGTACTGCTCTACCTCGCCGCGGCCGAGATCCTCCCCGAGGCCCATCACGAGCACCCCGCCCGCTCGACCCTGCTGTGCACGGTCGCGGGCGCGGCGTTCATCTGGCTGGTGGTGGGCGTCGCCGAATGAGGCGCCCCCGCCGGAATGGCTCACAGCTTCCCGCCCCGGCCGCCCTCGCGCCGGGCGGGAGCGATGAGCGTCGACAGGTAGGGCAGCGGGGCGCCGTCCAGTTCCGCCGCCGCCCGCACGGACTCCTCCGGCAGTCCCAGCGCCGACCCCCACACCGCGTCGTCCAGCCGCCCGGTCTCCCGCAGCGCCTCGGCGACCTCGGCGGCCTGCCGGCCGAACTTGTAGGCGACGACCGTGCCGGGCCCGTTCAGCGCGTCCTTGAGCACGGCGGCCCCCGCGGTCACCGGCACCAGCGTCAGCGGCTCGGTGCCCTCGGTCAGCACGGCACCCGACCGGGCCGCGAGGTCCTGCATGGCGGTGATGCCCGGCACGGTCTCCACGAGGGTGCCGGGCACCAGCTCGCCGACGGTCTGCGCAAGGTACGTGAAGGTCGAGTACACGTTGGGGTCGCCGATGGTCGCGAAGGCCACGGTGCCGTGCGCCCGCAGGAGCCCGGCCACCCGCTGCCCGGCCGCGTCCCAGGCCGCCTCGCGGCGGGCCCGGTCGGTGCGCTCGTTCAGCGCGAACACGACGCGGACGACCTTCTCGGCGGGTGCGTAGTGCAGCACGGTCGCCTCGGCCCGCCCCCGCTCCCCGGTGTCCATGACGGGGACGACGACGACGTCTGCGGCGCGCAGCGCGTTGACGCCCTTGACGGTCACCAGCTCGGGGTCCCCGGGCCCGACCCCCACTCCGACCAGCCTGCTGCTCATGACGTCCGGCACCTCTCCACGAACCGACGGGCGACACCGGGCTCGGACGCCCAGTGCGTGTGCAGATAGCTCGCGTGCACACCGCGTTCCACGAATCCCTCGACGCGCCGCTCGGGCGCCCGCATCCCCCACGCCGCGGCCGCCCCGGCCCCCGGCTCCACGACCGTCCGGTGGAACTCGTGGCCCCGCATCCGCGTCCCCGCGACGGCCAGCGCGCTGTCGCTGACGGCCACGGCGTCCCGGTAGCCCAGCGTCAGCCGCCCGGACATCCGCGCGGAGGCGTCCAGCACCCCGCACATGGGCGCCCCGTCCAGCTCCCGGCACAGGTACAGCAGCCCCGCGCACTCGGCGGCGACGGGGGCGCCGCTCAGCGCGAGTGCGGCGACGGCCCTGCGCAGCGGCTCGTTGGCCGACAGCTCGGCGGCGTACACCTCGGGGAACCCGCCGCCGACGACCAGCCCGGCGGTCGCCTCGGGGAGTTCCTCGTCCCGCAGCGGGTCGAAGGTGACGACCTCGGCCCCGGCGGCGGCGAGCAGTTCGGCGTGCTCGGCGTAGGAGAACGTGAAGGCCGCACCACCGGCGATCGCGACGCGCGGTGGTGACTTCCGGTCCGACCGAGCCGGGCCGTGGGTGGGCTCGGGGGTCCAGGGGGCCACGCCCCCCGGCAACGGCCCGGCAGCCCGCGCCAACGCGACCAACGCCTCCAGATCACAACCGTCGGAGACCTGCGCCGCCATCGCCGCCACGGCGTCGACCGCCTCCGCCCCCCGCTCGGCGACCGGCACCAGTCCCAGATGCCGCGACGGGGTGGAGACCTGCGGCGCCCGCCGCAGCACCCCCAGCACCGGCACCCCGACGGCGTCGAGCGCCTCCCGCAGCAACGCCTCGTGCCGGTCCGACCCCACCTTGTTCAGGATCACGCCCCCGATCCGCACCTCCGGGTCCCAGGACGCGAACCCGTGCACCAGGGCCGCCACCGACCGCGACTGCGACGACGCGTCCACGACCAGCACGACCGGCGCCCGCAGCACCTTCGCGATCTGCGCGGTGGACGCCAGCTCGCCTTCGCCCGCGGCCCCGTCGTACAGCCCCATCACGCCCTCGACCACGGCGATGTCGCACCCGCGCGCCCCGTGCAGGAACAGCGGCCCGACCAGCTCGGGCCCGCACAGGTAGGCGTCGAGGTTGCGCCCCGCCCGGCCGGTGGCCAGGGAGTGGTACCCGGGGTCGATGTAGTCGGGCCCGACCTTGTGCGGCGACACGGCGAGCCCCCGCGCCGTGAGCGCGGCCATCAGCCCGGTGGCGACGGTGGTCTTGCCGCTGCCCGAGGAGGGCGCGGCGATGACCAGCCGGGGCACGGACGACGAAGCGGACGAGGACGAGGTCACCACTCGATGCCCCTCTGCCCCTTCTGCCCCGCGTCCATCGGATGCTTGACCTTGGACATGTCGGTGACGAGGTCGGCGAGGTCCACCAGCCTCTCCGGCGCGTTCCGCCCGGTGATCACGACGTGCTGGGTCCCGGGCCGGTCGCGCAGCACCGACACCACCTCGTCGGTGTCGACCCACCCCCAGTGCATGGGGTAGGCGAACTCGTCCAGCACGTACAGCCTGTACGTCTCGGCCGCCAGGTCCCGCTTGACCTGCTCCCAGCCCTCCCGGGCCTTCTCCTCGTTGTCCATCTGCGCGTCGCGCTGGACCCAGGACCAGCCCTCGCCCATCTTGTGCCAGTCGACGGTCCCGCCCTCGCCGCTGGCGCCCAGCACGCGCAGGGCGTTCTCCTCGCCGACCTTCCACTTGGCCGACTTGACGAACTGGAACACCCCGATCGGCCATCCCTGGTTCCAGGCGCGCAGCGCCAGCCCGAAGGCGGCGGTGGACTTGCCCTTGCCGATGCCCGTGTGCACGACGACCAGCGGGCGATTGCGCCGCTGACGGGTCGTCAGTCCGTCGTCGGGGATCACACTCGGCTGTCCCTGCGGCATTACGCGGCCCTCCTGCTGCCCTGAACGTCCTTCACCAGACCGGCGATCGAGTCCGCCCGCAGCTCGTCGAGCGTCACCGCCGTACCGCCCAGCTCACCCGCCAGCCGCCCGGCCAGCCCCAGCCGCACCGGCCCCGACTCGCAGTCCACGACGACGGAGGCGACCCCGTCGGCCGCGAACAGCCGCGCCGCACGCGAGGCGAGCGAGACCGGCTCCGGACCGCCGGTGGCCCGTCCGTCCGTCACCACCACGACCAGCGCCCGCCGCGCGGGGTCCCGCAGCCGCTCGACCCGCAGCACCTCGTGGGCCCTGAGCAGCCCGGCCGCCAGCGGCGTACGGCCGCCCGTCGGCAGCGACTCCAGCCGGGCCGCCGCCGCGTCCACCGACGAGGTCGGGGGCAGCGCGACATCGGCGGCCGAACCCCGGAAGGTCACCAGCCCCACCTTGTCCCGCCGCTGGTAGGCGTCGAGCAGCAGCGACAGCACGGCACCCTTCACGGCGCTCATCCGCTGCCGCGCCGCCATCGACCCGGAGGCGTCCACGACGAACAGCACGAGATTGCCCTCGCGTCCCTCCCGGGTCGCCTGCCGCAGGTCGTCCCGGCGCACCACCAGCCCGGGCCCGCTCCGGCCCCGCGCCCGCTGGTGCGGGGCGGCCGCCCGCACGGTGGCCGCCAGGTGCAGCTTGGTCAGCGCTCCCCGGGGCCGCCGCGCCCCGGTGGTCCGCCCGTGCTCGGTCCGCGCCCGCGAACGCCGCCCGGCGGCACCCTCACCCAGCCCCGGCACGCTCAGCACCTTCGTACGGAAGGGCTCGGCGGCACGCGCCGGGGACTGCTCGCCGGCGCCTCCACCGCGGGGCTGCGGTTCCCCGTCCTCCCCCGCCTCGGGGCGCGCGGCGGTGTCGCCGTCGCCCTGCGGGGCGTCGTCGGGCTCCGGCTGCCCTCCGGGGCCGCCGGGACCGTCCGGACCCGGGTCCGGATCGTCGTCGCCGTCCCCGTCGCTCTCGCCCGGCCCACCGAACTCCTCCAGCGTCTCGTCGAGCTTGTCCTCGTCGAGACCCGGCGCGTCGAACGGGTTGCGCCGCCGCCGGTGCGGAAGGGCCAGCAGCGCGGCCTGCCGTACGTCCTCGGCGAGCACGTCGGTCCGCCCGGCCCAGGCCGCCAGCGCGGTCGCCGTCCGCGCCATCACGATGTCGGCCCGCATGCCGTCCACCTCGAAGGCGGCACAGGTCGCCGCGATCTGCCGGAGCGCCCCGTCGCCGAGCCGCACCGACGGCAGCAGTTCCCGCGCCGCCGTGATCCGCGCCCGCACGGCGGCCTCCTCGTCGGCCCAGCGCGCGGCGAAGGCGGCCGGGTCGTCGTCGTACGCCAGCCGGCGCCGGACGACCTCCACCCGCTGGTCGGGCTCGCGCGAGGCCGCGACCTCGACGGTCAGTCCGAACCGGTCGAGCAACTGCGGCCGCAGCTCGCCCTCTTCCGGGTTCATGGTCCCGACGAGCAGGAACTTCGAGGCGTGCCGCACCGACACGCCCTCGCGCTCGACGTAGGAGGCGCCCATCGCGGCGGCGTCCAGCAGCAGGTCCACCAGGTGGTCGTGGAGCAGGTTGACCTCGTCGACGTAGAGGATCCCGCGGTGCGCGTCGGCCAGCAGGCCCGGCTCGAAGGCCTTCACGCCCTCCGCGAGCGCCCGCTCGATGTCGAGGGCGCCCACCAGCCGGTCCTCGGAGGCGCCGACGGGGAGCTCCACCATCCGCGCCGGGCGCGAGACGCGGGCGCCCGGCTCGTGCGGGCCGTCCGGGCAGGCGGGGTCGGGGGCGTCCGGGTCGCAGGAGAAGCGGCACCCGGAGACGACGTCCACCTGCGGCATCAGCGCCGACAGCGCCCGCACGGCCGTGGACTTGGCGGTGCCCTTCTCGCCGCGCACCAGCACCCCGCCGACCGCCGGGGAGACGGCGTTCAGCAGCAGCGCGAGCCGCAGGTCGTCCTGGCCGACGACGGCCGTGAACGGGAACGGGGTACTCACTGGTCGTCGCCCTCCGAGTCGCCTTCGAGATCGCCTTCGAGTTCCAGATAGGTGGCGCGCAGCCGCTCCAGCGTCTCCGCGTCCGGCTCGGCCCACAGACCGCGCTCGGCGGCCTCCAGCAGCCGCTCGGTGATGCCCCGCAGCGCCCAGGGGTTGGACTTCTTCATGAAGTCCCGGTTCTCCGGGTCGAAGACGTACTCGGCGCTGAGCTTCTCGTACATCCAGTCGTCCACGACCCCGGCCGTGGCGTCGTACCCGAAGAGGTAGTCCACGGTGGCCGCCATCTCGAAGGCGCCCTTGTAGCCGTGGCGCCGCATCGCCGCCATCCAGCGCGGGTTGACCACGCGGGCGCGGAAGACGCGGTGCGTCTCCTCGCCCAGCGTCCGCGTCTTCACCTGGTCGGGGGTGGCGGAGTCACCGACGTACGCCTCCGGGCTCGTGCCCGTCAGGTGCCGCACCATGGCGACCATGCCGCCGTGGTACTGGAAGTAGTCGTCGGCGTCCACGAGGTCGTGCTCGCGGGTGTCCACGTTCTTCGCGGCCACCGCGATCCGCCGGAACGCCGTCTCCATGTCCCCGCGCGCCGCACGCCCGTCGAGCCCGCGCCCGTAGGCGTAGCCGCCCCACACCGCGTACACCTCGGCGAGGTCCGCGTCGGAGCGCCAGTTGCGGGCGTCGATCAGCGGCAGCAGGCCGGCCCCGTACGCACCCGGCTTGGAGCCGAAGATGCGTGCGGTGGCCCGGCGCCGGTCGCCGTGCTCGGCGGTGTCCGCGTCGGCGTGGGCGCGGACGTAGTTCTGGTCGGCGGGCTCGTCCAGCTCCGCCACCGCCCGCACCGCGTCGTCGATCAACCCCACGACGTGCGGGAACGCGTCCCGGAAGAAACCGGAGATGCGCACGGTGACGTCGACGCGCGGCCGGCCCAGTTCGGCCGGGGGCACGATCTCGAAGCCGGTCACCCGGCGCGAGGCGTCGTCCCAGACGGGACGGCAGCCCAGCAGCGCGAGGATCTCGGCGATGTCGTCGCCCTGGGTGCGCATCGCCGACGTGCCCCACACCGTGAGGCCGACGGACTTCGGGTACTCACCCGTGTCCTGGAGATAGCGCTGGATCAGGGAGTCCGCGAGGGACTGGCCGACCTCCCAGCTCAGCCGGGACGGGATCGCCTTCGGGTCGACGGAGTAGAAGTTCCGGCCGGTCGGCAGCACGTTGACCAGTCCGCGGGTCGGCGAACCGGACGGTCCGGCCGGGACGTAACCGCCGTCCAGGGCCCGCAGGATGTGCCCGATCTCGTCCGTCGTCCGGGCCAGCCGCGGCACGACCTCCCGGCAGGCGAACTCCAGGACCGCGACCGCCTCGGGCAGCTCCGCGCCCAGCACCTCCCGCACCAGGGCGGGGACGGCCGTGACGTCCCAGTCCCGGGACTCCATCCCCTCCGCGCACCGCCGGCACAGCTGCTCCAGCAGGTCGACCGCGTCGGCGGCCGAGCGCGCCGGACCGTCCACCAGGCCGGTCAGTTCCACCGGCACCTTCGCCGGGGCGCCCGGCTCGGCCAGCAGTTCCTTCTCCACCAGCCCGAAGTGCTCGGCGAGGGACGCCCGCAGCCCCGGCAGCGCGTTCGCCTGCCCGCCCCACACCTGCGAGGCGCGCAGCACCGCGAGGACGAGGTTCACGCGCGGCTCGCCGACCGGGCCGCCGCCGAGGATGTGCAGGCCGTCACGGATCTGCACGTCCTTGATCTCGCACAGGTAGCCGTCGATGTGCATGACGAACTCGTCGAACGCGTCGTCGTCCGGCTGGTCGTCCACGTGCAGGTCGTGGTGGAGTTCGGCCGCCTTCACCAGCGTCCAGATCTGCGCCCGGACCGCCGGCGCCTTGACCGGGTCCAGGTCGGAGACGAGCGCGTACTCGTCGAGCAGCTGCTCCAGCTTGGCCAGGTCGCCGTAGGTGTCGGCCCGCGCCATCGGCGGGACGAGGTGGTCGACCACCGTGGCGTGGCCGCGCCGCTTGGCCTGGGTGCCCTCGCCGGGGTCGTTGACGATGAACGGGTAGACCAGCGGCAGGTCGCCCAGCACGGCGTCCGGCGCGCACCCCGCGCTCAGCCCGAGGCCCTTGCCGGGCAGCCACTCCATCGTGCCGTGCTTGCCCATGTGCACGATCGCGTCGGCGCCGAAGCTGTCGTCGAGCCACCGGTAGGCCGCCAGGTAGTGGTGGGACGGCGGCATGTCGGGGTCGTGGTAGATCGCGATCGGGTTCTCGCCGAACCCGCGCGGCGGCTGGATCATGACGACGACGTTCCCGAACCGGAGGGCCGCCAGCACGATGTCGTCCCCGTCGACGTACAGCGAACCCGGCGGCTCGCCCCACGCCTCGGTCATCGCGTCCCGCAGCTCCGGGTCCAGCTTCTCGAACCACGCCCGGTAGTCGGCCAGCGGCACCCGCGCCGGCGCCGCGGCCAGCTGGTCCTCCGTCAGCCACTCGACGTCGTGGCCGCCCGCCTCGATCAGCCGGTGGATCAACTCGTCGCCGCCGGACGGGTAGTCGGTGAGCGAGTACCCCGCCTCCCGCAGCGCGTCCAGGACCCGGACCGCCGACGCCGGCGTGTCCAGCCCCACCGCGTTGCCGACGCGGGAGTGCTTGGTCGGGTACGCGGTGAAGACCAGGGCGAGCCTCTTGTCCGCGTTCGCCTTGTGCCTGAGCGCGGCGTGCCGCACGGCGATGCCGGCGACCCGCCCGGCCCGCTCGGGGTCGGCGACGTAGACGGGGACGTCGTCGGGCCCCTGCTCCTTGAAGGAGAACGGCACGGTGACCAGCCGCCCGTCGAACTCCGGGATCGCGACCTGCATCGCCGCGTCCATGGGGGAGAGGGCGGCGTCCGAGGCCTCCCAGGCGGCCTTCGACGAGGTCAGGCAGAGCCCTTGCAGCACCGGGACGTTCAGGTCGGCCAGCGCTCCGATGTCCCAGGCCTCCTCGTCGCCGCCCGCCGAGGCCTGGGAGGCGTGCGTGCCGCCGGCCGCGAGGACGGTGGCGACCAGGGCGTCGGCCCGGCCCAGCAACTCGTACAGCCCGCCGTCCGCGCCGCGCAGCGAACCGCAGTACACGGGCAGCGCGTTGGCGCCGTGCGTCTCGATCGCGTCGCACAGCGTGTCCACGAAGGCGGTGTTGCCGCTCAGCTGGTGGGCGCGGTAGAAGAGCACGCCGACCGTCGGGCGGCCCTCGGTGAACGGGCGCTCCCCGTGGACGCCGTACTCCGGCATCTTCCGCGGCTCGTCGAAGCCCTCGCCGGTCAGCAGCACGGTGTCGGAGAGGAACCGGGCGAGCTGGGTGAGGTTGTCGGGCCCGCCCTCGACCAGGTAGCGCAGCGCCTCCGCCACCACCCCGGCCGGCACCGACGACTCGGCCATCAGCTCCGCGTCCGGCACGCTCTCGCCGCCCAGCAGGACCGTGGGGACACCGGCGGCCTTCAGCGCGGCGAGCCCGTCCTCCCAGGCGCGTTTGCCGCCCAGCAGCCGGACGACGGCGAGGTCGGCGCCCTCGACGAGCGCGGGCAGCTCCTCGCGTACGTCGACCCGGGTGGGGTTGCCGATCCGGTACCCGGCGTCGGAGGCACGGGCCGCCAGCAGGTCCGTGTCGGCGGTCGACAACAACAACACAGTGCTCATGCGGGTGCTCCCGGTGGAATGAAGGGCAGTCCTTGCGGCGCGCCGGACTCGATGAGCCGCCACAGCGCGTCCGTGTCCGCGTGGTGTTCGATCAGGTCGCCGAGCAGGTCGAGCTGCTCCTCGCGCAGCGCGGCGAACGAGGTGTCGGGGGCCGGCACGAAGCGGCGGCCCGCGGCGGCGGCCACCTCGCGCAGGAACGCCCGCCGGAAACCGTCCGACTCCAGCGAACCGTGCCAGTGCGTGCCCCAGGTCGGGCCGACCCGGCAGCCGTCCAGGAAGGCCTCGCCACCCAGGACCTCGGCGACCCCGTGGTGGATCTCGTACCCCTCGACGTGCTCGCCGAGGGCCTCGCCCACCGGCCGGGTGAGGGTCTTCTCGCGGGCGAACCGCACCCGCACGGGCAGCAGTCCGAGCCCGTCCACGTGCCCGGCGCGCGACTCGACCTCGTCCTCGATGTGCTCGCCGAGCAGCTGGAAGCCACCGCAGATCCCGAGCACCGGGCGGCCCGCCGCGGCCCTTCGGACGAGCGCGTCCGCGAGCCCGCGCTCCCGCAGCCACCGCAGGGCCCGGACCGTTCCGCGGGTCCCCGGCACGATCACGAGATCGGCGTCGGCGAGTTCCTCCGGCCGGTCCACGAACCGCACCACGACCCCCGGTTCGGCGGCCAGCGCGTCCACGTCCGTGAAGTTGGACATCAGCGGAACCGCGCAGACGGCGACCCGCAGCACGTCCTCGCCGACCGGCGGCGCGACGACGGACTCCCGCACCGTCCCGCGCAGGGAGACGCGCAGTCCGTCCTCCTCGTCGATCCCGAGCCCGTGCCGGAAGGGCAGCACGCCGTACGTCCGCCGCCCGGTGAGCCCGTGGAGCATGTCCAGGCCGGGCTCCAGCAGCGACACGTCGCCCCGGAACTTGTTGACGAGGAACCCGGCGACCAGCGCCTGGTCCTCGGGCGACAGCAGGGCCACCGTGCCGAAGAAGGAGGCGAAGACGCCGCCGCGGTCGATGTCGCCGACGACCACGACGGGGAGCCCGGCGCCCCGGGCGATCCCCATGTTCACGATGTCGGTCCGGCGCAGGTTGATCTCGGCCGGACTGCCCGCCCCCTCGCAGATCACCGCGTCATACGTGCCCCGCAGCTCGGCCAGACAGTCCAGCACCGTGCCGAGCAACTGCCGCTGCCGCCCGCCGTGGTAGCCGCGGGCGCTCATCTCACCGACCGGCTTGCCGAGCAGCACGACCTGGCTGCTGCGCTCCCCGCCCGGCTTCAGCAGCACCGGGTTCATCAGCGCGGTGGGCTCCACCCGGCACGCCTGCGCCTGCATGGCCTGCGCCCGCCCGATCTCCGCGCCCTCGCGGGTCACGAAGGAGTTCAGCGACATGTTCTGCGCCTTGAACGGCGCCACCTTGACGCCCTGGCGCACCAGCCAGCGGCAGATCCCGGCGGTGACGACGCTCTTGCCGGCGTCGGAGGTGGTACCGGCGACGAGGAGGCCACCGCTCATGAGTCACGTCCCTTCGTGAGTGCCCGGCGGGCGAGCAGCCGCGCGCCCGCGCACACGCCCAGCGCCAGCCAGCCCACGCGCCGGGAGAGCCGGACGGCCCGGTCGATGTCGCCGGAACCGGCCAGGACGGCGCGACCGGCCGCCCCGTTGAGGACGGGCCGGTGCTCCACCCGCCCGCCGTAGGAGAGCGTGCCGCCGAGCCGCACGCCGAGGGCGCCCGCGAACGATGCCTCCACGGGACCCGCGTTGGGGCTCGGATGCCGTCCGGCGTCGGCACGCCACGCCCGCACGGCGCCCCGCGGGTCGCCGCCGGCCACGGTGGCCAGGACGGCGGTCAGACGGGCGCCGGGCCAGCCCGCGAGGTCGTCGAGCCGGGCCGAGGCCCAGCCGTAGCGCCGGTACCGGGCGGACTTGTGGCCGACCATGGCGTCCAGGGTGTTCACCGCCCGGAAGCCGAGGAGCCCGGGCACTCCGGCGACGGCGCCCCACACGAGGGCGCCCACCACCGCGTCCGAGGTGTTCTCGGCGACGGACTCGACGACGGCCCGGGCGATTCCGTCGGCGTCCAGGGCCTGCGGATCCCGTCCGCACAGGTGCGGCAGCCGCGCACGGGCCGTCTCGACGTCCCCGGCCTCCAGGGCCCGCCCGATCGAGCGGGCCTCCCGGGCGAGCGAGGTCCCGCCGACGACGGCCCAGGTGGCGGCGCCGGTCAGCGCGACGGAAGCGGCGGGGGAGCGGCGTACGGCGCGTGCGGCGGCGGCCCCCAGGGCGACGGCGCCACCGGCGCACACGCCGGTGTGCAGCGCGCCCCGGCCCCGGTGGTCACGCCACAGCACCCGTTCCACGGCACCGGCGGCACGGCCGAACGCGGCGACCGGGTGCCCGCGGCGCGGATCGCCGAGGAGGAGGTCGCCGAGAAGGCCGGCGGCGGCGCCGTACGCGAAGACGCGTTCGGCGCGCACGGCTCAGCCGGCCGCGGGGCGGGGAGGTGTGGGACCGGCGTTCCCGGAGTCACCGGGGTGGCCGGAGTCACCGGGGCAGCGGGTGTCGCCGGGAGGGGCGGAGTACCCGGGGTGGGCGGAGTGCCCGGGATACCGGGACCCGCCGGGGTACCTGCAGGAGCAGCCGCGCATGGCGATACGTCCTCACTCAGGGTGTCCGCGCCCTGGTTGGAAGAGACCGGCGGTGAGAGTTCCTGGCTCCCGGGGATCAGCTCCCCGGTCACAGTGGCGGGACCGCGCCGGATTCGCACCGGGCTTCCTCTCCTGCCGCCGTACTGGCTCCGGAAGTCCACCACGGCCCGCGAACACCCGTCAACCTGGCGTTGACCTGCGGCGGGGGAGTGTGCGAAGGCCCACACACGGGCGGTGTGCGCCGGCACGGGAAGAGGCGGGGTGCGGGACGGTTGGAGTCCGTCCCGCACCCCGCCTCACGGGTGTGCGGCGATCGTCAGGCGACGATCAGGTAGATGCCGTACGCCACCGCCGCCGCGCAGGCCGCGAAGCACGCGTACGCGCCGGTGACCGCGAGGGCCGCGGAGCCGCCCTGGGCGGTGGCCCGCTCCTGGCGGGAGAGGCCGACGATGCCGAGGGTGAACAGGCCCACCAGGACCACGGTGGCCACGAGGCTGACCCCGAAGACGGAGCCGAGAGCTGCCCAGTCGATGCTCATGGAGGTTCGCTTCCTTCGTACCCGGGGGGCGGGCTCAGACGGTGGTGGTGGCCGAGGGGGCCTTGGCGTCGGGCGCGGCGGCCGGGACGGCGGCGGCCAGTTCCTCGGTCACCCCGGTCGGCGGCGGGGAGACGGCGGCCATCGCCGTGGTCACCACGCCGGACGGCTCGGGCTCGTCGATCACGTTGGTGTGGTCGACGACCTCGCGCCGGGAGATCTTCCAGATGGCGGCGCTGGAGGCGATCAGGAAGACCAGGACGAGGCCGGTGCCCCAGTCACCGAGGCCGCAGACCCACTCGGCGATCGCGGCGACCAGGGCCGCGGCGGGCAGGGTCAGGCCCCAGGCGACGAACATCCGGGTGGCCGTGGACCAGCGCACCACGCCGCCCTTGCGGCCGAGGCCCGCGCCCATCACCGCACCGGAGACCGAGTGCGTGGTGGAGAGGGAGAAGCCGAGGTGGGAGGAGGCCAGGATGACCGTGGCGGCACTGGTCTGCGCCGCGAAGCCCTGCTGCGGCTGGAGGTCGGTCAGCCCCTTGCCCATGGTGCGGATGATGCGCCAGCCGCCGAGGTAGGTGCCGAGCGCGATGGCGATGCCCGCGGACAGGATGACCCACATGGGCGGGTCGGAGTCGGGGGCGAGGGCGCCGCCCGCGACCAGGGCGAGGGTGATGATGCCCATCGTCTTCTGGGCGTCGTTGGTGCCGTGGGCCAGCGAGACGAGTCCGGCGGAGGCGATCTGCCCGGCACGGTAGCCCTTGGCGGCGGCCTTGCCGTCGGCCTTGCGGCCGAGCCGGTACGTCAGCCGCGCGCCGAGCATCGCCGCGATGCCCGCGACGAGCGGGGCGGCGATCGCCGGGAGGAGCACCTTGGTGACGAGCACGTCGCCGTGGACCGCGCCGACGCCCGCCGAGGCGATGGCGGCACCGATCAGGCCGCCCATCAGGGCGTGCGAGGAACTGGACGGGAGCCCGACCAGCCAGGTCAGCAGGTTCCAGAGGATCGCGCCGACCAGGGCGGCGAAGATGACCTCGGGACGGATGCCGGTCTCGTCGACGAGACCCTTGGAGATCGTGTTCGCGACCTCCACCGAGAGGAAGGCGCCGACAAGGTTGAGGACGGCGGACATCGCCACCGCCACCTTGGGCTTGAGCGCACCGGTCGAAATGGTCGTTGCCATCGCGTTCGCGGTGTCGTGGAAACCGTTCGTGAAATCGAACGCGAGTGCGGTTACCACCACAATCGCGAGGATCAGCGAGAAGCTTTCCATTTACCCAGGCAATCGTTCGAGGTCATTGGCTGGTCGAACGTAGGTAACCAGAGTGAACGGAAGATGAACTGAGAAGGGCGTCGCAGTGACCGGAACGAGGGACACCACCTTCCGCTCCGTGCCCGCGCCGATGCTCTGCGGAGACGTGCCTGGCAGGATCGCCGGGATCCGCGCCCGGTGGGACGACGGAGGCGCAGGAGGCCTTCGGGGAGGAGCTGGTGACTGTGACGCGATCGATGGGCGGACGGGCGGAATCGGAGGTGGCCGAGGCCTGGGAGGCCCTCGTCGCGACGGCCCGGCGGACGGTGGCGGACGGGCTGGTGGTCGGCACCTCCGGCAACGTCTCGGTGCGCGTCGGCGACACGGTGCTGGTCACTCCTTCGGGGGTGCCGTACGACCGTCTGGCCCCGGCCGACGCGACCGGCGTCGACCTCGACGGCCGGCAGGTCCTCGGCACGCTGGTCCCCACCAGCGAACTGCCCATGCACCTCGCCGTGTACCGGGCCACCGACGCCCGGGCCGTCGTCCACACCCACGCCGTGCACGCGACGGCGGTCTCGCTGCTCGTGCCCGAACTGCCGCCGGTCCACTACATGACCGCCGCGCTCGGCGGCCCGGTCCGGGTCGCCCGCTACGCGGCCTACGGCACCGACGAACTGGCCCGCACCATGCTCGACGCCCTCACCGGCCGCACCGGCTGCCTCCTCCAGAACCACGGCACGATCACCTACGGCGCCTCCCTGGACCAGGCCTACGACCGCACCGCCCAGCTGGAGTGGATGTGCCGCCTCTGGCTGACGGCCTCCGCGGTACCGGGCCGGTCCCCGTCCCTGCTGACCGAGGAGCAGCTCGCCGAGGTGGCGGAGCGCCTCCGGGGGTACGGCCAGCGGTCCTGAACGGTCCGGGCGGGCCTGAGCGGTCCAGGCGGTCCTGAGCGGTCCGGGCGGGCCTGACCGGACCGTACCGGTCCAGGCGGCTGCGCGGTCCGTCCGCACGCGCTCCTACCCGCGCCACGGCCCTGGGGCCCGGGCCTCGCGCCACAGCCCCGGGCCTCGGGCCACGGGCCACGGGCCCCGTGTCATGGCCTCGGGCCCCGCGTCACGGCCTCGGGCCCCGCGTCGCGCCCCCGGGCCCCGGGCCACGGCAGCAGACCCCGCGCCCCCGGACCCCGGGCCCCGGGCCCCGGCCTACGGCAGCAGGCCCCGCGCCCCCGGACCCCGCGCCACGGCCTACGGCGCCAGGCCCCGCGTCACGGCCCGGGCCCCCCGCCACGGTCCCGGCCCCCGCGTCCCCCGGGCCCCGCGTCACGGCCCCCGGCTGACCCGAACGGCACCGCGCGTCCGCCGTCCCGGTGGCTTACTCCGCGGTCCCTCGGGAAACTGGGAAACGTGCGCATCCTCCCCGCGACGGCCGCTGCCGTCACCGCAGCCCTGGCCGCAGGGGCGGCGAGCGTCGCCGCCGGACGGCTCGCCAGCGACGCCGCGCTCAAGGCGCCGCCCGGCCGCCCCCTGCCCACCGAACCCCGGCTCACGGTGCACGGCACCGCCGCCGGGCAGATCACCCTCACCCGGCACCTGGCCGCGCTGCGCCCCGGCCGGTACGGCCTCGCCGGCGACGGCACCCACGCGGTGGTCGGACCGGTCCTCGGCACCGTCGAACACGGCGCCGACACCGTCGTCCGCCGCCTCGAACGGGTCACGCACGGCACCCTCGTGGCCGGCGACCGGGCGTGGTTCACCCCGAACCTGTACGTCGGCAACCCGGGCACCGCCCTCGACCTCGAACACGCCGACGTCGAGGTCCCCGGCGAACTCGGCCCCCTGCCGGCCTGGTTCCTGCCCGGCTCCCGGCCGACCTGGATCATCGCCGTGCACGGACTGGCCGCCACCCGCGAACACGCCATGAATCTCATGGCACCCCTGAACCGCCGGCAGGTCCCGGTGCTCGCCCTCGCCTACCGCGGCGACGTCGGCGCCCCCTCCTCGCCGGACGGCCTGCACCACTTCGGTGAGACCGAGTGGCGGGACGTGGACGCGGCCGTCCGCTACGCCCTCGACCACGGCGCCCGCCAGGTCGTCCTGCTCGGCTGGTCCACCGGCGCCACCATGGCCCTGCGCACCGCCGCGCTCTCCGGCGTGCGCGACCGCATCGCGGGCCTCGTCCTGGACTCCCCGGTCCTCAGCTGGGAGACCACGCTGCGCGCCCTGGCCGCGGCCCGCCGCACCCCGGGCGCGTTCCTGCCGCTCGCCGTCCGCGCCGCCCAGGGCCGTGCCGGACTGCGCGCCGACCACGACGCCGGGACCGCCGGCCTGTACCGCCCGGCGGTCCCGACCCTGATCTTCCACGGCCCCGACGACGCGGTGGCCCCCTGGCGGCTCTCGCGCCGCCTCGCCGACACCCACCCGCGCCTGGTCGCCCTCCACACGGTCGAGGACGCCCCGCACGGCGCCATGTGGAACGCCGACCCCGACCGTTACGAGGAGACCCTGCGCCGCTTCATGACCCCGCTGGTCTGACCCCGGCGGCCCTGTGTCCCACCGCCCGCCACTCAGGTTCCGTTTAGCGTCGTACCACTGGCCTGTTCCCGTCCCCGACCCGGTTCAGGCACCGCACCTGCGCCGTCCCCGGAGCCCGGTGGGGCATTCCGTTTGGGTTTTCGGACCGTCAACCGGAAGACTGCACCCGTGACGTCCCGTATCCCGCGCGACTCCAGGCTCCGACTCGTCCGCCCGCGACCCCTGGCCGCCGCCCCACCAGTGATGAACCAGCGGCGTCCGCGCCGCGCCGCGCCGCGACCCCCGGAGGGCACACCGGTCCGGTCGGAACTGGCCAGAATGGCACGCTCCGGCCTGGCGGGCGCGGCCCGTGTGGCCCGTTGGGCCGACAGCGCCCTCGGTCCCGGCCGCGGCAGCGCGACCGCCGACGGCAAGGCCACCCTCTCCGACGCGACCGCCGAGCAGGCGGCCCGGGAGCTGGGCCTGACCGTGGCCCAGGTCCGCGCCGACTGGGACACCGCCCGGCTCGCGGGACTGATCGAGGTGCACGGCGGCAGCGCCCGCCCCGGCTGGCGGCTGCGTGCCTGGAACCGCGACGACAGCGCCGTGCTGCGCGGCTGGGTCGCCCTCTTCGACGCCTGGTCGCTGGCCCACCCCGAGCCCGCCGGGCAGGAGCCCGCCGCCGTGGCCGAGGTCATCTCCGCGATGCCCCAGTTGCTCTCCTTCCTCCAGCTGTCCGCGGGCCCCGTTCCGGTGGCGCAGCTCCTCGACCTGCTGGAGCAGCGCGTCACCGAACTGCGCACCGAGCGCTGCGAGGTGCCCTACGGCCCCCGCCTGGAGCCGGGGATCCCGCAGACCCCCGCCGCCGCACCGGCCCCGGACACCGGCCTCGGCACCGCGCTCGCCCCCCTCCTCGACTGGGCCCTGCGCGCCCTCGCCTCCGTCGGCGCCCTCACCTGCGGCGACGGACACGCCACGCTCACGCCGCTCGGCAACTGGGCGGTCTGGGTCAAGCTGGAGCAGATCTGCGTCGCCGCGCAGAGCCCCGCCGGCAACATCGAGCAGCCGGCCGAGGACATGCTCCGCGGCTGCGCCCAGCTCCGCCCGAACGCCGCCCGCGCCGAGTACCGCGCCTGGCTCGCCGCCCGCCCCGTCGGCAGCGCCGTCGCCGAGCTGCTCGGTGCCGCCCGCGGCGACGACGCCCTGCTGCGCGGCCTCGCCTTCGAGGCGCTGCGCGTCGTCGGCGCGCCCGCCGAGCCCGACGTCCGTGCCGTCGTCGACGAGCCGACGCTGCGGCCGTACGCCCTGCTGTGGCTGGCCGAGCACGACGGTGTCGATCCCGAGGACGCCCACGAGGTCCTCACCCGGCACGAGGCGACGTGGCTGTGGGTGGACACCGCCGCCGCCGTCGCCGACCACGGTGAGGCCCCGCTGCTCGTCAGGCACCTCGAGTCCGCCGTGCAGCCCACCGTCCCGGCCCTCCTCGACGAGGTCCGGGCCGTCGGCCACCCCCGTACCGTGCAGGTCCTGGTCGCCCTCGCCGCCGCGCACCCCGATCCCGCCCTGGCCAAGGCCGTGCGCAGAGCGGCCTTCCAGGTGCACACCGGCGGCAGCTGACCCGAGCGGCGGCGGAGCCCTACCCGGGGACCTCCGGCGCGTACGTCCCGAAGCTCCAGATGTTGCCCTCCAGGTCTCGGGCCATGTAGTCCCGCGACCCGTAGTCCTGGTCCGTGGGGGGCATCAGGATGTCCGCGCCCTGCTCCACGGCCCGCCGGTGATGGGCGTCGACGTCCTCCACCACGACGTAGACGCCCGTCGGGCCGGCGCTCTTCATCGCCTCGTCGAAGCGGCTGCCCGTGCCCTTCGAGCCGAGCATGATCGCGCCGTTGCCCTGGGCCAGCTCGGCGTGGGCCACCGTGCCGCCCTCGCCCTCGTACACCGCCAGCTCGGTGAATCCGAAGGCCCGCGTGAGCTGGCCGACCGCCGCCTTGGCGTCCGCGTACAGCAGCGTCGGGTAGACGCTCGGACGGCCGCCGTCGATGCCTGCCATGCCGATCACTCCCTTGTGAGTCGGTGCCGGAGGACGGGACGCCGCGAAGATCCGCACGACCCGGAGGTTCCCGGAATCCGGCCCTGTCGCCCAGTCTCGCACCGCCCACCGACAACGCCCCGGAGCTGTGCCGTCGAACACCGGGACCCCGAACAAGGGACCCCACGGACACCGGAACCCGGGAAAAGTGGTTGCACGGCCCCGTTAGACTGGCCCCATGGCCATTCTCCTCGCGCATTAGACGGCGGGAACGTCCTCCAGCCGCCCGCCCCGCCAACCACCCGCCCAGGAGTCTGACCGTGATCTCCGCCTCCGGCATCGAGCTGCGCGCCGGTGCCCGTGTCCTCATCGAGAGCGCCACCTTCCGCATCGCCAAGGGCGACCGCATCGGCCTCGTCGGACGCAACGGCGCCGGCAAGACCACCCTCACCAAGGTCCTCGCCGGCGAGGGCCAGCCCGCCGCCGGTGCCGTCACCCGCTCCGGCGAGGTCGGCTACCTCCCGCAGGACCCGCGCACCGGCGACCTCGACGTGCTGGCCCGCGACCGCATCCTGTCCGCGCGCGGCCTCGACACCCTGATCCGCAAGATGCGCGACAACGAGCAGCGCATCGCCAACGGCCAGGGCGCCACCCGTGAGAAGGCGCTCAAGCAGTACGAGCGTCAGGAGACGGAGTTCCTCACCAAGGGCGGGTACTCCGCCGAGGCCGAGGCCGCCACGATCGCCGCCGCGCTCAACCTGCCCGACCGGGTGCTCGGCCAGCCCCTGCACACGCTCTCCGGCGGACAGCGCCGCCGGATCGAGCTGGCCCGGATCCTGTTCTCGGACGCGGACACCCTGCTGCTCGACGAGCCGACCAACCACCTCGACGCCGACTCGATCGTCTGGCTGCGCGACTACCTGAAGACCTACCGCGGCGGCTTCATCGTGATCTCCCACGACGTCGACCTGGTCGAGACGGTCGTCAACAAGGTGTTCTACCTGGACGCCAACCGCTCCCAGATCGACGTCTACAACATGGGCTGGAAGCTCTACCAGCAGCAGCGCGAGGCCGACGAGAAGCGCCGCAAGCGCGAGCGCCAGAACGCGGAGAAGAAGGCGTCCGCGCTGCACTCGCAGGCCGACAAGATGCGCGCCAAGGCGACCAAGACCGTCGCCGCGCAGAACATGGCCCGCCGGGCCGACAAGCTGCTGGCCGGTCTGGAGGCCGAGCGGAAGTCCGACAAGGTCGCCAAGCTCCGCTTCCCCGAGCCCGCGCCCTGCGGCAAGACCCCGCTGACCGCCGAGGGCCTCTCCAAGTCGTACGGCTCGCTGGAGATCTTCACCGACGTCGACCTGGCCATCGACAAGGGCTCCCGCGTGGTCATCCTCGGCCTCAACGGCGCGGGCAAGACGACCCTGCTCAGGCTCCTCGGCGGCGTCGAGAAGCCCGACACCGGCCAGGTCGTCGAGGGCCACGGCCTCAAGCTCGGGTACTACGCGCAGGAGCACGAGACCCTCGACCCCGAGCGCACCGTCCTGGAGAACATGCGCTCGGCCAATCCCGACCTCGACCTCGTCGAGGTCCGCAAGACGCTGGGATCCTTCCTCTTCTCCGGCGACGACGTCGACAAGCCGGCCGGCGTGCTGTCCGGCGGCGAGAAGACCCGCCTCGCGCTGGCCACCCTCGTGGTGTCGTCGGCGAACGTGCTGCTGCTCGACGAGCCGACCAACAACCTCGACCCGGCCAGCCGCGAGGAGATCCTCGGCGCGCTGCGCACCTACAAGGGCGCCGTCGTCCTGGTCACCCACGACGAGGGCGCCGTCGAGGCGCTCCAGCCGGAACGGATCATCCTGCTTCCGGACGGCGTCGAGGACCTCTGGGGTGCCGACTACGCGGATCTCGTCGCCCTGGCTTGATCGAATGGATGATCCACTGGGTATGGATCATTCGGCCGATCCGTGATCCACCATCTGTGTGAGATCTCCTCATCACGAGGTGTGTCATACACGGATTTCACGGCCGGACCCCCATCGCCGGGGGTCCGGCCGTTTCGCCTTTCTGACCTGGAACTTCGCGGGAAGACTCGTTCGGCCGTACGGACACGATGCTCCGGAATCAAGCGTTCCGTATGTGGGGGCCCGCTCCTGTCGTCACATCCCTGTCTCATCGACCTTGCCGAATGGGTGGCCATGAGGGCCGCGAGGGGTGATCATGAGGAGACCAGAGCGCACTTCCCATGAGGAGGCACGGGTGGCCGAGACTCTGAAGAAGGGCAGCCGGGTGACCGGCGCCGCGCGCGACAAGCTCGCGGCAGACCTGAAGAAGAAGTACGACGCCGGTGCGAGCATCCGGGCGTTGGCCGAGGAAACCGGCCGCTCGTATGGCTTTGTGCACCGCATGCTCAGTGAGTCGGGTGTCACGCTGCGAGGGCGTGGCGGGGCTACCCGGGGCAAAAAGGCCACAACGGCCTGATTCCCCGGGCGGCCCCTCGACTCCGAAAGTGAAGGTGGCCACCCGGCCGGTCGACAGACCGTCCGGGTGGTTACTGTGCAGTCACTTAGCTCTGCCGTCGTCCGGCCCCCGGGCCGCCGCACGGTGGGGACGACGACCGCATCTTTCGGAGGCGCCCCATGGCTTCGCCCGCCCACGACCTCGGTCCCGTACTCGACCAGGACGGCGTGCGGCTCACCGTCGACGACGCGATCGCCACGGTGACGCTCACCAACCCGGCCAAGCGCAACGCGCAGAGCCCCGCCCTGTGGCGGGCGCTGGCCGAGGCCGGCCGGCTGCTGCCGGGCTCCGTCCGCGTCGTGGTGCTGCGGGCCGAGGGCAAGTCCTTCTCGGCCGGGCTCGACCGGCAGGCGTTCACGCCCGAGGGCTTCGACGGCGAACCGTCGTTCATCGACCTCGCACGGGGTGGTGACGCCGAGCTGGACGCGACCATCACCGAGTACCAGGAGGCGTTCACCTGGTGGCGGCGCAGCGACATCCTGTCGGTCGCCGCCGTGCAGGGGCACGCCATCGGGGCGGGCTTCCAGCTGGCCCTCGCCTGCGACCTGCGGGTCGTCGCGGAGGACGTGCAGTTCGCCATGCGCGAGACCAGCCTCGGCCTGGTGCCGGACCTGACGGGCACGCATCCCCTGGTGTCCTTGGTCGGCTATGCCCGGGCGCTGGAGATCTGCGCGACCGGCCGCTTCGTCGCGGCCGAGGAGGCGGTCGCCACCGGGCTGGCCAACATCGCGGTGCCCGTCGGCCAACTCGACGGCGCCGTGCACGACCTGGTGTCGGCCGTCCTCGCCGCGCCGCGCGACGCGGTCATCGAGACCAAGGCGCTGCTCCAGGGCGCCCAGCACCGGGACTACGAGTCCCAGCGCGCCGCCGAACGCGCCGCCCAGGCACGCCGCCTGCGCGACCTGGCCGGCCTCGGGGAGTAACCCGGGCGCGGACGCCCTCAGTCCACCGCCGTCACCACCACCGCCACCGACGGACGGTCGGACAGGGCGTCCGACACCGCCGCGCGGACCTGCCGGGCGACCTCCACGGCCCGGTGGCCCGCGCCCACCGCCAGCTCCACCCGGACATGGCGGCGCGGCAGGGCTTCCGCCGCCGCCGGCTCCGTGATGACGACCGCACGGCCCAGCGTGGCCGTCAGCCTGGTCACGCCCGGGACACCCAGCGCGACGTCGGCCGCACGGCCCTCGTCACCCTCCCCCCGGTCCACGGCGGCGCGAGGCCGCGGTTCGGGCCCCGGCGCGGGCGCCGGCTCCGTGGCCGCGTCCAGCAGGGCCGTCGCCCGCAGGTCCACGTCCGTCACCGTGAGGCCGAGCTCCCGCGTCGCCGCCGCCAGTGCGGCGCGCAGCCGCGCGGCCGTCGCGGGCAGCGGTTCCGCCGCCGGGGAGTCGACGGTCGCCGCGAAGTCGGCCGTGACCCGCAGCGGCCCGGGCGGCAGCGCGCTCGGCGGAGCCGGTACGGCCGCCTCCTCGAACTCCCCGGGGTCGGCGGGCGCGATCCGCAGCCCGCCCGGACGCACGCCCGCGACCCGCCGGGCCGCGGTCAGCAGAACCTCGCGTGCCGCCCGCTCGGCGATCCAGGCGCCGTCCCGCCGGCCGCCCAGGGGCAGCAGCCTGCCGAGCCCCAACTGCTCCCGCACCGTCCGCGTCCATCGGTCCGCCGTCGTCATTGCTCCAGCCTGCCGCATCCACGGCGCGGGACGCCGCAACCCCGCCTACGGTGGTTTCAGGACTACGACCGAAAGGGACGTACGGCGATGAGTGACATGGAGAGCGGCCGCACCGGACAGGGGATCACGGAACCCACCGGGACGGTCAAGGGCCAGACGGCGCGGCGCGGCGGAGGGGACCCGGGGACCCGGGGGCGGACCACCATCGCCGACGGCGTCGTGGAGAAGATCACCGGAATGGCGGCACGCGACGTCGCCGGTGTGCACGCGATGGGCAGCGGGATGTCCCGCACCTTCGGCGCCGTGCGCGACCGGGTGCCCGGCGGGACGAAGTCGGGGGTGTCGCGCGGCGTCAAGGCCGAGGTCGGCGAGACGCAGACCGCGCTCGATCTCGAGATCGTCGTCGAGTACGGCGTGTCGATCTCGGACGTCGCCCGGGATGTGCGAGAGAACGTGGTGGCGGCGGTGGAGCGGATGACCGGCCTCGAGGTCGTCGAGGTCAACATCGCGGTGAGCGACGTGAAGCTGCCCGACGAGGAGGACGAGGAGCCGGAGCCCCGGATCAAGTGACGCGGACCGAGGAGAGCGCACCATGAACATGGCTGTGGTCGGCATGATCGCCGGCATGGCACTGGGTTTCGCCGGGTACTTCGGCGGCTTCGGTGCCTTTCTGCTGGTGGCGGCCCTGGGGGCCGTCGGCTTCGTCGTCGGCCGCCTTCTGGAGGGGGACATGGAACTCGGCGACTTCTTCCGCGCCCGCGACGACCGGCGACGGTGACCGGCGTGAGCGAGGGGGCCGGTGAGCTCCTCGAACCCCTGGCCGTGGTGGAGCCGGGCGAGCGCGGCGCCACACGGATCGCCGACCGGGTCGTCGCCAAGGTCGCCGCACAGGCGGCGCGCGAGGCGGTCGGCCCGCTTCACCCGGACGCGGAGCGCCCGCACGCCACCGTGGTGGTCCACCACGACACCGCCCACGTCCGGGTCCATCTCGAACTCGACTACCCCTGCGACATCGGCGCCCGCTGCGGGCGGGTGCGTCACCAGGTCGTCCAACGGGTGCGCGCGCTGGTGGGCATGGCGGTGCCGGAGGTCGCCGTCCAGGTGGAACGGCTGCACCTGGCGGCGGAGTACGGCGAGAGACAGGGGAGGACGCGATGAGCGAGCCCCAGGGCACGGACGGCAGCACCCGGCGCATGCCCGTCATGGAGCCCGCCACGGAGCAGGAGACGTCCGGCGACGGAGCCCCGTCTCCGCCCGCCTCCGATGCCGGGAGCGGACCGGACGGCCGTTTCTGGTCCGCCCGCAGGATCCCCGCGGGCATCGTCGCGCTGCTGCTCCTGCTCGCGGCGGGCGCCTTCCTCTACGACGTCGTCGCCGTGCGTACCGGCCGGTCCGCCCTCGGCTGGCGCCGCGACCTGGCCCGGCAGCTCGCCGACCGTCCCCTCGACGACACCTGGGTGCTGGTCGGCGCGGGGGTCGCCGCGGCGCTGGGACTGTGGCTGCTCGTGCTGGCCCTCACCCCCGGCCTGCGCAAGGTGCTGCCCATGCGGCGCACCCACCCGGACGTACGAGCGGGGCTCCACCGGGACGCCGCCGCCACGGCGCTGCGGGACCGGGCCATGGAGGTCGCCGGAGTGCAGTCCGCACGGGTGCGGGTGCGCCGCCGGAAGGCCCGCGTGCGCGCGCTGTCGCACTTCCGGGAACTGGACGACGTACGGACCGAACTGGACGGCGTGCTCGACGACGCGGTGGACGGGCTGGGACTGGCCCGGCGGCCCGCCGTGTCGGTACGGGTGGCGCGACCCGGACGAAAGGGGTGAGGGCGGTGCTGAGGACCGTCGACCGTGTCCTGCTGGGCCTGGCGGGTCTGGTCCTGGTCGCCCTCGGCGGCTCGGTCCTCGCCATCGGCCTCGGCGCCACCGCACCCTCCTGGTGGCTCCACGACGGTCCGCACGACGTGCTGCTGAGCACCGCCGAGCGGACCCGGTGGCGGGACGCCGGCTGGTGGTGGCCGGTCGTCATCGCCGTGCTCGCCGTCCTGCTGCTGCTCGCCCTGTGGTGGCTCGTGGCCGTGCTGCGCCGCCGCCGGCTGGACGAAGTCCTCGTCGACACCGGCGACGGAGAGGGCGCCGTACTGCGGGGCCGGGCCCTGCGGGCCGCCCTCGCCGGGGAGGCGGACCGGGTGGACGGGGTCGAACGGGCCAAGGTCAGGCTCATCGGCCGTCGCGACGCCCCGGCGGCCCGTGTCCGGCTGCTGCTGGCCCCCCACGTCGACCCCGGCACCGCGCTGGGCGACCTCACCACCCACGCCCTGAGCCACGCCCGCACCTCCGCGAGCCTCCCGGCCCTCCCGGCGGAGGTCCACCTCCAGGGCGTCAAGCACCGTGCGGAGCGGGTCAACTGAACCGCGCGGACCGCTCGGCGCGCGCCCCGCGCCCCCGCGCCCGCCCCGCGCCCCCGCGCCCGCCCGGAGTTGCCGGCCGAGGCGCGGTGGGTGCCGGTGCCGCGCGCACCGCTCGCCCGGCGGACGCGCGGCCTGGGGACGGCCTAGAAGCCGTGCCGTACCCCGCCGTCCACCGGCAGCATCACGCCCGTCACGTAGGAGGCCGCGGGGGAGAGGAGGAACGCCGCCGCGCGGCCGAACTCCTCGGGGGTGCCGTAGCGGCGCAGCGGGACGCGGGACTCGGACGCCGCCCTGGTCGCCTCGGGGTCGGCGGACAGGCCGTCCAGTTCGCGGACCCGGTCGGTGTCGATCCGGCCCGGGAGCAGCCCGACGACCCGGATCCCGCGCGGGCCCAGCTCGTCGGCGAGGGACTTGGCGAAGCCGGCCAGACCGGGCCGCAGGCCGTTGGAGATGGTCAGACCCGGGATCGGCTCGTGCACCGAGCCCGAGAGCACGAAGCCGATGACGCCGCCCGGCTCCAGCTCGGCCGCCGCCGTGCGGGCCAGCCTGACCGCGCCGAGGAACACCGACTCGAACGCCGTCTGCCACTGGTCGTCCGTGTTGTCGGCGACGAACCCGGGGGGCGGGCCGCCCACGCTGATCAGTACGCCGTCGAAGCGGCCGAAGCGCTCACGGGCCGTCGTGATCAGCCGATCCGCGGCCCCGGGGTCGGCGTTGTCGGCGGCCACCCCGACGGCGCCCGGGCCCAGCGCCTCGGCGGCCAGCGCGACGCTCTCCTCGTCCCGCCCCGTGACGACCACCTTCGCCCCGTCGGCGACCAGCTCGCGCGCGGAGGCGTTGCCCAGCCCCCGGGTCGCTCCCGTGACGACGTACACGCGGTCCTTCAGTCCAAGATCCATGGCCCTATCCTGCCTCCTCCTCCCCGAACAGGGCGAGAGCCGTGTTCACCAGGCCGATATGGCTGAACGCCTGCGGGAAGTTGCCGAGCTGGTGGCCGGCCACCGGGTCGTACTCCTCGGCCAGCAGGCCCACGTCGTTGACGAGCCCCACCAGCCGCTCGAACAGCTCCCGGGCCTCCTTCGTCCGGCCGGTCGCGTGCAGGGCGTCCGCGTACCAGAACGAGCACACCAGGAAGGTCCCCTCGCCGCCCGGCAACCCGTCGACGGGATCCCCCTCGGTGCTGTAGCGGCGCACCAGGCCGTCCCGGGTCAGCTCCGCGCCGATCGCGTCGACCGTGCCGACGACCCGCGGGTCGTCCGGGGGGAGGAAGCCCACCCGCGGGATGAGCAGCAGTGACGCGTCCAGCTCGGCGGAGCCGTAGGACTGGGTGAAGGTGTTGCGCGCGGGGTCGTAGCCCTTCTCGCACACCTCCCGGTGCACCTCGTCGCGCAGCGCCCGCCAGCCGTCCAGGTCGCCTCCGCCCAGCTCGGGATGGTCCTCCAGGGTGCCCACCGCCCGGTCCAGGGCCACCCACGTCATCACCTTCGAGTGCACGAACTGCCGGCGCCCGCCGCGCACCTCCCACAGCCCCTCGTCGGGCTCCCGCCACGCCGTGGCGAGGAAGTCCATCAGGGCGCACTGCAACTCCCACATCTGCGGCTGGGGGTGCATGCCCGCCAGCCGGGCCAGCGACAGCGAGTCCATGACCTCGCCGTACACGTCGAGCTGGAGCTGGTTGACCGCGTCGTTGCCGATCCGTACCGGCGTCGACCCGGCGAAGCCCGACAGCCAGGGCAGCTCGAACTCGGGCAGCCGCCGCTCGCCCGCCAGGCCGTACATGATCTGCAGGTCGGAGGCGTTTCCCGCGACCGCGCGCAGCAGCCAGTCGCGCCACGCCTCGGCCTCCTCCAGGTACCCGGCCGACAGCAGGGCGCCCAGGGTGAGGGTGGAGTCGCGCAGCCAGCAGAACCGGTAGTCCCAGTTGCGCACCCCGCCCGGCTCCTCGGGCAGCGAGGTGGTGGGGGCCGCCACGATCCCGCCGGTGGGCTTGTACGTCAGCGCCTTGAGGGTGATCAGGGAGCGCACGACGGCGTCCCGGTACGGGCCGTCGTAGGTGCAGTGCGCGGCCCAGGCCCGCCAGTCCTCGACGCTGTGCTCCAGGGCGACGAACGGGTCGATCAGCGGGGGGCGGGGTTCGTGCGAGGGGTGCCAGGTGAGGACGAAGGCGACCTTCTCGCCCGCGGCGACGGTGAACTCGGCGTGCGTCCCGAAGTCCTCCCCCCAGCTGGGCACCTCCGGCTCACTGCGCAGCCACGCCGAGTCCGGTCCGGCCACGGCCACCCGGTGCCCGTCGGACCGGCGCACCCACGGGACGACCGAGCCGTAGTCGAACCGCAGCCGCAGCACGCTGTGCAGGGTGACCTCTCCGCTGAGCCCTTCCACGACCCGCACCAGGTCCGGGGCGCGGTCGCGCTGGGGCATGAAGTCGGTGACCCGCACCGAGCCGCCCTCGGTCTCCCACTCGGTGTCCAGGACCAGGGTGTCCGGCCGGTAGGCGCGCCGGGTGCAGCGCTCGGCGCCCTTGGGGGCGATGCGCCAGTGGCCGTTGTCCTCGTCGCCGAGGAGTTTGGCGAAGCAGGCGGCGGAGTCGAAGCGGGGCAGACAGAGCCAGTCCACGGAACCGTCCGTGGAGACCAGGGCCGCCGTCTGCTCGTCGCCGATGAGCGCGTAGTCCTCGATGTCGGAGTGCACGGTTGCCGTCTTCCCGACGGGGGGCGGAGCAATCGGCTCCGCCCCCGCGCTCACGACGGGCCGCTACACCGCTGCCGGCTGTGCCCGCGCCGGTTCCACGTCCTCGGCGCTCTCCCGCTCGCGCTTCTCGCGCCGGACCAGGAACCACCAGCCGACCGGTACGGCCGCGGCGAACAGCCACCACTGGATCGCGTACGCGAAGTTCAGCGCGGCGTCCTCGTCACCGGGCCTGCCGATCCGCTCCGGGGTGTCGCCCTTCGGCGCCGGCTCGAGGAGGACGACGTACCCGCCGAGCACCGGCGCGCCCAGACGCTCGGCCTGCTGCTCGCTGTTGATGAGCATGATCTGCCGGTCCGGCAGGCCCGCGAGATCCTTGATGCCACTCGCCTCGGTCGTCTCGTCGGGCATCAGGCGCCCGGTGACGGTGATCTCTCCGCGGGGCGGCGCCGGGACCTCGGGGAACTCGGTCTGGCTCGCGCTGTCCGCGGGGATCCAGCCCCGGTTGACCAGCAGGACCTTGCCGTCGTTCAGCACGAACGGGGTCAGCACGTGGTAACCGATGTTGTCGTCGGAGTCGGTGCGGCGTCGGACGACGACCTCGCGGTCGGTGTCGAAGCGGCCCTGCGCGGTGACGGTGCGGTACCGCTCGTCCGATGTGATCTTCCTGCCGGGTGCGGTCAGCGACTGCGCGGGCACGGGGGCCGCGTCGAGCGCCCGCGCGACCAGGTCGTTCCGGGCGGTGCGCTCCTCGTAGCGGTGCATCTGCCAGAAGCCCAGCCGGATCATCGTGGGGACGAGCAGCACGGCGACCAGCGTGAGGATCACCCACTGGCGGGACAACAGGAAGCGGTACACCCCACGACGGTACAACTCGGTCGTGGGGTGCGATGCGGCGGGTACGCCTTGCGCCGCCGTCGGCCGCGGGCCGACGGGACTAGACCTTGTCGACGATCCCCGCCCTTCCCTCGGCACGGGCGCAGTGGGCGCCGCAGTACCAGTGACCCTCGACCTCGACGCCCTGGCCGATGATCTGCACCCGGCAGTGCTCGCAGATGGGGGCCATCCGGTGGATCGCGCAGGAGAAGCAGTCGAAGACGTGCACCGCTCCCTGGGCGTGGACCTCGAAGGTCATTCCGTAGTTGTTGCCGCAGACTTCACATGTCGCCATGCGCCACAGGGTGGGCCGTCGTCGCGACGCGGGCGAGCGGGCGCCGGGCGAGTCGCCCGGAATCACCCGTCCGTACGTCGCGGGTGCGCGCGGCTCAGCCGTCCGCGGGCTCCACATCCGCGAGGAGCTGCCCGAACGCCGCCTCGTCCACCACCGGCGTGCCGTACTGGCGGGCCTTGACCACTTTGGACGTGCCCGAGTCGGGGTCGTTGGTGACCAGCAGGCTGGTCAGCCGGGACAGGCTGCCGGCCACGTGCAGCCCGGCCTCGGTCGCGCGGTCCTCCAGCAGGTCCCGCTCCACGGAGGTGTCACCCGAGAAGGCGACCCGCATGCCCTGCTTGAGTCGTTTGCCCTCTTCGTACCGTCCCGGGTTGGGATAGGGGCATGCGGGCCTTTTGCGGGAGGGGCGCCAACTGCTCTGCCGGTAGCCGCCGTAGCCGGCCTGCTGTCCGATCCTCGGCGCGGGCCGGTCCGACCACTCGGTCAGCGGGCGGCACTCGTGCAGCGGCAGCCGTACGCCGCCCGCCGCGGCCGCGAGCAGGCTCGGCCGGAACGCCTCCGCCAGCACCCGCGCGTCGTCGAGCGCGTGGTGCGCCCGCTGCTGCACGACGCCGAAGTGGGCGGCCAGCGACTCCAGCTTGTGGTTGGGCAGCGGCAGGTCCAGCGCCTTGGCGAGCGCGATGGTGCACAGCCGTTGACGCACCGGGGCCTCGCGCTGCGCGCGCGCGTACTCGCGGGCGATCATCTGCCAGTCGAAGACCGCGTTGTGCGCGACCAGCACCCGTCCGTCGAGCCGGGCCGCGAACTCCTCGGCGACGTCCGGGAAGAGCGGCGCGCCCCGGAGCGCCTCGCTCGTCAGACCGTGTATCCACACCGGGCCCGGGTCGCGCTGGGGATCGACCAGCGTGTACCAGTGGTCCTCGACCTCACCGCGGGCGTCCAGTCGGTAGACGGCCGCGGAGATGATGCGGTCGTCGCGGGCCAGGCCGGTGGTCTCCACGTCGACGACCGCGTACCCCTGCGGATACGCGGCCGGCCACACCGTGGCGGTCGACGCTGCGGTCGTACGGTCTTCGAGCATGGTTCACGAGGATACGGGCCGCGACTGACACTCAGGTCCCACAGGTGCCCCGCGGCGCCCGGCGAAACGGTTCCTCCGTCAACTTCGGTCCCCCGGCCGGGGGTTCGCGGCGGTGTGACGCGGCCCACGCGTCGTGAGTTCCCCGGCCGCCCGTGCGCGCGGTCGGTCACGGGCGCCGGCTCACCACCGGATCGGCACCGGAAGGGCCGTCAGAAGTCCCGACACCGCGACCACCACGCCGAGGGCGACGACCTCCGCGCGCGCGGGGGAGCAGGCGTCCAGCGGGTCGGGCGCGCGGCACAGCCGGACCCTGGCCCACAGGGCGAGGGCGGCCACGGCGGCCACGAGGACCACCTTGGCGAGCAGGACCCGCCCGTACGCCGTGTCCGTCAACTGGTCCGCGATCGTGCCCGGCGGCATGCGCCGCAGCGAACTGCACACCCCCGTCGCGGTGATGGCCGCCAGCAGCACGGCCGCCACGCGCGCGTAGAGCCCCAGCAGGGCCGGTCCCGCCCCGGCGCCCCGCCACCGCCGCAGGGTCCGCAGCGCGTACGGCAGACCACCCACCCACAGGGACGCGCACGTCAGATGGACGAGGGTCAGGCCCGAGCCGATCAGCGGGCTGTACTCGGTGGTGGGGTGCGCGCGCAGCGCCTCCGCGACGACGACCGCGGCCAGCGGCCACACCTGCAGGCCCGGCCGGCGCGAGGTGGCGCAGAGGCCGGCCGCGAGGAACCCGTTGACCTCCAGGAGCGCGAGCTTGCCGTCGCGGGACTCGTAGAGGCCGCCCACGTCGATGTCGGCGGCACTGTCCGGCACCAGGTTGCCGGTGGCCACGACCGACGCCAGGCCCAGCGCGGCGACGAAGCCGACGGTGGCGGCGTACGGCGCCCAACTGCGGGGCCGCTGCGGGGGAGCACCGGGCAGCGACCGGGCCAGCCGGTTCACGAAGAGCTCGCCGAGCGGGACGCTCAGCGCGGCGAAGAGCACCGTGCGCAGCAGGGCTATGCCGCCCGCCCCGGGCGCCTCCGCCTCTCCGGTGCCGTGCAGGGCGGGGGAGGGGCCGAGGACGGGTATCGACGCGCCCAGCACCACCAGCACGAGCACGGCCGCGGTCCGGCCGGTGCCGGAGGGCCGCGCGTGCCGCCCGGGTTCGGCGGCCCGGGACGGGGGTTTCATCAAGGTCACCTCGAGATCTTCACCAGCTCCCCCGGATCCGGGCAAGTTCCGGAGAACTCCGGGCGGCCCGGTGCTCCGTACCGGAAGACGTACGTGGCGGCCGTACGGTTCGGGAGGCCGGAGCAAGGGCCGAGGGAGGCCCGACGGGCGGGCCGGGGAGCGGGTGGACGACGCGTCACGTCCACCGCGCGGTGTCCGCGCCCCACGGTCCCGGCGGCCGCGCCCAGTCGGTCGGCCCGCCCCTGAACGACACCGGCGGCAGCGCGTACCGCAGCCGCCCCAGCGGACTGTCCCGCTCGGCGAGCCAGGGCTCCGGCCCCGAACCTGCCGCTTCCGGCGCGGTGCCCGTCTTCGGCGCGCTGCTCGTCTCCCGCGTGGTGTCCGTCTTCGGCGTGCTGTCTGCCTCCTGTGTGGTGTCCGTCTTCGGCGTGCTGCTCGTCTCCTGTGTGGTGTCCGTCTTCGGCGTGCTGCTCGTCTCCTGTGCGGTGTCCGTCTCCGGCGTGCTGCTCGTCTTCGGCGTGGTGTCCGTCTTCGGCGTGCTGCCCGCCTCCCGCGCGGTGTCCGCCTCCCGCGCCTCGCCTGCCTCCCGGGCCCTGCCCGCCTGTCGTGCTCCGCCGGTCCCGCAGACCCCGCCGGCCCCGCCGGCGTCGGCAGCCTGGGCCGCCGCGCCATCCTCGTCGTCCGGCCGGAGGCCGTCCGTCAGCCAGGTCGCGGTCCGGGCCAGTGCCACCCGGACGTACCGGCCGCCGCCCTCGTACGACTGCTCGGTCAGCGCCCGCAGCACCCCGGCCGCCAGCAGGTACCCGGTGCCGTGGTCGAGGGCCTGCGCGGGCAGCGCACCCGGCCGTCCGGCCGCCCCCTCGATCGCGGCGATCCCGGTGGCCACCTGCACCAGGCTGTCGAAGCCGCGCCGACGGGCCCACGGGCCGTACGCCCCCCACGCCGACAACTGCGCCACGACCAGCCCCGGCCGGCGCTCCGCCAGCGCCTCGGGGGACAGCCCGAACCGGTCCAGCGCGCCCGGCCGGTATCCGGTGACGACCACGTCGGCCGAGCCGAGCAGATCCTCGAACACGTCCTGACGGGCCGCCAGGTCCAGCGTCGCGGACCGCTTCCCGAAGCCCGTGTCGGCGTGCTGGTCCGGCAGTTCCGGCATCCCCGGCGGATCCACGCGCAGCACGTCGGCGCCGAGCAGCGCCAGCACACGGGTGGCGACCGGTCCCGCGATGACGCGGGTCAGATCGAGGACGCGCAGCCCGGCGGCGGGCAGCAGGGAGGCCGAGGGGGACCGGGGGGCCGGCGAGGAGAGCACCCGCGCGGGTGACGCGTCCAGCCGACCCCGCTCGACCAACGGCCGCCGGGCCACCGCCGCCCCCTGTCCGGACGCCGCCCACTGCCCGGGCGTGCGCAGCGCGACGGCCAGCCCGCCGGCCGCGTACACGCTCTCCTCGACCTCCGCGGCCGACCGCCCCGCGAGCATCGCCTCCAGGGCGTCCACGTCCCCCGGCGCGCCCAGCGCGGCCAGGAGCCGCTCCCGGTGGTGCGGGTAGTTGGCGTGGGTGCGCACCCACCCGTCGGCCGTCCGCCACAGCCGGGACAGCGGCGCGAACGCCACCGGCTCCCGCCCGCCGACCCGCAGGTGCCGCTCGCTGGTGAAGGCCGCGGCGACGGCGCCGTCGTCCACCCGCACGCCCGGCACCTCGGGCCACCCCGCCCGCCGCGCCGCCAGCTCGGCCGCGGCCAGCGCGCACGCGCCGACGCACGCCCGCGCGAGGTCCCGCACCGGAAGCCGCGCGTCGAGCACCCCGGGGCGTACGACCTCCGACACCGCGTCCACCAGGGCGGGATCGCCGCCCAACGCGGACCACACGTGCCCGGTGTCGACCCCGCCCGCCATGTCCGCCCCGCCCGTCTCGCCCGCAGTGCCTGCCATGCCTTACACGTCTCCCACGTCTCCCACGTCTCTCACACCTTCCCCCACGCACGAAGCGGGCCGGGATTGCTCCCCGGCCCGCTTCACACACGCGTGTGGTGACTGCTCAGGCGACGGTCACCAGGTCACCGCGTCCAGCGCGTCGGCCATGCCCCAGCCGTAGAAGCCGTTGCGGTTCTTCGAGCCCTCGCACACCGCGTCGACCTTGCCGTCGCCGTCGATGTCGTACGGCTTGGTGCACGGCGTGGCGTCGGCCTGGGCGTACAGCAGGGCCTTGACCATCGCCGGGGAGGCGTACGGGTGCGTCGACTTGATCAGGGCGGCGACGCCCGCGACGTGCGGCGACGCCATCGACGTACCGGCCATGTAGCCCCACTTGCCGCCGGGCATCGTGCCCAGGATCAGCCCGCTGGTGGCGGGCGGCGCCGGGGGCTGGTAGGCCGTCGAGTCGCCGCCGGGCGCGGCGATGTCGACGACGCCCAGGCCGTGGTTGGAGAAGGACGACTTGAGGCCCTTCGCACCGGTCGACGCGACCGTGACGACACCGGGCAGCTGGGTCGGGATGTCGAGGCACTCGGACGGGTCGACCACCCGGTCGCCCGGCGTCGTGTCGTTCGGGGACGACGGGTCGGTGATCTCGTCGGAGGAGAGGTCGTAGTTCTCGTTGCCCGCCGCGGCGACGTTGACCGCGCCCTTCTTCTCCGCGTACCGCGAGGCCCGGGTGACGGCCTCGACGAGCGCCTTCTGGTCCGGGTCGTCCTTGCAGTTGAAGTACCAGGGGTCGGTGTAATAGCTGTTGTTGGTCACGTCCACGCCGTGCTCGGCCGCCCACACGAAGCCGCACACCACGGCCTCGGTGTAGAAGAAGCCGTCCGGGTTGGACACCTTGATGCCGGAGACCTTCACCCCGGGCGCCACGCCGGTCATGCCGACGCCGTTCTTCGCGGCGGCGATCTCGCCGGCCACGTGCGTGCCGTGCGGGCTCTCGGCCGCGCCCGGCCGCCAGGCGCCGTCGGCGGTGTCCGGCTTGCCCGAGACGCAGTTGACGGAGGCGTCCCGGTCGAAGTTCGGGGCGATGTCCGGGTGGGTGTCGTCCACGCCGGTGTCGATCACCGCGACGGTCACCTTCTCGCTGCCCAGCGACTTCTTGTGCGCCTGGTCCGCCTTGATGGCGGGCAGGTCCCACTGGAGGGACTCCAGCGGGTCCTGGCCCTCGGCGGCCTCCGCGGCGGCGACCTCACGGCCGCTGAGCACCTTCGGGGTGCCCACGTCGGTCGTGGCGGCCGAGGGCAGCGGAGCGGTGCGCGTGGCACCGGCCGACTGCACGCCCCGCACCTTGCGCACGCTCTTGGCGAAGTCGGGGTTCGAGGAGTGGACGACGATCACGCCGATCCGGTCGTACGACGTCACGATCGTGCCGCCGGCCTTGGCTATCGCCTGCTTCACCTGCGCCGAGGGGCCGTGCCCGGCGCGGACGTTGACGACGTAGCTGAGCGGGGACGACGCGTCGGCCGCGACCGGGGGAGCGGCCTCGGCGGCACCGGCCGGGACGGCGGGCAGCACGGCGAGGGACGCGGCCACGGCCAGGCCGGCCGGGATCACGAGGGCGCGGCGGTGACGCGGGTGGTGCGCTGTCATGTGCGATGTCTCCAGTTCGTTCCGGAAGGGCTGAGGAAGCGGCCGGAGCCGGTCACTTCACCGCGCGCAGCGCGTTCACGATGCCGAAGCCGTAGAAGCCGTTGACCCGCTCGCCGCCCTCGCACGTGGCGTCCTGGGCGCCGTCGCCGTCCTGGTCGTAGGAGGCCGGGCAACCCGGGTTGTCCGCCTGGGCCTTCAGCAGCGCCTGGAGCGCGGCCGGGGAGGCGTGCCGGTACTTCGACTTCAGCAGCGCGGCGACGCCCGCGGCGTGCGGCGAGGCCATCGAGGTGCCCTGGAGCCAGGCGTACTCGTTGTTCGGCATGGTCGACAGGATGCGGCCGTTCTTCGACGGCGTGTCCGGGATCTGGTAGCGCCCGTCGCCGCCCGGCGCCGCGACGTCGACGACGCCCTTGCCGTACGAGGAGTAGTACGACTTGTCCTCGTCGACGCCCGTCGCGCTGACCGTGACGATGCCCGGCAGCTGGGTCGGCACGTCGAAGCACTCGTGCGGGTCGATGGTCCGCGGCACCGGCGTGGAGTCGTCGGGGCTGGAGTCGTCGACGATCGCGTCGGAGTCCAGGTCGTGGTTGGAGTTGCCGGCCGAGGCGAGGTGCAGGGTGCCCTTGCGCTGGGCGTACAGCTGGGCCCGGTTGACCGCGTCGACGATCGCGCGCTGGTCCGGGTCGTCCATGCAGTTGTACAGCCAGGGGTCCACGTAGTAGCTGTTGTTCGTGATCTCCACGCCGTGGTCGGCGGCGAACACGAACGCGCACACCACGTTCTCGGGGTAGAACAGGCCGTTGTCCGGGTCGCTCACCTTGATGCTCGACACCTTCACGCCCGGCGCGACACCGGCGACGCCGATGCCGTTGCGGGCGGCGGCTATCTCACCGGCCACATGGGTGCCGTGGTAGTCCTCGGCGGTGTACGGCCGCCAGGCGCCCTCGCTGGTGTCCGCCTTGCCGCCCACGCAGTTGGCCGACTGGGCCGCGGAGAAGTTCGGGGCGAGGTCGGGGTGGGTGTCGTCGACGCCGGTGTCGATCACGGCGACGGTGACCCGGGAGCTGCCCGGGTTGATCTTCGCGGCCTGGTCGGCGCCTATCGCGCGCATGTCCCACTGGTCCGCTTCCAGCGGCTCGCTCGCACCGGCGGCCTCGGACGCCTTCGCGGTCCGCGCGGCCTGCTCGGCGGAGAGCGTCTGGGCGGCGCCCTGGTCCGTGGTCCCGGCGGCGGTCAGCGGCGCGGTGCGGGTCGCGCCCGCCGACTGGACCCCGCGGGCCTTGCGTATCTCGCTGCCGAAGTCCGGGTTCGCCGAGTGGACGACGATCACGCCGATCTTCTGGTAGGTGGCGACGACGCTGCCGTCGGCCTCGGCTATCGCCCGCTTCACCGACGCGATCGTGCGGTGGTCCGTCCTGGTGTTGACGACATAGGCGAGACGGGGCGCGTCCGAGGCCTGGCCGGCCCGTGCCGCGTCGGCGGGGGCCTCCGCGCGCGGGGCGGCCGAGGCGGCCGCCGGCAGGAAACCGAGCGACGCGGTGAGCGAGAGCACGACCGGCACGGCGAGAGCCAGGCGCCGTCTGGAACGCGGGGACCGCGGGGAACGCGGCGTGGGCAGATGAGCCATGGGGTCTCCACATCATCCTGAAACGAAACCGGCCCGAGTCACAGGTGGTGCTCGGGCAGGTACATGACGGAGTGGTGCAGGGCGAAGCTATCCCCCGCACCCGCTGGCCAGCAATGACCCACCGCCGGTGACTTCGGAAAGTGCCCCGCGTGTTGAACCGGTCCCGGGGACGCGCCGTGTCGTTGGACAGGGAGCCCGAGCACGTCCAGGCCCCCGCGAGAAACCGAGGTCCCAGCCGTCATGTCCGTCGTACGAGGAGACTCCGTGGCCACCGACGCACCACCCCCCGCGAAAGGGGAACGCCCGCTTCCGTCCGCCGAGGAGTTCTCCGAAGTCCAGCAGAGCGCCGAGTTCGCCGACCTGCGCCGCTCCTTCCGCTCCTTCGCGTTCCCGCTGACGATCGCCTTCGTCGCCTGGTACCTGCTGTACGTGCTGCTGTCGAACTACGCCGGCGGCTTCATGGGCACCAAGCTGTTCGGCAACATCAACGTCGCCTTCGTCTTCGGTATCGCCCAGTTCGTCACCACGTTCCTCATCGCCTGGTGGTACTCGCGGCACGCGGCCGCGAAGCTCGACCCCAAGGCCGAGGCCATCAAGTCCCGGATGGAGGGCGGCGCATGAGCCCCGCACAGACCGTTCTCGCCGCCGAACTGGCCGCCAACGAGGCCAGCGAGCACCGGCCGCTGATCATCACGCTCTTCGCGCTCTTCGTCCTCGCGACGCTCGGCATCACCGTCTGGGCGGGCCGCCAGACCAAGGACGCCGCCGACTTCTACGCGGGCGGCCGGTCGTTCAGCGCCTTCCAGAACGGACTCGCCGTCTCCGGCGACTACATGTCCGCCGCCTCCTTCCTCGGCATCGCCGGAGCCATCGCCCTCTTCGGCTACGACGGCTTCCTGTACTCCATCGGCTTCCTGGTCGCCTGGCTGGTCGCCCTGCTCCTGGTCGCCGAGCCGCTCAGGAACTCCGGCCGCTACACGATGGGCGACGTCCTCGCCTACCGCATGCGCCAGCGCCCCGTGCGCACGGCCGCCGGCACCTCCACGATCATCGTCTCGATCTTCTACCTGCTGGCCCAGATGGCGGGCGCCGGCATCCTCGTCTCCCTGCTGCTCGGCATCACCTCCGACGCGGGCAAGATCCTCATCGTCGCCCTCGTCGGCATCCTGATGATCGTGTACGTCTCGATCGGCGGCATGAAGGGCACCACCTGGGTCCAGATGGTCAAGGCGGTCCTGCTGATCGGCGGCACCATCCTGATCACCTTCCTGGTGCTGCTGAAGTTCGACTTCAACATCTCCGACCTGCTGGGCACCGCGGCCGAGAAGAGCGGCCACGGCGCCGCGTTCCTGGAGCCCGGCCTCCAGTACGGCGCGACCGGCACCACCAAGCTCGACTTCATCTCCCTGGGCATCGCCCTGGTGCTCGGCACGGCCGGCCTGCCGCACATCCTGATCCGCTTCTACACGGTGCCCAACGCCAAGGCCGCCCGTAAGTCCGTGAACTGGGCGATCGGCATCATCGGCGCCTTCTACCTGATGACCATCGCGCTCGGCTTCGGCGCCGCCGCGCTCGTCGGACCGAAGGAGATCACCGAGTCCAACCCGGCCGGCAACACGGCCGCGCCGCTGCTCGCCCTGCACGTGGGCGGCGTCGACTCGGCCTGGGGCGCGATCCTGCTCGCCACGATCTCGGCGGTGGCCTTCGCGACCATCCTCGCCGTGGTCGCCGGCCTCACCCTCGCCTCGTCCTCGTCCTTCGCGCACGACATCTACGCCAACGTCATCCGCAAGGGCCAGGCCACCGAGAAGGAGGAGATGCGGGCGGCCCGCTGGTCGACCGTCCTCATCGGCGTCGTCTCCATCGCGCTCGGCGCCCTCGCCCGCGACCTGAACGTGGCCGGCCTGGTCGCCCTGGCGTTCGCGGTCGCCGCCTCCGCCAACCTGCCGACCATCCTCTACAGCCTCTTCTGGAAGCGGTTCACCACCCAGGGCGCCCTGTGGTCGATCTACGGCGGCCTGATCGTCGCCGTCGGCCTGGTGCTCTTCTCGCCCGTGGTCTCCGGCGACCCGAAGGCGATGTTCCCCGACGTCGACTTCGCCTGGTTCCCGCTGAAGAACCCCGGCATCATCTCCATCCCGTTCGGCTTCCTCATGGGCTGGCTCGGCACGGTCCTGTCGAAGGAGAAGCCCGACGAGGCGAAGTACGCGGAGCTGGAGGTCCGGTCCCTGACCGGCACCGGAGCGCACTGAGCCCCCGTAGAGACGAAACTCCGGACAACCGTGACGCGGCCGCTCGTAGATCCCTACGACGCGGCCGCGCCGCACGTCGTGGGATCGGGCCGCTGTCGATGTCGGACCGGTCACGTAGGCTCGCAGGTGTCGGAGGAGAGAAGTGCTCCACCGATCCGCGTCGAGGGAGGGGGCCCACGTGCTCATCGACACCTACGGCCGAGTGGCCACCGACCTGAGGGTCTCGCTGACCGACCGCTGCAACCTGCGCTGTACCTACTGCATGCCCGAAGAGGGCCTGCAGTGGCTGGCCAAGCCCGACCTGCTCACGGACGACGAGATCGTCCGCCTCATCGACATCGCCGTCACCTCCCTCGGTATCGAGGAGGTCCGTTTCACCGGGGGCGAGCCCCTGCTGCGCCCCGGTCTGGTCGGCATCGTCGAGCGCGTCGCCGCCCTGGAGCCGCGCCCCCAGATGTCCCTCACCACCAACGGCATCGGCCTCAGGCGCACGGCGGACGCCCTCAAGGCCGCGGGCCTGGACCGGGTCAACGTCTCGCTGGACACGCTGCGCCCGGACGTCTTCAAGACCCTCACCCGCCGGGACCGCCACAAGGACGTCCTGGAGGGCCTTCAGGCCGCCCGCGAGGCCGGACTCACCCCGGTGAAGGTCAACAGCGTCCTGATGCCCGGCCTCAATGCCGACGAGGCACCCGACCTGCTGGCCTGGGCCGTCGAGCACGACTACGAGCTGCGGTTCATCGAGCAGATGCCGCTGGACGCCCAGCACGGCTGGAAGCGCGACGGCATGATCACCGCCGGTGACATCCTCGCCTCCCTGCGCACCCGCTTCGAGCTGACCGCCGAAGGCTCCGAGGAGCGCGGCTCCGCCCCCGCCGAGCGCTGGCTCGTGGACGGCGGCCCGCACCGCGTCGGCGTCATCGCCTCCGTCACCCGTCCGTTCTGCTCGGCCTGCGACCGCACCCGCCTGACCGCCGACGGCCAGGTGCGCACCTGTCTCTTCGCCCAGGAGGAGACCGACCTGCGCGCCGCCCTGCGCTCCGACGCCCCCGACGAGGAGATCGCCCGCATCTGGCGACTGGCCATGTGGGGGAAGAAGGCCGGCGCGGGCCTCGACGACCCGACCTTCGTGCAGCCCGACCGGCCCATGTCGGCCATCGGGGGCTGAGCACGCGGCCAGGTCACCCCTGGGAGCCCGCAGGGGCCTCCCACTCGGCCAGCGGGACGACGTCCTTCAGGAAGCCCCGCACCCCGAGGAACTGGGACAGGTGCTCCCGGTGCTCGTCGCAGGCGATCCACGTCTTGCGCCGCTCGGGCGTGTGGACCTTCGGGTTGTTCCACGCGAGCACCCACACGGCGGCGGTGCGGCAGCCCTTGGCGGAGCAGATCGGGGTGGTCTCGTCACTCACAGTTCGTCTCACAAGTCCGCACAAAAGGCGACGCCGAGCAGCCACGGGGGGAGCTGCCCGGCGTCGGTCCGTCGCTCCGACGGGGGATGCGGAGCGCATACGAAGTATGTCATGGGTCACCCATGACCCGGCACCGGAACCACACGATTCATCTGAGCACTTCTTGAGCCTGGCGCGGAACCGACGCCCCCGTCCGAGGCCGCTCCGCGATCATGGTCGGCCGCGCGGCTCACCGGCCGCGCCCGGCGCCGGATCGGACATGGCGTCCTCCGGTCCGGATTCCGCCGGACCCTCGTCGGGCCGGGGCGGCATGATCATCGGGGGCGTCGGCATCGTCACGAACGTCGACGGCAACGATGGCGCGTTCTCGCGCCCGGCGTTCGCGATCACGACCGCGATGTACGGCAGGACCGCGCCGAGGACCAGGGCCACGATCGCGACGTGCCGTTCCACGTTCCACAGGCAGGCCGCGAGGACCACCGACACCGTCCGGACGGACATCGAGATGATGTAGCGGCGCTGTCGCCCGCGCACGTCCTCCTGGAGGCCCGTCCGGGCCCCGGTGATCCGGAACACCTCGGCGCTGCCGCCGGCACTCTGCTTCCGCATCTCGTTCCACCATCCGCCCGCATCGGACTCTCCCCGCCCCGCTTCCGTCCGCGGCCGCTCGGGGACTCCGGTCCCGGACGACTCTCCACGTTACGCCGCACCTGCGCCGTCCACGAGACCGGGGCACCCCCCCACTGCGCTCCCAAGGACCGCGCGGCACGCGCGGTCCGGTCCCCCGTTCGGCCGTACCCGGCATGCGCCGATCGCGGTACGACCGAAGACTGGCGCTAATGCTCGCGTTGAGCCGTATGAGGAGGAAGTCATGGGCTGGTTGTGGGCGATCATCGTCGGATTCGTGCTGGGTCTGATCGCCAAGGCGATCATTCCCGGGAAGCAGCACAGCCCTCTGTGGCTGACCACCATCTTCGGCATGCTGGGCGCCATCGCCGGCAACGCGATCGCCCGGGCGGCCGGCGTGGACGCGACCTCCGGCATCGACTGGTGGCGGCACATCTTCCAGCTGGTGGCCGCGATCATCATCGTCGCCGTCGGCGACGCGATCTACATGGCGGTACGGGGCAACAAGCGGCGCGAACGGGCCTGACGGTCCGCGCGACCCGTACGAGCCCGACGGCCGTACGGCGCGGGGGCGGCCTCCGGCGGCCTCGTGGCGCCGGAGGCCGCCCCCGCGTCCGGTCTCAGGCGCCGGCGAGCTCCACCGCGGCCAGGTTCTTCTTGCCGCGGCGCAGCACCAGCCAGCGCCCGTGCAGCAGGTCCTCCCGGGCGGGGACCGCGTCCTCGCCGGCGACCTTGACGTTGTTCACGTAGGCGCCGCCCTCCTTGACCGTGCGGCGCGCGGCGGACTTGCTGGCGACCAGGCCGACCTCGGCGAACAGGTCCACGACCGGGCCCAGCTCGGTGACCTTGACGTGCGGCACCTCGGAGAGGGCCGCGGCCAGCGTCCTGTCGTCCAGCTCCGCGAGGTCGCCCTGGCCGAAGAGGGCCTTGGAGGCGGCGATCACGGCGGCCGTCTGGTCGGCGCCGTGCACCAGCGTCGTCAGCTCCTCGGCCAGCGCGCGCTGCGCGGCCCGGGCCTGCGGACGCTCCTCGGTCTGCCGCTCCAGCTCCTCCAGCTCCTCGCGGGAGCGGAAGGACAGGATGCGCAGGTACGTCGAGATGTCCCGGTCGTCCACGTTCAGCCAGAACTGGTAGAACGCGTACGGCGTCGTCATCTCCGGGTCCAGCCAGACCGCGCCGCCCTCGGTCTTGCCGAACTTGGTGCCGTCCGCCTTCGTCATCAGCGGCGTCGCGTAGGCGTGGACGGTGGAGTCCGGCTCCAGCCGGTGCAGCAGGTCCAGGCCGGCCGTGAGGTTGCCCCACTGGTCGCTGCCGCCCTGCTGCATCGTGCAGCCGTACCTCCGGTAGAGCTGGAGGAAGTCCATCGCCTGGAGCAGCTGGTAGCTGAACTCCGTGTAGCTGATGCCCTCGGAGGACTCCAGCCGCCGGGCGACGGAGTCCTTGGTCAGCATCTTGTTGACCCGGAAGTGCTTGCCGATGTCCCGCAGGAACTCGATGGCGGAGAGCCCCTCGGTCCAGTCGAGGTTGTTGACCATCACGGCCGCGTTCTCGCCCTCGAAGGACAGGAACGGCTCGATCTGGCCGCGCAGCCGCTCGACCCAGCCCGCGACGGTCTCCGGCGAGTTCAGCGTGCGCTCCGCGGTCGGCCGCGGGTCGCCGATCTGGCCCGTGGCCCCGCCGACCAGCGCCAGCGGCCGGTGACCGGCCTGCTGGAGCCGGCGCACGGTGAGCACCTGCACCAGGTGCCCCACGTGCAGGGAGGGCGCGGTCGGGTCGAACCCGCAATAGAACGTGACGGGACCGTCCGCGAGCGCCTTGCGCAAAGCATCCTCATCGGTGGACTGGGCGAACAGCCCACGCCACTTCAGCTCGTCGACGATGTCCGTCACGGTTCTCGTGTCTCCTCGAATGGTCTCGTGTGCGGGTACGAGGTTATACGCCCTGGCTGACAGAGCTCATATTGAAATCGGGGATGCGCAGCGCGGGCATCGCGGCCCTGGTGAACCAGTCGCCCCACTCCCTGGGCAGCGTCTTCTCCGTGCGCCCGGCCTCCGTGGCCCGGCCCAGCAGGGAGACCGGCGACTCGTTGAACCGGAAGTTGTTCACCTCGCCGACGACCTCGCCGTCCTCCACGAGGTAGACGCCGTCCCGGGTCAGCCCGGTCAGCAGCAGCGTCGCCGGGTCGACCTCGCGGATGTACCAGAGGCAGGTGAGCAGCAGGCCGCGTCCGGTGGAGGCGACCATCTCCTCCAGGGAGCGGTCGGTGCCGCCGTCCAGGACGAGGTTGCCGAGCGCCGGCGCCACCGGCAGCCCGGTCAACCCGGCGCTGTGCCGGGTGGTCGTCAGCCGGTGCAGCTCGCCCGCGCGGATCCAGTCGGTGGCCCCGGCCGGCAGTCCGTTGTCGAACACCGACTGGTCACCGCCCGAGGAGTGGGCGACCACGAAGGGGGCGCACTCGAGACCGGGCTCGTGCGGGTCGCTGCGCAGGGTCAGCGGCAGCTCGCCGAGCCGTTCGCCGACGCGCGTGCCGCCGCCGGGCTTCGAGAACACCGTGCGCCCCTCGGCCGCGTCCCGCCCCGAGGCCGACCAGTACTGGTAGATCAGCAGGTCCGCGACCGCGGTCGGCGGCAGCAGCGTCTCGTACCGTCCGGCGGGCAGCTCCACGCGCCGCTCGGCCCAACCGAGCCGTACGGCCAGCTCGGCGTCGAGGGCCGCCGCGTCGACGTCCTTGAAGTCACGCGTGGAACGCCCCGCCCACGCCGACCGGGTGCGGTCCGGCGACTTGGCGTTCAGCTCCAGCGTCCCGTTCGGCTGGTCGTGCCGCAGCCGCAGCCCGGTCGACGTACCCAGATAGGTCGACGTCAGCTCGTGGTTGGCGAAGCCGTACAGCTCCCGGCCGCCCGCACGCGCGCGGGCGAACGCCTCCCCGAGGGCCGGCGCGAAGTCGGCGAACACGGCGGACGAGGTCTCGGCGGGCGCGTCGGTGAAGTCGGGCGAGGCGGGCACGTCCGTGACCAGTGGCTGCGCGTCCTCGGCCGGTCCGGCGCCACGCGCGGCGGACTCGGCGGCGCGCACCAGGGGCTCCAGCTCGTCCACCGTCACGGCCGACCGCGAGACGACCCCGGTGGCCGAGCCCTCCCGGCCGTCGACGGTGGCGACGACGGTGAGCGTGCGCCCGCGCGTGACGCCGTTGGTGGTGAGCGCGTTGCCCGCCCAGCGCAGGTTGGCCGTGGACTCCTCGTCGGCGATGACGACGCAGCCGTCCGCCCGGGACAGCTCCAGGGCCCGCTCGACGATCTCGTGCGGCTTGTTCGTGCGCGCGCTCATCGACCCGCCTCCTGGGTGGTGTTGAGGATGTTGACTCCCTTGAAGAGGGCGGACGGGCAGCCGTGGGAGACCGCCGCGACCTGGCCCGGCTGGGCCTTGCCGCAGTTGAAGGCACCGCCCAGGACGTACGTCTGCGGGCCGCCGACGGCCGCCATGGACCCCCAGAAGTCGGTCGTCGTCGCCTGGTAGGCCACGTCCCGCAGCTGACCGGCGAGCCGCCCGTTCTCGATCCGGAAGAACCGCTGACCGGTGAACTGGAAGTTGTAGCGCTGCATGTCGATGGACCAGGACCGGTCGCCGACGACGTAGATCCCGCGGTCCACGCCGCCGATCAGGTCCTCCGTCGACAGTCCCCCGGGATCCGGCCGCAGCGACACGTTGGCCATGCGCTGCACGGGCACATGGGCGGGGGAGTCGGCGTAGGCGCACCCGTTGGACCGCTCGAACCCGGTCAGCCGCGCGATCCGCCGGTCGAGCTGGTACCCCACCAGCGTGCCGTCCTTCACGAGGTCCCAGGACTGGCCCTCGACCCCCTCGTCGTCGTACCCGATGGTCGCGAGCCCGTGTTCGGCGGTGCGGTCGCCCGTGACGTTCATCAGCTCCGAGCCGTAGCGCAACGTGCCGAGCTGGTCGAAGGTGGCGAAGGAGGTGCCGGCGTAGGCGGCCTCGTAGCCGAGCGCGCGGTCCAGCTCGGTGGCGTGGCCGATCGACTCGTGGATGGTCAGCCACAGGTTGGACGGGTCCACCACCAGGTCGTACAGCCCCGCCTCGACGCTCGGCGCGCGCATCTTCTCGGCGAGCAGCTCGGGGATCTCGGCCAGCTCGGCGTCCCAGTCCCAGCCGGTGCCGGTCAGGTACTCCCACCCGCGCCCGGCGGGCGGCGCCAGCGTCCGCATGGAGTCGAACTCCCCGCTGGAGTCGTCCACCGACACGGCCGTGAGCACCGGGTGCAGCCGCACTCGCTGCTGGGTGGTCACGGTCCCGGCGGTGTCGGCGTAGAACTTGTTCTCGTGCACGGTGAGCAGCGAGGCGTCCACGTGGTCCACCCCGTCGGCCGCCAGCAGCCGGGCGCTCCAGTCGGCCAGCAGGGCCGACTTCTCCGTGTCGGGCACGGTGAACGGATCGATCCCGTACGACGAGATCCACGTCCGGTCGGCGTGCACGGGCTCGTCGGCCAGCTCCACGTGCTCGTCCGATCCGGCCGCCCTGATCACCTGCGCGGACAGCTTCGCCATCGCCACCGCCTGCGAGGCGACCTTGGCGGCGGCGTCCATCGTCAGGTCCACGCCGGACGCGAAGCCCCACGTACCGCCGTGTACCACGCGCACCGCGTACCCGAGGTCGGTGGTGTCCGAGGACCCGGCGGGCTTGGCGTCCCTCAGGCGCCGGGAGGCGCTGCGCACCCGCTCCAGCCGGAAGTCCGCGTGCTCGGCGCCGAGGGCACGCGCGCGTGCCAGGGCGGCGTCGGCGAGGGCGCGTAGGGGGAGTGCCGTGAAGGCTTCGTCGATGCTATGAGGCACCTGCGTCTCTTTCTGTCGACGTGACCGGTCGTCTGCCGCGACACCGGGGACTGCGCCGCATCATGTCGCGTGAGGGCGTACGGGGACCACACCTTTCGCGCCGGGCGGGACGCCCACCACGGCGCCCTTTCTGTAGGGACCCGACAGTCAGCCCCGTAAGCCACTGTGGGTGCCCGATTCTCTGCGGACAGGGGCGGACCGATAGGTTTTCGAGGAAGCCGCCTGTCATCGCCGCCCGTCGACCGGGTGTTTCGGGCGGGTACCAGAACGCTATGGAAAGGGTGATCCGTTGAGCCGCTCGGTTCTCGTCACCGGAGGCAACCGGGGCATCGGCCTCGCCATCGCCCGCGCATTCGCCGACGCCGGTGACAAGGTCGCCATCACGTACCGCTCGGGTGAGCCGCCGGAGGCCCTGACCGAATTGGGCTGCCTCGCCGTCAGGTGCGACATCACCGACAGTGAGCAGGTGGAGCGGGCGTACAAGGAGATCGAGGACGCGCACGGCCCCGTCGAGGTCCTGGTCGCCAACGCCGGCGTCACCAAGGACCAGCTCCTCATGCGCATGTCCGAGGAGGACTTCACCTCCGTCGTCGAAACCAACCTCACCGGCACCTTCCGTGTGGTCAAGCGCGCCAACCGCGGCATGCTGCGCGCCAAGAAGGGCCGCGTCGTGCTCATCTCGTCGGTGGTCGGGCTGCTCGGCTCCGCGGGGCAGGCGAACTACGCCGCCTCCAAGGCCGGCCTGGTCGGCTTCGCGCGCTCCCTCGCCCGTGAGCTGGGCTCGCGCAACATCACCTTCAACGTCGTCGCGCCGGGCTTCGTCGACACGGACATGACCAAGGTGCTCACCGACGAGCAGCGGGCCGGCATCGTGTCGCAGGTGCCGCTCGGCCGGTACGCGCAGCCGGAGGAGATCGCCGCGACGGTGCGGTTCCTCACCTCGGACGACGCCTCGTACATCACTGGAGCCGTCATTCCCGTTGACGGCGGACTGGGAATGGGTCACTGATCACCATGAGCGGAATTCTCGAGGGCAAGCGCGTCCTGATCACCGGTGTGCTGACGGAGGCCTCCATCGCCTTCCACACCGCCAAGCTGGCCCAGGAGCAGGGGGCCGAGGTCATCCTCACCGCGTTCCCGCGGCCGACGCTGACCGAGCGCATCGCCAAGAAGCTGCCCAAGCCCACCAAGGTCATCGAGCTCGACGTCACCAACGACGAGCACCTCGGCCGCCTGGCCGACATCGTCGGCGAGGAGCTCGGCGGCCTGGACGGCGTCGTCCACTCCATCGGCTTCGCCCCGCAGGACGCCCTCGGCGGCAACTTCCTCAACACGCCGTTCGAGTCGGTCGCCACCGCCATGCACGTCTCGGCGTACTCCCTGAAGTCGCTGACCATGGCCTGTCTGCCGCTGATGCAGAACGGCGGCTCGGTCGTCGGCCTCACCTTCGACGCGCAGTTCGCCTGGCCGCAGTACGACTGGATGGGCCCGGCCAAGGCCGCCCTGGAGGCCACCAGCCGCTACATGGCCCGTGACCTGGGCAAGCAGAACATCCGCTGCAACCTGGTCTCGGCCGGCCCGCTCGGCTCCATGGCCGCCAAGTCCATCCCGGGCTTCAGCGAGCTGGCCTCGGTGTGGGACGACCGCTCCCCGCTGGAGTGGGACCTCAAGGACCCGGAGCCGGCCGGCCGCGGTGTCGTCGCGCTGCTGAGCGACTGGTTCCCGAAGACCACGGGCGAGATCGTCCACGTCGACGGCGGCCTGCACGCCATCGGTGCCTGACCGGTCGTCCTTCCGGGGCCCGCATCCCACCGGGGTGCGGGCCCCCGGCATGTCACCCGTTCGGCCCAGCCGGCCGGGCGGCCGGGCGGGCGGCGGCGCACGCTGGGGTACGGGTTCACCACGCGCTGTCCCTCCCCCCGTACGGCCGAGGAGGTCCCTTGTGCGTCCACTCCACCGCCTGGCCACAGCGACCGTCGCCCTCGCCTGGGTGCTCTTCCTGCCGTACGAAGCGGTGTCCTACGCGCGCCTGCCCGCCGGGGACACCGGGGACGCCGGGGACGCCGGGGACGCGGCGTCGGCGGAGCCGTTCGGGGCCGAGTGCAGGGTCCGTGTCGACGACTCCGACGTCACCGCCCACTGCCACAATCCCTACCCGCAGGTCGACCACGTGCGCCTGCACATAGAGTGCGCCGACTGGTGGGACCTGGACAGCGACGGTCCGGCGGTCCCGGCGGGCCCCGCGCAGACCGTACGTCTGGACGGACGGTGCTGGAACGAGGTCCGGTCGGCCTGGGTCAGCCACGCTCGCGGGAGCTGACCCGGCCCGGGCGGCACACGAACGGGTAGCCGGCCGCCTCCGTCCCGGCGGTCCCGGCGTCCCCCGCGCGGATCGCGTCGACCAGGCGCGTGTGGTCCATGTGCGTCTCCGGCGTCAGCTCGCTGCCGACGTCCACCCGCAGCCAGTCCCGCATCACCTCGCCCAGATCCGCGTACATGGCGGTCATCACGTCGTTGTGCGAGGCGGCCACGACGGCCAGGTGGAAGGTCGCGTCCGCCGTCACGAACGCCTCCGTGTCGCCCGAGTGCCAGGCCTCCTCACGCCGCACCAGCAGCGCGTCGAGCTGCTTGAGGTCCTTCTCCGTGCGCCGCTCGGCGGCGAGCCGGGCCGCGGCGGACTCCAGGGTGGAACGCAGCTCGGCGATGTGGCGCGGATCGGCGTCGGCGAAGCGGCGCTGCATCACGCCCGCCAGCTCACTGGTCGCCACGACGTACGTGCCGGAGCCCTGGCGGATGTCCAGCAGGCCGTTGTGGGCCAGCGCGCGGACCGCCTCACGGACCGTGTTGCGGGCGACGCCGAGCTGCTCGACCAGCTCGGGCTCCGTCGGGATGCGGGAGCCCACCGGCCACTCGCCCGAGGCGATCTGCTGGCGCAGCGCCGCGATGACCTGCTCGGACAGCGCCGAACGGCGGGGATGGCTCAGGGGCATGGCTCACCTTCGCACACGAGTGGACAACCAATCATCCCATGATTCTATGATGGGTCTCATGGCTAGTGACGAAACCCGGACGGAGACGCGGACGAAACCCCGCAGGTCCACGCCCCTCGGCGAGTCGCCGACGCGCGCCCCCCGAGCACCCGGCGAGGCGCCCGAAGCGGCGGGTACGCGCCCGTGGACGACGTGGACGACCCGCCTGCTCCTCCTGGGCATCGTGCTGGCCGCGCTCAACCTGCGCCCCGCCATCACCAGCCTGGGCGCTCTCCTGGAGGAGGTCCGCGACGGGCTCGGCATGAGCGGCAGCGTGGCCGGACTGCTCACCTCCGTGCCCCCGCTCTGCTTCGCCGTCTTCGGCGTCACCGCCCCGCGGCTGGCCCGCCGCTTCGGCCCCGGCGCGGTGGTCTGCGCCGGCATGGTCGCCATCACCGCCGGCCTGCTGATACGTCCGTTCGCCGGCGGCACCGCGGGCTTCCTGGCCGGCACCGCCCTCGCGCTGATGGGCATCGCGGTCAGCAACGTCCTGATGCCGGTCATCGTCAAGCGCTTCTTCCCGGACCGGGTCGGCTCCATGACCGGCCTGTACTCGATGGCCCTCGCCTTCGGCACCTCGATCGCCGCCGCGGCGACCGTGCCCGTGACGAGCGCGCTGGGCGGCGACTGGCAGCCCGGCCTCGCGGTGTGGGCCGTGCTGGGGGCGGCGGCGGTCCTGCCGTGGCTCCCGTTCGTGCGGCAGCGGACGGGGCCGACCACGCCGCGGACCGCGTCCGGTGCGTCCGGGGACGGCGCCGGGGAGGCCGGGGCCGCGCACGCGGACGGGCCGGCGCGGCAGGCCGCCGAGCAGCCTCCGCTGCGGATCACCCGCAGCCGTACGGCCTGGGCGCTCGCCGTCTTCTTCGGCCTCCAGGCCACGGCCGCCTACATCACCATGGGCTGGATGGCGCAGATCTTCCGGGACGCGGGCGTCTCCGCGGGCACCGCCGGGCTGCTGCTCGCCGTCATCATGATGATGGGCGTGCCGCTCGCCTTCGTCATCCCCCGCGTGGCCACGCGCCTGCCCCACCAGGGCCCCATCGTGGTCGTGCTGGGCGTGTGCGGACTCGCCGGATACGCCGGGCTGTACTTCGCCCCGGCCGGCGGCGCCTGGGTCTGGGCCCTGCTGCTCGGCGTCTCGAACTGCGCCTTCCCGCTCGCGCTGACCATGGTCGGGATGCGGGCGAGGACGGGCGCGGGCGTCGCCCAGCTGTCCGCCTTCGCCCAGAGCACCGGCTACCTGATCTCCATCCCGGGTCCGCTGCTGGTGGGCGTGCTCTACCAGCACAGCGGCGGCTGGGGTCTGCCGATCGCCCTGATGAGCGCCCTGATGGTGCCGCAGATCGTGGTGGGCGTCCTGGCGGGGCGTGACCGCACGGTGGAGGAGGAAGCGGCGCGCTGATCCGGCCCGCTCGTACCGGCCGGTGGTGCGGGGTGCCGGTGCCGATCCGCTGTGCCGTGCTCCGGCCGTCGCCGCGGGCACCGGCCCGTCGGCCGCTGCGTACGGGCCCCTCGGCCATCACGTACGGGTCCGTCGGCCGCGTCCCCCGGTCGGGGTGCCGTTACCGGCCCGCCCGCCCCGGCCCCGGCGGCGGATGCGAGACTTGCCGTATGCCAGTCCTCGACCCGAACCCCCAGCACGGCCAGAAGAAAATGCTGATCGTCTTCGGTGCCTTCCTCGCGATCTTCGTGATCATCGGCGTCATCGCGACGATCGCCTCGCCGTGACCCCGGCCCCGCCCGCCCGATGGTGGGGTTAACCCCACCATCCCCTAGGGGGTAGGGGTCAGGGTCAAGTGGGTGGACTTCCGGATGGGTTGGAGCCCGCGGATTCCGTAGTTTCGAGTTGTGCCCGCGACAGGCGGGCGCGGAGCCCGGACCAGGGACGCTCGAACCAGCGGAGGCACTCATGTCGGCCCCTTCCCCCACCCGGCCTCCCCAGGTGAACCGGGGCGGCGTCGAGGTACGGCTGCCCTGGTGGGCCCTGGCCCTGCCCGTCCTGGCCTTCGTCGTGCTGCTCCTGATGATCCTCAATCCCGTGGACGCCCACGCGGCCGCCGCCGGTGAGCCCGCCACCGCGCATCTTCTGGAGCGGTTGCGGGAGCTGACCGCGCGCTGACGCGGATCGGCGGCCGGTCGCACGTCCGCAGGTGAGGCCGGTGGTGAATCGGCATGTCAACTCCCAGCGCCCCATGGCCTGTTTCATGCGAAGCTGGATTACATGAGCGTCGCAGAACCCCGCAGGATCGTCCTTTTCCGGCATGCGAAAGCCGACTGGCCACAGGTGACCGACCACGAGCGGCCGCTCGCCGATCGGGGCCGCAAGGACGCCGCAGAGGCCGGACGCCGGCTGGCGGACACCGGCATCGCCTTCGACCAGGCCCTGTGCTCGACTTCCACCCGGACCCGCGAGACCTGGAAGCTCGCCGTCCAGGAGTTCCCGCACCGGCCGAAAACCGTCTACGAGGAGCGGGTCTACGAGGCCTCACCCGGCGAACTGATCGCCGTGCTCAACGAGACCCCCGACGACCTGCGGAACGTGCTGGTGATCGGGCACAACCCGGGCATGGAGGGACTGGCCGAGATCCTGGCCGGCTCGGCCGAGGGAGACGTCCGTGAGCGGATGGGCCACCGTGGCTTCCCGACCGCCGCCTTCGCCGTCCTGACCTTCACGGGCTCCTGGAAGGACGTGGAACCGGGGATCGCCTCCCTGGCCGGCTACTGGGCGCCCACCGACTGATCCGTCCCCACCCGAAAGGGCCCGGTCGGCCCCAGGCGGACCGGGCCGCTCCGGGTCAGATCCGGTCGAGCGGCAGGCCGACGTTCTCGCCGGGGTCCTCGTCCAGCGTGTCCGCCGCCTCGACCTCCTCGCGGGTGATGCCGAGGAGGTACAGGACCGTGTCCAGGAAGGGCACGTTCACGGCGGTGTGCGCCGCCTCGCGCACCACCGGCTTGGCGTTGAAGGCGACGCCGAGGCCGGCCGCGTTCAGCATGTCCAGATCATTGGCCCCGTCACCGATCGCCACGGTCTGCGACAGCGGCACGCCCGCCTCGGCGGCGAACCGGCGCAGCAGCCGGGCCTTGCCCGCACGGTCCACGATCTCCCCGGTGACCCGGCCGGTCAGCTTCCCGTCGACGATCTCCAGCGTGTTGGCCTGGGCGAAGTCCAGCCCCAGCCGTTCCTTCAGGTCGTCGGTGACCTGGGTGAAGCCGCCGGAGACGACCCCCACCTGGTAGCCGAGCCGCTTCAGCGTACGGATCAGGGTGCGGGCACCGGGCGTCAGCCGTACCTCGCTGCGCACCTTGTCCACCACGGAGGCGTCCAGCCCCGCCAGCAGGGCCACCCGCGCGTGCAGCGACTGCTCGAAGTCCAGCTCCCCGCGCATCGCGGCCGCCGTGACCTCCGCGACCTTGTCCTCGCAGCCGGCGTGCGCGGCGAACAGCTCGATGACCTCGTCCTGGATCAGTGTGGAGTCCACGTCCATCACGACCAGGCGCTGCGCCCGCCGGTGCAGCCCCGCCGACACGACGGCGATGTCCACACCCAGCGCCGCGGCCTCGGTGGCCAGCGCGGTGCGCAGCGGTTCGGTCTCCACGCCGGACACCGCGAACTCGACGGCGGTCACCGGATACTTCGCCAGCCGGAAAATGCGGTCGATGTTGCTGCCGGACTCGGTGATCCGGGCCGCTATGGCGGCCGTCGCCTCGGCGGTGAGCGGGTGGCCGAGCACCGTGACCAGGGACCGGCCGAGACCGCGCGGCCGGTTGTCGCCGATACCGGAGATGATCTCCGCCTGCATCTTCAGCGACTCCGCCCAGCTGTGGACGGTCGCCCGCAGATCCCCCTCCAGACCCTCGGGCGGCTCGGTCACGAGCGCGCACAGCACGATCCGGCCACGGGTGACGACCTGCTCGATGTCGACCACGTCGACGGAGTAGGCGGCGAGGGTGTCGAACAGGCCGGCCGTGATGCCCGGTCGGTCCTTGCCGAAGATCTTGACGAGAAGCGTGGGAACGTCAGAGGTCTGCGAAGCGCTCATGGTGGTCCAACCGTATCCGGCACTCGGTGCCTCCCGCCGCTGAGGTCCGCCTGACGGACAGCGCGGGGCGGCCGACGCCGGGCCCGACGCAGGCGGGGGCGGCCCTTCGTCCCACGGGCGGTGTGCGATGGGCTAGGGGCGGTGGACGGTCCGCCGAACGAGCCCGGGGGTCGGAGGACGTCGAGATCCTCAGCACGCGGTCCTCGACGGAGCCGCCACGCCGGGCCGGGGCCGGACCGGGGCCGCGCTGGGCCGGGGCTGCTCGGGGCTGGGCTGAGCCCGGCCGGGTCGGGCCGAGCGGGACTGCGCCGAGCTGGGTCGGGCTCGGCTGAGCTGCGTCGGGCTGGGCCGCGCCAGGGCCGAGCTCGGTCGAAGCGACCGAGCTCAGCCCGCCGGGCTCAGCCGGGCCGATCGGCTCGGCCGTTGCTCTCACCGCCCGCCCCTGGGGCGCCGCGGGGGCGCCGGAGGCGGGGGAGGCGGCGGAGGCGGGTCCTCGCCCCAGCGGCCCTGTGCACGGTCCCCCGGGCGCGCGCCGGGCCGCGGAGGACGCCGCGGCGTTTCCGGCGACGGTGCCCCGGCCACGGTGGGGGCGTCGTGGACGCCGTCACCCGGCCGCCGCTCGCCGTGGTCGGGCTGCTCCTCGCCACCGCCTCCCCCCTGCGAGCCACCCCGGCTGTGCCCTGCGCCTTCGGGTCCCTGCCCCGAGGGCCCGTGCCCCGGCCGGACGTCACCGGGCCCCTGCCCTGACGGACCGCGCCGCTCCTGCTGGGCGTGGCCGGGCCCCTGCCCCGGCGTGCCGCGAGGCTCCTGCCCCGGGTAGCCGGGCGACGGTCCCGGCGCACCGCTCCACCCCTGCCCCGAGCTGCCGGGCCCCTGCCCCGAGCTGCCGGGCCCCTGCCCCGAGCTGCCGGGCCCCTGCCCCGAGCTGCCGGGCCCCCGCCCAGCGCTGCCGGGCACCTGTCCCCACGCGTCGCGCGACCCCGGCCCCGTATCCCCGCTCGGCCGGCGCGGGGGAGCCGGTCGTCCGGTACCAGGTGGCCACCCCGCCCCCTCGGGCGCTGACGGAGTGGGGGACCCGGGCGGTCGCGCGTCTTCGGGCCCGCGCGCCTCCTCCGGGGCCCGCGGATACGGAGGGGTGCCGGGACCGGGCGGACGGTGCGGAACACCCGGCCCGTACGGCTCCAGGGGCGGCCCCGCGTAACCCACAGCGCCCGCACCCCCGCCCACCCAGCCCGCCCCGCCTACCCCGCTCACCCCACCTGCCGCGCCCGCCGCGCCCACCCCGGACACCCCGGCACCCCGTGCCAACGCCGTGGCGCGTGCCCCGGTCGCCCCGGTCGCCCGTGCCAGCAGCGCCCCGGCGAACCCCGCCGCCGCACCCCACACGGCGCCCAGCAGCAGTGCCGCGCCCAGATGGCCGTGCAGGTCGATGCCCGCACCGAAGGCGTCGACGCCGAGGACCGACAGCGAGGCGTCCACGGACACCTCCGTCAGCCGGGCCAGCAGGAGCAAGGCCGGCGCGGTCGCCAGACCCAGCCGCAGCGCGCACCGCGCGGCGAGACCGGGGGAGCGCGCGTCGTCCGGTGCCACCGGTGTCCGTACCGCCGTCAGCACCCCGGCCAGCAGCATCATCAGCACCACCGCCACGCCCAGCAGCCACACCCGTCCGTCCAGCTCGGCCAGCCGCCCGAGCGTGACCGGCTCGTCGGCGCCTGCGGTCAGCAGCTCGTCCAGCGGGTCGGGCAGGACCCGGACCAGCTCACCGGTGGCCCGCCCCTCCCACGGCACGAGCAGGCCGATCGGAACGCCCAGCCAGACCCCGTTCGGCGCGCCCAGCAGCGCCGCCCCGGCGATCCGTCGCGGATGGTCGTCGCCGATCGCCGCGTAGGCGGCCGCCGCGATGCCGGCCGCCACCGCCGTCAGCGCGACCGTGACCAGGGCGGACACGGCCGGCCGCACCACACGGTGCACGACCTCACACCCACGCGGCAGGGGAGTGCGGCGCGAGGCCAGCAATGCGATCAGCAGAACCCCGGCGGACCAGACCAATCCCCCCAGCAACGTCGGCACCGTGTCGACGGTGAAGCCGACCGCGGCCTCGGCGCCGACGAGATCACCGATCCGGTCGGGCAGCAGCCCCCCGATGTCCCCGATGTCCCCGACACCCGGAATCTCGACGCCACCGCCACCGCCACCGCCACCGCCACCGCCAGCGCCACCCCCGCTCCCGTCACCACCAGGCAGGTCGTCGAGACCCAGCGAGCCGCCGTCGATCGTGACGACGTCGTGCCCCACCCAGGCCAGCCCGCCCGTCATCGCCACGAACAGGGCGATCACCGCACCCGCGCGCGCGAGGAGTTCGGCCGGCGCGACCACAACTCCGGCCAGGCGCAGGGACCGTAGGAAGAAGAAGGTCAGGAACAGGGCACCGACCAGGCCGACGCCCAGTGGCGTGATCTCGATGGCCGTGTGCGCCTCCGCCCCTTTCAGTCCGAAGGCGGACACATCTCCGGCCGGCGTCACCGCGCCACCCGCTCCCAGGGCCACGACCGCCGCGGTCATCGGCCCCAGCGAACCGGCGGCGTCCGCCCCCAGCAGATGCAGCCCGAGGGCCGCCGTACCCGCCATCCCGATCAACGCCCAGCTCACAGAGGCGATCGCCGACATCAGGACGTCACCCCAGGGCACCCTCGTCCCGTACCCCTCGGCGGTCGTGTTCGTGGACGCGCTCATGGGCAGACCCCCCGATCCGCGACGCGGCGGAGCTGCCGCGCATGTCCCTCTCGCGTGGATTACCACTCTCCGGACAGGTTTCAACCCCCTCGGCGGAAACGGGGGCTGGGCGCCTACGCGGTCTTCACAAGGCCCGACTTTCGGTCAGGGGGCCGAGCCTGAAATAGTTCCCCCCGATGTTCGACATCCCTAGACTCCCCGCGACGGGGGTACATCGGGGGACAACTCAGTGGGGCATGGAGTGCCGGAACTCGTACTGGAATCAAATGGACGGACCTGGACGCTCGATCCGTCCCGGTCATACGCGCTCGGGCGCGATCCGCAGGGGGAACTTGTCTTCGACGACGCCAGGGTCTCCTGGCGGCACGCCACGATCAGCTTCGACGGCCGCGTCTGGGTCGTCGAGGATCACGGCAGCACCAACGGCACGTTCGTGCACGGTCAGCGGATCCAGCGGACGGAGCTCGGCGCCGGCTCGGTGCTGAACCTCGGTAACGCCACCGACGGGCCGCGCGTGAGCCTGACCGGCGCCCAGGCCGCCGCCGCCACGCCGCAAGCCCAGCCGCAACAGCAGCCGTACGCCGCGCAGGAGCCGCAACACCAGACGCCGCAGCACCAGACGCCGCAGCATCAAGCTCCGCAGCACCAGGCCCCGCACCACCACCAGCCCGCGCCGCACGCGCAGCAGCAGGCCGGCTGGCAGCAGCAGCAGCCGCAGCCGCAGCAGGGCGCGCCGCACTTCCCCCAGCAGCAGGGACCCGGTGGCGCGGCGGGGGCGCCGCCGGTGCACGGCGACCGCAGCCCGACCACGTTCCACCAGTTCTCGCTCGGCCGCGTGATGCGCATCGGCCGCGCCCTGGAGAACGAGCTGGTCGTCTCCGACCTGCAGGTCTCCCGCAACCACGCGGAGTTCCACTCGACGCCCGACGGGCGCATGGAGATCCGCGACCTGGGTTCGCACAACGGCACGTACGTCAACGGTCAGCCGATCGCCAAGGGCGGCTCCCAGCTGCTCGGTCCGACCGACGTCGTCGGCGTCGGCCACTCGACGTTCCGGATCGTCGGGGACCGGCTCGAGGAGTTCGTCGACACCGGTGAGGTCTCCTTCTCCGCCCGCCACCTGACCGTCACGGTCGACGGCGGCAAGCAGATCCTCAAGGACGTCTCCTTCGGCGTACCCGAGAAGTCGCTGATCGCGGTCATCGGCCCCTCCGGCTCCGGCAAGTCGACCCTGCTCAAGGCGCTCACCGGCTACCGGCCCGCCGACCAGGGCGAAGTGCTCTACGACAACCGCAACCTGTACAAGCAGTTCGCCGAGCTGCGGCAGCGCATCGGTCTGGTCCCGCAGGACGACATCCTGCACAAGGAGCTGACCGTCAAGAAGGCCCTCAAGTACGCGGCGAAGCTCCGCTTCCCGGCCGACACCACGGCCGCCGAGCGCGACGCCCGCATAGACGAGGTGCTGCGCGAGCTCAAGCTGGACATCCACCGGGACAAGAAGGTCACCTCCCTGTCCGGCGGCCAGCGCAAGCGCGTGTCCGTCGCCCTGGAGCTGCTCACCAAGCCGTCGCTGATCTTCCTGGACGAGCCGACCTCCGGCCTCGACCCGGGCATGGACCGCGACGTCATGCAGCTGCTGCGCGGCCTGGCCGACGACGGCCGTACGGTCCTCGTCGTCACCCACTCCGTGGCCGAGCTGGCGATCTGCGACAAGCTCCTGGTGATGGCGCCGGGCGGCTCGGTGGCCTACTTCGGTCCGCCGGAGGAGGCGCTGAACTTCTTCGGTTACGACACCTGGGCCGACGTCTTCTCCGCCTTCGAGAACTACCGCGACTACGACTGGGCGGGCCGCTGGAAGGGCTCGCAGCACTACCAGATGTACGCCGCGGACATCGACGCCGTCGCGCCGCAGGCCGTACAGGTGCCCGCCATGCACGCGATGAAGCCGCCGAAGCCGCAGGGCTGGATGTCGCAGTTCGTCACGCTGGTGCGCCGCTATGTCTCGGTGATCGTGTCCGACAAGGGCTTCCTCGCCCTGATGGTGATCCTGCCGGCCGTGCTGGGGGCGGTGAGCCTGCTCATCGACGCCGACAAGGGTCTGCTGCCCAACCCGGCCAATCCGCAGACCGGCCGGATCATCCCGAACGGCACCGCGACCACGGTGCTCCTGATCCTCGCGGTCGGTGCCTGCTTCGCGGGCGCCGCGAACTCGGTCCGCGAGCTCATCAAGGAACGGGTGATCTACGAGCGGGAGCGCGCGACCGGCCTGTCGCGCTCGGCGTACCTGATGTCCAAGGTGTTCGTGCTCGGCATGATCACCGTGCTGCAGGGCCTGCTGGTCGGCGTCATCGGCTTCGCCACCCGGGAGATCCCGGAGGAGGGGCTGGTCCTCGGCGGCCTGACCCTCGTCGAGCTGTCGCTGCCGATCATGGCGCTGGGCTTCACCTCGATGATGTTCGGTCTGATCATCTCGGCGCTGGTGAAGACCGCCGAGAAGACCATGCCGCTGCTGGTGATGTTCGCGATCATCCAGGTCGTCTTCACCGGCTGCCTCTTCGCCCTGAACGGCGCGGTGGGCGTCAACCAGTTCTCGTACCTGATGCCCTCGCGCTGGGCGGTGGCCGCGGCCGGCGCCACGCTGGACTTCAACCGGATCAGCCCGCCCGAGCAGGGGGCCGAGAACGACCCGCTGTGGGAGCACACCGTCGGCGCCTGGGCCATGGACATGACCGCGCTGATCGCCCTCGGCGTGATCTGCGGGTTCTTCGTGGCGCGCTTCCTGCGCCGCCACGAGCCGGAGGTCATGCGCAAGTAGACCGCGATCCCACGCCCCGAAGGGCGGCACCCCGTCAGGAGGGTGCCGCCCTTCGGCGTACCGGTTCGAGCCGGCGTGAAGAGGTCCGCGCTGACCTCAGTACGCGCTGTCGACGTTGTCCATGGTGCCGTACTTGTCCGCGGCGTAGTTGCACGCGGCGACGATGTTGGCGACCGGGTCGTAGATGTTCTTCGAGGTGCCGGGCACGTGGTAGGCCTCGAACGTCGGCGGGATGACCTGGAGCAGGCCCTTCGACGGGATGCCGTTGATGGCGTTGATGTCCCAGTCGTTGATGGCCTTCGGGTTGCCGGAGGACTCCCGGATGATGTTGCGGTGGATGCCCTCGTAGGAACCGGGGATGCCGTGCTTCTTCATGATGGCCCGGGCCTCGCGGATCCAGCCGTCCAGGTTGTTCGGGTAGGACTTCTTGACCTCGGTGCGCTGGGCGGACCGGCTGGCGGTCTCCTTGGCCTCGCGCTTGGCGGCGGCCTTCTCGGCTGCCGCCTTCTTCGCCGCGGCGGCCTTCTTGGCGGTCGCGGCAGCCTCCTTCTTCGCCTCGATGGAGGCGACCTTCTGGCTGGCACCGGCGAGCTGGCCGGTGACGCCGGCGTGCACGTCCTGGATCTGCTTCGTGCTGTACGCCACCTTGGCCGTCGGAGCGGCCTCGCTCGTGGTCGTCTGCCCGCTGGCCGGGACCGCGGTGAGCGCGACGGCGGCGGCGCCGAGCGTGCCGACACCGGCGATCGCGAGCTTGTGGGTGCGGTTCAGGGGACGACTATGACCACGGGTGAAGATGTTCTTGGGCATGGCGGGATAGACCTCTTCGAATAGCGCGGAGGTCGCTCTCGTCCGGTGGGGACAGGGATGCTTCCGGCACAAACGCCGCGGGGCGACAACCCACGGCGCTGAGCGACGAGAGCAATTCTTAGCGGCCGCAAAATCCGGAGGCAAAGGTGTGACGTACGATCCCGGGTAGTGGATCAGGGAAGGGCAAAACGGGGCAGACTGGACCGTCTGCCCCGCTCAAAACGGACGAGTCGTTCTCCTACTCCCCTTCGTACGTGACGTGCGCCCTATGCGAGGGCTCACATCCACCCCCCGCCGTTCTCACGATTGGTTGCTGAAGCAATGCAGTGCGTGAGGGGCTTGGTGGCGCCCTCCTACGGCAGGAGGAGATGGGCGTCGCCGAACTCGTGCCACAGGTAGCGCCCCTTCATCGCGGCCTCGTGCCCCCGGTCGATCGCCGCCCGCCCCGCCACCGCCTCCAGCATCAGGAGATGCGAGGCCTCGGGGTCGTGCAGCCCCGTCAGCAGACCGTCCACCGCCCGCACCCCGCGCTCCGGCGTCACGACCAGGTCGGTCCACCCGGCCCGGGCCCGTACGACCCCGTCCGCGCCGGCCGCCGACTCCACCGCCCGCACGGCCGTCGTCCCCACGGCCACGACCCGCCCGCCGCCCGCCCTGGCCGCGTTGACCAGCTGCGCCGACGCCTCCGGCACCACGAACCGCTCCGGATACGGCGGCTCGTGCGCCTCGGCCGAGGCCACCCCCGTGTGCAGCGTCACCGGCGCGAACTGCACCCCGCGGCTCACCAGCTCCGCCACCAGCCGCGCCGTGAAGGGCCGCGCCGCGCTCGGCATCTCCGCGCTGCCCGCCCCGTCCTCGGACGGCAGCGCGAAGACCGTCCGGTACACGGACAGCGGCTGGTCCCGCTCCGTGTAGGAGTAGCGGATGGGCCGCCCGTGCTCCCGCAGCACCACGGGCACGTCGGCCCCCGAGACCCGCGCCCACCACAGCCGCTCCCCACGCGCGCTCAGCGGCTCCTCCAGCACCAGACGCGCCCCCTCCGGCAGCCGCACCTCCGTCCCCCGCAGGGAGCCGGCGCGGCCCCCGCCGCCGTCCGCCGGAGGAGGCGCCTGTCGCTCTTTCCCCGCGCGCGTCCCCGCACGCGCGCGGGGACGCGTGGTGCCCCTGCCATCGGGGTCCCGCAGCTCCACCGCCCACCGGCCGTCGTCCCCTCGCGTCGAGAAGTGCACCACCACGGGCGCGCGCCCGATGTGCCCGTCGACGGCGGCGGCCAGCGTCACGGACGTGTTGACGACGAGCAGGTCCCCGGCCCGCAGCAGCCCGGGCAGCTCCCGGAACCCGTGATGCGACACCTCGGTGCCGCGCGACACCAGCAGCCGTACGCCGTCCCGGTCCAGCCCCGGCCCCCGCTGCTCGACGGGCACCCGGGCCGACAATTCCTCCGGTACGCGCAGCACGAGGGTCATCGCACTCCCTCCAGCAGCGCCACAGCCCCGTACCGCCCGCCGGCCGGCCGCTCGTCCAGCAGCCGCAGGAGCGCCGGCACGACACGCACCGGATCGGGCCGCGGATCGTCGTCGTCCGGTACGGCCGCCGCGTACAGGTCGGTGGCCATGTCCCCGGGATCGACCGCCCAGACCCGCAGCCCCGGCTCCTCGGCGCCCAGCACCGCCGCCAACTGGTCCAGGGCCGCCTTGGAGGCCCCGTAGCCGCCCCAGGTCTCGTACGCCTCCGCCGCGGCGTCCGAGCTGACCGTCAGCACCGCGCCCGCCGGAGCCACCCGCAGCAACGGCAGCGCCTCCTGGACCAGGCCCAGGGCGGCCACGACGTTCACCTCCAGGGCCCGCCGCAGCCCGTCCAGCGGCAGCTCCTCCAGCCGTACCAGCGGCTCCGCGCCCAGCGCGCTCGCGTTGCTGACCAGCAGGTCCACCCCGCCCAGCCGCCAGGCCGCCGAGACCAGAGCGGCCCGGTGCCCCGCGTCGGTGACATCCCCCGGCAGCGCCGTCACGCGCGTGCCGTACGCCTCCAGCGCCGTCGCGGCCTCCTTGAGCACCTCCGGCGTCCTGGCGTCCAGCACCAGGTCCCAGCCCCGTTCCGCCAGGGCCTCGGCGAGCGCGCGGCCCAGCCCCTTCGAAGCCCCCGTGATGATCGCAACCGGCATGATCCACGTCCCCTCGTCGTCCACGCCCTCCCGGTCGGTCCGGCGTGATCCTCAACGTAGGGACCGGGCCGCACCGGCCGCCTCGGGCAGGGGCCGCAACCGTGCGGGGGCCTTCGCCCTAGGACCGGCGGACGGGACCTCCGGCCTAGGCCCACCGCCCTAGGCGACGGCGGCCACAGGTCCGATCCCGGTGTCACCCCCCGCCGGTACCGTGAGGACATGAGTCACGGCCCCCGGTCCGGCCTCGCCGCGGTGAGCTCCGCGCTGCTGGCCATGAGCAGGCACCTCGAGGTGCGCGACGTCCTCAAGACGATCGTCGCCTCGGCCCGCGAGCTGCTCGACGCGCAGTACGCGGCGCTCGGCGTCCCCGACGACCACGGAGGCTTCGCCCAGTTCGTCGTCGACGGCGTCAGCGACGAGCAGTGGAAGGCCATCGGCCCGCTGCCCCGCCAGCACGGCATCCTCGCCTCGATGCTGCGCGAGGCGAGGCCCGAGCGCCTCGGCGACGTCCGCAAGGACCCCCGCTTCGAGGGCTGGCCCTCCGCCCACCCCGACCTCGTCGACTTCCTGGGGCTGCCGATCCGCGACGGCGAGGAGGTCATGGGCGCCCTCTTCCTCGCCAACAAGAACTGCCCCAAGCCCGAGGGCGGCTGCGGCTTCACCGCGGACGACGAGGAACTGCTGGGCATCCTCGCCCAGCACGCCGCCATCGCCCTCACCAACGCCCGCCTGTACGAACGCAGCCGCGAGCTGACCATCGCCGAGGAACGCTCCCGCCTCGCCCACGAACTGCACGACGCCGTCAGCCAGAAGCTGTTCTCACTGCGCCTGACCGCCCAGGCCGCCGCGACCCTGGTCGACCGCGACCCCGCGCGCGCCAAGGGCGAACTGCAGCAGGTCGCCGCGCTCGCCGCGGAAGCCGCCGAGGAGCTGCGCGCCGCCGTCGTCGAGCTGCGTCCCGCCGCCCTGGACGAGGACGGCCTCGTCGCCACCCTCCGCACCCAGATACAGGTCCTCGACCGCGCCCACAGCGCGCGCGTCACCTTCGCCGGCCACGGGGTCAAGGCCCTGCCCGCCGCCCAGGAGGAGGCATTGCTGCGCGTCGCCCAGGAAGCGCTGCACAACGCCCTGCGGCACTCCTCGCCGGAACACGTCGCCGTGACCCTGCACCGGCGAGGCGCCGCGACCGTGCTGCGCGTCACCGACGACGGCAGCGGCTTCGACCCGCGCACGGCCCGCCGCGCCGGACGCCACCTGGGCCTGGTCTCGATGCGGGACCGGGCGAACGGCGCCGGGGGCACGCTGACCGTCGAATCGGCGCCCGGCAAGGGCACCACGATCGAGATGGAGGTCCCAGGTGGCTGACGCAATCAAGGTGCTGCTCGTCGACGACCACCAGGTGGTCCGCCGGGGCCTGCGCACCTTCCTGGAGGTGCAGGACGACATCGAGGTGGTGGGCGAGGCCGCGGACGGCGCCGAAGGGGTCGACCGCGCCGAGGAACTGAAGCCCGACGTGATCCTCATGGACGTCAAGATGCCGGGCATGGACGGCGTCGAGGCGCTGCGCAGACTCCGTGAGCTCGACAACCACGCGCGCGTGCTGATCGTCACCAGCTTCACCGAGCAGCGCACCGTGGTCCCGGCCCTGCGCGCCGGAGCGGCGGGATACGTCTACAAGGACGTCGACCCCGACGCCCTCGCGGGCGCCATCCGCTCCGTGCACGCCGGCCACATCCTGCTCCAGCCCGAGGTCGCGGGCGCCCTGCTCTCCCAGGAGGAGGGCAACTCGGGCCAGGGCAGAGCGGGCTCCCTCACCGAACGGGAGCGTGAGGTGCTGAGCCTCATAGCGGACGGCCGCTCCAACCGGGAGATCGCCCGCGCGCTCGTGCTCTCCGAGAAGACCGTCAAGACCCACGTCTCGAACATCCTGATGAAGCTCGACCTCGCGGACCGCACCCAGGCCGCGCTGTGGGCCGTGCGACATGGTGTGACCGGCTGATCCGTACGCGCGTACGCGACGGCAACCTGGAGGGTTCCCTTCCGGTCCGAGATTCATACCGTCGTGGGAATGTCCCCCATATGGCGCATCCTCCGCGCGCCCCGGCCGTTCTCCAGTGCGTGCCGCGGCGACTGCCGCGGCGATCGCGAGGAGGGCTTGTAAGTGAAGAACCTGAAGAAGGCAGCGGCCGTGACGATGATGGCCGGCGGGCTGATCGCCGCCGGCGCGGGCATGGCCTCCGCCACCGACGGCGCCGTCGCCCACGGCGAGGCCATCGGCTCCCCGGGCGTCGCCTCCGGCAACGTCGTCCAGGCACCGATCCACATCCCGGTCAACGCCGTCGGCAACAGCGTCAACGTCATCGGCGTCCTGAACCCGGCCTTCGGCAACCTGGGTCTCAACCACTGACCCGACGCGGCACCCCGCACCAGACCCCCGGCCTCCCGGCCCCACCCGGGAGGCCGGTCGCACACCCACCCACGACCGCCACACCCCCCAACCACGGCCGCCCACACCCCGCCGGAGCGAGGCCGCCCACACCCGGTCGGCCACGCCCCGTCACAGTCACGGCCGCTCGCGCTTCGCCGGGGCAAGGCCGCGCCTACCGCGCCGCAGTCACGGTCGCCTCCACCCCGCCGCAGTCACGCCCGACCGCATGCCGCCGGCGCTGCGGACGTCGTTCCCCTCGCCGTAGCTGCGGGCAGCAGTGCCGCTGGGGCGGCACGGGTGGGCGCGGCGGCACCCGGCGAACGCCCGGCCGCGACGCCCACCCCCGCCCCGCACTCACCCCGCTCACTCCACCGAGCGACGCCACCGGACCCCGACCCCGCCCCTCCGAGGGACGCACCACCCATGGGCCTCGCCCACAAGGAATGCGACCGCATCTCACGAGTCCCCGCGGTACAAGAAACGTCACCGCAACCCCCCGGACCCCGCCCCCCGAGGGACGTCACCGCGCCCCCTTCTCCCGCTCCTCCACAACGGAGTTGTACGCCGCGACCTGCGCCCGCCGAGCCGTCCGCTCCACCGGCCGCAACGCCTCCCACCGCGCCGCCATCTCGGAGGCGCTCACCGCACCCCCGTGTCCGTTCTCACACGCCAGCGACACCAACGCCCCCACCCGCTGCGCCAGCTCCAGCACCCGTACCGCCCGCGGCGGATACCCCGGCGCCAGCACCTCCCGCCCTCGCTCGGCCCGCGCCCGATAAGCCGCCACGGCCGCCTCGGCCACCGGCCCCGACCCGGCCACGTCCAGCCGCGTCAGCACCTCCGTCGCGTCCCGCAACGCCTCCGCCAGCTCCCGCTCCGCCTCCCCGAGAGCGGGCACGTCGGCGGGCGGCGCCTCCCGCACCGGCAGGCAGTGCCAGACGACCTCGACATGCACATCACCCTCGGGCCCGGCCTCGTACACCTCCGGCACCAGCCCGAGCGCGGCACCGTGGCAGATCACCGCCTCCTCGGCCTCCAGCGCCCGCGCGTTGAAGTCCGGCGGCCCGCTCAGCCCCAGCGGATGCCCCGGCGCGGGCAGCGCGACCCGCAGTCCGGTCGCCCCGAGCGTCCGCAGCCGCCCCAGCGCCAGTGTGAGACCCACCGGCGCCGACTCACCCGGCAGATCCTCCACCCGGTGCACCGCGTCGTCGCCGACGATCGCCACCGCGGCGTCGTCCGGCGAGACCATTCCGGCAATAAGGGCATTTCCCCAGGCGGCAAGGCGCCCTGCGCGTGGTTCCGAGAGCATCCCCCCACCCTAAGGACCGGACCGATGGAACGGTGCGGCCGACCGGTGGCGTAGATTTCCTGGAGGGCCTGCGCCCACCGGCGCGGCGGCCCGAGCCCACAGGCGTATGCGACAGCCGGAACCGGCCACACTGCAAGGGGAGACAACGCGCTCATGAGCGATGTTCTGGAGCTTCAGGACGTATCCGTGGTCCGCGAGGGCCGGGCTCTGGTGGACCAGGTCTCCTGGTCGGTCAAGGAGGGCGAGCGCTGGGTCATCCTGGGCCCGAACGGCGCCGGCAAGACCACCCTCCTCAACGTCGCGTCCAGCTACCTCTACCCCAGCAACGGCACCGCCACCATCCTCGGCGAGACCCTCGGCAAGCCCGGTACCGACGTCTTCGAACTGCGCCCGCGCATCGGCATGGCCGGCATCGCCATGGCGGACAAGCTGCCCAAGCGTCAGACCGTCCTGCAGACCGTGCTGACCGCCGCCTACGGCATGACCGCCGGCTGGCAGGAGGAGTACGAGGACATCGACGAACAGCGCGCCCGCGCCTTTCTCGACCGCCTCGGCATGACCGAGTACCTGGACCGCAGGTTCGGGACCCTCTCCGAGGGCGAGCGCAAGCGCACCCTGATCGCCCGCGCCCTGATGACCGACCCCGAGCTGCTGCTCCTGGACGAGCCGGCCGCCGGTCTCGACCTCGGCGGCCGCGAGGACCTCGTCCGCCGCCTCGGCCGCCTCGCCCGCGATCCGATCGCCCCCTCGATGATCATGGTCACCCACCACGTCGAGGAGATCGCCCCGGGCTTCACCCACGTGCTGATGATCCGTCAGGGCAAGGTGCTGGCCGCCGGCCCGCTGGAGCTCGAACTCACCTCGCGCAACCTCTCGCTCTGCTTCGGACTCCCGCTCCTCGTCGAGCAGATGGGCGACCGCTGGACCGCGCAGGGGCTCCCGCTGTCCTGACCCGCCCCCCGTGCGCCCTGTCCCCGGCGGCTCCCGCGGACCTACCATGACCGTGTGAACGACATCGACGCATGGGTGTGGTGGCTCGTCGCCGCGGCAGCGCTCGGAATCCCGCTCGTCGTGACCGCGATGCCGGAGTTCGGGATGCTCGCCGTGGGCGCGGTCGCCGCCGCCGTCGCCTCCGGGTTCGGCGCCGACCTCGTCGTCCAGGTACTGGTCTTCGTCGTCGTCTCGGTCGCCCTCCTCGCCGTCGTACGGCCCATCGCCGCCCGGCACCGCTCCCAACGACCGCAACTCGCCACCGGAGTCGACGCCCTGAAGGGCAGACAGGCCGTCGTGCTGGAGCGGGTCGACGGCTCCGGCGGACGGATCAAGCTCGCCGGAGAGATCTGGTCGGCACGCGCGCTCGACACCGGACGCGCCTACGAGACGGGCGAGGAAGTGGACGTCGTGGACATCGAGGGGGCGACGGCGATCATCATGTGACCTCGCCGGGCACAAGTGGACCGAACACCCTCCGAGGTGCGCGGCGGTCTGACAGACTCGACCAGCAAGATCCTCAACAGCCGTAGGATCAGCCGTAGTCAGGGCCCGTAGCCAGGGTCGACGGAATCTGCCGGAGCGCCGAGGCGGAGAAGGGGACGGACAACCACGATGGAACCGGTCATCATCGTCTTGATCATCCTGGTGGTGTTGGTCTTCATCGCCCTGATCAAGACCATCCAGGTCATCCCACAGGCCAGCGCCGCCATCGTCGAGCGCTTCGGCCGCTACACGCGGACGCTGAACGCGGGCCTCAACATCGTGGTCCCGTTCATCGACACCATCCGCAACCGCATCGACCTGCGCGAACAGGTCGTCCCCTTCCCGCCGCAGCCGGTCATCACCCAGGACAACCTGGTCGTCAACATCGACACCGTCATCTACTACCAGGTGACCGACGCCCGCGCCGCGACCTACGAGGTCGCCAGCTACATCCAGGCCATCGAGCAGCTGACCGTCACCACGCTCCGCAACATCATCGGCGGCATGGACCTGGAGCGGACCCTGACCTCCCGCGAGGAGATCAACGCGGCCCTGCGCGGCGTCCTCGACGAGGCCACCGGCAAGTGGGGCATCCGCGTCAACCGCGTCGAGCTCAAGGCCATCGAACCGCCCACCTCCATCCAGGACTCGATGGAGAAGCAGATGCGCGCCGACCGTGACAAGCGCGCCGCGATCCTCCAGGCCGAGGGTGTCCGGCAGTCCGAGATCCTGCGCGCCGAGGGCGAGAAGCAGTCCCAGATCCTGCGCGCCGAAGGTGAGGCGAAGGCCGCAGCCCTGCGCGCCGAGGGCGAGGCACAGGCCGTGCGCACGGTCTTCGAGGCCATCCACGCCGGCGACCCGGACCAGAAGCTGCTCTCCTACCAGTACCTCCAGATGCTCCCCAAGATCGCCGAGGGTGACGCCAACAAGCTCTGGATCGTCCCCAGCGAGATCGGCGACGCCCTCAAGGGCCTGTCGGGCGCCATGGGCAACTTCGGCGGCATGGGCGGCGGTTCCGGCTCCGGCAACGGCGGCGCGAGTGTCCCGGCCCAGGAACGCCGCGAGAAGCCGACCATCGACTAGCCGACACCGGGCCCGCACCCGCGCCCCCGCAAGGGGCGCGGGGAACCGCGTGACCAGCCGCACCGCACCGGCACCCGGCGACGCCCGTCGGTCCCGGCGGCGCGAGGCTCACGCAGCGTTCAGCGCCAACCAGTCTGGCAGCGCCTCGAGGTCGTCCCGGGCCAGCGCCAGCAACATCGCGTCGGCGGGCGTCGGCTCGAACGGCTCCCTCAGCAACGGCATCCCCGCCTGCTCAGGCGTCCGGTTCGCCTTGCGGTGATTGTCCTCCGCGCACGAGGCCACCGTGTTCAGCCAGGAGTCCTGACCGCCGTGCGACCGCGGCACCACGTGGTCGACGGTCGTCGCCCGCCGACCGCAGTACGCGCACCGGTGCCGGTCCCGGACCAGGACGCCCCGCCGGGACCACGGAGCGCGTCTTCGGAAGGGCACCCGTACGTACTGGCACAGCCTGATCACCCGTGGCGCCGGTATGTCGAGCGCGGCTCCGCGCATCCGCAGGGAGGGGTGGGCCTGTTCGACGACGGCCTTGTCCTGGAGCACCAGAACGACGGCTCGATTCAACGTCACCGTCGACAACGGCTCGAAGCTCGCGTTCAGCACCAGCGTGTCCCGCATACCAGCCCACCTCCCGTGTGCACCGGCCCACCCCCTGGCGGGCTGGGAACAACTCTGGCCGGGCACGCCGGGATGGACAACGCAATATCTGCTGCTCCGGCGGGGGGACGCTCCCCCCGCACCCCCCGGCAACAAAAATGCCCGCCCCTGATCCATTCCAAGACCAGAGGCGGGCAAACGTTCCCTGAACGCTCGGGACACTCAGTCCTCGGCGGGCACCTCGTACTCACCGACGAGCTGGGCGCGCGCGATCGTGTGGAAGCGCAGATTAAAGCCGACGAAGGCCGGCGTGGCCTCCGCGTCCGGACCCAGCTTCTCCTGGTCCACGGCGTACACCGTGAACACGTAACGGTGCGGTCCGTCCCCGGCCGGCGGAGCGGCGCCGCCGAAGTCCTTGCTGCCGTAGTCGTTGCGCGCCTGTACGGCGCCCTCCGGCAGACCCTCGAACGTGCCGCTGCCCGCGCCCACCGGCAGCTCGGTCACCGAGGCCGGGATGTCGAACACCACCCAGTGCCAGAACCCGCTCCCCGTCGGGGCGTCCGGGTCGTAGCAGGTCACGGCGAAGCTCTTGGTCTCGGCCGGGAAGCCCTCCCACCGCAGCTGCGGCGAGGTGTTGCCGGCCGCGTGGACCTGGGCGTCCTTGAGCGTCGCCCCCTCCTGGACGTCCTCACTCGTGACAGTGAAGGACGGCACGGGCGGGTGGAAGTCATGGGGGAGCGGACGCCGCTTGAGCTCGGTCACCTCGGTACCTCCTGATCGTTCGGTGCAGTGGTGTCCGAGCCTAGAACCCTCAGAACCAGTTGCGCTTGCTGCCGACCTCGGAGAGCCACTGGTTGAGGTACGCCGTCCAGTCGGTCCCCTGGTAGTCGTTCAGCCCCACCGTGAAGGAACGGAACGTGTCGCTGCCCTCGCTGAACAGCCCCGGCTTCTTGTCCATCTCCAGCACGACGTCCATCGCCTGCGCGTCGGCGACGAAGCTCAGCTCGACCTGGTTGAGCCCGCGGTACTGCTGCGGCGGGAAGAACTCGATCTCCTGGTAGAACGGCAGCTTCTGCCGCGTGCCGCGGATGTGGCCGCGCTCCATGTCCGCGTTCTTGAAGCGGAAGCCCAGCCCGATGAACGCGTCCAGGATCGCCTTCTGCGCCGGCAGCGGGTGCACGTTGATCGGGTCCAGGTCACCGGAGTCCACCGCGCGGGCGATCTCCAGCTCCGTGGTGACCCCGATGTCCATTCCGCGCAGGGCCTGCCCGTCGATCATCGTGATCGGCGTCTCCCAGGGGATCTCGAGCCCGAACTGCACCGCGTGCACCGCGTTCGCCTTCAGCTCGAAGGCACCCCCGAGCCGGGTCTTCGTGAACTCGATGTCCTGCTTGTACTCCTGGTCGCCGCTCTCCACCTCGACCTTGGCCTGGAGCCCCACGGACAGGGCCTCGATCTGCTGGTCCACCGACCCGCCCTGGATCCGCACCTCGCCCTGGACGACACCGCCCGGAACGACGTTGACCTCGCTGAGCACGGTCTCGACCGAAGCCCCACCGGCCCCCAGGCTCGCGAGCAGCTTCTTGAACGCCATGTCTCTCCCTCTCCAGGCTGTGCGTGTGAACCCTTGACCCCTACAAACGCGATTCGCCCGTGGCCGGTTCCGTACCACTCACCTGCGTTACGCTCGGAGGGCATGATCGCGAGCCCCGACCGTACGCCCCTGCCCAGGGACTTCTTCGACCGGCCCGTCCTCGACGTGGCCCCCGACCTCCTGGGCCGCATCCTCGTGCGCGACACACCCGACGGTCCCATCGCCCTCCGTCTGACGGAGGTCGAGGCCTACGACGGTCAGAACGATCCCGGCTCCCACGCCTACCGCGGCCGCACACCCCGCAACGACGTGATGTTCGGCCCCCCTGGACACGTGTACGTCTACTTCACCTACGGCATGTGGTTCTGCATGAACCTCGTGTGCGGTCCCGAGGGCAGGGCGAGCGCGGTCCTGCTCCGCGCCGGCGAGATCATCGAGGGCGCCGAACTGGCCCGCACCCGCCGACTCTCGGCCCGCAATGACAAGGAACTGGCCAAAGGCCCCGCCCGACTGGCCACCGCCCTGGACGTCGACCGCGCCCTGAACGGCACGGACGCCTGCACGGCCGGGGACACCCCCCTGCGCGTCCTGACCGGCAGCCCGGCCCCCCGCGACCAGGTACGCAACGGCCCGCGCACGGGAGTGTCCGGAGAGGGCGGCGTCCATCCGTGGCGGTACTGGGTCGCGGACGACCCCACGGTGAGCCCGTACCGGGCCCATGTGCCCAGGCGACGCCGAAGTTGACTCTCCGTGGACAGGCGCGTAACGTAGCCCGAGCCGCTTGACCGGGGTAGGGCAATCGCCCGCAGCCGGAAGCGGCCACCCACTACCTACGATTTCCCCTCAGCGGGGGCGATTTCGGCATGCTCGCATGCCTGAATTCGAACTCGCAGGACTCGATTATGAGCCCACGGAGAAATCAGCTAACGTAGTGAATGTCGAAAGGCCGACGGGCGAAAGCCGGGAAGCCAAGACAAATCCCGCCGACAGGGAATCGGATCGAAAAGGATCTGATAGAGTCGGAAACGCAAGACCGAAGGGAAGCGCCCGGAGGAAAGCCTGAGAGAGTCTCTCGGGTGAGTACAAAGGAAGCGTCCGTTCCTTGAGAACTCAACAGCGTGCCAAAAGTCAACGCCAGATATGTTGATACCCCGACCTGATCGGATCTCTGATCGGGTTGAGGTTCCTTTGAAAAAATACAGCGAGGACGCTGTGAACGGTCGGATTATTCCTCCGACTGTTCCGCTCCCGTGATGTAAAGCATTCACGGAGAGTTTGATCCTGGCTCAGGACGAACGCTGGCGGCGTGCTTAACACATGCAAGTCGAACGATGAACCACTTCGGTGGGGGATTAGTGGCGAACGGGTGAGTAACACGTGGGCAATCTGCCCTGCACTCTGGGACAAGCCCTGGAAACGGGGTCTAATACCGGATACTGATCCGCTTGGGCATCCAGGCGGTTCGAAAGCTCCGGCGGTGCAGGATGAGCCCGCGGCCTATCAGCTTGTTGGTGAGGTAGTGGCTCACCAAGGCGACGACGGGTAGCCGGCCTGAGAGGGCGACCGGCCACACTGGGACTGAGACACGGCCCAGACTCCTACGGGAGGCAGCAGTGGGGAATATTGCACAATGGGCGAAAGCCTGATGCAGCGACGCCGCGTGAGGGATGACGGCCTTCGGGTTGTAAACCTCTTTCAGCAGGGAAGAAGCGAAAGTGACGGTACCTGCAGAAGAAGCGCCGGCTAACTACGTGCCAGCAGCCGCGGTAATACGTAGGGCGCAAGCGTTGTCCGGAATTATTGGGCGTAAAGAGCTCGTAGGCGGCTTGTCACGTCGGTTGTGAAAGCCCGGGGCTTAACCCCGGGTCTGCAGTCGATACGGGCAGGCTAGAGTTCGGTAGGGGAGATCGGAATTCCTGGTGTAGCGGTGAAATGCGCAGATATCAGGAGGAACACCGGTGGCGAAGGCGGATCTCTGGGCCGATACTGACGCTGAGGAGCGAAAGCGTGGGGAGCGAACAGGATTAGATACCCTGGTAGTCCACGCCGTAAACGGTGGGCACTAGGTGTGGGCAACATTCCACGTTGTCCGTGCCGCAGCTAACGCATTAAGTGCCCCGCCTGGGGAGTACGGCCGCAAGGCTAAAACTCAAAGGAATTGACGGGGGCCCGCACAAGCGGCGGAGCATGTGGCTTAATTCGACGCAACGCGAAGAACCTTACCAAGGCTTGACATACACCGGAAAGCATTAGAGATAGTGCCCCCCTTGTGGTCGGTGTACAGGTGGTGCATGGCTGTCGTCAGCTCGTGTCGTGAGATGTTGGGTTAAGTCCCGCAACGAGCGCAACCCTTGTCCCGTGTTGCCAGCAAGCCCTTCGGGGTGTTGGGGACTCACGGGAGACCGCCGGGGTCAACTCGGAGGAAGGTGGGGACGACGTCAAGTCATCATGCCCCTTATGTCTTGGGCTGCACACGTGCTACAATGGCCGGTACAATGAGCTGCGATACCGCGAGGTGGAGCGAATCTCAAAAAGCCGGTCTCAGTTCGGATTGGGGTCTGCAACTCGACCCCATGAAGTCGGAGTCGCTAGTAATCGCAGATCAGCATTGCTGCGGTGAATACGTTCCCGGGCCTTGTACACACCGCCCGTCACGTCACGAAAGTCGGTAACACCCGAAGCCGGTGGCCCAACCCCTTGTGGGAGGGAGCTGTCGAAGGTGGGACTGGCGATTGGGACGAAGTCGTAACAAGGTAGCCGTACCGGAAGGTGCGGCTGGATCACCTCCTTTCTAAGGAGCACTTCTAAGCCAGGCTTGCCTGGTTCAGAGGCCAGTACATCAGCGAATGTCTGATGCTGGTTGCTCATGGGTGGAACGTTGACTACTCGGCACGATCGGCTTGATGGATCACTAGTACTGCTTCGGCGTGGAACGTGAGTCCTGAGAGTGGTTCGTGTCGGGCACGCTGTTGGGTATCTGAGGGTACGGCCGTTGGCCTGCTTTCAGTGCCGGCCCCAGTGCACTCGGGATGTTGTCCCGGGGTGATGGGTGGTTGGTCGTTGTTTGAGAACTGCACAGTGGACGCGAGCATCTGTGGCCAAGTTTTTAAGGGCGCACGGTGGATGCCTTGGCACCAGGAACCGATGAAGGACGTGGGAGGCCACGATAGTCCCCGGGGAGCCGTCAACCAGGCTTTGATCCGGGGGTTTCCGAATGGGGAAACCCGGCAGTCGTCATGGGCTGTCACCCGCTGCTGAACACATAGGCAGTGTGGAGGGAACGCGGGGAAGTGAAACATCTCAGTACCCGCAGGAAGAGAAAACAACCGTGATTCCGGGAGTAGTGGCGAGCGAAACCGGATGAGGCCAAACCGTATACGTGTGAGACCCGGCAGGGGTTGCGTGTGCGGGGTTGTGGGATCTCTCTTTCACAGTCTGCCGGCTGTGAGGCGAGTCAGAAACCGTTGATGTAGGCGAAGGACATGCGAAAGGTCCGGCGTAGAGGGTAAGACCCCCGTAGTCGAAACATCAGCGGCTCGTTTGAGAGACACCCAAGTAGCACGGGGCCCGAGAAATCCCGTGTGAATCTGGCGGGACCACCCGCTAAGCCTAAATATTCCCTGGTGACCGATAGCGGATAGTACCGTGAGGGAATGGTGAAAAGTACCGCGGGAGCGGAGTGAAATAGTACCTGAAACCGTGTGCCTACAAGCCGTGGGAGCGTCGGACATCAAGCTTGCTTGGTGTCTCGTGACTGCGTGCCTTTTGAAGAATGAGCCTGCGAGTTTGCGGTGTGTTGCGAGGTTAACCCGAGTGGGGAAGCCGTAGCGAAAGCGAGTCCGAATAGGGCGTTTCAGTAGCACGCTCAAGACCCGAAGCGGAGTGATCTAGCCATGGGCAGGTTGAAGCGGAGGTAAGACTTCGTGGAGGACCGAACCCACCAGGGTTGAAAACCTGGGGGATGACCTGTGGTTAGGGGTGAAAGGCCAATCAAACTCCGTGATAGCTGGTTCTCCCCGAAATGCATTTAGGTGCAGCGTCGTGTGTTTCTTGCCGGAGGTAGAGCACTGGATAGGCGATGGGCCCTACCGGGTTACTGACCTTAGCCAAACTCCGAATGCCGGTAAGTGAGAGCGCGGCAGTGAGACTGTGGGGGATAAGCTCCATGGTCGAGAGGGAAACAGCCCAGAGCATCGACTAAGGCCCCTAAGCGTACGCTAAGTGGGAAAGGATGTGGAGTCGCACAGACAACCAGGAGGTTGGCTTAGAAGCAGCCACCCTTGAAAGAGTGCGTAATAGCTCACTGGTCTAGTGATTCCGCGCCGACAATGTAGCGGGGCTCAAGCGTACCGCCGAAGTCGTGTCATTCATACATTAGGGCCAACGCCTGTATGGATGGGTAGGGGAGCGTCGTGTGCCGGGTGAAGCAGCCGCGGAAGCGAGTTGTGGACGGTTCACGAGTGAGAATGCAGGCATGAGTAGCGATACAAACGTGAGAAACGTTTGCGCCGATTGACTAAGGGTTCCTGGGTCAAGCTGATCTGCCCAGGGTAAGTCGGGACCTAAGGCGAGGCCGACAGGCGTAGTCGATGGATAACCGGTTGATATTCCGGTACCCGCTGTGAAGCGTCAAACATCGAGCATCGTGATGCTAAGGCCGTGAAGCCGCCCTGATCTCTTCGGAGTTGAGGGGAGTGGTGGAGCCGCCGGACCAAGCGGTTAGTAGGTGAGTGATGGGGTGACGCAGGAAGGTAGTCCATCCCGGGCGGTGGTTGTCCCGGGGTAAGGGTGTAGGCCGTGCGGTAGGTAAATCCGTCGCACACAAGGCTGAGACCTGATGCCGAGCCGATTGTGGTGAAGTGGATGATCCTATGCTGTCGAGAAAAGCCTCTAGCGAGTTTCATGGCGGCCCGTACCCTAAACCGACTCAGGTGGTCAGGTAGAGAATACCGAGGCGTTCGGGTGAACTATGGTTAAGGAACTCGGCAAAATGCCCCCGTAACTTCGGGAGAAGGGGGGCCACACCTGGTGATGATCTTTACGGTCTGAGCTGGGGGTGGCCGCAGAGACCAGCGAGAAGCGACTGTTTACTAAAAACACAGGTCCGTGCGAAGCCGTAAGGCGATGTATACGGACTGACGCCTGCCCGGTGCTGGAACGTTAAGGGGACCGGTTAGCTCCATTTCGGTGGGGCGAAGCTGAGAACTTAAGCGCCAGTAAACGGCGGTGGTAACTATAACCATCCTAAGGTAGCGAAATTCCTTGTCGGGTAAGTTCCGACCTGCACGAATGGCGTAACGACTTCTCGACTGTCTCAACCATAGGCCCGGTGAAATTGCACTACGAGTAAAGATGCTCGTTTCGCGCAGCAGGACGGAAAGACCCCGGGACCTTTACTACAGTTTGATATTGGTGTTCGGTTCGGCTTGTGTAGGATAGCTGGGAGACTTTGAAGCTCGCACGCCAGTGTGGGTGGAGTCGTCGTTGAAATACCAGTCTGGTCGTGCTGGATGTCTAACCTGGGTCCGTGATCCGGATCAGGGACAGTGTCTGATGGGTAGTTTAACTGGGGCGGTTGCCTCCTAAAGAGTAACGGAGGCGCCCAAAGGTTCCCTCAGCCTGGTTGGCAATCAGGTGTTGAGTGTAAGTGCACAAGGGAGCTTGACTGTGAGACCGACGGGTCGAGCAGGGACGAAAGTCGGGACTAGTGATCCGGCGGTGGCTTGTGGAAGCGCCGTCGCTCAACGGATAAAAGGTACCCCGGGGATAACAGGCTGATCTTCCCCAAGAGTCCATATCGACGGGATGGTTTGGCACCTCGATGTCGGCTCGTCGCATCCTGGGGCTGGAGTCGGTCCCAAGGGTTGGGCTGTTCGCCCATTAAAGCGGTACGCGAGCTGGGTTTAGAACGTCGTGAGACAGTTCGGTCCCTATCCGCTGTGCGCGTAGGAGTCTTGAGAAGGGCTGTCCCTAGTACGAGAGGACCGGGACGGACGAACCTCTGGTGTGCCAGTTGTCCTGCCAAGGGCATGGCTGGTTGGCTACGTTCGGGAGGGATAACCGCTGAAAGCATCTAAGCGGGAAGCCTGCTTCGAGATGAGGACTCCCACCCCCTTGAGGGGTTAAGGCTCCCAGTAGACGACTGGGTTGATAGGCCGGATCTGGAAGCACCGCAAGGTGTGGAGGTGACCGGTACTAATAGGCCGAGGGCTTGTCCTCATTTGCTCGCGTCCACTGTGTTGGTTCTGAAACCACGAACAACCCCATGTGCCACACATGGTGCGGTTGTCAGTTTCATAGTGTTTCGGTGGTCATAGCGTAGGGGAAACGCCCGGTTACATTTCGAACCCGGAAGCTAAGCCTTACAGCGCCGATGGTACTGCAGGGGGGACCCTGTGGGAGAGTAGGACGCCGCCGAACAATCTTTGGAAAGGACCCTTGGTCCCCAGCGTTCAGCTGGGGACCAAGGGTCCTTTCGTTTTTCCAGTGCGCACCGGGTACCCGGCTGCGCGAGAATGACTTGTAGTACCGAAGACAGGAGTCACCGATGTCCCCTAACTCTCCCGACGACCGACCGGAGCGCGACCAGCGGCGACGGGACAGTGGCGACCGCGGTGACCGAAGTGGTCAGCGCGGAGACCGTGGTGGTTTCCGCCGCGACAACGACCGCGACCGTGGCGGGTTCCGCCGTGACGACCGTGGCGGGCAGCGTGACGGCTTCCGCCGGGACGACCGTCGCGATGACAACCGTGGTGGTGGTTACGGGCGTCGTGACGATCGTGACCGTGGGCCGCGTCGTGATGACCGCGGTGGCGATCGCCCGCCCTTCCGTCGTGACGACCGTCGGGATGACCGCCGTGACGATCGGGGCGGTGACCGTCCCCCGTTCCGCGGCGGTGACCGTCGTGACGAGCGCGGTGGCGACCGTCCCCCGTTCCGTCGCGACGAGCGCAGCGGCGATCGTCCCCCGTTCCGCGGCGGTGACCGTCGTGACGAGCGCGGTGGCGACCGTCCCCCGTTCCGTCGCGACGAGCGCGGTGGCGACCGCCCTCCGTTCCGCGGCGGCGACCGCCGGGATGACCGGGGTGGCTTCGGCGGGCGGGACGAGCGTCGTGGTGACGACCGTGGCGGGCAGCGCGGCGGCTTCCGCCGGGACGACCGTCGCGATGACAACCGTGGTGGTGGCTACGGGCGTCGTGACGATCGTGACCGTGGGCCGCGTCGTGATGACCGCGGTGGCGATCGCCCGCCCTTCCGTCGTGACGACCGTCGGGATGACCGCCGTGACGATCGGGGCGGTGACCGTCCCTCGTTCCGCCGTGACGACCGTGGCGGCGACCGTCCCCCGTTCCGTCGCGACGAGCGCAGCGGCGACCGACCTCCGTTCCGTCGTGACGAGCGCGGTGGCGACCGTCCTTCCTTCCGTCGTGACGACCGTCGTGACGACCGTGGTGGCGACCGTCCTTCCTTCCGTCGTGACGACCGTCGGGATGACCGTCGGGATGACCGTCGTGACGATCGGGGCGGTGACCGTCCCTCCTTCCGTCGTGACGACCGTGGCGAGCGTCGGGGTGACGACCGCGGTGATCGGGGCGGTTTCCGGCGTGATGACAACCGTGGTGACCGCGGTGGCTTCGGCCGGCGTGATGACCGTGGTGGCGACCGTGGCGGGTTCCGCGGGCGGGACGACCGTCGGGACGATCGCGGGGGCCATGGGCCCCGGCATGACGACCGCGGCGGGCGGCCCGGTGGTTTCCGTGGGCGCGACGACCGGCAGGGCGGCGGCGGCCGCTTCCGTGACGAGCGGGATCGCGACCGGGAGCCGATCAAGCGCCTGCCGATCCCCGAGGAGGTCACGGGCGACGAGATCGACAAGGACGTACGGCAGGAACTGCAGAGTCTTCCCAAGACGCTCGCCGAGGACGTCGCGAGGAACCTGGTGATGGTCGCCCGGCTCCTCGACGAGGACCCGGAGGCGGCGTACGCGTACTCCAAGATCGCCCTGCGTCTGGCGTCGCGCGTCGCCGCGGTACGGGAGGCCGGTGGATTCGCCGCCTACGCCAACCAGAAGTACAGCGAGGCCCTGGCCGAGTTCCGGGCGGCCCGCCGGATGACCGGGTCCGTCGAGCTGTGGCCGGTCATGGCCGACTGCGAGCGCGGGCTCGGCCGGCCGGAGAAGGCGCTCGACATGGCGGGCGCCCCCGAGGTGCACAAGCTCGACAAGGCCGGTCAGGTCGAGATGCGGCTCGTCGCGGCCGGTGCCCGGCGTGACATGGGGCAGCTGGACGCGGCCATCGTGACGCTGCAGAGCCCCGAGCTGGCCGCCCACTCCGTACAGCCCTGGACCGCGCGACTGCGGTACGCCTACGCCGACGCGTTGCTGGCCGCCGGCCGGGAGCAGGAGGCGCGGGAGTGGTTCGCGAAGGCGGTGGAGTCCGACCGCGACGGCAGCACGGACGCCTCCGACCGGCTCGCCGAGCTGGACGGTGTGGAGTTCATGGACGCCCTCGACGAGCGTGAGGGTGAGTCCGAGCGCGAGGGGGCGCCTCAGGGGGAGGGCGTGAACGACGCGCAGGACCCCTCCGCCGAGGACGGCGAGAAGGACTGACGTCCGAGACATGAGGAAGGGGCGGGACCGGCGCACGGTCCCGCCCCTTCCTCATGCCGGGTCACAGATCGAGCGCACGCAGGACCAGGCCCGAGGCCGGCTTCGGGCCGAAGGACGTCGACTTGCGGGGCATGGTGACGCCCTGGCGTGCCAGGTCGCGGACGACCTCCTCGCGGACCGGGTGCAGCAGCACCGCCGTACCGCCGTCGCGTTCCGCCTTCTCGACCGTGGCCGCCGTGTCGTGGATGTAGGAGACGTGGGCCGCCGAGTCGTCGGGTACGTGCCAGACGTGGGCCAGGAGCGTGGCGTGCAGGACGGTGGCGTCCAGCGTGCGCCAGGCCTCGGGGCGATCGGCGGGAACCGTGCGGGCCAGCAGGCCGGGGTCCGGCCGGTCGACCAGGTGGAAGGCGCCGTCACCGGCGAGCAGGAAGGCGTTGCCCGCTTCGGCCGCCTCCGCCAGGGCATCCATGGCCCTCGGCAGGGGAGTGTCCAGGCGACGGACGCGGAAACCGCCGGTCACGGCGGCCACGGCCTCCGCGACGGCAAGTCCGTGCAGCAGGCGGTGGATGGCGCGGACGCGGAGCGGGTAGCGGACGGTGTCGACCAGGAGGACGAGGCCGTGGTCCCAGGGACTGGGAGAGGGGTGTTCCGCGCGGAGCGTGCGATAGGTCGCCCAGCGGTGGTGGCCGTCGGCGATCAGGGCCTGGTGCCCGGCCAGCTCGGCGCGTACGCGGGCCACGTCGTCGGGGTCGGTGACCGACCACAGGCGGTGGCAGAAGCCGTCCTCCGTGGTCGTCGAGAGCAGCGGCGGCTGTTCCGCGGTGCGTTCCACGACGGTGGTCGTGGCCGCGGTGGCGTCGTCGCCGCGGTAGGTGAGGAGCAACGGTTCGAGGTTCGCGCAGGTGGCGCGCATAAGGGCCGCGCGGTCGGCGACGACGTGCGGCATCACGTCCTCGTGCGGCAGGACGACCCGCTCCGAGGGGTCCGACACCCGCACGGCGCCGATGATGCCGCGTTGCAGCAGGCCGTCGCCGTCGCGCTGCTCGTAGACGTACAGGCCCGGTTCGGGGTCGGGGGTGAGGACGCCCTCGGAGATCCAGCGTCGCAGGGTGCGGGCCGCCTGCTCGTTGCGCGCCTCGGGCGTGGCGGCCTGGGGCAGGATCAGGCGCACGATGTTGTGCGGGTCGGCGGACTCGAGATGGAGCAGGCCGTCGGGGCGGACCACGACGTCGTAGGGCGGGGACGTCACGGCGGCCAGACTGCCGACCCGGTCGGGGTCGTAGCGGAGGCCTCGGAACGGGACGAGTTCCAGGCCCCGGCGCGCCGTTGCTTCCGGGTGACCTGCTGTGTTCATCCCGGCATCGTACGTGTGTCAGTGGCATGGGGGATGATCGGGGGAAAGGCGTCGAACGAGGAGCGATGTACATGAGCCGGAGCGTCAGGACGAGGCCCGAGGGCAGTGGGCGGGGCCTGAGCGAGGCGTACGACACGGCACTGCTCGACCTGGACGGCGTGGTCTACGCCGGGGGGAACGCCATCGCGCACGCCGTCGATTCGCTCGCCTCGGCACGGGCAGGCGGCATGCACCTGGCGTACGTCACGAACAACGCGCTCCGCACCCCGGACGCGGTCGCCGAGCACCTGACCGAGCTGGGCATACCGACGGGAGCCGACGACGTCATCACCTCGGCGCAGGCGGTGGCGCGGCTGATCGCCGAGCAAGTGCCGTCCGGCGCGAGGGTGCTGGTGATCGGCGGCGAGGGGCTGCGGGTGGCGCTGCGGGAGCGGGGCCTGGAACCGGTGGAGTCGGCGGAGGACGATCCGGCGGCCGTCGTGCAGGGCTTCGGAGGGCCCGACCTGCCGTGGGGGCGGTTCGCGGAAGCCTGCTACGCCATCGCGCGCGGCGTGCCCTGGTACGCCTCCAACACGGACCTGACAATTCCGGGCGCCCGGGGTATCGCACCGGGCAACGGCGCCGCGGTGGAGGTCGTCCGGATCGCCACCGGTGCCGAGCCGCAGGTCGCGGGGAAGCCGTTGCCTCCGATGCACCGGGAGACGATCCTGCGGACCGGCGCGCAGCGGCCGTTGGTGGTGGGCGACCGGCTGGACACGGACATCGAGGGCGCGTTCAACGGGGAGGTGGACTCGCTGCTCGTCCTGACGGGTGTCACCGACGGTGCGCAACTGCTGGCGGCGCCGCCGCAGCACCGGCCGACGTACGTCGACGCCGATCTGCGCGGCCTGCTGACCGGACAGCCGGAGGTGACGCGGGAAGGGGACGGCGACGCCCGCTTCCGCTGCGGCGGCTGGACGGCCACGGCCGGCCAGGACCGGCTGGAACTGACGGGCGACGGCGCGGCGCTGGACGGACTGCGCGCCCTGTGCGCGGCGGCCTGGACGGCGGGCGGCGACGCGGCGTGCGGGCTGGACTCGGGGAAGGCGCTGGCACGACTGGGGTTGTGATCCGTCGTACGGGGAAGCAACCTGACTGCGGCGAACGGGAAGCAGCCTGACTGCGGCTGTCGGCTGTCGGCTGTCGGCTGTCGGCTGTCGGCTGTCGGCTGTCGGTCGTCGGTGAGGGTCGGGCCGCCAGGCGGGCAGGGAGCACGCTCGGGATCGTGATCGATTGGCAGGGTAGGCTAACCTAACTGCGTGTTGGTCGACAGTCCCCCCGAACAGCGCGCGGAGACCGCCCCCGCGCCGCCCCCGAAGCGCCGTGTCCTGCGCGCGGTCGGTCTGCCCGTCTCGGCGGCCCTCCTGGGCCTGGTCGCGATGACGAGTATCGCGATCGGCGCGAAGGACCTGTCCCTGGCGCAGGTCTGGCACGGCCTGTTCCACGACTCCGGTACCTACGGTGACGTCGTGGTGGGCGAGCGGCTGTCGCGGACCGTGATCGGCCTGCTCGCCGGAGCCGCGCTCGGCCTCGCCGGAGCCGTACTACAGGCGCTCACCCGCAATCCGCTGGCCGATCCCGGGTTGCTCGGCATCAACGCGGGAGCCTCCGCCGCGGTGGTCACGGCCATCTCCTTCTTCGGCGTCACCTCGCTGACCGGGTACGTGTGGTTCGCCTTCGCCGGTGCGGCGGGGGTCGGCGCGCTGGTCTGGTTCCTGGGCGGCAGCCGGGGGGCCACGCCGGTGCGGCTGGTGCTGGCGGGCACCGCCATCAGCGCGGCGCTCTTCGGCTACCTCCAGGCCGTGATGATCATGGATGACGCGGCGCTGGGCCGGATGCGCTTCTGGACGGTCGGTTCGCTCTCCTCGGCGACCGACGGCACCATCAGGGAGGTGCTGCCCTTCTTCGCGGTGGGCACGGTCCTCGCCCTCGCGCTCTCCCGGCCGCTCAACGCCATGGAGATGGGCGACGACACCGCCAAGGCCCTCGGGGCCAACCTGAACCGCACCCGCGCGCTGTCCATGCTCGCCGCGACCGTGCTCTGCGGGGCCGCGACCGCCGCCTGCGGGCCCATCGTCTTCGTCGGACTGATGGTCCCGCACATCGTCCGCTCCTTCACCGGACCCGACATGCGCTGGATCCTGCCGTACGCCGCGATCCTGTCGCCCGTGCTGCTGCTGGGCGCGGACGTGCTCGGCCGGATCGTCGCCCGGCCCTCGGAGCTCCAGGTCGGGATCGTCACCGCCGTGCTCGGCGGGCCGGTCTTCATCTATCTCGTACGACGGCGGAGGACGGCCCAGCTGTGAAGACCGTGAAGACCAACCGCGCGGTGCGCAGCCCGGGCGGGCTGTCGTTCCGCCTGGACGTCCGGGCGACCGTCGTGGTGGCCCTGCTGCTGGTCGTCGCCCTCGCCGCGAGCGTCCTGCTGATCGGCACCGGCGACTTCGAGATCCCGGCGGCCGACGTACTCAGGACCCTGGTCGGCCAAGGGGACCCCGGCCAGGAGTTCATCGTCAACGAACTGCGGCTGCCCCGTGTGCTGGTCGGCCTGCTGGTCGGCGCCTCGCTCGGACTGGGCGGCGCGCTGTTCCAGGCCATCTCGCGCAACCCGCTCGGCAGTCCGGACGTGCTCGGCCTCGGGCAGGGTGCGACGGCCGGCGCCCTCACGATGATCGTCCTGTTCTCCGGAGGTTCGGCCCAGGTCACCGCCGGCGCGCTGGTGGGCGGTCTGGTGACCGGTCTCGCCATCTATCTGCTCGCCTGGAAGCAGGGAGTGCACGGTTACCGGCTGGTCCTGGTCGGTATCGGCATGTCCGCGATCGTCACGGCGGTCAACGGCTATCTGCTCACCCGGGCCGACATCGTCGACGCGTCCCGCGCCGTCGTCTGGATGACCGGTTCCCTCGACGGCCGCGACTGGGACCAGGTATGGCCCCTGCTCGGGCTGTGCGCCGTCCTCGTGCCGCTCGTCCTCACCAACGGACGGGCCCTGCGGATGATGGAGATGGGCGACGACGTCTCGTACGCCCTCGGAGTGCGCGTCGAGCGCGTGCGGGCGCTGCTGATGGTGGCCGCCGTACTGCTCACCGCTGCCGCCACCGCCGCCGCGGGGCCGGTCAGCTTCGTCGCGCTCACCGCCCCGCAGCTCGCCCGCCGCCTGACCCGTTCGCCGGGTCCCAACCTGCTGGCGTCCCTGTGCATGGGGGCCGCCCTGCTGGTCGGCGCGGACTGGGTCTCGCAGCGGGCCTTCGGCGCCGACCAGTTGCCCGTCGGTGTGGTCACCGGCGTCGTCGGCGGCGTCTACCTGCTGTGGCTGCTGGTCACCGAGCGCAAGGCGGGCCGGATTTGAGCACCGGCGCCGGTATCCGCAGCGGGCTGAACAACCAAGGGAGCAATGTGAACCGCCTGTCAGCCGAGAACGTCACCCTCGCCTACGACCAGCGTGTCATCGCGGAGAAGCTGTCGGTGGAGATACCCGACAACTCCTTCACCGTGATCGTCGGCCCGAACGCGTGCGGCAAGTCCACCCTGCTGCGGGCGCTGTCGCGGATGCTCAAGCCCAGCGACGGCCGGGTACTGCTGGACGGGAACGTCATCCAGTCGATGCCGGCCAAGCAGGTCGCCCGCACCCTCGGTCTGCTGCCGCAGTCGTCCATCGCGCCCGACGGGATCACGGTCGGCGACCTGGTCGGCCGGGGCCGCTACCCGCATCAGGGCATCCTGCGCCAGTGGTCGGCCGAGGACGAGCGGGTCGTCCAGGAGTCGATGGCCCAGACCGGCATCTCGGAGCTGGCCGACCGCTACGTCGACGAACTCTCCGGCGGCCAGCGCCAGCGGGTGTGGATCGCCATGGCGCTCGCGCAGCAGACCCCGCTGCTGCTCCTCGACGAGCCGACGACCTACCTGGACATCCAGCACCAGATCGACGTCCTCGACCTGTGCGCCGAGCTCCACGAGGAGCAGGGCCGCACCCTCGTGGCCGTCCTGCACGACCTCAATCACGCCGCCCGCTACGCCACCCACCTCATCGCCCTGCGCGGCGGGGAGATCATCGCCGAGGGCGCCCCGAAGGACATCGTCACGGCCGAACTCGTCGAGCGGGTCTTCGGGCTGCGCTGCCAGGTCATCGACGACCCGGAGACGGGGACGCCGCTGGTGGTGCCGGCCGCGCGCAAGGCGCGGGTGACGGCGGCAGGGCGGCCGGAGAAGGCGGTGGCCTCCAGGGCTTCCTGATGCGGCCGAAGGAGTTCGCCCGGGTGGCTGGAGGAGCTTCCCGGAGCGGCCGAAGGGCCTCGTCCCGGTGGCTGGAGTTGCTTCCCGGGGCGGTCGAAGGGACTCGTCCTGGTGGCTGGAGGAGCTTGCCGGGGCGGCCGAAGGGACTCGTCCAGGTGGCTGGAGGAGCTTGCCGGGGCGGCCAGAGAGACTCGCCCAGGTGGCTACAGGAGCTTCCTGAGGCGGAACAGGTCCCGCAGGCCCGCCTCCAGCCTCACCCGGCCCGAGCCCCAGGCCTTGGCGAAGTTCAGCTCGCCCCCGACCAGGGCCACCAGGTCGTCTCCGGTCATCGCCAGCCTGATCTCGGCCTTCTCGCGCGGCGGCCCCTCGAGGGTCTCGCGCACGTCGATCCGGCCGTCCGCCATGCGGCCCGCGAAGGTGACGTCCAGGTCGGTGATGTGGCAGCTCACCGAGCGGTCCAGCTCGGCGGCCGAGCGGACGTCCCCCTCGGCACGGCCCATGTCGTCCGCGAGCTTCTCGAGTGCGGCGCGGCACTCCTCGGTCGTCGCCATCGGGACCGACCGTACCCCAGCGGTACGCGGTAGCGTCGGGGCATGAGCGACGCAGTACCGGTGCCCGCGGCCGACGACAGCGAGGCGGACGGGGCCGGGGCCCAGGGCCTGCCGGGGTACGATCCCGCGGCTCCCGCGCCCCTCGGCGTGCCCCGCCCTCCCACCGGAAACGCCGAGGTGGACGCCGGACTGGCCCGGCTGGCCGACGCCGACCACCTGGCCACCGACGGACACGTCCAGGTGTACGAGGATGTACACCGGGGGCTGCGCGACGCGCTCACCGCGCTCGACGCCCGCCCGGGACCTCCGGCGCCCCCGCGCCCGCACGAACACAGGAGCTGAACCGAACGTGGCTGGAGTCGCACGCCGCCGTCTCGACGCGGAGCTGGTCCGCCGCAAGCTGGCGCGCTCGCGCGAGCACGCGAGCCAGCTGATCGCCGCCGGGCGGGTCTCCGTCGGCAAGACCGTCGCGACCAAGCCCGCCACGCAGGTGGAGACCGCCGCCGCGATCGTGGTGACCGCCGACGACGGCGACCCCGACTACGTCTCGCGCGGCGGCCACAAGCTGGCCGGCGCCCTGTCGGCGTTCGTACCGCAGGGGCTCGTCGTCGAGGGGCGGCGGGCGCTGGACGCCGGCGCGTCCACCGGAGGCTTCACCGACGTACTGCTGCGGGCGGGCGCGGCACACGTCGTCGCCGTGGACGTCGGATACGGACAACTCGCGTGGAGTCTGCGGCAGGATGAACGCGTCACCGTCAAGGACCGTACGAACGTACGCGAGTTGACGCCGGAAGCGATCGACGGGGAGCTGGTGGACCTGGTGGTGGGGGATCTGTCCTTCATCCCGCTCGGACTGGTACTGCCCGCGCTGGTGGGGTGCACGCGACCGGACGCCGACCTGGTGATGATGGTGAAGCCGCAGTTCGAGGTGGGCAAGGAGCGGCTGGGCAGCGGGGGAGTGGTACGCAGTGCGCAGCTGCGGGCCGAGGCCGTGCGGGGTGTCGCCCGCAGGGCCTGGGAACTGGGGCTCGGTGTGAGGGGGGTCACGGCCAGTCCGCTGCCCGGTCCCTCCGGGAACGTCGAGTACTTTCTGTGGCTGCGGGCCGGGGCCGGTGAACTGGACCCGGCCGACGTTGACCGTGCAGTGGCGGAGGGGCCGCGTTGACACAGAACCGAGCTCGTACTGTTTTCCTGCTCGCCCACACCGGGCGGCCGGCGGCCATCCGCAGCGCGGAGCTCGTGGTCAAGGGGCTGCTGAACGCCGGGCTCGGGGTGCGCGTCCTGGAGGCGGAGGCCTGTGACCTGCCGCTGCCCAGCGAGGTGGAGCTGGTCGGGGAGGCCACACCGCAGTGCCTCGACGGGTGCGAGCTGCTGATCGTGCTGGGCGGTGACGGGACGCTGCTGCGGGGTGCCGAGTTCGCCCGTGCCTCCGGGGTCCCCATGCTCGGCGTCAACCTGGGCCGGGTCGGCTTCCTCGCCGAGGCCGAGCGCGACGACCTGGACAAGGTCGTGGACCGGGTGGTGAGCCGGGCGTACGAGGTCGAGGAACGGATGACCGTCGACGTCGTCGTGCACCGCAACGGCGACATCGTGCACACCGACTGGGCGCTGAACGAGGCCGCCGTGCAGAAGGCCGGCGCCGAGAAGCTGCTCGAAGTCGTGCTGGAGATCGACGGCCGACCGGTGACGGGGTTCGGCTGCGACGGCATCGTGCTGTCCACGCCGACCGGATCGACGGCGTACGCCTTCTCGGCCGGGGGGCCGGTGGTGTGGCCCGAGGTCGAGGCGCTGCTGATGGTGCCGATCAGCGCGCACGCGCTGTTCGCGAAGCCGCTGGTGACCTCGCCGGACTCGGTGCTCGCCGTGGAGGTGCTGCCGCACATCCCGCCGGGCGTGCTGTGGTGCGACGGGCGGCGGACGGTGGAGCTGCCGCCGGGCGCGCGGGTGGAGGTGCGGCGGGGAGCGGTGCCGGTGCGGCTGGCCCGGCTGCACCACGCGTCGTTCACCGACCGGCTGGTCGCGAAGTTCGCGCTGCCGGTTTCGGGGTGGCGCGGCGCGCCGCACTAGCGGTCTCGAAGGGGTGGTTCCCGACGCCGGCGGGTGCGGGCGCGTCGTGGCTGGTCGCGCCTTTCCCCGCGCCCCTGAGCAGCGTGCCCTCAGCGGCGGGACAGGGGTGGGCCGGTCGCACTTTGCGTCGTGGACCTCGTAAGGTCGTGTCCGTGCTTGAGGAGATGCGGATACGGTCGCTCGGGGTCATCGACGACGCCGTGGTCGAGTTGTCGCCCGGGTTCACCGCTGTCACCGGTGAGACGGGTGCCGGCAAGACCATGGTGGTCACCAGCCTGGGGCTGCTGCTGGGCGGGCGCGCGGACGCGGCGCTCGTGCGGATCGGCGCGAAGAACGCCGTCGTCGAGGGGCGGATCGCCGTGCCCCAGGACGCCGCCGTCGCCGTCCGGGCCGAGGAGGCCGGGGCCGAGCTGGACGACGGGGCGCTGCTGATCAGCCGCACCGTGTCCGCCGAGGGACGGTCGCGCGCGCATCTGGGCGGGCGGTCCGTGCCCGTGGGCATGCTCGCCGAGCTGGCCGACGAACTGGTGGCCGTGCACGGTCAGACCGACCAGCAGGGGCTGCTCAAACTGACCCGGCAGCGGCAGGCACTGGACCGGTACGCCGGTGACGCGGTCACCGGACCGCTCGCCAAGTACGCCGAGGCCTACCGGCGGCTGCGGGCCGTCGCCCGCGAGCTGGAGGAGATCACCACCCGCGCGCGTGAACGCGCCCAGGAGGCCGATCTGCTCCGCTACGGCCTCGACGAGGTCGCGGCCGTCGAGCCGCGCGCCGGTGAGGACGTCGAGCTCGCGGAGGAGGCGGAGCGGCTGGGCCACGCCGAGGCCCTCGCGTCGGCCGCCACGGCCGCGCACGCCGCGCTGGCGGGCAATCCGGAGGACCCCGAGAGCGTCGACGCCTCGACGCTCGTGGCGGGCGCGCAGCGGGCCCTGGACGCCGTGCGGTCGCACGACCCGGCGCTGGCCGCGCTCGCCGAGCGGATCGGCGAGGTCGGCATCCTGCTGCGGGACGTGGCCGGTGAACTCGCCGGGTACGCCGACGACCTGGACGCCGACCCGTTGCGGCTGGCGGCGGTCGAGGAGCGGCGGGCCGCGCTCACCGCGCTGACCCGCAAGTACGGCGAGGACGTCGCCGCCGTGCTGACCTGGGCCGAGCAGAGCGCCGCGCGGCTGACCGAGCTGGACGGCGACGACGAGCGGATCGGCGAGCTGACCGCCGAACGGGACGCGCTCCGCGCCGAACTGGGCGGGCTGGCGCAGGCGCTCACGGACGCCCGGACGGAGGCCGCCGAGCGGTTCGCCGCCGCGGTGACCGCGGAGCTGGCCTCGCTGGCCATGCCCCACGCGCGGGTGTCGTTCGAGATCCGGCAGACCGATGACCCCGAGGGCGTGGAGGTCGGCGGCCGCACGGTCGCCTACGGGCCGTCGGGCGCCGACGAGGTGGAGCTGCTGCTCGCCCCGCATCCGGGCGCGCCGGCGCGGCCGATCGCCAAGGGAGCCTCCGGCGGTGAACTCTCGCGCGTGATGCTCGCCGTGGAGGTCGTGTTCGCCGGTACGGACCCGGTGCCCACGTACCTCTTCGACGAGGTCGACGCCGGAGTCGGCGGCAAGGCGGCCGTCGAGATCGGGCGGCGCCTGGCGCGGCTCGCGAAGAGCGCGCAGGTCGTGGTCGTCACCCATCTGCCGCAGGTGGCCGCGTTCGCCGACCGGCAGCTGCTGGTGGAGAAGACGAACGACGGCTCGGTGACCCGCTCCGGCGTCAAGGTGCTGGAGGGCGAGGAGCGTGTCCGGGAGCTGTCCCGGATGCTGGCCGGCCAGGAGGACTCGGAGACGGCCCGGGCACACGCCGAGGAACTGCTCGCGACGGCCAGGGCGGACGCGTAGGCCGGGCCCCCCTCCGGTGACCCGCTCGTCCCGGGAGCGATCGGTCCGGAGGTGGACGGCTCCCAGGGGGCGGGCTCGGTGGGCGCAGGGGTCAGAGAGCCGGGAGGTCGTAGGCCAGCACGGCCTCGATCGTCTTCCCGGGCGGAGCCGGGGTGATGGTGACGGACCGGCTCAGCCGCTGGATCAACGGCCAGCCGAAGCCGCCCAGCCTGCCGGCGGGGTCGTGTGACGAAGCCGACGCCGAGGTGCGGGGCAGGTCGGGGGACCGGTCGGTGACCGCGACGCGCAGCCCGTCGGGCTCCCGAGCGACGTGGAACGCCGTGAGGCCCCCGCCGTGCCTCAGCGCGTTGGTCACCAGCTCGGAGGTGACCAGCAGGATGTCGTTGATCACCATGCGGGACGGTGCTTCAGGGTGGGTGTCCAGCAGGTCCTGCACCTGCGCGCGTGCCTCCGCGGCCGTCGTCGGCAGCGGCGACCGGTCGCCTGCCGTGCCGGGGACCGCCGTACTTCCCTCGGTCATCCGTCCGTAGCCCTTCCCGGCGCCGGAGTGCCGAAGGAGTGGCTTCCGAGGCCGGTCACCGGATCACGTTTCCGCCGGTCTCCGTGGCCCGGATGCCCGCGGTGGCGGCCGGTACGGAGGGGGCGACGGTGAAGGCGCCGGCGGTGCCCGTGACGTCCAGCAGCCGCGACACGGTCGCGCTCGGCCGGGCGAGGACGAGGGGAGCGCCGACCGTACCGTGGTATCGCCTGGCCTGCAGGAGCAGGTGCAGGAACGCCGAGTCGGCGAAGACGACCCCGGCCAGGTCCAGCACCGTGCCGGTGCTGCCCTCGGGGACGCGGGTGAGAGCCTGAGCGAGGACGTCGATCGTGTCGAGGTCGAACTCCCCGCTGACACTCACGACGCGTATGCCGCCCTCCAGGGTCGTCCGCACTTCCTGATCTTCACTCATCACGGCATTGTGGCAGCCACGGCCCGGCCCGTCACAGACCGGTCCGGGCGCGCACATCAAGCCGGGGACGGGGAAGACGGGTTGAACACGAGGAGGCGTTGGGACATGGTGGGACGGAACGTGTCTTTCAGGGAAGGTGATGAGGCCCGTAGCGTGCGGTCTCGCGATGATGACGATTTTTGAGGACGCTCCAGCGCAGCCGCACGGCTCCCCGCAGAGCATCGGGGCGTCGTGGATGAGCGCGCCCTACCCGGTCGTCGTCGCGGACGCCGGCGGCAGGATCGCGGAGGCGAACGCCGCTGCCGCCGCCCTGTTCCCCGGCGCCGCCCGCGGAGCGGCCCTGGAGGACGTGGCGCCCCACTGGCTCGCCGACGCCCACCGGCGCACCGCCGGACGCGAGCTCGCCGCCCCGGTGCGGTCGGTCAGGGGACGGCACCGGAGCCTGACGCTGGAGGCGCACCCCACCCCGGGGGCCGACGGGGACGTGGTGTGGTGGCTGGTCGACGACACCGACCGACTGCTGGCCGAGAGCGCGCTGCGCAACGAGCAGGAGCGCACCGCCTTCCTCGCCGAGACGTCCACCCGGTTGCTCGCCTCGCTGAACGTCCAGCGCTGCATGGACGTCACGGTGCGGCTGGCGGCCGAGAACCTGGCCGACGCGGCGCTCCTCGTGGGCCCCGCCAACGGACGGCAGCACCCGCTCGCCAGCAGCGTCGGGGGCGACGCGACCAGACAGACCACCGCCCGGATCGACCCGGCCTCCGTGCCCGGCCTCGGTGAGGCCCTCCAGGGGTTCCCGCCGGTGCCGTCGCGGTGGATCGATCCGTCGGCCCTGCCGGAGTGGGCGCTGCCCGAGGGCTTCGCCGGTCCGGTGGGTTCCGTGGTCGTCTGCCCGCTGCCCGGGCACGGGGTCCCCGCCGGGGCCCTGATCCTGCTGCGCCGCAGCGACCACGCGGCCTTCGACGACTCCGAGGAGGTCTTCGCCCGGTTGTTCGCCTCCCGGGCCGGGTCCGCCCTCTCGGCGGCCCACCTGTACTCGGAGCAGACGAGCATCACCGCCACCCTCATGGCCGACCTGCTGCCGCCCGCGCTGCGGCAGGTGCACGGTGTCGAGTTCGCGGGCGGTTACCGCGCGTCCAGGGACGCCGAGCGGATCGGGGGCGACTTCTACGACGTCCACCCGGGGGCCGGGCCCGGCGAGGAGACCCTCGCCGTCCTCGGCGACGTGTGCGGCAAGGGGCTGGACGCCGCCGTCCTCACCGGCAAGATCCGCAACACCCTGCACGCGCTGCTGCCCCTGGCGGACGACCACGAGAACATGCTGCGCCTCCTCAACGGCGCGCTCCTCAACAGCAGCCACACCCGGTTCGCGACCCTCGTCCTGGCCTCGGTCGTCCGGCGCGGCGGGCAGGTCCGTCTGCGGCTGACCAGCGCGGGCCATCCGCCGCCCCTGATCGTGCGCCACAGCGGTGCCGTCGAGGAGGCCGACACGTCCGGAACGCTCATCGGCGCCCTGCCCCGGATCCGGGCGCACACCGCGCACGTCGACCTGGCCCCGGGCGAGACCTGCCTGATGTACACCGACGGCATCACCGAGGCCAGGGGTGGCCCCCTGGGCGACACCATGTTCGGGGAGGCGCGACTGAGGGCCGCCGTGGCCGACTGCGCCGGCATGCCCGCGGAAGCCGTGGTCGAACGCGTCCAGCTGCTCGCGGCCGACTGGATCGGTGACCAGCGGCACGACGACATGGCGCTGGTGGCGATCACCGCGCCGCAACAGGCGCACCTGACGGCGGTGGACGGTCACACCCCGGGCAGGTACACAGCATGATCCGTACCAGCACCGACACCAGCACCGGCACCGACACCAGCACCGGCGCCGACATCGACTCCGGCACCGAGACCCGAGCCGGCACCGGGACGGAGCCGAAGGGCGGGAGACCCGGGTCCGTGCCGGAGCTGCGGACCGCGTTGTGGCGGGCGGTGACGGCCCGCGACGAGCGCGCGGCCGGGCAGGTCGTCTTCGGCGCGCTGGACAGCGGCCTCTCCTCCGAGGAGGTGCTCCTGGACGTCATCGTCCCCGTGCAGGTGCGGGTCGGCACGGAGTGGGCCGCGGGACGCATCAGCGTCGCGCAGGAGCACGCGGCCACCGCCATCCACGACCGGGTCATCGCCGCCATGGCGCACCGCGACGCCGCCGGCCCCGGCGCCGCGGCGGGCACGGCCGGCACGGTGACCGTCGCCTGCGTGGACGGGGAGTGGCACGCCCTGCCCGCGCGGATCCTCGCCGAGGTGCTGCGGGGCCGCGGTCACGAGGTCGACTTCCTCGGCGCCCAGGTACCCACCCCGCACCTGGTGGCGCACATGCACCGCACCGCCCCGGACGTCCTGGCCCTGTCCTCGTCGCTGCCCACCCGGCTCCCCGCGGCACACACGGCCATCACCGCCGTCCAGGCCCTCGGCATCCCCGTCCTGGCCGGCGGCGCCGCCTTCGGCGCGGACGGCCGTCACGCCCGCCTCCTGGGCGCCGACGCCTGGGCACCCGACGCCCGCGCCGCCGCCGACCTCCTCGGCCGGGGCGTCCCGCGGCCCCGTCCCGACGCCGCGCACCCGCCGGTCGACGGCCTGCCGCACCTGACCGACCAGGAGTACACCCTCATCGTCCGCGGCAAGGCGCGGCTGGTCAGGAACACCCTGGCCGGCCTCGACGCACGCCTGCCCGCGATGCGCGCCTACACCGACACCCAGCGCGAACGCACCGCTGAGGACGTCGCCCACGTCGTCGACTTCCTGTCCGCCGCCCTCTACGCCGACGACGCCCGGCTGTTCACCGAGTTCCTGGACTGGACCGCCGACATCCTGGAGGCCCGCGGCGTCCCGGCCACCGTGCTGCGCCCCACGCTCGTCGTCCTGGCCGACGAGGTCAAGGACTTCCCACGGGCCCTGCGCCTCCTGGAACGAGGCCGAGCGGTGCTCGACGCACGCCCCTCCCGTCCCACGACTCCCGGACCCGGAATCACCGTATGACCACGCGCCCCCAGAACGACTTCCACGTCACCGTCACCCCGTCGGAAGCCGACGAGGTACTGCTGCGGCTCAGCGGTGACCTCGACTACGACAGCGCCGACGAGCTGCTGGCCGCCGCCCGTGACCGGCTCGCGCTCGAACCGGTGCCCCGCGTGGTGCGGCTGGACTGCGCGCGCCTCACCACCTGCGACTCCATGGGCCTGGCCACGCTCCTGATGATCGAGCGGATCGCAAGCGACACCGGTGCCGCCCTCCGTCTCGACGGCCGACCCGACTTCCTCCGCCGCCTGCTGGAAGTCACCGGCACCCTGGACCAGTTCGCGCCCGCACCGCCGGCCGAGTCCCCTGCCTCCGCGGACGGAGAGGGCATACGCCAGGCTCAGCAGGCCGACGGCCGGACGCGGTCCGACCAGGGACCGTGACGGGACGACGGTCCGTACGACACCGGGCCACCCGGGCCGAGGAAGGCCCCGGACCGAGGCCGCGCGTGAGCCGTAGGGTGATCCGATGACCGTCCCCGCCCGCAGGACCGCGCACCTGACGGCGCTGCGGGACGGCCAGGTCACCAGCGGCGCCGTGAAGCTGCTCGGGATCTCCGCGGCCGGGCCGGCCGCGGGCGCGGTGCTGAGGGATAGGCCGCTGGACAAGGTGCTCGCGGGCGTCGTCGTCGCCGGGGCCGCGCACCTGGTCAACCTCGTGGACGTACGCCCCGGCAGGGCCGGCGCGGCGGTGCTCGCGCTCGGGGCGCCGGGACTGCTGAGGAAGGGGCCCGGAGCGGAGACGGCCGCCGCCGCGATGGGGGCCGCTGCGGCCGTCCTGCCCGACGACCTCGCCGAGCGGACCATGCTCGGCGACACGGGAGCGCACGCGCTCGGCGCGGCCCTGGGCGCCGCCGTGGTGGTCGGGACCGGCCGGGCCGGGCTGGCCGCGCACGCCGTCGCGCTCGTGACCGCGGCAGCGTACGGGGAGCAGGTGAGCGAGGCCGCCCGTTCACTCGTGTGAGTGAACTGGCCCTGTCTCGTTGCCCCGCCGGTCGCCCGCGCGCGACGGTCGTCGTACCCGGAACACCCGTACGGCCTGGCATCCTTGAGGGTGTGCCGCGCAGAGGCCTTGCGGCGCGCCCTCCCCGCACCATCGTTCTGTACGTTCTTCGTGACCGTCCCCCCGCAGAAACCAGGAGCCCCGGCCACGTGACCCCCGTGAGCAGCCACGCCCCGCACGGCCAGTCGCCGCTGCGCACCGTGCAGGTGCTGGGCGGCGGCAACGCCGGCAGCAGCGCGCACGTGCGCTCCCTGGCCGCGGGGCTCGTCGCACGGGGCGTGAAAGTGACGGTGTGCGCCCCCGCCGATGCGGAACGCACCTACGACTTCACGGGCGCGGGAGCGGAGCACGTGCACGTACCGCGCAGCAGCGACCCCGTCTCCGTGGCCGCGCTGCGGGCGGTGTGCGCGGACGCCGACCTGGTGCACGCGCACGGACTGCACGCCTCCTTCCGCGCCGCGCTGGCTCTCGGCGGGCGACGGGTCCGCACCCCGCTGGTCGTCACCTGGCACGACCGGGCCCGCGCCGAGGGAGCGCGCGCCCATCTGCTGCGCGTCCTGGAACGGCGGGTGATGAAGGCCGCCACCGTGGTGCTGGGCGCCACGTCGGAACTGGTCGACGGGGCACGAGGGGCCGGTGCGCGGGACGCCCGGCTCGGGCCCGTCGCGCTCCCCGCCCGGCCGTGCGGGCCGGCCGAACCCGACGACCCCGACCGGCGGCGCCCCAAGATCCGAGCCGAACTCGGCGCCATCGGACGCCCGTTGCTCCTCGCCGTCGGTTCCCTGGAGCCGCACCGGGGCTACGACGTCCTGCTCGACGCGGCCCGCGCCTGGCGCCGTCTCGATCCCGTACCGCTGGTCGTCGTCGCCGGTGAGGGCCCCGCACGCCCGCACCTTCAGCGGCGGATCGAGGACGAGGGGCTGCCGGTGGTCCTCATCGGCAGCCGTGACGACGTCGGCGACCTGCTGGCGGCGGCCGACCTCGCGCTGCTGCCGAGCCGCCGGGAGGCCCGCTCCGTCCTCGCCCAGGAGGCGCTCACCGCGCGCCTGCCGCTCGTGGCGAGTGACGCGGGCGGCATCCCCGAACTCGTCGGTGACGCCGCCGAACTCGTCCCGGCCGGGGACGCGGAGGCACTCGCCCGCGCCGTGATCCGGCTGCTGGACGATCCCGGGCGGTGCGAGGAACTGAGGGACAGGGGCGTGCGGCAGGCCGCCACCTGGCCGACCGAGGACGAGACCGTCGCGCAGGTCCTCAGCGTCTACGACGAGTTGACGCAGCCCACGCCGATGCTCTGAACGGGCCCGGTCACGCCACGTGCCGACGCGCGCGCAGTGCCAGGCTCAACGCCAGCACGGTCTGCGGGTCGTCGAGATCCGTGCCCAGCAACTCCCCGATCCGCGCCAGCCGGTTGTAGAGCGTCTGTCGGTTGAGGTGGAGTTCGCGCGCCGTCTCCGCCTTGCGTCCGGCGTGCGCCAGGTACGTCTGGAGCGTGGGCAGCAACGGCGGCTTGGACCGGTCGTCGTGGTCGCGGAGGGGACCGATCGCCCGGTCCACGAAGGCCGCGAGGTCCGGGTGGTCACGCAGCCGCCACAGCAGCAGGTCGATGTCGAGACGCCGGGCGTCGTACCAGGGCCGGTCGGTGAGCCCCTGGGCCGCGGTCGCCGTCTCCGCCGCGTGCCTGAGGCTCGCGGAGGCCGCCGCCCAGCCGCCCGCCACCCCGACGACCACGACGGGCGGCTGCGCCCCCGGCCGCCGCATCCCGGCCCGCTCCACGCCCGCCCGCAGCGCCGCCGCAACCCGGTCCGCGACCGCCGCCCGCTCCGGCTCCGAGCGCAGGCCCACCAGGAGCGGGACCCGGCCCTCCACCGGTCGTACGCCCAGCAGGACCGGCACCCCGACCGACGCCAGTTCCTCGGCGACCGCGCGCGCCAGCACCGCCCAGCCGCCACCGGAGGGGGAGAGGGAGTCGCCCAGCCGCATCACCACCGGGAGCAGCGGGCCGGCGCCGGGCTTGAAGCCCAGGACGCGTGCCTGCGCCGGGGCGTCCTCCGCGGTGATCCGCCCCTCGGCGAGGTCGGTGAGGAAGTCGCCGCGCCCACGCGCCGCCAGTTCCTCCTCCTGCCGCGCCTGCATCAGCACCACGGCGAGGATGCCGGCCGCCCGCTCCGCCGCCATCCGGTGCACCGGCGCCAGCGGGGACCGCACGGGCAGGAGGGCGAGCCGGGCGCGCACCGAACCGGCGCCCGGGCCGCCGCCGGGTACGTCCACCAGGACCGAGCCCGCCGGGGGAGGGGCGTCCTTGTGCGGGCCGCGCAGCCCCTCCCACACCTGGAGCGGGTCGGCGCCCTCGGGGCCGGAGCCGGCGGCGTACAGGAGGCGGCCGTCGGTGGTCTCCAGGAAGACCGGGTTGTCCCCGAAGTCGGCCAGGATGCCGAGGACCTGGGGCACCCCGCCGCCGCCCAGCAGGGCCTCCGTACAGCGGCGGTGCACCTCCTCGGCCCGCTGGAGCAGCGCGTAGTGACCGTTGACGATCTCGGTGTGGACCTCCTCGGTGACCGTCACGAAGGGCACCTCGCGGTGGAGCTGGACCAGCGGCAGTCCGGCCGCGCGGGCGGTGTCCACGAGGGTCGCGGGCAACCGGGTGAAGCGCGGGCCGAGCTCCACGACGAGGGCCGCGATGCCGCGCTCGGCGAGCGTACGGACGAAGGCGCGCTGCTCGGCCGGGCGGGTGCCGAGGCCGTAGCCCGTGGTCAGCAGGAGCTCGCCGCCCTTGAGCAGGGAGGCGATGTTGGGCACCTCCCCGGCGTGGACCCAGCGCACGGTGCGGTGCAGGCGGTCGGCACCGGCCAGGATCTCCGGCAGGCCGCTGCGGAGGCCGGGGAGTTCCAGGGCACGCTGCACGGTGATCCCCGAGGGTGGGGGTGCGCTGGGGGTGTTCATGCAGCGGACGGTACCTGGGGGTGAGGGGCGGCTTCATCTCGGGCGGGCGGTGCCCCGGGGGTGCCCCGGGGCGGGGCCCGCGTGGCCCGTGCCTGCCGGGTGCCCGGCGCCCGCGCGGTCCTGAGGCGGGGCGCGGCCCGGCGCCGCGCGGTGCCTCCCCCAGGGTCCGAACGGCATGGGAGGCCGCCCAGCGCCCACCGTGCCGCCCCAGCGAGGCGAGGGCCCGGGGCCGCGCGGGCCCCGGGCGCCCCCGCGTGCCGCTCCAGCGAGGCGAGGGCCCGAGTCGCGGGGCGAGTGCCCGCGCGGCCGTGCGGGCCCTCGCCCCGCGGCGGGCGGGGGCGCGCGCCCGCGGTGACGGCGGCCGGCGCGTGCCGGCCCGCGGACGCGCGGCCCGCGTGACCGCCCGCAACCCCACTACCGCTGTGACCGCCCGCAACCGCACTACCGCTGTGACCGCCCGCAACCGCACTACCGGTGTGACCGCCCGCAGCCGTACGTCCGGTGTGACCGCCCGCAGCCGCGTGCGGTCACGGCGTGGCTGCCCGCGGCCGGTGGTGGCTGCGGGCAGGACGGGCGGGTCAGCCCCCGTAGGCCCCGCTCGCCGTGAGCCGCAGGGCCGTGTCGATCAGGGGGACGTGGCTGAAGGCCTGCGGGAAGTTGCCGACCTGACGCTGGAGGCGGGGGTCCCACTCCTCGGCCAGGAGGCCCAGGTCGTTGCGCAGGGACAGGAGCTTCTCGAAGAGCTTCCGCGCCTCGTCCACCCGGCCGATCATTGCCAGGTCGTCGGCCATCCAGAACGAGCAGGCCAGGAAGGCGCCTTCGTCGCCGGGCAGACCGTCCACGCCCTCGTCGCCACCCTCCGTCGGGTAGCGCAGGATGAAGCCGTCCGAGGTGGACAGCTCCCGCTGGATGGCCTCGATGGTGCCGATGACCCGCTTGTCGTCCGGCGGCAGGAAGCCCATCTGCGGGATCAGCAGCAGCGAGGCGTCCAGCTCCCGGGAGCCGTAGGACTGCGTGAAGGTGTTGCGTTCCTTGTCGTAGCCCTTCTCGCACACGTCCCGGTGGATGTCGTCGCGCAGCTGCTTCCAGCGCTCCAGCGGGCCGTCGGCGTCACCGGACTCGATCAGCTTGATGGTGCGGTCGACGGCGACCCAGGCCATCACCTTGGAGTGCACGAAGTGGCGGCGCGGGCCGCGCACCTCCCAGATGCCCTCGTCCGGCTCCTGCCAGTGGTCCTCCAGGTAGCGGATCAGCTTGAGCTGGAGCACCGACGCGTAGTCGTTGCGGGACAGGCCCGTCATGTGGGCCAGGTGCAGGGCCTCGGTGACCTCGCCGTAGACGTCCAGCTGGAGCTGGTGCGCGGCGCCGTTGCCGACCCGCACCGGTCCGGAGCCCTCGTAGCCGGGCAGCCAGTCCAGCTCCGCCTCGCCCAGCTCGCGCTCGCCGGCGATGCCGTACATGATCTGCAGGTTCTCCGGGTCGCCGGCGACCGCGCGCAGCAGCCACTCGCGCCAGGCGCGGGCCTCCTCGCGGTAGCCGGTGCGCAGCAGCGAGGACAGGGTGATCGCGGCGTCGCGCAGCCAGGTGTAGCGGTAGTCCCAGTTGCGGACGCCGCCGATGTCCTCCGGCAGGGAGGTGGTGGGCGCGGCCACGATGCCGCCGGTGGGGGCGTACGTCAGGGCCTTCAGCGTGATCAGGGAGCGGACCACGGCCTCCCGGTAGGGGCCGTGGTACGTGCAGTGCTCGACCCAGTCGCGCCAGAACTCCTCCGTCGCCACCAGCGACTGCTCCGGCTCCGGCAGCGCCGGCGGCTCCTTGTGCGACGGCTCCCACGAGATGGTGAACGCGATCCGGTCACCCGGCGCGACCGTGAAGTCCGCGAAGGTCGTGAGCGCCTTGCCGTAGGTCTCGACCTCTGTGTCGAACCACACGGAGTCGGGGCCCGCGACGGCCACCGTGCGGCCCTCGTGCTTGTGCACCCACGGGACGACACGGCCGTAGCTGAACCGCATCCGCAGCTCCGAGCGCATCGGCACCCGGCCGGAGACACCCTCCACGATCCGGATCAGCTGCGGTGCGCCGTCGCGCGGCGGCATGAAATCGATCACCCTGACGGTGCCGCGGGGGGTGTCCCACTCGGACTCCAGGACCAGCGAGTCGCCGCGGTAGCTCCGCCGGGCCGCCGTGGGCGGCTCGGCGCCGGGCGCGTAGGCGGGGCCCATCCGCCAGAACCCGTGTTCTCCGGTGCCCAGCAGACCGGCGAAGATGGCATGCGAGTCGAAGCGGGGCAGGCACAGCCAGTCGACTGTGCCGTCCCGGCAGACCAGGGCAGCGGTCTGCATGTCTCCGATGAGTGCGTAGTCTTCGATGCGCCCGGCCACGTGCAACTCCAGTCGAACGGCCACGTCACCCCGCGTGGGGGCGGTCGCTAGTGCGGTCAAGGGTGAGGTCAGGTGTCTGTGTCATGCGTCGTTGAGCCATGAAGCAAAGCAGCCGTTCGGCCGGGAAGCCAAACGCTGTGCCGCAAAGGTCAACCGTTTCTCAACGAACCGACGAGCTCTCATTGTTCCGGTGCTGACGGGCGGGGGGTGGTGCCGTCTCACCGGGGCGGTCTCGGCAGCGAACGTCCGAGCAGGATACGTCGCACGTAGATGATCTGTGTGCCGCTCCGGGCAACCCGGGTCCGCCGAACGGGTGACCACCGGGTGAGGAAACGGTGAGCCGCGCGCCTGCGTGTCCGGGCGTGCGCGGAGGGTGGCCGGAAGCCATCGCCCCGAGGCGCTGATACGCTGGTAGCCCGTGGACCGGTGGGAGAAAAACCCCGGAACCGCAGCGACGGCGCCGCCGACGACAACCCGGTACGACCGGGTCGGACGACGAACGCACCGCACCCCAGACCGCGACCACGGGAGCCCCCTCTTGGCCATGCCGCCCAAATCCTCGACGACCAAGCACATCTTCGTCACCGGGGGTGTCGCCTCCTCGCTCGGCAAGGGGCTGACCGCCTCCAGCCTCGGCATGCTGCTCAAGGCACGGGGTCTGCGCGTCGTGATGCAGAAGCTCGACCCGTACCTCAATGTCGACCCTGGCACGATGAACCCCTTCCAGCACGGTGAGGTGTTCGTCACCAACGACGGCGCCGAGACCGACCTGGACATCGGCCACTACGAGCGTTTCCTCGACCGCGACCTCGACGGCTCCGCCAATGTCACCACCGGTCAGGTCTACAACACGGTGATCGCCAAGGAGCGGCGTGGCGAGTACCTGGGCGACACGGTCCAGGTCATCCCGCACATCACCAACGAGATCAAGCACCGCATCCGCCGCATGGCGACGGACGAGGTCGACGTCGTGATCACCGAGGTCGGCGGCACGGTCGGCGACATCGAGTCGCTGCCGTTCCTGGAGACCGTCCGCCAGGTCCGGCACGAGGTCGGCCGCGACAACGTCTTCGTGGTCCACATCTCGCTCCTGCCGTACATCGGCCCCTCGGGCGAGCTCAAGACCAAGCCGACCCAGCACTCGGTGGCGGCGCTGCGCAACATCGGTATCCAGCCGGACGCGATCGTGCTGCGCTGCGACCGCGAGGTGCCGACCGCGATCAAGCGCAAGATCTCCCTGATGTGCGACGTCGACGAGGCAGCGGTGGTGGCCTGCCCCGACGCCCGCTCGATCTACGACATCCCCAAGACCGTGCACGGCGAGGGTCTGGACGCCTACGTCGTCCGCAAGCTGGACCTGCCGTTCCGCGACGTGGACTGGACGACCTGGGACGACCTGCTCGACCGCGTCCACAACCCCGACCACGAGATCGTCATGGCGCTGGTCGGCAAGTACATCGACCTGCCCGACGCCTACCTCTCGGTCACCGAGGCGCTGCGTGCGGGCGGCTTCGCGAACAAGGCCCGCGTGAAGATCAAATGGGTCACCTCCGACGACTGCAAGACCCCGGCCGGTGCCCAGGCGCAGCTCGGGGACGTCGACGCGATCTGCATCCCGGGCGGCTTCGGCGAGCGCGGCGTCACCGGCAAGGTCGGCGCGATCAAGTACGCCCGCGAGAACGGGATCCCGCTGCTGGGCCTGTGCCTGGGGCTGCAGTGCATCGTGGTCGAGGCCGCGCGCAACCTGGCCGGTGTCGCGGACGCCAACTCCACCGAGTTCGACCCGGCCACCGCCCACCCGGTCGTCTCGACCATGGCCGAACAGCTGGACATCGTGGCCGGCGAGGGCGACATGGGCGGCACGATGCGGCTCGGCATGTACCCGGCCAAGCTGGCCGAGGGCTCCATCGTCCGCGAGGTCTACGACGGCAAGGAGTACGTCGAGGAGCGGCACCGCCACCGCTACGAGGTGAACAACGCCTACCGCGCGGAGCTGGAGAAGAAGGCGGGCATCGTCTTCTCGGGCACCTCCCCGGACGGCAAGCTGGTCGAGTACGTCGAGTACCCGCGCGACGTCCACCCGTACCTGGTCGCCACGCAGGCGCACCCGGAGCTGCGCTCGCGCCCGACCCGCCCGCACCCGCTCTTCGCCGGGCTGGTCAAGGCGGCGGTCGAGCGGAAGACGTCGAAGTAACACACCAGTTGTACGGTGGCCGGGGCGCGCGCATTCAACGGCGCGTGCCCCGGCTTTTCGCGTACGTCTGGAAGGGCAGGTCAGGCATGACGGGCAGCAGCATCAAGGACATCCCCGAAGAGTGGGAGGTCCGGGGCACACGGACGCCGTTCCAGGGCAACAAGACCTCCGTCCGCCAGGACGACGTGGTCATGCCCGACGGCTCCGTGGTGACCCGCGACTACCAGGTCCACCCCGGCTCCGTGGCCGTCCTCGCCCTGGACGACGAGGGACGGGTGCTGGTCATCCGGCAGTACCGCCACCCGGTGCGCGAGAAGCTGTGGGAGATCCCGGCGGGCCTGCTCGACGTCCCCGGCGAGAACCCGCTGCACGCCGCCCAGCGCGAGCTCTACGAAGAGGCCCACGTCAAGGCCGAGGACTGGCGGGTGCTGACCGACGTCTACACCACCCCCGGCGGCTGCGACGAGGCCGTGCGGATCTTCCTCGCGCGGAACCTGTCCGAGGCCGAGGGCGCGCGCTTCGAGGTCGAGGACGAAGAGGCCGACATGGAGCTGGCGCGGGTGCCCGTCGCGGACCTGGTCCGGGGTGTGCTCGCGGGCGAGCTGCACAACAACTGCCTGGTGGTGGGCGTGCTGTCGCTGGTCGCGGCCGAGCAGGGGGACGGGCTCGACACCCTGCGCCCGGCGGAGGCACCCTGGCCGGCGCGTCCGTTCGAGGCCTGACTCCCACCGGGGCCCGGGGCTGACTCCCACCCCGATCCCGGGGCTGACTCCCATCCGGCCCCGGGGTTGACTCCCGCCCGGTCCGGAGGCTGACTCCCACCCGGAACCGAGGCCCGGTCCGCCTCAGTTCCGGGCTGGCCCCACTCGCTCCGGGGGCTGACGTCGGCCACTGCCGGGGTCGGTCCCGCTCGGTCGCGGTCGGTCCCACTCGCTGCCGGGGTCGGTCCCGCTCGGTCGCGGCCGGTGCCACTCGCTCCCGGGGTGGGAGCCCCGCCCGCTCGGGGCCTGGACGCCGCCCACACGGCGCGGGCCGGGGCCGCCGACCCACTCGCCCCCGGGGCCCTCCACGGTGTGACCATCGGTTGATCCGATCGGGGGACGTGCCCGCCGCGCTCCGCCGGGAACGTAGCAGAGCGTGAACTAGGCTCTGGAAACGCCCGAACCGGGGTTCCGGCGGGCGCCGACGTGCGGTGGGATCGGGAGTGTGGCCCGTGACGGATCAGGCGGTGGACACGGACGGCGTACGGCTGTCGGAGGACGTGGCCGAGGAGAGTCGGTTCCTGGGCCGCGACCGTGAGCTGAAGGACCTGCGCGCCGACATCGAACGCGCGGGCCTGGACACCCTCTCCGGCCGCAAGGCCCCCCGCGCGCGCGTGCTGCTCATCGCGGGCCGCCCCGGCTCGGGCCGCACCGCGCTCGCCGGGGAACTGGCCGCCCGGGTGGCCGACGGCTACCCCGACGGTGTGCTGCGGGCCCGTCTGAGCGAACCGGACGGCACGCGCGTGCCCGTCTCGCGGCTCGCCAGGGAACTGCTCACCGAGCTGGACCGGCCGACCCCGCCCGGGGCCGACGAGGACGACCTCACCGAGGCCCTGCGTACCGCCCTGGCCGACCGCAAGGTCCTCCTCCTGCTCGACGACGCGGCCGACGCGGAGCAGGTCGACGCCCTGCTGCCGGACACCCCGCACTGCCTGGCCGTCGTCGTCGCCGAGGGCCCGCTGACCGGCATCGCGGACGTCCGGCCGTGCACGCTGGGCGGGCTGGACACCAAGTCGGCCATGGAGCTGCTGTCCCGGCACACCGGCTCGGTCCGCATCACCGTCGACCCCCGTGCCGCCGAGCAGCTGGTCGAGGTCTGCCAGGCGCAGCCCGCCGCGCTGACCCTGGCCGGCGGCTGGCTCGCGGCCCGCCCCCAGGCGGCCGTCGCCGACCTCGCCAAGCACGTGCACGCGGAGGACGACGAGGGCACCCCGCTCAGCCGCGTCTTCCGCCTCGCCTACGCGTCCCTGCCCAGCACCGCCGCCCGGATGCTGCGGCTGCTCTCCCTCGCCCCGGCCGGCCTGGTCGACCCGCACACCGCGTCCGCGCTCGCCGGCTGCTCGGTGCACGGCGCCCGGACCGCACTGGACGACTTCGTCGCTCTCGGCGTGCTGCGCGCGGTCGACTCCCCGCTGCCCGAGTACGAGGTCCCCGGCTGCCTGCACGCCTTCCTGCGCAGACTCGCCACGACCCACGACCGGCCCGCCGAGCTCCAGCTCGCCCGCGCCCGCATGCTGGAGCGGACGGTACGGCTGCTCCAGTCCTGCCGGGCGGTCACCGAGACCGACAGCCCGCAGGCCCGCGAGAAGCTTCTGACCCTGCCCCGCGCCCTGCGCTTCCCCACCCCGCGGGCCGCCGCCGAATGGCTGAGCGTCCGCCGGCCCGCGCTGCTGGCCGCGGCCCGCCTCGCGGTCGCCGACGGGGAGCTGGACACCCTCGCCCGGCGGCTGATGTCCCAGCTGGTGCGCGCCATGGTGGCGCACTTCGGCACCCATGCGGCGGCCCCCGACCTGTACGGCATCCACCGCCTCGTCCTCGACGTGGCCGAGCGGCGCGAACTGCCCCGCGAGAAGGCGGCGGCCCTGCTCAACCTGGCCGACCTGGACGCCCGCACCGGCCGTACCGCCGAGGCGCTGGTGCGCTACCGGGCCGCGCTGGACGCCGGACGGGAGGCGGACGACCCGTACGCGACCGCCCGCGCGATGGAATCCGTAGGCGGCGCCCACCTGGAGCTCGGCGACTACGACCGGGCCGCCGACTGGTTCGGCCGGGCCCTCGCCCAGCGGCTGGCCCGGGCCGAGCGCGCCGACGCCGCCCGCGTCTACGGCCGCCTCGCCACCGCCCACACCTACGCCGGCCGCTACGGCGAGGCGCTGCGGGGCTGGCGCGCCGCGGCCGCCGGGTACCGCAGGACGGGCGACGTGGCCGCACACGCGCGGGCGTTGAGCGAGCTGGCCCGCGTCCAGGAGTACGCCGGGCGTCCCGAGGAGTCGCTGCGCACCTGCCAGGAGGCCGTCGACTGGGCCCGCCGGGCCGAGGACGACCGGCTCCAGGCCGCGCTGCACCTGCGGCTGGCCGACACCCTCGACCGGCTCGGCGATCACACGGCGGCCGGCCTGCAGCGGAGCACGGCCGATCGCATGTTGAGGGAAGATCCCGCCGAAGCCTGCGAAATCCGCAGCGCTTCGTCTGAAGATTGATGCTTTGAAAGGCTAGACAGCGGGAACACCTTCATTAGACTGGCTCTGCCGCACGTTCTTGCGGTCTCTCCCGTTGTGCCCTCGTGTGCGCGGGTACGTGTAGTAATAGACCCATCCTCTGAGCCAAGGACCGTGATCGACGTGAAGGTCGGTATCCCCCGCGAGGTCAAGAACAACGAGTTCCGGGTGGCCATCACCCCCGCCGGCGTCCACGAGCTGGTGCGCCACGGGCACCAGGTCGTCGTCGAGCGTGACGCCGGTGTCGGTTCCTCGATCCCCAACGAGGAGTACGTCGCCGCCGGCGCGCGGATACTCGACACCGCCGACGAGGTCTGGGCCACCGCCGACCTGCTGCTGAAGGTCAAGGAGCCCATCGCGGAGGAGTACCACCGCCTCCGCAAGGACCAGACGCTCTTCACCTACCTGCACCTGGCCGCCTCCAAGGAGTGCACGGACGCGCTCATCGAGTCCGGCACCACCGCCATCGCCTACGAGACCGTCGAGACGCCGAACCGCGCCCTGCCGCTGCTCGCCCCGATGTCCGAGGTTGCGGGCCGGCTGGCGCCCCAGGTGGGCGCCTACCACCTGATGGCCGCCAACGGCGGGCGCGGCGTGCTGCCCGGCGGTGTCCCCGGCGTGCTGGCCGGCAAGGCCGTCGTCATCGGCGGCGGGGTCTCCGGCTGGAACGCGGCGCAGATCGCCATCGGCATGGGCTTCCACGTGACCCTGCTCGACAAGGACATCAACAAGCTCAAGGAAGCCGACAAGATCTTCGGCACGAAGATCCAGACCGTCGTCTCCAACGCCTTCGAGCTGGAGAAGGCCTGCCTGGAGGCCGACCTCGTGATCGGCGCGGTGCTGATCCCGGGTGCCAAGGCCCCGAAGCTGGTCACCAACGAGCTGGTCTCCCGGATGAAGCCCGGGAGTGTCCTTGTCGACATCGCGATCGACCAGGGCGGCTGCTTCGAGGACTCCCACCCGACCACGCACGCCGAGCCGACCTTCCCGGTCCACAACTCGGTCTTCTACTGCGTCGCCAACATGCCCGGCGCGGTGCCGAACACCTCCACCTACGCGCTGACCAACGCCACCCTGCCGTACATCGTGGAGCTGGCGAACCGCGGCTGGGCCGAGGCGCTGCGGCGCGACCCCGCGCTGGCCAAGGGCCTCAACACCCATGACGGCAAGGTCGTGTACAAGGAGGTCGCCGAGGCGCACGGTCTGGAGCACGTCGAGCTGGCCGCACTGCTCGCCTGAGGCTCCCGCGCCGGCCGGCGACGGCTGCCGGCGGCCGACGGCCCGGTCGGTGAATCGGCTAAGTCGGCGACCGGCAAAGGCGATACGTCAACAGTCGCCGTCAACCCCACACACCCGGCCGGACCTTGCCCGACAAGGTCCGGCCGGGTGTGTGTATGGTCACTTTGCGATTCTCGGCCAACTCGCCTCGAACGTAACGCTTCAACCGATTCGCGCACCGGTGAAACCTGCTGTGCGACGGCCGTACGCCCTTGACAGAGGGATGTTTCATTGCCGACACATCGGGCCGGGTCCGGCGGATTGTGTTGCTGCGGACGCCCGACACGCCATAGAGTCGCCGAACGTCGGCATGGTGCCACGCTGACCTGTCTAGAAGTTTCCTGGTCACCAAGGAGGTAAGACGACTTGTGAATGAGTCGACATTTACTCCCGGGGGTGGTCAACCAGGAATGCCTGCACGGGCCGAGAGCCCCGGGCGTCTCGAGGCTGTCGGCTCCGTCGCTGTACGCACCTTCGCAGCCCACCAGAGTCCGCAGGCAACTCAGACAGCACACATGAGTATGGATGGCCAACACGTGAACGCCATGGCCGGCGACGGAAGTGGCGCGCCCCGCAACCACTTCGCCGACTACGACGAACTGCCCGAGGGGCACTTCTACGATCCGGACGCGGAGTACGAGCCCGATCCCGAGTACGCGGCCACGCTCGCGCCCGACGCGGCGCGCCAGCGCCGTGAGCGCATCGGTCCCACCGGACGTCCGCTGCCGTACTTCCCGATCCCGGGTCCGCTGACCGATCACGGCCCCGCGAAGATCATCGCGATGTGCAACCAGAAGGGCGGCGTCGGCAAGACCACGTCGACCATCAACCTGGGTGCCGCGCTCGCCGAGTACGGGCGCCGGGTGCTGCTCGTCGACTTCGACCCGCAGGGCGCGCTGTCGGTCGGTCTCGGCGTCAACCCGATGGAGCTCGACCTCACCGTCTACAACCTGCTCATGGAGCGGGGCATGGCGGCCGACGAGGTGCTGCTGAAGACGGCGGTCCCCAACATGGACCTGCTGCCCAGCAACATCGACCTGTCGGCGGCCGAGGTGCAGCTGGTGAGCGAGGTCGCGCGCGAGTCCACGCTGCAGCGGGCGCTGAAGCCGCTGCTGGACGACTACGACTACATCGTGATCGACTGCCAGCCCTCGCTCGGCCTGCTCACGGTCAACGCGCTGACCGCCGCGCACAAGGTGATCGTGCCCCTGGAGTGCGAGTTCTTCGCGCTGCGCGGAGTGGCGCTGCTGACCGAGACGATCGAGAAGGTCCAGGAGCGGCTCAACCCCGACCTGGAGCTCGACGGCATCCTCGCCACGATGTACGACTCGCGCACGGTGCACAGCCGCGAGGTGCTCGCGCGTGTCGTGGAGGCCTTCGACGATCACGTGTACCACACGGTCATCGGACGCACGGTCCGCTTCCCGGAGACCACGGTCGCCGGTGAGCCGATCACCACGTACGCCTCCAACTCCGTCGGCGCCGCCGCCTACCGCCAGCTCGCCAGGGAGGTGCTCGCCCGGTGTCACGCCGAGTGAGTCTGCCGGGGGCCGACGAACTCTTCCGTACGACAGGGGGAATGGCGCTCCAGGCGTCCTCCCCGCGGCGGCCGGCCAACGGGGAAGCCCGGGTGCCGGCGCCGGCGGGGGAGAGCGACCAGGCCGCCGCCGAGGACGCACCGCAGTCGGTGCCCGCGCGGGGCGGTGACGGCGAGGGCGCCGAGCACGCCGCGGCGGACGCGGAACCGGGCTCGGCGGGCGAGTCGCGCAGCCGGGGCACGGAGCGCTCCACGCGGGGCCCCGGCCCGGACGCGGGCGTGCAGGAAGGTTCTGCCGCTCAGTCCCGCAAGCGCGGCCGTGCCGCCGCACGCCGCCCGAGCGGACGCGAGCGCCACGACGAGAAGATCACCGTGTACGTCTCCGCCGAGGAGCTCATGGACCTGGAGCACGCCCGTCTGGTGCTCCGGGGCGAGCACGGACTGGCCGTGGACCGCGGCCGTATCGTCCGCGAGGCGGTCGCCGTGGTCCTCGCCGACCTGGAGACCCGCGGGGACGCCAGCATCCTCGTACGACGGCTGCGCGGGCGGTAGCGGTAGCCTGCGGGGGCCATGACCTCGAACGACGCCCCCCGCCCCGGTGCCCGCGCCGGCCGTCGGCGTGCGCTGGGGACGGGCCCGGGAGGGCCCCTTGCGGCCCCGCCGGTCTCCGCGGAGGCCGAGGAGGCGCCGCCGGGCTCCGGGACCCCCGCCCCCACCGGGCCGGAGGATGGGGGCGCGGCAGGGGAAGCCCGGTCGACGAGCGCGACTCCCGAGCCCCCGGCCCTGGAAGCCTCCGGGCCGGAACCGGAGCCGGAACCGGTCGTCGCCCGTAGCGGTACGGAAGCGCCGGTCACAGCCCCGGTGAGCGTCCCGCCGTCGGAGGCCGGACGGCAGACGTCCGCCGTCGCGCCGGGAGCCGGGTCGCGGGGATCAGCCGTCGGTCCGGAGGCCGGGTCGCGGGGATCAGCCGTCGGTCCGGAGGCCGGGTCGCGGGGATCAGCCGTCGGTCCGGAGGCCGGGTCGCGGGGATCAGCCGTCGGTCCGGAGGCCGGGCCGCAGGGGTCCGCCGTCGCGCCGGAGGCCGGCGGAGCGGGGTACGGTCCCGCGCGTCCCGAGAGCCTGCCCGGGGCGGCCGAGGAGCCGCCCGGGAGCCTGACGGTGCCCGGAGCGGGGACGGGCCACGCGCCCGCCGCCCCCGCGGAGAACGAGCCGGGTGAAGGCGACGGCGTCTTCAAGGTGCGGCTCGCCAACTTCGAGGGTCCCTTCGATCTGCTCCTCCAGTTGATCTCCAAGCACAAGATGGACGTCACCGAGGTCGCGCTCTCCAAGGTGACCGACGAGTTCATGGCGCACATCCGCGCGCGGGGGCCCGACTGGGACCTCGACGAGACCACCGAGTTCCTGGTGGTCGCGGCCACGCTGCTCGACCTCAAGGCGGCCCGGCTGCTGCCCGCCGCCGAGGTCGAGGACGAGGCCGACCTGGCGCTGCTGGAGGCTCGTGACCTGCTCTTCGCGAGGCTGCTCCAGTACCGCGCGTTCAAGCAGATCGCGGCGATCTTCAACGAGCGGCTGGAGGCCGAGGCCCGCCGCCACCCCCGTACCGTCGGCCTGGAGCCCCACCACGCCGAGCTGCTGCCCGAGGTCGTCATCAGCATCGGCCCGGAGGGCTTCGCCGAGCTCGCCGTGAAGGCGATGCAGCCCAAACCCAGGCCGCAGGTCTACGTCGAGCACATCCACGCGCCCCTGGTCAGTGTGCAGGAGCAGGCCGGGATCGTCGTCGCCCGGCTGAAGGAGCTGGGCGAGACCAGCTTCCGGGTCCTGGTCGAGGACACCGACGACACCCTGACGGTCGTGGCCCGCTTCCTCGCCCTGCTGGAGCTGTACCGGGAGAAGGCCGTCGCCCTGGACCAGGAGACCGCGCTGGGCGACCTGCTGGTCCGCTGGACTGGCCCCGACGGGGACGCCGAGCCGGTGGTGACCGACGAGTTCGACCGGCCTCCGCTGGAGGCCGAGGAGGAGCGGAAGGCGTGAGTGACGAGACCACCGAGGCCCCGGGCGGGCCGGAGGCCGTCGCCGGCCTCGAACTGAAGCCCGCCCTGGAGGCCGTCCTCATGGTCGTGGACGAGCCCGCCACCGAGGAGCATCTCGCCCGGATACTCCAGCGGCCACAGCGGCAGATCGCGGACACGCTCCGCGAGCTCGCCGACGAGTACACCGTCCAGGGCCGCGGCTTCGAGCTCAGGGTCGTCGCCGGTGGCTGGCGCTTCTACAGCCGCCCCGAGTACGCCGCGGCCGTCGAGGGCTTCGTCCTGGACGGCCAGCACGCCCGTCTCACCCAGGCCGCCCTGGAGACCCTCGCGGTGGTCGCCTACCGCCAGCCGGTCAGCCGCAGCCGCGTCTCCGCGGTCCGGGGCGTGAACTGCGACGGCGTGATGCGCACCCTCCTGCAACGGGGTCTGGTCGGGGAGGCGGGCACGGAACCCGAAACAGGTGCGATCCTGTATGTGACGACGAACTACTTCCTGGAGCGGATGGGCCTGCGCGGCCTGGACGAGCTCCCGGAGCTCGCGCCGTTCCTCCCGGAGGCGGCGGCGATCGAGGCCGAGACGCTGGAAGGGGTCCCGTCGTTCGATCCGGACGCTCCGGATTCCGAGGACGCAGACGACAAGACGGAACTTTGATGCGAAGCAGCAGCGGCAGGAACAGCAGCGGAAACAACGGCGGGAGCCGTGGTGGCAACAGCGGCGGCCGCGGCGGGAGCAGCGGTGGCCGCGGTAACCCCCGCGGCGCCGGTGGCAACCGTGACGACAAGCAGGGCGGCCGTCCGAAGAAGCCGCGCCCGGAGGAGCGGCGCTACGACGTGGGCCCCGGCGCCACCCAGGACGGTCCGAAGTCGGGCCGTGGCCCCTCGGCCCGCGGCGGCGCCAAGGGCGGGCCGAAGAAGCCCCTCCAGCGGGGGCGCTGGGTCCCGGCCACGTCCCGCGAGTACGAGGCGCGGGCCGAGGAGCGCAACCGGGAGCGGTACGCGGGCAAGAAGGACGTCAAGCTCCCCAAGACCTTCCCGGGCGCCGAGCAGGAGGGCGAGCGGCTCCAGAAGGTCCTCGCCCGCGCGGGCTACGGCTCCCGGCGCTCTTGTGAGGAACTGATCGAGCAGGCGCGCGTCGAGGTCAACGGCGAGATCGTTCTGGAGCAGGGCAAGCGGGTCGACCCGGAGAAGGACGAGGTCAAGGTCGACGGCCTGACCGTCGCCACGCAGTCGTACCAGTTCTTCTCGCTCAACAAGCCCGCCGGCGTCGTCTCCACCATGGAGGACCCGGACGGCCGGCAGTGCCTCGGTGACTACGTCACCAACCGCGAGACCCGGCTCTTCCACGTCGGGCGGCTCGACACCGAGACCGAGGGTGTCATCCTGCTCACCAACCACGGCGAGCTGGCGCACCGCCTGACCCACCCGCGGTACGGCGTGAAGAAGACCTACCTCGCGCACATCGTGGGCCCGATCCCGCGCGACCTCGGCAAGCAGCTCAAGGACGGCATCCAGCTGGAGGACGGGTACGCGCGCGCGGACCACTTCCGGGTCGTGGAGCAGACCGGCAAGAACTACCTGGTCGAGGTCACCCTCCACGAGGGCCGCAAGCACATCGTCCGCCGGATGCTGGCGGAGGCGGGCTTCCCCTGCGACAAGCTGGTGCGCACCTCCTTCGGTCCGATCACGCTGGGCGACCAGAAGTCGGGCTGGCTGCGCCGGCTGTCCAACACGGAGGTCGGGATGCTGATGCAGGAGGTCGAGCTCTAGGGGTTGTTCGAGGACACCCACCCTCTTTATAGTCGTACTGACTATTAAGGGGGTGGGTGTTCGTGCACGGCTACGACAAGTACGCCTTCGAGCCCTTCGCCGTCACCGTCGATCTGGCCGTCCTCACGCTCCGCGCGGGCGCGCTGCACGTGCTGCTCGTCGAGCGGGGGCAGGAGCCGTACGCCGGCCGCTGGGCTCTGCCCGGCGGCTTCCTGCTGCCCGAGGAGTCGGCGGAGACGGCGGCCCGGCGGGAACTGGCCGAGGAGACCGGCCTCGCGGATGTGACCGGGCTGCACCTGGAGCAGCTGCGCACCTACAGCGAGCCCGGCCGCGACCCCCGGATGCGGGTGGTGTCCGTCGCGTTCGCCGCGCTGCTGCCCGACCCTCCCGAGCCGCGTGGCGGCGGTGACGCCTCGCAGGCCCGCTGGACGCCGTACGAGGAGGCCGTGGACCTCGCCTTCGACCACGACCGGATCCTGGCCGACGCCCGGGACCGGGTCGGCGCCAAGCTGGAGTACACCTGCCTGGCCACCGCCTTCTGTCCGCCCGAGTTCACGCTCGGCGAGCTCCAGCAGGTCTACGAGACGGTGTGGGGCACGGCCCTGGACCGGCCGAACTTCCGCCGCAAGGTCCTCGCCACCCCCGGCTTCGTCGAGCCCGTCCCGGGCGCCGCCCGGTTGACCGGCGGCCGCGGCAAGCCCGCCGCCGTCTACCGCGCCGGTCCGGCCACCGCCCTGCACCCACCGCTGCTCCGCACCCCTCGGGAAGGACGCCCCGCATGACCATGACGACCGTCACCAAGCGCGCCGCCACCGGCGCGCTCACCGGCCTCGCCCTCGGCGACGCGCTGGGCTTCCCCACCGAGTTCAACGACGTCCCGGCCATCCTCGCCAAGTGCGGCCCCTGGCGGGAGATGCCGCTGCCCCGGCCGGCGATCGTCACGGACGACACCCAGATGACGGTGGCACTGGGGAAGGGACTGCGGACGGCCGTGGGCCGGGGTGTCCTCGCGCCTGAGGGGATGGCGGGCCCCGTACGGCAGGAGTTCATCGCCTGGAACCGTTCGCCGGAGAACAACCGGGCCCCGGGCAACACCTGCCTGCGGGCCTGCGAACTCCTGGAACGACCGGACCGCCCCTGGCAGGACGCCTCCCAGATCCACTCCAAGGGCTGCGGCGCCAACATGCGCGTCGCGCCCGTCGGGCTCGTCCCCGGCCTGAGCGACGAACAGCGCGCCGGGGCCGCCCAGTTGCAGTCCGCGCTCACCCACGGGCACCCCACCGCGCTCGCCGCCTCCGACCTCACCGCGCACGCCGTGCGGCTGCTCGCCCAGGGAGCCGAGCCGACCGGGCTGGTGGGTCTGCTGCGGTCGTACGCCTACGACAACCGCACCCGCTACCACGAGCGCTGGCTCGGCGACCTGTGGGCCCGCGCCCAGGACCCCACGCCGGAGCACTTCATCGCCCGCGGCTGGGACGAGTGCCTGGCGATACTCGACCGGCTGCAGCGGGCGGTGCGCACCGTCTCGCCGGAGGCCGACCCGTGCCTCGCCGTCGGTGAGGGCTGGATCGCCGAGGAGGCCATGGCGGCCGGCCTGCTCTGCTTCCTGCTCTTCGTCGACGAGCCGCTGACCGCCCTGCGCCGCGGCGCCTGCACCTCGGGCGACTCCGACTCCATCGCCTGCCTCGCGGGCGCCTTCGCGGGCGCGTACCTGGGCGCCGACGCCTGGCCGGCCGAGTGGGCCGACCGCATCGAGTACCGGACCGACCTGCTGGCCCTCGGAGCGCTCTGGGACGCTTAGGCGCATGATCGACGCCCTCGACATCGACCTGGCCCCGGTGGTGGCCGAACAGCCCTTCCCGGTGCTGTTCGCCACCGTCTCCGGCGCCCACCTCTACGGCTTCCCCTCCCGCGACTCGGACGTCGACCTGCGAGGTGTCCACCTGCTGCCCGCCGCCGACCTGGTCGGCCTGCGCGAGCCCGAGGAGACCCGGTCGCGGATGTGGGACCGGGACGGCGTCGAGATGGACCTGGTCACGCACGACCTGCGCAAGTTCGTGCGGCTGATGCTGCGGCGCAACGGCTACGTGCTGGAGCAGTTGCTCTCCCCGCTGGTCGTGCACACCACCGACGCCCACCGGGAGCTGGCCGCGCTCGCGCCGGGCGTCCTCACGAGCCACCACGCCCACCACTACCGGGGGTTCGCGGGCACCCAGTGGCGGCTGTTCGAGAAGACCGGCGAGCTGAAACCGCTGCTCTACACCTTCCGGGTGCTGCTCACGGGCATCCACCTGATGCGCGCCGGCGAGGTGCAGCCGCACCTTCCCACGCTCCTCGGGGAGGTCGACGCCGCCCCCGGCTACCTGCCCGAGCTGATCGCCGCCAAGGCCGAGCGCGAGCACGGGGACGCCGGTGTCGACCGTGTGTGCGTGCGGGCCGACGTGGAGCGGCTGCATGGCGAGCTGGACGAGGCGCGGGCCGTCTCAGCCCTGCCCGAGGCTCCCACCGTGTACGACGCCCTGCACGACTTCGTCGTACGGGTCCGGCTGGAGCGCTGAGGCGCGGCGGACGCGGACGAGGAAGTCCTCGACGCGGCGCCGGTCCGGCTCCTCGGGCAGCGGGCTGCGCCGGGCGGCCTCCTCGCCCTCCCCGGCCAGCCGGGTCATCCAGGACTCGACCTCCGGCCAGGACACCTCGCCGCGCTTCACCGCGAGCAGGGCGTCCCGGTGGTCGCCGACGTCGATCGTCAGGGTGCCCGTGCGCAGCAGGTCGCGGGCGGACGTCAGCAGCCGCAGCAGGTGCATCGCGTGCTTCCAGCGCGGGGCGCCGTGGGTGCGCACGGCGGCGTCCAGCTTGCGGCGCTGGCCGTGCGCATACCGGGCGAAGGTCTCGTGGACCCGGCGGGAGAGGAACGCGTGGCGCAGGGCGAGCAGTTCCCGGCCGGTGTCGTCGGCGTGCTCCACGAGCGGGGAGTGCAGGCACTCCAGGATGTTCGGGTTCGCGCGCAGCGCCAGCTCGCAGAAGCGCTCCAGCTCCCAGCTGAACTGCTCCTCGGCCGGGCCCTCCACGTGCGTCGGCGGCTTGCCGAAGCGCCAGAACAGGGGAGTGGGCGCGAGGAACACGCCCCGGCGGTCGGTGTCGCTCTCCTCCGTCGCCAGACCGAAGGCGCGCGAGCCCATGACACAGGCGTAGATCGTGTGGTCGCGTACCAGGGTCTCGGGGCGCATGCGGGGGAGCGTACGCGGGCCCCTCACGCCAGGCGGACCGAATTTCCCTCCACCGTGATCCGCTTCGCGGGCAGCGGTTCCGTCGCCGGGCCCTGCTCCACCGCGCCGTCGGCGACGCTGAACCGGCTGTTGTGGCAGGCGCAGTCGATGGTGCCGTCGCGCACCTCCGACACGATGCAGCCCTGGTGCGTGCAGACCGCCGAGAAGGCCTTGAAGTCGCCCGGCTCCGGCTGGGTCACCACGACCTTCTCGGCCGTGAAGACCTTGCCGCCGCCCACCGGGATGTCGTTCGTCGACGCCAGTTCCCGCCCGGGAGAGGTCCCCGCCTCGGAGGAGCCGCCGTCGTCCTCGCCGCAGCCGACGGCGAGCGCCGCCGCGCCCGCCGAGAGGAGTGCCGTACGACGCGTCGGGCTGTGGTTCATGGGGTCGCTCCGAAGGGGATGCGGTTAAGGTGCCGGCCGCGGCCAGCGTCTCAGGAGACGGGCGCCCCGGGCCGGTACGCGGCGGGCTGACTACGCTGGACGGACCACAAACCGATACGCACGTCAGCAAGGAGCATCGCCGTGGCGGTACGAGCGGTCCGGGGCGCCGTCCAACTGGAGCGGGACGAAGCCGGACACATGGACGAGCAGGTCGCGGCCCTGCTGACCGCGGTCATGGAGCGCAACGATCTGACCGGCGACGACCTGATCAGCATCTGGTTCACGGCCACGCCCGACCTGCGCAGCGACTTCCCGGCCGCCGCCGCCCGCAAGCTCGGCATCACCGACGTCCCGCTGATCTGCGCCCAGGAGCTGGACATCGAGGGCGCCATGCCCCGGGTCGTCCGGATCCTCGCGCACGTCGAGTCCGGCCGGCCCCGCGCCGAGATCGCCCACGTCTACCTCGGCGCCGCCGCGGCCCTGCGCAAGGACATCGCCCAGTGAGAACCGCACTCGTCATCGGCACCGGCCTCATCGGCACCTCCGCCGCCCTCGCCCTGACCCAGCGGGGCGTCACGGTGCACCTCACCGACCACGACCCCGAGCAGGCCCGCACCGCCGCCTCCCTGGGCGCCGGCACCGACGAGGCGCCGGGCGGGCCCGTCGACCTCGCGATCGTCGCCGCCCCGCCCGCCCTGGTGGCCGACGTGCTCGCCGACGCCATGGCCCGCGGCGCGGCGCGCGGCTACATCGACGTCGCCAGCGTCAAGGGCGGCCCCCGGCGCGAGCTGGAGGCCCGGGGCCTCGATCTCTGCGCGTACATCGGCACGCACCCCATGTCCGGCCGGGAGAAGTCCGGCCCGCTGGCCGCCACCGGCGACCTCTTCGAGGGCCGCCCCTGGGTGCTGACCCCGACCCGGGACACCGACACCGAGGTGCTGAACCTCGCCCTGGAGCTGGTCTCGCACTGCCGTGCGGTGCCCGTGGTGATGGACGCGGACGCCCACGACCGCGCCGTGGCCCTGGTGTCCCACATGCCGCACCTGGTGTCCAGCATGGTCGCGGCCCGCCTGGAGCACGCCGAGGAGGCCGCCGTACGGCTGTGCGGGCAGGGCATCCGCGACGTGACCCGCATCGCCGCCTCCGACCCCCGGATGTGGATCGACATCCTCTCCGCCAACCCCGGGCCGGTCGCCGACCTGCTCACCGACGTCGCCGCCGACCTGGAGGAGACGGTGCGGGCCCTGCGCGCCCTGCAGTCCTCCGACGACGACAAGCGCCGCGAGGGCGGCACCGGCATCGCCGAGGTGCTGCGGCGCGGCAACGCCGGGCAGGTACGGGTCCCGGGCAAGCACGGCAGCGCCCCGCGGCTCTACGAGACCGTGGCCGTCCTGATCGACGACCAGCCCGGCCAGCTGGCCCGCATCTTCGCGGACGCGGGACGGGCCGGGGTCAACATCGAGGACGTCCGGATCGAGCACGCGACCGGGCAGCAGGCCGGCCTGGTCCAGCTGATGGTCGAGCCGAAGACCGCCCCGGCGCTGACGGCGGCGCTGAGGGAACGGGGCTGGGCGATCCGGCAGTGATCCCGGGGATCGGGCGCCTGTCGGAGGGGTCCCGGGGAGCCAGTAACCTGGTGCGGGGCGCATTCGTGTCCCGCACACCACTCACCGCACCGCACCAGGAAGGTGTCCCCTCGTGGAAAACGGCGCCGCCCCGACCGTCCCGGCCGTGATTGTCGCCATCGACGGCCCCTCCGGCACGGGCAAGTCGAGCACGTCGAAGGCCGTCGCCGCCCAGCTCGGCCTGAGCTACCTGGACACCGGCGCCCAGTACCGGGCGATCACGTGGTGGATGGTGACCAACGGCATCGACACCGACGACCCGCACGCGATCGCCGCCGCGGCCGGCAAGCCCGAGATCCTCTCCGGCACCGACCCGGCCGCCCCGACCATCACGGTCGACGGCGTGGACGTGGCCGGCCCGATCCGCACCCAGGAGGTCACCGCCAAGGTCAGCGCGGTCAGCGCCGTCCCCGAGGTGCGGACCCGGATCACCGAGCTGCAGCGCGCGATCGCCGCCGCCGCCCCGCTCGGCATCGTCGTCGAGGGCCGCGACATCGGCACGACCGTGCTGCCGGACGCCGACCTGAAGATCTTCCTCACCGCCTCGGCGGAGGCCCGCGCCGCCCGCCGCAGCGGCGAGCTCAAGGGCGCCGACGTCAACGTCACCCGTGAGGCCCTGATCAAGCGGGACGCGGCCGACTCCAGTCGCAAGACCTCGCCGCTGGCGAAGGCCGGCGACGCCGTCGAGGTCGACACCACCGAGCTCACCCTCGCCCAGGTCATCGAGTGTGTCGTCACCCTCGTCGAGGAGAAGCGGGCGGGGAAGTGACCGCAGCCTCCGTCCCGTCCGAGAAGGGCGCCGAGGTCGGGCGACGCATCGGCGTCGGCCTGATGTACGGGCTGTTCAGACCGCGGGTGCTCGGCGCCTGGCGGGTGCCCGCCACCGGCCCGGTGATCTACGCCGTCAACCACTCGCACAACGTCGACGGCCCGATGGTCATGGGCGTCGCCCCCCGGCCGACGCACTTCCTGATCAAGAAGGAAGCGTTCATCGGTCCGCTGGACCCCTTCCTGCTCGGCATCGGGCAGCTGAAGGTGGACCGCTCGACCGCCGACCGCACCGCCATCACCCAGGCGCTGGGCGTCCTGGAGAACGGCGGCGTGCTGGGCATCTTCCCGGAGGGCACCCGGGGCGAGGGCGACTTCGCCGCGCTGCGTGCCGGGCTCGCGTACTTCGCGGTCCGCAGCGGCGCGCCGATCGTCCCGGTCGCGGTGCTGGGAAGTTCCGACCGCCCCGGACGGCTGATAAAAGCGCTGCCTCCCCTGCGCTCGCGCATCGACGTCGTCTTCGGCGACCCCTTCGACGCGGGCGACGGCAGCGGGCGGCGCACCCGCAAGGCACTGGACGAGGCGACCGAACGCATCCAGAAGCAGCTCACCGCGCACCTGGAAAACGCCAGGCGTCTCACCGGACGCTAGGCGACACTTGAGTAGTGGATCACCCGGAACTGGGGGTTTTCCACCGATCACCACGATGAACGAGGTACGGACTTCATGAACGACCACATCCACTCCGAGGGCTCGGGCGGGGAGCACGACCACGGGGCGCTCGGCGACGCCGAGTACGCGCAGTTCATGGAGCTCGCCGCGGAAGAGGGCTTCGACGTCGACGAGGTCGAGGGCGCGATCGAGGAGGCCGGACACGGCCCGCTCCCCGTCCTCGCCGTCGTGGGCCGCCCCAACGTCGGCAAGTCGACCCTGGTGAACCGGATCATCGGCCGCCGCGAGGCCGTCGTCGAGGACAAGCCCGGCGTCACCCGCGACCGCGTCACCTACGAGGCCGAATGGGCCGGCCGCCGCTTCAAGGTCGTCGACACCGGCGGCTGGGAGCAGGACGTCCTCGGCATCGACGCCTCCGTCGCCGCGCAGGCCGAGTACGCGATCGAGGCCGCCGACGCGGTCGTCTTCGTCGTGGACGCCAAGGTCGGCGCCACCGACACCGACGAGGCGGTCGTACGCCTGCTGCGCAAGGCCGGCAAGCCCGTGGTGCTGTGCGCCAACAAGGTGGACGGCCAGAGCGGCGAGGCCGACGCCTCCTACCTCTGGTCGCTGGGCCTGGGAGAGCCCCACCCGGTCTCGGCGCTGCACGGCCGCGGCACCGGCGACATGCTGGACCGGGTCCTGGAGGCCCTGCCCGAGGCCCCGGCCCAGACCTTCGGCAGCGCCGTCGGCGGCCCGCGCCGCATCGCGCTGATCGGCCGCCCGAACGTCGGCAAGTCCTCCCTGCTGAACAAGGTGGCCGGCGAGGAACGCGTCGTCGTCAACGAACTGGCCGGCACCACCCGCGACCCCGTCGACGAGCTGATCGAGCTGGGCGGCGTGACCTGGAAGTTCGTCGACACGGCGGGCATCCGCAAGCGCGTCCACCTCCAGCAGGGCGCCGACTACTACGCCTCGCTGCGCACCGCTTCCGCCGTCGAGAAGGCGGAGGTCGCCGTCATCCTCATCGACGCCTCCGAGTCGATCTCGGTCCAGGACCAGCGGATCGTCACCATGGCCGTGGAGGCGGGCCGCGCGATCGTCGTCGCCTACAACAAGTGGGACACCCTCGACGAGGAGCGCCGCTACTACCTGGAGCGGGAGATCGAGACCGAGCTCGGCCAGGTGGCGTGGGCGCCGCGGGTCAACGTCTCGGCGCAGACCGGCCGCCACATGGAGAAGCTGGTCCCGGCGATCGAGACGGCCCTGGCCGGCTGGGAGACCCGGGTCCCGACGGGCCGGCTGAACGCCTTCCTCGGCGAGCTGGTCGCCGCCCACCCGCACCCGGTGCGGGGCGGCAAGCAGCCGCGCATCCTGTTCGGCACCCAGGCGGGCACCAAGCCCCCGAGGTTCGTGCTCTTCGCCTCCGGCTTCATCGAGGCGGGCTACCGGCGCTTCATCGAGCGCCGGCTGCGTGAGCAGTTCGGCTTCGACGGGACGCCGATCCACATCTCGGTGCGGGTGCGCGAGAAGCGCGGCGCGAAGAAGAAGTAGCGGCAGGAGCACGAGAGAGGGCGACCCCGAGGCGGGGTCGCCCTCTCTTCGTCACACCGGGGCCGTCAGGCGCCTCTGCGCGGCGCCGGGGGCAGCGCGGCCGGTACGTGGTGCGTGCCGACGCGCTGCCACACCGACTGCTGGCCGACACGGGCGCTGTGGGCCCCCGCGCTGTAGGCGCTGTACGTGCCCCTGCTGCGCGGAATGCTCCTGAACGACGTGAACCCCAGCTCCTCCTCGCCGCTGCGATCGCCCGGCAGCGATCGGAAGGACCGGACGTACTCGGCGTAGAGCGCGTCGTAGATCGGTGTGGCCGAAGGGCCACCCTGGCGGTGGAAGGCGTCGTATGCGTACACGTATGTCCAAACGACACCGCGCGGGAAGGGATGCGGCCCGGACGGTGCCCGTCCGGTACCGGAGGGATCGAGGTCAGGTCCCCGCCAGCGGCAGCGCCGCCGCCACCAGCTGCCCGTTCGCCGCCGCCTTGTCCAGCGCGTCCCGCAGCAGGTCCTCGCGCGGCTGCCGCCCGATCGACCCCACCGGCGCCGCGAACATCAGCACCTGCTGGTGCTTGTTGGCCGCGGTGCGCCAGCCCTCGGTGACCTGGAGGGGCTGGTGCGCCTGCCACCAGGCCACCGGACGGCCGCCGTTCGTCCCCGGCTGGAGCACCGCGTGCAGCTGGCCCATCGCGAGCAGCACCGACCAGCCGTGCAGCACGCCCGGCGCGGTGGTCAGCTCGATGACCGGCATGAAGCCCTGCTCGATGAGGAGCGGCAGGAAGTCGTCGCCCTGGCCGCCCGTCGTGCCGGGCCGCGCGATGGGGGCGGTCGGCTCCACCACCAGGGCCGGGTGCAGTTCCCCGGCGATCAGGATCAGCCCGCTGGTGACACCGAGCACGGCCTGCTCGGGCGCCGCCTGCTCGGGCGCGGCCCGCTGGGGCTCGGGGCGGGCGTGGTCGGCGTTGATGGAGCGCACCGCCCCCTGGAGCTGCTCCTCGGTCACCTTGACGACCTGCGAGGGCAGGCAGCCGGCGTGGGCGAAGGCGAGGACGGCCGTCTCCTCGCCGATGAAGAGGACGGTGCTGGTGCGCTCCTGCTCGCAGTCGCCCGGGGTGCGACAGGACGTGCAGTCGTAGCTGCCCGGGGCGGATTCCCCGGCGAGCAGGCGGTCGGCTTCTTCGTCGCCGATCTCGGCGCGTACGTCGTCGCTGACGTCGAGCATGCGCGGCACGGGTGGCTCCCTCGGGATGCGGTGCATGGCCGGACCGGGTGGCTCCCGGGCCGTGGTCCGGGCGGTCCCCGGCTCATGCAGAGACAACGGGTGATCTGTGGCCGGAGTCACGCCCATGGCCAAGGGAATCGAACCGCGGGACACGGCCGGCCGCCGCTCGGCCCGCGGTGCTCGTCCCTGCCCAAGTGGACTGCCGCGCAACGGTGTTGAGCCGATGGGGGTGGTGGTCGCGCGGACGCTGGACAGTCGACATATCAGGAAATCAGTGAATTAACCGGGTGACCGGAAGTGTCCTGACCGTGACCACTTCGCCATCGGACACGGACAAGCAGTGCGGCTGCCGTACGACGACCTGTCGGTGTCCGTCGCCGTCCTGGCGGACTGAGGATCGCGGACCGCACCTGTCCGCGACGGACGGCAGACTCGGTGCCATGCTCGAGACCTCGGCACGACTGCTGCGCCTGCTCTCCCTCCTCCAGGCCCACCGCGAGTGGTCCGGCCCCGACCTGGCCGACCGGCTCGGCGTCTCCCCGCGCACGGTGCGCCGGGACGTGGACCGGCTGCGCGAGCTGGGCTACCCCGTCAACGCCAGCCCCGGCACCGGCGGCGGCTACCAGCTGGGCGCCGGCGCCGAGCTGCCGCCGCTGCTGCTGGACGACGACGAGGCGGTCGCCGTGGCCGTGGGGCTGCGTACGGCGGCGGGGCAGGGCATCGAGGGCATCGGCGAGACCTCCGTACGCGCCCTCGCCAAGCTGGAGCAGGTGCTGCCGAGCCGGCTGCGGCGCCGGGTGGGCGCCCTCAACGCCTTCACCGTGCCGATGCTGCGCGACCCGCAGCCGTCCACCGTCGATCCGGCGGTCCTGACCGAGCTGGCCCACCTGTGCCGGGACGGGGAGCGGCTGCGTTTCGCGTACCGGGGCCACGACGGGACCGACAGCCGCCGCACCGTCGAGCCGTACCGGCTGGTCTGCTCCGAGCGCCGCTGGTACCTGGTCGCCTTCGATCTCGACCGAGCCGACTGGCGCACCTTCCGGGTGGACCGCGTCTCGCCCAGGCCCCCGCACGGCCCCCGCTTCGTCCCGCGTGAGCCGCCGGCCGAGGACCTGGCCGCCTACGTCTCCGAGGGTGTGTCCACGCGCGCGTACGCCACACACGCGGTCGTGCGGCTGCTGGTCCCGCTGGCGGAGGCCGCCGAGCGGATCTCGCCCACCGCGGGGGTCCTGGAGGCGGAGGGGCCCGGCAGCTGCCTCCTGCGCACCGGCGCCGGGAGCCTGGACGTCATGGTGGTGCACGTCATGCTGCTGGGCTTCGAGTTCGAGGTGCTGGAGCCGGCCGGGCTGACGGAGGCGATCGGGGCGGCACGCGACCGGCTCACCCGTGCCCTGTCCCGGGCCGAGCGGCCCGGGGTGGAGGTGGAGACCCTGTGAGAAGCGGATGTGTTTCCTGTGCCGGTGACCGCTCCCCGCAAGCGGGTTCGGGACCGTTCGAGTCCGGAATGCGCAGGGGCCCGAGGACGCTCCGCGGGACTTTTCCGTGCGTTTATTCGACGGAGTGGGGCGACACGCGGTAATTCACCTTTCGCGGCCCCGGAAGGAGTACGAAACCATCCTTCCGAGTGGCGTCGCCCGACCAAAACGCGGTCAGTGATCCTGTGACAGAAGTGTGACCGGAGGGGCATCTGTGATCCCTGTTACCGGCCTGGGCTTCCCCGTCCGAGGGGCAGGGCTTAGCGTGGCGACATGGCACCGATTCCGACACCACCGGCCGAACCCCAGGACAGTCCGGACACTTATGTCGGCCTCGAATCCGGCGCCGCCGAGCGGCTCGCCCGGGAGCGGGGCTGGTCGACGGTGCGGTCACTGGCACCGGGGACGATCATCACCATGGAGTACCGCGTGGGCCGCCTCAACTTCGAGGTGAAGGACGGTCGCGTGACCCGTTCCTGGAAGGGCTGAGACGCGGGGAGGGCGGTGCGTACCGGCCTGCGCGTCGCCGTGCGGACGGGTCAGCCGCCCGAGACCTGCCGTGCGGCGGGGGCCGTGTTGCGCGGGTGCCGGTCGGCGTGCGGCGGCCGGCGGCTGCCGGCCGGGGTCACCGGCGTACGGTCCGAGCGGGCCGTGTGCGGGCCCGGGGCCAGATACGCCGGAGCCCGGGTGCGGGGCGCGGCGACCGGCTCGCGGGCCGGGGTCCCCTCCTGGACGGAGGCGGGCGGGGAGACGACCACGGGCGGACCGGCCGGCCGCTTCGCGCCTCCCGGACGGCCCGGGCGGGCGTACCAGCGGTCGCGCAGGCCGAGGATCCAGGCCTCGGCGCGGGTGATCAGCGGCTCGAACCACGGCAGCGCCAGCAGGATCAGCAGCCCCGCGGCCCAGCCGAGGAGCACGTCGCTGAGCCAGTGCGTACCGAGGTAGACGGTGGACATGCCCACCCCGAGCGAGACCACCGCCGACAGGGCCGACAGCCAGCGCCGCGCCCTGGGCGTCGAGGCCAGGTAGGCCAGGATGCCCCAGGTCACGACGGCGTTCGCGGTGTGACCGCTCGGAAATATATCCCCGCCGAGCCACATCTCGTTCGAACCGATCGTGGTCGCGTAGTGCGGCCCCAGCCGGCCCATGCCGTACTTGGCGGCCCCGACCGTGACGTTCAGCAGGAGCAGCGAGACGCCGAGCGCGATCAGCGGGCGCAGGGTGTGCTGCCGCCAGGACCGCCAGCCCAGCCAGGCCGTGACCATCACCGCGGTGGGGCCGCGCTGGCCCAGCACCACGTAGTAGTCGACGAACGCGTGGATGCCGGGCCACTGCTGGTAGGGCCGGAAGAACATGACCTGCCAGTCGAGGCGGACCAGCCACGAGGTGATCAGGACGGCCCACACGATCGCGACGTAGAACGCGAGGGTTCCGGCGAACAGCGCGAACCTGTGCCGGCTCATCTCCGGCACGTCCAGGAGCGCCGGTCGTTCCGGCTCCCGGTCCAGTCTCGCGAACACCCGGTCCAGACGGGTGAGCTTCCGTTCGGTACGCACCCAATCGACGTTACAGCGAGTGAGGAGTGATCCCGGCCGAATCAACGGCTTTGTGATGACGATGTGATGTGGGATTGCTCTCAGGAGGCGGTTTATTTCCGAGGAATCCGCAATCCGGGCGGGCTGCGGACTTCAATTCCTTTGATCGGTCCGGTCGGCGGTTTTATCGTGCTTATGAATTCGTTAACCGAATGCTGGTACGGAATTCTCCCGGCGGCCATCGGGTGTCCCGGGCCGGTCAGGGCGGGCCGGAGCCGTTCAGCCAGAACGCCCCGTAGACCGCCGACGCCACCGCGACGCCGCCCACGACCAGCGCCGACCTGGAGGTCCGCAGCCGGGCCAGGGCCAGGGCCAGGGGCAGCAGCAGCGGGAAGGCGGGCAGCAGCAGCCGCGGTTTGGAGCCGAAGTAGCTCGACGCGCACAGCGCGAGGGCGATCACGAACCCCGCGTACACCAGCAGGGCGAGCGGTTGGCGCTGCCGTACGCACACGACGTACAGCCACACGAGCGCGGCGACTCCGACGACGAGTCCGACGCCCGCCAGGGCCGACGGGAACGAGGTGAACTTCCCGGCGACGAAGCGGGCGAAGGCCGCGCCCCCGTCGAAGCCGTTGCGCCAGCCGGCCTGGACGTCCAGATAGCCGAGCGGGCCCCCGCCGGTGCGGTGGCCGACCCACAGCACGTAACCGGCGGCACCCAGGGGCGCCAGCAGCATCCCCAGCACGCGGCGCGCGGCGTCACCGCGGGGGCGCTCCGGGGCGGCGCCGTCCCGGCCGCGTACGTGTGCCGCGATCGCGGCCACCCACACCGCCGCCGCCACCGCGAGCCCCACCGGGCGGGTCAGCCCGGCCAGCGCGGCCAGCACCCCCGCAGTCACCCAGCGTCCGGTCAGCACCGCATACAGCGACCAGGCGGCCAGGGCGGTGAAGAGGGACTCGCTGTACGCCATCGACTGCACGACGCCGACCGGCAGCACGGCCCACAGCAGCACCGCGCAGACCCCCGCGCGGCGGCCGTACACCCACTCCGTCACGGCGAAGATCCCCCAGGCCGCGGCGAGCGAGGCGAGCAGGCTCACGACGAAGCCCGCGTCCGCGTACGACAGGGGCGAGACCGCCGCGCCGAGCCGCTCCAGCCAAGGGAGGAGCGGGAAGAAGGCCAGGTTGGAGTGGACGTCGCCGCCCGGCAGGCGCACCTCGTAGCCGTAACCCAGCTCGGCGACCCTGGTGTACCAGAGGGAGTCCCAGCGGGCGGTCAGCAGCGTGTACGCGCTCTTGTCGCGCGCGGCGCTCCACAGGGCCAGGGCCAGCAGGCCCAGGGCGCGCACGGCCGCGTAGCCGAGGAGCGCCGGGGCGGCCCGGCGCAGGGCCCCGCGGCCCGCCGCGGACGTTTCAAGATCGGTCACGGACCCGATTATCTGCCGGGTACGAGGGCGCCCCGCCCGCCGGGGCGGGTGGGGACACGGGCGCAGTGGCGGATGCCACACGCACGACGCGGCAGGTGTGAGGCCCGCCACGTGCGTGGTGGACGCTCTCGCGTACTCTGGCCAGTCACTCGCGTTCCGTTGCACGGCCCGGAGGCACCGCTCCTCTCCGGCCGAGCCGCAGGGGAGTCCCCACCCCCGCGCAGCCCGCCGGACGCGAGGGAACATCTTGGAGGTACGTGCATGTCCGGGACGACCACGGCTGCCACCGCGCTGCGCCGTCGGACGGCCGGGGCCGGTGCCAACCGCTGGGTCGTCCTGGTCGTCCTCTGCGTCAGCCTGCTGCTGGTCGCGGTGGACGCGACCGTGCTGCACGTGGCGGTCCCCGCCGTCACCGAGGACCTGCGGCCCGGCGCGATCGAACTGCTCTGGATCGTCGACGTCTACCCCCTCGTCTGCGCCTCGCTGCTGATCCTGTTCGGCACGCTGGGTGACCGGGTGGGCCGCAGACGCATCCTGCTTCTGGGGTACGCGCTCTTCGGGGTGGCCTCCGCGCTCGCGGCGCTCGCCGACAACGCCCAGGTCCTGATCCTCGCCCGGGCGCTGCTCGGTGTGGGCGGCGCCATGATCATGCCGGCGACGCTGTCGATCCTGCGGCAGGTCTTCCCCGACCGGCGGGAGCGGGCGCTGGCCATCGGTGTCTGGAGCGCCGTGGCCGCGGTCGGCGCGGCGGTCGGGCCCCTGCTCGGCGGGTTCCTGCTGGAGCACTTCTGGTGGGGCTCGGTCTTCCTGGTCAACATCCCGCTGATGCTGGTCAGCCTGCCGGTGGGGCGGCTGCTGCTGCCCGAGTCGAAGGGCGACGGCCGCGGGCCCTGGGACGTGGTCGGCGCGCTGATGGCGGCGGGCGGTCTGTTCGGGGCCGTCCTGGGCGTGAAGCGGCTCGGCGGTGGCGAGCCGGTGGCGAGCGTGCTCACCGTGGTGCCGCTGGTGGTCGGAGCGGCCCTGCTGACCGCGTTCGTCCGGCGGCAGCGGCGGCGCGCCCATCCGCTGGTGGACCTCACGATGTTCCGCCGCCCGGCCTTCAGCACGTCGGTGGGGTGCATCGTGCTGGCGATGCTGGCGCTGGTGGGTCTGGAGCTGATCGCCGCCCAGTACCTCCAGCTCGTGCTCGGGCTGTCCCCGCTGCAGACGGGGCTGCGGCTGGTGCCGCTGACCCTCGCGGCGATGGCGGCGGGGCTCGCGGGCGCTCGGATGCTGCGGCGGTTCGGGCCGCGGCGGATGGTGTGCGCGGGCTTCTGTCTGACGGCCTTCGCGGTGGTGCTGCTGACGGCGTTGGGCCGGACCGACAACTGCGCGCTGATGCTGTCGGGGTTCGTGCTGCTCGGCTTCGGTCTGGAGACGACGCTGTTCGGGGCGTACGAGTCGATGCTGAGCGAGGCGCCGCAGGCGCAGGCCGGCGGGGCGGCGGCGATCGGGGAGACGTCGTACCAGCTGGGCGCCGGGATCGGGATCGCGCTGCTGGGCACCGTGATGAACGTGGCGTACGCCCCGGGGCTCACGGGGGGCGTGCCCGGGGTGCCGGCACCGGCTTCGGTGGCGGCGGGGCATTCGCTGGGGGAGGCGTACGAGGTCGCGGCGCAGCTCGGCGGGCCCGCGGGGGCCGCGTTGCGGCGGGCCGCCGCCGACGCGTTCGTGCACGGGCTGCACGTGACCCTGGTGGTGAGCGCGGGACTGCTGTTGCTGGGGGCCGTGATGGCCTTGCGGCTGCCTCGGGTGATGCAGTGCGAGGGGGAGGCGGTCTCCGTGCCCGGCCCCCGGGACGCGTCGAAGTCCCGGGTCTCCGTGTGAGCCCCGGGTGACGCCCGGGTGAGCATGGTGGACGTGCGGGACACCGCACCGTAACGTCGGCACGAGAACCGCGACTAGCAGCGCTAGTTTTCACGTCCCGGAGGGTGTTCCATGGCCGTGTCCCCCAAGCCGCCCGCGTTCGACCCCGCCGATCCGCTCGGCGTCGACGACCTTCTGGAGCCGGAGGATCTGGCGGTCCGCGACACCGTGCGGGACTGGGCCGCGGACCGGGTGCTGCCGTACGTCGCGGACTGGTACGAGAAGGGTGAGCTGCCCGGCATCCGGGAGCTGGCCCGCGAGCTCGGCGGCATCGGCGCCCTGGGCATGTCGCTGGAGGGGTACGGCTGCGCCGGCGCGAGCGCCGTGCAGTACGGGCTGGCCTGTCTGGAGCTGGAGGCGGCCGACTCCGGCATCCGCTCCCTGGTCTCCGTGCAGGGCTCCCTCGCCATGTACGCCATCCACCGCTTCGGCAGCGAGGAGCAGAAGGAGACGTGGCTGCCGCGGATGGCCGCCGGCGAGGTCATCGGCTGCTTCGGGCTGACCGAACCCGACCACGGCTCCGACCCGGCCCACATGCGCACCCGCGCCAAGCGGGACGGCGGCGACTGGGTGCTCGACGGACGCAAGATGTGGATCACCAACGGGTCCGTGGCCGGTGTCGCCGTGGTGTGGGCGCAGACCGAGGAAGGCATCCGCGGGTTCGTGGTCCCGACGGACAGCGCCGGGTTCTCCGCGCCCGAGATCAAGCACAAGTGGTCGCTGCGCGCCAGCGTCACCAGTGAGCTGGTCCTCGACGGCGTACGGCTGCCCGCCGACGCCGTGCTGCCCGAGGTCACCGGTCTGCGCGGACCGCTCAGCTGCCTCACGCACGCCCGTTACGGCATCGTCTGGGGGTCGATGGGCGCGGCCCGCAGCTCCTTCGAGGCGGCCGTGGAGTACGCGAAGTCGCGGGAGCAGTTCGGGCGGCCCATCGGCGGCTTCCAGCTGACCCAGGCCAAGCTCGCCGACATGGCGGTCGAACTGCACAAGGGGATCCTGCTCGCCCACCACCTGGGGCGGCGCATGGACGCCGGCCGCCTGCGTCCCGAGCAGGTCAGCTTCGGCAAGCTCAACAACGTACGCGAGGCCATCGACATCTGCCGTACGGCCCGCACGATCCTCGGCGCCAACGGGATCTCCCTCGAATACCCCGTGATGCGGCACGCGACGAACCTGGAATCGGTGCTCACCTACGAGGGCACCGTCGAGATGCACCAGCTGGTGCTGGGCAAGGCGCTCACCGGACTCGACGCCTTCCGGTAGGCGTCCGGCGGGGGGGGGCGGGGCCGTGGTGCGTGGCCCCGCCTCAGCTCTGGTTGAAGAAACCGTCGGAACGGTGCGCGGCGGGTTCGCCGCTGATGACCTGGGTGTCGGCCGGGCTCAGCAGGAACACCCGGGTGGACACCCGCTCGATGGAGCCGCGCAGGCCGAAGATCAGGCCGGCCGCGAAGTCGACCACCCGCTTGGCGTCGGTGGCCTCCATGGCCGTCAGGTTCATGATGACCGGGACCCCGTCCCGGAACAGCTCGCCGATGGACCGTGCGTCCCGGAAGCTGTCCGGGGTGACGGTCGCGATGCGGCGGCCCTTCTCCTCGGCCACGTCCGAGGCCACCTTCACCCGGGGGTCCGTGACCCAGGCGTCCCGGGGCTCGGTGCCCTCGGTGTAGTCGTCGTCGTAGTAGCGCTCGTCATCGTTGTCGTCGACGAGGCCGAGCCACGCACTCGCCTTGCGTACCGATCCCATGGACGCCTCCTCTCACAGCGGTCTTTCGTGCTTCCGCATCCCTATGGTCATCCATGATGCGGACGTCGCGCCAAGTGGATAGACGCCGCGCGGGGGGTTTGTGACGGTACTGGTGCACAGCGAATCCGTCGAGAGTCCTTGTGTCCCAAGGGCCGTTTCCCAAACGGATGCTGACTGTGAGTGAAATATGATTCTTCCCGGCGGACGGGTGAGGGCGGGTGCGTACGGGTGAACCCGTCGGTCGGTACGATGCCGCAGCTCAGCGTCGTACGAACCACGGGGGAATGTCGTGTTCGGAATAGTCAGGCCTTGCAGGCACCGGCTCGGAGAGAGCCTCACGAGCCAGTGGATGGCGCATTTGTGCGGGTTGTGTCTCGCCTTGCGCAAGGATCACGGCCAGCTCGCGCGCATCGTGACGAACTATGACGGACTGCTCATATCGGTTTTGACGGAGGCTCAGTCCGGGGAGAAGGGAGCGGGTGCCGGACGGCGCACCGCCGGGCCCTGTCCGTTGCGCGGGATGCGCACCGCGTCCGTCGCACACGGTGAGGGAGCCCGGCTCGCGGCGGCCGTCTCGCTCGTGCTGGCCTCGGCCAAGGTGCGCGACCATGTCGCCGACGGGGACGGGATGCTGGCCCGCCGTCCGGTGGCCCGGGCCGCCCGCCGGGTCGCCGCGGGCTGGGACGCCGCCGGTGCCCGCGGTGGCGGTGCCGTCGGTTTCGACACCGCCGTACTGGTCGACGCCGTGGACCGGCAGGGCGGCATCGAGGCGCTCGCCGGGCTCGGCACGCCGCTGCTCACCGTCACCGAGCCGACCGAGACCGCGACCGCCGCCGCGTTCGCGCACACCGCCCACCTCGCCGGCCGGCCGCACAACGCCGAGCCGCTGGCCGAGGCCGGGCGGCTCTTCGGCCGGCTCGCCCACCTGCTCGACGCCGTGGAGGACAGGGAAACTGACGCCGCGTCGGGTGCCTGGAACCCGCTCACCGCCACCGGGACCCCGCTCACGGAGGCCCGGCGGCTGGCGGACGACGCCGTGCACGGGGTGCGGCTCGCGCTGCGCGAGGCGGAGTTCGACGACGGGCGGCTGGTGCACCGGCTGCTCGTGCACGAGCTGGGCAACTCGGTCGACCGCGCATTCGGCACCGTCTCGTGCGCCCACGGCAGCCATCCGTACGCCCCTCCGGGCGCCCCCGGCGGCCCCGGTGCGCCGATGCCTCCGGAGCCGCCGCGCCGGGACCGTCGAGGGCTGCTCGCGGGGTGCGCGGTGTGGCTGGGGCTGGCGTGTACGTGCCAGATGTGCTGCGGCACGTACCACGACCCGTGGAGCGGGGAGGAGAAGCAGTCGCCCTGTTCCAGCGGCGACTGCGGCAACTGCTGTGAATGCTGCGACTGCTGCGGCAACTGCTGCGGCGACGACGGATGCGGGTGCGACGGCTGCGACTGCGGTTGCAGCTGCTGAAGCACCCGGCGTGGGAGGGTGGTCCGCGTGACGACGGACGCATCCGACGAGTGGAAGCGGTGGCACGCACAGCGCGTCGCGGCGGTGGCGGCGCCCTACGGGCCGCTCGCGCTGACCGGCACGTACTGGCTGGAGGACCATCCGGACGGGCACCTGCCCGACGTTCCCGGGAGTTGGACGACGGACGGCGAGGCGGTGCTGCTGACGGCCGCCGGGACGGACGGGCTCACCGTGGACGGCCGGCCCCTCGACGGGGAGGTGCGGCTCACGGCCGATCCGGGGCCGGCGGGTTCCCGGGTGGTCCACGGCGAGCGGCACCTGGTCGTCCTGAGGCGCGAGGGCGCCTGGGGTGTGCGTGACTTCGACCCGGCCGCCGGGGCGCGGCGGGCCTTCGGCGGCATCGCGGCCACGCCCCACGATCCGCGCTGGTCGGTGCCGGGGCGCTTCACGCCGTACGACACCGGGCGGCGCAGCGTGCGGGTGCCGAACGCGGACGGGCGGGAGCGCGGGCTCGGCCTCGGCGGGGAACTGGCCTTCGCGCTGGAGGGGCGAGAGCTCACCCTCCAGGTGAGCGTCGAGGAGGACGGCTCGCTGTGGGCCGTCTTCGCCGACGCCACCAGCGGGAGCACCAGTTACCGCTTCCGGTTCCTGCGGCCGGCCGCGCCGGACGCCGAAGGCCGTACCACGGTCGACTTCAATCGCGCGCTGCTGCCGCCGTGTGCCTTCGCCGACCACTTCGTCTGCCCTTTCCCTCCGCCGGGGAACACCCTGGAGGTCCGCGTCGAGGCGGGGGAGCGCGAACCGCGCTGAACGCCGTCCTCCGGGGGCGGAGGCGGGTGGTTCAAAAGGCGACGGCCGAAAGGCACCCTTGCGCCGACCGGTCGTTCGGCCGAATACTCCAACCTCAGCGCTTGTCAGGAGCACGACGCGTCCGGAACCCGGACGTTCCCGCCCCTGGCTGCGCCTCACGGGCCCCCAACCCCACAGGAGGGGCCCCCGACTTCCCCCGTGGAGGAACGAAAAGTGAGGAACAAGCGCACCACCCCCCGCAGTGGCTTCACGAGACGGACTCGGCTGATCGCCGTCTCCTCCGGCCTCGTGGCCGCGGCCGCGATCGCGATCCCCAGCGCGACCGCAGCACCGACCCCGGCCACCTTCAGTGCCGCCGAGCTCAACAGCGCCAGCGGCGCGGTGCTCAAGGCCGACGTCCCCGGCACCGCCTGGGCCGTCGACGGCAACCGGGTGCTTCTCACGGTCGACAGCACGGTCTCCCAGGCCGAGATCGCGAAGATCAAGGAGCAGGCCGGCGACAAGGCCGGCGCGCTCACGATCAAGCGCACCCCCGGCACGTTCAACAAGCTCATCCAGGGCGGTGACGCCATCTACGCGAGCAGCTGGCGGTGCTCCCTCGGCTTCAACGTCCGGGCCAGCAACGGGACCGAGTACTTCCTGACCGCCGGTCACTGCACCGACGGCGCGGGCACCTGGTACTCCAACTCCGGGCGCACCTCGGTCATCGGCTCCACGGCCGGCTCCAGCTTCCCGGGCAACGACTACGGTCTCGTCCGGTACTCCGGGTCCGTCAGCCGGCCCGGCACCGCGAACGGCGTGGACATCACCCGTGCGGCCACCCCGAGCGTGGGCACCACGGTCATCCGCGACGGTTCCACCACCGGCACCCACAGCGGCCGGGTCACCGCCCTGAACGCCACCGTCAACTACGGCGGCGGCGACGTCGTCGGCGGGCTGATCCAGACCACGGTCTGCGCCGAGCCCGGTGACTCCGGCGGCGCGCTCTACGGCAGCAACGGCACCGCGTACGGTCTGACCTCCGGCGGCAGCGGCAACTGCTCCTCCGGCGGTACGACGTTCTTCCAGCCGGTCACGGAGGCCCTGAGCGCCTACGGCGTCAGCGTCTACTAGGCCGGTCCCCGGATCGCAGCCGGCGGTGCACTAGCCCCCGCACACCGACAGGTGTGCGGGGGCTTTCCCTTGTCCTGGTCCGGTCCCGGGCCGTCCTGGCCCGGTTCCGAAGGTCGCCACCGCGTGTAGACGCACACGCGTGGAGGGACGCGCAAGAGTCGAGTTCCGGACAGGGCGAGATCCGGTCGGCCGGACCGCTGTTACTCGCCCGTAACGTTTGCTGATGTGTTCGCCGCGCGAATCCTGCTGGAAGGGACATGAATGGTGAAGGTCGTGTGACCGCGCTGGTGTTGTCGTGCGCACGTCCTGAAGTCGACCTTGTGTGCCCCCTGTGTGTTCGGAAGAGTGAGCGCTCGTCAACCAGCCTTCCGGTTCGCGAGGTCCCCACAACCTCCCGGGCCGACCCCCCACAGGAGGACATGAGTTGAAGCACCGACGCATACCCAGGCGACGGGCCGCCGTGGTAGGTGCGGGAATCACCGCACTGGTCGCCGCGGGAGTCACCTTCCAGAGTGCGAACGCCAGCGAGGCCCCGAAGGCCGCCGCCCCCCAGACCCTGTCGGTCACGGCGGCCGGAAAGCTCGCCTCCGCGCTGCTGGGCGACCTCGGCACCGACGCGGCGGGCACGTACTACGACGCGAAGGCGAAGAGCCTCGTGGTCAACGTGCTCGACGAGACCGCCGCGCAGGCGGTCGAGGAGGCCGGCGCCGAGGCCAGAGTCGTCGAGAACTCGCTCGCCGAGCTGAAGAGCGCGCGCACCACCCTCGCCGAGGACGCGGCCGTCCCGGGTACCGCCTGGGCGACCGACCCGGTCACCAACAAGGTCGTCGTCACCGCCGACCGCACGGTCTCCGAGGCCGAGTGGGCCAAGCTGACCAAGGTGGTCGACGGGCTCGGCGCCAAGGCCGAGCTCCAGCGGACCAAGGGTGAGTACAAGCCCTTCATCGCGGGCGGCGACGCCATCACCGACGGCAGTGGCCGCTGCTCGCTCGGCTTCAACGTGACCAAGGGCGGGGAGCCGCACTTCCTGACCGCCGGTCACTGCACCGAAGGCATCACCAGCTGGCAGGACTCCTCCGGCAACCAGCTGGGCGACAACGTGACGTCCAGCTTCCCGGACAACGACTACGGCCTGGTCAAGTACTCCGGCGCGGTGGACCACCCGAGCGAGGTCAACCTCTACAACGGCTCCTCGCAGGCCATCTCGGGCGCCGCCGAGGCCACCGTCGGCATGGAGGTGACCCGCAGCGGCTCCACCACCCAGGTGCACTCCGGCAAGGTCACCGGCCTGGACGCCACCGTGAACTACGGCAACGGCGACATCGTCAACGGCCTGATCCAGACCGACGTCTGCGCCGAGCCCGGCGACAGCGGCGGCTCGCTCTTCTCGGGCGACAAGGCCGTGGGCCTCACCTCCGGTGGCAGCGGCGACTGCACCTCCGGCGGTGAGACCTTCTTCCAGCCGGTGACGGAGGCCCTGTCGGCCACCGGTACGCAGATCGGCTGAGCAGCGCACCTGTGCAGCACTGAAGTCCCGTCCCGCGCGCGAGGGGCGGGACTTCGGCGTGTCCGCGGGCGGCTCAGCCCGTCTGCGGGGGCAGCTCCGGTTCCCGGCGCGCGCCGCGCAGCACGGCCGCCAGCACCGTGATCACCGTCCCCGCGACCGCCCACGCCCACAGCACCACCAGGGAGACGGTCGTGTCGTTGCCCTTGAAGTAGGCGATCGAGCGGGCCGTCCAGGTGCCCGCACCCGGTGGGAGCCACGGCCCGATCTCCCTCCAGAACGGCGGCAGCATCGGCAGCGGGAAGGCGCCGCCCGCGCTCGGATTGCCCGCGATCACCACCAGCAGGATCGCCAGCCCGATGCCGACCACCCCGAGGACGCCCTGGAGGGCGAGTGTCGCGGCGCCCACGGCGAAGGTGATCAGCGCGCCCAGCCCCCACAGGTCCACCACGCTGCCGGGCAGCGCGCCCAGGACCGGTCCGACGATCACCGCGCCGCCGAGCCCGCCGACGATGGCGACCAGGGCCATCACGATCAGCCGGATCGCCGCGCGGACCGGGTTGGCCGGGCGGGCGCCGGCGCTGATCGCCAGGATCGAGGCGCACAGGTAGCCGCCGACGCACCAGCCCACGATCAGGTAGAAGGACGACAGCCCGTCGAAGTCCCGGTCCGAGGCCGGGGCCACGTCGACGGTCCGCACCGCACGGCCTTCGGACCGCTCCACCTGGGCGACGAGGCTCTCCAGGGTGGTGGCGAGGACGGTGCCGCCGCCGGAGGCGACCAGCAGGGTGTCGGTGCGGCCGGAGGGGGCGACGACCAGGGCGCCGTCGATCTCCCGGTTCTCGATCTGCTTCCGGGCGTCCGCCGCGTCGGCCACCGCGCGCGGGTCCAGCGGCGATCCGGGCAGCCGCTCCAGTGTGCTCAGCGTCCGCTCGGCCGCCGCCGCAGGAGCGACCACCCCGAAGGGCACGTCCTTCGGCCTCGGGTCGTGCAGCGCTCCCACGTAGGAGGCGATGAACAGCAGCTGGAGCGCGATCACCCCGAGCACGAGCAGGGTGGCCCGTGGGGTGACGGCGTCTTTCACCTCACCGAGGAAGGAGCCGCTCCGGGTGCCGGTGCCTGGGGTGTGCGACATGTCCCCACGGTCCGGGCCGAGAGGCGTTTGCGCAGGTGGGGCGGGGCCGAACGGATGTCGCACAAACATTCGAGGATGGGGGTATGGTGGGGGTGAGGTAGTTGGGAACAGACGTTCGATAAGGCGTCGGGTTCAAAGGATCGGGAGGTGCGTGTGCCGGGTTTCACGCATCTGCACACCGTCTCCGGGTTCTCCGCCCGCTACGGCGCCTCCCACCCGGAGCGGCTGGCCGAGCGCGCCTTCGAACGGGGCATGGACGCCCTCGCCCTCACCGACCGCGACACCCTGGCGGGCACGGTCCGCTTCGCCAAGGCCTGCGCGAAGGCGGGTGTCCGTCCGCTGTTCGGCGCGGAGCTGGCGGTGGCCGCCCCCGAGCCCGGAGCGGACCGCACGGAGACCTCCGTACGCAGGGACCGGCGCCGTGTCCCCGTGCGCGGCGGAGCCTTCGTCGACGAGTCGGCCCCGCGGGTGACCTTCCTCGCCCGGGACGGCGCCCGCGGCTGGGCCGACCTGTGCCGGCTGGTGTCCGCCGCCCACACCTGCGAGGGCACCCCGCTGCTGTCCTGGGCCGACAACCACGGTGCCGGCCTGACCGTGCTGCTCGGCCCCTCCTCCGACGTCGGCCGCGCCCTCGCCGCCGGCCGCCCCGACCGCGCGGCGAAGCTCCTCGCCCCCTGGCGCGAGGTCTACGGCGACGCCCTGCGTCTGGAGGCCGTCTGGCACGGCCGCGAAGGCACCGGGCCCGGTTCCCTGCGCCTGGCCGCCCGCACCGTCGGCCTCGCCGCCGAGCAGGGCGTCCGGCCGGTGCTCACCAACGCCGTCCGTTACGCCGACCCCGGCCAGGGCCCGGTCGCCGACGTCCTGGACGCGGCCCGCCGCCTGGTCCCCATCGAAGCGAACGGGGAACCGGACTCCGGCGAGGCCTGGCTGAAGGACGCCGGCGCCATGCGGCACGCCGCCGAGCGGATCGTCGAGGCCGCGGGCTTCCGGCGCGACACGGCCCACCGTCTGCTGGAGCAGACGCAGGCCACGGCCGCCGAGTGCCTGGTCGACCCGGACGACGACCTCGGCATGGGCGCCGTCCACTTCCCCGAGCCGCACCTGGTCGGCGCCGGCCGCCGCACCGCCCAGCGCGCGCTCGCCTCCCGGGCGGCGGCGGGCATGGTGCTGCGCGGCTACGACCGGCGCCGCGCGTACTGGGAGCGGATGCACCACGAGCTGGACATCATCGCCCACCACGGCTTCGCCTCGTACTTCCTCACCGTCGCCCAGGTCGTGGACGACGTGCGGCACATGGGCATCCGGGTCGCCGCGCGCGGCTCCGGCGCGGGCTCGCTCGTCAACCACCTCCTCGGCATCGCGCACGCCGACCCGGTCCGACACGGGCTGCTGATGGAGCGCTTCCTGTCCAAGGAACGGGTCGTGCTCCCCGACATCGACATCGACGTGGAGTCCGCGCGCCGCCTGGAGGTCTACCGCGCGATCATCGACCGCTTCGGCACCGAGCGGGTCGCCACGGTCGCGATGCCGGAGACGTACCGCGTGCGCCACGCCATCCGTGACGTCGGTGCCGCCCTGTCCATGGACCCGGCGGAGATCGACCGCGTCGCCAAGTCCTTCCCGCACATCCGGGCCCGCGACGCCCGCGCCGCACTGGAGGAGCTGCCCGAGCTGAGGGAGCTGGCGGGGCGGAAGGAGGAGTACGGGAAGCTGTGGGAGCTGGTCGAGGGCCTGGACGCCCTCCCGCGCGGGGTCGCCATGCACCCCTGCGGAGTGCTGCTCTCCGACGCCTCCCTGCTCTCCCGTACGCCGGTCATGCCGACCAGCGGCGAGGGCTTCCCCATGGCGCAGTTCGACAAGGACGACGTCGAGGATCTCGGACTGCTCAAGCTGGACGTGCTCGGGGTGCGGATGCAGTCGGCGATGGCGCACGCCGTGGCCGAGGTGAAGCGGGCGACGGGCGCCGAGGTCGACCTGGACTCGGTGCCGGAGGGCGATCCGGCGACGTACCGGATGATCCGCTCCGCGGAGACGCTGGGCTGCTTCCAGATCGAGTCGCCGGGGCAGCGGGACCTGGTCGGGCGGCTCCAGCCCTCGACCTTCCACGACCTCGTCGTCGACATCTCGCTCTTCAGGCCCGGTCCGGTCGCCGCCGACATGGTGCGGCCGTTCATCGAGGCCCGGCACGGGCGGGCGCCGGTGCGCTACCCGCACGAGGACCTGTCGGAGCCGCTGGAGGGCACCTACGGAGTCGTCGTCTTCCACGAGCAGGTCATCGACATCGTGGCCATCATGACCGGCTGCGGGCGCGGCGAGGCGGACCGCGTGCGGCGCGGGCTGTCCGACCCGGAGTCGCAGGGGCGGATCAAGGTGTGGTTCGCCCAGCACGCGGCGGCGCGCGGGTACGACGCGGAGACGATCGGGCGGACCTGGGAGATCGTCGAGGCCTTCGGCTCGTACGGCTTCTGCAAGGCGCACGCGGTCGCCTTCGCGGTGCCGACGTACCAGTCGGCGTGGCTGAAGGCCCATCACCCGGCCGCCTTCTACGCCGGCCTGCTCACCCACGACCCCGGCATGTACCCCAAGCGGCTGCTGCTGGCGGACGCCCGGCGGCGCGGGGTGCCGATCCTGCCGCTGGACGTGAACAAGTCGGGGGTCGCACACAGGATCGAACTGGTGTCTGAATCAACTGAGGTGCGTCGGGCGAAGGCCTGGGGGCTCCGCCTCGCCCTCCGCGACGTCCACGGCATCAGCGAGGCCGAGGCGGAACGGATCGCCGAGGGGCAGCCCTACGCCTCCCTGCTCGACTTCTGGGAACGGGCCCGCCCCAGCAGGCCGCTGGCCGGACGGCTCGCCCAGGTCGGCGCGCTGGACGCGTTCGGCGCCAACCGCCGTGACCTGCAACTGCACCTGACCGAGCTGCACCGCGGCGCCCGGGGCGGACGCGGCGACCAGCTCCCGCTGTCCGGCGGGCGCAGGACGGCGCCGGCCGGGCTGCCCGACCTCACCTCGGCGGAGAAGCTCAGCGCCGAGCTGGGCGTGCTGTCCATGGACGCCTCCCGCAACCTGATGGACGACCACCGCACCTTCCTGGACGAGCTGGGCGTGGTGTCGGCCAAGCGGTTGCGCGAGGTCCGGCACGGGGAGACGGTGCTGGTCGCGGGCGCCAAGGCGGCCACGCAGACACCGCCCGTCCGCTCCGGGCGGCGGGTCATCTTCTCCACCCTCGACGACGGCACCGGCCTGGTCGACCTCGCCTTCTTCGACGACTCGCACGACACCTGCGCGCACACCGTCTTCCACTCCTGGCTGCTGCTGGTGCGCGGGGTGGTGCAGCGGCGCGGCCCGCGCAGTTTCAGCGTGGTCGGCTCCGCCGCCTGGAACCTCGCCGACCTGCTGGAGGTGCGCCGGGAGGAGGGTCTGGAGGGCGTCGCGGCCCGGCTGGCCGGCACGGGCGGCCCCCCGGGCGACGATCCCGGGGACGGCCCCGCGCGTCGCCGGCTCGCCGGGTCGGACGGGCTGCCCGCGCCGGCCGGGTCCGCGGCCCAGGACGCGAGGGAACGGCAGCGGACCATCCGCATGCCCACGGGGTACGAGATGCACCCCTGGGCCGATCTGCGCCCCGCGGGCGAAGGGCCCGCGGTGGGAAGGAAGTTGTGGCACCAGAGCCCGGGGAGTGCGGGATGACCATCCTCTGCGTACGTTTCCAGCTGCCGCCGATGTACGAGGCGGCCCTGCCCCGGCTGCTGGGGCTGTTGGAGGAGTTCACGCCGGTCGTCGAGGCGCTGCCGCCGGACGGGGCGCTGGCCGATCTGCGGGGTGCGCAGCGGTACTTCGGGCGCGACGCCGTGGAGCTGGCCTCGGTGATCCGCGTCCGCGCCCTCGCGCTGTACGGCGTCGACTGCGTGATCGGCGTCGGACCGAGCCCGATGCCGGCCCGCATGGCGCTGCGGGACGCCCGGCCGGGGCTGACCCGCGCGGTGCCCGAGGACGGGGTACGGGAGTTCCTCGCCGGGAAGCCCGTCGCCGCGCTGCCCGGCGTCGGCACCGCGACCGCCCGGGTCCTGTGCGAGTACGGTCTCGACACCCTGGGCCGGGTCGCCTCCGCCCCCCTGTCCACCCTCCAGCGGCTGGTCGGCGCGAAGGCCGGCCGCGAGCTGCACGAGAAGGCGAACGGCGTCGACCGCGGCCGGGTCGTCCCCAACGGGATCTCGCGCTCCTTGGCCGCCGAACGCCCCTTCACCCGCGACGAACTCGCCCCGGACCGGCACCGCCGGGCCCTGCTCTCGGCCGCCGAGGAACTGGGCACCCGGCTGCGCGCCGTGGACAAGGTGTGCCGCACCCTCACCCTCACCGTGCGCTACGCCGACCGTTCCGCGACCACCCGCAGCCGCACCCTGAAGGAGCCGACCGCGCACTCGGCGGCGCTCACGCGGGCCGCCTACGGCATGTACGAGGCGCTCGGCCTCCAGCGCGCCCGGGTCCGCTCGATCGCCCTGCGCGCCGAGGGTCTGGCCCCCGCCGAGCACGCCTCCCACCAGCTCACCTTCGATCCCGTGGACGAGAAGGTCCGTCGGATCGAGGAGGTCGCGGACCGCGCGCGGGCGAAGTTCGGGCCGAGGGCGGTGATGCCCGGGTCGCTGGCGGCGTGAGGCCCCCGCGGGTCAGTTGGCCCACGGGGGAGTGATCCGGGTGCCGTCGGCCAGCTCGGCCTCCAGGCCCACGGAGGTGGTGACCCAGGACGTCGCGGTCCGGTCGGTGTCATTCTCGACGGCGAAGGTGGCTCCCGCGTTGATGATCACCGTGTCGCCCGCGGTGACGCGCTCGGTGCGGCCGTCGAGGGTGATCAGCAGCTCGCCGGTGAGCAGGTGGAAGATCTCCTCCCGGTTGACGGTGTGCGCGGGCGCCCTCGTCCCGGCCGGGATCTCGCCCCGCCAGGCGCACAGCTCCTTGCTGCCGGTGCGGGGAGCGGCGTACGAGACGAAGCGGGCGCCGTGGATCTCGTGGGTCACGGCTTCGGACGAGCGGACGACGGGCATGGCGGGACTCCTCGCTGAATGGTCAAGTTGCTTGACTACTTCCCCTATGGTCAAGCTGCTTGACCAATGCGTCAAGGGTGTTTCAATTCCCCCGTGCAGAACTCCGACGCCATGGCCCTGTCCGCCGCGCTGCTCGCCGCCGCCGGCGGACTCACACAGCGCATCCACGAGGGCGTCGTCGCCCGTGGCTTCGAGGGCCTGCGGCCCGCCCACGGCTTCGCGTTCGCCCGGCTCGCCCCGGACGGCGCCACGGTCACCGACCTCGCCGCGCACCTCGGCACGACCAAGCAGGCCGCCAGTCAGCTCGTCGAGGAGCTCGTCCGCAAGGGGTTCGCCGAACGCCGACCGCACCCCGTCGACGCGCGGGCCCGGCTGATCGTGCTCACCGAGCGGGGGTGGGACTGCACGCGGGCCGCCGAGGAGGCCGCGGCCGAGGCGGTGCGCGCGTGGGCCGAGGTCATCGGCGAGGTCGAGGTGCGCGCGCTGCACGGCCTCCTGGCGCGCGTCGCCCCCAACGGGCCCCTGCGGCCCACCTGGTGACCCCTCGTCACCTGCGCCGCGACCGGTGCCGGTTATCACTGGAAGTTTTTACCGACGCGTAACTTCACGCCTGCACTACCCGACCGTAACTTGATGAGTGAACAGCATCCCGTGATCCGGATCACAGGGCGTCCTGCCGCCGCACCTCCCTTGAGCCGCAAGGAGATCACCCGATGCTGCCCTTCAAGCGAGTGCTCAGACCCCTGGCCGCGCTGCTGCTGACCGCCGTGGCCGCCCTGGTCCCCGCCACCACCGCCCAGGCCGCCGACGCGCGGCCGAGCGCCGGCTGGAACGACTACTCCTGCCGGCCCTCCGCCGCCCACCCGCGCCCCGTCGTCCTGGTCCACGGCACCTTCGGGAACTCCGTCGACAACTGGCTGGGCCTCGCGCCCTACCTCGAGGACCGCGGGTACTGCGTCTTCTCCCTCGACTACGGCCAACTGCCCGGCGTCCCGTTCTTCCACGGCCTCGGCCCGGTCGAGAAGTCCGCGGAGCAGCTCGCCGCCTACGTCGACAAGGTGCTCGACGCGACCGGCGCCGCCGAGACCGACATCGTCGGCCACTCCCAGGGCGGCATGATGCCCCGCTACTACCTGAAGTTCCTCGGCGGAGCCGACGAGGTGAACGCCCTGGTCGGCATCGCGCCCAGCAACCACGGCACCACGCTGTCCGGCCTCACCCGGCTGCTGCCGCACTTCCCCGGCGTGGGGGACCTGCTGGACGAGCACACCCCCGCCCTCGCCGACCAGGTCGTCGGTTCCGACGTCCTCACCAGGCTGAACGAGGGCGGCGACACCGTGCCCGGCGTCCGCTACACCGTCCTCGCCACCCGGTACGACCAGGTGGTCACCCCGTACCGCAGCCAGTACCTGAGCGGCCCCGGGGTGCGCAACGTCCTGTTGCAGGACCTGTGCCCCGTCGACCTGTCCGAGCACCTGGCGATCGGGCTCTTCGACCGCGTCGCCTTCCACGCGGTGGCGGGCGCCCTGGACCCGGCGCACGCCACGCCCACCACCTGCGCCTCGGTCTTCGACTGACCCCGGCCCGGCACACCACGCGGGGCCTGTCCGGCCTGAGCCGCCCGACAGGCCCCGCGCCCCCCGTGCCCCGGGTCAGCGGCCGTGCCGGCCACCGGTCTGCGCACGGCGGCGGACCGACGCGAACAGCGCCGCCGCGCCCACCGCGAGGGCGGCGGCACCGCCGACGGCGATGTAGGGCGTGGTGCTGTCCCCGCCGGTCTCGGCGAGGTTCTCGGTGCCGGCGCCGGCGGCCCTGACCTCGTTGGGCTCACCCGCGGCCGGCTCGGTGGCCGCGTCGGGCGCCGCCTCCGGGGTGTCCGGGCCGGCCGGGTCCTTCGGGTCCGTCGTCGTCTGGGCGTCCTGGTCGCCGTGGCCGTGGTGCTCGATCGTCGACCTGTCGGCCGCGGCCGCGATCTGCTCCTCGGACGGCGCGGAGGCCGCGGGAGCCGGAGCGGCTTCCCCGGAGGCGTCCTCGGCCGGGGCCGAACCGCCCGCGGCCGAGCCCCCGTCACCGCCGAAGGAGACGTCGGAGCAGGAGTAGAAGGCCTCCGGGCTGTCCGAGCGCTGCCACACCGCGTACAGCAGGTGCTTGCCGGAGCGCTCGGGAAGGGTGCCGGAGAAGGTGTAGAACCCGCCCGAGGCGACCGGGTCGGTGACCGTCGCCACCGGGGCGGACAGGTCCAGGTCATCCCAGCCCAGCGGCTGCGCCGGGTCGTACCCGGGCTTGGTGACGTACACCTTGAAGGTGCCCTTGTGCGGAGCCGTCACACGGTACTTGAAGGTGTACGCACCGCTGCTCACGTCGGTCGCGGGCCAGTCGGCACGCGCCAGGTCCATGCCCTTGAAGGCCGGGTCGTTGGCGCTGCACAGCTTGCCGTCCGGAATCAGCTCCTGGTGCTTGCCGGCGGCGTTGCCGATGCGGATGCCGTTCCAGTCGTACAGCGCCTGCGTGCCGCCGGCCGCGACGGCCGCCTTGCACGCCGCGGACCTCGGGTTCTCGGGCCCCTCGGCGTGACACTGCGAGACCCGGCTGACCGGGTCGCCCATCGAACCGTGCGCGGACGCGGGGGCGGCGGCCAGCGTGGTCAGGGCGAGCGGGGCGAGACCGGCGACGGCGACGGCGGCGACCCTGCGGGAGGCGGACGATGCGGGCATGGGGAACTCCTCGAAACGGTCACGGGGGACGTGGACTCCGGGCCGGAACCCGTGGGGGTGATCAGCAAGCTAGCCCCGGGAAACCGTGAAATCGCCTGCTGGAGGCGGGTGACGGAGATCCTTATGGTCGCGTTAAGGGAGTGCTCAGGCTGGGCTCAGGTAGCTACCGTTCGCGGCATGACGCAAGAGCGGATCAGACAGGCGGTCACCGCGGACGTGCCGGCGGTGAAGGCCGTCACGGACGCCGCCTACCGCCCCTACATCGAGCGCATCGCGGTGGTGCCCAGGCCCATGGAGGCGGACCACGCGGCGAACGTGGCCGCGGGGAAGGTGTTCGTCGCGACGAGGCCGGGCGAGGGCGACGGGCCCGGCGAGGGCGGGGAAGTGGTGGGCGTCGTGGTCCTGGAGGTCTTCGCGGACCACCTGTTCCTCGACAGCATCGCCGTCCACCCCGACGCACACGGCGGCGGCGTGGGGCGACGGCTGCTGCGCTTCGTGGACGCACGCGCGCGGGCACTGGGCCTGCCCGAGGTCAGGCTCTACACCAACGCCCTGATGTGGGAGAACCAGAAGATCTACCCGAAGTACGGCTACGAACTCGTGGAGCGCCGGACGGACGGGCCCTACGACCGCCTCCACTACCGCAAGCGGCTGCTCTGACGCGTCTCATGACGTGACCGGCCCGGTCAGCTGTCCGGCCACCACGTGCGCGCGATGTCCTTGCGGACCTCCGGGCGCCCCGAGGGGCGCTCGTCGGTCTCCTCGCGGACACGGCGGGCGTCGGTCTTCTTCAGGGGCTTCTGCACGGTCAGACGGCGCATGGCTGCCTCCTTACGGATCCACCGGGTTCCGCGTTGTCACGGAGGTAGACCCTTTCCCCGAGACTTGCTCATCGATGCATTCCTGTCAGTGGCGGTTGTCACGTTCCCGTGCCACGCCCGTGCCGTCGGTACCGGGCGTCACTGTGAGCGCTCGGGTGATGACAGCAGGTCGGTGAACCCCTTCCCTCGGGCCAGCCGCTCCAGCTCGTCCAGGGCGGCCACGGCGGCGGCAGCGGCCCCGGGGTCCCGCTCCGCCAGCCCGCTCCCGGCGAACTCGTCCTCGTCCAGCCGCCGTACGTCCGTGCCGTCCGCGGAGCGCCACAGGTCCAGGTCGAGGTCCTCCACGACCAGTTCCGTGCCGGTGAGCACGGCGGGGCGGGTGATGTCGCAGTACCAGCCCTTCAGCACGCCCGTCCCGGTCCGCACCTCCTTCACCGCGTACCAGCGGTCGCGCCAGTAGTACTCGGTGAAGACGTCGCCCGCCTCGAAGCGGACGAAGCCGAAGTCGCGGACGCCGGTGCCGGCCCAGGGGGCGCGGACGGCGAGGCGGGTGCCGTCGTCGTGCAGCAGCCGGCTCGCGTAACGGATCTTCGTACGGCCCGCCTTGACCAGGACCACGTCCACACCGGTCGGTGCCTCAGCCGAGTTCGCGGACATACCGCACCTCCGTCCCGCAGACCTCGTACCCGAGCCACTTGTTGATCGCCAGCATCGGGCCGTTGTCGGTGTCGTTGCCCGTGAACGCCTCCGTGCACCCGGCGGCGCGGGCCCGGCGCAGGGAGTCGGTCTTCGTGAGCTTGGCGAGGCCCCGGCCGCGGTGGGCGCGGACCGTGCCGGTCATCGCACTCGAGTAGCGGGTGCCGCCGTCGGTGTAGGCGACGCTGAAGGCGACGGGGCGGCCGTCGGCCACCGCGACCGAGGTCAGTTCCCGGTTCAGCAGCGGATGCCGCCAGGTCTCGGCGAGCCAGGCCTCGTAGTCCGTGAACTCCATCGCGACGTCGCTCGGTTCGTCCGCCAGCGTCTCCGCGTCCAGCTCGAACATCGGGCGCGGATCGTCGGCGAAGTCGGCGGCGGTGCGCAGTTCGACGCCCGGGGGGAGGGGCGGCGGGGGCGGGAGGGTGCTGTCCGCCAGACCGAGGCGGAGGAAGTGGGCGGACCGCCGCCGCTCGTAGCCGTGCCGCTCGGCGAAGGCCAGGTGGGCGGGCTCGTCCAGCACCCAGGCGAACAGCTTCCTCGCGCCCTCGGTGGCGAGGTGCTCCTCGGCCGTGCGCACCAGCAGCCCGCCGGCGCCGCGCCGGACCCTGTCCGGGTGGACGTAGATGTTCAGGTACGCCTGTTCGGGCTCCGGACTGTCGTGCACCAGCCCGATCTGGGCCGTGCCGATCACCTCCCCGTCCTCCTCCGCGACGAGGGACCGGCTCCGGGCGTCCGGGTGGGTGTGCAGGAGGTGGTGGACGACGGCCTGGGGCGTCCACAGGATGAACGGCAGGGCGAGGTGGCGGACGCGGGCGAAGGCCGCGACGTCGGCCGGATCGTCGGAACGCAGGTCGCGCACGAGAACGGTCATGTGAGCGCACGCTACGGCGGTCCGGCGGGCGGTTGCCTCCCATTTTTCCGTGGGTGCGGGACAATCGCCGCGTGACCTTGAGGATCGACATCGACGACGGTGCCCCGCCCTACGAACAGGTGCGTGCGCAGATCTCCGAACAGGCGCGGTCGGGGGTGCTGCCGGTCGGGTACCGGCTGCCGACCGTGCGCGGACTGGCCGAGTCCCTGGGCCTGGCGGCCAACACGGTCGCCAAGGCGTACCGGGCCCTGGAAGGGGACGGGGTGATCGAGACGCGCGGGCGCAACGGCACGTTCGTCGCCGCCGCGGGCTCGGCGGCGGAGCGGGAGGTGGCGTCCGCCGCGCAGGAGTACGCGTCGCGGGCACGGCGGCTCGGGGTCACGGAGGAGAACGCGGAGGCCGCCGTGCGGGACGCGCTGCGGGCGGCCTACGGCGGGTGAGCGCCGTTTCGGTGAGGCCCGGCGGACGGCCGCGGATCCGCGGTGGCCGTCGCGCGCCTCACCGCGCCCCTCAGGGCGTGCGCGTGACCGGGAGCCCCGACGTCCGCGCCAGTCGGGCGAAGACCTGTGCGTCGCGGACGGCTGCCGCGTTCGGGTCGTTGTTGAAGTACGTGTAGACGTCCCTGTGAGGCCAGGTGTCCTGGATGCGCCGGACCCACGTCGCAAGGGACCGGCGGCCGTAGCGCGGCCAGGCGGCGGCGCGCCCCTGGTGGAAGCGGACGTAGCCCCAGTCGGTGGTGCGCCACAGCGGCGCCACCGGCCGGGCCCGGACGTCGGCCCAGCACAGTGCCGCGCCCCGGGCCTCCAGGACACCGCGCACCTCGGGCGTCCACCAGGACTCGTGCCGGGGCTCCACCGCGACCCGCGTGCCGGGCGGGAAGCACGCGAGGCAGGCGTCCAGCAGCTCCGCGTCGCCCCGCAGCGTCGGCGGCAGTTGCAGCAGGACGGGACCGAGGCGGTCACCCAGGCCGGCCGCGTGGGTCATCAGCCGGTCGACCGGTTCCGCCGGGTCCCGCAGGCGCTTGATGTGCGTGAGGTACCGGCTCGCCTTCACCGCGACCACGAAGTCGGCCGGCACCCGCTCGCGCCACGCCTCGAACGTCTCCCGCGTCGGCAGCCGGTAGAACGCGTTGTTGATCTCGACCGTCGCGAAGTCGGCCGCGTACCGCTCCAGCCACAGCCGCACGGGCAGCCCGGGCGGGTACAGGACGTCCCGCCAGTCCCGGTACTGCCAGCCCGACGTGCCGACGAAAAGGGTCATACCCCCATCAGAACAGCTACAGGTAGAGTCCCGCGTCCGCACCGGTCCGCGGCTCCGGCAGCGCCGTCGGCGAGGTCCCGCGGCGCAGCGCGTACAGCTCCGCCAGCGTGGCGCCCTCGCGGCCCACACCCTCCTCGCCGCCGAGCCAGCCGACCGCCTCCCGGCGGGTCAGCGGTCCGACCTCGATGCGGGCCAGGCAGCGGCCGGGCCGGACGACGGCGGGGTGGAGGCGTTCCAGGTCCTCGTTGGTCGTCACGCCGACCAGGACGTTGCGGCCCTGGCCGAGCAGCCCGTCCGTGAGGTTCAGCAGCCGGGAGAGGGCCTGTCCCGCGGTGTGCTTGGCCTCGCCGCGGATCAGCTCGTCGCAGTCCTCCAGCAGCAGCAGCCGCCAGCGGCCCTTGCCCGTCGCGTCCTCCTCGCCGATGGCGATGTCCATCAGGTAGCCGACGTCGGAGAAGAGCCGCTCCGGGTCGAGCACGCAGTCCACCTGGCACCAGTCCCGCCAGGACCGGGCCAGGGTGCGCAGCGCCGAGGTCTTGCCGGTGCCCGGCGGCCCGTGCAGGAGCAGCAGCCGGCCCGCGATGTCCTCGGGGGTCGTCTTCATCAGGCCGTCCAACGCCACCGCGACCGGGGCGGTGTAGTTGGCCCGGACCTCGTCCCAGGTGCCCGCGGAGATCTGCCGGGTGGTGCGGTGCGGGCCGCGGCGCGGGGAGACGTACCAGAAGCCCATCGTGACGTTCTCCGGCTGCGGCTCGGGCTCGTCCGCGGCACCGTCCGTGGCGTCGGCGAGCACCTTCTCGGCCAGGTCGGCGCTGGTCGCCGTGACCGTGACGTCGGCGCCCCGGCTCCAGCGCGAGATCAACAGCGTCCAGCCGTCGCCCTCGGCCAGCGTCGCGCTGCGGTCGTCGTCGCGGGCGAGCCGCAGGACCCGCGCGCCGGGCGGCAGCAGGGTCGCCCCGGGCCGTACCCGGTCGATGTTCGCCGCGTGGGCGAAGGGCTGCTCACCCGTCGCGAAACGGCCGAGGAACAGCGCGTCGACGACATCGGAGGGCGAGTCGCTGTCGTCGACGTTGAGCCTGATCGGCAGGGCGTCGTGCGGGTTCACGGACATGCCGCCATGATCCGGCACGCGGCCGCCGCGTGCACGCGCTTTCCCGGGGACACGCGGCACCCGCGGCGTGGCGCGGCGTGGCGGGCCGACGGCCGGCGGTTCAGGCGCCGGCCCTCGACCACCACCCCCGCAGCCGCCGTGTCCCGCGGAGCACGGCGTACCCCTTGGTGAGCGCCCGGTCCCGCACGAAGGTGCGGGCGATCGCCCGGCCCTCGATCAGCCGGGCGAACTCGTCGGGCCCCGTCCCCCGTCGCACGGTGACCCGCCGCAGGGCGTACGGGCCCTGGGCGCGGCGCGCCAGGCCGTTGCCGACGGCGAGCGCCTGCGCGTACCCCGTCTCACGCACCGCCCGCCGCACCCGGCGGTCGGAGTACCCGTAGGGATAGGCGAAGGACACGGGCGCCGCGCCCAGCTGGTCGGCGACGATCTCCTTGCAGTGGATCAGCTCGAACCGCAGCCGGTCCTCCGGGAGTTGGTCGAGCTGCGGGTGGGTGTGGCTGTGCCCGCCGATCTCCACACCGGAGGCGGCCAGCTCGCGGACCTGGTCCCAGCCGAGCATGGTGTCCAGGGCCCTGCCGGTGTCGTACGGCCCCCGCAGCCAGCCGGTGGACACGAACAGGGTGGCCGGGAAGCCGTGTTCGGCCAGAACGGGCAGCGCGTGCCGGTGGACGCCCTCGTAGCCGTCGTCGAAGGTGATCAGGACGGGCCGCCTCGGCAGCGGGCGCCCGGAGCGCCACGCGGCGGCCAGCTCCGCGGTGCCGATCGGTGTCAGGCCCCGGTCGGCGATCGCCGCCATCTGCTCGGCGAACGCCCGCGGGGCCACCGACAGGGCGCGGGTGGCGTCGTTCGGCTCCGCCGCGACCGCGTGGTACATGAGGACCGGCACGCGCCCGTCGTCCTCGTGGGTGTCAGCCACGCGCGCCCCCCTCCACCGGCGCCACGGAGAAGGCGACCCCGCCCCGCCGCGCGCGCACCGTCCCCACCAGGTAACCGCCCGCCGCCGTGAGCACCCCGGCGACGATCGCGCCCGCCCGTCCCGCCCCGCCCGGCCGGGCCAGCGCGGCGTCCCGCAGACCGCGCACCACCCCGGCCGGCAGGACCCGGGTGGCGTAGCGGCGTTCGGACTCCAGCCCCTTGTCCGCCCCGACGCTGCGGGCCACCAGCGCCTTGGACAGTCCCTCGGCATAGGTACGGGTGCGGAAGTAGCCGAAGTGCTCCCGCGCCCCGGGCACCCGGTGGTGGATGACCGCCCGGTCGTCGATCAGCAGGACGGCGTCGGGGCGGGCGCGGGCGAGCCGGATGCACAGCTCGGTCTCCTCGCAGCCCAGCGGCCGTTTGTCGCCGTCGCGCCCGATGCCGGTGGCGAAGCCGCCCGCCGCCTCGAACGCCTCGCGCCGGAAGGAGGCGTTCCCGCCCAGCACGTTGCGCACCCGGACCCGGCCGGGCGGCAGGCCCCGGTACGTGCAGCCCACCACCCAGTCGAACTCCTCGGGGAACCAGGCGGGCCGGCGTCCCGACGCCCAGACGGGCTCGGTGCGTCCGCCGACGGCCAGCACGCGCGGGTCGGCGTACCCCTCGGCGAAGTGCCGCAGCCAGTCGCGCTCGGCCACGGCGTCGTCGTCGAGGAAGGCGATCACCTCGCCGCGGGAGGCGGCGATGCCGGTGTTGCGGCCGGCGGACAGACCGCGGGGGCCCGCGTTGGCGAGCACCCGCACGTCCCGGCTCTCCGCGTACTCCCGCGACAGCCGGCCCCGCAGCGCCTCGTTGTGGTCGACGACCAGCAGCGTCTCCCGGGCCGGGCGGGACTGCGCCCGCACCGAGGAGACCGCCGCGAGGATGTCCTCCCAGCGGTCCTCGGTGTAGACGCAGATCACCACGGAGACCGTGAGCGAGGCGTCGGGACCGCTCAAGACGCCTTCCTCCGGACCGGGACGACCGGGCCGACCGCCCGCACCGGGCCGACGGCGCCGACCGGGCCGAGCGTCGGCGAGTGTGTACGGCTGCGCAGGGCACGCCGGTTGGAACGCTCGTCGAGGATCACTCTGAGCACGCGCAACCCGTCCCGGACGGCGCGCAGGTTGCTGACGCCGTGGATGCGCAGGTACTCGTGGCTGGGGATCTCCTGGACCTTCAGGCCGGCCTTGACGACCCGGATGTTCATCAGGGTCTCCACCTCGAAGCCGGTGCAGTCGAGGTCGATCTTGTCCAGGCAGTGCCGCCAGAAGGCGTTGTAGCCGTAGCAGAGGTCGGTGTAGCGGGCGCCGAACTTCCGGTTGACCACCGCGCACAGGGCGCGGTTGCCGAGCTTGCGGATGAAGGTCATGTCGTCGGTGCCGCCGCCGTTGGCGAAGCGGGAGCCCTTGGCGAAGTCCGCGCCGGAGACCAGGGCGGAGACGTACGACACGATCTCCTGGCCGTCGGCCGAGCCGTCGGCGTCGACCATCACGATGATGTCCCCGGTGCACGCCTTGAAGCCGGTGATCAGCGCGTCCCCCTTGCCCTTGCCGCGCTGCTCGACGACCTTGACGTCCGGCCACAGCTCCCGGGCGACCTCCACCGTGTCGTCGGTGGAGTTGCCGTCCACGAGGACGACCTCGTGGACCCAGTCGGGCAGTGTCTTGAAGACGTAGGGAAGGTTCTCCGCCTCGTTCATGGCGGGTATCACCACGCTCACCGGCGGTGCTATCGCCAGGTGCGAGGAGACGGGCCGGTACTTGTCGGCCGGTGACGGATCGGGTGACGGATCGTTGCCCGTCGACGCCGGCTGCAGAACTGAGCTCATGAGTCTGGTCCCTCTCGTCCGGCGGACCGCCCGCCCCATGGACGGTCCGGCTCTGTATCCGGTTCGAAAGGGGGGTTCTCGTCTCACGGCACGGCGGAGCGGAGCTCCGTACGTGTCGGACGAGCTGGCAAAGCCTGCCGGCGCCGGAAGGAAAACGGCAGCCGACCGCGCGGCACGGCCCGGTCGCCTGTGCGGCCACCGAGCACGGCACCCCCCTACCGCGCCCTCCCGCCCGGTCCGCCGCGGCCTCGAGCCCTCCCCTGAGCCGCTTGCCGACGTTCCGATGCGAGAGATGTATGACGGTATTGACGATTGAACCCGTATGGCAAGACCTGGAACCAGGTCTCACGTTTTTGTTGGTTTAACGCCATCTGTTCTTCATAGGGGGCGATTTCGTACGGAGTGGGTCCCCCGGACCGTTCCGCTTTGCCCCCCGAAGCCCAAGATGCCGGGCCTCAATGTGGCGCAGCTCTCCGGAGACCGTCAAGACGGCACAGGTGTTCCCGCCGGTTTTCGTCCGATTTTGAACGACCGTCAGCCATTTTTTGGCATGGACACTTCCTGTCAACACGCGTAGCTGGTACCACGGTTCACGCAGAGATCCTGCTAAAGGAGGTTCCATGAGACGTTCCCGACTTGTCGGCTTCCTGACTTCCGTCCTCCTCGCCGCCGGCGCCGCCCTCACCGGGGCCGCGACCGCCCAGGCAGCCCAACCCGCAGTGTCCGGCGGCTATGTGGCGCTCGGCGACTCCTACTCCTCCGGCGTCGGAGCGGGCAGTTACATCGCCTCCAGCGGCGACTGCAAGCGCAGCACGAAGGCCCACCCCTACCTGTGGGCGGCCGCCAACTCACCCTCGACGTTCGACTTCACCGCCTGTTCCGGCGCCCGTACGGGTGATGTTCTCGCCGGTCAGCTCGGCCCGCTCAGCTCCGCCACCGGACTGGTCTCCATCAGCGTCGGCGGCAACGACGCAGGGTTCGCCGACGTGATGATGACCTGTGTGCTCCAGTCCGACAGCTCCTGCCTGTCGCGGATCGCCACCGCGAAGGCGTACGTCGACTCGACGCTGCCCGCGAACCTCGACGGCGTCTACTCGGCGATCAGCGGCAGGGCCCCGAACGCCGAGGTCGTGGTCATCGGCTACCCGCGCTTCTACCAGCTCGGCGCCACCTGCCTCGGCCTCTCCGAGACCAAGCGGAAGGCGATCAACGACGCCGCCGACCACCTCAACACCGCCATCGCCAAGCGCGCCGCCGACCACGGCTTCACCTTCGGCGACGTACGGCCGACGTTCACCGGGCACGAGATCTGCTCCGGCAGTTCCTGGCTGCACAGCGTGAACTGGCTCAACATCGGCGAGTCGTACCACCCGACCGCGGCCGGCCAGTCCGGTGGCTACCTGCCGGTCCTCAACAGCGCCGCCTGACCGGAAGCGGAAGCGGAAGCGGAAGCAGAAGGAGAAGAGGAGGGGGAGGCCCCGCCCGTCGGGGTCTCCGTCTCCGTCTCGCAGGTCAAGGTGAACGCCACCGCGTCCGAGGTGGCCTCCACCGGTGCCCGCACCTCCACGCGGACGGCACCCCCGAACCTCCCGTCCTCGTCATCCGTCGTGACGACGACCGTGTCCTGCCGCGATCGCTCACCGCCCGCGGGGAAGGACAGCGTCCGCCACCCCCGGTCGGAGACCGCCCCGTCCTCCGTCACCCAGCGGTAGCCCACCCGGGCCGGCAGCCGCCCCACCGTGAACGTCGCCGTGAAGGCGGGTGCCAGGTGGCGCGGCGGGGGACAGGGCCCCGCGTACTCGGTGTGCGCACCCGCGACGGACACCCGCACCGACTGCGGCGGGGGAGTGCTCCCCGCGCCCTCGTCCTCGCCGTCGCCGTCGCCGTCGCCCTCGCCCGAGGCCGACGGGCCGGGCCCGTCACCGCTCTCGGCATGGCCCGGCGCCCCCGCACTCGCGCCCGGTCCCCGGCCTTCGCCCGGATCCTCCGCGCCGTCGCCGCCGTCCGAGCGGTTCAGCAGGGCGTACGTCAGTCCTGCCAGCGCCAGCGCCAGCGCCGAGGCGACCAGCCCCAGGACCAGCACGGCCCGCACGCGCCGGTCCCGGCCCGCGGGCCCGTACCCGGCCGTCGTGGCGGTCCCGGGCCCCGGCGGAGCCGGAGAGGCCGACGACCGGGTACGGGCCGCGACCGTCGGGCCGTACGGGCCGGCCGGCACCGTGCCGGCGCGCGGGGCGCCCGGCCCGGCGGGTGCGCCCCCGCCGGCCACGAGCCGCAGCTCCCGCTCGGCCCGCTCGGCCGGCAGCCGTGCGGCCGGGTCCTTGCGCAGCAGGCCCCGGACGACGGGCGCGAGCGCTCCGGCCCGGGTAGGCGGCGGCGGTTCCTCGTCGACGACGGCCCGCAGGGTGTTCAGCGGGGTGTCCTGACGGAAGGGCGAGGTTCCCTCCACCGCCGCGTACAGCAGTACGCCGAGGGCCCAGAGGTCGGACTCCGGACCGGGCGTGCGGCCCAGCGCCCGCTCCGGGGCGAGGAACTCGGGCGAGCCGATGACCTCGCCGGTCATGGTCAGCGCGGAGTCGCCCTCGACCATGGCGATCCCGAAGTCGGTGAGGACCACCCGGCCGTCGTCGGCCAGCAGCACGTTGGCCGGCTTCACGTCCCGGTGCAGCACCCCCGCGCCGTGCGCGGCCCGCAGCGCGGACAGCACCTCGGCACCGATCCGCGCGGCCCGCCGGGGGTCCAGGGGACCCTCGGCCTCCAGCAGGTCGGCCAGGGACGGTCCGCGGACCAGCTCCATCACGATCCAGGGCCGGCCGCCGTCGGTGGCCACGTCGTACACCGTGACCACGTTGTGGTGGGCGACCCGGGCCGCGGCCCACGCCTCGCGCTCCAGCCGGGTGTACATCCGCCGCACGTCGGCGTCCGGCGGTCCGGCGGGCGCGCGCACCTCCTTGACGGCGACCTCGCGGTGCAGCACCTCGTCGCGGGCGCGCCACACCGTGCCCATGCCACCCTCGCCGAGGCGGGACAGGAGACGGTAACGGCCTGCGATCACGCGCTCGTTGCCAGGTTCCTCGAACACCGGCGCCCCCTATGACGTCTCGCGCGGACATGCCTCGGGAACGGGCCGGAATCGCTCCCGCGTTCACCCCGGAAGTAGCTCAGCCCAGTGCTGATGCCGCCCCCCTGAACACCAGTCCGGCCCCGAGGACCATCACCACGCACGCCGATCCCAGGGGGGTGGCCCGGCGCACCGCACCGGCCAGCGGCCCCGACGCCCAGCGGGGGCGCCGCCGCAGCAGTCGGCTCACCCCGCCGCCGAGGCGGACGACCGCGACACCGGCCGCGGTGAGGGTGAGGGCGAGCCCGACGCCGTACGCGACCACGAGGAGCAGGCCGAACCAGGCCTGGCCGAGGGCCGCCGCGCCGACGAGCACGACCACGGCGGACGGACTGGGCACGAGTCCGCCGGCGAATCCGAGGAGGATCGTCCCGCGGAGCGTGGGGGCGGCGGGGTGGGTGTGGGTGTGCGGGCCGTGACCGTGCCGGTGCGGGTCACCTTGGTGGCTGTGGCTGTGGCTGTGGCTGTGGCTGTGGCTGTGGTCGTGGTCGTGGCTGGGGGCGTGGGCGTGTGCGCCCCCTCGGGCGCGGAGCGCGCGGCGTACGAGGCCGGCGCCCGCCAGGGTCACCAGCGCTCCGCTCGCGACGCCGAGCCAGGCGACGACGGAGGGCGCGGCCGCCGAGCCCGCGGTGACCAGGAGGCCGAGGGCGACCACGCCCAGGGTGTGCGTGACCGTCACCGAGGCGGCCATCGGCAGGACGTCCCCCAGCCGTGCCCGGCCTCCCCGGGCCGCCGCCGTCGCGGCCATCAGTGTCTTGCCGTGGCCCGGTGCGAGGGCGTGCGCCGCACCCAGGACGACCGCGATGACGAGGGCGAGACCGGCGAGGCCGAGGGTGAGGTCGTGGCGGGCGACCAGGGAGTCCAGGGCACGGGTCCAGCGGTCGGCGCCCCGGGGCAGGACGGAGGCGCCGGGCGCGTCCTGCCGTTCCCGGTCCAGGGCGGGACCGCCGGGCCGCAGCCGCAGGGCCGCGCCGGTGGTGCCGGCCGGGGAGGACAGCGACTCCTCCGGGTAGCTCGTCAGTTCGCGCGACGCCGATGTCGCGGGCACGTCCGACTCGGTGAGCGTCGTGCGGTCGCCGCGCGCGGTGACCTCCCGCCAGCCGGGGCCGGCCGAGGCACCTGCGGCCCGGAACACGACGGTCGTTTCGGCGGACTCGGGCAGCGGGGCGGTGAACCGGCACTCCAGGCGCAGGGTGTCGAGTCCGGCCTGACCGGGCCGCACGCTCGCCCGGCCGCCACGCGGGACCAGGGCGACCGCACGGCCGTCGACGGTGACCCGGCTGTCCCGGGCGGCGACGGCACAGCGCCGCCGGGCCCACTCGGCGGTGCCGAGCCGTTCGACGTCCGGGCCGGCCTGGGTCGCCGGGATCTCGGCGAGGTCCTCCACGTGGTCGATGCGCAGCTCGCCGGGGGCGGCGACCAGACCGTCGTAGCGGTTGACGGTGAAGTTGCCGAGCGGGTGCGCGCCCGCCCCGGCCGCCGGCAGCAGGGCGAGGGCGCAGACGGCGACGAGGACCGCGGCGCGGCGGACCGGGAGGCGGCGGGGGCTCAACGGCCGGCCTCCGGGCTCTTCAGCGCGGCCCGGGCCTCGCGGGCTCCGAGCGGGGAGAAGCCGGGGTTGAGGTCCAGCGCCGCCGACAGGTGACGGCGGGCGTCCTCCTCCCGCCCCACGGCCCGCTCGATCATGCCCAGGTGGTGGAGGAAGACGGCGTTGCGGTACCCCGTCGCGGAGGCCCGGCGGGCGTACGGCAGCGCCTCCTCGTCGCGCCCGTTCACGTGCAGGGCCCAGGCCAGGGCGTCCGCGGTGTGCACGGTGCGGCGGCGGTCCCACTCGGCGCGGGCGGCGCGGAGGGCCGCGTCCCGGTCGCCGTGGTCGGCGGCGGCGAGGGCGGTGTCCAGGTCCACGTCGACGCCGCCGGCGCGGGCGAGGGCCGTCCAGGCGTCGACGAGGGCGTACTGCTCACGGGCCTTCGCCGTCTCGCCGCGCACCTCGTACAGCTCGCCGAGCGCCACCAGGGGGCCCGGCAGCGGGTGGCGGGCGACGACGGCCTCCAGGTCCCGGACCGCGCCGGCCCGGTCCCCGCTCGCGGCCTTCGCCCGGGCGCGTCCCTCCAGAGCGGGCAGGTGGGTGTCGTCGGCGGCGAGGGCACGCGCGTAGTGGCGCAGGGCGGCGCCGTGGTCCCCCTGGTCCCAGGCGAGCCGGCCCAGCTGGGTCGCGACGTACGCCACGTCGGCGGGGGACGAGGCGGCGGCGAGCGCCTGCTCCAGCACGCGTCGCGCGGTGCCCACCTCGCCGTGCAGCTCCCGGACGTACGCGTACCGGGTGAAGACCGGGACACCGGGCCGCCGGGCGTCGGCGGTGTCGGCGGCCCGGGCCGCGTCGGCGTACCGGCCGAGTTCGACGAGGGCGTCGATACGGGAGCACAGGGCGCGTTCGTTGTACGGGTTCGCCGCCAGGGCCCGGTCGGCGTACGCCAGCGCGTCCGTGAACGCGTGCCGGGCGGCGGCGAGGGCGGCGTGTCCCGCGAGGGCCTGGTCGTTGCCGGGGTTCAGGTCGAGCGAGCGCCGCAGCGCCTGCTCGGCCCGCGGGTAGCGCGAGGGGTCGCCGTCGGTGCGGGCCTGCTCGACGTGGGCCAGCCCGAGGGCCGCCCAGCCGCCGAAGTCCCGCGGCTGGGCCCGGAGCCGGGCCTGGAGGGCGGGGACGCTCGCGTCGGGGCCGGCGGCGCTCAGCGGCCCGGGTCCGCCGCGCGCCGCGCCGGCCGCGACGCCGTCCCGGTCCTCCCGTACGCCGCCGAGGGCCACGGACCCGGCGGTCAGGGCCACGGCCAGGAGCACGGCACAGCCGGCCCGGCCCGCCCCCCGCCGCCGTGCGATCGCGGCGAACCGCCGCGCGGCGGCCGTCCGCCCCCCGGACCCGGTGAGCCGGGCACCGGAGACCGCGGCGCCACCGGCTCCGGGGCTCACCGCCCCGGGTGGCGTGCCGGATGCCTCGGCCGGCCCACTGCCGGCGCCGGTGATCCTCTGCGGGGCCATGCCTCTCCTCGAGCGCTCGAACGACGTACGGGAATCGGGAACGGAAGGACGCGGGACGGAAGGCGAGGCGGCGCGGCCCGCCGTGGGGGAGGGAAGGAGCGGACCGCGCCGGTCGGTGGGGCCGGTCAGTAGGCCCGGCCTCGCATGCGGCGCCACCACGCGAGGGCACCGCCGATCAGCAGGATGCCGACGGCCCCGGCGCCCGCGGAGGCGGCGATGAGGGTCGTGTCGTCGGCGTCGGCCGGCCGCAGCGCGTCGCCCAGCTGGTTGCGTACGTCGTTGCCCCCGCCCGTGCCGTCGGCGAGTGGGCCGCGCGAACCCTCCGTCGGGTTCGCCACGTACGGGAAGGCGGACCCGAACTCCTTGTCGTTGGCGTCGACCGCGTCGCCCAGGTCGTTGGCGGCGCCGACCAGCTCGCCCTCGACCACCTGGAGCGCGGCGTCGATCACGTCGTCGGTCAGCCTGCGCCCGTTGGGGAAGCCCGCGTTGTCGCCGTCGAGGACGCCGAGGCGCTCGGGCTCGGCGGCCGGTGCGATCGAGGTGTTGAGGCGCAGCTGCTCCGAGGGCGTGACGTGCGGGGGCTGGTTGAGGTCCTCGACGCCCTTGAGGAACACGTCGACGAGGTCGTCGCGCGGCTCCGCGGGCGCCTCGATCTTGTAGACCGCCTCGATGAGCTTCGGCAGCTCGGGGTGGGTGACGTTGCGCAGGAAGCGCGCGTCGTCCGCCGGCTGGGACGCGTTGAACGCGTCCTTGTCCTTCAGTGGGTTGACGACCTCGTTCACCAGCGGGTTCCCGAGCCGTGAGACCTGCGTGAACTCGCCCTGCGCGTTCTTGCGCCGGGTCGTCGTCCAGACGCCGACGACCGGCTGGCCGGCCGACTCCACGATCATGTCGGTCGGCACCTGGAGGGCGACCGAGTTGACGTTGTAGCCCTTGAGGGTGTCGTTGCCGACCTCGGACAGGTTCCCCCCGTACAGCAGGTCGAAGACGCGCAGGTCCAGGAAGAACGGGTCGTCGGCCTGTCCCGCGAACGTGCGTGCCCCGCCCGCGAGTTCGTGGACCGCCTGGTCGCGCAGCGCACCGTAGTCCGGCATCGACGCCCTGCCGACGTCCGACGGCGCCACCGGCACGTCGTGGGCCATCGCCGTCCGGGAGGCCTCCTTCCCGCCGTGCAGCTTGATCAGCTCGATGTCGTAGGTCTGCGTGATGTTGAGATCCGGGTCGTCGAGGCTCGTGACCGGGCCCGTGTTGTAGAGGAAGGTCGCCTCGTTCTTCGTGTGCGTGGTGAACGTGTACCGGAACACCAGGTCGCCCAGGGCGTCGCCGTCGTTGTCGACGTGCAGGTCGTACTGGGCGTCCTCGGCGAACGTGAAGAAGTTCGGCCCGCCCGCCGGTTCCTCGAACGGGATCCAGTTCGCGACGAGCGTCGTCGTGTCCGGACGGTCCGGGCTCACGAACGCGTACAGGTCCGTGTTGTCGTACTGCGGGGTACCCGATACGAGCGGGGCCTCCCGGTGGCTGGAGGCGGACGCCGCCCCCGGTCCCAGCGCGGTCGTGCCGGCCGCCGCGAGCCCCCCGGCGGCCAGCGCACCGCAGAGCAGCGTGGCGAGGCCCCGGTGCCGTGCGCCACCGCTTCCGGAGATAGGTGTCATGCCGTCCGTCCTCTGTGCCGATGTGCCGACTTCCCTGACGCACCGGCATTCGGAGCGGGCCCGGGGCAGGATTGGTCCGGGACGGAAATCCGGGGCGGCGACAACGCGCGCCCGGCCGACCCGCGTTTTCCGCCCGCCGATCCGTAACTCCTGCGAGGGGTGCGCCGCCGCGCGCCCCGCGCTGACGTCGACGGGCCGGTGCGGCCCGCGGAGAAGGGGGCCCCGTGGAGGCGGACGAGCTGCTGATGCTCGTGGCGGACGGTGACCAGAAGGCCTTCGAGGACCTGTACGCACTGGTCTCCGGCCCGGTGTTCGGACTAGTACGGCGCGTGGTGCGCGACCCGGCCCAGTCGGAGGAGGTGGCGCAGGAGGTGCTGCTCGAACTCTGGCGGTCCGCCGCGCGGTTCGACCCGCGCCGGGGGAGCGCCCTGTCCTGGATCCTCACGGTCGCCCACCGCCGCGCCGTCGACCGGGTCCGCAGCGCCCGCGCGGCCGGCGAACGCGAGCAACGTGAGGCCCGGCGCGCTCACCACCCGGCCTTCGACCAGGTGTCCGAGGAGGTCGAGGCGGGTCTCGAACGCGAGTGGGTACGCCGCTGCCTGGACCGGCTGACCGCCCTGCAGCGCCAGTCGGTCACCCTCGCCTACTACGACGGCTACACCTACCGGGAGGTGGCCGAGCGCCTCTCCCTCCCCCTGGGCACCGTGAAGACCCGGATGAGGGACGGCCTCACCCGCCTGCGTGACTGCCTGGGAGGCGTCGCATGAGCCTCTTCGGCCGGCTGCCGCGCCGCGGCGACCTCCACTCCCTCGCCGCCCCCTACGCCCTGGACGCCCTGGAGGGCGCCGAACGGGTCCGCTTCGAACGGCACCTGAAGGGGTGCGACCGCTGCGCCGCCGAGGTGCGGGCCCTGGCCGAGGACGCCGTCCGGCTGGCCTGGTCCACGGCCGCCCCGGCACCGGCGGCCCTGCGCGAGCGCGTCATGGCCGCCGTACGCACCACCCCGCAGGAACCCGCGCCCGGACACGGCACCGTGCCACGGCTGCCGCCGCACGTGTGGGGCGTCCGGCCGCCGCCGGAGCGCTCCCGCGCCTCCCGGCACCGTCCGCTGCTCGTGCCGTTCGCCACCGCCACGGCCGCCGCGGCCCTCGTGGTGGCCTCGCTCTTCGCCGTGCAGGCGAACCGGACGCAGGGCGAGCTGGAGACCGCGCGGGACCGGGCACGTGAGATCGCCCACGTTCTCGCGGCTCCGGACGCCCGCGCGACGTCCGGTGCGGACGCCCGGGGCCGCACCATCGCGGTGGTCGCCTCCGCCGCCGAGGGGCGCGCGGTCGTCACCCTGAGCGGATACGGCGAGCCGTCCGGCGACCGCGTGCACCAACTGTGGCTCGTACGCCCCGGCGCCGGACCGCGCTCCCTGGGGCTCCTCGACGACGACACGCCCCTGATCGCCTCCGGTCTGCAACGGTCCGCCACGTCACTGGCCGTGACCGTCGAACCCGACGGCGGCTCGGACCGGCCGACGAGCAGGCCGGTTGTCCAACTCACCCTGGAATCTGTTGGATTCGGAGAGTAATCGTCAACCCCCTTACGGGGAAGGTGAATCCTGTGACCGCGATACACGCATGCCGCACCGGGGCGATAGGGTTACCCTGCCCGGGCCGGGTGGACTCGTACGGGTGGGGAGTGACATGGAACAGATAACAGTGCGCAGCAGGGCCAGGGTCCCTGCGATCACCTGCGGGAGCAGCGCGACCAGCTCGCGTCTCGACCGCCATCTCGCGGTGCTGGGAGGGCCTGCCCTTCCACAGCGGGAGACGGTGGAGGCGACGTCGCTGATGCGTGAGCTGACCGCGCGTGAGCCCGCGCACAAGCGCAGCAGCAGGGGCGCCAGGGTGCGCCGGGTCTCGCTGTTCGCGCCGCTGCGCCGACTGCGTCGTTCGCTGTTCGGCAGCAACTGAGGCCCGCGCTCCGGCGGTCACACCGTCCCGGCGCGGCGCCGCCGCACTCGTCCGTCATCCCCACGGCACGCAGCGGCGCCCCGGTGTGCTCCCGAGCGCGGGCACGACCCCGTACGCCCGACTCCGTACGCATGACTTCGTAGGCATGACTTCGTAGGCCGACTCCGAACGTCCGTCTCGTGCGCCCGGCTCCGTACGTCCGTCCGGTGGTCCGGCCCTCTCGCCCCGTGCGTGGGCTCGCGTCCTCGTGCGTGGGCTCGGGTCCCCGTCTCCCCGCCCGGCGGTGACACCCACCCACCTCTTCAGTCGCCCCCGCGCCCGTATCGGCGTACCGGTCCGTCACGCCCCGGTGCGTGCGTGTCCTGGGCCGCCTGACGCATGCCCGTCGTGTCCAGCGTCGGCTCCGCGCGGTGAGCCGGTCGAGGACCGCCGCCGCCCGCGCCAGCGCGTCGCCTTCCGCGACACCGCCCTCCGCGCCGCAGGCCTACAGCAGCGCCAGCTGCCCCTCCGGCCCCTCCTCCCGGCCGTCCAGGACGGAGGCCGGCCGGCGGGCCGCCGACGGCACCGGAAGCACGCCCGCCGCGCGCAGTTCGGCCGCCGTGATCTCCGCCGTCACCGTGAGCTCCCGGCACCGCGGCCGGACCTCGGCGAGCAGCGCGAGGACCGTGATCAGCTCCAGCAGCTCGGACGTCCAGGCCTGCGGCCAGCCGGCCGGGCGGATCGCCCCGAGGGTCCCCGGCTCGCCCTCCGTGGTGCGGGCCGCGAACCACTGCTCCAGCACCCGCACCCCGCCCGCCTCGAAGTCCCAGGCACCGGGCGGCACGGGGGAGACCCGGCCCTCGTCCAGGTAGAGGGCCTCCTCGTCCCGGTCGTAGCGCAGGGTCAGCGGGCGCGCGGGCAGCGGGGCCCGGACGTACGGGCGACGGCCGCCGGGCAGCTTCGGGCGCTCGCCGTCGCGGCGCATCAGCCACAGGGCGCGCCGGCCCAGACCGACGCCGTACTCCCACAGTGCCGGATCCGCGGTGAGCGGGACCCGGGAGCCCTCCCGTACCGCCGCCACCGTCCAGGCCAGGACGTCCAGCGGGTCGGGACGCCGGCCGAGCCGGGCGGCCAGGTGGTCGAGGAGGCCGGGGGGCAGGTTCGGTTCCGTGCCGCCGGGGCGGCGGAACAGCGGACGGACCCGGGCGCCGCCGAGCAGCGGCAGCCGGGAGGTCGCCAGGAGCAGCGGAGGGCCGCCGGCCTCAGCGGTCTCCGTCACGAAGACCTGCCGCTCGTCCGCCACCCGCCACAACTCCGGACGGGCCGCGTCGATCAGCCGGTGGTCGGGGATCAGCCACTGCTCGTCGAAGGGCGCACGCAGCACGCGGACGGGCTGCGGGCAGGGCCCGCCGGCGCGCAGCAGCTTCTCCGTGCCGCCGGACGCGCCCGGCAGCCGGCCGACCGCCGTGTGCAGGGTGCGGGAACGCGTCGGCTCCAGCAGGGCCTCGCGGTCGGGGCCCTCCGCCTTCATCAGGGCGTCCCAACGGGCCTTCAGGGATGCCGGGTCGGGAGCCGCCGGCCACCCCCGGCCGAGCCGCGGCGGTGCGACGGACCACGGCATGAGGTCCGCCAGCGGCGGAGCGTCGTCGTGCGTCACGCTGGGCATCGTACGACGGGGCACCCGGGCCTCAGGTGGCGTCCAGGGTGACCGTGAAGGAGAAGCGGTCGCCCCGGTACTGGATGACGGCCACGTCCAGCACCCGTCCCGCGGTGTCGTAGGTGATACCGGTGTAGTGCAGGATCGGGCTGAGCAGCGGGACGTCGAGCAGCCGGGCCGTCTCCGGGTCCGCGAGCCGGGCCTCGACGGTGTCCGTGATCCGGCTGATGTCCATGCCCACCACGTCCCGCAGCACCTTGGTCATCGGCCAGCGGGCCAGATCGTCCGGGTCGACGCGGGCGGCGACCTCGGGGCGGACGTAGTTGCGGGCGTGGTTGGTGGGCTCGCCCGTCTTCTCGTCGCAGCGCAGCCGGTGGTACGTCGCCGTCTCGGCCAGATCCGGGAAGTGCTCGGCCAGTTCGGCCGGGACCGGGCCGGTGCCGTGGGCCAGCAGCTCGGTCTTCATGCCGGACTGCTGGGCCACGATCGCGTCCACCGAGCCCAGCAGCCGCACCGGGGCGCCCCGCCTGGCGTGCGGCTCGATGAACGTGCCGCGCCTGCGGTGCCGGGTGATCAGCCCCTCGTCCTCCAGCTCCTTCAGGGCCTGCCGCATGGTCAGCACGCTCACCCCGTAGTGGCCCGCCAACTGCTCCTCGGTGGGCAGGCGCAGCGGGTCCCGCGGCGAGCGGCCGAGTATCGAGGCGCGCAGCGACTGCGACACCTGGTACCACAGCGGCAGCTTGCGGTTCAGGACGATGGAGTCCGGGGCGAAGGAGGTCACGGGCCATCCGTACCGGTAGGCATTCCTCAGTGCAAGGGGCGGAAGTGAGGCTCCATGCCCCGCCAGACGTCGTCGTAGCGCGGTTGCAGGTGCTCGGCGCGGGCCGCCTGGGGCGTGAGGGTCACCGGCCACCGCGTCTCGAACATGAACGCCAGGCCGTCGTCGATCCGCTGCGGCTTCAGTTCGGCGGCGCTGGCCCGGTCGAAGGTCTCCCGGTCCGGTCCGTGCGCCGACATCATGTTGTGCAGCGAACCGCCGCCCGGGACGAAGCCCTCCGCCTTCGCGTCGTAGGCCCCCTCGATCAGTCCCATGTACTCGCTCATCACGTTCCGGTGGAAGTACGGCGGCCGGAAGGTGTCCTCGCCCACCAGCCAGCGCGGCGCGAAGACCACGAAGTCCACGCCGGCGAGCCCCGGGGTGTCCGACGGGGACGTGAGCACCGTGAAGATCGACGGGTCCGGGTGGTCGTACGAGATGGTGCCGAGGACGTTGAAACGGCGCAGGTCGTAGACGTACGGCACGTGGTTGCCGTGCCAGGCGACCACGTCGAGCGGGGAGTGGTCGTACAGGGCGGTCCAGAGGTTGCCGCAGAACTTGTTGACCACCTCCACCGGGCCCGTCGTGTGCTCGTCGTCCTCGTAGGCCGCGACCGGTGCCTTGAAGTCCCGGGCGTTCGCCAGGCCGTTGGCGCCGATCGGACCGAGGTCGGGGAGGCGGAAGGGGGCGCCGTAGTTCTCGCAGACGTAGCCGCGGGCGTCCTCGTCGAGGAGTTCCACCCGGAAGCGCACCCCGCGCGGGATCAGCGCCACGTGGCCCGGCTCGGCGTGCAGCAGCCCGAACTCGGTGCGCAGCAGCAGACCGCCGCGCTCCGGGACGATCAGCAGCTCTCCGTCCGCGTCGCTGAACACGCGCTCCATGGAGGCCGTCGCGTGGTACAGGTGCACGGCCATGCCGGTGCGCTGGGTGACGTCGCCGTTGCCGCCGAGCGTCCACAGGCCCGCCAGGAAGTCCGTGCCGGCCTCGGGTGCGGGCAGCGGGTTCCAGCGCAGGCGGTTCGGGTCGGGCACGGACTGGGTGAAGGGCGCCGTACGGATCGCGCCGTTGCCCGTGCGGGTGAAGGCCGGGTGCGCGGCCGACGGGCGGATGCGGTACAGCCACGAACGCCGGTTGTCCGCCCTGGGCTCCGTGAACGCGGTGCCGCTCAACTGCTCCGCGTACAGCCCGAGGGGTGCCCGCTGGGGCGAGTTCCGGCCCTCCGGCAGCGCGCCCGGAACGGCCTGCGAGCTGTGCTCGTTGCCGAAGCCGGTCAGATAGGCCAGCCCCTCCGCGGTCTTCCGCGCGTCCCCGCTCATCGATCGCTCCCTCGCCACCCGATTCCTATGGGACACCGTAGGATTGCGGTTTCCCGTGCGCAAGAGGGCGCACGGGTCCTTCCGGGCCGACGCGGGCCGATACGGGTCCCTCTCGAGGAGGATGTCCGGAACCGGACCCCAGGGGGATCCGCCGGGTCGGACCGGTGTTCTAGTCTCCCGTCATGTCGTGGACGCGGGGAGTGCTCACCGTGCTCGCGGTCTGTGTCCTGCTGCTGACCGGATCCGTGGGCTGCGGCTCCGGTGGTGCGGGCGAACCGGAGGCCCGGGCTTCGGCCACCCCGGCGGGCAGACTGCTCGACACCACCGACGAGGAGGGCCGGCGCTACCGGGAGGTGGACGGAGCGCAGGCGCCCGAGGTCGGCATCGAGGTGCAGCCCGAGAGCGACGACGGCTGGGACGTACGCCTGACCGTCCGCGGCTTCAGGTTCTCGCCGCCCGGTACGGAGGCGAAGGCGGTGGCCGGCCGCGGCGTCGCCCACCTCTTCCTCGACGGCGACCTCGTCACCCGCCTGCGCGGCCCGGAGCACCGCCTCGCCGCCGGCCTCGTCCCGCGCGGCACACACCAGGTCACGGTCCGCCTGTACGCCGACGACGGCACCGTCTGGGCCGTCGACGGCGAGCCCGTCGAGAGCACGGCGGACATCACGGCCTCGGGCGCGGAGCCCACGGAGGCGACGGAGCCGGAGAAGATCGAGGAACAGGGCCGGCCCGCACGCGCGGTGGTCCGGTGAGCGCCGGGGGGCGGGTCCCGCGCGCGTGGGCGGCGGCCCGGTGAGTGCCGGGGCGCGGGCTCTTTCCGGACGGGCGGTGGCCCGATGAGTGTCGGGGCGTGGCTTCTCGGTATGCGCGGTGGTCCGGTGAGCGCCGGGGGACGGGTCCGCTCCGCACGCGCGGCGGTCCGGTGAGCGCCGGGGGACGGGTCCGCTCCGCACGCGCGGTGGCCCGGTGAGCGCCGGGGGACGGGTCCGCTCCGCAGGCGCGGCGGCCCGGTGAACGGAGGCGTCGGCCCGCACCGTACTGAAGGTCACAGTTCACCGGACCCCGGCGGAAGGGCATCATGAGACCCGTGTCCCACGCGACCTCGCTCCGCCGGGCCCCCGTGCAGCGGCGCAGCGCCGAACGGCTGACCCGGATCCTCGACGCCTGCGCCGACCTCCTCGACGAGGTCGGCTACGACGCCCTGAGCACCCGGGCCGTCGCCCTGCGCGCGGACGTCCCCATCGGCTCGGTGTACCGCTTCTTCGGCAACAAGCGGCAGATGGTGGACGCGCTCGCCCAGCGCAACCTCGAGCGCTACGCGGAGCGCGTCACCGAACGGCTGACCGAGACCGGCGACGGCGGCTGGCGCGGGGCGCTGGACGCGGTGCTCGACGAGTACCTGGCGATGAAGCGCACCGCGCCCGGCTTCTCCCTGATCGACTTCGGCAACCAGGTCCCGGTCGGCGGCCGCCACGCCGTCCCCAACCACCGGGTCGCCGACCGGCTCACCGAGCTGCTCTCCGGCTACCTCGGCCGCCGCCCCGACGACGATCTGCGCCGCGTCTTCCTCGTCGCCGTGGAGACCGCCGACTCCCTGGTCCAGCTCGCCTTCCGGGTCGCGCCGGACGGGGACGAGAAGATCATCGAGGAGGCCCGGGAACTGCTGCGGGCGTACCTGGGGCGCGTACTGGAGTGACGGGCCGGTGCCGCACGGCCTCCACGCGGGGCTCCCCAACATGCCTACCGGTCGGTATGCTCACCGCGAGGAAGCGCCGCTGCCGCCGCCCCCTGGGAGGACCCGTGTCCCGCACCGCCCTGCGTATCTGCCCCCTGTGCGAGGCCACCTGCGGCCTGGCCCTCACCATCGAGGGCACCACGGTCACCGCCGCCCGGGGCGACCGCGACGACGTCTTCAGCCGCGGGTTCATCTGCCCCAAGGGCGCGTCCTTCGGCGCCGTCGACTCCGATCCCGACCGGCTGCGCGCGCCCCTGGTGCGCAGGGACGGCGCGTTGCGCGAGGCCACCTGGGAGGAGGCCTTCGACGCGGTCGCCGCCGGTGTCCGGTCCGTCGTCGAACGACACGGCTCGCACTCCGTCGGCGTCGTCCTCGGCAACCCCAACGTGCACACCGTGGCCGGTGCCCTCTACCCGCCCGTTCTGCTCGGCGCCCTCGGCACCCGCAGCCTCTTCACCGCCTCCACGGTCGACCAGATGCCCAAGCACGTCTCCAGCGGGCTGCTCTTCGGCGACGCCAACGCCATCCCGGTGCCCGACCTGGACCGCACCGACCACCTCCTGCTCATCGGGGCCAACCCGCTGGAGTCCAACGGCAGTCTGTGCACCGCGCCCGACTTCCCCGGCCGCCTCAAGGCGCTCAGGGCCCGCGGCGGCACCCTCACCGTCATCGACCCGCGCCGCACCCGCACCGCGAAGCTCGCCGACCGGCACGTGGCGATCCGCCCCGGCACCGACGCGCTGCTGCTCGCCGCGATGGCCCACGTGCTGTTCGAAGAGGGCCTGGTGGCACTCGGCGAGCTCGCCCCGCACGTCGAGGGCCTGGACGAACTCGCCGCCTCGGTGCGGGACTTCACGCCGGAGGCCGTCGCCGCGGCCTGTGACGTGGACGCCGGCGTGACGCGCGCCCTCGCCCGTGAACTCGCCGCGGCCCCCACCGCCGCCGTCTACGGCCGCATCGGCAGCTGCACCGTCCCGCACGGCACCCTCGCCAGCTGGCTCGTGGACGTCCTCAACGTCCTCACCGGCAACCTGGACCGGCCCGGCGGTGCCCTCTTCCCGCAGGCGGCCACCGACCGGACGCCCCGCCCCGCCGGGCCGGGCCGGGGCTTCGCGCTCGGGCGCTGGCGCTCCCGGGTGAGCGGGCATCCGGAGGCCAAGGGCGAGCTGCCGCTGTCCGCCCTCGCCGAGGAGATCGACACCGCCACCGACGAGGGCGAGCCGGTCCGCGCCCTGATCACCGTCGCCGCCAACCCCGTCCTGTCGGCACCGGACGGCGACCGGCTCGACAAGGCGCTGGGCTCACTCGACTTCATGGTCAGCGTCGACCCCTACCTGAACGAGACCTCGCGCCACGCCCACGTCGTCCTGCCGCCGCCCCCGCCGGCCCAGAGCCCGCACCACGACTTCGCCTTCAACACCCTCGCCGTACGCAACCAGGTCCGCTACACCCGGCCCGCCGTCCCGCTGGAGCCCGGACGCCTGGCCGAGACCGAGATCCTGGCCCGGCTGACCCTGGCCGCCACCGGCATGCACGGGACCGACCCGGCCGCCGTCGACGCGATGGTGATCGAGCAGACCCTCGGCCGGTCCGTCCGCGACCCGCACTCACCCGTGCACGGACGCGACCCCGGCGAACTGACCGCACGGCTCACCGGCGAGAACGGCCCCGAACGACGGCTGGACATGATGTTGCGCCTGGGCCCCTACGGCGACGGCTTCGGCGTACGCCCGGACGGGCTGTCCCTCCGGCGGCTGCTCGACCACCCGCACGGCATCGACCTCGGGCCGCTGCGCCCGCGGCTGCCGCAGCCGCTGAAGACCCGCAGCGGCAGGGTGGAGTTGCTGCCGGGGCCGATCGCCGACGACCTGCCGCGGCTGCGGCGGGCCCTGGCCGAGCGCCCCGACGGGCTCGTCCTCGTCGGCCGCCGCCACCTGCGGTCCAACAACAGCTGGATGCACAACGTCCCGGCCCTCACCGGCGGCTCCAACCGCTGCACGCTGCACCTCCACCCCGACGACGCCGCACGGCTCGGCGTGCGCACCGGGGAGGACGTGCGCGTGAAGGGCGCCGGCGGGGAGGTGACCGCTCCCGCCGAGGTCACCGACGCGGTCCGGCCGGGCGTGGTCAGCCTCCCGCACGGCTGGGGGCACGACCGGCCGGGCACCCGTCTGACCCATGCCGCCACCGATCCCGGCGTCAACGTCAACCAGCTCCTCGACGGCAGCGTGCTCGACCCGCTCTCGGGCAACGCGGTCCTCAACTGTGTACCCGTCGAGGTCGGCCCGGTGATCTGAGCAAAGCTGTGACCTGGAGTTTTGCGCTTATTGCTCGCGTGTCAACGTCTTGTTAACGCGCGTACACGGCACCTAACGTCGCTCGCACCGCCTGCCCCGGTGGGATGTTCAAGGGCGAACGTTAGGTACTCATTCATGCTGACCATCCTCGGCTTCGCCATGATCGCGACCTTCCTGGTCCTGATCATGATGAAGAAGATGTCGCCGATCGCGGCGCTCGTGCTGATCCCCGCGCTGTTCTGCGTGTTCGTCGGCAAGGGCGCCCACCTCGGTGACTACGTCATCGACGGCGTGTCCAGCCTCGCCCCCACCGCGGCGATGCTCATGTTCGCGATCGTCTACTTCGGGGTGATGATCGACGTCGGACTCTTCGACCCGATCGTCCGGGCCATCCTGAAGTTCTGCAAGGCCGACCCGATGCGGATCGTCGTCGGCACGGCCCTGCTCGCCGCGATCGTCTCGCTGGACGGCGACGGCTCCACCACCTTCATGATCACGGTCTCGGCGATGTACCCGCTGTACAAGCGCCTGAAGATGAGCCTGGTCGTGATGACCGGTGTCGCGGCCATGGCCAACGGTGTGATGAACACGCTGCCCTGGGGCGGGCCCACCGCCCGCGCCGCCACCGCGCTGAAGGTCGACGCCACCGACATCTTCGTCCCGATGATCCCGGCCCTGGCCGTCGGTCTGCTCGCGGTCGTCGTCCTCGCGTACGTGCTCGGCCTGCGCGAGCGCCGGCGCGTGGGCACGCTGACGCTGGACGAGGCGCTGGTGCGGGAGCCGGAGAGCGAGACGGTGCTGGTCGGCGCCGGGGCGGGGGGCCGTACGGGTGCGAGCGCGGCTTCGAGCACGGGTGCCGGGGCCGGTGCCGGTGCGGAGAAGGCGTCCGCGGGCGCCGGGGACTCGCGTGACCCCGCCGCGGAGGGCGACGCCTCCGACGACGACTTCCAGGGCCTCGACCCGAACCGGGCCACCCTGCGTCCCAAGCTCTACTGGTTCAACGCGCTGCTCACGGTCGCGCTGCTCAGCGCCATGATCATGGAGCTGCTGCCGATCCCGGTGCTCTTCCTGCTCGGCGCCGCGCTCGCGCTCACCGTCAACTTCCCGCACATCCCCGACCAGAAGGCCCGGATCGCGGCCCACGCCGACAACGTCCTCAACGTCTCCGGCATGGTCTTCGCCGCCGCCGTCTTCACCGGCGTCCTCACCGGCACCGGCATGGTCGACCACATGGCCAACTGGCTGGTGGACACCATCCCCGAGGGCATGGGCCCGCACATGGGCCTGGTCACCGGTCTGCTGAGCCTGCCGCTCACCTACTTCATGTCGAACGACGGCTTCTACTTCGGTGTCCTGCCCGTGCTCGCCGAGGCCGGCCAGGCGCACGGGGTGTCGACCCTGGAGATCGCCCGCGCCTCGATCGTCGGCCAGCCGCTGCACATGTCCAGCCCGCTCGTCCCGGCCGTGTACGTCCTGGTCGGCATGGCCAAGGTCGAGTTCGGCGACCACACGCGGTTCGTGGTGAAGTGGGCGGTCCTGACGAGCCTGGTCATTCTCGCGGCGGGCATCCTGTTCGGCATCATCTGATCATCGGGCCGGCTCCCGGGGACTCGCCCCGGGGCCGGTTGTGGGGACACGGCAGTCCGGGAAGGACACGATCATGGCGCCCGGTGGGAACCGCGGCTGGCTGCTCCGCCTCGTCATCGCCTTCGGCTTCGCGCAGGGGGCCGTGTCGATGGCCCGGCCCGCCGTCTCCTACCGGGCCCTCGCACTGGGCGCGGACGAGCGGGCGATCGGCGTCATCGCCGGTGTCTACGCGCTGCTGCCGCTGTTCGCCGCCGTCCCGCTCGGCCGCCGCACCGACCACGGCCGCTGCGCGCCGCTGCTGCCCGTCGGCGTGGTGCTCATCGCCGGCGGCTGCGCGCTGAGCGGCGTCGCGGGCTCGCTGTGGGCGATGGCCCTGTGGAGCGGCGTCATGGGCCTCGGCCACCTCTGCTTCGTCATCGGCGCCCAGTCGCTGGTCGCCCGCCAGTCCGCGCCGCACGAACAGGACCGCAACTTCGGCCACTTCACGATCGGCGCCTCGCTCGGGCAGCTGATCGGCCCCGTCGCGGCGGGCGCGCTGATCGGCGGCCACGACATGGCCGGCAGCAGCGCCCTGGCCCTGGTGGTGGCCGGCGCGGGTGCGGCGGTCGCCTTCACCTCGCTGTGGCGCATAGAGCACCGCACGGCCGCCGGGTCCCGTCCGGACCAGGGCGCGCGCGTGCCCGTGGGGAGCATCCTGCGGGCCCGGGGCGTGCCCGCGGGCATCCTGATCAGCCTGTCCGTGCTCTCCGCGACGGACATCCTCACCGCCTACCTGCCGGTGGTCGGCGAGCACCGGGGCATCTCCCCGGCCCTGATCGGCGTCCTGCTCAGCCTGCGCGCGGCGGCCACGATCGCCTGCCGGCTGGTGCTGACGCCCCTGCTGCGGCTGCTCGGCCGCACCGCCCTGCTCACGGTCACCTGTCTGCTGGCCGCCCTGCTGTGCGCCGGTGTCGCGCTGCCCGTGCCGGTGTGGGGGCTCGCGCTGATGCTGGTCGTGCTGGGGTTCTGCCTCGGCGTCGGCCAGCCGCTGTCCATGACCACGGTCGTGCAGGCGGCCCCCGAGGGAGCCCGCTCCACCGCCCTCGCCCTGCGGCTGACCGGCAACCGCCTCGGCCAGGTCGCCGCACCCGCCGCGGCCGGTCTGATCGCCGGTGCCGCGGGTGTGGCGGCGCCGTTCGTGATGCTCGGGGCCCTGCTGCTCCTGTCCTCGGGCATCGCCCTGCGCTCCCCGTCCGGCCGGCCGGGGGACGCGTCGCCCGCGGGGGAGGCCGCGCCCCGCAGCCGCCGCTCACCGCGCCGCACGGCCCGCTGACGGCTCGGGTGCGCCCGCCCACCGCCCGGGCCGCCGCACGCCCCTCGGTGGGCGGCCCGGGCGCCGCTCACCGCGCCGCACGGCCCACTGACGGAGCGGAGGCGCCCCGCCCGCACCGCCCCGGGCCCCCGCACGCCCTGCCGTGGCGGCCCGGTGGCTGAATTCGGCCGTCCGCTTTCTCAGCAGATGGACGCCGGCACCGAGTTTGGGTCCGGTGTCTTCCCCCGCCCGCGCACATTCCGTTAACTTCCGTGACTCACACGCCCCGTACGACCCGCACGAGGGCGTCCGACCGCGGAGCACCAGCGCTCAGTGAGTCCCCGGGGGCACCTGCCATGACACGCGCCATCTCCCTGCACGACGTGAGCAAGACCTACGCGCGAGGCGTCCGCGTGGTGGACCGGCTGTCGCTGGACATCGCGCCCGGCGAGTTCCTCGTCCTGCTCGGCCCCTCCGGCTGCGGCAAGTCCACCGTGCTGCGCATGATCGCCGGCCTGGAGGAGATCAGCCACGGCGAACTGCTGCTGGACGGCGAGTACGCCAACGACCTGCTGCCCTCCGCGCGGAGCATGGCGATGGTCTTCCAGAACTTCGCCCTCTACCCCAACATGACGACCCGCGGGAACATCGGCTTCCCGCTGCGGGTCGAGGCCCCGCAGGCCGACCACGGACCCCGCGTGGACGCCACCGCCCGCATGCTGGGCATCGAGGACCTCCTCGACCGCTTCCCCGCCCAGCTCTCCGGCGGCGAACGCCAGCGCGTCGCCATGGGCCGGGCCATCGCCCGCCACCCCACCGCCTTCCTGATGGACGAGCCGCTGTCCAACCTCGACGCCAAGCTCCGCAACCACCTGCGCGCCGAGATCACCAAACTGACCCGGGAACTGGGCGTCACCACCCTCTACGTCACCCACGACCAGTCGGAGGCCATGTCCCTCGGCGACCGCGTCGCCGTCCTGCGCGGAGGCGTGCTCCAGCAGGTGGACAGCCCGCGCGCGGTGTACGCGCTCCCGCGCAACGTCTTCGTCGCCGCCTTCATCGGCACCCCGCGCATCAACCTGCTGCGCGGCGTCGTGCGCGCCCCGCTGGACGGCGCGATGACCATCAGCCTGGGCAAGCAGTTCCTGCGCCTGCCGGAACCGCTCTCCCTGGACCACCAGTTGCTCCGCGTCCAGCAGGGCCGCGAGGTCATCGTCGGTCTGCGCTCGGAGGCCGTGAGGATCGCGAAGCCCTCCGCCGCCCGCCCCGGCGAGGTGCTGCTCACCGGCCTGGTGGAACACGTCGAGTTCCAGGGGCACGAGGTCCTCGTGCACTTCGACACCGGCTCGCGGCCGGCCGTCGTGCCCGATCTGGAGGCGCCGCGCCCCCTCACCCGGCCGGCCCGGCGCCGCCGCCGCGACGGCACGGTCCTGCACCGGCTGAAGGAGCGGGCGGACGCCCTGCGCGCCGGACCGGTGGTGGTCATGGACGAACCGGAGGAGCCCGGCCCCGCGGTGGCCCCGCCCGACGGGCGCCTGCCCGGCGACCTGATCGTCCGGACCACCCCCGACATCGACCTGCGCCACGGCATGCAGGTCCCCCTCCTCGTCGACCTCGCGCACCTGTTCGTCTTCGACCAGCACGGCGAACGGATCTGTCCCGCCCCCGCCCGGCTGCCGGACCTGGAGGAGTGAGCCTCGCGAGAAGCGGCCCTTCCGGGAGGGTGACCCGCGCCACCATGGTGGCCGCCCCTGGTGCCGTAAAACTATCGGCGCTAGTTTGGGGCCGGACGACGAGGCCCGCCCGGAAGGAACGCGATGAAGGCACATGACGGCATGTACATCGACGGAGCCTGGCGGCCCGCAGACGGACGGGAGACGATCGACGTCGTGAACCCGGCCGACGAGCAGGTGATCGGCAAGGTCCCGGCCGGCAACGCCCTGGACGTCGACACCGCCGTACGGGCCGCCCGTGCCGCCCTGCCGGGCTGGGCCGCGACCCCGCCCGCCGAGCGGGCCGCGCGCCTGGCCGCCCTGCGGGACGTGCTGGTCGCCCGCAAGGACGAGATCGCGGAGACGGTCACCGCCGAGCTCGGCTCCCCGCTGAAGTTCTCGCAGGCCGTGCACGCCGGCGCGCCGATCGCCGTCGCGGGCTCCTACGCCGAGCTGGCGGCCACGTACGCCTTCGAGGAGAAGGTCGGCAACTCCGTCGTCCACCACGAACCGATCGGCGTGGTCGGCGCCATCACCCCCTGGAACTACCCCCTGCACCAGATCGTCGCCAAGGTCGCCCCGGCGCTCGCGGCCGGCTGCACCGTCGTGCTGAAGCCCGCCGAGGACACCCCCCTGACCGCCCAGCTCTTCGCGGAGGCCGTGCACGAGGCCGGCGTACCGGCGGGCGTCTTCAACCTGGTCACCGGCCTCGGTCCGGTCGCCGGGCAGGCCCTCGCCGAGCACCCGGGTGTCGACCTGGTCTCCTTCACCGGCTCCACGGCCGTGGGCCGGCGGATCGGCGCCCTCGCCGGCGCCGCCGTCAAGAAGGTCGCCCTCGAACTCGGCGGCAAGTCCGCCAACGTCATCCTGCCGAGCGCCGACCTGGCCAAGGCCGTCAACGTGGGCGTCGCCAACGTCATGTCCAACTCCGGCCAGACGTGCAGCGCCTGGACCCGGATGCTGGTCCACCGCGACCAGTACGACGAGGCCGTGGAGCTGGCCGCCGAGGCCGCCGCGAAGTACGGCGACCGGATCGGCCCGGTCGTCAACGCCAAGCAGCAGGAGCGGGTGCGCGGGTACATCGACAAGGGTGTCGCCGAGGGCGCGCGCCTCGTCGCGGGCGGCCCCGAAGCCCCGCGCGAGCAGGGGTACTTCGTCAGCCCGACGGTCTTCGCCGACGTGACCGAGGAGATGACCGTCGCCCAGGAGGAGATCTTCGGCCCCGTCCTGACCATCCTCCGCTACGAGGACGAGGACGACGCCCTGCGGATCGCCAACGGCACGGTGTACGGCCTCGCCGGCGCCGTCTGGGCCGGGGACGAGGCCGAGGCGGTCGCCTTCGCCCGCCGCATGGACACCGGCCAGGTCGACATCAACGGCGGGCGGTTCAACCCGCTGGCGCCCTTCGGCGGCTACAAGCAGTCCGGCGTGGGCCGCGAGCTGGGCTCGCACGGCCTGGCCGAGTACCTCCAGACCAAGTCCCTCCAGTTCTAGCTCCAGGGGAGTTGCCCACGTCATGGCCGTCCGTACCGCTGTCCGCGCCGCCGTCGTACCCGCCGTAGGCTCCCCGCTGGAGGTCACCGGGATCGAGCTGCCCGAGCCCGGCCCCGGCCAGGTCCACGTGAAGCTCGCCGCCGCCGGCGTCTGCCACTCCGACCTGTCCCTGTCCAACGGCACCATGCGGGTGCCGGTCCCCGCCGTCCTCGGCCACGAGGGCGCCGGCACGGTCCTCGCCGTCGGCGACGGCGTCACCCACGTCGCCCCCGGCGACGACGTCGTCCTCAACTGGGCCCCGTCCTGCGGCGCCTGCCACGCCTGCTCGCTCGGCGAGGTCTGGCTGTGCGCGGACGCCCTGTCCGGCGCGGCGAACGTGCACGCCCGCCGCGCCGACGACGGCACCGACCTGCACCCCGGGCTGAACGTCGCCGCCTTCGCCGAGGAGACGGTGGTCTCCGCGTCCTGCGTCCTGCCCGTCCCCGACGGCATCCCCCTCACCGACGCGGCCCTGCTCGGCTGCGCCGTCCTCACCGGGTACGGCGCCGTCCACCACTCGGCCAAGGTCCGGGAGGGCGAGACCGTCGCGGTGTTCGGCGTCGGGGGAGTGGGGCTCGCCGCGCTGCAGTCGGCCCGTATCGCGGGCGCCTCGAAGATCGTCGCCGTCGACGTGTCCCCGGAGAAGGAGGAGCTGGCCCGCTCCGCCGGCGCCACCGACTACCTCGTCGCCGGCGAGAACACCGCCCGCGAGATCCGTGCCCTCACCGGCAGGCAGGGCGTCGACGTCGCCGTCGAGTGCGTGGGCCGGGCCGTCACCATCCGCACCGCCTGGGAATCCACCCGGCGCGGGGGCCGCACCACGGTCGTCGGCATCGGCGGCAAGGACCAGCAGGTCACCTTCAACGCCCTGGAGATCTTCCACTGGGGCCGCACCCTCACCGGCTGCGTCTACGGCAACGCCGACCCCGTCCGGGACCTCCCCGTCCTGGCCGAGCACGTCCGCGCGGGGCGGCTGGACCTCGGCGCCCTGGTGACGGAGCGGATCGCGCTGGACGGCATCCCGGCGGCCTTCGAGAACATGCTGGCGGGCAAGGGAGGGCGGGCGCTGGTGGTGTTCTAGACCCGCCCGCCGTCCCTCGCGTGCGGCTCCGCGGCCCCCTCGGGCTCCGGAGCCGCCGCGCCCTTCCGGGAGCGCGACACCGCCACGCCCGCCAGGCACAGCGCGCCGCCCGCCAGCGTGAGCAGCCCCGGCACCTCACCCAGCGCCAGCCAGGACATCAGGACGACGAGGGCGGGCACCGCGTACGTGGTCGCGCCCATGCGGCCGGCCGTCGTACGGGCCAGGGCGTACGCCCACGTCGTGAACGCCAGGGCGGTCGGGAAGACGCCCAGGTACACCATGTTGAGGGTCGCGGAGAGGGGCGCGTCGGCCGCGTCCCGCACCAGCTGCCCCGTGAACGGCAGGCAGAGCACCGCGCCGACCAGGCACCCGAACGTCGTCACCTGGAGCGCGCTCGCGTGTCCCAGCGCGGGCTTCTGGGCGACGACCCCGCCCGCGTACGCCACGGCGGCCAGCAGGCACAGCACCACGCCGAACAGGGAGGACCCGCCCTCGCCGGACATCGACAGGCCTACGGTCACCGCCCCGGCGAACGACACCGCCATCCCCGCCAGCAGTCGCGGCGGCAGCGCGTCCCCGAGCAGCCGGGCGCCGAGCAGGGCGATGAGGATCGGTCCGACGTTCACCACCAGGGCGGCCGTACCGGCGTCCACCTGCTGCTCGCCCCAGTTCAGGACGACCATGTAGAAGCCGAACCACAGCAGTCCTGATATGGCGATCCCCCGCCAGGCGGCCCGCGGTGGCAGCCCCTCCCGGCGCAGCAGGCAGATCACGCCGAGCGCCAGGACGCCCGAGAGCAGCCGGCCGAGCGCCAGCGCGCCCGGGGCGTAGGCCTCACCCGCGCTGCGGATGGAGACGAAGGCGGAGGCCCACAGCACGACGGTGGCGGTGGCGGCGCCGGCCGCGAGCAGCTGCGGGCGGCGGGAGGCGGCGTGCGGGGCGGTACTCATCATGCTCCTGAGGCTAGGAAGGGAGGGGTGCGACGACCGGCGGTTTCCGGACGGCGAGTCGACGGCCGCCGGACGGGGGCGCGGACGGCTCACGGCGGGGGACGCGAGGCCGGGATCACGGCGGGGGACGCGAGGCCGGGCTCACGGCGGGGGACGCGAGGCCGGGCTCACGGCGGGGGACGCGAGGCCGGGCTCACGGCGGGGGACGCGAGGCGCTCAGCGCAGGGCCACCGGGTCGATGCCCAGCAGCTCCGACAGCGCCCGCTCACCCTCCGCCGTCACCTTCACCGCCCGCTCGGAGCCGATGCGCACGCACCAGCCCGTCTCCAGGGCGTGCCGGCACAGGGCCGCACCCGCGACGCCCGCCAGGTGCGGCCGGCGTTCGGTCCAGTCGAGGCAGGCACGGGCCAGCGGCCTGCGGCCGGTGAGTTCCAGGGTCATCCCGGCGGTGGCGAACCAGCCCAGGCCCGCGTCCGTGAGGGCGAAACCGGTGTCCTGGCGCAGCAGCCCGCGCCCGGTCAGCGCGTCGGTCACCGCGATCCCGAGCCGCCCGGCGAGATGGTCGTAGCAGGTGCGTCCGCGCGCCATCGCCGACCCGGCGCCGGACGCCCGCAGGGTGCGCGGTCGCCGTGCCGCGGCCTCCGGGGCGACCTGCGCGGCCAGGTCCTCCACGAGCTGGGCGGTCCGTTCGTCGGCCAGCCGCACGTACCGGTGCCGCCCCTGCCGCTCCTCGGCGAGCAGGCCGCCCGCCACGAGCTTGCTCAGGTGTTCGCTGAGCGTCGACGCGGCGACGCCCGCGTGCCGGGCCAGCTCGCCGGCGGTCCAGGCCCGGCCGTCGAGCAGTGCCAGCAGACAGGCGGCCCGGGTCTCGTCGGCGATCAGCCCGGCCAGCCGGGCGAGTCCGGGGGCCCCGGTTTCCCTGGTGGTCATGTGACCCAGGATGCGTCACGCACCGTTCGGCCCCCGCCGAAGTGTCCTCACGCGTTCCCCGCGACCTGCTGGTACTGCTGCGCCAGCCCGTCCAGCAGGGCCGCCAGCCCGGTCTCGAAGGCGCGCTCGTCGATCTTCTCCTGCTGCTCGGCCAGCAGGTGCGCCTTGCCGAGGTGCGGGTAGTCGGCGGGGTCGTACGCGCTCGCGTCGTCCGGGAAGCCCCGGGCGAAGGAGCCGAGCGCGGAGCCCATGACGAAGTAGCGCATCAGCGCGCCGATGGACGTGGCCTGGGCCGGCGGCCAGCCCGCGTCGACCATCGCCCCGTAGACGGCGTCGGCGAGGTGCAGGGCGGCCGGACGGCGGCCCGGGCCGTGGGCCAGGACCGGGACGATGTTGGGGTGGTCGCGCAGCGCCGCCCGGTAGGAGACGGCCCAGTCGTGCAGCGCGGTCCGCCACTCCCGGCCGTCCTCGAACATCGACAGGTCGACCTGGGCGCTCACCGAGTCGGCCACCGCCTCCAGGATCTCGTCCTTGGTGCGGAAGTGGTTGTAGAGCGAGGGCCCGCTCACCCCCAGCTCCGCCGCGAGCCGGCGGGTGGAGACGGCCGCGAGGCCCTCCGCGTCCACCAGCGCGCGGGCCGTCTCGATGATCCGGTCGGTGCTGAGCAGGGGCTTGCGCGGTCGGGCCATGGCGCACATAGTAGGGCTGCGAACAGAAACTAGCAGTGCTAATTTAAATGTACGGCTTTCAAGGTGTACGGCTTTCAAGACGTCTTTTCTGTGGGGTGACTCGGCATGAACCTGGAGCTCAGCGAGGAGCAGAGCGCCGTACGGCAGCTCGCGCGGGACTTCGTGGAGCGCGAGATCGCCCCGCACGTCATCGCCTGGGACCGGGCCGAGGAGGTGGACCGGTCGATCGTGAAGAAGCTCGGCGAGGTCGGCTTCCTCGGGCTCACCGTCGACGAGGAGTACGGCGGCTCCGGCGGCGACCACCTCGCGTACTGCCTCGTCACCGAGGAGCTGGGGCGCGGTGACAGCTCGGTGCGCGGCATCGTGTCCGTCTCCCTCGGCCTGGTCGCCAAGACCGTCGCCGCGTGGGGCGACGAGGAGCAGAAGCGGCGCTGGCTGCCGGGGCTCACCTCCGGCGAGTACGTCGGCTGCTTCGGGCTGACCGAGCCCGGCACGGGGTCGGACGCCGGGAACCTCTCCACCCGCGCGGTCCGCGACGGCGACGACTACGTCATCAACGGCACCAAGATGTTCATCACCAACGGCACCTGGGCCGACGTCGTGCTGCTCTTCGCCCGCTCCACGGACGCCCCCGGCCACAAGGGCGTCTCCGCCTTCCTGGTGCCCACCGACACGCCCGGCCTGAGCCGCCGCACCATCCACGGCAAGCTCGGGCTGCGCGGCCAGGCCACCGCCGAGCTGGTCCTGGAGGACGTCCGCGTCCCCGCCTCCGCGATGCTGGCCCCCGAGGGCAAGGGCTTCTCGGTCGCCATGTCGGCCCTCGCCAAGGGCCGGATGTCGGTGGCGGCCGGGTGCGTCGGTATCGCCCAGGCCGCACTGGACGTGGCCGTGCGGTACGCGGGCGAGCGCGAGCAGTTCGGGAAGACCATCGCCCACCACCAGCTGGTGCAGGAGCTGATCAGCGACATCGCCCTCGACGTGGACGCGGCCCGGCTGCTGACCTGGCGGGTCGCCGACCTGATCGACCGCGGACAGCCCTTCACCGTCGAGTCCTCCAAGGCCAAGCTGTTCGCCTCGGAGGCCGCGGTCCGCGCCGCCAACAACGCCCTGCAGGTCTTCGGCGGCTACGGCTACATCGACGAGTACCCGGCCGGGAAGCTGCTGCGCGACGCCCGCGTGATGACCCTCTACGAGGGCACCAGCCAGATCCAGAAGCTGGTCATCGGGCGGGCGCTGACGGGTGTGTCGGCCTTCTGAGCCCGGGCTCTGAGTACCGGAACTGAGTACGTCGGCGGATGTGGCCCCGGCCACATCCGCCGATCCTTTTCCCATGAATGACACATCGGTCAAGCAGCAGAGCACGGCGGCCTTCTACGGTCAGGCCGTCGCGTCGTTCTCGGTCGCCATGGCCGCCACCGCCATCGGCATCTACCAGCTCGAGGCCGACCCGTGGGTGCGCGCCTTCCTCGCCATAGCGGTCCTGTACCTGGTCACCTCGGCCTTCACCCTGGCCAAGATCATCCGTGACCGCCAGGAGGTGGGGCAGATCGTGAGCCGGGTGGACCAGGCGCGACTGGACAAGATCCTCGTCGAGCACGACCCCTTCCAGAAGCCGGGCGGCACCCCGGCGCAGCAGCGCCCCTAAGCGACCGCTCAGCTTCGGCGGTATGGTGGTGCTCCTGTCACCGAGAGGGGCGAACAAGCGATGAGTACGGCGGCCGAGACGACGGGCGGCGAGACCGAGCCGTGGGAAGAGGTCACCCCGGATGCGGCCCGGCGGCTCCTGGTCGCCGCGGTGGAGGCTTTCGCGGAGCGCGGGTACCACGCGACCACCACCCGCGACATCGCCGGGCGGGCCGGCATGAGCCCGGCCGCGCTCTACATCCACTACAAGACCAAGGAAGAGCTGCTCCACCGCATCAGCCGGATCGGTCACGCACGGGCCGTCGCCATCCTGCGCACCGCGGCCCAGGGCGAGGGCAGTGCGACGGAGCGGCTCGCCGACGCCGTGAGCTCCTTCGTGCGCTGGCACGCCGGGCGGCGCACCACCGCGCGGGTCGTCCAGTACGAGCTGGACGCGCTCGGCCCCGAGGCCCGCGACGAGATCCTCGCGCTGCGCCGGCAGTGCGACGCCGCCGTCCGCGGCATCATCGACGACGGTGTGGCGTCGGGCGAGTTCGACGTGCCGGACGTCAAGGGGACCACACTGGCGGTGCTCTCGCTCTGCATCGACGTGGCCCGCTGGTTCAACGTGAACGGGCCCCGGACGCCCGACGAGGTCGGCGCGCTCTACGCCGACCTCGTGCTGCGGATGGTGGGTGCCGAAGCGCCGGGCGTCGCTCAGACGTAGTAGCGCGAGACGGACTCGGCGACGCACACGGGCTTGTCGCCGCCCTCGCGTTCCACGGTGAAGGCGACGGTCACCTGGATGCCTCCCTTGACGTCCTCGACGCCGGTGATCGTCGCCGTGGCGCGCAGGCGCGAGCCGACCGGGACGGGGGAGGGGAAGCGCACCTTGTTCGTGCCGTAGTTGACGCCCATCGTCACGCCTTCGACCTGGATGAGCTGCGGTCCGAAGAGCGGAAGCAGCGACAGGGTCAGATAACCGTGCGCGATGGTGGTGCCGAACGGGCCCGCCGCGGCCTTCTCCGGGTCCACGTGGATCCACTGGTGGTCCCCGGTCGCCTCCGCGAACAGGTCGATCCGCTTCTGGTCGACGTCCAGCCAGTCGGTGTACCCCAGCTGCTCGCCGACCGCCGCCTTCACCTCGTCGGCGGATGTGAAGATCCTCGGCTCTGCCATGTCCCGGCCTCTCTGCTCGCTCGACCTGTTCTCACGACTCTAAGCGACTGCTTAGCATGGTCGCCCGCGAAGCCCATGTCAACGGACCGGCGCGGCGGCGGGGTCGGTAGGGTTCGGGGAGTGCCTCAGATTCCCGAGAAGATTCACGAGCTCACGGTCGGCCAGCTCGCCGCGCGCAGCGGCGCCGCCGTCTCCGCCCTGCACTTCTACGAGTCCAAGGGCCTGATCAGCAGTCGCCGCACCTCGGGCAACCAGCGCCGCTTCAGCCGTGACACGCTGCGCCGCGTCGCCTTCGTGCGCGCGGCGCAGCGCGTGGGCATCCCGCTCGCCACGATCCGCGAGGCGCTCGCCGAGCTGCCCGAGGGGCGCACGCCCACCGAGGAGGACTGGGCACGGCTCTCCGAGTCCTGGCGCTCCGAACTGGACGAGCGCATCAAGCAGCTGAACCGGCTGCGCGATCACCTCACCGACTGCATCGGCTGCGGCTGCCTGTCCCTGGACACCTGTGTCCTGTCCAACCCCGACGACGTCTTCGGCGAACGCGGCACCGGATCCCGCCTGTTGGTGGAGCGCCGGGACCCCGCCACCAAGGGCGGGCGCGCGCGGCGCGGGCGCCGGTCGCAGACGGAGTGCTGCGACTGAGGGTCGGGGCAGGGCGCCCGCCCGCACGCCGCCCGACGACGCGGAGGGCCCGGGAGGAGACGTCCTGCCCGCGCGCGCCGCACGGCACGGCCGCCCGAACCGAGGGGCCGGCGGTGACCAGGGCGGAAACCGTGCGCCCTTGACCCGCACGTACGCGGGTGGGGGCCGGCCTCGTGCTCGGCCGGTCCCGCCGCGGGGGCGCGCCCTCGCCGGCCCCTTCGCGGACACGTCCTCACGTCCGTCCGCGGGACGCGTCCTCACGTCCGTCCGCTCCGCCGGGCCGACGTCCACTCCGCCAGGCCCGCGGTGACCAACTCGGCGTTGGACGTGGCCCGGTGGCCGTCCGGGAGGCACAGGGTGTCCTCCAGGCCGATGCGGGTCGGCAGTCCGAGGCGGCCGGCCAGGCGCAGGACCGGCCAGGCGCCGGCCCCCTCGCCGTGGAGCAGGACGGGGCGGTCGTGGGCCGTGCCGAGCTCGGACAGCAGCGCGCGCGCCGTGTCCCGCGCGGTCGCCGGGTCGGTGTCCGTGACCTCCGCCAGGACGCGCAGCACCTTCGGCGCGAGAGGTGAGCGCAGGAACCGGGCCGCGCCGTCCGTGCCCGACCAGAGGCCGGCCTCCACGCCCACCCCGCGCTCGATCAGCGCGGCGGCGACCTGCTCGGCGCCGGGCTCGTGCCAGTTGACCGAGGCGTGGTCGGGCAGGACCGTCCAGCTCCGCACCCGTGCCGCGCGGACGGCCGGATCGGGCTCGGCCCAGGCGCCCGTGGTGACGCCGACCGCCACCGGTGCCGGCACCCGCGCCCGTATCGCGTCCAGGGTGGCCGCGAGCACCCGGGGCGACAACGAGTCCCGCCCGCACGGCGTCTTGGGATGGACATGGACGTCCGTGGCCCCCGCGGCGACCGCTCCGGCCACCGAGTCGGCGATCGCCTCCGGTGACAGCGGCACCACCGCCCCGTCGGCGCTCGTCCGGTCGCCGTTCGCGCACAACTGCACCATCTCCCCATGGTGCCCGTCGCCACGGCCGCCACGCGTCGGCCGCGGTCCCGCACGGGCCGTCGGGGGTGCGGCATCCCCTGCACACCCCCGGGCCGGCTAGGCCGACATCAGCAGCCGTCCCCGGCGGGCGTCCGCCAGCGCGTCCGGGGTGAGGACGGGCCGCGGGACGAGGATCCCGCAGTCCGTGCAGACGGGCCCCGTCGAGGGCTCGTGATCCAGGTCGTACTTCCAGACGAGCTGCTCCCCGTCGCACACCGGGCACACGGACCCGGGCGCGCGCTCCAGCGCGGAGATGAGATTCCGCAGCACCTCGGCCAGTGGTCCGTCGGGATGGACGCGGGGGTCGTCGCACCAGGCGACCCCGAAACCGCCCCAGGTCAGCCGGTGCCAGTCGTCGACGCTGCCCGGCCTGCGCAGCCCGTCGTGCTTCTCCTTCCTGCGTCGCTCGGCGAACTCGCCCTCGTAGGCCAGCCACACCGAGCGCGCCGCCTCCAGCTCCTCCAGTGCGGCCACGAGCCGCGCCGGTTCGGGAGAGCGGTCCTCGGGTCCGAACCCGGCCCGGGAGCACAGATGGTCCCAGGTCGCCCTGTGCCCGTAAGGGGCGAACCGCTCAAGGCACTTGCGCAGTGAATAGCGCCGCAGCGCCAGGTCGCACCGTGGATCGCGGACCTGTCTCGCCAGACTTCGGAAACCGGCCATCGCCCTGCACCTCCGTCACACCTGCACCTGCACTTCGGTCACTTCGGCGTCGTCGTACGGACGTCGCCGAATAGACGTATCGACACGCGAATCGGCTCCATCCGATTTCCGATGCCCCTCATCAGCCGATCCACCCACTCCAAAAAAGTGACGCATGTTCACCTTCCCACTCGGGGATACCGGCGGTAACGTCCCGCCACACCCCCGTCGGGAGGAGCTGCCATGCCACGGCGCACCCCACGCAACGCCCTCGACAGACTGAGAACTCCCCGCGGCTTCCACGGGTTCCTGAAGGGCGCTTCCGTATGCGCCCTCGTTGCCGGTCTTCTGTCACCGCTTTCCCCCGCGATGGCCGCCGGAACGGACCCCTCCGCGGACCGGGCCCCGGAACAGGCCACCGCGGCGACCGCCGGGACGGCGGCGAACGACCACTGCGGCGGCCAGTGTTCCGACATCCTGCCGCCCGGCCAGAACGGCAACGCCACGCTCGCCCAGATCCTCCTCAACCAGGCCTTCGGCACCCAGCCGGCCCACGCCGAGGATCAGCTCGGGCCCTACGCGAAGCTCGCCACCGGCTACTCCGGCCTCACCAACGACAAGATCAACGACTTCTTCAACGACGCCTCGTTCGGTGTCCCCGCCGGCCAGGTGGCCTCCACCGTCCGCCCCGCCGGACGCGGTGACGTGACGATCGTGCGCGACAAGAGGACCGGTGTGCCGCACATCACCGGCACGACCCGCTACGGCACCGAGTTCGGCGCGGGGTACGCGGCGGCCCAGGACCGGCTGTGGCTCATGGACCTCTTCCGGCACGTCGGACGCGGCCAGTTGACCCCCTTCGCCGGCGGCGCCCCGGCCAATCAGGGCCTGGAGCAGCAGTTCTGGCGCAGCGCCCCGTACACCGAGGCCGACCTCGAGGCGCAGATCCTCAGCGCCGCCGCCAAGGCCGGCGAGCGCGGCGAGCTGGCCCTGGCCGACGTGGACGCCTACGTCGCCGGCATCAACGCCTACATCGACGCCTCCGACAAGGGCCGCTACTTCCCCGGCGAGTACGTGCTGACCGGCCACAAGAACGCCCTCACCAACGCGGGCACGATCGAGCGCTTCAAGCGCACCGACCTGATCGCCCTGGCCTCCGTGATCGGCTCCCTCTTCGGCTCGGGCGGCGGCGGCGAGGTCAGCAACGCCCTGTCGCTGCTCGTCGCCCAGGAGAAGCACGGCGTCGCCGAGGGGACCGAGGTCTGGGAGTCCTTCCGCCAGCGCAACGATCCCGAGGCTGTCCTCACACAGCAGGACGGCAGCTTCCCGTACCTGCCCAGGCCGGACGACCCCCGGGGGCGCGCCCTTCCCGACGCCGGCTCGGTCACGGCCGAGCCGCTGGTCCACGACCGCACCGGCGGCGCGGGCGGCCCGGCGGCGGCCGGCGCCTCGGCGAGGGCGGCGGACACAGCCGTCACCTCGGCCCGGCGCGGCATGTCCAACGCCCTCGTCGTCAGCGGCGAGCACACCGCGAGCGGTCACCCGGTCGCCGTCTTCGGCCCGCAGACCGGCTACTTCGCCCCCCAGCTCCTCATGCTCCAGGAGATCCAGGGCCCCGGCATCAGCGCCCGCGGCGCCTCCTTCGCGGGCCTGAGCATGTACGTCGAACTCGGCCGCGGCCAGGACTACGCGTGGAGCGCGACCACCTCGGGCCAGGACATCATCGACACCTACGCCGTCGAGCTGTGCCAGGACGACTACCACTACCTGCACCGCGGCACCTGCACGCCGATGGAGAAGATCGAGCGCAAGAACGCCTGGAAACCGACGGTCGCCGACTCCACCGCGGCCGGCTCCTACACGATGCGGGTCTGGCGCACGAAGTACGGCCCGGTCGAGTACCGCGCCACCGTCGGCGGCAAGAAGGTCGCCTACGTGACGCTGCGCTCCTCGTACCTGCACGAGGCCGACTCGATCATCGGCTTCCAGATGCTGAACGACCCCGACTACCTGACCGGTCCCGAGCGCTTCCAGAGCGCCGTCCAGAACATCAACTACACCTTCAACTGGTTCTACGCCGACTCCGAGCGCACGGCGTACTACAACAGCGGCGACAATCCGGTGCGGGCGGACGGCGTCGACGCCGACTTCCCGGTCTGGGCGCGCCCGCCGTACGAGTGGGCGGACTGGGACCCGGCCGCCAACACCGCCCGCTACACGCCCCCGTCCGCCCACCCCCGGTCGCTCGACCAGGACTACTACGTCTCGTGGAACAACAAGCAGGCCAAGGACTACACCACCGCCCCCTGGGGCAACGGTTCCGTCCACCGCGGCGACCTGCTCGACGACCGGGTGAGGAAGCTGGTCGCCGAGGGCGGTGTCACCCGGGCCGCGCTGGTGCGGGCGATGGCCGAGGCGGGGCTCGCCGACCTGCGGGCCGAGGCCGTACTGCCCGACCTGCTCAAGGTGATCGACTCCGCGCCGGTGACCGACCCGGCGGCCGCGGCGGCCGTGGACGGACTCCGGGCGTGGCTCGGGGCGGGCGCCCTGCGCACGGAGACCTCGGCGGGCTCGAGGAAGTACGCCCACGCCGACGCGATCCGCACGCTGGACGCCTGGTGGCCGCTGCTGGTGAAGGCCGAGTTCGAACCCGGCCTGGGCAGCGAGCTGTACACCGCCTTCACCCGGAACATCCCCGTCGACGAGTCCCCGTCCGCCGCCCACGGCCCGACCGGCGCACACGCCGGCAGCGCCTTCCAGTACGGCTGGTGGAGCTATGTCGACAAGGACCTCCGGGCCGTGCTCGGCGAGCCCGTCGATGGGCCCCTCGCGCGCGAGTACTGCGGGGGCGGCGACCTCGCCGCCTGCCGGGACACCCTGGTCGCCACCCTCGAGGAAGCGGCGGGCCGCACGGCCGCCCAGGTCTACCCCGGCGACGACCACTGCGCGGCGGGCGACCAGTGGTGCGCCGACTCCGTGATCCACCGCACCCTCGGCGGCATCAAGCACGGCGGGATCGGCTGGCAGAACCGGCCGACCTACCAGCAGGTCGTGGAGTTCACGTCCCACCGGTGACCGGCCGGCCGCGGACTCACCGGTAGAGGAGGTACTGGCGGCGCGTCCTTCGGAACGCCGCCAGTTCGCTCTCCCAGCCGCCCACCACCTCGTCGGTGTCCGCACCCGCGTCGATCATCGTCCGCACCTGTGTGGAGCCGGTGAGCTTGTCGATCCAGTTGTCCGGCCGCCAGGCGAAGCCGTCCCAGGTCCGCTTCGCCGTCACCAGGAGGGCGATCCCCGTGCGCACCGGGTCGAGGGCGGCCCGGTCGTGCACGTGGAGCTGCACGCCCCCCACGGTCTTCCCCTGGAACTTGGAGAAGGTGGGCGCGAAGTACGCCTCGCGGAACCGCACGCCGGGCAGGCCGAGCTCGTTCGCGGCGGCGGCCCAGTTCCCGTCGACGCCCTCGGCGCCGAGCAGTTCGAAGGGGCGGGTGGTGCCGCGCCCCTCGGACAGGTTCGTGCCCTCGAACAGGCACGTCCCCGAGTACACCAGCGCGCACTCCGGCGTCGGCATGTTCGGGCTCGGCGGCACCCAGGGCAGCCCGGAGGCGTCGTAGAAGTCCGAACGCCGCCAGCCCGACATGGCCACCGTCTCCAGCGGCACCGGCGACCGGAGGAACTCGCCGTTGAAGAGCCGCGCCAGCTCGGCGACGGTCATGCCGTGCGCCTGGGAGATGGGCTTGCGGCCCACGAAGGTCGCGAACTCCTCGTGCAGGACCGGGCCGAGGGCCGCCCGCCCCGTCACCGGGTTGGGCCGGTCCAGGACGACGAACCGCTTGCCCGCGAGCCCGGCCGCCTCCATGCAGTCGAACAGCGTCCAGATGTACGTGTAGAAGCGCGCGCCCGCGTCCTGGATGTCGAAGACGACGGTGTCCACGCCGGACGCCGTGAAGACGTCCGCCAGCGGCTGCCCGCTCTTCAGGTACGTGTCGTAGACCGGCAGTCCGGTCGCGGGGTCGTCGTACCGGCCCTCGGAGCCGCCGGCCTGCGCGGTGCCCCGGAAACCGTGCTCGGGGCCGAAGACGGCGGTCAGGTTCACCCGGTCGTCGGCGTGCATGACGTCGACGATGTGGCGCACGTCCCGGGTGATGCCGGTCGGGTTGGTGACGACGCCCACCCGCTGCCCGTCGAGGAGGGCGTAGCCGTCGTCGGCGAGGCGCTCGAAGCCGGTGCGCAGCCGGCGGCCCCCGTGCCCGGCGGGCGCCGCCTGCGCCGTGCCGGTCGCGGCGGCCGTGGTGGTGGCCGCCACCGCGGCCGTGGTGGCGAGCAGGGACCGTCTGGACAGCGTCATGCGGTGACCTCCGTGATCGCGGCGGGTGTCATGCGCACGCACGCTAACCCGCGCCCCCGTCCGCGCGGAACGAGGCGAACCGCGGTTCGCCTCTTCCGTCGCACATACCGACTGGTTAGTCTGGCGCTGCAACGGGGAGCCAGCAGTGCCCGAGCCGTGTCGAAGGAGACGATGGTGGAAGCCGTGCAGGATGCCGGAGTCGTGGTCACCGGGGCGGGAGGCGGCATCGGTGCCGCGCTGGCCCGCCGCTTCGCGGCCGAGGGGGCCCGGGTCGTCGTCAACGACCTGGACGCCGACCGGGCGAAGGCCGTGGCCGACGAGATCGGCGCCGTCGCCGTCCCGGGCGACGCCTCGGCGATCGTCACCGAGGCGCGTGAGGCGCTGGACGGCAGGGTCGACGTGTACTGCGCCAACGCGGGCGTCGGCTCCGGGGGCACCGAGGCGGCCGGCGAGGCCGTCTGGGCCCTCGCCTGGGACGTCAACGTCATGGCACACGTACGGGCGGCGCACGAACTGATCCCGGACTGGCTGGAGCGCGGCAGCGGCCGTTTCGTCTCCACCGTCTCCGCCGCCGGACTGCTCACCATGATCGGTGCCGCGCCCTACAGCGTGACCAAGCACGGCGCCTACGCCTTCGCCGAGTGGCTGTCCCTGACCTACCGCCACCGCGGCATCAAGGTCCACGCCATCTGCCCGCAGGGCGTGCGCACCGACATGCTCACCGCGAGCGGCAGCGCGGGCGACCTGGTGCTCGCGCCGACCGCCATCGAGCCCGAGGACGTGGCGGCGGCCCTCTTCCAGGGCATCGAGGAGGACCGGTTCCTGATCCTCCCGCACCCCGAGGTCGCCGAGTACTACCAGGCCCGCGCCACCGAGCCGGACCGCTGGCTGCACGGCATGAACCGCCTCCAGCGGCAGTGGGAGGAGGCGGCGGCCCGATGACCGGCTCCCGCTACGCGGTCAAGCCCTGGCTGGACCTGCTGACCGACGCCCAGAAGGCGCCGCTGACCCCGGAGCCGTCCCTGGTGCACGCCCTGCGCCGGGCCGCCGCCGAGGCCCCCGACCGCACCTTCCTCGCCTACTTCGACGGCCGCCTCGGCTACCGCGAGGTGGACGAGCTGAGCGACTCCGTCGCCGGGCACCTCGCCGCACGCGGCCTGGAGCGCGGCGACCGGGTGGCGGTCCTCCTGCAGAACTCGCCGCACTTCGTGCTCGCGGTGCTGGGCGCCTGGAAGGCCGGCGCGGTGGTCGTGCCCGTCAACCCCATGTACAAGGCCGGGGAGGTCGGGCACGTCCTGCGGGACGGCGAGGTGGCCGCCCTGATCTGCTCCGACCGGGCCTGGGAGTCGTACCTGCGGGAGGCGGCCGCCGACTCGCCGGTGCGGATCGTGCTCACCGGCTGCGAGCTGGACTTCCAGAGCCGCCGGGACGAGCGCGTCCTGACGTTCGAGCGGCTGCCGCGGGCCGCCGACGCCGACGACCTCGCGGAGGTGGCCCGCACCGGCCACAGGGCGCCCGAGGGCCGCGACCCGCGCCCGGACGACACCGCGCTCATCAGCTACACCTCGGGCACCAGCGGCACGCCCAAGGGCGCCACCAACACGCACCGCAACATCATGTACAACGCCGAGCGGCAGCGCACCGGGCTCGGTCTGCCCGAGGCACCGGTCTACTTCGCGCTGGCGCCGCTGTTCCACATCACCGGCATGGTCTGCGAGTTCGGCGCCTGCCTGAACAGCGTGGGCACGCTCGTCCTGGCCTACCGCTTCGAGGCGGGTGTCGTGCTGGACGCCTTCGCGGAGCACCGGCCGCATTACACGGTCGGCCCGTCCACCGCCTTCATGGCGCTGGCCGCCCACCCGTCGGTGACCCGCGAGCACTTCGCGTCCTTCGCGAACATCTCCTCCGGCGGCGCCCCGCTGCCGCCCGCCCTGGTCGAGAAGTTCCGGGCCGGCTTCGGACCGTACATCCGCAACGGCTACGGGCTGACCGAGTGCACCGCCCCCTGCGCCTCCGTACCGCCCCACCTGGAGGCGCCCGTCGACCCGGTCTCCGGGACCCTCGCCGTCGGCGTGCCCGGCCCCGAGACCGTGGTCCGGATCGTCGACGAGCAGGGCGCCGAGGTGCCCTTCGGGGAGCAGGGCGAGATCGTCGTGAGCGGCCCGCAGGTCGTCCCCGGCTACTGGCGCCGTCCCGACGCCACCGCCGAGACCTTCCCCGGCGGCGAGCTGCGCACCGGCGACATCGGCTTCATGGACGCCCAGGGGTGGCTCTACGTCGTCGACCGCAAGAAGGACATGATCAACGCGTCCGGCTTCAAGGTCTGGCCGCGCGAGGTCGAGGACGTGCTCTACACCCACCCGGCGGTGCGCGAGGCCGCCGTCGTCGGCGTGCCCGACGGGTACCGCGGCGAGACCGTCAAGGCGTACATCAGCCTCCGTCCGGGTGCCGAGACGGACCCGGACGCGCTCGCCGCCTACTGCGAGGAGAAACTGGCCGCGTACAAGTACCCGCGCCAGGTGGAGATCCTGCCCGAACTGCCGAAGACGGCGAGTGGGAAGATCCTCCGTCGGGAACTGCGTTCCCGTGCACACCAGGACGGACAGTGAACGGACACTGACAACGGAAAGGCAGGTGACGGCAGTGCCCAGGACCACGGACGGGGACGGCACTCCGGTGCCGCAGCGGCTCCTGGCCGCCGCCACCCGGCTCTTCGCGGAGCAGGGCTACGACCGCACCTCGGTACAGGAGATCGTGGAGGCGGCCGGCGTCACCAAGGGGGCCCTGTACCACTACTTCGGCTCCAAGGACGACCTGCTGCACGAGGTGTACGCGCGGGTGCTGCGCCTCCAGCAGGAACGCCTGGACGCCTTCGCGGACTCCGACGAGCCGGTCGAGAAGCGGGTGCGGGACGCGGCGGCCGACGTCGTCGTCACCACCATCGACAACCTCGACGACGCGTCGATCTTCTTCCGCTCCATGCACCAGCTGAGCCCGGAGAAGAACAAGCAGGTACGCGCGGAACGCCGGCGCTACCACGAACGCTTCCGCGCGCTCATCGAGGAGGGCCAGCAGGCCGGCGTCTTCACCAAGGAGGCCCCGGCCTCCCTGGTGGTGGACTACCACTTCGGCTCCGTCCACCACCTGTCCACCTGGTACCGCCCCGACGGACCGCTCACCCCGCAGGAAGTGGCCGACCACCTCGCCGACCTGCTGCTGCGCGCGCTGCGCCCGTGAGGTGACGCCCCCCGCTCTTCCGGGGGGCGCCGTCTCGCTCAGAGGTACTTCTTGATCTCCCGGCGGGCCAGCGAGCGCTGGTGCACCTCGTCCGGACCGTCGGCGATCATCAGCGTCCGGGCACCGGCGTAGAGCTCGGCCAGCGGGAAGTCCTGGCTCACGCCGCCCGCGCCGTGCAGCTGGATGGCCCGGTCGATGATGTCGACCACCGCGCGGGGCGTGGCGATCTTGATGGCCTGGATCTCGGTGTGGGCGCCCCGGTTGCCGACGGTGTCCATCAGCCAGGCGGTCTTCAGCACGAGGAGCCGCAGCTGCTCCACGGTCACCCGCGCGTCCGCGATCCAGTTGTGCACGACGCCCTGCTGGGCGAGCGCCTTGCCGAAGGCGGTACGGTCCACCGCCCGACGGCACATCAGCTCGATCGCGCGCTCCGCCATGCCGATCAGCCGCATGCAGTGGTGGATGCGGCCCGGGCCCAGGCGGGCCTGGGCGATGGCGAAGCCGCCGCCCTCCTCGCCGATCAGGTTCGCCACCGGCACGCGCGCGTGGTCGAAGGTCACTTCGGCGTGGCCGCCGTGGTAGTGGTCCTCGTAGCCGAAGACCTGCATGGCCCGGTCGACGGTGACGCCGGGCGTGTCGCGGGGGACCAGCACCATCGACTGCTGGCGGCGGATGTCCTCGCCGCCCGGGTCGGTCTTGCCCATCACGATGAAGATCTGGCAGTCCGGGTTCATCGCCCCGGAGATGTACCACTTGCGGCCGGTGATGACGTACTCGTCGCCGTCGCGCTCGATGCGCGTGGTGATGTTCGTGGCGTCCGAGGAGGCCACCTCCGGCTCGGTCATCGCGAACGCGGAGCGGATCTCACCGGCGAGCAGCGGCTGGAGCCACTGCTTCTTCTGCGCCTCGTCGGCGAACTGGGCGAGCACCTCCATGTTGCCGGTGTCCGGCGCCGCGCAGTTCGTCGCCGTCGGCGCCAGCTGCGGGCTGCGGCCGGTGATCTCGGCGAGCGGGGCGTACTGGAGGTTGGTGAGGCCCGCGCCGTGCTCGGCGTCGGGCAGGAAGAGGTTCCACAGGCCCTGGCGGCGGGCCTCGGCCTTGAGGTCCTCGACGACCTGCGGGGTGTCCCACGGCGAGGCGAGGCGGGCGCGCTGCTCGTGGGCGACCTGCTCGGCCGGATAGACGTACTCGTCCATGAAGGCGAGCAGCTTGGCGCGGAGTTCCTCGGTGCGTGCGTCGAACGCGAAGTCCATGACGGGTCAGCCTTCCTGAAGGGTGGTCAGGCCGTGCTCGATGAAGACGGGGACGAGATCGCCGATGCGGTCGAAACCGCGGCCGACCGTCTGGCCCAGCGTGTAGCGGTAGTGGATGCCCTCCAGGATCACGGCGAGCTTGAACCAGGCGAACGCCGTGTACCAGGCGACGGCGGACACGTCGCGCCCCGAGCGCTCGGCGTACCGCTCGACGAGCTCGGACGGCGCGGGGTGGCCGGGGGCCTGGGCGGTGGTGGAGACGGGGGAGTCGGGCATGCCGAGCGGCATGCTGTACATCACCAGCAGGCCGAGGTCGGTGAGCGGGTCCCCGAGCGTGGACATCTCCCAGTCGAGGATCGCCTTGATCTCGTCGCCGTCGATCAGCACGTTGTCGAGGCGGTAGTCACCGTGCACGACCGCCGGGGCCGGGGAGACGGGCAGCTCCCGGCCGAGCGTGGCGTGCAGCTCGTCGATGCCGGCCAGGTCGCGGTTGCGGGAGGCGTCCAGCTGCTTGGCCCAGCGCCGCAGCTGGCGGTCGAGGAAGCCCTCGGGGCGGCCGAAGTCCGCGAGGCCCACCTCGGCGGGGTCCACCGCGTGCAGTTCCACGAGCGTGTCGACCAGGTTCAGCACGGCGGAGCGGGTGCGCTCGGGGCCGAGCGGAGCGAGCTGGTCGGCGGTGCGGTACGGGGTGCCCTCGACGAACTCCATGACGTAGAAGGGCGCTCCGAGGACCTCCTCGTCCTCGCAGAGGAGGACGGTCCGCGGCACCGGCACGTTCGTCGGGTGCAGCGCGCTGATCACGCGGTGCTCGCGCTTCATGTCGTGCGCGGTGGCCAGGACGTGGCCGAGCGGGGGACGCCGTACGACCCAGCGCGCGGTACCGTCCGAGACCGCGTAGGTGAGGTTCGACCGTCCGCCCTCGATCAGCCGGCCGGACAGCGGGCCGGTCACCAGACCGGGCCGCTCGCGGTCGAGCAGGCCGCGCAACCGGTCGAGATCGAGTCCGGGCGGGTGGTCGGGGCTCATCATCGCTCCTACGGGCAGGCGTACAGTACCCGAGTCATGATGCCGACCAGTCGGTATGCCGTCCAGTGGGAGGACGGAACGTGATCGGCGCCACGACGCGGCGGCGGCTCCCCGCATCCTCGTGCGGGGAGCCGTCGGTTCGTCGTGGCGCCGTCCGTCTGTCGGGGCGGCGGTGGTCCGTAGTGGTGCCGTCCGTCTGTTGTGCGGCGGTGGGCTGCCGCGGTGCCGGTGGTCCGTCGTGGCGTGGGTGGTCCGTCGTGGCGTCGGTGGTCCGTTCGGCGGCTCGTCGTGAGGGCGGCGGGCGGCGTGGTGACCTTCGGTCAGTGGTCGTCCCAGTGGCCGTCGTGCGCGGCGTGCCGGTGGCCGTCGTGGAGGTAGTCGACGTGGTCGCCGTGGCGCACGCGCGCGTGCCCGCAGTTCTCGTCGTGGCGGTGCTCGTGACTCCCGTGCGCGGTGTGCCCGGAGGGCTCGCACTCGTCCCAGTGGCCGCTGTGCGCGCGGTGCAGGTGCCCGTCGTGCGCGTAGTCGACGTGATCGCCGTGCGGCACCTCGGCGTGCCCGCAGGTGGGGCCGTGGTCGTGCTCGTGGGCCGTGTGTTCCTCGTGGAGAGTGGTCATGGCGCTCATCTTAGTGGTGCATATGCGGACATTCCGGTTGCGTGGGGTCCGGGTACCCCGGAGGGTCGGAGCCATGAAGGCGATCAGTTACGCACGGTACGGCGGTCCCGAGGTGCTCGAGTACGGGGAGGTCCGCGATCCGCGGGTCGGGCCCGACTCGGTGCTCGTCAAGGTGCGGGCCGCCGCCGTCAACCCCGTCGACTGGAAATGCCGGGACGGACACCTCGACGCCCTCCTCCAGCCCGTCTTCCCGGTGGTCCCCGGATGGGACGTCTCGGGAGTCGTGGTGCAGCCCGGGGCGGCCGTCACGGAGTTCGCGGTCGGGGACGAGGTCATCGGCTACGTCCGCGAGGACTTCCTCTCCCGGGGCACCTTCGCCGAGTACGTGGCGGCGCCCGTGCGCACCCTCGCGCGCAAGCCGCGCAACCTCACCTACGAGGAGGCGGCGGGGCTGCCGCTGACCGGGTTGACCGCGTACCAGGTGATGAACGGGGCACTGGGGGTCGGCCGGGGCGACACCGTACTCGTGCACGCCGCCGCGGGCGGGGTCGGCTCGATCGCCGTCCAGCTGGGCCGGTACGCCGGGGCGCGGGTCATCGGTACGGCGAGCGAGCACAACCACGACTTCGTGCGAGGGCTGGGCGGGGAACCGGTGGCGTACGGGGAGGGGCTGGCCGAGCGGGTGCGGGGGCTGGCGCCCGAGGGCGTGGCCGCGGTGTTCGACACGGTCGGCGGCGAGACGCTGAGGACCTCGGCCGACCTGCTGGTCCCCGGGGGCCGCCTGGCGTCGATCGCCGACCCGGACGTCGTCGACTACGGCGGGCGGTACTGCTTCGTGCGACCCGACGCGGACGATCTGCTGCGGCTGACGGAGCTGGCGGAGCAGGGGGTGGTGACGGTGCACGTGTCGGAGACGTTCCCGCTGGAGCGGGCTGCGGACGCGCACCGGCGGAACCAGGAGGGCCGGACGCGGGGGAAGATCGTGGTCACGGTGGACTGGGAGGAGAGCGGGTGACGAGGGTGACCCGGGCCGGGGGCTAGAGCACGAGGAAGGCGCCGCACACCGCGAGCGCGACCGTGCACAGGGCCGCCGCCGTGGCGTACGGCGGGGTCAGCGCGCGGGGGCGGTTGGTCGAGGCGAGGGTGCGGATGCGGACGTGGGCGATGCGCAGGAAGGTCAGCCACAGGACGCAGCACAGGGCGGTGGCGACGACCGAGGCGGGGGCCGCGCCCCCGTGCAGTGCGGCCTTCGCGGCCAGTACGGCGACGACGGTGCCCGACAGGGTCGTGCGTCGCCAGGCGAGCCGGGTGCGTTCGGGCTGGAGGCCGGGGTCGCGGGTGGGGTGGCCTTCGGTGCCGGTGCCGGTGCCGGTGCCGGTGCCTGTGCCTGTGCCTGTGCCGTCGCCGTCGCTGTGAGCGCTCACGCTCAGCCTTCCCAGCCGACGAGGACCACGACGACCATGGCCACGGCGACCACGGCGACGACCAGGCTGAGCAGGGCCGGGAAGCGGGAGACCGGGAGGTCCTCGCCGCGGCGCATGGCCCGCTCGCAGCGCACCCAGTGGTTCACGGCGCGCAGCGAGCAGAGCACGCCGGCGGCGAGCAGGGCGAGGGCGAGTCCCACCCGCCAGCCCCAGCGCAGGTCCGGCAGGAACTGGTCCACGGCGAAACCGCCGCCGATCAGGGCGAGGGCCGTGCGCAACCAGGCCAGGAAGGTGCGCTCGTTGGCCAGGGAGAACCGGTAGTCGGGGGTGCCGCCCTCCTGCCGGACCTCCTCGGGGGCGAACCAGAGCCGGACGTTCCGCACGAATTCGATCACTCGGGGACCCTATCGGGCGGGTGCGGGGTGCCTGCGGCGCCTGTGCCGGTCCGGTGGGGGTGCGCGGTGCGCGTGCGGCGGTCTGTGGGTCGGGGCCGCGCCGGGGGGTGTCCGTCCTCGGAACGGCGCGGAATCGGTTGCTTCATGAGGTGAGGGTGTTGACGCGCCAACCGCTGCGGGCGGACACCCCCCGACACGGCCCCTTCTCGCCGTACGCGGGTGCGGGTCCACCGGTTCGTGTCTACTCGCCGTACGCGGGTGCGGGTCCTCCCGACATGGCCTCCTTCTCGCCGTATGCGGGTGCGGGTCCCTCGGTTCGCGTCTACTCGCCGTGCGCTGGTGCGGCCCCCCGGTTCGTACCTGCTCGCCGTGCGCGGGTGCGGGGTGTCGCTCGTGTTTCTCGCGTGGACTCGCGGTGGGGTCATGCTCGCCGGGCGCGCAGCCGCGCGTACGCCGCCAGGCCGTCCGGGACCCACTCCCACTCCCCGAGGCGGCGCTCCACCTCTGACTCCGTCAGGAACCCGTGCCAGGCGACCTCCTCCGCCTGGGGGGCGACCGGGGGCTCGCAGCGGACCTCGTACACCGCCGACCACCAGCTCCGGCCCGCGCCGTCGTCGTAGAGGAACGTGAAGAGGTGCTCCGGGCGCGGCAGCGCGGTCACCCCCAGTTCCTCCTGGGCCTCACGCAGGGCCGCGTCGTCGTAGGACTCGCCCGCGCCCACCACACCGCCGACGAACATGTCGTACAGGGACGGGAACACCAGCTTCGTCGGCGTGCGGCGGTGGACGAAGACGCGGCCCCGGGGGTCCCGGGCGAGGACGAACACGCAGCGGTGGCGCAGTCCCCGCGCGTACGCGTCGCCCCGCCGGGCCTGCCCGACGACCTGGTCGTTCTCGTCGACGATGTCGAGGATCTCGTCAGCTGCGCTCATGCCCTCATCCAAGCAGCGCCGCGCGGTCAGCGCCGTTGCAGGTCCCGTGTGTGCCGGCTCTCGCGCGTGCCCTGCGGCATCGCGGGATGCAGGCCCAGCAGGACGATGCCGGTCACGACCGCCGCGAGGCCGCCCGCCTCCCACGCCAGGGCCCCGGTGTCGGTCCGCAGCCGGTCGCCGAGGAAGCCGACCCCGCAGGCGATGCCCGCGAGCGGCTGGGCGGCCGTCAGAGCGGGCAGCGACCTGCGCAGGGGGGCGGTCTCGAAGGCGCTCTGGACCAGGACCAGGCCGGTGATGCCGAGCACCACCACCGCGTACGGCTGCCAGCCCGTCAGCGTGTCCGCCAGGCCGCCCTCGGAGAAGTGCCGGCCGCTGACCCGGGTCAGCGCGTCCTGCACGCCGTAGACCAGGCCTGCCGCCAGCGCCAGCAGGGTCGGCCCCCACGTCAGCCGGGAACGGCCGGCGCACACCGTGAGCAGCAGGGCCGCACCCAGCATCGCGCCGATGAGCAGCCAGTGCCGTACCGGGTCGGTCACCGTGCTGCCGCCGCGCGGCTCGCCCGCCACGATGAACGCGGTGACCCCGCCGGCGAGCAGTACGAGGCCCGCCCAGCCCTGGCGGCCCAGCGGCTGCCGGGTCTGCGCGCGGGAGAGGGCCAGGGCGAAGAGGAGGTTCGTCGCCAGGAGGGGCTCGACGAGGGTCAGCTCGCCACCGCCCAGCGCGAGCGCGCCCAGCACCATGCCGGCCACCATCAGGCCCATGCCGGCCAGCCAGCGCGGCACCCGTACGAGATCCAGCAGGAGACGGGGCGAGAGGAAGTCGCCCAGCGGGGCGCGCTGGGCCGCGTTCTGCTGGAGGACGAAGCCGAGGCCCAGGCAGCACGCGGCGCTCACGGCGAGGACCAGAACCAGAACCGACACGCTGCGTACCTCGATCGTCAGTCGGGTCACGGGTGCGTAGGGCGACTCTAGTGCCGGTGGACCCGGGGTGCCGGGTGGGCGCCGCATCCGGGTGGCGGGGTGGGGCGGCGACCGACAAGTCCCGTTTTCAATAAGAGAGTTGACGCGTGTAACGGCTCGACTCCCCTTGACGTCAAGCCTTGGCTGCCGGTTTGCTGTGCGTGATCAGTTCATGGCAATCCGGCTACGACGACCTACCGCGTCGCGTGAGGAAGTTCCCGCGGTGTCCCCACCTCCGCCTCCCCTCGGCCGCGGCCGCAAGCGCGCCGCCCAGGTCTTCGACGAGGCCCTCGACGACGCCGAACTCGTGGCGGTCCGGGCCGCGTTGGCCCAGGGACGCTGGCAGTCCGCGCGCTCCCTGCTGGTCCATACGGGGGACGACTGGGACCGCCGGGGCCACCGGGTGACCGTCCTCGCCAAGGAGCCCTACTGCGCCGCCTGGGCCCGCGAGTGGCTGCTCGCCGAACCCGATTCGGCCGACGCCTCGGTCCTGCTCGCCTTCGCGCTGGTCCACCGCGCCCTGCGCGGCAAGGAGAAGGCGGCCCGGGCACGGGAGGCGTGCCGGGAAGCGGCCGCGCTCGTCCCCGGCGATCCCACACCGTGGCTCGGGCTGCTCGTGCTGGAGCGTTCACTGGGCGTGGACGACGACGTCGTGCGGGTCTTCGAGGCGGTGCGCGGACGGTACGCCGATCACCACCACGCCCATCACCTGATGGTGGCCCGGCTCGCCGAACGCCTCGGCGACGGTGACCCGGACCCGCTGCACGAGGTGTACGACTTCGCGAACTGGGCCGCCGAGCAGGCCCCCGCCGACTCCCCGCTGGCCGTCCTCCCGGTCGTCGCGCACGCCGAGCGCTACCGCGTGCTCGCCGCCGCCGGGCACGAGTCCGCCCACCCGAGCGCCTCCGGCCACTGGGTCGGCCGGCGGGCCCGGCTGGTGATGAAGGCCGCCTTCGACTGGTGGCTGGAGTGGGAGCAGGACGGCCACCCCCGCCGGCTGATCGACCTCAACTTCCTCGCCCACGCCAAGGTCTGCGAGGGCCGCGGCGCCGAGGCCGCCGCCCTCTTCCACCGCATCGGCGAGCACGCCACACCCGCCCCGTGGTCGTATCCGGACCGCGAGCCGTACCCGGCCTTCCGTGCCGCCCGCGCGAGCGCACTGGGCACGGCCTGACCCCCCGACGCACACGAAAGAAGGACGTCCTGCGATGACCAGGGGCAGTTCGAGCACGAGCCGATCCGCGAGCGGTGGCGCCATCAGCACCTTCAAGGGGCAGGAGCGGGCGCTGCGCGCCGACCGGCTCGGCACGGGGGGCCTGCTGCTCTCCGTCCTCGCCGCCACCGCCCCGCTGATGGTGGTCGCGGGCGTCATGCCCACCACCTTCGCGGTGATGGGCATCGTGGGGCAGCCGCTGCTCTTCGTGCTCCTGGGCGTGGTGCTGATCCTCTTCAGCATCGGATACGCCGAGATGAGCCGGCACGTCCACAACGCCGGCGCCTTCTACGCGTACATCTCCCGCGGACTCGGCGGCACCGCCGGCGCCGGCGCCGCGCTCGTCGCCCTGGTCGCCTACAACGCCCTCCAGGTCGGCATCTACGGCATCTTCGGCTTCGAGGTCTCCGGGCTCCTGGCCACCTACGCCGACCTGGAGGTCGCCTGGTGGATACCGGCGCTGCTGGCCGTGCTCGCGGTCGGCGCGCTGGGCTGGCTGAAGATCGACGTCAACGCGCGGGTGCTGGGCGTGCTGCTGCTGATCGAGGTGGCCCTCGTGGTCGTGTTCGACATCGCCGCCGTCGCCGATCCGGGCGCCCAAGGGCTTTCGCTGCACGCCTTCGATCCGGACACCCTGACGGGGGCGGGCGTGGGGACCGCGCTGTGCTTCTGCATCGCCGCCTTCCTCGGCTTCGAGCAGGCTCCCGTGTACGCCGAGGAGACCAGTCGGCCGCATGTGCTGGTGCCGCGTGTCATGTTCCTGGCGGTCGGTGGGGTCGCGGTGTTCTTCGCGCTCAGCAGCTGGGCGCTGACCGTCGCCACCGGACCGGACAAGATCGTCGGGACCGCTCAGGAGCAGAGTGCCGGGCTGCTCTTCTTCCTCACCGAGTCCCGGCTGGGCGGCACCTTCACCGACGTCCTGCACGTCCTCTTCGTGACCGGCATGTTCGCCGCCCTGCTGAGCTTCCACAACGTCGTCGCCCGGTACGCCTTCGCCATGGGCCGGGAGGGGCTGCTGCCCGCCGCCTTCGGGCGGACCAGTGGCTCCAGCGGTGCGCCCGGCACCGGTTCGCTGCTCCAGACCGCCGTGTCCGCGGTCGTGGTGGCCGGCTTCGCCGTCGCCGACGACAAGCCGAACGGCGACCCGACCCAGCCCGTCCTGCACCTGTTCACCTGGGGCGGCAACATCGGCGCCCTCGGCGTCATCGTGCTGATGGCCGCCGCCTCGTTCTCCGTGGTGGCCTTCTTCGTCCGCCGCGGCGCGGCCGGCGCCCAGGGCGTGCGGCTGGCGACCTCCACCGTCGCGGGCGTCGCCCTGCTGGTGATCGCCGGTTACACCGTCAAGGACTTCGACGTCCTCGTCGGCGCCGGCCCCGGCTCCTCCCTGAGCTGGATGCTGCCGGGCGTCATCGGCCTCGCGGCGCTCACAGGCCTGGTGCAGGGCCTGGTCCTGCGCGCCCGGGCCCCCGAACGGCACGCACGGATCGGGCAGGGCAACGAGGCCTTCCAGCTGGACAAGGCGGCGTCCCCCTGAGTCTCAGGGGGACGCCGAGGGGGGCTGACTGGTCCGGGGTGGCGAGCACGAAGGCGCCAGGCGCGGTCGGTCGCGCCCCTGGGTGCGGGGAGCCCGGTGAGGGTCCCGCCACCGGGACCCCCCCGCCGGTACCGCTGCCTCGCGCGGCGGCTCGGTGTCGCCGCGCTCCTGCGTGCTCGGTTAGATGACCAGGGACAACAGCAGGACCAGGGCACCGGCGACCACCGAGATGATCGTCTCCATGACGGACCAGGTCTTGATGGTCTGGCCGACGTTCAGGCCGAAGTACTCCTTCACCAGCCAGAAGCCGGCGTCGTTGACATGGCTGAAGAAGAGCGAGCCGGCGCCGATGGCCAGGACCAGCAGGGCCGCGTGGGTCGTCGACATGTCGGCCGCCAGCGGTGCGACCAGGCCGGCCGCCGAGACGGTCGCCACGGTCGCCGAACCGGTCGCCAGCCGGATCGCCACCGCGATCAGCCAGGCCAGCAGCAGCGCCGGGATGGACCAGTCCTCGGAGATCTCCAGAATCATCCGGCCGACGCCGGAGTCGATCAGCGTCTGCTTGAAGCCGCCGCCCGCGCCGACGATCAGCAGGATGCCCGCGATCGGCGCGAGGCCCTTCTCGACCAGGCCCGACAGACGGTCCTTGCCGAACCCGGCCGGGCGCAGCAGCGTGAAGATGCCGACGATCACGGCGGCGAGCAGGGCGACCAGCGGGTTGCCGATCACGTCGAAGGTGCGCTGCACCAGGGCCTCCGGGTCGTCGACGATGATGTCGACGAGCGCCTTGGCCAGCATCAGCACGACCGGCAGCAGGATGGTCGCCAGGGTGGCGCCGAAGCCGGGGCGCTTCTCCAGTTCCTCCGAGGCGCGCTGCGGGATCATGCGGTCGGGGGCCGGGACGTCCACCCAGCGGGCCGCGTACTTCGAGAACACCGGCCCGGCGATGATCACCGTCGGGATGGCGACCAGGACGCCCAGCGCCAGGGTCACACCGAGGTTGGCGCCCAGCGCGTCGATCGCGACCAGCGGACCGGGGTGCGGCGGGACCAGACCGTGCATGACGGACAGACCGGCCAGGGCCGGGATGCCGATGCGCATCAGGGAGTAGTTGCCGCGCTTGGCGACCATCAGGACGACCGGGATCAGCAGGACTATGCCGACCTCGAAGAACAACGGCAGTCCGATGACGGAGGCGATGAGCACCATCGTCCACGGCATCGAACGCGGGCTCGCCTTGGCGAGGATGGTGTCCACGATCTGGTCGGCGCCGCCGGAGTCGGCGAGCATCTTGCCGAGGATCGCGCCGAGGGCGATCAGTACGCCGACGCCCGCGACGGTGGAGCCCAGCCCGGCGGTGAAGCTGGTGATGACCTTGTCCAGCGGGGCCCCGGCGAACGCGCCGAGCGCCAGCGACCCGATGGTCAGCGACAGGAAGGCATGCAGCTTGAACTTGGTGATGAGCAGGACGATGACGGCGATGCCCAGGAGCACGGCGATGCCCAGCTGGGCGTGGCCGGCCGAGGTGATGGGCTCGACGGTGTCCGCTGCCAGCATCTCGACGCTGAGTCTGGTCACGGTGGTTCCCTTGCGGTGATGGGGGTTCGGGGGACTGAGGGGCCGGGCCCGCCGGTGGCGGCACGACCCCGCACAGGGGTGGGGGTTACTGGACCGGCTCGGGAAGGTCCGTCAGGGCGGTCGCCGCCCGTTCGGTGATCTCCTCGGGGGAGCCGGCGACGTCCACCGCGACCCCCGCCTCGTCCGGCTCCAGCGGCTGGAGCGTGGCGAACTGGGAGTCGAGCAGGGCCGTCGGCATGAAGTGCCCCTGCCGGTGCGACATCCGGTCCTCGATCAGCTCCCGGCTGCCCGTGAGGTGGACGAAGACGACACCGGGAGCGGCGGCCCGCAACCGGTCGCGGTAGGACCGCTTCAGCGCCGAACTGCTCACCACCCCACCGAGCCCCGCCCGCCCGTGCGCCCAGCCGCCGATGGCGTCCAGCCAGGGCCACCGGTCCTCGTCGGTGAGCGGGGTGCCGGCCGTCATCTTGGCGATGTTGGCCGGCGGATGGAAGTCGTCGCCCTCGGCGTAGGGAACGCCGAGCCGGGCCGCGAGCAGGGGGCCGATGGTGGTCTTCCCGGTACCCGCTACGCCCATGACCACGACGACATGGGGGGTGTGCAGTCGCTGCATCGCACTCTCGCTGTCTGCTGTCTTCGTCGACACGTGATGTCGACGCAACTGAAACCCATTAGGTACGACAAATTCAAGAGCGTGTGACATATAAGTCTGACTTTTTGTTCCCGTGATCCGACCCGTACGCTGAGTGCATGAGCACACCGGGCCGGGGGCTGCACGGCCGCGTACTGGACACCCTCGGCCCCGCGATCACAGCGGGCGAATACCCTGCGGGCAGCGTTCTGCGCACCGACGAGCTGGCCCAGCGTTTCGAGGTGTCGCGCTCGGTGATGCGCGAGGCGGTCCGGGTGCTGGAGTCCATGCACCTCGTGGAGTCGCGCCGCCGCGTGGGCGTGACCGTCCTGCCGGAATGCGAGTGGAACGTCTACGACCCGCAGGTCATCCGCTGGCGCCTGGCCGGCTCCGAGCGCCCGCGGCAGCTGCGCTCCCTGACCGTGCTGCGCTCGGCGGTCGAACCGGTGGCGGCGGGACTCGCGGCCCGCCTGGCCACGCCCGAGCAGTGCGCCGAGCTGACCGAGTGCGCGCTCGGCATGGTCGCCAACTCGAGCGGCCACCGGCTGGAGCAGTACCTCTTCCACGACGTGGCCTTCCACCGCGTCATCCTGACCGCCTCCGGCAACGAGATGTTCGCCCGTCTCGGCGGCGTCGTCGCCGAGGTCCTGGCGGGCCGCACCCACCACGACGTGATGTTCGAGGACCCCGACCCGGCCGCCGTCACCCTGCACGTCCAGGTCGCCGAGGCGGTGCGCGCCCGGGACGCGGAGCGTGCGGAGCGGCTGACCCGGGAGATCACGGTGGGGGCGCTCCAGGAGCTGGACATCCTGGCGCCGTGAAGCCTGCCGGGCGGAGCTACGCCAGGAACGCGCCGTCGACGTACGCCCACGCCCCGTCGACGCGCTCGAACCGGCTCCGCTCGTGCAGTGAGCCGCCGCGGTAGGAGGCGCGGAAGGTCACGGTGCCGGTGGTGTGGAAGGCGGACCCGTCGGTCGAGCCGAGGATCTCCAGTCCGGTCCACCGCGTGCCCGGGTCGAGGTCGAGCCGCTCCGGCCGTGTCCGCGGATGCCACGTCCGCAGCAGGTAGCCCGCGTCCAGTCGGACGAAGGCGCTGTAGCGCGAGCGCATCAGGGCCTCGGCGGTCGGCGCGGAGGCGGCGCCCGAGTGGAAGCGGCCGCAGCACTTCTCGTACGGACCGGACAGCCCGCACGGGCAGGAAGGGGTGGTCATGGCGGCCATTGTGCCCGGTCGCGGCCGGAGACCGAACAGCAGAAGACCCCTGGTGAACAGGGGTCTTCAGTGGTGTCCGAGGGGGGACTTGAACCCCCACGCCCGATAAAGGGCACTAGCACCTCAAGCTAGCGCGTCTGCCATTCCGCCACCCGGACAAGGTGTCTGTCGCGCGGGGTCTTGCCCTTGGCGACGACGTAAACATTACCAGGCTTTCCGGGGTGGCCGATCACCCCCTCCTTGGGCCCGGGCGGTCCAGGGAGGAGGATGAGGGAGACCCACCGGCAGGGAAACCAGCAGGGACACCAGCAGTGACAGCGGGAGGAACCACGTGAGCGACTCGGGCACGGCCAGGAGCGTCACCGGCGAGGACGAGGTCGTCGACCTCTGCCGCGAGCTGATCCGGATCGACACCAGCAACTACGGGGACCACTCGGGTCCGGGCGAGCGCAAGGCGGCCGAATGGGTCGCCGAGAAGCTCGCCGAGGTGGGACTCGAACCGCAGATCTTCGAGTCCCACCCCGGACGCGCGTCCACGGTGGCCCGGATCGAGGGCGAGGACCCGTCCAGGCCCGCGCTGCTCATCCACGGCCACACCGACGTCGTCCCGGCCAACGCGGACGACTGGACCCACCACCCCTTCTCCGGCGAGATCGCGGACGGGTGCGTCTGGGGCCGCGGCGCGGTCGACATGAAGGACATGGACGCGATGACCCTCGCGGTCGTCCGCGACCGGCTGCGCAGCGGGCGCAGGCCGCCGCGCGACATCGTCCTGGCGTTCCTCGCGGACGAGGAGGCCGGCGGGACGTACGGCGCCCGTCACCTCGTCGACAAGCACCCCGGCCTCTTCGAAGGCGTCACCGAGGCGATCAGCGAGGTGGGCGGCTTCTCCTTCACCGTGAGCGAGCAGCGCCGCCTCTATCTGATCCAGACGGCCGAGAAGGGCATGCACTGGATGAAGCTGACCGTGGCCGGCACCGCCGGGCACGGGTCGATGATCCACCGCGACAACGCCATCACCGAGCTGTCGGAGGCCGTCGCACGCCTCGGCCGCCACACCTTCCCCATCCGGGTCACCAAGACCACCCGGGCCTTCCTCGACGAACTGGGCGACGCGCTCGGCACCGAGCTGGACCCGGAGAACATGGAGGGAACCCTCGCCAAGCTCGGCGGCATCGCCAAGCTCATCGGCGCGACCCTGAGCAACACCGCCAACCCGACCCAGCTGGGCGCGGGTTACAAGGTCAACGTCATTCCCGGCGAGGCCACCGCGCACGTCGACGGCCGGTTCCTGCCCGGCCACGAGGAGGAGTTCCTCGCCGACCTCGACCGGATCCTCGGCCCCAAGGTGCGGCGCGAGGACGTGCACGCCGACAAGGCCGTCGAGACCACGTTCGACGGTGCGCTGGTCGACGCGATGCAGTCCGCGCTGGTGGCCGAGGACCCGGCCGCGAAGGCGATCCCGTACATGCTCTCCGGCGGCACGGACGCGAAGTCCTTCGACGACCTCGGTATCCGGGGCTTCGGCTTCGCGCCGCTCAAGCTGCCGCCGGAGCTGGACTTCGCGGGCATGTTCCACGGTGTGGACGAGCGGGTGCCGGTGGAGGGACTGCGGTTCGGCGTGCGGGTGCTCGACCGTTTCATCGACGCGTCCTGAACCGCCCGAGATTCGACGCGTCCTGAACCGCCCGAGGATTCGACGCGTCCCGAAGCGCCCGAAGAAACGCGATTTCCGCACACGGTGCTATTCGCTCGCGTGTGCGGGAGGCGCCCGGGACGGGTGAATGCGCTCATAAGCTCGTAGCCTCATTACTCCCTCCTCGTTACAAGTGATGCGATCAGCAACCTGGATCGCTTTGCCAACTAGGAGGAATAATGTTCAAGAAGGTCGTCGCCGCCGCGGCTGCCACCGGTGGTCTGGTTCTCGCGGGCGCCGGCATGGCCGTCGCCGACTCCGGTGCTCAGGGTGCCGCTGTGCACTCGCCCGGTGTCCTCTCCGGCAACGTCGTTCAGGTGCCCGTTCACGTGCCGGTGAACGTCTGCGGCAACACGATCTCCGTGATCGGTCTGCTGAACCCCGCCTTCGGCAACGTCTGCATCAACAAGTGACGTTGTGCCTCACCCCATGAGGGTCTGAGTCCGCCGGCCCCGGAGTGCGCGCCACGCGCTCCGGGGCCGACGGCCTTTGCGGCCTTCATGGGCGTGGGAGCGACGGCACCGTCGGAATTCCCGGCATTCTCGGGCTACGGAACTTCTGCGGCACGGGACTTCTGCACGACGGGACTTCCGCTTCACTGGACTTCCGTTTCACGAGACTTCTCGTACCACGGGACTAGGGCAAGGCAGGGATTCAGGAAATGCGACAGGTCACCCGCAAGGGCCTGATGACGATGGCGGCGGCCACCGGCGTGATCGCCGCCGCGGGCGGCACCGCCCACGCGGACTCGGGCGCGCACGGATCGAGTTCGGGGTCGCCCGGCGTGCTCTCCGGCAACACGGTGCAGGCGCCGGTGCACGTGCCGGTGAACGTCTGCGGCAACACGGTCGACGTCGTCGGCGTCCTCAACCCGGCGATGGGCAACTCGTGCGCCAACCAGGGCGGCGGTCCGTCCGGCGGGTACGGCGACTCCGGGGACCGGGGCGGTTCGCACGCGGGCGGGCACGCCACCGACTCACCCGGCGTCGGCTCCGGCAACCACGTCGAGGCGCCGGTGCACGTGCCGGTGAACGTCTGCGGCAACAGCGTCGACGTCGTCGGCGTCCTCAACCCGACCACCGGCAACGACTGCCGCAACGGGGGTGGCGGGGATCACTCGACGCCGCCCGGCGGCGGCCACGAGACGCCCCCCGGAGGGCCGGGTGACCCCGGTGACCCCGGTGACCCCGGCAATCCCGGCGACCCCGGTACACCGGGCACCCCGCCCGGAACGGACGGCGAGACGCCGGGCGGTTCCTCCGACGGCAACCAGCCGGGCGCCCAGAGCGTCGCCCAGCCCCGGGGTGACGCGCGGCTCGCCGAGACCGGCAGCGACCTGCCCCTGGGCCTCGCCCTCCCGGTCGGTGCGGGTGCGCTGCTCGCGGGCACGGTGCTCTATCGCAAGGCGCGCGCCTCGGCGTGACGCGGGCAGGAGGAGCGGCACGTGAAGCGGGCCCCGCACCAGCGGGGCCCGCTCCGTTTCGGTCACCGGCCTCACCAGGTGGCGCGTACCTGGCGGATGATCCGCCGCCGCAACCGCACCCGGCGGCTGCCGTCGCGCAGCAGGCTCAGGCGGTAGAGCTCCCAGTGTCCGTACTCGGCGTGGTCCGTCAGCAGACGCGTCGTCTCCTTGCGGGAGACCCCGCGCGGGACGTACACGTCGACAAATTCGTATTCCGGCATCGCATCTATTGTGCGGGTTGGGGTCCGGTACGGATAGCGTCTGCACTATGTCTGATGCTGCGCAGCCCACCGCTGCCGAGGTACGCGCCGCCGCCGAGGCGGTCAAGACCGCGCTCGACCGCCACCTGGCCGCGGTCGAACGCCGGTCGGGGGAGGACGACCCGGCCGTCTACGACGCGTTCAACCAGCTGGCCGCGGCCGCGGAGGCGTACGACGAACTGCTCTACGACCGTTACGACGAGGTCACTCCCTTCGAGATCCCCGACGCGGACGACTCGATGCCGCCGTACACGGGCCCCGAGGAGCCGAACGCGCTGAGCGTCCTGATCCGCCGTGACTACGCGGTGGCCGAGCCGCAGCGGCTGATGGCCCAGGCCCGGCGGATCGAGGCGGCGGACGACGACGGCGTGGGGGTGGCGGCCTCGGGCACGGTGCACGGGGCGCTCGGTCTCCTGTTCGGCGAGTTCGAGCCGGACGAGATCGCCTCCCGGCACAAGGAGTTCGGCCTGGAGGAAGGCGACTCCACGCTCTGGGTGACGGCCTCGGAGGAGACCCCCGACCCCGGCGAGTGGCTGGAGGCCCCGTTCGAACAGGTCGACGCGCAGCACGTGGTCTGCCGCTTCGACGTCAGCGCGGTGTTCGACGAGGAGTTCGACGACGACATGGACGACGGCGTCGAGGAGGAGGACGCCGACGGCGACGCCGACCTGGAGGACCTGGAGGAGGACCTCGACCTGGACGAGGATCTGGACCCGGACGAGGACCTGGAGCACCGCCGGGGCCGGGACGGCGGACCGGCGCGGCTGGAGTCGGACCGCTGAACGGCGCGAGCCGCTACGAGGTAGGCCGGGCGGCATGACGGCATGACGGCATGACGGCGGCGGTCGCGGGGAGAGCCCCGTGGCCGCCGCCGTCGCGTTCGTCCGGGCCTCGGTGAGGTGCTAGGGGGTGGGCGGGCACGCCGGCGGTGGCCGACGGAGGGCGGGCGAAGGGCCGTCCGGTGGCGGCTCGGGACGGTGAGGCGCCGGGGGAGTGGCCGGGGGGTGGCCGGGCATCCGCCCGGACGCTCAGTCGGCCACCGGGACCTGCGGCGCCAGCAGTACCGGCAGCCGGGTCGTGCGCGGCTTCGCGACCACCTCGGAGACCGCCCGCGGCAGCGCCTGCTCCACACCGTGCACCACGGACAGATGACGGGCGGCCCGGCCGAACGCCGTGTAGACCCAGGGACGGCTGAGGGCCTGCGCGGCGTCTCCCGGCAGGACCACGACCACGGCCGGCCACCGGCCGCCCATCGCCTGGTGAGCGGTGAGCGCCCATCCGTGCCGTACGGACTGCTCCACCCGCTCCTTCGGTACGACGACGGTCTCGCCGGCGCAGGACAGGTGCAGCCCGTCGGCGTCCGCCCGCACCACCCGGCCCGGCAGCGTACGGCCGGGCACGGGGGAGTAGGCGACGCGGTCGCCGGGGTCGAAACCGCCGAAGCGGCCGGGGCCCGGGTTCAGCCGCTGCTTCAGTGCCGTGTTGAGCGCCCGGGTGCCCGCCGCGCCGCCGTGGCCCGGTGTGATCACCTGGGTCTCCTCGGCGGGAACGCCGATCGCGCGGGGCACCGAGTCGGCCACGAGCTGGACGGTGCGGTGGACCGCCTCGCCGGCGTCGCGCACCGGCACGATCACGACCTCCTTGCCGGGCGCCTCCACCTGGCCCAGCTCGCCGATCCCGATGCCGGAGACCAGCTCGCCGAGTGGGCCGGGGTCCGGGCGCCGCGAGGCGACGCGGGGGCAGATCTGCGCCGCCAGCAGGTCCGCGAAGACCCGCCCGGGGCCCACCGAGCCCAGCACCGCCGGGTCACCCGCCAGCACCAGCCGGGCTCCGTCCGGCAGCGACTCCGCCAGCAGGGCGCCCGCCTCGACGTCGAGCTGCGGCGCGTCGAGCACGACGAGCAGGTCGAGGTCCAGCGCGCCGTCCGCGTCCCGCCCCGGCCCCTCGGCCCCGGTCAGCAGCCCGTTCAGGGTGACGACGGTCCGGGCGTCCACGGCGGAACCGATCGGGACGGAGCCCTCAGGGGCGGCGGGGTCCGGTGCGGGGGAGGCCGGTGCGAGGGAGGCCTGGGAGCGCGGCTCGGCCGACCGGTCGGCCGACAGGGCGGCGAAGCGGTCCCGGCCGAGCGGCCCGGGCGCTGCTGCCCAGGCACGCAGGCCCAGGGCGTGTGCGGCGCGCAGCAGGGCGGCCGGTTCGGCCAGGGAGGCCTCCCCGCCGGTGTGCAGGACCAGCCCGTGGCCCGCGACGGCTCGGATCAGGTCGGCGGCGGAGCCCGGCGCGCCGGCGGCGGCCCGCTCCCAGTCGGCCGCGGAACCGTCCTGCTTCGGGGTCGAGTTGACCAGCCGGGCCAGGCCGTCGGCCAGGCTCTCCTCGGCGAGCGCGTAGCGCTCCAGACCGATCAGGACCCGGACCGGGAGATCCTCACCCTCGTCCGTCCCGTCCGTCCTGTCGGTCCCGTCCGCCGCTTCCGCCTGATCCGTCCGGCCCGGCGTGGGCTGGGGGTGGGTGCCGGTCTGCTCCAGGGCGTCCTGGAAGGCGAGCGCCTCACCCTCGGCGAGCGTGCTCTGCACGGCGGCGTCGGGGTCGGGTACGCCCCGCTGGGCCAATGTCGTCGTGAGCCGCGGCAGCTCCAGGGCCGTGTGCCCGGCCAGCGCCGCCTGCTCCAGCAACCACACGGTGACCGCGCGGCCGCGCCGCTCGTCGTCCGGGCGGCACTCCGCGCCGAGCAGGGCCCGGGCGAACCCGTCGGCCTGCTCCGGCCGGACCCCGCCGACCCTGAGCAACTGCCAGGGGTCCGCGCGCAGCGCCTCCTCCGCCGCCTCACCGAGGAGCGCGGTCGTCTGCGGGGCGAGCGCCTCGGGGGCGCCGCCCTCGGCCAGGACGCGCCGGACGGCCTCGACGGCCTCCGGTGCCGGCCCCGCAGGCCCGGCGGCGGGCTCGGCCGGGGCCGGCCGCGGTCGCCGCACCGGCTCCTCGGCGGGCCGACGCGGCGCGGGGGCGGCGTCGTCGAAGACCGTGGCCTGCGGCTTCTCGCCGCTCTCCACGGCGCGCACGGCGGCCAGCAGGTCGGCCGCCGTGCCGCTGAGCTTGCCCCCGGCGGCGATCGTCCCCTGCCGTTCGGCCTTGCGCCGCTCGATCCGCTCCCGCTCCAGCCGCTGCGCGGCCAGCTCGGCCTCGGCCTCGGAGATCCGAGCCGCTCCGCCGGCATCGTCAGCGCGCGCACCGTCCGGCTCTCCGACGGCCCCCTCGCCCCCGGGACCGTCGGCTGCCGGGCCGGTCGTCTCCCCGTCCGCCTCGGCGCCCGGGCCGCCCGAGCCCCCGTCACCCGTCGCCGTCGGCCCGGCGGCTTCCGTGCCGGCGGCTACCGGCTCCCCGGCGGCCTCCGGCTCCCCGGCGGCCCCCTCGGCCCGGCCGTCGGCCGTTGCCCCGCCCTCCGCGGCCGCCCCGGTCGTGGCGCCCGGGGCTCCCGGCCCGGCGTCCACGGCTTCCGCGGTGTCCTCAGAGGCGGACTCGGGCTCCGTGCTCACAGCGTGCTCCAGTCGTGATCGGGATAGCGGTGCACCGGCGCCGACACGTCGTCCAGCGCCCGGCAGATCTCGTCAGGAAGACTAAGGGTCTCCACTGACAACGCCGCCGTGAGCTGCCGCGCGTTGCGCGCGCCGACGATCGGCGCGACCACGCCGGGCCGGTCCCGGACCCAGGCCAGTGCCACCTGGAGCGGCGTCACCGCGAGCCCGTCCGCCGCCGTCGCCACCGCGTCCACGATGTGACCGGCCGCCTCGTCGAGGTAGGGCGCGACGAACGGGGCCAGATGCTCCGAGGCACCCCGCGAGTCCGGAGGCGTCGCGTCCTTGCGGTACTTGCCGGTGAGAACCCCGCGGCCCAGCGGAGAGGAGGGCAGCAGGCCGATGCCCAGGTCCAGGGCGGCCGGCAACACCTCGCGCTCGATGCCCCGCTGGAGCAGCGAGTACTCCAGCTGCGTGCTCGCCAGCCGGTTGCGCACGCCCGGCGCCGCCAGCTGCCAGGTCGCCGCCTTGGCCAGCTGCCAGCCGCAGAAGTTCGAGACCCCCGCGTACCGGGCCCGGCCGCTGCTCACCGCCACGTCGAGGGCGTGCAGCGTCTCCTCCAGCGGGGTGTCCGGATCGAAGGCGTGCAGATGCCACACGTCGACGTGGTCCGTGCCGAGACGGGCCAGCGAGGCGTCCAGCGCGGAGAGCAGGTGCGCACGCGAACCGTCGAAGCGGCGGTCGGGGTCCGGCACGCTGCCCGCCTTGGTCGAGATCACCAGGTCCCGGCGCGGCACGAGGCCCTCCATCAGCCGGCCGAGCAGGTACTCGGCCTCCCCGTCGCCGTACACGTCCGCCGTGTCGACGAGGGTCCCGCCCGCCTCCCAGAAGGTCTTCAAGAGGTCGGCCGTGTCATGCTCGTCGGTGTCCCGGCCCCAGGTCAGGGTGCCGAGACCGATACGGGACACGCGCAGGCCCGTGCGGCCGAGATGCCTCTGCTCCATGGACGGCGACATTACTGGCCACGGCTTGCGCTGTGGGGGCCTGTGGACAACCGAATTCCCGCGCTAAGGTCGGGCGCACACAACGTTACTGATCGGTAAGGGGAATCGGCCATGCAGCTCGGGATCAACCTCGGCTACTGGGGTGCCGGAATGGACGCGGACAACCTGGCCGTCGCCCAGGAGGCCGACCGGCTCGGCTACGGCGTCTGCTGGGCCGCCGAGGCCTACGGCTCCGACGCGGCCACCGTGCTCACCTGGGTCGCCGCCCAGACCGAGCGCATCGACGTGGGCTCGGCCATCTTCCAGATCCCGGCCCGCCAGCCCGCGATGACCGCGATGACGGCCGCCACCCTGGACTCCCTCTCCCAGGGCCGGTTCCGCCTCGGCCTCGGTGTCTCCGGCCCCCAGGTCTCCGAGGGCTGGTACGGCGTCACGTTCGACAAGCCGCTCGCCCGCACCCGCGAGTACGTGGAGATCGTGCGCAAGGCCATGACCCGCGAGCGCCTGTCGTACGAGGGGCAGCACTGGACGCTGCCGCTGCCGGGCGGCCCCGGCAAGCCGATCAAGCTGACCGTGCACCCGCAGCGCGAGCACATCCCGCTGTACATCGCGGCGATCGGCCCGAAGAACCTGGAGCAGACCGGCGAGATCGCCGACGGCGCCCTGTTGATCTTCCCGTCCGCCGACCACCTGGAGGACACCGCGATCCGGCACCTGCGCGCCGGACGCGAGAAGGCCGGGAAGACCCTCGACGGGTTCGACGTCTGCCCGACCGTGCCGCTCGCCCTCGGCGACGACAAGGACGTCACCGCCCTCGCCGACACCTTCCGTCCGTACACCGCGCTCTACGTCGGCGGCATGGGCAGCCGCAAGCAGAACTTCTACAACCAGCTCGCCCAGCGCATGGGCTACGAGCGGGAGGCCGCCGAGATCCAGGACAAGTACCTGTCCGGCGACAAGCAGGGGGCCGCCGCGGCCGTACCGCACGACCTGATCGACCAGACGACGCTGCTCGGCTCCGTGGACCGCATCGCGGACCGGATGAAGGCCTACGCCGCCGCCGGTGTCACCACGCTGACCCTGGCGCCCGCGGGCTTCACCCTGGACGAGCGGATCGCCTCGCTCCGCGCCGGTACGGAGGCCCTGGAGCGCGCCGGGCTGGCCTAGCCCGCGATCCGGGTCCACCGGAGGGGCCCCGGGGCCCGCTGTGGATTTCCGCGGCCGTGGTGGGGGCTCGGGGGTCTTCCCCGCCACGGCCGTCACGAGGATCAACGCGCCCACACGCGTGTGGTTACGCCTTCTCCCGCCCCCGGCCGTCCCTCGTTCGGCGCAGTCGTCCGCCGCAGCTGTTGCCGCGCCCCGCCACCCGCACTTGACTCGTGCTCTGCGGAGTCCGCGGAACCGCGGCAGCGGCAGGAGAGGGGCCACCGATGCTTTCGGCCAGGAGTCTGTTCCAGGAGATCCTCGACAACGACGAGTCGTTCCGTCTCTTCTGCTCGATCGCGGCCAGCGGCGAGTCGCAGGGCGGCTGGGAGAACGCGCGCATCGCCGAGCTGGTGCCCGAAAGCGAGCGTGCCCTCGCCCCCAAGATCACCCGGCACGGCGCCGACGAGGACAAGCACGGCCGGATCTTCGGCGCCCTGCTGAAGAAGCGCGGCCTGGAGCCCGTCGAGGTGCCCCCCGAGACCGACTACACCATGCTCCTGGAGCGGCACGGCATCGGCCTCGCCCACGACAAGCTCAAGGCCGACCGGCCGCTCACGGTGCGGGACGTCATCACCTACCTCGCGCACAGCAGGGTCACCGAGCAGCGCGCGGCCGAGCAGATGGCGATGCTCCTGAAGTACTTCGGGGACCACCCGGACCTGGGCCGCGCCGTCCGGATGATCTCGGCCGACGAGGACAACCACCTCGCCTACTCCCACGAGGAACTGCTGCGCTACGCCGCCGCCGGACACGGCCGGTACATCCAGCGGACGCTGCGCGAGTGCGCGCTCGCGGAGATCCGCGTCCACCGGGACGTCAGCCTCGCGGTGATGGCCCGCATGGGCCGCGTCCTCGGGTGGCCGCGCTCCCGGTCCGCGGTGCTCGCGGCGGGCATCCACGCCGTGTACGCGTACGAGCGGCTGGTCGGCTGGCGCCGCATGGTGACGCTGCGCACACCCGCACGCCGCGACGCGCTCGGCGGGCCCGCGACCGCGGCCCCGGAGGTCGCCTGAGGGGCCCGGACCCGCCGCCGCGCTACAGCCAGCCCCGGCTCTTGAACGTCCGGTAGAGCAGCACCTCCAGCACGGCCATCACCACGATCACCGCCGGATAACCCCACTCCCAGCGCAGCTCCGGCATGTGGTCGAAGTTCATGCCGTACACCCCCGCGACCATCGTCGGGACCGCCGCCATGGCCGCCCACGCGGAGATCTTCCGCATGTCGTCGTTCTGCCGGACGCTCGTCTGCGCCAGGTGCGCCGACAGGATGTCGGAGACCAGCCGGTCAAGGCCCTCCACGGACTCGTTCACCCGCGTGAGGTGGTCGCTCACGTCCCGGAAGAACGGCCGTGCCTTCTCGTTCACGAACGGCACCCCCGCGCCGACCGCCCCCGTCCCCGACAGCCGGGCCAGCGGCGGCGCCAGCGGACCGGTCGCCCGCCGGAACTCCAGGATCTGCCGCTTGAAGTTGTAGATCCGGGACGCGGTGTGGCGCGAGCCGCCGCCGTCCGGTGAGAAGACCTCGGCCTCCAGCTCCTCCAGGTCGTTCTGCAGCTCGACGGCCACGTCCAGGTAGTGGTCGACGGTGGCGTCGGCTATCGCGTACAGCACCGCGGTGGGGCCCTTCCCGAGCAGTTTCGGCTCCTGCTCCAGACGCTGCCGTACGGCCTTCAGCGGGGCTCCCTCGCCGTGCCGGACGACGACCACGAAGGCGTCGCCCATGAAGAGCATGAGCTCACCGGTGGACACGGCGTCGCTCTCCGCGTCGTAGACCACCGGCTTGAGGACCGCGAAGAGCGAGTCCTCGTACACCTCCAGCTTGGGCCGCTGGTGCGCCTTCAGGGCGTCCTCCACCGCCAGCGGATGCAGTCCGAACTCCTGCGTGACCAGGTCGAACTCCTCCTCCGTCGGCTCGTGCAGCCCGATCCAGACGAAGCCGCCCGCGGAGCGCGCCTCGCCGACCGCGTCGGAGAAGTCCTCGGGCCCGTCCGCGCGGTGCCCGTCCCGGTAGATGGCACAGTCGACGATCACCGAACGCATTCTCCCTTCGCCCCGGCGCCCTCGTACCGCGCCGTACGCCTACCCTGGCCGCATGCCCACGCTGATCCTGGTTAGGCACGGACGTTCCACCGCCAACACCGAGGGGCTCCTCGCCGGCTGGACGCCCGGAGTCGCCCTCGACGAACGCGGCGCCGCTCAGGCCGCCGCACTGCCCGGTCGCCTCGCCGGCCTGCCCCTCTCCGAGATCGTCGCCAGCCCGCTGCAGCGCTGCCAGGAGACGATCCGGCCCCTGCTCGACGCCCGGCCCGGACTGCGGGCGCACACCGACGAACGGATCGGGGAGTGCCACTACGGCGACTGGTCCGGCCGGAAGCTCGCCGAACTCAAGGACGAGCCGCTGATGGAGGTGGTGCAGGCGCACCCGTCCGCCGCCGCGTTCCCCGGCGGAGAGTCCATGCGCGCGATGCAGACCCGCGCCGCCGAGGCGGTGCGCGAGTGGAACGCGCGCGTGGAGCGCGACCACGGCGCCGACGCCGTGTACCTCATGTGCTCCCACGGCGACATCATCAAGTCCCTCGTCGCGGAGGCACTCGGCCTGCACCTCGACCTCTTCCAGCGGATCTCCGTCGAGCCCTGCTCCGTCACCGCGATCCGCTACACCCGGCTGCGCCCGTTCCTGGTGCGCCTGGGCGACACCGGGGACTTCGCCTCCCTGGCCCCGCGGCAGGAGCCGCCGGGCGACGAGGCCACCGTCGGTGGTGGTGCGGGCGCACCGTGATCGTCGGCCGCAGTAGGGTGAGGCGATCGCAGCAGTGACCGGCTCGGTCATTCCGCTTCTTACGACTTCTCATGGAGACAGGACGTGTCCCGTCAGGTGTTCCTCTACGACCAACCGGAACGTTTCGTGGCCGGCACGGTCGGGCTGCCCGGGCGCCGTACGTTCTTCCTCCAGGCCACCGCGGGTTCCCGGGTGACCAGCGTGGCCCTGGAGAAGACCCAGGTCGCCGCTCTCGCCGAGCGCATGGACGAACTCCTCGACGAGGTCGTGCGGCGCAGCGGCGGCAGCACCGCCGTCCCCGCCGTGGCGCCCACGGAACCCGCCGACACCGCCCCGCTGGACACCCCCGTGGAGGAGGAGTTCCGGGTCGGCACCATGGCGCTCGCCTGGGACGGCGAGGACCAGCGCATGATCGTCGAGGCCCAGGCCCTGGTGGAGCTGGACGCCGAGTCCGAGGAGGACCTGGCGGAGGCCGAGGAACGGCTCCTCCAGGACGAGGAGAACGGCCCGCCGATGCTCCGGGTCCGCCTCACCGGCGCGCAGGCCAGGGCCTTCGCCAAGCGCGCCCTCGACGTCGTCAACGCCGGGCGGCCGCCGTGCCCGCTGTGCAGCCTCCCGCTCGACCCGGAAGGACACGTATGTCCGCGCCAGAACGGATACCGCCGCGGAGCGTGACCCCCGACGCCGCGGCCGCCGAGCTGCTCGCCCGGGGCGAGCTGACCGTGCGCGGACGCATCCGTGACGCCTCCAACGCGGCCCTGTACTGCACGGTGACGCACGAGGGACGCGAGGCGGCCTGCATCTACAAGCCGGTCGCCGGCGAGCGGCCCCTGTGGGACTTCCCCGACGGCACCCTCGCCCAGCGCGAGGTCGCCGCCTACGAGGTCGCCGAGGCGACCGGCTGGGGCCTCGTACCGCCCACCGTGCTGCGCGACGGGCCGTACGGCGAGGGCATGGTCCAGCTGTGGATCGAGGCGGTGCCGGAGACGGAACTGCTCGCCCTGGTGGACACCGAGGAGCCCGGCCCCGGCTGGAAGGCCGTCGCCTTCGCCGAGGTCGGCGAGGGCCGTACCGCGCTGCTGGTGCACGCCGACGACGAGCGGCTGCGCCGGCTCGCCGTCCTGGACGCCGTACTCAACAACGCCGACCGCAAGGGCGGCCACCTGCTGCCCGCGGCCGGCGAGCGGCTGTACGGCATCGACCACGGGGTCACCTTCCACGCCGAGAACAAGCTGCGCACCCTCCTGTGGGGCTGGGCGGGCGACCCGCTGACCGCGGAGGCCGTGACGGTCCTGGACGCCCTCGGTGAGGCGCTGAAGGACGGCGACGGCCTGGGCGGCCGGCTCGGCACGCTGATCACCCCCGCCGAACTCGACGCCACGCGCGCGCGGGTCGACGCCCTGCTGGCCTCCGGGCGGCACCCCGAGCCGAGCGGGGAGTGGCCGGCCATCCCCTGGCCGCCGGTCTAGTCGCCCCACCGGGCCTGCACGTCGGCGCGTATCGCGCAAGAGCGCCTTACCGGCCGTCCGGCCCGGTCCGGTTCGTGCACGGAACATCAGTCCGGTTAGGCTCATGACATGCATGCCTGGCCCGCTTCCGAGGTCCCCGCCCTGCCTGGTCAGGGTCGCGACCTGAGGATCCACGACACCGCGACCGGAGGCCTGGTCACCCTCGACCCCGGTCCCGTCGCCCGCATCTACGTCTGCGGCATCACGCCGTACGACGCCACCCACATGGGGCACGCGGCGACCTACAACGCGTTCGACCTCGTGCAGCGCGTGTGGCTCGACAACAAGCGGCAGGTTCACTACGTCCAGAACGTCACCGACGTCGACGACCCGCTCCTGGAGCGTGCCGTGCGGGACGGCGTCGACTGGACCGCCCTCGCCGAGAAGGAGACCGCCCTCTTCCGCGAGGACATGACGGCGCTGCGGATGCTCCCGCCGCGGCACTACATAGGCGCAGTCGAGGCCATACCCGGGATCGTCCCGCTCGTCGAGCGGCTGCGGGACATCGGCGCCGCCTACGAGCTCGAGGGCGACACCTACTTCTCCGTCGAGGCGGATCCCCACTTCGGCGGCGTCTCCCACCTCGACGCGGCCGCCATGCGGCTGCTCTCCGCCGAACGCGGCGGCGACCCGGACCGGCCGGGCAAGAAGAACCCGCTCGACCCGATGCTGTGGATGGCCGCCCGCGAGGGCGAGCCCAGCTGGGACGGCGGATCGCTCGGCCGCGGACGCCCCGGCTGGCACATCGAGTGCGTGGCCATCGCCCTCGACCACCTCGGCATGGGCTTCGACGTCCAGGGCGGCGGCTCCGACCTCGCCTTCCCGCACCACGAGATGGGCGCCTCGCACGCGCAGGCGCTGACCGGCGAGTTCCCCATGGCCAAGGCGTACGTGCACGCCGGCATGGTCGGTCTCGACGGCGAGAAGATGTCGAAGTCCAAGGGCAACCTCGTCTTCGTGTCGAAGCTGCGGCACGAGGGCGTCGACCCGGCCGCGATACGGCTGACGCTGCTCGCCCACCACTACCGCTCCGACTGGGAGTGGACCGACCAGGTGCTGAGGGACGCCCTGGACCGCCTGGAGCGCTGGCGCGCCGCCGTCTCCCGGCCCGACGGGCCGCCCGCCGAGGCCCTCGTCGAGGAGATCCGCGCGGCTCTCGCCGAGGACCTGGACTCCCCGGCCGCGCTGGACGCCGTCGACCGCTGGGCCGCGCTCCAGCGGGAGAGCGGCGGCACGGACATCGGGGCTCCCGGCGTCGTCTCCCGTGCCGTCGACGCGCTGCTCGGCGTCGCCCTGTAGGAACGCGCATACGGAGAGGGGGGCGCTTCCCGCGGGAAGCGCCCCCCTCTCCGTATGCGCGTCGACTCAGTCCTCCGAGGACTCCTCGTCGTCGCCGCTCGCCTTCGGCGGTCTCGGCGGGCGGGTCCGCCCGCTCGGGTTGTCCCGCAGGAACGGTGTCTGGGGCGTGCCGTCGCCGCCGTCGGCCGTGGCGTGGCCCCCCGGTCCGGAGCCGTCCCGGCGCCGCAGGTACCGCTCGAACTCGCGGGCGATCGCCTCACCCGACGCCTCCGGCAGCTCCGCGGTGTCCCGGGCCTCCTCCAGCGACTGGACGTACTCGGCGACCTCGCTGTCCTCGGCGGCGAGCTGGTCCACCCCCGTCTGCCAGGCGCGCGCGTCCTCGGGCAGCTCGCCCAGCGGCACGCGCACGCCGATCAGGTCCTCCAGCCGGTTCAGCAGGGCCAGCGTGGCCTTCGGGTTGGGCGGCTGCGACACGTAGTGCGGCACCGCGGCCCACAGGGACACGGCCGGCACGCCCGCGTGGGTGCAGGCCTCCTGGAGGATGCCGACGATGCCCGTGGGCCCCTCGTACTTGGTCTCCTCCAGGTCCATGCGCCGGGCCAGGTCGGCGTCCGACGTGGTTCCGCTGATCGGGACCGGACGAGTGTGCGGGGTGTCGCCCAGCAGGGCGCCCAGGACGACCACCAGCTCGACGCCCAGCTCATGGGCGAAGCCGAGCAGTTCGTTGCAGAACGAGCGCCAGCGCATGGACGGTTCGATACCGCGGACCAGGACGAGGTCGCGCGGTGTGTCGCCGCCGACCCGGACCACCGACAGCCTGGTCGTCGGCCAGGTGATCTTGCGGACACCGTCCTCCATGAACACCGTGGGCCGGTTGACCTGGAAGTCGTAGTAGTCCTCGGCGTCCAGCGCCGCGAACACCTCGCCCTTCCACTCGCGGTCGAGATGCGCGACCGCGGTGGAGGCGGCGTCACCGGCATCGTTCCAGCCCTCGAACGCGGCCACCATGACCGGGTCGACCAGCTCGGGAACCCCCTCGAGCTCGATCACCCAGCGCCTCCTTCCGACGTACCCTCGCGTACCCCCCAACCTTACGGCGTGCGGAGGGGCCCTCCGCAGCCCCCTTGCGCGGGCTGGTGAACGGATCACTGCCCCGTTCCCGGCGCCCGGACACCCGACGCGCCACCGCACCACCGGCCGGGACGTTCAGAGGCTGGAACGCAGCCACTGCTCCACGGACGCGATGTGCACCGTCGCCCACGAACGCGCCGCCTCCGCGTCCCGGTCGCGCAGCGCGGCGAGGATCGCGCGGTGCTCGTGCAGGGTGCGGCCGACCGCGTCCTCCTGGGTGAGGCCGCGCCAGACCCGGGCCCGGGTGGTGGGGCCGGACAGCCCGTCGAGGAGGGAGCACAGGACCGAGTTGCCCGACGCTCCCGCGATGCTCCGGTGGAACTCAAGGTCGCAGGCGACCAGTTCCTCCACCGACGGTTCGGTGCCGAGGGCGTCCAGGCGGGCGGCGAGCGCGTCCAGTTCCCGCTCGCTGATCCGGGCGGCCGCCAGCGCGGTCGCGGCCGGCTCCAGCATGCGGCGCACGGCGAGGAACTCCAGCACCGTGTCGTCGCGGTGGAAGTCGACGACGAAGCTGAGGGCCTCCAGCAGGAGTTGCGGGTCCAGGCTGGTGACATAGGTGCCGTCGCCCTGGCGCACGTCCAGGATCCGGATCAGGGAGAGTGCGCGCACGGCCTCGCGCAGGGAGTTGCGGGACAGGCCGAGGGCGGCGGCGAGCTCGCTCTCCCTGGGCAGCCGGTCACCCGGCCGCAGCGCGCCGGAGACGATCATGTCCTTGATCTTCTCGATCGCCTCGTCGGTGACCGCCACGGCCGACCTCCCTGTGTCCGGGATGCCGCTCAGACATCCGATGTCTCAGGACATTATGGGGGTCTCACGGACCGCCGCCCGCCGCCCACCGGTGGTGCGCCGGTGGGCGGCGGACGGGGGTCTCACTTCTCGTCGAGCAGGTCCTGGACCTTCGCGCGGACGTCGTCCGTGGCCAGGCCGCGGATCGTCAGCGTCGTCCGGCGGCGCAGCACGTCGTCCGGCGTCTGGGCCCACTCGTTGTCCCGCGCCCACACGACCTGTGCCCAGATCTCCGGGGCGTCCGGGTGGACGCGCGTGGCCAGCTCCGGGTTCTCGTTGGCGAGCCGGGCGATGTCGAAGGCCAGCGAACCGTAGTGGGTGGCCAGGTGCCTGGCGGTGTCCGCCGCCATGCGGGGGCCGGGCGCCGGGCCGTCCACCAGCAGCCGGTGGGCGACCGCGCGCGGGTTGGCGACGCCGGGCAGCGGCAGCTTCTTCGGCAGCGAGGCGATCGGCTCGAAGTCGTCGCCCAGGGGGTGGCCCGGCAGCGCCTCCAGCTTCTTCATGACCGTACGGCCGATGTGGCGGAAGGTGGTCCACTTGCCGCCGGCGACGGACAGCATGCCGCCCCGGCCCTCGGTGACGACCGTCTCGCGCTTCGCCTTCGCGGTGTCACCGGGACCGCCCGGCAGCACGCGCAGACCCGCGAAGGAGTACGTGATCAGGTCCCGGTCGAGCTGCTGGTCGCGGATGGAGAACGCGGCCTCGTCGAGGATCTGGGCTATGTCCTTTTCGTTGACCGAGACGTCCCCCGGGTCGCCCTCGAACTCCTCGTCGGTCGTGCCGAGCAGCAGCATGTCCTCCCAGGGGAGGGCGAAGGTGATCCGGTACTTGTCGATCGGCGTGGCGAGCGCGGCCTTCCAGGGGGCGGTGCGCTTGAGCACCAGGTGCGCGCCCTTGGACAGGCGGATGGACGGCGCGGCGTCCGGGTCCTCCATCCGGCGCAGGTGGTCGACCCAGGGACCGGTGGCGTTGAGCACCAGGCGGGCGTTCACCCCGAACTCGTCGCCGGACATCCGGTCCCTGAGCTCGGCGCCGGTCACCCGGCCCCGGGTGAACCGCAGGCCGGTCACCTCGGCGTGGTTCAGGACGACCGCGCCGGACTCGACCGCCGCGCGGACGGTCATCAGGGCCATGCGGGCGTCGTTCATCTGGTCGTCGCCGTACACGGCCACGGCCTTGAGGTTGTCGGTGCGCAGCTCCGGCACGTCCTGCGCGGCCTTGGCCGGGGAGAGCAGGTGGCCGACGCCGTCACCGAAGGCGGACAGGGCCGAGTACGCGAAGACGCCGGCCCCCAGCTTCGCCGCGCCGTGCGGCCCGCCCTTGTACACGGGGAGGTAGAAGGTGAGCGGGTTCGCCAGGTGGGGGGCCACCTGGCGGGAGACCGCACGGCGCTCGAAGTGGTTCTCCGCCACCAGCTTCACCGCGCCGGTCTGCAGGTAGCGCAGTCCGCCGTGGAGCAGCTTGGAGGAGGCTGAGGAGGTGGCGCCGGCGAAGTCGCCGGCGTCGACCACGGCCACCCTGAGGCCGGACTGCGCGGCGTGCCAGGCGGTGGAGATGCCGAGGATGCCGCCGCCGATCACGAGAAGGTCGTACGACGCCTTGGAGAGCTGCTCCCGGGTCTCGGCCCGGCTCGGGTTGGAGCCGGAGGCCGAGTGCGTCCCCAGGGCAGGCACGGACTGCAGGGTGGGCTGAGTGGTCATTGCGGTCTTGCTCCTAGTCAGTCTTCGTCGGCGATCCAGCCCATGGTCCGCTCGACGGCCTTGAGCCAGCTCTTGTACTCACGGTCGCGGGTCTCCGCGTCCATGCGGGGGGTCCACTCGGCGGCCCGTCGCCAGTTGGCGCGCAGGTCGTCGGTGCTGTTCCAGAAGCCGACGGCCAGACCGGCGGCGTAGGCGGCGCCGAGGCAGGTGGTCTCGGCAACCATCGGGCGCACCACGGGGGCGTCCACGAAGTCGGCGAGGGTCTGCATCAGCAGGTTGTTGGAGGTCATGCCGCCGTCGACCTTGAGGGCGGTCAGCTCCACCCCGGAGTCCTTCGTCATGGCGTCCGCGATCTCGCGGGTCTGCCAGGCGGTGGCCTCCAGGACGGCGCGCGCGAGGTGCGCCTTGGTGACGTACCGGGTGAGACCGGCGATCACACCGCGGGCGTCGGAGCGCCAGTACGGGGCGAACAGACCGGAGAAGGCCGGCACGAAGTAGGCGCCGCCGTTGTCCTCGACGGTGAGGGCGAGGGTCTCGATCTCGGCGGCGGTGGAGATCAGGCCCATCTGGTCGCGCATCCACTGCACCAGCGAACCGGTGACGGCGATCGAGCCCTCCAGGGCGTAGACCGTGTCCTGGTCGCCGATCTTGTAGCCGACGGTGGTGAGCAGGCCCGAGTAGGAGTTGATGAGCTTGTCACCGGTGTTCATCACCATGAAGGTGCCGGTGCCGTAGGTCGACTTGGTCTCGCCCTCGGAGAAGCAGGTCTGGCCGAACAGGGCCGCCTGCTGGTCGCCGAGCGCGGAGGCCACCGGGATGCCGCCGAGCAGCTCGCCCAGCCTGCCGCCCGTGATCTCGCCGTAGACCTCGGCGGAGGAGCGGATCTCGGGGAGCATCTGCGTCGGCACGCCGATCGACTCGGCGATCTTCTCGTCCCACTGCATGGTGTGCAGGTTCATCAGCATGGTGCGGGAGGCGTTGGTGACGTCGGTGACGTGCTTGCCGCCGTTCACCCCGCCGGTCAGGTTCCAGATGACCCAGGTGTCCATGGTGCCGAAGAGCAGGTCGCCCGCGTCGGCGCGCTCGCGCAGGCCCTCCACGTTGTCGAGCAGCCAGCGTGCCTTGGGACCGGCGAAGTAGGAGGCGAGGGGCAGGCCGGTCTCGCGGCGGAAGCGGTCCTGGCCGACGTTGCGCCCGAGCTCCCGGCACAGGGCGTCGGTGCGGGTGTCCTGCCAGACGATGGCGTTGTGGACGGGCTCGCCGGTGTTCTTGTCCCAGACCAGCGTGGTCTCACGCTGGTTGGTGATGCCGATGGCCTTGATGTCGTCGCGGGTGATGCCGGCCTTCTCGACCGCCCCGGCGACGACCTCCTGGACGTTGGTCCAGATCTCGGTGGCGTCGTGCTCGACCCAGCCCGGCTTGGGGAAGATCTGCTCGTGCTCCTTCTGGTCGACGGAGACGATGCGTCCGTCGCGGTCGAAGACGATGCAGCGCGAGGAGGTGGTGCCCTGGTCGATCGCGGCGATGAAGGGGCCTGCGGTGTGGGCGTCGGTCACTGTGTGCTCCTGGGGTTCCGTGGTGGGGTGGCCGGTGCGTACGGCGCGTGTACTGCGGCTCGATGATGACCGAGCGGAGGTCCGCTCAGGCGAACGCGACGTTGTAGACACCTCCGGCGATCGCACCGCCGATCAGCGGGCCGACGACCGGTATCCAGGCGTAGGACCAGTCGGAGCCGCCCTTGTTGGGCAGGGGCAGCAGGGCGTGCACGATGCGCGGGCCGAGGTCACGGACCGGGTTGATCGCGTAGCCCGTCGGGCCGCCGAGGGACAGGCCGATCGAGACCACCACGAACGCGGTGACCAGGGCGCCCAGGATGCCCAGGCCGTTGCCCTCGTCGTTGAGGCCCTGGGTGAGGATGGCGAGCAGCAGGACGAAGGTGCCGATGATCTCGGTGGCGAGGTTCTGCACCGTGTGCCGGATCTCGGGGCCGGTGGAGAAGACGCCGAGGACGGGGCCGGCGCCCTTCTCCTGGGCCTCGACGGCCTTGGCCGTCGTGTCCTGCGCGCCGGGACCGCCGACGATCTCCCGGTCGGTGAGGTGGGCCTGGAACTGGCCGTAGTAGGCGATCCAGACCAGGACCGCGCCGATCATGGCGCCGAGGAGCTGACCCGCGAAGTAGGTCGGGGTGTTGCTCCAGTCACCGTCCTTGATCGCGATGCCGACCGTGACGGCCGGGTTGAGGTGGGCACCGGAGAGCGGACCCGAGATGTACGCCGCCGTCATGACGGCGAAGCCCCACCCGAAGGTGATGGCGAGCCATCCGGCGTTGCGGGCCTTGGAGGCCTTGAGCGTCACGGCGGCGCAGACACCGCCGCCGAGCAGGATGAGTATGGCGGTACCGATGGTCTCGCCGATGAAGATGTCGGAGCTGGACACCCGCGACTCCTTTGTCCTTCGTCCAGGGGAAGCCGAACCCCGGGTCCCTCCGGGTGTTCCGGCGCCCTCGGTGTGAGAGCGATGGCGGCCCTTGGCGTTGTCACACTCTAACGCGTATTGCCGGTAGGTGTTCGACAATGCCGACCGATGGACGCGAGTCTCGCTTCGCCGTCACACATGCGTCAAGAGCTCTGTAATCGAAAGCACGATCGTTATTGATCGTCGCGGGTTATCGGTTCACGGGGCCGGGCGGACGACGGGCGGACCGGCTCCGCGGGTGCGCGTCCGCGCGGGTGGGAATCCCTGGCGGGTCCGCCCCGGGACGCACGTGAGGACCGGGACGCCGTCCGGCGTCCCGGTCCTCACGATCGTGTCCGCGGCCGGGCGTCTAGAAGCGCCCGGCGCCCAGGTCCCGCGACACCGCGCGGGCGCAGTCCCGCACCGCCGCGACCAGCTCGGGCCGCAGCTCGCCGTCCCGGCACAGCCGCTCCACGGCCCCGGTGATGCCGACCGCTCCGACCGGCATGCGCCTGCGGTCGTGGATGGGTGCGGCGATGGAGGCGACACCCTCCCAGGTCTCCTCGACGTCGGCCGCGTAGCCACGCGCGCGCGTGATGTCCAGGATGCTCTCGAAACCGTCCGGCTCGCAGACGGTCCGGTCCGTGAACGCCTTGCGGTCGGCCTCCAGCGCCTCGCTGTGCGCGACCGGGTCGTACGCCGACAGCACCTTGCCCAGGGCCGTGGAGTGCAGGGGCTGCATGGCCCCGATCTCCAGGACCTGCCGGCTGTCGTCCGGCCGGAAGACGTGGTGCACGATCAGGACGCCCTGCTGGTGCAGGACGCCCAGGTGGACGCTCTCGCCGCTGGAGCGCGCCAGGTCGTCCGTCCACACCAGGGCGCGGGCCCGCAGCTCGTGCACGTCGAGGTAGGTGGTGCCCAGGCGCAGCAGCTCGGCGCCGAGCTGGTAGCGCCCGGACGCGTCGTCCTGCTCCACGAAGCCCTCCTGCTGGAGGGTGCGCAGGATGCCGTGGGCGGTGCCTTTGGCCAGTCCCAGCGACGAGGCGATGTCCGACAGGCCGAGCCGCCGCTCGCCGCCCGCGAGCAGGCGCAGCATCGCGGCCGCCCGTTCGAGCGACTGGATGTTCCGTGCCATCGACGTACTGCCTCCGTCCCCTTCGACTGCCGACCTCGGCGACGCTGACGTCGTTCGGCAATGCCGAACACTACCGGTCGATGCCGACCTCCCGCTAATGGTCGGTGGGCAACTGTTGCACTTCGGCCACGCGGCGGTGGCCCGTATCCCTTCCCGCGGGCCCTCTCCCTGGGGGCGCGCGGGGCCGTCACCGGGCCGCCGGGGGCCGTCGGTGGGCCGTCGCCGGGCGCGGCGCGGGCCGGTCCTCGCGCCGGAAGGTCACTCCTTCGGCGGCTGTCCGCCCCGCCATCCGCGTCCGTGTCGTGGACGCCCTGACCGTGGACCTCCGGTCCCGGCTACCCTGGCGGCGTGCGTCCTCCCCGGGACGTTCCCTGCGGAAGGTCCCGGGCAGCGCAAAGCCGACAGCCGTCGCATCCTAGGGAGCCCCTTCATGGCCTCGTCGCCGTCCACCCCTTCCGCCGACACCCGGACCCGTGTGTCCGCCCTGCGCGAGGCGCTCGCCACCCGTGTGGTGGTCGCCGACGGCGCGATGGGCACCATGCTCCAGGCGCAGAACCCCTCGCTGGACGACTTCCAGCAGCTGGAGGGCTGCAACGAGGTCCTGAACCTGACCCGGCCCGACATCGTGCGCTCGGTGCACGAGGAGTACTTCGCCGCCGGTGTGGACTGCGTGGAGACCAACACCTTCGGCGCGAACCATTCGGCTCTCGGCGAGTACGACATCCCCGAAAGGGTCCACGAGCTGTCGGAGGCCGGCGCGCGGGTGGCCCGCGAGGTCGCCGACGAGTTCGCCGCCCGGGACGGCCGGCAGCGCTGGGTGCTCGGCTCCATGGGCCCCGGCACCAAGCTCCCCACCCTCGGCCACGCCCCCTACCAGATCCTGCGCGACGCCTACCAGCGCAACGCCGAGGGGCTGGTGGCGGGCGGCGCGGACGCGCTGCTGGTGGAGACCACCCAGGACCTGCTCCAGACCAAGGCGTCCGTGCTCGGCGCCCGGCGCGCCCTGGACGCCCTCGGCCTCGACGTCCCGGTGATCGTGTCCGTGACGGTCGAGACCACCGGGACGATGCTCCTCGGTTCCGAGATCGGCGCCGCCCTGACCGCGCTGGAGCCGCTCGGCATCGACATGATCGGGCTGAACTGCGCGACCGGTCCGGCCGAGATGAGCGAGCACCTGCGCTACCTGGCCCGCCACTCCCGCATTCCGCTGTCCTGCATGCCCAACGCCGGTCTGCCCGTCCTCGGCAAGGACGGCGCCCACTACCCGCTGACCGCGCCGGAGCTGGCGGACGCCCAGGAGACCTTCGTCCGCGAGTACGGCCTCTCGCTGGTGGGCGGCTGCTGCGGCACCACGCCCGAACACCTGCGGCAGGTCGTGGAGCGGGTCCGCGGCACCGCGCCGACCGAGCGGCACCCGCGCCCGGAGCCGGGCGCGGCCTCCCTCTACCAGTCGGTGCCCTTCCGCCAGGACACGTCGTACCTGGCGATCGGCGAGCGGACGAACGCGAACGGGTCCAAGAAGTTCCGCGAGGCCATGCTGGACGGCCGCTGGGACGACTGCGTGGAGATCGCCCGCGACCAGATCCGCGAGGGCGCGCACATGCTGGACCTGTGCGTGGACTACGTGGGCCGCGACGGGGTGGCCGACATGGAGGAGCTGGCCGGTCGGTTCGCGACCGCCTCGACGCTGCCGGTCGTGCTGGACTCCACCGAGGTGGAGGTGATCCGGGCCGGTCTGGAGAAGCTGGGCGGCCGCGCGGTGATCAACTCCGTCAACTACGAGGACGGCGACGGTCCCGAGTCCCGCTTCGCCAAGGTCACCGCGCTGGCGCGGGAGCACGGCGCCGCGCTGATCGCGCTGACCATCGACGAGGAGGGGCAGGCCCGCACCGCCGAGAAGAAGGTCGAGATCGCCGAACGGCTGATCGAGGACCTGACCGGCAACTGGGGCATCCACGAGTCGGACATCCTCGTCGACTGTCTGACCTTCACCATCTGCACCGGTCAGGAGGAGTCCCGCAAGGACGGCATCGCCACCATCGAGGGCATCCGGGAGCTGAAGCGGCGCCACCCGGACGTGCAGACCACCCTCGGTCTGTCGAACATCTCCTTCGGCCTCAACCCGGCCGCCCGCATCCTGCTGAACTCCGTCTTCCTGGACGAGTGCGTGAAGGCCGGCCTGGACTCGGCGATCGTGCACGCCTCGAAGATCCTGCCGATCGCCCGCTTCGACGAGGAGCAGGTCACCACCGCCCTCGACCTGATCCACGACCGCCGCCGCGAGGGCTACGACCCGCTGCAGAAGCTCATGCAGCTCTTCGAGGGCGCCACCGCGAAGTCGCTGAAGGCGTCCAAGGCCGAGGAGCTGGCCGCGCTCCCGCTGGAGGAGCGGCTCAAGCGGCGCATCATCGACGGCGAGAAGAACGGCCTGGAGCAGGACCTGGACGCGGCCCTCCAGGAGCGTCCGGCCCTCGACATCGTCAACGAGACCCTGCTGGACGGCATGAAGGTCGTCGGCGAGCTCTTCGGGTCCGGTCAGATGCAGCTGCCGTTCGTGCTCCAGTCCGCCGAGGTCATGAAGACCGCGGTGGCCCACCTGGAGCCGCACATGGAGAAGACCGACGACGACGGCAAGGGCACGATCGTGCTGGCCACCGTCCGCGGCGACGTGCACGACATCGGCAAGAACCTCGTCGACATCATCCTGTCGAACAACGGCTACACCGTCGTCAACCTCGGCATCAAGCAGCCCGTCTCCGCCATCCTGGAGGCGGCCGAGGAGCACCGAGCCGACGTCATCGGCATGTCCGGGCTCCTGGTCAAGTCCACGGTGATCATGAAGGAGAACCTGGAGGAGCTCAACCAGCGCAAGCTGGCCGCCGACTACCCGGTGATCCTCGGCGGCGCGGCCCTCACCCGGGCCTACGTCGAGCAGGACCTGCACGAGATCTACGACGGCGAGGTCCGCTACGCCCGCGACGCCTTCGAGGGCCTGCGGCTGATGGACGCGCTGATCGGCATCAAGCGGGGCGTGCCCGGCGCGCAGCTGCCCGAGCTGCGCCAGCGCCGCGTGCGGGCGGCCACGGTGGAGGTCGAGGAGCGGCCCGAGGAGGGACACGTCCGCTCCGACGTCGCCGTCGACAACCCCGTCCCCGAGCCGCCCTTCCGGGGCACGCGCGTCGTCAAGGGCATCCAGCTCAAGGAGTACGCGTCCTGGCTCGACGAGGGCGCCCTGTTCAAGGGCCAGTGGGGCCTCAAGCAGGCCCGCACCGGCGAGGGGCCGTCGTACGAGGAACTGGTCGAGACCGAGGGCCGGCCGCGGCTGCGCGGGCTGCTGGACCGGCTCCAGACGGAGAACCTGCTGGAGGCGGCCGTGGTCTACGGCTACTTCCCCTGCGTCTCCAAGGACGACGACCTGATCGTCCTCGACGACGCGGGCAACGAGCGCACCCGCTTCACCTTCCCGCGCCAGCGCCGCGGCCGGCGGCTGTGCCTCGCGGACTTCTTCCGCCCGGAGGAGTCCGGCGAGACCGACGTCGTCGGCTTCCAGGTCGTCACCGTCGGCTCCCGGATCGGCGAGGAGACGGCCCGGATGTTCGAGGCCAACGCCTACCGCGACTACCTCGAACTGCACGGACTGTCGGTCCAGCTCGCCGAGGCCCTCGCCGAGTACTGGCACGCGCGCGTGCGCTCCGAGCTCGGCTTCGCGGGGGAGGACCCCGCCGAGATGGAGGACATGTTCGCCCTGAAGTACCGGGGCGCCCGCTTCTCCCTCGGCTACGGCGCCTGCCCCGACCTGGAGGACCGCGCCAAGATCGCCGACCTGCTGCGGCCGGAACGCATCGGGGTCCACCTGTCGGAGGAGTTCCAGCTCCACCCCGAGCAGTCCACCGACGCCATCGTGATCCACCACCCGGAGGCCAAGTACTTCAACGCCCGCTGAGGCCCCCCCGTACCCGCCGCACGGGCCACACCAGGCGTTCTCGACCCGTACGACGTACACTGGTCGGTCCACCGCAGGCCGGTTCCCCCGTGGGAACCGGCCTGATCGTCCCTCAAGGAGGTACGTGGATGACCAGTACGGTCCCCGCACTCGGAACCCGTACGGCCGAAGGCTCCGCCCTGCAGGCCGTGCTGCTCGACATGGACGGCACCCTGGTGGACACCGAGGGCTTCTGGTGGGACGTCGAGGTGGAGGTCTTCGCCTCCCTCGGTCACACCCTGGACGACTCGTGGCGCCATGTGGTCGTCGGCGGTCCCATGAGCCGCAGCGCCGGCTTCCTGATCGAGGCGACCGGGGCCGACATCACCCTCGCCGAGCTGAGCGTGCTGCTCAACGACGGCTTCGAGCAGCGCATCGACCGCGCCCTGCCGCTCATGCCGGGAGCCGCCCGGCTGCTCGCCGAGCTCGCCGCGCACGAGATCCCCACGGCCCTGGTCTCCGCCTCGCACCGACGCATCATCGACCGCGTCCTCGCCTCGCTCGGCCCCCAGTACTTCGCCCTCACCGTCGCCGGCGACGAGGTGCCCCGCACCAAGCCGCACCCCGACCCGTACCTGGCCGCCGCGACCGGACTCGGCGTGGACCCGGCCCGGTGCGCCGTCGTGGAGGACACCGCGACCGGGGTCGCCGCCGCCGAGGCCGCGGGCTGCCACGTCGTGGCCGTGCCCTCGGTCGCGCCCATCACCCCGGCGCTCCGGCGCACGGTGGTCGGCTCGCTGGAAGAGGTCGACCTGGCATTTCTGCGCGGCCTGATCACACGAATGCGCTAGGTGTTCACCGAGCGTGCGGCGCCGATAACGCGGTAATTCCGGGAACTGCGTGTCCGCGTCAACAGGGGGAGACGGGTGGGGAATTGCGGCCGTTCAGGATGGCTGAATAGGAGCACTCGTCGACCCGACCGAAGTGTGACGTTCGCCACCTTGCGCGGGGTCGACATGAGGGCGTAGGTGTGCTGTTCCGGGCTTGGCGAACGTTGTCGAGGCGCCCTTGTGTCCTGATTGGTGAAAGCCTGCACTAATCCTTCCACTGTCGGGTTTTCGGTGTGTCCGCACCCGGTTTCGCTCCGTGATGAGCCCTCAACTCCACTGGCTGCGAACCCCCGTGCGGGCGCGGACTAATCTCGTCGCGAGAACATCGGCCACTACCCCCGTGATCCGCCGCGACACCCCTGCATGCCGGATACACGGACCGACAGCTCTGGAGAAACTCGAGCATGAACCGCAAGACTTTGGTGCTGCCGGCCGTCGTCGGCCTGCTCGCGCCGGTGCTCGCCGCCTGCGGCGACTCCGACAGCGGCAGCGGCGGCGGGGACGCGATCGTCGTCGGCACCACGGACCGGTTCACCGCCTCCGAGGACGCACCCGCGCCCCTCGACCCGGCGTTCGCCTACGACGTCGGCACCTGGAACATCCTGCGTCAGACCACGCAGACCCTGATGATCCAGCCCCGCGGCGACGGTGAACCCGTGCCCGAGGCCGCCGAGCAGTGCGGTTTCACCGACACCGGCAACGAGCGCTACTCGTGCACCCTGCGTGACGGTCTGAAGTTCGCCAACGGCGACGCCGTCACCGCGGAGGACGTGAAGTACTCCATCGAGCGCGCCCTGTCCATCAAGGCGGACAGCCAGGTGTTCGGTCTGCTCTCGACCGTCGACACGATCGAGACGCAGGGCGACAGCGAGGTCATCTTCCACCTCAAGACCGCCGACGCCACCTTCCCGTACAAGCTGTCGACCCCGGTCGCCGGCATCGTCAACCCGGACGACTACGAGAAGGGCAAGCTGCGCGAGGGCTTCGAACTGGACGGCTCCGGGCCGTACACGATGAAGGCCGAGGTCGAGGGCGACGAGATGACCAAGGCCGTGTTCACCAAGAACCCCGACTACAAGGGGAGTCTCACGGTGAACAACGACAAGGTCGAGGTCGTGTCGTTCGAGGACGCCGACGCCATGGGCAAGGCGCTCGACAAGGGTGACATCGACGTGATGACCCGTGCGATGACGCCGGACCAGATCCAGAAGCTCTCCAACGCCACGGACTCCGACGTCGACCTGGTCGAGGTGGCCGGTCTCGAGATCCGCTACCTGGGCTTCAACACGGACGCGGCGACGGTGAAGGACAAGGCCGTCCGCCAGGCGATGGCCCAGCTCATCAACCGCAGCGAACTCGTCTCCGCGGTCTACGGCTCCCAGGCCGAACCGCTGTACTCGATGGTCCCGGCCACCATCACCGGCCACTCCAACTCGTTCTTCAACAAGTACGGCGACCCGAGTACGGACAAGGCCAAGGGCCTGTTGGAGGACGCGGGCGTCAACACGCCCGTGAAGCTCACGATGCACTACACGACGGACCACTACGGTGCCGCCACCAAGCAGGAGTTCGAGCAGCTGCAGAAGCAGTTGAACGACAGCGGTCTCTTCGACGTCGACATCCAGGGGGCTCCCTGGGACAAGTTCCGCCCGGCGGAGCTGAAGGGCGAGTACGACGTCTTCGGCATGGGCTGGTTCCCCGACTTCCCGGACGCCGACAGCTTCATCGCGCCGTTCCTCGACAAGGACAACACCCTCAACTCGCCGTACGCGAACCCGCAGATCCGCAACACCCTGATCCCCGAGTCCCGTCGTGAGGCCGACCGGCTCTCCGCCGTGGACAGCCTCAACGAGATCCAGGAGATCACCGCCACCGACGTCCCGGTGATCCCGCTGTGGCAGGGCAAGCAGTACGTCGCCGCACGCGACGACATCACGGGCACGGCCTACGTCCTCAACTCCTCCTCCACCCTCCAGGTGTGGGAGCTGGGCCGGGGCGTGAGCGGCTGACGTCCCCGCCGGACACGACCCGAAGGGCGCCCTCTTCCCGTGGGAAGAGGGCGCCCTTCGTGGTGACGGGGTGAGGGCTCGTGCCGCGGGTCGGGCGCTGTGCCTCGTACGGGTCGTGCCGCATAGGAGCCCGGCCGGCCTGCTACTGCGCGCCGGGACGGACCAGACCGCTCTCGTACGCGTACACCGCGGCCTGCACCCGGTCGCGCAGGCCCAGCTTGGTCAGCACGTGACCGACGTGGGTCTTGACCGTGGTCTCGCTGACGAAGAGGTCGGCGGCGATCTCCGCGTTGGACAGACCGCGGGCCACCAGCTTCAGCACCTCGACCTCACGCTCGGTGAGGGTGTGCAACGTGTTCGGCACGGGGTCGTCCCCGGAGGGCAGATGCGTGGCGTACTTGTCGAGCAGCCGCCGGGTGATGCTCGGCGCGAGCATCGCCTCGCCGTTCGCCACCACGCGGATGGCCTGCACCAGTTCGTTGGCCGGGGCGTCCTTCAGCAGGAAGCCGCTGGCGCCCGCCTTCAGCGCCTCCACCACGTACTCGTCGAGGTCGAAGGTGGTCAGCACCAGCACCTTCGCCGGGCCGTCCCGCTCGGGCCCGGTGATCTGCCGGGTCGCCTCGACACCGTCCATCCGCGGCATGCGGATGTCCATCAACACCACATCGGGCTGGAGCGCCCGCACCTGGTCGAGTGCCTGGAGGCCGTCTCCGGCCTCGCCGACGACCGCGAGGTCCTGCTCCGCCTCCAGAATCATCCGGAAGCCCGTGCGCAGCAGCGGCTGGTCGTCGACCAGTAGGACGCGGATGGCCACGTAAGTCTCCTTCGCTAGTCCGGCCCCATTCTGCCCTGTCCGCCGTCACCGGGGTCGGCCGCCCTCACGGGCAGTGGATAGGGCGGGGGAGTGCCGCCGAACTCCGGACAGTGCGCCTGGTGGTCGCACCAGCCGCACAGCTTGGTGGGCCGCGGGCGCCAGTCGCCCGTCTCGGTCGCCAGCCGGATGGCCTCCCACAGCGCCAGCAGTTTGCGCTCGACCCGCTCCAGGTCGGCGAGGACCGGATCGTAGGTGAGCACGTCACCACTGCCGAGATAGACGAGCTGCAGTCGGCGCGGGACGACCTTCTTCAGCCGCCACACCACCAGGGCGTAGAACTTCATCTGGAACAGGGCGCCTTCGGCGTACTGCGGCCGGGGCGCCTTGCCCGTCTTGTAGTCGACGATCCGCACCTCGCCGGTGGGGGCCACGTCGACCCGGTCGATGATGCCGCGCAGACGCAGACCCGAGTCCAGCTCGGTCTCCACGAACAGCTCCCGCTCGGCGGGCTCCAGCCGGCTCGGGTCCTCAAGGGTGAACCAGCGTTCGACGAGCCGCTCGGCCTCGCCGAGCCACTGCGCCAGCCGCTCGCCCGCCGGGTCGTCGGCGAACAGCTCCCCGACCTCCGGCCTGCTCTCCCGCAGACGGTCCCACTGACCGGGGACCAGGGCCTTCGCCCGCGGTGCGGTGCGCTCGGCCGCCGGGGCGTCGAAGAGCCGCTCGAGCACCGCGTGCACCAGGGTGCCCCTGGTCGCGGCCTCGCTCGGCTTCTCCGGGAGGCGGTCGATGACCCGGAACCGGTACAGCAGCGGGCACTGCATGAAGTCGCCGGCCCGGGAGGGCGAGAGCGAGGCGGGCGCCACGGCCGCGGGGGTGGGCGCGGGGGCCGCGGCGGCCACGTCCGCCGCCGCGCCGGTCGTCGGGCCCGCGGGGCCCGAGAGGCCCGTCGCCGTCATCGCCGGTCGGGCGGCCCCACCGGCGTCCTCCGCGACATCCTCGATGCTCGTCTCCATGCCCACAGACCTTACGGCCCGCGACTGACAGTGCCCCCGCCCCGCGGCTCCGACCCGTGCGACAGAAGGGGAGCACGGGGGTGCCGGAGCCAACGGGCCACGACGGACGCATACCATCGAGACGAGACCCTCCCGTCCGGCAGGCGCGGGAGACGCTTCGAACGAGGGGACACCGTGGACGTGAGCGGCGGGAACGGGCAGCCGCGGTCCGGCAGCGAGGAGCCGGCCGAGCCCGAGGCGAGCTCCACGGCCCCGGCCACCGGCTCCGCACGGCCGGACCCCGCGGATTCCGGTCCGCCCGGGGAACGCCCCGCGGCCCGGCCGCCCCGGCCGGCGGACGCGGCCCCGGGCGAGCACCCCGGACCGGCGACCGGGGAACACGCGTCGACACCGGACGCGCCGACACCGGGTCCGGAGACGCAGAGCCCGCCGTCACCGGGTTCCGGTACACCGGGTTCCGGCACCCCGGGCCCCGGCACCCCGGCTCCCGGCACACCACGTCCCGAGGCGCAGGGCCCCGGTACACCGGGAGGTGACCGCCCCTCCCCACCGCCCGTGGAGCCGGGTCACGGTCCTTACGACGCCCACCCCGACCGTCCCCGTGCCGATGCCCACGCTCAGGGGACCGGTCCGGGAAGGCCGCCGCAGCGGCGGCCGGAGCCCGGCGGCGGGCTGCTGATGGGCCGGCCCTTCGGCGTGCCCGTGTACGTCGCGCCCAGCTGGTTCCTGGTCGCCGCCCTGATCACCTGGGTGTTCGGCGGCCAGCTGGACCGCGTGCTGCCCGAGCTGGGCGCCGCCCGCTACCTGGTCTCCCTCTTCTTCGCGGTCGCCTTCTACGCGTCCGTCCTCGTCCACGAGCTGGCCCACACCATCGCCGCCCTCCGCTTCAAGCTCCCGGTCCGCCGCATCCAGCTCCAGTTCTTCGGCGGCGTCTCCGAGATCGAGAAGGAGGCCGAGACCCCCGGCCGCGAGTTCGTGCTGGCCTTCGTCGGCCCGCTGCTCTCCCTCGTCCTGGCCGGCGTCTTCTACGTCGCCATGCTCCCCGTCGAGCCCGGCACGGTCCCCGGCGTGCTGCTGGCCGGCCTGATGATCTCCAACCTCCTCGTGGCCGCGTTCAACCTGCTCCCCGGTCTCCCGCTCGACGGCGGCCGGATGCTCCGTGCCGTCGTCTGGAAGATCACCGGCAAGCCGATGACCGGCACGGTCGCCGCGGCCTGGGTCGGCCGGGCCCTCGCCATCGCCGTCCTGGTCGGACTGCCCCTGGTCACCAGCGCCCTCGGCTCCGGCGCCGTGGACGACGTCGGCATGGACACGGTGATGGACGCCCTGCTCGCCGCGATCCTCGCCGCGATCATCTGGACCGGCGCCGGGAACAGCCTCCGCATGGCCCGCCTGCGCGAACACCTCCCGGAGCTGCGCGCCCGCGCCCTCACCCGGCGCGCCGTCCCCGTCCCGGCCGACACGCCGCTCTCCGAAGCCCTGCGGCGTGCCAACGCCTCGGGGGCCCGCGCCCTGGTCGTCGTGGACGCCGACGGCATCCCCGTCTCCCTGGTCCGCGAGGCCGCCATCGTCGGCGTACCCGAGCACCGCCGCCCCTGGGTGCCGGTCAGCGGCCTCGCCCAGGACCTCACCGACGGCATGCGCGTCTCGGCCGAGCTCTCGGGCGAGGAACTCCTGGACGCCCTGCGCGCCAACCCGGCCACCGAGTACCTGGTGGTCGAGGAGACCGGCGAGATCTACGGCGTGCTGTCCGCGGCCGACGTGGAGCGCGCCTTCGTCAAGGCCATGGCCCGCCCGTCCTGACCTCCGCCGTGGTCGGCGGCCCCGCCGGGGACCGGTAGGCTGGTCACATGTCCGAACCGACCGGTGCCGCCCGCAGGCGCGGGCCCTTCAAGGTCGGGGACCAGGTTCAGCTGACCGACCCCAAGGGCCGCCACTACACGTTCACGCTCGAGGCCGGGAAGAACTTCCACACCCACAAGGGTTCCTTCCCCCACGACGAACTGATCGGTGCTCCCGAGGGCAGCGTTGTCCGCACCACCGGGAACGTCGCCTACCTCGCGCTGCGCCCCCTGCTCCCCGACTACGTCCTGTCCATGCCCCGCGGGGCAGCCGTCGTCTACCCGAAGGACGCGGGGCAGATCCTCGCCTTCGCCGACATCTTCCCCGGCGCGCGCGTCGTGGAGGCCGGGGTCGGCTCGGGCTCCCTGAGCAGCTTCCTGCTGCGCGCCATCGGCGACCAGGGCATGCTGCACTCCTACGAGCGCCGCGAGGACTTCGCCGAGATCGCCCAGCAGAACGTGGAGCGCTACTTCGGCGGGCCGCACCCCGCCTGGCAGCTCACCGTGGGCGACCTCCAGGACAACCTGTCCGACACGGACGTCGACCGCGTCATCCTCGACATGCTCGCCCCGTGGGAGTGCCTGGACGTCGTCAAGAAGGCACTCGTGCCCGGCGGCATCCTGTGCTGCTACGTGGCGACCACCACCCAGCTCGCGCGGACCGTCGAGTCCATCCGCGAGATCGGCTGCTTCAACGAGCCGACCTCCTGGGAGACGATGATCCGCAACTGGCACGTCGAGGGCCTGGCCGTCCGCCCGGACCACCGGATGATCGGCCACACCGGCTTCCTGCTCACCGCCCGCCGCCTCGCGGACGGCGTCGAGCCGCCCATGCGCCGCCGCCGCCCCGCCAAGGGCGCCTACGGCGAGGACTACGACGGCCCCAACGCCGGCGGAGGCTCCGGCCGCTAGACGCCGGCCCGGGGCGGCCCGGTGCCGCCTACAACGTACAAGCGCCGTGGTGGAGTTCCCGAGACCCCTCGGGAACTCCACCACGGCGCCGCCGTCTTGGCCCCGAGGCGACCCGAGGCGAGGGTGCGGGGGTGCGGGGGCGGCGCGAGGCGGCGCGAGGCGGCGCGAGGCGGCGCAACCGGACCGACTACCCACCCCACCGTTCCCCCGCACTGTGACGTGTGGCACGATGCTGGCCACACCCCGCCGGCACAGCCCTCACAGGAGACACTCCTCGTGCAGCACCCCGCCGTTCCGGACCTGTCGCACACGCACACCCGTCCGATCCACTGGGTCGCCACCGCCACGGCCCTCGCCGGAGTCGTCGCCCTGTCCTCGGTCCTGCAGCCCGACGCCGCGACGGCGGCGCAGACCGCCGTGCCCGAGAAGAAGAACGCCCCGGCCCACATCGCACCCCCCGATCCGGCGGCCGTCGCCTTCCCCCTGGAGTGCGGTCCGGTCAAGGCGGTGGTGCAGAAGAAGGCCTCCGGCGACCTCGACGGCGACGGCCGGCCGGAGACGGTGGCCGTCGTGCACTGCGACGCGCCCATGGGCACCCCGCCCGACGGTGTGTACGTCCTCACGCGCGGTGCCGACGGCGGTGAGCCCCGCGTCGTCGCCACCCTCGTGGACCCCCGGGACCGGCGGACGGTCACCGACTTCGCCGTGCGTGCCGGCGTCGTCCGCGCCACGCTCCTCGGCTACTCGTCGGCCGACGTGCCCAGTTGCTGCCCCGACGTCACGGACGACGTGAAGTGGCAGTGGAAGAACGGCGCGTTCGTCCGCGACACGCCGTCCCAGGCGCGCACCGTATGACCGGTGCTCCCGCGGCAGACAGTGCGACCCGGCCGACAGTGGTCACGCAGCGTGCAGAATGAGTAACGGTTCGGTCACTCTGTGTCTGGGCCGTAGACCTCGGTCCTGTCCGAAACGCGACGCACGTGGATGCACTCGCCCGGACACTCCTTCGCGGAGTCGACCACGTCCGTGAGAAGCGGCAACGGCACGGGCGTTGTCGCCCCCTTGCTCTGGAGGAGCTCGTCGTCCGCGCCCTTGACGTAGGCCAGACCGTCGATGTCCAGCTCGAACACCTCGGGCGCGTACTGCGCGCAGATGCCGTCGCCGGTACACAGGTCCTGGTCGATCCAGACCTCGAGTGCCTCGCCGTCGACTCCGGCCTCCTGCTGCACGCTCATCTCTCCTGCCGTTTCCTGCGTCGAGCCCTTCGGGAATCCGGCCAGCTCTGACGGGTGTTGAACGCTTCGACCCTACCTCCGGCTGGGTTCCATTCACGTTCGGTGGGTATTCCCCTGGCGTGAGGGAGAGCGCAAGGGTGAAGATCGGACACACCCCGACAGTCTTTGTGATCTAGGGGTTTCAATCGACACCCACCCAGGTAGGGTCTGGAAGCGTCCAGCTCCCCATGGAGGAGGTGAGGACCGTGGCAGCCCACGACGACGACATGAACCGCGGCATCCGCCCGGGACGCGGGTCCGACGACCCGGCCGGGCAGGTGGCCTACCTTGAGCAGGAGATCGCCGTCCTGCGACGCAAGCTCGCCGAATCTCCGCGGCATACGAGAATTCTCGAAGAGCGGATCGTCGAACTGCAGACCAATCTGGCCGGCGTGTCCGCCCAGAACGAGCGACTCGCCGGTACCCTCCGCGAGGCCCGCGACCAGATCGTGGCCCTCAAGGAGGAGGTCGACCGGCTGGCCCAGCCACCGGCAGGCTTCGGTGTCTTCCTGCAGGCCAACGAGGACGGCACCGCCGACATCTTCACCGGCGGCCGCAAACTCCGGGTGAACGTCAGCCCGAGCGTCGAGCTCGACGAGCTCCGGCGCGGCCAGGAAGTGATGCTCAACGAGGCTCTCAACGTGGTCGAGGCCATGGAGTACGAGAGCGTCGGTGACATCGTCACCCTCAAGGAGATCCTCGAGGACGGCGAGCGGGCCCTGGTGCTCGGTCACACCGACGAGGAGAGGGTGGTGCGGCTCGCCGAGCCGCTGCGGGGCATCACCATCCGCCCCGGCGACGCCCTCCTGCTCGAACCCCGCTCCGGCTACGTCTACGAGGTCGTGCCCAAGAGCGAGGTCGAGGAGCTCGTCCTCGAAGAGGTCCCCGACATCGGCTACGAGCAGATCGGCGGCCTCGGCGGACAGATCGAGATGATCCGCGACGCCGTCGAGCTCCCCTATCTCTACCCCGACCTCTTCAAGGAGCACGAGCTGCGTCCGCCCAAGGGCGTCCTGCTCTACGGGCCCCCCGGATGCGGCAAGACGCTCATCGCCAAGGCGGTCGCCAATTCGCTGGCGAAGAAGGTCGCCGAGGTGACCGGCCAGGCCGCCGGCAAGAGCTTCTTCCTCAACATCAAGGGCCCGGAGCTTCTCAACAAGTACGTCGGTGAGACCGAGCGGCAGATCCGCCTGGTCTTCCAGCGGGCCCGTGAGAAGGCCAGCGAGGGCACCCCCGTCATCGTCTTCTTCGACGAGATGGAGTCCCTCTTCCGCACCCGCGGCTCCGGTGTCAGCTCGGACGTGGAGAACACCATCGTCCCGCAGCTGCTCGCCGAGATCGACGGTGTGGAAGGCCTGCAGAACGTGGTCGTGATCGGTGCCTCCAACCGTGAGGACATGATCGACCCCGCCATCCTGCGGCCCGGCCGGCTCGACGTGAAGATCAAGATCGAACGTCCGGACGCCGAGGCGGCCAAGGACATCTTCGGCAAGTACCTCACCGAGCGTCTCCCGCTCCACGTCGACGACCTCACGGAGCACGAGAAGGACAAGGCGGCCACCGTCCAGAGCATGATCCAGACGGCGGTGGAACACATGTACGCCGAATCCGAGGAGAACCGCTTCCTGGAGGTCACCTACGCCAATGGCGACAAGGAAGTCCTCTACTTCAAGGACTTCAATTCCGGCGCCATGATCGAGAACATCGTGGGCCGCGCCAAGAAGATGGCGATCAAGGACTTCCTCGACAAGAACCAGAAGGGCCTTCGCGTCTCCCACCTCCTCCAGGCTTGTGTGGACGAGTTCAAGGAGAACGAGGACCTGCCCAACACCACCAACCCGGACGACTGGGCCCGCATCTCCGGAAAGAAGGGCGAGCGGATCGTGTACATCCGTACGCTCGTCACCGGAAAGCAGGGCGCGGACACCGGACGCTCCATCGACACGGTGGCGAACACCGGTCAGTACCTGTAAAAGGCGGGGCGGCTGCGGGTGCCCTTGGTGGGTACCCGCAGCCGACTGTTTTCCGGAGCCCCGACTGGAGCAAGGCAATGCCGCAAATGATCTCCCCACCAGCGCAAAGGCGTTCTAGGCTCTTCCATACCGCCGAGTCGCGCAGTGCGGGGACGGGCACCGCATACGCATCGGAGCGCCAGCGGTACTTGAGCGGCGCCCAGGACGGGCGTCGCCGGGCAAGGAGGGCCGCATGACCGTACGGCGAGTAATGGGCATCGAGACGGAGTACGGAATCTCCGTCCCCGGCCACCCGAACGCCAATGCCATGCTCACCTCGTCCCAGATCGTCAACGCCTACGCGGCGGCGATGCACCGGGCCCGCCGGGCCCGCTGGGACTTCGAGGAGGAGAACCCGCTGCGGGACGCGCGAGGCTTCGACCTCGCCCGTGAGGTCGCCGACTCGAGCCAGCTCACCGACGAGGACATCGGCCTGGCCAACGTCATCCTCACCAACGGTGCGCGGCTCTACGTCGACCACGCCCACCCCGAATACAGCGCTCCGGAGGTCACCAACCCGCGGGACGCGGTGCTGTGGGACAAGGCCGGTGAGCGGATCATGGCCGAGGCCGCCGAGCGGGCGGCCCAGCTTCCCGGCGCACAGCCGATCCACCTGTACAAGAACAACACCGACAACAAGGGCGCCTCGTACGGCACGCACGAGAACTACCTGATGAAGCGGGAGACCGCCTTCTCGGACATCGTGCGCCACCTGACGCCCTTCTTCGTCTCCCGCCAGGTCTTCACCGGAGCCGGCCGCGTCGGCATCGGCCAGGACGGGCACGAGCACGGCTTCCAGCTCAGTCAGCGCGCGGACTACTTCGAGGTCGAGGTGGGCCTGGAGACGACGCTGAAGCGGCCGATCATCAACACCCGCGACGAACCGCACGCGGACGCCGAGAAGTGGCGGCGCCTGCACGTGATCATCGGCGACGCGAACCTGTCCGAGATCTCGACCTACCTCAAGCTGGGCACGACGGCGCTGGTGCTCTCGATGATCGAGGACGGCTTCATCGCCGTCGACCTGGCCGTGGACCAGCCGGTGCGGACGCTGCACCAGGTCTCGCACGACCCGACGCTGAAGCGCCTGGTCACGCTGCGCAGCGGCCGGACGCTGACCGCCGTCCAGCTTCAGATGGAGTACTTCGAGCTGGCCCGCAAGTACGTCGAGGAGCGGTACGGCGCGGACGCCGACGACCAGACCAAGGACGTCCTGATCCGCTGGGAGGACACGCTCAACCGGCTCGAGAACAACCCGATGAGCCTGGCCGGCGAGCTGGACTGGGTCGCCAAGCGCGAGCTCATGGAGGGCTACCGGCGCCGGGACGACCTGGACTGGGACGCGGCCCGCCTGCACCTCGTGGACCTCCAGTACGCCGACGTGCGGCCCGACAAGGGCCTGTACAACCGTCTGGTGGACCGCGGCCGCATCAAGCGGCTGCTGGACGAGCCGGAGGTCGAGCGGGCCCGTACGAAGCCGCCGGAGGACACGCGCGCCTACTTCCGCGGACGCTGTCTGGAGCAGTACGCGGACGACGTCGCGGCAGCCTCCTGGGACTCGGTGATCTTCGATCTGCCGGGCCGGGACTCGCTCCAGCGGGTGCCAACCCTGGAACCGCTTCGCGGAACGCGTAATCACGTCAAGGAGCTCCTGGACCGCTGCCGTACCGCGGAAGACCTGGTCAAGGTCCTGTCCGGCGGGTGACGGCGCCGAGCGGGTACCCGGGAGGAGATCGCCGGACAGGGTGAAAGGCACCTGGTCCGGGAACCATCGAGATGGCCCCCGTTCGTTGGACGAACTGCGGGGCCGATGTCGGACCCGGCTTGTAGGGTCTGATCTTGACCGAGCAACTGTGTCGGGCGAACCGAGCGGGGTGAGGGATATGGCGACCAAGGACACCGGCGGCGGGCAGCAGAAGGCCACGCGTTCCACGGAGGAGGTCGAGGAGCAGGCGCAGGACGCGCAGGCCTCCGAGGACCTCAAGGAGCGTCAGGAGAAGCTGAACGACGACGTGGACTCCGTCCTGGACGAGATCGACGACGTCCTGGAGGAGAACGCGGAGGACTTCGTGCGGTCCTTCGTGCAGAAGGGTGGCCAGTAGGCCGCCCTTCGGGCCTGCTTCACCTTCGCTCCGACGGCCCGTGGGCCGCGTGAGGGGCGGACGAGCAGAACGTGAGGTGTCGTGCGCGGTGCGGTGCGGAGCCGCGCCGCGCGCGGCCTCGGGCGGGGGCCGGAGTGATCGTTCCGTGGTTCCCGCCGAGTATGTGGATCACCGCCGTCGGGCGGGTAGGGTCCGTGACACAGCTGTCGCATACGTGGAAGGAATCGCGTGGAAGCCAACACTCGTAGCAACGGGCGTCTACCAGCTGCCTTCCTGACGCCCGGGTCCTCTTCGTTCATGGACTTCCTCGGCGAGCACCAGCCGGAGATGCTCCCGGGCAACCGGCAGCTGCCGCCGGTGCAGGGTGTGATCGAGGCGCCGCACGGCACCACGATCGTGGCGGTCACGTTCCCCGGTGGGGTCGTCCTCGCCGGTGACCGGCGGGCCACCATGGGCAACATGATCGCGCAGCGGGACATCGAGAAGGTGTTCCCGGCCGACGAGTACTCGGCGGTGGGCATCGCCGGCACGGCGGGTCTGGCCGTGGAGATGGTGAAACTCTTCCAGCTGGAGCTGGAGCACTTCGAGAAGGTCGAGGGCGCGCAGCTGTCCCTCGAGGGCAAGGCGAACCGCCTGTCGACCATGATCAGGTCCAATCTCGGCATGGCCATGCAGGGGCTGGCCGTGGTGCCGCTCTTCGCCGGTTACGACGTGGACCGGGGCCGGGGCCGCATCTTCTCGTACGACGTGACGGGCGGCCGGTCCGAGGAGCGGAACTTCGCGACCACGGGTTCGGGCTCGGTCTTCGCGCGCGGCGCGATGAAGAAGCTGTTCCGTGACGACCTGACCGAGGAGCAGGCCACCACCCTCGTGGTCCAGGCGCTGTACGACGCGGCAGACGACGACTCGGCGACCGGTGGTCCCGATGTCGCCCGCCGGATCTACCCGATCATCACTGTGATCACCGAGGACGGCTTCCGGCGGCTCGGCGACGACGAGTCCGCACGGCTGGCCCGCTCGGTGCTGGAGCGGCGGCTCGAGCAGCCCGACGGCCCGCGGGCCGCGCTGCTGTAACGGGCGCGTTCGTGTTGTCAGGTGGTCCAGTGACTTCGACAGAAAGGGACGGATAACCGGTGTCGACGCCGTTCTATGTCTCACCCCAGCAGGCCATGGCCGACCGGGCGGAGTACGCCCGCAAGGGCATCGCCCGTGGCCGCAGCCTGGTCGTGCTGCAGTACGCCGACGGCATCGTGTTCGTCGGCGAGAACCCGTCCCGCGCGCTGCACAAGTTCAGCGAGATCTACGACCGGATCGGCTTCGCGGCCGCCGGCAAGTACAACGAGTACGAGAACCTGCGGATCGGCGGGGTGCGCTACGCCGACCTTCGCGGGTACACGTACGACCGCGACGACGTGACGGCCCGGGGCCTGGCCAACGTCTACGCCCAGACGCTGGGCACGATCTTCTCCAGCCAGGCCGAGAAGCCGTACGAGGTGGAGCTGGTCGTCGCGGAGGTCGGCGAGAGCGCCGACGGCGACCAGATCTACCGGCTGCCGCACGACGGCTCGATCGTGGACGAGCACGGCTCGGTCGCGGTCGGCGGCAACGCCGAGCAGATCAGCGGCTACCTGGATCAGCGGCACCGCGACGACATGACCCTGGCCGAGGCGCTGAAGCTGGCGGTCCAGGCGCTGTCCCGCGACACCAACGGCAGTGAGCGGGAGATCCCGGCGGAGCGGCTGGAGGTCGCGGTGCTGGACCGCACCCGTCCGCAGAAGCGGAAGTTCAAGCGCATCGTGGGCGGTCAGCTCTCGCGGCTGCTGGACGCCGGATCGGGGACGTCGACCCTGGCGGACGACGTCGAGGACGAGAGCGACGGCGGGGAGAAGTAGCGCGGGGGTGCCCGCGGCGCCTGTGCGGGCGCCCGCGGGCACCTGAGCGGAGTCGGTGACGTCGTGGCCGGCGCCCGGCGTCGCGCGTCCCGGGACGGTCGGGCCCTGCCCGGCGACCCACCCTCCGAACGGCGCGGAGTCGGTCCGCGACGAGCCGTGCCGGGCCGACGCGCCGACCGTCACGGGCGGCCACGCCCGACGGCCCTCCTCCGGCCGTACGCGGCTCCCTGCCCGGCCTCGCGCGGCCCGGGTGGCCTCGCGGGGCCCGGGTGGTCTCACGAGGGCGGTGCCGTGGAGCCCCGTACCACCAGGTGCACCGGGATGTCCCCCTCCTCCGGGGACCGGCCCTCCATGACCGCCAGCAGGGCCCGCATGCCGCGTTCGCCGAAGAGCTCGGCGTCCAGGCGGACGGTGGTCAGCTCGGGGTCGATGGCCGTGGCCAGGCCCAGGTCGTCCAGACCGGTGACCGACAGGTCGTCGGGGACACGGAGCCCGGCCCGCCGGGCCGCCTTGTACGCGCCGACCGCCAGTTTGTCGTCGTCGCAGACGAGCGCCGTGGGCCGGGGCCCGGGTGCCGCCAGAGCCGCCTCCGTGGCGGCCAGGGCGCCCGCGACGGAGATGGGGGCGTGTGCGGTGCGGAGGCCGGCGCCGGGGACGGCGGACAGCCGTGCCGACAGTTCCCGGGCACGGATCTCGAAGGTCCAGGACGGGACGTCGGCCGCCAGGTGGAGGAAGCGGCGGTGTCCCAGCGACAGCAGGTGCTCCGTGACCTGGCGGATGCCGTCGGCGATGTCCAGGTTGACCGTCGCGGCGCCCAGGCTGCCCTGCGGGTCGCTGTCCAGCATCACCAGCGGCAGCTGGTCGCCCCGGATGGCGGTGAGCGCGTCGGCCGCCATGGACGACGCGATGACGCCGTCCAGGGCCGCCGCGGCGGAGGCGAAGGGATCCCTGGCCGGGCCCACGCCCTCGGGGGAGGGGTAGAGCACCACGCCGAACCCGTGCTCGGCGGCGACCCGCGCGGCGCCCGTGTAGACCTCCGCGAAGAACTCCGTGGTCAGCGCGGGAACGACCAGGAGGACCGTGCGGGTGCGACCGAGGCGGAGGTTGCGGGCGGCGAGGTTGGGGCGGTAGCCCAGCTCGAGAGCCGCCTCGCGGACCCGCTGGGCGGTGGGCTCCGACACGCGGCCGCGCCACTTGTCGCCCAGCACCAGGGAGACCGCGGCCTGGGAGACCCCTGCGGCCTGGGCGACGTCCCGGCTGGTCGGGCGGGTGCTGCCTCGTGCCACCGTGCGCCTGCGCTTTCGTGTGGACTCGTTCGTCTGGACTCGTGAACAGGCGACATGGTACGTATGACCGAGGTAGTTATACGTACAACCTCGGCGAGGTCGGGACTCGCGGGGTTCTGGGAAAGGGGGCGGCCGTGGTCGCCGGATACCTGGACATCCTCCGGGCGCGGCATGCCGTGCGGCTGCTCGTCGGCACGCTGGTGGGGCGGCTGCCCAACGCCACCGCGGCGATCGCGATCGTGCTGTTCGTACGGGCCGAGGGCGGCTCCTACAGCCTCGCGGGCGCGCTGGCCGCCGTGTACGGGGTCGCCAACGCCGTGGGGCAGCCCGTGCTGGGGCGGCTCGTGGACCTGCACGGGCAGCCGCGGGTGCAGCTGCCGGCCGCCGTGCTGTCGGGGGTCGCCATGGGGGTGTTCGCCTTCGCCGGCACCGGTGCGGTCTGGCTCGCGTACGCGGCGGTGGGGACGGCGGGGCTGTTCACGCCGCCGCTGGAGGGCGGGCTGCGGGCCCTGTGGCCGAGCGTCCTCGGCAAGGAGGACCAGGTGCACACCGCGTACGCCATGGACGCCATCGCGCAGGAGGTCATGTTCACCGTCGGGCCGCTGCTCGTGACGGTGTGCGTGTCGCTCTGGTCACCGCTGGTGGCCCTGCTCGTGCTGAACGCGGTGGGGGTGCTCGGCGCGTTGTCCGTGGTGGTCTCGCCGCCCTCGCGCGCGTGGCGGTCGGCGCCGCGCGAGGCGCACTGGCTGGGCGCGCTGCGCTCGTCCGGGCTGCTGGCGCTGCTGGGCGCCTTCCTGTTCATCGGGATGGCGCTCGGGTCCATCACGGTCGCCTCCGTGCCCTACGCGGACGCGCACGGCGGTGACGCGGTCTACGGCTGGCTGATGGCAGCCCTGGGCCTCGGCGCGCTGGTCGGCGGTGCGGTGTACGGGGCCCGGCCGTGGACCGGTGACCCGGCGCGGCGACTGCGGGTGCTGGTGGCGCTGCTGGCGGTCTGTTACCTGCCGCTGCTGCTGATGCCGGACGCGTTCGCCATGGTGCTGCTCACGGTGCTCGCGGGCGTCTTCCTGGCGCCCTGCATCGCCTGTGCGTTCGTCCTGGTCGACCGGCACGCGCCGCGGGGCACGGTGACGGAGGCCTTCTCCTGGCTGGTGACGACCTTCACCGTGGGCGCCTCGGTGGGAACGGGCCTCGCCGGGCCGGTGGTCGAGCACGGTGGGGCGGTGTGGGGCTTCGCCCTGCCCGGGGCGGCCGGCCTCGTGTCCCTGCTCGTCCTGGCCTGCACCGGACGGGTCCTCGCAGCTCCCGCCCAGCAAGCGGTGGTTGCGGCTTCATCGGAAAATGATCCAAACCGTGCCGTCGAACCCCGTTTCAGTTCGGGTCATCAGGCGTAATGTTCAGTCATGGACCGCCGCATTTTCGGGCTGGAGAACGAGTACGGCGTCACGTGCACGTTCAGGGGACAGCGCCGCCTGTCGCCTGACGAGGTGGCGCGGTACCTCTTCCGCCGTGTCGTGTCATGGGGCCGCAGCAGCAATGTCTTTCTGCGCAACGGAGCCCGCCTCTATCTCGACGTGGGATCACATCCGGAATACGCCACACCCGAATGTGACAACGTGATCGAGCTCGTCACCCACGACAAAGCGGGCGAGCGCATTCTCGAAGGACTCCTGGTGGACGCCGAACGACGCCTGCACGAGGAGGGAATCGCGGGCGACGTCTACCTCTTCAAGAACAACACCGACTCCGCGGGAAACTCCTACGGGTGCCATGAGAACTACCTCGTGGCCCGGCACGGGGAGTTCTCCCGTCTCGCGGACATCCTCATTCCCTTCCTGGTGACCAGGCAGCTGCTGTGCGGGGCCGGCAAGGTGCTGCAGACGCCGCGCGGTGCCGTGTACTGCGTCAGCCAGCGGGCCGAGCACATCTGGGAGGGAGTCTCCTCGGCGACCACCCGCTCCCGTCCGATCATCAACACCCGCGACGAACCGCACGCGGACGCCGAGCGCTACCGGCGGCTGCACGTCATCGTGGGCGACTCCAACATGTCCGAGACGACCATGCTGCTCAAGGTCGGTGCCACCGATCTCGTGCTGCGCATGATCGAGGCGGGCACGGTGATGCGCGACCTGACCCTGGAGAACCCGATCCGGGCGATCCGCGAGGTCAGCCACGACATCACCGGCCGGCGGAAGGTGCGCCTGGCCAGCGGCCGGGAGGCGTCGGCGCTGGAGGTGCAGCGGGAGTACTACGAGAAGGCCGTGGACTTCTGCGAGCGCCGCGGCATCCGCACCGGCACCGTCGAGCGCGTGCTGGAGCTCTGGGGCCGCACACTGGACGCGATCGAGGCGGAAGACCTCGACCGCATCGGCACCGAGATCGACTGGGTCATGAAGTACAAGCTCCTGGAGCGGTACCGGGCCAAGCACAACATGACCATGTCGCACCCCCGGGTGGCCCAGATAGACCTCGCCTACCACGACATCCACCGTCGTCGTGGCCTGTACTACCTGCTCGAGAAGAAGGGGCAGGCGGCCCGGGTCGCCAACGACTTGAAGATCTTCGAGGGCAAGTCCGTCCCGCCGCAGACCACTCGGGCCCGGCTGCGCGGCGACTTCATCCGGCGGGCCCAGGAACAGCGCCGGGACTTCACCGTCGACTGGGTCCACCTCAAGCTCAACGACCAGGCGCAGCGCACCGTGTTGTGCAAGGACCCGTTCCGCTCCGTGGACGACCGGGTGGAGAAGCTGATCGCCGGGATGTGAGCCGGGCGAGGACGAGGCGGGCACCCGCCCCGCACGAAGGGGCGGAACGCCACACGGGCACCGTACGTTAACCGTACGGTGCCCTTCTCGCGTCGTAGAGTTGCGCGCACCCCCGTCCCGCAGGATCGACCCGACACCGATTACGAGGCCCCCACCGTGCGCCGACGCTCACTCCTCATCGCCGTCCCCGCCGGACTGGTCACACTCGCCGCGTGCGGCGACGACGACTCCGGCTCGAGCAGTGCCGGCGACAGCGCCTCGCCCGAGGCGTCGGGCACGTCGGCACCGCCGTCCCCGAAGATCGTCGACGGTCCGCTGCCGGCGATCACCGCGGGAACGAAGTTCGACGAGAAGCCGACCGTCGCCAAGGGCAGCGGCGACCCGTCCAAGGACCTCGCGGTGAAGACCGTCATCGCCGGCGGCGGCAAGGCGGTCGCCGAGAACGACTTCGTGGTCGCCAACTACCTCGGCCAGATCTGGAGCAGCGCCAAGGTCTTCGACAACTCCTACGACCGCAAGACCCCGCTGGTCATCCAGCTCGCCCAGGGCAGCATCATCGAGGGCTGGCGGTACGCGCTCGCGGGCAGGAAGACCGGCAGCCGGGTCCAGTTCTCCGTGCCCCCCACCTGGGGATACGGCAAGCAGGGCAACGAGGACGCGGGCATCAAGGGCACTGACACGCTGGTGTTCGTGGTCGACGTCCAGGACACCTTCAACGCCAAGAGCTCCGCCAAGGGCAAGAAGGTCCCCCAGGACGACGCGGCCCTGCCCGAGGTCGGCACCAACACCGACGGCAAGGCGCCCTCCATCCAGGTGCCCAAGGCCGACGCGCCGAAGAAGCTCGTCGCCGAGTACGTCCTGGAGGGCGACGGCGCCGAGGTCGGCGCCCAGGACAGCGTGCTCGTGCAGTACAAGGGCGTGGTGTGGGACGGCGGCAAGGAGTTCGACTCCACGTACGCCAGGAAGCAGCTGACGTCGTTCTCGCTCCAGCAGGTCGTCAAGGGCTGGTCGCAGGGCCTGACCGGGAAGAAGGTCGGCAGCCGCGTCCTCATCGTCATCCCGCCCGACCTGGGCTACGGCGACAACCCGCCGCAGGGCAGCGGCATCGAGAAGGACTCCACGCTGGTCTTCTCCGTCGACATCCTGGCGAAGATGTGACCCCTCGGGGATGTAAGACTTGGCCCGTTGCCTTTCCGTACACAAGCAGGAGCTGAACACGTGAGCATCGACAAGCCCGAGGTCGACTTCCCGGGCGGCGAGCCCCCGGCGGACCTCGAGATCAAGGACATCTGGGAGGGCGACGGCCCGGTTGCGCAGGCCGGTCAGACCGTGACCGTCCACTACGTGGGCGTGGCGTTCAGCACGGGCGAGGAGTTCGACGCCAGCTGGAACCGCGGTACGCCGTTCCGCTTCCCGCTCGGTGGCGGCCGCGTCATCGCGGGCTGGGACCAGGGCGTGCAGGGCATGAAGGTCGGCGGCCGTCGCCAGCTGACCATCCCGGCCCACCTCGCCTACGGCGACCAGAGCCCGACCCCGGCCATCAAGCCCGGCGAGACGCTGATCTTCGTGGTCGATCTGCTCGGAGTCTGATCGACGTCCGAACGGACAGTGATCAGAGCCGGTCATCCAGGGTCCATGCCTGCTCGGGCATGGGCCCTCGGCTTTTGCCGCGCCGCTCCGGGGCGGTACGGTCATCCGTCGTAAGCACCATAGGGAGAAGGGCGTCGATGGCCATTGCCAAGGCCGAGCGGCTGATGAACCTGGCGCTGTGTCTGCTCGGGACGCGGCGGCCCCTCAGCAAGCGTGAGCTGCGTGACTCCATCGAGGCTTACGTCGAGGCCTCCAGGTCGGGGCAGGGTGCGGCCGGCTCCGACGACTCCTTCAATCGCATGTTCGAGCGGGACAAGGACGACCTGCGGGAGCTCGGGCTCGTCATCGAGACCGTCGAGAGCCTCGACGGCGAGGTCGGCTACCTGGCCCGCCGCGACAGCAACCGCCTGCCGCCCATCACCCTGGACGCCGAGGAGGCCGCCGCGCTCGGTCTGGCCGCCAAGGTGTGGCAGCAGGCCAGGCTGGCCGGTGCCGCGAGCGGCGCGTTGCAGAAGCTGCGCGCGGCCGGGCTGCCCGAGGACGTCGACCCGTACGAGGCGCACAGCGCGCTGGAGCCGCGCATTCCCGTGCACGAGGCCGCCTTCGAGCCGCTGATGCTGGCCTGCCGGGACCGTCGCCCGGTCGTCTTCGACTACCGCAAGGCCAACGCGGCCCAGCCCGAGGTCCGGCACGTCGAGCCCTGGGCGCTGGAGTGCTGGCGCGGCCACTGGTACCTGGCCGGGTTCGACAGCGACCGCGGTGCCGAACGGGTCTTCCGGCTGTCGCGGATCACCGGCAAGGTCCGTTCGCGCGCCGCGCGGTTCACCGCCCCCGTGCCCGACGTCGTCACCGTCCGCGAGACGGTCGCGAGCTGGGCGGGGGAGACCGCCGACCGTTCCGCGCTGATCCGGCTGCGCACGGGCGCGGGCTACCCCCTGCGGGCCAAGGCCACGGCCGTGCGGGAACTCGGCGACGGCTGGGACGAGTTGGAGATCCCGTACGGGCACGGTCTGGACGCCTGGCTGGTGGAGTTCGGGCCGGACGTGGTGGTGCTGGAGCCCGCGGAGTTGCGTGCGGACGTGGTGGACCGGCTGCGTGCCGTGGCCAAGGGCTGAGGGGGAGCGGACAACACAGTGGCAGGCAAACCGGTCAGGCCCGTGAACGCCATCGACCAGACCCGACGGATGCTGTCCTTGGTGACGTATCTGCGGGAGCGCCCCGGCGCCCGCGTCGAGGACGTCGCGCGCGCCTTCGGCATCACCGAGGACGAGCTGGTCTCCGACCTCGACGTGCTGCCCATGTGCGGCACCAGCTTCCGCGGCGGCGATCTGCTCGACATCGACACCGACGGCGAGCGCATCTGGTGGCACAATCCCGCCGCCCTCGGCGCGGACGCCGCCGAGCCGCTGCGGCTGGCCGCCGACGAGGCCACCGCGCTGCTCGTCGCGGCCCGGGCCGTGGCGACCCTGCCCGGACTGCGCGAGAGCGACCGGCAGGCGCTGCTGCGGGCGACCGCCAAGGTGGAGACCTCGGCCGGTGAGGCCGCGGGCGCCAGCTCGCGCCTGTCCGTCACCTTCGAGTCCGAGGGCGGTGTCTTCGCCGACGTGGACCGGGCGATCTCCGAGCGCCGCCGGCTGTGGATCCGCTACTACTCACCGGCCCGCGACGAGCTCACCGAGCGCGAGATCGACCCCATCCGGCTGGTCAGCGTCGGGCACACCTACGTGGAGGCCTGGTGCCGCCGGTCCGAGGCCCGGCGCACCTTCCGGCTCGACCGGGTCGCCGAGATCCGCATCCTGGACGAGCCGTCCGCGCCGCCCGAGGTCGAGCTGCGGGACCTCTCCGAAGGGCTGGTGCAGCCCGCCGCCGAGGACCCGGAGGTCGTCGTGGAGGTCGGCCCGGGCGGGCGCTGGGTCGCCGAGTACTACCCCCACGACAGTGCGGAGGAGCTGGCCGACGGCGGGCTGCGCATCGCCCTGCGCACCCCCGACCCGGCGTCCCTGCGGCGGCTGGCGCTGCGGCTCGGGCGCGACGGGCGGATCGTCTCCCCGCCCGAGCTGGCCGACAGCGCCCGGCGGGCGGCCCGCGAGGCGCTGGCGGCGTACGACGGGATCGAGGCGGCCGGGACGCCCGACGGACCGGGCGCGGAGCGGCACGACAGGCAGGAGCGAGCACTGTGAGCGAGTCCGCGCGGCCGGCGGTGCCGGGCATGACGGCGGCGTCCGCGTTCGCCGGCATGAGGAGGGTGTCCCCGGTCGTGTTCAAGGCGGGCTGCCCCGACTGCCGAGGCCGCTTCGAGCTCGCCGCGAGCGCCCTGCGCCTCGCCATCGGCGCCACGAGCCGCACCACCTTCTACTCGTTCACGTGCCCCGAGTGCGGCTCCGCGGTCCGCAAGCCGGCGGGGGAGCGGGTCGTGGAACTGCTCACCGGCGGCGGGGTCAGGACCCTGCGGCTGCACTCCACCGTCTAGCGGCTCCCGGACCGGCGTTCAGGACCGGCGGCCCGACGGTCTAGGCTCGGCGTCATGTTCTGGCCGATGTTCGCGGTTGCCGTGGGTTTCCTGGGTCTCGCCGTTCTCGCGGTGCTCGCCGTGAAGGTGTTCGTGGAGGCGGAGCGCCTGGGACGGCAGGTGACCGACTCGGCCCGCCGGATCGGCCGGGCCGCCGACGACCTGGAGCGCGCGACCGAGAGCGCCGCCCGCGCCGTGGACGCGCTGTGAGGCGCTGAACCCCGCCGAGGACCGGGCGGGAGTGACCGGACGGACGCGTGTGAGTTGCGTTTTGGGGCACTTCGCCCTGTCACCTCACAGGTACCGGAAGGTACGCTGCTGGTCGCGGTCCGGAAAACGAGGCCCGGCCGCGGACGGGAGTACGCACGGGGATTGCCTCACGTTTACCCCTGAGCGTTACGATCGCTGCACAAGACGATCGATCGGACGTATGTCCGACCGGTCGGACAGCACCCCCACCCAGCCGCCTCGGTGAGAAGGTAAAGACTTATGTTCGGAAGGCTCGGCGCCCCCGAGATCATTCTCATCCTCGTCGTCATCATCCTGCTGTTCGGCGCGAAGAAGCTTCCGGACATGGCGCGGTCGCTCGGCAAGTCGGCGCGCATCCTCAAGAGCGAGGCCAAGGCGATGAAGAGCGACGGCAAGTCCGACGACGCCGCCCCCGCCGACCCGCCGAACCCCGAGCAGGCCGCGGCACAGCGCACCATCCAGGCCGCCCCCGGCGACGTGACCAGCTCCCGGCCGGTCACCGAGCCGACGGACACGACCAAGCGCTGACGCAGGGCCGGTGACCTCCGGCCCGCCGCACGAGATGGGAACGTGGGTTGCTGAAGTCTGCCCGCACCACCAAGGAGAGGGACCCCGAGGGGCGGATGCCCCTCGCGGAGCACCTTCGTGAGCTCCGCAACCGGCTCGCGAAGGCGCTGCTGGCCATCGTCGCCGTCACCGTCGTCGCCGCCTTCTTCTACAACGACATCATCAACTTCTTCACCGACCCGGTCCTCGACTCGGTCGGCTGCACGAAGACGTTCGAGGAGCTGGCCAGGTCGTCGGCCGACTCCGAGCCCTGCGCGCAGATCACCATCAACGGTCTGCTGGGCCCCTTCACGCTGGCGCTGAAGGTGTCCCTGATGGCGGGTGTCGTACTGGCCTCGCCGGTCTGGCTCTACCAGCTCTGGGCGTTCGTCGCCCCGGGCCTGCACAAGAGCGAGAAGAAGTACGCCTACGCCTTCGTGGCCACGGGTGCCCCGCTCTTCCTCTTCGGCGCCTACTTCGCCTACGTGGTGCTGCCCACCACCGCGAAGGTGCTGATCGAGTTCACGCCGTTCGGTGTCGACAACCTCCTCCCGCTGGACGACCTGCTCGACCTCGTCACGCGCATGGTGGTCGTCTTCGGCCTCTCCTTCGAGCTGCCGCTGCTGCTGGTGATGCTCAACTTTACCGGCGTGCTGACCGGCAAGCGCATGGTCGGCTGGTGGCGCGGCATGATCATGGGCATCACGCTGTTCGCCGCCATCGCCACGCCCAGCACGGACCCGCTGACCATGATCGCGCTGGCCGGTCCGATCTGGGTCCTGTACTTCGTCGCGGTCGCCGTCTCGCTGCTGAACGACCGCCGCAGGGCCCGCCGCGAGGCGCTGGAGCCCGACGACGACGAGGCCTCCGAGCTGGACCTCACCCCCGAGGCGATCGGTGAGATCGAGCCCGTGACCACGGCCCGCGCACTGCCCGAGCAGGCGACGAAGGACCGGGTCAACGGCTACGACGACGTGACCTGAGGCACACGGGGGCGGTGACGGCGCGCGTCGCCGCCCCACGGCACGGCCTGCGGAATCTCCCCCGGAACCCCTCACAGGACCGATCCCGATAATGATCGTCCTGTTGTCAGTGCGGCCCGGTACGCTCGAAAGCACGATGACAGAGGATCTCTCTCCGGCCGAGCGGTATGCGGCAGCCCGTCAGCGGGCCGCCGAGCAGGCCACCGCGCTCGCTGCTTTCCGCGAGATGTACGACTTCGGCCTCGACCCCTTCCAGATCGAGGCCTGCCAGGCGCTCGAGGCGGGCAAGGGCGTGCTGGTGGCCGCGCCCACCGGCTCCGGCAAGACGATCGTCGGCGAGTTCGCCGTCCACCTCGCCCTGGAGCAGGGCAAGAAGTGCTTCTACACGACGCCCATCAAGGCCCTGTCGAACCAGAAGTACGCCGACCTGTGCCGCCGCTACGGCGCGGACCGCGTGGGCCTGCTCACCGGCGACAACAGCGTGAACTCCGACGCCCCGGTCGTCGTGATGACCACCGAGGTCCTGCGGAACATGCTGTACGCCGGTTCCCAGACCCTCCTCGGCCTCGGGTACGTGGTCATGGACGAGGTGCACTACCTCTCCGACCGCTTCCGCGGGGCCGTGTGGGAGGAAGTGATCATCCACCTCCCCGAGTCCGTGACCCTGGTGTCACTGTCGGCGACCGTGTCGAACGCGGAGGAGTTCGGCGACTGGCTCGACACCGTGCGCGGCGACACCCAGGTGATCGTCTCCGAGCACCGGCCCGTGCCGCTGTTCCAGCACGTGCTCGCCGGCCGCCGGATGTACGACCTGTTCGAGGAGGGCGAGGGCCGCAAGAGGGCCGTCAACCCCGACCTCACGCGCATGGCGCGCCTGGAGGCGAGCCGCCCGTCCTACCAGGACCGCAGGCGCGGCCGCGCCATGAAGGAGGCCGACCGGGAGCGCGAGCGCCGGCAGCGCTCCCGCATCTGGACGCCGAGCCGGCCGGAGGTCATCGAGCGGCTCGACGCCGAGGGGCTGCTGCCCGCGATCACCTTCATCTTCAGCCGCGCCGCCTGCGAGGCCGCCGTCCAGCAGTGCCTCTTCGCGGGCCTGCGGCTCAACGACGAGGACGCCCGGGAGCGGGTCCGTTCCCTCGTCGAGGAGCGCACGTCCTCCATTCCGGCCGAGGACCTGCACGTCCTCGGCTACTACGAGTGGCTGGAGGGCCTGGAGCGGGGCATCGCGGCCCACCACGCGGGCATGCTGCCGACCTTCAAGGAGGTCGTCGAGGAGCTGTTCGTCCGCGGCTTGGTGAAGGCCGTCTTCGCCACCGAGACCCTCGCCCTCGGCATCAACATGCCCGCGCGTTCGGTGGTGCTCGAGAAGCTCGTGAAGTGGAACGGCGAGCAGCACGCCGACATCACCCCCGGCGAGTACACGCAGCTCACCGGCCGGGCCGGGCGGCGCGGCATCGACGTCGAGGGACACGCCGTCGTGCTGTGGCAGCGCGGCATGAACCCCGAGCACCTCGCCGGACTGGCCGGCACCCGCACGTACCCGCTGCGTTCCAGCTTCAGGCCGTCGTACAACATGGCGGTCAACCTCGTCGAGCAGTTCGGCCGGCACCGCTCGCGGGAGCTGCTGGAGACGTCCTTCGCGCAGTTCCAGGCGGACAAGTCGGTCGTCGGCATCTCCCGGCAGGTGCAGCGCAACGAGGAGGGCCTCGACGGCTACAAGGCCTCCATGACCTGCCACCTCGGGGACTTCGAGGAGTACGCGCGGCTGCGCCGGGAGCTGAAGGACCGGGAGAACGAGCTGGCCCGGCAGGGTGCCAACGAGCGGCGCGCCGAGGCCGCCGTCGCGCTGGAGAAGCTCAAGCCCGGCGACGTCATCCACGTCCCCACGGGCAAGTACGCAGGCCTCGCCCTGGTGCTGGACCCCGGGCTGCCCGCCGGGCGGTCCAACGGCCACCGCGGCTTCGAGCACCACGACGGCCCCCGCCCGCTGGTGCTGACGGCGGAGCGCCAGGTCAAGCGGCTGGCGTCGATGGACTTCCCGGTGCCGGTCGAGGCGCTGGAGCGGATGCGCATCCCGAAGTCCTTCAACCCGCGCTCGCCGCAGTCCCGGCGCGACCTCGCCTCCGCGCTGCGCACCAAGGCCGGGCACATCCCGCCGGAGCGGGCCCGCAAGAAGCGTTCCCAGGCGGCCGACGACCGGGAGATCGCCCAGCTGCGCAAGGCGATCCGCGCCCACCCCTGCCACGGCTGCGACGACCGCGAGGACCACGCCCGCTGGGCCGAGCGCTACCACCGGCTGATGCGCGACACCTCGCAGCTGGAGCGCCGGATCGAGGGCCGGACGAACACCATCGCCCGCACCTTCGACCGGATCGTGGCGCTGCTGACGGAGATGGACTACCTGCGCGGCGACGAGGTCACCGAGCACGGCAAGCGCCTCGCCCGGCTCTACGGAGAGCTGGACCTGCTCGCGAGCGAGTGCCTGCGCGAGGGCGTCTGGGAGGGGCTCTCCCCGGCCGAGCTGGCCGCCTGCGTCTCCGCGCTGGTCTACGAGTCGCGGGCCGCCGACGACGCCATGGCGCCGAAGCTGCCCTCTGGGAAGGCCAAGGCCGCGCTCGGCGAGACGGTCCGCATCTGGGGCCGCCTGGACGCCCTGGAGGAGGACTTCCGGATCAGCCAGACCGAGGGCGTCGGCCAGCGCGAACCCGACCTCGGCTTCGCCTGGGCCGCGTACATGTGGGCGTCCGGCAAGGGCCTCGACGAGGTACTGCGCGAGGCGGAGATGCCGGCCGGTGACTTCGTGCGCTGGTGCAAGCAGGTCATCGACGTCCTCGGCCAGATCTCGGCCGCCGCGCCCCGGGAGGGCTCGACGGTGCCGAAGAACGCGCGCAAGGCGGTCGACGGACTGCTGCGCGGGGTGGTCGCCTACTCGTCCGTGGGCTGACCCCCGCGTCCCTCCCAGAGGCCCGGCGGCTCTCCGCCGGGCCTCTTCGCGTCCCGGGCGCAGCTCGCGGCGCCTTCTTCGCTCGTCACGGTGAGTTGTTCTCGCACACTCGGAGGGCATTACTCCATGTGTTCGAATGACTCCCGGGCGTGTAAATGGGTCCGAGGTTACTCCAGCCCCGGTGCCCGTTTCAGGTGCTTGCTGAATATGACACGGCGATGATCCCCCCGGACTAAGCTCGCCCGCAGCGCACCGAGTTGAGGTGTATTCGCGTGCTTGTTCCCAATGCGCCGAAGATACCGACAACTCCCAGAGATACCCCGTCGCAAGCTCCCCCATCCCCGCCGATTCGTTTTCAGAGGGCCTACATGGTGAGTGTCGATTCCCCTCCAGGTCGCAGCGGACTTCCGTACGCGCGCACGCTCTTGCTGCCGGCCATACTGATGGCCGCGGCCACCGGGGCCGCCGTCGCCCTGGTGACGGAACCGGCCCGGCTCGCCGTCGGCCTCTGCGGCGTGGTCGCCACGCTGCTGGTGATCGTGGCGGCGACCGAAGTGGTACGCCGCGGCCGTGCGCTGCGCGCCCTGCGCGCCGAGCACGCCCGTCACACCGCGTATCTGGAACACCGGGTGGCGAGCCACCACGAGGAGATGGTGTACCTCGGCGAGGTCGTCCTGCCGGACGTGCTGGACTTCATGCGCACGGGGAGCACACCCGAAGAGGTGATGCGCCGCCTCCCCGAGGTCAACCCCGCCTACACCGAACTCGGCCAGCCCCAGCGCAAGCTGATCCGCATGGTGTGCGACATCGTCGACCACCAGGACTCCATGCGCGAGTCCGCCGAGCGCTCCTTCGTCGACATCGCCCGCCGCGTCCAGGCGATCGTCCACCAGCAGAACAAGGAACTCCGCGAGATGGAGGAGGACCACGGGCGCAACCCCGAGGTCTTCGACGACCTGCTGCGCATCGACCACGGCACCGCGCTGATCGGCCGCCTCGCCGACTCGATCTCCGTCATCGGCGGCGGCCGGCCCGGACGCCAGTGGCCCGAGCCGGTGGCGCTCTACAGCGTGCTGCGCGGCGCGATGTCCCGGATCCTCCAGTACGGCCGGATCAACCTGGCCTCCATCGCCAAGGTCAACATCAAGGGCACCGCCGTCGAGCCGGTCATCCACGCCGCGGCGGAGCTCCTCGACAACGCCACCCGCTACTCGCCGCCCGGCGCCAAGGTGCACGTCACGGCGACCGAGGTGCAGAGCGGCGTCTGCATCGAGATCGAGGACGCCGGCGTCAGCCTCAGCGAGGAGTCCCGCGCGCGCATCGAGGGCCTGCTGGAGGACGCCAAGCGCGGCACCGACGTGCAGGACCTCGCCCACCACCCGCGCCTGGGCCTGTCCGTCGTGGGCCGGCTGTGCACGCAGTTCGGCATGGACGTCTCGCTGCGGGCCTCCGCGTACGGCGGGGTGCGGGCCATCCTCATCGTGCCGAGCAAGATGATGACGACCGAGCCCGGCGTCGGACTCGCCCACGGCATCGGCGCCACCTCGATCCCCACCCCGGGCCCGGACGCCCTGCCCGGCCCCGAGCGCCGGCCCAAGAAGCGCCGCCCCACCAGCCCCCGCATCCCGGCCGGCGTCTCCCTGGAGGACGACGTGCCCGAGGTCACCGAGTGGACCGCAGGCGGCCTGCCGCAGCGCCGCAGCCGGGTCAAGATGCCGCTCAGCCAGCGCCTGGCCGAACAGGCGCAGTGGGAGCGGGAGGACGCCGAGCGCGAGGCCCGTCTGGCCGCCGAGCGCGCCCGCAAGGGCATCCCGGCGCCCGCGGCCCCGGAGCCCGTGCAGGAGGAGACCGAGCAACTCCCGCCGGGGCACTGGATCGGGGCCTTCTGGGAGGGCCTCAAGCAGTACCCGGGCATCACCCAGGCCCACCAGCAGTCCAGCAGCAACGAGCCGGCCCATGCCCCGGCCGACGACGAGGGGAACCTCAAGTGATCGAGCAGCAAGGCAAGTTCGACTGGATGCTCAAGGATCTCTACGACGGTGTTCCGGGCATCGAGATGATCGTGGTGCTGTCCGCCGACGGCCTGCGCATCGCGCGCTACTCCGGTGACCCGGACGCCGCCGACCGGGTCGCCGCCGCCTGCGCGGGCCTGCAGAGCCTGGCGGGCGCGGTCGCCCAGGAGATCCCCACCAGCGACGGCGACATGAAGATGGTCCTCATCGAGATGAACGGCGGCTACTTCTACCTCATGGCCGCCGGCCCCAACGCCTACCTCGCCGTGCTCTCCGACGTCCGCTGCGAGCCCGGCCGGATGGGCCTCAGCATGGCGGACCTGGTCGCCCGGATCGGACCCCATCTCACCAGTCCCGCCCGGCGCAACGGGCAGACCGTATGACTCCTCCCCAACGCCAGAGGCGATCCCCGGGGCAGCAGCCGTCCGCGGCGTCTCCCGCCCCCGACCCGCCCCCCAAGGAAGGCGAGATCCGCAACCCCGAGCGGCTGTTCGTCATCGGCGGCGAGGGGGGCGGCGAGCGCGCCGACCTCGACCTGGTGACGCTGATCGTGGCCCTCGCCGAACCGCCGGTGTCCGCCACCCCGGAACAGGCCGCCCTGCTGAGGCTGTGCGTCGCCCCGCTGTCCGTAGCCGAGCTGTCGGCCTACCTGAGCCTGCCGTTCAGCGTGGTGTCCGTGCTGCTCACCGACCTGCTGGCCGCGGAACTGGTGCAGGCCCGCGCCCCGATCGTCCGCCAGAAGGTCGCCGACCGAACCCTCCTCGAAGCGGTGATGCATGGACTTCAAAAACTCTGACACGATCCCGGGCCCGCGGACGGAGGACCGGCTGCCGCACACGGCCGAGGCCGCCGTGAAGATCGTCATCGTGGGCGGCTTCGGAGTCGGCAAGACCACCATGGTCGGCTCGGTCAGCGAGATCAGACCGCTGACCACCGAGGAGACGATGACCCAGGCCGGCATCGGCGTCGACGACAACTACGGCTCCGCCTCCAAGACGGCCACCACGGTGGCCATGGACTTCGGCCGCATCAGCATCACCGACGAACTGGTGCTGTACCTCTTCGGCACGCCCGGCCAGGAGCGCTTCTGGTTCCTGTGGAACGGCCTGTTCGAAGGTGCCCTCGGTGCGGTGGTCCTCGTCGACACCCGCCGCCTGGAGGTCAGTTTCGACGTCATGGGGCGTCTGGAGGAGCGTGGCGTGCCCTTCGTGGTGGCCGTCAACACCTTCCCCGACGCGCCCCGTTATCCCGTCGCGGAACTGCGCACGGCCCTGGACCTGCCCGAGGAGATCCCCATCCTCGACTGCGACGTGCGGCGCCGGGCCTCCAGCCGGGACGTCCTGCTGACCCTGATGCGCTTCCTGCACTCCCTGGCCATGAAGGGCGCGCTCACCTGACCGGGCGCGGCCCACCCCTCCCGAACCCCCACCCCTGAACCCACACTTCTGTTGCGGAGCGACACTGTGACGCCTGAACGCCACTCCCTGACCGGAACGGGCGACCCCCTGCTCGAACCGCCGCCCGGCTGTCCCGCGCACGGCCTCGGACCGGGCGGACTGCACCGGCTGCACGAGGCGGACGACCTGGAGGAGCTGTACGAGAAGCTGCGCGAGCAGCACGGACCGGTGGCGCCGGCGCTGCTCCACGACGACGTGCCGATGTGGGTCGTGCTCGGCCACGCCGAGAACCTGCACATGGTGAGTACACCCACCCAGTTCTGCCGCGACAGCCGCATCTGGACCCCGCTCAACGAGGGCATGGTCAAGCCGGACCACCCGCTCATGCCGCACATCGCCTGGCAGCCCATCTGCTCGCACGCCGAGGGCGAGGAGCACAAGCGGCTGCGCGGTGCGGTCATGGGCGCCATGGCCGGCCTCGACTACCGGGAACTGCGCCGCCACATCAAGCGCTACACCCAGCGCCTCGTCAACCGGTTCTGCGAGGAGGGCCGCGCCGACCTCGTCGGCCAGTTCGCCGAGCACCTGCCGATGGGGGTGATGTGCCACCTCCTCGGCATGCCGGACGAGTACAACGACCGGATGGTGGAGGCGGCGCGGGACACGCTCAAGGGCACCGACACCGCGATCGCCAGCCACGCCTACCTCATGGAGTCCCTGGGACGGCTCAGCGCCGAGCGCCGGGAGCGGCCCGAGAACGACATCGCCGGCCGGCTCGTCACCCACCCCGCCGGGCTCACCGACGACGAGGTCAGGGAGCACCTGCGGCTGGTCCTCCTCGCCGCGTACGAGGCGACCGTCAACCTCATCAGCAACGTGCTGCGCGTGGTGCTCACCCATCCGGGCTTCCGCGCCCAGCTCAGCGGCGGCCAGATGACCGTCTTCGAGGCGGTCGAGCAGTCCCTGTGGGACGAGCCGCCGTTCAGCACCGTCTTCGCCTACTTCGCCAAGCAGGACACGGAACTGGGCGGTCAGCGCATCCGCGCCGGCGACGGACTGCTGCTCGGCATCGCGCCGGGCAACGTCGACCCGCGCATCCGTCCCGACCTGGCGGCGAGCATGCAGGGCAACCGCGCCCACCTCGCCTTCGGCGGCGGCCCGCACGAGTGCCCCGGCCAGGACATCGGGCGGGCCATCGCCGACGCGGGCATCGACGCGCTGCTGATGCGACTGCCGGATGTCCAGCTCGACTGCGACGAGGACGACCTCCAGTGGCGGTCGTCGATCGCCTCCCGGCACCTGGTGGAGCTGCCGGTGCGGTTCGAGCCCAAGGCGCAGCAGGACATCAGGCAGCAGCCGAGCCACGCTCCGGCCCCGGCTCAGCGCACCGCCTGGCACGTCGGCATCCCGCGCCCGGAGGAGCGGCCCGCACCGCAGGCTCCGCCGCGACCGCCCGAACCCGTGTCGCTGGCGGCCGCGCGGCCCCAGCCGGTGCCCGAGCAACCCCGGCCCCGCGGGGCCTGGCAGCGCTTCCTGCTCTGGTGGCGCGGTTACTGACGGCCGGCCCAGTCCTCGTACGCCGTCCAGGCGGCGAGGGACCGTCCGCTGCGGAAGCGGTGCTCCCGTCCCGTGACCGGATCGGTGAACCCCAGTTCCCGCGCCAGCAGTTGCAGCGGGCGCCGGAAGTCACCGGCCGGCACGGCGGCGGTCACCTCGGGGTAGAGGGGGTCGCCGAGGATCGGCACGCCGAGCGAGGTCATGTGGACACGCAGCTGGTGGGTCTGCCCGGTGCCGGGCACCAGCCGGTACCGCCCCAGCTCCCCGTCCGGGCCCGGCCGGTGGGCGATCAGCTCGACGTGGCTCACGGCGTTCGGCTCCCCTTCGATCTCCTGCGCGGCCAGCACTCCGCGCACCTTGAGGATGCGGCTGCGCACGGTCCGGGGGAGGGCGAGCGCGGCATCGTGGGGCGCAACGGCCTCGTACTCCTTGTGCACCCGCCGGTCACGGAAGAGGCCCTGGTACGCGCCGCGCTCCTGCGGGCGCACCGTGAACAGGACGAGTCCGGCGGTAAGCCGGTCCAGGCGGTGCGCGGCTCCCAGCGCCGGGATGCCCAGCTCCCTGCGGAGCCGGGCGAGCACGGTCTCGGTGACGTGGCCGCCGCGCGGGGTGGTGGCCAGGAAGTGCGGCTTGTCGACGACGACGATGTGCTCGTCGCGGTACACGATCTCCAGGGGGAACGGCACCGGCACCTCGGCCGGCCGGTCGCGGTGGAACCACACGAACAGCCCGGGCTCGTAGGGCGCGTCGGCCGGCACCGCCCGTCCGTCCGCCCCCACGAACAGGCCGGCGTCGAACATGCCGTCCACGACGTCGGCGCCCGCGCCGGACAGCCGCTCCGCCAGGTGCTCCCGCACGGTGGTCCACGGTCCGGTCGGGGGCAACCGCACCCGCACCGGATCGATCCCGTCGCGCTGCGGGAGGGGCGAGGGCGGGGGAGGCGTACGGCGTCTCATCGTCTGCCAGCGTACGAGGCGGCGGGCGGCACCGGAAAACGCCGGGCCCCGCGGCACCGGAAAACGCCGGGCCCGGCGGCCGGAGCCTTGGCAGGATGCGGACCATGCCCTATCTGACCCACCCGGTGCTGCCCGCCGGCACCCTCTCCCGTACTCCGCAGCCCACGCTCCCCACCGGCGACGGACTGGTCCTGCGCCCGTGGCGCGCCGAGGACGCGCCCGCCGTCCACGCGGCCTTCCAGGACCCGGTGATGCACCAGTGGCACATCCGTACCGCCGACTCCGAGGAGGAGGTGCGCGGCTGGATCGCCGAGTGGCAGCAGGCCTGGGAGCATGAGCGGGCCGTCCAGTGGGCGGTCGCCGACGCGGCCGGCGAAGGGCTGCTCGGGCGGGTGGCGCTGCGGGAGATAGCGCTCGGCGACGGGGTGGCGGAGGTCGCCTACTGGACGACGGCGGCGGCCCGCGGCCGGGGTGTCGCCGCCCGGGCCACGCAGGCGCTCGCCCGCTGGGCCCTGGACGAGATCGGCTTCCAGCGGCTGGAACTGAGCCACGCCGTCGCCAACGAGGCCTCCTGCCGGGTCGCCCGGAAGGCGGGGTTCACCCTGGAGGGCACCAAGCGCAGCGCCCTGCTCCATCCCGACGGCTGGCACGACATGCACCTGCACGCACGCGTACGCGGCGACTGAGCAGGTACGTACGCGCAGGCGGCGCCCGAGCGCCGTGTGCCGTACGTGCCGGGCGACATGCGCTGGCGGGCCGCATGCCGGCGTGCCCGCTCGCCGGCGAGCCCGCGCGCTGTGCGTCCCCCGTGCCGCGCCGTGAGCGGGAGTGCGCGCCGCGTGACCCGGCCGGGGAGCCGCGCTGGTACGGCCCGCGCGGTGCGACGCCGGGGTCCGAACCGGTGGCCGTGCTAGGCGGCCGGCGCGGCGCCTTCCTGCTCGGCCTCGATGCGGGCGTTCCAGTCCCGCTTCGAGGCCTGCCAGCCGTCCTCGTTGTGGCCGAGGCGCCAGTAACCGGAGATGGAGAGGTCCTCGCGAGGGATCCCGCGCTCCACCCGCAGCAGCTTGCGCAGCTCCTTCACGCAGGCCGCCTCGCCGTGCACGAAGGCGTGCACCCGGCCCTCGGGGAAGTCCAGGCCGCGTACGGCCTCGACCAGGGCCTGCCCCACCGGACGGTCTCCGCGGTGCAGCCAGACGACCTCCACGTCGGAGTCGATCTTCTGCTCCTCCTGGGGCCCGTCGACCTCGATGAACGCGAAGGCGCGGGTGCCGTCGGGCAGCGCCTCCAGGGACCGGGCGATCGCGGGCAGCGCGCTCTCGTCACCGGCCAGCAGATGCCAGTCGGCGGCGGGATCGGGCGCGTAGGCGCCGCCGGGGCCCATGAAGCGGACGGTCTCACCCGGCCGGACGCGCTGCGCCCAGGGACCGGCCAGTCCCTCGTCGCCGTGGATCACGAAGTCCAGGGTCAGCTCGCGGTGCTCCGCGTCCCAGTGGCGCACGGTGTACGTCCGGGTGACCGGCCACTGGTCGCGGGGGAACTCCTCCCGGATCCGTTCCATGTCGAAGGGCTCCGGGTAGGTCACGCCCTCGGCGGCGAAGAGAAGCTTCACGTAGTGGTCGGTGCAGGTGTCCGCCGGCAGCCCGGCGAGCTCCTCACCGCCGAGCACCACGCGCTGCATGTGCGGGGTCAGCCGCTCGGTGCGGACGACCTGTGCGGTGTGCGGCTTGCGCGGCTTGCGTCCCGGACGGTCTGCCATGACGGCCTCCCTGCTCCCTACGTGAGGGCATCGTGACTTAGGTTTACCTAAGTTAGCATCCCCGCCTTCTCCGTCGCCTCGTGGCGGCGCACTCCCCGAGACCCGCGTACCCCGCCTGCGGCGTACGGCTTCTCCTGCCGGGGCTCCGGTTCGCCGCGTGGCCATCGCTCCCGTGCACGGCGCGGGCCGCGCGGGTGGTGCTCCCGCGCGCGGCGCGGCTCAGGCCGCGAGCGTCGCCAGCAGCCGTTGCAGCGAGCCGCCCAGGCCCCAGCGGGCCGCGAGTCCCTCCAGGGCGGCGGCGTCGCGCGGGGCGCCGGGCAGCGTCGTGTCGACGTCCGGCAGCGGGACGTCGTCGGCGACCCGGACGACCTTCGGGGCGACCGCGAGATACGGCCGCGCCTCGGTCAGCCGCTTGCGCTGCGAGGGGGTGAGCTTCGCCCTGGGATCGTCCACGGCGGCCTGGATGCCCGCCAGGTCGCCGAACTCCGCGAGCAGTTTGGCCGCCGTCTTCTCGCCGATGCCCGCGACGCCGGGCAGGCCGTCGCTCGGGTCCCCGCGCAGCAGCGCCAGGTCGGCGTAGCCGCGGCCGTCCACGCCGTACTTCTCGCGCAGCGCGGCCTCGTCGGTGAGGGCGAGGGTGCCGACGCCCTTGATCGGGTACAGCACGCGCACGCCCCGGGCGTCGTCGACCAGCTGGTACAGGTCCCGGTCGCCGGTGACGATGTCGACCGGACCCGTCGCCCGCGCGGTGTAGGTGCCGATGACGTCGTCCGCCTCGTACCCGGCCACGCCGACGCGGGCGATGCCGAGCGCGTCGAGCACGGCCTCGATGACCGGTACCTGCGGCGAGAGCGTGTCGGGCACCTCCTCGGTGTCCGGGCCCTGCGGCGTCTCCTCGGCCACCCGGTGCGCCTTGTAACTGGGGATCAGCTCCACCCGCCACTGCGGACGCCAGTCGGCGTCCATGCACGCGACCAGCTGGTCGGGCCGGTGGTCCTTCACCAGGCGGTCGATGAAGTCCAGGAGTCCGCGTACGGCGTTGACGGGCGTGCCGTCGGGGGCCCTCACCGAGTCGGGCACCCCGAAGTAGGCGCGGAAGTAGAGGGAGGCGGTGTCGAGAAGCATCAGTCGTCCGGTCACGCCTCGCATCATGCCGCAGGCGGCGGGGGTGCACGGTGGAGGTCATGTGAACTGGGTCACTCTTGTGTTTGGGTCGGGGGCAAGGGGGCAGGTGCGCTTCCGGGCCGAAGCTGGTTGATGCATTCAACTGTTAGAGAGTCTTCGGATCAATGAGTCTTCGGATCAACGAGTCTTCGGACCGACGGGTTCTCGGATCGACGAGTCCCCCGCTTCGACGGGTCCTTGTGCCAACGAGTCTTCGCGCCCCTGTCCCTGCCCCCGAGCCAAGAGGTAAGCGTGTCAGCGAGGCTAGAGGCCGAGAACCTGTACAAGGTGTTCGGCAGAAAACCGGACCAGGCAGTCGAACGACTGCGCCAGGGTGCCGACCGGGAGGAACTGCGGGCCGACGGGACCACGGCCGCCGTCATCGACGCGTCCTTCACCGTGGAGCCCGGCGAGATCTTCGTCGTCATGGGGCTCTCCGGGTCCGGGAAGTCCACGCTGCTGCGCATGCTCAACGGTCTGCTGGAGCCGACCGCCGGGCACGTCCGCTTCGGTGGCCAGGACCTGACGGAACTCGGCGACCGCGGGCTGCGCGAGGTCCGCTCCCAGCAGATCAGCATGGTCTTCCAGCACTTCGCGCTGTTCCCGCACCGCAGCGTCCGTGACAACGCTGCCTACGGTCTCGAAGTGCAGGGCGTGCCCCGCGCCGAGCGCGAACGCCGCGCCGACGAGGCGCTCGCCCTGTGCGGCCTGGCCGGCTGGGAGAAGTCCTGGCCCGACGAGCTGTCCGGCGGTATGCAGCAGCGCGTCGGCCTCGCCCGCGCGCTCGCCACCGATGCCGACCTGCTGCTGATGGACGAGTCCTTCAGCGCCCTCGACCCGCTGATCCGCCGGGACATGCAGGACCAGCTGCTCGAACTGCAGAAGACCCTGAAGAAGACCATCGTCTTCATCACCCACGACCTCAACGAGGCCATGCGCCTGGGCGACCGCATCGCCGTCATGCGCGACGGCGAGATCGTGCAGATAGGCACCGCGCAGGACATCCTGATACGCCCCGCCAACGACTACGTCGCCTCCTTCACCCAGGACGTCGACCGCTCCCGCGTCCTCACCGCCCGCGCGGTCATGGAGACCGACGTGCGCGGCGACGAGGCCGACTGCACCTGTGAGACGGCGACGCCCGAGACGCCGTTCACCGAGCTGTGCGCCATCAGCGCCCGGGTCCCGCACGCCGTGGCGGTCGTCGACGAGGGCGCCCTCGTCGGAGTGGTCCCCTCCCGGCGCCTCATCGGCTTCCTCGGCGACGAGCAGGCCGAGGCCGGCACCTGCGACTCCCCCCGCGACAAGGGCGGCGAGAAGGTGATGGCCCGTGCCTAGGATCCCGCTCGGCGACTGGGTCAACGAAGCGGTCGACTGGCTGCTCGGACACGTCGCGTGGCTCTTCGACTTCCTCAAGACCGTCTTCACCGGCACCTACGACGGCATCAACGCCGTCCTCCAGGCGCCCGAACCGCTGCTCCTCGTCGGCATCTTCGCGATCATCGCCTTCTGGCTGCGCGGCACGGTCGCCGGTGTCCTCACCTTCCTGGGATTCGCGTTCATCATCTCCATGGAGCTGTGGGAGAACGCGATGATCACCCTGGCGCTGGTGCTGGTGGCCACCATCATCGCGCTCGTCATCGCGGTGCCCGTCGGCATCTGGGCCGCCCGCTCCGACCGGGTCAGCGGCCTCGTGCGGCCCGTGCTGGACTTCATGCAGACGCTGCCCGCGATGATCTACCTCATCCCGGCGATCCTGTTCTTCGGCACCGGTGCCTCCGCGGGCATCGTCGCCACCCTCATCTTCGCGCTCGCCCCCGGCGTGCGCATGACCGAGCTGGGCATCCGCCAGGTCGACAAGGAACTGGTCGAGGCCGCCGAGGCCTTCGGCACCACCCCCCGCAACACCCTGCTGCGCGTCCAGCTCCCGCTGGCCCTGCCGACGGTGATGGCGGGCGTCAACCAGGTCATCATGCTCGGCCTGTCCATGGCCGCGATCGCCGGCATGGTCGGCACCGGCGGCCTCGGCGGCGACGTCAACGAGGCCATCGGCCAGCTCAACGTGGGTCTCGGCTCCGAGGCCGGCGTCGCCATCGTCATCCTGGCGATCTACCTGGACCGCATGACCAGCGCCCTGGGCACCCAGGTATCGCCGCTGGGCCGGCGCGCCGCCGCCAAGGCGCGGGCCGCGGGCGGCCTGAAGATCTGGTCCTACCGTCCCCGTCCGCAGGTCGCCGTGATCGGCGTCGTGATCCTGGCCCTGGTGGCCGGCGGCATGGGCATGTTCGGCGGCTCCGGCGACTCCGAGAGCGTCGCCGACGGCAAGAACGTCGGTCAGGGCAAGAAGGTCACCCTCGGCTACGTCCCGTGGGACGAGGGCGTCGCGTCCACCTTCCTCTGGAAGGAGATGCTCGAACAGCGCGGCTACGAGGTGGAGGCCAAGCAGTTCGACGCCGGGCCGCTGTACACCTCGCTCGCGCAGGGCGACATCGACGTCGTCACCAACTCCTGGCTGCCGACCACCCACGAGCAGTACTGGAAGAAGTACGGCGACCGCCTCGACGACCTCGGCTCCTGGTACGACGAGACCTCGCTGGAGCTGACCGTCCCCGCGTACATGAAGGACATCAACTCGCTGGCGGACCTCAAGGGCAAGGCCGGCCTCTTCAAGGGCAAGATCACCGGCATCGAGTCCAGCGCCGGCGAGATGGCCCTGCTGAAGGACAAGGTCGCCAAGGAGTACGGCCTCGACGAGGAGTACAAGGTCGTCGACAGCTCCACCCCGGCGATGCTGGCCGAGCTGAAGCGGGCCATGAGCAAGAAGGAACCGATCGTCGTCACGCTCTGGTCCCCGCACTGGGCGTACAACGACCTGGACCTGAAGAAGCTGAAGGACCCGAAGGGCGCCTGGGGCGAGGGCGACGGCGTGCACACGCTGTCCCGCAAGGGCTTCGCCGGCGACGACCCCACCGCCGCGAAGTGGCTCAAGGACTTCAAGCTGACCGAGCAGCAGCTCACCAGCCTCGAGGCCGAGATCAACAAGGCCGGCAAGGGCAAGCAGCAGGACGCCGTCCGCACCTGGCTGAAGAGCAACCCGGGCCTCGTCGACAAGCTCGCCCCGGTCGAGGGTGGCGCCGGCGGCACCCCGGCCGAGGCGAAGCGCACCCTGGACGTGGCCTGGTTCCCGTGGGAGGAGGACGTCGCCGTCACCTACCTGTGGAAGAACGTCCTGGAGCGTCGCGGCTACAAGATGAACCTGAAGCAGATGGACGTCGGCCCGGTCTACACCGGCCTGGCCTCCGGCGACCTCGACCTCAACTTCGACGCCTGGCTGCCGCACGCCCAGAAGAACTACTGGGAGAAGAACAAGGACAACCTCACCGACCTCGGCACCTGGTACGAGCCGACCTCCCTGGAGATCGCCGTCCCCTCCTACGTGAAGGACGTCAAGTCCCTCGCGGACCTCAAGGGCAAGGCCGACCTCTTCGACGGGAAGATCATCGGCATCGAGCCCGGCACCGGTGAGATGCAGCTCGCGAAGGACGAGGTGCTGCCGGGCTACGGCCTGGAGGACGAGTACGAGATCGTGGACGGCTCCACGCCGGCGATGCTGGCCGAGCTGAAGCGCGCCTACGCCAAGAAGGAGCCGGTCGCGGTCACCCTGTGGTCCCCGCACTGGGCCTACAGCGACTACGAGCTGACCAAGCTGAAGGACCCCAAGAAGGCCTTCGGCGAGGGCAACACGATCCGCACCATCTCCAGCAAGAAGTTCCCCGAGCAGTACCCGCAGCTCACCAAGTGGATCAAGGGTTTCCACATGAGTGAGGACGAGCTCGGCACCCTGGAGGCCGAGATCAAGGACCGCGGGCAGGGCCACGAGGAGGAAGCCGTGGCCGCCTGGCTGAAGGAGCACCCGGAGATGGTCGACCGGATGACCCCGCAGTAGCACGACGACACGACACCGGTGCGGCACCGCCGTACCGACCACTCCGAGGGGTGGGCCCGACGCGCTCCGTCAGGAGGCGCGCCGGCCCACCCCTCGGGGCGTGTCCGGGCGGGGCACCGTAAGGATTTGGACAACCACGGAGCGCCACCCCCTGCCCTGGCCTCCGTGCACCGGGGCCGGAGCGGCTGGCGGGAACACGGAGGGCCGCCCGCGCCTTGAACCGGTAAGGTGCCGCCACCCGTCCACGGTCGGGGCGCGCGATGGCGAGAACTGTGAGGTCGCGGCCACCGCACCGTGACATCGATGTGACGGCCGCATGAAACGGTTTGCCGAACATGCGTAGGGTGCAGAGAACTCAACAGGAGAACGGCGCCCGGTCCAGGGCACCGCGGCGGCACGACGACGGGTGAAGGAGGGAGCCGGAGCGATGGGCGACCACAAAGATCAGCACCTTCGGGTGGGCGCGGCCGTGCGGCGTCGGCGCCGCGCCCTGGAGCTCACCCTCGCCGTCGTGTCCGAGCGCAGCGGCCTGTCCGTGCCCTTCCTCAGCCAGGTCGAGAACGACCGGGCCCGGCCCAGTCCGAGCTCCCTGGAGAAGGTGGCCGACGCGCTGCGCACCACCGCCGTGGAGCTGCTCGCCGCCGCCGACCCCGCGTGCAGTGTGGACGTGGTGCGGGCGGAGGACCCCGATCCGGAGCTGGCGCCCCGCGTGCGCTCCCTGGTGCGCGGCCACCACCAGATGCACGCCTCCGAGTTCACCGGCGATCACGACGCCGGGCGTGAACTGCAGTACCGCAACGACCAGTTGATGTTCGTCACCGAGGGCGCCGTCGAGATCGAGGCGGAGGGCCGCGCCTATCGGCTGGGGCGGGGCGACACGCTCTACCTCACCGGCGGGGTGCGGCACCGGTGGCGGGCGACGGTGCCCGACACCCGGCTGGTCGTCGTCGCCGTCGCCGAGCACATCGAGGCGGTCCGGGAAGGGCCCCGCCGGTGAGGGCGGTCTCCCTGGTCCCGTCGCTGACCGAGGCCGTCGCCGTGACGCTCCCGGGCGTGCTGGCCGGTGCCACCGACTGGTGCACGCACCCGGCCGGTCTCGACGTCGTCCGCGTCGGCGGCACCAAGAACCCGAAGACCGACCGCATCCTCTCGCTCGCGCCCGATCTGGTGATCGCCAACGAGGAGGAGAACCGCCCCGACGACCTGGACGCCCTGCGCGCGGCGGGCGTCGAGGTGCTGGTGACGGAGGTGCGGACGGTGTCGCAGGCCTTCACCGAACTGGACCGGGTGCTGGCCGCCTGCGGCGCGGCCTCCAGGCCCCGGTGGCTGGACGAGGCGGAGGCGGCCTGGGCGGCGGCGCCACCGGCCCCGGCTCCCTCGTCGCCGTCCCGAGCCCCGTCGCCGTCCTCGGCCTCGGCCCCGAGGTCCCCTGCCCGGGCCCCTGCCCCGTCGTCGTCGCCGTCCCTGGCCCCGGAGCGGCGCCGTACGGCCGTCGTGCCCGTCTGGCGTAGGCCCTGGATGGTGCTCGGCCGGGACACCTTCGCCGGCGACGTGCTGGCCCGCCTCGGCGTGGACAACCTGTACGGCCCTCACGCCGAGCGGTACCCGAAGATCGCGGTCGAGGAGCTCCGGGCGGCCCGCCCGGACGTCGTGGTCCTGCCGGACGAGCCGTACCGCTTCACCGCCGACGACGGCCCCGAGGCCTTCCCCGGCCTGCCCTGCGCCCTCGTCGACGGGCGGTGCCTCACGTGGTACGGACCGTCACTGGCCGAGGCCCCCCGGGTGCTGGACGCGGCCCTGCGAGCAGCGCGCCGCTGACCACGCCGCGCGCGGTGTGCACGGCGGCGACGGCCCAGGCGGCGACGAGCACCGCGTACAGGACGACGGTGAGGGCGTCGTAGGCGGCCAGTCCGGTGTGCCGGGCCAGCGACTGCGAGCCGGTGACGCAGGTGCCCACCGGGAAGGTGAACGACCACCACGTCATCGAGAACCCCATGCCCTCGCGCCGGGCCCGCACGACGTGCGCGGCGGCGAGGCACAGCCACCACAGCGCGAAGCCCATGACGGGAACGCCGTACAGGACGGCGAAGACCCCGAACGCCGTGCCGTACGGGGTCGGGCCGGCCCCGGGGGCCACCTCCGCGAACTGCCCCACGGCGGTCGTGGACTGCCCGAGCGGGCCCAGCACCAGGAACAGCGTCGGAGTCAGCGCGAGCGGCAGCGGACCGCCGGTGAGTAGCCTGCCGAAGATCACGGGCAGCGTCACCAGCGCCGCGAGCAGGCTCATCCCGAACAGGGTGACGCAGGCGAGCAGCAGCGTCTCGCGCGGCTGTCCCGGCGGGAGGTGCGGGACCAGGAGCGGCCCGACGGCCGCGGAGACCATCGGCGCGACGAGCGGCAGCAGCCACACCGGCCCTGCCTGCCCGGGCCCGATCCGGTGGCGCACGGCCATCAGGTACGGCACCCCGACCGCGGCCGCGAGCGCGACGGCCGTACCGGCGGCGAAGAGCACGGCGCACAGGGCGACCGCGGCGAAGGCGCCGATCCAGTCCCGGCCCAGGGAGACGGACCCGCCGCCGACGGCCAGGAGCGCCATCGACAGACAGCCGTAGAACGGCGCCGCCGCCGGGTCGAGCAGATGGGCACGGGCCTGGTCGCGATGGTGGCGCCAGTGCAGGGAACGGGCCACCAGCAGCGTCCCCAGCAGGAGGAAGGACAGCGCCCAGACCGCGGTGCAGACGGCGCGCCACCCCGGCACGTGCCAGGGCAGCGCGGCTCCCGCGGTACCGACGACGGCGGTCCCCATGACGCAGGCGTACCAGTTGGGCCCGAGATGACGGACGGCGAGGGCGCGCCGGGCGGGGGCGGCGGGGGAGAGGGGCTGCTCCGCGGGGACGGAGCGGGACCGGGCTGCGGTGACCATGCGTCCACGGTCCTGCCGGCCGAATGTCCTGACCAGGGACCCTTCCTCTATGAGGGCATAAGCTGGGGTTATGAGCAGCGGTACGGGCAGCGCCAGGCGGTCGGGTGACACGGACGGCGCGGAGGGCGGACAGGACCCCCGGGGGCGGCACGTGGCGGGCTCCCTGGCGCACCGGGTGCCGGATCTCGGCGCCATGGAGCTGCTGCTGGCGGTGGCGCGGCTGGGCAGTCTCGGCGGGGCGGCACGTGAGCTGGGCATCACCCAGCCGGCCGCCAGCAGCCGCATCCGGTCGATGGAACGCCAGCTCGGGGTCGCCCTGGTGGACCGTTCGCCGCGCGGTTCGCGGCTGACCGACGCCGGGGCGCTGGTCACGGACTGGGCGCGCCGGATCGTGGAGGCCGCCGAGGCGTTCGACGCGGGAGCGCAGGCGCTGCGGGACCGGCGGGACTCGCGGCTGCGGGTGGCGGCGAGCATGACGATCGCCGAGTACCTGCTGCCGGGCTGGCTGGTCGCCCTGCGCACCCAGCTGCCGGACACCGCGGTGTCGCTGCTCGCCGGGAACTCCGCGGCGGTGGCGGAGCGCCTGCTGTCCGGCGAGGCCGACCTGGGCTTCGTGGAGGGAGTGAGCGTCCCCGCGGGCCTCGACTCGGCTGTCATCGCCCACGACCGCCTGATCGTCGTGACGGCACCGGGTCACCCCTGGGCCCGCCGCCGGCGCCCGCTCGAGGCGGCGGAACTGGCCGCCACCCCGCTGATCCTGCGGGAACAGGGCTCCGGCACCCGGCAGGTCCTGGACGCGGCGCTGGGCGGCCTGGCCCGCCCCCTGATCGAGCTCTCGTCGACCACCGCCGTCAAGGCGGCCGCGGTGAGCGGGGCCGGCCCCTCGGTCCTCAGCGAACTCGCCGTCGGCGAGGAACTCACGACCCGGCGCCTGGTGCGCGTGCCCGTGGCGGACGTCGCCCTGGCCCGCGACCTGCGAGCGGTCTGGCCCACGGGCCACCGCCCGACCGGCCCGGCCCGGCAACTGCTCTCACTGACGCGGGCGTAGGCCGTGTGGCGCGGTCGAGGGACCTGACCGCCGAACCTCGCCGTGGGCGCCACGCGGCCGAACCGCCGGGTTCCGCTCGGGTGTGCCGCGCCGGTGCCGGTGGGCCGGCTGGGTGCCGGGTTCGGCTCGTGGGGCACGGGTGGGTGTCGTGGGCGGGGTGTGTCGCCGGGGTTTCGCTCGGGTGTGCGGCGCCGGTGCCGGTGGGCCGGCTGGGTGCCGGGTTCGGCTCGTGGGGCACGGGTGGGTGGTGCCGGGTTCCACTCGGGTGTGCCGCGCCGGTGCCGGTCGGTCGGCTGGGTGCCGGGTCCGGCTCGTGCGGCACGGGCCAGGTGGGGTGGGCCGGTTCAGTCCGATGCCGCCGCGTTCACCAGTGCCGCCATCACCCGCACGTCCTCGCCCATCTCCGGGTGCCACTGCACGCCGAGGACCCAGCCCCGGCCGGACGGCAGTTCGAGGGCCTCGACGGTGCCGTCCGCGGCGTGGGCGGAGGGGACCAGCCCCGTACCGAGCCGGTCCACCGCCTGGTGGTGGTACGTCGGCACGAACACCTCCTCGGGCACGACACCGGCGTACAGCGTCCCCGGCACCGGCGTGACCGGGTGGCCGCCGAAGACCCCGACCGCCTCGGCGTGGCCGTCGATGTGCTGGACCAGGGTGCCGCCCAGGGCGACGTTCAGCAGCTGCATGCCCCGGCAGACGCCCAGCAGGGGCACCCCCGTGCTCAGGGCCGCCTCGATGAGCGCCAGTTCCCAGGTGTCGCGGGCCCGGGCCGGCGGTCCGGTGCGCGGGTCGCGCTCGGCACCGTAGCGGGCCGGCTCCACGTCCGGGCCGCCCGCGATCACCAGGCCGTCCAGTCGGGCGACGGTGGCGGAGGCGTGCTCCGGCGCGTCCGGCGGGAGCATCACGGCCAGCCCGCCCGCCCGCTGCACGAGCCGCGGATACCCGGCCGGAAGCAGCGCCGCCTCCAGCTCCCACACGCCCCAGCGCGCCCCGGTCTCCAGGTACGTACTGACGCCGATCAGCGGCATGCCCGCCATCCGACCTCCCGGTAATGGCTCGTCCTCATACCTTTGCCGGGCGCCGTCGCCGCGGCAAGACGCGTACGCGCCCTAGGCCAGGAACCCGCGCAGCAGCGCGGCCGTCCCCGCGCAGTGCTCCCGCGCGATCTCCCGCGCTCCGTCGGCGTCGCCGTCGAGCACCGCCGCCACGAGCGCGGTGTGCTGCCGCTGCGAGTGCTCCAGGTTGCGCACCAGCAGCGGGATGCAGTCCAGCAGGTCGTTCAGGCCGGCCCGGACGGCGGCGTACTGCGCGGCCAGGGTCGGTGAGCCGCACAGCTCGGCGAGGGTGAGGTGCAGCCTCGTGTCCAGCCGCCGGTAGGAGGCCAGCGGCGCGTCCCGCGTGCCGGCCAGCGCCTCGCGCAGCCGCGCCGCCCGCGCGTCCGTCAGCCCGTGCGCCGCGCACAGCCCGGCCGCGCCCACCTCCAGCACCTCCCGGAAGCGCAGCACGTCCTCGATGTCGACCCCGGCGACCCGGCGCCGCAGTTCGTCCTCACCGCCGGAATCCGCCCGCGGCAGCACGAACGTTCCGCCGTACCGGCCGCGCCGGGCCTCCACCAGCCCCTGGTCCTGGAGCACCCGCAGCACCTCGCGGAGCGTGACCCGGCTGATCCCCAGCCGCTCCGCCAGCTCCCGCTCGGCCGGCAGCCGCTCGCCCCCGGACACCAGACCCAGCCGCACGACCTGGAGGATCTGCTCCAGCGCCTCCTCGAAGCCGTTGCCGGCCCGTACCGTCCGCAGGACCGGCGCGAGCCGGTCCGTCACGCTCCCGCCGGTTTCCTCCGGCATGCGGCCGCGCCCCCTTCCCAAGCAATGGTCACCCGCAATACCTTATGGCTCCCGGCCACAAGGAGGCTCTCCCCGTGCCAGACCGCACACCCCCTCTCGGGGTCGAGGAACTGCACGCCCTCGTCGCCGGCGGTGAGATCGACACCGTCGTCCTGGCCTTCCCCGACATGCAGGGACGCCTCCAGGGCAAGCGGTTCGCCGCGCGCTTCTTCCTGGACGAGGTCCTCCGGCACGGCACGGAGGGCTGCAACTACCTCCTCGCCGTCGACGCCGACATGAACACCGTCGACGGCTACGCGATGTCCTCCTGGGACCGCGGCTACGGCGACTTCGCCCTCCACCCCGACGTGCGGACCCTGCGCCGCCTGCCCTGGAACGAGGGCACCGCGATGGTCGTCGCCGACCTCGCCTGGGAGGACGGCTCACCGGTGCTCGCCGCGCCCCGCCAGATCCTGCGCCGCCAGCTCGAGCGCCTCGCCGGACACGGCCTGAGCGCGCGGGTCGGCACGGAGCTGGAGTTCATCGTCTTCCGGGACACCTACGAACAGGCCTGGGACGCCAACTACCGCGGCCTGACCCCGGCCAACCAGTACAACATCGACTACTCGGTCCTCGGCACCGGCCGCGTCGAGCCCCTGCTGCGCCGCATCCGCAACGAGATGGCCGGTGCCGGCCTCACCGTCGAGTCCGCCAAGGGCGAGTGCAATCCCGGCCAGCACGAGATCGTCTTCCGCTACGACGAGGCCCTGGTCACCTGCGACCAGCACGCGGTCTACAAGACCGGCGCCAAGGAGATCGCCGCCCAGGAGGGCATGTCCCTCACCTTCATGGCCAAGTACAACGAGCGTGAGGGCAACTCCTGCCACATCCACCTCTCCCTCGCCGACGCCGACGGCAACAGCGCCATGGCCGGCGAGGAGGAGGGCGGCATGTCCGAGACCATGCGGCACTTCCTCGCCGGACAGTTGGTGGCGCTGCGCGAGTTCTCCCTCCTCTACGCCCCCCACATCAACTCCTACAAGCGGTTCCAGCCGGGCTCCTTCGCCCCGACCGCCGTCGCCTGGGGACGCGACAACCGCACCTGCGCCCTGCGCGTCGTCGGCCACGGCCGTTCCCTGCGGTTCGAGAACCGGCTGCCCGGCGGCGACGTGAACCCGTACCTCGCGGTCGCGGGCATGGTGGCGGCGGGGCTGCACGGTGTCGAGCAGCGGCTGGAGCTGCCCGAGCCGTGCCCGGGCAACGCCTACGCCGCGGACTACGCGCACGTCCCGACCACCCTGCGCGAGGCCGCCGAGCTCTGGGAGAACAGCGCCCTCGCCGAGGCCGCCTTCGGGGACGAGGTCGTCGCCCACTACCGCAACATGGCGCGGGTCGAACTCGACGCCTACGACGCCGCGGTCACGGACTGGGAGCTGCGCCGCTCCTTCGAACGCATGTGAGGTCCCCTTGTCCCACCAGGCACCCGGAACAGCGGCACCCGACCTGCGGGTACTGAACCCCGCCACCGAGGAGGTCGTCGCCACCGTCCCCGCGGCCTCCGCCGCCGACGTCGACGCCGCCGTCGCACGGGCCGCACGGGCGCAGACGGCCTGGGCCGCCCTGGCCCCCGGGGACCGGGCCCGGCTCCTGCGCCGGTTCGCCGCCACCGTCGACGACCACCTGGAGGAGCTGGCCCGCCTGGAGGTCCGCGAGGCCGGACACACCATCGGCAACGCCCGCTGGGAGGCCGGGAACGTCCGCGACCTGCTCGACTACGCCGCCGGGGGAGTGGAACGGCTCACCGGACGGCAGATCCCGGTCGCCGGCGGCCTGGACGTCACACTCCTCGAACCGCTCGGCGTCGTCGGCGTCATCGCGCCCTGGAACTTCCCCATGCCGATCGCGGCCTGGGGCACCGCGCCCGCACTGGCGGCGGGCAACGCGGTCCTCCTCAAGCCCGCCGAGACGACCCCGCTGACCGCGCTGCGCCTGGCCGAACTGGCCCTTGTGGCCGGACTCCCCGAAGGCCTCCTCCAGGTGCTGCCCGGACACGGGGCCGTCGCGGGCGACGCGCTCGTCACCCACCCGGGCGTCGCCAAGATCGTCTTCACCGGGTCGACGGCCGTGGGCCGGCAGGTGGCGGCCAAGGGCGCGGCACTCCTCAAGCCCGTCACCCTGGAACTCGGCGGCAAGAGCCCCAACATCGTCTTCGCCGACGCCGACCTCGAGGCCGCCGCCACCGCCACGCCCATGTCCTTCCTCGACAACTCCGGCCAGGACTGCTGCGCCCGCACCCGCATCCTGGTCCAGCGCGCGGTGTACGACCGCTTCCTCGGCCTCCTCGCCCCCGCGATCGAGTCCGTCCTCGTCGGCGACCCGGCCGACGAACGCACCGACATGGGCCCGCTCATCTCCCGTGCCCAGCTGGACCGCGTCCGCTCCTACGTCCCCGAGGACGCCGACGGCATCCGGGGCAAGGCCCCCGCGGGCGGCCCCGGCTTCTGGTTCCCGCCCACCGTTCTGACCGGTGTCGACGCGCACGCGCGGGTGGCGGTCGAGGAGGTCTTCGGGCCCGTCGCCGTCGTCCTGCCCTTCGAGGACGAGGCCGACGCCGTCCACCTGGCCAACGCCACCGACTACGGTCTGTCCGGCTCGGTCTGGACCCGGGACGTCGGCCGCGCCCTGCGCGTCTCCCAGGCGGTGCGGGCCGGGAACCTGTCCGTCAACTCCCACTCCAGCGTCCGCTACTGGACGCCGTTCGGCGGGTTCAAGCAGTCCGGTCTCGGCCGCGAACTCGGCCCGGACGCGCTGACCGCCTTCACCGAGACCAAGAACGTCTTCATCAGCACCGCCCCGTGACGCCCCACAGCGTCCCGTAACGTCCCGTCGAGCACGGAGGACCCGCACAGTGAGCGAAGACATCGTCTGCCGCAGGCTCGTCGGCCGTACCGCCGTCGTCACCGGGGCCGGCAGCGGCATCGGCCTCGCCACCGTCCGCCGGCTCGCCTCCGAGGGCGCGCACGTCGTCTGCGGCGACGTGGACGAGACCCGGGGCAAGGCGGCGGCCGACGAGATCGGCGGCACCTTCGTCAAGGTCGACGTCACCGACCCGGGGCAGGTCGAGGCGCTGTTCGAGACGGCGTACGACACCTACGGGAGCGTCGACGTCGCGTTCAACAACGCCGGTATCTCGCCGCCGGACGACGACTCCATCCTGGAGACCGGCCTGGAGGCGTGGAAGCGCGTCCAGGAGGTCAACCTGACCTCCGTCTACCTGTGCTGCAAGGCCGCCATCCCCTACATGCGGCGTCAGGGCCGCGGGTCCATCATCAACACGGCGTCCTTCGTGGCCCGGATGGGCGCGGCCACCTCGCAGATCTCGTACACGGCCTCCAAGGGCGGTGTCCTCGCCATGTCCCGCGAACTGGGCGTGCAGTTCGCGCGGGAGGGCATCCGCGTCAACGCCCTCTGCCCCGGGCCGGTCAACACCCCGCTCCTCCAGGAACTGTTCGCCAAGGACCCGGAGCGGGCCGCGCGCCGCCTCGTCCACATTCCGCTCGGGCGTTTCGCCGAGGCCGAGGAGATCGCCGCCGCCGTCGCCTTCCTGGCCAGCGACGACTCCTCCTTCGTGAACGCCAGCGACTTCCTGGTCGACGGCGGGATCTCCGGGGCGTACGTCACACCGCTGTAGATCACCGCGAGCGGCGCCCTACAGTGCCGGGATGAGCATGACGCCGCCGCCCGGCTGGTACTCCGATCCGTCGGCCCCGCACCAGGAACGGTGGTGGGACGGAACGGCCTGGACGGAGCACCGCCGGGCGCCCGAGCCCGCCGGGTACGGGGCACCCCCGGCCCAGCAGCAGGTACGACCCGGGGCGCCCGGGCCGTCGTCGACCGTGCCCCTGTTCACGGGCGGCCACCCGGAGCAGCGCCGGCCCGCGGACGGCACCGTGCGCGGCAAGGCCGTCGCCCTCACCGCCGCCGGGGCCGTGCTGGTCGCGGCGATCGCCGGCGGCGTGTTCTTCCTCGGCGAGGAGGACGGCGGCCCGCGGACACCGACCTCGCCGTCCTCCGCCGCTCCCACCGGCCCGTCGCCGGTGAGCGCGACGCCGACCCCTTCGCCGACCCCCACCGACGCCCCGACCGTGGTCGAGGACCAGCTCAACGGCATTACCTTCCCGCTGCCGGACGGCTGGGTCCCGCCGAAGCACGTCACCGAGGACGACGTCATGATGACCACGGACGGCACCTACGACTGTCCCGCCGACGGCGGTGTGTGCCGGCACGGACTCGTCGTCTCGCGCACCGTCACGGCGAACGCCGAGTCCTCCCCGAAGACCCTCGCCGAGCAGGACATCGAGGACGCGGCCGACGACGCCTACGACCGCGACCTGGTCGGCAACAAGCCCTTCGGCGGCATCGAGTCCCACGAGGAGGTGGCGTCCGGGCCGGTCGCCGTCGCCGGACGCGCCGGGTACTACGTGCGCTGGCGGGTCACGACGGCCGAGGGCCCCGGCGGCTACGTGCAGTCGATGGTGTTCCCCTCCACCGTCGGCACCGAGTCCCCGATCCTCGTCCGCTACGTCTTCGACGCCGGCGAGGACGGTCCGCCCCTGGACGACATGGAGCGGATCACCAAGGGCATCCGGCCCGTCGGCGACGCGGACACGGGCGGCGGCGTGGGCAGCGGAATCGGCCCGTCGAACTGACCCGGCGCGCCTACAGGTAGGTGTGCCCCTCGCCCCGGTACGTCGGCACCGTCGCCGTCACCGCGTCCCCCTCGACCAGGTGCAGCGCGTCGAACCGCTCGCACAGCTCACCGGCCTTGGCGTGCCGGAACCACACCTTGTCGCCGATGAGGAGGTCGTCGGCGGGCGTGCCGAGCAGCGGCGTCTGCACCTCGCCGGCCCCCTCCTGGGAGTCGTAGCGCAGCCCTTCGGGGAGGTACGGCTCCGGCAGCCGGTCGGCGCCGGGCGCGCCGGAGGCCGGATAGCCGCCGCCGAGCACGGCCACCACGCCGACCCCCGGACGCCGGACGACGGGCTGGGCGAACAGCGCCGCCGGGCGCCCCCGGAACGACGTGTAGTTGTCGAACAGCCGCGGCACGTACAGCCCGGAGCCGGCGGCGATCTCCGTGACCGCGTCCTCCGCGGCGGTGTGCTGCACGCTGCCCGTGCCGCCGCCGTTGACGAACTCCAGACCGGGTACCACCGCCCGGACCGCCCGGACGACCGCGGCACGCCGCTCGGCGAGTTCACGGCGGGCGGCCCCCTGCATCAGCCGCACCGCCCGCGACCGCAGCGGCCGCCCCGCCACCGCGTCCCCGACCCCGGCGACATGCCCCTCGTACGCCATGATGCCGACGACCTCGAACCCCGGCCGGCGGGCCACCGCGCGGGCCAGGTCGGCGACCTGGGCGGGGGAGTGCAGCGGAGAGCGCCGTGCGCCGACCCGCACGCGTCCGCCGAGCAGCCTCAGCGAGGTGTCCAACTCCAGGCACACCCGGACGACTTCCCGGCCGCCGTCGCGCGCCGCGTCGATGAGGTCCAGCTGCGCCGGGTCGTCGATCATCACGGACACGGCGGAGGCGAGCTTGGGATCGGCGGTCAGTTCGGCGTACCGGGCGCGGTCCGCCGACGGGTAGGCGAGCAGCACGTCCTCGAAACCGGAGCGTGCGAGCCACAGGGACTCGGCCAGGGTGAACGACATGACCCCCGCGAAACCGTCCCTGCCCAGGACCCGTTCGAGCAGGGCCCGGCAGCGCACGGACTTGCTGGCGACCCGGATCGGCTTGCCTCCGGCCCGACGGACCAGGTCGTCCGCGTTCGCGTCGAAGGCCTCCAGGTCCACGATCGCCACGGGGGCGTCCAGATGGGCGGTGGCCCGGTCGTAACGGGCCCGGTCGGCGGCGCGCGCAGTCATGGACGCAGCCTGCCAGACAGGATTACCGCAGGGTAGGGGGACGTTCCGGGCCAATGCCACGAGGGCGCGGACTGGTTCCCCGCCGGGCGGGGTCACGCCGTAGAGTGACGCGCACGCACGGCGGCACGGCCCCCGAGGCAGGGCTCCGGAGTCCGCGCCGGGATGGCGGTCCTCCCGTGCGGGTATGCGTGCCCGGGACGGAGCGCTCCGCGCCGGGCCGGGGCAGGAGACCACATCACCGGCCCGCGTCGGAGAAACGGCCCGGGCCCGAGGAAACGGGGGGTGCATGAGCACGGAAGCGCGCCGCGCCTCCCTCCCCCCACACTCGGGGCACCCGCCCCGCCAGGAGACGCCGCCCCGCCCGGAGACCCCGCCGAGCCCCGGCGGCTCCCCCCGTCCCGGAATCCCACCTCACCCGGCTGCCCCGCCCCGTCCCGGTACGCCGCCGGCCCCGCAGGCCCGTCCCGGTACGCCGCCGCGCCCCGTCGACCCGCCCCAGTCGGCCCAGCCGCCGGCGGCGCCCGGTGGGGACCCGGCCGGCACGGACCGACGCACACCGGTCGCACCGTCCTACCCCGCCTCACGGCACACGGAGGCACGCGACTCGAACGCCCGGCCCGCCGACTCCCGCCCGGGCGCGGACGGGTCGCCGGCAGCGGGCGACGAGGGTTTTCCCGGCCCGCGTACGGCCCGGGAGCAGGACCCGGTGGACGGTTCCGGGAGCCGGGGCGACGGCCGGGACACCTGCTCGCCCGAGCCGCGTAGGGGCGGTGGCCGCGAGGCCTCGGACTCCGGCGCCCGCCCCCGTTACCCGCACTTGCGGCCCGCCGACTCCCGGGCCACCGAGCCCGCGCCTCCGCCTCCCAGCGCCTCCGCGCGTTTCCCCGACACCCCGCCGACCGTCGGCCGTGGTGCCCCGGGGGACGGCGGGGCCCGGCGGACGCACCGCCCCGCGCCACCTCCACCACGTCGCCCCGACGCACCTGCCTCCGGCGCACCTGCCTCCGGCCGCCCCGATGCGCCCGTCTTCGGTGGCCCCGAAGCGCCCGCCTCCCGTGCGCCCGTCTTCGGCGGCCCCGACGCGCCTGCCTCCGGTGCGCCCGTCTTCGGTGGCCCCGACGCGCCCGCCCCCGGCGCATCCGTCACCCGTGGCCCCGGCGCATCCGTCACCCGTGGCCCCGGCGCACGCGTCTCCGGTGGCCCCGATGCGCCTGCCTCCGGTGCATCCGTCTCCCGTGGCCCCGGCGCACCCCTTTCCGGTGGCCCTGGTGCGCCCGCCGCCGGCGCACCCGCCTCCCGTGGCCCCGCTGACGCCTCGTGGAACGGTGGCCCGTCGCAGGCGTCGTCCCGCGGCCCGGTGGCCTCGTCGTCCTCCGGCCCCGGCACACCCGCGGGGCCCCCACGGGGCGCCACCACGTCGCCCCCGCGCCCCACCGCGCCCCCGGAGGCCCCGTCGGAGACGACCCGGCGCCTTCGCCCCGTCCCGCCGGAACCGGAACCGGCGTCAGCGCCGCACCCCGCGTCCGGCCCGGCCGGCACGGCCGCCGCACCCGACCCCGCGCGGTCCTGGAGCGCTCCGACGGCGCCCGGCGAAGGGCGGCCGCGGGTGTCGTTCGCGGAGCCCGAGGGGTACGACGAGCACGCCCGGCCGCGTCCGTTCGGTGAGCGCGGGCGGGCGCAGGCCGTCGCCGCGGCCGTCTGCCTCGTGCTGGGCCTGGGGCTGGTCACGGGGGCCGTCACCGGCAGCTGGCTCACCGGGGACTCGGGTGACGACGGTGCGCGCAGCGCGTTCACCGAGGCGGGAGACCTGTGGCACAGCGTGCCGGTCGACCAGCTGTTCCCGCCCACCGTGCGCGGACAGGGCGCCGGACCCGGCGGCGCCGACCGCACGTGGACGCGGGTCGCCGTCGCGCCGGACAGCGGCTGCGAGGGCGCCTTCGACCCGCTGCTGGCCAAGCTCCTCGACCCCGTCGGCTGCCGGCGCCTGCTGCGCGCCACCTACACCGACGCCACCCAGAGCTACGTCACCACCGTCGGCATGCTCTTCACCAAGGCCGACGCCGCCGCCATGACCTCGCTGGCGGGCCGGTTCGAGAAGGAGGGCCTGGGCCGCCGGGAGGACCTCATGCCGCTGCCGTACGCCGCCGAGGACACCGTCGCCGCCGGCTTCGGTGCGCGGCAGCGGGCCTCGTGGACCGTCTCCGTCCTCACCGACGGCCCCGTCGTCGTCTACGCCGTCTCCGGCTGGGCGGACGGCCGCGGCGTCGACGAGCCCCAGCCCGCCGAGGAGGCCATGGAGTCCGGCGCGGGCTCGGCCCCCGCCCAGGCCGGCCTCGGCCACGAGGCGCAGGGCCTCGCCGACCGCGTCGAACGTGCCCTGCGCAAGAACGTCGGCCAGGCCACGGAGCGTCCGTCGTGAAGACCGCCCACACCGCCGGCGCCGCCGAGACCGCCGTGAGGCCCGCCGCCCCCGTGCCGCACACCGGCGCCCGCAGGACGGGCGCCCTGGGGCTCCTCCTCGCCGCCGCCCTGGTCCTCGTCCCGGCGCCCGCCGCGCACGCCGACGGCATCCGCGCCCAGCAGTGGGCCCTGGACGCCCTGCACACCGACGAGGCGTGGCGCACCACCAAGGGCGCGGGCGTCACCGTCGCCGTCCTGGACACCGGCGTCGAGGCCGACCACCCCGACCTGGCGGGCAACGTCCTCGACGGCAAGGACCTGGTCGGCTTCGGCGCGAGCGAGGGGGAGCGCGCCTGGGCTCGGCACGGTACCGCCATGGCCGGGATCATCGCCGGCCACGGACACGGCGCCGGCAACGCGGAGGGCGCCATGGGCGTCGCCCCGGAGGCGAAGATCCTGCCCCTGCGCGTCATCCTGGAGGACGGCGACCCGTCCCGCGCCAAGGCCCGCAAGACCCGCGGCAACGCCCTCGCCGACGGCATCCGCTGGGCCACCGACCACGGCGCCGACATCATCAACCTCTCCCTGGGCGACGACTCCGCCTCAGCCCACCCCGAACCCGCCGAGGACGAGGCCATCCAGTACGCCCTGCGGAAGGGCGTGGTCGTCGTCGCCTCGGCCGGCAACGGAGGAGAGAAGGGCGACCACATCTCCTACCCGGCCGCCTATCCGGGCGTGATCGCCGCGACCGCCGTCGACCGTTACGGCACCCGCGCCTCCTTCTCCACCCGCCGCTGGTACGCCACGGTCAGCGCCCCCGGCGTCGACGTGATCATCGCCGACCCGGACCACCGCTACTACGAGGGCTGGGGCACCAGCGCCGCCTCCGCCTTCGTCTCCGGGGCCGCCGCCCTGGTGAAGTCGGCCCACCCCGACCTCACCCCGGCCCAGGTCAAGTCCCTCCTGGAGGACACGGCCCGCAACGCCCCCACCGAGGGCCGCGACGACTCCCGCGGCTACGGCTTCGTCGATCCCGCCGCGGCCATCGAGGCGGCCGGACGTCTGGAGCCCCGGGGCCTCAAATCGGCCGCGTACGGTGACGAGTACTTCGGCTCCGGACCCGACGCCGCCGGCTCCGACGAGGGCACCGCCGCCTGGGCGGCGCCCCTCGCGGGCGGCGCGGGCGGCGTCATGATCGTCGCGGCCGTCGTCCTGTGGCGGGGCCGCCGCGAACGCTACGACGACTTCTGACCCGAGGCCGCGCCGTCCTCCCCGGACGGGACGGCCCCGGAGAAGACGGCCACCGCCGCCCGCGCCGCCGCCTCGGTGAGCGCGATCCCCTCCGCCCGGGTCGCACTGCCGCGCGACACGACCGCCACCAGACGGTCGCGTCCGCCCGCCGTGACCCGCCCGATGCTGTCGGCCACCCACAGCCCGGTGGTGCTGCGCCGCAGCCAGCCGTTCTTCAGCGCCCACGCCGAATCGCCGGTGTCGTCCGCCGCGGCCGACACACCCCACCGCTGACCGTCGGCGATCCGCCCCATCAGCCCGCGCACGTACGCCCGTGAGGCCTCGCTCAGCTCCGAGCCGTCCGCCACGAACACCTGCCGCAACAGCGCCACCTGGTCGGCGGCCGTGGTCTGCGTCAGCCCCCACAGGGGGCCGTCGCCGCCCCGGGTCCGCGTCAGTCCGAAGCGCTCGTTCCCGGCGTCGAGCCCGTCCGCCGCCCCGATCGCCCGCCACAGCGCCGACGCCGAGTCGTTGTCGCTACTCTCGATCATCGCGACGGCGTACGCCTTCTCCGCGGCGGTGAGCGCACGCCCCGCGTCCTGCGCCTGGAGCAGCAGCACCGCCAGGATGTCGACCTTGACGATGCTCGCCGTGTCGTAGAGGTCCGTGCCGTGCGAGGCGCTCTCGCCCGAGGCCGTGTCGAACACCGCCACCGACACCTCGGCGCCGTCCGCCACGGGCACCGACGCCATGGCCGAGGCCAGCAGCGCGTCACGGTCCTCGACCGGTTCAACCGGTCCGACCGGTTCGGTCGTCTCCACCACCGATGCCTCCTCGTCCACGGGTGCCGGGGGCGAAGAGGTCACGCCGCCCGCCGCCGGGCGGGTGTGTCCCTGCCCTGCCAGTACAGGCTGTGCGGAGTGTGGGACCGGCGTGAGGTCCTGGTCAAAGGTCCCTGAGAGGACCGTGAGGAGCCCGACCGGACGCGTACTCAGGGAGCGGGGACCGGGCCGCCGGGACGGAAACGCTCCACCCCGACGATGTGCCGCACCTTCACCGGACGCACGACGACCGCGATCCGCTGCTCCCCGGGCATGATCCACTCGAAGCGCTCGCTGCCCAGGTACTTGCGGGCCAGCCGGTCCATCCGCTCGTGCGCCTCCGGGCCCTCGACGAAGCGGGACACCACCCCGCTGATCTGCACACGGTCGAAGGGATCGGCGGCGTCCGCGTGCGAGAGGTAGACCCGGGGGTCGCGGCGCAGGTTCTCCTCCTTCACTCGGCCCACCGAGGTGTTGAACGTCAGCTCGTTCTCTCCCTCCAGGTCCACCCACATGGGACTGACCTGCGGTGCTCCGTCGGCGAACACGGTGCCGACGTACCAGATGTGCGGAGCTCGCAGCCGAGCGCGGACGGCGTCGTCAAAGGTCGCTGTCATCCGGCGAGGCTACCAACCATGATCGTCGGCGCCACGGCCCGCCCTCCGGCCGCCGAAGCCGCGACGCGCCTCCTCGATGCCACCGCGCCACCGCGCCACCGCGTCCCGTGCCGACGTGTCCGGACGCCTGCGCGGTGGGCCCCGCCGAGCCGTCCGGGCCCTCGATTAGGGTCGGGGCTGTGGCGAACAAGAACATTCCCGACTCCGGCTACTCCGACGACGACGGCTCGGCCGACCCCCGGCTGAGCGCGGCCCTCGCCGCCTGGGCCGAGGACCGCACCGCCCTGGCTCCCGTACTGGAGGCCCTCAAGGGCGCCCGGCTGCTCGTCCCCGTCGTGGCCGTCCTCGGCGAGGTGGAGGAGGACGAGCGCGGGCTGCGCCGCGAGAAGACCAGCGACATGGCGGTCCCGACCCTGAAGGCCGGCGGCCGCACCGCCCTGCCCGCCTTCACTTCCACCGAGTCGCTGGCCCGCTGGGACCCCGGTGCCCGCCCCGTCGCCGTCCCCGTGCACCAGGCGCTGCAGGCCGCCGCGCACGAGAAGGCGGACACGGTGGTCCTGGACCTGGCCGGACCGGTTCCGTTCGAACTGACCGGCGCGGTGCTGCTGGCGCTGGCCGAGGGGCGTACGACGACCGACCCGCTGGCCGACCCGGCCGTCACCGAGGCGGTACGCACCGCCGTGGCCGCCGAGCCCGCCGTACTCCGGGCCCACCTCGGGCCGGGACGGGCCGACGGCACGCTGGCGCTGCTCCTCGACCCCGGAGCCGACCCCGCCACGGCCGCCCGGGCCGTCGCCGAGCGCCTGGCCGCCGACGAGACACTGAGGGCCCGCCTGGTGCGCGGCCTCGACCTGGCCCTGCTGCCGGCCGGGGCGACGCCGCCGGGCGAGCCCCTGTACGTGCGGTGACGGCTCGACCCCGGACCCGGCAGGACAGCGCCGGACACGTGCGGGGAAAAACTGACCCGCAGGTACCCGTCCGGGTACCTGCGGGGACGGCTCACCCCTAGACCCGGCCGGACGGTGTGGGGCGTCTCAGCCGTGGACCGGCCGGACAGTACGGAGGCGACTCAGCCGTAGACCCGGCCGGTGTACTTCTCGCCCGGGCCCTGGCCCGGCTCATCGGGGACGAGCGAGGCCTCGCGGAAGGCCAGCTGGAGCGACTTCAGCCCGTCGCGCAGCGGTGCCGCGTGGAACGAGCTGATCTCCGTCGCCGACGCGTCGAGCAGACCGGCCAGCGCGTGCACCAGCTTGCGGGCCTCGTCCAGGTCCTTGTGCGCGTCGCCCTCCTCGGTCAGCCCCAGCTTCACGGCGGCGGCGCTCATCAGGTTGACGGCGACCGTCACGATCACCTCGACCGCGGGGACCTCGGCGATGTCGCGGGTCATGGCGTCGAAGTCGGGCGTCTCAGGAGGGGTCTCACTCATGCGCCCACGATAGGCGCAGCGGGGGACCCGGCCCCACCCGGTCTCGGTTAGCCCTTCCCCTGCCGAGCTGCTAACCTTGTGTAACGACCGGTCGGAAACGCACGCCCACGGCAGCGAATCCGGCCCACAAGTGGAGGCTCCGAACTCCCACCTGGCCGTCCTCAGGACGGCGGGTCACCGGTCAGGCGGTCCCGTCCCACGGCGGCGACCAGCCCGAGATCGCGCCCCGCGGCCATCGCGGCGGTGCTCCGGTAGTAGTCCAAGGAGCCCCGCCTGTGATCGTCCGGGGCATTTTTGTTGCGCCGGCGCGGTTAGGTCTATCGAACACAGACGTTACGCGGCTGTCCGCCAGACCGTCGCGTGGTGCTACCGAGGAGGATCCATCAGCGCCGAGCCCCGCATCAACGACCGGATTCGCGTTCCCGAGGTGCGACTTGTCGGTCCCAGCGGCGAGCAGGTCGGGATTGTCCCGCTTGCCAAGGCCCTGGAGCTTGCGCAGGAGTACGACCTCGATCTCGTCGAGGTCGCGGCGAACGCCCGTCCGCCCGTGTGCAAGCTCATGGACTACGGGAAGTTCAAGTACGAGTCGGCCATGAAGGCCCGTGAGGCGCGCAAGAACCAGGCGCACACGGTCATCAAGGAGATGAAGCTCCGGCCGAAGATCGACCCGCACGACTATGACACCAAGAAGGGTCACGTCGTTCGGTTCCTCAAGCAGGGCGACAAGGTCAAGATCACGATCATGTTCCGTGGTCGCGAGCAGTCCCGGCCGGAGCTCGGCTACCGACTGCTGCAGCGTCTCGCGGAGGACGTGGCCGACCTCGGGTTCGTGGAGTCGAACCCGAAGCAGGACGGCCGAAACATGATCATGGTCCTCGGTCCGCACAAGAAGAAGACCGAGGCGATGGCCGAGGCTCGCCAGGCGCAGGAAGCCCGCAAGGCGGACGCGAAGGCCAACCCCGGCAAGTCGCAGAACGTCGCGGAGACCGACGACGTGGACGCCGAGGCTCCGGCCGAGGCTCCCGCCGAGGCGTGACTCCGGGGGACTCTCCAGGTCCCCAGGACGTAACCGATACAAGCGACGCTCCACCGTGCCCGGTTTCACGACCGGGCACCGGAGCGCCACCGACGAGGAGAGAACGGCGCTATGCCGAAGAACAAGTCGCACAGCGGTGCCAGCAAGCGCTTCAAGATCACCGGCTCCGGCAAGGTGCTGCGTGAGCGCGCCGGCAAGCGCCACCTGCTCGAGCACAAGTCGTCCCGCGTGACGCGTCGCCTCACCGGCAACGCCGAGATGGCCCCGGGCGACGCCGCGAAGATCAAGAAGCTTCTCGGCAAGTGACGTCACGGCGCCACCACTGAGCGCCGTACGCCAGGACCGGGACCCAATCGATACCGGGCCGCGTGAGTACCACCGCGGCCCCGCTACAAGGAGTTAACAAGTGGCACGCGTCAAGCGGGCAGTCAACGCCCACAAGAAGCGCCGGGCGATCCTCGAGCAGGCCTCCGGCTACCGCGGTCAGCGTTCGCGCCTGTACCGCAAGGCCAAGGAGCAGGTCACCCACTCGCTGGTCTACAACTACAACGACCGCAAGAAGCGCAAGGGTGACTTCCGCCAGCTGTGGATCCAGCGCATCAACGCCGCTGCCCGCGCCAACGGCATCACGTACAACCGCTTCATCCAGGGTCTGAAGGCCGCCAACATCGAGGTGGACCGCAAGATTCTGGCCGACCTGGCCGTCAACGACGCCGCCGCGTTCGCCGCGCTCGTCGAGGTCGCCCAGAAGGCGCTGCCGAGCGACGTCAACGCGCCGAAGGCCGCGTGACGCTGCGCTGGCTCTGAGCCGACGTGACTGGACCCGCAGGTTGTGACGCCTGCGGGTCCTGTTGTTGCCGTCTGCCGTTGTCGTGCTTCGGGTGCCGGTTCGTTGGGGCTGGTCGCGCAGTTCCCCGCGCCCCTGAGGGGGCGCCGCAGCCGGCGTCGATCTACTTGTAAAGGTGAGAAGAGTGCATCCCGCCGCCCCCGAGCTGATCTCCCCCCGTTCCCCCCGGGTCGTCGCCGCGCGGCGGCTGGCCAAGCGGAACTTCCGGGGGAAGGAGCGGCTGTTCCTCGCCGAGGGGCCGCAGGCCGTGCGGGAGGCCGCGGGGTACGAGGACACGCTCGTCGAGGTGTTCGCCACCGTCGAGGCCGCCGAGCGGTACGCCGACATCATCGGCGCCGCCCGTGACGCGGGCGCCCGCGTCCACCTCGCCGCCGAGCAGGTCATCGAGGACATCTCCACCACCGTCACACCGCAGGGCCTGGTCGGGGTCTGCCGGTTCCTGGACACCCCCTTCGACGAGATCCTCGCCGCCCGCCCGAAGCTCGTCGCCGTCCTCGCCCACGTCCGCGACCCCGGCAACGCGGGCACCGTGCTGCGCTGCGCCGACGCCGCCGGCGCCGAGGCCGTCGTCCTCACCGACGCCTCCGTCGACCTGTACAACCCCAAGGCCGTACGCGCCTCCGTCGGCTCCCTGTTCCACCTGCCGGTGGCCGTGGGCGTACCCGTGGAGCACGCCGTCGCCGGGCTGCGGGACGCCGGTGTGCGCATCCTCGCCGCCGACGGCGCGGGCGAGCACGACCTCGACGCCGAGCTGGACGAGGGCACCATGGGCGGCCCCACCGCCTGGGTCTTCGGCAACGAGGCCTGGGGGCTCCCGGAGGAGACCCGCGCGCTCGCCGACGCCGTTCTGCGCGTCCCGATCCACGGGAAGGCCGAAAGTCTGAACCTCGCGACCGCCGCCGCCGTATGTCTCTACGCGTCGGCGCGTGCACAGCGCGCCGCCGGAGGGTGCCGCTCAGTCACCAAGGCCTAGTAGGGTGACCAGCTCAAGGCCCCTGAGCGGTTGAGAGGTGGGGTACGGGGATGAGCGTCGGCACGAGCAGCGCACCGGGAGCACGCCAGGCGCCGCGTCCGCCCGCGCCCCGCCGGCCCGGCGATCTCGCCGACCTCGGCATCGACCCCGACGAGCTGCCCGACGGTCTCGTCGTCGCCGACGAGCGGGGACGCGTCGTCTGCTTCAACGCCGCCGCCGCGCGCATCACCGCGGTGCCCGTGGCCGATGCCCTCGGACAGCCGCTGGAGAAGGCCCTCCCGCTGGAGGACCTGGAGGGCCGGCGCTGGTGGCAGCTGACCGACCCCTACGGCGGCCTCGCCATCCGCGTCCGCCAGCCCGAACGCAACCTCCTGCTGCCCGGCGGCCGGGAAGTCCTCGTCTCCGCCCGCTATGTGCGCACCGAACCCACCGGCCCCGTCCACCGCGTCGTCGTCACCCTGCGCGACACCGAGGCCCGCCGCCGCACCGAGCGCAGCCACGCCGAGCTGATCGCCACCGTCGCCCACGAACTGCGCTCGCCGCTCACCTCCGTCAAGGGCTTCACGGCCACCCTGCTGGCCAAGTGGGAGCGGTTCACCGACGACCAGAAGCGGCTGATGCTGGAGACCGTGGACGCCGACGCCGACCGCGTCACCCGGCTCATCGCCGAACTGCTGGACATCTCCCGCATCGACTCGGGCCGGCTGGAGGTCCGCCGCCAGCCCGTGGACATCGGTGCCGCCGTCGGCCGCCACATCCAGGCGTACGTCGCCGCCGGCCAGGAGGCCGACCGCTTCCTGCTCCGCATCGCCCAGCCGCTGCCCGACCTGTGGGCCGACCCCGACAAGGTCGACCAGGTGCTGGGCAACCTGCTCGAAAATGCCGTGCGGCACGGCGAGGGAACCGTCACCATTGACGTCACGCCCACGGCGTCCCCCCGCGAAGGGGAGGACACCGGCACGTCGGTCACGGTGAGCGACGAAGGGGCCGGCATCCCGGAGGAGTCCATGAACCGCGTCTTCACCCGCTTCTGGCGGGGCAGCAAGCGCGGTGGCACCGGCCTCGGGCTGTACATCGTCAAGGGCATCGTCGAGGCCCACGGCGGCACCATCACGGTCGGCCGCGCCCCCGGCGGCGGCGCCGAGTTCCGATTTACGTTGCCCGTGGCGGCCCCGGCCTACCTGGCCTGAGCGGCCCCACGGGCGCGGTCGCGTTCCACAGCCCCGTTAGACTCGGTCTTTGGCACCTTTGCGTCCAGCTCCGCAGACCATCGTCTCGGACCGTAGACGGGGCGTCCCAGCCAGCCAATCGGAAGCACGGGAAGAGATGTCGGCACCGAATAAGTCGTACGACCCTGTCGAGGTCGAGGCGTTGAAACCGGAAGAGATCGAGCGCATGCGGGACGAGGCGCTCGCCGCCTTCGCCGCAGCGGGCTCCCTCGACGCGCTCCAGGAGGCGAAGGTCGCCCACACCGGCGGCACCTCCCCGCTGGCGCTGGCCAACCGCGAGATCGGCGCCCTGCCGCCGCAGGCCAAGGCCGAGGCCGGCAAGCGCGTCGGCATGGCCCGCGGCGCCGTGAACAAGGCGCTCGCCGCCCGCCAGGAGGAGCTGGAGGCCGAGCGCGACGCGCGCGTCCTGGTCGAGGAGGCCGTGGACGTCACGCTGCCCTACGACCGGGTGCCGGCCGGCGCCCGGCACCCGCTCACCACGCTCTCCGAGCGCATCGAGGACGTCTTCGTGGCCATGGGCTACGAGGTCGCCGAGGGCCCCGAGGCCGAGGCCGAGTGGTTCAACTTCGACGCCCTCAACATCGGCCCGGACCACCCGGCCCGCGGCGAGGCCGACACCTTCTTCGTCCAGGGCCCCGACGGCGGCTCCGAGTCCGGGGTCGTGCTGCGCACCCACACCTCACCCGTGCAGATCCGCTCCGCGCTCGACCGTGAGCTGCCGGTCTACGTGATCTGCCCCGGCCGGGTGTACCGCACCGACGAGCTGGACGCCACGCACACCCCCGTCTTCCACCAGGTCGAGCTGCTCGCCATCGACGAGGGCCTGACCATGGCGGACCTCAAGGGCACCCTGGACCACATGGTCCAGTCGCTGTTCGGCGCGGAGATGAAGACCCGGCTGCGGCCGAACTTCTTCCCCTTCACCGAGCCGTCCGCCGAGATGGACATGCTCTGCTACGTCTGCAAGGGCGCGTCCGTCGGCAACCCCGACCGGCCCTGCCGCACCTGCTCCAGCGAGGGCTGGATCGAGCTCGGCGGCTGCGGCATGGTCAACCCGCGGGTGCTCACCGCCTGCGGCGTCGACCCGGAGAAGTACAGCGGCTTCGCCTTCGGGTTCGGCATCGAGCGGATGCTGATGTTCCGCCACAACGTCGAGGACATGCGAGACATGGTCGAGGGTGACGTCCGGTTCACCCGGCCGTTCGGGATGGAGATCTGATGCGGGTCCCGCTTTCTTGGCTGCGGGAGTACGTCGACCTGCCGGCCACGCAGACCGGCCGCGACGTGCAGGCCAAGCTGATTTCGGCCGGCCTGGAGGTCGAGACCGTCGAGCACCTCGGCGCCGACCTCAAGGGCCCCCTCGTCGTCGGCCAGGTCCTCACCATCGAGGAGCTGGAGGGCTTCAAGAAGCCGATCCGCTTCTGCACCGTCGACGTCGGCCAGGCCAACGGCACCGGTGAGCCCCAGGAGATCGTCTGCGGCGCCCGCAACTTCGCCGTCGGCGACAAGGTCGTCGTGGTCCTCCCCGGCGCCACCCTGCCGGGCGGCTTCTCGATCAGCGCCCGCAAGACGTACGGCAAGACCTCCCACGGCATGATCTGCTCCGGCGACGAGCTGGGCATGGGCGACGACGGCTCGCACGGCATCATCGTGCTGCCGCCCGAGACCGAGGTCGGCAAGGACGCCATCGAGCTGCTCGAGCTGGTCGACGAGGTCCTGGACATCGCCGTCACCGCCAACCGCGGTGACTGCCTGTCCATCCGCGGCGTCGCCCGCGAGACCGCCATCGCCTACGGCCTGCCGCTGCGCGACCCGGCCCTGCTGGACGTGCCCGCCCCGAACGCCTACGGCTACCCGGTGAAGATCGCCGACCCGACCGGCTGCGACCGCTTCACCGCCCGCACGGTCACCGGGCTCAGCCCCGAGGCACGCTCCCCGATCTGGCTCCAGCGGCGCCTGCAGAAGGTCGGCATGCGCCCGATCTCGCTCGCCGTCGACGTCACGAACTACGTGATGATGGAGCTCGGCCAGCCCCTGCACGCCTACGACCGCTCGCTGGTCCAGGGCACCATCGGCGTGCGCCGCGCCGAGGAGGGCGAGAAGATCGTCACCCTCGACGGCGTCGAGCGGAAGCTGCACGCCGAGGACCTGGTCATCACCGACGACCGCGGCCCGATCGGCCTCGCCGGTGTCATGGGCGGCGCCGACACGGAGATCGCCGACCACGGCGACGCCGGGAACGCCACGAGCGACGTGGTGATCGAGGCCGCCCACTTCGACCAGGTGACCGTCGCGCGCACCGCCCGCCGGCACAAGCTGTCCTCCGAGGCCTCCCGCCGCTTCGAGCGCGGCGTCGACCCGCAGGCCGCCGCCGCCGCCGCGCAGCGCACCGTCGACCTCCTGGTGCTGCTCGCGGGCGGCACCGCCGAGTCCGGCGTCACGGAGCTCAGCGCTCCGCCGGTGCCGCACACCATCAGCGTCCCGGCCGACCACCCGGACAAGGTCGCGGGGGTGACCTACGGCCGCGAGACCGTCGTGCGCCGCCTCCAGGAGGTCGGCTGCGACGTGTACGGGCAGGACGAGCTGATCGTCACCGTCCCGTCCTGGCGGCCGGACCTCGCCGACCCCAACGACCTGGCCGAAGAGGTCATCCGCCTGGAGGGCTACGAGAACCTGCCCGCCACGCTGCCGAGGCCCTCGGCGGGCCGCGGCCTGACCTCCCGGCAGCGGCTGCACCGCCGGGTCGGACGGGCCCTGGCCGGCGCCGGCTACGTCGAGGCGCCGAACTACCCCTTCCTCAGCGAGCGCGTCTTCGACCAGCTCGGGCTGGACGCCGACGACCCGGCCCGCCGCGTCGTCAAGCTGGTCAACCCGCTCAGCGACGAGGAGCCCGCGCTGCGGACCACGCTGCTGCCGGGCCTGCTCGGCGCGCTGCGCCGCAACGACGGCCGGGGCTCGCACGACCTCGCGCTGTTCGAGACCGGCCTGGTCTTCCACCCGCGCGACGAGCGGCGCATCGCCGCGAACCTGCCCGTGGACCGGCGCCCCGACGCCGACGACCTCGCCGCGCTCGACGCCGCGCTGCCCGACCAGCCGCGGCACGTCGCCGTCGTCCTGGCCGGCGCCCGCGAGCAGGCCGGCTGGTGGGGCAAGGGCCGCCCGGCCGACTGGGCCGACGCGGTCGAGGCCGCCCGGACCGTCGCCCGTGAGGCCGGCACCGAACTGGGCACGCGCAAGGGCCAGTACGGTCCCTGGCACCCGGGACGCTGCGCCGAGCTGACCATCACGGTGGACGGCGAGGAGCGGGTCGTCGGGCACGCCGGCGAGCTGCACCCTCGGGTGCTGAAGGCGCTCGGCCTGCCCGCGCGCAGCTGCGCGATGGAGCTCGACCTCGACGCGGTGGCGCGGGCCGGCGACGACACCCCGCAGGCGCCGGGCATCTCCACCTTCCCGGTCGCCACCCAGGACGTCGCCCTGGTCGTCGACGCGTTCGTCCCGGCGGCCGACGTCGAGGCCGCACTGCGCGAGGGCGCCGGTGAACTGCTGGAGTCGATCCGGCTGTTCGACGTCTACGACAACGCGGAGCAGCTCGGCGAGGGGCGCAAGTCCCTCGCGTACGCGCTGCGCTTCCGTGCGGGGGACCGGACGCTGACGGTCGACGAGGCGTCGGCCGCGCGGGACGCGGCGGTCGCCCTCGCGGGCGAGCGCGTCGGAGCGGTGCTGCGCAGCTAGGCGGTGCGCCCGAAGGCGGGGGCTTCTGCCGGTCCGGCGACCGCGGATACGCCGTGGTCGCTCGCGCAGTTCCCCGCGCCCCTTCAAGGGGCGCGGGGAACTGCGCGACCGGCCACAGCGGACCTGCTGCCGACAACGCACCGCAAACCTCCACGCGGCCGGCGGAGCCGTCCGCCCCGCCACGGAGTGTCGGGCAGGCAGCGGGACGGACGGCTTGAGAACGGGCCGCCGCACTGTACGAGGGGGAGCCGGCGGCCCGGCCGGCCTCTTTCGAGGCAGCTCAGTCAACCGGCCCCGAACTCTCCGCGACAGCGCGCACACCGTACGGATGCGCGTACTCCGTTCACACCCCGTGTGAGGACCGACGCACTACGCTGTCGGCACCGAATCACCGGGGGGCATCCCATGCAGCCCAACACCCTGCTCGACGCGATCCTGGACGAGGCCGGGATCTCGCACGCGGGTCTGGCCGCGCACGTCAACCAGGCGGGGCGGGCACGCGGGCTCGCGCTGAGATACGAACACACCGCCGTCGCCCGGTGGTTGAAGGGCCAGCGTCCGCGCGGTCAGGTGCCCGACCTGATCTGCGAGGTCCTCGCGTCCCGGCTGCACCGCCCCGTCACCCTGGACGACATCGGCCTCGGCGTGCCCGGTGAACCGGCCGCCCCGCACACCGGCTCCCTCTCCGGGTTCGTGGAGCGCGCGACCGCCCTGTGGCGCTCCGACCAGCAGCGGCGCCCGCACATCCTCGGCGCCCCCGCGCTCACCGGCACCCCGGCCGTGATGCCCGTGTGGGAGTGGGAGAACCCGCCCGAGGACGTGGACGTCTCCCGCGGCGGCCGGCACCGGGTCACCGCGGCCGACCTGGAGATGCTGCGCTGCGCGCGCGCCCACTACGAGCAGCTCTACCGCAAGGCCGGCGGCATAGCGACCCGCGCCCGCATCGTCGGCTTCCTCAACTCCGAGGCCGCCCCCCTGCTGCGCGGCGGCTACACCGACGCCACCGGCCGCCAGCTCCACCGGGCCACCGGCGGCCTGGTCGCGGTCGCCGGCATCTGCGCGTACGACTCCGACGCGCACGGCCTGGCCCAGCGCTACTTCCACCAGGCCCTGCGGCTCGCCAAGGCCAGCGGGGACCGGGGCCTGGGTGCCTACGTCATCGCGCTGCTGGTCAACCAGGCGCTGTTCCTGCGGGAGTACCGCCAGGCCGTAGCCTTCGCCGAGGCCGCCCTGCGCGCCGCCGGACGGCACATCACCCCCGCTCTCGCCTCCGACCTCTACGCGATGCAGGCCAAGGCGTACGCCCATCTCGGCGACGGCACGAGCGCCCTGTCCTGCATCCGGCGGGCCGAGCAGGCCGCCGAGCGCATCCGGCGCGGGTACGAACCCGACGAGACCGGCTATGTCCAGCCCGGCCTGGTCAACGTCCAGGTGGCCGAGGCGCTGTTGAGCCTCGGGGAACTGGCGGCGGCCGGCGAGCACGCCGCGGCGGCCGTCGACAACCCGGCGCACGACCGGGGCCGGGTGCACCGGCTCGCCATGCTCAGCACCATCGAACTGCGCCGGGGCAACGCCGACAAGGCGGTGGCCACCGCGGTGCAGATGGCCGAACAGGCCCGGGGCATGGAGTCCCAGCGCCTGCGCGACAGACTCCGCGCGGTACGCGAGCACCTGGTGCGCAGCGGCGGCGCGGGCACGGCCGAGGCTGCCGAACTCATCGACGGAGCCCTGCGCGTACCGCTCTGACGTCCTCGCCCGGGGCCCTGCGCCACCCCTGCGCCCCGAGCGGCCACCGTGCGCCTGCTGCCGAGCCGTTCCTGCTGCGATATTGCCACCTACTCAAGGAAAGGTGGCAGAACCGTGCAGTGGACGAAACAGAGCGAACAAAACGTGTACGCAAATCGCTGGTTCAGCGTCAATCTCGCTGATGTCGCGCTCCCGGACGGCCGGCATCTCGACCACTTCCTCATACGTATGCGCCCGGTGGCCGTGGCCACGGTCGTCAACGCCGCGGGCGAGGTGCTCCTGCTGTGGCGGCACCGCTTCATCACCGACAGCTGGGGCTGGGAACTCGCGGCCGGCGTCGTCGAGGACGGCGAGGACGTCGCGGTCGCGGCGGCCAGGGAGCTGGAGGAGGAGACCGGCTGGCGGCCGGGACCGCTGCGCCACCTCATGAGCGTGGAGCCGTCCAACGGGCTCACCGACGCCCGGCACCACATCTACTGGTCCGAGGAGGGCACGTACGTCGGACACCCCGTGGACGACTTCGAGTCGGACCGCCGGGAGTGGGTCCCTCTCAAGCTCGTTCCCGACCTGGTCGCCCGGGGGGAGGTCCCGGCCGCGAACATGGCGGCCGCGTTACTCCTGCTGCACCACCTCAGGCTCGGGCAGGACGGCCCGCCCGGCCCGGACGGCACGGCCTGAGGTCCGGGGGCTCAGCGCCCGAGGGCCTGCCAGACCGCCACCACCAGGGCGCCCACGGCGGTGACGACCGCGACCGAGGGAAGCGGCCAGCGCGCGTGCTCCAGGGCGGTCAGCCGCGTGTTCAGCTCGTCCAGCTCCTTGGTGGTCTCCTCGGTGCGGTGAGAGAGCAGAGCCAGCCCGCCCTCGACGCGGGCGTAGGCCACGTCCAGCCGGCGTCGTAACTCAGCGAGTTCTCCCTGGGCGACGGAATGCTCGGGATCGGCGGTCACGAAACCGCTCCTTTCCGTAGTCGTCTCACGTCCCTTGCATGTGCATGGTGAGTCAACCCGCCAGGTGGACGCCTGGGGAGAGTGTGCGAACGGCATATGCGGGCCCGAAGCGCACACGCCGTGTGAACGCCGCGAGCCCGGCACCCCACCAGGTGCCGGGCCCGCGCCGCGTCACTCTCCGTGTCAGCCGTAGGAGTAGAAGCCCGAGCCGCTCTTGCGGCCGAGGCGGCCCGCGTCGACCATGCGCTGGAGCAGCGGGGGAGCGGCGTACAGCGGCTCCTTGTACTCCTCGTACATCGAGTAGGCGACCGAGGCGACCGTGTCCAGGCCGATCAGGTCCGACAGCTTCAGCGGGCCCATCGGGTGGGCGCAGCCCATCTCCATGCCGTTGTCGATGTCCTCGCGGCTGGCGATGCCCGACTCGAACATCCGGATCGCGGAGAGCAGGTACGGGATCAGCAGCGCGTTGACCACGAAGCCCGAGCGGTCCTGGGCGCGGATCGCGTGCTTGCCGAGCACCTTCTCCGTGAAGAGCTGCGCCCGGCTGAGCGTGCCCTCCGAGGTGGTGAGCGCCGGGATCAGCTCGACGAGCTGCTGCACCGGGGCCGGGTTGAAGAAGTGGATGCCGATGACGTGGTCGGGCCGCGAGGTGGCGACCGCCAGCTTCACCAGCGGGATCGAGGAGGTGTTGGAGGCCAGGATCGCGTCCGGCCGGGTCACCACCTGGTCCAGGACCTGGAAGATCTCGGTCTTGACCTGCTCGTTCTCGACGACGGCCTCGATCACCAGATCACGGTCGGCGAACTCGCCGAGGTCGGTGGTGAAGCTCAGGCGCGCCTGCGTGGCGTCCCGCTCCTCCTCGGTGATCTTGCCGCGCTCGGCGGCCTTGGTGAGCGAGTTGTACAACCGGGTCCGGCCGATCTCCAGCGCCTCGCCGGTGGTCTCGGCGACCATCACGTCCAGTCCGGAGCGGGCGCACACCTCGGCGATGCCCGCTCCCATCTGACCGCAGCCCACCACGCCGACGCGTGCGATATCTCCCGAGATGCCGGTCACATCGTCCCTTTCGCTGACTCCACGGCTTGGCAGCAGACATGCCGGGGTCCCCGGTGCCTGCTCCGATCGAGCACGTTACCCCCGAATGGTCACGGATCCGTCTCCCGGGTCATGCATGCTGAGGACCCGTGCACGATCCGTGACCGTACGGATCCACAGCGTTCAGGAGGTTCCCCATGGGCCGTGTCTCGCGTCGCGCGTTCGCGGTGGCGGCGTTGTCGGCGTTCACCATGGCGCCCCGTGCGTCGGCGGCGCCGGACGCACCGGTCGCACCCACCCCGCCGACGTCGCCGGTGCCCGCCGCGGGACCGCCCGCGGGCCGCGCCGTCACCGGGATGCGGGGGATGTGGCTGGCCACGGTCACCAACCGCGACTGGCCCACCCGCGCGGGACTGCGCGCGGGCGAGCAGCGCGCCGAACTGGTCGGACTGCTCGACGCGGCGGTCCGCCGGGGCCTCAACACGGTGATCTTCCAGGTGCGTCCCACGGCCGACGCGCTGTGGCCGTCGGCCCACGAGCCGTGGTCGGAGTACCTGTCCGGCAGCCAGGGCCGCGACCCGGGCTGGGACCCGCTGGGCACGGCCGTCGAGGAGGCCCACGCCCGCGGCCTGGAGCTGCACGCCTGGTTCAACCCGTACCGCGTCGCCACCCACGACAACCCCGCCCACCTGGTGCCCTCCCACCCCGCGCGGAAGAACCCCGGCTGGGTGGTGCCCTACGGCGGGAAGCTCTACTACAACCCGGGGCTGCCCGAGGTCCGGGCCTTCGTCCAGGACGCGATGATGGACGCGGTGGAGAAGTACGCCGTGGACGGCGTCCACTTCGACGACTACTTCTACCCTTATCCGGTGGCGGGCCAGAGCTTCGCCGACGGCGGCACCTACAGCACCTACGGCGGTGACTTCGCCACCAAGGCCGCCTGGCGCCGGGAGAACATCGACCTGCTGGTGCGCGAGACGGCCGCCCGCGTCAAGAAGATCCGGCCGGCCGCCCGCTTCGGGGTCAGCCCGTTCGGGGTCTGGCGCAACGCGGCCACCGACGCGAAGGGCTCCGACACCAGGGCGGGCGTGCAGACGTACGACGACCTGTACGCCGACACCCGGACGTGGGTGCGCGAGGGCTGGATCGACTACATCGTGCCCCAGCTGTACTGGAACGTGGACCTGGAGGCCGCCGACTACGCGAAGCTCATCCCCTGGTGGGCGGAGGTGGCCAAGGGCAGCCGCACCCAGCTGTACATCGGCGAGGCGCTGTACAAGGCCGGTGACCCGGCGCAGCCGGCCGCCTGGCAGGACCCGGCCGAACTGTCCCGGCACCTCACGCTGGCGCGGCAGCATCCCGAGGTGCGCGGGCACGTCTTCTTCTCCGCGAAGGAGGTGGCCGAGGACCGGATCGGGGCGATGGCGCGGGTGAGCGCCGACCACTACGGAACACCGGCCGGCATCGCACGCCGGCAGGCGCGCCGCCCGGTAGGACCGGCCGACCGGTCCTAGAGCCGGATCTCCCGGTGCCGGATCTCGGAGTCGGGGCCGGGCGAGCACACGGCCTCGTGACCGTCCTCGAACCGGACCCGGTACGGGGGAGCGCCTTGCGCGCCCATGACTTCGACGATCTCGGCGACCTTGTCGTGCTCACCCACCACCCTGCCGTGCTGGATCAGCTGGTCGCCCTTGGTTGCGTGCATCCGTGAGGCCTCCTCACCTGTGTGCCGCTCAACCCCGGGCCCGCTGGGTGACCGCGATGCACACCAGGACCGCCGCGGCCGTCAGTGGAGCGGCCACCGTCAGGTGCTCGCCCAGGAGAAGTACCGACCACACCAGTGTGAGCAGCGGCTGGGCCAGTTGCAACTGGCTGGCCTTCGGAATGCCGATGGCCGCCATGCCCCGGTACCAGACGACCAGGCCGAGGAACTGCGAGCCGACCGCCACCCACAGCAGCCCGCTCACGCTGTGCGCGGTCAGGTGCACCGGCTCGAACGACAGGGCCACGGCGGCCATGGGCACGGTCAGCGGCAGGCACAGCACCAGCGCCCAGCCGATGACCTGCCACCCCGGCATCACCCGGGCCAGCCGGCCGCCCTCCGTGTAGCCGGCCGCGCACACCAGCAGCGCCGCGAACAGGTAGGCGTCCGCCGCCGTGAGGGCGCCCCCGCTCTGCTGCACGGTGAAGGCGACCACCGCCGCCGCGCCGGCCAGCGCGGCGATCCAGAAGCCGCGCGAGGGGCGGCTGCCGACGCGCAGGGCGGACAGCAGGGCGGTGGTCAGCGGAAGCAGGCCGACCACGACGGCCGCGTGTGCGGTGGTCGAGGTCCGCAGGGCGAGCGTGGTCAGCAGGGGGAAGCCCAGGACGACCCCGGCGCCGACCACCGCGAGCCCGAACCAGTGCCGCCGCTCGGGCAGCGGCACCCTCCCCCACGCTCGGCCTCGCTCGCGTGGGGGGAGCCCCACCGCCAGCAGGCAGCCACCGGCGATCACCGCGGCGAGGATGCTGCGCACGGAGATCAGCGACCACGGGCCGAAGCCCTCCAGGCCCCAGGCGGTGGCGGGGAAGGTGAGGGAGAAGGCCACCACCCCGAGGGCGGCCTGGAGTGTGCCGAGGGACCTGCCGCCGACCGCCGGGCCCGGATCGGTGACTGCTATCCGAGGCGGTGCGGTAGCGCTACTCTGTGCTCTCATGCAAGAGCGTAGCAGCGTCTCTGACCTGGCGAACAAGCTGCGGCGAGAACTCGACCGCTACTCACCCGGCGGAAAGCTCCCGTCCAGCCGGGTCCTGGTCGACCGGTTCCGGGTGAGCCCGGTGACCGTCTCCCGCGCCCTGGCGCAGCTGGCCGCCGAGGGGCTGGTGGTCACCCGTCCCGGCGCCGGCGCCTTCCGGGCCCGGCCGCGCCCCTCGGCCGCGCCCGCCGGGGACACCTCCTGGCAGGAGGTGACGCTCAGCGCCGAGGGCTCCGCCGACCTCGTGCCGCGCTCGGTGGACGCCTCCGGGGTGCTGGTCTCGCTGGCCGCCCCACCGCCCGGCGTGGTGGAGTTCAACGGCGGTTACCTGCACCCCTCGCTCCAGCCGGAGCGGGCGATGGCGGCGGCCCTGTCGCGGGCCGGACGGCGTCCCGGGGCGTGGGGCCGGCCGCCCATGGAGGGACTGCCGGAGCTGAGGGAGTGGTTCGCGCGCAGCGTCGGCGGGGCCATCACGGCGGCGGAGGTGCTGGTCACGGCGGGCGGCCAGTCCGCGCTGACCACCGCCCTGCGCGCGCTCGCCCCGCCGGGCGCCCCCGTCCTCGTCGAGTCACCGACCTACCCCGGCATGCTGGCCATCGCGCGGGCGGCCGGCCTGCGTCCGGTGCCGGTCCCGGTGGACGCGGACGGTGTGCGGCCGGCCCTGCTCGCCGACGCCTTCCGGGCGACCGGCGCTCGCGTCTTCGTCTGCCAGCCCCTGTTCCAGAACCCGACCGGTGCCGTGCTCGCCCCCGGGCGGCGCGGCGAGGTGCTGCGCATCGCCCGCGAGGCCGGTGCCTTCGTCGTCGAGGACGACTTCGTGCGGCGGCTGGTGCACGAGGACGCGGGCCCGCTCCCCGCCCCGCTCGCCGCCGACGACCCGGACGGTGTCGTGGTCCACGTCTGCTCGCTGACGAAGGCGACCTCGCCCAGTTTCCGGGTGAGCGCCCTGGTCGCGCGCGGGCCGGTGCTGGAGCGGCTGCGGGCCATCCAGATCGTCGACACCTTCTTCGTGCCCCGTCCGCTCCAGGAAGCGGCGCTGGAACTCGTCGGCTCGCCCGCCTGGCCACGCCATCTGCGCGCCGTGTCGGCGGAGCTGCGGGCCCGCCGGGAGGCGATGACGTCCGCGCTGCGGCTGCACCTGCCCGAGGTGTCCCTGCCCCACATCCCCTCCGGCGGCTATCACCTGTGGCCACGCCTGCCCGAGGGCACGGACGAGGCCGCGCTCACCTCGGCGGCCCTGCGCGCGGGCGTCGCCATCACCCCGGGCCGTCCGTACTTCAGCGCCGAGCCCCCCGCCGCCCATCTCCGGCTGAGCTTCGCGGCGGTCGCGGGCACCGGTGAGATCGCGGAAGGGGTACGGCGGCTGCGCACGGCCTGCACCGAGGTGTGGGGCTGACGGGCTGGGACGAGGGATCGGCGGGGGCGTTCTCCACGACGACCGCAGGTAACACCTCTTGACCTGCGCACCTGTGCGCAGCACCATCACCGCATGGCGCTTCGGGTCACGTTCGTCGCGGCCGCGCGCGGCTCACCGCTGCTCGCGGAGCGTTTCGACGACGACCGGCCCCTGGACCAGGCCGGCTGGGACGAGGCGCTGCGCGCCGCGCGTGACCTGCTGCCGCTCGCGGCGGCCGAGCTGCGCTACTGCTCGCCCACGCCGCGCAGCCGTGCCACCGGGGACGCCCTGGGGTGTGCCCCGCTGGTGCAGGTCGCCCTGCGCGAGTGCGACATGGGCCGCTGGCGCGGGATGACGGTGGGCGAGGCCATGGCGCGTGAGCCGGGGGCCGTCGACGCCTGGCTCGCCGACCCGCGCTCGGCCCCGCACGGCGGGGAATCGCTCGTCGCGTTCGTCACCCGGGTCGGCGGCTGGCTCGACACACGTCCCGGCGAGGACGGCGACCGCATCGTCGCGGTGGCCGAACCGTCCGTGATCCGGGCCGCGCTGGTGTACGTGCTCAGGGCGCCGCCCGCGACGTACTGGAACCTGGACGTCCGGCCCCTCTCCACGACCACCGTCACGGGCCGTGCGGGCCGCTGGCACCTCCGCTTCGAAGGCGGGACCTCCTCCAGGGCCTCCGGAATTTAGCAACTCGGCTTCTCGCGGAGGAGATCGGTCGTCAGCAGCAGGTCCTTGGCGGGGCCGCCCACCCGCCACACGGTCCGCCAACGGTCCCGGTCCCGGACGGTGAACTCGCCCCGGTAGAGGTCGGCGGAGCAGGGGTGGTCGGTCACGTGGTGCCCCGTGGTCAGGTCCAGCCCGTGAAAGGGCCGGCCGTCCGCGAAGCGCACGTCGGCGGTGCCCGGAGCGGCCCCCGGCTCGTAGCGCAGGGTCCGCTCGGCGGGGCGGGTCACGCCCTGCCAGGTGAAGGCGCCGGACTCGTGGCTCAGCAGCCCGCCGCCGGCCAGCGCGCCGAACTCCGTGACCCCCTCGAAGCGGCCCTCGGCGCCGCTCGCCAGGTCGCGCACCGACCGCTCGGTGCGCCACCGGCCCGCGAGATACGCCAGCACATCCGGTACCGGCCACAACTCGCCCATTTCCACCCGCTTTCCGTCTCCCGCCCCCTGGTTGCCGCGCGACCCATTGACGCGCCTCCACCCCCTCCCTATCTTGCCGTTCGAAGTGCTGACCAATGTCCGATATTTCGAACGACCTAGTGAGAGCCGCGGAGTATCCATGTCACGCACCCGCTGGAGACTCGGTCTCAGCGTCACCGCCCTCCTGGCGGCCTCGGCCCTGCTGCCGTCGCCGGCCCACGCGGAGGCCGTCACCGACTACGCGATCACCGTCGACCCGTCCGCCGAGGGCGCCGCGATCGACGACACGATGTACGGCGTCTTCTACGAGGACATCAACCGGGCCGCCGACGGCGGTCTGTACGCCGAACTCGTGCAGAACCGGTCCTTCGAGTACTCCACCGCCGACAACGCCTCCTACACGCCGCTCACCTCCTGGGCGGTCGACGGCACGGCCGACGTGGTGGACGACGCCGGCCGCCTCAACGAGCGCAACCGCAACTACCTCTCCCTCGGCGCGGGTTCGTCCGTCGCCAACGCGGGCTACAACACCGGCATCCGGGTGGAGAAGGGCAAGAGGTACGACTTCTCGGTGTGGGCCCGCGCCGAGAGCGGCACCACGCTCACCGTCGCCCTGCGGGACGCCACCGGCACCCTCGCGCAGGTGCGCCGGGTGGCCGCCGAGGGGGAGTGGCGCAAGTACACCGCCACCTTCACCGCGAGCCGCACCAGCAACCGCGGCCGGCTCGCCGTCGCCACCACCGCCCCCGCCGCACTCGACATGGTCTCCCTCTTCCCCCGCGACACCTACAAGGGGCAGCCGGGCGGTCTGCGCAAGGACCTCGCGGAGAAGATCGAGGCCCTGCGCCCCGGCTTCCTGCGCTTCCCCGGCGGCTGCCTGGTCAACACCGGCTCGATGGAGGACTACAGCGAGGAGAGCGGCTGGCAGCGCGCGCGCAGCTACCAGTGGAAGGACACCATCGGGCCGGTCGAGGAGCGCGCCACCAACGCCAACTTCTGGGGCTACAACCAGAGCTACGGCCTCGGCTACTACGAGTACTTCCGCTTCGCCGAGGACATCGGCGCCATGCCGCTGCCCGTGGTCCCCGCCCTGGTCACCGGGTGCGGCCAGAACAAGGCCACCGACGACGACGCACTCCTGAAGCGGCACATCCAGGACACCCTGGACCTCATCGAGTTCGCCAACGGCCCCCGTACCGGCGAGTGGGGCGCCAAGCGTGCCGAGATGGGCCATCCGCGGCCCTTCGGTCTCACCCACATCGGCGTCGGCAACGAGGAGAACCTGCCCCGGGAGTTCATGGCCCGCTTCAAGGAGTTCCGCGCCGCGATCGAGGCGCGGTACCCGGACATCACGGTCGTCTCCAACTCCGGCCCGGACGACTCCGGCGCCACCTTCGACACCGCCTGGCAGCTGAACCGCGAGGCCGGCGTCGACCTGGTCGACGAGCACTACTACAACAGCCCGCAGTGGTTCCTGCAGAACAACGACCGCTACGACGCCTACGACAGGAACGGCCCGAAGGTCTTCCTCGGCGAGTACGCCTCCCAGGGCAACGCCTGGAAGAACGCCCTGTCCGAGGCCGCCTTCATGACCGGCCTGGAGCGCAACGCCGACATCGTCAAGCTCGCCTCCTACGCCCCGCTGCTGGCCAACGAGGACTACGTGCAGTGGAGCCCGGACATGATCTGGTTCAACAACCACGCCTCCTGGAACTCGGCCAACTACGAGGTCCAGAAGCTCTTCATGAACAACACCGGCGACCGCGTCGTCCCCTCGGAGGCGACCGGCACACCGGCCGTCAGCGGCCCCATCACCGGCGCCGTCGGCCTGTCGACCTGGGCGACCGGCGCGGCGTACGACGACGTGAAGGTGGTGTCGGCGGACGGCCGGACGCTCCTGTCCGACGACTTCTCCGGTGACGCGTCGCAGTGGACCCCCACGGGCGCGGGCAGCTGGAGCGTGCGGGACGGCGAGTACGTCCAGACGGACACCGCCGCCGAGAACACTCTCGTGACGGCCGGCGACCCGGCCTGGAAGGACTACGACCTGCACGTCAGGGCGACCAAGAAGTCCGGCAAGGAGGGCTTCCTCGTCGCCTTCGGAGTCAAGGACACCGGCAACTACTACTGGTGGAACCTGGGCGGCTGGAACAACACCCGGTCCGCGGTCGAACAGGCCTCTGACGGCGGCAGGTCGACGCTCCTGTCGAAGGCCGGCTCGATCGAGACGGGCCGCGCCTACGACATCGACATCAAGGTGCGGGGCCGCCAGGTGACCCTGTACCTCGACGGCCAGGAGTGGGGCAGCTTCACCGACGACAAGCCGGCCGAGCCGTTCCGTCAGATCGTCACCGAGGACGAGCGGACGGGCGAGCTGATCGTCAAGGTCGTCAACGCCCAGGACGCCGCGGCCCGCACCGCCGTCGACCTCGGCGGCGCGAAGGTCGCCTCCAGGGCCCGGGTCACCACGCTGGCCGCCGACCAGGACGCGGTCAACACCGAGACGGACACGCCGGTGACCCCGGTGACGTCGACCTTCTCGGGAGTGGCGGGGAAGTTCACCTACACCTTCCCGGCGAACTCGGTGACGTTCCTGCGGATCAGGCAGCGGTAGCCGTCCGTGCGGACCTGGGACGGCCTCACCGGCACACGCGGTCGTCCCAGGCTCTCGAACCCGGCGAACGCCGGCGCGGCCGTCAGGCGGTCAGCCCCGCCAGTTCCGCGTCGGCGCGCTCGGCGACCAGGGCGAGAACGCGGCCCGCGGCCGCCAGGTCCTCGGCCGGGATCCCGCCCCAGATGCGGGCGGAGACGGGGGCGACCTCCGCGCCCACGGCCGCGAGCAGTCCGCGCCCGGAGTCCGTGGGGCGCAGGTGCGAGCCGTCCGCGACGAGAAGTCGCGCGGCCAGCAGCTCGTCGACGGTGGCGCGGATGCCCGCCGGGTCGGCCTTGAGACTCTCGCGGACCTGGCCGGCGAGGTCCTGCGGCGTCTGCGGAGCGGCCGCGGTGACGGCCGCGCGGAGGGTGACATGCTGCTGGAACGTGATGTCGTGCCGGGCCAGGACGTGCTCCAGCACGCCGCGGGCGGCGTAGTGGGCCAGGGCGAGTGCCCGGGAGTCCGCGACGGGTGCGGTGGTCGGTGCGTCGTCGGTCATGGTCTCTCCCCCTGAGAGCTCTCGTCGTGCGGTACGGGTGGAGCCAGAGGTGTGCCGAGCAGGGTCTCCAGCTCCTCGGTGAACGTGCGCGTGCGGGGTGCGTCGAGGCCGCCGAGCGGCTCCAGCAACCGCTGGAGCAGATCCCGCACCACCGTGATCGCCCGCTGTGTCACGGCCCGGCCCTGCTCGGTGAGGGCCAGCTGCACGGCCCTCGGGTCGCGGGGATCGCGGGTGCGCTCGACCAGGCCGGCCGCTTCCAGGGCGCGCGCCAGCTTGGAGACGTAGAGGGCCTCCAGGCCGGTGTGGTCGGCGAGCCGGCGCTGACTGGGCCGCTCGCCGGCGCGTTGCATGCCGTACAGCGACGCCACCACCGCGTACTGCGCGTGGGTGAGGCCCAGCGGAGCCAGCGCGCGGTCGACCGCGACGCGCCACTTGTTGGCGAGCCGCCATACCAGGAAGCCGGGCGTGGGGCCCGGAGAAGCCTCGCTCATGGCAATTTAGAGTACATAGCTATTATAGCTATGGCTACTTTATTGCGCCGGGGTGCCGTTCCGGGGCGGTCGGAGTGCGGGTGCGTCGCGCGGACGCGTTGCATAAACGTGCGTGTCTACGTATAGTCATGCCATCAAGGATGGAGGACGTCATGGCGGTACGTGCGGCGGTGGCCGGAGCGAGTGGGTATGCGGGCGGTGAGCTGCTGCGCCTGCTCCTCGCGCACCCCGAGGTCGAGATCGGCGCCCTGACCGGCAACTCCAACGCGGGACAGAGGCTCGGCGCGCTGCAACCGCACCTGCTTCCCCTGGCCGACCGGGTCCTGGAGGCGACCACCCCCGAGGTGCTGGGCGGGCACGAGGTCGTGTTCCTCGCGCTGCCGCACGGGCAGTCCGCCGCCGTCGCCGAGCAGCTCGGGCCCAACGTGCTGGTCGTGGACATGGGCGCCGACTTCCGGCTGAAGGACGCCGGTGACTGGGAGCGGTTCTACGGCTCCCCGCACGCCGGCACCTGGCCCTACGGGCTGCCCGAACTGCCGGGTGCCCGCGCCGCGCTGGAGGGGTCCAAGCGTGTCGCGGTGCCCGGTTGCTACCCGACCGCCGTGTCGCTGGCGCTCTTCCCGGCGTACGCCGCGTCGCTGGCCGAGCCCGAGGCCGTGATCGTCGCCGCGTCCGGCACCTCCGGCGCGGGCAAGGCGGCCAAGCCGCACCTGCTGGGCAGCGAGGTCATGGGCTCCATGTCGCCGTACGGCGTCGGCGGCGGCCACCGGCACACCCCCGAGATGATGCAGAACCTCGGCGCGGTCGCCGGCGAGGCCGTCTCCGTCTCCTTCACCCCGACCCTCGCGCCGATGCCCCGCGGCATCCTCGCCACCTGCACCGCCAAGGCACGCCCGGGCGTGAGCGCCGACTCCGTCCGCGCGGCCTACGAGAAGGCCTTCGCCGACGAGCCCTTCGTGCACCTGCTGCCCGAGGGCCAGTGGCCCGCCACCGCGTCCGTCTACGGTTCCAACGCCGTTCAGGTCCAGGTCGCGTACGACGCCGCGGCGGGCCGCATCATCGCCATCAGCGCCATCGACAACCTGGCCAAGGGCACCGCGGGCGGTGCCGTCCAGAGCATGAACATCGCCCTGGGTCTCGACGAGACCACGGGACTGACGACGATCGGAGTTGCGCCGTGAGTGTGACGGCAGCGAAGGGATTCACGGCGGCGGGCATCGCGGCCGGGCTCAAGGAGAGTGGCAACCCCGACCTGGCCCTCGTGGTCAACACCGGACCCCGCCGCGCCGCCGCGGGCGTCTTCACCTCCAACCGCGTCAAGGCCGCGCCGGTCCTCTGGTCCGAGCAGGTGCTGAAGGGCGGGCAGGTGTCCGCCGTGGTCCTCAACTCCGGTGGCGCCAACGCCTGCACCGGCCCCCAGGGCTTCCAGGACACCCACGCCACCGCCGAGAAGGCCGCCGAGGTGCTCGGGACGGGGGCGGGCGAGGTCGCCGTCTGCTCGACGGGACTGATCGGCGTACTGCTGCCCATGGACAAGGTGCTCCCGGGCGTGGAGGCCGCCGCCGGGCAGCTCTCCGAGCACGGCGGCGAGAAGGCCGCCATCGCCATCAAGACCACCGACACCGTGCACAAGACGTCCGTCGTCACCCGGGGCGGCTGGACCGTCGGCGGCATGGCCAAGGGCGCCGGCATGCTCGCGCCGGGGCTCGCCACCATGCTCGTCGTGCTCACCACCGACGCCGACGCGGACACCGCCGTGCTCGACCGTGCCCTGCGCGACGCCACCCGGGTCACCTTCGACCGGATCGACTCCGACGGCTGCATGTCCACCAACGACACCGTGCTGCTGCTGGCCTCCGGAGCCTCCGGCGTCACCCCGGAGTACGACGACTTCGCCGAGGCCGTGCGCACCGTCTGCGACGACCTCGGCCAGCAGCTCATCCGGGACGCCGAGGGCGCCAGCAAGGACATCAAGGTGGAGGTCGTGAACGCCGCGACCGAGGAGGACGCCGTCCAGGTGGGCCGCACCATCGCCCGCAACAACCTCCTCAAGTGCGCCCTCCACGGCGAGGACCCCAACTGGGGCCGCGTGCTCTCCGCGATCGGCACGACCTCCGCCGTCTTCGAGCCCGACCGCCTCAACGTCGCCATCAACGGCGTCCGGGTCTGCAAGAACGGCGGCGTCGGCGAGGACCGCGAGCTGGTCGACATGCGCTACCGCGAGGTCCACATCGTGGCGGACCTCGCCGCCGGCGACGCCACCGCCACCATCTGGACCAACGACCTCACCGCCGACTACGTCCACGAGAACAGCGCGTACTCGTCATGAGCAACGGACCCACGCGGAAGCACACCGCGCTCCCCAAGGCCCAGATCCTCATCGAGGCGCTGCCCTGGCTGACCCGGCATCACGGGAAGACGGTCGTCATCAAGTTCGGCGGCAACGCCATGGTGGACGAGGACCTGAAGGCCGCCTTCGCCCAGGACGTGGTCTTCCTGCGCCACGCCGGCCTCAAGCCCGTCGTCGTGCACGGCGGCGGCCCGCAGATCAGCGCCGCCCTCGACCGGCACGGCATCGTCAGCGAGTTCAAGGCCGGCCTGCGCGTCACCACCGAGGACGCCATGGACGTCGTACGGATGGTGCTGGCCGGACAGGTGCAGCGCGAACTGGTCGGCCTGCTCAACCAGCACGGGCCGCTCGCCGTCGGCCTCACCGGCGAGGACGCGCACACCCTCACCGCCACCAAGCACCGGCCCGAGATCGACGGTGAGCCCGTCGACATCGGCCGGGTCGGCGAGATCACCGAACTCGACACCGGTGCCATCGAGGCGCTGCTCGCCGACGGCCGGATCCCGGTCGTCTCCTCGATCGCCCGCTCCCAGGACGACGGACATGTCTACAACGTCAATGCTGATACGGCGGCTGCGGCACTCGCTGCGGCGCTCGGCGCCGAGACTCTCATGGTCCTCACCGACGTCGAGGGCCTCTACGAGGACTGGCCGAACTCCGACGAGGTGATCAGCCGCCTCACCGCCTCCCAGCTGGAGAAGCTGCTGCCGGACCTGTCCTCGGGCATGGTGCCGAAGATGGAGGGCTGCCTGCACGCCGTACGCAACGGCGTGACCACCGCCCGCGTCATCGACGGCCGGGTCCAGCACTCGATCCTGCTGGAGATCTTCACCGACGAGGGCATCGGCACGATGGTCGTGCCGGACGAACAGGGGGAGCCGTGAGCAACGAAGAGCTGACCGAGCGGTGGCGGGGCGCGCTCATGAACAACTACGGCACGCCGCGCCTGCCCCTGGTCCGCGGCGAGGGCACCCGGCTCTGGGACGCCGACGGCAAGGAGTACCTGGACTTCGTCGGCGGCATCGCGGTCAACGCGCTGGGCCACGCCCACCCCGCCGTGGTCGAGGCGGTCGGACGGCAGATCGCCTCCCTCGGCCACGTCTCCAACCTCTTCATCGCCGAGCCGCCCGTCCTGCTCGCCGAACGGCTGCTCCAGCGCTTCGGCCGCGACGGCAAGGTGTACTTCTGCAACTCCGGCGCCGAGGCCAACGAGGGCGCCTTCAAGATCGGCCGGCTCACCGGCCGGCCGCACATGGTCGCCACGCAGGGCGGTTTCCACGGCCGCACCATGGGCGCCCTGGCGCTGACCGGCCAGCCCGGCAAGCAGGAGCCCTTCCTGCCGTTGCCCGGTGACGTCACGCACGTGCCGTACGGCGACGCGCAGGCGCTCGCGGCCGCGGTCACCGAGGAGACCGCCCTCGTCGTCATCGAGCCGATCCAGGGCGAGAACGGCGTCGTCGTCCCGCCCCCCGGCTACCTGAAGGCGGCCAGGGCCATCACCGCCGCCACCGGTGCGCTGCTCGTCCTGGACGAGGTGCAGACCGGTGTCGGCCGGACCGGGCACTGGTTCGAGTACCAGGCCCACGAGGGTGTGCTGCCGGACGTCGTCACCCTCGCGAAGGGCCTCGGCGGCGGACTGCCGCTGGGCGCGACGGTCGCCTTCGGCCGGGCCGCCGACCTCCTGAGGCCCGGCCAGCACGGCACCACCTTCGGCGGCAACCCGGTGGCCTGCGCCGCCGGACTCGCCGTGCTCGACACCATCGCGGACGAGGGCCTGCTGGACAACGTCAAGCGGCAGAGCGAGAAGATCCGCGGCGGCGTGGAGGCGCTGGGCCACCCCTTGATCGGCCACCTCCGGGGCGCCGGACTCCTCCTGGGTATCGTGCTCACCGAGCCGCTCGCAGCCCAGGTGCAGCAGGCGGCTCAGGACGCCGGAATCCTGGTGAACGCGCCCGCGCCCGATGTCGTACGGCTGATGCCGCCGCTGAACGTCGGCGACGACGTGGTGGACGCGTTCCTCGGGGCACTGCCCGGCATCCTTGACCAGGCCGCCCGGGCGGCCCACGGGGACGGACGATCCGGAGAATGAGACGACGATGAGCCAGGCGCAGGAGCACGAGCAGACCGGTGGGGCTGCCGTACCGCAGACCCGCACCGCGCGTCACCGCCGGATCGTGGACATCCTCAACCGGCAGGCGGTGCGCTCGCAGAGCCAGCTCGCCAAACTGCTCGCCGACGACGGGCTGACCGTCACGCAGGCGACGCTCTCCCGGGACCTGGACGAGCTGAACGCGGTGAAGATCCGCAACACCGACGGCGACCTCATCTACGCGGTGCCCAGCGAGGGCGGCTTCCGCACCCCGCGGGCGCCGCTCGGGGAGTCGGCGAAGGAGGAGCGGATGCGGCGGCTCTCCGCGGAGCTGCTGATCTCCGCGGAGGCGTCGGCGAACCTCGTGGTCCTGCGGACCCCTCCGGGGGCGGCCCAGTTCCTGGCCTCCGCGATCGACCAGGCGGAACTCCACGACATCCTGGGCACGATCGCGGGCGACGACACGCTGATGCTCATCAGCCGGGAGCCGACGGGTGGGCAGGCGCTCGCGGACCACTTGCTGCGGCTGGCTCAGAACGGGCACTGAGGGCTGCGCCGCGGCGGGTGGGTGGCGCCGGCGCCCGACGCGGCGGGGGTGGCTGTCGGATGCAGGGTGCGGGTGGTGCGTGGCTGGTCGCGCAGTTCCCCGCGCCCCTGAGGCGTTGCGGTCGCCCCTCGGAGACGCACCCCGAACCGCTCTCCCGTGGGTCTCACCCGGGGCCCCCGAGGCCCGCGCCGGAGTGACCGGCGAGCCCGCGCCGGAGTCACCCAAGCCAGAAGGTCCGCGCTCAGGTCCCCTGGGCCCGCGTCGGAGTCACCCGTGGGTACGGGCCCGTGCCCTTCGTCCAAGGGCCTCGCCGGGGGCGCCCCGCGGCCTCAGCCGAGCCATCTCGCCAGACCTCCCGTGCACCGCACCTCGTCCCCCGACGTCACCAGCAGCGCCTCGACCCCGTCGAGGGACTCCAGCCACCGCAGTCCCTCCCGCGACCCCATCGCGAACGCCGCCGTCGCCCAGCAGTCCGCCCAGGTCAGCCGGGGCGCGACCACCGTCACCGCCACCAGGTCGGTCATCGCGGAGCGCCCCGTGCGCGGATCGACGATGTGCGCGCCCCGCTCCGCCGAACCGGACGTCGCGACGGCCAGCTCGGCCGCTGCCGCGGCGGAGACGACGGCCGCCAGCCCACCCGGGCGCAGGGGGTCCGACACCCCGACGCGCCACGGCCGCGCCGCTCCCGGCGTCCCGAGCACCTGCACGTCCCCGCCGCCGTTGACGCTGACGCCCCTCGCCCCGGCCGCAGCGACCCGCCGCGCGGCTCGCTCCACCGCCCAGCCCTTGACGATCCCGGTGGGGTCGAGACGGCCCCGGTACGACGTGCTGAACCAGCCTCCGCTCACCCGCTCCGCCTCCGAGGCCAGCCCCAGCACCTCGGCGACCTCGGGGGCGCACGCGTCGACGGTCAGCTCACCGCGGGCCAGCCGCGAGATCTGGCTGTCGGCCCGGTAGGTGCTGAACACCTCGTCCACCCGGTGCAGCCCCGCGACCGCCTCGTCCAGCGCCGCGCGGACCGCCGCGGGTTCCCCGCCGCGGACGTCGAAGGAGAAGACGGTCCCCATCGTCTCCTCCACGTGACGCACCGCGGCGGGAGCCTGAGTGGGCCCGGTCACGGTGTCAGCCACCGGCCCGGTCCAGCGCGGACTGGAGGGACTGCTTGTATCCGGCGCTGGTGTAGGTGGCGCCGGAGACGGCGTCGATGTCCGCGTTTCCGGCGGCGACTGCGGCTCGGTTGAGTTGGGGTACGGCGTCGGCGGTGACCTGGTCGCTGCGTCCGCCCTCGGGCGCCTGGAGGGCCTCCGCGCCGGTGATGCGCCCACCGCTGACGGTGACCCGGACCTGCACGGGCCCGTACTGGGTCTGCGCGACGGAGCCGGTGAGGGTCAGGGTTCCCTGGGCCGCACCGTCGGAGTCCTGCCCATCGGAGGCCTGTCCGCCGGAGCCCTGCCCGGCGGACCCCGCGGCCGCCTTGTCCAGCGCGGACTGGAGGGACTGCTTGTATCCGGCGCTGGTGTAGGTGGCGCCGGAGACGGCGTCGATGTCCGCGTTGCCTGCGGCGACGGCGGCACGGTTGAGCTGGGGTACGGCGTCGGCGGTGACCTGGTCGCTGCGTCCGCCCTTGGGCGCCTGCACGGCCTCCGCGCCGGTGATGCGCCCGTCGGCCACCGTGAGCCGGACCTGCACGGGCCCGTACTCGGTGCGGGCCACGTCACCCGTGACCGTGCCGGACCCCGCGCCCCGGCCGCCCTGCGGGGACTGCGCGGCCACCGGCGGGGCACCGCCCGCCGCCGAGGCGGCGCCCGGGTCGGACGCCGGTTTCAGCGACAGCAGCAGCACGATCCCGGACACGGTCGCGGCGCCGGCGAGCACGGCGCGCCGAACGGGGTGGCTTTTCCTCATCTGTCCTGGACTCCTGATGTCCGTCGCTCACATCTCGAACGACTCGTGGTGGATACGGCGGGCGGGGACACCCGCGCCGCGCAGCGCCTCGTACACCGACTGGGCGAAGCCGGGCGGCCCGCACAGGAAGACGTCGTGGCGGTCGACGTCCGGGATCTTGCGGCTGAGGGTCTCCGCCGAGATGTCCGGACGCTCTCCGTCCGGGCTGTTGACCGCGTACATCAGCCGGGCCCCGCGCTCGTCGGCGATCCCGGCGAGCTCGTCCCACAGGGCCAGGTCCTGGGTGCTGTTGGCCCGGTAGAGCAGGGTGATGTCACCGGACGCGCCGGGCAGCGTCTCGAACAGGGCCCGCATCGGCGTGATCCCCACCCCGCCCGCCACCAGCAGCACCTTGCCGCGGCTGCGGCGCTGGGCGGTCAGGGCGCCGTACGGGCCCTCCGCCCACACCCGGGTGCCGGGCTCCAGTTCCCGCAGCCGGGCGCTGTGGTCGCCGATCGCCTTCACCGTGATCCGCAGCATGTCCGGACGCGGAGCCGCCGACAGCGAGTACGGGTGCGAGCTGAACCGCATCCCCGGCGCCCGGAACCGCCAGCGGAAGAACTGGCCGGCCTCCGCGCCCATCCGGTGCAGCCGGCGCCCGCCGATCAGCACCGACACGATGCCGGGCGTCTCCTCGATGACCGCCTCGACCCGCATCCGGTGCCGCAGGTTGAGCCGCAGGGGGGTCAGGAAGCGGTACCAGAGCACGAGCGCGGTCACCGACCCGTACAGCGCGTACCAGACGGTCTTCGCGACCGGCTCGACGGCGAAGTCGTTGCCGGTGGTCAGCTGGTGCCAGAAGACCAGGAACACGGCGACGTAGGTGAGCAGGTGCACGTGGTACCAGGCCTCGTACGGGATCCGGCGGCGTACCGGGGCGGCGGAGAGCAGTCCGATGAGCACCAGCAGACCGGTGCCGATGGCGGCCTTGCCCAGGTCCGGGAGCTGGTTCACGGAGTCGATCGTCTGCTGGACGATGTCGCCGAGGCCCTTGCCGGCCTGGGCGGCGTAACCCCACATGATCAGGAAGACGTGGGCGAGGATCAGGCAGAGGGTGTAGCGGCCGGTCATGGCGTGCCAGCGGGCGACCCGGTCGGATCCCACCCGCCGCTCCAGGGCCGGCACGCGGGCCATCTGGAGCACCACCAGGGCCATCAGGTATCCGGCGAGCAGTCCGGTGATCCGGCCGGCGTTCATGATCCTGCCGGTGTCGTCGGAGATGGCGGGCGTGTTGCGCCACCACAGCCACAACACGCCCGCCGCGCCCGCCCACACGGCGAGCAGCAGGGGGACGGCGGGGGAGCGGCGCGGGCGGATGCGCCGCATCGTCTGTCGGCGGGCGGCACGGCCGCCGGCGAGCGTGGTGGTCACGGTTGGTTCCTCCGTGGGACGTGGCCCTTGGCCCACAGATACGCGCCGCGCCACCCGAGCGTTCAGGCCGTCGCGGTACTCCTGTCACCACTCAGTAGCGCGTGATCGCCGTCGCCCCGCCCGAGGTCCCGATCGCGATGTGCGGCGCGGCCGCCGGGTCGGCCCACCGCAGGATCCGCCGCATCGCCTCCGCGGGCACCGACACGCAGCCGGCGGTCGCCCCGGCCCCGTTCACGTGCAGGAAGATGCCCGCACCGCGTCCGCGCACCGGGCGCTGGTAGTTGAAGCCGACGACCAGGGCGTGCGCGTACTGCGCCGAGTAGGTGATCAGGTGCTCGGCCTCGGCGGCGCGGCAGTCGGCGGGGCGCGGTTCGGTCCAGCGGTTGTAGGCGCGCGAGTCGTTGTCCTGGCACCACCAGGAGTCCGGGCGCACCGCGCGGTACCGGTACGCCGTCCCGCGCGGCGCCGTCCGGATGCCGAAGGCGTACGGCAGGTCGTACAGCCCGGTCGGGGTGGTGCTCGTGCCCTGCTGGCGCGTCGCCCCGTCGGCCAGTCCGTTGGCCCCGAAGCGGGCGGGGGCGGAACCGGCCTTCACCCAGCGGCCGCCGCCCCTGCGGTCCCACCAGGTGACCCGGCCCTCGGTCGACCCGGTGCCCGGCGCGACCGCGGTGATCAGCTGGGTGCCGCCGCCGGTGTCCGCCATCCGGGCCGGGAGCGGCCGGGACGCGGGACCGCCGGAGGGCGCGGCACCGAGCACGAGCAGCGAGGCGGACAGGAGGGCGGTGAGGACACCGGGGCGCATGGCTCAGACGGTAGACGGGGGCAGCGGCAACGGCAGCCCGGGAAGGCCGTCCAGGCTGGTCGCCACGTGCTCCTTCTTGGTGAAGTAGTCGCTGAGCGAGGTGTCGTCCTCCCGGGCGAACCGCTTGCCGTGCAGGTCGCGGTCCGCCTCGTAGGCCATGAAGGGGACGGCGTATCCGCAGGTGTCGCGGACGAGTTCGGCGGTCACGACGATGATGGCGCGCAGCCCGTGCGCGGAGGTGTCGATGTCCGGGAAACGGCTGAGCAGCTCCGGGAAGCGGGGGTCGTCGCGGAAGACCGGCTCGCCGCGGCCGTGCACGCGGACGATGTTCGGCGGGCCCTGGAAGGCGCACCACATCAGGGTGATCCGCCCGTTCTCGCGCAGGTGGGCGATGGTCTCGGCATTGGAGCCGGCGAAGTCGAGGTAGGCCACGGTGAGTTCGTCGAGCACCGCGAAGCTGCCGGTGAGGCCCTTGGGGGAGAGGTTGACCGTGCCGTCGCCCGACAGGGGGGCGGTGGCGGTGAAGAAGACGGGCTGCGCCTCGATGAAGGAGCGGAGTCTGCCGTCTATACCCGCGTAAGTCTTTCCCATGTCCAAGGAGTATGCGCCGCGGGAGTCGGGCCCGTCCCGCCCGCCTGCGAGATTGACGAATCATGCAGAGCTCTGCATACTCATGCAAAGCAGCGTTCGTACGGTGAGGAGCGACACAGGTGAGCAGCAACAGCGGTGACGTACGGCTCTGGGGCGGGCGTTTCGCCGACGGTCCCGCCGAGGCCCTGGCCAAGCTGTCCGCGTCCGTCCACTTCGACTGGCGGCTCGCGCCCTACGACATCGCCGGCTCGCGTGCCCACGCGCGCGTGCTGCACGCGGCGGGCCTGCTCACCGAGGACGAGCTGACCCGGATGATCGAGGGACTCGACCGGCTCGAAGCGGACGTCGCCGACGGCTCCTTCGTCGGCACCATCGCCGACGAGGACGTGCACACCGCCCTGGAGCGCGGCCTGCTGGAGCGCCTCGGCCCCGACCTCGGCGGCAAGCTGCGCGCCGGCCGCTCGCGCAACGACCAGGTGGCGACCCTCTTCCGCATGTACCTGCGCGACCACGCCCGGACCGTGGGCGGTCTGATCGCCGACCTCCAGGACGCGCTGGTCGGCCTCGCCGAGGCGCACCCCGACGTGGCGATGCCCGGCCGCACCCACCTCCAGCACGCCCAGCCGGTGCTCTTCGCCCACCACGTCCTCGCCCATGTCCAGGCGCTCGGCCGGGACGCGGAGCGGCTGCGGCAGTGGGACGAGCGCACGGCCGTGTCGCCGTACGGCTCGGGGGCGCTCGCGGGCAGCAGCCTCGGCCTGGACCCGGAGGCGGTCGCCAAGGACCTGGGCTTCGAGCGGGGCAGCGCCGGCAACTCCATCGACGGCACGGCCTCCCGCGACTTCGTCGCGGAGTTCGCCTTCATCACCGCGATGATCGGCGTGAACGTCTCCCGGATCGCCGAGGAGATCATCATCTGGAACACGAAGGAGTTCTCCTTCGTGACCCTGCACGACGCCTTCTCCACCGGCTCGTCGATCATGCCGCAGAAGAAGAACCCGGACATCGCCGAGCTCGCCCGGGGCAAGTCGGGCCGCCTCATCGGCAACCTGACCGGCCTGATGGCCACCCTCAAGGCCCTCCCGCTCGCGTACAACCGCGACCTGCAGGAGGACAAGGAGCCGGTCTTCGACTCCATCGACCAGCTGGAGATCCTGCTCCCCGCTTTCACCGGCATGATGGCCACCCTCACCGTCCACCGCGAGCGGATGGAGGAGCTGGCCCCGGCCGGCTTCTCGCTCGCCACGGACATCGCCGAGTGGCTGGTCCGGCAGGGCGTGCCCTTCCGGGTCGCGCACGAGGTGGCCGGTGAGTGCGTGAAGGCCGCCGAGGCCGAGGGCAAGGAGCTGGACGAGCTCACCGACGAGCAGTTCGCGAAGATCTCCGCGCACCTCACCCCCGAGGTCCGCTCGGTGCTCGACGTCCCCGGCGCGCTCGCCTCGCGCAACGGCCGCGGCGGAACGGCGCCCAGCGCGGTCGCCGTCCAGCTCGCCGAGGTCAAGGCGGACGTGGCGGCGCAGCACGAGTGGGCGAACGCGAGGCGGTAGTCGCCCGTGTGCCCCCAGGGCATCGCGGTTACGTTGGTCATCAGCTGCCAGCAGCCGACCGAACGGAGCCCGCGATGCCCTTCGCCCGCCTCGCCGCCGCGACGACCCCCACCTTCCACATCGGGCTGGGCCTCGCCGCCGTCGGCCGCCCCGGTTACATCAACCTCGGACGCGACCGGGACCTGCCGGCCGACCGCAGCGTCGAGGCGATGCGCGAGCGGACCCACGACCTTCTCGACGCGGCCTACGCGCAGGGCGTCCGCTACTTCGACGCGGCGCGCTCCTACGGGCGCTCGGAGGAGTTCCTGGCCGCCTGGCTCCGGGACCGTCCCGACATCGACGACGTGGTCGTCGGCAGCAAATGGGGTTACACGTACACCGCCGACTGGTCGGCCGAGGCCGAACGGCACGAGGTCAAGGACCACGGCGTCGCGACGTACGAGCGCCAGAGCGCCGAGACCGACGCCCTGCTCGGCGACCGGCTCGACCTCTACCAGATCCACTCGCTGACCCCCGACAGCCCGGCGCTGACCGACAAGGACCTGCACGCGAAGCTGGCCGAGGCCGCCGCGCGCGGCGTCACCGTGGGCTTCTCCACCAGCGGTCCCGCCCAGGCCGACGCCATCCGGGCCGCGCTCGCCGTGACCGTCGACGGCGAACCCCTCTTCCGTACCGTGCAGTCCACGTACAACGTGCTGGAGACCTCCGCCGGGCCCGCGCTGGCCGAGGCCCACGAGGCGGGGCTGACCGTGATCGTCAAGGAGGGCATGGCCAACGGCCGCCTCGCGGACCCCCACGCGCCCGACGTGCTGAAGGCCGTGGCGGAGGAGACCACCCTGGGCTGCGACGCGGTCGCCCTCGCGCGGGTCCTCCGGCAGCCCTGGACCGGGGTCGTCCTCTCCGGAGCCGCGACCGTGAACCAGCTCGGCTCCAATCTGCACGCCGCCGTGGTCGACCTGGACGACGACCAGGTGGCGCGACTCGGCGCGCTGGTCGAGGAGCCGAAGGCCTACTGGGAGCGGCGCGGACAGCTCCCCTGGCACTGAGCCGCACCCCGCACGCCATGAGATATGAGTCACGCATGTCCAGGGTGAGACAAAAATGTCTCATGTGGGCTATCGTCGTCTCATGGCCGTTGACCGAGAACAGGTACTGCGCAGCGCCGCGGCCCTGCTGACCCGCAGGTCCACCGCGACCATGGACGAGGTCGCGAGGGCCGCCGGCCTCAGCCGGGCCACGCTGCACCGGCACTTCGCGGGGCGCGACGCCCTCGTCCGCGCACTGGAGTCGCTCGGCATCGCCGAGTGCGAGGCCGCCCTGGATGCCGCCCGCCTCGACGAGGGCCCGGCGGCCGACGCGGTGCGCCGGCTCGTGCGCGAGATCGAGCCCGCCGCCGGCCTGCTGGGCTTCCTCTACACCGAGAACCAGCTGTTCGAGGGCGAGGAGCAGAACGAGGGCTGGGCCCACATCGACGCCCGGATGGCCGCGGTCTTCCGCCGCGGCCAGGAGGACGGCGAGTTCCGCATCGACCTGTCCCCGGCCTGGCTCACCGAGGCCCTCTACGGGCTGCTCGGGGCCGGCGCCTGGGCCGTGGCCGAGGGCCGCGTGGCCCGCAACGACTTCACCCACATGATCGTCGAGCTGCTGCTCGGCGGCGCACTTCGGAGAGAGTGAACCATGACCCGCACCCTGCAGTCGGCGCAGACCACCGAGGCGGTGAAGCGCCCCGGCCGCTGGCTCGCGCTGGGCGTCCTCGTGCTGGCCGTACTGCTGGTGGCCGTCGACGCGACCGTGCTCGGTCTCGCGACCCCCTACATCAGCGAGGACCTGGCGCCCTCCAGCACGCAGTTGCTCTGGATCGGTGACGTCTACTCGTTCGTCATCGCCGGCCTGCTCGTCTCCATGGGCAGCCTCGGTGACCGCATCGGACGCAAGCGCATCCTGCTCATCGGCGCCACGGCGTTCGGCGCGGTGTCGGTGCTCAACGCCTACGCGTCCACGCCCGAGCTCATGATCGTCGCCCGGGCCCTGCTCGGCGTCGCGGGCGCCACCCTGATGCCCGCCACCCTCGCGCTGATCCGCAACCTCTTCCACGATCCGCGCGAACGCAGTCTCGCCGTCGGCGTCTGGGGCGCCGCCGCCTCGGCCGGCGCGGCGGTCGGCCCGGTCGTCGGCGGGTTCCTGCTGGAGCACTTCTGGTGGGGCTCGGTCTTCCTGATCAACCTGCCCGTGATGGCCGTCCTGGTCGTCGTCGGCGTCAAACTGCTCCCCGAGTCCCGCAACCCGAACCCGGGCCCCTGGGACCTGCTCAGCGTCGTCCTCTCCCTGGTCGGCATGGTCGGTGTCGTGTACGCCGTGAAGGAGGCCGCCGCACACGGGTTCGCCTGGGCCACGCTCGCCGCGGGCCTGCTGGGCGCCGCTGCGCTCCACGGCTTCGTGCGCCGCCAGCTGACCATGCCGATCCCGCTGCTCGACATGCGGCTGTTCCGCAGCCGAGGCTTCAGCGGCGCGGTGCTGGCCGACCTGCTGACCATCCTCGGGCTGTCCGGCGCGGTGTTCTTCCTCTCCCAGTACCTGCAACTCGTCCAGGGCAGGCGGCCGTTGGAGGCGGGGCTGGCCGAGCTGCCCGCCGCCGTCGGCGCGGTGGCGGCGGGCCTGCTGGCCGGCCGGGCGGCCCGGCGCTTCTCGGTCCGTGCCGTGGTCTCCGGCGGCCTCGCCGCCGTCGGTCTCGCGCTCGCCGCGCTGACCTTCGTCGGCCAGAGCACCGGCTACCCCCTGCTGGGCGCGGCCCTGCTCGTCGTCGGCGTCGGCGCGGGGTTCTCGTTCACCGTCACCGCCGACGTGATCCTGTCCAGCGTGCCCAGGGAACAGGCGGGCTCCGCCTCCGCGGTCTCCGAGACGGCCTACGAACTCGGCGCCGCCCTCGGTATCGCGGTGCTCGGCTCGATCGTGACCGGCGTCTACCGCGACTTCTCCGGCCCGGCGGGTACGCCGGCGGCGGCCCACGAGTCGCTGGGCGGCGCGGTGGAGATCGCGGGCCAACTCCCCGCATCCTCGGCGGACGCCCTGCTGAACGCCGCCCGCCAGGCCTTCGTCGACGGCCTGAACCTCGCGACGGGCGTGGGCGCGGCCGTCCTCCTGGCCGCCGCGGCGTCGGCCTGGTTCCTGCTGCGGGGCCAGCGCCTGGAGGACGGGGTGGAACACCCGTAGGCCGACGGGGAAGAGGCGGGGGCGTCCGACGGCCGCCGCACGCGAAACGGCGGGTCGCTCCCCGAGCGACCCGCCGTCTACCGTCTGCCGTGCCTGCGCACGCGTTCCCTGCGTGCGGGCTACGCCGCCTTGGCCTTGCTCGCGTACATGTCCACGTACTCCTGGCCGGACAGCCGCATGACCTCGGTCATCACGGAGTCGGTGACGGCCCGCAGGACGTAGCGGTCGCGGTCCATCCCCTCGTAGCGGGAGAACTCCATCGCCTCGCCGAAGCGGACCGTGACCCTGCCCGGCCGGGGCAGGCCCGCGCCGCCCGGCTGGAGCTTGTCGGTGCCGATCATGGCGAACGGCACCACGGGGGCGCCGGTCATCAGGGTGAGGCGGGCGATGCCGGTGCGACCGCGGTAGAGGCGGCCGTCGGGGGAGCGCGTGCCCTCCGGGTAGATGCCGAAGACCCGTCCCTCGTCCAGCACCCGGCGCCCGGTCATCAGCGCCGCGACCCCGCCCCGGCCACCGTCGCGGTCCACCGGGATCATGCCGACGCCGGTGAAGAACCAGGCCATCAACCGGCCCTTGACGCCCTTTCCGGTGACGTACTCGTCCTTGCCGATGAAGAAGACCTGCCGGTCGCAGACGAGGGGAAGGATCATCGAGTCGATGAAGGTGAGGTGGTTGCCGGCCAGGATCACCGGACCGTCGCCCGGGATGTTCTCCACGCCCTCCACCCGTGGGCGGAACATCAGGCGCATGATCGGTCCGAGCACTGCCTTGATGAGCGCGAAGCGGGACAACGGGTCCTCCGGTGTCGGGGATGCGGTATGAGTCTGTGCAGGTGAGGACATTACTCGCGGCCGAGGGGGTCGCGCACGTCGGGTCATGCGGGTCCAGCGCGGTGCTGACGTGCGTTCACCTGCGGTGCGACGGCTTCGGGCGGGCGTGCCGCGGTCACGGGGGTGTGAGGCAGGTCGCGTCCACGGGCAGGGAATCCCGCGCCGGTCCTCATCTTCCTCACCGCTCCGTGTCGTCATGGCCGTCGCCGTCACCGTCCCGGTCCGCAGGGACCGGCGTCGCCGGCCCGGGGGTCCGGACACGGCCCGGATCGAAACACACGCGACGCGCGGACCGTGCGAGGCGCGCCGCCGAAGCCCCGCCGCCGACCCCTTCTCCGGCCACGGGGTCCGTCCGGTACCGCCTGACGGCCGCGGCCACCCACCGCGTACCCCGCCACGCCACCTCGAAGCCGACGAAACGTCAGACATCCCGCCCCACCGGCCCCGGCACGCCCATACGACATCCCCACGCATCCGCGTGTTCCGGCCGCGGTCTCCCACTGGTCATGTACGCGCCCCTACGATCGGCCCGCACTGACGGTCGACGGCAGGAGGGCCCCATGGAAACGCAGGAGTCGGACGAGCAGGCGGGCGGCACCGGACGGCGGGCGCTCCTCGGAGCGGCGGTGCTCGGCGCGGGCGGAGCCGTACTCGGCCTGTCCGGCACGGCGAGAGCCGCCGACGCCCGGCACGGCGGCGGACACGGCGGCGGCGTGAAGAGCCTGCCCGTGCCGACGGTCATCGGTCATCGCGGCGCCAGCGGCCACCGCCCCGAGCACACCTTCGGCGCCTACGACCTGGCCCTCGACATGGGCGCCGACATCGTCGAGGCCGGCGACCTGGTCCCGACCAGGGACGGTCACCTCGTCTGCCGGCACGAGCCGGAGATCGGCGGCACCACGGACGTCGCCGACCACCCCGAGTTCGCCGACCGCAAGCGCACCAAGCTGCTCGACGGCGTCTCCACCACCGGCTGGTTCACCGAGGACTTCACGCTCGCCGAGCTCAAGACGCTCCGCGCGACCGAACGCATCCCGGCCAACCGCCCGCACAACACCCTCTACGACGGCCGCTGGGAGATCCCCACCTTCGAGGAGGTGCTGCGCTGGCAGAACGAGCAGACCCGCAGGCGCGGCAAGCAGGTGTGGATCTACCCCGAGCTCAAGCACCCCACCTACTTCCGCGACCTGGGCCTGGGCACCGAGGAGCGCCTCGCCCGGCTGCTGCGCAAGTACGGCAAGGACAAGAAGAACTCGCCGGTCATCATCCAGTCCTTCGAGCCCACCAGCATCCAGCGGATGAACAGGCTCGTCGGCAATCCGCTCGCCGTCCTGCTGTCCGGCGCGAACAGCCGGCCCTGGGACTTCGTGCGGACCGGCGACCCGCGTACGACGGCCGACCTCGTCACGCCCGAGGGGCTGAAGGAGATCGCCGGTTACGCGCAGGGCATCGGGCCGACCCTGGACCTGATCATCCCGAAGGACTCCGCCGGGCGGCTCACCGAGCCGACCACGCTCGTGCGCGACGCGCACCGGGCGGGCCTGATCCTGCACCCGTACACGATGCGCAACGAGAACCCCTTCCTGCCCGCGGACTTCCGCAAGGGCGGCGACCCCGACGGTTACGGCGACGTCTTCGCCGCGTTCCGGACCTACTTCGCGACCGGCATCGACGGTGTCTTCACCGACCACCCGGACACGGGCGTCCTGGCCCGCGAGGACTTCGTCAACCGCTGAGCGCGAGCCCCCGGTTGGGGTGAGCTTCGGCCGCCCGGGCAACCCGCCGCCCGGGCGGCCGCGTCGACCTGCATATGACATCCGACCTGGTCGCCGCCCTGCGTCCCCTGCTCACCGCCGAGGCCTCGGCCGAGGCGTACGGGTCCGGCGCCGAACCCGGCGACCTCGAACAGGCGGTGTGGCTGCGCCTCCTGGAACGCCTGGAGGCCGACGGACCGCCCCCCGACCCCTACCGCTGGGTGCGGGGCGCCGTCCGCAGCGAGGCCCGCCGCCCCCGCCGCACGAGCCGCGCCGAGCGCCCGTACGCGGCCGAACCCGCCGACGCCGCCGAGCCCGGGCCCGAGCAGCTCGCGCTCACCGCGGCACGGCGCCGAGCCCTGCGCGAGGCCGTGCGCCGGCTGCCCGGCCGCTGCCCCCGGCTGCTGGAGGCCCTGTTGTCGCCCAGGGACCTCACATACCGGGAGATCGCGGGGGAGTTGGGTATCTCACAGGGCAGCCTTGGCCCGGAACGTTCCCGATGTCTGGGATGTCTGCGGCGACTGCTGACGCCGGAGGTTGCGGCTCGCTGAGGACGGGGATAGGAGTGGGGGACCACAACTGATCAGGTGAGCGGGAGGCATGCGCACATGGGCATGAGCGTGACCATCTCGGCGGCGACCGAGCAGGATGCCGAGCAGATCTTCCGGCTGCAGTACCTCTGCTTCCAGGGCGAGGCGGCACTGCACGGCAACTACCGCATCGACCCGCTCGTCCAGACCCTCGACTCCGTGCGCGAGGAGGTCGCCGCCGACTGCGTGTACGTGGCGCGCCTCGGCGACGAGGTCGTCGGCTCCGTGCGCGGCAGGGTGACCGAGGACGGGGCGGCGTCCATCGGCAAGTTGTGCGTCCACCCGCGGCTGCAGGGGCACGGCATCGGTGCCCGGCTGCTGCGGGCCGCCGAGTCGGCACTCGCCGGGGAGCGGGGCGCCAAGCGCTTCCGCCTGCACACCGGGCGCAGCGAGAGCAACCTGCGGCTGTACCGGCGGGTCGGCTACGAGACGGTCGGGACCGCCCAGGGCGCGGACGGCGTCCCCATGATCGTCCTGGAGAAGCCGGCCGGGGCGTACGTGACGACGGCCTGAGGCGCCGATCCTCGCCGGGCCCGGTCGCCGGTCGGCGCGGGCCCGGTCGCTAGGCGGTGCGGGCCCGGCGCAGCCAGAACAGCGCCGACAGCGGCAGGAGCACCGGGATGAAGAGGTACCCCATCCCGAAGTCCGACCACACCGTCGCGTCGGGGAAGGCGGACGGCTCCACCAGCGTCCAGGTGCCCACCGCGACCACACCCACGAGTTCGGCGGCGCAGCACACCAGCGCCGCCCGACGGGCCGTCTCGCCGCCGCGCACCAGGGTGTACGTGATGAACCCGTAGACGACACCCGCGATCGCCGACAGCGTGTAGGGGAGCGGGGCCCGGTCGAACTCGGTCGCGATCTGGTACGCGGACCGCGACACGGCGCCGACGACCATCACCCCGTACAGCCACACCAGCAGGATGCCGGGCCCGCCGATCAGCCGCTTCCCGTCCTGCCGCCGCTCCGTCGCCGCCATCTCAGCCTCCCCAGATGTCGTACAGCCGCACCTGGAGGACGGCGAGGACGACCCCGCCCGCGGCGACCGTCACCGAGCCCCAGCGGGTGCGTTCGGCCAGCGACATGAATCCCGCCGCCGGTACGCAGGCGAAGGCGCCCAGCAGATACGCCACGAAGATCGTCGTGCCCTGTTCCGGCTCCTCGCCCCGCGCCAGCAGCACGATCCCGACCACCAGCTGGATCAGCGCCAGCAGGGTGACCACGGCCATGCCGATGAAGTGCCAGTCCTTCGTCGGCTGGTCACGGTAGGCGGCCCAGCCGCACCAGGCGGCGAGCAGCAGCGCGGCGACGCCGGTCACCAGCGTCAGGACGTCAAGCATGGCAGCGACCCTATTACGCCCCAAAAGCCTCGCCGCGCCCGGCCCCGTCCCGGCGCCGGGCGGAGCGACGGCGTCACGCGGAGTCGCCGTAGGGTCGAAGGCATGCACATCCACGCACAAGCCCTCCTGTTCGACAACGACGGCACCCTCGTCTCCTCCCTCGCATCCGTGCGCCGCTGCTGGAAGCGGTGGGCCGGTGAGTACGGGATCACGGCGGAGGAGTTCGGGCGGGTCGAGCTGCACGGGCGGCCGGCCGCGGAGATAGCCGCCGACCTGCTGCCCGCCCACGTGGTGCCCGCGGCCGTCGCGCGGATCGAGCAGCTGGAGGTCGACGACGTGCCGGACGGCGGCGTGCACCTGCTGCCGGGCACCTGGGAGTTCCTCGCCGCGCTGCCCGCCGACCGCTGGGCCGTCGTCACCTCGGCCACCCGGCGGCTCGCCGAGGCCCGGCTCGGCGCCGTCGGCATCCTCCCCAAGACACTGGTCGCCGCCGACGACATCACCCGCGGCAAGCCCGACCCCGAGCCCTACCTGCTCGGCGCCCGCGCCCTCGGCGTGGACCCGGCCGCCTGCGTCGTCTTCGAGGACGCCCCCGCCGGGCTCCAGGCCGGCCGCGCCGCCGGCATGACCACCGTGGCGTTGGCCACAACCCACCGGGCCGACGAGCTCGACGCCGACCTGGTGGTCCCCGACCTGTCGGCCCTGTCGGTACTGGTCACCGGCGGAGGGATCGACATCTCCGTGCGGAACTGACCCGCGCCCGGCGCGTCCGGCCACCGTCCACCGCTGTCCAGCATCCGGACAGCGGTGTCCCGGTCAGGACCGTACGTCTGCTTTACTGATCGCATGAGCACGACGAGCGACCGCACCCCTGCGACCGAGGCGACGATGACGCCCGGTGCTCGTTGTATGTGTCGAATGTGCGCCTCCTAGAGGGCCCCTGCACCACCTGAGCCTCGCGCCCCGAAGCGAGCGCCCGCTCACGGCCGCCACCGCGCCCCGCGTCCGCGGCTGAGCCACGCCCCGCGCACACGTTTCTCCCCGGTTCCACCACCGTGCATCGCCACCGCGAGAACCGTGCCGCGTTCCGAAGGACCCCCAGAACCCCGAAGAACAACGCCCCGTGCCCGGCACACCCCCGCGCCGCGCACTCGACAGTGACGGAAACCCACGTGATCACCACATCGGGCCTCACGAAGGTCTACCGCTCCCGCGGCCGCGAGGTCACCGCCCTCGACGGCGTCGACCTGCACGTCCGCGAGGGAGAGGTGTTCGGCGTCATCGGTCAGTCCGGCGCCGGCAAGTCCTCGCTCATCCGCTGCGTCAACCTCCTGGAGCGCCCCACCGCCGGCACGGTCACCGTCGCGGGCCAGGACCTCACCGCGCTCGCCGGCCGCGGCCCCCGCGCGGGCAGGGAGCTGCGGGAGGCCCGCAGCCGGATCGGCATGGTCTTCCAGCACTTCAACCTGCTCTCGACACGGACCGTGCAGGACAACGTCGAACTGCCGCTGGAGATCCTCGGCAAGTCCGGGCAGGAACGTTCCCGCAAGGCGCTGGAGCTGCTCGACCTCGTCGGTCTCGCCGACAAGGCCAAGGCCTACCCGGCCCAGCTCTCCGGCGGCCAGAAGCAGCGCGTCGGCATCGCCCGCGCGCTGGCCGGCGACCCCAAGGTCCTGCTCTCGGACGAGGCGACCAGCGCCCTCGACCCCGAGACCACCCGCTCCATCCTCCAGCTGCTGCGCGACCTGAACCGGCAGCTCGGCCTGACCGTCCTGCTCATCACGCACGAGATGGACGTCGTCAAGCGCGTCTGCGACTCGGCCGCCCTCATGGACCGGGGCCGGATCGTGGAGTCCGGCACCGTCGGCGACCTGCTCGCCACCCCGGGCTCCGAACTGGCCGCCGCGCTCTTCCCGGTGGGCGGCGAGGCATCCGCGGACGACCGCACCGTCCTGGACGTCACCTTCCACGGCGAGGCCGCCACCCAGCCCGTCATCTCCCAGCTCTCCCGCACCTACAACATCGACATATCGATCCTCGGCGCCGCCATCGACACCGTCGGCGGCCTCCAGGTCGGCCGGATGCGCATCGAACTGCCCGGCCGCTACGAGGACAACGTGGTGCCCGTCGGCTTCCTGCGCGAACAGGGACTCCAGATCGACGTGGTGAACGGCGACCCGGACAACGGCGACCCGGTCAACGGCGACACGGTGAACGAGGACCAGCCGCTGCTGGTGAAGGAAGGTGCCAAGTGACCTGGTCCGAGATGCAGCCCCTGCTGGAGCAGGCCTGTCAGGAGACCCTGGTCATGGTCGGCTGGTCGACCCTGATCGCCGTCGTCGGCGGACTCCCGCTGGGCATCCTGCTGGTGCTGACCGACAAGGGCGGCCTGCTGCAGAACACCGTGGTGAACAAGGTCATCGGCCAGATCGTGAACATCGGCCGCTCGCTGCCGTTCATCATCCTCATGGTCGCCCTGATGAACTTCACCCGCTGGATCACGGGCACGACCATCGGCAGCGAGGCCGCGATCGTGCCGCTCGCCATCGGCGGCATCCCCTTCTTCGCGCGGCTGGTCGAGACGGCCGTCCGCGAGGTCGACGGCGGTCTGGTCGAGGCCGTCCAGGCCATGGGCGGCAACACCTGGACCGTCGTCCGCAAGGTCCTGGTCCCCGAGGCGCTCCCGTCGCTGATCGCGAGCACGACGACCACGATCATCGCCCTGATCGGCTACTCCGCCATGGCCGGCACCGTCGGCGGCGGCGGTCTCGGAGACCTCGCCGTCCGCTACGGCTACCAGCGCTTCGAGACCGGCCTGATGTGGATCACCGTCGCGCTGCTCGCCGTGGTCATCTCGCTCATCCAGTTCGCCGGCGACGCCGCGGCCCGCGCCCTGCACCGCCGCGGCGGACGCGGGGGCGCCGGGCCCCGGCTCCGGCTGCTCAAGGCGAAGGAGCCCGCTGCGGCCGACGTGAGCAAGGCGGCGTGAGCCGACCGCCCACCCCCGCCGCACCCCCAGTTCCCCCGTTCCACCCGTGACGGGTCGCACCACCTCAGGAAAGGCACTTTTCGTGCGTAACACTGCCAAGATCACCACCGCCGTCCTCGCCGCCGGAGCCCTCACCCTCGGCCTCTCCGCCTGCGGCTCGGACAAGGACTCCGCCTCCGACACCTCCGGCCCGCTGGTCGTCGCCGCGACGCCCGTCCCGCACGCCGAGATCCTCAACTACGTCAAGGACAACCTGGCGGAGAAGGAGGGCCTCGACCTGGAGGTCAAGGAGTTCACCGACTACGTCACGCCGAACACGGCGACGGAGGACGGCTCGGTGGGCGCCAACTACTTCCAGACCGAGCCCTACCTCGCGGACTTCAACAAGAAGAACGGCACCCACCTGAAGTCCCTCGCCTCGGTGCACCTGGAGCCGCTCGGCCTCTACTCCGAGAAGGCCGACAAGGCCGGCGACCTCAAGAACGGCGCGACGATCGCCCTTCCCAACGACACCGTCACCGAGGCCCGCGCCCTGCAGCTGCTCGCCTCGGAGGGCCTGGTCACCCTCAAGGAGGGCGCGGGCAACTCGGCCACCCCCGCCGACATCACCAAGAACCCGAAGAACCTCAAGTTCAAGGAGTTGGAGGCGGCCCAGACCCCGCGCTCCCTGGGTGACGTCGACGCGGCGGTCATCAACGGCAACTACGCCCTGGAGGCCGACCTCAAGCCGGCGAAGGACGCCCTCGTCCTGGAGTCCGCCGAGGACAACCCGAACGTCAACCTCCTGGTCGTCAAGGAGGGCCAGGAGGACGACCCGCGCGTGAAGAAGCTCGCGAAGCTCCTCACCTCGCCCGAGGTCAAGAAGTTCATCGAGGAGAACTACGCCGGGTCCGTGCTCCCGACCTTCTGATCCTCCCGCCGCACACCACGGGGTCCGCTCCACCGGAGCGGACCCCGTGGTGTGGTTGAGTGCTTACATGCTGCATGCTGGGCAGTTCGAGTAGGCCCCGACGGTTTCACAGGTTACGGAGCGGCGCATGACGAGCACCTTCCCCAACATCTCCATCAGCACGGAGCGGTTGGTGCTGCGCCCCCTCGACGAGGACGACGTCCCCGCCCTCGCCGCCATGATGAACGACGAGCAGGTCGCCGCCTGGACCCACGTGCCCCAGCCCTACACCGAGCACACCGCCCGCACCTGGATCGAGGAGCACGTCCCCGCCGAACGCGCGGCGGGACGGGGACTCGACCTCGCCGTCACCGAGTTCCTCACCCAGCGCCTGGTCGGCACCGTCCGGCTGACCAACACCGACTGGCACGTACGCTCGACCGAGCTGTCGTACATCGTCGCCCCCTGGGCCCGGGGGGAGGGCTACGCCTCGGAGGCGGCGCTCGCCACCACCCAGTGGCTCTTCGGCGACCAGAAGTTCGAACGCGTCGAGCTGCGCACCGCGGCCGACAACACCGCCTCCCAGCAGGTCGCCCAGAAGATCGGCTGCATCAGCGAGGGCGTGCTGCGCAACGCCTGCATAGCCCGCGTCCGTACCGACGGGGACGTCTGGACGGACGTACGCACCGATTTCATCGTGTGGAGTCTGCTGCCGGAGGACATCGAGGGCACGGCCGGGCAACTGACGGACGAGGACGGTTTCACCACCTTCACCGACTGGAACTGATCCACGGGAACCCGACAGCCCGGCACGACCCCGTCCCGAGGCCGCACCGGGTACCCTCACGGGGCGCGCCCCCGAACGGCTCCGCGACACGACCTGCGAAACCTGGAGACTGACGACGATGGCCGACCGGGTCACGGTGATCGGCTGGGACGGCTCGCCGCTGACCGCCGCGGCACGCTCCGCACTGGGAGCCGCCACCCTGGTGGCCGGTGCCTCCCACCACCTGACACTTCCCGAGGTACCGCCCGCCGCCGAACGCATCCGCCTCGGCAGCGCCGCCCTCGCCGCCCGCCGCATCGCCGCCCACCGGGGGACGGCGGTCGTCCTCGCCGACGGCGACCCGGGCTTCTTCGGCGTCGTACGCACCCTGCGCGCTCCCGAGTTCGGCCTCGAGGTCGAGGTCGTCCCCGCGGTCTCCTCCGTGGCCACCGCCTTCGCCCGCGCCGGCATGCCGTGGGACGACGCCCATGTGGTCGTCGCCCACCCCCGCACCCTGCGACGCGCGGTGAACGTGTGTCGAGCGCACACCAAGGTCGCGGTTCTCACCTCCCCGGGCGCCGGGCCGGCCGAACTCGGCCTGCTGATGGAGGGCATCCACCGCACCTTCGTCATCTGCGAGGAACTCGGCACCACACGCGAACAGGTCACCGTCGTCACCTCCGAGAAGGCCGCCGACCACACCTGGCGCGACCCGAACGTCGTCATCGTCGTCGGCGGGGCGCTCGGACCGGGCGCCGCGGCCGACGGCACCGGCTGGTTCGCCGGACGCGACCCGGCCGCCGGGCCGCGCGGCTGGTCGCTGCCCGCCGAGGCGTACGGCGGTGAACTCGGCGAGGGCGAGACCGACCTGCTCCGCACCGCCCAACTCGCCCGGCTCGGACCGCGCCTCGGCGACCTCGTGTGGGACATCGGCTGCGGCGGCGGCGCCTTCGCCACGGATGCCGCCCGCGGCGGCGCCGCCGTCATCGCCGTGGACCGCGACCCGGACGCCTGCGCCCGTACCGAGGCCGCCGCACGGCACTTCGGCGTCCAGCTCCAGACCGTGCACGGCACCGCCCCGCACGTCCTGGAGAACCTCCCCGAACCGGATGTCGTCCGCGTAGGGGGCGGGGGAGCGGCCGTGGTCTCCGCGGTCGCCGACCGGCGGCCGCAGCGCATCGTGGCGCACGCCGCGACCCGCGACGCGGCCGAACTCGTCGGCAGGGACCTGAAGGAGCACGGCTACCGGGTCGAGTGCGCCCTGCTGCAGTCCGTCGGACTCGACACCCGGTCCTGGACGGAGACGGAGCGGAGCGTGGTGTTCCTGCTCAGCGGGGAGATCCAGCGGCGCGAAGCGCCCCGTTGAGCGGTGCCGGGCGGAGTGGCGGGCGGACCGCCGGGCCACGCCCCGTGATCGGGTTGTCATACCTCGCGGGGTAGGCTGGCGGATTGTTGTACCGCACTGGGACCCCCGGCACTTCGTCGGTCGAAGTCCGTAAAAACCCGCCTGTTCCGGACGGGGTGTGGTACGGCAGAACCGGGGGACGCGCAACGTGGCGCAGTCCACAGCGGGCCGTCGCGGATCAAGCTGTCGTGACGGGGGAACGACCGCGACAATGCCACTCAGTGGCTTTGTCGTCATTTCCGGCGGGTCGTTCGTGCCGCTGGGCACGCACGCTCGTTCTCCACTGTGGGGCGGTCGGTGCGCCGTCCCGGGCGAGCTGGTCGTAGAAGCACTAACCGATGGGCGAGGGGTTACGCATGACCGACACCGGCCAGATCCCGGGCGAGGGGCTGCCGGAGAACGCAGGCATGGTGGAGCAGCCGGGCGTCCCCGCACCCGGCGCGTACACCTACCTCTCCGAGACCACCGCCGAGGACGAGGACCTGTTGCTGCTGCCGGGAGCTCAGAGCGCCTGGGGCAACGAGGTCGCGCCGCCCGCGCCGGAGCCGGTCGTCGAGACCGTGCACCAGCCGGGACCGCACGAGATGTCCGGCCGCGACAGCGGCTCGGTCGACCTCGGCGGCGTCCGTCTGCCCGATCCGGCACAGGAGTCCGCGTCCGCCCCGGTACCGCCGCGCAGGCCCCTGCACCTCGGTCCGCCGATCCCCGACACCTCCGCGAGCCCGGTCCGTTCCCTCGCCGACCGCGGACCCGCCGACGCGCCGGTACGGCACGCCGGGCCGCCGACCGCCGGCCCCGAGTACCTCGACGTTCCGCAGGCCGTCGCGATGCCTCCGCAAGGTGCGGCGCCCTGGGCCGCGCAGGCGGCTCCGCAGGCGCCGGAGGCTCCGGCGGACGCCGGGGCGGTGCATGCGGAAACGGTTGTTCCGGTACCGGAGCAGGTGCGTGAGCCGGTGGGCGCCGCGCAGGCACTCGTGACCCGCGTGGCGACGGAGGCCGTGGCGGCGACGGGCGGGGTGACCGAGGAGCCGGCCGCGACGGACGAAGCCGCCGAGGCGGCCGGGCCGACCGGGGAAACCCCTGCCGACGCCGAGCCCGTGCCGGTGCCCGCGCCTGCCGACGGCGCCGACGCGGCGACGGGTGACGAGGTGCCGGACGGCCCGCGGAACCCGGCCGTCGGTGCCGGTGTCCCGGAAGCGGTCGCCGACGCCGCGGCGGGCGAGGGGTCCGCTCCGCAGGAGGCCCCGGCGCCCGCGGCCGACCCGGCCGTCACCGCGCCCTCCGCCCCGGAGGCCGAGGCGGCCCAGGCCGTGGAGCCGGACGCGGTGCCCGTGCCCACCGGGGAAGGCGAATCGGCCATGGAGCCGGTCCACCCCGAAGCCGACGACAGCGCTCAGCCCGCCGGGACCCTCCAGGCCGTCTCCGAGCAGCCGGTGCCGGAGGCACCCGGGGTGTCCGGGGCCGCCGGGGACCCCGCGCCCGTCCAGCACGTCGAGCCGACCGGTGCCCACCAGCCACAGGAAGCCCTCCTCCCCGAGACCCCCGGGGCTCCGGACGCCCAGGCACCCGACGCCTCCGACGCACACGAGGCCGCCCAGGTTCCCGAGACGCCCGGCACGCCCGAGACGCCCGGCGTGGCCGGCCCCGACCTCGCGCAGGCCGAACCGTCCCCGGAGGCCCAGCAGCCGACGGAGGCACCGTCCGCCGTGGAGCAGCCGCACCCGGTACAGGAGTCGCCCGCGCAGCCCGAGCCGCCCGCGCAGCCTGAGTCGCTTGCGCAGCCCGAGCCGCCGCAGCCGGACGCCCAGCCCACGGCGACGCACCCGCAGCCGGACGCGCAGCCCGTACCGCCGGTTGCCGCACCGCAGTCGGACGTTCTCCCCGCCGCCGAGGCCGCGCCGGACGCCGAGGCCGTCGCCGTTGCAGCGCCGGAGGCCGAGGCCGTCGCCGTTGCAGCGCCGGAGGCCGAGGCCGTCGCCGTTGCAGCGCCGGAGGTCGAGGCCGCGCCGGACGTCCTCCCCGCCGCCGAAGCCGCGCCGGCCCCCGAGGCCGTCGCCGTAGCCGCGCCGGGCCCCGAGCCCGTCGCCGTAGCGGGGCCCACCGCCGAGCCCGCCGCCCCGGCCATGCCGGAGCCGGAGCCCGACGCCGTCACCGCGCCGGTCGTCCAGCCCGGCCCGGTCGATCCGCAGCCGGCTCAGGGGCCCCAGTCCCTGGTGGAAGCCGACCTCCCGCGGGAAGCGGACGTGGCCCGGACCGTGTCCGAGTCCGCGTGGACGGAGGGGGCCCCGTCGGACGCCGTCGGACCGGAGTCCCACCCCGAGCAGCCCGCGGACGTGCCCGGCGGACACCTGGAGCAGCCCGCAGGCGTGTATCCCGACCAGTCCGCGGGCGGGTTCGTGCCCGTCGACGGCGGCCAGGTGCCCACGACCCCGCAGCTCGCGCCGACCCCGCCCGAGGCACTCGTCCTCCCGCCGGAGGCCCAGGTGCCCGCTTCGGTGACCCCGGTCCCCGCCCCGCGCGAGGCCGACCCCGAAGTCGCCCAGAGCCCCGAGGACCTCGACACCCGCGCCGCCGACCAGGAAGAGGACGCGGCCCGCACGGAACCGGCCGGCCGGCCGGGCCAGGAAGTCCCCGCAGACCAGGAAGACCAGCACGACGTGAGCACGGCCGCGATGGCGCAAGCCCGACAGTCCACCGGCCCGGTGGCGCCCGCCTACGCCGACGCCGAACGCGAGGCCGTCCTCAAGGTCATGCGGGAACGCCGGGACATCCGCAACGGCTTCCGCAGCGACCCCATTCCGCACGAGGTGCTGCTCCGTGTCCTGGAGGCCGCCCACACCGCGCCCTCCGTCGGCCACTCGCAGCCCTGGGACTTCGTGGTCATCCGCTCCGCCGACACCCGCCGTGCCATGCACGAACTGGCGACGCGTCAGCGCGAGGCCTACGCGAAGTCCCTCCCCAAGGGCCGGGCCAAGCAGTTCAAGGAACTGAAGATCGAGGCCATCCTCGACACCCCGGTCAACATCGTCGTCACCGCCGACCCGACCCGCGGCGGCCGCCACACCCTCGGCCGCCACACGCAGCCGCAGATGGCGCCGTACTCCTCCGCTCTCGCGGTCGAGAACCTGTGGCTCGCGGCCCGCGCGGAAGGCCTCGGCGTCGGCTGGGTCAGCTTCTTCGACGAGCGCGAGATGGTCCGTGCCCTCGGCCTGCCCGAGCACCTGGACGTCGTCGCCTACCTGTGCGTCGGGTACGTCGACGAGTTCCCGGACGAGCCCGAGCTGATGCAGGCCGGCTGGTCCAAGCGCCGCCCGCTCTCCTGGGTGGTGCACGAGGAGACGTACGGCCGTCGCGCCCTGCCCGGCGAGGCGCCGCACGACCTGCTCGCCGAGACCGTCGCACAGATCCGCCCGCTCGACGCCAAGGCGCTCGGCGAGGCGTGGGAGCGACAGAAGCGCATGACGAAGCCGGCCGGCGCACTGGGCATGCTGGAGATCATCTCCGCCCAGCTGTGCGGCCTGTCCCGGCAGTGTCCGCCGCCGATCCCGGAGCCCGCCGCCGTCGCGGTCTTCGCCGGCGACCACGGGGTGCACGCCCAGGGCGTCACCCCCTGGCCGCAGGAGGTCACCGCCCAGATGGTGGCCAACTTCCTGGGCGGCGGAGCGGTCTGCAACGCCTTCGCCACCCAGGTCGGCGCCGAGGTGTGCGTCGTGGACGTCGGCGTCGCCACCGACCTGCCCGCCACCCCCGGTCTGCTGCCGCGCAAGGTCCGCGCGGGCACCTCCGACATGACCACCGGCCCCGCGATGACCCGCGAGGAGGCCAAGCAGGCCATCGAGGTGGGCATCGAGACCGCCCGCGACCTGGTGGCGGCCGGCAACAAGGCCCTGCTGACCGGCGAGATGGGCATCGCGAACACCACCGCGTCCGCCGCGCTGATCTCCGTCTTCACCGGCGCGGACCCGGCCGAGGTCACCGGTCGCGGCACCGGCATCAACGACGAGACGCTGGCCCGCAAGACCGAGGTCGTCCGCCGCGCCCTGGAACTCCACCAGCCGGACCCGGCCGACCCCATCGGCGTGCTCGCCGCGGTCGGCGGCTTCGAGCACGCGGCCATGGTCGGCCTGCTGCTCGGCGGCGCCTCCCTGCGCACGCCGGTGCTCCTGGACGGCGTCAGCGCCGGCGCCGCCGCCCTGGTGGCCCGCGCCATCGCCCCCGAGGTCCTCGCGGCCTGTATCGCGGGCCACCGCAGCGCCGAGCCCGGCCATGTCGCCGCGCTCAACAAACTGGGCCTGCGCCCGCTGGTCGACCTCGACCTCCGCCTCGGCGAGGGCACCGGCGCGCTGTTGGCCCTGCCGATGGTGCAGAGCACCGCGCGGGCGATGCACGAGGTGGCGACGTTCGACTCGGCGGGCGTCACCGAGAAGTAGCCGCACCGGGCAGGGGCGGCGCGGCCGGAGCCCGACGCCGCCCCCCGCCGTACGCCGGACCGGCCTCGTGCCGTCCCCGCACGTCTCCTAGAATCCGCACGTATCCCCACGTCAGGGCCGCTCCACCGCCGTAGCGCCCACCGCACCGCCAGCACGAGGAGCCCACCCTCATGGCCGAACACCCCGCCTACCCCGTAGGCCTCCGCCTCACCGGCCGTCGCGTGGTCGTCCTCGGTGGCGGTCAGGTCGCCCAGCGCCGCCTGCCGGCCCTCATCGCGGCGGGCGCGGACATCCGCCTCGTCTCCCCCGCGGCGACCCCCTCGGTCGAGGCGATGGCGGACGCGGGAGAGATCGCCTGGGAGCGGCGCCCGTACACGGAGGGCGACCTCGCGGACGCCTGGTACGCCCTGATCGCCACCAGCGACACCGAGGCCAACGCCGCCGCCTCCGCCGAGGCCGAGCGGCACCGCGTCTGGTGCGTCCGCTCCGACGACGCCGACCGGGCCACGGCCTGGACCCCGGCGACCGGCCACAGCGAGGGCGTCACCGTCGCCGTGCTCACCACGAACGCGCGCGGCCGCGACCCCCGCCACACCGCCGCCATCCGGGACGCGGTCGTGGAGGGCCTGCGCGACGGCACCCTCGTCGCCCCGCACCACCGCACCCGCACCGCGGGCGTCGCCCTCGTCGGCGGCGGCCCGGGCGACCCGGACCTGATCACCGTCCGCGGCCGCCGCCTGCTCGCCGAGGCCGACGTCGTCATCGCGGACCGGCTCGGCCCGCGCGACCTGCTGGCCGAGCTGCCGCCGCACGTCGAGGTCATCGACGCGGCGAAGATCCCGTACGGCCGTTTCATGGCCCAGGAGGCCATCAACAACGCGCTGATCGAGCACGCCAAGCAGGGCAAGGCGGTCGTCCGGCTGAAGGGCGGCGACCCGTTCGTCTTCGGCCGGGGCATGGAGGAGGCGCAGGCGCTGGCCGACGCGGGCATCCCCTGCACCGTCGTCCCCGGCATCTCCAGCTCCATCTCGGTCCCCGGAGCGGCCGGCATCCCGGTCACCCACCGGGGCGTCGCCCACGAGTTCACCGTGGTCAGCGGCCACGTCGCCCCCGACGACGAGCGCTCCCTGGTGGACTGGCCGTCGCTGGCCAAGCTCACCGGCACCCTCGTGATCCTGATGGGCGTCGACAAGATCGGCCGGATCGCCGAGACCCTCGTCGCGCACGGCAAGTCCCCCGAGACCCCGGTCGCCCTCGTCCAGGAGGGGACCACGGCCGCCCAGCGCCGGGTCGACGCGACCCTCGCGACAGTCGCCGACACGGTCGTCGAGCAGGAGGTCAAGCCGCCCGCCGTCATCGTCGTCGGCGAGGTCGTCGGCGTCGGCCCGTACAGCGGCACCGGCCCCCACGGAGCGGCGTGACATGGGCGAACTCCTCACGATCGACGAGCCCGACGACCCGCGTCTGCACGACTACACCGGCCTGACCGACGTCGAGCTGCGCCGCCGCCGCGAACCCGCGGAGGGCCTGTTCATCGCCGAGGGCGAGAAGGTCATCCGGCGGGCCGGCGAAGCGGGCTACGCGATGCGGTCGATGCTGCTCTCCGCCAAGTGGGTCGACACGATGCGCGACATCATCGACGAGGCCCCCGCCCCGGTGTACGTCGTCGACCCGGCGCTCGCCGAGCGGGTCACCGGCTACCACGTGCACCGCGGCGCCCTCGCCTCGATGCGGCGCAAGCCGCTGCCGGCGGCGGCCGACCTCCTGACGACCGCCCGCCGCGTCGTCGTCATGGAGTCCGTCAACGACCACACCAACATCGGCGCGATCTTCCGTTCCGCCGCCGCCCTCGGGCTGGACGCGGTGCTGCTCTCACCGGACTGCGCCGACCCCCTGTACCGGCGCAGCGTGAAGGTCTCCATGGGCGCGGTCTTCTCGGTTCCCTACGCCCGCCTGGACACCTGGCCGGCCGGACTGGAGGCGGTCCGCGAGGCGGGCTTCGCGCTCCTCGCCCTCACTCCCGACGAGCGGGCCAAGGCCCTCGACGAGGTCGCCCCGCACCGGATGGACCGGGTGGCGCTCATGCTGGGCGCCGAGGGCGACGGACTCTCCCGGCGGGCCCTGGCGGCGTCCGACGAGTGGGTCCGCATCCCCATGTCCCACGGCGTCGACTCCCTGAACGTGGGTGCGGCGGCAGCGGTCGCCTTCTACGCGGTGACGGCGGGCCGACCCTCGGCATGAGGCCCGCCGGGCACCTGCGGCCGAAGCGTCCGTGGTCCGGAGGGTCCGTGGCCCGGCGGTCCGTGGTCCGGCTGTCGCGGACCGGCCGTCTGCGGCGACGCTGTCCCGGCCCTGCTGTCCGCGGCCCCGCGGTCTGCGGCTGCGCTGCCCGGGACCCGGTTGCCGGGGGCCTGGCCGTCGACAGTCCGCCTGCGCGGGGCCCGGGGGACCACGGTCCGGCCTCTACAGTCCGACCGCGTGCCGCCCCGGCGTGTCGCCGCGCCCGTCGACCTGCTCCTGCTGCGCCCGCACACCGCCCCGTTCCTCGCCCAGTCCCCTGGACGGCCCCTGGCAGCCCTGCGCGGCGGCGATGCCCAACGCGACCAGCAGGGTGACGACCACGAACACGAACAGACGCTGCCGCAGCAACCGCGGATTGGCCGGCCGCCGCCAGCGGGTCCCGGTCGTCCTCGGCGCCGTACGGCCGGGGCCTCCGCGCGGCGTGGGCCGGCCCCCGCTGTTGTGGCGGGAGGTGTTCCGGCCGGTGTTGCCGCGGGAGGCGGGTGTGGGCCGTGACCCGGAGCGGGCGCCCGGGCCGTTGCCACCGCCGCGCGAGCCACTGCCGCCCCGCGACGGCGTGCCACCGCGCGAGGGATCGGCACCGCGCGAGGGACCGCCGCCGCGCGACGGGTCGGCGCCGCGTGCGGGCGTCGGCCCACGGGATCCCGGCGTGCTCCGTGGGACGGGCGTGCCCTGCGCGCCCGGCCGGCTCTGCGGACGCCGCTGAGCACGCTCCGGATAGGTGTCGGCGAGCCGTCCCGTGGGAAGGTCGGCCTCCGGGCTGCGCGGCGCGGGCGGCCGTACGTCGGCCAGGCCCTGGGCCTCCCGGGCGGCGATCTCCTTGAGCCGCAGGGACAGTTGCAGCGTGCTGGGGCGTTCCTCGGGGTCCTTGGCCAGGCACGCCCGTACCAGCGGAGCGAGGGCGTCCGGGACGCCGTGGAGCTGCGCCTCCTCGTGCACCACGCGGTACAGCATCACCTCGGAACTGCCGTGCCCGAACGGTGAGTCGCCCATCGAGGCGTAGGCCAGCGTCGCGCCGAGCGAGAACACGTCCGTGGCCGGGGTGACCGCCGCTCCGCGCACCTGCTCGGGCGCGAGGAACCCGGGTGAGCCGACGGCGGTGCCGACGTGCGTGAGCGTCGAGGCGCCCGTCGCCCACGCGATGCCGAAGTCGATGATCCGCGGCCCCTTGGGGGACAGCAGGATGTTGGACGGCTTCAGGTCCCGGTGCACCACGCCCGCCTCGTGCACGGCGACCAGTCCCTCGGACAGGGCGGCGCCCACGGCGGCGACGTCCGCCGCTCCGAGCGGCCCCCCGTCGACGACCTTGTCGTGCAGGGAGGGGCCGGGCACGTACTGCGTGGCGAACCAGGGACGGTCCGCCTCCAGGTCCGCGGCGACCAGCCGCGCGGTGCAGCCCCCGCGGATGCGCCGGGCCGCCGACACCTCCCGGGCGAATCGCGAGCGGAACTCCTGGTCCTCGGCCAGGTCCGGCCGGATGACCTTCAGCGCGACCCGCTGCCCCTTCTTGTCGGAGCCCAGGTAGACCACGCCCATTCCACCCGCGCCGAGCCGTCTGTGAAGCCTGAACGAGCCGACGACGCGCGGGTCCTCGCGCCTCAGGCGCATCATCGCCATGTTCATCCCCGCTGCCCGGTCCCTGTGACGAGCCCCAGCTTACGTTTCCACGGCCGCCCGCGCGCAGAGGCCGCGCCCCATCCGGGCAACGGATTGTCAGTGCGGGGTGGGAGAGTTGAGGGACGGTCAGGGAACAGGTGAGCGAGCCGGCCCCGGCCCGCCGGTGATCCCAACCGCCCGACGAGGGCGGGGGATTGGACCGGGGGAGCGTGTGCGCGCGGAGGGGGAGAGGGGTATCGGGCAGACGCCCCCCGGCGGCGGCGCGGCGGTGGGCGGGGACGTGCGCCGAGCGGGGACCGGGGCACGCCGGAGCGCGGCGGAAGTGAGCGATGTCACGGGACGGCGCGCGGATAGCGGGTCACGGGCGGCGCCCCTTCCGGGAAGACCCCGAGACCGGGTACCCGGTCTCCACCCAGGGGAGTACGCCCCAGGTGGCGGCTCATCCTCCGGGAGGCCCGGCAATCGGTACGAGGGCATGACGTCCGGGGACCGCCGGGCACCTAGATTTGAGGTCAAGCGGCGGGTGCAGCACTCGTCCCCCGAGGTCGGACGCCCGCCGCTGTCAGAGGACAACCGAACGGTCAGGAGAGGGACCATGGCCCAGACGGCACCGCGGACGCTGGTCCGCACGCGGCAGGACCGCCGTCAGGCGCGGCGTCACCCGGTGGTGGCGACGCTCATGGCCCTGCCCCTGGCGGCTCTGCTCCTCCTCGTCTTCGACGGGTGGGAGACAGTGGCCACACAAGCGTCGTCCGTGGGTGTGATGCTGGGGCGCTGAGAGGCGACCCCCAGGCCCGGAAGAGCGGTCCGGGCGGGGACATCCATCCATGAAACCCCGTGGGGACGGGGGTGCGGCGGACGGCAAAATGCCGGCGCAGCTGGGGAGCTGCGCCGGCATTGCTCTTCCCCGGCCCCTGCGTACCCTCACCCCGTGACAACGGACGCCCTCCTCCCCTCCCTGACCGCCCGTCTCCGGGACGCGGCCCACGCCCGCACCGCGGCCTGCCCCTGCGGCACGGCACCCCGCGCCGAGACCACGCTCGCGGACCGCCCCGACGCCACCGTCGTCCGGCACGCGGGCACCGTCGCCAAGGCCCACGCGGCGGACACCGACCCCGTCGAGCTGGCCCGCCGTGTCACCGTCGCCGCCCGTCTCCCCGGCATCCTCCTGCCCCCGCTCGGTCCGACGCCCGTCACCCTGCACGAGCGGCTCGTCACCTACTGGCCGTACGGCACCCCCGTCGACCCGCAGGACCCGGACGCGGCGCCGTGGGAGGCCGCGGCCACCCTCCTCGCCCGCCTCCACCGGTCCCCGGCCCCCGCCGCCGTGCCGCCGATGCGCGGCCCGGCCAAGGCGGCCCAGGCGGTCGCCCGGCTCCGCGCCACCGCCCCCGGCCACCCCGCCACCGCCCCCGTGCTGGACGCCTGGGCCGGCCTCCCCGCGTGGGCCCGCGGGGAGGCCGCGATGCCGGACGCGACCACCCTCTGCCACGGTGACCTGCACCTCGGCCAGCTCGTACGCCACCCCGCCCCCGAAGGCCCCTGGCTGCTCATAGACGTCGACGACCTCGGCACCGGCGTCCCCGCGTGGGACCTGGCCCGGCCGGCGGCCTGGTACGCGTGCGGACTGCTGCCGCCGGACGACTGGCACCGCTTCCTGACCGCGTACCGCTCGGCCGGCGGCCCGGCCGTCCCGTCCCACGCGGACCCCTGGACCGCGCTCGACGTACCGGCGCGTGCCCTCACCGTCCAGACCGCCGCCCGGGCCCTCACCAAGGCGGTGGCGGCGGGCCGCGCCCCGGACGAGGTGGAGCGGTCACTGATCGACGCCTGCGCGCGGATGCCCTCGGTCCGCCCTTGAGCCCCCCGCGGCTGAGGCGAAGTTGCGCGAAGTAGGGTGCAACCGACCCGCGGCCGGACAGAGTCTGTCCTGGCGATACGCGAATCAGGACCGACCGGCGAGGAGTTGAGCCGACCATGCAGTGCCCCAAGTGCCACGCACCGATGCACACCTACAACCGCAATGGCGTTCAGATCGAGCAGTGCAGCGGCTGCCGAGGCATCTTCCTCGACTACGGCGAGCTGGAGTCGCTGACCCGCCTCGAGGCGCAGTGGTCCCAGCCCGCTCCGCCGCCCCCGCCCGCGGCCCCGCAGGCCTACCCGGCCGCTCCGGCTCCCGCCTGGGGCGCCCCGCAGGTCGGCCACCACGGCCACCACGGTCACCACCGGCAGAAGAGCTTCGGCCGCATGCTCTTCTCCAGCTGAACCCGGACACGACGAAGCCCCCGGCCGTACACGACGGCCGGGGGCTTCGGTGGGTGTGGACGATACTGGGATTGAACCAGTGACCTCTTCCGTGTCAGGGAAGCGCTCTCCCGCTGAGCTAATCGTCCTGGGAGTGCTGCGTGCGCGATACTGGGATTGAACCAGTGACCTCTTCCGTGTCAGGGAAGCGCTCTCCCGCTGAGCTAATCGCGCGAGGGACCCGGAGATCCATGATCCGTGGATCGAGGACTCGAAGATCCAGTGGACGATACTGGGATTGAACCAGTGACCTCTTCCGTGTCAGGGAAGCGCTCTCCCGCTGAGCTAATCGTCCTTGGAGGTGGAGACGGGATTTGAACCCGTGTAGACGGCTTTGCAGGCCGTTGCCTCGCCTCTCGGCCACTCCACCAGGAGTGCGGGGGGCCCGGGAGGCCCCCGTTCCTGCGAGCGGACGACGAGGTTCGAACTCGCGACCTCAACCTTGGCAAGGTTGCGCTCTACCAACTGAGCTACGTCCGCCTGTCGGTTCGGTGCGCTTGCGCGTCCCGGCGACGTGATGAACTCTAGCGGATTCCGGGGCCAGCACAAAAACGCGTTTGTGCAGCGTGCTGCGGTGCGTCCGCTCGCGGACCTGGTCAGGGCACCTGGAAGGACACGTTCGGGTCACCTCGGGGACACCCGCCTAGACTCGGTCACGTGCTCGACCTGCCTCCCCTCGCCCGCTTCGGCGACCGCCTCGCCACCGGTCTCCTCGACGTCACGAGCGATCCCGCGGCCCTGGAGTCCGAGGGCTTCTGGGCCGTCTGCGCGGACTTCGAGGGCCGTCTGACCTGCGCCCGCTTCGCGGACGTACGGACGGAAGCGGTGCCGGCCCCGGTACCGGGCGGATGGCGGGGGCCGGCGGTCGGTGACTGGGCGTCCTCCCTCGACCGCGCCGCGTACACCGCGGCCGTGCGGCGGATACGCGCGCACATCGCCGCCGGTGAGGTCTACCAGGCCAACCTCTGCCGGGTGCTCTCGGCGCCCGTCGCCCCCGGCGCCGACGTGGACGCCCTCACCGCCCTGCTGGCCCGCGGCAACCCGGCGCCGTACGCCGGAACTATCCGGCTGCCGGGGCACGGCGTCGAGATCGCCACCGCGTCCCCCGAGCTGTTCCTGCGCCGCGACGGCCGGGTCGTCGAGTCCGGGCCGATCAAGGGAACCGGACGGACCGAGGCCGACCTGCTGGAGAAGGACTACGCCGAGAACGTGATGATCGTGGACCTGGTCCGCAACGACATCGGGCGGGTCTGCGCCACCGGCAGTGTGACGGTGCCCGACCTGTGCGCGGTGGAGAAGCACCCGGGACTCGTGCACCTGGTGTCGACGGTGCGCGGCGAGCTGCGCGCGGGCGCCGGCTGGCCGGAGCTGCTCGACGCGGCCTTTCCGCCCGGGTCCGTGACCGGCGCGCCCAAGTCGAGCGCCCTGCGGATCATCGACGCGCTGGAGAACGCGCCCCGGGGCCCGTACTGCGGGGGCATCGGCTGGGTCGACGCCGACCGGGGCACCGGGGAGCTGGCCGTCGGCATCCGCACCTTCTGGATCGACCGGCCCGCGGGGCTGCTGCGCTTCGGCACCGGCGCCGGCATCACCTGGGGGTCCGACCCCGAGGGGGAGTGGCGGGAGACGGAACTGAAGGCGTCCCGGCTGCTCGCGGTAGCGTCGGGGGTGTACGAGGTGACCGAAAGCGGAGAGGCGGTACAGACGTGAAGATCTGGCTCGACGGCGGGTTGCAGGACACCGATTCCGCCCGCGTCTCCGTCTTCGACCACGGGCTGACCGTGGGCGACGGCATCTTCGAGACGGTGAAGACGGTGGACGGCAGGCCGTTCGCGCTGACCCGGCATCTCGACCGGCTGACCCGTTCGGCACGCGGCCTGGGGCTGCCCGATCCCGACCTCGACGAGGTCCGTCGCGCCTGCGCGGCCGTCATCGAGGCCAACCCGATGCCGCTGGGCCGACTGCGCGTCACCTACACCGGCGGCCACGGTCCGCTCGGCTCCGACCGCGGCGAACACGGCCCGACCCTCGTCGTCGCCCTCGGCGAGACCGGCCGCCGCCCCGATTCCACGGCCGTCGTCACGGTCCCCTGGACCCGCAACGAGCGCGGCGCGCTCACCGGGCTGAAGACCACCTCCTACGCCGAGAACGTCGTCGCCCTCGCCCGCGCCCGCGAACGGGGCGCCTCGGAGGCACTGTTCGGCAACACGGTCGGGCAGCTCTGCGAGGGCACCGGGTCGAACGTCTTCGTGGTCCTCGACGGCGAGATCCACACCCCGCCCGTTGCCTCCGGCTGCCTCGCCGGCATCACCCGCGCCCTCGCCGTGGAGTGGACCGGCGCCCGCGAGACCGACCTCCCGCTGGAGGTCCTGGAGCGCGCCGACGAGATCTTCCTGACCTCCACGCTGCGGGACGTCCAGGCCGTGCACCGCGTGGACGACCGCGAACTGCCGGGCGCCCCGGGGCCGGTGACCGCGAAGGCCATGCGGATCTTCGAGGAGCGGTCCGGGGACGACCTGGACCCGTGAGCGGATATTCGGCTGCCCTCCGGGTCCCCGGCGGGTAGAACACCCGTGATGACCACGACCCTGCGGCCGACCGAGCCGCTTCAGCGCGCCGCCGACGGGACGCGTTCACGCCGCTACCAGGTCTGCGTGAACAGCCGTCCCGTCGGCGCGATACGCCTCGCCACCTCGCACGCCTTCGGCGACTCGGTCGCCGTGATCGACGAACTGCGCATCGACGAACCGGACCGCAGGCGAGGCCGGGGCACGGTCGCCGCGCTCGCGGCCGAGGAGGTCGCGCGGGGCTGGGGCTGCCGGCGGATCGAGGCGAGCGTCGCCGGTGACGCCGAGGCCGGACTGGGCCTGGCACGAACCCTCGGCTACGTCCTGCGCAACCGCGGCATGACCAAGCCCCTCGGCGACGCCCCGCCCGCCCTGCCCGCGGGCAGCGCCGCGCGGCCCATGACCCGGGACGAGTTCGAGACCTGGCACGCCTACGAGTCGCAGGAGTACGCCCGTACCTGGATCGAGCGGGGGGTCCCCGAGGCCGAGGCGCACGCCAAGGCGCGCCGCGATCACGAGCTGCTCCTGCCGCGAGGGCTCGACACCGAGAACATGCTGTTCAGCGTGTTGGAGCAGGAGGGTGTGCGGGTCGGCGTCCTGTGGCTGGCGCTGCGCGAGGACCGGGCCTACGTGTTCGACGTCGAGGCCGACGCGGCCCATCGGGGCCGGGGACACGGCCGTACGCTGATGCTGCTGGCCGAGGCGCAGGCGATCGCCGCCGGGCGGCCGCTGATCGGTCTCAACGTCTTCGCCGGGAACACCCCGGCCGAGCGGCTGTACGAGTCGCTCGGCTACACGACCACGCGGTACAGCTTCTACAAGCCCCTGCTCTAGCGCCGGCGCGGGCCCTGACACCCGGGCGTCAGGGCCCCGGATCAGCCCTGTTCGGCCAGCAGCCGGTCCGCGATCTCCTCGACGCGCTCGCGCAGCCCCTCCTGGCTCCTGCCGCCGTCGAGGCGCTCGCCGCCGATCACGTACGTGGGGGTACCGGTCACGCCGATCGCCTTGCCCTCGGCCTGATCGGCGTCGACGATCAGGATGTGCCGGCCGTCGATGAGCGCCGTGTCGAACTCCTCCGCGTCCAGTCCCAGTTCCCGGGCGACCTCGACCAGGAAGGGCTCGCCCTTGCGGTCCAGCTCGGTGATCCGGCCCAGCACGGCCTCGGCGTACGGCCACCCCTGCCCCTGGACCACGGCCTCCTCGGCGGCCTGCGCGGCGGCGAAGGAGTGCTTGTGCTTCTCCAGGGGGAAGTGCCGCAGCCGCAGCTCCAGGCGGTCGCCGTAGCGGGCGCGCAGGGCGCGGAGGTCCTCCAGCGCGGTGCGGCAGTCCGCGCACTGGAGCTCGCACCAGACGTCGAGGACGGGCGCGGCGGGACGGTCGGGGGAGAGGTCGCTCATGCCCCCATTCTCCCAGCCCGGGGGACGGCGCCCCGACCACCGTCGTACGCCGCTCACCGGCACCTGGGGAGGAGCGCCGACCCCGAGATCTCCCTGATCTCCGGCGGCGGCATGGCCCGACGGCGTCCGGACGGTGCAGGATGGAAGGGACGACGTACTCAAGCCCGAGCGAGCCCAGCCTGGAGGACCGGATGATTGCCGAGACCGTCTGCTCCGCGGTGTCCGCGGCGGGCCTGGGCATCGCGGCGGTCACCGCGTACCGCAGGCGTTTCCTCACCGCGGCCCGCATCGCCGCCTACTCGCTCGTCCCGATCGGCCTGGTGATGACCGGCGTCGTCGAGTGGCTGGCCGACACGGCCTTCAGTCCGGTGGCCTGGGCGGGCTTCGCGGTGCTGGGCGTCTCCTGGGCGCTCTTCATGACTACGCGCGCCGTGGAGCGCCGCCGCGGTGGCACACGCAAGGAGCGCAAGGAGGCCCGGGCCGCGGCGCGGCGCGACGCGGTGGCCCCGGCGGCCTCGGCACCGTCCCTCGGCCCCGGTGACCGCCAGGCCACCCGGCCCGCCGCCAAGCCGACGGCCGCGCCCCGGGGTGACGAGGACTTCAGCGACATCGAAGCCATCCTGAAGAAGCACGGCATCTGACGCCCGTCAGCAGAAGCACGGCATCTGACGCCCCTCTCCGCCGCCACTGAAACGACCCAGCGGTCCGAGGCCGTCAAGGCGTGCTCCGGAATGATCACGTTCCGACCCGGACCTTGCGGATTCAACGAACTCCCGGTCCGTGCTGGCGTGTTGATCGCGTGGGCCCCGCACACTGCGTCATCATCGCGGCGAGATGCCGGACACCACTCAGCTGGATCCCCAGCTGGACACGAGACAGAGCGAAACCGCGCCCACACGGAGTGAACCGCGCGGCTGCCTCTTCGCCCTTTCCCAGCCACCGCTCATGATCTTCCTTGCGGTGATCGGGTGTCTGCTGCTCATGGCTGCGTTGCACGATCTGCTGTTGCTGTGAGCCGTACCCGCGTTCCCCGGCGCCACCCGCCGGGGATCGCGTCGCCGTCCGGGCACCACCCGGTCCCGGCGTCCGGGGGCGTGCGGGGGCGACGTCAGCCCGCGGCCTCCTTGCGCCGTGCCCGGTACGCGGCCACGTGCAACCGGTTTCCGCACGTACGGCTGTCGCAGTACCGCCGGGAGCGGTTGCGCGAGAGGTCGACGAAGGCACGCCGGCAGTCGGGGGCCTCGCACCGCCGCAGCCGCTCCTGCTCCCCGGCGACCACGAAGAAGGCCAGCGCCATTCCGCAGTCGGCGGCCAGGTGGTCCGCGACGGAGGCGCCGGGTGCGAAGTAGTGGATGTGCCAGTCGTAGCCGTCGTGGTCGGTGAGCCGGGGCGTGGTTCCGGCGGCGGCGACCAGATCGTTGATCAGCCCCGCCGCGGTGCGGGCCTCGGGCGCCGCGAAGACCGCGGCGAACCGGCCGCGGATCTTGCGCACCGCCGAGAGGTCGAGTGCGGAGAGCACTCCGACGTCGCTGATTTCGTGCGTTCCCACAAATTCCTGGAGGGCCGCGACATCCGGCAGCCCGTCGGGCGCCGTATCGTCCTCCGGCACGGTGTTCACCAGATCCACCACGGTGTCGAGGGCACACCGGGTGTCGTGGGTGATCAGCACATTTCGCTCCCTGGCCTGGGGTCGGGCGGGCGCCCGCCGATGCTGGCCGATGGTAGTGGCTTGCGCGGCGGGGGAACCGGCTCCGATTACGGCCTCTGCCGCCGGCCGGCCCGGCGCCGGTCCGCCGGTCGCCCGTACAACGGCGGCCGCCCGGTCTTCGTTCCCGGCCGGAGACCGCGAGACCGCGAGACCGCACGGCGGCGTCAGGGGCGTCGGCGGCGTCGGACGTGCCATGGGTGTCGGAAGCTCAACGGCGCCGGGGGCGGGAGCAGCCGGCGGGGCGGTGGGGCCGGGCCGGGCCGCAGGGGCGTCCAGGGCCGGAGAAGAGAGGCCGACGGCGGCGGGGGCCCCGGACGGCGTGCGAGGGAGCAGGACCGGCGACAGGGCGCCTTCGCGAGGTCCCGTGGATCCGGGACACGCCGACGCCGCCTCCGCGGAGATCCGCGGCGACGACGCCGTGTGTGCCGTATGCGGTTGTCCGGGCCCGTGCCGTCACCCCGAGTCGACGGCGACGGGCGGCTTCACGGGGCCTCGCCCTAGCTTTCCGCCAGGATGTGCGAGAGCTCCTGATCGAGGTCGAAGTGCCGGTGTTCCGTGCCGGGCGGCACGGCGGCGTCTGTGCGCTTCAGGAAGGACTCCAGGGCCCGCGCCGGGGCCTCCAGCAGTGCCTCGCCCTCAGGGGAGCTCAGAGCGATGCACACGACGCCCTGGCCATGACTGCGCGACGGCCAGACACGGACGTCGCCGGTGCCGGTGGGACGGTGGAGACCTTCGGCGAGGAGGTCGCGGGCGAACACCCACTCGACGGTCTCCTCGGCTCCGGTGTGGAAGGTGGCGTGCACGGCGTAGGGGTCGGCCGTGTCGTACCGCAGGCCTGCGGGGACAGGCAGGGAGGACTCGCTCGACACAACGAGGCGCAGGTGCAGCTCGCAGCTGACCGTGGTGTTCATAAGCGCCAGGGCCTTTCGCTCAGTGTGCGCTCGGGGATTCGCACGTCGGCGAAATCGACATGCCACCTACGGTGCCGTTGTAAACCCCTCTGAGCGTTTTGCGGGTGTTTACGTAACTCTTCCGGCCGAGCGGTCGTTCGGGTCCTGCGCCCATTCCGGTGACAGGTTTCGCTCCGGTAGTGTTTGGCTGTATGAACACGGGGAGTAACAAGCCCGGCGAGGCAGCCGTGGCGGAGGACCGTACGGGGACGGACGACGAGGCCGCGGCCGCGCGGGCCCTCGGTTCGCGGGCGCCGGACTTCATCAAGGCGCGCCGCGCCCTGCACCTGAGCTGGCAGGTCGGCGTCTTCATCGTCGGGCTCGCGGTCGTGGTGGCCGGCATCATCATGCTGCCGCTGCCCGGCCCGGGCTGGGTCGTGATCTTCGGGGGCATGGCCATCTGGGCGACCGAGTTCGTCTGGGCCCAGCTCGTCCTGCGCTGGACCAAGCGCAAGGTCACCGAGGCGGCGCAGCGCGCCCTCGATCCCAGGGTGCGGCGCCGGAACATCATCCTGACCTCGATCGGCCTGGTGATCGTGGCCGTGCTGGCCGGGATCTACCTGTACAAGTTCGGCCTGCAGATGCCCTGGAAGATCAAGGACCAGTGAGGGGCGGCGGGGGTGCGGCGACCCGGCCCCCGCTGGTCACGGGCACCCCCTGACATGGGGTAATGTTCTTCCTGCGTCCGGGCGATTAGCTCAGTGGGAGAGCGCTTCGTTCACACCGAAGAGGTCACTGGTTCGAACCCAGTATCGCCCACCGGATCATCAGGCGGCCCGGCTCACGATCGTGAGCCGGGCCGCTTCGTCGTGCGACGCGCCGCCGGAGGAGTCGTCCTTGCCCACGGGACGGGTACGCCCGGGCGGCCGGGGCGGCCGTGCATCCGTTCCGCTTTCCGCCCGGCTTCACCCAACCGTGACCTTCCGCGTCGCCCGCTCCGGCGGGCTCGCCGGTGTTCGGCTCCTCGGCCACGCCGCGCCGACCTGCGGAATCGGCCCCTCCGTCCGGGAGCGGGCGGGACCTGGGGCTCTCTCGCGGTCGGCGTCCCGTGCACATCAATCCCGTCCGACTCATTGACGGGCCCCCGGGACCTTCGTACCTTGTGCCAGCAAGCGCTTACTTGAAACGATTCATGGGGCGGACGCCACGTCGCGGGGAGGCTCATATGCAGCAGGGCAGCAAGGTGGAGAGGCGGACGGTCCTCAAGGCGGCGGGGGCCTCGCTGGCCGTCGCGGGGCTGGGGGCCACGGCCACCGCGTGCGGCGGCGACAGTGGGTCGGGAGACGGAACAGTGACGATCCGTTACTCCTGGTGGGGTGCGGAGGACCGGGCGCAACGCATCAACAAGACCATCGCCCTCTTCGAGAAGAAATACCCGAAGATCAAGGTCAAGACCGACTTCCAGCCGTACACGGACTTCTGGAAGAAGTTCAACACCCAGGCCTCCGGCGGAAATCCACCGGACGTCTTCCAGAATGCCATCGGATTCCTGCGCAAATACGACGCGAAGAACGTTCTGCTCGACCTGGGCGCACAGGTCGAGGCGGGCAACCTCTCCATGGACGGCTTCCGCGCGGGCCTGGAGAAGTTCGGGGAGATCGACGGCAAACTCCTCGGTGTGCCCGTCGGTTCGAACTCGATGGCCCTCGTCATCGACAAGCCCGTCTACACCCGCGCCGGGATCAAGCCCGAACAGGGCTGGACGTGGGACGACTTCCACGAGGCGATGACCAGGGTCCGGGACCGGACGGGGCGTGCGGGCGACAGCGGCATGTACGGCGTGATGTACCTCTACGACCTGTACCTGCGTCAGAACGGCAAGGCCTTCTTCACCGAGGACGGCCTCGGCTTCTCCGAGGCGGACCTGACCGCGTGGTGGAGCAAGGCGGAGAGGGACGTGAAGTCCGGTCTCTTCGCAGACCCGAAGAAGGTCGCCCAGATCAAGCCCAAGTCGGCGCTCTCCGCCGAACTCGCCGGCAGCGAGTACACCTGGGACAACTTCACCGTCCGCTACACCTCCGAGGGCAAGAGCGAGTACGGTCTCGCGCCGATCCCCACCACGGACGGCAAGCGGACCGGCCAGTACCTCGGTTCGCTGATGCTCAGCGCCTACAAGCGCACCCGGCATCCCAAGGAAGTCGCCCAGTTCATCGACTTCATGGTCCACGACCCCGAGGTCGCCGAGATCATGGGTTACGACCGCGGCGTGCCGACGACGCAGGCCCAGTACGACGCCTACCGCCCGGCCGACCCGGTCAACAAGGCGATCGCCGCCTACGAGCAGTCCCTCGTCGACGCGGGTGTCCTGGAGGAGATCACCCCGCACCCGAACGGCGCCGACATCTGCGAGGCCGCGTTCCTGCGCATCGCCGAGGAGATGGCGCTCGGCGAGCGGTCCGTCGAGGACGCCGTGAAGCAGTTCTTCACCGAGTCGAAGACGGCTCTCGTCGGCTGATGGGAAGCGCCGTGACACACGCCCCCGTGAGGGAGGGCCTGGCCGAGGGCTCCAGCCCGCGGCACGGCCCGGTGAAGTCCCCGCGCTCCGCCGAGCTGAAGCGGCGGGGCCGCCGGGAGAACCTGGCCGGCTACCTCTTCATGTCCCCCTGGATCGCCGGGTTCCTGCTGCTGACGGCGGGACCGATGGTCGCCTCGCTCTACTTCGCGTTCACCGACTACAACCTGTTCGACGCCCCGAAGTGGATCGGCCTGGACAACTTCTCCGAGATGTTCGGCGACCCGCGCTGGCGTCACTCGGTGCAGGTCACCCTCTGGTACGTCGTCGTCGGCACGCCGATCAAGCTGATCGCCGCACTGGGCGTGGCGCTGCTGCTGGCGCAGAAGCGGCGGGGCCAGGCCTTCTACCGGGCCGCCTTCTACGCGCCGTCGCTGATCGGCGCGAGCGTCTCCGTCGCCGTCGTGTGGAAGGCGATCTTCTCGGACGACGCGGCCGTCGACCGCACCCAGCAGTTCTTCGGGATCGACGCCGGTGGCTGGACCGGTGACCCGGATCTGATCATCTACAGTCTCGTGGCCCTCACCGTCTGGCAGTTCGGCGCCCCGATGGTCATCTTCCTGGCCGGCCTGAAGCAGGTCCCGCGCGAACTGTACGAGGCGGCCGACGTCGACGGGGCGAGCAGGCTGCGGCAGTTCTGGAACATCACGCTGCCGATGATCTCCCCGGTCCTCTTCTTCAACGTCCTGCTGGAGACCATCCACTCCTTCCAGATCTTCAGCTCCGCCTACATCGTCGGCGGCGGGGCCGGGGGCAACGCCTGCGGTCCGGCCGACGGTTCCATGGTCTACACCTGCTACCTGTACGTCCAGGGCTTCGAGAACAGCCGCATGGGCCTGGCCTCCGCCATGGCCTGGATGCTGCTGGTCGCGGTTGCCCTGGTCACCGCGGTGCTGTTCTGGTCACAGAAGCGCTGGGTGCACTACGAGGAGGGCGGCCGATGAGCGCGCAGGCCACCGAAGTCACGCCGGCCCCGTCCGCGAAGGGCGCCCTGCGGCGCAGGCTGCCGGGCTCGCTCGCCTGGCACATCGGGTCCCTGGCGATCCTGGCGGTGATCCTCTACCCGGTGGTGTGGGTCGTCGGCGGCTCCTTCAAGGAGAGCGGGGACATCGTCGGCAGCCTGGACCTCTTCCCGGCCGACCCGATCGTCTCCAACTACACGAGCCTGGCCGACGGCATCGCCGACATCTCGATCTCCACCTTCTTCCTCAACTCGCTCTTCCTCGCGGTGGGCTCGGTGATCGGGATCGTGGTGTCCTGCTCGCTGACGGCGTACGCCTTCGCGAAGATCAGGTTCGCAGGCCGCAACCTGCTCTTCACGCTGATGATCGGCACGCTGCTGCTGCCGTACCACGTGCTGCTGATCCCGCAGTACGTGCTGTTCCGCAACCTGGACATGATCAACACGTACACCCCGTTGCTGCTGGGGAAGTACCTGGCCACGGAGGCGTTCTTCGTCTTCCTCATGGTGCAGTTCATGCGCAACCTGCCGCGGGAGCTCGACGAGGCGGCCCGTCTCGACGGCTGCGGGCACCTCCGCATCTACTGGTCGATCGTGCTTCCGCTGTGCCGCCCGGCCCTGATCACGAGCGCGATCTTCACCTTCATCAACGCGTGGAACGACTTCATGGGCCCGCTGATCTACCTCAACGAGCCCGGCAAGTACACCGTCTCCCTCGGCCTGAAGATGTTCGTCGACCAGGAAGGGCTGGCGAACTACGGCGGCATGATCGCCATGTCGCTCGTCGCGCTGCTGCCCGTCCTCGCCTTCTTCCTGGCCTTCCAGCGCTATCTGATCGACGGCATGGCGACGTCCGGTCTGAAGGGTTGAGGTGAACCGATCATGACCGAGGCGCGTGCGCGGGCCCGCACCGAGCGGGAGGAGTCGCGGTTCGCCGAGAGGTTCGCCCTGTTCGCCGAGTGCCTGCTCACCGGCGTGTGGATCGCGGTGGCCTCCCTGCCGCTGGTCACCTACCCCGCTGCGTTCGCGGCCGGGTCGCGGCACCTCGGGCGCCGGCTCGCCCACGAGCGCGGCGGCCTGCGGGAGTTCGCCGCCGACTTCCGGTCGGCGCTGCGCCGCGGGTGGGTCGTGGGGGTCGCCGGCTGGGCCGCCCTGGCGGTGGTGTGGGCGGACGTACGGGCCGTGCGCGACGGACTGCCGGGCGGCCCCGTGGTGGGCGCCGTCGGCGTGCTCGCCCTGATCGGCGCGGCCGTGGCGGGGCTGCGCGCGGCGGCTTCGTGGCAACCCGGCGCCTCCTGGCGGTCGCTGCTCGCAGGGGCCGGCCGCCGCACCGTGCTCGACCCCGCCGGCTCCTTCCTGATCGTCGGCGGGCTGGCCGTGGTGGTCTGCTCCGCCTGGTTCAGCGCCCCACTGGCGGTCGCCGTGGTGGGTGCCGTCGCCGCGGCGGCCGTCGCCGTGGAGGAGCGTCACCGGAACCGCTGACGGCGGCGTCCGCCCCGGGTCCGGCGCTTCGGCGCCGCACCTCTGTCTGTCATGCCCCTGACATGCCCTACGCGACACGTCCGGCATCCGCACGCAACGGAAGGAAAGGCCATGTCCCCCATCCCCCGCAGGTCCCTCCTCAAGGCAGCCGCAGCCGCCGGAGCCGCCGCCCAGTTCAGCTGGGCCCTGGGCGCGGGGAACGCCCAGGCCGCTCCAGCCGCCGAGACCGGCGACGCCGGGCCCGTCACCCTGACCTGGCTGGAGGACGGCGGCCTGGGCGCCGCCCCCGGCTCCACCGTCGGCGTCCCCTGGCCCAAGGGCACCTGCCAGGAGGACCAGGCCTTCGCCGTCACGGACGCCGGCGGGGCGGCCGTACCCGTGCAGTCCTGGCCCCTGGCGTACTGGCCGGACGGCTCCCTGAAGTGGACCGCGCACGCCGTGGGCTCCGGCACCGGCGCGCTCACCCTGACCACCGGCACCCCCGCGGCTCCCGCGAAGAAGGTCACCGTCGACCGGCGCGGCGGAACGATCGACATATCGACCGGCGTCATCACCGCGAGAATCGGCACGTCGGGATCGACACTCGTCAGGTCGGTCACCAGAGGCTCCACCGAGATCGCGAAGAACGGCCGCCTCGTCCTGCTGCGCCAGCCCGAGATCGAGGACGGCGACCAGGGCACGGTGAAGTACGAGCGCTTCGACGGCGCCGTCGACGAGGTGGAGGTCGAGCAGGCCGGCCCGGTCCGCGCCGTCGTCCGCGTCGACGGCAAGCACCGCAAGGGCAACCGCGGCTGGCTCCCCTTCTCCATCCGCCTCTACTTCTACGCGGGCGCCGACTCCTTCCGCATGGTGCACACCGTCACGTTCGACGGGAAGCAGGAGCCCGGAAAGGCGAGCGGCGACTTCGTCCGGGGCCTCGGAGTCCGCTTCACCGTCCCGATGCGCGACGAGTCCTACGACCGCCACATCCGCATCGGCGGCGAGGGCACCGGTCTGCTGCGCGAGGCCGTCAAGGGCATCACCGGACTGCGCCGCGACCCCGGAGCGGCCGTCCAGGCGGCTCAGTACGCGGGGGAGAAGCTCCCCGACCCCGCCACCTGGGACCAGCGGGTCACCACCCGCCTGAAGTACATCCCGGAATGGGGCGACTACACCCTCTCCCAGCTCTCCGCCGACGGCTTCACGCTGCGCAAGCGCACCAAGAAGGGCCACGGCTGGATCGGCGCCGGCGGCGGCCGGCGCGCCTCGGGCTTCGGCTACGTCGGTGGAACGAGCGGCGGACTCTCCTTCGGGCTGCGCGACTTCTGGGAGAAGTACCCGGCCCAGCTCGACATCCGCGACGCACAGACCGACGAGGCCGAGGTCACCCTCTGGCTCTGGTCACCCGAGGCCCAGCCCATGGACCTGCGCTTCTACCACGACGGCCTGGGCCAGGACACCTTCCCCGAGCAGATCGAGGGCCTCAACATCACCTACGAGGACTACGAGCCCGGGTTCGGCACCCCGTACGGCATCGCCCGCACCTCCGAGCTGCTCTTCTGGGCCAACGCCGCCACCCCGAGCGCCGAGCGGCTCGCCGAACAGGTCGAGGCCGTGCGCGTCCTGCCGCAACTGGCCGCCCCGCCCGAGCAGCTCATCAGGGCCGGAGTCTTCGGCCCCGGCCTCTACGCCGAGCCCGACCGCTCCACCCCCGCCAAGGCGAAGATCGAGGACCACCTCGACTTCCTCTTCACCTACTACAAGGACCAGGTGGAGCAGCGCCGTTGGTACGGCTTCTGGGACTACGGCGACATCATGCACACCTACGACACCACCCGCCACCAATGGCGCTACGACGTCGGCGGCTACGCGTGGGACAACTCCGAACTCTCGCCCGACCTCTGGCTCTGGTACGCCTACCTGCGCTCCGGCCGCGCCGACATCTTCCGCTTCGCCGAGGCCATGACCCGGCACACCGGCGAGGTCGACGTCTACCACCTGGGGGAGTGGGCCGGACTCGGCACCCGGCACGGTGTCCAGCACTACGCGGACAGCGCCAAGCAGCAGCGCATCGCCAACACCACCTACCGGCGCTTCTACTACTTCCTCACCGCCGACGAGCGCGTCGGCGACCTGATGCGGGCCAACGTCGACTCCGACGAGACGTTCCTCGCCCTCGACCCGCTCCGCAAGATCCGCACCGAGCCCTACACCCCCGACCGGCACGCCCTGTCGATCGGCTTCGGCACCGACTGGAGCGGCCTGGTCTCGGCGTGGCTGACCGAGTGGGAGCGCAGGGGCCCCCAGTGGGAGAAGGCACGCGCGCGCGTGCTGTCCACCATGGAGACCATCGCCGCCCAGCCCAACGGCTTCGTCCAGGGCAGCGGCCTGTACGACCTGGACACGGGCAGGTTCGCCGTGGCCGACACCCCGAAGGTGGAGGTGTCCCACCTGTCGGCCGTCTTCGGCCTGAACGAGCTGTGCGCCGAGCTGATCGACCTCGTCGACATGCCGGAGTTCCACGAGGCGTACTACGACTACTGCCGCTACTTCAACGCCACCAAGACCGAACAGGCGGCCCGGTACGGCAGCAACTTCGGCAGCCTCATCCTCTTCCAGGGGCACTCGCGTCTCGACGCCTACGCGGCCGTGCGGACCGGGGACGAGAAGCTCGCCGCGCGCGCGTGGCAGAAGTTCTACGACTCCGACGGCTACAAGGAGTCGGCACCCTGGCGGACCGAGAAGCTGAACGGCCCCGCCGCGCTGGTACCGGGCAGCGAGGCGCCCTGGGTCTCCACCAACGACACCGCGCTCTACGGACTCGCCGCCATCGAGAACCTGGCACTTCTGGGGGACAGGATGCCGTAGTCCGCACGTGCCGGACGCGGGCACGGGCACACTCCGGTACGTGGACTGGAACCATTACCGATTCCGCAGCCTGTGGACCCTGCCCGCGCCCGTCCCGGCCGTCTACCGGGAACTGGAACGGATCGAGGACTACCCCCGCTGGTGGCCGCAGGTGCGCGAGGTCACCCGGCTCGACGACACCAGCGGCCTCGTCCGCTTCCGTTCCCTCCTCCCGTACGACCTGACCGCGACCCTGCGCGAGGGGCGGCGCGACCCGGAGGCCGGGGTGCTGGAGGTCGCGATGAGCGGTGACATGGAGGGCTGGGCGCGCTGGACGCTCGGTCCGCGGGGCTCCGGCACCCTCGCCCGCTACGACCAGGAGGTCGTCGTGCGCAAGCCGCTGCTGCGCCGCCTCGCCGTGCCGGGACGGCCCCTGTTCCGGGCCAACCACCGGCTGATGATGCGGGCGGGGCGCCGCGGGCTGGCCGCTCGGCTGGAAGCGGTTTGAAGAGTGCGTGCCGGTCCCTGTATGGTTCAGTGCGTTCCCGGGCGATTAGCTCAGTGGGAGAGCGCTTCGTTCACACCGAAGAGGTCACTGGTTCGAACCCAGTATCGCCCACCGGGAAAAGCCGGTCCGTCGCACGACGGGCCGGCTTCTTCGTGTGCTCACGCCGCCGCCGGCAGGTCGGGACGCAGTGGCCAGGCCGGGTCCACCGCCTCCTCCGTCCCGTTGAGCGCGAACCACGCCTGGAGCCCCCGCGCCTGCCCCGCGTGCCACACCGCCTGGAGCGTGTGCAGCTCGGCGGCCGAGAGGCGCTCCAGCCGCCCCGGGAAGCGGCGGCCCACCGCCCGTACGACCTCCAGCGCGGCCTGCGCGTCGGCCGCCGCGTCGTGCGCGCCCTCCAGCTCGACGCCGTAGTGCGCGCACAGGTCGGTGAGGGTGCGGCGGCCCTTGCGGTAGCGGTCCAGGTGTTTGTCGAGCACGCGCGGATCCAGCACGTGCAGGGACGTCCGCTCCAGCCAGCGGCCCAGGGACGAGGCGCGGTGCCGGCGCAACTCCCGGTCCACCAGCGTGAGGTCGAACGGCGCGTTCATCACCACGAGCGGGCGCCCCGCGCGGGCCTGCTCGGTCAGCGCCTCGGCTATCTCGTACATCACCGGCGCCGGCCAGCGGCCGTGGCGCTGCAGATGCTCCTCCGTCAGTCCGTGCACCGCCGTCGCCGCCTCCGGCACCGGCACACCCGGATTCACCAGCCACCGGGTCACCCGGGGCCTGAGGCCCGGGGCGTCCTGCACGACGAGGGCCGCCGACACGATCCGGTCGGTCTCGACGTCCACACCCGTGGTCTCCGTGTCGAAGGCGGCCAGGGGCCCCTCGTACCAGCACGTCATAGGGCACTCAACTCCTCCTGCGGCAACGGCTGCTGACGCGCCGTCTTCTGTCCCGGTTCGGTGATACCCGGGCTGTTTGCGGCGTACGCCGGAAGGACACAACAGGAGTACGGGTCTTTGCAGTTCAGCGACCCGCAGTGGGGACGCACCAGTTTCGGAAGGCTGTTGGTCATGGCCATAGCGCAGCCCGAACGGGGCGGGCTGCTGCCTGAGCGCATCGCGCCCACCCGCGGCTCCCTCGCCACCACCGCCTGCATGGAGACCCTGCAGGTCGGCTACCTGCACGCGGTCGCGGCGGCGGCGGGCTGCTCGCTCTCGCAGCCCTTCCCGGACAACGGCATCGACTGGCACGTCAGCCACAGCGCCCCCGGGCACACGGTCGACGACGAGGTCACCATCAAGGTGCAGCTCAAGGCCACGTACCAGCTCCCGCCCAGCCCACCGGGCCGCTTCTTCTCCTTCACGCTCGACAACGACCACCTGGCGAAGCTCGCCCGCACCCCGGTCTCCGTGCACAAGATCCTGGTCGTGATGATCGTCCCCCGGTCCCGGGACCAGTGGCTGCGCGCCGGCCACGACCGGCTCGACCTCAGGCACTGCTGCTACTGGACCAACCTCGCCGGACATCCGGTCACCGGCCGGCGGCGCACCACCGTGCGGATACCGACCGCACGGGTCTTCGACGACCGGGCGCTGTGCGAGATCATGACGCGGGTCGGGACGGGAGGGACACCATGACGCACCGCCCGACCGGTGAGCCGCCGCGGCCCCTCGGGCCGCACCCCGTCCACGCCACGGGTGACGGTGCCCGGGACGACCACACGCCGGAGCCCGCCGCCGTGGACCCGGCCGTGCTGACCGCCCTGCTCCACCGGCACGGCTGGCGGCGTCGCGGCGGCGCCCCCGGCCGGTACGGCCGCTGGACCCCGCCCGGCCCGGGCGCCGGTGCCACCAGCCTGCTGGTGCCCGTCAGCCGCTCCTTCCCCGACAGCGACGACCTGCTGGGCGAGGCGCTGCTCGCCCTGTCCCGCAGCGGCACACCCGCCGCCCGCGAGATCCTCGTCTCCCTCGCCGTACCCAGCGACGAGATCCGCTGGGCGCGCGACGTGCCGGCCGGGCCCGGTGACGCCTCCTCGTGGACCGCGGAGGAGCGGCTGCGCTCCGCCGCCCGCCGGATGCTGCTCGCCGGCGCGCTCGCCACGCGCGCGCGGGCGGGCTACTACGGCGCCCGGCACCGGCGTGCCGCGGCCGAAGCCCTGGAGAACGTCCTGGTCGGTCCCGCCCCCGGCGGCCGCCGGCTCACGGCGTTCGTGCCCGTCACCACCGGCCGCCCCCTCGCCGTACGCCTCCACCACGCCCTGTACGCGGCCCGCGAGGCCGTCGACTACCGGCGGGCCACCGGCGGCACGGAGGCCTTCGACGCCGCGGTGGCGGCGGGCGTCAGCCACGAACTGACCGAGGCGCTCGTCGCCCTGGTCCGCGGCACCGAGGGGGCCCGCGTCACCGTCGACTGGGCCCCGGCCGCCGGCGTCCCCGAGGGCTGCGCCGCCCTCGCCGAACCGGTGGAGTTCTCGCCCGGCGACCTGCCCGCCCTGCGGGAGGCCGCCACCCGCTACCTGCGGGCGGAGCCCTCCGTGCCGGTGCGGATCACCGGCACCGTCGTCCGGATGCGCCGGCCCGGCCCGCGCGGCGCGGGCACCGTACGGCTGCGCGTGCTGGCCGGTGCGGACGTCCCGCAGGTCCGGATCACGCTCGACGAGGAGGCCTACCGGATCGCCGGGCACGCCCATCTGGTGGGGCTGCCGGTGCGGGTGCTCGGCCGGCTGGAGAGCCGGGGCGGATTCCGCCGGCTCACCGGCGCCTGCGAGATCGCCCCCGTGCCGGTCGACGACGCGGAACGGGACCGGCTCCTGAAGGCGGTGCAGGAGCACGTCGAGGTGGCGGCCTTCTTCGAGGAGACCTGCGGCGGGGACTGCGCGGACTGACCACCTGGAGCGGCGGCGGGGACTGCGCGGACCGACCACCTGGACCTGCGGAGGGAACGATTTCGCGATGCACCGGCCCGGGTCGGTACGATCGCCCTCACGCGTGCGCTCCGGTATGGCGCCGCGGCCCCCCTTCAGTCAGGAGAGACCGGTGTCAGACGTCCGTGTGATCATCCAGCGCGATTCCGAGCGGGAAGAACGCGTGGTGACGACGGGCACCACGGCCGCCGAGCTCTTCGCCGGCCAGCGCTCGATCATCGCGGCGCGGGTGGCCGGCGAGCTCAAGGACCTCGCCCACGAGGTCCGGGACGGCGAGACCGTCGAGGGCGTCGAGATCTCCTCCGAGGACGGCCTGAACATCCTGCGCCACTCCACGGCGCACGTCATGGCGCAGGCCGTGCAGGAGCTCTTCCCCGAGGCCAAGCTGGGCATCGGCCCGCCGGTCAAGGACGGCTTCTACTACGACTTCGATGTCGAGAAGCCCTTCCACCCCGATGACCTCAAGGCCATCGAGAAGAAGATGCAGGAGATCCAGAAGCGCGGTCAGCGCTTCTCGCGTCGCGTCGTGACCGATGACGAGGCCCGCGAGGAGCTCGCCGACGAGCCGTACAAGCTGGAGCTCATCGGCATCAAGGGCTCCGCGTCGCACGACGACGGCGCGGACGTCGAGGTCGGCGCCGGCGAGCTGACGATCTACGACAACCTGGACGCCAAGACCGGCGACCTGTGCTGGAAGGACCTCTGCCGAGGCCCCCACCTGCCCACCACCCGGAACATCCCGGCGTTCAAGCTCATGCGCAACGCCGCCGCCTACTGGCGCGGCAGCGAGAAGAACCCGATGCTCCAGCGCATCTACGGCACCGCCTGGCCGACCAAGGACGAGCTGAAGGCGCACCTGGAGTTCCTCGCCGAGGCCGAGAAGCGCGACCACCGCAAGCTCGGCAGCGAACTCGACCTCTTCTCGATCCCCGAGCAGATCGGCTCGGGCCTGGCCGTCTTCCACCCCAAGGGCGGCATCATCCGCCGGGTCATGGAGGACTACTCGCGGCGGCGCCACGAGGAGGAGGGCTACGAGTTCGTCTACACCCCGCACGCGACGAAGGGGAAGCTCTTCGAGACCTCGGGCCACCTGGACTGGTACGCCGACGGCATGTACCCGCCCATGCAGCTTGACGAGGGCGTGGACTACTACCTCAAGCCCATGAACTGCCCGATGCACAACCTGATCTTCGACGCGCGCGGACGTTCCTACCGTGAACTGCCGCTGCGCCTCTTCGAGTTCGGGACCGTGTACCGGTACGAGAAGTCGGGCGTCGTGCACGGCCTGACCCGGGCCCGCGGCTTCACCCAGGACGACGCGCACATCTACTGCACCCGCGAGCAGATGTCGGAGGAGCTCGACAAGACGCTCACCTTCGTCCTGAACCTGCTGCGCGACTACGGCCTCACCGACTTCTACCTGGAGCTGTCCACCAAGGACCCGGAGAAGTTCGTCGGCTCGGACGAAGCCTGGGAAGAGGCCACCGAGACGCTGCGCCAGGTCGCCGAGAAGCAGGGCCTGCCCCTGGTCCCGGACCCGGGCGGCGCCGCCTTCTACGGCCCGAAGATCTCGGTGCAGGCCAAGGACGCCATCGGGCGCACCTGGCAGATGTCGACCATCCAGCTCGACTTCAACCTGCCGGAGCGCTTCAACCTGGAGTACACGGCCGCCGACGGCACCAAGACCCAGCCGGTGATGATCCACCGCGCGCTGTTCGGCTCCATCGAGCGCTTCTTCGCGGTGCTCCTTGAGCACTACGCGGGCGCCTTCCCGGCCTGGCTCGCGCCGGTGCAGGCGGTGGGCATCCCGGTGGGTGACGCACACGTCGAGTATCTGGAGAAGTTCGCCGCGGAGGCCAGGCAGAAGGGTCTGCGGGTGGAGGTCGACGCCTCCTCCGATCGCATGCAGAAGAAGATCAGGACGGCCCAGAAGCAGAAGGTGCCGTTCATGATCATCGTGGGTGACGACGACATGAACGCGGGCACGGTGTCGTTCCGTTACCGCGACGGCTCGCAGGAGAACGGCATCCAGCGTGACGATGCGCTGGCGAAGCTCGTTGACGTCGTGCAGCGCCGCGTGCACGTGTGATTGCTCCCCGCAAGAGCGGGGCTGGCCCCAAGATTCGCAAGGCCCAAGAGCACAAGGCGCCGTGCTCCCCGCCGAAGCGGGGCTTCAGGCCCCCGGGATCTTCCCGGGGGCCTTTCCCTGTCGCCGTGCGCGACGCCATATGCTGCACGCATGACGAGTGAGCCGGAGCAGCAGATCGGAGTGGGGACGCAGGACGCGTTCCAGCGCCTGTGGACGCCCCACCGGATGGCCTACATCCAGGGCGAGAACAAGCCGAGCGGCCCGGGCGCCGACGACGGCTGCCCCTTCTGCTCGATCCCGGCCAAGTCCGACGAGGACGGGCTGGTGGTCCGGCGCGGCGAGCACGTGTACGCGGTGCTCAACCTGTACCCGTACAACGGCGGTCACCTCATGACCGTGCCGTACCGCCACGTCGCCGACTACACCGAGCTGACCGCAGTGGAGACCGCGGAGCTCGCCGAGCTGACCAAGCAGGCAATGACGGCCCTGCGCACCGCCTCCGGCGCCCACGGCTTCAACATCGGCATGAACCAGGGCTCGGTGGCCGGCGCGGGCATCGCCGCCCACCTCCACCAGCACGTCGTGCCCCGCTGGGGCGGGGACACGAACTTCATGCCGGTCGTCGGCCACACCAAGGTGCTGCCGCAGCTGCTGGGGGACACCCGCAAGATGCTGGCGGAGGCGTGGCCCTCCGCCGAGTAGCGGCGGGCAGGCCCCGGGAGGGGCCTACGCGTTGTACAGATCCGCCTTGCCCGGCGCCGGGTCCTGCACGGCCGTGCTGAGGAAGGCCGAGCGCGTCCCGAACTTCTCCGTGTCCACGCCGTTCTCCTGCAGCACCTTGATCGCCGCCGAGTGCACCACCCGCAGCACCGGCGCGGCCGCCCGCAGGGCGTCGTCGGCCATGAAACGGTGCCGCCACGGCTGGTCCGCCCAGGCGTGCCGCAGCCCGAAGGGCTCCGGCAGTCCGATCGAGCCGCCGAGCCAGTTGAGCAGCGGCGGATACCAGGTGAGCGGGGCGCGCACCGCGAGCCGTACCACCTCGTTCGCGGTGACCAGCGGGAGCATCACCTTGCGTGTCTCCCACGGCTTGAACGACTTGGCGACCTCCTTGGAGGGGGCTTCCGGCTTGGTGGTGAAGAGCGGGTTCACCGGGCCCAGCGCGTGCCCCGTGACCTCGATGCGCAGCGTCTCGTGCAGCACGGTCACGGTGATCAGCATGGTGATGACCAGCTGGCCGTCCCACAGGGTCCACTGGACGCCCAGGTAGTGCCGGTCACCGGCCCCGAACTGCTGCTTGTTGCAGATGTCCTGTATCGCGTGGGACTTGACCTGGTACGCCTCGACGTCCGTGCCCTCCGGACGCGACACCGCCGTGGCGTTCTCGCCGATCGGCGTCACCACCCAGTGCCGTATGGACGGCTTCGGGAAACCGCCGGTGTTCAGCGGACCGCGCTCCAGCATGCGCAGCTGGTCGTGGACCGCCCGGACGACGTCCCAGCTGCGGAAGGGGTGGATCTCCCGGGTCGGGTCGGCCGGCACCAGGTTCTCGGCGAGCTGCCAGCTGCCCCAGCGCGTGCCCATGCCGAGTATGCCCTTGGGACCGGCGTAGAAGACCGAGTTGGACTGCTGCTCGGCGCCGAGCTTGGCCAGGGACTGCCGGAGCTGCTCGGCCGCCGTCTCGCCCGGATTGCTGGGCACCGCCTCGGGAACCTTGGCGCCGACGCCGCTGCCCGACAGGAGGCCGTCCCAGCGCTCCCGCAGATCCCTGGCCGTGCCCTCGCAGATCCGCTTGGCCCAGAACCAGCCGACCACCGGCAGGACGACCGCCGCGCGCGCGTACCAGGCCCAGAAGCCCGTGAAGGGCATCTTGACGAGGAACAGCACCGCCAGCGCGGCGATGGCCACGAGCACCGCGGTGCCCAGCGCCCCGGCCTGCTTGTTCTCCGCCTTGGCGACGGTGGTGCGGATCTGGAAGCCGAGCAGCCACACCAGCATGCCGGGCAGGAACAGCAGGCCGCACAGCACGATCACCATGGACAGCCGCGCGTCGCGGGCCTTGCGGATGCCGTTGGCCGCCAGACAGTGCTCGACGACCACCTGCGGCTCGGCCCCGAAGGACTGGATGAGGGGCTTGCGTCCGCCGCCCAGCATCCGGTCGGCCACCGCGCGGGAGAACGCCTCCCCGAGGTTGGGCCGGAAGATCGTGGCCCAGGACCGGCCCGGGTTGACGGCCGTCTGGTGCCACTCGTTGTCGGCCTTCTTGATCTCCTCCATCGGGTTGTCCCGGTAGGCGGCCGAGGCCAGCGCGAAGGTGGCCGTCTGCCCCCCGCCGTCCGTACGCGGCACCTGCGGCCCGAAGAAGTCCGCGTAACCGCCGTCAACGGTCATACCCGCCCCCGATCGCCACCACTGTCGTTCTGCGGCCTTCCCGACTTCCCAGCCCCGCACACCTGTTGATCAGGTCATCAGCGTATCCGCCGCGACCGGCATGCGTCACCGGACGCCGGAAGGCGCCCGCGGACGCGCGGGTCGACCGCGTACACGCGCCGTCGCACGCCGGGTCGCCACCACCGGCGCGGGGGAGTCCCGCGCCGGCCCCGGCAGCGCTACGACACGGCCCGCAGCTCCTCCCGCACCCGGTCCGCGATCTGCTGCGGCATCGGTTCGTGCCGCGCGTACCGGCGGTCGAAGCGCGCGGTGCCGTGCGACAGGGAGCGCAGGTCCACGGCGTACCGGCCGATCTCCAGCTCGGGCACCTCGGCCCGGATCACGGTCCGGCCCCCGCTGGTCTGCTCGGTGCCGAGCACCTTGCCGCGCCGCCCGGACAGGTCGCTCATGACGGCGCCCACGTACGCGTCGCCGACCAGGACGCTCACCTCGGCGACCGGCTCCAGCAGATGGATCCTCGCCTCGGCCGCCGCCTCCCGCAGCGCCAGCGCGCCCGCCGTCTGGAACGCGGCGTCCGAGGAGTCCACCGAGTGCGCCTTGCCGTCGAGGAGCGTCACCCGTACGTCGATCAGCGGATGGCCCGCGACGACTCCCTTCGCGGCCTGCGCGCGCACGCCCTTCTCGACGGACGGGACGAACTGCCGGGGCACCGCGCCGCCGACCACCTTGTCGACGAACTCGATGCCCGAACCGTTCGGCAGCGGCTCCACCTCGAGCTCGCAGATGGCGTACTGCCCGTGCCCGCCGGACTGCTTGACGTGCCGGCCGCGCCCCGCCGCCCTGCTCCCGAACGTCTCCCGCAGGGACACCCGGTGCGGTACGACGTCGACCTGGACGCCGTACCGGCTGCGCAGCCGTTCGAGCGCCACGTCGGCGTGGGCCTCGCCCAGGCACCACAGGACCACCTGGTGCGTGTCCTGGTTCTGCTCCAGCCGCATCGTCGGGTCCTCGGCGACCAGCCGCGCCAGTCCCTGGGAGAGTTTGTCCTCGTCGGGCTTGCTGTGCGCCTCTATGGCGAGCGGCAGCAGCGGGTCGGGCATCTCCCACGGGGCCATCAGCAGCGGGTCGTCCTTGGCCGACAGCGTGTCCCCGGTCTCCGCGCGGCTCAGCTTGGCCACACACGCCAGGTCGCCCGCGATCACGTGCGGGACCGGCCGCTGCTGCTTGCCGAACGGCGTCGACAGGGCGCCGATCCGCTCGTCGACGTCGTGATCCTCATGGCCGCGGTCGGCCAGCCCGTGGCCGGAGACGTGCACCGTCTGGTCGGCGCGCAGGGTGCCCGAGAACACGCGGACCAGCGAGATCCGGCCGACGTAGGGATCGGAGGACGTCTTGACGACCTCCGCGACCAGCGACTCGTCGGGATCGCACCTCCGCAGCTCGCGCGGCGCGCCGTCGGGCGTGGTGACCGGGGGCGCCGCGCGCTCCAGGGGGGTCGGGAAGCCGCGGGTGACCAGCTCCAGCAGCTCGACCGTACCGAGTCCCTGGCGGGCGCCCTCGGCCGCCGGGGCGGCGGCCAGGACGGGGAAGAACACCCCGCGGGCCACGGCCCGCTCCAGATCCTGGATGAGCGTCCTGACGTCGACCTGCTCGCCGCCGAGATAGCGCTCCATGAGGGTCTCGTCCTCGCTCTCCGAGATGATCCCCTCGATCAGCATGGACCGGGCCTCGTCGATCAGCGGCAGCCGGTCCCCGTCCGGCTCCGACTCCCTGCGCTCGCCGGACGCGTAGTCGAACAGCTTCCGCGACAGCAGCCCGATGAGTCCGGTCACGGGCGCGTGCCCGTCGGGCGCCTGCGGCCCTCGCAAGGGCAGGTACAGCGGCAGTACGGCATCGGGGTCGTCCCCGCCGAAGGCCTCCGCGCAGATCCGCGTCATCTCCTCGAAGTCCGCGCGGGCGGCCTCCAGGTGCGTGATCACGATCGCGCGCGGCATGCCGACGGCGGCGCACTCCTCCCACACCATGCGGGTCGAGCCGTCCACGCCGTCGGAGGCCGAGACGACGAAGAGGGCCGCGTCCGCCGCACGGAGACCGGCCCTCAGCTCACCGACGAAGTCGGTGTACCCGGGAGTGTCCAGGAGGTTGACCTTGATGCCGTCCCATTCCACCGGCACCAGCGACAGCTGTACGGACCGGTGCTGCCGGTGCTCCATCTCGTCGTAGTCCGAGACGCAGCCGCCGTCCTCCACGCGGCCCGCCCGGTTCAGTGCTCCCGCCGTCAGCGCGAGAGCCTCCACCAGAGTCGTCTTGCCCGATCCGGAGTGGCCGACCAGCACCACATTCCGTACGGACGTGGGATGGTCGGCCGCCGTCGCCCTTCCGGCGGCTCCGGGGTGGGTGTGCGCCTTGTCGCCCATGTCCTTGCCTCCCGTGCACGGTGAGGTCGCTGTGGGCGCGGACACGCGGGACCGCGTGCTGGCGGCTCCGGTGACGCCCGCGGTCCTTCGAGCTTTCCACTCCCGTCACGCGCCGTCCATACGAAGGCCCCGATCCCGCCGCCCCACCGGCCGCCCACCGGGGGAGAGGGTGCCCGGCCGTCACCCACGCGCGCGCGTGGCTACGATGGGCCAGCCGGTGGCCAGCAGGGGCCGCGGCCACAGCGACCGTCGGGAAGGCCATGCTGAACAAGTACGCGCGTGCATTTTTTACGCGTGTCCTCACACCGTTCGCCGCGTTTCTCATCCGCCGGGGCGTCAGCCCGGACACGGTCACGTTGATCGGCACCGCCGGTGTGGTCGCGGGAGCGCTGGTCTTCTACCCCATGGGCGAGTTCTTCTGGGGCACGGTCGTGATCACGCTCTTCGTCTTCTCCGACCTCGTCGACGGCAACATGGCCCGCCAGCTCGGCCGCTCCAGCCGCTGGGGCGCCTTCCTGGACTCCACGCTGGACCGGGTCGCCGACGGCGCGATCTTCGGCGGTTTCGCCCTCTGGTACGCGGGCGGCGGTGACGACAACGTGCTGTGCGCCGTGTCGATCTTCTGCCTGGCCAGCGGCCAGGTCGTGTCGTACACCAAGGCGCGCGGCGAGTCGATCGGTCTGCCGGTCGCCGTCAACGGACTCGTCGAGCGCGCCGAGCGGCTCGTCGTCTCCCTGGTCGCCGCCGGATTCGCGGGACTGCACACGTTCGGCGTGCCGGGGATCCAGTACCTGCTCCCCGTCGCCCTGTGGGTCGTCGCCGTCGGCAGCCTCGTCACGCTCGTCCAGCGCGTCGTCACCGTGCGCCGGGAGGCCGCCGAGGCGGATGCCGCCGCACAGGAGGACCAGGGCACCGAGGCGGCGAAGTGAGCGCTCGGGACCGGCTGGCCGACGGCCTGTACGGCGCCGGCTGGAGCACCGTGAAGAAGCTGCCCGAGCCGGTCGCCGCACGGCTCGGCCGCACGGTCGCGGACATCGCCTGGAAGCAGCGCGGCACGGGCGTCCGCCGCCTGGAGAGCAACTACGCGCGCGTGGTGCCGGGCGCGGGCCCCGAACGGCTCGCCGCGCTGTCGCGCGCGGGCATGCGCTCGTACCTGCGCTACTGGATGGAGTCCTTCCGGCTCCCGGCCTGGAGCCGCGAGCGCGTCGCGGCGGGCTTCGTCCCCGAGGACCTGCACCACCTCACCGACGGCCTGGACGCCGGCAAGGGCGTGGTCCTGGCCCTTCCGCACCTGGCCAACTGGGACCTCGCCGGTGCCTGGGTGACGACGCAGCTGGGCATCCCCTTCACCACGGTCGCCGAGCGCCTCAAGCCGGAGACCCTCTACGACCGCTTCGTCGCCTACCGCGAGGGCCTCGGCATGGAGGTCCTCCCGCACAGCGGCGGCACGGCGTTCGGCACGCTGGCCCGGCGGCTGCGCGACGGCGGCCTGGTCTGCCTGGTCGCCGACCGCGACCTGTCCGCCTCCGGCGTGGAGGTCGACTTCTTCGGCGAGACGGCCCGCATGCCGGCCGGGCCCGCCCTGCTCGCGCTGCAGACCGGCGCGCGGCTGCTGCCGGTGACGCTCTGGTACGACGACTCGCCCGTGATGCGGGGCCGGGTCCATCCACCGGTCGAGGTGCCCGAGTCAGGTACCCGTGCGGAAAAGACGTCCGTCATGACACAGGCGCTGGCCGACGCCTTCGCCACGGGGATCGCCGACCACCCGGAGGACTGGCACATGCTCCAGCGCTTGTGGCTGAAGGACCTCGACCCCGCCAAGGCACCCCCGGCGGCCGAGGGGCAGGGCGCCCCGTGAGGATCGGCATCGTCTGCCCGTACTCCTGGGACGTGCCGGGTGGCGTCCAGTTCCACATCCGGGACCTCGCCGAGTACTTCGTCCGCCTCGGCCACGAGGTGTCCGTCCTCGCCCCCGCCGACGACGACACCCCGCTGCCCCCGTACGTCGTCTCGGCCGGCCGCGCGGTGCCGGTGCCGTACAACGGCTCGGTGGCCCGGCTCAACTTCGGCTTCCTGTCGGCGGCCCGGGTACGGCGCTGGCTGCACGACGGCGCCTTCGACGTCATCCACATCCACGAGCCCACCTCGCCCTCGCTGGGCCTGCTCACCTGCTGGGCGGCGCAGGGGCCGATCGTGGCCACCTTCCACACGTCCAACCCGCGCTCCCGCGCGATGATCGCCGCGTACTCGATCCTCCAGGCCGCGCTGGAGAAGATCAGTGCCCGGATCGCGGTGAGCGAGTACGCCCGCCGCACCCTCGTCGAGCACCTGGGCGGGGACGCCGTCGTCATCCCCAACGGCGTCGACGTCGACTTCTTCGCCGGTGCCGATCCCAACCCCGAGTGGCAGGGCGACACGATCGGCTTCATAGGGCGCATCGACGAGCCCCGCAAGGGCCTGCCGGTGCTGATGCGGGCGCTGCCGAAGATCCTCGCCGCCCGGCCGCAGACCCGGCTGGTGGTCGCGGGCCGCGGCGACGAGGAGGAGGCCGTGGAGAGCCTGCCGAAGGAGCTGCGCTCCCGTGTGGAGTTCCTCGGCATGATCAGCGACGAGGACAAGGCCCGCTTCCTGCGCAGCGTCGACCTGTACGTCGCGCCCAACACCGGTGGCGAGAGCTTCGGGATCATCCTGGTCGAGGCCATGTCGGCGGGCGCGCCCGTGCTCGCCTCCGACCTGGACGCCTTCGCGCAGGTCCTCGACCAGGGAGCGGCCGGCGAGCTGTTCCCCAACGAGAACGCCGACGCACTCGCCGACGCGGCGGTGCGGCTGCTGGCCGACCCGCGGCGCCGGGCCGAACTGCGGGAGCGGGGCAGCGCGCACGTACGGCGCTTCGACTGGTCGACCGTCGGCGCCGACATCCTGTCCGTCTACGAGACGGTCACCGCAGGCGCGGCGGCGGTGGCGACGGACGACCGGGCGACGGGACTGAGGGCACGCTTCGGACTGGCGAGGGACTGAGAGGCCGGCCCGCGCACCGGCGCTTCGGATCGGCTGTGCGTGGGCTCTTGGGCCGGGCGGGTTCGGGCGGTCCGGGTCCTGCGCGCACTGGCGCTTCGTACCGGCTGTGCGTGGGCTCTTGGGCCGGGCGGGTTCGGGCGGTCCGGGTCCTGCGCGCACTGGCGCTTCGTACCGGCTGTGCGTGGGCTCTTGGGCCGGGCGGGTTTCGGTGGTCCGGGTCCAGCGCGGACCGGCGCTTCGTACCGGCCGTGCGTCGGCACTGGTACCGGCCGCGCTCCGGCGGTCCGGACCCAGTCCGCTTCGGCGCTCGGACCGGCCGCGCGCCGACGCGCCGGACCCGGCCCGCACCGGCACTTCGGGCCCGCCCCGGCCGCCACGCCCCGCCAGGCCGGCCCGCCCGGTGCGAGGCCCGGCCGGGCACGGGCGGGCCCGAGGCGGCCACCCCGGCGGCGCCCGCCTCGGCCGGGCAGGTGCGGGCGTCCGAGGCGGCCACTGCGGCGGCGCCCGTCTCGTCCGGGCGGGGGCGGAGGCCGGGGCGGCCATCCCGGCGGCGTCCGCCTCCAGGGCACTGCGCCGCCTCCGCGGAGCGTCCCCGTAGGCTTGCGGCCCGTGACCGCAACCCTGATCTGGATCCTGGTCGTCCTCGTCGCGATCGGCCTGTACCTGAGCTGGACCGCAGGGCGGCTGGACCGGCTGCACGCCAGGATCGACGCCGCCCGTGCCGCACTCGACGCGCAGCTGCTGCGCAGGGCGTCCGTGGCCCAGGAACTGGCCACCTCGGGCGTCCTCGACCCGGCCGCCTCCATCGTGCTGTACGAGGCCGCGCACGCCGCGCGGCAGGCCGAGGAGGAACAGCGGGAGGTCGCCGAGAGCGAGCTGAGCCAGGCCCTGCGGGCGGTCTTCGCCGAGCCGCAGCAGGTGGACGCCCTGCGGGAGGCCCCCGGGGGCGAGGAAGCCGCCCTCGAACTGGCCGAGGCCGTACGGCGCGTCCCGATGGCCCGGCGGTTCCACAACGACGCGGTGGGCGCCGCCCGCAGGCTCCGCGAGCACCGCAAGGTGCGCTGGTTCCGCCTGGCCGGACACGCGCCCTTCCCGCTGGCCTTCGAGATGGACGACGAGTCGCCGACGGCCCTGGTGGAGCGGGCCGCCTGACCGCAGCTCGCCGACCTCACGCCGAAAACGATCCACCGCCTTCTCATTGGCCCTTGCTGTGGCCTGGTCGCGTCGCGTTTCCTCGGAGCTGCACAAGCCCCCTTCCCCTCAGCGAGGTACCCGTGTCCAGCACGCTCTCCGAAAACCAGGCCCCCGAGACCGGCACCGCCCGCGTGAAGCGCGGCATGGCCGAGCAGCTCAAGGGTGGCGTGATCATGGACGTCGTCACGCCGGAGCAGGCGAAGATCGCCGAGGACGCGGGGGCCGTCGCCGTCATGGCCCTGGAGCGGGTCCCGGCCGACATCCGCAAGGACGGCGGTGTGGCCCGCATGTCCGACCCGGACATGATCGAGGGCATCATCGGCGCGGTCTCCATCCCCGTGATGGCCAAGTCCCGCATCGGCCACTTCGTCGAGGCCCAGGTCCTGCAGTCCCTCGGCGTCGACTACATCGACGAGTCCGAGGTCCTCACCCCGGCCGACGAGGTCAACCACTCCGACAAGTTCGCCTTCACCACCCCGTTCGTCTGCGGCGCCACCAACCTGGGCGAGGCCCTGCGCCGCATCGCCGAGGGCGCCGCGATGATCCGCTCCAAGGGCGAGGCCGGCACCGGCAACGTCGTCGAGGCGGTCCGCCACCTGCGCCAGATCAAGAACGAGATCGCCCGCCTGCGCGGCTACGACAACAACGAGCTGTACGCCGCAGCCAAGGAACTGCGCGCCCCCTACGAGCTCGTCCGGGAGGTCGCCGAGCTGGGCAAGCTGCCGGTCGTCCTCTTCTCCGCCGGCGGCGTCGCCACCCCGGCCGACGCCGCGCTCATGCGCCAGCTCGGCGCCGAGGGCGTCTTCGTCGGCTCCGGCATCTTCAAGTCCGGCGACCCGGCCAAGCGTGCCGCCGCCATCGTGAAGGCCACCACCTTCTACGACGACCCGAAGATCATCGCGGACGCGTCCCGCAACCTCGGCGAGGCCATGGTCGGCATCAACTGCGACACCCTTCCCGAGACCGAGCGCTACGCCAACCGCGGCTGGTAAGGCACCCGATCCCATGAGTGACACCCCCGTGATCGGCGTCCTGGCCCTCCAGGGCGACGTACGGGAGCACCTCGTCGCCCTGGCCGCGGCCGATGCCGTGGCCAGGCCGGTGCGGCGCCCCGAAGAACTCGCCGAGGTGGACGGCCTGGTCCTGCCCGGCGGCGAGTCCACCACCATCTCCAAGCTGGCCGTCCTCTTCGGAGTGATGGACCCCCTGCGCGCACGCGTGCGCGACGGCCTGCCCGTCTACGGCACCTGCGCCGGCATGATCCTGCTGGCCGACAAGATCCTTGACCCGCGTTCCGGGCAGGAGACGGTCGGCGGCATCGACATGATCGTGCGCCGCAACGCCTTCGGACGGCAGAACGAGTCCTTCGAGGCGGCCGTCGACATCGAGGGCGTCGGCGGCGATCCTGTGGAGGGCGTCTTCATCCGAGCCCCCTGGGTGGAGTCCGTGGGCGCGTCGGTCGAGGTGCTCGCCGAGCACGACGGCCACATCGTCGCGGTCCGCCAGGGCAACGCGCTCGCCACGTCGTTCCACCCGGAACTGACCGGCGACCACCGCGTGCACCGGCTCTTCGCCGACATGGTGCGCGCGAACCGCCCGGCTCGGCCCTTGTAGGATTCCTGCGTTCGTTGCAGAGATGGGTTACGCGAAGGAGACAGGCAGATGTCCGGCCACTCTAAATGGGCTACGACGAAGCACAAGAAGGCCGTGATCGACGCCAAGCGCGGCAAGCTCTTCGCGAAGCTGATCAAGAACATCGAGGTCGCGGCGCGCATGGGCGGCGTCGACGTCGAGGGCAACCCGACGCTGTACGACGCCATCCAGAAGGCGAAGAAGCAGTCGGTCCCGAACAAGAACATCGACTCCGCGGTCAAGCGGGGCGGCGGCCTCGAGGCCGGCGGCGCCGACTACGAGACGATCATGTACGAGGGCTACGGCCCCAACGGCGTCGCGGTGCTCATCGAGTGCCTGACCGACAACCGCAACCGCGCCGCCTCCGACGTCCGCGTCGCCATGACCCGCAACGGCGGCTCCATGGCCGACCCGGGCTCGGTGTCGTACCTGTTCCACCGCAAGGGCGTCGTCATCGTCCCCAAGGGCGAACTGAGTGAGGACGACGTCCTCGCCGCCGTCCTGGACGCGGGCGCCGAGGAGGTCAACGACCTCGGCGAGACCTTCGAGGTCCTCAGCGAGGCCACCGACCTGGTCGCCGTCCGCACCGCCCTCCAGGACGCCGGCATCGACTACGAGTCCGCCGACGCCAACTTCGTCCCGACCATGCAGGTCGAGCTGGACGAGGAGGGCGCCCGGAAGATCTTCCGTCTCATCGACGCCCTGGAGGACAGCGACGACGTGCAGAACGTCTTCGCCAACTTCGACGTGAGCGACGAGGTCATGGAGAAGGTCGACGCGTAGCGCCGCGGCGCACACGACGGCTGCGGTGGGCCGGGGGACACGTCCCCCGGCCCACCGCCGTTGTCGGTGGCACCCGATAGCCTGCACAAACAGGCGATCGAACGGGAGGGCACGTGCGCGTACTGGGGGTGGACCCGGGGCTGACCCGCTGCGGGGTCGGTGTCGTGGAGGGCGTCGCGGGAAGACCGCTCACCATGATCGGCGTCGGCGTCGTCCGCACGCCCGCGGACGCCGACCTCGGCCACCGCCTCGTCGCCGTCGAGCAGGGCATCGAGCGGTGGCTGGACGAGCACCGGCCGGAGTACGTCGCGGTGGAGCGCGTCTTCAGCCAGCACAACGTGCGCACGGTGATGGGCACGGCCCAGGCCAGCGCCGTCGCCATCCTGTGCGCCTCCCGCCGCGGCATCCCGGTCGCCCTGCACACCCCGAGCGAGGTCAAGGCCGCCGTGACCGGCAGCGGCCGTGCCGACAAGGCGCAGGTCGGCGCCATGGTCACCCGCCTGCTGCGGCTCGCCGCGCCACCGAAGCCGGCCGACGCCGCCGACGCCCTCGCACTCGCCATCTGCCACATCTGGCGCGCTCCCGCCCAGAACCGGCTCCAGCAGGCCGTGGCCCGGCACGTCCCGCGGACCCCGCCGGCCCGACAAGCGGCGACCGCCCGTCAGACCTTGTCGCCGCGGCAGGCCGCGACCCCGCAGCAGGCCGCGACCCCGCAGCAGTCCACGGCCGTCCAAAAGTCCCCGGCCGTCCAGCAGCCCCCGGCCGTCCAGCAGTCCCCGAACACACCGCACGCACCGAAAGGCCACCCGGCATGATCGCCTTCGTCAGCGGCACCGTAGCCGCCCTCGCTCCCGATGCCGCGGTGGTCGAGGTCGGTGGCGTCGGCATGGCCCTCCAGTGCACGCCGAACACGCTCTCCACCCTCCGCGTCGGCAAGCCCGCCAAGCTTGCCACCTCGCTCGTCGTCCGTGAGGACTCGCTCACCCTGTACGGCTTCGCCGACGACGACGAGCGCCAGGTCTTCGAGCTGCTCCAGACCGCCAGCGGCGTCGGCCCCCGGCTGGCCCAGGCGATGCTCGCCGTGCACAGCCCCGACGCCCTGCGCAGAGCCGTCTCCACCGGCGACGAGAAGGCGCTCACCGCCGTCCCCGGCATCGGCAAGAAGGGCGCGCAGAAGCTGCTCCTGGAACTGAAGGACCGCCTCGGCGAGCCCATCGGCGCCCCCGCCGTCGGCGCCCCGGTCAGCACCGGCTGGCGCGACCAGCTGCACGCGGCCCTGATCGGCCTCGGGTACGCGACCCGTGAGGCCGACGAGGCCGTCTCCGCCGTGGCCCCCCAGGCGGCGGCCGCCGGCGGCACGCCCCAGGTGGGACAGCTGCTGAAGTCGGCCCTCCAGACCCTGAACCGCGCCCGCTGAACCGCCACCCCCGACCCCCGAGGCACACACCGCTATGAACTGGGACGACACGACCGACACCGACGCCACCGCCGAGCGGCTCGTCGGTGCGTCCGCCGACGGGGAGGACCAGGCGGTGGAGGCCGCCCTGCGACCCAAGGACCTGGGCGAGTTCATCGGCCAGGAGAAGGTCCGCGAGCAGCTCGACCTCGTCCTGCGGGCCGCCCGGGCGCGGGGCGCGACCGCCGACCACGTGCTGCTCTCCGGCGCGCCCGGCCTCGGCAAGACCACCCTCTCGATGATCATCGCGGCCGAGATGGAGGCCCCGATCAGGATCACCTCCGGGCCCGCCATCCAGCACGCCGGCGACCTCGCGGCGATCCTCTCCTCCCTCCAGGAGGGCGAGGTGCTCTTCCTCGACGAGATCCACCGCATGTCGCGGCCCGCCGAGGAGATGCTCTACATGGCGATGGAGGACTTCCGCGTCGACGTCATCGTCGGCAAGGGCCCGGGAGCCACCGCCATCCCGCTCGAACTCCCGCCGTTCACCCTGGTCGGCGCCACCACCCGCGCGGGACTCCTGCCGCCCCCGCTGCGCGACCGCTTCGGCTTCACCGCGCACATGGAGTTCTACGGCCCCACCGAGCTGGAGCGCGTCATCCACCGCTCGGCGGGCCTGCTCGACGTCGGGATCGACACGGCCGGCGCCGCCGAGATCGCGGGCCGCTCCCGGGGCACGCCCCGGATCGCCAACCGCCTGCTGCGCCGGGTCCGCGACTACGCCCAGGTCAAGGCCGACGGCCTGATCACCCAGGAGATCGCCGCGGCCGCCCTCGCGGTCTACGAGGTCGACGCCCGCGGACTGGACCGGCTGGACCGGGGTGTGCTGGAGGCCCTGCTCAAGCTGTTCGGCGGCGGTCCCGTCGGCCTCTCCACGCTCGCCGTCGCCGTGGGGGAGGAACGTGAGACCGTGGAGGAGGTCGCCGAACCGTTCCTCGTCCGGGAGGGCCTGCTGGCCCGCACACCGCGCGGACGGGTCGCGACCCCGGCGGCATGGGCCCACCTCGGCCTCACCCCGCCACGGTCCCAGGGCTCCGGAAACGGACAACAGGACCTGTTCGGGGCGTGACCACCCGGTCACGAAGAGGACATTCGCCGGTGCAGGAACCCCGGTGCCATGCTGAGCGTTGTTCCATGCGCGCGGACTCGCTTAGACTCCGCCGATGCCGCCCTTGTCGGCGGCGCACACACCCCCAACCATCAGGCCGCTCACCATCGCGGTCGTGTGAAGGAAGTACCGACCCGTGAGTCTCGTGACCCTCCTCCCGTTCATCGTGCTCATCGGGGCCATGTTCCTGATGACCCGGTCGGCGAAGAAGAAGCAGCAGCAGGCCGTCGACATGCGGAACCAGATGCAGCCCGGTTCCGGCGTCCGCACCATCGGGGGCATGTACGCCACGGTCAAGGAGGTCAACGAGGACACGGTCCTCCTCGACGCCGGCCCGGGTGTCGAGCTGCTCTTCGCCAAGAACAGCATCGGTGCCGTCCTCACCGACGACGAGTACAACCGCATCGTCCACGGCGTCGAGCACGACCTGAAGTCCGACGCCGACATCGTCCCGGACGATGCCTCCTCCCTCACCGGGACCGACGCCTCCGCCGACGACGCTGCCGTCTCCGACGACAAGCCCGTCGACCTCGGCAAGAAGGACGCGGCCGACGAGCCGACGGCCGACGCCGCGCCCGCCGAGGCGACGACGGACGAGCAGGCGAAGAAGTCCGACGGCGGCTCCGAGGCGAAGTAACCGTGCTCCGGGGCGAGCGGGCCGTTCCCGCCCGCCCCGTGTGACGCGCGGCTCGCACGGATCCGGACACCATGTGATGGCCGCCGGCGACGCCTACCCGGCGCGAGCGGCCCGAGAGGGAGTACGCAAAGGTGGTAGCACCTAAAAAGGGAAAGAATGCGAGCGCTCAGAGTAAGCCCGGGCGCTCGCTGGCCCTGATTCTGATCGCCATCGTGGCGCTCACCGGCGGCATGTTCGTCTCCGGACACACGACTCCGCGTCTCGGTATCGACCTGGCCGGCGGCACCAGCATCACGCTCCGCGCGGTGCCGGAGGCGGGCCAGGAGTCCGCGATCAACAAGACCAACATGGACACCGCGGTCGAGATCATGGAACGCCGTGTCAATGGTCTGGGTGTCTCCGAGGCCGAGGTACAGACCCAGGGCAACCGGAACATCATCGTCAACATCCCCAAGGGCACCAACTCCAAGGAAGCCCGGGAGCAGGTCGGCACCACCGCCAAGCTCTACTTCCGCCCGGTGGTCGCCACCGAGCTGTCCGGCGCGGGCGCGACCGGCAGCCCCTCCCCGAGCCCGACCGGCAACGCCTCCGACAAGGACAAGGCGACCGACAAGGCCACGGACGGCGCGGCCGACCAGGACAAGGCCACCGACGGTGACAAGGCGAGCGACTCGCCCTCCGGCACCGCGTCGGCGAGCTCCAGCCCCCAGGGCCGTGCCGCCAGCGACGCCCTGAAGGCCGACCCCAGCCCGTCCGGCGGGGCCACCGACGGTGCCTCCCCCTCCGCGAGCGCCAGCGCCTCCGGCGACGACGCGACGGCCAAGCTCCAGACCGCGTACGCCGCACTGGACTGCACCGACGCGGCCGCCCGGGCCAAGGCGGGCGCCGGCGCCAAGCAGGGCGACTCGATGGTCGCCTGCGGCCAGAACTCCCAGGGCCAGTGGCAGAAGTACATCCTGGGCCCGGCAGCGGTCGACGGCACCGACGTCGACAAGTCCGAGGCGGTCTTCAACACGCAGACCGCCGCCGGCTGGACCGTGACGATGAAGTTCACGGACGGCGGCGCCAAGAAGTTCGCCGACATCACCGGCAAGCTGGCGCAGAACCAGTCCCCGCAGAACCAGTTCGCCATCGTCCTGGACAACGAGGTCGTCTCCGACCCCTACGTCAGCCAGGCGCTCACCGGCGGCAGCGCGGAGATCTCCGGCAACTTCGACCAGGAGGAGGCCCAGGGCCTCGCCAACATGCTGTCCTACGGCGCGCTGCCGCTGACCTTCAAGGAGGACAGCGTCACCACCGTCACCGCCGCACTCGGCGGTGAGCAGCTGAAGGCCGGTCTGATCGCGGGCGCGATCGGCCTCGCCCTCGTCGTCCTCTACCTGCTGGTCTACTACCGCGGCCTGTCGTTCATCGCCGTCGCCTCGCTGCTGATCTCCGCGGCCCTCACGTACGTGATCATGTCGCTGCTCGGCCCGGCCATCGGCTTCGCGCTGAACCTGCCGGCCGTCTGCGGTGCGATCGTCGCCATCGGCATCACGGCGGACTCGTTCATCGTGTACTTCGAACGCGTCCGCGACGAGATCCGGGAGGGCCGCTCGCTGCGCCCCGCCGTCGAGCGCGCCTGGCCGCGGGCCCGGCGCACCATCCTGGTCTCCGACTTCGTGTCCTTCCTCGCCGCCGCGGTGCTCTTCATCGTCACCGTCGGCAAGGTGCAGGGCTTCGCGTTCACCCTGGGTCTGACCACGCTGCTCGACGTGGTGGTGGTCTTCCTCTTCACCAAGCCGCTGCTGACGCTGATGGCCCGGCGCAAGTTCTTCGCGAGCGGCCACAAGTGGTCCGGTCTCGACCCGAAGAGCCTGGGGGCGAAGCCGCCGCTGCGCCGCACCCGCCGTACCGCCCGCCCCGCCGCCGGCCCTGTCGACCCGAAGGAGGCGTGAGATGGGAAAGCTCGGCACCCTCGGCGCTCGACTGCACCATGGCGAGATCGGCTACGACTTCGTCAAGAACCGCAAGCTCTGGTACGGCATCTCGATCCTCATCACCATCACGGCCATCGTCGGCCTGGCGGTGCGCGGTCTGCACATGGGCATCGAGTTCCAGGGCGGCGCGGTCTTCACCACCCCGAAGAACATGAGCGCCTCGGTCTCCCAGACCGAGACCTGGGCGGAAGAGGCCTCCGGCCACGACGCCATCGTCCAGAAGCTCGGCGACGGCAGTCTCCGCATCCAGATCGCGGGCACCGACACCGAGGCGTCGGACCAGATCAAGGAAGAGCTCTCCAAGGACCTGGACGTCCCGGCGGAGCGGATCAACGCGGACCTGGTCGGCCCCAGCTGGGGTGACCAGATCGCGAACAAGGCGTGGCAGGGCCTCGGGATCTTCATGGTCCTGGTGGTGATCTATCTGGCGATCGCGTTCGAGTGGCGCATGGCCCTGGCCGCCTTCGTCGCGCTGATCCACGACATCACCATCACGGTCGGCATCTACGCCCTGGTGGGCTTCGAGGTCACGCCGGGCACGGTGATCGGTCTGCTCACGATCCTCGGCTACTCGCTCTACGACACGGTCGTGGTCTTCGACAGCCTCAAGGAACAGACGAGAGACATCACCAAACAGACGCGCTGGACCTACGGCGAGATCGCCAACCGCTCGATCAACAGCACCCTGGTGCGTTCCATCAACACCACGGTGGTCGCGCTGCTGCCGGTGGGCGGCCTGCTGTTCATCGGCGGCGGTGTCCTCGGCGCCGGCATGCTCAACGACATCTCGCTGTCGCTCTTCGTCGGTCTCGCCGCGGGCGCCTACTCGTCGATCTTCATCGCCACGCCGCTCGTCGCCGACCTCAAGGAGGCCGAGCCGCAGATGAAGGCGCTCAAGAAGCGCGTCCTCGCCAAGCGCGCCCAGGCCGCGGCCAAGGGCGAGCCGGCGGAGAACGCCGTGGACGAGGAGTGGTACGCCGACGACGAGGCCGAGGACGACCCCGAGGACGCGGCCCCCGCGGTCGTCGGCCCCCGCAACCAGCCGGCCTCCCGCAACAGGGGACGCGGCCGGCCCTCGGGGAAGCGCCGATGACCGGGACCACCGACGTCACGGAGCTGCTGCTCAGCCGCATCCGCGACGTGGCCGACTATCCGGAGCCGGGCGTGGTGTTCAAGGACATCACCCCGCTCCTGGCCGACCCGGCGGCCTTCGCCGCCCTGACCGACGCGCTCGCCGAGGCCGCCGGGCGCACCGGCGCCACCAAGGTCGTCGGCCTGGAGGCCCGCGGCTTCATCCTGGGCGCCCCGGTGGCCCTGCGGGCGGGCCTCGGCTTCATCCCCGTACGCAAGGCGGGCAAGCTCCCCGGAGCCACCCTCAGCCAGGCGTACGACCTGGAGTACGGCTCGGCCGAGATCGAGGTGCACGCCGAGGACCTGAGCGCCGACGACCGGGTCCTGGTCATCGACGACGTCCTCGCCACCGGCGGCACCGCCGAGGCCTCGCTCGAGCTCATCCGCCGGGCGGGCGCGCGGGTGGCGGGTCTCGCCGTGCTGATGGAGCTGGGCTTCCTCGGCGGACGGGCCCGGCTGGAGCCGGCCCTGGCCGGGGCACCGCTGGAGGCCCTGCTCACGGTCTGACGACTCGCACCGCTCACCCGAGGCGGGCCCCGGATGAATCCGGGGCCCGCCTCGGGCGTTTACGGGGCTGACGGCCCTCACAGTGGCCTGAAGGCGATCCTGGCGTGCAGGATCGCTACCATGGGGACTCCGGAGCCTGACCGGGGGACCCGGATCGCGCACGAGGAGTCCTCTTGCCAGACGAGGCCCAGCCACTGACCGCCGCAAAGCCCGAGTCCGCCTCGGCGCCCGCGGCGAAGCCCGTACCGAGCGCGCCGCAGGCGAAGAACGACACGCACGGGCCGATCCAGCACGCCCCGTCGGCGCCCGTGGACAAGCCGGCCGACCAGCAGCCGCGTCCCAAGCCGATCCCGCCCGACCGCGGCCGGAACGCGCCCGTGGTCCGCGCGCCCGCCGGGCAGCCCGCGCGCTCCGGCTCCTCCAACCGCGTCCGGGCCCGCCTCGCCCGTCTCGGTGTGCAGCGCGCCAACCCGTACAACCCGGTCCTGGAGCCCCTGCTGCGGATAGTGCGCAGCAACGACCCCAAGATCGAGACGGCGACGCTGCGCCAGATCGAGCGCGCCTACCAGGTCGCCGAGCGCTGGCACCGCGGCCAGAAGCGCAAGAGCGGCGACCCGTACATCACGCACCCGCTCGCCGTCACCACCATCCTCGCCGAGCTCGGCATGGACCCCGCCACGCTCATGGCGGGGCTGCTGCACGACACGGTCGAGGACACCGAGTACGGCCTGGAGGACCTGCGCCGCGACTTCGGCGACGTGGTCACCCTCCTCGTCGACGGCGTCACCAAGCTCGACAAGGTCAAGTTCGGCGAGGCGGCGCAGGCCGAGACCGTGCGCAAGATGGTCGTCGCGATGGCGAAGGACCCGCGCGTCCTCGTCATCAAGCTCGCCGACCGCCTGCACAACATGCGCACCATGCGCTACCTCAAGCGCGAGAAGCAGGAGAAGAAGGCGCGCGAGACGCTGGAGATCTACGCGCCGCTCGCCCACCGGCTGGGCATGAACACCATCAAGTGGGAGCTGGAGGACCTCGCCTTCGCGATCCTCTATCCCAAGATGTACGACGAGATCGTCCGCCTGGTCGCCGAGCGCGCCCCCAAGCGCGACGAGTACCTCGCCATCGTCACCGACGAGGTGCAGCAGGACCTGCGCGCGGCCCGGATCAAGGCGACCGTGACCGGCCGCCCCAAGCACTACTACAGCGTCTACCAGAAGATGATCGTCCGCGGCCGTGACTTCGCGGAGATCTACGACCTGGTGGGCATCCGCGTCCTGGTGGACACGGTCCGCGACTGCTACGCGGCGCTCGGCACGGTCCACGCCCGCTGGAACCCGGTTCCGGGGCGGTTCAAGGACTACATCGCGATGCCCAAGTTCAACATGTACCAGTCGCTGCACACGACGGTCATCGGGCCCAACGGCAAGCCGGTCGAGCTGCAGATCCGCACCTTCGACATGCACCGCCGCGCCGAGTACGGCATCGCCGCGCACTGGAAGTACAAGCAGGAGGCCGTCGCCGGCGCCTCCAAGGTCCGCTCCGACGCGCCCAAGTCGTCCGGCAAGGGCAAGGACGACCACCTCAACGACATGGCGTGGCTGCGGCAGCTGCTCGACTGGCAGAAGGAGACCGAGGACCCCGGCGAGTTCCTGGAGTCCCTGCGCTTCGACCTCTCCCGCAACGAGGTCTTCGTCTTCACCCCCAAGGGCGACGTCATAGCGCTGCCCGCGAGCGCCACCCCCGTGGACTTCGCCTACGCCGTCCACACCGAGGTCGGACACCGCACGATAGGGGCACGCGTCAACGGCCGCCTCGTCCCGCTGGAGTCCACCCTGGACAACGGCGACCTGGTGGAGGTCTTCACCTCCAAGGCGGCCGGGGCGGGCCCCTCCCGCGACTGGCTCGGCTTCGTGAAGTCGCCGCGCGCCCGCAACAAGATCCGCGCCTGGTTCTCCAAGGAGCGCCGCGACGAGGCGATCGAGCAGGGCAAGGACGCCATCGTCCGCGCCATGCGCAAGCAGAACCTGCCGATCCAGCGCATCCTCACCGGCGACTCCCTGGTCACCCTCGCCCACGAGATGCGTTACTCGGACATCTCCGCGCTGTACGCGGCGATCGGCGAGGGCCACGTCTCCGCGCAGAACATCGTCCAGAAGCTCGTCCACGCGCTCGGCGGCGAGGAAGCGGCCACCGAGGAGATCGACGAGTCGGTGCCGCCGGCCCGCGGTCGCGGCCGCAAACGCCGCACGAGCGCCGACCCGGGCGTCGTGGTCAAGGGCGTCGAGGACGTGTGGGTCAAACTGGCCCGCTGTTGTACGCCCGTCCCCGGTGACCCGATCATCGGCTTCGTCACCCGCGGCAGCGGAGTCTCCGTCCACCGCAGCGACTGCGTGAACGTGGACTCGCTCTCCCGCGAGCCCGAGCGCATCCTGGAGGTCGAGTGGGCACCCACCCAGTCCTCGGTCTTCCTGGTCGCCATCCAGGTCGAGGCCCTGGACCGCTCCCGGCTGCTGTCGGACGTCACGCGTGTGCTGTCCGACCAGCACGTCAACATCCTCTCCGCGGCCGTCCAGACCTCCCGCGACCGGGTGGCCACCTCCCGCTTCACCTTCGAGATGGGCGACCCCAAGCACCTCGGGCACGTCCTGAAGGCCGTACGCGGCGTGGAGGGCGTGTACGACGTCTACCGCGTGACATCGGCGCGCAGGCCGTCGTAGCGGGCCGCACACGCCGGAGACGATACGAAGAACACGAAGGGGCTCCCGTACCTGGTACGGGAGCCCCTTTCGCGCGCGGTGTCAGCCGCCGAACTCGTGCAGCCCCTTCAGGGCCTGGTCCAGCAGCGCCTGCCGGCCCTCCAGCTCACGCTGGAGCTTGTCGGCCCTGGCGTTGTTGCCCTGGGCGCGTGCCTGCTCGATCTGGGAGCGCAGCTTGTCCACGGCGGCCTGGAGCTGACCGGTCAGACCCTCGGCACGCGCGCGCGCCTCCGGGTTCGTCCGGCGCCACTCGCTCTCCTCGGCCTCCTGGAGCGCCCGCTCCACCGCGTGCATCCGGCCCTCGACCTTCGGCCGGGCGTCGCGCGGCACATGGCCGATGGCCTCCCAGCGCTCGTTGACCGAACGGAACGCGGCGCGGGCCGCCTTCAGGTCGGTCACCGGCAGGAGCTTCTCGGCCTCCTCGGCCAGCTCCTCCTTGAGCTTGAGGTTCTCCGTCTGCTCGGCGTCCCGCTCGGCGAAGACCGAGCTGCGGGCCGCGAAGAACACGTCCTGGGCGCCGCGGAAGCGGTTCCACAGGTCGTCCTCGTGCTCGCGCTGGGCGCGGCCCGCGGCCTTCCACTCGGACATCAGGTCGCGGTAGCGCGCGGCCGTCGGCCCCCACTCCGTCGAGTTCGACAGCGCCTCGGCCTCGGCGACCAGCCGTTCCTTGGTCTGCCGGGCGTCCTCGCGCTGCGCGTCCAGCTGCGCGAAGTGCTGCTTGCGGCGCTTGGAGAACGCCGAGCGCGCGTGCGAGAAGCGGTGCCACAGCTCGTCGTCGGACTTGCGGTCCAGCCGCGGCAGGCCCTTCCAGGTGTCCACCAGCGAGCGCAGTCGCTCACCGGCCGCCCGCCACTGGTCGGACCCGGCCAGCTCCTCGGCCTCGGCGACCAGCGCCTCCTTGGCGCCGCGCGCCTCGTCGGACTGCTTCGCCCGCTGGACCTTCCGCTCCTCGCGGCGCTTGTCGACCAGCTCCACGAGTTTGTCCAGCCGGGTGCGCAGGGCGTCCAGGTCACCGACCGCGTGGTGCGCGTCGACCTGTTCCCGCAGGTGGTCGATGGCCGTCTGGGCGTCCTTCGCCGACAGGTCGGTGGTCTTCACGCGCTTCTCGAGGAGGCCGATCTCGACAACCAGGCCTTCGTACTTGCGCTCGAAGTAGGCCAGCGCCTCCTCGGGGGAGCCTGCCTGCCAGGAACCGACGACCTTCTCGCCGTCGGCCGTACGCACGTACACGGTCCCCGTCTCGTCGACGCGGCCCCACGGGTCGCTGCTCACAGCGCCTCCTCCACATGATGCCTGCGGAGGGCTTCGCTACCCCCGGGCATCGTCCACAGTTTCGTCACGGCCAACATAGGCGACCGGCGGGTGGCCTGTCCGCATCCCGCGCGACCGAACTTTCGCTGATGAGGGTCAGGATTTGGCGACGGTCGCCTTGTCGATCACGACCGTCGCGTTGGGTGCTCCGTCGCCCGCTCCCGTGCTCTCGCCGGCGGCGGCGATCTTCTTCAGCACGGTCATGCCCTCGTCCGAGATGGTGCCGAACGGGGTGTAGCTGGGAGGCAACGGACTGTCCTGGTACACGAGGAAGAACTGGCTGCCGCCGGAGCCCGGCTGCCCGGTGTTCGCCATCGCCACCGTGCCCGCCGGATACGTGTTCTTCTTGAGGCTCTTGTCCTTCAGATTCTCGTCCGGGATGGTGTAGCCGGGGCCGCCGTTGCCCTGTCCCGTCGGGTCGCCGCACTGGAGCACGAAGATCCCGTTGGTGGTGAGCCGGTGGCACGGCGTGTGGTCGAAGAAGCCCTTGCCGGCCAGGAAGCTGAACGAGTTGACGGTGTGCGGCGCCGCCGACGTCTTCAGGGCGATGTCTATGTCGCCGCAGGTCGTGGCCAGCTTCATCGTGTACTTCGCCGACTTGTCGATGGTCATCGCAGGTTCCTTCTTCCAGGTCTGCGTCTTGACCTTCCCCTCGGCCGGCTTGTCGCACGGGTCCGGCGCCTTGCTGCTCGCCGAGGCGCTCGGGGTGACCTCCGCGTTCGCGTTCGACTTGGTGTCGTCGTCGTCCAGGACCACCCCGGTCGTGTAGAGCGCGACACTGCCGATCAGAATCACGCCGAGCACGGACGCGATCGCGGCGTTGCGCATGCGCGCCTTGCGTCGAGCGGAGGTACGTCGCTGCTGCTGCCGCAAGAACTTCTCCCGGGCGAGCTGACGCCGCCGCTGCTCCTGGGTGACCACCGGGTTCTCTCCTCATGCGTCTTCGTGTGCCGACCGGTACGCGTGCGTGCGATGAGCCGACCGTGGGCGTGTAGCCCCGTACCGTATATGGGTTCGCTGAGGAATCGGCACCGCCGGTAGGCTCTGACCACGGGCGCGACCTGTTCGCAAGCCCACCCGAACCGACACAAACGAAGGACGATCGTGCTCATTGCCGGGTTCCCCGCCGGGGCCTGGGGGACGAACTGCTATCTCGTCGCCCCCGCCGCCGGTGAGGAGTGCGTGATCATCGACCCGGGCCATCAGGCGGCCCCCGGAGTCGAGGAAGCGATCAGGAAGCATCGGCTCAAGCCCGTCGCCGTCGTCCTCACCCACGGCCACATCGACCACGTGGCCTCGGTCGTCCCGGTCTGCGGCGCGCACGACGTGCCGGCCTGGATCCACCCGGACGACCGCTACATGATGAGCGACCCCGAGAAGGGGATCGGCCGCACCATCGGCATGCCGCTCATGGGCGAGTTGACCGTCGGCGAGCCGGACGACGTCAGGGAACTGGCCGACGGCACGAAGCTCGAACTGGCGGGCCTGGAGCTGACCGTCGCGCACGCGCCGGGCCATACCAAGGGGTCGGTGACCTTCGGTATGCCCGAGGCGGCGGACATCCCGCCGGTCCTCTTCTCGGGCGACCTGCTGTTCGCCGGCTCCATCGGACGCACCGACTTCCCCGGTGGCTCCATGGACGACATGCTCGAGTCCCTGGCCCGCGTGGTCCTCCCGCTCGACGACTCCACCGTGGTGCTGCCCGGGCACAACGACTACACGACCATCGGCCAGGAACGCGCCACCAACCCCTATCTGCGGCAGGTGGCCGCCGGCCAGGGAGCCCCCGGGGCTCCCCGACGAGGAATGTGACGAGAGACCTCCCGTGAGCACCTTCAAGGCCCCCAAGGGCACGTACGACCTTCTGCCGCCGGACTCCGCCAAGTTCCTGGCGGTCCGCGAGGCGATCGCCGCCCCGCTGCGCAACTCCGGCTACGGCTACATCGAGACGCCCGGTTTCGAGAACGTCGAGCTCTTCGCGCGCGGTGTCGGCGAGTCCACCGACATCGTGACCAAGGAGATGTACGTCTTCGAGACCAAGGGCGGCGACCGGCTCGCGCTGCGCCCGGAGACGACGGCCCCCGTGCTGCGCGCGGTCCTGGAGGCCAACCTGCACAAGGCGGGCAACCTGCCGGTGAAGGTCTGGTACTCGGGCTCGCAGTACCGCTACGAGCGCCCCCAGAAGGGCCGTTACCGCCACTTCTCCCAGGTCGGCGCCGAGGCCATCGGGGCCGAGGACCCGGCCCTGGACGCCGAACTGATCATCCTGGCCGACCAGTCGTACCGGGCGCTGGGCCTGCAGAACTTCCGCATCCTGCTCAACTCCCTGGGCGACAAGGAGTGCCGTCCGGTCTACCGGGCCGCGCTCCAGGACTTCCTGCGCGGTCTCGACCTGGACGAGGAGACGCTGCGCCGCGCCGACATCAACCCGCTGCGCGTCCTGGACGACAAGCGCCCCGAGGTGCAGAAGCAGCTCACCGACGCACCGCTGCTCCGCGACTACCTGTGCGACGCCTGCAAGGCGTACCACGAGGAGGTGCGGCAGCTGATCACGGCGGCCGGCGTGGTCTTCGAGGACGACCCGAAGCTGGTGCGCGGCCTGGACTACTACACGCGGACGACCTTCGAGTTCGTCCACGACGGCCTGGGCTCCCAGTCCGCGGTGGGCGGCGGCGGCCGCTACGACGGACTGTCCGAGATGATCGGCGGACCGGCCCTCCCGTCCGTGGGCTGGGCCCTGGGGGTCGACCGCACCGTCCTCGCCCTGGAGGCCGAGGGCATCGAACTGGACATCCCGTCGGTCACCTCCGTCTTCGCCGTCCCGCTCGGCGAGGAGGCCCGCCGGGTGCTCTTCTCGAAGGTCACCGAACTGCGCAAGAACGGCGTGGCCGCCGACTTCTCCTACGGCGGCAAGGGCCTCAAGGCCGCGATGAAGGCGGCCCACCGCTCGGGCGCGCGCTACGCCCTGGTCCTCGGCGAGCGCGATCTCGCCGAGGGGGTCGTCCAGCTCAAGGACATGGAGTCCGGCGAGCAGATCGCGATCGGTGTCAACGAGATCGTCGCGGAGCTGGAGTCGCGGCTCGGCTAGCGTTCCGCGGCCCTGTCGGCCCAGGGGCGCGCGTTCGCTCGCGTGTGCCCCTGGAGAACGCGAATCGGCCGGAACGCAACTCTCCGGGGCGGTCACCGGTGCGTTCTTATGTTCATCGAACAGTGGCCATACAGGGTGGTGCGGCACAATGGCCCTGCCCGAAGCAGGTCCGACTCAAGTGACGGAATCGGCGTGATGAGCAAGACGACAGTGAAGGACGTCTCCACCGTGGCGGAGCCCGCGCCGGAACCCACCGCCGGAGCGTCGCGGGCCGAGGGCGGCAGCCGCGCCCTGGCCCTGCTGCTGGTGATCACGGGCGCGGCCGGAGTGCTCGCCGCCTGGGTCATCACGCTGGACAAGTTCAAGCTGCTCGAGGCGAAGGTCGCGGGCACCACGTTCACGCCCGGGTGCAGCCTCAATCCCGTCGTCTCCTGCGGCAGCGTCATGGAGAGCGACCAGGCCGCCGTCTTCGGGTTCCCGAACCCGGTGCTCGGCCTGGTCACCTACGGCATCGTGGTCTGCGTCGGCATGAGCCTGCTCGCCGGGGCCCGCTTCCCGCGCTGGTACTGGCTCACCTTCAACGCGGGCACGCTCTTCGGCGTCGGCTTCTGCACCTGGCTGCAGTTCCAGTCCCTGTACCGGATCAACGCGCTGTGCCTGTGGTGCTGCCTGGCCTGGGTCGCCACGATCATCATGTTCTGGTACGTGACGTCCTTCAACGTCCGCAAGGGCTTCCTGCCCGCGCCGACCTGGCTCAAGAGCTTCTTCGGCGAGTTCACCTGGGTCCTGCCGGTGCTGCACATCGGCATCATCGGCATGATGATCCTGACCCGCTGGTGGGACTTCTGGACCAGCTGACGGACCGGCCGGGCCGCTCCGCGGAAGCGGCCCACCGGGTTGTCGGTGCGGTGCTGTGCCCTCTGGGGGCGACCCCCAGACCCCCCGGTAGGGTTCAACCGTGGAGCCCGACCTGTTCACCGCCGCAGCAGAAGAACGCCAGGAGAAGGACCCGACCGGCAGTCCCCTCGCCGTGCGGATGCGTCCGCGCACCCTCGACGAGGTCGTCGGCCAGCAGCACCTGCTCAAGCCCGGTTCGCCCCTGCGCCGTCTGGTCGGCGAGGGCGCCTCCGGCCCCGCCGGACCCTCCTCCGTGATCCTCTGGGGCCCGCCGGGCACCGGCAAGACCACCCTCGCCTACGTGGTCTCCAAGGCCACCAACAAGCGCTTCGTGGAACTGTCGGCGATCACCGCGGGCGTCAAGGAGGTCCGCGCGGTCATCGACGGCGCCCGCCGCGCGGTCGGCGGGTACGGCAAGGAGACCGTCCTCTTCCTCGACGAGATCCACCGCTTCAGCAAGGCCCAGCAGGACTCCCTGCTCCCGGCCGTCGAGAACCGCTGGGTCACCCTGATCGCCGCCACCACCGAGAACCCGTACTTCTCGGTGATCTCCCCCCTGCTCTCCCGCTCCCTCCTCCTCACCCTCGAACCCCTCACCGACGACGACGTCAGGGGCCTGCTCCGCCGGGCCCTGGCCGACGAGCGCGGCCTGAAGGAGGCCGTGGGCCTTCCCGAGGACACCGAGGAGCACCTGCTGCGCATCGCGGGCGGCGACGCCCGCCGCGCCCTGACCGCGCTGGAGGCCGCCGCCGGGGCCGCGCTGGACAAGGGCGAGACGGAGATCGCCCTCACCACGCTGGAGGAGACGGTCGACCGGGCCGCGGTGAAGTACGACCGCGACGGCGACCAGCACTACGACGTCGCCAGCGCCCTGATCAAGTCCATCCGCGGCTCCGACGTGGACGCCGCCCTGCACTACCTGGCCCGGATGATCGAGGCGGGCGAGGACCCCCGGTTCATCGCCCGCCGGCTGATGATCTCCGCCAGCGAGGACATCGGCCTCGCCGACCCGAACGCCCTGCCGATCGCCGTCGCCGCCGCCCAGGCCGTCGCGATGATCGGTTTCCCGGAGGCCGCGCTCACCCTGAGCCACGCGACCATCGCCCTGGCCCTCGCCCCCAAGTCCAACGCGGCGACCACCGCCATCGGCGCCGCCCTGGACGACGTGCGCAAGGGTTTCGCCGGTCCGGTGCCGTCGCACCTGCGTGACAGCCACTACAAGGGCGCGGGCAAGCTCGGACACGGGCAGGGGTACGTGTACCCGCACGACCTGCCGGAGGGCATCGCCGCCCAGCAGTACGCGCCGGACGAGCTGAAGGACCGCACCTACTACGCCCCGACCCGGCACGGCGCCGAGGCCAGGTACGCGGACGCGGTCGAGTGGACCCGCGGGCACCTCGGTCGCAAGCGGACCTGAGCACCTGTAGACTCGCTCGGAGTGCCGAGTCCCGTGCAGTCAGAACGGGACAACCGGCCGGAACCCCCAGCGGGTTCCAGGAGCGTCGCGCACCGTCGATAGGTGTCGCGGGCAGCCCACCACCACCCGGAGCTCCGGGAGCGGTCGGTGGGCCACTCGCGTGCTGCACGTATGTGCCCAGACCAGGGGAGCGGCTGCCCGGCAGGCCCCACGCGGGCCCGGCGGGTTTCCCCGGCTGCGGATTGCGACCTCCCTCAACCCTGACAAGCCGGAAAACCAGGAAAGAGACACAGACAGTGGCGAACCAGTCCCGCCCCAAGGTCAAGAAGTCGCGTGCCCTCGGCATCGCGCTGACGCCGAAGGCCGTCAAGTACTTCGAGGCCCGCCCCTACCCGCCGGGTGAGCACGGCCGCGGCCGCAAGCAGAACTCGGACTACAAGGTCCGTCTGCTCGAGAAGCAGCGTCTGCGCGCGCAGTACGACCTCAGCGAGCGCCAGCTCGTCCGCGCCTACGAGCGTGCCTCCAAGACCAACATGAAGACCGGCGAGGCCCTGGTCATCGAGCTCGAGCGCCGCCTCGACGCGCTGGTCCTGCGTTCGGGCATCGCCCGCACGATCTACCAGGCCCGCCAGATGGTCGTCCACGGCCACATCCAGGTCAACGGCCAGAAGGTCGACAAGCCGTCCTTCCGTGTCCGTCCGGACGACGTCGTGCAGGTGCGCGAGCGCTCCAAGGAGAAGACCCTCTTCACGATCGCCCGTGAGGGTGGCTTCGCCCCCGACGGCGAGACCCCGCGCTACCTCCAGGTGAACCTCAAGGCCCTGGCGTTCCGCCTGGACCGCGAGCCGAACCGCAAGGAGATCCCGGTGATCTGCGACGAGCAGCTCGTCGTCGAGTACTACGCCCGCTGATCCCAGCCCCGGCGCAGTACCAGCGGTACTCAGCCCGCCGTCTCCTCGCCCTTCCGGGTGGGTGAGGCGGCGGGCTTCGCCGTACGCGCGCCCGCCCTGGCGCGCCGCCCGGCCCCGCGCGGCACCGGCAGCGGCGTTCCGGGCCGCCGCAGCGCCCGCGACACCGCCTCCCGCCGGCCGAGCCGCGCTCCGTGCCGCACGCACTCCTCGTACCGCTCGTCGCCCAGCTGCTCCCGCGCCGCCGCCTCGCACAGCTCGTGGGGCGCGTTGTAGTGCGCCGAGCCGAACAGCGGCAGCCCCACCGACGGCCACATCCGCCCGGCCGCGCCCTGCAGCACCGCGGCCTCCGCCGCGTCGCCCTGGGCCACCGTGACCAGGGCCAGCAGCTCCACGGCCAGCACCGAGCCCAGCTGATCGCGGAAGCGGTGGGCGCCGCTCAGGCAGTCGGTCAGCAGCTCGCGGGCGCGTTCCGGCCGGCTGTCGCTCCAGGCCGCGTAGGCCAGTACGTACAGGGCGTAGCCGCGGGCCCAGCGCTCGCCGTGGTCCTCGCACACCTGGCGCACGTCCTCGCACAGGCGCACGGCGTCCGGCAGATCGCCCTGGAAGGCCCGCGTCATGGCCAGCTCCACCTGGCCCATCAGCACGTTGCTGTTGAGCTCCCCGATCTCCCGATAGCGCTCGAGCGCGGAGCGCAGCAGCGTTTCCGCACGCTGCATGTCGTCGGTGACCAGGGCCAGGCAGCCGGTGCGGTGCTCCGCGTAGGCCACCGCCGTCGGGTTCGCCGACCGCTCGGCCTCCTCCCGGCACTCCTGCAACGCCGCCAGGGCGGGCACCGTGTCGCCCTGCAGGATCGCGACGTAGCCGAGCACCCACAGCGCCTTCAGCCGGGACTGCTCGCCCGCCGTGTTCTCCGCGTCCAGCCGCACCGCCTGCTCCAGCCAGCGCCGGCCCTCCGACAGCCGTCCGCAGCCCACCCAGTGGAACCAGAGGGCACCCGCCAGGTACTGGCCCAGGTGCGCCTCGTCCGGCTCGGTCAGGCAGTGCTCCAGGGCACTGCGCAGGTTCGGCAGTTCCGCGTCCACCCGCACGGCGACCTCCCGCTGGCGCGGCGAGAACCACTCCAGCTCGCACCAGGTCGCCAGGCCCACGTACCAGTCCCGGTGCCGCCTGCGCAGCCGCGTCGCGTCACCCGTCGCCTCCAGCCAGTCGGCGCCGTACGCCCGCACCGTGTCGAGCATCCGGTAGCGCACCCCGGCCACGGTCTCCTCGCGGGTCAGCACGGACTGCGCGAGCAGCGCGGAGAGCACGTCCAGGACCTCGTCGGCGGCCAGGCCCTCGCCGCTGCACACGTACTCGGCCGCCTCCAGGTCGAACGGCCCGGCGAACACCGACAGCCGGGCCCACAGCAGGCGCTCCTGCGGCGTGCACAGCTCGTGGCTCCAGCCGATCGCCGTGCGCAGCGTCCGGTGCCGGGGCAGCGCGGTGCGGTCCCCGCCGGTGAGCAGGCGGAACCGGTCGTCCAGCCGTCGCAGCACCTGCCCGGGCGACAACGCGCCCAGCCGCCCCGCCGCCAGCTCGATGGCCAGCGGAATGCCGTCCAGGCGCCGGCACAGCTCGCGTACCTCCCCATCGCCCTCCAGCGCGTCCTGACCGCAGGGCAGGTGCCGCTGCCCGGCCCGGACCGTCAGCAGCTCCACGGCCTCCTCCGGGCGCAGCGGCGCCAGCGGTATCAGCCGCTCCCCGGCCACGCCCAGCGGCCTGCGGCCCACCGCCAGGACCCTGAGCGCCGGGGCGCGGCCCAGCAGGTCCGCCGTCAGCGCGGCGCAGGCGTCCACCAGATGCTCGACCCCGTCCAGGACCAGCAGCAGGTCCCGCTCGGCGAGGTGCGCGACCAGCGTCTCGCGCGGCAGCCGGGTCGTGTGGTCGGTCAGTCCGAGCGCCTCGACGACGGCGTAGTCGACGAACTCCTCGTCGCGCACCGGAGCCAGATCCACCCGCCACACCCCGTCCCGGGGCGCGCACCGCGAGGCCGCTCTCGCCGCCAGGCGCGACTTCCCGACCCCGCCGGTCCCGGTCACGGTCACCAGCCGGCCGGAGTCCAGCGCACCGGCCAGTTCGGCGAGTTCCGCCGCTCTCCCCACGAAGGCGTCGAGTTCCAGCGGCAGGTTGCCGAGCGGGACGCCGTCGCGTCGATGGTCTCGCATGGAACACAGAGCGTACTGAACCGTATTCACTCCGTACAATCGCTTCACGCGACTCCGCCGTACGCCCCCCGGCGCGGGCGGTAATCCGGTACGGAGCTCCGCGCCCGGCGCGATAGGCTCGGTGCACGACTTTTCCCGATGTTCAGGCACGACTTCCAGGGAGCGGGTGCACAGTGTCCGGTGGCGAGGTGGCCGGAATCCTGGTGGCCGTCTTCTGGGCGATCCTGGTCTCCTTCCTCGCCGTGGCACTCGCGAGGCTGGCCCAGACGCTCAGGGCGACCACCAAGCTGGTGGCGGACGTCACCGACCAGGCCGTCCCCCTGCTGGCCGACGCCTCGTCCGCGGTGCGCTCCGCGCAGACCCAGATCGACCGGGTCGACGCGATCGCCTCGGACGTCCAGGAGGTCACGTCGAACGCCTCCGCGCTCTCCACCACCGTGGCCTCCACCTTCGGCGGCCCCCTGGTCAAGGTCGCCGCGTTCGGCTACGGCGTTCGCCGGGCACTCGGCGGTCGCAAGGAGGGCCCCGCGGGCCCGGCCAAGGAGCCGCGGCGCACCGTGATCGTCGGCCGTACGATCCCGGCCGCGCGGCGGACGAAGCGGAAGAAGGACTGATCCAGCGATGTTCCGCCGTACGTTCTGGTTCGGCACCGGCGTCGCCGCCGGTGTGTGGGCCACCACCAAGGTCAACCGGAAGCTCAAGCAGCTGACCCCCGAGAGCCTCGCCGCGACCGCGGCGAACAAGGCACTCGACGCGGGCACCCGGCTCAAGGACCGCGCGGTGGGGTTCGCACTCGACGTCCGCGAGAACATGGCCCAGCGGGAGGCCGAACTGGACGACGCGCTGGGGCTGAACGCCCCCGTCGACGGTGAACTCCCCGCGTCCCGGCGCCGCGCCGCCATCGAGAACCGCACGATCGAGAACCGCAGCAACCCGAAGTCCGTCGTCGACGTCAGGACGACGCACTCGTACAACCGGAATGAGGACCACTGATGGAGTCGGCCGAGATTCGTCGCCGCTGGTTGAGCTTCTTCGAGGAGCGCGGGCACACCGTCGTCCCTTCGGCGTCGCTCATCGCGGACGACCCGACTCTGCTCCTGGTCCCGGCCGGCATGGTGCCCTTCAAGCCCTACTTCCTCGGTGAGGTCAAGCCGCCCTTCGACCGCGCCACCAGCGTGCAGAAGTGCGTGCGCACGCCCGACATCGAAGAGGTCGGCAAGACCACGCGCCACGGCACGTTCTTCCAGATGTGCGGCAACTTCTCCTTCGGCGACTACTTCAAGGAAGGCGCCATCAAGTACGCCTGGGAGCTGCTCACCAGCGCCCAGGACAAGGGCGGTTACGGCCTCGACCCCGAGCGCCTGTGGATCACCGTCTACCAGGACGACGACGAGGCCGAGCGCATCTGGCACGACGTCGTCGGTGTCCCCTCCGAGCGCATCCAGCGCCTCGGCAAGAAGGACAACTACTGGTCCATGGGCGTCCCCGGCCCCTGCGGTCCCTGCTCCGAGATCAACTACGACCGCGGCCCCGAGTTCGGCGCCGAGGGCGGCCCCGCCGTCAACGACGAGCGGTACGTGGAGATCTGGAACCTCGTCTTCATGCAGTACGAGCGGGGCGAGGGCATCGGCAAGGAGGACTTCGAGATCCTCGGGGACCTGCCGAGCCAGAACATCGACACGGGCCTCGGCCTGGAGCGGCTCGCCATGATTCTGCAGGGCGTGCAGAACATGTACGAGATCGACACGTCCATGGCGGTCATCAGGAAGGCCACCGACCTCACCGGCGTGGCCTACGGCGACGCCCACGCCTCGGACGTCTCCCTGCGCGTGGTCACCGACCACATGCGCACCTCCGTGATGCTCATCGGCGACGGCGTCACCCCCGGCAACGAGGGCCGCGGCTACGTGCTGCGCCGCATCATGCGCCGCGCCATCCGCAACATGCGCCTGCTCGGCGCCACCGGTCCGGTCGTCAAGGACCTGATCGACGTCGTGATCGAGATGATGGGGCAGCAGTACCCGGAACTGATCACCGACCGCGAGCGGATCGAGAAGGTCGCCCTCGCCGAGGAGAACGCCTTCCTCAAGACGCTGAAGGCCGGCACCAACATCCTCGACACCGCGGTCAGCGACACCAAGGCCGCCGGCGGCAGCGTCCTCGCCGGCGACAAGGCCTTCCTGCTCCACGACACCTGGGGCTTCCCGATCGACCTCACCCTGGAGATGGCCGCCGAGCAGGGCCTGTCCGTGGACGAGGACGGGTTCCGTCGCCTGATGAAGGAGCAGCGGGAGCGCGCCAAGGCCGACGCCCAGGCCAAGAAGACCGGCCACGCCGGCGTCGGCGCCTACCGCGAGATCGCCGACCAGGCCGGTGCCACCGACTTCATCGGCTACACCGACACCGAGAGCGAGTCCACGATCGTCGGCATCCTCGTCGACGGCGCCTCCTCCCCGGCGGCCACCGAGGGCGACGAGGTGGAGATCGTCCTCGACCGCACCCCGTTCTACGCCGAGGGCGGCGGCCAGATCGGCGACACCGGCCGGATCAAGGTCGACACCGGCGCCGTCATCGAGGTCCGCGACTGCCAGAAGCCCGTCCCGGGCGTGTACGTCCACAAGGGCGTCGTCCAGGTCGGTGAGATCACCGTCGGCGCCAAGGCCCACGCCTCCATCGACGGCCGCCGCCGCACGGCCATCGCCCGCGCCCACTCGGCCACCCACCTCACCCACCAGGCGCTGCGCGACGCCCTCGGCCCGACGGCCGCCCAGGCCGGTTCCGAGAACCAGCCCGGCCGCTTCCGCTTCGACTTCGGTTCGCCCTCCGCCGTGCCCACGGCCGTGATGACCGACGTCGAGCAGAAGATCAACGAGGTGCTCGCCCGGGACCTGGACGTGCGGGCCGACGTCATGGGCATCGACGAGGCCAAGAAGCAGGGCGCCATCGCCGAGTTCGGCGAGAAGTACGGCGAGCGCGTGCGCGTCGTGACCATCGGCGACTTCTCCAAGGAGCTGTGCGGCGGCACCCACGTGCACAACACCGCCCAGCTCGGCCTGGTGAAGTTGCTCGGCGAGTCCTCGATCGGCTCCGGCGTGCGCCGCATCGAGGCCCTGGTCGGCGTGGACGCCTACAACTTCCTCGCCCGTGAGCACACGGTCGTCGCCCAGCTCCAGGAGCTGATCAAGGGCCGCCCGGAGGAGCTCCCGGAGAAGGTCTCCGCCATGCTCGGCAAGCTGAAGGACGCCGAGAAGGAGATCGAGAAGTTCCGCGCGGAGAAGGTCCTCCAGGCCGCCGCCGGTCTCGCCGAGTCCGCCAAGGACGTACGCGGGGTCGCCCTGGTGACCGGCCAGGTCCCGGACGGCACCACCGCCGACGACCTGCGCAAGCTGGTCCTCGACGTGCGCGGACGCATCCAGGGCGGCCGGGCCGCGGTCGTGGCCCTGTTCACGACGGTCAACGGCAAGCCGCTGACGGTCATCGCCACCAACGAGGCCGCCCGCGAGCGCGGTCTCAAGGCCGGCGACCTGGTCCGCACCGCCGCCAAGACGCTCGGCGGCGGCGGTGGCGGCAAGCCGGACGTCGCCCAGGGCGGCGGCCAGAACCCGGCCGCCGTCGGTGACGCCGTCGACGCCGTCGAGCGCCTCGTGGCGGACACCGCCAAGTGAGCGCCGACCAGCAGGACACCCCGGCGCTGCGCCGGGGCCGCCGCCTCGCCGTCGACGTGGGGGACGCCCGTATCGGGGTCGCTTCGTGCGACCCCGACGGGATCCTCGCGACCCCGGTGGAGACCGTCCCCGGCCGCGACGTCCCGGCGGCGCACCGCCGCCTGAGGCAGCTGGTCGAGGAGTACGAGGCGATCGAGGTCGTCGTCGGGCTCCCTCGCTCCCTCAAGGGGGGCGAGGGCCCGGCCGCGGTCAAGGTCAGGGCCTTCGCGCAGGAGCTGGCCCGTGGCATCGCACCCGTCCCGGTGCGACTCGTCGACGAGCGGATGACGACGGTGACGGCCGGTCAGGGGCTGCGCGCCTCGGGTGTGAAGTCCAAGAAGGGCCGGTCCGTGATCGACCAGGCCGCCGCTGTGATCATCCTCCAGCAGGCACTGGAATCCGAACGGGTGTCAGGCAGAGCACCCGGCGAGGGCGTCGAAGTGGTCATCTGATCGCGATACGGTAACGTTCCGCGCGATGCGGAGGCATTCGAACAGCCACCGCACAGCAAGAGGCGGAACGGAAGCGGGCCCTCCCTGTCAGGCCGCGCACGCCCCGTCGCCTCGCGGCTCTAGGGGATCGATGACTGAGTATGGCCGGGGCCCAGGCTCCGAACCGTGGCATCCGGAGGACCCGTTGTACGGGGACGGCGGATGGGGCGGACAGCAGGCCCACGCGGGTCAGCAGTCCCCCTACGGCGGCCAGCCACAGGAGTATCCGGAGCAGCAGCAGTCGCAGCAGCAGTACGGCGACTGGGGCGACGGCGGTCAGTCCGCCTATGGTCAGCAGCCGCAGTACGACCAGTACGGGCAGCAGCATCCCGAGCCGCAGTACGACGAGTACGGCCGGCCGCGGTACGAACAGCAGTACGCCTCCCAGCAGCAGCAGCAGCAGCACCAGCAGCAGCAGCAGCAGCAGGGCTACGGTGACGGCGGCTGGGACACCGGCGCGCATCCCCCCGCGCAGTACCCCGCCGACCCGTCGGACCCCTACGGCCAGCAGCCGGCCGCCTTCGGTGCGGAGCAGCCCGACTTCTACGGCACCTCGGAGGCGTACCCGCCCCCGGAGCCGCCCGGCCGTCGGCGCAGCGAGCCCGAGCCGCGGCACGACGACTGGGACCCGGGTCCCGACCAGGGGGAGCACGCCTTCTTCGCGGGCGGGGACGCGGACGCAGAGGACGACGCGGGCGGGCGCGGGCGCGGTGACCGCAGGGGCGGCCGGGGAGGCAAGTCCAAGAAGGGACGCAACGGAGTCGCGTGCCTCGTGGTCTGCCTGGTGCTCGGCGGCGGCGCGGCGGGCGTCGCGTACTTCGGCTACCAGTTCTACCAGGAGCGTTTCGGCGCGGCTCCGGACTACGCGGGCGACGGCAACGGCGAGCAGGTGACCGTCTCCATCCCCAGGGGCGCCGGCGGCTCGACCATCGGCCAGGAGCTCAAGCGCAAGGGCGTGGTGAAGAGCGTCGACGCCTTCATCGCCGCCCAGCAGAGCAACCCCAACGGCAAGAGCATCCAGGACGGCGCGTACACGCTGCAGAAGGAGATGTCGGCCGAGAGCGCGGTCGAACTCCTGCTCAACCCGAAGAGCCGCAGCAACCTGATCATCGCCGAGGGCAAACGCAACGTCGACGTCTACAAGATGATCGACAAGCAGCTCGGTGTGGCCCAGGGCACCACGGCCAAGGTGGCCAAGACGGAGTGGAAGAGCCTCGGTCTGCCCGACTGGGCGGTCAACCACAAGAACGTGAAGGACCCGCTGGAGGGCTTCCTCTACCCGTCGAGCTACTCGGCGGCCAAGGGCCAGAAGCCCGCCGACGTGCTGAAGCAGATGGTGGCGCGGGCCGACGAGCAGTACAAGAGGATCGGACTCGAGGAGAAGGCCGAGGGCCTCGGCCTCGACGGACCGTGGCAGTTGCTCACGGTGGCGAGCCTGGTGCAGGCGGAGGGCAAGACGCACGACGACTTCCGCATGATGTCCGAGGTCGTCTACAACCGGCTCAAGCCCACCAACACCGAGACCAACCAGAAGCTCCAGTTCGACTCGTCCTTCAACTACCTGATGGGCCAGAGCAAGATCCACATCAGCGAGTCCGAGATCAACAGCAACATGGACCCGTACAACACCTACACCAACCGGGGCCTGCCGCCCGGACCCATCGGCAACCCCGGCGAAGAGGCCCTGCAAGCGGCGCTGACCCCCACGAAGGACGGCTGGATCTACTTCGTGGCCACCGACGGCGTGAGCAAGACCGAGTTCGCCAAGACACACGACGAGTTCCTGAAGCTGAAGGAAAAGTTCGATGCCAGCTCGGGCAACTGAGCGTCGTCGGGCAGCCGTGCTCGGCTCCCCGATCGCCCACTCCCTCTCCCCGGTACTGCACCGCACCGCCTACGCGGAGCTGGGCCTCGAAGGCTGGACCTACGACCGCTTCGACGTCGACGAGGCGGCGCTGCCGGACTTCTTCGAGAAGCTCGGCCCCGAATGGGCGGGGCTGTCGCTCACCATGCCGCTCAAGCGGGCGGTGATCCCGCTGCTCGACGGGATCAGCGACACGGCGGCCTCCGTGGACGCGGTGAACACCGTGGTCCTCACCGAGGACGGCCGAAGGACCGGCGACAACACCGACATCCCCGGCATGGTCGCCGCCCTGCGCGAGCACGGCGTGGAGAAGACCGAGACCGCCGCCATCCTCGGCGCCGGCGCCACCGCCTCCTCCGCCCTGGCCGCACTCGCCCGGATCTGCACCGGAGAGATCACCGTGTACGTGCGGAGCGAGGCACGCGCCGCCGAGATGCGGGGCTGGGCCGCGCGGCTGGACGTCGGCGTGCGCATCGCGGACTGGGCGGACGCCGAGGAGGCGCTGCGCGCCCCGCTGGTCGTGTCCACCACCCCGGCCGGCACCACCGACGCGCTCGCCGCCGCCGTACCCGAGATGCCCGCGACCCTCTTCGACGTGCTCTACGACCCGTGGCCGACCGCGCTCGCAGCCCGCTGGTCGGCTCACGGCGGCGCCGTCGTCAGCGGCCTCGACCTGCTGCTGCACCAGGCGGTGCTCCAGGTGGAGCGGATGACGGGCAGCTCGTCGGTACCGCTCGCGGCGATGCGGGCCGCCGGGGAGCGCGCGCTCGCCGGCGGCTGACCGCGGAGCACGTCCGCGCCTGCCGGAGGCGGTCCCCGGCGCACCTCGCCGCATGTCCGGCAAGCGGACCGATTCCGGCCCGTACCTGCGGACGTGGGAGGATCGTCAGTGGCGGACCGGGGCCGCGCACCCGGTCGGGCCGTTGCCGCACGCGGAGCAGACGCGTGCGCAGGGCATACCGGGGCGCGAGCACTGAGGAGCATCGTTGAGCAGGTTGCGCTGGCTGACCGCGGGGGAGTCCCACGGTCCCGCACTCGTCGCGACGCTGGAGGGACTGCCCGCCGGCGTGCCGATCACCACGGACATGGTGGCGGACCATCTGGCGAGGCGGCGGCTCGGCTATGGACGCGGTGCGCGGATGAAGTTCGAGCGGGACGAGGTCACCTTCCTGGGCGGCGTCCGGCACGGCCTCACCCTCGGTTCCCCGGTCGCGGTCATGGTGGGCAACACCGAGTGGCCGAAGTGGGAGCAGGTCATGGCGGCCGACCCGGTCGACCCCGAGGTGCTCGCCGGCCTCGCCCGCAACGCCCCGCTGACCCGCCCCCGGCCCGGCCACGCCGACCTCGCCGGTATGCAGAAGTACGGCTTCGACGAGGCCCGTCCGGTGCTGGAGCGTGCCTCCGCCCGTGAGACGGCGGCCCGTGTCGCCCTGGGCGCGGTCGCCCGGTCGTACCTGAAGGAGACGACGGGCGTCGAGATCGTCAGCCATGTCGTCGAGCTGTGCTCCGTGAAGGCTCCGCGGGGTGTGTACCCCACGCCGGGCGACGTCGACAAGCTCGACGCCGACCCGCTGCGCTGCCTGGACGCGGACGCCTCGAAGGCGATGGTCGCCGAGGTCGACCAGGCGCACAAGGACGGCGACACGCTCGGCGGCGTCGTCGAGGTGCTCGCCTACGGCGTCCCCGTGGGCCTCGGCTCGCACGTGCACTGGGACCGCCGGCTGGACGCCCGCCTCGCCGCCGCGCTGATGGGCATCCAGGCGATCAAGGGCGTCGAGGTCGGCGACGGCTTCGAGCTGGCCCGGGTGCCCGGGTCCGAGGCGCACGACGAGATCGTCAACACGCCCGAGGGCATCCGGCGGGTCTCCGGCCGCTCCGGTGGCACCGAGGGCGGTCTGACCACCGGCGAGCTGCTGCGGGTGCGCGCCGCGATGAAGCCCATCGCCACCGTCCCCCGTGCCCTGAAGACCGTCGACGTCACCACCGGCGAGGAAGCCGCCGCCCACCACCAGCGCTCCGACGTCTCCGCGGTCCCGGCCGCCGGCATCGTCGCCGAGGCGATGGTCGCCCTGGTCCTGGCGGACGCGGTGGCCGAGAAGTTCGGCGGCGACAGCGTGGCCGAGACCCGCCGCAACGTCACCTCCTACCTCGACCACCTGGCCATCCGGTGAGCGCCGCCCCGCTGCTCGTCCTCGTCGGCCCGATGGGCGTCGGCAAGTCCACCGTGGGACAGCTCCTCGCCGAGCGGCTCGGCGTCGGCTACCGGGACACGGACGAGGACATCGTCGCCGGTCAGGGGCGCACCATCGCCGACATCTTCGTCGACGAGGGTGAGGCGGCCTTCCGGGCCCTGGAGAAGGAGACCGTGCACCGGGCGCTCGCCGAGCACGACGGCGTCCTCGCCCTCGGCGGCGGCGCGATCCTGGACGCGGACACCCGCGGCCTGCTCGCCGGGCAGCGTGTCGTGTACCTCTCGATGGACGTCGAGGAGGCCGTCAGGCGGACCGGTCTGAACGCCGCCCGCCCCCTGCTGGCGGTCAACCCGCGCAGGCAGTGGCGCGAGCTGATGGAGGCCCGCCGCCACCTCTACGAGGAGGTCGCCACGGTCGTCGTGGCCACGGACGGCCGTACGCCCGAAGAAGTCACCCGAGCCGCCCTGGACGCACTGGAGTTGAAGGAAGCATGAGCGAGGCAGTCACCCGGATCCAGGTCGGCGGCACCGAGGGGTCCGACCCCTACGAGGTCCTGGTGGGACGGCAGCTCCTGGGCGAGCTCGGCGGCCTGATCGGCGCCCAGGCCAAGCGGGTCGCGGTGATCCACCCCGAGGCCCTGGCCGAGACCGGCGACGCGCTGCGCGCCGACCTCGCCGAGCAGGGCTACGAGGCCGTCGCCATCCAGGTGCCCAACGCCGAGGAGGCGAAGACCGCCGAGGTCGCCGCCTACTGCTGGAAGGCGCTCGGCCAGTCCGGTTTCACCCGTACCGACGTCGTCGTCGGTGTCGGCGGCGGCGCCAGCACCGACCTGGCCGGATTCGTGGCCGCGACCTGGCTGCGCGGCGTGCGCTGGATCGCCGTCCCGACCACCGTGCTGGCCATGGTGGACGCGGCCGTCGGCGGCAAGACCGGCATCAACACCGCCGAGGGCAAGAACCTCGTCGGCTCCTTCCACCCGCCCGCCGGCGTCCTGTGCGACCTGGCGGCGCTGGACTCCCTCCCGGTCAACGACTACGTCTCGGGCCTCGCCGAGGTCATCAAGGCCGGCTTCATCGCCGACCCGGCGATCCTCGACCTGATCGAGTCCGACCCACAGGCCGCGCGCACCCCGGCCGGACCGCACACGGCCGAGCTGATCGTGCGCTCGATCAGGGTGAAGGCGGAGGTCGTCTCCTCCGACCTCAAGGAGGCCGGCCGCCGCGAGATCCTCAACTACGGACACACGCTCGGCCACGCCATCGAGAAGAACGAGCGCTACAAGTGGCGCCACGGTGCCGCGGTCTCGGTGGGCATGCACTTCGCCGCCGAACTGGGCCGCCTCGCGGGCCGGCTGGACGACGCCACCGCCGACCGCCACCGCAGCATCCTCGGAGCGGTCGGGCTGCCGCTGCACTACCGCCACGACCAGTGGCCCAAGCTCGTCGAGAACATGAAGATCGACAAGAAGTCCCGCGGCGACCTGCTGCGCTTCATCGTCCTGGACGGCCTCGCCAGGCCCACCGTGCTGGAGGGACCCGACCCGGCCGTCCTCCTCGCCGCCTACGGCGAGGTGGGCGAGTAGTACCCCGGCGCACCTTAGGTCCGATCCGCCGTGCGCGACGGGCACTTCGTACCGCCCCCGGCCGTTCACCAAACGACGGCCGGGGGCGGTACCGTTCGGTCGGTCGTCCTCCCAGGCCCTTTAGGGTGTGGGGGAAAGCGGGGGGACCTCTCCTGCTGTCAGCGCCCATCGCCTGTACGAGACGGAGTGGCACCGGATGCAGCACGCAGTGGGTTCTCCGCTGCCGCCGCCCCATCAGCCGGGGCACGGACCGGCCGTCGGCTGGTCCCCGGCCGCGCACCACCCGGGCCCGCACCAGGGCCCCGCCCCCGTGCCGCCGCCCGCGGCGCCGGGCTACCCGATGCAGGCCCCGCCCCCGGTGGCGCCCCAGCAGGCCGCGGCCCCGCACCGGGCCCCGGGACCGCACCAGGCGGCGCCCGTCCCGCCCCCGCCGGACACCACCGGTCATGTACCGCTGCCGCCCGGGGGCCCCGTGGCCGTGCCCCCGGCCGCGGCCCCCGACCCCACGACGACCACCCTCGCGGTGCTGCTCATCGGACCCGCGGGCGCCGGCAAGACCAGCGTCGCCAAGTACTGGGCCGACCACCGCAGGGTCCCCACCGCGCACATCAGCCTCGACGACGTCCGCGAATGGGTCCGCTCCGGCTTCGCCGACCCCCAGACCGGGTGGAACGAGAACTCCGAGGCCCAGTACCGCCTCGCCCGCCGCACCTGCGGCTTCTCCGCACGCAACTTCCTCGCCAACGGCATCTCCTGCATCCTCGACGACGCCGTCTTCCCGGACCGCCCGGTCGTCGGACTCGGCGGCTGGAAGCGACACGTGGGCCCCGGCCTGCTCCCGGTCGTCCTCCTGCCGGGCCTGGACGTCGTCCTGGAGCGCAACGCCGAACGCAGCGGCAACCGCCGTCTCACCGACGAGGAGGTGGCCCGCATCCACGGCCGGATGGCCGGCTGGTACGGCTCGGGCCTGCCGATCATCGACAACTCCACCCTCGACGTGCCGGAGACGGCCCGGATCCTGGACGAGGTCCTGTCCCGTTCCATAGCGAGCCCGCCCACCTGGTGACGCGGGCGACCGAGCCGGGGTGAGGAGCGCGGAAGACCGCGCGATCCGCCCGCACCGGTGCCGCGGGCGCCCCACGACGGCCGTCCCCACCCCGGTCGGCGCACCCGGCGTGCCCAGTCGGCCTCTCCCGAGCGGCGCCCTTCGAGCGGAGCTCTTACGCTCGGCTCATGTCAGAGGTGTACGCGGCCCGCCGGACGCGCCTACGAGAACGCTGCAACGCGGGCGGCAGCGCGGCGGCGCTCGTCTCCCGGCCCGCCAACGTGCGCTATCTCGCGGGCGCCGCCCCGCACGGCGCCGTGCTGCTGCTGGGCAAGACCGAGGATCTGCTGGTCTGCTCCGGCCCACCGGACGACCGGCCCACGCAGGGCCGGCCGGACGAGTCCCTCCCGGTGCGCGCGCTGCCCGGACCCGGCGGCGATCCGGCCGTCTCGGCCGCCGGCCTCGCCGCGGCCCAGGGCGCGGAGTCCCTCGCCACCGAGGACCACCACCTCACCGTCGTCCGGCACCGCGCCATGGGCTCGGTCGCACCCCGGCTGCGCCTGACCGACCTCGGCCAGGCGGTCGAGCAGCTCAGGGTCGTCAAGGACGAGGAGGAGATCTCCTGCCTGCGCATCGGCGCCGAGATCGCCGACCAGGCCCTCGGTGAACTCCTGGAGTCCATCCTGGTCGGCCGGACCGAGCGGCACCTCGCCCTGGAACTGGAGCGCCGCCTGGTCGACCACGGGGCCGACGGCCCCGCGTTCCCCACCTCCGTCGGCACCGGCCCGAACTCGGGGCGCCGCGGCCACCGGCCCACCGACCGGCGGGTGGAGGAGGGGGACTTCCTCTCCGTCTGCCTCGGCGCGACCTACCGTGGTTACCGCTGCGAGATCGGCCGTACGTTCGTCATCGGCACCTCGCCGGCCGACTGGCAGATCGAGTTGTACGACCTCGTCTTCTCCGCCCAGCGGGCCGGCCGGGAGGCCCTCGCACCGGGCGCCGCCTGCCGTGATGTGGACCGCGCGGCCCGCCAGGCACTGGACTCGGCCGGGTACGCGGAGAACCTTCCGAGCCTCACCGGTCACGGCGTCGGACTCGAAATCGACGAGGACCCGCAGTTGGCCCCCGCGGCCATGGGTAAACTGGACGCTTGTGTGCCGGTCACCGTCGAACCGGGGGTCCACCTCCCGGGCCGGGGCGGGGTCCGGATCGATGACACGCTCGTCGTGCGCCCCGAGGCGGACGGCGGACCCGAGCTACTCACCATCACGACCAAGGAGCTGCTCGCGCTCTAGCCTCGCGCTGTGCGCATGTCTGCACCGGGGTCGTCCACGTCAGTCCAGTCCAGGAGATTCCGCAACCGTGGCTTCCACGAACGACCTCAAGAACGGCATGGTGCTCAAGCTCGAAGGCGGCCAGCTCTGGTCCGTCGTCGAGTTCCAGCACGTCAAGCCCGGCAAGGGCCCGGCCTTCGTGCGCACCAAGCTCAAGAACGTGCTTTCCGGCAAGGTCGTCGACAAGACCTTCAACGCCGGCGTCAAGGTCGAGACGGCCACTGTCGACAAGCGTGACATGCAGTTCTCCTACATGGACGGCGAGTACTTCGTCTTCATGGACATGGAGACCTACGACCAGCTGCACGTCGACCGCAAGGCCGTCGGCGACGCCGCCAACTTCCTGATCGAGGGCTTCACCGCCACCGTCGCCCAGCACGAGGGCGAGGTGCTCTTCGTCGAGCTGCCGGCCGCCGTCGAGCTGGTCGTCCAGGAGACCGAGCCGGGCGTCCAGGGCGACCGCTCCACCGGCGGCACCAAGCCCGCCGTCCTGGAGACCGGTCACCAGATCAACGTCCCGCTCTTCATCACCACCGGTGAGAAGATCAAGGTCGACACCCGCACGAGCGACTACCTCGGCCGGGTGAACAGCTAACCGTGGCTGCCCGCAACACGGCCCGCAAGCGCGCCTTCCAGATCCTCTTCGAGGGCGATCAGCGCGGCGCCGACGTCCTGACGGTGCTCGCCGACTGGGTGCGGCACTCCCGGTCCGACACCCGGCAGCCGCCGGTGAGCGAGTACACGATGGAGCTGGTCGAGGGCTACGCCGGGCGCGCCAAGCGCATCGACGAGCTCATCGCCCAGTACTCGGTCGGCTGGACGCTGGACCGCATGCCGGTCGTCGACCGCAACATCCTGCGTCTCGGCGCGTACGAGCTGATCTGGATGGACGCGACCCCGGACGCCGTCGTCCTGGACGAGATGGTGCAGCTGGCGAAGGAGTTCTCCACGGGCGAGTCGCCCGCGTTCGTCAACGGCCTGCTCGGCCGGCTGAAGGATCTCAAGCCCTCGCTGCGTCGCGACGACGAGAGCTGAGCGGCACCGCGGGAGACACCCACCATGCCGGAGGGCCCACAGCCACGTGCTGTGGGCCCTCCGGCGTTCTCCCGGCCGCGTCGCCCGCCCGGGATCATGACAAAACCGCCGGGGTGGCCGGAACCCATGGTCCCGGCCACCCCGGCGGCACGTTTCTGCTGAGCCTGCCTCGGCTCAGAGCTCCTCGTGGGACGCCACCGCGCGGCGCGCGTCCGCGTCCAGGACGCCCCAGCTGATGAGCTGCTCGGTGAGGACCGAGGGGGACTGGTCGTAGATGACGGCGAGCGTGCGCAGGTCGTCCTGGCGGATCGAGAGCACCTTGCCGTTGTAGTCACCGCGCTGCGACTGGATCGTGGCCGCGTACCGCTGCAGCGGGCCCGCCTTCTCGGCCGGCACCGTGGCCAGCCGCTCCAGGTCCAGGACCAGCTTCGGCGGCGGCTCGGCGGCACCGCCGGGGGTGGTGCCCGGCAGCAGCTCCTGGACGGGGACGCCGTAGAAATCCGCCAGCTCGGCGAGGCGCTGCACGGTCACGGCACGGTCACCGCGCTCGTACGAGCCGACCACGACGGCCTTCCAGCGGCCCTGTGACTTCTCCTCGACACCGTGGAGGGAAAGGCCCTGCTGGGTGCGGATGGCCCGGAGCTTGGCCCCGAGCTGTTTGGCGTATTCGCTGGACATATGGCTCCCCGGACAAGGTGTCGACGCGGACTGCTGTTGCGTGCCGCGCGGCTGGTGACTCACTGTGAGGTTACGCAGCGTTACTCTGCTGCGTCAAGCCGAATGGTCCGCACCGACGCTTCCGTGATATCCGCACTCCATTGCTCCAAGCGGGTGACATCGGGGCGGCGGAAGGGTGACGGGGGAGTGTCCGGGGGGTCATCGGGGCCGCTCTGTGAGCCTGATACCGTGGGTGACGCACATCCCGACGTCCTTTAAGGTCCGTCCCGTGAGGCGGAGAAGGAGGTCCGTTTCGTATGGACAAGCACAGCAGGCACGACGAGCGTGACGAGCCGGGCACACAGGCCGACGCGCAGTCGGACGCGAGGCCCGTTCTCGAAGGGCCCGACATCGCGCGGGTCCTGACCCGCATCGCCCACGAGATCGTCGAACGCGCCAAGGGCGCCGACGACGTGGTGCTCCTCGGCATCCCGACCCGGGGCGTCTTCCTCGCCCGCCGGCTCGCCGACAAGCTCGAGCAGATCACCGAGCGCAAGATCCCGGTCGGATCGCTCGACATCACCATGTACCGCGACGACCTGCGCATGCACCCGCCGCGCGCGCTGGCCCGCACCGAGATCCCCGGGGACGGCATCGACGGCCGCCTGGTCGTCCTCGTCGACGACGTGCTCTTCTCCGGCCGGACCATCCGCGCCGCCCTGGACGCGCTGAACGACATCGGCCGCCCGCGCGCGGTGCAGCTGGCGGTCCTCGTCGACCGCGGCCACCGTGAACTGCCCATCCGCGCCGACTACGTCGGCAAGAACCTCCCGACGTCGCTGCGGGAGACGGTCAAGGTCCAGCTCGCCGAGGAGGACGGTCGCGACACCGTGCTGCTCGGTGCCAAGCCGGCCGCCCCGGGCGCCCACCCGTAGCACCCCGCGTACGCGCCCGCGTGCCGTACGCCCGCTCGGTGTGCCCACACGCATGCCCGGCCGCCCGAATCATCCCGCTCTTCCGCAAGAATCGCCCTACGGAGCCTGTCAGATGCAGCGTCATCTCATCTCGGCCGCCGACCTCACCCGCGACGACGCCGTCCTGATCCTCGACACCGCCGAGGAGATGGCCCGGGTCGCGGACCGGCCGATCAAGAAACTGCCGACCCTGCGCGGCCGTACCGTCGTCAACCTCTTCTTCGAGGACTCGACCCGGACCCGGATCTCCTTCGAGGCGGCCGAGAAGCGCCTGTCGGCGGACGTCATCAACTTCACCGCCAAGGGATCGAGCGTCTCCAAGGGCGAGTCGCTCAAGGACACCGCGCAGACCCTGGAGGCCATGGGCGTCGACGCCGTCGTCATCCGGCACGGCGCCTCCGGCGCCCCCTACCGCCTGGCCACCTCCGGCTGGATCGACGCCCACGTCATCAACGCCGGTGACGGCACCCACCAGCACCCCACGCAGGCACTCCTGGACGCCTTCACCATGCGCCGCCGGCTGGTCGGCCGCGACGCCGGTCTCGGCAAGGACCTCGACGGCCGCCGCGTCACCCTGGTCGGCGACATCCTGCACAGCCGCGTCGCCCGCTCCAACGTCGACCTGCTGCACACCCTCGGCGCCGAGGTCACCCTCGTCGCCCCGCCCACGCTGCTGCCGGTCGGCGTCGAGACCTGGCCCTGCGACGTCTCCTACGACCTCGACTCCACCCTGACGAAGTCCGACGCGGTGATGCTGCTGCGCGTGCAGCGCGAGCGCATGAACGCCGCGTTCTTCCCCACCGAGCGCGAGTACTCCCGCCGCTACGGCCTCGACGGCGACCGCATGGCGAAGATGCCCGACCACGCCATCGTGATGCACCCCGGCCCGATGGTGCGCGGCATGGAGATCACCGCCGAGGTCGCCGACTCCGACCGCTGCACCGCCGTGGAGCAGGTCACCAACGGCGTCTCCATCCGGATGGCCGTCCTGTACCTGCTGCTCGGCGGCAACGAGCCCGCCGTCACCCACGCCCGCACCACCGAGGAGAAGTAAGACGATGAGCAAGACCCTGATCCGCGGTGCGAAGGTGCTCGGCGGCGAGCCGCAGGACGTACTGATCGACGGCGGTACCGTCGCCGAGGTCGGCACCGGCCTCTCCGCCGAGGGCGCCGAGGTCGTCGAGGCCGGCGGCAAGGTGCTGCTGCCGGGCCTGGTCGACCTCCACACCCACCTGCGCGAGCCCGGCCGCGAGGACTCCGAGACGGTCCTGACCGGCACCCGCGCGGCGGCGAGCGGCGGCTACACCAACGTCTTCGCCATGGCCAACACCTTCCCGGTCGCCGACACGGCCGGCGTGGTCGAGCAGGTCTGGCGGCTCGGCCAGGAGTCCGGCTACTGCGACGTGCAGCCCATCGGCGCCGTCACCGTCGGCCTGGAGGGCAGCAAGCTCGCCGAACTGGGCGCCATGCACGAGTCCGCGGCCGGCGTCACCGTCTTCTCCGACGACGGCAAGTGCGTCCACGACGCCGTGATCATGCGCCGCGCCCTGGAGTACGTGAAGGCCTTCGGCGGCGTCGTCGCCCAGCACGCCCAGGAGCCCCGGCTCACCGAGGGCGCCCAGATGAACGAGGGTGTCGTCTCCGCCGAGCTGGGCCTCGGCGGCTGGCCTGCCGTCGCCGAGGAGTCGATCATCGCGCGGGACGTGCTGCTCGCCGAGCACGTCGGCTCCCGCGTCCACATCTGCCACCTGTCGACGGCCGGCAGCGTCGAGATCGTCCGCTGGGCCAAGTCCCGCGGCATCGACGTCACCGCCGAGGTCACCCCGCACCACCTGCTCCTCACCGACGAGCTGGTCCGGTCGTACAACCCGGTCTACAAGGTCAACCCGCCGCTGCGCACCGAGCGCGACGTGCTCGCCCTGCGCGAGGCGCTCGCCGACGGCACCATCGACATCGTCGCCACCGACCACGCCCCGCACCCGCACGAGGACAAGGACTGCGAGTGGGCCGCCGCCGCCATGGGCATGGTGGGCCTGGAGACCGCGCTGTCGGTGGTCCAGGAGACCATGGTGGACACGGGCCTGCTGGACTGGGCCGGCGTCGCCGACCGGATGTCCTTCAAGCCCGCGCAGATCGGACAGGCCACCGGGCACGGCCGTCCCGTCTCGGCTGGTGAGCCCGCCAACCTCACCCTCGTCGACACGGCATACCGTGGCCAGGTGGACCCCGCGGGCTTCGCCTCGCGCAGCCGCAACACCCCCTACGAGGGGCGTGAGCTGCCGGGCCGTGTGACACACACGTGGCTGCGGGGCAAGGCCACGCTCGTCGACGGGAAGCTCACGTGACACCTGTAATCCTGCTGGCCGCCGAGAAGGAATCGGCGGAAGTGACCGACTGGGCCGCCCGTATCGGCTGGGTCGTCGGCCTCGGCCTGTTCGTCGCGCTCGTCTACTGGCTGATGCGCGAGGGCTGGAAGTGGCGCAGCACCCTCCAGTCGGACCTGCCGGAGCTGCTCGGCGCGCCGGACGCCCCCGGCCCGGCGAGACTGGGCATGAGCGGCCGCTACCACGGCTCCACCACCGCCGGTCAGTGGCTGGACCGCATCGTGGCGCACGGCCTGGGCACCCGCAGCCGGGTCGAGCTCACCCTGACGGACGCGGGACTGGACGTGGTGCGGCCCGGCGCGACCGACTTCTTCGTCCCCGTCACCGCGCTGCGCGAGGCCCGGCTCGACAAGGGCATCGCCGGCAAGGTGCTCACCGAGGGCGGCCTGCTGGTCGTCACCTGGGAGCACGGCGACAAGCTGATCGACTCCGGTTTCCGCTCCGACCACGCGGCCGAGCACAACGAGTGGGTCGAGACCCTGAACGACATGATCAACAAGACGGAAACGGAAGGCGCACGATGACGACCTCCACCAGGGGAGTGACCAGGACTCCCGCCGTACTCGTCCTGGAGGACGGCCGGATCTTCCGCGGCCGTGCCTACGGGGCCGTGGGGGCCACGTTCGGCGAAGCCGTGTTCTCCACCGGTATGACCGGCTACCAGGAGACCCTCACCGACCCGTCGTACCACCGCCAGGTCGTCGTGATGACCGCGCCGCACGTGGGCAACACCGGCGTCAACGACGAGGACATGGAGTCCAAGAAGATCTGGGTCTCCGGCTACGTCGTGCGCGACCCCGCGCGCGTGCCCTCCAGCTGGCGCTCGACGCGCACGCTGGACGAGGAGCTGGCCGCCCAGGGCGTCGTCGGCATCTCCGGCATCGACACCCGCGCCCTCACCCGCCACCTGCGCGAGCGCGGCGCCATGCGCGTCGGCATCTTCAGCGGCGAGGCGCTCCAGGACGACGCCGCGCTGCTGGCCCGCGTCCAGGAAGCCCCCGAGATGACCGGCGCCGACCTCTCCGCCGAGGTCGCCACCACCGAGGCGTACGTCGTCCCGGCGATCGGCGAGAAGAAGTTCACCGTCGCCGCGATCGACCTCGGCATCAAGGGCATGACCCCGCACCGCATGGCCGAGCGCGGCATCGAGGTGCACGTCCTGCCCGCCACGGCCACCGTCGAGGACGTCTACGCCGTCAACCCCGACGGCGTGTTCTTCTCCAACGGCCCCGGCGACCCCGCCACCGCCGACCACCCGGTCTCCGTGATGCGGGGCGTCCTGGAGCGCGGTACCCCGCTGTTCGGCATCTGCTTCGGCAACCAGATCCTGGGCCGTGCCCTCGGCTTCGGCACCTTCAAGCTGAAGTACGGCCACCGCGGCATCAACCAGCCGGTGCAGGACCGTACGACCGGCAAGGTCGAGGTCACCGCGCACAACCACGGCTTCGCCGTCGACGCCCCGCTCGACAAGGTCTCCGACACCCCCTACGGGCGCGCCGAGGTCTCCCACGTCTGCCTCAACGACAACGTGGTGGAGGGCCTGCGGCTGCTCGACAAGCCGGCCTTCAGCGTCCAGTACCACCCCGAGGCGGCGGCCGGCCCGCACGACGCCGCCTACCTGTTCGACCGCTTCACGTCTTTGATGAGCACCGCTTCGATGGAGGGCCAGCGTGCCTAAGCGCACCGATATCCAGTCCGTCCTGGTCATCGGCTCCGGCCCGATCGTCATCGGCCAGGCCGCCGAGTTCGACTACTCCGGCACCCAGGCCTGCCGCGTGCTCAAGGCCGAGGGCCTGCGCGTCATCCTGGTGAACTCCAACCCGGCGACGATCATGACCGACCCGGAGATCGCCGACGCCACCTACGTCGAGCCGATCACCCCCGAGTTCGTCGAGAAGATCATCGCCAAGGAGCGCCCCGACGCGCTGCTGCCCACCCTGGGCGGCCAGACGGCGCTCAACACCGCCATCTCGCTGCACGGCAACGGCGTCCTGGAGAAGTACGGCGTCGAGCTCATCGGCGCCAACGTGGAGGCCATCAACAAGGGCGAGGACCGCGACCTGTTCAAGGAGGTCGTCGAGGAGGTCCGCAAGAAGATCGGGCACGGCGAGTCGGCCCGCTCCTACATCTGCCACTCCATGGACGACGTCCTCAAGGGTGTCGAGGAGCTCGGCGGCTACCCGGTCGTCGTCCGCCCCTCCTTCACCATGGGCGGCGCCGGCTCCGGCTTCGCGCACGACGAGGAGGAGCTGCGCCGCATCGCCGGGCAGGGCCTCACCCTCTCGCCGACCACCGAGGTGCTCCTGGAGGAGTCCATCCTCGGCTGGAAGGAGTACGAGCTGGAGCTGATGCGCGACAAGAACGACAACGTCGTGGTCGTCTGCTCCATCGAGAACTTCGACCCCATGGGCGTCCACACCGGCGACTCGATCACCGTCGCGCCCGCGATGACGCTGACCGACCGCGAGTACCAGGTGCTGCGCGACGTCGGCATCGCGATCATCCGCGAGGTCGGCGTCGACACCGGCGGCTGCAACATCCAGTTCGCGGTGAACCCGGCCGACGGCCGCGTCATCGTCATCGAGATGAACCCCCGCGTGTCGCGTTCCTCGGCGCTCGCCTCCAAGGCGACCGGCTTCCCGATCGCGAAGATCGCGGCCAAGCTCGCCGTGGGCTACACACTGGACGAGATCCCCAACGACATCACGCAGGAGACCCCGGCCTCCTTCGAGCCGACGCTCGACTACGTGGTGGTCAAGGCTCCGCGCTTCGCCTTCGAGAAGTTCCCGTCGGCTGACTCCACGCTGACCACCACCATGAAGTCGGTCGGCGAGGCCATGGCCATCGGCCGCAACTTCACCGAGGCCTTCCAGAAGGCGCTGCGCTCGCTGGAGAAGAAGGGCAGCCAGTTCACCTTCGTCGGCGAACCCGGCGACAAGGCCGCTCTCCTCGAAGAGGCCGTCCGGCCCACCGACGGCCGGATCAACGCCGTCATGCAGGCCATCCGCGCCGGCGCCACGCCCGAGGAGGTCTTCGAGTACACGAAGATCGACCCGTGGTTCGTCGACCAGCTCTTCCTGATCAAGGAGATCGCCGACGAGCTCGCCGAGGCGCCCGAGCTGACCGCCGCCCTGCTCGCCGAGGCCAAGCGGCACGGCTTCTCCGACCAGCAGATCGGTGAGATCCGCGGCCTGCGCGAGGACGTCGTCCGCGAGGTCCGCCACGCGCTCGGCATCCGCCCGGTCTACAAGACGGTCGACACCTGCGCCGCCGAGTTCGCCGCGCGGACGCCGTACTTCTACTCCTCCTACGACGAGGAGACCGAGGTCGCGCCGCGCGAGAAGCCCGCGGTGATCATCCTGGGCTCCGGTCCGAACCGCATCGGCCAGGGCATCGAGTTCGACTACTCCTGCGTCCACGCCTCCTTCGCGCTCAGCGACGCCGGCTACGAGACCGTGATGGTCAACTGCAACCCGGAGACCGTCTCCACCGACTACGACACCTCCGACCGGCTGTACTTCGAGCCGCTCACGCTGGAGGACGTCCTGGAGATCGTCCACGCGGAGAAGCAGGCCGGCCCCATCGCGGGCGTGATCGTCCAGCTCGGCGGCCAGACCCCGCTGGGCCTGTCCCAGGCGCTCAAGGACAACGGCGTGCCGGTCGTCGGCACCTCGCCCGAGGCCATCCACGCCGCCGAGGACCGCGGCGCTTTCGGCCGGGTCCTGAAGGAGGCGGGCCTGCCCGCTCCCAAGCACGGCACCGCCACCACCTTCACCGAGGCCAAGGCCATCGCCGACGAGATCGGCTACCCCGTCCTCGTCCGGCCCTCCTACGTCCTCGGCGGACGGGGCATGGAGATCGTCTACGACGAGACCCGCCTGGAGGCGTACATCGCCGAGTCGACCGAGATCAGCCCGTCCCGCCCGGTCCTGGTCGACCGCTTCCTGGACGACGCCATCGAGATCGACGTCGACGCCCTGTACGACGGCGAGGAGCTGTACCTCGGCGGCGTCATGGAGCACATCGAGGAGGCCGGTATCCACTCCGGCGACTCGGCGTGCGCCCTGCCCCCCATCACGCTGGGCGGCTTCGACATCAAGCGGCTGCGCGCCTCCACCGAGGGCATCGCCGCGGGCGTCGGCGTGCGCGGCCTGATCAACATCCAGTTCGCCCTGGCCGGGGACATCCTCTACGTCCTGGAGGCCAACCCGCGCGCCTCGCGCACCGTCCCCTTCACCTCGAAGGCGACGGCGGTGCCGCTGGCCAAGGCCGCCGCGCGCATCTCGCTCGGCGCCACCATCGCCGAGCTGCGCGCCGAGGGGCTGCTGCCGGCCACCGGCGACGGCGGCGAGCTGCCGCTGGACGCGCCGATCTCCGTCAAGGAGGCCGTGATGCCGTGGTCCCGCTTCCGGGACATCCACGGCCGCGGCGTCGACACCGTCCTCGGCCCGGAGATGCGCTCCACCGGCGAGGTCATGGGCATCGACTCCGTCTTCGGCACGGCCTACGCCAAGTCGCAGGCGGGCGCGTACGGCCCGCTGCCGACCAAGGGACGGGCGTTCATCTCGGTCGCCAACCGCGACAAGCGCTCGATGATCTTCCCGGCCCGTGAGCTGGTGGCCCACGGCTTCGAGCTGATGGCCACCTCCGGCACCGCCGAGGTCCTCAGGCGCAACGGCATCAACGCCACCGTCGTGCGCAAGCAGTCCGAAGGAACCGGGCCGAACGGCGAGAAGACCATCGTCCAGCTGATCCACGACGGTCAGGTCGACCTCATCGTGAACACCCCGTACGGCACCGGAGGCCGCCTGGACGGCTACGACATCCGCACGGCGGCCGTGGCCCGTTCCGTGCCGTGCCTGACGACGGTCCAGGCGCTCGCCGCGGCGGTCCAGGGCATCGACGCCCTCAACCACGGCGACGTGGGAGTGCGCTCCCTCCAGGAACACGCCGAGTTCCTGACCGCGGCCCGCGACTAGCAGCCCCGAGGGGGACACCGGAAACGGTGTCCCCCTCTTCATGAGGGCAGTTCCTCATGAGGACACCGAGAGCCTGAGAGATGTACGAACTCTTCTTCCGCCTGGTCTTCCGACGCATGGACCCGGAGACCGCGCACCACCTGGCCTTCCGCTGGATCCGCCGCGCCGTCCGCGTCCCCGTCCTGCGCACCTTCGTCGCGGCCGTGCTCGCCCCCCGGTACAAGGAGCTGCGCACCGAGGCCTTCGGCCTGCGGATGCACGGCCCCTTCGGCCTGGCCGCCGGCTTCGACAAGAACGCGGTCGCCATCGACGGGATGGCGATGCTCGGCTTCGACCACGTCGAGATCGGCACCGTGACGGGGGAGCCGCAGCCGGGCAACCCCAAGAAGCGGCTGTTCCGCCTCGTCGGGGACCGAGCCCTGATCAACCGCATGGGCTTCAACAACGACGGCTCGCTCGCCGTGGCGGCCCGCCTGGCCTTCCGGACGCCCGTCTTCAGGACGGTCGTCGGCGTCAACATCGGCAAGACCAAGGTGGTGCCCGAGGAGGAGGCGGCCGACGACTACGTGAAGTCGGCCGAGCGGCTGGCCCCGTACGCCGACTACCTGGTCGTCAACGTGTCGTCGCCGAACACGCCGGGCCTGCGCAACCTCCAGGCGGTGGACCACCTGCGTCCGCTGCTGAGCGCCGTCCGCGAGGCGGCCGACCGCGCGGTCACCGCACGGCGCGTGCCCCTCCTGGTCAAGATCGCGCCGGACCTCGCCGACGAGGACGTCGACGCGGTCGCCGACCTGGCGGTGGAGCTGGGGCTGGACGGCATCATCGCCACCAACACCACCATCGCGCGTGAGGGACTGGGCCTCACCTCCTCGCCCGTCCTCGTCCGGGAGACCGGCGGCCTGTCCGGCGCCCCCCTCAAGGAGCGGTCCCTGGAGGTGCTGCGCCGCCTCTACGCGCGCGTGGGCGACCGGATCACCCTGGTGGGCGTCGGCGGCGTCGAGAGCGCCGAGGACGCCTGGCAGCGCATCCTGGCCGGTGCCACGCTCGTGCAGGGCTACAGCGCCTTCATCTACGAGGGGCCCTTCTGGGGCCGAGCCGTCCACAAGGGCCTCGCCGCGCGCCTGCGGCAGAGCCCGTACGCCACCCTCGCCGACGCGGTCGGCGCCGACGTGAGGAAGCCCCGATGAGCGGCACGACGGTACTCGAACCCTTCGGCGCCCGGCTGCGCCGCGCGATGGACGAGCGCGGCCCGCTGTGCGTCGGCATCGACCCGCACGCCTCCCTGCTCGCCGACTGGGGCCTGAACGACGACGTGGCGGGCCTGGAGCGCTTCAGCCGCACCGTCGTGGAGGCGGTGGCCGACCGGGTGGCCGTCCTCAAACCGCAGAGCGCCTTCTTCGAGCGCTTCGGTTCGCGCGGCGTCGCCGTCCTGGAGAAGTCGGTCGAGGAGGCCCGGGCGGCCGGCGCGCTGGTCGTCATGGACGCCAAGCGCGGCGACATCGGCTCGACCATGGCCGCCTACGCCGAGTCCTTCCTGCTCAGGGGCGCCCCGCTGTTCTCCGACGCGCTCACCGTCTCGCCGTACCTCGGCTACGGCTCCCTGAAGCCGGCCGTGGACATGGCGCGCGAGAACGGCGCGGGCCTCTTCGTGCTGGCGCTGACCTCCAACCCCGAGGGCGGGGAGGTCCAGCACGCGGTGCGGACCGACGGACGCGGCGTCGGTGCGACGATGCTGGCGCACCTGGCCGCCGAGAACGCGGGCGAGGAGCCCCTCGGCTCCTTCGGGGCGGTGGTCGGCGCCACCCTCGGCGACCTGTCGTCGTACGACCTGGACATCAACGGCCCGCTCCTGGCACCCGGCATCGGTGCCCAGGGAGCCGCCCCCGCGGACCTGGCGACGGTCTTCGGCGCCGTGTCGCGCAACGTCGTACCCAACGTCAGCCGGGGTGTTCTCCGTCACGGTCCCGATGTGGAGGCGTTGCGGACGGCCGCGGACCGCTTCGCGGAGGAGATCCGCAGCGCGGTCACGGCGGCCTGAGCCCGGATACATCCTCAAATCCGAGGCGGTATGTCTGGAATGTCCGTCCTGACGGAGGCTGACCAGGACTTTTCCGCTGTTCTCGCTGACTCTGGAGGACTTGGACGCTAGTCTCCGGGAAGAGTCAACGGGCGAGCGTGTTGCTCGTGGCTCCCCAGGTGTGGGGCGACTAGGTTCCTCACCGGTCCGTATCCGACAGTTCGACATCCGAGGTGACGTAGGCGTGGCTCTTCCGCCCCTTACCCCTGAACAGCGCGCAGCCGCGCTCGAAAAGGCCGCCGCGGCTCGCCGGGAGCGGGCCGAGGTCAAGAATCGACTCAAGCACTCCGGCGCCTCCCTCCACGAGGTCATCAAGCAGGGCCAGGAGAACGACGTCATCGGCAAGATGAAGGTCTCCGCCCTCCTCGAGTCCCTGCCGGGCGTGGGCAAGGTCCGCGCCAAGCAGATCATGGAGCGACTGGGCATCTCCGAGAGCCGCCGCGTGCGCGGGCTCGGTTCCAACCAGATCGCCTCCCTGGAGCGCGAGTTCGGCAGCACCGGCAGCTGAGTCCGGACCACTCCGGGATTGCTGGAATAATCGCTGCATGGCTGCAACACCCCGGGGGACGTCCCCCGTACCCCCGGACGCACGTCCGCGGCTGACCGTGCTCTCCGGCCCCTCGGGGGTCGGCAAGAGCACGGTCGTCGCCCATATGCGCAAGGAACACCCCGAGGTATGGCTGTCGGTCTCGGCGACGACCCGCCGGCCCCGCCCCGGCGAGCAGCACGGCGTCCACTACTTCTTCGTCACCGACGACGAGATGGACAAGCTGATCGCCAACGGTGAGCTGCTGGAGTGGGCGGAGTTCGCGGGAAACCGCTACGGCACGCCCCGCGCGGCCGTACTGGAGCGCCTGGAGGCCGGTGAGCCGGTGCTCCTGGAGATCGACCTTCAGGGCGCACGGCAGGTCCGCGAGTCCATGCCCGAGGCGCAGCTCGTGTTTCTGGCCCCGCCCTCCTGGGACGAACTGGTGCGTAGGCTCACCGGGCGGGGGACCGAGCCGCCGGAGGTGATCGAGCGCCGCCTCGCCGCGGCCACGGTCGAGCTGGCGGCCGAGCCGGAGTTCGACCAGACCCTGGTCAACACCTCCGTCGAGGACGTGGCCCGCGAGCTGCTAGCCTTGACGAACGTCGTGTGATCGTTCCTGGTCCGCCGGTCCCGACCGATCGGCCGACCGGTCACCCGACTGAATCTTTCCCATCCATCGGAAGGTAGAGCGTGTCCTCTTCCATCTCCGCGCCCGAGGGCATCATCAACCCGCCGATCGACGAGCTTCTCGAGGCCACGGACTCGAAGTACAGCCTCGTGATCTACGCGGCCAAGCGGGCCCGCCAGATCAACGCGTACTACTCGCAGCTCGGCGAGGGCCTCCTCGAGTACGTCGGTCCGCTCGTCGACACCCACGTCCACGAGAAGCCGCTCTCGATCGCCCTGCGCGAGATCAACGCGGGGCTGCTGACGTCCGAGGCCATCGAAGGCCCGGCGCAGTAACACCCGGCGGTACTATTTTCAGCCTCGCGCTGACTTTTCCACAGGCCCGGCAGTCCGACTGTCGGGCCTGTGGTGTGTGATGGGTCGTACGCGTGGTCCGAGCGCGTTATCCGAGCCGGGGAGAGACGGTGGACAAGCCCAAGGTCGTCCTGGGGGTCAGCGGCGGTATCGCCGCGTACAAGGCCTGCGAGCTGCTGCGCAGGTTCACCGAGTCGGGACACGAGGTCCGGGTCGTCCCCACCGCCTCCGCGCTGCAGTTCGTCGGCGCCGCCACCTGGTCCGCTCTCTCGGGCAACCCGGTGTCCACCGAGGTGTGGGACGACGTCCACCAGGTCCCGCACGTGCGCATCGGCCAGCACGCCGACCTGGTCGTCGTCGCTCCGGCCACCGCGGACATGCTCGCCAAGGCCGCTCACGGACTCGCCGACGACCTCCTCACCAACACCCTGCTCACGGCCCGCTGCCCGGTCGTCTTCGCCCCCGCCATGCACACCGAGATGTGGGAGCACCCCGCCACCCAGGAGAACGTGGCGACGCTGCGTCGTCGCGGTGCCGTCGTCGTCGAACCCGCCGTCGGCCGCCTCACCGGCGTCGACACCGGCAAGGGGCGGCTGCCGGACCCGGGCGAGATCTTCGAGGTGTGCCGACGCGTCCTCGCCCGCGGCGTGGCCGAGCCCGACCTCGCCGGACGGCACGTCGTCGTGAGCGCCGGCGGCACCCGGGAGCCCCTCGACCCGGTCCGCTTCCTCGGCAACCGCTCCTCGGGCAAGCAGGGCTACGCCCTGGCACGCACCGCCGCCGCCCGGGGCGCCCGCGTCACCCTGGTCGCGGCGAACGCCTCGCTGCCGGACCCGGCCGGCGTGGACGTGGTCCCGGTGGGCACCGCCGTGGAACTGCGCGAGGCCGTGCTGAGCGCCGCGGCGGACGCCGACGCCGTGGTCATGGCCGCGGCGGTCGCGGACTTCCGCCCGGCCACGTACGCCACCGGGAAGATCAAGAAGAAGGACGACCGGGAACCCGCGCCGATCACCCTGGTGCGCAACCCGGACATCCTCGCGGAGATCGCCGCGGACCGGGCCCGCCCGGGACAGGTGGTCGTCGGTTTCGCCGCCGAGACCGACGACGTCCTCGCCAACGGACGGGCCAAGCTGAAGCGCAAGGGCTGCGACCTCCTCGTGGTGAACGAGGTGGGGGAGCGCAAGACCTTCGGCTCCGAGGAGAACGAGGCCGTGGTCCTCGGCGCCGACGGCAGCGAGACCCCGGTGGCGCACGGCCCGAAGGAAGCACTGGCCGAAACCGTGTGGGACCTCGTGGCCGAACGGCTCGGCTGAATGACTCATTCATTCCACGGTCCTCGCGAAGCCCGCGCATTCGAGCGTGGCGCCCCTGGCCATCGGCGCTCCGTTCTGGGCAGAATGCCCGTGCCGCAGGTCACAGCCCTCCCGAGAGCTGAGACGGGTGGGTCCGCGGCCGAGTGCGACCGATAAACTGTTCTCGGACGTCGCCGGGTGCAGCTCCCCGTGCCGTCCACCAATGATCAGCCAGCAGCCGCTGCAACCCCAGGGAGCGTTGTGTCCCGTCGCCTTTTCACCTCGGAGTCCGTGACCGAAGGTCACCCCGACAAGATCGCTGACCAGATCAGCGACACCATTCTCGACGCGCTTCTGCGTGAGGACCCGACCTCCCGGGTCGCCGTCGAAACCCTGATCACCACCGGTCTGGTGCACGTGGCCGGTGAGGTCACCACCAAGGCCTACGCGGACATCGCCACGCTGGTCCGCGGCAAGATCCTGGAGATCGGCTACGACTCCTCGAAGAAGGGCTTCGACGGCGCCTCCTGCGGCGTCTCGGTCTCGATCGGCGCCCAGTCCCCGGACATCGCGCAGGGCGTCGACACGGCCTACGAGAACCGGGTCGAGGGCGACGAGGACGAGCTGGACCGGCAGGGCGCCGGCGACCAGGGCCTGATGTTCGGCTACGCGTCCGACGAGACGCCGACGCTGATGCCGCTGCCGGTCTTCCTGGCGCACCGCCTGTCCAAGCGCCTGTCCGAGGTCCGCAAGAACGGGACGATCCCGTACCTGCGTCCGGACGGCAAGACACAGGTCACCATCGAGTACGACGGCGACAAGGCGGTCCGACTTGACACAGTCGTCGTCTCGTCGCAGCACGCGAGCGACATTGACCTGGAATCGCTGCTCGCCCCCGACATCAAGGAGTTCGTCGTCGAGCCGGAGCTGAAGGCGCTTCTGGACGACGGCATCAAGCTCGACACGGAGAACTACCGTCTCCTGGTCAACCCCACCGGTCGTTTCGAGATCGGCGGCCCGATGGGCGACGCCGGTCTGACCGGCCGCAAGATCATCATCGACACCTACGGCGGCATGGCACGCCACGGCGGCGGCGCCTTCTCGGGCAAGGACCCGTCCAAGGTCGACCGCTCCGCCGCGTACGCGATGCGCTGGGTCGCCAAGAACGTCGTCGCCGCGGGTCTCGCCGCCCGCTGCGAGGTCCAGGTCGCCTACGCCATCGGCAAGGCCGAGCCGGTCGGTCTGTTCGTGGAGACCTTCGGCACCGCCAAGATCGACGCGGAGAAGATCGAGAAGGCGATCGACGAGGTCTTCGACCTCCGTCCGGCCGCCATCATCCGCGACCTCGACCTGCTCCGCCCGATCTACGCCCAGACCGCCGCGTACGGCCACTTCGGCCGTGAGCTTCCCGACTTCACCTGGGAGCGCACGGACCGCGTGGACGCGCTGCGTCAGGCGGCGGGGCTGTAAGGCTCCCGCCCGACGGCCATACGGCGAGGCCCGGTGCCCCCTCGGCGGGGACACCGGGCCTCGGTGCGTCCGGCACCGGGGCTGACGGCGCCTGCGGGGTGTGGATGGGCCTTGCGGGCTGGGCGGCGCCTGCCGGGTCCTGGGCGGCGCCTGGGGGCCTGGGCGGCGCACGCGGGGTCTGAGTGGGCCTGCGCGGGGCTTGGACGGCGCTCGGGGGGGCCTGGACGCGCACGCGAGGCCTGCACGGTGCTTGTCGGGCCTGGACGGAGGCTGTGGGGCCTGGAACGGGCTGTGGGGCCTGGGACGGAGGCTGTCGGGTCTGGACGGAACCTGTGGGGCCCGGGCTGCGTCCGCCCTGCGAGCGCAGTCCGGACCGCGACCGAGTCGTACCGCTCGGGCTCCCCAGGGCTCCGGTGCCGTCGTCCGCGGGGCGGAGGCGACCGGCGAGCTGGGGTGGCCCGCGGCACGGACGCACCGTGGCCGCGGGCGAACGACCGGGGGCCCGGGCCCGTCCTCGTTGTCAGTGGTCTTTGGTAAGAATGCAGGCGTGAGCAGCGAGAACGAACCGTCGGGCGGCGGCGCGCAGGACGCGCCGCCCGAGCAGCTCGCGCTCATCCGGGAGAGCGTGCGCCGGGCGAAGGCGCCGCGGGCCAAGCCGCGGACCTGGCGCGGAGCCGCGCTCGCCAAGGACCGGCCCGTCGCCCGGGTGCTCGTCGACAAGGGCGTACTCCACCTCGACCGGTACTTCGACTACGCCGTCCCCGAGGAGCTGGACGCCGACGCCCAGCCCGGTGTGCGGGTGCGGGTGCGCTTCGGGGCCGGACGCCACCGGGTGCGGGACGGGCGGCGTGAGGGCGGGGGGCTCATCGACGGCTTTCTGATCGAGCGGCTCGCCGAGTCCGACTACTCGGGGCCCCTGGCCGCCCTGGCGCAGGTCGTGTCGCCCGAGCGGGTGCTCGACGAGGAGCTGCTGGGACTCGCGCGGGCGGTCGCCGACCGGTACGCGGGCAGCCTCGCCGACGTGCTGCAGCTCGCCGTACCGCCGCGCAACGCGCGCGCCGAGAAGCGGACCTCGCCGGAGCCGATGCCCCCGCCACCGGTGCCCGCGCCGGGCCCCTGGACGCGGTACGAGCAGGGCGCCGCCTTCGTCGCGGCCCTCGCCGCCGGAGGCGCGCCGCGCGCGGTGTGGAACGCCCTGCCCGGCCCGCAGTGGAGCGAGGAGCTGGCCCGGGCCGTCGCGGCGACGCTGGCCTCCGGGCGCGGCGCGCTCGTCGTCCTGCCGGACGGACGGGCCGTCGCCCGCGCGGACGCCGCGCTGACCGCCCTGCTGGGTGAGGGACGGCACGCGGTGCTCACCGCCGACGCCGGGCCCGAGAAGCGGTACGCGCAGTGGCTGGCGGTGCGCCGAGGCGCGGTCCGGGCGGTCATCGGGACGCGCGCCGCCATGTTCGCGCCGGTGCGGGACCTCGGTCTGGTCGCCCTGTGGGACGACGGCGACGACAGCCACAGCGAGCCCCACGCCCCGCAGCCGCACGCGCGTGACGTGCTGCTGCTGCGTGCCGCCCAGGACCGTTGTGCGTTCCTGCTGGGCGCCTGGAGCTGCACGGTGGAGGCCGCCCAGCTCGTGGAGAGCGGCTGGGCCCGGCCCCTGGTCGCCGCGCGGGAGCAGGTGCGGTCCGCCGCCCCGCTCGTACGGACCGTGGGTGACGGGGATCTGGCGCGTGACGAGGCGGCGCGGGCCGCGCGGCTGCCGACCCTCGCCTGGCAGGTCGTCCGGGACGGACTGCGGCAGGGACCGGTGCTCGTGCAGGTGCCCCGGCGGGGTTACGTACCGAGGATGGCGTGTGCCGCCTGCCGGACGCCCGCGCGGTGCCGGCACTGCTCGGGGCCGCTGGAGGGCCAGGAGTCCGGGGCCGCGCTGCGCTGTGGATGGTGCGGGCGCGAGGAGGGCGGCTGGCACTGCCCGGAGTGCGGGGCGTTCCGGCTGCGCGCGCAGGTGGTGGGGGCGCGGCGCACGGCCGAGGAGCTGGGACGGGCGTTCCCGGCCGTGCCGGTGCGGACCTCGGGGCGCGAGCACGTGCTGGACACCGTGTCCGAGGCTCCCGCCCTGGTCGTGAGCACCCCGGGCGCCGAGCCCGTCGCCGAGGGCGGCTACGCGGCGGCCCTGCTGCTCGACGGCTGGGCGATGCTCGGACGGCCCGACCTGCGCGCCGGTGAGGACGCGCTGCGGCGCTGGCTGGCCGCCGCCGCGCTGGTGCGGCCGCAGGGCGCCGGGGGCACCGTCGTCGCGGTCGCCGAGCCGACCCTGCGGCCGGTGCAGGCCCTGGTGCGCTGGGACCCCGTCGGCCATGCGGTGCGGGAGCTGGCCGAGCGGGCCGAGCTGGGTTTTCCGCCGGTGTCCCGGATGGCGTCCGTGGCGGGTCCGCCCGACGCGGTGGCCGGTTTCCTGCGTGCCGTGGAGCTGCCGGGCGAGGCCGAGGTACTGGGCCCGGTGCCGCTGCCGGTGACGTCCGCGGGGCGCCCCCGGCGGGCGGGCGACCCGCCGCCGGGGGAGCAGTGGGAGCGCGCGCTGGTCCGGGTGCCGCCGGGGCGCGGCGCTGCGCTGGCGGGTGCGCTGAAGGCCGCTCAGGCGGCCCGCATGGCGCGGGGCGGCGAGACGGCGGTATGGGTGCGGATCGATCCGCCCGACATCGGGTGAGACGGGCCCGGCGGGGGGCGCCGGTGACGCAGGCCCCGCGGTGGCGTGGGTGGAATGGGCCTGGCGGGGGCGTGGGTGAGGCGGCCTCGGCGGAGGCGCGGATGAGGCAGGCCCCAGCGGAGGTGGGGGTGAGGCGGACCCGGCGAAGGCGTGGGCGCGTGCGCGTGTCCTCGCGCCAGGCGGGCGGTTGGGGAGCGGTCGGACGGAGGCCCACCGCCCTCCGAGTACAACGGGAGGGCAGTGGGCCGGCGGGTCCTCGCGGTCAGCCGTTGCGCGGCCCGGGGAAGGTGGTCGGCCGGACGTCCTCGCGCAGGGCCGGACTGCCCGCGGTCGGCTGGGTCGGCATGGACCGGGCTGCCGGGACCGTGGGCACCGTGGGCAGGGCGGAGCCCACGTTGACCGTGCGGGCGCCCGCCGGCTCCGGTGCGTGTTCGGGGGCCTCGGCGGCGGGCGCGGTCTGGGCCGTGGCGCGGCGGGAGCCGTAGCGGCGGTGCACCGCCTGCTTGGTGACACCGAGCGCGGAGCCCACCGCGTCCCACGAGAAGCCGAGCGAGCGGTCGAAGTCCACGGCTGCCGTGACCAGTGTCTCGACGCTGTCCCGCAGCTCCTGGGCGAGACGGACGGTCGGTGCGGGGGCTCGTCCGTAGACGACGAAGCCCGTGGAGGGGCCGGAACGGCGCGGACGGTAGACGTTGCCCAGCTGGGCGGTGAGGGTGCGCAGTGCGTCCACCTGCCGGCGGACCCGCTCGATGTCCCGCACCAGCAAGTGCAGGCTGGCCCGAGCCTGGGCGTCGTGGGTTGCGTGGTCGGCCATGAACAAGCCTCTCGAACCGGCGTTGAAAGGGATCGGGCCGCGCGGGCGGTCCGGTGTGGTCAACTCTTCCTTGACCAACGCGTGGGCGCTCCGCTGGTCACGGGGTGGGGGCGTGGCGGCATATGCGTGCGCCCGGTCGAACGGGGCGTGCGCCTCGGCCGATGACCGGCCGCCGGTGTCCTTCTCTCCCGCCCGCGCACCCGTCGTTTCCGGGCGGTCGAGAGGCCGGGCCCCGCCGCGGGGGTGTGCCGCCGTCGGCGGCTGCCGGTCGCCCCCGGGCTCGTAGACTGGTGCGTCGCCCGCACCCGCCCCCGCCCGAGAGGCCCGTCCCACCCATGAAGCTCGTCTTCGCCGGCACCCCCGAGGTCGCCGTCCCCGCCCTGGACGCCCTGATCGCCTCCGGGCGCCACGAGGTGGCCGCCGTCGTCACGCGGCCCGACGCTCCGGCGGGGCGTGGGCGCCGGATGGTCGCCTCGCCCGTGGCCGAGCGGGCGGAGGAGGCCGGGATCGAGGTGCTCAAGCCTGCGAAGCCGCGCGACCCCGCCTTCCTGGAGCGGCTGCGCGAGATCGCGCCCGACTGCTGCCCGGTCGTCGCCTACGGTGCCCTGCTGCCCCGCGTCGCCCTCGACGTGCCCGCGCGCGGCTGGGTCAACCTGCACTTCTCGCTGCTGCCCGCCTGGCGCGGCGCCGCCCCCGTGCAGCACTCGCTCATGGCGGGCGACGAGATCACCGGCGCGTCCACCTTCCTGATCGAGGAGGGCCTCGACTCCGGTCCCGTCTACGGGACGGTCACCGAGACCGTCCGCCCCACCGACACCAGCGGCGACCTGCTGACCCGGCTCGCCTTCGCCGGCGCCGGACTGCTCGCGGCCACCATGGACGGCATCGAGGACGGCAGCCTGGAGGCGGTGCCGCAGCCGGCCGACGGGGTGACCCTGGCCCCGAAGATCACCGTCGAGGACGCGCGGGTCGACTGGGCGGCCCCGGCGCTGCGTGTGGACCGGGTGGTGCGCGGCTGCACCCCGGCCCCCGGCGCCTGGACCACCTTCCGGGGCGAGCGGCTCAAGCTCGTGCAGGCCGTGCCCGTGGCCGACCGGACCGACCTCGCCCCCGGCCGGCTCGCCGCCGGCAAGAACAACGTGTACGTCGGCACCGGCTCGTACGCCGTCGAGCTGCTCTGGGTGCAGCCGCAGGGCAAGAAGCCGATGCGGGCCGCCGACTGGGCACGCGGGGTGCGGATCGCCGAGGGCGAGTCGCTCGGCGGCTGACCCGGCCTCCGCACCACCGTTCACCGGCCCGACGTACGCTGGTGAACGCACTTCATCCCACACCCGGAGCACCTTTTTCGTGAGCGAGCAGCCTCGTCGTCCCCGCAAGCCCGGCAAGCCGTACCGCAGGCCCCAGAAGGACCCCGTCCGCCTCCTCGCCTTCGAGGCGCTCAGGGCCGTGGACGAGCGGGACGCGTACGCCAACCTCGTCCTGCCGCCGCTGCTGCGCAAGGCGCGGGAACGGGACGAAGGCTTCGACGCCCGGGACGCGGCGCTCGCCACCGAGCTGGTGTACGGGACGCTGCGCCGGCAGGGGACCTACGACGCGATCATCGCCGCCTGCGTCGACCGGCCGCTGCGCGAGGTCGACCCGCCCGTACTGGACGTGCTCAGCCTCGGCGCCCACCAGCTGCTCGGAACCCGGATCCCGAGCCACGCCGCCGTGTCGGCCTCCGTGGAGCTGGCACGGGTCGTGCTCGGCGACGGGCGGGCCAAGTTCGTCAACGCCGTGCTGCGGAAGGTCGCGCGGGACGACCTCGACGGGTGGCTGGAGCGGGTCGCTCCGCCCTACGACGAGGACCCCGAGGACCACCTCGCCGTCGTGCACGCCCATCCGCGCTGGGTCGTCTCCGCGCTGTGGGACTCGCTCGGCGGCGGCCGGGCGGGCATCGAGGAACTGCTGGCCGCGGACAACGAGCGGCCCGAGGTGACGCTCGTCGCCCGTCCGGGACGCGCCACGGCCGAAGAGCTGCTCGGCGAGGAGGCCGCGGTGCCCGGCCGCTGGTCGCCGTACGCCGTGCGACTGAGCGAGGGCGGCGAGCCGGGGGCCGTCGAGGCCGTACGGGAGAACCGGGCCGGCGTGCAGGACGAGGGCAGTCAGCTCGTCGCGCTCGCCCTCGCGAACGCGCCCCTGGACGGGCCGGACCGCCGCTGGCTGGACGGATGCGCCGGACCCGGCGGCAAGGCGGCGCTCCTCGGGGCCCTGGCCGCCGAACGCGGTGCGTTCCTGCTCGCCTCGGAGAAGCAGCCGCACCGGGCCGGGCTGGTGGCCAAGGCACTGGACGGCAATCCGGGGCCGTACCAGGTCATCACCGCCGACGGCACCCGTCCGGCGTGGCGCCCCGGCAGCTTCGACCGCGTCCTGGTCGACGTGCCGTGCACCGGGCTCGGTGCCCTGCGCCGCCGTCCCGAGGCGCGCTGGCGGCGCCGTCCCGAGGACCTGGACGGCTTCGCCCCGCTCCAGCGCGGGCTGCTGAGCAGCGCCCTGAAGGCGGTACGGGTGGGCGGAGTCGTCGGCTACGCGACCTGTTCGCCGCACCTCGCCGAGACCCGTGCCGTCGTCGCCGACGCACTCAAGCGGCATCCGGACACCGAGCTGCTCGACGCCCGCCCGCTGCTGCCCGGCGTACCGGACCTGGGCGACGGCCCCGACATCCAGCTCTGGCCGCACCTGCACGGGACCGACGCGATGTACCTGGCGCTGATCCGCCGGACCGCCTGAGGGGACCGGACGGGACGCGGGGCCCGCGCGGGCGAGCGCCTCCGTCCGGGACCGATGCCCCCCACCCCCACGGGGCATGGCAGTCTTGGGGCATGGCCGCGCAGATCAACCCCAGCATCCTGTCCGCCGACTTCGCCCGCCTCGCGGACGAGGCCAAGGCGGTGGAGGGAGCCGACTGGCTCCACGTCGACGTCATGGACAACCATTTCGTCCCCAACCTCACGCTCGGCGTGCCGGTCGTGGAGTCGCTGGCCCGGGCGACGGACACCCCGCTGGACTGCCACCTGATGATCGAGGCGCCGGACCGGTGGGCGCCGCAGTACGTGGAGGCGGGCGCCGGCTCGGTCACCTTCCACGTCGAGGCGGCCGCCGCGCCGGTGCGGCTCGCCCGCGAGATCCGGGCCAAGGGGGCCCGCGCGTCCATGGCGCTGAAGCCCGCGACGCCGATCGAGCCGTACGAGGATCTGCTGCCCGAGCTGGACATGCTGCTGGTCATGACGGTTGAGCCGGGCTTCGGGGGGCAGGCGTTCCTCGACATCATGCTCCCGAAGATCCGGCGCACGCGTGAGCTGATCGAGAAGCATGGACTGGAGCTCTGGCTCCAGGTCGACGGCGGGGTGTCGGCGTCGACGATCGAGCGGTGCGCCGAGGCCGGCGCGGACGTCTTCGTCGCGGGTTCCGCCGTGTACGGGGCATCGGACCCGGCCGAGGCGGTACGTGCACTGCGCACGCAGGCCGAGGCGGCGACCGCCAAGGCGTCCTGGGCGTGCGACCACTGAGGAACAGAACGTGAACGGCTCCCATCAGGGCTGATCAAGTGCGCCGAATCTGCAAGGATGAACGGCGTATCCAGAGTGTGAACAGCAGTGAGGAGATCGCCGTGTCGGGTATGTCGGCGGGCCGTTCAGCCATGCGGATGGGACCCGCTGAGCTGGTCCAGGCGGCGGCCATGGCCCGCCGCTTCTACCTCGAGGGCAAGTCCAAGATCCAGATCGCGGAGGAGTTCGGCGTCAGCCGCTTCAAGGTGGCCCGGGTCCTGGAGACCGCCCTCGAGCGGGACCTTGTACGAATCGAGATCCGGGTGCCGGCCGAGCTGGACGCGGAGCGCTCGGACGCCCTGCGGGCCCGCTACGGCCTCAGGCACGCCGTCGTGGTGGAGTCCCCGGCCGACGCCGAGGAGACGCCCGACCCGGAGAACCTGGGCGAGGTGGCCGCCGACCTGCTCGGCGAGCTGGTCAACGAGGGCGATGTGCTGGGCCTGGCCTGGGGCCGGTCCACCATCCACATGGCGGCGGCCCTGGACCGGCTGCCGCCGTGCACGGTGGTGCAGCTGACCGGCGTGTACGACGCCGGGACCGCCGAGCGCGGCTCGGTCGAGGCGGTGCGCCGCGCGGCCCAGGTGTCGGGCGGCGACGCGCATCCCATCTACGCGCCGATGCTGCTGCCGGACGCGGCCACCGCCGAGGCGCTGCGCCACCAGACCGGGATCGCCCGGGCCTTCGAGTACTTCGACAAGGTCACGGTCGCCTGCGTCTCCATCGGCTCCTGGGAGCCGGGCATCTCGACGGTGCACGACATGCTCAGCGACGAGGAGCGCGCGCACTACGCCTCGCTCGGCGTCGCCGCCGAGATGTCCGCGCACCTCTTCGACGCCGAGGGGCGCCGGGTCGGGCGGGACCTGGGGGAGCGGTGCATCACGGTCAAGGCCGACCAGCTTCGCCACATCCCCGAGGTCGTGGCGATCGCGGGCGGCCAGCGCAAGGCGGCGGCCATCGACGCGGTGCTGCGCTCCGGGCTGGTCACCAGCCTGGTGACGGACACGTCGGCCGCGGACTACCTGATGACGGCGGGCTCCGCGCCGAAGTCGACGCTCAACCGGACGGACCCGGACGGCGTCTGAGGGACGGCGTCCTCCGGGCGACTGGACGGGCTACCGGAGCGACGGGACGGGCTCTCGGGCGACGGAGCGACGAGCGTCGGGACGGGCACTCGGACGACGAGTGACGCACAGGCACGCGGACGACGGAGGGAAGGGCACGGCATGACGGAGGATCCCGCGGGGCGGCTCGTGGTCACGCTGGACCTCGACGGGGTCACGGACAAGGCGGGCCTGATGGACCGCTGCGCCCGTGACCTGGCCCTGCCCGACTGGTTCGGCCGGAACTGGGACGCGCTCGCCGACTCCCTGGCCGACCCCTCGGTCTGGCCCGGGGAAGCTGCGGAGCGGGGGCTGGTCCTCGTCGTACGGGGCTGGCGGGCGTACGCCGAGGCACGGCCGGACGAGTGGGCCGTAGCGGAGGAGGTCTTCGCGGAGGCGACGGACCGCGGTCCGGGACTCTTCGTGACCCTCGGGCCTGGAGGATCCTCCAAGGAGGTCGCTGACCAGCCTGGATGATCTGCCCGGGGGTTGTCGGCCATCGTCCGTGGGACAATGAAGTACGTGCTCTTTCCCCCTGGCTGACCTGTCCGGGGGCCACCTCTGATCGACTGGGATGTGCAGCACGTGCGTTTCCTGAATGACATCCAGCCCTCGTACGACCTGACGTACGACGACGTGTTCATGGTGCCGAGCCGCTCCGCCGTCGGCTCCCGGCAGGGCGTGGACCTCGGCTCCCCGGACGGCACGGGCACCACCATCCCGCTGGTCGTCGCCAACATGACCGCCATCGCGGGCCGCCGGATGGCCGAGACGGTGGCCCGGCGCGGTGGCCTCGTGGTCATCCCGCAGGACATTCCGATCGAGGTCGTCACCGACGTCGTCACCTGGGTGAAGAGCCGGCACCACGTCCTGGACACCCCGATCGTGCTGGCCCCGCACCAGACCGTCGCCGACGCGCTGTCCCTGCTGCCCAAGCGGGCGCACAACGCCGGTGTCGTCGTCGACGAGGACAACCGGCCGGTGGGCGTGGTCACGGACGCCGACCTGTCCGGCGTGGACCGCTTCACGCAGCTCGAGGAGGTCATGTCCAAGGACCTGATCCTCATCGACGCCGACCTGGACCCGCGCGAGGCCTTCAACACGCTCGATGCCGCCAACCGCCGCTACGCGCCCGCCGTGGACAAGGACGGCCGCCTGGCCGGCATCCTCACCCGCAAGGGCGCCCTGCGCGCCACCCTCTACACCCCGGCCCTCGACGCGAACGGCAAGCTCCGCATCGCCGCCGCCGTCGGTATCAACGGCGACGTCGCGGGCAAGGCGAAGCAGCTGCTGGACGCGGGTGTGGACACCCTCGTCATCGACACCGCGCACGGCCACCAGGAGTCGATGATCGGCGCGGTCAAGCTGGTGCGCGACCTCGACCCGCGGGTTCCGATCGTCGCGGGCAACATCGTCTCCGCCGAGGGTGTGCGCGACCTGATCGAGGCGGGCGCCGACATCATCAAGGTCGGCGTGGGCCCCGGCGCCATGTGCACCACCCGCATGATGACCGGCGTCGGCCGGCCGCAGTTCTCCGCCGTCCTGGAGTGCGCCGCCGAGGCGAAGAAGTACGGCAAGCACGTGTGGGCCGACGGCGGTATCCGCCACCCCCGCGACGTGGCGATGGCCCTCGCGGCCGGCGCGTCCAACGTCATGGTCGGGTCCTGGTTCGCGGGCACGTACGAGTCCCCGGGCGACCTCCAGCACGACGCCAACGGCCGCCCCTACAAGGAGTCGTTCGGCATGGCCTCCGCCCGCGCGGTGCGCAACCGCACCTCGGAGGAGTCGGCGTACGACCGGGCCCGCAAGGCGCTGTTCGAGGAGGGCATCTCGACCTCCCGGATGTTCCTCGACCCGACCCGTCCCGGCGTCGAGGACCTGATCGACTCGATCATCGCCGGTGTCCGCTCCTCGTGCACCTACGCCGGCGCCGGCTCCCTGGAGGAGTTCGCCGAGAAGGCGATCGTCGGCATCCAGAGCGCCGCCGGATACGCCGAGGGCAAGCCGCTGCACGCCAGCTGGAGCTGAGCGCGCGGAGACCTCCGTACGGCCCTGACCGTCCCCGGGAAGCGGGCGGCCGGGGCCGTGCCTCGTTCAGCCCGTACGCCGTGGTTCGGCCGGTACGTGGTTCAGCCCGTACGTCGTTCGGTCCGGATCCTGACCGGGGCCCGGACCTCGTCCGTCCTCCTCCGCCCGTACGCCGTCCTGTCCGTGCGCCATCCTCTCCGGACGGCGGCTGACCAGGGGCGACGCGCCGCTCGAAGATCGCTGTACGCAGCCCCTCACGAGCCCTCGCGCAACGAACACGCGCCGCGCCCCGGTGAACGCAACGATCGTCCGGGGACGCGCAAGGTTGCTGCATTACCCGGGCACCGCACCGCTCGTAGTGTTCTGCGCTGTACGTGGCGTGGCGGGAACCCCGCTCGGTGGGTTCCCGCTCCTTCACGGGGCGCCCGCCGTTCCCCGCCGCTCCAGAGACCCGCCGGGAGCCCGACCGCTCGTCACCGGCGGAGCGACCGGCAGCGACAAAGGAGTCAACGCGTGCTCGACCAAGGCGCACCCCCGCACCACGACGCATCGGCCGGCCCCACGTCCCCGGGCCTGGCCGCGCGCCTCATGCGCCGCAAACCCGTGGAACGGCTGGTCGCCGAGGGCGGCCAGGGCGAGGGCGGCACACTGCGCCGCTCCCTCGGCCTGTGGCAGCTCACGATGATCAGCATCGGCGCCACCCTCGGCACCGGCATCTTCGTCGTCCTCGGCGAGGCCGTCCCCAAGGCCGGGCCCGCCGTCACGCTCTCCTTCGTCATCGCCGGCCTCACGGCGCTCTTCTCCGCCCTGTCCTACGCCGAACTGGCGGGCACCATCCCGGTCGCCGGGTCCTCGTACTCGTACGCCTACGCGACGATGGGCGAGCTGATCGCCTGGATCTGCGGCTGGTGTCTGGTCCTGGAGTACGGCGTGTCGGTCGCCGCCGTCGCCGTCGGCTGGGGCGAGTACCTCAACGAGCTCCTCGACGGCACCATCGGTGTCACCATCCCGGCCGCGCTGTCGGCCCCGCCGGGCGACGGCGGCGTCTTCAACCTGCCCGCGCTGATCGTGGTGCTCCTCGCCATGACGTTCCTGCTGGGCGGCGCCCGCGAGTCGGCCCGCGCCAACACGATCATGGTCGTCGTCAAGATCGCGGCGCTGGTGCTGTTCTGCGCGATCGGCGTGCAGGGCTTCCGCTCCGGCAACTACGAGAACTTCATGCCGCTCGGCATGGCCGGGGTGAGCGCGGCCGGCGCGACGCTGTTCTTCTCGTACATCGGCTTCGACGCCGCCTCCACCGCCGGCGAGGAGGCGAAGAACGCCCAGCGCGACCTGCCCCGCGCGATCATGCTGTCCCTCGTCATCGTGACGGTGCTCTACGTCCTCGTCGCGGCCGTCGCCGTCGGTGCCCGCCCTTGGCGCACCTTCACCGACTCCGAGGCCTCCCTCGCCCAGATCATGGCCGACGTCACCGGGCAGGACTTCTGGGGCACCCTGCTGGCGTTCTGCGCCGTCGTCGCCATCGCCAGCGTCGTCCTGACCGTGCTCTACGGCCAGACCCGCGTCCTGTTCGCCATGTCCCGCGACGGACTGGTGCCGAAGGTGTTCTCCCGGGTCCACCCGAAGACCGGCGCGCCCCGCGCCAACACGCTGATCGTCTCCCTGTTCTGCGGTGTCCTGGCCGCCGCGATTCCGCTCGGGCAGCTCGCCGACGCCACCAGCATCGGCACCCTCTTCGCCTTCGCCCTGGTCAACGTGGCCGTCGTGGTCCTGCGCCGCACCCGCCCGGACATGCGCCGCACCTTCCGGGTACCGCTGTCTCCGGTCCTGCCGGCGCTGGGCTTCGCCCTCTGCGTCTGGATGATGGGCAGCCTGTCCACCGTCACCTGGGTGGTCTTCGGTGTCTGGATGGCCGTGGGGCTCGTGTTCTACTTCGTGTACGGCCACCGGCGTTCCCGGCTGGCCGCACCGGACACCGTGACACCAGAAGTGAAGTGAACCACCCGCAGTGCTGAACGATCTCGACGAACGCATCGTGCACGCCCTCGCCGAGGACGCCCGCCGTTCCTACGCGGACATCGGGCAGTCGGTCGGCCTGTCCGCGCCCGCCGTCAAACGGCGCGTGGACCGGCTGCGCGCCACCGGAGCCATCACCGGATTCACCGTACGGGTGGACCCCGCCGCGCTCGGCTGGGAGACCGAGGGGTTCGTCGAGATCTTCTGCCGCCGCAACACCTCGCCGGAGACCATCCAGCGGGGCCTGGAGCGCTACCAGGAGGTCGTCGCCGCCTCCACCGTCACCGGGGACGCGGACGCGGTCGCCCAGGTCTTCGCCTCCGACATGCGGCACTTCGAACGGGTCCTGGAGCGGATCGCCGGGGAGCCGTTCGTCGAACGGACCAAGTCCGTGCTGGTGCTCTCGCCGCTGCTCCGGCGCTTCTCGTCCGGGTCGCCGACCTGACCGCCCGGCCTGATCGCCCGGCGTGACCGCCCGGTCTGGGTGCCCGGTCTGGCGCGCGACCTGGGCGCGCGACCTGATCGGCCGACCGCCTGACCGGGTCCGGGTCACCCGGCTAGCATCGGTGTCATGACCTGGCGACATTGATCCCCCAGCCGTGCCTGCCCCCGAGGGCCGCCTCGGACGCCGTACCCCCGGTGTCCGAACCGCCCCCTCGGGAAGGCCTCATGACTCTCTCACCCGAGCGTGTCCCCGTCACCGCCGGTACCCGGCGGCTGTCGCGCACGCTGTACGCCTCCGCGTTCTGCGACGACTTCGTCCTGCTCTACCCGGTGTACGCGCTGCTGTTCAGCGACACCGGTCTGTCCGTCTGGCAGATCTCCTCCCTGTTCGCCCTGTGGTCGCTCACCGGCGTCGTCCTGGAGGTGCCCTCCGGTGCCTGGGCCGACGCCACCTCACGGCGGAGGCTGCTGGTCCTCGGCCCGCTGCTCACCGCGGCCGGCTTCGCCCTGTGGGTGCTCGTGCCCTCCTACGGCGCCTTCGCGCTCGGCTTCGTCCTGTGGGGCGCCGGCGGCGCGCTCGGCTCCGGAGCGCTGGAGGCGCTGGTCTACGACGAACTCGACCGGGACGGCGCCGCCGACCGGTACGCCCGGGTGATGGGGCGGGCCCGCGCGGTGGGCATCGCCGCGACGATGGCCGCGATGGGCCTGGCCGGCCCGGTCTTCTCCTGGGGCGGCTACCAAGCGGTGGGCGCGGCGAGCGTGCTGGTCTGCCTGGCCGGAGCGGCCGTGGCGACCCGCTTCCCCGAGCGCCGCACACCGCCCGCCGCCGGCGGCCACTGGGCCGCCACCCTGCGCGCCGGCCTCGCCGAAGCCCGCGGCGACCGCTCCGTGCGGGGCGCGCTGCTGCTCGTGCCGGCGGTGACCTCGGTGTGGGGCGCGCTCGACGAGTACACGCCGCTGCTGGTGCGGGACACCGGCGTGGCCCAGGAGACCGTCCCCTGGCTGCTGCTGGTGGTCTGGGCCGGCGCCACGGCCGGCAGCCTGCTGGCCGGCCCCGCCGAACGCCTGACCACGACCGGGTTCGCCGCCCTGCTCACCGGCTCCGCGCTCGCCCTGGCGGTGGGCGCCGCCGCCGGCACCCCGGGCGCCGTGGTCCTGGTCGCGCTGGCGTTCGGCGGCTTCCAGCTGGCGACCGTGCTGGCCGACGCCCGCCTCCAGCGACGCATCGAGGACACCGGACGGGCCACGCTGACGTCGGTCGCGGGCCTCGGTGCGGAGCTGGGCACCCTCGCCACCTTCGCCGCCTACGCGGCGACGGCCACGGCGACCGGGCACGCCACCGCGTTCGCCTGGTCCGCGGTGCCGTACCTGCTGACGGCGCTGCTGCTGGCGACGGCCGCCCGTGCCGCGGCCGCCGGGGCACGATCCTGAAGCCGCCGGTCCCCTTCCTGACCTCCTCGAAGGGGCCGACGGCACAGCCCCGGGGCGGCTCGCCCCCCCGGGGGCTGCCCGTGGAGGCCCGGCGGCGGCCGGGCCGGTCGTCGCGCCCGAGGCTCGCGGACCGTGCCGCCACCGACCCCGCCCGCCCCCCCGCCGGGCAGCTCGGAGTCGGTGACGACTCCGTGGACGACGGACACGGCACCGCCGGTCGCGAGGCGGTAGGTGTCGGGCTTCGCCCGGGCACCCTCGGCCAAGCGCCTCCGCCACGGTGCGGGGAACGGGCGCGCTCCGCACCGTCGGGAGAGCATCCGGTGCCCCGCGCGCCGGGTGCCCCGCGGGCCGGGTGCTCCGCCGTCGAGCGGCCCGTTCGGAGGCCCGGCGTGCGAGGCGCGCAACGAATCGCCGCCGGGCGCCGAGCGGACGCAACGAACCGCTCACCGGCGCGCAACGGCTCCTGCTTGTCCGGGCGAGACCGCCGACCGTACCGTCTATCTGGCCCCCCGACCCCCTCCCACCGGTGAGGATCACGCATGCGCACCGCCCTGCTCCAGAGCTCCGGCCGGCCCGGCTCCACCGCCGAGAACCTCAAGGTCCTCGACGAGGCCGCGGGCCGGGCCGCCGCCGCGGGCTCCGGGCTGCTGGTCACCGCCGAGCTGTTCCTCACCGGGTACGCGATCGGCGACGCCGTCGCCGCCCTCGCCGAGCCCGCCGACGGCGACGCGGCCGACGCCGTCGCCGAGATCGCCGGGCGCCACGGCCTCGCCGTCGCGTACGGCTACCCGGAGCGGGCCGGCGCGGACGTGTTCAACTCCGTCCAGCTGATCTCCGCCGACGGCACCCGCCTGGCCAACTACCGCAAGACCCACCTCTTCGGCTGCTTCGAGCGCGACCACTTCACGCCCGGCGAGCGGTCCGTCGTCCAGGCCGAGCTCGACGGGGTCACCGTCGGCCTGATGATCTGCTACGACGTGGAGTTCCCGGAGAACGTGCGCGCGCACGCCCTGGCCGGCACCGACCTGCTGCTCGTCCCGACCGCGCAGATGCACCCGTTCCAGTTCGTCGCCGAGTCCGTCGTGCCGGTGCGGGCCTTCGAGAACCAGATGTACGTGGCGTACGTCAACCGCGTCGGCCAGGAGGGCGAGTACGAGTTCGTCGGGCTGTCCGCGCTCGCCGGACCCGACGGGACCGTCCGCGGCCGGGCCGGGCGCGCCGAGGAACTGGTCCTCGCCGACGTCGACCCGGTCCTCCTCGCCGCCTCCCGCGAGGCCAACCCGTACCTGAAGGACCGCCGCCCCGGTCTCTACGGGGCCCTCGTCTGAGTCCCGCGCGCCGAGCCCTCACCCCCGTTCCACCTGTGCAAGGAGTCCGTACCCCATGACGTCCACCGTGCCCAACGCGATCGAGCACGCAGACGAGCAGCAGCCGCCGATCACCATGTTCGGTCCGGACTTCCCGTACGCGTACGACGACTTCCTCGCCCACCCGGCCGGTCTCGGCCAGATACCCGCGACCGAGCACGGCAGCGAGGTCGCGATCATCGGCGGCGGCATGTCCGGCATCGTGGCCGCCTACGAGCTGATGAAGATGGGCCTCAAGCCCGTCGTCTACGAGGCCGACCGGATCGGGGGGCGCCTGCGCACCGTCGGCTTCGAGGGGTGTGACCCGTCCCTGACCGCCGAGATGGGCGCGATGCGCTTCCCGCCGTCCTCCACCGCCCTCCAGCACTACATCGACCTGGTGGGACTGGAGACCCGCGCGTTCCCCAACCCCCTCGCCGAGGCGACACCCTCCACCGTCGTGGACCTCAAGGGCGAGTCGCACTACGCCGAGACCCTCGACGACCTGCCGCAGGTCTACCGTGACGTGGCCGACGCCTGGGCCAGGTGCCTCGAGGAGGGCGCCGACTTCTCCGACATGAACCGCGCCCTGCGCGAGCGCGACGTCCCGCGCATCCGCGAGATCTGGGCGAAGCTGGTCGAGAAGCTCGACAACCAGACCTTCTACGGCTTCCTCTGCGACTCCGAGGCCTTCAAGTCCTTCCGGCACCGCGAGATCTTCGGCCAGGTCGGCTTCGGCACCGGCGGCTGGGACACCGACTTCCCCAACTCCATCCTGGAGATCCTCCGTGTCGTCTACACCGAGGCCGACGACCACCACCGCGGCATCGTCGGCGGCTCCCAGCAGCTGCCGCTCAGGCTCTGGGAGCGCGAGCCGGAGAAGATCGTCCACTGGCCGTACGGCACCTCGCTGCAGTCCCTGCACGTGAACGGCGAGCCCCGCCCGGCCGTGACCCGGCTGACCCGCACCGCCGGCAACCGGATCACCGTGACCGACGCCGACGGCGACATCCGCACCTACCGGGCGGCGATCTTCACCGCCCAGTCCTGGATGCTGCTCTCCAAGATCGACTGCGACGACTCGCTCTTCCCGATCGACCACTGGACCGCGATCGAGCGGACCCACTACATGGAGAGCTCCAAGCTCTTCGTCCCCGTGGACCGCCCGTTCTGGCTCGACAAGGCCGTCGACGACAACGGGGAGCCGACCGGGCGGGACGTCATGTCGATGACGCTCACCGACCGCATGACCCGCGGCACCTACCTCCTGGACGACGGTCCGGACAGGCCCGCCGTCATCTGCCTCTCCTACACCTGGTGCGACGACAGCCTGAAGTGGCTGCCGCTGTCCGCAGGCGAGCGGATGGAGGTCATGCTGAAGTCGCTCGGCGAGATCTACCCGAAGGTCGACATCAGGAAGCACATCATCGGCAACCCGGTGACGGTCTCCTGGGAGAACGAGCCCTACTTCATGGGCGCCTTCAAGGCCAACCTGCCCGGACACTACCGGTACCAGCGGCGCCTGTTCACCCACTTCATGCAGGAGGACCTGCCCGAGGACAAGCGGGGCATCTTCCTCGCCGGCGACGACATCTCCTGGACGGCGGGCTGGGCCGAGGGAGCCGTCCAGACCGCCCTGAACGCCGTCTGGGGAGTCATGCACCACTTCGGCGGGACGACCGACGCGACCAACCCCGGCCCGGGCGACGTCTACGACGAGATCGCGCCCGTCGAGCTCCCCGAGGACTAGCCCGGCCCTCCGGGGCCGGCGCAGCCAGGGAGAGACCAGCAGGGGGGAGACCTAGACCCCGGCCGCCCTGGCCTTCTCGTAGACCTCGGCGGCCACGTCCTTCAGCTCCTCGGCGTCCCGCGCGGAACCCTGGAGGTCGACGAGGATCTCGTCGAGCCCGATCCCGGCGTGGGCGGCGAGGTCCTCGACGATCTGGTCGACGCTGCCGTGGAAGGGGCGGCGGCCGGCGCCCGCGGGGGCCGACGCGCGGTGGCGGGCGTTGGCCCGCAGCACCGTGCGGATCGGCTCCGTACGCCCCCGCTCCTCCGCCAGCTCCCGCAGCTGCCGCCACTGGGCGGCCACGGCCTCGACACCCGTGCCCGCGGGCAGCCAGCCGTCGGCGTGGTCGACGAGCCGGCGCCGGGCCTTCCCGCTGCTCGCCGCCAGCAGGATCGGGACGGGCCTGACGGGCTTGGGACCGACGACCGCGGACGCGATCTTCGTGAGGTCGCCGTCGTACACCACCGGGTCCGGGCCCCAGACCGCGCGGCACACCGCGATCAGCTCGTCCAGAGCCCGCCCGCGTTCGGCGAAGGGGCGGACCGAGGCCGCCGCGTACTCGTCGTGGGACCAGCCCGTGCCGAAGCCCGCGACCACCCGGCCGCCGCTCGCCGCGTCCAGCGAGGCCAGCGCCCTGGCCAGCTGGAACGGGATGTGCAGCGGGGCGACGAGCACACTGGTGCCCAGCTCCGCCCGCTCGGTGGCCGCGGCGGCGAGGGTCAGGGTCACCAGCGGCTCCGCCACGTTCCGGTACTCGTCCGGCCAGGGCAGGCCCTCGACGCCGTACAGCCCCTGGGTGGCGGGCTCGGGGAAGAGCGCCCGCTCGAAGACCCACAGGCTGTCGTAGCCCGTCCGTTCCGCCGCGCGGGCCACGTCGGGGACGTCCTTGCCGAGGTCGTACTGCCGCATCTGGGGGAGGCCGAGTCCGAGCCGGGTCGCCATGTCCGGGTGCTCCTTCGCGGTCGGGGTGCGAGGCTGCTGAAAGGTGCAACGTGCAGTGATCGTGCGGGAGTTCCGCCCGCATGCGGCGACCGGGCGGTTCAGTCCGGCAGCGGGGTGAGCAGCATGCGGCCCGCGAAGCCGACGGCCGCGTCCAGCCGCTCCGTGAACTCCCCGGCCAGGTCCGGGAGCCGGCGCAGCGCCCACAGGGCGCGGGCCGCGGCCCAGGTGGCGTCGCGGGCGCGCTCCAGGCTCCAGGAACCGAGCAGATGGGTCAGCGGGTCGGTGATCTGGAGGAGGTCGGGACCCGGCATCAGCTCGTCGCGGACGCGCTCCTCCAGCGAGACGAGGAGCTCGCCCACCCGGTCGAACTCGTCCTCCAGCTCCAGGGGATCGCAGCCGAGCGTACGACAGGTGTCCACCACGGCCAGCGCGAGATCGTGACCGATGTGCGCGTTGATGCCCGCCAGCGCGAACTGCAGCGGTCGTACGCCGGGATGGCGGCGGAACTGGAACAGGGGCCGCCAGCACGCGGGCGGCCGGTGCCCCCTCTCCAGCGTGTCGACGGCCGCCAGATAGCGCTCGGCGAACCGCACGTCCAGCGCGATCGCGGCCCGGGCGTCCGGGAACCCGCCACCGTCGATGTGCCGGTCGACCGTCTCGGTGACGGTCAGGTAGACGCGGTTGAAGACGGCCACCCCGTCCTGTGCGGGCAGCGCCGTGTCGAGGGCGCGCATCCGGGTGAGGACCGTGTCCACCGTCCGGACGGCCGCCGGGACTTGTTCGCAGTGCGCCATGGCGGCAGGGTTCCAGCTTTAGGGTGGCCGGAGTGCCGGCGGGCCCGCCGCTTCCCCAGAACGGGGGAACGCGCCCGCCGTGCGGGGGAGGGGGAACCGTACGTGTCAGGCCTTCGTGCCCGGCGCCTGGCCGCTCGCAGGGCCGAGCGCAGGCGTGCCGCCCGCCGCGGCGCGATGGTCGCCGCGGCGTCCGTCGTGGTCGCGGTGGGCACCGCGACCGGCATGCTGTCCGTGCTCGGCGACGACGGCGGCGGCGCGGACGGGGCACGGCCGCAGGTGACGCACTCGCCCCGGCTGCACTCCCTGCCCGTGGTGCCGTCACCGTCGGCGACGGAGACGGCCACCGCCTCGCCGTCTCCGTCGGAGAAGGCGAGCCCCGGGCCCTCGCCGGCGAAGAGGCCCGCGAAGAAGTCGCAGAGGAAGACGCCTCCTGCCCCCGCGGCCCCCACCCGGCTCTACCGGCACCCCGAGTCCCAGGTCCTCGACTGGGTCCGGGCCCACCCCGACGACCCGCGCCAGGACGTCATCGGCTCCCGGATAGCCGACCACCCGGCCGCCGTCTGGTTCGCCGACCACACGCCCGCGAACATCACCGCCCGGGTCCGCGCCGTCACCTCGGGCGGTGCCGAGTCGGGCCGGGTGCCGGTCGTCGTGCCCTACGTCGTACCCGGCCGGGACTGCGGCGGCCACTCCGAGGGCGGGGCGCCCGACCTCGACGCCTACGACGACTGGATCGACCGGTTCGCCGCCGGGCTCGGCTCCGGAGACGTCATCGTCGTCCTGGAGCCCGACTCGGTGGCCCAGGCGGAGTGCCTGAGCGCCGGGGAGCGCGCCGACCGCTTCGCCTCGCTGGCCCGGGCCGGGCGGGTCATGAAGGACGCCAACCCCAGGGCCCGGGTCTACTTCGACGCGGGCCACTCGGGCTGGCACGCGCCCGCCAGGCAGGCGGGCTGGCTCAAGCAGGCCGGCGCCGCCTCGGCCGCCTCCTCCGACGGCATCTTCAGCAACGTCTCCAACTTCCACGCCACCGCCGACGAGGTCGCCTACGACCGCGCGGTGCTCGACGCCCTGGGCGGCCCCGCGAGTCTCGGCGCGGTCATCGACACCAGCCGCAACGGCAACGGCGCCCCACCCGACGGCCAGTGGTGCGACCCGGACGGCCGCAAGCTGGGCCGCGCCCCGACCCTGAGCACCGGCCTGGGCCGCGTCGACGCCTACCTGTGGGTCAAGCTGCCGGGGGAGTCGGACGGCTGCAAGGGGGAGCCGGGCACCTTCACGCCGTCCTACGCCTACGACCTGGCGCGCTGAGAACCGTCGGCGCCGCCGGGCCCTTCGTCGCGCGGCGCCCCGGTCTTCTCCTGCTGCGGCGCCCCGGTCTTCACGTCGTGCGAGGGCCCGGACTTCTCGTCGTACGACGACGTGCCCTCGTCGAGCAGCGGCCGCTGCGTCTTGAGGTGGGCCGGGGCGAAGGCCCGCAGCGCGTGGTAGCCGGTGATGACGACCACGGTGCCGAGCGCGATGCCGCTGAGCGAGAAGGTGTCGGTGAACTCCATGCTGACGTTGCCGACGCCGATGATGATGCCCGCGGCGGCCGGCACCAGGTTCAGCGGGTTGCGCAGGTCCACCTCGGCGTTGATCCAGATCTGCGCGCCGAGCAGGCCGATCATGCCGTAGAGGATGACCGTGATGCCGCCGAGGACGCCGCCCGGGATGGCGGCCACGACCGCGCCGAACTTCGGGCAGACGCCGAAGAGGAGGGCGAATCCGGCGGCGGCCCAGTAGGCGGCCGTGGAGTAGACCCGGGTCGCGGCCATCACGCCGATGTTCTCGGAGTACGTGGTGTTGGGCGGGCCGCCGACCGCGGTGGACAGCATGGAGCCGACGCCGTCCGCGGAGATCGCCGTGCCCAGCTTGTCGTCGAGCGGGTCGCCGGTCATCTCGCCGACCGCCTTGACGTGCCCGGCGTTCTCCGCGACGAGCGCGATGACGACCGGCAGGGCGACCAGGATCGCCGACCACTCGAAGCTCGGTCCGTGGAAGGACGGCAGGCCGATCCAGTCGGCCTGGCCCACGCCGGAGAGGTCGAGGCGCCAGTGGTCGGTGAGCTTGCCGCTGCCGTCCACCGAGTGGATCCTCCCGAAGATCCGGTCGAGGACCCAGGAGAGGACGTAACCGAAGACCAGCCCCATGAAGATCGCGATCCGGGACCAGAAGCCGCGCAGGCAGACGACGGCCAGACCGGTGAACAGCATCACCAGCAGGGCCGTCCACTGGTCCTGCGGCCAGTAGGTGGAGGCGGTGACCGGGGCCAGGTTGAAGCCGATCAGCATCACCACCGCGCCCGTGACGACGGGCGGCATCGCGGCGTGGATGATCCGCGCCCCGAACCGCTGCACCGCGAGACCCACCAGGAACAGCGCGGCGCCGACGACCAGGACCGCGCCGGTGACCGTGGCGCTGGTGCCGCCCTGGGCCCGGATCACCGCGGCGACGCCGACGAAGGAGAGCGAGCAGCCGAGATAGCTCGGCACCCGGCCGCGGGTGGCGAGCAGGAAGATGGCGGTCGCCACGCCCGACATCATGATCGCGAGGTTGGGGTCCAGGCCCATCAGGACCGGAGCCACGAAGGACGCCCCGAACATGGCCACCACGTGCTGGGCGCCGAGCCCGACCGTGCGGGGCCACGAGAGCCGTTCGTCGGGGCGGACCACCGCTCCGGGTGCGGGCGTGCGCCCGTCACCGTGCAGCTTCCAGCGCACGCCGAGGTCCATGGTGAGGTTTCGCTTTCTCTGTACTGAGGTCTGTCCGGACCATTGTCGGGGGTGCCCGGCCGTGCGGCTGACCTGCACCTTCCCGAGAGGGCGTACTGAGCGTCCGCTTAGGATGGAGGGGATCGTCCGTTCGTCAGCACCACCGCGCACCACCAGGAGTCCGCCGTGACCGCCCAAGTCCCCACCGCCCCCGCCCTGTCCGCCCCGCGGTACGGCCGGCTCGTTCCCGTCACCGTGCACTTCGACGACCTGGACGCCCTCGGGCTGCTGCACAACGCCCGGTACCCCGTGATGGTCGAGCGGGCCTGGGCCGAGCTGTGGACCGAGCACGGCTTCCGCTTCGAGGGCGACTGGGCGGCGGCCGGCGACGCCTGCAACGCGGTCAAGGAACTGACCATCACCTATGAGGCGCCGGTCACCCGGCCGGGCGCGTACGCCGTCCACCTCTGGCTGGACCGCCTCGGCACGACCGGGCTGACGTACGGCTTCCGGTTCTGCTCCCCGGACGGCACCACCACGTACGCCCGCGGTACCCGGGTGCTGGTCAGGCTGGACTCCGCGACACTGCGTCCGGCGCCGTGGAGCGACACCTTCAGGGCCGCCGGTCGGGCACTCCTGCGCTCGACGGACTGATCTTCGGCCGGTCCCGGTCCCCGGCGCGCAGCACCTTCGCGAACACCACCAGACAGCAGGTCAGCAGGGTCACCAGACCGAACGACACCACCAGGCTGGTCACCTCGGCCAGGCCGCCGATCGCGCTCGGCGCGACCAGGCCCGAGGTGTACGTGATGGTGGCGACGCCCGCGATGGCCAGGCTGGGGTTGGAGCCGGCGCGTCCGGCGGCGGCGAAGCACAGCGGCACGACCACGGCGATGCCGAGGCCCATCAGCGCGAAGCCGGTCATCGCCACCGCCGGATGTCCCCCGAGGACGATGAGCAGACCGCCGAGCGCGGCCAGCACACCGCTCACCCGGACCGTGCGCACCGCGCCGAACCGGTCCACCACCTTGTCGCCGGCGAACCGGGCCAGGGCCATGGTGAGCGTGAAGCCCGTCGTGCACGCCGCCGCCAGACCGGCGGAGGTTCCCAGCTCGTCCCGCAGGTAGACCGCGGACCAGTCCAGACTCGCGCCCTCCGCGAACACCGCGCAGAACCCGACCGCGCCGATCAGCAGCGCCGACCTCGGGGGCAGCGCGAACCTCGGCGGCGGGTCCTCGTCCTCGGCGGGCTGGAGGTCCAGCACCCAGGCGCAGGCGACCAGGCCCGCCACGGTCAGCACCGCGGCGGCCAGCGCGTGGTGCAGCCGGGCGTCCGAGCCCAGGTGGGCGGCGAGCGTGCCGGCCGCCGAGCCGACCAGGGCGCCCGCGCTCCACATGCCGTGCAGACCGGACATGATCGACTTGTCGAGGCGGTTCTCGATCTCCACGCCCAGCGCGTTCATCGCCACGTCCGACATGCCCGCGGTGGCGCCGTAGACGAAGAGGGCGAGGCACAGCGTCAGCAGGCTCGGGGCGAGGGACGGCAGGACCAGTGCCAGCGTCCACAGGGCCAGCAGCCCGCGCAGGGCGGTGCGGGCGCCGAAGCGGTGGCTGACGCTGCCGGCCAGCGGCATGGCGACGGAGGCGCCGAGCGCCGGGAAGGCGAGCGCCAGGCCCAACTGGCCCGCACTCACCCCGGCATGGTCCTGGATCCACGGCACCCGCGTCGCGAACGAGCCGGTGACGGCGCCGTGCACGGCGAACACGGCCGCCACGGCGTACCGGGCGCGCCTCACCTCGCGTAGCGCGTAGACCACTGTGCTCATTCTCCTGCCCCCTTCGTCGGGTCCGTTCGGCCGACTCGGCCCCCTGGCGTCGCTGCGCCGCGTAAACTATCAGGAACCCTGCCTGATAGATAGGGGATATCGGCGTGGGCCTCCGCGCCGCCGATCTGGAAGGATCCCGGCATGCCCGCATCCCCGAGCACCGCCCGGGCCATCAACGACCGGCTCGCCCTGCGCCTGCTCCAGCAGGAGGGCCCGTTGACGGCGGGGCAGCTGAAGCAGCTGACCGGCCTGTCCCGGCCCACCGTGGCCGACCTCGTCGAACGCCTCACCGTCTCCGGTCTGATCGAGGTGGCCGGGGAGTCCGGCGAGCAGCGCCGCGGGCCGAACGCCAAGCTGTACGGCATCGTCGCCGGCCGCGCCCACCTGGCCGCCCTCGACGTCCGGACCGAAGGCGTCGCCGTGCTGGTGTCCGACCTGCTCGGCCGGGTGCTCGCCGAGGCGTCCGTACCCATCGGCGACGACACCGGGACCGGTCCCGCGGTGGAGCAGGCGGTGAGCCTGGTCGAGCGCGCGGCGAAGGAGGCCGGCGCCGTCCGGCTGCACACCGTCGGCATCGGCGCACCCGGCCTGATCGACCCGGCGGGCGGCGAGCTGCGGGACTCCACCGGACTGCCCGAGTGGCACCGCCGGCTGATGGCCGCGCTGCAGGAGAAGTTCCCCGAGGCACGCATCGGCGTCGAGAACGAGACCAACCTGGCCGCCCTGGCCGAGCAGCGCGACGGAGCGGCCCGGGACCGGGACACCTTCGTCCTGCTCTGGCTCGGCCTCGGCATCGGCGCCGCGATCGTCCTCGACGGCACCCTGCGGCGGGGCGTGTCCGGCGGCGCCGGCGAGATCGGCTTCCTGCCGGTGCCGGGCACCTCGGGGCTGCCGTCGGCCACCGACTGCGACGGCGGCTTCCATTCCGTGGCCGGCGCCGCGGCGGTCACCGCCCTCGCGGCGGAGCACGGGGTGACGGCACCCCCGGACGAACCCGAACGGCACGCCGCCGCGCTGGTACGGGATGCGGTGCGCCGGTCCGGCACGGACCCGGCCGCCGCACGCTTCCTCGACGCGCTCGCCGACCGGGTCGTCCTCGGCGCCGCCGCCGTCGTCTCGGTCCTGGACCCCGGCTGCGTGGTGCTGGCCGGCGAGGTCGGCCGGGCCGGCGCCGACGCCCTGGCCACCCGCGTCCAGCACCGCCTCACCCGGATGTCGCCGCTGGCCACCGAGGTGCGGCCCAGCATCCTGGGCGGCGGCGCCGTACTGCGCGGAGCCCTGCTGACCGCACGCGACCGCGCCCAGGACGCCCTGTTCGCGCCCCCGGAGCGGTAGCCCGCGGCGGCGGTCGAACGGAGGCCGGCCGCGGCGCCGTCCGGGAGGCGCGCCGACCTCCGCGACGGCTCTGCGCCCGGCCCGAGCCCAGGGCCTCAGCAGGCGCCCGGCCCGAGCGCAGGGCCTCAGCAGGCGCCCGGCCCGACCGGGCCGATGCCCAGACCTTCAGGTTCCTGACCCTTGCCCAGGCCCTCCGGCCCGAGGGGCGCGCTCCGTCCCCCCGGGGGAGTCCGCACGGAAGGCCGTCCCGTCCGCCGCGAGCCACAGCAAGGCCGCCGGGAGCAGCACCGCCGTTCCCAGCAGCGCCATGAATCCGGCACCGCTCGCCGCCGACAGGGACTCCAGGTGCTGTGCGTGGAAGAGGAGATGGGCGACCGAGGACACCAGGTAGGCCACCAGCGCGGTGACCACCAGGCGCCGCTCCATCGCCGCGACCGCCGAGCACAGCACCACGGCGAGTGCGGCGCTCGCCCCGCCGAAGTCCCGCAGCAGGTGCTCGTTGTAGGGCGGCAGGTGCGACACCCAGGGCCATTTCCAGAACAGCTCGGGCAGCAGCAGGACCCACAACCCGAGCACCACCTGCGTGGCGGCGAGCACCCCCAGTCCGCTCCGCAGCCACCGGCGCCGGCTCATCGCCCGGCCCCGAGCCGCTCGTGCGGGTTCACCCATACGCCGCGCAGCCGCCCGTGCCGCGTCTCGTCAACGCCGTCCGTCCGCCCCGTCGCCATATCGCACCGCCAGATGGTCCTCGAACGTCCCCTTGCCGACCGCCCGTTCGGGCGCGAGGTGCCCGCCCGAGCGGAACCCGCGGTACACCTTCCCCGCGAGCGGCACCTTCACCACGGCCCGGCGGCGTCCCGTCGCGCTCAGGAACGCGCGGGCCAGCGACTCGACGGTGCGCACCTCGGGCCCGCCCAGGTCGGCGACCCGCCCGGCGGGCGCGCCGCCGGCCAGTCCGGCGAGCCGGTCCGCGACCTCCGCCACCTCGCCGACCCGTGCGACCAGCCCGCTCGCGCCGTTGACCTCGGCGACGGCCACGTCCCAGCCGCTCGCGAACTTCGGGAGCCCGCCCAGCACGAAGCGGGCGACCTTGGCGCGGTCCTCGATCGGGCGCCGGACCGCGCCGGCCTTTCCGCCGCCGTCGCTCCACCAGACCACGTCCTCGGCGAGCAGCTTCTCCAGCCCCGCCAGATCGCCGTCGCGGGCCGCCGCGAGGAACGACCTCACCAGTTGCTCCTGCCGTTCCGGCGCCGGCGGGAACCGGGTCCCGGGCTCCCCGACCCGCGCCACGGCCCGGCGGTGGAGCTGACGGCAGTTCGCCTCGGTCAGGTCCAGCGCCTCGGCCGTCTCGCGGTGCCCGTACGCGAACGCCTCACGCAGCACGTACACCGCCCTCTCCGTCGGCGTCAGCCGCTCCAGCAGGAAGAGCATCGCCGTCGACACGGCGTCCCGCCGCTCGGCCGACTCCAGCGGGCCCGGAGTGCCGTCGGAGGTCACCGAACAGGCGTGGCCGGTGGCGTTCGAACCGCTCGGCGATCGCGGTCGTCACGCGTGCCACCCGCCCAGAAGCCCGGCGGGGGACTTGAGGAGACCCGGCGGCGGGCAAGGGCCTTCGTCACCGCCGCCGGGCCGGTCTCGCCGGGGTCAGCAGGCGCCGAGGTCCTGCCAGACCCCCCATTCACCGGTGGTGCCGGGCTCCTCGCCCTTCGTCCACCATTTGGCCTTCCACGAGTGCCCCGCGTGGGCCACCGTGATGCCACCGCCGTAGGGCGTGGCCGCGTCCCAGGCCGGCGCCGTGCACGGCCGGGTGCCGTCCGTCGGGCTCGGACTCGGACTCGGGGACGCGCTGCCCGTCGGCGTGCCCGTGGGGCTGGGCGTGGGTGTCGGCGTCCCGGGCTCCACCACGGTCGTCCCCCGCGCCAGGTCCCCCTTGAGGGCGTACGTCCTGCCGCCGAACGTCACCGTCCAGTTCGACGGCGTCGACACCGGCAGGTAGTACACGAGGTCCAGCTCGGTGGACGCGCCCGGCGCCAGCGACTGCCAGGCCGGCAGTTTCAGCGAGACGCGGTGGTAGTCGCCCTTCAGCCCGCCGACGTTGCCGCCCGTGTGATCGCTGCGGACGACCGAAGTGCCCCAGCCGGACTGGTCCTTGGCGTTGCCGGGCGCGGAGGTCCCGTAGTCGAACCGGAACTCCGTACCGCCCGGAAGCGCCGTCCCCGTGTTGTTGGTGATCTTCAGCTTGGGGCTGATCGGGTAGTTGGAGTCGCCGAGCGGGAACTGCCCGAACTCCACGTCGACGTCCAGCGCCTCGGCCGGCAGGTCGGTCGTCGCGCGCTCGGCACCGTAGGGGGAGGCCGTCCTGAAGGTGTCGTACATCGTGTCCGTGAGCGTCGAGCCCGGCACGTACTGCCCCTTGCCCGCGTCCCAGGCGTAGTCGCCCGCGAGCTCCCACACCATGGTGCCGCCGATGCCGCGGTCGACCACGTAGTCCGCCTTGGCCCGCACCGACTGCTCGTCCTCGGTGGACAGGAACACCTTCTTCTCGGCGTTCCACAGCCAGGGCGCCACCAGGGTGGCGTCGTACTTGCGGGCGTACGTCCCGGTCAGCCTGGTGCCGGCCGGGAAGCCGTAGTCGGTGACGTAGTCGCCGACGACACCCTTCTCCAGGTTCTTGGCGTGCCACATCGGGTTGGAGCCCGCGGGCGACTCCTTGCCGTCGGTGTCCAGGTCGTGCCAGAGGTTGTCGATGCCGACCGCACCGTCACCGCACTTGGTCAGGCCGGCCCCGGCCGGACACGTCGTGGAGGGTGCCTTGCCCCAGAGCCCGTCGGTGCCGCCGGTGACGTTCTTGAAGCCGCGCGTGTAGTACGGCAGGCCGATGTTGATCCGGCCGGCCGGCATCGAGCCGCGGAAGTAGTGGTACGCCCAGTCGGTGTTCAGGTAGCCGATGCCGCCGTACTGGGAGGTGGAGTACACGCCCGCGGCGGCGAGTTCGGAGTCCCTGCCGTCGTCGAAGAGGGAGGCGTTCGGACCGACGTGCTCGTTCCAGGCCCCGTGCAGGTCGTACGACATGATGTTGACGTAGTCCAGGTACTTCTGGACCTGGAAGGTCTCCATGCCGCGCAGCAGGTACCCGGAGGACGGGGCGGCGACGGAGAGGAGGTAGTGCCTGCCGTCCGCGGCGCCCGCGCGGTCGAGCTTCTCGCGCAGCGTCTTCATCAGCGCCGCGTACCCCTTGACCAGCCCGGCCCGGCGGCCGTTGGCGAAGGTCCAGTCGAGCGGATTGCCCGCGTCCTTCATCGTCGTCGGGTACTCGTAGTCGATGTCGACGCCGTTGAAGCCGTACTTCCGGACGAAGTCGACCGCCGAGGCCGCGAAGGTGTCGATGCCCGCCTGGTTGACCGAGCCGTCGGCGTTGGTGGCCATGGAGTAGAAGCCGCCGGAGTCCACGCGCGAGCCGTCGGCGGCGAAGAAGCCGCCCGTCTCGGCCCAGCCGCCCACCGAGATCATCGTCTTGACGTCCGGGTGCTGCTTCTTGAACTTGGTGAGCTGGTTGAAGTGGCCCTTGTAGGGGAGACCGGGGTCCATCTCGGCACCCTCGACCCCCGGCCAGGTCATGCCGGTCGCGGTGTTCTTCTCGCCGTCCGGGCCGACGGAGAGCCGGTTGCCCCCGTCCACGTGCGCGAAGGCGTAGTTGATGTGGGTGATCTTGTCCCACGGGATGTCCGAGGCCAGGTACGCCGGCTTGCCGTCCTTGCCCGTGCGCCAGCCCGTGAAGTAGCCGATCACCCGGCGTGGGTGGTCGGCGCCCATCTTCTCCCGGCCCGCGGAGTCGTAGACCGAGCAGTAGGGGACGTCGACGCCTGGGGTCCGGTAGAGCCCGTCGGGTCGACAGCTCTCCTGGTCCGCGGCCTGCGAGGCGGTCGCGGGGAGGCCGGCGAGGACCAGACCGGCGACGGCTGCGGCCGCCGCGAACAGGGCCGGTCTCGCCCGGTGGCGCGTTCTGGAGCGTGAGGGGGAAGGCACAGTCGGTTCCTCTCCACGGAAGTTGCGCAGACCCTAAGAGGACTAGACCAGTGAGTCAATAGGTATGGACCAATCTCAACGCGGGGGTGCGGCGGCGCGGTTGGCGGAGCGCGGTTGGCGGAGCGGCGAAGGCTCGAGCGGCACTCGCGCGCGGCGGTCTGTGAGCCACTCCACACACTCCGCTCGCATGGACCATGACCGGGCGTGGCACACTGGCCCTGTACCAGAAGCAGCGCACTCCGGGGTCGGTGAAAGTCCGAACCGGCGGTTACAGTCCGCGACCCGGTCGCCTCCAGCGACCGGTTGACCAGGTGAAATTCCTGGACCGACGGTTAAAGTCCGGATGGGAGGCAGTGCGCGGCGGGCGAGCATGCGTGCGCGCCGCCGACCTCTGGGCTCGCCCCTCACCGGGCGGGTCCCGTCCGGCGTCGCTCCCGGTGTCCTCGTCCGTGATCTCTGTCGTTCCTCGACAGCCCCGGAGTCCGTGCCCGAAGAGGCAGGAGGACCCGGGAAGTGTTCACCGGAATCGTCGAAGAGCTGGGCGAGATCACCGCCGTCGAGACCCTCGACGACGCCTGTCGCTTCCGCGTGCGCGGCCCCGTCGTGACCGAAGGGGCACGACACGGCGACTCCATCGCCGTCAACGGCGTCTGCCTCACCGTCGTCGACCACGAGGGCGACGAGTTCACCGCCGACGTGATGGCGGAGACCCTGAACCGCTCCAGCCTGGGCGTCCTCGCCACCGGCTCCCGCGTCAACCTCGAACGCCCCACCGCCGTCGGCGCCCGCCTGGGCGGACACATCGTGCAGGGGCACGTCGACGGCACCGGCGAGATCGTCGAGCGCAAGCCCTCCGAACACTGGGAGATCGTCAAGATCTCCCTGCCCGCGGACCTCGCGCGCTACGTCGTGGAGAAGGGCTCCATCACCGTCGACGGCATCAGCCTCACCGTCGTCGACGCCGGGCCCGACTTCTTCACCGTCAGCCTCATCCCGACCACCCTCGCCCTGACCACGCTGGGCCTCAAGCAGCCCGGCGACCCGGTCAACCTCGAGGTGGACGTCATCGCCAAATACGTCGAGCGCCTGCTCGGCACCCAGGGGGGCACCCGGTGAACTGGCTCAACTCCGAGGCGTTCACCCTCTTCGACCAGCACATCAAGTGGTCGGACATGATCGGCAACGTGATCGGTCTGCTCGGCCTCGCGCTCGGCTGGCGGCGCTCGATCTGGACCTGGCCCGTGCAGTTCGTCTCCGGGCTCGTCCTCTTCACGGCCTTCGCCACCGCCCACCTCTCCGGCAGCGCGGGCAAGCAGATCGTCGTCATGGTCGTCGCCGCGTGGGGCTTCTGGCAGTGGAACCGGGGCCGGCGGCAGACCCAGGACGGCTCCATCGCCGTCCGCTTCGCCACCTGGCGCGAGCGCGGCGCCCTGATCGGCGCCGCCGCCGTCGGCACCCTCGCGGTCGGCGGCCTGTTCACCGCCTTCCCGACCCTGTCCTGGGACCCCTGGCCGGACGCGTACATCTTCGTCGGCACCGTCGTCGCCATGTACGCGCAGGCCCGGGGCATGGTCGAGTTCTGGTTCGCCTGGCTGCTGGTCGACCTGGTCGGCGTCCCGCTGAACTTCGCCAACGGCTTCGCCTTCTCCGGCTTCGTCTACGTCATCTACGGCGCGCTCGTCCTGTGGGGCCTGCGCGACTGGTGGCTGCGCTCCCGCACCGCGGCGCGGCCCGTCCCGGAAGGAGCGCCCGCATGAGCACGGCCCCCATCCTCTACAGCCCCGACGGTCCCGAGGACCTGCTCCTCGACCCCGTCCGCCAGGCCGTCGCCGACATCGCCGCCGGACGCCCGGTCGTCGTCGTCGACGACGAGAACCGCGAGAACGAGGGCGACCTCGTCATCGCCGCCGAGAAGGCGACCGAGGAGATCGTCGCCTTCATGATGAGCGAGTGCCGCGGCCTGATCTGCGCGCCCATGGAGGGCGACGAACTGGACCGGCTCCGCCTGCCCCAGATGGTCGACGACAACACCGAGTCGATGAAGACCGCGTTCACGGTCTCCGTCGACGCGACCGCCGCTCACGGCGTGAGCACGGGCATCTCGGCCTCGGACCGCGCGACCACCCTCCAGCTCCTCGCGAGCGGCACCGCCGAGCCGGCCGACCTGGTCCGCCCCGGCCACATCTTCCCGCTGCGCGCCCGCTCCGGCGGAGTGCTCGTCCGCAACGGCCACACCGAGGCCGCCGTCGACCTCGCCCGCCTGGCGGGCCTGCGCCCGGCCGGCGCCATCGTCGAGATCGCCGGCGAGGACGGGCGCATGCTCCGGCTGCCCGAGCTGATCCCGTTCGCCCGCAAGCACGGCCTGACGATCATCTCCATCGAGGACCTGATCGCCTACCGCCGCAGCGAGGAGCCGACCGTCCGCCGCGAGGCCGAGGTCCACCTGCCCACCCGGCACGGCGAGTTCACGGCCTACGGCTACCGCTCCACCGTGGACGGGGTCGAGCACGTCGCCCTCGTCCACGGCGACCTCGGCGACGGGAAGGACGTCCTCGTCCGCATCCACTCCGAGTGCCTCACCGGCGACGTCTTCGGCTCCCAGCGCTGCGACTGCGGCCCCCAGCTCGACGCCTCCCTGGACCGCATCCAGGCCGAGGGCCGGGGCGTGGTGGTCTACCTCCGCGGCCACGAGGGACGCGGCATCGGTCTGATGTCCAAGCTGCGTGCCTACGAACTCCAGGAGCGCGGCCGGGACACCCTCGACGCCAACCTGGAACTCGGCCTGCCCGCCGACGCCCGCGACTACGGCGCCGGCGCCCAGATCCTCGAGGACCTCGGCGTGCGCTCCGTCCGCCTGATGACCAACAACCCGGACAAGAGCGACGCCCTCGTCCGGCACGGCATCGAGGTCTCCGGACGCGAGCCGATGCCCGTCCAGGCCGGCGAGCACAACCTCCGCTACCTGCGGACCAAGCGGGACCGGATGGGACACGACCTGCCCTGGCTGGACACGACCCCCGTGTCCACCTGCGGCAACCAGTAAGCAAGGACTCCAGGAGAGACATGAGCGGCAAGGGCGCACCGGAACTGACCGTACGCAACGTGGGGGACCTGCGGGTCGCCGTCGTCGCGGCGCTGTGGCACGACAAGGTGATGGACGGACTCGTCGACGGCGCCCTGCGCGCCCTGCACGAGCTGGGCATCGACGAGCCGACCCTGCTCAGGGTCCCCGGCAGCTTCGAGCTCCCGGTGGTGGCCAAGGTCCTCGCGGGCCGCGGTTACGACGCGATCGTCGCCCTCGGCGTCGTCATCCGCGGTGGCACCCCCCACTTCGACTACGTGTGCCAGGGCGTCACCCAGGGCCTCGTCCAGGTCTCCGCGGAGACCGGCGTCCCCGTCGGCTTCGGTGTCCTCACCTGCGACACCGAGGAGCAGGCCCTGGACCGGGCCGGCATCGAGGGTTCCCGCGAGGACAAGGGCCACGAGGCGGTGACCGCGGCCGTCGCCACGGCGGCCACGCTCCGCTCGGTATCCGAACCGTGGCGCTAGGCCGCTCGGCAGTACGCGTAAAGTGGGCGCCACCATGTCCAAGAAGACTTTCGAGGAGCTCTTCACCGAGCTCCAGCACAAGGCCGTCAGCGGTGACCCCGCCACCTCCCGCACCGCCGAGCTGGTGGACAAGGGGGTCCATGCCATCGGCAAGAAGGTCGTCGAGGAGGCCGCCGAGGTCTGGATGGCCGCCGAGTACGAGGGCAAGGAGGCGGCGGCCGAGGAGATCTCGCAGCTGCTGTACCACGTCCAGGTGATGATGGTCGCCCGCGGCATCTCCCTGGACGACGTCTACGCCCACCTTTAAGCCGGACCCCCTTCCCTCCACCCCCTTCACGCAAAGGAAGCCGACCTCATGCTGCGCATCGCCGTCCCCAACAAGGGTTCCCTGTCAGGCCCCGCGGGGGAGATGCTGCATGAGGCCGGCTACCAGCAGCGCCGCGAGTCCAAGGAACTGCGGATCGTCGACCCGACGAACGAGGTCGAGTTCTTCTACCTCCGCCCCCGCGACATCGCGATCTACGTCTCCTCCGGCAGGCTCGACATCGGCATCACCGGCCGGGACCTGCTGGTCGACTCCGGCGCCGACGCCGAGGTGATCCTCCCGCTCGGCTTCGCCCGCTCCACCTTCCACTTCGCCGGCCGGCCGGGCACCGCGAACGGCATCGAGGACCTCAAGGGCAGGACGATCGCCACCTCCTACGAGGGCATCGTCGCCGCGCACCTGGCCGACCGGGGCGTCGACGCCTCCGTCGTCCACCTCGACGGCGCCGTCGAGACCGCCATCGAGCTCGGCGTCGCCGAGGTCATCGCGGACGTCGTCGAGACCGGGACCTCGCTGCGCAACGCGGGTCTGGAGGTCTTCGGCGAGCCCATCATGAAGTCCGAGGCCGTCGTCATCCGCCGCTCCGGCGCGGAGCCCGACGCGACCACCGAACCCAAGGTGCAGCAGTTCCTGCGCCGCCTCCAGGGCGTCCTGGTGGCCCGGACGTACGTGATGATGGACTACGACTGCCGGGTGGAGCAGCTGGAGAAGGCCGTCGCGCTCACCCCCGGCCTGGAGTCCCCGACCGTCTCCCCGCTGCACAACGAGGGCTGGGTCGCCGTCCGTGCGATGGTCCCGGCCAAGGAGGCCCAGCGGATCATGGACGACCTGTACGAGATCGGTGCCCGGGCCATCCTGACCACGGCCATCCACGCCTGCCGTCTCTGAGCGCGACCCGGAGCGACGCCATGCCCGACACCACACCGGACCTGCCCTCCCTGCCGGTGACCTTCCGCCCGGGGCGCACCCGTGCCGTCCTGACCGCCCTCGCCGTGCTCACCTTCGCGGCGATCACGGCGGTCGGCCTGCTGCTGGACGGCCTCGGCCCGGGGGAGCGGCTCAGCTTCGTGTTCACCGCCCTCCTCCTCGCCGGGGTCGTGCTCCTGCTGGCCCGGCCCCGGGTCGTCGCCGACGACACCGGCGTCACCGTCGTCAACCTCACCACCAAGCGGCGCCTCGCCTGGGCCGAGATCGTCCGGGTCAACCTCAGGCAGGGCGACCCCTGGGCCTTCCTGGACCTCAGCGACGGCACCAGCCTGCCCGCGCTCGGCATCCAGCCGGGCATCGCCCGGGAACGCGCCGTGCACGACGCGCGTGCCCTGCGCGCCCTCGTCGAGGCCCGTTCCGCCGCCGCGCCCGAGACGCCGCGCGGCTGAAGCGGACGCGGCGCCCCTGCCGCAGGCACCCTTTTCGTGATTAATCTGGGAACGAGGACGCGGTCGTCGCGTCCTCACCCCTGTCGCTCCGCCCGGTGCGCGGGGGTCCCCGCTACCCGAGGAGTGACTCCCTCCGGCGATGGACGGATCGTCCTGCAGTACCTGCGCCGCCCCCTGCTGTGACCCCTCACAGGCGGCGGCATCATGACCACCCCCCTGCTGCTCCTGGCAGCCGCGTTCCTGCTGATCCTCGCCAACGGCTTCTTCGTCGCCGCCGAGTTCGGCCTGGTGACCGTCGAACGGCAGGACGCCGAGCAGGCGGCCGCCGACGGCGACCGACGCGCCCGCCGGGTCGTCGAGTCCCTCAAGGAGCTGTCCTTCCAGCTCTCCGGCACCCAGCTCGGCATCACCATCACCTCCCTCGTCGTCGGCATGCTCGCCGAACCGGCCCTCGCCCGGCTCCTGGACGGCCCGTTCACGGCGATCGGCGTCCCCGACGGCGCCGTACCCGGCGTCGCGGTCGTCGTCGGCATGCTGCTGGCCTCGGCGGTGCAGATGGTGATCGGCGAACTCGTGCCCAAGAACTGGGCGGTGTCCAAGCCGCTCCAGGTCGCGCGCTTCGTCGCGGGCCCGCAGCACGCCTTCGCCCGCGTGTTCCACCCGGTGATCGCCGCGCTGAACGCCGTCGCCAACCGCCTGGTCCGCGCCCTGGGCATCGAACCCACCGAGGAGCTGGCCTCCGCCCGCACCCCCGGCGAACTCGTCTCCCTGGCCCGGCACTCCGCCCGGGCCGGCGCACTGGAGCAGGACACCGCCGACCTCTTCGTGCGGACCCTGTCGCTGGGCGAACTGACCGCCCAGCACGTCATGACCCCCCGCGTGAAGGTCAGCGCCCTGCACTCCTCGGCCACCGCCGAGGACGTGGTCAACCTGACCCGGGCCACCGGTCTGTCCCGCTTCCCCGTCTACCGGGAGAAGATCGACGAGATCGTCGGCATGGTCCACCTCAAGGACGCCCTCGCCGTCCCCGCGCCCGACCGGCTGTGGACCCCCGTCGGCCGGATCGCCCGCCCGGCGCTGCTGGTCCCCGAGACCCTGCCCGTCCGGCCGCTGCTGACCCGCCTGCGCAGCGAGCAGCCCATCGCGGTCGTCGTCGACGAGTACGGCGGCACGGCCGGTGTCGTCACGCTGGAGGACATCGTCGAGGAGCTCGTCGGCGAGGTCCGCGACGAGCACGACGGCCACGACGTCCCCGAACTCGCCGCCGCCCCGCCGGAGGACGGCCGGCCCGCCTGGGACGTGGCCGGAAGCTGCCGCGTGGACGCCCTGCGGCGCGTGGGCCTGGAGGCGCCCGAGGGACCGTACGAGACCGCCGCCGGGCTCGTCGCCGACCTGCTCGGCCGTATCCCCGCCGTCGGCGACCGGGCGGAACTGCCCGGCTGGCGGCTCTCCGTCCGCCAGGTCGGCCACTACCGCGCCGAGCGGATACGCCTGGTGCGCACGGCGCCGGTGTCCGTGCTGGAGGCCGCCCGATGAGCGTCCTGCAACTCCTCTTCGCCGCGCTGCTCGTGCTCGCCAACGGCTTCTTCGTCGGTGCCGAGTTCGCGCTCGTCTCGGTGCGCCGCAGCCAGATCGAACCCGTCGGCACCGCCCGCGCCCGCCAGGTGCTGTACGGCCTGGAGCGGCTGCCGCAGATGATGGCCGCCGCCCAGTTCGGCATCACGGTCTGCTCGCTGACGCTCGGCGCGGTCGCCGAACCCACGGTGGCGCACCTGCTGGAGCCGGTCTTCGAGTGGATGCACCTGCCGCACGGGGTGATCCACCCCCTCGGCTACGTGATCGCCCTGGCCGCGGTCGTCTTCTGCCACCTCGTCATCGGCGAGATGGTCCCGAAGAACCTCGCGATGGCCGCCCCCGAGAAGGCGGCGCTGTGGCTGAGCCCCGGTCTGGTCGCCTTCGCCCGCCTGTGCAGGCCGCTCACCGCCGCGCTCGGCGCCTGCGCCCAGGGCATCCTGCGGCTGTTCCGTGTGGAGCCCAAGGACGAGGTCGAGGCCGTCTTCACCAGCGAGCAGCTCAACCGGCTGGTGGAGGACGCGGGCCAGGCCGGACTGCTCGACCCGGAGGAGCAGGAACGCCTGGAGGACGCCCTGGAACTGGGCTCCCGTCCGGTGACCGACGTGCTGCTCGCCCGGGAGTCGCTGGTGACGGTCAGCCCGTCCGTCACACCGGGCGAGATCGTCGGGCTCACCGCTCGCACCGGGTACTCGCGCTTCCCGGTCGCGGTGGAGAAGGGCGCCTTCATGGGGTACCTCCACGTCAAGGACGTCCTGGACCTGGAGGACTCGGACCGGGCGGTCCCGCAGCACCTCTGGCGTCCGATGACCACCCTCCGCCCCGAACTGCCCCTGGACGACGCCCTCACCGTGATGCGCCGTGCGGCGACGCACCTGGCCCAGGTGACGGACGCGTCGGGACGCGTGCTCGGTCTGGTCGCCCTGGAGGACGTCCTGGAGCTCCTGGTCGGGGAGGTGCGCGACCCGGCCCACCGGGAGGTGACGCTGGCCACCTAGCTCCGGTGTCAGGGGGCCGCCGGGTCCTGCGGCCCCCTTCCCGAGAGCACCTCCCCGTAGGCCTGCATGAGGTCCGGCAACCGCAACGTGGCCAGATCGTCCCGCGTCAACGCCCCGGGATACACCGACAGGCGCAGATCACGGTACGCGCAGCTCTTCTCGTACAGCGTCCGCAGGAACCGACCGTTGCCCAGCTCGTCGATCCATCCCTGGTCCACCACGTGCCCGGCGATGGAGCGCAGCTCGTCGAGCGCCTCCTCGTCCCACACGTCGCCGTTCTCCGCCGCGAGCACCTCACCGATCGAGGTGAGCTCCAGCGGCCGGTACGAGGGGAAGTCCACGCGGGTCGTGAACCGCGAGGACAGCCCCGGGTTGGCGGTCAGCAGGCGGTCCATGCCCTCCGGATAGCCGGCGAGGATGACGACGAGGTGGTCGCGGTTGTCCTCGGCCCGCTTCAGCAGCACCTGGAGCGCCTCGTCGCCGTAGGCGTCGCCCTTGCCGTACCCGGAGTTCGACAGGGAGTACGCCTCGTCGACGAAGAGGACGCCGCCGAGCGCGGAGTCGATGAGCTCGTTGGCCTTCACGGCGGTCTGGCCGAGGTACTCGCCGACCAGGTCGGCCCGCTGCGCCTCCACGAGGTGGTCGCCGCCGAGCAGGCCGAGGGCGTAGAAGACACGGCCCAGGATGCGGGCCACGGTGGTCTTGCCGGTGCCGGAGGGGCCGGAGAAGACGAAGTGGCGCTTGGGCGGCTGGACCGGCAGGCCCTGGCCGGCCCGCAGCCGCGCCATGTTGAGCTGCGCGGACAAGGCCTTGACCTGCCGTTTCACCGGCTCCAGTCCCACCATGCGCTCCAGCTCCGCGAGCGCCTCCTCGAGTAAGGCCGGGTCGGTGGGCCCGGTGGGCAGGGAGGGGTGCGGCCCGTCGGTCTTCTCGCGCACCGCAGGGCCGGTCAGCGAGGACAGCGGGGCGCCGGGCGGGGGCTCGGGGACGGAGAGCTTGAGGTCGCGCTCCTCGGTGCCGAAGAGGGGGTCGAGTCCGTCGGCGCAGTCCAGCCCGTCCGGTCCCAGGCCGGCCTGGGCGAGGCCGGTGAGGTCGCCGGCGTCGTCGTAGTCGTCCCCCTCGGCGATCGCCGCCAGCCGGGCCGAGGTGTCCATGAAGGCCGGGTCGACGCGGTGCACGGCCCGGTACAGCGGGAGTGCCGCGGCGCTGCGGCCCGTCCCCTCGTGGGCCCGCGCCAGCCAGTAGCGCAGCTCCTTGCGCTGCGGCTGCTCGCTGCGGCAGCGCATGAGGGCCGCCGACAGCAGCGGCTCGGCCTGTCCGTACATCTCCAGGCGCACCCGGGCCATGCCGCTGAACAGGCCGGCCTCGATACCCAGCAGGGGATCGCCGAGCAGCGGGTCGGTGTGCCGGACGAGCTGTTCCCAGTCCTTGACGAGATAGGCGCGACAGGCGTGCAGGAAGCGGACCTGGGGGTCGGCGTCCACGGGCGGCAGCCCGGCCAGGGCCCGGTCCAGCTCCGGGACGTGGCGGCCGTCCAGCCAGTGGGAGGCGTGCGCCAGCAGCAGGTCGCGGGGGTGTTCCAGCACGGGCTGCACCCACCAGCCCAGCCAGTACCAGGAGTTGAGCGTGCGGCGGTGGCGGGCACGCTGCTCGCCGAAGCGCTCCCGGTGCCGGAACATCCTGAGCAGGGCGTTCGTGGTGTCGACGCGCAGCGCGTGCAGTCCCAGCCAGCCGTCGGCCATCGCGGGATCGATGCGCACCGCGGTCCGGAACTCCTCCTCGGCCTGCGGATAGGCCCCCATGGTGTAGGCGTCCACGCCGCGCAGCCAGGCGAGGTCGGCCGGGGCCTGGGGGCCCCGCGTGCCGAAGTCCATCCCGTCCCCCACGTACCGTGCCCCCGTCGGTATGCCGACGAGCCGTCGCCCGCCGACCGCCTCGGCCAACGGGTGTACCGCGGACCGGAGTTGCAAGGTGCGCGCGGCAACCGCCCGTAGGTCGCACCGGGGGCATCGTACCTGCGGCGGACTGTCCTCCGAAGGGTGCCGGGGCAGGCCGTTGCGCGAGGCGGGGGCGGACGGGGCGCACACGGCGCAGTGACTGAGGGTGAGCGGATCGCGCCGCGCAGCAGCCGGAAAACGCGCTCAGGGCAGAACGAAGCCCCCGATCACGGGGGAACAATCGGGGGCTTCGCGTCTGCCGGCGGCACCGAATGGCCGCACATCTAGAACGTAAGACCTGTACGGCCCCTGGGTCAAGCGCAGTTGAGGCACTCTGGCAGGTTGCCACCGAGCGATCTTCACGAGTTCAGCACATTGCGGAGGGTCCGTCACCCTGTGTGAGGAAGTGAGCCTCGGAGGCGGTTCCCGCGGGACCCGGCAGCATCTCGTACCCCTTCTGACCCTGGCGCACCAGAAGATGCGCGAAGGGGCGCGAAGGGTCATCGGCGAAGTGCCGGCGCTCCGCCGGGATCCACCCGTCCCAGAACGTCCGCTGCTCCGCACCGTCGCGCGCCCTGCCGCGCGCCCACGCCTCCTCGCGCGGCAGCTCCATCCAGATCAGCCGGGCCAGGCGGGGGCGGAGAGCCTCGCGGCCCGCGCCGACGCCCTCGACCAGGATCACCGGGGCGGGCGGCAGCGGGCGGGGCGCTCCGAAACGGCGGGCCCGCCAGTCGTAGGGGGTGTAGTGCGCGGTGTCACCGCGCTCCAGGGGTTCGATCACCTGGCTCAGCAGCCGCCCGGTCCAGTCGAACAGCTCGTCGTGACTGGCGATGTCGTCGAGGCGCAGCACGGGGGCGCCGCCCAGCTCGGCGGCCAACCGCCCGGCGAACGTGGACTTCCCGGACCCGGCGTGCCCGTCGACGCCGATCAGACGCACGGGTCCGCAGGAGGGCGGGAGCCGGCGGAGCAGGGCTGCGAGGGTGTGGATGGCGGGTCCTGTGTTGTACGAGGGGACGGTCGACGTTCCCCGCACTCTAACCGCGCCACGCCCGGGCCCTGCGGGCCAGGCCCGGGCCCTGCGGGCCAGGCCCGGGCCCTGCGGGCCAGGCCCGGGCCCTGCGGGCCAGGCCCCGGGCCCTGCGGGCCAGGCCCGGGCCCTGCGGGCCACGTTCGGGTCCCTGTGCGTTTCGTCGGTCCCCGCGGCCCGCCTGGCCACGGGCCACCGACGGGCCGGGGCCACGAGTCGTTCGGGTGGGGTCCTCGGGCGCCTCGGCCCGGTCCACCGGCCCCAAAGGGCGCGGACCGGGCCCACGGGCCGGCCGGGCGGGGTCCGATGGCCACCGCCGGGCGGGCCCAATGCCGCCGGTTCATCTCCATGGGCCGCCCAGACCGTCGCCCGGGCCGCCCTCGGGCCACCTGGACCGTCGTCCGGGCCGCCCTCGGGCCACCTGGACCCCGTCCAGTGGCCGCCGCTGGACGACGCCCGTGGGCCCCCGGGCCACGACCATGGGCCGTGAGGCCACGACCACGGGCCCCCGGGCCACGACCACGGGCCACGACCACGGGCCGTCGGGCCAAGCCACGCCTCGCCGGGGCCAGGGCCGGGCCCATGCCTGGTCCGGCCGGGCCGACGCCTCGCCCGGGCGGGAGCAACGGGACCGCCCGGGGCGGATCCACGGGGCATCGCCGGGCAGGGCCTTCAGGCCCGCCCCCTGACACGCGCCCCGCCCCGCCACTGGTCGACACCAATATTCGTGGCGTGGCGTGCGCAGAAGTGCTGGCAGGACCGGGCGCCTGCGGCCATAGTTGGCGCACAACCGTGCAACGGACCCGCCCGACTCGGACACTGGGGGTCTTCCACCCATGAGCAGAGCCGAACAGCCGTCCCGCAGAACCGTCCTGGCCGCAGCCGTCGCTGCCGCCGTGGCGGGCAGCGCGGTCCCGGCCACCGCCGAAGCCTCGCCCGCCGCGGACGGGGGCCCGGCGGACCGCGAGCGCACTCCCGCCCGGCAGGTCGACTACCGGGCCTGGACCACGTTCCGCGACTGGCGGCGCGGGACCGCGGCAGGGACCCGCCCGGTCGCGGGCGCCCGGCCCGGTGTGGTGATCGGCGCACCGGCCGGCACCGTCGACTACACCGACCCGCACACCGGCAGGACCGCCACCTGGGAGTACGCGACCTGGACCTCGCCCGTCCACCGGCTCGCCGTGCCCTCGACGGAGGTCATCGCCTCCTGGAACGCGCACACCCCGAGCGGCACCTGGCTCCAGGTCGAGCTCAAGGGCGGGTACTCCGACGGCACGGACACGCCCTGGTACGTGATGGGCCGCTGGGCGGCCGGCGACCAGGACATCAAGCGGACCTCGGTCGACGACCAGGGCGACGGCAAGAGCAGCGTCTGGACGGACACCTTCGCCGTCGACGACGCCTCCACGGGGCTGCGCCTGGCCTCCTACCGGCTCAGGCTCACCCTCTACCGCCGCCCCGGCACGAGGACGACGCCCACGGTATGGCGGCTCGGCGCCATGGGCTCGGACGTCCCCGACCGCTTCACCGTCCCTGCCTCCGCCCCCGGCCTCGCCCAGGAGCTGCGCGTCCCGCGGTACTCGCAGGAGATCCACAAGGGCCAGTACCCCGAGTACGACAACGGCGGCGAGGCCTGGTGCAGCCCCACCTCCTCGCAGATGATCATCGAGTACTGGGGCGGCCGGCTCACCGACGAGCAGCTCGCCTGGGTCGACCCGTCCTACGCCGACCCGCAGGTCTGCCACGCGGCCCGGTACACGTACGACCACCAGTACGCCGGCTGCGGCAACTGGCCCTTCAACGCCGCCTACGCGGCCACGTTCAAGGGCCTCCAGGGCGTCGTCACCCGCCTGGGCTCCCTCACCGACCTGGAGACGCTGATCGCGGCCGGCATCCCGGCCATAACGTCCCAGTCCTTCCTGAAGGAGGAGCTGACCGGAGCCGGTTACGGCACGTCGGGCCACCTCATGACCGTCATCGGCTTCACCGCCGACGGCGACGTGATCGCCAACGACCCCGCCTCGGACGACAACGAGGCCGTGCGCCGCGTCTACAAGCGGCGCGAGTGGGAGAACATCTGGCTGCGCACCAAGCGGTACAACGCCAGTGGCAAAGTCGTCTCCGGCACCGGCGGCGTCTGCTACCTGTACTTCCCGGCGCACCCGACCCCGCGCCAGCGCAAGGCTCTCGCCGCGGTGGGCGTGGTCTGACCGCACCGCGACGACGGCCCCCGGCACCGCGACGACGGCCTCCTGCGCCGCTCGGCCGGTTCCGGGGGCCGCTCGCTGTGACCAACGTCTCCGCCGCACATGCCGCCCACGGTGGCAAGGTGGACAGGGCCACCTCGGGGATCGCCCTCGACGGGAGGCGGGGGGAGTCCACCGAACTCCGAGATCAGCGAGTAGCCATGACCGCACACACCGCCACAGCCACCCGTGTCCGTACCGGCGGACCCAAGGACGACGGCCCGAAGGTCCTCGAGCACGTCATGGGCTGGACCCTCGTCGTGGTACTCGCGATGCTCGTGGTCCAGCTGGGTCTGCTGTGACGTGATCCGGGTGTGACCTGTCCCACGATTCGACCTGCCATACTGCGGAAGTCCCGCCGCCCGCAGGAAACCAGGGTCGAAATTGAACATCAGTCAACAACGTGCCGACGCCCGTCCAAGGGCGCGCGGCACCGAGCGCTCGCTGGCACGTCGGGCCGAACTCATCGCCATCGGGCGCAAGTTGTTCGCCGACACGTCCTACGACGCGCTCTCGATGGACGACATCGCCCGCCAGGCACATGTCGCCAAAGGGCTGATCTACTACTACTTCCAGTCCAAGCGGGGCTACTACCTGGCGATCATCCAGGACTCCGTCGCCGACCTGGTCACCACCGCGGCGGGCGGTACCGAACTGCCGCAGGTGGACCGCGTCCACCGCACCATCGACGGCTACCTGCGCTACGCCGAGCACCACCAGGCCGCCTACCGCACCATCGTCAGCGGCGGCGTCGGCTTCGACGCCGAGGTGCACGCGGTCCGGGACGGGGTGCGCGAGGCGATCGTCGTCACCATCGCCGAAGGGGCGTACGGCCGCTCCGACGTCGGACCGGTGGCCCGCATGGGCCTGCTCTCCTGGGTGTGCGGCGTCGAGGGTGCCACCCTGGACTGGATCGGCCGCCCCGGGCTGTCCCGCGAGACCATGCGCGACCTGCTGGTCAAGTCGCTCGGCGGCACCCTTCGCGCCATCGAGGAGCTGGATCCCGCCTGCCCGGCCCCGGCCCCCGCCCGCCGGGACGCCTGACGCGCGCAGCGGAGGGGCGCAGACCCGAGCCGGCCTCCGCCCCTCCGCCCCCCGTGGGTCAGGTCAGTCGATCGCCTTGATCAGCTCGCCGTTCGCGGTGTCACCGCTCAGCTCCCAGAAGAAGGTGCCGCCCAGCCCTTGCTGGTCCTTGTACGCCATCTTGGTCGCGATGGTCTGCGGCGTGTCGTAACTCCACCAGTCGTTGCCGCACTTGGCGTACGCCGTGCCGGCCACGGTGCCGGTCGCCGGGCAGGTGGCCTTCAGTACCTTGTAGTCCTCGATGCCGTTCTCGTACGTCCCCTTCGCGGGGCCGGTCGCGGTGCCGCCCGGTGCGGCCTGGGTGACGCCGGTCCAGCCGCGGCCGTAGAAGCCGATGCCCAGCAGCAGCTTCGAGGGCGGGATGCCCAGGCCCTTGAGCTTCGCGATGGTCGCCGAGGAGTGGTAGTCGGCCTTCGGGATACCGGAGTACGAGGTCAGCGGCGAGTGCGGAGCGGTCGGCCCGGCGGCGTCCCAGGCGCCGAAGAAGTCGTACGTCATTGGGTTGTACCAGTCGACGTACTGGGCCGCTCCCGCGTAGTCGGCCGCGTCGATCTTGCCTCCGGGCGTGGCGTCGGCCGTGATCGCGGCGGTGACCAGGTTGTCGGAGCCGAACTCGGCGCGCAGGGCGCTCATCAGCTTCGGCAACGCGTCCCGGCCGCTGGTGTCGCAGCTCAGCCCGCAGGAGTTGGGGTACTCCCAGTCGATGTCGATGCCGTCGAAGACCTCGGCCCACTTGGAGTTCTCGACCAGGTCGTAGCAGGACCGGGCGAAGGCGGCGGGGTTCTTCGCGGCCTCCGCGAAGCCACCGGACCAGGTCCAACCGCCGAAGGACCAGAGGACCTTGAGGCCGGGGTGCTTCTTCTTCAGCTTGAGCAGCTGGTTGAAGTTGCCCCGCAGCGGCTGGTCCCAGGTGTCGGCGACCCCGTCGACGGAGTCGGCCGCCGTGTACGCCCGGTCGGTCGCCGCGTAGGCGTCGCCCATGGCGCACTTGCCGCCGGTGACGTTGCCGAACGCGTAGTTGATGTGGGTCAGTTCGGCGCCGGAGCCGGACGTCTCGATGTTCTTGACGTGGTACTTCCGGTCGTAGGTGCCCCATTCGGTGAAGTAGCCGACGACCTTGGAGCCGGCGGCGGCCTGGGGAGCGGGCGCCGTGGGGGTGGCCGCGGCGGTGGCCGTGCCCGCGCCGGCCAGCAGCCCCGCGCCGAGGGCGGCGGAGCACAGGGCGGCGAGGAGTGCCCGGGCGGGGGTCCGCCCGCGCGAGCGGGGCCGGGCGTGGGGGAGGTGCGGGACGTGCATCGGGTGTCTCCTCGTGGGGGGAAGAGGGAACGCTCGCCGATTGGCATGAACGCGGTAATGCGTTCGGTCCGTCACCGTAGGAGGACTAGACCAGTGTGGTCAATGGTTCGGACCATTTTCGGGCCGGAGTGCCGGGTCCGGGGCTCGGGAACCGGTCGGAGCATTTCTTGAAGTAAGCGGTCGTTAACTGGTGACTCCATGCCTCCGATCGGGCATACTCACAGCGCACAGCCGCTGGTCAGCCGCTTCCGCGACCCGGGAGTGCGAGCATCGGCCTGGCCCGAACGACCCGGCGGAACCGCCTCCACCCAAGGCGCACGTCCGCCGTTGCGCCCGACAGGGAGGAGAGCGTCGCCATGCCCGACCGCGCCCCGCAGCCGGTGGACCGGCAACTGCCCACGGACGAGGCACGGGATCTGATCTCGCTCGTCCGCGACATCGCGCAGCGTGAGATCGCCCCGAACGCGGCCGAGGAGGAGGACGCCGGACGCTTCCCGCGCCAGGTCTTCGCCCTGCTCTCCGAGTCCGGCCTGCTCGGCCTGCCCTACGACGCCGACTACGGCGGCGGTGAGCAGCCCTACGAGGTCTATCTCCAGGTCCTCGAGGAGCTGGCCGCGGCCCGGCTCACGGTCGGCCTCGGCGTCAGCGTGCACACCCTCGCCTCCTACGCGCTCGCCGCCTACGGCACCAAGGAACAGCAGATCGAGCACCTGCCCGCGATGCTCGGCGGGGGCCTGCTCGGTGCCTACTGCCTCTCCGAACCCGCCTCGGGCTCGGACGCCGCCTCGCTGCGCACCAGAGCCGTGCGCGCGGGCGACGACTGGGTGATCACCGGCACCAAGGCGTGGATCACGCACGGCGGCGTCGCCGACTTCTACACCGTCATGGCGCGCACGGGCGAGGAGGGGCCACGGGGCATCACCGCCTTCCTGGTCCCCGCCGACGCCGAAGGGCTGAGCGCCGCGGTGCCGGAGAAGAAGATGGGGCTGAAGGGCTCGCCCACCGCCCAGATCCACCTCGACGGCGTGCGGGTGTCCGACGCCCGACGCCTCGGCGACGAGGGACAGGGCTTCGCGATCGCCCTGTCCGCGCTCGACTCGGGACGGCTCGGCATCGCCGCCTGCGCGATCGGTGTGGCCCAGGCGGCGCTGGACGAGGCGGTGTCCTACGCCGTGGAGCGGCGGCAGTTCGGCAAGCCGATCGCCGACTTCCAGGGACTGCGCTTCATGCTCGCCGACATGGCCACCCAGATCGAGGCCGGCCGTGCCCTGTACCTGACCGCGGCACGGTTGCGCGACGCCGGACTGCCCTTCGCCAAGCAGGCCGCCATGGCCAAGCTGCACTGCACCGACACGGCGATGCGGGTCACCACCGACGCCGTACAGGTCCTCGGCGGGTACGGCTACACCGCCGACTTCCCGGCCGAACGCTACATGCGCGAGGCGAAGGTGCTGCAGATCGTCGAGGGCACCAATCAGATCCAGCGGATGGTCATCGCCCGTCACCTCGCGGGTCCCGAGGGACGCTGAAGCCACCGGTGACGTTCCAGTCACCGGTGACGGTGAAGTCGCCGGTCGCGCTGAACCCGCCGGCGACGCGGAGGTCGCCGGTGGTGAAGAAGTCCCCCAGCCCGCGCGGGGGCGCCGCCAGGCGCACCCATTCCGGGTCGTCCCGTCCCGGCAGGGTGCGGCCGCGGTCGGCCCAGGTCCGCATCAGCTCACGGTAGATCGGCGGGTCCGGGGGCTGCGGGGCCGGCGGAACCGGTCCCGCGGGCACCGGGACGAACGCGCGGCGCCGAGGCCCGGTCGCCGAGTACGTGGGGGTCATGCACGGGCAACGCGGCAGAGTGCGGACAGGTCACCGGCCCGCGGAATCGAGAGTGAGTTCGCGGGTGTCCGCCGCCGAGTCGTCGGCGCCGCACGGTGCCTGACGCGCCGTCGTCCCCCACGGTCCTCCGGCCCCCGCGACCTTCTCCGGGGAGCGCTCCCACCTGCTTCACGGCCGTCCACGGATCGCGAAGCAGGTGGGTCGTCGCGGGTGAGCGACGGTCGCCCCCGGACAGTGACCGCCCGGGTGGCACACGTGGGCTCAGGCCGCCTCGCGCCGCATCGTCGGCACGCGCATCGGGCGCGAGCCCGGACCGCCGACGTGGGAGAAGGGCTGGGTCCGCCAGTCGAGGCCCTGGGGGAGCGTCAACAGCAGGGCGGTGTCCTGCTCGTGGGGCTGGAACGACTCGTCCGCCGGGCGGGCGTCGGTGGCCCTGCGGCCGGTGCCCGCACACGCCGTGAGGCCGAACGGGTTCCACGGTGAGGCGCACAGCGCGTGCTGCGGCAGCACCTCCTCGTCCGCCAGCAGGGCGATGGGCTGCGCACAGTCCGGGCAGATCACCCGGTACATCTCGAACGTGTCGTAGGTGTCGAGCTCCTCCTCGTCGAGGGCGTCGGGTTCGACGCCCTCCGGAACGGGCTCGACGACCGGCTGCTGCCGCTTGGGCGTGGTACGTCCAGGGCGCTTAAGACTCTGCATGGGATTCTCCCCCTCGGGCTGGGCCGTGAAGGCACTGCGGCCTCGACCACAGCAAGCACTTCCCGTCCCCCCTACGGGGTAATCACGAGAACATCACGGAGAACGGCCGGGAGGTGTGGTCTTCGTCACACACCCCCTACAAGTGCCCTCTGCGACGGGTTCGTGCCCCGCCCGTCCGCCGGCCGACCGGCCGTCACATCACGAACAGGGCATGACCTGGGCCGCTCAGGTATCGGAGGAGATCAAGCGCACTGTAGGTTCTTGCGCCATGGAGGAGCTGGACCGACAGATCGTGCAGCTGCTCGTCAGGGACGGGCGGATGAGCTACACAGACCTGGGCAAGGCCACGGGCCTGTCCACGTCGGCCGTGCACCAGCGGGTGCGGCGGCTGGAGCAGCGTGGCGTCATCCGCGGGTACGCCGCGGTCGTCGACCCGGAGGCCGTCGGGCTGCCGATGACCGCGTTCATCTCCGTCAAACCGTTCGACCCCAGCGCCCCCGACGACATCGCGGAGCGCCTGGCCGGGGTCCCCGAGATCGAGGCCTGCCACAGCGTCGCGGGCGACGAGAACTACATCCTCAAGGTGCGCGTGGCCACCCCGCACGAGCTGGAGGAACTGCTCGCCCGCGTCCGCTCCCTCGCGGGCGTCTCGACCCGGACCACCGTGGTGCTGTCCACGCCCTACGAGGCCCGGCCGCCCCGCGTCTGACCGCCGCCGCGGGCCGCGAGCGCCGGCCCGGCCGCCGGCGGACGCCCGCAGCCGTTCGCGGTCAGGAGTGCGCGCACCCCCGCACGGCGCCGACCTGCGTGCCGGCCGGTCCGCGCGAGGGGCGAGACTGGTGCCATGAGTGAGTCCACCACCCCGTCCACGACCGTCCTGCTGCGCCGCGGCGAGGTCCACAGTCCCGCCGACCCCTTCGCGACGGCGATGGTCGTCGAACGCGGCCAGGTCGCCTGGGTCGGCTCCGAGGGCGCCGCCGACGCCTTCGCGGACGGCGTGGACGAGGTGATCGACCTGGACGGCGCCCTGGTCACCCCGGCGTTCACCGACGCACATGTGCACACCACCGCCACCGGCTTCGCCCTCACCGGCCTCGACCTCTCCGGCGCTCCCACCCGTGAGGCGGCCCTCGCCCTCGTACGGGACTTCGCGGCGGCCCGCCCGGGCGACCGCGTCCTCCTCGGGCACGGCTGGGACGCCTCCCGCTGGCCCGACGGCCTGCCCCCGACGCGCGCGGAGCTGGACGAGGCGACCGGCGGCCGCCCGCTCTACCTCAGTCGTATCGACGTCCACTCGGCCGTCGTCACCACCGCCCTGCTCGACCTGATCCCCGGGGCCGGCGACCGCGCGGACGGTCCGCTCACGGCCGACGCCCACCACGCCGTACGCGCGGCCGCCCTGGGGGCCGTGGCCCCCGCCCAGCGCACGGAGGCCCAGCGTGCGGCCCTCGCGCACGCCGCCTCGCTCGGTATCGGCACCGTTCACGAATGCGCAGGGCCGGAGATCTCCTCGGAGGACGACCTCACCGGCCTGCTGCGGCTGTCGGCCGCAGAGGCCGGACCCCGGGTGATCGGCTACTGGGCCGAACAGGATGTCGACAAGGCGAGGGAGCTGGGCGCTGTCGGTGCCGCCGGTGACCTCTTCGTCGACGGCGCCCTCGGCTCCCACACGGCCTGCCTGCACGAGCCGTACGCCGACGCCGGTCACCAGGGCATCGCCTACCTGGACGCCGCCGCCGTCGCCGCCCACGTGGTCGCCTGCACCGAGGCCGGACTCCAGGCGGGCTTCCACGCCATCGGCGACGCCGCCGTGACCGCCGTCGTGGAGGGCGTGCGCGCCGCCGCCGAGAAGCTCGGCCTCGCGCGCGTCCGCGCCGCCCGCCACCGCGTCGAGCACGCCGAGATGCTCACGCCCGAGACCGTCGCGGCCTTCGCCGAGCTGGGCCTGACCGCCTCCGTCCAGCCCGCCTTCGACGCCCTGTGGGGCGGCGAGGACGGCCTCTACGCCGCCCGCCTGGGCGCCGGACGGGCCCGCACGCTCAACCCCTACGCCGCCCTGCTGCGCGCCGGTGTCCCGCTCGCCTTCGGCTCCGACAGCCCGGTCACGCCCCTCGATCCGTGGGGCACCGTCCGGGCCGCCGCGTTCCACCGCACGCCGGAGCACCGCGTCTCCGTGCGTGCGGCGTTCACTGCGCACACGCGCGGTGGCTGGCGGGCGGTGGGACGCGACGACGCGGGCGTCCTGGTGCCGGGCGCCCCCGCCGACTACGCGGTCTGGCGTACCGGTGAACTGGTGGTCCAGGCTCCCGACGACCGGGTCGCACGCTGGTCGACCGACCCGCGTTCCGGCACCCCGGGCCTGCCCGACCTCACCCCGGGCCGGGATCTGCCCGTCTGCCTGCGCACCGTCGTCGGCGGCCGGACCGTCTTCGTACGGCCGGGCGAGTGATCTCGGCGGCCGACGGGGCGATGATCTTCTCCCGGGTACGACCTGCGGCGCCTCCCCGCTGACCTGGGCATTGGCGCGGAAGTCGCAGGTCGCACGACTGTTGACAGGCGACGGCGGGGGGCCGGTAGGTTCGGCGGAGTCCACCACCGGACGTCCGACCGGGGAATCCTTCGCGCACGCGTCGCGGCACCGCTGGGTCAGGGACGGTGTGCCGCACCGGGGCACCGTCGCTGGGAGCCAGGCTCAGCGCTCGCGCCGCGACGAGGGAACGTTCCCGCCGGTCGGGAGGTGTGACCCGGGTGGGGCCCGGGCGCTCAGTAGACAACGGCTTTCGGTCGATCCGCAGCCAGCGGGTCCCAGGTCGGCCCGAAGGGCGCCGGGCCCCCATCCGCAGCGGAAACGGTCCTGAACGGGCATCCCTACCCCGCTCCCCGGGAAACGACACCGCCGTACGCACGTCCTGTCACGTCGGCGCAGGCCGCGGCCATTAAGGTGGTGCTCTGCGTACGGACATGAAGGGGCAGCGGTGAACGACGGCGACGGGACGCCCGCGGCAGCGGGACGGGGGAGGCGGTTCGATCCCCTGGGTACGGCCTTGGTGATCATCCCGACCTACAACGAGGCGGAGAACATCAAGGCGATCGTCACGCGCGTGCGCGAGGCGGTCCCCGAGGCGCACGTCCTCGTGGCCGACGACAACAGCCCCGACGGCACGGGCAAGCTCGCCGACGAACTGGCCGCCGGGGACGACCACGTCCAGGTCCTGCACCGCAGGGGCAAGGAGGGCCTCGGCGCCGCCTACCTCGCGGGTTTCCGCTGGGGCCTGGAGCACGGCTACGGCGTGCTGATCGAGATGGACGCCGACGGCTCCCACCAGCCCGAGGAACTGCCCCGCCTGCTCACCGCCCTCAAGGGCGCCGACCTGGTGCTCGGTTCCCGCTGGGTGCCCGGCGGGCGGGTGGTGAACTGGCCCAAGTCCCGCGAGTTCATCTCCCGGGGCGGCAGCATGTACTCGCGCCTCGCACTCGACCTGCCGCTGCGCGACATCACCGGCGGCTACCGCGCCTTCCGCCGCGAGACCCTGGAGGGCCTCGGCCTGGACGAGGTCTCCTCGCAGGGCTACTGCTTCCAGGTCGACCTGGCCCGCCGGGCGATCAAGGCCGGTTACCACGTCGTCGAGGTGCCCATCACCTTCGTCGAGCGCGAGCACGGCGACTCCAAGATGAGCCGCGACATCCTCGTGGAGGCCCTCTGGCGGGTCACCACGTGGGGCGTGGGGGAGCGGGTCGGCAAGGTCCTGGGGCGCGACCGGCAGCCGGGCAGGGCGGCCGGTGAGCCGATCGGCGGGGCGTCCGGCGAAGCGGCGAAGGAGCCGGCCGGATCGGCGACGGAGCCGGCCGGGAAGGACGTTTCGGAGGCGGCCGGGAAGGACGTCCCGGAGTCGGCCGGGGGGCTCGCCTCCGAGTCGGCCGGGAAGGCGGCGTCCGGGTCGTCGGGGAAGGCGGCGTCCGGGTCGTCGGGGAAGGGTGCGCCGGAGCCCGCCGAGAAGCGGAGCGAGGCGGCCGAGGAGCCTGCTGCCGGTTCGGCCGAGGAGCCCGCCGGAACAGGCGACAAGTCGACCCGGGCACCCGACGACAACGCCTGACGCCCCCTTATGCCGCGCTGAGCCGGGGCCAGGCACACTGGGGGTATGACGACTGGCGCTCAGACCCCCAGGTCCCCCGCCCGGCCCCCACGCTCCCGGCTGCGCACGTTCCTGCCGCTGGGTGTCGCCGCTTGGCTCGTCCTGGAGATCTGGCTGCTGACCGTGGTCGCGGGGGCCTCCAGCGGCTTCGTGGTCTTCCTGCTGCTGGTCGCGGGCATCGTCCTCGGCTCCGTGGTCATCAAGGCCGCGGGCCGCCGGGCCTTCCGGAACCTGACCCGCACACTGCAGCAGCAGCAGTCCGGCATGCCGCCCGAGGCCCGGCCGAACAGCGAGGGCAACGGCCTGATGATGCTGGGCGGGCTGCTCCTGATCCTCCCCGGCCTGATCTCGGACGCGCTGGGGCTGCTCATGCTGCTGCCCCCGGTCCAGAAGGCGGTGAGCCGGTACGCGGAGCGGACGGTGGAGCGCAAGCTCCGTGAGGCCCGTCCGGGCACCCTGGGCGACGCCTTCCGCCAGGCCCGCATGCACCAGCCGGACGGCAAGGTGGTCCAGGGCGAGGTCGTGCGCGACGACCCGCAGGAAGCCCCGCAGGGTCCCCGCCCGCCGCTGACGCACTGACCTGAAGGCCGCGCGCCGTCCGGCGAGCGGTCCGGACGTCTCCCACGCAGCAAAAACCGCGGGTGCCGGACGTGAAGCTCACGTCCGGCACCCGCGGTGTTCGTTGCTTACGGTTTCCCGCTACGCACTCTTGCGGCTGTCCCGCGGATGCACCGCGATGTTCATCGCGCCGGAGCGCAGAACGGCCAGCCGCTCCTCGAGGACCTCTTCGAGTTCCTCGCGGGTGCGGCGCTCCATCAGCATGTCCCAGTGCGTACGCGCGGGCTTGGCCTTCTTTTCCTCAGGGCCGTCGCCGTCCACGAGGAGTGCCTGGGCCCCGCAGACCTTGCACTCCCACTCCGGCGGGATCTCCGCCTCCACCGAGAAGGGCATCTCGAATCGATGCCCCTTCTCGCATGCGTACTCCACGGCCTGGCGCGGGGCCAGGTCGATGCCGCGGTCCGTCTCGTAGCTGGTCACCACGAGGCGCGTGCCGCGAAGAGCTCGCTCACTCATGAATCGTGCCTCCCGGGCTTGTCGCCCACAGGACAGGTGTCGCTGTCGTCGTCATCCGGTCAACGTCCGGGCGGCGGTAAAGATTCCCGTCCCGACTCCCGTTCCGGGCGTCTGCGTCGCCGTCGCAGTCGCAGCCTTGCAACCAGTGCAGTACCCGCCGACGCCCGGTTTGTCACCTCTGCTAGCAGTTGTGACATAGCGTTTCGGCACCATTGACGCGCAGTAACGGTACGCCTGGCAGGCCAAACGCGTACACTACAGCGCTTTCGCGCCGAGTGCTAAATCCTCGCCGGTACGGGGTTGCCCGCGTCGTCGATGGCCCGCCGCACCGGGACCCGCGCGAGCAGCACGAAACCGATGACGAAGAACGCCACCAGGGAGATGATCGCGTCCCGGTAGCTCCCGGTGAGCTGGTAGGTGAGGCCGAACAGCAGGGGCCCCAGCCAGCTCATCCCGCGGTCGCTCAACTCGTACGCCGAGAAGTACTCGGCCTCCTTGCCGGGCGGCACGAGGTGGGAGAAGAGGGAGCGGGACAGCGCCTGGCTGCCGCCGAGGACGAGCCCGATCCCGGCGGCCAGCACGAAGAACCACACCGGTTCCCCGGCCGGCAGGAAGTACCCAGCCGCGAGGGTCACCGTCCAGGCGACCAGCGACCCGAGGATCGTGCGCTTCGCCCCGTACGAGCGGGCCAGCCGGCCGAGCGCCAGCGCGCCCGCCACCGCCAGCAGCTGTACCAGCAGCACGGCCACGATGAGGGTGGACTGCCCGAGGCCCAGTTCCTCGGAGCCGTAGACCGAGGCCTGGGAGATCACCGTCTGGATGCCGTCGTTGTAGACGAGGTACGCCAGCAGGAAGGCCAGGGTCAGCGGACGGCGGCGCATGTCGCGGACGGTCGCCGCGAGCCGGCGGAAGCCCGGCAGTGCCGCCTCGCGCGCGGGGACGCGGCGGTCCCGCAGCCGCCGCAGCGGGATCAGCGCGAAGGCGCCCCACCACAGTCCGGCCGACGCCAGGCAGACGCGGACCGCCGCGCTCTCGCTCAGCCCGAAGGAGTCGTGGGCGGTGTAGAGGATCAGGTTCGCGATCAGGACCAGCGCCCCGGCCGCGTAGCCGAAGGCCCAGCCGCGGGAGGAGACCGCGTCGCGTTCCTCGGGGCCGGCGATCTGGGGCAGGTACGCGTTGTAGAGCATCATCGCCACGGACTGCGCGGCATTGGCGACGATCAGGAGCAGTCCGCCCAGCAGGTAGCGGTCGCCGTCGAGGAAGAACATGGCGGTCGTCGCCCCCGCGCCGGTGTACGCGGCGGCGGCCAGCAGCGGCTTCTTGCGGCCGGAGCGGTCGGCCGCGGCGCCCACCAGGGGCATCACCAGCACCGCGACGATCACCGACAGCGAGACCGAGTACGCGAAGAAGGAGCCGGCGCGCACGGGTATGCCCAACGGGTGGACATGGCCGTCCGCGCCCGCCGCCGACTCGGCGACCGACGTCAGATAGGGGCCCAGGAACACGGTGAGCACGCTCGTCGAGTAGACCGAGCACGCCCAGTCGTAGACGTACCAGCCGCGCTGCTCGCGCCGTCGGCCGTCGGCGTCGTCGGCCGCGTCCGTCCGCAGGGTGTCGGTACCCACCCGTGCCCTCGCTTCCCCGTGAACACGCGACGTCGCGGGACCCGGCCGCGGGTCCCGGACGGTCCCGGACCGTCTCAGACCCAGACGCCGCGGTCCTCCATGACCTTGCGCAGTGTGTCGATGTGATCGGTCATGATGCCATCCACTCCCAGGTCCAGGAGCCGGTGCATCCGACCCGGATCGTTCACCGTCCACACGTGCACCTGGAGGCCGCGCGCGTGGGCGGCGCGCACGAAGCGGTGGTCGACCACCTGGATGCCCGACTGGGTCTCGGGCACCTGCGCGGCCACCGCCGAACGGCGCAGCGCGGCCGGGACGCCCCACGAACGCAGTCGCAGGTTGAGGACGCCCCTGGTGCCGTACGAGGTGGCCAGGCGCGGGCCGGCCAGGCGCTGGGCGCGGACCACGCGCGCCTCGGAGAAGGAGCCGACGCAGATCCGGTCCCAGCTGGCCGTCCGCTCGATCAGGTCCAGCAACGGCAGCAGCGCCGACTCCGCCTTGACGTCGATGTTCCAGCGCACCGCGGGGAAGGTCTCCAGCAGCTCCTCGAAGAGCGGCACCGGCTCCTCGCCCGCCACCCGCGCGCGGCGCACCCTCTCCCACGTGAGGTCGGCGATCCGCCCCGCCCCGTCCGTCATCCGGTCCAGGGTCGCGTCGTGGAAGGCGACGAGCTTCCCGTCCCGGGTGGCGTGGACGTCGGTCTCGATGTACCGGTAGCCCGCCTCGACCGCGCGCCGGAACTGCCGGAGGGTGTTCTCCAGGCCGTCCGCCGCTCCGCCGCGGTGGGCGAAGGCGATCGGACCGGGATGGTCCAGATAGGGGTGGCGGGGGTGGCGTATCGGGGTGGTCACCGACGCAGTATCGCGCGGCGGGGTGGAGCGGCGGCAACCACCGTGCTGCCGCCGGACGCCGGCGGGACGGCGAACAGGCGCAGGAACGCCTGGGCGAGTGGGCCGATCGTCACGGCGTACAGCAGGGTGCCGACACCGACCGTGCCGCCGAGGGCGAAGCCCGTCGCCACGACGGTGATCTCGACGGCGGTCCGCACCAGCCGCACCGAGAGGCCCGTGCGCCGGTTCAGCCCGGTCATCAGGCCGTCCCGCGGGCCCGGACCGAACCGCGCGGCGATGTACAGGCCGGTCGCCGCGCCGTTCAGGACGATCCCCGCCACCATCATGGCGATCCGCGCCGTCCAGCCGTGGGCGTCGGGCACGACGGCCAGCGTCGCGTCCATGGCGGCGCCGATCACCAGCACGTTGGAGACCGTGCCGAGGCCCGGCCGCTGACGCAGCGGGATCCACAGCAGCAGCACCGCCGCGCCGACGACGGTCAGCACCAGGCCCATCGACAGGCCCGTGCGCTCGGCGAGACCTTGGTGCAGCACGTTCCACGGCTCCAGACCGAGCCCGGACGCGACCAGCAGCGCCGAACTCGCGCCGTACAGGACGAGACCGCCGTAGAGCTGTGTCAGTCGCCGCGTGAGGTGCCGCGGCCCGGATCGCCTGGACAAGACGTGCCCCCTGTGTGGTCGTGGTGGCCTGCTCCATGACACCCTGTGGCTTGAGAAGGAGAGCCAACCAGGGCCAATTCGGGGAAGGTGGACTGATTTCCATGGCGCAGTGGACTTCTGCCGTGGGGGCGGGCCAGCTGGCCCGGCTGCTCGGCTCCCAGCAGGACCGCCCGGCCGGGCCCGGCACCCGCCGCCCGCCCGCCTACCGCGCGCTCGCCGACGGCATCCGGCTGCTCGTGCTCGAAGGGCGGGTCCCCGTCGCCGCCCGGCTGCCCGCCGAACGCGAGCTGGCCCTCGCCCTGACCGTCAGCCGCACCACCGTCGCCGCCGCGTACGAGGCCCTGCGTGCCGAGGGCTTCCTGGAGTCCCGGCGCGGCGCGGGGAGCTGGACCGCGGTACCGGCCGGCAATCCCTTGCCCGCGCGCGGGCTGGAACCCCTGCCCCCGGAGGCCCTCGGTTCGGTGATCGACCTCGGCTGCGCGGCGCTGCCCGCGCCCGAACCCTGGCTGACCCGGGCGGTGCAGGGCGCTCTGGAGGAGCTCCCCCCTTACGCGCACACCCACGGCGACTATCCGGCGGGACTGCCCGCGCTGCGCTCGATGATCGCCGAGCGCTACAGCGCGCGTGGCATCCCGACCATGCCCGAGCAGATCATGGTGACCACGGGGGCGATGGGCGCGATCGACGCCATCTGTCACCTGTTCGGGGGGCGCGGCGAGCGCATCGCCGTGGAGTCGCCGTCGTACGCCAACATCCTCCAGCTGATGCGTGAGGCAGGGGCCCGGCTCGTCCCCGTCGCGATGGCCGAGGGGCTCACTGGCTGGGACGTGGACCGCTGGCGCCAGGTGCTGCGCGACGCCGCCCCCCGCATCGCGTACGTGGTCGCCGACTTCCACAACCCCACCGGCGCGCTCGCCGACGACGACCAGCGGCGGCGTCTGGTGGACGCGGCCCGCTCGGCGGGGACGGTGCTCGTGGCCGATGAGACGATGAGCGAACTGTGGCTCGACGACGAGGTCGAGATGCCGCGCCCGGTGTGCGCCTTCGACCCGGCCGGTTCCACGGTCGTCACCGTCGGCTCCGCCAGCAAGGCGTTCTGGGCCGGGATGCGCATCGGCTGGGTGCGCGCCGCGCCCGACGTGATCCGCAGCCTGGTCGCCGCGCGCGCGTACGCGGACCTGGGCACGCCCGTACTGGAGCAGCTGGCGGTGAACTGGCTGTTCAGCACCGGGGGCTGGGAGCAGGCCGTGGCGGTGCGCCGCGCACAGGCCCGGCAGAACCGGGACGAGCTGGTGGACGCGGTGCGTCGGGAGCTGCCCGACTGGGAGTTCGAGGTGCCGCGCGGTGGGCTCACCCTGTGGGTGCGCACCGGGGGCCTCTCGGGCTCCCGGCTCGCCGAGGCGGGGGAGCGGGTGGGGGTCCGGGTCCCCTCGGGGCCGCGGTTCGGGGTCGACGGGGCCTTCGAGGGCTATGTCCGGCTGCCGTTCACCGTCGGCGGCGCGGTGGCCGAGGAGGCCGCGGCCCGTCTGGCCGCGGCGGCCCGGCTGGTGGAGAACGGCGGCGTCGGCGGCGGTGGCGAGGCGCCGCGGACGTTCGTGGCGTAGCGGGGACACCGGGGCCCCGGCGGCGGGGCCGGGGCGCCGACCGGTGCGGCGGGACCGCACCGGCGTGCCGCGCCGGAGGGCATCCGGCGCGGCGGTCAAGGCGTCCGCGGTGCCGGTCGGTGACGGGTCGCCGGGTGTCTCCGGTGCGGCGCGTGGGTCAGGAGGTCTCCGCCGCGACCGCTTCGGCCGGGACCTTCTCCGTGCGAACCGGACCGACGGTCGCCGCCTCCGAGGGGGCCTGCGCCACGGCCGCAGCTTCCAGTACGACCGGTGCCGGCTGGACGTCCGCCACGGGCTTCCCAGGGTCGCCGGGCTCCTCCGGCTCGGACGCGGGCTCCGCCGGGGTGCCCGGTTCCCTCGGGCCGGTGGCGGCGCTCCCGTCGGCGGCCACGGTCCTGTCGGCGGCCACGGTCTTGTCGGTGACCACGGTCTTGACGGTGCGGACGGCCTTGTCGGCGGTGGCGGTCTCCCCGGCGGGGTCGCGCTTCCCGGCCGTGTCGCCCTGCTCCGTGGTGGCGGTCCCCACCGGAGCCTCCGCGGGCACCGGAGCCTGTTCGCCGTCCGCGGGGGTCGTGCGCGGCGGGAGCAGGTCGAGGACGGCCTGCCGGTGCGCGTCGCTGGTCGCGTCGTCGTAGGGGTCGGGGGTGGCCGGGACCTGGAGGCGGTGCACCGGACCGGTGCCCAGGCGGGCGTAGCCGCGACCGGGCGGAACCTGTGGGACGGGAGTGGTGTGCGGGGGCGCGCCCAGCACGGTCGCGAGCTCCTCGGCCGTGGCCGGGCCGAGGACGACCCGCGCGCGTGTGTGCTGCCGTACGGCGTCGCCGAGGTCGGACAGGGCGTCCAGCTGGTCGGCGACGACCACCGTCACGTTCGCGGCGCGGCCGTGCCGCAGCGGGACCTGGAGCAGGGACTGCGGGTCCCTGCGGCCGTCCGTGGAGGCGAGGTGCGCGAAGGCGCTCGGCCGGTCGAGGAAGATCCACAGGGGGCGCCGGGTGTCGTCGGGCGCCGGTCGGCCCTCCTGGCGAGCCCGGTTGACGGCGATCAGTCGCCGTTCCGTCTCGGCCGCGGCCCACTCGAGGCTGGTCAGCGCCCCGGTGAGGCCGCACTCGACGGCGAGCACGCCGTCCCGGCCGACCAGGCAGGCGTACTCGCCGGTGCCGCCGCCGTCGACGATCAGCAGGTCGCCGTGGTGCACCGCCTGCAGCGCGACCGAGCGGAGCAGGGTGGAGGTGCCTGTTCCGGGCTGCCCCAGAACGAGCAGGTGGGGTTCGGTCGAACGGATGCCGGTGCGCCAGACGACCGGCGGTACGTCCCGTCGCTCCTCGCCGTGGGTGAGCGGGAGCGTGCGCTGTACCCGGGTCGGGTCGGTGAAGCCGAGGACGGTCTCGCCGGGCGCCGTCACGAACCGCTGGGCGGCGATGTCGGTGGGCAGCGCGGTGAGTACGTCGACGCAGAGGTGGTTGGCCTCCTCGTCCCACGCGAAGTGGTACTCGCGCCCCCGGCCGGCCTTGGCGGCGAGCAGGTGCTCGATGCGGGCCCGGGACTCGGCCTCCCCGTCGGTGAAGTACGCCGGGTAGCGGATCACCAGATGGGCGAAACGGCCGTCGTCGTCGAACTCGTACGCCGGGAAGGCCTTCTCCCAGTCGCCACCGTGGGCGTAGAGGGGGTCGGGGTCCTCGGCGAGGGAGAAGTAGGGGACCAGGGCCTCGTAGAGGGACTGCAGGCGCTTGGTCTGGGAGTCGTCGGGGCCTTCCGGCTCCGACGGCGTGCGGTCCCGGCCCTGCCAGGCGGCTGCCGCCATCAGGCTGATGGCGGCGAGCAGCGGACCGTACGGCACGAGTGCCACGACCAGGACCACCGAGGCCGCCAGGAACAGCAGCGCGCCGCGCCGGTCCTTGGGGGTCTCGGACCATCTGCGCCGCGCGGCCGCGGCCAGGCGGCGCAGACCGCGGGCGATCGTGATCAGTGGCTGGAGGACGTCGGTGGCGCTGTCGGCCGCCGTCCGGGCCAGCTCCCGGCTCCGGGCGAGCTGTGCGCCGCCGTTGCTCAGAATGCGGGGGAGGGGCCGCCGGGCCACTGCTGCCTCCTGGAGGTGCGTACGTGCGGATGTCGGGCGGTGGTGCGGGCCGTCAGAACTTGATTCCGCCGAGGAGGCCCGCCAGGCTCTCGCCGCCCGCCTTGATGCTCGGGGCGATGGCGGTGCTCGCGAGATAGAACCCGAAGAGGACCGCGACGAGCGCGTGCGAGGCCTTGAGGCCGTCCTTGCGGAAGAAGATGAAGACGACGATGCCGAGCAGGACCACGCCTGAGATCGAGAGGATCATGTGAGTTCTCCTGGTTCGCGGGGACAGTCACCATGAGTACTTCCAGGATCACAGCATGTATCCATACGATTAAAGGTGCAAATGGGGGAAATTCGGCGAATTTGCCCCGGGTGGCGTAGTGCTCCTCTCGGCCGGTTGAGCAGGGCGGTTGCGCCCTGCCGGGTCCGTGCTGATCTTTACCTCGGGCACGTCGGCTGAGGCGCGGCGCGAGCCGCTACCCTGGCGATTCACTCGTACGGCCGCGCCGCTCGCGGCCGTACGCACGCGCAGTCCCCAACGTTCACGTCGTGAAGCGTTCGTAGTGAGAGGTGGTCCGGCCGATGAGCGAAGCCCCCGACCCCGAGGTCGTGGAGCTGGCGACCAAGATCTTCGATCTGGCCCGGCAGGGGCGGACCGAGGAACTGGTGGCGTACGTCGACGCCGGTGTGCCGGCCAACCTCACCAACGACCGCGGGGACTCCCTCGTCATGCTCGCCGCCTACCACGGCCACGCCGACGCGGTGCGTGCGCTGCTGGCGCGCGGCGCCGAGGCCGACCGCGTCAACGACCGCGGACAGACGCCGCTCGCCGGGGCCGCCTTCAAGGGCGAGACGGAAGTGACCAGGGCGCTTCTGGAGGCCGGCGCGGACCCGGCCGCGGGTACCCCGTCGGCCGTCGACACGGCGCGGATGTTCGCCCGCACGGAGCTGCTGGAGCTGTTCGGCGTCGAGTGACCGGGCGCCGGGCCGGTACCGCTCCGGATCGGCTCCACCCAATCCGACCAGGGAAAACACGAACAACGGGGGAGGCGGTACAGGGCCGCCGAAATTTCGGTCGCGGCAGATGTGACCGCCGGGTCATCATGACGACGTGGTTCACGGACGCGATGGCCGGGCAGGTGTTGCCGCACCGCGTGGGCCGTGACACGGCCCGCACGGGCCATCGACGAGAGGCAGAGGAACATGGTCTTCAGCAAGCAAGAGACGGTGGGCGCTCCGACGTGTTGGCGCACGGCCAGGTAACGCGTGGTCCCCGGTTGCGTCGACGCTTGATGTGAGGCTGTTTCCCATGTTCGATCCGGTCATAGCGCCCAGCGGTACGCTGCTCGGCCTGCTTCAGCGGGGTCGCGGCGACGGCACGCTGCACGCGCTCACCGCTCCGCGGGCCGAGGCGCTCGCGGCACTGAACCACTGTGTGCTCCACGACCCCCGCCACGACTGGCAGGTCGAGAACCGCTCCCTCTACTACGCCCGGCTCTACCTCGATCTCAACGGCGAGCTGGACGCGATCGAGGCCCACCTCTTCGACCCCGAGGACGTCCTCGACTCCGACGAGTCGCGCACCGGGCTGGCCCTCGCGGTCCTCGGCCACCTCGCGTCCTACGGCAGACTCGACGCGCTCGAGCTGCTGCGCAGGTACGCCGCCCACGGCGTCAACTGGGCGTGGGCCCTGGACGAGCTGGCCCTGCGCGACGACGACGCCGGTCTGCGCGCCCTCGCCGCGCCCGTCCTGGCGCGCTTCCCGCGCGATCCCGAGGGCGACGCCGAACTGGCCGTCGCCGTACGCGACGCCTTCGAGCCCCGCCCCTGGCGTCTTTGGGCCGACGATCCCCGCGAGTCGATCGCCTCGCGGGTGCGGGCCGCCCAGGAGACGGGGTGTTTCGACCGCTGGCAGCGTCAGATGAGCCCCACCGGACCGCGTCCGGGCTGGAGTGTGCGCGCCGTGTTCGAGTGGGCCGACCAGGGCGTCGAGCGCGGCGCCGCGCTCCACGTGCCGGCCGCCCGGTGCCTCACGGCGGTCGCCGGCCCCGAGGACCGGCCCGAGATCGTCGAGGCCGCGCGGTCCGGCGACGAGGGAGCCCGCTGCACCGCCCTGCGCTATCTCGCCGACGGCAACGACTCGGACGCCCTCGACCTGATCGAGGGTGCCGTGGCCACCGGCTCGGCCCCGGTCGTGGAGGCCGCCGTCGCCGCCTTCGAGCGGATGCGCAGCCTCGCCGCCGTCGGCACGGCGCGCCGCTGGGTGCACCGGCCCGACGCGCTGGGCGCCGCCGCCGGGCGCGTCCTCGCCTGCCGGGGCGGTGCGCGGGACCGCGACCTGGTCCTCGCCGCCCTGCGGGAGGCGGTGCGCGGCGAGGGACCCGACGCTCAGACGCTGTGGACCCTCGTCGACGGCACCGGACGGCTCGGCATCGCCTGCGCCGCACCCGTCCTGCGTCACATCTACCGTGAGACCGCCTCCTCCCACCTGCGGGGCCGGGCCGCCCGCGCGCTGGCCGCCACCGACCCGTCCTTCGCCGCCGGGTTCGCCATCGAGTGCCTGTGGGACTGCGAGGAGACCACCCGCGAACTCGCCGCCCGCCACGCCGAGACCGGCGACAACCGGGTCGTCGAACGGCTGCGCAGGCTGGCCGCCGATCCGGCCGAGGAGGACGAGGTCCAGACGGCCGTACGCAGCCGCTTCGGCCCGGACGCCCCCGCCGTGTGACGACGGGAGCGGCGCGCGGCACGGGTCGCCACGGGCGGTCTGCGGCCTCGGGCCGGATGACGGACCCGGGCGGGGCACTGTGGGCAGGGGATTCCCGCCCCGGGCGAGGCGGTGCGGGCAGGGGGTTCCCGCCCCGGCGCCGCCCTCCGGCGCAGGGCGACGGCGCCCCCGCCGGGTGAACGACGGATGGCCCGCGGGTTCGACGGGCATGGCCGCGGTCCGACCCGCTCGGGTGGGCAGGGCAACGCTCACAGGACGTTCCCCGCCCGGAAAGATCGACGTTGACGCGAGCACGTCCCGTCCGGCGACAACACCGGTATGCGTGTCGTCATCGTGACCGAATCCTTTCCCCCCGATGTGAACGGCGTGGCCCACTGCGCGCTCCAGACCGCCCGGCACCTCGTCGGCCGCGGTCACGACTGCGTCGTCGTCGCCCCGGCCACCGCCCCCGGCAACGCCCCGGACGCCTCCGCCCCGTGCCCCCTCGTCCGGATCCCCTCCCTCCCGCTCCCCGGCTACCCCCAGGTCCGCGTCGCCCTCCCCAGCCGCCGCGTGGCCGCCGCGATCGCCGAGCACCGCGCCGACCTCGTCCACCTCGCCGGCCCCTTCGTCCTCGGCGTCCGGGGCATGGCCGCCGCCGCCCGGCTCGGCGTGCCCGCCGTGGCCGTCTACCAGACCGACCTCGCCGGATACGCCCGTACGTACATGGGTGCGGGGGAGACGGCGGCCTGGCGGCGCATCCGCTCCGTGCACTCCGCCGCCGACCTCACCCTCGCCCCGTCCGGCGCGGCCCTGCGCGACCTCCGGGCGCACGGCGTACCCCGGGTCGCGCTGTGGCCCCGCGGGGTGGACACCGTCCGGTTCCGGCCCGACCGGCGCGACGAGGAACTGCGCCGCGAACTCGCCCCGAAGCGCGAACTGATCGTCGGTTACATCGGGCGGCTCGCCCCCGAGAAGCACGTGGAGCTGCTGTCCGGCGTCTGCGGCCTGGACGGAGTGCGCGTCGTGGTCGTCGGCGACGGGCCGAGCCGCCCGGGCCTGGAGCAGGCGCTGCCGGGCGCGGTCTTCCTCGGCCGCCGTACCGGCGACGACCTCGCCCGGATCTTCGCCTCGCTGGACGTCTTCGCGCACACCGGCCCCTTCGAGACGTTCTGCCAGACCGTGCAGGAGGCCATGGCCAGCGGCGTGCCCGTCGTCGCGCCCGCCGCCGGCGGCCCCCTGGACCTCGTCGCCCCCGGGCGCACCGGTCTGCTGGTACCGCCGCGCGACGCCGCCGCCGTGCGGGACGCGGTGTGGTCGCTGTCCGCCGACCCCGTGCTCCGGGCCGCGTACGGGGCCGCCGGGCGGGCCGCCGTCGAGGGGCGCACCTGGGCGGCCGTCGGCGACCGGCTGATCGGGCACTACTCGGACGTGCTCGCCTCGCGGAAGGCGGTGCTGGCGGCATGAGCGCCCTGCGGATCGTCCGCCTCGCCAACTTCGTCGCCCCCGCGTCCGGAGGCCTGCGCACCGCGCTGCGCGAGCTGGGCAAGGGCTTCCGGGCGGCCGGACACGACCCCGTCCTGATCGTCCCCGGCGAGCACGCCGACGACCGGGAGACCGAGCAGGGCCGGGTGATCACCCTCCCCGGACCGCTGCTGCCGGGCACCGGCGGCTACCGCGTCCTGACCGACAGGCGGCGCGTGGCCGCGCTCCTGGAGGAGCTGGCCCCCGACCGCCTGGAGGTGTCCGACCGCACCACCCTGCGGTGGACCGGCAAGTGGGCCCGGCGGGCCCGGGTCCCCGCCGTGATGGTGTCCCACGAGACCGCCGACGGCGTGCTGCGCACCTGGGGCCTGCCCGAGCGCACCGCCCGGCGCACCGCCGACGCCCTCAACACCCGTACGGCGCACACCTACGCGCGCGTGGTGTGCACGACGGAGTTCGCCGAGGGGGAGTTCGTCCGTATCGGGGCCCGCAACGTCGTACGCGCTCCCTTGGGCGTCGACCTGGCCGGGCGGCATCCGGCACTGCGCGACCCGGGGCTGCGCGCCCGGCACGCCGGGGGAGACGAGACCCTGCTCCTGATGTGTTCGCGGCTGTCCGTGGAGAAGCGCCCCGGCACGGCCCTCGACACGCTGGCGGCGCTCCGGCGGCGCGGAGCGCGGGCGGTGCTGGTGGTCGCCGGAGACGGACCGCTGCGTCCGCGGCTCGAACAGCGGGCGCGGGAACGAGGGCTGCCCGTGACCTTCCTCGGACACGTCGCCGACCGGCGGCTCCTCGGCGTGCTCCAGGCGTCCGCCGACGTCTGCCTGGCCCCCGGGCCGGCCGAGACCTTCGGACTGGCCGCGCTGGAGGCGATGGCGTGCGGCACGCCCGTGGTGGCCAGCGCGTCTTCGGCGCTGCCGGAGGTGATCGGCTCCGCCGGTGCCGTCGCCGCCGACCGGGGGGAGGCCTTCGCGGACGCCGTGGAGCTGCTCCTCGGACGCCGGGAGGCGGACCGGCGGCAGGCCGCACGCGCGCGTGCCGAGTGCTTCGGCTGGGACGCGGCGGTCGAGGCGTTCCTGGCCGCGCACGAGGCGACGGCCCCCGCGTCTCCCGTACTGCCGGAGGCCGTGCCGTGAGACACGGCCTCCCCGCTCCCACCGGGCCGGCGGGCCTGCCGCGCGGCGGAGCCTCCGGGCGGGGCCATGGCACGGCGGGGGTCCGCGGTACGCGGCGCGGGAGGCGTCGTACGGCGAGCGGCCCCCACCGTGGTCCCGGGCCTCGGGGTGCCGCTCTCACAGCACGCGGTACTGCTCGTCCCGGGCGTCGGTGAGGAACATCTGCCCCGGCGCGTGGGTGATCGCGAAAGGTGGCCGAGAGGCCATGACCGCGGCCTGCGGGGTCACGCCGCAGGCCCAGAAGACCGGGATGTCGCCCGGCTCGGCGTCCACCGGGTCGCCGAAGTCCGGCCGGCCCAGATCGCGGATACCGAGCGCCGACGGGTCCCCGCAGTGCACCGGACTGCCGTGCACGGCGGGGAGCAGACCGGTCTCGCGGATCGCGGCGGACAGGTGCTCGGGAGGCACCGGGCGCATGGACACGACCATCGGCCCGTGCAGTCGCCCGGCCGGACGGCACTGCCCGCTGGTGACGTACATCGGGACGTTGCGGCCCTGCTCGACGTGGCGGACGGGGACGCCGGCCGCGGTCAGCGCCCACTCGAAGGTGAAGCTGCAGCCGATCAGGAACGACACCAGGTCGCCCCGCCAGTGGGCGCGGACGTCCGTCGGCTCGTCCACCACCTCACCGTCCCGCCACACCCGGTAGCGCGGCAGATCGGTGCGCAGATCGGCGCCGTCGGCCAGCGCGGTGGTCCAGGATCCCGCGTCCGTGACGTCGAGCACCGGGCACGGCTTCGGGTTGCGGGTGCAGAAGAGCAGCATGTCGTACGCCCAGTCGGCGGGCACCGAGATCAGGTTGGCCTGGGTGTGCCCGGCCGCTACGCCCGCCGTGGGCCCGGACAGCCCCTCGCGGAGGCGCGAGCGGGCCGTTCTCGGGCTCCACGCGTGCGCGTGCTCGTCGACGAGGACGATCGCGCGGTCCCCGGACGACCCGTCCGCGGCGGATCGGTGCTCGGCGGGCCGATTCTCGGGCGGCGGGTTCTCGGTGGGCCGGTCCTCGGTCGGCCGGTCCGGGGCCGGGACGCCCGCGGTCGGTCGGTCTTCGGCCGGGACGCCCGCGGCCGGTCGGTCTTCGGCCGGGAGGCCTGCGGTCATGTCGCGTGAGTGCTTCACGTCAGTTCCCTTCCGCGCGTCTCGGGCAGCCCCAGCAGCGCCAGTGCCGCGATGCCGTAACCGATGGCGCCGAAGACCAGCGCGCCGCCCACACCCCAGCTGTCGGCCAGGAAGCCGACCGTGGTCGGGAAGACGGCCCCCACGGCGCGTCCGGTGTTGTACGTGAACCCCTGACCGGCGCCCCGAACGGCCGTCGGGTACAGCTCGCTCAGGTACGAACCGAAGCCGCTGAAGATCGCCGACATGCAGAAACCGAGCGGGAAACCGAGCACCAGGAGCAGGGTGTCGGCGCCGCTGGGGATGTTCGCGTACGCCAGGATGCAGACCGCCGACAGCAGCGCGAAGAGCCAGATGTTGCGCTTGCGGCCGAGGAGGTCGGTGAGGTAGCCGCCGGTCAGGTAGCCGATGAAGGCGCCCGAGATCAGGAACGTCAGGTAGCCGCCCGTGCCCACGACCGACAGGCCGCGCTCGTCCTTCAGATACGTCGGCACCCAGGTGGCGAGCGTGTAGTAACCCCCCTGGACACCGGTGGAGAGCAGGCTCGCGAAGAGCGTGACCCGCAGCAGGCCCGGCGTGCCGGCCGAGCCCGGCGAGAAGATCGCCGCGAACGAGCCCTTCCCGGCGCCCTTCGCGCGGACCTCGGCGGCCCGCGGCGCGTCGTGGACGCTGCGCCGCACCCAGACCACGAGCAGCGCGGGCAGCGCGCCCGTCCAGAACATGACACGCCAGGCCAGGTCGTCGCCGACCAGTGAGAACACCAGCGTGTAGACGACCACGGCGAGGGCCCAGCCCACCGCCCAGGAGCTCTGGATCGCCCCCAGCGTGCGCCCCCGGTGCTTGGCGCTCGCGTACTCGGCGACCAGGATCGCGCCGACCGCCCACTCGCCGCCGAAGCCGAGCCCCTGAAGCGCACGGAAGACCAGCAGGGTCTCGTAGTTGGGCGCGAATCCGCAGGCCACCGTGAACACGGCGTAGGTGATGACGGTGAGCAGCAGCGCCTTGACCCTGCCGATGCGGTCCGCCAGGACACCCGCCAGGGCGCCGCCGACCGCCGAGACGACCAGGGTGACCGTGGTGAGAAGCCCGGTCTGCCCGCTGTCCAGGCCGAAGTACGCGGCCAGCGCGACCATGGTCAGCGGCAGGGTGAAGTAGTCGTACGAATCGAGGGCGTAGCCGCCGAACGCACCGCCGAAGGCACGGCGGCCGCGCGGACCGAGAGCGCGCAGCCAGCCGAACGGGCCGTCGTCCGAGGGCTGTTCGGCCGTGCCGGCAGGTGGGGCTGCGGCGGGCAGGGCCCGCGGTGGAGGGGGTGTGCTCATGGTGCACCTCGCAGGGGGAGGACGGAGGGTGCTGGTCGAGTGGGCACTTGGAGGCACGGTAGGGGATCGTTCAACGATCCCTCAATACCCCTGTTGTTTCGTTCTGACATCTGCGGTTGAATTCCGGGCATGGCAGAGCAGTTGACGGGACTGGCCGACGACCGTGCGCTCCTCGGGCGGACCAGCACCGCCGAGCGGGTCTCGGACATCCTCAGGAGCCGGATCGCCGAGGGCTACTTCCCACCCGGGACCCGGTTGTCGGAGGACAGCATCGGCGGCGCGCTCGGGGTCTCCCGCAACACGCTGCGGGAGTCGTTCCGGCTGCTCACCCATGAACGACTCCTCGTCCACGAGCTGAACCGGGGCGTCTTCGTCCGGGTCCTGACCGTCGAGGACGTCGAGGACATCTACCGCACCCGCTCCCTCGTCGAGTGCGCCGTGGTCCGCGGCCTCGGAGATCCGCCGTACGGCCTCGGCGGGCTCGCCGAGGCCGTCGAGGAGGGGCGGCGCTCGGCTCGCGAAGGTGACTGGAAAGGGGTGGGTACGGCCAACATCCACTTCCACCGGGAACTGGTCGCCCTCGCCGGCAGCGAACGCACGGACGAGCTGATGCGCAGCGTCTTCGCCGAACTGCGCCTCGCCTTCCACGTCGTGGACGACCCGCGGCGCCTGCACGAGCCCTACATCGCGCGGAACGCGGAGATCCTCGCGGCCCTGGATACCGGCGAGCGGGAGACGGCGGAGCGGCTGCTCGCGGTCTACCTCGACAACTCGCTCGAGCGGGTCGTCGAGGTCTACCTGCGCCGGGTCGGCGACGAGGGGTAGGACCGGGGCGCCGCCGCGCTGGGGTTCCGGGACCAGTTCCGGGACCGCACGGAGGGGGAGCGAGGGGCGCGGCCCCGAGTGCTCCCGCGGGGCGGGCCGGGGCCACGCGTGCCGGGGTACCGCGTGCTGGGGCGTGGTGGTTCGGGGCGCCGCGTGTTGGGGCTTCGCGTGGAGGGGTGTCGCGGGTCGGAGTGCCGCGTGCCCGGGCGGCGTGGGTCGGTGCGCCGCCTGCCGGGGCGGGCCCCGGCGGGCGCTCGCCGTCCCTGTCGCGTCGGGGCGCATCTGCGTCGTTTGGGTCGTTGTCGGACCGAGGACCTAGTCTGTGCACCGTGACTTCGCCTGCATCGACGGACAGCGTTCCGCCCCAGCTCAGCGCGGGGCCGCGCCCCGCGCCGGGCCCGGCCGCCGACGAGGGACTGGCGCGGCGGCTGCGCGCGCTCGCCTGCACGGCGCCGCTGCACGACCTCGACGCACGCAAGGCCAATCTCGCCGGTGAGTACTCGGTCTACGGGATGGCGGAGGTCGCCCTCTCCGCCATCGACCTCGTCACGCTCAACATGGACTTCGACACCGGTGCCGACCACGACCAGATAGTGGCCCGGCTGGTCCCGCGCGTCGCCGCCCAGGCCCCGGCGCGGCCCGCCGCCGAGCACGAGCGGGTGGCCCGCTGGGTCCTGGAGAACCTGATCAACGTGGGCAGCGTCGACCGCGGCTTCCGCGCGGTGTACGGCACCTTCGGACCGGACGGCACCTATGTGCGCCGCGACTACGACTTCAAGCTGCTCGAAGAGGTCCCCGGCCCCGGCGGCACCGTCTACCTGCGGACCACCGACGAAGCGGTCAACGTCCTCGTCGGCGCCCTGGACACCGACGTCACCAGCGCGCAGATCGCCGCCGAGGTCAAGCTGGAGGTGCTGATCAGCCGCGGGCGCCTCGCCGACGCCCAGCTCGCCGCCGAGCAGGCCCGGTACCGCACCGTGCAGTACTCGGAAACCCTCCGCAAGGCCCTGGACGCCACTCGGCGCAACGTCCGCGCGGTCGACTGGCTGCGCGCCGTCCCCGACATGATCGCCGAGGCGCTGGACCACGTCGCCGACCGGTACCGGCACGAGAACGCCATCCTCACCAACATCCGCAAGGCCCGCGACGAGTCCGAGGACGCCGAGCAGAAGCGTCGCGCCGCCGAGCTCGTCGACATCGTCAAGGACTGCATCCGCCGCCACACCCAGCTCCAGTCCCGGCTCCTGGAGGCCGGCCCGCTCTTCCGCGCGGAGCAGGACCGGCAGGCCTTCGCCGCCCCCCTGACGACCTCGGGCCTCGACCTGTACGGCCATCTCGTCGCCCCCGTCCTGCCGTTGCCCCTGGAGCAGGCGCTGCGCGTCACCGACGCCTTCTTCGCGCGAGGCACCGGTCTGCGCACGCCCGTCTCCGTCCGGGTCGGCGACCTCGTCGACATACTGCTGACCCCGCCCGTGGAGCGGGAGCACCTCGGCGCCGAGATGCCGGAGCCCGACCTGATCGCCACGCCGGACGACAGCCGCTTCAGCGAGGAACAGCTGGCCGCCGCCATGGCCCTGCTCGACCTGCCGCACGACGCCCCGCGCCGGCTCTCCGGACTGCTGGCCGACGCCCGCGCCCAGGACCCCGACCTGCCGTACCTCGTCGCGCTGCTCGCCGTGCACGCGGCCAGCCCGCCGGTCGGCACCGCCTATCGGCAGGGCGAGCCGAAGCTGCTCTTCGCCGTGGACGACGGCACCGAGCTGGAAGACCCCGAGTTCGGCGGCGCCGACCTCATCGTCGGCACCGCCCTGCTGGACGCGGCCGGCATGGCCGCGGACCGCACGGAGGCGGCATGACCGGCCCTCGCGAACCTGTGCCCCGCGGAGGCGGCGGGTTCGGTTCGTTCGAACGCGTACACCGCGGAGGCGGCAGGACCTGCTCGCCCGAACCCGCGCCCCCCGTACGCGGCACGACCGGCCGGCCCGCACCTGCGCCCCGGCGCCTGACCGGCTCGCCCGAACCGGCGCCCCACCCACGCGACAGGTCCGGTTCGCCCGAATCCGCGCCTCCCGCATCCGGCACCACGGGCCGGCCCGGTCCCACCCCCCGGCAGCAGAGCGGCGGCACCCCCCGCCGCACCCCCGAGCAACAGCACAGCAAGGAGTACCGACCGTGACCGAGCACGTCGACCGGAGCGAACCGGAGGCGGGTGCCGCGCCGGCCACCGCTGCCGTCACGCCCGCCGACGCCGCCGACGCGGCGCGGCTCGTCGCCTTCGGGCTCCAGCCCAAGCTGCTGCCCGCCCGCGACCAGGAGTACGCCGACCTGCTGCGCCGGTACCGCGAGGACCCGCCCTTCGCGCGGCTCGCGGACGCCGTGGCCGCCGGACTCGGGCTGATCGTCCTGGAGGTGTCCCCGCGCGCGGGAATGGCCGTGACCGCCGCCGAGGACTCGGTGTTCGCCGTCCGGATGGGCGACTACGCGCGTCGTGCCGCCACCGACTCCGGCGACCGCTTCCTGCACGGACTCGCCCACCTCGCCGTGGCGGCCATGGCCTACCCGCGACCCGAGGACCTCGCCGATGACGGTTACATCGGCCGTGTCACGGTCAACGGCGTGGACGCCTTCGTCCGCCAGGCCTGCCGACGGCTGGAGGAGCGGGCCGAGGAGCAGGGCGAGAACACCGACCCGGCCACCGACGCCCCGGGCCTGGAGGCCGCCTGGCGGATCTGGGCCAGACGCAGCTCCACCGGCGCCACCAAGGACGCGCGCAGGCTCCCCGGCTCCACCACCGGCATCGTCGGCAAGGCAGCCGCCTTCCTCACCGAGTCCGGCTTCCTCCAGCGCACCGGCGACGACAACGGCGGCACGTACCGCACCACGGCTCGCTACCAGCTCCAGGTGCGTGACATGGCGGGCAGCGCCGCCATGGCCGAGCTGCTGGACCTGGGCGTCGTCCCGGTGACCGACGGCACCGCGACACTGCTGCCCGCCGAGGAGACGGACGACCTGGACCTGGTGGCCGACGCCGGGCTGCCCTTCCACTCCACCTGACCCCGCGTACCACCTGACCCCGCACACCACCTCCGTCACCCCTGCACCTCCCCCCCTGATTACCCGAAGACTTACGAGAGTCCGCCATGTACGAGCTGTCCCGGGTCCGCCTCTACTCCATCGGGCCCGCCGGTGCGCGCTACGCCGACACCGTGCTTGACCTGCGCGGTGTGGGCGAGCCCGTGCCCGACCCCGCGCCCACGCAGGCGGAGTTCTTCGAGGAGGAGCCCGTCGGCCCGCCGCGCCGGCCCGCACCCGCCGGCGTGCTGTTCCTGGAGAACGGCGGCGGCAAGTCCGTCCTGCTCAAGCTGATCTTCTCCGTCATGCTGCCGGGCCACCGCAACACCCTGGGAGGCGCCAGCTCCGGCGTGCTGCGCAAGTTCCTGCTCGCGGACGACTGCGGGCACGTGGCGCTGGAGTGGCAGCACGTGCAGACCGGCGAGTGCGTCGTCGTCGGCAAGGTCAGCGAGTGGCGGGGGCGTCAGGTCTCCAACGACCCGCGGAAGTTCGCCGAGGCCTGGTACTCCTTCCGGCCCGGACCCGGACTGACCCTGGACAACCTGCCCGTCGCCGAGGCCACCGCCGTACGCCCGCCCGTCGAGGGCGTCTCCGGCGCCCAGGGCAGGCGGCGCACCATGAAGGGGTTCCGGGACGCGATCACCGAGGCCGGGAAGGCGTATCCGCACCTCGAGGTGCACTGGGAGGAGATCCACGACCGGTGGATCGAGCACCTCGGTGACCTCGGTCTCGACCCCGAACTCTTCCGCTACCAGCGCGAGATGAACGCCGACGAGGGCGAGGCCGCCGGCCTCTTCGCGGTCAAGAAGGACTCCGACTTCACCGACCTGCTGCTGCGCGCCGTCACCGACACCCGCGACACCGACGGACTCGCCGACCTGGTCGGCGGATTCGGCAACAAGCTCGGCAGGCGCGCCGAGCTGATCGCCGAACGCGACTTCACCGCCGGCTCCGTCGACCTCCTGGGCCGGATCGTGGACGCCACCGACACCCGCACCCGCGCGCGGGAAGTGCACAACGCCGCCGAGCGCCGCACCAGGGCCCTGGCCCGCCGGCTCTCCTCCCGCGGCGCCAGGGAGCGGGTCCGGGCCGGGGACCTCGCCCAGCGGGTCACCGCCGCCGCCTACGCCGTCACGCACGCCGAGTCGGCCCGGGACCGCAGTGCCCTCATCGCCGCCGAACTCGCCTACCGGCACGCCTCGCTGGCCCTGACCGCGGCCGAGAAGTCGGCCGCCGCGCAGAAGCGGGAACTCGCCGACGCGCGCACCCTGCACTCCGCCTGGCAGGCCGCCGAAGCCGTGCTGCGCCACCGCGCCGCCGCCGACCGCGTCGCCCGCGTGTCCGCCGCGATCCAGGAGGCCGAGCGCGACGCGGCCCCCGCGCTCGCCGCCCGCGCCGAGGCAGCCGTCGACCTGGTACGCGCCCTCCAGGCGGCGGCCGGGAAGGCCGAGCACCACGCCAACGAGGAGGAGGAGCGGTCCGCCGCCCTCCAGGACATCAGCGACACCGCCCACCGTGACGCCACCGCCGCCGCCACCGAGGCGCAGCGCGCCCGCAGCGAGGCCGGGCATCTGCGCCAGCGCCTCACCGAGGTCGAGCAGGAGACCGCGGAGGCGGTCCGCGCGGGGTGGCTCGATGACAGCGCACCCGACGCCGACCCCGCCCGCGCCGCACTCGCCGCCAGTGACGCGGAGAAGACCACCGTGGCGGCCTGGGACACGGCCCGTGAGGCGGCGCGCCGCGCCACGGAGCACGCGCGCGAGGCGGCCGCCGCGGAGAGCCGCGCCGAACTGACGGCGGCCCGCGCGGCGGACGCGGCCACCGCGGCCGAGCGCGCCCACGAGGCGGAGCGCCGCACGGCCGAGGCCCTGGCGGCCGAGGAACGGCTGGCCGAGCTGCTCGGCCTGGCCGCCGGCACCCGCCCGGGCATTCCGCAGCCCCGCCGGGGGACCGACCACGACCGGACCGCCGTGCCCAGGACGGCGGAGGAAGGGGCGCTCACCCCCGAGGAGCTCGACCGCTTCGCCGACGAACTGCGCGAACTGCTCGACGACACCGTCTCCTCCGCCGAACGCCACCTGTTCGAGCTGCGCACCGCCGCCGCCGACGACTCCCGCATCCTCGGCGCCCTCGGCGACGGCGGCCTGCTGCCGCCCGGCCCGGACGTACTGGCCACCGTCGAGTTCCTCGGCGAACACGGCATCCCCGCCCTGCCCGGCTGGCGCTACCTCGCCCAGGCCGTCGACCCCGCCGACCACGCGCGCGTGCTGGCCGCCCGGCCCGAGCTGGTCGACGGCGTGATCATCACCGATCCCGACTCGCACACCCGCGCCCGCGACGTCCTCGGCGACGCGGCGCTGCTGCCGCGCTCCGCCGTCGCCGTCGGCACGGCCGCCGCCCTGCTCGCGCCGACCCCGTCGCCGGACTCCGACACCGGGGACGTCTTCCTCGTACCGCCCAACCCCGCCATGCACGACGAGCACGCCGCCGACGAGGAGCGGCAGGCGCTGCGCGCGCGGGCGACGGAGCGGGACGAGGAGATCCGCGCCCTGGCCGCCCGGCTCGGCAAGGACCGGGAGCTGGCGGCCCGGCTCGCCTCCTGGCGCACCGGCTGCCCCACCGGACGCCTCGCCGAACTGGCGCGGGCCGCCGAGGAGGCGCGCGCCTTCGCCGAGGAGACCGAGGCCGAGCTGACCGAGGCGCGCACCGTACGCGCCGAGGCCGACGAGAGCGCCGCCGAGGCCCTGCGGGTGAGGGACGAGCGGCAGGAAGCCGCCCAAAGAGCCCGCCGCGTCGCCGACGCCCTGGCCGGGCTGGCCTTCCGGCTGCGCGAGCGCGCCGGCTGGCAGGCCAGGCTCCGCGAACTCGCCGACGAGGGCGCCGAGGCCGAGGCTCGCGCGCAGGCATGCGTGGAACGGGCCCGCGCCGCCGACGAGGACCGTCGCGCCGCCCAGCGTGCCGCCGACGACGCGCGCCGCACCGCCCGCGCGCTGCGCGCCGAGCGCTCCGAGATCGCCGGCGCCCCCGACGACGTCGCCCACGATGCGCCGGGGAGCGGCACGGAAGCGCGGAACGCGTCCCTGCCCGCCCTGCGTGAGGCCTACCGAGCCGCCTCCCAGCTCTACGAGCAGGTCGGCGTCGGCGCCGACCTGCGTGCGGAGCAGGCCCGTGCGGAGAGCGACGAGAGCACGGCCCGCGCGGAGCTGGACCGGCTCAGCAACAAGGTCCGCACGCGGGCCGGGCAGTTGCTGGAGTCGCCCGACGGGTCCGACGGACCCTCCCGGCAGGCCGCCGCCGCCCGCGCGGAGGAGCTGGTACAGCTCCTGGAGACCCGGATGTCGAGCGCCAGCGAGCAACTCGGCCGACTGCGCGGCGAGGCCGAACGGCACGCGCCCGAGGACGGCGACGCCCACACCGAACTGCCCGAGGAACTCGTCCCGCGCGACGCCGAGCACGCCCAGACCCTGCTGCGCACGGCGACCACCGAACTCGCCTCCCGCGCCGAGGCCCTGACGCAGGCCCGCGAGGCCCACGCCGAACTCCTCGACGCGCACCGCGCCGCCGAGGACGCGGCGGGCGGCTTCGACGAGACCGCCGCCCTGCTCCGCGACCTGCTGCGCGAGCACCCGCCCGAGGAGGAGCAGGAGGAGACCGAGCCCTATCCGGGCGGTCTGGAGGAGGCCCGGCACGCCGCCGCCGAGGCCCGCCGCTCGCTGCGCGGCTGCGCCACGGACCTGTCCGCCGCCGAGGCCGCCGTGCGCGAGGCGAGCGACATCCTCGTCCGGCACGCCAACTCCACCCGCTACGAGCAGGTCCGCACCCCCGCCCGCCAGCAGATCCGGGAACTGCCCGCCTCCGCGCTTCCCGAGCACGCCGCCAAGTGGGCGGACGCCTTCGCGCCACGGCTGCGGGTGCTGACGGACGAGCTGGCGCAACTCGAGCGCAACCGCGACTCGATCGTGGACCGGCTGCGCGGCCTCGTCGAGTCGGCCCTCGCCACCCTCCGCTCCGCCCAGCGGCTCTCCCGGCTGCCCGAGGGCCTCGGGGAGTGGTCCGGGCAGGAGTTCCTGCGCATCCGCTTCGAGGAACCCGACCAGGCCACCCTCACGGAGCGGCTCGGCGAGGTCGTGGACGAGGCCACCCGCGCCGCCGTGAAGAAGAACTCCGACCTGCGCCGCGACGGCATGTCCCTGCTGCTGCGCGGCGTCGCCGCCGCCCTCCAGCCCAAGGGCGTCGCCGTCGAGATCCTCAAGCCCGACGCCGTCCTGCGCGCCGAGCGCGTCCCCGTCGGTCAGATGGGCGACGTCTTCTCGGGCGGCCAGCTGCTCACCGCGGCCATCGCCCTGTACTGCACGATGGCCGCACTGCGCAGCAACGACCGGGGCCGTGACCGACACCGCCACGCCGGCACCCTGTTCCTCGACAACCCCATCGGCCGGGCCAACGCCACCTACCTGCTGGAGCTCCAGCGAGCCGTGTCCGACGCGCTCGGCGTCCAGCTCCTGTACACGACGGGCCTGTTCGACACGACCGCGCTCGCCGAGTTCCCGCTGGTCATCCGGCTGCGCAACGACGCCGACCTCAGAGCCGGCCTCAAGTACATCAGTGTGGAGGAGCACCTGCGGCCTGGTCTGCCCCAGCCGACCCCGGCCGTCGAAGGCGAGGGCGAGTCGGTGCACAGCGAGATCACGGCGACGCGGATGTTCAAGCGGCCCGCGCAGTCACCCGTGTAGGGGGCCGGTCCTCGTGGCTGCCGAGCCGGTCGGCCCCCGCCCCGGGACACCCCCGGGGGCGCGGTGGCCGACCCGTCGGCCGGGCACGCGGCGGAGGGCGTGAGGGCGGTGCGGCACTTCCCGTCCGGTCGGTGTGACGACGCGGCCCGCCCGGGGACCGCCACTCAGGAGTGCGACAACTGCCCCGCGCCGCCCCGTCGGCCTATCCGCTCCTGGGCCCGCTCGGCCGCCCGTCCCTGCCGCCTGGCCCGGCGACGCTCGCGGCGCATGGCCCGCGCGGTGCTGCTCGGCGCCGAGACCACACCGTGCCGCTGGTTCCAGACCTGCCGGGTCACCCAGACGTCCAGCACGCCCCAAGTCGCCACCACCGTGCCCGCCACGCTGCCGATCACCATCGGGAACGCCAGCCACGACCCCGCGAGCGTGCAGAGGAACGCCACCATCGCGAGTATCAGCGTCACGGCGACCACCAGCACCGCGCGGACGGCCGCCGTACGGACCGGGTCCGGCAGTCGGCGCCGCCGCGCGGGCTCCTCCGTCCACAACGGCCGGTAGCCCGGCGGGCGCTCCGCCCGTCCGTCCGGCTGCTCGACGCGCGCCGGTGCCGACGCGTCCTGCCCGGACGCCGCGATGTCGCGATCCGGCGCCTCGGGGGTCGGACCCGCCGCCCACTCGGCCGCACCCCCGTCCTCGGGCGCCTTGTGCCGTTCCGCCGTGCCCATCGACATGTCACTCCCCACCGCCAGGAGACAGCTCGTCCGCGTCCGAAGACACGGCTCCCCTCTGGCTGCCCGGCTTGCGCTGCTTTACGCCGCCCGGAGGCGGGACGCGGCTCCTGTGGCCGATTCCGCCTCCATTTCCCGTAGTGAAGGACGAACGAAGGCCGCCCAAGATTCCCGGAGTCCCGTGCAATCGAAAACTTTCGGCCAGTTCGCCCGTGCCGCCCGACGACCTCTCCTCCGCGCCCACCCCCGGATCGGGGAGGCAATCTCCCGCAATGACCGGACAACTGACCATCGTCGGCCGCCTGTGCGGAGGTTCGGCCTCCGGACGGGCCTTCGAGTTACCTGTGCGTCAGTAGTAGGCTCGCGCCGTTTGTTGACGTACATGTGCACCCCCGGCCGACGGGGGTCGAGCTGGGGGAGGCCATGCGCTTTCGCGGGAAGTCGATCCGCCGGAAGATCGTGGCGCTGCTTCTCGTGCCGTTGGTGTCCCTGACCGCGATCTGGGCCTTCGCCACGGTGCTCACGGGCCGCGAGGCGAGTCGGCTGTTCAGCGTCTCGACCGTCGTCGAGGAGATCGGCTACCCGGTCGAGGACACCGTCCGCGTGTTGCAGCAGGAACGCCGCCAGACCCTCGTCCACCTCGCCGACCCGCGCGCCTCCGACAGCCTCTCGGCTCTGCGGCGCAGCCGCACCGCCACCGACGAGGCCGTCGCCGAGATCCGCCGCAACGCCGCCGACGCCGACGTACGCGACGCGCTGGGCCAGGCCGAGGAGGAGCGGATCACCGCCGTGCTGGACGCCTTCGACGGCCTCGGCTCGCTGCGCCGCAGCGTCGAGGACGGCACCGTCGACCGCGCGCAGGCGCTCGGCCTCTACAACCGCCTGGTCGACCCCTGCCACGAGCTGCTCGCCAACCTCCACGTCGTCGACGACGTGGGCCTCGACAAGCAGTACCGCGCACTGGTCAACGTCTCCCGGGCCCGCGAACTGCTCTCCCGCGAGGACGCCCTCCTCGGCTCCGCCCTGGTCACCGGCCGGCTCACCCGGAGCGAGGTACGGGACGTCTCCGACCTCGTGGCCCAGCGCACCGTGATGTACGACATCAACCTCCCGCTGCTGCCCGCCGCGGAACGCGGGCGCTACCAGCGCTTCTGGAAGAACGCCTCCTCGGCCCCGCTGCGGGTCGCCGAGGAGGCGGCCGTCTCCACCGAGGGCGGCCCGCCGCGCGGGGTCACCGCCAAGAGCTGGGACACCGCCGCGGGCAGCGTGCTCGACGAACTCGCCGCCCTCGACGACAACGCCGCCGACCGCTACCAGGACCGGGTCAGCCCGGTCGCGATGAACGTCATCACCAAGGTGGTCCTCGCCGGCGCCCTCGGCCTGACGGCGCTGCTGTTCTCCCTCTTCCTGTCCGTGCGCGTCGGACGCTCCCTCATCCGCGACCTCAAGCAGCTGCGCCTGGAGGCCCATGAGGCGTCCGGCGTACGGCTGCCCAGCGTGATGCGTCGCCTCGCGGCGGGCGAGCAGGTGGACGTGGAGACCGAGGTGCCGCGTCTGGAGTACGACAAGAACGAGATCGGCGAGGTCGGCCAGGCGCTCAACACCCTTCAGCGCGCCGCCGTGGAGGCCGCCGTCAAGCAGGCGGCTCTCCAGTCCGGCGTCTCCGAGGTGTTCGTCAACCTCGCCCGCCGCAGCCAGGTGCTGCTGCACAAGCAGTTGACCCTGCTCGACACCATGGAGCGCCGCACCGAGGACACCGAGGAACTCGCCGACCTGTTCCGCCTCGACCACCTGACCACCCGTATGCGACGACACGCCGAGGGCCTGGTCATCCTGTCCGGCGCCGCCCCGTCCAGGCAGTGGCGCAAACCCGTCCAGCTCATGGACGTGGTCCGCGCCGCCGTCGCCGAGGTCGAGGACTACGAGCGCATCGAGGTCCGTCGGCTGCCCCGCATCGCCGTCACCGGACCGGCCGTCGCCGACCTCACCCACCTCGTGGCGGAACTCCTGGAGAACGCCACGGTGTTCTCGCCGCCGCACACCGCCGTGCAGGTCCTGGGGGACCGGGTCGCCAACGGCTTCACCCTGGAGATCCACGACCGCGGTCTCGGCATGGCCGCCGACGCCCTCCTCGACGCCAACCTGCGTCTGGCCGAGACACCGGAGTTTGAACTCTCCGACACCGACCGGCTCGGTCTGTTCGTCGTCAGCCGGCTCGCCCAGCGGCAGAACGTCCGGGTGTCCCTGCAGCCGTCCCCGTACGGCGGCACCACCGCGGTCGTCTTCGTCCCCGACGCGCTGCTCACGGACGACGCCCCGGACACCAACGGTGTCGGCTTCCGTCTCGACCGCCCCCAGCACGTCAGGCAGAAGGAGCGGGAGGAGGGCCGCCGTTCGGCCCTCTCCCACGTGCCCGCGCGGCTGCCCGGTCGGCCGGCCCCGCTGCTGGACGGACCCGTCGAACTGGAGGCGCCCGTCGACCTGGACGCCCTCGACGACCTGCCGGACGTGCTCGGGGACCAGGACGGCGAGCAGGACGGCCTGTTCCGCCCCCGGCGCTCCCTCGCCGCGCCGGACGACGACCAGGTGGGCCGCCGGGCCGAACGGCGGCGTCGGGAACCCGGCCACGGCGGTGACCCGTCTCAGGGCCGGGACGAGGCGGACACGCCGGTCGCGCTGCCCCGCCGCCGGACTCCCAAGCTGGTCAGTTCGCACGGTCGTCCGGTGCCTGAGCGCGCTTCCCGGGACGGCGCGGACGAGAAGGGTCCGGCAGGCGCCGACCGGCCCGGGGCCCCTGTGGCACCGCAGGAGCGACCGGGGGAGCCGCCCGCCCTGCCGACCCGCCGCCGACACGGGAACCGCACCGACGGCCGTGCCGAGGGCCGCACCGACGGCCGTTCCGAGGGCGGCTACGGCGCCCCTGCCGACGGAACCGAGAGCGACCGCACCGACGGCCGTGGCGCCGACACGAGGACCGACGCGTTGCCGTCGCTCCCGGCCCGCCGCCGCGGCGCGTCCCCCACGCGCGCGTACGGGCCGCCGGACGTCGCGGAGGACCGCGCGCGGCGCGCCGACCCCACGCCCGGCGCCCCGGCCGCCCCCGGTGCCCCCGACCCAGGCACCGGCGCGCTGCCGAGACGCGTACGGCAGGCCAACCTGGCCCCTCAGCTCAGACAGAGCGCCGGGCGCCCCGCCGAGCACCGTCCCGATCCCGCCGACCGGGACGCCGAGGAGGTACGCAGCCGCATGGCCTCGCTCCAGCGTGGCTGGCAGCGCGGCCGCAAGGAGAACGCCGCGGGTGACGACGTCCCCGGCGGCGCAGCGCCACACGCACCACGAGGAACGACAGAGGGGGACGGTCGATGACCGCACCGAAGGCGACCGGCCACACCGCGACGAGGTCCGGGGAGCTGAACTGGCTCCTCGACGACCTGGTGGACCGTGTCGCGAGCATCCGCAAAGCCGTCGTCCTGTCCGGCGACGGCCTGGCGACCGGGGCGTCCAAGGATCTGACCAGGGAGGACAGCGAGCACCTGGCCGCCGTGGCGTCCGGCTTCCACAGCCTCGCCAAGGGCGTGGGCCGCCACTTCGAGGCGGGCAGCGTCCGGCAGACGGTCGTCGAACTCGACGACGCCTTCCTGTTCGTCACCGCCGCGGGCGACGGCAGCTGCCTGGCCGTCCTGTCGGACGCCGACTCGGACGTCGGGCAGGTCGCCTACGAGATGACCCTCCTCGTCAAGCGGGTCGGCGTGCACCTGGGCACCGCCCCGCGTACCGATCTGCCCTCGGACGGGTAAGTGGGATGACATGAGCGCAGACGGTCAGGGAAGCAACCACTGGTTCGACGACGAGGCCGGCCCCGTCGTCCGTCCGTACGCCATGACGCGGGGCCGCACGTCCAGCGCGGCCCAGCACCGTCTCGACCTGATCGCGGTGGTCGTCACGGAGCCCCACGCGGACGACCCGGAGGCGGACGTCACGCTCGCCCCCGAGCACGTGGACATCGTCGGCCTGTGCCGGGACACCCCGCAGTCGGTCGCCGAACTCGCCGCCGAACTGGACCTGCCCGTCGGGGTCGTACGGGTTCTGGTCGGCGACCTGGTGGACGTGGAACTCGTCCACGTGAACCGGCCCGTGCCCCCGGCCGAACTGCCGGACGAGAACATCCTGCGCGACGTGATCAGCGGATTGAGGGCACTGTGAACCGGTCCCCGGGCGAGACAGGGCGCATGGCAGGCAGCATGGCAAGCCGCAGGACAAGCCGCCCGGTGAGCGGCACGACAAGTGGCACGTTAAGGAGAAGAGATCGATGATCTTCGGGCGTTCTCAACGCGGCAAGCCGCCGGTCGAGCCCGTCACGCTCAAGATCCTGGTCGCCGGCGGCTTCGGGGTCGGCAAGACCACCCTCGTGGGCGCGGTCAGCGAGATCAGGCCGCTGCGCACCGAGGAACTCCTCACCGAGGCGGGGCGTCCCGTCGACGACGTCAGCGGCGTCGAGGGCAAGCACACCACCACGGTGGCCATGGACTTCGGACGGATCACGCTCCGCGAGGACCTGGTGCTGTACCTCTTCGGGACACCGGGCCAGGAGCGGTTCTGGTTCATGTGGGACGAACTCTCCGAGGGCGCGCTCGGCGCCGTCGTGCTGGCCGACACCCGCCGACTGGAGGACTGCTTCGCCGCCATCGACTACTTCGAGCGGCGCTCCATCCCGTTCCTGGTCGGCGTCAACTGCTTCGAGGGGTCGGCCCGCTACCCGGCCGACACCGTCCGTCAGGCGCTCGACCTCGACACCGACGTGCCCCTGGTGATGTGCGACGCCCGTGACCGGGAGTCGGTCAAGGAGGTCCTCGTCGGCGTGGTCCAGCACGCCATGGCCCAGGCGGCGGACCGGCGCCGCGCCGTCGCGACCTGACCGGCCCGGGGCAGCGGAACGACACTCCCGCGCGCGTGCCCCGAGCCCGCCGGACGGCGACGCCTATCCGTCCCCGTCGCCGTCCTCCGTCCAGCCGAAGCTCTTCTCCACCGCCCTGCGCCAGTTGCGGTACTCGCGGTCCCGCACCGACGCCTCCATGGCCGGGGTCCACTCGACGTCCTTGCGCCAGTGGGACTTCAGTTCGTCTAGGCCGTTCCACACGCCCGTGGCCAGCCCCGCCGCGTACGCGGCACCCAGGCAGGTCGTCTCGGAGACCCTGGGCCGGATCACCGGCACGCCCAGCACGTCCGCCTGGTGCTGCATCAACAGACCGTTCCTCGTCATGCCGCCGTCGACCTTCAGGGTCGTGATGCGTACCCCGGAGTCCTGGTACATGGCGTCGACGACCTCGCGCGTCTGCCAGCTCGTCGCCTCCAGCACCGCACGCGCGAGATGTGCCTTGGTGACGTACCGGGTGAGACCGGTGACGACTCCGCGCGCGTCCGAGCGCCAGTACGGGGCGAACAGCCCGGAGAAGGCGGGTACGACATACGCGCCGCCGTTGTCCGCGACGCTCGCCGCCAGTGGTTCGATCTCGTCGGCGCTGCGGATGATGCCGAGTTGGTCGCGGAACCACTGCACCAGGGCACCGGTGATCGCGATCGACCCCTCCAGGCAGTAGACGGGCGCCTCCTCGCCGATCTTGTAGCCCACCGTCGTCAGCAGCCCGTTCTTGGACGGCACCGGCCGGTCACCGGTGTTGAGCAGCAGGAAGGAGCCCGTGCCGTACGTGTTCTTCGCCGTGCCCACGTCGTAGCAGGCCTGCCCGAACACGGCCGCCTGCTGGTCGCCCAGTGCGGAGGCCACCGGTACGCCGGCCAGTTGGCCGACGGCGGTGCCGTAGACCTCGGCGGAGGACCGGATCCGGGGGAGTACGGCCTCGGGGATGTCCATCGCCGACAGGATGGACGGGTCCCACTGCAGGGTCCGGAGGTCCATCAGCATGGTGCGACCGGCGTTGGTCACGTCGGTGACGTGCCGGCCGCCGTCGGTGCCGCCGGTGAGGTTCCAGATCAGCCAGGAGTCGATGGTGCCGAAGGCGATCTCACCGCGCTCGGCACGGGCCCTGAGGCCGGGCACGTTGTCGAGCAGCCAGGCCGCCTTGGGCCCCGAGAAGTAGCTGGCCAACGGCAGCCCGGTCCGCTCGCGGAAACGGTCCTGCCCGTCCGCGCCGCCCAGTCGGCGGCACAGTGCGGATGTACGGGTGTCCTGCCACACGATGGCGTTGTGCACGGGCTTGCCGGTCGTACGGTCCCACAGGACCGTCGTCTCGCGCTGGTTGGTGATGCCCAGGGCGCTGAGCCGGTCGGCCCGCAGACCGGCCTTGGCGAGCGCCCCGGCGACCACGGCCTGCACCTTGGACCAGATCTCGGTGGCGTCGTGCTCCACCCAGCCGGGCTTGGGAAAGATCTGGCGGTGCTCGCGCTGGTCGACGGCGACGATCGCCCCGTCCCGGTCGAAGACGATGCAGCGGCTGGAGGTGGTGCCCTGGTCGATTGCGGCGACGTATTTCGCTAAGTGGTCCGTCATGGCTACCCCTCGGGCTGGGCCGGTTCGATGGACTGCTGCGGCGTTCGCGCGTGCGGCTGTTCAGAAGGCGGCGTTGTAGACGACCCCGGCGAGAGCGCCGCCGATCAGCGGACCGGCCACCGGGATCCAGGCGTAGCTCCAGTCGGACGTGCCCTTGTTCGGGATCGGCAGGAAGGTGTGCACGAGGCGCGGGCCGAGGTCGCGTGCCGGGTTGATGGCGTAGCCGGTCGGCCCGCCGAGGGAGAGACCGATGCCGACGACGAGCAAGGAGACGATCAGCACCAGGGTCCCGGACTCGCCGAGGCCCTCGGTCAGGCCGAAGGCGAGGATCGGCAGGACGAGTGCGACGGTCGCGATGATCTCCGTCACCAGGTTGGCGACCGGGTTCCGGATCTCCGGGATCGTGGAGAAGACCCCGAGCGTCGGAACCGGTTCGTCCGCCGCGCCCTCGGTGGTACCGGTGCCGGTACCGCGGGCGTTGGCCTGGAACTGGGCGAAGTACGTGAGATAGCACAGAAGGGCACCGATCACGGCGCCGGCGAACTGCCCCAGTACGTACACCCAGACCGTGCCCCACTCGCCGGTGTCGACGGCGATTCCCAGGGTGACCGCGGGGTTGAGATGCCCGCCGGAGAGCGGCGCCGCGGTGTACGCGCCCGCCAGCACGCCGAAGCCCCAGCCGAACGCGATCACCACCCATCCCGACGCCCGCGCCTTGCTGTACCTCAGGGTCACGGCGGCGCAGACGCCCGCCCCGAAGAGGATGAGGATGGCCGTACCGATGGTCTCGCCGACGAAGATGTCTCCGTTGCTCATGGCGGCTCCTTGGCCCTGGCCCGGGACGAGGGCCCCGGTCCGCACGTGCGGGGTGCGTCTCCCATGGCGATGTGCGCCGAGGGGGCGTGAGTGACGAGCGTGCCGTAGCAGCCGAACCGCCCGTGGGGGAGTGGGCCTCGCAGCACGGGAGAGCCCGCGCGGCGCAGTGCCGGAATACGCCGAGATGTACGGCGATGTCGACTGACACCGGCAGTGTTCACCGGCGCCCGGGGAGCGTCAAGGTGGTCGACCGCAACGGTTCCGGCCCGCCGGACGGACCGGCGCCCCCACGGAACCGCGAGCGTCCACCCGGAGCCACCGACGAGCACGCGCCCGCGTGCGCCAGGCGGGCGGGCGTCCCGTCCGCGTGTGTCACGTCCCCGCCGGGCCCCCGCGCGCCCCCGGGCATCAGGTGCGGTGCCGGGCGTCACCGGACGGCGCATGAGGGCGGCCGCTGGCCCACGGCTGCGAGTGCGCGGCCGCCACCGAGCCGTTGGGACCCGCCACCGAGGCGGTCGGGGCCCGCCACCGAGCCGTTGGGACCCGCCACCGAGGCGGTCGGGGCCCGTCACCGATCCGGTCGGGGCCCGCCACGCGCTTGCTCGACGCATCGCGCGTCCGTGTAGCCGGGTTGCCCGGCCGGCCGGACCCTGCCGTCCCGGACCTCCCGCGCGCCCCGGCGCCGGCGACGAAGACGTCCCCCGGCTCACCCGGCCGGTGCCGCGGCCCGGTCCGAGCCGCGCCGGATTTCGTGCCCCGGCGCCCCCGCCCGGCCCAGCACCCAACTCGCCCCGCGCAAGGCCTTCGCGGCCTCCTTCAGCGGGGCCAGGCACGCCGCGGCCTCCCGGTGCCCCGGCACGCTGCCCGGCGCGCACAGGACCGTCGCCAGGGACAGCGTCACGCGCCGGCCCCCGGCCGACCACGGCACGTCCAGCACGGCGGCGGCGAGCGGGTCGAGCCCCTCCGGGTCGGTGAGGGCCAGGAAGTCGTCGCCGCCGATGTGTCCCACGCGCGCGGACCCCGTCGCCGCCTGCGACAACGCCCGCCCGACCGCCCGGATCAGGTCGTCGCCCGCCGCGAACCCGGCCCCGTCGTTCACCCGCTTGAAGTGATCCACGTCCAGCCAGCTCAGCGCGAACGCCCGCCCTTCCGCGACCCACCGGTCCACCTCGCCCGTGATCGCGTCCGAACCGGGCAGCCGGGTCAGCGGATTGAGCCGGGCCGCCTCCTCCACCCGGCTGTCGGCCAGCGCCCGTACGAGGTCCGCCAGCCGTACGACGCCCACGCACCGCCCGTACGCGTCGACCACCGCCACGTCGTCCGACGTACGGTCCCGGTCGCCGACCGCCACGACGTCCAGCACCTCCCAGGCCGTCGCGTCGACGCCCACCGTCCGCGGCGGGTCGCCGAGCTTGACGGCGGGCCGGTCGGCGTACAGGGCGTGCCCGTAGCGCCCCGACATCGACAGCAGGAAGCGGGACCGGTGGAGCGACCGCACCGGAACGCCGTCCCGGTCCACCAGGAGCACTCCGGACACGTCGGGCGAACCGGTCAGCAGGGCCCGCACCCGCCCCGCCGACGCGGTCGACGGCAGCAGCGCGGCGGGCCGCACGAACTGCCGGACCGGCGGCCCCGAGCGCGCCGCAGGCACGGCCCCCTGCGAACCGGGCGGAACGTACACGTCCGCCGCGGGCAGCCGTGCCGGCGGTGCGAACAACTCACCCTGTGCCAACTGCGCACCGGCCGACCGCGCGGCAGCGCACTGCAGTTCCGTCTCCACCCCCTCGACGGACAGCAAGGCCCCCGACTCGTCGCACAGCACCCGCATCGCCCGCACCGCCGCCGGCCGTGTGAGCAGTGACGCGTCGAGCTTGACCAGCTCCGGCGCCAGGTCCGTCAGCAGCCGCAACGGCGCGTCCCCGTCGCCGACGCCGTCCGCGCAGATCCGGAAACCCTGGCCCCGCAGCGCGCTCACCGCCTCCAGCAGAGCCCGCCGCGGCACGTGCGCGTACGGCGGACACACGTCCAGCGTCACCTCCCAGGGCATCCGCCCCGCCTCGCGCACGGCGTCGTGCAGGGGCTGGAGGCCGCCGAGGTCGGCCAGCGTGCCCGCGAACACGTTGACGTGCAGCGGCAGCAGCGTCTCCCTGCGCACCGCCGCGCGGAACGCCGACACCGCCAGTCGGCCGTCGAGTTCGGGGTCGCGACGCGCCTCGGCCAGGATGTCGCCGGCCTCCGGGCGGGCGAGTATCTCCAGCGCCGCCACCCCGCCGGTCGTCAGGTTGACCACCGGCTGGAAGGCGAAGCGGAGAGAGTCCGTCCAGGAGCGCACGGGAGCAGGATCGCGTCGTGGGCGTCCGCCCGGAGCCAGTTCATGAGACGTTCACGCAGCGTTCCGCCCCGATCACGCACCGCGCGGAGGGGGTGCGCGGTCCTCACTGTGGCTTCCCTCCCGGAAGCAGAACCTGATAGATGCAGGGGACATGACACGACTCTCCGCCGCACTCCGCGGTCTCGTCACCGCCCTCGCCGCCCTGCTCGCCGCGACCGCCGTCCCCGCCACCGCCCGGGCCGATCCCGAACCGCGCGCCCCCGGCGACTTCGTGGCCCTCAGGAGCGTCGATCCGACGATCATCCAGGAGATGCGCTACACCACCCGGCACAACTTCGTCGGCGAGCGCATCGACGGCTACCGGCAACCCCTGTGCATCCTCACCCGCCCCGCGGCCGAGGCGCTGCACCGGGCCCAGACCCGGCTGCTGCGCCAGGGCTACTCCCTCAAGGTGTACGACTGCTACCGGCCGCAGCGGGCCGTCGACCACTTCGTCCGCTGGGCCGAAGACCTCGACGACCAGGACATGAAGGCCGAGTTCTACCCGGACGTCGACAAGGCCCGCCTGTTCGCGGACGGCTACATCGCGGAGAAGTCCGGGCACAGCCGCGGCTCGACCGTGGACCTCACGATCGTCGAGCTCCCGGCGAGGCCGACCCGGCCGTACCACCCCGGACAGCCCCTGGTGCCCTGCTACGCGCCGCGGGGCGAGCGCTTTCCCGACAACTCCGTCGACATGGGCACCGGCTACGACTGCTTCGACACCCGCTCACACACCCTCGACCCCCGCGTCCAGGGCGCCCAGCGCGCGAACCGGCTGCTGCTCAAGAGCACCCTGGAGGACGCCGGTCTGGTGAACCTCCCCGAGGAGTGGTGGCACTTCACGTACAAGCCCGAGCCCTACCCGGGCACCTACTTCGACTTCCCGGTCTCCGCCAAGTCGCTCACCGGCCGCCGCTGAGCCGCCTGCCGGAGCCGCCCTTCGAGGATCGGATACAGTCCGCCGCGTGTCCGAAACCCGAGTCCCCGTTCCCGGTTCCGCACCCGGTTCGCACTGTTCGAGCTGCGGAACACGCTACGGAGAGGGCGTCTCCGGCTGGCCCCGCACGTGCCCGGCGTGCGGCACCACGGCCTACCGCAACCCGCTGCCGGTAGCGGTCGCCCTCCAGCCCGTGTACGACACCCAGGGCACCGCCCTGGTCGTCATCACCCGTACCGTCGCCCCCGCGCGGGGTGGCATCGCACTGCCCGGGGGCTATGTCGACGACCGGGAGGACTGGCGGCGGGCCGTGGTCCGCGAGCTCAAGGAGGAGACGGGCATCGACGCGGCGAGCCGCGGCGTGCGGCTCGCCGACGCCATGAGCTCGCCCGACGGCCACCTGCTGCTCTTCGGACTCCTCCCCGAGCGGCCGGCCCACGGGCTCCCGAGGTCCGCCGCCACGAACGAGACCGAGGGATGGCACCTGCTGCGCAGAGCGCAGGACCTCGCCTTCCCCCTGCACACCCGCGCCGTGCGGGCCTGGTTCGAGGGCCGCTACGTCTGAATCACGCCCTACGCGCCCTACGCGAGCCCGCGGACCCGCACCGGGCAGGACGGCTCGGCCACGCCGCCCTCGACCTCCCGCTCCACGACCACCCGCCGCCCCTCCCAGCGCGAGACGTACCGCTCGATCTCCGGCTCCACCCAGCCGTCTCCCGCGTCCGGCACCACCAGCCCCCCGCCGATCCGCCCCCGCGCGGGCGCCCACACCTCCAGCTGCGGCCCTCCGTCCTCCCCACGCACCGGAAGCACCGCTCCCGCGCGCGCGAGCACCGGAATCCGCGCCGGCGGAGCTTCGACGAGAACCTGCGCGGGCCCCTCGTACGCCCGCTCCGTCACCACGTCGTACCACCGCCCCCGCGGCAACCGCACCGCCCGCCGGTCCACCCCCGGCCCCAGCACCGGGGCCACCAGCAGACAGTCACCCAGCAGGAAGGCGTCCTCGCAGTCCCGCAGCGCACGCTCCTCCGGCGACGACCACCACAGCGGCCGTACGTAGGGCGCGCCCGTCCGACGGGCCAGATGCGCCAGGGTCACGAAGTACGGCAGCAGCCGCCGGCGCTCGACGAGCGACGCGCGCGCGTGCTCCAACACCTCGGAACCGAACTCCCACGGCACCCCGCCCCCCGCCCGCAGGTCCCCGTGGGTCCGGAACAGCGGCAGGTGGGCCGCCAGCTGGAGCCACCGCAGGTACAGCTCCGGCGACGGCCTCCCGCCCACCCCGCCCACGTCCGTCCCCGAGTACGGCACCCCGCACAGTCCGAGCCCCATCACCAGCGACAGCGAGGCACGCAGCCCCGGCCATCCCGTGGCCACCGCCCCCGACCACGCGCCGCCGTAACGCTGCATCCCCGCCCACCCGGAGCGCGAGAAGACGAACGGGCGCTCCTCGGGCGCCAGGGTCCGCAAGCCCTCGAACGCGGCCCGGGCCATGCACAGCGCGTACACGTTGTGGGCCTCCCGGTGGTCACCGCCGCGGTCCTCCAGCGCATGCCGGGCCGAAAGCGGCAGGGTCGGATCCCCGAACGCGGCCGACGAGGTGGGCTCGTTCAGGTCGTGCCAGACCCCGCCGAACCCCTGCCCGAGCCGCTCCTCGTGGAGCCCGCCCCACCAGGCACGCGCACCCGCGTTCGTGAAGTCCGGAAAGACCACGTCACCGGATGGGGCCGCACCCCGCAGGACCGGCCCCGCGGCGCCGCGCACGAAGGCGTCCGCGCCCGTCCCGCTCTCGTACACGGCGCCGCCGGACGCGGTCGGCACCGAGGGAACGACGGCCGACACCAGCCGGACGCCGTCCCGGCGCAGCTCCTCGGCGAGGACGGGCAGTTTCGGGTACCGCTCCTCGTCCACGGTGAACGGCTCGTGGGCGTCAAGGTGACCGACGCCCAGATGCACGGCGTCGAGCGGCAGATCACGCTCCTGGTGATCGATGACGGTACGCCGTACCTCCTGCTCGTCGCCGGACCCCGACCGCGCGTGATGGTGACCGAGCGCCCACGCCGGCGGCAGCGCCGGCGCCCCGGTCAGCGAGGCCCAGGCAAGCAGCACGCGCGCGGGAGTGCCCACCGTCACCCAGCACCGCAGCGGGCCCCCGTCCATGCGCAGCACGCTCCGCCCGGGCCGGTCGTGCCCCGACCCCGCCCCCTCCTCGCCCTCCCGCAGTGTCACGGTGCCGTCCCACGAACTGTCGTGGAATACCAGATGCGTGCCCGCGTCGGCCACCACCAACTGCACCGGCATCGTGAGGGACGACGGATCGTCGCCCGGCGCGAGAGACCCGCCCGGCCCGGTGTTCCACAGCCGGTACGTCCCCTCCCGCAACCGCGGCCCCGCAGCCCGTCCGCCGAGCCCGAAGAACCGGGCGTCCGCCGCCACCTCCGACCGCTGCGACCAGCGCGCCGGGCCGCCACCGACCGGCTCCCACCAGCGGGGCGGCAGATCACGGCGCAGCACGACACCACCGGGCGTACGGACCTCGACCGCGCCGTGCCGGGACACGGCCACCGTCGCCCGCTCGGCCACCACCCGCCAGCCGCCGTCCTTGTCCGGCTCCAGCACCGCCCGCGGGTCCGGCTCCGGACAGCGGCCCGCCAACGCGTACGAGGGCTCCGCCCCGGCGCCGTCCCAGCCCCAGAACACGGCACCGTTCACCGCGACGCGGACCTGCAGCTCCGAGCGGCTGAACCGGACGACCCCGCCGCCGGGTCCCGGCTCCACCTCCCGCATGGGCCCCGGCACCCGCGCACGCTCCGCACCCCGAGGTGGCAGACCCGCCGCGTCGGCACGACGCCTGCGCCAGGCCGCCCGTACGGTACGCAACCCCTGCGTCGCCCCCGCAGAACCGACCGCCTTCATCGAACGCACCAGGTCACGACCGTCCATGCTGCTCACCCTGCCACCGATCAACGCCCGCGCGGGTGTCGTTCAACTGCCGTTCACCCGTGACCGCACCACATCTTCATGACACCGACTATGTGGGGCGCGCCCTGGTGTGGAAGTCGATCACATGGCATCGTCCGTGTCAGCCGCGTCACGCGCACACCCCAGCCCGTGCGCGGAGGACGCACACGACGCGCACAGTCCGGGAGCCGCCCCATGTCGACCGTGAACCCGCAGCCGCTCTGGCAGCCAGATCCGCAGCGCATCGCCCAGGCACGGATCACCAGCTTCCAGACCTGGGCCGCAGAACACCACGGCGCGCCCGCCGAAGGCGGCTACGCCGCCCTGCACCGCTGGTCCGTCGACGAACTGGACACCTTCTGGAAGGCCGTCACGGAGTGGTTCGACGTCCGCTTCTCGACCCCCTACGCGCGCGTACTGGGCGACCGCTCCATGCCCGGCGCCCAGTGGTTCGCCGGCGCCACGCTCAACTACGCCGAGCACGCCCTGCGCGCGGCCGCCACCCGAGCGGACGAACCGGCACTCCTCCACGTCGACGAGACCCATGAACCGAGTCCCGTCTCCTGGTCCGAGCTGCGCCGCCAGGTCGGCTCCCTCGCCGCCGAACTGCGCACCCTCGGCGTACGCCCGGGCGACCGCGTCAGCGGCTACCTCCCGAACATCCCGCAGGCCGTCGTCGCCCTCCTCGCCACCGCCGCGGTGGGGGGCGTCTGGACCTCCTGCGCCCCCGACTTCGGCGCCCGCAGCGTCCTCGACCGCTTCCAGCAGGTCGAACCCGTCGTCCTGTTCACCGTCGACGGCTACCGCTACGGGGGCAAGGAGCACGACCGCCGCGACACCGTGGCCGAACTCCGCCGCGAACTGCCCACCCTGCGCGCCGTGATCCACATCCCGCTCCTCGGCAGCAAGGCCCCGGACGGCGCGCTGGACTGGGAGACCCTGACGGCCGCGGACACGGAACCCGTCTTCGAGCAGGTGCCGTTCGACCACCCCCTGTGGGTGCTCTACTCCTCCGGCACCACCGGCCTGCCCAAGGCCATCGTCCAGTCCCAGGGCGGCATCCTGGTCGAGCACCTCAAGCAGCTCGGCCTGCACTGCGACCTCGGTCCCGAGGACCGGTTCTTCTGGTACACCTCGACCGGCTGGATGATGTGGAACTTCCTCGTCTCCGGCCTGCTCACCGGCACCACGATCGTCCTGTACGACGGCAGCCCCGGCCATCCCGACACGGGCGCCCAGTGGCGCATCGCCGAACGCACCGGGGCGACGCTCTTCGGCACCTCCGCCGCCTACGTCATGGCCTGCCGCAAGGCCGGTGTGCACCCCGCCCGTGACCACGACCTCTCCCGCATCCAGTGCGTCGCCACCACCGGCTCCCCCCTCCCGCCCGACGGCTTCCGCTGGCTGCACGACGAGTTCGCGGAGAGCGGGGCGGACCTGTGGATCGCCTCCGTCAGCGGCGGCACCGACGTGTGCTCCTGCTTCGCGGGCGCCGTACCGACCCTCCCGGTGCACATCGGCGAGCTCCAGGCCCCCGGCCTGGGCACCGACCTGCAGTCCTGGGACCCGGGCGGCACGCCCCTGACTGACGAGGTCGGCGAGCTCGTCGTCACCAACCCCATGCCCTCGATGCCGATCCGCTTCTGGAACGATCCCGACGGCAGCCGCTATCACGACAGCTACTTCGACACCTATCCCGGCGTCTGGCGGCACGGCGACTGGATCACCCTCACCGCCCGCGGGTCCGTCGTCATCCACGGCCGCTCCGACTCCACTCTCAACCGGCAGGGCGTCCGCATGGGCTCGGCCGACATCTACGAGGCCGTCGAGCGTCTGCCCGAGATCAAGGAATCCCTCGTGATCGGCGTCGAACAGCCCGACGGCGGCTACTGGATGCCCCTCTTCGTCCACCTCGCCCCCGGGGCCGTTCTCGACGAGGACCTGCTCGACCGCATCAAGCGGACCATCCGCGAACAGCTCTCCCCGCGTCACGTTCCCGACGAGGTGATCGAGGTCCCCGGCGTCCCGCACACCCTGACCGGCAAACGCATCGAGGTCCCGGTCAAACGCCTCCTGCAGGGCACCCCGCTCGACAAGGCCGTCAACCCCGGCTCGATCGACAACCTCGACCTGCTCCACTTCTACGAGGACCTCGCCCGCAAGCGCCCCTGACCACGCCGACCGACGAGCCCGGTCGCCCCGAGGGGCGACCGGCTCCCGGCCCCTGCCCGCCGCCGTTGTCAGTGCCGCCGATTACTGTGAGTGAGCATTGATTCACCGCGCACAGGGGGAAACATGGCGCACACCGACCAGACCACGCGACGCGTACTGCGGCGGGAGATCGCCGGCACCATCGGACTGCTCGCCGACGAGCACGACTTCCGCGCCATGCGGCGCTACCGCAGCTTCACCTTCGACGACCACGCCACCTACCTGCGTCAGGTGGAAGCCCTGCTCAGGGCCCGCGCGTCACAGGGCACCCACACCACCGTCGCCCTCTTCGACCCGGAGGAGTACGCCGACTTCTGCATGGCGGCCGGCCTCGACCCCGACGCCCCCGCCAGCCGCAGCCGGTTCGCCGCCGAGCTCGCCGCCCGCGGACCCACCGTTCCGTACGAGGGCCAGCCCCTCGCAGACCTCCTCCCCGCCCTCGTCGACGAAGCCGTCCGCCGGGCCACTTGGGAGTACGCGTCCACCCTCCTCGCGCGCCTCGGCAGCTGCGCCACCTGCGGCGAGGACCTGGGCCGAGCCGCCTTCGCCCGGGCCTCCCGCCTCCTTCGCCGGGTCCTCGAGACGGCTCCACCGGGCGACCGGCACCTCGTCTGCAGCGTCTCCGGCGCCCCGGAGACCCTGGTCGCGGTCCTCCACGCCGACGACGATCTCGACGGCACCCCGCACGTCGACGAGGCCGAGGCCCTCGAATTCACCGGCGTCCTCGCCCTCGGCCTCGCCACCCACAGCCCCGGCGGACTGGTCATGCGCGTCAGCACCCCCGGCGGGCCCGACCGCGTCCACGGCTGGCGCCTGCGGGGATACGGCCTCGAACCCCTCACCGCCGGTGAGGTCTTCGACGCCTACTGCACCGACGTCGAGTCGGGTGACCTCATCTCCCCGGAATCCAACGTCGACTACTGCGCGCCGCCCGACCTCGGAGACGACCGCCTGCCACCGGGACACCACCACTGAACGCGTGCGGGGCGCCCCACCCGAAGGTGGAACGCCCCGCACCTCGGCCATGCCGGCCCGCCCGGTACCTACTCGCCGGACAGCACCGCCTGAGCGGCGTTCCGCGCCTCCTCGGCGCTGTCCGCGGCCCGGGCGGCCGCGGCGGCACGCTCGCACTGCGCCAGCGTGAACTTCGCCAGCGTCGCCCGCACGTACGGGAGCGACGCCGCTCCCATGGAGAGGGAGGTGACGCCCAGGCCGGTCAGCACACACGCCAGCAGCGGGTCGGACGCGGCCTCACCGCAGACACCGCAGCTCTTGCCCTCGGCCTTCGCCGCCTCGGCGGACAGCGCGACCAGGTCGAGCAGCGCCGGCTGCCAGGGGTCCTGCAGCCGGGACACCGCACCCACCTGCCGGTCGGCCGCGAAGGTGTACTGCGCGAGGTCGTTCGTGCCCAGCGACAGGAACTCGACCTCCTGGAGCACCGAGCGCGCCCGCAGCGCGGCCGACGGGATCTCCACCATGGCGCCGAACTTTGCGCGCAGCCCGGCCTCGCGGCAGGCGTCCGCGAACGCCTTGGCGTCGGCGCGGTCGGCCACCATCGGGGCCATGACCTCGAGGTACACGGGCAGGCCCTCGGCGGCCTTCGCCAGCGCGGTCAGCTGCGTGCGCAGCACGTCCGGGTGGTCGAGCAGCGTCCGCAGCCCGCGCACGCCCAGCGCCGGGTTCGGCTCGTCGCCCGGGGTCAGGAAGTCCAGCGGCTTGTCCGCGCCGGCGTCCAGCACCCGCACCACGACCCGGCCCTCGGGGAACGCCTCCAGCACCTGCCGGTAGGCGGCGACCTGCTTCTCCTCCGAGGGCGCGTTCTCGCTGTCGTCGAGGAAGAGGAACTCGGTCCGGAAGAGTCCGACACCCTCGGCCCCGGCCTCGACCGCCGCGGGCACGTCCGCGGGGCCACCGATGTTCGCGAGCAGCGGCACCTTGTGGCCGTCCGAGGTCGCACCCGGCCCGGTCGAGGCGGCCAGGGCCGCCTTGCGCTCGGCAGCCTCCGCCGCCAGCCTCGCCTTGTTCTCCTCGCTCGGGTTCACGAAGATCTCGCCGGTGCTCCCGTCCACGGCGACGACCGTGCCCTCGGGGAGCTCTCCGGCTCCGGGGAGGGCCACCACGGCCGGCACACCGAGGGCTCGTGCCAGGATCGCGCTGTGGCTGGTCGGCCCACCCTCCTCGGTGACGAAACCGAGGACGAGCGTCGGGTCCAGCAGCGCCGTGTCCGCGGGCGCCAGGTCGCGCGCGATGAGGACGTACGGCTCGTCGCTGTCGGGGACACCGGGCATCGGCACCCCGAGCAGACGGGCGACGATACGATTCCGCACGTCGTCGAGGTCGGCCACGCGACCGGCCAGGTACTCACCGGCACCGGCCAGCAGAGCGCGGTAGGCGGCGAAGGCGTCGTACACCGCACGCTCGGCCGTGCTGCCGACGGCGATCCGCCGTTCGACGTCGGCCATCAGTTCGGGATCCTGGGCCATCATGGCCTGGGCCTCGAGCACCGCCTGGGCCTCGCCCCCGGCCAGGTTGCCGCGCGCCATCAGGTCGGCCGCAACAGCCTCCACCGCCTTGCGGGCGCGCCCCTGCTCGCGCTCCGCGTCCTCGGCCGGAATCTGCTTGGCCGGCGGTTCGAGCACCGCCGTCCCCATGTGCCGAACCTCGCCGATCGCCACACCATGGCTCACGCCGACGCCTCGCAGCGTTGTCTCCATCTCACCCGTCCCGATAGTGCGGCGGGCCCGCCGCCGCGGTGGTTGTCCTGCCAGCCGTCTGTGACGGCGTTGCCGTCACTTCCAGAGGAAGAGGCTTTCGCCGGCCTTCACTTCCCCGTCCTCGCGGAGCTCGGTGAGGGCCTCGGCCGTCGCCTCCAGGGCCACGATCGGACAGATCGGCGACTTGCCCGCGGCCTCGACGGCGGCCGGGTCCCAGCGCACCACGCCCTGTCCGCGCACGACGGTGTCGCCCTTGTTCACCAGCAACTCGAAACCCTCTCCGTTGAGCTGCACGGTGTCGATGCCCAGGTGGGTCAGCACACCGTGCCCGCTCTCGTCGACGACGACGAAGGCGTGCGGGTGCAGGGAGACGATGACCCCGTCCACGGGGGCTACCGCCTCGGAGGGCTCCCGAACGGGATCGATGGCGGTACCCGGGCCGACCATGGCCCCGGAGAAGACGGGGTCCGGCACGGCGGCCAGTCCGATGGCACGTCCGGCGAGCGGGGACGAGACGGTGGTCATGGGAAGCCTCCCAGGGGCGGAGATGTATACGGGCCGTCACTACCTGTCCCGGACGGCGCACTGTGCAGCAGGGTATGTCATAGGAAGTACCGGTTCCGCATGAGTGTTCCGATTAGAGGTCTAGACCACAGTCCCCACGGATTTGCACCCGTTCCACGGCTCCGTGTACAGTCGTTACTCCTGCTTGAGGTTGAGCGATGCGAGCGCGTCCTCGCCTCGGCAGTACCCAACTCATCAGATCCTATCGCTGGATCGCCTTCTGCATGCTCGCAGGACGGTGGTCAGAAGCACCGGGAAACACTGGTAGTGTTGGAAACACCGAAGGGAAGCGCCCGGAGGAAAGCCTGAGAGAGTCTCTCGGGTGAGTAC